>NZ_CP103058.1:0-4280889 GCF_048298425.1 Marinobacter sp. MA
ATGTGGCATCAATGTCTTGAAGTACTCCGGGACGAGTTTCCCGCACAACAGTTCAATACCTGGCTCAGGCCCCTGCAATCCGATCATCGGGAGGGGCAGCTGATGTTGTTCGCGCCCAACCGTTTCGTAATGGATTGGGTTAATGAAAAGTATCTGCGGCGCATCGAAGAGGTGCTTAAGGATCTGAACGGCGGGCAGGCTCCCCGGGTCAATATGAAAGTGGGGTCGGCACCCCGCGAAGATGAACCTGTCAAACGCTCGGAAGCACCGGCGCCTGTTAATGGACAGGTCCACGAAGAAGCTGGCAGCCGGGTTACGGAAGAAGAGAAGGGTGTGGCTGCCACCGTAGCCGGTTCTCCCTCTGTTCGGCCGAAAAGTGGTAATGAGCGGCGCCCAGTCCAGGTGGAAGGTGATATCAAGCACCAGAGCTTCCTGAATGAGGGATTTACTTTCGAAACCTTCGTTGAAGGTAAATCCAACCAACTGGCACGTGCCGCCTCCATGCAAGTGGCCGAGAATCCGGGCGGTGCCTACAATCCGTTGTTCCTGTATGGCGGTGTTGGTCTGGGTAAAACACACCTGATGCACGCCATCGGAAATGAAATTGTCCGTCGAAATCCCAAAGCCAAAGTGGCTTATCTCCGTTCGGAACGGTTTGTGGCAGACATGGTGAAGGCGCTGCAGCTGAATGCGATCAATGAGTTCAAGCGCTATTACCGGTCGGTGGATGCCCTGTTGATCGACGATATCCAGTTCTTTGCCCGTAAGGAGCGCTCCCAGGAAGAATTCTTCCACACCTTCAACGCGTTGTTGGAGGGGGGGCAGCAGGTTATCGTGACCTGTGACCGTTTCCCGAAAGAAATTGTCGACATGGAAGAGCGGCTCAAATCCCGGTTTGGCTGGGGCCTCACTGTGATGGTTGAGCCACCGGAACTGGAAACGCGGGTGGCGATTCTGATGAAGAAGGCCGACCAGGCCAATGTGAAGCTTAGCAGCGAAGCGGCTTTCTTTATTGCCCAGAAGATTCGTTCCAATGTCCGGGAGCTTGAAGGAGCGCTGCGCCTTGTGATAGCGAATGCTCACTTCACCGGTTCGGAAATCACCCCACCGTTTATCCGTGAAAGCCTGAAAGACCTGTTGGCGCTGCATGAGAAACAGGTGAGCATCGATAATATTCAGCGCACGGTGGCGGAGTACTACAAGATCAAGGTGGCCGATCTGCTCTCCAAGCGTCGAACACGAACGGTCACCCGGCCCCGGCAGGTGGCCATGGCGCTGTCGAAGGAACTGACCAATCACAGTCTGCCGGAGATTGGCGACGCGTTTGGCGGTCGCGACCATACCACCGTGTTGCATGCGTGCAAGAAAATCGTGGAACTGCAGGAGACTGATCCGGGCATCCGCGAGGATTATCAGAATTTTATGAGACTGCTGACCACCTGATGCAGGGCGTTGGCGAATAACATTCACCCTTCCAACATAAAGAAAGCTGAGTGCCATGAAACTGACGATCAGCCGTGAATCCCTGCTTACCCCGCTGCAAAGTATTGCCGGCGTGGTGGAAAAGAAACAGACCATGCCCGTGCTGTCCAACGTGTTGCTGGTGGCCGAGGACAATACCCTGACCTTGACCGGTACCAACATGGAAGTGGAACTGGTGGCGCGGGTAACACCGGTACATGTGGATCAGCCCGGGCGGATTACCGTACCGGCCCGCAAGCTGTCCGATATCTCCCGGGCCCTTGGTGATGAAGCGCCAATGGAGTTGTCCCTTGAAGGCGATCGGTTGCATCTGCGCTGTGGCGCCAGCCATTTCACTTTATCCACACTGCCGGCCGAACATTTTCCGAATGTGGAAGACGAAGACGAGAGTTTCCGTCTGGAGCTGCCCCAGAAAGAACTTGGCCGGATGCTGGACGCAACGGCTTTCGCCATGGCCCAGCAGGACGTTCGTTACTACCTGAACGGCCTGTTGCTGGAGGTGGACAAGGACCACGTCCGGACGGTGGCCACCGACGGTCACCGACTGGCCATGGCACACCTGGAACTGGCAACCAATTGCCCGGAGTTGCGACAGGTAATTGTCCCGCGCAAAGGGGTTCTGGAGCTTTCCCGTCTGCTCGACGATGTGGAAACACCGGTCACTCTGGTTATTGGTGACAATCATCTACGGGCGACGGTTGGGTCTTATACCTTCACGTCGAAGCTGATCGAGGGCAAATTCCCCGATTACAACCGGGTTATTCCCCGGGGCGGCGACAAGGTGGTTCTGGCCGATCGCGCGACGCTGAAGAATACCCTCCAGCGGGCAGGGATTCTGTCGCATGAGAATATCCGGGGTGTGCGACTGAACCTGGCATCCAATGAGCTCCAGGTGTTTGCCAACAACCCCGACCAGGAACAGGCCGAAGACGCGCTGCCGGTGGACTATCAGGGCGAATCACTCCAGATCGGGTTTAATGTAGGCTATCTGGTGGATGTCATGAACGCGCTGGATGAGGATCAGGTAAAGATTACCCTGTCCAACCCGAACAGCAGTGCGTTGATCGAGGCGCAAAATGATAACCGCTGCCTCTATGTCGTAATGCCCATGAGGCTGTAGGAGGAGAATCGATTGATGGGTACCGTAACGAATGGAATCAAAGGCGCCTTCCGGATTGGCCAGACTGTGTCGGTACTCGGGCGCACCGGGATCAATTGGCTGCGGGGGGATCGGCCTCCCACGCCCAGGCTGTTAAGGCAGACGTTTGAATCACTGGGTGCGACCTACATCAAGCTGGGACAGTTTATTGCCAGCTCTCCCACGTTTTTCCCCAAGGAGTATGTGGAGGAATTCCAGTACTGCCTCGATAAGACCCCTAACCTGCCCTTTGGTGTGATCAAGAAGATCATCCGGGAGGAACTGGGTCGACCGCTGGATGAAGTTTATGCGGAAATTGATCCGGTGGCGCTGGCGTCGGCCTCGATTGCCCAGGTTCACGCCGCCCGATTGGTGACCGGTGAAGAAGTGGTGATCAAGGTCCAGAAGCCGGGTGTTGAGAACATTCTGCTGACGGATCTGAACTTTCTGTATCTGTCTGCCCGCATTCTTGAAACCCTGGCGCCGAAACTGTCCTGGACTTCCATGTCCGGTATTGTGGAGGAAATCCAGCGGACGATGATGGAAGAGTGTGACTTCATCAAGGAAGCCAACAACCTGAAGGTTTTCCGGGATTTCCTGCACGACACTCATAACGAAGATGCGGCGGTGCCGAGGGTGTTCGAGCACTGCAGCACTCGCCGGATTTTGACCATGGAACGCTTCCACGGTGTTTCCCTGACGGATCTGGAAAGCATTCGCGGCTACGCCCGCGATCCGGAGCGCACTCTGATCACCGCCATGAACACCTGGTTTGCCAGCCTGACCCAGTGCGAATTTTTCCATGCGGATGTCCATGCGGGTAACTTGATGGTTCTGAAGGATGGTCGGGTCGGTTTTATTGATTTCGGGATTGTCGGTCGGATCAAACCGGACACCTGGCAGGCGGTCAGTGATTTTATTTCGGCGGTCATGGTCGGCAATTTTGAGGGGATGGCCGATGCCATGATCCGTATTGGCATTACGCGACAGACGGTTCGGGTTGAAGACCTCGCCGGGGATCTGAGAAGACTGTATCAGCAGATGGACAAGATGGTACCGGATGAAGTGCCCTATGAGGCGGACCAGGCGGAGGATGATGTTAATCACATTCTCATGGACATGGTTAAGATCGGTGAAAGCCACGGCCTCCATTTCCCCAGGGAGTTCGCCTTGCTGTTGAAACAGTTCCTGTATTTCGATCGCTACGTTCACATCCTGGCTCCGGAAATGGATGTGTTTATGGACGAACGGTTGAATATGCTCCACTAAGGCTGTCGCCTTGAGCGAGTGGCTTTTGTACACTAGGGCAGCGTTACTGAAGGGAGGTAACGCTGCCTTTTTCGTTCTACGCGTGTTCCGGTTCCTTCCCCTCCCCTTCGAGTTTGCTTTTCTATGGCGCTTGTAAAATTCCAGACTGAAAATTTCCGCAATCTGTCGTCTGCGCCTGTCAGTTTTTCGCCTTCCTTCAATTTGCTCTATGGAGAAAACGGCAGCGGTAAAACCAGTGTTTTGGAAGCGATTGGTTACCTGGGATTGGGGCGCTCCTTTCGAGTGAATCGACACCAGGCGGTGGTCAGTCATGGCCAGCAGCGACTCACGGTGTTCGGCGGTCTGGATCATGGTCTCGAGGGAAACAACCAGGGGAATGACTCTGAACTAGTGCATCGGCTTGGAATAGCCCGGGATGTGGGACAGAAGGAAACGGTGTTGCGGGTGGATGGCGAAGCGGTTCGCAGCTTGTCCGGTCTTGCAAAACATCTTCCGGTATCGGTGATAGACCCTGGTGTGTTTGATGTGGTTGCGGGCGGTCCGGGTAAGCGCCGGCAGTTTCTGGATTGGTTAGTGTTCCACGTGGAACCTTCGTTCGGTTCTGTGTGGCAGCAATGCCAGAGAGTCACATCACAGCGGAATCAAACGCTGAGAAATGGTAGACTAGACGAAGCTTTAATGCGGGTCTGGGACCATCAGTACGCTACCCTGAGTGAGCGTATTACCGAGGCTCGTTCCGGCACCTTTGACCGGTTCAAGGCGGCTTTTGAAAAGCTGGTTGGGGAAGTGGAAGTACCCTGGACCGAAGGACTCAAGCTGGAATACTACCCGGGCTGGGATGTCACTCGTCCACTGGTGGAATTGCTTGCAGACCACCGGGAGCAGGAGCGAAAAGTTGGACACACGCTGTATGGTCCGAACCGGGCGGACATCCGGTTGAAGTTTCAGGGAAGGCCTGTTGCCGAAACCTTCTCCCGGGGCCAGCAGAAAACCCTGGTGATTTTGATGAAGATTGCCCAAGGCATGGTGTTGAGTGACATGGGCAAGCAGGTGACTTTTTTGCTGGACGACATCAACGCCGAACTGGATGAGGGGCATCGGGCCATGCTCGCCAGCAGGTTGCAGGCATTACGTAGTCAGGTGTTTATTACCTCTATCGAGCGCCCTCTGGTGGAGCAGCTCTGGCCCGACGGTAAGGCACCGGATTACAGATTGTTCCACGTGGAACATGGCAAATTGACGGAAGAATAAGTCCGGTGCGAGGAATCAGAAAGCCCCGGCCTATCACGCTTCAGGAGTTTCCGAATGAGTGAATCGAACTACAATTCCTCCAGTATCAAAGTCTTGAAAGGACTGGATGCGGTGCGAAAGCGGCCAGGCATGTACATCGGGGATACCGATGATGGTACCGGCCTGCACCACATGGTCTTTGAGTTGGTGGATAACTCCATCGATGAAGCGCTCGCGGGCTACTGCTCGGAGATTGGTGTGATTATTCACCCGGACGAGTCGGTGACGGTCAAGGATAACGGCCGTGGAATTCCGGTGGATCTGCACGAAGAGGAAGGCGTTTCCGCCGCGGAAGTTATCATGACCGTGCTGCACGCCGGTGGTAAATTCGACGATAACTCCTACAAAGTGTCTGGTGGTCTGCACGGCGTTGGTGTTTCTGTAGTGAACGCACTGTCCTCTACCCTTACCCTGACGATCCGTCGCGACAACAAGGTCTACGAGCAGACTTACACTCACGGTGTTCCCAACGCGCCTCTTGCGGCGGTTGGTGAAACCGATGCCTCCGGCACCAAGGTGCACTTCATTCCGTCGCCGGAAACCTTTACCCACATCGAATTCCATTACGACATTCTCGCCAAGCGCCTTCGCGAGCTGGCCTTTCTGAACAGTGGTGTGCGAATCCGTCTGACCGACGAACGCTCTGGCAAGGAAGAAGTCTTTGAATACGAAGGTGGCCTGCGAGCCTTTGTTGAGCATTTGAACGCCAACAAGACGCCGATCAACCGGGTGTTCCACTTCAACCGCGAACGCGAAGACGGGATTGCGGTGGAAGTGTCCATGCAGTGGAATGACGCCTTCCAGGAGAATATCTACTGCTTCACCAACAACATTCCCCAGCGGGACGGTGGTACCCACCTCGCCGGTTTCCGCGCCGCCCTGACCCGTTCTCTCAACAACTACATTGAGCAGGAAGGTCTGGGCAAGAAAGCAAAAGTTGCCACATCAGGCGACGATGCCCGTGAAGGCCTGACCGCCATCATCAGCGTCAAGGTTCCGGATCCGAAGTTCTCCTCCCAGACCAAGGACAAGCTGGTGTCTTCCGAGGTGAAAACCGCGGTCGAGCAGGAGCTGTACCAGAGCTTTGCGGAGTACCTGCAAGAGCAGCCGAACGAAGCCAAGCTGATCGTTAACAAGATGATCGAGGCTGCACGGGCCCGTGAAGCCGCCCGGAAAGCGCGGGACATGACCCGCCGAAAAGGCGCCCTGGACATTGCCGGCCTGCCCGGAAAACTGGCGGACTGCCAGGAGAAAGACCCCGCCCTCTCCGAACTTTACATTGTGGAGGGTGACTCGGCCGGTGGTAGCGCAAAACAGGGCCGCGATCGTAAAACCCAGGCCATCCTCCCGTTGAAGGGTAAGATCCTGAACGTGGAAAAAGCGCGCTTTGACAAGATGCTCTCTTCTGCGGAAGTGGGCACCCTGATTACGGCACTGGGGTGCGGCATTGGACGGGAAGAGTTCAATCCGGACAAGCTGCGTTACCACTCCATTATTATCATGACGGATGCGGACGTGGACGGGTCCCACATCCGGACCCTGCTGCTGACCTTCCTGTTCCGTCAGATGCGCGAGATCATTGAGCGTGGCCACGTCTTTATCGCGATGCCACCGCTGTATAAGGTCAAGCGTGGCAAGCAGGAGCAATACCTGAAGGATGAGAAAGCCAAGGAAGCCTACCTTACCCAGACCGCACTGGAAGGCGCCCAGCTCTTTGTGAACCCCGAGGCTCCGGCCATCAAGGATTCTGCGCTGGAAACCATGGTCAAGGACTACCAGGCCGTCATGAACATGATTGGTCGCCTGTCACGGGCCTACCCAGCCAAGGTGCTGGAGCAGATGCTTCAGAATGTCACGCTCAAGCCTGAGCACCTGAAAGAAGAAGCAGAAGTGGCACGTTGGGTAGCGCGCCTGGGTGATGGTCTGGATCTGGACACTCGCACCGGGACCAAGTACACCTTCTCGGTGACCAAGGATACTGAACGGGGTCTGTTCCTCCCGAAAGTCACGATCTATGTTCATGGCATTCCTTACGAGCACGTGTTCAGCCATGAGTTCTTTGAATCGTCCTCGTACGCGGCCATAGCCCGGATGGGTGAGACTCTGGATGGTCTGATTGAAGAAGGCGCCTTTATCCAGCGTGGTGAGCGCAAGCAGCCGGTTCTGTCCTTTGAAGGCGCCCTGGACTGGCTGATGAAAGAGGCCCAGCGTGGCCTGAACATCCAGCGCTATAAGGGACTGGGTGAAATGAATCCGGAACAGTTGTGGGAAACGACCATGGATCCGGAGACCCGTCGGATGATGAAAGTAACGATCGAAGATGCCATTGCGGCCGACCAGATCTTTACGACCCTTATGGGTGACGATGTTGAGCCCCGTCGCGACTTCATCCAGACCAACGCACTGGAAGTGACCAACCTGGACATCTGATCAACAGGCGCTCCAGGTGAAAAAAAGCGGCGGAGGCTTTAAACCTCCGCCGCTTTTTTTATGCCCGGCCTCAAAGAAAACCGTCTGGAGCGCTATTTCCCGGTAGTGGATTCGGAGGACTTGTTCCTTTCCTTCTCTTTTTCCGCCAGATGCGGCGCCATTACCTCTTCCAGGGTGTAACCGGTCAGTCGACGAATGGTTCGCCAAAGGTAATAGAAAATCAGCATCATCATGATCATCGAAGGAATCGCGATCATGGGATAGCTCACCAGGGTCATCCGGCCGAGCTCCTCATTGAACGCCTGGGTGCCGGATGGGCTGACAACAATCCATTTGGCCAGCACATAGTTCATGATCGATGAGAACAGGAAGGTGCCGGCGAAGAAGTAGCTGGCTTTCAGAAGACGTGCTTCGAACTCCTCCACCCGGTCGTGTTCCTCAAGCGTCTTGTGGATCTTATCCACATCCAGAACACTGGGGTTATACAATAGCGTGCGTACCAGCGGATACTTGGTTTTAGTGGAGGCCAGTACCGCCAAGCCAATGATTGCGGGAATCGCGGCCTCCTTGATGGCCAGCCAGCCGGCATCCAGTTCCAGCAGACCAATGCCACCGGTCAAGCCCACGCTGACCAGACCGAGTACTGCAATAAAGTTTTTCTTCCGGTATTTGATTAGTTCAAACAGGCCCCAGCCCAGAGGGAATGCGAGGCCTATGAGCAGCGCGTTGACGTTGCCCAGGTGCTCCTCGCCACTGAACTTCATCAGGATCACGGAGGGAATGATAATGCTGACCAGCAAATCGACCCAGGGTCTTGGTTTGTGGTCCGGTCTGTTCACGGAGCTCGGAGACGTCATGTTCTAGCCTGGTTGGTGAAACTGTAGCAGGCCGAACGGCACTGCCGGAAAACTCCCGGCAGTATACGACGAATCCGAGCTCGGACGTAACCGCTGTCAGAAGCCTCCCTGGGCGGTCATGGACGACCCAGAACCGCCGGTTTGCAGACTGTTGTTTGCTCCGGATTGCCATTCCAGTTGCGCCGAAGGATCGGATTCACTGCGCTTGATACACTTCCATTCGACGCTGCTGTCGGCGGGTATGTCAAAGGTGCCGGCCCAGGTGGGATAGTTGGAGGCATCGAGTTTCCGGGCACTGGCCGGCGACCAGTTACCTAAGTCACTGTTATTCCCAGTGATATAGACGCTCTGTCCCCAATTGGTTATCCCGTTGGCGCACTGAAAGGTAACCGATACCTTGTCAGTATCCCCGGCGTTGTCGTTGCCTGAGTTGTTGTCTCCACTATCCCCGTTGCAATCCGCGCCAACATGCAGGGCTGCAGCCTGCATTGCCGGAATATCCAGCGTAACCTGCCCACCCTGGACAGTGACACACCTGCCATCACCCGCGACGTTCCGATAGTTGCCATCGGGCAGGAAAGTGCTGAACGTGCGGGCCAGGTTGGCCCCTTCCCGGTTAATCGCCACAAAGCCTTTATCGCCACGGTTGAAGGCTATCTGATTGTTGCCGTTGTCCCACCATCCCGAGACGCCAGTTCCATCAGTCATGTTACGAAACGCCACCATATTGGCAATGGAATCCCAGCGGTGCTCACATATCCAGGCGCCGCCACATTCAGCGCTGCCATTCTGATAAACCGACTGGGCAGGCGGGCCCTGATCACCATTGGAAAACCCATAGCTGGACATCACCTTCGGGTAGCCGTAAGGCCACGCCAGCATGAACACATTGGCGAGGTTATACAGACTGCCGTCTTTGTAGGTCACCACATTACTGCCACCGGCACCATGGCCGCGCTGGTTGTCATGATTGTCGGTAAACACGACGGCGTTACCTCCGGCCAGAAAGCCCCAGCTCTCTCCAAAACTGTTCAGGTAGGCAAGTTTCTGATTTTTAAACACATTGCCAATAGAAGAGCTGTACCGGAACTCGGTGACATCGGAAGTGCCGGTGTATTCCCCAGCACTCACCGCTTCCCCGCCAAGGTCAATCACTTCCTGGAACACATATAACGGCTCGTTCACTCTCGAAAGGATCCCGCTGATGTCCCCGGGCGCCATATGCTTCGCTGCATCAATCCGGATGCCTTTCACACCGAGAGAGGTCAGGTGATTCAGATAACCGGCTATGGTGTTCTGAACGTAGGCCGCATTGGTATCCAGGTCTGGGAGGCCCACCAACTGGCAATTCCGAACCCGCCAGGCGTCGGTTCCATAATCCTCGGGATTGATACCACAGGGCGTATGGAAATCGTTACCACTGTAGACCGGAAAACTGAACGAACCGGAATCGTAGTAGGATCCAGCCGTCCCGGTCCCGGACCCATTGGCCATATGATTGATGACCGCATCAGCGTAGACGTCAACCCCGGCGGCGTTGCAGCGCTGGACCATATCCGAAAAAGCGCTGGAATCGCCACTGCGGCTATTTAACTGATAACTGACAGGCTGATACCGGGTCCACCAGGCGCCACCCTGGATATGTTCCTGAGGGGGCGATACCTGCACCGCGCTGAATCCCTTTGGCCCCAGGAAATTCTCACACTCCTGGGCAACATCACTCCACTTCCATTCGAAAAGATGGACAAACACCCCTGCCTGGGCCTGTTTCATCGGCAGGGTGGTCATGATCGCACCAAGAGCGGCGCCGACGATAAACCGAGGTAATTGAATCATTGCATGCTCCTGTATTGTCTTTGTTTTGGTGCATCGAACAGGCACGAGAGCGTCAGTCGACGTTTCTCACCTGCTAACAGACAACATGCAGTGATCAACAATTGGCCAAAACATCCTCATAAGGATTAAAAGGGGCGTAGTGGTAGGAAGGGTATAGTGAGAGGTCACATTCGGTGGTCTGAACGCCAGTGATCAGGGTTACCCCGAACAGCCCCGGACATAAAAAAGCCGGGCTCGTGCCCGGCTTCTCTGACTCCTCACGAAGCTCAGTGCCGATCAGGCACCAACTTCCTTGAGGCTCTCTTCCACAATTGCCAGACCTTCTTCCAGCACATCGTCTTCGATGGTGACCGGCATCAGGAAGCGCAATGTGTTGCCGTACATGCCACAGCTCAGAAGAATCAGTCCCTTCTCCTTCGCTTTTTTGGTTACCGCCGCCGCCAGTTCCGGCTTCGGTGTCCGGCTTTCTTTGCTTTCCACCAGTTCGAACGCTGCCATGGGTCCGAGATTTCGGACGTTGTCGACATGGGCAAACTGTTCCTGCCACTGGCCGAAGCGCTGCTTGAGCTTCTCGCCCAGCGCCTGGGATTTGCTGAGGATATCCTCTTCCTTGAACACATCAAACACGGCCAGTGCTGCAGCACAGGCTGTCGGGCTACCCGTATAGGTACCGCCCAGCGAGTTCGGGCCAGAAGCATCCATATACTTGTCGGTGCCGACGATTGCGGATATCGGCATGCCATCGGCCATACTCTTGGCCATGGTCATCAGATCCGGCTCAACGCCACTGTGCTCGATGGCAAACATCTTGCCGGTCCGGCCAAAGCCGCTCTGGACTTCATCCACAACCATCAGGATGTCGTTTTCATCGCAGATCTTGCGGATTTCCTTGAGGAAACTGGTCGGTGCCGCGTAGAAGCCGCCCTCACCCAGAACCGGCTCGATGACGATCGCAGCCGTATTTCGCGCCGGAGAATCCGCCTTCATGGCCATCTTCAGGCCACGCAACGCTTCCTCTTCGCTGACCCCGTGATAAGGCACGGGATAGGGGGCACGGTAGACGGTACCGGGCATGGGACCGAAGTCTGTCTGATAAGGGGCCGCCTTGCCGTTCATCGCCATGGTGTAGAAGGTACGGCCGTGATAACCGCCGTCAAAGCAGATTACGTTGGTCTTGCCAGTTGCCGCACGGGCAATCTTCATGGCGTTTTCCAGGGCTTCGGCACCGGAGTTGGCCAACATCACCTTGGCATGGCCGCGTACCGGTACCACGCCGCTGAGTTTTTCAGCCAGCTTCACATAGCCCTCATAGGGCATGACCGTCTGGCAGGTATGCATCAGCTTGTCCAGCTGCGCCTTGACCGCTTCCACCACCTTCGGGTGGCGATGGCCAATGTTCAATACACCAATGCCGCCGGCAAAATCGATCATGCGTTTGCCGTCTGCATCCCACAATTCCGCATTCGTTGCATGGTCGGCAAACTGTTCATTGGGACTTGCCGCGCCCGCCGCAACGTAGCGTTCTTTGAGTGCCTGCAATTCTTTATTGCTCACTTTGCCATTCTCCCTGGGTTCAGGTTCGAAAGTTTCATCTAACAGTGTAAGTAGTACGGTGACAGGAAACAAACCGACTATTGTATTCCTCAGGCGGCATCGTCCCGGAATTGCAGTTTTGCCAGCCGCTGATACAGGGCATTGTGGCGAATCAGTTCGTCGTGGCTGCCTACCGCCAGCAGGCGTCCCTCGTCCAGTACAGCAATGCGGTCAGCATCACGCACGGTAGCCAGACGATGGGCAATCACCAGGGTGGTTCGCCCTGCGGTAAGAGCCGGCATGGCCTGATGGATCAGGTTTTCGCTTTCCGCATCCAGGGCACTGGTGGCTTCATCCAGAAGCAGGATTGGTGCATCCGCCAGCAGGGCCCGGGCAATGGCAAGGCGCTGCTTCTGGCCACCTGAAAGACCGAGGCCGGCATCTCCAAGCGGCGTTTCATAGCCTTTTGGCAGGCTCTGGATGAAATCATGGGCATGGGCGATCGTCGCGGCCCGCTCGACGTCCTGCTGGCTGGCATCGGGTCTCGCGTAGCGGATGTTATCGGCCACGGTGCCATGGAACAGGGCTGGATTCTGGGGCACCAGGGAAAAACACCGTCGCAGGGCCTCAAGAGACAGACCCGCGGCGTCCATTCCGTCGATGAGCACTTTGCCTTCCGTCGGTTGATAGAAGTGCAGAAGCAGATCAAACAGGGTGGATTTACCAGCCCCGGACGGGCCCACCAGGGCCAGGGTCTCACCAGCCCTGACCGTTAGAGAGAAATCCGACAGCGCCGGCTTTTCAGTGCGTCCCGGATAGCTGAAGCTCAAGTGGTCGATGCGGATTTCACCTTTGACCGGTTCCGGAAGGCCTCCGGTTGCTTTTGTGCGTTCAAACGCCGGCTCGGTCTGTAATAACTCGAATAGCCGTGCTGCTGAACCTGCGGCCCTCTGCAGCTCGCCGATCACCTCACTGATGGCACCTGCGGCTACACCCACCAGCAGGCTGTAAAACACGAAGGCGGCCAGCTCGCCAGGACTGATACGGCCATTAATTACATCCAGGCCCCCAATCCAGATAACGATGCCAACAGCACCCATGACCAGGGAAATGGCCAGTGTGGTCAACCAGGCACGCTGACGGATGCGCTGGCGGGCAATATCAAAAGCCCGTTCAGAAACTTCGGAGAAGTATCTGCGATCATGGGGTTGGTGATTAAAGGCCTGAACCGTCTTGATCTGGGTAAGGTTCTCGCCCACATAGCTGCCCACATCCGCCACGCGATCCTGACTGAGACGGGACAGCGCACGAACCCTCCGGCCAAAAAACAGGATAGGCGCAATCACCAGCGGGAAGCCCAACAGAATAATGCTGGCCAGCTTGGCGTTAGTAATGAAGAGCAGCAGCAAGCCACCGATCAACATCAGGGCGTTCCGGAGGGCGATGGACACCGTGGAGCCAATCACCGACTGGAGAACGGTGGTGTCAGCCGTAAACCGCGACTGGATCTCCAAGGCCCGATTCTGTTCGAAAAAGCCCGGGTGAAGATCAATCAGGTGGTTGAACACTTTCTTGCGAATATCCGCCACCACCCGTTCACCGATCCAGGACACAAGGTAGAACCGGGCGAATGACCCGAATGCCAGGCCAAGCACCAGCACGAAGAACAGCCCGATCGCCCTGGCCAGATTCTCCGGCGACTCGGTGGCTAATCCCTGATCCACCAGGATACGTAAACCCTGCCCTAACCCCAGCGTGATACCGGCCGTGAAAACCAGCGCCACCAAGGCACCGGCGACAGCTCGGCGATAGGGGCTGATAAAGTCGATGACCAGTTTCAGGGCTTTTCGGTGACGGGTGTTGATGATGTGCCTCCACGGTAATGGCTACTGTAGACTCCACTCCAATACGGTTTGTACTGGCAATAAGACCTATCATACAGCTACGTAAGAGCGTGCGGGGTGGGATGGCCTGACAGGACCGTCGAAAGCCATGGATGGCTTTCGCCGAGCGTACATGGACGTATTTACAGCGTGTCCTGTCAGGCCATCCCGCCTCGGGCGCTCGACTACTCTGAAGTAAAAAAGGAAATCCTGTGCGCGCCTACGCCGACAACGACTACCCGGCAGATCATAAACCGGACTGGAAAATCATTTCAGGCCTCTGGCCCTACCTCGCCGAGTTCCGTGGCCGGGTGGTCCTGTCCCTGGCTCTGCTGGTGCTGGCCAAACTGGCCACCGTTGCCACACCCATCGCCCTGAAATACATCGTCGACTACCTGGACCAGAACCGGGGCGCCGATATGCTCCTGTGGATTCCGGTGATCCTGGTGGTCGCCTACGGTTCACTGCGCTTTGGTGCAACCCTGTTCAACGAGCTCCGGGATGCGGTGTTTGCCCGGGTGGCTGAACGGGCCATGCGCCGGGTGTCCCTGCGGGTGTTCGAACACCTGCACCAGCGGGAACTGGCCTTTCACCTCGACCGGAAGACCGGCGGCCTGGCCCGTGATATCGAGCGGGGCACCAACGGCATCAGCTTCCTGCTCCGTTTTACCCTGTTCAACATCGTGCCCACTCTACTGGAGATCCTGCTGGTGGCCGGCATCCTGTTCGTCGTGTTTAACGTCAGCTATGTGCTGGCGATCCTGGTGGCTGTCGTGGTGTATGTGGTTTTCTCCATCAAGATCACCGAATGGCGGACCAAATTCGTGCGCGAAGCCAATGCCCGGGATAACCAGTCCAACTCGCGGGCCATAGACAGCCTGCTGAACTACGAGACGGTGAAATATTTCAACAACGAGCGCTATGAGGCCGAAGTTTATGACCGGGACCTGGACGACTGGGAACAGGCCCGATTGAAGAACCGGCTGTCATTGGCCGCCCTGAACTCTGGCCAGGCGCTGATTATTGGTCTGGCCATGATCGTCATCATGGCTATGGCGGTGCGGGAGGTGGCCAGCGGCGAGATCACCCTCGGGGATTTCACCATGATCAACGCCTATCTGCTGCAGCTGTTCATACCCCTGAATGCCCTGGGTTTTGTCTACCGGGAAATCCGACAGGCCCTGGTGAACGTCGAGCGTCTGTTCAAGCTGCTGGGGGATAAGCCGGCCATTGAGGATGCCCCGGACGCAACGAAACTGGCTGTGGATAAAGGCGAAGTGCAGTTCGATCATATCCACTTTGCCTACCGCCCGGACCGGCCGATCCTGCGGGATGTGAGCTTTTCCATCCCGGCGGGACACACGGTGGCGGTGGTGGGGGCCAGTGGCGCCGGCAAGTCCACCCTCGCCCGCCTGCTGTTCCGCTTTTATGAAGTTGATCAGGGCGCTATCCGTATCGATGGCCAGGATATCCGGACGGTAACTCAGGACAGCCTGCGGTCGGCGATTGGTGTGGTGCCCCAGGATACGGTGCTGTTCAACGATACCCTGTACCGGAACTTGGCCTATGGCCGGCCGGAAGCCACCGAGGAGGAGGTCTATCGGGCGGCCCGCATGGCTCACCTGGAAGACTTTATCCACAGCCTGCCGGAGGGCTATGAAACCAAGGTGGGCGAGCGTGGCCTGAAGCTCTCCGGGGGTGAAAAACAGCGGGTGGCCATTGCCAGGGTGATTCTGAAGAACCCGCCGTTGTTGATTCTGGATGAGGCCACGTCCTCCCTGGATTCACTGTCGGAGCAAGCGATTCTCGGGGCACTCAAGGAAGTCAGCCAGAGAAGAACAACCCTGGTGATCGCTCACAGGCTGTCCACGGTTATGGACGCGGACAGCATTCTGGTGATGGATGGTGGGAAAATCGTGGAAAGCGGACATCATCAGGAACTTCTGGCACAAAGCGGCCATTACGCCCGCCTGTGGCTCCAACAACACCAGCATGATCGCGGGGAAGCAGGGATTTAGCCGGGATCCGACAGGGTCTGATCAAATACGACCACCTGATTGCGTCCTTGCGCCTTGCCCCGGTACATCGCCTGGTCGGCCCGCACGAGGATCTGGCTGGGTTTCTCGTCGGCTTTATCGGAGATGGCCACGCCGCAGGTGATGGTTCCGCGGAGTTCCGTAAAGCCGACGAATTCCAGCTCTTCGACAGACTGGCGAAGGCGTTCAGCCAGCTGCCGGGCGCTCGCTTCATCGCTTTGGGGCATGAGAACGGCAAATTCCTCACCCCCGATGCGCCCCAGGGTGTCGCCGGAACGCAGTTCATTCTTGATGCGGTTGGCGGTTTCTTTGAGGACCAGATCGCCGACATGATGTCCGTAGCGGTCATTGACCTTCTTGAACCAGTCGAAATCGATCAATACCACGGCGTAGCCCGCGCCGTTTCTTTTCAAGCGCTGAAATTCCCATCCGAGGACTTCGGTAAAGCGGCGGCGGTTGGCTGTTCCGGTCAGATCATCGGTGGTTGAACTCTGTCTCAGTTGTTCCTCAAGGGCTTTCTGGGAAGTGATATCCAGGATGGCGCCGTGCCAGAGCACGGTACCGTCGGGTTTGAACTCGGGTTTCGAACGGCCCAGAACCCAGTTGGTAACCCCTTCGTTGACCACACGGTATTCGCAAATCCAGTTTTCGCCGCTTTCCCGGGATAGGTTGATCGTCTGGTTTACGTACTTTCGATCCTCGGGATGGATGGCGTTGAAAACGATGGAACCATCCGCTTTCGCCTGCTCGGGTGTCACGCCGTATACCCGCTCGATTCCGGCACTGGCGTATGGAAAGCTCATGGTTCCGTCTGGCCTTACCTCGAACTGGAAAATCACACCTGGCAGCAACGACGACATTTTTTCAAAGTGCTCGATCGTTTGCTGTTGCTCGGCTTTGATCAGCTCAAGCTTCTGCTCGTAATGTTTGCTGCTGGAGATCTCTATGTGGGTTCCTGAAATCCACTCCGGCTCCCCTTCCGGCGTGCGGCTGACCAGGCGCCCATAGTCGCGGACCCAGACCCAGTGGCCGTCACGATGCCGCATTCGGGCTTCGCACTCATAGTATTCGGTGTCGCCGCGGAAATGGGCGTTCAGCCGCTGATCGGAAACTGCCAGATCATCAGGGTGAGCGAAGGCCATCCAGGTTTCGATGGAGGTGGGTTGCAGCTCTTCCAGCGAGTAACCGATGATTTCGGCCCAGCGTCCGTTAAAGATGGTCTCGCCTGTCTGAACGTTCCACTCCCAGGTGCCGGCACCGGTGCCTTCGAGAATGGTTTTAAGACGGGACGCTTCGTCTTGCTGAAGGTACGAGGAATCGAAGGCCATACGCTGCACTACTTGTCACGGAAAACCAGACGATCATATCGAAACATGTCGCGCAAGGCGATATTCCTTAATCAGTAGATTCCCTGACCGCGATGGCCAGGCCAGAAGCACGGGTAACCTGCTGTGCCACGGCATCCTCCAGAACCTGTGAGTGAGACGCTATCAAACTGAACCAGTTCCGGGCCCGGGTGATGCCGGTGTAGACAAGTTCCTTTGTCAACACAGGGCTGAGCCGGTCTGGTAGCACCAGGCAGGTGTGGTTGAACTCCGAACCCTGGGATTTGTGCACCGTCATGGCGTACACGGTTTCCAGCTGCTGCAGCCGACTGGGCGAGATCCACCGAATACCGCCGGGTGTGTCGCTGCTGGGGAAAGCCACCCTCAGCGTGTATCGGGGCTCCCCGGTTGCCGTCCGGTCCCAGGGCACGCTGACGGTAATGCCGATATCGCCGTTCATCAGGCCCAGGTTGTAATCGTTGCCGGTAATCAGCACCGGCCTGCCGGGGTACCAGCCCTCGGCGCGCGGAATCAGCTTTTCAGCCAGCAACTGCCTGGCGATCCGGTCGTTCAGCCCTTCCACGCCCCAGGGCCCCTTGCGCAGGGCACAGAGCACCTGGAAGTCACTGAAAGCTTCAAGCAGCTGCATTGCCATCGCATCCCAGTCGCCCCGGGAGCTGTTTTCATCCAGGTCATGATTCTGTAGCTGCTCCAGATAATGACGGTAGCCGACCGGTGGCGGCAACGGCTGATCGTTCACCTGTCGACCCTGTCCGGCGTTGCGGAAGGCCTCCGGCGAGCCGGTGATGGCGTGCCTGCACACCAGCTCCAGGGTGTCTTCCGGATCCGGTTTTCCGGATGGGCTGCTGAGCAGGATGACATCGTCGAACGCCGCCTCCCGGATCCGGCGCACCATGGCGCGATCCAGCGCATTGGTATTCACGGCTTCGGCAAAGGCACGGATACCGCTGTCTTCCCGGAACCGGTAGCTCTTGCGCAGCATCGCCACGGCCTGATCCAGGGGATGGCCCGATTCGTCCACCAGTGACTCAGGTAGCCGGCTACCGGTCATGGTGGCCAGCCACTGCGCTGTTTGCGGTGTGTAGTGAGCCTGGAAGGCCCGCTGGCACAGCTCACCGAGTACTGCGCCGGCATCTACCGAGGCCAGCTGGTCCTTGTCGCCCAGCAGGATGAGCTGGGCGTTGGCGGGCAGGGCATCGAACACCGATGCCATCAGGTCGACGTCCACCATGGAGGCTTCGTCGATCACCAGAATATCTACCAGCAACGGGTTATCACGGTTGTGGCGGAATCTGCGGGTATCGGGCCGGCTGCCCAACAACCGGTGCAGGGTGGTGACCCTGGTGGGAATATCCGCCAGCTCCACTTTGCCGGGTAAGTCGGCCAGCGGCAAGCGGCTGACTGCACCGCCGATGGATTCGTTCAGTCGGGCGGCAGCCTTGCCGGTCGGGGCCGCCAGCCGGATCCGGTATTTCCGGCCCGCCCTGTCCGGGGATTCACCGGCAACCGCCTGCAAAGCCGCAAGCAGGTTAACCACCGTGGTGGTCTTTCCGGTGCCGGGTCCGCCGGTGATGACCGCGAAACGGTTTCGGGCTGCCAGGGCGCAGGCCAGTTTCTGGTAGTCCACCGCTTCTGACGACTGGAACAGCTGGTCGAGGGCGCGGGACAGGGTACGGGCAGGCCCGGATTCCGGATCCGCCAGGGACGACGGCAGAGTCAGCCGTTGCCGAATTCCCTCGGCAATGCATTGCTCGTAGCGCCAGAATCGCCGCAGATAGAGCCGGGTATCGTTCAACACCAGGGGAGTGGTGTGTGAGCCATCACTTACGGCGCAGGATGCTCCCAGCAATGCCAGACATTCCGACAGCGTCACGAGTGCGAGCAGCTCCGCCGGTTCCGGCTGGTGCGTTTCGCTGGTGTCGGTATCCTCGGGTGGCTGGTAACTCGACTCTTCGGGCGGTAGTGACAGGGTCTGGACAGCATCGGCCAGGAGATTGCCAAGATCAATGCACACATGGCCGCGCCCTACCTGATGGGAGACCAGCGCCGCAAGCAGCAAAACCAGCGGGTGTGGGCGCTCGCCCTGCTCTTCCGACAGCTCCCGGATCAGCCGGGCAAATCCTACATCCAGCGGGCGGATCCACTCTGCTTGCTGCCAGTGGAGCAGCAGGGCCTCGGTGTTATCCGGGCTGGTGAGCAGATCGTTGATATCGATGGTGTTAGCCCCGCCTTCCGCCATGGTCGGCAATTGCGGGGCGGTGTCCTCGGCAAACAGATCAATCTGGTGGTCGGAGTTTCCGGTGTGGGAGCGGGAACGGCTCATGCGGCCACCTCCCGGAAGGATTCGCCGTCGAACAGGGCATCCAGTTGTTCAATCAGAGTTCTGGGTGGTTTGTCGGTGAAGGCACCCCCGCTGGCGGAACCGACGCCCCTCATGAACAGATACACCGCGCCGCCAATGTGTCGGTCGTAGTCGTAATCCGGCAAACGGGCTTTCAGCAGCCGGTGCAGGGCCAGCAGGTAAAGCACGTATTGCAGGTCGTAGCGTTTATCCAGAATGGCGTTGCCCATGGCCTGATCGGTGTAGGCGCTGTCGTCCTCACCCAGGGTATTGGATTTGTAGTCCAGCACGTAATACCGCCCCTCGTGTTCGAACACCAGATCGATGAAGCCCTTGAGCATGCCGTTGAAGCGGGCCTCCTCGACCCGGGGACGGTCCGCACTGTTCAGGGTGTGTGCGGTCACCAGCTGGTCGAGCTTCCGCACGCTGACGTTGCGGCTTTCAAACCAGAACTCCAGCTCCGGGCGCAGGGTGGCCAGGTCCGCCAGGCAGACGGTTTCTGTGCCGGCCCGGTCGAGGCTCAAGGGTTTGCTGATCAATGCGAGCAACCAGCGCTGCAGCGGTTCCACCCAGTCACTCCAGCCACGGGTGCCGCAGGGACGGGTCAGTTGCTCGTGAAGCAGGGACGGGTTGTCCACAACGCGCTGAAACCCCTGCTGCGTGCACCACTCCAGCAGTTCGTGCAGGAAGGTTCCGGGGCCAGCGCCTTTTGGGAAATGGTGTTGGTTGCGGTGAACGGCCAGCTGAGCCGTTTCGTTGCTCTCTTCCTCGCTGCCTTTTTGACTGCTCTCTTCCAGCAGGTTCTGGGTCTCGGCGTCTTCCACCTCACCGGTAAAGGCGATGCCGGTGCCGGTCATACCGGTGTATTCGATTGAGGAGTAACTGGCGATCCACCAGTCCTCTCTAGCCTCCCGTTTGGAGACCAATGCCGGGCCGAGGGCTTCCGGGGCCTGCTCTTGATACTGTGTTTCGTCCGGATCCGGTAACGGAGTAATCCCGATCTCTCCTCTGCCCTGCGCCAGTTCCTCCAGGCAGTCGCTGATGCGGCTCTGGCCCCCGCCGGCAATCAGGTAGCCCAGACCGCTTTGCTGCCAGTTGTCCAGGGCCGCCGTGCCCACCCAGGTGGCAAAGCGGGCCCGGGTGAGGGCCACGTAGAGTTTTCGGATATCCTCGCCCAGGCGTTCACGGTCGGCCCGGGCCACATCCTCAGGTTCTGGATCGAACACCGTGATCAGCCTGCCCCCGTCATCGTGATAGCGAACGAAGGCCTGTTTTTCACTCTGGGCACGAAACGCCGTGCCGAAGGGCAGGAACACCAGGGGGTATTCCAGACCCTTGGACTTGTGCACGGTGATAACCTTCACCAGGCCGGCATCACTTTCCAGCCGCAGGGTGCGGTGCTCGTCTTCTTCGTCGGCCGCCCGCAGTATCTGCGTGTAGTGATGCACCAGGGCATGTTCGCCGTCCAGTTGCAGGCTGTCCTGCTGCAACAACTCGGCAATGTGCAGAATATCCGTCAGCCGCCGTTCGCCGTCCGGGCGTTGCAATAACCGGCCCGGCACCTCGAAATCCATCAGGAAACTGCGCAGCATCGGCAGCACACCCTGCTTCTGCCACTGCTGCTGATAGCCAATAAAGCGCTCGATTTCCCGCTCCAGCACCAGCTCGTCGGTGAGCAGCTGATTCAGGGCATCCCAGGACTGACCCAGGGTGGGCGTGGCCAGCGCGGCGCGTATGTAGGCCAGTTGCCGGGGCTCGGCAAAGGCCCGCAGCCAGCACAGCATTTCCTTCGATTCCCGGGACGTCAGTACAGAATCCCGGTCTGACAGGTAGACGCTCTTGATGCGCCGGCGACCCAGGGCGTCCCGCACCGCGCTGGCCTCGTTGCGATTGTTGACCAGGATGGCGATGTCTTTCGGGGCAACCGGGTCCTGATCTTCCGGATTCTCAGGCAAGGTGAAACCTGCCTGTCCGGCCTGGCCCAGGGTCAGCAAACGGGCGATCTCGCTGGCGCAGGTCTCTGACACATCGGCCGTGGCGGTGCCCTTGGCCATACCTTTCGGGTTGCCGTCCTTGTCCTCTTCGCCGGATTCGTGGGTCCAGAACACCAGGCTGGGCTGCACCTCCCCGTTGATCGCCCAGACCCGTTTGGTGCCGTTGGCGTCCACGCCCTGGAACGGCAGCGGGGAGGTATCGCCCTTGCCAAAAAGGAAAGCGCCGTCCCGGCTGTGCTGGTCGCTGTGTTCGTAGACCCGGTTGACCGCCGCCACCATGGTTTTGGCGGAGCGGAAGTTTTTACCCAGTGTGTAGGTGCGTTCTTTCACGCCCTGCCTTGCCTGCAGGTAGGTGTAGATATCGGCACCCCGGAACCCGTAGATAGCCTGCTTGGGATCGCCGATCATCAGCAGGCAGGTGTCGGGGTCGCCGCCCGCCACATTGTAGATGCGGTCGAAAATGCGGTACTGCACCGGGTCGGTGTCCTGGAATTCGTCGATCAGGGCCACCGGAAACTGGCGCCGGATAGTGGCTGCCAACTGATCGCCACGGGGGCCGTGCAGGGCTTCGTCCAGCCGGGTAAGCAGATCGTCAAAGCCCATTTCCGAGCGTTTCTGCTTTTCCGATTCCAGCCGTTCCGCTATCCAGTGGCTGGCGTGGCGCAGAATGTCGGATTTGGCGCTGGGCTGGTTCTGGCTGAAATCCAGCAGCGCTTCGATGGCGTCGAAGGCAGGATGATGGGGGGCAGATTCATCGCCTTTCAGAATCTTGTCGAGACCGTCGGGCGTCTGATTCTTGAAGCCTGCGGCACTATCGATCTTTTCGGGCAACAGGTCGTCTGATTCTGCCCAGGCAAACAAAAAGTCCCAGACCTTGATCATGGCGTTCTTACTCCCGCCATGGAGTCGTTTGGCCTTGTTCAGATCGTTCAGCAGCTGGGTCACTTCCTCGCGCCACTGGCCCCAGGGATGAGCCTTGAGGGCCTGTGACTGTTCCAGGCGCCGCCTGACCACCTGATCGATGGCCTGGTGAACGCTGTCGGGCGGTGTGCCCAGGCTCTGGGGATCGTCAATCAGGTTGCGAACACCCTGGCGCAGATCCCCGGGTGTTTTCCAGTGACTCAGTGCCTCGTCCATCAGCATCGGGGGCAGAGGATAGACAAAGGTGCGCCAGTAATCCCGGGCGACCTCGTCCAGCAGCTCGCTCTGGTCGGTTTCCAGGGTCAGCTTGAACAGGCTGCCGCTGTCGAACGCGTGCTCGCTGAGCATGCGGTTACAAAAACTGTGGATAGTAGATACCGCCGCCTCGTCCATCCACTCTGCGGCCAGCAGCAGCTTTTTGCGGCATTCCGGCCAACTGGCCGGATCCGGATAACTCTCATTCCTTAGCTGGTAGATCAGTGCCGTTTCTGCAGGCGGATCAGACTCGTCGGCCGCCTCCGAAAACACCTCCGCGGCCTGGGTCAGCCGGGTGCGGATACGGTCTCGCAGTTCCTTGGTGGCGGCCTCGGTGAAGGTCACCACCAGCAGGTTGGGCGGCAGCAGATTCTGCAGCGGGCTGTCCGGGGACTGGCCGTGGCCAAGCACCAGGCGCACGTAAAGAATGGCTATGGTGAAGGTTTTGCCGGTGCCGGCACTGGCCTCGATCAGGGCGCTGCCGTTCAGGGCGAGGGCCAGGGGATCCAGATTCGGGTTCCGGTTGTTTTTCTGTTCCGTCATTCCACACTCCCGATCTGGTCCGCCGCTGATTTGCCCTGCTCGGCTTCCCAAACCGGCACGTAGAGCTGATGCAACAGGGCTTCGAATTCGCCGCTGGCCATCAGCCGTTCCGGCGTTTCAAATGTGCCCATCAGGTAACCAACGTCCCGCTCAAGAGCGGTGGTATAGGCTTGCTCGGCCTCGTTGATAGCCCGCTCGTGGTCACCGACGTACTTTTTACCGCCGTAGTAACTGGTGATCCAGGCAAAGCCGGCCTCGCAGTGAATGGGCAAGGCACGTGTGGTGGCCTCCATCCACCGGGTGAGCACAGTTTCGAACAGCGGTCTGGCCTGTTCCGGCGTTAACGCCGCAAAGTGAAAGCGGCGGCCCTCCTCCTTACCCAGGATCAGGGTGTCGAACGGCTGCCCTCGCATTTGCCCGGCCAGGTGAATCAGCCAGTCCCGCATCAGGTTGGCATAGCGCACTTTCCTGCTGGAACCGGAGCCGGTCAGCAGGCTGGAGCTGGCCACCACCAGACGGCACAGATCGCCCGCGGCATTGGAGCGAAGACGGTCGATCAGATCGGCAACGGCGACCGAACCCAGGGCATTCTCAAACTGGTAGTCAAAAGGCAGAGGCTCGGCGACCGCCTCCGGCCAGTCTGCCAGTGCACTCTGGTAACGGTCGAACAGGTCCGGCAAGCGCCCGGCCAACTCGGAACGCAGGCGGTGCTCGGTCACGCCCATGCCCAGGTCCCCGCGGCGGGCCATCCGGTCCAGGATTGTTTGCAACCGGTCTTCCAGTTCTTCTTCATTGCCGGCTTTCAGCAGTCCATCCTGAATCAACTCATTGTCCAGACGCCAGCGGTCGAGGCCGTCCAGGTCGAAATTCTCGTTGTCGGTGTCGTCGTCCTCAACATCCTCGAAGTGCACCTGCAGTCGACGTTGATAGAAGGTGTCGATGGGCTTTTTCAGGAAAGCCGCCAGATCGCTCAGGCTGATGGGTTCTTCGGGCGTCTGGTACGGTAGTGCAGACTCGGTGTGTTCCGCAGCTTCACCACCATGGGCACTGCGCCACTCCCGCTCGTAAGTGAATAGATGGCGGGCTTGCAGAACCTCCGCCAGAGGCCGCGGCTCACTGTCTTCGCCCTCTGTCAGGCCATTGGCTTTCGGGAAATAGGCCCGGCTGAAGGGTTGCAGCGGATGCTGGGTGGTGAGCACTTCTGTGACTTTTGCGTCCGGTAGCCCTGCCACGGACCACAAGCTGTCGAGATGATCCTGCAGCTGGCCCACCAGCACCGACGGTGGCCGTTCTGAATCGTCTTTGATACTCCGGCCCACCCAGCTGATGTAAAGCTGCTCCCGGGCGGATAACAAAGCTTCCAGGAACAGATAGCGGTCGTCCTCCCGGCGGGAGCGATCCCCAGGGCGGTAATCCTGGGCCATCAGATCAAAATCCACCGGTGGTCGGGAACGGGGATAATCACCGTCGTTCATGCCCAACAGGCACACATTCCGGAAGGGAATGGCGCGCATCGGCATCAGGGTGGCGAAATTCACTTTGCCGGCGAGGAAGCGCTGGTTGAGGCCGCCCTCATCCAGGCCTTCCAGCAGCACATCCTTGACGATATTCAGGGGCAGGGTCTGTTCCCCAAGGCCAGCGGCCAGGGCGTCTTCCAGCCACTGCTCCAGCTGGCGGCGGAACCGGTTCAGCAGCAACAGGTCGCTGCCTTCCACCTTGTGGAAAAACTGCCCGAGCATGTCTGAAAACAGGTGTTCCCAGTCTTCGGGCGTGCGGCGGGTCTGCAGCGCCAGCCAGAGGGTTTCCAGCTGATGCACAAAGTCGTTCAGGCGGCCCGCCAGGCTGGCCTGCAGGCCGCCGATCTCGCCGAAGGGTTCCACGCCACCCCAGGGCTCATCGTCGCCCATCCCATACCCCAGCAGCATCGAGCGCAGCCCGGATTGCCAGGTGTTGCGCTCCAGTTCGGCGGGCAGATCCAGGCTTTCCCGGTGCAGCCCATGGAGCCCCCAGCGGATATTGGCGCCCTCCACCCAGCGACGGGCCAGGGGAATCTCGTCTTCGCCGATCCCGAAGCGGTCCCTTATGCCGGGCACCTCCAGCAGGCTGATGATTTCACTCACCGCAAAGCGGCTGCGGGGCAGTGACATCAGGGTTTCCAGGGCAATCAACACCGGTTCGTGGTGGCGCTGGCCCTGATCAGAAATGGTAAAGGGAATGTGGCGCTTGCGCCCAGGCTGGTAACGGCCGAACACCGCCTGTATATGAGGCGCGTACACGTTGATATCGGGCACCATCACGATAACATCCCGGGGCCGCAGCGTTGGGTCGGCGTTGAAAGCCGCCAGGAGTTGGTCGTGCAGAATCTCCACTTCACGCTGGGGGCTGTGGGCCTGGTGGAACGCCAGGGAGTGATCTTGCCGCAAATCCAGTTGTCGATGCTGCTGGCGGATTTCCCGGAGGGGCGTCAGGTTGTGGATATCGTTCTGCAGCTGGTGCAGGAGGCGCGGTGCGTCTTGGTTGCCGTGGTCCGAGAAGATATCGATTTTCTGGTCCGGCGTCTCGAACCTGCCCCGGTATTCCTCCGGGTTGTCGAACTCGTCCAGCAGGCGGATGTAGTCACGGCCCTGCTTGCCCCAGGCGGCCAGCAACGGGTTGGCGTGCTGGTGTAGCTGGTCTGGATCTTCAACGTCGGACAGCGTGGGGTGGGTTCTGCCCCGCTTGCGTTCGGCCGTGAGCAGCTCCCGATCGCTGATGATATCGGCCCAGTAAAACTGGCAGGGGTTGTGAACACAGAGCACCACCTGGCTGAACCGGCTCAGTACATATAGCGCCTCCAGTGCCTGCCGCGGCAGCGAGGAAACGCCGAATACGACGATCCGGTTCGGCAGGCGCGACGGATTTGCCGGTGCCGGGATACGCTGGCCCTGCTCCATAAACCGGGTGTGGATCTGCGATCGGCTGGTGTGGGCTTCCGCGCCCACATCCTCTACGAGCCGGCGCCAGAGCAAAGGCTGCCAGCGGGTTTCTGCATCCAGCGGCTTTTCCTCCGCCCGGGCTGTGATAATCACATTCTTGCCCTGCTCCCAGGCGGCCAGCCAGTCGGCCCGGAACACCTGGTATTGGTCAAACAGATCCGCCACTTTTTCCGCTAGCTGGAAATTGCGCAGGTCCGGATCGTTGCCCTCCAGAAACCGGGCCAGAGGTGTGAAGGCTTCGTCCTGACCGACGAGGCTGGGTAGTAACCGGTACAGCCGCCACACCAGGCGACGCTTGTCGAAGGGTGACTGTTCCGGCACCTCGCCGTCCGGTAGGACCGCCCGGTAGGCCTGCCAGATAAACCGGGCCGGAAACAGGAAATCCATGCCGGCGGCAATACCCAGACCGCCGTCCATGCCATCGTCCGTGCGTTTCTCCGCCAGCGCGAGCTTCAGCCACTGGGCAATGCCGTTGCTCTGCACCAGGAAGGTCTCGCTCTCCAGTGGCGGCATGGGGTTGTTCCGACAGATGTAGACCACCGCCCGGCGAAGGTCTTCCAGATGGTTGGCGTGGATCGCGTGAAACCCGGGGTCGATGGTAGCGGGCTTATCGGTGGACAGAGCAGCCATGAATTTCCTTGTCTGGTATGCAGTTCAATCCTGTTGCCACAGGTTACCGTATGTGACCACAGATGCGGACAGTCTGAAACGTTTGATCAACGCAAATTATCGCGGCCCGCTGCGACAGACGGTGTCGTGAACCATCTGCGAAGGAGAGAGGCATTATGTGGACACTGATCACCGGCGCCGGTTCGGGCATCGGGCGGGCTCTGGCTCTCGAGCTTGCCCCCCGCGGCCATAACCTGATTCTCGCTGGCCGTACTGTGCGAAAGCTGGAGGACGTGGCAGAAACAGTCCGCTCCGAAGCGCCTGACTGTGAACTGATGACCCTTGAAGTTGACCTGGCGGATCCAGAGAGTACTCGTAACCTGGCCCACCAGGTCGGTGATGCGGTCGACCACCTTTCAGCGTTTGTCTACTGTGCCGGTGTGGGTGAACCCGCAGCCGATTTCGCCAGCCTTGGTCTGATTGATTTTCAGGAAGCCCTGGCCGTTAACGTATCTGCGCCCCTGTTACTCACCCAATCCCTGCTTCCGCTTTTAAAAGGCGGAGACCCGGCGTCGAGGATTGTGATGATCGGTGCTGGAATGGACAAGCACGCACAACCCGGAACCGGCAGCTACGGAATCAGCAAAATGGCGTTGCGTCGGCTGGTGCGCCAGATGTCTGTGGAATTCGACACCATGCCGGATGGGCCGGTTGTAAGTCTGTTTCAACCGGGTCTCGTGGATACGCCGGGCATCCGCAGCCACATCAAGAAGGCCGGTGACCTGAACCTGCCGCACGCAGAGTGGCTGGCGGGGCGCCTGGAGGCGGGGGAATGCCTGACCGCCGAGCAGGCGGCCAGTGCGCTGGTGTTTACGCTGAATCAGGTTCCCGACAGTGATTTTCACGGCGCGGTCTTCAACGGCGCCGATCTGGTGGATTCCCTGTCATTCGCTGGAAGCTGAGCGACCGTCAAGCGGGGCCCTACAGGGGCACCCGCATGGTTTCCGAGCCGCTGTCGGGCATGCCGATCATTTCATCGGTTCCGGTTGGCGGAATCACATCGGTGTGCTCAACTTCATATTCATGGAAGTACTCTCGTACGGCACAGGCCCCGGTAAACATGACCGGCTTGTCGTAGGCGTCGGTGAGTACGTAGCCCTGACCATCCAGGTAGAACCTCGCCATGTAATAGCGCCCCTCCATGGAGACGATCTCCAGCAAGGAAATGGTGTCGTGCTTGTGCTTCTTCAATTCGCCAGTGTCCATATGCATCGGAAGTCTCCCGCAGGTTCGTTGTCGTAAGGAACAATACGGAAAGCTTTTCGTTACAGGTCATAAAACGAGCAATTATGAGCAGGATTGATTTGGTCAAAACCGCCGTGGACGAGCAGTTGAATGACTGCTATGACCTGTTGGCCATGCGGATGCTGTTTCCACCGGATCAGGTGGAAGTGACGATTGAGCAGGAAATCAAAGACCTGTACGTGTACCCGGAGAGGCTGCAGACCGGCTATCGCCTTCCCGGATCCAAAGCGTCGGGCACTCATGAAGATCATCTGGCCGGAGCGCGGGAGTCGGTGAGTTCAACGCCCTGACAGGTGGGCGAATCCGGAGTCCTGATCTGGGCGTATTGTTTAAAAGATGAATAATAGCGAGGTGCCATCATGGGTCACCAAAATATCCGTTTCGGAAAGTGGCTGATTCCCGTCCTGCTGGCTTTCATGGGCTTGGCCATCTTCGGGTCATCACAGACCGTCGCCAGTGACAAGGACGCGGAAATTCGAGACACCATCCTTCGCCAGATCGAAGCCTTCGCCAACAACGATCAGGAACAGGCCTGGGCTCACGCCTCCGAGGGCATCAAGCGTCGATTCGGCTCGTCACAGGTGTTTGTCGACATGGTTCGTGAAGCCTACCCGGCCGTGCACAACGCCACTGCCATCGAATTTACCCAGCGCGTGCCCCACGGCGCCTTTGAAATCCAGGTGGTTCGGTTGCAGGGGCCGGAGGGCAAGCGTTGGGATGCCTATTACCGGATGGTGCTCACTGAAGGTGCCTGGAAGGTGGCCGGCGTGAGACTCCAGCCGGCTGAACTGGGCATTTAATGGTCTCAGACCAGGTGCCGTCCGCCATCTAATGGTAGCGTCCGACCGGTGATGTAGGGGTTGTCCAGTAGAAACTGCAGGGTGGCGACAGCGACCTCGGCCCCGGGCTCTATGCCCATAAGCGACTTCTTCAGGGTTTTCTCCCGGTAAGCCTCGCTGTCGCCCTGGTTGAACATGATCAGGGACGGCGCTACGGCGTTCACCTTCACACTGGGCGCCAGTAACCGTGAAAAAGACAAGGTGAGGTTGGTCAGTGCGGCCTTGCTGGCGGCGTAGGCGATATGCTTCGCGCTGCCCTTCTCCACCACATAATCCGTCATATGGACGATGTCGGTTGTCGACTCACCCTGCTCCAGCATCGACCGGCAGGCGAGGTTGATCAGGTAGGGCGTGGTTACATGAATCTGCATCATCGCGCTCATCACATCCGCCGGATCTGAATCCTCGCTTTCTGGCAGCCAGTCCGAAGCGTTGTGAATAATCGCACGCAGGCTGTCGGTCCGGGATTTCAGGGTTTGAATGAACGCTTCGATACCTTCGTTCGTGGCAAAGTCCGCGTGGATACATTCAGCACCGGCTTTCTGTAGTGCATCAATCGCCGGTCGATAGGTGCGGTAGGTAACGATGATGGGCTGGTCTCGGTCCAGGCAGGCCCTGGCGAAGGCCAGGCCAATTCGTTGGCCGGCGCCGGTGATCAGAATGGGTGCGGTCATGACATCTCCAATCAGGATTCAATTTGCTTAATCTCCGAATTGAATACGTCAATAATCGTCTCGCAGAGCCATTTGTGGCCGGATTCTTTCTCTGAATTCTGATCCCAGCACAGGTCGAAGGAGAACACGACCTCTTCCAGTGGCAGCGGAGAGGATTTCAGATGCTTGAGGCGAGGATCCAGGGCCAGAAGGCGGCGGGGAGCTATGGCAATCAAGTCTGTTTTCAGCAGGATATCGGGGATGGCGTCCCAGCTGGACACTATCAACGCTGAATGTCTCTCGAAGCCGCGCCCGGCCAGGGCGTCGTCAATCACCGTTGTACCCGTGGACGCCTGAGAGAGTTTTACATGGGGCAATCTGGCATAGAGTTCCGCGGTCATCGGTTCCGAGGCGCTGGGATGGTCAGGTCGCATCAGCACCACAACGTCATCGGCCATCAGGCGTTTACTACGCACGGCCTTGGGTTTCAAACGGCCCGGAGTCAAACGGATCTGTGCATCGACCCGGTCCCATTCGGAACTTTCCGTGGAAATGGAAAACGGCAGAATATCAATGGTGATATTGGGTGCTTCTTCGCGAATCCGCCGGGAAAAGCTTGGCAGGAAAAAGCCCGAAACATAGTTGGCAACCTGCATGCTGAACACCCGCTTGGATTCGCGCGGCACAAACTGCTGCTGCGCACTGATGGCGCTGGACAGGCAGGACAGACCGTCCTCCACCTGAACGATGAGTTCTCTGGCCCTGTCGGTGGGTTCCAGCCCCTTGGCGGTGCGGTAAAACAGCTGGTCGTTGAGCATCAGACGCAGTCGCGCAAGTGCATGGCTGACGGCTGAGGGAGATAGCCCCAGCTCATTGGCCACTTTTGAGATTGAGCGTTGTTCCATGATGTTGGTGAAAATTACCAGTAAATTCAGGTCAAAATCGCGCAAATTCACCATATTTATTAACTCTCGCAGCTAACCTTCATTATTGTTATCGCAATCTTCCCGGGACGCGCTGATGCGCTGCGGGCCGGCCGATGGTTGCCAAAGGCACCTGACAAGTCTTGCAGACCCTTTATATTTGCGCCAGATTCGGGGACGTTAGCCAACAGGGGGAGGCCGGTGTCCTGTTAGCGGACACCGGAGAGGGAGGAGCGCTTACGCGAAGGTATCCTGGAAACTTGTCAAAATGGCTGCGGCTCAGCCAAAGGTTGCGGGCAGCCAGAGGGTGATCGCCGGAACATAGGCCACCAGTGCCACCACGCCAAGCAGAACCAGCATGAATGGCCAGATATGGCGGGCGACAGTCTCCACGCGTAACCCGCTGATGCTGGAGGCAACGAAAATGGAATAGCCCACCGGTGGCGTTACCATGCCGACGGCGAAATTGATCACCACCATGGCGCCCAGCTGTATTGGATCCAGCCCGATCTGCTGGCCCAGGCCGATCAGCACGCCACTGAGGATAACCATCGCGGATATGTTGTCCATTACCGCGCCCAGCAGCAAAAGCATCACATTGATGATCAGCAGCAGCAGGATAGGATTATCCGTAAGCTCCAGGAGTGCGCGGGTGAGCTGCGCGGGAATCTGCTCACTGGCCATCACCCAGGCGAATCCGTAGGCGACGGCAACAATAAACATGATCACACCGGTGGTTCTCATCGAATTCATCAGAATGGATGGCACTTTTTTCCAGGCCAGGTCGCGGTACAGGAACAGGCCGACAATGGCGCTGTAAAGCACACCCACCATGGCCGCTTCGGTAGGAGTAAACATACCGCTGTAGATCCCTCCCAGGATGACAACAGGCGCTAGCAGCGCCCAGACGCCGTCCTTGAGGGCAAAGAGGAACTCCTTGCCGGTGGCACGTTTCTGTTTGGCCACCCCGTGAAAACGGGCATACAGGATGCTCACCACGCAGAACCCTGTGGCCGCGATCAAACCGGGAACAATGCCTGCCAGAAACAGCTTGGCGATGGATTCTTCCGCCAGGACGCCCCAGATAACCATGGGTATGGAGGGCGGAATCATTTGCCCGAGAGGGCCGACGGCAGTGGCAAGTGCCGCTGCGTAGCCACGCTGGTAGCCCCGGGTTTCCAGCTCATCAATCATGATCGAACCCACGGCCGCCGTGGTGGCCGGCGCGGAGCCGGAAATGGCGCCGAAGAAGGTTCCGGCGGCCACGGTTGACATGGAGAGGCCGCCAGTCAGGTGGCCAAAAAAGGTTTCGGCCACGCGTACCAGTCGACGGGATAGCCCCCCGGCGCTCATGACTTCCCCGGCGAGGATAAAGCCGGGAATGGCAAGCAGGCTGGTGACATTACTGCCGGCAATGAACTGCTGGGGCAGAATCATCGGATTGACATCGGCCATCCAGATGCCCACCGCCGCCAGCAGACCAATGGTGAACGCAATGGGAACCCCCAGCGCCAGGAGACCAATCAGGCCAACAACCATGACCAGGCCAATTTCACCCATATCAATGCTCCGAAGACGTATGGATCGGCCGGGGCCGGACAAGAAGAATCAGCGCGTGAATACAGATCAGGGCGCCCGCCACGGGCACGGCTGCATTTTTAACCCAGATTGGATAACGGATGGCGGGTGATACCTGGCCCGCTGTGAACTCTGCAAAGTTCCAGCCTGTCCATAGCATCACCAGCCCGAGGCCAATGGTCAGCACCATGATGCCCCGCTCCACCAGTTCACCCAGGATGGGTGGCAGAGCGTTCACCAGTAACGTAACCCGGACATGGCCTCGGTCACGAACCAGTGCACTGGCAAACAGGAAGACAGTCCAGGTGAAGGCCAGGGAGGCGACTTCGTCGCTCCACACCAGCGCATCACCCAGAACGTAACGGTAAAAGACACCCAGCAGCAGGCTGACAATCATAACCAGCGCGGCCAGCGCCCCGACCGCCTGGGACCCGAAAGCCAAACCCTGTCCCAATTTGTCCAGTGACTGATACATCTGCACGGTTCCCTATCGATTGCCCCGGGTCAGCCCGACCGCCTTCCGGGACAGGATTACTCGCTTACCTGCTGCAAGGCGGTATCGACGATTTCCGAGCCAATCTTTTCGCGATAATCGTCATACACGTTGGACACCTTGTCCCGGAAAGCGTTGATGTCATCCACTTCATTCACCGACATGCCGGCTGCCTTGATCTGTTCAAGTACCTCACCATTGTTGGAGGCAACGGTCTCGCGCTGGCGATCAATGGCCTTTTTGGCGGCTTCCCGAACCAGTGCCTGGGTTTCCGGGGAAAGTTTGTTGAAGGTCTGTTTGGACATCAGCAGCGCCAGGGCGTTGTAGGTATGGCTGGTCAGTGACAGGTAATCCGTGACCTCCGGATACTTGTTGGCGTAAATGACAGGAAGCGGAATTTCCAGTCCGTCGACCGTGCCCTGCTGCACCGCGGTGAATACATCGCTCCAGGCCATGGGCACCGGGTTTGCACCGATGGCACGGAAGCTTGCAATGAAAAGGTCACTGGGCTGAACCCGCAGTTTTACCCCGGTGAAGTCTTCGGGCGTCCGGATCGGGCGCTCATTGTTTATGGTGTGCCGGAAGCCGGCTTCCGGGAAACCAAGCCCGACGATGCCTTTGGCGTCCAGCTTTGATAGCAGCGTCTGGCCTACCTCGCCATCCAGCACTTTGTGTGCCTGCTGGTTATTGGCGTAGAGGAATGGCAGATCGTTGAGCTGGAAAGCCGAGTCCAGGGTGCCTACCTGTGTGCCTGTAATCACACCTGCGTCCATGGTTCCGAACTGCATGGCCTGCAGCATCGCGGTATCGTTGCCGAGTTGGTGGTTGGGGTAGAACTGGACGTTGAATTCGCCCGGAGCGGCCGCCTCGAGCTCTTCCGCAAAGTAGCGGGCGGCAATGGCGTAGGGGTCAACTTCACTGTCGGCCGTGGTCCAGCCGAGTTTGATGGTGGTCTGGGCGTGGCTCAACGTGGCGGCGCTGGCCAGCACGGCTGCGGCGATCAGTTTACGGTTCATGAGTTTCATTGTTTTTCTCCGATGTAAATCAAACTGGAAATGTGTTTTGTCTTGATGGTATGCACTTTCCAGTCAGGCACTTTGTGCCAAATTTATTTGTGTTTATTTGCTCCGATTTTTATCGGTAAAAATAATTTAGGGTAAGCAAAACAAAAGCGCAAATTTAATATTATTCAGCTATTTGTGAATGAAATTAAAAAAGGAACCTTGCTGAATTTGATTCATAACCACCTGAATATAATTGAATTTGCAAAACCGAATAAATCATATTATTTAATTGTGAGCTGATTATTTATTTAATTTGATTCGTTATTAATTAATAAAGGAAAAATGCGATGAGCCGGGAACTGTCTTGCGATATAGAACGCCTGGAAAACGACTTTTTATGGCCTGAAAACAAACGATTGGCCATTAACTTCAACATCGCTTTTGAAATGTGGACGCCGGATGCCTGTTCCAGCGTGAACCCTATGGGCAATGTTCTCGCCGGAGACATGGTAGACCCGAACGCCGACAGTTATGGTCGGTATAACGCCAATGTTGGGGCCAAAAGGTTGTTTGATATTGCAGAAGATTACGGCTTGGCCACCAGTGTATTTACTTCTGGACTGGTGGCGGAACATTGTTCGGGCGAACTTAAAAAACGCTTTGATTATGGACACGAGATCATCGGCCACAGCTATGGTCAGAACATGCTTTTCCCGTATCTGGATGAACAGCAGATTGAGGACAATATAAAAAAGTCGACCGCGCTGATTGCGCAAGCTACAGGTCAAAAGCCTGGCGGCTGGATCAGCCCCCGTATTACCTCTGACCTGGATGTCCAGCACCGCTTGGCTCTGCATGGCTACAAGTGGCACGGTGACGCACTGGATGATGATCGACCTTACCTGCAGCGGTTTGCCGACAGCAGCATCATGGCGATTCCGGTAACTATCGATTTCAATGATCTGCCACACGCCATGCGTTTCGGCCGAACGCCCGAGCAGTTCGTGGAGATGTTTTCAGTGACGCTCGACAAGCTGTTGGCGAGCAATCGCGAAACGCTGATTCTCGATGTGATTGTGCACGGCCATTGCTACGGCAGGCCTGCGGGCGCCTGGGCGTTTGAAGAGATTGTTAAGCGATGTACCCAGCAAGAAGAGCTGTGGCTGACCACCAGAGGACAGATCTTCGATTATGTGAGACCATTTTTCGACGATTGATACCGGAGGCATGGCGCCCACACGACTATGGCAGTACGGAACCCGACAGGCCGACAACCGGGTACCGCAGATCTCAACAATCCGCTGTACTACCTTGAAAATATGGAAACCGTCCTTGGCTGGGTGCAGAGCCACCACGGCGACTTGCTGACCGGGGACGAGCTGGATCGACTTGCGAGCTTCCATTCCCTTTCCCGGCCGGCGCGGGCTCTGCTGACCCGCATGGTGATGCGCACAGGCGATCTGTTTCGCTCGGACAAACTCAATTACCCGGAGCTGGGCGTTCCGGAAAGCCGCGCCCTGGAAGAACTTGATGGTGCGGACTGGCTGGATACCGCCCCCCTGCTCAGCCTGGATGAGCTTTTCCGGCTGTTTACCCTGGGAGAGCTGCGGCCGGCTGCGAGGCCTTTGCTGGAGGCGGCCGGAAAGCCTGCCAACTTGCCCAAAGGCCAGATGCGCGATGCACTGCTTCCGCAATTTCCCGACCCTCTTACCGTTGCTGAGTGGCTGGGTCAGCACGCCAGGCCAGTGGTTCGGCTCAAAACCATGGCGCTGTTTGATCGGGTTCGCCTGATGTTCTTTGGCAATCTTCGCCAGAGCTGGTCGGATTTCGTGCTGGTGGAACTGGGTCATCAGCAGTACGAACCAGTTCCGTTTACACCGGATTCCAGGGCGTTCCAGCATCGTTCCGAGGTTGATCTTTACCTCGCCATGCATCGGTGCCGGGAAAGGCTGGATGAAGGCGTACCTGCCGCAGAGGTCTGGCTCGACGTGCCCGGCCCTTGTGAAAATGCCTGGTTGACCAGCCGCCGGGACCGGTTGTTGCTGGAATTGGGCCGGCAGGCGGAGCGCCAGGGAGATCGGGAACTGGCGTTAGATGCCTTCGCCAGCAGCGGCCATCGGGAAGCGCGACTGAAGCAGCTTCGATTGCTCGAGCGAATGAAACGTCATCAGGAAGCCTGGGCCATTGCGTCGGAGTGGCAGAGCCATGATCTGTGCGACGCCGAAGCCCAGGGCCTGGCACGGATCCTGAAACGGCTCGCAAGCAGGCTTGGCAAGACACCACCAGTGTCGCAGGCGCGACCAGCCATCCGGGACATCACCCTTACCCTGCCGAAGCCGGCAATGGGATCGGTCGAATACGCTGTACAGCAACACCTGTACCGGGAAGAGACGCCTGCGTTCTATGTGGAAAACACCCTGATCAATGGTCTGTTTGGCCTGCTCTGCTGGCAAACCATCTTTGCCCCGGTGCCGGGGGCGTTTTTCCATCCGTTCCATGTCGGCCCTGCGGACCTGACCCGGGAGGATTTCGTCAGCCGCCGTCAGGCCTCCTTCGAACAGTGCTTCGCTCGACTGGCGGATGGCAGCTACCGGGAGCGGATTCTGGCGAATTACCGGGCGAAACAGGGCACCACCAATCCCTTCGTGATCTGGCCCGTCATCAATGAGGAACTCATCAGCCTGGCCTTGGACTGCATTCCGGCAGAGGATCTGGAAACCCTCTTCCGCCGCCTGTTACTGAATATCCGTGAGCACCGCAGTGGTTTCCCCGATCTGATTCGTTTCTTTCCCGGCGCCGCCGATACCGAAAAGCGTTATGAAATGGTTGAAGTGAAAGGGCCGGGCGATCGGCTGCAGGACCATCAGATACGTTGGCTCGAATTTTTTGCCGTTGAGGGTATCCCCGCCAGTGTGTGCTATGTGCGCTGGCAAGACGATGGGGTGATGGAATGACGCTGAAGGTAGCCGTCCGAACCCTGTGCGAATTTGCCGCGCGCCGGGGCGACCTGGACTTCCGCTACACCCCGGCTCCCAGTGCCGAAGAGGGCATCGCCGGCCACCAGGCCATCCAGTCCCGTCGCGGCTATGGCTATAAAAGCGAGTATTTACTGACTGGTGAGTGCCGGGGATTATTGCTTTCCGGGCGCGCCGATACCTACAACCCGCACCGCGGCCGGCTGGAAGAAATCAAGACCCATCGGGGTGACCTGTCCCGAATCCGCGAGCATCAAAGGGCGCTCCACCGGGCCCAGTTGCGAGCCTACGGAGCGCTTTTGTGTCGACAGGAAAACGTCAAAACCCTGGAGCTGGCGCTGATCTATTACGACACCGGCAGGGACAAGGAAACACCGGTGGTGGAGACCGCCAGTGCCGATGAGCTCTGGCAGGAACTGGAAACCCTTTGCGGTCAATACAAGGCCTGGGCGGAACAGGAAGAGCATCACCGCGAACAGCGCAATGCGTTACTCGCCGGCCTTGCGTTTCCCTTTCCGGAATTTCGTCCCAGGCAACGCCAGCTGGCAGAGACGGTGTACAAGAACGCGGTAAAGTCCGGCACTCTGCTTCTGGAAGCTCCGACCGGCCTGGGCAAGACCCTCGGCACCCTGTTTCCGGCGCTGATGGCCATGCCCTCTGCCGGACAGGACCGGTTGTTCTATCTCACCTGTCGCAATACTGCCCGTCAGCTGGCCATGGATGCGGTGGCTCGCCTGCGTTCGGCTCAAGCCGGCCCGACCTGGCCCCTCAGAACGCTGGAACTGGTTTCCAAAGACGACGCCTGCGAGCACCCGGACAAAGCCTGCCATGGTGAATCCTGCCCCCTGGCCAAAGGGTTCTTCGACCGGCTGCCCGATGCCCGGGCAGAAGCTGTCCAGACCGAAGGGATACTGGATCAGCACACGCTCGCGAAGATTGCTGCCGGTCACGATATCTGCCCGTATTTTCTGTCCCAGGAAATGGCACGCTGGAGCGATGTGGTGATCGGTGACGTGAACCGGCTGTTCGATCAATCCGCCCTGCTCCATGGTTTGATTCGCCAGAACAACTGGAAGGCCAGCGTGCTGGTAGATGAAGCTCATAACCTCGTGGACCGGGGCCGGGGCATGTATTCGGTCCGGCTGGATCAGCAGCGCTTGCTGAGGATAAAAAAAACCGCGCCAAAACCGCTGAAATCCGCCATCGACCGGACCGCCCGGGCGTGGCAGAGCCTGATCCGGGACCACCAGACTGATACAGAGAGCCCGGAGTTTCTGGAAACACTGCCGCCGCAATTGCTGGGGGCCCTGCAGGCGATGGTATCCAATCTGACCGATTATCTGGCCGACAACCCTCCGGATCTGGACCTGCAGGAATTGTTGTTCGAAAGCGTCGCCTTCATGAAACTTGCGGATACGTTCGGCGATCACTCTCTGTGTGAATTTAAGCGCGCTGGTCGGGGGCGGGCTAGCCTGACCATCCAGAACCTGATCCCGGCGGATTTCCTGCGGGAGCGGTTCGAGGCGGCGCATTCGGTTCTGCTTTTTTCCGCCACCCTGAGTCCCGGTGTTTACTACCGGGATTTGCTCGGGCTGCCTGAGGATTCGCGTTTTACCACGCTACCCAGTCCGTTCAGCGCAGACCAGTTGCAGGTGCACTTCACGCCGGGAATCAGCACGCGCCAGGTTCATCGGGAGGCATCACTCAAACCCATCGCCGAGCTGATCGCCCGGCAGTTCACGGAGCGGCCCGGGCATTACCTGGCGTTTTTCAGTAGCTTCAAGTACGCGCAGCAGGTTAGTGAGGCCCTGGCCCGGCAGGCGCCGGATATTCCCCAGCGGGCGCAGGCGCCGGGCATGTCGCCGCAACAGAGAGCTGAGTTTCTGGCAGGTTTCAGGGAGCCGGGTGGCAGCGTGGCGTTCGCTGTTCTGGGTGGGGTGTTCAGCGAAGGCATCGATTTGCCCGGGGATCAGCTCATCGGGGCGTTTATTGCGACCCTGGGCTTGCCCCCGTTCGATGCCTGGCACGAAATCCTCAAGGCTCGACTCGAACAGCGATTCGGCGCTGGCTATGACTACACCTATCTGATTCCGGGCTTGCAGAAAGTGGCCCAGGCGGCCGGTCGGGTGATTCGCACCCCGGAAGACCGGGGTGTGATCTGGCTGATTGACGACCGGTTTTTGAAGCCGGCCACCCATCGGCTGTTGCCACGCTGGTGGTTCAACGCAGCAGAGTAGTTAACCGAATACAAAAAACGCCAGCTTGTTACCGTCCGGGTCCTTCACGTAGGCGCCGTAGAACTGGTCGGGAATCCGTTGCCCCGGCTCACCGTCGCAGGTGGCACCCAGCTCGATGGCTTTCTTGTACATGGCATCCACACCTTCTTTCGACTCCGCAGGCAGGGCAACCATGTTGCCGTTGCCGGGATGGTTGGGCTCCTCATTAAAGGGAACGCAAACCGCGATCATGGGCGCTTTCATGCTTTTGCCGATAAACGCAATACGACCCATATCCAGCAGTAGCCTGGCTCCCTGGTCGCTCAACAGTTCCGCATAGAATGCCTTTGCCCGTTCCATATCACTGACGCCAAGGGTGACGTATCCGATCATGCTTTTTCTCCATTCGGGTTGTTGTCGAACGCCAGAATACGCTGTTTTTTGGCTGTCAGCTCTATTCAGCGCCGATTTCGCTGACGACGACCTGATTTCTGCCTGCCCGTTTTGCCTGGTAAAGCAACTGGTCGCATGCGGACAGCAGATCCCGCACACCGTTGATGCTTTGGTCCCAGCAAACGACCCCGGCACTCAAGGTAACGTTGAAGGGGGTGTCATCTTCACTGAGAAAACTCTCTGTCTCCATACCGATACGCAGGGACTCGGCAACTTGGCGAGCATCACCCAAGGTGGTGTGAGGCATCAGAACGATAAACTCTTCGCCTCCGGTGCGCGCAACAATGTCGGCTTTGCGAGTCCGCGTTTCGATCAGATTCGCCACCGTGCGCAATACCTTATCGCCGGTGAGATGGCCCCAGGAATCGTTGACGCTTTTGAAAAAATCAATGTCCAGGGAAAGCAGTGAGAAGGGATGGTTGTAACGGGTCGACTGTTCGACCAGCTCTTCAAGCTTTCTGAGCAGATATCTCCGGTTGTAGAGGCCTGTCAGTTCATCGGTAATTGTGAGGGCTTCCAGCTGGAATTCCAGGCGCTTCTGGTCGTCGATGTCGGTAATAACGCCATGCCAGGTAGTACTACCGTCGGGATTTCGCTCCGGCTGGGAAACCCCTCGCAACCATTGGGTCTGGCCATCTTTGATGATGCGGTATTCACAAACCCATTCGCTTAGCGTCTTGCGGGAGAGTTCGATAGTCTCGTGAACTTTTGCGACATCCTCTGGGTGAATGGTTTCGAACATCCGTTCCGGGTTGGTCTGGGTTTCCGCGGCCGTTACGCCATAGAAATCCTTGGCCTTGCGGCTCATATAGGGGAAGTGAAAACTGCCATCTTTATTGAGAGTAAAGGTATATATGACCCCGGGGAGAGATTCGGCAAGCTGCTGCAGCTGGTGCTGGGAAACTTTCTCTTCCGTGACATCAAGATGCGTACCCATCAGCCAACGGCTTTCTGCCGTCTGGTCATTGTTGAACAGGGTTCCGCGGGTGTGGATGTAACGCCAGTCACCGTCCTTGTGAAGCATGCGAACCACGCACTCGAACTTGGTGGCCTCCCGGTTAAGGTAAGCATTGAGAGCCTCGTGCGCTGATTCGACATCGCTGGGATGACTGAGGCGCTCCCACGTCTCGAAGGATAGAGGTTGAAGCTCTTCCAGGGTATAGCCGAGCATACTGGCCCAGCGTTCGTTGAAGATAATTTCGCCGGTGTCCAGATTGTATTCCCAGGTACCCGCGCCAGTGCCATCGAGAATGGCATTGAGCCTTGTTTCTGCAGACAGATGCATGTGATCCCTCACACGAAGGCCGCGATTTCGCGGCTAGTTCTGGCCCGAACGATAACGGGCCCAAGTGAAAGTGTTGGCCCATTCGAGCGCTTCTGCAAGTGGAAGCGGTGGGCTGTAACGATAACCCTGGCCAACATCGCAGCCAAGAGACAGTAGACGCTCCTCCTGTTCGGCAGTTTCTACCCCTTCTGCCACAGTACGCCTCTGAAAACTCTGGGACAGGCGCAAAATCGCTTCTACGATCATCGAGTTATCATGGTTCCCGATCAGATCCCCCACGAAGGTTCGATCTATTTTCACTTCCTGGGCCGGCAAGGTCCGGAAATAGTTCAATGACGAGTAGCCGGTGCCGAAATCGTCCAGGGAAATGCCCAGCCCGGCATTGCGGCAAACACTGAGGTTTTTCATGACCGTGGTGGTGTCGTCCAGGGCAGTGGTTTCAAGGATTTCTATGATCAGCCGGTCCCGGACCTCGTGGGGGCACTCGTCCATGGTGCCGGCGATGTCATCCGGGAAGTGTTCGCTCAGGAAGTGGGACGGGCTCAGGTTGATGCTGACTGTATACGGCAATCCCAGGTTCATGAATTCGCAGATCACGCCGACTGCGCTTTCCATCACGAACAGGCCAACCTGTCTGGCGTATTCGGTAAATTCAAGGTGCTCCAGGAATCGGGCCGGCGACAGAAGCCCCTCCTCCGGGTGGTTCCAACGGATCAGTGCCTCAAAACCCTCTACCGATCCGGTGCGGTAGTTGATCTTGGGCTGGTAGTAGAGCTCGAACTGCTTTTTCGCCAGTGCCTCGTCAACCTGCTCGAGAACGCGGACACGCTCTTTCCGGGTATAGTGGGAGGCGAGGTCAAACAGGCTGTAGCTGTCTTTGCCCGCATCTTTTGCCGCATACATCGCCTGATCGGCATGCCGGAGCAGTGTATCCGGATCCTCGGCGTCGTCAGGATAAACGGTCACACCCATGCTGGCCGACAGTTTCATGACAGAATTCTGGTAACTGATCGGGCGGCGTACAACTTCCAGAATGCGGTTGTAGACCGTCGAATCCTCCACATCCCGGAGTATGGCGACAAATTCGTCTCCCCCGAGACGACCGACGGCGTCATGTTGCCTCACAGTTGCTTTCAGGCGTTCGGAGATGATCTTCAGGACTGCATCACCAACTGCGTGGCCATGTTGGTCGTTGATGCCTTTGAAGCCATCCAGATCGATAAAACAGAGGGCAACTGTGCCTTCTCGCAGGTTCGCCTCGTGCAGCTCCTGGGTGAAAATCTCAGTGAGTTTCCGGCGGTTGGGCAAATCGGTGAGGGCATCGTAGTTCGCCGCTTTTTCAAGGCGTTTCTGGTGTTGCTGCTTCTCATGGTGCAACCTTTTGCGCTCGATCAGGTTGCCGAGGGTTTGAAGCAAAGGCTCCAGCTCTTCGGCCAGTTTTACTTTGTATCCGCCGAGACGGTTCGCCAGCCCCACCAGTCCAACTTGTTGATCGCCGGAAAACACCGGAATACCGATATAGGCATCAATATCGGGGTGCCTCTGAGGGAGCCCGCCGCGGCGAGGGTCGGTCGCGACATCGCTGGAAATGACCACCTCCCCCGAGGTCATGGGAAGTGCAATCAGGGTGTCCAGGCGATCGAACACAAGCCCCCGGCGTTCGACCTGTTGATACAACGCCTGGGTTTTGGGGTTCCAGGCAATATTGGTGATCGCTCCGATTTTCAGATAAGGGGCGCCATTCTCTTTTGACAGGGTTTCGCCAATAAACCCGAACTGGCTGCCGGTGAGCGACAGGAGATCGTTGAGCATCTGCTCGAAGGCCGCATTCTGGTTGTCACTGGTCAGAAAGACATTCAATGCTCGTTGGATCGATCGGTTCAGGTGAGATACTTCGACGAATTCATGGTTCTCGATCGACAGGTACGTTCGCTCAAGCTCGTCCTCGATCATCGTGGCAAGGTTTCGGAGGATGTCCAGATCCAGTTCCCCGAAATCACGGGGTTGATCGTCGATGATGCAGATGGTGCCAATTTTGAAACCGGTCGGCTCACGTACTGGCATGCCGGCATAGAAGCGGATGTTGGGATGTCCGGTAACCAGTGGGTTCTGTGAAAAGCGAGGGTCCTTTGTAGCGTCGCAGACGATAAACGCCTTGTCCTGCTGAATGGCATAATCACAGAAAGCAACAGGGCGGGGGGTCTCGCTGACATCAAGGCCCTGACGCGACTTGAACCATTGACGGTTGGCATCAAGCACCGAAAAAAGCGCCGTTTTTACACCATAGTACTGGCGGGCAATCCGGGTAAGCCTTTCAAAACGGTCTTCCGGGGGCGTATCGAGAATGCCCAAACGCTCAAGGGCGGTGAGCCGACGCTTTTCCAGGGTATTGCTATCCATGGTCGTGACTCACTTTGCTAGGCCAGGTGATTATTTCTTGAACAAGGTTCGGCTGCGCCTTCTATCGCTAACTGCCCCGACGCTAGAGATTGTGAGCGCAGATGACAAGCCATTCCATGTAACAGTTTGAATTGCGTCCTGTCATTTGAAACGTACGACCAGTTCGTGCAAATCGTTCGCAATCTGCTCAATGTTTTTAACGCACTCGGTGGACTCTTCACCTTTGGCCAGGTTGTTGGATGCCAGATCCGAGATTTTCTCCACTTGCTCGTTGATCTGATCCGACACCTGGGCCTGCTCCTCCACGGCGGCTGCCATCTGCATTGCCATTTCGGCAATGTTGGAGACGGATTCAGCAATGTCATTGAGGGTGCTCTCGGCCGAGAGCATTTTTTCCATGCCCTCGTCTGCCGAAAGCTTGCCCTCGTCGGCTTTCTGGTTGGCCTCCTCGGAGCGGGCAATCAATTCGCTGACAATGCCATGGATTTCACTCGTTGAATTGCGGGTCCGGGATGCCAGGCCCCTTACCTCCTCGGCCACCACGGCGAATCCGCGCCCATGCTCGCCGGCCCTCGCCGCTTCAATGGCGGCATTCAGGGCCAGCAGGTTGGTCTGCTCTGCAATTTCTTCGATAATCTTTGCGGCTGAGGCTATCTGCTGAGTCTGCTGAGCCAGCTCGCCAACGGAAGCGCTAATGCCATGAACGGAACCTTTGAGAGATTCAATGGCTTCCCGGGTCCCGCGAACAACAGAACGCCCCTCATTGGCAAACTCTTTTGCGCCATCCGCCCGCTCTGCCGTGGACTGGACGTTCGAGGACACCTCCGCAATGGTTTGGGACATCTCGTGTACGGCTGCCGCAACCTGTTCGGTTTCGCCCTGCTGCTGTTTGAGGGCCTCCTGAGCTTCGAAGCTGACTTCCCGACCTTTCACTGAGTAAAGTCGCATCTCATCGGCGGAGTCTTCAAGCCGGGTGAGTACCGCATCAAGGTGAGCTTGTTGGGCCCTCACTGCAACCTTGATACGTCCCAGTGGCAAATCGTCATCGGTGTAGCTTCTTGCGGCCAGATCATCTGTGAAGCTGTGTGCCAGAAGCCTGGTGACCGAGCCCATCAGCTGTTTTCTGGCCAGATGCATCCAGCCGGCATACGCAATTACGCCGCCTGCCAGAACAAGCTCGGACAACATTTTCTGGTCTGCAAGAAACAATGCCCCTGTAACAATGAAAACAAGCGCCAGAAAGATGGTAGGGGGTTGGACGCGCCGCCAGAATGGGGTTCCTGTTCTGCCCGCCCTCAGGGCTGCGTATAGCTTTTCTGCGCGCTCGACGTCCTTCCTGTCGGGACAGGATCTCACGGACTCGTAGCCGACTACCTTGCCGTTTTCGGTGACCGGGGTAACGTAGGCACTTACCCAGTAGAAATCGCCGTTCTTGCAACGGTTCTTTACCAGCCCCATCCAGGGCTGTCCGGCCTTAAGGTGTGACCACATGTTCTCATAGGCGGCGGGTGGCATATCGGGATGCCGGACAATGTTGTGAGGCTGGCCAATCAGCTCGTCCCGGCTGAAACCACTCACCTCGATGAAGGCTTGATTGCAGTGCTTTATCTTGCCTTTCAGGTCGGTTGAGGAAATCAGTTTCTGAGACGGTTTGAACGTTCTTTCGTGGCTGGTTACGGGAAGGTTTTTACGCATTGTGAGTCCTCAACAGGTGATAGCCTGGCCATTCCGCGATGAGGATAGTTGAAAACCTGAATTTTTAGTATTTCTTATTGAAAGTCCGCGTAAAGAAATAAATCCAAGCACACAAGTACGGTTACTGCAAAATTATCGGGGTCAAAAAAATACCGGAACCTATGGTTCCGGTATCGCCTGAAATCAGTGTTTGACTGAGCGCGGTGCCGGCCTGGCCAGCCACTCATGCCCCTTCAACATCCCGTGCCAATACAGCGTTGGCAGCTGCTTGGCCTTCAACCACCAGGCGGCCCGGGTGGCCTTGGTGCCATCGTTGATCCATTTCGGGAAGCTGGGCTGCAGTACTCCGCCATAGCCGAACTCCGCCAGTACAATTTTGCCGTTTTCCACCGTCAGCGGGCAGGAGCCGTAGCCCAGATACGCGGCCTCAAGCGGCTGGTTTCGGAGCGTGGCCACCAGGTTCTCAGCCACCACTGGCGCCTGTTTACGCACTGCAGCGGCGGTTTTGGCGTTGCCGGTTCCGCTCACGTCACCAAGGCCAAAGATGTTGGCGTAAGTTTTATGGCGCAGGGTATCGTCCTCAAGATCCAGCCAGCCGCCTTCGTTGGCCAGGGCAGATTCACGAATCAGCTTTGGTGCCCGCTGGGGTGGGACGGCGTGCAGCATGTCAAAGCTGATCTCCCGCTCCTGGCTGTTGCCCTCGCTGTCGGTTGAGCGGAATACCGCTGTCTGTGCCGGCCCGTTTACGGCAACCAGTGTGCTCTGGAAATTCAGGTTGATGCCGTATTTTTCGATATAGGCTTCCAGGGCCGGGACGTAATCGGACACACCGAACAGAACGGCGCCGGCGTTATGGAACTGGATATCCAGATTGTTCAGCACGCCGTGTTTGAGCCAGTAATCGGCAGACAGGTACATGGCTTTCTGGGGCGCGCCTGCACATTTGATCGGCATGGGAGGCTGACTGAAAAGCGCTCGGCCGTTCTTGAGATTCTGGACGAGGTCCCAGGTGTAGCTGGCCATGCCCTCGCGGTAATTGGACGTGACCCCATTGGAGCCCAACGCCTCCTCCAGGCCTTCGATGCCGCCCCAGTTCAGCTCCAGCCCTGGAGCGAGCACCAGGGCTTTGTATTCCATGGAAGAACCGTCACCCAGAGTAACCCGGTTGTTGTCCTGGTCGATGGCGCTTACCGGTTGCTGGTACCAGGAAACAAAAGCGGGCATGACTTCTGCCATAGGCTTGGAGGTGACTTCCGGCCGGAAAACCCCACCACCCACCATGGTCCAGCCCGGTTGGTAATGATGCCGGGTAGCGGGCTCAATGATGGCAATGTCGATATTGCTGTCCCGCTTATGAATGCTGGACGCCACCGAGATACCGGCCGCCCCGCCGCCTACGATTACGACCGTATGGGTTTTGACGTTGCCCGTGGTGGTTGTGTTGCTGGTCATGCCTCGAACCTCTTGTCTTTGTTTGCTGCGCGCGAGTGAGCTTGAGATATATCAAAGGGTACCAAACTTATGAGTCTATCGTTAGAATAAAAGGAAATATAAGGGCGGGGTCAGCTTTAAGGCAGGCATAGCTCTGAAAGTGACTTTGTCACTGAAGCTCATTCCCTGGCCAGATACATTGATTTTGAAGTCTTTCGATCAACCAAAAAGGAGTTTTTCCCATGATCAAATCAATCAAGGCCGTCGCCGCAGCTGCACTGATTGCAGCCGTACCTTTCAGTGTTCAGGCCGACAGCCACAAAGGCGGCGTCGAAGAGGTGCTGGTCATCCTGTCCAGCGATTCGCTGCAAACCCAGGGCATGGCAATGGTGCTTTCGAACACCATGGCCCAGCAGGGAGCCAAGGTAAACGTGTTGCTTTGTGACAAAGCCGGTGACCTGGCGCTCAAGTCCTACGAAGCGCCTGCGCTCAAACCCAAGAACGTAACGCCGGGGCAGATGCTGCGCGGCCTGTTGAAAAACGGTGGTGAGGCTAAAGTCTGTGCGCTGTATCTACCGAACAGTGAGTACAGCAAAGATGATCTGATTGATGGCGTTGGGGTGGCCATGCCGCCGGAAATGGCCGGCCAGATGCTGAACCCGAAGATGCGTACATTCACCTTCTGAGGGCGGAAGCCCGGGGGGGGCTGGGCCGACCCCGGGCGTTTACATTCCAATCACGGACGATAGATTTTCTCTGGATTGAGCGTCATAGACCATGGCAGGCCTTCATTCTGCCAGCCATTCACAATTCTCATGCCTTTCTTTTTACCTTCTTTGGCACCACTGCCCTGAAAGCCGTGGTCAATGTATTTCACATTGGTGAAGCCCCGCTCCATCAGGTATTCGGCGCTGGGCTTGCCGCGGCTGGAACCGGAACGACACATGGTAATGACCAGGTCATCCCTGGTGAGGCCTTTTTCTCTCAGGGCTTCTTCTACCTGTGAAGCGAAATCCCGATTTGTGTTCATCGCAAACCGGCCTTTATCCGAGAGAAAGTCTGAGCGATCCGCCAGTTTGAACGGGATATTCTTGTCGACCATATCGGTAAAGCCGATAAACATAATTTCAATCGGATCCCGGACGTCGACAAATAGCAGGCGATCACCTTGCTCCTGAACGAGGTCATAGGTTTCCTGTGGGGTCAGGGATAGCGCCTCTTCCGCCTGGGCGTTGAAGCCGATGGCAAGGGTGACAAGCAGAGCTGTCAGTATCAGTTTCATGGGGGGCCTCCTGCATTGGGGGGCCCGCCAAACGGCGGGCCTCTATTTATCCGCGAACCGGATCAGAGCTTGGTGGTGCGGAGGTACGGACGGATCTCATTCCAGCCCTGTGGGAACAGGGCTTTGGCTTCCTCATTGGAAATGGAGGGCGGAATGATCACATCGCCTCCTTTGCGCCAGTCGGCCGGCAGGGCAACCTTGTTGGCATCACCGGTTTGCAGGGCATCGATGACCCGGAGGATTTCGTCGAAGTTGCGGCCTACCGCCATCGGGTAGGTCATGGTCAGACGAATCTTCTTGTCTGGGTCGATGATGAATACGCTGCGTACGGCGGCGGTTTCGCTCTCGCCGGGGTGGATCATTTCGTATAGTTCGGCCACTTTGTGGTCTGCGTCAGCAACGATCGGGAACTGGAGATTGCAGTTCTGGGTGTCGTTGACATCGTCAATCCACTTTACGTGCTCTTCCACGGTGTCAGTGGAAAGGCCCAGGGGCTTTACGTTGCGGGCTTCGAATTCTTTCGCCAGCTGAGCGGTGCGGCCCATTTCAGTGGTGCACACCGGCGTGAAGTCGGCCGGGTGGCTGAAGAAGAATACCCAGGAATCGCCGGCCCAGTCGTGGAAGTTGATCTGGCCTGCAGTACTGTCGATGGTGAAGTTCGGGGCGGTAGAGCCAAGCAATAAACTCATGATGAATCTCCTGTCGGGTTTTACTGGTGGAGGCTGTTGGCCTCTTGATGTCGGAATAACAATAACCCGTTCAGCAGTCGTTATCCAATATAGTTATATCTATAGAACAAATAGGTTTAACGAATTGAAGCCGCGACCCTCAGTATTGAACTGGCAATATTTTTGAAACGCGGCTCTGCAACCTGTCCAACAGGTTTCTTTGTGCCATGATTTCAATTGATTGATTCATCACGCGATGGCTCCCTGTATAAATGACCGAAAGCCGAACAACCTTCACGCTGACGCTCTTCCTGCTAACAAGTCTGTTGACCGGCTGCGCACTGCCCTCTCTGAAAGACCGGTCACAGTCTGAAGCTTTCTCGCAGGAGCAGACAGCAGGCACCCGCCTTGGCCGGGCAGTTGGCTACGAAGTCGAAAACCACCCTGGCCTGAGTGGAATTGCGACACTGCAGAATCCCCTTGATGCTTTCGTTGCCCGCGCGTTGCTTGCCGAGGCCAGCGATCGATCCCTGGATGTCCAGTACTACATCTGGCAGGACGATATTACTGGCAAGCTGCTTCTGTACTCGCTGTATCGGGCCGCCGAGCGCGGCGTGCGGGTCCGGCTGCTTCTGGATGACAACGGCATCGCAGGCATGGATGAGTGGCTGTCTGCGCTGAATCATCATGACAACGTCGAGGTTCGGCTGTTCAATCCGTTCGTCATTCGCAGTTCCCGGGCCCTCGGCTTCCTGACCGACTTCGGCCGCCTGAACCACCGGATGCACAACAAGTCATTTACGGCTGACAACCAGGCCACCATCATTGGCGGCCGGAATGTTGCCGATGAGTATTTCGGGGTTGGCAGCGGTGCCCTGTTCTCGGACCTGGATGTCCTGGCCATCGGGCCTGTCGTGGACCGTGTTTCGCAGGATTTTGATCGTTACTGGGCAAGTGAGTCCTCGTATCCGGCGGATCGGTTGTTGTCTGCAGTCGGCGATGAAGATCTGGATGCGTTGGAAACCAGTCTTGCGGCCGTTGAACAGAATGCAGAGGCCCGGCGTTTTGTAGCAGCTTTGCGCAATTCAGATTTCCTTCAAGAGTTACTGGACCAGGAGGTTTCGTTTGTCTGGGCACCGGTCGAGATGGTGAGCGATGATCCGGCCAAAGCCCAGGGGCTCGAAGAGGAGCACGGTTTATTGAGCCAACAGCTGGCCCTGGCCCTGGGTGAACCCGAAAAGACAGTAACCCTGGTTTCGCCCTACTTCGTTCCGGGTAACCCCGGCGTAGAGTTGTTCCGCGATCTGGAAGCGAGCGGCGTGGAGGTGCGGATTCTCACCAATTCCCTGGAAGCCAACGACGTTGCCCTGGTGCATTCAGGCTATGCGAAATACCGGGAGGCTCTATTAGAAGCGGGTGTCGAACTGTTCGAATTGCGTAAATTCAGGTCGGAAAATGAAGACGAGCACCAGAGCTCTGGCGGCATGGTTGGGAGCTCTGCGGCCAGCCTCCACGCCAAAACCTTTGCCGTGGATGGCGAGACGCTCTTTGTCGGTTCCTTCAACTTCGACCCCCGTTCAGCAAACCTCAACACCGAGCTGGGTTTTCTGATCAAGAGCCCGGAACTGGCCGATGCTCTGGAGTCGGCCTTTCCCGAACAGGTCAGGCTGGCGGCCTACGAAGTAATACTGGATGAGGACGGCGAACTGCGTTGGCTGGAATTCAATGGATCGGAGACGATTGAGCACCATCATGAGCCCAATGTCGGCGCCTTCAAGAGGGCATTGGTGTATCTGTTTTCGCTGTTGCCGGTGGAGCCTTTGCTTTAAGGAGGTAACGACAAAGCCGACACCAGATGCGTCGTCATTGCTGTGCTTCGTTGAAGCTTCAAGCAGGAGATAAACAGGGGAGAGAGTGCGGGAAAATGGTCGGCGTGGCAGGATTCGAACCTGCGACCCCTTCGTCCCGAACGAAGTGCGCTACCAAGCTGCGCCACACGCCGATCAACGGCCGGTATTATACGGATTCGCTCTGGTTTTACCAGCCCTCGGCGGACAAAAGGGCATCCGTAAATTTGCTGAGATTATCGTAGATACTGACATCGGCGCCCGGTATGGGCCTGGCGTCCAGGTGGCGCTCCGTTTCCTCGCCATTGCCGGTTCGTACCAGTACCGGGTGGCAACCTTCGGCGTGTCCGGCTTCGAGGTCTTTTCGGCTGTCGCCGACCATGATCGCCCCTTGGAGGCTGGTCAGGTGGAAGTGCTGTCGAATCTGTTCCAGCAGGCCGGTCAGTGGCTTGCGGCAGCCACACTGATCGTCGGGATGGTGGGGACAAAAGGCAATGAAATCGATGCAGCCGCCCTGGGCTTCCACCAGCTGCTCCAGCTTTTCATGCATGGCATCCAGCTCGTCGGTGTCGTAATAGCCTCGACCGATGCCGGACTGATTAGTGGCGATGGCAATCCGGTGGCCGGCATTACAGAGCCGGGCCACCGCTTCTATGCTGCCGGGAATGGGATGCCATTCATCCGCCGAGCAGATGTAATTGCCATCGTATTCATTGATGACCCCATCCCGATCCAGAATGATCAGCATCGCTGTGTGCGCGCCCCTTCGTCCGGCCTCAACCTGCTGTGGGCAGCAGGGAGATATCCGCAACGCGCAGGAACAGGTTCCGCAGCCGGTTCAGCAAGGCCAGACGGTTGTTCCGGATGGCCTCATCGTCGGCCATCACCATCACCTCGTCAAAGAAGCTGTCCACCGATTCCCGCAGGCTGGCCAGGGAGCTCAGGGCACTGGCGTAATCGCCGTTCTCGAACAGCGGCAGGACCTTGGCGGACTGCTGGTCGACCTGCTCGGCCAATGCCTTTTCCGCGCTGTCCTGCAGCAGACTGGCGTCGACGGTTTCTCCGATGCTGTCACCACCCTGCTTGGTCAGGATGTTCGAAACCCGCTTGTTGGCGCCGGCCAGTGCCTGCGCTTCAGGCAGCTGGCGGAAGGCTTCCACCGCCTTAACTCGGCGGTCGAAATCCAGAGGGCGAGTCGGACGGCGGGCGTGAACGGCCAGGTAAACCTCGGCACCAATGCCCTGCTCGTCGTAATGGGCGCGGAAGCGCTCCAGCATGTAGTCGACAACCGTGCTGGCGGTATTCTGCTCAGTCAGCACCGTGAAGTTCTCTTCCGCCCACTCGCAGCAGGTCTGCAGGTCCAGCGGCAGCTCGCGCTCGATGATGATACGCAGCACACCCAGAGACGCGCGGCGCAGGGCGAACGGATCCCGGGTACCGGACGGCGGCTGGTTGATGCCGAACAGACCCACCAGGGAATCCAGCCGATCGGCAATGGCGATGGCACAGCCGGTGAGGGTAGTCGGCAGGTCGTCGCCCGCGAAACGGGGCATGTACTGTTCGTTCAGCGCCTTGGCCACGTCTTCCGGCTCGCCATCGTTGGCCGCATAGTACTGGCCCATGATGCCCTGCAGATCGGTGAACTCCAGGACCATTTCGGTGACCAGGTCGGTCTTGGCCAGCATGGCGGCGCGCTCGGCCAGCGCCGGATCACTGCCGATGGCGTCGGCAATCTTCCTGGCCAGGGCCGCTACGCGTACGGATTTATCGTAGATACTGCCCAGCTTCTCCTGGAATACAATGGGCTTGAGAGCGTCGATGCGATCCTCAAGCTTGGTCTTGCGGTCGGTTTCGTAGAAGAACGCGGCGTCGGAAAGACGGGGCCGGATCACTTTCTCGTTACCGGAGATCACCTGGGACGGATCCTTGCTCTCAATGTTGGCGACGGTAATGAACAGCGGCAGCATTTCCCCGTCGGCGGCCACCACGTGGAAGTACTTCTGATGTTCCTTCATGGAGGAAATCAGGGCTTCTGCAGGAACCTCAAGGAATCGCTCTTCAAAGCGGCCCATCAACGGCACCGGCCACTCGTTCAGTGCGGTGACTTCGTCCAGCAGGTCTTCATCAATGACCGCTTTACCACCGGCTTCCTTCTCGGCCAGTTCGGTCACGCCGGCACGGATCTGTTCCCGGCGCTCCGCGAAGTCGGCAATTACATAACCTTCCTGCTTGAGAACGACTTCGTAATCATTCGGCGTGGGCACGATCAGGGATTTCGGGCAGTGGAAGCGGTGACCGCGGGTTTTGTTGCCCGGGGTCAGCCCCATAATCGGCGCTTCAATCACCTTGTTGCCAAACAGCATGACGACCCAGTGCACCGGGCGAACGAACTCGGTGCGGTGGGCGCCCCAGCGCATGCGCTTGGGAATCGGAAGGCCTGCCAGGGATTGCTCCACCAGTTCCGGCATCAGTTCCACGGTGGGCTTGCCCTGCTCGACCGTGCGGTAGACCACCCAGGCACCCTTGTCGGTTTCCAGGGTGTCGAGCTGGTCCGGGGTGACGCCCAGGGAGGTGGCAAAGCCGGTCAGAGCGCGGGTCGGGTTGCCCGCATCGTCGAATGCCGCCTTGACGGCAGGACCACGCTTTTCAACCGACTTGTCCTGCTGGGAATCGGCCAGATCCCGAATGCGCACTGCGAGACGGCGCGGAGCGGCAAAACTTTCTACCTTTGCGAATTCGACGCCTGCTTCTTCCAGACCCCGGGCAATGCCCTGGGTGAAGGCATCAGAAAGCGGCTTGAGGGCCTTGGGGGGCAGCTCTTCGGTGCCCAGTTCGACCAGAAAATCCTGTGTAGCCATGGTTATGCGTTCCCCTGTTCCTGCTGTGCCTTCTTCGCTTTCTTGCCCTTCTTGCTTTTCGCCTTGTCGTCGGCGGCCTCAGCCGCGGCGAGGACTTCCTTGCGCAACGCCTCGGGGGCGAGCGGGAAGCCGAGCGAGCGACGGCTGTCGAAGTAGGCCTGGGCAACGGCTCGAGCCAGGGTGCGAACCCGAAGGATGAAACGCTGACGCTCGGTCACCGAGATGGCGTGGCGGGCGTCCAGCAGGTTGAAGGTGTGGGAGGCTTTGAGTACCTGCTCGTAGGCTGGCAGTGCCAGGCCCGCTTCAATCAGGCGAGCGCTTTCCCGTTCGTGAACATCGAAGCTGTGGAACAGGAACTCGGTGTCGGCGTGCTCGAAGTTGTAGGTGGACATCTCCACTTCCTGCTGGTGGAACACGTCACCGTAGGTGACCACACCGTCAGGGCCTTCCGTCCAGACCAGATCGTATACGCTGTCCACGCCCTGCAGGTACATGGCGATGCGCTCCAGCCCGTAGGTCAGCTCGCCGGTAACCGGGAAGCACTCCAGGCCGCCAACCTGCTGGAAGTAGGTAAACTGGGTGACTTCCATACCGTTCAGCCAGATTTCCCAGCCCAGGCCCCAGGCGCCCAGTGTCGGGGACTCCCAGTTGTCTTCCACAAACCGGATGTCGTGCACCAGCGGGTCCAGGCCCAGGGCACGGAGGGAATCCAGATACAGTTCCTGAATGTTGTCCGGCGATGGCTTCAGAACCACCTGGAACTGGTAATAGTGCTGCAGGCGGTTGGGGTTCTCACCGTAACGGCCGTCGGTGGGGCGGCGGCTGGGCTGTACATAGGCAGCGTTCCAGGTTTCCGGCCCGATGGCACGCAGGAAGGTGGCCGGGTGGAAGGTGCCGGCACCCACTTCCATGTCCAGGGGCTGGAGAACCACGCAGCCATGCTGCGCCCAGAAATTCTGCAGAGCCAGGATCAGGCCCTGGAAGGTCCCGATATCCGGAGTAGTCTGTTTTGTTGCCTTGTCTGTCACGACGGTTGCCTGCTGATCAGTCTGTGTGTGGCGCCCCGGTTATCCTTCGGGACGCTCTGAAAAAAGAAAGGCGCATTATACGCGTGCTGGCTGTGTATTTCTAAGTCAGAAGAAGGTGAGCCCAACCTGAAACAGTTTTTCCACATCGCGGATGCGGGTTTTATCGACCAGGAACAGGATAACGTGGTCATCCGGCTGTATCCGGAGGTGATCGTGGGCGATCAGAACTTCGTTGCGACGGACAATGGCACCGATGGTCGTGCCTTCCGGCAGGTTGATTTCATCCAGCCGTTTGCCCACCACCTTGGACGATCGATGGTCGCCGTGGGCAATTGCTTCGATCGCCTCGGCAGCGCCTCTGCGCAGTGAGTGAACGTTTACCACGTCGCCCCGGCGTACGTGGGTCAGTAGACTGCCGATGGTGGTTTGCTGGGGCGAGATGGCCACGTCGATGTCGCCACCCTGGATCAAGTCCACGTAGTCCGGGTTGTTGATCAGGGTCAGTACCTTGCGGGCACCGAGGCGCTTGGCCAGAAGTGAGGCCATGATGTTGGCTTCATCGTCGTTGGTCACCGCACAGAATACATCGGTGTTTTCGATGTTCTCTTCCAGCAGGATGTCCTTGTTGGCGGCGTTGCCTTCGAGCACCACGGTCTTGCGCAGGTTTTCAGAAAGCATCACACAGCGCTCGTGGTCCCGTTCCAGCAGCTTGACCTGGTAACGGCTTTCAAGGGTGTTGGCCAGGCGCTGGCCAATGTTGCCACCGCCGCAGATAAAGATGCGCTTGTAAGGTTTTACCAGCGGCTGGAGCTCACTCATGACAGACTTGATGTGGTCGGCCGCAGCAATGAAGAACACCTCATCGCCGTCTTCAATTACTGTGTTTCCTTCGGGCATGATTGCCCGGTCTTTCCGGAAAATTGCCGCCACCCGGGTATCGATCTTGGGCATGTGGGTGCGCAGGTAAGACAGCTCATGGCCCACCAGAGGCCCGCCCTTCGTGGCGCGGATGGCCACCAGACGGGTCAGCCCCTTGGAGAACTCAAGCACCTGCAGGGCGCCGGGGTTTTCGATCAGCCGGGTAATGTGCTTGGTCACCAGGTGCTCGGGGCTGATCAGAACGTCGATCGGGAAGCCGCGGAGACTGTCCAGATCCTTGGTCTGGTCACGCTGATAGAACAGCTCCGATTTTGCCAGGTAGGCGTTGGCCCGCACCCGGCAGATGGTGGTCGGTGTCTTGTACAGAAGCTTGCTGACCTGGCACGCCACCATATTGGTCTCGTCGCTGTTGGTCACTGCGATGAGCATGTCGGCATCCTCGGCCCCGGCCTGGCGCAGTGACGTCGGATAGGACGCCGCACCCTGGACCGTGCGGATATCAAGCCGGTCCTGCAGCTCCCGCAACCGGGCACTGTCGGAGTCGATGATGGTGATGTCGTTGGCTTCGTTGGCAAGGTTTTCGGCGAGTGTTCCGCCGACCTGGCCGGCCCCGAGAATCAGGATTTTCATGGTTCGGGTTTCTCCAGCACGGCATAGAAGAAGCCGTCATGGCTGTCCGGATCGGGGAGCAGTTGCCGCCCCGCACCCATATCGCGCCCCCACTGAGCCTCTGGCTCAACAAGGATGGCATCGGTCTGCTGCTTGCAGAACCGCTGAATTATACGGTGGTTTTCCTGGGGGAACACCGAACAGGTGGCATACACCAGCCGGCCTCCGGGTTTCAGGATAGCCCACATCGCGTCCAGTAACCCGAGCTGTATAGCCGCAAGGGGAGTAATGTCCGATTCGCGGCGCAATAACTTGATATCGGGATGACGGCGAATCACGCCGCTGGCGCTGCAAGGCACGTCCAGCAGAATGCGGTCGAATGCCTCGCCGTCCCACCATTGGTCGGTCGCAGCAGCATCGGCCTGTTTCAGAGTGGCGTCCAGATCCAGGCGATCCAGATTCTCCTGGACCCGAGGCAGGCGTTCCGCGGATTCATCTATGGCGACCACTTCTGCCAGTTCGCCACAACTTTCCAGGATTGCGCAGGTTTTGCCCCCAGGCGCGGCGCAGGCATCCAGAACTCTCTGGCCTGGCGCCAGATCCAGCAGTGTGGTGCACAGCTGCGCCGCTTCATCCTGAACGCTGACGGCACCATCGGCGAACCAGGGTAGTTGGTCGACGGGAACAGGATGGGCCAATTGAATGCCGAGGGGTGCGAAACGGGTCGGGCTGGCCTCAATGCCAGCTTCTTTCAGCAGGCCGAGATACTCGTCCCGGGAAAAACGCAACGCGTTCACCCTCAATGTCATGGGCGCCTGGGCATTGTTGGCGTTCAGAATCTGCTGCCAGTCTTCCGGCCAGTTGTGGCGGAGTTTTTCCACCATCCAGACGGGGTGACTGAAACGGGCAGAATCGTCTGCTGGCTCGGGTGCGCCTTCCCGTTCTGCGGCCCTGAGTACCCCGTTCACCAGGCCGGTCAGGTGCGGTTTGTCCAGGGCCCGGCAGGCTTCGACGGTTTCATTGAGTATGGCGTAAGTGGCCTGTTGGCTGAAGCGCAACTGGAACAGCGCAACCAGCATCAGGTGATGGACGACGCGGTCCGGTTTGCGCAGGGGCTTTTTCAGCCGGCCATTGAGTTCGCCCTCCAGTCGGTGAAACCAGCGGCACGTACCATAACAAAGCGCCTGGAGTTCGGGGCGTTCGTTGGCGGGCAGGCGGTTAAGGGCTGGCGGCAGGCACTGGGACAGGGATTGGCCGTTTTCCACGGCCAGCATCACGCCTGCGGCGATGGCGCGCATGGGTTGTTGTCGATCCCCCATGTCAGCGCAGCTCCTGGCCGGGCATCAGCAGTTCTTTGCCGCCGTTGATCAGGTCATTCACGCTCTGGGCGCGGGAGCCCGGCAGTTGCAGGCGGGTGATGCGCAGGGTGCCGTTGCCGCAGGCAATGTCGATCCCGTCCCGATCCCTATGCACCACGGTGCCGGGAAACGCGTCGCTGTCTGTCACAAGGGCCCGGGCTTCGTGAATGCGGATCCGTTGATCGCCCAGATCTGTGTAGGTTCCGGGCCAGGGGTTGAAAGCGCGAACCAGCCGTTCAATGGCTGTGGCGTCCGTGGCCCAGTCAATATGGCCCTCGGTTTTGCTCAGTTTGCTGGCGTAGCAGGCGAGGTCGTCGTTCTGCGGTTCCCCGGTGAGTTCACCTTTCTTTAAAAGCTCCAGGGCCTCGATGATGGCCTTGCCACCGAGCTCCGCAAGCCGGTCGTGCAGGCTGCCCCCGGTGTCGCTCGTATCGATAGCGGTCAGGGATTTCAACAGCATGGCCCCGGTATCCAGGCCTTCGTCCATCTGCATGATGGTGATGCCGGTCTCTGAATCGCCTGCGGCGATCGCCCGCTGGATGGGAGCGGCACCGCGCCAGCGTGGCAGCAGCGAGGCGTGGATGTTCAGGCAGCCGTGGGTGGGAATGTCGAGCACCGCCTTTGGCAGGATCAGGCCGTAGGCGGCGACGATCATCACGTCCGGCTTCAGGTCGGCCAACTGCTTCTGCGCTTCGGCTGTTTTCAGTGTTTCGGGCTGGAAGACCGGGATCTCATGGTCCAGCGCCACCTGCTTGACCGGGCTGGGCTGCAGCTTCCGGCCACGGCCGGCGGGGCGGTCCGGCTGGGAATAAACGCCAACGATGGTGTGGCCGGCGGCAATCAAGGCTTTGAGCGCGGTTGCCGCGAAATCCGGGGTGCCAGCAAAAACAAGTCGCACGGTGTTGTGATCTCTGTTTCGTTGTAATACGAAAAGACCGGGTCATGACCCGGTCCGGAAGATAGTGTCTGGTTATTCGCTCGCCTGCAGCCTGATCAGGCGCTCTTCTTGTGCTGCTTCTCCAGCTTCTTGCGAATCCGGTTACGCTTTAGCGAGCTGAGGTAGTCAACGAACAGCTTCCCGTTCAGGTGATCCATCTCATGCTGGATGCAGACTGCCAGCAGGCCTTTCGCCTCCAGTTCAAACGGTTTGCCGTCCCTGTCCAGCGCCCGGATCATACAGTGTTCGATCCGTTCGACGTCTTCGTAGAATCCCGGAACCGACAGGCAGCCCTCCTGCATGGCCTCTTTCTCGCCATCCAGCACGGTGACCTCCGGATTGATAAATACCCGCGGCTCGCTCTTGTCCTCCGACAGATCCATGACAATGATCTGTTTGTGAACATTGACCTGGGTCGCCGCCAGGCCAATACCGGGCGCATCGTACATGGTCTCGAACATGTCGTCGATCAGCTTGCGGTCAGCGTCCGTGACCTCTTCTACCGGCTTGGCAATGGTGCGCAGACGGGGATCCGGGTATTCGAGAATCTCTAGTATCATAGGTCGATCTTTTGCCTGTATGTCTGGATGCCCGCAGTTTACAGGGCGGCACCCCTCATGACTTTGCTGCTGTTTGTAACAATGTGAAACCGATCTTCGAAATGCGACAGCGTACTGCGCAAATTTCCGTCCTGCCTCTACTATTATCGGGGCAAGGCCCCAGCCTTCAACGGCTGGAAGGGTTATCAGCGCCAATAAGCGTATTATCCAACAATTCGTCGATTGAGTACAAACTGATCAGTTAATAGTTAAAATCTTTCAGCGGCGGGATAGAATTTACTGGAAGAACAAAAGATAACATCACAATTTGCGAGACTTCTTCTATAGTAACTGGAATAACAACGTAATAAGCTGCAGGTAACTGACTGCATCCCAACAGAATGCAAAGAATCAAGGCACGCGATCAAGGACTTACACAATGAGGAAACTGCTGTACGCTCTGGCAGCAACTACGCTGCTTATAACCTCCTGGGCCCATGCTGCACCGGAGCTGCGGTCCGATCATCCCGAGCGTTACACCGTTGTGAAGGGTGACACCCTCTGGGACATCTCGGCCCGTTTTCTGAATAATCCCTGGTACTGGCCGGAAATATGGCATGTGAACCCGCAGGTCGCCAACCCTCACCTTATTTATCCTGGTGATCGCCTTGCCCTGGTTTACATCGACGGCAAACCCCGAATTACCAAGGTGGCCAGCAGCGATGTGGTGAAGCTGTCGCCGAAGGTTCGGTCCGAGCCCATCGACACGCCGATCCCGGCTATCCCGCTGGATGCCATTGGCAGCTTCCTCACCGACACCCGTATTGTCAGCCCGGAAGAAATCAATGGCGCCCCTTACGTTCTGGAAGGGGAAGATGGCCGGATTATTACCGGTGCCGGCGACAAACTCTATGCCCGTGGCGAGAAGCCTGCGGACAAAGTGGGTATCTTCCGCCGCAGCAAGGAGTTCCGCGACCCGGAAACTGGCGAATTCCTTGGTCTGGAGGCCCGGAGTATTGCCCGTGGTGACGTGGCCCGGGAAAACGGCGACGTGCTGACCGTAAACCTGACCAGCTCCAGCGAAGAAGTTCGCATTGGTGACCGGCTGATGGTGAGCGAAGACCGTCGTCTGACCACCAGCTTTGTGCCCAGCGCTCCTGACCAGGATGTGGAAGGACAGATGATCTCCGTCGACGGCGGTGTGAGCCAGATCGGTCAGTTCGATGTGGTGGCCATCAACCGCGGCACCCGGGAAGGGCTGGAAGCGGGCAACGTGATGGCCGTTCTGAAAAGCGGCAATCTGGTTCGCGATCCGGTAACCGGAGAAACCATCGAACTGCCCTCCGAGCGTGCCGGGCTGCTGATGGTGTTCCAGGCCTACGAAAAGATGAGCTACGGTCTGGTGCTTCAGGCCACCCGTGCTTTGACGGTGGGTGACAAGGTTACCAACCCCTGATTGGCTGATTACCGACAGATGCAACGGCCGGACCTGGAAGGTCCGGCCTCGCTTTTTCCAAGGACGATGCCGTGTTTTCCTCTGCCACAGCCCAATGGCTGTTTCTGACCTGCCTGCCAGACGTTGGCCGTGCCCGTCGGCGTGAACTGCTGACAGAACTCCCTGACTTGCCCCGACTCCTTCAAATGAATGCCGCCACCTTGCGGGCCATGGGCATGACTGCAGACGCCACGGCGGCAATCCAGGCCTGGCAAAAGCAGGATGATGCCCATCCGACGGTACGTGAGGTCCGGACGATCAGGGACAATTGCTGCAAGCATGGCATCGGGATTCTGACCTGGCCGGATAGTCATTACCCGGAGCAGTTGCGGCACATCCACGACGCGCCCCTGGTGCTGTATACCCTCGGTGATACGGGGCTTATGGCCCGGGACCAGATCGGCATTATCGGCAGCCGGAAGGCCACGCCGGCCGGCCTGGACCATGCCCGACGGTTTGCTGCGGAACTCAGTTCCCGGGAGTTACTGGTGACCAGTGGTCTGGCCCTGGGTGTCGATGGTGCTGCCCACGCCGGTGCGCTCGATGCCGGGTTTCCGACCATCGCAGTGGTTGGTCGCGGCCTGGACCGCATCTACCCCCATCAGCATCGACGGCTTGGTGAGCGGGTCATTCAGCATGGTCTGATGATTTCCGAGTATCCCCCCGGTACGCCGGCACGCGCCGCCCACTTTCCCCAGCGCAACCGTATTATCAGCGGCCTGAGCCGAGGCGTGCTGGTGGTGGAGGCGGGTCTGCGCAGTGGCTCCCTGATTACTGCGCGAATGGCGTTGGAACAGGGGCGTGAAGTTTTCGCTATTCCCGGGTCGGTGCACAGTCCGGTTGCCCGGGGCTGTCATCACTTGATCAAACAGGGTGCTCGACTGGTTGAGACGGTGGACGACATTCTCGAAGAATTGGGTGCCTGGTGGTCTCCGCCGCTCCAGACCGGGTCTGACTCGGCGCCAGAGCCAAAGAAGCAGGGCAAAGGACTCCTGGCCGGATTGGACAGCCGGGAAATCGCGGTATTTGAGGCTTTAGGGTATGATCCACAATCAACCGATGCACTGAGTTCAGCGACCGGTCTTCCCGCCGACCAGCTCATGCAGTCCCTATTGCTTCTCGAGTTGCAGGGGCTCATCAGTTTGGCCCCGGGGGGCTATCAGAAAGTCGCGTGAAACCGGTGTGAACATCTACCCTGATCAACCCTGACAGAGGCGCATGCCCGATTCCCATCCCCTTTCTGACTGGCAACTGCATTGTGCCCGCCGCACGATTTTCAGTGGCGGTGTTATCGCCTATCCCACCGAGGCTGTCTGGGGCCTGGGTTGTGATCCCTGGGATCAGGAGGCGGTGGAGCGGATTCTGGAGCTGAAGCAGCGCCCGGTTGAAAAAGGCGTGATTCTGGTGGCTTCGTCCGTCGACCAGATCCGCTTCCTGCTGGAGCCCCTGTCTCAGGCGCTTCAAGACGAGGCAGAGCGCTACTGGCCGGGACCTGTGACCTGTCTGCTGCCCGATATCGAGCGGCAGATTCCGGAATGGGTGCGCGGGAAGCACACCTCCATCGCGGTGCGGGTCAGCGAGCACCCCGTGGTGGTCGCCCTGTGCAACGCGGCGGGAATGCCCCTGGTTTCCACCTCCTGCAACCCGGCAGGGCGCCAGCCGGCCCGGCATATCTGGCAGGTCCGGCGCTATTTCGGCGATCAGCTTGACTGGATCGTGCCCGGCGCATTGGGCGGTAATCGCAAACCCAGCCGTATTATTGATATTGTCAGCGGTCAGCAACTTCGTTAGGAGCGTTTATGCCACAGCAACCCGATAGCCAGGCGGTAAAGCAGTATCTGCTGGGATTGCAGGAGTCGATCTGTAGCCGGCTGGAGGCCCTCGACGAGGGCGCATCTTTCATTCGGGATGCCTGGGACCGACCGGAGGGTGGCGGTGGTATCAGCCGTGTTATTACAGAGGGTCGCGTGTTCGAGAAAGGCGGTGTCAATTTTTCCCACGTGATGGGTGACACCATGCCGGCCTCCGCCACCGCCCACCGCCCGCATCTGGCCGGTGCTCCCTGGCAGGCCATGGGGGTGTCGCTGGTTATCCACCCCAACAACCCTTTTGTGCCGACGTCCCACGCCAACGTCCGGTTTTTCATCGCCACACCGAAGGGCAGTGAGCCAGTGTACTGGTTTGGTGGTGGCTACGACCTCACGCCTTACTACGGTTTCGAAGAAGACTGTGTGCACTGGCACCAGACAGCCCGTGACGCCTGCGAGCCGTTTGGAGAGGGCACCTACAAGCGCTTCAAGGATTGGTGCGATGATTACTTTTATCTGAAACACCGGGATGAACCCCGCGGCGTTGGTGGTCTGTTTTTTGACGACCACAACACAGGCGACTTCGAGCAGGATTTCGGCCTGATGAAAGCGGTAGGTGACAGCTATATTGATGCCTACGAGCCCATTGTCCGGCGCCGTATGGACCATCCATACGGTGACCGCGAGCGGGACTTCCAGCTCTATCGTCGAGGACGGTACGTGGAGTTCAATCTCGTCTATGACCGCGGTACGCTGTTTGGCCTGCAATCCGGCGGTCGGACGGAATCCATCCTGATGTCCCTGCCGCCGCTGGTGCGCTGGGATTACAACCGGACCGCGGAGCCTGGCTCGGAGGAAGCCCGGCTAACCGACTATTTCCTGACCGGCCGGGACTGGCTGGAGGCGCAGCATGACTAACGATCTATACGCGGTGGTTGGCAACCCCATCAGCCACAGCAAATCACCCAGGATTCACAGCCTGTTTGCCAGGGAGACCGGTGAGCCGGTTGAGTACACGGCGATACAGGCGCCGCGGGATGATTTCGCCGGCACCGTAAAACAGTTCTTCGAGCGGGGCGGGAAGGGCCTCAATGTGACCGTGCCTTTCAAGGAAGAAGCCTGGAAGCTGGCGGACCGACGTACCGAGCGTGCCGAGAATGCCGGGGCCGCCAATACCCTGTACCTGGATGGTGATGGCGTGCTTGTCGCTGACAATACCGACGGGTGCGGTATTGTCCGTGACTTGCTCATAAACCACGTTGTCACCCTGAACGCAGCGCGGATCCTGGTGCTGGGTGCCGGAGGCGCCGTTCGGGGTGTTCTGGGTCCGATCCTGGCAGAGCATCCTGGCGCTATTACCATCGCCAACCGAACCGTAGCCAAGGCTGAGGCCCTGGTTGAACTGTTTACACCCGTGGCTGGCGAGACCAGGCTTTCTGCCTGCGGATTCGAACAGCCCTCTGAGCCGTTTGATTTGATCATCAACGGTACCAGCGCCAGCCTCCAGGGCGATTTGCCCCCGCTGTCACCGAAGGTGATTGCAGAGAAAACCGTGGTCTACGACATGATGTATTCTCTGCAGACCACCACCTTTAACCGGTGGGCACTTGAACAGGGCGCACAGATCGTTCACGACGGGCTTGGTATGCTGGTGGAGCAGGCAGCGGAATCGTTCCGGATCTGGCGCGGGGTGAGTCCTGCCACCCGCCCCGTCATCGATGAATTGCGTAACGACTGAGCCGCTGTGCCCGTGATGGGCTATGCTCATGGTCAACTTCCGTAGGGATTTTCGATGGACATTCTTACCCTTGTCGGGCTTGTCGCCGGTGTTCTTATCGTCATTCTGGCGATGCTGGCCAATGCCTCCTTCCTGACGTTCCTGAATCTTCCGGGGCTGGCCATCGTGTTGGGTGGCACCTTTGCGGTTACCCTGATCAAATTCCGCATGGCATCGGTGATGAGCGCTTTCCGGCTGGCCATGTCTGCTGCCTTTACCGACCGTATGGCGCGGCCAACGGAACTGATCCGGGAAGTGGGCTCGCTGGCCATGGTGGTGCGTAAAGAAGGCATTCTGGGCCTGGAGAACCACCAGACTGACAACGCGTTCCTTCAGAAGGCGATCAATCTGTGTGTCGACGGTCACCCGCCGGAACTGGTGGAAGAGGCGCTGGCCCAGGAAACCCAGCAGACTGCCGAGCGGTACGAAGTGGCCGAGCGGGTGTTCCGGGGTATCGGTGAATCCGCCCCGGCCATTGGCATGCTGGGCACCCTGGTGGGCCTGGTACAGATGCTTAATACCCTGGATGACCCATCCTCCATTGGTCCGGCCATGGCGATCGCCCTGCTTACCACCCTTTACGGTGCGTTTATTGCCCAGCTGATTGCCCTGCCCCTGGCCGACAAGCTGCAACTGAAAGCCGAGGATGAGTCCCGGAACCAGATGCTTATCATCACGTCCATCAAGAACATCATGCGTGGCGAGAATCCCCGGGTGATGACCGAACTGCTGTCCTCGTTTGTCCACCCGGAACAGCGCACCGGCCTGGCGCCGGAGCGGGAGGCCTGAGGGTTTGGAACTGGTCCAGAAGAAAAACCGGAAGCGTTTGCAGAACCAGACGCCGGGCTGGATCGTTACCTTCGCCGATCTGGCCACCCTGCTGCTGACCTTTTTCATTCTGCTGCTGTCGTTTGCCGAAATGGACGTTGAGAAGTACCGTGCCATGGCGAATTCCATGGCGGTGGCCTTTGGCTCCAGCAACGTCCTGGCCGAGGATATCGGCGGCTCCCCACTGACCATGATCGAATCGGATACCGTCTCCCTGCCCGAGCCCACCGAGTCCCAGACGCGGGAGCCCGAATTCATCGATGAGCGGGCCGAGGGGGCCGCGCCCACCCAGATTCCCGGTGGTGTGATTGATCTGGCCAGCCGGATGATCCGGGAGCTGGAATCGGAGGTGGCCTCCGAAGCGTTGAGTGTCAATTACGACCAGAACCAGGTGGTGATCCGCTTTTCCGAGGAGGCCACTTTTCGATCCGGTGATGCCGCCATCAAACCCGAAATGATCCCGATCATCGAACGGGTGGTGAACGTGCTCTCGGCGTGTACCGGCGATGTGTTGGTGTCCGGTTACACCGATGACCGGCCGATTTCCAGCGACCGTTACCGCTCGAACTGGGATCTTTCCGCGGCCCGTGCCGTGTCGGTGGTGCACGAGCTGGTGATGAACCGTCAGGTACCGGCTGAGCGGGTGGTGGCGGCCGGGCGTGCCGAGACCAACCCGCTTGCGCCGAATGATACTCCGGAGAACCGGGCCCTGAACCGCAGGGTAGAAATTGCCATTCGAAATCCGAAATGCAGCGATGAGGTTCCCACTGGCGACCTGCCTGTTGAAATCATGCCCTGAGTCTTATAGCCGGTGCGTAGCTTCTCATGAGCAATCCATATAACTGTCCTGCTTTCAGGGCTTTATACTGTGCGCCCGATAACTGACTGGCACAGCAAAGCGAGAGAGCAACCATGAGTGGACCGGACAAGCCGAAAGTAATTGGCGAAGAATGGAGCGACGAGCGGGTGAGGAGTTTTCTGGATATCCGCCCCTGGGATGCTAAAGAGAATGCTGATTACCATGCCCTGTTGAAAGCCTACCAGGCCATGCGGGCGGAAGACTTTGAGCGCTTTATCGGGTTTTTTGTTGCCGAAAATCGGGATCTGAACGCCCCTGGTCCGGACGGAGAGACCATTCTGGACCTGATCTCCCGGCATCGGCGCAGTGTGGATTACGCCAGTGCCCTGGAAAAGGCCGGCGCCAGAACAACGACCGCAGCCGGAAACTGAACCCGGTGCGGCCGTCTGTCGCTGACTGAGATTTCCGGCGTTTACTGCACGTCGACCTCGATGGCCTTGGGTTCTTTGGGCTCGGCCTTCTGGAGCGTCAGGGTCAGCATGCCGTCCTTGAAGTTCGCCTTCACGCTGTTTTCATCAACGTTTTCCGGCAGCGTGAAGCGACGCAGGAAGCTACCGTAGAAACGCTCAATCCGGTGGTGCTTCTTGTCCTTGGTCTCGTCTTCACTCTTGCGCTCACCCTGAATGCTCAGAACGCCCTCGTGCACTGTCACCTTCACGTCTTCCTTGGACATGCCCGGCAGCTCGGCCTCAATGGTGAAGGCTTCCGGAGTCTCCTTGATGTCCACGGCCGGAGCCCAATCGCTGCGGCTGAACAGGTCCTTGCCTTCGCGCTCGCCGCCTGAGCGGGTCAGGCCGAACATGCGGTTATAGCGGTTCATCAGGTCTTCGAACTCATTGACCGGATTCCAGCGGGTAAGATTGCTCATAAGGCAGCCCTCCTTTTTTAAACGAAACGAATCTGAATAGTTGAACATCAGCTTCGATCGCGGAACTGCTCCATGCCGGTGGCGCCAGCCGGATGGTTATCCGTGAACCTCTGCTATTTCCGAATGTAGGTGCATAGCGGATGTTTTCAAGGGTGAGGTTGATGGAATTTTGACCAGGGTCAAATCGGGTTCAGGGTTGACCGAAATGGCGGTGCAGAAAGGGGCGGAAACGGCTCATTGTGGCTCCGGGTGTATCCGGATCGGGCCGGATACCGGGTCGAAATCCCGGCAGTTCACCGGACAAAAACGGTTCCACCAGTTTCGGGTCTGCACTCACGACATGAACAATGACATCGCGGCTGGCGTCCTCACCCGTGATCAGGGGGGCTGGCTGATGGTCACCCAGGATGATCATCAGCGCGTTCTGGCTCAGATAGTGGGTGGCAAAGCCTCCGGCAACCTCCAGGGCATAGGCAATGGCCTGTCCGTAATGCTGGCGGACCCGGTCCGGGTCGCGCCATAGCGAAACCGGTGCCTCGCCAGCGCCTTTCCAGCGCTGGAACACCTCTCCGTTGCCAATGCTTTGCCAGTCATCAAGCACCGGCAGGATTGGAACCCAGGGCGCGTGGCTGCTGATCAGGGCAAGTTCGGCGAACAAAGGCCCCTGATGGCTGTCGCGAATGGCCTGGAACCGGTGCCAGGTATATTGATCGGGCATGGTGACCCAATTGAACGGTGGCCCCTGGTAATCCAGATCGTCGTGATCGTAGATCCGGTCGTAGCGAAACAGTCGGCCCTCGGGCCAGGCCCGGGTGATCGCCGGCATCACGGCCAGGGTTTTGTGTCCGGTACTTCGGAAGTCATCGATCAGGGTGGCGTAGCCGCTGCTGAGCAGGGTTTCGTAGGCAAGCTGGTTGTGAATCCACTGGCCACTGAGCACGGAAAGGTGGCCGAGCCAGGACTGGCCACCCTGGATTGGCGACTGCAGTCGGCCTGTGGCGACCGTGAGCCCCGCGGCGTCGAGCGACTGGCCCATCGCTTCGAGGCCCGGGCCGACCAGGGAGCGGTAGCGTTCGTCCGTAACAGTCGAGACGCCATAGGACTCAATAAACCCCAGAATCACATCCGTTTGCGCCAGCTTCGCCAGCGGTGAGGGTTGGCTCTGTCGACCGGGCCCGGCGTTCAGCTCTTTAGCAAAGTTTCGGGTGGTCTGGTGCGTGTGAGTGATCAGGGAGGCCTGATTGGCAACGAAGGCCAGCGCCGGGCTGCCAATCCACGGGGTTACGGCCCCGGCCAGGAACAGGCCGGATACCAGCCAGAGCGGTTTGCCAAGGCGAGCCGGAGAGTGCTGTGCCAGCCGTTCCAGTCCGTACCGAAACAGGCGACCCACCCCGGCAAGTAAGGCTGCCAGAATGATGAGGGCCAGCACCGCCAAACCGGCACCCAGGTTGGTATCCAGGAGGTTCCAGGCCGCGTCCAGCAGACCCAACTCCAGATAGAGGTTAAGACCACGGCCCAGACTTTCCCGCACCAGGGCATCGGCCAGGACAAGAAGAACCAGTAGTCCATAAAGAACAGCCAGTATCTGGCCGACGCGATACTTTTGCTCTGGCTTCCTGAGTCCGCAAATGAGGGCCCAGACGATCAGGGCCTCCAGAGAAAACCAGGGCGTGTCGCCGGGCAAAGCCAAGGAAGGCAACAGGAATAATCCGTTCAGAAGCAGCAGCCAGACCAGTATCACGAAGCTGCCTCTGCCCATGTCAGGGCTGCTGGCTGGCGGGGCAAGGACACCGGTGCCGGAGGCCTTTGCTCAAGAGACCGGGCCATGCGGACCAGCACCTCCCGCCAGGGTGATTCGTGCGAGGCATGCCAGGCTCGGCAATGCAGCGCTTTCAGGGCTTCCGGATGGTTGCAGATCAGACTGAGTTCCCGGTGACTAAGGGCATGTTTGCCTTCAATGGCGCAGCGATCAACCAGGCGCGCCAGCGCCCGTGCCTTTTTACCGGTGGCTGGCAGTGCGTCGTAGTCTGTAACCCCTGCAAAGACAGGCGACAGAACCACCTGTTCAAACCAGCTCAAACGACCCGGATCATGGCTGAGTGGGCCGGTGGTCTCGGCCAGCTCAATCACTCGGGTGGTTTGCTCATCCTCTGGCACTTGCAGCCAGGTGCCCAAGCGTGGGGTTCGACCAAGCCAGCAGGCCAGGGCCGGTGCCAACAACACCGGTGCCATGACCGGCAGGGCCCAGGGCGTCAGCGTTGGCGCATGCCAGTGAATGAGGGTCAGGCCTGCCGCCGCCGAGGCGAGGAGCAGGCCATAGTGCCGGAGACTGAGCCCCGGACTGAGGCCGCCGGACCTGTTTTGCCCCTGCCAGCCCACGTTGAGGTTCAGCACAGCCTGAACCACATGGAGCGTGTGAACCAGCATCCGGATGGGCGCCAGTGCCAGGGCCGCGAGTGTTTCGAGAAAGGTATTGGCACAGAGCCTGAACATACCTCCGAATCTGGCAGTTCTTCCGGCCAACCAATGGTCCCCTACGGCCAGAAGTCGTGGCCCAAAGAGTAGCAGTGCGGTCATGGAGACCAGCAGTGCCCCTGCGCTTGAGCCCGCCTCCGTTGTGGCCATCACCCCCGGCAGTGCCGGCGTCGCTGATGGTCCGGCCAACGCCACAAATCCGGACAGGCCCAGGAAAACCAGCCAGAGTGGCGACGCCAGGTAAGAGAGAATGCCGGTTACCAGGGCCATCCGGTGGCCCAGCCGTAGTTTGCCCATGGTTGCCAGCAGCCAGAGGTGCTGGAGATTGCCACGACACCAGCGCCGGTCCCGGACCAGGTCGTCTTCCAGGGTTGGCGGTGATTCCTCAAAACTGCCGGCGATGGCAGGTTCCAGCCACACTTCGTAGCCTGCCCGGCCCATGAGCGCAGCCTCGATAAAATCATGGCTGAGTACCGGCCCCCGGAACAGGCCCGGGCCCTGAAGCTTTCGCAGACCGCAGTGGGCCATGAACGGGGCTACCCTGATGATCGCATTGTGGCCCCAGTAGGTGGCCTCACCGAGTTGGATGGCCGCCAGTCCTGCGCTGTAGAGCCTGCCATAGCAGCGGTTGGCAAACTGTTGCAGACGGGCAAACCGGGTTTCTGCACGGGCCAGTCGGGGTGTGGTCTGGATAATCCCGGCCTCAGGCCGCGCCTCCATCAGCTGGATAAGCCGGGTAATGCAGTTGGCACTGAGCAGGCTGTCGGCGTCCAGAACGACCATGTAGCGGTAGCGGCGGCCCCATCGACGCAGGAAATCGGCAATATTGCCGCTCTTGTAGTTCAGGTTGACGTTGCGACGCCGGTAGAACAAATGTTGATGGGGGCCAAGCTCCCGACGAATTTGCTCGCAGGTTGCCTGTTCCTCAAGCCAGGTGTCCGGGTCCCGACTGTCCGATAGCACGTAGAAGTCCACGGCGCGGGCTTGTCCCATTTGCCCAAGGTCCTGGATGATCGCTTTCAAGCCACCGAGAGTATGTTGCACCGGTTCATGGCAGATGGGCATCACAACGGCGGTTGAGGCCGACAATAACTCCCTGCACCCTTCGGGCTCTACACGCCTGGAAAGGCTCCAGCCGTCCCCGCCGAAGCGCAGGGCGACGAACCCGAAAACCGCCGTCCAGAAACCCACCCCAATCCAGGCAAACAGAACCCCGAACACCGTCAACAGCGCCGCGATTGTTACGGAACCGGCCTGCTCCGGCACAGTTTGGGAAAACAGCAACATGCCGAAAAGCGTCTGAGCGGCCACAAGGAAGACAAGCAGCAAGCGCCGCCGCAGGGCAACGGGGCGCCAGGAATCGGAACTAATCACGGGGGTACCCGATACTGGCCCGGGTAATGGGTGGGAGATGATGACCCTGTCGAGGCCCGGGCAAGGCGAACCACTGAGGCATCAGCTCCAGCATTTGCTTGGTACTCAAAGCCCGGCGTCCAGCCCCTCGAGCCTGCAGCATGCTCTGCAACCGCGCCCGGGTTTCCGGACCGGTATCGTGGCCTGCCGCGCGCAGGTACAGCAAAGCTCTATTAAAGGGTTCGTCCGATGTGTCCACAGAGGCCTCCGCCATGCAGCAGGGTTACCCCATTTCATACGGCTACGGGCTCACGTTCAGACCACTGGCTTACTGATCGTTAAGGTATTCATCCTTGAGGCGAACGTAATTGGCAGCGGTGTATTTAAAGAACCCCCGCTCCTTCTCGGTCAGTGCGCGTGCTTTCTTGCAGGGTGATCCCACATAAAGGTGCCCGGATTCCAGGGTCTTGCCGGGTGGCACCAGACAGCCCGCTGCAACAATCACCTCGTCCTCCACCACGGCACCATCCATAATGATGCAACCCATGCCTACCAGGACCCGGCTGCCAATGGTGCAGCCATGCAGCAGCGCCTTGTGACCCACCGTCACATCGTCGCCCAGGGTGAGCGGATAACCACCGGGGTTGTAGTCACTGGCGTGAGTAATATGCAGAACCGACCCATCCTGGATGCTGCACCGGTGCCCAATGCGGATCTTGTGCATATCGCCACGCACCACGGTCATCGGCCAGATGGAAACATCATCACCGGTTTCCACATCGCCAATCACCACGGCACTTGGATCTACCCATGCCCGTTCCCCAAAATGTGGCGTGATACCCTTGTGTGAACGTATATTCGTCATTACATAGTACCTGTTGTTTTGAATGTTCAGGTGTACTCCGAGGCTCGAGGCAGCTGTGGGAGGGGCCTTTCCAAAACTGTCTCTCGCCATGGATGGCGAGAGCCAAGCGTCACATGGACGTGCCGCAAGGAGCGTGTTTTGGAAAGGCCTCTCCCACAGATGCCAGCCCCAAAACCTGAATAAACCAAACTACCCAAGATTCGACTAGCTGAGAAGGGGACCTATGAATAACCCGTTACTGACTGACGACCTGTTGCCGAAGTTCGACCATGTTCGCACCGAGCACATGGAAGCGGCAATCGACCAGATTCTCAGTGAAAACCGGATGAAAATCAGCCAGCTTGCCGAGCAGGAAGATCCCACCTGGGAGACCCTCGCACAGCCCATGCAAGCGCTGGACGACAAACTGAGCAATGCCTGGTCCGTGATTTCCCACCTCAACGGTGTGATGAACAACGACGAGCTGCGCAAGGTTTACAAGAACTGCCTCGAAAAGCTCACCGAATACAGCACCGAGGTGAGTCAGAACGCGGCCCTCTGCAACGCCTGGAAGAAGCTTGCCGAACGGGACGACTTCAAGAACCTGAACGAAGCCCAGCGTAAGGCCGTGGAAAACACCTTGCGGGATTTCCACCTCGGCGGTGTCGACCTTCCGGAAGACAAGAAAAAGCAGTATGCCGACTTGTCCCGGGAGCTGTCCGAGCTGTCCAACAAGTTCAGCGACAACGTGCTGGACGCCACCCAGCACTGGTACAAGCAGATCACTGACGTGGATGAACTGGCTGGCGTCCCCGAGACTGCCATCGAAAGCGCCAAGCAGACCGCCCGCCAGAAAGAGCTGGATGGCTATGTGATCACCCTGGACTTCCCCAGCTTTTACCCTGTGATGACCTACTGCGAAAACCGGGAACTGCGCCGCGAAGTCTACGAGGCCTTTGTAACCCGTGCCTCTGACCAGGGCCCGGATGCCGGCCAGTGGGACAACACCCCGGTGATGGCGGAAATCCTCAAGCGCCGCCACGCCCAGGCCAAACTGCTCGGCTTCGACAACTACGCCGAGCGCTCCCTGGCCACCAAGATGGCCCGCAGCAGCGATGAGGTGCTGGGCTTCCTGAACCAGCTGGCGGCCAAGTCCAAGCCCCAGGCCGAGAAAGAGTTTGCCGAGCTCAAAGCCTTTGCCAAGGACGAGTACGGCGTGGAAGACCTGCAGGCCTGGGATATCGGCTACTACAGCGAAAAGCTGCGCCAGAAGCGCTACGACATCTCCCCGGAAACCCTGCGACCCTGGTTCCCGGTGAACAAAGTGGTGCCCGGCCTGTTCCGGGTGGCAGAGAAGCTGTTCGACGTACAGATCGAAGCGAAACCGGAAGTGGAAACCTGGCACGAGGACGCGACTGCCTACTGCATCAGTCGCAACGGCGAGCCCCTGGCCTGGTTCTATCTCGACCTCTATGCCCGTCAGGGCAAGCGTGGCGGCGCCTGGATGGCAGACTGCCGGGTGCGCTGGCGCAACCTCCGTGGCCAGCTCCAGCTGCCGGTAGCCTTCCTGACCTGTAACTTCACCCCGCCGGTGAACGGCAAGCCGTCGCTGCTGACCCACGACGAGGTCACCACCCTGTTCCACGAATTCGGCCACGGCCTGCACCACATGCTAACCCAGGTGGATGTGCTGGATGTCTCCGGCATCAACGGCGTGGCCTGGGATGCCGTCGAGCTGCCCAGCCAGTTCCTGGAAAACTGGTGCTGGAACCCGGAATCCCTGGCCCTGATCGCCTCGCACCACGAAACCGGCGAACCGCTGCCAGAAGACCTGCTCCAGAAACTGCTGGCGGCCAAGAACTTCCAGTCTGGCATGGGCATGGTGCGCCAGCTCGAGTTCTCCCTGTTCGACTTCCGCCTGCACGCGGAATTCACCGACGAGGCGCCGACCAACCCGCTGGACATGCACCGGAAGGTTCGCAGCGAGATCGCCGTGGTGGAAGCACCGGAATTCAACCGCTTCCCGAACGCCTTCTCGCACATCTTTGCCGGCGGCTATGCGGCGGGTTACTACAGCTACAAGTGGGCGGAAGTGCTGGCGGCCGATGCCTTCTCCCTGTTCGAGGAAAAAGGCATCTTCGACCCCGAAACCGGCAAGGCCTTCCTCCACAATATCCTGGAGAAAGGCGGCTCACAGGAGCCCATGGAACTGTTCAAGGCCTTCCGGGGTCGAGAACCGCAGGTGGATGCGCTGCTGAAACAAACCGGCATCACGGACGAAGCTGCCTGACCCAATCTGAGCCGGCAGTCGTAATGGCTGCCGGATGTTTTATCGGGAGTTTTACTATGGCGAGTCCAAAACGCTTTATCGCCGGCGCCGTCTGTCCCCGCTGCGCGGAGATGGACAAGATCATGATGTACACCACCGACGACGATGAGCAGATTCGCGAATGCGTCGCCTGTGGCTTCACCGATGCTATGTCGGACTCCGAGCAACCGGCCAATCCGGAGCTGGAGACGCGGGTGAACAAGCGCAAGAACGAGGACGATCACACGGTCAAGCAGGTGGTGTTCTTCAAGTCTGCTGCGGAAGATGGAGAGTAGGCCGGCTTTTGCAGCCTGATTGGTGAGAGTCTGAGAGGCCATGGGGGTGCTTTTCTTATGGGGAAAAGCAACTCGCTTCGCTCAGACATCTTTCCCCCGCCAGAAAAGCACCCCCACACCCTCTCGATCTGACTCAAAAGATATCTCTTTAAGGCAAACTCTTTTCAGCGATATCTGATGGTCTCTATGTGAGGGGGCCGGGATATTTTTCCCGCCGGAAATTGATGTCTGAGCGCAGCGAGTTGCCATTTCCAAGGGAAAAATATCCCGGCCCCCTCGCAACTCCCCTCAAAACGAAGGCTACAAAGCCACCTCCGAACTCAAAGAACCATAGCCGCCAACCACCCAAAGCCAAGCAGCGGCAGGTTGTAGTGCAGGAACGTCGGCACCACGGTATCCCAGATGTGGTTGTGCTGGCCGTCGGCGTTCAGGCCGGCGGTGGGGCCGAGGGTGGAGTCGGAGGCCGGGGAGCCGGCATCACCCAGGGCGCCAGCGGTGCCGACCAGGGCCACGATGGCCAGGGGGCTGAACCCCAGCTGCAGTGCCAGAGGCACATAAAGTGCGGCGATGATGGGGATGGTGGAGAAGGACGAGCCAATACCCATGGTAATCAGCAGGCCTACCACCAGCATCAGCAGTGCGGCCATGGACTTGTTCTCACCAATTACGCCCACGGAGCTGTCCACCAGGCTGGCGATTTCTCCGGTTTCCCGCATCACCTCGGCAAAACCAGACGCGGCGATCATGATGAAGCCGATCATGGCCAGCATTTTCATGCCCTCGGTGAACAGGTCATCGGCCTCTTTCCAGCGCACCACCCCGGACAGGTTGAACAGCACGAAACCCGCCAGGGCGCCGAGGATCATTGAGCCCAGCCAGAGCTGTACCACGAACGCGGTAACGATGGCCGCCAGGGCCATAATCAGGGTGCGCGGGCTGTAGCTGGTGTCCACCCGTTCAGCTTGGGTAATCGTTTCCAGGTTATAGGAGCGGCCACCGCGGTAGCTGAAAAAGACGGCAATCAGCAAACCGCAGAGCATGCCCAGAGCCGGCAGCGCCATGGCTTTCATGACGCTCAGACCGGAGGCGTCGACGCCGTTAGCGTTGATCTTGGCGATCAGGATTTCGTTCAGGTAGATGCCGCCAAAGCCGATCGGCAGGAACATGTAGGGGGTGATCAGACCGAAGGTCAGCACACAGGCAACCAGGCGGCGATCCATGTTCAGTTTTGCCATCACGTACAGCAGTGGCGGTACCACCAGGGGTATGAAGGCAATGTGGATCGGCAGGATGTTCTGGGACGAGATGGCAATGGCCAGCAGCAGGCCGATGATCAGAAAGCGCATGCCATTCACGGCGGCGCCTTCTTCCTGCCGTCCGACCAGTGCCAGGGCCTTGTCGGCCAGGGCGTGGGCCAGGCCGGATTTGCCGATGGCAACGGCGAAGGCACCGAGGGTGGCGTAGGACAGAGCCACGGTGGCACCGCCGCCCAGGCCATTATTGAAGGCTTCGATGGTGGCTTCCAGGGACATTCCGGCAATCAGGCCGCCGGATACGGCGCCGATGATCAGGGCAACAACAACGTGAATGCGGCACAAACTCAGGACGAGCATGATGGCAACCGCAGCTACAACGGCATTCATGGCAAAACTCCGGGTAGGAATTAATGGTTTCCCCGGCCCCTTGTGGGGGCCGGCATCATGAAAAGCGCGGTAATGTGCAGGAAATGATCGCGGTAGTCAAAGCGGTTGTGTAACCGTCAGACTTCGTCGAGGCGGGCAAAGCGGGGTACCTGCTCGCCGGCTACTTCCACGGTTTCGCGGAACATGGTCAGCGGGCGCACCCAGAGGCTGTAGTCACCGTACAGGCAGCGATACACCACCATCTGCTCTTCGGTTTCACTGTGCCGGGCAACGCCAAGGACTTCATAATCCTTGCCCTTGTAGTGTCGATATTTCCCCGGACGTATTTCGTTCTTGCGCTCGGTCATTATTGGCCTCAATGGATTCGGGCTATGCTGGCCCTGTCGTTACGGAGGACGTAGCATTCGCAACCGTCTAAACTGGAAAAAATTGCAGGGATGCGTACGACTCAGTCAGGGCCTGAAAGTGTAGAACACCAGGACGGGCCCGGAAACCGGAAACAGCTATGGTGCGGCAGTTATACTGCGTCCTTCTGATTATTTTCGCGCTGACATGTCTGGCCAGCGTGCCTGTTCAGGCCGCTCCCGTTGCATTCGACTGGCTGGAAGCGCCCGCTGATGAATTGGCACTGGAAGACGTTCGTGCCCTGCCGCCCGGGGACTGGCAGAGATCCGGCTCCAGCGAGGTGTTCAATCGTGGTTTCAGTGATGGCAGTTTCTGGCTGAGGGTCGAGATTCCGCCGGAGCCGGCAAACCGGGTAATGGAGATCGGCTACCCGTTGCTGGATGAAGTGTCAGTGCACTGGGTGCTCAATGGCGAGCTGATCCAGACCCACCACACCGGCGACACCTTGCCGTTCAGCAGCCGCCCGATCCACCATCGCAACTTTGTCTTCCTGGTGCCGTCGAACACTGAGCCAGTCACCGCTTTCGTTCGGGTAAAAACGCAGGGATCTGTCCAGATTCCGGTCGAAGTTACGCCCTCGGCCCAATTCCTCGCCAATGAGCAGTTTTCCTATGGTTGGCAGACGGTGTTCCTGGGCATCATCATTGCGATGGCGCTCTATAATCTTTTCCTCTTCGTCATCGTGCGCCACTCCACCTACCTCTGGTATGTGCTGACCGTTGTATTCACGGGGCTGGTTCAGCTCAACTTCAATGGTCTCCTGTTCCAGTGGCTCTGGCCTAATGCACCGGGTATCAATCAGTATTTCACCATTCCGGTTATCTGTGCTGCCCTCTTCGCCGCCATTATTTTCGCCATACGCTTCCTCAACATTCGGCATTACAGCCTGAAAAGCTACCGGTTCCTGCAATGGGTTCTGACAGCGATTTTTGCCTGCTTGGTTTTCGGCCTGTTCGGCAGTTATCAGACTGGTATCGTACTGGTTAGCGGTCTTGCGGCTGTGGTCACGCCAGCGGCCTGGCTTATCGGTTTTCTTGTCTGGCGCAAGGGCCAGGTTCTTGGCGGCTTTTATGTGCTGGCCTGGACGCCGTTGTTGATTGGCCACCTGATTCTGGCAGTCAGCAAGCTCGGTATGATGCCGCGCAGTTTCCTTACCGAGTTCATGCCGCAAATCGGCGTGGCGCTGGAGGTGGTCCTGCTGTCCTTTGCCCTTGCCTACCGCATCAATCTGGAGCGTCGCAAACGCCACGAAGCTCAGGAACAGGCGCTGGCAATCCAGCAACAGGCAAACCTGACTCTTGAACTGCGGGTTCAGCAGCGTACCGACGAACTGGAACGGGCCAACGAGCAGCTCAAAGCAATCAGCCTCACCGATGGGCTGACCCATGTGGCCAACCGGCGACGGTTTGATGAAAAACTGCAGGATGAGTGGAAGCGGGCCCAGCGGCACGGTCATCCGTTGAGCCTGCTCCTGCTGGACATTGATCACTTCAAGCGGGTAAACGATGAGCTGGGCCACCTGGTCGGCGACGATTGCCTGACGGAGGTGGCCGCCCTGTGTGCTGCCGAGGTCCAGCGATCCGGGGATCTGCTGGCCCGCTACGGCGGTGAGGAATTCAGCATTCTGCTACCGGCCACCCCGGAAGAGGGAGCGGTTCGGGTTGCCGAGCGAGTGCGTCAGGCGGTGGCCCGTTCGCCGGTGCACTCAGGCGAACGGGTAGCTCCGGTCAACCTTACCATCAGCGTGGGCGTTGCCTGCCTGGTGCCAGACCCCTGCATGGAGCCCCAGGAGCTGATTCGTCAGGCCGATGAGGCGCTGTACGCAGCCAAGGAGTCCGGCCGTAACCGGGTCATGGTAGCCCGGGACTTCAGGGCCGCGACTGTGCCCGGCACCTGACGTCCCTCGGATACTCAGTTCTTCAGCTTGTACCGGCCTGGCCCAAGGAAGATCACTGCGACCGCCGTGAACAGGAAGAAACCCTGCAGTTCCAGGGCCCATCCGCCGCTACGCCCGAGGCTGAGGAGCTCGTTGCCATGGACCAGGATGATGGCAAACAGCATGTTGAAAATAATCAGCAACGCACCGATCCGGGTCTGATAGCCAAGAATGACCATCAGGGGTGCAATGATTTCGCCCACGTACACACCGTAGGCCAGGACGGTCGGCAGGCCATGGCTGGCCAGCTCGCCCTCAATGAAGCCGACGCCGTTCAGCAGCTTGGCTATGCCATGGAACAGCATCAGCCCGCCCAGCGTCAGGCGGACAATCAGTTTTCCCAGATCAGCGTTTTCGAGCAAGGTAGGGTTCTCCGTTCTATAGATTGCGAATGTCAGGGTACAGCGGCAGCAGCCGTTTGATCAGCCGGTTCTGGGCGCCGGTGGGTATGTCGTTCTGTTCCATGGCCAGTATCAGGTTTTCCGCCAGGGCATTGAACTGGGTGTCGGTGATGGCCATGTCGGAATGCAGCTCCCGCATCTCCCGACCGGTATAGGTGCAGGGCCCGCCACTGAGCTCGCACAGCTGATCCGTCAGGTTGTGGTGGAACTGGGCGACATCCATGCCCTTGAACTGCTGGTTGATGCGATCGTCCTCGACAATCAGATACAGCAGGTCTTCGACCACGTTGGCAATGCCCTCACGTTCACCGAGTTGCTGATACAGGGATGCATCAGGCTGGCTGTTCATACTCTGGCAGCCCACCAGAACCATTGCCATCCCCAGCATCAGGGGGGCGATCAAGCGCTTGAGGTTCAGGTTTGTCATGATCAAAAGCTCCCCTGCAGCGAGAGATACAGACCTTGCTGGTCTTCCAGAGTGGCGACGTCACCCAGGTTGACCAAGGCTCCGGTGACCGCCAGGCGCCGGTCCGGCACCCAGGCTACGAACAGGTCCCACCAGTCATCCTCGGTGGCAAAGCCCAGATTGTCCGGCTTTTGCCGGTACTCCGCACCCACCAGCCACTGACGGTTCAGGAACAGTCCTACGCTGCCCTCCATCATCAGTTCGTGGCTGTTATTCCGGTCACCGCCAAAACCCAGAAGGCCGCCCTGGTTGGCCCTGGTTGCCCGGGCGGTCAGATTAACCAACAGGTTCCTCTCCATCACCGCCGCGAAGAACAGCTTGCTGCCGCTGACAAACACATCGGTGCCACTGTCATCCCGGGCGCCGATGGCCGAAGGCACGGTGAAATCGCGTTGGCGTTTATACTGAATGCCGGCAGACCATTGGCCCCAGGGAGTGTAAAGGACATCACCGGCGAGCCGAACCTTGGCACCGAAAATGTCCTGATTCAGTTCGTCCTGTTCAAGTCCGAATCCGTCTTTGAGGGTAAACACCAGGCTGTCCAGATCCAGGGTCTGCCGTGCCACGGTGATTTCCAGACGGTTGTTCCAGTTCAGTCCCGCGCCGGTGACCGAGAGCGAGTAATCGTCCACTTCGGCCCGGCTGAGCGCCAGCGTGCCGCCCCACTCTTCATCGCTGGCGTAACTTCCCAGAAGGGCCCAGGGGACCAGGCCACCACCGGCACTGCCTTCAATGGTAGTGACACCTCCGGTCGCCCAGATCCGGCTGCCGATGTCGGCCACGGCGGTCTGGGCTACCAGAAGCGCCAGGGTCACAGTTATGAAGGGTCTGGCTGTCATTCTGAATACTCCGGGTTGCGGTGGGTCAGTTCCCGTTCTCGGGCGGCCAGGGAGCGGGCAGTCTCTGGCAAATCCTCGGGGGCTACCGGCCGGCTCAGGTAGAAGCCCTGGCCCAGATTGCAGCCCCAGTGTTGCAATAGCTGCCAGGCCTCCAGATTCTCGATGCCCTCGGCGACGACCTTTAGCCCAAGGCCGTGGGCCATATCGATGGTGGAGCGCACGATGAGTTGGTCCTGGGGCTCGGAATCCAGTTTCAAGACGAAGGACTTGTCGATTTTCAGCTCCTGTACAGGCAGTTTGCGCAGTTGGGACAGCGAGGAATAGCCGGTGCCGAAGTCATCTACCGACAAGGTCACGCCCAGCTCACGGAGCCGGTTCAGTGTCGCCATGGCCTCTTCCGGATCTTCCATCAGGGCGCTCTCGGTGACTTCCAGGGTGACCCGCGCCAGATCGTGGTGCCAGTCCTTGAAGGTATCGCGGATGTATTGGATCAGGGCAGGCCAGGTCAGGTCCATGGCGGACAGGTTAATGGCCACACCCGCGTCAACACCCTGGTTATGCCATTGCCGGGCATCGCTGGCCACCCGTTGAAGTATATGGGCTGTCAGATCATGAATCTGCCCGGATTGCTCGGCGAGGAAGATGAACTCCTCCGGGGATATGAATCCCAGCTCCGGGTGAATCCACCGCACCAGGGCCTCTACCTGGACCAGCTCGCCGGTCTGGCTGTCGAGTTTCGGCTGATAGTTCATATGCAACCCGTTATTCAGGATTGCCGCGTGCAGATCGGTGATCAGCTTCAGTTCCCGGAGATGGCTTTCATCCTGGCCGGGCTTGTAGCGGGTGAAGGCATCGGGGTGGGCCTCGGCCTGCTCGAAGGTAAGATTGAGCCTGCGACGCAGGGCATCGGTATCCGAGGCATCTTCCGGCAGTTCCATGGTGACGATGGTGACCCTGAGGGAGAAGGGGGTCTGGTCTACCTGCAGAGGGGATTCAACCAGCTCTTGCAGTTGTCGGATCCGGTGACTACTTTGCTCCGGGGGCAGTTGCGGAATCAGGGCCAGGAACTCACCGCCCCCGGTACGGGCGACGATACGCGCGTCTGGAAGCTCTTCCTGCAGGCGCGTGGCGATGCCAATCAGGACTTTGTCGCCGAATTCCAGGCCCAGGGTATCGTTGATGTCGGAGAGGTCGTTCAGCCGTATTCCCACCAGCGTGCCCCGTTCACCCTGCTCAAACAGCGTGGCGGCGTCTTGCATCAGGGCGTTTCGGTTTTTAAGCCCGGTGACATCATCATGGGTCGCCGCATACCGGATCTGGGCTTCCCGTTCCCGAAGGCCGGACAGCATGTCCCTCAGGGCGTTCCGGAGCTGGGTCAGTTCGCCGCCGGCCCGGATGGCTGGAGCCCGGGGCGTATTGCCCTCACCGATGGCCCGCGCGTAGCTTGCCAGTTGCAACACCGGACGACCCAGATTCCGGGCAATAACCAGGGCAAGCAGGATGGCGAAAACAAGGATGGCGCTCACCAACAGGGCGATTTCCACGGCCCGCCGGTAATAATTCTGGAGCGTTGCATCGCGACTGATCAGCAGCACGGCCTGGATGGCTGCAGGTTCCGAGTCGCCAAGGTTGATGATGCGGGTGAAATAGCCAGCACTTTCGATGAACCTGGCGTTGCCGGATGCCCCTTTGAGCTCTTGCTCTAGACTTTCATCGATGCGGGTGGTGGTGGCAAAGCTGCTCAGGCCCTCTGTTTGATCGGATCGCGCCCGGAAAATCACCGAGGTCCCACTGAGGCGGGCGATCACTTCCGCGAGGGATTGGTCCAGGGCAAAACCGGTGACCAGCCAGGCCCGAAGACCCGGCGCTTCAACCGGCGTTACAAGAACCTCAAAGCCCATGCCGTCGATAGCGCGCAATGACCGGGAAAACCCGTTGCGCCGGGTGTTGGCGAGCTGGTCGGGAGTGATTTCAGGAAACGGGCGCTGCAAGGTCGAGGCCAGGGGCTGCCCCTGACTGTCCAGCAGGAGCGCGAAGTCGGCACCTACCCTTCCGCTGTGGTTCTCAAGAGCGCTGTCGATGGTGGCCGGGTCGCGGCTGGCAATGGCCGAGCGAAAGCCGAAATCCTGAACCACGACGCTGAGCCGGGACAATTCCAAGTCGGTGCGCCGGTCAATGACTTCCTTGGTCAGCCGCTCGCCGATGGTCAGTTGTTCCAGGGCCCGGCTTTTTTCATCCTCGAACAGGTACACCATCAGCAGGGCCACGATCACCAGGCTGACCAGGGCCACCAGTGAAATCATGGCGGCAATCAGTCGGCCGCGGAATCCGAGACGAGACGACAAACCCATCAAAGCTCCCGGAAGCGCTGCTGGAGTCGGTCCAGCGAACCTTCTGCGGCAGGCTCGGGTTCAAGGTTGAGCGTCACGATTGCTGGTTTATCGCCAGCCTCGATTTCACGGGTGACCGGGCGGGTGCTGTCCGGCAGTCGTGGGTGCCAGATCTCCACTGTTACCTTCTCGGGGTTGCCTTCGGTACCCGGCGACTTGATCGACAGGGTGACCTGGCCGGAGGTATCCGTCTGGCCGGTCGCGGCGGTATCGGTAACCACAACAAACCCCTGCATGTGATCGTGAATGTTGCAGCCCAGCTCAACGATGCCTGGTTTATCGAACATAATCGGAGCCGCCGGGCGGTCGGCGTAAAGTTCAATGTTGAAGGTTTTTGCCGGCGAGAAGGAGTAAACGTGGTGCTGGGTATTGTCGCGATTCGGGAAATCCACGCTGGAGCCAACGGGAACCACCAGCACATGAGGATGGAAGGCGCGATCCTTCTGATAGATTTCGGCAGCAACCGGGGTTACCGGACGGCCGCTGTCTACCGAAACCACAGCATTGGCCACGGGCTCGGTGCTGCCATCAAGGGTAACGGTTACGGACAATTCGTACGCCTTGGCTGTCACGGTCATGGCGGACACTAGTAGGCCCGCCAGTACTGCACTCGCTGATACTCTCATTAAACCTCTGAACCTGTCAGGCCAGGCCGGAACCGAGGGAAAATCGAATGTGGTTCCTTACCAGCAGATTTTCCCAGTAATGCCGCATCCAGTCCCAGGCGGCGTTGTTCACCTGCTCGACAAACGGGTCGAGGTTCAGTTCGTAATAGTCCGGCGTGCCTGCTATCTGCAACACGGTTACGGTGATGGAGTCGTCCAACTCATTGGCAAAGGGCTCGCCGATCAGCTGATGAGCCAGCAGGTTAGCACGAGTAGCTTCTATATCCACGATTTCGCTGGCCCGGGTACACCGGTTATTTTCATACATCTCTTCCATCAGCCTGTGGCAGAGGTAGGCGCGAATCAGAAGGCCATCAAGGCCGTCGTAGCGCACCAGAAGCGCCGACGGCTGGGTGAAATAGCGGATGGCGGCGTTAACGAATGGCTCAAACAGATCGGCTTTCCCCGCCTCACGGGCGCAGGCTTCGACGCACTCAATCAGCCTCGGCGCCATTTCAATGTATTCGACCACAAACTGGAACAGGCAGGTGGCAGGCTGGTAACCCTCGATGGTAACGGCAGACGGCAACGCAGCAACCTTTTCATGAAGCTGCCGGAGGAAGGTTCCGGAGCGGGCTTCCTTGCGTCGCGCCTGGTCAATAATCTCTAGGACTACCTGTGGTGTCATTTCAGGAGAAGCCGATGTCTGAACGAATTGAGGTCGCAAGGCGCCTCCCGTTGTTAGCAACTGATAGCAACGAGTTCCCGGGCAGGAGAGGAGGGCTGGCTACCACATCGTGCCTGCCTGTTCAGACAAGTGTAGCCGAGATTTTTCCAACTGCTTTTGTGCCATGGTGTAAATAGTGAGCCGTAATGTTACAGATTGAATCCGGGTCACTGGTTCTGGAACCACCGGCCATGACGCGTGTGGGACCAGCAGAGCCACCCCATACTCACGGCCCGTGCGATCATCAGGGAGATCAGTGCGAACCAGAGCCCGTGATTGCCCCAGCCTGTGGTCAGCCACCAGATCGGCGCGAAAACGGCCAGGGCGGAAAACAGCATGGTGTTCTGCATGTCCCGGGTCCGGGTTGCCCCGATAAACACGCCGTCCAGAAGAAAGCCCCAGACTGCGGCAAACGGTAGCAGCCAGAGCCACGGCAGGAAGCGCCAGGCGGTGGCCCTGACCTCTTCGATACCGGTAAGCAGCGAGATCAGCCAGTGCCCTCCGGCGACAAAAACAATGGTCAGTAGCAGGGCGCCCCAGAGTGACCATCTCAGGGCACTGCGGAAGACCACCCGGAACCGGCGCCGGCTGCCTTTGCCAATGGCTTCACCAATCAGCGCCTCGGCGGCATTGGCAAAACCGTCCAGGGCGTTGGAAATCAGCAACAGAAAAGTGATCAGAACTGCATTTGCCGCGAGGATGGTGTCTCCCTGTCGCGCGCCCTGGGCGGTAAAGAACGCCAGCACCAAAAGCAGGGCGATGGTGCGAACCATGATGTAGCGGTTCACCCGGAGGATCTTCAGGTAATCCTCCAGCTTGCCAAACAAAGCCCGGGTGAGTGTCTGCCCCTCGGGCATCCGGCTCAGCACGATCAGGAATCCGATCGTGGCGGCACCGTACTCGGCAATCACCGTGGCGATGGCCACGCCTCTGCTGTTCCAGCCAAGCACGGTAACAAAGAGGATATCCAGCACGATGTTCAGGCCATTGGCGGCAATCAGCATGATCATGGGGCCCCGGGGAAACTGGGTGCCGATCAGCCAGCCAACCAGCGTGTACTGGCACAGAACGGCCGGCGCGCTCCAGATCCGGATAGCTGCATACTCGGCTGCCAGCTCGGTAACGCCCTGACTGGGATTCATCAGGGTCAGCCCGGTCTGGATCAGTGGCTGGTGACACAGAATCAGCAGCACGCCAATACCCGTTGCCAGCAGCACCGAGCGCAGCAGTAATGCCACCTGGCTGAAGCTGTCGCGCTTGCCCCATGCCTGGGCCGCCAGGCCGGTCGTGCCCATCCGCATGAAGCCAAAGGTCCAGTACAGGATACTGAACAGATTGGCACCAACGGCCACGGCGCCCAGGTATTCGGGACTTTCCAGATGTCCGAGCACGGCAGTATCCACCAGCCCCAGTAGAGGAACGGTGAGGTTGGTGAGCATCAGAGGCCATGCCAGAGCCCAAAGGCGTCGGTCGGTTGCCGGGAGGTGAAAAGTCATATTCTTTTTGATTCTTAAAATTCCGTGGTTAGCTTTTTTGGATTTAGCCGATTTTTTAGTCTTTTTTTGATCTGTGTCTATACTCGAATCTGAGGTATCCGTAAGCAGGCTTCCACTCTGGTTTTTCCGGTGTATGCGAGCGCCAGAGAGACCGGTGGGATAACGCAAAATCCGACAAGAATAACACTCTGTGGAGACACAGTATGCGCGTGCACGCTCAGCGGGCAGGTGCCCTTTTAGGCGGTCTGATGTTCCCCGCCTGGTCCATGGCGGACTGGACACTGAACATGACCCCGGGGGTGACCGGCACCAGTAATGAAATTTTCAGCCTTCACATGACCATACTCTGGATCTGCGTCGTCATTGGCGTCGTGGTCTTCGGAGTCATGTTCTGGTCTATATTTGCCCACCGAAAATCCCAGGGCGCCAAACCGGCGAACTTTCACGAGAACACCCTGGTAGAGATTCTCTGGACCATCATACCTTTTGTCATCCTGGTTGTTATGGCGATTCCTGCCACGGCAACCCTGGTCGATATGTATGACACCACCGAATCGGAGGTGGACATCAAGGTCACCGGCTACCAGTGGAAGTGGCAATACGAATACATCAATGAGGATTTTGGCTACTTCTCCAACCTTTCCACGCCACGGGAACAGATCGATAACCGCCAGGCCAAAGGCGAGAATTACCTGCTGGAGGTGGATAACCCGCTGGTGATTCCGGTGGGCAAGAAAGTCCGCTTCCTGCTGACGGCCAACGATGTCATCCACTCCTGGTGGGTGCCGGATTTCGGCGTCAAGAAGGATGCCATTCCCGGCTTTATCAACGAGACCTGGACCCGTGTGGACGAGCCCGGTATCTATCGCGGTCAGTGCACCGAGCTCTGCGGCAAGGATCATGGCTTCATGCCGGTGGTTGTCGAGGCGGTTCCCGAGGAGGAATACAACGCCTGGGTCGCCGAGAAGAAAGAGGCCGCGGAGCGTGAACGCCAGTTGACCCAGAAAGACTGGACCATGGCCGAGTTGATGGAGCGCGGCGAGAAAGCCTACCAGACCGCCTGCGCCGCCTGTCACCAGGCAGATGGCAGCGGTGCACCCCCGGCCTTCCCGGCGCTTAAAGGCAGCCAGGTAGTGTTGGAAGACATGGCCGCCCACATCGACATTGTGGTTAACGGTGTCTCCGGAACGGCCATGCAGGCCTTCGGTGGCCAGCTCAGTGAAGTGGACCTCGCCGCGGTGATTACCTACGAGCGCAACGCCTGGGGTAACAACACCGGTGAAATGGTCACTCCGAAAGAAATTTTTGATTACAAGAACCAGCAGTAATCAACGCCAGATAACAGATATCACCAGCCACAATAAATGGCGGTAACGGGGGTTTTCATGAGTGCGGTTGCAGATACCCACGCCCAGGATCATCATCACGGCCCGGCCAAAGGCATCAGCCGCTGGCTGCTGACCACGAACCACAAGGATATCGGGACCATGTACCTGATATTCAGTTTCGCCATGTTCCTTCTGGGCGGAACCATGGCCATGGTCATTCGGGCAGAGCTGTTCCAGCCCGGCCTGCAGATTGTGCAGCCCGAGTTCTTCAACCAGATGACCACCATGCATGGCCTGATCATGGTCTTCGGTGCGGTCATGCCGGCCTTTGTCGGCCTGGCCAACTGGATGTTGCCTCTGATGATCGGGGCACCCGACATGGCGCTGCCACGGATGAACAACTGGAGCTTCTGGCTGCTGCCCTGTGCCTTCCTGATCCTGGTCTCCACGCTGTTCATGGAAGGTGGTGCGCCCAACTTCGGCTGGACCTTCTACGCGCCCCTGTCGACGACCTACGGGCCGCCCAGCACCACCTTCTTCATCTTCGCGGTCCATATCATGGGTATCTCCTCGATCATGGGCGCCATCAACGTGATCGCCACCATCCTGAACCTGCGGGCCCCGGGCATGACCCTGATGAAAATGCCCCTGTTCGTCTGGACCTGGCTGATCACGGCGTTCCTGCTGATTGCGGTGATGCCGGTACTGGCCGGGGTGGTCACCATGATGCTGATGGACATCAACTTCGGCACCAGCTTCTTTGACGCCTCTGGCGGTGGTGATCCGGTGCTGTTCCAGCATGTGTTCTGGTTCTTCGGGCATCCCGAGGTGTACATCATGATCCTGCCGGCATTCGGGGCGGTGTCCCATATCATTCCGGCGTTCTCGCGCAAACCGCTGTTTGGCTATGCCTCCATGGTCTATGCGGTGGGTGCCATCGCCCTGCTCTCCTTCGTGGTCTGGGCGCACCACATGTTCACCGTCGGGATCCCCATCGTTGGCCAGCTGTTCTTCATGTACGCCACCATGCTGATTGCGGTACCTACCGGGGTAAAGGTGTTCAACTGGGTGGCCACCATGTTCCGGGGCTCCCTCACCTTCGAAGCGCCAATGCTGTTTGCCGTGGCGTTCGTGATCCTGTTCACCATCGGTGGTTTCTCTGGCCTGATGCTGGCCATTGCGCCGGCTGACTTCCAGTACCACGATACCTACTTCGTGGTTGCCCACTTCCACTATGTGCTGGTGCCGGGCGCCATCTTCGGGATTTTCGCTTCCGCCTACTTCTGGCTGCCCAAATGGACCGGCCACATGTACGACGAAACCCTGGCCAAAACCCATTTCTGGCTCTCGTTTATCGGTATGAACCTGGCGTTCTTCCCGATGCACTTCCTGGGTCTGGCCGGCATGCCGCGACGGATTCCGGACTATGCCCTTCAGTTCGCGGACTTCAATATGGTTTCCAGTGTTGGCGCGTTCATGTTCGGCGCGACTCAGCTGTTGTTCCTGCTGATTGTGGTCAAGTGCATCAAGGGTGGCAAAGAGGCTGCGGCCAAGCCCTGGGATGGTGCTGAAGGTCTGGAGTGGACCGTGCCTTCGCCGGCGCCTTACCACACCTTCTCGACACCACCGGAAGTGAAGTAACCGGAGGCCGGTGCCATGTCGAACCAGCAGGCAAATAATGCAGGCTCTTCCCGTAGCACCAACCGGGTTGTCGGTTGGTGCCTGGCCGGGGTGGTTGGCATGTTTGCCTTCGGCTTTGCCATGGTGCCGCTCTACGACGTGTTCTGCGAGATCACCGGGATCAACGGCAAGACCGGTGGCCGGTACGAGTCCACCGAGGTGGCCGAAGCGGACATGACCCGCACGGTGAAAGTCCAGTTTCTGGCCTCCAATGGCCCGGGAATGACCTGGAAGTTTCGCCCGGTTGTGCGTTCCGTGGAGGTACATCCCGGGGAGCCGACGACCGTGAACTTCTACGCCGAAAACCCGACAACCGAGGCCATGGTAGGGCAGGCGGTCCCTAGCCTTGCCCCGTCGGAAGGCACATTGTACTTCCACAAGACCGAATGCTTCTGCTTCAACCAGCAACCGCTTGAAGCGGGTGAAAGCACTGAAATGCCGCTCATTTTCATCGTCGACAAGGACCTGCCCGACCACATCACCAAGCTTACGCTTTCATACACGCTGTATGACCAGGGCAAGCAGCCGGCGGTAACGCAAACTTCCCGGAAAGACACAACAACAAACGATAACGGATAAGCCATCGGAGACTGTCATGGCGGAAAACCAGACCTATTACGTTCCGGAACAAAGCAAGTGGCCCATCATCGCGACCGTTGGCCTGGGGGTGACCCTCTACGGGGTGGCCGCCATCATGGTCAATGGCAAGCAGGGGGAGAGCACAACTGGCGCCTGGATCATGTTCCTGATCGGCGCCCTGATCATGGCTTATATGCTGTTTGGCTGGTTCGGGAACGTTATTAAAGAAAGCCGGGCTGGGCTATATAGCGCACAGATGGACCGCTCGTTCCGATGGGGGATGAGTTGGTTCATCTTCTCGGAGGTGATGTTTTTCGCGGCGTTTTTCGGCGCCCTGTTCTACGTTCGCGTGTTTGTCGTGCCCTGGCTCGGCGGCGAGGGTGACAAAGGCAGTACCAATATGTTGTGGGAGGGGTTTTCCGCCAATTGGCCGCTGATCAACAACCCCAATCCGGAAGCTTACCCCGGCCCCAAGGAAGTGATCAGCGCCTGGGGTTTGCCGCTGATGAACACCATTTTGCTGGTCACCTCGTCATTTACGATTACGGTGGCTCACCATGCCCTGAAAGTGGGTAATCGGGCGAAAACCAAGCTCTGGCTGGCAATAACCATTGCTCTTGCACTGGTGTTCCTGTTCGTACAGGGCTATGAATACATGCACGCCTATCAGGATCTGGACCTGACCCTCGCCTCCGGCATATATGGCAGCACCTTCTTTATGCTAACCGGGTTCCATGGAGCCCATGTAATGCTGGGTTCGTTGATGCTCATCATCATGCTTGTTCGCATCAACAAGGGGCACTTCACCGCCGAAAAGCATTTTGGCTTCGAGGCAGCGGCCTGGTACTGGCACTTCGTGGATGTTGTCTGGCTGGGCTTGTTCGTTTTCGTCTACATCATTTGAGGTTTGCGGGTCAGGGCGTCGGATTTAATGTCAGGGCGCCCTGCCACAGAGCGATCAGAATCACCGCCAGGAGCAGTATGCTAAGCGCGACCCGGACGGCAAGGGAGTTGACCACCCGATGGGTCTTGCCGCCATCCTTGATCAGAAAGAAAAGGCCGCTGAACAGGCTCACCACCACGGCAAGCATCAGGAAAACGATAAAGGCCTTGAGCATGAGAGTTCCTGTTTTTATTGGTGTTGTGAATGTACGGGGCGGAACAGGTTCCGGACTCGCTGAGGTCACTATAGCAGAGCATGTCTGATTCGCAGCGCACACACCGCCAATGGCACTTTGACTGGCGGTTGCTGGTGTTCAGCGGCGTATTTCTGCCTTTGCTGGTCAGCCTGGGTGTCTGGCAACTGAACCGGGCCGAGGAAAAGCAGGTCCTGCTGGAGCAGTGGCAGCAGGAAGCAGAAAACCTGGCATGGCAGGACATGGTGTCCGGAGATCTGACCAGTGGCCGGCCAGTGACATTAACCGGCATGTACGGAAGCCGGACCTGGCTTCTGGACAACCGGACCCGGGACGGAGCTCCCGGGTATGAGGTGCTTACAGAGTTTCGACCGCTTGAGGGGCCGACGGTGGTCATCAATCGCGGTTGGGTACAGGCGCCGCGAACCCGGGCTGAGCTCCCGGACATCGCAACGCCCGAGGGCATTTTCACCCTGGAAGGGCGGATCAGCGATTACCCGGTACCTCCGGTGCTGGTGGACCAGCCGGCGGCCGAGGATCAGTGGCCCCGGCGAGTGCAGAGTCTCTCCGAGCAGGTTGCGCGGCTGGAGATCCCGGAACTTCCCGACAGGATTGTGCGGCTTTCCGGGGAGGGCCAACCGGGCGCTTACCGCGCGGATTGGGAACCGGACCTGATGGGGCCGCAAACCCATTACGGATATGCCACGCAATGGTTTGCGCTGGCCGTGGCGCTGACTATATTGACGGTAGTGGCGAGCTATAGAAAGCGCGAGTTATCGAAAGACAGGAGCCAATAATGACAATGACAATGGCTAACCGGATATCCAACCAGGAACAGAACGAAGGGCCAACCCCGGAGCAGGCCCGTCGCGGTCGCCGCACAGCGTTCCTGCTGTTTGCGCTCGGCTTTGGGCCGATGATTGTCGCAACCATCATGTTTTACACCGGCTGGCTGAACCCTGCCGGCCACACCAACAACGGCGTTCTGCTTCAGCCCGTGGCCCCGGTCTCGACGCTCAACCTTGAAACTGCGTCCGGCACTCCGCTGGCGGAGCGCTTCGGTCCGGATAAAGCCGACCCGGACTGGCTGATGATCGTGGCTGCCGGACAGTGTGGCAGCCAGTGCGAGGAACTGCTCTATCTGGCCAGACAGGTGAATATTGCCCTTGGCAAGAACGCCAATCGTGTCTCCAGGGCGGCCGCACTGGGGAGTGTGCCTTCCGATCTGCAGGCGCGTTGGTCTTCCGAGTACAGCTCCATGGAACGCCTTGTGCCGGCCGCAGGTGCTCAGCCCAACTGGCCATCCGGTATCAATCCGGACGCCGAGCCCCGCATCCTGCTGGTCGATCCCTTCGGTAATGTGATGATGCATTACGGCTCCGAACATACCGGCAAGGATATGCTGGAGGATCTCAAGCATCTGCTCAAACTGTCGCAGATCGGTTAATGGTCACAGTGGGGATCCAGCCTTGAATCAGTCTCCTCAATCATCCTCCCAAGCCGCCCGGAAGATGGCCAAGTGGGCCACGTTCGCCGTTCTGCTGGCGGTTGTCGTCATCATGCTGGGTGCCTGGACCCGTCTGGTGCATGCCGGGCTCGGCTGTCCGGACTGGCCCGGATGCTATGGCTTTCTGACGGTACCCCAGAGCGAATCCAGCATTGCTATCGCCAATGCCCGTTTCCCGGATACGCCGGTGGACGTGGAAAAGGGCTGGCCGGAAATGATCCATCGCTATGCCGCCGGGACTCTCGGTCTGGTGGTCTTCGGGCTGGCGGCCTATGCCGTTCGCCGCCGTCGCGACGGTGTTCCTGTGAAGCTGCCGCTGTTTATTGCCGGGTTTATCATCCTTCAGGGTGCCTTCGGCATGTGGACCGTTACCCTGAAACTCTGGCCCCAGGTGGTGGCGTTACACCTCCTCGGTGGCTTTACCACCCTGAGTTTGCTGACACTGCTTACCTTCCGGCTGCGACGGCAGGCCAGCCAGAAGCGGGACCAGGAGCCGCCGCCAAAGACTGCACTGGCCGGTTTCCGGCCCTGGCTGTATGGCGGGCTCCTCCTTGTGGTGATGCAGATTGCCCTGGGGGCCTGGACAGCCGCCAATTACGCCGCCGTTGCCTGTACCGACCTGCCTACCTGCCAGGGTCAGTGGTGGCCTGCGGGTATGGATTTCCGGCACGGCTTTGATGTCACCCAGCACGTGGGCCCCAACTATCTCGGGGGGCAGCTTACGGCGGACGGGCGAGTCGCCATCCATGTCACCCACAGGCTAGGCGCCATGGTGGTGCTGGTTTATTTCACGGCATTGCTGGCACTGATGTGGCGTCGACGCGGCGATTCGGGACTCGACAACGCCATCAAGCTGGTGGCGGTGGTATTGGCGGCCCAGATCCTGTTGGGGCTGGCCAACGTTATCTTCCATATTCCCCTGTCCATTGCCGTGGCCCATAACGCCATGGGCGCGGGACTTCTTTTGTCAGTGATTCACCTGATCTGGCAGCATCAACTGTTGCCAAAAACGCACACAGCCACAGCACCAAACACAACAACAATGACCCAGGAGGTTACGGCATGAGCGAGCAAGTGGAAGCACTGCCGGCCCAGGCAATTGCGAGCGACTCCAGAACAACCATTTCCTGGCGTGACTACCTGGAGCTGACCAAGCCCAGGGTGGTCGCGCTGATGATCCTCACCTCGGTGATCGGCATGCTGCTGGCGGCGCCGGGGGTGCCCGGTTGGGGCGTGTTGATATGGGGTAACCTGGGTATTGCCCTGCTGGCCGGCGCTGCTGCGGTGGTGAACCATGTGGTGGATCAGAAAATCGACACGGTGATGGCACGTACCCGCAAGCGGCCCGTGGCCACCGGCAAGATTGCGCCCATGGACGCGTTCCTGTTTGCGGCCATACTCGCCAGTGTGGGTATGGCGGTATTGATGTTGCAGGTGAACCACCTCACTGCCTGGCTGACCCTGGCCTCCCTGGTGGGCTATGCCGGTGTCTATACCCTGTTTCTCAAGCGGGCCACGCCCCAGAACATCACCATTGGCGGTCTGGCCGGTGCCATGCCTCCGCTGCTGGGTTGGACCGCCGTGACCGGCCAGGTTGAGGGCCATGCCCTGTTGCTGGTGCTGATCATTTTTGCCTGGACGCCTCCGCATTTCTGGGCACTGGCCATCCACCGCAAGGAAGAATACGCGAAGGCGGGTATTCCGATGCTGCCGGTCACCCACGGCAACAAGTTCACCGAGCTGCACATCCTGCTCTACACTCTGATGCTGCTGGCTGTCAGCCTGCTACCTTTTGTCACAGGTATGTCCGGCGGCATTTACCTGGTAGGCGCCCTGGCCCTTGGCCTGCGCTTCCTGCAGTACGCGGTGCGGCTGTTGAAAGGGGATGACCGCCGCGTTGCCCTGAATACCTTCAAGTATTCCATCACTTACCTCATGGCGCTGTTTGTGGTATTGCTTGTGGATCATTTTGTATTCTTCTGAGTCAGAGAGTTAACGCAGGCTGGAATGGCTTTCCGAAACACGCTGTGAATACGGCCGTGTACGCTCGGCTCCGCCATCCCAGCCCGCTTATCTGACCTTTGAATTGGACGATCCATGAAAACTTCCAGCTCTATTCGCCTCACTCTGTTTTTCCTGCTGCTAATCGTTGTTCTGATCTTTGGACTGGTTGTCGGACGGCAGGTGTTCCTGGTGGGTAACCAGGAACCGATTCCGGCGCCGGAGCTGACCGAATTCAATACGTATGTCTATGATCAGCCTCGGCAATTGGCAGAGTTCACGCTGACGGATGAGAACGGTGAAACGGTCACCCGGGAAAGCCTGAGGGGTCGCTGGACTTTTGCGTTTGTCGGCTACACCAATTGCCCGGATATCTGCCCGGCGGCCATGGCCAATCTGCGCCAGACCGACAAGCTGCTTTCGAAGGAACTGCCCCAGCCGGACTATCTACTGGTGAGTGCGGATCCAGAGCACGACACCCCGGAGAAACTCAAAGCCTACACCGATTTCTTCGGTGAGAACTTCCACGGCCTGACCGGCGATCTCGACACCCTCCGGACATTGGCTAAAAGCCTGAGCGCTGTGTTCGTGCACCGGGAGGTGGATGGCGAGCTGCTGGTGGATCACAGCGGCCACTTCGCCCTGCTGAATCCCGATGGCGAACTGGCTGCGGTGATCCAGCCGCCTCATAATCCGCACAACCTGGCCGAGGCCTTCGAGCGGATCTACCAGTGGGCGAAAGCCAATCGCGACCGGGTAAGCTCCTGACGCCATAGAACCCGGAACCGATGCTCCCGATTGATGCCATTCTCCCAGAGTTGCAAGCAGCTCTGGAGCAGACCAGTACCGTGCTCCTGCAGGCCCCACCGGGCGCCGGCAAAACCACCCGTGTTCCCCTCGCGCTCCTCGATGCGTCCTGGCGCGGCGATGGCAAGATTCTTATGCTCGAGCCCCGTCGGCTGGCGGCGCGGTCTGCGGCCCGATTCATGGCCAGGCAACTCAGTGAAAAGCCAGGCCAGACGGTTGGCTATCGCACACGGCTGGATACACAGGTTTCTCCCGCGACCCGCATTGAAGTGGTGACCGAGGGCATCCTGACCCGGCTGATCCAGGCCGACCCGATGCTGGAGGACTATGCGGCGGTCATCTTCGACGAGTTCCACGAGCGCTCGCTTCAGGCGGATCTTGGCCTTGCCCTGGTGCGGGAATCGCAGCAGGCGTTGCGGGAGGATCTGCGGCTGCTGGTGATGTCCGCGACTCTGGATACCGCACCCATCGCAAGGTTGCTGGGCGACGTGCCCGTTATTACCAGTGAGGGGCGCGCGTTTCCGGTGGAGGTCCATTACCGGCCGACGTCTCGCAACAGCCGCCTGGTGGACCAGGTTACGTCGGTGGTTCAGGAGGCCTTGAGGGATCAAACCGGCTCCCTGCTGGTGTTCCTGCCCGGTGCCGGAGAGATTCGCCGGGTCGAGCAGCAGCTGATTGGCAACCTGCCAGACCGTGTGACGGTTGCACCGCTCTACGGCAACCTGAAATCGGAGCAGCAGGATCAGGCCATCTCTCCCGCGCCCGAGGGTCAACGTAAGGTGGTGCTGGCCACGGCCATCGCCGAAACCAGTCTGACGATTGAAGGCGTCCGGGTTGTGATCGACAGCGGCCAGCAGCGCCGGGCGGTGTTTGATCCCAACAGCGGCATGACGCGACTGGTGACCGGTCGGGTGTCGAAAGCGTCGGCGGAGCAGAGAAAAGGCCGGGCCGGCCGGGTGGAATCGGGGGTCTGTTATCGCTTGTGGGGCGAATCGGAACAATTCGGTCTGGCCGACTACACGCCCCCGGAAATCCTGGAGGCCGATCTGGCACCCCTGGTTCTGGAACTGGCCCAGTGGGGTGCCCGTGAGGCCGCCGCTGTTTCCTGGATTGATGAGCCACCCGCCGCTCACTGGCAACAGGCGGTGGCCCTGTTGCAGTGGCTGGACATGCTCGATACAGCCGGAGCGATAACGGATCACGGCAAGGCGGCCCGTGACCTGGGAATACACCCGCGCCTGGCACATATGGTGTTGAAAGGCCGCGCTATCGGCCTTGAAGGGCCTGCTGCTGCACTGGCTGCCCTGCTGGAAGAGCGGGATCTTCTGGGCTCTGGTGCCGGGGCAGCCATGCACGAGCGGATTCGTGTTTTCTATGGGGAGCGACGTGATCGCACGCTGGATGCTGCTCGCCTGAAGGCTTTGCGCCAGTCCGCCAGGCGTCTTGCAGGGCCTGCTGCGACGGATGCGCCCATGCCGTCCGAGACGGAGGTAGGGCGGTTGCTGGCCCTGGCCTATCCGGATCGTATCGCGCGACGACGCCCGGGCAAGGCGCCCAGGTATCAACTCAGCAATGGCAAAGGCGCCGCACTGAGAGAGGATGATCCCCTGGCGCGGCACGAGTGGCTGGTGGCTGCGGAGCTGGATGGCAGGGCCCGGGAAGCCACCATCTACCTTGCGGCGCCGGTGGATATCCCGGATCTGGAGTCGGATCTGGCTGACCATATCCACGAGACCGAGGAGGCAATGTGGGACGAGGGCCAGGGCAAGATTATCGCCAGAGAGGTCCGTAAGCTGGGCGAACTGGTGCTGCAGGAAAAACCCATTGCGCAGGTTGACCCGGAGCTGGTTCAGCAGGGCCTGATCAATGCCATCCGGAAAAAGGGCCTGGCAAGCCTGCCCTGGACTGACGATGGCCTTCAGTGGCGGGCCCGTGTGCGGTTGCTCGCCGGGTCTTTCCCTGATGATGGCTGGCCGGACACAAGCGATGCGGCCTTGCTGGAAAATCTGGAGCACTGGCTTGGACCGTTTCTGGCCGGCATGAACCGGTGGTCTGATCTGGCCCGGATCGACCTGCTGCAGGCCCTGAACAGTCTGCTTGATTATCCGGCCCAGCAGCAGCTTCAGGCCCTGGCGCCGACGCACCTGACCATCCCGACGGGACAGCGGGTGCGCCTGGACTATACCGCCGACAACGGTCCGGTTCTGGCGGCCAAGCTGCAGGCGCTGTTCGGCTGGACGGAGACTCCGGCCGTGGCAGGGGGGCGGAAACCGGTGGTGATCCATCTGCTGTCACCGGCCCAGCGCCCCCTGGCGGTCACCGCGGATCTGGCCAGTTTCTGGTGCAACGCCTATCCCGAGGTGCGCAAGGACATGCGTGGACGGTACCCCAAGCATCCCTGGCCTGAAGATCCCCTTACCGCCGAGGCCCAGCAGGGTACGAAAAAACGCCCTGCTCGCTGATCCGATGGCTGACCAAGGCGTGTGGCACCCGCTCAAAATAGACGTTCCGGTGAGTTATCCACTCCCCTTCAGGTGCGTTGAGCTCGTCGGCTGGCATTTCCTCAAGCTCGACCAAACCGGGATTCGCGTCGCTATTGCGGAAGCTGTCCGCGAGAACCCAGAAAGATTTGCCGGCAGCCCGGGCTGCCAGGGCCAGCAGGTAGGTTCCGCTTTTGTTGATAAAACAGCCATCGTCCAGCCAGGTATCACACCCGGTGATCACCACATCGGCTTCCGGGACAAAGAGGCCCATCTGCGCATCCGTAATCAGCGTGACAGGCACTGAGAGTTCATCCAGGGCACGGGCCAGGGAGTGACCCTCAAACCCCGGACTGCTCTGGGTACAGATAACGGAAAAGCTCTGCTGGTTCTCGGCCATGCTCCGGAACAGGGCCAGGACGACTGAGCTGGCACTGTGGGTCATGATCACGGGGGTTGTCGGCAAATGCTCGCGGGCGTGCCGGGCAATGGTGGTAGTGGCATCCTGTAAACGATCGCGCGTGTCGATGATGGCCGCTCGCGCGGCGTGTGGATCGCTGCTCAATCGCTGTTCGATCATGGCCAGCGCATTGCCGATCACGATCATGCTAGGCCGGGCCGCCCTCAGTTCCGCTAGCAGACGGGAAAGGATCTCGACGTCCGGCGCAACCTCGTCCAGGTAGGACAAAAGTTCGTTGAGGGTATTCAGCGCCAGTTGGGTGGCGCCGGACTGAACGTCTGCTCGTAGCCCTGAGAGCAGGGTGCGTGCCCTGGTATCGAGTTCCCGCATCGTGCCGGCTCCTGAGTCTTCGTTGACTCCAGGGTAGCAGTGGCGGCCGGGTTTGTCCGATGCTTACTCGATGACCTTCCGACTGACACTCAAGAACTTCTCACCGTTGATTTTCACCGTGTCCGGGTCGGCATGCTCGGACGCGACGTGGATCGTTTCAAGGGTTGCGGCGAGGGCGTCAAATTCCGCGTTGATTTTGCCCAGGGCGTTTTCCAGGGTGTAGGTCAGTTTGTGGACTTCGCCCATGGCTTCGGGCGTCAGCTCACCGTCCAGAACCTGTTCAAGCTTGCTATTGTATTCCGAGAAGTTATTCACAGCCTGCTCCAGGGATTTTGCGGGTTCACCTTTGAAATGCTCCACTTCATCGCTGAACGCAAAGGGTGTTGTCGCAAGGCCGGCACAGGTCAGAAGCAAAATCAGGGGCTTTTTCATGGCTATCACCTTTAATGACAATAATAATGATTGGCGATAAGTTTACTGTCGAAGGAGAAGGGTGCATTGATTTTTGTCAGTCCCGCTGAAAAGAAAGGAAAATACCGCTTGCCAGGATCCTAGCCCTGTATAAAATACGCGCAATTCAATCCTCGAGTGCGCAGTATCCATGCACCTTGTTTCCTTCGATATTTTCCGGACCCTGGGCTTTCCCAACACCACCGTTCTGAAGCCGGACCAGTTTCTGCGCCATAAAGAATTGTTGCGGGAGGCTGACTGGGTCCTGTTCCCCGAATACTGGCAGCTGAACGCCCTGGTTCATGGACTCAAATGCCGGGTATTTCCGAGTGTTGCAAGCTACCGCATCGGCCATGACAAGGTCGAGATGACCCGGGCGTTTCAGGCGGTGGCCCCGGAGCACACACCCTGGACGATGGTCGAGGCGAATGGCCCGTTGGAACGGGACATGATCTGGGACACCATGTCCCATCCGTTCGTGGCGAAGCTGCCGAAGGCCAGCATGGGCGAGGGGGTTTGGCTGATCGAAACCCGAGAGGATTGGCGGCGCTATTGCGAGTGCACTGATGTTCTGTATGCCCAGGAATACCTGCCTCTCGACCGCGATGCCCGTGTTGTGGTGGTTGGTGATCGGGTGCTGACGGCCTATTGGCGAACTCAGGCTGATCAGGGCTTCTACAATAACGTCGCTCGCGGCGGCCGCATTGATAGGAGTCCGGTACCCGAGGTAATGACCGATCTGGCGTTAAGACTTGCCCGGGAATTGGGTGTTGATCACGCCGGTTTTGATATTGCCCTGGTGGAAGGCTATCCCTACGTGCTGGAATTCAACCGGCTTTTTGGCAATCAGGGTCTCGGTCAGGGTAGCGAATTGCAGGAGGCGATACTGGGCTATCTTAGGAAGCAGACTGCGCCGGAAGACCCGGATGGGCCCACAGAGCCGACGCCACTCTGGCCAGTGGCCGTCTGAGGGTTTTCCCGCGAGATTTCATGCCATTGGCGGTGCTGACGTCGTTCATTACTTATGGGTAGATATGCTCATATCCGGGCCTGAAAAAAAGCCCGATGATCGCGCCATCTTATGGGTGCTGCAGCCTTGCTGTGGCGCCTTTTTTTATGTCTGTTTGCCCTGTGGAGGGACACACCACCCATGACCGAAGCCGCTAACGCTAACATCGCCGATTACTACGAAGCTGAGACTTTCAAGCGCATCAAGGACTTTGCCGACGGCAAGGAAACCCCGTTTGTGGTGATTGATACCGCAACGATTGACCGTCAGTACGACGAGCTCATCGAGGGTTTTCCCTACGCCAAGGTCTACTATGCGGTGAAAGCCAATCCGGCGCCGCAGATACTGACCATGCTGCGTGATAAAGGTGCCTGTTTCGATATCGCATCGGTGTATGAGCTGGACAAGGTGATGGCCCTGGGCGTGACCGGTGAGCGGATTAGCTACGGCAATACCATCAAGAAGGCGAAGGACATTCGCACCTTCTACGAGAAGGGTGTTCGGATGTTCGCCACAGACTCGGAAGCAGACCTTCGCAACATTGCCAAGGCGGCCCCCGGCTCGAAGGTGTACGTGCGCATCCTGACCGAAGGCACCCTGACCGCCGACTGGCCGCTGTCCCGCAAGTTCGGCTGCCAGACTGACATGGCCATGGATCTGTTGATCCTGGCCCGTGACCTGGGCCTGGTACCTTACGGTGTGTCGTTCCACGTGGGTTCCCAGCAGCGGGAAATCGGCGCCTGGGACGCGGCCCTGAACAAGGTGAAGGTGATTTTCGAGCGCCTGAAGGAAGAGGACGGCATCGAGCTGAAGATGATCAACATGGGTGGCGGTTTTCCGGCCAATTACATCACCCGCACGAACGAGCTGAAGGTGTACGCGGAGGAGATCGCCCGCTTCCTGCACGAGGATTTTGGCGCGGAGCTGCCGGAGATCATCATCGAGCCGGGCCGTTCGCTGATTTCCAATGCCGGTGTGCTGGTGAGTGAGGTGGTGCTGATTTCCCGGAAATCCCGCACTGCCCTGCACCGCTGGGTGTTTACCGATGTGGGCAAGTTTTCAGGCCTGATCGAGACGCTGGATGAGGCGATCAAGTTTCCGATCTGGACCGAGAAGGTGGGCGAAGGCGAGGACTGTGTGATTGCCGGGCCGACGTGTGACAGTGCCGATATCATGTACGAGCACCACAAGTATCCGTTGCCGTTGAATCTGGCGATTGGGGATCGGATGTATTGGTTGTCTACCGGTGCTTATACCACGACGTATAGCGCCATTGAGTTTAATGGGTTTCCTCCGTTGAAGGACTATTACATCTGACCATGTATTAGTTCGGAGTCTGGCCGCGGGGCGGGGGTGTCCTTTCCTCTGGGAAAAACAACTCGCTTTGCTCAGACATTTTTTCCCGGCGGAAAGGACACCCCCGCCCCACGGCCGTTCCGGCTGGATACGGGGAGTCCGCGAAGGGAAAATTGGTATTCAGAGAAGGATCAGCTTTCGGGCTGGTCCTTTTTTCGTTCCAGGTTCAGGGTAAAGGCTAGGGGCAAGACCAGCAGGCCGTAGGTGATCATCAGCATCAGGGCGTGGCGGGCATCGCCTGTCCAGTCGGCGACGACACCGCCAAGCATGGGCACGCAAAAAGCGACGGTGTAACCGACCAGAAAGGTGCCGGCGGAGAGGCGGCCAGTTTCGGCGGCGGAGACCACCAGCGGAGGTATCGCGACAAGCAGGATCAGGAGCATGCCGGCGACCAAGCTCATGAGGGTGGCACTGACGATGGACCACCAGCCGTTGAGCATGACCGCGCCAATGGCGCCGAGCAGGCTGATGCTGGCCAGTGTGGCGATGACGCCACGACGGCCGACCCAGTAGCGCGCCATTTTCAGCATGATCAGGGAAGCGAAGACCTGGGCAAGGTTGTACCAGAACAGGGCGTCCGGCAGTTTGTCGAACTGGCCCTGATGCTGCAGAAGGTTGCCCATGTACGCGTTGAGGCCAAAAAACAATGAGCCGGAGAGGCCGAGCAGAAGACCGATTCTCAGGGTCAAGGGGTTATGCCAGTCCGGTAGCCAGGCCACTTTTCGCACCGGTTTGGCCCGGTCCCGTTTGGGTAGGAACAGGGCCGCAGCAATCAGCAGCCCCGGGAGTGACCAGGCCAATAGGGTGGCGCGCCAGCTGTTATCCAGCAGGGGCATGAGCACAGGCAGCGTGATGCCGGCACCGATGAACTCCCCCATCAGCATGCCGTTCATGTAGATCGCCGAGCCTAACGCGAGGTGGTGGGGTTCCAGCCATCGGGGCAGCAGTGCCGGCAGTGACGGTTGCATCATGGAGACGCCGATACCCATGATTGCACTGGCAATCATCAGGGTCAGGGTGTCGGGCATCAGGCCGCGCCCGGCGGAGCCGATCACCATGATCACCATGGCCAGAGCCAGGGTATTGCGGGGGCCAATCCGGGCAATCGCCAGGGAGCCGGGCATGGAGCCAATGGCCAGCATCAGGATGGGCAGGGTGGTGAGGGCGCCGGTGAGGGCCTGGGTTAATGCCAGTTCATCACCAATGAACGGCGCCAGGGGCGGTGCAACCAGTACGGGTATGCGCAGGTAAACTCCGGCCAGCCAAAGCAACACCGCCACCGGCAGCAGCCTGGCTGGCGGTGGCGGTGTGGTCGCGGCCTGGGGTTCAGCCACGCTCAAAACGAATCAGTCTTCGCCGGTATCTGGCAGGTAGGCGCCGTCTTCGTCGTGGACTTCACGGCCGGTTACCGGCGGGTTGAAGGCACAGATCAGGCGCATGTCCTCGGTGCCACCGTACAGGGTGTGCTGGTCATGCTTGTCGAGTGCGTAGAGGGTGCCGTCGGTGATCTCGTGGGTTTCACCAGTGGCTTTGTCCAGAATTTTGCCGTTACCGGCGACGCAGTAGACCGCTTCCAGGTGGTGTTTGTACCAGAGGTTCAGTTCGGCGCCTGCCGGGATAATGGTCTCGTGGAAGGAGAAGCCCATGCCGTCTTTCTTGAGCAGCATGCGGCGACTGGTCCAGCCGGGGCCGTGTACTTCGCGCTCGGTACCGATGATGTCTTGCACTCGTACGATTTTCATTCGCATTCCTCATTTTGTGATGGAATAGCCTTTAAGTATAAACATCGTTTTCAGTTGCGGTTCAACCGCCAATCGTCGTAAACAGCCATGGCCTGTTCGATCGAGTTGGCGAATTTTTCCCGCTGATGTTCATCCAGAGGGCGCCGTTTCCGGCTTTTATCGAAGGCTTTCTGAATCTGTTGCCGGCTCGATTTTTCCAGGCGTTCGAGCCAGTGATGGTCTGCCGGCTCGAGGTCCAACAGGTCGCGGCCAGCGTGATTGCGGTGGGAGATGTGCCACCAGTGATCCACTGCCCTTCCTAATACAACATAGCCGAACTGACTGTCCTGTACAGGGCCAAAGGTAGCTGTTTTCAAACCGTCCCGAAGTACCCCGATGTTCAGCGCCGGCAGGGCCAGCCGATCACCGTAGAAATAACTCCCGGCGGCACCGATGAGTCCGCCTACCAGAGCGCCGGTTCCGAGGGAGGAGCCGAAGGTCAGTGCGTCGATCCCGGCACCGCTGACGGCACCGGCGCCGAAGCCGGCGGTGGCCAGGTAGCGTTTGCTGACGGCCCAGGCTTTGCGGCTGTCTTCCGAGAACAGGTCGTGCTCACTGTGCCATTCCAGTTCGGCTTCCTGACGGCGGATGCGCTGGTGCTGATACAGGTGTTCGATATCCACGCGGAGGGTCTGTTCCCGCTTCCGCTGATGGCGGTACCAGTTCCGGCGCAGCTGGTCGGCCAGTGAATCGTCACTGGTCCCGGCCGCCTGGCCAGCGGTCAGGGTGCGTTTTTCCTGGAACGACATCATGTCCTCGAGTGCCCTGGCGATCAGTGCAGCGGCTTGTTGGCGGCGCTGTTGGCGCTGGGCAGACAGAAAATGCGTGGCCTGCTCCAGAGGCGCTTCCCAGTCTGGCTCCAGTTGTCCGAATGCGCGTAAAAGGCCGAGATGTTGCTCGAAAGGAGCGCGAACGGCGTCGAAGCGGCGAACAACCTGGAAGAATTGGCCCAGTGCTGACTGCCAGGTGTCACTGTAATCGTCGGCTCCGATGCTGTTGATCAATGCCAGGCTGGGCCGGCCGGTCCAGCGCAGGATGGTCATTTCCGCCTCGTGTTCGGCGCTGTAAGGTACCGAGCCGTCCACCACGTAAATGATTCCGGCACCCTCGATCAGGGGCGTCAGAAGCTCGCATTCATCGGTGAAACGGCCATCCCCCTGATGTTGAGTGACAAAGGCTTTGACCGTGTCGGCGTGGTCTGACGCGGAGACACTGTGGGCTTCCAGCCACTCCAGTACCCGGCGCGGGCGCTGGAAACCGGGGGTGTCTACCAGGGTGTAGAGGATCTGCCCATCCACTTTCAGGGGGTAGGCCTGGCGCTTGCGGGTGGTGCCGGGCTCCAGGGCAATGGCGATGGCGTCATTCTGGGACAGGGTGGCAACCACGCTGGATTTGCCCTTGTTCGGGTGCCCAACGACGGCAAACGTAGGTGCCTTTGTCATAAATGCTCCCCGAGTGCTGAATAGGGATCCCGCATCTGGAGGGGCGGTAGCGACACCTGAACGAAATCGATGCCAACCCGTTCGGCAAATCGGAGCCAGGGCTGTATCTGATGGGCATCAGGCTCCTGGCTGCTATCCGGGGCCAGGGGTACCAGAGCGACCCTGGATCCGTCGGGCCAGATGCCGCGGGCACTCTCCAGAAAGTCCGCCAGTTCACCCGTGGGGGGCTGCCAGCTGCGCACCAGCAGGATAACGGGTTTTGGGCGCGCTCTCAGATGCACAGCGATTGACTGCATGGCCTGATCATCGTCCGAGAGGCTCGCGGTGCCGCCGGCATGAAGTACAAACTGTTTGCCTGAACGGAGCCCCTCTGGCAATTCCGGCTCGCCGGCGCCAGCCCAGCAAAGCAGGATGTCGCTGTCCGGCAGTGGCAGGCAATCGCTTCGAGCGTTCGTATCCGGCAGGTCGTCGGCATCATGGTGGCTGTTTCCGGTGTCCAGGGCAGGCGTTTCCAGACGATACATGAGGGCATGCATGGCCGGGTGACTGGCGAGCAACCGGCGTGCTTTTTGTCGGGTCTGGGTGAGGGCGAATCCCCAGAGAAGCAAACGTGGTAGCAGAATCCAGGTTGTCCAGAGCATGGTGACAAAGGGCCACCACTGGCCCCAGAGGGCCGGGTCCGGATTTGTCGCAGGTTCTCCGGCCCGGAAGAAACGCGTTGCCTCGACCAGGCTGAGATCCGGGGCGGCCGCCGGCCAGAACCAGGCCCAGGGCATTGCGACCGCGCTCACCAGTTCGTGGTAGCTCGCCGCAGCGGTGTCCAGGGTCGTTCTCCAGCCAAAGGCAAGATCCTGGACCACCACCATGGCCAGCAGGGTGATCAGCCCGGCACTGGCGAACGCGATGCCGCCCAGGTGAGCGGCCCTGGCCATCAGCAGTGGCTGGAGTCTGTTGAATTCCCCATGGCCAGGGTTGGCCCCGAAACGCTGTAACAGCCAACGCCAGGGCTGCCATCCGGCCAGAGACTGCACGGTGGTAAACAGGGCAAGGGCCAGATGCAGTAAAACGAAGGCCAGAAACACCGTGATGTTGATGCGCTGGCCGCCGTCGTAGAACAGCAGTCCGGCCATGGTCAGCATGCCGGCGATCAGCCCCACGGCCGCAAAACCTGTAGCAATCCGGCGCCAGGACCGCAGAATCGGGTCGGCGGATGTCTGGGTTGTTCCGGGTCCACTGAGCCGGTTCAGGTGGGCCAGCCAACGGGCAGCGTCCGGGGCCACGCCCTGCTCTTCGCACATCAGTGCGAACTTGCGGTCGCGGCGATGCAGGAAGGTGGGGGGCTGTGATCTGTCCCGTTGCGCCTGGTTTTCAAACTCCAGCAGTAATCGGAGGGAGCTGTCGGTCATTCAGAGTTCCGGTGTCGAATTCGGGCAGTCGGGCCCGGTCGGGCTTTAGTGCTAGGATATAGGGATACCCGCACCCGATACCAGACAACGAGAGTCCATGCCCCACCATCTGATGAACCTGCGCCATGTACCCGATGACGAGGCCGATGAAATCCGGGCTCTGTTCGATGCCCACGAGGTGGCCTACTACGAGACACCACCCAGCCGCTGGGGCATCAGCATGGGCGGTTTCTGGGTTCATGATGACGATGAGGCAGCAAGGGCCCGGGCACTGCTGGATGAGTATCAGCGGCAACGCTACGAAACCCAGCGGCAGGCCTACGAGGAACATATGGCCCGAGGCGAATCCGGCGGTTTCTGGTTCATGCTCAGGCAGCGGCCAGTCCGGACCCTCGCCGCCTGCATTGCCATCCTGGTGATCATGGGCCTGAGTCTGCTTCCGTTCATCCGGATCGCGTAGCGGACAGGGTCTTAGCCCTCTTGCTGGCGGGCTTGCTGACCAACGAGGAACCCGATCGCTGCGTCCACCGCTTCGCCTGCGGTCAAAAAGCTGGTGACGTGCCCCCGCAGGTGCATTTCATACAGTTCGCTGTAAACCTGATGATCCTCAAGCGCTTCCTGAAATCGCTTTGCCTGGTCGAATGGCACCAGCATATCCATGGCACCGTGAAACAGGAAAAAAGGCGGTGAGTCGGCGGTCACATGGCTGATTGGTGATGCTTTGCGATAGATTTCCGGTATGTCCTGCTGCTCGCCACCCAGGAATTGCCGGATCAGCTTGCCCGAACCAAAGGCCATCAGGTCGGAAGGCAGGCCCCCTGTGACGACCGCATGCAATCGGGTTTCCGGCCCGCCGTGGGGCTGGTTCAGGTCGCTGTCGGAGCTCGCCACCAGGGCGAGGAGCGCAATCAGATGGGCGCCGGAGGAAAAGCCAAAGCCGCTTACCCGACCTGCGTCCAGTTGATACTCGTCGGCGTGCCGGTTCAGCCACTGTCGGGCCAGTTGCAGATCATAGAGCTGGGCCGGGAAGGTGTGTGCCGGGGCAAACCGGTAGTCGATGTTCAGCACTGCGAAACCGTGGCTGGCCACTTCCTCCGCGATCCAGGCCATGTCTTCCCGGGATCGGCGTTGCCAGCCACCACCGTGGACCATCAGAACAACGGGGTGGCGGGCCTCTGAGGCCTGCCCGGTCGGGAGGTAGAGGTCGGCGAACAGGGCTTCTGGCCAACCATCGGGAGAGAACCGCAAATCCTGTTCTATCCGGAAGGGTCCTTCATCCGGGAGGCTGGCGGTGGTTGACCCATTGTGATGGGTCGCGCAGCCTGCGAGGATCAGCAGACTACCGATCAACCCGAATATCCCACCACGTCTCAGTCGTGTCTGGTAGACGGACAATGGCATCTCCTCTATGAAGCGGCTGAAAGCGTCTGTCTGATTTACGAAGCGGCAATGATGGTGGATGTTGGCCTGGCGCTTGAGCCGGCCCAGACTCCATTGTCCGACATTCCATACAGCGTCCGGTATTCAGGACAATCTGCTCAAAGTGCGCTCTCACAGTCTTTCATGCTCATCGATTGGCAAGAGACTGTCCGGAAATCCGGAACAATTGTTCGAAGCAAATCCCAAAGATGGATTAAAGGTATATAAATCAGAAAGATACCTGGTTGGCACAGGATCCGCATGGCGTTCCCGGGGCCCGGCTTGAGGCCTGGTCTGTTCGTTTACAACAACAAACAAGGAACGATCATGAAACGAATAATGCTCTGCGCCCTCATCGGCGCCACGGGGATGACCCTCACTGCCTGCAAGGATAACCCTCCCTTCAACAAGATCCCTGATTTTATCCAGGGCGACATAACCCAGACCAGTTACGACGGGATAAATGATGACCTGTTGACCGCCGGCCTCGGTGCCAGCGGTCTGGCCAGTGCGCCCGCGCCGGCATTCGCAGATCCCTTGAACCCGACCGCGACGGAACTCCGCCGATTGGCGATCTATAACAACTACCGTGCATTGGTGGATACCGCGACAGGCGGAGGGTATGGCACCTTCTTTGGTCCCCAGGTGGGCGCCAGCGGTGAAGGACTCATTCCGGGCGACGAATACATCGCCTACATGGCGGTTCCGGGTACCGACGTGCCGGTGACGGTCATGGCCCAGGTGCCTGATAGCTTTGATCCCGATCGCCCCTGCATGGTGACGGCGCCGTCGTCCGGCTCCCGTGGCATCTATGGTGCCATAGGTACGGCCGGCGAATGGGGATTGAAAAAGGGATGCGCCGTTGTCTACACCGATAAGGGTACCGGCACTGGCTCCCATAACCTGGCCACCAACACCGCCCAACGCATTGATGGCACGCTGACCTCTGCCGATGAGCCAGTGCAGTTCCGGGCTGATCTTACGGATGAGCAGCGCGCAGATTTCGACAGCGTCTGGCCGGACCGGTTTGCCTACAAGCACGCACACTCCAAAGCCAACCCGGAAGCCGATTGGGGGCTGCATGTGTTGCAGTCTATTGAATTCGGGTTCTATGTGCTGAACGAGAAGTTTGGTCGGGAACTGGGCAATGGCGAAACGCTGTTGACCATCAACCCCAAAAATACCGTGGTGATTGCCTCCAGCGTCTCCAATGGCGGCGGTTCTTCCGTTCGTGCGGCCGAGCAGGACACTCGCGGACTGATTGACGGCGTGGCGGTGTCCGAACCCAACGTGAATCCGGAAGTGGACCGCAGCTTTACCATTCGTCAGGGTGAAGGCCCGGTGATTACCGAGCACAGCCGGAGCCTGCTGGATTACACCACGGCCCTTGCCGTTTACCAGGGCTGTGCCAATCAGGCGCCGGCGATCCGGGACGATGCGCCATTGAACGCCACCTTCAATCCCCCACAGATCGGCGAGAATATCTGTAACTCGCTTGCCAACAAGGGACTGGTAAGCGGTGCCACCCTGGATGACCGGGCCACCGACGCCCTGCGGATTCTGAACGAAGAGTTCGGTATTCAGCCAGAGCAGAATCTGCTGGCGCCCGTGCACTTTGGCCTGGCGGTGGCCCAGAGCATTTCCATGACCTATGCCAACGCCTATGGCCGGGCCGGTGTCGAAGATCGGGTCTGTGATCTCAGCCTGGCGGCCACCGATTCCGCGGGAGCGGTGACCCAGCTGGCGCCCGCTGCAGAGGCGGCCCTGTTTTCGGCCAGCAATGGCATTCCGCCATCGGCCGGGGTGAACATCGTCTACGACGGTGCCGACGGCCAGCCCACAAATCTGCCTGCCAGTGCGTCTCCCAGCACGAATCAATTGGACTATGGCCTGGATGCACTGTTGTGCCTTCGTAGCCTTGCCCAGGGCAGCGACGCCATCAGCGGCGCTGATTTGCAGGCCTCCGACGCCGAGCTGGCAACGGCCATTGCCGACGGTATTTCAGCAGTTCGTGCCTCGGGTGATCTGCAGGGCAAGCCGACGGTCTTCGTTACCGGTCGCGCCGATGCGATTCTGCCAATTAACCACACCTCCAGACCCTATTTCGGCCTGAACCAGCGGGTAGAGGGGAAGAAAAGCAACCTTCGGTACTACGAAATCCTCAACGCCCATCACCTGGATGTGCTCAATGGTTTCCCGGGCGTTGCTGACCGTTATGTGCCGCTGCACCACTACTACTTCCAGGCGCTGGATCTGGTCTGGGCCAATCTGACCGAGAAGCAGGCGTTACCACCAAGCCAGGTGGTTCGGACTGTGCCCCGGGGCAACATCACGACACCGCTGGCAGAGGCCAACCTGCCGGCCATCAACCCCGCGCCGGATGCCGCAGACCAGATTGTCTTTGAAGATGACCAGGTCCGGATTCCGGAATAAAGGAGCCAGCGGCCGGCCCGGTATCGGGCCGGCTTCGTTTGCCCCCGGTCCGGGGGCCTCATATACTTCCGTGACTGCACCCGGCCTGCCGGGTGCCAGGGTTAATACCATGAATGACATTCGACCCGTTGGTGCGCGGTACATGACAGAGCTGTTTTCCGACAAGAACAAGAGTGGACTGACCCGGGACCTGATCGAAGCCCTGTTCCCGATGTTTGAGGAAGCCAGTGCCGGAGCGATCGCTGTCGACCGGAGTGCCCGCATCACCTGGATCAACAGCAGTTATTCCCATCTTCTGGGTCTTGGGGATCCGTCCACAGTGATTGGCAAGCCGGTGCGCCAGCTGATCCCCCATACCCGAATGCCCGAGGTGGTTGAGTCTGGTAAACCCCTGTTGCTGGACATCATGGAACATAACCAGCAACAACTGGTGGTGACACGGCTGCCTTATTTTGACGATGGGGGGCAGATTGTCGGTGCCGTTGCGTTTGTGCTGTACGACGATCTGCAACCCCTGACACCGCTGGTTTCCAAGTACCGGCGACTGCACCAGGATCTGGCAGCGGCCCGCAAGGCACTGGCCAGGAAATCCCGGGGCACCCGTTACAGTCTTGGCGATTTTGTCGGGGCCAGTCCGGCAGCGTTGGAGGTCAAGCGCAGGGCGCGGTTGGCGGCCGGCCGCGATATGCCGGTTCTGCTGCTGGGAGAAACCGGCACCGGTAAAGAAGTGCTTGCCCAGGCGATTCACACCGTCTCGGGTCGTGCAGAGAAGCCGTTCGTAGGTGTGAATGTTGCTGCGATTCCGGACAACCTGCTGGAGGCAGAATTCTTCGGTGTGGCTCCTGGCGCCTACACCGGCGCCGATCGCCGAACCCGGGATGGCAAGTTTCAGCTGGCCAACGGCGGCACGCTGTTCCTGGATGAAGTTGGCGACATGCCGCTGCCCCTGCAGGCCAAGCTCCTGCGTGCCTTACAGGAAGGCGAGATCGAGCCCCTCGGCTCCAACAAGGTGGTGTCGGTGGATGTGCGGGTTATTGCCGCCACCAGTCGAAACCTCGAGGTCATGATTGCCGAGGGCACCTTCCGCTCGGATCTCTACTACCGTCTGAATGTTCTGGAAATTCCCATTCCTCCGTTACGGGATCGTCTGGCGGATCTCGGTGTGCTCTGCGAGGCACTACTTGAAGAGATCTGCGAAGGACTGGAGTTGCGCGGCGAAATTACTGACGCCGGCGTCTCGGCTCTGGGCAGTTACGACTGGCCAGGCAATATCCGGGAGCTGCGCAATGTTCTGGAGCGGGCAATGACCATGGGTGAAGAGGGCGGACTGCTGGATGCCGACGCCATTTTCAAGGTCCTGCCCCGTGGAGGAACGCGCCCGGTTTCTTCGCTGGCTCCACAACCTGTCAGGCCTCTATCCCAGACCCTGGCCGAGGCCGAGGCCCAGGCCATCGAAGAAGCCCTCGTGGCGAGCCGCGGCAATCGCACCCGTGCTGCCAAGCTGCTGGGCATCTCCAGATCCGTCCTTTACGAAAAGCTGGCGAAGCTGTCCTGAATTCCGGACGGCTGTCTGGCAGTCCGTACAACTACCTACGACTGATGTCTAAGACTGTCTGGATATCCGGACATCTCGGTTCGTTTCGATTTTCTCTTCAGCTTCTAACCTTTTGAATTATATGAATAAATATAATCTGGCACGGTGTCTGCTAAATCCGTTACGCAGGACGTCAGAACAATGCAGAGAACAAGGCTGACGCTAACTGTTGGACCCCCAAGACTTACCCTGTCCGTCTGTTCCTGCGTTTTCTGACTATACTCAGATCAGGCCCCGGCTATCCGCGCCAGGCCAGATACAATAACAATGCTAGGAGACTTGCCAATGAAACTTCTCAAGGCTCTCACCGGTGTGGCCGGTGCGATCGCTCTCACCACGGGCTCTGCGTTTGCTGACGATCTGCGCTGGAAAATGCCCGTAGCCTTCGCTACCAACCTTCCGGGCCTCGGTTCTCCCGCTGCCTGGGTTGCAGACAACCTCACTACCGCCTCAGACGGCAGCATCCAGGTCCGTGTATACGAGCCCGGCAAGCTGGTTCCTCCGTTCGACATCCTGCAGTCCGTATCTGACGGCAAGGTTTCGGCTGGCTACACCTGGATCGGTTACGACCAGGGCAAAGTGCCCGCGATTCCTCTGTTTGCGGCAGTTCCCTTCGGTATGAAGCCCTGGGCCTATATCGGCTGGTACTACTACGGCGGTGGTCATGAAATGCTGCAGGAAACCTACGCCAACAAGGGCTTCAACGTGCATGCCCAGCTGTGCGGCATCATCGGGCCCGAAACAGCCGGTTGGTACGCCGAGCCGATTGAATCACTGGAAGACTACCAGGGTCTGAAGATTCGCTTTGCGGGTCTGGGTGGCAAGGTCCTCGAAAAGCTGGGCGCTTCCGTCACCATGATGCCAGGCGGTGAGCTTTATCAGGCGCTTGAGAAAGGCACCATCGATGCCACCGAGTTCTCCATGCCCGCCATCGACCAGATTCTGGGCTTCAATCAGGTGGTCAAGTACAACCTGTTCCCGGGCTGGCACCAGCAGTTCACCGCTCAGTACATGCTGATCAATCAGGACGAGTGGGATCGTGCCACCGAGGCGCAGAAGGCTCTGGTTGAGGCTTCCTGCACCGCGGCCACAACCCGTGGTCTGGCTGAGGGCGAGTACAAGAACGGCAAGGTTCTGGCTGAGTTCCAGGACAAGGGCGTTCAGGCTGACCAGATCCCCCGCGACGTTCTGCTCAAGCTGAAAGACGTAACCCAGGAAGTTCTTGAGGAAGAAGCCGCCAAGGATGCTGACTTCAAGCGTGTCTATGAAAGCCAGCAGGAATTCATGGAAACCTACAAGGTGTGGGATACCCGCGCCTATGTACCGGCGGACCTGTAAGGTTCGGGGCTGACCCAGAGCACCGGATGAAAGTCCGGTGTTCACGTATCTAGTCTGGATGGCCCTGCGGGGCCATCCTTGTTTCATGGCAGGCTTTGTGAACGAGGAACTGTTGTATGACAGTGTCTGATAAAGGCTCACCGCCCGAGGTGCATGCGTCGGCGTCGGACGCCGGTCAATTTATTCATCATCACACCGAGTTCCCGACGACCCGGTTCAGCCGGATCCTGGACGGGGTCATTTCCGCAATTGGCAAGAGCGCTTCCTGGCTCTGGATCGTGGTCACGGGCGTGATTATCTACGCGGTGGTGGGGCGCTATGCCTTCGGCATGGGCTCGGTCACCCTGGAAGAAGTGCAATGGCATCTGGCCGGCGCGGGCTGGTTGTTGGGGCTGGGCTACACCCTGGTGACCGATGATCACGTCAGGGTCGACGTTATCCATGAACGCATGTCGCTTAAAGGCCAGGCCTGGATTGAACTGTTTGGCCTGGTATTCCTGTTGTTACCTTTTCTGGTTCTGGCGGTGTACGAAATGATTCCCTACGCGGTGAGCTCCTGGGAACAGGGCGAGACCAGTCAGGCGCCCGCGGGGCTTCCCTACCGCTGGATTCTCAAGGGCATCCTGGCGCTGTCTTTTGCGCTTCTGATCGTTGCGGCCCTTTCCCGTCTGCTGAAAGTTACCGCTTTGCTTTTCGGCTTTCCAAAGCCAATCCGGGTCGAATCCGGTGAGAACAAGAAAGAGGATGCGTCCTGATGGAGCTTGAAACCCTTTTTGTAATCGGCATGTTCCTCACTTTCGGGGCGCTGTTGATGACCGGTTATCCGGTCGCGTGGGTATTGGGTGGCACCGCGGTTATCTGGACCGTAGTCGGTGTCGTCGCCGTTGAAAATTTTGGTGCCAATCTCTGGTTTGATTACCAGTCTTCAATGGGCCTTGTGCCTGAACGAATATGGAAGGTGGTCAGCAGCGAAACCCTTGTCGCCCTGCCCATGTTTATCTTCATGGGCATCATGCTTGACCAGTCCGGTGTGGCCGAGCGGCTGATGAACAGTATGGTCAAGCTGTTTGGCGCCGTTCGCGGCGGCTATGCCGTCACGGTAATCGTGATCGGCGTTCTGCTGGCCGCGACCACCGGCATCATTGGTGCGTCCGTTGTACTCCTGGGCATGTTGTCCCTGCCGGTCATGATGGAGAACAAATACGACAAGGGGTTTGCCGTGGGTACCGCCTGTGCCACAGGTACCCTGGGTATCCTGATTCCGCCTTCCATCATGTTGGTCTTGATGGCTGACCGCCTGGCGGTTCCCGAGGCCTCGGTAGGTGACCTGTTCATGGGCGCGTTCTTTCCCGGTTTGATGCTGGGTGCCATGTACGTTGCCTACGCCATCCTCCGTCCCATGCTGCAGCCGAACATCGCGCCGGTGCCGGCAGGCACGGAGAAAGTGAGCTGGGCCATCGTCTGGGAAGTGGCCAAGGCAGTGGTGCCAACCGCGGCCCTGATTCTCGGCGTACTGGGCTCCATTTTCGCCGGTGTGGCAACACCGACCGAGGCGTCTGGTGTGGGTGCTCTGGGTGCCCTGTTGCTGGCATTGATGTCTGGCCGACTGAACCTGAAGGTTCTGAATTCCTCCATGCAGCAGACCACCCGGACGGCTGCGTTCATTTTCGCCATCTTCCTGGGCGCAACCGCGTTCTCTGTTGTCCTGCGCGGACTGGGTGGCGATCAGGTGATTGAAGACGCCCTGCTGGGTCTGCCGTTCGGGCCTTATGGCGTGGTCCTCACCATTTTGCTTGGCGTTTTCCTGTTGGGCTTCTTCCTGGACTGGGTCGAGATCACCCTGATCATCCTGCCCCTGGTGGCGCCGGTTGTCCAAAGTCTCGGTTTTGATCTGGTGTGGTTCACTATCCTGTTTGCCATGTGTCTGCAGACATCGTTCCTGACACCGCCGGTCGGATTTGCGCTGTTCTACATCAAGGGCGTGGCGCCGCCGGAGATCGCAGTTACCGATATTTATCGCGGCGTTATTCCGTTCATCATTATTCAGCTGGTAGCTCTGGCCATCGTGTTTGTGGTGCCGGAAATCGCAACCTGGCTGCCCAGCGTCGCTTACGATTAAGGAGAAAATAACAATGCGTCTGGAAAACCGGATTGCCCTGATTACCGGTGCCGGTCGCGGCATCGGCCGGGCCATTGCCGAAGCTTATGGCCGCGAAGGCGCCAAGGTTGCGGTGGCTGACCTTACCATGGAGGCGGCACAGGATACCGTGGTGGCTATTGAGCAGGCTGGCGGCACTGCGATTGCCCTTGAAATGGATGTGACTGATGAAGATGCAGTTGACGTAAACGTCAACTCTGTGGTTAAACAGTGGGGTGGCCTGGATATCGCTATCGCGAATGCCGGCATCCAGCACATCGACCCGGTGCACAAACTTGCCTATTCCGACTGGAGCAAAGTCATGAATGTGCATCTCGATGGCGCCTTCCTGGTGACTCGCGCGGCACTCAAGCACATGTATGAGAGCGGCGGGGGCACCATGCTCTACATGGGGTCAGTGCATTCTCTGGAGGCCTCGCCCCTGAAAGCACCCTACGTTGCTGCCAAGCACGGCATGTTGGGGCTGTGCAGAGCAGTGGCGAAGGAGGGCGCGGAACACGGGGTGCGAAGCAATATTATCTGCCCCGGATTCGTGCGCACGCCCCTTGTGGACAAGCAGATCCCGGAGCAGGCCAAGGAGCTGGGCATTTCCGAAGAGGAAGTGATCAGTAAAGTGATGCTCAAGAACACTGTGGACGGGGAGTTCACCACCCTGGAAGACGTGGCAGAGCTGGCCGTTCATCTGGCCGCATTCCCCTCTGCCGCCCTGACTGGCCAGTCTATCGTGGTCAGCCATGGCTGGCATATGCAGTAACATTCAGGAGATATGGATGAGCAATGAAGAACAATCACCCGTAGTCTGGTCTCCGTCGGCAGACACCCTGGCCAATTCCCGCATGGGCCAATTCAAGGCCTGGCTGGAGCAGCAGGGCTTCGGTCCCTTTGCCGATTACCATGCCTTGCACCAGTGGTCCATTGATGAGCTGGAAACCTTCTGGCAGAAAGTCTGGGACTACTGCGGCCTGGTCTGCGATACCCCGGCCGAGAAAGTACTGGGCAAGCGTCAAATGCCGGGCGCCGAATGGTTCCCGGGTATGAAGCTGAACTTTGCCGCCAACTTGCTTCGGCTGGCGGACGGCGAACACGCAGATCGGGAAGCGGTGGTAGCGTACTGCGAAACACGCCCGGTGTTGCGCCGCACCTACGCACAACTCAAAGCGGACGCGGGTGCCCTGGAAGCTTTCCTGCGTGACAAGGGTATTCAGCAGGGCGACCGTGTGGCCGGCGTTGTCACCAATGGCTACGAAGCCCTTGTTGGAATGCTCGCTGCGACAAGCATGGGTGCCATCTGGAGTTCTGCCTCCCCCGATTTTGGCATTGGGGCCATTCTTGACCGCTTTGGCCAGATTGAACCGTCAGCGCTGATCGTGGTGAATGGCTACGGCTATGGCGGCAAGGTATTCGCCCGTCAGCAGGATTTCGCAGAGCTGATTGCCGGGCTGCCCACGCTCAAATCGGTTGTCAGTGTCCAGCAATTGCCGGACGAGCCCCCGATTGCCGGTGACCTGGTGACCACCTGGGACGACGTACTGGCCTACGGCAAAGGCAATGCGCCATCATTCACGCCGCTGCCCCCGGATCACCCGGTCTATATCCTGTATTCCTCCGGTACCACTGGCAAACCCAAGTGCATCGTACATGGCAACGCCGGCCTGCTGGTCAATCATGCCAAGGAACTGATGCTCCATGGCGACGTTGGCCCTGAAGATCGGTTCCTGTACTTCACCACCTGTGGCTGGATGATGTGGAACTGGCAGGCCTCCGCCCTGATGACCGGCGCAGCCGTGATCACCGTGGATGGCTCCCCGGGTTACCCGAGCCTTAACTTCTTGTGGGACACCGTGGCGGAGGAAAAAGTCACCCACTTCGGCACCAGCGCAAGATTCATCGCCGGCTGCCGCAAAGGCGAACTTCAGCCCGCAAAAACCCTGGACCAGAGCAACCTGCGAGTGGTGTTTTCCACCGGCTCCCCGCTGCTGCCAGAAGACTATGACTGGGTTTACAGCGACGGCGCCCCCGGCGCCCTGCTCGGTTCCATCGCCGGTGGCACTGACATCTGTGGCTGCTTCGTAGGCTCAACGCCGCTGTTGCCCGTGCGTCGCGGCGAAATCCAGTGCCGCTTCCTCGGGGTCGATGCTGTCGCCTATGGTGACGACGGCCAGCCGGTCAGCGAAGGCCGGGGCGAACTGGTCTGCCGACAGCCGCTGCCGTCCATGCCGGTCAGCTTCTGGCAGGACCCGGATGGTGAGCGTTACAAGGATGCCTACTTCAACACCTTCCCCGGCGTCTGGGCGCACGGTGATTTCATCGAATTCACCGAACACGGCGGCGCCATCATTTACGGCCGCTCCGACGCCACCCTGAACCCGGGCGGCGTCCGCATCGGCACCGCAGAAATCTACCGCCAGGTGGAAACCGTCGCGGAGGTCAAAGACAGCCTCGTAGTTGGCCGCCAGATCGACGGCGACGTGGAAGTGGTTCTGCTGGTGGTTCCGGCCGATGGCCAGGAAATCACCGACGACCTGTTGAAACAGCTAAAGAGCCGAATCCGCGAAGGCGCCAGCCCACGCCACGTGCCCAAGCACATCGTGCAGGTGAACGACATTCCGTACACCCGCAGTGGCAAGAAAGTGGAACTGGCGGTGGCCCGGTTGATCAACGGCTCGAAAAAGGCCGACAACCGGGACGCCCTGGGGAATCCCGAGGCGCTGGATCATATTCGGGAGCGGTTGGCTGAGGTTGGGTTGTTGCCCGATTGAAGGTCTGAAATCTGATGGTGGTTGTCGGATTACGCCGCTGGCTAATCCGACCTACTGTCGGTTTGAGGCTTATTTTGTTGACAATCAACCACCGAAGGCGGGCCTAACTCGTCTTTCGGAACCCAACTGAAAAGCTTGAATAGCGGGGCGGGTAAAGCCTCCCAAAACTGTGCGGAGCCATGGATGGCGGAGCCCAAGCGCCACAGGGATGTGCCGCAAGGAGCGTGTTTTGGGAGGCTTTACCCGCCCTGCGTCCACTCCGAAGCAATGTTAGAAAGTTTCGTAAATTCCCGCCATTTCATCGTCTTGTAACCGAAGATCAGGCATTTTTAGTCCGTTCTTATACTAAGATCGTAACCAAAATTAACGAAAAAATGGTATCTTAGTAGGTCTATCAAAAGTTCCTAATCAGTCATTGCCCAGGTCGGACGTTCAAAAGACGCCTGACCCCGCCATGACCGTCCTGAACCCACCCATTAGCCTGAGGACGAAAATGACATCATCCAAAGCCAAGATTGTCTACACACTGACCGACGAGGCCCCAGCCCTCGCAACACGGTCGCTTCTTCCCATCCTGGAAACCTATGCCAAGCCGGCTGGTATTGAATTCGAAACCAGCGACATCTCTCTCGCGGCGCGTATTCTGGCGAACTTCCCGGATTATCTTGAAGAAGATCAGCGGGTTCCGGATGCGCTGGCTGAACTGGGTGAATACACCAAGGACCCGGACGCCAACATCATTAAATTGCCGAACATTTCTGCGTCCATTCCCCAGCTCCGTGCCGCTATCAAAGAGTTGAACGAGCAGGGTTACAAGGTGCCCGAGTACCTCGAGCATCCCAAGACCGACGAAGAGAAAGAAATCCAGTCCCGCTACGCGAAGGTACTGGGCAGTGCCGTAAACCCGGTACTGCGTGAGGGCAACTCCGACCGTCGTGCGCCGGCCGCGGTAAAAGCCTTTGCCCGCAAATACCCGCACACCATGGGCGAATGGAGCCCTGCGTCGCGTACCCACGTGGCCCATATGCGCGGTGGCGATTTCTACTCCAGTGAGCAGTCTGTAACTCTCGACAAGGCCACTAAAGCCAACATCATGTTCGAGAACAAACAGGGCAAGCAGACGGTTCTGAAGTCCGACCTTCCGTTGCAGGAAGGCGAAGTGCTGGACGGCATGTTCATGAGCAAGAAGGCGCTGGTGAAGTTCTTCGAGGACGCTATTGCCGATTGCGAGAACACCGGTGTTATGTTCTCCCTGCACGTCAAAGCTACCATGATGAAAATCTCGCACCCGATCGTATTCGGGCACGCGGTAAAGGTTTTCTACAAGGACCTGTTCGACAAGTACGGCGACCTGTTCGACGAGATCGGCGTGAACCCGAACAACGGCCTGTCCAGCGTGGTCGAGAAGATCAAGCAGCTGCCGGAATCCAAGCAGGAGCAGATCCAGGAAGACCTGCACGCCTGCTACGAGCATCGTCCGGAAATCGCCATGGTGGATTCGGTCAAGGGCATCACCAACCTGCACGTCCCCAGTGACGTTATCGTTGATGCGTCCATGCCGGCCATGATCCGTAACTCCGGCAAGATGTGGGCCCGGGACAACAAGCTCAAGGACACCAAGGCAGTTATGCCGGAGTCCACCTACGCCACCATCTACCAGGAAGTGATCAACTTCTGTAAGACCCACGGTGCCTTCGATCCCACCACCATGGGTACCGTGCCGAACGTTGGTCTGATGGCGCAGAAAGCCGAGGAATACGGCTCCCACGACAAGACCTTTGAAATCAAGGAAGACGGTGTTGTTCGCATCGTTGCCGAAGACGGCACTGTGCTGACCGAGCATAACGTCGAGACAGGTGATATCTGGCGCGCCTGCCAGACCAAGGACCTGCCGATCCGTGACTGGGTCAAGCTGGCGGTCAACCGTGCCCGCGCCACCGGCATGCCGGCGGTGTTCTGGCTCGACGACGAGCGTGCCCACGATGCGCAGCTGATCAAGAAGGTGAACACTTACCTGAAGGATCACGACACCGAAGGCCTGGATATCCGCATCATGTCGCCGGTTCGCGCCATCCGCTGGACCATGGAGCGTCTGATCCGCGGTCTGGACACCATCTCCGTGACCGGTAACGTTCTGCGTGACTACCTCACCGACCTGTTCCCGATCCTGGAGCTGGGCACCAGCGCCAAGATGCTGTCCATCGTTCCGCTGCTCAACGGCGGCGGCCTGTACGAGACCGGTGCCGGCGGTTCCGCGCCCAAGCACGTGCAGCAGCTGATTCAGGAAAACCACCTGCGTTGGGATTCCCTGGGTGAGTTCCTGGCCACCGCGGTGTCCCTGGACGAACTGGGTGAGAAACAGGATAACGAGCGCGCGCGCCTGCTGGGGCAGACCCTGGACAAGGCCACCGAGCGTCTGCTGGAAAACAACCAGTCGCCGTCCCGCGTCACTGGCGAGCTGGACAACCGTGGCTCCCACTTCCACCTGGCCCGCTACTGGGCGGAAGAGCTGGCCAACCAGGACAGCGATAAGGAACTGAAGGAATTCTTCGCCAAGCTGTCGAAACAGTTGGAGGAGAACAAGGACAAGATCCTGGAGGAAATGACCGTGGTTCAGGGTCACCCCGCGGATATCGGTGGTTACTACCATCCGCCGATGGAAAAGGTCTGCGAAGTGATGCAGCCCAGTGCCACGCTGAACAAGATCCTTGAAGATGCCCGTGCATCCGTAAAGTAAGTCAGCGATAACGCATCCCGGGCAAGGCTCTGGGTGCAGGGAAAGCCGGACAACCCTGACGGGTTCTCCGGCTTTTTTGTGGCCAGCGCCAGGGTCAGTCCTCGTCCGGTTCGTCCTGGTAGCCTTTGCCGGTTTCGCCGGCTCGCCGCAACTGGATCAGCGTGAGCGGTGGTCCCACCAGTTCGAAAATCACCGTGGCGCCAATCACCAGAGGCAAAATGTAAGTCAGCTCCGGCAGTCGCTCTGTGGCCAGCAGCGCCAGGCCAAGGGCAACGCCGGCCTGCGGCATCAGGCAGGCACCGATCCGTTTACGGGTATGGGGTTCGGAACCGGCCAGGTAGCCGCCGAACCGTCCGCCTGCCAGCCTGCCTGCAATCCGGGCGGCAACATAGGCCAGGCCCAGCGCACCAAGGGTTGGCAGCATCGCCCATTCAAGCTGGTAGCCGGCCATGAAAAAGAAAAGAGCCAGGAAGGGTTCGGAGATGCCTTCAATCGAGCGGAATGGCCGAACATGATGCCGTGCGCGGTTGGCGACAACGATGCCCAGGGTCATACAGGTAAGCAGATAGGAGAGGCCAAGAAACGACGCAATACCGGCGGCAACGAAGACAAAACCGGCAGACTCCAGCAACATGGGCTCGCCGGGCCGCAGTCGGCCGGTGAGCCAGGCCATGGGCAGACCCAGGACCATGCCCAGCAAAACTGCGCCTCCGACATCCAGAAATCCGATCCCGAGGGTCGAGAGCCCGGTATCGCCATTTCCAAGTAGCAGTTGGGCGCCGACCAGGGTGACACTGAACAGGATCGCGCCCCAGGCGTCGTCAATCGCGACGACCTGGAAGACCAGACGGGTCAACGGGCCGTTGGCGCCCGCTTCCTTCAACGTGTCCAGGGTTGCCGCCGGCGCCGTTGCCGTTGCGATGGAACCAAGGAGCAGGGCAGCGGCAAGATTCCGGGTAACCAGCCAGACCGCAACGGCGACAAATGCCGCTGTCACAAGGGTGACGGCGAGGCTGACGATCACCGCCTCGCGCCCTTCTGCCAGGTTCTTCACCGCCATCCGTTCACCCAGCAGGAAGCCGACCATGGCCAGGGTTAACTGGGTAATGAATCCGAAGTGGGCGTCGGCGCCCGGTGGCAGAAGATCCAGCAGGTCCGGTCCGGCAAGCGCGCCAAGCAACAGCAGCAGGGTGACTCTGGGAACATGTATGCGCTGGCCGATGCCGTGCGCGGCCAGGGCCAGCAGCAGGGTGCCACCGATCAATAGCAGGTCCGTTGCGTGGTTCAAGGCTTACTCCTGGTGGAGTGGGAAAAAACCGCCGTTCACCAATGTGGCCAGATCCCGGGGTGCAAGCTCGATTTCCAGGCCCCGGCGCCCGGCGCTGACATAAATGGTGTCGAACTCCAGGGCTGAGTCGTCGATAAAGGTTTTCAGCTTCTTCTTCTGCCCCAGTGGGCTCACGCCACCCAGGACATAGCCGGTGGTACGTTCAACTGCAAGCTTGTCAGCCATGGCGGCTTTCTTGCCTTGTGCGGCCCGGGCAATCAGTTTCATGTTGAGCATGGCGGTCACCGGCACGATGCCCACCACCAGTTCCTTGCCGTCGATAGACACAACGAGCGTCTTGAAAACCCGCGCCGGCTCCACACCGGTTTTCTCGGCCGCCTCGATGCCATAACTCTCGCTGGCCGGATCGTGTTCATATTCATGAATCGTGTGGGGCACTGCGGCCTTGCGCGCCGCGTTAATGCCTGGCGTCATGCTCGACTCCTCCATGGGGGACAGAGATCGGGAATTAAAGCAGCTAAGCGGCACTGCAACAACTGCCAGGGGCCGGGGGGTAACGCACGATTTTACCGAGCATGACATTTGTCACTCGACTTAACGTTCTGTTGTGACTATTTTTCGTACATTATAAATGTTCAAACCCCCATGGCTGTGTGTTCATGGTACCTCAGCGGCCAGACTCTCAAGGAATGACAAGATTGAACGAAAACCGGACACCCCTGCGGCGAGCTGGGTGGGCTGCGCTGGTCTATCTGATTGCCGGCTTTGCATGGATTGCTTTTTCCGATACTGCTGCTGAGGCCTGGTTCCCCGACCCTCAAACCCTGTCCCTGGTTCAGACCTGGAAGGGTTTCCTCTTTGTCCTGACCACGGGCCTTGTGCTGTTTGTGGTCCTTTTGCGTCAGCTTACCAAGGACCGTGCTCTGCTTACTCTTCAGCACAATCAGCGCCAGGCACTGCGCAAGCGAGAGCGTCAGCTACAGGTCCTGATGGATAACCTCCCCGGCATGGCGTACCGGTGCCGCTATGATCCCCATTGGACCATGCTGTTTGTTTCCCAGGGTTGTGCCCGCCTTACCGGGTATGAGCCTGAGGATCTGATCAATAACCGGGTGGTCAGTTATGCCAGCCTGATGGATGACGGGGACAGTGAGCGGATTGTGGCTGAGGTGCAGGCGGCGCTCGACAAGGACGAATCTTTCTCACTGGAATATGCCCTTACCCGCCAGGATGGCAGCCGCATCTGGGTCTGGGAGCGTGGCCGCGGTGTCGAGGAGGAAGATGGCTCGGTTGTGCTCGAGGGTATCGTGCTGGACATCTCAGATCGCAAGACCCTTGAAAATGAGCTGGAGGAACTGGCCACCCGGGATCCGTTGACCGGCTTGTTCAACCGCCGCGAAATGTCCAGGGTTCTGGAGGAGGAACTGGAGCGGGCCAGGCGTTATCAGAGACCCATGGCCGTGCTCTGGGTTGATTTTGACCATTTCAAGGATGTGAACGACACCTTTGGCCATGCCGCCGGGGATTCGGTTCTCCGGTCCATCAGCCGCCTGTTGTTGGGGAGCGTGCGCAGCGTCGACACCATCGGCCGGTTCGGCGGTGAAGAGTTCGTTATCGTCTTGCCGGAAATGGATCTTGAAGAGGCCCGTGAGACGGCCGAGCGGCTCCGTCGTAAAGTGGCCGACGAGCCGCAGCCGCTTGGGAATGGCCAGACGGTGCCCCTGACCATCAGCGTCGGCATTGCGGTCTATCCCGATCACGGACAGACTGCCTCCGCGCTCTGTGCCGCGGCCGACACGGCCATGTATCTGGCCAAGGAACGCGGTCGCAATTGTGTTGCCATGGCGCACCTGCACGACCGGGTCCATAATCAATAATGAGACCTTCGTTCCGGATAAGATGGAGGTGCTGACGTCCGCCCGATTGCGTCCCGGCCAATGTACAACGGGTCGGTTTCTCTGAAGATAGAAAAACAACAAGTTACTGAAAAAGGTTTGAAAAAAATGAACCGACTTGCCCGCCGTGCCCTCCACACCAGCCAGATTCCCGAGGACCTTGAAACCGTCACTTTCCGTGACACCGCTGGTGAAAACCCGGCTGCTGCAGGCGTCAGCCAGGAAACCGTCGATGCCCTGTGGCGCAGCGTCCAGAGCCTTTACCGGACCGGCGTCCATCCGGGGATTCAGATCTCCATTCGTCACAGGGGCGAACATGTCCTGCACCGGGCCATCGGCCATGCCAGTGGTAACGGCCCTCATGATCCGCGAGATGCGGTCAAAGTCCCGATGACCACCGATACCCCGATCTGCTACTTCTCTGCCTCCAAAGCAGTTACCGCGCTGCTGATGCATATGCTGGCCGAGCAGGGGCTGGTGAACCTGATGGATCCGGTGTCCTACTACTGCCCGGAGTTCGGGGTGAACGGCAAACGGACGATCACCGTTCACCAGATTCTTTCCCACCGCGGTGGCATTCCCGCCATTCCGCGGGAAACGCCGATAGATGTGCTCTGGGACAACGGCGAAATCTGGCGCCTGCTTTGTGCCGCGCGACCGGTGGAGGTTGATGGCGCCAAGGTGGCCTATCACGCGATCACCGGCGGCTTCGTACTTCAGCGGGTACTGGAACGCGTGACCGGCGATACCATCGAGCATTATCTCGACAAACACCTGCGTCGCCCCATGGGCATGAAGTGGTTTACCTACGGCATTACGCCCGAGCACCTGAATGATCTGGCATCCAACTACGCCACGGGTCCAACGCCCCGGTTCCCGGTGTCCTGGGTGGTCAACCGGGCACTTGGCGGCGATATCCGCACAGTGGCGCAGGTAACCAACGACCCACGGTTCCAGGAAGCGGTGATTCCGGCGGGAAACCTGTGCGGGACGGCAGAGGAAATGAGTCGTTTTTTCCAGATGATGCTGAACGGCGGGCTCTGGAACGGCCGGAGAATCTGCAGCGAAATCACCATTCGCCGGGCCATTCAGCAGTTCGGTTCCTTGCAGATCGACCGTACCATGATGGTGCCCATGCGTTTTAGTGCCGGCATGATGCTTGGTGGCAATCCGGTGGGGCTCTGGGGCCAGAATAGCCGGTTTGCCTTTGGGCACGTAGGTCTGATCAACAAGCTGTGCTGGGCAGACGCTGCCCGTGATATTTCGGTCAGCCTCCTGAACACGGGTATCCCGATTGTCGGCCACCATCTGCCGGCGCTCGCGAAGTTCGTTTATACCGTGGGTAACCGCTTCCCGCTGATACCGGAACACCGGCGGCCGTTGATCGCTGCCTGAGTCGTTTCGTTCAGAGGGTCCGGAGCTGGGCTTCCAGGATGCCCAGAACTGACGACAGGATGTCGCGGAAATCGGTCAGAGTCTGGGTGCGCTGGATCACGTCCTCGCGGTTTTCATCGAGTCGCTCCAGTTTCGGTACGACCCGGCGGATGCCCTCGGTAATGACCTCATAGGGGTAGTGGTGGTCCTGGATGCTGAGCTTGTTTATCTCGGCCACTTCCTGGCTGAAGATACTGATGATGTCGTACAGCATGTCCTTGTGGTGAATGCTGCTGGCTTCCCAGTAGGCGTCGTCCAGAAGTTCCAGCAGCGACAGATATTCACGGAGGGTATCCGCCACGGATGTCTGGGTCATGAGAGCTCCTGTCGGTGGGCAATGTTGTATCTACAGGGAACTATAGCAGGGCTTCGGTCGTGTGAATGACAGGAAGACCATCACGACAGAAAACAAAAATGAAACTCTATTCATTTTAATTGCACTCTGTCAGACAGTTGTGCAAACTTGCGTGATGGGATAAGGATCTTTCACGACTCAATGGACGAGAAGCCGAATGGACAAGCCCGCACCCCCCAGCCACCAGCAAGCCTCTCGCGAGGTTAAACTGGACCACCACGACAGTGTCCGTCATCACGTGCATCAGCAGGTGCGCTCGGAAGTCGAACGGCTCGAACGCCGGATTGAAACCCTCCGTCTGGTCAAAGCGCCCCACGCGGCCATCATGATTTCCACCTATGAACGTATGATCGACCGCAAGAAAGGTTTCCTGCAAAACTGGGATCTCAGGGACGGGGGCGCCCGCTAGCGCCCGGCGACAGGCACCGTTGTCCAGCTGGTAATCGCGTCCGCGTCTTCCTGATAGGTGCAATTGTCCGGATTGGCAATGGTGTCCTGCTCGTCTGTTGAATCGGGATCGTCAATGCGGGCGGGCTCGCCATCCGAGGCAAAAATTCTCACCTGCTCCATGTTGTAGTCCAGCTCGATCCTCAGGCAGTCGGGATGGTTGTCCTCCCGCGTGTATCCCGGATAGCGGTCCAGCGCGATGACTTCGGCATCGTCGTTCTTGATAAACAGCGTGTCGGTGTTCTCGTCAATGAAATCCTGGCGCAATTCAATGCTGCCGTGATTCCGGCTCAGGAAGTCGGCCGTGGCGAACTCGGTTGGACTGTAGCCCAGAGTCATGAAACTGTTGGCATCAAACCGGCTTCCTGCCAGCACACTGACCAGTTCCGGCTGGGCCGCCTGTTCGTCTTCCGCCACGCTCCGGCTGACGTACTGGATTGTGCGATACACCTTGTTGTCGAGATCCGGCCCCTCCGGGCCATCCGGCAGGTAGCGCCAGTCCAGGGTGGGATAGATCCAGAGTTGATCGTTCAGCGGCAGATCCGCAATCACCGCCGACTGGTCTGTGAACCGGATCTGGGCACCGTTGCCCCGGGTGTTGTAGGTGCCTGCGGCATCATCGGCAATGCGCTGGCTGATGTACCGCTTGCCCTCCTGGAAGTTGGTGACTTCGCCTGAGGCGAGCACCTGGTTCATCAGGTCCAGCGGATTGCGCACGCTGTCATAGCTGGTGCCGGAGTCGGTTGCCGTGGCGCGGGTAAAAATCTCGATGTGACCACGTATTTCGCTGGTGGTCGCCAGGTCGTCGGAGTCTTCTGCCGCGGGCTGGATGCCCCTGTAAAAGTCCCAGAAACGCGTGTAACTCAGGTTGTCCGGGGCCACCTCGGTGTTCTGGAGGTCGAAACTCGAGAAGGTCAGGTCGACATTGGTGGCCGGATTGAACGCGGAAGGGCCGGTATCCTCAAGTCCGCAGCCAGCCAGGGCAAGCGTGGTCATGGAAACAGCGGCGAAAATGCAGGAATGTCTCATTTCAGAAGGCCCCGGGGTGCGGAAAACGGTGTAAACGGCTAAAGTGAGTCACCAGGACGGTATTGCCCGGCGCGGTTACTGACAGTAAAACAAAAAACAGGTATCTACCCTCGCGGAGATCACATTTTGCGGCAATGGCTTGAATTGGCGCTCCCAGCGGTGACGTCTTTAATGGTGGCCCTGCTGCTTCTGGCCACGGCGATGATGCCGTCCCCGGCCAGTGCAGCCGTGCCCTGCCGTGATGGCGAGATTGTCCTTGATGAAGGTGTCGAGAGCATCCGCGATCTGGGCGGCTGTATCTGGTACCTGGAGGATCCCGGGCAGTCGCTCTCACTTGAGGAGGTTCGCCAACTCGAATCGGGTGCCTTTACCCGCCACGAAGGTGGGGTGTTGAACCTGGGCTACACCGAGTCGGCATACTGGGTGCGCCTCGACCTGCGTTCTGCCGGAAGCCTGGACCAAAACGGCTGGATCCTGGAGCTTGCCCTGCCATTGGTGGATGAAGTCGCCCTGTTCATGGTTCGTGAGGGTGACCTGGTCGAGCAACGCCAGGCCGGTTACGAGGACAACTGGCGGGAACGGGACCTGGCGGTGCCCAATCCCACATTCCGACTTTCCCTGGCACCCGATTCGCTGAGCCACGTCTATCTTCGGGTGGTCAACACCAACACCTTCCGTTTACCAATCAGTCTTTGGCACCCGGACAGCTATATTGAAAAAGTCTCTGTGGATGAGCTGGTTCGGGGCATTCTGCTCGGTGCGGTGCTCGCCATTCTCGCCTACAACCTTTTCGTCGCGGTTTCGGTGCGTGAGCGAAGCAATATCTATTACGTGCTCTATCTGATATTCGCGACCACCTTTATCTTCACCGAACAGGTCCATGGTATCCAGTTGCTGGATAGCCGCCCCGCCCTGTTCGACAAGCAGTTCCTGCACTTCCAGATCATCCTGACCTGGTTCTGGGGCCTGTTGATGGCACGGTCACTGTTGGAGACCCGGGAGCGGTCTGCCGACCTGGACCAGGTTATCCGCCTCTGTCTCTATTCGGTGGTTGCGACCTTCGTGCTGTCCCTGTTCCTGCCCTACCACGTGGCCATGGAATGGATTGTGGTTGGCTCCGTGCTGCTGAGCCTGATCCTGATTGTGGTCAGCTACCTGTCCTGGCGTTATTACAACCCGGCGGCCCGTTCCTACTTCTTTGCCTGGACATTGGCCCTGGTGGGCTTCGGTATCTATGCCCTGACGGTGATGGGTATCTTGCCGTTGAACACCTTCACTGCCTACTCGCCCCAGTTTGGTCTGACCGCACAGATTATTCTGTTCTCGTTTGCCCTGGCCGACCGGATCAAACAGGTTCAGGGCGAGGCGCTGGGCTGGAGCCAGCGGGCGTTGTCGAATCTTCAGCGCTACCAGTCGCTGTTCGACAATGCCATCGAGGGTGTCTTCCAGATGTCTCCGGACCGGCGATTCGTTACTGCCAATCCGGCGATGGCGCGCCTGTTGGGCTACAACAGCAGCCGCGAACTGCTCAAACGGAATCCGGACGTGCTGGAAACCTGCATCGCCGATGACCGCCTCCGGCGGCTGGTGATCGAACAGCTGGAGGCCCGGGGGACAGTCAAGGGCATAGAGGCCCGATACCTGACCCGGGACGGCGACGAGCGCTGGGCCACCATCTCGCTCCATACGGTTTATGACAGCGACGGCGATCCAACTCACCTGGAAGGCACCTGCATTGATGCTACGGAGAGTCACAACCGGCAGCGAATCGAGAGGGAGCGCGAGCAGGAGCGGCTCGAAAAGGAACTGGCCCGAAACTCGGCCGAGGCCAAGAGTCAGTTCCTGGCGAATATGAGCCATGAGATACGCACACCGCTGGCGGCGATCATTGGTTACGGTGAAACCCTGCTTGATCCGGACCTCAGTGATCCGGAGAAACGGAGCAGCGCAGAGACCGTGGTGCGCAGTGGTCGTCATCTGCTGGACCTGGTCAACGACATCCTCGACCATTCGAAGATCGACGCCAACAAACTGGATGTGGATATCGTCTCGGTCAATCTGCCGGAACTCCTCGATGAAATCCGGGCCTTTTTCGCCCCCCGGGCCCGGGAAAAGGGGCTGGATTTCAGTATTATCTGCGAGTACCCCTTGCCGGAACAGGTCCTCACCGACCCCACCAGGCTGCGCCAGATCATCATCAACCTGTGTGGTAATGCCCTGAAATTTACCGATAAGGGTTCCATCTCCCTGGTGGTCCGCTGCGATCGCGAGCAGGAACTGCTGGTGGCCAGGGTGGTGGATACCGGCATTGGCATGAAGCCGGAACAACTGGGAAGGCTCTTCGATCCGTTTGCCCAGGGTAGCGCTGCCATTTCCAGACAGTATGGCGGTACCGGTCTCGGGCTCAGTATCTCAAGGCGTCTCGCGGAAATGCTCGGCGGCAGTATCCGGGTTAACAGTACCTATGGCGAGGGCAGTGAGTTTGAGCTGTCGATCCGGACCGGACCACTGGATTCGGTGCATTTCCTGCGCGATGCGTCTGAGTTGAGCCAGCGCCGCAGGGCCATACCCATGGTGGTCGCTCCGAGACTGTCCGGGCGAATCCTGTGCGCAGAAGACAACGACGTGAACCGGCGCCTTGTTTCCCTGCTGGTGTCGCGAACCGGCGCGGAGCTGGTGCATGTAAGTAATGGTGCTGAAGCCCTGGAGCTTGCCATTCGCGAGCCTTTTGATCTGATCTTGATGGATATCCAGATGCCGGTGATGAACGGCCGCGATGCCACGGCGGCCCTCCGGGAGGCCGGGGTAAATACGCCGGTGATTGCCCTGACCGCGAATGTGATGTCTGAGGATATTGCCGATTATCGGCTGGCGGGCTGCAATGAGCATCTGGCCAAGCCCATCGACAAGCAGCGGTTCTATGAAGCCCTGGCCCGGTATCTCTCGGTTGCCCAGGAGTTTGTCGAGAGCCCCGAGCCGCGCTATCAGGGCAAGGTGCTGGTTGCCGAGGACAATACCGAGAACCGGCAGCTGGTGGAGCGCATGCTACGCCGCGCGGGTCTGGATGTGCTGTCGGTTACCACTGGCGACGAAGCGGTCCGGACGGCGCTGTCCGATACCGTTCATCTGGTTCTGATGGACCGTCACATGCCCGGGATGGATGGGGTCGCTGCAACCAGGTTGCTGCGCCAGGCCGGGTTCCGGCGGCCGGTGATTGCCTTTACGGCTGGTGATCAGCAGGAAACCGATGCCCTGCTCGATGCTGGTTGTGACGGGGTGCTGAACAAGCCCATTGATCAGTCCCACCTGACCTCCCTGCTGGATCGACTGATTGGTGCTGGTGCGGTTGCCGCCGCGGACGCCAGCGAGGATGACGAAATTGCCCATCTGGTTGCTCAGTTTCTTGACGGCCTGGCCGCACGCCGGGCGCGGATGGAAGACGCCCTGGCGACAGCGGATCGGGACGCAATGAAAACCGAGGCCCACCAGATCAAGGGCACGGCGGGGGCCATGGGCTATCCGCTGATGACCCGACAGGCGGGTGTATTGGAAGACCTGGTGAAAGTCACCGAACCGGACTGGGACCGGGTTCGCAGCGAACTCCGGGGGCTCGGTGAAATGATAGATCGAGCCCTAACTGCGGCAAAGGCCCCGGGCTGATGTGTGTCGAGAACAACCAACAGGAATAACCCGATGAGTGAATTGCCGGAACGCAGAGAACACCATTCCCTGAGCATGATGTACGGAACCTACGCAGACATCCTTTTTGTGCTGTTTCCGTTTCTGATCATTGGCATGCAAAGGCTGTGGGAAGGTCGGCTTTATGAAACCCTGCTTCGACCGGACCTGAGTATAGCCGCCGCCATTCTAGCGGGCCTTGCTATCGGCAAGTTCGTCCTCGGGCTGGTGACCAATCGGGATCTCGGGCGTTACAAGGAGCGGATCGTTTTCTTCATCGCGCTGACCCTGTTTGTGGTGCTGGGCCCGGCAATCATCCTGATATTGAGTATACTGGGGAGCGCAGAGGTGCCCGCTTTCGTGACCTTTGTTCAGCCGATCCTTCTGATTATTGCCATTTCTCTGTACACAACGGCGGTGAGCATCAGCAATATCCTCACACGATTTGGCATGGAAGAGGCGAGAACCGTGAATGACGAGAACTCGGCCTGGTCTGGCGACAGCGAAATGGGTAAACCTCGCCCGGCGCCACTGGATCTGCCCCGGCGCACCGGCAACGACCCGACAGCTTGACAGGAGCAACCCCCATGACGGATCTGAGAGTACTGGTAGTGGAAGATGAGCCGGTGATGCGCGAGCGGCTGGTGGATATGCTCTACAAGGCAGGCGCAACCAAGGTGATCGAGTGTGTCGATGCGGCGTCAGCCAGGGCCGCCTTCAAGGCTGGGGAGTTTCAGATTATCCTGCTGGATCTGGGCCTGCCGGATGGCGACGGCCACGAGCTGATGCTGGAGTTCAAGGATGCCCGCGAAGAGCAGCACATTGTGCTGGTGACGGCGGACGATTCCATAGAGAGTATTCAACGGGCGATCAGTGCCGGCGCTAACGGGTACGTGGTCAAGCCCTATTCCCAGGAAAAGATCCACGATGTGGTGAATAACTACGCCATGGTTCACGGTGGCGACATGGCAATGATGCAGGGTCTGAACCGGCGCCACTGACCGGTTCAGACCTGCAGGAGAGGAATCAGGCGACCTGCTTTGCAATCCAGGAATTGTAGCGGGTAGCCAACGCTCTCACGTACCGTGCCTCGGCGTCGTTCAGGTTGCCCAGAACGCCTTTGAAGATCCAACCCCGCTCATAAACACCCAGCACCCGCTGTTCGTCTTCCAGGTTGACGCGCTGATTCAGTTTTTTACAAATTGCATCCAGCAGCGGCAGCTTTTCCGGGCGCTTGATCGGGCCCTGACGATTGTTCATGGGCTGGTTTGCTGCGCGAGTTGTCGGATGTCTTTTCATGATGTTCTCCTTGTCGTTTTGCGGCTGCAAAAACAAAAACCCCGGCGCCTGAAGCAACCGGGGTTTCGCGGAGAATCTGACCCGGTCGCTACGAAGGCTCCCGGGACTGACCGAAAGCCGTTAGATGTCTTTCACCATGGCGCGAACAGACTGCACTGCATGGCAACCTGCTGCTGGGTAAGCAATAAACTGTGGAATCATTCTGGTCATACCGGCTCTTATGTTTCGGTTCGACTACCAGTGTATAGGCTAACGGGCGGTTTGCAATAGGTCTTACTCTTCGGCAAACCCCTACAGACGGCGCCAGGAGCGCTTGCCATAATTCGCATCGTCACGTGTTTTACGTTGTGCAATCCTGACTGCCTGCCGCGCCAGGCAGTCAATGGATCTCTCCTTTCTACGCAGCCTTTATGGCTGCGTTTTTTTTGGGGTAGTGGAATCTTCGTAGCCACTACTTCGTACAGATGTTCTTCTCTGTTCTGGCGATAATTTGCACACTATCTTTTAATTCATTGCCAGACAAAGACAGAGGTTGAAACCTAGCAAAATGTCCGACGACGCCGGATCTGCCAGTAGAAAATTCCGTTCGCACGCATTGATCGAGCTCGCCCTGATTGTTGCCCTGGGCCTTTACCTGTTCGCCGCCAAGGAGCAGGTTGTGGGTGAGAATCTGGTGTTTACAGTAACAGGGGCCGCGCTGATGGCGCTGGTTACCTACTGGACGCTGAATACCCTTCGGGACGGTCTTGAAGTCATCGCATTGCGGGTCCGCCACGTCAGGCACTGATCGCCTGAAACCGCCTCAGGCCTGGCGGCTCTGACCCGTCAACGGCACCATGGCTTCATGGTCGAGGGCAATCCGTTCCCAGGTTTTGTGAAGAATCAGGGCGTCATTTGCCGCCCGGTGCACTGGCAGGCCAAGTTCGGTAATCACCTGCTGGCGAATCGCCGACCACTGGCGTACCTGTTGGGTATCCAACAGGGCTGAAATCGACTCCAGTTGAAATGCCGGAGTGATGCGGGCAGCCCTGAACAACCGGTGCAGCCAGAAGCTGTCGAACGTCCAGGCATCGCAAAAAACCTGCGCCGGCAAGAGCTCATTGAGCGCCCTCGCCACCTCACCGACGGCAATGCCGTCCGCTTCCAGAGTCTGGCGGGTAATCCCGTGAATCTGCTCAGCGCTTTCCGACCAGTCCTGCCAGAGGACATGGGGGCAGATCAGCCAGCTATGAAGGGTGCCGTCTGGCATGCAGATTCCCACCTCGATGGGGTAGCTCGCGATCAGATCAAGGCTGGACGCCTCGAAATCGATGAATGCCGGCTGGATAGTGGTCATGGAGTCAGTGTAGCTGATGAGTTGTTTTTCGCTGAGTTTACCCGCCCCGCAACCGAGACGCGAACCCAACCTGTGCCTGCACTGTTACAATATGTCCATTCATTGTAAAAGCCCGATGACAGCAACAGGCACCGGGCGCGACAGTAAACCAGCCCAAACCCAATCGCACCATACGGGGAGCCCGAATGACAGACACCGTGGTTGTAATCTATTCCGGAGGCATGGACTCCTACACTCTGCTGCATCTGGCCAGGGAACGTGGGCATAAGGTTCATGCGCTGTCGTTCAACTACGGGCAGCGTCACGTCCGGGAGCTGGAGTGCGCGCGTTCGGTGTGTGAGTCGCAGGGTATTCCCCACAAAGTAATCGACATCCGCGCCATGAGTGAGGTGATGGCCGGTTCATCGCTGACCTCGGATCTCGATGTACCGGAAGGTCACTATGAGGAGGACAGCATGAAAGCGACGGTGGTGCCGAACCGCAACATGATCCTCCTGTCGCTGGCAACCGGTTACGCCGTGACGGCGGGAGCCGGCGCTGTGTGGTACGGCGCTCACGGTGGCGACCACGCCATTTATCCGGACTGTCGCCCGGAATTCGTCGAAAAAATGGATGCGGTCTGCCGGGTTGCCAATTACGAACCGGTGGCCATTGAGGCGCCCTTCATGGCCATGGACAAGGGCCAGATCCTGGCCGAAGGTCTCCGCCTGGGCCTGGATTATTCCCAGACCTGGACTTGCTACAACGGCCGTGCACAGGCCTGTGGTCGTTGTGGGTCGTGCGTTGAGCGGCTGGAAGCGTTTGCCACCAATGGTGTGAATGATCCTCTGGACTATGAGGACGCCAGCTGATGTACCGGGTAAAGGAAGCCTTTTACACCCTGCAGGGCGAAGGTGCACAAGCTGGCCGCGCTGCCGTGTTTTGTCGTTTCAGTAAGTGCAACCTCTGGACCGGACGTGAAAAAGATCGTGCTAATGCGGTCTGCAATTTCTGTGATACCGATTTTGTGGGCACGGATGGCCAGAATGGCGGCCGCTTTGAGACAGCAGAAGCCCTTGCCCGTCACATACGGAATCTCTGGCCGGACGCACCCGGCAAGCCCTACGTGGTCTGCACCGGTGGCGAGCCCCTGCTGCAGCTGGATGCTCCCCTGATTGAGGCATTTCATCGGGAAGGGTTCGAGGTCGGGGTAGAAACCAATGGCACCCTGCCAGCCCCGGAAGGCATTGACTGGCTCTGCGTCAGTCCCAAGGCTGATGCCCCTGTGGTTATCGAGGCCTGTGACGAGCTGAAGCTGGTTTATCCGCAGCCCCTGGCGATGCCGGAGCGATTTCTAGGCATCCGCGCGAGCCATTATTTCCTGTCGCCGATGGCCTCACCTTCAATGCCGGAAACGGCGGTGGATGAGATCAAGCAAAGCAACACCCGCCGCGCTACCGATTACTGTCTTGCTCACCCCCAGTGGCGTCTCACCCTGCAGATGCACAAGATTATCGGGATCGACTGATCACCCGGTGGCCAGTGACCGCTCCGCGGGCGTCGAGGCGGAGCGGGTGGGCGCGCTTCGGTAGTGGCTGGGGCTGGCCCCCGTCCAGCGCTTGAAGGCGCGGGTGAAGTTCGCCGCATCGGCGTAGCCCAGGGCATCTGCAATCTGGCTCAGATTCATGCCGGTGCTGCGGAGCAGATCCTGTGCCCGCTCCAGCCGAACCTGGTCCACCAGCTGCTGGAAGCTGGCTTCTTCCTCCTGCAGCCGGCGTTTGAGCGTCCTTTCGGAGACGAACAAGGTGCCCGCAACCCTGGCCAGTTTCGGGGGGAAGGGGTGGCTGGTTTCGATCACCCGCCGAACCCGGCAGGCAAATCCGGCATCTTCGGTCAGCTGCCGCAGGGCCTCCTCGCACTGAGCTTTGGATGAGGCGGCCAGTTGATCGTCGGTAAAGCGCACGGGCAGGTCCAGGCGCGCGGTGGGGATCACCAGGGCATTCTCCGTGGCACCAAACTCTACGGGTACCGGGATCTGTGGTCGGAACCGATGGAAATACGCCGGCTCCGTGCCCCGGCGCACAATTCGCAACCCATCAACCACCGAGCCAGTCAGTTGTGCGCCCATGGAAACGCATCCGAACAGCATGGCGTCCATGATAAATCCGTGCAGGGGGCCGAGATCGATGTCACAACTGACAATGTACCAGGCCAGTTTTCCGGTTTCCCGTTTGCAGACCTGAAGATGGGGTACCCGCAGTGTCAGGTACCGGGTCATCAGCTCCATGGCGTCGCCAAGGGTCCGGCTGCTCATGACCGCCGTACCCAGGGCGCCGTGCAGTGGCAACTTCAGTTCCCGTGCCAGCATGATCCCGAGCCCCGGTTCGCCGCTTTCGATGATGGCCCGGGTAACAAATTCGCTGGCCTGGGTCTGACTGACCCGCAGATCGGTGGATTGCAGGCGGGCCGGGTCGAGTCCGACCCGAAGCAGAAGGTCCTGTTCATCAACGCCGATGGTATTCAGCAGTTCGGCCAACAGATGCAGATAAATGGCCGGCATGCCCAGGTCCTGTGCCGTTGAAACGGAGGCTCGCATGGGGGTTCCTCGTCTTATTCTGTTCTTGTTATGTCGCAGAGCGCGCAGTTTCAACGATTATGGCGGCTACCGGCCCGTTCCCCCATGACTCCACTGACGAAATAAATGGCCTGAAAGGCCAATCAATGGCAGGCAGGCATCTTTGGCCTGACCGGCTTACCGGCCATGGCGGTGGACGAATCGCTCAAGAGTCGCGGCGGATCGCGCGGGTGTCTCCAGCATGGGCAGGTGCCCCACGCCTCGGAATACGTGGATTTCCGCGTCTGGCGTGGCCGAGCCGAACCAGTCGACGCAGGGGGTGGGGGTGATCACGTCCCGATCACCCCACTGAACCTGAAGTGGCGGTGTGTCAGGGCCCAGGTAGCGCGCTGGTGCCAATGCGTCTGCCACCATGTCACTGAAGATGTGACGCAGCGCGTCGGTGCGGCCCAGCAGGTCCGGCCCCAGAAGGCCGGCCATGGCCAGCCCGGAGACCGTGGGCTTGCCGGTGCCGACGCTGTTGAACATGCGGTAGACGCCTTTCCAGTCCTTTGGAATCAGGATGCCGTCCCGGTCGGACCTTAGGGGGGCGTGAATGTCGACATCCTTATGTTCCGGGATTCCAGCGCTGTTGAGCAGCGTTACCGAACGGGGCTTCGGATCCAGTGAGTGGGCGAGCACGGCGGCTATAGCGCCGCCCATGGAACTGCCGGCCAGATGAATATCGTTGGTGTTAAAGCCCGCAAGCCATTGTTCCAGTCGCCGTGCCTGGGTCTCATAGCGGTAACAGGCGTGGGGCCGGTAATCACTCTCCCCGAAGCCAGGCAGATCCGGTACCAACAGATGCCAGTGCCTGGGCAGCCGTTGCAGCCACAGGGCCCAGTTTTCTTTCATGGCGGCAAAGCCGTGAATCAGCACGACGGTAGGGTTCCCCGAGCCGGGAGCGCCCCGCTCCAGGAAAACCATCTTGTGGCCATCCACGAGCGCTGTGCGGCGGCGAGCCTGAAGAAGAAAACGTTGTCCTGTGCGGGCAGCGGGCCAGAGGTTGGGTGCAGGGATTCTCATGGTTGTCAGCGATCACCGGTTTTGGGTCTTCTCGCCAGTCTACCGGTATCGGCCTCCCGAGCCTTGGCCTATACGCCCGCGCGCTCCGGCGCAAGGGCAACCAACGGACGGGCCGCAACGACCAGGGTTCGGGGCTCAGAGCTCCAGGTCGACAATCACCGGGTTGTGGTCGCTTGACCGCCAGGGCCCTTGACCGTCAACCACGTAGTCGCTCTGGTAACCGAAAACTCTGGGCTCATCGGCATTGACCAGCCAGATGCGCGCGCCCACAATCCGTGGTTTCAGTGTCTCGGAGGCCAGGGCGTAATCCAGCGACCCTTTCTCGCCACGGTATCGGTAGGTGTACTGGCGACAGCTGGTTTCGGTGCAGGGATGAAAGTGGTGCACCATGCTGACAAAACCCGCCCTTGCCAGCATCGTAATGGGATGTTCCCGGGCATAGCTGTTCAGGTCACCGATAATCAGGGTGCCGGCGGAAGTGGGGCCTTCTTTACCAATGCCGGGCCATTCAGCCAGCGCTTGTGCTTCGTCCGTTCGCCGGCTGGCGTAACAGCCCTGGCCATCCGCCTGATCCCGATTATCCCCCCTGGCACCCCGACAGGATTTTGATTTCAGGTGAGGCACGATCACCTGGACCGTTGTCTCACCATCGACACGACTGAAATCCTGGGCCAGCGGAGGTCGACCGGCGGAGGCGAAAGGCCCACCGGCAAGCCTTTCGGGTTCACCTAGCATGCGCACCCGGTCGCCGCGATAGAGCAGGCCCGTCCGGATTTCGTCGTCGCCGTCCTGGCCCGGCGTGCTGACAAACCGCCAGGGGCTGCCCAGGGCATCGGCCAGGCTGGCGATGGAGCTGTGCGGACCGTAGCCGTCGTTCTCGAGTTCCGTGACCGCAAGAATGTCCGGGTCCGGTGCCAGTAGCGTTTGCACTAGCCGCTGTTGCTGGCGCTGAAACTCTGCCCATGTCTTAGCACCCCGGGTTGTTGGAAACTCGCCGCCGCGACCATCGCCGTTGAAAAAGTTGCCGAGATTCAGCGCCATGATCCGCACGGAATCACCGGGCGGCGACTCTGGCGCAGGTTCTCTCTCGTTGGTATCCAGAAAGACAGGTTCCCGGGCGGGCTGGATTCTCCATCCATCGAAACGGTAGTCCAGCACCCCGGTGAGCCCCGTAATCTGGTCGCCAGCGCGCACGGATCCTGAGGACAAACCTTCGGGCGGCCAGGGTATGGGCCTCGGATTTCTGATGGACCGATTGTCGTCCAGCAGTACGCGGTTCTGACGGTTGCGGAGGGATGCCCTGTGGGCGCTCTCGCCCGGCGTAAGGTACTCGGTGGGCTGGATCTGATCGGCGCCGGCCAGCGCCAGCTCGCCGTAGCGGTCGAGGTTGTAGTTGTCGACCACCGTCAGGGGCTGGCGGAAGGTCACCCTCATATTCTCCAGGTGTTCCGGATCCACCGTCCACGGCAGCGTCACCGGCATGGCGGCCGGCAGCGCTTCCTGTCCGCACATATCAATGGTCCGGACCGCTACCAGTTCAGTCAGTCCGTGGTATTCCTTCACCTTGCCGGTAACCCGCAGCCGCATGCCGGTTTTGCCGACCTTGCGGTCGGTATAGACAAACAGGGCCTCGGACGTCGTGGGATCATTGTCGGTCTGGTGGTCGGCCTGCTGAAGATAGAAGCCGCCAAACCCGCCTTCTGATCGGGAATCCTGGGTCAGGATACCCTCCACCGTGACCGTCTTGCCTGTCAGAAGTGAGGCCGGGCCGGTCCCTTGTACTTCGGAAATTGGTGTTGCGGGTTTGCCACAGGCTGATTCCGCCGTTGCCGCCATGGGCAGGAACGGCAGAATCAGGAAGCAGAGATAGGAATAGCGTCGAATTTTAGAATTCACACCGGCAGTTTAGCTGAGACCGGCAACGGCCTTCAGAGCCTGTTCACGTTTGCTGCCAAAGCCCAGCTGGTCCGGATTGGCCAGTTCAAGCTGCTGAACCAACGGATCCGGATGCTCGTTGTCGAAGGTGATTCCGAGACGGGACAACACATAGGGAGCCAGTGCGGCGCGGGTGGCAACCTCCAGACGACCATGTTCCATGCCATAGTCCCGGGCGATGATCTGTTGCTGGGCTTCGGTCAGGCGTCTGTCCGGCGTAACGACCAGGGTAACCTCACGGTTCCAGTGCTCGTCCTGCTCCCGGCTGTGCCTGGCCCGCTGCCGCAATGCCTCGGGCGAGGTACGGAAACGGCTCAGGGCGAAGTCCCGGAACTCCCGATTGGAGTCGCACCAGGCACGCAAGTGCCAGCTATTGCCGGCACAAACCAGTGTGTGGGGCTCCAGAATGCTTTCCACCGCTTCAGGTCGACTCAGGGAGGCGTAGCTGGCGCGCAACTGTCTGCCCTGGCGTGTGGCGGTCACCACGGCACGCATGGTTTCCGGTGCAATCACCCGGTTCGGGCCCTGAACCACGGTGCTGTCCGGCAGGTCTATATTCAGTGATTCAAAGGTATTGCTCAGGTTCTGCTGGCGGGCCAGCAGGTCCAGATACTCGTTTACCACGCCACGGGTAACCACCGGACGAAATTTCTCGGCCGGCACGTAGCCTTTCAGATGGCGGTCATAAACCAGATTACCCGGCGCCAGTTCGCGCAAATAGGTGTTGATGTCCTTGGACGCCTGCTGGCGACCGATGCCGAAACTGTGGCAGATGTGGTTGGTGGTCAGGCGACCTTCCCACAGGGCAATGGTTTCGATCAGTCGGTAGCGAAGCAGCAGATCCCAGCGTATGGGCCAGTCCGTTTTTTTCATAACCAGGCGCTCACGGTCCAATGAATAGCTCGCTTTCATGTTACCTGCTCCGGCCCTTAGGGTCTGTTACGGCACATTAATGTAAAACCCTGTTAAACCGCTCTGCGGCGGCCTTTGCAGGTTTTTGTGACGCGGTTAACAGGTTTCGGGAAGTGCCTAGTGGTTTCGTTTTCCGCTCCTGATCTAATACGCGGCCGGCAGAGTCCGGTGCTTGCTGCTATTTTGTCTTTCATCGAAACGAAAATACTCTGTTACGCCCGGAGCTGCTGTAATGACCCGAATGGTCACCTCCCTGTCTGCCCTGATTCTGAGCATCATTCTGCTTGTCAGCGGTAATGCTTTCCTGATGACGCTCCTGGGCATACGTCTGAGTATAGAAGCGATATCACCGGACATAATCGGCTGGATTCTGGTCTGCTATTCCATCGGGTTTGTGCTGGGCACGCTGTATGTCCACCGGATTATAGGCCGGGTTGGTCATATCCGTGCCTTTGCCGTGTTCGCTGCGGGGGCAGCCGTTACCTCACTGCTTTACCCAATGGCCGTATCCGAGATTTTCTGGGCGGTGTTGCGGGTGCTCTCCGGGTTCAGTATTGCGGGTGTGCTCGTGGTGATTGAAAGCTGGTTCTCAAGCCGGGCTACCAATGCCAATCGCGGTGCCTTGTTCGCGGTTTACCAGATAGTGTTTTACCTTTCCGCCGCCGGCGGACAGCTCATCGTAAACGTTGGAGACCCGGCCAACTTCATGCCGTTCTCGATTGCCGCGATCCTGCTGGCACTGGCTTTGGTGCCGCTCTCACTGACCCGCATGGAAGCACCGGTAATCGAGCAGGTCCAGCGCATCTCGATTTTTACCCTGGCCCGGGAATCCTTCAGCGGCGTCGCCGGCGCTCTCATTTGCGGCGTGATGATTGGCGGCTTCTATGCGCTGGGGCCTGTGTACGCAACCCTGGTAGGGTTGGACGTTGCCCGGACCTCCACGTTCATGGCCAGCGCCATTGTTGCCGCAATGATCCTTGCCTGGCCCCTGGGTCGGCTCTGCGACCGTTTTGACCGGCGCCGGGTGATGTTCTGGATTGCTCTGGTGGCGGCCTCCGCCGCAGGCGGTGTTGGCGTCCTTGGGGCTGGCAATGCGTGGCTGTTGACCCTTCTGGTTGGACTGTTTACCGGCCTGTCCGCGGCCCTCTACCCGGTTGCGGTCGCCATTACCAATGACCGTATGGAAAGTTCCCGCATCGTGGCTGCCAGCGCGACGCTGCTGCTCAGTTACGGGGTGGGCAGCGTCATCGGGCCGGTGGTCATGGCTGAACTGATCAACCTTCTCGGGCCCAAAGGCCTGTTCTTTGGCAATGCGGGCTTCCTGGTGCTGCTGGCGCTGATCACCAGCTACCGGATCAGTCATACCGAGGATGTCGCCGTTGCGGATCAGGAGCATTTCGTACCGGCCATGCCCGAAGCGTCGCCGGTTCTTGCCGAGATCGATCCGCGAAATACCGAGTTCCACGAGTCTCCGGAAGTCGAGGAGATGCACGAAGAGCAGCGTCAGGCGAGCTGACGCTGCTTTCGGTTTTCCCCAATTTTGTTTTTACTTCCGTATCTGTTTTTATCACAATGGTTAGCATACTATTGGTGACTTTCCGATAATGTGATGAATTGGCCGAGTGCGCATCAGCGCCCGGCCCGGGCCAGGCCCTTTTTGAGATGGAGTGACGATAAATGAGAGACCAGTTTCCTTTTGCAGTAGCGCGGGTTACCCGACGCTGGAGAAAAATGCTCGATGAGCGCCTGAAGGATCTGGGCGTCACCCAGGCGCGGTGGAGCACCATGGTGTACCTGGAAAAAGGCGGCGAAGGCCTTACCCAGCGTGAACTGGCCAGCCTCATGGCGATCGAGAATCCGACCCTGGTTCGTCTGCTTGATAGCCTGGAGCAACAAGGTTTGATCGAGCGTCGGCCGTGCCCGCACGATCGCCGGGCCCGGCGCCTGCATCTGACCACTGCCGGTCGGGCGTTCATGGATGACCTTTCCGAGCGGGCCGAGGTGTTGCGCGAGGAGATGCTTGAAGGCATCAGCGACAAAGAGATCGAGTGCACCGTGAAGGTCTTCCACAAGATCCTGGAAAACGCCGAAAAGCAGAAGTAATCCTTGGCTGATAACTCGGTTGAGGGCCTGAAGGCGCGCTACGGGGACCGCTGGCGCTGGCTGGCGGTGGCCACGGTGATGATCGGCACCATGGCCACCGTTCTCAGCGCCACCGTGGTCAACGTGGCGCTGCACGATATCATGGTGGAGTTCGGTATTCGTCAGGGTCAGGTCCACTGGCTGGCAACCGGCTTTATCGCGGCCATGACCACCACCATGCTCGCCTCCTCCTGGCTGCTGGATCACTTCGGGGTTCGCAAGACCCTTGCCGCAGCCATGTTTCTCTTTACCCTGATTTCCCTCGCCGGTGGCTTTGCCGAGACACCGGGACAGCTCATTGCTGCCCGGATAGGTCAGGGCGCCATGGCCGGCCTGATGCAGCCCATGGGTATGTACCTGGTGTTCCGGATTTTTCCCCGTGATCGCCGCGGCCAGGCCATGGGGATTTATGGCATGGGGGTGATCCTGGCACCGGCCCTTGGTCCGGTATTGGGGGGCTTCCTGGTTGATCAACTGGACTGGCGCTATGTGATGTTCGCGCCGGCTCCTGTCACCCTGGTGGGTGTTTTCATGGCCTGGCGATTTCTGCCGTTGCCGGTTTCCCGCCCGGCACCCTATCGTTTCGATCTGCCTGGCCTGATCCTGCTCGGATTTACCATCGCCGTGTCCCTTGACACTCTGAACCGGTTACAGCACGCGGCGGGCCAGGAAAACCGGATTCTCGCCGGAACAATACTGGCGCTTGGTGGGTTGTCGCTCTTCGTGCTGCGCGAGCGACGAACAGCGCATCCGCTGGTAAACATGGCCCTGCTGCGCAAACCGGTCTTTGTCTTCGCCTGTCTCGGTGCCGTGGCCCTGGGGCTGGCGCTGTTCGGGTCCACTTACCTGATTCCTCTGTTCGTGCAGACAGCGCTCGGATTCAGCGCGACCGAAGCCGGTTTGCTGATGCTGCCGGCAGGGATTGTCCTGGGTATGACCTTTCCCCTGGCCGGTCGGCTGGCGGACAGGCATAGCGCCCGGGTTCTGGTGGTCTTCGGCATCGGCGCTTTTGCCCTTTCCGCCATGCTGTTTGCGCTGTCCGACCTCGAGCTGGCTTTCGGCTGGCTGGTGCTCTGGACGGTCCTCGGCCGAATCGGGATCGGCTTCATGCTTCCCGCCCTGTCCACCGGCGCCCTGAATCCCCTAAAGCCGCAGGAGCTGGGGGCCGGCTCCAGCACGCTCAACTTCATGCGCCAGCTCGGAGGCGCCTTTGGGGTCAATCTGGTGGCACTGACTGTGGAATTCGGCGAGCACTCCTCCGGGATGCCCACAATCAATGCGTTCCATTCCGCCTGGTGGCTGGTGGCGGTATTCGTGGCGGTGGCTGCGATTCCGGTATGGAGAATGCGAACCTAGGTTGCGGCCCTGCTCCGGATTCATTACTATGCCGACATCTCTTCAGGGGAGTAGCCTCCGCACCGGAACTGCCGGTCGGATGATAGTCAACATACTTGGGGCCAAATCCCCATGGCTATCATGTTTCACCGAGATTCCGGTGATATTGGCAAGACCTGAGGCGGTTTCACCTCCATTGGGCGGAAGGTGGGCTGCCTCATGTCTGGTTATCCGCCCTGGAGCTTTTCATGGACGCTTTCCTCGCCTCAACGGTTGCTGTTGCCATAGCGGAAATTGGTGACAAGACCCAACTGCTTTCGCTGTTCCTGGTTGCCCGCTACGCCACTCGCCTGCCCATTATCCTCGGCATTTTTGTCGCAACGGTTCTCAATCATGCCCTGTCGGCCTGGCTTGGTGCCTGGGTGGCTTCCTTCATTCCACAAGCCTGGTTACCGTGGATTCTGGCCGTCAGTTTTGTTGCGATCGCGCTCTGGTTGCTGGTGCCGGACAAGGATGACAGCGAGGATTCAAAGTTCCTGGGCATGGGGGCGTTCATGGCCACCACCATCATGTTTTTCCTGGCGGAGATCGGCGACAAGACCCAGGTGGCGACCGTTGTTCTCGCCGCCCGCTTTACCGAAACTTTCTGGGTAATTCTGGGCACTACGGTGGGGATGCTGTTGGCCAACATACCGGTTATCATGGCAGGACGCTGGCTGATGGAGAGGTTGCCCCTCGCCACAGCGCGGATTGGTGCAAGTGTGCTGTTCGTCGCGCTTGCCGTCGTAACAGTATGGGCTACCTATGTGAACTCCTGAGGGTACTTGCTGTCACTGTACCCGGTTGCCTGATGCTTTCGGAATGTTTTCTATGTGGTTCAGATTTTTAGCGGTTTTTTCCCTGGCGCAATTCCTCGTGTTCCCGACCGCAGGGTCGGCGGAACCCCTGGACGCCGCCAGCGGCCCGGAAGCTCCGGAAGCGCCGGACAGAAGCCCCCGCGTGCCCACCTTCCCGGTTCAGGGTGATCTGGCCGGTGAGCTTGGTGTTTTTGAAACCCGCTATGAAGACACCTTTGCCGGCATCGGTAACCGGTTGGCGATGGGCTATCTGGAGCTGGTGAAGGCCAACCCCGGTGTGGACCCGTGGCTACCCGGAGAAGGTACCACCATCACCCTGCCGCGCCAGTATGTGCTGCCGGATGCCCGGCGCGAGGGTATTGTCATCAACCTCGCCGAGTATCGTCTCTATTATTTCACCGATGGGGGTGTGCAGGTGTACCCCGTGGGCGTCGGTACGGCGGAGAATCCATCCCCCCTGACCGACGCAGAGGTCACCATGCCACTGGAGTCTCCAGCCTGGTATCCGCCGGCGAGCATCCGGGCGGAATACGAGGCGTCCGGTGAATATTTGCCCCGGATGATTCCCCCCGGTCCCGGCAATCCGCTTGGTACCCATGCCCTGTTGCTGAGTGAAAAAGGCTATCTGATCCACGGTACCAACAAGAAGTTTGGCGTGGGCATGCCGGTCAGCCATGGCTGCTTCCGGATGTACAACGAAGATATTTCCCGGTTCGTTTATCAGGTGGAGAAGGGTACGCCGGTTCAGGTTGTCCACGATGCGGTGAAGATCGGTTTTTCGAATGGCGAAGTCTGGCTTGAGGTGCATCGCCCCCACGAAGACTACCCCCGTGAGGATCGGGATCGGCTCTGGAACCAGGTGTTTGCCGAAGTCGAAGCCTTCCGCAGCCAGCACCCGGGAGTCGAGGTCAAGCGTGGCGCCATTGAGCTGGCAGTGGACCAGGCCGATGGCCTGCCAACCATGATTGGTGAACGTGTGACCCGAATGGCCGCCGACAAGACCGTGGAAGAGAAATCGCCGGAACCGACGGGCGAACCTGAGCAGCGGCTATACTTCTAAGTCAGGTGTCCGGGCACGGGTGCCGTCTTGCAGGGAAAAAACCGCGGCCACTGAGCCACCGTATATCCAGGCATTGAAGTTGTTCCGGTCCAGGGAGGCATTATGCAGGCACACCATCCCGTGCGATCACCGAATCCCGCCCGCCTTCGGCTCTGGGCCCTGGTGCTGCTGACAGGCGTTATGCTCGCACTGGGTTCTCTGGCACATCAGGTCTTTGCCCAGCAAAAATCATCCCAAACGGCCCTGGTACTTACTGTCGAGGGCGCCATTGGCCCTGCCACCATGGACTACGTCACCCGCGGCATTCGCAGGGCTGAGTCCGAGGGCGCTGGTCTGGTGATCATCGAAATGGATACGCCGGGCGGTCTGATGGACTCCATGCGGGATATCATCAAGACGATTCTTGCCTCTGAGGTTCCCGTGGCTACCTATGTCTCTCCGCAGGGCGCGCGGGCGGCCAGCGCTGGCACCTATATTCTCTACGGAAGCCACATTGCCGCCATGGCTCCGGCGACCAACCTGGGCTCGGCGACGCCGGTCCAGATGGGCGGTCTGCCGGGTAGCCCTGAACCGGAGAGCGATCCGGCCCCCGGCGAGCCGAAATCCGGGGAAGGTTCGGATTCAGACTCCGGTTCTTCGTCGGACGGCGAACAGCAGGCCGGCGACGATGACGGCAAACGGCGCGGCGGTACCGCCATGGAGCGCAAGGTTCTGGAGGATGCGGTCAGTTACATTCGCGGGCTGGCCGAACGTCATGGCCGCAACGCCGACTGGGCTGAAGAAGCCGTCCGTGAGGCTGTGAATCTGGGTGCCGATGAGGCCCTTGAGAAGAACGTTATCGACGTGGTTTCGCCCAACATCCGGGATCTGCTCCAGCAGGTGGATGGCCGCACCGTTCGGATGGCGTCGGGCGACACGACCCTGAACACGGCCAGCCTGGAAATTGTCAGGTCCCAACCGGATTGGCGCACGCGCCTGCTTTCCGTGATCACCAATCCGAACGTCGCCTATTTCCTGATGATTATCGGCTTCTACGGCATCATCTTCGAGCTGGCTAACCCCGGTGCGGTGGTGCCGGGCGTGATTGGTGCCATCTCTCTCATCCTTGCGCTCTTCGCTTTCCAGGTCCTTTCGGTGAATTACGCCGGTCTGGCACTGATTCTGCTCGGACTGGCGTTCATCGTGGGCGAGGCCTTCGTGCCCAGCTTCGGGATACTGGGGGTTGGCGGAATAGTTGCCTTTGTTACCGGCTCGATCATCCTGATGGACGGCAGTCACCGGGATATTTCCCTGCCAACGATCGGAGGCACCGCCGTGGTGGCTGCCGGGTTTATCCTCTGGACGGTGACCCGGTTTATCGGTCTGCGTCGGCGGCATCCGGTCAGTGGCACCGAACAGTTGACCCATGAAGAGGGCGTGGCCCTGGATGAGTTCTCCGAAGAACATGGCCACTACCGGGGCCACGTGCGGCTCAGTGGTGAACGTTGGAATGCCATCAGCGAGGGAGCCGTCAAAGCGGGCGACCGGGTTCAAGTGACAGCGATTGAGGGTTTAACGGTAACTGTCAGGGTCATTCCGGACAACGATTGAACCTGCAGACATAGTAACGGCAATACAAGGAGGCCGTATGATTGGTGATCTGATTCCCTATCTGGCACCTACGGTGGTGTTACTGCTCATTCTTGCTTCGGCGATCAAGATCCTGCCGGAGTATGAGCGTGGCGTTGTGTTCTTTCTCGGGCGTTTCCAGGGCGTCAAAGGTCCGGGGCTGATCATTGTTATTCCGGGCATTCAGCAGATAGTCCGGGTAGACCTGCGGGTGATCACCCTGGATGTCCCCAGCCAGGACGTGATCTCCCGGGATAACGTGACCGTGCGGGTGAATGCCGTGCTGTACTTTCGCGTAGTGGATCCCGAGCGGGCCATTATCCGGGTGGAGGATTTCAATTCCGCAACCAGCCAGCTGGCCCAGACCACGCTGCGGTCGGTGCTAGGCAAACACGATCTCGACGAGATGCTGTCAGAGCGTGACAAGCTCAATTCCGATATCCAGGAGATCATCGATGCCCAGACCGAGGAATGGGGCATCAAGGTGGCCAATGTGGAAATCAAACATGTGGATCTCAACGAATCGATGATCCGTGCCATTGCCCGTCAGGCAGAGGCAGAGCGTGAGCGTCGCGCCAAGGTCATCCACGCCGAGGGCGAATTGCAGGCGTCCAAAAAGCTGGTGGAAGCGGCGGATGTCATGTCCACGAATTCCGGTTCCATGCAGCTGCGTTACCTGCAGACGCTGGCGGATATGAGCAATACCAACTCATCCACCATTGTGTTCCCATTGCCAATGGAGCTGATTACCACCTTCCTCAAGGACAACAAACCTGCCAGCCCTGACAAGTCCGATCCGGACAAACCGGACACCGGGGCATAAAAAAAGGCCGGCAATGCCGGCCTTTTCGTTACGTATCAGCCTTACTTCTGGCTGGCACGCTCGAGCATACGCTTGGCACGCTCGTTTGCCTCATCGGCAGCCTTCTGGGCTGCACGAGCAGCGGCCAGGGCTTCTTCCGCAGTCTGCTGGGCAGTGCGGGCAGAGCTGGCAGCGCTGTTAGCGGTGTTCAGTGCATTTTCTGCAGTGCGCTCAGCGGAGCTGGCGGTTGCATTTGCTTCGTCGATGGCGCCCTGGTCAGTGGTGGCACAACCTGCAGTCAGAGCAGTGGCCAGTGCAATCCCGGCGATCGTCAGTTTACGCATTGTAAATCCCCTTATTGGTCGAGTTATTTCCTGTGATCCGAAAGTCAGTATAGACGACTTCCTGTCAACCTGCGCAGCATCGCTTGTCAGGTAGTGACTACCGGAGTCGTAAAACAGTGTAAAACACTGTAAGCAGGAATGTTAACTAGGGATACGTAAATTTGCTAAGCATATGACAACAACTTAATGCTGCCGTCAGATTTGCTTCAGGGATGAATGCTGATGGGCGTTCCGTTGGACACCAGTTGCCAGATTTCGTCCATCTCTTCGTTGGTCACGGCGATACAGCCATCGGTCCAGTCCAGACCGGCATAAGCAAAAGCCATATCGCCTACGTTATTGGGCAGGCCATGAATCATGATGCTGCCACCCGGGTCCAGGCCCCAGGCAGACGCCAGTTCGCGATCCCGCTCGCTGGGGTAAGAGATATGGATGGATTTGTAGAAATCGCTCTCGGCGTTGCGCCAGTCCAGCGTGTAATCGCCTTCCGGCGTGCGCTCGTCACCTTCGTATAGCTTGTGACCTTCCGGATTGTCGCCAAGGGAAATTCGGTAGCTGCGAATCACGTCCTCGCCATCCATCAGGTACAGGCGGCGTTCTCCCTTGCGAACGACCACTTTGCTAACACTCTCGATATCCGCGGGCTTGTACATGGTGGCAGCCGGCATACGGGTGTCGGCCTTGGCCAGCAGTTCGGTGGCCAAAGCGCTCGGAGCCAAAGCCAGGCAGAGCAGGGCAAGGGTGGCTGGGAGGGCGCGGAAAATGCTCATGTCCTCAACTTACCAATGATTAATGTTTGTTCAGACGTTTTATACCATAGGCCAAAAGGGATCTGTTAAGGGGTTTTGTTAACTTTTTTGGCTATCTGGTTTGCTCTTCACACATTTTGTGAACTGTCCATCTTCAGGCCCACCTTGGTGACCTTGTCGGCGCTGGTGGCCCGGGCAACCAGTGTCACCGGGCCGAGGGTTACTACGTCACCAACAACCGGGTGCCCTTTTGTCCTTTTGGCAAAGCATTCGGCGAGGGAAAGCTCCGGCGGCAGGTCATCGAACTCAATGCCGTAGACTTGCTCCACGTCACCCAGAAGCGCATCGCCGTTGAGTACGAAATCCCCGAAAAACGCACGTTCGGCCAGGTACTTGGGTGCGTGTCTGCCACTCAGCGCCTTGCCGAGTTCCGGCAGAACACTGGGAGTCGCAAACATTGCGACCATGTCGCCACTGGACACCTCCAGGTCCGCTTTTGGCTGCAGACAGACCCGGTTGCGGAAGACCCCGGCCACAGCCGTGTTCTCCGGAAAGCGCAACTGGCCCAGCCGACGTGGCGTTTGCCAGGTTTCGCCGCGCAACGGGAACAGCATCAACTCGTGGTCTCCCGCCGCTGGAGCATCCAGAGGGAGTCTTCGATAGGGGTCCTCGCCGGCCGGCACCTCCAGGCGAAGCTTTCTGGCCAGAGGGGTCATGGTGGTGCCCTGAACCAGAAGAGAGACCAGGACGATAAAGAAAGCGGCGTGGAACACCAGCTGGGCTTCCGGCAAGTCTGCAATGATCGGAAACAGGGCCAGAACAATGGGGACAGCCCCTCGCAGGCCGACCCAACTGATAAAACCCATCTCGCGACGGTTAAAAGCAAAAGGCCAGAGGGTCAGCAAGACCGTCAGCGGTCGAATGACGAAGATCAGGGCCAGGGCCAGTATCAGCCCTCCGCCAGCCAGTGGGATCAGGTCTGACGGAGTGACCAGCAGCCCCAGCATCAGGAACAGGCACAACTGGGCCAGCCAGGCCAGGCCGTCGTGAACCTGCAGGATCATCGGCATCATCCGGACGTGACGGTTACCAATCACCACGCCAGTCAGGTAAATGGCCAGAAATCCGCTGCCGCCGAGAGCGTTGGTGGCGGAGAACACCGAGATGCCCGCGGCCGCCACAAGCAAAGGGTACAGAGAAGGCGTCAGGCGGATTCGATTGGCCAGCTCCACCACGGCAAAACCGCCAATAATCCCTGCAATAGCGCCGATGCCGAACTGCTGTACCAGCATGGAGAGAGCGGCCCAGCCCGCCTGGTCGCCGTCGTTGCCAATCAACGTAACCAGCATGAGCGTCAGGAAAATCGCCATGGGGTCGTTGCTGCCGGACTCAATTTCCAGGGTCGCACTGACTCGCTCGTTCAGGTGCAGCCCCCGACCCTGCAGCAGGGAAAAAACGGCGGCGGCATCGGTAGAGGAAATGATGGCGCCAATCAGCAGGGCCGTCAGCCAGTGCAGATCGAACACCCACCAGGCCACTACCGCAGCGCCAGCGGCGGTCATGGCGACCCCGAGGGTGGCCAGTACCAGGGCGGGTTTCAGGCCTACCCTGAAAGTCTCCGCCCGGGTGCGCATGCCACCGTCCAGGAGAATCACGCCCAACGCGAGATTGGCAATCAGAAAGGCGAGCTCGAAGTCATCGAACTGGATGCCACCCGGGCCGTCCTCACCCATCATCATGCCCACCACCAGAAAGATCAGCAGTACCGGCATGCCCACCCGGCTGGAAAGCGGGCTGAGCACGATACTGATGACCAGCATCAGGGCGCCAATCAGGGTCAGGGTGGGGTCCATTATTGCTCCAGACAGAATGCTTGCCCAATGCCGGGCTGACCGCTTATATTGCTTGCGCGGCCCTATTTTGCGGGTGTAGTTCAATGGTAGAACGGCAGCTTCCCAAGCTGCATACGAGGGTTCGATTCCCTTCACCCGCTCCAATTCCTATCTTCTCATACTCCTCCGCTTCATCCGTAATATCTTTTGCATCATGCGGTTGCGTGTTTACCGGTTGATTCGGCGCCCCGGTTTGCGCAATGCCGGGCCCATTGCTAGCTTTTAAGACAGGTATCCAACACGACAGCTTTGTGCTGTCGAGGGGAAACTGCATGGCTGAAAGCGCGGCAAATGGCATTGCCGAATACTGGGCTACCGGCTTTTTTATCCTGGCGGTGGCGGGTCTTTGCGCCTTCATGGTGGGCGCGTCCAGTCTTCTGGGTGGCCGCAGTCGCGGTATCAGTAAGTCTCTTCCCTTCGAATCGGGCATTGTCGGCGCCGGCAGCGCCCGCCAGCGGTTTTCTGTTCAGTTCTACCTGGTGGCAATGCTGTTTGTCATCTTCGACATTGAAGCGGTTTTCCTGTTTGCCTGGGCCATCGTCATCCCTGATGTTGGCTGGACCGGTTTCTGGGGAGCCGCTGTATTTATCTTCATCCTGCTGGCCGGGCTCGTTTACGACAGCCGCACCGGTGCCCTCGACTGGGCGCCACAGCAAAGCCCGGCACGCAAGCGCGACGCATAGACACACAATTCCCGGGTCTCCGGATTCTGTGGAATCGGGAAGCAACGGAATAGTGTGACCATCAAGGGAGGTTTTCATGGCCTATACCCTGACCCGAGCAGAGGGTCCTGACGGAAGCAATACCCGTTATCCGGTAGATCGGCGCGAGCGGGTCGAGGACCCGGTCAAGCAACAGCTCGAGCGCAACGTGTTTACCGGCAAATTGAGCGAAGTGCTGAACTCGGCGGTCAACTGGGGCCGCAAGAATTCCCTCTGGCCCTACAACTTCGGGTTGTCCTGCTGCTATGTGGAAATGACCACCGCTTTTACCGCGCCCCACGACATTGCCCGGTTCGGCTCGGAGGTGATCCGGGCCTCCCCCAGGCAGGCGGATTTCATGGTGATTGCCGGCACCTGTTTCATCAAGATGGCGCCGGTGATCCAGCAACTCTATGACCAGATGCTGGAGCCGAAATGGGTGATTTCCATGGGCTCCTGCGCCAACTCCGGCGGCATGTACGACATCTACTCGGTGGTGCAGGGAGTGGATAAGTTCCTGCCGGTGGATGTCTACGTGCCCGGCTGTCCACCCCGTCCTGAAGCGTTTCTGCAGGGTCTGCAGCTGCTGCAGGATTCGATCCAGGAGGAACGCCGGCCACTGTCCTGGGTAGTTGGTGACCAGGGTGTTTACCGGGCGGAGATGTCATCGCAGCGCGAAAAGTGGCGGGACCAGCGAATCCAGGCCACGGAACTGAGGAGCCCCGACAAGCTTTAAAGCCGCTTGCCGTCGTTTACAACTGATCGTCAGGAGTCAAACCACGAGCATGAGCAGGAGCACAGAAAACGCCGACGTCGAACTGGTCGAGGTCCTGCAAAGGGACTTTGGCGAGGCGGTGCTGTGCTGCCAGCAGACTCGTACCGGCATGCCCGTGCTCTGGGTGTTGCGAACAGCCTTGACTGACATCCTGGGTTACCTGAAGGGTCTGGATGCGCCCTACGATCTGCTGTACGACCTGTCGGCGATAGACGAGCGGCTGCGGGGCAATCGCACGGGCCTGCCGGATTCGGACTTCACCGTCTTTTATCAACTCATGTCCATCCACCGCAATCGGGACATCATGCTCAAAGTCGGTCTGGCGGAAGAAGACCTGAGCCTCCCGACCGCTACTGGTATCTTCCCGGCGGCCAACTGGTACGAACGTGAGGTGTGGGACATGTTCGGCATCAGTTTTTCCGGCCATCCACATCTTGAACGGATCCTGATGCCGCCCACCTGGACGGGACACCCCCTGCGCAAGGATTACCCCGCCCGGGCTACGGAATTCGATCCGTACACCCTGACAGTGGAGGGCCAGGAGGCCGAGCAGGACGCTCTCCAGTTTGTTCCTGAGGCCTGGGGTATGGCGCGGGAACGGGACGGCGCGGAATTTATGTTTCTGAACCTGGGTCCCAACCACCCCTCCGCTCACGGTGCCTTCCGTATTGTGCTGCAACTGGACGGCGAGGAAATCATCGATTGTGTGCCCGACATTGGTTACCACCATCGGGGCGCGGAAAAGATGGCCGAGCGCCAGTCCTGGCACAGCTTCATTCCCTACACCGATCGCATCGATTACACCGGTGGGGTGATGAACAATCTGCCCTATGTGCTGGCGGTGGAAAAGCTGGCGGGCATCGAGGTTCCGGACCGGGTGAAAACCATCCGGATCATGATGGCCGAGATGTTCCGGATCACCAGTCACCTGCTGTTTCTCGGTACCTACCTTCAGGACCTGGGCGCCATGACGCCGGTATTTTTCACCTTCAGCGATCGTCAGCGCGGCTACAAGGTGATCGAGGGCATCACCGGTTTTCGCATGCATCCGGCCTGGTACCGCATTGGCGGGGTGATGCAGGACCTGCCCCAGGGCTGGGAAAAGCTGGTGCAGGAATTCCTCGACTGGATGCCGCCCCGGCTCCGGGAGTACGAGCGGGCCATGATGGAGAACGCGCTGGTGAGAGAGCGTACCCGCAACGTGGCCGCCTTTGACACGGCCCAGGCGCTGGCCTGGGGCGTCACCGGCCCGAACCTGCGGGCCACCGGGTGTAATTTCGATCTGCGCAAGCAGCGCCCCTATTCCGGCTACGACAACTTCGAATTCGAGGTGCCCCTGGGTGACCGGGGCGATGTCTTCGACCGAGGCCAGCTGCGGATCGAGGAAATGCGCCAGAGCCTTCGGATCATCCAGCAATGCGTAAATCACATGCCCGCCGGGGACTTCAAGGCGGACCATCCCCTGACTACACCGCCGCCCCGTGAACGGATGCTGGAACACATTGAAACCCTGATTACGCACTTTCTGCAGGTGTCCTGGGGGCCGGTTCTCAAATCCCAGGAATCCATGCAGATGGTGGAAGCAACCAAGGGCATCAACAGTTACTACCTGACCAGTGATGGCAACACCATGAGTTACCGGACACGGATCCGGACGCCCAGTTTCCCGCACCTGCAGCAGATTCCCAGCGTAATGCGCGGCGGTTTCGTGCCGGACCTGATTGCCCACCTGGGCAGTATCGATTTCGTAATGGCCGACGTGGACCGATGACGATGGAAACGACACCGACACCACAGACCATCACCACCGACAGCTTCCGGCTCCACCCGGAGGACGAAGCCGCGATGCGTGCCGAGGCAAGCCACTACGAGCAGCCCCAGGCCGCCTGCATCGAGGCACTGAAGATTGTGCAGCGCCGCCATGGCTGGGTACCGGATGATGCGATCCCTGCCATTGCCCGGGTGTTGGGCGTGGGGCCGGCCAGTGTCGAAGGCGTGGCCACCTTCTACAGCCTGATTTTCCGCCAGCCGGTGGGGCGTCACGTGATCCTGGTATGCGACAGCAGCTCCTGTTTCCTGACCGGTTCGGACCAGCTCCGGGAGGGGCTGACGGCCAGGCTCGGTATCGGCCTGGGACAGACCACGCCTGACGGGCGCTATACCCTGCTACCGGTGTGCTGTCTGGGCGCCTGCGATGGCGGGCCAGCCATGATGATTGGCGACGATGTCTACGGGCCCGTGGGAGAGGAGGATCTATCGGACATTCTGGAGGGCTACCCGTGAACAGCCAGCGCCAGTCACCGATCTACAAAAGCCGGTTGCTTCAGCCCGCCGACGAGCGGTCGCCGGACACCCATCCGCTGACCTGGCGACTGCGGGATGATGGCCAGGTCGTAGGCCTGGAAGAGTACGAATCGAAAGAAGGCTACCAGGCTGTTTCAGAGGTTCTGAACCGGCACGATCCCGACGCCGTGATCGCGGCCATGAAGGAGGCCAATGTCCGGGGCCGTGGTGGTGCGGGGTTCTCCGCCGGCCTGAAGTGGAGCCTCACCCTGCAGGGAGCTGACATGCCCCGAGGGTACATCGTCTGTAATGCCGATGAGATGGAGCCGGGCACCTTCAAGGATCGGCTGCTGATGGAGCAGCAACCCCATCTGTTGATTGAGGGCATGATTCTGGCGGCCTTCGCCAACAACGCCCGGTATGGCTACATCTTCCTGCGCGGAGAGTACGTGGAGTCGGCACGGGTTCTCACCGCAGCGCTTGCCGAGGCCAGGGAGGCCGGCTGGCTCGGTCCGGACATCGCCGGCAGCGGCTTTGATTTCGATATTGCCCTGCACACCGGAGCCGGGCGATACATCTGTGGCGAGGAAACCGCCCTGCTGAACTCGCTGGAAGGCCACCGGGCCAACCCCCGCGCCAAACCTCCGTTCCCCGGCCAGTCCGGGGCCTGGGGCAAACCCACGGTCGTGAACAACGTGGAAACCCTGTGCAACGTGCAGGCGGTGATGCTTCGTGGCGCCGACTGGTACCAGGGGCTCTCCGGGGATCGCACTGAAGACGGCGGTACGAAACTTTACGGCGTCTCCGGGCTGGTGAACCGCCCCGGCCTGTGGGAATTGCCGATCGGCACCACTGGTCGGGAGCTGCTGGAACTGGCCGGGGGGTTGCGGAACGGCAGGAAGCTCAAGGCCTGGCTGCCCGGGGGTGCCAGCACCGGCTTCCTGTTGCCGGAACACCTGGATCTGCCCCTGGATTTCGACACCGTTGGCAAGGAAGGCAGCCGTCTGGGTACCGGCCTGATCACGGTGGTGACCGAGGACCAGAGCATGGTCGCGCTGATGCGCAACCTGGAAGAGTTCTTTGCCCGCGAGTCCTGCGGCTGGTGCACGCCCTGCCGGGATGGACTGCCGTGGACCGTGAAGCTGTTGATGGCGCTGGAGGGCGGCGAGGGTGAAGCCGGGGATGTGGAATTGCTGGACAAGCTGGCGGCCGATTGCGGCCCGGGCCTGACCTTCTGTGCTCACGCCCCGGGCGCGGCCATGCCCTTGCAGACCGCGCTCCGGCATTTCCGGCATGAATTCGAGCAGGGTGTTCGTCACTCGAAGGGCAAGCCTCACCCGGATCCGGTCCCGGTGGGTGAAGCATGAACCGACAACCAGCGGCCAACAGGGAGTAAACAGGCACCATGGCAACCATCCATGTGGACGGTCAGCGCTACGAGGTGAACGGGGCAGACAACCTGCTTCAGGCCTGTCTGTCCCTGGGCCTGGATATCCCCTATTTCTGCTGGCATCCGGCCATGGGCAGTGTCGGGGCCTGTCGCCAGTGCGCTGTGCGCCAGTACAAGGACAGCGAGGACGACAGGGGCATGCTGGTGATGTCGTGTATGACACCGGCCTCTGACGGCACCCGCATTGATATTGACGATGATGAAGCCCGGGCGTTTCGAGCCAGTGTGGTGGAATGGCTGATGATCAACCATCCCCACGATTGCCCCGTGTGCGAGGAAGGCGGCCACTGCCATCTCCAGGACATGACCGTGATGACCGGTCACGACCGTCGCCGCTACCGGTTCCGTAAACGCACCCGGCGCAACCAGTACCTGGGCCCCTTCATAGCCCATGAGATGAACCGCTGCATCACCTGCTACCGCTGCGTGCGCTTTTACAACGATTACGCTGGCGGGACGGACCTGGGAGCCTTTGGCTCCAAGGACAATGTCTACTTCGGACGATACCAGGAGGGCACCCTGAAAAGCCGCTTCGCGGGCAACCTGACCGAAGTCTGCCCGACCGGTGTTTTTACCGACCAGAGCCATTCCGATCATTACACCCGCAAGTGGGACATGCAGTTCGCGCCGGGCATATGCCACCAGTGCGCGGTGGGATGCAACATAAGTCCGGGCGAACGCTATGGGGAGATCCGTCGGATCGAGAACCGCTACCACGGTGAGGTGAACGGGTATTTCCTGTGCGATCTTGGTCGTTTCGGCTATGGCTATGTGAACCGTCCGGATCGGCCCAGGGTGCCGGAGTTCAGGGCAGTGCAGGGGCGGGAGCAGCAGCCGGAGGAACTCGGGGTGGATACCGCCCTGGCCCGGATAACGGAGGCCCTGCGCCATGCTAATCGGATCATCGGCATCGGCTCGCCCCGGGCCAGCCTGGAAAGCAACCATCAGCTTCGGGAACTGGTGGGTGAGGCCAACTTTTCCACCGGCATTAATGAGAGCGAGCAGACCTGCCTCCATCGGATGGATGAACAGGGCCGAACTTGCGGGCTGCCAGCGCCCACCCTACGGGAGGTGGAGCAGCACGATGCCGTACTCCTGCTGGGCGAGGATCCCATGGAAAGCGCGCCCCGCCTTGGTCTGTCCATTCGCCGGGCGATTACCGCACCGCCGGCGGACTACGCCGCCAGGTTGGGTGTTCCCCGCTGGCATGCCGATGCCATAAAAACCCTGTCCCAGGATCATCGCCAGCCGCTGTTTGTCGCCTACCCGGCCGAAACCGAGCTGGACGCACTGGCTCATAGCCGTCTGGCGCTGGCCCCCGACGACATCGCCCGGCTCGGGTTTGCGGTGGCCCACGTCATCGACCCGGCCTCCCCGGACGTGCCAGACCTGGCCGAGCCGCTGCGCTCCCGGGCTGGCGAGATAGCGCGCGAGCTCATGGCTGCTGACCGTCCGCTGGTGGTCAGCGGCGGCGCCCTGGAGTCGCCAGCCATTATAGGGGCCGCTGGCAACATTGCCCGTGCCCTGGCCCGGCGCGCCAAACGCGGCGGCTTGCTATTTGTTCGCCGGGAGGTGAACAGTACTGGCCTTGCACTGCTGGGCGGTCAGCCTCTGGAGTGGGCGCTCGGACAGCTGAATGACGGGAACGCCGACGCAGCCGTGATTCTGGAGAATGATCTCTATCAGCGTCTGCCGGAAACCCGGGTTGAAGACACCCTGGCCGGGGTTCAGACCCTGGTGGTGCTGGACCATCAGCGCACGCCCACGGTGAACCGGGCAACCTTCTCCCTTCCAGCAGCCAGCTTTGCCGAGGGTGATGGCACGCTGGTCAACCTTGAGGGTCGCGCCCAGCGCTTCTTCCAGGTTTTCGAGCCGGGCTACCTTCGTCCGGAAGCGCGTATTCACGAGAGCTGGCGCTGGCTGCACGCGCTCTCAGCAAAACTCAAAGGGGATACGCCGGAAGATATTACGCTCGACCAGGTAACGTTGGCGTGCAGTCGGGCCTCCCGCGATCTTGAGTTGATTACCGCGGCGGCCCCCGACGCCGGGTTCCGGATCGAGGGCCTGCGGCTGGCCCGTGAGCCCCACCGGTACAGTGGCCGAACCTCCATGCGTGCAAACCAGAGTGTCAGTGAACCGCGGGTACCCCAGGATCCGGACACTGCGCTCGCCTTTTCCATGGAGGGTTACAGCGGGTTCCGGCACCCCCGCCAACAAGTGCCTTTTGCCTGGGCGCCTGGCTGGAACTCGCCCCAGGCCTGGAACAAGTTTACCGACGAAGTGGGTGGCCATTTGCGCGGCGGCGACCCGGGCATCCGGCTACGGGAGCCCCAACCCGGGTATTACCACTACGAGGCTGATATTCCGGCCGCCTATGAGCCCTCTGGAACGGGTTTTCAGGCCCTGGTTCTGCCACGCCTGTTCGGTGGCGAGGAAACCTCGGCCCTGGCGGAGCCCATTCGCCAGCGGATGGAGCCACCGGTACTGCTGCTTTCGGAAACCGATGCAACAGCCCTGGGGGCCGAGCTGGGCGGACTGGTCACAGTCAAGGGCGAGCAGGGGTGCGTGACACTGCCGGCCCGGGTGCAGGTGGACTGGCCACAGGGGCTTGTGGGCCTGCCAGCCGGGTGTGTTCCGGCTGGCATCGCTGATGGTCCGGTTACGCTCACCGCGGGCCCGGGCTCCACACCAGGCGCCGTCTGTGAGGTGCGGCCATGAGCTGGCTGACACCGGAATGGCAGGCCATTCTCTGGGCCATGTTTCAGGCCCTGGTGATTCTGCTGGGGGCAGTTTTGCTGGGCGCCGCTCTGACCATTGTTGAGCGCCGTCTCCTGGGTCTGTGGCAGGATCGATACGGCCCCAACCGGGTCGGGCCGTTCGGGCTCCTCCAGCTGGTCGCAGACATGATCAAGATCTTTTTCAAGGAAGACTGGATTCCACCGTTTGCGGACCGGCCGCTGTTCCTGCTGGCACCGGTGATTGCCTTCGCGTCCCTGCTGCTTTCTTTCCTTGTGATACCGATCACTCCCGGATGGGGCATCGCCGACCTGCACATCGGATTGCTGTTTTTCCTCGCGATGGCCGGAATCAACGTCTACGCGGTGCTGCTGGGGGGCTGGGCCAGCGGCAACAAGTACGCGCTGCTGGGGGCCATGCGTTCATCCGCGCAGACCGTTTCCTACGAGGTGTTCATGGGACTGTCGCTGATGGGCGTGGTGGCGCTGGCAGGCTCCTTCAACATGCGCGAGATTGTCGCGGCACAGGAGGGAATGTGGTTTGTGGTGCCCCAGTTTTTTGGTTTCTGCACCTTCCTGATTGCCGGCATTGCCGTTACCCATCGCCATCCCTTCGACCAGCCCGAGGCCGAGCAGGAACTGGCGGACGGCTATCACATTGAATACTCGGGCATGAAGTTCGGGCTGTTTTTCATTGGCGAGTACGTGGGCATGGTGCTGGTGTCCGCGCTGATCGTTACCCTGTTCTTTGGTGGCTGGCATGGCCCCTGGTTGCCGCCGATCCTCTGGTTCGCGCTCAAGACCGGCTTCTTCCTGATGCTGTTCATCCTGTTGCGGGCTTCGTTGCCCAGACCCCGGTATGACCGCGTGATGAGCTTTGGCTGGAAGGTGTGCCTGCCGCTGACACTGATCAATCTGCTGGCCACCGGCGCTGTGATGTTGCTGATGGCGCCGGAAGGCTGAGGAGGACCCGTTGATGGATAAAGAAAAGGTCCCGTTCATAAAGTCTGTGTTGTGGCTGGTGCCGGCCACCTGGAGCCAGCTGCGTACCCTGGGCATGGTGTTCATGCACAGTTTTCGCAAGCGGGAGACGGTTAATTACCCGGACGAGGAGGTTTACCTGCCGCCCCGCTACCGGGGCCGCATCGTGTTGACCCGGGATCCGGACGGCGAAGAGCGCTGCGTGGCCTGCAACCTCTGCGCGGTGGCCTGCCCGGTTGACTGTATCTCCCTGCAAAAAGGCGAGCAGGAAGACGGCCGCTGGTACCCGGAGTTTTTCCGGATCAATTTCTCCCGCTGCATTTTCTGCGGCATGTGCGAGGAGGCCTGCCCAACCTCGGCAATCCAGCTGACACCGGATTTCGAGATGGGCGAGTACGACCGGCAGCAGCTGGTTTATGAGAAAGAGGATCTGCTGATCAATGGTCCGGGCAAGGACCACGATTACCACTTCTACAAGGTGGCCGGCATGGCCATCGGCGGCAAGGACAAGGGCCAGGCTCTGAACGAGGAGGAGCCGGTGGACGTGCGTTCCCTGTTGCCATAGAGCGGGAGGTAGAGACCCATGGAACTGGCGTTTTATCTGAGTGGCCTGGTGGCGATACTGGCGACGCTGGGCGTGATTACCGGCAGCAACCCGGTGCACGCCGTGGTGTATCTGATTGTCTCGCTGATTGCCGTTGCCCTGGTGTTCTTTGCCCTCGGGGCGCCCTTTGCCGGGGCACTGGAAATCATCGTCTACGCCGGCGCCATCATGGTCCTGTTTGTGTTCGTGGTGATGATGCTCAATCTCGGCCCGGAAGAGGATGCCGAGGAGGCTGACTGGCGCCATCCCCGGCACTGGCTGGGCCCCTGTGGGTTGGCCCTGGTGCTGCTGGGCGTGCTCTTCCACCTCATTGCTGGAGGTGACATGACCAGGGTCATCGAGGGCGAATTGCTGACTGCGCGGGCGGTGGGCCTGACCCTGTTCGGACCCTGGCTGATGGTGGTGGAACTGGCGGGGCTGCTGTTGCTGGGGGCGCTGGTCGCTGCCTCCCATGTGGGACGGCGGTCGAATCCGTTGCGACAGAGGAGGAGGCCCTGATGGCAGGTATCCCCATGGAGCACGGTCTGATCCTGGCAGCCATTCTGTTTGTGCTGGGCCTGGCGGGCCTGATGCTGCGCCGGAACATGCTGTTCGTTCTGATGAGCCTGGAGGTGATGCTGAACGCCGCGGCGCTGGCGTTTGTGGTAGGCGCCACGGCATGGAATCAGCCCGACGGCCAGGCGATGTTTCTGTTGGTGATTACCCTGGCGGCCGCCGAAGCGGCCGTGGGGCTGGCGCTGATGATCCAGCTGTTCCAGCGGGTCAGGTCCCTTAATCTCGATCTGATCAGCAGGATGCGCGGATGATGGAACTGGCGGTCACCCTGTCGCTTGTCATGCCCCTGGTCGGCACCCTGGTGCTTGCCCTCTCAGGCGGGCGCCTGGGGCCGCGGGCCGGTGCTGCCATCGGTGTCGGCAGTGTCGGCATCGCTGCCCTGGCGACGGCCTGGGCCATCGCGCTCTATGCGGGCGGCGATGGCGCGGTTCGTTTCACGCTCTGGACCTGGATCCAGGTGGGGGCCTTCCAGCCAACGATCGGTCTAGCGGTGGATGCCCTGGCCCTGGTGATGATGGCCGTGATCACCGGCGTCGGTTTCTTCATCCATCTGTTTGCGGTCTGGTATATGGGCGGCGAGGCCGGGGTACCCCGCTTCTTCGCCTGGATGAATCTGTTCGTATTCAGCATGCTGATGCTGGTGCTTGGCGACAACCTGCTGCTGTTGTTCCTTGGCTGGGAAGGGGTTGGCCTGTGCAGCTACCTGCTGATCGGCTACTACTACCAGGACAGCGCCAACGGCCGAGCGGCGTTCAAGGCGTTTGTGGTCACGCGCATAGGTGACGTGTTCCTGGCCCTGGGCCTATTCCTGATCTTCCGGGATCTGGGAACCCTGGATATCCAGCAGGTGATGGTGCGGGCTGCCGAGGTCTGGTCCGTGGGCGACCCTACGGCGACCCTCGTTGCCCTGCTGGTGCTTGGCGGCGCCCTGGGCAAATCGGCGCAGGTGCCGCTGCACACCTGGCTGCCGGACGCCATGGCGGGGCCGACCCCGGTGTCGGCGCTGATCCATGCCGCCACCATGGTGACTGCCGGCGTTTACCTGATTGCCCGGCTTGATGGCGTGTTCCTGCTGGCACCGGACGTCCTGTGGCTGGTCGGGGTGATTGGTGCCCTCTCACTGCTGCTGGCGGCCTTCGCGGCCCTGGCCCAGACCGATATCAAGCGGGTGCTCGCCTACTCCACCATGAGCCAGATTGGCTACATGTTCCTGGCCCTCGGTGTGGGCGCCTTTGATGCCGCCATTTTTCACCTGGTCACCCACGCGTTCTTCAAAGCGCTGCTGTTCCTGTCGGCCGGTGCAGTGATTACCAGTTGCCATCACGAACAGGACATGGCGAATCTGGGAGGGCTGAGAAAGCGCCTGCCCGTGGCCTATGCCGGTTTCCTGGTGGGCGGGTCCGCACTGGTGGCCTTGCCTTTGGTCACAGCAGGTTTCTACAGCAAGGATGAAATACTCTGGCAGGCTATGGCCGCCGACCAGCAGGGGCTTCTCCTGGCCGGTCTTCTGGGCGCGTTCCTGACATGCCTGTATACGGTTCGGCTGATTCTTGGCACTTTCCATGGAGACTGCGGCAGCGACAAGGCCCGGAACGCGGAACCGGGGACCCTGTTGCTGACCCACCATTTGCCCTTGGCCGTGCTGGCGGTACTGTCCACTTTTGTTGGAGCCATGCTCTATCCCCACCTTGGCAGCCTGTTTCCGGTGGCACCCGGCGAACGCACCGACGCCGGCCATACCCTGTTACAGCTGCTGGCCAGTGGCACCGTGATTGCCGGTCTGGCAATGGCGGGCTGGCTGTTCGTGAAGCGGCGCGACTGGCTACGCGAGCAGGTTAGCGGTGGCCTGGGCGCCTTCCTCTGGAATCTCTGGCACCGGGCCTGGGGGTTCGATGCGCTTTACGACCGGCTACTGGTCCGTCCCTGGCAGCTGCTGGTGCGCATGCTTCGTCATGACCTGATCAATCTCACCATCAACCTGTTGGCGGTGCTCGCCCGTTTGGTCAACAGCGCTCTGGTACGGGCCCAGAATGGCCGGATTCGCAGCTATGCCACGGCCATGATTTTGGGCGCAACCCTGATTCTGCTGGCTCTGGCCATCGGCCCGGGAGGTGTCGCGTGATCCTGGTGTGGTTGATCGTGATTCCGTTCCTGGGTGGTCTGCTGTGCTGGCAGGCGGATCGCTGGGGTGAGCAGGCACCGCGCTGGATTGCCCTGGGGACCATGCTGTTTGTCCTGGTGATCAGCCTCTGGCTCTGGGTCACCGGCGATTTTGCCTTGCCCTCTGGAGCGGATACGCCCTGGCTGCTGGAATGGCGGGCCGACTGGATTCCCCGGTTCGGGATTGAAATCCACCTGGCCATGGACGGGCTCTCGCTCATTCTGGTGGCGCTCACAGGCTTTCTGGGCGCCTTGGCAGTACTCTGCTCCTGGCATGAAATCGGCCACCGTATCGGCTTTTTCCACCTCAACCTGCTGTGGATCCTGGGCGGTGTGGTCGGTGTGTTCCTGGCGCTGGATCTGCTCCTGTTCTTCCTGTTCTGGGAAATGATGCTGGTGCCCATGTACTTTCTGATCGCGCTCTGGGGGCATAGCGGCTCGGCCGGCCAGACCCGCATTCGGGCCGCCACCCGGTTCTTCATCTACACCCAGGCCAGTGGCCTGTTGATGCTGGTGGCCATCCTGGCGCTGGTATTTATCCATTTCGGCAACACGGGGGAATTCTCGTTCAGCTACGAGGTTCTCCTGAATACCGAGGTGCCCGAGGCCATCGCGCCCTGGCTGATGCTTGGCTTCTTCGTGGCCTTTGCGGTGAAACTGCCGGTAGTGCCTTTCCACGGCTGGTTGCCAGATGCCCATGCCCAGGCGCCGACGGCGGGCAGTGTGGATCTGGCGGGTATCCTGCTGAAAACGGCCGCCTACGGGATGCTGCGCTTCGCGCTGCCATTGTTCCCGGAAGAGTCCGCCGCCTTCGCTCCGGTGGCCATGGTGCTCGGGCTGGTGGGCATCGTGTATGGCGCCGTGCTGGCCTGTGGCCAACAGGACATCAAGCGGCTGATTGCCTACACCAGTATCTCCCACATGGGTTTCGTGTTGATTGCCATCTATTCCGGCTCGGAACTGGCCATCCAGGGCGCCGTGGTTCTGATGGTGGCCCACGCCTTTTCCTCCGCTGGCCTGTTTATCCTCAGCGGCCAGCTTTACGAGCGTATCCACACCCGGGATATGCGCATCATGGGCGGGCTCTGGGGCCGGATACCGACATTGCCGGGGTTCACGCTGTGTTTTGTGGCAGCGTCCCTGGGGATGCCGGCTACGGCCAATTTTGTTGGCGAGTTCATGATCCTGTTCGGCACCTTCCCGACGGCGCCGGTGGTGGTGCTCATTGCCAGTACGGGCCTGGTCATGGCCGCCATCTATTCGCTGATCCTGATGCAGCGGGTCCATTTCGGCCCGGCCTATCGTGAAGGTGCGCTCGCCGGCCCGGACTGGCGGGAGTACGGCATGATGCTGGCCCTGCTGGCCCTGGTTCTGCTCATCGGGCTCTATCCGCAACCGCTGCTGGATACCACCGCCGGCATGTCCGGCAGAGTGGTAGAGCTGTTTGCCGGCGCTGCCCAGAGTCTCGCGGAAACTGCCGGGGAGGTGCGCTGATGCTGACAGCGGCGGATCTCGTTACTTTGCTGCCATTGATCCTGGTGGGCACCACCGCTGTAGTTGCCATGCTGGCGATCGCCTGGCAACGCCACCATGCCGGTACGGCCCTGATATCCGGTATCGGCCTCGTATTGGCGCTTCTGTTGCTGCCTGTGGCTTCCACCGGATCTCCGCCGCTGATGCAGGTGGATGGGCTGGCGCAAATGGCGTCGACACTGATCCTGCTGTCCGCGCTGGTTACCGTGATCCTGAGTCATCACTACCTGACCGGCTATATCGGCCCGCAGGAAGAGTTCTACCTGTTGGTACTTTGCGCCACAGCCGGTGCCCTGGGCCTGGTGGCAAGCGATCATCTGGCCATGCTGTTCATCAGCCTGGAACTGCTGTCGATGCCGCTGTACGGCATGCTTGCCTACAGCTTCAGGGCAGAGCGTTCCCTGGAAGCGGGGATCAAGTACCTGCTGCTGTCGGCCGCCGCCACGGCCTTCCTGCTGTTTGGTATGGCTCTGATCTATGCCCGCACTGGCTACCTGGATCTGACTTGGATTGCCGGCGCCATTGCGCATGGACCGGATGTCTGGATGCTGGCTGGCGGCGCACTGATACTGGTGGGGCTGGGTTTCAAGCTTTCGGTGGTGCCGTTTCACCTGTGGACGCCGGATGTCTACCAGGGCGGCCCGGCGCCGGCCACGATTTTCCTGGCCACGGTCAGCAAGCTGGCTGTTTTCGTGGTGTTGTTGCGCCTGGTGCTGTCAGCGCCGATCTACGAGAGTGACTGGTTGCAGGCGGTGATCACGGTGCTGGCGTTGTTGACCATGCTGGGCGGGAATCTGCTGGCGCTGTTCCAGTCAAACCTCAAGCGGCTGCTCGGCTACTCGTCCATTGCCCACTTCGGCTACCTGCTGGTGGCCATTGCCGTCGGCAATGCACTGGCGGTCGAAACCACCGGCGTCTATCTGGTGACCTATCTGGTGACGACGCTGGCGGCGTTTGGTGTGGTGACCCTGGTGTCCAGCCCGTTCGGAGGCGAAGACGCCGATGGGCTGCCGCTCTACCGCGGCCTGTTCTGGCGGCGCCCCTATCTGGCGGCGGTAATGACGGTCAGCTTCCTCTCGTTGGCGGGGATTCCCCTGACCGCCGGATTCATCGGCAAGTTCTATGTTATTGCCCTCGGTGTCGCCGACAGCCGCTGGTGGCTGGTGGGCGGTGTTGTCGCCGGCAGTGCCATAGGGCTGTATTACTATCTGCGGGTGATGGTGACCCTGTACCTGCCGGAACCGGGGATGCGTCGCCGGGATGTCACCAATGACTGGGGCAGCCGCCTTGGCGGCATCACCCTGGTCACCCTGGCGATTGTCATTCTGGTATTCGGCATCTACCCCGCCCCGATGATCGACTGGGTGCAGGACCTGAGCGTCAATGCAGCTTCAGTCTCGGGTGCATAGCGCGGCTAATTCGGTCCATCAGCCAGATGATGCCGGTGCGGAACATGCCGTGCAGGGCCACCTGGTGCATCCGGTAGAGGGACAGATAGAACATGCGGGCTACCTTGCCCTCGATATACATACTGCGACCGGAGAGATTGCCCATCAGGTTGCCGACGGTGGTGTAGCGGCTGAAATTGATCAGCGAACCATGGTCGTTGTAGACGAAGGGCACGGCCTCGCCATTGTCCAGGCGATTGCACAGGGTCTTGAACAGGGTGTCGGCCTGCTGGTGCGCAGCCTGGGCCCGGGGCGGAACCGGCCTGTCGGAATCCGGTTGCGGGCAGGCCGCGCAGTCGCCAAAGGCAAAGATGTCCGCATCCTGGGTAGTTTGCAGGGTCTGCTCCACCACCAGCTGGTTGCCCCGGTTCACCTCCAGGCCTTCAAGCTCCGCCAGGAACGCCGGGGCCTTGATGCCCGCCGCCCAGATGGTCATTTCCGAGGGTAGTTCTGTCCCGTCTTTCATCACGACCGTATTCGGTCGCACCTCGCTCACCGGCTGGCCGGTGAGTACCTTCACTCGCTGGTGTTCCAGTTCCTTGGTCGCCGCCGCAGAAAGCCGACCGGGCAGAGCCGGGAGAATGCGGTCGGCGGCCTCGATCACGGTAATGGAAACGTCCGAGGGCTGGAGATGGTTCATACCGTAGACTGGAAGCTCGCGGGACGCCAGTCGCAGCTCTGCGGCGAGCTCCACGCCGGTGGCGCCAGCCCCGATGATACTGATGTTCAGGGTGTGTTCGGCCCCCTGGAATGCCTCGTGATTCTTGCGCAAAAAGGCGTTCAGCATCAGGTTGTGAAAGCGCCGGGCCTGATCCAGGCTGTCCAGGAACAGGCAGTTGTCCTGGGCGCCGGGGGTGCCGAAATCGTTGGCGGTGCTGCCGACCGCGATGACCAGTGTGTCATAGGGGATGTGTCGCTCGGGAACCACTTCTGTGCCGTCGACATCGTGAAACGGGGCTATAACCACGTGTTTGTTCTGGCGGTCCAGACCGCTCATGCGACCCAGCTGGAATTCGTAGTGGTGCTTGCGGGCATGGGCGCGGTAGTTGATCTCGTTTGCACTGGCATCCAGGGAGCCAGAGGCTACTTCGTGCAACAGCGGTTTCCAGACGTGGGTCAGGCCGGCATCCACCAGCGTGATCCGAGCCTTGCGCTTTTTACCGAGTTTGTTACCAAGGCTGGTAACCAGTTCGAGACCGCCGGCGCCACCGCCGACCACAACAATGTGATGAAGGTTATCCATAACAATCAGACCTGTAAGTGAAGAGAGCCAAGCACTCTTCAGGCAAGAATGCTTGGCTGTCCTCACTGGGAACCAGACTTGCAGCCGGGTTTGGCAAGAAAACAAGGCAGGATCTGAGCCGGGCGCTAATGTTAACGCGGCCCGGGCTGTGGGCACAATTCTACGGAAGTGCTCATACTTTCAGCCCCGGTGTGTGCTCTCTCACCGGGGCGCTGGAAGGGGAGAATCAGTGCTGCGTGCGGTATCCGTCCAGGATGGCGGCCATATCGTCACCCAGGTCCTGCATGGCTTGCGAATCCAGGTGGCGCTCACCCATGGATCTCAGGCCCATGATCTGCGCCTGAAGGAGCCGGGCAAGTCGCCGGCTGTCCACGGACTGAACCAGCTCGCCTTTCACCTTTGCCTGCTCAATCAGGCCAGCAATGGATTCTTCAATCGCAGCCAGGATGCTGTTGGCCTGATCAGCCAGGGCCGAATTGGTATTGCTGGATTCCAGCAGAGTTTTCACGATCATACAGGCCCTGGAGGGCGCTGCGTTTTCGTCGCCGCAACGGCAGGCGATGCCGCGCAGATAGTCCTGCAGACCGTCAACAATCGAATCATAACCCTTGAGATGGCTCGCCATTTCGCGGCCGCCCTGCTCTGCGTAGGCAGCCAGTGCTTCCGAAAACAGGCCATCCTTGCTTCCGAAGGTGGCGTAAATGCTGCCCGGGCGCATATCGAGGGCCTGCTCGATCTGTTTCATGGAGCTGCCGTGATAGCCCTTCTCCCAAAACAGGCCAACGGCCTTTTCCAGGGCGGTCTTTCGGTCATAGCGCGCGTGTCTGGCCATAACAACACTTCACCATTGTCGTGATTTGAATGACCGCTCAATTATATCTTGAATGATCACTCAATAACAGTTAGCCTGAAGTCGAAATTGAGCAATCATTCAATAATGGAGTTGGCAATGACAGACTTTACCCTTCACGACAAAGACACGGCACCGGAACAATCCAAACCCCTGCTGGATAACTCGCTCAGGGCATTCGGCATGATTCCGGGCCTGCATGCTGTAATGGCGGAAGCACCCGGCATTCTTGAGGGGTACCAGAAACTGCACGAACTGGTGCTCGACAGCAGCTTCGACAACGACGAGAAGACCGTGGTCTGGCAGACGATCAACGTGGAAAACGCCTGCCACTATTGCGTTCCCGCGCACACGGGGATTGCCAAGTCCATGAAAGTGTCTGATGACATTACCAATGCGCTGCGGGACGAAACGCCGCTGCCCAGTGACAAGCTGGAAGCGCTCAGAACCTTCACCCTCGCGGTCATGCGCAAACATGGCAATGTCAGCAAGGAGGACCTGGATGCCTTCTATGACGCAGGTTACCGGCATCGCCAGGTACTGGAAGTGATTCTGGTGTTGTCCCAGAAGGTGATGAGTAACTACGTCAACCACATCGCGGAGACGCCGGTGGATGAGCCGTTCAAGAAGTTTGAATGGCAGAAGAAGTAATCCGGGCTTTGCGGCAACGGAGCGGGTCAGCCTGCGTCCGTTGCCAGAATGTTCGCCTGTTTTGACCGTTTTTTACTCTCGAGGCGTTTATCGACGCACCGGGTGTCGTCTTCGAGAATAACGACGCATTCCAGGCATTGAATGCACTCGTCGTAATCGATCCGGCCATCCTTGCGAATGGCATTTATGCCGCATTCGTTTTTACAGTGCTGACAAGGGTTTCCGCAGAGCTCAACCCGGTCCAGCCAGCTGAACAGCCGGAACCGGCCAAGCACCGCAAGGCCGGCACCCAGCGGGCACAGGTAACGGCAATAGAACTTGTGGATGAACATGCCGATTACCAGCAGGCCAACGGCATAGAGCACGAAAGGCCAGGAGCGCACAAAAAACAGGGTAATACTGGTCTTGAATGGCTCCACTTCTGCCAGTTTTTCGGCGATGGTCAGGGAATAGAAAGCGGTGCCCACCAGAGCGAGCAGGATCGGATATTTGAGCAGGATCAGGCGCCGGTGCCATTGCTCGGGCACCTTGATCTGGCGGAACTTCAGTTTTTCGCCAAGCCAGGCGGCCATTTCCTGCAGGGCGCCAAAGGGGCAGAGCCAGCCACAGAAAAGGCCGCGGCCCCAGATGAACAGGGTGATGAATGTATAGACCCAGAGAATGAAAATGATCGGATCCAGCAGGAAGACGTTGAGGGAGAAACCGTCCCAGACTGCCAGGAACAGGGTGTAGATGTTAACCACTGAAAGCTGACCCTGGGCGTAGAAACCGATAAAGAACAGGGTGAAGAACAGGAATCCCCAGCGGAACCGGTGTACCAGCTTCGGGTTGCGGCTCAGAGTTTTCTGGCGGGCGAAGGACACGGTCAGAACGGTGAGGCCGAGAACCAGCAGTGAAATCTGCCACCAGCGTTCCTTCCAAAGGCCGATCCAGATTGGTTGACGGGTGTCCTCCGGGTTGGGAGCAATCTCGACGGCCTCAAACAGTTCTTCGTTGAACCGGACCGGGATATTCAGGGATGTGCGGTCCACCATCAGGTGATTGCGGGCCAGTTCGACGTTGAGCTTCAGGTTGGCTTCCGCCCCGGGGTTGAAGCCGGCGTTGCCGCCCACGCGGAACAGGTTGCCGGCATCGAATGACGGAATGCCGGCGGCCCGGAAATCGAGATTCTGATCCAGCAGGTTCAGGTCGCGCATTTCCACGGCCAGGTTGTTCTGGGTCAGACCAACACGGTCCGGAGAGCTGCCGGGGACGAACTCCCGGGAGACATGGGGAAAGGCGCCCCGGGACATGACGGCCAGAACCTGTGCGCCATCATCTACCCGTTGCATGAGGCGCTGGTAACCATCGTCGCCGAGCAGGTTCCGTCCCACCATGGGCGAATTGATGTAGGCGAAGAAAAGCTCGGCAAAAGGTTCGCCGTCTGCGGGCTGAATGTCCATGGGGTAGTCGGAAAGAGGCCGCCCGAGCTCGGCCTCGATGGACTCGGCGGTAATCTGCCAGTGTCCGATGTAACCACGGTCCAGGAGCTGCTGCCACGACAATGGCTGGTAGTAATCCGGTTTTGCCCTGGTGGGCGCGCTCTGGGCAAAGCCCTCGAGTTTCTTGCGGGCCACTTTGAGGGCGGAAGAGAGCACGGTGTCGTTAATGATCAGGACCGAAACCGTGGCCTTGCTGACTCCGTCAAAGTGCACCACGTTGCCGTCGCTGGTTCGTCCGGAACGGCTGGAATTGGAGGTGCTGACAATGATTTGCTCTTGTAACGAATGCCCTTCGTATTGGTCTACAAACTCGAACAGGGGGGCTTCACCCAGACCATGAAGAAAGACCGGCTCGTGGTGATTCAGCACTTTGATACCGGTGAAACGCCCTTTGGTGTCCAGGCCAATCAGCATACTGATCGGTTTGCCGGCAAAGCCCTGAAGGCGGCTGTGGTCTGCGGTTTCGTAGGCATAGCCGAGCAGTTCCTGGAGTTGATACACCGGATACACCGGGAAATCCGGCAGCTTGTCTTCAATGATGGTTGCCGAGGGAAACAGCTCCTGGATCAGCCCCCGCTTGCTGTCTGACAGCTCGGCCTGGACCAGGGGCATAACAAACAGACAGGCAAGAAGGAGCACGATACGCCCTGCCATGGGGTACTCCTGTGGTTCTTTTTGTTTGATCTTCCATGCTAGAGTTTTCGGCCCCGGGCTCAATGCGACCTCGGAGCCAGCTGACTGCTACTTTGTGAGGAGAAATGCCATGACCGACGCTACCTACACGCCGCCCAAAGTCTGGAAATGGGACTCCGAGAGCGGGGGGCGGTTTGCCAGCATCAACCGCCCGATCGCCGGCCCGACCCACGACAAGGAGCTGCCGGTTGGCAAGCACCCACTGCAGTTGTACTCGCTGGCCACCCCCAACGGCGTGAAAGTGACGGTGATGCTCGAGGAACTGCTGGAACTGGGTATCAAAGACGCCGAGTACGACGCCTGGCTGATCAAGATTACCGAGGGCGATCAGTTCGGCAGCGGCTTTGTGGAGGTGAACCCCAACTCCAAGATTCCCGCCATGGTGGACCACAGTGTCTCCCCGTCCATCCGTCTGTTCGAATCCGGGTCGATTCTGCTCTACCTGGCGGAGAAATTCGGGGCCTTCCTGCCCAAGGACGTTGCCGGGCGTGCCGAAACCATGAACTGGCTGTTCTGGCAGATGGGCAGCGCACCCATGCTTGGTGGCGGCTTCGGTCATTTCTACGCCTATGCGCCGGAGTACTACGAGTACCCGATCAACCGATACACCATGGAAGTGAAGCGTCAGCTCGATGTACTGGACCGTCAGTTGGCAAACAACCGATATATCGCGGGCGACGAATACACCATTGCCGATATGGCCATCTGGCCCTGGTATGGCGCCCTGGTTAAAAACAAGGTGTACGACGCGGCCGAGTTCCTGGAAGCCCACACTTACACCAACGTGATTCGCTGGGCCGATGAAATCGCTCAGCGCCCGGCGGTCCGGCGTGGCCGGATGGTTAACCGGGCCTGGGGTGAGCCGAGCAGCCAGCTGCACGAACGCCACGATGCCAGCGATTTCGAGACCCGGACCCAGGACAAAATCGGGGACGGTGAATGAAGGTCGCGGTCTATTGTGGCTCCCGGTCCGGCAACGATCCGCTCTACGCGGACAAGGCCCGGGAGCTGGGTGATTATCTCGGCCGTAACGGTATCGAGCTGGTGTTCGGCGGTGGTCACGTCGGCCTGATGGGTGTGGTGGCCGATGCAGTACTGGCGGCCGGTGGCCGGGTTCACGGGGTGATCCCGGAGCACCTGCGGGACCGGGAACTGGCCCATTCCGGCCTGACCGAATTGCATGTGGTCAAGAACATGCACGAGCGCAAGGCCCTGATGGCCGATCTGGCCGATGGTTTCGTGGCGCTGCCGGGCGGCATTGGCACGCTGGAAGAGCTGTTCGAGGCCTGGACCTGGGGCCAGCTGGGCCTGCATCACAAGCCCTGTGCCATCTACAACGTCAACGGGTTTTTCGATTCACTGTTGGCGATGGCGCAAACCATGGAGCAGGCCGGGTTTCTCAAGCAGCAGTACATCGACATGCTGATCCAGACGGACCAACCTGAGGCTCTGCACCGGGCTTTCCTGGACTATCAGAGCCCGGGAGAAAAATGGTCGTGATCGCTCCAGGGCCCGGCGCAGTCGGGCCCTACTCCTCGTTTTCCTTGGCTTTGCGAATAGCTTCCAGCTTCTCGTGCAGCAGGGCTTCCAGTTTGATCAGCTTTTCCCGGTTTTTCTCATTGGGCCGGTTGGTGTAGAGGTCGACGTAGGTCTTGGTGACCTCGCTCAGTACCGGATGAAGCTTTTTGTAGTCTTCCTCACTCATGGTCAGCACTCCTGATGAAAACAATGGACTCCATAACACTAACTATGGATCATCACCGGCAATCATCAAGGACCTGGATCAACTCCAGGGCTGTTTTCCGCCTTACTCCATCCGGCTGACTTTGGCCATCAAGCGACGCCAGTCTATGGGCAGCCGGTTCTCCAGATCTGCCAGTACAGGGTCTTTCGGGTGTACGGACTGAAAGTGCTGTTTGCTGGCATAAACCACGGTGTTGTTGCTTTTGCTTCGAAAGCCCAGAAGCACCGCAAAATGCCTCCTCAGCCTTCGGAAGTAGGCGCCTTCGACATCCGGTGTTCTGTGGTAGTTCAGCACCAGCCAGCCGTCATCGGTTAAAACACGGGCACATTCGTCCACGAACTGCTTCTGGGCCTGCGCCGGGCTCATCCGGTCTGCGTTATACAGGTCAGCGAGAACCATATCGGTGCTTGCGTCCGGTAGCTTTTCCAGGGCATCCCGGGCATCGGCAATGGTGACCTCCAGGCGCTCGCTGTCTGGCAAGTCGAAAAACTCTCTGGCCGTGTCTAGTACCGCCTGGCGAAGTTCCACAGCGTGTATTCGGCATTCGGGATAGAGATGGTGAAATGCACCGGCCATGACGCCGCCGCCCAGGCCCAGAATGGTCACGTGGCCGGGGTTGGCAAACACCGCCGGCAGCATCATGGCCCGGTTGTACTCGTGTACCGGCAGGTAGGGATAACGACGGTCGATCTTGCTCTGCTCGAATACCGAGTTGAAGGTGAGTACCCGATGCTTACGGTAATCGACCACCAGGATGCTGCCCAGGGCATCCCGGGTGTGGTGGACAATCTCGCCTTTGTTGAACATGCCGGCTTACTGGCTGTGTTCTTCGAACAGACGTCGCACGCTGTCGTTTTTTGCCAGCGACCATGCAGTATTACCGTTGCTGTCCTCGGCGTCGCGATCAGCACCTTTTTCGAGCAGCAGGCGCACGGTTTCCGGATGGCCGTGTTTGCTGGCCAGGATCAGCAGGGTCTCGCCCTCGCTGGTGCGCATGTTGACCGGGACTCCGGCATCAAGCATCACGCTGAGTGGCCCGGCTCCGCCGTTGCGGGCAAGCTCGAAAATACCCTGGGCAAAGGCAACCGCGTCCTCGTCTTTCTGGTTTGCGGGCTTTTGCGGCTTTCCGGGTTTCTGTTGGCTCATCGGGGCTCCGTGGTCAGTTGAATCGATTTTGTGTTAAAACCGTATTATCACAGAATGAGACTGTCCCAGACACAGTCAGTGAGCCAACGGCCCAAACGACAGGAGGCAACGCCGTGAAACTTCAGGTTCAAGGCATAGATGAAGGCCAGCCGATTCCCGAGAAATTCGCATTCGGGGTCTACAGTGAAGAAGACCATATGAGTTTTGGTCCCAATCGGAACCCCGAGATCGTCTGGGACGATGCGCCGGAGGGCACCAAGAGCTTCGTGGTGATGATGTTCGATCCGGACGTGCCCAGCGTCGCAGACGACGTGAACCAGGAGGGCAAGACGGTTTCAAAGGACATTCCGCGAGTCGACTTTTTCCACTGGCTGCTGGTGGACATACCTGCCGGCACCAGTCGTATCCCGGAAGGCGAGGACAGTGATGGCGTCATCCCCAAGGGCAAGGCGCCGGGTCCCGGCCCCATCGGCATCCGTGGCGTGAACAACTACACCCAGTTTCTGGCGGGCAACCCCGACATGAATGGCACTTACGCGGGATATGATGGTCCCTGCCCGCCCTGGAACGATGAGATCATTCATCATTATCACTTCGAGGTGCACGCACTGGATGTGGATACGCTTGCCCTGGATGGTGAGTTCGATGGCAACGACGTGCGTGAGGCCATGGCAGGCCATGTGCTGGCCAGTGCCCGTGTAACAGGTACTTACACCCTGAATCCGGACCTGCGCTAACGGCTGCCCCTCGATGGTCCGGTAACCTGCGGGTTACCGGATGTCCCACTTCCTGCCAATGCTTCCTCTCTAAACGTCACAGAACTGTCTCTTCGTTGTCATTTCCCCGTCACCGGATCTTGCCAAGGTGTCAGCATCCGGACTGGTTGAAAGACGGGAGACACCATGCGGAGCTATCGGAGCGTTTTCATTTCCGACGTACACCTGGGCACGGCGGACTGCCAGGCGGAATACCTGCTGGATTTCCTGAGTCACGTACGCTGTGAAACGCTCTACCTGGTGGGCGACATCATCGACCTGATCGCAATGCAGCGACGGGTGCATTTCCCCGATGCCCACCAGGCCGTTATCCACAAACTCATCGAACTGGCGGCCAGTGGAACCCGAGTGGTTTACGTGCCCGGCAATCATGACGATTTTCTGCGCCGGTTCTGCGGCCAGACCATCGCTGGCATAGAGCTTCGATACAAGGCGGTGCATACCACCGCCGATGGTCGTCGGTTCATGGTCTGCCACGGCGACCAGTTTGATCAGGTGGTGCGCTGCAGCCCGTTGATGCTGCTGGTGGGTGACCGTGCCCACGGTCTCCTGCTGCGTTTGAACCGCTGGTTCAACGCCTGGCGCCGACTGAAGGGCAAGCCCTACTGGTCGTTGGCGGCCTGGGTGAAGAGCCGAATCGGCAAGGCCCGTACCTTTATCCGCCGGTTCGAACTGGCAGCACTTACGGTGGCCGAGAAAGGTAACTACGACGGCTTCATCTGCGGCCACATCCACTCTGCCGGGTTCCTGCGCAGCGAAGAAGGGCTTTATTGCAACGACGGGGACTGGGTGGAGCACTGCACGGCTCTGGTCGAGCAGGAGAACGGCAAACTCGAATTGCTGCACTGGTCGGAGTCGCCGGTGGTGCTTGCAAAAGAGCCGGACGCTCCGAACCCGGATGTGTGCGGCGATGCCCGGCCGGTCATCGACACCCTGCCAACCGCGTTTGTTGAACAGGTGAACCGCCTGGCCAGCTAAAAAGACAAGCCGGGATCTCGCCTGCCTCTATGTATTCCTATCTTCGGGGCGACTGTGAACTCCTTCCAGGTGGCCATTTTTCATAACGCCGCCGTATCCCTTATACTCCCGTTCCCGACCCGCCCTTCATAGGCTCTATGGCTGAACATACGACATCACAAACAAGCGATCTGACAGGCTCCGGTCTTGCAACCGATGGCGCCGGTCGTCGCGCCCACCGTTTCAGCGCCTGGACAGTCAGCACCTTCCTGATTGCGTTGCTGGTGGCCCTGCCAGTGCTGGTTATACTGGCCCACGTGTTTTTCCCTTCCGGTGAGGTCTGGGACCATCTGGTCAGTACTGTCCTCGGCAGATATCTGAGCAACACGGTGGTTCTGAGTCTCTCGGTGGCTATTGGTACCACCCTGATCGGCACTGCCTGTGCCTGGCTGGTGGTCATGTGCCGGTTTCCCGGCAGGCGCCTGTTCGAGTGGGCGCTCTTGTTGCCGCTTGCCGTACCTACCTATGTGATTGCCTATGCCTACACCGATTTCCTGCAGTTTGCAGGGCCATTGCAGAGTACTTTGCGTGACTGGTTTGGCTGGCAGTATGGTGACTACTATTTCCCGGATATCCGGTCACTGGGTGGCGCGTCACTGCTGATAACCATGGTGCTTTATCCCTACGTTTACCTGCTCGCCCGTGCCTCCTTCATGGAGCAGTCGGTAAGCGCACTCGATGTCGGTCGCACTCTGGGCCTCGGCCCGTGGCGCATGTTCAAGCGCATTGCCCTGCCACTGTCGCGTCCCGCCATTATCGGTGGGGTTTCGCTGGTACTCATGGAAACACTGAACGAGTTCGGGGCGGTCCAGTTCTTTGGTGTCGATACCTTCACCACCGGTATTTACCGGACCTGGTTTGGTCTGGGAGAGCCGGTTGCGGCTGCCCAGCTGGCCGCCTGTCTGCTGGTATTCGTGGTGCTGGTGGTGGTTCTGGAGCGAGTGTCACGCGGTGGCAGGCAATACCATACCTCGGCGCGCTATCAGGTCTTGCCGGAGTATTCGCTAACATCCGGACAGGCCGCGCTGGCCTTTTTGGTCTGTTTCCTGCCCATTCTGATCGGGTTCATTGTGCCTGCACTCATCCTGCTGGAGATGGCCATTACCACTGGCGATGCACTCTTCGGTACCCGTTTCCTGGAGTTTGCGTTCAACAGCTTTATCCTGGCATCGAGCGCAGCGCTGGTGGCCGTTGGTCTTGCGGTTATGCTGAGCTATGGGGCACGCCTGAATCCCAGTGCCTGGGTCCGTGGCGCCAACCGGGTTGCGGCCATGGGCTACGCCATCCCGGGCTCGGTTGTTGCGGTTGGCATCATGATCCCCCTGGCCTGGGCAGACCAGCAGTTGAATCTTTTTCTCCGGGACAGCTTCGGTTTTATGGTGGGGCTGGTACTCAGTGGCAGCGCATTTGTCCTGATTTACGCCTATACCGTGCGCTTCCTGGCGGTGTCGTTCAACACCGTCGAGGCCAGTCTCGGGAAAGTGACGCCGTCCATGGACGCAGCGGCCCGAACCCTGGGGCAAACGGCGGGTGGCACCCTGCGCAAGGTGCACACGCCCATCATGCGCAGCAGCCTGCTGGCGGCCGGCATACTGGTGTTCGTGGATGTCATGAAGGAACTGCCCGCCACGATCATTCTCAGGCCGTTCAACTTTGATACGCTGGCGGTTCGTGCGTACAGCCTGGCCTCTGACGAACGACTGGCGGAATCCGCCATGTCCTCCCTGGCCATTGTTGCCGTGGGCATCATCCCCGTGGTGATTCTCAGCCTGGCGATGCGCCGATCCCGTCCGGGCAGTGACCGGGGTTAACGCCAGGTTTCTGCCTCAAACAGGAACACCTGGGACATATCCAGCTCCAGGGAGACGGCCTGGCCTTCCTCTGGCAGAAACACCCCCGGCACCTTGGCGTGCAAATGCATCTCCTGACCGTCTGGTCCATGGGCGCAAATATGCAACAGGCTGGTGGGCCCCAGTAGGCGGGACATAATGACATGGCTGGTGCGATCATCAGCGACCTTCCCCTCCAGTGGCGTCACTTTGACGGCCTCTGGTCGAATCAGAATCCTGACATTCGCGCCTTCGTCGAATCGTGACGCGTCCAGTCGGCCCAGTGGCGTCGCTACCTGGCCGTCATGCACAATCCCGACGTGTTCATTCACCTGACCGAAGAAATTGACCACGAAGGGCTCCACGGGGTTGCAGTAGAGTTCCGTGGGCGAGCCGGTCTGCACAATTTCGCCGTTGCGCATCAGGGCGATCCGATCGGCCATGAACATGGCTTCCTCGGGGTCATGGGTAACCAGGAGGGTTGCCGTGTTGAGCTCTTTGAGCACATGAAGCGTGTCGTCGCGGATCTGGTCGCGCAGGCGGGCGTCCAGGCTGGAAAAGGGCTCATCCAGCAGCATGACCCTGGGCGATGGGGCAAGGGCCCTGGCCAGGGCAACCCTCTGCTGCTGGCCGCCGGACAGCGTGTGCGGGTAAACGTTGGCGGATCCTGCCATGCCCAGACGCTCCAGCAGATCCAGTGCGCGGGCCTGTTTCTGCTTCTTGGGCAGGCTGCTGATGCCAAAGCAGACGTTTTCCAGAACAGTCAGGTGAGGAAAGAGCGCAGACTCCTGGAAGGCAAGGCCGACATTTCGTTTTTCGGGCGGCACCTGGACGCCCCCGGGTGCCGAGACCAGCGACCGGCCCAGAAACACCTTGCCACTGGAGGGCATCTGAAGCCCTGCTGCAATGCGCAGCAGCGTGGTTTTGCCGCAGCCTGATGGCCCAAGCAGGCAAACCACCTCACCCGCTTCCAGGTGCAGATTGATGTCCCTGACAACGGTATCGCCATGGAACTGGCAATGAACACGGTCAAGCATGAGTGAAGGGCCCGACAGACCGTTTTCGAGTTGGTCATTGTAGGTGGGGCTTTGCTGATAAATGCTCATGTGCCGATCCAGCCTTCCGGTACAAACTTTGGTGACGACCACATTGTAATCTTGTTGCGTCTGATTGTGTATTGAATACGTAAAAGCGACTGATTCCTATTTATTGACTTCTACAGGAAAGTTGGGTCTAATCGCCGTAAATACAAATCGTTATCACCATTAATAACGCTCAACAACCAAGGAGATTGATCCCGTGGTATCTCATAAAGCGAAGCTGGCGGCCTCTGCACTGGCGACAACCCTGGCGGCAACCAGTGTATCTGCGAGTGAAGTGAACCTGTACTCGGCACGGCATTACGATTCCGACCAGGCCATTTACAATGCCTTCACTGAGGAAACCGGCATCAAGGTTAACCTGATCGAAGGCAAGTCCGACGCTCTCATCCAGCGGATCAAGCGCGAGGGCGTCGCCAGCCCCGCTGATATCCTGATCACGGTTGATGCGGGCAATCTCTGGCGTGCGGACCAGGAGGGCATTTTTCAGCCGGTTGATTCTGAAACCCTGAACAGCCGTCTTCCGGACTCCCTGCGTCATCCCGAAGGTCACTGGTTCGGTTTCAGCCAGCGCCTGCGCGTGATCTACTACGACCGCTCTGATTTCGATCCGTCCCAGATCAGCCAATACGAAGACCTGGCAAAGCCCGAGTTCAAGGGCGAGATCTGCATCCGCTCTTCCAGCAACATTTATAACCAGTCCCTGCTGGCCAGCCTGGTCGAGTACCACGGCACTGAAGGCGCACAGGAATGGGCCCAGGGTGTTGTCGACAACATGGCCCGTGATCCCCAGGGCGGTGACACTGACCAGATTCGTGCCGTCGCTGCCGGTGAATGTAACCTGGCCGTGGGCAACCACTACTACTATGCGCGCCTGCTGAACTCCGACGATGTTGCCGATCGTGAAGTGGCCCGTGAGGTTGGCATTATCTTCCCGAACCAGGACGGCCGTGGCGTACACGCCAACATCGGTGGTGCCGGTGTGGTAGCCACAGCACCGAACAAGGACAACGCGGTTCGTTTCCTGGAGTTCCTGTCCTCCGATACCGCCCAGCAGATCTTTGCTGAAAGCAACCACGAGTTCCCTGCGGTAGAAGGCGTACTGAAGAACCCGGTACTGGACTCCTGGGGTAACCTGAACATTGATGACATCAATGTCAGCGTTCTGGGTACCAACAACCCGGAAGCGGTGAAAATCTTCGACCGTGTAGGCTGGCGTTAATTGTAATTCCGCAGCGCTGATTCGATAACAGTTTCGAACGGCTGCGTCCTGAAGGGCCGGGTGTCGGTATGGCATCCGGCCTTTTGCGTTCTGGAGGGCAATGGTATTGCTTACTGTTTTGGGTATAGCGCGTAGAATAGCCACATGACCCGTTCGCAGTTGGTTTTCCGTTTCTCCCTTCTGGCAATTGTCGCGCTGCTGATGGCGGCGATCTGGTTTTTGCTGCGGAACCTCGGCATGCCCGCCAGTTTTACGCCGTCGGTGCTGTCCGACTGGTTTTCCAGCCAGGGCGCTCTTGGGCCGGTATTACTGATGCTACTGATGATTCTCGCGGTGGTGGTCGGCCCGATCCCCACCTTGCCGATCAGTGCAGCCTCTGGCCTGGTTTACGGTATGTTCCATGGGACAGTGATTGCAGTGGTTGGCGCCCTGGCGGGTTCGCTTGTCGCGTTTTATCTGGCCCGGGTGCTCGGGCGTGATGCTGTTCAGCAGAAGCTTGAAAACAATCCGGTATTCTCGGCTCGCGGTTCGCAGCGGTTCCTGTTCATCGCCGTTTTCCTGACCCGGCTTATTCCGCTGTTCTCTTTTGCACTGATCAGTTATGCGGCCGGCGTGACGGCCATACATGTCTGGCGTTACGCGTTGGCCACCTTGCTTGGCATGCTGCCGATGACGTTTGTCTTCGCCGGCCTCGGCCATACCTTCGAACTGAATCCCACCTTGACCGTCGTGGCTGCCGCCACGGTACTGTTGGTGATGAGCACATTGCCCCTGTATCTTCGCCGACGCCCGTACTCCCGGCTGTCCCGCTGGCTGCAGCTGGATGGACGGGTCTGATTCCTGCTCAGGATTCTCAATTCCCCAAAAGAGATTCGATATCCCCATAGACGGCTGCAGCGTCCGTTACCCTGGCCAGCCAGCTCAAAGGGACGCCGTTCTCACTGCCAACACCGTGAATGGCCGCCATGGCAGGGCCAATGAGCCACGCCCGTCCGCAGGAGTCACCGCCACAATGAATGTTGGCGCGAATGGCCTCTACATAGCTCCCTGCATGGGTAAGGATGTGAAAAATCACGGGCATCGCCTCCTGCAGATAACAGGTTCGACCAAAGGTTCCTCCAGCAGCCACACCGTCCAGTTGCGCGGACGCTCGTGCTTGCTCCAGGGATTCCTGCTCCGGTGCTTCGGCAGAGGCAGCGTTCATGGCTGCTGAAAGCCCTTCTCCGCGAAAGAGCCGATCGAGAAGCACCGCTGCGCATTTCGCCCAGGCGACGGCAACGTCGTTGTTGTTGGTGACCCGGACAGCGGCTTCAGTCACATCCAGAAGTTCGCTTTTACCGCAGTAGGCAGCCACCAGTGGTGGCAGTTTCGACACCGCCGGCAGCTGCATATCGTCAGCGCCACTTTCCCGCACCATATGTCGGTCGATGGTTTCTGCCAGGTGCACGCCGGCTTCCTGCACTTCCGAAGCCTCGTAAGTCAGACTGATGGCCTCGCGAACTGGCTGGGCCAGTTGGTCACCGGTCAGGCGGCGGGTGTAGGGCATGACTTTCTGAACCAATATCCGTTTCTGCTTTTCAGTCAGCCCAGCGGGCATGGTGGCTTGCGCCTGCTCAACGGCCCTGCGCTCGATGGCGTTGAAATTCTCCAGCGTGATTCGCGTGGGGTTATCGATGAATCCCCGCCACTGGCCCCCGGGGCCGAAGAAAGAACGAAACCGGCGTTGGTAGTCCCGGATGTCCAGGTTGCCGTTATTGGCCAGGAGGCTGTCGGTCAGCACGCCAGTGGCAGCGCCATAGTGGCTGACATCTCCAATGTCCTTGCCCTCATGGGCAAAGTAACCGAAGCCCTTGGTGTAATAGTCTGCCTTTGGTGGCAGGAATTCCGGTGCTTCGCCGCCAACCTCAGCGATACGCTCAGGGTTGTAGAGCCAGTGCAGGCCCAGGCTTGCGGCGTCGGCGACCCAGCCTCCGGCCAGGGCTGCTGTGATAGCGGCTTTTCTCTCGTTCGGAAGCTTGCTGACCATTGGGAGTCCTTGATGTTCGGTTTGTGAGTCCGCCCCGGAGGATTATTCGATAGCTTCGCGGCTCTGGACTGTTTTCTTTTATGAGCAATTGTTCAAGAATGGTAGTAAGTTAGGGAATCGGTCAATAAATTTCCCGCTAATTCCAAAGTGTGTACGTGATCAAATTGTTAGATATTCATGAGCATTCGTTGACACAATGCGCTCCTGATCCACGTACAACAACGGTAAGCCGATAACGAACTTCGAGCCAGCGCCTGGTGTAACACCTTCCCGGCCCGGGTGTCTCTTCGTTATCACGTTCAAGGTAGAAAGGATTTTTTCATGACACTCAAGAAATGGATTCTGGTCGCGCTGATCGCGGCTGTGGTCACCGGGTTTATCGCCAGTGGCGGGAGTGAGCTCCTGACTCTCGAAAATCTGAAAGAAAACCAGCAGTCTCTCGGTAACTGGATTGATCAGAATCTGTTGGTTGCGGTGCTGGGCTTTGTCGCTGTTTATATCGTGGTAACGGCGCTTTCGCTCCCCGGTGCTACCATCATGACCCTGGCCGGTGGTGCCTTTTTTGGCAATCTCTACGGTCTGGCTGCCGTTTCAGTTGCGTCAACCATCGGCGCCTCACTCGCATTTCTTGTGGCCAGGTTCCTGATGCGGGATACCCTGCGCAAGCGCTACGGCGAGACGGTGGCCAAGATGGACCGGGGCATTGAAAAAGATGGTGCTTTCTACCTGGCAACCCTGCGCCTGGTGCCGGTTTTCCCCTTCTTCCTGATCAACCTGGCCATGGGCCTGACGGCCATGAAGCTTCGCACCTACGCACTGGTAAGCTGGATTGCCATGCTGCCAGGCACCTTCGTGTATGTGAACGCCGGTACCCAGCTGGGCCAGATCCAGTCCACCGGGGATATTGTCTCGGCCGATCTGCTGCTGTCCTTTGCTTTGCTGGGTCTGTTCCCGCTGATTGCCAAGTTTGTGGTGGGCTTTATTCGTCGGCGCAAGGTGTATGCCGGCTGGCAGAAGCCAGATCATTTCGATTACAACCTGCTGGTCATAGGCGGTGGCTCCGCCGGTCTGGTTTCCGCGTACATTGCAGCTGCAGTGAAAGCCAAGGTGGCGCTGATTGAGAAACACAAGATGGGTGGCGATTGCCTGAATACCGGCTGCGTGCCCTCCAAGGCCCTGATCCGCAGCGCCAAAGCCGCCGATACCCTGCGCCACGCCAACCGGTACGGGCTGGAGTCGGTACCGGTTAAAGGCTCGTTCAAGAACATCATGAACCGGGTCAAGGATGTTATCGCCAAAGTGGAGCCCCACGATTCCCCGGAGCGTTACCGCAATCTGGGCGTGGACTGCATTGCCGGCGAAGCCAGCTTCGTCTCGCCCTGGGAGCTGGAGGTTCGGCACAACGATGGCCGCACGGAGCGCCTTACCGCTCGCAGCATCGTGGTTGCCACCGGCGGCAAGCCGGCGGTGCCCCCGATCCCCGGCCTGAAAGACATGGAACCGCTAACCTCGGATAACCTGTGGGAGCTGGAAGAGCAGCCCGAGCGTTTGTTGGTGCTGGGCGGTGGCCCGATTGGCTCCGAACTCGCCCATGCGTTTGCCCGCTTGGGCAGCCAAGTGATCCAGGTGGAAATGGGCGAGCGCATTCTGGCCAGGGAAGATGAGGATGTCTCCGAACTGGTTCTGAAGCAGTTCCAGGCGGACGGCGTGGATGTCCGGCTGAAACATTCCGCCGCCGAGTTCCGTATAGAGGAAGGAGAGAAGGTTGCCTACTGCGAGCACGAAGGCGAGAGGGTGCGCATTCCTTTCGACCAGGTGCTGGTTGCTGTTGGCCGTGCGGCCAACACCGCCGGCCTGAATCTGGAGCGGATTGGGGTGGATACCCTGCCGAACGGCACCGTGCCGGTGGAGGAGGACATGAGCCTGCGTTACCCGAACGTATTCGCCTGCGGCGACGTGGCGGGACCCTACCAGTTTACACATGCGGCGGCGCATCAGGCCTGGTATGCAGCTGTGAATGGGCTGTTTGGACAGTTCAAACGCTTCAAGGTGGACTACCGGGTGATGCCGTGGGTTACTTTTACTTCGCCGGAAGTGGCGCGGGTAGGACTTAGCGAAGCCGAAGCAAAAGCGCAGGGTGTCGCCTACGAAGTGACCCGTTATGGTATCGACGACCTGGATCGGGCCATTGCGGAGAGTGAGGACCACGGCTTCATCAAGGTTCTGACCCCGCCGGGCAAGGACAAGATCCTGGGTGCTGTGGTGGTAGGCACACACGCAGGCGAAATCCTGGCCGAATTTACCCTGGCGATGAAACACGGCCTGGGCCTCAACAAGATTCTGGGCACCATTCATCCGTACCCGACCTGGAACGAGTCGGCCAAATACGCCGCCGGCGAATGGAAGCGCGCTCATGCCCCCGAAGGCATCCTCAAGCTGCTGGAAAAGCTCCATGGCTGGCGCCGGGGCAGGGGTGGAAACGAGCCGACAAAGCAAAAAGAAGTGACGACAAGCTGAGGCCACACGGCGATGACTGAACCAAACAGGCATCGCCCCTGTCTCTGCCCCTGGAATTCTGTACAAGCGAGGAGCATTCATGCCCCTGACTGAAGTTCGACCGGCTCGGAAAAATCGAATTCCGGCCGTGGAAGTCCTGGAACCCCGGGCCCGCGACAGCTGGACCCACACTCGCAACGGCGACCCCCGGGGTTACATCGATGCCGACAAGCTCAAAGAGCTCTGGATCCACACCGGCACCGCCTGCAACCTGGCCTGCCCGTTCTGCCTGGAGGGTTCGCATCCGGGTGATGGCCGCATTCCGGGCATGAAGCTCAGTGATGTAAAGCCGTTTATCCACGAAGCCATCGACATGGGTGTGGAGCAGTTTTCCTTCACCGGTGGCGAGCCCTTTGTGATCCGGGATTTCGTGAACATCCTGGATTACGCCAGTCAGCACCGGCCCTGCTTCGTGCTCACCAACGCCACCGAGCCACTGCACAAACGCCAGAATCAGGTGTTGCCGTTGCTGGACAACCCCTACCCGATCCATTTCCGGGTCAGCCTGGATTTCCCCGACCGGGCCCGGCACGACAAGGACCGCGGCGACGGCAGCTTTCATGAGGCCCTCCAGGGCATCCGTTGGCTGATCGAACAGGGATTCAAGGTGTCCATCGCCCGCCAGACCGACCCGGAGGAAATTCCCTCGGACGTCGAAGCCGCTTTCCGTGAGATCTTCCGGGAATGGGGCATTCCGGAGAACCTGGCGTTTACCGCGTTTCCGGATCTGGGGACGCCTGGTTCCGAAGACGGCAGCCCGGAGATCACCGAGGCGTGTATGGAGAAGTATCCGACGAAGGAATCCCGGTCGCACTTTATGTGCACCTATACGCGGATGCTTGTGAAGAAGGGCGATCAGGTTCGGGTGTATGCCTGCACGCTGGTGGATGATGACCCGCAGTATGACCTGGGGGGGACGCTGGCCGAGAGTATGGATGAGCGCATTATGTTGCGGCATCACCGGTGTTTTTCCTGTTACCGCTTTGGGGCCAGTTGTTCGGCTCCGGTCTAGGTTTGGCGTCTGTTTCCTGTAGGACTGATGGCTGGTCATTGGCGGCCTGGGAGGTGAGATTATTTTCCCTTGGGAAAAATAACTCGCTTCGCTCAGACATCTTTTTCCTGGCGGGAAAATAATCTCACCACCCAGACCGCGGATAGGACTTTGCCACTCGTTTGTTTGGTGGGAAAAACGAGAGGAAAACAGGCTCGAGATAAGGAGCTGGCTAAGTGGTTTGAAGGCTGACTCCTTCGCCGGGGAAGGAGTCAGCCTTCAAACCACTTAGGTTGAACAAGGGACAGGCCGGATGGGGTTTCAAAAAATGTGGAGCGCCAGGGATGGCGCGACCAAGCCCCCCATGGATGGGTTCACGGGCGTTTTTTTGAAACCCCATCCGGCCTGTCCCGAAAGGCACCCAAACCAGAAACCCCGGAATAAGCCCCGGACGACGACAAAGAACAAAGGAAAGAAAACATGAATTTCACGGAAGCGTCCCTGTTCTGGGGATTCCTGCTGGTCTACGGCGTGGTGATGTATGTGCTGTCGCCCAAGAGCAAGAACGCGAACTCTTTCTATAAGGGCGCCGATGACCAGGGTAACCCGGTGGGTCAGTGGTCGTTGACGGCGAGTATTTTTATCAGCTGGATCTTTGCCAAGTCGGTGACCAACGCGGCGAACCTGGGGGCGGCTTATGGCGTGGTCGGGGGTCTGGCTTATGCCAGTTACTGGCTGTCGATTCCGGTGGCGGGCTATGTCATCTACCTGATCCGGACGCAGACCGGGGCCAAGAGTCTGCAGGATTTCCTGACTTCCCGGTTTGGTCGGCTGGCGAGCCTGGCGTTTGCGGCGGCGATTCTGATCCGTTTGTATAACGAGGTCTGGAGTAACACTGCGGTGGTGGGCGGCTATTTCGGGCTGCCCGGTGAGTGGGAGTATTACGCGGCGGCGATGTTGTTTACGGTGTTTACGCTTGCCTACAGCCTGAAGGGTGGGCTGCGGTCGTCGATTTTTACCGATGTGATTCAGGCGTTCGTGTTTGTGTTCTTCGTGGGGGCGGTGTTGTTCCTCATCATCCCCGCCAACGATACCAGTGCCCTGCTGACCAACGGCGAGTTCCGGCTTAATGCCGGGTTTGATCTGCTGTTGGTGGCGTTGCTGCAGCTTTTCAGCTATCCGTTCCACGATCCGGTGCTGACCGACCGGGGCTTTGTGAACAAAGAAAAGACCATGCTCAAGAGCTTTGTGGTGGCCGGGCTGCTGGGCTTCGTGGCGGTGTTTATCTTCAGTCTGGTGGGTGTCCATGCCCGGCTTAACGGCATTGAGGCCATGGGTAACGCGCCCGCGGCAGTAGGTCAGTCTCTGGGGCTGGCGGCGTTGTTCTTCATGAGTGTGGTGATGATGACCTCGGCTGGTTCCACTCTGGATTCCACCTTTACTTCACTGGCCAAGTCCCTGGCAGTGGATCTGCCTCGCCTGGCGCGGCGTGCGTCGGACAAGCTGCCGAGCATGAGGGTGGGTGCCGTGGTGATGGTGATTTTTGCGTTCCTGGGTAACCTGCCGATGTTTGCCGGCACCGACATCCTCAAGGCCACCACTATCTCCGGGACGATGGTGATGGGCCTGGCGCCGGTGTTCCTGTTCTACGGTTTCACCAAGTGGTCGCCATGGAGTTTCCATTTGAGTTTCTGGACCGGTCTGGGCCTGGGCGTGTTGCTGGCGGTTGGTCTGATTCCAGCAAGCTGGGCCATTGGCGATGGCAAGTACGCCATGTTGCTGGGCGTGAACGCCTATGGCTTTCTGATCTGTATGGCCGGCTTCTTTGCGCCCCTGTTGCTTCGACGGCTTGCCGGGCGCTCCCTGGCAGCGGGTGAGGCCTGAGATTATGAGCGAAGGTCGCAGCTGTCCACTGGCGTACCGCTATTCTGCCGAAGATCTGTGTCAGGAGCCGCGCACTGTCTCCGAGGACGTGCTCTATATCATCGGCGGGCTCTACGGGAATCCCTGGGCCCTGGATGAGATCGAACAGATGGCGCTGGCGGAGGAGCGGCAGGGACACCGGGTTAAGCTGGTGTTCAATGGCGATTTCAACTGGTTCAACGCCAGCGACAGCCTGTTCCGGACCATCAATAATCGGGTGCTTGATCACACGGTTTCCCTTGGGAATGTGGATTACGAACTGGCGAACCCCAGCGCCGGTGCCGGTTGCGGCTGTGCCTACCCGGATTTTGTTGATCAGGGCGTGGTGGAACGCTCGAACCGGATCATGGAACGGCTCCAGGGTATTGCCGTCGAGCATCCGGATATCCAGCGGCGACTGTCATTGTTGCCAAGGTATCGCTGCCTGATCTTTGGAGGCCTAAAGGTTTTGGTGGTGCACGGGGATCTGGACTCCCTGGCCGGTTGGGGCCTCGCTCACGAATCCTTTAGCGAGGGGAACGACGGCAAGCTTACCGAGTGGTTCCTGGCCTCGGGGGCCGATGTAATTGCCTCCACCCACACCTGCCTGCCGGTGCTCTGGTCCGGGCTGGTGGGTGAGCAGAGCCGGGTGGTGGTGAACAACGGCTCTGCGGGCATGGGCAACCTGCAGTCTGATCCGCGTGGGCTGATTACCCGGATCGGCTTCTCCAGCCCCGTCACTGAGCCTGTTGCCGGCATTGAGCGGCACGGGCTGAATGTGTCACTGCTGCCGGTGTGCTATTCCCTTGAGGCCTGGTTGCCGGAGTTTGACCGGTTATGGCCGGCCGGCTCGCCCGCCGCCGTGTCCTATCGGAACCGGATTCGGAATGGCACCTCCCTGCATGCCGACGATGTGATTTTCCCTTCATCAATTTAACGATTTTGTCACTGGCGAATGCTTCAATCCGGTCTATTCTGAAAGAGTGAGCTGGGGCCTTGCCGTGGGCGGGTTCCGGGGCCAACTTGAAATATATTTTGTGGTCTATATAATTCACCACTAACTTTTGCCACGAACTGATCACGTTATGACATCAGAAGGATCGAATACCACCGCCATCACGCTTCGCACACCGGTGAAGGATGATGGCTACAGGCTCCACCAGCTGGTGGCAGAGTGCCCGCCGCTGGACCCCAACTCGATTTACTGCAACCTGTTGCAGTGCAGCCACTTTGCCGAAACCGGCGTGGCCGCGGAGAAGGAAGGCGATCTGGTCGGCTTTATCTCCGGATACATCCCTCCCCAACAGCCCGAAACCGTGTTTGTCTGGCAGGTGGCGGTTCACGAAAAAGGTCGTGGACAGGGCCTCGCCAAGCGGATGCTGAAAGAAATCGTTGGCCGTGATGCGTGCAAGAACGTCAGCCATATGGAGACGACCATCACAGAAGACAACGAGGCCTCATGGGCGCTGTTCCGTTCATTCGCCCGTGATATGGGAGCCGAGCTCACCTACCACGAGCACTTCGAGAAAGAGACCCACTTCGGCGGAAACCATGATTCCGAGTTTCTGCTGCGTATCGGGCCTTTCACGAAGCCAGTCTGAGAGCCGCGGTCCAGGATCGGCCCCGTCATCTGATTGCGGGGCTGTGAACGACTGTAAAGCTGTGATTTGAATTAGCCGGCGGACCACTGAGGTAGGTCTGTCAAAAGGCTTTAATCAACGCACGGTGGGCCTTTTACGAACGCATCCGTAAGTATTGCCAAGCCGCCGCGCATCTACCTCGAACCTGACATGCTAAGAGGCAAGACGATGGAAATTTTCAAGTCGACTGAATCCGAAGTACGTGTATATAGCCGTGCGTTTCCGGTTATCTTCAACCGCGCCAAGAACGCGCATCTGTACACCGAAGATGGCAAGGAATACCTGGATTTTCTCGCTGGCGCCGGTTCCCTGAACTACGGCCACAACAACGATACCCTGAAGAAAGCGTTGCTAGAATACATCGAGGCAGATGGCGTGAGCCAGGGCCTGGACATGTTTACCACGGCCAAGCACGACTTCATGGAATCCTACAAGAAACACATTCTGGACCCCCGTGGTCTGGATTACAAAATGCAGTTTACCGGCCCCACCGGCACCAACTGTGTCGAAGCAGCCCTGAAGCTGGCCCGTAAGGTGAAAGGTCGCAGTGGCATTATTTCCTTCACCAATGGTTTCCACGGCGTCACCATGGGTGCCGTTGCCACCACCGGTAACAAGCACCACCGGGGCGGTGTTGGTACGCCGCTGGGTAATGTCGATTTCATGTTCTACGACGGCTACCTGGGCGATGATGTCGATACCCTGGCGATCATGGACAAACTGCTGAGCGACGGCTCTTCCGGTTTCGAACTGCCGGCGGCGGTGATTGTGGAAGCCGTCCAGGGCGAGGGTGGTCTGAACGCCTGTCGCGCGGAATGGCTGAAGGGCCTGTCCGAGCTTTGCAAGAAGCACGACATCCTGCTGATTCTGGATGACATCCAGGCGGGTAATGGCCGTACCGGTGAGTTCTTCAGTTTTGAATTCGCCGGCATCAAGCCGGACATCGTAACGGTTTCCAAGTCCCTCAGTGGCTATGGTCTGCCAATGGCGCTGGTGTTGTTCAAGCCGGAGCTGGATGTCTGGGATCCGGGCGAGCACAACGGTACCTTCCGTGGTAACAACATGGCCTTCATCACTGCCCGTGCCGCGGTTGAGAACTACTGGAAAGACGACGCCTTTGCCAACGAGGTCAAGGCCAAGACCAAGGTGCTGGGCGATGCGCTGCAGGCGATTTGCGACAAGTACCCCGGTCAGTTCAAAATGAAGGGGCGCGGTTTGATGCGTGGTATTGAAGCAACCCACGCGGACATCACAGGCCCGATTACCAAACGTGCCTTCGAGCACGGCCTGATCATCGAGACCAGTGGTCCGAATGATGAAGTCATCAAGTGCCTGATGCCGTTGACGACCAGCGAGGAAGACCTGAAGAAAGGGGCTGCCCTGCTGGCGAAAAGTGTGGACGAAATCATGCAGGAAGGGCTCAGCGAGGCGTCGTAAGGCGCCCGCACTTCCGGACATACATGCTGCAGGATAGCAAAGGCAAGATTATGACCAGCCAACTACATACCGTTGAAAAAATCGGCGGCACCTCGATGAGTAACTACGAGGCCGTCCGTGACAATATCATTATCGGTAATCGCAAGAAGGACAATCTGTACCAGCGCATTTTTGTGGTCTCTGCCTACGGTGGCGTGACCAACGAGTTGCTGGAACACAAGAAGACCGGTGAGCCGGGCGTCTATGCCCTGTTTGCGGATGCCGAGTCGGACTGGGCCTGGGGCGACGACCTCACCAAACTGGTCAAGTTTCTGACTGATATCAACGGTGAGCTGTTCGAAGACCCGATGCTCAAGCAGCAGGCGGACCAGTTCATTACCGACCGTATCGAGGGTGTGCGGGGCTGCCTGATCGACCTGCAGCGCCTGTGTTCCTACGGCCAGTTCCAGCTGGAAGAGCATCTGCTCACTGTACGTGAAATGCTGGCCGGCATCGGTGAGGCCCACAGTGCCTTTAACACCGCCCTGAAGCTCCAGCAGGAAGGCATCAATGCCCGCTTCGTGGATCTGACCGGCTGGCGCGACAACGAGCTGCTGCCGCTGGACGAGAAGCTCAAGCAGGCGTTCGATGCCGTGGACCTGAGCCGCGAACTGCCGATCGTGACCGGCTATGCCCAGTGTAAAGAAGGTCTGATGCGGACCTTCGACCGCGGCTACAGTGAGATGACCTTCAGCCGGGTGGCCGTGATCACCGAGGCCCGTGAGGCGATCATCCACAAGGAATACCATCTGAGCTCTGCCGATCCCAACATCGTTGGCGCGGACAAGGTGGTACCCCTGGGCCGCACCAACTACGACGTGGCAGACCAGCTGGCCAACCTGGGCATGGAGGCGATCCATCCCCGTGCCGGCAAGGGCATGCGCCAGAACGAGATTCCGCTGCGGGTGATGAATACCTTTGAACCGGAGCACACCGGTACCCTGATCACCGGCGATTACGTCAGTGAGAAACCCCAGGTGGAGATCATTGCCGGCGCCAAGGGTGTGTTCGCCGTGGAAGTCTTCGATCAGGACATGCAGGGCGAGCCCGGTTCCGACCGCCGTATCCTGGATGTGTTGAGCCGTTTCAAGGTTCGGTTCATGTCCAAGGACACCAACGCCAACACCATCACCCATTACGTGGGCAGTACGCTCAAACACGTCAAGCGGGTGGTCAAGGCGCTGAAGGAAGAGTTCCCCAATGCCGAGATCAACACTCGAAAAGTGGCTGTGGTTTCGGCGATCGGCAGCGATATGAAGGTTCCGGGCATTCTGTCCCGCTCCGTCAAGGCGCTGGCTGATGAGGAAATCAGCGTTCTGGCGTTGCACCAGTGCATGCGTCAGGTGGATATCCAGTTTGTGGTGGATGAGGATGACTACGAGAAGGCGATCGTTGCTCTGCACGGCGTTCTCATCGAGCCTCATAATCACGAGTACGCCATTGTCGCAGCCTGAGCTGCCATAGCTTTGCAGGTGATGCCCACAGGCCGACCGCTCGTGTCGCCTGTGGGTTTTTACTGACCCTCCCCCGGTAAATCCATCAGCTTCTCCACGTCGTATTCCCTGATGTAAATTTTGACCGGTACCTTAGCCATGCGAACGACTGAAAGGCTGGGACCGTCTCCGACAACGCCCAACGATGGTGAAAGGGATTCCCTGGTCGGGCTGTACTTCAGGGATGCGTCCCGGTATGAACTGCTGACAGACGAGGCTGAACGCCGCCTCTCCCGCAAACTGACTCTGTGTTACCAAATCATCAGTACCGAACTGGCCCTGCCGGAGGACACCCCGCAGACGTTCCGGGAAGTGATTGGTAGCCTCGGAGATGCCTGTGCGTTTTCGTCCCGATGTCGTCGGGCGTTCCACCTCGCCACGGCCTGTCGCCGCAAGCTTATCCAGAGCAACCTTCGTCTGGCGGTGCATATCGCCCGTCGCTACGGGCAGCATGGCATCCCCATGTCAGACCTGATTCAGGATGCAAACGTGGGCCTGATCAAGGCCGTGGAGCGGTTTGATCCCACCAAGGGCTTTCGATTCTCCACCTACGCCTACTGGTGGATTAGTGAGGAAGTAAAGCGCTGCCTGCAGCGCGGTACCCGTCTGGTGCATACGCCGGAAAACGTGGTGGATGAAATCCGTCAGCTGCAGAAGCTGTCTTTGAGGCTGCACCAGAGCCTAGGCCGGACGCCGTCCCAGACCGAGCTGGCCCGCGAGATGGAAGCCAGCCCGTCCAGGATTGGCGAACTGAGAGCCCTGGCGACCAGGGAGCTGTCTACGGACGTTCCGCTGGTGGAAGACGGTTCGGTCACCCTTGGCGATAGCCTGGACGCCGGCGATCAGATGGCGCCCGATCACCCGATGTCTGATCGCGATCGTCGACGGACGCTCAAATCCATGCTCAGCGAGCTGAGTGATCGGGAGAAGGACATCCTGTCGCGTCGCTACGGTCTTGGTCTGCCGGAACCGGAAACCCTGCAGGTGATCTCCGATGATCTGGGTATCAGCCGGGAGCGGGTGCGCCAGATTGAGAAGACCGCATTGAGGAAACTGCAAAGTCGCTACGAAACACCTGAAGACGCCTTCGGAGCCTGATCGTTCATCAGGCTCCGCACTTCCCGGAAAGACTCAGTGCGTCGCGTGGAGAAGGAAAAACCAGGCGGCCGCTGTGAGCTGACAAACTACAACCACCGAGGTAAGAAGAAGTCGAAGCCGCAAATACCAGGCGGGCCAGTAAACCTTCATCCAGCGGGCGTCCACCATGTAGAGCGCCAGATAGGCGATGGTGTAGAGCACAATCTGACCGGTTACCGGCAACAGCAAGCCGAGGCCTGCTGAGACAAAAAATACCTGGCTAAGCAGTATGGTAACGATGGGCGAGAGGGGATAGGAGCAGTTGTCCAACTGCATGGCAATGGGCCAGTAGACGCCAGCCATGAAGGCCAGGATACCGGCACTGTACAGATAGAAATAGCCCAGCAGCGCCACGCTGTACTGAGGCATCAAGAACAGCCCTGCGAGAAGGCCGATAAAAGGAACCAGCCCCGCGATGCCAACAAGGATGGCTAGTCTTGCTACTGCAATCACGGTTTCTGCCTCTGAACCCGGATTCTCATGGGTTCAACTTCTGAAGGTTCCATGCCAACCATTTCGTGGTAGGCGGAAGGGTGCACAACCTGGGTTTCACGGATATCAAACGAAGCCAGGGTATCCTGGATTTGCCAGGCGCTTCGGAACAGTGAGGTAGTGCCGTTTTTTTCAGAGAGCAGCAGAGGTTGGTCATCAATGCTGAGGCGCGCCATGTAATGTTGGCCCTCAAGCGAAAGGATCTCAAGCAGGTCGATTACCGGACTCTGCATGCTTCTGAGTTGGTCGAGGGTGATTCGCACAGACAAGCTCCGTGGTTCATAACACTCCAGAACTTACGACCCCTCAGCCTATTGAGATCATTGGCTCAGTAAATAGCACTCCCGATGTTGTGGGCACGCCACCAGATGGTCGTTCACCATGCCCGTTGCCTGCATAAACGCGTAGACGATGGTAGGACCGACAAAGGTGAACCCGGCGCGTTTCAGGGCTTTCGACATGGCTTCGGATTCCGGCGTGGCCGTGGGAACCTCGGAAAAGGAGCGCCAGCGGTTCTGGATCGGCTGGTGTTCAACGAAGGACCAGAGAAAGTCACTGAACCCTGTGCCTTTATCACGCAAATCCAGATAGCCCCGGGCATTCTTGATGATTGACTGTACCTTCAGGCGGTTGCGGATAATGCCCGGGTTGCTGAGCAGCGCCTCAACCGTGCTCTCGTCGTATTGCACGATCTTTTCCGGATCGAAGTGATCGTAAGCTGCGCGATAGTTCTCCTGTTTTCGCAGGATGGTGATCCAGCTCAGGCCGGCCTGTTGACCGTCCAGGCAGAGTTTTTCGAACAAGGCGAGATCGTCGTATTCGGGGCGGCCCCACACGGTGTCGTGATAGTGCACGTAGAGTGGGTCGTCGCCACACCATGGGCAGCGTTCCGGGGTGTCCATAAACTGACCTGTTTTATCTGTGTCTGGCCCGAGTCACGGGGTTTTGCAACGGATAGTGCGCTGGAACAGTGGCTCCCAGGAGGCCTCGATGGGTTCCGCATCCACCAGTGAGAAATCGTGGGGCGGCGGTTCAAGCAAGGTAATTTCCGGCCATACCGGCCGGCTTCCCCGAAACACCACGGTTACCAGGTAGCCCTCAATGTAGCAGCAGGCGGCTTGCCAGTCCTGTTCCGGCTGGTCGCCGTAGATCTCGAAATTCTTGCGCACCTCCAGGGTCTGGAGGTTGCCGGCAATGCCGCGCCCGGTTGCCTTCAGCCAGGCTTCTTTGAGGGTCCAGACCTTGAGGAAGGTATTCGAGTCGTCTTCCCGGAACAGCCATTCCTGTTCGACCGGGGAGAACCAGCGTTTGACCACTTTCTGCCACTGGGCATGGCGCTGGCAGGGCTCCAGATCGAGTCCGATGGGTGAATCTGCCCGAGTGGCGCAGGCGGAGAGGCCCTGGCTATGGCTGAGAGACAACCGCCAGCCTTCGGGCGTACCGGAAGCGTTAGGGCGGCCGGCCACCGGGCAGCAATGGTTGGGCGGAACCATGGCGGATTTGCCAATGGCCTGGCGAATAAGCCAGCGACTGGACAGGTATTCCCGCTCCCGGGGGCCACTGAATTTGCCTACGGTCTCGCGTTCATAGTCGGTCAGCCAGGCCGGGTGGGCGATCTCGGGCCCATCTGTCTGGTGGCAAAGCCAGACAGATGGGCGGTCATCAGGGCTGAAGTCGTTGGATGAGCCAGCCATCGCCGTCCCTCACATATTCAAAGCGGTCATGGAGCCGGCTGGGCCGGCCCTGCCAGAACTCGATACGGTCGGGGACAATGCGATAACCACCCCAGAAACTTGGCAGGGGCACTTCGCCGTCACTGAATTTGCGTTTGATTTCGGCCACCTTCTGTTCGAGCAGCCCTCGGGAGGTGATGGCCTTGCTCTGTTCGGATACCCAGGCGCCAATCTGACTGCCCCGGGGTCGTGATGCAAAGTAGCGCAGGGATTCTGCTTTGCTTACCTTCTCAACGGCGCCCTGGATCCGTACCTGACGATTCAGTCCGATCCAGGGAAATAGCAGGGCTGCCTGGGGGTTCTCTTCCATTTCCCGCGCCTTCCGGCTGCCGTAGTTGGTGTAAAAGACAAAACCCTCGTCGTCGAAGTATTTCAGCAAGACCGTGCGCAGGTCCGGCATGCCATCCCGACCTGTGGTCGCCAGCGACATGGCGTTGGGCTCGAGAATGCCTGCCTCCCGGGCATCTTCAAACCAGACCTGGAACTGCCTGACCGGATTACTGTCTAGCGCATCGCGATCCAGCCCCTCACTCTCGAAATCACGACGCATATCGCCGATATCCATAATGCTCCCTCTCATTCGAGTTCTACTGGCCCGGGATAAATACGATTCCGAAGCATATCGGGTTCAGGCCTGTCTGTCAGCGATGCTTATGTCGGAGACGGTTACATAAAGCCAACAATAGAATGAGACCCAATTCACACTTAGCCCGTATCTAACCGGACGTTGATGTAGGTCAGCATTGAGCAACCGGGAAATCTGACCCGTTCAAACACACCAATAAAAGGTCGAACGAGATGATGTCCGAATACGATTTGCCCCTTGTGGCTGCTTCCTTTCTGGTCGCTGTTCTGGCTGCATACGCTGCCCTGTTCTTCGGCGCCAGGTTGACCAACGCCAAAGACGGCGAGCGTCGAAAATGGCTGGCCGCTGGTGCCGTGTTGATGGGAACCGGCGTCTGGACCATGCACTTTGTCGGAATGCGTGCTATGCCGATGGATGTCGCCATGACGTTCGATGTCCTGATGACGACGGTTTCCTGGCTCGCGGCTGTGGTTGCCTCCGGCATTGCCCTGCATATTATCGGGCGGGAGCGATTGGGAGCACCTCTGTTTGCTGGTGCGACGCTCTTCATGGCCGGCGGCATTGTTGTCATGCATTACCTGGGAATGTACGCGATGCGAATGTCTGAGCCGCCGACATTCAACATTGGATTTCTTGCCGTTTCCATCGTGATTGCCGTTGTCGCATCCGGTGTCGCGCTTGCCCTGTGCCGCAAGCTTCAGGGCATGGACGGAGCGGGATCCCTGGCCATTCAGTTTGTGGCAGCCCTGGTGATGGCTGCAGCAATCTGTGGCATGCACTACACCGGTATGATGGCGATGATTTTCCCGGAAGGTGCTGTCCCTGCCGCTGACAATGGCTTGCGCGGCGATTGGATGGGGATCCCTCTGGCCGTCTTCTGTGCAGCCCTGCTCGGTGTTGCATTGGTAGTGACTGTTCTCGATGTAAAACATCAGCGTGACGTTGCCGTACGCAAGGCGGAAGAGGATCAGCGAGTGGCAGAGTTGGCCTTTGTCGACACGGTGACCGGCCTGCCCAACCGTTCAGCACTGGAGGAACGTCTGCTGGATATCCTTGCCCGGGACAACGCCGGCCGTAACCCGTTTGCCCTGATTTATCTGGATATTGCCAACTTCCGGGAGCTTTCCAGCGGCATGGGTGAGGAATCGCTGAATACGGTGGTCAAGGAAATCAGTGCGGCGCTGCTGGACCAGATGTCGGACCCGGTCTATCTGGCCCGGTATTCCGCCAGCGCCTTCTTTGCCCTGGTGCCCGATCATGAGGACAGCGAGCACGCGTTCATGTACAAACGGCTCCGCCAGATCAACGAGCGTATTGGTACTCCGGCTATGCCGGTCACCTGGCGTGTCGGCCAGTCTGCTTACCCGGCAACCGGAAATTCAACGCGCAAGCTGCTCCGCGCTGCCATGGTGCCAAGAGATCCCGAAGAGATTGGCCAGTTTTCCAACATGGTCACTGACCCGGAGCTGGTGTTGCCGGGTCATAAGCTCCAGAGCTGACAAACCAGCACAAGGCCGACTATCCTTGTGAACAGGCAGGTGGGCAAGATTGCCCCGGGAATCCGCCGGTTATAAGGAGATGTCTGTGGCCGAGAGCCGTAAAAGCAGTCGCATGCCCAGGAATCTGTTGATCGGATTCCTGGCGCTTCTGATTCTGTACACCCTGGCAGGGTTCCTCCTGCTTCCCTGGTGGCTGGAGCGGCTGGTGCCAGAGCAGCTGGACCAGCGCATGGGCTGGCAGGCAGAAATCACCGATATCCGTACCAATCCCTTTACTCTTCGGGTAGAAGCTCTGGGACTGTCTGCGGCCGATTCGGATGGCGAGCAGGTGGTTGGCTTTGACCGGCTCATGGTGGACATGAATTTTTTCCAGCTGATTCGCGGAATTGCCGGTTTTGAAGCCATTCAGCTGGACGAGCCTTACGTTCGGGTAGACCTCCTGGAGGATTACAGTGTTAATTTTGCCAGGGACTGGCAGGCGGCCAATCCGGAGGCCGGTCAGGACGAGCCCCCGTCCGCGCAAGCCGAGGAAACCGGCCCACCCAGGCTCTATTTTGGTCAAATTGCGCTGAACGGCGGCGAAATGTTGTTCCGGGACTTCACCAAGCAGGAAATGGCGGAGTTTCGGATTACCCCGCTGGATCTGACACTGAACGACCTCGCCACCTGGCAGCGGGACGGGCAGGACAGCGATTACTCCCTGCTAGCGGCTTTGGGTAGCCAGACGGTCGAGTGGCAAGGGGATCTGAGTGTTGCGCCATTGTATTCCAACGGCACCCTCAAAGTGTCGGCGGTGGGCCATGAAACCCTGGCACACTTTCTGGCGCCGTTTATCCCCTACGACCTGCGTGGTGGCAGCGTCACTCTCAGCTCGGACTATGAAATCCAGGCCGGTGACGTCTTTTACCTGGAAACGACCAACGGTCAGCTGAAACTCGAGAATCTTGCAATCGCCCTGGATGAGCAGAGTGATGAGGCCAGGCTGACGAACGCCCTGCTGTCGGTGGATGCCATAGGTTTCGACCTCAACCGGAGGGAGGTCCGTATCGGCCGGGTGTCCCTGGACAAGCTCGATCTCGCCCTGGCGCGAAGTGCAGCGGGGGAAATCGACTGGTTGGCGCCGCTGGCCGCCGATCAGGGAGAGGCTGAAAGCGCAGACGACGCATCGTCGGCCGGGCAGCCGTTCCGCTGGTCAGTCGCGGGCCTGGCGCTCTCCGACGGCCGGGTTCTCTGGCAGGACAGTCAGCCGGAGACGGCGGCTGAAATTGCTCTTGAGCAGCTCTCGGTTTCGGTAGGGCGGATAAGCCACGAGCTGGAGGAACCGGTAACTTACGAAGCCCGGGGAACCCTGGCCAGTGGTGGGCAGTTGTCGCTGAATGGCCAGGTTACGCCCGCGCCATTTACCCTGGAAGCGGCCATATCCGGGAGCGGTGTCGCGCTGGCGGCCTTCGAGCCATACGTGCAGGAGGGCGCCAACCTCGCCATAACCAAGGGCACTCTGGGCCTCGATGGCAATCTGGACCTCGATGGCCAACAGGACCCGCTCACCGGCACCTTCAGCGGTACTGCGGAAGTGGCCGGCCTGGACCTGAAACTGCCTGACAGTTCCGGATCGCTGGTGTCATGGCAAACGTTGCGCCTGGCGCCGATTGAATACAACGTCCACCCTGCCCGGCTGGAAATCGGCACCGTGACCCTGGCCCAGCCGAGGATCAACATTGTCCGCAATACCAACAGCGTCCATAACGTGGAGCGCATTGCCAAGGGGGCCGGTTCCGCCGAGGAACAAGAACCGGCCCCGGAGGCCGCAGAGGGAACCGGCGACTCCGAGCCCGAATTCATTTTCCGCATTGGGCAGTTGATGCTTGAGAACGGTGAGTTGGCCTACACCGATCGTACGCTGGATCCCGCCTTCACCACATCGTTTGGTGAACTGAATGGCAGCGTAACCGGATTGAGCAACATTTCCCCGCAGCAGGGCAAGGTATCCATAAGGGGCCGGGTCGGCGGCGTGGCAGACCTCGATTTTGAGGGCACCATTGGGACCCTTGGCACCGAGGATGTCAGCGATCTCCGGTTGATCATGCAGGATCTGTCGCTACCGGCGCTGTCGCCGTATTTCGGGCGATACCTGGGCTACGGCGTGGACAGTGGCAAGCTGAATCTTAACCTGGATTACGAGATTGCCGGCTCGCGAATCGATGCCTCCAACCTGGTGGTGATGGATCGGCTTGAACTGGGTTCCGCCATAGCCAGCGACGACGCCGTCAATGCGCCGGTCAAACTGGGTCTGGCCCTGCTCAGGGACAGCAAAGGGGTTATTGAAGTGGACCTGCCGATCAGCGGCGACCTGTCCGACCCGGACTTCAGTGTCGGCAAGGTGGTGATGCGGGCGTTCGTAAACCTGTTGGCGAAGGCCGCGGCGTCACCGTTCAGTATGCTTGGCTCGATTGCGGAGCTGGCCGGGCTGAGCGGGGAAGAGTTGGGCAAAGTGAGCTTTGTTCCCGGCAGTATCCAGCTGGCCGAGGGTGAGGCCGAAAAGCTGGCGGCGTTGGCGGACGCGTTGCTGGAACGCCCGGACCTGTTGCTGAATATTCGGGGTAATGTTGAGCCCCAGGCTGACGGACTTGCGCTGTTGCGGGACGATCTGACCGCTGGTGGTGAACAGGAACTGTCCGAGGAGGAGTGGCAGGCAGCCCGGGAAGCCTATCTGGCCGGTGAGCGGTCACTGGCGCCTGAAGCATTGAGTAACCTGGCCGCCTCGCGAGGGGTAACCTTGCGGAATGTCCTTCAGCAAACGCACGGAGTACCGGCTGATCAGCTTTTCCTGCTCGATCCGGCCCGTAATGCCGAAGTGGGTGGCGAAGGTAACGTGATCGTCGCCTTCAACCTGGATGTGCGTTGACCTCAGGGTGCCTCGAAGCTGGTCAGAAAGCCCGCTGGTAACTGGAGCCCCCAGTTTTCGACGAGTTGCCGGTATCGGCCATTGTCCACCAGTGGCGCCAACAGTTTGAGCATCTGGTCTGCACTGGCGGCGCCGCCCTTCCGGGCAATGATCCTGAGCTGGTAGCGCTGGTCCGGCTCACTCGATATCAGCAGTTTGTCCCAGTCTTCCGGATGCCTGGCCAGGTGCCGCTGCAGGTAGGAGTGACTGACAATCGCAACTTCCGCAACGGAAGGCCGATCGGCCTTGATCAGATTTATGTTGCGGCTGTGGCTGTCGGAAAATTCGATGTCGAATTTCTGCTCCAGCACGGAGTTGTCGGTTTCGTACCCGGTAAAACCGTAGTGATAGCCGGAAATAGCGACGATGGATCGCTTGTTCAGATCATCGAAGAATGAGGAATCTCTGCCGTCCTTTTTGAGAGCTACGTACAGTTCTTCGTCGGCCAGGATTGGACGGGTGATGTCCACGTCCTTCTCTGTCCAGCCCCAGTCTGGGCTTTCAAAGAAGATAACGTCGTAGAGCCCGGCATCGAAATCCAGGTATCGGCGCTTGGGAGAGGTATGAAACACCTGGAAGGAGAACGTTGGGTGGGCGTGTTCGAGTTCCTGCAGCAGGTCGCCCAGCAGGCCTGTGGCTTGCCCGCTACCGTCAACACTGGCGATCGGGGGAAAATGGTAAACGCCCACAGTGATTGCGGTTTCATCTGCCTGAATCGGCGCCGTTGCCAGCATAATAGCGGCAGCAAGGGTGGCCAGTAGTCTCAGAATGTGGGATCGAGCGGACACAATATTCCCGGTTATGTAACAATTGAATACGTATTCAGAATACCATGGGGATTTTGTGTACCTGAAGCAAAAGATTATGAACTAATGCAAAACAGGTCTTTAACCGATGGGTAATGTTGCCAGCCACTTTTTCGCCTATGTCTCCCGCTTGCGTTGGATCAAGCGTTGGGGACTGATGCGCAATGCCATTGAGGAGAATGTGGCAACCCATTCCTGGGAAGTAGCGACCCTCGCCCACGCGCTTGCCATAATCCGCAACCGGCATTTCGGTGGCCAGGTGAATGCCGACCGTATTGCCGCAGCAGCGCTTTACCATGATGCGACGGAGGTGATTACCGGTGATATGCCGACACCGGTGAAATACCATTCAAAGGTGATGCGAGAGGCATTCGGGGACATTGAGCACAAGGCAGAGGCGGAACTGTTGGCGCTGTTGCCGGAGGACCTGCGAGAGGATTTTTCACCTTATGTTCGGGAGTCTCGGCTACCGGCAGAAGACCGGGAACTGATCAAGGCCGCCGACAGGCTGTCGGCGTGGCTCAAGTGCCAGGCGGAGATCAGGGCCGGCAACAAGGAGTTCGAGCCGGCCGCCCAACAGATCCGCAACCGCCTGGAGGAAGACGGATTGCCAGAGGTTGCCTATTTCCTGAAGGTATTCGCCCCCAGTTACGACCAACCCCTGGACAATCTCCTGGGTTGACGGGTTCTCGGGGCTTAGCTGTTGCCTGCCGCGCCGACCATCCCGCCGCGTAGGCCATCGCGCTGCAGATGCTGGCGAACCGTGTCCTCGGGGCTGCCGGCCAGTTCGCGGAACATGCCCATGGAGCCGAGCAGCGCTGAGGATTCGTAGGGTACGAACACCCGCTCGCCCTCTTTCGCCATATTGGGCAGAACCTTGATATAGCTCTGGCCCAGAAGGTAGCCAATAACCGTCTGCTTGTTCTCTTCAGAGTCGCCCATTGCGCTGAGTACCAGACGGATGGACTCCTGCTCACCCTGGGCCCGGAGAATGGCCGACTCCTTGTCGCCCTGGGCATTCAGAATGGCGGATTCGCGCTGGCCCTGTGCCATGGCGATAGCCGCCGACTTTTCCCCCTCGGCTTCGGTGACCGTGGCCCGGCGCTTGCGCTCTGCAGCCATCTGCAACCGCATGGCTTCCTCCACTTCTTCCGGCATGCTGATGTCCTGGACTTCCACCCGGGTAAGCTTGACGCCCCACTTGGAAGCGGCCTCTTCCATCTCGGCCTGGATGGCGTAGTTCACCTCGCTGCGGGATTCAAACAGCTTGTCCAGCTCCATCTTGCCCACCACCGAGCGCAGGGTGGTTTTGGCCAGAACCTCCACCGCCTGGCTCATGTTGGCGACTTCGTAAACGGCCCGGCGCGGGTCAATGATCTGGTAATACAGGGCGCCGTTGATCTTCACCGTGACGTTGTCGGTGGTCACCACCGGCTGTCCAGGGAAGTCCATAACCGTTTCCCGGCGGTCAATACGGACCTCATCGCTCATCACCGGATGGTAGTCTTCGCCCATGCGGACGTAGCGAATCATGGTGATTGGGCGTGGCCGCTCGATGAAGGGGATGATGATGTTCACGCCACTTTCAAGAATCCGGTTGAACGAACCCAGCCGCTCAATGACCATGACTTCGGATTGGCGAACGATGACCAGTCCCTTGGCAATGATGAAGATGCCAATAGCGACCAGGATCAGGCTGATGATCAGCCCGGGTGAAAGATACTGTTCCATGCTTACTGTTCCTTGTATGTGATCGTCTCAACAACGGCGGTCGTGCCGTCAAACTGTTTGAAAATGACGTCGGTTCCTTCCGGAAGGTCGGTTTCTCCGGTGTCGGTGACCCGCAGGCGATAGAAATCGCCGTTGACCTTGATGCCGGTGGCACCGTCGAAATCCCGCTTCAGGGTCTGGTAACGCCGGCCTTGCTCCACACCGGTGCCGGTCGTGCCATAGGCCACGCCTTTGGGAGAGAAGCGTGGTCGTATCCAGCGAATGGCGACAGGCACCAGGATTCCCGAGAACACCCCCATGCCGGCGAGCTGCCACTCAAATGGTAAGCCCAGAAAAGCCAGCAAGGCGGTCAGCGCCGCGGCAATGCCCAGGGCCAGAAGTAACAGAACACCCGAGGCCAGTTCAGCCAGGCTCAGCACCAGCGCCAGGATCAGCCAGAAATGCGTAAGACTCCATTCCATAAAGAAAATCCACAGGTTCGGGGAAGGGGGAGGCTCGGTGTCGCGCACCGGCCGTCGGCAACGGATTGTACCGGAAACCGGATGCCGCGTCAGAGGGTGGCCGGAGTGCCATGTGGCCTGGTTCACTAAAGCCATATCCCCCGGACAGGCAATTGTTAGAGTATCTGCTTTAATTGCCAGAGCACACAACAAGAGGTCCGTGACCATGAAGAATCTGAAGAACAAAGTTGCCGTTGTTACCGGTGCAGGCTCGGGTATCGGGCGCGCGCTCGCCAAGTCCCTGGCGGACCGGGGCTGCCGGCTGGCGTTGTCTGACGTCAATGAGGCCGGCCTGGCGGAAACGGCGGAAGCGCTCGGGAATGCCGACGTGAAGACCTACCGGCTGGATGTCTCGGATCGGGATGCCATCTTTGCCCATGCCGAGGAGGTTGCAAAAGACTTTGGTCAGGTCAATCTGGTCATCAACAATGCGGGTGTGGCACTGTCTGCAACGGTGCGTGAGATGACCGACGAGGACTTCAAATGGGTCATGGACATTGACTTCTGGGGTGTTGCCCACGGCACCCGTGCCTTCCTGCCACATCTGATTGCCTCGGGCGATGGCCATGTGGTGAATGTGTCCAGCGTGTTCGGCCTGATCGGCGTGCCCAAACAGAGCGCCTACAACGCCGCCAAGTTTGCGGTACGCGGATTCACCGAAGCCCTCAGGCAGGAAATGAAGCTGGAAAACCAGCCGGTGGCGGTGAGCTGTGTGCACCCCGGTGGCATCCGCACCAACATTGCCAATGCCGCGCGTATGGGCAAGTCCGAGAATGCCGTCGCCCAGCGCAAGGGTTTCGACAAGCTCGCCATGACCACGCCCGAGAAAGCGGCGGAGACCATTGTGAAAGGCATCCTCAAGAACGAGTCCCGCATCCTGGTAGGCCCGGACGCCTGGGGTATCGACGCCATCAACCGTCTGCTGGGTTCGGCTTATCAGCCTTTGGTGGAACGCTTCTCTCGCAAGAACCTGTATGTCTGATGCGTGCGGCTGAGTGTCAGGGGCCCGTGAAGAACCGGGCCTGCTGTACATTTTACAAACAGTGTTTCGGGGCTATACTCGTAAGCTGATCCAAGGAAGAGTCAGCATGAATACGCCTCACCATTCCGACCTGGGGGCCACACTGGAACAGAGCCGCTCAGGTCTGCGGGACAGCCATCGCCGCTCCTTGATGCGGCTACTTTTTCTGATCACTGGCTCGGCACTGGTGGTTTTCGCATGCCTGCAGATTCTCAATGGTTTCCTCTGGGTGGGCATTGGTGAACTCTGTGCCAGCGCGTTGCTGTTTTTCGGCGTCTGGCGCCTGAAATCCACGCCCCACCTGCAGCAATGGGTTTATGCCTATCTGGTGCCTCTGTTCGCATTTTTCCTCGTGATAATGCTGCTGCCAGAAGCCTCGGTGTCCGCTTTCGTCTGGGTGCTGATGATGCCGGTTCTTGCCTACCTGCTGCTCGGCAAGAAAGAAGGCATGATTCTCAGCGCGCCCTTCATGATCGTCGGCGGCGTCATCTACTACATCCACCTTGGCCAGGTCGGCAGCCCCCACGCGATGATCGATCTGCTCAACATGGTGTTGTGCGGTGCCCTGATGCTGGCCTTCATTCACCTGTATGAGGGCCGCCGCGAAGAGGCCGAGCAGCGCCTGGTGGATATGGCCCAGACTGATGCGCTGACGGGCCTCGCCAATCGCAGCAACTTCCAGGGCACATTGAATCGGACCATCGCCGAGTGTGATCGCAGCGGAGCCGGTTTTGCTCTCGTGGTCATGGACATTGACCACTTCAAGCTTGTGAACGACACCCTGGGCCACGAGGCCGGAGACTATGTTCTCAAAAACATCAGCCGATGCCTGACCGAGCGCCTGAGAAGCACAGACTTCGTCGGCCGCCTCGGTGGCGAGGAGTTCGGCCTGATTCTGCGGGATGTGAAGCCGGCGGATGCGTTTGTCCTGATGGACGAGCTGCGCCAGCGGATTGCTGAACGCGATTTGCCCTATGGTGATGCCCGTATCCGGGTGACCGCCTCCTTTGGGGTTGCCCAGTGGCCAGATCACGGCCGGGAAGCCGAAGGTCTGCTCCGGGTTGCGGACCGCTGGCTGTACAGTGGCAAGCGGGCCGGTCGAAATCGGGTGGTCGGCGCCGGCCATAACCCCCGCCAGCTTGAGATTCTGACTGTCGAAGCGAGCTGATTGCGGTATTCTTGGGGCAATCATTTCCCTGCAAGATTGACCTAGCCCATGTGTGAACTGCTGGCCATGAGCGCCAATACGCCCACTGACCTGTGTTTCAGCTTCACCGGCCTCACCCGCCGCGGCGGCCAGACCGGCCCCCACAAGGACGGTTGGGGTGTGGCCTTCTACGAGGGCAAGGGCGTTCGGGCTTTCCACGATGCCGATGCCAGCGCCAGTTCCCGAATCGCCGAAGTGGTCCAGACCCATCCGATCAAGAGCGAAGTGGCCATCTGCCACATTCGCCAGGCCAACGTTGGCGACATCTGCCTGGCCAACACCCATCCGTTCATGCGCGAACTCTGGGGGCGCTACTGGGTGTTCGCCCACAACGGCCAGTTATCCGGCTTCCGCTCAACGCCGGGCTTTTACGAGCCGGTCGGCACCACCGACAGCGAAGCCCTGTTCTGCGATATCCTCAACCACCTGCGCAGCCATTGCGACCGGAACACCCCGACCGACGACATCATCGATCGGCTCGTAAGCCTGTCGAAGGCATACGCCAGCCAGGGCGTTTTCAACCTCCTGCTGAGTAACGGCGACTGGCTGTTTACCTACTGCACCACCAAGATGGCCAGCATTACCCGAAGGGCTCCGTTCGGTCCTGCTCGCCTGAAAGACGCGGACGTGACGGTGGACTTTGAATCGGAAACGACGCCCAACGATATCGTCAGCGTGATTGTGACGGAGCCACTGACCACCGATGAAAAGTGGGATGTCTACCAGCCCGGTGAATGGCGGCTTTGGAGGAAGGGGGAAGTCATTCGATCCGGCGTCGCTGAGCCGAATGTCTGACCCGGTAGCTGGGAATCGGGCGGAGAGGTCTTTCTTCCGGGAAAAGGCAACTCGCTGCGCTCAGACATCATTTTCCCTGCACAAAGACCTCCCCACCCGCTTCCCTGCAGGGTTGGGAGTTGCTTCCGTGGTTTACTGAAGCGTCCTGCGATTACCTTTCTTGTATTGCGGTGCGATGTGGGCCTGGATTTCTTCCTTGAAACGGGCAATCAGGTCGCTGTTGTCGTGATCCCAGGGGTGAAAACCGGGCTTAAAATACTCCAGCCATGTGGGAATCAGGCTGGAAAAGGTTCCGTTGAGGCCCCACAGGCGCCAGAGACCTGAAGCGGTATCTTTCAGAGAGAAGTTCTTGCGGTCGTTCAGCATCATCCGGCTGGTGAAGTAGGTGCTCATCACACCCAGGGCGGCGGTGCTGAAGGCGAGATAAAAGGTTCTTTCGGCGTAGGTGCCGCCTGCTGCCTGGAATACGTCATAGGCAACCGCCTTGTGCTCGGTCTCTTCAATCGCATGCCAGACCCATAGCGGGCGCATGGATTCATCCATGTCCTGACGGACATCGTCCCGCTCCAGCAGCATGTCGGCCATCATGGCAGTCAGGTGCTCGAGGGCACAGGTGATGGCCAGCTGGTGACGCTTGGGCAGTTTCTTGGCGATGCCCAGGACCACTTCCAGGTGTTTTTCCAGTTCTTCCACCGGCATGCCCTGGTCACGCACATGCTGGTTCATGGCGATGTGTTCCAGGGAGTGCATGGCCTCCTGGCCAATGAACCCGCGTATCTCCTCTTTGAGCTTGGGATCCGAGATCTTGTCCCGGAACGCCCTTACCGAATCGACAAAGAACTGCTCGCCCTGCGGAAACAGCACCGAGAGACCATTCATGATGTGGCTGATGGTGTAGCTGTTATCGACCCAGTAGCGGGGAACCTGTTCACCGAACTCGAACCCCATGCGCTGGGCGGTGATGGTGACGTTGTCCGGGGTGTTCGAGGCCCGGCTAACCGGCGTTTTTTTGTCTTCTGCGGTTTTGTTGCTCAGCATGTGTGTACTCCTCACTCTGGCTGATGTCATGGCTCCAGTGTGTGGCAGTCAAGGTCAGGCAGGAATGCGCAAAGGGGACGGCAGTCGATCAGGATGGGACACGGGCCGGGATTTGATTGACCATGCTGACGGCGAGCATGGTGTACCGGGCCCCACTGTAGCGGCAAGAGGCATCTGATACAGTCAGTTAAAGTGCTTCAGCCACGCCAATAAGAAGGAATGCCAATGAGCGCAAGCGGTCCGGACAAAGAACGGCAGATGCTGGGGTTGTTCCTGGTACCGGGCGCTTACCTGCGGGTTCTGGCCGAGACCGTCCGCCAACTGGGCTACAACGACCGGCTACTCTATGAAGGGTTGGAGTTCAGCCCGGACGATCTTAAGAGCAACGACAGCCGGGTGTTTGTCACCGATGCCATCATTATGGCCAAGCGGGCAGTAAACCTGGCCGGCCAGGACGGTCTCAGTTTCATGCTGGCCCGCGAACTGCGCCTGACCATTCACGGCACCCTGGGCTTCGCGGCTCTTACCAGCCCCACCTTCGCCGATGCTCTGGATTCCGTGCGCCGTTACCTGCATCTGCGGGTACCGTTCCTCAGTATGAGCCAGTCCGAAGCAGGGGATCAGGTGCTGGTAAAGCTGTGCACCGAATTCGAAGTGCCCGGCCTCTATCCGTTTCTCGCCGAGACCGTGAGCGCCACCCTGATCCTGCTGACCGAACAGCTCCTGGACCGGGAAGACGCTGCTAGACACGGCTTTGCCCTGGAAGACGGCAAGCTCCCGGGCGTCACCGTTCGCCTGAGCGCGGCGGAGCCGTCCTGCTACCGGCAGTTTGCGAACCAGCTACCGGTCCGATTCGAATACGGCCAGCCGGATGAAATGATGGTGTTCCCCCGGGAGCTTCTGGAAGTGCGCATGCGCCTGGCCGACGCCGAAGCCTCCCGCATGGCCCGAGATCAGTGTGAGTTCGAGCTCCAGAAGGCCCTGAAAGAGCAGGGTGACATTGTCCTGGCCATCCGCAACATGCTCCGGATGATGCCCGGCCCCTTGCCGTCCCTGGAAGCCATGGCCGAGCGTTTCTGCGTCTCGTCCCGAACCCTGAAACGCCGCCTGGCCGACCGCGATACCAGCTACCGTGAAATCCTCGAGTCGGTTCTGAAAGACCGGGCGATCCAGTTGCTCCGCTATACCAACCAGTCCGTCAGCGAGATTGCCTACGAGCTGGGCTATGCGGACCTGTCTAACTTCAGCCGGGCGTTCCGAAAGTGGACCGGCAAGTCGGCCAGCGAGTTTCGCGAGGGTGGTCCGGATCCGGCTCCGGAGGTTGGTCCGTAATGTTTGGCTTGGGGTGTTCGGTCTGTCGGGCCGCTTGTTTGGAGCGTGGTCGCAGGGCGGGGCATAAATTTTCAGGGTAAAAACAACTCGCTGCGCTCAGACATCTTTTTCCCCTGAAAATTTATGCCCCACCCCACGCCCTGCTGACAGCTGAGAATGCCGTCAGAAGAGTTATTGCTCGTTCTTAATTTGTTTTTCTGATCCTATGCCACAATGGTTCGACGGACGGGGGGAAGGAATATTTTCCCGACAGGAAAAAGATGTCTGAGCGAAGCGAGTTGTTTTTCCCGAGGGAAAATATTCCTTCCCCCCGGCCAGCCCCCAAATCAAACAGGCTAGGGCCATAATTGGAACCAGACACCAAACCAAGAGGATGAAAACGAATATGACCCAAAGGCCAGACACCCACAGCAAACTCATCGGCTACCTGCTCTGGATCTTCGGATTCCTGGGGTCGCACCGGTTCTATTACGGTAAACCGGTCACCGGCACCATCTGGTTCTTTACCCTGGGACTTCTGTTCATCGGCTGGATCATCGACCTGTTCCTGATCCCGGCCATGGACCGGGAGGCAGACCTTCGGTTCCGGGAGGGTGAAGTCAGTTACAACATCGGCTGGATCCTGTTGACCTTCGTGGGTGTGTTCGGGATTCACCGGATGTACATGGGCAAGTGGATTACCGGCATCATCTACCTGTTGACCGGCGGCCTGTTCCTGATTGGTGTGCTGTATGACTTCTGGACCCTGAACAACCAGATCTCCATCCGCAATGAGGAGCGCCGCTTCGGCTGATCGAGCTGCTTACAAGCCTGCGGCGGTCTCCAGTTCAACCAGGGCTTCCTCCAGGTAGTCGAGCATCCGCTGCAGGCTGGGTAGCGTGCGGCGGCAGCCGATGAGGCCGAATTCCACCTGGTCGCCGTAACTGGTCAGGGTCATGTTCAGGGCCAGGCGGTCCATGGCGATGGAGACCGGGTACATGCCGTCCAGGGTTGCCCCGTTCCAGTAGCAGGTCTCCCGCGGGCCGGGGACGTTGGAAATGACCACGTTGAAGGTCTGCCATTTCGGAGCCATGCCGGTCAGCAGATGGAAGGCCGCCGGCGCCAGGGTCAGAGCGGTGTAGTTGATGATTTCTTCCGGAGACATGTGGGCGTAGCGCTCCTTGGCGGCTTTCACATCCTCATGGATCTGCATCAGCCGGGTGACCGGGCTGGTGACATCTGTGTGCAGCGAGGCGAGGATAACGCCCACCTGGTTGCCGCCGGAGCTGTCGTCCCTGCGCAGGGACACCGGGACCATGGCGATCAGCGGTTTCTCCGGCAGCGCGTCCCGGTTCATCAGATAGCTGCGCAGCGCAGTAGCACACATGGCCATCACCACGTCATTCACCGTGGTTCTGTAGGTTTTACACACCGCCTTTATCCGACTGAGTTCATAGGATTGCGCCGCGAAGCGTCGGGAACCGGTGATTTTCTGGTTCAGGATGCTGCGGGGTGCGTGGAATATGGAGGAGTAGGCCGGGTCCTTGCGGGCGTTGTTGATGGTTCGTAGCAGCTCCCGGGCTACGGTGGGAACCGTGCCAAGTTGCTTGCCGGATTCGCCCAGCAGATGGCCGACACTGCGCCACAGGGAGGGGCCACCATCCTCCTTTTCACGGGACGGGCGGGGTGGCATGGCCCAGATCGGCGGCATGTCCCGTTCGCCGCTCGCCTGACACAGCATCCGGGTGACCATCCGCATGGCCGATACGCCGTCCACCAGGGCGTGATGCACCTTGATATAGACGGCAAACTGCCGCTCCCCCAGCCCTTCAATCAGATGGAACTCCCACAGTGGTCGCTCCCGGTCCATCAGGTGGGAATGTTCCGCCGAAACAAACGACAACAGCTCCCTTACCCGTCCCGGCGTCGGTAGCGCTTCGAAACGGAAGTGGTGCTCCAGATCCAGATGCTCATCTTCCACCCAGACTGGCTGGCCGAACCGGTAATCCAAGCGCTGGTTGAACGGCGGCGTTACTTTGGTGAATTGCCTGAGCCGGTCGGCGAGCTGGGCGACGTAATCGTCCGGTGCATCCTCGGGAAAAGAAAACAGCTGAAGACCGCCCACATGCATGGGCTGCTGCCGCTTTTCCAGCCATAGAAAAAGCTGATCCGTCGGGCTGAGAGGTTTCACGGGGCGTCCTTGTAATTGGTGTTGCCACAATAGTAGCTCAGATAGCTGGCAACGGAATTGACCCCGGTTCGCATTCCCTCACCCGGATGGGCCAAACCGTGTCCAAGGTCCGGACGGGGTTTTTCAACGTAAGCCATGAACTAAGGTTAGTAACTGCATCCATCAAAATGAATCTTGGAGAAAGGACGTGGGAACTCTCATCAAGAGCCTGCATGGCGTTCTCTTGTTTCTGTGCGGCCTGTTTTCGTTGTCTACCGCTGCCCAGGACCTGCCAGGTGTCCAGCTGGAAACCGTCTCGTCGGAAAATATCATCGAGGAAGTGACCCTCAACGGTACGGTAAATGCCCTGCGGGTCTCCGGTATGTCGGCGGCAGTGGCCGGCCTGTTGGAGGCGGTTCGGGTGGAAACCGGGGACCGTGTTTCCCGGGGCGATGTGCTGGTCGAGCTCGACGATGAGATGGTCACCTGGGAGCTGGCGGCCGCGAGGGCCGATGCGGAAGAGGCGCGCAGCCGTCTTGATGAGGCGCAGCGCCGGCTGCGTGAGGCCAGGTCTGTGGGTGCAGGCCGTAATATTGCGGCTACCGAAGTCAGTGCCCGGGAAAGTGAAGTGGCGGCCAGCGAGGCGGCGCTTGCACGCCTGGAAGCTGTCCGCCGACAGGTGGAAGTCCGGGCCGATCGCCATCGCGTGACAGCGCCCTTTGACGGTGTGGTCAGCCAACGCTCACGGGATATTGGTGAATGGGTCACCCCGGGTGACCAACTGCTGACGCTGGTTGATACCGACAACCTGCGTCTGGATTTCCGGGTACCCCAGTCCTTCTACAAACGTATCGACGACAACAGCCGGCTTCTGGTGCAGAACGGGCAGGAGCTGATCAGAGCAACCATCGATGTTCTGGTGCCGGTCAATGATCCCCAGTCCAGAACCTTTCTTCTCCGCGCGATAAAGCCCGAGTCGGTGAAGCTGCTACCGGGAATGTCGTCTCAGGCGGTTCTGCGGGTGACGACCGGTGAACTTGGCCTGACGGTCTCGCGGGATGCCATCAACCGGTATCCCGAAGGGCGAACCACCGTATGGATCGCCGAACCGGAGGATGAAACTACCTGGACCGTGACCGAAAAGCGGGTGCGTCTTGGTACCGGCTTTGAGGGCCGGGTAGAGGTCACCAGCGGCCTTGAGGCAGATCAGAAGGTGGTGGTCCGTGGCAACGAGTCCCTGAGCGAGGGCATCAGCGTTCGCATTGCCGAGCGGGAGAGCCGCTGATGTTTGCCGGCATAATCCGCCACGGCACATTGGTCGCCGTGATTGCCCTGATTGTGGCCATCCTCGGGGCCGCCGCCGCACTTCGAATTCCGGTCCAGATGATTCCGGATCTGGAAGTGCGCACGGTGACGGTGGAAACCAGTTGGCTCGGCGCCACGCCCCAGGACATCGAGAAGGACATCCTGATCGAGCAGGAACGGTTCCTGCGCAATGTTCCCAATCTCAGTCGAATGACCTCCACCGCGTCCAGCGGTGCAGCCGAAATCGAGCTGGAGTTCCCGTTCGGCGTCGATATCACCGAGACGCTGATCCAGATTAATAATGCCCTGAGCCAGGTCCCGGATTATCCGAGAAACGTCGATGAGCCGCGCATCGTGGCGGCGTCCTTCTCCTCCAACGCGTTCATGTATTTCCGCATCGCCACCCTGGAGGGCAACCCCAGGGAACTGGATATCGAACTGATGCGCGATTTTATTGAAGACCGCGTTCGGCCAAGGATGGAGAGCGTGCCTGGGGTTTCCGAGGTGACCGTCGGCGGCGGTGCCGACCGGCAGATGCAGGTTATTGTGGACGAAGCGGCCCTGGCCCAGCGGGGCCTGAGCTTGCTCGATCTGCGTGATGCCATTGTCAGTCGCAACCAGGACATTTCCGGTGGCGAGATTGATGCCGGCAAGCGCCGGTACCTCCTGCGCACGGTTGGGCGCTTTGACGACGTTGAATCCCTGGAGCAACTGGTGGTTCTAAGGCAGGGTGACAGCGTGGTGCGCCTGGGTGAAGTTGCCCAGGTCCGGCAAGGGCATTCACGCATTCGGGAATTGTCCGTTGTTAACGGACAGCGGGTGATTGGCCTGCAGGTTCGTCGCGAGAGTGGGTCCAACGTCATCGATATCAAGCACGCGATGATGGATGAAGTGGCCGCGATCAACCGGGAGGTGCTTGAGCCGGCGGGCATGAGACTGGGACTGACCGCAGACGATGCCCGGTATGTGGAAGCCTCTGTAGCCAATGTCTGGACCAACCTCGGCATTGGCGCCGCCTTCGCAACCCTGGTGATGTTCCTGTTTCTGCGATCCGGTAGAGCGACGTTTGCGGGTGTGGTGGGCATCCCCCTGTGCGCCATTGCTGCGTTTATCGGGCTGCTGATCACCGGTCGCACCATCAACGTGATTTCCCTGGCGGGCATCGCCTTTGCCATCGGCATGACCGTCGACAACAGCATCGTGGTGCTGGAGAACATCGAGCGACACCGGCGTCTCGGGCTGGACCGTTTCGAATCGGCCCTCAAGGGCGTGCGGGAAGTCTGGCCGGCGGTTCTGGCCTCCACCACCACAACCATCCTGGTGTTCCTGCCGATCCTGTTCATCGAGGAAGAGGCCGGACAGCTGTATTCCGACGTGGCAATCGCGATCTCCGCCGCCATTCTGGCGTCCATGCTGGTGGCCATAACCATCATACCCACCCTCTGTGCCCGGCTGGATTTCGGCCGCCGGGGTGTGCAAACGGATGAATACGGCAATGAGACCTCGGGTCGCTGGAGTCGGGCCGCCATGGCGGCGGTGCGCTGGCTGGTGAATGGCGCGGTGCGTCGTGTTCTGGTCATAGCGGCAACCGTGGGTGTCAGCCTCTGGGTGATCTTCGTGCTGACCCCGCCCGCCGAATACCTGCCTGAGGGTGAGGAACCCAAGACCTTTGCTGCCATGTCAGCGCCGCCGGGCTACAACCTGCAGGAGATGGAAGCCATTGCCCAACAGGTAGAGGATTACTTCCTGCCCCACGTGAACGCCGATGGCCAGGCCTATGCCGCCGGCGAGACCAGCGTGCCGCCCATGGCTTATCTCAATATGCAGGTAACGCCAACCCGGATCCGGATCATTGCAGAGACCCTGAATCCGCGGCATATCGAAGCTTTGATGGACGAGATCACCCGGTTTTATGAACAGTTCCCGGGCATGCGCGCCTTCGCGGCCAAAGGCTCCATCATATCCAGTAACGACGGCGGCACCCGCAGCATCAACCTGGATATCTCCGGCCCCGACCTGGTTTCGGTGTACAGTGCGGCCAATGCCGCCTACCAGCGGGCTGAAGAGATCTTCGACAATCCCCGCATCCAGAGCCAGCCCTCCACGCTGTCTCTGGCACAACCGCTGATCCAGATCATGCCCGACTGGGATCGTGCAGCGGAACTTGGCCTGGGTGCCGAAGGCATTGGCTTCACCGTGGCCTCCCTGACCGAGGGCAGCTACGTGGACGACTTCTTCCTGGACGACGAAAAGATCGATATCTATGTGTATGGCAGCGAGGGTCGCAATCCGTCACTGGACAGTCTGCCGGATGTCATGGTGCACACGCCCCAGGGCGCGACCCTGCCCCTGTCCAGCCTCGCCACCATAGAGGAAACCGTGGATACCAGCACCGTCCGCCGGGTGGATGGTCGCCGCACCGTGACCCTGAACGTGATTCCCCCGGACGATGTGCCGCTCGAGGCCGGTGTTGAGCGGGTACGCACGGAACTGCTTCAGTCCATGCGCGAAAGCGGTGCTTTGCCGGCGAATGTGGACGTGGATATCTCCGGTGCCAGCGACCAGTTGAACGCCACGCGGGAAGCGCTGACCGGCAATTTCATCATCGCCATCGCCATTGTCTACCTGCTGCTGGTGGCCATCTTCGCCCACTGGGGCTTCCCGCTGCTGATCATGACCGCCATCCCACTTGGTGTGGCTGGCGGCATCGTGGGCCTGGCCCTGATGAACCTGGTGGGTGGCCTGCTGCCCATGCTCGGCCTGCAGCCTCTGAGGCAGCCCTTCGACATGATCACCATGCTGGGCTTCCTGATCCTGATGGGCACGGTGGTGAACAACCCGATCCTGGTGGTGGACCAGGCCCGCCAGAACCTGCGCCAGAAAGGCGTTACCGTGGTGCAGGCCGTCACCAGCGCCGTGCAGACCCGCCTGCGCCCCATCGCCATGACCACCCTCACCACCATCTGCGGCCTCTCGCCCCTGGTATTCCTGCCAGGCGAAGGCACCGAACTCTACCGGGGCGTGGGCGCCATCGTCCTGTTCGGCCTGCTGGGGGCCGCCATCGTAACCGTGACCTTCCTGCCGTCACTGACCATCTTCGTTCTTGGCTGGCGTGAGCGTTGGCGTCGCTCCAGAGAGGTTTAGCCTCGGAGTATCGCCGTCACGCGCCATGGGAGGTCTTTCTTCCGGGGAAAAGCAACTCGCTTCGCTCAGACATCTTTTCCCCTCCACAAAGACCTCCCATACCACGCGCCGGCTTCCGCCGGCATTGTTAAGGGCTCAGGCCGCGATGGATTCTCGCTGGTTGGCCCGGACCTCCAAGCGGATCTGGTTGCCGTCCAGCAGGACAGGGTAGGTTTTGACCCTTACGGCATCGTCTTCCAGACAGACACCGGTGCGCAGGCTGAAATGTTGTTTGTATAGCGGCGAGGCCACCACCGGCTCCCCTTTCAGATCCCCGGTAATCCCCCGGGCCAGCACATTGGCGCCGCTGAACGGGTCAGTGTGACTGATGGCAAACAGTGCGGGCAGCCGGTGCGGAAGATAAAACACCGCGACCGGTCCTTCGTCTGTCCAGACTGCAACGCCGGATTCCGGTACCAAATCGTCTACGGTGCAGACGGCTTCCCAACGAGTGCGTGGTTTCATATGTTCCTCCAATGTCTTTATTAGCTGTTCAAGCCGATTCGTCCTAGAAAATTCTGGCTTGTTGCACCCAGGCGTTAACTCTTGGCCGGGTGAGCGTGGGGGTAGGTATCTTTCCCCGACAGGAAAAAGGTGTCTGAGCGAAGCGAGTTCTTTTTCCCGAGGGGAAAGATACCTACCCCTGCGCTCCGCCCCTCAACCAAAAATCTACGCGGATTCCAAAACAGGCCGCCGCTGCCCCCGCTCAACGGTCCACTCCTGCACCGGATCCGACTGCGAAGGCGCATTCACAAACTCCCGGAACCGCTTCCTCTTCTCCGGATCCTCGACGGCCGTCTTCCACTCGCACTGGTAGGTCCCGACAATCCCTTCCATGTGCTCCTCCAGCTCTGCGCAGATTCCCAGGCTGTCCTCCAGCACCACCTGCTTCAGGTACTCCAGGCCGCCTTCAAGGTTCTCCATCCAGACGCTGGTGCGCTGCAGCCTGTCGGCGGTGCGCACGTAGAACATCACCACCCGATCAATGGTGCGGATCAGTTCTTCGTCAGACAGGTCAGTGGCAAACAGGTCGGCGTGGCGGGGCCGCATGCCGCCGTTGCCGCAGACGTACAGGTTCCAGCCGTTTTCCGTCGCAATCACGCCAAAGTCCTTGCTCTGGGCTTCAGCGCACTCCCGGGTGCAGCCGGACACCGCCATCTTCACCTTGTGGGGCGCCCGCAGGCCCTTGTAGCGGTCCTCCAGACGGATCGCCATGCCCACGCTGTCCTGCACGCCGTAGCGGCACCAGGTGCTGCCGACGCAGGATTTCACGGTACGAAGTGACTTGCCGTAGGCGTGGCCGGTCTCGAAGCCGGCGGCGATCAGCTTTTCCCAGATCTCCGGCAACTGGCTCAGGGTGGCGCCAAACAGGTCCACCCGCTGGCCGCCGGTGATCTTGGTGTACAGGTCGTATTCCTTGGCCACTTCACCCAGCACGATGAGTTTGTCCGGCGTGATCTCACCACCCGGGATGCGCGGCACAATCGAGTAGGTTCCGTTCTTCTGCATATTGGCCATGAAGGTGTCGTTGGTGTCCTGCAGCGGCACGTGATCCGTGGCCAGGATGTGCTCGTTCCAGCAGGTGGCGAGGATCGAGGCCACCGCCGGCTTGCAGATGTCGCAGCCGTGGCCCTTGCCGTGTTGGCTGATCAGGGTGCGGAAGGTGCGAATGCCATTCACCTTCACAATGTGGAACAGCTCCTGGCGGCTGTACGGGAAGTGCTCGCAAAGATCCTTGCTGACCTCCACGCCACGTTTTTCCAGCTCGCTGTCCACCACGTTCTTCAGGAGCGCCGTACAGCCGCCGCAGCCGGTACTGGCCTTGGTCTCGGACTTGACGCTGCCAAGGTCTGAGCAGCCGGCGTCGATGGCGCCACAGATATCGCCCTTGGTGACGTTGTGACAGGAACAGATGGAGGCAGTCTCCGGCAGGGCGTCGGGGCCCAGGGCTGGTGCCCCGCCCTGGCTTTCCGGCAGGATCAGGGTTTCCGGATTCTCCGGCAGCGTGATGCCGTTAAGGGCGTATTGCAGCAGCGTGTCGTAGTGGCTGTTGTCGCCCACCAGAATGGCACCCAACAGGGTTTTGCTGTCTTCACTGATCACCATGCGGCGATAATGACCGGCCTGCTCATCGTTGAAGCGGATGTTGCGAGCGCCCGGGGTCTGGGCATGGGCGTCGCCAATGGAACCCACGTCCACGCCCAGCAGCTTCAGTTTGGTGCTCATGTCGGCACCTGTGAAGGCCGTCTCGCGATCACCGTTCAGCGCAGCGGAGAGGGTGCGGGCCATGGTATAGCCCGGAGCCACCAGGCCGAAAATCTTCTGTTCCCAGAGCGCGCACTCCCCAATGGCGTGCACATGGGGATCGGAAGTGGTGCAGTGATTGTTGATCACGATGCCGCCGCGCTCGCCGATCTCCAGGCCGCTGGCCCGGGCCAGGGCATCCTGGGGACGAATGCCGGCAGAGAACACGATAAGGTCTGTTTCCAGGAAGGACTCGTCGCTGAAGTTCATGCGAAGGCGAGCGTCCTTGCCCTCGACAATGGCAATGGTTGCCTTCTCTGTGTGCACCTGAACGCCCAGTTCCTCGATTTTGTGACGCAGCAGGGCGCCGCCGTCGGCATCAAGCTGAACCGGCATCAGCCGGGGGGCAAACTCCACCACGTGGGCTGCCAGTCCCAGGCTCTTGAGCGCATTGGCCGCTTCCAGACCCAGCAGGCCACCGCCGACGACCACGCCGGTATGGGCCCCTTCGGAGCTGGCGCGAATGGCATCCAGGTCATCAAGGGTGCGGTATACCAGGCAGTGGGGCCGGTCATTGCCCTCAATCGGCGGCACGAACGGATAGGAGCCGGTGGCCAGCACCAGTTCGTGGTACCGATAGCTGCTCCGGGGCGTTTCAAGTGTGCGATTTTCCCGGTCAATGCCGGTCACCTGCTCGTTAAGATGCAGTTGAATGCCTTGCTCGGTGTACCACTCCAATGTGCCCATCGCGAGATCGGCGTGGGTGGAACCACCGAAATACTCCGACAGATGAACCCGGTCATAGGCCAGCTGTTTCTCCTCGCCAAACACGATGATTTCGTAGTCGTCGGCCGCCGGACTGGCGCAGAACTGCTCCAGGAAGTGATGGCCGACCATGCCATTGCCGACGACGATCAGGGTTTTCTTGCTCATGGGTCTGTCCTCTTTCGGGGCAGCTGGCTGAAGGCTCATGCCGCTGCTTCGCAGTAGTTCTTGCCGAATGCTATGAAGTCCCGGTACCGGGAAATATCGTCCTGTTGCAGGATGCGCTGGCTGTACCAGGGTCCGTCCCGGGTATCACCAAGCAACACCGCGCCGGTGAGGCGCTGGTTGCGGATGAGTAGTCGGCAATAGTGACTCTGTTCGTGGTCCTGCCAGACCACCGATTCGGTTTCTCCATCGGGGCTGATCTGGCCGCAGGAAAAAATCGGAACGCCGCTGATTTTCAGGCGGGTTGGTGTATCCACCGGCCTGTATTCGGCGTCTGGAGTGTTTCCGCTGAGCACGCCTGCAAGCACCTCGGCCTGCTGGTACCCGGGTTCCACCAGCCCGAAGCTGATGTCTCCCAACTGGCAGCACTCGCCCAGCGCAGAGATTGCCGGGTCGCTGGTACGTAGTTGTCCGTCCACCAGAATGCCGCGATCGCATTCCAGGCCCGCAGCCCGGGCAAGCTCTGCAGATGGTGCGATGCCAGTGGCGAAGAGAACCAGATCGGTGCTGATCAGGGTTTCGTCGTCCAGTTGCACCGCCCTGACCATCGATCGTCCAAGCAGAGCCTTGGGAGCAACCGCGGTGCGGACACTCACGCCGCGTTCTTCCATGTGTTGTTGGAGGAGGTGGCCGCCGATCTCGTCGAGTTGCCGGTTCAGGAGATGACTGCTGCGGTGCAGGAGAGTGACGGCCATACCGCGTTGGCGCAGACCCTCAGCGGCCTCCAGGCCCAGGAAACCGCCGCCAATCACCACTGCCCGGCGGTGTCTGCGAGCCACATCGATCAGGGTTCTGGCGTCATCCAGATCCCGAAAGGTCATCACGCCCGGGAGATCCTGGCCCGGCAGCCCCGGTTTCGCAGGGCGCGAACCGGTCGCAAACACCAGATGGGTATAGCGCTGAACCCGACCGGTTGTGGTGGTCACCGTCCTATCTTCACGGTTGACCGAGACCACCGGTTCGCCAGTGAACACCTCAATGCCGTTGTCCCGAAACCAGCTGTCCTGCTGCAAGGTCAGAGCGGCTTCATCGGTTTCACCGGCAAGCAGTCCGGAGAGTTGTATCCGGTTATAGGCAGCGGATGCCTCGCCATTGAACACGATGATGCGGGTAAACGGTCTGACTTGCTCACGGCAGAGAGCTTCCAGCAGGCGTTGTGAAACCATGCCGTGCCCGCAAATCACCAGTGTCGATTCAGTGTGTCCTGTCATTTCGCTCGAACCCGTACTTTTTCGACCAAACAAAAAAAGCCGGAGCATCTATTCCCAGAAGGGAAATCGATGGTCCGGCGCCAATGCCAACAACAATGATCTGATGGTCCGGCCTGATCCTTGGCCGGGACGTTCGTCCTTGCTTCTTGCAAAGCGATCTTCGTGCCAGTTCTTGGAAGCCTTTAAAATCAGTTGGTTAGCTTTTTACGGGTTTGCTCCGGGCACTGTGAGAAGGCGAAAGCTGCCCTGCGACGGGGCGGATTGCACGGTTTTGGGCCAGATGCGGTGGCGCGGTAATTGCTGAGCAGGGGGTATGAGGCTGGTTACAAGGACAACCGGCCTGAACTCGATTGTCGTAATTGAGGCGGTCTGCCTCCGGAGTCTGTCATGAACACCAAACGTGCCCCTGCCCCTAAATCGCCCTCGGCAGGTGACTACCTGATTGCCTCGAAAAGCTGCGAGTTGATGAATCTCCAGTACTTCCTGCAGATGGGCAAACTGGTGCAGTGCATCAGCAATCTGGTACATGCACTGCAGTGCGAGCGGGGTGCCTCTAACGTGTTTCTTGGTTCTTCCGGCGAAAAATTTGCCCAGGAGCGGAAACACCTGGTCGCGAGGTCGGATCGGCTCCGTTCGGAGTTCGAGCAGGCCCTTGCCGAGATTCACGAGGAACTGACGGCGCATCCAGTCAGTAGTCGCCTGCTTAACCAGCTTGCGAGTGCCCTTCACGGCCTTGAGGGGCTGCCGGAACTTCGGCGGTGTGTGGTTGCCCGGAAAGTCACGGCGGCCTCTGCCACCGAGGATTACAGCACCCTGATCCACAACCTGATTGCGGTGGTCTTTGAGGCTGCGGATACCGCCGTTGACCCCACCATAGCCGGGCTTCTGGTAGCCATGGTACACCTGATGAACGGCAAAGAGTTTTGTGGGCAGGAGCGGGCTGTCGGTTCGGCGGGGTTTTCCAGTGGCCGGTTTGATCGTGCACTGTCAGAGCGCATGGCGCACCTGATTGAGGCGCAAGAGCGCTGTTTTGAGGTGTTTAACAGCTTTGCCGATGACGGTTCCCTGGATCTGTGGGAAAAACTGCGCGAAAACCCTCGTGAGGCGGAGATTGAAAGGCTTCGTCAGCGAGGCACTGCCATTGGTCGTTATAAAGATCTGGATCCGGCACTGGCCGATGAATGGTTCAGGCTCATGTCCGAGCGGATGGATGAACTCAAAACGATAGAGGATTCCGTAGAGGGCTGCTTTCACGCCCGCTGCACCGAGCGTTTTGCCGACGCCAGAAACTCGCTGGCCCACCAGGAAACCCTGGTTGCCTCCCTGGGTGCCCAGGAACCTTCGTCCCAACCCATGTTGGTACTGTGCGATTCCGGAAGCGACCAACAGGCCGGCGAATCCTGGGCCAGCGATGGTGTCGGCCAGCAGTTTGGCCGTTCTATCTTCGACCTGGTTCAGGAGCAAACCCGGCGACTCCAGCAGATGACCGATGAGCTGCAAAGTGCCAGGGAAGCGCTGGAGGACCGCAAAACCCAGGAAAAAGCCGTGCTGCTGCTGATGGAACATCGCAGGATCAGCAACGACGAAGCTCACCGGGTATTGCGAAAACTGGCCATGGACCAGGGCCGAAAATTGCCCGAGGTAGCCCGGGCCCTGGTATCCATGGCGGACGTGCTGAAGTGATGGAACAGTCCTAGGCTCTGGCAGCGCGGGCCTTCGGTTGTTTGTCGTCGGAGGCTTCCGGCCTTTCCGGACGGCGTGAAGAGATGTGTTCCAGCTTGCGCTGTTTCTCGTAAAGGAAACGCAGTACTTCCTGCCGGTAATGAACGTACTCCGGGTTGTCCGCCAGAGTCACCCGGTTGCGCGGCCGGGGCAGATCAATGTAAAGATCCTCGCCCACGGTAGCCTCGGGCCCGTTGGTCATCATGATGATCCGGTCTGACAGCAATACCGCCTCGTCCACGTCGTGGGTGATCATGATGACCGTGTTGTTCAACTCCTGCTGAATCTCCATCAGTGAGTCCTGCAAGTGGGCCCGCGTCAGAGCATCCAGCGCGCCGAACGGCTCGTCCATCAGCAGAACACTGGGTTTCATGGCCAGCGCCCGGGCAATGCCCACCCGCTGGGCCATGCCACCGGATACCTCACCCGGTCGCTTGTCTGCCGCGTGGGCCATGTTCACCAGTTCCAGATTGTGATGAATCCAGTCACGCCGCTCCTGCTTGCCCATGGATTTCCGAAACACCTGCTGTACTGCCAGCTCAACGTTCTCGTACACCGTCAGCCAGGGCATCAGCGCATGGTTCTGAAACACCACCGCTCGTTCCGGCCCCGGCGAATTCACCTCATGGCCATCCAGTACACAACCGCCCTTCGTGGCCTGAAGCAGTCCGGCGACAATGTTGAGGACGGTAGACTTGCCGCAGCCCGAGTGCCCGATCAGGGAAACAAACTCCCCTTTCTTTATTTTCAGATTGATGTTGTCCAGGGCGATAAATGCCCCCTTGGGTGTATCGAACGCCATTTCGACGCCGGTCAGCTCCAAATGTGTTTTGCTCATGTCACTCTCCCATCCAGAAATTTATTCGTTCCACGCTACTTTGCGTTGAATCAGGAGCATCACCCGGTCCAGCACAAACCCGATAAAACCGATGGCCAGAACCGCCACCATAATCCGACTCAGGGACTGGCTGCTGCCGTTCTGGAATTCATCCCACACGAACTTGCCCAACCCGGGACTCTGGGCCAGCATCTCGGCCGCGATCAGCACCATCCAGGCGATGCCAAGTGATACACGCAGACCGGTGAAAATCATCGGTACTGAAGACGGCAACACCACCTTGCGGACATGGGTCCAAAAGGACAGTCGCAGAACTCGGGACACGTTCAGCAGGTCCGGATTGACCGCAGCCACACCAACGCTGGTATTGATCAGCGTGGGCCACAGGCTGCACAGGGTGACCGTGATCATGGAGGTCAGGAAGGACTTCTCGAACATCGGGTCATCGCTCACATAGGTCGCCGAGACCACCATGGTCACCAGTGGCAGCCAGGCCAGCGGCGAAACCGGTTTGAACACCTGGATCAGCGGGTTGACCGCCGCCTGGAATTGGCGGTTCAGCCCCACCACGATGCCCAGGGGCACGGCGATGGCAGTGGCCACGATGAATCCGGCCAAAACCGTGATCAGGCTGGTTATGATCTGATCGGGAAAGGTTGGTGCGCCCGGGTAGCTTCGGATCTTGACCTCAGCTTCTGGATTGTCTGCCAGAATGCGGGCGTTCCGCTCTTCCTGCATGGCAATGAACTTGTCGGCCCGTTCGCGCTGGTTGGCGTGCTCCTGCCAGAGCTGTCCCGCTTGTTCCCAGACCTGTGCGGGGCCCGGAAAACTTCCCAGGGAGGTATCCACCTGTGGTGCGGCCATGTGCCAGAAACCGATAAACACCAGGATCCCTATCAATGGCAGCAGCATCTGGCGCCCGGTAGTGGCGAGCTGAGCGGGTGTCAGCGATGCACCGATGGACTTGAGTCTCTGGCCCAGCCAGCGCGGCGGCTGGGGTGTGTTTCTGGCCGAAGTGATCGTAGTCATGGTTAAAATCTCCTTGCTAACCCGCTTACGGGGTTTGCGAACCTTTCAGGCCGATGTCGAAACTGTCGATGTAGGCGTTGGGTGTTCGGGGTGTAAATGCGACACCGTCAATCAGCTCACCCTGATTTGGGCGCTGGAAGTTTTCGGTCTCGAAATCCGGGAAGTCCGACGCCTTCAAAGTGCCGTCTGCAATGAGTGAACGGGCCGCCTGCTCGTAGATGTCCGCACGGTAAACCCGGGCTGCGGTTTCCATATACCAGTCGTCTGGCTTGGCCTCGGGTATCTGGCCCCAACGGCGCATCTGGGTGAGGTACCAGATGGCATCGGACGGATAGGGGTAGGTGGCGTGATACCGGAAGAAGACATTGAAGTCCGGAACCTCGCGAATGTCGCCTTTTTCATACTCGAAGGTGCCGGTCATGGAGTTGGCGATCACCGCCTCATCGGCACCCACGTAGCTGGGCCGGGCCAGGATTTTTACGGCCTCTTCCCGGTTGGCGTTGTTGTTCTCATCGAGCCAATGTGCGGCCCGAATCATGGCGCGCAAAAGTCGCAGGTGGGTGTTGGGATAGTCTTCGGCCCACTGCCGGGTAACCCCAAAGACCTTTTCCGGGTTATTCGGCCAGATCTCGTAATCGGTGATCACCGGCACGCCGATGCCCATGAAAACCGCTTGCTGATTCCACGGCTCACCCACGCAGTAGCCCTGGATAGTGCCCGCCTCCATGGTGGCGGGCATCTGCGGCGGTGGCGTTACGGACAGATGCACGTCGGCTTCCAGGGTGCCGCTGGTGTCGCCTCGTTGGGGCGCGTAGTAGCCGGGATTCAGTCCACCGGCCGCCAGCCAGTAGCGAAGCTCGTAATTATGGGTGGACACGGGAAACACCATGCCCATCCGGAACCGTTCGCCCCGATCCCGGGCTGCTTCCACGACCGGCCGCAGCGCGCTGGCGCTAATGGGGTGTTCGGGCCTGCCGTCGGCATTGTCGGGGATGTGCTGGCTCATGGTGTTCCAGACATCGTTTGAAACCGTGATGCCATTGCCGTTCAGATCCATGCTGAAGGCCGTGATGATATCGGCCCGGGTGCCGTAGCCGATGGAGGCGCCAAGAGGCTGGCCAGCAAGCATATGGGCGCCATCCAGTTCTCCGGTAATGACCCGGTCCAGCAGCACCTTCCAGTTCGCCTGCGCTTCAAGTTCCACGAAAAGGCCTTCGTCCATAAAGAAGCCCTGTTCCCAGGCAATTGCCAGGGGCGCCATATCGGTCAGTTTGATAAAGCCGAGCTTGAGGTCTGGCTTCTCGGCTGGACCAATCTCCGCCTGAGTCACCGTGCTGACGGTCCAGAAAGTGGCTGTTAGCAGAATTCGAGTCAGCCAGCGGGTGGTTTGTCGTGTAACTGTGGACATGGATATACCTCATTCTGTGTGGCCCAAACGCAAAAACGCCCGCTCTCCGTTGCCGGAAAGCAGGCGCCTGTGCCTGGGGATCAGTTTTCTGTTGAGTCGTAACGCGCGTCTCTGATTCAGGTCTTGCACGGGGCGTGCCAGATCGGAGTTGCACCTTAAATCAGTGAGTTAGAGGGGCGTTTTCACTGAGCGGCGGGAATGGGCTGTGGTTACAAGTCTGGTTTTAGTGCGTGGGCGAGCGGTTTTGCACCACTTTGATACCGGAGTTGTTGGTTGGCCGGGAACCTCTGTCACGTTGATGAGGGGGACGGGATCGTTGAGAGCCGCCTTATCCGGTATCTGACATCCGCCACCTTCCCCCGTGATCCGAATGGCCCTTTTATTGCAGTCGTAAATGCGACTGTTCACGACAACGTAATTCCATTGGCAAAGAAGCCCGCCCCAGATGCACTTTCAAGGCATCCGGATTGGCGGGCTTTTTTTATGAAACGCGAGGAGATCCTGTGACCGGTATCAACCAGAGACCGGCAACGGTTAAAACCACCTGTCCATATTGTGGCGTGGGTTGTGGAGTGAATGCGGCGCCGTCTGCAACGCGGGGGGATGAGACTCATCCAGCGAACCTGGGCCGCCTGTGCGTGAAGGGCTCCGCCTTGCACGAGACTCTGACTCCGGATGAAAGATTACTGAGTCCCGTTGTTCATGGTCGAGAAAGCACCTGGCCGGAGGCGGTGGCGGAAGTGGCCCGGCAGATTCGTGAATCCGTGGCTCTTCATGGGCCTGGTTCAGTGGCCTTATATCTTTCGGGTCAGTTATTGACGGAGGACTATTACGTGGCCAACAAACTGGCCAAGGGGTTTATCCGAACGCCCAACGTGGATACAAATTCCCGCCTGTGTATGTCGTCTGCTGTTGCTGCTCACAAACGGGCCTTTGGCGGAGATCTGGTTCCCGGCTGTTATGAGGACCTGGAGCTGGCCGACCTGTTAGTGCTGGCGGGCAGCAATGCCGCCTGGGCGCATCCGGTGCTTTATCAACGAATGCAGGCTTCCAAGCGACCCGGCCGCCGGGTCGTGGTGATTGATCCGCGCAAGACCGCGACCAGTGACCTGGCGGATCTCCACCTTGCTCTCCGTCCTGGGACAGATACCGTGCTGTTCAATGGTCTGCTGGTCTGGCTGGCGGATCACCAGGCTCTCGATCAAGGTTACCTCGCGCACCACTGCGAGGGATTTGACGCCAGCCTCAGCGCTGCCAGATCTGCGGCCCCCTCGCCCGATGCGGTGTCCAGGGTCTGTGAACTGCCGGTCGAAGATGTCATCACCTTCTACCGATGGTTCGCAGAAGAGCAGCGCACGGTGACGGCGTTCTCCCAGGGCATCAACCAGTCTTCAGCCGGCACGGATAAAGGCAACGCCATTATCAACTGCCATCTGGCTACAGGCCGGGTGGGCAAACCAGGCGCCAGCCCCTTTTCCCTGACCGGCCAACCCAATGCCATGGGAGGCCGGGAAGTTGGCGGGCTGGCCAATACCCTTGCCGCCCATATGGACTACGACAGTCCGGGTGCACGGGACCGCGTGGCCCGGTTCTGGGAGACGGAGGCGGTCGCGGATGGGCCGGGCATGAAAGCCGTCGACCTGTTCGATGCGGTTGAGCGGGGTGACATCAAGGTGTTGTGGATCATGGCCACCAACCCTGCGGTCAGTTTGCCGGAGACCCATCGTATCCGGCGGGCCCTGGACCTGTGCCCCACTGTCATTGTGTCGGACTGCGTCAGGAATACGGACACCGCCAGCCATGCGGACATCCTGTTGCCGGCGGCGGGTTGGGGTGAGAAAGACGGCACGGTTACCAATTCCGAACGCTGCATTTCCCGTCAACGGCGCTTTCTGCCGCTGCCCGGAGAGGCCCGGCCGGACTGGTGGATAGTCAGTGCGGTGGCCCGCGCCCTGGGACACCAGGCGGGGTTTGACTATGAGCGTCCTGCGGACATTTTCCGGGAACATGCCCGGTTGTCGGGGTTCGAGAACGACGGTCAACGTTTTTTCAATATATCCGGGTTGGCGGATCTGACCGACGAACAATACGAGGCCATGGAGCCTGTGCAGTGGCCGGTTACCGGGCCAACCTCCGATTCCAGGCGACTGTTCACTGACGGTCGGTTTGCTACCGCCACCGGTCGAGCCCGCCTGATCCCGATTGCCTCTCGATTACCGGCCGGAAATCCAGGTGAAGCGTTTCCGTTGATCGTGAATACGGGCCGTATCCGGGACCAGTGGCACACCATGACCCGGACAGCCCGGTCCAGCCGGTTGCTGGCCCACCGCCCCGAACCGTTCATTGAAGTACATCCCGAGGATATTCGGGCGCTTTCCCTCACGCCCGGGGCATTGGCGACACTGAACAGTGCCCATGGGCCCTTTGTCGGCCGGGTGCGCAGTGCGCCGGAGCAGCGACGTGGCGAGGTGTTTGTGCCAATCCACTGGAACGATCAGTTCACCGGGCAGGGTCTGGCTACAGCGCTTACTGACAGCCTGGTGGACCCGATATCCGGGCAACCGGAGGCCAAGCACGGTCGTGCCACCCTTACCCACTGGCCTGCCCGCTGGCATGGACGTTTGCTGGTGCGACGGGATCGTCCGAAACGCTGGAAGGCAGACTACTGGGCCAAACAGGTCCTGCCCGATTGCGATAGCTGGTTCGTTGCCGGGCAGTGCTGCATGGATTGGGAAAGTGCTGTGCCGGACTGGCTCGGCGGCCAGCCGCAGCTGGTGATGGAGGATGTCCGCGAAGGCCGCTTCCGGGCCGCGCGCTTGCGCAATGGCCAGTTGGAGGCTGTGCTCTTGGTGGATCGTGACCCGGACGCTCTGCCATCGGTGGACTGGCTGGTCAGCTGCTTTAGCCAGCCAGAGCTTGACGAGGCGAGTAGGCGTGGCCTGCTGGCGGCAAAGGCCGTGGATGGGGATGATGCAGGCAACCTGGTTTGCAGCTGTTTCCAGGTCGGGGACCGACAGATTCAGCGGGCAATCGGGCGGGGAGCCAACAGCGTTGATGCTCTGGGTCGAGAGCTTCAGTGTGGCACCAACTGCGGTTCCTGTGTGCCAGAGATCCGGAGCCTCCTCGATTCGGCTACCGAGGCGGTGTAAGCGGGCTCAACATCTGCACGGGGACCCTGTAACGAACTCCTTTTGAGTGCCCGATACCGTCCACGGTACAGGTCTTGCGATTGACCCGGACAATCTGCCCGTGCAGTTCCCGCCGGCCGGTACCGAATCGTACGGTATCTCCCACCTGCCAGTGGGCCATCTGTTGCCTTGTGTCCACAGGTTCGAACGGCGTATCCGGTAACGTCAGGCCCTGGTCCCTTGCCCCTTCTGCCAGGGCCTTACGGGTAGTTTGCGCAGCCCCGCTCTCGTGCAGCTCATCAAGAATGGTGTAGAAATGGCGGTTGTGCACCGATCCCCGATACCGCTGACCGGCACTTTGCTGCAGGAGATGCGCAAACTCATGGCAGCAGGTGTGCGCCAGCAGATTCAGGGTGCTCAGTTCGCCACCAAAGTACCCCCGTTTCCGGATCTCGCGGCCTGACAGCCAGCCGCTGGCCGTCTCCGGCTGGTGCTTGGCGGCAATCATGCGGGCGCCGTAGGTAATCACATGCTGTCGATCGCGAGAATCGTAACGGTGGTAGGTGGCCTGGCCTGATCCGACCCGGCAATGCAGGACGCTGCCCGGATTGCGTTCTTGGACCCACTGCTCCGCCGATTGCCAGAGCCAGTCCCGGGTGACGGTGCACATCAGTTTGCCAAGTTGCAGAATGTCGTTGTTGTCCATGGATCGCACAGTAAGGGTGAGGACTGTTGCGATGATACCTCTTGCTCGGGCTGGGGTAAAAACAGCAACGGCCGGTAAAACCGGCCGTTGATTGGCAAGCACCGGGTTATCAGGCCTCGATCGGCGAACGCCAGTCATCAGCACCGGAAGTACCGGCAACGGCGTGCTCCCAGGTTACCTTGCGGTAGGACAGGGAAACGGTCACCAGCTGGGTGAAGTCGGCGTTGCCGGCATCCTGGCAGTGGGGCATGTTGCAGTTGATGTCGATGATGGTGGCATCTTCGAGGATGGTGGAGAAGAAGTGCTCCTGCTTGCCCTCAACGGAGGTGCGGTACCACTTCAGCTCGACCTTGGGCAGCATCTCGCCGGAGGCGAGGGCGTTGTACATCAGCGGGGTGGCCTTGTTCAGGGCGGAGGTGAACTTGAACGGCTTGTGCACGCGCTGACCGGATGGCTGACCGGACTGGGGATCGGTCGGTACGGTAACAACGTGGCTGAATTCCTGCACCAGCACTTCGTCTTCGTGGCCTTCCACGTAGATGTTACCGACAGAATCGGACGTGAATGCGCCGGCGGTGATGTTGCCCTGGGTCTGGCCTTCGATGCTGATATAACAAGGAGTTGGCATAGTCTGCTCCATGACTTGTGAATGAATAGTGTCCCCGGGTGTTCCCTGGACGCGGACTTTCATTACAAAGCCTGTGCCAGAAGAGGAAATAGTTTTTAAAACAGTGGGTTATCTTTTTTCTCGGAGATGTCCCCGGCGGGCCAGGCAACCGCGCGCCCGAACGCCGGGCGAAGGATTGCTGGTGGGGCAAAAACTTGCTCGGGCAATACCCGCTTCAGCCCAGGCCGAGGGCTGCCAGCAACGCCAGGAGCAATAACGCGGATACACCCTGCCAGAAGGCCACGGAATTGCGCTCCATTAACGGCGGCCGATGACGCTTGTGCCAGTCGACGGATGGGTGTCGCAGGTTGTACAGGTATTCCGAGAGCGCCGGGTAACGTCTGTGGGCCTGAGGGTGAACCGCTTTTTCAATTGTATCGTCGACCCAGGCGGGAAGATTCTCACGTAAGTGTCTCGCGGGCCGGTAGTTCAGCCCGCGAAGCTGGTTCCGGCTATGGATTTTCGGTACTTCCGCGCCATAGGGAAGCTGGCCGGTGAGCAACTGGTAGGTAATCACGCCCAGGGAGAACTGGTCTGATAGCCAGCTGCCGGGCTCGCCGAGAAAGGTCTCAGGGGCACTGTAAAGGGCGGCCCCCCGAGGAACCGCCTGTTCGCCGATCTCAGAGTCCTCAAGGCCGGCGACCCGGGTGGCACCGAAATCAATCAGCGTGACAGTGCCATGGGGATCCACCAGCACGTTTTCCGGCTTCAGGTCCTGGTGCACCATTTCAAGCCGGTGGAATGCCCTCAAGCCTTTACCAATCTGCTCAACGAGATCACGCACGGTATCAAGTGTCGGAGCCGGGTTGTCCAGCATCCATTGCCGCAAGGTACAGCCTTCCACGAACTCTGTGGCCTGGTAGAGAAAGCTGGGTCGTTGGCTGGACTGGAACGGTCTTGCGACATGAGCGCTGCTGATTCGCCTGGCAATCCACTGCTCGGTGGAAAACTGTTCCAGGTAGACCGGATCGTGTCTCTGTTCCAGTGAGGGCATCTTCAGCACCACCCGGGTATCGGTTTCCTCATCCACCGCCAGGTAGACATGGCTGCGGCTGCTGGCGTGAATCTGTCTCAGAATCCGGTAACCGTCCAGATGTTGGCCCGGCTGAAGTTCCGGCGCAAAGGGCAGCTGGGCCAGCTGGTGAAACAGCTCGCTGCTTTCCGGAACCGCGGGAACCGAGTTCACCCGGATGATCTGGGCGGTCAGGTTGTCATCACTGCCCTGTTCGAGGGCCTGAGCTGCCAACCGGCGGGCGGCAGCGTCCAGATCATCGCCAGATTCCCGGATGATACCGGCCATGGTTCGCTCATCCAGGTGCTCATGGATGCCGTCGGTCGCCAGCAAAAAGGTATCGCCGGGCTGGATCGGCAGGCTTCGATAATCGATATCCAGTTGATGGCCAATGCCCATGGCCCGGGTCAGGCAGCTCTCTTCCGGGGAGAGCCAGAGCCGGTGATCGGTGCTGAGCTGTTCAAGTTGGTCGTGGTGAACCCGGTAGATGCGGGTGTCGCCGATATGAAACAGATGTGCGGTGGCGGACCTGAGCACCATCACGCTCAGGGTACAGACATAGCCTCGGTCGCGGTCATAGCGGTATTGGCTTTGCCGGGTCTGGGCATGAAGCCAGGCATTGGTTGCGAGCAGCACCCGTTGGGCGGACTGTTTCACCGACCAGCTTTCCGGAGTGGAAAAGTAGTCGCTGAGGAAACCCGCGACGGCGGACTCGCTGGCAATCTGGCTGACATTGCTGGAGCTGATGCCGTCGGCGATGGCAACGGCGATGCCTTTGGTGATCAGCTGGTGGCCCTTTGGCACCAGTAAACCGTGGAAGTCCTGGTTGACTGGTTTGACGCCAGCGTCGGAGTACTGGCCGGCGGAAATGGAAAGGGAGCTGGTCATTGGGAAACGGCATTTCCTCGATCAAGGAAAGCGCAACTCCGGCGGGTGCGGCAGCCGGAGTTGCAGGACGCCCCGACTCAGTTGGTACGGGCCAGGGCAGCGTCGTTGTAGGTTTCCGCAACCTTGCGCTTGGGCGCGGTGCGCACATGGGTGGTGTAGAGGGTCAGGCCGGTAAAGGCGAGGCCGCCAACCAGGTTACCCAGAACGGTGGGAATCTCGTTCCACCACAGGTAGTCCATCACCGAGAACTCGCCGCCCATGATGATGGCAGACGGGAACAGGAACATGTTCACGATGGAGTGCTCGAAACCCATGAAGAAGAACAGCATGATGGGCATCCACATAGCCAGTACCTTGCCACTGACGCTGGTGGAAATCATGGCGCCAACCACGCCCATGGAGACCATCCAGTTGCACAGCATGCCGCGAATGAAAATGGTGGCCCAGCCGGCAGCACCGAACTCCGCGTAGCCAAGCGTGCGCGCTTCACCAACACTGGCGATCTTCGCGCCAACGGCACCGGGATCGGTATTGAAACCGTAGGTGAAGATAAACGCCATCATGAAGGCGACGGTCAGTGCGCCGCCCAGGTTGCCAAGGAATACCCAACCCCAGTTGCGCAGTATGGCTGCCGGGGTCACTCCGGGGCGTTTATCAAGCAATGCAAGGGGCGTGAGCATGAACACGCCGGTCAGCAGGTCGAAGCCCATCAGGTAAAGCATGCAAAAGCCGATCGGGAACAGGATGGCGCCGATCAGGAACACGCCGGTCTCGACCGCTACGGTAATGGCAAACGCGGCAGCCAGCGCCAGAATGGCGCCCGCCATAAAGGCCCGAATCAGTGTGTCCCGCGTTGACATGTAGATCTTGGATTCGCCGGCGTCGACCATTTTGGTGACGAACTCCGAAGGCACGATGTAAGACATAATGTTTCCCCTGACTTCTCTCGGATGGCCGGACTTTTCAAGCGGCCAAAAAAAACGGCGGTACCCGGTGCCTGCAATTTGCAGGTGCGAGTAGACGCCGTCGTCTGAATGAATCTGTCGCTGTGAGCAGAACCGACATTGGTTCCGCTAACCGAGTGGGTGCAGAGACTGTGCCAGCTTGGCGGTCTGCCGGGGAAAACGGATATAAATCAAAAGGGTAACGTTCTGAGAGGGATGTCGCGCGAAGCGGGTGAAGACGCGATTGCTGATCCGACGCACCCGATCGGTGCGTGAATGGTTAAGGCTGCTGCAACCTGGCGCAGCCATGGCGAGGCTCAGCGAAGGCTGAAGCGCACTGGCAAGGCGTAGCGGAATTTTTGTCCGGCAATCTCGTCGGGTACCTCAGGCAGAGGTGCTGCCTGCTCCAGCATGGCCAGTGCCGACTCGTCCAGAAGCTGGTGTCCGGAGCTGGTTCTCAGGCTGTGGGCGATCAGCGAGCCATCCCTCTGGAATTCGAACACTATGACAGGAGTGCCTTCCTGACCCAGGCGCCTTGCCCGTCGGGGATATTCATAATACCGGGCAAGGTGGCGGCTGAGTCTGGACAGGTAATTGTCCACTTCTGATTTGACGCCAGCGTTCTGCAATGGAACGGTCGCCTGCGATTGTTGCTCCGTTGCGGTTTCTGCCGGCTCACCGCTCGGTGCTTGCGCTTCGGCGGTCTCTGGCTCGGGCGTGGGTTCCGCTACCGGCTGAGGTTCCGGCGCTGGCTCAGGTTTCGGCTCAGGTTCAGGCTCAGGTTCAGGTTCAGGTTCAGGTTCAGGTTCAGGTTCTGGCTCTGGCTCCAGCTCTGGTTTTGGTTCAGGTTCTGGTTCTGGTACTGGTTTGGGTTCCGGTTGGGGTTCGGGTTCTGCCTTTGGCGCAGCCTCGGGTTTCGGCGCGGTTTCACCGGCCAGCTTTATGCGAATAGCGGGCGCCGTATTGTCCGCGGATTCGCCCAAAGTGTTGAGCTCCACCGTCTTTTCGGGAGACGCGAACACCAGGGCGACAAGAGTGATCATGAATGCCAGCAGCAAGAGTGCCCACCGGAAGGGCGGTTGTTGCGGCATCATTGGCCAGGCTCCGTCAACAACAGAATATCCTTGTATCCGGCTTCCTCAAGCAACCGTAACAGTGTCTCCAGGTCCGCCATGGTGATTCGTTCTGCAGCGGCGATTTTCAGGGGCTGCTCTTCGCCAGGTTTTGGCAGTCTGGCAACCAGGGAGTCCCTGTCGAGTAGCTCGCCGTTCACTTTCCACTCGCCCTCGGCACTGACAATCATGTCCGCGTGCGGCGACTGCCGGTCCTCCGCCTGCTGCGTGCCGGGCAATTCCGGAAGTGGGTCATCGGTCAGTTGGCCGGCAACAATGAAAAACATGAGCAGCAGAAACACAAGGTTGATCAACGGCAGAAGTGCATCTTCCACACGTTCCATCAAGGTTTTGCCGGAGGTAAACGGAGGTGGAACCAGATCGCTCATGGTGTTGTTGCGTTCGTCCGCTTCCAGTGGCTGTCGATACCCTGGTCAGCCAACCCACTTAACACCCCGGTGAAGGCTCCCAGGGGGGTGTCGCCGGTGGTCGCGAGGTTCACTTCGGTAATACCGGCGTTGCCCAGCTCGGTCATGAGCTGGTCGAGGGCCATGGCTTGTCCCTGCCACTGTACCTTGCCATTGGCAGTGACTGTCAGCTCGGGCAGCGGCTCGCCAGTGATCGGGCTGCGGTTCGAGGTGTTGTTGGCCAGCTCCAGGTAATCCACGGGGAGTAGCCGGGTGGTCAGCATAAAGAACACCAGAAGTATGAACACCACATCAATCAGAGGCGTAATCCGGATCGGAATGGGACGACTTGGTCTCGGTTCAACCAGTTGCATGGGCGAATCGCTGACCCCGGACGGTTGAATAGCGATCAGACTCCTCGCTGGCTGTCTCCGTATCAAGCTGTTGCGCTGGAGACTGGTACGACGTGTCTGCGGCCTCCAGAGTCTGCTCCGGCACGATATGCAGAACTGAAACCAGGGTGCTGTTGATGGTCTTGTGGATGCGCCGCAGTCGGAACTCGATCCAGGCAGCCAGGGCGGCAAAGGGTATGGCGACAACCAGGCCCGCCGCCGTGGTGGTCAGCGCCTCATAGATGCCGCCACTGAGCTGGGTAGCGTTGGCCCGGCCTTCGGTAGCCGCCATGGCGCTGAAAGCTTCCATCATGCCGAGCACGGTTCCCAGCAGACCGAGCAGTGGCGCCAGGGCTGCGATGACTTCAATAATCTTGAGGGGTGCCTCGAACGGCTCGAGAGAATGTTGCGCATCCCGCGCGGCGGTTTCCCGAATCTGGCGATCATCCTGGCCGTTCTGAATGGCCTCAATCGTATCGGTGACAAGCCGCTGCAGCGGATTCATCTGCCCCCATCGTCCGGCCTGATGTCGAACCTCGGACGGTCGGACTGACGCCGGATCCTTCTGCCAGTTCATTACGGTTTGTTTAAGCCGGCCAGACAAACGCGGTGCATAGAGGGCCCCGAGAAGCATCAGATACACGAAGGTAACGAAGCCAATGACGGCAAGCACCACCAGAACAATCATGACAGGGCCACCCATATCAATAAGTTGGGTGATCGGGCCGGCATTCAGGGGCAAAGTGAGGTCCGTCATGCGAAGAGTTCTCAATGTGCAAAAATGGAACTAAATAATAACGATTATCATTGAATTTGCAAGCGTGTAACCTGACTTCACAAAGCCCTCTGTTAGAATTGAGTTAAATGTAAGAGTTGTAAAAAGAAAGAAAAAACGGAGGTCAGATCATTACCGGTTGTCGAACCCGCTGCGGGGCCTGGAAGTCATGATGATCAGGAAATGGTTGGGTAGCCTGGCGAATCGGGCAGTTGCCCTGGTGGTTGTTGCGATCATCCTGACGGCCCTGCTGGTAACCGTTGCCGGTTTCCTGCTGAGCCGCTCCGAGCTGGAGCAGCAGGCCCGTAACCAGGTGGAAACGATTGCCACGCTTATTGCAGGGGAGCTGGACGACAAGTTGGCCCTGCGACTGGAGGCACTCAACCACGTAGCCCAGAATCTCACCATGTCCGGTGATGTTCTCAACACCAGGGCCCGGATCCTGATCCGCCGCCAAACAGCCCTGGAGCATCTGTTCGATGCGGTTTACCTGATCGATGAAAACGGTCTGGTCATAGCCGAGAATCCCGAAGATTACCGGCAGGCGGGACTGGATGTCAGTAACCGGGAGTATTTTCAGCGGATTTCCTCCACGCTCACCCCGGTGATCAGCGAGCCCTACATCTCTCACTATCAGGAAAAGCCGGCCATCATGGTGGCTGCGCCGATTTTCGACCACCGTCAGCGTTTCATTGGTGTGATTGGTGGTGCCATCGCGCTGGATGGCAACAATTTTCTGGATCAGTTCATTAACATCCGTATAGGAACGACCGGCTATCTCGGTGTGGCAACCCGCAGTGGTTTTGTGGTGGTTGACCAGCGGGACCACCAGCCCATGGCGCCGGTGCGGGTTGCGAATCCTGTACTCCGGGATGCGATGGAGGGGTTCGAGGGCACCTTGGAGACCCGCAACAGTAATGGTGAAAAGACCATCATGTCGGTGCAGCAGCTCACCCAGGTGCCCTGGTTTGTTTCCGCCTCCTGGCCTGCCCGGGAAGCCCTTGCACCAATTACACGCACGGTGGATGCCTTCGTTTGGATCCTGCTGCTGGTCATCCTCTTGATTGCGCCCGTGGCACTGTGGCGTTTCCGGCGGCTGATGGCGCCGCTCAAGACATTGGGCATCCAGATCCGTGAGCGCCACCTGGGTATGCGTTCCGATCCGGTGGATGTCGCCGGGGGTAAGGAAATCCGCCAGGTTGCCGAGATCTTTAACACGGTGACCGATGAGCGTGATGAAGTTCTGGTGTCTCTGGCAGAAAGAGAGGCATTTTTCCGTTCCCTTACCCAGAGTGCGCCCATCGGTATTGTCCAGACCGACGTCCTGGGCCGTATCGAGTTTGCCAACCCGGCTTTCGAGGCGATCGTCGGCAAACCGGCGGAAGATCTCACATACAGTTACCTGGCCGATCGTGTGGACAATGCCGACCGGCAGGAGGCGATTGCCGGTTGGAAGAATGCGATCAGGAGCCAGAGCGTTTTCCGGGGCCGGTTGAGACTGGCGGCTCCGGATCGGGTGATCTGGGCCGATGTGATGACGGCGGCAATCCAGACGCCTGAAAAGGCTCTCGGCACCATCACGGTCGTTCGCGATATATCCCATGAGCTGGAAGTGGAAGAGGCACTCAAGACCGAGCAGCAGCGCGCGGAAACCATACTCCGCGTTCTTCAGGAAGGCGTCCTGATGGTCGATGTCGAGGGGGTTATCCGGTTTTCCAACGATGCTGCCTGCCGCCTGCTGGGCATCGAGGGCGAGTGCGTGCTTAGAAACTTCTTCCAGTTGGTTACCATCGAGACGGAAGAGCGGGAAATGACGGCACAGGAGTTCCTGTCCGGGGATGACCTGGACAGCCTTTACGTCACCTTGCGGAACTCATTGGGCGTTCCCTTCCCCATAGACCTCACCATGCTGCACATTCGCCAGGGGCGAGAGGATGAGCGTCTGGTTTTCGTGCTGAGGGACGACAGCGATCGCCGTCGTCAGGAAGAACGGCTGTCCTGGGAGGCGACCCACGACAGCCTGACCCATTTGCTGAATCGGCGCGCGTTCAATGCGTCGCTGGTCCGTTGCCTGGGCGAGGCCGGGCGCCAGGAAGCACGTTCGGTGTTGATGCTCATTGACCTGGACTACTTCAAACCGGTCAATGATGAGGGCGGCCACCTGCTCGGCGATGATCTGCTTAAACGGCTCGCCGAACTGTTCAGGGAATCGGTTCGCCAGTCCGATACCGTGGCCAGACTGGGTGGGGATGAGTTCGGTATTATTCTACCGGCTTGTGGCATGGCCAGGGCCCAGGCACTGGCGGAACGGATTCGCGCCGATGTTGAAGCGCTCCGCATTGAACATGACGGCCGGTCCTTCGGTGTCACCACGAGCATTGGTCTCACGGAACTGACACCGGAAGATAGCGGCCCGAGAGAGGTCATGGCCCGGGCCGATGAGGGTAGCTACATCGCCAAATCCCGGGGGCGCAATACGGTTGTCGTCGTCCCGTCACCACCAGCCGGCTGAGACACTGGCCTGCCACAGCAGACGGATCGCAAGCGCGGTCAGCACGATATTAAAGATTAACGTGAACTTGCTGTTGCTCAGGGAACGGAGCACATGAAGACCAAGCCAGGTGCCGGCAAAGCCACAGCCAATCATGGCAAGGATGAACGGCAGCCATTCAAAGAACATGAACCCGGCGGCGCCGAATACCAGCGCCTTGGGGGCGTGCTGCAGCGTCATGGCCGTGGCGAAGGTGGCCACTGTTTTGAATCTGTCGGTATGGATCTGCTTGATGAACGCTGCAACGAGTGGCCCTGTGGCGCCCACGAACAGGCTGACAAAACTGGTCAAGGCCGACGCCACAAACACGCCCGGAGCCCCGAACGCGCCTTTTGGCAGAGCCGGTCCCCAGCAAAGGTAGAGAACGAACAGGGCGATGGTCAGCTGCCAGATATGGGCCGGCAGATTCACCAGCAACCAGGCGCCCAGGGCCGCGCCTACCATGACGCCGGGCAGGAACGCGGCAATGACCCGCCAGTCCACGTGTCGCCAGGTCAGTGCTGCCCGACCAACATTGGAACCCAGCTGGATCATGCCGTGAACCGGAATAATGGCGGCGGGCGGCATCCAGCTGGCCATAAGCACCAGCAGCAGAACCCCGCCACCCGCGCCGAGACTGGCAGTGATCATCGAGGTGATGGTGGAACTGGCTAGCAGGAAAACGGCGACTGGAAGGCTCAGGCTTTCGGGTATCAGTTGGTGGAGTACTTCCATTCGCAGAATTCCGTTGATTTCAGTTTGGCCGTGCGACACAGGGCCTCGGTTGCCAGTTGAACGTCGGCCACATAGTAGAGCGAGGCAAGACCGAGGCGGTCCCGCCCCAGATTGTGAAAAATCAGGCCGAAGGCAATATCGCCGGCGGTAAAGCGTTCATGGTTGGCGGCAAAATACTCCGCTGGTTGCGACAGCACTGGATCGTCCAACAACGCCTGAACCCGTCCGGCGCCGCCATGATACGCCTGAACCAATAGAAGGGTGAACAGACGGTCCCTCTTGGCTTCTGGCAGATGACCAAACCGTTGCTCGAAAACCGGTGCCAGATTGCGGGCATTCTGGTTCATCAGCCGCAGGGCGCAGTCGATCTGTGCCAGCCGATGCCAGAAATTGTTGGGGGCAATCTGGCAGTCGGACAGAGCCGCAGGTGACAGCTGCAGGATGCCCCTGGCGTTTGCCCGGGAATGGGCTCTTGCCTGTGCGCCACTCTCAATCAGGATCTGGCCAGCCAGGTAGCGGGGCAAGGCTTGTGGCAGAGTCAGGCGGTTCTGACTGCTGCGGTGCTCGTACACGTAGATCAGTGCATCATGAAGGCTTTCCGGAGCACTGCTATCGGCAAAATTGAGGTCGTCCCAGGCGCCCCAGATCCGGTCCGCCGGCAGGGTGCCAAGATACCGGGCAACGGCCTCGTCGACGTTCACATGGGGTTGGTCGCAGGAAAGGGCGAACGGATAGCCGGTCTGGCCGGTCTCACCGGCAACCCAGTCTTCCACCTTGCCATTGTCATACAGTGATTTTCGGGTTGCGTTCAGCAGGCGCTGGGTGGCCTCGCGGTCTTCGCCATCACTGATCCAGGCCAGAAAGCGCCCCCGCATATCGTAGAGGACGTGGCGTTCGGCACTGGCGCAATAGCCGGATTCTTTTAATACCCAGCGCCGGATGGTGAGGATGTTTTCAAATACCCCCTGGCTGACCCAGTAGGGCGAGGACCGGACCACGCGAGTCCAGTCGCTGTCTTCACTGGCCGCTGACGGCGGGTCCTGGGCGGCAACGGCAACCGGCGCTGCCAGGATGAAAATCACGGCAAGCTGGCGTAAGCTCTTGAGAATTCTGACCATAGACGATATACCCGTGACCTTCCTCAAAACAGAATAACAAAGGGAACCTGCCATGAAGCAATCTGAATATCTTCGTTACGATGCTACCGCACTCGCTGATCTTGTCCGTCGGGGTGAGGTCACTTCAAGGGAAGTATGCGAGGCAGCGGTTGAGCGGGCAACCCGCGTGAACAGCACACTTAATGCGATCTGCTATCCGCAGTTCTCCGAGGCGCCAGCACAGCACTTCCCCGAGCAGGCGGTTTTTGCCGGCGTGCCCCTGCTGCTCAAGGACCTCGCCCAGGAGCAGGCGGGTCACCCGTGTACCTACGGCAGCCGGGGGCTGATAAAGAATATTGCGCCCCAGGATTCGGAATTTGTCCGCCGGGCACGGGACGGTGGGCTGGTTTTCCTGGGGCGAACCGCCACGCCGGAGTTTGGTCTGAAAGCGGTGACCGAGTCTGAGCTCTGGGGGCCAACCCGCAACCCCTGGAACACGGAGCTGACCCCGGGTGGCTCAAGTGGCGGCTCCGGCGCGGCGGTGGCGGCCGGCATTGTACCCATGGCCGGCGCCAACGATGGCGGCGGCTCCATCCGCATTCCCGCAGCCTACAATGGCCTGTTTGGCCTCAAGCCGTCCCGGGGACGCATTTCCTCAGGCCCCTTTATGGGTGAAGCCTGGACCGGTGCGTCTACCGACCATGTGGTCAGCCGGACGGTGAGAGACAGTGCGGCGATGCTGGATGTGCTCAGTGGGCCGGCTCCGGGCGACCCGTTCGAGATTCCCGGGCCGTCTGCGGCCTACTCCGAGCTCATGCAGCGGTCTCCGGGCAAGCTAAGAATCGGCGTGTTCACGTCTTCACCCTACAATACGGAGGTAGCACCGGAGTGCGTTGCAGCCGTGGAGGAAACGGCCCGGGTTCTCGAGAATCTGGGTCACAGGGTTGAGTATGCTGCGCCGGAATTCGACGGCATGGCCCTGGCCCGCTGCTACCTCGGCCTGTATTTCGGTGAAGTGTCGGCGCTGATGGCGAAGGCGAAAGAGCAGTTCGGCGCCACCGACAGCGATTTCGAACTGGATACCCGGCTGATCGGCATGCTTGGTGAGACGATGCCGCTGTCCGACTATGTCCGGCGGCGCCAGCAGTGGAACGAGTTTGCCAGGGCGCTGGGTGCATTTTTCGGGAGTTACGATCTCTACCTCAGCCCGACCACCGGGCAGTTGCCGGCCGCCATCGGCGAACTGGAAACGCCGGCCCACCTCAAGTTCGCTGCCCGCCTGATGCTGAAATTGAAGGCCGGCAAACTGGTTCATCGTACTGGCCAGGTGGATCAGATGGCCCTGGAAAGCCTGGCCCGGACGCCGTTTACCCAGTTAGCAAACCTGACCGGGACACCTGCCATGTCGGTACCGATGCACTGGACTGCCGAAGGTTTACCGGTCGGGGTCCAGTTTGGCGGTCCCCACGGCGCCGAAGCGACCCTGCTTCAGCTGGCGGGCCAACTGGAAGAGGCCAATCCCTGGTTCAGCAACTACGAAAGGCTTGAGGACGCGTTCTGAGGTATCCGGGGTTGTGATTCGGCTGGGGAAACTCCACGTTTATCTTTGTAGCCGGAACAGGCTATGCTGTTAGTCAGGAAGACCCCTTCTTCCTGAACGACCCTGATGGCATCGAGGAGGCGAGCGTATTATGAACCAACCGATGGCAATCGACGAACTGGTATCAGTAGCACAGGCCGAGGCCATGGGGGAGTTAGACGCCCCCATGATGGCCATCGTCCTGTCCAGCGAACAAAGCTATGACTTGCCCATCAATTCCCTTGAAACCGATGCCGACAAGGCCCGCTGGGGGTTGATCCTCCGCGCCGCCCGCGAGCATGTTGAAGCGGATGCCGTGGCCGTGCTGTATCCGGCCTGGACCACCATCCGTCACAAGAAACCCGAAGTGGAAGCCGAAGCGGCCCCGGAAGCCATTGAGGAAGAAGCCGAGGGTGCCGACGATTCAGACGGCCCCATCGACACCCTGTTCGTGCAACTGCACACCAGGGATCACGTTTACTGGCGGGGGTTTGAACAGATTCGGGATCCCAAACACCAGCGCATCATCGGCTTCCGCCGGATCAAGGCGCTGTCCACCGATTACAAACGGGACGAAGCACCCTCCGTAGCCTCCTGGCTGAGCACCCTGTTCGAGCCGTTGCCGGAAGAAGGTGAAGAGACTAACGTAGACCGCGAGCTGGCCGACCTGCTGGAAGAGCCGGAAGTCAGCGCCGCACTCTACCCGCGCCAGATGCGGGCCCTGCACTGAAGAAGAACTGACAGCCGGAACCAGTGGCTCCGGCTGTCAGTGAGTGGACATCAGGGTCAGGCACAGCTGCGCGTTTTGAATAAAGTGGCCGAATGCTGACAGCTGCTCTTTCGAGGGCGTGTAGGTCCCGGCTGCATTGTCGGCGTAAAACAGACCGATAAGGCGTCCATTGGCCTTGATCGGGCCGATCAAGGCCGGCACTTTGCCGAGCCAGCGATCGTAGGGCACTCCCTCGGCGTTCGGTTTGGGCTCGAAAATGCTGCAGTGTGCATGGGGCAGAAGCGAACCCAATGGTCCGGTGCCGTCCTTCCGAATCACAAAGTGCTGGCGCCATTCCTCCGTGCCGCGACCGCCGAGTTTCCGGGGCACCAGTTCGTTGCCAGTGCGGTCACTCATTAACAGGGCGACCCGCTGCATACCAATGGCCCTGTGTATCCCTTCGATGACCAGCTGACAGACTTCATTGATGTCCGGTTTCTCCGCCAGGCACTGGCTCAGTTCACGCAGGATTTCCAACTGAAGTTCCGGATCCATGTCCGGAGCCTGTGCTCCGGCGTCGCCTGATTTGCCGTCGGCGCCAGGCATCATGGCGGTGACCTGAGGGATGCCGAGAGAAACGGCCACCCGGGTGGCTTCCGAGGCGTTCACCTTGAGTTGATCGCGGACCACGGCCGGGCTCTCACCGATGTCCTTGCCCAGACGCTCCAATACCTTGTCCATGTCCGGGCCGCTCCAGCCCTGTTCGGACAACCGGGCCATCTCCACGGAATTCCGCACCAGGCTTGAGGCCGTGGAATTGGCCTGCCCCGGCGAGACAACATCCTTGATAAAGGGTCCCAGGGACCAGGCATCCACAAGCCCCCGGGTGATTTCCGTAAAGGTTGAGTGCAGCACGGCCTTCTGCGCCTCAACCGGTGGCTCATCAAGGCGCAGGCGTTCCTCCAGTTCTGTAGCCTGGTCGGTCTCGCAGGACCAGAACGCCAGCTCGCCAATGTTCATCAACAATGCCCCGATAAATACTTCCTCAAGCGCAGTTTCGTTGCGTCTGGGCATCAGGCACCGGGCCTGAACCGCGGCGTGGATCGCCCGGGCCAGGCAGCGCAACAGGTGGGGGCGGTCGTTGCGTTTCAGCAGGGCATCGACGATCAGTGAGGAGATGGCCATGGATTTCACCGCGTCAAAGCCGATCAGGGTGATCGCGCGGCTTACCGTGCTGACCTGGGTCCGGATCTGGTTATAGAACACGGTATTGGACAGCCGTAGCACCTGGGAGGTGAGCTGGGCATCGTTGAGAATGACGTTGGCAAGCTCATTAACCGTGCTGTTCTTGCTGTCGGTCAGCTCATTGATTCGCCGAAGCGTATTGGCCAGTACCGGCAACTCGACTTTGCTGAGGTAGGTAACCCATGCCTGGGTAGAGTTCATCCTTGAGGGCGTTGGTTGTTTTTCGTTGGTCACGTTGGTGAGTCTCTGGGCAGCGCGTCTCTGGAAGAGCTCTGGGGAAATGTAAGGTTCTTTTGTTTTCCAAGTTTAGTTCACCAGGCTGCGCGGTGTCAGGTAACCGTTTGTGTAAGGATATCTACCCACACTGAGAATCATTCCGGAATTCGGGTTTGCCGACCGTTTGGGCTATAATCGCCGGTTTTAACGCTGCACCCACAAGGCGCTGACCGTGATTGTATTTGACCAGGTACAGAAGTCGTATCAGGTAGGCGGCCGGGCGATCCCCGCGCTGCATCCCACCGATATGACCATTCAAACCGGCGAGGTGTTCGGCATCGTTGGCCATTCTGGCGCCGGTAAATCGACGCTGGTGCGTCTGATCAACCTGCTGGAACCGCCCACCGGCGGCCGGATTCTGATCGACGACGAGAACATCACCGACTACGACGCTGCCGAGCTTCGCGCCTTTCGCCGCAAAGTGGGCATGATCTTCCAGCACTTCAACCTGCTGTCGTCCAAGACAGTGGCGGACAACATCGCCTTCCCCATGAAGCTGGCGGGCATCTACTCGAAGACCGAGATCCGCGACCGCGTTGAAGAACTGTTGGCCCGAGTCAGCCTCACCGACCATGCCAACAAATATCCGTCGCAGCTCTCCGGTGGCCAGAAACAGCGAGTGGGCATTGCCCGCGCCCTGGCGTGCCGGCCCACCATCCTGCTCTGCGACGAAGCCACCAGCGCCCTCGACCCGCAAACCACCCAGTCGGTCCTGAAACTGCTGGCGGATATCAACCGTGAACTGGGCCTTACCATCGTCCTGATCACCCACGAAATGGACGTGGTGCGCCGGGTCTGCGATCGAGTGGCGGTGATGGACGCCGGTGAAGTGGTGGAAATGGGCCCGGTCAGCGAGGTGTTCCTGCACCCGAAGCACCCGACCACCCGCGATTTCGTGTTCGAGAGCGAAAGCATCGACCGGGAGGAGCTTCAGGAAGACCTCAGCAAGGCCGACGGCCGCATCTTGCGCCTGACCTTCAAGGGCGAATCCACCTACAAGCCGCTGCTGGGCAGCGTCGCCCGGGAGTCTGGCGTGGATTTCAGCATCCTTTCCGGCCGTATCGACCACATCAAGGACACACCTTATGGCCAGCTGACCCTGTCACTGGTGGGCGGTGATCTCGAGGTGGCCATGGAGGCGCTGAAAGCTGCCGACGTTCACGTGGAGGTACTGCGCTGATGGAAGCCCTGTTGAGCAATGTAGACTGGACCGAAATCGGCTGGGCCAGCTGGGACACCCTGGTGATGGTGGGCATGTCCCTGCTGTTCAGCGTACTGATCGGCCTGCCCATCGGTGTCCTGCTGTTCCTGTTCGGCAAACGCCAGCTGCTGGAACAGCCGGTGGCCTATGCGGTGCTGTCGTTCGTGGTGAACGTACTCCGTTCCGTGCCGTTCATCATCCTGCTGATCGTTATGATTCCCTTTACAGTAATGCTGATCGGCACGTCGCTGGGCGTAGCCGGAGCAATCCCGCCGCTGGTGGCTGGCGGCGCGCCGTTCTTTGCTCGGTTGGTAGAAACGTCTTTGCGGGAAGTTGATCGCGGAATCATCGAAGCCACCCAGGCCATGGGCGCCAGTGTTAAACAGATCATCTTCGGAGCTCTGTTACCGGAAGCGCTTCCCGGGATCATCGCCGGTATTACTGTTACCGCGATTACTTTGGTTTCCTATGCTGCCATGTCCGGCGTCATTGGTGGCGGTGGCCTGGGCGACCTGGCTATCCGCTTCGGCTATCAACGATTCCAGACCGATGTAATGGTCATTACAGTCGCCCTACTGGTTATTTTTGTCCAGATCCTGCAGATGGTCGGTGACCGTCTCGTGCTGTATTTCAGTAGAAAGTAGAAAAGCTGGATATAGGCTGGCGGTCGGTCTGAAGCTCCTTCCGAAAACGTGGAGCGCCAGGGATGGCGCGACCGAGCCCTACAGGGACGTATTTACGGGCGTTTTTCGGAAGGGGACTCCGACCGACCGCAGGCCGTACTCCCAACCCGAATTCATTCGTTCAAGATGTCCAACAGGAGAATCGATCTATGAATCTGAAGAAAACTCTCGCAGCACTGGCTGCTGCTGCCACTTTCTCAGGCGCCGTTGCTGCCGAAGAACTTTCTGTAGCTGCCACACCGGTTCCCCACGCAGAAATCCTGGAATTCGTGAAGCCACAGTTGGCTGAGCAGGGCGTGGAGCTGGACGTGAAGGTATTCACCGATTACATCCAGCCGAACATCCAGGTTGACCAGAAGCGGATGGATGCGAACTTCTTCCAGCACCAGCCGTACCTGGATGAATTCAACGAAGGCCGTGGCACTAACCTGGTAACCGTAACTGGCGTTCATGTTGAGCCGTTTGGCGCCTACTCCAGCAAGATTGATTCCCTGGACGAGCTGGAAGAAGGTGCCGTGGTTGCCATTCCGAACGACCCCACCAACGGTGGCCGTGCGCTGCTGCTTCTGCAGAAGGCCGGTGTGATCACCCTGAAGGACGAGAGCAAAATCACAGCGACACCCCGTGACATTGCCGATAACCCGAAAGACCTGGACTTCAAGGAGCTGGAAGCTGCCACCCTGCCCCGCATCCTGAATCAGGTAGACCTGGCGCTGATCAATACCAACTATGCGCTGGAAGCCGGTCTGAACCCCTCTGAAGACGCGCTGGTGATCGAGGGCTCCGAGTCCCCCTATGTGAACATCCTGGTAGCCCGTCCGGACAACAAGGACAGCGAAGCCATGCAGAAGCTGGCCGAGGCCCTGAAGTCTGATGCGGTTCGCGACTTCATCATGGAGAAGTATGAGGGTGCCGTTGTTCCGGCATTCTGATTACTGAGGTATCGGGGCCGGGTGAAAGCATTCATCTGGCCCCAGTTCCACAAAAAAGGCCGGGCAGCGTAAGCTGCCCGGCCTTTTTATTAGTATTGGAGGCTGGTAATCAGTCACCGCTCCAGTTGGCTTTCGGGTCCGGTGTCATCCGCAGGTAGGATTTCACCGCCTTGTAGCCCTTCGGGAAGCGTTGCTTGATTTCTTCCTCGTCCTGCAGGGACGGGACGATAACCACGTCGCCGCCACGCTCCCAGTTGCCCGGTGTGGCGACCTTGTGCTCGTCGGTCAGCTGCAGCGAATCGATCACCCGCAGAACTTCGTTGAAGTTACGACCGGTGCTGGCCGGGTAGGTAATCATCAGCCGTACTTTCTTGTTCGGATCAATCACGAACAGCGAACGCACCGTGAGGCTGCTGTCGGCATTGGGGTGAATCATGTCGTACAGCTGCGACACTTTGCGATCATGATCGGCGATGATCGGGAAGTTCACCGAGCAACCCTGGGTTTCGTTGATGTCCTTGATCCACTCATGGTGGGAGTCAACGGGATCGACACTCAGGGCGATGGCCTTCACACCGCGCTTGGCGAATTCATCTTTCAGCTTGGCGGTCAGGCCCAGTTCCGTGGTGCAGACCGGGGTAAAATCCGCCGGGTGTGAAAACAGCACGCCCCAGCTGTCTCCCAGCCAATCGTAAAACGAAATCTTCCCTTCACTGGAGTCCTGCTCAAAATCGGGTGCGGTATCTCCGAGACGTAAAGTCATGTGTACTCTCCTTCGATCATGGTAGTGACAATTTCGTTTGTTATACCGGCGAGAAAACTGCCGGGTTGTATTCTGCCTGTATACGTCAAACCTTGGTGCCAGATGAGGCAATTACAAGGGGCTCAAACCCCCAATGCCTTCTCTTTCTCAAAGTGCTCCCGGGTAAGCTTGAACACGACCGGGCTCAGCATCAGCAGGGCTATCAGGTTTGGCAGCGCCATCATGGCATTCAGGGTGTCTGCCACCAGCCAGACGAAGCCCAGGTTGAGGGTGGCGCCAACGGGGATGGCCAGAATCCATGCAACGCGGTAAGGCACAATCGCCTTTACGCCGAACAGGAACTCGATACAGCGTTCGCCGTAGAACGACCAGCCAAGAATGGTTGTAAAGGCAAAAACTGCCAGGGCGATAGCTACAAGATAGTTGCCAATGCCGGGTAGCGCCTCCTGAAACGCCATGGATGTCAGGGCAGCGCCGGATTCCCCGGAGGTCCAGGTGCCGGAGGTAATAATCACCAGGCCGGTGATGGTGCAGATAATAATGGTGTCAATGAAGGTGCCAAGCATGGCCACCATACCCTGGTTGATCGGGTTACGGGTTTGCGCCGCGGCGTGGGCAATGGGCGCGGAGCCGAGGCCCGCTTCATTGGAAAAGATGCCTCGCGCCACACCGAAACGGATTGCGGCCCACACGGCTGCACCGGCAAATCCACCCTCGGCGGCGATGGGGCTGAAGGCGTGCTTGATCACCAGGGAAAAGGCGGCAGGGATGTCGGCGGCGTTAATCGCCAGCACCACCAGCCCGGCAATCAGATAGGAAACCGCCATCAACGGCACCAGGGCACTGGCAACATGGCCGATCCTGCGGATGCCACCAATCAGGACCATGCCCACCAGGACCATGAGCACCAGGCCAGTCAGCCAGTGTGGCAGTCCGAAGTTGGTTTCCATGACATCCGCCACCGAATTGGCCTGAACCGTGTTGCCGATGCCGAAGCCGGCAATGGCGGCAAATACGGCGAACAGGACACCAAGCCAGGCCCACTTGCGGCCCAGCCCGTTGCGGATGTAGTACATGGGGCCACCTACGTGATCACCGCGCTCGTCCACCTCCCGGTAGCGCACGGCCAGCACCGCTTCGGAGTACTTGGTGGCCATGCCTACCAGGGCCGTGAGCCACATCCAGAAGAGGGCCCCGGGGCCCCCAAGGAACACCGCGGTTGCAACACCGGCAATGTTGCCGGTGCCCACAGTGGCAGAAAGGGCTGTCATCAACGCCTGGAACGGCGGGATTTCACCCTCGGATTCGGCTCCGGCGGCAGTACGACCTTTCCACATCAGCCGGAAGCCGGCGCCCAGCTTCAGCACCGGCATCAACTTGAGGCCGAGACTGAGGAACAGCCCGACGCCCAGTATCAGAACCAGCATGGGTGGGCCCCAGACCAGTCCGTTTATCTGTCCTACAAATTCTGAAATAGCTTCCATGGGATCTCCCTTTGTATGCCATGGATTGGTATGGATTTTTGACCCGGGTTGGGTATAACCGATTGAGTTTAGTCAGATATCTTTCCGTGTAAACCGACGGCCCGGGAAAATTGGTGGATTCGGGTGTGATTGCCTATGCTCATAGCAATGGCGACTATCCAACAAGGGGAGGGAATCTGCCCATGCGTTCACTGAAAGTGTCAGATGTCATGTGGAACCACATCGAGCCGGTCCGCTGTGGCACGCAGCTCACCAAGGTGGTGAAGACGCTGCTCCACAATCACGTAACCGGCCTTCCGGTTGTTGATGACCAGCGCCATGTTATCGGATTCATCTCCGAGCAGGACTGTATCCATGCCCTGCTGGTCAGCGGCTATCACCGTGAGGGCGATCCACTTGTTGACGACGTCATGTTCCGGAAACCGGTGACGATTTCGGCAGAGATGGCCGTAGTGGATCTTGCCCAGAACCTCGGTGCGGGCAAGCCAAAGGTGTACCCTGTTGTGGATCACGGCAAACTGATTGGTATTGTCACCCGTACTGCTATCCTGGCCGAGCTGGCGCGCACCGGTTTCGGTCTGGAGCCGCCAAAGCACGCCAGTGCCCTGGACTGAAACACACCTATTTTTTGAATTGAGGACACTATGGAACTCCTATCCACGAACGTCTGTTTCGAAGGCGAGCACCGCCGCTACCGGCATACTTCCGCTACCCTCGAATGCGACATGGAGTTTGCGGTGTATCTACCGCCCGTGGCTGTGGGCTCCAACCCGAAGAAGGTGCCGGTTCTCTACTGGCTATCAGGGCTGACCTGCACCGACCAGAATTTCATGCAAAAGGCGGGTGCCCAGAAACGGGCTGCACAGCTGGGCATGGCGATTGTGTGCCCGGACACCAGCCCCCGTGGGGTAAACCTGCCGGGCGAGGACGACAGTTACGATTTTGGCTCCGGAGCCGGTTTCTACATCAACGCCACCGAGCAACCCTGGGCACCCCATTACCGGATGTATGACTATGTGGTGAAGGAATTGCCGCAGTTGATCGAGAACGAGTTGCCGGTTACGGACAAACGTTCAATCAGCGGCCATTCCATGGGCGGCCATGGTGCCTTGATCTGTGCCCTGAAAAACCCCGGCCGCTATGCTTCGGTGTCTGCCTTTGCGCCCATTGCCAACCCCACCGAGTGTCCCTGGGGCCAGAAAGCTTTCAGAGGCTATCTGGGGGATGATCCGCGCAGCTGGGAAGAGTGGGACGCCACCCTGCTGATCCCGACCGCCCGCGAACGATTGCCGCTACTGGTGGATCAGGGCACGGCGGACGAGTTCCTGGACAGTCAATTGAACCCGGATGTTCTGGCGGATACCTGTGAAAAGTTTCACCATCACATCAACCTGCGGATGCATCGGGGCTATGACCACAGCTATTTCTTCATTGCCTCGTTTATTGATGATCACCTGGATCATCACGCCGAAGCGCTGGGGCTGTGAGCGGGCTCTATCGGAGAAGGAAGCAGGTCAGGAGCGGAAGCCCCAGACCAGACTGAAGTCCATGGAGGGCATGATCTCGGGCTCTTCCAGGGACTGGATACCAAAGTCAGGCTCGCTGGTATCCCGCTCGAAAGTGCCGGTATAACGGTTGCCGCGGGGGCCGAAAATGGCTTTCACGAATGGCCCCCGGGCCCGCACCGGCCGGCGGGTAACTACGCCCACTTCGTTGTTTTCCAGCCGAACCAGAATGCCGGGTGGGAACTCGCCCAGAACCTGGAGCAAGGCCTTGGGTATGGCCGGGCGATACTTGCCGTCTGCAAGATTGGCAATCAGCTTGCGGGCGTTGGCCACGTTCATGCGCTGCCGGTAGGCCCGTTTGGTGATCATGGCCACGTAGCGCTCCGCCAGTGCCAGGATTTCCGCTTCTGGCCGTATTTCGGTACCACTGAGACCTTTTGGATAGCCGCTGCCATCGGCCTGTTCGTGGTGTTGGGCGATGATGGTGAGCAGTAGCTTGTTGTCGATGCCTGCGGCCCTGAGGGCCTGGATGCTGCGTTGCGGGTGCTTGCGAATCACGCTCCGTTGCTCGTCGTTCAGGACCGTATTGGACGCATTCAGCTTGTCGGCAATGGGCACCAGTGCAAGATTGGCCGTCAGGGCCGCGGCAGTCAGTACGGCAACCCGGCTCTCCTCAAGCCCGAACTGCCGGCCGATGAACTGGCACAAAATGGCGTAGAACAGGATTTGCTCGTGAATGACCGGACCGATCGAGTAAAGATGAACCAGCGCAAGGGTTGCGTCGGGTGACTCGGTGCAAGTGCGCTCAATCATCCGGGCCAGGCCCAGCAGGCGTTTCTGTGCCGAAGGGTCGGATTCGGTGATAGCGTTCAGGGTTGCTTCAAGGGAGTGGAGCAGGTCCGGGTAGTCGGCAAAGGGATTGCGATCCCGGGTATCCTCGAAGACCTCTTCCTGGGGCCGCTCGATCTTGCGGGGTTTGAACCGGCCCCGTTCGAACAACTGCTCCAGCTGGGAATTGGTCTGAATCACGTAGCCCTGGCGCAACAGGATATTCCCGTCGGTGTCATAGACATCCCAGGGCAGGGGGCGGCCGATGGTCAACGCGCCGGGAGCGATTCGAACAAGTTCGGTCAAAACAGGTGTCTCGGGTACAGGTTAGTTATGTAGCTTTGCAAGTGTAACCCCGAATGCCCATGGCCCTCCACTGGAGCCGCAATTCTGTGAGCATGGGGCGGTATGGTTTTACCTGATTTTACGGCTGCTACTGTTTTCTGATGCAAAAAAATGAGCATGCGTTCACACTTTGTCTTTTTTGAAGGACAATGTGTAAAGAATCGTTGCTTCGTAACGATCATTCAAATTGATTGCGCTATTCTGGGATACAGAATAGTTTTTTTGATGGAAATTAACGCTAAATGCTTCATCGCCTTAAGACCGATTTCAGGTTGTCGATCATTACTTTGTTGGGTGCTAGCGCGATTTTGGGCATTACGCCTTTCGCTGCCATGCGCTTTATGCAGGGCAATACCCTTGCGGGTTCTGTCGACACGGCAATTCTTGTCGGCATTCTTATCACGCTGATATACGCGTGGGCCAGTGGTGATACCCGTCGAAGCGGCCTGGTGCTTGCGGTTATTGCCTGCAGCGGTGCGGTAACAGTTGGTGCCGTGGTGGGCGAACCCGGGCTTTTTTGGCTTTATCCCTGTCTCGTAACTACTTTCTTTCTCGCCAACCCCCGTATCGCGGTGTTTTTGAACGTCGCTTCCGTCGTTGTACTCATGATTCATGGCGGTGCCTTCCGCTCTGATGTCCAGATGTGGTCCTTTGCCTCAACGGCGTTTGTGGTCAGCGCCTGTGCCTATGTGTTTGCTCACAGGAATCATGATCAGCGGGAGCGTCTGGAGCATCTGGCAACGATTGATCCGCTCACGGGTATCAAGAACCGGCGCTCCATGGATCAGGAACTGGATCTGGCGGCAGCGAATGCCGAGCGCACCGGGCTGCCCTATGCCCTGGTTCTGCTGGATATCGATCATTTCAAGAGAATCAACGATGAGCATGGGCATGGTGTCGGCGATGACGTGCTGACTGATCTGGTGGCCCTGCTGAAACAGAACACGCGCAAATCAGACCAGTTGTTCCGGTACGGCGGCGAGGAGTTTGTGCTGCTTTTGCCGGGGGTGGATGGTATTGGCCTCAAGGCGGTAATGAATAACTTGCAGCAGGTGCTGCGCAAGTATATGAAACACCCCGGTGGGGCCGTCACCGCGTCGTTTGGCGTGGCGCTGCTGCGCCATGGCGAGGGCGTCGATAGCTGGCTGGCCCGGGCTGATGCAGCACTGTATGAAGCCAAGGAAACCGGTCGGGACCGGATCGTATTTGCGGATCTTCATGAGGCGCCGGAACCGGCAGCCGATGCCGTCTGACTGTTATCAGGCGCATACAGGAACAGTCTCCAGCCCAACAGAATGCTGGCAGATGCCAGTCCACCAGTCAGGCCCACCCAGAAACCGGCAGCGCCCATGGCCGGCACCAGCCAGTCTGTGAACGTCAGCAGATATCCCAGTGGCAGGCCTACACCCCAGAATGAAAACAGCATGATGAACATCGGAATACGGGTGTCCTTGTAGCCACGCAATGCACTGATGCAGGTTACCTGGATAACATCGGCAATCTGGAACAGGGCAGCGAACATCAGAAGCCTCACGGTCACCGCCTGAACCTCTGAATCACTGGTGTAGAGTGCTGCGATTTCCCGTGAAAACACAAACAGCAGTATTGCAAAAACCAGCGCCGTGGCGGCGGCGAGAATCAGGGAACTGCGGGAGATCAGCCTTGCAGTGGCAGGCGCCCGGGCACCCATCAGGAAGCTGACTCGCAGCGTCAGTGCCATGCCTATGCTCAGTGGCAGCATGAATAGCAAAGACACCACATTCAGCGCTATCTGATGGCCGGCCACCACCACCGGGCCAAGGGGAGCCAGAAACAGGGCGATCACAGAGAACAGACTGGCCTCGACGAAGATGGTAAACCCAATGGGCACGCCGATGCCCAGGATGTAGCGCATGCCTGCCAGATCCGGCTTGACCCAATCGGCAATCAGGTGGAACTGGCGGTACACCCGGCTGCGGTTCAGGTACACCAGCAAGGCTGCTGCCGCGACGCCATTGGAAATGGATGTGGCCCAGCCGCAGCCAATCCCGCCCATCGCTGGCAGCCCCAGCTTGCCGTAGATGAAGATGTAGTTCATCGGCAGGTTGATCAGTGTGCTGAGCACGGAGAAGGCCATGATCACGCGGGTGTGCCCGAGGCCATCGGTCAGGCCCCGAAGTGCTGTCAGTAACAGCAGGGCAGGAATACCCCAGGCGAAGGCATTGAGGTAGCCCTGGGTAATGCGTGCGGTGTTGGCCTCCAGGTTCAGAAGCGCCAGCACCGGGTGTACGTGGGTCAGCAACAGGATCATGACCACGGACCCGGCAGCGGCCAGATACAGTCCCTGCCAGGTGGCGGGCATGATTTTCCCCACGTCCCGGGCACCGTTGTACCCGGAAATGATGGGTTGCAGCGCTCCCAGCATGCCCATGAAAAACAGGAACAGGGGCATCCACAGGCTACTGCCAATACCCACCGCAGCCAGGTCCTCGGCACTGGCGTGGCCGGCCATGATGGTATCGATCACGCCGTTGGCCATCTGGGCGACCTGCGCAATCAGGATCGGCCCGCCCAGAATGGCGAGGGTTCGCCACTCGGTGAGGGTTCGGGCCACCAGAGGCTGCCTGGGTTCCGGTAATGGCTGGTGGATTTCATCCATTGGGTGCTATCCGGTGCTTCTGCACTGCAAGTTTCTCCCAAAACCGTTAAAGTACGCGCCTCGATCACAACAGATGGCAGTGGCGATGGGACTTCTGGTTTTTGTTACCGTTCTGTGGGCGTTTTCTTTCAGTCTGATCGGCGAATTTCTGGCCGGCCAGGTAGACAGCGATTTTGCGGTGCTCAGCCGTGTTCTGCTCGGTGCTCTGGTGTTTTTGCCGTTCACCCGCTGGCGTGGCGTGGCTCCGGGACAGAAGCTGGGCATCCTGGTAACCGGTATGTTGCAGTTCGGTATTACCTACCTGTGTCTTTACCGGTCTTTCAGCTACCTGACTGTTCCGGAAGTGCTGCTGTTCACGATTTTCACCCCGCTGTATGTGACCCTGCTGGATGACGCGCTGTTTCGCCGGTTTTCACCGGTGGCGCTCCTCGCGGCGGCCATCGCAACTGTTGGCGCGGGTATCATACGCTACGATGGGCTCAGTGAGGACTTTATCACTGGCTTCCTGTTGCTGCAGGTGGCGAATTTTACGTTTGCCGCCGGCCAGGTGGGGTACAAGCATGTCATGCAGCATTACCCCACGGGCATGCCGGCCTATCGTACCTTCGGCTATTTTTTCTTCGGCGCCCTGATCATTGCGCTGCCCTCCTTCCTCATTTTCGGTAACGCCGAGAAACTGCCCACCACCCCGGTGCAGTGGGGCATCCTGGCGTGGCTGGGGCTTGCTGCCTCGGGCCTCGGCCTTTTCCTCTGGAACCGCGGTGCCTGCGTGGTGGATGCCGGCACTCTGGCAATCATGAACAATGCCCTGGTGCCTGCGGGCCTGGTGGTCAACCTGCTGATCTGGAACCGTGATGCCGACCTGCTGAGGCTGGCGGTCGGTGGCGGGGTTATCGTCTTCTCCCTGTGGGTAAACGCCCGTTTCCATCCCCGGGCACGGCTGGCTGTTTCGACATAAGTAACTGCACGCACTAAGGTTCCGTCACCCTCTGCCGTTAAACTCCCATACGCAGGGTAACTTTTGATGAATATCAATGGTGTTCATCAGGGGCTACTCTTTTGCGCCTGTTTCATTTTCCTTGGTCAGCTTCGAGTCAGAAGGTCCGTTTATGCGTAAGAATCTCCCGGTAACCCAGCGTGAAATCAAGATGCGAAAAGGCGGGCGGTTGATCAGCACCACGGATTTGAAGGGCGTTATCACCTACTGCAATGACGAGTTTGAGGAAATCAGTGGCTTCTCACGGGAAGAGCTGGTTGGCCAGGCCCACAACATTATTCGTCATCCGGACATGCCCCAGGCTGTGTTCAAGGATATGTGGGATTACCTCAAGGCCGGCAAGGCCTGGATGGGTGTGGTCAAGAACCGGGCAAAGAGTGGCGACCACTACTGGGTCAGCGCTTACGTTACGCCGATCCGTGAGAACGGCCAGATGGTGGGCTACGAATCCGTGCGGGTCGAGCCCACCCGCGATCAGATTGCCCGTGCTGAGCGGCTGTATGCCAAGATCTCTGCCGGAAAGATGACCTCATCGTTCAGCAACCGTGCCTTGTCCATGCTTCGCTCCGGCTGGCCATTCCTGGTCTCTCTGGTGTTGAGCCTGGGTGCGCTTCAGCTCGACCAGCCCTGGCTGGCAGCGGGCTTGATTGTGATCGGTCATGCCCTGGGCTTCGGTCTGGTGTTCAGTTCCCTGGCTGCCCGCTTGCGCAGGCTGCTGGACCTTCGCCCCGATGCCTTCCGGGATCCCATTGTCGCCCGCACCTACAGTGACGAGCGGGGGCTGTTCTCGCAGCTGTCGCTGTTGCTGGTCAGTGAAGAGGCCAGGGTTCGCACAGCTCTGGCGCGTATCGATGACCAGGCGGAGCTGCTCTACGAGCAGGCACGTGCTTCCCACGGCTATATCAGCGATGGCGCAGCGGCGATCGCACGGCAGCGGGCGGAAACCGACCAGACTGCTTCGGCCATCAATGAAATGACTGCCTCAATCCAGGAAGTGGCCGAGTCAGTTAACAGCAACGCTCGTGAAGCCGAAGAAGCCAATCGCCTGGCGGGGGTGGGTAGCGATCGGAGCGCCGAGGCACTGGTGGCTATTGAAGAGCTGGTCACCCGCGTAAACGGCATTGGTTCGACAATCAGCAAGCTGGGTGAGTCCACCAACAGCATCGGTGAGGCCGCCAACCTGATTTCCGAGATTGCCGAGCAGACCAACCTTCTGGCACTGAACGCGGCTATCGAAGCGGCGCGTGCCGGTGAACAGGGCCGCGGTTTTGCGGTGGTCGCGGATGAAGTGCGCTCCCTGGCCCGTCGGACCCGGGAATCCACTGTACGGATCCAGAATGTGATCGACGACTTCCGCCAGCAGGTGGATTCCGCGGTCCAGGCAACCCGCGACGGCGAAGCCGTGGCAGGTCAGGGGCTTGAGAAAGTGCGGGAGGCGGAGAGCTCCCTGAAGGATATCGTGACCTCGATCGAGACCATTTCCGACAGCTTTATCAGTATGTCTGCGGCCTTTGAAGAGCAGAGTCAGGTGTCGGACGAGATCAATCGCCAGATCACCAACATTGCCGAGTTGGCCGATCACAGTGACGCCCAGGCCGACTCTGCCAAGCAGAGCAGTGACCGGCTCAGCACTATGTCCCGTGGCCTGAAAGACCTGATTAGCAGGTTTATCAGCAAAAACGGCTAGTTAGCTTTATCTTCCTCGCCCCACGCCGGAACCCAGCCGGCTCGGGAGCTCGCCAGCACTGGCATCACAGCGTCAGTGCTGGCAGAATCCCGCCCCAATTGCCGCGGCAAGTCCGTGGCTCGCCCTTTTTAAAGACATTCCTCAGCTGAAAGCACAGGAACACAACATGACTCAGTCCAACTCGGTTTCGGGCAACGGTTCAGGAGCCACCCGCGGTCTCTGGTCCTCCCGGTTGGCGTTTATTCTGGCGGCAACCGGTTCGGCCGTTGGTCTCGGTAATATCTGGAAGTTTCCCTACGTTACCGGCGAAAACGGTGGTGGCGCCTTTGTACTGGTTTACCTGCTGTGTATCGCCGTAATCGGTATTCCCATCATGATGGCGGAAGTGTTTATCGGCCGGAATGGCCGCCATAACCCCATCACCAGTATGCGTCTGGTGGCCGAGCGCAATCTCAGCGCCCCGGGCTGGCGGATTTCGGCCATCATCGGGATGATTGCGGCCTTCGTGATCCTCTCCTTTTATTCGGTGATTGGTGGCTGGGCTGCGTCCTACGTGGGGCATGCCGCCATGGGTGACTTCACCGGCGGTACCGCAGATTCCATTGGTGAGTTGTTCGGTGGCCTGCTGGCCAGCCCGGGTCAGTTGCTGCTCTGGCACACCGTCTTTATGGCGCTGGTGATCCTTGTGGTTTCCCAGGGGCTGAAAGGCGGTCTTGAGCGGGCCGTTACCATCCTCATGCCGGCCCTGTTTATTCTCCTTCTGTTAGCCGTTGGCTATGCCACCACGACGGGTCATTTTGGCGAGGCCGTCAGCTTCCTGTTCACACCAAATTTTGGCGCCCTGACCTTCAACGGGGTGTTGATTGCCCTTGGCCACGCCTTCTTCACCCTCAGCCTGGGTATGGCCATCATGATGGCCTACGGTTCCTATCTGGGCCGGGACGTCTCCATCGGTCGCACCGCGGTGAGCGTGGCCATCATGGATACCGTCGTCGCGCTCCTGGCCGGCCTGGCCATTTTCCCTGTGGTGTTTGCCAATGGCCTGGAAGCCGGTGCCGGCCCTGGGCTGATCTTCCAGACCCTGCCGCTGGCCTTCGGAAACATGCCGATGGGTGGTCTGTTTGGTACCCTGTTCTTCATTCTGCTGCTGTTCGCCGCCTGGACTTCCGGTATTTCCCTGCTGGAGCCGGTGGTTGAGTGGGTTGAGGAAAAGACCAGCCTGGCCCGCACGGGCAGCGCCGTTCTGGTTGGGGTGCTTTGCTGGGCGCTGGGTATCGCCTCGATTCTGTCGCTCAACGTCTGGTCCGATGTGGCCCCGCTGGCCATGTTCGAGCGCTTTGAAGGCAAGACCATCTTTGACCTGCTGGACTTCTTCACCGCGAACGTGCTGCTGCCGCTCTCTGGTCTGCTGACGGCGGTGTTTGTGGGCTGGTTCGTGGCGAAGGAGTCTCTGAAAACGGATCTGGCCCTGGAGGGTGGCGCCTTTACCCTCTGGTACAACCTTATCCGGTTTGTCACGCCCATCGCCGTTGCCATCGTGTTTGTCTACAACCTGATGTCCTGACCCGAGGGATCAGCTTTACGGTTTAATGCAACATGGCAATGAAAAAGCCCGGCAGTGTGACTTGCCGGGCTTTTTGTTTTCAGGGGAGCTTTTTACTCTTCGCCTAACTGTCTGAGTGCCTCCACGTGGGGGCGCACCGCCTCGATATCTTCCGCCGGAGCATTGCTCGCGCTCTGCATGGCACCCATCGCACTCTCCATCATGGCGCGCATCTGGGCTTTCTGTTCGGCCGTCATGTGCGGGCTGTTTTCCATCTCGGCCAGCGCGGCCTCCATCTCTCGTCTCGCTGCAGGATTCTGCTCTGCCATTTCGATGGCCATCCAGGCCTGGAAAACACGGTCGCCCGTGGCACCCCAGGATTCCAGGCTGTCGAAGCCGTGATCCTGCACCAAGTCTTCCAGCCGTCCATAGGCTTCATGGCCTTTCATCTGCTCCAGGGAGTCCGACACGATCCGGGAGAAATCCGGCATGGTGCTCTCGTTCTGGTTGTCCATCCGACGCTCCAGCTCCTCGAACTCCGGAGCCAGTGTTTGTGCTGCCCGAACGCTTTCGATAAACGAAGCCACTTTCTGGTCGGACAGGGTGTCGGCGTGGCTTTCGGTAGGGAGTAGTGGAAGCAGAAAAAAAACGGCTGTGAGGATAATGCTGTTCAACACCGGCATCGGCTGTCGTTGCGGGTTATGCATGGCTGTTCTCCTTGTGTGGGCTTCCGGTTCCTTTGTCCGGAAGTCCCACGAGATTAGCGCTTACCCGCTTTGCCTGGCAACTGTGCTGTTATGTCAGCTTCAGAACAACAGCTCCGGCAACCAGGTGGCAATTTCCGGGAAGATCATGATTAGGATGATGCCAATGATTTCCACAATCACAAAGGGAATGATCGACTTGTAGATATCCTTCATGGTGATCGACGGCGGCACGATGCCCTTCAGGTAGAACAGGTTGAAGCCGAAGGGTGGCGTCATGTAGCCGATTTCCATGTTGATCACGAACAGGATGCCGAACCAGATCGGATCGAAACCGAGGGATTCCACGATCGGCATGAACACCGGCAGGGTGATCAGCATAATACCCACCGGGTCCAGCACCATGGCCAGCAGGAACACAATTACCATCATGGCGATGATGATGCCCCAGGGCCCGCCGGGCACCATGTTCATCAGGCCTTCGATCAGTTCCTGGGCGCCCATGCTCTGGTAGGCTGCGCTGAAGGCATGGGCGGCAAACAGGATCCACATGATCATGCCGGTGAGCTTGAAGGTGCGGATAGCCGCCTCCTTCAGGATGCTCCACTTGAACTGTTTGTAGACGGCCGCTGAGATGAGCGCGCCCAGAACGCCCATGGCAGCGGCTTCGGTCGGGGTGGTGATACCGCCGATAATCGAGCCCAGAACCATGACGACAACGCCGATAGGTAGCAGCACAGCTCGCAGAGCCCGCAATTTCTCTGGCCAGGTGCCTCGCTCTTCCTTGGGCAGCGCCGGCGCCAGGTCCGGCTGCAGGTGGCAACGCACAAGGATGTAGATGGCGGTCAGCACCATCAGCAGAATGCCCGGCATAATGCCGGCAGCAAACATCTGGCCGACGGAAACGCCGGTGATCAGCGCGTACAGGATCATCAGGATACTGGGCGGAATCAATATGCCCCAGCCACCGCCGGTATTGATCACGCCCAGGGCCATGTTTTTGTCATAGCCCCGTTCCAGCATCGACGGCAGGGCGATGGTGCCCATGGCCACCACTGCAGCACCGCTGATGCCGACCATGGCAGCAAACACCGCACAGATCCCAAGAGTGCCCAGAGCCAATCCGCCTCTAAGGCCACCGCACCAGAGATGCATCATCCGGTAAAGATCTCGGGCGACACCGGTACGCTCCAGAATCATGGCCATGAAGACGAACAGAGGGATGGCAACCAGGGTGAAGCTTTCCATGGTGCCCCAGATCTGCGAGGCCACCATATAGAAAGAGTCGAAGCCCCAGGTGAAATACAAGAACACCACCGATACGCCACCGAGAACAAATGCCAGCGGCAGGCCTAGCAGCAGGAAAAACAGCAGCGAACCGAAAAACAGGAGAGTCAGGGCTTCAATGCTCACAGCTGATCTCCTTCAGACTCGGCTTCTTCGGGCGTGTAGTACTCCAGGTTAAAGGCCACGGCGATGTCTTCAAGCAATTTGACCAGTCCCTGCAGAACCAGGAGAGCGGTGCCGACGGGAATGGCCAGCTTCACCGGCCAGATGGGGGGATTCCACGCCGAATAGGAGGTTTCCCAGCTGGACATGGATTCCTGCGCCATGTCGATCCCGAACCACAGCAGGGCAAGCGTGAAAATGAAAAAGACCAGGGAGGTAACGATGTCCAGGGCCGCGCGCTTGCGGGGCTTCAGGTGCGAATGCAACAGATCCACATTTACGTGGCCCCGATGGGCCATGATGTAGCCGCCGGACATTACCGCGTAGATGCCGAAAAGCATCTGGGTCAGCTCGTTGGTCCAGACCGTGGGGGAGTTGAGCAGATAACGGAAGCCAACTTCCAGAAGCAGGAACACGAACATCGCGAAAATGAGGAGGGCCACCCACCGGCCGATAAAATCATTGAGACGGGTAACCCCCCTCATGAATGCGGCGATCATCACACTCACGGCAATCTCCCACGGGATGCTGGTTTGGTTCGGGGAAAGAAAGGCCGGAGTCGAAGACCCCGGCCCTGGTCAGAACACTGGTCGATCAAAGATAGCCGAGGTCGGCCAGGTAACCTTTCAGCATGTCGAGTGCCTTCTTGGCGTTCTCGCTGCGCTTGCCTTCCTCATCCCACATGGCCTGGGCGGTGGCGACCAGTTTGTCCTGAACTTCGTCCGGCAGAACATTCAGTTGCACACCCTGCTCTTCGATAGCCTTGGCCAGGGTGATGCGCTCTTTGTACTGGTATTCGTTGGTGCGGATCCAGAACTGCTCGTTGAGGGCGTCCTTGACGATCTTCTGCATGTCTTCCGGCAGCTTGTCCAGAGCCTTCTGGCTGACGATGATCACGTCGGTGCCGGCAATGTTCAGGGCAGGCTGAACGTGGTGTTTGGCCACTTCATACAGGCCCATGCTATAGGCGCCCTGGGCCGCACCCCAGTGGGCACCGTCGACAATGCCGGAATCCAGTGCCGAGTAGAGTTCACTGCCGGGAATGTAGGATGCCGCGGCGCCAGCCTCGGTCAGGAAGGTTTGCAGGGCGCCGGAGGAGCGGATCTTCAGGCTGTTGAAGTCTTCCACGCTTTCAATGGGTTCCTTGACCACCATTTCGGTCGGGTAGACCTTGTCGGTCGCCCAGTAAACGCCGTGCTCTGCGGCTTCGTCACGGAGCATCTGCTCGAACCCCAGGTTCTGGTGGAAATAGGCGGCTTCCCAGACATTACGGAACGCGAACGGCAGACCGGAGGCAATGCCCGCGAGTGAGACCTTGTCCTGGGCATAGGCCGGGGAAATGGTGCCCATTTCCAGGATGCCACGACTCACCGCGTTGAAGGTGTCCGTGGCCTTGAACAGTGCGCCGGCCTCGTAAAGCTGCAGTTTCAGGCGGCCATCGGTGCGCTCTTCGAGCACTCGTTTGATGCGGCCAAGGCTGTCAGTGTAGGAGCTGCTGGATCCGGGCCAGTGGGACTGAACCTTCCAGGTGAAGGTGTCCTGGGCCGCAGCGGGTGCTGCAGAGAGCGCGGCGGTAATACCGAGGGTAAAGGCTGACGCATACACCGTCAGAGTCTTGCGAGCAGTAGCAAAGAGTTTCATGAGCTTGCCTCGTTGATTGTTGTAGTGGCTTTGCCTTGTTTCACTGTGCAGAACTCACAACTGCAGGGTGAATTGTATTCTCTGAATCTATCACATCATTCGGGCTTTGCAATAGGATGTTTGTCGTTCCGATTTGCAGCTGCGCGTGGTCGAAGAGTAGCTCAAAAGAACCGTTTTTACCGTCGCGGACCTGCGACATCAGCGCCTGACGCCTGATCATGGAAGGCTGTAAGCGGCTTTGATAGCCAAAAAGTTCCGCCCGCTACTCGTTGCACTTTTCATTTTTCGTCGATCTTTCTCTATTGTGTTTTGCTAGATGAAACAACCTTTCAAATATATTGACTCAAAACCGTAAGGCGTGACAAATTACAAAGACAACAGAACTACAAAGACAACATTAGCCGCCTGGCCCATCTGGAATGAATGTCTGATGAATGAGGAAAGCCGCCACATTACCCACGGGCAGGATCTGCCCGGTTTTCACAGTCTGCTCGGCTACCGTCAGGCGTCCTGGGAGGAAAATGAAGCGGTCATCGAGCTTGAGTTGACGCCCGTGCATCTGAATCTTGGCGGCGTTATCCATGGTGGTGTGCTGACGTCGCTGTTGGACATAGCCATGGCACAGGCCGGAACCTACTGTCCCTTTCCGGGCCGGATGCGCAAGGCAGTCACCCTGTCGCTTACCACCACGTTTACCGGCCAGTGTTCCGAGGGGGTTATTCGGGTAACCGGCAGAAAACGCGCCGGGGGGCGCCGGATCTTCAACAGCACCGGCGAAGTGCATGACGACAAAGGCAACCTGCTGGCCATTGGCGAGGGCACCTTTCGTATCCGCTCTGGCAGCGACAAGCCAGAGGGTGTTCCGATCTAACGGCCGGCCTGGCAGTTCGATGGCCGAAGAACCAATACCAACAAGAGGAAGCGGACATGTTCGATCTGTCTGATAAAGCGAAAGCGCTTCAATCGAAGCTCAGGGCCTTCATGGATGAGCACATCTATCCCAACGAGCACCTGCATCACGAGCAGATCGCGCAGGCCGAGAACCGCTGGGCTCCGGTTCCGATCATCGAAGAACTGAAAGCGAAAGCAAAGGCCGAGGGCCTCTGGAACCTCTTTCTTCCCGAGAGCGACTACGGTGCCGGGCTGAGTAATTACGAATACGCCCACCTGTGCGAAATCATGGGGCGCTCGGAGATGGCACCGGAAGTGTTCAACTGTTCCGCACCCGATACCGGCAACATGGAAACCATTGCCCGCTTTGGCAACGCCGAACAGCAGGAACAGTGGCTCAAGCCGCTGTTGGCCGGGGAAATCCGTTCCTGCTTCTCGATGACCGAGCCCGATGTGGCTTCGTCCGATGCCACCAACATCGCCTGTGAAATCCGCCGCGAGGGTGATGAGTATGTGATCAGTGGCCGGAAGTGGTGGTCCTCCGGCGCCATGACTACGACATCGAAAATTGCCATTGTCATGGGCAAAACCGACCCTACCGCCGAGAAACACAAGCAGCAGTCGATGATTCTGGTGCCCCTGGATACGCCGGGTGTGAAGATGATCAGGCCGCTGACCGTGTTTGGCTACGACCATGCGCCCCATGGCCACGCCGAGATTCACTACGACAACGTGCGGGTACCGGCCAGCAATATCCTGCTCGGCGAGGGCCGGGGTTTTGAGATTGCACAGGGCCGGCTCGGGCCGGGCCGGATCCATCACTGTATGCGCACCATCGGTGTTGCCGAACGGGCCCTGGAGTTGATGTGTCGGCGTGCCGGCGAGCGAGAGGCCTTCGGCAAGCCGCTATCGAGTTTCGATTCCATCCGCAAGGACATCGCCCGCAGCCGCATCGAAATCGAGCAGGCGCGCCTGATGACTCTCAAGGCGGCGCACATGATGGACACCGTGGGCAACAAGGTGGCGCGCCAGGAGATTGCCATGATCAAGGTGATCGCACCGAGTATGGCGCTGAAGGTACTCGACCGGGCCATCCAGGTTCACGGCGGTGCCGGTGTCAGCCAGGACACCTTCCTGGCGTCAGCCTGGGCCAAAGTTCGGACGCTGCGGCTGGCGGACGGTCCGGATGAGGTGCACCTGGACTCAGTGGCCAAGATGGAACTCCGGCAGTACCGCTGATTCACCGGCATGAGGATCGAACCATGACCAATTCGTTGTTTGATATGACCGGCAAGGTCGCTGTCATTACCGGCTCAACCAAGGGCATTGGCCGCGCTATTGCCGAGGAAATGGCACGTCTCGGCGCCCGGGTGGTGATTTCCAGCCGCAAGGCGGACGCCTGCGAGCAAGTGGCTGTCGAACTGAAAGCGCAGGGTTTCGAAGCCATGGCCGTGCCCTGCCATGTGGGCCGGAAAGACGATTTGCAGAATCTGGTCGACCGGACCAACGAAGCCTGGGGCCCGATCGACGTGCTGGTGTGCAACGCGGCCACGAACCCCGTTTACGGCACCACGGCGGAGATGACCGATGAGGCCTGGAACAAGATCATGGACACCAACGTGAAGGGCACCTTCTGGCTCACCAACATGGTCCTGCCCCAGATGGCGGAGAAGGGTGAAGGGGCGGTGGTTCTGCTGTCCAGCATTGCCGGCCTTCGGGGAAACACCACCATCGGAACCTACGGGGTGTCGAAAGCCGCCGAGGCGGCCCTGGCCCGCAACCTGGCGGTGGAGTGGGGGCCAAAAGGGATCCGCGTTAACAGCATCGCCCCGGGTCTGATCAAGACCGACTTCGCCAAGGCCCTCTGGGAGGATCCGGTTCGGGTGAAGCGGGCGGAGGACAAGACCCCGCTGCGCCGGATCGGTGATCCGGTCGATATCGCCGGCCTGGCCGTGTTCCTGTCCACCAGGGCGAGTGCGTACATCACCGGCCAGGTTATCGTTGCCGATGGTGGCGAGACCATTTGCTAACGGACTCTATAGAGACGCTATGACAACAGCACCAGAGCTGGTAGACGTTTTACCGGCACACAGGTTTGACGAGGAGCGGCTGCTGGCCTGGCTTCAGGCAGAACTGCCCGAGGTGGGTGAGCGGCTGGACGTTCGGCAGTTCCAGGGTGGACAGTCCAACCCGACGTTCCTGCTGGATACCGATGGCGGGCAATACGTCCTGCGCAAGAAGCCGCCCGGGAAAACACTTCCCTCGGCCCATATGGTGGAGCGCGAATACCGGGTTATGAAGGCCTTGGCAGACCACACCGGGGTACCTGTTCCCAGGGTGAGGGTGCTGTGCGAAGACAGCGCCGTTGTCGGGACACCGTTCTATGTCATGGACTTTCTGCACGGCCGGATCATCAGTCATTCGGCATTGCCTGACCTGGTCCGGGAGGACCGCCTGCTGGCCCACCGCTCGGCCGTCGATACGCTGGCGACCCTGCACTCGGTGGACGTGAACGCGATCGGCCTCGGAGATTACGGCCGTCCGGAAGGTTACGTGGCACGACAGGTAGCCCGGTGGAGCAAGCAGTATCTGGCTTCGAAGACGGACGAGCTGCCCGCCATGGACAAGCTCATGGCCTGGTTGCCGGAGAATATTCCAGCCGCGGACGAAACCGCCATCGCCCACGGCGACTACCGGTTCGGCAACCTCATGCTGGCGCCGGACAAGCCCGAGGTGATTGGGATCCTCGATTGGGAGCTGTCGACGCTGGGCCATCCGCTGGCGGATCTGGCCTACTTCTGCCTGCCGTACTATCTGCCCTCCGATATGGAAGGCATGCGCGGTTTGCAGGGAGAGGATCTGGAGGCATTGGGTATTCCCGATGAACAGACGACGATCGCCCGCTACTGCGCGCAGACCGGGCGCGACGGTATTGATGACTGGCACGTGTTCCTGGCGTTTTCCCTGTTTCGGCTGGCTGCGATCCTGCAGGGGGTCTACAAGCGGGCGCTGGACGGTAACGCCGCCAATGCCAACGCGCTGAATGTCGGCAGGCGGGCCAGCCTGTTGGCGGACATCGGCTGGCAGATTGCCAGCGAGCACCAATGAATAATAGCTGGCTGCACCTGTGGCCGACTGACTGAACTCTGGAGAGCAACACGCATGTTCACACGCCATTTCAAGGTCTGGCCCCGAGAACTGCCCAAGACCATGACCCTGCCGGAAACCAGTGTTTTCAGGAACCTGGAAATATCTGCGCTCCGCTACCCGGACCATAACGCGATCATCTTCTACGATGCGCCCCTTACCTACCGACGTCTTCTGTCGGAAGTGGAAACCATGGCGGGCTACCTGCAGTCACAGGGCGTCGGGAAGGGGGATCGGGTGCTGCTCTACATGCAGAACTCGCCGCAGTACGTGATCGCCTACTACGCCATCCTGAGGGCAGACGCCGTGGTGATTCCGGTCAATCCGATGAACCGTGCCGCCGAGCTCGAGCATTTTATTGCCGACACGGGAGCCTCAATCTGCCTGGCCGGCCAGGAGCTGGCGGACTTCATCATTCCTCTGTTGCCGGAAACGGATCTGAAGCAGGTTGTGGTGGCCTCCTACAGCAGCTACATCAAACCGGATACCGATCTCGATCTTCCGGCGGAAGTTGCGGCCCCGGTCTGGTCCCGGGGTGTACGGGGTGTGGTGACCTGGGAGGCTGCCCTGGCGGCCGGGTACGAGCCGTCAGCCCACACGGCTGGACCTGCCGATCTGGCCGTCATCCCCTACAGTTCGGGTACGACCGGTGCGCCCAAGGGCTGTATGCATACCCATCGCTCGGTCATGGCAACGGCGATGCACCGTGCCTTCTGGAACCTGAGCACACCGGATACGGTGCAACTGTCCACACTGCCGTTCTTCCATGTAACCGGCATGACTGGCTCCATGAACAGTCCCATCTACAGCGGTTCGACGTCGGTGATCATGACACGCTGGGACCGCACTACGGCTGCCCGTCTGATCGAGCGCTACCGGGTCACGGGCTGGACCAACATCGTGACCATGGCGGTGGACTTCCTGTCGAATCCGGACATTGGCCAGTACGACCTCAGCAGCCTGAATACCATCGGCGGTGGAGGCGCCGCCATGCCAGCGGCGGTGGCGGAAAAGCTGAAAACCATGACTGGGCTGGATTATATCGAGGGCTACGGCCTGTCCGAGACCATGGCCGCTACGCACATTAACCCGGTCAAGCAACCCAAGGCCCAGTGCCTGGGTATCCCTGTTTTCGATGTGGACAGCCGGATCATCGATGTGGATACCCTGGAGGAAAAGGGCCCCGGTGAAACCGGTGAAATTGTATCGTCTGGCCCGCAGGTCACCATCGGGTACTGGAACCGGCCGGCGGAAACCGAAGCCGCGTTCGTGGAGATCGACGGCAAACAATTCTTCCGAACAGGGGACCTTGGCTATTACGACGAGGACGGCTATTTCTTCATGGTGGATCGGGTCAAGCGCATGATCAACGCGTCCGGTTTCAAGGTCTGGCCCTCCGAGGTGGAGGGTCTGATGTACCGGCACCCGGCCATCCACGAAGTCTGCATCATCTCTGCACCAGACCCGAAACGGGGTGAAACGGTCAAGGCCTGCATTGTCCTGACATCCGAGGCGGAGGGAAAAACCTCGGCAGAAGACATCATCAACTGGTGCCGTGAGCAGATGGCGGCCTACAAGATACCGACCATTGTGGAGTTTGTGGAGGCACTGCCGAAATCCCCTACTGGCAAGCTGATGTGGCGGGCCCTGCAGGAAGAGGAATGGAAGCAGAATGCCTGAACAGGCGGAGAGTCGAGCCTCGTTCGGGCTCCCGCCGATCCGGGCCCGTCAGGCAACATACATCATCAGAGTCTCTGCCACACAGGCAGGCCTGTCTTCACCCCGGATCTCAATAGTGGTCTTGTAGGTGGCTAGCTGGCGCTGATCATCCACCTGATCAACAGAGAGTAGTTCCACGCGGGTACGAATGTCCGAGCCGACTTTCACCGCCGATGGGAAGCGCAGCCGGTTCAATCCGTAATTGATGGTGGCGGACGGCCCGATCACTCGTATTGCCTGGGGGTTCAGTTTCGAGATGAGCGAGACCGTGAGATACCCATGGGCGATGGGGCTTTTCCAGGGTGATTCGCGCCTGGCCCGCTCAACATCAATGTGAATCCACTGGTGATCACCGGTCACATCGGCAAAGGCATCGACCATCTCCTGGGTGATGGTGAGCCAGGGGCTGTGGCTCTCCAGTTGCCCCGCCAGACCTGCCAGTTCCGTAAGATTTATCTCTTTCATGAGCGCTCCCTGGTGATAACCGTTGTCCGCCTCCGGATTAAAAAAGGGGTGGTCTGGCGACCACCCCTCAAAAAGGCCTCAAAATGACAAGGCCCCAGGCTCACTGATGAGGGGATTCTAGCTTGCCTGTAAAAGAGTGGCGTAAGCCTCCAGGTGGAAATCGTCATCGCCGAGCTGATGATTGATCATCACCAGGCGCTTGGCGTAGTGGGCGAAGTTGTACTCCCAGGTCATGCCGATACCGCCGTGGGATTGGACGCCCTGTTCGGAGATGAACTGGCCGCTGCGGCCGATCACGTTCTTGGCGGCGGCCAGGATTCGACGGCGTTCGTCGCTCTGGGGCTCGTCGGCGACGCTAGCCGCCAGGATGGCCATGGAGCGGGCCTGTTCCAGCTCGGACATCATGTCCACCATCCGATGCTGAAGCACCTGGAATTTGCCGATGGGCACGCCGAACTGCTTGCGCTGCTTGAGATACTCCAGAGTCAGGTCACAGGCCACTTCCATGGCGCCTACGGCTTCACCGCACAAGGCGGAAATGGCGCGTCCGGTCTGGTATTCAATCACTTCGGCAGCTTTGCCTTCCTCGCCGAGCAGGGCTTCGGGACCCAGCTGAACGTTGTTCAGGAACAGGTCACAGCCTTTGGAACCGTCAATCGTCGGATAAGTCCGGCGCTTGAGGCCTTCGGCGTCAGCCGGAATCAGGAACAGGCTGATGCCATCTGCATCGCGGCTGTCACCGGAAGTTCGGGCAGATACCACCAGCACGTCGGCACAATGCCCGCCGATCACGACCGCCTTGCGACCATTCAGCAGGTAACCGTCACCGGACTTCTCGGCGCGGGTTTCCACATCGTTCAGGTTGTAAAAGCTCTGGGCCTCCTGAAGTCCAACAGCAGCGCGAAGCTCACCGCTGGCAATGCCGCCAAGCCACCGTTCCTGTTGTTCGCTGTTGCCGGCCTGGCTGATCAGCCCGCCGCCCAGAACCACCGATTGTAGATAGGGCTCAACGCAAAGGCCGCGGCCCAACTCGGTCATCACGCTCTTTACTTCAACACCGGTTCCGCCAAAGCCCCCCAGCTCTTCCGGGAAGGGCACGGCGGTCAGGCCCAGCTCACCCAGCTGTTTCCAGAAATCGGCGCTGAAGCCCAGCTCCGATTCGCTGAACTCAAGGCGCTTTTCAAAACTGTATTCACCGCGTACCAGGCGGGCCACGGTGTCCTGCAGCATCTGCTGCTCTTCATTCAGTCGGAAATCCATGGTCGCCTCCTTAAAGCCCGAGAATCATTTTCGACACGATGTTCTTCTGGATCTCATTGGACCCGCCGAAAATCGACAGCTTGCGGTTGTTAAAGTACTGGGGAGTAATCGGGGCGGCGTTTTCGTCCGACAGGAAGTCGCCCTCGTAATCCAGGTCCAGTTCCTCTTCCACGAAGGGAATGGCGTAGGGGCCAATGGCCCGGCGAGCCAGATCGTTAATGGTCTGGCGAATCTCGGTGCCGCGGACTTTCAGCATGGAGCTTTCCGCTCCCGGCATGCCGCCGCCCTCCACGGACGCGATGATCCGCAGGTTGCTGATTCCCGCAGCCATCAGGTCAATCTCAACCTGGGCAATGCGCTGGCTGAATGAAGGATCCTCAATCAGCGGGCGACCATTTTTGATCCGGCGGGTTGCCAGCTCCTTCAGGTGCTGCAGCGCAGCCTTGGAAATGCCAATGCCGGCCAGGCCGGTTCGCTCGTATGTGAGCAGGTACTTGGCGTAGGTCCAGCCCTTGTCTTCCTCGCCCACCAGGTTTTCTACAGGAACCTTCACGTCCTCGAAGAACACTTCGTTGACTTCGTGCTCGCCGTCCAGAGTGATGATCGGGCGCACGGTAATGCCCGGGGTGTTCATGTCGATCAGCAGGAAGGAGATGCCCTCCTGGGCCTTCACTTCGGTGTTTGTGCGAACGAGGCAGAAAATCATGTTGGCGTGCTGGCCCAGGGTGGTCCAGGTTTTCTGGCCATTCACAATGTAGTGGTCGCCCTCGCGCACGGCCCGGGTCTTGAGTGAGGCCAGGTCCGAACCGGCGCCCGGCTCGGAGTAGCCCTGACACCACCAGTCTTCGCCGCTGAGGATTCTTGGCAGGTACCTCTGCTTCTGCTCTTCGGTTCCAAACTTGATAATCACCGGCGCCACCATGTTGACGCCGAAAGGCACGGAACGGGGCGCCCCATAACGAGAGGATTCCTCATCCCAGATGTGCTTCTGAACCGGGCTCCAATTTACACCGCCGTATTCTTCCGGCCAGTGAGTGGCGTACCAGCCCTGCTCGCTGAGTATTTTCTGCCAGCGCTGGTGGTCCTCCTTGGACAGCCGGCGGAACCCTTTTACCTTGGCGGAGATATCCCCCGGCAGCTTTTCATCCAGGAACGCGCGGACCTCATCACGGAAGGCGAGCTCCTCGGTAGTGTAATTCAAGTTCATGAATAGCCTCTCTTGCTTCAAAGCGAAAACATATACCGCGTGGCAGAATATCTACATATTCGGAGATAAGAGCGGTACATGTCAATATAAATGCAAAAGTGTGTACCGCTAGGCGAAACATGGTATTCGGTGAGGAAGTAAAATCCAGGGCTTACCGAAAAGTCTTTCGCTGTCCATGCACTCTGAACCCCGTATTACATTGCGGAGTTTTAACCCGGAGTTGAGCTTGCATCCGGCCTGAAAGGCTATATGTTTGTATGAGCAAGTGCCTTTCCGCTATCAGCGCAGACACCAATTATGGCGAGTTGTTCCGTTAACAGAAGCACCCTGAAGTTCAGCCTGCTGGCATTGCTGGTGACAGGCCTGCTTGTGGTGTTTCTCAATGGAACGTCGCATCCGGCACTGGATCCCCAGCTGGACGATCACTTTGCCCCCACGCTGATTTCAGTGGATGGGACAAGCGACCCTTCGTCGCCAGATGCATCTTTCTCGATCACCTCGCCCCTTCTGTTCCCTGCAGGGGACTTCCGGGCCGTCTACTCGGCCAGCCTCGACTTTATCCAGCCACCGTTCCGGCTGCTGAGCTATCCGGCGCTACCTCAGGGACCTCCCAGTCTCGTTTAACTCTGACCATTGCGGATTTGTCCCTGCAGACGCAGGGGTCTCCAACCTGAATTCAGATTTACGAGGTTTGTCATGAACAGTGTATTCAACGCATTGCCAGTTCAGGATCTGGCGCGGACCGGCGCGCTGCCTACCGCAAAACCCCAGTCCCACATCGGAAGCGACGATTCGGCCGTTCACCTGCTGAGGGATTTCGCTGAGCATAGATTGTCCGTCTTGAGTTCCGATATGTCCGTGTCCGAGGCGAGGCTGTGGATGAGGCTCGCCGACACGTCCTTTAAAGTAGTGGAAAACCAGGCGGGCGATTGCCTGGGGATTCTGGCCATCGAGGATGTGAATGGAGAGAAGGCCATGAGTGTCGCCAATCGACAAGGCGTCCCCCTGAAGGACGTTCGAGTGCGGGATATCATGCGCCCGATAAGTGAGTTGCCGGCTATTCATTATCGGGATTTGCGCGCGGCAACCGTGGGAGATCTGGTGAGCACATTCCGTGAAGTCCATGAGGGGTATCTGCTTGTGCTGGATGACGACAGGCGTCAGCCTTCACGTTCCTTTCTGCGCGGGCTGGTTTGTGCAGAGGAGCTGTTGCAGCGACTGGATCTCGCCATCGACCTGGATCACCGGGCAACCAAGTTCTATGAGATTGTCCATGTGGTGAAAGGCGGCTTCTGACCTGGTTGATGTCTCCGGCGCAAATGAGGCGCCGGAGACACGTTGTTTTCAGCAATAGCATCGAAAAAATCGATGTTTCTGGCCCAGAAAACCGTATTGAACCGATGCGGTAATCACGTGACACTCTCTACGACTTTAGTCACACCAAAGGACGCCCATGCAGGACGCCCAACAAAAATGCCGGATGCGAGTTCCAAGCCTCTTGATGATTCTGGCATTGGGCCTGATTTCACTGCCTACCCATGCCTCAGACGCCACCCCAGCTCCCCTGTTCTGTGAGTCGGGTTTCTGCCCGCTATTGTTGGATGTGACAAGCGACGGAGGTCTGGAGGGCGGGCTCTGCGATGGCAACCGCTCACAGGGTTTCAGTCTTCACCAGAACGGCATTCTTTCAGGTATCAAAGGCTTCTCGGGACTGGTCCATTGCGCCAGTTTTCCGGTCTTGCCGCAGGCGCCACCTGTCACCTGAGCGCCCAAGTCCAGAGGGCGTGCCTGCCCTTAGCAACCACCTTTCGACTCAAATGACTTCCATCACCTGGAGGATTTTCCATGGCTATACGGAAGCTGCTGATCGCCAATCGCGGAGAGATTGCGGTCAGGATTGCCCGGGCCTGCAGTGAACTGGGTATACGCTCAGTTGCCATTCATTCGGAGGCTGACGAGTACTCCCTGCACGTCAAGAAAGCCGACGAAGCCTATCAGATCAGCAAGGACCCCCTGTCGGGTTACCTGAACCCCCACCATATTGTGAATATGGCAGTGGAAACCGGCTGCGATGCCCTGCATCCCGGTTACGGATTTCTGTCCGAGAATGCCGAGCTTGCAGCTATCTGCGAGCAGCGGGGCATCACCTTTGTGGGGCCTTCTGCGAACGCGATTTCATCCATGGGCGACAAGACTCAGGCGCGCCAGACCGCCGTTGCTGCGGGCGTGCCGGTGACTCCAGGGTCGGAAGGCAACCTTGCTGATGTTGAGGATGCCGTGGCCCAGGCCGCCGATATCGGCTACCCGGTGATGCTGAAGGCGACCTCCGGTGGCGGCGGGCGAGGTATTCGCCGGTGCGATAACGAGAAGGAGCTGCGCCAGAACTACCAGCGGGTAATCTCCGAGGCCACCAAAGCGTTTGGCAGTGCCGAGGTTTTCCTCGAGAAATGCATCATCGAACCCCGTCACATTGAGGTGCAGATTCTGGCCGATACCCACGGCAACGTTGTGCATCTGTACGAGCGGGATTGCTCCATTCAGCGCCGCAACCAGAAACTGATTGAGCTGGCGCCGTCGCCGCAGCTGGAGGAAAGCCAGCGCGAATACATCGGTGATCTGGCCAAGCGGGTGGCGAAGCAGTGCGGGTATGTGAATGCCGGCACCGTTGAGTTCCTGCTGGACCACGACGGCAGTTTCTACTTCATGGAAATGAACACCCGGGTCCAGGTGGAACACACCATCACCGAGGAAATCACCGGGGTGGATATCATCAAGGCCCAGATCCGGATCGCGGCCGGAGAACCGCTGGGCCTCAGGCAGGAAGACATCTCCTACCGGGGATTCGCGGCCCAGTTCCGTATCAACGCCGAGGATCCGAAGAACGGCTTTCTGCCGAGTTTTGGCCGCATCAGCCGCTACTATTCAGCCGGCGGCCCGGGCGTGCGTACCGATGCCAATATGTACACCGGTTACGAGATTCCTCCTTATTACGACTCCATGTGCGCCAAGCTGATTGTCTGGGCCATGGATTGGGACGAGCTGATTGCCCGCTCCCGACGTGCCCTCGGGGATATGGGCATCTATGGCGTCCAGACCACCATTCCTTATTACAAACAGATTCTCGAGCATCCGGATTTCCAGGCCGCCGACTTCAATACCGGCTTTGTTGAACGCAACCCCCAGTTGCTTGAGTACAGCAGCAAAACCCGCCCGGAATCCATCGCCACAGCCATTGCCGCCGCCATCGCGGCGCAGGCGGGCCTGTAAAAGAACATCGGAGAGATCCCAATGACCAAGCGCAAGATTCATATTACCGACGTTATTCTCAGGGACGCCCACCAGTCTCTGATCGCCACCCGCATGCGTACCGAAGACATGCTCCCGGCCTGTGAGTGGCTGGACCAGGCCGGCTACTGGTCCCTGGAGTGCTGGGGCGGCGCCACGTTCGACGCCTGTGTACGTTTTCTGAAGGAAGATCCCTGGGAGCGCCTGCGGACCCTGAGAAAGGCCCTGCCCAACACCCGTCTGCAGATGTTGCTGCGCGGCCAGAACCTGCTGGGTTATCGCCATTATGGTGATGACGTGGTGGAGGCATTCGTAGCCAAGGCTGCCGAGAATGGCATGGATGTGTTCCGCATTTTTGATGCCCTGAACGATGTGCGCAATCTCGAGACCAGCATCAAGGCGGTCAAGAAGGCCGGCAAGCACGCACAGGGCACTATCTGCTACACCGTCAGCCCGGTGCACAGCACCGATGCCTATCTGGAGCAGGCCAAGGCCATGGCCGACATGGGCGCGGACAGTATCGCGATCAAGGACATGGCCGGGCTGCTGACGCCGGCGGTAACCGCCGAGCTGGTCGGAAAACTGAAGCAGACCCTGGATTTACCGGTGTTCCTGCACTCCCACGCCACTTCGGGCATGGCGCCCATGTGCCAGTGGGCGGCCATGGAAGCCGGCGTTGACCATATTGATACCGCCCTGTCGGCCTTTGCCGGCGGCACCAGCCATCCGCCCACGGAATCCCTGGTGGCGGCACTGCATGATGCCGGCCTGGAAACCGGCCTGAACCTGGAGCTTCTGGATAAGGCAACACGCCATTTCCGGGAAGTGCGCAAAAAGTATCACCAGTTCGAGAGCGCCTATAACGGCGTTGATACCTCGGTGCTCCTGTCACAGGTACCTGGCGGAATGATGTCCAACCTGGCTAACCAGCTGAAGGAACAGGGTGCGCTGGATCGTATCCAGGACGTCTTCGAGGAAATTCCACGGGTACGCAAGGACCTCGGTTACCCGCCCCTGGTCACACCCACCTCCCAGATTGTGGGTACCCAGGCGGTGATCAACGTGCTGGCGGGCAAGCGCTACGAGTCCATCACCAACGAGGTGAAGAAATACCTCCAGGGCTGGTACGGCCAGGCTCCCGCTGCGGTCGATAAATCACTCCAGCAGCGCGCCGTCGGCAAGGAGGACCTGGTTGAAGAGCGCCCCGCCAACCTGATTCCCCGGGAGCTGGACGAGTTGCGCAAACAGGTGGGCGATCTGGCCACCAGCGAAGAGGATGTGCTCACCTACGCCATGTTCCCGGATCAGGCCAAGGCGTATCTTGAACAACGCCGGGACGGTACGCTGCAGCCGGAACCCCTGGAACCGATCCCCACCGGTTCATCAGGCGGTGCTGTCTCCAGCAAATTCAAGATCACGGTTCATGGCGAGAGCTACGATATCCACGTCACCGGCGCCAACCCCTCCGGAGAGAATGAGCGTCGTTTCTACATGACCGTTGATGGAGTTCCGGAGGAAATTCACCTGGCTTCACTGGGCGAAGATGGCGAGGGCGCCCGCTCCAGCGGTGGCCGGGCGACCGCCACCAAGGAAGGTCACGTGACCACGAGCATGCCGGGCAACATCGTGGATGTGCTGGTGAAGGAGGGCGACGAGGTTCAGGCTGGCGACCCGGTGCTGATCATCGAGGCCATGAAGATGGAAACCGAGGTGAAAGCCACCATCTCTGGCACCGTGCAGAGCGTCGCCATCAAGAAGGGAGACCGGGTTGTTCCCGGCGAAGTGCTGGTGGATATCGAATAAGGAACAACGTCTGCCGAACCCAAAAAAGCCCCTCATGATGAGGGGCTTTTTTATTACGTGTTAGTCGGCTGGAGCAGGAATCAGCTGAACGCTGCGATACCGGTCTGGCCACGGCCCAAGATAAGCGCGTGGACATCGTGAGTGCCTTCATAGGTGTTCACGGCTTCCAGGTTCATCACGTGGCGAATCACGTGGTACTCGTCGGAAATGCCGTTGCCGCCATGCATGTCGCGGGCAACGCGGGCAATATCCAGCGCCTTGCCACAGTTGTTGCGCTTGAGCAGCGAGATGGCATCCGGCGTGACGGTGCCGGCATCCATCATGCGGCCCAGTTGCAGTGCGGCCTGCAGGCCAATGGTGATTTCGGTCTGCATATCTACCAGCTTCTTCTGTATCAGCTGGTTGGCGGCCAGGGGTTTGCCGAACTGCACCCGCTCCAGGGTATAGTTCCGGGCCGCGTGCCAGCAGAATTCAGCCGCGCCCAGTGAACCCCAGCTAATGCCGAAACGGGCCTTGTTAAGGCAGCTGAACGGGCCTTGCAGGCCTTCCACCTCAAGGTGGTTCTCCTCCGGAACGAACACCTCGTCCATAAAGATGGAGCCGGTTTCCGAGGCCCGCAGGGAAAACTTGCCTTCAATCTTCGGGGTGTCGAGGCCCTTGGCGCCCTCACGCTCGATCACAAAGCCGTTTACCTTGCCGTCCAGTTTGGCCCAGACCACGCAGACATCGGCAATCGGCGAGTTGGTGATCCAGGTTTTGGAACCGCTCAGCAGGTAGCCACCGTCCACTTTCTTGGCCCGGGTTTCCATGCCGCCGGGGTCGGACCCGTGATTGGGCTCGGTCAGGCCGAAACAGCCGACGTACTCGCCGGAAGCCAGCTTGGGCAGGATGCGCTTCTTCATCGCTTCCTTGCCGTAGGAATAGATCGGATACATGACCAGAGAAGATTGAACGCTCAGGGCCGAGCGGTAGGCTGAATCCACCCGTTCCACTTCCCGCGCTATCAGTCCGTAGCAGACATGGTTCAGCCCCGGGCCACCGTACTCTTCAGGCAGGGTCGCACCCAGCATGCCGAGTTCCCCCATCTGGTTGAAGATGGAGCGGTCGAACTTTTCGTGCCGGTTGGCCTCGGTGATACCGGGCATAAGTTGCTCATCACAGAAGCTGCGGATGCTGTCTCGGACCTGACGCTCCGTTTCGTCCAGTTGACCGTCGAAATCGAGCAAATCATTCCAGGGTGCGGAAGCCATTATGTACTCTCCTGAAAGCGAATATCGAAAGCCCGACGCTAGGGGCGAGGGACCAATCTGTGCTATCTTTGTATCAACGGTGTTTCATTAAGCGAAACACAGTTTTGTAATTTGATGCTGAAAGACTAATCCGGGTGTTATGGAAATGCAAGCAGTGTTCAAGGCTGACCAGGTGCCTCTGTGCTGAACGGCATGCTGCAGTGGTTGGTATCCCTGGCTGTTGTTACAGAGCTGGTGGCCATCTGTCTCGATAGCCGCGAGCTCAGTGCTGTGGCGGGCGTGGCGTTCGTTACTGCCTTTCTGGCAGGGGCCGGGCGCCTGCAGGGGTACGCCCGTATGTTACTGGTTATGGCCCTTCTGATTCTGGGAGGGCTTGCCTGGCGCGGGTCGCTGAACAGCGGGCAGGTGTTGAAGGCGGCATCTGACGCCGCGTTCTATTCCGCGTTTCTGGGCAGCCTGGGCCTGATGCAGTGCCTGGTGCGCCGGTTCGAAGTGTTGCGCCGGATTCACGATGTTCTGCTGGGCGGAAGGCCCATGCTGCTCTATCCCAAGTACGCCCTGGTCAGCTGTGGCGTTGCCACGGTTTTGAGTTTCGGCATGATGAACCTGCTGTGCGGAAGCCTTTCTGACACCCTCCGGGAGCGCGGTATCGTCGGTGAATCCCGCCTGCAGTGGTTGCGCAGTGTTCTGATCAGTGCCCTGAGGGGGTTTGCCCTCGTGCCGCTGGTAGCACCCACCAGTGTGGCCGTGGCCATTCTTACCCGGGAGTTGCCGCAGCTGAGCTGGTCGCAACTGTTACCCTTCGGTGTGGTCGCGGCGCTGGTTATGGTGTTGATTGGCTGGGTGCTGGAGCAGCGCCGGTTCCGCAAGGTCAGCAGCGAGCGTGTTTCTGTTGACGGTTGGCTCCCCGGTACCGGTCGCCTCCTGTTTCTCATCCTGCTGGTATTCACGGTGATGGCGGGCCTGGTGGCCATAACCGGTTTCAAGGTGTCGGTGGCGGCCATGTTGTCGGTGCCGACCGTGACGCTGCTCTACATGTTCTGGCAGGAACGGGGGTTGATGCCGGTTCTCAAGGAGGGTGCCGGCCAGGTTTGGGCCATGCAGAATGAAATGGCCATCTTCGCCGCGTCCGCCATCCTCGGTGTTGCCCTGTCTGCGGTCATTCCGGCGGATGCTTTGGCCGGTCTGGTCGCCACTGGTGGCGGCGTTTTCCTGGTCGCGATGGTTGGCATGCTGATGCTGCCCATGTTCTCCATGGTCGGAATCATCCCCATCACGGTCCTGAGTGTTCAGGCCGGTTTGTTGCCCCAGCTGGTGGCGGAAGGAATGGATCTGCTGCCGGTTGCCGTGGCTCTGGTGATTGGTTTCTCCCTGGCCATGATGCTGTCGCCTTTTGGTCCATCGGTCATGCTGCTGTCCCGGTTCGGGCAGATCTCCCGCTGGGTCGTGGCGTTTCGGTGGAACGGTTTGTTTGCATTGATAGCGCTGCCGGCTCTCCTGGTGCTGACAGCGCTGGTCGCCTGGCTGGTACCGGGTCAGTAACCCCGGTCGGTATCCACAATCCCCGAAATGGCGCGCCCGGCGGCATGATCCCGGATCTTGCCGGTGATCTGTTCAAGGGTGGCATCCCGAAGGGTCCGGGCCGAGATGTGCGGGGTGATGGTGATTTCTTTCCGCTGCCAGAATGGATGGCCTTCGGGCAGTGGCTCCTTCCGGAACACATCGAGGGAGGCGCGGAGCAGTTTGCCCTCGTCCAGGGCCCGAAGCAGGTCCTCTTCCACCAGATGTTCACCCCGGCCAACGTTGATCAGCACGGCGCCAGGCTGGAGCTGGCTCAGCAGATCATAGTTGATGATGTTACGGGTCTCGTCGGTCAGGGGGAGGGTGTTGACCAGAACCCGAGTGGCTTTCAGGAAGTCGCCAAGCTGATCCGGGCCGGCAAAAGTATTCACGCCTTCAAGGCTATGCTCCCCACGTGCCCAGCCGCTCACCTGATAATCCAGGTTGGCCAACGTGCGGGCCACTCGCTTGCCGATATGGCCCAGCCCCATGACACCCACTGGCCACTCGCTGCGTTTGATCGGACGATGGATTTTCCAAAGGCTTTGGCGCTGCTGCTCCCGGTAGGTTTCCATCCCGCGACTGGCTTCCAGCAGCTGGTGCAGCACATACTCCGCCATCTGCACCGACATGCCTGGGTCTTCCAGGCGCACGACGGTTAGGGCTTCAGGCAGGTTGGCAACCTTGAGCAGCCCATCAATCCCGGCACCCAGATTGAATACGGCTTTCAGGTGCTTTTCCCGCTCGAACAGGGCCTCGGGTGGCTGCCACACGATGGCGTAATCCGCATCAACGGCGGGCCCTTCCGGATCCCAGACGTAAACCTCGGCTTCCGGCAGCAGTTCCTTGATAGGCACTGTCCAGCGCTCGGGTTTCGGGTCGCCTGCCACAAAAAGAATCTTCATTTTGCCTCCAGGGGGTCGCCACAGGGTTTGATGGCTGCTAGTTTGTTTTGCAATGCAGAATTCAGAAACGGCGAATTCTGAAAAACACGGTATGAAATACCGCCATGCGGTTCCTGATTTGAAACATAAGTGCCAAGTGTTTCATATTTGGTACGAATTTTGAAAAGACTTTCTGGTACTTGATTTCTGCAGCGATTAAAATGATGGATTCGCAACTATTCACCATATTAATACACCGGTTACCGGAGCGGGCGACGCGGTTGGAGGACGTCCCATTATGGCAGGAAAAAAGCAGATCTCACCCGAGCTGAAAGTGGCATCCACTGACGGTGAGCCGGTGAAGCCGGAAAAAGACCGCAAGTTCGTCGAAGCCCTGTCCCGGGGGCTGGACGTGCTACGCGCCTTCAGCCAGGGGCCTGTCATCCTGGGTAACCAGGACATCGCACGGATAACCGGGCTGCCCAAGCCCACTGTGTCGCGGATGACCTACACCCTCACCAAGCTTGGATACCTCAGCTACAACACCCAGTTGGAGAAGTATCAGCTGAGCTCCGGCGTTCTGGCACTGGGTTACGCCTATGTCTCCAACCTCAAGGTTCGCCAACTGGCCAAGCCCTACATGGACGAATTTGCCCGCCAGACCAATATGTCCGTGGGGCTGACCTGCCGGGACCGGCTGCACATGATCTACGTGGAAAACCGCCTGCCACCGGAGGCCTCACTGCTGCGCATGGACATCGGCCTGAAACTGCCCATGGCCACCACCTCGGCCGGCCGCGCCTACTACTGTGCCATCAGCGACAAGGCCCGCCTGGTCATCGACGACGCCATGGCTGCCAAATTCGGAGACGACTGGCCCGAGAAAAAGGCCGGCCTCGATCAGGCCATGAAGGATTACAAGGAGCACGGCTTCTGCCTGTCCATTGGCGAGTGGGACCGCAACATCAACTCCGCCGGCGTGCCCATCCACCTGCAGGACGGCACTATCATGGCCCTGACCTGTGCTGCACCCTCTTACCTGGTGCCTGCCGAAAAGCTTCGTGGTTCCATTGCCCACCAGCTAGCAATGCTGGCGGGCGATATCGAATCTTTGGGTGTTTGATGACACCGGTGAAGTTACGAAGGGAGGTGGCGAGTAGGCCCTACAGAAACCGTGCGGAGCCATGGATGGCGGAGCCGAGCGTACAAGGACGTATTCACAGCGTGTTTCTGTAGGGCCTACTCGCTGCCTCCCGACAAACTCCAAACCAAAAAACCGCAGAGGAACCCCTGCGGTTTTTTTGTGCCTGTAGTTTAATGGTAGGTTGAAACCACCAACGAACTTCTATTAAATCGTACGAATGTTTCGCTAGTTAAAACCACATTTCAGAAAGAATGCGAGGAGAAATCATGTCTGAGGTCGTTAGCTATAACCGGGAAGGCAACATCGGCGTTATTACCGTGAACTACCCGCCGGTCAATGCCCTCGGCCAGGCTGTTCGTTCCGGTCTGCTCGCAGCCCTGGAACAGGGCCAGAAAGATACCGAGGCTAAGGCACTGCTGCTGGTTTGCGAAGGGCGCACCTTTATCGCCGGCGCCGACATTCGCGAATTTGGCAAACCCATGCAGGAGCCCACGCTGCCGACGCTCGTCAACACCTTTGAAAACAGCGACAAGCCGCTGGTTGCAGCGATCCACGGCACGGCACTGGGCGGTGGTCTGGAAACCGCATTGAGTTGCCACTACCGGGTTGCCGTCAGCAGCGCCAAAGTGGGTCTGCCGGAAGTGAAGCTGGGCCTGCTGCCCGGTGCAGGCGGCACCCAGCGGCTGCCGCGCCTGACCGGTGCCCAAAAAGCGCTGGAAATGATCACCACCGGTGAATTTGTCGGCGCCAACGACGCGCTGGCCCTCGGCATTCTTGATGCTGTGGAAGATGGCGACGATATTCGCGCTGTCGGCATGGCCTATGCGCAGAAAGTGGTCGATGAAGGCAAGCCTGTGCGTCGTGTTCGCGATATCACCGACAAGATCGAGGCGGACAAAGGCAGCGATGTCTTTGACCAGTTCCGTGACGAACTGAAGAAGCGTGCCCGGGGCCTGTTCTCCCCGTTCAAGTGTGTCGACGCAATTGAAGCGGCGTTCAATCTGCCGTTTGACGAAGGCATGAAGCGCGAGCGGGAGCTGTTCATGGAGTGCATGGAGTCGCCCCAGCGCGCTGGCCTGATCCACTCGTTCTTTGGCGAGCGTGAGGTGTCCAAGGTCAAGGGGCTGCCGAAGGATACGCCGGTTCGTGACGTAAAGAGCGTTGGCATCATCGGTGCCGGCACCATGGGTGGCGGTATCGCCATGAACTTCGTCAACGTGGGCATTCCGGTCACCATCGTCGAGGTAAAACAGGAGGCTCTCGACAAGGGCCTGGCCATCATCCGCCGTAACTACGAGAACTCCGCTAAAAAGGGCAAGTTGACCCAGGAGCAGGTGGAGCAGCGCATGGCGCTGATCACCCCGAGCCTGACCTACGACGATTTCCGGGATGTTGATCTGGTGATCGAGGCGGTGTTCGAGAACATGGCTATCAAGAAGGAAATCTTTGCCAAGCTCGACGAGGTGTGCAAGCCGGGTGCGATTCTGGCGTCCAATACCTCAACCTTGGATATCGACGAGATTGCGTCCGCCACCAAGCGCCCGGAAGACGTGGTGGGTATGCACTTCTTCAGCCCGGCCAATGTGATGAAGCTGCTGGAGAACGTGCGTGGCAGCAAGACTTCCGATGAAGTCAAAGCCACGGTGATGGCGGTTGCCAAGAAGATCAAGAAAGTCGGTGTCATGGTGGGCAACTGCTACGGCTTTGTCGGCAACCGGATGCTCCACAAGCGCGGCACCGAAGCCATGTCGCTTGTAGACGAGGGCGCCACACCGCAACAGGTCGATAAGGTGCTGACCGATCTCGGCTTCCCCATGGGGCAGTTCGCCATGTCCGATCTGGCCGGGATTGATGTTGGGTACCGCATTCGCGAAGAGCGTCGCAAGTCGGGCGAGAACATTCCTGCAAGCTGGATGGACAAACTCGCCGAACAGGGCCGTCTTGGTCAGAAGACCCAGGCAGGTGTATACAAGTATGAGGAAGGCAGCCGCAAGCCGATTCCGGATCCGGAGGTGGAGCAGCTGATCGAGGAGTTCCGCAAGGAGCAGGGAATCACGCCGCGGGAGATCACCGACCAGGAAATCCTGGAGCGCTGCATGTATGTGATGATCAACGAAGGCGCCAAGATCCTGGAGGAAGGCATTGCCGATCGTCCGCTGGATATCGACATCGTCTGGATCTACGGTTACGGCTTCCCGGCTTATCGCGGTGGTCCCATGTTCTGGGCCGATCAGGAAGGTCTGGACTCCATTCTTTCGGCGGTGAAGAAGTACCAGGATACCGTTGGTGGCGAGCAGTGGGAGCCGGCGGCTCTGCTCGAGAAGCTGGTTGCTGACGGCCGTAAATTTGCTGACTTGTAACATCTGACATAGGGGCTGGTCTGGGGGCGGGGTGCCTTTTCCTCTGGGAAAAGCAACTCGCTTCGCTCAGACATCTTTTCCCGGCGGAAAAGGCACCCCGCCCCCAGACCGGCTTAGCTGAGTGCTTGGCCTGATCTCAACTACAATTTCTCAAATTGAGGGCATTATCATGTCTGAAGCCGTTATCGTTTCCACCGCCCGCACCGGCCTTGCCAAATCCTACCGGGGCTCTTTGAACAACACTCACAGCGTGGATATGGCGGGTCACGTTATCAAACACGCTGTTGAACGCGCGGGCATTGATCCGGCCATCGTTGAAGATGTGATCATGGGTGCAGCTTTCCAGGAAGGCGCCCAGGGCCGGAATATTGCCCGTCTGGCGGCCATTCGCGCTGGTCTACCGGTGACCACCGCCGGTTTTTCCATCAACCGGTTCTGCAGCTCGGGGTTGCAGTCCATTGCCCTGGCCGCCCAGCGGGTTGTGTCAGAGAAGGTGCCGGCCATGGTAGCTGGTGGCGTTGAATCCATTTCACTCGTGCAGAACGAGAAGATTAACAGTTTCCACGCCACCAACGAGTGGCTGATGAAGAACAAGCCGGAACTGTACCTTTCCATGATCGAAACGGCGGATATTGTGGCCAAACGCTACAACGTCAGCCGTGAAGCCCAGGATGAGTATTCGCTGATTTCCCAGCAGCGCACGGCGGCGGCCCAGCAGGCTGGCAAGTTTGACGATGAGATTGTGCCTTTCGATGCCACCATGCTGGTGAAGGACAAGGAAACCGGTGAGGTCAGTGAAAAGCAGGTGACCCTGACCGGGGACGAATGCAATCGCCCGAGCACCACGCTTGAGGGCTTGGCGGGTCTGGAACCGGTGCGTGGCCCGGAGCAGTTCATCACGGCGGGCAATGCCAGCCAGCTGTCGGACGGCGCCTCGGTATGCACCGTGATGAACAGCACCTACGCCGAGAAGCACAACATCGAACCCATGGGGATTTTTCGCGGCTTTGCTGTTGCAGGCTGCGAGCCGGATGAGATGGGCATCGGCCCGGTGTTCGCGATTCCGCGCCTGCTCGAGCGCAATGGTCTGACCATGGACGACATCGATTTGTGGGAGCTGAACGAAGCCTTCGCGTCCCAGGTGATTTACTGCCGTGACCGCCTGGGCATTCCCATGGAGAAGCTGAACGTAAACGGTGGTTCGATCTCTATCGGTCATCCCTTCGGTGTCACCGGCGCCCGCCAAACAGGCCACGCGCTGATTGAAGGCAAGCGCCGGGGCGCGAAATACGTGGTGATTACCATGTGCATCGGCGGCGGTCAGGGTGCTGCCGGCTTGTTCGAAGTGGTTTGAAGCCGACCTGTATGAAATCGGGGCCAGAAAAAGCGTTTTTCTGACCCCTTGTTCACCTAAAGGGGAGAAACATGGACAGACAAGCAAAAGCCGTCGTCTGCCGGGAATGGGGCCAGCCTGTTCAGGTGGAGACGATTACGGTGGAAGGCCCCAAGCGGGATGAAATCACCATCAAGATCGCGGCCTGCGGCGTCTGCCACAGCGATCTGTCTGCCACGACCGGCAAGATTCCCTACCCGCCTCCCCTGGTATTAGGGCACGAAGCCGCCGGTGTGGTTGTCGAAGTCGGTGAGGGCGTCACGGCCTTCAAGGAAGGCGACCATGTGGTGAGCACTTTCATCTCCATGTGCGGCAAATGCAGCCAGTGTGCCCGTGGCCGCCCGGTTCTCTGCGAAAACGCCCGCAAGGCCATGTTCAACCTGCCGGATGGGACGGTGCGAACCAAAGGCGCGGACGGCGAGCCCCTGAACGTCTTTGGCGCCTGCGGCGTGATGGCGGAGTTCGCCACCATGCACGTGGACAACTGCGTCAAAGTGGATGAAACCGTGCCGATGCAGAACGCCGCCCTGGTAGGCTGTGCCGTGATGACCGGTGTCGGTGCTGTTTTCAACACCGCAAAATTGGAACCTGGTTCCCGGGCGGCTGTGTTTGGCATCGGCGGCGTTGGCCTTAACGCCATTCAGGGCTGCGTGACCGCTGGCGCCGAGATGATCGTGGCGGTAGACAGCAACCCCGCCAAGCTGGCGATGGCCAAAGAGTTCGGCGCCACCCACACCGTGAATATCAACGAGGTGGAAGACGCCGCCAAGGCCGTGAAAAAAATGACTGGTGGCGTCGACTACGCCTTCGAATGCGTCGGTGCCGGGCCAGTGGTGGAACAGGCGTACAAGAGTCTCGGCCGTGGTGGTACCGCTGTGGTGGTGGGCGTAGCAGATCCGAAGGACAAGACCTCGCTGACCACGCTCACTCTGCCCGCCGATGAGCGCACCCTGAAAGGCAGCTGGCTGGGTTCGGCCCGTCCACAGCACGATTTCCCCAGAATCCTGGGTCTTTACAAGGCTGGTAAACTCAAGCTGGACGAACTGGTTACCCGAACCTACCCCATAGAGGACGCCGTGCAGGCGTTCGATGATATGGTGGCAGGAAAGAACGCCCGAGGCGTTATCGTATTTGAATGAAGGGGGAAGCATGAACGAGCTGAACAGGAACTACATCAACGGCCAGTGGGTGAGCTGGGCCGGTGACATGATCGACGTTCACGAAGCGGGCACAGGCGAGGTGATTGCTCGCGTTCCCGCCGCTGGCGCGGATGAAATGGAACAGGCCATTGCCGCCGCGGATGCCGCTTTCGAAAGCTGGTCGGAAAGCTCCCTGGACGAGCGGATCAAGGTGCTGGAGCAGCTGCACGCGGGCCTGAAAGAGCGCGCGCCGGAAATTGCCGAGACCGTCTGCCGGGAAGTGGGCATGCCCATCAAACTGGCCACGCCGATCCAGGCCGGCATGCCGGCTGCAGTGACCAAGAGCTACCTGAAACTGCTGCCCGACTACCCGTTTACCGAACAGTCCGGCAACTCCGAGGTGCAGTACACCCCGGTGGGTGTGGTTGGCTGCATTACCCCCTGGAACTACCCGCTGCACCAGGTGATCCTGAAAATCGTCCCGGCGATTGCCGCCGGTTGCACCGTAGTGCTCAAGCCTTCCGAGATCGCCCCCCAGACGGCGTTTATCCTCGCCGAGATCCTCGATGGCACCGACTTGCCCAAGGGCGTCTTCAACATGGTGTGCGGCTATGGCCACACCGCGGGCGATACCCTGATCAAACACCCGGATGTGCGCATGGTGTCCTTCACCGGTTCCACCCGCACCGGCAACCTGATTGCCCATGCCGCTGCCGATGACTTCAAGCGTTATGCCCTGGAAATGGGTGGTAAATCGGCCTCTGTGATCCTCCCGGACGCGGACCTCGCGGCAGCCGTCAAAGGCACCATCAACAACTGCCTGCTGAATTCCGGTCAGACCTGCACCGCACTCACCCGCATGCTGGTTCCGGCCGACAAGCACGACGAGGCCTGCGAACTGGCCGCCGCGGCCGCGGCCAAAATGACCCCGGGTAATCCGCTGGAAGAAACCACCCGCTTGGGCCCGCTGTCCTCTGCGCAGCAGCGTGACAAGGTCATCGAGTACATCAAGCTGGGTATCGAGGAAGGCGCCAAGCTCATCGCCGGTGGCCCGGAAGCGCCCGAGGGATGCGAGAAAGGTTACTTCGTCAAGGCGACCGTCTTCGGTAACGTCAAGCCGGACAGCCGCATCGCCCAGGAGGAAATCTTCGGGCCGGTGCTGTGCGTTATTCCCTACAACGATGAAGCCGAAGCGGTGAAAATTGCCAACGGCACCCAGTACGGGCTATCCGGTGCGGTCTGGTCTGGCGACGATGCCAAGGCCAAGAAAATCGCCAGCAAGCTGCGCACTGGCCAGGTATTCGTCAACGGTGGTGCGTTTAACCCGATGGCACCGTTCGGCGGCTTCGGCCATTCCGGTATTGGCCGTGAATTCGGCAAATGGGGCCTGGAGGAGTTTCTGGAAGTTCGGTCGCTTCAGCTGTAAACGCCTATGTGCCTGGCCTGCTGAGACGCGGGCTGGGCCCGAGGTGGGGTACCTTTTCTTCTGGGAAAAACAACTCGCTTTGCTCAGACATTTTTTCCCGCCAGAAAAGGCACCCCACCCCGGACCTGAGCGAGTTCTGAGTTATCCGCTCTACGCTTTTCCTCCCAGCAAAATCCGCACGGCCGTACAGGCATCCTCCAATTCGGCCTCCCTTGGTTCGCGCCCAGCGATGATGTCGCTGTACAGGCAGGATTCTGCCAGTCTAATCATGAAGTAAGACAGGCTGAAGATGTTCATTGGCGGCTTGATGTGACCGGCTGCTACCTGGTCTTTCAGCATCCGCGTGTTGGTCTCCACTGTACGGGTGTGGAGGATCGACTGGGACGAGGTAAGGATCTTCAGGGCGTATTCCGGGTCCTGGTTGATAAAACGGCGCAGCGGCTCGAAACGCAGGATGGTGGAGTTGGTGCGTCGGTATACGCCGACGATATAGTCCACACCGACGCCAGGTGTCTCCGTCATGGCCTGTCGCCAGAGAGGTTCGTACAGAGACCAGAGAATCTCGCCGACCAGCAGATCCTTGTTGCCCACCCAGCGAAACAGGGTAGCCCGGCCAATTCCGAGTTCATCGGCCAGCGGCGCCAGGTGAATGCGTTCACCCTTGAGCCACATGCGACGTGCCCGCTTGAACGCCTCGGCCGGTGTTGCCCTGGTTACGGTTTTGTCTGCCACTGAAACCTCATGCCCGAATTTGGATTCATTTTAACGGCTAAACCCGGAGCCGGCTATGTGGGCGGTTTCCAAAGGTCGTGATGGTTTTGTGAACTTTTCCGCCTACACTCTGCTCTGAACGCAACGAACGATACAGGGAAGGCAGTGAGCCCCTTACGATGACACGAACGGTACTGATTATCGAAGACAATCCCGGCATCGGTGAGCTGGTGCGTATGCAGGTGTCAGATCTGGGTATGAAGGCGGTTCTGATGGACCGGGGTGATACCGGTCTGGAGCGGTTCCGTGAGGGTGGCATCGATCTGGTGATCCTGGATCTGATGCTGCCCGGCCTGGATGGTCTCGCCGTGTGCCGGGAGATTCGTGCCTGCCCGGGCTATGTGCCTGTTCTGATGCTGACGGCAAAAAGCACGGAACTGGATCGGGTTCTGGGCCTGGAAATGGGCGCGGACGATTACCTGACGAAACCTTTCAGCGTGGCGGAGCTGGCAGCCCGCATCAAAGCGCTTTTCCGACGTGTAGACGCACTCTCTCAGGGCTCGTCCGCAAGCAAGGCAGTTGAAGAGATTCAGGTGGACGGGCTAAAAATCGACCCGGTTCGCCGGCGGGTCTTTGTCGATGAGAAGGAGGTGGACCTGACCGCCCGCGAGTTCGACCTGCTCTGGCACTTTGCCTCCCATCGGGGCCGGGTTTTCAGCCGGGCCCAGTTGCTTGATGCCGTCTGGGGCTACAACCATGAGGGCTACGAGCACACCGTGAACACCCATATCAACCGCCTTCGCAACAAGATTGAAGCCGACCCCGCCGAGCCCCGATATGTCCAGACGGTCTGGGGCGTTGGCTATCGGTTCATGGATTGATCATGGCGCTGTCTGTCTTCAGAACCCTCTATGCCCGGCTGGCCATTGGTCTGTTCCTGTTGTTGCTGGTGGTAGGAGGCCTCTTCACCTTTCTGAGCCTGTCTTCGGTGCGGGAATACTCGGCCGCGGTGAACCAGCAACTGAACCGGGATCTTGCCCGTAATCTGGTGTCGGACCGCAACCTGGTCACCGACGGTGAGCTCAATCGGGACGCCCTGAAGCAGCTGTTCGAGCTGTACATGACGATCAATCCGAGCATCGAGATCTATCTGCTGGATACCGACGGCAACATCCTCTCCTACTCTGCGGATCCGGCCAGGATCAAGCGCAACCGCGTGTCCCTGGAACCAATCCGGACCCTGATCGAAAACCCTGACGCCTATCCGCTTCCCGGTGATGACCCGCGCAGCCACGACCGGCGAAAGGTCTTTTCGGTAACGCCCGTTCCATCGGCTGAAAACCCGTCAGGCTACCTCTATGTGGTTCTGCGGGGCGAGGAATACGATCTGGCCGAGAGCATGGTGCACAGTAACCGCCTCCTGCAGATGGGCGCAGGCGCGCTGGCGGTGAGCCTGTTCGTCGGTTTGCTGGCCGGCCTGGTGTTTTTCCGGCTGCTGACGCGTCGGCTGTCTCGGTTGACCGAAAGGGTAGAATCCTTCGAGCGGGGAATGTCTCCGGAGAGCACTACGGCGGTTGCTGGCAAGGGTGATGACATTGATTACCTGGCCGCCCGGTTTGATCAGATGGCGCAGCGGATTGTTGCCCAGCTGGATCTACTGAAGCACAAGGATGCCCAGCGCCGCCAACTGGTTGCCCAGGTCTCCCATGATTTGCGAACGCCCCTGGCGTCCATTCAGGGTTATATCGAAGCCTTGAGGCTGAAACAGGGCACGCTTGGCGCCGATGAGCGTGCCCGGTTCCTGGATGTGGCCCTGGCCGAGAGTCACAGGCTCGGTCGCCTGGTGGAGGAACTGTTCGAGCTTGCGGCGTTGGATGCCCGGGAAAAGCAGCCGAAGACGGAACCGTTTGTGGTTGCCGAACTCCTACATGATGTGGTGCAGAAACATCAGCCTGAGGCGGAGCGCGCGGGTGTTGAGCTCTCGATTGTCTCCGTGGCGCCGGTCCAGGTGCTGGCGGACATTGCCATGACCGAGCGAGTGTTGGATAACCTGATCAGCAACGCCATCAGCCATTCGCCAAAGAACTCGGCGATTACGCTGGGCGTTGGCGAAGGGGAGGGCGATGCCATGATCACTGTCGCGGACGCCGGGCCCGGCATCAATGATGAGGACCTGGAACACATCTTCGAACCTTTCTATCAGGCTACTGGGGCTTCCCGAACAGGACATGCCGGCCTTGGCCTGGCCATCGCCCAGAGAATGGTGTCACTGCAGCAGGGAAAACTCTCTGTTCGCAACGCCGATGGGGCCGTGTTCACGGTCTGGCTCCCCCTGGCCGCCGAAAAATCCACAACGTTATGAATTCGTAACACCTGATGAACGTTTTCGTGAATCCGCGACCTTACGCTTTAGGAATGGAATCACGTTAAGGAGAAGTCTGATGAAACGCAAGATTGTGGGTATTTTTTCGGCACTGGCGCTGGTCTCTGTCGCCGGACTTGTCACCACCAACGCGATTGCCGAAAAGTCGAAGTCGCAGATGAGCAAGTATGCACCGGATCAGCCAGGTCTGGCGGTGGCAACCTTTGCTGGCGGTTGTTTCTGGTGTGTCGAAGCCGGGTACGAGAAACGGGTGCCGGGCGTGGTGGAAGCTGTCTCCGGCTATGCCGGCGGGGACGAGGCAAATCCTTCCTATAAGCAGGTGGCCTCGGGGCAGACTGGCCACACCGAAGCGGTACAAGTCTATTACGACCCGAACGAAATGACCTACGAGGGGCTGTTGCAAGCGCTCTGGCGGATGATGGACCCGACCGATAATCAGGGCCAGTTCGTGGACCGAGGCCAGCAGTACCGGCCCGCTATTTTCTACCACAACGCCGAGCAGAAGCGCCTGGCCGAGGAAGCCGTTGCAGAGTTAGAGGCTTCCGGCGTTTACGAGAAGCCCGTGGTGATTGAAATCGTGCCATTTGAGAAGTTCTATGAGGCCGAGGAATACCACCAGGATTACTACGACAAGAACCCGGTGCGTTACAACTTCTACACCTTCAACTCTGGCCGCTACCAGTTTATCGAGAAGGTGTATGGTGAAGACTACGAGCTTGATTACACCCGTTTCCAGGAGAACGCCACGGTGGATGCCAGTGACAACCTGGTGGGCAGTGACAGCGGCAATAAACAATCCGGCCAGATGGGCAGTGGCTTTGACCAGGAAAGCTTTGAAAAGCCGAGCCAGGAGGCGCTGAAACAGCGCCTGACCGATATGCAGTACGAGGTTACACAGGAAGACGGCACCGAGCCTGCGTTCAATAACAAGTACTGGGACAACAAGAAGCCAGGGCTTTACGTGGATATTGTCTCGGGCGAACCCCTGTTCTCATCCCGCGACAAGTACAAATCCGGCACCGGCTGGCCCAGCTTTACCCGGCCGATCACCCCTGATGCAGTGGTGGAACGTGAAGACAATTCGTTCTTCATGACCCGCACGGAAATCCGTAGCGTTCACGCGGACTCCCACCTTGGGCATGTCTTCAACGATGGTCCGGCGCCAACCGGGCTGCGCTACTGCATGAATTCCGCGGCAATGGACTTCATTCCGCTGGAAAACATGGAAGAGGCCGGCTATGGCAAGTGGATCGACGACGTCAAGCCGGCATCATAGCCAGAGATCCCCGATACGGGTCTCCCGGCTGAAATGGTGCAACACCTGGGCCTGCAAGAGCTCGGCCGTTGCCACCGCATCAATCAGGGCGTTATGGGCAGCATAATGAGGCAGCCCATAACGCAGCCGGCTGTCTGCCAGTCGAATGGATACGGGCTTTTTACCGAGCAATCTTTGCCAGCGTGACGGATTACGGTCCGGGTGCAGGTGAGCCTCGATGGCCATGGTATCGATTAACGGAAACCGGATGCCTTCCCCGAGTCGCCATCGCAGTGCGACGTCAAAGAACGATCTCTCGATGTTGCGGTAGTGGACCACGGGAATACGACCGTTCAGGCAGGCAAACAGGTCCTTCAGGATATCTTTCATATCGGGTGCCTGGTCGATATCACTGTGGGTAATGCCGTGAATCGTGATTGAGGTCTGGTGCAACGGAAGCTTGGGCCGCACGATCCAGTGGCGGGCCTTTCCCAACTGGATGCCATCGAGGGTGAACGGCACCAGGCCGATACTGACAATCGAATGCTGACTGGCGTCCAGGCCGGTCGTCTCGAAATCGAGCGCGACAAAAGGCACGTCGGACATGGGCGTCTCCGGCGACACACACCCGCTTTCGTAAAAGGCTTTCAGAATCGGTGACTTGCTTTGCTCAGCCAGGGCTTCGAACTGCTCGGGCCATGGCAGGCGTGTAACAGAATTCCCGGCCTGCTCCTCACTAGACATTACGAGCCACCGTGGCGTGATACCGGAATTTCAGGAACTTCTGGGCACCGCTGACCACCTGGAAGGCGTCTTTCAGGTGGCTGCGCTCAAACGGTGAAAGGTCCTCGGGCCGAACGTTGTTGTCCGGCTGTCGGTCCGCCTCGATGGCCAGGGCCTGGTGCCGAATACGCACAATGGAGATGAACTCCAGGGCGTCCCGAAGGTTGCCCAGATCGTCCTCCAGCAGCAGCTTGGTGTTGCCGATGGCTTTCAGACGCTCGAACGAGTTCTGTGCGCGGGAGCCGCAGGCCAGGGCGTGAACCCGGATCAGGTCTGACAGGGGCGCCGTACCCCGACGTTTCAGGTTGAAGGTCTTCTGGTGCTTGCCATCTTCTTCCAGCACGAAAGTCCGGAAAAAGCCGATCGGGGGCGTGCGGTTCAGGGCATTGCGGGCCAGCATTGCCAGGAACCGCTGGCTGTTGCTGGCCTTTTCGGCCACCAGAGTTTTCAGTTGTTCGGCAAAGTCGGTTTCCCCGTAGATACCGTCCAGATCAAAGAAGATGTTGCTGTTTAACAAGGCTTCGGCCTTGGGGTTATCAATCCAGTCGGTGAAGTAGTCCTTCCAGACCCGCAGTGGCTGCCGCCATTTCTGGTTGGTGGCCATGATGTCGCCGGTGCAGTAGGTGTAGCCGCACTCCGCAAGGCCATCGCTGACAAATTTCGCCAGTGCCAGGAAGTACTCATCGTGCTCTTCCGGCACGAAGCTGTCATCCAGAATCATGGCGTTATCCTGGTCGGTAACAACCAGCTGTTCGTCCCGCGCCATGGACCCCAGCGCCATAAAACAATAGGGCACGGGTGGCGGCCCGAGTTTCTCCTCGCCCAGGGCCAGCAGGCGCTGGGTAAAGCTGCGCCCGATCCCGGCCATGGCACTGCCAATCATGTGGGAGTTGGCGTCTTCGTTCACCATGCGAACAAAGCTGTCCCGCACATCCAGGCTGATTTTCTTCAGGCCTTTCACATCCTGCTGGTGGTAGATGTTGCTGACCAGGTAAAGGCTGCTCTGGCTCTCGTACTTCACGATGTCAGACAGCGCAATGACGCCGCGAACCTCATCACCATCCATCACCGGCAGGTGGTGCACATTGTTGTGCAGCATGGTGAGCATGGCCTCGAAGATGAATATGTTCGAACGGATGGTGATCAGATCCTCCGACATGATCTCGCTGATAGGCGTTTCGGAGGCTAATGCCTCGCTGAGGGCCCGGGTGCGCAGGTCGCGGTCGGTGATGATGCCCTTGAGCAAGGGCTTGTCGCCCTCCTCGTCCATCAGCAGCAGTGCCGAGACGCCGTGCTCGGTCATAATCCGCGCTGCTTCCTGCAGTCGGACGGTGTGGGGGGCGGACACCGGCTCCCGGGAAATCAGCCGGGTGACCTTGGAGGTCATGAGCTGGTTGGATTTTTCCCGCCGGGATACAGCGGAGCGCAGGCGGCTTCGGTCCTCGATCTCAACGAAATCGGCAAAGTTGTCGTCGTTTTCCCAGAGGTACTGGAACGTATCGTAAGGAATCTTGTACAGCAGAACGTCTTCGAGGGCTTTGGCGGGAAAGCGAACTTTCCGGTTCATCAGCAGGCCAAACTGGCCGAAGACTTCACCCTCGCTGATCCGGTTGTAGAGTTCTCCGGTGCGCCGATAGATCTCTACTGCACCACTGCGTACGTAGAACAGCCAGCTGCTGGGATCACCCAGTTCCAGAATCTGACTCCCGGCCTTGAAGTAAACAACCTCTATGTCGCCAACCACCCGGTCGAGCAGTTCCTCGGTCATCTCGTCGAACGGCGGGTATTGAGCCATGTGATTGCGGATGTCGACCAGCTCGGCCTGCATAAAACTCCCTGTTCTGGCGAAGAAAAAGTGATTGTCAGTCAAGGAATATAGCAGTGGCAGAGGCCTGCGACCATGTCGACCTTTGATGGATTTCATTGACCGGTTACCCCGGTGTTGCTAGCCTTGCCACACTTTTTTCAGGTGTCCGTCGCAAAGCGCGACGGGTGAAACGGGAAATCGGTGAGCCTGGCACAGCCAGTGCAAGTCCGATGCTGCCCCCGCAACGGTAAGCAGGACAACGGCAATCTATGCGCCACTGTGTCGCCACGACATGGGAAGGTGATTGCCCGGGAACCCCAGGTTCCGCCTGCCAGCCCGGAGACCGGCCTGGAAAAACACCCGATGTTGCGGTGGGCAACCTGGGTGGGTGATATGCCGGTTCCGCTTTTCTGTTGCCAGTCTACCGCCTGCCCCTACTCCCTGTTCCGCAACGAAAACCAGATTCCCGTGCGGGTGCGCGCGGAGTGCGGAGCAAGCTCTATGTTCAGAATTCAATGCCCTGTTTTGTTGGCCGGCGTTTCCCTGGCCGCCCTGCCTCTGGCCGTTTCGGCCCAGTCTTCTCCAGAATCCGATGCCCTGGATCCGATCGTGGTGACCGCGACACTGGGCCCCAAGACCGTTGGCGAGAGCCTGTCTTCAGTGACGGTCATCGAGAAAGAGGATATTGATCGGCAACAGCCCGCGGAATTCCGCGACCTGCTGCGCGCCCAGCCGGGGATCAACGTGGTATCGGACGGCAGCTACGGCAAGACCACCAGCGTGTTCCTGCGCGGCGCGGGCAGCTCGGGTACCGTGCTGCTTCTCGATGGTATCCGCTTGCGCTCTGCCTCTGCGGGTATCCCACCCTGGCAGTTTTTGCCTCCCGAGTTGATGGAGCGGGTTGAGCTGGTGCGGGGCGCGAAGAGCTCCCTCTACGGTGCCGATGCGGTGGGTGGTGTCATCCAGGCGTTTACCCTGGAACCCGAGGCCGGGCGCCAGGGTTGGGGCGAGCTGAAAGGCGGTTCCCATGAAACCCGTGAGGTAACGGCCGGACTGGCTGGCCGGGAAGGCCGTTCGTCGTTCCTGGCCGGTGGCGTTTATTCGGATACCGATGGCACGAACTTGCGTGCTGGCGGCGAAGACAAAGGATTCCGGAACGCTGGTGGCCTGGCCAAACTGAGCCACAGTTTTGACCAGGGCGGCGGCGCAGGGCTGACGGTGTTCCAGTCTGAAGGTAATACCGAGTTTGAAGGCGGTGATACCGATTTCCTGATCCGTGCCATGGGGCTGCATCTGGAAGCGGTTGCCAGTGACTACTGGCGCACACGGATCCAGTTCTCGGAAGCCCGTGACGAACAGGATACCTTCGGAGCCAATCCCAGCACGTTCGACACCCTGTCTCGCTCCGCGCGCTGGGAAAACACCCTGACGGCCGGTGTTCATGAGCTGGTTCTGGGTACGGAGGTCATGATTGACGAAGTCGATGGCACCAGTAACTTCACAGAGGACAGCCGGACCAACAGCGCGGTTTTCGGTCAGGGCCGTTTGAACTTTGATGCCACCGATCTGATGCTCAGTCTGCGTCTGGATGACAACGAGGCCTATGGCAAAGAGGAGACTGGCGGTGTGGCCTTCGGTCACCAGCTGGACCGCGCCCATCGCTTTCGCCTCAGCTATGCGACATCGTTCCGGGCACCCACCTTTAATGACCTTTACCTGACGGTGCCGTTCTACACCGGTAATCCTGACCTCGATGCGGAAGAGGGGCAGATGGTCGAAGCCGGTTTCTCCGGGCGATATGACCAGTGGTACTGGGACATTGCGCTTTATCAGAACGACGTGAAAGACCTGATTACCTACGTGTCTGACCCGGTGACCTTTGAGGGCACCATGGAAAACGTCGAGACGGCAAGAATCCGTGGCGTTGAGGTTTCTTCCGGTATCGAGACGGCTGACTGGAATCTGGCGGCAGCAGTAACCTACGCGGATACCGAGAACCGCGATACCGGCGCCCGTTTACCACGCCGCGCGGAAAAGAACCTGCGTCTGGATATCGATCGCCTGTTCTCACAGTGGTCTGTAGGCGCCAGCTTTATTGCTGAGAGTGACCGCTACAATGATGCGGCAAATACCAGCCTGCTGCCGGGCTATGGCACGGTAGACCTGAGAGCGGCCTGGAACTTCCAGCCTGGCTGGTCGGCCTCGTTCAAGGTCGATAACGTGCTGGATCGTCGCTATGCCACCAGCATCGGATATGACAGTGCGACCTTCGCGCCCTTTGATTATCTGGCCGCCGGACGAACCTTCATGGCCTCGGTGCGCTATGATTTCCAACAGTAAATTAATTGATCTGAGAGGCTCCCGCCCTCTATGAGGCACCTCTGGCTCGCTGCACTGTGTGTATTGTCTCTGCTTGCGCCCTCGTTGGCGCAGGCCGAGGGACCCTGCGCACGCGATGCACTGAACCAGAAGGTATGCCTGGCCGATCCAGCGCAACGTATTGTTTCTCTGTCACCGGGCGCCACGGAGCTGTTGTTCTCCGCCGGTGCCGGCGAAAAGGTCGTGGCGGCGAGTGCCTGGAGCGACTACCCGCCAGACGCCGAGAACTTACCGCAGGTGGGTGACAGCAATCGTCTGGACCTCGAAGCGATCGTTTCGATGGCACCGGACCTGGTGGTGGCCTGGGTGGATGGCAATTCCCGCAGCCAGCTGGAACGGCTGTCGGGTCTTGGTATTCCTGTTCTCTGGCTTGCTCCGCGAACCTTCGACGACATTGCGATGGCAGTATCGGATCTGGCGTTGCTCACGGGCTCACCGGATCTCGGGAATGATCGGGCCGAAGCGTTTCGCGCAGAGATGGCCGAACTGAAAACCCGGTATGCCGATGCCAGACCGGTCAGGGTGTTCTATCAGATATGGGAGCAGCCCCTGATGACCGTGAACCGGGAAGAACTGATCAGCAAAGCCATAACCCTGTGCGGCGGCGTGAATGTGTTTGGCGAGCTGCCACGGCTGGTGCCTCGGATCAGTCGGGAAGCGGTTCTGGAAGCCAACCCCGAAGCCATCATCACGGCCGGCTCGTCGGATGACAGGCAATGGCTTGAGGCCTGGCGAGACTACCCGGGCCTTGCCGCGGTAGCCGCTGGCAACCTCTTCCTGGAACCACCCGATCTGCTGGCGCGCCCGACGCTTCGTATGGCAGATGGCGCCAGGCACCTGTGCCAGACCCTGGAGCAGGCCCGTGCCAATCTCTAGCCCGTACAAACCGCTTTTTGTTCTGCTGCTGGCAGGGTTTCTGGCGGCTCTGCTTTCCGTCAGTATCGGCAGCACCGCCATCGGTTTTGAAGACACTTTGCGAGTGATAACCGGCAGTGGCACTGAACTTCAGCAAACGCTGATTCTTGAATTGCGTCTGCCCCGCACCCTGAGTGCCTTTGCAACCGGCGGTTTGCTGGCCGTAGCCGGGGCATTGATGCAGGTGTTGTTGCGAAATCCCCTGGCCGATCCTTACGTGCTCGGGTTGTCTGGCGGTGCCGCCGTGGGTGCGTTACTGGCCATGCTGGCCGGCGCTGCCGGTTTCCTGGTATCCGGCTCCGCGTTTGCCGGTGCCATGCTGGCCACCTTGCTGGTGTTTGGTCTGGCCCACGGCAGTGGCAGCTGGACGCCCTCGCGGCTGTTGCTCACCGGCGTGGTGGTTGCCGCCGGCTGGGGCGCCATCATTACCCTGATCCTCTCGATGACCCCGGCCAGTCGATTACCGGGCATGCTGTACTGGCTGATGGGCGATCTTTCCAACGCAGCCACGCCCTGGCCGGGACTGACTATTCTTTTGCTCGTGTGCCTGATGGTGTTTCCGCTGGGCCGGGCCCTGAACGTGTTGGCCCGGGGTTCCCTGCAGGCGGCGGCGTTGGGCGTTTCGGTGCGGCCACTGGAATGGTCGATTTACCTGATGGCCAGCCTGCTGACCGCATCCGCCGTCACCATGGCCGGTTCGGTTGGCTTTGTCGGCTTGGTGGTGCCCCACATGTTGCGGCTGGCGCTGGGGAACGACCAGCGGCTGATTCTGCCGGCCTGCGCACTGGCCGGCGGCACGCTGCTGGTGCTGGCAGACACGCTGGCGCGGGTAATGATTGCACCGGAGCAATTGCCGGTGGGCGTGATCACCGCACTGATCGGTGTGCCAACCTTCCTGTACCTGCTGTATCGGAGCCGATGATGACACGCCTGGCCACCGAAGCGCTGATGATCGATATTCCCGGGCGAGCCTCAGGTGCCCCCCTGAATCTGGCCATAGAGCCCGGGCAGGTCTGGGGCGTTCTTGGCCCTAACGGTGTGGGTAAAACCACCTTGTTGCATACCCTGGCAGGATTGCGGGAGCCCAGAAGCGGGCAGCTGCTACTCGACGACACCCCGCTGCACGACATCCGCCGCAAGACCGTCTCGCAGCAGATGGGCCTGGTATTCCAGGACCGGCAGGATGGATTCCCGGCCACGGTCCTTGAGACCGCCCTGATCGGCCGCCACCCCTGGTTATCCCCCTGGCAGATGGAGAGTGGCGAGGATCTCGCGATTGCGGAAAAAGCACTGGAAGCGCTGGACGTCATCCACCTGAAGGATCGCCTGGTGAACACCCTCTCCGGCGGCGAACGCCAACGGGTCGCCATTGCCACCCTGATGACCCAAAGCCCGGAAATCTGGCTCCTCGACGAGCCGACCAATCACCTGGATTTACAGCACCAGACCGCCGTTATGAAACTGCTTCGCCAACAAGCGGTGGAGGGCAAGGCAATCTTCATGTGCCTGCACGACCTGAACCTGGCCGCCCGATGGTGCGACCAGATCCTCCTCCTGTACCCCGATGGCCAGGCCTGCTGGGGCCCGGCGCGCGACATGCTGGTAACCTCTGCACTTGAGAGCCTGTTTGGTCAGCGTTTGCTATCTGCCGAACTGGATGGCTTTCCGGTGTTTGTGCCGGGCTAGATTGCGAGGCTTTATCCACGCCTCAGTTACTGGTTATATAGTCACTACATTCCCAATTCAGGCCATCACCATGACTATTGAGCGTATTTCCACCAACAGCCGGATGAGCAAGATCGTAAAACACAACGGCACCGCTTACCTTTGCGGTCAGGTTGCCAAAGACAGGAATGGCGACATTCGTACCCAGGTAACCGGAATGCTGGAGAAAGTGGATGAGCTGCTCGAGACCGCCGGCTCCAGCCGTGATCGAATCCTGTCGGCAACTATCTACCTGGCAGACATGGCTGATTTCAAGGCCCTGAACGAGGTGTGGGACAACTGGGTGCCTGAAGGCACGGCGCCGGCCCGGGCCTGCGTTCAGGCTCAGATGGCGTCGCCGGAGCTGCTGGTGGAAATCTCGGTGATTGCCGCGACGTCCTGAGGTCAGTCGGAAAGATCTGGCGATTCGGCTGGCTGTGCAGTCTGCCGTTTATTTCTGACAGGAAAAGGAGCACACCATGGCTTCCACACTTGTAACCACCGACTGGCTGCAGGAAAACCTCGATAACGACCGTTTGGTTTTGATCGACGCGAGTATGGCTACGGTGATTGGCAAGGAGCCGATCGTTTACGACCATCCGGTTTGGATACCGGGGAGTTTACAGATCGACCTTGAAGGAACGCTCTGCAATAAGGAATCGTCCCAGCTCCATGCGTTTCCAACCGAAGACCAGTTCACGCAGGAAGTGCGCAGACTGGGGATAACGCCCGAAAGCATGGTGGTGCTCTATGACAACCAGGGAATCTACTCGGCGCCCCGGGCCTGGTGGATTCTGCGGTCGATGGGCCTGGACAATGTTTTCGTGCTGGATGGTGGCCTGCCTCTGTGGCTGGCGGAGGGGCGTGAAACGGTGTCGGCTCCGGTTCAAGAAGCGGCTTTTTCCGGCTCCTTGTCGGGCCGTCTGGACTGTGAACGGGTTCGGGATTCCGCGTTCGTGTATCAGCACCTCGACGACGAGCAAGTCTCGGTAATTGATGCGAGATCCCGGGCGCGGTTCCTGGCCCAGGCGCCGGAACCGCGTCCGGGTGTGCGCGGCGGCCATATACCGAACTCTCTCAACCTGCCGTTTACCGAGGTGCTGGATGGTTACCGGTTCAAACCGGTCAGTGAGCTGAAAACAACGTTCAACCAGCTTGCACCGAATCTTCAGCCTGGAAACGGGCACCAACTGGTGTTTTCCTGCGGTTCCGGCATCACTGCCTGCATCATTCTGCTGGCGGCGGAGCTGGCCGGGTATGACCAGCTCTCTCTATACGATGGTTCCTGGGCGGACTGGGGCAGGGACGAATCGCTGCCGGTGGCTTGAGCCAGGAGGGTTTCCGTTTATTCCGGCCTGTCAGGCCATGCGCTTAATGGTCCGGTCGCCCAGCACGTACTGATGCACCAGAGCGGCTGCCACGTGTATGCCGATCATGAGCCACAGCACGTTTGCCAGTGCTTCGTGCATGTCTTCGCCGCTCTCTTCCAGCCATTCCACTTCCGGGCCGTAGCCAAAGACTGTCCAGCCGAAAAAGGTAACCGGATCGCCCTCGCCAAGGGACGTCGCCAGGCCTGACAGCGGCATCAGAATCATCAGGGCATAAAGCACGAGGTGCCCCAGTTTCGCCAGGGTTGCCCAGTGTGCCGGTGGTGACAGACGTGAGCGGTTAAGCCAGCGCCACAGGCCGCGAAAGATCACCAGCCCGAAGATGGTCAGGCCCAGGCTCTGGTGCCAGGCCATCAACGACGCCTCGGAGAGGGAATGTTCCAAAGCCTCAAACCAGACTTCGCTGGCAAGCATGACCAGCAGCAGAACCGCCATGATCCAGTGCACAGCCCGGGAAACGGCACCATAGCGATTGTCAGCGTCCATCAATGTCATCGCGATTCTCCTTGATCAAAGGTTGGCGGGGCACCTCTCGGGCCCCGCGCTGGCTGTTAGTAATCAGCTCCGGTGTCCGCCGCGAACCGGGGCACCGTACTGATTGAATTCCTGCTCCCGGATCAAATTCTGCTCGGCATCTCGCAGTTGGATCCGGTAGGTGCCATCCGACGTTTCCTCAACGGACACCTCTACGCCCGGGCCGAAGCGTCTAAGCGCCTGACCATAGGCCATGATGCGCATTTCTTCGGTGCTGTACTGTTTCAGATCGGAACCCATGGCTTTGCCGTGGTGGCGATTCTCGTATCGATCGTCACAGTCACCTCTCCCGTGGTCGTCATCGGCAGACGCAAATAGTGGCGTGGCGCTGAGCAGTGCAGCGATGGAGAGAGCAGCAATGGTGGTAGTTTTCTTCATGGTCGAACTCCTTGGTTGGTGAAACCCATGACGGAATGTCATCGTTGGTCGGGAGTTATTGCACCAAGGAAACGTCGCAGAATTGTCTCGGTGACCCATCGAGTTTGTCGCAACTTGTCGCAAGGCCGGGATTTGCGACGGTTTTTGACAAGATCGCGCCCATTGGGAAACTCGACTCCCCTATAATCGGGGCAGACGGTAATCCAACGGAGTAACGAGTGAGCGACTCTCCCACCATTCTGGTCGTCGATGACCATCGAGACATTCGCGATCTGGTCGGCCGCTATCTGCAGGAGCATGGTCTGCGGGTGCTGCTGGCGGATGGCGGCGATGCCATGAAGCGCCAGCTGCGACAGCAGTCCGTCGATCTGGTTGTGCTGGACATCATGATGCCCGGCGACGATGGCCTCACCCTCTGCCGTTACCTTCGCGAGCACACCGAATTGCCGGTGATACTGCTCACTGCCATGAGCGAGGAAACCGATCGCATCGTCGGCCTGGAAATGGGCGCTGACGATTACCTCACCAAACCCTTCAACCCCCGGGAATTGCTGGCCCGCATCAAGGCGGTTCTGCGCCGCACCACGGCGTTGCCACCGCAACGTAGCCCCATGGCCGGTCAGTCTCTGACGTTTGAGGGCTGGAAGCTCGACGTCGACCGGCACCAACTCATAGATCCGGAAGGTGTCGAGGTGTCGTTGAGTACCGCCGAGTACAAGCTTCTGCTCGCCTTCCTTGAACACGCCGGCCGCGTGTTGTCCCGTGATCAACTGATGGACCTGACCCTCGGCAGAGAGGCGGATGCTTTTGACCGCAGCATTGATAACCATGTCAGTCGCCTGCGCCGAAAGATCGACCCGGATGCCCGCAGCCCCAGGCTGATCAAGACCATCTGGGGCGGTGGTTACCAGTGGATTGCTGCAGTGGAAGGGACGAAACAATGAGGCTGTGGCCAAGTCGAGCCGGCGGGCAGCTGGCGCTGTTGCTGATTCTGGTGCTGCTGGTGGCCCAGGTTATCACCATCGTTATTCTGGCGGGGGAGCGCCAGGGAGCGTTGCGCAGTGCCAGTCTGGAACACGTCCTCCAGCGGGTGGCCGATGGCTATACCCTGGCCGATACCACGGATCCGGAACGTCAGGAGCGTATCCTGCGGGCGCTGTCCAGCCCGAGCCTGCGACTCTCTATCGATCCTGCGCCCTATCTGGTTGACGATAGGGCCTCCGGCATGACGCGCCGGCTGGCTGAGGAGCTGCGTCTGCCCGAGGAGCAGATCCGGACGGCCCTGGAGACTGACGAAGATGACTGCCGGCCCGTTCGCAATGCCCATCGGAGCCGTGAGCGGCATGACGATGAGGATGATGAGCACCATGAATATGAAGAACATCGTGATGATGACGACCATCGAGATGAACGGCATGAATGCCCCCCAGTCCTGGGGGTTTCCCTGGCCATGTCCTCTGGCCAGTGGTTCAACGCCCAAGCGAGGCCACCAGCGCCTTCCTGGCTCTGGCTAAAGGCCACGCTCACCAGCGTCGGGATTACCGCCGTGCTGCTCACGCTGACCCTGTTGCTGGCGGTCCGTCGAATTCTGAGGCCAATGAATGAGCTGAGCCGGGCCGCCCACGCGTTTGGACGCGGGGAGAAAGTCCGGATTTCTGAAAAGGGACCGGAGGATGTTCGTGAGGTAACCCGTGCCTTCAACCAGATGCAGGATCAGGTTGGCCGGGCCCAGGAAGACCGGGCAAGACTGCTGGCTGCCCTGGCCCATGATCTCAGGACACCCATCACTTCCATGCGGCTGCGGGTGGAAATGCTGCCGGAAGGCGAGGACAGGGATCGCCTTCTGGATGCCCTCCGGGAGATGCAGCATCTGGCCGAGGCCACCCTCGACTTCATCCGGGGCAGCACCACCGAACAGCACCGCCGCTATGATCTGGCCACCCTGCTGGACAGTCTATGTGGCGATCTCCAGGAAATGGGACTGGCGGTCCACTGCGAAGACAGCCCGAGATGTGTGCTCCAAGGGCAGCCCGAAGCCGTCAAACGCGCCCTGCGTAACCTGATTGAGAACGCGGTCAATTATGGCGAACAGGCGGACGTAACCCTGGCAACGACAGGCACAGAAGCCGTTGTCACGATCATTGATCAGGGGCCGGGTATTCCGGAAGGCGAACGGGAACGGGTTTTCGAACCCTTCTACCGGTTGGAACACTCCCGCAGCCGCGAGACCGGCGGCGCAGGTTTGGGCCTGGCCATCGCCCGCACCCTGATCCGTGGTATGGGCGGCGACATCCGTCTTGGAGCCGGTCCGGACGAGAAAGGCCTGAAGGTGTCCGTCACTTTGCCGCTTTAATCGAGCCAACTCCCGGGGCTGGGCGTGGTAAAGCGCCTGACCCTGTCCGGGGGCGTGCAGGTGGGGGCCATTTGTGCGTCTGAAAGCAGGAGGTAGCTGTCGCGGTGAGCCGTGCCCACGGGAATGGCACCGTCTTTCGTGAAGCAGGGCAGCTCAATCTGATCGGCCACGAGCAGGTAGCTATCCGGTGTTTCCTTCATCCATAACCAGGCATTGCGGTTCTCCTGTTCCCGACCGGTGAAGAAGCTGAAATGGGTGAAATCGCGCTTTGAAAACAGCAGGAACTGTTCCCGGAAGTCGATCATACCGAGCTGACCGCCGGCCGGGATATGCTGTTCTGCGGCGGCCAGAACGTTGCGGGGGGTTCGAAGCGGCTCAAGAATCCGATAGCCCCAGGTGCCCAGCAGCAGCCAGGTGATCATCATGGCCAGGAACAGACGCCCGAGGGCACGGGAGCGCCAGAACCCGAACAGGGTGATCAGCCAGGCCAGGCCGATGACGAAGACGAACGTTCCCGCCTCGTGAAGTTTGGCCGGGTCGGTGCTGTAGTCGGCCACCTTTTCAACCAGCTTGGGGTGGTCGGTCCAGGCCAGTATGCCAACTGCCATCAACGCAACACCGAGCAGGAACTGTAAACCCGTCAGGATGGGCGGAAACCAGCGTGCTGGCTTCTGGGCACTGAGAAGCGGGGCGAGAATCAGCGCGAGCATGGGCAATGCGGGCAACAGGTAAACACCGCGCTTGCCGGGGCTGAGGCTGAAAAACACGATGACCAGAGCAATCCAGCCCAGAAGCACCGGAATGATCGGGCGGTACCGGGCGGTTTCAGACAGGGGCCGGATCAAGGCCAGCAGCAACAGCGGAAGCGGAAACCAGAGCGAGGGGATTACGCTGGTGAGGTAATAGTACCAAGGCTGAAGATGGCCCCAGGAGTCGGCATAGCGCTCGCCGGTCTGTTTGAACAGGATGTTGTTCCGGTAGGCCAGGGCCTCTTCGGTGCCGAGGTTATTCACGTAGAGCACCATGGGAATCAGCCAGGCGGCAACCACGGCCAGCATGGCCAGAGGACCCAGTACGCAGCGCCAGGTGAGTGTGCCGCTGAACAGTGCGCGATCGCGAAGCTTCATGACCACGATGGGAAGGAGCATCAGCGCCGGCAGGAAGCCGACCCCCTTGGTGATGATGCCCAGCCCCATAAACGCCCAGCCGACAAAGTACCAGCCCCAGGCTGGCCCGGTGAAAAAGTGGCGGATCAGACCGTAGCAGGCAACCGCAATCCAGCAGGCGACCATGGCGTCGATCTGGGCCTTCTGGGCCTGGATCACGAACTGGGGCGCAAGCATCAGCAACATTAATGCGATGGCACCGGTTCGCTGGTTCCACAGGCGGGTGCCCAGATCAAAGACCAGTCCCAGTGTCAGCAGGCTACACAGCGCGTTGGGCAGCAGGAATGCAATCTTCAGGTTGCCGGTCAGCCAGTAGAAGAAGGCGATGCTCCACATGAACACCGGTGGCTTGTCCGGGTAGAACTCACCACCTCGCATGGGGATGAGCCACTGCCCGGAGGCGACCATTTCACGGGCCACTTCCGCGAATCGCGGTTCGTCGGCAGGCCAGGGGGAACGTAGTCCGATCCCGGTAAAAATCACGACTGCGGCAAAGGCCAGCAGTAACAGCAGAAGTTGATTGCGGGACAGGTTGATCAGGGTGTCCGGCAGGTGACGAACGGAGGAGGATGCGGGCATGGTTCGGTCTCAGAGAGAGTCGGAAACGGAATCGGCCAGCGTCCTGGCCCTCTGGTTGTGATAGAGAAAAGCACCAATGAGCGAGGCGAGAATGAAAAAGCCGATGCTCACCGCAAGCTGATAGGCATTGGCATTGCCGATACCGGCACCGGCCAGGGCAAACACCAGCATCTGGGGCAGGTAGCCCAGGGTGCTGCCAAACAGAAACGGCGAGAAACGGATCCCGGAGCAGCCGGCGACAAGGTTGGTCACCAGGTTACTGCCCACGGGCAGCAAGCGGACCATGAGAACTTTCAGCAGGGTCTGCTCCCGGAACAGGCGATCAAACTGCTGCATTCGGTGGCTGAACCGCCGGCTCAACGGCGTTCTCAGCAGCCAGCGGGCGGTCAGGAAACAGCCGGTGGCCCCAATGGCGGCGGCCAAAGTCGAAAGCAGCGTTCCATTGAGCCCGCCCAGGGCAAAGCCCAGCACGAAAGCGAGCAACTGGCGTGGAGCGCCCAGACCGGTAAACAATGCCCCGGTGAGAGTAATCACCACCAATCCGCCGACACCATGGCTGTGGAGATAGTTCGCCACTTCATTCTGGTCGGCAATAAAGTCGAGCCAGCCGTTATGAATGGTCAGGTAGCCAACCAGAACCAGCGCGGCGAAGGCCAGCCAGCGGGAACCGTTGATCATCTCAGGACCGCTCCGCTACCGACGCCTGTGGGTCGGCCTGTCCAGCACTGCTGACAACAGGAACCCGGGTGCGGTGCAGTAACCAGAGCACGCCGAGCAGGTCCAGGATACCGGCCCAGGTCCGGTTCCAGGCGTTGTATTTGGATACGCCGGCGGTGCGTGGGCGGTGATTGACCTCGACGATGGCGATGTCGCCGCCGATACCGCGTACCAACGCAGGGATAAAACGGTGCCCGTGGTCGAACCAGGGCAGTTTCAGAAAGGTGTCCCGGGGAAAAAGCTTCAGGCCGCAGCCGGTATCGGGCACGCCGTCATGAAGCAACGCATCCCGCACGCGATTGGCCAGGCGTGACTGGAAGCGTTTCCAGGCGGTGTCCTTGCGATTCTTGCGATAGCCGGCAATACAGAAATCCGGGTTTCGCAGGGTGTTGGCTTTCTGCAGCATGGCGGGAATGTCGGCCGGATCGTTCTGGCCATCGCCATCCATGGTAACGATCAGCCTGCTCCTGGCCTGGCGGATACCCGATGCCAGGGCACCGCTCTGGCCGATGCTCTGCTCGTGGCGAATGGTCAATAACCGGCCACCGAGGGCACGGGCTGTCCGCACTGCCGTGTCCAGTGTGTTGTCGGTGCTGCCATCATCCACCAGCACCACCTCGAAGCCATGATAGTCACGCATTACCCCGTAGGCTTCGGTCAGCAGGGTAGCGATGTTGGCTTCTTCATCCTTGGCCGGGATAACCAGCGACAGAGTTCTTTCCTGACCCATTTAGAGACATCCTCGAAAACGGAATATCAACCGGGCCGTCTGGCGGCCCTGTTCACTTGGGCCGGAGTATCCTCTTCAAACCTTAAAACAACCTTAAACCTGCTTGCGACGGGAAGTCCCCCGGGCCGGGAGCCAGATGCTGACGCACAGGCCGGAGTTGCCATCCGGCCGGTCGCTGAGGGTTAGCTGGCCACCGTGGAGTTCCGCGATACGCCGGGCGATGGCCAGCCCGAGACCGGCGCCGCCACCGAGCCGCTGGTCCAGTCGGACAAAGCGGCTGAGCGCCCGTTCGCGCTCCTCGGCAGGAATGCCGGGGCCCTGATCGCACACGCTGATGTGGTATCCCTCTCCGGAAGGCGTCAAATGCGTCTCAATGGTGGTGTGCTCGGGGCTGTACTGGATGGCGTTCGCCAACAGGGAACGCATGAGGGTATTGATTAGTGCGCTGTGGCAGGAGACCAGGGCCTGACCGGCATCGTCCTGCAGCACCGGGTCGATGTCCTTTTTGAGGGCCAGGGGGGCCACATCGGCAATGCTCTGCTCAACGATGGCCGACAGGTTGTGGTATTCCGGCGTGAAATCGGCACCGGAGTCGACGCGGTTCAGCAGCAACATCTGTTCAACCAGGTGCACCATGCGGTCCACGGACTGGATCAGGTCACCGTATTGTTCGGGATCCTTCTCGTAGACCTTTTCCAGGTTCAGTCGCAGGGCCGTCAGTGGCGTTCGCAGCTCATGGGCGGCATCGGCAGAGAACCGCCGTTCCCGTTCCAGGGCCTGGTTGAGGCGTCTGAGCAGGCCATTCACTGCCTGCACCAGCCCCGCGACTTCCTTCGGTGCCTGGCGGTCGTCCAGGGGGTGAATGTTTTCCGGGGCCATGTTGCGGATCGGGCGCTCAAGCTTCAGGAGCGGCCTGAAGCCGAACTGGATAGCGGCGCTGGCGGCAAGCAGCAGCAGGGGAAGGGCGATCAACAGGGGCAGGATGTTCCCCAGGGCCAGTTCCTCGCTGAGCTCCTCCCGAATATCCTCACGCTGTGCTGTCCGGATCCAGAAGCCGGTTGCCGGGTCCTGAAGAGTGAACACGCGCCAGCGAAAGCCACTGGATTCTGCCCAGGAATAGCCGGGTGTCAGTCCTTCGGTATCGTCGGCTTTGAGGGTATCCAGCAATGGTTCGCGGTCGGGGGTCCAGACCTCGAACGCCAGTTTCTTCTCGTACTTGTGCCCGGTGCCGTCGGGCAGGATTTCATTATTGTCGGCTTCGAAATCCACTCCTGGCGTGTCGGCTCGGGGCAGCTCCAGGGTTTCACTCAGGGTCTTGGGCAGCTGCTCTACAGACTGGGTGTCGGCCAGGTGCTGCAACAGGCCCTGGACGATCCTCGTGCTCTGTGCCAGTTCAGCGTCAAACAGTTCCTCCAGCTCGTGGTTGCTTTCGATGTAGCTCCAGGCTGCGGCAACAAGCGCAATCAGCAGAACGGTGGAGGTAACCAGCAGCGTCAGGGTGCGGGTCAGGGACATTCGGTCACCCTGGCGGCAGCCTGGCTGTCGAGCAGGTAGCCCACGCCGCGTATGGTCCGAATGGTCTCCTTGCCAACCCGGCGGCGCAGGTGGTGAATATGCACCTCCAGGGCGTTGCTTTCTGCGCCGTGATCCCAGCCGTAAAGTTGTTCCTCCAGCCGTCGTCGCGTGGCGACCTGGTCTGGGTGTCGCATCAGGTAGTGAAGAATCTGGAATTCACTGCGGGGCAGTGTGGTGGTCTCGTCGCCATACGTCAGTTGCCCGGAATCAGGGTTGAGAGCCAGCTGGCCCACCGTCAGACCATTCTGCGGCACGGACGAGCCCCGACGGGTGACCGCCCGGATTCGGGCCTTGAGTTCCGCCATGGCGAAGGGCTTGGTGAGGTAGTCATCGGCACCGGCATCCAGACCGGTCAGCTTTTCATCCAGGCCGGCCCTTGCAGTCAGGATGATTACCGGCGTTTGCACACCCTGTTTCCGTGCTGCCTTCAGAATGTCCAGGCCATCTACACGGGGCAGGGTCAGATCAAGGATCGCCAGATCAAAGTGTTCGCTGGTGAGCGCGCCCAATGCCTGCTGTCCGTCGTCGAGCCAGTCCACCGTGTTCTGTCCGTCACGCAACATCCCCAGCATGGTATTGGCCAGGTGATGGTCGTCTTCTACAAGCAATATCCGCATGGCAGGTCCTGTTACCGCTTTGGTGATCATTCTGGCACAGTAATCTTAAGGCCAGCTTAAGAAAACTTCTGGCGGCTCTTAAGCCTGGGTTAAGGCTGGCGCTCTAGTCTGGGAGGCGTACCCACAGGGAGGCCTTTTATGACAGACCCGCTCATGATGTCCACATGTTGTCCTCCGGATTCCGGGGAGGTGGTTCCGGTCATCCGTTGTGCCGGTCGCTGGTTTAACGAAATCCGTCCTGACACGGCCATGGCCGAGACGGTCGCGGATTTCATCCGTCGGCGCTTCCTGCATGCCTATGGCGCCGAGCCCTCTCTGCGCATACCGGCATTGCTTGCCCTGACCACAGCCCAAGGCACGCTTCTGGCGGCGGTCGGTGTTCGTAACGCCGCGCTGGAAAAACTGTTTCTGGAAGATTATCTGTCGGTGCCGGTGGAATCGGTGATGCCGGTAGCGGGTGTCGAACGCCATCGGATTGCCGAGATTGCCCATCTGGCCGGCGTTGAAGCCGGCGTCAGCCGGTTTCTGTTTGCCTCGCTGTCGGTGTGGCTGGATGGGGCCGGCTATGACTGGGTGGTGTGCACCGGCACGGATCAGCTGCGCAACAGTTTTCACCGCCTGGGTATTGCCACCGAGGTTCTGGCGACGGCGGATCCTGCCCGGTTGCCCGATGGGGGCGCCGGCTGGGGGCGTTATTACGACCATCATCCGGTGGTCATGGCCATCCGGGTGGCCGATGGCATGTCCGCCCTCAGGAGTGCGGGTCTGCTCAGGCTGATTCAGCCCGTTGAGTCTGAAGCCGCCGGGAGCGAGGCGATGGCAGGAGGTTCCTATGGCCACATTGCCTGAACTTCTGCAACGCCAGGCTGCTGATCAACCCTCGCGCACCGCGCTTCAGGGGCCCGATTCAGCGTTCAGCTATGCCCAGATGATGCAGGCGGCCGCTGCCCTGGCCGATCAGCTGACACGGTTGGGTGTCCGCCGGGCCGGCTTGTGTGGTGACAATTCCGTGGCCTGGATTCTTGCGGATCTGGCGTGCCTGCTGGCCAATGTGGTGTGTGTACCGGTACCGGTTTTTTTCTCCAGAACACAGACTCAGCATCTGATTGAACGTGCCGACCTTGATTGCCTGCTGTCTGCGGACAGAATCGATGACGGAGAACACCTCGGCCATGGCGTCTGGTTAAAGCATCTGCCTGTGTCTGCTGCAGGGGCCTGGATGCCGGAGCAGACCGCAAAGATCACCTTCACCTCTGGCAGCACCGGCAATCCCAAGGGCGTTTGCCTGTCGGTAGCCCAGATGACGGCCACCACGCTGGCATTGAAGGAGCGGCTGGACGGGGTCGAGCTTGAGAAGCACCTGTGCATCCTGCCGCTGGCCACACTGCTGGAGAACATTGCAGGTGTTTACCTGCCCCTGCTTATGGGCGGCACGGTGATGGTCGCTCCCTTGCAGGATCTGGGCATGACTGGCAGCAGTGGCCTGGAATTCGGGCGGCTGGTGCAGGGTATCAACAGACACCAGCCACACTCGCTGATCCTGGTGCCAGAACTGGCTATGGCGCTGGTGTCTGCCGCCGAACAGAAGCATCTCAAAAGCGATTCGTTCCGGTTTCTGGCGGTTGGCGGAGGACGGGTTTCCTCTGACCTGCTTGCCAGGGGCCGCAATGCTGGCTTGCCCCTCTATGAGGGGTACGGGCTTTCCGAGTGCAGTTCGGTGGTCGCACTGAATGTGCCGGGGACCGAACGCGAAGGGTCGGTTGGCAAACCACTCTCCCATGTCCAGGTAAAGGTGGACGAGCGCGGCCACATTCTGGTGGCGGGCAATACCCATCTCGGCTACCTGGGGGATGAACCGGCAGGCGATGAATGGCTGGATACCGGTGATCTGGGTGCCCGAGATGCCGACGGTTTCCTTTCGGTCAGTGGTCGCGCGAAGAATCTTCTTATCACCAGCTTCGGCCGCAACATCAGCCCCGAGTGGCTGGAAAGTGAACTGATCCAGGCGATCGGCGCGCGCCAGGCGGTGGTGTTCGGCGATGGTGACCCTCGTCCTTCCGCCCTCGTGGTGGTGCAGGATGGCCGTTCACCGGATGCGTTGCGCTCGCAGCTGGAATCCCTGAACGACACCTTGCCGGACTATGCCCGTTTGTCCGGTGTCTATATCCGCCGTCAGCCATTGAGCCAGGCCGAGGGCTATCTGACCGCAAACGGACGGCCCGTACGTCAGAAGATTCAGACCGACCTGCCGAGCCTGCTTGCCGGTGCGTTTCCCGTTTTCATGAATCTTTCCATCTCAATATCGGATTTTTCAAACACGCCAGGAGGATCTTTCATGGCATTTTTCGATCGACTGCAGTCCGAAACTGCGCAAGCCCGCGCCCACGTTACCGGCGCACCCGTTATTGCAGCCATCCGCGAGGGTCGGTTCGACCTTACCGGCTACACCTGGTTCCTGACCCAGGCCTATCACCACGTCAAACACACCGTGCCTCTGATGATGGCCTGCGGCGGCCGCCTGCCTGAGCGTCTGGAATTCGTGCGCAAGGCGCTGGTGGAGTACATCGAGGAAGAGTACGGCCACCACGAATGGATTCTCAACGATCTTGAGGCCTGTGGAGAAGACAAGGAAGCCATCCGTCATGGCAGCCCGGATACCTCCATCGAACTGATGGTTGCCTACCTTTATGACCGCATCAACCGCGGCAACCCGGCGGCGTTCTTCGGCATGGTTCAGGTGCTTGAAGGTACGTCGATTGAGCTGGCGACACCGCTTGGTGAAGCCATTCAGAAGCAGCTCGGGCTGCCGGATGAGGCCTTCAGCTATCTGTACTCTCACGGAGCCCTGGACCAGGAGCATTTCGAGTTTTTCCGGAACCTGATGAACGACATCACCGATCCGGAAGACCAGCAGGCCATCATTGAAGCGGCGCGCATGGTCTATCGGCTTTATGGCGACATGCTGCACAGCATTCCCCTGCCCGAAAGCCGGAAGGAGCAACACCATGAGGCTGCATGACCGCGTTTTCCTGCTGCTGGGTGGCACCGGCGGTATTGGCAAGGCACTGGTGGAACCTCTGGTCAGGGCCGGTGCCCGGGTGATCATTGCTTCCCGGCACCCGGAAAAGCTTGAGCATCGTGAGGGCGTCTCGCTTGCTCACCTGGACCTGGCGGCGCCGGACCTCGACCAGCAGCTGGATCGCCTGGGCGATGCCTATCCGGACATTGATGGCGTTATCCACTGTGCCGGGCAGAACCGGTTTGCCAGCCTGGGCAACATGGCCGTCAGTGACCTCGACGCACAGATCGCCGTCAATCTCCGGTCAGCGATGATTGTGGCCCGGCATTTTGCACCGAGGTTTGAAAAAGCGGGCCAGGGAGCGCTGGTGTTCGTGGGTTCTACCTTCGGCAGCATCGGTTTCCCCGGTTACACCGCCTACTGCGCCAGCAAGTTCGGTCTGCGGGGCTTCACCGAAGCACTGCGCCGGGAGCTGGCCGATACCCCGGTCCAGGTCGTCTATGTGGCACCCCGCGCCACCGCCACGGATATGAATCCGGAGGCAGTGAACGAGCTTAACCGGGCCCTCGGCAATGCCATGGATGCGCCTGAAGCGGTGGCGTCGCAGATTCTCGCTGCCATGGAAAATGACGATCGCCGGCGCTACCTGGGCTGGCCGGAGAAGCTGTTTGTGGTGATCAACGGCATCCTGCCGCGAATTGTCGACAAGGCGATGCTGAAGCAGCTGCCGGTCATCCGGCGGTTTCTGAATCCGGGAGTGTTGTCATGAAACGAGTGCTATTGGTGATTCTGTGCCTGGCGGCCCAGCCACTCTGGGCGGCGGCTCTGGAGACCGAACTGGCAGGTATCCAGCATCGCTGGGCGGAGATTCAGTATCAGGTACCGGCGGACGAGAAAGAGAAAGCCTTTGAGGGTTTGGCTGATGAGGCAGAACAGTTCGTCGCCCATTATCCGGGCCGGGCAGAGCCGTTGATATGGCAGGGTATTGTGCTCAGCACCTACGCCGGTGCCAAGGGCGGTCTGGGGGCATTGGGGTTGGTCAAGGAGGCCCGTAAATCACTGGAGGCGGCCCTGGCGATCGACCCCGATGCACTGGATGGTTCAGCCTACACGTCGCTGGGAAGCCTCTATTACCAGGTCCCTGGCTGGCCCTTGGGCTTTGGTGATGATGATAAGGCCCGGCAGTATCTGCAGAAAGCATTGGCCATCAATCCTGATGGCATGGATGCCAATTTCTTCTTTGGCGATTTCCTGCTGGACCAGGGCGAGCCGGAACGCGCCCGGAGTTATCTGCAGAAAGTCCTCGATGCACCCGACAGGGCCGGACGAGACGTCGCCGATGCCGGTCGGCGGGAAGAAGCCAGGAGCCGCCTGGACTCGCTCTGATTCGTCCTCTTCAGAACGGGTTTGCTTCCTGTCAGCGTGGGCTACACTCTTTAATGGAGAGGGGTGAATCGTCCGTCAGGAGGACGTGTTGTCCATGGCGTCAAGGTCCGGTAACGGGCAGCAAACTGCTTTGTCTGCCCGTTTTTTTCAGAAGCTGGCCTCAGGGGTTCCTGGAGTCCTCTTCGTATATTGGGTGAGTTCGGAAGGAGATTCCCACCGCTGTCCTTTTATCAGCGAACATGTGCAGTCGCTCTTTGGCATTGATCCCGCAGATCTGAGTGATAACGCGGATGCGATTTTCGCCATGATCCATCCGGAGGATGTTGATGCCGTTATGGCCAGTATCCGTGCCTCGGCAGACAGGTTGAATACCTGGAGCTATCGGGCCCGGCTCAGGCTTGAGCATGGCGGTTACGAGTGGTTCGAGGTTAATGCGGAGCCCGAGCGCCAGCCTGATGGCGGCACGCTCTGGTACGGCCAATTCCACAACATCCAGCACTACAAGAACCTGGAGCAGAGCCTGCGCGAAAGTGAGGCGGAGTTTTCCTTCCAGGCCGGGTTCCAGCGACTGATTGCCCGTCTCTCCACCGAATTCATCAATCTGGGATTTGGCACCATTGATCAGTGTATTGATGAACTTCTGAGATCCATCGGAACGTTTTTCAAGGTAGACAGGGCCTACCTGTACTGCTTTTCCGATGACTATTCCGTGATGACCAATACCCATGAGTGGTGCAGGGACGGTGTGCCCGCTCTGATCGACACACAGCAGGAGGTGTCGATCGACAGTTTTCACTGGTGGCAGGAACAGATCGAGGGGATGGTGAGTGGCAGCCGGGTGGTGTTTATTGAAGATGTCGACCGACTGTCCCGGGAAGCTGCTCCCGAGCGGGCACTGCTTCAGGAGCAGGGGGTGTCGTCGATGTTCTGCGTGCCTATCCGGGTACGCGGACGGGTAACGGGCTTTTTCGGCGTTGACTCCCTTCGCCGAAGAACCTGGCGTCTGGACCAGGCCGACCTGTTGATTATTGTTTCCGGCCTGTTATCGGGTGCCCTGGAGCGCAACCGCCTGGAAGAAGAGCTGCTGAACCAGTCCATTCGGGACCCCCTGACCGGCCTGCACAATCGCCGATACCTGATGCCGAGGCTGGATGAAATGCTCGGCCGGAGCAACCGCCGGGGTGAGCGCTTCGCCCTGGCGATCTTCGACATCGATCACTTCAAAAAGATTAACGACTCCATCGGACACCTCGGCGGGGATTATATCCTGCAGCGGTTTGCCGACATTCTGATCAGCCAGACACGCTCCATGGATGTGGTTGCCCGCTTCGGCGGGGAAGAATTCATTGTTGTCTTCAGCGCTGTAGAGCACGGCGATGTACGACAGCTCGTCCAGCGAATTCTCGAAGCTGTGCATGAGGAGCGTTTTGTCTTTGATGACGATGAGATACCGGTGACCGTCAGCGCAGGTGTGGCCGGAATAGAGGAGTTCGTTGACCGCCCAGCCTCGCCGGACGCTCTCATTGCCGGGGCGGATCACAGGCTTTATCTGGCCAAGCAGGCAGGGCGGGACTGTCTTGTTGATGTATCAGGAACATTGCGCATATAAAAAAAGATCATTTCACCTCATATTACTAAATAGTATATCCTTAGATTAAAAGTGATATTTGGATTGTCTAGAGGTGACTGTCATGAGCAACCCGATCGTTCAGCATTTTTTTGATGAACCCACCAATACGTTCAGTTACGTGGTGCGTGACCCGGACAGCCAGGCCTGCGCCATTCTCGATTCGGTCCTGGATTTTGATTACGCCGCGGGCAAAACCGATGTGCGTTCTGCCGATGAAATTATCGAGTACATCCGCAGCAACGATCTGAAGGTCGAGTGGATCCTGGAAACCCACGTCCACGCGGATCACCTGTCTGCCGCGCCCTACCTGCATGAGAAGCTGGGTGGCAAGACCGGCATTGGTGCGCACATTCGCGACGTACAGGAAATTTTCGGCAAGGCGTTCAATGCCGGTACCGAATTCCAGCGCGACGGAAGCCAGTTCGACAAGCTGTTCAAAGAGGGCGACACTTTTGCTATTGGCGGTCTGGAAGGATGCGTTCTGCATACGCCGGGGCATACCCCTGCCTGTCTCACTTATGTGATTGGCGATGCGGCTTTCGTCGGGGACACCCTGTTCATGCCGGACTTTGGCACAGCTCGCTGCGATTTCCCCGGTGGCGATGCCCGCACCCTGTACCAGTCCATCCAGAAGGTGCTGTCCCTGCCTGCGGAAACCCGAATTTTCCTGTGCCACGATTACAAGGCGCCCGGCCGCGATGAGTACCAGCACATGACCACCGTTGCGGAGCAGCGCGCCGCAAACATTCACGTCCACGAAGGTGTCTCCGAGGAAGAGTTCGTGAAAATGCGCACCGAGCGGGATGCGACCCTGGATATGCCACGGCTGATTCTGCCGTCCGTTCAGGTGAACATGCGGGCAGGCCACATGCCGCCGGCCGAGGACAATGGCCAGGTTTACCTGAAAGTACCGGTTAACCTGTTCTGAGATTCCTGATGAATCTTAAACGTTATCTGCCGATTCTGGACTGGGCGCCAACATACGGCCGTGATCAGGCCACCAGTGACCTGGTGGCCGCGATCATCGTCACCGTCATGCTCATTCCCCAGTCGCTGGCCTATGCTCTGCTGGCCGGGTTGCCCGCCCAGGTGGGGCTGTACGCCAGTATCCTGCCCCTGGTGATTTACGCCGTCTTCGGCACCAGTCGGACCTTGTCCGTCGGGCCTGTGGCCGTGGCCTCGCTGATGACGGCGGCGGCCCTGGCACCGCTGGCCGAGGCAGGAACTCCGGAATACGTGGCCGGTGCCGTTCTGCTGGCCGTTATGTCGGGGCTGATGCTGACGCTGATGGGGGTGCTTCGGCTCGGGTTCCTGGCCAATTTTCTGAGTCACCCTGTGATTTCCGGCTTTATCACGGCCTCTGGCATTGTGATTGCGGCCAGCCAGTTGAAGCATATATTCGGAATTCAGGCCTCCGGCCATAACCTGTTGGAAATCGGTCAGTCACTGTTCCAGTCCATTGGCGATACCAACCTGGCCACCCTGTCTGTTGGCGCCGGGGCGCTGTTGTTTCTGGTGCTGGCCCGCAAACGCTTGAAGCCACTTCTTATGGCGATGGGCCTGGCACCGAGAATGGCCGACATTCTGACCAAAACCGCGCCCATTCTGGCGGTTCTGGTGACCACCCTGGTGGCCTGGCAATTCCAGCTTGATGGCCAGGGTGTGCGACTGGTCGGGAATGTACCCCAGGGGCTCCCAGAGTTCACCATGCCGAGCCTGGACATGGGCTTGTGGCAGCAACTGGCGGTCAGCGCCTTGCTGATCAGCGTTGTCGGTTTCGTGGAGTCGGTGTCCGTGGGCCAGACTTTGGCGGCCAAACGGCGCCAGCGCATCGATCCTGACCAGGAGCTGATCGGCCTGGGGACCGCCAACCTGGGTGCCGGCTTTTCCGGGGGTATGCCGGTTACCGGTGGTTTCTCCCGTTCCGTGGTCAACTTTGATGCCGGGGCCGAGACCCCGGCCGCTGGCGCCTACGCCGCGGTCGGTATTGCCATGGCGACGCTGTTTCTGACACCGGCCATCGCGTATCTGCCACAGGCGACGCTCGCCGCCACCATTATTGTTGCGGTAGCCACACTGATTGATCTTCCGGCCCTGGGTCGAACCTGGCGCTATTCCCGCACCGACTTTGGAGCCATGCTCGCAACCATCGTGCTGACCCTGGTGCACAGTGTCGAGGCCGGTATTATCGCCGGGGTGGCGCTGTCCATCGGGCTGTTCCTGTATCGAACCAGTCGGCCCCACAGTGCGGTTGTTGGCCGTGTGCCCGGTACCGAGCATTTCCGCAATGTGCTTCGTCACGATGTTGAACTGTGCCCGAAGGTGACCTTCCTCCGTGTAGATGAGAGCCTGTACTTTGCCAATGCCCGGTTTCTCGAGGAAACCGTGATGGATCTGATGATCCGGGAGCCAGAGCTTAAGGACCTGGTGCTGGTGTGTCCGGCAGTGAACCTGGTGGATGCCTCTGCGCTCGAAAGTCTGGAGGCCATCAACGAGCGTATGAAAGATGCAGGGGTCAGATTGCATCTGGCGGAAGTGAAAGGCCCGGTAATGGACAAGTTGAAAGGGACGGAACTGCTTTCCCATCTGGGTGGCGAGGTTTTCCTGAGTACTTATGAAGCCTGGCAGCGCCTGACCGACCTCGGCAAACTCGAAAAACAGGTCGCCTGATCAATCTGGGCTCGCTTGCACCGGGGGTGGGGCGAGCCGCTAAGATGTCATTCCCGACCCCGTTGCTGCGGTAAGTTCACTATGGGCATGACTGAAAACCTGCTATCCACCAGCCAGTGGATCATCACGCTTCTGCTCTTTCTGGTGATTCTGGTCCGGGCGCTGCGCTCGATTGACTGGCAGGCCTTTCGCAAGGACAACGCACTCCAGCACTCGTTCTTCGGTGCTGCCGTGGTGCTGGGTTTTGTCTGGCAGTTGCGGGCCGGCATTTCACCCGGCCTCGCCATCCACGTTTTTGGTATCACGGTGATCACGCTGATGCTGGGGTGGGCCCTGGCAGTGCTGGCGGGCCTTATGGCACTGGTGATCACGGTGATCACCGGTCGCGAGCCTCTGATCATGTTTGCCGCCAACGGGCTGATCACGGTGATGGTGCCTGCCATTGTCAGCCACGGCATCATGCTGTGGGAGCGCCGACGGGATTTTCGGAACTTCTTCGCCTACATCTTCTTCTGCGGCTTCTTCGGTGCGGGCATTTCTGTAGCGGCGGCCGGCACGGTCATGTGCCTGATGCTATGGACCAGCGGCGTCTACACGTTTGATGAACTGGTGCACGAGTACATCCGTTACCTGCCACTGTTCATGATTCCTGAGGGATTTGTGAACGGCACCTTTGTAACCGGCCTGATGGTGTTTCATCCCGACCGGCTGACCACGCTGGACCAGAGACGGTATCGCTAGGGTGATCCGCCCTAGCGACCCTCGCCCCGGGCCACAACGGGATTGAGCATGTCACCGCTCTTGCCGGACTCTGCCTGTGCCCGCCAGTGACGGGTCCAGCCCAGCACTTCACCGGAAGGCATGGGGCGGGCAATGCCGTAACCCTGAACGAAATTGCAGCCCATCCGGCGCAGTGCCCGGGCATGCTCCATGGTTTCCACGCCCTCGGCCAGAACCGGGTGGGCGAACCGCTGGGCCAGGAAGATCACGCTCTCCACAATGGCATGGTCGCTGGCATCCTCAAGCATGTTCCGAACAAAACTCTGGTCGATCTTGATAATGTCCACCGGCAGGGTGCGCAAATAGGTCAGCGATGAGAAGCCGGTGCCAAAATCGTCCAGCGCCACCTGAAGGCCAAGGCTCTGGCAATGCGCCAGAACATTGCTGGCCCGTTGGGTATCCTCCAGGGCGGTTGATTCCAGCACCTCCAGGGTGATCTGGCCGGGCGCTATCTCGGGATGGCTGTGCAGATAACTCTCAAGATAGTCGGCAAAGGAGCGGTCCATCAGGTGTGGAGCGCTGATGTTGATGCTGACCGCCAGATCCTCGCCAGCCTCTTTCCAGGTGTTCATCTGGTGAATCGCTTCTTTCAGTACCCACTGTCCCAGTGGTACTTCCAGATGACTGTTCTCCACAATCGGCAGAAACTCGCCCGGTGAGACAAGCCCTTTCTGGGGATGATTCCAACGGATCAACGCCTCGAAACCGAACAGCTGGCAATCGGTCACGCGGATCTGGGGCTGGAAAAACAGTTCGAACTCCTCGTTTTCCAGAGCACGTGTGAGTTCCATCAACTGGTTGCGTCGGTTCCGGCGATGCTCGTCCAGCCCGGGATCGAAAAAGTGATACTGGTTGCGGCCTTTTTCCTTGGCGGAATACATGGCCTGGTCGGCGTGACGAATAAGGCCTTCCGCCTCTGATCCGTCTTCCGGGTAGCGGGTGATGCCAAGACTGGCTGTGAGGGTGACGTTTTGATCGCCCACGGCGACGGGGTCGCCTACAGTGGCCAGGATCCGCTGGTACACCGCATCGTGGTTGTCGTCCCCCTGCAGCAGGAGGACGAATTCGTCGCCACCGATGCGAGCCACGGTGTCGCCGCTCCTCAGAGCACGGGTCAGTCGCTCGGCGAGGGTTCTGAGGGCCTGGTCGCCCGCCAGATGGCCCCATTTGTCATTGATAGCCTTGAAGCCATCCAGGTCCAGATAGCACACGGACACAGTGCGATGTTGCCGGTCGGCGTGATTACGGGCCGTGCGCAGGCGCTCTTCCAGCAACTGGCGGTTGGGCAGGCCGGTCAGGTCGTCGTAGTTGGCTGCCCGGTCCAGCTCACGCGCATGGTTCTTGAGCGCCGTGATATCAGAGAACGCTGCCACGTGGTAATACTGCCCCGGTTCCTCCAGATGGACACGGCTGATGGAAAGCAGTTCAACATACTCTTCACCGTTTTTCCGCCGGTTCCAGATTTCGCCCCGCCAGTGGTCGGTTTTCTCGATGGTGCGCCACATGGACCGGTAGTATTCTCCGGAGTGGCGACCAGAGCTGAGGATCGCCGGGTTCAGTCCCAGCACTTCCTGCCGGCTGTAGCCGGTGATCCGTGAAAACGCGGGATTCACATCCAGGATCCGATTGGACTGGTCGGTGATCAGGATGGCTTCGTGGCTGCGATCGAACACGCTGGCCGCGATGCGCAGGCCCCGTTCGCCGTGCTTCCGGTCCGAGATATTGTTCTGAATGGCGATAAAGCCGGGTGCGACGCCCTGTTCGTTGCCGATTGGAACGCAATAGGTATGCACCCAGTAAGGTTCGCCGGCCCGGGTGTAATGGAGGATGTCTTCCTCAATGACCTCGGCCTTGTGCAGCTTCTGGTTGATGCGTTTGATGGTGTCAGGGTCTGTGTCCGGCCCGTACAGCACTTCCTTTGGCAGACGTCCGCGCACCTCCTCAAGCTGATACCCCGTGTGCTCCTCAAAACTGGGGTTTACCCATTCAATGCGACCGGCATCATCCAGCATCACCAGAAAATTGGGTGTGACCGACGCAATCATTGCCAGGCGATTGGGGTCGATGTCTGCGGGCGGTGCAATCGTGGTGGGGGATCTGGGCATGAGAGTCAGTAATGTGTGCTCCGGTGTGTCAATTTACGAACTCCCCTCCCTGTGAGACCTGTCGTAAGTGTCAGGGCATGCTACCGGAATAGACCTGAAAAGCCATGGGTAAATGGTCTGGATGAGTTGATAGATGTCAGTTTTGCGCCAATTACCTATCGGTCAGCGCCAGCGCGAGTGTTTCTGGAGTTTGCGTTGCAGGGTGCGGCGGTGCATGTTTAGAGCCCGGGCCGTGGCAGAGACGTTGCCCTCGTTCTCGTTGAGAACCCGCTGGATATGCTCCCACTCCATTTCCTCGACTGAAGGCGGCTCCGCCCGGAGATCGGGTGGTGCATCGATCGGCTCGAATCCGGCCAGCAACTGGTTGACCGTTACAGGTTTGCACAGATAGTTCACCGCGCCCCGGCGCATGGCCTCGACCGCCGTGGCGATACTGCCGTAACCGGTGAGCACCAGTATTTCGAGATCCGGATGCAGGTCCAGCAATTCCGGTAGCAGTTGCAGTCCGCTCTCACCGGCCAGGTTCAGATCCAGAACGCAGCGGTGAAACGTTCCGTTCAGCAGAGCGTTTTTTGCCTCCTGGTGCCCGTGGGCAAGCTGGGCCTCAATACCCTGGCGGGCAAGTGAACGCTGAAGCACTTGCAAAAAAGCGTCGTCGTCATCAATCAGTAGCCAAGCCTGTTGTCTGCTCACGCCTGTTCTCCCCAAGGGCTGTTGGTCGCTGACGCTATTGGCAGCTCAATGATGACGGTGGTGCCTTCGGCGCTGCCGCGGGCTTTCAGGTTACCGCCAAGACGCTGGATGGTAGCGTTGGAGAGGAAAAGGCCAACTCCCAGCCCGTTCTCTGAACTGACCACCCTCTCCCCGAGCGTACCTTCCGGGGTGGATTCCAGACCGTCGCCGTGGTCCTCGACAACCAGTTCCATCAGGCCGTCGGCACTTTCCCGGGCGGACACGGCGACCCAGGACGGGCTGGCTGTCACCGCGTTGGCCAACACATTGAGCACGGCCTGATCGAGGGTGGCGTCCACGGCAACCGGGGAGTCCGGTACCGGCTGTCGCCATTGAATGGGGGCACCCGGCCAGAGGAGAGTGGCTGATTCCCTAAGGCGTGCGACCCAGTCCCGGGCGGCCAGGGTTTCCAGTTGCGCGGTCTTGGCCTCAACGGCAGCCCTCGACAGTTGTTGCAGGTGGGCACTGCAAAGACCCAGTTGACTCTCCATCAGCGCAAGATCGTCTGCGATTGGCGCACCCCCCGGAACTGCGGATTTCATTCCGTCCACCAACAGCGTCATGGTGTTCAGCGGTGTGCCCAGGCGATGGGCGACGGCCGCGGCGGAAAGCCCCAGGGCGATGATCTGCTCATCCCGAAGCCGTGTCTCGCGTATCTGCGCAAGCTGGGCCTGTTGCTGGCGCAAACGTCGGGCGAGAGCGCCGACAACCAGGAGCAGGATGGCGGCGGTTGTGGCGAAGGTGACCCACATGCCTACCAGGTGCAACTGGGCGAGGTTGGCGCCGTGATGTTCATGGGTCACCGGCGTATGCCAGATCACCAGTGAGGTATAGACCGCCACCCCGGCAACGGTGACGGCAATACTCTGGCCCATTGGCACCAGCACAATGGCAACGGCGATGGGCAACAACAGCAGGGAGACCAGAGGATTGGTGTAGCCGCCCGTCAGGTAAAGCCAAGCTCCGATCATCAGCAGATCGACGATGAGCACCAGGCTGACGACCCGGGTCGAGCGGGGCGGGCGTCGAGTAAACCAGAGCCAGGCCAGGGTTGCCAGAACGCCGTAGGCCAGGAGCAGGATAACCGCTTCGGCACGATGGGCCAGCGTGACCATGGTTTCTGCAACGGCGATCGAAATCAGCTGCAGCGCAACAATAGTCAAACGCATGCCCAGCAGATAGCGGGCAGTTTGTTGAAATCCGGTCTGTGAGTGGGTCAGCCATTCCATACCGGGCATTCTAGCCGTTTTTTACGCCGGGATACGCGGTAATACCTCCGAGGGGATGCGGCATTTGGTCTCAGGCGCAAGCGCCGGCTGACCTTTATGATTGGCGCCAACTATCTGAGCTGGTCAGGACAAGGTTGTATGGCGACGGTAATTGGAGCGCGTTTTATCGGATTGTGTGCTGCGGGATTGGTTTCACTGCCCGCCGGGGTGATGGCCCAGGAAATTTCACCCGAGCTACCCGTGATCCGGGTGACCGAAGGGCAAAGCATTGAAGAGGCGTCGAGCCAGTTGGCTCCAGAACCGGTCGAACGTTTGTCTGCCAATCCCTCAGTGTCTCTTTCCCGAATGGGTGGACGCGGGCTGGAGCCGGTTATCCGGGGCCAGAGTCAGGAGCGGGTGGATGTGCTTCTGGACGGCGTTCGCGTTGAAGGCGCCTGCCCGAATCGCATGGACCCGCCCACCAGTCGTCTGAGTTCGGCGCTGGCGCCCTTGCTGGAAGTGCGCACCAGTAACCAGACCCTGCGCTGGGGCCCTATTTCCGGCGGCCAGGTGGTTGCGACCACGGTCGCGCCCGTGTTTGACGGTTCAGGCGCGACGGGTCATCTCACCGTGGGTGGCACAGACAACGGCAATGGCAAGCTGGTCAATGGCAGTGTCGCAGTGGGTAGCGACAGTGCCTGGCTTCGCCTCGCAGGGGGATACGACGAGGCGGACGATTACGAGGACGGCGACGGCAACGAGGTCCGCAGCGCCTACAAGAACTCCGAGGCTCGCCTGGATGCGGCGTGGAAGGCGGATAATGGTTTCTTCATCAAGGGTCTGGTGAGCCGGCAGGAAGAGCGGGATGTCAAATACGCCGGCTCCGGCATGGATGCGCCAAAAACCGATACCGACATCATGCGCCTGGAGCTTGGTTCTCCGCTGGCGAACGGCAACTGGAACCTGATGGCCTGGCAGGCGGATGTCGACCACATCATGGATAACTTCAGTCTCCGTGAATCCATGATGAAAATGCTGACGGATTCCGAGACCGAAACCCGGGGCTTGCGTCTGACCCTGGATCAGAGCCCGGATGCCCGAACAGACTGGGCCATTGGCGCCGATGTTGAGACCAATAACTGGTACGCCGAACGGTTCGGGGGAGCCAATCTTGATGTGCTCACCTCCGTACTCTGGCCCGACGTGGATCGAGACCGCTTCGGCCTCTTTGCCGAGCGCTTCTACCGGGTAACTCCCGAATTGAAGCTTGGCGGTGGCGTGCGCTACGACCGCGTGGAAATGTCTGCAGCGGCAGCCGATGATGTGTTCGGCAGTGGCATGATGGCCATGTCCGCGGCCGACGCCTACGAGTCGATCTACGGCACCACGAACACCGATGTTGCCGATGATAATTTCAGCGGTTTTGTCAGCAGCGATTGGCGATTCTCTCCGGTCCAGTCGATGGTGGTTACGGCCAGCCACAGCGTCCGCAGCCCGGGCGTGACGGAGCGTTACATTGCCAGCTGGAACAACATGGACCCGTCCAGGCGCTGGGTGGGCAACCCTGCACTGGACCCTGAGACCCACCGCAAGCTGGAACTGGCGATGCCCGGCCAGAGTAACGGCTGGAACTGGCGTCCGGCCGTGTGGGTGGATCAGGTGAATGATTTTGTCCTGCGTACCCGCAATGCTGACCAGGTCAGCGTCTACCGCAATATTGATGCGCGGCTGATGGGCGTTGAAGCACAGCTTGGGTGGAGCAATGGCACCTGGAACACCAACAGCAGCCTGGCATCGGTTCGGGGTGAAAATCGCGACGATAACCAACCGCTGCCGCAGATTCCGCCGGTGCAGTTTGTTCAGACCCTTGGCTGGCAGCGCATGGGCCATGCCCTTGAACTGGAGTGGGTGCTGGCCCGCCGCCAGGATCGGGTGGATCTGGAATCCGGTCAGGATCCCGGCACGTCCCCGGGTTATGGCGTGCTGAACCTGTCCGGCAGTCACCCTCTTGCAGACTATCTGAGTGTTACCTGGGCCGTGGATAACCTGTTCGACAATACCTGGGCACCCCATGTCAGTCGGGCCAATACTGATCCATTTAATCCCGAAGCCGTAAGAGTTAATGAGCCTGGCCGGACCCTGCGTGCCGCACTGACAGCCAGGTGGTAAGACCTTGTATGGCGGTTACCCGTTTCTCATAGCTGGCGGGTGACATTGATGCCCCGGGTGGATCCAACTCCTCCACCCGGGGCTTTTTTATGGCTGGTCAAAAATTGCGCTACCTCAATTCCGGAAATGACATCCTGCACTATGCTGTTTTCATGCAGATCTGGACCAGTAGCGCTTGGCTGCTGAGGATGTGTTCGGCTTCTTGAGGTTCCCGGGCGGGACCTGTCTGCATCATGCGATTGCACTATGCGATTAAGGACAGGAGACGCATCGTGACTGAAGATGAACAGTTGCCAGAAAACCCCGAGAACGACCTCGCCTCGCGATTCCCCACGGCTTACACCATTCTTTTCGGCCTGATTATTCTTGTTGCCGCGCTGACCTGGATAATTCCCGCCGGGCAGTACGAGCGCGCCATGAATGAAGAAGTCGGACGGGAAGTGGCGGTGCCGGGAACCTACCAGACCGTCGAACCAAACCCACAGGGCTTTGTTGATGTGATGCTGGCACCGACAGCCGGGTTCTACGACCCCGACAGCTACGTCGCCAATGCCATCGATGTTGCCATGTTCATCTTGTTTCTGGGCGGTTTTCTCGGTGTGATGAATGCGACTGGGGCCATCGATACCGGCATCCGAAGCGCGATGCGGCACCTGAAGGGCCATGAGATCTGGATGATACCGATCCTGATGGTGCTCTTCGCCATCGGTGGCACCACCTACGGGATGGCAGAGGAAACCCTGGCGTTTTACGCCATTCTGATACCCGTGATACTTGCGGCCGGCTACGATGCCGTGACCGGGGTCGCCATCATCCTGATCGGCGCCGGCATTGGTGTGCTGGGTTCCACCATTAACCCCTTTGCCACCGTGATTGCAGCCAATGCCGCGGGCATTCCGTTCACTGACGGTATCTTCCTGCGATTTGTTCTGCTGATTGGTGGCCTGTTGATCTGTATCGGCTACGTGATGCGATACGCGCACCGGGTAAAAACCGATCCGTCGCGATCGGTGGTCGCCAGGCAATGGCCGGCGCACAAGAAACTGTTTCTGCAAGGCGATGATCAGGAGATTCACAGTGCCACCCTGACAACCACCCAGATTGTTGCCCTGGTGATCTTTGCCCTGACCTTCGCCGTGATGATCTGGGGTGTGTCTTCCCAGGGCTGGTGGATGGCCCGGATGGGTTCCCTGTTCTTTGGTGCGGCCATCGTGATTGGCCTCATTGCACGGCTGGGGGAGAAGAAACTGACCGCCAGTTTTGTCGATGGCGCCCGGGATCTGCTTGGGGTCGCCCTGGTGGTTGGTCTTGCCCGCGGCATTGTGGTGATCATGGAGCAGGGCATGATTGCCGACACCATCCTGCACAGTGCCGAAACCTCCCTGGGTGGGTTACCGGAGCTGGCTTTTATCAACCTGATGTTCTGGATCGAGGTGGGCATGAGCTTCTTCGTGCCTTCGTCCTCTGGCCTGGCTGTGCTGTCCATGCCGATCCTTGCCCCGCTGGCGGATTTTGCCAACGTCGGTCGGGATCTGGTGGTGACTGCCTATCAGTCTGCCAACGGCCTGGTGAACCTGATCAATCCCACCTTTGCGGTGGTTGTTGGCGGGCTTGCCATCGGGCGAGTGTCCTACGATCGCTGGCTCGCCTTCATCTGGCCTTTGTTGCTTATCCTGACTGTATTTATCACGGTAGTTATAAGCCTGGGCGCCATGCTGTGAGCACTCGACAAAAGGAGCTTTGTCATGTCTGAACACACACTCGGAGTGCACTCCGAAACCGGAACCCTGCGCCAGGTCATCATATGCCGGCCCGGGCTGGCTCACCGGCGATTAACGCCGTCCAACTGCGATGCCCTGTTGTTTGATGATGTCTTCTGGGTCAAACAGGCCCAGAAGGATCATGACGTGTTTGCCAGTGTGATGCGTGGTCGGGGCGTGGAGGTTCTGGACGTCAACGAGTTGCTGGCGGAAACGCTTGCCATTCCCGAGGGTCGGGCCTGGATTCTTGACCACCGGATCAACTGGAACCACATCGGCGTGGGCATGGTGTCGGACCTGCGGGCCTGGATGGACGAGTTACCCGAAACGGCACTAGCCGAATTCCTGATTGGTGGTCTGGAGGTGGGAGACCTGCCATTCGATCCGGTCGGGCTGTTCGGCAACCATCTGGGCCGTTTCGGGTTCGTCTTGCCGCCGCTGCCCAATTTCCTGTTCACCCGGGACAACAGCGCCTGGGTGTATGGCGGGGTGACCCTCAACCCGATGTATTGGGCTGCCCGCAAGCCCGAAACCCTGCTGATGGCGGCCATCTACCGATTCCACCCGAAATTTGCCGGCAAGGTGAACGTTCATTGGGGCGACCCACTGCAGGACCATGGCCTGGCCACCCTTGAGGGCGGAGACGTCATGCCTCTTGGCAATCGCACCGTGCTGGTAGGTATGGGGGAGCGCTCCTCGCCCCAGGCGATCGGGCAACTCTCCAAAGCACTCTTTGATGGCGGCATGGTGGATCGGGTGATTGCCTGCCAGTTGCCCAAGACCCGTTCGGCCATGCATCTGGATACCGTGTTTACCTTCTGTGGCGGCAACGTGGTTACCGCCTTCAAGGAAGTGGCCGATGCCGTGATCTGCTACGACCTGCGCCCCGGCGAGGGAGCAAAAACACTGGCCTTCAATCAGGACTCGCGGCACCTGTTCGAGGTGGTTGCGGAAATTCTCGGCTACCCGGCCCTGGAGGTGGTGGCGACGGGCGGCAACACGCCGGAAGAACGTGAGCGGGAACAGTGGAACGATGGCAACAACGTGCTCGCCCTGAGCCCGGGTGTGGTTGTTGGCTATGATCGTAACGACGATACCAATGCGGCCCTGGCGGCGGCGGGCATCGAGGTTCTGGCGATACCTGGTGCCGAGCTGGGCCGGGGTCGGGGCGGCGGCCGGTGTATGAGTTGCCCGACCATCCGGGATGCTGTCTGATAGCCAAGGAGAGATTTTATGGCATTCAATCTAAAAAACCGGCATTTTCTGACCCTGCGGGATTTCAGTCCGAGGGAAATCGCCTTTTTGTTGAAGCTGGCTGCGGATCTGAAGACCGCCAAATACGCTGGCACGGAGGTCCCGAAACTCGAAGGTAAGGACATCGCCCTGATCTTCGAGAAAAACTCCACGCGTACCCGTGTCGGTTTTGAAGTTGCCGCCTTCGACCAAGGGGCGCGGGTCACTTATCTGGGGCCGACCGGAACCCATATTGGGCACAAGGAATCGGTGAAGGACACGGCAAGAGTGCTTGGACGGGTCTACGATGCCATCGAGTACCGCGGGTTCGGCCAATCCGTTGTCGAGGAACTGGCGCAGTACGCCGGCGTGCCGGTCTACAACGGGCTTACCAACGAATTTCACCCCACCCAGATACTGGCGGACTTCCTGACCATGCAGGAGCATGTGGAAAAGCCTCTGCGTGACGTGGCGTATGTGTTCATCGGCGATGCCGCCAACAATATGGGCGACAGCCTGCTGATCGGCGGTGCCAAGATGGGTATGGACGTGCGTTTGTGCGCTCCCAAGGCCTGCTGGCCCAATCAGGCCGTGCAGGATGAAGCCCGGGCGCTGGCGGCTGAAACCGGCGCCCGGATTACCATCACTGAGGACACCGACGCTGCCGTTGCCGGCGTTGATTTCGTGTATACCGATGTCTGGGTCTCGATGGGTGAGCCCAAGGAAAAGTGGGCCGAGCGCATCAAACTGCTGATGCCATACCAGGTCAATGCGGCGCTGATGGCCAAAACCGGCAATCCCCGGGTTCGATTCATGCACTGCCTGCCCGCCTTTCACAACACCGAAACTGTGGTGGGCAAGGAGATTCAGGAAACCTATGGCATCGACGCCATGGAGGTAACGGAAGACGTGTTCGAGAGCCCCGCCTCGATTGTTTTCGACCAGGCCGAGAACCGCATGCACACCATCAAGGCCGTCCTCGTGGCAACCCTCGGAGGCTGACATGCTGGTTGTAGCTGCTTTGGGGGGTAATGCCCTGCTGAAACGCGGAGAACCGCTGACGGCAGAGGTTCAGCGCAAAAACGTTCAAGCTGCGGCACTTTCGCTGGCGGCTATTGTCCGGGCCGGTCACGATCTGGTCGTCACCCATGGCAACGGTCCGCAGGTAGGGTTGCTGGCTCTGCAGGGCGCGTCCTACAAGCCGGATGAGGCCTACCCTCTGGATGTCCTGGGTGCAGAAACCGAGGGCATGATCGGCTATATGATCGAGCAGGAACTGGAAAACGCCCTCAGCCATGACCGACCGGTAGCAACGCTGCTGACCCAGGTGGTCGTAGACCCAAAGGATCCCGCTTTCGAAAAGCCGACCAAATTCGTGGGCCCGGTCTATGACCGTGAGGAGGCTGAGCGCCGTGCTGCTGGTGCGGGCTGGAGCATCGCGCCGGACGGTGACAAATGGCGCCGGGTGGTGCCCTCGCCGAAACCCCTGGAAATACCGGACATGCGCGTGTTGAAACTGTTGCTGGAGCAGGGTGTGGTCGTTGTGTGTGCTGGTGGTGGCGGCATACCGGTGCTGCGCCGGGAAAACGGCAGCATGGTCGGTATTGAGGCGGTTATCGACAAGGACGCCGCCAGTGCCTTGCTGGCCCGCCAGTTGGGGGCGGATGCTTTGCTCCTTTTAACGGATGTGGATGCTGTCTACCGGGATTTCGGCACCGACCAGTCGACGCCGCTTTTCGAACTGACGGTGGACGAGGCTCGGGCCCTGGATATGCCGGCCGGCTCCATGGGCCCGAAACTGCAGGCCGCCTGCGATTTTGCCGAGGCTGGCGGGGCTAGTGGCATTGGCCGGCTGCAGGACGCCGTGGCCATTCTTGACGGCTCTGCGGGCACCCGCGTGTCGGTCGGTTAACGGCGCTTATCGTGTTTTCCGGGTGCATACTCTGATAATGTTCAGTTATTAGGTAATAACCAGATTTATTTCCCGGAGGTGCCTCATGGGGCGAATGGCTGCCGCAGGATTGCTTGTGACTCTGGGCCTGGTGGCCCAGGCTGCGCTCGGACAGGAGGCGTTGTCTCCCCAGCCGGTGACAACAGCGGTCGCAGAGCGTAGCGAGTTACACGAGACCGTGCACCTCGATGGCGTCATTGAGGCCGTACAGCAAAGTACCGTCTCTGCCCAGACCAGTGGCACTGTCCAGAGCCTTCCCTTCGATGTGGATGATTCCGTGACCGCCGGTGAGCTGATTGTCCAGCTGGAGGACAGTGAGCAGCGATCCCGTTTGCGCCAGGCACAAGCCGGGCTGGAAGAGGCCGAGGCAGCACTGGTGGACGCACGCCAGCGGTTTAACCGGATTGAGGCAGTCCACGAACGGGGGCTGGTATCCCGGCAGGAGTTCGATCAGGCCCGCAACAACCTGGCCGCTGCCCGGGCCCGGGTAGAGCGCGCCAGTGCCGCCGTTTCCGAGGCGCAGGAGCAGCTTTCCTATACCCGTGTGGTGGCGCCCTATGGCGGCATCCTGACCGAGCGCCACGTTGAGGTTGGCGAAGCGGTCAATCCCGGCCAGCCGCTGCTCAGTGGCTTGTCTCTGGAACAGCTTCGGGTTGTCGTCGATCTGCCCCAGAAATACGCCGAACTGGCGCGTACGGAGCGTCAGGCCCAGGTTACCCTGGCCGACGGCCGGGTGCTGGAAACCGGTGAAATGACTTTCTATCCCTATGCGAATCCGCAAACCCATACTTTCCGCCTGCGCATGCGCCTGAGTGAGCCCAACGGTTCCCTGTTTCCCGGCATGCTGGTGAAAGTCAGCGTGCCGGTTGCCACCCGGGAGGCCCTGTGGGTGCCGGCCAGCAGCCTGATTCAACGCAGTGAACTCAGGGCGGTATTTGTGCTCGATGATCAGGATCAGCCCAGGCTGAGGCAGGTTCGCACTGGGGTGCGGGACAATGGCCGGCTGGAGATTCTTGCGGGCCTGAGCGAGGGCGAGCGGGTAGTCACAAACCCGTCTGTACTGGTGGGCAGCGAGCGCCTGAATCCGCTTGAAAGAACGGGCGAGGAGTCGAACCCGTGAGCCGTAATTTGCCGCCCGTTGGTCCATCCGGTGCCATCGCCCGGGCTTTCCAGAACAACCATCTGACACCGCTGCTGGCCATTCTGGCAATTATTCTGGGCATCCTGGCCGTGGTGGTCACGCCCAAAGAAGAAGAGCCCCAGATTGACGTCACCATGGCCGATATCATGGTGGCCTTTCCCGGCGCCAGCACCCGGGAGGTGGAAAGCGCGATTGCCACGCCCGCCGAACAGGTGATGAGTGAGATCAAAGGCGTCGAACACGTCTATTCGGTATCCCGCCAGGGCCAGGCCGTGATCACGGTGCAGTTCGAGGTGGGTATTCCACGGCAGGAAGCCCTGGTGCGGCTGTACAACCAGGTGTACTCCAACCAGGACTGGTTGCCGCCCAACCTGGGCGCGACCCAGCCGGTGATCAAGCCCAAGGGCATCGATGATGTGCCGGTGATGACCCTGACCCTCTACGATCCGGTCAACGGCCATACGGGTGAGGAACTGACCCGCCTGGCGCACATGCTGGAAGTCGCCCTGAAACGGGTTCCCGGTACCCGGGATGTCTATACCACCGGTGGCATTCCGGATCGCGTGGATATCCGGTTCGATCCGGCGTTGCTGGCGGGGTTCAATCTCACCATCGACGATATCCGTAACGCCCTGGCGGCGGCCAACACCAGCAGCCAGGAGGCCCGGATTACCCAGGATAACCTGTCGATACCTGTCCAGGCCGGAACGCTTCTGGAAACCGTGGAGGATGTCCGGCGCCTGGTGGTGGGTATGTACAACGGCGCAGCGGTGTACCTGGAAGATGTGGCGGATGTCAGCCGCGGTGGCACCGTGGTGGACCAGAGCGTGATGACCGGATTCGGGCCGGCCCACGAGGCCGGCCAGGCCGGCCGGCCCGGTGAGGTTTACCCGGCGGTGACCCTGGCCATCGCCAAGAAGCCGGGCGAGAACGCCATCAACATTACCACGGCCATTGAAGAGCGTCTGGCGCAGCTGCGCAACCGGGCCCTGCCGGAATCCGTGGAGGTTCTGGTGACCCGGGACTATGGTGTGACCGCTTCCCAGAAAGCCCGCAAACTGATAACCGATCTGATCTCCGCCACCCTCTGCGTTGTGTTGCTGGTGCTGGCGGCCATGGGCTGGCGCCAGGCGCTGATTGTCGGCATTGCGGTGCTGATCACCCTGCTTCTGACCCTGGTGTTCTCCTGGGCCTGGGGTTTCACCCTGAACCGCGTCTCCCTGTTTGCGCTGATCTTCTCCATCGGCATTCTGGTGGACGACGGCATCGTGATCACCGAGAACATCAACCGGCGGATCCAAAACACCCGGCGGGCGGTGAAGGACATTATTCCCGTTGCCGTGGACGAGGTGGGCACCCCCACCATTATGGCCAGCCTCACTATCATGGCGGCGCTGATTCCGATGGCCTTTGTCAGTGGCCTGATGGGCCCTTACATGAGCCCGATTCCGATCAACGCCTCGGCCGGCATGGTGCTGTCCCAGATTGTTGCCTTTGTGGTGGCGCCCTGGCTGGCCTTCCGGTTGCTCAAGCACAAGAAGGGTGAGCAGGCCGCCGAAGCCGAGGAGGCTTCCAGCTCGGCGGATGGCGTCAGTCCAGTGTCCCTGCGAATTTTCCGGACGGTGCTCGGGCCCTTCCTGGGCGATCATCCCTGGCGGCGTCGTGTGCTGGCCCTGGGCGTGGTGGGGCTGACCCTGGCGGCCACGTCGCTGCCGGTATTCCAGGCGGTGATCCTGAAAATGCTGCCGTTCGACAACAAGTCCGAGCTGCAGGTGGTGGTGGATATGCCCGAGCGCACGCCCATGGAGCAGACCCAGCGGGTGTTGATGGAAATGGGCAGCTATCTGGAAACGGTGGATGAGGTGGCCAACTGGCAGACCTACGCCGGCACCGCGTCGCCGATCAATTTCAACGGTCTGGTCAGGCAATACTACCTGCGTGGCGACCCTTACCACGGCGATATCCAGGTCAATCTTATTCATGAGGAGCGCCGGGAACGGCAGTCCCACGCCATTGCCCAGTCCCTGCGGGGGCCGCTGACCGAGATCGGTAAGCAGTACGGCGCCAGCGTCAAGATTGTCGAGGTGCCGCCCGGTCCGCCGGTGTTGTCACCGGTGGTGGCGGAGATCTACGCGGTGGATGAAACCCGCCGGGCGCAACTGGCCCGACAGGTGGCCGAGGGCATGACCCGGGTTGATGGCCTGGTGGATATCGATACCACGCTTGAGGCACCTACTCGGCAATGGGAAGTGGTTGTGGATCGGGACCGCGCGGCAAGGCTTGGTGTGTCCCAGGCCCAGGTGGTCGGTGCCCTGCAAACGGCCCTGGGTGGAACCAGTGTCAGTTTCCTGCACGATGACCATGCCAAGTACCCTGTTCCAATTCGTGTGATTCTGAGCGAAGGTGACAAGGCCCAGCCCTCGGTATTGTTATCCCTGAACGTGCGAAGTCGTGATGGCAACTTCGTCCCGCTGGCGAGTATTGCCGACGTTCGCGAGGCCGACTGGATGGGCGCGATCTACCACAAGGATTTGCTGCCGGTGACCTACGTGACGGCGGATATGGCTGGAGAGGTCGATTCGCCGCTGTACGGCATGTTTGCCATGGTCGAGCGCCTGAACAAGCAGGAAGTGGCGCCGGAGCAGTATTTCATCGATCAGCCCCCGTTGCCGGAAAAAGGCACCCTGAAATGGGACGGTGAATGGCAGATTACCTACGAAACCTTCCGGGATATGGGGGCCGCCTACAGCGTGGGCGTGTTCATGATCTTCGTGTTGCTGGTGGCCCAGTTCCGCTCCTATATTCTGCCGCTGGTGATCATGGCGCCCATTCCCCTGACGATGATCGGCATCATGCCCGGCCATGCCCTTCTGGGGCGGGAATTTACCGCCACCAGCATGATCGGCATGATTGCCCTGGCCGGCATCATCGTGCGCAATTCCATCCTGTTGGTGGTGTTTATCCGGCAGTTGATCGAGGAGGGTGTCGAACTGGACGAAGCGGTGGTCCTGGCGGGTGCGGTGCGCATCAAGCCCATCGCCCTGACGGCGATTTCGGCGATGGTGGGGGCTTACTTCATCCTGAACGATCCGATTTTCAACGGCCTGGCGATATCACTGGTATTCGGCCTGGCCATGTCCACGTTACTGACCGTGCTGGTGGTGCCGCTGCTGTATTACACCCTGGCGCGCTGCAAGTGGGTGTGAAGCGGGGCGTTTACGCCTGACATGGCACCAGGACGCTGTCGGAACTGATGATCCGGTTCCGCCCCGCGTCCTTGGCGTTATAGAGGTACTCGTCGGCACGGCCGATCAGGCTGCGAAGGTCGGCGCCGTCCGGACCAAACTGGGCAATGCCGCCGCTGATGGTGAGCCTGATGGCCTGGTCCTGATAGGACACGGGGTTTGACTCGATCTCATTCCGGATCTTTTCGGCCACCCGATGGGCCTGGTCTGCGGTGGTGTTGGTGAGCAGAATGGCGAACTCTTCACCGCCCAGTCGTGTGGCAAGATCGGTTGCTCTCAGCGATGCCCGCAGTGTGCCGGCAACATGCCGGAGCGCCCGGTCGCCCGCCTCGTGACCATGCTGATCATTGACCTGTTTGAAGTGGTCCAGGTCCAGCACCAGCATGGACAGCGGGGTTCCGTTGCGGAGGCTGCGCTTGCGCTCCTGCTCGAAAACGTCGCTCAGGCGCGCGCGGTTGGCGAGACCTGTCAGCGCATCGGTCTGGGCCATTTTCAGCAGGCGCGATTCGGATTGCTCCCGGGTGATCTCGTAAATATGGGAGAAGGCCAGAATGGTCAGGGACATCAGCCCCATGTTGGCAATCGGAAGCGGCTGCATCAGCTCCGGCGCATCGTGGAATTTGAAGAAGAAAATCACTGCTGCCGTAACCATGAACACGGCGGATACCAGAAGACCCAGCCGCCGCCCCATCAGAAGGTGAGAAAGGATGGGAATTAACAGAACCCAGGCGAATACGGTTGTTGTCGCCCGGGGAGACGTGAGCGCGAACATCATGGTGATGCAAAAGGGCAGGATAAACGCCAGGATCCATCGTTCCAGGTGTTTGGTGTTTCCGATTGCCCAGAAAATGAAAACCGAGTAGCACGCCATGCCAATCTCGGCAAAGGCCAGGGGGTAGTTCCCTCTCTGCATGTTGAGCATAAAGAAAAGCAGGCCACTGACGGCGGTCAGTATCAGCAGCGTTTTTAACACCGCTTTGCGGTACGGACGGGCAAGGTGCTTCTGTGATTCCGTATAGCTTTCCATGGGTCTGGTCTGGGCATCCGGTGCACTGGAGTGATGTGTACAAAGAGGTTGCACATGCTGCAAGCTCCGGCCATTAGATCAGAAATCCGGCAGTGTAGCCGTCCATATTCGACTAAAGTCTAGGGTGTAGAGGTTCCTCAACGAGTCGGCCAGTAGCGTTGCATTTCCACGAACAGGAACGAGGCGCTCCAGGTGATCAGAACCAGTCCGGCCAGCGCCTCTATGCCGGTGAGAAAGCGCAGAATACCGAAAGGTTCGATATCGCCGTAGCCAAGAGTCGTGAAGGTGGTGAAGGAAAAGTAGGCGCAGTCCAGGATGCTGCCGCTGAAATTACCGGTTAAATGGCCCCAGCCCTCGGCGTGGTGCATGAAGTAGAAGGCACTGGCAAAGATCCAGACCTGGAGGGTGTGCGCGGCAAGAATGCCGAAGACGGCAGCAATCAGTCGGAAACGGTGGCTCTGGCGCATTCTCGACAGAAGGCTGCTTAAATTCAGGAGCACTTCGTGATGGATCAGCACCACAACGGCAACGATCAGCCCGTTAATGAGCGTTGCGTTGAGGAGATTGACATGGTGTTCTGCTGCCAACAATGATGCTCTCCGTTGCCATGACTGAAAAAACACTGCGTAAAATTGACGCAGGAATTCGGCTTGTCCGATCCGAAAACGAGCCCTGATTGTATAGTAGTCTGAACCCGACAGCCCAATGGGCTTTATTTACCTTAGCTGGCCTGCAAGTAATGTCCAAAAGACTGATTCCCCTGTTGATTCTCGCCGTCGGTATCGCCGGTTTCATGATTCTCAAAATGACCCGCCCGGAGCCTGCAGAGGTCAGTGCCACCGAGCGCAGTTGGCGTGTCCAGGTTCAGGAAATTGAGCCGGGCACGCATACCCCGGTGCTGCCCCTGTATGGCGAAGTACTGGCCCCGGAGCAACTGACGGTGACAGCAACCCTGGCCGGTCGAATCGGTACGCGGCCCGTGACCGAGGGGCAGCGGGTCAAGGAGGGCGAGCTTCTGGTGGCACTGGACGATGCCGATATTCAGCCTGCGCTCTCCCAGGCCCAAGCACAGGTCAAAGACCTTGAAGCCCAGATCCGATCGGAGCAGGTCCGGTACCGGAATGATCAGACGGCGCTGGCCAGCGAACAGGCCATTCTGGAAAACGCCCGGCGGCAGCTGGAGCGTACCCGGTCGTTGGTGAATCGCAACCTGGCTTCCCGTGAGGCACTGGAAGCGGCTACGGACGCCGCGGCCAGAGCAGAGCTGACGGTAAATGCCAGGCAACGGGCAATCGAAGAGCATCCGGCGCGGCTGCAGAGCCTTCAGGCGAAACTCGCCCAGGCAGAGGCAAACCTGCTCAGCACCCGACGGGATGCTGAACGGGCCCGTATGACGGCGCCCTTTGACGGCATGGTGACCGACATCCGGGTGGCCGAAGGTGACCAGGTCAGCCGTAATGAACCTCTGTTGTCGCTCTACCCCGTTGATGGTCTGGAACTCAGGGCCAGGGTGCCGGAGATGTTCCGGGGCGAACTTCTGGATGCCCTGCAGCGGGGGGAAACACTGATTGCCACCAGTGCTGGTGATCAACACCGGTTTCAGCTTGCCCGCTTTGCGGGAACCAGTGATCCGTCCGGAACCGAAGCCATTCTCGAACTGCAGGGGGATCCCCGTGGGATCCGTCCGGGCGGTTTAATGCCCGTCACGCTTGAACGGGCGGCACGGAGCAATACCGTGTCGATTCCGTTCAGTGCTCTTTATGGCGCCGACAGCGTTTACCTGATGTCTTCAGACGGCCGGATGCAGCGCGCCCGAATAGAACGTATTGGCGAGGCCCGGGGCAGCAATGGTGAGCGCCGTCTGCTGGTATCCGGTGAAGCCCTGGTATCTGGCGCGCAACTGATTACGACGCATCTGCCCAACGCTGTCACCGGCCTCAAGGTGGATGTGGCAGATTCCGGAGTGGCATCGCAATGAGGCGGAAAAAAGGCGTCATCGGCTTTTTCGTTCATCACCGGGTTGCTGCCAACCTGGTCATGCTGGTGATGCTGCTCGGTGGTGTGCTGGCTCTGACCCGCATGAACATCCAGTTCTTCCCCACCTTTGCCCTGGACGTGGTCAGTGTCCGGGTGGTCTGGAGTGGTGCGTCCGCCGAAGACGTGGAGCAGGGCATTACCAACCCTCTGGAGCAGCGCCTGCGCAGCGTCGATGGCCTGAAAAAAATGACCTCGACCTCGGCCCAGGGGGTTTCCTCCATAACCCTCGAATTCGAAGAAGGCACCAATCCGATCCAGGCCCTGGATGACGTACGCCAGCAGGTGGATGAATTCACCAATTTCCCGGCGGAGGCGGAGGAACCCCAGGTAACCCGCATTGAACGCTACGAGCCAGTGGCCCGGTTGCTTGTGTACGGCGATGTGGATCGCAGTGAGCTGCGGCAGATGGCCTACCGTTTTGAAGATGAACTGCTCCAGCGTGGTATTGACCGGGTTTCGATCCGCGGCTTGCCGGAGCAGCAGATCAGCATTGATGTGCCGGTTGAGCGGCTGGAAGCACTGGGGCTGTCACTGGAGCAGATTGCCGAGCGCGTGGCCGCCATCTCCCGGGACCTGCCTGCCGGCATGATGGCGCAGCAGGATGCCACCCGGGAACTGCGGGCCGTGGAACAGCGCCGAAGCCCCCAGGAATTCGAGAACATTCCGGTGCTCAGTGGTGAGCGGATCCAGCTCAATCTGGGCGATGTGGCGATTATCCGGCAGGAAGCCCGCGAGAGCCAGGTGACCCTCGAGAAGGACGGCAAGCCGGCGGTTGAGCTGCAGTTGCAGCGATCGGAGAACGGCAATTCGCTGGCAGCGGCCCAGGTACTGGAAACCTGGCTGGCCGATACCCGGCCGGTGCTGCCGCCAACGGTAAAGCTGGAGGTGTACGACGAGACCTGGCAGCTTCTGGACGATCGTATTTCCCTACTGGTGAACAACGGGCTGGGTGGCCTGGTTCTGGTGGTATGCCTGCTTTACCTGTTTCTCCCCGGTCGGGTTGCCATGTGGGTGGCTGTGGGTATTCCGACGGCGTTCCTGGCGGCCATGGCGGTTCTCTGGCTGATTGGGGGTTCCATCAACATGATTTCCCTGTTCGCCCTGATCATGGCGTTGGGGGTGATCGTCGACGATGCCATTGTGGTGGGCGAGGATGCCGACGCCCACTCCCGAATGGGCGAGGAATCCATCTATGCCTCGGAAGGGGCAGCCAAGCGTATGGTGTGGCCCGTGCTGGCCTCGTCTCTCACGACGGTTGCGGCTTTCATGCCCCTGCTCGTGGTGGGCGGTGTCATTGGCAATATCCTGGGCGATATTCCGCTGGTGATGATCTGCGTTCTGGTCGCCTCCCTGCTTGAGTGTTTCATCGTATTGCCGGCGCACTTGCGTCATGCCTTCGTGCCCAGACGCAAGAAAAAAGCGGGAGAGACAGAACCCGAGCCAAAAGCACCGGGTCCCGTGGAGCGCTTCCGGCGGGGTTTCGAGCAGCGTTTCGACCGTTTCCGGGAAGGCCGGTTTCGCCGGTTCTCACGGTATAGCCTGGAACACCGGGGCGCTACCGTGGCGAGCGCGGTTGCCCTGGCGATCGTAACGGTCGGTCTGCTGGCTGGTGGCCGGCTCGGATTCAACTTTTTCCCAACACCGGAGCCTTCGGTCTTCTACGCCAATGCCAGCTTTGTGGCCGGCACGGATCGCGGCACCGTTGAGGAGTTCCTGACCCAGATGCAGCGAACGCTCAACGAGACCGAAGAGGCGCTTGGCGGTGATTTCATTTTGCATGTAGTGACCACCCGGGGCGCAACCCAGGGTGCCGAGGGCAGTTCCCGTAGCGGCGATGAACTGGGTTCGATGATGATCGAACTGGTGCCCTCCGACCGCCGCTCGGTTCGTAACCCGGAATTCATCACGGAGTGGCGCAGCCGGCTGGAGACACCGGCCGGGCTGGACAATCTGACGATTTCCGAACGTCAGGCCGGACCGCCGGGCCGGGATGTGAATGTGCGTTTGACCGGCGACAACGCGGAGAATCTGAAGCGTGCCGCGGATGAACTGGGGCAGGCGCTCTCGACGCTGCCCGGTGTGCTGGACGTTGAGGATGACATGCCCTGGGGCAGGGAACAGCTGCTTTACCAGGTCAGCGCCTATGGCGAGGCACTGGGATTGACCACCTCCGATCTCGGGCGCCAGCTCAGGGCTGCCTTCGACGGCCGGATCGCCCAGATCTACCAGGATGGCCGGGATGAAGTCGAAGTTCGCGTGCAACTGCCCAAGGATCAGCGGGAGCGCTTGTCGACGCTTTCCCGTATCACCGTGCGGGTGCCGGACGGTCGCTTTGTTCCCCTGACCCAGGTCATGAACCTGGACCACCGTCAGGGCTTCCAGGCCCTGCGACACGCCGAGGGCCGGTTGGCGGTTGAAGTCACCTCTGGGCTGAACACCCGGGTCAGCACCACCGACCAGATTCTGACCAGCCTTGAAGCAGACGCACTGCCGGATATCGCCAGTCGCTACAATGTGCGTTACAGCTTCGAGGGCCGTGCGGCCGACCAGAGGGAGACCCTGGGAGACATGCAAACCGGACTGGTTATCGGGTTGGCGCTGATGTACGTGGTGCTTGCGTGGGTGTTTGCCTCCTGGAGCCTGCCGCTGATCGTTATGGCCATCATCCCGTTCGCCCTCGTGGGCGCGTTGCTGGGGCACTGGCTGATGGGGCTGCAACTGACCATTCTTTCCCTCTTCGGGTTGTTTGGTCTTTCCGGGATTGTGGTCAATAACGCCATCATCCTCGTAGCTTTCTACAACCAGCAGCGGAAAAAGGGTCTGGGAATCACCGATGCGCTTAACGAGGCCGCGGTACAGCGGGTTCGTGCGGTTATGTTGACTTCCCTGACCACCATCGGCGGGCTGCTGCCGTTGATGTTCGAAACGTCCCTGCAGGCCCAGTTCCTGATCCCCATGGCCACCTCTATTGCCTTTGGCCTCGGGCTATCGACCTTGCTGGTCCTGTTGGTCATACCGGCGTTGCTGTCCTGGCTGGAGCAGTTCCGCGAGTGGCGTGCACGCCGGCACGGCACCTATGCTGATCCTATCGGGGCGGCGGATTGACCACCTGGCTCTGATTGACCCGGGCAAAGCCGTCGCCTCAACTCGTCAGACAAGGAAACTATGGTGGACTCTCTGCTTTCGGCCCGTGGCCTGAACAAGCAATTCCGCAGCGGTAATGAACCGGTGCCCGTGCTCAGGGGCCTCTCTCTGGATCTGGAACGGGGTCAGTCACTGGCGCTGACCGGTCGATCCGGATCCGGCAAGAGTACCTTGCTGAACATACTCTGTGGTCTGGAGAAACCGGATTCAGGGGTGGTTCAGGTGTTTGGCGAGACGTTTGATGCCCGGTCAACGGAGGCCGAGAGCAAGTCTGAACGTCGCTGGGGGACGCTTCGCCGACAGCAGATCGGGGTAGTCTTTCAGGAAGCCAACCTGATGCCGGCCCTGTCTTTGCTGGACAACGTCCGTTTTCGCGCCCGGCTTGCCGGCCAATCCGAGGATGGATGTCAGGACTGGCTCGAGCGCCTGGGGATCGGCGAGCTTGCCGACCGATACCCGGATCAGGTGTCCGGGGGACAACGCCAGCGCGCGGCACTGGCCATGGTGTTTGCCATGAAGCCGGCCCTGATTCTTGCTGACGAACCCACGGGCAGCCTGGACCGGCACACGGCAGAGGCCGTGATCGGGCAGCTTTTCGAATTGCAGGCCCGCCATGGCTGCGGACTGATCCTCGCCACCCACGATCCGGAACTGGCTGCCCGCTGCAGCCAGCATCTGGATCTTGGCCACGTGCCGCAAACCTGAGCCCGCCATGACCCTGTTGGCCGCCCTGTTCAGTCATTACCGCCGCCATCCGCTTCAGCTGCTGGCCCTGGCAGCCATGATTGTGCTCGCCACCATGCTGTGGACGGGCGTGCACCATCTCACCAGCCAGGCCCGGGCCAGTCTTGATCAGAGCGAATCGGCGGTGGCCGAACGCCAACAGATTGCCCGCCAGGACGGTAAACCCCTGACTGTGGAAGATTTTGTCGAGCTGCGCCGAGCAGGGCTCTGCGTGATGCCCTGGTGGGAAGTGCCTTCGCCGCAGGGCGGTCGGGTGGTGGGTATCGACCCGTTGGCGGCCGGATGTTTTGAGAGTCCCGACAGCGAAGAGGCGCCCTGGCAGGGTGAACTGGATGGTCGTCCCTTTGTTGATATCAGTGAAGCGGCTGAACTCGCCGGGAAGAACGAAGGTGGATTGACGTTGCTAATCTCCGATCCCCACATTGACGGGGCACTTCCTGAAGGGTATCGATTGGCGCCGTTTCGGGTTGGCCCGGATACCGGAGAGCTGGGCGACAGTTTTCTGCTGAATCTTGACGCGCTGGGCGTGCTGGTTCTGCTGATTACCGCCTTGCTGGTTCGCAGCGTGTATCTGCTGGGGATGGCGCAACGTAGAGACAGCTTCGCTTTGCTGCACCGGTTTGGCGTCCCTCAAGCCCGAATCAACCGGCTGCTGGTCGTGGAGATTCTGTTGTTGGCCCTGCTGTGTATTGTGCCTGGTATCTGGCTGGGTCGCTGGCTGGCGACCGGGCTGGGTAGCGGATTCGGGCGGGCCCTTGAGGGGCTGTTCGATCAGCCGTTGTACGCGGGCCAGGGTGGCAACTGGCTGGTTCCGCTTGCAACCATGCTGACGGTGGTTCTGGTGGCTTGCCTGGCCGATTTTCTCCGTCCATGGGCCCGAGCGTTTGCGGGAAGTAGCCGCCGGTCCGGCGGTTTGGTGGTGTTGGTGCTTATCGCTGGCCTGGCCTTGTCAGCCTGGGTTACGGATCTACTCTGGCTTTTTATCGCCGTGGCCCTCGTGTTTGTGGCTGCCGGGATCCTTGCACCGAGACTGATTGCCTGGCTTGCGGATTGGCGGTCCGGGCACGACCGGAATCTGCAGGCCCGCTGGCGCCATCGGGAGGTATCAGTGCTGGCGCGGCGTCTGGCACTGCCATTGGTCGCTCTGCAGTTCGCCATGGCCATGGTTCTGGCGGTTCAGGCTCTGGTGACGACCTTTGAAAGTACATTTGATCGATGGCTCGCGCAGAGACTGGAGGCGGATTATTACATCGAAGTTCCTGAATCAGCGGATGCGACCCTCGCGGTGGACTGGCTCGCTGAGCAACCTGAACTCGCAGCGTCTGGCCTGTGGCACCGGGTGATTCGCGGCCGTGCAACTTTGCCGGGCAACGGGGATGAGGCAGGCACAGAGGTGGACGTCTTTGCCATCGGCCCTGTAGGCCCACTGGTGACCGATTGGCAGTTGCTTGAGTCAGCGTCACGGCCCTGGCAGCGACTGCAGCAGGGCCAGGGCGTGATGGTGAATGAACAGCTGGCGCGCAGGCAGAATGTACAGGTCGGCCAGTCCCTGGAGGTAACCCTCGGAAGCGGTTCGTTCGAGTTTCCCGTGCTGGCCACCTACCCGGACTACGGTCGCCCCGCTGGCGAAATCCTGATTCATCCTTCGGTGCTTCCTGAAGACTTCGCAACCGGTTTCCAGAGCCTGTCGGTATCGCCCGGAAATCTCGACGTCGAGGAAGTGACCGGTGGATTAAAGCGGGTATGGCAGGTGGATGAGCTGACGGTCCGGGACAACCGGGCTATTGAAGAACTCGCCACGGCCATCTTTGACCAGACCTTCCTGCTGACCCGGGCCATGACTACCCTGACCCTGATACTGGCGGCCATTGCCCTGTTGATGATGGGCTGGGTCTTCTTCTCCACCCGGGCCTGGTATTTCCGGCTTTTGGTCGTCTGGGGACTATCCGTGCGACAAGCATCGGCCCAACTGATCCGGCTGTCAGTGTCGTTGACCGCTGCAATTACCCTGCTGGCCCTGCCGCTTGGCATCTGGCTGACCTGGGTTCTGGTGCATCGCATCAACCCCATCGCGTTCGGCTGGTCCCTGCCCATGGCGGTCTATCCCCGGTTCTGGCTGGAGCTTGGGGTGCTGAGTCTGCTGATTGGCCTCAGCATCGGCCTGCTGATGATGCGCCAGTTGAAATCACCAACGGTTGCCCCTGTGAACGCCAACGCGCTGGCGGGAGGTGAGCGATGAGACGCTGGATACTGATGTTGTCCATCGTGGTTCTGGCCGGTTGTTCGGAGTCACAACAAGAAGCAGGGTTCGCCGGACTGGCAGGTGTCGCAGAAAACGACGCCGAAGTGCCCTTCCTTCAGCCCGGGCCGGGCGACCGCCTGATATTTCCCGATGATTTCGGCCCGCACCCGCAACACCGGATCGAATGGTGGTATCTGACCGCCAATTTGAGGACTGAAGAAGGTGAGCCGTTGGGCCTGCAATGGACCCAGTTCCGCCAGGCCATTACGCCCAGGCCGGCAGATGCTGAACCTCCTGAGGCAGCCGAGTGGCCCCTGGAAGCGGCCTGGATGGCCCATGCCGCGGTGAGCTTTGATGCCCGGCACTACTTTGCAGAGAAACTGGCCCGGGGCGATGTCGGCCATGCCGGCGCACAGGCGCAGCCACTGGCCGTCTGGCTGGACGACTGGCAGCTTGAGGCAACATCCGAAAGCGAGTCATGGCGGTTGCAGGTGGCGGCGGATGGCTGGTCCTACGACTTGTCCCTCTCGATCAATGGCAAGCCTGTTGCGCACGGTGATAACGGCTTCAGTGCCAAATCCGCCGATGGTGAGGGTTCGATGTATTTCAGTCTGGTGGACCTGCACATCGAGGGTACTGTCACGCTGGGTAATGAGACACTTGAGGTTGCGGGCAAGGGCTGGTTCGACCGGGAGTGGAGTAGTCAGTTTCTCAAATCGGGCCAGCAGGGCTGGGACTGGTTTGCGCTGCACCTGGAGTCGGGTGACAAATTGATGGCTTTCCAGCTCCGCGAGGAGGACGGCGGTTTTCGTTCCGGAACCTGGATTCCGGCTGATGGCGAGCCGGTAGCGCTTCAGCCCAGTCAGCTTCGCATTCGCCCGGAGGAACCAGACGCCCGGGGCTTTCCCCGCCTTTGGCGTCTGGAGGTTCCGGATTACGGAGTGAGCCTTGAAATTTCGGCGCCCCCTGGAAACTACCTGAATGACGGGCTTTACCCTTATTGGGAAAGCCCGGTCACCGTCGCCGGCAGCCACTCTGGCGAGGGCTACATGGAATTGACCGGCTACGGCGACTGAACACCCAGTGCTTATTCGACCGCGTTTGCGCCAATCCGGTGGATGCTCAGGTCCGCCCCGTTGAACTCTTCTTCTTCGGTCAGACGCAGTCCGGAAATGGCGTTGATAACCCCATAGACAATCAGACCGCCCACAAAGGCCACCACCACGCCGGCCACCGAGCCGATGATCTGGGACATCAGGCTGACGCCGCCGAGACCACCGAGTGCCTCCTGGCCAAAGATGCCGCAGGCAATCGCGCCCCAGACACCACAGACACCGTGCAGGGGCCAGACACCCAGGACATCGTCCAGGCGCTCGATCTTGGCCTGGGCCCACTCGAACAAATACACGAAGATGGCGCCGGCGACGCCGCCCGTTACCAGGGCACCCACCGGGTGCATCAGATCAGAGCCGGCACATACCGCCACCAGCCCTGCTAGCGGACCGTTGTGGATAAAGCCCGGGTCCTTGCGGCCCAGCAGCATGGACACCAGGATGCCGCCGACCATGGCCATCAGGCTGTTCACGGCCACCAGGCCGCTGATGCCGTCCAGGGTCTGGGCGGACATGACGTTGAAGCCGAACCAGCCGACGGTCAGGATCCAGGCGCCCAGGGCCAGGAAGGGAATGTTGGAGGGGGCAAAAGCCACCACCTTGCCGTTACGGTAGCGCCCATTTCGTGCACCGAGGACCAGAACGGCCGCCAGGGCGATCCAGCCGCCCACTGCATGCACTACAACGGAGCCGGCGAAGTCGTGAAAGGACGCACCAAACTGGTTCTCCAGCCAGCCCTGGAAGCCATAGTTGCCGTTCCAGATCAGCCCCTCAAAGAAGGGATAGATAAAGGCAACAATCAGGCCAGAGGCAATCAGCATCGGATAGAACTTTGCCCGTTCAGCGATACCACCGGAGACAATCGCGGGAATGGCTGCGGCGAAGGTCATCAGGAAGAAAAACTTCACCAGATCATAGCCGTTGGCGGCGGTGAGCTCGGCGGCACCGCTCATGAAATGGCTGCCGTAGGCAATGTAGTAGCCGATGAAGAAATAGGCCACGGCAGAGATGCCAAAGTCGGTCATGATCTTCACCAGGGCGTTGACCTGGTTCTTGTGGCGAACGGTGCCTACTTCCAGAAAAGCAAAGCCGGCATGCATGGCCAGCACCATAATGGCGCCGATGAGGATGAACAGCGTGTTGGCGCTTTCAGTCAGGGTGTGTACTGCACTCGTGATGTCCACGGGTTTTCGCTCCTGATGTTGTGTGTCCGGCCTCTAGCGGGCCGCTTTACGTTGAAATGTGCATTGATGAGGTGCAGCTAAAGCAAGAGCTGTTCCAAAATAATGCATTTCAAGCGCGGAAGGGCAGTTGGGTGGTTCTGGACAGATGTGGGAGACGTGTTTTAGAGCCAAAGTGCACTAGCATTGTGCGTTTTGGTGTCGGGCGCACCAAAATAGAGTGCGCTTACCAGCTGATTTCGTTTGATGTCGAGCTGTCGGATTCGATCCCGAGTGCCGACTGGTCATCGTCCGATTCGGACTGGATCAGTTCCCGGAGGCGAACCTCCTGTTCCTGCATCGGGCCGGAGAGATCAATGATGATTTCCACGCGCCGGTTCTTGGCCCGGTTTTCTGCTGAGCTATTCGGAACTCTGGGTTCGGTATCCGCCAGTCCGGTGACGGAAAGTCGCGTGGGTTCAACCTGGTCCCGGGCGACCAGCACGTTGGCCACCGCGGCGGCCCGGGCAGCCGACAGATCCCAGTTGCTGTAGAAGCGATCGGTACGGATAGGCACGTTGTCGGTGTGGCCCTCAATGGTCAGGTCGCCGGGGATGCCCTCAATAACCTCGGCCATGTCCAGCAACAGGCCCTCAAATTCCCAGGTCAGCTGAGCCGAACCTGAGGGAAACGAACCTTTTTCTTCCACCCGGATCACGATCCGCCGCTGATCCTCGCTTACATTGATGCGCCCATCGGCGATCGCCGGCTCCAGCACCTTGAGGATTTCGTCCATGGTTTCCTGCAGCTGCTCTTCCATGGCAGCCTCCACGGCCATGTCGGTCGGGCTTTTCAGGGTCTGCAGCTCGGGGGCTTCCTCTGTGGTGGTCTGTTTGACCTCGTTGACCACGGTGGGCTCGGGCGGTGCGGGAGAAAACTTGTCGAAAATGGGGCTGGTACCCTTGGGTATTTCCAGGGCCGGCACGTCCCGCTGAACGCCGAAGGCTTTGGAGAGTTCACCGGCGATCTGCTTGAACTTCTGGGCATCAATCTCCGAGAAGGACAGCAGCAACACGAAGAAGCACATCAGCAGGGACATGAGATCGGCGAAGGTAACTACCCACGCCGGAATCCCCGGTTTTTCCTCTTCAGGCAATTCATCCATGGTCAGGCGCCTTCAACTGCAGCCGCTTTCTCGCGTTCCTTGGGGGGCAGGTAGCTCGACAGCATCTGCTCGATGATCCGGGGATTGGTGCCTTCCTGAATGGCCACCAGGGCATCAATGTACAGCGACTGCATGCGCGCTTCCTCGGTCATCCGCAGGGAGAGCTTGTCGGCAATCGGAGTCGCGATCATGGTGGCAATCATGGCGCCATACAGTGTGGTCAACAGTGCGACCGCCATGGCAGGGCCGATGGACTTCGGGTCTTCCATGTTCGACAGCATCTGAACCAGACCAATCAGCGTGCCGATCATGCCCATGGCCGGCGCCACATCGGCCATGGCCGTGAATACCTTGGCGCCAGAACGGTTGTGGTCGAGGGTCATCAGGCGTTCCTTGTTCAGGAGCTCCTTGATAGTCTTGCCGTCCTGACCGTCCACCAGCATCTGTATACCCTGGGCCAGGAACGGGCTGCTGATCTCTCTATCCTCCAGCCCCAGGACGCCTTCTTTGCGGGCCACGTTGGCGATATCCACCAACTCTTCAATGCTGGCCTGGGTTTCGGGCAGCTTGAACTTGAAGGCCCGAGCGGCCGCTTTGAAGGCGCCAAGAAACTGGGCGACGCTGAACTTGGCCAACACCACGAACATGGTGCCACCCACGACAATCAGCAATGAGGCAGGGTTGATAAATACGGAAGGTGAAACACCAAGAATAACGGCGGATGCAATCAGCAGAATAGCGCCGGCAAGACCGATGAGAGTGGCTAAATCCACGACAACTCCAGATTTGATTCAGGTGTTCCTACAGCAGGGGCGGGAGAATACCGTCAGTTCAGAAATTAATCAATTCGCACTGACCCGGTTTTCAGATTCTTCCTGATGTTCCTTCCACGCAGCGTAGCGGAGCAGATCGGATTCTACCAGTTTCAGACACAGGGCCACGACGCCGGCATCGTCGATAAATCCGAAGCCGAACAGAAGGTCGGGAATGACATCCAGCGGATTCAGCACGTACAGGAGTGCCCCTGCCACTGCCGCGATTGTCTTCCAGGGTACGCTCCGGTAATTGCCGTACCAGTAGTCGCGGATCATGGAAAACATCAGCTTGATGTCGCCGCTGAAGCGTGCCAGCTTGCCGCTACCCTTCACCTTTTCTTCAATCGCGCGTTGCCGTTCAAGCAGAGTCTCAAGGTCGGACCGGTGTACCTTGCTGGCCTCGGCATCGAGTTGCTCCCGGGCATCTTTCTGGTTGAACACTGCCATTGCATTGGTTCCTTGCTTGTTACCTGAGTGTTCATGATCGCGCAGCCATGCCGGCAATGCCAATGGTGCGACGCTTACCGATGCTTGTACTGGGTCGGGCAATAGCCCCGACTCACCCCTTCGGGCCGCAACTGGCGGTGCTTGGTGCTGCGTCCGGTTACCCGCTTGCGCCAGAGCCGGAAGCTTGAAGGCTTCAGCTCACGTCGCATCAGGTGGATGACGTCTTTCTCCTGAAGGCCATAGAGGGCTTCGATGGCCTCGAAGGGGGTGCGATCTTCCCAGGCCATCTCGATAATGCGGGAGAGGTCTGCAGAGTCGAATTGCGCGGACATGGGCTGCTCTCGGTTTTGATCGGGTTTCCGGAGATTACGTCCGCATCGGCCGCTCGTCTCACCCGCATCGGTTTATTGATAATGCTTGTGCAGCCGGGCCGGAATCTGGGCGAGCTGTTTGTCCACCAGTGAGCGCATGGCCCGGGAAATGGGCCGGGTATCCAGGCCGGGCTCGACTACCTTCAGCAGATAGGCAACCGCCTCTGCTGTGGCTAGGTGTTGCTTGCCCGGGGCCTTTCGGATGGCGTAGGCAGACGCTGGAGGTTCCGCCAAATGGAAGCGGGGCAGTGCCGCCAGGGCAGGATTCTGATGCAGGATCTTTGCGGCCTTGCGCCATGTGCCATCGAGAATGATCCAGTGATGGATGTTATGGAGGTCTGCGCATTCGAGGATGTCGCTGCCGGGACCGGGGAACAGCAGTGCGGAATGCCCGGCTTCTGTGAGTGAATTGAAGCCGGCCTGGTCAAAATCGTCTGGCGTCTCGCCCTGGAACACGTCGACTCTGGCGAGGCATTGGGCCAGTATGCGCACGGTTCCCTTGGGGTGAGCCACCTCGGTTGGGTGTTGAAGGACCGAAACCCGGGTGCGGTTCGGCACCGGGGCACAGGCTTCACAGACACAGATATTCAGGTGCATGCCGCAATCGGCACAGATCGGCCTGGGCAACGCCTGTTACCCCACAAAAATACGTTTTGCCAGCCCGGCGCCGCGCCAGCCCTGGATGGCCAGGGTGCTGACCAGCCCACCAATCATCGCGCCCACCACGCCGCAGGTCAGGATGTCCTGGCCGGTGAGATAGAGCCCGGGAATGTCGGTTTTCGGTTTCAGCCAGTCCTGTTCGAAGCGCTCAGGGTTGTGGTCCAGACCGTAGAGCTCGCCCCGACCATAGCGGCAGAACCAGGCGGTAGACAGCGGCGTGGAGGTCTCCACGTAATCCACTTTGCCCCGAAGCTGCGGGAGTTTCTCGTACATCACTTCCAGCAATTGGTCGGTAATTTTCTGCTTAAGGACCCCATAGTCTTCGCCGCGCTTGCCCCAGGTAGTGTCCTGCCAGGGCTCGAACATCTCCCAGGTGGTTGGTGCGACAATCTCTATGGTGGAGGTGCCAGGCCAGCGGTTCTGGTAGTCCGGGTCCTTGGCTGCCGGGAAGGAAATATACACCACCGGAAACTCGGTGTTTTCCGGATCATCCAGGAACTGTTGCACGTTGCTGTCGTGATCGGCGCTCGGGTAGATCCAGAAATTGGTGCGCGGCAGCCCGAGCGCTTCCGGAGTTTCTTTCAGGCCGATGTAGAGCCCGATATGAGGCATGGAGGGAATAATGTGCCGGCGTTTGCGCTTATAGCCGATTTTTTCTGCGGCCTTGGCCGGCAGCAATTTTTCAAAGGTGTTGATCACCCCGGCGTTGCTGATGACCATCGGTGCCCGGATTTCCTCGCCGTCTGCCATGCGCACGCCGGTTGCCTTGCCTTTCTCGACCAGGATGTCGGTCACGTCGGCGTAGGTGAATACCTCGCCGCCGGGCTGCTGAATGACGGGGATGATGGTTTTTGCGATCTCCGAGGCGCCGCCGACCGGATAGAAACCGCCGTAAAGGTAGTGCTTTGCAATCAGCGCGTGAACCATAAAGCTGGATTGCCTCGGTGTGACGCCGCAATCGCCCCACTGGCCGGTGATCGCACCGATCAGTTCCTGGTTGTCGGTCAGTTCGCTCAAAACGTCCCAGGTGGTTTTGTTGAAGTAATCCGGTAAGGCCATATCCAGGCCTTTATGAACGAGCGGGCTCAGAAGTCCGGGCGCGAGCTTGGAAAGCGTATACCACTGCATGCCGTCGGCTACCTTCCCCAGCAGTTTTACATACTGGTCGATGGCCTCCTGTTCATCCGGGAAGGCATCCAGCAAGGAGAGCCGAAGGCCCTCCTTGCCGGCACGCAGATTGACGACCTTGTCTCCCAGAAAGAAACGGTCGTAATTCTCGTCCATGGGTGCCCATTCCAGTTTGCCGTCGGTAATGTAATCGAACAGGCGCCGGCCCAGGGTATGGGGAGAGCCCATGTCGCCAATATAGTGAACACCCACGTCCCATTCGTAACCGTTGCGGGCGTAGCTGTGGGTGTAGCCGCCGGCGGTGTAATGCTGTTCGAGTACCAGTACCTTCTTGCCGGCCTTGGCCAGGCAAGCGGCCGTTGTCAGGCCGCCAATGCCGGAACCGATTACAATGGCGTCGTAAGGGCCTTTCAATCGATTGGCCCGGTACCGGGTGCCGATCCGGATCGTGCTGGGTTTGAGTTTTCGGGAAGACGGACTGCTCACCACTGCGCTTTTTACCCCCTCGCTTTCTACCACCATGCTTTGCCCCACATTTCCGGATTTGCCCAGTTCTCTGGATTGTTCCAGGCCCGCTTGTGGTTGTAAGTATCCAGATTGTAGGTGTACAGCGTCAGTGCACCGTTATCATTTTCCAGTTCGGCATGGCGCCGGAAGCCAAGGCCGATGAAGTCCGTAAACGCCCAGTCAGGAGCCTCTCCCACAAGAACCGCAATCTGATGGGTGCCATAGTTCCTGAGTTGTCCCAGCAGAAGGGCGCCTTCGTCGTGGGGCAGATGTTCGAGGGTTTCGGTAACCAGGGCCAGGTCTGCCACCCGGTCCAGGAACAGGTGGGCATTGGGGTCGATGGTGTCCAGTGTGTGAACGTCAACGCCCTTCTGATGTTTCTGCCAGATCCGTGAGACTTCGGTCGCGAGGTTGCCGCAACTCAGCAAGGTAGAGGGAGAGCTGGTATCGATGATGCGAGCCAGGGTCTCACGTGCCGTATTGCCGTTGTCCTTCCTATCCGTCATGGCTGTTCGCCTTATTGCTACAAGGGCCAGTCTGCCGCATCCACTGTGTGTAAACCTACGGGCTGTTCCGCGTGTCCGCCCCAGCGGTCAATGAAGGTGCCGGTGGGATCGTACTGCTGCGTCTGTTTTTCCAGATTAAATTGCCGCAGGCCTCTCGGGTCCGCCCCCACGCCAGCCAGGTACTGCCAGTTGCCGTAGTTGCTCCCTACATCATAGTCGATCAACTGCTCTTCAAACCATGCCGCTCCGTATCGCCAGTCGAGGCCCAGTTCGTTGATGAAACAGCTTGCTACCAGTTGCCGGGCCCGGTTGCTCATGTAACCGGTTTCCCGCAGCTGATTCATGGCCGCGTTTACGATTGGGTATTCGGTGTTGCCCTGGCACCAGGCCTTGAAACGGTGGCCATAGAAGGTGCCGTGTCGACGCTTGCGCTGGACGCCATCCCGGCGGAACAGGTTGGCGCCGTGTTTCAGGGCGTACCAGTAGAAGTATTCCCGCCAGAGCAGTTCGAACCAGAGCCAATAGGTGGATTCGTTTTTGGTCTCGCTGGCTTCGTACTCTGTGATGGTTTCCGCCACTTCGCGAACCGAGAGACTGCCGTTGGCCAGCCAGGGCGAGAATTTTGAGGAGGCGTCCCAGGAGTCCAGGGCGTTGCGGGTCTCCTTGTAGCGGTCAATGCTGTGGTTGCCGTACAGGAATTCCCGAAGCCGCTCCACGCCGGCTGTTTCACCCCCCATAAACTGCAATGGATGCATCGGCTCTGGTATCGGCGGGCAGTCGCCGCGATTGTCCTCCGGGAACCCTGGTGGCGGAGGCAGGGCTGTCAGAGTGCGGATACGCAAACGCTCGGTACAGCGTTCTCCGGTTTTCTCAACCTGCTTGCGGAACTGGGAAAAGGTGTCCGGCAGATCCTGCAGGGTCATGGGCAGGGAGCCCTCGGTAAACAGGCTCAGGGTTTCGAATTGCTGGAACAGGGTCTGTGGCAGTTTGTCCTTGATCGCGCGCCACTGGCCAGCTTCCCGGGTGCCCGGCAACCGCGACCGGACAACCCGGGCAATACGGTGGGCATGCACCAGCTCGGGGACCACGGCTTCCGGCTCGCCATAGGCAATATGCAGGCGCTGGCCAAGCGTCCGCAGGGTTCGCTCCAGCGCCATCAGGCTCTGCCAGAGGAAGCGCCAGCGATGATCGCCCATGGCTTTGCTTTGCAGTGGCCCCGGTGCGAACCAGCGGGGATCAACAACGTAGACACATAAAAGCACGTCGGACTTCGAGGCCGCCAGCAACGCGGCGTTGTCGTGCAGGCGAAGATCCCGGGTAAACCAGTAAAGCGTATGCAAGGTTGATGCTCCTTGGCCTTTTGATTCAACCCTTCAGATACGTACCAGATTCGGAAAAGTTTTTGGGGGCGCAACAATGATATGTGATGTGCGTGGGAACTTCGCAGGTAGGTGGTGATCTTTCGAGGATTTTGATGAGACTGGCCGTGGATCTCTTGCACCAACGCTGCCCTTGCGGGGCAGCATGGTGCAGGGTTCGAGGATCGAGAGAAGTTCTACAGCTCCTGAGCCGTCGGCCGCAGGATGATTTCATTGATATCGACATCCGCCGGCTGCTCGATGGCATAGACAACTGCCCGGGCCACGGCATCGGAATCAATGGCGACTTCGTAGAGCTCATCCGCCGCCTTTTTCGCGTCGGGATCAGTGATGGTGCTGGTGAGCTCGGTGGCGACGGCACCCGGCGAGATGTTGGTGCTGCGGATCTCGTCGCCGCCTTCCATACGAACGCCTTCGGACAGCGCCTTCACCGCATATTTGGTGGCGCAGTAGACGGCGGCACCGGGGAAGACCTTGTGCCCGGCGACCGACGACAGGTTGAGGATGTGCCCGCTGTGCTGTTCCCGCATGGTCGGCAGTACAGCGGCGATACCATACATCACGCCCTTGATGTTGACGTCTACCATCTGTTCCCACTCATCAACCTTGAGGGCGTCCAGCGGTGCCAGGGGCATCAGCCCGGCGTTGTTGACCAGCACATCGATCCTGCCAAACGCCTCTTTTGCCGCGGCGGCCAGAGACTCAACCTGATTGCGGTCGGTCACGTCGGTGACCTGCCAGATGGCTTCGGCGCCCCGGGATTTGAGATCTTCCGTCAGGTCTTTCAGGCGGTCCTCCCGGCGTGCTGCGAGTACCAGCTTGGCGCCCCGGTCTGCCAGGCGGCGGGCCGTGGCTTCACCGAGACCACTGCTGGCGCCGGTAATAATCACTACTTTGCTGTTGATCGGGTCATTGGTGTTGCTCATGGTTTGTCTCCTTTGGGAATAAAAGCGCTGTTCAGGCGCTTTTTTCGAGTTCTATCAGTGTCGGGTAGTCGGTGTAACCGTGTTCATCACCGCCATAGAAGGTGCTGTCGTCCCAGTCGTTCAGGGGCGCGTTCTGGCGGAAGCGCTCCGGCAGATCCGGGTTGGCGATAAACGGGCGGCCGAAGGTGACCAGATCGCACCGGCCTTCGTCGATACGCTTTCGGGCCTCGTCGGCGGTGTAGGCGCCATTGGCAATGTAGGTGCCCTTGAAGCCGGCGCGGATCGCGTCGATGACTTCTTCCGGGCGGCCGTTCGCGTGATTGCCCTGGAAGGAGTCTTCCACCACTTCGATGTAGGCAATGCCCAGGTCGTTCAGGTGCCGGGCGAAGGTACCGAAGGTTTCGGCCGGGTTGTCGTCGTCCATGGCATTGAAACTACCCGTGGGGCTGACGCGGACGCCGACCTTGTCCTTGCCCCAGACGTCGATAACCGCTTCGACGACCATCAATGGCAGGCGCAGACGGTTTTCCACCGAGCCACCGTATTCGTCAGTGCGATGGTTACTGCCGCTCTTGATGAACTGGTCCAGCAGATAGCCGTTGGCCGCATGGACTTCAACGCCGTCAAAGCCGGCTTCTTTTGCGTTCAGCGCACCCTGGCGGTACTGCTCGACAATGTCGGTCATTTCCGCGGTTTCCAGGGCCCGGGGCTCCGGGATATCCACCATGCCGGAGTTGGCACTGATGAAGGTCTTGGCACCTTCGGGCTTGATGGCAGAAGGCGCAACGGGCTTTTCACCGTTCGGTTGCAGGTCCGGATGGGAAATCCGGCCCACGTGCCACAGTTGCATGTGAATTCGGCCGCCGGCCATGTGCACCGCCCCGGTTACCTTCTTCCAGCCTTCAATCTGTTCCTGCGAATGAATGCCGGGGGTAAAGGCATAGCCCTTGCCTTGCGGCGAAACCTGGGTGGCTTCACTGAGAATCAGGCCAGCGCTGGCCCGCTGCTGATAGTAGCGGGCGTTCATGTCGTTGGGGATATCCCCGGGCTGGCTTGAGCGGGAACGTGTCAGTGGTGACATCAGAATCCGGTTGGGCAGGGCCAGTTCGCCCAGATGGTGCGGTTGAAAAAGTGGATCGTTCTGGTTGCTCATCGGGCATCCTCCTTCAGGATCAAATGATATTAATTAGACCAGTCTACTAGTCGGCAATCGAAAAAAATTTCAGCCGATGTTCAGGCAGTGTTTGAAAAAGACTCGCACGAACCTCTCCATGGGTTCGGTGGACTTGAGGACCTTCGAACGCAGGATGGCGCCTTCCCAGCCGGACAGAAGAAAACTGGCGGCGTCTGCCGCGTCGATGTCGGCGCTGATGTCTCCGGCCTGCTGGGCAGCACGGATGCAATGCTCAAAGCGTCTTTCCCAGCTGGCGAAGACCGAGTCCAGCCTCTGCCGGAAGGCTTCGTTCTGTCCCGCCAGTTCCTGGCCCAGGTTGCCGATCAGACAGCCCCGGGTGTACTCGCAGCTGGTCATGGTTTCAAAGCCGGTGTCGAAGTAGGCGCGCAGCCGGTCGACCCAGGAGCGGCTGGTGTCATTGAGAATCCGATCCAGTTTGGCGTCGTATTCCTCCGCGAAGGTATCAATGACCGCCAGGCCGAAATCATTCTTGCTGCTAAAGTAGTGGTAGAACGACCCCTTGGGTACGCCAGCTGCGGTCAGCACGGCGTTGATGCCTGTCGCACCAAAGCCTTTATGGCCGATCAGGTCGGCGCCGGTGTGAATAATGTGAGTGCGGGTGTCGGTTGACGTCATATCTGCTATAGTAGACCAGTCGTCTAGTAATCGTCAAACCGTCAATCTGTCAATTCATCATACAAAGGGAATCAGCAATGCCCGAGATTCCTGACAGAACCAGAGGAGCATGCCAGTGATCAAATCCCGTGCCGCGGTGGCCTTTGAAGCCAACAAGCCGCTGGAAATCGTTGAAGTGGATGTCGCCCCGCCGCAAAAAGGTGAAGTGCTGGTGCGCATCGTTGCCACCGGCGTCTGCCATACTGATGCCTACACCCTGTCGGGCGCCGACCCGGAAGGCCTGTTCCCGACCATCCTCGGCCACGAAGGCGGTGGTATTGTGGAGGCCGTGGGCCCGGGCGTGAAAAACCTGGAAGTGGGTGACCACGTGATTCCGCTTTACACCGCCGAGTGTGGCGAGTGCAAGTTCTGCACCTCCGGCAAGACCAACCTGTGCGGCGCCGTTCGGGCCACCCAGGGCAAGGGCGTGATGCCGGACGGCACCTCCCGCTTCTCCTACCAGGGCAAGCCGCTGTACCACTACATGGGTTGCTCCACCTTCTCCGAGTACACCGTGTTGCCCGAGATCTCCCTGGCCAAGATTCCCAAGGAAGCGCCCCTTGAGAAGGTGTGTCTGCTCGGTTGCGGCGTGACCACCGGCATCGGTGCGGTGATGAACACGGCCAAGGTGGAAGAAGGGGCAACGGTAGCCATCTTCGGCCTGGGTGGTATCGGCCTGGCGGCTATCATCGGTGCCACCATGGCCAAGGCCAGTCGCATCATTGCCATCGACATCAACCCTGGGAAGTTCGACATCGCCAAACAGCTGGGTGCGACCGATGTGGTCAATCCCAACGACTACGACAAGCCGATCCAGGAAGTGATCGTTGAAATGACCGACGGCGGCGTGGACTATTCCTTCGAGTGTATCGGTAACGTCAAGGTGATGCGCGCCGCCCTGGAGTGCTGCCACAAGGGGTGGGGCGAATCCGTCATCATCGGCGTCGCCGGCGCCGGCGAGGAAATCAGCACCCGTCCGTTCCAGCTGGTCACCGGCCGGGTCTGGAAAGGCTCAGCGTTTGGCGGCGTGAAAGGCCGTACCGAGTTGCCGGGCTACGTGGAAAAAGCCGAAAAGGGCGAGATTCCGCTGGATGTGTTCATTACCCACAACATGCCGCTGGAAGACATTAACAAGGCGTTTGACTTGATGCACGAGGGTAAGAGCATCCGGTCGGTTATTCATTTCTGAGTCGGTCGGGAGCGGGTCAGCGCGGCCTGGCTTGCTCCCTGACTTTGCTCTTGTCAGGCATCCATGAATCGTTCGCTCAACGGGAGGGTCCCTTCTGTCGGGGAAACAACCAGAAGGCGAACCATTTCGTCATTCTGGGCATCAACACATAACTCATTAACCCCATCACCACGATTGTGACGATCATCGTCCGCAGCAAGAGTGGCACCTGGGCCAGCAGGTCTCCGAAAATGACGAACACCAGGGTCACAGCGGGGTAAAGTGCCAGCCAACTGACAATAGTCATCTTCCATTTGGGTGGTGGTTGCACCGGGTTCTGGCCGGGCAGGGTGAACCAGGTCACGATGCCGGAGGTGACTTCCCGTTCGCTGGGCTGTACCAGCAGGCTTTCAATCTGTTCCAGCAGCTCGGCGCGTTCTTCCGATTCCTCCCAGGCGGTCAGGGTTTCCCGGTCCCGGAACTTGAAGACAATCCGGTACTCGGGATCGTCGGGCGAAGCGGGCCGGAACATGGCCGTGCCCAGGTAACCGAGAAAACGGGACGCCCGCTCGGTCATCTGGCTGCTCAACGCTTCAAACGCCTCTTGTTGGCCCTTCCTGACTCGCCGCGAAACAACGACTGTGAGGGGCGCGGTTGAATCCTGCTTACCAACGGCAGACTGGTTATCTGTCATGTCCGATATCCTCCATAGTCCAAAAAAGGGGCCCGCCGAAGCGGGCCCAAAAGAGGAGCAACAATGATGCCCGGTTAACTGCCCGTGGCGCGCAGGTACTGAACGTTGAACATATTGGGCGGCGACATTTCAGGATCCACCTGGCCCTTGAACTGGCCAGTGGTGCAGTGGCTGGCCTGCACGTCGATCATGCTGAAGCTGTCGTCGATGGAAACACCCGTGCCCTTGTTCTTGGCCAGGTGATGGTCCGGATGGGCCTGACCAATGGTGAAGGTCTTCCAGAGGCTGCCTTTACGGTCATAGGAGACGGTGCGGGGAATGGTGAAGGTCTGGGCGTCCATGAAGTGCACACGCTTTGACAGCGGATGGCTCTCATCGACCGGCACAGACTCGACCTCATAGACTTTGCGAAGCTGCCAGGTGATATCCGGGAAGCATCCGCCCTGGCCACTGAAGGCAACCACCTGGTAACCGTCGCTGTCACTGTGGGTTTCAGAGTCCAGCTTGAGCTCATTGTGGTTGTAGAACGGCATCAGCATGTAACGGGTACCCTTGTAGGTCCAGTTCATGTCGGAAATCCGGCCGTTGTAGCCTTCGAAGTCCTCGATCATCAGGTCGGAGCCCAGGAAGGCGTCGGTGACCTGACCGGTGGCCAAACGACGGACGCGACGTTGAAAACCGAGGTACAGCCAGGAGTTGTCGCGCTTGAGGTCATCCGCAGCCCGGTGAATGAGCAACTGGGTGTCGCGTACGTCAGCCGGATCCAGTACCTGCACGTAAATTGCACGGAAAAGATCAGATGGGTTCGGTGTAATTTCCGGAGTGGGTTCCTGGTTTACACGGCCTTTATAGTTGAGGAAGTGGAAGTTGAATTTGATCGTCCGTTCCACATCGCCCGAGTTCATGTCACGGTATTTCCAGTAGAACGGAGAGATAGCGGCGCTATCGCCCCAGTTGTAGCCGTATTTGTAGTTCCAGGCCAGCTTTTCACCGGCACGGGGGTCCTCTGAACTGGGTTCTTCCGGAAATGGCCGCCCTGCCTGCCAGCCATTAATTTCGCCGACCTTCTCGCCCAAGGTGACCTGGTCCATGGCCAGCCTTGTAGCTTCCACGTAGCTTGGATGAAGGTCGAACGAGGTGGTCTCGCCCACAACAATGGTGGTCCAGCCCTGCTCAATGAAGCCGTAGAAGGCCGGATCAATGATTTCTTTGAACTGGGCTACGTTGCTCTGGTCGATCACCATGCCTGGTTCGAGCCCCTCAAAGCCTGGTGTCTCGGTCTTGTAGGGGTAAAAAGACTCGGTAATTGTCGCCTCGTCCGCGAACGCGGCGGTGGCCATCAGGCTGGCAGTGCAGCCCGCAACTAGTGTGCGTTTGAAGGTATTCATTGTTTTGTGTCTCATGGTGTTACCTCGTGATCAGAAGCTGTAGCGAACGGTCAGTTGGACTTCGTCTTCTTCCTGCGCCATACCGATCGGACCGGACTTGAAGCGGCCGAGGGGCTCAAAGCCACCAAGGCCCGCGGACTCACCTGGTTGGTGATTGACCACACCCGGTGTCTGGGTGAACGGATCCCAGGGGTTACAGGAACGGCAGTCGTCGAATTTGCGGGCACCGTCTCCAACCTTCACGTTGGCGCCGGCAGTAACCCGGAACCGGTCCGTCACGATCCAGTCAACACTCGGGGCCAGCGTGGTGGCCTGGGCGCGGAAGTCGTGGGCGGTGATCAGTTTCGGGATCAGACGGTTGTTCATGTAAAAGCCCTGAATCAGCAGGGTGCCAATCCAGTTGTGCTCCCAGTCCGGAATGCCGGCTTCACCATAGGTCCTCTGCTCACGCTCGTGATCAAGAATGTGCTGGCCGAAGATCTGGCCGGAGAACAGGAACGACTGGTTTTCGTTCAGGAAAGGAATAAACACGTTCTTGTCTGCGCCAATAACGTAACGTGCCACGTCAGACTCGGAATAAAGTCTCTCGCGCAGGGTATTGGCGAATTCCTCGCCCGAGGTGTAGGCAGTCTCGAACCGGAATACGGTATCGATGCCCTGGGAGTAGTAGTCCAGGGAGCCACCCACCAGGTTGACCCGCGGGAAGTGGATGTCGAAGGCGATCAGGGACGGATAAACGTCTGTCGTACCGTCAAACGCGTTCTGGGCGGGAATGCCACCGCGAAGCGAGGGTAACTGGGAGCGATAGGTCAGTGCATTCAGGGAGAAGCCCAGGTCGCCATAGACACCTTCCAGTTTAAGCCCCAGCTGGGTGTTGGACAGCTTCCAGCTCGGCATATTGGCGCGGCGGATACCGATCTGCCCGGGGCCGAAGTCGGTTGCCAGACCACCATCAGGTGTCGCGCCTGCAAAGTTGGCCACGGTGCCGCCATTTTCCCAGAGGTTGTTCATGCCCCGGAAGAAACAGCCGGCGTCGAGGATCACGTTGGGCTGGCCGCACTGGCCGATGTCGTGGGGACGGAACTCGTCGAAGTTCCACACCACCTGGAAGTTCAGGTCGTCAAAGGCAAAGCCTTCGAACACTTCCGTCGGGCCCATACGGTAGTCCGTTTTCAGGATCCACATGGGAATCCGGATATCTTCCAGCTCGTCGTAGATGTTGTTGCGGGAATAGTCCACCGGGTTGATCACATCGAGGACCCGGAACAGATCGGTGCGGCCCCAGATGACCTGCTGTTTACCCAGACGGGTGCTGAGTACGTTGCCACTGTCGAAGTTCAGATCGAAATCAACATAGAGTTCCCGGATGAAATCCAGACGGTCATTGAACTCCTGGAAACGCAGCTCATCTTCGTCCTTGTCGAGGTAGTCATCGATACAGCCGCGGCTGTCGACGTCACAGGGACGTACGGGTACGCCAAAAGCAACGCCGTTGTCCTGATCATGCAGGTGCTCGCCGAGAACTACCATGCCGTCGTTGGGGTTCTCATTGATGTCGAAGCCTAAGAACGGCGTGGGAGCAATACCGCCTCCATGGGGAACCGAGCCCTGGGCGATGTCCTGGAGCTGAATCGGCCCGCCGGCTTTACTGCCGTATTCGTCATCATTGAGGTCGTAAACCCCGTCGTAGGTGCCGCGAAGCGTGCCGTTTACGGAGACATTGCTGAAAATGCCCACGTTACCTATCTGTTTTTCCCCCTCAAGCTGAATGGTGTTCCGGAATTTGGAGAGACCCACTCCGTCACGTGCGTAGGTTGCGTTCTCATAGAAGCCATTGATCCTGGTATCCTCCGCGGCAACAGTGCCGGGCAGCGCAGCCAGGGTGAGTGCAGTGGTGCTGGAGAATACAGCGCACCACAGACTCAGGCCTTTTATTTTTGTTTGCATGGCAGATCCTCGTTTGGGTTGTTCTGGAGCCTTGCCCCGGGTCAAGCCCGGGACGCGGCTCCGGCTACGTATCCATCACTGTCCCGGCTGTTATCGGTTGGTGAGGGAGTTGGTTCGGGACGTTGACGGTCGGCGTGGAGAATGCCGTCCTCGTCCGCGTAGACGTTGGTAATGAAACGGGGCTTGAACACCAGCACCCAGGAAGGCACCAGCAGCATGGCGGCGATGCCGTTGATCACGATCATCACGCACAGCAGCATGGCGGCATCGGACTGGAACCGCAGGTCAGAGAAGATGACCCACATGATGATGCCGGCCATCAGGGTGAGCGCGGTGAAACTGATGGCCATGCCGGTAGTGGCGATGGCCCGGCGAACCGCCTCGCGCAGCTCGCCACACTTGGCCATTTCCTCGCGTATGCGGTCCATCATGTAGATGGAGTAATCAATGCCCACGCCGATGCCGACGGCAATCACCGGCACCGTATTGATGTCGATGCTGAGCCCGTACAGGCCCATATAGGCGTAGGTCAGGGTGGTGGCGAACAGCATTGCCAGCAGCATCATCAGGCCGGCGTGCCAGGAGGTGTAAAACAGCATCACGAAGGCAAAAATCAGCAGGAACACCAGTGGTAGTACGATCATGTTGGTATCGAACGCTGATTCGTTCATGGCTGCGGCAACACCGAGCGTTCCTCCAGCCAGCCGGATGGTCAGTCCCTCGACGCTGTCACCATTTTCGGCGATCCATTCCTTGGCCATGTGAATGGCGCGGCGGATGGTTTCGCCCTGGCGATCCTTGTAGAAGAACACCAGATTGGCGACCCGGTCGTCGGTGTCATTGAACTCATCGAGTGCGCCGGGAATGGGGCTGGAAGCCATGTAGGTGAACATCAGGCCTCCCACATAACGCTGGTCGTGGGGAATCTGGTACCAGCGTGGATCGTCGTTGTGCATCAGCCGGTTCACCTGCTTGACTAGGTCGGGCAGGCCCTTGGATCCGCCAACACCCGGATCGGTGAGCATGTGCGCCTGGAAGTCCGACAGAGCCTTGAGCACTTCAGGCCGTTTGAGGCCACCTTTCTCGTCGGTTTCGGCGATCACATACAGCTCCTCGGAACCGGGGAAGCGGTCATTCACCACGCGGGAGGAGATGTTGTAATCGTGGTCCGGGTACAGGATCGGAGAACCGGGTTCCGAGTCGCCGATCTGGACGTTGGACGCCGCAAGGACGCCGGCACCCATCAAGACTGCCGCCGCTGCCAGTACAATTTTTGCCCGTCCGGGGCGAGTCACGGTTCGTGAGCAGCTGCTGCCGATATAACGCAGGGCGGTCTCGCGCATCTCGGCATTCTTTGGTGTGGGCAGGATCGAAAGCAGCAGGGGAACACCGATCAGAACCGTAAATACAACGGTGATTGCCCAGAGAGAGGCATAGATCCCCAGGTGGGTGTTCAGGGGAATCGAGCCGATGGCGATCAGTGACAGGCCGATGGCATCGGACACCACGCCCAGGGAGCCGGGGCGGAACAGGCTGTCAAAGGTAGCCTTGGCGGCCTTTGGGCCCTCGCCCAGCTCGCGGGTTTCTGCGTAATAACGTTCTACCAGCTGAACACCGTGGCTCATGGCCCGGGCAGCAATCAAAAAGGGGATGACCAGCCCGAGCGGGTCCAGGTTGTAACCGAGCAGGCTGATGATCCCAAGGCCCCAGATCGTGGAGATCAGAACGCCGCCCAGGGGAATCAGCACCCCATAGGCTTTGCGGAAATGGAAAACCAGCAGTGCCAGCATGGCCAGAACGGTGAAGATGAAGATCTGCAGAATCTGGTCCATGTAGGTGTAGGCCCAGCCAACAAGTACGGGCTGGCCTGTGGCGTAGATGGTGACGTCGTCACCGGCCTCCTGCTCGCGGAGCTGCTGCAGTTGCGCGAATGTCTTCTCGTAGTCGAGCTTGCCTTCGATCAATTGTGCTTTGACTAGAGCCATTCTGAAATCCGGAGACACCAGAGGCCCATAGACTCTTGGGTTTGCGGCCACTGCAGCCTTCATTTCACTCAGGGCCTGTTCGGAATACTCGCCTCGGGTGGAGTCGTAGTAGGGCTCGGAGTTAATGCTGCCTACTTCAGTCAGCCAGATCTCCCGGGAATTGCGGTGCGTAACGCTCGCAACCAGGTTGTGGTTCACGCCGGGCAGGTTATCGACCGCCTGTGTTACCCGGTCGATGGTTGCCAGGTTCTCATTGGAAAAGATGTCGCCTTCGGCGAATTCAACACCGACCACCAGAACGTTGGCGCCGCCAAAATCGTCCTTGATGCTGTTGTGCAGCTCGATGTAAGGATGCTGCTGGGGCAACAGATCGGCGAAGTCCGTGAAGATTTTCAGCCCCGGAATCCGTAGCGCGAAAAACAGCGTCAGGATGGCGATCAGCGACAGGACCTTCCGAGGATTCCTGAAAATCCAGAGTTCCAGCTGGTGCAGGAAGTGCGTGAATCTGTGCAGTCCGGCCATGATCAGTTACCTCGGTTGTTGCTGGCCACTGAGGCCACGGGAATGTCGAGTTGAAGGAGCAGACCGCGGCCTCCGGCTACCAGGAGCTGGTTGTCTGCGAGAACCACGCCGTCGCGCAGGTAAAGGGGCTGGTTGGGTGTTTCAAGACCTGTCCAGCTGCCTCCGGACAACGCCAGAACCGTGGCGTTATCACCCAGGGCAAACAGGGCATTGCCGGCCTTGACGAAGCCAAACACTGGCATGCTGGTGTCGGTAGGCTGGCGGTCCCAGGTTTCTCCGCCGTCGGTGGTGTGGTAGATAAAACCGTTCAGGCCACCAACCCAGCCTTCGTCTGCTGATTCGAAGTAAGCTGCATGGGGATAGAATTCGTCCGGTAGATAGCCGGCGTAATCCCAGGTCTCGCCACCATCCAGTGTTTTCAGAACCAGGCCATATTCTCCGGTCGCAAGTGCCGTTTCCGGATCGAGGAACTGGAGGTTGGTCAGAATGGCGTCCTCATTCAGGGAAGTTTCCTGCCAGGTCGTACCCTGATCCGATGAGCTCTGCAGCGTGGTGAAACTGCCGCCCGCCCACCAGGTGCCGTCGGGCGCGCAATCGGCGGTCATCATCTGCTCCTGGCTCGGAAGCTCATGGGCAGTCCACTGGGTACCGGCAGGGTTCCCGTGCCAGAGCTGATTGTTGAAGGTCAGGGCGATGAAACTGCCGTCCGGGCAGGCATCAAGGGAAAGAAAACTCTCGGTGGTTTGCACCGGGACCCGTTGCCAGTCCGAACCGCCGTTCTCGCTCACAAGCAACGCGCCGTTGTTGCCGGCGATGGCGACAATTTGATCGTTCCGGGCGACGGACTGGAAAAAATCGGTTCGCTGAATGGCTTGCTGGGACTGTTGTCGTACCGCTTCAAGATTCAGCGGCGCCTCGCAACCGGTCAGCAGCGCGGACGCACTCGCAAGAGCGAGCGTGACTGGAACTTTGCCGCGAGGATATTCCATGGGGTATGGCATGTTATGTCACCGTCTTTGTTTTTGTGGAAAAGCGACTGACGGTGGTTCAGCAACGGCTGTGCCAGAACGGATTTAAACGATCTAAGCTTTTGAAAATAAAATTAAAAATGCTTTGTTCTTGGCAGGTTTTGATTTTCGATAACGTGGGATAACAGCGTTGATTTTTATCAAATGATCAAGCGCTGGGCTGGGTTGTCCATTTCGTCATATTCGGTGTGAAGGAGGTGCAACTTCCATGTCGCAGATCCTCTTTGAAGAATCAGCTTTCATCGAGAATGCCAGTTTTTTTAAGGCGATAGGCGAGAGCGGGACGGGTCAGCCCCAGAATTCGAGCAGCCCCTGAGACATTCTGATTCGCCTGTTCCATGGCCTGCCGCATCAGCGTTTCTTCCACTTCCTCCAGGCTGATTCCGCTGTTGATGATATGATCAGACCAGCTTTCCTCCTTGCCGGCAGCCTGGCCGACGCAGACATTACCGTCTGCATCGATTCGTTCTATGGGCATTGGCTCCGATGGAGGAGGCGAGACGAACAGGGCATCCTGACTGATGGATTCGTTGTTGTCAGTTAGGATGACGCCGCGCTCGATGACATTCTCAAGCTCCCGTATATTGCCCGGCCACTGATAGTTCATGCACAGCGCCAGGGCTTTGTCCGATAACCCCAGAGTGCGTTTTTCATACTGGGCGTGGAATTTTTCCAGGAAGTGGCCGACCAGCAAAGGCAAATCTTCAAGTCGTTCCCGCAAAGGTGGGATTCTCACCGGGAAAACGTTCAGGCGATAAAATAGGTCGGCTCTGAAGCGGCCGTCCTCGACTGCCTGTTCAAGGCTCTCGTTGGTGGCGGCGATCACTCGAACGTTGACCTTTCGGGTGCGATTGTCGCCCACTCTTTCAAGTTCACTTTCCTGTAATACTCTGAGCAGGGTGGCCTGGGCTCGGGGAGTGAGCTCCACAACCTCGTCCAGAAAGATGGTTCCACCGTTGGCGCGTTCGAAACGCCCTTCTCTCGACTGGTTCGCACCCGTGTAGGCGCCTTTTTCAACGCCGAAAAGTTCCGCCTCGATCAAGTCAGGCGGAATGGCCGCGCAATTCACGGCGATGAAGGGCCCATCAGCCCTTGCGCTTCGCAAATGGACGCTGCGAGCTATTACTTCCTTGCCGACGCCTGTCTCGCCCAGGAGAAGTACCGACACCTTTCCCTGTGCGGCCTTGTCAATCATCCGGCACACCTTGTTATAGGATGCGGACTGGCCAATGCCGTAATACTGGCCTTCTTGCCGCTGAAAGGAGCTTCGCAAGGAGTTTAATTGTGCCTGAAGATCGTAAAGCTCTTCGATGATCGGATCCGCTTTGAAGTAGCGGGAGAACTCTTTCCCGTCCTTCCATTGCTCCGCAGGTTTACCCTCGATCATGCATTTCTCATCGCCACAGCCCCGGCAGCTGACTTCCCGGAAGATGATTTCCCGGCCCATGAACGATGAGGTATAGGCGCAGGCATACCCCAGCAGTACCCAGCAGGCCGGTTCTTTCATAAGACCCAGCTCGGTCTTGCAGATCTCCACTTCCCAGGAGTCGATCCATTCAAGGCGTCCGTAAAAATCTCCGGTTTCCTGGTCCAGATCGATCTCCAGGGGAACGACTTTCACCATACCCTTCAGCGAGTGAAGTTGCGGACCGGCCAGAAAAATATCCAGCTCACTGCAATGAGGCCTCAGCTTGCGGGCCAGCTCAGCATCCTTGAGCCCAGAGAGATAGCCAAGCCTTAGGAAGAATCCCTTGGCTCTCTCAATGCCCATGCTATTAACGATCTCGCGACGGAATGCTGCCAATGAACTGAGATTCATCAACAGCATACGCTGTTCGCCAAACCAGATTTTGCCCTCCGTGGATTGAAACTGGATCTGGTCCTTGAGATCCCTGAAGTCTGAATAACTCAGCTGTGGCTTGTAGCTTGCAGCCATGGTGTTCACCCCTTTTGTTGTTGTCGGCGGGGACTGCTCTTTTCGGAGAGCCTGTTGGCATTTCGCTTAAATAGTTAATACCTGATCGATGTCACAAATCAACCAAATGATAAAAAACTGCTTGCAGCAGGGCGAGATCAGAGCGTCTCAGCATTTGGTTATTCGGGCGGGGGAAATTGATCATTTAGTAAAAAGATAGCCGCGGAAGCAGCAGGTACTCTCCAAGAACTATTCACGCTGATTCATTTCGAATGACTGATAACTGTTTGAAAAACAGTTGGATGGATATTTGCGCTCGGCTTTTTGACGGGTTTGGCACACGCGTTGCTCGTCCCCTCCCAGACAACAACAAACCCAGTGGTGCAAATCATGACCAGCGAGACACGAGCCAAATCCTTTGACGAGATGACCCGCTATATCCGGGTTCGCAGCGAGCCGGGCGACAAATTCGTGGAATTCGACTTTGCCATCGGTCACCCGGAGCTGTTCGTCGAACTGGTTCTACCCAGGGAGGCGTTCCAAATCTTCTGCAAGCACAACAACGTGGTCCACATGGACTCCGACATGATCCGCCAAATCGACGAAGACATGGTCAAGTGGCGGTTCGGGGAGCGCGGCCAGCGTTAATGAGCAACATCCATCAACGTTCTGTTCCACAAAAACAACACGGTAAGGTTGATATGACTATCGAAATAAAGACCAACTCGGTGGAGCCCATCCGTCAGACCTACGGCCACATCGCACGCCGTTTCGGAGACAAACCCGCCACCCGCTACCAAGAAGCAAGTTACGACCTGGAGGCGAAAACCAATTTCCACTACCGCCCCCAGTGGGATCCGAATTACGAGCTCAACGACGAGCGGCGTACCGCGATTCGCATGGAAGACTGGTATGCGGTGACTGATCCGCGCCAGTTCTACTACGGGGCATACGTCGGCAATCGCGCCAAGATGCAGGAGGCCGCCGAGACCAGCTATGGCTTCTGCGACAAGCGTAACCTGCTGACCCGTCTGCCGGAAGAAACCCGCACCATGCTGCTGCGTCTGTTGGTTCCCCTGCGTCACCTGGAGCTGGGCGCCAACATGAACAACAGCAAAATCGCAGGTGAGGCCACCGCAACCACGGTATCCCAGATGCATATCTACCAGGCCATGGACCGTCTCGGTATCGGCCAGTATCTCTCGCGAATTGCCCTGATGATTGACGGGACCACCGGTGCCGGGCTCGACGAGTCCAAGGGTTACTGGATGGACGATGCGCTCTGGCAACCCATGCGCAAGCTGGTGGAAGACACCCTGGTTGTCCAGGACTGGTTCGAGCTGACCCTCATTCAGAACGTGCTGATGGACGGCCTGCTGTTCCCGCTGGTTTACGAAAAGATGGACCAGTGGTGGGAAGAGCAGGGTGCCGAAGACGTTTCCATGCTCACCGAGTTCATGCGCGACTGGTACAAGGATTCCCAACGCTGGACCAACGCCATGGTCAAGGTGGTTGCCGGCGAAAGCGAAGCCAACCTCCAGCAGCTCCAGACCTGGGCCGACCAGTGGGAGCCGGAAATCTACAACGCCCTGAAGCCGCTGGCGGAAGCATCCGTTGGCGTGGAAGCCCTCGATGAGGTCAGGGCGCAACTCGCCACCCGTCTCAAGAAGTTCGGGCTCAACACCCAGGGAGTATCGGCATGAGCCAGCTCGTATTCATCGCATTCCAGGACAACGACAACGCCCGCTACATGGTGGAAGCCATTCAGGAAGACAACCCTGAAGCGGAGGTTCAGCACCAGCCGGCAATGATCCGGATCCAGGCCGAAAAGCGCCTGGTGATCAACCGGGAGACCATGGAAGAAAAGCTGGGCCGCGACTGGGATGTCCAGGAAATGCTTATCGATGTCATCAGTATTGGCGGCAACGTCGACGAAGACGATGACCACTTCATCCTTGAGTGGAAATAATCGGGAGACACATCATGGCTGTTAAAAACAAAAAGTTGAACCTGAAAGACAAGTACCAGTACCTGACTCGGGACATGGCCTGGGAGCCCAGCTACCAGAAGAAAGAGGACATCTTCCCGGACGAGCAGTTCGAGGGTATCAAGATCACTGACTGGTCCCAGTGGGAAGACCCGTTCCGTCTGACCATGGATGCCTATTGGAAGTACCAGGCGGAAAAAGAGAAGAAGCTGTACGCAATTTTTGATGCCTTTGCCCAGAACAACGGCCATCAGAACATTTCCGATGCCCGCTATGTCAACGCCCTGAAACTGTTCCTGACCGGCGTATCACCGCTTGAACATGCGGCGTTCCAGGGTTATGCCAAAGTAGGCAGACAGTTCAGTGGTGCCGGTGCACGCGTGGCCTGCCAGATGCAGGCCATTGACGAGCTGCGTCATTCCCAGACCCAGCAGCACGCCATGAGCCACTACAACAAGCACTTCAATGGCCTGCACGATGCTGCCTACATGCACGACCGGGTTTGGTTCCTGTCGGTGCCCAAGTCGTTCTTTGACGATGCTCGCTCGGCCGGCCCGTTCGAGTTCCTGACCGCTATCTCGTTCTCCTTCGAGTATGTGCTGACCAACCTTCTGTTCGTGCCCTTTATGTCCGGCGCCGCCTACAACGGCGACATGGCCACGGTGACCTTTGGTTTCTCGGCTCAGTCTGATGAGGCGCGGCACATGACCCTGGGCCTTGAGGTGATCAAGTTCATCCTGGAGCAGCACGAGGACAACGTGCCCATCGTTCAGCGCTGGATCGACAAGTGGTTCTGGCGCGGGTTCCGCCTGCTCAGCCTGGTCAGCATGATGATGGACTACATGCTGCCGAACAAGGTTATGAGCTGGGCCGAGGCCTGGGAAGTCTATTACGAGCAGAATGGCGGTGCCCTGTTCAAGGATCTGGAACGCTATGGTATCCGTCCGCCCAAATACCAGGACGTGGCCAACGATGCCAAGCATCACCTGAGCCATCAGCTGTGGACCACCTTCTACCAGTACAGCCAGGCCACCAACTTCCACACCTGGATTCCGGAAAAGGAAGAAATGGACTGGATGTCCGAGAAGTACCCGGAGACTTTCGACAAGTACTACCGTCCCCGCTACGAGTACCTGGCGAAAGAAGCCGCCGCTGGCCGGCGCTTCTACAACAACACCCTGCCGCAGCTATGCCAGGTGTGTCAGGTACCCACCCTGTTTACCGAGATGGGTGCGCCCACCAAGCTGAGCCATCGTCAGCTGGTGCATGAAGGCGAGCGCTACCACTTCTGCTCCGAAGCCTGCTGCGACATTTTCAAGGATGAACCGGAGAAGTACGTCCAGGCCTGGTTGCCGGTGCACCAGATCTACCAGGGCAACTGTGAGGGTGCCGACGTCGAGACAGTGGTGCAGAAGTACTACCACATCAATATCGGCGAGGACAATTTCGAGTACGTAGGGTCCCCAGACCACAAGCATTGGCTTTCCATCAAGGGCCAGAAACCGGCTGACCAGAGTAAAGACGCAGCCTGACAGTGACCCGGGAATCGCCCGGCTGCCTGGGGCGTCGGGCGAACCACGCACAAAAACAACAAGGTGACCACCATGAGTGTTAACGCGTTATACGACTACAAGTTCGAACCGAAAGACAAGGTTGAGAACTTCAATGGCATGCAACTGCTGTATGTCTACTGGCCCAATCACTTGCTGTTCTGCGCGCCGTTTGCGTTGCTGGTGCAGCCGGATATGACGTTCGGCGATCTCGTCGAGACCGTTATCAAACCGGCAGCTGCCGCCCATCCGGATGCCGCCAAAGCCGACTTCCTGAATGCCGAGTGGCTGCTGAACGATGAACCGTTCACGCCGCGGGCTGACGCCAGCCTGAAAGACAACGGCATTGATCATAAAAGCATGCTCACGGTCACCACGCCGGGGCTGAACGGCATTGCCGACGTCGGTTACTGAGCGGGGAGAAGTGCCATGAGTCATACCGTGACTATCGAGCCTATCGGCGAGCAGATTGAAGTGGAGGACGGCCAGACCATCCTCCAGGCCGCGCTCCGCCAGGGTGTCTGGCTGCCCTTCGCCTGCGGTCATGGCACCTGCGCAACGTGCAAGGTCCAGGTGTTGGAAGGCGACGTGGAGATTGGCGACGCCTCGCCCTTTGCCCTGATGGACATTGAGCGGGACGAGGGCAAGGTGCTTGCCTGCTGTGCCACCGTTGAAAGTGACGTGACCATCGAAGCAGATATCGATGTCGATCCGGATTTCGAGGGATACCCGGTGGAGGACTACACCGCTACCGTGACAGACATCGTCGACCTGTCGCCCACCATCAAGGGTGTTCATCTGAAGCTGGACCGCCCCATGACGTTCCAGGCCGGCCAGTACATCAATATCGAATTGCCGGATGTGGACGGCCCCCGGGCTTTCTCACTGGCCAACCCGCCCAGCAAGTCCGACGAAGTGGAACTGCACGTTCGCCTGGTGCCTGGCGGTGCTGCCACCACCTACATCCATGAACAGCTCAAGGTCGGCGAAGAGCTGAACCTGTCCGGCCCCTACGGGCAATTTTTTGTCCGCAGCTCCCAGCCGGGCGATCTGATCTTCATTGCCGGCGGCTCCGGCCTTTCCAGCCCGCAGTCCATGATTCTGGACCTGCTGGAGCAGAACGACGAGCGCAAGATCACCCTGTTCCAGGGTGCCCGGAACCAGGCCGAGCTTTACAACCGCGAGTTGTTCGAGGCGCTGGCCAGGGATCATGAGCACTTTACTTACGTGCCCGCACTGAGTGATGCCGACGACGACACCGATTGGCAGGGCTTTCGGGGCTATGTCCATGAAGCCGCCAAGGAGCACTACGACGGGCGGTTTGCTGGCAACAAGGCCTACATGTGTGGACCGCCCCCGATGATTGATTCCGCAATTACTGCGTTGATGCAGGGACGGTTGTTCGAGCGGGACATTTTCATGGAGAAGTTCCTGACGGCTGCAGATGGTGCGGAAGACAACCAGCGTTCGGCGCTTTTCAAGAAGATCTGATGCGGAGGAAGCATGGCGGTATTCCATGTGGTCAACCGCACGACCGGCGACCGGTTCCGGTGTGAGGAGGACCAGAGTGTTCTCAAGGCCATGGAGCTGGTTGGCAAGAAGTGTGTCCCGGTGGGTTGCCGGGGCGGTGGCTGCGGGTTTTGCAAGATCCGCGTTGTTGAAGGCGAGTTCCGGTGCGGAAAGATGAGCAAGGCCCACTGCCCCCCGGAGGCTCTTGATAAAGGGGAAGTCCTGGCCTGCCGGATCTACCCGAGAACCGATTTGATGATCGAGTGTATGCCGCAACCTGCAGCGCCACTCGCCGAACAGACAAAAACAAAACCGTAGAGGTAATCGTCATGAAAAAAGGTGTTATGCGTCCTGGTCACGTTCAGATTCGCGTTCTGGACATTGAAGAAGCGGTAAAACATTACACAGACCTGATGGGCCTTATCGAGACAGACCGAGACGAACAGGGCCGGGTTTATCTGAAGGCCTGGACCGAAGTGGACAAGTTCTCGGTGGTACTGGTTGAGGCCGACGAGCCCGGTTGTGATTTCATGGGCTTCAAGGTTGTGGATGAGGCAGCGCTTGTTCAGCTGGAAAAAGACCTGGTGGCTTACGGGCTGGATGTAGAGCAGATTCCCGAAGGCGAGCTGAAAGACTGCGGCCGCCGGATCCGCTTTACCGTGCCTTCGGGCCACGCGTTCGAGCTATACGCCGACAAACTCTACACCGGCAAATGGGGTGTTACCGAGGTTAATCCCGAGGCCTGGCCCCGTGGCCTGTCCGGCATGAAGGCGGTGCGGTTTGACCATTGCCTGTTCTACGGGCCGGAACTGGCGGCTGTGTATGACATCTTCGTGAACGTGCTTGGCTTCCATCTGGCCGAGCAGGTGCTGGACCCGGAAGGCACCCGCGTTGCCCAGTTCCTGACCGTCTCCATGAAAGAGCACGACATTGCCTTCATCCACCACGAGGAGAAGGGCAAGTTCCATCACGCCTCTTTCTTCCTCGAGACCTGGGAAGACGTACTGCGGGCCGCAGACCTGATCTCCATGACCGATACCTCCATCGATATCGGCCCCACACGGCACGGTCTGACCCACGGCAAAACCATTTATTTCTTTGACCCGTCAGGCAACCGCAACGAGGTCTTCTGCGGCGGTGACTACACCTACCCGGACCACAAACCGGTGACCTGGCAGGCCGAGCAGTTGGGCAAGGCCATCTTCTACCACGATCGCGTGTTGAACGAGCGGTTCCTGACGGTTTTGACCTGACCAACATCTTCAGCAACAGGATTTAGCAGCAATGAAAGAGATCAAACACTACATCAACGGCCAGTACGTGGCGTCCGCCAGCGGCAAGCTGTTCGACAATGTGAACCCCGCGAACGGCAAGGTCATTGCCAAGGTGCACGAGGGTGGTCGGGAAGAAGTCGACGCCGCCGTCAAGGCGGCCCGGGCGGCACTGAAAGGCCCCTGGGGCAGGATGACCCTCGATGAGCGCACCCGCATCCTGCATCGGGTGGCCGATGGCATCAACGAACGCTTCGAGGAGTTTCTCGAAGCCGAGTGCCTGGACACTGGCAAGCCGAAATCCCTGGCCAGCCATATCGACATCCCCCGGGGTGCGGCCAACTTCAAGGTATTCGCGGACATGATCAAGAACGTGCCCACCGAATCCTTTGAAATGCCCACGCCGGACGGCACCGGTGCCCTGAACTACGCAGTACGTCGGCCCAAGGGCGTGATCGGTGTGATCAGCCCCTGGAACCTGCCGCTGCTGCTGATGACCTGGAAGGTCGGGCCGGCCCTGGCCTGTGGCAATACCGTCGTCGTCAAACCGTCGGAAGAGACACCGACCACCACCGCCCTTCTGGGCGAGGTGATGAAGGAAGCCGGTGTGCCGGATGGCGTCTACAACGTTGTTCATGGCTTCGGTGGTGATTCCGCTGGCGCCTATCTGACCGAGCACCCGCAGGTTGACGGGTTCACCTTCACCGGTGAGACCGGCACGGGTGAAGTCATTATGAAGGCGGCTGCCAAAGGTATCCGGGATATTTCCCTGGAGCTGGGCGGCAAGAATGCCGGCCTGGTATTCGCCGATTGCGACATGGACAAGGCCATCGAGGGCACCATGCGCTCTGCTTTTGCCAACTGTGGCCAAGTCTGCCTGGGTACCGAGCGAGTTTACGTTGAGCGGTCGGTTTTCGACGAGTTTGTCGGTCGCCTCAAGGAAGCCGCGGAAGGTCTGAAGATTGGCCCGCCTGATGATGCAGAAGCCAACCTGGGGCCGCTTGTCAGCCTCGAACACCGCGAAAAGGTGCTCTCTTACTACCAGAAAGCCGTCGATGACGGAGCAACCGTTGTGACCGGTGGTGGTGTTCCTGAGATGCCTTCCGAGCTGGCGGGCGGAGCCTGGGTCGAGCCCACCATCTGGACCGGCCTGCCGGACGATTCGGCGGTCGTTACGGACGAGATCTTTGGACCCTGCTGCCATATCCGCCCGTTCGATACCGAAGAAGAGGCAATCGAGCTGGCCAACAGTCTCCCCTACGGCCTGGCATCAGCAATCTGGAGCGAAAACATCACCCGCGCCCATCGCGTCGCGGGCCAGATTGAAGCCGGCATTATCTGGGTAAACAGCTGGTTCCTGAGAGACCTGCGGACACCGTTCGGTGGCAGTAAGCAGTCAGGGGTCGGTCGTGAAGGTGGTGTGCACTCCCTCGAGTTCTACACCGAAATGAAAAACATCTGCGTCAAATTGTGAGGGCGTCATGAATGCACCTGTAGACAGCCCTGAAATCGGGCGTGAAATTGTTGCCGCAGGCTACCGCACCAACGTGCACGACCATGGCGAAGGCGGTTTCCCCGTGATGATGATTCATGGCTCCGGCCCCGGTGTGACGGCCTGGGCAAACTGGCGCCTGGTGATTCCGGAACTGGCCAAACACCGTCGCGTTGTGGCGCCGGATATGCTGGGCTTCGGCTACAGCGAGCGCCCGGAAGACCAGATCTACAACCGGGAGCGCTGGGTCAAGCACGCCCTGGGCGTGATGGATGAGCTGGGCCTGGAACAGGTCGACCTAGTGGGGAATTCCTTCGGGGGAGGTTTGGCCCTGGCGCTCGCCATTGAGCATCCGGAGCGGGTACGCCGCCTGGTGCTGATGGGCTCAGCAGGGGTCAGCTTCCCGATTACCAAAGGCCTGGACGAGGTGTGGGGGTACGAACCTTCGCTTGAGACCATGCGCCGTTTGATGGACGTGTTTGCCTTCAACAAGGGCCTGCTGACCAGCGAGCTGGCGGAGATGCGCTATCAGGCCAGCATCCGGCCCGGTTTCCAGGAGTCGTTTTCGGCCATGTTCCCGGCTCCTCGTCAACGTTGGGTCGATAACCTGGCTAGTAACGAAGACGACATCCGGGCGCTTCCCCATGAAACCCTGATCCTCCATGGCCGGGAAGATGAAGTCATTCCTCTCGACGCCTCTTATCGACTGGCTGAACTGATCGACCGCGCCCAGCTGCATGTATTCGGTCGCTGTGGCCATTGGACCCAGATTGAGCATGCCGGCCGGTTTGCCCGGTTGGTCAATGATTTCCTGAACGAGGCCGATCAGGCCGCTGCCGGAGGTAACTAATGGAACAGACGAAAATTCACGCCTTTGGCGACGAGCTCTATCAGGCAATGATGAAAAGGGAGGCGGTCAGCCCGCTGACCAGCCGTGGTGAGGATATCACCATTGATGATGCCTACCACATTTCCCTGCGCATGCTGGAACGTCGTCTGGCGGATGGCGCCTCGATTATTGGCAAGAAGATTGGCGTGACCAGCAAAGCCGTACAGAACATGCTCAACGTCCATCAACCGGATTTTGGCTATCTCACCGACGACATGGTGTTCAACAGCGGTGAGGTCATGCCCATCAGCGACCGGCTGATAGCACCGCGCGCAGAGGGCGAAATTGCCTTCATCCTGAAAAAGGACCTGACCGGTCCGGGCGTGACCAACGCCGACGTTCTGGCGGCCACGGAATGCGTGATGCCCTGCTTCGAGATTGTCGATTCCCGCATCCAGGACTGGAAGATCGCCATTCAGGACACCATTGCTGACAACGCTTCCTGCGGTCTGTTTGTGCTCGGGGACCAGGCGGTATCGCCTCGCAAGGTGGATCTGGTTACCTGCGGCATGGTGGTCGAGAAGAACGGCAGTGTGATCAGTGCGGGCGCCGGGGCAGCGGCCCTGGGTTCGCCAGTGAATTGTGTCACCTGGCTGGCGAACACGCTGGGTGAGTTCGGTATTTCCCTTAAGGCCGGCGAAGTCATTCTTTCCGGCTCGCTGGTACCCCTTGAGCCGGTCAAGGCCGGTGATTACATGCGGGTCGACATCGGCGGCATCGGTAGCGCATCCGTGCGCTTCGCATGACCGAAAAGAACAATGAGGAACAGGCTATGAGCAAGAAAATAAAGGCAGCGATCATCGGCTCGGGCAACATCGGCACCGATCTGATGATCAAGATCCTGCGCAATGGCAAGCACATTGAAATGGGCGCCATGGTCGGTATCGATCCGGAATCGGACGGTCTGGCCCGGGCTGCCCGCATGGGCGTGGCCACCACCCACGAAGGCGTCGACGGACTGGTAAAGATGCCGGAATTCGCCGACATCGACATCGTATTCGATGCCACCTCCGCGAAGGCCCATATGCACAACGAAGTGTTCCTGCGCGGCCACAAAGAGGGCATCAAGATCATTGATATGACCCCGGCGGCGATCGGTCCCTACTGTGTGCCGGTGGTGAACCTTGAGCAGCAGCTCCAGGAAGGCAACGTCAACATGGTCACCTGTGGCGGCCAGGCCACCATTCCGATGGTGGCCGCGGTATCACGAGTCGCCAAGGCCCACTACGCGGAGATTGTCGCGTCGATTTCCTCGAAGTCTGCCGGCCCTGGCACTCGCGCCAACATCGACGAGTTTACCGAAACCACCTCCCGCGCTATCGAAGTGGTGGGTGGTGCTCAGAAGGGCAAGGCCATCATCATCCTGAACCCGGCCGAGCCACCCCTGCTGATGCGCGACACCGTATACGTGCTCTCGGATGCGGCCGACAAGGCCCAGGTGGAAGCTTCCGTGGAAGAGATGGTCAAGGCCGTGAACAGCTACGTGCCGGGCTACCGCCTGAAGCAGAAGGTGCAGTTCGACGACATCCCCGAAGACCAGCCCATGAACGTTCCGGGCCTCGGCCGCTTCAGTGGCCTGAAGACTTCCATCTTCCTGGAAGTGGAGGGCGCCGCCCACTACCTGCCGGCCTATGCCGGCAACCTGGACATCATGACCTCCGCCGCTCTCGGTACCGCCGAGCGCATCGCCGAATCGCTGGTCAACTGAGGAGGGTATTCCCATGACATTCAACTATCCAACGCAATCGGGCAAAAAACTCTACATCTCCGACGTGACCCTGCGAGACGGCAGCCACGCCATTCGTCATCAGTACTCCATCAAGAACGTGCAGGACATCGCCCGTGCCCTGGATGCGGCCAAGGTGGATTCCATCGAAGTGGCCCACGGCGACGGACTGCAGGGCTCCAGCTTCAACTACGGCTTTGGTGCCCACACCGACCTGGAGTGGATCGAGGCGGTGGCCGAAGTGGTTACCCATTCGAAGATTGCCACCCTGCTGCTGCCCGGCATCGGCACCGTCCATGATCTGGACAACGCCTACAACGCCGGCGCCCGGATTGTGCGCGTGGCTACCCACTGCACCGAGGCGGATGTGTCCAAGCAGCACATCGAACACGCCCGGAAGCTGGGCATGGATACCGTCGGCTTCCTGATGATGAGCCACATGCAGACCCCGCAGGGTCTGGCTGAGCAGGCCAAGCTGATGGAAGACTACGGCGCCACTTGCCTGTACGTGGTCGATTCCGGCGGCGCCATGAACATGAACGACATCCGCGACCGGTTCCGGGCTCTAAAAGACGTGCTGAAACCCGAAACCCAGACCGGCATTCACGCCCACCACAACCTCGCCCTGGGTGTAGCCAACTCCATCGTGGCGGTGGAAGAGGGCTGTGACCGGGTGGATGCCTCCCTTTCCGGTATGGGCGCCGGCGCTGGCAACGCGCCGCTGGAAGTCTGCATCGCCGCCTTCGACAAGATGGGCTGGGAGCACGGCACCGACGTGTACGCCCTGATGGACGCCGCCGACGACATCGTGCGCCCGCTGCAGGACCGCCCGGTGCGTGTAGACCGCGAAACCCTGGCGCTGGGCTATGCCGGTGTGTACTCCAGCTTCCTGCGCCATTCCGAAGTGGCCGCACAGAAGTACGGCCTGAAGACCGTGGATATTCTGGTAGAGCTGGGCAAACGCCGCATGGTGGGTGGCCAGGAAGACATGATTGTCGATGTGGCGCTGGATCTGCTGGCGGCACAAAAGGAGCAAAGCGCATGAGCAAGACATTAAGCCAAGAGCAGGTTCTGGCACTGGCCGAACATGTGGAAAACGCCGAATTGCAAGCCCATGACATCACCAAAGTCACCAACGACTTTCCAGACATGACCTTCGAGGACGCCTACGACGTGCAGTGGGAAATCCGCCGTCGCAAGGAGGCCCGTGGCAACAAAGTCGTTGGCATGAAAATGGGCCTCACGTCCTGGGCCAAGATGGCCCAGATGGGTGTGGAAACCCCCATCTACGGCTTCCTGGCCGATTACTTCAGCGTGCCCGACGGTGGAGTGGTGAACACCAAGGAGCTGATCCACCCGAAAATCGAGGCGGAGATAGCGTTTGTCACCAAGGAGCCGCTGAAGGGCCCGGGCTGCCACATTGGCCAGGTTCTGGCCGCCACCGACTTCGTGATTCCCGCGGTAGAAGTCATTGACTCGCGCTACGAGAATTTCAAGTTTGATCTGGTGAGCGTGGTAGCGGATAACGCCTCCTCCACCCGCTTCATCACCGGCGGCCAGATGGCTGATGTTGCCGACGTGGACCTGAAAACCCTGGGTGTGGTGGTCGAGAAAAATGGTGAGGTAGTGGATGTGGGTGCGGGTGCGGCCGTACTGGGCCATCCGGCTTCCAGTGTTGCCATGCTGGCCAACCTGCTGGCCGAGCGAGGCGAACACATCCCCGCCGGAACCTTCATCATGACCGGCGGTATTACCGCAGCCATCACGGTTGAGCCCGGTGACAACATTACCGTCCGGTACCAGGGTCTGGGTACGGTATCCGCTCGATTCGAATAAGGAGGTTTTATGCCTGTCGCCCAGATCAACATCCTGGAAGGCCGGTCTGATGAGCAAAAGGAAGCGCTCATCAGAGAGGTTACCGACGCACTTTGCCGTTCGCTTGGGGCGCCCGTAGAGAGTGTCCGAATCATTATCAATGAAATGCCGAAGCAGCATTTCGGTATCGGTGGCCAATCTGCGAGGAAGCTGGGGCGATGAGCCGCAGCTTTGAGCGGGCCTGTTTTGGAGGAAGTCGTGGACAAACTGCCGGTGTTATTTGTCTCCTGTAATGCACGAAGTCTGGAGTCTCAGCGAGAGGCTGCCTCCGGACCCGGGCGGATGATCTGGGGGCAGAGGGTCAGGAGTGTTTTGCTTTTAAGCACGGACGCGAGCCTTCAGGCGCCCGTGGTTACCCATTTGAAAGGTGACCATGAGTGCTCGGAGCGCGTTTTTTCTCTGCTCAGTTCCCAGGGCTTTGCACCGGGGATTCAGGATGAAATGACCGAAGGGAGAGAGAAGCTTCTTCGGGCCTTGCTTTCCGAAGAGCCGGCGGATCTTTGTGAACTCCGACTCAATACCGGGATGAGTGAAGATGAGTACCGGCTTGTCGGGCAGTGTCTGGAATCCATTCGTGAGCAGGGTGTCCTCGTTATCTGCCTGGATGACAAACGCGAAAGCCAGGTATCGCTGCATGACCGACATTTGCGTGAGATGCTTAATGGCTGGGTTCAGGACCAGCAGTGGGGTGCCGCGATTTCCTTCAAGGGGGGGCTGTCTCGCAACAAACGTAGCCCTAAGCTGGAAGATCCAACTGTGTGCCTCCTTAACGCCGCGTTTACGCTTGGCGGGTGCAAGTTCCCCCAGCGGATGTTCAGCAGTGGTATGAATAATGCCGGCCAGATGCTGTCCGGATTTGGCTGGATGAGGTAATAATAAGGACAGGCACTTACGTTCCCTGAGCAATGAGGTTCCCTTGGCAGGTCTGAAGATTCTGATGATTGGTGCCGGTGGCATCGGTGGGTATTACGCTGCAAGACTCGCACGAGCGGGACACGAGCTGGTTCTGACTGCGCGTGGTGATCATCTCAACGCTCTGAAAGCCCAGGGTTTGACTGTTGATTATGAAGGGGAAGTTCTGCATCAGGCACTGCCGGCCTTTTCCCACACAGAGCTGATCCAGAAGCATGAGCCCGATGACTTCGATTTGATTGTTATTGCTTTGAAGTCAACGGCCACTGCTCCGGTAATGGCGGAGCTCGCCAGCTGGCTGGAAAGTGCCGCTGTTCCGGTTCTCTCGCTTCAGAACGGAGTGGATAACGAGCCGGTGATTGCGGAAGTGGTTGGTGAGGATCGAGTACTGGGTGGGCTTGCGGTGCGCATTGGCGGCCACATTACCGAACCCGGGCAGGTGTTCGCCGAGGGCGTTGCCCAGGTTGTGATGGGTGCCTGGCCGAGGCAGCGACCTGACGATCTCCGCATTTCCCTGCTCCGACGGTTGGAAGCATTGTTCAATGCCGCCGGTATTCCAACAACCGTCTCCGACAACATCCGTTACGAGCTCTGGCGCAAGCTGGTGATCAACAATGGCGTGAACCCGCTCTCGGCCCTGACCGGCCTCGATACCCGGAGCCTCACGCACCACCCCGAGTTCGGGAAGATTGTCCATGGAATGATGGCGGAAACCGTAGCAGCGTCGAAGGCCGACGACGTCAACCTGGGGCCGGAGGATCTGGCCGAAATGTTCGACCTGATCAGCAACTTCAACGCCATCAAGACGTCGATGCTGGTCGACAAGGAAAAAGGGCGGCCCCTTGAACTGGACAGTATCGCCGGCGCCGTACTGCGGCGCTGCGATCGCTTGGGTATTGAAGCACCCTACACCATGACAGTGAACGCCCTGCTGGCCCATTCGCAGGGCTAACGATCCGTCAGCTTGAGCTCGATTCTGCGGTTTCTCTGAAGCGCTTCCGGTGAGGTGCCTTCCGCCACCGGGAAGAACTCGCCAAAGCCGGCGGCTGCCATTCGTCGTTCCGGAACCCCCTGGTCAGCCAGGTAGCGAACGACGGCAACCGCCCGGGCGGTGGACAGCTCCCAGTTCGATGGAAAGCGCGGTGTATTGATGGGCAGGATATCGGTGTGGCCGTCGATGCGCAGTATCCAGTCCACGTCCTCGGGTATTCGTTCGGCCACATCCAGCAGCAAATCCGCAAGCTTGTCCAGCTCCTGCCGGCCTTCCTCGCCCAGTTCCGCCGAGGCGGAGGCAAACAGCAGTTCCGAGGGCAGCAGGAAGCGGTCGCCGACAATCCGCACGTTCTCGTTACCCGCCAGAATATCCCGGAGCCGGGCAAAGAATTCCGACTGGTACTGTTCCAGCTGGCTGACCCGCTCGGCGAGCAGGGTGTTCAGCCGTCGGCTCACCTGTTCCAGCTCCTGCTCTTTCTCCGCCGTCATCTGTTCCTGCAGCTCCAGGGCCGAGGCAATCTGTCTGAGTTGTTCCCTCAGTGAGGCGATCTGATTGGATAGCCGCAGGATCATGGCCTGCTGGCTTGCGGACATCTCGTCTTTTTCGTCAATGGATTCTTCCATGCCGGCCAGTCGTTCTGATTGCGCATCGGCGATGGCGGTCTGCTGCATCAGCCGCTCACGGGTAGATTCCAGCTGGTCGACCAGGCTGTTGTTGCGGTCTTGAACGCTGGTCAATTGAGCTTCCAGTGCCTCACTCCGGCTTTCTTCCAGGCCAAGCATCTCCGAGAGTTCGTTCAACTGGGCATTCAGGCGGGCCAGCTGGGTATCCCGGTCAGACAGCGTCTGGGACAGATAGAGCTGGCTGACCACATACACCAGCAGCATGAAGATCACCAGCATCAGCAGTGCCGACAGGGCATCCACATACCCCGGCCAGACGTTGGTGGTGCTTCGGCTTCGGCGCCTGGATCCGATCATGACAGGTCTTTCTCGCTGTCTACGCGGTCTACAAGATTGGTCACGCCGGTCAGCCACTCCTCAAGGGCGTCATAGAAGCGGTTCTGGGCATGGCCGGCCTGGATGTCGAGAAAACCAAGAATCAGCGAGCCGCCAAGGCCCAGCAGGGAGGAACTGAAGGCCGTGCCCATGCCCTCAAGCGGTGTGAGCAGGCCTTCCTGCAGTTCGGCAAACACCTTGCCGAAATCCTCCTGGCTCATATCGAGGCCGGTGATCACCTGGCCGACCGAGTTGATGGTGCCGAGCAGGCCCCAGAAGGTACCCAGCAGGCCGAGGAAAACCAGAAGACTGATGAAGTAACGGGTGATCTCCCGCTGCTCATCCATGCGGGAGTGAATGCCATCGAGCACGGTTCGCAGGGAGAGAGTCGACAGCGTGAATCGATCCTTGGTTGCATCCTCTCCGAGCTGTCTTGCCAGTGGCTTCAGCAGTTTAGGCTCCTGGACCACCGACAGTCCGGCATGCCCGGTCCGGAACTGTGCAATCCACTTCAATTCCGGAAAGAGGACAAATACCTGCCGGTAAGTGAGTGCGATACCGACGATCAATACGCCGAGAATCAGCAGGTTGAAAACCCAGTTGGCCATGAAGGCCGAGATCAGAGGTTTGTGGATCAGGGCGCCGACGATGACGACCACGCCGAGGAACAGCGTCATCCAGAAAAGGGTGTGCTTCGGGTTGCTCATAGCGGTGGCCAGCTTTTTTGAGATATTCCTCAAAACGTTAGCACAGATATGAGAAGCTGTTGGCGACAGTAACTGAACTTTAATCGGAGCGCTTCATGACTGGTGATCTGCCTTTCCGCTTTCGCTTCCGGGTTCGCTATGGCGAATGCGATGCCCAGGGTGTGGTGTTCAACGCCCGCTATGCGGATTTTGTTGATATTGCAGTGAATGAGTATATTCGCACGCTGTTTGGCGATTACCAGCATCTGCTGGATCAGGATCTGGATATTCAGGTTGTGAGCCTCACCGTGAACTGGAAAGCCCCGGCGAAGTTCGATGATGTGCTGGAGGCGCGTATTCGGGCGGGGCGAATCGGCAACACTTCGTTTACATTGCATCTTGAATTCTTCAGGTATGGGGATGGGGCGTTTATCGCCGATGCCGATGTGACCTACGTGTTGATTCAGCCTTCAGTGATGGGAAAAGTGACGATACCGGATCATATTCGTGAACTGCTGGAGCAGGGTGCTCTTGGCGAGTTGATCAGTCACGCGGGGGAATGAACTCGAAGCGTAAGAAAAAGGCCAGATGAGAATCTCACCTGGCCTTGGGTTCATCTTCCGGTATTTACCGGATCAGGCCTCCTGCAAAGCCTGCACAACAGCTTTAGCCGCACCCTCGGAGGACGCCGGATTCTGACCGGTGATCAGTTTGCCGTCCACCACGATATGCGGTCCCCAGTCGTCGCCGCGGGTGTAGGTGGCGGTGTTTTCCTTCAGCATGTCTTCCAGAAGGAAGGGCACCACACCGCTCAGGCCTACCGCTTCTTCCTCGCTGTTGCTGAAGCCGGTGACTTCCCGGCCGCCAACGATGTTCTGGCCCGGTTTGACTTCCACGTTCTTGAATACGGCTGGCGCATGACAGACGGCTCCAATAACCTTGTCCTGCTCGTAAGCCGTTTTGATCAGGGCAATGGACTTGTCGTCATTGACCAGGTCCCACAGCGGGCCGTGGCCGCCAGGATAGAAAATTGCGTCGTATTCGTTCATGTCCACATCACTCAGCTTCTTGGTGCTGGCAAGGGATTCCTTGGCGTGAGCATCCTGCTGGAAACGACGGGTGGTTTCCGTGAGTGCCTCTTCCGCCTCGCTGTTGGGGTCCACTGGCGGCTGGCCGCCTTTCGGCGAGGCGATTGTGATGTCGGCACCGGCATCCCGGAAAACATAGTAGGGCGCGGTGAATTCTTCGAGCCAGAAGCCGGTCTTGTGGCCGGTGTCGCCCATCTGGTCGTGTGAGGTGAGAACCATCAGAATCTTCATGGTGTCCGTCCTTATATGTTGACGAATGAATGGCACTTCGACAGCTATTGGTAAATAACGTGTAGCCGGTTTGGTGAATCACTTCTTTACTGAACTGGTAATCGACCTTGTGCCATGGGTGGTTGATTTCAACCGTGATTACGTAAATCCGACGTTCCCGGATCTTGAACCGTCTATACTGGACACAGATGACCAGACTGCATAAGAACCTGAAAGGCTCACAGGCAAGGACGACAGGAATGCGAGTGCAAACAGCCGCCCTTCTGATGGTGTTGGTGTTTCCAGCTTGGGCCCAGCAGGGCACAGAAACTGTGGAACCTCTTACCATCACCGTAGGTGCCAACCATGCCCCCCATACCGGATTCTCCAGGGTGGTGAGCGAACCGGCCTCTACGTGGAGATCTTCGAGGAAATTGCCGAGCGGCTGGGCTGGGAAGTGCATTACCGGGAAGCCCCGTTCAGGCGCGTGTTGAGAATGGTCCAGCAGGGCGAGGTTGATGTCATGCTTGGTCCTCTGGAAACCGAGGAGCGATCCGAACTGATTGAGTTTGTGGCACCGGCGTTTCCGCCAGAACGACGATTGTTCTTTTATCTGAACAAAGAGCACCGCATTGAGCGCTACGCCGATCTGTACGGCAGGGCCATTGGCGTGCTCGAAGGCGCGTCGTATTTTCCGAGGTTTGATGATGATGAGGGCTTGCTCAAAGAACCTGCGCCTCGATATGAAAACCTGATGCTGATGCTTCAGAAGGGCCGGGTGGATGTGGTGATTGCGCCAGAACTGGTAGGTTTGTACACGGTTGAGAAACTGGGCCTGGGTGTTGAGGTCTCACCGTTCTTTGTGCCCGGAGAGCGCTCTTACATCGCCGTTGCGAAAAACTCGCCGGTGATTCAGTACGCCGACGATATCCGGGCGGCGCTGAAACTGATTGAAATGGAAGGCATACACGAGAACCTGGTGTTGAAGTATATGGAACGAGCCGCCGAATGATTCCTGCGCAGTCTGATCTGTGGTTTCTGCCCCTGGGGGGGACCGGCGAAATTGGCATGAACCTCAACCTCTATGGCCACGACGGTGCCTGGTTGATGGTGGATTGCGGCGTCACCTTTCCAAAGCCTGGCCGTATTGCCGCTGACGGAACCGTGCACCACCGGGGGGAACCGCCGGTACAAATGGCGGATCCCGCTTTCATCGCTGACCGCCGTGACCGCCTCGCGGGTCTGGTGATAACCCATGCCCATGAGGATCACGTTGGAGCCGTACCCTATCTCTGGCCGCTGTTGCAGTGTCCGATCTACACCAGTCGGTTCACTGCGGAAATTCTGCGACGAAAACTGTCGGAGTTCGATCTGCTGCACCGGGTTCCGATCATTGAAGTGGAGACCGGCCAGAGCAAACAGATCGGGCCGTTCAGCGTGCAATGGCTGGCGCTGACGCATTCCATCCCGGACCCCAACGCCCTGATGATTAGAACCGCCGCAGGTAACATCTTTCACAGCGGTGACTGGAAGCTGGATGAGCAGCCGCTGGTCGGCCATGGCTATTCGCCACAGACCTTTAGCGATCTGGCGAAAGAGGGTGTGAGCGCCATGGTATGCGACTCCACCAACGCAACGGTGTCAGGTCACTCGGTGTCCGAGGCGGCCTTGCATACCGGATTGTTGCAGGCTATACGATCCGCTGAGGGGCGCGTTGTAGTGACCTGCTTCGGCAGCAATATTGCCCGCCTGCATACGCTCTCTTCGATTGCGCGGGAAACAGGGCGCTATATGGGGCTGTTGGGCCGTTCGCTGATCAATATGAGTGGCGCCGCCAGAGCCGCCGGCCTGTGGGATTCGGCTGACCAGTTGATCAATCCCGCTCATCTTGGCTATCTGCCCCGGGATGAAGTCCTGGCCGTGGCCACCGGCAGTCAGGGTGAACCCAGAACGGCCCTGCGCAGACTGGCTGCTGGTACCCATCCGGATTTCGAGCTGGAAGCTGGCGATACGGTCATCTTCAGCGCCCGCGCCATTCCCGGCAATGAAGAAGCCATAGAGGCACTCGTGGCGAGACTCAAAGAGTTGGGTGTCCGGGTTATCACCGCCGAAGATGCGGATTTGCCAATTCATGCTTCAGGTCATCCTGCGCAGGAAGAACTGGAGTTAATGTACAAATGGGTCAGGCCTGCCATTGCCATTCCGGTGCATGGTGAGGCTGAACACATGGAAACGCACGCTGACATAGCCAAAGCAACTGGTGTACCCCGAGCCATGGTGGGCAGAAACGGCGATCTTTTCATGATCCGGCCAGTGCCGGGGATACGTCGCCAGGTTGTCGAAACCGGCCGTCTGGGCTGGCACAAAGAAGGTCTTGTCAGAGTTGAATAAGCTATTGTCTTCTGTTGTTGGTAAGTCACTTGTCTTTTTTGCAGCCGCGATGATTCTGGCGCCGGCTAATGCCACGGCAGTAACCCCGTGCGACACACTCACCGTGAGTGGTAATCCGGAATATCCGCCCCTGCTCTGGCGAGACGAGCAAAATCCTGGTTTCCTTAATGGCGCGGTACCAGCTTTGCTCCGGGAAATTACCCAACCCCTCGGCGTAACCGTGGAAGTGAAAGATATCGGTTCCTGGGCCCGGGTCCAACGGATGGCGCGCGAGGGGGAGATTGATATGGTGGCGGGGGCGTTCATCACGTCGGAACGCATTCGCTACATGGATTATCTGCTTCCTCCGATCACGCACTTGCCAACAGCGGTCTGGGTGCCCAAAGGACGGGAATTTGTCTATCGTCACTGGCCAGACCTGAAGGGCAAGCGCGGCAGCACCCTGATCAACAACAGCTTTGGCCAGAACTTCGACCGTTATGCCGAGCAGAATCTGCGTATCGAAGGTGTCAGGTCCATTGAGCAATCCTTCCAGATGGCGTTGGTTGATCGTGTCGATTATGTGCTCTATGAAGTCCTTCAGGGAGAGGTGAAACTTGAATACTTGGGCATTGCTGACGAGTTCGTTCCGCTGGAAACGCCGGTCAGCCGTGAGGGCCTTTTTCTTACCTTTTCCAAAGCGTCACCGTGCAATTCCTTTGAGTTGAGAGAACTTATTGCAGAGCGCCTTTATGAGCTTGTGAATTCTGGCCGCGTGGATGAATTGATCCGGTATTACAAGACCATGTACTCGGCGCCTGGCTGAGAGTTATTGAGAAAGCCCATCATCAATTTGATGCTTCGTTGATGTCCAGTCTCAGGCCATTATCGATAAAGCGTTGCAAGACAATTCCGTAGGTTCCATCCGGAACTTCCCGCAAAATCTCGAAAGGCTCTCCGAGAGCGTTGAGAACGGGTTTCTGCAAATCAAGTATTTGATACTTTTCAGGGCGTTGCTTGTTCGCATCCCTTACCAGCATCACCCTGGGTTGTCTTCGGTTTTTACGATTCGAGGCGATCACGATTGCCACCTCTCCGGATTTCATTTCAACGATGGAGCCCGGGGGGTATATCCCCACAAGAAGCACGAACTCGCGGGCGAGGTCAGGGTCAAACTGGACGCCCCGGAAACGGTGTATGATCTCCAGTGCATCCCTTGATGAGCGAGCGCGGTCGTAGGCCCGATTACTGGTTATGGCATCGTACGTGTCTACAATGGCTACTATTTTTGCGAAGTAGGGAATCTGGGAATCAACCAGGCCTCGCGGATAGCCTTTGCCATCAAGCCGTTCGTGGTGGCCATAGGCCACGTCGACGGCCGCGTGGTCGACTCGCGGAAGGGCCATCAGCATGTCACGGCCCCAATTGGCGTGATTCTGCATGATGCCATGTTCTGTGGGCGTCAAGGGGCCCGGTTTCTGCAGGAGCTCGACAGGAACTTTTGCTTTACCAATGTCGTGTAGCAGGCCGCAGAGTCCCAGTGTCCGAATTTCTTCCTCCAGCAAGCCGAGCTTTCTGCCGAACGCAGCCGACAAGATACACACGTTCAGAGAATGCTCTGCGGTGTATTCATCCTTGTTTTTTAGTCTGGTTAGCAGGAGAAGCGCATCATCGTTCCGGAGGATGCTGTCTACGCAGTCGTCTACGACCTCGCGAGCCCTGTTGAGATCGAGCGTACGACCGACGCGCAGGCCTGACATGATGCTGATGGCAAAGGCCTTGGCCTCGGCGTAATGTCCAGAAGCCGTGCGTATTTCTCTCTCAACACTGACCTTGTTGATGTAGGTGACACGTTTGCGCGAATTGGAGGGGGCGCTGTCAGCCTTACCTCGTTGTCGGGAGTTCGACCCGTCCTGCTGCTTTTGGGGGCCGTGAAAGATTGAAAATCGCGGCTTTTGCCGTGTTCCAGCTGCGGGAGGCTGCGAGATCTCAGGTTCTGTGTTTTTGACTTTGCCTTCAATCACCACCTTTCGGCATTGCGCCTGCAGGGCATCGATGTCGTCCTGATGCTGGACCACAAAGCCCTGAAGCAGGAAGTCGGTATCCTCCCACGGGCGGTCTAGCCTGACCACGTGCATACCGATCCTCAGTTCAGAGACATCGATTTCGAGTTCGACGGTTTCATACCGCATAAACAAAGTACCTTTCCAGCTCAGCCAATCATACGGACTGGATTTGAAGGCGTCACAGACTCAACCGGGAAATTTGTAGCAGGAATTTGAAATAGTGTTATATGTCCATCCGTCCAACATGTGTGTGAACTGTGTGGATGCACGTCTCGTAAATGGCTACAACGCGCATCTACAACTAATATTACAAAATCAGGGATGTGTGAGGATGGAGTTCGAAGGAATGGTCGACTCAGTTAGTTGGGACCACAGAGAGTTTGTCTACAAAGCCTCCATTGCTTTAGCGCGATCGACAATCGAGGACATCGACGAAGGCGTCACAGGATGTATCGCTGAGTTGAGGGATTGGCTCCTCTCGGATCGTTCCTACCTCATCCTGTTCGAAGAAGCGACTCAGACCCTTTCCATAACCCATGAAATCTGCGCGAAAGGAGTCGAGCCTCAGCGGCTCGCGATCCAGAATGTCCCCATGAGCCGTTTCCCCTGGCTTATGGAACAACTCCAGAAACTTGCTGTTCTGTCGATCCCGGAAGTAGAAGAGCTTCCCTATGAGGCGGAAGAGGAAAAGCTCGAATTTCGCCGGGAAGGTATTCGGAGCCTCATCCTCGTTGGTTTGAGGTTGGAAGGGCAAGTCAGGGGCATTCTGGGGTTTGATTTTCTGGATCAGTCCCTCACGCCGGATCCAGAGACGGAAGAATTTTTACTTCAAATTGGCGAAATTCTGGGTGCATCCGTGCATCGACAGATTCTTGCCACCCGGAACGAGCGGTTTGAAAACAGTCTTTATCGCTATTCCGACCAGTTTCCCGGGGTTATATTCCAGTTCAGAACCTATCCTGACGGCCGGATGACGTTCCCGTTCATCAGCAAAAAAGTGGAAGCAATGTTCGGGCTTTCACCAGAGGTGCTCCGATCAGACGCCGGGCCTTTGCTTGAACTGATCGATGCTGAAGACAAGTCTGCGTTCGAAGAGAAGGTTGACGAATCCAGGCAAGGGATGACGCCCTTCGAAACAGACTTCCGGGCCGTCAAAGCTGATGGATCCATTGCCTGGATAGAAGCCCGTTCGGTGCCTGCACGGCTGGCAGATGAAAGTATGATCTGGCACGGCTATTTCTACGACGTGAGTGACCGGAAGCAATCGGAGTCCGAGATAGAAAAACTGGCTTTCTACGACTCATTGACAGGTCTTCCAAATCGTCGATTGTTGCAGGATCGTCTGGCCCAGGCTTTAACGGGAAGCACTCGGGATCACAATCACGGTGCACTGGTCTTTCTCGATCTCGATAATTTCAAGAACATCAACGATTCTGCAGGACACGTGACCGGCGATGAGCTCTTGAAGCAGGTGGGTCAAAGGTTGCAACAGACCGTACGCGAATGGGATACCGTCGCCAGGCTTGGTGGCGATGAGTTTGTTCTCATTCTCAAGGGGTTTCCAGCCGATGCCGCCAGCGCCGCTGCGCGTGTGGAAAAGGTCTGCGAAAAAGTCCGGGACGCCCTGAACGAGCCCTACGATCTAAACGGCATTGATTACACGGGCACACCGAGTATTGGCGTAACCCTGTTTTTTGATCACGATACCTCCCTCGAGGAGCTTCTTGGCCAGGCCGATATGGCCATGTTTCGTGCCAAGGAAGATGGCCGCAACTGCATCCGTTTTTACGATGCCATGATGCAGAAAAAGGTATCGGAGCGTCTGGCCATGGAATCCGACCTTCGACTGGCCATACGGAAGAACCAGTTGGCGGTGCACTACCAGGTTCTGGTTGACGAGAAAGGTAAGCCGATAGGTGCCGAGGCGTTGCTTCGGTGGCATTGCCCGGGGCGCGGCATGGTGTCTCCCGCCGAGTTCATTCCGCTGGCAGAGGAGACGGGCCTCATTGAATCGGTTGGCTACTGGGTGCTTGAGGAGGTTCTCTCCAGGGTCGCCAGCTGGAAAAAGCGCGGCGGTGTTCTCTCGCAGCTCCAGGTTTCGGTAAACGTGAGCACAAGGCAGTTTCACCTGCCCTCTTTCTGCTCGACTGTGATGGCATTGCTCAGGAAAACCGGTGCATCGCCGCGAAACCTGAAGGTGGAAATTACCGAGAGTGCGCTGGCCTATGATCTTGAGTTGGTTGAAGAAACGCTTCGAACCCTCAGAAGCATGGGCATACGAATCTCCCTGGATGATTTCGGCACGGGCTACTCATCCCTTGGCTACCTCAAACGTCTCTCGCTGGATGAGCTGAAGATTGACCAGGGGTTTGTCCGGGACATCCTTGATGATCCCAACGACGCAGCCATCGCCGAGACGATCCTGGCCCTTGCCTCTGCCCTGAAGTTGTCCGCGGTGGCCGAAGGTGTCGAGACCAAAGGGCAGTTGGAACGCCTGGTGAGCATGGGGTGCACCCGCTTCCAGGGCTACTATTTCAGCCGGCCACTGCCTGCGACTGAGTTTGAGAGGTTGCTCGAAAAGTCCGGGACAGGTGAGCAAAGAAGGGCTTGGTAGTTCGCATCCTATCTGTATAAACTGGGCCCTTGCGTTTTCCCTGTTTCCAACAATATCGAGAGCAATTCCCCTATGGCAATCTGGACCCGCACCCCCAACATCGAACAACTGGCCAAATCCAGCGAAAACACCGCTGTCAGCTACATGGGCATCGAGTATCTTGAGATTGGCGATGATTATGTGAAGGGTCGCATGCCCGTTGATGAACGCACTGTGCAGCCATTCGGTATTCTTCATGGTGGCGCGTCGGTGTTGCTGGCGGAAACCCTGGGAAGCATGGCGGCCAACTGCTGCCTGAAGGATCCGGAAACCGTCGCAGTGGGGCTGGATATCAACGCCAACCACATCCGCCCGGTCACCAAAGGCTGGGTATACGGCACGGCCAGGCCCATTCATATTGGTGGTGCCACCCAGGTATGGGAGATTCTGCTTGAGAACGAAGAAGGGAAAACCACCTGCATTTCCCGGCTGACCATGGCGGTAACCAAGCGGCCTGGGTGACTTGTGTGATTTATTCCGGGTGCGGTTCAGGGCTTGATTCGCACCCGGCCCCTGCCAAGTGCTTTTGACTCATACATGGCGTTATCGGCCCTGGCCAGAAGGTTTTTGAGATCTGGCTCCTCGGGGTGAAGTGCTGAAATTCCGAAACTGGCAGTTGGCCGGATACGCACGTCACGGTACCGGACTGGCGATTTCTGCATGAGTTCCAATAGCCGCTCTGCAAGCTCTGAAGCCTGAACCGCATGAGCATCGGCAAGGAGGATTGCGAACTCTTCGCCGCCAATGCGTGCCGCAATATCCGCCTCACGTACATTGCTTTCCAGAAGCTGCCCGATGTGCCGCAACACCTCATCTCCGGCCTCGTGGCCGTGGTTGTCATTGATCTTTTTGAAGTAGTCCAGATCGAACATGATGATCGCCAGGGGCGAGCCGTTTCTTCGGGATTGCTTCAAAAGCTGGTTACCCAGTTCGAAAAAGGCTCTTCTGTTTCGAAGTCCGGTAAGGTCATCCTCCAAGGCAGCGGCCCGGGCTTTTTCATGGGCTTCCTTGAGTGCCAGCTCCATTACTTTTCGTTCGGTAATGTCGGTAGCGATCTCCAGGCGGACCAGCCGGCCATCTATCCAGGGAATTGCCTGATCCCGGCACTGGTACCAGCGTTGGTCCAAGCGGTTCTGGAATTCCCAGATGTGCGGCGGAGACGGGGTGCCTTCGGCATCAATCAAAAGGTGATTGGTGCAGAAGTCGCAGGGGCTGGCGCTATCCTGCAGCACTTCCCAGCACTTTCTACCATCTATGGACCCCCAGATTTTCCGGCCATAAGCATTCATGTACAGAAGATCATGGGTTTCAAGGTCTGATACGTAAACCAGGGCGTCCAGGTTGTCGAGCACGGCCCTGAGGCCCTCGGCGGGAGTAACCTCCGAAATGCCACCAGCTTCTGGCGCGGCAGGAAGATTGAGGGAGGGGATGCCGGATTTCATGTCTTGTTGTGCCGGAATTTATTTGCAACGCAGTATAGCAGGGCATTTCGGGTTAGAAAGTAACAGGCTGTCCCTTTTATGTGGCGTCAGTGCCCGGGTTTGGCTTGGTTACAATCAGACCCTGGTCAACAAACTCCTGTAGCACGATGTCGTAGGTGCCGTCAGGGACTTCCCGGGCGATGCGATAGATTTCACCCGCGGCGTCTTCAGGACTGACTTTCAGATCGACTGTCCGGTAGGGGTTCATCAGGCTTTTATCGGCCTCCCTGACCAGAAGAACGCAGGGCTTCAGCTTGTGCTCTGGCCTGCTCTCCACAACGATGCCAACCTCGCCGTTCACCATTTCCACGATGGAGCCCGGCGGATACACGCCAATCATCTGGATAAAGGCATCTGCCAGTTCTTCATCGAACTGTGTGCCGCGGTGCTTGTGGATGATTTCCAGCGCCTGCATGGAGGCCCGACCCTTGTCGTAGACCCGGTTGCTGGTAATGGCATCATAGGTATCCACCAACCCGATGATCTTGGCAAAGTAGGGGATCTGCTGGGCATGAAGTCCGCGAGGGTAGCCAGAACCATCCATCCGCTCATGGTGGCTGAATGCGACATCCACGGCGGTATTCAGGGAGTTGCTGGTACCCATCAGGATAGTGCGGCCGTGGGTGGTGTGGTGACGCATCACGTCGAACTCTTTCGGCGTCAGTGCTCCCGGCTTGTTCAGGATCTCATCGGGAATCCGGGTCTTGCCGACATCGTGGAGCAGGCCACACAGGGCCAGATTGCGGATTTCTCCTTCAAGCAATCCCAGATGCTTGCCAAAGGCCGCCGCCAGAATGGACACGTTGATGCAGTGCTCGGCGGTGTATTCATCCTGGTGCTTGATTTTTGTGAGTAACAACAGCGCGTTTTCATTGCGGAGGACGCTTTCCACGCAGTGGTTTACCACTGTCCGGGCATTGTTAAGGTCGAGTGTGCGGCCCACCCTCAGGCCCGACATGATGGACTTGGCGGTCTTCTGGGCCTCTTCGAAGCGTATGATCGCGGTTTCCATCTCCCGGCCAGCGTCGATCTTGTTGATGTATCTGACACGCTTTCGGGGTGGTACAGATTTAGGGTGATTTTGCACCGGTTCGGACGTCTGTTTCCTGCGGAAGAGTCCCATCAGGCCTGAAGGCTTTCGCCCGTTGCCGTTACCGTGTTGTGGTAGCGGTGCCCCATCGATACGTCCTTCAATGAAGACAAACTCGCACTGTGCCCGCAACGCATCGATCTCCGCCTGGTCACGAATAACAAACCCCTGAATCAGGAAGTCCGTATCTTCCCAGGGGCGGTCCAGGCGTGTGACGTGCATGCCGATGGCGAGTTCTGACACGTCGATCTGGCTTTCAACAATTTCCTGATGGGGTGCACTCATACTCTAATCCTGAATCCCTGGAGCACTATTTTGAGGCAAAAACGGTCTTACAGGATGGACCGGATTGCAAAATCTGGTCAAATAATGTTCATTCAATGCATTGGCGAACAAGTTCGCCGGTGCTGCGTTGCCGGGCAAGGAGTCGCTCAGAGGGATTCTTCCAATGAATGACCATCGTTCCTTTCATCTGTGGTGGCTGGCTCTGGCGGCGGCTCTGATTCCGCTGTTGACCATTCACACCACGTTTACCGTATCGGTGCTGGAAGGGTATGTGGAGCTGTGCAACCCCTACTGGGATAGCTGTACCAGCATCAGTCGTACCGGCCGTCACGGAACGTCTTACTTCATTTTCAAAGGTACCATGCTGCCAGCGGCCTTGCTCGGGATTCTGTTCTGGTGGCTCAATGGCCGGTGGTTGCGCCAGCTCGGCGTACATTCGACCGGGGTTGCCTGGATTCCGTGGCTGGGCATGGTGGCCAGTGTGTCGCTTGCCGCCTATACCCTGGCGCTGGGCCATGCCGGCGACGGCTTCAATCTGATCCGCCGTGTTGGTGTGGTTCTGTATTTTTCGCTCACCTTCATCTGTGAGTTGCTGGTAAGCGCCGGCTTGCGCAGCCATCCACTGTGGAAGCACACGGGCATGAGGCTGCTGAATCTCTGCCAATTGACCCTTGCCGTGGGGATTCTTTCCGTGATCCTGAATGGCGTGGCCCCGGAGTTCTATAGTCGCAAGGATGACGCCTTCGAGTGGATCCTGGCCTTCCTGATTAATGCCCATGCCATATGGCTGGCGTTGCTCTGGCGCAAGAATCGGTTCCGTGTCCGGCTCTGGGCCGATTCCTAGAGCGAGAGCAGGCCGCGAGTGAGGGCTGCGGTTCCGGCGATGGCCGCGATACCGAGAATGACCGGGCGAAGGCCCTCAAAGGGCATGCGGTTGACAAGCTTGCCGGAAAGCCAGAAGCCCAGGAATACGCCCGGGAAGGTTACCGCGAACAGGAACAGCTCCCGTGTTCCCAGGTAGCCGGAGGCGAGCAGTCCTGACAGGCTCAGGACGCTGGCCGCCAGAAAGAACGCGGACATATTGGCCCTGACCAGAGGCCCCTTTTCATTCTGGTAGATCAAGGCGATCGGTGGCCCACCCACCGCGGTAATCGTGCCCATATAGGTCGAGGCGGCTCCGGCCATCACACTGTTTCGGGCGTTCAGCGCTGGCTTGAGCCCACCAATGCTGAGCGCTACCCCGGCGAGAATCAGCACACCAAAAATCAGCTCGAAGCCCGCCGTCGAGATCACCAGCAATGTCAGAGCCGCCAGAATTGCTCCGACGACTCCGCCCACAATGGCAAAGCGCACTTCCCGGACCTGCAATGCGCCTCGATTGCGTATCAGCATGAAGACAGTAAGCAGAGTGGCATTCAGTATCAGGGGGCCAGGAACGAACACCGGGCTGATCAGAAACAGCAATGGCGCAGCCAGTGTACCAATGCCGTAGCCGGCCACACCCTGCAGGCAGGCCCCGGCCAGAATGGCAAGGTTGGCCAGAAGAATCTGTAACAGCGATACACCCGTCAAAGGAAATCACCAGGAAGTCGTTGGAAAAGGCCGGAGCAGTACCGGTCAGATGTTGATACACTGCGGGGCCAGGAGCAAAGTCGAAAAGAATGATCCCCGATGACCCAGCAGCCTGAACACCAAAGTTGCCCCTGTGGCAGCGGCAAATCCTACCCCGAATGCTGCCAGCCCTTCCATCAGGATAAACCGGCTCCGTCGCCGGAGGCACTGATGCGGTCCCGTTACGCAGCGTTCGTTCTCGATCTTCCGGATTACCTGCGAGCCACCTGGCACCAGAGCACACGACCACAGACGCTCGCTCTGGCAGACTCGCCGGAATGGACCGGTTTGCAGATCCTGGACACCGGTGAGTCGGGCAATCGCGGGACGGTTCATTTCCGAGCGCTCTACCGCCTGGGTAAGGGCTGGGGCTTTCTCGAAGAAAATTCCGATTTCGTTCAGGAGCAGGGCCGCTGGTATTACCTTCGGGGAGACACCAGCGAGGGCCAGTTGAAGCCCGGTCGGAACGACCCCTGCCCCTGTGGCAGTGGCCGGAAGTACAAGGCCTGCTGCCTGTAGGCGTCCATTACTCGAACGAGGGCAGTTCCGGCTTGGCGACCGGTTTGCCTGCTTCCTGCCAGGCATCGAATCCACCGGCGATGGACTGCACATGCATGTAGCCCATTTCCTTCAGGGCCTTGGCGCTCAGGGCGGCTCGCCCGGATGTCTTGCAGTAGCAGACAATGTTCATGTCGCGGCTCTCAAACGCCGGATCGTTGGTAAACTTGAACTCCAGCAAGCCGCGGGAAATGTTCACCGCGCCCGGTATATGGCCAGCCCGGTATTCATCCGCATCCCGCACATCCAGCAGAAGATCGGCATTCTTGATGGCATCGTCCGCCTGATCCAGGGGCACTTCCTGGATTTCTTTCTTGGCGGCTTCTACAAGGTCATGGGCAGTTTTCATAGCTGAGCTCCTCAAACTGATGGAATAAGGTTATGCCTCAGGATAAGGGTTCGACCGCCGAGCGTCACTCCGAATATGTACGATTAAGCCGCCTCGTTGTCACCGAAGGCGCAGGCGTACTTACGTTCATAGCGCTTATCTGCCCATATCCCGTAGATACGCGAGGCAATCTGGAAAATGCCGGGCCACAGCAGGGGCTTGAACAGAAAGCCATAGGGCGTGTGGGACCAGGCCCGAACGTTTGCAGGCAAGCCGATGACCCATTCCCCGGTCCAGGTCATCAGGTGCAGGCGTCGCAGCAGAGTTTCATGGCTCGGCAAATTGCCGCTGCCATCACGCTGTTCGTGGATGTCTGCGAAGATGAGATTGCCACGCTGCAGTTTGCGCAAGGTGCGAATCTCCCTGGCACATAGTGGGCATTGTCCGTCGTAAAACAGGGTGTCATAACGGGGCTCCATCAAGTCCTCCAAGGGTCAGAATCTGTTTCCGGGCGTCCGCTTTGCGCTCTTCGAGGGTTTCCATAATCCCGTCGAGGGCGGCGGGTAAGACCTCCGGGGCCGCCTTGCGGAACTGGTCAAGCAGTTCGATCTGAACATGTAGATCCTGGAAGCGGCCATACAGCTTTTGGCGTGCTTTCATCGTTTTCAGCTCGGACTTCCAGGTTTTCGAGTCCAGCTCCATCAGGTAACGGATTCGCTTGAGTTGCTTGCGAAGCCGATGAATATCCTCATCCGGAGAGGTATGCATCAGCTCAGCGGTCAATTTGTTGAACCCTTTTATACGGCTCTCCACCGCCTTTCGGATGTCTTTTGCCTTTAGCGTCTCCGCCAACTTCTGGAACTTTCGGGACTCAATGAGGTTCAGCCAGTGCTCCATGCTGTCGTGATAGCGCTTGCTCTGCAGGCGCTTGACCAGTTTTTTGTGGCGGTTGGCGGCTTCCTGTTCGAACCAGATCTGCAGGGCTGCCCGGACTTCCGAATTGTCGCCACACAATTCAGGCAAGTCCTGGAGAAAAACATGCAGATCGCGTAACGGTCCCGTCGCACGGGCATGACGTTTCAGGGTTTTAACCGCTTTTGCCAGCGTCTTGTCACCTGTCACTTCCTGCACCGATTCGGCAATGGCCCGGCTGCGCCGAATCGCAATCCGGTATTGGTGCAGGAATTCGTCGTCCAGGCCCAGGATAACGCCACGCTCCAGTTGCCTTAGCCGATCATGTTGGTGGTGAAGGGCCTTGGGGATGTCCCTTGCCGGGTCGTCTCCCTCGGTTCTGGCTTTCTTTTTAAGTTTCCGTTCGAAGTGGGCATAGCTGTAATCCTGTGGCGTCATCAGAGCCACCAGCTTGCCCTTGCCCCGGTCTAGCTGGTGCCAATGTTTGATCGGGAGGCGGATGTGAATGAAGCTGGCGGTAGGTAGCTGTTCGGGAGGATGTTTCAGCAGCCACTGGGCCAGTTCCAGCAAGGCAGGATTGTGACCTACAAGCGTGATTCCGGAATCAGCGTCGCGATGTTCCAGCCAGGCGAGCAGACGCCGGTAGTCAAAGGTGTACAGCTCGGCAAGATGCTGGCAGCGCTCGCGAGCAGCCATCTCAGGCACTGCCCCCTCAAGTGTGGCGATGGCGCGGGTGGCATCACTGGTGAAGATCTCGCCCTGGAACGCGCCCGCTGCTTCCAGAGCCTTGCCCAGAGGTACCAGTTGACTCTCGCCCCGGGCGTTCAGTGGCCGCTCCCGGTCACAGAGCGTTTCATCGGCCCAGCTGGATTTGGCATGGCGTACCAGAAACAGGTGCTTCATTGGCCTACCTTCGTAGTGGTCCTTTAGTCTGACGCTTGCTCAAGACATTTACGTTACTGCCGTTACTCTACGTGTCTGAAAACATTGGCGGAAGGTCCGTTTATCCGTAGCGCTGAACACGCGCAGAGAGAGTCAGTGAAATCTCTTTTAACAAACTGGAACAGATCACCTGAGTTGGTCTGTGGATAATCCGCATCAATAGCAAGTTCCCGGGAGTTTGAAAGCATGAATGTTCTGAGCCGGTTAAAAATCCGAAGCCGCTTACTTATCGCCGTACTGGTGCCTGTACTGATAACGGCGGCAACCCTCGCTTGGATCACCGCCAATCAGATTCAGGCGAACGGAGAAGCCGAGCTCAAACGCCTGGAGACCAGTCTTCTCGAAGCACGCAAGACCGGGCTGCAGAACCTGATTGATGCTGCTGAGGCAGTAGTGTTGGAGGCCAAGAACGACCCTTCAATGACAGAAGCGGAGGCGAAGGAGGCGGCTGCCGCGCGTCTGCGTTCTATCCGTTTTGACGAAACCAATTATGTATTCGCCTACACCCGGGATGTTTTCAACCTGGCGTATGCTCCAGATCCTTCGAAAGAAGGCCCCACGTCAAACCCGGTTGTCAGGAAACTGGTTGGCAATCTTTTCGACGCGGCCCGCGGTGAGGGCTTCTATGGCTATGACTGGATGAACCCGGCCTCTGGCAATGAAGAACCCAAGATGTCCTACTCCACGATCATCCCGGACTGGGACTGGATGATCGGTGCTGGCGTCTACATTACCGACATTGATCGCCAGGTAGCAGCAGCTCGCGAAAAAATTGAAGCCGGTATGGCCGAGACCCTGGGCTTTATCCTGCTGGTGACAGTGCTGGTGGTTGTGATTGCCCTGGTAATCGGCATCTTCGTGGGTCGTAGCGTGACCCGGCCACTGAAGAGCGTCAGCAACATGATGCAGGAAATCGCCGACGGTGAGGGTGACCTGCGCCAGCGCCTGCCGGACGAGGGTAATGACGAACTGGCCGAGCTGGGCCGGCGTTTCAACGCCTTCGTGATCAAGATCCAGGACACCATGCGCGAGGTGGGCGCGACGACGGACCAGGTGGCTTCCGCAGCGGAGGAACTGAGCCGGGTCGCAAACGAGACCCGGGCTTCGGTTCAGGAGCAGGGGTCCGAGACGGATCAGATTGCCTCAGCCATCAACGAAATGGCCGCCACCATCCAGCAGATTTCCGGTAATGCCAATGAAGTTGAAAGTTCGGCCTCGGACGCCGATCGCATGGCCCGGGAAGGCGGCGAAACCATCAGCAGTGCTCAGGGCGCCGTGAACAAGCTGTCCGAAGAGATCGAAGATACCGCCCGGAGCATCAATGCTCTGGCGGAAAAATCCGATGAAATCCAGCAGGTGCTCGACGTCATTCATGCTGTGACCGAGCAGACCAACCTGCTGGCCCTGAACGCCGCCATCGAGGCTGCACGGGCTGGTGAGCATGGCCGTGGTTTCTCGGTGGTTGCCGATGAAGTTCGCCAGCTGGCAAAACGCAGCGCCGAGTCCGCTGATCAGATTCGAACCATGATTGACGGATTTGTTACCGAATCCAAGGCATCGGTTGAGCGGATGAACAAATCACGCAACCGGTCAACGGAAACGGTCGAAAGGATCAACCATGCGACCAGCGCGTTGCGAACCATCGAAGCGTCGGTCGGCAAGATTCATGACCAGGTGACCCAGATCGCCACGGCTTCAGAGCAGCAGAGCCAGGTTGCCGAAGAAATCAACCAGAACGTGGTTCGTATTGTCGATGCTGCACAGCGCAGTGATACCGGCGTAACCCAGACCAACGAAGCCAGCCACGAACTGGCGCGCCTGGGTGAGAGCCTTCGGGATCTGGTTGGGCAATTCAAGGTCTGATCAGCGGGTGTCGGTCGCGTTGATGAGCTCGCGCAACCTTCGGGAGCGTTTGGCTCGGGCGAGGACCGTGGCCGTCAGGTAGTCGGAGTCGAAGGGCTTCAGGATGTAGTCGTCGCCCCCGAGCGCAACACTGAGGGTTTTCTCGTCCTGATGGGTCTGTGACGTCAGGAAGAGGATCGGAGTGGCATCGAATTCCCGGTCCTCCCTCAGGATGGCAGCGAGCTCCGTCCCGGAGACGTCCGGCATGACAATATCCAGGATGATGACATCGGGCCTGATATCCCTCGCAACCGCCAATGCCTCCAGGGGTTCCTCGCAGGCATGTACCTCAAGCCCAACCTGTTCCAGCTGTATTTTTGCGGCCTGCAGGGCGGTTTGATCATCATCCACCATCAGTACGCGGTAGGTTGTCGTGTTCTTGCGCTCGGCAAATTCATGGGCGAGGGCCATGAGTCGGTCTTTGGTGACCGGTTTGACCAGATAGCGCGAGGCGCCTGCCCGGAGTGCTGAAAGCCTGGCGGGCATTTCGTCATGGATGGAAAGAAAGATAACCGCCGGCATTCTCCCCAGCCGGTTTCGAAGCTGTCGGATGATGTCCGGCCCCGCGCCCATGTCCTTGCCAAAGGCGACGTCCATAATAATCATGTCCGGCCGGGGGAGTGTCTCAAAGGCGTCCAGATACACCGATGAAGACAGGAAGACTTCCGCATCAAATCCTGCCTCAACAAGCCAGGTAAGCATTTCCTGAGCCACCAGTTCGTCGTCGTCCACGATGTGGATTTTCCGTGAGCCAAGCCTGGTGGGTTCGGAGCTTTCCTCTGCTGGCTTCATGTCGCAATCGCGCATGGTTTTGAGCAGCGCAACCATCATCTCTTTTTTGGCAACGGAATCCAGAGGATTTGTGTGCCAGTTCTCGGCAAGAGACAGCAATTGCCTTGCTGCTGTCGAAACACACTCAAGACCGAGAGAACCGGAAGTGCCAGCGAGTTTGTGGGCCTCCTGGTATAACAGTCCGAGTGAGGCGTTCAGGTTGTCCAGCCCGGTTGCTTCATTGGGGGCGGTTGGTATTGCGTCGATGAGCGCCTCCAGACGTTCAAACGTCTCGGGCATCTTTCCCACGTAGGCGGCCCTGAGGGCCTCCAACTGCGCTCGATGTTTGGAGAGTTCCTTATCTGGCATGGACTGTAACCCGGATCCCTGGAATTACGGCAATCAGTTGTTTTCAACATAGCCAATAAACGCCCGGATGAACAGATTTTGGCCTTTTTTAAACTCACAGGTTACTATCTCCGAGGCATCAAAAATCACAACATAACAATGAAATAGAGGTTCAACGACAATGACCCACCTGCTGAAAGCAACGGTAGCGTCGGCGCTGCTTCTCGCAAGCAGCATCGGCCTCGCCGAGGAAAACTATACTCTGCGCCTTGCGCAAACCTGGGGGCCCAACTCTCCGGTACTGGGAGAGACGGTTCAGCATATGGCGGACATGGCTGAAACCATGTCGGATGGCCGCTTGCAGATCCGCATAGATCCGTCCAACAAGCACAAGGCGCCGTTCGGCATTTTTGATCTGGTGCGCAACGGCCAGTACGACATGGGGCACACCGCGTCCTACTACTACAAGGGCACTATCCCCAATGCCATGTACTTCACCACCATCCCGTTCGGGCTGATTGCACCTGAAATGTATGCCTGGTTCTACCATGGCGAGGGCATGGAACTGATGCAGAAGGTCTACGAGCCGTACGGCATGCTGTCTTTCCCGGGCGGTAATACCGGTAACCAGATGGGTGGCTGGTTCCGCGAGGAAATCAACTCGCTGGAAGACCTGAAGGGTCTGAAGATGCGCACCCCCGGTTTTGCCGGCGAAGTCATGTCCGAGCTGGGGGTTGCCGTGACCAACCTGCCGCCGGGTGAGCTCTATACCGCACTTGAGCGTGGCACCGTGGATGCCGTTGAATGGGTCGGTCCTGCCCTGGATTTCCAGATGGGCTTCCATCAGATCGCCAAGTACTACTATTCGGGTTGGCAGGAGCCGGGCGCGGAAGTCCAGTTCCTGATCAACAAGAAGACCTGGGAAGAACTGCCAAAGGATCTTCAGGAGATCCTGCGTGTGGCCATGCGCACCGCTGCCTATGACATGTACATCCAGAGCACCCACCAGAGTGGCGTGGCCTGGGATCGCATGAAGGAAGACTACCCGGATGTGACCCACAAGGTGTTCCCGCCGGAAGTCATTGATGCCCTGCGCAGCACCACCAACCGGCTGCTGGCCGAAGCTGCAGAGAATGATCCGCTGGCGAAGGAAATCATCGAGTCCCAGCGCGACTACCTGAAGCAGGTTCGTCAGTGGACCAACATTTCGGACAAGGCCTACCTGAACAGTGTGGCTGAGGACTGAAGCCTGACAATACCTGAGAGCCAGCCCAAGGGCTTGAGGGCTTTGTCAGTCAAAGGGGCGCCGGGGCTGTAATACCCCAGCGCCCCTTTTTGTTTGCGTCGGTTTCTGGAAAAATAGGCCGCTCATTCTTTGGGCAGCGCCGATGAAACAGACACTGCTATCCCTGAGCAATCTTTCCAAGCAATTCGGTGGCAAAACGGTGCTCGACGGTCTGGATCTTGAGATCTACGACGGCGAGTTCATTACCCTGCTGGGCCCTTCCGGGTGCGGAAAAACCACCCTGCTGCGGCTGATGGCCGGTTTCGAAAATCCCGATGAGGGCAGCATCACCCTGGCGGGACAAGATCTCACCCACACTGCCCCGGAAAACCGTCCGCTCAATACCGTATTCCAGCATTACGCGCTGTTTCCCCACATGTCGGTGTTCGACAACGTGGCCTATGGCCTGAAGATGGAAAAGCGCCCGAAGGACGAGATTCGCCAGCGAGTCGATGAAGCGCTGGCCATGGTCCAGTTGCAGGATTTTGCCCGCCGCAAGCCGCATCAGTTGTCCGGCGGCCAGCAGCAGCGGGTGGCCATCGCCCGGGCGGTGGTCAAGCGGCCGAGGCTGCTACTGCTCGATGAACCGCTCTCGGCCCTGGATTACAAGCTTCGCCGTACCATGCAGGTGGAGCTGAAGCGTCTGCAACGGGAGCTGGGCATCACCTTCGTATTCGTGACCCACGATCAGGAAGAGGCCCTGTCGATGTCGGATAGGGTGGTGGTCCTCAAGGATGGCCTGGTGCAGCAGCTCGGCACTCCGCGGGAGGTTTACGAGCGGCCAGCCAACCTCTTTACCGCCCGGTTTGTGGGGGAAACCAATTTTTTCCCCGGCACGGTCGAGTCGGTTCACGATGGCTCTATTACCGTGGATGTCTTTGGCCTCAAACGAACCCTGCGGCGACCGGACTTCGCGTTAAGCGAAGGCCAGCCCCTGAACGTGCTGCTGCGGCCTGAGGACATCCGGGTGCTGGATCCGGCCGATGAGCAGGGTGTCGCGGGCAAGATTGTCGAGCGTAACTACAAAGGCAGCACGCTGGATTCTGTCATTCATCTGGACGATGGCACCGAGGTATTGGCCAGCGAATTCTTTGATGAGGACGATCCCGCCTTCGATTACCGCCTGGGCGAGCCGGTCAAGGTCAGTTGGGTGGATGGCTGGGAATGGCTGCTGCCCGGAGAAACCGCAACGGAAGAGGAACTTGCGGCCGATGCATAACGTTATGCAGCAGCCGTTCAAAACCGCCGTCCTGATCCTGGTCTGGGGTTGGCTCCTGTTTCTGGTGCTGGCACCGAATCTCCTGGTGGTGGGCGCCAGTGTCATGACCCGGGATCCGGCAACCTTTCTGTCGCTGCCTCTGAATCTGGACGCCTATCGCCAGCTGTTTGACCCGCTGTATCTGGAGGTTTTTCTCCATTCCCTGTACATGGCGGCGATGACCACCCTGGTGTGCCTGCTGATCGGTTATCCGTTTGCCTGGGCGCTCTCCAAGGTGGGCAAGCAGCGCCAGCTGATATTAATCTTCCTGCTGATCGTGCCCTTCTGGACCAACTCCCTGGTGCGTACCTACGCCCTGAAGCTGATCCTGGCCACCAACGGCCTGCTGAACAGCGCCCTGATGTCGATTGGTTTGATTGATGAGCCCCTGCAGCTGCTTTATACCGAGGGCGCGGTGATCATTGGCCTGGTGTACCTGCTGCTTCCGTTCATGATCCTGCCGCTGTATTCGGTGTTCGAAGACCTGAAGCAGGAGTTGCTGCTGGCCTCCCACGATCTGGGCGCGGGTCGGTTGTCTACGTTTATTCATGTGATTGTGCCGCTGACTTTGCCGGGAGTTCTGGCTGGTGTAATGCTGGTCCTGTTGCCGGCCATGGGGCTTTTCTTCGTGCCGGACATTCTTGGCGGTTCCCGCAATCTGCTGGTGGGTAACGTGATCAAGAACCAGTTCCTCGATGCCCGCAACTGGCCCTTTGGGGCGGCGGCCAGCATTGTGCTGACCCTGACCATGGCGTTCCTCATGTTCGCCCATCGCCTGAGTAAACGGCGAATTGGCGAGGAGGGTGCCTGATGACACGATGGTTGCCCCGCACCTATCTGACCCTCGTCTACATTTTGCTCTACGTGCCCATCGTGGTGCTGGTGGTGTTCTCCTTCAACGAATCCCGCACCGGCTATGCCTGGGGCGGGCTCAGCCTGCGCTGGTACGAGGCGCTTTTCGATAACCGGGCCATGGTCAATGCCATGTGGAATTCCCTTTGGCTGGCGCTGTCTGCCGCCACCGTGTCCACGGTGATTGGCGCCCTGACCGCCCTGGCCCTGCATCGTTACCGGTTCCGTGGCAAGAAGCTGCTCAATGGCATGCTGTTTGTGGTGATGATGTCGCCGGAGATTGTCCTGGCCATTTCGTTGCTGGCCCTGTTTCTGTTGGTGGGGCTGCAGCTCGGCTATGTATCGCTGCTACTGGCTCATGTCACCTTCTGTCTTCCGTTTGTGGTGATCACGGTCATGGCTCGATTGAGTGGTTTCGATGAGAGCCTTCCAGAGGCCGCCCGGGATCTTGGTGCCTCTGATTTCACCATGACCCGTACCGTGCTGATCCCGGTGATCATGCCGGCATTACTGGCAGGCTGGCTGCTAGGGTTTACACTGTCCCTCGATGATGTGGTAGTGAGTACTTTTGTGAGTGGCCCGAGCTACGAGATTCTGCCCCTGCGCATCTACTCCATGGTGCGTGTGGGCCTGAAACCCGAGGTGAATGCCCTGGGCACACTGTTGCTGGTGTTTTCACTGGTTATGCTGATGTTGTCTCAATGGATTCTGATAAGGAGCAAACGATGAAGAAACTGGCACTGGCCGGCTTGCTGGCAGTGGGATTGACGGGGTGCAGTTCCGAGGAGCCCCAGGTTCTCAACCTCTATAACTGGTCCGAGTATATGCCCCAGGAAGTGCTCGACCGCTTCACGGAAGAAACCGGTATCCAGGTGGTCTACACCACCTACGACAGCAACGAGGCCATGTATGCCCGCTTGAAATTGCTGGATGACAGTGCAGCCTACGACCTGGCGGTGCCGTCTACTTACTACGTCAGCAAGATGCGCCAGGAAGATCTGCTGATGCCGATTGACCGCAGCAAGATCGAGGGCTTTGACCAGCTGGATCCGGAACTGGTGAACCTGGATATCGATCCGGAGAACAAATTCTCCGTTCCGTACCTCTGGGGTACCACGGGGCTGGCCGTTGACACCGCAGACATCGAAGGTGAGCCTGTCACCGCCTGGGAAGACCTGTGGGAAGACCGTTTCGATGGCCGGGTGATGCTGACCAACGACATGCGGGAAGTGTTCCACGTTGGCCTGCGGGTATTGGGCTATTCCGGCAACAGCACCAATCCGGATGAAATCGAGGCGGCCTATGAAAAGCTGTCCGAGCTCATGCCCTCGGTTCGTACTTTCAATTCCGATGCGCCCCGGATGCCTTACCTGGAGGGTGAGACGGACGTGGGTATGATCTGGAACGGCGAAGCCGTGATGGGCAAGGACACCATGGAGTCGCTGGAGTACGTCTATCCGGAAGAAGGCATCATTGCCTGGCTGGACAGTTTCGTGATTCCGAAGAACGCGAAGAATCCGGAAGCGGCCCACCAGTTCATTAGCTTTGTGTTGCAGCCGGAAATCTCCGCTTTGATCAGTGAGGAGATCGGTTATGCCACTCCGAACCTGGCAGCGCGGGACCTGCTGCCAGACGAAGTGGCGAATAACCGGGCGAGCTATCCGAATGCCACCGACATGATCAATGCCGAGTTCCAGACCGACATCGGTGACGACGCCCTGCAGGTCTACGCCAAGTACTGGGAAATGCTGAAGTCCGGGCGTTAAAAGCACCGGTAGTTCATGGCGTCACTGAAAACGGAGGCTGCGGCCTCCGTTTTTTTGCTTCGGGTTTCACAAAACTGCAATACATGGTCTATAACTTCCTGATAACAAATGGTTAGCAAACTTCTGAACTTGCCATCAGTAAGGACACGTTATGATCATGCCCTCTCGCTCGACACGGAACCGTGCTTTTTTGCTGTCTGCAGCCCTTGCCACCACAGGTTTTTCCGGCAGTACCCTGGCTGAAGAGCTACGCCTGATTACCTGGGGTGGCTACGCCCCGGATGATGTGGTCGCCCAGTTTGAGGAGGAGACCGGCATCGATGTGAAGGTGACCCTCTCCAACAACGAAGACATGATTTCCAAGCTCCGCGCCACGGGCGGTGCCGGGTTTGACCTGGCCCAGCCGAGTCAGGATCGCATTGTCGGCGTGCAGCGCCAGTTCAATATCTACAAGCCGATCGATTTCAGCCGGGTGAACACGGATCAGTTGCAGCCGTCCATGGTCAAGGCGACCCAGGATTCCACCGAACTGGATGGCCAGTTTTATGGGGTGCCCTCGGTGTGGGGAACCAGTGGTCTGATCGTGCACAGCTCGGTAGCGGGTACCGTGTCTGACTATACCGACCTGTGTGATCCAGCTGTCGAAGGTCAGGTCAGCTACCGCCTCAAGCGACCCACACTGATCGGTTTCGCCTTTGCCATGGGGATGGATCCGTTCGCAGCCTACGATGACCGGGACCAGTACGAGTCGATCATGGCAAAGGTTGAGGACAAGCTGATTGACTGCAAAAGCAATGTAAAAACCTATTGGACCGGTGGCGACCAGTTGCTGGCCCTGCTGCGCACCGGTGAAGTGAAAGCGGCCATGGCCTGGGATGCCGGCGGCTGGAAGCTCAACGCCGAGAACCCGGACATCCGGTTTGTTGCCCCCGAATCCGGCGCCCTGGGCTGGATCGATACCTTCGCGATTCCTCGCCGAAGCGAGAACGAAGAAGCCGCCTACAAGTGGATCAATTTCGTGATGCAGCCGGAGATTGCGGCCCGTATTACCAATGCGTCGGGCAACTTCACCGCCTCAAAAGGTGCCGATGAGTTTGTCAAAGCTGATCTGCGGGACGCTTACCGTGAAAGCTTTGATGACGCCGCCATCAACAATATCAAGTGGTATCCGCCGGTTCCCCCGGGACTGGAAACCATGGAAGGGCAGGTGCTGGATCGCGTCCAGGCCGCGAACTGATCCCTATGGGAATGGATTCGGACCTGTTCTGTGAGGGACTTGTACGCCGCTTTGGCAGCAATGCCGCGGTGGACCATGTGTCCCTGGACGTGCCTGCGGGCACGTTTTTCTCCATTCTTGGCCCCTCCGGTTGCGGCAAAACCACTCTCCTGCGACTGCTGGCCGGCTTTGACAAGCCCGATGAAGGAGATATCCACATCCGTGGCCGGCGCATGAACGATGTGCCACCAAACCGGCGGCCCGTGAACATGGTGTTCCAGCATCTGGCCCTGTTTCCCACCATGACCGTGGGCGACAACATCGGTTACGGGCTCAAGCGCCGGAAGATGCCACTGGCAGAACGTCGAAAGCGCATTGCCCGGGTGCTGGAGCAGGTCGGCCTGCCTGATCTTGAGCACCGTAACCCCCAGGAGTTATCCGGTGGCCAGCGACAGCGGGTGGCCCTGGCGCGCTGCCTGGTACTGGAGCCAACGCTCCTGTTGCTGGATGAACCCCTCGGCGCCCTCGACCTGAAACTCCGTGAGCAGATGAAGGTGGAACTCAAGCACCTGCAGAAGCAGTTCGGCACAACCTTCGTGTACATCACCCACGACCAGTCGGAAGCCATGGTGATGTCGGATCAGGTGGCCGTCATGCGCAACGGGCGATTTGATCAGGTGGCGCCACCGGAGGAACTTTACCGGGAACCGGCCACACCCTTCGTAGCCGGGTTCGTCGGCGACAACAATCGCCTGTCCGGTGAGCTGGTAGCGGTGCGGGATAATCTGGCAGACATCCGTCTGGATGATGGTGTTCTGGTTCAGGGACGGGTGGCATCGGACAACCTCAGAACCGGCCATCGGGCGGAACTGTATATCCGGCCCGAATCGCTGGTGTTGTCAGGTGATGCCCTCAGTGCCGGTTTCTCATCAATGCAGGCAAAGGTGCGTACCACCCTGTTTGATGGTGCCAACAGCCGGGTCGAGGCAGAGAGCTGTGGCCAGCCGGTGTACGCCCGCCTGCCCCAGGATGGCTCGGCACCGAGGCTGTCTGCCGACAGCTCCATCCGGCTGGCATGGAATCCCGCTCTGGCCCGGGTCTTTGGAGCCGACAGTCCGTGAAGTCATCGGTCAGTCGCTTATCCCTCTGGTTGCTGCTTACCCCGTTCCTGCTCTGGATCGTGTTGCTGGTGTTGTTGCCCCACCTCCAGATGTTACGGGTGTCGTTTCAGGTTCGGGAAAGCTGGGACACCATTGCCTGGGGCATTGAGCAGTACCAGAACTTCTTTACCGAGTCCTATTACTGGCGCACGTTCGTGCGTACCGGGGTGATGTCGCTGTTCACTACCTTTTTGACGCTGATCATCGCCTTCCCCATTGCCTGGTACATAGCCCGTCTTGCAAGGGGACGCTCCAAAGGCATTCTGTTTCTGGCTTGCCTGATTCCGTTCTGGGCCAGTGAGCTGGTGCGTACTTACGGCTGGATGATCCTGCTGCGTGAAAGTGGCCTGTTCAGTTCCTGGCTTCAGGCCCTGGGCTGGGTGGATGGTCCGGTGGAAATGCTCTACAACGACGTGGCGGTCATTATCGGCCTGGTCTATAACGGGCTGTTGTTCATGGTGGTACCACTGGTAACCACCCTCGATGGCATGGATGAGAACCTGGTGGAGGCCGGCTACGACCTGGGTGGCGACCACGGCACCGTGTTGCGCGAAATCGTTGTGCCCTGGGCCATGCCCGGCATTGTTTCCGGCTGCATCGTCGTGTTCATGCTCACCCTTGGCAGCTATCTGACCCCGGTGCTCATGGGCGGGAAGGACAGCGCCTGGTTTACCGAGCAGATCTTCACCCAGTTCATTACCCGCTTTAACTGGGAGCAGGGCGCCGCACTGGGTGTTCTGCTGCTGGTGCTGTCATCGGTTATCGTCTGGCTTGGACTGAAAGTCTCCGGCCAGTCGTTGCGGAAGGTGATGGGATGAAGGTGAGGGTGAAGCCATGATCCGTTCCGTCCCCCGGTCCCGTCTGTTCGATTGGCTCTACCTGGCGTACCTGGTCGCGTTTTTCGTTTACCTCGCACTGCCCCTGCTGGTTACAGCCGTGTTTGCCTTCAATGACGCGCCTTTCCCGTCGCTGCCATGGAAAGGCTTCACTCTGGACTGGTATTTCGCTGATGGCAGCGAGGGCCGCACCGGACTCTTCCACGACGATGGGCTGCTTACAGCGCTCTGGGTCAGTGCCAAAATTGCGTTCTGGGTAACGCTGGTGAGCCTTGCCCTGGGATGCGTGAACGCTGTGTTGTTTGAACGGGTACAGTTCCGGGGCAAGGAGTTCCTGTACCTGCTCATGCTGCTGCCTTTAGTGATTCCCGGGGTCATTCTGGGGGTGTCCATACTGGTGTTCTACAGCGGCATGGCCAATGATATGTCGGCCGCCTGGGGCATCGAACTGGACCTGTTCCGGCCCGGTATGACGCTGGTGGTAATGGGGCAGGTGGCCTTCATCGCGACTCTGAGTACGTTGGTGATCGCTGCCCGTCTTCGCAAGTTTGATCCCCAGCTGGAAGAGGCCGCCCTTAACCTGGGCGCCACGCCCCTGGTGGCCTGGTTTACCGTTACCCTGCCATGGCTGTTGCCATCCATTTTCGGAGCGGCCGCCATGGCGTTCCTGATGTCATTTGAAAACTTCAATACCACCGTTATGCTGACAGGTAGCGATACACCGTTGACGGTGGCCCTCTTCAATCGCCTTCGGGAAGGGTCGACGCCCGTGCTCAATGCGGTGGCACTGTTGCTGATGGTGGGCTCTGCGCTCCTGGCCTTGCTGGTGATGGGTCGCTCCTCACGTTAACGGTGTTCGCCGCCATCATGGGATAACGCGACCCGATTGAGCCGGCAGTCACCGGGAGGTCTCATGAAATTTATTTTCGAAGTGCATATCCGGGAAGGCCATACTGCCGAGGAATACGCGGATGCCTGGGTAAGGGCGAGCGAAATTATCCAGCAGGCGCCGGGCGCCCGCGGTACAGAACTGCACCGCAAGATTGGCGACCCCAATACGCTGATTGCCATCGCCTCCTGGGAGAGCAAGGAACAGCGGGATGCCATGGAAGGGCAGCATAACCCCGAGGTGGCCGCGATCATCCGCAGCGCTGCGCCTTTCGTGGATATCAAACCCATCGGTGAGTTTGAGGACCCGGAATGGGTGGTGGAGCCGCCTCAATCATCGCATGGTCACGAATCGCCTTGAGCGCACCGGTCGTATGCCCCGAAAGAGTGCTCCGGATTTGCGGGGACTGGACTATAATCAGATCTGATCGCCCCACAACTCAGGTTTGCCTTCCTGATGCCACAGATTAGCCTGCTTCGTCTGGTTACCGCGTTTCTGGCCTTGATACTGCCTGCACTTACCTATGGAGCGTCTCAGCCGGTAGCCGAAGGTTGGGAGTATCGCTGGGGTGATTCTCCCTTTACCGAGGACGGTGTTCCGGAGTGGGTGGTGCAGGATGCACCCGAAAAATGGCAAAGCATTGGTTTTCCCTCCAATCCACCCGGCCGTGAAGGGCGTGAGAATGTCTGGTTCCGGGTCACCCTGCCAACCGGCGAGTGGCAGGAGCCCGTCCTTTACATCTTCAGTGTCGATCTGATCGTTCAGGTCTGGGTTGAGGGTGAAAAAATCTACCAGTATGGCGAGTTTGATGACCAGGGCCGGGGCCGGTTTGAGGGCTGGCCGTGGCATGAAATCGTGCTGCCGGAGAACTATGAAGGCAAGCCGGTGTATTTCCGGATTTTCTCCAATTACACGGATATCGGGCTGTGGGGCGAAGTCTCCATCATGGATCATCCGGATCTGGTTCTCTACATTCTCAAGAACTCCCTCGAAGCACTGGTCATTGCGGGTTTCGCCACCTTGATTGCGTTGTTGGCGATCATCTTTGCGCTGTTGCAGGCGGAAAAGAAAACCTTTGCAACTATCTCTCTGTTCACTCTCTCATCTGCCCTGATGCTGGTTTCTGAGAGCCAGGCCAGTCTACTGATTGCTTACCAGCCGTTGATGTGGGATTACCTGGCTGCCGGCTCCTATTGCATGCTGCCGGTGGCCCTGGCACTGCTGCTGGAGCAATGGCTGACCAATCATCGCCCCTGGGTGATAAATCTGATCTGGAAAGTTCATCTTGTTTACCTGGTGGGTGCATTGCTGGGCGCGCTGGCGGGCGTGTTTGATCTCTCATCTACGTTCCCGCCATTTGATGCCATGTTTCTGGTTTCTCTGGTTATTATTTTTGCCGTCGTGCTTCGTCGCATCGGTAAAATGTTGCGCGAGCAACAGGTACTGCTGTTGGCCTTTGGCTTTTTCTGTGCGCTGCTGATTGTGGATATGGCAGTGGCCCATGGTGTGCTTCCCTGGGGCCGGGTCCCGGTCAGTTGGGGAATGCTCCTGTTCTCTCTGGCGGTGGTGGTTATTTCACTCTGGCACTACGCAGGCACCCAGGAGGCGTTGAAGCGGCTGAACGTGTCACTGGAAGAAAAGGTTGCCGAACGTACCGCCAAGGCGGAGGCTCTGGCCCGGCGCGAGCAGGCGCGGGTCCGAATGCTGACCTTTGAAAATGAGAAAAACCGGATTCTGGGCGACGTGATAACCGAGCTTCAGGACTGTCTGGGCCTGCAGCAGGCGTTCGGGTTGCTTGTCCGGGCACTCCCGGATATTTGCAGCCCGCTTAAAGGCGCCTTTTATCAGCGGGGCTCAGACGAGCGGTATGATCGGGTTGCCGTCTGGGGTTTCAGTCGCCCGGTTCCGCTCCCGGTGATTCTGGATGCCCGCAAAGGCCTCCCGGAGCCCTCCAGGCTGCCGCAACTGAAACAGTGGCAGGGCGCCGAGGGGGAGGGGAGAGAGGCTGAGAGCGGTACCTTGTGTTTCTGGGTGAATGTGGAGTCGGCCAGTGCCGGCAATGTGACTGAAGGTGTGCTTCTGCTCGAGGGCGATGGCGTTTTCGGTAAGGCAGAGAGCGAGTATGGCTCGGCACGTCTGCTTACGGCGCTGGATCAGGCCATCCAGAGAATCGGTATCACCCTCTCAAGCATTGCCCTGCGGGAAGAGTTGCAGAAGTTTTCCTACGAGGATGCACTCACCGGACTGAAAAACCGCCGCTACTTTGATCAGCTTTTCGAACATGAAAGCGCCGTCGCGCAGCGTAACGATTTGTCGCTATCCCTGTTGATTGTCGACATCGATCACTTCAAACGGTTCAACGATACCCACGGCCACGAAGCGGGAGACCATGCCCTGAAGATCGTCGCTGGCATTCTTCAAAAGCAGTTCCGGGAGAGTGACATAGTTTGCCGGTATGGCGGTGAAGAGTTTGTGGTGGTCATGCCGGGAGCAACGTCCGAAGCAGCCCGGGATAAAGCGAACCAGCTGTGCGAAGCCGTTCGCAAGGTACCTATTATTCATCGGGAGCAGGATCTTGGGGCACTGACGGTCTCGGTGGGCGTTGCCAGCTGGCCTGACGATGCTGAAAAGCCACTACAGATTCTGACCCTGGCCGACAAGGCGCTGTATCGCGCCAAGGAAGCCGGCCGTAATCGGGTCGAAATCTCGGTTTAGACGGTCACACCACCAGGACCGGGCACTTGGCATGGGACGCAACCCGGTGGGAAACGCTGCCAAGGAACATGCCATCCTTGTCGCTGTGCGTTCCTTTGGTGCCCACGACAATCAGGTCTGCGCCCTTGTCTTTGGCAAAGTCGATGATAACTCTCGACGGCCTGCCCGCCTTCACAAAGCCCCGAACGTGGGTGGCGCCACGTTCCTTGGCAAGTTCCTTTGCGTGATTGACGACTTCCTTGGCGTATTCCGACAGCACCTTGTCCGGGATATCCATGTCGTCCGGGCGTCCTATCGACAGCGACGCCTCAAACAGGCTGTGGTGTTTGTAGACGCAGAGGAGAAAAATCTCTGCGTCGGTCAGTTTCTGCAGTTCGATGGCCTTGGTCAGAGCATCGAAGGAGGTCATCGAGCCATCGACTGCCACCAGAATCCGTTTGAACATCTTGCTCTCCTTTGTATTCACCCTTCAGGGTGATCAGATCACCTGAAGGCCAGGTCGCGCAGGAACAACGCAATTTGCGGGAACGCAATCAATAACCCGGCAGCGGCTATCAGCATGATTACGAACGGCGGCGTGCCGCGAATAACCTCCAGATAGGGGCGCTTGAATATCGCGATGGCGGTAAAGATGTCACAGCCGAACGGCGGCGTTGCCGAGCCGATGGCTACCTGCAGGGTAATGAGCACGCCGACCAGTACCGGGTCGATGCCAGAGGCCTCGATGGCTGGTGCAAAGATTGGCGTCAAAACCAGGATCACCACAATCGGGTCAACGAACATGCAGGCAATAAAGAAGGCGATACAGATGGTAATCATCACGCCTATCGGGCCCATGTCACTGATTCCGACCGCGTCCAGAATAGCCTGGGGGATTTGGGCAAAGGAAATAATCCAGGAGAAGCCGGTGCCCACGGCTACCAGAATAAATACGACAGCGGTGATCAAGCCTGTGGACTTCGCGATCCGATAGATGTCAGCAAGCTTGAGTGATCGGAACACCACGAACTCAAGCAGGAAGGCGTAGAGTACGCAAACGGCTGCAGCCTCTGTCGGACTGAAGATACCCCCGTAAATGCCGCCCACGATAATGACCGGGAAAAACAGCGGCCACAAAGCCTCGCGCATGGCTACGGCTCTCTGGCTCCAGGTGGACTTCTCCTCGGTCGGAAGGTTGTTGACGCGAGCATAGATCAGGCAGTAAATCGAAAACATTATCAGAATCATCAAGCCTGGCCCGATACCGGCAATGAACAGCTCGGCAATGGAGGTCTCCGAAATAACACCGTAAATAATGAAGCCGATGCTCGGGGGTATCAGAAACGCAATGTCACTGGAGTTGATAATCAGCGCGAGCGAGAACGGATCAGAATAGCCGGCCTTGAGCAGTTTGGGCCGCAACGGCGAGCCAACCGCCACAACCGTTGCCTGGGTAGAACCTGATACGGCACCGAAAAGGGTGCAGGAGGTGGCGGTACTGATCGCCAGACCGCCTTTTACGTGGCCGATGAACGCCATGACCATATTGATAAGACGGTCAGCGGATTGACCGCGGGTCATGATGTCTGCGGCGAGAATAAACATCGGGACGGCAATGAGAGAGGCTGGCCGGATGCCACCCATCATCTGCTGGACGAAGGTGCCCATCTGGCCGAAGCCATCAAACATCATTACAAAGCCGACCACAGCGCCGGTGATCAGGGGAATCATCATCGGGAAGCCCAGCAGCAATAGCCCGATCATGATCAACATCATTATAGTTGCCATGATTTCTTATCCTTCCTTTATGTCAGCTGCAGGGTTCATACTTCCGATTCGGTATCCGCGTAACCGTCTACCACCCCGGTAGAGAGGTACACGTCCTTGCTGGTGAAGTTCTTGATGGCCGTGAGGAGGTACTGAATTCCCGTAATGGCAAAACCGATGGGCACCCAGATATAGATCCACCAGATTTCAAAACCCAGCGCAGGCAGAATGCGGCCTCGGCTGTACAGGGTCTGGATATATTCGAACGAGTGATAGCAAAGGAAGAACATAACCACAGAGGTGAACAAAGCGATGATGATCATCAGCACTTTTCGCCCCTTGACCGGAATGGCGTCGTAAATTGCAGACATCCGGATATGCCTGCCATGGCGGGCCGCATAGCCGATGCCGGCAAAGGTGATCAGGATAATGAGAATCCGGTTGATTTCACCGGAGAAGAAAAGGCCTTCGCCGAACACATACCGCGCAATAACGTTCACACAGGTATTGATGGCCATCAGGATGACGCCAACGGCCAGCATGAACGCCTCGACCTTGGCAATTATTTCATCGATGGTTCCAAGAAATCCGGGCAGGCCGGACTCGTAGATGCCGGTATCGTCTTCAAGATCCGGGGAATTCTCGGACATGGGGTCTGCTCCAGAGAATGTCGCTCCCGGCCGGTAGGAAGTCCCCGGCGGGGCGGGGTTAGTACAGCTACCCGCCGGCCGGAGCCGGCGGGAGTGGTTCCATCAGGTTCAGTTGTTCTGAACTTCTTCCAGGTCTTCCTTGAACTGGTTCAGCAGTTCTTTGCCGCTCTCGCCAGTCATTTCGATGAACTTCTCTTCAACCTGGGGCGCACGGGCCTTGAAGGCTTCGATCTGCTCGTCGGTCAGACGGGTAACGGTGACCTCATCGCTGGCTTTCTTGATCTTGGCCAGGGCCTCATCGGCGAGACCGTCGATGTGCACGATGATTTCTTCAAACGCATAGTCAGCGGCGTCTTGCACCAGCTTCTTGTCTTCATCAGACAGGCCGTTGTAGAAATCCTGGTTGGCCATCATGGCAGTGGTGAACCAACCGTGCTTGGTGAACACCAGGTTCGGAGACACTTCGTACAGACCGCCGGACTCGATCCAGAAAATGGGGTTTTCCTGACCCTGGATCATGTTGGTCTGCAGTGCGCCGTACACTTCACCCCAGGGCAGCGGTGTGGGCGTTGCGCCAAAGGCAGAATAGGTTTCTGACAGAAGCGGGTTGGTCATGACCCGGATCTTCTTGTTGTTGAAGTCCTCAGGCTCAGTGACCGGCTCGTCCACGGTCACAACCATTTCACCTTCCGGGTACATCTTAAGCAGCTCGAGGCCCTTCTCTGCGTATAGCTCCGGGAAGTCCTCGTTGATGGCTTCACTCGTGCGGAAGAACTCGATAACCGTATCCATGTCGGTCGGCATCAGGTAAGGAATGAAGAAGATCTGGGCTTCAGGAATCAGGGAACCGGTAAAGCCGGGCGACTGGTTAACGAAGTTGAGGATGCCCGCCTGGGTCTGCTCCATGATGTCGTCGGACTCACCCAGCTCGCCAAAACGGTAAACCTGCAGGGTGTGGTCGGAATTTTCCTCGATGTATTCCTTGAACTTGTAGGCGAACACATCCTGTACGTCGCCCTCGTATTCCTCGTGCGCGTACCGCCAGTTTGCGGCGTTTACAGAATTCGCCATGGTCATCGCAGCGAATGCGAACGCTGAAATTCCGGCCAGTTTTTTGAACTTGCTCATGCTGCTCATCGGGTTTTCTCCGTTCGTTTTTTTGCTGAAATTTATTGTTACATTAATAAAGACTGGCAAAACAAAGTGGTTTTCGCAAGAAAATGGCCAAAACAATAAATTTCGAAGCGGTCGTTTTCCCGGTTTCGCAAGTTCATGAAATCACGGTTGATTCATGTCTGAAAGGCAGGTTTGGAGGAATCCACGGAACTCACTGGCAACCCGATCGAGGCTGTTTTCCAGCCGGTGGCCATCGGGCAGAACCAGTATGGGAAGGCCCTGGTCCCGTGCCAGGTCAAGCACCGGAACGACCGGCACTACGTCATCCTCCCAACCGTGGATGATCTGGCAGTGGCGGGCCCGGATGATCGGGCTGGACTGGGGGTACCGGGTCATGGCAAGGGCTGGCGCCAGGATAAAGCAGCCCAGAACCGGAGTGTCAGAGCTGGTTTGAGCGCACACCCAGCCGCCCATGCTGGAGCCGGCCAGTATAGTGTTTGCCGGATTGGCGCCGCTCTGAGCCATGGCCTCCTGCATTTGTTTCAGGCGGGTAGAAGGATCCTTGGTACTCCTGTGATCAATCGCATGGGCATTGATGTTCGGGAAGGTTTCGGCTTCGGCTTTCATGGCCTGGATTTTCGTGCTGCCCGGGCCGCTTTCCAGGCCGTGGGACAGGAAGACATGGATCGGGGTATCGGTCATGATGAAAAAGGCTCCTGCTTTGAACACTGTTTACCCACGATGATGAGCAGCCGAACCCTTTATGTCCACTTTGCAGGCTGAGCCAGCCGTCCGGTCGGCGCGTATAGAAAACAGCGAAGCGAACAGGGAAACGGGATTCATGAAACACCTCAAAAGCCTTCTGATGATGCCGGTATTGATTGTCAGCCTTGTGGGCGCGCCTGTGGCGCAAGCCGACAGCTGCCCGGCGTTTCTCGATCATGAAATGCGTAAACTGCACTCCTCCGACACCGTTAATCTCTGCGACCTGGCGGCCGGCAAGCCGATGCTGGTGGTCAATACCGCCAGTCGCTGCGGTTACACCGGCCAGTTTGAGGGGCTCGAGGCCCTGCACAAGCAATACGCGAAGGATGGGTTGGTGGTGGTCGGTTTTGCCAGCGACGATTTCCGTCAGGAGGCAGATTCGGAAGCCGAAGCAGCGACTGTCTGTTTCAAGAACTTCGGTGTGACCTTCACCATGATTGCCCCGGGCGCGGTTACCGGACCCGAGGCAAACCCGGTGTTCCAGGCCATTAACGAGCAGAGTCAGCCCCCGCGCTGGAATTTCACCAAGTATGTGATTGATCGATCAGGCACGGTGGTGGAGAGCTTCCCAAGCCGTGTGCGTCCCCAGGATCCGGAGCTGATCGATGCGGTTGAGTCTGTGCTTTAGGAGAGTGCCTGAGGAGCCTTTCTGGTTTGAGCAAGGATATCGAGCGCGTGCCTGCGCTTCGCGGGATCGTAAATGTCCACGGTGAACATCAATTCATCGACCTCAATGCCTGAAAGGATCTGTTCAAGCTGGCGCTGGATAGTCTTGGCATCGCCGAGCAGCTGGAGCCCGAGAAAATCCTTCACGCTGGCTTTTTCGCCGGCGTTCCACAATCCCTCCATGGTGTCCACGGGAGGCTTCATCCAGAGTGGCTGGCCCCGGAACAGCGCGAGAATACGCTGGTAGCTGGTTGTGGCCAGATGCTCGGCTTCCTGCACCGAGTCCGCCGGAATGGCCGGCAGTGCGAGCATGGCGTAGGGCTTTTCGAGTCGCTCCGAAGGTTGGAAATTGTCGCGGTAGACTCGCAGGGCTTCCCGATACAGTCTGGGGGCAAAATGCCCGGCGAAGGCATAGGGCAAGCCTCGCACGGCGGCAAGCTGGGCACTGTAAAGACTTGAACCCAGCAGCCACAGAGGCACGTTGGTGCCGGCCCCCGGTATCGCCTTCACGGGTTGGCCAGGCTGAAGAGGGCCAAGCAGCGACTGAAGCCGCGCGACATCCTCCGGAAACTGTTCTGCCCCCAGGCCATCACGCCTGAGAGCCCGTGCGGTTACCGGGTCAGTGCCGGGTGCGCGGCCGAGTCCGAGATCAATCCGGCCCGGGTACAGGCTTTCCAGCGTTCCGAACTGCTCGGCGATCACCAGTGGGGGATGATTTGGCAGCATGACGCCGCCAGAACCGACCCGGATAGCCTCCGTCTTGCCAGCGATGTGCCCGATCAAAACCGAAGTAGCGGAGCTGCTGATGCCCTCCATGTTGTGATGTTCGGCCAGCCAGAAGCGCTTGAAGCCGAGTTTCTCAGCCCGTTGGGCATAGGCCACACTGTTGGCAAGCGTGGTGCCGACCGAGTCGCCCTCGCGGACGGAGGCCAGTTCGAGCAGTGAGTATTCAGGACAGTCAGGCATGGAGCTCCCGTTGCAGAAAAGTCATTCGCGAATTCGCAACCATGGTGCCTGCGGGCGCTTGTTTCAAGATTAGCCCCAATCGGTGCTACAGATCGATCACAATCGGCGGGTTCAGAGGCTTGAACCTCCCGTTGCAGGTGCTGGCGTTCACGTAGAGGCAGTCACCGATCTGTTCCCGTCCGTGGTCTTCGTGAATATGGCCGAAGATATGCAGCTTCAGAGTCAAGCTGGCTACGCGTTCGGCCAGCGCCTCGCAGCCGGGACGAATAATACCGGTGGGCGAATCGATTTTGTCCCGGATACCCGCCGGAGGACCGTGGGTGATCAACACATCGGTGTCTTCGGGAATACGGGCCCAGCGTTCGGCAAGAGCGTCGCCCCGTTCAAGGTTGAACGCCCAGTTAAAGAACACCGGCGTCCATGGGCTTCCCCAGAACTTCAGGCCTTCCAGTTCCACCGGGCTGTCCTGCAAATAATGGGCATGGCGTATCAGTTCGCGAGCTTCGGCCGGCTCATCCTGGAAACACCAGTCGTGATTGCCGGCAATCAGGATTTTGTTTCTGTGGGGTAACTCGGAAAACCACCGGTCGAGATCCTCCAGTTCATCCAGGGTCCCGACGCCGAGGCAGTCGCCGGCGTGAATCAGCAGGTCGCCGTCAGGCACCTGGATCTGGCGATGCATGCTGTGGGTGTCGGAGATGCAGACTATTCTCATGGTGTTGAAGGTTCCGATCGGTGGCATTCGCGCATTATTGTTGAAACTACGATAGCATTTACGGCCCGTTCAGCCCTCATGATTTTCCAGTGATGCCATGCGATTGATTCTGAGCCGGAAGGGGTTCGATTCTTCTGCCGGTGGTTGTCCCAGCCCGGTTTTACCGGACGGTTCCCTGTGTGTACTGCCCATTCCGGATGCCCAGTCCCGAATCCGCTACAGCGAAGTCGTTTTCGAAGAGCGCCGTCTGGGCAAAATTGCCCGGGATCTCACCGGCGGCAGAATTCGAGGCGGGCATGGCGCCCACCTGGACCCGGACCTGGTGGCCGATGCCTACCCACGTGAGAATGGCTGGCGACCTTTATTGGGGCAAACCGGTTCTGCCCAGGGGCATTTGCGCAATCAGGGGGTTGAGCCCGGAGACCTGTTCCTGTTCTTCGGGGTCTTCCGGCACGCTGAACTGCATAACCGTCGCTGGCGCTTTGTGCCCGGTTCACGTCCGTTTCATGCTATCTGGGGCTGGCTGCAGATTGGCCAGATACATGCCATTGATGAACTGGCACCCGATGCGTTGCACTGGGCCCGATATCATCCCCACTTCCACGGCCAGCCGGACGCTGGCAACACGCTCTATGAGTCTTCTGATGCCTGCCAGTTGGCAACCGCGACGGAGGTCTTTCCCGGCAGTGGCGTGTTCCCGATGTTGCGGGATGATCTTGTTCTCACGGACCCGCAGAGCCGGCTGCCGACCCGATGGCGTCTGCCGGCTGCATTTTTTCCGGGCGAGGACCGCCCGCCCCTGAGCTACCACACCAGAGAGGACCGCTGGCAGCTCAATTCACCCTGGTGCTACCTGACTTGCGCGGCCCGCGGACAGGAATTTGTCCTGGATCTGGATGCCTATCCGGATCTGATCGACTGGCTTGCGAGCCTGCTCAGAACTGGCCGTGGCGGCCAGCCCCCTCTCTAAATTTCCGGGCCCCGGCAATCGCCTCTTCGAAAACCACCGGGTAGCCCCCGGCCCCCTCGGCTTCCAGGGCTTCCCGGGTATCCAGATCCCATTGATGAATGGCAGACGCCCTGTCTGCCCGCATGCAGCGTTGCGGGAATCCGGCAATGGTTGCCGCCAGTTCCTGGGCCGCTTGCAGTCCCGTCCCGTCCGGAACGAGTCGGTTTGCCAGTCCCATTTCCATGGCCTCCTCTGCGTTGACGGGGCGCCCGGTCAGTATCATGTCCATGGCTCGCCCATGGCCGACAATGCGGGGCAGCCGGACGGTGCCACCATCAATCAGGGGAACGCCCCAGCGCCGGCAGAAAACGCCAAATACCGAAGAGGCTTCCACAACCCGCAGGTCGCACATCAGAGCCAGCTCCAGACCTCCGGCCACGGCATAGCCGGAGACGGCAGCGATCACCGGTTTGGTAAAGTGCATACGGGTCGGGCCCATGGGGCCGTGACCCGTTCCATGGGGGTCAATCCTGTTGCGCCGTTGCTCATCGCCGATCGCTTCCAGGTCGGCGCCGGAGCAGAAATTTCCACCGGCGCCGCACAGCACTGCAACCTTCAGGGCATCGTTTTCCTCAAACTCGATGAATGCCCTGCGCAGGGCATCGGCTGTCGGGCCGTCCACGGCGTTGCGTTTGTCGGGCCGGTTGAGCGTGATAGTGTAGATGCCCTCATCGATACTGGTCAGAACCGCGTGCTCGGTCATTGCTTTACCCTGCAGTTGATCTGTCGGTGTGATATTCACCTAAGATAGTAGAACAACGCGTCTCAGGGAGAGGGCAATGTATCGGTACAGTCTGGGTGACCGGCGATGGCAGTTCGCAACGCTGGCGGAGTTGATGGCCAAGGCCACGCCAGCGCGCTCTGGTGATCGCCTGGCGGGTGTCATCGCGCACACCGCCGAAGAACGGGTGGTGGCCCAGATGGCTCTGGCGGACCTGCCTTTGAAAACCTTTCTGAACGAAGCGCTGATTCCCTACGAGCAGGACGAAGTCACCCGACTGATTTTCGACGATCATGATCCTGTGGCGTTCGAGCCGGTGTCCCATCTGACCGTCGGCGATTTCCGCAACTGGCTTCTCAGCGACCACGCCACTCCGGAGATGCTCGCAAGCATCCGGGCGGGTATCACACCGGAGATGATAGCGGCGGTCTCCAAGATCATGCGCAACCAGGACCTGATCCTGGTGGCGGCAAAGTGCGAGGTGCAGACTGCCTTTCGCAGCACCATCGGCTTGCCGGGGCGAATGTCGACACGGCTCCAACCCAACCATCCAACCGACGACATGACCGGCATCGCCGCCAGCATCCTGGATGGATTGCTTTACGGCAGTGGCGATGCCGTTATCGGGATCAATCCCGCGACTGACAGCGTGTCCCAGAGTGTCCGGCTGTTGCAGATGATGGATGAGGTGATCCGACAATACGAGATTCCGACTCAGTCCTGCGTCCTGACCCATGTTACCAACACCCTGGAAGCCATCGAACAGAAGGCGCCTGTGGATCTGGTATTCCAGTCCATCGGCGGTACCGAGGCGACTAACCGCAGCTTCGGATTTGATCTGGCAACTCTGGCCGAGGCCCGGGATGCGGCGCTATCGCTGAACCGAGGCACCGTGGGCAACAATGTGATGTATTTCGAGACCGGCCAGGGCAGTGCGCTGTCCGCTGATGCCCATCACGGTGTGGACCAGCAGACCTGTGAAGCCCGGGCGTACGCCGTGGCCCGCAAATTCCAGCCGCTTCTGGTGAACACGGTGGTTGGATTCATCGGCCCCGAATACCTGTTTGACGGCAAGGAGATTACCCGGGCCGGTCTGGAAGATCACTTCTGTGGCAAGTTGCTGGGCCTGCCCATGGGGTGTGATATCTGTTACACCAATCATGCCGAGGCCGACCAGAACGACATGGACAACCTGCTCACACTTCTGGGCGTAGCCGGCTGCAATTTCATCATGGGCATACCCGGCTCGGACGATATCATGCTGAACTATCAGACCACGTCGTTTCACGATGCCCTGTATCTGCGACGGGTTCTGGACAAGCGACCGGCGCCGGAGTTCGAACAGTGGCTGACCAGGATGCAGATCTTCGGCGATTCCGAAGGAAAGGTGCCTTCCGAGGGCTTACCGGAGGCGTTCCGGGAGAGTCTGGGCCGGTTGCAGGAGGGGCAGGGCAATGACTGAGCGCAAACCGGTAGTTATTGAGAACCCGTGGCGTCGGCTGTCGGCCTGGACCGATGCCCGGATTGGTCTGGGTCGCGCAGGTGTGAGCCTGCCCACCCGGGAGATGCTGGCGTTTCAGTTGGCTCATGCCCAGGCCAGGGACGCGGTACATCTGCCATTGGACACGGCTGCGTTAATGACGCAACTGGCGGAACTGAGCGAACCAGGAAAATCACTGCTGCCACATCAGCCGGTTCATCTGCACAGTCAGGCCGACGACCGGGTAACCTACCTGCAGCGCCCGGACCTTGGTCGCAGGCTCAGCGCTCAGTCCTGTGAGCAGTTGGATCGGTTGGGCCACACCGGCGACTCGCCCGTCGACCTGGCACTGGTGATCGCAGACGGCCTGTCTTCCTTCGGTGTGCAGCAAAATGCCCTCGGCCTTCTCGATGCGCTACTGACTGATCTTGAAGCCGACGATCAGACCTGGGAACTGGCGCCCCTGATCGTTGTCTCTCAAGGACGGGTTGCGATCGGGGACGATGTGGGGCACCGGCTCAACGCCCGCTGTGTGGTGGTGTTGATTGGCGAACGCCCCGGCCTGAGTTCTCCGGACAGCCTCGGGCTTTACCTGACCTGGGCGCCTGAGCCCGGGCTGACCGACGCCAGCCGGAACTGTATATCGAACATTCGGCCGGCGGGGCTGTCGTGGGCAGAGGCGAGCCGGCGGCTGATGTATCTGCTCAAAGAGGCCGGCCGACAGCAGGTTTCGGGGGTGCCGCTCAAGGATCGCTCGGAAGAGACGGTTATTGATCAGGGCATTGGCAACTTCCTGTTAGGCTAGCGATAACCGTTGAACCATTCAGGGTAGGAGAATTCCCTTGCAGCAAGCCGCGTACTATGAAAACGACACCACCCTCGCCCAGTACCTGGAATTTCACTTTGGCGAACGGTGGCATGGTGAGGCCAACTTTCCCAAGGCCCTGGCCGACGCTGCCATGCATGCGATGGATGGAAGGCCGCTTGAGCGCGCACTGGATATCGGTTGCGCCGTTGGTCGCACCAGCTTCGAGTTGGCCCGGCATTTCCGGCACGTGGACGGCATAGATTTCTCCAACGCCTTCGTTAACAAAGGTCAGGAAGTGGCCCGGGAAAAACGAGTGCGCTATGCCCGTCCGGAAGAAGGTGAGCTGGTGAGCTTTCAGGATCAGAGCCTGGCATCCCTCGGGCTGGAGGAGGCCGCCGACCGTGTGGCTTTTCACCAGGGCGATGCCTGCGATCTGCCATCGCAGTTCGCGGGGTATGATCTGGTGCTCGCGGGCAACCTGATCGATCGGCTGTACCAGCCATCGCTGTTTCTGGAAACCATCCACGAACGGATTAACGAGCTCGGGCTTCTGGTGATTGCCTCACCCTACACCTGGCTGGAGGAATACACGCCCAGGGAACACTGGGTCGGTGGTTTCAAAAAGAATGGTGAGGACTTCTCGACGTTCGACGGTCTGAGGGAAATGCTGGCGCCACATTTCCGCCTGCTGTTCGAGCCCTGGAGCCTGCCGTTTGTTATACGGGAGACGAGAAACAAGTTTCAGCACAGCTTCTCCGAGCTGACCGTCTGGGAGAAGGTAAGTCAGTGAACAGGGAAAGTTTGACGATGGCCTGCCGGCTGTCATCAAACTGTCACCGGAAAAGCCTAACCTGAGATCTCATCAGGACGACATGCATTGTGTTGTGCATCGTGTGAATGCTTTAACCGGGGACTTCCCCGGTTTTTTTATGCCTGAATAAAAGGATCTGACAGGATGAGGACCATTGCGTTTTACAGTCTGAAGGGCGGTGTTGGCAAAACCGCCGCTGCCGTGAACATCGCTTATCTGGCCAGCCAGGCCGGGTATTCGACACTGTTGTGGGATCTGGACCCTCAGGGCGCTTCCAGCTGGTACCTGGCCGGTGCCGACAAGATCAAAGGTCACAAGTTGTCGCAGTTGCTCAAGGGGAAGACGCCCATCGCCGAGTTCATTCACGAAAGCGACTATGAAAACCTGGACTTCATCCCGTCCCACACCAGTTTCCGTAATCTGGATGTCAAACTGGACCAGGAGGATGGCAGTAACCTGATCAAACAGTGGCTGGCACCTCTGTCCGAAGAAACCAGTCTGGTGATACTGGATTGCCCGCCGTCGCTGTCCCGGCTTTCGGAGCAGGTGCTAAAAGCGGCAGACGAGGTGTTTGTGCCGGTGATTCCCACCTGGCTGTCCCTGAATAGCTGGAAACAGCTGGCGGAGTTTGCCAAGGACAAGAAGCTGAAGCCGGGTAAGCTGCACCCGTTTTATTCCATGGCCGATCGGCGCAAAGGGCTGCACCGGGAGCTGATCAATGCCCAGGATGAGATCCTGCCCAAAGGCCTGAAAACCATCATTCCCAATGCCAGCGTGGTGGAGAAAATGGGCGAGGAGGGCACGCCGGTGGAACTGCTCGCGCCCAGCTCCGTGGCTGCCGATGCCTATCGCAGACTGTGGAAAGAGATCAATCGAATGCTCTGAGCACCGGCCAGGGCTTGTTCAGGTTCGCGCCAGTTTGTCCCGCCGCAGGGACCGCTCCAGCCGACGGTTATTCTCGCTTCGTTCCGAGAGCACCTGCTGAACGTACAGAATGTGCTTGCCGGCCAGTTCCCGGGCTTCGTCGGCCCTACCTTCCGTGATGGCCTCGTACAGCATTCGATGCTGTTCCACCAGGCCCTGACGGGTCTCCGCCTCCCTCTGGTACATGCCGCCAATGTTGGTCACCACATTGCTCTTCAGCATGTTGAAGAGGTTGCGAATGGTATGCAGAAGGATCACGTTGTGGCTGGCCTCGGCAATGGCCAGGTGAAAGCGTGCGTCCGCCGCGCCTTCGGCTTCCAGGTCCCGCTCCTTTTCGGTGCTGTAGCAGGCTTGCAGCGCCTCATAGGCGGTTTTCAGGTGGGCGCGGTCCACCTCGGTGGCCCGCAATGCCGCGTAGTAGGCACAGTCCGCTTCCAGGGTGCGTCGGAACTCCAGCAAATCCCGTTGGGCGTCCGGCCGGTTTTCCAGCAAGGGAATCAGCGGGTCACTAAAACTGCCTCCCAGGGACTCGGTAACGTAGTTGCCGCCGCCCTGGCGGCTCACCAGCAGGCCCCTGGCCGTCAGTCGCTGAATGGCCTCGCGCAGCGACGGTCGGGACACGCCGAACTGCTCCGACAACACTCGTTCTGGCGGCAGGCGCTCGCCTGGCTGCAAGGTGCCCTCCAGAATCATGGTTTCCAGCTGTTCAACAATGGTGTCTGCGAGTCTTTTTGGCGCGATCTGTCCGATGGCCATTCCTGATGTACCCGTATCGAAAATTGATTGGTAATACCAATATCACAAGTGACTTTCTCGGCCAAGGGTTAGCCTGAATAAGTCCTTCAAAGTGTGCCTTTTGCACCAAAAACTTTTGACATTGGCGGACATTTTCCCATACCTTGGTTAACTATTGATGTCAATTGGTATTACCAATTTATAAATTGGTCAGTTTGAGAGTGTATTGAGGCACCAGCCAATGAGCGACCTGTTTTACGATGCCGCCCCCAATGCCACCCGTGTAGCCCCGGAGCGGGAGCCGGAGAGGCATTACCCTGAAAAGCCCGAGGCCGTCACCCTGTTTGGCACCTGCGTGGTGGATCTGTTCTTCCCGGAAGCCGGGCTGGACGCCATTCGTCTGCTGGAACGTGAAGGCGTCCGCGTGCATTTCCCCCAGGAGCAGAGCTGCTGCGGGCAGCCTGCCTGGACTTCGGGATACCGGGATGAGGCCAAAGCCGTGGCCCATGCCCAGTTGGAGATCCTGGATCGCTCGGGTCTGCCGGTCGTTGTGCCGTCCGGCTCCTGTGCCGGTATGTTCCGGCATCATTACCGGGCGCTGTTTGCCGACGAGCCGGAAACCCTCAAGCGGGTGGAAGCGCTGGCCGAGCGCACCTTCGAGCTGACCGAGTTCCTGCTGAAAGTTTGCAAGGTGCAACTGTCGGACCGGGGTGCGCCCAGCAAGATCGCCCTGCACACGTCCTGCTCGGCCCGGCGGGAAATGAACACACACCTCCATGCGCGCGAGCTTCTCCAGCAGCTCGAAGGAGTCGAGCGTGTCGACCATGACCATGAGAGTGAATGCTGCGGGTTCGGCGGCACCTTCTCGGTTCGGATGCCGGAAGTCTCGGGTGCCATGGTCAAGGACAAGACGCGCTCACTGATGGATTCCGGCGCGGTGGAAATGGTTACCGCCGATGGCGGCTGCCTGATGAACATCAATGGTTCCCTCGAAAAACAGAAAGAGCGCTTCCGGGGACGGCATCTGGCCAGCTTCCTGTGGGAGCGAATCAATGGCGCCAGCGAAGGGGAGGTGGCATGAGCCAGCGTATTCCGGTGACCGAGCTGACTCCGGACTTCCGGGGCCGTGCCGAAGAAGCCCTGGCGGATGGGCAGCTGCGCAACAATTTCCGGGTGGCCATGGACTCGCTGATGACCAAGCGGGCCAACGCGTTTCCCGATGCCGATGAGCGTGAAGGGCTCCGGGAACTGGGTAACCGGCTCAAGGCCGGGGCCCTGTCGCGGTTGCCGGACCTGCTGGAGCAGCTGGAACAGAAGCTCACTGAAAACGGCGTCAAGGTTCACTGGGCGGAGACCGTCGAGGAAGCCAACGACCTGGTGCACGGCATCATCGAAGCCCGCAAGGGCCGCCAGGTGGTGAAAGGCAAGTCCATGGTCAGTGAAGAGATGGAGATGAACGACTACCTGGCGGAGCGGGGCATCGAATGCCTGGAATCCGACATGGGGGAGTACATTGTCCAGCTCGATAACGAAAAGCCGTCCCACATTATCATGCCGGCGATTCACAAGAATGCCCGGCAGGTGTCCAAACTGTTTCACGACAAGCTGGGGGAGCCGGAGACCGAAGACGTCAATCAGCTGATCCAGATCGGCCGGCGGACCCTGCGTCGGAAATTCATGGATGCGGATGTGGGTGTATCCGGAGTGAACTTCGCCATCGCCGAAACCGGCACCCTGTTGCTGGTGGAAAACGAGGGCAACGGTCGCATGAGCACCACGGCACCGCCCGTGCACATTGCGGTAACGGGCATTGAAAAAGTGGTGCCGAACCTGAGAGACGTGGTGCCGCTGGTGTCGCTGCTGACCCGTTCGGCCCTGGGGCAGCCTATCACCACCTATGTGAACCTGATATCCGGTCCCCGCAAACCGGACGAACTGGACGGCCCGGAGGAAGTGCACCTGGTGCTGCTCGATAACGGCCGTACCGGCGCCTTTGCCGATGCCCAGATGCGTCAGACCCTGAACTGCATCCGCTGTGGTGCCTGTATGAACCACTGCCCGGTTTATACCCGGGTGGGCGGCCACACCTACGGTGAGGTATACCCCGGCCCCATCGGCAAGATCATCACACCGCATATGGCTGGCCTGGACAAGGTGCCAGACCACCCCAGCGCCTCCTCCCTGTGCGGGGCCTGCGGTGAGGTCTGCCCGGTCAAGATTCCGATTCCCGAGCTGCTTCAGCGTTTACGGCAGGAAAATGTGAAGGATCCGGAGCAGCCGCAGCAGGTGAAAGGTGGCGGCGCCAAGTATTCCCGGATGGAGCGCTGGATCTGGCGCGGCTGGCAGATGCTGAATACGCGGCCGGCGCTGTATCGCAGTTTCCTCTGGGCCGCGACCCGCTTCCGGGCGCTGGCTCCGAAAAAGGCCGGCCCCTGGACCGAGAATCACAGTGCACCGGTGCCCGCCCGTCGTTCCCTGCACGATCTTGCGGCTCAACATCTTGACCAGAAGGGAGGCCGGCCATCATGACCGCCCGTGCGAATATCCTTGGTAAATTGAGAAACAGCCTCGCCGGCACGACACCCCGCCCGGACGAGTTCGACGAGGGGCTGGTAACCCGGCCCTGGCGCTACGCGCCGGAAGACCGCGTCGCACGGTTGCGCAGCCTGATGGAGGCGGTCCACACGGAAGTGCACCAGTGCCATTCTGACAGCTGGCCGGACCTGGTGACGCAGCTGCTGAACAAACGCAATCTGCGAAATCTGTTGTGCGCGCCGGGTCTGGACCATGGCCGGGCACTGAAGGCGCACTGCGAGGCCACGGAGCAGACGATCGAATTACTGGCCTACGATCAGCCGGTGGAAGCCTGGAAGGAAGAGCTGTTCTGGAATGTGGATGCCAGCCTGACCGGCACCCTGGGTGGTATTGCTGCCACCGGTACAGTCGTGCTCTGGCCGGATCGCCACGAACCGCGGTTGATGAGTTTGGTACCTCCAGTCCACATTGCCCTGCTCAAGGCCAGCGAGATTCACGACAATCTGTATGACATGATGGTGTCTCAGGACTGGGCAGCCGGGCTGCCCACCAATGTCCTGCTGGTGTCCGGCCCGTCCAAGACCGCGGACATCGAACAGGTGCTGGCTTATGGCGCTCACGGGCCTCGTGAGCTCATCGTGCTGGTTCTGGAGGACCTATGAGCTTTTCCGCAGCCACATTGGCCGATATCCGGCAACGGATTCCGGAAAACCGGGTGTTCAACGATCCGGTGTCCACCCTCGCGTTCGGAACCGACGCCAGTTTCTACCGGCTGATCCCCAAGGTGGTGGTGCGGGTTCAGGAAGAGGCCGAGGTGGTCGATCTTCTGGCGATTGCCCGCAACCACAAGGTGCCGGTGACTTTCCGGGCCGCCGGTACCAGCCTTTCCGGGCAGGCCATCAGCGACTCCATCCTGATTGTCCTTGGCGACCAGTGGAACGGCCACGACATCCGCGCTGAAGGCCGCCAGATTCGCCTGCAGCCGGGTGTGATCGGCGCCCAGGCCAACGCCTGGCTTGCGCCCAGGGGTTACAAGATCGGTCCCGATCCTGCTTCCATCAACGCCTGCAAGATCGGCGGCATTGTTGCCAATAACGCCAGTGGCATGTGCTGTGGCACGGCCCAGAACAGCTACCACACCCTGGCTGGCATGCGCCTGGTGCTGGCAGACGGCGCCGTGCTGGATACCGAGGACCCGGCGAGTGTGGCGGTGTTCCGCGACAGTCATGGCGAGTTGCTGGCGGCCCTGAAAAAACTGGCTATCAATACCCGGGAGAATCCGGAGCTGGCGGAACGTATTCGGCACAAATACCGCCTGAAAAACACCACCGGGTTGTCCCTGAACTCCCTGGTGGACTTTGAGGATCCCGTCGACATTCTCACCCATCTGATGGTGGGCTCCGAAGGCACCCTGGGTTTCGTGAGTGCTGTCACCTACAACACCGTGCCGGAATACCCCGACAAGGCCACGGCGCTGCTGGTGTTCCGCAATGCCGAGACCTGCTGCCGGGCGGCGTCGGCGTTGCGGTCGCAGCCTGTGGCGGCGGTGGAGCTGCTGGATCGCCGCAGCCTTCGCTCGGTGCAGGACAAGCCCGGCCTGCCTGACTGGATTCATGATCTGTCGGAGGATGCCTGCGCGCTGCTGGTGGAGACCCGGGCGCCCTCCTCGGAGAGTCTGGATGAACAACTGGCCCGGATCAGGGCGTCCCTGGCGGATTTTCCGCTTGAGCAACAGGTGGACTTCACCCGCGATGCCAAAGTCTCTGACCAGCTCTGGGCCATCCGCAAAGGGACCTTCCCGGCCGTGGGCGCGGTGCGACCGAACGGTACCACCGTGATCATCGAGGATGTGACCTTCCCGATCGATCAGCTATCTGAGGGTGTTACCCGTCTCCAGGAGCTGTTTGTTAAGCATGGCTATGACGACGCGATCATCTTTGGCCATGCTCTTGAAGGTAACCTGCACTTCGTGTTCCCCCAGGGGTTTGACGACCCCGCGGAAGTCGCCCGCTATGAGGCCTTCATGCAGGATGTGGCGCAGCTGGTGGCGGTGGAGTTTGGTGGTTCGCTGAAGGCGGAACACGGTACCGGCCGGAATATGGCACCGTTTGTGGAGCTGGAGTGGGGGCACGACGCCTGGCAGCTGATGTGGCAGATCAAGCGGCTGCTGGACCCGGAGAATCTGCTCAATCCGGATGTTGTGCTCTCGGAAGACCCGCAGATCCACCTCAAGAATCTGAAGCCCTTGCCCGAGGCCGATCCTCTAGTTGATAAATGCATTGAATGCGGTTTCTGCGAGCCGGTGTGTCCCTCGGAAGGGCTGACCCTCTCGCCACGCCAGCGCATCGTGATCTGGCGGGACATCCAGGCCCGCCGCCGTGCTGGTGAAGACACGGCCGAACTGGAGAAGGCCTACCAGTATCACGGCCTGGATACCTGCGCCGCCACCGGTCTGTGTGCCCAGCGCTGTCCGGTGGGGATCAATACCGGCGACCTGGTGCGCAAGCTGCGCAGTGAAAAGGCCGGCGGCCAGTCCGTGGCCAATCAGTTGGCAAGACACTTTGCCGGCGCGCTGAAAGCCACCCGTTTTGTCCTTGCCAGCGCCTCCATGGCCGAACGGCTGATGGGCGCGCCAATGCTGACCCGTCTCAGTGCGGGCGTCCGAAAGGTGTCCGGAGGCAAGGTCGCCCAATGGGATCCGACTCTGCCCCAACCGGTGCGGTTTGTGTCACCAGCAGCACAGGAGGATCCGGCCGATGGTCGGCCCCGGGTGGTGTATCTGGCCGCCTGTGTGTCCCGGACCATGGGCCCGGCCCGTAGCGATAAGGCGCAGGAGCCGTTGATCAGCGTGACCCGGAGGCTGCTGGAGAAAGGTGGCTACCAGGTGGTGTATCCGGAGGCGCTGGACAGTCTTTGCTGTGGCCAGCCCTTCGCCTCCAAAGGCTATCCGGAGCAGGCCGCCACCAAGAAGGACGAACTGATTTCGGCACTATTGAGGGCTAGCCGCAATGGGGTGGATCCGATCTACTGCGATACCAGTCCCTGCACCCTCCAGATCCGTGAAGCTGCCGAAGAGGCCGGGCTCACACTGTTCGACCCGGTCCGGTTTATTCGGGATCATCTGTACAAGCGACTGGACTTCGAGTCGGAGCAGACCCCCTTGGCGGTGCACGTCACCTGTAGTACCCAGCATCTGGGGGAATCACAAGGTCTTATCGATATCGCTCGCCGCTGCAGTAGTAATGTGGTGATCCCCGAGGGCATCCACTGCTGTGGCTTTGCCGGGGATAAAGGCTTCAACGTGCCCGAGTTAAATGCCCATTCCCTGAAAACCCTGGCTCAACAGACGGCCGGTTGTGAGGAGGGTATCTCCACCAGCCGCACCTGCGAGATCGGCCTTAGCCGACACAGTGGCATCGACTACCACGGTCTGGTGTATCTGGTGGATCGAGTCACCAGGCCGAAAGCCGACGCCTAGGGTCTATTTCATCTCGAAGCCGCATTTGCGCAGGAAATCGCGCATGTGCGGCCGCAGTTTTGAGGTGAACAGCGGCTTGAGCTGCTCGGACCAGGTGGTGTCCTTGTTGCCTCCGGTCCGTTCCCGGTAGTACTCCTTCATGGTGCGATCGAAGCCGGCCACCAGTTCTTCGTCACGGGCATCGGAGTAGTAGTCTTCCCTGAGGATGGCCTCCACCGGCAGTCGGGGTTTCACCTCCGGGTTCTGGTCCGGGTAGCCCAGACACATGCCGAACACCGGATAAACGTGTTCCGGAAGCCTGAGAATCTCGCTGATTTGGGCCGGATTGTTGCGGATGCCACCGATGTAGCACAGCCCAAGCCCTTCGGATTCCGCGGCAATCGCCACGTTCTGGGCCATCAGACTGGTGTCGATGGTGGCAACCAGTAACTGTTCCGTCATCCCTCGCACCACGTCAGCCCCGGCCCGCCCTGCGGCGTCGGTTGAACGCCGCATATCGGCACAGAACACCAGAAAGTCCGAGCAGTCGGCAATATAGCTCTGGCCCCCGGCAAGTTCAGCGATTTTCCGGCGGTTGTCGGGGTTGATCACGTGAATGATCGAATAGGCCTGCACATGATTCGAGGTGGCGGCGCACTGGCCGGCGCGAATCAGTTCCCTGAGCAGGTCAGGCGGGATCTTTTCACCGGTGAATTTGCGGATGGAACGGTGGGATTTGAGCAGTTCTATGGTTGGATTCATGGGGTCTCGCAGTGAGTTCATGGATGTCGCGCCAGTCTGTGACAATTATCATACCAAACGCTACACAGTACTCGCGCATGCGCGGAAGCCAAACTGATACGCTGAAAGATCACACCGTCTAGCCTGGAATGCTTTGCCTTTATGGACCTGAACCTGCATCTGCCAACACTGCTGGTCACTTCGGTCATGATCAACCTCCTGATCGGCGGCATGCTCTGGGCGATCTATCACCTTCGCCATCGGGAGCGCTGTTTTCTGCTCTGGGCCCTCGCCTGCCTGACCTTTGTGTTGGGTACCGCATTCGCAGTGGCCAATGAGTGGCCCGGCGCTCCAGGGGGGCTGATATTCGTCGCCCACCTGTTTCTTGGTGCTTCACCGCTGTTGGTCCTTGCTGGTATCCACGCACTGATGGGGTTGCCAATAGCGGGCAAGAGACGGTCATCCCGTCTTATCCATGGCGCCTTGCTACTCTATCTGTCTGGCCTGGCTGTCAGCGCGGGTTGGGATCCGGTGGTGGCCAGATTCCTGACTGCGCTGTTCTCGGCATTAATCTTCAGCCTGGCGATCTACCGGCTGGGCTCAATTGGGCACAGGCCCAGACTTCCCCTTCGCATTCTGCAAACACTGTTCGGCATCCACGGGACGCTGATGATGACCCAGGTACTGGTGATCGCAGTCTCCATGAGCGGAAGCGTACAGCTGGATCTTCAGGGGCTGCTGAAACTCATGCTGATGAATCACCTGCTGCTGGTGAGTGCCACGGCCATGGCGCTTCCGTTATTGGCGTTCACCCGTTCCGAACAGGCTCTGGTGGTGCTGGCGGAGCGGGATGGGCTTACCCAGCTGTACAATCGCCGGGCGTTCTACCGGGAAGGCGAGCTGGCATTTGAAAAAGCCCGGCGGGCGGGGGACCTTGTCACCGTGCTCATGATCGATTTGGATCACTTCAAGCAGATCAACGACCGCTGGGGGCATGCCACCGGCGATGAGGTATTGAAGGTCGTTGCCAGTCTGATGAGAGCCGAACTCAGGGATGACGACATCGTTGGCCGCGTTGGCGGTGAAGAGTTCGCAGCCGTACTTCGCAACAATAATCGCGAAGCGATCGAGGCGATAACCGGGCGCCTGTTGCAAAGAATCGTTGAGACTGGCCGGGAGGTCCAGGGTGTTCCGGTGCATCTTTCGGCCAGCATCGGTGGTGCGACTCTTACCCGGGACCATTGCTCTTTTGAGGACGTTATGGCGTCGGCGGACAAGGCGCTTTACCGGGCCAAGCACAATGGCCGCAACCGGGCCGAATTTGTTCCGACGTCAGCGGCCGCGAAACTCTGACGGCCGCTTGGCCAGAAACGCCGAAACACCCTCCGCGAAGTCTTCAGTACGGGTCATTTCGAGGAACGCAGCACGTTCCGCTTCCAGATGGTCGGCCAGCCGGCCACCGTTGGCCTGATCGATCAGTTTGCGAAAGGCGCCATAGGCTCGGGTTGGTCCCTGGGCGACTTTGTCGATCATCCGGTTCAGCCGGTTGTCGAATTCGCTGTCGGGGGCAACTTCGTTGACTATGCCCCAGTCCCGGGCTTCAGCAGCGCCCAGTGTGCGTCCGAGCAGCATCAGTTCGGCCGCCCTGCCGGCGCCGACTTTGTGGGCCAGGGCCCAGCTACCGCCGCAGTCCGGAACCGCGCCAATGCCGTTGTAGGCCACCAGGAATTTTGCCTCTTCATCGGCGATCACCAGATCGGCCATCAGGGTGAGACTCAGCCCTGCGCCGGCCGCCACGCCCCTGACTGCGGCAATCACAGGTGCATCCATGCTGCGCAGAAGCAGGATGGCGGGGTTGACGGCGTCCAGGATGGCGCCGATGGCTGCGCCAGCCTGCTCCGACGTGCCCGCCATACTGGATACATCGCCGCCTGCCATAAAGGCTCGCCCCGCGCCTGTCAGAACGATGCAACGAACACCGGAAAGATCTCGTATCTCCCGCACCGCCGCAAGGAAGGCCTCTGCCAGGGGCACATTGATGGCGTTGAGGGCCTTCGGACGATTGAAGGTCAATCTGGCGACCCCTGTTCCGGCATCAAATGCGGTGGTTACCAGTGAATCTGCCATGGTCACATGCCCTCCCGGTAATGCAGGTCTCACGGTCAGAAACCTGCGTACTGATTTCGTGGTCTTTGGGATAACAAGATAGAGCGGTTTGCCTAATGTTGCCCGAATGGACTACTTTAAATCTGAATCGGGGTTCACCCCGACGACAAGAAAAAACAAAAAATACAATCATCTTCGGGCGTGGGATGGGTACTGTCAGGGCGTGATCGCGTGCCTGTGTGCCCGGCGCCAGGGGTGCCGGGAGGAAGTTTGAGCATCCTTGAAATCAGTAACCTGTCTCTGTCATTTGGTGGCGTGAAGGCGCTGCAGGACGTGAGTTTCCGGGTGCCTGAGAACACCGTAACCACTATTATCGGCCCTAACGGCGCTGGCAAGACGTCGCTGTTCAACTGCATCTCCGGGTTCTACAAACCCCAGCAGGGCACGATTCACTATCAGGGGCAGTCACTGCCGGGCAGCATCAAGCCACCGAAGCGAGCCGCAATGGGGCTGGCCCGAACCTTCCAGAACATTGCCCTGTTCCGGGGCATGACCGTGCTCGACAACATCAAGCTGGGCGCCCACGTGCATATGAAGAGCGGTCTGCTCAGTGCCCTGGCCTATTTCGGCCCGGCCCGACGCGAGGAAATGGCCGTTCGTAAAGACGTGGAAGAGCGGATCATCGATTTCCTGGAGATAGACCACATTCGCCGCCAGCCAGTGGCGAGCCTTTCCTACGGTCTTCAAAAGCGCGTTGAGCTGGCTCGGGCGCTGGCCATGCAGCCGAAAGTGCTGATGCTGGATGAGCCGGTGGCGGGCATGAACCGGGAAGAAAAGGAAGACATGGCCCGCTTTATTCTCGACATCCGGGAAGAGTGGGGTGTCACCGTGCTGATGGTGGAACACGACATGGGTATGGTGATGGATATTTCCGACCACATCGCGGTGCTCAACTTTGGCCAGGTCATCACCGAAGGCCTGCCAGCGGACGTACAGAACAACCCCGAGGTGATCAAGGCCTACCTGGGTAATAGCGATATCGAGAGCCTGCGCAAGAAGCTCAACGCCGAGGGGGAGGCCGCCTGATGGATTGGTTGTTCTTCGGCGAAATCAGCCTGGCGGGCCTGGCCATGGGCGGCCTGTATGCCCTGATCGCTCTGGGTTTCGTGATCATCTATAAAGCCACGAGGGTCATCAATTTCGCCATCGGCGAAATCATGATGTTCGCGGCCTACCTGTTTCTGGCATTCGCCGGCGGCATGGAGCTGTCGCCCTGGATTGCCCTGCCTATGGCGGTTATCGGCGGCAGTATTCTCGGCGGTGTGATAGAGAAAACCATGATCCGGCCGATGCTGGGGGAATCGCCGATTTCCGTGGTGATGGTCACCATCGGTATTGCCAGCATTCTGGTGGGTCTGGTGGAGTTTATCTGGACCGCTGATCCGCAACTGCTGCCCAACTTCCTGCCCCGGGAGCCGGTGTTTATCGGGGAACTGTATCTGGCACCCAAGATCGCTTACGGCTTTCTCATTGGTTCCGCCCTACTGATCATTTACCTGCTGTATTTCCGGTTCTCCCGGGGTGGTGTAGCCCTGCGAGCCACCGCCTCGGATCAGGCGGCAGCCTATTCCATGGGCATCAACGTGCGCCGGGTCTTCAACATGGCCTGGGTGTTCGGTTCTCTGGCGGCATCACTGGCCGGTGTACTGGTGGCGGCCACTGGTGGGCTTAGCCCGCAATTCGGGATCATCGGCCTGAGTGTACTGGTGGTGGTGATCGTAGGCGGCCTGGACAGCATTCTCGGCGCCCTGGTAGCCGGCGTATTCATCGGCTGGCTGGAAACCGTGGCGGGCGCCTATCTGGGCGGCGAGTACCGGATGCCGGCAACTTTCCTGGTGCTGGCGATTATCCTGGTGATCCGCCCCTACGGCCTGTTCGGCACCCACGAAATAGAGCGAGTGTAAGATGCGCATCGGTGACGCGAAACAGAGTTACGAGGCCGATGAGGCAATCTGGACCAGCCAGACCCAGAAGCTTTGGCTGGGGCTGTTCCTGCTGATTCTGCTGGTTTTCCCGTTTGTGGTGAATTCCTACCTGCTTTACCTGGGGTGCCTGGTCGGCATCGCCGTGATCAGCACCACCGGCCTGAACATCCTGACCGGTTTTACCGGCCTGATTTCCCTCGGGCAGGCCGGCTTCATGGGCGTGGGCGCCTATACCGTGGCCTGGTTATCCCTCAATACCGCCCTGCCGTTTCCGGTTACGCTTCTGATGGCCGGGCTGATGGCCGCCGCCGTGGGCATTCTGGTGGGCCTGCCCTCGCTTCGGGTCAAGGGCCTGTACCTGGCCATCGCCACCCTGGCGGCGAGCGTGTTCCTGCATTTCATTTTCGCCGAGTGGGAATCGGTGACCGGCGGGATGGGCGGTTTGAGCCTGGCGCCGGCGCACCTGTTCGGACTGACTTTCCAGAGCGATTTCAGGATGTATTTCATCATTGTGCCGCTGGCGGTGCTGATGGTGCTGGCGGCCCGCAATGTGTTCAGGACCCGGATTGGCCGGGCGTTTATCGCCATTCGCGACCGGGATATTTCCGCCGAGATTCTCGGGATCAACCTCTTGCGTTACAAGCTGATGTCGTTTGCCCTCAGCTCGTTCTATGCCGGGATCGCCGGTGGCCTGTTCGCCTATTTCTATCGGGTGGTGACGCCGGAAAGCTTCCCGCTTTCCATGTCGATTTTCTATCTGGCGGCGGTGATCGTCGGGGGCATGGGCAACCTGCTGGGGGGCATTCTCGGCGCCGCCTTCATGACTCTGGTGCCGGAAGCCCTGAAACTGCTGACCGCTGCGCTGACGCCTTTTTATCCCAACGCCCCGGTGTTCATGTCGCCGATGCTGGAAATTATCTTCGGTGCCCTGATCGTGGGCTTTCTGATCTTTGAACCCCATGGCCTGGCGGAGATCTGGCACCGCATCCGCCGGTTTTTCCGGCTGTGGCCATTCAGGAATTAACCGTGTTTCAACGGGCCTGGAACACAGAGCCCATGCACCACCAACAACAAGAAGCAGCAAGGAGAAGAAACATGTTCAGAAACATCCTCGAAAAAGGTCGCCGGCTTGCCGGGCTTGGTAGCCTGGTCGCTGCGCTGACCGTTGCTGCCCCGGCGATGGCTCAGGACAAAGAGCCCATCGTGTTCGGCGGCTCGATCCCGCTCTCCGGTGTTTTTGCCTTTGCCGGCATTCACCTGCACGCGGGCCTGACGGACTACACCGACTGGATCAACAGCCAGGGCGGTATCAATGGTCATCCGGTGGAATACGTGATGGAAGACACCGCCTATGAGGTGGACAGGTCAGTCGCAGCCTTCAAAAAGATTTCCGGCAGCAGCTCCCCGGCCACCTATTACGGCGACAGCACCGGTTTCATGAAAGCCATTGCCTCGGAGCTCAACAGCCAGGGCAACACGCTGATGAGCGGCGCGTCTTTCGCCACCGTACTGACCGACAATGAAACCTATCCGTACCAGTTCATCCCGGGCCCTAACTACAGCCAGATGTTCGGGATCATCCTGGAGTACATCGCCTCCCAGGGTAAGGGTGGCGAGATGCCAAACGTGGCGTTTGTCTACAGCGATACCGAATTTGGCAAGGACCCGATCGAGAATGGCAAAGCCCGCGCGGCTGAGCTGGGCATCGAAGTGGTGGAAGAGATCGTCACCAAGCCGGGTAGCGTCGATGTCTCCGCCGAAGTGTTGAAGTTGCGCCGCGTGCGCCCGGATTACGTGGTATTTCACGGCTATGTGTTGTCACCGATCAACGAGTTCATGGTGCAGATGCGCCAGATGGGCCTGGACACCCAGTTCATGGGCACCTTCTGGTCCTCCGACAAGCTGATCATCGACAAGATGGGCGCGGATGCCGACGGCTACATGGGTGTTATGCCTTACAACTACTACGATAGCGAGGAAAGCGGTCCGATGCTTGATGCCCTGAGGGCTCAGGCAGAGAAAAGTGATCCGGAGGCTGGCTATCGTCCGACCGGCTATATTCAGGGCTGGTTCAACGCCATGGTCTGGACGGAGGTGATCAAGCGCACACTGGATGCCGGGAAAGAGCTCAACGCGGACAACATGGCCGAAGCCCTGGCTTCCATTGAGGACTGGGACACCGGAGGCATCATAGGCATTCCGGTCACGGTGAAGGATATGTCGTTCCCGGTGGGCCGTATCTGGCGGGTGAATGCCGAGGCGGGCCGTTATGAGCCGGTATCGGACTGGATCCACCTCGACTGAGGGGCTGTATGGAAGCCTTACTGGAAATCGATAATATCGAGGTGGTCTACAACAAGTCAGTGCAGGTCCTCCGGGGCCTGTCACTGCGGGTGCCGGAGGGGGCCATTGTGGCGCTCCTCGGCTCCAATGGTGCTGGTAAATCCACCACCCTCAAAAGCGTCTCGGGGCTGCTGACCCTGGAAGACGGGGAGGTCACGGCCGGCGAAGTACGCTTCAGGAGTAAGGATGTAAAAGGCGTTCCGCCGGAGCGGCTTGTGCGCGACGGGCTCTTCCATGTCATGGAGGGTCGACGAGTGTTCGAGGACCTCACGGTGGAGGAAAATCTCATCGCCGCCACCTACGCGCTCAGTGGCAGTAAGCCTTCCCTGAGTGACAGCTACGAGTTGGTTTATAACTATTTCCCGAGACTGAAGGAGCGCCGTAAGCAGCTGGCCGGTTATCTCTCAGGCGGCGAGCAGCAGATGCTGGCCCTGGGTCGGGCGCTGATTGCACAGCCGGACCTGATCATGCTGGATGAGCCCTCGCTTGGTCTGGCGCCGCTGCTGGTGGAAGAGATCTTTACCATCGTGGCCAGAATCAACCGGGAGCAGGGCACTGCCATCCTTCTGGTGGAACAGAACGCCGCGGTGTCATTGGCGATCGCATCCTACGGTTACATCATGGAAAACGGCAAGATCGTGATCGACGGCCCGGCGGACAAACTCACGGCCAATGAAGATGTTCAGGAATTCTATCTGGGTGTGGGTGGCAAGGAAGGTGAGGCCCGCAGTTATCGAGACATCAAGCACTACAAACGCCGTAAACGGTGGCTGTCATGACAATGCCTTCCATCCCTGACCTGACGCTGACCCAGATGCTGCGGGCCCATGCCCGGGAGCGCCCGGACGCCCTGGCCCTGCGCCAGAAGGACTTCGGTATCTGGCAGGCCTATTCCTGGCAGGACTATTACCGGCGGGCACGGCACTTCGGGCTGGGGCTTCGTGCCATGGGGCTTGAGCCTGGCGGCCATGTGGCCATTATCTCGGAAAACCGGGTGGAGTGGGTCATCGGCCAGATGGGCATCGGCCTGGTGCAGGGCATCTGTGTCGGGGTCTATCCCACCAGTCCCTGGAACGAGGTGGCCTATGTTCTTGAGCACAGCGACGCGGAGTTCGTGATCTGCGAAGACCAGGAACAGACTGACAAGGTGCTGGAAGCCTGGCCAGAACTTCCCAAACTGAAGCACTGCATTGCCATCGATATGAAAGGCCTGCGCTACTACCCGGAGCCGCCGGCAGCGTTCGAGGATATCGAGGCCAGGGGCCGGGAATTCGAAAAGCAACATCCCGGGTTGGTGGATGAACTGCTGGACAGCCAGCAAATGGATGACACCGCCCTGATGATCTATACATCCGGATCCACCGGTCGACCGAAAGGGGCGATGATCAGTTGGCACAATCTGCACGCCGCGGCGCCGGGGCTCATCAAGCTTTTACAGGCCGATGAACATGGGTCCACACTCTCTTACCTGCCCCTCTGCCATGTGGCCGAACAGGCCTTTACCAACATCGCACCGGTTTATGTGGGCAGTACGGTCAGCTTTGGTGAGAGTCTGCGGACCATTCAGGAGGATCTGCGTGAGATAGCCCCGACCTTTTTCCTGGGCGTGCCGAGGATCTGGGAGAAACTGCACTCGTCCATCTACATCAAGATTCAGGAGACAGGACGATTGCGGCAGGCATTGTTCAACTGGGCGATTCGGGTCTGTTCACCCATGGCCACCAAGCCTCGCTCGGCGTGGAACCTGAAGGAGAAATGCCTGTACGGCATCAGCTACTGGCTGGTGTTGCGCGCCTTGCAGAATTTTATCGGCCTGCGCCGATGCAGCATTGCTCTCACCGGGGCGGCTCCTATATCAACCGGCATACTGGAGTTCTTCCGGACCATCGGCATTCCCCTGGTAGAGGTTTATGGCCAGACGGAGAGCACCGGCGTTGCCACGGCGCAACCCGTTGATGACGTGCGCTTGGGAACGGTGGGTGTCGCTGTGTCCGGGGTAGAGGTAAAGCTCGGAGAACACAACGAGATCATCATGCGTGGTGGCAGCATGTTCAAAGGCTATTACAAGAACGACGAGGCCACCGCCTCAACCCTGAAAGACGGCTGGCTGCACACCGGCGACGTAGGTGAATGGCGGGATGGCCAGCTCAAGATTGTCGACCGCCTGAAAGACATCATGATCACGGCTGGCGGCAAGAACCTGTCACCGACGGAAATCGAGAACACCATCAAGGCCAGCCCCTACATCAAGGAATGCATTGTGATCGGTGAGGCCAGAAAGTACGTGTCTGCGCTGATCCAGATTGATTTCGATACGGTGGCCAAGTGGGCAGAGCAGGAGAGAATTGCCTACACCACCTTCCGGAGCCTGACCGAACAGCCACAGGTGAATGAACTCATACAGGCCGAGGTGAACAAGGGCAACGAGCAGCTACCGCAGGTGGCGCAGATCAAGCGGTTCCATTTGCTGACCAAGGAGTTGGACCACGACGACGATGAAGTGACGGCCACCATGAAAGTCCGCCGCAGCAATATCTACGAGAAATACACCGAGGTGATCGAGTCGCTTTACGCCTGATGGGAAGGAGCCTAGAAACGGGCGCCTTCTTCCACCCGGATGCGTTCCATGTACTGGGTCATGGCGGCATTGAGTACCGCCAGAACCAGGAACAGCAGGATGCCCTTGGGGACCAGGGCATGGATTTCAGGGTTGGGTGCGGTGCTGGCGGTTACCAGGATCAGGCCCAGGATATTGCGGGCCAGACGCAGGGTGAGCATGGCGCAAAGGTACCCGGACTGAAACGCCGATTGTGCGCCCTTGAGCAAACGGCCGAAAGCCGGCATCAGGTGCACGGTGTTGAGCAATAGAACAGAAAAGATGATTAACTGAACAACACTTAAAATGGTCATGACCAGAGACTACCAAACGACTCAGCTGGTTAAAAAACGGGCCAAATTATCCCCGATTGGGCAAATTTAATCCAGTTCACGGCCCGGTTGCTTAATAACTGCTGTTCAGAAGGTCGTGATAGTCGCTTCGAAATCGTTGGAAACTCAGATAGTTATTTCGGTGGTCCACCAAACCTGCAGAATTGAACGCTTCCACAAAGGCCCGGGACTCTCCGGTGCTGACCTCGCCGTAGAAACCGCCGTCCCAGTCCAGCAACTGAACCATTTCCAGCAATACCGTCATCGCCAGGGCCCCGTTGGCTTTTTCCAGGTACCGGTACGCCAGTGCGTAATGCTCGAAGCGATACGGTGTGTTTGCAGCGTCGGCGGCGGTGATATCCCAGAGGGGGTCGTAGTCATAGTGCTGATACACCGGAGCAACGGTCTCCCCTGCTGCAACGACGGCCTGTCCCTCCGCGAACCAGTAGGGCAAAAGGCTGTAACCCGCATCATACCGGGACAGGTTTTCCTGGACGAAATGGGCCAGCTCGTGGGCAACAAACTGGCCGGTCTTATGGGGCCACTGACCGTGATACGGGTTGAACGCCACGGCGGCCATTGAGGCCGACACAAACTCAGTGTGTGGCACCTCTGGGCTGAGGCAGCCGATGACCTGTCTGGGATAGGGAATTGCCGCGCTGCGGTCCTCGATAAAATCGGGCCAACGCAACTGGAACCGACTCAGCACACCGTCGATCCGACGTTCAAGCTCCGACGCGGCAGCCCGGAACGAGGTCTCGCTGTAGGCCGGTGAGCCATAGACCCGCACCCGGCCGCTGTGGGTTTCGAAATACAGAGGTTCGTTCCGACAGGCCTCAGTGTCTCTGCCCAGTGCCCAGGAGCTCGTGGGGTAGTGCCGGCCGGTATCCCGTGCGTCATAGAAGAGCCCGGATACGAAGCCATCGGAATCCGGGTAATGGAGACTGTCAGAGGTAGTGACCTTGCAACCGGTCAACGTCAGCACAAGAACACTGAATACCAGCGTGGCTTTACTGGTTGTCATAAGAGACTCCCGAAACGATCCTGTTGTCCAGAATGATCGCAGGGTTTTCGTGGAGGCTCCGTCAACGGGGTGTAATAATCAGGTAAAGCGAGCTAGCGTAGTGATTGATATGGACGAGGGAGAACAGATAGATGGACTACATCGCTCCTGTCAGCAGCGCCATCATGGCAATTGTCTGGATTGTTTACTTCCAGCTGTTTTTTCTGCAATACAAACGGAACAACCGTCCCTACCTTGTGATTCACCATGCCCAGAATGAAAACCCGGATGCCCTGTGTCTGCTGGTGAACATGGGTAAGGAAACGGTGCACGTGCAGTGCGTTCAGGTGGTCCTCCACACCCGTGCGGGTGAAGAGAAGGTCATGACGGTCACCGAGTATCGTCGGGTCGGCGCGGACGATGCGAACGTGCACCAGGTGTTGCGCCAGGGCCCGTTACAGCCCGGTGGGTATCTGGTGCTGGGCTCGTTCAGGAACATCATCCTGGGGCGACGCAGCGAAGAAAGTGACAGCGATTACCTGTTCGAGGACATCACCGGTGTTGAGATCCGGGCCGCGGTGATTCACGGGCCCACAAAGTATCCGGTTGGGGTGCGGCGGAGTTTTACCCTCAGCCATGAAGGTCGGCCCGAGATTTTTCCGCGCAATATCCACAGTGAACAACTGGTGCGCCGGAAAGACCGACATCAGGTCAGGCGCTGGGTTGAAGAGGAGCTTCGGCCAGAATGCAAAGGGAGCTCTGAATCTGACAGCTCGGATCAATCTTCACAGTCGCATTGAGTCAGGCAGAGGCGGATGGGGCCGCTTGCGTTTCCGGTTCTATTTCTTGAGGATGTGCCGTGACACTCGCCAACGAAGCAAAGGAGGCATTACATGTCATTGAAAGACGAACTGATCAGAAAGGCGGAAACGCAGCTGGAGGAATGGGAAAAGCAAGCCGATTCCCTGAAGGCCAAGGCGAAAGCGAAGGAAGCCGAAGCCGAAAACGAGAAGGCGAGCGCCGATATCCAGCAGAGTGCATCGGACGCGCTGCGCTCGGTAGAGAACAAGATCTCGGATGGCCGCAAAAAACTGGATGAGCTCAAGCAGAGCGGTGAAGACAACATCGACAGCCTGCGCCAGCAGCTCTCCGATCTGGTTGGGCCTGGCGATAAACGCTAGGCCGCCCCTCTGCGGAACGCCGGGCTGCTTTTACTGGAACTGGGTATAGCAGCGCTGCCGTTTCGTCTGCCAGTCCCGCCATTGGGACTCCCGGTGGTGGAGCTGGTAACGTTCCATCACCGCCATAAACCTGCCCATGTAATCGCATTGACCGGATGTCGGCAGCCACTCGCCGGGACCACGTCCGTTCCGCAGAACACTGTCAGGCTGACTCAATCTGATCTGGTTCTTCGGGTCGCTCAGAAAGCGTTCTTTCTGCGAGGGTGGCCACTGATCGGCTCCGCGCTTTTCGGCAAATGCCAGGGGTACCACCTGAGTCGAGGCCCAGCTTTCCGAAGCAGCCGGGTCCTCCCGTGTCACCGCCGCCAACACAATCAGGATCGCTGCGATCAGTAATGCCAGCCTGGTGTCCTTCATGCCTCACCTTGTTCGTGCGTTAAATACACCAGAACCTACGAGCAGGATGGGCAAAGGGCTTACCTCGACCCGGGCAAAACTTTGTGACCAGGCAACTCTGAATCGCCGGTCTCAACGTACGGTTAAGCTCACCTGTGATGCACACAGACCGGTCAGCAGCGGAGACGAGTATGCCCGAGGGTCCTGAAATACGGCGCATGGTGGATGACATTCACAAGGCCGTTGGCGGCAAGACAGCGCAATCGGTATTTTTTGCCTTTGAACACCTGAAACCTTTCGAGGGCACCCTTCGGGGGCGCAGAGTCGAGAGGGTGGAAGCGCGAAGTAAAGCCGTGTTGGTGTTCTTTGAGGCCACGGATGAAGACGGCCCATGGTGCGTTTACAGCCATAACCAGCTGTATGGCAAGTGGCGCATGGGCAAACCCGATCGGGAGCCGAGTACCAATCGGCAACTGAGATTTGCGATTATAGGTTCGAAGAAAGCCGCCCGGTTATACAGTGCGTCCGATATCCAGCTGGTTCGGCCCGACGAATTAAGTGAGGTGCCCTATCTGTCACGACTGGGGCCAGACCCTCTGAATCAGGATGTCAGTGTCGATCAGCTTCTGGCGGTGTTTGACGACAGGCGTTTCCGGGGCCGCAACCTGGGTGGCTTGCTTCTGGATCAGGGCTTCGTTGCCGGTATTGGTAATTATCTGCGCTCCGAAATTCTCTTTGAGGCTCGTATCTCACCGAAGGCCCGGCCTCGCGATCTTGATGTCGATCAGCAGGTGAGATTGGCCGAGGCCATTTTGACACTGGTGCAGCGGACCTACCGGTTGAAGGGCGTCACCAATTCGCCCGAGCGGGCAGAGCGGCTAAAACAGGAAGGATGGACGTTCGGACAGCGCCGGCACATGGTCTTTAACCGCGATGGCCAACGCTGTCACGATTGCTCATCGCCCCTCGGAAAAACCATGATGGCCAGCCGGCGGCTATATTACTGCCCTGAGTGCCAGAGCGTGCCCGCTTAAACGAATTGCTCGGTACAGGCCCGTCCCAGCCGATCGTGGACGGCCAGCCACCGGCTTTCCCTGGGCGGGAGCTCGATCACGATTCGATCGACATTCGCCTGGTCCATTGAGTGCATCGCGGTGTAGAGCATGCGGGCGTACTCGTTCGGATCGGCGCTGAGCATGATGGACTCGGAGGCCAACTCGCCCGGGGCTGACTGCCACCAGATCACGCCAACCCTCTCGCCCGACGGTGTGATTGCTGGCAGGTGCCGCGCGAATTGATCCGTTGCTACGCCAACGGTGGGCGTGACCGGCTGGTAGTGGCGCTTTACGCTTCCCGGTACCACCTGGCTGGCGCCTTTGCCTGGTGCCAGTGTGATTCCGAGGCAGGCTTCGATGTCGCTCTGGCCGATCTGCCCCGGTCGCGCGATGACCGGGGTTTCGCCGGTCAGGTCGACAATGGTGGATTCAATGCCCACCGAACAGTCGCCACCATCCAGAACCGCCGCGATTTTCCCGGATAACCCCCCGAGCACGTGCTCTGCGGTAGTCGGACTGATCCGGCCATAGGGATTGGCGGATGGGGCTACCAGATCCCGACCAAGCTTCTCCATGGTTGCCACCGTGGCCGGGTGCGCCGGCATCCTGACCGCCACGCCGGGATTGCCGCCGGTGATGAAATCGCTGACGTTGCTTTTCTTTGGAAGTAGCAACGTGAGCGGCCCTGGCCAGAAGGTGTTGATCAGCTTTTCGGCCGCCTCTGGCACCCGATCGACCCAGTATCTGATGCGTTCGGGCGAGGCTACGTGCACGATCAGCGGATGTCCGACAGGGCGCTGCTTTGCCTCAAACACTTTTCTGACCGCCTGTTCGTTGCTGGCATCGGCCGCCAGTCCATACACAGTTTCGGTTGGCATAGCCACGAGGTGGCCGGCAAGCAGCAGCGAGGCGGCTTTCTCGATGTCAGTCGTTTGTGTTGCGTCTAGTTTGATGGTTTCGGGCATAGGGTCTCACGGGTTGCTGGTCGGGCTGACCGCAATGGCTTGCCATTGATTCTTGTAAAAACGCTCGATCGAGGTTTGCTCATCGTCAATCCGGAACAGATACAGCCAGTCGTTGTCGATGAGGTCCTGAACGACCTGGTGCTTCTGGGCAATCTCGGCAATGGCTTCTTTCGGTGCGGCCAGATACACGCTCAAGCGCAGGGGTTCGTGAATCCAGCGTTCGCCATCGTGTACGGACTGCAGCGGCAAACCGATGCGCAGATCACCACCGTTGCCTTCAAACACACCCAGGTGACCGCCAACCACGTTGTGCAGCACTTTATTGCCGCTGCCGTAATGCAGGTTGTCGGTGACCGACATGAAGTACTGCAGGTTGATCCAGTGGGTGACCACCATGGGCGCGGTCATGATCAGCTCAAGAATCTTGAACCCTTCATCGTTCTGCCAGCGGTAATCGTGCAGGAAGCTGCGTCCACCCAGATCCAGGTGCCGGGTGGCCGAGCGAGGCGCCACGATAAAGCTGGCGTTGCCGGCCAGGCCCCATTCCGGGCGTACTTCGGACCAGTCCTGGCTGCGTTTTCTGATGGCGCTGTCCACGTCGTTGTCGCTTGCGACACCCAGACGAACGGCGCGTTCGCGACGGGCCTGGGCTCCGGCCTTGGCCAGGAATTTCCGGATGTCGTCGGGAACCTCACCGGCGCACTCGACCTCGTCGGTAGTGGTGTTATGCAGTGCTCCCACGAAGCGGGTTTCGGGAGGAATCGAGAGACCCTGTTCCGCCAGGGCCGCACGTACGTCCTTGTCGTTCAGCATGTCGGCAAGCACACGAACATTCACCGAGCCGGTCTGGCCGCCGCAGGCGCCGCAGTCCAGGCCGGCGGCGTGGGGGTTGTTGCGGGTGCTGCTGCCGTGCCCGACCAGCAATACTGTGGGGGCAAACCGGTCGGTCAGGGTCATGGCCCTGAGGATACCGCCAGCCAGTTCCGCTTTCTCTTTAGCTCCCAACAGGGTGCCATTCTGGCGGATCTCGAAGTTGGTATGTCCTTTATGGAGCTGGTCCACGGGCTTGGCCGATGACTTGCCAAAAAAGGTCTTGCGAACCATACGCCCCAGACCTGCCAGCCCCATACTTTCTATAAAGCTGAAACTGGCCGGACCCGCGTTGGAAAACTGTGACCAGTGGGTATGGTTAGCCAACGATTGCTGGCTGAAGCGGCCGGAGGATTCGGCCTCTGTGACTTCAAGCGCGGGTGCCAGCAGTCCCGGCAGTTGGGGCCGGGAAAATTCAGTGCCCTTGGGGCGATACGAAATCGGCAGCCCGAAGAAACCGGCGAACCCGAGTGTCTGGATCGCAGGGTCCTGGGCTTCCAGTGCACGGCGAAAGACCTCCGAGCGAACATCAATGCAGAATGCGGCCTGCAGTTTGAGGGGCTCGTCGCCCGGCAACGGTTTTTCCGGCTTTGACAGAAGCTTGTCAGCCAGCTGTAACTGATAGGCGGCCTCCGCTTCTCTCAGCTGGTGCCAACCTGTGGTTTGAGACTGCTCATGGATTTCCTGCATTTCCGGCCAGGCGTCCCACTGTTTCAGCCAGTCCCGTTTCAGCTCAGCGAAGATGGCGCCGCCAACGTGCTGGACATGCCGCCAGATGGCCAGCTCCCAGGCCAGCCGGATTGCCAGAAGGCCCGGGAGAAGGTCCTCCTCGCTGCCACGCAGCCGGGCTTGCCAGCGCAGGTAAGCGGCCCAGGATGACCACCCGTTGATATCCAACAGTAGCGCGTGGGCATAATCGGCAGTGTAGGAGGGTTGCGCCGCGAGAGCGTTGAACGCGTCGGTGATCAGTTTTTCATGATCATTGGGCAGAACCTGAAATTGGGAAGGCAGGGATGGCTCTTCCATAACAATGGCAATGCCACGGTCCGCGCGGGTCATCTCCAGCCAGCTGTGATACAGATCCTGGGCATCCGCTTTGAAATCTCCCGTATCGAGGCGCTGGAAGTAGTCGCCGCAGAACTGGCTGATCTGGTGTACAACCTCATCCTGCCAACCCACGTGATGAGCGGTATCGCGGTTGCGATCCAGTTGCGCGCTGAGGTTCTGCCAGTGCTCCGGCATGCTGGCGGTCTCGGCGGCGACTACACCATTACCCTGATGCTCAAGTGCCGCCTGATTCTGGCAGCAGGTGCCATTGAGTGCCGCCATACGAGAGGCGACTCTGGAAAAGGGCAAGTCCCGCATTTCCCAGAACGGGTTGACCGCGATCATCTGATCCAGGGGCCAGGACGGTGCGATTCGACGGCAGGCATCCAAGACAGCTGCCTGCCACTCCGGTGTCTGTCTGTTCTGTTCAATCGATGGATCGAGTTGCCTTGCTTGCATTATGCAGACTCCCTGGAACCGGAAGTTGAAGAAACGCTGACCATGGCCCTGGGACGCACCACATCAGGCAGTTTTGCTGGCCAGATTTTCAGGGTCAGGCGTGTGGACCACTCGTCAAGGTAGCCCGCGGCAAACAGAAATCGGTAGAGCCTGGCGCCTACGGATGTGAACCGGTGATAGCGGATCTGGTAATAGCCGCGCACGAGCAGAGCGATAAGAACAGCGACAAACCCCACGGCTTCCAGGCCCGCCTGACTATCGGGTGGTGTCAGCACCAGACCAAAGAAGGTTTTCTGCAGCCAGTACAACGCCCAGAAAACCACTCCAAGGAGTAAGCCCCTGCCAAGGGTAAGAACGCCGCCTGATGCAGACAGGAACTCTGAAAGCAGAATCGTCAACGCGATGCCCGGCACGACCCATGAAAACAGATCCGCCGGCGCTGACTCGTTGGCCAGGAAAATCGTCGGCAGCATGAACAGGGCCGCAAAAGAAGCAGCTGTTAGCCACTGCCGCGGCCCGGGCTCGTTGATCGCAACGAGTCGTTTCTTCATCGACAACTCAACCGTGTTGCCGGCATTGAGGAAGGTGTGGGCTTTGTAGGCGGAATGGGCCACCAGGTGCAGGAGTGCCAGCTCGTATAGACCCAGAGCGCATTCAACCAGCATCCAGCCCATCTGGGCGCAAGTGGACCAGGCCAGTTTCACCTTGATGGAAATGCGCGTCATCATGACAAGGCTGGCAAAGACCGCCGTGGGTCCCGCTACCAACAGCAAAAGCCATTGGGCAGCGCTTGCCTGGACAATCAGAGGCGCCATCAGAATCATCAGGAAACCACCCAGGTTCACAACGCCAGCGTGAAGCAGGGCGGAGACCGGCGTGGGCGATTCAACCACCTGGATCAACCAACCGTGGAATGGCATTTGCGCGCATTTGAAGAGGGCCGCCGCCGCCATCAGCATCGCGGCAGCGTGCGCTGCTACGGGCAATTCTGGTGACGCTGAAACCTGTGCAAGGATTCGATCAATGAACGGCGTGTCGTACTGAACATAAAGCAGCAGGAACCCCGCGCCCAGGCAGAGCTCTGCAATGCGCGCAAAAATGAACTTCTTGTGGGCGGCGAGGGCTGCACGCGGACGATCGGGGAAAAACATCAACAACTGATGCAGGCTGATGCTGATGGCGATCCAGCTGATGAGGAACACCAGCAAATGGTTGGTGATCGCGATGAAGGCAACACTGGCAAGGATCACCTGCAGCCAGACCATAAAGCTGCGCTGGCCCGGATCCCCCGCAAGATACCGTTCCGAGAAACGCCCCAGCACCATTCCCAGCAGAGTGATCAGCAACAACATGATAGAGGCCAGTGGCCCGTGGCTGAACCAGACGCCAGCTACGGGCCACAACCAACTTGTAATGGCGGCGGCCACAGCGGAAACGAAGGCAAGTTTGAAGGTCAGCGATCGTACGAGAAGGTTGTTCGGTTTGGTTGCAAACCCCGTCGCCACGGCCCCGGCGCCGTAAAGCAGCGGGACCAGCAGGTAGAACAAGGATTCGATCGCCTGAACGTCGAACATGTGAGGGCCTCGGAATCAAACGTGTGTGTACGCGTAGTATCCGAAAGTTTTTATGTGAACAAAAATATATATATCCGATCGAAGCGTTCTAAATTAAAGAACAATTGGTCTGTGGTTTGTAAAACCTTTCTTCAAACACCATCTTTTGGCCTCGTTAAAAGAGACAGCCACAGGGGGTTGGCGGCAGTAACCCGGTCGCCGTTCCTCGAAAAGGCGTTTTAGCAGTGACAACCGGAAAAGACCGAGGCAAAAGAAGTGGATCGTGAAAACAAGGGGGCATTCCTGGCTCGAAGGAAAAAGCACTCCACATTGACGGCCGGGCTATACCATCCCACGCCCGAAGCCATGATGACCGAATACTGGGGTGTGTTCGTGGATAATACGCCATACATCCTACTGCTATCTGACAACCAGCGGAGCGCTCGCGAGAAAGCTGAGCGGCTGGCCGAATCTGCGAATTTCCGGACGCTCCTTGAAGCAACGCTGACAGCCTGCAAGGCAATCGAAGCGAGGGCTGTTGACGGGCGGACTGTAAATTGGGGGGAGCAGCTCACCGTGATCAGCGCCAGTCGCTCTGGCGATGTGGAAACGGGGACCAGGGAAATCGGCGAGATCAGGGCAATCCTGATGCCCGGTTGTCATCAGGCCATAGCGGATACCCTCTGCATAGACACCACCCTCGCGACCATCATTGATGCGGATTTTCCCCAGGTGTCAGATTTTGAAGAGTTGCCAGAACTGTCCGAGCGTGATGTGCAGATGTCGCTGGGGAATCTGGAGGCCCGCAAACATCCCCGTGGGGGCCATTAAAGATGCGTTCTTTCTACGAGCTTGAGGTGTCTTCCGAAATCGGCCATCAGGCGAGGCGAATTCGATAGCGGGTAACGCCGTGGCTTTCTTCCCGAGTCCACTCAATCCGGTGGCCAGTGATCTCACACAGGGCTTGCAGGTCTTTGCGGCCGGTGGGGTCGTCCGCCAGAAAATCTACCTGTGTACCGCTGGGCAGGTCTTTGACCCGTTTTTTGAAGCGCAGGACGGGAAGGGGGCATACCAGACCGACGGCGTCGATCTGGTATACCTCAGACTGATCAGTCAAGGCGAACGCTCTCGGCGCTGGTTTGTGCGGCCGACGACCAGCCAAACTGGTTAAGCACCAGCGGTGCCGCCGTAGCAATCAGCAGAGCTGCGACAAACGCGGAAATCATGACCTTCACGATGATCCTCCTTTGCCTTGTTTGGCCTCAACTTCAGCTACCCACAGGTCGTGGTGCTGGCGAGCCCACTCGAGATCAACCTGCCCGTTGCCCATGGCGTCGAACGCGCCTTCCATACCGACAGAGCCGATGTAGATATGGGCAATGATGGCCAGCATCATCACAAACGCTACAATCGAATGCCAGATGTTCGCGTATTGCATCTCTTCATGGGGTGCCAGATCGGTCGGGAAGCTGGTTCCCAGAATGCTGTTGATCACCGCGAATGTGTCGGCAAACATCGGCATCTGGAACGGAAACAGCAGTGACAGACCTGACAGGGATACCGAGACGCCGAGAATCATCACCGTCCAGAAAATGATCTTCTGGCCGGCATTGAACTTCTTGGCGGAAGGGTGGCCTTTGGTAAAGATACCGCCGCCAGCCTTGATCCACTGCCAATCGAGTTTGTTGGGTATGTTATGGGCAACCCACATCACGAAGGTCATCACCAGGCCGAGCATGAATGCCCAGGCCACGTTGTTATGCAGCCATTTGGAACCTGCGGCCAACGTGGCAAACGCGTCCGGCCCCATAACCGGAATCAGGAAGCTGCGTCCCATCAGGGTGATCAGCCCGGTCAGGCCGAGTGCGATGAACGAGCCGGCCAGCAGCCAGTGACCAAAGCGCTCGACAGCCTTGAACCGCTCAATGGTGGTACCTGCAGGCCCGCCATCAATCATGATTTTGCCGCGAACGAAATAGAACACCACCAGCAGGCCGATGATCGCGAGCAGTGCGCCGCCGCCATAGGTGATCATCGGGCCTTCCCGAAGCTTCCACCAGGGCATGCCGCCGTCCTGAATCAACACATCGGCGGCTGGGCCGCGTACCTGAGTGGTTGGCTCAATTTCGTTGTAGCGGATAGCCCGCCAGTTCTCCGAATCGGAGACGCCGCCCCGGGTTCCCAAAGGCGCCGAGACAGAGGGTGCGTTCTCCGGATTACCGAGGTTCTGGGAGCGAAAACTGTCTTCGACTTCCAGCTGCTTTTGGCGTCGCAGGATGTCTTCGAGGGTTTGAGCCCCACCGGTTGCGCTTCGTTCCGGTTCGGGAATGTCCTGCGCCCAGGCAGGATTAAATAACAGCGTCGCTAGCACCAGGGCGACGACGCCTATCAGTTTTTTGTTCATCTAGAGCACTCCAGCGGAATCAGCAAGAAGAAATCTATGCCGTAACCGAATTCGGGGCTCCGAAGAGCCCCAAATCCGTCAGGCCAGTTTATGCACCCTTCTTCTCGTAAGCAGTGCCCCATCCCCATGCACCGGAACCGAAACCACGGTTCACAATACGCTGGCGATAGATATCCGCAACCTCGTCGCCGTCACCGGCCAACAGGGCTTTGGTTGAGCACATTTCCGCACAGATCGGCAGTTTGCCCTCAGCAATACGGTTACGACCGTACTTCTGGAACTCAACAGTGGAATTGTCTTCTTCCGGACCGCCTGCACAGAACGTGCACTTGTCCATCTTGCCCCGGCTGCCAAAGTTGCCCGCTTGCGGGAACTGGGGCGCACCGAACGGGCATGCGTAGAAGCAATAGCCACAACCGATACACAGGTCCTTGGAGTGGAGCACGACACCGTCTTCGGTCTGGTAGAAGCAGTCCACCGGACAGACAGCCATGCAAGGCGCGTCTGAACAGTGCATGCATGCTACCGAGATCGAACGTTCGCCCGGCTTGCCATCTTCGATGGTTACCACGCGGCGACGGTTGATGCCCCAGGGAACCTCGTGCTCGTTCTTACAGGCCGTTACGCATGCATTACATTCGATGCAGCGCTCGGCGTCGCAAAGGAATTTTGCTCTTGCTTGTCCTTCAAGTGCCATGGTCTACACCTCTTGTTATGCCGGCATGATCGAACACAGGGTCGCTTTGGTCTCTTGCATCTGCGTGACCGAGTCATACCCGTATGTTTGAACCGTGTTGGTGGATTCGCCCAGAACGATGGGGTCGGCGCCCTTGGGATACTTGTCCCGCAGGTCCTTGCCCTGATAATGACCGCCGAAGTGGAATGGCATGAACGCCACGCCTTCTCCGACCCGTTCTGTGACCATGGCCTTGACCTTGATCTTGGCTCCTTCTGGGCCATGTACCCAAACGTCGCTGCCATCACGAACGTTCAGATTGTTGGCGTCGCGCGGATTGATCTCGATGAACATATCCTGCTGAAGTTCCGCCAGCCAGGGGTTCGAGCGGGTTTCGTCACCACCACCCTCGTACTCAACCAGACGACCGGAGGTGAGGATGATCGGGAACTCCTTGCTGAAGTCCTTCTGCTGGATGGATTCATACATGGTCGGAACCCGCCAGAAGGTCTTGTCTTCGTAGGTCGGGTAGTCGGCCACGAGGTCGCGACGATTTGTGTACAGGGGCTCGCGGTGCAGCGGTACCGGGTCCGGGAAGTTCCAGACGATGGCACGGGCCTTGGCATTGCCGAACGGCGCGCACTCGTGCTTGATGGCCACTCGCTGGATGCCGCCGGAGAGGTCGGTTTTCCAGTTGGTGGAGGGGCCTGCCACTGCTTCAATGCTGGCTCGCTCTTCGGCGGTGAGGTCACCATCCCAGCCCAGGTCCATCAGCATCTGCATGGTGAACTCGGGGTAGCCATCCTTGATTTCCGAGTTCTTGGAGTAAACACCGTCTGCCAGAATGTTCTGGCCGTTGTGTTCAACACCGAAACGGGCCCGGAACGTCAGGCCGCCCTCGGAGACTGGCAAGGACATGTCGTACAGGTTGGCGGTGCCCGGATGGTTCATCTCGGGGGTGCCCCAGCACGGCCACGGCATGCCGTAGAAATCACCATCGCAAGGTCCACCCACGGCACGCAGTGTGGTCTTGTCGAAGTGATGCTGATACTGCATGTGCTTCTTGAGGCGTTCCGGAGACTGGCCGGTATAGCCGATGGTCCACATGCCGCGGTTGAATTCGCGGGTGATGTCTTCAATCGACGGCTCGTCTCCGTCAATGGCGATGTTGCGGAACATGCGATCGGTAAAGCCGAACTTGTCCGCAAACAGTTTCATGATCTCGTGGTCCACCTTGGAGTCGAACAGCGGTTCAACCACCTTCTCCCGCCACTGAAGTGAGCGGTTGGAAGCGGTTACCGAGCCGTAAGTCTCGAACTGGGTCGTGGTGGGCAACAGGTACGCGCCCTCCTTACGATCATGCAGCACCGCAGAGACAGTGGGGAAGGGGTCAACCACGACCAGCAGGTCGAGTTTCTCCATGGCTTCCTTCATTTCTGTCATCCGGGTCTGAGAGTTGGGCGCGTGGCCCCACAGCACCATGGCGCGGGTGTTATCCGGCTGCTCAAGGTTTTCCTTGGCTTCCAGAACACCGTCAATCCAGCGGGAGACCGGAATGCCCTTCTCGTTCATCATGGCCCGGGACTTGCCGTCTTTATCCCAAACGGCAAAGCGGCCTTTCAGCCAGTCGAGGTCCTCTTCCCAGACTCGAGCCCAGTGGGCCCAGGAACCAGCAGACAGTCCGTAATAGCCCGGCAGTGTATCGGCGAGCACGCCGAGGTCGGTAGCGCCCTGAACGTTGTCGTGGCCGCGGAAGATGTTCGTACCGCCGCCTGCTACGCCCATGTTGCCGAGGGCCAGCTGCAGCACGCAGTAGGCGCGGGTATTGTTGTTACCGTTGGTGTGCTGGGTACCACCCATGCACCAGATGACAGTGCCGGGCCGGTTGTTGGCGAGAGTGCGAGCTACACGCTCAAGCTGTGCGCCAGGCGCACCGGTAACACGCTCCACTTCTTCGGGGTTCCAGCGCTTCACTTCCTCGCGGATGTCCTCCATGCCGTATACACGGGTACGGATGAACTCTTTGTCTTCCCAGCCGTTCTCGAAGATGTGCCAGAGAATACCCCACACCAGTGCAACGTCTGAGCCCGGACGGAAACGCACGAACTCGTCGGCATGGGCTGCTGTGCGGGTGAAGCGCGGATCGCAGACGATCAGCGGAGCGTTGTTTTCTTCCTTCGCCTTCAGTACATGCAACAGCGACACCGGGTGCGCTTCCGCGGGGTTGCCCCCGATGATGAAGATCGCCTTGGACTTGTGGATGTCGTTGTAGGAGTTGGTCATCGCGCCGTAGCCCCAGGTGTTGGCTACGCCGGCAACCGTGGTCGAGTGACAGATACGGGCCTGGTGATCAACGTTGTTGGTGCCCCAATAGCCGGCAAACTTCCGGAACAGGTAGGCCTGCTCGTTGTTGAACTTGGCGCTGCCGAGCCAGTAAACGGAATCGGGACCACTCTCCTCACGGATTTGCAGCATCTTGTCGCCGATTTCGTTGATGGCCTGGTCCCAGGGAATCTTCTGCCACTGGCCGTTGACCAGCTTCATGGGACTCTTCAGACGGCGCTCGCCGTGAGCGTGCTCCCGAACGGATGCGCCCTTGGCGCAGTGGGCGCCCATGTTGAAGGGGCTGTCCCAGCCGGGTTCCTGGCCGGTCCAGACGCCGTTCTGTACTTCCGCTTCGACGGTACAGCCGACCGAGCAATGCGTACACACTGATTTCTTGACGACCACTTCACCGCCACCGGTGGCTGGAGCTGCAGCTTCAACCCGACCCGATGTCAGCGACAGTGCCGCCAGACCACCCACTGCGACCCCAGACGTTGTCAGGAATTGACGACGATCCAGCGTTTTCGCAGCGAGAGAAGAAAGCAAAGAGCCTGCACGGGGGCCTTTCGCTACCCCGTTGGTCTTCTTCCTTAACATGTCGTATACCTCTCTCTTTTATTATTCTCGTTTTTCCGGAAAGCTCAGTCTCTCAAGGGCCTTTCGCAACCTTGATCAACTCAGACCACCGTTAAAAGCGAGCCGATTCGAAATATTTACGTGTGTGTTCGGTATCACGTAATCCGCGGCTTTTCGGCGCGTCTGTTCTGACGACCTCGGCTGCGGCGTTCGGTGCAACCGTCACTGCCACCGCAGCTGGAGCTGCGAAAGCGGCCATTTTCAGGAAATGGCGACGGCTGTTTTCACGCTTCGGGTTGTCCATTGGACACCTCCCCCTGGGTTAAGGAACCTGTCGGTCCCGGTTACTGAATTGCAAAGGCTTCGGCTTCCACTGCCATGAAGGCCCGGCCAAGCGAGCCCACCGGCGCGTAGAAGATGGCACTTTGCGCTTCTTCCAAGTCGGTAAAAAACAGTTCTGCCCACTTCGCTAAATGGGCATCAAAAAAGGCTTTCTGGGAGGCCACACCGCTGTCACAGGGAAATTCGCCGGTGATAATCCCGGCCATGATTTCACACAGGGTGCAGATGTGGTCTTCCGGTTCCTTGACGTCGCTGCGGGCTTTAATACCACGTGACCTCAAATCACTCCTGAGCTCGGCCAGGGGTTTTTCGTTCAGGAAGCCGGTGAGGTAATAGCTGGCATAGGGAAGGAGCTCACCGCGGCCCAGGCCGACAAACAGGTTATTGAACTCCCGCTCGAGATCGTAGGGGTTGGTGCGCTCTGCGAGCTTGGCCAGGTTCTTCGAGGCGGTGCCGAGAGGTGTGTCGTCCCCCTGCAACGAGGACAGACCTTGCAGCAATTCCGCCGAGGGTGGTCGGTCAAGCAGGACGCCCAGCAGCTGATAGATTTGGGCCCGCGCTCTATCTTCGTCAGTGATTGAGCGCGGGCACTGGATTTCGGCCGTGTCAGTCAAGTCGTTTTCCTTCTAATTATTATGTGCGCTCTCTCACACTATCTTAGTACACAAACAAGAATAGTGGGGTAAGCCACGTTTATTTCGCCAATAGGTGAAATGCATTCTGCTAATAGTCAAAACGCATGCGAGGGCGGAATCGCGGTTCCGGCACCTCTTCTGCTTGGCTGTTCTCCGGTTGTGCGGGCACTCGGTTGGTCAGCTCCGCCTGCCGGGTATGGTCGTCCTGCTCAATGGCTGCCTGTTCATCCTCATGCCCGTCAGCTTCCGCCTGCCCGGTAACCGTGGATTCGGCATCGGCCGGGGAGGGTTGAGCCAACGACTGCATAGGTTCATCAATGACATCCGCCGCCTTTTTGGCTTTATCCACGAGCCCTTCGCCGACCCGATAGAGTGATTTCACCGTTTGCCCAGCCGTCGACGCCAGGGTGTAATCCTCGTCGTAGTCATTCAGCCCATCGAGAACAGCCAGCACCGGATTGGATTTCCAGAGGCTTCTCAGGGCCTTTCGGCGCAGGAACTCGGGTATTTCCTTGCGCATGAATCCGGTGATATCCGTTCCGCTCTCAATGGACGACGGATCGGGCAGTCCGTACTTCTCCAGAAGCTCCGGTTCTGACAGGCTCTCGTTAATGGCGAGTTCCTGTTCCTCCGGGGCCGGTTCGGCTTGCTCCGGTTCCGGAGGCGGCAAAGGTTCTACCGCTCTGTTGGCTTCGGCCTTTTTGCGCGCCCAGCGCTGCCAGCGTGATTCAACCATTACTGTAACCTGGGTTTCTTGATGTTGGCGGGAGCCCGGTATACATCGCTTTCCTGCCGAATACGTGGATCACCCTTGGCGTCTTCCACCGCGTCCACGCGCACCTCATCCCGGCGCCGTTTCTTGAACGGCTCCTCGATGTAATGCATGTCGACAAATTCCTTGATCCAGGCGGCCAGGGATTCCGGGATGGGGACGGCTTCAACAATGCTTTCGCCGCTGTCCAGGGAGTCCAGAGCCTCGTGGGCGCTGGCCGTAACGGTGCTGACCGCCCAGCCTGAGGGCGACTGGCCGGTGACGTCACGGTCCAGGATGATCCAGACGGAAGGCGTGCTCATATTGAGGGAGACGAGATAACCTTCGACATCGGCACGGAACAGCTCCATAGTGACCGTGCCGGCGTGGTAATCGACCACCTCGCCCTCTCGTACCAGTTCTTTCCAGAAGGCGTCCGGTGCCCCGGGGATGACAGCAACAGGTTTCCAGACGTGTTTCGCCCACCGCGTTACCCCCGGCGATCGGCGAACAACGGCACCCACCTGCAATGCTCGTTTCCAGTGATCGGTTCTACTGCTCATGATGTGTCTCTTTTTGTTATAGATAAAAGCTAGCAGGGCTCCAACAATTATCCAATTGTCCGAAAGTAGATGGCTATGGCATGCTCGAAATGAGAGATTGGTACGTATACGTATAACAACAACGAACAGAGTAAAGTTCCTGATGACATCAAAAAAATCCCTATTGCTGTGCACCTGCGACAAGAGCCAGGGCTTCAATTCCGAGGCCCTTCAGGCGGTTGCGGGTGCCGAGCAGGTCGTCGCGGTAGACCAGCTGTGCGGCAACGATATGAAAGTCGCAGCCGAACACCTGGGCGCCAGCAACGACGTGCTTATCGCCTGTGGCCAGCAGGCAGCGCTGTTCGAGCGTCTGGCCGAGGACATTCACGCCGAGATCCAGCATGTAGCGCCACTGCACACCATCGATATACGTGACCGGGCGGGTTGGAGTTCTGCCGATGCCAACCCCAAGCGGTTGGAAGCCAAGCAGGCGGCCCTGGTAGCTGCAGCCCAGTTGCCGGGGCCCACGGCCCCGGCGAAAAGCATCCAGTCCAACGGCGTCTGTTGCATCGTGGGCCCCACCGAGCAAGCCATCCGCATGGCCGGGCTGGTGCAGGATGAGCTGGGCGTTACCTGTGTGGTCAACGATGCCGGCCCCATCCAGTTGCCATCGGCCGCCTACGACGTGGCCAAGGGCCAACTGACCAGCGCTTATGGCGCCCTCGGCAACTTCAAGCTGGAGTTCGCCGGGCTGCAGACCCTGCATCCGGCCGGTCGGGGTGAACTGGGTTACACGCCGGCGCAGACAACGGCTCGCAGCGAGTGCGACGTGTTTATTGATCTGCGCGGTGGCGCGCCCGCCTTCCCCAGCCACGAGAAACGCAATGGCTATTTCTGGGCCGATCCGAACAAAGCCGGCGAGCTGGAGCGCATTGCCCTCACGGCCCGGGAAATGGTGGGCGAGTTCGAGAAAACCGTCTTTTTCCGGCTGGAAGAGTCCCTGTGTGCCCATTCCCGGGCCAACAAGCCGGGCTGTACCCGGTGCCTGGACGTTTGCCCCACGGAAGCGATCTTCTCTGCCGGCGACCACATCCAGATCGATTCTGACATCTGCGCAGGTTGTGGCTCATGCGCGGCGGTTTGCCCCACATCCGCAGTCACCATGAACGAAACGCCCTACGAGGCGATAGTCAAAGTCATGGACGTGATGGCGAAGACCTATCGCGAGCACACTCACGAATCGCCACGCCTGGTATTCCATACCCTGGGCGCCGGCTCGGAAGCCATCACCTACCTGGCTCGCTACGACGATGGCCTGGCCGACGATCTGATCCCACTCGGACTGGAGCATGTGGACCGTATTGGCCACGCCGAGATCATGGCGGCGTTCGGTGCCGGTTATGCCGAAGTGCTGATTCTGGCAGACAACGAGCTGGATCGTCGGGCCCTGGCGGCCGAAGTAGAGCTGGCCCAGGCCATGCTCAAAGGCACTCATAACTCGCCAAGCCGGGTTCGGGTGATTGATGCCATCGAGTTGTCCGCGCCGGGCGACAACGCGGGACGGGTCAGTGAGCCGGTGCTGCTGGTGGGCGGCCGTCGCGACATTACCCGGGTGACCGCCACAGCCATGGCGGAGAAGGTGGACGAGCCGATCCCGCTGCCCAAGGGTGCGCCGTACGGTGCCATCGAGATTGATTCAGACAAATGCACTCTGTGCCTTGCCTGCGTTTCCCTGTGCCCCACCGGCGCACTGGGGGATCACCCGGACCGGCCGGAAGTGCAGTTCACCGAGAACGCCTGTGTGCAGTGTGGTATCTGCGACAGTACTTGCCCCGAAACGGCGATCACGCTCAAGCCGCAGCTGGATCTGTCAAAGGCCGCGCTCAGCCCGAGGGCTTTGCATGGCGAAGAACCGTTCGAGTGCATCCAGTGCGGCAAACCGTTTGGTGTGGCCAGTACCATCAACCGGATTGTCGAAAAGCTGGAGAACCAGCACTGGATGTACACCAAATCTGATAATGTCCAGCTCATCAAGATGTGCGACGACTGCCGGGTGAAGGCACAGTTCCATGGCGACACGGCGCCCATGGCTGGCGCCGCCAGACCCAGGGTTCGTACCAGTGATGACTACCGGGACAATTGATTGATAGACAGGAATTTCCATGGTCCAGTACACCGAAGTAGGAAAAAGTAACCTGATTGGCACCGATGCGCCCCGGCCACAGGACAAGAACCCCAGGGGCGTGGATCGTATTATTGCGGTTGCCTCAGGCAAGGGCGGGGTGGGGAAATCCACCGTGTCCTCCAATCTGGCCGTGGCCATGGCGTCCAAGGGCCTGAAAGTCGGCCTGCTGGATGCCGACGTCTATGGCCCCAGCCAGCCGAGGATGCTGGGTGTGTCGGGCCGACCTTCCAGCCCGGACGGCAACACCATCCTGCCGCTTCGCAACCACGGCGTGACCCTTATGTCACTCGGGCTGATGACCTCCGAAGAGGAAGCCATTGTCTGGCGCGGACCCATGCTGATGGGCGCTCTGCAGCAAATGATGAACCAGGTGGACTGGGGAAGGCTGGACGTGTTGCTGGTGGATCTGCCGCCGGGCACTGGCGATGTCCAGATGACCCTGAGCCAGAAGTTTTTCGTGGCCGGCGCCATCGTGGTGTCGACGCCCCAGGACATTGCCCTGATGGATGCACGTAAGGGCATCGACATGTTCAAGCGCATGGACGTGCCATTGTTCGGCCTGGTGGAGAACATGGCTTCTTTCATCTGCGATGGCTGCGGCAAGGAGCATCATCCCTTCGGCCACGGTGGTGCCCGGGCTGAGGCCGAGAAGCTGGGGGCACCGTTCCTCGGTGAAATTCCTCTGGATCTCGATATCAGGATCGGCTCCGATGGCGGGGTGCCCATTGTGGTGTCCAAGCCCGACAGTCCGCAGGCCCAGGCTTTCCAGCGGCTGGCCGATCAAATCATTGCCTCCGAACAATACGCCCGGGCCGTCCAATGATCATTGAGTCTCCCCGTTTCCCACCGCTACTGAGCGGCGAGGTTGTGCCCCCGCATACGGATCCTTTCGATAAGGCCGTCAGCCGTGCCATCGCCGGCGTGGATTCCGGCACCATTTTCTATTCCGAGGCCGTGGATACCCTGCGCGCGGCACTGGTGCTGGCGCCCGAGACGCCGTTGGAAGAGGCCATTCAGGCGGTGTACGTGGCCCAGATAGGTCTGGCCGAGAGCCTTGGCGCACTGGCGCCGCCCGAGGTGCCGGTGCAGTTCCAGTGGCCTGACCGCATCAAGGTCAACGGGGCCCTGTGTGGCAGCGTCAGGTTTGCGGCCGATGTGTCCGACCCCAAAGAAACGCCGAACTGGCTGGTGATCGGTATCGTGGTGCCCTTCACCCATCCTGGCGGCGAGCCGGGTGAAACGCCGGATCAGACCTGTCTGTACGAAGAGGGCTGTGTAGAGATAATGCCCATGGCGTTGCTGGAGAGCTGGTCCAAGCATACGCTGTTATGGCTGACCTATTTTCTGGACAGCGGGTTCGAGCGGGTCCACAACGAGTGGCGTCCGCGCTGCGATACCATTGGCAAGCGCATCGAGGAGCCCAGAGCCGGCCTGTTCGTGGGTCTGGATGAAAAGGGGCGCATGCTGTTGCGCCAGGATGTGATGACCGAAACTGTTAGCCTGATTGATTATGCGGAGCACCTATGAAACTGGCCCGAACCCTGAGACTGGACATTTCCGATGAAAACGTCTTCGAGCGGCCGGCACCCAGTGGGGAGTGGGCCATTTCCGGCGGCTTCGAGTTTTCCAACTGGACCGAGGCGGACCTGACAGGCAAAGCCCGGCAAGCCTTCACCAATGGCTGGTACAGCATTGAGTCGGGTGGTCGTGCCAGCTTTGTTGGCGTGTGCGACATTACCGAGCCGGAGCTGGAGCGGCTTCGCCAGACGCTCGCGCAGACTTTTGTGGAGATCTATGGCGCGCCGGACATCGAGGCCGCTTACCCGGTGGCCTGTGAAGAAATCGACCAGATGCGCAGCATGTGCGAAGACTTTGAGGACAACACCCTGCTGATGGTCAGCCGCACCCTGACCGACCTGGGCGTTGAGGAAACCTACCGCTCCCGTGGCCCGCAGGATGCCTCACTGGAGGCCTTTGCGGTCCACGGCAGCGTTGACTGATTACAGGCCGAAGCTGCCGTAGGGAATAAATCGGACGGGGGTGCCGGGCTCGATCTGCTGGGCGCTCTCATCCAGTTCCACCAGACCCTCGGACCAGGCCAGACCGGTCACCCGGCCAGAGCCTTCCGACCCGAATACCTCGACCTTCCCATCGCGAACCCGTGCCCGCAGCATCTCGCTGCGCCCGGGTTTTTTGTTCTTCGAGAAGTCAGCCGGCATGGTATACGCTTGGGGCTCGAACCATTCGGCCCCTGCCAACAATGCCATGGCAGGCGCACCAAACCTCAGCGCACAGACCCAGGCGGCCACCGGATTACCCGGCAGACCGACTACCGGCGTGCCCCGGAACATGGCAAGCGCCAGAGGACGGCCGGGTTTGATGGCAATGCGCCAGTTACTGATGTCACCGTGTTCTTTCAGGGTTTTCGACACATGATCCTCGTCGCCGGCGGACACGCCGCCGCTGGTCAGGATCAGGTCACACTGCTCCGCGCCTCGCTCCAGGGCTGCCTTGACCTCCTCGGCCCGGTCCAGCACATGGCCAAGATCCACGAGTTCGTAGCCGAGTTGTGATACCAGGGCACTGAGCATAGGGCGATTGGCGTCATAGATCTGCCAGTCTGTGACGGGTGCGCCCACCGGCTTTACCTCATCACCGGTGGACAGCACGCCCACCCTTAGCCGCTGATAAACATCAACGGCTTCCACGCCCACGCTGGCAAGCACTGAAATCTGGGTCGGACTGAGCCGGGTTCCGGCAGTGAGAATCCGGTCCTCGACTTTGATGTCTTCACCGGCTTTGCGGGCATTGGCGCCTGCCTTTAGCGTACCGTTCAGATGCAACTGGCCATCCCGCACTTCGCAGTCTTCCTCCAGAACCACGGTATCCGTGCCGGCGGGAATAACCGCGCCTGTCAGAATCCGGATTGCGTATCCCTTGGGCACCTGCCCCATGTAAGGCTCACCGGCGGCGCTGCGGCCATCCACCAGAGGCAGGGTGCAGGGCACGTCCGTTAACGGCCCGGCAAGAGCATAGCCATCCACGGCGGAATTGGTGCTTGGGGGATGAGCCCGAGGCGCATAGACATCACTTGCCAGGATTCGGCCGTTCACCTGTGACAGCGGAACCTCACGCTCCACCTCCACCACGGGATGCAACCTTGAACGCAACCGCTCAAGGGCTTCTTCGACCGGCGTCCAGTTCACGCCCGGGGGAAGGGCAAAACAGTCATTGCGAAGCGGCTTCATGACTCTCTCGCTGGTGGCTGTACATGATCAATAATAAAATCGGCAATGCCGGTGACGTCATTGATATCGAACAAAGGCCCGGAAAAATCGGCGGCATAGTCGCTGGCAACGGCGATGATGTTGGCGTCTTCCCGGTAAAGGGGCGATCGGCCCGATTCCTGCCGGTGTACTTCAATCTTCGGGTGCGCGTGGGTTTTGTAACCCTCTACCACGACCCAGTCGCAGGGCGACAGGCGGGCCAGCAAATCCTCCAGTGAGGGCTCACCTGCGCCCCGCAGCTCGTGCATGATGGCAATGCGCTGGCCCCCGGCCAGAATCACTTCGCGGGCACCGGCTTCACGGTGTTTGTAGCTGTCCGTTCCGGGCTGATCCACGTCCACCATGTGGTGGGCGTGCTTGATCGAGCTGACCGTTAAACCCCGGCCGGACAGTTCGCGAATCAGAGCGGCTGCCAGTGTGGTCTTGCCGGAGTTTTTCCAACCTACGATGCCTATAACGTTCACTTCAGATGCTGCTCCGCCCAGGCCAGATCGTCCGGGGTGTTGATGTTGAAAAAATCGCCCTCGTCAAAAACCACCAGAGTTTCGCCCTGGGCCTGTGTCCACTGGCGGATCTTGCGTACGCCCTCGTTCAGGGCGGCTCTCAGATCGTCTCTCAAAGCGACCCGCCAGCGCCCGAAGGTTGGCTGCGGGAGTCGGCCGCGCTCGGGGTCTGGCGTGGCTGCCAGCACCACCGGGGTGTCATGTTCCGCCAGTCTGGCAGCCAGATCCCTGGGAAAGGACGGTGTGTCGGCAGCCACGCTGATGAGCCAATCGTGGCCCTGCTCGGCGGCCCAGTCCATGCCCGCGAGCACGCCGGCCAGCGGGCCGGGGAAGCCTTCGATGGAGTCCGCCACCACCGGCAGCCCCAGGTCGTCGAACCGGCTCAAATCCCCGTTGGCATTCAATACCACGGCGTCGACCTGAGGGGTGATCCGCTCGATCACCCGCTGGATCAACGACTGTTCGCCGAGCATGAGCCTGCCTTTGTCGCCCCCACCCATGCGGTTTGCCTGGCCGCCGGCCAGGATAACTGCACATTGGCTCATGCAGTGCCTCCGTCAATCATGTTGAGCGCCTTTTCGACGCAGCTTCTTGTCTTCATCGGGTACCTGAGACAAGTCCTGATCGAACACCAGGCGGTGCTGGCCGCTCAGGCAGGTGAATTTCTTGCCACGCATCCGACCGATCAGGGTCAGCCCGACCTGGCGGGCGATGTCGACGCCCCAGGCGGTGAAGCCCGAGCGGCTAATCAGGGTGGGGATGCCCATCAGGGATGTTTTTATCACCATCTCTGAGGTCAGGCGGCCGGTGGTATACAGCACCTTGTCTGCGGCCGCAATGTTGTTCAGGTGCATCCAGCCGGCAATTTTATCGACCGCGTTGTGCCTTCCAACATCCTCCATGTAAGCCAGGATTGTTTGTCCCTGGCAAAGCGCGGTGCCGTGGATGGCGCCGGTTTCCATGTACAGACTGGGGGTGTGGTTGATCTGGTAGGAAAGATCGTAAAAGGTGCTGGTGTGCACCGGGGTGTCGGGCAGTGACAGGCCTTCCAGCCCAGCGATCATGTCACCAAACACCGTACCCACGGCGCAACCGGAGGTGCGGGTTTTCTTTTCCAGCTTGTCCTCGACATCGGTAACGCCTGACGTGCGCACCACCGCAACCTCGAGTTCTTCGTCAAAATCGATCCCGGTGACCGTGTCTGTTTCTTTCAGCATGCCCTGGTTGAGCAGGAAGCCGAGGGCCAGATACTCCGGATGGTCGCCGATGGTCATGGCTGTGACGATCTCCTGGCTGTTCAGGTAGATGGTCAGGGGGCGTTCCTCGATCACGCTGATCGATTTGGCCTCGCCGTTCTCGTCCACGCCCTCCACTGGGCGGGACAGCCGGGGATCCTTGGGATCGGGAAGTATGGGATCAATCGTCATTTTTGCTATAGCCGTTTCCTGGTCGTACTGGAATGGAAGTTGTACGGAGATTGCCAGAGATTAGCCTATTTGGCATTGAGGAAAAACAGCTGCTTTTTGCCAATAAAAAACCCCGGCAATGCCGGGGTTCGATCTGGGCAGGGTAAACAGACGCTCAGTTCAGTCGCCCTTAATCCTTTTGCCTCACTGGGCGTTCGGGAAGAACAGTTGCTGCCCGTCCACTTTGAAGTCGGCAATCGCCTGCTGGCCTTCTTCCGACAGCAGCCAGTTGTGCCACTGGGCTGCCAGGTCGTGTTTGAGGTGTGGGTGCTTTTCTTCGGAGAGCAGCAAGCTGCCGTACTGGTTAAAAAGTACTTTGTCGCCCGAGAACAGCAGCTCGAGATTCTGGCGGTTCTCAAACGCGACCCAGGTAGCACGGTCGGACATCACATAGGCGTCCATGCCGGCTGCGGTGTTCAGGGTTGGTCCCATACCGCTGCCCAGTTCCCGGTACCAGCTGCCGCCCGGTTCCACGCCGGCGTTTTCCCAAAGCCTGAGCTCGGCCCGGTTGGTGCCGCTGTCATCGCCTCGCGATGCAAACGGTGCCTCTGCTTCGGCGATGGCAGAAAAGGCTTCAGCGGCGCTTTTCGCGTTACGGATATCGGCGGGATCGTCTTTCGGGCCAATCAGCACGAAGTCGTTGTACATGACGTCCGCCCGCTCGGTGGCAAAGCCGTTTTCCACAAACCGCTTTTCCCCGGCGGTGTCATGCACCAGCAGGCTGTCGGCGTCGCCCCGGCGGGCGAGCTCAAACGCCTGGCCGGTGCCGACGGCAACAACGCGAACTTCAATACCGGTCGCCTCCTCAAACTTGGGCAGGATCGAGTCGAACAGGCCGGAGTTCTGGGTGGACGTGGTTGAGGCCAGCGTAATGTAGTCGTCGGCCTGGGCACTGAAGGTCAGGCCCATGGTCGTTACGGCTGCCAGAACCAGATTCAGGGTTTTTTTCATCTTGTTCTCTCCTTTGTCGTGTCTTATTCGTAGAGCGAGCGATGGTTCGGTGCGTTTATTTTCTTGGTGGGTGATCAGGCCACGAGCTCTCCGCTCAGGAAGGCTTGTGCCTGGCGCGAAGCAGGGGCGCTGAAAAAGATGTCGGCCGGCGTGTGCTCCTGCACTTTTCCGCCGGCGAGAAACAGCACGTCCCCGGCCAGCCTCCGGGCCTGATGCAGGTCATGGGTTGTCATTACGATGCGTGTTCCTCTCTCGTGAAATTCCTGAACGGCGGCTTCCACGTCCTTTATGGCAGCGGGGTCCAGTGCGGAGGTGGGCTCATCCAGAAACAGTACCGAGGGTGAAAGAGCCCATGCCCGTGCCAGTGCCAGGCGCTGTTTCTCGCCACCCGATAACACCCGGGCGGGCGTATCGGCACAGGCGGACAGGCCGAATCGCGCCAGGGCTTCCCGGGCCAGTTCTGTGCGGTGTCTGCGCGGGATGTTATTCACGGCCAGCGCGTGCGTGAGGTTGGCCAATGCGGAACGGCGAAGAAGAACCGGGGTCTGGAACACCATAGCCTGGCGGGGTATTTCGTCACCGGACCAGGTTACGGCTCCCTCCGTTGCTGCGAGCAGGCCATGGGCCAGGCGCAGCATCAGGCTCTTGCCCGCACCATTGGGACCCATCACCAGTGTGGGGCCGGGGCCGTCCAGCGTGAATGAGCAGGGACCAAAAAGCTGGTGGCCGAGAAGGTTGAACTCGACGTTGTCAAAGCGCAGCGACGGCGGTGCACTGAGTTCGGTCGGTCTGTTAACGGGCACGTTCAACGATGTCATCCCATGCGCCTCTTGGCCGTTTCACTCAAAATGTACGCAGTAGCGTTGATCGCCATGACAAGCGTCAGCAGGACAATGCCGAGGCCTAACGCCAGGGGCAGGGCGCCCTTGCTGGTCTCAAGCACAATGGCCGTTGTCATGACCCGGGTGACGCCGTCGATGTTGCCGCCAACCATCATGACCGCGCCGACTTCCGCGCTGGCCCGGCCGAACCCTGCGAGCAGAATTGTCAGCAGGGCAAAGCGGGCGTCCCACAGGAGCGTGGGCATCATGCGAGCCTTCGACATGCCTAGCGAGACGAACTGCTCGCGATATTCGCCCAGCAACTCCTCCACTTTCTGTCGCGAGAGCGCGGCGAGAATGGGCAACACCAGTATCACCTGCGCAATTACCATGGCCCCGGGGGTGAACAGAAGGCCCAGTTCGCCAAGCGGTCCGGCCCTCGATAGCAGCAGATAAACTCCAAGTCCTGCCACAACCGGCGGCAGTCCCATCAGCGCATTCAGCGCCACAATGACCCCGCCGCGTCCGGGGAACTGCCATAACGCAACCGCAGCGCCCAGTGGAAAACCCAAAAGCGCCGCTATCAGGACCGCAACGAGCGAAACCTGCAGCGATAGCACCACGATCTGGTACAGCGAAGCGTCGAGATTCACCAGTAGCGAGAGCGCCACGTAAAACGCGTTTTCTTCCACAGCTGCGTCTCCTTAGTCTTGAGCATCGTGGCGTTTTTAACTACGCTTTGCGATGCTTGCCGTAAATAATGCAGCTAAAAACAGCATTATGCGTATTAATTGACTCCGGAGGTTCGATGTCTCTGCCTGACTATCTCACTACGGCCGAGGCTGCCGAGTATCTGCGCCTGAAAGAACGCAAGGTCTACGATCTGGTGGGCCAGGGCGTGATCCCCTGCGTGCGGGTGACGGGAAAGCTTTTATTTCCGCGCCAGCGTATAGATCTCTGGTTGATGAATCATCTGGAGGGTGACGAGGGCGTCAGCGCGCCAACGCCACCCGTGCTGGTGGGTAGCCAGGATCCGCTGCTGGAGTGGGCGGTGAAGGAGAGTAATGCCGAGCTGGCGATGCTGTGCCAGGGCAGCGGAGACGGGGTGCAGCGCCTGGTTGACGGTCGCGCCATGGTTGCTGGCATGCATATCTGGCACGCACAGACTGAGCGTTACAACGACCCGGTGACCCTGGGCTTGAGCGGGATGCGTGACCTGGTGCTGATCCGCTGGGCCAAACGCCGGCAGGGTCTGCTTCTGGCGCCGGACAACCCCCACGGAATCGTGCAACTGGAAGATATCGCCCGGCCGGGCCTGCGTCTGGCCCACCGCCAGCCCGAGGCCGGTGTCAGTCATCTGCTGCAGAGCCTGCTGGCCCGCTACCGAATTGATGGCAGCAAGCTTGCCTGGACCGAGCATCCCTCGCTCAGCGAGGACGATCTGGCTCTGGCTGTTCGTCAGGGGGAAGCGGATGTGGGTGTGGGTATTGAAGCGGCGGCCAGGCGCCAGGGCTTGGCATTTATCCCCCTGCAGCAGGAGCACTTCGACCTGGCCATGCGCCGGCGCCATTATTTCGAGCCGGCCATGCAGCGTTTGCTGGCCTTTGCGGGTAGCGAACGATTCGCACATCGGGCCGAGACATTGGGCGGGTATGATGTCAGTGAACTTGGTAAAGTAGTGTATAACGCTTGAACGACAACAATAAGCAGACCATTCAGGCAGGAGCCCTCATGGGTTCGACCATGAAGAAGGTGATCAGTGAAAGCAGCGGCGCGCTGGGTGACATTGGCACATTGCTGCCGTTGACTCTCGGTGCCATTGGTGTGGCCGGACTTGCCCCAGTACCGGTACTGCTGGGTTTTGCCGTGTTCTACATCGCGACAGGCCTGTATTACCGCCTGCCTGTACCGGTACAGCCCATGAAAGCGGTGGCCGCGCTATTGCTGACCACCCAGGTCAGTGCAGAAAGCCTGATTGCCAGTGGCGTTCTGATCGGCGCCATCCTGTTGGTCTTGGGGTCAACCGGATGGATCAACCGGGCGGCCCGTCTGGTACCGGGGTCTGTGCTCAGTGGCCTGCAACTGGGGCTGGGGTTGTTGCTGGCCAGCATGAGCCTGGAGTTGATGGCCACTTCCCTGCCGCTGGGCCTGGTTGTCCTCGGGTTGCTGGCGGTCACCCTGAAACTGTTCCCCAGCTGGCCGGCGGCGCTGATGGGGCTGGCGTTGGCCATGGTCCTCGGTGCGCTGCTGGGTTCACCCGGGCTGCCATTGCCGGCGGATCCTGCCATCTTTTCGATGCCGACATTGCCCTCGATGGATGAGTGGCAGCAGGGGTTCTCTATCCTGGTGCTGCCGCAACTGGCGCTGACCATCACCAACGCCATCGTTCTGACGGCCCTGGTGGTGGGGGATTATTTCGGAGATCAGTCCCACCGGGTCTCACCGGCAAGGCTGTCCGTCACAACTGGCCTGGCCAACCTGTTTCTGGTGCCATTCGGCGCCTTGCCCATGTGCCACGGCGCCGGGGGTGTTGCGGCCCACTATCGCTTTGGCGCCCGCACCGGTCTGGCGCCGGTCCTGCTGGGCACGGGATTACTCCTGGTGGCGATCGTGCCCGGTGGTCTCTCGTTCATTGCCGCCGTGCCCGCGGCGGGTCTTGGCGCTCTGCTCATGGTTGCTGCTGTTGAGCTGGGCCTCACCAAACGTCTCTGGTCCGCCAAACCCTCCTGCTGGCCGGTGATTGGCATCACGGCTCTGATCACCTTCTGGGCCGACCCATTTTTCGGCTTCCTCATCGGGGTGGCCGCGGAGACGTTCCGGTCAGCCTGGTTGCGAGGAAGGTTTAGTGGTGCTCATCAGGATTGAGGATATCGTCCGATGCGGCTGATACACTCTCCCTACCACACCTACCACACCCAGTGAGGGTTCAGCACCCGTTATTCTGAACACTTCATCTTTTGAAATGATATCCTCGTACACCGCTATGAGGGACGCACATCAATCTTGAATGCCGACCTCTTTGAAGCAATCTTTAACTGGAAACCCGGAGCTTTAACCGTACCCATGAGAGTCGTTATCCGTTATTTTTTCCGAACGCTGCGCCTGATACTGACACCTTTCATGCTGCTCAGTGAAAAACTCAGCACGCCGGAAAGCGTCACCCGAAGCGCTGATGACCAGGCCACGGCCAACGAGGCCAGCAAGGATCTGGCGCTATACCAGTTCAAAGCCTGCCCGTTCTGTATCAAGGTAAGGAAGGAAATCGCCCGGCTCGGCCTCAATATCGAAACCCGGGACGCCCAGCATAACCCGGAGCATCGTGCAGAGCTGGAGGCCGGCGGCGGTCAGGTAAAAGTGCCCTGCCTGAAGATTCAGCAAGAGGATGGCAGTGTCCGCTGGCTGTACGAGTCTGACGATATCAAGGCGTGGCTGCAGGAGCGGTTTGAACCGGCCTGATTGCCGGTACTGGTTGGATCGTCCTCGTCAGTTACCCCGCATTATTTCTCGGGGGTGGCTGAGTCCAGGGAAATATCGATAAGTTCATGCTGCAGCTTTTTCAGAAGGTGCAGCAGGCTGACGCTGTCATCAAAACTCATCCCCTGCATGGCCTGCCGGTAAAACTCGGCAATCGAGTCCTGCAGCCGATCCCAGAAGGTCCTGCCAGATTCGGTCAGTACCACCAGTCTGGCCCGCCGATCCTGGGGGGCCGGTACCCGAATGACATGCCCGTCCCGTTCCATTCGTTTGAGCACGCCGTCGAGGTTCTGGCGACTGACGTACAGATACTCTTTGAGCTGATTGAACGAGGTGCCTTCCTCGAAACCCTCCCGTGACAGCGCCCCGAGCACCGCCCATTGCACGGCGCTGATGCCCATTTCATTCTGAACCTGACGCTGGAGAATGTTTCCGGTCTGGAACAGGCGGAAAAACAGGCGGTTGGGAATGCCTCCGGATTCGTTGACGATCATCTGTGCTCCTTTGGTGCCCCGCTGGCGGTTGGGCCGGCGAGGGCGGTTCTCGGCGTCCTGAATCACGGAAGGCATGGGACGCGTCACTTCGGCAGGTACTCGCGGGCGATAATGTTCTTCATGATCTGCGCGGTACCGTCACCAATCTGCAGGCCCAGGACATCCCGCAAGCGCTGGGCGAACGGTAAATCCTCTCCCCATCCGGTGTGGCCATGGGCCAGCAGGCACTGTTTCACCACATCAAACGCGAGCTTGGGCCCCCACCATTTGTTCATCGCCGCCTCGGCATTGTGGGGCAGGTTGTTGTCCTTGAGCCAGAGCGCATGGTAGCACTGCATGCGCGCGGCATGAACGTAGGTCTGGTATTCCGCCAGCGGATGAGTCAGGCCCTGGAAGGCGGACAGGTTCTGGCCAAAGGCAGTACGCTCGGTCAGCCATTGCCAGGTTTCCTCCAGGGATTGCTGGGCCACCGCCAGGCACTGCAGGCCGATCAGCGCACGGCTGTAGTCGAAGCCCTGCATGACCTGCTTGAAGCCCTTGCCTTCATCGCCCATACGGTGGCTCTCGGGTACTTCCACATTATCAAAGAAGATTGAGCCCCGGCCGATGGCGCGCTGGCCGTTGTCCTCGAACCGGGTGGTGGTGATGCCCGGGCTGTCCATGGGCACCAGGAACGCGCTGATGCCGGAGGCCCGTTGCTCCACCGTGCCGGTGCGGGCGAACACCACCGCCACGTCAGCCTGGTCGGCCATCGAGATGGAGGTTTTCTCGCCGTTGAGCACATAGACGTCGCCCTTTTTCTCGGCTTTCAGGCGCAGGTTGGCAGCGTCCGAGCCACCATGGGGTTCGGTCAGGGCAATGCAGGCCACCTTCTGGCCGGAGGTCATGCCGTGCAGCCATTCCTTTGCCAGGTCCGGCGCGGCGTGGCTGGCGATGATCTGGCCGTTCAGGGAGGTCAGTAGAGGAATGTAACCCACGTTGAAATCCCCTTTCGAGATCTCCTCGATGATCAGGCCGCTGGTGACGCAATCCATGCCGCTGCCACCGAACTCCTCAGGCAGTTCACCACCGAGCAGGCCCATCTCGCCGAGCTGGCGGATCACGTCCCGCTCGATCACGCCTTCCTGGTCCCGCTTGCGATAGCCCGGGGCCAGCACCTCGGCGCTGAAGCGGGCCACAACCTCGCGGATCGCGTTTTGTTCTTCATTGAATGCGAAATTCATGGTGTTCTCCGGGCTATCGGGCCGTTACTTGTAGTACTTGCGGAATTCCGGCTTGCGCTTTTCCTTGAAGGCGTTGACGCCCTCTTTGGACTCGTCGGTGTCGTAGTACAGGCTCAGGGCTTGCATGCCGAGGGCACCGATGCCGGCGATGTTGTCGCTGTCGGCGTTGAACGAGCGCTTGGCGATGGAAATGGCGGTCGGACTCTTCTCCAGGATCTCGTCACACCACTTGCGTACTTCCTCGTCCAGCTGCTCCGGGGGTACAACGGCGTTTACCAGGCCCCATTCCAGTGCCTGTTGGGCGGAATACTTGCGGCACAGGTACCAGATTTCCCGGGCCCGTTTCTCGCCCACAACCCGCGCCAGGTAGGCGGTGCCGAAACCGGGATCGACGGAGCCGACCTTGGGGCCAACCTGACCGAAAATGGCGGTTTCCGAGGCGATGCTCAGGTCACAGATCACGTGCAGCACGTGGCCGCCGCCGATGGCGAAGCCGTTGACCCGGGCAATCACCGGCTTGGGTACTTCCCGGATCAGGCGCTGCAGTTCTTCCACCGGCAGGCCGATCAGGCCGCGACCGTCGTACTGGCCCTCGTGGGCGCCCTGGTCGCCACCGGTGCAGAAGGCCTTCTCGCCGGCGCCGGTGAACACGATCACGCCGATGTCCTTGTTCCAGCCGGCACGGTGGAAGGCGTCGATCAGTTCCATGCAGGTCTGGCCGCGGAAGGCGTTGTAGCGGTCCGGGCGGTTGATGGTGATGGTGGCGACGCCATCGGTTTCGTCGTACAGGATGTCTTCGTAATTCATGCTGTGTTCTCCATGTTCGTGAAAGTGGGCGTTAGCCGGCCATGGTCAGGCCGCCGGACACACTGATCACCTGGCCGGTGATGAAGTTGGCGTCGTCACTGGCGAGCATGGCGATGATGCCGGGGTAATCGTCCGGCTGGGCCAGGCGTTTCATGGGCACGGCGTTGCGGAAGGCTTCCAGCAGCTTTTCCGGGTTGGGTGCGGATTCCGCGACACCCTTGAGCAGGGCGGTGTCGGTCGGACCGGGGCAGACCACGTTCAGGCAAACGTTCTTGGTGGCCAGTTCCCGGGCCACGGTCTTGCTGAAGCCCACCAGCCCGGCCTTGCAGGCGGCGTAGACGGACTCGCCGGAGGAGCCGACCCGGGCCGCGTCGGAAGCCACATTGATGACCTTGCCGCCACCGGCGGCCACCATTTTCGGCAGCACCACGTGGTGCATGTTCAGGGCGCCGGTGAGGTTTACCGCAATCAGTTGGTCCCAGAGTTTTGGTTCGGTCTTCAGGAATGGCATGAAGCGGTCGAAACCGGCGTTGTTGACCAGCACCGTGGGCACACCCAGATCGCTTTCCATCGCAGCCACGGTCTCAGTGATCGCGGCATAATCGGTGATGTCTGCGGCGTAGGCCTTGGCCTCGCCGCCTGCCTCGGTAATCAGGTCTACCGTGGCCTGGGCCGCGTTTTCGTCACGGTCCAGTACGGCCACCAGGCTGCCTTCCTCGGCAAAGCGCTGGCACACGGCGCGTCCGATGCCGCCGCCACCACCGGTGACGATGACTGTTTTTCCGTTCAGGCCTCTCATGATGACTTGCTCCTGTTGTTGTTAAATCAAATGGGTCAACTGCGCTTGGCCGGTTCGAGGCGCACCTCTTTGGCTTGCTCACGCAGCTTGAATTTCTGGATCTTGCCGGAGGCAGTGCGGGGCATGGCCTCAATCACTTCCAGGTATTCCGGCAGGTAGTTTTTGGACAGTTGCTGTTCGGTCAGGTAGGCCTTGATCTGGTCCAGGGTCAGGTCGGTGGCGTTCTCGTCCAGGGTCACGTAGGCACACAGGCGCTCGCCCAGGCGTTCGTCGGGGCAGCCCACCAGGGCGACATCGACGATGCCCGGGTACTTGTAGAGCAGGTTTTCTACCTCCACCACCGGGATGTTCTCGCCGCCCCGGATCACCACGTCTTTGGTGCGACCGGTGATGCGGATGTAACCGTCCTTGTCCATGCGCGCGAGGTCACCGGTGTTGAACCAGCCGTCCTCGTCCACGCCATAGAGTTCCGGGCGCTTCAGGTAACCGATAAACAGGCTGGAGCCGCGAACCAGCAGGCTGCCTTCCTCACCGGCAGGCAGTTCGTTGCCCTGGAAGTCGGTGACTTTCACTTCCATCCAGGGCAATGCCTTGCCGTCGGACTGGCTGGCCCGCTCGGCGGGATCTTCCGGGCAGGTCATAGTGACTGCGCCGTTTTCAGTCATGCCCCAGGCTGAGACGATCTTGGCTTTCAGCACCTTGCCGGCCTGTTCGACCACAGCGCTGGGGATGGGGGCGCCGGCGGAAACGAAGATGCGCAGCGAATCCAGTTCGCCCTCGTGCTTGGGCGCGGTCTTGACCAGGTCGGCCAGGAAAGGTGTGGCCGCCATGGTGAAGGCCGGTTTCTCGGCACCTATTACCTTGCAGACGTAGTCCGCGTCCCAGATGTCCTGCAGGATGGCGGTGGTGCCCAGGTATATGGGCATCATGATGCCGTACATGAAGCCGGTCTGGTGGGCCAGCGGGGAGGCCATCAGTACCTTGTCATCCGGCGTCAGGTGCAGGCGCTCGGCGTAGGGTCGCACATTGGAAAACAGCGTGTTGGAGCTGTGCATGACGCCTTTGGGCTCACCGGTGGTGCCGGAGGTGTAGAGGATCTGGATGGCGTCGTCGGCGGTGAGCTGGCACTCGGCAAACAGGGCCCGGGTGTCCTGCTGTTCTTCCCAGGCGGTCTCCATCAGGCGCTGCTCGAAGCTGCGTTCGCCTTCGCCGCCGATCACCAGCAGGGTTTCAAGATTGGGCAGTTCGTTGCGGATTCCGTCGATCATGGCCTCGTAGTCAAAGTCCCGGAAGACCTTTGGAATCACCAGCAGTTTGGCTTCGCCATGCTTGAGCATGAAGCGCAGTTCCCGCTCCCGGAAGATGGGCATGAGGGGGTTCAGGATGGCGCCGATACGCATGCAGGCCAGGTGCAGGGCTGTGGTCTGCCACCAGTTCGGCAACTGGCAGGCCACAACCTCGCCTTTCCCGATGCCCATGGCCGCCAGGCCCGCTGCCATGCGGGTGACCTTGTCATTGAGCTGGCGATAGGTGAGAGCGGTGCGGGTGTCACCGGTGACCTGGTAACCGACGATGGCTTCCCGGTCCGGGGTGCTGGCCACGGCCTGGTCCAGATAGTCGGTAATGAGCTTGTCGTTCCATGCGCCAATCTCGACCATGGCGGCGCGGCGTTCCGGATTGAGAGTGATGCCTGTATCCATCTGATTCACCTGTTGTGTCCGGTTTGTTTTTGTTAGGAGGGCTGGCCACGAGCTGACGCAGTATCCAGCCGTATCAGTTTAAAAAATACGCCTTTCCAAAATAATATGTCAACATATTGCTTTATAAATTTTGATGCTGAACTTCAGGGTTTGAGAAAATTGTATTGGCTTGTTTGGGATCGTAAGGCGGGCCTGGGAGGCAGCTCTATCGATATTTGACAATATGTTGTTTTAAAGGTGGTGGGTCGCAGCAGGCTCAATTGCCAGTTTTTCTGAGCAATCTACTATCTTTGCTGGGAGGCGGGTGCCACGTTGGCGGGTCATTCCAGGTTTGCCAATTCCAGAACCATGGAACGCAGTTCAACTGCTGCAGGGGAAAGGGGCCTCCCGCTGCGCTGCAGGAGACCATACCGGGTCTGCAGAGTCTCAATCCCTGTTACCGGAAGGGTTTTCACCTTTCCGCTATTGAGTAAGCCGGCCACGATCGGTCTGGGTGCAATACTGATGGCCTTGCTGCCAGAAACAATGGCCGCGAGCATGGCGATATTGTCGCACTCGATTCGCCGTTTCAGCCCCCCTTGTTGCGCACTCATGGTCTGAACCTTTCTTTCCATATCTTCAGGCAGACGGGTCATGGCCAATGGATAATCCAGCAAATCTCCCCATACCACCCCCTCCTCCCGAGTCAGCGGATGGTCGTGGCGACAAAACACAACAACTTCGGGCTGTGGCAAGTGGGTTATTTCCAGGTCCGGATCGCCCGACAATTCGCCGGTATCGGCCACAAACAGTTCTATCTCATGATCCAGCAGCGCAAGGCGTAGTTCCTGCCAGTTATCTGTTCGAATATTGAGGCGAATGGCCGGGTACCGATCAACAAATCTGGCACAGACCCTGTCCATCAGGGCGAGCGCCGGATAAGGCCCGGTGCCGATATTCAGCTCCCCTGTCTCAAGCTCATCAATGGCTTCAACTTCTTGTCGCAAAGACTCTGCCGCGGCCAGCAGGCCCCGGACATGAGGCAGGGCGGCTCGCCCGTGCGCGGTCAAAACCACCCCGAAGCGCCCCCGATCGAACAGCCTTGCACCGAGTTGGCGCTCCAGCTCCTGGATGCTGCGGCTCAGGGCAGGCTGGGACAGGTGCACGACTTCACAAGCGCGGGCGAAACTGCCGCACTCAACCAAGGCCATGAAATGCCGGATGTGTCTTGTATCCATAACCTGAACTATGCGTCAGGCGCATGGAAAGTCAATAAACATTGCATTGGATAAGCTCAAAATCCCGCTTCAAACTGCAGTTACCTGGCGCGCCATGCACAACCAATAAAACCCGGATGCCGCCAAAAACAGGAGATTTCGCATGTTACCCCTACTCAAGAAGGCCGCGCTGTCGGCGTTAAGTGCCGGTTTACTGTTTCCGATGATTGCTCATGCCGACATGTCTAAGCCGGCTACCGAGGCGACGGCGCAGTTCAATCAGGCGGTACTGAATGCACTGCCGTTTTCTGACACTCAATCGTTTGAAGATGCGCGCCAGGGTTTTATTGGGGCGTTACCCAATGGAAGGGTACTGGATAAAGAGGGACATGTGGCTTGGGATATGGCGCCCTATGCTTTTCTGGAGGCCGATGCAGCTCCGGATTCGGTCAATCCGAGCCTTTGGCGCATGGCACAACTGAATGCCATTCACGGGCTGTTCGAAGTGGTCGAGGGCATGTACCAGATCCGAAACATGGACCTGTCAAACATGACCATCATCGAGGGCGACAGCGGACTGATTGTTATCGATCCCCTTCTGACACCTGCCACGGCCCGCGCGGCTCTGGAACTCTATTACCAGCACCGAAACAGGAAGCCGGTCGTGGCCGTGCTTTATACCCACAACCATGCGGATCATTTCGGGGGTGTGAAAGGGGTGGTAAGTGAGGAGGATGTCCGGGCCGGGAAGGTTCGGGTCTACGCTCCGGAAGGGTTCATGGAGCATGCCATTGCCGAGAACGTGATTGCCGGCAATGCCATGACCCGTCGCGCCACCTATCAGTTTGGTGCCGGCCTGACGCCGGGTGTGAGAGGTCATGTCGATACCGGGCTCGGCAAGGCGCTGGGTAGTGGACCGCTGAGTTTGATTGCGCCCACAGATACGGTGCCGGACGACGCCACCCTGACCATCGATGGTATCGAAATCGAATTCCAGATGGCCCATGGCACCGAGGCGGAATCGGAAATGATGATGTATTTCCCCCAGTTCCGGGTGCTCAACACCGCCGAGATCACCAGCCAGCAATTGCATAACATCTACACTATCCGCGGAGCCGCTATCCGGGACGCCAGCGCCTGGTCCCGGTTCATCGACAGGGTACTGGTGCGCTTTGGTGATCGTGCGGATATTCTGGTGGCCCAGCACCACTGGCCGATCTGGAATCCGCAGGAGATCACGCACTTCCTCGAAGTTCAAAGGGACCTTTACAAGCATATCCACGACCAGACGGTCCGTATGATGAACCGCGGCATGTTGCCCGGGGATATTGCCGAAAACCTGCAGTTGCCTGAAAGCCTGAGCCAGGAATGGTCGGCCCGCGGCTATTACGGCACTGTCAGCCACAATGCCCGCGGCGTTTATCAGCGCTACATGGGCTGGTACGACGCCAATCCCGCCAATCTCAACCCCCTGCCACCCCGTGAAGAATCCAGGCGCACCATTGACTATATGGGCGGTGAGGCAGAAGTGCTCCGCAAGGCCCGCAAAGACTTCGCCGACGGCGACTACCGCTGGGTAGCATCGGTGATGCGAGATCTGGTCTATGCCAACCCCGAGAACCGCGAAGCGCGAGAGCTGGGGGCGGACGCTCTGGAGCAGCTGGGCTACCAGGCTGAGGCGGGCACCTGGCGTAGCGCCTATCTGGTTGGCGCACACGAATTGCGCCATGGGGTAATTGCGCCGAAACATGTGGGTTTGCAGCCGGATCTGATGCAGGCGCTGGAAACCAGCATGTTTTTCGATGCCCTGGCGGTCAAGGTCGACCCGGAAAAAGCGGCTGGGAAGTACCTGGTGATCAACTGGTCGATCACTGACCTGGGCGAGGATTTCAGGCTCAACCTGCAGAATGCCACGCTGACTCACCGGTCAGGGGAGCTGGACGAAGAAGCACACGCCAGTGTGAGCATGCCCAGGGCGGTACTCGATAAGATCCTTTTGCAGAGAACCAGTTTCCCGGAGGCAGTGCAGGCAGGTGAAATAAAGGTTGAAGGCTCGGTAGATGCCTTCTTTGGCCTGCTGCAAATGCTAGAACAGCCGCAGGCAAACTTCGCCATCATTGAACCGGTGGAGCAGCAATGATGAACGAGAGCTTCGATTACATCGTGATCGGTGCCGGCTCTGCCGGCTGCGTACTGGCGGATCGTTTGTCAGCTGATGGTCGATATTCGGTTTGTGTGCTGGAGGCAGGGTCGGGCAAGGGTTCGTTCACCATCAGCACACCCGGCGCCTTTGCCGCCCACATGTTTCTCAAAACCTACAACTGGGCATTCAACGCCAGGCCCGACCAGAAACTGCGCGGTGGTCAGCCTCTGTTTACCCCCAGGGGAAAAGGGCTGGGTGGCAGTTCTTCAATCAACGGTATGCTCTACGTGCGCGGCCAGAGAGAGGACTACGACGAGTGGCAGGCGCTTGGCAATGAAGGCTGGGGTTATCGTGATATGCTGCCTTACTTCATTAGATCGGAACACCACGAGACCCTGGCTGGAACTCCCTACCACGGCAAAGGTGGCAACCTTCATATCAGTGCCCCGGAATCGGCCGAATACCCCATGTCTGAGGCTTTCGTGGACGCGGCGCGGCAGGCCGGTTTTGTCTACAGCAGCGATTTTAACGGCGCCAACCAGGAAGGCGTGGGCTATTTCCATCTGAACATCAAGAATGGCCGTCGGTTTGGTGCGGCCGATGCCTATCTGAAGCCGGCCATGAATCGCCAGAACCTGACCGTCCTTACGGACGCACACGTCAAAAAAGTGGTATTCGAGGGCAAGCGCGCTGTTGCAGTGGAGCTACGCCACAAAGGCCAGGACCGGGTGTTGCGCGCAGATCGGGAAATCATTCTTAGCGGTGGCGCCATCAACTCGCCCCAGTTGCTTCAGCTTTCCGGAATCGGCGAGAGAGAGGCGCTGGAGAGCCTCGGCATTAGGTGCCTGCACGAATTACCGGGCGTGGGCAAGAATCTCCAGGAGCATGTAGACGCCTGCGTGCTGGTCTCAAGCCGAAAGAACAATGGCTTCACCGCCTCGGTGTTGGGCCTGCTGAAAATGCTCCCCGATACGATCCGGTACATGGTTAATAAACAGGGCAAACTGGCCAAGTCCATCACCGAGGCCGGCGGGTTTATTCGATCCCGCGAAACCCTTGATCGCGCGGATGTTCAGCTTCACATGCTACCGTTGTTGTTCGATGACAGCGGCCGTAACCTGAAACTTATGTCTAAACCCGGTTACTCGGTGCATGTCTGTGTGCTGCGGCCCAAGAGCACAGGCACCGTGAGCATCACCTCAGCCAACCCCTTTGCAGCGCCGGAAATTGACTACAGCTTCTTTGCCGAACCCGATGACTGCAAAGTGATGGTGGACGGTATCCACCAGGCGCGCCGGATCCTTTCCGCCAAAGCCTTTGACGAGTACCGGGGTGAGGAAATCCACCCCGGCTCAGATTGCCAATCGGACGAGCAGATTATTGAAAAGGTAAAGGAAAAAGTAGGCCTCGTTTACCACCCGGTGGGTACCTGCAAAATGGGCACCGACAGGATGGCAGTGGTCGACCCGCAGCTCAGAGTGCACGGGCTCGAAGGGCTGCGGGTAGTGGACGCGTCCATTATGCCGCGGCTGATCAGTGGCAATACCAACGCACCGACGATCGCCATTGCTGAAAAGGCGGCCGACCTGATTCTTGAGGCGGCGGAGGGCTGCCACATCTGATTGTCAGCTTTTAATCAAAAGCGAATATTCGACTCAGGGCTTTCCTTCAGAGCCTCCAGGTCAATCACAGCCATTTCATCCAGCATGATTGGCGGAGCAAATTGCAGGCGCTGAATGATTAAATGGCAGAGATAACCATGTTCGACTAAGCTATTGTTTTATCGATTTATGTGTAGCTCGATTGATGGATCAAAGTCAGTAATAATGACGCAGTCAAATTTCTGCAATGATAAACCGCGCTGCCTAATTACTGTTGAGCACGAATCAGGATCAACCATGGAAGCAAAGGATTATGTTTACGCGCTCGGTATTCTCGCCACTTTCGCGCTCGGCATCTGGAACCTGATCCAAGGTCAGCGGTCAGCCCGCAAGGCAAGTTTCATTAATACTGTGACTTCTCAACGGGTTCTTTGGCTAGAGCAGATGAGGCAAGACGTGGCCAAATTCATTGGCTTAACCCACACATGGGCCATGTCCGAACTGGAAGGCACAGATGCCGGACAGGAGATGCTTCAAGAAATTGACCGCTTGCGCCACGTTATTCGTCTTCGGCTAAATCCAAAGGATTCTCCAGATATTGAGATAGCGTCACTTATTAAGAAAATTCCCAACCTCACCCATGAATCCCAGCGTGACGAACTCCGTGAAGCACTTGAGGCGCTTACAGTAGCCACCCAGAAAATGCTGAAAGATGAATGGGACAAAGTTAAACGAGAGTCGAAAGACGGAGACCTCGGAGAAACACAAGGAAATGCTTAAAAATCCAGGCACGGCGACGGCTACTGCATTGCGGCTTCGCCTCCATTCCGTAGCCTCGCGTGGTGTTGGAGTTAGATGAAACGCGATGCCTGTAATTTATAATCCTCCATATGACAGCCCCATCGAAGATCTTTTTGTGCGTCATTACGAGAAGTACGCTGCGGCCTCGGTTGAGCTTGTTGCTCAAAAGGAAGTCGACACCATCTGTGGACGGTTCATTTTGGATTTTCTGGTTCAAGATGAAACCGGATACAGGGTTGGGATTGAATGCGACGGTAAAGAGTTCCATGAGGAGTCCCGCGATGAGTGGCGGGATGCGATGATCTTGGGTGATGGCCATGTGGATGCTATGTATCGACTGCGTGGTAGCGACATAAATTTCTACATCGAGGATATTCTGTTCTTGTTGGCGGAACTGGAGCCAATCATTTTTCGAGACCGCGCACACGCCAACCTAGAGGTTCTTGCCAGCCCTGAAATTAAAGGGCTAAAAAAGGATCATGGCCGTGATCACTATTTTTTTAAGTACCGAAATGGTGACGATAAAGGCTTCTTCCGGCTCGAAGCTCGGCGTCGGACTGTACCGGCCAGCGAACGACGATTCTGGCAATCGGCCTACAGATATGCCCAAGAGGTTGGAGGCGGAAAGCTGGATGATGTCATTTACAGCTATCGAAATCGTCGGCAGTCTGATTTCATCTAACAATACGCGGCACGCGGATGACCTTTCCTCCGCGTCGCTCCAAAAAGGTCACACCGGTGCGCTAAGCGTTAACTGTTGGGGAGTACATTGGCAGAAAATACTGAACTCGTAGCATGGTGGGGCGCTGTAGTAGCTACACTGGTTCTCCTTTGGGACATAGTAAAATGGATCAAATCAGGTCCAAGAATGCTCGGTACCTTGAAACTAGATGTGTGCTATCCAGACAGCGAAATTGTTTCTACTCAGCACACGTCCCACGGACCTATTAATACGCTTCAGAGCTACTGCAATATCCAGGTCGTTAATGTTGGATCACAGCCGACAACCATTCTCGGTATTGAAGCTACCCATGAAAAGAGGAAGGAATACAGGTTTGGTGCCACGGAGATGGCGTTTCGGGCCCATTTTGGAAAGACGCTACCTCAAGTAATCGGTCCAGGAGAGGCGTGGAGCTGTCGAATGTCCATGGATAGGTACGACAACATAGCAGAACATGGGCGCCCTGAAATCCATATTAGTTTGGCCCACAAGAAGAAGCCGCTGATACTGAGAGCGCCGAAGTCAGTTAACAAATCACGTAAGGCGGACGCGTGAGAAGCTCCGCTTCGTTTTCGCGTTAAACGGAATTTGAATCAGGAAGACTATGACGACATTAACTCAAGACATTCAGGCTAAAGAAGAAGAGCTCTCTGCACGACTTGAGGAGATGCGTGAGGAGGCTTTGAATCGTTTTTCTCGGATCGTTGGCCGAGAATCCACTCTTCAGCAAATGCATGCGCACGTTGGAAGGAATAACAATACTTTTGTGGATAGCGTACGCATGCAGTTCCATTCGCCAGAAGACTTTATCGCTCGATGGCTTAATGGACTGACGCAGCAAGTTATGGAGCGGAAAGATGCTATTGCTCGCCGCCGTCGTTTTGGGGACAGAAAGCGGACAGAAGAAATAATCCCCGAAATGCTTCAGGATCAGTTTCTACACAACTACATTCATCTATTCTTGGAGCGGAATTTCTATCGTAATTTTGAAGCACGAGTGAGGGCGAAGCCAGATCAAAACCTCTGGCAAGTTTGGTTTGGTGCGGGAAAACTCGTATGGGGATTACTTATTTCACCCGCCCATCGGTTTGGTGAGTGGGCAAATGACAAAAGCCAAATGCGAAGGGAGAACTATGCATACTGGACGGTGGAGCATGTCTTAGAGACTGGTTTGATAGCGCCCGAGAGCGAGAAGCCAGTAATGTTTTCAGATGTTGAGGCTTTTTTAACATTTTACCAAACCGTTTTGGCGCGTGTTTCTAATTCCCAATATGAGCAAGCTATCTCTGATAGATATTTAGCCTACATAAGGGAGAGCGAAAGCCCTGGCACCGTTCCGTTGCTGATTCCGGAGCTTCGGTATGCAGGGAAAGAGGTTAAACATCTTTACCGATTGGATTTTTCTGTGCTTAATCCTCATACGATGAAAATGGTTGGCTTTGAGATAAGTCCGGCTTCCTCGCATATGTCGATTGCAGGGAGCACCAAAAAGACACAAAAAGTACTCAACGAGGAGTTGTCGGCAAAATGGTGCAAAGAGGCTGATAAGCGCAATGCGTACTTTGAAAAGTTCGGCATTACAACAATAACGTTCACAGATAAAGATTTAGCCGATATAGACCAGTGTTGGGAAGATATAAGGCAAGCCCTTGAGGAAAGGTCCTCCGGTCCGTTGACCATAGAAGGTGCTGAACGAGAGCTACAAGCTGCTTATGCTTCCGTTGCTGTTTAAGAAGTCTATCAAATTCGTTCCGGCCTTCGGCCTCCGCCATATGCCCTTGTCAGGGCGCCGGTTAGCTTCGCGTTAAACAAATATGAAAGATCAAATCGCAAAGTATCTATCACTTGCAGGTATTGTCGCGACAGTGGCATGGTTTTTTTGGAATCCCACTGGCTGGTCCTTTGAGTGGGAGCCAATTGTGGTTTTTTTGACCTCGTTAGGTGCCTTCATTGCCTTCGATCGAAGGGAGTACTCTCATAGCCAGCATGGCACTTCGGATAAAGTCGTTAATCCTTCAGACGTATCGTTGTTTGAGAAAGCCTTGGAGCTACTCCCAAGTACCACAGTCGTTCATTTTCTTAAAAAGCATGATTTTTGGAGGCCGTTCCAGCGATCTGAAATCAAACCTATAAGTCAGTTTGTGTACGAATGGAACAATGCAGAGCATGAGTTTCAAGACGAGAGGTTAGAGATATTGAAGGCCGAGCTTTATGAGGCAGCAAGTAAATTTGACAGACTCATAGGGATTTACACCTCTCCCAATAAAGATGGTTTTCAGGCGGTTCGGCCTGACAGCTACGAGGATGGTGGCGATTTGGAATCAAAGTATCGGCGTGAGGCTAAAGAGCTCGGGGATGCGGCAGATGAGGTAGTTGAAAGCCACCAAAAATTTGTACGAGAGGGCAAGCAAATACTTGGCGGAAAAGCCGTTTAACCAATGTGTCAATGGGATCAGTTTTCCGCTATCGCTCCAAACTGGCCCGTCACCCCGACGTTATATCCAAGGTAGGCCAACGTGAATTTGTACGCTGACGTGAAGAGAAGAACGTACGAAGAAGTAGCTGAATTGCTCTCCAAGACTGGGCACGAGAGTGTGTTGGAACACATTGAAGATGATGGTGGGCGGTATCGATTGAAGGCGCCAGTCCAGAAGATTTCCCCGTTGCCCACATATAGATTCGCGTTAGCGTGCACCTTAGTGGCTCTAGGGAATCTTGAGCAAGCTGAGTCAATCGTGTCTCAGCCTCACCGTTTCATTGAACCTGGGTGGGGAGACGAGATCTCTAGAGATCTGGCACGGGCCTTCTGTGAAGATTGAATAGTTCTGCAAAACGTTCATGGCTCGGTTACGGTTAAGTCTTCAATTTCCTTATGGAGAAGACCATGACTCGAGTAAGCCATACGAAATGTAAGAAGTGTCAGAGTGTAGGTCATATATTGAAATTTCAGGCCCTTATGCACGCGGGGTATGAGTGCCTGGATATTAAGGCATGCACAGAGCGACAGAGGATCGTCCGTTCTGGGAGCAAACACTGATATAACCAATCGGTCAATCGGAAGCCAAAAGCGTACCGCTTTTGGCTTCCCTCCGCTGCGTTCCGGCGCCGGTTACCATCAGCGTTATCGCACAACCCGAATGTCCGCTTTGCGACCGAAGCTTCAGTTCTGTACCTCTTAATGTGAACTGTGGCATGTCGTTGCGTGCTATTTCGAGAAAAAAATGAGCGGAAGTGACCTTTTTCAAGCGGAAGCAAGCACGTGAGGAGGGGCTGTCAGAGAGGTTTCAGGCTACTGGCTGCCATAGCTAAAACTCACGTACTCCGCCAAAGGAACTGGTTTGCAGTAGAAAAACCCTTGACCAAAATCCGCTCCAAGCCTGGTCACGATGCGGTGCTGCTCCAGAGTTTCTATACCCTCGACTGTAACCTCTAGCTTTAATGCGTGAGCCATGGAAATCATGGACTCCATAATTGTTCGGGCATCGTCGCTGTGTTCCAGATCGGTAACAAAGGCGCGGTCGATCTTCAATCCGGTGAGAGGTAATTGGGTCAGATACTGGAAGGACGAGTAGCCCGTACCGAAATCATCCAGGCTGACTTTAAAGCCTTGATCCCGCAAACTCGCTACGGCAATTCTTGCCTGGCTCGGGTCTTGTATGAGTGCGCTCTCTGTAACTTCGATTTCCAACGATTCCGGGCTGCAACCTAGAGAGGACACAGTCTTCCCCAGATTATTGATGAGCGCTGGGTCCATGAGGTTTTTCACCGCAAAGTTAACGCTCACAGGCATTAGTTGTTCTGAGTGAATGCGTTGGCACGCTTGAGAAACAACGAACCTGGTCACCGGATTGATCAGCGTTGTTGCTTCAACTTTAGGCATGAAGAGACCCGGCATGACCCAATTGCCATCTCTGTTAAACCAACGCAACAAGGCTTCTGATCCCGCGTGCTTTCCTGTCCGCAAACAAATTTTCGGTTGATGGAAGAGTTCAAACTCCTGATTTGCGAGGCCATCGCGGACCTTGGCGATGAGTTTAACCCGGTCAGCTGTTCTCTGATCAAATGACGGGTCATAGAGTCTATAGGACGCGTTGCTCTCCATGGCGACCGAGAGACCGGTTCTTGCTCGGTTTATGATGGTTTCGCCCTTCTCGTCGCTAGGATCGAAAACATACCCGCCTGCTGCCATTTGAATTCGCAGTGCAATGCCATTCACAGTTGTTTCTTCTTCGCCAATTCTTTGAGAGATCTCGAAGACGGAGTCGATGTCCTCTGGCGATTTCGCCGAAAAAAGAAGAGCAAGTTCAGACTTGCTGAACCGATAGACCTGATGGGGGATAGCTAAATTTTTGCTGATTCGGCTCGCTACCTCTTTCACCACTTGGTCTGCTGCATCAGCACCCAATGACTGAAGTATCTCCCATAGATCCTGCATTCGAATGAGTAAAATCGCTCGCGAAGAATCATCTGGCGATCCTCTCAAAAGTTCCAGATCTCGTATCAGTGCCGCCTGAGAGTAGAGACCGGTTCTCTGATCGAGTTCGAGCGCTTTAAAATGCCGCTGGTTTGCTTTGCGGAGCCTTTGGAACAGTGCTGCCGAAAACACCCCGATAACGACAAAAAACGCTATCCGGGCTAACCAGTTATCTGTGGTCTGAAAAGTGCCTTCGCTGACATTCAGGGGCATCCACGGGCCTATGAGTACTCCTCCTGCAATTGCACACACTACGGCTCCGAGAAGGCCAAACCATGAAGCTGACAGGAGAACAGGCAGAAGTGCTACATAGGGATAGGCATAGGACGTGCCGCCGGTAATGTAGACGAGTGCCGTGGCGACCGCCAAAAGGCAGCCAATGGCGATGAACCTTAGACCGGGCGTCCGTATGTTGGATGCTGGTGTTAGGGATGAGAGTTCCGAGTTGTAACTGCTACCGGAGCTATTCATTCCTTAAACCTTAGACTGCTATTAATGCGTTTGCGACTGCATAAAAACAAAAGCGTCAGACGAACCGATCCCAAGGCAAAGCGTTTTCCCGGAACGGTCGGGCAATCAGGTACCCCTGCACTTCATCGCTCCCTACTTTTTTGACCAATTTGAGCTGATCCTTTCTTTCAATATTCTTCAGAATAACGCGCACGTCCGCTTCGCCAAGGCGTGCTTTGATTGTTCTCAGTTGATCCTGCTCGTGTGCTTCGCGGGCCTTCCAGGAAAGCAAACCTGCATCAACCTTGATGGCATCGAAGAAATCCACACCCGCAGGGTTAAAGAGATTGAAATGCTGAGAGCCGTAGCCATCAATGACAATTTCAACGCCGAGTTTGCGGATGGCTGCAAGAGTCTCGGGAGAAGTCGCCAGAGCACGCTTGAATGCCGATTCGTCGATTTCTATTCCGAGTCTGGATGCCCTGATTCGACTTGTAGAAAGCCTTTGGCGCAGGTGCGCAAGCATCTCATCTGAAAACAGCTCTCTTTTGCTTAGATTGATAGATACTGCGACATTTTTGCCCTCGTCGATTCGGCTTTCCATCAACTGAATGACCTGGTCGATCACCCATTTATTGAATGGCAGAGACAATCGGGTATTTTCAATAAAAGGCAGAAACGATCTGGGGTAGAAGGTTTTCCCACCGCGATCCCAACGCACCAGGGCTTCCATACCAGTGAAGCGACCTGACATGGTGTCCAAACGTGGCTGATATTCGAGAAACAGCTCCTGATTTTTCAGTGCCTTTCCGACATCATTGATGGTGACGCCTGCATCGTCAGATTTCGAGGACTGCCGAGTTTCAGTCGTTGAGCTTTTTGAATCTGATGCTCTGGCCTGCTTCTCCCGTGCGGATTTTGAACCGGGCTGAAGCTGCCTGATATCCGCATCCAACAACAGATCCGAGACATCTGAGCGATTGAAACCCTCCAGTAACTCCTTTATTTCCTTTGCGGAGTATTTCTGGGACAGGACAGAGAAAATAAAATCTTCGTCTGTAACGGAGTCCAATTCCTTAGGCCCTTCGACCTTTTGGCTCATGTGCCGAAAAAAATCCTCAAGCAACTGGGCCACAGTTTCTTTGCTGGTTATTTCCAGGAGGCTTTCAGCGTTTTCAAACTTGATGAGGTATTTCTTTCGGTCCGGGTCGACGTCATATCCATCCTCGCTTGGCGATGTTTGCAGCTGAACATTCTGTTCGCTCGAACCCTGCACAGCATCAGAGTCTTGAGATGCGAGGGTGTGTACCATTCTTCGAAAAAGCCCGATAACAATGGCGATAACGATCAGCCAGAAAAGGTAGACGATGTCCGCAAATAGGTGCTCGTTACCCGTCCTTAGGTGGTTCAGGATGGTGAACGTAACGACGCTGGTCGCGATACCAGACGCTACCCCCAGAATGGCCGACGCAATCACAACCGGGGCCAGCAGATAGCTGATCAAAGCTACGCCGTTTTCACTCGAAACGGAAAGTGCCCAGATGATCAAGAAAAACTGACAAGCCGCCGCGAGTAGGGTCAGCAGAATAATTCGATCCACTGACCATTTATTGGTTGCGGCCGTGAGCGATATCAAAAAGCCGGTCATAAAGTCGATCGTCTCTTAAAGAAAGTGTTCGATTTTTAGAGGCTTGGAGAAGAAGTAGCCCTGGCCGATCGCGACACCCTCCTCAAGGAGGATTGCTGCCTGGTTTTCGTATTCAACGCCCTCGGCAATTACATCGAAACCGAATTGCTTACTCAGGGAGATAACAGACCGAATGATCGCAAGATCATCATGGTTGGACCGGCTCAGATTCATGACAAATTCCCTGTCTATTTTCACAACTGACGCTCCCAGGCGTCTGATATAAGAGAGGCTGGAGTAGCCGGTGCCAAAGTCATCAAGAACAACGTCGAAGCCTGCTTTTTTCAGAGCAGCCAAGTTCCTGGACGCTGACTCGTACCCGTCGATTGAGAGATTTTCCACGACTTCGATGCTGACTTTTCCCTTTACATCACAGATGGCGGTCGCGGTATCAATAAATTCCTGAATGAAATGCGTATCCAGCAAAGAAAAAGGTGATAGGTTCAGCGAAACCTTGATGTCGCCATACCGCTCCCAGATATCCGGTAGGTCATGACAGATTTGCTCCAAAAGGTTGAGCGTAAGGGCATTGATGTAGCCTGATTGCTCGCACAAAGGGATAAAGCGACCGGGGGAGACGATGCCATGCTCCGGATGTTCCCAACGGGCCAGAGCCTCGAAGCCAACGACATCCCGGGTCTCAAGATTTAGCTGGGGCTGATAGGCAACGTAAAACTCTTCCTCTTGAAGTGCCGTCGGTATATGTCCGGCCAGGAGCTGATCAGCCTGCGCACGCTTTAAGTCGGTATCTGTGAACTCAACGACGCGATTCCGACCCTCGTCCTGCGACTGAGCCAAAGCAAAACTGCAAAAGCGCGTGCTTTCGTCAATCATCGAGTAGGGCAACCTGCTAATGAAGCCGCCGTTGAAGGTTAGTTGGAACATCTGCCCATCGATCCTTACCGGCCTCAGGGTACTCTCGCAAAGCTGCTCCAACGTTTTGTTGAAAGTGTCTTCGCCTTCCGTCGACGGGACAATAATGATGAATTCGCCTTCTCCCGCACGTGCCAGAATTGCATCCTCGTCGAGTTGGGCTTGCAGCCGGTCCCGAATGTCGAGAATGGCCGTGTCGGCTGCACTGTTTCCCATGAAGCCACGCAGGTTCGCCAGGCCGTTGATGCTGATGGTGCCTAGGGAAATAGCCAGTGGCTCTCCAGGCTTATCCATCGCCCGCATTTTAATGAGCTCCACGGCCATGCCGGGTGTCGGCAGTTGAGTCAGGTCATCGTACGGAAAGTGAAACGGAACGTTCCTGTTATTACGATCCAGGTCTTTGATGTCGTTCTGAATGCCCAGGTAGTGGGTCACAGACCCTTTCCCGTTGCGGATCGGCGTCAGGTAGAGGTCGTTCCAGAAAGCCCCACCGTCTTTCCGGTAGTTCTTGATGACGATGCGATGGGTTTTGCTCTGTGCGATCGCTGACTTGATGGCCCCGACGACGGTCTTGTTGGTCTCTTCTCCCTGAAGAAAGCGACAGTTCTTGCCGATGACGTCTGGCCGCTCGTACCCGGTGAGCGAGCAAAAGGCGTCATTGCAGTAGATGATGGGAAAATCTTCTACACAACTGCTGATCACAATTCCGCTGTTGGAAGAATCAAAGCATTGAAGTGCAATGTCAGAAATCGATTCCATGCATGTTACCCGTCAGTTTTTATGCCGTTTCTTCCTTCAGACTTTGCTTCATAAAGAAGCTGATCTGCGCGTTTGAGGACTTTATTTGCACTGGTTTGATCAGTGGAGAATTCAGAAATGCCCGCGCTGAAGGTCAGTGCAACGTCTATGCCATTGATCGTCTTGAGTTCCGATCTGGTTCTCTTGAGTATTTTCTTCCCGACTTTCAGTGCCGGTTGAACTCCCGTGTTCGGTAGAACAATCAGGAATTCTTCGCCACCCATTCGACCGAAGGTATCGACCTTTCTGACGTTCTTGCGTACAAGTTCAGAGAACTGACGAAGAACGAGGTCACCGAAGTCATGGCCATGTTCGTCGTTTATTGCTTTAAAGTTGTCAATGTCGATCAGGATCACGCTCGAACGTTCCTGGTAGCGATCAAACCGTTCTGACTGGTCCCGCAGGAACTCGCTGAGGTATCGACGATTAAAAATTCCGGTCAGGTAGTCCTTGCTAGCTACTTCTTTTAGCTCAAGCTCAAGGTTTTTTCTATCGTCGATGGCGATTGTTATGCCATTCCAGGTCACGCTCCCGTTCGGTTGGAGTTTTGGAATGGCAGTTCCCTCAAACCACCGAGTTTTGCCTTTGACGGTTGTTCTGTACTCAGCCTTCCAGTGAGTCATCGTGCGTTTCGATTCGGCGAGCCTCTCACGAACAAAAGGCAGGTCTTCGGGCTCGATAATGTCGAACGCCAAGTCCGGATTGGCCAGGAACTCCTTGTTTTCAATACCGAAAAACTCTTTGGTTTTTATGCTGATGTACGAAAAGTAGTGACTGGAGTCTGGATAGACTGTGTAAGAGAAAACGATGCCAGGTAATGAATCGGCAAAGTTTTCGAAAAACAGTTCTTTGGTCAGCCTGTCAGTTACATCCTTGAACGTTGCATAGCGATACGAAATTCCCCCAGTTGCTGAACACTCGCAGACGGTTGTCTCTAACCACAGAATCTTTTCGTCGCGCCCGATCAGCCGACATAAAAACGTGCCGTTGTCCTCAGCATTCGGCGATCGTTTCGGGTCCAGCTTTTCAAAAAGCTTTGATATGTCCGGTGGGGTCATCAATTCCGACAGGTTAACTCCGGTTCTCCTGTGGGAAGGCCCCAAAAGGTCATTGAACGCCTCGTTAACGAGGCATTTTTCTGTTGTAACGTCCCACCGCAAGGAGGCAACGCTATTGGTGAATTCGGTCGGAAATTGACGATCAATTTCGAGCTTTGGCGCTGAGGTTTCCGGTATCGGAGATCTACCGGACACGCTGTTTGTCCATGAACGCGGAGTCCTTATCTGTAGTGAAAGGTTGCACAGGCTACAGATATACATACGTGGGTCCTGTGGGTAGTTTCCAGTATGAAGATGCGACATTTTGTCGCACCTAAGGCATCCAGAACCTTTAATTGGAGGAATTACCGATCGGAACAATATTCCCGCTTTTGGTCCTCGGGCAGTCTGATTGCTAGGGTGAAATACCCTTTGAGGCGGTAGCGTGCGCCAAGAGTGGTAAGGTCAATTTACGATTTACAGAATTTAGTAAGAGGATTCGAATGTCCGCTTTGCGACCAGTCCGGGCTCCTCGAATTCCTTAAACAAGAGCGAACATCCGAAACTCTTAATTTCTCCCGTTTCCCGCTTGAAATCAGACAAACATATTACCTTCATTGCTTGGGAGCGCGTTTTGGGATCAGATCGCGGGCTGCTCTCTCCCAATTGGGACCGACTTCGACACGAATGTCCCGAGCCGTTATTTCCTCACCGCATTCGGAGCAAGTAGTCACCGGAGACATGCGGTGGCCGCAGGATTTATGGATGTGTATCAGAGGAACCCCGCGCTCATCGGTCATGTAAGTGTTGCCCCAATGCACCAGTGCCATGATTACCGGGTGTAGGGCTAGCCCTTTTTCGGTCAGCCGGTATTCCTCTCGAAGCGGTTTTTCCTGATACGGAACTTTGGTCAGTACATCGTTCTCAACGAGCTTTTTCAGCCGGTGCGTTAAGACGTGACGGGTAATGCCAAGCCGGCTTTCGAACTGATCGAATCGACGTACTCCCAGAAAACAGTCCCGCAGGATGATGAGTGTCCAGCGATCACCGACAACAGCCAAGGCTCTGGCCACTGAACATGGCTCTTGATCCAGCTCTTCCCAACGCATGTGTTAACTCCCCCTGGATTCTTCCTTCATTTTATCTTGACAGGTTCCAAAAAGGAACTGACTATTAATTAGTTCCAAAAAAGAACCCGCATGTAGCAAGGGGCAAATAGTTATGACAAATGACGAACAACAAGTGGCTGTAGTGATCGGTGCCGGCGACGCCACTGGTGGGGCGATTGCGCAACGATTTGCCAGAGAGGGTTATGTGGTCGTTGCAACAAGACGTCATCAGGACGCCTTAGCTCCGCTCGTCCAAAAGATTGAAGAAAATGGCGGTAAGGCCATCGGACTGGGCTGCGATGCTCGTGACGAAGAGGCTATGTGCGGTCTGTTCTCAAAAATTGAGTCAGAAATCGGTGAAGTAGGTGTTGTGGTTTTCAATATCGGTGCCAATGTTCAGTTTCCGATTACCGAGACAACCGGACGTGTTTACCGAAAGGTGTGGGAAATGGCCGCATTCGCGGGATTCCTTGCTGGCAGGGAGGCGGCCAAAGTCATGCTGCCGCGGAGCCGGGGAACCATCATCTTTACAGGTGCTACGGCTTCCATGCGGGGCGGTGCCGGTTTTGCCGCGTTTTCCAGTGCCAAGTTCGCCTTGAGAGCCCTGGCTCAGAGTATGGCCAGAGAACTGGGGCCCAAAGGTATTCACGTGGCGCACTCAATCATCGACGGTGCGATTGACACCGCCTTTATCCGCGATAACTTTCCAGATCGCTACGCGCTTAAAGCGCAGGGCGGTATCCTCGATCCCGACCATATTGCAGAGCAGTATTGGCGGCTCCACGAACAACCCAGAGACTGCTGGACCCATGAACTGGACCTCCGGCCCTGGATGGAAAACTTTTAAGGAGTGACGCCATGACTCAAATAATTGATTTCTATTTTGATGTGGGAAGCCCTGCCAGTTACCTGGCCTGGACACAGCTGCCCGCGCTGGCTCTTTGTGAAGACCCATCCGTAAAGGCCGAACTCAAACGGCTCACCGAAGAAGCGGTAAGGCGTGGTATCTTTGGCGCTCCTACGTTTTTCGTTGGTGACGAGATGTTCTTCGGACAAGATCGAATGCCGCAGTTGGAAAATTATCTTTCAGTCAGCCGGGGAGCAGAAATTTGAACGCCTCTTCGGGCACCTATGATCGACTGATCAACCCTGTCCTGATTGCCGGGTGCATCATCATTCTGGTCAGTTTTGCGGTTCGTGCTTCGTTCGGGCTGTTCCAGTTGCCGATTGCCCTGGAGTTTCAATGGCCGCGGGAGTCGTTTTCACTGGCCATTGCGATTCAGAACCTGTTCTGGGGCATAGGGCAACCGATCTTTGGTGCCTTCGCGGAACGCTATGGCGACCGGAAGGCGATTCTGGGCGGTGGCGCTTTTTACGTGGCCGGACTGGTGTTGTCGGCTTTTGCAATAACCCCTGGGCAACATCAGTTGCTGGAAATGCTGGTTGGTTTCGGCATCGCCGGTACGGGGTTCGGGGTCATCCTGGCAGTGGTCGGGCGTGCGGCTTCAGACAAACATCGGTCGATGGCGCTCGGAATCGCCACCGCAGCAGGTTCTGCCGGCCAGATCGTCGGTCCGCCCGTGGCCAACGCTCTTCTCAGCCAGATGCCCTGGCAGTCGGTGTTTATTGCCTGCGCGGGCTTTATCGTGCTCTCCATGATGGCTTTGTTGCTCATGCGAGCACCGAAGCCGCAGAAGCCCATGGGGAGCGAGGAGCCCATGGGTGTTGTCATCAAGCGTGCGGTGCGTGACCCGTCGTTCCTGTTTATTTTTATCGGTTTCTTTTCCTGTGGCTACCAACTGGCTTTTATCACTGCACACTTCCCGGCGTTCATTACGGAAATGTGCGGCCCAATTGCCCCGGACAGCCTGCTCTATACGCTTGGGGTGACGTCGGCTTCCGGTCTTGGCGCCATTTCCATCGCACTGATTGGGCTGTTCAATATTGGCGGAACACTGTGCGCTGGTTGGCTGGGTAACAAGTACTCCCGGAAATACCTGTTGGCCAGCGTCTACCTGCTGAGAACGCTTGTGTCGGCGGCCTTTATCATGACCCCGATCACACCAGAAACGGTGGTGCTGTTTTCCGTTGCCATGGGTTCGCTCTGGTTGGCCACCGTACCGTTGACATCGGGGCTGGTCGCTCATATTTACGGCCTGAAATACATGGGTACGCTCTACGGCCTGGTATTCTTTTCCCATCAACTGGGCGGCTTTTTGGGGGTCTGGCTGGGTGGCGCGATGTATGACACCTACAACGACTATACTCTGGTCTGGTGGGTTGGCGTGGGGGTCGGGGCCCTGTCAGCGGTGATTCACTTGCCGGTTAAGGAATATCCCTGGTCTCAGCGAAAGGCGACAGCGCTGGCCGCTTGATCAAGCTTTGCCTCATTCAACTTTCTGAGAACGCTCGGAGAAGATTCTCAAGTATTTCAGATTATACTGGCGGCATGAAGCAATCAGATATTGGCCTGCACATACGAACTTATGATGAGGAGGGGAAAAGTCATTCCCACGACCATCATCAACTTGTGCTGCCCTTAGTTGGAAAGTTGTCTTTGTCCGTCGATGCCATGGACGGAGAGGTAGCTCAGCATCGAGCAGCCATCATTCCGTCGGGGAGTGGCCATGGGTATTGTGCGACAGAAGAGAACCGGTTTTTGGTTGCGGACGTCCCCGAGGGGTTAGCCCCGGCACTGGACAAGCTGCCTTGTTTCGTGGATCTGGATCCCGCATTGCTCCATTACGTCCAGTTCCTTCACGCACAGCTTCACAATGGGACTGAGTCAGATTTCACCCAGCATCAAATGCTGCTCCTACTGATTCAGTTGCTTCAGGAGCGCCATGGTAGTCAGCTTAAGCTGGATCGCAGGGTCCGTGCTGCAAAACAATTCCTGGATGAACGTTTCAGCCAACCGCTTTCCTTGGCCGAGGCTGCGGCCACGGCACACCTGAGCATCCGGCAGTTGAACGATCTGTTTCGTCGCCAAGTGGGCATGACGCCGCATCAATATCTGACGGAGGTGCGCATGAAGGAAGCATGGCGGCTTTTGGAGCAGTCTGGGCTCAGCGTGCAGAGAGTTGCCGATGCTGTTGGTTATTCGTCGTTATCCGCCTTCAGCGACCGGTTCAGAGGCCACTTCGGCAAGTCGCCCAGCCACTTCCGCCGTATTTCGAAATAGTTCCGCCTGGATTCCAAAGAACCTTTTCCCCGCCCTGGATACCCTCCTTCGAAATCATTCAAGTATGAGTATTTCAGGGAGGGGGGCATGGCATCTGTTAACGCGGCTACGTGGATCGGTTCAATTTCCGTTCTGTTATGGGGCACTCTGGCGCTGCTGACCAAGCTTTCTGGTGGCGAGATTCCCGCGTTCCAGCTTATGGCCATGACCTTCGGCATCGCGTTTCTGCTGATGTCCGGCCGCTGGCTGCTTTCCGGGCATACGGGCGTGCGATATCTAAGGCAATCACCGCTCGCGTGGTGCATAGGTGTCGTCGGCTTGTTCGGTTATCACTTTGCCTATTTCAAGGCCATGACGCTGGCACCAGCCGTTGAAGTGAGCCTTCTGGCTTACCTTTGGCCTTTGCTGATCGTTCTTCTTTCCGCGCTCTTGCCGGGCGAAAAATTGCGAACTCAGTACATCGTTGGGGCCGTGGTTGCCTTGGCTGGTTGCTGGCTGTTGATCAGCCAAAATACGGACGGGTTTGCCTGGGAAAATCTGTCGGGCTACGTGGTTGCTCTGTTGTGTGCGCTGATTTGGTCCTCTTACTCCGTGCTGAGCAGATTGGTTCGTTCAGTGCCGACAGATGCTGTGGGCTGGTTCTGTGGTGTTACAGCCATTCTGGCTTTGATCTGTCATCTGTTATGGGAGGAAACGGTATGGCCTGAGGACGTGATGCAATGGATTGGCGTGGTCGGGCTGGGCCTTGGACCGGTCGGCATCGCATTCTTCACCTGGGATTATGGCGTAAAAAACGGGAACATCCAGTTACTGGGAACGCTTGCATACAGTGCGCCACTGATTTCAGTGATCCTGTTGATCTTTGCTGGATATGGCGAGGCAACGTTAGCGGTGTTGAGTGCTAGCCTTCTGATCGTCATTGGCTCTTTGATCGCTGGTCGTGCAAAAAGCCGGACTGTCGCCGAGCCAGAAATGTTAACTGATTGATTACTCAAAAGGAGCAGCGAGATGATTACTTGGGACGATTTCGAGAAAATTGAATTGCGTATCGGAACTATTATTGAAGTGGCGGATTTCCCCGAAGCGCGTAAGCCCGCTTATAAACTGCGGGTGGATTTCGGGCAGGATATTGGTATCCGTAAGTCGAGCGCACAGCTTACGGATCGGTATGACAAAGAGGATCTCATCGGTAGGCAGGTTCTTGCTGTAACCAACTTTCCGCCCAAGCAGATCGGTCCTTTTCGGTCAGAGTGCCTGGTCACTGGAGTGCAAACCTCCGAGGGCGCAGTTACCCTGGTAAGGCCGGATGAGCCAGTGGAAAATGGTGAGCGCTTGTTCTGAGTGTCCGCTACACGACCTTGGCGCCCCGGATTAGCCTTTCCTTCTGAAGATGCTCTGGTTTCGTTCAGTGCAAAGCTCTGATTGTGTTCGCCACAATTTGGCACAACCAAATAAAAAAGGCCTGCGTTTTCACGCAAGCCTTTGAAATAATGGCCCGCCCGATAGGATTCGAACCTATGACCTTTGCCTCCGGAGGGCGACCTCAAAGGTAGGCAGCAACCGGTCTAAATCGGTGAAAAATCTCAAAGATCAAATGCCTAAAGCAAAAAACGCAACCCTACAAAACCCCGATGTATCAGCATTTTAAGCCAATTAATACCGAAGTGTGGCACATATCTGTCAGGTAACCGATGTCCGGAAACAGGACATTTGATCGTTGCCCACCAGGCACCCTAAACGGATATTTGGATCCGAATTTGTCAGGTCGGGGAGTTCACAATTGTCAGGATTTCAGTGTCTGGAAATCGGACACGCTTTAGGATCCGGAGAAAATTAGATCGTTGAATTAAAGAAACAATCTCATTCTTGCCACCCTGTTTCGATAAATTTTGTTGAGCGTGACTTGCTCGGAGAAATGCAATCTCGGAGTGGCTTCTCACTTAGACGAGGTCGTTTATGCTGCGACTTAGAGCGGTGGCGACTTATTGTAAGTCTCTAGTCTTGGGCGCCTCAGTAATCACGACTAGTTGTTTGGTTGAAAACGCCTCGACCGCGATGTACCACGGGGTTTTCTGGGTCCTTTGCGGCTTGAACCGAGATTGATTGCTGTCAGGTTTCAGCACCTGGATAAGTGTCTGCACTGAGCGGATAGATTAACGCCTCAGAGATCCCTAATGTTTTTAAAACGCCTCAGTTTCCTCTTGCACTGTTAACGTCGCGGCTTGCCTGGCAGGAAATATTAACGCTACCCGGAATACCTATGACGGCCGGATTTGCTCTCTTTATTAAGCTGATTCCGCTCTACGTAACGGTTGCTCTGGGCTGGATTGCGGGCCGCTATCTGGAGGCCAGCAGCCGAAACATAGCGGGCATCATGCTTTACATCGTGACCCCATCGGTCGTTTTTTCCGGTGTGATGGCCGCGCCGCTTTCAACAGAAGTTATCCTGTTGCCCTTTCTCATTTTTGCGATTGCATCTGTACTAGGTATTGTCCAGATGAAAGTAGCAAGTAAGTTTCTCAATGATGGCAGTGCCAACATCATCCCTTTGTGTGTCGGTTCAGGAAACAACGGATACTTTGGAGTGCCGGTAGCGCTACTACTTTTTGGAAAAGAGGGGCTGGGGCTGTACATCATGTGCATGCTCGGAACAACGCTTTTCGAAAACTCGGTGGGTTTTTATCTCGCCGCACGAGGTCAGTTCGGAATTAAAGACGCCCTTTTCCGGGTTCTGAGGCTCCCAGCCGTGTATGCCTTTATTGCCGCTATGGCGATGAATCTTTCTGGGGTCGACATTCCAGAAATTTTCGTTCCGCTTTTCGATAATTTCAGAGGAGCTCACAGTGTTCTGGGCATGATGATTATCGGTATGAGCATCATCAGTTTCCGTGGATTGGCAGGCAACATTCGTTTTACGGCAATGGCCTTTTTTGGAAAGTTCGTGATCTGGCCCTTGGTTGCGATTGGCTTCTGGTGGCTGGATGCAACATTCCTGGATATATACGACTCAGCTGCCCACAAAGCGATTTTCCTGATCTCAATCACGCCAATACCTGCGAATGCTGTTGTTATCGCCACCTTGATGGATGTGTCACCGAGCCAAGCAGCTGGAACGGTTCTACTGACTACAATTTTTGCCCTTGCTTTTATACCGATCATGATTTCTCTAGCATTCTGACCGCTTCGATTTTTAATTCCTCGCAGTATCCGCTCTCAGTTCATTGCCAGCACCTGCAGATTTGCGTTCGGCGCAACGCCATCAGGCGTTTGCTTTATCGGGGGCTTGCCAATGAGAGAAGGGCGTTTGATTGGTTGTTGATTGATCATGCCGTTTTCTTTAAAGTGAATGAATTAATAATAAGTAAATGAGGCAGCTGATGTTTAGTCAACAACTTGCAGGCGAAACAATCCTCCATGGGGCACACCCGGAAGAAGTGTCATCCTTCGTCAATAAGCATATCGGACATCATAGACTCGAAATGGTCGGTGGGCAGGAACAAAAGTCACGTCTAAGTTTCAGGGAGTTTGCCGGATTTGGTTTGTCTCAAATTAGCTACGGAAATTGCGTCCGGGTAAAAAGTCCTGAACTGGAATCCATTTACCACCTGCAAATCGTCACCAAAGGGGAGTGTGTCTGGCACCAGGCTGGCGAACGGATGAAAGTTCGCAGTGGCCAGGGCCTTATGGTGAACCCCTATGAGAAAATTGATCTCGAATATTCAGAAGATTGCGAAAAGTTAATCATCAAAGTTCCTGAGTTAGCATTGATCAACGCCCGGGAGGTGTCTCTTCGGCGGTTGCCAGAAAATGGTATTCGTTTTGATCGGATTCCCGTCGATCTCAAATTATGTCCGGCACTCATCAAAATTATTGAAGCCGTTTTTTCGGAGCTTGATGATGCTGAGGATGAGGAAATAAGCGCAGTCGGAGCGCCTTACCGGGACATCATACTCAAGAAGCTGCTGAAAGCTTTTCCGAGTAACTGGTCAATTGAAGAGGGCGAAACTGCTCATACGCCCATGCTGGGTAAGATGCTGAGGCACATAGAACAGAACGTGCATCGCAATATTGATATCGAAGAACTCTCCAGCGTCTCTAATATGAGTGTTCGATCCATCTACAATGCCTTTTCAAAAGCCTTCGCAACGACTCCGAAGTGTTACATTAAGCAGTTGAAATTGCAGAAGTTGCGGGAAGATCTCATACAGGGAAAATGCCGCAATGTTACCGAGATCGCGCTGGACTATGGCTTTAGCCACTTGGGCCGGTTTTCGTCGGATTATCGAAAATCCTTCGGCGAATTGCCCTCTGAAACCCTGCGAATGGCCGGTTAGGCCCGGCCATTGCCTTCTCGTTGTTGCCCGCAAATCTGGCGAGTGACCCGTTTACTGCACTCCAAGACCTTTTCGAACAGAAATGAGCCTTCGCTAATATCTGTGTCCCTATCAAGACCCAACAGTGTGATGACGGTGACAATGCTGCCGTTAATATCGAACACGGGACAGCTAAGCACATTGATTTCGGGAAGGTAATCGCTGAAAAACGCGCAGTAGTTATCCCGTTTGATGGTGTCCAGATGAAGTTGCAGTTCGTCTCGGGTGACGGGCTTGCCCCGATGTTTTGGGAGTGACTTGGAGTTCTCGTAGTGCTGGTCTATCAACTCCTTGCGTCGTTTGTCTGGTAAGTGGGCCAGGTAAATCCTTCCTGACGCAGAGTTCAGTGGCGATAACTCCGCGCCCAACCTCACGTTGACCGAGATTGGCTGGCTTGAATCCAACCACTTGATGATCAATGGGCCGTTACCATTCCATACAGTCACGGAAACCGTTTTGTCTGTTTCTTCATTAAGCCGATCAACAGCCGCATAACTCAATTGAATGGGGTTAATGCGCCGGAGCGCAGAAATACCGAGAGTCAGGCTGGAGTTGCCGAGAGTATACTGGGTCTGATTCACCTGATTGATATAGCCCTCTCTCAGCAAACTGACGAGGTACTTGTGAGCGCGGCTAGGCGAAAGGTCCAGAGCGCCCGAAAGTTCCTTCAGGGTCGGGGGTCTGGATGCTACGGATATGTAGTTGAGTATATGTAATCCAATTTCCAGCGAACCGATTCCTTGTCGCTTTGTGGTCTCTTCTGCCATTGACGTTACCGTTTTCGAATGACTGGTTCTGCCGTGTGCCAGTGGAAAACAGGCGCCCTGGGGAACGAGGACGCCCGCCTTTCCGGTTTCTTTCAAAGTACCAATTCTGAAGGTCTGGATCAGAACTTGTATTTGGCCATTACCTCAACCTGCTGGCCCTCCGGTAGAAGTGGGCCGAAGGCGAGGTTGTATTTGCGCCACTCTATCCCGGCTTCCAGATCCCGCGTAATGTTGTGGATCAAGTTGACGCGGTGGGCCTCGTAGTTGGTGTCGGCGTTATCGTCCACTTCAACGGCTGTGTAGGCTACATTGGCTCGCCAATCGCTGTTTATGACGTAGCGGAATCCGACGTCGACGCCTGCCTGGCTTACAGCATCGCCGTTTTCTACATCGGGGGATGACAGGCTGTTGTTCACGCCTACACCGGTGAACGCTCCAAGTCCTTCGCCGTAGTGGGCGTTTAAGTTAATGCTGTGCGGCCCGATCATGAACTTTGATCCAATGGCACCGCCACCCACGAAGTCGCCGTTTTCAACTTCGCGACCGGATGCGGTGAGGATAACACGGTGACCGCCGTCGAAGTTCAGGTTGTAGTTGACGGCCAGATCGGGGGTGTCTGCGTCGTTGTTTACTGGATCCTGTGCGGTAAAACGGAATCCGGCCACCTCATGGCTAATCAGGTTGGTGCGGAAGTTCAACCCGCCCAAGGTGCCGCGTGGCCCACCGAGAAAATCCAGGTAGTCGTGGTATGCAACGGCCCAGAATTGGCCGGTCCATGTTTGACCTACGGTGGTCTGGTCAACCTTGATGAACGCGTGGCGAAGACGCAGGTCGTTGTTCTCCCCAGGATAGGTTCCGCCGTAAAAGTCGCCTTCCACAAAACCGACAATGGTATGGCCTTCCTTCTGGGTCACCGTCTTGAGGTTCACGCGAGACTGGTTTGAGCGACCGAAGATGCGCGAGTCCCCATCATCGACCTTTTCATAGATGGCTTCGGCTTTGAAATAACCACCGATGCTAAATTTGGTGTCGTTGAACTCGCCGAGTTCGAGAGCATGAGCGGAAGGTGTTGCGCTGAGACCGGAAGCGATCGCCAGCGCTAGCAGTGAGTTACGATAGTTCATTTGCCTTCTCCTTGTTGTTTGGCACTTGAACTATCGGTTATTGCGGCGGGGTCAAATATCCGGTTAATGAACATCCCTATCCGTTTTCTGTAAATTTACACACTGAGTGCCGTTTCGACTTTTTCTAGGTTCTGGTCCAGCTCCTCAGAGCTGCCGTCGAAATGAACTTTTCCTTTTACAATAACGACATGACGGTCACAGAGCCTCTTCAGGGCCTTGATGTTCTTGTCCACGATCAATGTAGAAATGCCGGACTCGCGAATGGTTGCGATAACCTTCCATATGTCCTCTCGGATCAGCGGTGCAAGGCCCTCGGTGGCTTCGTCAAGAATCATCAGTCTCGGATTGGTGACCAGCGCCCGTCCGATCGCCAGCATCTGCTGCTCACCCCCAGAGAGTTCCGTTCCTAAATTAGACAAGCGCTCCTGAAGGCGAGGGAAAGTCGACATAACTCGGTCGAAGTCCCAGCCGGATTTTCCATTGCTGTCCGGGCGTGCGGCCATTTGTAAGTGTTCTTTCACCGTAAGGTTGTGGAACATGCCCCGGCCCTCGGGAACGTAGGCAATGTCCCTTCTCATCCGCTTCCATGTCGGCAGGTTACTAATGTCCTGTCCGTCAAAGTAAACATGACCACTGCGGGGTGGCACGATGCCAAGAATGGACTTAAGCGTGGTGGTCTTGCCCATGCCATTGCGTCCCATCAAGCTCATGGATTGCCCTTTCTCAAGTTTAAAGGACAGGTCGTGGAGGATGTGGCTGCGGCCATAAAGTGTATTGAGATTCTTAACTGCTAGAAGGCTGTTGCTCATGCCGCTTCCTCCTCGTCTTCCTTGCCCAGGTAGGCTTCTTTCACCCGGGGCTCGTTGCGAACTTCATCCACGGTGCCAGTAATCAGGTGGGTGCCGTTATCCAGCACGGTTAATTGGTCGGACAGCTCAAAAATTGCGTCCATGTCGTGCTCTACCAGCACAATGCAGTAGGTCTGTTTGAGCTCGTTCAGCAGCGCGATAATGCGCTGAGATTCTTCGTGGCCCATGCCAGCCATGGGCTCATCCAGAAGGAGGATGCACGGATCGGTTGCCAGCACCATGGCCAGTTCGAGCTGGCGCTGCTCTCCGTATGAAATTTCCGCCGCAACGGTATGGATGCGGCTTTCGAGCCCCACCTGACATAAAGCCTTTTCAGCGGCTTCCTGAACAAGCTTGTTGGAATGACGCGACGCGAACAAATTGAAGCTACCCGCAAATCGGCGCTGAGCCGCCACCGCGCAGTTTTCCAGGCAGGTGACATCGGCGTAGATGTTGGTTTTCTGGAAGCTGCGGCCGATGCCCCGGCGCACGAATTTCCACGGCTTCATGCCTTCAATCTGCTCGCCCTTGTGGAAGATACATCCGCTGGTTGGCTGCAGGGTGCCGCACAGCATATTCAACAGCGTGCTCTTGCCGGCGCCGTTCGGGCCGACCACGCCGTGCAGTTGTCGATCATGAAACTGCAGGGAAATGTCGTTGAGTGCCTTGATCCCGCCCCAGTGTTTACTGAGGGATTCGGTTTCCAGAATGATGTCGTTGGCCATGATTATTTCTCCAGCAGCTTTTCAAGGTATCCGGCCAGGCCTTTGCGCAGCAGCAGGACCATCAGGATGATGGCGCCGCCCATGAACAGCATCCAGTCTTCGCTCATGTGCTCGAAGAAATACTGCAGACCTTCATAGGTTATGGTGCCGATAATGGCGCCGTAGATCGTGCCCATCCCGCCGAGGATGGACATCACCAGCGCTGTTCCAGACATTTCCCAGGTCATGAATTGCGGGTTTACATAGCCGTACTGCAGGGCAAACAGCAAACCGGCGTAGGCCGCCAGGGTGCTACCAATGACGTAGCTGATCAGGCGGAAGGCAAAGATGTTGTAGCCCAGCGCCGCGGTACGTTCCGGGTTCAGGCGGCTGGCTTCGACGATGCGGCCAAAGCGCGAACGCAGGATGATCTTGATGGCCAACAGGGTGACCAGCACCGCCAGCAATGCCAGGTAATAGAAGTGGGTGGGGTTGTCCAGGTTCAGGAAGCTCAGTCCGAAGATACTGGTTTCTGGCTTCATGAAGATAAACAGACCGTCGTTGCCGCCGAACTCCAGGGAATCGAAGAAGTAGTAATAGGCCATCTGCGAGATGGCCAGGGTGATCATGATGAAGTAGATTCCGGAGGTGCGTAGCACCACCGCACCGATCACCAGCGCAATCAGGGCATTAAGCCCCATAATGTAAAAGGCGTAGATCCAGAAATTGACTGCCTCATACTCCGGCGTGAGGATCACGAATAAATAGCCGCCAAGGCCATAGAACAGGGCGTGACCCAAGGTGACCAGGCCAACTCGCCCAACCAGGAAGTCCAGAGACATTACAAACACCGCCAAAATCAGGATGGTGGTGGCTTTGCCCACGAAGAAGGAGTTCTCCTCCAGGAAAAGGGGAATACAGAGGGCGATGACAAAGAAGATCGCCAGGAAAATCCGTTCGGTGCGTTTTTCGAAAATCATGTTCGGCTCCCGCTTACTTGGCGAACAGGCCCTGGGGCTTCACCAGCAGCACCAGGATCATAAAGATGTAGATAATCATGTTGGACATGGTCGGTATTAGAACCGCAGCAAAAGTGCTGATAACACCGACCAGCAGGGCTCCCACGAAGGCGCCCTTAATCGAGCCCATGCCTCCTATGACCACTACGACAAAGCAGGTGATCAATACACTTTCGCCCATGCCGGGAACGATGGAGCGCATTGGTGCGGCAATAATGCCCGAAACGGCTGCAAGCATGACTCCGATGGCAAACACGATGGTATAGAGGCTTTTGATGTTGACTCCGAGAGCTTCTACCATTTCTCGGTTAGATTCGCCGGCGCGAATCAACATGCCCAGCCGGGTTTTGCTCACCACGAAGTACAGGGCAGCGGCGATGGCTATGCAGACCATTGCAGCGAAGATGCGATACACCGGATAGCTTGAGTTGTCGGTAAAAGGCACCGAACCGCTCAGTGCTTCCGGAACGGCAACACCATAGGGATCATTGCCCCAGAGAATGCTTTGCAAAGCGTTGAACACGAAGATCATGCCTATGGTCAGCAGTACCTGGTCCAGGTGATTGCGGTTATAGAGTCGCTGGATCAATACCCGCTCGATGAGTATGCCCAGGCCAAGCGCGATCACTGCCGACAGAATGGCCGATACCGTAAAGCTGCCGGTCACAGCGACGAAGTACCACACCAGATAGGCGCCGACCATGTACATGGAACCATGGGCCAAGTTAAGGATGCCCATGACGCCGAACACTAGGGTCAGGCCGGAAGCGATCAGGAAAAGAAGCAACCCATACTGGATGCCATTAATAAGTTGCACGAAGAAAAGTTCGGTAGACATAGTAATACCCAACGGTTTTACGGATAAGTCAATTCAGGTATGGGCAGGGAGCTTCAGGTAAGCCCCCGGCTCTTGCCGGGGGGTAACAGAGCCCGTGCTCAGAGTTTGCAGCCACGGGCGGGATCTTCCAGCGCTTCGGCGGCGATACTCTGCACCACGTTCACGCCATCTTTCACTTCCCGCAGGTAGATGTTCTGAATCGGGTTATGTGCCTTGGAGAAGGTGAATTCCCCACGCGGGCTGTCGATGGTCAACTTTTCCATGGTGCTGATCACCGCCTGCTTGTCTGAAATATCACCTTCAAGCTGGTCGATGGTGTTGGCGATGGCCTGCCCTGCGTCATACCCCTGAACGGCGTAGATATCCGGGTAGTGGCCATACTCGGTGTTGAAGGCTTCCCGGAACTCCCGGTTCTTCGGAACGTCCAACTGTTCTGCGTAGTGCAGCCCAGTCATCACGCCTTCGGCAGCATCACCTTGTGCCTGCAGTGTACCTTCGGTGAGGAAGCCGGACCCCATCAGCGGAATCTTGCCGCGCAGGCCCATGGCGTCGTAATCCTTCACAAACTTGATGGCGCCACCACCGGCGAAGAATGTGAACACCGCATCAGGATTCTCGTCAGCTATGTCGCTGACGTGGGACTGGAAATTGGTGGACGGGAAAGGCAGCAGTACCTTCTCGACAATCTCACCCCCACCGGCGGTGAAGGACTCTTCGAAGGCGTCGAGACTCTCGCGGCCCATGCCGTAGTTCCAACTGATCGCATAAACCTTCTTGTAGCCTTTTTCAAGCGCCACTTCGCCCATGGGGTAGGACGGCTGCCAGGATGAGAAGGAAGTGCGGAATACGTTGGGAGAGCAAAGAGGACCGGTCGCCGCGGCAGAACCCGCGTTGGGGATAATCATAATGGTATCTTTACCGCGCAGCATCTTGATCATGCCCATGGCAACGCCGGAATGAACCGGACCAATCACGAAATCTGCTTCGTGCTGGTTCAACAGCGAAGATGCTAGCTCCGGAGCGCGTGAGGGCTTGGCTTCAGTATCAAGCTCGATGAACTCAACTTTTGATCCGTGAAGTTTTTCGGCATGCTCTTTCAGAGCGAGCTTCAGGCCATCTCGGCCGGCTTCACCAAGTTGTGCGTAAATGCCGCTGAACGGAAGCATGACACCGATCTTTACCGGGTCACCAGCGGCCGCTAGGGCAGAGGTTGAGAGCCCGGCGGTAAGGGTGGTTGCCAGTACAGCACCGGCAAGCGTTTTGATCTTGCTCATTTCAACACCTCAGATTGTTGTTGTGGGTTCTGTCATTAGAGGCGTGTGGGGGCTGCAGAGATATCCGTTTTCTGCATAGGCGTGTCCGGTTATTGCAGAGGTATTGCGAGACCTTTCAAATTCAGTAGCTTGGTCGATAAAAAAGCCTGAAGAACCGGGCGTTCTTCAGGCAAGGGCAGATCGTTCCCAACGGGAACCGACGCTCAACAAGAAATGACAGGCGAGCTCATGGTTCAAAAAGGATACTGCATACCCTCTTCCATCACGCTCACCCATTGGCTGGTGGTGAATTCTTCAATGTTGGCTGGACCACCAAAGCGGCCGCTGTTACCCGAGCTGCCCATGCCGCCAAAGGGTACCTGGAACTCGTTGTTTACAGTTTGATCGTTGATATGAATCATCCCAACCTGGATTTGATTGGCAATCTTCAGTGCTCGTTCTGTCGAGCCTGAATGAATCGCTGCAGCCAAACCATAGGGAGACTCATTGACCAGATCACGAGCTTCTGAATCCGAGTCGAAGGTCATCACTGGTGCTACAGGCCCGAAGACTTCCTCGGAAAAGACTGGCATGTCCGAGGTGACGTCGGCTATAACTGTGGGCTCATAGTAGTTGCCATTACGTCTGCCGCCGACGACGATGCGTGCGCCCATTTCGACAGAGCGGTTGACGATACCCTCTACCCGCTTTGCCTGAACCTCGTTGATCAGTGGACCTATATGAACCTGTTCTTGCGCAGGGTTTCCGCAGGCAAGGTTTCCGGCGCGAGCGGCCAGGCGAGCAATATAAACGTCTGCCACCGAACTTTGGACGAGGTGTCGACCGGTCTGCATACAGATTTGCCCCTGATGCAGAAAAGAGCCCCAGGCACCACACGAACTTGCAATGTCCAGGTCGGCGTCTTCGAGAACCACCTGTGCGTTGTTTCCACCTAGCTCCAGCGAGGCTTTCTTAAGCATCCGACCACAGATCTCGCCAATCTTTTTCCCAACCGCGGTGGAACCGGTAAAAGAGATCATTTTGACCAGCGGATGTTCAACGAGAGCCTGGCCTACATCAGGGCCGCCCGGCAGAACATGAAACACCCCTTCGGGCAGTCCGGCGTCTTCGAGAATTTGAGCCATCAGTGCACCGCCACAAATACTGCTTTTGGGATCCGGCTTGAGTATCACACAGTTACCCATGGCCAGGGCCGGAAACACGGAACGCATTGAAAGAAGGATGGGAAAGTTCCAGGGTGCGATAACACCTACGGTACCAAGTGGTACCCGCTTCCAATAATTCCGCTTTCCGGGAATGCTTGACGGGAATATCTCGCCATTGGGCTGCATTGGCATGGCTGCAGCCATCTGAGCCTGTTCGTAGGTAGCCTGTAACTCCCAATCTGCTTTTGGACCGATTGAGCCGCACTCGCGGGTATTCCATCCGTTGATTTCTTCCGCGCGCTCCTTGAGGAGGGCTGCGGCCCTGCGCAGGATCTCGGCTTTCTGATCAAAGGGGACTGCCATCCACTTTTTCTGGGCGTCTTTGGCGATGATGGCGGCCCGGTCAACGTCAAGAGGCGTCGCCGCTTTCAGTTGTGTGATCACCTCCCCGGTCGCTGGTTCCATTATATCGACCTGCTCACCGTCGCCATTTTGCCATGAGCCCAGGAAAAGGTTCTGTTGCCAAACAGGGTTTACTGGCACATCCATGGTATTTTCTCCTCAATGCTTTCGACTGTAATCAGGTGTGCGCCCGGTTGATCTGGTCGCTTATATAGTGGGCCAGCGCGTAAACTGTTTCCGAGGGGTTGTAACCGATCGATGTCGGCAGCAGGCTCGCATCCACGATGTAAAGGTTCTTGATCTCATGGGTTTCGCCCGTGGGAGAAACCACTGTGGATTTCGGGTCTGCCCCCATACGGCAGGTACCCTGGGGGTGAAACGAGGTGTAGCGATAGCGGGCGGGCTCATTGTCGAGCCCATCGATGACAGCATCAATCTGATCTTCACTGTCGATGGTCAGCTTGTGGGATGTCGGAATGAACAGTTGCTTCGCACCGGCGGCAAAAAGTACCCGAGCATTGGTCTTTAGGCCGTTCTTCATGATTTCGAAATCGCCGTCGTCGACGAAGTATTTGATCTCTTTCACGCCGTCTTTCCAGTTTACCTCGCCCACGTTTTGATCGTGGATGAGGGTGATTAGGCGAACTGTGTTGCGATATTTCGACATGTAGGACATGTACGGCTTACCAGTGCCTGGCTCGGCCTGAAAACTGGCCTCCACGGGTTCCTGGATAGCATCGAGCAGCAAGTAGCTTCCATCCCCAGGCATTACATGTTTATCCATGTATAGGGAATGGGTGGCACCGTAGAAGTTATCAACGTTCTCCTCGAACATGCCGGTCACAGACATGGTTGGATGGCAGGCGAAGTTCTTGCCCACCTGGCCATTGCTGTTGGCTAGTTTGCTTTTCTGAAGCAGGATTGGCATTTGGATCGGTCCAGCCGCGCCGACGACGATCGGAGCGTTGACCTTGAGCCTGCTCTTTACCGTTTTGCTCTGCTGGTCAACAATTTCGGCCAATACGCCAGTGGCTTTGCCATTTTCTGCGAGGATCTGTGTGGCCCGCGTGTCAGAATAGATGGTCGCACCATAGGCCACGGCCCAGGGCAGGTAGGTGACCATCATGGATTGTTTACGGTCGGATTTGCAGCCAGCGAAGCAGAAACCAGTCATAGCACAATTGCGAATATTGCGTTTGGCATTACCTTCGGGAAGGTTCAGCTTTTTCATGCCGCCTCTGAGCAGTTGGGCGCCTGGACTGGTCTCAAAGGACTTGTTCGGTGCAATGCCGAGATTTTCTTCGACTTTCTCAAAGTAGGGCAGCATGACTTTCGGTGTGAGATTGGTCAGCCCGAACTCCTTCCCCCATCGGTCGAGATAGTAATCCGGGGTTCGAAAACACAGGGCAGCATTTACGACTGTGGACCCACCAACGCAGGCACCCTGCAAGATTGAGATGTCACCGGCGGAGTTGGACTGACCGCCGTGGTCGGCATAAAGCTGATCCATGGAAACGGCCAACATTTCTGAAAATTGTTCAGATGGCACATAAGGGCCGGCTTCCAAAACCACCACTTTTTTTCCGGCTTTGGCCAACTCATAAGCTGCAATGGCTCCGCCGGCACCTGATCCAATTACGACAGCATCGGCGTTGAGCTCAATGTTGTCGCTGGTCACGTCTGACGCTTGGGTTACCTGCAAACCGTGGGCAGGTATTGTTTTAGCTTCGATTGTTTCTTGCATGATCTACTCCTGCCGCTCAGCTTTTTGGTAAGGGTGCATTGCCCAGAGACACCAGGTTCCATTTTTCAGTCACCGGTCCGCCGTAGCCGAGAGGCTCCCAGGTCGGGGGATTCGCCCAATAGGCCAGCCCGATCAGCTTTTTCAGGCCCATAGCAAGTGCTCTTTGCGGTACTTCGTCGGAATTGGCCCAAGTGTCACAGAATGCTGCGGCTTGCTTGTCGGACAGTTCCACAAAAGGTTTGCCATAAAAGGTCTTAGGTCCGTCATTAAAGTAGGCGATACCACCTTTCAGGCCTTCGAGAATGTGGGGTGCCATAGTCGCCATAAGTGCGGCGTCCAATGTCTGCATGACCGGGATTTCACTTGCCGGAACTAGACCGGTTCCCTCGCTCGCCAGCTGAACCTGCATCAGGCGATTCATCACGTGGTATTCGCTGGCGGACATAACATTTATGCCTTCTGGGATTGAGGCGAAAGCGTGCGCTGCCCCCAGAAGTCCGGTGCCGACTGTCGCAGCAACCGCAAGGCCGCTTGCCGCTTTCAGAAAGCTTCGGCGGCTTAGGCCATTGATCTGGTCGATGGCTTCTTTTGTTTGATCGCTCATCTGACTCATGGTGTTCTCCGAATTATTGCCTGTGTTCGAAAGGCATGTTCATGTTCTTGGGGGTCAGAATACCTTCAATATTCTCAGATTTACGCGGGTATCTTCTTTGAATCCGTTTTCCACGTCGATGTCCTGGCCAGCCTGAAATTGCAGTTGCACAGTCGGATCAACAAAAGTTGCGTAGGTTGCCTGCCAGCGATTGGTGTTCACCCTGTCGTCCTGCTTTTGGCCGCCAACAGTGGTTTCACCCCCAAACGAATGGTAGTAAGAAAGTGCCACGTGGCTTTGCTTGGACAAGAGGTAACGAAGATGGCTCTGCAGGCTCTGCGCATCTTCCTGTTCGCGTTTGAAGCCGAGGAAGTCGTCGTTGTCGCCGTATACTGAATACTCTGCGATCAGGTCCAGCACTACACTGGAGCTTAAATGTTTCACGTAGGCAGCTTGAAAAATTCCCTTCCAACGATTCTCGCCAATATTTACTGGACCTTTGGCCTCATCGTATTGGCCGACCGGCACGGATGCGAAAGCGGACAGACCAACCCATTGCTGATCATCGGGGTTGTTGAGAACCCAAGCAGTTGCGCCGATGATCGGGTCACCGATACCACTTTCTGAGGTCGGCTGAAGCGGACCGAAGGGCTCTGTCAGTTCCACCTTTCCGAAAGGAACGATGATCTGGGGATCAACAATAATGCCACCAATGTCCATGTAGTGGACGAAGCGTGCCAATCCTATAGTGGTGTCCAGTCCAGCCTCGGCGGGGACTTTGTTGCCATCGGCGTAAGCTGCGTCGCGGGTGGCATATTGGCCGTATAGAATCCCAAGGTTTACACCTGCTGGCAGCGGTGTGTAGTCGCCGGGGTCAGTGGCAATTTCGGCAGCTTGGGTTGGAACCGAGAAAATGCTCATGGCCAGTATCAGGGTTGAGCCCAAAGCAAGTGATTTTGATGGTGTGTACTTCGAGGTCGATCGCATAGTTGCTCTCCAAATTTCGTGTTGTTGTTGTCAACGCGAAAACAGTTAGCGACGATCATGCCAACAGTTCGTTTCTATAAAAAAGGCTCTTTAAATCATTTGATTAAGGGAGTTTTGTTATCGTTAAGAGGGGCTATGAATGTTTCAATCGGGGAAACAGGGAGGCACTGTCTCAGAATGAGACAGTAAGTGGCATGCCAACGAATTTTCAGGCGGTCCTTATTAAAGAACGTGTTAAAGTTTCAAGAAAATGACAAGAAGAGCCAATAAGGCCAAAGCGCAGGGTCGCATCAAACGACAATAATCAGTCCTGCGATAGAGGAAAATCAATGAGCGCACTTATTCCTGCCGACCAGAGGCGTGCCAAGGCACGTGAAACCTTTTTTGAGCATGGTCAGATTCCAACGGGCCTGATCGATGATGCCATTGTTCATTCCTGGCAGCGTTGTTCCGCGGCGAGAAAAAACGTGAGTGAGCGTGTTCAGTTCGACACCGTGTCCAGAAACGGTTTAATAGAGCTGATGGATAACAACCGAATTTTGTTGGAGGCAGCCACCCAGCCGCTGGAACAGTTGGGCCAAACCGTTAATGGCGCAGGCTATTCCGTTCTGCTTACGGATGACAAAGGGGTTGCTCTGGCAGCGAGACGTTCGGGTCGGTGCGCCAATACACTGATTAATGACGCCTTTCGACAGGGAGTCAATCTCTCCGAGGCGAATATTGGCACTTCCGCGATGTCTTGTGCTGTGTTGGAGCGTCGTCCAGTGCTAGTTGCCGGAGTCGAGCATTACTTGCATGCAAATCGAGTATTCAATTGTGCGGCCTCTCCCATTGTGGACCCCATGGGCAGGGTATTGGGGGCCATTGATATTACTCGTGGAAATCCGTTGGAGCCGGGAAGCGCGCTTTCCTTAGTGCAACAATGTTCAGCTAGGATTGAACGCCAGTTGATGGGTATGTTGTCGCCTTGGCTCATGATTAGTCTAGGGTGGGAGCAGAGTGATCCTCATGCCACGAGTGACATGTTGGTGGCGCTTGGGCCGGACGGACAAGTGCTTGGTTTGTCGCCCCGGGTGCGCGAACTGACGGGGTTGGCCTCAACGGATGGGACGTTGCGCTTTCAGGATTTGTTTGATTTGCGCTTTGAGGCACTCGTTGATGGGTTCCGTGGCCGGAATCACCCTATAACGGCCAGGATGCACTCTGGGCTGTCATTCTCGCTACGACCGGTCGATGCTGGTTCGCGAAAAACCACGAGACGTACGGCTTCCGCGCCTTTGGCTAATCGTGTACCAGAATCCACAGATTTTGGTGATCATGCAATTAGTCGTCAGGTAAACCAAGCAAGCAGAGCAATGGAGAAGGGGCTGCCGGTGCTTATACTAGGTGAGACCGGGACCGGAAAGGAAGTGATGGCAACGTCACTTCATAACGGTAGCGCATTTTCTTCCGGCACGTTTGTTGCGATTAACTGTGCGGCCATCCCGGAGTCGCTTATTGAGGGTGAGCTCTTTGGTCACGCTGATGGTGCCTACACAGGTGCGCGACGAGGCGGTGCTCCAGGTAAGATCGAGCAGGCAGATGGTGGCACCCTGTTTCTGGATGAGATTGGTGACATGCCGTTGGCGCTCCAGTCCCGTTTATTGAGAGTGTTGGAAACCCGTGAAGTGACCCGTCTTGGAAGTGCTACCCCAAAGCAGGTCCGTTTCCAGTTGATCTGCGCAACACATCGGAACCTGTCAGAAGCTGCCAGGGACGGAGAATTTCGCGAGGATCTGCTCTACCGCATTAAAGGTATGGCTATACGCCTGCCAAGACTTTCGGAACGCTCGGATTTGCAAAGCTTCATTGTCGACCGATGCCGTGCTCTGACACAGGGTAGTCGCGAGTTGTCGCAAGACTGTTTGGACGGTTTAATGCGGTACGACTGGCCGGGAAATGTTCGTGAGCTCGTCTATGCCCTGACTCACGCAGACGCACTTGCGGACCCCGGTGAAGTTTTGCAACTTTGCCATCTGCCTGAAGAGATAGCGGCCCCGACAACCATGGCAGTTCGAAGCAATAGGGCAGCGAGCAAACGCGGTACCTTAAAGACTCTGGAGCGCGCCGTTATCGAAGAAGCGCTGGTAATTGAGGGGGGGAATGTCAGTCGCGCAGCAAAACGGTTGGGCATTGGTCGAGCGACACTGTATCGGAGGCTCAAAGTCGCCAATGCGGGCGTTCAGTGAAAACTTAGGTTGTTGGTCGTCACCCGGCCATGGGAAGCCCGTCCCAAAAAAGATCAATGCTCAGTGCTGAGGTCAGTATAAAGTTGACGGGTGAGCTCGCTCTGGACCTGCAAGCGTTTGGTAATGCCCTGAACCACTTCCATACGAGCGACAGCTCCGGCCTGAATGTCTTCCATTGCTTGTAAGGCTTCCCCCGACTGGTTTAGGCAGTGATCACACGACTGGCGGATTTTTTCCATACCGCTACCGGCCTCCACGGAGGTCGAATTCAGGCTGTTGGCGATTTCACGGATACTCTCGCTGGATTCGTTCGCTCGAACAGCTAGGTTACGCACTTCGTCGGCCACTACCGAAAAGCCGCGACCGTGTTCTCCCGCTCGCGCGGCCTCAATGGACGCGTTCAGAGCCAGCAGGTTGGTCTGTTTGGCAATATCCTGAATGTTGCCGACAATGCTACCGATTTCTTCGGACTGTTTAACCAACTGAGTGAAGACGTCATCGATACGACTCATGAACTCCGCCAGCTCCCTAATCGAGGCCTCGGCCCCGGAAATGCTGTTCGCGCTCTGGGCTACCTTCGCGCCGGACGCTTTGGCTAGTTTGCCAGCTTCATCCATTTCTTCGAGTATCATGTCCACGTTGTTTCGCAGGTCGTCTAGGTGGCCGATCAGAACGGGGTCGGGTGATTTCGGTTCGGGAACAGGCGTTTCCGGTTCATGAACCGGTTCGGGACGGGACTCCACTGGTGGCACCGGTTCGCGTATCGTGACGGTGGTCGGACGCATTCGTGCGCACAGAATAAGTGCAGTAGCTGTCAGCCCAAGAGTTATGGCTGCAAGCGTGGTTTGGAATACCGTGTCTGCGTTGACAAGCATCAGTGCGGCAAAGGCGAGAGCCAGGAGGAACGCTCCATACATTGGGACTTTGGAAGAACCGGTCTCAGAGGTTTCTTTTTCTAATGTGAGAGTGTTGTCCATGGTACTGTTCCCGGCGGGCAAGGGTTAGCATTGTGGAGCAACGCTAAGGTTTTTTCCGGAATGAACCTATCCGCAAAGTGCAGACAGTTATCCAGATTCTGAAGCGCGGAAGTGGTTGGCTGCAGACCAGGGCCGGAGTAAGCTGCGGTCTGGTCTGCGCGCTAAGTGCTCAGGTCAGGGCATCAAGCAGAATCTGGCTGAATGCATCGGGGCATTCCACTGACGGCACGTGGCCAATCTGCTCCAAAATGACCGGCTCCGCTGCACCGCTGACGTCGGCCAGCGCCCTGAGTGTGTCTGGGGGCGTGGCCACATCGTCTGAACCACCAAGCAGTCGTAGTGGCACTTGATGCTGCCCCAGCTGCTCTCGGAAGTCGACCCGTCCCAGCATCTCACACAGCAGGGCATAACTACGGTCATCACCGCGTCCCATAATCACGCTCCAGCCTTCCACCAGCGCCGGCTGCTTTTCGCACGCGTGGGGGCCGAACCAACGTGGCACGATATCCACCGCCATGGCCGGCAGGCCGAGCTCCAGAACGTTGGCCGAGCGGGTATTCCAGGCATCGGGTGTGCCGATGACGGCGCCGGTGTTTGTAAGCGTGGCTGAAAGCAGCCTTTCAGAATGTTTGCTGAGGAGTTGCTGGCCAATGGCGCCGCCAATCGATGTTCCGACAAAGTGGAACTTATCTGACTCTGCCACTTTCGCGAGCGCGATGGCTTCCTGCGCCAGGTTTTCCGGTGTGATTTCGTCGGATTCTTCCGGCCAGGCGGCGCTGGCGCCGTGTCCCGGTAAATCCCAGGCCAGTACCCGAAATTTTTCGAGTAGCGCTGGCAACATGTCGTCCCAAACCCCCTGGGTCATGCCTAGGGGATGAGCGAGCATCAGCAGCGGTTTGTTGCTGTCACCCAGCAGTCGATAACAAACCGTGCGACCGTCGTGTTTTAGAAAAGCCATGTTTGCTCCTTAGCTCAGACCCGTTCGATGAGTGTCGCAATACCCTGGCCGACACCTACGCACATGGTGCACAAGGCATAGCGGCCACCGGTGCTCTGCAGTTGGTGGGCGGCGGTCATTAGCAGTCGGGCACCGGACATCCCCAAAGGATGGCCCAGGGCGATGGCGCCGCCGTTAGGGTTCACGCGTGAATCACCATCGGCAACGCCCAATTCCCGCAGTACCGCCAACCCCTGGGCGGCAAAGGCTTCGTTCAGTTCGATCACGTCAATGTCGTCAATGCCGATGCCTTGTTTCTCCAGCAGCTTGCGAACCGCCGGCACAGGGCCGATGCCCATGATGCGCGGTTCCACGCCGGCCGTGGCCATGCCCAGTATGCGGGCCATGGGGTTTAGTCCGTGGGTTTTGACGGCGGTCTCATTGGCAACCAGCATCGCAGCGGCGCCATCGTTCACGCCTGAGGCGTTGCCAGCGGTCACGCTGCCGTTTTCGCGGAATGGCGTGGGCAGGGATGCGAGCTTCTCCAGCGTACTTTCGCGGGGATGCTCGTCGGTATTGAACACCAGCGGGTCTTGTTTCCGGCGCGGAACGAACACAGGCACGATTTCTTCGGCGAAGCGTCCTTCCTTCTGGGCTCGGGCGGCCTTTTCTTGGGAACGGAAGGCGAACAGGTCCTGATCCTCCCGCGACACCTTGTATTGTTCGGCCACGTTCTCCGCCGTTTCCGGCATGGAATCGATGCCGTACTGCTTTTTCATCAGCGGGTTCACAAAGCGCCAGCCGATGGTGGTGTCCTCAATCTTCTGGCCACGTGAAAAGGCGCTGTCAGCCTTGCCCATCACATAGGGTGCGCGAGACATGGATTCCACGCCTCCTGCTAACACTAGGTCCATTTCACCTGCACGAATGGCGCGGAACGCCGTACCCACGGCGTCCATGCCGGAGCCGCACAGACGATTGAGAGTGGTGCCGGGAACAGACGTAGGCAAGCCGGCCAGCAGGGCAGACATTCTCGCCACGTTGCGGTTGTCTTCACCGGCCTGGTTAGCAGAGCCCATCATCACTTCGTCGATAGCGGTCGGGTCGAGTTCCGAAGCCTGCTCCAGTACCGCTTTAAAAATGTGAGCGGCGAGGTCGTCAGGGCGAATGCTGGCAAGGGTGCCACCGAAACGGCCAATCGCCGAACGACGAGGATGGCAGAGATAAACGTCAGTCATGATATTTCTCACTGTTGACCGGCATGATGTGCATTTGTGCGTGCTTTCAGATCACGCAGAACTTCCAGCTCTTTGGCACTTGGCTCTGGCGTGGTCTCCAACGTGTCGGCAAACCGGATTTCCCACCCAGTGGCATCGATCACTTCTTCCCGAGTCACATTGGGATGCAGAGAAGTGACTACCAGTTCTTTGCTATCAGGGTCAGGCTTGAGAATGCACAGGTCGGTAATTACCACGGTGGGACCACGTCCAATGTTGGGTACATTATCCCGTGCCTTGCCGTCGCGTCCAAAGCCAACGGTGGTAACAAAGTCGACGTCCTTCACGAAGGTACGCTTGGAATGCTTGACGGTAATGAACACTTCCTTTGCATTGGTGGCAATTTCCGGGGCGCCACCACCCCCAGGCAGGCGGACTTTCGGTTCGCGGTAGTCGCCAATCAGCGTAGTGTTCAGGTTGGCGTAACGGTCAATCTGGGCAGTACCCAGGAAGCCGACGCTGATGTGTCCACCCTGCAGCCAGTACCGGAACATCTCCGGTACTGCCACGGTGGTCAGGGCGGATTCACATAGCTCGCCGTCGCCGATGGACAGAGGCAGCACGTCCGGTTTGGTTTGCAGGGTGCCGGATTCATAAATCAGGGTCACGTCCGGTGCGTGGGTCAGTCGCGCCAGGTTGGCAGCCTCGCTGGGCAGTCCAATGCCCACGAAGCAGGTCATGTCGCTGGTCAGTGCGCGGGCGGCAGTGACGCTCATCATTTCTGAGGAGGTAAATTCAAGGCTCATCACGCAGCTCCTTTTTCAAACACGTTGTCTTTCAGCCAGGTCTGGAACGTTTCCCGGTCGCGGGCGATGCCGTCCCACTCTTTGTAGAAGGCGTTGTCACGGTCGTAGTAGCCGAGGGCGTAGGAGGGTTTGGCGCCTTTCGGGGCCTCGGCGATGGCGGTGATGGCCCAGGAGGGCAGTACGCAGGCGTTCACGGAGGCGCCGAGGTCATCCACGATTTCCTCAACGGTCACAATGCTTCGCTTGGCGGCCAGCACCACTTCCTTCTGGATACCGACGATGCCCTCTATCAGCACATTACCCTTGCGGTCGGCCCGCTGGGCATGAATCACGGCTACATCCGGACGAACAGAGGGTACTGCCGCCAGGCGCTCACCGGTAAAGGGGCACTCGATGAATTTGATCTGGTCATTGACCTTGGGCAGGTCGCTGCCGACATAACCGCGCAGAACTGCTAGCGGCAGCCCGGCGGCGCCGGCTTCATAGGCGCAGGCCATGGCTGCGTGGCTATGTTCCAGGATCTCCAGTTTGTTCGGCCAGCCTTTCTCAACGGCATCCCGCAAACGGTGCAGGGAGCCCACGCCCGGGTTGCCACCCCAAGAGAAAATCAGTTTTTTAGCGCAGCCGGCACCGATCATCTGGTCATAAACCAAGTCCGGGGTCATGCGGATCAGGGTCAGGTCACGTTTTTGCTGGCGGATGATTTCGTGTCCAGCGGCAAACGGAATTAGGTGGGTAAAGCCTTCCATCGCAACGGTGTCGCCGCTGTTGATGTGTTTGCCTACCGCTTCCTTGAGAGAGAGGAATTCGGCCATCGCAGTGTCTCCATCGTGTTTTGGCTGAGTAGTTCGATATACGAACATAAGTTTAATATGCGAACATAATGGCGTGATTGGTTTTCGGTCGTCAAGTACAAATTTTCACCAGTTGGTCAAAAGCACGGATGTTCGTAATGCGAACTGACTGGTACCATGCGCTGACATGATGTGCGGCAGGCTAAATAAGCTTGTTACAGGAGCTGGAATGGACGAACAGATTCTCAAGCCGGGAGACCGGGATTACGTGGGCGCACTGGCGTCGGGTCTAGAGGTTCTTCAGGCATTCGATGCCGATCACCCTCACATGACCCTGAGCGAAGTGGCGGCCCGCACTGATATGGACCGAGCTAAGGCACGGCGATTTCTGCTGACCCTGCACGCGTTGGGGTTTGTGAAGCGCACCGGTCGCCAGTTCGAGCTGACTCCTCGGGTACTGCAGCTGGGTTATGCCTATCAAGCATCAAACCAGTATCGAGCAGTCATTCAACAGTATCTGGAAGACATTACCGCCGAGCTTGGAGAATCCTCATCCCTGGCGGTTCTGGATGGTGACGATGTAGTGTACGTGGTGCGGTCGGCCGCCCGGCATCGCCTAATGGCTATTACGCTGTCGGTGGGTACCCGCCTGCCTGCGGCCTATACCTCCATGGGGCGGGTGCTGCTGGCACAGTTGCCGCAGAGCGAGCTTGAGACCTATATAAACAGGATTCAGCTTGAGCGTCATACGTTATCCTCAATCACAGAAAAAAACGTTTTGCGGGAGGAGATCGACAAGGCGCGAAATCTCGGGTACGCCGTCGTAGATCAGGAGCTTGATCTTGGTTTGCGATCTGTGGCGGTGCCCGCCTATTCTGCGAGCGGCGAGCTTTTGGGTGCACTTAATATCAGCACCAATGCCGCCCGAGTGGACATGGATACTTTGTTGAACATGTATTTGCCGAGGCTGCAGATTGTGGCTGATCAGATTCGCCAGGCGGCTCGATAAGCCTCACGGATAACGACCGGTCAGCCGGTTCTGTACGAGTTCATCCAGGATAGTGTTAGCCAGCCGCATCACGGCGTTCGGGTTTTCGCCTCGACGACGGGAGGCGATAACGGGCGTGGTGATGTTGTTATCCTCCAGCGGCATGAATTCCACCCCCTCACGATTAAGTTTTCGGACCTGTTCTGGCACCAGCGTGAACCCCATGTCGGAGGCGACCAGCGATAGGGCCGTTTGAAGATCGTTGACATGCTGGCTGACATGAATTTTCAGGCCGCGTCTGTGAAAAAGCCCCTGGGTGATATCTGCAAAGTTTGGGCCCGGCCCGGAAGGGAAGGCGACCATGGGGTGGGCAGAAAGCTCTTTCATAGACGGAGGGTGTTTGCTGAGCGGGTGACCCATGGGTATGGCAGCGATGATGGGCTCGTCGAACAGTAGCTCCTGCTCCACGTCGGGGTCTTCTATGCTCACCCTTCCAAAGCCAATGTCGATCTTGCCAGTCTTAAGTGCTTCGACCTGTTCCCGTGTTTTCAGTTCATGCAGGACTATCTCCAAGTTCTTGTTTCGGCGCAGACGCCGAACCATGAGAGGTAGCTGGCCATAAAAAACGGATGGGACAAACCCGATGGAAAAAATAGTCTTTCGATGCTGTGCGATCCTGCGAGTGTCATCAACCGTCGCAGTTACTTTGTCCAGTATCTGTCGGGCCTGTTCCAGAAAATATTCCCCTCCATTGGTCAGCTCAAGGCCCCTGGGCTTGCGGATAAAAAGCTCTACACCTATTTCTTCCTCAAGCTGCTTCATTGCCCGGGTTAGTGGTGGTTGTGCAATAAACAGTTTTTCTGCTGCCCGGGTGAGGTTGCCTTCCTCTGCAACGGCGACGAAATATCGCAGGTGTCTGAGTTCCATCCATACCTCCTAGGTATCGCTAGCTACTTAATCAATATTGGTTCACATCCGTGAAACTTCGTACTGTTCGAGTCACAGGCATTATAACTTGCGATTCGGAGAGCACATGTCCGCAACCATTCAGTCCATCGAAGCGATCCTGGTCGACATTCCGACCATCCGGCCGCACAAGCTTTCCATGACAACCATGGGGGTTCAGAGCATGGTGATCGTGCGGATGAAGGATTCCGATGGTCTTGAAGGGTTGGGTGAAGCCACCACCATCGGTGGCCTTGCCTACGGCCCGGAAAGCCCCGAAAGCGTGAAACTTACCATCGACACCTATTTCAGGCCACAACTGATTGGCCAGCCGGCCGACGCAATCAATACCCTAAGGGTAAAGCTAAACCGAGCGTCCCGTGGAAACAATTTGGCCAAGTCCGCTATTGAAACGGCTCTGCTGGATCTGCAAGGCAAGCGGTTGAACTGCCCGGTATCCGACCTATTCGGCGGGGCTGTACACCAGCATATCCCGGTGCTCTGGACCCTTGCCAGTGGCGATACCGCCAAGGATATCGAGGAGGCCCTCGGCCTAATCGAAACCCGGCGCCATTGTGATTTTAAGCTCAAGATTGGGTCGCGGGCGTTAATGGACGACGTTCGTCATGTGGCGGCCATCAAGGATGCCGTGGGTGAGTCCGCCAGTGTTCGGGTTGATGTGAACCAGGCTTGGGATGAGTCAACGGCTGCCAAAGGCATGGCGGAACTGCAAGCCGCCGGTATTGACCTGGTCGAGCAGCCCACACCCATGAAGGATCACGCCGCGCTGGTGCGCCTGTCGCAGAAATTCCACCTGCCTATCCTGGCCGACGAAGCCGTCGCCGATGCCAGCGATATGTACAACCTCTCTGCCGCCGGCTTTTCGGGGGCCGTCGCCCTTAAGATCGCCAAGGCTGGCGGCCCGGCGCAGGCCCTAAAGCAGGCCGCGGTTGCCCAGGCGGCGGGTATCGGCCTGTATGGAGGTACCTTGCTGGAAGGCACGATCGGCACCGTCGCTGCACTGCATGCCTGGTCCACTCTGGAAACCCTGCACTGGGGCACGGAAATGTTCGGCCCGCTACTGATGAAGGACGACATTGTGGAAAAGCCCCTGAGCTTCCACGACAACGGAGTGGACCTACCACAAGGCCCTGGATTGGGCGTCACGCTTAACGAAGACAAGCTCGCTGAATACAGCCGCAAAGATCAATAACGGAGGAGCGCACATGCTGTTCAAAGTTGAAATGAAGGTCAATCTGCCCACCGATATGCCGACTGAGGTTGCTGGCGAGATCAAGGCCCGGGAAAAAGCCTACGCCCAAGGCCTTCAGGAAAAAGGCAAGTGGCGCCATCTGTGGCGTGTGGCGGGCAGCTACGCGAATGTCAGCATTTTCGACGTTGAGGACAACGCCGAGTTACAGGACCTGATCAGCAACCTTCCGCTGTTCCCTTATATGGACATCACCGTTGCGCCCCTTTGCCGCCATCCGTCCTCCATTCACGAGGACGATCGCTAAGCAAAATTTTTCACAAGATCCGGCCCCGTTCTGTGGTGAAAGGGGCTTCAAAGATGATGTTGCCAACTGATTGGGACGTCTTGAGCAACAACAACAAAAGACCGAGGAGACCAACAATGACTGTTAAAACCATGCAAACCGCCGAAGTGAAAGATCTTCTTGAAAAAGTTGCCGGCTTTGATCAGCAAGGCGGTGACGAGCGGATGAAAAAGATTGTCCACCGTGTAATGCACGACATTTTTCAGATCGTGGAAGATTTCGATGTCACGCCGGAGGAGTTTTGGAGCGCCGTCTATTACGTTGGCGAACTGGGTGCAAACGGCGAAGCCGCCCTGCTGGCCCCGGGCCTGGGCATGGACCGTTACCTGGATATCCGTCAGGACGCCGAGGACGAACAGGCCGGCTTGACCGGCGGCACGCCACGCACTATTGAAGGCCCGCTTTACGTGGCCGGTGCCCCAATCAGCGAAGGATTTGCTCGCATGGATGACGGCTCCGACAAAGACGCCGAGGTGATCCTGATCAAGGGCCAGGTTACCGACGAGAACGGCGCGCCGCTGGCCAATGCTATCGTGGATATCTGGCATGCTGATACCAAGGGCGCCTATTCCTACTTCGACCAGTCGCAGAGCGAGTACAACCTGCGCCGCCGCATCAAGACTGATTCTGAAGGTCGCTATGCTGCCCAGAGCATTATGCCGTCCGGTTACGGTTGCCCGCCTGAGGGTTCAACCCAGCAGCTGCTGAACCATCTGGGCCGTCACGGCCAGCGCCCGGCGCATATTCATTACTTCGTGTCCAAGCCTGGTTACAAGCACCTGACCACTCAGATCAACATCGCCGGTGACGAATACACCTACAGCGACTTTGCTTTTGCCACCCGTGAAGAGCTGGTGGTGGAAGCCAAGCGCGTAGACCAGTCCAAAGAAGGGACCAAGCACGGCGTCACAGGACCGATTACCGAAGTCGAGTTCAACGTCGCCCTGGTTGCTACTGACAAGCCCGAGCTCCAGGAACGCCACGCACGTCCGCGTGCCCTGGAAACCGACGCTGCGTAAGCGCCACCCAAGAACAAGACGGAGTGAACGACATGACCAGCAAGCTTGAAAAACTCGCCGAAAAGGTACGTGACGCGGTAATAGCCGATCCGAAAACCGGACGCTACCAGTGTGATCGCAGCATCTTCACCGATCAGGAACTGTTCGATCTGGAGATGAAGTATATTTTCGAGGGCAACTGGGTTTACCTAGCTCACGAGAGCCAGATCCCGGAGCCGGGTGACTACTTTACAGTAACTGTCGGTCGCCAGCCGGTGATCATCACTCGTACCAAGGATGGCGAGCTGAAAGCCATCCTCAACACTTGCTCGCATCGTGGTGCGACCCTGTGCCGTAAAAAACGGGGCAACAAGACCTCCTTTACTTGCCCGTTCCACGGCTGGACCTTCCGTAATGACGGTCAGCTGTTGAAGGCGAAAGACCAGAAAAAAGGCGGCTACCCAGAGCAGTTCAACACCGACGGCTCCCACGATCTGAAGCAAATGCCAAAGTTCGGCAACTACCGTGGCTTTCTGTTCGGCAGCCTCAATGCCGACGTGGTCTCTCTCGAAGAGTATCTGGGCGAGACAACCAAGATCATTGACAACATCGTGGATCAGTCCGAAGACGGCCTGGAAATCCTGCGCGGAAGCTCGACCTACACCTACGAGGGTAACTGGAAGTTGACCGCCGAGAACGGAGCAGATGGATATCACGTGGGCACCGTGCATTGGAACTACCTGTCCACCATGGGCCAGCGCAATTACGACAAAGGCGGCACTGAAGCGGTCGACGCCAAGAGCTGGTCTGCGGAAGGCGGTTTTTACTCCTTCGAGAACGGTCACATGATGCTGTGGACTCGACTGCTGAACCCAGAAGTGCGTCCGATCTTCAGCCAGCTGGAGCGCCTGAAGGAAACCTACGGAGAGGCTCGTGCGGACTCCATAGTAAGGACCACCAAGAACCTGTGTCTCTACCCGAACGTTTACTTGATGGATCAGTTCTCCACACAGATCCGCGTGACCCGGCCCATCGACGTCAACAAGACGGAAGTGACCATCTATGCCTTTGGTCCAAAGAACGAGCCGGCAGAGCTACGTGCCAAGCGTATCCGTCAATATGAAGACTTCTTCAATGTGACCGGCATGGGCACACCAGACGACCTGGAGGAATTCCGCGCCTGCCAGAACGGCTATGAAGCCCGCGACATGCGCTGGAACGACATGAGCCGTGGTGCAGCGCACTGGATCGACGGCCCCGATGAGCACGCCAACCAGATCGATATGAAGCCCATCATGAGTGGCGCGCGGCCCGACGACGAAGGGCTGTATGTTAATCACCACCAACATTGGCAGGAGGAAATGACCCGTGCCATCGAGGCGGAGCGGGCCCGTTTCATTCCAGTGACTTCAGAGGAGGCGTCGGCATGAGCCTGAGCTACCACGATATCGAGCAATTCATCATCCGCGAAGCCCGTTTTCTGGACGACCGCGAGTGGGACAAATGGCTGGCCTGCTATCACGAAGACGTCACTTACTGGATGCCGGCCTGGGACGATGACGATGAGCTGACCGAGGACCCGCAAAGCGAGATCTCGCTCATCTATTACCCCAACAAGGAAGGCCTGGAAGACCGGATCTATCGCATAAAGACTGAGCGTTCCGGTGCCAGCTCCATGCCGGAGCCGCGAACCACGCACTTCACCAGCAACTTGGAGATCCTGTCCCAGGATGAGAGTGAAGTGAAGCTGCGGTTCAACTGGCTGACCAAGGCGTACCGCTACAAGAAAACGGCGGAATTTTTCGGAACGTCCTTCTACACCCTGGACACTACTGGCGAGCAGCCGCTGATTCGGGAGAAGCGACTGGTTCTGAACAACGATTGCATCAATCAGGTGCTGGACGTTTATCACCTGTAATTGATGGGGAGAGCATCATCATGAGTTACAACATTGCGCTGAACTTTGAAGACGGCGTTACCCGTTTTGTGTCCTGCAACGAAGGCGAAACGGTTCTCGACGCCGCCTACCGTGCGCAGATCAATCTGCCCATGGACTGCTCCGATGGCGTTTGTGGCACCTGTAAGGGTGCCTGCCGTCAGGGCGACTTCGACATGGGTGAGGAATACATTGACGAAGCGCTGTCTGACGAGGAAGCCGAACAGGGCATGGTACTGACCTGCCAGATGGTGCCTTCCAGTGACTGTGTGGTGGAAGTGCCTGTCGCTTCCACCATGTGCAAAACGGGCAATGCCGAAGTCGGTGGTACCGTGGCGGAGGTGAACCTGATCTCGCCCACATCGATCGAACTGAAGATCACCGCGGACGATGACATTGCCTTCCTTCCTGGGCAGTACGTGAACATTCAGGTGCCGGGTTCTGAAGAGACGCGCGCTTATTCCTTCAGTTCCAAGCCAGGTAGCCGTGATCTGAGTTTCCTAATTCGCAATGTGCCAGGGGGGCTTATGAGCTCTTGGCTGGTGGGCAAGGCCCGCACTGGGGATAAGGTAACCCTAACCGGCCCCATGGGAAGTTTCTATCTGCGACCCATCGAGCGTCCGATACTGATGCTGGCAGGAGGCACTGGCCTAGCGCCCTTCCTATCCAAACTAGAGCATATGAAAGCCAATGGCTGCGACTTACCAACACATCTGATTTACGGCGTCACTAATGATGATGATTTGGTGTACCTCGATATCCTGGACCGTTTTACCGAGGAGTTGGCCAATTTTACATACGTCACTGTGGTTTCTGGAGAAGAGAGCGACCATCCGAGGAAAGGATATGTTACCCAGCATATGGATGACGCTCCCCTAAATGAGGGGGATGTCGATGTCTACTTGTGTGGTCCCCCTCCCATGGTTGATTCGGTGCTCGGATTTTTCCGAGAAAAGGGCTTGAAACCGAATTCGTTTCATTATGAAAAGTTCGCTCCTAGCGCTCCTGCAGAAAAGGAGAAGGTCGCATGACATCTCGCTTCACCGATAAGGTAATGGTGATCACTGGAGCCGCCCAAGGAATAGGTAAGCGTGTAGCCGAGCTGGCGGCCGCAGAAGGCGCTCGCCTGCTTCTCGTAGACATTGCGGACTATATTCACGGCGTCGCTGCAGAGTTGCGTGATGAGGGAGCTGATGCTGTTGCTGTTCAGGCCAACCTTGAAACTTGGGCAGGGGCCGAGAAAGTAATGGCGGAGGCGCATCAGCACTTTCAGCGTATCGATATTCTCATTAATAATGTCGGTGGCACTATCTGGGCTCAGCCGTTCGAGCACTACACGCCGGAACAGATTGAAAAGGAAATTCAGCGTTCGCTTTTTACGACTCTATGGTGTTGCCGCGCAGTTTTACCTTACATGCTTGAGCAAAATGAAGGAGTGATTGTCAACGTCTCCTCCATAGCAACGCGTGCTTTAATGCGGGTTCCGTACGGTGCAGCCAAAGGAGGGGTTAACGCTTTGACTGTGAACATGGCGTATGAATATGCGCCACACAATATCCGAGTAAATGCCGCAGCGGCGGGCGGTACAGAAGCGCCACCGAGACTGACGCCTCGAAATGCGGAAGAACAGAGTAAGCAGGAAAAGGCGTGGTATCAAACCCTGATTGATCAGACCATAGGGAACAGCTTCATGCATCGATACGGAACTTTGGATGAACAGGCTGAGCCAATTCTTTTCCTGGCATCTGATGCTGCCAGCTACATTACGGGAACAGTGGTCCCAGTTGCTGGGGGCGATCTAGGGTAAGTTCTGTAGGAAATGCGACCCCAGGGTAGACAGTCAGTCATGCCCTCTTTGGCCCCGGCGTTTAACCGCTCGGGGCCCTTTTTCATGACCTGAATCTACAATAATCAATAACGGATTCACACTTATGCAAAAACTTCTAAAAGACCTTTCCCTGCCGGCAGTCGTGGCGGGCTTCTTAGCGGTTCTCGTATCATATTCGGGCCCCTTAGCCATCTTTTTCCAAGCTGGAGCCAGCGCTGGAATCTCGTCCGATATGATGACCTCATGGGTTTGGGCTATTTCTGTGGGAGCCGGCATATCAGGGATCGCGTTATCGATTTGGCTTAGAGCTCCTATCGTGACCGCTTGGTCTGCACCGGGCACCGCGTTGCTGGTTACACTGTTCCCCGAGTTGTCTCTAAACGAGGCAATAGGCGCTTATATTAGCGCGGCGATTATGATCTTTATTATTGGTATTTCAGGTACCTTTGACACATTTGTCAGAGCGATTCCGAAGGGCATTGCTGCTGGGATGATGGCGGGTATTCTTTTTCAGTTTGGTGTGGGTGCTTTCACCGCAATAGAAACCACTCCCGCTTTGGCCATCGGAATGCTTGTTTCCTATGTTGTGTTTCGTCGCCTTTTTCCCAAATATACCCTGGTTCTCTTGTTAATTTCAGGGGTGGTACTTGCGGTCGCTCTGGAAGGTGCCTCCTTGTCAGGCGTTCGCTGGAGCGTTGCGGTGCCTCAGATCATTCAGCCAGAGTGGACATTAAGTTCAACCCTTAGTTTTGCCATTCCGCTTGTCTTGGTGAGTTTAACTGGACAATTTCTGCCCGGCATGGCGATCCTCCAAAGTGCAGGCTACCCGGTTAAGGCAAAGCCCATTATCGGAATAACAAGCCTGGTTTCACTCCCAATGGCTTTTTTCGGCGGAATCACTACTGTGGTAGCTGCTATTACCGCTGCCATCTGCACAGGTAAAGACGCCCATGAAGATCCGTCTCGTAGATACATCGCGGGGGTGTTCAATGGTGTTTTCTATCTGGTGGGAGGTTTGTTCGCCGGTACCATCGTTAGTCTATTTACATCACTTCCAGCGGCATTTGTAGCTGTGCTTGCCGGGCTTGCTCTCCTTGGAGCGATTGCAGGTAATCTATTCTCCGCCTTAGAGGAGCCTAGTCACCGCGAAGCGTCATTGATTACCTTTGTTGTTACAGCTTCGGGCATGTCTCTATTTGGACTCTCATCAGCTTTCTGGGGTGTTGTCATTGGTTACTTCTGTTATTTGGTTCTGAATGGTAGCGGCGGTCGCAAACGCTCCACTTGAAGTATTGGTCAACCAATCGCTCAGAAGATTTCAAGTCTACCCTCGTCTGTAACGTGCAGAATGCCCCGGTGACTGCGTAAGCTCATTGACGGTTATAAAAGCCCAGTAGAGCGCCACCGAGTTCGTTTTTACTCTGGACGAGAACTGCTACGAAATCGCCCCTTCGGCCCACTTGCGCAGGAGGTTTCGGATTTTTTGACAGCCCTGTTTCGTTCCCATCAGCGAGATTGGGGGGTGATTACCGAGTGCCCGAACAGAAGATGATAACCACCTATCAGCGGCAACTGTGTCGCCTTCAAATAGATCAACAGCCTCCTGATAAGTGAGTTCACGAAGTTCGGCAATGTTAGGTTCTCTATTCATAGTAGAAGCTCCAGCATTTGTTTCCGTGTCAGTCTTTCATAACTTTCCACGGCTGCAAGCAAAAGATGGTGTAGACCGAGCGAAGCTTCGCCAGTCTGATCTGCCTTGTAACCATCCCCTAAAATCGGAACACGGGTAATTAAGGGTTTTCGTTTCGCAGTAAGACGATTCCAGAATGGCCTTGAGGCTTTTCAGTTTCGACCATTGTCAGACAGATGTTGGCTCCAAATTGAGGGCCAGCATCTGTCGACAAAGTTCACTACCCCCCCCCTCTCAGATAACGGTTAGGTCGTCGGTAAACTAAAAGTTCTTTGTTTCTGACTGGTGCTCGCCAGCGTCTCGCTCATCGTGCTCTTGCAGCAGCATGTACATTTTTGCCCCGAATTCGACGGGCCTCAGCATTGGCAAGTGATCGTTGACTCCAACGATGCCTTCCAACACGGCCTGCTTGGCGAGTTCGTGCATGAGTCGCTCCTGATATTCAACAACTTCATCGTGTTTGTTTTCGGCTTCTTGGAGCTCTGCCTGATACTTATCAACAGCCTCACTCAGCCACTCGATTCTCAACCAAGCCGACTCGACGACCGAATGCATCTCGATAATTTCCCAGAGTTTTTCTTTCAAATTCATAATCTTCCTCGTGTGTGTTTTGAACATCACAGCCAGAGTAAAGAGGAATCACAATCTTGCGGTTCGTCTAATTGCACGAAAAATCGAATTAGACTGGAAATTGGCCTTTTTGCAGAAAAAAACATCTACACACCATCAGTGGATCGGTGATAGCCCCTTGTTTGAGCCGGTTTTTCCTGACCACAAGCATTACAGAAATGGAATCGGGATCATGTAGGTCTTGACGCCATGCTCCAGCCAGCCGATCAATGCCGGGAGCTTTTCTAAACCTTTCTCGGTGCTCACCAATCCCTGTAGTACTCCGTGACCAAGCCTTCGCCGAGCCGTTCAATCCATTACATGGGTGCTGTTTCTTCGCCTGCGAGCAGTGGTGTCGCTTCTCGGACAGCCGGTTTTCGCATTTCTTGGTTGATGCAAGGCTGTTGGAAAAGACAGTTACCGTTTTTTTAAAAAAAACAGAGTAAACGCATTTTTCGGTCAATTAGACAAAACAACGGTCGCTCATAGGTCGTCACAATAACTCTCATCACGTTTGAGGAGAGCAGCATGGCTGACCACATCTATACACTGAAAACGATCTCGCCTAAGGACCTTGAGGAATCCCCCGTATTGAGGGCTACTCACTTTCTTGAACAATTTGCAGCGCTACCTTTCCGGGCAAGCGCTCTGGATGAGCTGCCCGAGCCAGCAATCCTGGACTATCTGCACCGACACCCTGCGGTGGTCGAAGAGAGAAAGAAAAAGAAGAAAAAGAACGAAGAAAAAAAGGGAAAAGAAACGGGGAAAAAAACCGAGTACGTTTCATATTACATCGTAACGGGCAATCTGCGATCCGCGGCTTTGATCTCTTGTTTGAATTCTGAGACTCCGATTCCTGTCCTTGTTGAGAGCCCCCCAATCCCCACCGACATTTTGCTCACCGAAGTTATAGAGCGTGAGCTTCTGAATTTGTCCCTGATGGCAATGCAGACAGGGGGCTATTCAAAAGCTATCTCCTCTCTATTTCTCTTAATAAAGAAGCATGGCTCTGCGAGTTCGAGCTTCCCCACAAAGTCTCGCTTATCCCTGATCTCTGGCGTGAATCGCAGAGAGATTTGAGCAAGGAATCTCCGATTATTTTTCAAAAGTTAGGGAGTGAATGATGTCTCCGAGTAGTGCACTTGAGCAACTTATTCAGCCACCGGATACACGCGCCCAGATCCAGACGGTCGCTACGGCTTTTTTGCCAGTTGCGGGTCGGATGTTGTCGCTTCTAGAAAAAAAGAATCATCCTAGTATGGATGACCTGGGCAAGACATTGCCGGGAATCATCGAACTGTGTCGAGACATTATCGATGGTGTTTATGTTGACGAATTTTGGCATCCGACCTCTGACGAAAGGCCAAAAATCACTCCGTATCCTGTCTATGCCGCATTGTTGAAAATTGGAGACCAGATCTCTTTAAACAGCGAGCAAGCGTCGATTCTGGCTCATGTGTTTATCGCTATCTGGAGCGGGGTTCCCGAGGCGCCTGACGGGAAAGTTCCGCTCTCGAATCTGCAAAAAGTTTTTTTGGAGTTCCGGCGAGCTCATCTTTGGATGGATAGCCTTGAGAGAGTTGACACCTCGGAGCCTGCAAATTGCTATACCACGCTGGACCAATTGGAACAGCGACTAAGGGAGCGTGGTGACCTGCGAGCCAAGCATTTGTCGCCTATCCGTCGACTACTAGGACTGTCGTTACAAAAAGAGTCCCTAATTGAGCGGAGTGTTCGAGCTGAGACTGAAGACTTAACTGTTACAGATGAGTACGAGAATCCGGCCGGCAGCGGCCTTGAGATGGAGCGAATTCAGATTGATGTTGAGGAGAGTGATGAGACAGATTCCGCTGGGGTGATTGAGGCACTCACTTTCCCTCTTCGGACCAGTGTTGATCAGGACAAACTATTCCAAACAGCAGAGCGAAATGCGCTCCCATCAGATGACCTTGTTCACCGGCCCATAGTTGCTACAAGCCACGGCCTCTCAAAGCATCGAAAGCCTTGGGTTGGGCAAAATGGGGTTGCTAGAGACCGCGCAAAGTCCGATCAGCTTCGACGTTCTAATCAAACGCTGACAAACCGTTGGGAGCGGCCGACGGAGTACGAACTCTATGTTTACTGGAACGCGGTAACTGAGCCCGATGATGCCGATCTTTCAGCTGCTTTGGCCCTCCTTTTGGTCCTTTTGACAGGGCGAGAGCTAGATTTGGTTCTGGAGACGCAACTGAAATCCCGGCTGGGTGATTTGCCGGAACGTGGAGAAAACGGGCGAATATACATTTGCTATGAGTCTGCAGTTTGGCAAAGCGCCGCCCCGCAACCGGTACGGAAGACTCAGCTTGACGCAGAACTGCGGCATCAGTTGGTTCAGACCGTGCCGTCGGTGCGGATGCCCATTGTAGGTCCTCTCTGGAACTTGCTGGAACGTCATGTTGGCTCTGATCCCCGTGGCTGGCGTGGCGCGCTTTTTAAGAACCACGAAAAAGAGGGTGTTGCGGAACGAGCGTCTGACTTGTTTGATCGGATCAAAAAAGAAAGCGACGTCAGGCTGACCCTCAGGCGGGTTCAAAGGGCGTTGTTCCACCGTTTGTCTGACGGTGCCGGTGACATGGTTGCGTCAATTCTCATTGCCGGTGACCACGATGACATCAGCAGACATGCTGGAATCCACTACTACTGTGCCTATGAATCAGATCTGCAAGAACGTTACTTGCAGGCTATTTCACAGCTGATGCCCGAATCTCGTAATACTTTGCACCCGGTAGCATTGGTGCAGTCTGATCGGCGTATCGGGTCCCCCTATTGTCCAACGCCGGACGTTTTGAGGCAGCTGGCGACGGATTTGAAAACGCATTTCCAGGTAACGTTGCGTCAGCCAATCGGGAAATCGACGCTTCCCGATATTCATAATGCATATACGGTTTACACGGTCCTGCTGCTTTTCTTATGCACTGGGTACCGAAGCGTTCAGGCGCCTCTATCCCGGATTACCGATGTAGATCTAAATCGCAGGTGTGCCGTGATCGCGGACAAGGAAGCCGACTTTTGGAGCCACTCGCGTATTGCGCCATTGACCGAAAATTTCTTGAGCCACTGGCACTATTATCTGAGCCATCGGCGTCATGTGATGCGGATGGTCGAGACGTATCTAGGCGAGCCGGTCCCGGACCATACCCTCTTCTTTCTTTCAACGCCGAATAGGCGAATGGCCAAGCCGGTCGCTGTGACGCCTGATCAGATCGATGAGCACCTGTCGTCGTTTTCAAGTTTGCCGCTAAACGTCGGGCGCCACCTCCTACGTAGTGAGCTTTTACATCGAAGAATTCCACCAGCGTTGATTGATGCCTTGATGGGACACTGGGTGGCTGGGCGAGAGCCGATGGGGAAGTATTCGACCTTGTCTCCAGTTGAGTACAAGGAGTTTCTGGTGCCAGTGCTGGAGGAGATCCAAGTGGAGCTTGGTTGGACGCCGGTTAGGGGGCTGGGCTGATGGGCGAGACTGAGGCGAAAAATGAAAATCTTCACGGTGATGAGCTGCGTGAGAAAAAGCGCCACCAAATCGCAAAATCCGAACGTGATGCCGTGGACCGCATTCTCGACCAATCGTTTTCAAGGCTGGTGACCGGAGACGTTCCTGAACCGGTCCCTGAGGGGTTGGTAGCTTTTATCTTCGAGACCGCCTGTGCCGGAGTCACGGGGAACGCACTACGTATCCGTCACAATCACCTGGTGAGGCGTCTCGATGAGATAGCCGGGGAACATGGCTTCGAAATTCCGAACCGAGACCTAATGATAGTTGTCCGGATGGATACGCCACCGATGACCCCGCGCAGCTTTGCGCATAAATCGGTTTACGAGGTGATTGAAGCAGACTTCTGGAATAGCCTTCGGAGCGACGGGGTGAAAGGCTCGCGGCGGTTGACGCACGACGCCGGCCGACTTGTGTATTCCATGATTTGGTTTGGAGGTCTGCACTCCCAAAAATTTCTCAAGACCATCTGCGGCGCCATCACCAGTGGACTTCAAACCGCTAAGAGGTCCCGAGGAGACAAGCAACTTTATTGGTTGGAGAGTACCGAAAGCTCGGAAGGCTCCCGTTGGTTTCCTGATCCTGTCACGCTAATGCTCCTGCATCGGTTCAATCGCGAGCACGGTTTAAAGGCGTTTCCTGCCAATGCGCCGTCGCTCTTGGCAGGGTTTGTTTCACGAATTTCCTTTAGGAAGAGCGCAGTCTCTGCGGACCGTAATTTTGTCCGTAGTCTGATGGATGCAGCCTCGACCGTGGCATCACTGGACATCATGGGGTGTGCTGGCTTTGTACAGAGCGCAGCAAGTGTTTCCGTCTCTATGGGGCCTAGCTCGTGGGTTAGATTGATTACTGGTCTGGTTCCACCGAGGGTGCGTTACAACACGCCAACATCGCCCTCGGAACTGACTGTTAATAAGCCTTCTTGTCCCCTGTATGGCCCGAAAAACGGAAACGCCAAAGACGCGATCGCGTCAATACTTCGGGCCCTGGCGCTAGATGAGCGTAAAAAGAGCGCATCTGTAAAAAGTGCGAGCTATAAAGCGCTCAGGGGTATTGCTGAGTCATCTACTGTGTCACCAATTGTCAGGGTCGTTGCTTCATGGTGTGCCCTCTCTAGACTGTCTGTAACAGCGAGTACTATTCGACGGTACCTCTCCGAATTTGCTGAACCACTCATCGCTGAAATGATTGCTGAAGAGGATCTGAATGACCTAGATGAGGATGATTGGGAAGATCTTTACGCAGAGCTTTTAAAAGCCAGCTCGTCGATCCAACAGCAAGCATACCGTTCTGGGGTTCTCAGACGATTTCATCATTACCTGGTTACGCAACACGGTTTGCCAGATACGTATATTGAGGGGGTGAGCAGCAACGGTCAGGTCGATGCAGAGATATTAACGCCTGCGGAGTTCGGGCGAACACTGTCTATGCTTGAGGATGAGCCAGACCGAAGGCTATCTGAAACAAGGAAAACTGCACTGATACTGGGCTACCGGTGTGGCTTACGACGAGGGGAAATACGACGGTTACTTCTCCGGGATTTGCAGGGGTTGTATGAGCCAGCCTTGGCATTTCCGAGTTTAATTGTTAGGGGGAATAAGTTTGGCGCCACAAAGACCGCCAACGCCAATCGAGTATTGCCGTTGTGGGCCCTACTAACCGATTCTGAGCTGGATTTGGTCAGGTGTTGGTATCGTCGGCGAGTTTTGGAGCAGCCTTCGATAAAGCGTAACCAATTGGTGTTTAGCGAGTTGCACCAGCCAGATTCTTTGATGCCTGCTAGAACGTTGATTGATCCGATTCAGGATGCCATGAGATCCGCCTCGGGGACTCCGATTTTGCGCTTCCATCACCTAAGGCATTCCTGTGCCACTTTTAGTGCACTTCGGTTGATGGAATCGTGTCCCGGTGAGATTTTTCCGGTTGAATGGGCCTGCAGTGATGATGGAGCTGTCATCATGCCTCACTGGGGAGAGGACTGGTATGCGGTTTTGTGTGGGGAAGATCGTTATGTGCCTGCGTTCGAAAAGCTCCAGTACCTGACCGTCATGATGGGCCATGCGTCCCCTGGACAAACGATTCGAACTTACACCCACCTATTAGACTACGCAGTGGGTCTAATGCGCTGGTCGGTACCGATGGGCACCTTGTCGAATGTGTGCCAGGCCGAGCTACTGGGTTTCACTGATGATAATTTGCAGCAGTTTCGTAAACGGCGGGGTCTAAGTAAGAACAAGGATTCTGCGCCAGCTCAACTGGCCGCTGTTCTGTGCCGCTTTAAAAAAGGCGGAGAGGTCGCGCTAGACAAGTCGTTTACCAGTTTTGAGATGTCAGGGTCAGCTAGTAAGGCAGTGCCTGAGAACTCTCAGGTGCCAGCGTCGGCTCTGTTGGTTTACCGAGCGCTCGATCATATCTCTCAGCTCATAAAAAACGGCGCAACGTTGGAAAAGGCGATTGCCGGGACCGCAACCTTGTTTGGACCGTCTGAGGCCTGTTTAGCCCGCTGCTATAGACGTGGCGAATGGTTGATGGACCAGCGCGCACGGAATTTTAAAGAAGAGCACGCCGGTCAGCGCAACGCATTTTCTTTGAGCGAGAGACCTGATGTTGACAGCGTTGCTCACCGAAATGGGGAGGGCGGAGTAGACAACCCTGTCCAGCGCACTTGTCCGGCACCACCCAAGTTGAGAGCATGCCATTCGACCGTCGAGTTGATGTATCACAGCTTGGTGCAGCTTGCCGTCATAGACTCCGAACGCTTCGTGGCTCTTGTAGAGAACGTTGTCGAGGCGATACAGAGAAGTCATACGCAAATAAAATTTACTTCGACCGAGGGGAAAGTGCTGTATCTCAGATTTCTGGAGCTTACAGGCTTTTTACCGCTCGCGTGGGTGGATGTACGTGCACCTGAAAATGATCCTGGTAAACAGCAAATGATGGAGTATTGGAGTAAGGAGCTATCAATGCCGACATCTCGTATTCGGATTCGTTGGGATGACCCTGCGGGCCCCAGAAATGCAATGGGTGTCGCGCAAATAGAAGTCGATCCGCCGCGTAAAGGGTTTGGTGAGCGGCCGCGCCAGCATTACATGCCCGCTCTTCGATTTGTGGCATTCGTAGCGCTGATCGCATTCGCTGGACGAGTGTATGTTGATGACGAAATGCAGAAGTAAAGGGCCATCCATGGCCACTGAATGTAGTCCTTTTTAAGGCGAGATGAGGTTTGAAGCTTGAGCCAAGTGAGTTGAAGCTGTATGCATAAGCTCTGGCTGGAGTTGCGCGGCAAGCAGGTGGGATGACTGCACAACCATTACCGTTGGATCGGGTTGTGTATGGCTTCCGATGCGGTACATCGAGGCGATAATAAACTGAATGGTTCGTGCCGCCTCAGGCAGTTCTTGCGCTAGTCGTTTTAGGTCTTCCGCCAACAAGCCCAGCCCCTTCAAAACGACCTTCAGGTAATCGACTGGTTTAGAGTCAGATAACTCAATCCGGCCCACCCCATGTAGAAGTCCCGCAATAGCAGCGAGCCAGCGTTCCGCCTCGTTATAACCGCGGCATGCATCGAACGAACGTATGGCTACATCAAGGCCGTGTCTTGCCAGGCTTCCCGGCTGTTGGAAACTGGCTTCTTGCATCGCGCCATTCAAGAAGGGAAGTCCAACTGATGGTCGCCCCAACACTCGTCGAACAAAATCAGCCAGTGGTTGAACCGGGCATGATTCGAGAAACAGTTCAATATCGACCGCCAGATCAGGGCAGGCCAGTTGTGACTCAGGCAGATGCAGCAGTGAATCAGGCGTGTCCATCAGAATTACGGTGTCTGAGCGCGATACTGCATTCCCCGACTTGCCCTCCCAGAGCACCAACTGAACAGCACAGTCCGGGATTTTTGTGAGCTGGAGGTCCGGGTGGGGTTGGAACATCACGATCCGGTATTGCTCAAAAGAATTTTCGATGATCAGTTCTAGCACCGGCAGGGCCTCCCCGTTTGGTATCTCCGTCAGATTGGTAATGGTGCCAACGAAAATCTCGGGTTCAGATTGCCACTCGGTATTCACGATAATGCTCATGCGAAGAGCTCCTGTGCAGAGGTGAGGACGCGTTCCAGGCTATTTAGCAAGGCAGGAAGCGGATCCTGCAGGTTTTCGTCGTCCATCAACCAAAGCTCATTTTCCACCCAATTAGTAAGTGCAGCGAGATTGGAGCTTTCGTCACCTTCGCCAAGCACGGCGACAAGGTGATTTCCGTCCGGAATTTGCATCGAAAATGCGAGTGCGCTTGCCAAACGATTTGCGAAAGACTTTCGGCTGATAGAAAACGGTTGGGAATGGTTCATGAGTCACCTTCCTTCTTGGAATCAGTTTTAGCGTTGAATTCGTTGATGAGCAGACGCTCGATGGCGGAGCCATCGCGACGGGTCAGGTTTGGTACATACCGTGAGTAAACCCGGAACAACATTTCCGTGGTGGTGTGGCCCATCTGCCTGGCAATCCACTCAGGATTCTCACCGGCCGCGAGCCACAGCGTGGCTGCGGTGTGACGGGTCTGGTATGGCCGGCGTTTGCGTAGTCCTAGGTGCCTAAGCAGTGGATACCAAACTCTTTTCGTGACGTTGTTATGAGTCAGCGGCCCGCCGGTCCGTGTACAGAAAACGAAGCTTTTCTTTCCAGTCGCTTTTTGCTGGTCTTTCAGAGCATCGTAGACCAGCTGAGACATCTCGATAGTTCGGAAGGAACCGTCGTTTTTGGTGTACTCCATTCGGCCATCGACCAAAGACTGGCGGATCAAGATTTGGCGACGCGTGAAATCCACGTAGTCCCATTGGAGCCCGTCGATTTCTCCCGTGCGCATTCCGGTGAAAAATCGAACCGCGTAGTAATTTTGGAAGTCTGAGCGGACCGTGTTGATGATCTGCCTTACCTCATCAATAGTGAAAGGCTCTACATCAGTGCGCGGGACCTTCAGCGATTTAATCCCATGGTAGGGTGAGCTAAACTCATACCGGTTGGCTGCTTCACTGAGGATCATGCGCAAAGGCGTCATGATTCTGTTGATCCTACTGGCTGAAAGATGTTTTCCGCTCCGGGTTGTAACTTTGGCGAGTGAGGCCCGGAAATCGAGAATGTCTTTCTTGGTGATGCGGCCAACCTCTTGTTCCCCAAAATGGGGATTGAGGTAATTGTTCAGTGTTCCCATCACCGTCTCGATATGTGACTGGCGCCATTGAATCTTCATTTCGCCGAGCCAGTCCTTTGAGAAGGCTTTGAACAGCGGCGTGTCATGGGCCTGTCGAACCCTCTGAACCTCCGCTTGTTTCGTGAACTTTGCTGCTCTGGGACTGTTCGGGAAATGCCGGTGGTACTCGAATGTACCCAGCGTGATTTCGGCCTCGATTCGTTTGAGGATGGCTTCGAGTTTTTTGCGGTTGGCTGGCGTGTTGTCCAAAGTTGTCTGTTCTCGGCAGCGTTTGCCTGCATACCGGAAATCAAAAAAGAGTTTGCCAGTCTCCGTGCGCTCTACAATTTTACCCACGGCACATTCCTCCTCCGGCCATTGGCACGGCAAAGGCATGATTTGCGGAGTGGCCGAGCATGTCCTGCTCAATAACGTCCCATATGTAGAGAATCTTCCGCCCACCAAAAGGGCGGATGTAATGAATGCCCTCAAGCAGAACAGAGTCTTTGAGGCGTTCGCGAATGGTTCGGGCATCATATTTAATGCGCCCCGCCAGTTCTTCGGTGGTGAGATATACCTGTGACATAAGGTGGCTCCTTTGCTATCTTTGATCGCTGGAGGGCAAAAGGTTTCTTTAGTGATCAATATGTCCTCCTGTAGATCATTATGCACTCATTAAGACCTACTGCAAGTCTTTTTGATCTCCTGCGGGTTATTTTGTTCTTTGGTGGGCCAAATGGTTAAGTGCCATCTATCCAGGTTGATGGGCGAGAAGAAGCTGAAAATCGTTGATGTGGCGAGAGAGACCGGTGTAAATCGAGGAACGATTACCCGGCTATATCATGAGACCGCCAGTAGGGTGGATCTTGATGCTGTAGACGCTCTGTGTCGGTTTCTGGAGTGTGATGTTGGTGATTTGTTCGAGTTTGTGGACAAGCAGTAAGCAAAGTTCTGGCGAGGAGCAGTTTGGGCAATGGCCATACCCGATTTTCAATCAGTCATGCGTCCGGTTCTACTTGCCGTTGGTGATGGAGAGGCTAGGCCCTTAGCAGATGTTCGCGAGGCAGTGAAGGACTTTTTTCAGCTTTCAGATGCAGAGCGAAAAGAGCGACTGCCATCCGGTCATCAAACAGTGATCAACAACAGGGCTGGCTGGGCAAGGACTTACCTCAACAAGGCCGGACTTCTGACGATTCCGCAGCGGGGTATGGTGCAAATCACCGAGCGTGGGCTGGATGCGATTCAGAATGGTCCTGATCGGATCAGTGTTGCCTGGCTAAAGCAGTTCTCTGAGTTCCATGACTTCCATACGCAAAAGCCAAAGCCAGTTTCCAATAGCTCAGAAGAGGAAGTGAGCGAAGTTGACGAGATAACTCCGGATGAACAGCTAGCATCTGCCCACCAGTCTCTGATGGAAAACCTGGCGGATGATGTCTTGGAGAGCACCCGCAAGGCTTCCCCCTCTTTTTTCGAAAAGCTCGTTGTAGATCTGATGATTTCCATGGGGTATGGCGGCTCCCGGCGGGAAGCGGGGCAGGCCACACAAACGACCAATGACGATGGGATTGATGGAATCATCAAGGAAGACAAGCTAGGCCTGGATACCATATACCTGCAAGCTAAGCGATGGACCAACACAGTTCATCGCCCCGAGATCGATAAATTTATCGGCGCATTAACCCGACAGCGCGCGCGGAAAGGGGTGTTTCTTACAACGTCGGACTTCTCTGCCGGGGCCCGTGAGGCCATCGCAGGTTTGGATATGAAAGTCGTTTTGATCGACGGCCGGGAACTGGCTCAATTAATGATCGAGAATAACCTAGGGGTCAACGTCAAAGAAGTTTATGAGGTTAAGCAAGTTGATACCGATTACTTCATAGAAGAATGACAGCGCTTCATCTGAGATTGTTCGATGGCAGAGTCTGTCGCAGCTCAATATTTATGCTCGCGTTCGTCGCGATATCTTATCTGACTCATATACGGAGTTTCTTTAGGGTGAAATGTAGCCGTATTGCTACGCTGGCTTCTAGTTTCTCATTATCTGGCATGGAAAATCGCTCTGTGTCGCGTCTGCTGATTGACAAACAAATATCTGGGGTGAAGTTCTAAATTATGAAGGTCCGTTTCTGGAAACAAGATGACTGTGCTCTAGGCGAGGTAAAATATACAGATTTCAATGAGGTGCTGATTCCATATCATGATGAGAATGCCGCTGAGACGTTCATCATTAAGAGCTTCAGTGGCGACGGTAACATATCGTGGAAAGTTGAAGGTATTCAATTCACTGAGTCTGAAATCGATATTAGTCTTGCAGAGGTAAAGCACACCGATTCAATAGGATTGATGGCGTCAAAGGGTAGCTCATCTCCTAATAAAATAGTTACTCGCTTTAACATAGTTGAAGTTGATTTTGGGCACAAAGTATCTGCGATCGATTCACAAGGACAGCTGGGTCAAAGCGTTTTATGCTCAGCCTCTCACCTTCCTAGCGAATTGTACAAAAAACGGCCATGTATTGTTCTATCGGTGAACGGTGACCGAATTCAAGTCATGCCTTTGACCACCTCCCCGAATTCTGGTGACCCAGAAAGTATGGAAATATCAAAAGAATCCTTTGCAAAATTGCACGCTAAATACACCGAGAGAACGTGTCGAACTCTTCCTCGCATGATTCAGACAGTATCTTCATATCGGGTTTATCCCCCAATGCTTAAAGGCAATTCGTTTCCTGTTACTTGTTTCGCCTTTAAGCTTTGTTCCGATGATAAGGCTGAGATGAAGCTCCGGCTCGCAAGGCACTATGGGAGCGACGTAGTGGCTGACTTCGAAGCTTTAAAACAGTCTCATAGCCAGCTAAAGCATGAGCGTGGCGCCCTCTTGACGACAAAAGAGGATCTCAGAGATGCAAAGAAAGGCCTGGAGGATCGAATGACTCGACTTCTAGAAATAATAGGGGAGGTCTCGAAACAGTATGGGTTGGAGGGCGATCCTGAGGATGCCCTGAAAGCTCTCTTGGATTGAGTGGTAAGATGTTGACAGTAGGGAGTCGTTCACATAGTATTCTCTACATGGCGGTGCCAAGGTCGTATCAGCCCACCACCGCGACTAGTAGGAGGCATATGCTGTTTAGCTTGTGCTGAGCACTAATGATACAACGTAAAGTAAAAAAACCGACCTCTTGGTCGGTTTTTTTTTGGCATAAAGCGGCCGAGTGATTGGAGTCAGGCCAGCTCTGGCCTGAGAGGATAAAATCATACCGTAGCCTAAAGGTTTGAGATTGATGGGCGACAGCCAAACTACCGCCCAAGTAGCATAGTGAAATTAGCTATTTAACTAGCCTCAAACTAGGCTTGGATCTGTCAGAAAAATTGGTTGGCGAATTGCCACTCAAGGCATTCAACATCAGGCCAAATGTAAGCTCATCCAGTTCTTCCGGTTCAATCAATAGTTCTCTGGCAACGTCAATTTTCGAGATGCCATCCTCGCGCAGGCTGGCAAAAACCTTCTTGAGCACCTGCGATGTTTCGAATGGTGATGGCTCGGGCTCGTGATCCCGGCCTAATTTAGCCAAGTCAATACACAGTGTTCGATAGGTCCAGTCCGATGTTAAATTGAGTGAGTGAAGCCGGTAGTTAAGGGCCGCGGCAGAGACGTTCCAGTATTTTTTATGGGAGATAAGGCTCTTTAGCGTCACTGTTCTTGGGGCATTTGCCAGCACACTTCTCCTGGGCATTAAAAACGCTGATGCAAAAGAGTTAGCTTCCTTCTCTGCTTCTTGACCTTGCGGTGCGCCGTGTCGGTGCATTACCAAATGGCCCAATTCGTGTGCGGCATCAAACCGGCATCGTTCCGCTGTTTTCTTTGTGTTGAGAAATACAAAAGGAATATCGCCATACCACATGGAGAAGGCATCGACCTCTCTAGCATCAACTGATAGAGAAAATACACGAACGCCCTTGGATTCAAGTAAAGCGATCATGCTTTTAATTGGAAGCTCGCCTAGATCCCAGTATCGACGCAACATTTCGGCTGCGGATTCAGGATCATTTTTCTGCCCGAGGCCTGGATATTGGTCACCCTCAGACGATCTTTGGCCGGCATCAATTTTTAAATCTACATTTGACGCAATTCTGTAATCCTCAGGAAATTCAGGTGAAGGCAAATCAAACTTGCCTTCAATCCAGCGGTTCAAGAGAAGTGCCACAGCACCCGCCGATAAAGCAATATCCCTTTTAGAGGCCGTCATCTTGGTCAGCGCACGAAAGCTTGCCACCTCAACGGGGAGCTCTTCTACGTCATCAGCAAAGAAAAATTCGACCGGAAACCTGAGTGCATTCGCGATCTTGTCGACTGTGTGGTTTTCAGGCACGGTCTGCCCACTCTCATAAGCAGTGATTGACCGATCAGTCACACTAACTTCCTTAGCCAAGGCCCGCTTTGTAAGGCCTCTGCGCTTTCTCGCGAGGGCAAAACGAGTATTGTTGAACATGCTATGCCTTTTTCTTAATTGGTACTTCTATATCGGGCAAGTCAGGAAGATCGATTTCGACCGAATCATCATCTAACGGCATACTCGGCAGAACAATCCGTTCCTTCCAGCCATTGATTTTTCCGCCGGAAATGCTAGATGGAAGGGAAAGTTCACAGCGTACTTCGTTGGCAGCCAAATGCATCAAAAGTACCCAAGTCGTGAGCCCTTGGTTTTCCTCTATCGCTTGCAACAACTCACTGAACATATCCAACTGATTGTTGGCTTCAATCGCTTCAGCAGTATTAATTCCCTTTGGACACTTATTTGAAGGCGTCGGCCCGACCATACCGGTTGCATCATCTCCGGTGGTGACAACGATAGCCAAGCCGTTTTCGTCGTTCACCGTGAGCTCATAGTTGCCTTTATCTGATTTCCTCCACCCCTCAGGCCTTAGCTGTTCCCGTAATACGGCAACGGTTTCTGCCCACATGATGATCCCGCGAGAGATACTCGGATGATTGGCCGTAGTGCGAGATCTTGCCAGGTATCCCTGCCAGACGGATTCTCTAAGGACAGGTAACTGAATCCCAAGTTGGGACAGTCGATCTACAGCATTCTCTTCAGTGTGTAAAAGGTTGTGCATGAGGTTGCCTCCGGGGCGGAACTCTAGTCTTCCTGTTTTTATACCTCAAATGAGGTTAAAAAACAAGAAGAGTAATGGCGTGATGGAACTGTCCGCGTGCCAGAGCCCGAAGATTTCGTTGAGGGGACATCGAAGATCTGGCGTCGAATTGAGCATCGCCAGAGAAATTCTCGCCGGTCTACCAAAGGCGTAGGACAAGCATTTACATCGAGGGCTATGGCAGCTCTATAGGGGGCCTACCAGAGGGACTTTTTCTGGTCGTTTTCTGTGTCCAAGTTGGGAGCCTTCGGCTTCTGTGCAAAGGTCAGTTATTTCAGACTGAGAAAAACGTCTCAAAAGCCGTGGACACACCATGGACACAATTTGGACACAGGCTCAGATTTATGTGCCAAATAGTAAAATTTCACAAGCGGGGCAAAAGTCACTGCCTAGTTGGAAGTTTATTCAGAAGTAATTTGCGAGGTAAAGGAGTGTTCAGACAATTCAGGTTTGTAACTTTCTGAATTTGCGATGAAATGGCCCGCCCGAGAGGATTCGAACCTCTGACCTCCGCCTCCGGAGGGCGGCGCTCTATCCAGCTGAGCTACGGGCGGTTATCAACAAAGTTGGCATATTTGACCGTTACCTTCGGTTCCGGATTTTTTCTCTGACCCTTGCCTCCGGAGGGCAACGCTCTATCCAGCTGAGCTACGGGCGGAACGAAAGCCGGCAGCGGTGTGCCGATTTCGAGTGCGCAATCTTACGTGCGAAGCGGGTCGCTGTCCAGCCCCTGCGGGCAAGTCCCAACGTCAGCTTTGGATGAGTCGCTGCTCCGGGGTGATTGTCACCAGATTGCTGTCGTTGCTGAAGGTGACTTCGCCGTCCTGAATGGTTACCTGGAAGCTCATGGAGCGGTTGGCGAGCTTGGCCAGGGCTTCGGTGCTGTCGCCGGGCAGGTGAAAGATGGTGAGGTTGTCGAATCGTTCCAGCTTGCCGTGGTGCTTGTCCCACCAGACGGGGAAAGCCCGATCGCCATAGGTGTACAGGATCACTTTACCGGCGCGGTTACAGGCCTTTCTCAGTCGATCCTCTTCTGGCAGCCCCAGCTCAATCCACACTTCAATCTCGCCGGTCAGGTCTTTCTGCCAAAGCTCGGGTTCGTCATCGGTGCTCAGCCCCTTGGTGAATTCCAGGGTCTCGCTGGCGTTCAGGGCAAAGGCGAGCAGCCGGATCATCATTCGCTGGTCGGTTTCTGACGGATGTTGGGCCACAGTCAGATGATGATCCGCGTAGTAGTGACGGTCCATGTCGGCAATGTTGAGCGTCGCCTTGTGGATGGTTGCTTTGAGCGCCATGGGCTTCCTGCATTGGTATCTATGTGGTGGTTTGGGCTAGTGTAATGCAATTCTTTCCCGGGTGAGTGTAAGCGCATGCCGATGTTGCGTGGTTTTCTGGTTCTGGTGCTGTTTTTTATTCTTGGCGAGTCTGTGCGCCTGCTTCTGGCGTTGCCGGTGAGTGGCGGCGTGCTGGGTATGGTGGTCATTACGTTTACCCTGATGGTTAAAGGCAGTGTCAGTGATGATCTGGCCCGGGCCAGCCAGGGCCTGATTTCGGTGCTTGTACTCCTGATCATGCCGGGGGTTGTGGGGGTGTTTTTCACGGCGGACCAGTTCTCGGGCCAGTGGCTGGCGGTTGCGGCGGCGCTGTTGGTGGGCACCTTCCTGAGTGTTCTGACGACTTTGCTGTTAATGAAGGCTGTGACCGCCAGGGGAGTGAGCGATCGTGAGTGAATTTTTTGCCCGCTTCCAGGCGTTACCGGACACGCTTGCCGCCACTCCAATCCTGGCGATCGGTTTGACGCTTGGTGCCTTCTTCGCCGGCAACTGGCTGTTTTCCCGCATCGGGCGGCCCCTGTGGTTGCCGCCGGTGGTTCTGTCGGCGTGTCTGCTGTCTGGCGTTATCGCCGCTCTGGCGGTGGACTACCAGGACTACCAGCAAGGCGCGCGCTGGCTGACGGTATTGCTGGGGCCGGCCACCGTGGCGTTGGGGATTCCGCTTTACCAACAGATGCACCATATCCGTGCCATGTGGCGCCCGATTGTGGTCACTCTGCCGATTGCCGCCACCATGGCGGCGGTTTACGCCGTCGTGATTGGCTGGGCTCTGGGGGCCACGCCGGAGGTGCTGGCGTCCCTGGCGCCCAAGTCGGTAACAGCACCCATCGCCATTGGAATAACGGAGCAATTGGGCGGTTCCGTGCCCCTCATGATGGGCGGGCTTCTGATTACCGGTGTGGTGGCAACCCTCTTCGTTGACCTGCTTGCGCGGCTTTTGCCGGTTAAAGACGAGCGTATCCTCGGGTTTGCCCTGGGTTTGAATGGTCATGCGATTGGCACGGCGCGGGCGTTTGAAATCAGTCACGCCGCCGGTGCCTTTGCCTCGCTCGGGATGGGGCTCACTGGCGTGTTTACGGCCCTGATCCTGCCTCTGGTTTTCCGGCTGTAAGTCTGCGCCAAATCAGGTCATTCACCTGGCGTATAGCCCCTTGTCGTAATTTCGATTGCCCTAAGTGTTTTCCGAGACTAGCTTGTTGGCCAGGCATTCGGCGCCGTTCTGCGCCGATGTTCCGTGAAAATTCCTAAAACAGCGACGGAAAACGCGATGAAAAAACTGATTGCAGCATTTGTCGGTTCCATGGCCCTGGCATCGGCACCGGTAGCCCTCTCTGCCGAGGCGACCAAGGAACTGAAGATGGCGTACGACGCCGACCCCGTGACCCTCGATATTCATGAGCAGCTGTCTGGCGGCATCCTTCAACTGTCCCATATGACCTTCGATCCGCTGCTGCGCTGGACCAAGGATCTTGGCTTTGAGCCGCGACTGGCAGAGAGCTGGGAGCGGATTGACGAAAACACCATGCGCTTCAAACTGCGTGAGGGCGTTAAGTTCCATTCCGGCAACGAGCTGACGACCGCCGATGTGAAGTTCACCTTCGATCGCCTGAAGCAGAGCCAGGATTTCAAGGCCATCTTCAAGCCTTTCAGCAGCATTAACATCATCGATGATCACACCTTCGAGCTGGTGACCAGCGAGCCGTATCCGCTGCTGCTGAATACCGCCACCTATATTTTCCCGTTCGACAGCGAGTTCTACACCGGCCAGACCGAAGACGGCAAGGACAAGAGTGCCATCCTCAAGCATGGCAACTCCTTCGCGTCCGAGAATCTGTCGGGTACCGGTCCGTATACCGTGACTGAGCGCAAGCAGGGTGTGCGCGTCGAGTTCGAACGCTTTGACGACTACTGGGATACCGAGTCTCCGGGTAACGTCGGCAAGATCGTGCTGACTCCGATCAAGGAGAACAACACCCGCGTTTCTGCCCTGCTGTCTGGTGGCGTCGACTTCATCGCGCCGGTTCCGCCCAATGATCTGGAGCGTATCCGCAACGACAAGAACGCCAACCTGGTCACTATGAGCGGTACCCGCATCATCCTGTTCCACATGAACCAGGAGCGTGTGGAAGCCTTCAAGAACCCGAAGGTTCGCCAGGCAATCGCCTATGCGGTCAATCAGGAAGGCATTGCAGCCAAGATCATGAAGGGTTTCGCAACCCCGGCCGCCCAGATGTCCCCAGAAGGCTACCAGGGTTATAACGAGTCCCTGAAACCGCGTTTTGATGTGGCCAAGGCCCAGCAACTGATGAAGGAAGCCGGTTATGAGGATGGCTTCACCATCACCATGATGGCGCCGAACAACCGCTACGTGAACGACGACAAGATCGCCCAGGCAGTGGCCGCCATGCTGGCGCGCATCAACATCAAGGTGGACCTGAAAACCCTGCCGAAGGCCCAGTACTGGCCGGAGTACGACAACCGTGCGGCGGACATGATGATGATCGGCTGGCATGCGGATACCGAGGACTCCGCCAACTTCTACGAGTTCCTGACCTTCTGCCCGGATGCCGACAGCGGCGCTGGCCAGTACAACGCCGGCAACTACTGCAACCCGGAAATCGACGCCCTGGTACAGAAGGCCAACGTCGAGACCGACCTGGACAAGCGCGCGGCCATGTTGCAGGAAGTGGAGCAGCGTCTGTATGACGACGCCGCCTTCGTTCCGCTGCACTGGCAGGACCTGGCCTGGGCCTCGAAGAAGAACGTGAAGATTGAGCCGGTGCTCAACGTCATGAACTTCCCGTACCTGGGTGACCTGGTTATCGAGTAATCGCCTTTAACGGCAGGCCGGTGCTGGAGTGATCCGGTGCCGGCCTTTTGTTTGCAAGCCTTATCCGGAAGCTTTCCATGTTAGCGTTTTTGGTTCAGCGGATTTCCCAGGCGTTTCTGGTCATGTTTGTGATCAGTGTGATTGCCTTTGCCATTCAGGATGGCCTCGGGGACCCGCTTCAGGAAATGGTGGGGATGTCCGTCTCCGAGGAGGAGCGGGAAGCCATTCGAGACGAGCTTGGCCTAAATGACCCGATGGTGGTGCAGTACCTGCGTTTTGCGGGCAATGCGCTGCAGGGTGACCTGGGCAACTCCTACTTCTACAGCAAACCGACCCTGGAAGTGATTGCCGAGCACCTGCCGGCAACACTGGAACTGGTCATCGGTGCCAGCCTGATTATTGTGTTTCTCTCTGTGCCGATCGGTGTCTATGCCGCGATCCGGCCCCAGGCGTGGTTATCCAAATTCTTTATGGGCGTCAGTACCGTGGGTATTTCCATCCCGGTGTTCCTGACGGCCATTGTGCTGATTCAGCTGTTCTCCATTGGTGTGACGGTGAACTGGTTTCCGTCGGACACCGGCTGGGGCCAGTGGCTGAACGAGTTCTTTTCCACCGAAGGCGGGTTGCCTTCCTATGGTCGTGGTGATGAGCTGACGCACCTGTTCGGCACCTGGGAATCCGGCTTTTTCTCAAGCGGTGGCCTGATGCACCTTATCCTGCCATCGGTGTCGCTGGCCTCGATCATGCTGCCGCTGTTTATCCGGCTGATCCGGGCCGAGATGATGGAAGTGTTGCAGAGCGACTACGTCCGCTACGCTCGGGCCAAAGGCCTCAGTGCCGGCCGCATCAACTTCCTGCATGCACTCAAGAACACCATGCTGCCGGTGATCACCGTCGGCGGTGTGCAGATCGGCATAATGGTGGCTTACACCATCCTCACGGAAACCGTGTTCCAGTGGCCGGGCGTGGGCCTGATGTTCCTGGAAGCCATTACCCGCAGCGACATCCCGCTGATCGTGGCTTACCTGATGGTGGTGGGCCTGATCTTCGTGATTACCAATACTCTGGTGGATCTGATCTACGGACTGGTGAATCCCACCGTCAAACTGACAGGAAAGAAAGCATGACAACGGCAACGGTTTCCCGCTGGGACCGCTTCCGCGAGTCCTTCTTCTGGTACAGCTTCAAGCGCGACAAGGTGGCCATTGTCAGCTTCGCCGTGTTGCTGCTGATGGTGCTGGCGGCGGTGTTTGCGCCCCTGCTGGCACCCGCCGATCCCTACGATCTGGCGCAGATCAATATCATGAATTCCGAGCTGCCGCCGGTGGGCATGAGCGGAGCTGATCCGGCCTTCCCCCTGGGCACCGACGCTCAGGGCCGGGATCTGCTGTCCACTATTCTGTACGGAACCCGGGTGTCCCTGATGATCGGCTTCGGGGCAGTGGTTCTGCAGGCGTTTCTGGGCATTCTCTTTGGCCTGCTGGCGGGCTACCTGGGTGGCAAGGTGGATGCGGTGCTGATGCGCATTGCCGATGTTCAGCTGTCATTCTCCACGCTGATGGTGGCCATTATCGTAGGCGCCGTGTTCAAGGCGAGCTTCGGCAACCTGATGTTCGGTGAGATCGCCATCTATATGCTGATCTTCATCATCGGTGTCGCCGAGTGGCCGCAGATTGCGCGGACCGTTCGCGCCTCGGTGCTGGCGGAGAAGAAAAAAGAGTATGTGGATGCGGCCAAGGTGATGGGCTTCGGGACACGTCGGATCATGTTCCGGCATATCCTGCCCAACACCCTGTCACCGATCTTCGTTATTGCCACGGTCCAGATTGCCAACGCGATCATTTCCGAGGCGGCGCTGTCGTTCCTGGGCCTTGGTATGCCGGAGACCCAGCCGTCCCTGGGGTCGCTGATCAAGTCCGGGTTTGACTACATCCAGAGCGGTTCCTGGTGGATCACACTGATCCCGGGCCTGGTGCTGGTGGTGCTCGTTCTGGTCATCAACCTGTTGGGTGACTGGTTGCGGGATGTGATGAACCCACGGCTGTACAAGGGGTAACACCATGGCACTGTTGGAAGTTAAAGATCTGGATGTGCGCTTTGCTGTCCGTGGTGGTGATCTGACCGCGCTGCGGGGAATCAGTTTTACCCTCGACAAGGGTGAGCGCTTGGGCCTGGTTGGTGAATCCGGTGCCGGTAAGTCGGTGGCGGCGTTCTCGATTCTCAACCTGATTGCCAAGCCGGGCTACATCGCCGGCGGGCAGATCCTGTTCGAGGGCAAGGATCTGGCGGCCATGAGCGAGCGGGAACTGCGGAAAATCCGTGGTAACCGCATTGCCATGATCTTCCAGGACCCGATGATGACCCTGAACCCGGTGCTCACCATTGGCACCCAGATGGTCGAGGCTATCCTGGCCCACCGGAAGATCAGTAAAAAAGAAGCCCGCGCCATTGCGCTGGACCGGTTGCAAAAAGTGCAGATTCCGTCGCCGGAGAAGCGTCTGGATCAGTACCCCCATGAATTGTCCGGAGGTATGCGCCAGCGGGTGATCATTGCCATCGCTCTGCTGCTGGACCCGGAAATCATCATCGCCGATGAGCCGACAACGGCCCTGGATGTGACCATCCAGGCGGAAATCATGGACCTGCTGCTGAACCTGTGCGAGCAGGAGAATGTGGCGCTGATGTTGATCACCCACGATCTGGGGGTGGTCTCCCAGGTGACCCAGCGGATGCTGGTCATGTACTCCGGCCGGATTATAGAGCAGGGGCCAACCCGGGAAATCATCAATGATGCCCGGCACCCGTACACCCAGGGGCTGATCAACGCGTTGCCCCAGATGGGCGAGCCCGGCGAACGGCTGTTCCAGATTCCCGGTTCCATGCCGTCCCTGAAGAACGTGCCCTCGGGCTGCCCGTTCCATCCCCGCTGCAAGTTCGCTACCGAACAGTGCAAGCAGGCGATGCCCGAGTATGTCCGCTCTGGCAATGTGAATGTGGCCTGTTACGAAGTCGCCAACCTGATTGAGCAGGAGAAACGCATGCAGGAGGCCGAATCATGACCTCCCCGTTGGTAAGTATCCGCGGTCTTGAGAAACGCTTTGACCTCTCCGGCAGCCTGCTGGAGCAGATCACCTTCGAGGGTGGCCGTTTCCGCCGCAAACAGGAAGCGGTCCATGCCATCAACGGCGTCGATCTGGAAGTGCAGAAGGGCGAAGCCCTGTGCGTGGTGGGCGAATCCGGTTGTGGCAAATCCACCGTGGCGCGAACTGTCATGGGCCTGCTCTCGCCCAGCGCCGGCGAGATCCACTACGACGGCCAGCGCATCGACAACCTGGAGCGCAAGGATTCTCTGCCCTACCGTCGCAAGATGCAGATGATCTTCCAGAACCCCTACGCTTCACTCAACCCGCGTATGACCATCCAGCAGACCCTGGAGGAGCCGATCCGGTTTCACCATCCGGACTGGTCGCCGGTGCAGGTGCGGGACAAGATCCACGAGGTGATGCATTCGGTGGGCATTGATCCGGACTGGGGCAGCCGCTTCGGCCACGAATTCTCCGGCGGCCAGCGCCAGCGGATCGCCATTGCCCGTGCCCTGGCGGTGGATCCGGAATTTATCGTGGCGGACGAGCCGATCTCGGCCCTGGACGTGTCGATTCAGGCTCAGGTGCTGAACCTGCTCATGGATGCTCAGGAAAGCCGCGGGCTGACCTATCTGTTTATTACCCACGATCTGGCGGTGGTGGAGCATTTTGGCACGCGGGTGGCGGTGATGTACCTGGGAAGAGTCTGTGAGCTGGCGGATACAAAAACGCTGTTCTCCGCCCCCCCGGCATCCATACACTCAAGCGCTGCTTTCTGCGATTCCGAAACTGGAGGACGACCGTCCCAACCACATCCGGCTGAAAGGGGAAGTGCCCACTCCCGTGAATCTGCCGTCGGGCTGCGTGTTCCATGGGCGCTGCCCCTATGCCAACGAGCGATGCCGGCAGGAAATCCCGCAGCTGATCACCACGGATGGCGGTACCCAGGTTGCCTGCCACGCGGTGGAAGAGGGCCGGTTGTAACGGCGCCGCTGCGATAGGCTATGATGCCAGCAGCAGAACTCGCATCGATACAACGACATACCCTCAGGGGACTCCATGGAAGTACGCTGGTTGGAAGATTTTCTGGCGCTGGCCCGAACGCGCCATTTCTCACGTGCTGCTGAATTGCAGCACGTGAGCCAGCCTACGTTCAGCCGACGGATCAAACTTTTGGAAGAGGCAATGGGAAGCACGCTGATCAATCGTCAGACGCTGCCCCTCTCATTGACGCCTGCCGGCGAGATCTTCCGGGAACTGTGTGAGCGGATTACCCGGGATGTTCGGGATACCCGTGATCGCATTACCGCCCTTGAAGCCGAGGTGTCTGCCAGGATCAGTGTGGGCTCCACCCAGGGCCTGTTCTCGCACTTCTACCAGGGCTGGGCCCAGGACGCCGGCATCGCTGAACGTCTGCAGCTAAACCTGAACGCTACCAGTTGGGTGGGGGAGCAGTTCCTGGAAGCGCTGGACAGTGGCGAGTGTGACCTGGTGCTGTGTTACTGGCACCCGGATCTACCCTGGGGCGGCAGGCTGACCGCCGACAGTTACGATTGGCTGGTGCTGGCTCGCGAACACCTGGTCCCGGTCAGCGTTTCTGACGATCAGGGGCATCCCCGGTTTGCCCTGCCGGGCAGTGCTGAACAACCGGTACCGCTGATTGCCTACCACAGTCGTGGTTTCCTGCAATCGGCGATTGAAGGCCATCTTGTTCGCAGCAGGCTAAGCGCCAACCTGTTGCCACTCAATGAGAATACCCAGTCGGCCAGTATCAAGGCGCTGGTCAAACAGGGTTTCGGCATGGGGTGGCTGCCCCGGCGCATGACCGAAAAAAGCGAACAATTCGGCAGTCTGGTGCGTGCTGGTGATGAGAGCTGGGACGTGCCCCTGGAAATCCGCCTGATCCGTCTCCGGGATACCCGCTCGGAGGATCTGTTAACCCTCTGGAAAACACTGGAAGATGGCTATGCCTGATGATGCCCTGTTGCACCTGCAGATCGATCACCTGAAAGAACTGCAGGCCCGATACGAATCGGCGCTGGCGGAGCATGGTTACGACAGCCTGCTCATCTCATCCGGCGCCGCGCCATACCACTATGGTGATGACCAGGCGTGGCATTTTCAGGGTTACGGTCCGTTCCTTCAGTGGACCGGGCTGGCCGGTCGCGAACATTGCTGGCTCTGGATTCGGGCGGGGCACAAACCCGTGCTGTGGCTGTATGAGCCGGTGGATTTCTGGCACGCCAATTCGCCTTTGGCGGAAGAACCCTGGCAGCAGTTTATCGAGGTTCGCAGCAGCGATTCACCCGAGGCGCCGTTGTTGGATGATCCCGACAGCCTGGCGGTGATCGGCGACCCCGCACTGATCAGTAATATTCCCGGAGACACAAACCCGGACGATCTGCTCCGGGAACTGGACGAAACCCGGGTGCGCAAGACTCAATATGAAATCGAGTGTCTGGCGCAGGCCAACAGTCTGGCTCTGGAAGGCCATGCCGCCGCCAGGGAGGCGTTCCTGGCCGGTGAAAGCGAGTTCGGCATCAACCTGGCCTACCAGAAGGCAACCGGTCAGCGGGAAGCCGAAGCGCCGTATCACAGCATTATCGGGCTGGACGAGCACGCAGGGACGTTGCACTACCAGTATTACGATACGCAGCCCCCGGGGCAGCCCCGCAGCCTGCTGATCGATGCTGGCGTCCGTTTTCGGGGCTACTGCTCCGACATCACCCGCACCACGGCAGGCCCGCAGGAGTCACACTTTGCGGCGCTGATCCATGGTCTCGACCGACTCCAGGTCAGGCTCTGCGACATGGTCGCGCCCGGGGTGGACTACATCGACATCCATCGCAAGGCGCATCAGGGGCTTGCCGCCCTGCTGTCGGCCACCGGTCTGGTGTCTGGCCTGGACGATGATGCCATCGTCGAAAAGGGCATCACCCGTGTGTTCTTCCCCCACGGCATCGGTCACTTCCTGGGCGTCCAGGTTCACGACGTGGCTGGAAAGCCAGCGCCGCCTCCGCAAGACGCGCCGTTTCTCCGTCTCACCCGCAGGCTGGAACCCGGTATGGTGGTCACCATCGAACCGGGTCTCTATTTTATTCCTTCCCTGATGGATCCCTTGCTGGAAGGGGAGTTGGGGCAGTACCTGAACCGCGAGTTGATTAGCCGGTTGAGGGGCTGCGGGGGCATTCGTATCGAAGACAATGTGGTGGTCACCGAAAACGGCTCGCGGAATTTGACCCGAGGTTAATGAGTCTCGCAACACAAAAAGTTGCACAAAATTAAGCCAGAAGGCTTGCATTTCGAGATGCCAATGACAATAATTATCACTAACTTTTATTGTCATTGGTGATTCACTGCTATGTACGTTTGCCTTTGCCACGGCGTAACCGACCGGGAAATTCGCGAAGCTGCCGATAACGGCGTGTCATCCATGCGTCAGCTTGGCAAAGAGCTGGGTGTTGGCACCCAGTGTGGACGCTGTGCCTGCACCGCCCGCGAAATCTTGCGCGAGAGCCGCACGCCCGACTACATGGCCATGGCCAATATGCTCGCCCAGCCTGCCTGACCGGTACGATTGTCCGGTTCTATTTTTCTCTTGTCCGATAAGGGGCTATCCTAAGAGGCTGACACATTCGGCCATCAGGGAGCCCTATCATGAAAGGCGATAAAAAGGTCATCCAGCATTTGAACAAGGTCCTCGGCAACGAGCTGACCGCGATCAACCAGTACTTTCTCCATTCCCGCATGTACAAGGATTGGGGCATTACCAAGCTGGCCGCCAAGGAATACGAAGAGTCCATCGACGAAATGAAGCATGCAGACCTGCTCATTGAGCGGATCCTGTTTCTCGAAGGCCTGCCCAATCTCCAGGATCTCAACAAGCTGTTAATCGGCGAGAACGTCGAGGAAATGATCTCCTGCGATCTGAAGCTGGAAGAAATTGCTCACAGCGATCTGAAAGAAGCGATCCTCTATTGCGAGGAAGTTCAGGACTTTACCAGCCGTGAGCTGTTCCGGAGCATTCTCGATAGCGAAGAAGAACACATTGACTGGCTGGAAACCCAGCTGGAAATGATTTCCCAGATGGGCGTCCAGAACTACATCCAGCTTCAATCATCCGCCGCGGAGTAACGCCAGACAATGGACTTGTCATGTTTCAAGGCCTACGACCTGCGAGGCCGGGTGCCGGATCAACTGAACCCGATCCTGGCTGAGAAAATTGGCCGCGCCTACGTGGAGATAACCGGCGCGAAGAAAGTGATCGTCGGCTACGACATTCGTCTCTCAAGCCCGGACATTGCCGAAGCGCTCAGCTCCGGCTTGATGGCCGCGGGGGCGGATGTGTTCGATATCGGCCTGTGCGGCACCGAACAGGTGTATTTCGCCACCAGCCACTACAGGATGGACGGCGGTATCATGGTGACCGCCAGCCACAACCCCAAAGATCACAACGGCATGAAAATGGTCGGCCCCGAATCCCGGCCCATCAGTTCCGATAATGGGCTGAATGAGATCCGAGATCGGGTGCTGGAACCTTTTGCTGATGCTGCAGAGCAGGGGCGGTACGAGCCCCTGGAAGTGATGAGCGCCTACGTTGATCACCTGCTGGGGTACATCGATGCCGGTTCTCTCAGCCCGCTGACCATTGTCTGCAACGCCGGTAATGGCGGTGCCGGCCTGGTTATCGACGAACTCGAACAGCACCTGCCTTTTGAATTCGTCAAAGTGCACCATCAGCCAGACGGCCATTTCCCGAACGGCGTACCTAATCCGATCCTCCCGGAGAACAGGGCGGCCACGGCCGACGCCGTTATCGCAGAAGGTGCCGCCATGGGCATCGCCTGGGACGGCGACTACGACCGCTGCTTCTTCTTCGACGAAAACGGCCGCTTTATCGAGGGCTACTACATCGTCGGCCTGCTGGCCGACCAGTTCCTGCACAAAACCGGCGGCGGCAAAGTCATACACGACCCCCGCCTGACCTGGAACACCCTGGATCTGGTGAAAGCCGCAGGGGGTGAAGCCATCGAAAGCAAAACCGGCCACGCCTTCATCAAGCAGAGAATGCGTGACGAGGACGCGGTCTACGGCGGCGAAATGAGCGCCCACCACTACTTCCGCGACTTCGCCTACTGCGACAGCGGAATGATCCCCTGGTTGCTGGTTGCCGAACGCCTCTGCCAATCAGGCCAGACATTGTCGTCGCTGATTGATGCCCGAATCGAAGCCTACCCGGCCAGCGGCGAAATCAACCGCACCATCGCCGATCCCCCCAAAGTCATCGCTGCGATTGAAGCCAAATACAGCGTTGGCGCCAAAAGCGTCAGCCACGTGGACGGCGTAAGCATCGAATTCGATGACTGGCGCTTCAACCTCCGGATGTCCAATACCGAGCCGGTTGTGCGTTTGAACGTGGAGTCGCGGGCGGATATCCCCTTGATGGAAGAGAAAACCGAAGAATTGCTGGCCGAGATGGATCGGCTGAACAAAGAAGGTTAACTCAGCGGCTGGCTCTGTCCCTCACTACACCGAAACGGTCAGAGCCAGTCGTTCAGCATAATCCCGATACCAAACCGCTGAATTCGATGGTTATAGTCAATCAGGCTCTCACCATACCCGTTGTAGTACTGGAAAAACCCTTTAATCGTATCCCCCATCGGAAAGCTGTACCCGAACTCCACCGACGTCTTGTTGTTCTCCGATCTCAGGTTATTCATCAGCCGCAACGAAAACGTGCGATCTTCGGTCAGCTTGTACACCGCGTAGTAATTCGCATACCCCAGATAACGTTCGATATCGGCGTTGTCGTCTTCGCTGTTCTCCGGAATCCGGTACCAGGGCTGAACCATAAACAGCCATCGATCATAGCTGTAGGCGGCAGACCCCATAATGCGGTTCCAGCTCCGGGAGCGCGGCTCTGACTGGCCGTTTGACTGGTGGTTGAATCCCAGGGTCACGCCATTGAGCCGGCCCGGTCCAATATCCCAGTCAGTCTGGTATCGGGCGAATATCTCTGGCTCGTAATTGGTCTCCCGGAATGGCGCCGAATCATCCTGGTTATATACCTGCCAGAACGAGGTCTGGGTATAGCCGAACCAGAGCGTTGTACGGTCATCCAGAATGCCCGTCAGCAGCGGCACCTTGAAGCTGATCTGGTACTTGGCTTCTTCCCGTTCCAGATCATAGTCATAGCCGATGGACCCCAGCCTGGGGCTGGAAGGGGATTCGTTCAGATCTTTCACCCAGCTTACGGGCAGGATATAGGTGGGACGGTGGCCCACAAAACTGCCAGAGAACGAAAATACGGCCTTTTCAGCCGCCACATATCGGTCCACCAGGGCCGCCATGACGCCCGCATCGGAATCGCCTTCCAGCCCATTGCCGGCTACGGCATCGAGATCTTCGCCATTCGGTGCCAGTTGCTCTGCACTTTTCTCGGCCTGCTCTTTGGCGCTTTCGGGGGCCTGGGCCTGACGCTCCTTTGGCTTGTAGAGGCTGTCAAAGCAGGCCAGGCGCTTGATTCCGTCGTCAATCAGCGCGCATTGCTCCGGTGAGTCAATCGAGGGTCTCTCTTCAGTCTGCGCCTGTACGATAGTGGGCGCTGACAGCAATGCGAGAGCAATGAAAGCCGACGATCGCGTCAACAGGTAGGCGGGTGTCATGGGGCGGTCTCCTAGCTGGCAGTCAGGCTGAACCAGGTGTTGGCAATGCCGTAGATCCAGACGCCGATCAGGGTGACGGCCAGAAGCGAGAAAACAAGCTTGTGCCTGAACCGGTTGCCACTGTCTGCCGAGGCAACCCAACGAAGGTACATCAGACCGATAAAGCTTATGAAAACCCCCAGACTGGCAAAGGCCGGGATGAGCAGCCAGGCGGCGCTGATTGTCTGGCCGCTACTGGTCTGGCTGGAAAACCACCCCATGGATCCAAGTAAAACCGCCAGCGCCGTGAATTCGGCGATCAGCAGTGGTTTGCGTAAGGGGTGGGGCGAAGTCGGTTCCGTATTGGTCATGAAAACAGGTCCTGGATGGTAGAACGTCGGCGAACACCATGGTAACCGGATTGCTCGCGAAACACCCCCAGACTTACGAAATCGCAATTAAAATGGTTGAAATCAATTTATGATTTTGCTGTTTGGTTTTTTTGCCAGGTTTCAGTCGCTATAATGCGGCGACCGAAGATTATAACGCTCAAATGCGAGGTGCATTGTGAAGATGAAGAGAGTCCTGGCTGCTGTATTGGTCGTTGCAGGCCTGACAGCTAGCGCCGTAATGGCAAGCGTCGAAGATGAAATCCGCGCACGTATCAGCCCGGTCGGTGAAGTATGTCTGCAGGGTGAAGAATGTGGCGAGGCTGCGGCGGCCACCGAAACTGCCAGCTCTGGCCCTCGCTCCGGCAGCGAAGTGTATGATGCTGTGTGCATGGCCTGTCACACTACCGGCGCCGCTGGTGCGCCTGTGATCGGTGATGCCGATGCCTGGGCTCCCCGTATCGACAAGGGTCTGGAAACCCTGGTGAGTCACGCGATCAATGGTTTTAATGCCATGCCGGCGAAAGGCGGCTGTGCCAGCTGCCCAGACGAAGAAATTCAGGCAGCCGTTGAACACCTTGTCGAGCAAAGCCAGTAAGCACCGCGGTTTTGTTTGTTGAAAAAGCCCCGTAAAGGGGCTTTTTTGCATCTGGGTATCCGGGCATCTGGATAGAAACTAGAGGCCCAGGTCACCCAACAGGGCGCTGAGGGTCGCCTTACCTTTTTTCTGGTTCGCCTCCGCATCCAGGTCACCCATGCCTTCCCACTTCAGGTCTTCTTCGGGCAGTTCATCCAGGAATCGGCTCGGAATGGTTTCCAGCTTTTCGCCGTACTGCTTCCGGGTGGCCGCATAGGTCAGCGTCAATGTCTCCCGGGCGCGGGTAATGCCCACGTACATCAGTCGCCGCTCCTCCTCGATGTTGCCTTCCTCGATGCTGCTGCGGTGCGGCAGGATTTCTTCTTCAAGCCCCATGATGAAGACGTGCGGGAACTCCAGGCCCTTGGAGGCGTGCAGGGTAAGCAGCTGGACCTTGTCGCTGTCGTCCTCTTCCTCCCGCTGCTCCATCATGTCCCTCAGGATCAGTTTGGTAATGGCATCTTCGATACCCAGTTCGTCGGCGGTTCCCTTACCGTCATCAAGCATGCGCTGGATGGATTCCACCAGGTACCAGATGTTTTCCATCCGGCGCTCGGCCTGCTTGGGTGTCCCGGAATGCTGATGCAGCCACTCTTCGTATTCGATGTCCGTGAACAACTGCTTGATGACGGGAACCGGGTTCTCGCTGTGCAGTCGCTCGCAGGTGGCATCCACCCAGTGGGCAAAGCGCCGGAGCCGATCCAGCCCCTTTTCCGTCACATGGGTTTCTGCCCCCATGTCGCCCAGAGCCTTGAACAGGCTCACGTTGCGTGAGCGGGCGTAGTGGCTGAGCTGTTCCAGGGTGCGCGGACCGATTTCCCTTCGCGGCACGTTGACCACTCGCAGGAACGCCGCATCGTCATCCGGGTTGATCAGCAGACGCAGGTAAGACATGGCATCCTTGATCTCGTTCTTCGAGAAAAACGACTGGCCGCCTGAGATCCGATAGGGAATCTGGTAAGCCTGCAATTTCATTTCCAGCAGTCGCGCCTGGTGGTTGCCGCGGTACAGCACAGCGAAGTCCCGGAAATCGAGGCCTTTCTTGAGCTTCTGGTCGAGAATTTCCGTGGCGACCCGGTCGGTTTCCGCGTCCTCGTTGCGGCACCGGACAATTCGGATTTCTTCGCCGATGGTGTGATCACTCCACAGTGCTTTCTCGAACACGTGGGGGTTGTTGGCGATCACCGTGTTGGCACTGCGAAGGATTCGTGCGGTGGACCGGTAATTCTGCTCCAATTTGACGATTTTGAGGCTTGGAAAGTCTTCTTTGAGCTGGGCCAGGTTTTCCGGTCGGGCACCACGCCACGCGTAGATTGACTGGTCGTCGTCGCCCACCACGGTAAACGCGGCCCGCTCGGCTACGAGGAGTTTGACCAGTTCGTACTGGCAGACGTTCGTGTCCTGGTATTCATCCACCAACATGTAGCGGATTTTCCGGCGCCACTTGGCCAGCACGTCCGGGTGTGAGCGGAACAGCATTACCGGCAGCAGGATAAGGTCGTCGAAGTCCACTGCGTTGTAGGCTTTCAGGTATTCGTTGTATTTCTTGTAGATTATGGCGATACGCTGTTCCCGCTCATCGGCAGCCTTGCTAAGGGCCTCTGCCGGGCCGCGCATGGCATTCTTCCAGGATGAGATGGTCATCTGGATGTCGTTGAGCTCGTCGCCGGCCTCGGCACTGGCCTCCCGGAGCATCAGATCCTGTAACAGGGCCTTGGCATCTTCGGCGTCGAAGATGGAAAAGCCGGGGTGGTAGCCGAGGTGCGTGTGCTCCTCCCGGATCATGTTGAGGCCAAGATTGTGAAAAGTGGATACAATCAGACCCCGGGTCAGCTTTCGGTCAACGATCCGGCCAACCCGCTCCTTCATCTCCCGGGCGGCCTTGTTGGTGAAGGTGACTGCGGCAATATGACGCCCCGGAATTCCGAGCTGCTCGATCAGGTAGGCGATCTTGCGGGTGATCACACTGGTCTTGCCGCTGCCTGCGCCGGCCAGCACCAGCATGGGGCCATCGGCATAGCGCACTGCTTCGCTTTGTCTCGGGTTGAGCTTGTTCACAAATACATGGCCAGAATGGAACTAAATGGGGATAAAGGACGTGGCCTTATTCTACACCACTCAGAGTTCCTGTACCTTGGTGATCTATAGACTATGATTAATAGAATGGACTCGGTTGTTCACGCATAAATGGATCCTGCTTGATGACATTGCCACTGGAAACCATGAGGCCCGGACAGTTGCGCCTGTTGGTTCTGACACCAGATTATTCTGATTTTCTCTGGCTGAATGCTCTTCTGGCGGGCGACGTCGAAATCAGTGCGGACGCAACCTGGTGCCCGGATCTGGTGGATTGCGATGATCTGATCCGCAACGCCAGTTTTGATGTTATCGTCTGGGATTGCGTGTTCCACAGTGGGTCTGAGGCCTCCTTCCTGCAGTACCTGGCGGTCGCCAGCAATGAAAAGCCCGTACTGGCCCTGAGTGCCGAGCCTCCCGGGGAGCGGGCGCCCGAATTGCTTGCTGCCGGCGCCGCCGATTACCTTTGCCGCCAGAATCTGGACCACTGGAATTTCCGTCGGGCCCTGAAATGCCTCTGGTACCGCGATCAGTTATCCGAATCTGCCCACGGACAACTGGGCCGTGAGGTGGCCACCGGTTTCATCAATCGGGATCTGTTCTTCGATCGCCTTCAGCAGGCCTTGCTGCGGGCCGAGCGGGCAGGCCATCGGCTGGCTTTGCTGCACCTCAACATTGATGACTTCCGCAGCATCAACGAATCGTTTGGCTATCAAAAAAGTGACCAGTTGATGATGAAGCTGGCAGAACGGCTTCGTCATTCGCTGCGGCGCGTGGATTCGCTGATGCGAATCGGCGGCGACGAGCTCGCAATCATTGTCGAGAAGGTTGAGGACTCCCTGGATATCACCCAGATCATCCGCAAGGTGGTGAACGCCCTTGATGAGCCGGTTACCATAGACGGCCAGACGGTGGTGGTCATTGCCAGCCTTGGCGTAGCAACCTACCCGGAAGCCGGCGACACCGCCGAGAACCTGTTGCGTCGGGCCAACCGTGCCATGTTCGAAGCCAAGCGCGACCCGGGCACCAGCTACCGCTTCTACGACCGCCAATTGCACATTTCCGCCGGTTACCAGCTCCGCCTGGAAGCAGATCTTCGCAATGCTTTACGAGGCAAGGAGCTGGAGCTGTACTACCAGCCGAGGATCGACCTGGCCACAGAGGAAGTCCGGGGTGTGGAATGCCTGCTGCGCTGGAATCATCCGGAGCGGGGGCTGGTAGGGCCGGACGAATTCATTCCGGTGGCCGAGCGCAGCGGGCTGATCGTGCCCATCGGTTACTGGGTGATCGAACAGGCCTGCAAGCGTCTGCAGGAGTCGGCCGAGATGGGCTTCCCGGGCCTGGTGTTCGCCGTCAATCTGTCGTTCCGGCAGTTCCACGACCGCAAGATGACCGAGACCATTTTCCGCATCATCTTCAATGCCAACGTGGATACCAGCCTGCTGGAACTGGAGCTGACGGAGAGCGCCATGATGCACGATCCGGAGTACGCCCAGCGCTGCCTGCGGGAGTTGAATCAGCTGGGTATCAGTTTTGCCCTTGACGACTTTGGAACCGGTTTTTCCTCCCTGAGCAATCTTCAGCACTTGCCAATTTCCCTGGTGAAAATCGACAAGTCGTTTGTGCAGGAGCTGGGTAACTCGGCAGACGCTGAACACATCATCCGGGCCATCATTAGTCTGGCCCACAGTCTGCAGATCAGCGTGGTGGCCGAGGGTGTTGAAACCGAAGGCCAGTTGGAGTTCCTTCGCCAGCAGCATTGCGATGAAATCCAGGGCTATTACTACGCCCGGCCCATGCCCTGGGCCGATCTTGTGCAATTCCTGAACAAGCGGGGCCAGGCCGCTTGCCTGCAGCAGTAAGCCGCTGTACCTTTGCTGGTTTATTGGCAAAGCATCAGACAGAGGTTGCATGAACAGTATCTCCAGGCGCATCGCCGAGGAACTCGGTGTCCGCGAGCAGCAGGTTAATGCCACCGTCGAACTGCTCGACGAGGGCGCGACCGTTCCGTTTATCGCCCGCTACCGGAAAGAGATCACAGGCTCACTGGATGACAGCCAGCTGAGGAACCTGGAAGAACGTCTGCGCTATCTGCGGGAACTGGAAGACCGTCGTGCCACCATCCTCAAGAGCATCGAGGAGCAGGGGAAGCTGACCGACGAACTCAAGGCCACCATCCAGGAGGCCGACACCAAGAACCGTCTGGAAGATCTTTACCTGCCCTATAAGCCCAAGCGCCGGACCAAGGCCCAGATTGCCCGGGAGGCGGGTCTGGAACCGCTGGCTGATGCGCTCTACGACGATCCGACTCTGGATCCTGAAACGACGGCCCAGGGCTACCTGAATAAAGAAGCCGGTGTGGAAGACACCAAGGCCGCTCTGGATGGCGCGCGCTATATACTTATGGAGCGCTTTGCCGAGGATGCCGAGCTGTTGGGCAGCCTGCGGGACTTTATCTGGCAGGAAGGCCAGCTGAAAGTGACCGTGGTGGAAGGCAAGGAGAACGAGGGCGCCAAGTTCCGGGATTACTTCGATCATGTCGAGCCCCTGAAAAAGGTTCCGTCCCACCGCGCTCTGGCCATCCTTCGGGGCCGGAACGAAGGCGTTCTCGGCTACACCATCGTGGTCGGCGATACCGATGACGACCGCCGCGCACCCCATCCGGCCGAGCAGCGTATTGCCGCCCGCTGGAACATTCGTGACAACGGTCGCGCCGCCGATAAATGGCTTTCAGAAGTCGTTCGCTGGACCTGGCGGGTGAAGCTTTCCACACAGATTGAAACCGATCTCATGGCGCAGGTGCGAGAGGCCGCCGAAACCGAAGCCATCAACGTCTTTGCCGCTAACCTCAAGGATCTTCTGCTGCTGGCGCCGGCTGGCCCGCGCCCGACCCTTGGCCTGGACCCCGGGTTGCGTACCGGGGTGAAGGTGGCTGTTATTGATGGCACCGGCCAGGTGGCCGGCCACGGCGCCATTTTCCCCCACGCGCCACAGAACCAGTGGGACCGTTCCATCGAGCAACTCGCGGCCTGGTGTCGGGAGTACAAGATCGAGCTGGTGGCCATTGGCAACGGCACTGCTTCCCGGGAGACTGAGAAGCTGGTCGCCGATCTCAGCAAGCGTTATCCCGAATTGAAGCTGGCACGGATTGTGGTCAGTGAGTCCGGCGCGTCGGTTTACTCGGCGTCCGAGTTCGCCTCTAAAGAACTGCCTGATCTGGATGTCACCATCCGTGGCGCGGTATCCATTGCCCGCCGGTTGCAGGATCCGCTGGCAGAGCTGGTAAAAATCGAGCCCAAATCCATCGGGGTGGGGCAGTACCAGCACGATGTCTCCCAGGTGCAGCTGTCCCGCAGTCTCGACGCCGTGGTGGAAGACTGTGTAAACGGCGTGGGCGTGGACCTGAATACCGCCTCAGCGCCATTGCTGGCACGGGTCTCGGGCCTGAACCAGACCATCGCCCAGAACATCATCGAGTTCCGCAATCAGAACGGCATGTTCCGTAACCGGAAACAGCTGCTCAAGGTTACCCGGCTGGGTGGCCGCACGTTCGAGCAGGCGGCGGGCTTTCTGCGTATTGCCGGCGGCGAGAATCCCCTGGACCGGTCGTCGGTTCATCCCGAAGCCTATGGAGTGGTCGAGGCCATCGCGAAGAAGAATGGCCGCAAGGTGGACGATATTATCGGCGATTCTGCCTTCCTGCGTGGTCTGAATCCCCAGGATTACGTAACAGAACAGTTCGGTTTGCCGACTATCAAGGACATTATCTCGGAACTGGAGAAGCCGGGGCGGGATCCTCGCCCTGAATTCCGCTTTGCCAGCTTTGAGGAAGGGGTTGAGACCCTGAGTGATCTCAAGCCGGGCATGGTGTTGGAAGGCTCGGTGACCAACGTTACCAATTTTGGCGCGTTCGTGGACATTGGCGTGCACCAGGACGGACTCGTGCATATCTCCGCGCTGTCACACACGTTTGTCAAAGATCCGCGCGAAGTGGTCAAGGCCGGGGATATCGTCAAGGTCAAGGTGATGGATGTGGATATCCCGCGCAAACGAATTGCCCTGACCATGCGCATGGATGACCAGCCCGGCGAGAAGAACGAGGGCAAGCCAATGGCCTCCAATCGCTCTGGGGCCAGCCGTAAAGGCGGTAATCGGAACGCCAACAGTGGCGGTTCCGTTCAGAAATCCCCGCAGGGCGCCATGGCTGGCGCGCTGGCCCAGGCGCTTGCCTCGGCGCGCAAGGACAGCTGACGGGTTTACAATCTTTTCATCGGCCGGTTGTTCAGAAGAGCAAGCCGGCCGCAGCAGGAGTCGACCATGGCTGAATCCCGCCATTCCGTATTTCGTCAGTTCGCTGCCAGCGACTGGGATGGTTTTCTCAAGGGTGTCGAAAAAGAAGGGCTGCGGGTGGATCGCAATGGCTTCATCGCCCAGACCCCGCATCCCGAGGCCCTGGGGTCGGCGCTCACCCACCCGAGAATTACCACCGATTATTCCGAGGCCCTGCTGGAGCTGATCACGCCTGTGTTCAACAGCACCGGGGGTATGCTGAAGTCGCTGCGTGACATCCACACCTTCGTGCAGCAGAACCTCGGTGATGAGGTCTTCTGGGCAGCGAGCATGCCCTGTGAACTGGATGGCGATCCGAGTATCCCCATCGCCGAATACGGCAGTTCCAACATTGGCCAGCTCAAGCACGTTTACCGGCAGGGGCTGGCGGTAAGGTATGGGCGGATGATGCAGAGCATCGCCGGCGCCCACTACAACCTGTCGCTGCCAGACAGTTTCTGGCAGAAGTGGCAGGAGTTGCTGGGCAACGAACAAAGCCTGAAAGACTTCAAGTCAGACCAGTATTTCTGGCTCATCCGCAACTTCCGCCGCCGTAGCTGGCTGCTGATGTTGTTGTTCGGTGCCTCGCCAGCCCTGGATGCCAGCTTTGTTGCCGGCGTAAACCATGATCTCTCGCGATTTGACCAACGCACCTGGTACGGTGAGCACGCTACCTCCCTGCGAATGGGCGATCTGGGCTACCACAACAATGCCCAGGCCTCACTGAATATCTGTTTCAATGAACTGAGCACCTATACCCAGACTCTGGACCGTGCTATCCACACCACCTGGCCGGCCTATGAAGCCATCGGCACTCGCCGGGGCGATCAGTTCATCCAGATCAACACCAGTGTCCTGCAGATCGAAAACGAGTATTACAGCGCCGTGCGCCCCAAACGCACCACGCAGCGGGAAGAAAAACCCATCCAGGCCCTGGAAGCCCGGGGTGTGGAATATATCGAGGTACGGTGTCTGGACCTCGATCCTTTCTCACCGGTGGGCGTGAACGAGGCCCAGATCGATTTCCTCGATCTGTTCCTCCTTGATTGCCTGCTGTCAGACTCGCCCCGTATCGGCGATGAAGAGTGCGAGCGTCTTGATGACAATTACAAGGATGTGGTGGCCAGCGGCCGTTACCGGGAATTGAAGCTTTGCCGTGGTGGATCACGTACCCCGGTGGCAGACGCTGCTACCGACATTCTGGCACAACTGGAACCACTGGCCGAGTTGCTGGATAGCTGGCGGGGGGATGACACCTACCGTCGCGCACTGGCTGCCCAGCGCGAGACCTTGAGCGGTGAATGGACGGTACCCTCTGCCCGGGTTCTGGACGCCATGCGCTCCTCAGGCCTGGGCCACCGGGAGTGGGGCATGGAAATGGCCCAGCAGCATCAGCAAACCCTCAGGCAGGAAGGCCTGGATGCCAGTGTGCGCCAGGCCTTTGAGGCCATGACGGCGGAGTCTCTGGCCGAGCAGGCGCAGATGGAGCGTGCCGATACCCTGCCGTTCAGCGAGTTTCTGGAACAGTACCTGCGTTCCTGAGCAGTGAGTTGGTGCGCCGTCTCACAAGTCTGCGGACCTGACGCACAGAAACTGAACAAAGATTTGTCTCCTCCCGATCCGGCTGTTAATTTTTGTAACATCAGGATCGGGGGAAGCAGCTATGGCAAGGGATATCAAACTCGGCTGGGATGTGGAAGCGCTCAACAAGGCTTACCGTCAGGGCTACATGGCTGCGACCATGGGCATGGATAAAGCCCGCTGCCCCTATCGGGGTGAAGTTGTCATCGCCGCCTGGGAAGCCGGCTGGGACGATGCCGATCAGGTGGCCCGGGATGACCGGGACCAGGCAGACGATCTGTTTTCACGGATCGCCTGATTCACTGGCCGGGCCCGGCCTTACTTCTGCACCACGAATTCTGTAAACAGCACACCGGCTATGCTCTCGCCGGTTTGTTGTTCCTCCAATACCGCATTGATCCTCTGTTTGGCTTCTTCGCGCAACGCTTCCTGCCCTTCCATAGATGTAAGACGATCCGTATCGGTTTGTTCACCAAACAGCATGACCAGTTCGTGTCTCAACCGTGGCATATGCGCTTCCAGGGCGGGCCGTGCGCTGGTACTCCGGGCCCTTAGTGTCACCGCAGCTTTCAGGTAGGTTGGCTTGCTACCGGGAGTGCCAACGTGGGTCACGAACGGTGGATCCATGCTGATGTAATCGGTAACGCCGCTTTCCTCTTCAGCCACTTCCTCCTCGGTATTCTCCTCATCCTGGGAAACGGCGGGTAAGGGCATCATGGCAAACAACAGAAACAGAAGTGTCAGAACGGATTTTGGCTGGCGTGTCATAGGCTTGAAGTTGGTCGTGGTTTAGGGTTAAGTGACGAGAATAGCAGGCCCCGTGGCCGCTTGCAGTTTCAATTCACGATTCGAGGTGTTCTTTTGACCAGCAGATGGGTGTTCGGGCTTGTTTTCCTTGTTTGTGCCGCGCTTCTGGGTGTGGCGTTCTATATGGAGCATGTGATGGGCCTGGAGCCCTGCCCGCTATGCTGGTTGCAGCGCTTTGGCTTCATGGGTGCCGGTTTGGTTAGTTTCCTGGCCTTCCTCCAGGGGCCCACCGGGTTCGGTGTTCGCATTTATGGCTTTCTTCTGGTGCTGACTTCCGGAGCCGGGCTGGGTATCGCAGGGCGGCAATTGTGGCTGCAGAGTCTCCCGGCGGACCAGGTGCCTGCCTGTGGCCCTTCCGTTGACTACATGCTTGATGTCCTGCCCTGGTTTGAAGTCCTGTCTACCGCTCTCCGGGGTACCGGGGACTGTGCCGAGGTGGTATGGCGCTTCCTGGGGTTGAGTATCCCCGGCTGGACGGCTGTGTTTTTCTCACTGCTGGTCATCACTGGTCTGGTGTTGATGTTTCGCCGGCAAAAAGCCCGGGAATGGATTCGGGGCTGAAACGGTTGCGGGCGACCGCAGCCATGGGGTAACTTGATCCAAACCTAATAAAAATCAAAACCGACACAGAAGTACCGAAGACAAGCGGAGAACAGGCGTCATGTTGGAAAATTGCCGAAATGCCAGGGAGCGCTGGGGTGGCGTCAGCGAACTGATTGATCGCTGGCTCAAGGAGCGTCAGGAGCTGTTGGTGCATTACTGCGACCTGTCCGGGGAAAATGACTTCTCTCAGACAGAAGCGCTGAAAGAGAAGTTTGTGCGCCTGTGTGAAGTGTTGGTGGATTATGTCTCCACCGGCCACTTCGAAATTTATGAGCAGCTGGTCCGTGAAGCCAGGGAATTCAACGATGGTGGCCTCGAACTGGCTGCCAAAGTTTACCCCCGGATTGAGCAGACCACCGAGGTGGCCCTTAACTTCAACGACCGTCTGGATGGCCGGGACTTGTCGGAAGAAGATGTCAAAGAGTTGTTTGGCGAGCTGTCGAAGCTGGGTGAAACCCTGGAGACCCGGTTCGAGATGGAGGATTTCCTGATCGAGCACCTTCACAATGCCCATGCCGGCAAAGTAGCCTCTGCCTGAGAAATCTCGGAATCTAAAAAAGCCCCAGCCGGTCATGCCGGTCTGGGGCTTTTTTGTGGCAGGGCCAGAACTGACCGCTGCCAGTCCGGAACTTAGTCTCCTGAGCCCGGGTTGATCTCCAGCAGCTCGACATCGAATACCAGGGTTTCGTTGGGACCGATCGCCCGGTTGCCGCCCGGACCGTAAGCCAGATCTGATGGAATGTAGAGCTTGTAGCGGGCACCCTCGTTCATCAGCTGAAGACCCTCGGTCCAGCCGGGAATGACCTGGTTCAGGGCGAACGTAACTGGCTCACCACGCTCGCGGGAGCTGTCAAACACTTCGCCAGACAACAGTTCGCCGGTGTAGTGCACCTGAACCGTATCGGTCGCTGCGGGCTTTTCGCCGTCACCCTGTTCAAGGATCTCGTACTGGAGGCCGGACTCGGTGGTTTCCACGCCTTCACGCTCGGCATTTTCTGCCAGGAAGGCCTCACCCGCTTCAAGATTCTTCTGGGCCAGTTCTTCCATCTGCTTGCCCTGTTCTTCCTGCAGCTGCTGCTGATAGGTCATCAGAGCCTGCTGGATTTCCTCGCGGCTCATGCGCTTGGCTTCCTCGTCGCCGGCGTGGCCATGCTGGATGCCCTGAAGGAACTGGTCCATCTGCAGGTTCGGCAGGTCGTTGCCCATGCGCTCACCCAGAACCAGGCCCATGCCATAGCTGACCTTCTGGTCCGTTGAATCCAGTTTCGGTTGTTCCGGGGCTTCGGGCGGTGTGGAACAGCCGGCAACAAGGCCGGTCACTGCCAGTGCAAGGAGTGTTTTCTTCATTGCATTATCCTTTAACGTCGGTGCTCGGGGCGTGGCCCCGCGATGTGTTTATCAGAACGCAGAAGGTAACGGGTTCCGGCGCCAGATGCCACTGAACATGTGTTAAGAAACCGTACGCGTCAGCTCAGCTGCCGTTGGTTCCGGCGGCGGATGGTCCCAGAGAGAAAGGGGCGCTATAGGGGGATCGCCAGTCTGTTTCCGGCTCCGGGGATTGGAGGCGCGGGAAAGCCTTGTCGCGCCGCTCAATGGCGAGGGTGTTCCAGCGGCCCTGTTCCGGCGGCTGGTCAGCATAGTGCCAGTTGCCATCGGTGTCCTGCCATTTGAACACGATCTCGGGGCCCTCGGTGGGAATCGGTGAGGGTACCAGACCCTCGAAAGCAGGAATTTCCGGTTGTTCCTCTTCGGCCACTGGTTCGGAGACCTGCTCCGGATCGTTCAGGCCGAAGAAAATCAGCAATAACAGTAATCCGAGAGCCGGAAACGAGAGCCGTATTAGCCATTTCATGATCATGGCTGGTGGTCTCCCTTGGGAAAGTGGGCCAGGGTGTCGGCCAGTGTATTCAGCAGGAGCCTGGCACTGTCATCAACCGGTGATGTCGGTGCCGCCGCAACGAGATTGGATATGATCAGCGTGTCGCGTCCCTGCATGTCATTGTGTTCCGGGTTGTTGGTCATTAGCGTTCGCCAGCTCAAGGCCAGTTCGATCTGTTCGGCTTCAAGCTCCAGGCTGGCGATGCCGGTTCGGAGCTTCTGACAATTGTCGGCGTCTCGGGGCAGTGACTTCCTCGCCCTGCGCAGCGCACCGGTTACACGGTCGCGCCACTCTGTTACCGTAGCGTCCTCGACCCCGGTGAAGGCCCTTTCAGAGAGAGCCAGCCAGGCCGCACTGAGAATGCGCGTTACGCTCCAGCCCTGATCCTGAAGCGCCAGGCAGCTGGTCTGAACGTCCGGGTATTTCCAGAACGCCAATGCAAATCGCCAGAGCGGGTTCTCCGGCTCCAGGTCTTCCGGCAACTCAAGCGGCGATGTCGAAAAATCCGGGATGGTAGCCGAGCCGACCGACATAGGCGCTGTGCCTTCCCTGAACACTATACGTTGATAAAATGAAAACATGTTAACGATAACCGATCTCAGTTTACAACGGGGTGGCGTCTGGTTGCTAGAATCCGTCGACCTCACCGTGCAGCCCGGACAGCGTGTCGCGATCGTCGGTGCCAATGGTGCCGGCAAGTCCAGTCTTTTCCAGCTCTTGCTGGGCCAGTTGGCCCCGGAGCAGGGAACAGTCTCACTGCCCGGTGGTTGCCGCATTGCCCACATGGCACAGGAAGTCGAGGCAACCGACCGGAGTGCCCGGGATTTTGTCCTGGATGGCGATCTGGATCTGCGCCGCCTGGAAGCCGAGCTTGCCAGGGCGGAAACGGCCGGGGATGACCATGCCATTGCCCGCATACACGGAGAGCTCGATGTGCACGAGGCCTGGTCTGCAGCACGCCGGGCGGAGGCGTTGCTGCGTGGGTTGGGCTTCTCTGACGAGGACGCCGACCGACCGGTGTCGGCATTTTCCGGTGGCTGGCGGATCCGGTTGAATCTGGCGCAGGCCCTGATGCGGCCGTCCGATCTGTTGCTTCTGGATGAGCCTACCAACCACCTGGATCTTGATGCCTGCCTGTGGCTGGAGAACTGGCTGCGTCGCTACCCCGGCACCTTGCTGTTCATCTCTCACGACCGTGATTTCATGGATCGGGTTGCCACCCATGTGGTGCATTTCGATCGGCGCAAGCTGGAGTTGTATACGGGTAATTACTCAGCCTTTGAAGGCCAGCGCAGTGAACGTCTTGCCCAGCAGCAGGCCGGTTTCGAACGCCAACAGGCCAGAATTGCCGAAATCCAGCGTTTCATAGACCGGTTCAAGGCCAAGGCCACCAAGGCCCGCCAGGCTCAGAGCCGGGTCAAGGCGCTGGAGCGGATGGAGCGCATCGCCCCAGCTCATATTGATTCGCCCTTCAGCTTCGAGTTTCCAGTGGCGGAAAAGGTCTCCAACCCGCTGTTGTCGATACGCAATGGCAAGGCCGGCCACGGTAATACCCCGGTCCTCGATGGTATCAATCTGACCTTGTTGCCCGGCAGCCGGATTGGCCTGCTGGGTCCCAATGGCGCCGGCAAATCCACGTTGATGGATGCGCTTCGGGGTGAGGGTACCTTGTTATCCGGGGATCGCACCTGTGGCGAACATCTGGCCATTGGTTACTTTGCCCAGCATCAGCTGGAGTCGCTGGATCTTGATGCCAGCCCTTTCCTGCACCTGCAGCGGCTGTCGCCAAAGGCGTCAGAGCAGAGTATCCGGAACTTTCTTGGCGGTTTCGATTTCCATGGCGATGAGGCCCTGAGTGCCATCCGCTCGTTCTCCGGCGGTGAAAAGGCCAGGGTGGCGCTGGCTGTGATTGCCTGGCAGAAACCGAACCTCCTCCTGCTTGACGAACCGACCAACCACCTGGATCTGGAAATGCGCCAGGCCCTGACCATGGCGCTGCAGAACTTTGAAGGCGCCATTGTGGTGGTTTCACACGATCGCCATTTGCTGAGAAACACGGTGGACGAGTTCTGGCTGGTCAATGATGGCCGGGTGACCGAATACCAGGGCGATCTGGAGGACTATGAGCGCTGGTTGGCGGACCGCCGGAAAGACGACACCGAAGCACCGAAACGAATACCTGCCGGTCAGCAGACTGCCGAGGAGGCCTCCGAGGCAGTGGGGGCAGTGGGAGAGAGCGCCGAGGATCGAAAGGCCCGCAAGCGGGCAGAGGCGGCCCTGCGCCAGAAACTGAGTCCCTATCGCAAGAAGCAGGGTGCCCTGGAAAAGGAAATGGAGCAGCTTCAGCAAACGCTGTCGGCTCTGGAGGAGCAACTGTCCGATCCGGCTCTGTATGACGACGGCGGCAAGGCGCGCCTGAAAGAGCTGCTGGGCGAGCAGGCCAATGCAACCGCACGCCTGGAAGAAGTGGAGGCCCAGTGGCTTGAAGTCAGTGAAGAGGTGGAATCCCTGGAGGCGGAGCTGGCTGGCTGAATGCCGTCAGCCGCCGTTCAGCTCCAGGACAAAATCCTGTTTGGCAAGGTAGTCTCGCTCGTTCTCCAGGTCGGCCAGGGTCAGTGGCCTGTCGTCGAGCCAGCCCTCCGGAAACTCCAGCACCAGCTTGTCCTTGTGAGCGGTCAGGGTAAAGGCCGGAGGTAGTTCCATATTGCGCGGGTGTTGGATCAGAACGGCCAGACGGACCAATACGCACAGGTAGCGCAGCCTTGCGATGTCTTCCGGGTCCAGGCCTTCGAAGATAGCCGAAGCGAACTTGCGTCGGTGGCCACGCACCAGGGTGGCCAGATCCCGCTGGAACTGTTGGGTGAAACCGGGCAGGTCCGAGTAGCGCAACAGGTAGGCGCCGTGCTTGTGATACTGGCTGTGGGAGATGGTCAACCCGATTTCATGCAGGCGGCAGGCCCAGCGCAGGACCTCTTCATCGGCCGCCGTGTTCAGCCCCCAGGCGTCGGCCACCTGCTGCCAGGCGGCGACGGCGGTTTCCTCAACGGCGGCACCGTGTTCCTGGTCCACATGGTAACGCTCCTGTAGCGCGGATATGGTCCGCTCCCGGACGTCCTCATGCTGGATGCGCCCGACAATGTCGTAGAGCAGGCCTTCCCGCAGTGCTCCGTCGGCGAACGCCATATCCCGGATGCCAAGAGACTGGAATGCCCCCATCAGTATGGCAAATCCCGCCGGGAAAATGCTCTGGCGGTCCGAGCGTACACCCAGGTCTCCCAGTTTTTCCGTCTTACCCATATCCACCAGCCGCTTGCGAAGCTCCTGCATGGCCGCGAGCGTAATGGTGCCGTCAGTGATTTTCAGGGTCGCCAGGACGCTGGCAATGGCCTTGATCGAACCGGACGAGCCCACCGCACTCTGCCAGCCCACCGAACGGTAGTGCTGTCGGATGTTGAGCAGCTCCTGTTCGGCATGGGTCACGGCCTTGTCCATCTGCCGCTTGGTGATCTTTCCGTCCGGGAAGTACCGGTTGCGGAATGACACGCAGCCCATGTGCAGGCTTTCAAGCTCCTGGGGTTCGAACCGTTGCCCGATGATGAATTCGGTGCTGCCACCGCCAATGTCGATCACCAGTCGGCGGCCGATATCGTCAGACAGTGTGTGGGAAACGCCCAGGTAAATCAGGCGTGCTTCTTCGCGACCGGCAATGATCTCCACCGGATAACCGAGGACCTCTTCGGCCCGGGTCATGAACTGATGGGCGTTTCGGGCGACGCGAAGCGCGTTGGTACCCACAATCTGTACCGCCTCCGGTGGCATGCCCTTGAGCCGTTGTGCGAAGCGTCCGAGGCACGCCAGGGCTCGCTCCTGAGCCTCTTCCGTGAGCCGGTTGTACTGATCCAGCCCGGCCCCGAGCTGAACCTTTTCACCCATCTTTTCGAGGGTCCGGATTTCCCCATGCACTAGTCGGGCAACCACCATGTGGAAGCTGTTCGAGCCCATGTCGATGGCTGCCAGTACCTCGGGTGAGGCGGCAGCGTTTTCGGCGGTGGATGCGGCCGTCACGTGGTCGGAATCCTTTTAAGGTGAACGTGCGAGGTACTATAAGCGAAATCCCTCAGGGCTGTCAGTAACCGGAAAACCGCGTATTTGACCAGGGTCAGGCGCGGATCGTTTCTTACCGCTTCACATCCGGCTGATCAATCGCGTAAAGTATGTCTTACCGTGATTTGGGTGAAAGGCTGCTTGCAACACCGGGCGGCCTTCAACGACAGTCAACAGCACCTGTGCCCCGGTATGGTTATCCCGGAAGAAAATACCGTTGTGCAGCAGTAGTGCATGAATCAGGAAAAGGTAATGAGCGGAAATATCGTAAATGTAACCGACGCTTCTTTTGAGCAGGATGTACTACAGTCAGACGTTCCCGTACTGGTGGACTACTGGGCTGAGTGGTGCGGTCCCTGCAAGATGATTGCGCCGGTGCTTGAAGAGATTGCCGACGAATACGACGGCAAACTGAAAGTCTGCAAGCTCAACATTGACGAAAACGAGCAGACCCCGCCGAAGTTCAACATCCGCGGTATCCCTACTCTGATGCTGTTCAAGAACGGCAATGTGGACGCCACCAAAGTCGGCGCCCTTTCCAAGTCCCAGCTGGCGGCCTTCCTGGACAGCAATCTCTGATTGCCGTCGGGTCACCAGAAAACCGCCCCTGAGCCAAGGCTCACGGGCGGTTTTTTTATGGCACTTACTCCCAGTCCCGGGATCGCGCCAAATCCGAGTCTTTCTGTTCCACCCAGTGTTCTCCGCCTGAAGTAATCTCTTTTTTCCAGAACGGCGCTGATGTTTTCAGGGCGTCCATGATGAACTGGCAGGCTGCGAACGCGTCCCCGCGGTGAGCGCTGCACACGCCGACAAAGACAATCTGGTCGCACAACGCCAGTCGCCCCACCCGGTGGATCACGCGGGCCTTGCGCACGTCCCAGCGTTTCGAGGCGTCATCGATAAGCCCCTGAATGACCTGTTCGGTCATGCCGGGGTAGTGCTCAAGATAGAGCCCCGTGACGCCCTGCAGGTCACCTCTGTCGCGAACCAGGCCGGTAAAGGTGGCAATGGCACCGGTGCCGGCACCGCTGTCACGGAGCGCGGCGTATTCGGCGGCTACATCAAAATCCTCAGACTGGACCGAAATCATCTCAACCTCCGGTTACCGGCGGGAAGAAGGCCAGTTCATCACCGGGTTTGACCTCAGAGCCCGGCTTCGCCATGGCCTGGTTGATCGCAATCATCACCGGCTGGTCGCCCTGTAACTGGCTCCAGGCCCCGCCCTGATTCGCCAGCGCTGCCAGCACATCGCCGGCTGTCAGGCCCGGCCTGGCTTCGATGGCCAACTGTTCAGTTTTCAGTTCCTCGCGCAGGCGGGCAAAAAAACGCACCGTAATCGTGTTATCACTCATGCTCAGCTCAACAGTTCCGCAAACGAATAGTAGGTTAGCAGGTCGCCGGGGTTCACCGTGGTGTTTTCGGGCACTACGGCCAGACCATCTGCCCAGCAGGTAGAGCTCAGGATACCGGAGCTCTGATTGGGGAAGGCGGCAACCACAGGCTCCGATCCCCGGATTTCTTTCCGGGCCCGGACAAACTCCCGGCGCACCGACGGCGACGAGACGGAAAAGTCTGCCGGTATCCGCTCGCCCGAGAGAGGTTTGGGGCTGCGGCCCTGGCGTTTCCGTATGTAGGGCATGCCCACCATCAGGAAAGTGACCAGCACAGATCCGGGATTGCCGGGCAACCCAAGTACGGGCGTGCCGCCGATCGCACCAAAAGCCACGGGTTTGCCGGGCTTGATCGCCATCTTCCAGAGTGACAGGCCGCCGGATTCCTCCAGCACCGCGCGCACATGGTCTTCTTCACCAACGGACACGCCCCCACTGGTGATGATCAGATCGGCCGACTCCGCCGCACGCAGCAGCGTTTCCCGGGTCGCCTCGCGTTTGTCTTTCAGGGTCTCGCACAACACCACCTCGCAGCCGGCCTCGGCAAGCAGTCCCATCAGGGTGAAGCGGTTACTGTTGTAGATCTGTCCCGGCCCGAGGGGCGTTCCGGGGTCTACAAGCTCGTCGCCGGTGGACAGAATGGCGACTCTCAGCCGCGCCAGAACATCGACCCGGCCAACGCCCATGGAGGCCAGCAGACCCATCTCATTGGGGCGCACCTTTGTACCTTTTGCCAGCGCAAGGTCTCCTCGTGCCAGATCCTGGCCTCGGCGACGTATATTCTGGCCCTCTTCCACCTCCGCCTGCACAACGATGCCGGCATCGGTCACCTCGACCCGTTCCTGCATCACCACCGAGTCTGCCCCTTCGGGAATCTCCGAACCGGTGAAAATTCGCGCGGCGGTGCCGGGTGCAAGGGCGGTTGGCGCTGCACCAGCCGGAATCCGTGCCGACACGGGTACGGGTTGGTCGCCACTCAGGTCCTGCTTGCGCAAGGCGTAGCCGTCCACGGCACTGTTGTCCGCCGGCGGAACGTCCGCTGGAACATAGTGGTTTTCTGCAAGTACCCGGCCCAGGGCATCGGCCAGGGCGACGGTTTCAGTTTGCGCAACCACCGGCGCTTTCGACAACAGGTGTTCCAGGGCATCTTCCAGGGGCGTGAGGTTTGGGTTGGCCATCAAATCTGAGCTCCGGTCGGTATGTCTTCTCGCCTCAGCGCTTGGCGCGCTGTCCAATCACTTCGTTGAGTCGCTCCATGGGCTTCTCGGGTTTGCGCGACACGAGCCCGGAAAAATTGCACGGTGTGTGACGGCTGTCCAGTTGACTGAGAAGAATGCCTTCCCAGCCGGTGCGGCAGGCACCGGTCGAGCCGGGCAGGCAGAAAATAACCGTATGATTAGCCATTCCCGCCATCGCCCGCGATTGCACGGTAGAAGATCCGATCTCGGCGGCAGAGAGACGACGGAATTCCTCGCCAAAGCCTTCGACGGTTTTGTCCAGCAATGGCCTGACGGCCTCCGGCGTACTGTCCCGTTCAAGCAGGCCGGTGCCACCGGTAATGATCACCACATGCACCTGGGAATCGGCGATCCAGTTCGATATCAATGCCCGCACCAGATACACATCGTCAGGCAGGATTCGGCGCGCCACCAGGTTGTGGCCGGTCTCGACCACGCTGTCCTCCAGAAACTGCCCGGAGGTGTCCTGTTCAGGCCCACGAGTATCGGACACGGTCAGCAGGGCAATGTTAAGGGGTTTCATCTCGGTGCTGGGTACACTGCTCATGGAAGGGCTCCAGATTCATTGAAAAGTGGTTATACGCCAGTATCGCCATCACAGCCTTTCAATGGAAGGGAGTAACCCATCAGGGGGAGGCGCCAAAGGCCTGTTGTGGCCGGTTTGGCGTGAAATTGCCGTTAATTTGTGCAGTGCACTTGACATTCGCCAGTCAGGTGGCCGATGATCGCTCTTGCCCGGCGAACGGTTGTTCCCACTCTCTGGCTAAAGTACCTTATTCCGGACTCCATCTACACCGGTTGCTCCAACTGGCCAGCACCAAGTTCAGCGTTTTACTACGATCAATACGTTCAGGGGCACCCCTGTCATTCCAATATTCGTTTACTTCCATTCCTGAAAATCCAACAAACTATGAATCTTACTGAACTCAAGCAGAAATCCGTGCCCGAATTGCTCGATATTGCGCAAGAGATGGGCCTCGATAACCTGGCTCGTTCGCGCAAACAGGATGTGATCTTCACCATTCTGAAGAAGCACGCAAAAAGCGGCGAAGACATCTACGGCGACGGCGTACTGGAAATTCTGCAGGACGGCTTCGGCTTCCTCCGTTCCGCCGATGCCTCCTACCTGGCAGGACCTGACGACATCTACGTGTCTCCGAGCCAGATCCGCCGTTTCAACCTGCGCACAGGCGATACGGTTGCCGGCAAGATTCGCCCGCCCAAAGACGGCGAGCGCTATTTTGCCTTGCTGAAGGTCAGCGAGATCAATTTCGACAAGCCGGACAACGCCCGCAGCAAGATTCTCTTCGAGAACCTCACGCCGCTGTTTCCGGACGAGCGCCTGAAGCTCGAGGCCGGTAATGGCAGCACCGAGGACCTCTCCTCCCGAGTACTGGATCTGGTGGCGCCGATCGGTAAAGGCCAGCGCGGCCTGATCGTGTCTCCGCCCAAGGCCGGTAAGACGCTGCTGATGCAGAGCATCGCCCAGTCCATCACACGCAACAACCCCGAGTGCCACGTGATGGTGCTGCTGATTGATGAGCGGCCCGAGGAAGTGACCGAGATGCAGCGCACCGTGCGCGGCGAAGTCATCGCCTCCACCTTCGACGAGCCGCCGGCCCGTCACGTTCAGGTGGCCGAAATGGTGATTGAAAAAGCCAAGCGTCTGGTCGAGCACAAGAAAGACGTGGTCATCCTGCTGGATTCCATCACCCGCCTGGCTCGTGCCTACAACACGGTAATCCCGTCATCTGGCAAGGTCCTGACCGGTGGTGTTGACGCCCACGCCCTGGAAAAGCCCAAGCGCTTCTTCGGTGCGGCCCGTAACGTAGAGGAAGGCGGAAGTCTGACTATTCTCGCCACGGCGCTGGTCAACACCGGTTCCAAGATGGACGAGGTGATCTACGAGGAGTTCAAGGGCACCGGCAACATGGAGATCCACCTGGATCGCAAGATTGCCGAGAAGCGGACTTATCCGGCTATCAACATCCGCAGCTCCGGCACCCGCCGCGAGGATTTGCTTATGAGCGAGGCGGATATCCAGCGGGTCTGGATCCTGCGCAAGCTCCTGCACTCCATGGACGACGACACCGCGGCCATCGAGTTCCTGCTGGACAAGCTCAAGGACACCAAGACCAACGACGAGTTCTTCCAGTCCATGAAGCGTCGTTGATGTCTCCCCTGTCAGAGCGCCTTGCGAATAACTGGTGATCTGCTGAACGAGATGGGGACCTGCTTTCCCAGACTGTGTCTTGCCATGGATGGCAAGACCAAGCCCCCAGGGATGGGTTCACGGCGTGTCTGGGAAAGCAGGTCCCCACCTTGTTCTAACTCCGAAAAAGCAGTCCAGCGAACAAAGACCTCCGTAGTACTGGCATATCTGAACGGAGTACCTGATGAAATACAACGACCTGCGAGACTTCATTGACCAGTTGGAGAAGCTGGGCGAGCTGAAACGGATCAGCGTTGAGGTCGATCCCCACCTGGAAATGACCGAAATCTGCGACCGCACCCTGCGGGCAGGTGGTCCTGCGTTGTTGTTTGAGAATCCCAAGGGCTATGACATGCCGGTGCTGGCCAACCTGTTCGGAACACCGAAACGGGTGGCGCTGGGCATGGGGCAGGATAACGTCACAGCACTTCGGGATATCGGTAAGCTGCTGGCGTTTCTCAAGGAACCGGATCCTCCCAAGGGTTTCCGCGATGCCATCGAAAAATTGCCGCTGTTCCGGCAGGTGATGCGCATGAGTCCGAAGGTGCTGCGGTCTGCGCCCTGTCAGGACGTGGTGATCGAGAAAGACCAGGTGGACCTGTACCAGATTCCGGTTCAGCACTGTTGGCCCGGCGATGCCGGCCCCCTTGTGACCTGGCCACTGGTGATTACCCGTGGGCCCCATAAAGAACGCCAGAATCTGGGCATCTATCGGCAGCAGGTCATCGGCCGCAACCGTCTGATCATGCGCTGGCTGAGCCATCGCGGCGGCGCCCTGGATTTCCAGGAATTCCAGAAGGCCAATCCGGGGCAGCCCTATCCGGTTGCCGTGGCCCTCGGGGCCGACCCGGCGACCATTCTGGGCGCGGTAACTCCGGTGCCCGATACTCTGTCAGAGTATGCGTTTGCCGGGCTGCTTCGCGGCAGCCGGACTGAACTGGTGAAGGCAGGACTGAGCGATCTGCAGGTGCCAGCCAGCGCGGAGATTGTGCTGGAAGGTTTCATCTATCCGGACGACATGGCGCCGGAAGGGCCGTTTGGCGATCACACCGGTTATTACAACGAAGTGGACCACTTCCCGGTATTCACCGTAGAACGGGTCACCCATCGCAGGGATCCGATCTATCACAGCACCTATACCGGTCGCCCGCCGGATGAGCCGGCAATTCTCGGGGTGGCTCTGAACGAGGTGTTTATTCCGATTCTGCAGAAGCAGTTCCCGGAAATCGTGGATTTTTACCTGCCACCGGAGGGCTGTTCCTACCGTCTTGCAGTGGTGACCATGAAGAAACAGTACCCCGGCCATGCCAAACGGGTGATGATGGGCGTATGGTCGTTCCTGAGGCAGTTCATGTACACCAAGTTTGTGATTGTCACAGATGACGATGTGGATGCCCGTAACTGGGAAGACGTGATTTGGGCGATTACCACCCGGATGGATCCCACCCGTGATACCACCCTGGTGGACAACACGCCCATCGATTACCTGGATTTTGCCTCGCCGGTCTCCGGCCTGGGTTCCAAGATGGGGATGGATGCCACCAACAAGTGGCCCGGTGAGACAACCCGTGAATGGGGTGAGCCCATCACCATGACGGATGACGTCAAAAAGCGCGTCGATGAGTTGTGGGATACCCTGGGCATTGAAAGTCCGGCATCCCGCCCCGACTGATATGGGCAGTGAACACAGGGCAGTGCGGATTTTGCCCTCTGGTATCGCTTTCACCGCAGCACCGGAGGCAGATTTGCTCAGCGCTGCCGCGCAGGCTGGCATTGCAGTGCCGGCGGCCTGCCGCAATGGGGTATGTGAAATCTGCGAGGCCCGATTGCTGGCCGGCAGCGTACTGAATACCCGAAACCAACAGATTATAGAGGTCGGCGAGCGCTTGATGATGTGCCGAAGCGTCGCGCTCACGGACCTGGAACTGGAGATATCCGCCGTTATGGCAGCTGGAAACAATCAGCCTGGCAAGTTTCAGGCAAAGGTCGTGGACGTACGTTCCATCAGTCACGATGTCTATCGCGTTGAGCTGCAGCTCCCGCGGCGTCGGGAACTGTCGTTTCACGCCGGGCAGTATCTGTCGGTCAATCTACCGGATGCCGACCCCTGCTACTTTTCCATCGCCAGCAGCCCATCGGCCCAGAACATCGAATTGCACATTCAGGCGACCCCGGAGTGGGTGTCGGCACAGAAAGTCATTGATGCCCTGACGTCAGGCGGTGAAGTGACGGTGGAACTCCCCCACGGCAAGGCATGCCTGGCTTCGGCGCCAACGAAACCTTTGCTGCTGGTGGCCGCGGGTACCGGTTTTGCCCAGATGAAAAGCCTGGTGGATTACCTGCGGGAAACGTCCTACGATCAGCCGGTCAAGCTCTACTGGGGAGTGCGCCGGCACGAGGATATGTACCTTCGCGCCCTGGCACAGCAGTGGCAGGAGGAGTGGCCCCGTTTCACGTTCCTGCCGGTGGTAGGGGACGATGAAGACAACGATTGGGCAGGCCATCACGACCAGCTGGTTCGGGCTGTTCTGGCTTCCGGAATGGACTGGAACAATGTGGAAGTGCATGCCAGCGGTTCGCCCACCATGGTGTACACCCTGATGGATGCGCTGGTGGAGGCGGGTCTGCCTGAAGAGGCGTTCTTCTCTGACGTGCTGGAATACGCGCCAAGGACCTGAATCAGGCCCTTGGCATCGGCAGTTCCGGCAATCCGTTATCCTTGGCCAGTCCCTGCATAAGCAGTTTGACGCTGGCCTCTTCCTCGCCCATGTGGGCATTCAGGCGGCTCAGCTCAGCCAGAGCCTCCCGGCTGCGCTTCAGCCGCAGGCTGGTTTCGAAATATTCCCGGGCCTTGCCCCAGAGTTCGTTGCGCAGGCTCAGCCGGCCCAGGGCCAGCAGAAGCTCGGGGTTGTTCGGCCGGTCTTTCAGCCATTGTTCCGCCAGCAACAGCTGTTCATCCGGCTTCTGGCCTTTCACCCGCCCGTACAGGTTGATCAGCTCGTCACTCCAGTGGTTGCGCAGCACCTTGCGCAACAGCGTTTCGGTCTGAACCTCGTCGCCAAGGCCGGCCAGCAGGCGGGCATAATCCCGAATAGTGTATTCGTCGCGGCGCAGGAAGCCCGGTAGTTCGTCCCAGAGGCGGGTTAGCGGTTCCAGCGACGCATCGGGGTCCTGTTGCTGCTGGCGCCGACAATCCTCGGCGGCACGCTCCAGCAGGTTGTGCCATACCTGACGTTCAAGGTCATTGAGTTCGGCTTCCGACAGCACGCTGCGTTTGCGCAGCTCGGGCAGTAGCCGGGACAGTTCGCGCCAGTCCTCCAGGCGCAAATAGGTGTTTTTCAGCAGCTTGAGCACAAACGGGTGATGGGGTGACTGTTTACGCAGGCGAACCAGCGTGGCCAGGGCCTGCTCCAGCCGGTTGCCGGCCAGCTGCAGTTGGGCCTGGGTAATGCCAACCGCCATGTCGGAGCCGGGGGTGCTGTCGAAGGCTTTGCGCAATAATTCATCCACCGCCTCGTGATCACCGGATTCGAACGATGCCTGGGCCGCGGCCAGATAATTGATCAGGGGCGTATCGGCATGGCTGGCGGAGGATGTCAGCAGTTTCCGGGCTCTGGGCCAGTTGCCTTCGGCCAATGCCAGAAGCCCCTGGGTGGTCCGCCGCCGGGCGCGGCGTTCGTTGCCTCGGGCAATCCAGCCAGCTACCAGACCGGTACTGGTTCTGAGTCGGCGGATAAGGTTGATCGTCAGCACGGTCAGCACGATGAGGGCCACGATCAGGCCCAACCCCACCCAGAAGTTGGTCTCAATCAGGTAATGGCCCAGGCTGATTCGGATGTAGCCCAGATCGTATTGCAACCCAAGGGACAGGCCGGTGCCGATCAACAGCGCCAGCAGGATGATGAGTAACAGGCGAATCATGAATCGTCGCCTCCATTGCCACCGCCGGTATTATCCTCGCCATCTCCGTTGTTGGCGTTCAGGCGTCCGGCCAGCCGTTCCTTGAGGAGGTCCAGGGACTGACTGATGTCGGGCAGCTCGGGGTCCACGTTTTTCTGGGCCAGCTCGGCCAGGGTGTCACTCAGGGCTGCTACCCGGGGATTGCTGGCGTTGTACCAGTCATCAATGGTGGTCCGGGCTTTGGTCAGCGCCCGCTCATACAGGGGCTGATTGCCCCGCAGGACCGCCATCTCGGCCTCTTCCAGCATCAGCTGCAGGTTGAGGCGGGCATAGGCGCTCTGGTCCGGCGACAACAGGGGTTTTACCGGCTCGTCCATGCGACGCACAACCACCACTTGCATCAGGGTGGCTTTCACCTTATTCCAGGCCTGGAGAAGAGCACCCGGCTCGCCGCCGGCGTCAGCTTCCTGTTCCGCGCCGGCGTTGACAATAAAGCCGGGGGCGTTTTCGCTGATCAGGGCCTGGTCGGTGAGCTGGTGAATGCTGTCGATGGCGGCTTCCAGTTTCAGGTAAAGACCGGTCCGATCCACGCCGGTAAGGCCCTTGAGCGCCAGGATTTCACGGGCGAGCTGCTGGCGCACCGGGTAAACACCGATGTCATCGGATTCCGCCAGTACTTCATCGGCCGCTTCCAGGGCCGACATGGCGCCGCGAATGTCTTTTTCGATCATCAACCGTTGATTGGCAATGCGCAGCAGGTATTCCGCCTCTGCCAGTAGCCAGTCTGTGCGTGTGCGGTTGCCGGCTTCCAGCAGTTCACGGGCGTTGTGGTCGATCTGGCGCTGCTGGGTGGCAATCAGCTCCCGCTGGCTTGCCAGTTTCTCTTCCAGGGACTGCAGACGCTGGCTCTGCTGGCTGCCGCGGTCGCCATATCGGTCTTCAAGCTGGGCGGTGTCCTGTTGCAGGCTCTGAAGTTTCTGCATCACGGCCTGGTGATTGTTCCACTGCTGCCAGCTCCAGAGGGCCAGGGCGACAGCGATAATCAGCGCAATGATGGCGACGAGCCCTATTGGCCACAGTTTCTGGCGGGCGGGTGGTTCCTTGGAAACGGTTGCGGGCAGTTGATTCGTAGTGTCTGTCACGGGCGTCCTTACTTGGCTTTTCCGGAGCCACCGTCCCGGCCGGCAAGTTGCGCTGCAACCGTGGCCACGATGTCGTTATCGGCAAGGCTTCCTGGTATACACGGATTTGTGAATCCCGCGGCCCGGGCCTGTTCGGCAACCCGATCTGCGGGAACAATCAATAACCTATCGTATAGATTATGGCTGCTATTCGCACATAGTGCGATGAGATTGTTCAAGGTTTCTCCGGACAGGGCGACGATGGCCTCCGGGGCAAAGGTGTCGAGAGTGGCCCGGATCTGCTCCGGCGAGTGATCCGGGTAAAAGCGGCGATACAAAGGCAGGAGGGTGACCCGGGCGCCCCGGGATTCGAGTGTTTCCCGGATCAGTTCCCGGCCGGTTTCACCGCGGGCGAGCAAAACCCGTTCGCCTTCGAGGTTTTGCAGTGACGGAAGTGCCAGGAGCGCCTCGCTGGTCCAGCCCTCTGGCGGTCTGCGCGGACTGAGGCCGTGCTCGGCAAGCACCGATGCGGTGCCAGCGCCAACGCCATACCAGCGGATGCCCATGGGCAGCTGGGGCCACCAGGTGTCAACCTCCTCAAGCAGAAGGCGGGCGGCAAACGGGCTCACGGCGATCACATGGGAGAATTCATCCAGACTCAGGATAAGCGTCCGCCGCTCGGGTGTTTCCGGCAGAGGTTCCCGGTCAATCAGGGGCAGAATCTGTACGTCGGCCCCGGCGGAACGAAATCGGCTGGCCAGGCGCGAGGCCTCGGGTTCAGGCCGGCAGATCAGTATCCGCCGGCCGATCAGGTCAGGCTCAGGTTGGTGTGTGGCCATAGATTTCAGCCAGCACCTTGTCCGCTCCGAGAGCCAGGAGGTCCTCGGCCAGTTCCCGGCCCAGGCGCTCGCCTTCGGCCCTTGGTGCGCGGCCCTCGACCCGGAAGATCTGGGTGCCATCAACGGCGCCCACCAGGCCCCGCAGCCAGATCGTGTCATCATCCTCAAGCAGCGCATAGGCGGCGATTGGAACCTGGCAGCCGCCCTCAAGGCGACGGTTCAGGGCCCGCTCGGCAGTGACACGATCCCAGGTGTCTTTGTGCTTCAGGGGTTCAAGCATGGCCAGGAGTTCCTGATCATCCACCCGGCATTCGATCCCGAGCGCCCCCTGGCCAACCGCCGGCAGCGAGACGGTGTCCGGCAGGCAATACCGGATGCGCTCGTGAAAGCCCAGACGCTTCAGGCCGGAGCTGGCCAGCACAATGGCTTCGTATTCGCCGGCATCAAGCTTGGCCAGCCGGGTATTGACGTTGCCGCGCAACACGCGGATTTTCAGATCCGGGCGATAGGCTCTGAGTTGGGCCTCACGACGCAGGCTCGCCGTACCGACCACGGCACCCTCGGGCAGGGCATCAACGTTGTCGTAGTGGTTGCTGACGAAAGCGTCGGTCGGGTCTTCGCGCTCACAGATCGCCACCAGTCCCAGGCCTTCCGGAAACTCCATGGGCACGTCTTTCATGGAGTGCACAGCCAGATCGGCGCGGCCGTCGAGCATGGCTTCTTCCAGTTCCTTGACGAACAGGCCCTTGCCGCCGATTTTGGCCAGTGGCACGTCCAGTATCTTGTCACCCTGGGTCTTGATCTTGACCAGTTCCACGGTGATGTTGTCGTGCAGCCTTTCCAGCTCGGCCTTGATGAATTCCGCCTGCCACAGCGCCAGTGCGCTGCTGCGGGTTGCAATGCGAAGGGTACGTTTGGACATGACACTCACTGTCGGTTCGAAAAAAATGTTCGCCAAGGTTACCTTGTGGCGGCAGAAAAGTCCCGTGGCGACTAACTCTGGGGAGCGCTACGGATTCAACCTGGCTGGTGCTCCTGAAGCCATTGGCGCACGTTGCTTGTATGGCGGCGGCTCACCGGCAGCTCGCCCTGACCATCCCTGAGCACGACCAGGTTATGGCCATCCGGTGTACGTTTCAGTGCCTGGATAAACCGGACACCCACCAGCGTGTTCCGATGGATTCGCAGCAGGATGCTCGGGTAACTGTTTTCCAGCTCCTTCAGGGTATAGTCGCATACGGTTTCACCCCGAGTATGGTGGATGGTGACGTACTTCTGATCCGCCTCGCAGTAGAGGATTTCCGACAGATCGATCAGCTCGGTGCCCCGGTGGGTGCGCACCGCCAGCTGCTCCTGGTTCAGTGCCGCCTGTCCGTTCAGGGCCTGCAGCTGTACCCGGTTGACCCTGCCGGCCCGGGCCAGGGCATCTGCCAAGGCCTCCTTGCGAACCGGTTTGAGCAGGTAGGCGATGGCCTGCACGTCAAACGCCTGGATGGCGTAATGGTCGTAGGCCGTGCAGAAAATCAGGGCAGGCGGATTGGCCAACTGGCTCAGGCGGCTGGCAGCCTCCATACCGTCCATGCCGGGCATTCGGATGTCCAGCAACAGTATATCCGGCTCAAGTTCCGCCACCTGTTTCAGAGAACTGTCACCGTCGGCAGCTTCGCCACAGACCCGATAACCCGGGAGCGCCTCCACCAACCGGCGGATGCGCTCCCGGGCCAGGGGTTCGTCATCGGCGATCAGGACACTGCGGGTATCAGGCATGACTGGTCTCAATTTCCTAGTTCATGAACTCATGTTTTTGGGGCTTTTTGTTCGCCGGCCTTTTGCCGGGGCAATCTCAGGGTAACGGTATACACGTCGTTCTGGTGGCTGTGTTTTAACACCGCCGGTTCGCCAAACAGCGCCCGGAGCCGGGACTGTATGTTGGCCAGCGCCATTCGGTTGCCCTCGTGTTGCCGGTTATTCTGGTCCGGCTTGGGATTCTGTACCAGCAAATAGACAAACTCGCCTTTGGCCTGGGCTTCAATTCGCACGGTGCCACCTTCCGGCCGGGGCTGGATGCCGTGGTAGATGGCGTTTTCCACCAGCGGCTGCAGCGTGAGCGGGGGAATGGCCTGTTGTTCGAGGCCCTTCTCAATCTGCCACTCCAGCCTCAGGCGGTCGCCCAGACGTAGCGCCTCAATGGCCAGGTAACGCTGGCACAGGGCCAGCTCCCTCGACAATGGAATCAGTTGGTCACCGGTGCGAAGGCTGGCGCGAAACAGTTCCGACAGATCCAGGACCGCCTCTTCCGCCCGTTCCGGGTTGGTGGCAATCAGGCTCGCAATGGTATTCATGCTGTTGAACAGGAAGTGGGGCTGAATGCGGGCCTGAAGCGATGCCAGATGCGCCTGCATTTCCGCTTCACGCTGCTGTTGCCACTGGTGCTGCAGGTAAAAATAACGCAGCACCATGAGCACGATCAGCAGTGCCAGCAGCATTTTTTTGGCCACTCCCTGCCACACGGCCACGCCATCCTGAGGGTGCAGTACGCTGTCGGCAAACAGGCTGAACGCCAGCACATCCAGCAAAACAATGGCAACAATGGTGGTTGTCGCCCCAGAGACGGACATCCGCGCAAGCCGTGCGCGCAGGAGGCAGATCAGGGCAGCACTGGTGAGGGTGGTCCACTGCACGAACAGCGACAACAGCCCGAAGTAATTCCAGTCAATCCAGCCCCGCTCCGCCTGCACGATGGCGAGCACCAGAACCAGCAGTTCACTGGTGACCAGCAACAGGAACACGGCCCTCACCCGGCACAGGTCCGGAACGAAGAACTCGCTCGCAGTCATGTCTTTGTCCCCGTTACGGGGTGTCTCCTTTACCCGGGTCAGAATGGTATACTCCCGCCACGTTCAATGTACCCAGTTCCCGCCAGATGATGCCGGGCTGTCAGCAGGAAAGATAGACCATGACGGATCAGAAAAAGTCTGACCAGACCACAAGCTCTGAAAAACCCTGGGGCGGACGCTTCAGTGAACCCACCGATGCCTTTGTTGAAAAATTTACCGCATCCGTGGGATTTGACCAGCGCCTGTACCATCACGACATCACCGGCTCCATTGCCCATGCCACCATGCTGGCCGAGGTTGGCGTGCTCACCAATGAGGAGCGGGACCAGATCATCGAGGGCCTGAACGGGGTCAAGGCAGATATCGAGGCCGGCAATTTCCAGTGGTCCGTGAGTCTGGAAGACGTGCACATGAACATCGAGGCACGCCTGACCGACCGTATTGGCATCACCGGCAAGAAACTCCACACCGGTCGCAGCCGTAACGACCAGGTGGCCACCGACATCCGTCTGTACCTGCGGGACGAAATCGATGTCATCGCCGAGGAACTGAAGCGCTTGCAAGCAGGCCTGCTGGACCTGGCCGAGCGCGAGGCGGATACCATCATGCCCGGCTTCACCCATCTGCAGACTGCCCAGCCGGTGACCTTCGGGCATCACCTGCTGGCCTGGTACGAGATGCTGGTGCGGGATGCCGAGCGCTTGCAGGACTGTCGCAAGCGGGTGAACGTAATGCCCCTGGGCGCGGCTGCGCTGGCTGGCACCACCTATCCCATTGATCGGGCAATGACTGCCCGGCTGCTTGGCTTTGACCGGCCCACCGAGAACAGCCTGGACTCCGTCAGCGACCGGGATTTCGCCATCGAGTTCTGTAGCTTTGCGGCGCTGCTGATGACGCATCTGTCACGGTTCAGCGAGGAATTGGTGCTTTGGACCTCTGCCCAGTTTGACTTCATTGACCTGCCGGACCGGTTCTGCACCGGCTCGTCCATCATGCCCCAGAAAAAGAACCCGGATGTGCCGGAACTGGTCCGGGGCAAGACCGGTCGGGTCAACGGCCATCTGATCAGTCTGTTGACGCTGATGAAGAGCCAGCCGCTTGCCTACAACAAGGACAATCAGGAAGACAAGGAACCGCTGTTCGACACCGTGGATACCGTGAAGGGCTGCCTGAAGGCCTATGCCGACATGATTCCGGCGATTCGCTCCAAGGCGGATAACATGCGGGTAGCGGCCAAGCGAGGCTTCTCCACCGCCACTGATCTGGCGGATTACCTGGTGAAGAAAGGCGTACCCTTCCGGGATGCCCACGAAATTGTTGGCAAGTCCGTGGCGTTCGGGGTGGCTGAAGGTCGCGACCTGTCCGATATGACCCTGGAAGAGCTGCAGCAGTTCTCCGATCATATTGGCGCTGATGTCTTTGATGTGCTCACCCTGGAAGGCTCGGTCCAGGCCCGTGACCATCTGGGTGGCACTGCCCCGGACCAGGTGCGCGCGGCGGTTGGCCGGGCACGCGCTCAACTGGGCTGAAGCATTTCCCCGGGGCGGAACGGCTAGCCGCCGATTCGCCCCGTTGTCAGGTCCACTGCCGCGGGTGTGAGTTCGTCCAGCGGTTGTGGGCGGAACAGCCGGTACCCCTGACCGTAATGTATGCCCAGGGTCCGGACCTTGCGCAGGGCGTCGTCGCTCTCGATAAAAGTGGCCACGGTGATCTTGCCGGCGGCCTCGGCAATCCGGTGCAGGGCTTCCAGCATCACCTGTTGCACCGGGTCCTCCTCCAGCTGCTGAACCATTCTCCGATCCAGTTTGATGATATCCACCGGCAATCTGGCGGCCAGGCTGTAGCTCTCGACGGAAGCCCCTGCGCCGTCCAGGGCGACACGGAAACCGGCCCGATGCAATGCGTCGCACAGGACGGCCACGTCATCGGGGTACTGGGTGGCGTGGGCTTCCCTGATTTCCAGGCAGAAACAGCCGGGGTCGAACGCTGAATCACTGAGCGCATCGGCCATAAAATCCGCGAAGGTATCGTCCAGAACGCTGGCCAGGGACAGGTTGAAGCCGCAGTACTTCAAGCGTGGTTCCAGCAACGGCTGATTGCCCAGCCAAGTCAGGGTTTGTCGGATCACCTGGCGATCCAGCCGTTTGGCCAGGTCAAAGCGTTCCGCGATCGGCAGGAAGTCGTCGGGCTTCAATGATGCTTCATTCTGTGCGGTCGTCGGAATCCGGCAAAGGATCTCAATATGGTCGCCCCAGGTGGGGCTGGCCACCGGCCGCATTGCCTGGTATTCGAGAATCAGGTTGTGATTATCAAGCGCGTCGCGGATCTGCTCGACCCGTTTGCTGGCGGTGGATTCGTCGGTCTGGTGGGCAATGGCCCTGGCGGCGTGCACCCGGTTTCGCCCGGATGTCTTGGCGGTATGGCACAGATCGGCGGCCTGGCTCAGAAGCTGCTCCGGGTCTCCGGGAAGGTCGCTGTCCAGAATCAGAAGACCGCCTGAAGCGGTGGTCTGGAGCTTGTGCCCCTGCCAGTCGAAAACAAAATCGCCGATCAGATTGAGGGTTTCCTGGGCAATCTTGCGGGCCCGGGCTTCCGGACAATTCTCGATCAGAAGTGCGAAGGTGTCGCCGGCAAGTCGAGCCAAGGCATCGCGCTGGCGCACCCGTACGCCCAGGTTTCCGGCCAGTTCCCGGAGATAGCGGTCACAGGTTCCGCTGCCGGCCAGATCGTTGAAACGCTCGAACTCGTCAAGATCCAGGTAGAGCAGACTGTCGCAGGATTCCCGATGGGTCTTCTGCTCCAGGGTTCTCAGCAATCGGGCGATGAATGCCTTGCGGTTCATCAGGCCGGTAACCGGATCGTGGCGTATCCGGTATTCCTCGCTGGAGGCATGATTCAGCTTCGGATCTATGCGACGGGCCACGTGCACGGCGCCGGTGACGTCGCCCTGGTCGTTGGTCAGGCGCTGGTAGTGGAATTCATGCACCGGCAACTCACGGGATTGCTGGGCCATGGGCATCTCAACCACAAAGCTGTCGCGTTCGAAGGCCCGGTGCCAGAGCCGCTCCATCAGCCTTCGTTCGTTCGGGAATTCGTTCAGAAGGTCGCTCAGATTATCGCCCACTTCGGGGTGCCGGCCGAAGGTCTCGTAAAACTGTCTGGCCCAGGGGCTATTGAAATGGAGCAGGTTGAACGAAGCATCGACGGCGACAACCAGATCCGGGGTGGCGCTGGTGGTGGCTGCAAGCATGGTGCTCGCATGCTGGCGGGCTTTGTCGAGCTGCATGTCGGCGGTCCGGTCCACCAGGGTGCCGCCGAGCCGTGGAATCCTGCCACCCTGCTTCAGTGCCCGACAACTGAGCGTCACCCGCCGCTGGTTCTGCCGCGAGGTGACGATATCAAGATCGAGGGAAAACGCCTCTCCCGTGCGGAGGCAGCGACGGAACATGGCTCGCACCCGGGGCTGTCCGGTCTGGCAGTAGAACAGCGCCTGCTCGGGGGTGATCTCGGCGCCAGGTCTCAGTTCCAGAAGCTGGAACATACCCTCGGTCCAGGTCATTTCATTGCTTCGTGTGTCCAGTTCCCAGATCCCGAAACCGGCACTGCTCTCGGCGGCCCGCAACAGCCGGGAATCCCTGTTGGAGCTGTCGCACAGGGTTATCGTGGCGCTGGCTGCCTTGTCGGAGTCTCGCATGTCCAGCCGCAGGGTCAGACTGGCGGTATAGAAAAAGCCCTCCTTGTGCCGGAAGGTCACCAGAACATTCTGGCCTCTCTCGATTCGATGACGGTTTGCAGGTGCGAAGGGGTCGTCCTGGCGTGACGCCAGTATGCGGTGCACCGGCTGCCCCTCCAGTTCGCTGGCGTCATAGCCGAGCACCGCCTCGGCCTGATGGTCGGCGGACAGCACTTTGCCTTCATCGTCGATGCGTAAAACAGTCTGGCGCTCAGACGCCGGGGACTGTTCCGATCGGTAGCGGCGGATGATGAATTCTTTCACAGCGGATGAGCCTCGCGCGTTCTCCAGCTTTTATTTTTCTAAAGGTTTTGCCACGATGCCGACATCATACTCATACTGATGCTGAAAAGAACCTCTCTGCGGAGCCGCCTTGACCGCCCACGTTGCCCCGATTTCCCTCGACTTTGAGGAGGGAATAGATCGCAAGACCCTCCGTCGTCTGAGGGACCGGTTTCTACTGGTCAATCAGCAGCGCTGGAATCGCGCCCATTCGGCGTTGTCCTATCGCCAGCAGATGGTGCTGGAAATTCTGCCCCTGGCGTTTCATCTCAACCATCCCGCGTTGCCCGGTTATCTGGACAGCGATTGCCCTTATGGTTTCAGTAATTACAAACCTTCGCCGGCCACGATCAATGCGGCGCGGCGGCTGGCCCGAACCTTTTCGCTGAAGGATGAGGGCAAGCGCAAGCCGGATCTGGACGCCGTATTCCTGATGGGTAGCCCGGGAACCCTGGGCCACTCCGTGGCCAGTGATCTCGATGTCTGGCTCTGCCACCGCAGCGATTTGCCTGAGCGGGGCATCCGCTGTCTCGAACGCAAGGCCACCCAACTGACCCGCTGGGCGGAATCGTTTGGTGTGGAGCTTCATGTTTTCGTTTTCTGTGCCTCGGACTGGCGGGCCGGCCGACAGCGGGCGGAAGTAACCGGCGAAAACTGTGGCAGTGCCCAGCATTTCCTGCTTCTGGATGAGTTCTACCGGACCAGCATCCATCTGGCCGGCGCGTGGCCCATGTGGTGGCTGATTCCCCCGGAACAGGAGCAAAACTACGACGACTGCATGCGCAAGCTGGTCGATTTCCGGTTTGTGCGCGCCGAGGATTACATCGATTTTGGCCCGGTACCGGGGATCCCCGAGGCAGAATTTCTTGGTGCCGGTGTCTGGCAGCTGTACAAGGGAATTGACGCGCCCTGGAAGTCGATCCTCAAGCTGCTTCTGATCGAATGCTATGCGCGCACCACCGGCGAGGTCTTGTTGTCCGCCGAGTTCAAGCGGGCCGTGTTCCGGGGAGAGACCGATGCCGACAGCCTCGACCCTTACGTCATGCTTTACAGCCGCCTGGAAGGCTGGCTTGCCGGGCCAGAAGTGGCCTCGAGACTGGACCTGATCCGTCGGAGCCTGTACCTGAAAGCCGGTTTGCCGCTGACCCGGTCGGAGGCTTCAGGGGAGCAGTGGCGCGCTCGCCTGTTGCGTCAGCTAGTGACAGATTGGGGCTGGTCCGAGAGTACGCTTTCAGAGCTGGACGAGCGTCAGCGCTGGCGGGCGGAGGATGTCACCACCTTGCGCCGAACCATTGTCAACGAATTGACTCATAGTTACCGATTGCTGTCGAAAATGGCCAGGGAACATGGCCAGCGGGCTGCTATCAGTGCTAACGATATCAACCTGCTGGGCCGCAAACTCTATGCGGCATTTCAGCGTAAAGCCGGCAAGATTGAGCAGATCAACCCCGGACTGGCTCCTTCACTGGCCGAGGAAAACCTGGCGTTCCATCATCAATCGGAGCAGGGTGGCGATTCCAATGGCTGGCTCCTGTATCGGGATCTGGAAGATCCGGCCGATGCGTTCTGGCAACCCGTCATTCGTCGCTCGGGTAATCTGGCGGAACTGATGGTCTGGTGCTACTGCAATGGTCTGCTGACAAGATCGACACGACTGAATGTACGTTCGGGCACCAGCATTGCCTCGGTCAGCGAATTGCGGGAAATGCTGGACGCGCTGTCCGCGTTCCTGCCCTTTCCGGTTCCGCCGGCCGAGCGGGAGGCGCTGTCCCGGGGTGTTCGCCCCCTTAGAAACCTGCTGCTGGTCAACGTGGGTGTCGATCCCCAGGCGCACCTCACGGAAAAGGGGCTCCACAAGCTCAGCTCACGGCATGATTCTCTTGGTTTCAGTGGCGGTCGGGAGAACCTGGTGATCAGCATCGACCAGATCACCTTCAACAGCTGGCACGAGGTGAGTCTGCAACACTACGCGGCCGGCGATACCCTGATCCAGTGCCTGAAGAATATCCTCGCCTCGGTGGCAGCAAATCCGGCTGAACTGCCCGGCGTTCAGGTGCACTGCCACAACCGGGGCCACGGTTCTGCAATTGCCCGCCGGGTTCAGGAACTGTTTGCCGATGTGCTCAGACCTTTCTTCGCCGGCGGTGCCGGCCCGCATCCGCTGCGCTATGTGATCGAGATGGATCGACGCTGCTTCCTGCTCCAGTTCAATGGCCTGGAGCCGGGATTCGTGGCCCTGGAGAGTTTTGAAGCGCTGATGGAGCACCTGGCAATGCCCCAGGAACGCTACCTGCCGGTGGTGTTCGATCGTTATGCGCTGCAGGAGGAGCCGGCCCTGCGGGCGGTTTGCCTGGCCAGCGAACCGGATAATATCCAGGTGTTCTACCGGATTATGGGCGAACGGGCGCGGCTCTGGGTGGTTGATGAGCTGGGTTCGGTGTTCAGCTGGGAGCAGGCGGTGACCAGCCGCCGGCACCTTCTGGTACCGGTTCTGCGGTTTCTGGATAACCTGATTGAGCGGAGGCTGCTGCGCCACACCGACTCGGCCGGAGTAGTTGCAGGCGTTCAGTGTTACGAAATTATCCGGCGTGACGGGACCTGGCGCGCCGAATACCGTCCCGAATCGGATTCGGGCGTACCCCTGCCCGGGTTTGAGGTTCAGGCCGTGGGTATCCATGAGGGGGACAGTCGGCTGCGATTCGACATCTTTTGCGGTGACCAGGAATTCAGCGTACAGGAGTATGGTGACCAACTGATTCCGGCGGTGGCCCACTACATCCGGTCCCTGCGCCAGAGTGACGAGGGTTACCCGGTGTACCTGACCGACGTCCATCTGCCCCACGACCTCGACCCGCGTGTCTATCAGCAGGACATCCAGACCAGTCAGTACCTCTATTACCGGTCTGTACTGGAGGACTCTTTGAACCGGCACCTTGCAAACGCGCGCTGACCTCGCGGCCCGGGGCGGGTGTCAGGTATACTGCGTCCATAGTGAACTCAGGGGTAGGTAGCCGATATGCGAGCGTGGACTCTGCCGATCATGGTGCTGATACTGGCTCTGACTGTGAGCGGTTGCGGCCAGAAAGGTCCGTTGTACCGTGACAGTCAGGCCGCATCTGCGAATTCCGCGGCGGATTCCGCCCAGGAGCCGTCAGACAGGGAAGAAAACCGCGAGTAGCGCGCCGGCCTCCCGACCCCGTACAACGAATCAGGAAACTCATGGATCATTTCAACTACCGCGACGGCGAGCTCTACGCCGAGGATGTCCCTGTCTCTGCCATTGCCGATCGTTTTGGCACTCCGGCCTATGTTTACTCCCGCGCGACGCTCGAGCGGCACTATCGGGCCTACGACGATGCCCTTCGGGATCATCCGCATCTGGTGTGCTACGCGGTAAAAGCCAACAGCAATCTGGCCGTGCTGAATGTTCTGGCCCGGCTCGGTGCCGGCTTCGATATTGTTTCGGCCGGTGAGCTGGAGCGGGTGTTGAAAGCCGGTGGCGACCCATCACGGGTGGTCTTCTCCGGCGTCGGCAAGCAGGAGTGGGAAATGAAGCGGGCGCTCGAGGTGGGCGTACGCTGTTTCAATGTCGAATCCGACACCGAACTGGACCGGCTCAATGCCGTGGCGGGCGAGCTCGGCGTGAAGGCACCGGTTTCTCTGAGGGTGAACCCGGATGTTGATGCCGGTACCCATCCCTACATTTCCACGGGCCTGAAAGAGAACAAGTTCGGCATCGACATTGCCGAAGCCCCACAGGTGTATGCCCGTGCCGCCGGTATGCCGAATCTCGAAGTGAAGGGTGTTGACTGCCACATTGGTTCCCAGTTGACCAGTGTGTCACCGTTCCTGGACGCCCTTGACCGTGTGCTGGCCCTGATTGATTCCCTGGCGGAGCAGGGCATTCACATCCATCATCTGGATATGGGCGGTGGCCTGGGTGTTACCTATAATCAGGAGCAGCCGCCGCAGCCATCGGACTATGTGAAAGCGCTGGCCGAGCGCATGGGTGACCGGAAGCTGGAGCTGATTCTCGAGCCGGGCCGTTCCATTGCCGCCAATGCCGGCATTCTGTTGACCAGGGTCGAGTTCCTGAAGTGCACCGAGCATCGGAACTTTGCCATCATTGATGCCGCGATGAATGATCTGATTCGTCCGGCCCTGTACAGCGCCTGGCAGGCGATCATTCCGGTCAGGCCGCATCAGGAAGGCGAGGAAAAGGCCTGGGATCTGGTCGGCCCGGTGTGTGAAACCGGCGACTTCCTGGGCAAGGATCGTCATCTGCGCCTCCAGGCGGGGGATCTGCTGGCAGTTCGCTCTGCCGGTGCCTACGGCTTCGTCATGAGTTCCAATTACAACACGCGGAACCGGCCGCCGGAACTGATGGTCGATGGCGACCAGGTGCATGTGGTTCGTCGCCGTGAAACTCTCGAAGACCAGCTCGCACCCGAGAGCTGCCTTCCTGAATGAGCGGGGGCGAGGAGATGACACAGCAACGCCGGAATCAGGGCCCCACGCTTCGGTTCACCAAGATGCATGGGCTGGGCAACGATTTCATGGTGGTGGATGCCATCAGCCAGCCGTTCCGTCTGCGGCCGGAGATGATCCGGGAACTGGCCAACCGGAATTTCGGGATTGGCTTCGACCAGCTGCTGGTGGTGGAGCCGCCCGGTCTGCCGGATGTCGATTTCCGTTATCGCATTTTCAATGCGGACGGATCCGAGGTGGAGCAGTGCGGCAACGGGGCCCGGTGTTTCGCGCGATTCGTTCGCGACCAGCGCCTGACCAATAAAAAAGTCATCCGGGTTCAGACCGCGAAAGGCGTGATTGAGCTTCGCGTGGGGCGCGAAGGCATGGTCATGGTTAACATGGGTGTGCCCGAGTTCAATCCGCCGGCGATTCCGTTTGCCGCCGACCGCCGCAAGGACGTCTACACCGTGGATGTCGATGGCCAGACAGTGGAACTGAGCGCCCTGTCCATGGGTAATCCCCATGGCGTATTGCTGGTTGAGGATGTGGAACAGGCGCCGGTGGAAACGCTGGGGCCCAAGCTCGAGCGCCATCCCCGATTCCCGGCCAGGGCCAATATCGGGTTCTTGCAGATCCTCGACCGCACTCATGTTCGCCTCCGGGTATTTGAGCGCGGTTCCGGCGAGACCCTGGCCTGTGGCAGCGGCGCCTGTGCCGCGGTTGTTGCCGGCTGCTTGCGTGGTCTGTTGGACTCCCGCGTGGAGGTGGAGTTGAGGGGTGGCAAACTGGTCATCGAATGGCAGGGTGAGGGGTCCCCTGTTATGATGGAAGGGCCTGCAACCAGTGTATTTGAGGGGCAGTTGAGGCTGCCGGGTGAATCTGGTGGTCGCCGCCGCAGGAGCGGTCGCCCCCATAAACAAAGATCCTGACAGCCAGGAGTACTCCATGACAGAACAAACGGCCCGACAGAAGGCCGGTGAGCTCACGCGGGAAGAGGTGGCGGACTACCTGCGAGCCAACCCCGATTTCTTTATCGATCAGGACGAACTGCTGCGCAGTCTTACCCTGCCACACGACAGTGGTCGGGCGATTTCCCTTGTGGAGCGCCAGGTGCATCTGTTTCGGGAGCAACGGGACACTCTGCGCAGGGAGCTGGTGGAGCTGGTGTCCATCGCCCGCCACAATGACCGGTTGTTCGAGAAGAGCAAGCGCTTACTGATGCAGGTGATTGAGGCGCGGACCCTCAACGACATGGCCTCGGCCATTGACGACAGCATCCGCGGCGATTTCGGCCTCGACGCTGCCTCCGTACTGTTGTTCACCGATGTCGAACTGCCCGAGGCCTCCCAGGGTGCATTGCATGTGGTGAGTCCCTCCGTGGCCCGTGAGCGACTGGGTAGCCTGCTGGAAGGCGAGAGGGCCGTATGCGGCCAGTTCCGTGAGAGCGAGCGGGAGTTTCTGTTCCCGGACCGGGAAGAACCGATTGCCTCCGTGGCGCTGGTACCGCTCAGACATGATGAGCTGGTAGGTGTGTTTGCGGTCGGCAGCTGCCAGCCGGGCTATTTTGACCAGAGCATGGGATCGCTGTTTCTGAGTTACATCAGTGATACCCTCAGCCGCCTCCTGCCCCCCATGGTGCAGCGGCACACCATGGCTGCGCCGGTCACCGATATGGCGACGGAGTCCCGCTAGGGTGTCAGCGGTTCCGGAGCGTCCTTCGGTGCCCCAGGAGCTTGTCGGGCCGCTGACGGAATTTATCCGGCATCTGGCTTCTGAAAAACGTCATTCCCCCAGAACCTGCGAAAGCTACCAGCGCGATCTGCAACGTCTGGCAAGCTGGCTGAGCCAGAGCGGGTTAACCGCCTGGCACCGGGTCACCAATCACGATCTGCGCCGCTATGTGGCAACGCTCAGCCGGGAGGGTCTGTCAGGCCGGAGCATTGCCCGGCACCTTTCCGCGACCCGACGTTTTTACCAGTTCCTGCTCAGGGAGAAACTTGCCTCGGATAATCCGGCGCTGGATATCCGTGCCCCCAAGAGTGGTCGGCGCTTGCCTCGAGTGGCAGACGTGGATCAACTGAATCATCTGCTTGACTGTCAACCGGACGACCCTCTGGAGGTCCGCGACCTGTGCATGTTCGAGCTGATGTACTCCTCTGGGCTGCGGTTGGCGGAGCTGGCAAGCCTGGACCTCGATACCGTCGATCTGCGCGGTGGAGAAGTCCGCGTGCTGGGTAAGGGCGGCAAGGAGCGGCTGCTGCCCGTGGGGCGCAAGGCAATTGCCGCCATTCAGGCCTGGCTGCAGCACAGAGCCGCGCTGGCCAGTGACGGTGAAGCCGCGTTGTTTGTCAGCCAGCGGGGCGAGAGGCTCAGCCACCGCAGTGTCCAGGCCCGCCTGAGCCGCTGGGGTATCAGCCGCGGCGCCGACCAGAAACTCCATCCCCACATGCTGCGACATTCCTTTGCCAGCCACATGCTTGAATCCAGTGGCGACCTGCGGGCCGTACAAGAGTTACTGGGGCACGCCGACATTGCCACAACCCAGGTCTATACTCATCTTGATTTTCAACATTTGGCACGGGTTTATGACCAGAGTCACCCCAGGGCGCGTCGCGATAAGTATCATGGCAAGACCAGTGACGAGAGTTCCTGAAACCGGCAACAGGCAGTTCAGGCGTTTTCAAACATCAACAGTACAGCAAGGATAGGCGGGAGCGCTTCATGGCATCGGATCAGTCCTGGAAGGATAAATACCTTCGGGAACTCGAGTCTGCAGAAAACCGGGAAAAGCAGTGGAAGGCCGAGCGTAATACCCTTGAGCGCATGTTGGTTCGAACCAGTCTGGCATCGGAAGGCCAAACGCCGGAATTGGACCGCCTGTTGGTGCGAATTCGCAAGGACCTGCGGAAGAACCGGGTGGATGTGGAAGCCTGGAAGGAATTGCAGGATCAGATTGACCGTCAGGTCGCCCTGCTCGATGAGCGTCAGACGGCCAACGACAGGAAGCCTTCCTTTTTCACCCGCAAGGCCCGGGAGCCAGAGCCACAGCAGCAACAACAACAGACGGTCCCCGAATCTCAGCCCGAGAGCCCTGAACAGGCTGAGTCAGTGCCGGGCAATGCCCGGGATATCGAGGACAATGCCCAGCGATTGCGCATTGCCCGCCGGGTAGGCCAGCTGTTGGGTCAGATGCTGACCCAGGTCTCTCTGGAGCCCGCAGCCGAGTCACGGGCTCGCGCTCTGCAGCAGTCTCTGCTGGCCAGTAATGATTGGGATGAGCTGCGGGAAGGCCTGAACCAGGTGGCAGAGCTGGTGATAGCTGCCGTCACCCGGAGCAAACGCGAATTCGAGGCCTTTCTCAAACGACTGGACGAGCGCCTGGAGGTGCTTCGGGAGCATTTTGCTGTCCAGTCCTCGGCCCAGTCCGGCCGCCTGGATGCCTCAGAACACCTGGATCGGGAAATCCGTGAGGAAATCGAGCGGGTAGGTCAGCGATTGCAGGAAAGTGATGATCTGCAGGATCTCAAACAGTCGGTCAGCCGTCACCTTGAATCCATCGGTCAGGCGGTCGGTCGCTTTCGAACCCAGGAGTCGGAGCGCGAGCGTGCTCTTTCCGAGCAGCTTGAGGCAATGCAAGAGAAAGTAGCCGCCATGGAAGCTCATTCCGAGCAGATGCAGGAGCAGGTCCGCAAGGAGCGAATGCGTGCCATGACCGATCTGCTTACCGAGTTGCCTAATCGTGAAGCCTGGCAGGAACGCCTCTCATTCGAATACAACCGCTGGCAACGTTACAGTCATCCTTTGACCGTGGGTGTGCTGGATATTGATCTGTTCAAGCGGATCAACGATTCCTATGGCCACAAGGCGGGGGACCGGGTACTGCAACTGGTTGCAAGGGAGTTCAGAGAGCGCCTGCGTACCACTGACTTTGTGGCCCGTTTTGGCGGCGAGGAATTCGTGGTGCTGTTTCCAGAGACCGAGCCGGCAGACGCCAGCGTAGTCGTCGATAAATTGCGGGAGCATGTCCGCAAGCTGCCGTTCCACTTCCGGGGCGAGCCGGTGAGCGTGACCTTCTCGGCGGGTCTGGCAGGGTTTATTGCCGGCGACACCGAAGAGTCGGTGTTTGACCGCGCTGACCGCGCCCTCTATCAGGCCAAGGACGCGGGCCGCGATCAGGTCATGATCGGCGATAGCACCGCCGGTCAGTGACGCATCATCGCGTCCAGTTCGTCGATCACCTCTGCCCAGTCGCTGTCCTCCTCGAGGCCTTCTTCCAGGAAGTGGGACTGGCTTTCGGACCAGATGGGCGCGTCCTGGATGGCAACTTCGCTGGGCAGGGGCGAGTATTTTGCAACGAAATCCTCGATGCTTTTGGCGTCAGACGCCAGGCCAAGTTGTTCGAACAGGGTGCTGAGGGTGTGTTTGCTGGTATCCATGGACATTCGTCTCCCGATGACCGTTTGGCTGAATGAAATCAATGGCGTTTGCAGGTATTGTTCCCTGAAATGTAGCGGAACCCCTAAGGATATCCAGTGAAGGTTACCCTTGCCTTTGTACTATGCTGCCTGTTGGCGCTGTTTCAATCCCCGGTACGGGCGGAACCGCCACAAGCATCGCCGGCCCCTGTGCTCGGCAAGCAGGAGCTGAACTGGCTGGAAGACCAGGAGCGTTTTCGGATCGGCCTGCGGAGTGACCAGGTGCCGCTGGTTTTCGATACCGGTAACGGTGTCCTGGCCGGGACCTACATTGATTACCTCGCCCGCCTGTCGGATAAGCTTGGCGTCACCATGGAGCCGGTTGTCCTGGAATCAGGGCGGGAAACCGGCCCTGTTCAGAGTGAGCTGGCAACCGATGCGGTTCTGACCACCCGGATGCCCGGAATGCCGGTGGTCCCCGGCCAACGCTTTACCGACCCGTTGATGTCCCTCACTTACGGCCTGTTCGTCAGTGCTGGCGATGCTGCCATTCGTACCCTGGCCGATCTGGAAGGCAGCCGGATTGCCGTGATCGCCGGTGACCCGAACCAGTACCCCATGCTCGACCCGGTTGAAGAGTTCACGCCGGTTCCGGTTGGCAATGTCAGCGAAGCCGTCGGGCGGATTCTTTCGGGGCAGGCTGACGCCTTTCTCGCGCCAGTGCCATTGGTTTCCGATTACTTGCAGTCGGCCATGGTGAACGGTATTGGTCTGTCGGTCCTGCTCGATAGCAGCCCGGTGGATGTGGTGTTGCAGGTGGATACTGATCGCGACCGACTTTATCAGGTGCTGAACAGGGCCATTGCTGCGATCAGTCACCATGAACACCGCACCATCCGCCAGTCATGGCTTCAGGCCGACCAGCCGGCGATGGAGCGAAGCGGGCTCGAGCTCTCTGAATCGGACATCGACTGGCTCAAGCGCCATCCTGATCTGAAAGTCGCTTTCCGCTCGGACTGGCCCCCGTTCGAATATACCCAGGATGGCCGGCCTACCGGCCTGGTTCCGGACCTGCTGACACGGCTCGAAAGCGAGCTGAATGTCCGGTTTACCCGTGCAGTGGCGGGGAGCCGCATGGAGGCTGAAGAACAGCTCCGATCAGGTGAAGTGGATATACTCCCGGGATTGTCCCGAACACCGCGGACGGAAGACGCCTTTTTGTTCACCCGGGCCTACCTCACAGTGCCCATCGCTCTGGCCATCCGCGATGACGGACGCTTTATCGGGGACCTTCGCGAACTCCGTAGCGAACGGGTGGGTGTGGTGAACCGGCATGCAGCCCATGACTATCTGCTGATTAACCATCCAAACCTGGACCTGTATCCGATGGATAGTGTGGAGGAAGGTCTTCTGGCGCTGTCCAATGGCGATCTGGACGTCATGGTTACTCACATTCCGGCGGTCAGTTACACCGTTGCAAGGCTGGGGTTGTCGAATCTCAGAATCACGAGTATCACGCCCTACCAGTACGATTTGAGGCTGGCCGTGCGCAAGGACAGTCCGGAACTCCACCGGGTGCTGAACAAGGCGCTGGGCAGTCTCGAGGCCAGCGAAACAGAGTCCATCTACAATCGCTGGATCCACCTGGATATCGAGCAGGAAACGGATTACACCGTGGTTCGGCGGGTGGTGCTGATTGCCATTCTGGTGGTGCTGATTTTCCTGTATTGGAACCGGAAACTTTCACGGGAGGTGGATGAGCGTATCCGTTCCGAGAATGCTCTGCGCCGAAGCGAGGACGAACTGCGCGCCGCCAAACTGGAAGCCGAACGACTGGCCCGGGAAGCGGAGGCGGCCAGCCTGGCAAAGAGTGAGTTCCTGGCCAACATGTCCCACGAAATCCGCACGCCGATGAACGCGGTGATTGGCTACAGCGATCTGCTCAGCAACAGTGTTACCGACCCGCAGCAACGGAACTACCTGGATGCTATCCGGGCGGGAAGCCGGAGCTTGCTGATGCTGATCAATGACATTCTGGACCTGTCCCGGATCGAAGCAGGAAAGATGAGGCTCGACTATTCCGCGGTGTCGGTGCGTCGTCTCCTGGACGATGTTCGCCATATCTTCGATCTGCGGGCCCGCGAGCAGGGCATCACTCTGGAAGTGAGTGTCGACTCACGTATGCCCGCTGCCATGATGCTGGACGAGACCCGTCTTCGGCAGGTCCTGTTCAACCTGGTCGGCAATGCCATCAAGTTTACCCATGATGGTGGTGTGACGGTTCGAGCCACCGCGAAGCCGCTCAAAAAACGATCCGACAGCGTGGAGCAGAGCACAGAGGCCTCGGAACGCCAGTTCTACAAACTGGTGGTCACGGTCAGCGATACCGGTATTGGCATTCCACCGGACCAGGTTGACCGGATCTTTGATGCCTTTGAGCAGCAGGAGGGGCAGAATACCCGGCGCTATGGTGGTACCGGTCTCGGATTGGCCATCAGCCGGAAACTGGCCCGGATGATGGGCGGGGAGCTGGAGGTGGAGAGCGAACCGGGCACAGGGTCGGTCTTTACGGTAACGCTGCCACGGGTAGAGGCGACGGTGGAACAGGCTGAAGACGAGGGAGCGCCGAAGGAATCGGAACGACTGCTGGCCCAGACCCTCAGCATGCAGGAACGGGGTTGGCTCAGGGAACAGCTGGCGGCTGACTTCGGTGATGAGTGGGAGTTCGTCAGGGAAAGTGGCGATCCGGAACAGATGAAAGACTTTGCCCGACGGGTACTGGCCTGGGGCCAGCGGTTCCGCTCAAGGTCGGTGACGCGCTACGGGGAAAAGCTGCTGGCGGACGTTGAAGCGTTCAACCTGGATGCGGTCAACAGCGCCCTGGAAGCCTTCCCGAAACTGCTCGGTCGGGAAGAGTGAGCTACCGGGCGCCTCAGAGGCAGTCGAACTGCGAACGACGATCGAAAGCGACAGAGACCATGTCATAGCCGGAATCCGACAGCTGTCGGATCAGCTCGCGGTCCTTGAGCAGGGTCATGCAGACCTTGTGTACACTGGCCTGAAGTTGTTCCGATTCCATCTCATTCGACGCCAGTCGGAAATCGACAATCAGGTACTTCCGGTCAACCGCGGCGCTAGCAGGGATGTCCTGTCGTTCAACGCTCTCGTAACCGATATAAGTCGCCTGGGCTTCCGGGAACACCCGGCTCATGAGCACGTCGAGGTTTTCACCATGAGCGAGAGGTGCCGACAGCAACAGGGCTGCGACGACGAGGCGAAGCGAATGTTTTATAGTCATTGGAGGCCACTCCCTGGTGACAATCCGGTCAGTCTGTAACCAAGTGTAAAGTTTGGTTACTGATGATTATTGCAGAGTCTGTCGCATTTTGCGTGATATGTGACATAAATTTTTCAATTGTTTGCACTCTCGATACAGTGATGGAGGGGGGCTCGGGCTCCCTGTGCGCGACACGATCAACTATGATGTAAAAAAGAAGGACGTTAAGAGGAAAACGCATGTTTCAGCTTGTCTTTAAAGGGGAATGCGTTCCCGGAACGGATCTGGAAACCGCGCGCAATAACGCCCGCACGCTGTTCAAGGCCTCGCTTGAGCAGGTCGACCGTATGTTCAGTGGTCAGCCGGTGGTTATTCGTAACAAGCTGGAAGAGGTTCAGGCCGAAAAGTACCGTGCGGTTCTGAGGAAGCACGGCATGGTTGCTTACGTCCAGCCGATGGCTGACGCCCGCCCTGCCTCCAATACTGCACCCCAGCCCAGACCTGCGGCGCCGGCGGACCAGCCCCATCAGCAGCAGGAGTCTATAGCTCCTCCGGCGGAAGCAAAGCGCGGTGGAGTCCCCGAAACCGAACCCGGTGATCGCCTGCCGGTGGCGGGCGAAAAGGTGGATACCATTCTCTCCGGCTCCGGCCTGAGCCTGGATCCGGTCGGAGTCACCCTGGCAGAGAAGACCGAAGTGGAACCTCCCATGTTCCAGCATCTGGACGAGTGGAGTCTGGCGCCGCCCGGCAGTGACCTGGGCGTGGACCGTGATCTGCCCCCGCCGGTGGTACCCGATGTGTCCCATCTCTCGCTGGCGGACGACGATTCCCCCGAGCGGAAATGAGCCAGCTGTGAATCGGCGCAACCGTTGGGCAACGATTGCGCCCTGGCTACTGACCGCGATCCTGCTTCTTCTGGCACCATTGGCGCCGGCTGAGGAACGCCCCCGGGTGGGGCTGGTGCTCAGCGGCGGTGGCGCCAAGGGGATGGCCCATGTGGGCGTGCTCAGGGTGCTGGAGGAAATGCGGATTCCCGTTGACCTTGTGGTAGGCACCAGTGCCGGTTCTGCGGTGGGCGCCCTTTATGCCAGTGGTATGCCGGTCAGTGACATCGAGCAGCGCTTTATCGAGATGGACTGGCTTTCCAGCTTTCGAGACGACCCTGGTCGAGTCTACAAACCGGTTCGGCGAAAGCAGGATGACTGGCGGTTTCCGGTGGTACCGGGAATTGGTGTTCGCGCCGATGGCCTGCATGTCGGTGGTGGGCTGATCGCCGGCCAGAACCTTGGGTTCATCCTCAACGAGTTGACGCGCAACGCTGCCCTGGTTGAGGATTTTGACCGGCTTCCCATTCCATTCCGGGCCGTTGCCACGGACCTGGAAACCGGCGAGCAGGTAGTTATCGGTGAGGGCAACCTGTCCGAGGCCATTCGGGCCAGCATGAGCATTCCAGGCGTTTATGCGCCAGTGGAGCGTAATGGCCAGCTGCTGGTGGACGGTGGCGTCGCCAATAACCTGCCAGTCAGCGTTGCACGGGAAATGGGCGCTGACGTCATCATCGCCATAGATATTACCGACAGCCTGATGCAGACCGACGAACTGCGGGGCGCCTTTTCCGTGGTCGGTCAGCTCACAACCATCATGACCCGACGAAACACCGATCAGCAGCTGGATTTGCTGGCTGAAGGTGATGTTCTGATACGACCGGACCTGGAAGGTTACACCTCTGCCGATTTCTACGATGCGCCGGTATTGTTTGAGCTGGGTGCCAGCACCGCCAGGGAGCATGGGGTCGAATTGCGGCCATTATCCGTCTCCCGCAAGGCGTGGGCAGCCTGGCGAGATAGCATAGCGGCGCAGGATGCCGGCGTAGAGATTATTTCACGCATCGACATCGAAGACAGTCGTCGGCTGGCCCGCGACTTTCTCAAAGAGCGAATCCGACAGAGAACCGGCGAGCCCCTGAATACCGCGCAGCTGGAGGCCGATCTCAAACGAATCTATGGCCTCGGCTACTACGAAATCGTGTCGTACTCCACGTCCTCGTCGCCCGACGGTACGGTTCTGACCATCCGTGTCCAGGAGAAGAGCTGGGGGCCAAACTATCTGTCTTTCGGACTTAACTATGAGGATAACTTTGACGGGGAAACCCGTTTCAATCTGGCCTCGTCCCTTCGCATGACCGAGTTGAACGAGCTGGGTGGGGAGTGGCAGACCGGTGTTCAGCTCGGCACCGAACCCTGGCTCCGCACCCAGTGGTATCAGCCCCTGGATTACGGCTATGAACGATTCCTGGTGCTCGGTGGCGAATATTCCCGGGATACCTTCAGCCAGTTCGACGCCTCGGGCACGCGAATAGCGGAGGTGGACGTGACCTTCCGAAAAGCGGATCTGGCTCTGGGTATGGAAATCGGCGGCAATGCCGAGATCCGGCTGATCTATGCCCGGGGCTATGCCACGGTGGATGAGCAGATCGGCCAGCCGGTGGCCCCTGAGGGGTCCGTGCATCAGGGTGGAATGGCCCTGCAACTGGTTCATGATTCGCTGGACGATACCTTTTTCCCGCGGGCTGGTGGCTTCGCCGGCCTTCGGGGGCGTTTTGAGCGAGAGGGTCTGGGATCCGACCGGGAATTCGATTCGGTAACCGGTCTGGCGTTGGGTACCGAGAGTTGGAAGGGGCTGACGTTGACCGGGCTGGTGTATGCCCATGCGGTAACCAAGGGTACGCCAGGCATTGAAAACGCGGTTCGCCTGGGAGGTTTTCGCCGCTTGTCGGCGTACGCGCCCGGCGAAATTACCGGAGACAATGCCCTGATGGTCTCCGCCTATGCCAGCCAGACGTTTGGTGGGCCACTTCTGCCCTGGTTTGTGGGTGCCGGATTCGAGGCGGGCAATGCCTGGTCTTCGCTGGATGCTGCCAGCTGGGACAGCTCGGTTAAATCCTCCAGTGTGTTTGCCGGTGTGGATACCTTCCTAGGTCCGGTACAACTGGCCGCCGCCTACAACAACGAGGACAATTGGACGGCCTACCTCAATATCGGTTTCTCGTTCACCCAGCTGTTTTACTGAGGCCCATCACGCGGTCTTGTTGCCGGTCTTTTCGATGGCGGTGAGAACCTGCTGACACTGTTGCAGAGCGAAGCGGTGCAGTATTTCCGCCAGGCGGTCTTCATCCCGGTCCTTGATCGCGCTGATGGATTGCTCCATGTGCGACAGGTTGTCTTCAAGCACCTGGTTGCCTCCCTGTTGGAAGGCGACGAAGGCACAGCGCTTGGCCGACGGCCAGAGGTCATCAATGGCGGAGACAATAAAGTAGTTGTCGGCATAGGCCAGCGATGCCTTGGTGTATTCAATGCCCAGTTCCAGGAAGGCCATCAGATCGTTTTTATCGTAGCAGGCCTTCATCTGGTCATAGAGACTTTCCAGCCTGGCCATATCATCAGCCTGCCAGTTGCGAACCAGCTTGCGGCCGGTGTGGGTGAGATACAGTTCCAGGGTTTCGTAGAGGCTGCGAACGAAAAACTCGTCCAGGGGTGTCACGAACGCGCCCTTGCGCGGAACGTTCCGGACCAGGTGCCGCTTCTCCAGCAGCAACAGCCCCTCCCGGATGGATCCGTGGCTGACATCCATCTGCTTGGCCATGGCGCCCTCGTAGATCCGTTCTCCGGATCGGAGCTGGCCAAAGGCAATCAGGTTCTCAATGTGGCGGGCGACCTGTTCGGTCAGTGTTTCTCTGGGTTTGAAGGCATTCATGGTGATCTGTCGCTACTGCGTACTGGCTGAATCGTGTAGGCATAGTCGCACATCGGGTATTCCGGAGCCAGTGATCGGAAAGTCTAGAGCAACGGTGCCAGCAGGCGGACTGCACGGCAAGCCAGGCGGAACAGTATGGAGCGGTCCTTGTAATCCCTTTCGGTCATCAGCCGGGAGCTTTCCAGATCCTGTTCCAACATGGATTCGACGCTGCGAATGAAATGCGGTGCTGTGGTAATGGCGGTGATCTCGAAATTTAGTCGCATGGAGCGGTTATCCATATTGGCCGTTCCTACTGCTGCATAGCGATCATCCACCAGGATCACTTTCTGGTGCATGAAGCCCGGCTGGTAGCGATAGATGCCGATTCCGGTCTTGCAGGCCTGGACCAGGTAGGAGTAGGCGGCCAGACCGATCAGGCGGCTGTCTGATTTCTCCGGAATCAGGATCCTCACGTCTATGCCCCGAAGCGCCGCCAGTTGCAGCGCATTCATGATCTGGAAGTCCGGCACGAAGTAGGGCGAGGCGATCCAGAGCCGGGATCGGGCGTTGTTGATGCAGTTCAGGAAGAACAGGGTACAGGTTTCCCAGGTGTCGGCCGGGCCGGTTGGTAGCATCAGCACCTCGTCATTCCCGGGCCGATTGGCGACCGGCTCCCAGTCAAGGCTGGGAAAATCGTTGCTGGCCCAATTCCAGTCCTCCAACCACGCCAGCTGCAAGCCGGTAACGGCCGGACCTTCAATCCGGCAATGGGTGTCGCGCCAGGGCTCCTGATCCATGGCGGTGCCAAGGTACTCGTCTCCCAGGTTGATGCCGCCCACAAAGCCGACCTTACCGTCGCAGACCAGCAGCTTGCGGTGGTTCCGGAAATTGATCTGGAATCGTCGCCTGCGGATGTTACCGTCCCCGAACGAGGCAATCCGGGCGCCGGCGGCGGCGAGCTGCTTCAGGTATTTCCTCGGTAGCCAGACGCTGCCAATATCGTCATACAGGAACCAGACTTCCACACCCTGGGCCAGTTTGCGTTCAAGAATCGATTTGATTCGACGGCCAACCCGGTCTGACCGCACGATGTAGAATTCCAGCAGGATGTAGTGCTCGGCGTCTTCCATGGCTTCGAACAGGGCGTCGAAGGTGGCTTCGCCGTCCCGCAACAGCGTGCATCGATTGCCGTCGGTAAACGGTTGGCGTCCCAGCCGGCAGAGCACCTGGAGTTCGTCTGTGAAACGGTCGCTGGTAGGGACCGGGATGGAGGTGGTCTGTTGCTCGAACCGGTTCAGCAGGTTGGTCAGTGACCGGTCTCCGAGACGACGAGCCTTCACGTAGCCACCGAAACGATTACGTCCGAACAGGACGAACATGGGGACCGCAACGTAAGGGACTGCGATCAGGCCAATGATCCAGGCGATGGCACCCTGGGTAGTGCGATAGGTCAGCAGAATGCGATAGACGCAGGCGAATGCGCCCAGGTAAAGAATGCCAACGGCAATCGCAACCAGAGACAGGTCGTCCACTATCGCTCTCCTTTGCTGGTGTCCGGCTCCTGGTGTTCTGCCTCTGAGCTTGCCAGGTGTCTCGCACGGTACTCGGCCGGCGAGGTGCCGGTCCAGCGTTTGAACGCCCGGCTGAAGGCGCTGAGTTCAGAGAAACCGAGCAGGAAGGCAATCTCGCCGAGGGCATACTGATCCCCCGCCACATACCTGAGCGCCTTGTCTTGCCGGACCTGTTCCACCAGGCCCTGAAAGCTCAGACCCTCCTTTTTGAGTTTTCGGTACAGAGTCTGTCGGCTCATGTGGCACTGCCGGGCCAGCGTGTCGGCATCAATCTTTTCGGTTGCCATCTGCTTTGATATCAGCCGGTGAATCTTGCGGCCAAAGGAGCGACGGCTCTGCAGCCTGGCCAGCAGGGAATTGACCTGTTTCAGCACAGCTGAATAGACATACGGGTTACGGCGGGGAATCGGATGCCCCAGGTGCCGGCTGTTGAAGGCGAGTCTGGTGATGCCGCAGTCAAACCGGACTGGCCCGCCGAGAAGCTTTTCGTATTCGTGCGCGTACACGGGCGCCGGGTGGGCAATTTCCACCCATTCGGCCTGAATGCCCGGGTGGATGAAATGACGGGTGCGGGTGATAGACGCGGCGAGGGTGCGGTCCATATCCTGCCGGCAGTAATGTTCGGTCCTGTCTGGCTGCCAGCATAGGATGGCCTGGTCAGCGGTCTGCTCAAAGCTCAGGAATACCGACTCATTAATCAGCCGATGCAGGCGGACATATTGGGTAACAGCCTCACCCAGTGTGTCGCAGTTGAAGAATACATGCCCCACCAGTCCCATCCGTTCCGGATCCACAACCTTGCCGGCATGCAGTCCAACGCCAGGGTCGCCCGTAACATACTCTGCGTGCTCCCAGAGCCGGTAGTGGGCATCCGCGGGGACTCGACGGTCCGGGTCGGTAAGTTCCGACATCGTCAGCCCGGTCAGTTGTTCAACGTGTGGGGCATTGAACACGCCCTGTCGCTCAAGGTAATGAACCAGTGCCAGCGTGCTTGAGGCAGCGACCAGGGGAGTGCTGGTGGAATCCGGTTGGGCAGATGTCACGGTATACGGCCTGATAGTTAACGAGCTGTCATGAGGACTGATACAAAATGTCAAGTGTATGCAACCGCCTGTCAACGGTCACCCGTGGCTTGAACGATAACATCAGGGTATCAGGTTGAAGCAATGGAAAGGCAATCAGGAGGTGTTTTATGGAACAGGAAATCTTTGTACCCCATACCGAGCTTGAGCGGAAAAACGTCATCGAGCTTGCAGAGTACCTGAACAGCATCTTCTATTGCTGATTTCTCAGGCTTAACGTCTATGACCTTCATGCCGGGCTTTGCCCGGCTTTTTTTCGTCTTCGGAAAATGATCGTCAATACCGGTACTTGCTCGCAAGGCTGGCAGTGGTAATGTATCCGGTTTGAGAACGCAGACCAATCCGGAGACTGACTGCCCATGACTGTTGAGCTGAATCACCGTATTACCGGCGAAGGCCCGCCCCTGGTCCTGTTGCATGGGCTGTTCGGATCCCTCGACAATCTTGGTGGCATCGCCCGCCGTCTCGAAGATCAGTGGCAGATCCACGCGTTGGACGAGCGGAACCACGGCAGCTCACCGCACACCGACACCATGGATTATCCGGCCATGGCGGCAGATGTACTTGCCTATATGGATGCACAGGGGCTGGATAAGGTCAGTCTGCTGGGTCACTCCATGGGCGGCAAGGTGGCTATGCAGGTCGCCTTGCAGGCTCCTGAGCGTGTGGACAGGCTGATCGTGGCGGACATTGCCCCGGTTAACTACAAGCCACGGCATGATGCCATTCTGGAAGGGTTGACCAGCATGGATCTGACTGACGTACGTTCCCGACAGGATGCCGACAGACTGATGGCCGACTTCGTTGAAGAGCCGGGTGTGCATCAGTTTCTCCTGAAGAACCTCGAGCGGATTCCCCGGGAAGAGCAGCAGGAGGGTGGGCCGGTGTTTCGCTGGCGGCTGAACCTGCCGGTTATTGATGCGTGCTACGGGAATCTGGCCAGAGCGCCCGAGGGCGCTGGCCCCTTCGAGGGCCCTGTGCTGTTTCTCAAGGGAGCCGACTCCGCCTACATCCAGGAAAAACACAGGGATGATATTCAGCGACTGTTTCCGCGGGCGCAGTTGCGTATTATCCAGGGTACCGGCCACTGGCTTCACGCAGAAAAGGCCGACTCGTTTGCTGCCCTGTGCCGCCGTTTCCTCAGTGCCGAAGACTGACAGCGCTCGTGTCAGGTATTTTCCTGCCCACCGGCCGGTCTGCTAAGGTAACTCAAACGCTGACACACGGAATTGATAGAACAACAGGCGGGCAGAGTGTATGAAATGGATGGTGGGGTTGCTGGTTGTTTTCCTGCTATTGGGCAGCTTCCTGCTGACACCTTCGCCTGTTGACAGTAAAGCGTGGAGTCCGCCCTCACCGCCGCCCCTCACCGGACCCATTGCGCCGAACGAGAGATTGAGGTTGGCGGACCTGCTGGCCCGCGGCCAGGTGTACGGTCCCGAGGATACGGCCGTCAGTGAGGATGGTGTGCTCTACACCGGCACCCAGGATGGTTACATCGTGCGGGTGTTCCCGTATGGTCGGGTTGAAAACTGGTTGTCCACCGATGGCCGGCCGTTGGGCATGGTGTTTGATAAGCAGGGTAACCTGATTGTGGCGGATTCCTGGCGGGGGCTGCTTTCGATCACTCCTGAAGGAGAGATTACCGTATTGGCCCGGGAAGCAGAGGGTACGTTGTTCCGGTTTACCGATGATGTCGATATTGCCGATGACGGACGAATTTACTTCACCGACGCCAGCTCGAAATTCCGTCAGCCGGAATACCTGCTGGATCTGCTGGAAATGCGCCCCCACGGCCGTTTGCTGCGCTACTCCCCGAAAACCGGCAAGGCCGAAGTCCTCCTGGCCAACCTGCATTTTGCCAATGGCGTTGCGGTGTCTCCTGAAGGTGACTACGTGCTGGTTAACGAAACCTGGAAATATCGCATCCTGAGATACTGGATTCACGGACCCAAAGCCGGGCAGGCAGAGGTGTTTGCCGACAATCTGCCCGGTTTTCCCGATAACCTGGCGGTGGATGAGCAGGGCCGCTACTGGGTCGCATTTCCTACCCTGCGCAATCATAAAGTGGATGCCATGCACCCACGGCCCTGGCTCAAGGATCTGGTGGCGAAGCTGCCTGACAGCCTGAAGCCCACCCCGCAGGAATATGGTCTGGTGATCGCCTTCGACCGGGACGGCAAGGTTATTACCAGCCTCCATGACACCCGGGGAACCCATTTGCAGGAGATTACTTCGGTGAACCCCCACGATGGCAACCTGTACTTTGGTTCACTTCACAATGATCGTATTGGCCGGCTACCGTTGCAGGCCATTCCCGGTCTCGGAGAAAGCAACTGATGCAGCAGCACGACATTGCCTGGGATCTGCCCGCGCCTTTCACCATTGATATTACGGTGCGCGCTGAGGATACCGACAGGCTCGGACATGCCAATAACGTTGTCTATGTGCGCTGGCTTGAAGACGTCAGTTGGGCCCACATAGAGAGTCTGGGAATGACCTGGGCCCTGCATGAGAAAACCGGCAAGGCGATGGCCATCACCCGCACGGAGATCGATTACCTGGCCTCGGCCAATACCGGGGACCAACTGGTGTTGGGAACCTGGCTGACCGACTACGACGGTCGTTTCCGGTCTGCCCGGCAGTTCCAGCTGGTGCGTCCGTCGGATGGCAAAACCCTGGTCAGGGCGGTGTCCACTCACGCCTGTGTTGATATGAAAAGCCAGCGGCCCGCCCGCGCGCCGAAAGAATTTGCCGAGATCCTCGGCTCTGCTGTTGTGGCCGGAGGCAAGGGGCTCTAGGTCCCCCGAGCACTTTTGTGCTTTACTTCAGCTAGTCTTGTTCAAAGCCAATCCCGTTTAACCTGTTGTCCGGAGATCCCCATGGAAAATACTGCTGATCAGAATGCTGAAGCCACAATGCGCCATGTGATCTACGATCGATTTGGGGAGCGTGATGTCCTGCAGGTGGTAGAGGCTGACGTACCCGTTCCCGGAGACGAACAGGTGCTGGTCCGGGTGCACGGAGCCGGTCTCAATCCCATTGACTGGAAAACCCGGAAGGGGTTGGGGTTTGCGGCCAGGCAGATCGAGAATTCGTTGCCCTGGACACCAGGATACGACGTGGCCGGTGAGGTTGTCGGGGTTGGTGCCAACGTGACCACCCTTGCGCCCGGCGATCGGGTCATGGGGATGGTGGGATTTCCGGCCGGCGGTGGCGGTTATGCGCAGTACGCCCTGGCGGCGGCTGATGAGTTGGCTATCGTGCCGGAAGAGTTGGACCTGGTGTCTGCCGGTGCCTTGCCCCTCGCGGCGCTGACGGCTTGGCAGGCGCTGTTTGAAATGGCGAAACTGGAGTCCGGCCAGAAGATTCTGATCCACGCCGGCGCCGGTGGCGTTGGGCATTTTGCGGTTCAGTTTGCACTGGAGCGCGGTGCCCATGTCATCGCCACCGCTTCGGCCGGCAACCGGGATTTCCTGGCGGAACTCGGGGTGCACGAAGTGATTGACTACCGCACCACGGATATCGGCGAGGAATGCTATGGCCTGGACGTGGTGCTGGATCTGGTGGGCGGCGATACGGGTAAGCGCTCACTACACACCCTGGGTGAGCACGGAGTCCTTGTTACCATCCCCACCGTTACCGCCGATGACATCATCAGTGCGGCGGAGGAAATGGGATTACGCGCTCACGGAATGACGGTGCGTCCCGACATTTTTCACCTGGATGAGATTGCCGAGCTGATCGAGGACGGTGACGTCAAGGTGCACATCGAGAAGGCCTTTTCGCTTGAGGATGTTGCACAGGCCCACGAACTGCTTGAAGGTGGGCACGTGCGCGGCAAACTGGTGCTAGATTGTCGATGAAGGATTTTCCCCGGCCGGTGCATCCTCGCCGGCTGATGGCTGTTCGGCTTCTTTCTCCTTGCGTTCCTTCCTGGCCTGGGGTGGTACCAGGCTGATCAGGATCCAGTCGTTTTCCGGCTTCAGGTCTTTCATGCTGCAAACCGGAGCGACGTGCTCCTTGCTGTCGAAGGTGAACAGTACCAGGGCCTGGTTCTGGTACTTGTTCAGGAACTCCTCGTAACCAAACTCTTCACTCAGTTGCGTGGTCTTCACCGTGAAGCCCTGACTCACCAGACTGGCCAGCTTGGCGTAGCTGACGCCGTCGAACAGGCCCCGGGTCATCTGGATCTTTTCAGCCGTCTGGTGGCGCGCCTTCTGATCCTGATCACCCTCTGCCAGACTGAACACACACTTGTTTCCGAACCAGTCCAGGAAGTGGTAGGTGGCCAGGGAATTCATGTGCTTGTAGGGGGAGATGACCAGCAGCTTGCCGATGCCTGTCAGGTCCAGATGAGTTGATGCATGCTCAGACACGGGGTTGCCGAAGTAAACCTGCAGGTTTTCCATGCGGGCCTGGCGTACGTTCTCCCAGTTGGTATCGGCCAGGGTCACCGGCACCTCATACTTTTTCAGGGCCGTGCCAATCATCCGGGCCACCGGGTTTGCACCCAGAATCAGGAAGCCGTATTCCGCCGGTTCCGCGACTCTCAGCAGGCGGGCTATCGGCCGGGCTGTCAGGCTTTGCAGGGTGACGGTGGCGATGATCAGCATGAAGACCAGGGGTACCAGAGCACCGGCGCTTTCATAGCCAAGCTTTTGCAACTGGAATGCGAACAGCGCCGACACCGCCGCGGCAACAATGCCCCGGGGGGCAATCCAGCTAAGGAAGAGCTTTTCGCGCCAGTTCAGGCTTGTACCGATGGCAGACAGGAAAATGCTCAGCGGACGGGCTACCAGCATCAGCAGGGCCAGCACGGCCACCAGGCCCCAGCCCAGCTCGGCAATGGCGGCAAACTCAACCCGTGCTGCCAGGATGATGAACAGGGCGGATATCAGCAGAACGCTCAGGGATTCCTTGAACTCCAGAATGCTCTCGATGGGCACCTGCTTCATGTTTGCCATCCAGATGCCCATTACAGTGACCGTCAACAGGCCTGACTCATGGGCCAATTCGTTGGAGATGGCGTAAACGCCGAGCATAAAGGTGAGGGTGCCGGCGTTATGCAGATACTGGGGAATCCAGTGCTTGCGCAACACGATGCCATTGAGATACCCGGCAATGGCACCAATCAGGAAACCCACCGCCAGGGTCTTGCCGAAGATATAGAGCGAGTGGCCAAACACGTTGCCCTGTCCCCAGGAGACAATCCCTTCGAACACCAGAACCGCCAGCAGAGCCCCGACGGGGTCAATGATGATCCCTTCCCAGCGAAGGATGTTGGCCAGTTTCGAATCCGGCCGAACCGAGCGCAGCAGCGGTGCGATTACGGTGGGCCCGGTAACGATGGAAATGGCGCCAAATAGCAGGGCAACAGCCCAGGAAACGTCCAGAAGCCAGCGTGCAGCCAGGGTGCCGATGATGCAGGTGACAATCGAGCCCACAGGAATCAGGTTGCGGACCATCTTGCCGTGGCCGCGTATTTCTTCGTAACGCAGGGTCAGGCTGCCCTCGAACAGGATGATGGCAACCGCCAGGGAAATAACCGGGAACAGCAGGTCGCCAAAAACCACTTCCGGGGCCAAAAAGCCCAGGACAGGCCCGGCGGCAATGCCACCTGCCAGCAGGAACAGGATCGCCGGCATGCGGACGCGCCAGGCAAGCCACTGGCAGAAAAGTGAGAGAACGCCAATGCTGGCAAGAAGCAGGACAGTACTGACTGGCATATTGGTTTCAGTTCCGTTGATCTATTGGTTGGCGCGTCTGGCGATCCGATTCAGAAGTCGGGAGGCCGCAAAAAAACCGAAGCTGGCGGTTACCGGACTGGCGGCGCCAAAGCCTGAGGCGCAATCCAGCCGTACCGGGCCGTCGGTGGCCGGTTTCTGAAGGCAGACTTCGCCGTCACCGGCAGGATACGTCAGCTGCTCCAGGGAGTATACGGCCTCAATACCAAAGCGACGCTTCGGGTTCCGGGAAAAACCGTATTCCCGGCGCAGCAGGTTGCGTACTTTGGCCAAAAGTGGGTCTTGGGTGGTTTTGCTCAGATCCGCCACCTGAATCTGGGTTGGGTCGATCTGCCCGCCAGCGCCGCCGGCACAGACCAGCGGAATCTTCCGGCGCTGGCAGTGGGCAATCAGGGCAGCCTTGGCCTTGACGCTGTCGATGGCGTCGACCACCCCGGTCATGTCCCCGGTGATCAGCTCGCTGACATTCTTGGTGGTCAGGAAGCCGAAATGCACCTGAATGTTTGCCGCCGGGTTGATCGCCCGCAACCGGTCTGCCATGGCATCGGTCTTGGTGCGCCCGTATTGGCCTTCAAGGGCATGGAGCTGGCGGTTGGTGTTGGATACACAGACATCGTCCATGTCGATCAGCGTGATTGTGCCAATGCCGCTTCTGGCCAGGGCTTCCGCGGCCCACGACCCGACACCACCAAGCCCGACCACGGTCACATGGCTGCTACGAAAGGCTTCCAGGGCACGGCGCCCATAGAGTCGTTCGATACCGCCAAAGCGGAAAGCGTAATCGTCGGCGTTCATGGTGTCCCCGTGTTGGTCCGTTCAAAAGCCGGACAAAATCAAAGAGCGCAATTGTAACCCAGTGACCGCACAGACAAAAAAGTGGCCATAAAAAAAGCCACGCAGGGCGTGGCTTTCAAAATACCCAGTCCGACGGGGAGCTGGGCAGGACTAGTTCAGAGACACTAATCAACCTGATTATTATCAAGTCTCGGAGTGTTGCGCTGAAGGTCACAAGCTGTCATTCATCGGTCATTTCCGGCCAGAGCGTCTGGTCTCTGGCCGGAATCGGGATCACGCTGCCCAGTGATCGTCCGAGAACGCCATCAGGCTGTCCTTGCCACTCTGGATATCACCCAGCAGCCAGTCCACTTCCGGCAGCAGCTTTTCAAAGTAGAAGCGTGCAGACACTACCTTGCTTTCCAGCAGCGGCTTGTTGCCCTCGCCCGCGGCAAGCTGTTCGTTGGCCACGTTGGCCATCCGGGACCAGAGGTAGCCGATCACGGTCAGTGCCATAAGGCGCAGATACGGCGTGGCGGCAGCGCCCGCCTGCTCCGGATCCTTCGGTGCATTGGTGGCCAGCCACATGGTGGCGGTTTCCAGCGCTTTCATGGCGTTTTTCAGTTCTTCCCGGTGCGGCGCCTCCGGATTGTCCTTGAGGTATCCGCTCAGGGTTCCGAACAGGGTGCGCACCAGTTGACCGCCTTTCAGGCTCAGCTTACGGCCCACGAGGTCCATGGCCTGAATGCCGTTGGTGCCCTCGTAGATCCTGGCAATCCGGCCATCCCGTACCAGCTGTTCCAGCGGCCAGTCGGTGGTGAAGCCGGAACCACCCAGTACCTGTAGACCGGTGTTGGCGTTGTTGAAGCCCTCGTCCGTAAGGAAGGATTTCACGACCGGTGTAAGCAATTGAACCAGGTCATCGGCGGATTCCCGGACGGTTTCGTCTGGATGGGCAACCGACAGATCCAGCTGGTGTCCTGCGAACAGGGCCAGGGCGCGCATGCCCTCGTTAAGAACTTTCTGCCGCATCAGCATACGGCGCACATCCGGGTGTACGATGATCGGGTCAGCGGGGCCGTCCGGGTTCTTCGGGCCGCTCAATGAACGGCTCTGCAAACGCTCACGGGCAAAGCCAAGACTTTCCTGGTAAGCCATTTCCGCCAGGCCGAGACCCTGCATGCCCACCATCAGGCGTGCTTCGTTCATCATGGTGAACATGGCACGCATTCCGTCGTTCGGCTCGCCGACGAGCCAGCCCTTGGCGCCTTCAAAGTTCATGACGCAGGTGGCGGAGCCCTTGATACCCATCTTGTGCTCAAGGCCGCCGCAGAACGCCGGGTTGCGCTCACCGGATTCGGGCAGGAACTTGGGCACCACAAACAGCGAAATGCCTTTGGTGGTATCAGGTGCCCCAGGTAGTTTGGCCAGCACCAGATGCACGATGTTGTCCACCAGGTCGTGCTCGCCACCGGTAATCCAGATCTTGGTACCTTCTATGGCGTAGCTGCCGTCATCGTTCGGCGTCGCCCGGGTGCGAATCAGACCCAGATCAGTGCCGCACTGGGGTTCGGTCAGGCACATGGTGCCGGTCCACTCGCCGGAGATCAGTTTTTCCAGGTAGACCTTTTTCAGTTCGTCGGAGCCGTGCGCATGCAGGGCACTGATGGCGCCGTGGGTCAGGCCGGGGTACATGCCCAGCGAAAGATTGGTGGAACAGACCATCTCGTCCACCACAAACTTCAGGGTGTGGGGCAGGCCTTGGCCGCCGTATTCAAGTGGCGCGTCCAGCGCGGTCCAGCCGCCCTCAACGAATTTTTTGTAGGCGTCCTTGAAGCAGTCCGGAGTTGTCACTGAGCGGGTTTCCGGGTCGTAGGTGCAGCCCTCCCGGTCGCCTGCCTGGTTGGTGGGCTGGATGACTTCCGCAGCGAGTTTGCCGGCCTCGTCAATAACCGCAGAAATCAGATCCGGAGTGGCATCGGCGTATTTTTCCAGCTCATGCAGCCGGTCTGCGCCCAATACATCAAACAACAGAAAGCGAAGGTCATTCGCCGGAGCCTGGTATTGCATGGATACTCTCCTACGTGCGCTTTTTAATGGGGTTCTGCGCGGAATGGCAGGACCCCGAAGATGATTTGAACACTGGTTTCATACGGTTGTTTTAATTTGCTGGTTCACCGTTTTGCAGTCTGGATGACAGAATTTTCGTATGTCCTCCGGAACGCAGGAGGTTTTTCATGAAACGAGTAGTGATAGCCGGGGTTTCCGGCGCCATTGGGGGCGCTCTGGCCGCGCAATTGATCGAACGGGATTCGCAGATCCGTGTGATCGGCTTGTGTCGTGAGCCGGAGAGGGCGCCGGAGGTTTTGCGGGCCCATGAGCGAAGTACAGTGTTGCCATGGGATGCGCAGGATGCGGAATCGCCAGCGGCTGTTGCAAAGGCACTGGACTCGTTGCTGGACCGAAAGGAAGGTATTGATGGTTTCATCTATGCCGCCGGCTTGCTCCACGGGCCGGAGATGTTCCCGGAGAAGCGGCTTGAGGATCTGGACGCCGGGAGCATGGCGCGAGCGTTTGCCGTGAACGCAACCGGGTTCGGGTTACTCTCTCAGGCACTGTTGCCGTGGCTCCGTCATCGGGAATTCAAGCGGGTGGTGGCGATTTCCGCGAAAGTCGGATCGATTACCGATAACGGATTCGGAGGCTGGTACGCCTATCGCAGCTCGAAGGCGGCACTGAACATGCTGGTGCGAAACCTGTCCATCGAGTTGCCCCGACGGTGCAAACCGCTCGCCTGCGTGTCCCTGCATCCGGGCACCACCGAATCGGCTTTAAGCGAACCGTTCAGTCAATCCCTTGCAAAGCTGAAAGTGCATACTCCTGACGAAACGGCCGCCAACCTGCTGGCGGTACTCGACAGCGTTGAGGAGAACGATAACGGGCGGTTTCTTAGTTGGGATGGTTCGGAATTGCCCTGGTAATCGGGGGTACTGATGGTTCAGCCAAGAAAAAAGGGGCGATGATCAATCGCCCCTTTTTTTTTTACGTTCTGTAAAAGTCGGTGCAGCATCACCGGATGAACGGGTTAAGCATCCGCGTAAACGTGCCGGTAAGCTTGACCGGGGCACTGAGCACAGACAGGGTAATACAGTCTTCACAACCAACCGCAACCGGCTTGTGCTCGTCTTCGTCGGTCAATACCACGAAGTCCCACTGATTGAACACACCTTTCTGGTCAGCAAATGCGCCCTGCAGAACGATGGTTGTTTCCTCGCCACGATGGGTATGTGCCGGAGCTTTCCCGCCTGCAGCGAGTTTTTGGAGAACAACCTGCTCTTTCTGCCCGGGGAACCGGTCCGTAATGTCCAGCACACTCACATCCCCAAGCTGACGTTTCCACGGCAAACTGTTGAGGTCTTCGCCAAGAAGCTTCTGAAGCGCGCTTACCCTTGGGACGGCAGGCGCTGCAGGCTCAACTGACGGCTCACTGTCGATCTTTGAAAGGATGTTGTCGAACATGCTCTCAGAGACAGTGACCTTCGGTTGCTGTTCCATCATCACAGCACCCAGACTGTCCAGCGTGTCCACACGGCTGCGGCAGTGGGAACACTTGTCCAGGTGGAGCTTGATGCACAGAGCATGGGGCTCGCTCAGGTTACCTGCGCTGTACTCCATCAGGCTCAGGCTGTCGGGGTGGTGCCGTGTCATACGTTCTGGTCCTGCAGTATCACTTTCAGTTTGTTCAATGCCAGCCGCACCCGGCTTTTGACGGTGCCGAGCGGGATGTCCAGCTCGTCCGCCACCATCTGGTGCGACTTGTTTTCCATATACACCTTGGCGATCACCGTGATCTGTTCTTCCGGCAGGTGACTCAGGGATTCCCTGATGCGCCTCTCCGACATAAGACGGTGCAATGACGTGACCGGCTCGTTCTCGTTTTCACCAGGAATCTGCCAAAGGTCTTCTGTCTCAACCGGCATTTCGGCACTGGTGCGCTGCATCTTTCTCAACATGTCGATGCGCTGGTTACGAGCGATGGTGAAAATCCAGGTGGAAGCAGCGGCCTTGCGCCAATCGTAGAGGCAAGAACGCCTCCAGATGGATACAAATACCTCTTGAACGAGCTCTTCCGCGTGGCTTGCCAGGCCGTTGGCCATGGCGTAGTACTTGATTTGCGGGCCAAAATGCTCGAACAGCGCGTGATATGCTTCGCGATCCTGGTTCTTACCCACTTTCTGCAGCATCTGGCTCCAGGGGTCTTTTCGGCCCTCAGAGCTGGCTGGCTTTTGATCCAGTGTGGTCACCGGACGCTCCTTGACAGTCGCATGATTTGAGCTTGTTTTGGTAATCATTCTATGCACTCGTCCCGGGTTTGTCAGTGCCAATGTTTACGGATTGGTTTGCCCGGTGGATCAGCCAGTTTGAAAAAAATACGAAATCTGGCGCCAGCGACGGTCACCGGTCGTCTCATCGGTGATTGCCGGAACCCGTAGCGCGGTCTAGTCTGGACAAGACACCGATACCGGAAGACCATCTCCCATGAATGCACCCGGCATTACCGGAAACCTGCCCGTTATCCGGGCTCACTATGCGGACATTCTCTGCCAGTTGGCGGAGGACCGTGGGCTGCAACGGTCCCGGTTATTGGCGGCCTCCGGAATCCGGCCTTCCATGCTTGGTCACCCGGAGAATTTCATTACCGTTGATCAGTTCAGCGCCCTGTGTCGTGAAAGTCTGGTCCAAAGCCGCGATCCGGCCCTCGGGCTTGAATACGGCAAACGACTGAAATTCACCACCCACGGCTCCCTTGCCCAGGCCGCCATCAGTTGCGACACCCTCGAGCAGGCGCTGACGGTGTTGATCAAATATTTCCAGATCCGTTTTGTTTACATGAAGCTCTCTTTCTTCGTGGAGGGCCGCGAGGCGGTGATACAGCTGGATCTTGCCCACAGCATCGAAGACCTGTACCGGTTCAATGTTGATGTGGTGATGGCGTCGTTGATGGACGTTAATCTTTTGCTGTTCGGACACCGGCTTCTGGATGGCGGGCGCTGCCTTCTGGATTTCCCAGAGCCTGAAAATGCAGCCGCCTATCGCCAACTGTTCGGCAGTCATATCTCCTTCGCCAGCGGCGTGAATCAGCTTCGGTTCAAGCGGGTTTTTCTTGATTCGCCCATGTCTCTTTCGAACCCGGTGACCCGTCGGATTGCCGAGGCCCAGTGTGAAGAGGAAATGCGGTTCATAGAGGGCGCTACGTCGGTCTCGGACCGGGTAATACGCCTTCTCGAAACCGGGCGGAGCCAGCGTTTACCGGCGCTGGAGGAAGTGGCCGAGCACCTGAAGATGTCCACAAGGACGCTGCGCCGGCAGCTGGCAGCCGAAGGGGTTCGGTTCCAACAGCTGCAGGACTCGCTCCGACATCGCCGTGCCCTGGACCTGCTGCGGCGTAATGAATTGACGATCGACGAGATTGCCGAGGCTCTCGGCTACAGTGATCCCTCCAACTTTGGCCGGGCCTTTCGCAAGTGGGAGGGCGTTGCCCCGAGCGCCTGGCGCCGGGGACGCCAGAAACTCTGACTCTGGTTATTCTTCCAGATAGGTGTAGCCATCCAGACCGGCGGCGAGCTCTGTCATCAGTGCTGACTGGGTCTCAGGTGCCATGCCAGAGGTAGCGAACTTGCGTCGATACGCCTCCATCAACGTATCCGGCTCGAAGTTCACATAGCGCAATACCTTGGCCACGGTATCGCCGTTGATCGGGGCGCTGATCTCGTAGCCACTATCTGCCGTCATGCGCACATCCACAGAATGGGTGTCGCCAAACAGGTTGTGCATGTCTCCCAGAATCTCCTGATAGGCGCCGGTCATGAAAAAGCCCATAAGCAGCGGCTCTCCGGCCTTTTCCTCGGGCAGGGGCAGGGTGGTCTCGGTGCCCTGGCCATCCACGTAACGGTCGATGCGTCCGTCAGAATCGCAGGTGATGTCCTGGATGACTGCCCGTCGGTTCAGGGGACGGTCGAGGCCATTGATTGGCATAACCGGGAAGATCTGGTCGATGCCCCAGACGTCGGGCAGTGACTGGAACAGGGAGAAGTTCACGAACAACTTCTCCGCCAGTTTCTCGTTGAGCTCGTCGATGATTTCCCGGTGGGCGCGATTGCTGCTGTCCAGTTGATCCCGCAGCAGTCGGCAACAGCGGGTGTACAGCGTTTCGGCATCTGCCCGTTCCTGTAGCGAGAGCAACCCGTGGGCAAACTGGGCATGAACATCGGCCATGGCGTGCAGCACGTCGTGGTAGATCTCTGCCAGCGAGCGCGGCGTGTTGGCATCCTGCAGGCTTTCAAGATCGCGCCAGAGGTCATGCAACGGAGCCGACGCCGCATCGTCCGGCTGCTCCGGCGACCGGTTTTCCGGCGCTTCGCGATCAATCACGTTGGTCACCAGCACTGAATGGTGGGCGGTCAGGGCGCGCCCCGATTCGCTGATCAGGTCCGGATGGGGAATGCCGTGGCGATCGCACTCGGCCTGGAGTACGTGCACGACATTGTAGGCGTACTCATACACGCTGTAGTTCATGGAGCAGCTGCTGCGGGAGCGAGTGCCCTCGTAGTCTACTCCCAGGCCACCGCCGATATCCACGGTGCCCACGGGAGCGCCCATCTGACGCAACTCGCTGTAAAAGCGGGCGCACTCTCTGAGCCCGGTCTGGATGTCCCGAATGTTGGCGATCTGGGAGCCAAGGTGGAAATGCAGCAACTGCAGGGTATGGAGGGCCCCTGCGTCACGCAGTGTGTTGACAACATCCAGCACCTGGCTGGCAGACAGGCCGAATTTGGACTTCTCACCACCCGTGTTCTGCCAGTTGCCTTTGCCGATGGTCGCAAGTCGCGCGCGCACCCCGATCAGCGGCGATACGCCGAGGCGCTCCGCTTCCTCCAGGATCAGTGGCAGTTCCGACTTTTTCTCAACGACGATGAACACCCGGTGGCCCAGGGTCTGGCCAATCAGGGCCAGGCGAATATACTCCCGATCCTTGTAGCCGTTGCAGACGATCACCGATCCTGGTTGCTGTGACATCGCCAACACCGCCATCAGTTCCGGTTTGCTGCCCGCTTCGAGGCCGATCTGGCCTTTCGAGGCGGCCGGCTCGGTGGCCAGCAGCTCCTCGACCACGCGTCGCTGCTGGTTAACCTTGATCGGATAAACCGCCGTGTAGCGTCCCTGGTAGGCGTGCTCTCCTGCGACCTTGTTAAAGGCATTACACAGTTTGTTGACCCGGTCGTGCAGGATATCAACGAAGCGAACCAGCACCGGCAGTTGAACGCCGGAGTCGGTGAGAGCCCGGGTCAACTCCGGCAGGTTGATTCGGGCGTCGCTGTGGCCGCGATCCGGGCGGATCAATACCTCGCCCTGATCATTGACACCGATATAGCCATCGCTCCAGTGGGCAATGTTGTAGACCTTGTGGGCCGGGGTGGCGCTGGCTTCGTTCATGCTTGCTATCCTGTCAGGAAACACTGGCCGCCATTGTATGGATTCCCACTCCGGGCTAAAAGCACCCGGTGTGGAAAAAACGTGGCCATTCACCGCGATTATCGCTTTAGCTCACGAGGGGGCACCCCTACAATACGCCCTTTCAATTCAGCCCATGGCCCACAGCGGGAGGCAAGACATGACAGCACTCAACGACGGCTGGTTTACTGAGGTATTCCAGGACCAGGGGACGGCGTTTTCCCTGCAGGTGAAAAGGAAGCTTCATGAGGAGCAGACACCGTTCCAGAAACTGGAAATCTACGAGACCGAGACCTTCGGTAACCTGATGGTTCTGGATGGCTGCGTGATGCTGACCACCCGCGATAATTTCCTGTACCACGAGATGATGACCCATCCGGCCCTGTTCACTCATCGGGATCCCAGAAAGGTGGTCATTGTCGGCGGCGGTGACTGCGGCACCCTCAAAGAGGTGCTCAAACATCCGGGCGTCGAAGAAGCCTGGCAGGTGGAAATCGACGAGCGTGTCACCCGTATGTCAGAGAAGTATTTCCCGGAGCTGTGCGAAGCGAACAGTGATCCGCGCGCCAATTTCTTCTTCGGGGATGGCATCCAGTGGATGCGGGACATTGAGCCGAACAGTGTCGACCTGATCATCATCGACAGCACCGATCCGGTCGGTCCCGCCGAAGGCCTGTTTGCCCTGGATTTCTACCGGGATGCCATGCTGGCGCTGCGTGAAGGTGGCATCATTGTCCAGCAGAGCGAATCACCGCTCTTGCACACCGACAACATCATCAAAGGCATTCACGAGGACATGCGCAAGGCAGGATTCGAGCACGTGCAGACCTTGCCATTCCCGCAGCCGGTCTATCCGACCGGCTGGTGGAGTTGCACCATGGCCAGCAAGGAGAACCCGGTCAAATACTTCCGTGAGGAAGATGCCAACAATCGGCCATTCGTCACCCGCTATTACAATGCCGGCGTGCATCGGGGTGCGTTGGCAATGCCTCAGTTCATGGTGGACGCACTGGAAGATGAGGTTCGACCGGAAGAAGGCTGAGTAAGGTCTGCAAACAAAAAAAGGGGCGCCAGATGGCGCCCCTTTTTTCGTCCTTCGTGTCAGGGTTTACTGCTTGCCGCTGACAAACTCCGGATAGGCTTCCATACCGCACTCGGACAGATCCACACCTTCGTACTCGTCTTCTTCGCTGACCCGAATGCCCATGACGGCTTTCAGGATGCTCCAGACGATCAGGCTGGTAACGAATACCCAGACGAAGATGGTGAGCATCCCGACCAGCTGACCCATGAAGGTAGCGTCTGCGTCGGACAGGAGAACCGCGAAGATACCCCAGATACCAACCACGCCGTGCACAGAGATGGCACCGACCGGGTCGTCAATGCGCAGCTTGTCCATGGTCACGATGGAGAACACAACCAGGGTGCCGCCGATGGCGCCAATGATGGTGGCGAGCAGGGGAGACGGGTCCGCCGGCTCGGCAGTGATGGCAACCAGACCAGCCAGGGCGCCGTTCAGGGCCATGGTCAGGTCAGCCTTGCCGAACATCAGGCGAGCTACGATCAGGGCAGCAATCAGGCCACCGGCTGCAGCCGCGTTGGTGTTCAGGAACACGTTGGCAACTTCGTTGGCAACACCGATACCACCCAGCTTCAGGGTAGAGCCACCGTTGAACCCGAACCAGCCCATCCACAGGATGAAGGTACCAAGCGTTGCCAGGGGCAGGTTGGCACCCGGGAAGGCGCGGATCTCGCCTTTGGCGCCGTACTTGCCTTTACGGGCACCGAGGAGGATAACGCCAGCCAGGGCTGCAGCTGCGCCGGCCATGTGAACGATACCGGAACCGGCGTAGTCGCTGTAACTCAGCTCGTACATGCCGAATACCGCGTCGCCGTTCCAGGTCCAGGAACCCTGCATCGGGTAGATGAAACCACACATAACAACCGCGAAAGCGAGGAAAGCCCAGAGCTTCATGCGCTCGGCCACGGCACCGGAAACGATGGACATGGCGGTCGCAACGAAGACAACCTGGAAGAAGAAGTCGGAAGCGCCACTGTACTCACCCATGTCGCTGAAGCCAGCTTCGGTAGAGGCTGCAATGACACTGGCAATGGCTGCGTCGTCCATCTCGGCCACAGTTGTGACGCCGCTCAGGAAGATGCCACCGTCGTACATGATGTCGTAGCCGACAATCAGGTACATGGTACAGGCGACCGCAAACAGGGCCACGTTCTTGGTCAGGATTTCGGTGGTGTTCTTGGCACGCACCAGACCAGCTTCCAGCATGGCAAAGCCGGCGGCCATCCACATGACCAGGGCACCGCAAATCAGGAAGTAAAAGGTATCCAGCGCATACTGGAGTTCAAAAATGTGATTTAGATTGCTTTCCATATGAAGCCCTCCGCACGAGGCTTTTCAGGTTATAAAAATTTTTTGCGTTGGCTGTTCGAATTATCAGAGCTGGTTCAGACCGCTTCTTCGCCGGTTTCGCCAGTCCGGATCCGGATGGCTTGAGCCAGTTCAGTCACAAAGATCTTGCCGTCGCCGATCTTGCCGGTGTTGGCTGCCTTGGTGATGGACTCGATGACCTGGTCCAGCAGGTTGTCGCCAATGGCAACTTCCACCTTCACTTTGGGCAGGAAGTCCACTACATATTCCGCGCCACGATAGAGTTCTGTGTGGCCTTTTTGCCGACCGAAGCCTTTGACTTCAGTGACGGTTACGCCTTGTACGCCAATCTCGGATAGTGCCTCACGGACATCATCCAACTTGAAAGGCTTGATGATCGCTGTCACAAGTTTCATTGCTTTCTCCTTGGTAAAGCCGTCCCAACAGTGAGGGCCCGTCGGCCGATTGTTGAGTTCGGGATGCTGCCACCTCGCACACCAATTGTGCGGATTGCGTACGAGAGCTTTAGCATCGGGTATGCCAACGCAAAAAATTACAATAAAAACAATTATATATGATATCCGCGTACCAGAATGGCGCAAAGTTGTGCACCAAAATAGAGCGGGTAGCTGACCAGTGAGCCAAATTGGAGCGGGCTCTCTGGCCGGGCAGCCCCCATTATAGGGTCCGCAACCTACAGTATGGCAGGGGCTGCGATGTGATACACTCCCGCAGACCGGCAACAGGCCCTGTCTTTTAGTCGAAGCCGGACATTTCAGTGATTCGTGAGGTGATGTGTGAAAGGTCCACAGGATATTTTTGCTCAGCTGCAGGGCCAGTTTGGCCAGTTCGTACCCGACATGGCCCGCGCTGCACGGGAAGATTTTGAAACCCAGGCCCGGGCGACTGTGATGGCCGTACTGTCCCGCCTTGAGCTGGTGACACGAGAGGAATTCGATGCCCAGCAGGCCGTCTTGCTGAAGACCCGTGAAAAGGTGGATGCGCTCGAGAAGCGGGTGGCCGAACTGGAAAACTCCCTGCCAAAACAGTAAACCACGGACACGCTCGGCAGGACGCCGGGCGAGCAGTTCCGCTCATTACCATGGAAGGTTGTCATGCTTGCTATCGTTCATTCCCGCGCCTCAATTGGCGTGTCAGCGCCGGCCGTTACGGTCGAGGTCCATCTTTCCGGCGGTCTGCCGGCGCTCTCGATCGTGGGCCTGCCGGAAACCGGTGTCCGAGAAAGCAAGGAGCGCGTTCGGAGCGCTCTCCTGAACGCCGGCTTCGAGTTTCCTGCCCGCAGAATCACCATTAATCTTGCGCCTGCCGATCTTCCCAAGGAGGGAGGTCGGTTCGATTTGCCCATCGCTCTGGGCATTCTGGCAGCCTCGGGACAGATCCCGGTGGAGAGTCTTTCCGATTGCGAATTTCTGGGCGAATTGTCCCTTGATGGTGCATTGAGGCCGCTCAAGGGTGTATTGCCGGCTGTGCTGGCGGCCCGGCAAGATCAGCGGAGTTTGCTCGTTCCGCATGGCAATGCCGAGGAGGCGGCCCTGGCCAGCCAGGGTGACGTTCTGGCGGCCGGCCACCTGCTGGCGGTGTGCGAGCATTTGAGTGGCCGCGCCCGCCTGGTGCCAGTGCCGCGATCCTCGCTGGAACAGGCGCCGGCCACTCAGGGTGAGGTGCCGGATCTGTCGGATGTGCGTGGCCAGCGGGTACCCCGGAGGGCTCTGGAGGTCGCGGCGGCTGGCAACCACAATCTTCTGTTCTTCGGTCCACCGGGAACCGGCAAGAGTATGCTCGCCAGTCGGTTGCCCGGCATTCTTCCGGGGCTGGAGGATGCAGCGGCCATGGAAGTGGCCAGCGTCCATTCGGTGGCCGGGCTTCCGATTCGTTCCGGGGGTTGGCGGGAGCCGCCGTTCCGATCGCCTCACCACACCGCATCGGCCGTCGCTCTGGTGGGCGGTGGAAGCAGCCCGAGGCCCGGTGAAATCTCCCTCGCGCATCGGGGCGTACTGTTTCTCGACGAGTTGCCAGAATTCGAGCGTCGAGTGCTCGAGGTGTTGCGGGAACCGATGGAAACCGGCGAGATTTCGATCAGTCGCGCGGCGCGGCAGGTGAATTTTCCGGCCCGATTTCAGGTGGTGGGTGCAATGAATCCTTGTCCCTGTGGTTATAGCGGTCATCCCACCATTGAGTGTCAGTGTACGCCACAACAGGTCGCGCGGTACCGGTCGAAAATCTCCGGGCCGCTTCTGGACAGGTTCGATCTCCACGTTGAAGTGCCTGTGCAGGGTGGGGACGTACTGATGCGGCAGGGCGGCGACGGCGAAACCAGTGCCACCGTCCGGGAGCGTGTACTGGCTGCGAGGGCCCGGCAAGCAGAGCGGGGTTGCCTGAATGCCGCACTGTCCGGGCGTGATCTGCAGTCCGCATGCCGACTTGATCGCACCGGTGAACGACTGCTCACCGGTGCGATGGAAAAGCTGGGCCTCTCTGCTCGGGCGTTGCACCGCATATTGCGGGTTGCCAGAACGCTTGCGGATCTGGAGGGCTGTGAAGAGCTAGGCCAGAGCCATCTGGTTGAAGCGCTGGGTTACCGGCAACTGGACCGACAACAGGGCCGCAACTCGGTGGTATCCGCCTGAGCGACGACACTCTGGTAAACTGTTGGCAAATACCGTTAAACAGACCCGCTGCCTGCGGTTAAGGATTGCAGATGACAGACCAGAAAGAACCGCAAGATCCCAAAGATTCCGCCGATTCCCCGGTCACGACCCGTCGCGGTGTGCGTAGCTTCGTTCTGCGGCAGGGCCGCATGACGGAAGGCCAGAAAAAGGCGTTTGAACGGAGTTGGCCGAAGTACGGCCTGACCCGCGAGAACGGAATGATCGACCCTCGTGAGCTTTTTGGCCGAGACAACATGCTTAACCTGGAAATCGGTTTTGGCATGGGACGGTCCCTGGCAGAGATGGCCGAAGCGGCTCCCGAGCAGGATTTTATCGGGGTTGAAGTTCATCAGCCCGGTGTCGGCGCGCTGCTCAAAGAGATCGAGGATCGGGGCCTTGAAAATGTCCGGATATACAGTATCGATGCCAACGATGTCATTGATCTTTGCCTGCCGGACGCCTGTCTTGATCGCGTGATGGTGTTCTTCCCGGACCCCTGGCACAAGAAAAAGCATCACAAGCGTCGCCTGATTCAGCACGAGTTCGTCCAGCGGGTCCGTCACAAGCTGAGGGTCGGTGGCATCCTGCACCTGGCGACTGATTGGGAAAACTACGCCGAGCACATGCTTGAGGTAATGAATGAGTCCGAGGGCTTTGCCAATACTCAGGAGTCCGGCGGCTATTCGCCTCGCCCCGACGACCGTCCCATTACCAAGTTTGAAAAGCGGGGTGAAACCCTGGGCCACGGTGTCTGGGACTTGCTGTTCTACCGGACGAACTGATTGCCGGCGAACAGGGATCAGTGATGCGCCAGTGGATGGCGCCGGGCCGCCCGGATAATGACCAGACCGGCAATGCCGAGCGTCAACGCTGTAAACTTGATCAACGCGCACAGGGTTGCGGACAGGCTCAGTTCGTCAGTGGGTGGATTGAAGTTGTTCAGCAACAGAATGTTTTCTGTGCCATCGCTGAGGCCGGCGGTAACGAACAGGGCTCGTATCCATCTTGCAACCATCCGCTCCCTGACTCCCGGACGATCTCGAGTGAAATGCCGGGTAAGATGGATCAGGGCCAGCATGTAGGCGGGGATAAATAAGAAGTCCAGCCACAGTGAAACTCTCGCCCAGGCAACCCCTTCGCCTCCCCAGCTGCGAAAAATTGCATGGGCCTGATCAGCGGTGCCGGCCAGTTGGTAGCTGACGATTCCCTGGGGCGCCGAGGCAGTCTGAAGTGGCTGGTTGACCATAAGCAGGGCAAACAGCAGCACGGCGGCCACAAGCAAGCTGGCTTTCAGGCTTTTGGGATAGGCGGCCACTCCGTGTGCAGGGTCCATCAGAGAAAACGCTCCAGCAGGCTGTTCAGGTATCGCTGGCCCAGGTCCGTTGCCTGCAACCGATCGCTTACCAGCAGCTTTTCATTTCGCAGTTGTTCAAGTTTTACCCCAACTGTAGTCAGGGGTAAACCCGTCCGGCCTGAAAAAAGGCTTTCATCCACTCCTTCTTTCAGCCTCAGGGCATTCATCATGAATTCTAGAGGCAGATCTTCCCTGGCGATGAGATCGGTGCCGGCAGTGCGGCTGCCGATCCGGTTCAGATAGGCATCTGGCTGGCGCGTCTTCCAGTATCGCCGGATACTGCCGTCGGCGAGGCTTATCTTGCCATGGGCGCCGGCCCCCAGGGCCAGATAGTCCCCGAAGGTCCAGTAGTTCAGGTTATGGCGAGAGGCTTTTCCGCGAAGACTCCAGGCCGAGACTTCGTAATCCTGGTATCCCCGTTTGTGCAGCAGCTCAGCTCCCTGGCGATAGATGTCCCACAAGTGGTCGTTGTCTGGCAGGTCCGGAGGTCGGCTGTAAAACTCGGTATTGGGTTCCAGTGTCAGCTGGTACCAGGACAGGTGGGGCGGCTCATACTGCAGAGCAGTCTGGATGTCGTCCAGGGCCTGCTCCGGGGTCTGTCCCGGCAAACCATGCATCAGGTCGATGTTGAAATTGTCGAAGCCGGCCCGCCGTGCAGCGTCTATCGCCCGATGGGCGGCATCGGTGTCGTGAATGCGCCCGAGGTTTCTGAGATGGTCGGGGTTGAAGCTCTGGACTCCGATGGAGAGACGGTTTATCCCCGATTCTCGAAAAGCTTCGAAGCGGCCGGCTTCAAGCGTGCCCGGGTTGGCTTCCAGGGTGATTTCGGCATCCTCCTTGAAGGTAAGTCTTGCCCGTAGTTCCCGGAACAGGCGGTCGTAGAATTCGCCGCTCATCAGGGACGGGGTGCCACCGCCAATGAACACGGTTTCTATCGGTCGCTCGGCTGCAAAGGCCAGATCCTGGTCGAGATCTTCGAGCAGGGCCTCCAGATAGGCAGACTCGGGTATGGTCCCGGTAAAGGCATGGGAATTGAAATCGCAGTAGGGGCACTTTCGCACGCACCACGGCACGTGGATATAAAGGCTCAGGGGCGGCCTGACCGCAGTTGGCTGCTGATCTTCCCCAGGGTTGGTATTGCTCAACTGTCTCAGGCCTCGGCCTTGAGTTGATCCAGCAGAATCGTCAGGGCTCGTCCGCGGTGGCTGATGCTGCTTTTCTCGGATCGGGACAGTTCGGCTGCACTGCAGCCATGCTCCGGTGCGAGGAACACCGGGTCATAACCAAAGCCGCCGCTGCCTCGGGGTGATCTGAGGATCGAGCCCGGCCAGCTGCCATGGCAGATGATGGGCGTGGGGTCATCGGCGTGACGCAGGTATACCAGTACGCAATGAAACTGGGCGTTCCTCTGGTCGTCTGGCACGTCGGCCATGGCGTCCAGCAGGGCGTTTACGTTGTCCTGATCGGTCGCATCCGCGCCGGCAAAGCGGGCGGAACGCACCCCGGGACGACCTCCCAGAGCATCCACCGCCAGGCCGCTGTCGTCTGCCAGGGCCGGAAGGCCAGTTTCCCGAGCGGCGTGGCGGGCCTTGAGGATGGCGTTTTCAACAAAGGTAACCGCCGGCTCCTCGGCTTCGTTGACACCCAGGTCGCCCTGGGCAACTGGCGTCATGCCCAGAGGCGACAGCAGCTCCGTCAATTCGGCGATTTTCCCTTTGTTATTGCTGGCGATGACGAGTTTTTCGGTCATAGTACTCAATCGCTGAACAGTGTGTGAGCAAACCGCACCGCCAGGTCCTGCTGGTGTCCGGTCGGACGGGCCGTGACATTGAAGGTCATCAGCTCACCGGAGGAGTACTGGTACTCGGCGATAAAGTACACAGAGTCGCCTTCCTGGATGCGGCGGAACGCCAGGAAACGAACCTGCTGGACATCATTGGTGACCTTGCCTTCCACCTGGCCACTGACCGGGGACATGGATCCGTCCTCGTTTTCCTCCATGATGGAAATATTGACGATTCCGATGCCCTTGCTGCGTTGGAGATTGTTCGCCTTGGCAACTTCAGGGGCGAGGAACGTGCTGGGAAGAACACTCCAGAGCACCGTGTACTCCCCGAAATCTTTCGAACCAGCCTGTGCCTGCAGGCTGAACAGGCCAATCAGAGCAATTCCCAGAAGGTTACGGAATGTGGAGAAGGTTTTCGCAATCATCGCTATGTCTCCCGTGTGATTCGGTAAATGGCGATTTCACCCAACAAATTCGGCCACAGCCGCGCCAGCCAGCTGTTCTGGTGCTGGCCGTCGACCACCCTCCGGCTTTTGATTCTGATGCCTTTCTGCCGGCACAGGGCCTCAAAATCCTTGAAAGTGCACAGCCTTATGTTGGGCGTGTTGTACCATTTATAGGGCAGTGCTTCGGATTCGGGCATACGTCCGCTCAAAGTCAGTCCCCAACGCAGCCGCCAGTGGGCAAAGTTCGGGAAGGTAACGATGCCTTCTTTGCCAACCCGGAGCATCTCATCCAGCACCTTGTCGGGGCGCCGCACCGCCTGGAGCGCCTGGGTCATCAGAACAACATCGAAACTGCCATCGTCAAAGTTGCCCAGCCCCTGAGTGTCCAGATTCTGTTCGATGACCGCCACTCCCCGGCCCATACAGGTGGTGATGTGGTCCGGGTTGATTTCCAGGCCGAAGCCACTGGCCCCGCGCTCCCTCTGGAGGAAGTCGAGCAGGGTGCCGTCGCCGCAGCCCAGGTCCAGGACGTGATGACCCGGCTGAACCCATTGCTGGATGATTTCGAGATCCGGTCTCATGCGCCGACCTCCCGTGCAACCCGGTCCATGTAGGCGTTGAATATGTCAGTGTACCTCGGGGTCGGAATCAGGAACGCGTCATGGCCCCAGGGAGCATCCACCTCGGCGTAGCTGACCTTCCGGCGGGCGGCTATCATGGCGTTGACCATTTCCTCGGAGCGGGCGGGTGTGAAACGCCAGTCGGTGCTGAAAGACAACACCAGGTATTCACAACTGGCTGCCGACAGTGCTTTCGAAAGATCACCGCCAAACTCGTAGGCCGGGTCAAAATAATCCAGCGCCCGGGTCATCAGCAGATAGGTATTGGCGTCGAAAGACTCTGAAAACCGCTCGCCCTGGTAACGAAGGTAGCTTTCCACCTGAAATTCCGCGTCGTAACCAAACTTGTAGGCCTGGTCACGTAGCTCGCGGCCAAATTTTTCGCCCATGGAGGCATCTGACAGGTAGGTGATGTGCCCCACCATCCGGGCCAGCATCAGGCCACGCCTTGGAACAGTTTCAAAGTCGTAGTAGCGACCGTCGTGAAACTCCCGGTCGGTGGTGATGGCCTGGCGAGCCACCTCATTGAACGCAATATTCTGCGCCGTGAGTCTGGGCGTGGAGGCAATCACCACGGCGTGCCTCAGCCGGTCGGGATAATCCAGGCTCCACTGCAGGGCCTGCATGCCTCCGAGGGAGCCGCCAACAACTGCTGCCCAGCATTGAATGCCAAGCCGGTCGGCCAGCAATGCCTGGCTCTTGACCCAGTCGCCCACGGTGATGACCGGAAACTCAGGGCCGAAAGGTTTTCCGGTTTCCGGGTTGATACTGTTTGGCCCTGTGCTGCCGTGACAGCCGCCCAGGTTGTTCAGGCTGACAACAAAAAAACGGTCGGTATCGATCGGTTTGCCTGGGCCAATGCAACTGTCCCACCAGCCCGGTTTCCGGTCGTCGGCGGAATGATAGCCGGCGGCGTGATGGTGGCCACTCAGGGCATGGCAGATAAGAACGGCGTTGCTGGCATCGGCATTCAGGGTACCGTAGGTTTCCACGACCAGGTCATAGTTTTCCAGGGTCTGACCACAGGCCAGATCGATGGGAGCGTCGAAATGATAGGTCTGCGGGGTGACAATCCCGACAGAATCCGCAGGCAGGGTATCAGGCATCGGCGCGATTGGTTCCTGGTTCGATCCGTAAGTGTCTGGAAACGCAATGGCAAAGCCATCGCCAGCCCAGCAGTTTAAAGCCGGGGCGTGATGGCTGCAACCGCCTGAATAGTTGCTCTCGCGGGGCTCAGACGGCCCCGGAGATATTCACCACTTTTTGCTGGATCAGGGTGGGGGCCGGTTTGCGAATCTGTCGCTGCATGGCATCGGCCAGTTCCAGCTGTTTGCGCAGATCGGCAATGGTGTTGGTGAGGCGCTGGCGCTCGGTTCGGCTGTCCCGGTCATTGCGAACCATGTCGCGAAGGCGCCGGATCTGGTGCTCCAGTAGCTGCTTCTGCTCCATGGAGTACTGCATGATCGGCAAGAGTGCCTCTGACGGCCAGCGTTCAACGTCGTGGCGAACGCGAGCGTGCAGGGTGCGGGCTTCGCCCACCATGACGTTGAAGAAACGGCGAACCAGAACCGACTGTTCGGTCAGAAGGTTCTTCGGGCTGATACGGAAGCGTCGGGCCTTCTTGCGCAACTCACGAATGGCGATGACGTGGCGCCCTGCGCGGAGCGGGATGGGCTCGAGATGACGGGCCCGGTTGTCCTCGTTGTAACGACGGTAAATGGCGCCGACCATCTTCTCGGCCAGGTGCCCTTCGCTCAACAGGTTGGTCAGGTCGCTTTCAAGCAATTCGAAGAACTGGTCCATGGCGCGGTTCATGCCGGCGGTGGTCCAGCTTTTCGACATACTGGTGCGGACACGTTCAGCATGTTCTTCGAAACGGTCTTCGCTGACCAGTTTCTTCAGTAAGTCACCCTGGGAGTCCATCAGGCGCCGGCTGGAGCGCAGTGTAATCAGCTTCTTGTAATAAAAGTCGTAGTCTTTCTGGGCGCGCTCTGCCAGCCGGCCCAGCGCTGCCTTGTCCATGGTAACGCCTGCGCACGCCTGGAGTTCTTCCTCCAGGGATTCCAGCCGGTACTGCATCGCTGCCTGGCTGTTCTGGAGCATGCCCAGGAGGTCGTTGATCAGGCTCTGGGTGATCAACTGTTCCTTGTGCATCAGGATGCGCTGGATAATCAGTTGCTCAAGCTGGCCGATATTGGATCGGTCAAACAGGTCGCTGTCTTTCCTGACCCTGGCCACCAGACCCTGTTTGGCGGAAACGGGGATAACATCATGCTGCCGCATGCCGAGGTGATCGGCGGTGTAGCCACGCACCCGCTCGATTGCCTCGTTGGTGTGGCGTTCACCCTGCAGGTCGTCCCAGAGCACATCGATCTTGTTCAAGACGGCAAAACGACCGGCGCGGTGATCGGCGTGTTGAGTGTCGATATGCTCCTTCCAGATGGTCATATCGCTGGCGGTCACACCGGTGTCGGCGCTGAGCACAAAGATGACCGCATGGGCCCGGGGCAGCATGCTGATGGTCAGTTCCGGCTCTGAACCCAGGGCATTCAGGCCCGGAGTGTCGAGGATGCGCAAACCGCGTTCGAACAGAGGGTGACGGATACTGATCTGGGCATTACGCCAGGCCGGCACGAGGACGTTGCCGGGGTTGTTGCGGTCGTGCTCCAGCATATCCTCGTCGAAGCCCAGTTTCCGGGCTTCATCCGGTGATACGCTTTTCACCCGGGCAACTTCGGCCAGCACTTCCCGCATGATTTCCGGGTCACGCTCATCAAGCTCATGCTTTACCCACCGTTCCGGCTGTTTGCGCAGTTGCTGCAGGGACAGGTCTCCGTTTCGGGTTTCAATGGGCAGCAGGAGCAGGTAGTTCTCGTTGGCGCTGCGATCAAAAAACAGCTCGGTGGGGCACATGGTCGTACGCCCTGCCTGCGAAGGCAGCATGCGCTGGCCATATTCCGAGAAGAACAGGGCGTTGATCAGCTCGGTTTTCCCGCGGGAGTACTCGCCGACAAAGGCAATGGTAAGCTCATCCTCAATCAGCAGTTCCAGTCCATGGCGGATGCGGGTGCTGACATCGTCGGAAAACAGATTGTTATCCTGCAGCCACAACCGGTATCGGCCGATCTGTCGGATCAGCTCTTTTTTCCAGTTGTGATAAGCCTCTACCTGCTGCGACAGAGTTCCCTGTTGGTTCATCGGATTTTCCTTCTGCGCGACTTCCGGGTATCCCGGTTCAAACGGGGTGCTCACGGGTGACGGATTAATTACCGTTAATACTATCCTGTTCTATCTATGTTTGCGGCAGAGCGGCACGGAGAGGATTGGAGGCAGTTGGAGGGTTTTGAGATAAAGGACTGCAAAATCAATGACTTGACGTTGCAGTCCGGAGATTATGGATTTCGTGGCTAAGTGTTACAAAGTGTATATTTGAGACGGGGTTTACATACCCAGCCCGATAGAGCCAAGGCCTGCGGCCATTTTCATATGCTCAATCACCACCGAAATTACGTTCAGAATCAGGAACACAATAATGGGTGACAGGTCCAGACCGCCCATGGAGGGCATGATATTGCGCACTGGGCGCATCACCGGTTCCGTGATCTGGGCGACCAGCTGAATCGCCGGGTGGCCGCTGCCGGGAGCTATCCAGCTGACGACCACCACCGCAATCACTGACCAGAAGTAGATCTTTACGATCAGGTCAAGAACGTTCAGCACGGCCCATACGAGCAGAGTGATCGGATTCACGGCGGGGATGCCGCCATTCAGGGCAACCAGTATCAGGAAGAAAGTGATGCCCTGGATGATGACCGCAAGCACCAGCGAAGCGCCATCCACACCGCCCCAGCCGGGAATGAAGCGGCGCAGCGGACGCAGCGGCGGATTGGTGGCCTTGACCACGAATTGTGAGATCGGATTATAGAAGTCTGCCCGGGCCAGTTGCAGCAGGAATCGGAGCAGCACAATGGTCATGTAGAAGGTGGATGCGATCAGCAGGATGGTAATCAGAATGTCTGCCAGCATGAAGCCGTGTCTCCGTTATCGGTTACTGTTTGCCTGCCAGTTCTTTGGCCATTTCTTCCGAGCGTTTGAACGCCGCTTTGTAGGCTTTGGATACCAGCTGGCGCATCCCACCTTCCTCAAAGGTGTTGATGGCCTGCTCGGTCGTTCCGCCGGGAGACATCACGTTGCGCTTGAGTTGGCCGGGGTCGTGCTCGCTCCTCGCGGCCATTTCGGCGGCTCCTGCCATGGTCTGGATGGCCAGTTCTCGCGCGGTTCCGGCAGCAATGCCTGCTTCGGTGGCAGTCTCTTCAAGCGCCTCGAGCATCAGGAAAAAATAGGCCGGGCCGCTGCCGGAGAGGGCGGTGACCGCATGGAGCAGGTTCTCGTCCTCAACCCAGAGCGCTGAACCGATGCTTTCGAACACCGATTCCACCATTTTCTTCTGTTTGTCTTTCACTTCTGCGTTGGCGAACAGGCCCGCGGCCCCTTTGCCAACGAGGGAGGGCGTGTTGGGCATGACACGGACCAACGGCAGTCCGCCTCCCAGCCAGCCGTCCAGTGTGTCAGCTGTCAGGCCGGCGGCAATGGATACCATCAGGGGGCGGGTATTCTGAACGACCGGCGCGATATCGCGACAGACATCCGCCATTACCTGAGGTTTTACCGCGAGAACCACCATGTCAGCCTGCTGGGCGCAGTAGCGGTTGTCTGTCGTTACGCTCACGCCGAAGCGCTTGCGGATTGTTTGAAGGTGCGCGTCATCCGGCGCGCTCACCCAGATATTGCCGGCCTGATAGCCGTTATCCAGCATACCGCCAATGATGGCGCTGGCCATGTTGCCGGCACCAATAAAAGAAATGGTTGGTGATGTGCTCAAGGTTAACTCCCCGGTTGATCGTTTTAACGTCCGGCCCTGATCATAGCAGGAACCGGCAGATTCAGCGCTTTACTGGGCGTTGGCCGAAAAGTGCGGTGCCGACCCGTACCCAGGTGGCGCCTTCCGCAATAGCAACTTCCAGGTCGCCGGACATTCCCATGGACAGCGTGTCAAGCGGCCCGGCGTCGGGATGATCTGCCCTCAGTTGCTTCAGGGTATTGGCCAACTTCCGGAAGCTGGCTCTCAACCCGGATTCGGGCTGATCCGGATCCGGAATGGCCATCAACCCTCTCAATGTAAGGTTTGGCAGTTCGCCGATCTCAGCCACCAGGTCCGGCAACTCCCCAAGCGTGCACCCGGATTTGCTGTCCTCTTCATTAATATTGACCTGAAGGCAGATATTCAATGGTGGCAGTGCAGGGTCACGCTGTTCGCTGAGGCGACGGGCAATCTTGAGGCGGTCGACGCTGTGCACCCAACTGAAGGCAGAAGCCATCTGCCGGGTTTTGTTGGACTGGATCGGGCCGATGAAATGCCACTCCAGGCCATCAAGGTCAGACAGCGCCTCGATCTTTTCCAGGGCTTCCTGCAGATAGTTCTCCCCAAAGGCATGCTGACCGGCCGCGAAGGCTTCCCGCAGATCTTCCGGCGGTCGGGTTTTACTCACGGCGAGCAAATGCACAGCCCCCGGCTCGCGCCCAGCCTGCAATGTTGCTTTTTGTATGCGTCGGGTTACGCTCCCGATGTTGTCTGCTATGCTGCTCATAGTGTGAGATTGCCACGCTCGGTCTGTCACTTGTACGGTGACACGTTACCCGCAGGTCACTGAAATGCCAAGTGAACCGCGCCGGGGCCCCGCCGGGCGGAAGCTACCAGGATAAAAGAAAAAGCCTTCCGAGGATTCCTATGGATATTACTGAACTGCTTGCCTTTTCGGCGAAACAGGGCGCGTCTGACTTGCACCTCTCTGCCGGCCTCCCCCCTATGATTCGTGTTGATGGTGATGTGCGTCGCATCAATCTGCCGCCCATGGAGCACAAGGAGGTCCACGGGCTGATCTACGACATCATGAACGACAAGCAGCGCAAGGACTACGAGGAATTCCTGGAAACCGACTTTTCCTTCGAAGTGCCCGGTGTTGCCCGTTTCCGTGTTAACGCCTTTAACCAGAACCGTGGCGCCGGTGCCGTGTTCCGGACCATCCCTTCCAAGGTGTTGACCATGGAAGACCTGGGTATGGGGTAGGTGTTCAAGGATATTTCGTCGGTGCCTCGCGGCCTGGTGCTGGTAACCGGCCCTACGGGTTCCGGTAAGTCCACCACCCTTGCGGCGATGATGGACTACATCAACGACACCCGGTACGAGCACATCCTCACCATCGAGGACCCCATCGAATTCGTGCACGACTCCAAGAAGTGCCTGGTCAACCAGCGGGAAGTTCACAGGGATACCCTCGGCTTCAACGAAGCACTGCGTTCAGCCCTGCGGGAAGACCCCGACATCATCCTGGTTGGTGAGCTTCGGGATCTGGAAACCATCCGCCTGGCACTGACGGCCGCGGAAACCGGCCACCTCGTATTCGGCACCCTGCACACCACCTCCGCTGCCAAGACCATCGACCGTGTGGTCGACGTGTTCCCGGCGGAGGAAAAGTCCATGGTTCGGTCGATGCTGTCCGAATCCCTGCAGGCGGTTATCTCCCAGACCCTGATGAAGAAAATGGGCGGCGGTCGGATTGCGGCTCACGAGATCATGATTGGCACCTCGGCGATCCGGAACCTGATCCGGGAAGACAAGATCGCCCAGATGTATTCGTCGATCCAGACCGGCGGTTCTCTGGGTATGCAGACCCTCGACCAGTGCCTGGAGCGGCTGCTGCAGAAGGGCCTTATTTCCCGTGAAGCAGCGCGGGCCAAGGCCAAGATGCCTGATAACTTTTAATTGGATTGCTCCCGGCCGTGTCGTTGGTGCCAGGAGCAGACGGGGAATTCATAAGACTCCCCGAATACAGTTTGACGGGTGGGGCGGGTTCCGCTTCCCGGGACTGTCTGCAGCATGGATGCTGCAGTCAAGCGTACATGGACGTATTCACAGCGTGTCCCGGGAAGCGGAACCCGCCCCACCCAAGCACCAAACGATGAAGATTGGGTACAAAAAATGGAATTCGAAAAACTGTTACGGCTGATGGTGGAAAAGGGCGGCTCGGACCTGTTTATTACGGCGGGCGTTCCCCCAAGCATGAAGGTGAACGGGAAAGTGCTCCCGGTCACCAAGAACGCGCTGACGCCGGAGCAGACGAGGGAGTTTGTCTACGGCGCCATGAACGACAAGCAGCGCGCCGAGTTTGAGGAAACCCACGAGTGCAACTTTGCCATCAGTGCCCGGGGCATTGGCCGGTTCCGGGTGTCTGCGTTCTTCCAGCGGAACCTCTGTGGCATGGTGCTGCGTCGGATCGAGGTGAAGATTCCGCAGATTGACGACCTGTCGCTGCCGGAGGTGATCAAGGAACTCGCCATGACCAAGCGTGGCCTGATCATGTTCGTGGGCGCCACCGGTACCGGTAAGTCCACGTCTCTGGCGGCCATGCTGGGGCATCGGAACCGTAACAGTCGGGGCCACATCATTTCCATCGAAGACCCGATCGAATTCGTGCACCAGCATCAGGGCTGTATCGTTACCCAGCGTGAGGTGGGTATCGATACCGAAAGCTTCGAGGTGGCCCTGAAGAACACGTTGCGTCAGGCGCCCGACGTTATCCTGATCGGCGAGGTGCGGACCCGGCAGACCATGGAGTATTCCGTGCAGTTCGCCGAGACCGGTCACCTGTGTCTGGCCACCCTGCACGCCAACAACGCCAACCAGGCGCTGGACCGGATTATCCAGTTCTTCCCTCCGGAACAGCACAACCAGATCTGGATGGACCTGTCCCTGAACCTCAAGGCCATTGTGGCCCAGCAACTGGTGCCAACGCCGGATGGCAAGGGACGCAAAGCGGTAATCGAAGTGCTGATCAATACCCCGCTGGTGGCGGATCTGATCCGCAAGGGCGAGGTGCATCGTCTGAAGGAGCTGATGTCGAAATCCAACGAGTCTGGCATGCAGACCTTTGACCAGGCCCTGTATCAGTTGTACGCAGAGGGCTCCATTACCTACGAAGATGCCCTGGCCCATGCCGACTCTGCCAACGACCTGCGCCTGATGATCAAGCTGGGTGCCGACGCTCAGGGGGCGGACAAGCTGTCTTCCTCTGTGGACAAGCTCTCAATACAGGACGACTGATACGATCAGGTTTTTTTAGACTTTAGTTGTAGAAAGGTAGGCTCCTGAACCGTTAGGGATGGCATTTGAGGCCAGTAAGGGGTGGTGCGTATACTCCGCGCGATTCAATAAGGAGATACCATGCACCACCGATCTTCAATGCTTGCACGAGCCGTACGTTTTGCCACCCTCGCGGCGCTCGCCGCACCTGCCAGCACTCTCGCAGGCGGTTTTTCCCTCAATGAACAGAGCGCCAGCGCCATGGGCACCGCCAATGCCGGTGCCGCTGCCAACCCCGAGAATGCGACCACGGTTTTGTTCAATCCCGCCGGGATGAGCCAACTGTCCGGCACCAATATTTCTTTTGGTGCGGCGGTTCTGGATATTGATGCCGAGGCCAAAGAAAGTAGCATCCGGACGTCACGCAACAACCCTGCGGTACCCGTAAGTCCTGCCAGTAACGGCGGAGACATCGCTGAACCGGCTGTATTGCCCAACTTTTATCTCAGCCATGAGATCAACAAGTCGATTGATGTCGGTTTTGGAGTCCATGCGCCCTACGGCCTCGCGGCGGATTATGAAAACGATTTTGCCGGCCGCTTTTTCGCAGACAAAACAGAGCTTACGGCGATTGCGTTTACGCCCTCGATTTCTCTGAACAATGGCCAGGGACTTTCCATGGGGGTTGGTTTAAACATCCTCTATGCCGAAGGTCGCCTGAGTCGCTACCAGGACATCAGTGCCCAGGTAGGTGCCCCAGCGCTTGCACTTGAAGAACCCTATGCGGATGCAGAGGGTGACGACGTTGGCATGACGTTCCGTGTTGGATTCCTTTATGAGCTGACCAGGGCCACTCAAATTGGCCTCACGCTTCAGACGGGCACGGAACTTGAGCTGGAGGGTGACCTGGAAATCTCTGGCATAACCAATCCGGCTAATCCGATGGGACCGACAATGTCCGCCTCAGAAAATATCAAGGTGCCGTTGGCGATTCCTGAAAGCGCGACTCTCGGAGTGCGTCACAGCCTTACAGACGACGTTACTCTCCTGGCCGGTGCAACCTACGCCCGCTGGAGCCGGTTCGAGGAGCTTGATATCGTCAGCACCGAGGCTGGCGGTGCCATCAGCGGTGCACCGCAAGAGGGCGCCGTGATTTCTCACGTGACCGAGCAGTGGAAAAACAGCTGGCAGGTGAATGCCGGCGCTATCTGGCAGGCTTCGCCGGAGTGGGCGCTCAAAGCCGGGTATGCCTGGGATGAATCGCCTGTGGATCAGTATGTCACTGCCCGAATTCCCTCCAGTGATCGTCATTGGCTCACTCTCGGTGCCCAGTGGGCTGATGCCCAAAGCGGCTGGACGGTTGACGTGGCGCTTGGAACGCTCTTGTTCACGGACGATCCGCAAGTCAATGATAGGAACTATCAGCATGAAAATCCGAGTGAGATCGCGGAACTGGTGGCTGGTGTTCAAGACCCGAGCCGTTATGCTGCCGAGTACGATCTGAGCGCCTGGAGTGCTGCGTTCGAGGTAAGCAAGTCCTTCTGATCTCTCGTTAATCTGGTTGGCCAGCCCAAGGGCTGGTCAGCCAATAACCTGTCCCCGGTAAATCACCTTCTTCTTCCGTGGCGGGTCCAGCTTCCCTTCTTCCAGGTCGTCCGCCGATGCCGATGGGGCATCCGCTATCACCTGACCCCGATAGTTACGCTTGAAGCCGTCATCTTCCTCCTCGGGTTCGATGTTCAGCTGTGGAACCTGTTCCTTGAGAGTTTCCCAGGTACGGGTCAACTGGCTTGAGCGGGTTTTTCGCGCGTAATCGGCCAGTTGTTGTTCCAGGTGCTCTTCCGTGAGGTGCAGTTTCACGCCGAATTCCGTGTGAATCAGGCGGCGGCACTGGTGAACCAGTTTCAGCACGCTGGGGTCCAGCAGCCAGCTACGTTCAGATGCCAGAGAAGTCATGGTTTGAGCCTCGGAGATGGATGTCACAACATGGCGCTGCCCGGATAATGTGGTGGGGCAGGGCGCCGACTCTAATTACATTGCGAATTTCGTGCCGTGACGGTATCGATTCCGGAGAGAAGGCGTGTCCACGGCCTGCCGTGGAGTCCGGAGACTCACAGGCAGGTTCGGGGGTTGGTACTGCGGTTGATTTCGGTGCGTTTTTGGCTTCCATGCCCTGTTCTGGGTCGAATCAGTGTGCTTCGTCCCAGTTGTCACCGGCGCCGGCTTCCACCAGCAGGGGAACGTCCAGTTCGGCTGCTGCCGACATGCGCTTCTCGAGTCCCGAACGGATCTTGTCGAGGGCCGACTCCTTCACTTCCAGAATCAATTCATCGTGAACCTGCATGGTCATGCGGGCCTCATCAGCGTGATCCTTGAGTAGCCAGTTCTCCACATCCACCATGGCCCGTTTGATGATGTCCGCGGCTGTACCCTGCATGGGCGCGTTGATCGCCGTTCGCTCGGCCGCCTGCTGTAGCTGTTTGTTGCGGGCGTTGATTTCAGGCAGGTACAGGCGCCGGCCAAAGAGCGTCTCGACGAAACCGTCGTCATGAGCCTGCTTGCGGATGTTGTCCATGTATTTCAGGACGCCGGGGTAGCGCTCGAAATAGCGGTCGATGTACTGCTGGGCGACCTTGCGTTCAACGTCCAGTTGCCGCGACAGCCCAAAGGCAGACATGCCATAGATCAGGCCGAAGTTGATGGCCTTCGCGCTGCGCCGCTGGTCTGAGGATACTTCCTCCAGGCTGACGCCGAAGACTTCCGAGGCTGTCGCCTTGTGGATGTCTTCCCCTTTTTCAAAGGCCTTCAGCAGCCCCTTGTCGCCGGAGAGGTGGGCCATGATCCGCAGCTCGATCTGGGAATAATCGGCCGCCACCAGTTTGTAACCCTCAGGCGCGATAAAGGCCTGCCGTATACGGCGTCCCTGCTCGCTGCGAATGGGTATGTTCTGCAGGTTTGGCTCGGAAGACGACAATCGGCCGGTGGCGGTGACAGCCTGATGGTAGGAGGTATGAACACGGCCGGTGCGGTGGTGAATCAACTCCGGCAGGGTGTCGGTGTAAGTGGACTTCAGCTTGCTCAGGCTGCGGTGCTCAAGAATCAGGCGCGGCAACTCATGCTCGTGGGCCAGTTCCTGCAGCACCGGTTCCGCCGTTGATGGTGCGCCCTTGGGGGTTTTCTTGATGACCGGGAGCCCCATCTTGTCGTAGAAGATTGCCTGCAACTGTTTGGTAGAACCCAGGTTAAAGGTTTCACCGGCAACATCGTGAGCCTCTTTTTCCAGTTCCGCCATGCGCTCGGCCAGTTCCTGGCTGTGCTGGCGCAGCGTACTGGCGCTGATCAGGGTGCCTCGCTGCTCCATGCGTGAGAGCACCGGCACCAGTGGCAGATCGATTTCTTCATACACCGAAGCCAGTTTCCCGGTGGCTTTCAGCTTTGGCCTCAGGGTCTGGTGCAGGCGCAGGGTTATGTCTGCGTCCTCGGCGGCGTAGGGAGCAGCCTTTTCCAGCTCGATCTGGTTGAAGGTGAGCTGTTTGGCGCCTTTGCCGGCGATGGATTCGAAGCTGATGGTCTTCTCGCCGAGGTAGTGCATGGCGAGGCTGTCCATGTCGTGGCGGGTAGCGACAGAGTTCAGAACGTAGGATTCCAGCATAGTGTCCTCGGCAATGCCCTCCAGGGTGATGCCGTGGTTAGCCAGTACGTTCTTATCGTATTTCAGGTTCTGCCCGACCTTGGCCAGTTGAGGATCCTCCAGCAGCGGCTTGAGCTGCTCGAGAACCTGGTCACGACCCAGCTGTTCGGGGGCGCCCATGTAGTCGTGGCCCAGGGGAACGTAAGCGGCTTCGCCCGGGTTGATCGCGAAGGAGACACCCACTATTTCAGCGTCGATATAGCGAAGGCTGGTGGTTTCCGTGTCGAAGGCAAACAGGTCGGCCGATTTCAGGCGCTCCAGCCATTGATCCAGCTCCTTCTGGTCGGTGATGACGCTGTAGTCTTTTTTACCGGCCTCTTGTTCGGGTTTGTCTTCTCTGGATTGGGGGTTGCTGGAGGATGAAGTCTCTTCCTGCTCCAGTTCGGCAATCCAGGTGCGGAACTCATATTCCTTGAACAATTCGAGCAGCTGCTCGTCATCCTGCTCCCGAAGCTTCAGGTCTTCCAGGCCAAAATCCAGTTCCACGTCCGTGCGGATGGTGGCCAGTTCGCGACTCAGGGGCAGTGTTTCTGTGGCCTCGCGCAGGTATTCGCCGATCTTGCCCTTGATCTCGTCCGCGTGCTTGATGACGTTGTCCAGGTTTTCGTAGCTTTGCAGCCATTTGACCGCGGTTTTCGGGCCACACTTGTTCACCCCGGGGATGTTGTCGACCTTGTCGCCGACCAGGGCGAGGTAATCCACGATCTGCTCCGGCGTGACGCCAAATTTTTCCACAACGCCGTCCCGATCCATCCGCGTCTCTGTCATGGTATTGATCAGGGTGACGTGATCGCTGACCAGCTGCGCCATATCCTTGTCGCCGGTGGACACCACCACATCAATGCCCTTGCTGGTCGCTTCGTTGGCAAGGGTGCCGATCACATCGTCGGCCTCAACGCCTGTCACTGTCAGCAGCGGCAGTCCCATGGCCTTGACGATCTCGTGAATGGGCTCGATCTGACAGGCGAGATCCTCAGGCATGGGCGGCCGGTTAGCCTTGTACTCTTCATACAGGTCATGCCGGAAGGTCTTGCCCTTGGCGTCGAAGACCACCACCATTTTTGAGCCGGGGAAATCCTGCTCCAGGCGTCGGATCATGCTGATAACGCCCTTGATGGCACCGGTCGGATGGTTCTTGCTTGTGGTCAGTGGTGGAAGTGCATGATAAGCGCGAAAAAGATAGGACGATCCGTCCACAAGAACCACGGGTGGTGTGTTTTTGCTGGTCATGTCAAAACAGGTCCGGAATCTGATTGAAGCGTGGGTTGGCTTGTGCAACTCTGTACTGAAATCGATGGACGAAAGGGTATCACGAAAATGAAACGAATCGCCTGCCCGGCTTTGTTGCTCGCCTGCTTGCCTCTGGCTGCCCTGGCGCAGGAGCAAGGCGCCCTGGATGAGACACCGGTGGCAACCCCCGAGGAGCCGGTGGTGATCTCGGATTACCAGCCGGCGAGCGAGGGCCCGGAGATTGTTATCCGGCCGGGTGAAAAGGAAGTGTTCTACGAATACCGGGTTAATGGCCAACTCATGGAAATCAAGGTCGTGCCGGAGGCCGGCCCGGAGTATTACCTGGTGCCGGCAGACGGTGGCGGCTGGATCCGGGAAACCGAGTCCGACATGCTGGTGCCCAGCTGGGTGATTTTCCGCTGGTAAACCGCAATCAGATCAGGTCGATGGTGACCGGCGATGAACGTCGGCTCTCCAGCCCCTCGATATCCACGGTGGTAATTGCAAACTCGTAAGCGCCCGGAGCCATCTGCGCCAGAGAGAGACTCGTTGTAGCGGGGCTTTCAATGCGGATTACCTTGAAGTTTTCCTGATGCCTCAGGCGGTAGTAAATTCTGAACTCGGCGATTTCTCCGGGTTTCAATGAGGAGCCATCTTCGCGCGTCAGCGGAGCCGTCCACCTTAGCTCTCTCCCCTCGGTCGCCGAGTATCCGGATCCTTGGGAATCTCCTCTGCAGCCAGCAAGAAGGAAAAGCGTGGCCAACAATGGCAGAAGAATTCGGGCCAATGGCAGATGTCGTGGTCTACTGGTGATCATCGTTACTCACATACGTGCCGGAAATCGGCCTGATTTTGGGAAAAGCGTATGGAGCCAGAATAAAACGGGGAGACGGGCTTCTTTAACAGCCCGGCATTATGCCAGTCCGGTTTTCAGGATCAAGTGAATAATCCGTAAAACCCCTTATCCGTGCACCTCCTGCTTTTAGTATGAACATTCTAATTTTAGGGCGTAACTTTGATTTTGAGATTAAAGAAAGGCCCTCGTTGCACTGGTTTCGACAGGGTCTTGAAACCTTCAGGAAACCAAGGAGATTCATCATGGGTAAACTCAAGTCCTATCAGGAACAGCTTCAGGAAATCGTCGACAAAGGCATCAATGCCGCTGAAGAGCAGCAGAAAAAACTGGCTGCCAAGCCGTTCGACTACGCAGAAAAGCTGGAGTCCGAAGCGCGTGAATATAGCGTGAAGACCCTGCGCAAGCGCTACAACGGCTACAGCGATAGCCTGTTCGAGCAACTTCGCAACCTGAACAGTCGTTTCGGCAGCTTCGCTGGTGACCTGGTCGCCAAGCTGGAGAAAGAAGCCGCAGAAGGCGCGGATGCCGTTGCAGAAGCCGCTGAAGACGTATCTGACGCTGCCAAGGATGCCAAGAAATCAGTTGAGCCGAAGAAGCCGGCTGCCCGCAAGACCACTGCGCGCAAGACCACTTCTACTGCCAAGAAGAGCACCGCTTCTGCCTGAGCGGCGGATAGCGTCTCACCGGCAGGTGAGTGAAATGAAAAAGGCCGCCGTATAAAACCGGCGGCCTTTTTGTTTTGCAGGTGCGTTCCTGTGAAAATTCAGTCTTCGGTTTTGGTGTGATCGAGTGGTACGGTCCGCGCCTCGCCAGTGACCTCCTCCAGGCGCTCTATGTCGGCCTCGAAGGCCTTGCGCAGCTCTTCGATTTCCTGGGTTTGTGAGGTGATTTCCCGCTCAATATCTCGTATCTGGGATTCCAGGCGCCGGATTTTTTCCAGCGTGGCCTCTGGAATCTCGCGACCGGCCCGCTCCATGTTGGCGGCGCGGCTTTGTTCGCTATCCAGCTGGCTGGATATCACCGAGATGTTGCCTCGCTTGAGCTGTATCAGGCCCTCAAGCTCCCGGATTTTCCGATGCATGGCTTTTACCGCCTGATCCGGATGGCTGAAGCGCTTCAGTAGCGCGCGGTCCTTCTCGCGTTGCTCCGCGAGTTCCTTCTGGCGTTGCTTTTCCGCTTCCCGGGCGGCAATCTCTTCCTCGGTTGGCGCCGGCGGAATGGTCTCAATGACGCGGCCATTGTTGCTCAAAATGTCATAGCCACGTTTGGTGGCTTCCTGGGGAATGGTGCTGCTGATGACGATCTGGCCGTTTTCATCCGTGTAACGGTACATATTGGCAGCGACCTGGGCAGAGAAACCCAGGGCAAGCGCCAATGCCGTAGCTTTGACAGATACTGCGGTCAGACGATTGGCCATCAATCAGACTCCGTAACGATCCCGATAACTGGCCACCTTTTCGGCATGCCCGGCGAACTCCGGGTTGGCTTTGAGGTAGTCCAGCACTTGCTCAAGACGAATGATGCTCACCACCGGGATGCCGAATTCCTTTTCCACTTCCTGGATGGCGGACAGTTCGCCATTGCCTTTTTCCTGACGATCGAGGGCAATAAGCACGCCTGCCGGTTCGGCCCCGGCAGCCCGGATGATGTCGATGGATTCCCGGATCGCTGTTCCGGCAGTGATTACATCATCAACAATCAGTACCTTGCCCTGTAACGGTGCGCCAACAATGTTACCGCCCTCTCCATGATCTTTCTTTTCCTTGCGGTTAAACGCAAAGGGTTTGCTGTTACCGTCTGTAGCCAAGGCCATGGCGGTAACGGTGGCCAACGGAATGCCCTTATAGGCAGGGCCGAAAATAATGTCATAATCCAGCCCGCTGCGTGCTATCGCGGCGGCATAAGCCTTGCTTAATTGAAGCAGGTCGTCCCCGGTATTGAACAGACCGGCGTTAAAGAAGTAGGGGCTGGTTCGGCCCGACTTGAGCGTGAACTCACCAAAGCGTAGTACATTCCGGCGGATGGCAAATTCGATAAATGTTTGCTGATAGTCGTGCATGACAAGGCTTCTGGCGGGTGTTGATCTTTAATTAGCGCGTAAAAACGGTATCATACACACAAACCGAATCAGGGAACACGTATGCGGGTAGTATCAATCAGCGTCAATGGCCTCGCCCAGGCTGTTGAAAAAGGCTTTTTCGACTGGCTGGCAGAGCAGGACGCTGACGTGGTCTGTGTCCAGGATCACCGCATGCGCGCCTACGAGATTGAAGACTACAACCTGATTCCGGAAGGGTACGAAGCCTATTTCATCGATGGTGAAAAAAACGAGGATGGCGGTGTCGGTATCTACACCCGCCATTTCCCGAAAGCCATCATGTACGGGTTCGCGAATGAACAGGCGGATCGCGAAGGCCGGTTCATTCAGGCCGATTTTGACAAGGTGTCTGTCGCCTGCGTGCTGGCGCCCTGCGCCCTTGGCCGAGAAGAAGAGCTGATCGGCGAGGACGACCTCACGGTGCTGGATCACAAGGACGAGTTCATGGAGTCCTTCGGCCTGCACATGCAGAAAACACTGCGCAAGCGTCGGCAGTTCATCTTCTGCGCCAACCTCCAGACCGCCCATCACGTAACCGATGCCAGCCCGCTCTACCACAAACTGGATTTCTCCGGCTTTCTGCCCCACGAGCGTGCGTGGCTGGATCGCCTGTTCGATGAAATGGGCTGCGTTGACGGTTTCCGTGAGATCAACAAGCAGAGCAACCAGTTCACCTGGTGGCCCGAGCAGGCCGAGGGTTCCCGCAAGAATGCCGGCATCCGTGTGGATTACCAGCTACTGACACCTGGCATCCGCAAGACCATCGAAGATGGCTGGATTGACGACTCGACCCGCTTCTCCGATCACGCCCCAGTGATCATGGATTACGACATCGAAATCGGCTTCTAAGTCTGGGGGAAGGCGCCTGCGCGGCAACGCTTTCCCAGACACGCTACAAGCACATCCATGTGCGCTTGAATCGGGCCATCCATGGCCCTCAACAGTCTGGGAAAGCGTCACCACGCGGGCGGCTTAATCAGCAGTCGTCAGGCCTCCAGAGCAGCCTTTTGGATCTCAAACAACTGCTCAATACCCTGTTTGGCCAGAGTCAGCATGCTGTCCAGCTCTGACTGGTCGAACGGAGCTCCTTCCGCTGTTCCCTGGATTTCAATGAAGCCGCCCTGGTCAGTCATGATCACATTCATATCAGTCTCGGCTTCGGAATCTTCCGGATAGTCCAGATCCACCACCGGCGTGCCTTTGTAAACACCGACTGAGAGTGCGGCGACCATCTGCTTGAGGGGCGATTTCTTCAGGCGCTTCTCGGCGACCAGGTGGTTCAGGGCGTCCACCAGGGCCACGCAGCCGCCGGTGATCGCCGCGGTGCGGGTGCCGCCATCGGCCTGGATGACGTCGCAATCGATGGTAATGGAGTGTTCACCAAGGGCGGTCAGATCCACCGCAGCACGCAGGGAGCGACCAATCAGGCGCTGGATTTCGACGGTGCGACCACCCTGTTTGCCGCGGGCAGCCTCCCGACCCATTCGGCTGCCCGTGGAGCGGGGCAGCATGCCGTATTCGGCGGTGATCCAGCCCTTGCCTTCGCCCCTGAGAAATGGGGGAACCTTGTTTTCGACGGAGGCGGTGCAGATGACTTTGGTATCCCCGAATTCCACCAGCACCGAGCCTTCGGCATGACGGGTGTAGTTGCGGGTGATTCGAACATCTCTGGGTTGCTCGGGCGTTCTGCCGCTTGGACGCATAGTATTTCCTGAAATCATTATTGAATGTCCGGGCGCGTGTCCCGGTCGAACGTTTGTCGAAAAGGCCAGTCAGTATAACACGTTGGTGTTGGGCTTTTGTCCGGTTCGCCGACGCTGTTAAGAGCCTGTTAGACTGGGTTTATCATTATCTATCGAAGCGGAGCCAACATGATCCGAAGTATGACCGCATTTGCCCGCAAGGATGTCCAGGGAGACTGGGGTACGCTGACCTGTGAAATCCGGACCGTCAACCATCGATATCTGGAGCCCTCATTCCGGTTGCCGGAGGCTTTCAGGGAACTGGAAAACCGGTTTCGGGAAGAGCTGAGAAAACAGCTGAAACGGGGCAAGGTGGATGTGTCCATGCGCCTGCAGTCTGCAGAGAAGGCGTCCCAGAGCTTCGAGATCAGCGAAGACATGGCCCAGGCGGTGAATGAGGCGGCCAACCACATCAACCGGATGCTGGATAATCCGGCCCACATCAATGCCCTGGATATCCTCAGATGGCCGGGCGTATTGTCTGTGCCGGAGCAGGATTTCAGCCCTGCAAAAGAGGCTGCTATAGGACTCTTCGAACAGACCGTGTCCGACCTGGCCTCGGTGCGCGAGCGTGAGGGGGAGCGCCTGCGGCCTCTGTTCGAGGATCGCCTCAATACCATGGGCAGTCTTGTCGCCGATGTGCGTAAACGCATGCCGGAATTGCTGGATGCCCAGGAAAAAACGCTTCGGGAGCGGTTTGAAAAAGCCAAAGTGGAGCTGGATGCCGAGCGGGTGGCCCAGGAGATGGTCATGCTGGCCCAGAAGAGCGATGTTGCCGAAGAATTGGATCGGTTGGACGCGCATATTGGCGAGGTGACGGATACCCTCAAAAGCGACGACGCTATAGGCCGGCGGCTCGACTTCCTGATGCAGGAGCTGAACCGGGAGGCCAATACCCTGAGCAGCAAGAGCATCGATGCCGGCGTCACACGCATCGCGGTGGATCTCAAGGTGCTCATCGAGCAGATGAGGGAGCAGGTGCAGAACCTGGAATAGCCCGGGCTTCTGTTTTAGTGGTCAGCTCTGGTTCTGTCCCAGGGTGTCCAGCTCTGCGGGCAGTTCGAACACCATCTTGCGTTTGTTGAGGGGGCAGTCGAATTCGAGATAGAAGGCCAGGAGCTGCAAGGGAACGCCCGCGGCCCGACCATACAGGCGATCACCGAGTATCGGGTGCCCGAGGCCAGCCAGATGGCGGCGGATCTGGTGCTTCCGACCGGTCTCGATACTGACCTGGAGCAGGGAAGTCTGCTCAGCCTCATTGGTCGCCAGTGTCGAAACATGACTGACCGCCGGTTTTCCCTCAACGGGCGCATCAACCACCTGGTCTTGCGTCTCCATCACGCCACACACTCGCGCTTTGTAACGCTTGGTCATGGTTCTGCCTGAAAAGCGCTGGGAAAGGGCGCCTGCGGCTTTCGGGTCATGGGCAATCAGCATCAGCCCGGCGGCATCGGCATCAAGTCGGTGGATCAGGTGGCAGGGGCGCTGAAGCTGAAGTTCCGCCAGGCGAAGCAGGCTGCAATGGTCACCCCACTGTGAGCCCTGGGCCAGCAGGCCGTGAGGCTTGAACCACACTGTGTAGCGCTCCAGATCCTCCAGTAGAACCGGACCCTCCGGTTTTCTCGCCAACACCTTTTCATCGTAGTAAAGCTGCAGCCGGATGCCCGGCTTGAGTTCCTTGGTGGCGCGGCGCAGTCGAAGGCGTTTGCCCTTGTGCGTCCACCAGCAAGCACCCTTCGCCATGGCATCCTTGATTTTCTGTCGGGAGAGCCCCGGCGCCGCCTCACTCAGGGCGTCTATGGCTTTGCTGGTTTGTTTCAGGGTGATATCGATGGTGGTTCGCATGGGATTTTGCAGTCATTGAGCGGATGTATAGGTAAATGGTATCAGCTGGCTCGCCTCTGGGGTGCGGTGTTTTGGCAAAGTCCGTATAATTCCCGGCTTTACCGGTCGAAACAGGCGGCCGTCGCGTTCAGGTTTGGAGTTCTCGGGTTATGAGTCAGGCAGTTGAGCAGGGTACTCTGTACGTTATCTCCGCGCCATCCGGTGCCGGCAAGACCAGCCTTGTGGCGGAAATGCTCCGCAATGACGAGAAACTCGGCGTGTCCGTTTCCCATACCACGCGCTCCATGCGAGAAGGTGAGCAGGACGGGGTGAATTATCATTTCGTGGGCAGGGTCGAGTTTGAGGCGATGATCGCCCGGGGCGATTTTCTTGAGCACGCCGACGTCTTTGGTAACTACTACGGTACCTCTCAGGTCTGGGTTCGGGAAACCCTGTCAAAGGGCCAGGATGTGATCCTGGAGATTGACTGGCAGGGCGCCGCCCAGGTGCGCCGACTGATTCCCGAGTGTGTCAGCATTTTCATCGTTCCTCCTTCGCCTGAAGTGTTGCGCCAGCGGCTGGTCGGCCGTGGCACCGATGCGCCGGAAGTGGTGGAGCGTCGTCTGGCAGAGGCTGAGGAGGAGTGCCGTCACGCGGTGGAGTTCGATTACCTGGTGGTCAACGATGACTTCGCCGCTGCGCTCGCTGATCTGCTGGCCATTGTTCGCGCCCAACGCCTGCGCATGGAGGTTCAGCAGCCCAGGCACCGGGCGCTCCTGGCGGGGTTGTCGGGCCCGCGCTGATACGGGGTTTTCCTGTATACAAATTGAACCGGTCACAGTAAACTGTGCGGTCTGCTGAAAACAGTCATTTTATGAGTCGGGGAAGTTATGGCACGAGTTACCGTTGAAGATTGTCTGGAAAACGTAGATAACCGCTTCCAGCTGGTAATGCTGGCAACCAAGCGTGCCCGTCAGCTCGCTACCAAGGGTGCCGAGCCGATGGTGGCCGAAGAAAATGATAAGCCCACGGTTATCGCCCTGCGCGAAATTGCCGAAGGCAAGGTTACTCGTGATCTGCTCAAGGAAGACGACGACGAGTAAGGCACCTGCGGCCAGGTATATAAGTATCTGTCCGCAAGTGAGAAGCATTGAAATCTGTCCCCGCGGTTTTATAGTGTAATTATAGAACGTTGCTGGAAGGACTATGGAAGGACCCGGATGCGTGCATTCGGGTTTTTTTGTCCCTGAATTTCATGGAATTGTGGAGGCGCGGTGTCGGCAGAGGCTACGGTTGAAGGACTGGCTCGAGAGCTCAGCTCCTATCTTGATACCAATCGCATCAACCAGGTGCGACGGGCCTACTATTACGCCGAGCAGGCCCATGAGGGCCAGATGCGCAAGAGCGGCGACCGCTACATTACCCATCCCCTGGCTGTTGCTCATATTCTCGCCGACCTGCGGCTGGATCATCAGAGTCTGATGGCGGCCATGCTCCATGATGTAATTGAAGACACCGGTATTCCCAAGGACGCTCTGGCGGAGCAGTTTGGCGAGGACGTCGCGGAACTGGTGGATGGTGTCAGCAAACTCACCCAGATCGAGTTCCGCTCCAGGGCGGAAGCCCAGGCCGAAAACTTCCAGAAAATGACTCTGGCCATGGCGCGGGACATCCGAGTCATTCTGGTGAAGCTGGCGGACCGGTTGCATAACATGCGCACGCTCGGCCCGATGCCCTACGAAAAGCGCCAACGCATCGCCACCGAAACCCTCGATATCTATGCCCCCATCGCGAACCGCCTGGGCATGCACTCCATCTGCACCGAGCTTGAGGACCTGGGCTTTACCTCCCTGTACCCCATGCGCTCCAAGTACATTTCCAAGGCCGTGGACAAACTCCGGGGCAGTCATCGGGAAATTATCGAGGATATCCGCGGGAAGCTGCAGGAAAAGCTGGAGGAGCGAGGCCTGCCGGGCCGGATTCTGGGCCGGGAAAAACACCTGAACAGCATCTATAACAAGATGAAGTTCAAGCAGAAGTCCTTCCATGAAATCATGGATGTGTATGCCTTCCGGATCATCACCGACACCGAAGATGACTGCTACCGCATTCTTGGCGCCGTTCACAGCCTGTACAAGCCGCTGCCTGGCCGGTTCAAGGACTACATTGCCATGCCCAAGGCCAATGGCTACCAGTCGCTCCATACCACCCTGTTCGGTATGCATGTGAACATCGAGATCCAGATCCGTACGGAGGAGATGGAGCACATCGCCAACAACGGTATCGCGGCTCACTGGATGTACAAGAACGAGCCCAGCAGCGTAACCAGCGTGAATCAGGCGCGGGTGGACCGCTGGGTGAAGGGGTTGATGGAAATGCGGGAGCGGGCCGATGACTCCATGGAGTTCATCGAACACGTGAAAGTGGATCTGTTCCCGGATGAAATCTACGTGTTCACGCCCAAAGGCCGCATCATGGAGTTGCCCAGCGGGGCAACGCCGGTGGACTTCGCCTACGCCATCCATACCGATATTGGTAACGCTACCGTCGCCTGCCGAATAAACCGCAACCTGGGTTCATTGAGTCAGCCTCTGCAGAGTGGCCAGACCGTTGAGATCATTACCGCACCCGGGGCCCGGCCTAATCCGGCGTGGCTGAGTTTCGTGGTGACCGGCAAGGCGCGCAGCAGTATCCGTCATGTGCTCAAGAGCCAGAAGCGGGCGGAATCGCTGGAGCTGGGCCGCACATTGCTCAAGAAGTCCCTCAAAGGCTTTGGCGCGAAACTGTCAGAGATCAGCGACGCCCAGAAGCAGGCGGTCGTGAATCATAATCAGGTGAACAGTTTTGATGATCTGATCAGTGACATCGGCCTGGGCAATCGTATGGCCTACCTGGTTGCCCGTCAGCTAGTCAGCGGCTCTGAAGAAACTGAGGCAGCTGAGGGGCCTCGCGATATCGAGGGTGGCAATCACAGCCCCGTGACCATCCGTGGCACCGAAGGTTTGCTGGTCCGGTTCGCCAGCTGTTGTAAGCCGATTCCGGGAGACCCGGTGGTTGGGGTGATGGATTCCGGCAAAGGCATGGTGATTCATTCTGATACCTGCTCCCGCTTGCCGGAGGATGACGAGGGCCGGGCCCGCCTGACCCATCTGAAGTGGGCCAAGGACATTACCGATGAGTTTTCCGTTGAGCTGCGGGTAGAGCTGGAGCGCCAGCGTGGTGTGATTGCCGAGATGGCCAATGCCGTAGCCATGGCTGACGGAAACATCGAGCGCATTAATGTGGAAGAGCAGAATGCCCGGTTTGGCGTTGTCAGCCTGGTGGTGCATGTCAATGGTCGGCGGCACCTGGCCCGGGTAATGCGTCGAATCCGCAACATTCGTGCAATTACCCACATCAGCCGCGTGCGGCACTGAACCCGACCAAAGCCCGGTTGACAGGCGCGCGCCGCAAGGGCGACGATTGGCGTTTTGGATGAGAGGAAACCAAGGGTCATGACCAACAAATCTGTAATTCAGACCGAGAATGCGCCCCAGGCGATCGGTACATACTCCCAGGCGGTCAAGGCAGGGGACACCGTGTACCTGTCTGGCCAGATTCCGCTGGTACCGGAAACCATGGAAGTGGTCGCCGGCGATTTTTCTGCCAAGACCCGGCAGGTGTTTGATAACCTCAAGGCTGTCTGCGAGGCCGCCGGTGGCGAGCTGAAGGACATCGTGAAGCTGAATATCTACATGACTGATCTGGCGAATTTCGCCACGGTCAACGAGATCATGGCCACCTATTTCCAGGAACCCTATCCGGCCCGCGCGGCGGTGGGTGTCGCGGCGCTGCCCAAGGGTGTGCCCATTGAAATGGAAGCGGTGATGGTGCTCAGCTAAGACCTGATGACACCAGAATTCAGAAAAGGCGGCCTCGGGCCGCCTTTTTTATTTTAATGCCGAAGGCTCAGCCCTGGTCGATCATGCCACGGTAGCCGGCCCGGAAATCCGGATAGCGGAACTGAAAGCCGGTGCTCAGCAGTCTTTTGTTGCAGCAGCGTTTACTGCCGGCCCGCCCGCCTTTTCGGGCATCGGGCTTTGGCTCGGCACAGGGTGTTTGCTGCCGGACCCAGTCCACCACCTCATCAAGCCGCACTGGCTCGCAGTCGCTGGCAAGGTAGCAGGTTTGAAGAGTCGCTCCCGAAAGTGCCAGGCCCACCAGATGGGCCGCCGCGTCTGCGGCATCGTCTTCATGAATCCGGTTGCTGAACGGTGCTGGCTTGGTCGGATTCATGCGTCCCGCCTGAACCTCCTCAAGAAAACGCCGCCGGGAGGGCCCATAAATCCCGCTGTACCGGATGATCGTTGCCGGATGGCCGCTTTCCAGCGCGGTCTGCTCACCGGCCAGAACCTGCTCGCCGCTGAACCGGACCGGTCTGGTAGGGCTGGATTCATCCACCCAGCTATCGTCATCCTGTGAATAGACACTGCTGCTACTGACAAAGAACAGGTGCTTCAGCGATTGACCGCCGAGGGCTTCCAACAAGTTTGCCAGGCCGGTCACGTAGGCGTCCCGATAACCCTGCTCATCGTAGCTGGAGGGCGTCAGGCAATAGAGAACGATGTCGAGCCCTTCCGGCAGTTTACCGCTGAGGGTTTCCGGTTGGGTCAGGTCGGCGCCAATGCCTTGAATGCCCTCTGGAACCCGGTCGGGGTTTCGGCGCAGGCCGTACACGGTGGCCGAGGTTTCCAGTCGGCTGGCAATGGCACCCCCGAGTTTGCCGCAACCGGCCACCAGAATTCGGGGCGCCTTACTACCTGCGGTGATTGCCATAGACAATTTCAATCCTTATGCTTGACCTCATAAATTCGTGAAACTTCGACCCGCATCTTTCTGACCGGAGCTCACCATGACTCTCACCGAGTTACGATACGTCGTTACGCTGGCCCGCGAAAGGCATTTTGGCCGGGCCGCAGAGCGTTGCCATGTCAGTCAGCCAACGCTCAGTGTTGCCGTTAAAAAGCTGGAGGATGAGCTCGGAATCCCGCTGTTCGAGCGAAGCAAAAGCAGCATTCGTGTCACCGAAACCGGGCTACGTATTATCGAGCAGGCACAGCGTGTCCTTGATCAGGTAGGCCTCATCAAAGACATGGCGCAGGATGGCAAGAACCAGCTCAACTCACCGTTGAAAGTGGGTGCCATCTATACCATTGGTCCCTATCTGTTCCCGCACCTGCTGCCGGAACTGCGGCGTGCTGCTCCGGAAATGCCGCTTTACATTGAAGAGAATTACACTGCCAACCTGAGGCAGAAACTCCGGCAGTCCGAGCTGGACGCCATTATTATTGCCCTGCCGTTTGAAGAGCCGGAAGTGGTTACCCTGCCGCTGTACGACGAGCCGTTTGTTGTCCTGCTGCCTGCCGGACACCCGCTGGCAAGCAAGGAGCAGTTGACGGCCGATGAACTGGCTAAAGAGCAATTGCTATTGTTGGGGCCAGGCCACTGTTTCCGGGATCAGGTGTTGGAATCCTGCCCACCCCTGGTGGAGGCGGTAACGCATCGGGCCAACAACGGCTCACCGGCTCTGGTCACCGAAGGCAGTTCCCTCGAAACCATTCGCCATATGGTCGCCTCCGGTCTGGGCATCACGGTACTGCCACTCTCGGCCGCCACGGCCATGCAGTACCATGAGGACATTCTGGCCGTTCGGCCGTTCGCGCCGCCGGTGCCGTTCCGCACGGTGGCTCTGGCCTGGCGGGTTACCTTCCCCCGGCCCAAGGCTATTGATGTGCTGTCCCTGGCTGCCAGTCAGTGCCGGGTCATTGAAAAGGCGAAAACGGATACACCGGCTGTGGCCGAAAGCGCCTGAGCCTGACTATGACGTCACTGGATGACATACCGGTCACCCAGCTCAAGGGCGTAGGGAACGCCCTGGCGGAGAAACTCGCCAAGCTGGGTATCATCTCCCTGCAGGATCTGTTGTTCCATTTACCCCATCGGTACGAAGACCGCACCCGTATCGTACCCATGGGAAGCCTTCGCATTGGCGATGTGGCGGTGGTTGAAGGGGAGGTGATGAAAGCCGATCTCGTGATGGGGCGCAGGCGCAGCCTGCAGGTGACTCTGCGGGATAACAGCGGCTTCCTGGTGATGCGTTTTTTTCATTTCAACGCTGCCCAGAAAAACCAGCTGAGCGAGGGCGCCAGGGTTCGCTGCTTTGGCGAGGTTCGTCCGGGCCGTTCTGGTTATGAGTTTTACCACCCGGAATACCAGGTTAATCCACCGCCTATGCCAGCTGAAGGTGAGGCAACCCTGACGCCGGTTTACCCTCTAACCGAGGGAATTCAGCAGCCCCGGGTGCGCTCGCTGTGCCAGCAGGCCCTGGGCTATCTCCAGAGGTTCCCGATTCGCGACTGGCTGCCGGAGAATCTGCTGGCCGAGTACCAGTTGCCCGGAATCACCGACGCCGTGCAGCTTGTGCATTCCCCTCCTGCGTGCGCGCCGGTAAATCTCCTGATGGAAGGGCGTCACCCGGCTCAGCAGCGGCTGGTAATGGAGGAGTTGCTGGCGCACCAACTTAGCTTGCTTCAGGTACGCGAACAAATCCAGGCCAGGGAGGCGCTGCCACTTTTGCCCACGGGGGATCTGCCCGACCGTTTCCTGGATTCCTTGCCTTTCGCGCTCACTGGTGCCCAGCGTCATGTACTGGCCGACATCCGTCAGGACCTGAGTCAGCCGCTGCCAATGCTCCGGCTTGTCCAGGGGGATGTTGGCTCCGGCAAGACCGTGGTGGCGGCGCTAGCCGCCTTGCAGGCCATTGGCGCCGGTGCCCAGGTGGCATTGATGGCGCCCACCGAAATCCTCGCTGAACAGCATTTCCAGAATTTCCGGGCCTGGCTGGAGCCACTCGGTATTCGCCTCGCCTGGCTATCCGGGAAGGTCAAGGGTAAAGCCCGGGCTGAAACACTGGACGCGGTCCAATCCGGCGATGCCACCGTGGTGATAGGCACCCATGCCTTGTTCCAGGAAGACGTCGAGTTTTACCGCCTTGCCCTGGTGATCGTGGACGAACAGCATCGTTTCGGCGTACACCAGAGGCTGGCCTTGCGGGAAAAGGGCGTGGGTGGGTCGCTGGCGCCCCACCAGCTGATCATGACGGCAACGCCGATTCCCCGAACGCTGGCCATGAGCGCCTATGCAGACCTGGATACCTCAGTTATTGACGAACTTCCGCCGGGCAGAAAGCCGATAGAAACCATCGTGATTCCCGACAGCCGCAGGGAAGATGTGATTGAACGGGTTCGCAGCGCTTGCCGTGAAGGGCGACAGGCCTACTGGGTTTGCACTCTCATCGAAGAATCCGAAGCCCTTCAGTGTCAGGCGGCAGAGGTCACCGCTCAGGAGTTGGCCGAGCGATTGCCGGATCTGAAGGTGGGGCTGGTGCACGGGCGGCTAAAGGCTCAGGAAAAGGCGGCGGTGATGGAGCAGTTCAAGGTAGGCGAATTGGATCTGCTGGTTGCAACCACGGTTATTGAGGTGGGCGTGGACGTACCGAACGCCTCGCTGATTATCATTGAAAACCCTGAACGGCTTGGGCTGGCACAGCTGCATCAGCTTCGCGGTCGTGTTGGCAGGGGCGAGCAGGCCAGTTTCTGTGTGCTGATGTATCACCCGCCGTTGTCTGTGAATGGCAAGGCACGACTACAGGCCCTGAGGGACAGTCAGGATGGCTTCTTCATCGCCGAGAAAGACCTGGAAATCAGGGGGCCGGGAGAGGTGTTGGGGACCCGGCAAACCGGTATGATGCAGTTTCGGCTGGCGGACTTTGAACGGGACAAGGGCTGGATCGAGCCGGTTCGGGAAATGGCGCCAGGCCTGATGGCTCACCCGGAGATTGTCGGCGCTCTGGTTCGACGTTGGCTTGGTGAAAGAACCCGTTACGGCGATGTGTAAAAACGTCCATTCGGTCGCTGAGTGCGTATGAAAGCGGTCTGGAAATAGAGTTCGGTCAACGTCAGGGTAATTTCTTTGCCCTATACTGAGTTTAGTGTGAATTTCAGGCTCGGCGTATACGACGGAAAACAGGAATATTCGGGAGAGATTTATGGAATTACCTGTCGCAGTTCAGCAGGCTCTGGGGGAGACAGCAGCTGGTGTATCCCTGAGGGATGCAGGCCAGGCGAGCCAGAAAGAACTGTTGCGAATGGTTCTGCTCAGTGATGAGCAAGGGAATCTGCAGGTAATCTGCCGGCGCGACGATCTGATTGATCTGGAACAGCTGAACAAGCAGCTTGGCCGCGATCTTCGCCTGATGAAGCGGCGTGAACAGTTGCGGGTTCGGGAAAGGGCCGGTCTCAAGGCGCTTCCGGCTCTGCCGTCACTGACAGGCTGGCCAACCGTGGTCGATGAACGCGTGGATGACCTGCCGGCGGTTGCCCTGGAACTGGGCGAGCAGAATCTGGCGATGGTCATGCCAGCAGAGGATTTCCGGGCCCTGACCGCCAAGGCAGATCGGCGTTCCTTCGCCGTTGCTCCGGAATCCATCAACGTGAATCTTGATGACCACGGCAGGGATCGGGACCAGTTTCATTCCGCCATCAAGAAATTCACCGGCCTGAGAATACAGCAGCGACTGGAAGACACTCTGGAGCTGCCGCCTCTGCCGGAAACGGCCCAGCGGATTATCCATCTCAGGGTCAATCCCAACGCCGTCATGGGTGACCTCGTTGATATTGTCGAGAGTGACCCGAGCCTCGCGGCACAGGTGGTCAGCTGGGCATCCTCTTCCTTCTATGCGGCGGCAGGCCAGGTAAAGTCAGTGCACGACGCCGTTTCCCGGGTGCTCGGTTTCGATCTGGTCATGAACCTGGCGATGGGCCTTTCTCTCGGGCGGGCACTAAAGCAGCCCCAGGATCACCCGGAGGGCTACGTTGATTACTGGCAGCAGGCAATCTGGCAGGCTCAGTCAGCGGGCATCCTGGCCAGCATGATGCCTCGTGGTGAGCGACCAGTGTTCGGCCTTGCCTACCTCGGCGGACTGCTCCATAACTTCGGTCATCTGGTTCTTGCACAGGTGTTCCCACCCCATTTCAAGCTGGTGTGCCGGTCACTGGAAGTAAATCCCGATATTGATTCTTCGGTTATCGAGCACTATCTGCTTGGCATTACCCGGGAACAGATCGCCGCCCAGTTGATGGAGAACTGGGGCATGCCGGATGAGGTCACCCTGGCGATCCGCTACCAGAAGAACCCCTCCTACGATGGCACTCACAGCGTCTATGCCAGGTTGCTGTGGTTGGGCCGTCAGTTGCTAACGGCCAGGGGCGTGGCTCTGGGCGCGGGAGAGGAAGTCAGTCAGGGGTTTTATGATGGGCTCGGGCTCGATCGGGCGCAGGTTGAAGAACAGTTTGATGAACTGGTTAACAGCAAGGACAGTGTGATGGCCATGGCCGGCATGATGAGCCAGTAACAAGCGATCTCTTCCAGATTCATACCAAAAAAAGCCGGCCCCAAGGCCGGCAAGCTCACCCGCTTTATTGCAGTGTCGTCCAAACTTATCAGGAGAAAACAACGTTAGGTGGCACCTTCCGCAGATGATAGGTGCGTCCCTGATTTCAATTTAGACCCTGATAGAAAAAAGAAAAGTCAACAGTTGTAACTGTGAAGGAATGAGCAGGGTGTCAGTTTTTCGAATCTACAGAACCTTTTGATTTGCTGAACTAAAATATCTGTTTTACCACTATTCAAGTTACAAAATGTTACAAAAATGAGGTCTGACCAGTTGCTGCGAGCGCGTAACTGCGGTCAAAAAGAATGGTGTCGGACAGCCGTTGCCGCTCTGCGAATCTCGTCGGCGTGTTTCTGCTCAACCTCGAATCGCTCCTTGTCCATTTTATCCACGAACTTCGTTTCCGTTGCCTGACGGGCCCGATGGGTGGGCATGTGCTGCAGTTGGTCGTGTACTTCCTGAAAAATCTTGAAAGGCGCCTGATCCAACAACTCCGGGGCAATGTGGTCGAGGAGGCCCTTTAGCCTGAGGCAGGCTTCCGAGTATTCGATCTGGTCCTCTTCAACGGCCATAGCTATGACCCGGATACTGCGGATCATGTCTTTTCTGCGGTTGGTCTGGAACTCCTCGGCCTTGGCCTGCCGCTTGCGATTTTCCGAGAGCAATCCTATTTGACGGCGGATAAACACCAGCAAAAGGATGATGGCGACCAGGCCAGCGATGATCAGACTCCATTGCAGCCACTGGGGCATTATCGACTCCTTTTTTGAATCAAGCCCGTTTGCGTTGGCGCTCCGGGCGCCAGACTTTGACACTGACGGGTTGCCCATTCAATACGGAAGTACCGGAGAGCGGATCAATATCGCCGTCGCTGAGCACGTCGTTGATGCTGGCGCCAGCGTGGGCTGTAGCCACCGACTGGCCGGTGCCGTCCCGGTCATGGCCCCAGCCATGGGGAATGGACACCACGCCCGGCATGAGATCCTCGGTAATCTCGACCGGTAAAACAATCTGCCCGGATTCGGATGCAATCTCGGCGGAGTCAGCCGCCTGCAAACCCAGGCGACTGGCATCCCTGGGGTGGATCATCAAAGTGCAACGGTCCTTGCCTTTTACCAGCCGCTGACTGTTGTGCATCCACGAGTTGTTGCTTCGGACATGGCGCCGGCCGATCAGTTGTAGGGAATCTCCTCCGGGAGCTGCCAGGGTATCGCGCAGCCTCCCTAGATCGTCAAGGTAGCGCCTGGGGGCAAGGTTGATCTTGCCGTCGCGTGTAAACAGCCGCTCTGGCAGGGATGGTCGCAGCGGCCCTAGATCGACCCCATTTGGATTATCCTTCAGGGCGCTCAAGGAGAGTCCTTTGGGTAGTTCGTCCCAGTGGCGGTTCAGGGGGCTGAGTTTGGCCAGGCCACGAAGCGGGTTTCGCTTCGGCAGGATGTCAATGGCGAGATCAACTGCGGGCTGCACAAAGCCCCGGGCGCGTCCGGCATCAGCGCCATAGGGACCTGAGCGCAACAGCAGATCAAGAATGGGATCGGGGCCAATCTGTTTGAAAGCGCGCCAGCCCAGCTCCGTGCGCATGGGGAGCTTCCCGCCCTTCTGGAGCTTTTCCAGCCGATGGGCCAGTTCCAGCAAGATCTGCCAGTCATGGCGGGTGTCCGGGCCGGCATCGAACAGTGCTTCGCTGTATTTGGCGAAATTGCGCACCGCAAACATGCTGAAAATCAGGTCGTAGTGGCTGCGTTCCAATGCCGCTGTTGGCGGCAGAATGATATCGGCATGACGGGTAGTTTCGTTCAGGTAATAGTCCACCGAGACCATGAAGTCGAGGCCGGCAAGAGCCTCTTCCAGGCGTCGCCCGTTAGGGCTGGAGAGCACCGGGTTGCCGGCAACGGTGACAAAGGCCCGGATCTGCCCTTCACCAGGTGTCAGCATCTCATCGGCCATGGTGCTGGCCGGGTACTCGCCGGCAAACTCAGGCAACCCCTTGACGCGGCTGTGGCGTTTGCCGAAGTGGCCTTTTTGACCGGCCATGGCGCCGAGTTCCACAAGATCGATCGCCGGTTGCGAAAACAGAACTCCGCCCGGCAGATCCAGTTTTCCGGTCAGGATATTAAGGCAGTAGGCCAGCCAGGTAGCCACACCGCCAAACGTCTGGGTGCTGGTGCCCATCCGGGTATACAGGGCCGCCTTCCGGGTATTGGCCAGTTGCCTGGCCAGCGCCCGGATGTCCTCTGCGGAGATGCCGGTGGGCTCGCTGACGGCCTCGGGGGTGAAGCTGAGGGCGGCCAGGCGCAGAAGGTCTACGTCCTTCACCAAGCGCTCGGCCGGTCCAGGATCCACCAACCCTTCTTCAAACAATGTGTGCACCATAGCCATCAGCATCAGGGCATCGCTTCCGGGCCGGATGAAATGGAACTCGTCGGCCAGCTTCGCGGTCTCGGTGCGGCGAGGGTCAACCACGATCATCCTGCCGCCACGCTGTTTCAGGGCCTTGAGCCGTCCACGAAAGTCCGGAACGGTCATCAGGCTGCCATTGGATGCCATGGGATTGGCGCCAATGCAGATAAACAGATCCGTGTGATCGATATCGGGAATGGGAAACAGAACCTGGTGCCCGAACATCTCCAGGCTGGCCAGCATGTGAGGTAGTTGATCGTTGGAGGTTGCCGAGAACCGGTTCTGGGTTCCGATTGCCCGCAGCAACGGCATGGTGGCAACCAGAGAGCCGTGGTTGTGGACATTCGGGTTGCCCAGATAGACGCCGATGCTGTTGCGACCGTGGTCCTGACGGGTCTGGTGGAGCTTTTCGGCAACCAGATCAAACGCCTCGGCCCATTCCATTTCCTGCCAGCCGCTCTGGGTCTTCCGTACCGGCTTTTTCAAGCGGTCCGGATCCTCGTGCAGGTCTTGCAACGCAACCGCCTTCGGGCAGATATGTCCCCGGCTCAGTGGATCATTTTCATCACCCTTGATGGATGCGATCCGACCGTCCTTCAGTTCGATTGCAACACCGCACATGGCCTCGCAAAGGTGACAGGTACGATAGTGGGTGCCGTTTTCCATGAGGAGGCGCTCCTGGCAGGTTGTTATTGTGTTGTCGCGGTTTCAATGTGCAACCAGATTAGCAGTAAATGACCGAGAGGGGGAATGACCATGGGGTATCCTCCTTTGCAAAAAGGGCCAACCCGAAGGCTGACCCTTTGTGCGGACTCCAGAGCTCTTTAGTGGTCTACCGGTATCTCTTTGACCGGGTTGGAGATGAAGTTGAGGTAGACGCCCTGTTCGGGAATCTGAAGAGGCAGATCAATCGTCACAATTTCACCACCGGGAACGCCCAGGGCTCGCGCCCGAACGTTGATGTCCACCAGATTGGAGTTGCGTTGCTCAATCTGCATCCGGCCGTCATCGAAAAAGGTGATATTGCCTTCGAGTTCAAGCACAAATTCCCGGCCATAAAGATCGTGACGGCCCCCGAGAGGAATTTCCATGTCCGGTGCATCCAGCATCAGTTCCGCCCGGGTCTTGAATACCGGTTGGCCATTGTCGCCTTCGGTGATCACCCCGGGTATCAGGCTGGAGCGGCTGCAGGCTGGGCCCGAACACGTCGGATCGTCCTTGGAGTAGCGCATACGGAGAACCTGGGTATTGGTAATGGATTCCTCCTGAAGTGGAATAAATCCAAATACCCTGAGCTCTGTGAACACGCTGATCGAAGTGGTCGCCAATTGCGTGGGATACAGGTTCACCAGAATCCCTTTATCGCCGGTCGGTTCATACACGCCAGGGCCAACCACCTCCGTGTTCAGGGCATAGGTCTGATAGATGAACTTGTCTTTCGGGCAACGCTCGCCGGTTTCGCAGCCAACCCGGGCATCGGCAGTACTGGCCACAATAACAGGCGGAGAAGCGGAGGCCTCGTTATTGCGCACCCTCAGTTTGGTTGAATTGGCTGAAGCGGCCCAACCGTCATTGTCGCTGCCCTCGTGGGCGAAAGGCTCAAGACACTCCGGATTGGTATTTGAGTCGCAATCCACCAGGAAGTTTGCGTTGGTATCGCGAACGGGCAGGTTCCGCAGCGGTGTGAACACGCTGTCCAGCGGCTCTGTTCCAGTGAAATAGATCACCATGTCATCGGGACCGTTGTTGCTGCCGCCGTCATCCAGCCCTTCAAGCAGGTCGGTTTTCAGGGCTAATCCATCGCTGTCGCAAATCGAACCGTAGTTTCCGGCTGTGCAGGTACCGGCGTCTTCGGATGATTTCAGGGTGTAGCGGTAGTGTGCGCCAGGCTCCCAGGGCTGGTCCGGGTAGAAGCGGATCCGCTGAAGGTTTTTCTCAAGCCGACCAGGCACATCGCTTTCCAGGACTGTCACCGAGCCATTCGGTTCCTGACTCACTTTTTCAACCATAAACGTGTCGCCGGGAACAATCGAATCCAGATCCATGGACTTTGAGAAGACCACGGTGATGGGGCGATCTGACGGCATGGTACTGACTGGTAGAATGTCTCCGACACCGCCATCCGAATAGCACTGCCCAAGTACGCCAGCGGAGAGGTCCAGAAGGCTGTGGTCGGTTTCGCATGGGTAGCCCGGATAGGTGGTCAGGGCCAGGGCAGGGCGTCTGGTTACGGAGGAGTCCCCGATGTCTTCCAGTGAAAACTGCAAGGGAGCGGTGGTGGCCGGGTTGCCGGCGAGATCGGTCAAACCATCAACAACGACTTCATAGTCGACTCCATGGCGAAGGCCACCTTCGGGATTGAGGATGATCGCCGTTCCGTCCAGCTTGGTCTCAAGTGCCTCGACGGGAACACCATCAGCGAACAGCGAGACGCCTGAATCAATGGAGTACTTGGACAGGGGCTCGTCAAAGAAGAGAATGACTGGATCCCCCGGCCGCTGCATAGACTGGCGCGTGTCTGGAATGGCATTGTCGGGGCCGGGCATCCAACTGGACAGGCTCGGCGGTGTGCTGTCCAATTCACGGAGCATTTCGGCATCAAGTACCGAGTCGGCATCGGTCGCGGCCTGCAGGTGGAACGCGATGGTCGAGTCAGTGTACTCCTGCCCCAGAAGATTGGGCTCCACCATGCCGATGGCGTCGATGGTCAGTACACCATCCTGCACCAGGGCAATGCCGCGCAGCTCCACACCCATCAAATCCTGAGACAGCGCCGCATTGGGCTGTGCGTTTTCGGTGTTCATGGAGACATCCATAAACAACGTAATGTGCCTTGGTGCGTTGATGTCGTCGGTATAGGGGTTAGGGCTCAGGTAGCCCGAGGCATCTGAGAGCATGGTGACCTTGATGTTGCCGGTCGTCTGGAGTTGGCCGGTGGCGGCATCCAGAACCGGCACCTCCCCGCCCACGAGAACATCAAGACTGGTGCTGTTCAGCACGCTGCCGCGGGCAATGCGCAACGGCAGTGCTTCATCGGCCCCGAACGCTGGTGCATAGGCCAGCTCCGCAAACAGGTCGCCGGTCTGTTGGGATGGGCCGGCTTCACCTTGCAGTACGGAATTGAGAGTTACGCCGTTGATGACCTGTCCGTTCAGAACTGACCGGGTTGCGTCCTCTTCCACTGCACCTGACGCCAGGCCGGAGTCAACGGCCGATTGCTGCAGCACCACGGTGGGTCCGGTTTCTCTGGGCGTGAATGTAAACTCGTGACTGAACCGATCGGTCTGCGGGGAGTTGAGGCTGGCCAGGTTTTCGAGTTGCAGCGTGTAGGTCTGGCTAGTATCCAGAACATCGTCCTTGCTGCCACATTCCCTGGGATCCTCTACCACGCAGGGATCCACGGTTATCCGGTTGCCTTTTACCCGAACCATCGCCGGGACTTCATCGCCGTTGCCATCGCGAAGCTGGATCGACCCGCCCAGGGCCTCCCACTCTGGGTGGACGGGATGGGTCATGGCCAACCGGAAGGTAGAGAAGTTCATGGCCTTGAACGGACCATCATTTGCCGGCACCTGCCAGGCAATACCAAAATCCTCGGCTGAGTTGGTTGTGCTCGCCGGCCCGGAGAAGCCGCCCCGGGTCTCGAACTGGATGCCGGCGTCGCCCACCGCGTTGGGTGTGACTATTTGTCGACCGCCTTCGGCCACCAGGGGCTCGCTAAAGGTCACCGTGTACGCGCCGAGCTGGTCGAGCTCTGAGGTAGGGGACAGCTTCAGGCTTTTACCCCCGTCCACCCGGCTGATCGAGAAGGGCACGGGTTGGCCCTGGGATTCCACCAGGATCTTTTCTTGCAGGCCCACATCCTCGTCGGTCAAGGCGTGGCTGAAGCGCAGAACGATGTCGGCCTTCGGGCTGACACCCGCCTGCCCGTCGGTCGGATAGGAATAGATCACAGAGCCGGGAGAGACTGTCTCGTTCATGGTCTGTTCGTCGCCGCCACAGGCGGCTAGCAACAGGGCGGGAACCAGTGCCAGTGTTTTGTTGTACTTCATGGCGTGCCCTCCTTAAAACTTCAGGGTAATGGAGCCGCTGACAACGTGAACGTCGCCGTCTGCCGTAACCGGTGTTTCGTTGCCGTCAAAATCCACCAGCGTGAAATCCCGTTCCTGAAGCTGCTGGTACTGATAACCAATGTCCAGGCGGACGGGGTAGGCCAGCAGACGCGTGCGGTCGTAAGTGGCGCTCAGGCCCAGGCCGACCACGATCTTGTCGGTATCGAGATAATTGATCTCCGGATTGCGAGTGGACTTCAGGGGGGATTCCTCGTAGGCCACACCGCCACGCACGGAGAAATTCTTGTTGAGTGCGTACTCGGCGCCGATTCGGGGAATCAGCACGTCGTCGAACTGAATCCGGCTACCCGCTGGCACTGACTGCTGATCCTTGATTGTGTCGGAAGAAAACTCGTTCTCCAGTTCTGACCAGTTTTGCTGCTCCACGCTGCCCCCGATCCGCCAGTTTTCGCCCCTGTACTGGGCACCAACACCAAAGGTTTCCGGTTGGAAGGAATCAATGGTAGAGACCGCCAGACTCAGGCCCGGATCCGGTATGGTCTGGGTAACAATAATGTTGGAGTCCACCGATGTGGAAGCAGCTGACTTGGTGCGATAGGTGAATGCGGTTTCCCAGCCGTCCAGGAAACAGTCGCTGTCCGGGCAAAACGTGCTTCCCAGGTCGATGTTGGTGCCCAGGATCGTTTTCAGTGAGGGTTCAGCGTTGACTGCCAGTCGCTCGCGGCTGGTTTCGCCACCGAGGGTCGAGACCGCATCAAGGTTTGCCTGGGCATCCAGGGTAACGCGCACCGAGGCACCGGCGGAGATGCCACGCCAGATCGGCGTAGCGCCCCCGATATTCAGGAACAAGGGTTCTTTTCCGTACTGCAGGAACTGGCCGTTCTCCGTGGTTTGCGAATCGAAGGCCAGCATTTCCTTGCCGTATTTCTCGACGCCGGCAATAAAGCCCAGATAGATTGGATGCTTGAAGCGAGTTAAAGAACCCAGATTGGTTTTCATGCCAATAAGCACGTGCTGGCTTGGCGAGTTGGCCAGGATATCGCCATTGGCATTCGGGTTGGCAGAACGAAGCTCCTGCTCGGCATGCAGAATGCCGGCGGTCAGCTCACCACGCTCATCCTTGGTCAGATAAGCGGGGTTATAGTAGGTGGCGGATACCTGGTCGTTGAACATCGACAGGGACTGGGCCGTGGCGACATCCACCGGCATAACACCGTAGGTGGTGCCAAGGTTGCCCATGCTGGCATTAACCTGAAGAGAAAAACCGACAGAGGCGGTGGCGATGGCAAGAGACAGTGCTCTTGACCGGGAAAGGGAGGAAAAAGCCATTGATACACTCCATTACTTCGTTGTTTTTATACTCGTGCCGTGAGGTGTCCTTGCACGGCTGGTATTTTTGTTCAGGAGGTAGTGTATTCGGCTTGTCTTTTGGGGACGTTGGCTTTTTTGACACAAATGGACGTCTTTGGAACCACGAGGCAAAGATAGGAAAAGGTTGTGTCTGGATTTACAAGTGCTTTAGGTGGTGCTTAGTTTTTCGTGATTAAAGAAAAAGCTCCTCGTAGAGGAGCTTGGAGAGGTGTTTAAAAAGCTGACAGGTGCTTATGAGGTCTTTCTCTTCCGACGTGCCAGCCCAAGACCGGCCAGGCCAATCCCGAGGAGGCCGATGATTCCGGGCTCTGGTACGCTCACCGTTCCGCCTTGGAATTCAGTAAGGTGGCTGAGAAAAAGTCTGCCCCCTTCCTCATCATCGGGTTCGAGTTTGTTGAGTCCAAAGTAGGTTTCTAAGTCTAGGACCGCCCAATCAAGGCTGGTCTCATTCTCAAACAGCACTGCGTTTTGGCCATCTTTGATGAGGTAATAGCCCGGACTAGTCAACAACTTAATTGCGATTACAGACAGGTCCTCTTTAGTTGAAGTAAAAAATGCCGGGTCAATTTTCGTATCATCGCTTGCGGTTACGGTAAATGGCAGTACTGAACTCGCCCATGCTGCCTCATCTGCTGGGCTCCCCAATACGCCAGTTGAAGCAATGAAGGTGTCTAGACCTCCTACGTCGACGTCAGTTCCGTTGTCATTAATAAAATAGCCAAACGCCGAGCTACTTGCGCCCAAAGCAATGGCCATTCCACAACCGATCATTAGCTTTTTCATTTGTTACCCCTTCATCCTCATACTTGGGCGAGGAATTGCCACCTGCTTACTGCAGCAGTCATGTCCTTGAGTTATGTCGCAGCAAAAAGGGGGCCAAAAACGCATCTGCATGATTTGGTTTTCATTTTTTACAGTTTCAGTTGCGATACTTCCTTAATGCGTAAAAATTTCTGACATGTTCATGACGACTGTGTAAGTGCAGAGGAAATTGACCCTCCAGCAAACAGGCGGATTTGTTGATGGCGGCAGTCGATAGGCTGGTCAGTGGTTCGCTTGGGAGAGGCTCTTTGTATGAGTAAGGCCCTGTTTACGTTCGGTTGACACCTGGCGGAGATGAACGATTAGGGGCATTGTAAGTGCTTGAAATATGGTGGGCCCAGCTGGACTCGAACCAGCGACCAAGGGATTATGAGTCCCCTGCTCTAACCAACTGAGCTATAGGCCCGTTCAGCGAATGCTGTTTTGAAAGGTGTTTCCTGGGGGGAAACAAAGCGGGCGCCATTATACCGGTGAGGTGTGGCGCCCGCTACTGTTGTGGTGCTTATCCGTTGCCCTGGTCGTCGATAAAGCCGCGCAGGTGGTCGGAGCGTGACGGGTGACGCAGTTTGCGCAGGGCCTTGGCTTCGATCTGACGGATCCGCTCCCGGGTTACGTCGAACTGTTTGCCGACTTCTTCCAGGGTGTGGTCGGTGTTCATCTCGATACCAAAACGCATCCGCAGTACCTTGGATTCGCGGGCGGTAAGGCCGGCCAGTACCGAGCGGGTGGCTTCGCGCAGGCCTTCGGCGGTAGCAGAATCCACCGGGGAGAGAGCCTGGATATCTTCGATGAAGTCGCCCAGATGGCTGTCTTCGTCGTCGCCGATCGGGGTTTCCATGGAAATAGGCTCTTTGGCGATCTTCAGTACCTTGCGGATCTTGTCCTCGGGCATCTCCATGCGCTCGCCCAGCTCTTCCGGCGTGGGCTCGCGGCCCATCTCCTGCAGCATCTGTCGGGAGATGCGGTTGAGCTTGTTGATGGTCTCGATCATGTGCACCGGAATACGGATGGTGCGGGCCTGGTCCGCGATGGAGCGGGTGATAGCCTGACGGATCCACCAGGTCGCGTAGGTCGAGAACTTGTAACCCCGACGGTACTCGAACTTGTCGACAGCCTTCATCAGGCCGATGTTGCCCTCCTGGATCAGATCCAGGAACTGCAGGCCACGGTTGGTGTACTTCTTGGCGATAGAAATAACCAGACGCAGGTTGGCTTCAACCATTTCTTTCTTGGCACGGCGAGCCTTGGCTTCACCAATGGAGACGCGACGGTTGATTTCCTTGATATCGGCAACGTCCAGATCCACTTCAGTCTGCACGTTCTGGATGCGCTTCTGCAGGCGAACAATCTCGTCAATACGCTCGGCCATCGGCGCTGCGTAAGGCTTCTTGCTCTTGGCGATCTTGTCGGCCCAATCCAGATTGGTTTCATTGCCCGGGAATGACTTGATGAAGTCCTTGCGGGGCATTTTGCACTCGCGAACACAGATCTGCATGATCGCGCGCTCGTTCTCTCGAACCAGATCATTGGTGGAACGAACCACGTTGACCAGTTCGTCAAATGCCTTGTTGGCGAGCTTGAACGGAGCGAATACCTGGCCCAGCTCGTTCAGTGCTTCCTGGGTTTTCTTGTCGGAACGACCGTGCTTGGCCAAAGCCTTGTTGGCGGCATCCAGCTTTTCGTTGAGCAGTTCGAAACGAAGCCGGGTCTCTTCCGGATCCGGGCCGTTATCGGTTTCTTCTTCCGAGGAGTCGTCGTCATCGTCTGAATCAGAGTCGGAATCATCAGAGCTTTCGGGGGTGGTGTCCTCACCCATGAACGGCTCGGCATCGTCCGGATCCAGGAAGCCCGTTACGATGTCGCTGATACGGCCTTCGTTTTCAAGAATGCGGTCGTAGGCCTGGATAACGGTGCCAGCGGTGCCTGGGAAGTGGGCAACGGCGGCCATCACATCGCGAATGCCTTCCTCGATGCGCTTGGCAATGACGATTTCGCCCTCGCGAGTAAGCAGCTCGACGGTGCCCATTTCGCGCATGTACATGCGAACTGGATCCGTAGTGCGGCCGGCATCGGTTTCAACAGCGGCCAGAGCGGCGGCGGCTTCAGCGGCGGCGGCTTCGTCAGCGGTGGAATCGCCCTCGGTCATGAGCAGGGTATCGGCGTCGGGTGTTTCTTCGCACACCTGGATACCCATGTCGTTGATCATGCGGATTATGTCTTCGACCTGATCCGGGTCGGCGATGTCTTCCGGGAGGTGGTCGTTTACCTCGGCGTAAGTCAGGTAACCTTGTTCCTTGCCTCGTGCAATGAGGTCTTTCAAACGTGATTTTTGCGAATTGCCTGACATAGACACCCTGTGAACTCGCTTTTAGACGGAAAAAAGTTAAACAGCCATTATAGCTGTCGCTCGGTCGCTCTGCCACCGAATGGTTAGATGGTGATCAGTGCGTCAAGTTTCAAGTGCTGCTAGTCCGCGGAGCCACTACTCAGGGACTTCAGCTCCTGTCGTTCCTCGCTTGTGAGGTTGGACAGGTTTCTCAATAATGTGGCAAGCCGCTGCTGGCGGGATGCCTCTTCGTTCGGACTCAGCAGCTCTCGGGCGGCGGCCAGTGTGCTCTCCCGCGCCGGAATATGTTCAATTCCGTCAAACAGGTGGAAAAACCGCTCGCGAGCAGACGAATCCAGTGCCAGAGTACGCACCAGCGTTTTCCGGTCCCGAATGTCGCTTGCCAGAATCCACTCGGCAAAATTCCGGGCCTGATTGAACTGCCGTGAACTGCGGGCCAGCTCGGTCACCTCGGTTGCCAGGTCCGGTGCTTCCAGCAGGGCAAGGCACAGAATGCTGTCCTTGCTGAGCTTTACATCAATCCGATCTTCGGAAACCCGGTCCCTTCGCTCGCCGTTCCACCGGCCTTTCTGTCCCTGCTGGCGGTTCTGCCACTGGTTCCGGCCACCGCAAAGGCGCAGCATTTCGTGCCACATGGCATCCCGAAGGGTGCTTCTGGGCATTTTGTTCAGCAGGGGTTCAACCCTGGCTCGCAGTTCGCCCCGGTGTTCCGGCAGCTGCAGGTCCAGTCCTTCACTCTGCCGGTCAAACAGGTACCGTGACAGAGGTGTTGCGCCTTCAATGCGCTTCTGGAACGCCTGCGCTCCCTCCTTGCGCACCAGGGTGTCCGGATCCTCGCCCTGAGGCAGCATCAGAAACTGCAGGTGCAGACCGTCGGCCATCAGTTCCAGCGCGTTTTCCATGGCCTTGTCGGCGGCCCGGAAGCCGGCCTGATCGCCGTCGAAGCAGAACACTATGTGCCTGACCTGCTTTAACAGTGCCTGCAGGCTGTCCTGATTCGTCGCGGTGCCCAGTGTCGCAACTGCATAGTGAATGCCGTGTTGGGCGAGGGCTATCACATCCATGTAACCCTCAACCACCAGTAGCTTGTCTAGCTGCCGGATGGCCTGCTTGGCTTCGAAAAGCCCGTAAATCTCGCGACTCTTGTGGAATACATCTGACTCCGGAGAGTTGATGTATTTTGCCTTGTCGTCACCAAGCGTGCGCCCACCAAAGGCAACGGTTCTGCCGCGGGTGTTACGGATCGGGAACATGACCCGGTTGCGGAACAGATCTCTTGGCCTGCCGTATTTGTCAGACACCGTCCCTGTTTCAATCAGCGGGCCTTGCAGGTCCTTGCTGGCGGCATCAAACAGGGCGGTACCGGTTGAGGGGGCATACCCCACCTGATACTGCTCAATGATGGCGTTATCTAGTCCCCGTTGTTTCAGATAGTCCCGGGCGTAGGCGCCTTGCTGACCCTTGAGCGCCGATTGATAGAAACGGGTGGCAAAGTCCAGCGCGTCGGTTAGAGTCCGCGCCTGCTGCATTTCCTGCTTTGCCGCCCGGTCATAGGGGACTTCAAGCCCCACCCGTTTGGCCAGTTCCTCAACCGCTTCGGTAAATCCCAGGCCTTCAAACTCCCTCACGAAGCTGATGGCATCGCCGTGGGCGCCGCATCCGAAACAATGGTAAAAGCCTTTGTCTGGCCGGACGTTGAACGAGGGCGTTTTCTCGTCGTGGAACGGGCAGCAGGCCTTGTAGTTGGCGCCGGCTTTCTTGAGCGTAATGCGGGAACCGATCAGCTCCGCCAGATCGATACGATCCAGCAGGTTTTCAACAAACTGTTGAGGGATCAGTCCGCTCATGGGGGCTCCACATCAGGCCGTCATCGGAGTTGGCCAATAGCCAAAAATGCCGCCGAAGCCAGGCCTCGGCGGCATTTTTGAGTCGCTCTGTGCAGCCTGCGGCTGGACAGGCAATCAGTGCTTTGCAGTCAAGCGGCGTCAGGTAAAACTCAGTACAGACGCTCGAACTTGCGCTGTTCCCGCTGAAGCTTCTTGAGATGACGCTTAACGGCAGCGGCTGCTTTGCGCTTACGAACAGCGGTCGGCTTCTCGTAGTGCTCGCGACGACGTACTTCAGAAAGTACACCCGCTTTTTCGCAGGAACGCTTGAAGCGACGCAGTGCTACGTCAAACGGTTCATTCTCTTTCACTTTAACAGCTGGCATTCGGAAATCACCTACCTGATAGATTCGGTTTCAATTTTGTCCGTCTGGCATGGCCAGATCGGTTCTCGATCCCTGGTCAGATTGGCTAAAACTCGACCAGTGCATATTTTAGGGCGGCAATGATAGCGCCTGCGTTATAGCAAGGTCAATGTTTGTTCGATGAATCTGCCAGTGGGTTTCGGGTTTCTGCTAAAATGCGCGTCGTTTTCATTTCTGCCAACCAATATGGCCAGACATTATGCTGATTCTAGGTATCGAGACGTCCTGTGATGAGACCGGCGTGGCGCTGTATGACACCGAAGCGGGATTGCTGGGACATGCCCTGTTCAGTCAGATCGACATGCACGCCGATTACGGGGGGGTCGTGCCTGAGCTGGCGTCCCGGGATCACGTTCGAAAGCTGCTGCCCCTGTGCGACCAGGTACTTTCAGACGCGGGCAAACGTCGGTCAGATATAGAAGGTATTGCCTACACTGCAGGCCCCGGATTGGTGGGCGCCCTGATGGTGGGCGGCTCGGTGGCCCATGCCCTGGGTTTTGCCCTGGGTGTTCCTGTTCTGGGCGTGCACCACATGGAAGGGCATCTGCTGGCCCCCATGTTGGAAGACAACCCGCCCGGATTTCCGTTCGTCGCATTGCTGGTCTCTGGTGGCCACACCCAGCTGGTCAGGGTTGATGGCATTGGCGAGTACGAGATGCTGGGCGAATCGGTGGACGATGCCGCCGGTGAAGCCTTTGACAAGACTGCCAAGATGCTCGGCCTGGACTATCCGGGTGGCCCCCGGGTGGCGGCGCTCGCGGAAAAGGGAACCGAAGGCCGTTACCGGTTCCCCAGGCCAATGACCGACCGGCCCGGGTTGGATTTCAGCTTCAGCGGCCTGAAAACCTTCACCCTCAACACCGTCAATGCTGCACGGAAGGCAGGCGGGCTGGATGAGCAGACCCGGGCGGATATCGCCCTGGCGTTTGAGGCTGCTGTGGTTGATACACTGACTATCAAGTGCCGTCGGGCCCTGGAGCAGACAGGTTGCAAGCGTCTGGTCATTGCCGGGGGTGTCAGTGCCAACAAACGCCTTCGGGCGGGCCTGGAGAAAATGACTGCCAAGCTAAAGGCCCACGTGTTCTATGCCCGGCCGGAATTCTGCACGGATAACGGTGCAATGATCGCCTACGCTGGCGCCCAGCGCATGAGGGCTGGCCAGCAGGATGGTGAGCGGATTGTGGCGGTGCCCCGATGGCCAATGAATACGCTGCCACCGATCAACGAACCGCGATCCACCGGTCTGGTGGACTGATCGCTACAGCCCGGCTTCGCGTCCCTGGGCCAGCCGGATCAGATTGTTCCGATGGCGAACCACAATCAGCAGGGCGAGCAGACCGAACAGGGGCAGGGTTTCCGGTTCAAGGAAGGCGCTGATCAACGGGCCACTGATAATCGCCACCAGGGAGGCGAGAGCTGAGATGCGCCAGCGCCAGATCACCAGCATCCAGATAGCGGCCATCATCAACGTTGTAACCGGAGCCAGGGCAAGGCCGGCTCCGAGAGCGGTTGCAACCCCTTTTCCACCCTTGAAACGATAGAACATCGGGATCATGTGGCCGGTGACGGCGCAAAGGGCAACGACGGCCTGAACCATTACCGAAAGGCCGGCAGCATGGGCCAGCCATACAGGTAGCCAGCCTTTGGCCGCATCCAGCGCCAGAGTCAGCAGCGCTGGCGGCCAACCGCCTGTGCGGTAGACGTTGGTGGCACCGGGGTTGCCGGAGCCCTGGGCCCGCGGGTCTGGCAGTTTCCAGAGTTGGCATACCGGCAGCGCAAACAGCACCGAGCCTGCCACATACGCGGCGGCGCAGAGTAAAACCGTTAACACCGGGTCACTGAGAAGCATGCTGTGGGCTCGGAAGCAAAGACGACCATGGCCAATATGTGCGAAAATGCCCGCCCTGAAAACGCAGGTGGGCTTGATCACAGTATCCCCTGGCTGTGCGTTATTCAATCACCAAAGAGTGGAAGAACCCGGGAGCACCCTTGGCAGACACCGTATTGATCGAAGGCCTGGTTGTGGAGACTGTGGTCGGAGTTTACGACTGGGAGCGGGAAGTCACCCAGAGCCTGGTGATTGATCTGGAAATGGCCTGGGATAACCGGGTACCGGGCAAGACCGACGATGTTGCTGACGCCCTGGATTACGCGGCTGTGAGTACCCGGGTCGAGTCCTGCCTGCAGGCGCTCAGGCCGAAACTGCTTGAATATGGGGCGGAAGTTCTGGCCAAAACCCTTCAGGATGAATTCGGTATAAGCTGGCTGCGACTGGCTATTCGCAAGCCTGGCGCCGTTCCCGCAGCAAAGGCGGTGGGCGTGCGGATCGAACGGGGAGAGAAAACTGAGACAGGAGCACGTTAATGGCAGCGGCCGCCCGGGTATACATCAGCATTGGCAGCAATGTGGACAGGGAGCGCTACGTCACTGCGGCACTTGATGCCCTTTCTGGGTGGTTTGGCGAGCTGATTATCTCCCCGGTCTATGACAGCGAGGCTGTCGGATTTGACGGGTCACCGTTCTTGAACCTTGTGGTGGGTGTAGATACGTCCTTGTCGGTTGCCGAGCTGTCACAGCGTTTCAAACAGTTGGAAGCCGACAACGGCCGGCGTAGGGATGTCCCGAAATTCAGCGCGCGGACCCTTGATCTGGATATTCTCACCTATGGTAACGCGGTTGGTCGGATAGACGGCGTCGAGCTGCCCAGAGGGGAAATCCTGAAAAACGCTTTCGTGCTGCGGCCGCTCGCCGACATCGCGCCGGAGGAGGTGCATCCGGTGTGCGGTAAATCCTACGCCCAGTTGTGGCGGGAATACAGCACCGGCCAGCGGCTCTGGCCGGTGGATTTCAACTGGCAAGGGCGGCAGATCTCAAGCGCTGCCGGCTGAGCGGAACCGCTCAATAAGGTGATCGGTCGAGCTGTCGCTGGCCTGGTTGCCTCCTTCATCCCCAAGCAGTCGCGGCAAAATACCCTTGCCCAGTTGTTTGCCTAGTTCCACGCCCCACTGGTCGAATGAATCTACATCCCAGATTACCCCCTGAACAAAGGTGCGGTGTTCGTAGAGCGCGATCAGGGCTCCCACGGTCTCCGGGGTAACCTTTTCCATGGTCAGGGTATTGCTCGGCTTATTGCCGGGGATGACCTTGTGGGGCGCAAGCTGCTCAATCTCGCTTTCGTCCCGCCCTTCTGCTTTGAGCTCAGACCTGGCTTCTTCCAGTGATTTGCCGGCCATCATGGCCCGGGACTGGCTCAGGCAGTTGGCAAACAGGTCTGCGTGATGGGTAGCCACCGGATTGTGGGATTTCAGGGGGATGATGAAATCCGCCGGAATCAGTCGAGTGCCCTGGTGGATCAATTGGTGATAGGCGTGCTGGCCATTGGCGCCGACCCCACCCCAGATGACCGGTCCGGATTGCCAGCCCAGGGTATCGCCGGCCTGGGTCACGCTCTTGCCATTGCTTTCCATGTCCAGCTGCTGGAGGTGGTCCGGCAGGCTGCGAAGGTAGTGATCGTAGGGCAGGATTGCGTGGGTCTCGGCACCCCAGAAGTTGTTGTACCAGACGCCAAGCATGGCCATGACGACAGGCAGATTTTCCGCCAGTGGCGCTTCACGAAAGTGCTGATCCATGGCATGGGCGCCGGCCAGCAGAGCCCGGAAGTTGGCCATGCCAACACGGAAGGCAATGGGAAGTCCGATGGCAGACCAGAGCGAGTAACGTCCGCCTACCCAATCCCACATTGGGAAAACGTTGTCCGAATCAATGCCGAAGTCCTGTGCCGCGGGGACGTTGGCGGTCACTGCCATGAAATGCCGCGAGACAGCCTGTTCCTCACCGCAGCGGTCCAGAAACCACTGTCGCGCCACCTTGCTGTTCTCCAGCGTTTCCTGCGTACGGAAGGACTTCGACTGGATCAGGAAAAGGGTGGTTTCCGGGTTTACCTGGCGAAGCGTCTCACAAATCTCTGTGCCGTCGATGTTGGCCACGTAATGGCAGCGGATACCAGACTGGGCGTAGGGCTGAAGGGCTTCGCTGACCAGCTTTGGGCCCAGATAGGAGCCGCCGATACCGATGCTCACTACATCGGTGAAAGGCTTGCCGGTGTATCCGGTACGACGTTGGTGCAGAACGTCGTTTACCAGTGTTTCCATGCGATCGAGAGTGCTCTGTACCACGGCGACCACGTCCTCGCCGTCTATCATGATGGCCTCGTTGCCGGGATGGCGCAGGGCGGTATGCAGGGCAGGGCGATCTTCGGTAATGTTGACCCGCTCCCCCTGCAACAGGGCCTCCCGCCTGGCTTCCAGGTCGCAGCTGCTGGCCAGAGCCAACAGTGCCTCCAGCACCTCATCCGTAAGCCGGTTCTTGGAAAAATCCAGTGACAGACCTGCTCCCTCGATAAAATAGCGCTTTGCCCGCCCCGGATCTTTATCGAACAGATCCTTCATCAAAACGCCTTCCAGGCGTTCCCTGTGCTCCTTCAGTGTCTGCCATTCGGGTTTCGAGGTCAGTACTGCAGGATGTGCGGGCATCAGAGGTTCCTTTTCTGTTGGCTTATCGGGTAAGGGACAGGTTGTCGATCAAGCGGGTTTTGCCCAGGAAGGCTGCTGCCAGAATAGTAATCTCCCTGTCCTCCGGTGTGGCCGGCTTGAGGGTCTGGCTGTTGACGATGTTGAAGTAGTCCGGCCTGAGACCAGCATCCCCGAGACTCTGCTCAGCTTCGCTTTCCAGTGCCTGGAAATCTGTACGACCATCGTTGATCTTGGTCGCTGTGGCCTGCAGGGCCTGGTGGACCGCCGGCGCAATCTGCCGCTCCTGAGGTGTCAGGTAACCATTACGTGAGCTTTTCGCCAGCCCATCGTCCTCTCTCACCGTGGGGGCGCCCACCACGTCCACCGGAATCATCAGGTCCCTGACCATTTTCCGGATTACGGCGAGTTGCTGGAAATCCTTCTCGCCAAATACGGCAAAGTCTGGCTGAACCATGTTAAACAACATGGTAACCACCGTGGCTACGCCCTCAAAGTGACCTGGCCGGCTGGCACCGCAGTGGCCATCGCTGACATCAGGCACAATAACCTGGGTCTGCTTCGCCAGGCCTTCCGGGTAGATTTCTTCGGCGGCGGGCGCAAATACCAGGGTGTTTCCGGCGGAAGCGAGCTTTTCCTGGTCTTCGGCTAGCGTTCTCGGGTAGGTATCCAGGTCTTCGCCGGCTCCGAACTGCATCGGATTCACGAAGATGCTGGTTACCACCACATCCGCCATTTCAGCCGCCTTGCGAACCAGTGAAATATGACCTTCGTGCAGGTTGCCCATGGTGGGAACCAGGCCGATGGTTTTTCCCTGCTGGCGATAGCCGCGGAGGATGGTTCTCAGTTCTTTCAGGGAATGTACGGTTCTCATGCCTTGAACGTATGCTCCTCAGCGGGGAATGTGCGCTCGCCCACGGCTTTCACGTAGGCCTGCAGGGCTTCCTGTATTGAATCTGTCTCTGCCAGGAAGTTCTTCACGAACCGCGGCTTGCGGCCAGTGGTAATGCCCAGCATGTCGTGCAGGACAAGAATCTGGCCGTCAGTGTCCGGGCCTGCGCCTATTCCAATGACCGGTGCTTTGACGGCCTGGGCGATTCGCGCCGCCAGAGGCGCGGGGACGCATTCCAGAAGGATGACATCGGCGCCGGCTGCCTCCAGTTCGCAGGCATGCTCGATCATCATTTCGGCCGCCTTTTCGTCGCGGCCCTGCACCTTGTAGCCGCCAAATTTATTGACGAACTGCGGCGTCAGGCCAAGATGCGCACATACGGGCACGGCCCGTTCGGTCAGGGCGGTAATGGTCTCTTTCATCCAGTCCGTGCCCTCAAGTTTTACCATGTGGGCGCCTGCCCGCATCAGTTCGGCGGCATTTTCCAGGGCAGTCTCAACGGTGCCGTAACTCATAAAGGGCATGTCTGCCATGATCAGGGACCCGCGGTTGCCTTTGGCCACGCAGCTGACGTGATACACCATTTGATCCATGGTGACCGGCAGAGTGCTGTCGTGCCCCTGGAGTACCATGCCCAGGGAATCGCCAATCAGGATGACGTGAACGCCCGCTTCGCTGACCACCTGAGAAAAGGTGGCGTCGTAGGAGGTAAGGGCAGCGAAGGCTTCGCCCTTCTGCTTGAACTCACGCAGGGTATTGATGGTAACAGCCATAGAATCCTTGCCTTTTGGGTGGATGGGCCTGGGCGTGCCGGGGTATCGGCGTTGAAGTGTTAAGGGTAATCCGCCGGCGGAAGCTTGCGCAAGCCGTTGTCGGGGCATTGGCTGCGCAGCTTGGAAATGGCGGTGCCATCCGGCAGAGCGAGGTCGGCCTTCAGGTCCATTAGGGGTTGGAGCGCAAAGTCACGGTTCCGTAGCTCCCGATGAGGGATGGTGAGGCGATCATCGTCGAGTACCTGGTTGCCGTACAGCAGTATGTCCAGATCGAGCGTGCGGGGCCCCCAGTGCCGGAGCCGCTCCCGGCCGTGCTGTTGTTCGACGTTTTGCAGCTCGTCAAGCAACTGGTGTGGCGCCAGGGATGTCCTCAACCAAACCGCCCCATTAACAAAGTCGGGCTGGTCCTGGGGCCCCACCGGGCGGCTGGCATAAAAGGGCGATTGGGCCACCAGAACCGTCTCTGGAAGGTTAGCCAGGGCAGAGACTGCCCGGGCCAGCTGGGCTGCAGGGTCTTTCAGATTGCTGCCAAGACCGATAAAGACGTCTGTCATCATTACTGGGCGGGGCGTTTGACCGGCTTGCGGCGACGCCGACGCTTTTTGGGCGCATCGCTGCTTAATTGTGACAGCATCCGTTCCTGGCCACGTTCGTCTTCTTGCTGGAACTCGGTCCACCATTGGCCCAGTCCCGGTTCAATCTCGCCCGACGCCTCTCGAACCAGCAGGAAATCGTAAGCCGCGCGAAACCGCGGGTGGCTCATGGTGGCAAAAGCCCGCTTGCCCTGGCGGCGGGGCAGGCGCATCTGGAGTTCCCAGATTTCCTTCATGGGGCCGGAGAAGCGCTTGGGAATCGATGTCGCCTGAACCTGGCGGCCAATCACCTTGCCAATGGCACCGTGCAGGGCGGGCTGGACCGGGTCACCGTTATCCTGCCTGCGGTGCCATTCTGCTTGCAGCGCCGGCCAGAGCATGGCGGCAAACAGGAAGTAGGGTGTGACCGACTTGCCCTGGGCAATCCGGGCATCGGTGTTTCTCAGGGCCTGGCGAATAAGCTCATCCGGCTCTCCGGCCTGAATGGCTCTGACCGTCTCCGGAAACAGGGGCTCCAGCAGGTTGTAACGGGTCAGTAGATCGTAAGTGGCTTCACCATGGCCTGCGGAGAACAGTTTGAGTACTTCATCAAACAGGCGCGCGGGCGGGATATGGGTTAACAGAGGGGCTAACTCACCGATTGGCGCTTCGGTTTCCGGTTCAATATCGAAGCCCAGTTTGGCGGCAAAGCGAATAGCACGAAGCATACGGACCGGGTCCTCCCGGTAGCGGGTTTCCGGGTCGCCAATCAGGCGCAGTTGCCGGTTGCGCAGATCTTCGATGCCGTTTGCAAAGTCGATAACGGTGAAGTCGCGGATGCAGTAGTACAGGGCATTGACGGTAAAGTCGCGCCGCAGGGCATCCTCTTCCTGGTTGCCGTAGACATTGTCGCGCAGCAGCAGACCGTGTTCATTGGTCCTGCGATCGTCATCATCTGTGTCGGTATCCGCTTCCGTGGCGTTGCCCCGGAAGGTCGTTACCTCAATTACCTCGCGGCCAAACACCACGTGGACAATCCGGAACCGGCGTCCGATCAGCCGGGAATTGCGGAACAGGTCGTGAACTTCCTCCGGCGTGGCATTGGTGGCAATGTCGAAATCCTTGGGCTTTCCACCCAGCAGGATATCCCTGACGCCGCCGCCTACAAGGTAGGCTTCATAGCCCGATTTGTTCAGACGATGCAGGACTTTCTTTGCAGGCTCGCTGATCACCGAGCGTGAGACATTGTGTTGGTCCCGGGGAATTTCCCGTCGCTGGTAGGTGCGGGCTTTCTTCTTTCCGTTGCCGGGCATAAAGGAACGGAGTTTTTCGACGAGTCGTTTAGGCATTGAAATCCGTGGTTGCGATGAGCAAAAACCGAGAGTTTAACGGTTTGAGCAGGATTTGCACACGTTTGCCGTGGATTACCGTTCCGGGGCCCAGAAAATCAAAAGGCGGATCCGTTTTCACGAATCCGCCCTCAAAGCGTTGACGATCTGCATTGTTTTTGTTTTTGCCGGGATTTTTCTTGGTTTTTGTACCCCACTGCATATCCCCATTGAGGGGCATCTCAGCAGCGCAAACGGAAAGCTTTGAATACACAGAGCGGTCAGAGACATCGGGCGGGTCTGGGGTAGCTGCAGCGTCACCTCAAAGGCGATTCTTCTCTACATCTACAACTCGCACGTGCCGTGGGACCACTAAAAAGCAAAGTACCCAAAACACTCAGTTCGCTCACGTTCTGTTGTTGTTTTTGTTACCGAACGTTTCCCGCAGCTTTTTGTTCTTGTTGTTGGCGCTGCTTTGTCACTCTTGTTTTTGTTGTTGTGCGCCAAATAGATTGCAGTCCGTGTGCCAGTTTTTGAATGTTCTTTATTAACAGTACCTTACGATTTTGTAGGTCATAAGTGTTACCCCGTATTCAACCTAAGTGTTACCCAGATCACGTTACTTTAGTGGGGAGTGTTACCGACAGGAACATGGGGTAACAACTGAGTGCCGATTCACACTTTGGCGAGCTCAGTTGCCCGAGGATTTTTTCCGGGGGATGCCGAGCCGCTGCCGACGTTCCCAGAGGGATTTTCGGCTGATGCCCAATTTTTGAGCCAGCTCTGTCTCGCTCATGCGATCCTGGTTCTCCAGGACAAAATGCTGGAAGTAGTCTTCCAAAGAGAGATCGTTGGAGGAATCCACCTCGCGGGTGTGAGTCTGCTCGTTGTTGCCTTCCACGAGGGTCTCAGGGATGTATTCGTCGTTGCCTTCGCTATCAAGGTCCAGCAATGACGGCGTAATCACATCCCCGTCGCAGAGGATGGTGGCGCGCTCAATGGCGTTTTCCAGCTCCCGTACGTTACCCGGCCAGCGATGGCGTTCCAGGGCGCGCATGGCCTCGGGGCTGAGGTTGAGATCGGGTTTGCCCATTCTCTCCCCCTGGCGTTTGAGGAAGCGGCGAGCCAGTCCCAGAATATCGCTCTGGCGCTCGCGTAAAGGCGGTATCCGGATCTGCATAACATTCAACCGGTAATACAGGTCTTCCCGGAATTCCCCGGTTCGGGTCATGGCCTTCAGGTTGCGATGGGTGGCCGCAATCATTCGCACATTTACGGTGCGGCTCTGGGTTGAACCCACTTTCCGGATCTCGCTCTCCTGCAGCACGCGAAGCAGGCGGGCCTGGGCTTCAGCCGGCAGTTCGCCGATCTCGTCCAGAAACAGGCTACCGCCATCAGCCGCCTCAATCAGACCCGTTCTTGCCGAAACCGCACCGGTAAAAGCGCCTTTCTCATGGCCGAACAGTTCCGATTCGATCAGGCTTTCCGGGATGGCCGCGCAGTTTACCGAAATCAGCGGTTTCGCGGCGCGGGGGCTCAGCAGGTGCAGGGCGCGCGCGGCCAACTCTTTGCCGGTACCGGATTCGCCCTGGATCAGTACGGTGGTTTCTGTCGGAGCCACCTTCCGGATCAGGGTAAATACCCTCTGCATAGGCTCGCACTGGCCGAACATGATATTGGCCGGATCGCTACTCTCGGGCGTTTCCGAGGGTGCCGCCGAGTCATCACCCGCATTGCGGGCAGAGGGCTGGCGGGCCAGGATATTCTCCACCGCAGCAAGCATTTCATCATGGTCGAACGGTTTGGCGATGTACTCAACGGCCCCCATTTTCATGGAATCCACGGCTGACCGGAGGCTGGCATAGCTGGTCATGATCAGCACCGGTGTATTGGGTGCGCGGTTGATCAGTTCCGTGCCTGCTGCTCCTGGCAAGCGCAGATCCGATATGATCAGGTCAAACTGATCCGGCTCGTGGTGCTGTTCGGCTTCCTCCACGGAAGCCGCATCGGCGACTTCATAGCCGGCATGCAGCAGCAGCTTGCGAACTGCCGAGCGAATAATGTCTTCGTCTTCCACGATCAGAATGCGAGGCATAGGAGTCTCAAGACCTTTGGTTCTGGCTGATGGCAATGTTGCCGGTTTCCGGTTCGTAGGCTGGCAATCTCAGCCTCACACAGGTTCCCCGGCCAGTGTCGGCGTCCACCGGGCTGTCTACCTGAACGTTGCCATAGTGCTCTTCAATAATGCTGTACACCAGCGACAGGCCAAGACCGGTTCCCTGGTTGGGGGCCTTGGTGGTGTAAAACGGCTCGAAGATATGATCAAGCTGATCCCCGGGGATTCCGGAGCCCTCATCAACGACTTCGATGATAGCGGAGTAGCCATCGCCCTTTCCACTGACCCGGATGGTGCCTCCTTCGGGCGAGGCATCCCGGGCGTTGGCAAGAAGGTTAACAAACACCTGCACCAGGCGCTGTTCATCGCCCAGCACCTGCAAGGAGGGCGGGCAGTCGTTGATGTAGTGAATGCCCAGGCCCTTGTCGCTCAGGGAGAGCAGGTTGATAGACTCTTCCACGCAACGATGTATCGTCACCGGTTCGTACCGGTTGGCCTGGGCGTGGTTGCCGGTGCGGGCAAAGTTCATCAGCGACTGCAGTATGGTGGAGATGCGCCGCGTCTGTTGCTGGATCTGGTCTGCCGTATCGAGAATATCGGGGTTATCGGTTTCCAGTTTCAGGTTCTGGGCCAGCGATGAGATGCCGGTTACCGGGTTCCCGATCTCGTGGGCGACGCCGACCGCCAGTCTACCCACCGACGCCAACCGTTCGCTGTGCATCAGCTCATCTTCCAGCAGTCGGGTTTCGGTCTGGTCTTCCACCAGGATGATGCTGCCGCCTTCGGTGTGGTCCGGCCCACTCAGGGCGGCTTTGTGAAGGTTCAGCCAATGGGGCTTGCCACGCAGATCCAGTCGGTGTTTGTAGCGATGCAGGTCGGGCCCGCGGTTGAAATCCTCGAGCAGCAGATGCCAGTGCTCCGGCAGTGCCATCAGCCGGGCACCGACCACATCATCGGCGGTAATGCCGGTGAGCGCCTCCATGGCGTGGTTCCACATCAGGATTTCACCGTCCTCGCCCACCGAGCAGGCGGGAATCGGCAGGTTTTGCAGTGTCTGGCGGTAATGTCGTCGCAGGTTGTCCAGCTCGCCGGCCAGGCCGGTAAGGCGGTTCTGGTAGTCGCCGAGGGCCCGCTCGACATAGCGAATGTCCTGGGCGGTGCCACCCTGGGCCATGGGCTTGAAGCCGAGATGGCGTTTGACCATATCCCGGGCGACAGAGGGGCCGAGGAGACCTGACAGATTGATCTCCACCTGATCCCGCAGTCGTCTGAGCTGGTAAGGCCGGTATTCCACGTTGGGTAGCTTCAACTGGCTCAGTGCCCGCTCCACTTCCCGCCGTGCGACGCCATAGCCCAAAGGCTCTGCTAGTTGCCGCACAAAATCACTGGAGGATGTTGCCAGCAGTTCACGGCGTTGAGGGCGGGACAGCGCACCCAGCGAGCAGGCCTGTGCTGCACTGTTCTCTTCACTGGTACTGGTGCTGAGGATGGAAATCAGCGCGAACACAGTAATGTTGGCGGTCAGGCTGACGAACGTGAAAATGTGCCAGTTGGTGTAATCCGGTATCAGCGGCGCGTCTATCCAGGCCAGCAGATTGGCCGTGTGGGAGAAGGGTAGTACCAGGGTAACCACCCAGATGGTCAACCCGACAATCAGGCCGGCAATCAGGCCGCGGCGGTTGCCCTCCGGCCAGTAAATCACTCCCAGGGCGCCCGGGAGAAGCTGTAATGTGCCTGACAGGGAAATGGCGCCGAGAATGGAAAGGTCAAGGTTCTTGCCAACGGCCTCGTGAAACAGCAATGCCAGGAAAATGATCACGGCGATGAGCAGACGTTTGATCCACTGTAGCCAGCGATAGATGTCGCCCTGGTCTTTCGGGGTTTTCAGCGGCAGGACCACGTGGTTCAGGGCCATGCCCGCCAGTGCCAGCGTGCTGACGATCATCAGGCCGCTGGCTGCGGACAGGCCGGCAATGTACATGAACAGCGTCAGTACAGGGCTCTCCAGCGCTTGGGCAGCGCCGATAGCGAAGAACCCGGGGCCGGTGGTGACGGCCAACTCCTGCCCGCCCCACAGAATCAGGGGTACCGGCAGGCCCAGCAGTAACAGGTACAGTGGCAGGCCCCAGCTGGCCTTGGCCAGTGCCTTTGGGGAAGGGTTCTCGCTGAAGGTCATGTGATACATGTGCGGCAGCACCAGTGCGGCGGCAAAGGACATCAGCATCAATGCCCGCCAGCTGCCGTCGTCAATGCTCAGAGTCATGGTGGTGGCTGGCGAGGTTCGGTTGTCCAGCCAACGCTCCAGACCGTTCATGCCATCGAAGACCCCGAACAGGATCACGCCCCCGAGCACCAGCAGCGCCGCCAGTTTGACCAGAGAATCAAAGGCAATGGCCAGTACCAGGCCCTGGTGGTTATCGGAATTCTGGTTACGGCGTGCTCCGAACAGCATGGCAAACAACACCACGATCATACTGAACATCACACTGATCAGCTTGGGAGAGGTGTCCGGCGCCAGGATACTGGCGGAGGTGGCGACGGCCTGGATCTGCATGCTCAGCAGCGCCAGTATGGCCCCGCCGGAACACAGGGTGACCAGGGTTCCTGCCCACTGGCTCCGGTAGCGGTAGGCGAACAGGTCGGCCAGGGAGGTTAACTGATAGGCGCGGCCAATCCTCATGACCGGGTTCAGAAGTACCGGTGCCAGCAAAAAGGCGCCACTGATGCCCAGGTAGTAGGCGAGGAAGCCGTAGCCGGATTCGGCGGCCATGCCAACGGCGCCGTAGACCGCCCAGATGCCCGCGTATACCCCCAGGCTGAGCACGTAAACCAGCGGGTGGCGAACCCAGCGCCTCGGCACCATGCCCCGCTCGGTAAACCAGGCAATGCCGAACAGCAGAATCAGGTACAGCAGGCTGGCGAGCAGCAGACCGGAGGCACTAAAACTCATTGGGGTCCCGCCGCCATTCCAGCCAGAAACCGATGGCAATCAGCCCGGCCCAGATAATGTAGGGGCTGTACCAGACGTTTCCCGGCGAAGTCCACCAGTCAAGGATGTTGGGCGAAAAGATATAGATGGCCAGTACCAACAGGAAGACCAGACGGTAGATATACATCAGGCATGCTATCCGCGCTGAGGTGTGAGAAAGGCTTTATACCATGTCCCTCACCGGGATGTCAGGTGGATGGCGCCCCGGTGCCAGTTCTCCCGGCCCCATTCCAGCAAGGATTCCGGGGAACCGGTTGCCAGTTCCGAAGGAGGATTCTGGCCAAGGGCAACGAGGGCTGCGAACAGGTTGTCGACAGGCACTTCGTCGTTTAGCGCCGGGGCGTGGGTCTGCTTGCTGAGTTTCTGGCCGTGTTCGTTCAGTATGACCGGGATGTGTAGCCAACGGGGAGGGCGGGCGCCCAGAGCCCGGTAGATCTGCTGCTGTTGCGCTGTCATATCCAGCAGATCCGACCCGCGCACCACGTCCGTGATGCCCTGATCAATGTCATCAACAACCACCGCCAGTTGATAGGCGTAGAACCCCTCTTTACGGAGGATCACGGGATCATCAAGCTCAGCCCGCACGGTTTGATGCTGTGGGCCCAGGAGTTGATCCTGCCAGTGGCAGTCCTCATCTTCCAGGGCAAAGCGGATGGCGAAAGGGCGGTCACCGTCTATGGCTTTGCGGCTGCGGCATTGGTGGGGGTGTCGCCCCCCATTGGCTTGCAGTTCTTTCCGTGAGCATTGGCAGCGATAGGCGTAGCCGCTTTCGAGTAATTGATCGATGGCGGCCTGATAGGCGTCGTGACGTCTGGATTGAAACCGTACCGGTTCGTCGGGGAACAGGCCATGGGCGTCCAGGCTGGCAAGAATCTGGCCGGTCGCTTCCGGCGGCTCTCTCAGCGGATCGAGATCTTCCAGGCGAATAAACCATTGGCCGCCCTGGCTGCGGGCCTCCAGAAAGCTGGCAAGCGCAGTAACCAGTGAGCCGAAATGCAGCGGGCCGGTCGGAGAGGGCGCAAAGCGGCCCCGATAGGAAGAGTTGTTCATGATCGTCAGTCAGCCGGCGGGGCAGGAATAGCCCGCGGCCGGCAGCTGTTGAAGGTTCGGCTCAGATGCCGGTCTGGCGTTCGCGAATCTCGGCCAGAGTCTTGCAGTCGATGCACAGGGTCGCAGTCGGACGCGCTTCCAAACGGCGGATACCGATTTCCACGCCGCACTGATCGCAGAAGCCGTAGTCGTCCTTGTCGATGCGGTCGATGGTCTGGTCAATTTTCTTGATCAGTTTCCGCTCCCGGTCGCGGGTGCGCAGTTCCAGGCTGAATTCTTCTTCCTGGGTTGCGCGATCGCTGGGATCCGCGTAATTTGCGGCGTCTTCCTGCATGTGGTGCATGGTGCGGTCGACTTCTTCCATCAGCTCCTGCTTCCATTGCAGCAGCAGATCCTTGAAGTGCTGGAGCATTTCCGCACTCATGTACTCTTCACCCTTCTTCATTTCATAGGGGGTGAAGTTGGTAAAACGTTCGCGTGGTTGTTCTGCAGTCGTTGCCATTGAACCCGGCCTCTTGTTTGTACTTCACAAGAACGCTTTGCTTCCCTCCGCGTGAGCCCCCGTGGCTGCGCGGTTATACCCTGGATGAAGCATTCGTCCTGAAACGGGAATTTGCGGAAAATAGCAGATTAGTCACGGGGGTGCCAGCCTTGTGGCATCGACTTTTGTACGGAGATCACATGAAGTTTCCAGAACCGTTGGTTGAAGGCCGGCTTATCCGCCGCTACAAACGCTTCCTGGCAGACGTGCGGCTGCCGGATGGCTCGGAGGTAACCGCCCACTGCCCGAACACCGGCTCCATGCTGGGCTGTCAGCCAGAAAATGCCCGGGTCTGGCTCAGCCGCAGTGATAATCCCAAGCGCAAACTCCAGTACACCTGGGAACTGGTGGAAACGTCACCCGGGCAACTGGCCTGCGTGAACACGGCCCGGCCGAACAACCAGGCCAGGGAAGCGGTACTGGCCGGCACTGTGGTGGAGTTGGCCGGTTACCCCGAGTGCCGCGCCGAGGTGAAATACGGTGCGGAGAAAAGCCGGATCGATCTGTTGCTGTCTGGTCACGAGTCCGCGGCTGATGCCTGGGTGGAGGTCAAGAATGTTACCCTGGCCGAGGATGGCCAGGGTTTTTTCCCGGATGCGGTAACCGAGCGTGGCCAGAAGCACCTTCGTGAGCTGATGGCCCAGGTCCAGCAGGGTGATCGGGCGGTGCTGTTTTTCGTGGTCAATCACACCGGCATTCAGACCGTTCGCCCGGCGGACCACATCGACCGCAAATACGGGGAGTTGCTGCGCGAAGCCTGTGATGCGGGTGTGGAAGTGGTCGCCTACCGGGCCGACCTGAGTGAGAGTGATGGTATTCCCACGGGGGTGCTGACACTGACCGAGTCGGTGCCGGTTATTCTGGAAGTCTGATCTCGATCTGGCCGTCCTGCTCTCTCAGGTCCAGCTGGGTGAGTGCGTCGCCCTGGCAGGGGCCGGCAATGCATTCGCCGTCGCCGGGCTTGAACAGGGCGCCGTGGGTGGAGCACTGGATGAACAGATTGTCGGAATCCATAAACCGGCCCGGCATCCAGTTCAGCTCAACACCGAGATGCGGGCAGATATTCAGGTAGGCGCGGGGCGTGGTGCCGTCGAGGAACAGGAAGCCGGTAAGCGGCATGCCTGCAGGCTCCCGGGCCTTCTCCCGGAGCCGAAACTCGACGAATTGGCCCGGTGTCAGCTCGGACGCGGGACACACGGGCTGCCAGGAATGCGGGTTGTTGCTCATTTCGGCAATATGGCGTAGCGCATGCGGGTCCCGTGGTTCAGGGACATGACGATCTCATCGGCGTGCAGGCGATGTGGGAAGTAGCAGCCTGAAATTTTCGCGCTGGCGATGCTTGAGCCTTCCATTCTGGACTTCGAAAAGTCCACGCCTCTCAGGTCGGCACCGCGGAAGTAGGCATGGCGGAAATCCAGCCCCTTGGCGTCCATCCCTCTCAGATCCAGGCCCCGGAAATCGCCATGGGCGAAACTGGGGAACTCTGTGAGCTTTGCCTTCTCGGCATTGAACGCCTGCATATCCTCGCTCCGAAGAATATCGTAGAGCGGGTGGCTGATCTGATGTACTTCGTGTTCGCTTTTATCGTCCATATCTAACCTCGCGCTCGCCAGTGGGAGCCAGATGTTGTTCTTACCCGGCCTTGCCGCCGGGGATACCCAGGTGTTGACGGATACGGTCGGCAACGGCTTCCGCCACATGCTCCTGATCGGTGTGCAGGTGAATGGTGTGGGTCTTCTCTTCGGCCGTTAACGGTTCAAACCAGGTTTGCTGGGCGTCCAGCAGCTCCTCGGTGGCCTCGGAGGCATCGCCCTTGCGATTGCGGATCCATTCCCTGCGCAGATCTTCGGGCGCCTCGCAATGGATCAGGGCAAAGGGCACGCCCTGGGCTTCGGCGACGGATGCCAGCAGGGACCGCTCCTTTTCTTTCAGGCTGGCGGCGTCCACGATCACCGGGAACCCGGCCGCCAGAACCTGACCGGCCAGCTCGGCCAGTCGCTGATAGGTTTTCTCGGTCGCTTCCTCGGTGTACAGGTTGCCACCGGTCGGTGAACGTGAGCTCTCCAGCGGAGCCAGTCCATGCAGTCGCTTGCGCTCGACATCGGACCGCAGGCGTATCAGCCCCAGCTCGTTGGCCATGGCGGCGCTGACGCACGTCTTGCCGCTGGCAGAAAGGCCAGTGGTAGCCAGCAAGTAGTGGTTAGGAATGGAGCCGTAATCCTCGGCCAGTTGTGCATAGCCGCGATAGCGCTGCATAAGGTCGGCTTTTTCAGTGTCCGTGATGCCAGGATTGCCCATGGTGAACAGCGCAATCTTGGCGCGGACCATGGCGCGATAAGCCTTGTAGAGTGGCAGCAATGGCAGAGCTTCGAAGTCGTCCCGATATTCCAGATAAGTATTGAGAACCTGGTTGGCCAGGGCGCTTTCTCCCCGGGATTCCAGATCCATCAGGAGGAACGCAAGGTCGTTGATCACATCGATCCAGCGGAACGGTTCGTTGAATTCGATGCAGTCGAAGACGGTAACCTCACCCTCGAAGCGGGTAATGTTCGCCAGATGCAGGTCTCCGTGGCATTCGCGGACCATACCACTGGCACGGCGGTGGGCAATCAGCTCCCGATGCCGCTCGAAGGTGGATTCGGTCCAGGCCTGAAGGTTGTCCAGCTGCATGAGCAGATCCGGATCGTCAATCAGCGGACGGATCTGGTCAAAATTCTCTTGCATGGCGGCAAACACAGCCTCTGGTGTTCCTAACGGCTTGTCATCCGGCACGGGCGGCAACTGCTCGTGGAAGCCGGCGACCTGGCGGGCAAGGTCGGTCAACAAGTCTGAGGGCAGTTGACCCTGCTCCTGCAGGCGATCGAAAAGCTGGTCCTGGCCAAACTGGCGCATCTTGATGGCGTATTCAAAAGCCTCGCCCTCGCCGCCGAGGATCGGGGCGTCCGGTGTTCCGGTAATGGGTACCACTTCCAGATACAGCTTTTCTGCCAGCCGTCGGTTGAGTCTCAGCTCCTCTTCGCAGAAATGCTTCCGGCGATCGAGGGTAGAGAAGTTGAGGAAGCCGAAATCCATGGGCTTCTTGATCTTGTAGGCGTAATCACCGGTCAGGATTACCTGTGAGATGTGAGTTTCGATAACCTGAAAGCCATCCACGGGATGGTCGTACAGGTCCGGATTCTGCATCGACAGAATCAGATTGCCTGGGGATGTCTCACTCACCGTGTTCTCCTCGCGTTCCCTGAACCCATTGATTTTTCTTGCCCTATCATAACGGGCAGATTACAGAAATAACACATGGATGGCCTGCCTTCCTCACCGCTCCCTTCGTTATAATCGCGCCATGAAAAAATCCAAAGCATCTCCTAGCCCCAAGCGAAAGCCCTCCAGGCGTTCTTCGAACAATGGCCGTCGGCCGTGGTTCTGGCGTTTCATGTTCCGGTTATGTGCCATTGGTCTCGTTTTACTGGCCGGCTGGATGGTGTATCTGGATGCCGTTGTAACGTCCCGTTTTGAGGGTCGGCGCTTTGAAGTACCTTCCCGCGTCTATGCCCGTCCGCTTGAGCTTTTCGATGGGGCCAGTGTCAGTGCCAGCGCGCTCGAGCGAGAACTGAGCCTCTCTGGTTTCCGGAAAGGGGGCGGCGAGAAAGCGGGTAGTTACCAGCGCAGTGGCAATCGCTTCGTCATCAGTACCCGGGGCTTCTCGTTCCCGGACGGTGATGAGCCCCGGCGCCGGATCTCTTTGTCGGTCTCGGGCGATCGGGTTCAGGGTTTTTCGGTGATTCAGGGTGAAAGCGCCCCGATCGTCCGGCTGGAACCAGCGCAGATTGGCGGTATTTATCCAGCCCACAAGGAAGATCGGGTGCTGGTTCAGCTGGACGAGGTGCCGGCGCTGCTCCCCACCACACTGATGGCGGTGGAAGATCGCAACTTCTACGACCATTTCGGTATCGCGCCTCTCTCCATCGGCCGGGCCATGCTGGCCAACATCCAGGCCGGGCGCATCGTCCAGGGTGGCAGCACCTTGACCCAGCAGCTGGTGAAGAACTTCTTCCTGACTCGCGAGCAGACACTGGTGAGAAAGGCCAATGAAGCCCTGATGTCGGTATTGCTGGAGTTGCACTATGAAAAAGACGACATCCTGGAAACCTATCTGAACGAGGTTTACCTCGGGCAGGCCGGCACTCGCAGCATTCATGGTTTCGGCCTGGCCAGCCAGTTCTATTTTGGCGAATCACTGAAAGATCTGGATGTGCACCAGATCGCTTTGCTGGTGGGCATGGTCAAAGGCCCCAGTTATTACAATCCGCGCCGTCATCCCGAGCGTGCAACCGAGCGACGGAATCTGGTTATTTCCGAAATGGAAGAGGCGGGCCTGATTGAACCGGGCCGAGCGGCGAGGGCCCGCGGCCTGCCCCTTGGGGTCAGTGAGCGCCCATCCTACTCAGAAAACCGCTACCCCGCGTACATTGACCTTGTGCGGCGGCACCTGGCCCGTGACTACAAGGAAGAGGATCTGCGCAGTGAAGGACTGCGAATCTTCACCACTCTGAACCCCGCTATCCAGTATGCGGCAGAGTACGCGGTAACTGAGACCCTCCCGAGGCTGGGCAGCGGCCAGAGTTCGGAAGCCCTGGAGGCGACACTTGTGGTCACCGCGAAGGATTCCGGCGAGGTGCTGGCCCTTGTCGGTGGCCGGGATCCGCAATTCGCCGGATTCAACCGGGCGCTGGATGCCAATCGCCCTATCGGATCTCTGATCAAGCCGTTTATCTATCTGTCTGCTTTGCAGGAACCGGAAAGATACACCCTGAGCACACCGGTGCTGGACAAGAGCTTCACTCTTGAGTTCGACGACGGCAAACGTTGGCAACCCAAGAACTACGATGGCGAGGAGCGGGGTGAAGTGCCTTTGCATAAGGCTCTGTCTCGTTCTTACAACCTGCCGGCCGTTCGCGTGGGGCTGGATATTGGCGTGGACGTAGTGCGGGAGACTCTGACCGCCTTTGGCGTGGATACACCCATTTCCCGTTACCCATCCATGCTCCTGGGGTCGGTGTCCATGAGCCCTGTGACGGTCGCCCAGATATACCAGGGGCTGGCGACCTCGGGCTTCAATACCCCGCTGCGCACGATACGGGAAGTAACGGATGCCGGCGGTGAGGCGTTATCCCGCTACAGTCTTGAGGTTGAGCAGGTGGCTGATCCTGCCGCGGTGCACCTGGTGCAATACGCCATGCAGGAAACCATGCAGGAGGGCACGGGACGCTCGGCTTACTACACCGTTCCCCAGGAACTCACTCTCGCCGGCAAAACAGGAACCACTGACGATGGCCGGGATTCCTGGTTTGCCGGCTTCAGTGGCGATCTGCTTGCGGTCGCCTGGGTTGGGCGCGATGATAATGGCCCCACATCGCTGACTGGGGCCAGTGGCGCCCTGCCGGTGTGGTCGAGGTTTATGGCTCAGGTTCCCCAGCATGGTTTTTCGCCCGTGGTGCCAGACGGTGTCAACTATCACTGGGTAAATTCAGAACGGCAGGCACTGACGGACGAATACTGTGACAATGCACGACTGTTGCCTTACATTGCCGGCAGTGAACCCACGCAAACAATTTCCTGCTCCGGAAATCTGGAACGTCGGATCCGGGGCTGGTTTGAAGGACTGTTTCAATGATTGACCGACTTTCATTCAGGGCCGCCCTGATGGCGGCACTGCTGTCACTGGCCGGCTGTGCCTCCGGGCCGGGCGGTGGAATCTATGTGCCCGTTGGTGGTGAGCCCGCCGAGGCGCCCGAGCCACCGAGAACCAGCACAGACACGGAGGAGAGCGAAGCCCCGGTCTGGCGCAAGAGTGAACAGCCCGAGGCGGCGCAGGAACCCGGTGAGCCTTCCCGCTCCAGTTCCCCAAGCTATCGTGAAACCGGTGATGGCCTCTCGCCGGCTGCGCTGAGCCTGGTGCGTGAAGCCGAGCAGGTGCTGGCCCAGGGTAACGTATCCGGCGCCATCGCCCGTCTTGAGCGTGCACAACGGATTGCGCCCCGATCGGCCGAGGTGTATTTCAAGCTGTCGGAAGCCTATGTTGCTGGCAATCAGCTGGGCTCTGCCGAACAGTTCACGCTGAAAGGGCTGTCGCTGGCGGGCAGTGATATCCGGCTGCAGCGAGCGGGATGGTTGCTGCTGGCGGATATCCGCCGGGCTCGCGGGAATGTAGCGGGTGCCGATCAGGCGGAGGCGAGGGCGGCCGCCCTGTAATAAAAGCCCCTGTTAAAACAGGGGCTTTGCAGTCTACTCATCCAGCCATTACTGAGGCAGGGGGATTGGATCCGCCTCGGTTTCAGTGTCAGCGACAACGCTGACATTCTGAGTGCCTTCGAAGTCCAGTTCATCATCAGCTTCGTTGTCGTCGAGTTGGCAGCTGTAGCTGATGGTGTAGTCGCCCTCTACGAGGAATGCTGCGGTGTAGTTGTATATACCATCAATATCTTCGTCTGTGACGGGAACAGCCATAATTGGCTGGACGCCGTCACTGGTCACATTGATATCGGTCGGCTCGACGTCCGCTCCCTGATAAACGTAAACCGAGCCTGCGTAGTCTTCGGCGCAGTTTGCGAGTTCGTCGTTATTGAGCCGAGTCGAATTAATAGTAACGTAGTCCACTTCACCAGTGATCGAGCCAACCTCCAGGTTGTTAACCAAGCGAAGTGATGGCTTCAGCAGGTAATCTGCCAGCGACTGGCCCTGAGGGTTTACGATGGCTTTCCGGACATCGAAGTCGATGGTGAAATCTGTTTGCGTATCTGCAGCAACCACGAAATCACCGTTCAGCTTGAGGCCACTCTGAGTGCCGGAGGGAACGGCCAGCGATTTTTTCACGTCTGGCTGATCTTTTAACACGACGTACGACGCCAACTCTTCAGTGTTAACCAGCAGCCGAAGTTGAGTGTAATTGCCTGCGGGTACTTCTTCTTCGGTAATGAGCGGTTCACTAATTCCACCCTGAAGCTCTAACAAGTTCCACGTCTTTGGCTCATCAAAGTTGAACTCGACCCATTCACTATCCTCTGGCTTCAGCGAAATTCCTGTGAACGAGACGGTGACGTCAGAGAACTCCATTGCAGGCGCGTCAGTCACGTCAAACGAAACCGTGCCAGTGGAACCTGTGGTACCAGTGCCGTCACTACCCCCGCCACACGCGGCAATTCCGGCAGCCAGAGCGGACACGGTGAAAAGACGGATCGAACGTTTCATATAAACCTCCAAGGCTTATTTGTATTTTCGTAGCGGCTTGAAACGCTACCCAACACTCCTATCACGAGCAGGCAAGCGGCATCGTTCCAGACTTTTTGTTAACGTGTCTTAATGACGCAGATCGAACTGGCGAAGCACTTTGAGAAACGGACAAATGCATCGGCCCGGCAACTTGATATAGACTGCGCCGCTGGCATGAACCCACGCAGGTAAACAACGGCTTTGGCAATCTTTCCTTTCAAGCCCTCCAAGTCCCGGCGGTTTGACGCCTTGGTGCAGCCTCATCTGGACGCCATGTACCGGTTTGCTTACCGTTTGGCCGGCCAACAACAGGATGCTGAGGATCTGGTTCAGGATGTTGTGGTCAAGCTATTCCCAAAGCTTGATGAGCTGGAAAGCGTTGATCAGCTGCGGCCCTGGCTGAACCGGGTGGTATACAGGCAGTTTATTGACCAGGTTCGGCGCAAGAACCGTCAGGGTGATCGCCCGTTGACGGAGCTGATCGGCTCTGAGGGCCAGGCTGACTGGCTGGACAGTCTGGAATCGGACAGCGTTGGCCCGGATCTGCAGCTGGAGCAATCTCGCCTGGGGCCAGCGTTGGAACGGGTGATGATGACCCTGACTCCTGATCAGCGAACCCTTCTGTTGCTGCATGACGTGGATGGTTGGCGCCAGGAGGACATCGCGGAGGTGCTCGATATACCGCTGGGGACCGTAAAATCCCGGTTGCATCGCTGTCGGGCCGCGCTGCGAAAGAAATTGCAGCGTGAGCTGGAACCAACCGAGCCGGCCGGACGTGTGGGGGAGTGAGGTGAAGACAATGTCCTGCAACGAAATCCGGGTGAACCTGCCCGCCTACATTAATGATGAGCTTACCGCCGCTGCCAGTGAGCGGGTGCAGAAGCATGTTGCTGCCTGCCCGGCGTGCAGTAAGAGGCTTGTCTCAGAGCGTACGCTGAAACGGGAGTTGCAGGAGCAATTCAGCGTTCCTTTGCCTTCCCCGGACTTTCACAGCCGTGTTTTGAGCTCTGCCCGAGGAACCGTCAGTTCTGGTTCTGGATGGAGTCACAGGGCGTTGGGTGGTGCCATCGCGGCGGCACTGGCGCTGGGCATCGGCCTTGGTATCTTTTTGAATCCGGGCAGCGTTATTGACGAAGATGCTCCTGTCGTCGCGTTGTCGCAAAGCGACGCGGATGAGTCCGCAACAGGGATTGCCGAGCCGGTTGAGAAAACCGTGCGTCTGGCCTTCCATTCCGGCGAAGCCCTGGAAAATGTAACGCTGACTCTGGAACTGCCGCCCAATGTCGAGGTGGCCTCCTGGCCGGGGCAGCACCAGCTTAGCTGGCAGGTAAGCCTCGATGCGGGCGAGAACGTTCTTTCGTTGCCGTTGAAATTGCTTTTCCCGGGTTCTGGCGAGCTGGTGGCTCGACTGGAGACCGGAGATCGCCAGAAAACGTTCCGGGCCCCGATTCCAGACTACCCACAGCAGACCGCCGAGGATCCAGAATCATGATCAGAGAGAGACTTGCATTGAGCGCCAAGCTGGTCGGATTTCTGATGGTCGGATTATTAATGCCGGTAACAGCGCTGGCCAACGAGGATCTGGATGTTACCATGCGTATGGTAACTGACGACGCAGAGCTCACCGATTCCGTGGTGCGGGAAATTGAGTTGCCCCGCGCTATCGAAAGCCCCGAGAATCCAGGCAATGCTGGCTCCCGGGGTCTGGATGCGGCGAGTGAGGCCCGAGAAAGGGGGCGCGAGTTTGGTGAGTCCATGTCTGAAAAAGCCAGGCAGTCCCGGGAGTTGATCGAGGGCAAGCCTGAGTTGCCGGAGCGGCCGGAACGCCCAGAGCTGCCGGATGCACCAGGGCTGGATCGCTGAAGCCGGATACGTAACCGGTCCTCCGCTGCGTGGATTAATCCGGAGAGACCTGTTTGCTGGTATTTTGGCGCGCGCTGTATCTGAGTTTATTGTTATTTCCCACAGAGATTCTCCTGGCGGCTGAAGCAGAAGTCGGTATGGAGGATTTTCGTGCCGGCGTCGAAGCCTTCGAAGCAGGTAAACTGAACGTTGCCAAACAGCACTTTCAGAGTGCTGTTGATGCTGGTCTGGAATCGTCCTCTCTTTTCTACAATCTCGGTGTTGTTTGTTATCAGTTGGGCGATTATGCAGCCGCCGAAGCGGCCTTTCGTACATTGCTGGACGGCTCCAATGGCGCTCTTGCGCGCTATAATCTCGGCCTGGTTGCGCTTGCCAGGGAGAAACCTCTGGACGCCCGTCACTGGTTCGAACAGGCCTCGGCCGGGAGCGCCCCCGCCAAAATCCGGACATTGGCCCTGACCCAGCTGGATAAACTCGATAGCGGAGTTCCGGCGTCGGCCAGTGACTCTCCCGTTCGCGGCTATCTGGGCATTTCCGGTGGTTACGATTCCAATATTGCAGGCTTGCCCGAGGATACAGTGTCCAGCGAGGGTGGAGGCTTTCTCGAAGCACTGGCCGCTGGAACCTACGAACGGCCGGTCGATTCCCGATCCCGGATCACTCTCGACGTAGCCGTTTATTCTCGTGAACACCCGTCCCACGAAGAATACGATACTCAGGTCATACAGGGACGCCTGGGCTGGTCCGAGAGCAGGGTTGGCGGGGAGCGTGGTGCATTCGTGTCGTTGGTAAAATCCTGGTTCGACAATGAATCCCTTGAAACCCGATATGGTATTGAAGGTTTTTATCGTTGGAGGACGTGTTTGCCAGGGTTTGCCCCGGACCAGTGTGGAATATCCCTGGCAGCGGCGACGGTGAATGGTGGCTCCGGGTTCGAAGCCTATGACGGCCAATGGTATCGGGCACGCGTTCACGCAAGGAAGTACTTAAGGGGCTGGCGGTTCGACGGTGAATACTCGCTGGAAGTCAATGACCGGCGGGATCTGCAAACTGCCGATGAGTTTGTCAGTGTTTCTCCTACCCATCACACCTTGGAGTTTGCCGGTCGCTACCGCTGGCATCCTGACCTGGTTCTTGGCACGACTGGCACGGTTCGCCATAGTCGATACCAGGATGCCCACCAAGTGGTCTCCACCTCGGGTGAGAGTGGTCGTAGGGAGGATAACCGTCTGGAAGTCGGATTGCTGGTAGAAAAAAACCTGGACAGCCGTTGGCTGGTCCGTGGCGAGTGGCTGGTTCGGGATAACAGGAGCAGCCTTTCGCAGTATGATTATCAGCGCCAGACGCTGATGTTGACCCTGGAAGGGGCCTTCTAGCTCTGCAACGCAAAGCCAGAAGGCGGGCTACCCATTACAGTCCGGCGTTCCTTAAACGATTGGCGTGTTGTTTGAAAACCGCTTTCGGGTCCGTCTCGAACAGGCTGTGCAGTCCCAGGGCCTGATTCACTTCGTCCAGATGGTTCATGAAGTAATTGTCCCGGATTACCTTGCCAAACCGGCTGCTGCAGCGGCCCACCAGGCCGTCATTCTGGCTGAATCCGAAAGCGAGGCTGGTGGTGCCTAGAAGCGCGTCGGAGGGATCCAGTACGTTGGTCAGAACCCCGGTTCCACCCCAGGAGTAGAAGCGGACGCCGTTAGCCGAGTAGGCACCTTCACCGCAGGCGGTGGTGGGAATGCCGGCCGGCGCAAAGTTGTTGAATTCGGCACTGCCCTGGGTGGTGAGGGATTGCAGGCTCGAGCGCAGATCCTGGTTGTAACCGCCACCGGACAGCAGGTCGATCAGCCCACCCAGCGCATTACCCAGACTAGCTGCGAGGCTTTCGGCCGGGGAACCGTAGATAAGGTCGGCGACCGGCGACCCTTTATGGGGTGAGCCAACGGACGTCACCGAGGCGACCAGATCCGGCCTTACCCTTGCAATGTAACGGGCCGTGGGGCCACCGTGGCTGTGGCCAATCAGATTGACCTTGCCGTGCACTGCGGCAATGGCCTGCACCTGCGGCAGCAGGGCTTCACCGCGAGCGATGGTGCTGTCCAGGGCCGGTACCTGGGTGGTGTAGACATCGGCGCCGTATTTACGAAGATCTTCTGCAACACCGTACCAGTAATCCACGCCGGCAATGGAGTCAAAGCCGAACATACCGTGGACCAGTACAACCGGGTAACGGGTATCTGTGTAGTTTGAAGGAGTAGAGTCCCACCACCAGGCGGCAGAGGGGGCAGACCAGGCCACGGTGAGGGCCAGGGCCAGTGCTTGGATCCAGAGTTTCATTGTCGTTCCTACAGTTTGATGTTGTGTTTGTTATTCAAACTGCGGCTCAACCTAACGGGTTGCTCCAGAGACTGTCTTCTCGTACTGCATCTGCAAGGTTGCAGATCGAGTGCTTCCGTGCGCTGACTTGGTTCTTGTCATTGTTAGATTGGTGCCGTCAGAGCATCTCGGTAGAGATTAGATCAACATTTAATCAGTAGGGCTGGGAAGTCAACGGCGCAAGAGGCCAGGTAGGTGTGTTCGCTGTGGAAGTGTGATGCCTGTCACGTGGATGGCCCCGCAGGACATGTTGCGCCTGCGGGAACATCCGTCAGATGAGCAGAAAGATCAGAGCGTGGCCATGACCTTTCTTGCCGCTGCGATGGTGTCGGTGATGTCCTGCTCTGACAGCGCGGCCGTGGTGAAGCCGGCCTCAAACGCCGAGGGTGCGAGGTACACACCTTCCTTCAGCATGCCCTGGAAGAACTTCTTGAAGCGCTCGACATCACAGGCCATTACCTGGTCAAAGCGGGTGACAGAATTTTCCTCGGTGAAGAAGAACCCGAACATCGCGCCGGCACTCTGTACGGTCAGCGGTATGCCGGAGGCATCGGCGGCTTCTTTCAGGCCATCGCGAACGGCATTGGTTTTCTCGGTCAGCCGGTCATGGAAGCCGGGTTCGGAGATCGCATTCAGCGTGGTCAGGCCGGCACACATCGCCAGGGGATTGCCGCTCAGGGTACCTGCCTGATAGACCGGGCCGAGTGGCGAAATGTGCTCCATGATTTCCCGCTTTCCGCCAAAGGCGCCAACCGGAAGGCCGCCACCGATCACCTTGCCAAGTGCTGTGAGGTCCGGGGTAACGCCGTAGAGCCCCTGGGCACCACCGAGGGAAACCCGGAACCCGGTCATTACCTCGTCGAAGATCAATACAGTGCCGTGTTCGTCGCAGACTTCCCGCAGTCCTTCCAGAAAGCCCGGAACCGGCGGGATGCAGTTCATGTTACCTGCCACTGGCTCAACGATAATCGCGGCGATCTGGTCGCCCATCTCCCGGAAGCACTCTCGGACACTGTCCATGTCGTTATAGGTAAGCGTAATGGTGTGCTCGGCCAGGCTGGCGGGAATGCCCGGGGAGTTCGGCACGCCGAGGGTGAGAGCGCCGGAACCGGCCTTTACCAACAGTGAGTCCACGTGGCCGTGGTAACAGCCCTCGAATTTTACAATCTTGTCGCGACCGGTGTAGCCGCGGGCGAGCCGAACGGCGCTCATGGTGGCCTCGGTGCCTGAATTCACCATGCGGACCAGTTCGATGGAGGGCACCAGTTCGCAAACCTTCTTGGCCATTTCGGTCTCGAGGGCTGTGGGTGCGCCATAGCCAACGCCCAGATCGACCTGAGCGTGCAGGGCATCCTTGATGCGCTGGTCACCGTGGCCAAGAATCATGGGGCCCCAGGAACCGATGTAATCGATGTAGCGCTGGTTGTCTTCGTCGTACAGGTAGGCGCCCTGGGCGTGCTTGAAGAAAATGGGCGTACCACCGACACCGCGAAACGCCCGGACCGGAGAATTCACGCCACCGGGGATGTATTTCTGAGCCTGTTCGAACAGGGTTTCGGAGTGCGTCATGGATCTGGGCTCCTGTTATTCGGGAATTGAAAAAAGTGGGTGATGGCTTGCGAACAAGCGCTCGAAGGCTTTGGCTCGCAGCTCAATCTCGTCGGCAGTACCGCCAAACAGGCCACCAACCACGGCAAGCATATCGGCCCCGGCGCGGATCAGTGGTTCTGCGTTTTCTGCGGTGACGCCGCCAATGGCCGTCAGTGGGCGCCCGAAACTCTTGGCTTCGGTTAACACGCTTGGGGCTGCAGCCGGTGCTCCGGGTTTGGTCGAAGACGTATAAAAGCGCCCGAAGGCCAGGTAGTCGGCGCCTGCTTCCAGCCCGGTGCGCGCCAAAGCCAGATCGGCGTGGCACGTTATGCCGATAATCGCCTCCTCGCCGAGAAGCGCGCGGGCAGCTGCCAGTGAGCCGTCGGTTTGCCCCATATGGACGCCGGCAGCGCCCACACGTTTTGCCAGATCCGGGTCGTCGTTGATCAGCAACGGCACACCGGCATTCCGGCAAACAGCTTGCAGGTCATTTGCCTGGGCAAGTCGTACCGCCATGGGCGCATGTTTCTCGCGATATTGTACCATGACGGCACCACCGCGAAGCGCTGCCTCGACCGATTCGATCAGTGTTTCGGGTGGCGTGAGCACGCTGTCGGTGATTGCGTAGAGGCCCGGACGAAGCCCCTTGCTCATCGTTCCCACAGAATCCCTCGATCCGGTACCGGTTGGCCTTTGCCAACGTCCAACGCGTGGAGTATGGCGCGATGGACGTAGTTCTGGGCCTGCGAGATGGCCGCGCGTGGAGAGAGGCCCGAGGCTCTTCCGGCCGCAATGGCCGCGGCCAGCGTGCAGCCTGTGCCATGGTACTCGCCGCCGATACGTTCGACCTCCCATCGCATGGGGTCAGGTGCGTGATTGTAGAGGGTGTTGATAATGTGAACACCGGTGCCGTGCCCGCCGGTGGCCAATACCGATTCGCACCCGCTTTCCAACAGGTTGTTGGCAGCCTGGTCCGGGTTATCGCTGCCCCCGAGCATCGCCAGTTCAATACCGTTTGGCGTAATCATTTCTGCCAGGGGAAACAGCTTCTCTTTCATGGCGCTAACCAGCTCGTCATCGGCCAGGTCGCCGCCACCCGCAGCTTTGATCACCGGATCGGTAATCACGGGTACGCCTGGGTGTTCACGGATGAAATCCACCAGCACATCCACCACTGCCGCATTGCCCAGGGCGCCGGTTTTGATGGCGTGAATGGGGGTATCGTCAGCAAGGCACCGGAGCTGCTGGCGAATCAGCTCGGCGGAGACCGGCTCGGCGCCATAAACGTTGCGCGTATCCTGAACCGTGAGGCAGGACAGAACGGGCAAGGGGTGGCAGCCCAGCGAGGTGACTGCCTGAATGTCGGCCTGGATGCCGGCGCCGCCGGAGGGGTCGAGGCCGGAAAGAATCAGAACCTGGGGTCGGGTATAGCGTTTAATGACTCAGCTCCTCAAAACGGTTTGACAACAGCCAGGATGACGACGGCCAGAAGGATCAGGACCGGCAATTCATTGAACCAGCGGTAAAACACATGGCTTCTGGTGTTCTGGTCGTCCCGGAAGACCTTTACAAGGTGCCCGCAGTAAAAATGGTAAATGATCAGAATGGCCACCAGAAACAGCTTCGCATGCATCCAGCCCTGGCTGAAATAGCCGGTTGCATTGTAACTGATCAGCCAGACACCGAAGACGACGGTTGCGATCATCGAAGGTGTGGTAATGCCCCGGTACAGCTTCCGCTCCATGACCTTGAAGCGCTCACGGCCGGGCTCGTCCTCGCAAGACGCATGGTAGACGAACAGTCTGGGCAGATAGAAGATGCCGGCGAACCAGCACACCAGTGAAATAATATGGAAGGCTTTCACCCACAGCATTCGTCAGCTCCGTCGGTATTGGTAGTAACTCTCGATATCGGCTTTCAGAACCACGCCATAAACACGTTGGATCATTGGCGCCACGTGACGTTGTACGTAAAGGGCCTCGGCATTGGTTGCATCGAACTGGTCCAGGGCCTCCTCCAGAGTGGCCTGGTACTGCACCGGGGCAACGTCGCGACGATTGGCGGGAATGTCCATCAGGTCAATGGACTCCGGTGGTTCGATTTCCTCGTCGGCCACCAGTTTTTCCGTGTCTTCCAGATATCTCGCCAGGTCGACTGCCGGCAACAGTGCCGTGGGTCCGCTGCTGCCCTCAACCACCAGCCACTTTGGTTCCGATTTCAGGACCTTACGCGCCTCTTCCACCGTCAAGTGTCGTTCAGTACGCAGGATGCTGCGATCCATGATGGCGCCGACCGACACCCGGCGCAGGGCCTGGATCACGGGAGAATTCTGGTAGCTCAGCCCCTGGTTCTTGAGAATGGTGAGGAACAGCGATTTCTTGCCGAAGGCCTCGCTGGTCACCAGGCTCGACGTGGTAATAATCAGCATGCCCGGAAGGATGATGTTGGGGTTCCGCGTGAGTTCCATAAGTGCCATCAGGGCTGCGAGTGGCGCCTGGAGCACGGCCCCCATCATGGCGCCCATTCCGAGCATCGCGTAAAAGCCAACCGACGAGGCGTGTTCCGGCAAAATCTGTGCGCCGATCAGGCCCATGGCGCCGCCCAGGGTTGCCCCCATGAACAGCGTCGGGCCAATCACGCCGCTTGGCATGCCCAGGCCGATGGAAAGCGAGGTAATGACCAGCTTGGCGGCGCCAGCACCCAGCAATAGCCAGAACGCCAGCTCACCGTTAATGGTTTCGTTGACGGTGTCGTACCCGATACCCATGGTTTCCGGAATGAAAATGGCGAAGGGCACCATCAGAAGGCCCGCAATGGTAATGCGCAACAAAACCGGACGGTGGCGGTGCTTGCCCATGGTGTCCACCAACTGGATAAACAGCGCGGCGGCGATGCCGATAATGACGGCAATGGCCAGTATCCAGGGGATCTCCATCAGCGAGTTCATGGTCAGCGCCGGCACGCTGAAGGCCGGTTCAGCGCCATACACTGCCTGAGTCACAATCGCTGCGCTCACGGCCGCCAGAATGATTGGCGTGAAACCCGCAATGGTGTATTCCATCATCACCACTTCCATGGCGAAAATAACCCCGGAGATCGGCGTGTTGAACGACGCTGAAATGGCCGCCGCACAGCCGCAGGCCACGAGCGTCCGGATGCTGTTGTTCGGCAGGCGCATCCATTGTCCCATCAGGCTCGAGAAGGCGGCGCCCAGGTGCACTGCCGGCCCCTCGCGCCCCGCCGATTGGCCGCTGACCACCGTGGCCACCCCCGAGATAAACTGCACCAGGGCGCTACGCATGGAAATGTAGCCCTGGTGGTAGTTCAAACGCTCCATAACGTGAACGATCCCGACCTTGCGGTCGTGGGTAGCCAGCCGATGCATCAACAAGCCCAGCCCCAGGGCGCCGGCCAGGGGGAGAAGCCCCCGGGTCAGCAGGTCCAGTTCCTCGAAGGATTCGGAACCCTCTCCCGGCAGGAAATGTTCGAGCGGCCACTCGATGGCCAGGCGGAATACGAGTATGACGCCTCCGGTAAACAGCCCGGAGAGAAGGCCGAGCACGGCCAGTTGCGGTAATGCGTCAACACCGGACAATCGGCGCCGGAAAACGGGAATCAGATGCTCGGTAATCTGGTGCCAGATTTTCTGCATGAGGCCAGAGTTCCGGTGGATTTGGGTGGACGGTCAGAAGGATTCTGACAACATTGTAACGGTCGCCTTGAGGGCTGCAATAAGTCATTGGTTTATCATGGTAGACTACGACGTCAAAGCTATTAATTCTGATACGACGTCGCTGGAGAAGATGGTGATTAAAGTAGGCATCGTTGGTGGCACCGGTTACACCGGTGTGGAACTGCTGAGAATCCTCGCGGTTCACCCTGAAGTTTCGGTCAGCTGTATTACCTCCCGGTCTGAAGCGGGCATGCCGGTAGCGGACATGTACCCGAATTTGCGTGGCCACTATGACCTGGCGTTTTCCGAGCCGGATGTAGCCGTGCTTGGAGCCTGCGACCTGGTTTTCTTCGCCACGCCTCATGGTGTGGCCATGCGAATGGTTCCGGAACTGATGTCGGCCGGCGTGCGTGTGGTGGATCTTTCTGCGGATTTCCGGCTTAAGGATCTTGATGTTTGGGCCAACTGGTATGGGATGGCTCATGAAAGTCCGGAATGGGCTGAAAAGGCGGTTTATGGTTTGCCGGAAGTGGTGCGAGATGAAATCCGGACAGCCCAGTTGGTTGCCAACCCCGGTTGTTATCCTACAGCGGTTCAGCTGGGCTTCCTCCCATTGCTGGAAAAGGGGCTGGTGGATCCTGCCCGGCTGATCGCGGACGCCAAATCCGGCGCCAGCGGCGCAGGCCGGCAGGGCAAGATTGGTATGCTGCATGGTGAGATTGGTGAAAGCTTCAAGGCCTATGGCGCCTCAGGGCATCGCCATCTGCCAGAGATTCGCCAGGGTCTGTCCGGGGCGGCCGGAGGTGATGTGGGCGTAACCTTCGTTCCCCATCTGATTCCAATGATCCGCGGTATCGAGGCGACGCTGTACGCGGAGCTGAAGAACCCGGCCGATTTTGATCGGCTGCAGACGTTGTTCGAGGAGCGCTTTGCGGACGAGCCGTTTGTCGATGTCATGCCGTTTGGTAGCCATCCGGAGACCCGAAGTGTGCGCGGGGCAAACCAGTGTCGTATGGCGCTGCACAGACAGGAGCATAGCAACATCGTGATTGTCTCTTCTGTCATCGATAATCTGGTGAAAGGCGCAGCAGGGCAGGCGGTTCAGAATATGAACATCATGTTCGGCCTTAAAGAAACCATGGGGCTTGAAGCCCCGGCGCTTCTGCCTTGATGCCCAGGGAAAGATCGTGAGCGAGCAGCGAAAGCCGGCTGAGGAGTATGTGGTTATTCGCCATCGTCCCGGGTATCGTCTGCGCAGAACGGCCATACTGCTGATTTTTACCGTTGTTGCGGCAATCGCCGGATATGCAACCGGCCTGGCTCAGGGTGGTTTCCGGTTTTCCAGCGCTGAGGAGTCAAACCAGGTGTTGGAGGATGAAGTCGAGGCCTTGCGAGAGGATTATCGCAAGGCCAGGCAACAGCTGATCAACCTGGAGCGAGGACGGGTCATAGATGAGCAGGCCCTGAATCAGGCTCGCAAAACCATTGTCGAGCTGGAAACCCGGATTGTGTCACTGCAATCTGACCTGACATTTTATAAAAATATCATGGCGCCATCGGAGACCAGCAAAGGCCTCCAGGTTGACAGTTTCACGCTGGTTCCGACTCGTAATCAGGATAGCTACGACTTCAAGCTGGTGCTGACCCAGGTCGGCAACAACAAGAGCTACATTTCAGGTGTCGTAGCGGTCAATGTCATCGGTTTGCGTGATGAAGAGAAAGAGGTCATCGCTCTGCGCGACCTTTCGGAGGACATAGCCGATCTCGGCGTGAAATTCCGTTTCCGGTATTTTCAGGACGTCGAAGGTTCCCTGAAACTGCCGGAAGAATTTGAGCCGCTGGAAATCCAGGTGGTAGCCCAGGCGGAAGGAAGAAAATCCTCGCAAGCCGAGCGCACCTTTAACTGGGACGATTTAACGGAGAACTGACATGCTTGGCAAGAAAAAGCAGAAGCCGCGCCGGCCCACTGGCCACTTTGACACCCTTATTTCCTCACGAACGACTGTGGAAGGCGATGTGCATTTCAGCGGTGGGCTTCATGTGGATGGCCGAATTCGTGGGAAGGTGCTTGCCGATGAGGGCACAGATGCAGTACTGAGGGTCTCGGAGGTGGGCGAAGTGACGGGCGACATCAACGCGCCTCACGTCATCATCAACGGTACGGTAAATGGTGATGTCTACGCATCGGCACATCTTGAACTGGCGGAAAAAGCGGCCATCAATGGCAGCGTCTACTACAACCTGATCGAGATGGCGATGGGCGCCTCGGTGAACGGCAACCTGGTTCATCAGCGGGAGCCCGTCGGGCTGCTCTCCCAGGATGCCAAATCTGCCGGTGCCGGCCCTAAACAGGCTCCTGCTGGTGATCAAACAGCGGAGCCCGAGGCATCGGGCGATGGTGGAAAGTCCGAATAGTTGATTGTTTCAGTCGGGAATACCATAATCGCCTAGTTGTTCACGAATATCCGGAGGCGAACTTGAGCGCAGTTCAGCAACAAATGGCGACACCGCTGTTCTTCAGTGACAATGCCGTTGCCAAAGTACGTGAGTTGATCGAGGAAGAGGAAAACCCCGAATTGAAACTTCGCGTCTTTGTCACAGGTGGTGGCTGCTCCGGATTTCAGTACGGCTTCTCGTTTGATGAAAACCAGGACGAAGAAGACACCGTGATCGAGCGTGATGGCGTGTTCCTGCTGGTTGATCCGATGAGTTACCAGTATCTGGTGGGCGCCACGATTGATTATCAGGAAGGCCTGCAAGGGTCACAGTTCGTGGTCCAGAACCCTAATGCCAGCTCCACTTGCGGCTGTGGCAGTTCCTTCTCCATTTGATCCGGAAAACGTCAGGCGGGGTAGATGGCGCCCAGAATGCGTGGCCCGGCTGCTCCGGTGACTTCCGGGAGATTCCCGGGTTTTCCTTCCAGCGCCTGTTTTGCCAGCCATGCAAATGCCACAGGCTCTACCATCTGCGGGTCTAGCCCCAGTTCCGAGGTCAGTGAAAGTTGGGCCTCGGGCAGTGCCTTACCCAGCTCTTCCATCAAAAGCGGATTTCGCGCCCCGCCTCCGCAAACGTAAACCCGAAGGCCCCTGGTCTCAGGCAGTTGGTCGACGACGCTCGTAACGGTCAGTTGCAGCAATGTCCTTTGAATATCTTCCGCTGGAATCTCCGGATGGCGACCTACCAGTGTTCTGACCCAATCAAGATTGAACCTTTCTTTCCCGGTGCTCTTCGGGGGCGTCTTCGAAAAGTAGGCATCAGAGAGCATGTCTTCGAGAAGTTCCTGGTTGACCGAGCCCTCGAGGGCCCAATGGCCATCGCTGTCAAAAGGAAGTCCTGTCTGGTCCAGGCACCATGCGTCCATCAGTGCATTGGCCGGGCCGGTGTCGAAGCCGGTGGCCGGCGTGTTTTCACTGGCGGGGAGCCAAGTGATGTTGGCGATGCCACCGAGATTCAGAATGCAGCGGTTTTCCGTATTCGAGCTGAAAAACGCCTTGTGGAAGGCAGGAACCAAGGGTGCCCCCTGGCCTTTCGCAGCCATATCCCTCCGCCGGAAGTCGGCGACCGTCGTGACGTTCGTAGCTTCGGCAACCACGGAGGGATTGCCAATCTGGATTGAAAAAGGAGCCGTGCCGGAGGGTTGGTGCCGTATGGTTTGTCCATGGCTGCCAATGGCGCGAATCGCGGTTGGGTCAAAACCGGACTTTTGGATGACTTCGTTCGCGGCCTCGGAAAACAGCGTCCCGACGAGGGTGTCCAGTTCACCGACCTCGTCCGGTGCAGCCTGATTCTGGCTGGCAGCAAGCAGGCGATGGCGAATCTGGTCGGGGTAGGGGGTGGTATGCGAGGCGTGAATCGTTACGGTGTTGCTCTGGAAAGACACCAGCACGGCATCAATGCCATCCATGCTGGTGCCCGACATCAACCCTATCCAGGCTTCCATTCCTGGTTCAGTCGTCTGATGCCAGTGCGAGTTGCTGATAGCTCTCGCGGAAAACGTCGAACTGGGCGATTCGTTGCTCTGTGAACTGCTTGAATCGGGCCATTTCGGAGGACGGAATGGGTTTGGCATCCGGCAGTTTGACGGTGCGCGAGTTGCGCGGCGACCCGTTCAGCCTGAACTCGTAGTGCAGGTGCGGGCCAGTGACCATACCGGAGGAACCGACGTGGCCGATAGTCTGGCCCTGCTTGACCCGTGTGCCGTTCTTGATACCTTTGCCCAGGCGGCTCATGTGGGCATACAGGGTGGTGATATTGTCACCATGCTGGAGGATAACGGTTCGCCCGTAGCCACCTTTCCAGCCGGCAAATTTAACCCGCCCTGAACCTGCAGCCTTGATGGGCGTTCCGGGAGGCGCCGCGTAGTCGGTACCTTCGTGCGGGCGGACAACGTCCAGCACTGGATGTCGGCGCTGCAGATTAAAGGGAGAGGAAACCCGGGCATTAATCGGGGTCCGCAGGAAGGCTTTGCGCATGCTTTTGCCGTCCGGCGCGTAGTAATCGGCATCGCCATTGCTGTCGGTGTAGAGCAGGGCGAGGTTTTCTTCGCCACGGTTAACAAATCGGGCAGACAGGATTCGACCGGTATCGAATTTCTCGCCGTCCAGGTAGAGTTCTTCGTAAACCACTTCGAACTGGTCGCCCTTGCGGACATCGTAGACGAAGTCGATATCCCAGCCGAAGATACCGGCCAGCTCCATGGTCAAACGGTCATTTAGGCCGGCTTCCCGTGCAGCCAGATAAAGAGAGCCGTCAATGGTGCCTGATGCGAAAGCCGGTCGTGCCTCCGGTTTGCGAATTTCGGTCTCGCCGGTAAAGCTCTCTCCGTTCTTTTTAATCTTCAGGGTTTCCAGGCGATTTCTTTGCAGATCAATCGCTGCAAGTGAGCCGTCATCGGTTGTTGCAAAGCGAATAGTCTCGCCCGCGTAGAGGCGCTGCAGCTTGTCTGCCTCGCCATCACCGTGAATAACAGAAAGCATGATGCCGTCATTGAAGCCCGCCTTCTTGAACAGGGAAGAAAGGGTGTCGCCGGACTTGATCGCGAAGGTTTGCCAGTCGAATTCGGGCTGCTTCGGAGCGGCAGTCTGTTCCGGCTCTTCAACGCTTACCTGTTTGCTGGCTCCTACAGCCATTTCTGGCGCGGATGCTTCCGGCTGGGTTTCTTTGGCTGCACCGGCTGGCGGTGTTGCTTCCACAGTTGCTGCGCCGGTTTCGGAAACAGTGCCCTGCTCCAGATCCAGGGAGTAGGACATCCGCTTTGCTTCAACGTTGCTGCTGGGGCTCATAAGAATGGCAGCGGTAACAACAACCGTGGCCGCAGCAGCAATGGTAATGTGAGTTTTGGGAAACATTTTTAGCACGTATCGCACCCGTTTTAATCGGCATTACGGCAGCTTGTACTACCTAATTAAAGCTGTTGTTCAAGTATAGTCCAACAGATTACCGTATAAAATGCATGCGGGACAGCGTGGAACATTACGGTTACTGTTCCATCCTCCGGATTTCTTTCGACAGCGTTGTTATAATACGCCGCCCTGTAAACTCGGTGTTGGTCAATTTCTGGTCAGCTAACTTTAACAGGGGAACAGGTAACTCACAGATTTCTTTTGTTGAACTCTGTAACTGGCAGAATTTTTTTCAGGATCAAAGCGGGGACGTGTTGTTCATGGCATCCATTGATGAAGCGTTGGCGATAATCAAGCGAGGCGTAGACGAGCTCATTCCGGAAGATGAGCTTATCGAGAAATTGAAAGAAGGTCGTCCGCTCCGGATCAAGGCCGGTTTCGATCCCACTGCGCCTGACCTTCATCTTGGTCACACCGTTCTAATTAACAAGCTTCGTCAGTTCCAGGATTTGGGGCACGAAGTGATGTTTCTGATCGGTGATTTCACCGGGATGATCGGTGATCCGACCGGCAAGAGTGCAACGCGTCCTCCTTTAACAGAGCAGCAGGTCGCCGAGAACGCGGTTAGCTATAAAGAGCAGGTGTTCAAAATCCTGGATCCTGAAAAAACGCGCGTCATGTTCAATTCCGATTGGATGAGCAAGATGAGCGCTGCAGATATGATTAAGCTGGCGGGCCAGTATACCGTCGCCCGCATGCTTGAGCGGGATGATTTCACCAAGCGCTACCGGGCTGAGCAGGCGATCGCAATTCACGAGTTCCTCTACCCTTTGGTGCAGGGTTACGACTCAGTTGCCATGGAAGCTGATGTTGAATTGGGGGGTACCGATCAGAAGTTCAACCTCCTTATGGGTCGTATCCTGCAGAAGCACTATGGGCAGTCGCCTCAAGTGATCCTTACCATGCCAATTCTGGAAGGGCTTGATGGTGTTCAGAAGATGTCCAAGTCTCTGGGGAACTATGTGGGCGTCAACGACTCGCCTGGCGAAATGTATACCAAGCTGCTCTCCATGCCGGATGATCTCCTGTGGCGCTACTTTGAACTTTTGAGTTTCCGGCCGCTTGCCGAAGTGGAAGGCTTTCGTGAGGCTGTTGCTGGCGGAGCGAATCCCCAGGACTATAAAAAGCTGCTCGCGGAAGAGATCATTACCCGCTTTCACGATGAGGAGGCAGCCCGAACTGCTCACAAGTCCGCCGGTAACCGGGTGGCGCTCGGCGAGATCCCTGATAATGTGCCGACTGTTGAGGTGTCATTGGAGGGGCAGGCCGAGATTCCGATGGCGGCAGTGCTTCGCCTCGCCGGTTTGGTAAAGAACGGAGCGGCGGCCCGTGATGTCCTGGGGCGCGGTGCGGTATTTGTCGACGGTCAGCAATTCGAAGGTGATCGGAGGTTTGTAGAGGGTGATGATTGTGTAATCCAGGCGGGCAAGAAGAAGATCGCCCGCATCCTGATTACTGCGTGATCGATTTTGGGCGATTTTGAGTTTTTTTCAGAATCGCCGTTGACACCCCCGGGCAGGTCTGTAGAATGCGCATCTCCTTCGAGGAGCAAGCCACTTAAGCGGCTCCGAATTCGAAGGGCAACTGCTTGAAAGTAGTGAGGAAATTGGGTTTCAAAATTCTTCAGAAAGCAGTTGACAGGCAAGTAGTTCGCTGTAGAATGCGCGCCTCGAAACAAGCAGTAAGCCGGGTGATTTTCGGCGCTTTCCGGAGACGGAAAACATCGAAAAATAAACGGTTGACAAGGCGGCGGAACGATGTAGAATACGCGGCCTTGATTGAGCAACAGCTCAAACGCTCTTTAAAAAGTTAACCAAGTAATTCGTGTGGGCGCTGGCCGAGGTATTTCGGATATGAAATATCAGGACAGTGACTCGTCGAAATTGAGTTTTGTCTTGAGCAAGAATTGCGATCTTCGGATTGCTATATGATTTAAACTGAAGAGTTTGATCATGGCTCAGATTGAACGCTGGCGGCAGGCTTAACACATGCAAGTCGAGCGGTAACAGGGGGTGCTTGCACCCCGCTGACGAGCGGCGGACGGGTGAGTAATGCATAGGAAACTGCCCAGTAGTGGGGGATAGCCCGGGGAAACCCGGATTAATACCGCGTACGCCCTTCGGGGGAAAGCAGGGGATCTTCGGACCTTGCGCTATTGGATGTGCCTATGTCGGATTAGCTAGTTGGTGGGGTAAAGGCCTACCAAGGCGACGATCCGTAGCTGGTCTGAGAGGATGATCAGCCACATCGGGACTGAGACACGGCCCGAACTCCTACGGGAGGCAGCAGTGGGGAATATTGGACAATGGGGGCAACCCTGATCCAGCCATGCCGCGTGTGTGAAGAAGGCTTTCGGGTTGTAAAGCACTTTCAGTGAGGAGGAAAAGTTGGTCGTTAATACCGGCCAGCCTTGACGTTACTCACAGAAGAAGCACCGGCTAACTCCGTGCCAGCAGCCGCGGTAATACGGAGGGTGCAAGCGTTAATCGGAATTACTGGGCGTAAAGCGCGCGTAGGTGGTTTGATAAGCGAGATGTGAAAGCCCCGGGCTTAACCTGGGAACGGCATTTCGAACTGTCAGGCTAGAGTATGGTAGAGGAGTGTGGAATTTCCTGTGTAGCGGTGAAATGCGTAGATATAGGAAGGAACACCAGTGGCGAAGGCGGCACTCTGGACCAATACTGACACTGAGGTGCGAAAGCGTGGGGAGCAAACAGGATTAGATACCCTGGTAGTCCACGCCGTAAACGATGTCTACTAGCCGTTGGGACTCTTGAAGTCTTAGTGGCGCAGCTAACGCACTAAGTAGACCGCCTGGGGAGTACGGCCGCAAGGTTAAAACTCAAATGAATTGACGGGGGCCCGCACAAGCGGTGGAGCATGTGGTTTAATTCGACGCAACGCGAAGAACCTTACCTGGCCTTGACATGCAGAGAACTTTCCAGAGATGGATTGGTGCCTTCGGGAGCTCTGACACAGGTGCTGCATGGCCGTCGTCAGCTCGTGTCGTGAGATGTTGGGTTAAGTCCCGTAACGAGCGCAACCCCTATCCCTAGTTGCTAGCAGTTCGGCTGAGAACTCTAGGGAGACTGCCGGTGACAAACCGGAGGAAGGTGGGGATGACGTCAGGTCATCATGGCCCTTACGGCCAGGGCTACACACGTGCTACAATGGCGCGCACAGAGGGCTGCAAACCCGCGAGGGGGAGCCAATCTCACAAAACGCGTCGTAGTCCGGATCGCAGTCTGCAACTCGACTGCGTGAAGTCGGAATCGCTAGTAATCGTGAATCAGAATGTCACGGTGAATACGTTCCCGGGCCTTGTACACACCGCCCGTCACACCATGGGAGTGGATTGCACCAGAAGTGGTTAGTCTAACCTTCGGGAGGACGATCACCACGGTGTGGTTCATGACTGGGGTGAAGTCGTAACAAGGTAGCCGTAGGGGAACCTGCGGCTGGATCACCTCCTTAAACGAAGCCGAAAGCTTCGGTCAGAGTCCACACGAATTACTTGGTTGGCTGAATAAAGAGAGCAGATGGGTCGTTGCAGGCCCGTGTTTTTGGGTCTGTAGCTCAGGTGGTTAGAGCGCACCCCTGATAAGGGTGAGGTCGGTGGTTCAAGTCCACCCAGACCCACCAGAATTGCGTGGCTCGTCGTTGTGTCCGGACTTGCATAGCAGGCTATGCGGCGCCCGAACACGCCTAGATCCACACAATTCTATAGCTAAGGTTACAATCGACCTGGCTTGTGTGGAAGATCGAGGGGCCATAGCTCAGCTGGGAGAGCGCCTGCCTTGCACGCAGGAGGTCGGCGGTTCGATCCCGCCTGGCTCCACCAAAAGCCTGAACGATCGATGCTTTGAACTGACTTACTTCGGTTAGCAGTGTGCAGAAACAAGTGTTTCAACTTGATGAAGTTCGAAGCCCTTCTTTCTGATCACTGGGTCAGATTTGCTCTTTAACAAATTGGACGAGATAGAACACGAAGATATTTCTCTCATTATCTCCGAGAGGAATATGTTCAATGTGATAGCGATTTCAAGCGTTATCCGGTGTTGTCGTTGAAGTGGTTGTTATATCGCTTCAAGGAACTGTCTCCACCTATTGATGCCCTGGTTTACCAGGTTGTCGATGGATGGAACACAGTTGTCTTGGGGTTATATAGTCAAGCAACTAAGCGCATACGGTGGATGCCTTGGCAGTCAGAGGCGATGAAAGACGTGGAAGCCTGCGATAAGGCTCGGGGAGCTGGCAAACAAGCTGTGATCCGGGCATTTCTGAATGGGGAAACCCACCGACTTTCGGGTCGGTACCTTACACTGAATCCATAGGTGTAAGGGGCGAACCGGGGGAACTGAAACATCTAAGTACCCCGAGGAAAAGAAATCAACCGAGATTCCCTAAGTAGCGGCGAGCGAACGGGGACTAGCCCTTAAGCTAGACAACTGGTAGGAGAAGGCTCTGGAAAGTGCCGCCATAGTGGGTGATAGCCCCGTATCCGAAACCTGAGTCTGGTGAAATCGAGTAGGACGGGACACGTGATATCCTGTCTGAACATGGGGGGACCATCCTCCAAGGCTAAATACTCCTGACTGACCGATAGTGAACCAGTACCGTGAGGGAAAGGCGAAAAGAACCCCTGTGAGGGGAGTGAAATAGATCCTGAAACCGTATGCGTACAAGCAGTCGGAGCGGACTTGTTCCGTGACGGCGTACCTTTTGTATAATGGGTCAGCGACTTATGTTCAGTGGCGAGGTTAACCGTTTAGGGGAGCCGTAGGGAAACCGAGTCTGAATAGGGCGATTTAGTCGCTGGGCATAGACCCGAAACCGGGCGATCTATCCATGAGCAGGTTGAAGGTGCCGTAACAGGCACTGGAGGACCGAACCCACTGTCGTTGAAAAGCCAGGGGATGACTTGTGGATCGGAGTGAAAGGCTAATCAAGCCCGGAGATAGCTGGTTCTCCCCGAAAGCTATTTAGGTAGCGCCTCGGACGAATACCACAGGGGGTAGAGCACTGTTTCGGCTAGGGGGTCATCCCGACTTACCAACCCGATGCAAACTCCGAATACCTGTGAGTACTATCCGGGAGACACACGGCGGGTGCTAACGTCCGTCGTGAAGAGGGAAACAACCCAGACCGCCAGCTAAGGTCCCCAAGTACCAGTTAAGTGGGAAACGATGTGGGAAGGCTCAGACAGCTAGGAGGTTGGCTTAGAAGCAGCCATCCTTTAAAGAAAGCGTAATAGCTCACTAGTCGAGTCGGCCTGCGCGGAAGATGTAACGGGGCTAAAACTGGTCACCGAAGCTGCGGCTGCATACTTTGTATGCGGGGTAGGGGAGCGTTCTGTAAGCCTGCGAAGGTGTGTTGAGAAGCATGCTGGAGGTATCAGAAGTGCGAATGCTGACATGAGTAACGACAATGCGGGTGAAAAACCCGCACGCCGGAAGACCAAGGGTTCCTGCGCAACGCTAATCGGCGCAGGGTGAGTCGGCCCCTAAGGCGAGACCGAAAGGTGTAGTCGATGGGAAACGGGTTAATATTCCCGTACCTTGGATAGCTGCGATGGAGAGACGGAGAAGGCTAGGTGAGCCGGGCGACGGTTGCCCCGGTTTAAGCGAGTAGGGAGTGGACTTAGGCAAATCCGGGTCCACAATCCCGAGACGTGACGACGGCTGCTCATAGAGCGGGAAGTCATTGATGCCATGCTTCCAGGAAAATCTTCTAAGCTTCAGGCTATTCGAGACCGTACCCCAAACCGACACAGGTGGTCAGGTAGAGAATACCAAGGCGCTTGAGAGAACTCGGGTAAAGGAACTAGGCAAAATGGTGCCGTAACTTCGGGAGAAGGCACGCTGGCAGTAAGTGAAGCCCCTGCGGGTGGAGCTGAGACCAGTCGAAGATACCAGGCCCCTGCGACTGTTTATTAAAAACACAGCACTGTGCAAACACGAAAGTGGACGTATACGGTGTGACGCCTGCCCGGTGCCGGAAGGTTAATTGATGGGGTTAGCGCTTGCGCGAAGCTCTTGATCGAAGCCCCGGTAAACGGCGGCCGTAACTATAACGGTCCTAAGGTAGCGAAATTCCTTGTCGGGTAAGTTCCGACCTGCACGAATGGCGTAACGATGGGGGCGCTGTCTCTACCCGAGACTCAGTGAAATTGAAATCGCCGTGAAGATGCGGTGTATCCGCGGCTAGACGGAAAGACCCCGTGAACCTTTACTATAGCTTCACAGTGAACTTTGAGCATGTTTGTGTAGGATAGCTGGGAGGCTTTGAAGTGGGAACGCCAGTTCTCATGGAGCCAACCTTGAAATACCAGCCTGACATGTTTGAGGTTCTAACTTGGTCCCCTTATCGGGGATGAGGACACTGTGTGGTGGGTAGTTTGACTGGGGCGGTCTCCTCCCAAAGCGTAACGGAGGAGCACAAAGGTGGGCTAAGCATGGTCGGACATCATGCGGTTAGTGTAATGGCACAAGCCCGCTTAACTGCGAGACAGACACGTCGAGCAGGTACGAAAGTAGGTCATAGTGATCCGGTGGTTCTGTATGGAAGGGCCATCGCTCAACGGATAAAAGGTACTCCGGGGATAACAGGCTGATACCGCCCAAGAGTTCACATCGACGGCGGTGTTTGGCACCTCGATGTCGGCTCATCACATCCTGGGGCTGAAGCCGGTCCCAAGGGTATGGCTGTTCGCCATTTAAAGTGGTACGCGAGCTGGGTTTAGAACGTCGTGAGACAGTTCGGTCCCTATCTGCCGTGGACGTTGGAGATTTGAGGAAAGCTGCTCCTAGTACGAGAGGACCGGAGTGGACGAACCTCTGGTGTTCGGGTTGTGACGCCAGTCGCATTGCCCGGTAGCTATGTTCGGACAGGATAACCGCTGAAAGCATCTAAGCGGGAAGCCCCTTCCAAGATGAGATCTCCCTGGACCCTCGAGGTCCCTGAAGAGCCGTTCAAGACCAGGACGTTGATAGGTCGGGTGTGTAAGCGCTGCGAGGCGTTGAGCTAACCGATACTAATTGCTCGTGCGGCTTGACTATATAACACCCAAGACAATTGCGGATAACGCAGAGCCTAACCGCTCAAACGAAATCAACATCACTCAGTTCTATCCCGTCCCCCAGTGATCAACCGTTTTGCCTGACGACCATAGCGGTCTGGAACCACCTGATCCCATCCCGAACTCAGAAGTGAAACAGACCAGCGCCGATGGTAGTGTGGCGTTGCCCATGTGAGAGTAGGTCATCGTCAGGCTCCTAATACCAAAACCCCAGCATCCTCGATGCTGGGGTTTTTTATTGCCCGAAATCTGAGAAATCCCAAAACCATGACGCTGCGCACAGTGACAACGTGTAACCAGCGTTAAACTTCTGTAAAAGAACTGGCGAAAACAACACCAAAAACCGAAGCCAGCCTCAGAGACGCTCATCAGTCATCTTTTAATCAGCCGCCAACAATAAGAAGCGGCAGCGGTGAGATGTGACTATGAGTAAAACAATTTCCTCGCTTCTCCTCCTGCCTTTACTGGCCTCGGGGGTCAACGCCGATTTGCGCCCGATTTCAGACCAACAGATGTCTGAAGTTACAGGGCAGGCTTTTGTATCGGTTGATCGCCAGTACCACCCTGATGCCAACGACAATACCGCCTATACCCGGGTCAATCTTGGAATGGACATTGAAATCCAGACCAACGTAGATGTCCTGGAAATGGGGCGTTACGACCGGGAAGGTGAAAAGCCGGGCACCTCGGACGTCTATATTGAAGATTTTGCCCTCGGTTATATCAATAATCAGGCCTATTTTGACGCGAATCCCGAAGCCCCCAGGCAGCGAAAGGCTAACGGCAGTGCCTATGGTGAGGGTGAGATAGTCCCTTTCCACATCCAGAATCCCTTCCTGGAATTCGCCTTTGATGAAGACACCGATGAAGTGGTCGGCTTTCGGCTTGGGTTCGGCGAATCCATGGGCGTTCTCTCAGGGAAGATCGAAACCCTGACCGGCAATGTGAATGTGGATATCATTGATCGAGGTGAGGGGCTCTCAGAGGCAAATTCCTCCGGGAATCTGTTTGATCAACTGATTGTTCTCCTGACGCCACTCCTTGAGGGTGGTAGTCCGCTCTCCACCAAAGCCGAGCTGGTTTATGGTGCGGAGGGTGATCCAAACATTGGCGAGCTGGATCCCATAAGAGCCGAATATATTGGCATTCCGAACGGTGAGCGATTCGTGCTTGAAGGCGCCAGTGGATTTACCCGTTGGTCGGTACAGAACCTGATCGGCTGGGGATCGAGCTCCCGGATTGAGGTTCCTGACTGTTCCTTTTTCAGCTGTTCCGGCGGTGACATTTATGTCTATGCGCAGGATTGCCTTGTCCTGGGGATCGACTCTTGCTTCGACCTGGATATCTACAACAGCTTCCCCGTGGGCGAAGTCGGTGAGGTGAACGGCGAGAGGCGAATCACTGGCCCGGCTGATGGCGCCTTCATTTCCTTCCAGACCAAGGATCTGGACTGGTTGAAGGATGTAAAGAAAACAGACTTCACGCCCGAGGATTTCATCAGGGCAACCTCGGGTGCATTCTTCAATATCCCAAACGGAGCGACTGAGGTGAATCTCAACGAGGCGCTCTATGGCACCCAGCGTTACCGTACCGAGTACATCGACCGCGGCAAAGGCCTGTTCTGAGGAGCGCTTTATGACATGGTTCAGTTCCAGACAGCTTCTTGTTTCCGTATTTCCTCTTCTTACAGTTTGGAGCGTACTGGTCATGCCTGGTTATGCCGAGGCAGAGCTTCAGGGCCTCTCGGAAACGGAAATGGCTGGAATTGACGGTGCTGGTATCGGCCTGGTCTTGGAGAATTTTACATTTTCCCACGGAACAGACGAGCCGGATGCATCGGGTGAGCAGGCACGCATCTTTCGGATCGGAGGCATCAAGAGCACTGATGGTCGTGATGTCGATATAACGGTGAACCACCTCTATATCTCCGGCGCCAATAGCAACTATGGCCAGGCCTTGGGTCCGGTGAACCTTGGGCGGCTTCTTAATCCCTGGCGAATCGATGTTGTAGATGGCAACGAAATCGGCATCGCCAACAAGGCGGTTCTGGAGTTTGCGGCCAGTTCCAGGGTTTCTGCCGGCCAGGGCTACGATTGCATGGATTCCAGTGCCGGTTTAGGCAGCGGCACCTGTTCCAGTCGCCCGGCCACTGTGGATTACATTGGGGAACGTGCGGATATTGGTATGCAGATGAACGTCGCGGTGGGTGACGACCGGTCTGCCAACATCAATATTCACGCCAAGAGCGCTGTTATCGACGGCAGTTATCTGCGTCTCTGGGGGGACGATGATCGGCGCCAAATGGTTGGACAGTTCAAGCTCAATTTTTATTCTCCGGAATTGTCGATAAACGCCTGCGCACAGGATGGCTCCAGCTGTGGCTCACGAATTCTGATGAGTAATTTTGCGCTTGAGCTTGCGATTGGTAATCAGCTTCAGCCGGTGTTCTTCGATGTTGATGGTAGTGGAAACTTTGTGGTGGAGGTGGCCGCGATTCGGCGTCCTCAACCGGGCGAGATCGGTGCGGACGGCCTGAGAAGTAGCAGCGATGCTGAAGCCTGGGATTTCTACGAGTCCTATTACACCAATCCGGAATTCCGCAGCAATCTGAAGATCGGGAATTTCAGTGTAGGCGACCGTGATTTTGGCTCAGCCCGAGTCCAGGGCATGCTCATACAGCATCTGAATATAAAAACGAGGGATCTGAGCCAATGAAAGCCATCCTGTGCAGAACGTCTCTAGCCCTCGCTATTTTGCTGCTTGCTCCGCCGACCCTCGCGGAGCTCTCCCGACTTGGTGATGAAGCCCTTTCAGACATCTCGGGCCAAGGCGGGATCTATCTGTCCGGCGACATCAGTATCAACGAGATGGGTGGTCCCGTTGAGAACAGCTATTTCGGACGCTGTGACGATGCCGACAAAAAGTGCGGTGCCCGCTTTGCCTACCGGCTTAAAGAAAATGGGGGGTGGATGGTCCTTGATGATATTCGCGGTAATTTCGCGTTTGAGGGGCTGACACTACGGGTCCGCACCGTTGATTCCGGGTTCGGGGGTGATGGAGAGCAGTTCAACCGGGATGTTCTGGAACTGGGTTTGCCAAACACCGTCCGGTTCAATGACGTCCAATTCAAGATCTCCGCCAGTAGTACAGCGCGGCCAACCGACCCGGGGTTTCAACAGACCGACATATTCTCAGTGGATATGCGAGGAGAAGTTGTCATGGAAGGCAACCTGCTTGTGTTTCCTGCCGGTAATCCGTAATGGGCAAGAGGTTGATGATTATGTGGGCTCCGGACAGTAGCAGGCCATTTACCTCGACGGCTATCGGGCTGGCGTGCCTGATCAACGCCTCCTGGGTGTTTGCCGATATGAAAAGCCTCGACGACACCGCGTTGGCCAACATCAGCGGTCAGAGTGGCTTGACCATGGAGCTGGACCTTGCCTTGACAGCAGATGGTTTGTCCTACTATGACGATGACAAAGGCATTCATCTGGAAGGCTTCCGGGTTGGTTCAGCCATCGATTCGGCAGGTCAGGCGTTTCATCTGGTTCGGATCGACATCGAGGACGATGCGTCCCTGAACCTTGATTACCTGGTCGAGGATCGGAGAGTGGAGTTTGGAGATATCCGCCTCGCCGGGGCGCCGGGAGTCAGTATGGGTGGCGTCTTTTTCGACCATACCCTGGAGGGATATCTGAACATCAGCCAGGGTGGTTCCGTTGGCGGGGCGGGCTATACGTTCGACTCGGCCTACACCATGACCGGCGGCCGCCTGGGTTATCGCACCAACGGTAATGAAGTGTTCCTGGATGATATCACCATGAACGTGGAGGCCCTGGGGGTAACGCTGGATGTCGTCGGCGACACCCTGGCCCTGGATGCGCCAAGGATTGTTGGTAACTGGGAGGTTGGCGCAATCCGTTACAGCAATAACCCCCTGAATCATGGCGTATCCGTGGATTCTGGCTCGGGTCAACTGCTACCCAGTTACGGTAGCCTGAGCGGTAGCTACGATCTTTCGTCCAGCACCGGCATTACCGCCGGCGGGCGCTCCGGGGAAGGCCTTCGCATCGATAACGAGACGGTTATTCACTCGGCGACCTTCCTCTATATGGATGACGGCAAGGCTCTGGCCCTCAGGGACATCACCGGAAGCTATCGAATCAACGACCTCAGGCTTGATGTGACAACCGACTGGAGGAATCGTCCGGCCCTTGCCCTGACCCTTGGCTCCCTGGCCGGGCAGTTTAATATCGGTGCCATTGAGGTTGGCGGCAGTGGGAGAAGCATCGGAGAGGTGAACGTCAGCTTTCTGCTTGAGGACCAGGTGTTCAATGGACGCAACTATTCCAATGCGGTCTATCTCCAGGGCGGTGGTCATCCGGATGCCGGCCCCCAGGGCTTGCGGCTCGCTACGGAATGGAGCTTGCGGCTTGCCGATTTCAGCTACACGGAAGACGGGAACAGGGTGATCTTCAGCGGCCTTCAGTCTTGGGGGCAGGGTGATGTTACGGTTAACGTGACTCGCAATGAGATGATCAATGGCACCCAGTTTTTCGATGGCCTGCGCATCGGGTTTGAGGATGTCCGGGCTGGATACCGGATCAACGGTCTGCGGGTGGGCAGTGAGGATGCTCCCTTGCAGGGTGGCACTGAGCTGCTGCTGGCGCTGGGCTTTTATCCTGCCTATGAGTTTGAACTGGATGGCCATATGACGCTTGGCCCCGGTGGTGCCTCGGGTGAGGGGATTACCATCAACTCGGATGTCCGGATTCATGATGGCAAGGCCGCCATTATCGCGGTGCCCTACGATCAGGGTAACGGCGAGGTTCCGCAGAAGGGGCTCTGGATCACCGAGCTGGATTATGATTCCCACGTTCGGGGCATGACAGTCGACGTCACGCAGGAGGGGCTTGCGATTGTCAAAAGCGAAGCCTGGAGCACCATGGACATCGGCAACCTGAGGATTGGTGACAAGGAATCAGGCCGGAGTTTTGGGCGATTCGTGGTCCAGAAATATGAAACCGGGAGCAGTATGACGATCGTGCCGGGAGGCGCCGGTGATGTCTGCGCCGGTGGCGTTGGTGACAGTCCATCGTCCTGTGTCAGCTCTGGAGGTGTCTGGGAAGCCCGGGGTGAGGAAGGGCTGACTGTGCGCCTGAAGCAGGTGTTTGCAAAGGCCGCCGGTGAGGACCGAAAAAACGCGCTGACCTGGGAAACCAACCGGGAAACCAATGGCGTTGGCGAAGCTGTGAATGGAACGGGCACGCGTCTGGTTCTGAACGATATCCATACCAGCGATGGCGGTGACTTCGATGGTGATGGCGTGGAAGACAATTCGTTTGGCCTGCGCACCGACCTTTCCGTGGATGTCTACCAGACCCGGGTCGTAAAAAAGACGGACGGTCCTGACGCTCTGGGCGTGGTTGGCAACCGGGGTGACGAGAAAATCATGGATGGCGCATCAGCTTCGGGTTATCGCTATGTGGCCAATCCGACCCTGCAGGAAGCCGAAAATCGCCCGCTGGGTTTTGCCGTGAAAGCGAGAAGTCAGTTCAAGGAGCTCTCCATCAATAATATTGATCTGGTCCACCCCGTTGGCGGAGCACAAACCGCGGTATACGGTGTGAAAATGCAGAACTTCGATATCAAGGCGAACCTCACCGCGACACCGATTCCCTGATCTGTCGGCAGCCAATTCGCAAAGGCAGGCTGCCGACTTTGTCTTTTTCCTTCCCCTGGTGTTTAATCCGGCCTTACCCACTCTCATGGCTGGATGCGTGTAATGAAATCCAAGGCACTTATAGAGCTGCTCAGTGACGGACAGGTCCATTCGGGAGCTGCGTTGGCCGAAAAACTCGGGGTCAGTCGCACGGCAATCTGGAAACAGATCCGTCGCGCAATGGACGAAGGTGCGGATATTGCCACGATCCGTGGGCGCGGCTACCAACTGGTGTCCCGGGTCGACTTGCTCGACCCTGCGGCAGTGCTTGATGGAATTGCCTCCGGGCGGGAAGAGGAACTGGCGCTGACCGTGCTTGATGAAGTGGATTCGACCAATGCCGAAGTGATCCGACAGATCACGGCCGGTACCCGGGGTATTCCGGTGGTCATGGCCGACTGCCAGACCTCAGGGCGCGGGCGACGAGGACGTGTGTGGCAGAGCCCTCGGGGTGAAAACCTGTATCTGAGTATGGGCCTGACGTTTCACGGTGGTTTCGGGGTACTGGACGGGTTGAGCCTCGTACTGGGGGTTGCGGTGGCCAATGCCCTGGAGCGACTGGGAGTGCCGGAGGTCGGGCTCAAATGGCCGAACGATATTTTTCTGCCGGACGGAAAGCTTGGCGGCATCCTGGTGGAATTGCAGGGAGAACTCGAAGAGGGCCTTGTGCAAGTGATTGCCGGCATTGGCCTGAACGTCCACATGTCCCGGGCCGAGGGTGTCGATCAGCCCTGGAGCAGTCTTGCCAGGGCATGCCCGAACGTCGACTGGTCGCGGAATCAGATTGCAAGCGCCATTATCGATGGGGTTCTGGATGCGGTGCCCCTGTTTTCGGATGTCGGTTTCGCGGATTTCCGCGAGCCCTGGCAGCGAAGGGATATCTTTATGGGGAAGCCGCTTCAGGCTCGGGGTGGTGATGTTGAAGGCGTCGGCTGTGGTATCGATGACGCGGGAAACTACCAGATACGGACCCAAACCGGGACTGTTCCGGTACGCGCAGGGGAAATCAGTCTGCGAGTGGTGTCATGAAGCTTTTTATTGATGCAGGCAATACCCGGTTGAAATGGTGTCTGGATGACCAGGATTGTACTCAGGCAACAGGCAGCGGATCACTGGAAGATGAGAATCCTTTGAGCTCAGCAGGAGAGCTCATAAGGCAGGTAAGGGGTGTTGCCATATCCACCGTTGCTTCTGAAGAAAGGCGCACTCATCTGATAGGTTCACTTGCAAAGCTCTGTCCGGCGCCGGTGAAGTTCTACTGGTCCGAGCAGTCCCGTAACGGACTTGTAAACGCCTACCAGGATGTATCGAGAATGGGGGCCGATCGTTGGCACGCAATGTATGGCGCCTGGCTCGATCACAAGCAGGGTTTCGTGGTGGTGGATGCCGGCAGTGCGGTTACCATCGACTATGTGGATACGAGTGGCCAGCATCTCGGTGGGTATATCCTTCCGGGGTTGCAAATGATGCTGCGGAGTCTCAGAACGGACGCGGCGCGAATCTGGTTCGACCCTGATCAGGGATTGGCGACAGACCCGGGACGGAATACCGGGGAATGCGTGAACCATGGTCTTGCCTGGCTTTCCGGTGCCATGATCGAGCGTGTTATCGCTGACGCCCGAAAGCACGGGCTGTCTGATCTGTTGGTGACTGGCGGTGATGCGAATCGCCTGCTTGGCCTTGGGCTGCCTGGTACCCATCGGCCCGACCTGGTGTTGAGCGGCCTGCGTGCGATTCATGCCGAGGACTCGTCAGAATGAGGTGGTTGGCACTGGTGCTGGTGCTGGTCAGTATTGGCATCTATTACCTGCCAGACTTCGTCGGTCCATCCGGCGGAATGGCCAAAGTTGCCAGTGGTAGCTTGCCGCGGGTGGCCAGCCTGAAGTCTCCGGATCCTCGTAATGATGCGGTGGCGATACCGTCAGGGCGCTATGACTCGTCTTGTGTGCGCCTTGGATGGATCGAAACCGCGGAGCGTGCGCGAAGGCTAGTGGCCAAGCAGCCCCTTGCCGAGGAAGCCGGCTTCAAGGTCGAGGAAGTCGAGCGAGAGTTGCCGCCCTTGCACTGGGTCCTCATCCCGCCCCAACCTGAAGCCGTGGCGTTGCGCCAATTCCGTGACATTCAGCGCCAGGGGATTGATTCCTATCTGGTCACCGAGGGCGAGAACCGCAATGCGATCTCCCTGGGGCTATTCGAGTCCAGGGAATCTGCAATATCCGTGCTGGAAGAAAAAAAACGTCAGAATCTTAATGCGGTACTGGTCAACTTCCCCCGAAATCAGATAAGCTACGCGCTCTCTTTTGAGGCGGAACCGGAACTCGCTGAAGAACTGGTTCAGGCGGTGAAAGCGGATTACGGCAGCAATTTCGATTTCGTTGAAATCAGGCCTTGTGAAGGTGTTGCAACGCCAGAAAAAAATCCGTAGTATACCGCCCTCGCTGACGAGGCGAATGTGAGCTGGCGTAGCTCAGTTGGTAGAGCAGCTGACTTGTAATCAGCAGGTCGGGGGTTCGATTCCGTCCGCCAGCTCCACTTTAAGTTTTGACGGATTTGCGTAAGCAGGTCCGACTCGGAGGGGTTCCCGAGTGGCCAAAGGGATCAGACTGTAAATCTGACGGCATCGCCTTCGCAGGTTCGAATCCTGCCCCCTCCACCACTAAATTGCTCGCGGGCATCGTATAGTGGCTATTACCTCAGCCTTCCAAGCTGATGACGCGGGTTCGATTCCCGCTGCCCGCTCCAATTTGTTTTGTAATGCTCATGTAGCTCAGTTGGTAGAGCACACCCTTGGTAAGGGTGAGGTCGGCGGTTCAAATCCGCCCATGAGCTCCATTATTTATCCGGTCAACGTCACGATCCTGGTTGATTAGGGAGATTGGTCAAATGTCTAAGTCTAAGTTTGAACGTAATAAGCCGCACTTGAACGTGGGCACCATTGGTCACGTTGACCATGGTAAGACCACTCTGACCGCAGCGCTGACTCGTGTATGTCACGAAGTGTTCGGTACCGGTGAGAGTCGTGCCTTTGACCAGATCGATAACGCACCGGAAGAGCGTGCGCGTGGTATCACCATCGCCACCTCCCACGTTGAGTACGATTCACCGACCCGTCACTACGCTCACGTAGACTGCCCGGGCCACGCTGACTATGTTAAGAACATGATCACTGGTGCGGCGCAGATGGACGGCGCGATCCTGGTTTGCTCCGCAGCTGACGGCCCCATGCCGCAGACCCGTGAGCACATCCTGCTGTCCCGTCAGGTTGGCGTACCTTACATCGTTGTGTTCCTGAACAAAGCGGACATGGTAGACGATGAAGAGCTGCTCGAGCTGGTTGAGATGGAAGTTCGTGATCTGCTGAGCCAGTACGACTTCCCGGGCGACGACACTCCGATCATCACTGGTTCCGCGCTGATGGCGCTGGAAGGCAAGGATGACAACGAGATGGGTACTACCGCTGTCAAGAAGCTGGTAGAAGCTCTGGATGACTACATCCCTGAGCCGGAGCGTGCGATCGATCAGCCGTTCCTGATGCCGATCGAGGACGTCTTCTCCATCTCCGGTCGTGGTACTGTTGTAACAGGCCGTGTTGAGCGTGGCATCCTTAAGACCGGTGATGAAGTTGAGATCGTTGGTATTCGTGATACCCAGAAGACCACCTGCACCGGTGTTGAGATGTTCCGCAAGCTGCTGGACGAAGGTCGTGCTGGTGAGAACATTGGTGCGCTGCTGCGTGGTACCAAGCGTGACGACGTTGAGCGTGGTCAGGTTCTGGCGGTTCCGGGTTCCATCACTCCGCACACCAAGTTCGAGTGCGAAGTGTACGTGCTGTCCAAAGAAGAAGGTGGTCGTCACACTCCGTTCTTCAAGGGCTACCGTCCGCAGTTCTACTTCCGTACTACCGACGTAACCGGTTCTTGCGAGCTGCCGGAAGGTGTGGAAATGGTTATGCCGGGTGACAACGTCAAGATGAGTGTTACCCTGATTGCTCCGATCGCCATGGAAGATGGTCTGCGCTTCGCGATTCGTGAAGGCGGCCGTACCGTTGGTGCCGGCGTAGTCTCCAAGATCATCGAGTAATTGACTCGAAAGTAAGTGCGCTGAGTTGTTTCGGTGCAGGCCAGTAGCTCAATTGGCAGAGCAGCGGTCTCCAAAACCGCAGGTTGGGGGTTCGATTCCCTCCTGGCCTGCCATTTTTTAACATCCGGATACATAAGTTGATTCCTATGGAGTCAAAAGCCGTTCAGTCAGCCAGCCGTTTCGATTTCCTGAAGTGGCTGGTTGTTTTCGTTCTGATCGCCATCGGTGTGGTGGGGAATCAGTATTTTAGTGCCGAGTCTCTGCTGTATCGGGTTCTGGCTCTTGTAGGTCTCGCCCTTGTGGCGGCGCTTGTTGCCCTCCAGACCGACCGCGGTCGTCGTTTCGCGACGCTGCTGAAGGAAGCGAGAGTAGAGATCCGGAAAGTGGTATGGCCCACCAGGCCCGAGCTCGTGCAGACGACAGCGATTGTTGTGGTGTTTGTGCTGGTTGTGGCGCTTTTGCTGTGGGGTATGGACTCGCTGATCAGCTGGCTGGTCGCCGGGTTTATCGGTTAACAGGAGTGGGCAATGGCTAAGCGCTGGTACGTCGTTCATGCGTATTCTGGCTTCGAAAAGCAGGTGATGCGCACTCTCAAGGAGCGCGTTGCGCTGCACGAGATGGAAGACCGTTTCGGCGAAATCCTGGTTCCGACCGAGGAAGTCGTTGAGATGCGAGAGGGAAAGAAGCGCAAGAGTGAGCGCAAGTTCTATCCCGGGTACGTACTGGTCCAGATGGAAATGGACGACGCGACGTGGCACCTTGTAAAGAATACTCCGCGCGTCCTTGGCTTCATTGGTGGTACCAAGGATAAGCCTGCGCCAATCACCGAAAAGGAAGCGGAAGCAATCCTGCGTCGGGTAGAGAGTGGCGCTGACAAGCCCAAGCCGAAGACTCTATTCGAGCCGGGTGAGATTGTTCGTGTTATTGAAGGGCCGTTTGCGGACTTCAATGGCGTGGTTGAAGAAGTTGACTACGACAAGAGTCGAGTCAAAGTTGCCGTTCTTATTTTCGGGCGTTCAACTCCGGTAGAGCTGGAGTTTGGGCAGGTCGAGAAGGACTGACCGGCAACGAGGAATCTGAAAGCTCGCGCGCTCAAGCGACGCGGGCTTTTTGTGTCTGCTCTTGGCAGTTGTAAAAACCGGGGAGCCGAAAGGCGTTTGAACCCATAGGAGATCTATCATGGCAAAGAAAATTGAAGCGTACATCAAGCTTCAGGTTGCTGCCGGTAAGGCCAACCCGAGTCCCCCCGTTGGTCCTGCACTGGGTCAGCGCGGCGTAAACATCATGGAATTCTGTAAGGCGTTCAACGCCCAGACCCAGGACATGGAGCCTGGTCTGCCGATTCCAACTGTGATCACCGTCTACAGTGATCGTAGCTTTACCTTTATTACCAAGACCCCGCCTGCACCGGTTCTTCTTTTGAAGGCTGCTGGTATCAAGAGCGGCTCTGGTCGTCCGAACACCGAGAAAGTCGGTACCGTGACCCGCGAGCAGCTTGAAGAGATCGCCAAGACCAAAGAGCCGGATCTGACTGCTGCCGATATGGACGCAGCGGTGCGTACCATTGCAGGAACCGCCCGCAGCATGGGCCTGAACGTGGAGGGCCTGTAACATGGCAAAGCTGAGCAAGCGTCAGAAGCTTATTCGTGAAAAGGTAGACTCTACTCGCTCTTACTCGGTTGACGAGGCAGTTGCACTGCTGGTCGAACTGGGCCAGAACGTGAAATTCAAAGAGTCTGTCGACGTGGCCGTCAACCTGGGCGTTGACGCGCGTAAATCCGATCAGGTTGTCCGTAGCAGCACCGTGCTGCCGCACGGTACCGGCAAAACCGTTCGTGTTGCTGTGTTCACCCAGGGCGCCAATGCCGAAAAAGCAACCGCTGCTGGTGCAGACGTTGTCGGTATGGACGATCTGGCGGATGAAGTGAAAAAAGGCAACATGGATTTCGACGTGGTTATCGCCACTCCGGATGCCATGCGTGTTGTTGGTCAGCTGGGCCAGATCCTTGGTCCCCGTGGCCTGATGCCGAACCCGAAGGTCGGCACCGTGACCCCTGACGTTGAGACCGCGGTCAAAAACGCCAAGGCTGGTCAGGTTCGTTACCGTACCGACAAAAACGGCATTATCCACGCTCCGCTGGGTAACGTTGAATTCTCTGCCCAGAACATCAAGGAAAACCTTGAGGCTCTGGTGGCAGATCTGAAAAAGGCCAAGCCCTCGTCGGCGAAAGGTGTGTATCTCAAGAAGATCACCATTTCCTCGACTATGGGTCCTGGCCTGACTATCGATCAGAGCGGTCTCGCTATTTGATCCTTTGATTGGTGGTTGCTTTGTAGTCTGGGCGGAAGCCAAGGCTGTCAAAGACCGCAGGCCCCCGAGACCCTCTGCGTGCAGAGGGTCACAAGGGTTAAAGCAACGCCTGCGCAGACGGTGTGAAGACGTTCTCTCTGAACCCAAACACCGTTAGGAGCCCCGCGAGGGGTATATGTGGGTTTGCCGGGAAGACCCGGCGAAATCGAGGAGAAATCCAGTGGCAATTAGACTCGAAGACAAGAAAGCGATCGTCGCTGAAGTCAACGAGACTGCCGGTGGTGCTCTGTCTGTGGTTATGGCTGACTACCGTGGTGTTACCTCTGGTGACATGACGGCGCTTCGTGCCAAGGCTCGTGCCGAAAACGTGCGTCTGAAGGTTGTTCGTAACAACCTCGCTAAGATCGCGATTCGTGGTACCGAGTTCGAGTGCATCGACGAAGCCCTGGTTGGTCCGACCATTCTGGCATTCTCTATGGAAGATCCGGGCGCGGCAGCGCGTCTGCTGAAGGATTTTGCCAAAGAGAAAGAAGCGTTCGAGATTAAAGGCCTGGCCGTCGGCGGAGAGCTGATGGGTGCAGACCAGATCGACCGTCTTGCCAAGCTGCCAACACGTCACGAAGCGCTGACAATGCTGGCCGCTGTAACACAGGCACCGATCACCAAGCTGGCACGGACACTGAACGAAGTTCCTTCGAAAGTGACTCGTGCTGTAGCGGCAGTTCGCGACCAGAAGCAAGAAGCTGCTTGATTCTGTTGAACACCATTTTTTATATTTTTGGGAGAAAGTCATGGCTCTGTCTAACGAAGACATTTTGAACGCAATTGCTGAAATGAGCGTAATGGACGTTGTTGCGCTGGTTGAAGCAATGGAAGAAAAATTCGGTGTATCCGCCGCTGCAGCCGTTGCCGCTGCTCCGGCCGCTGCTGGTGGTGGCGAAGCCGCTGCTGAAGAGCAGACCGAGTTTGACGTTGTACTTACCGGTCCTGGTGAGAAGAAAGTAAACGTAATCAAGGCCGTTCGTGAACTGACCGGCCTGGGTCTGAAAGAAGCTAAGGAAATGGTCGACAGCGCTCCTTCCGTTATTAAGGAAGGCGCTAGCAAAGACGACGCTGAAGAAGCCAAGAAGAAGCTTGAGGAAGCAGGCGCTTCTGTTGAGCTCAAGTAAGAGTCGGCTGTTGATCGAAACCGTGCAATAAGCATGGACAGGCTGGTGGCTTTGGGCCACCGGCCTTTTTCTGTTGTATATGCTATAGAGTCTGGTGAGCAATTGCAGGTTGATGTCAGATCTATAACCTACAGCCAGAGTCTTGTTCAAGACGGCGCGACAAGCCGAGCAATTCGGCCCCGAAGCAGAACATTGGTTGCTTCTTGATACCAGGTATCAGGTCTAAAGCTGGGGAATGCAGATGACTTACTCCTACACTGAGAAAAAGCGGATTCGCAAAGATTTTAGTAAATTGCCTTCCGTGATGGACGTCCCCTATTTGCTGTCTATTCAGCTGGATTCGTTCCGGGACTTCCTCCAAATGGAAGCCGCTCCTGAAGACCGCCGGGAAACCGGTCTTCACGCAGCATTCAAATCCGTATTCCCGATTGTCAGTTACTCTGGCAATGCCGCGCTCGAATACGTCAGTTATCGTATTGGCGAGCCGGTTTTTGATGTCAAGGAATGCCAGCTTAGGGGCGTAACCTATGCAGCGCCGCTGCGGGTGAAGGTCCGCCTTATCATTTACGATAAGGAATCGTCCAACAAGGCGATCAAGGACATTAAAGAGCAGGAAGTCTACATGGGCGAAATGCCCCTGATGACCGAGAACGGTACCTTCGTTATCAATGGTACCGAGCGTGTTATTGTTTCCCAGCTCCACCGTTCTCCAGGTGTGTTCTTCGATCACGACAAGGGCAAGACCCATTCCTCAGGCAAGCTTCTGTACTCGGCTCGGGTGATTCCTTACCGTGGTTCCTGGCTGGACTTCGAGTTCGACCCGAAGGACTCCGTGTTCGTTCGTATCGACCGTCGCCGTAAGCTGCCGGCGTCGATACTGCTTCGTGCCCTGGGCTACACCTCCGAGCAGATGCTCGATATGTTCTTCGAAACCAGTAAGTTCAGCCTGGGCGCGGAAGTGTGCAAGCTGGAGCTGGTGCCGAGCCGTCTGCGTGGTGACATTGCGACCTTCGATATCAAAGACAATGACGGCAACGTGATTGTTGAGGAAGGTCGCCGGATTACTGCTCGCCACATCAAGCAGTTGGAAAAAGCCGGTATCAACGAGCTCGAGGTGCCAACCGAGTACCTGTACGGCCGCGTACTGGCCAAAGACATGATCGATCAGGCTTCTGGGGAAGTGCTGGTTGAGTGTAACTCCGAGCTGACCGAAGAGCTGGTTACCAAGATCCTCGACGCTGGCGTGAAGGAAATCGAAACCCTTTACACCAACGACCTGGACTGCGGACCCTTCATGTCCGACACCCTGCGTATCGATCCGACCCGCACGCCGCTGGAAGCGCTGGTTGAGATCTACCGTATGATGCGCCCGGGTGAGCCGCCCACCAAGGAGTCGGCTGAGAATCTGTTCAACAACCTGTTTTTCTCTGAAGAGCGGTACGATCTGTCTGCGGTTGGCCGGATGAAGCTCAACCGTCGTCTGCGCCGTGAAGAGAGCACCGGTGAAGGCACGCTGACCCACGAAGACATCATCGATGTTCTGAAGACTCTGATCGATATCCGTAACGGCCAGGGCAATGTGGACGACATCGATAACCTGGGTAACCGTCGTGTTCGCTGTGTTGGCGAAATGGCCGAAAACCAGTTCCGTGTCGGGCTTGTGCGCGTTGAGCGCGCGGTTCGTGAGCGTCTGAGCCTTGCTGAAAGTGAAGGCCTGATGCCGCAGGATCTGATTAACGCCAAGCCGGTGGCTGCCGCGGTTAAAGAATTCTTCGGCTCCAGCCAGTTGTCCCAGTTCATGGACCAGAACAACCCGCTCTCCGAGGTCACGCACAAGCGTCGTATCTCTGCGTTGGGCCCTGGCGGTCTGACCCGTGAGCGTGCAGGCTTTGAGGTTCGTGACGTACACCCGACCCACTACGGTCGTGTATGCCCGATCGAGACGCCGGAAGGTCCGAACATCGGTCTGATCAACTCGCTGGCGACTTACGCGCGGTCCAACTCCTACGGTTTTCTCGAGAGCCCGTACCGGAAGGTCGAAAATGGCGTGGTCACCGATGAAGTGGTTTACCTGTCCGCTATCGAGGAGAGCAACTACGTCATTGCCCAGGCCAGCGCAGCCATGGACGAGAAGACCAAGCGTCTGACTGACGAGCTGGTTACCGTTCGCCATCAGAACGAATTTACCGTTACTCCGCCGGAAAGCGTCAACTTCATGGACGTCTCTCCGCGCCAGGTAGTTTCGGTGGCTGCGTCTCTGATTCCGTTCCTCGAGCACGACGACGCCAACCGGGCACTGATGGGTGCCAACATGCAGCGTCAGGCGGTTCCGACCCTGCGTTCCCAGGTACCTCTCGTAGGTACGGGTGTAGAGCGTACGGTGGCGCAGGACTCCGGTGTCTGTGTCACGGCCCGTCGTGGCGGTGTGATTGAGAGTGTCGACGCGGCCCGTATCGTGGTTCGGGTCAATAACGAGGAAACCGAAGCGGGTGATGCAGGTGTGGATATCTACAACCTGACCAAGTACACCCGTTCAAACCAGAACACCTGTATCAACCAGCGTTCCATCGTGCGTCAGGGTGACGTGATTGCCCGTGGCGACGTGCTGGCCGACGGTCCGTCCGTGGATCTGGGTGAACTGGCCCTGGGGCAGAACATGCGCATCGCGTTCATGCCCTGGAACGGTTACAACTTTGAGGACTCCATCCTCATCTCCGAGAAAGTGGTGCAGGAAGACCGCCTGACCACCATCCACATCCAGGAACTGACCTGTGTGGCTCGGGATACCAAGCTGGGTAGCGAAGAAATTACCGCGGATATTCCGAACGTTGGTGAAAGTGCGCTGTCCAAGCTGGATGAGTCCGGTATTGTTTACATCGGTGCTGAAGTGGGCCCCGGCGACATACTGGTAGGCAAGGTAACACCGAAAGGTGAAACCCAGCTGACACCAGAAGAAAAGCTGCTGCGTGCCATCTTCGGTGAGAAGGCGTCTGATGTGAAGGACACCTCCTCCCGTGTGCCGACAGGTACCCGCGGCACCGTTATCGACGTGCAGGTCTTTACCCGCGACGGTATCGAGAAGGATCAGCGTGCCCAGTCCATTGAGAAAGAGCAGTTGGACCAGTACCGCAAGGATCTGAAGGACGAGTACCGGATTGTCGAAGGTGCCACATTCGAGCGTTTGATGAGTGCTCTGAAAGGGCAGGAAGTGATCAGTGGGCCGGGCCTGAAAAAGGGCGCTACCCTGGAAGAGAGCTATCTGGCCGAGCTGCCGCGTTCCGACTGGTTCAAGCTCCGGATGAAAGACGAGGGTTTGAACGAACTGCTGGAGAAATCCGAGCAGGGTCTGGAAGACCGCAAGAAGGAGCACGAAGCGCGCTTTGACGACAAGAAAGGCAAGCTTCAGCAGGGCGACGATCTCGCACCGGGCGTACTGAAAATCGTCAAGGTATACCTGGCTATCAAGCGTCGTATCCAGCCGGGTGACAAGATGGCCGGTCGTCACGGTAACAAGGGTGTTATTTCCTCGGTTATGCCGATCGAAGACATGCCTTACGACGAGCACGGCAACACGGTTGACGTAGTTCTGAACCCGCTGGGTGTTCCCTCGCGGATGAACGTAGGTCAGGTGCTTGAGACTCACCTGGGCGCGGCAGCGAAGGGTCTGGGTGAGCGTATCAGCCAGATGCTGGACGAGCAGCGCAAGGTAGCTGAATTACGCAAGCTCCTGGATGAGATCTACAATCACTCAGACGAAGTGTTCAAGGTGGATCTGGATTCCCTGTCCGACAAGGAAATCCTGGAGATGTGCCACAACCTTCGGGGCGGCGTGCCCATGGCAACGCCGGTATTCGACGGCGCCAAGGAAGCCGAGGTCAAGCGTATGCTTGAGCTGGCGGGTATGAGCACAACGGGGCAGACCAAGCTTTATGATGGTCGCACCGGTGATGCGTTCGACCGCCCGGTGACGGTTGGCTACATGTACATCCTGAAGCTGAACCACCTGATCGACGACAAGATGCACGCTCGTTCCACCGGTTCTTACAGCCTGGTTACCCAGCAGCCGCTGGGTGGTAAGGCGCAGTTCGGTGGCCAGCGCTTCGGTGAGATGGAAGTGTGGGCCCTTGAGGCCTACGGCGCAGCTTACACGCTGCAGGAGATGCTCACCGTCAAGTCTGATGACGTGAACGGTCGGACCAAGATGTACAAGAACATTGTCGATGGCGATCATCGGATGGAGCCGGGCATGCCCGAATCCTTCAACGTTCTTGTCAAGGAAATCCGCTCGCTGGGTATCGACATCGAGCTGGAATCCGAGTGAGCCGAATAGTTTTTGGCAGCGTGAGCGGGCACGCGAAGTGCCCGCCCGAGATTAACGCCATCCGGAGCTTTTACTGATGAAAGATTTGCTGAATCTTCTCAAGAGCCAGAACCAAAGCAAGGAATTCGACGCCATCCGCATTGGCCTGGCGTCGCCTGACATGATTCGTTCCTGGTCCTTTGGCGAAGTGAAGAAGCCTGAGACCATTAACTACCGTACCTTCAAGCCGGAGCGCGACGGTCTTTTCTGTGCCAAGATCTTCGGCCCGATCAAGGACTACGAGTGCCTGTGCGGTAAGTACAAGCGCCTCAAGCACCGCGGCGTCATCTGCGAGAAGTGTGGTGTTGAGGTTGCACTGGCCAGCGTGCGTCGTGAGCGCATGGGCCATATCGAGCTGGCCAGCCCGGTCGCCCACATCTGGTTCCTGAAGTCACTGCCGTCCCGCATTGGCCTGATGCTGGACATGACCCTGCGCGATATCGAGCGGGTCCTGTACTTCGAATCCTTTATCGTGATCGATCCGGGGATGACCACCCTGGAGAAAGGGCAGCTGCTGAACGACGAGCAGTATTACGAAGCCCTGGAAGAATTCGGTGACGAGTTCGACGCCCGCATGGGTGCCGAAGCGGTCAAGGAGCTCCTCGAAGGTATCGATCTGCAGGAAGAGGTTGATGCACTGCGTGAGGAAATCCCGCAGACCAACTCCGAAACCAAGATCAAGAAGTTCAGCAAGCGTCTGAAGATTCTTGAGGCGTTCCTGTACTCCGGCAACAAGCCGGGCGACATGGTGATGACCGTGCTGCCGGTTCTGCCGCCGGATCTGCGCCCGCTGGTACCGCTGGACGGTGGCCGCTTCGCGACTTCTGATCTGAACGATCTTTACCGTCGGGTGATCAACCGGAACAACCGTCTCAAGCGCCTGCTGGAGCTGAACGCGCCGGACATCATCGTGCGCAACGAGAAGCGGATGCTTCAAGAAGCGGTTGATGCGCTGCTGGACAACGGTCGTCGTGGCCGTGCCATCACCGGCACTAACAAGCGCCCGCTGAAGTCCCTGGCCGACATGATCAAGGGTAAGCAGGGTCGTTTCCGTCAGAACCTGCTGGGTAAACGTGTGGACTACTCCGGTCGTTCGGTGATCGTGGTAGGTCCCTACCTGCGCCTGCACCAGTGTGGTCTGCCCAAGAAGATGGCTCTGGAACTGTTCAAGCCGTTTATCTTCTCCAAGCTCGAGCACCGCGGCCTGGCGACCACCATTAAGGCCGCCAAGAAGATGGTTGAGCGTGAGGAAGGCGTGGTCTGGGATATCCTGGACGAAGTCATCCGTGAGCACCCCATCATGCTGAACCGTGCGCCGACCCTGCACCGTCTGGGTATCCAGGCGTTCGAGCCGGTTCTGATCGAAGGTAAGGCCATCCAGTTGCACCCGCTGGTGTGTGCTGCCTACAACGCCGACTTTGACGGTGACCAGATGGCGGTGCACGTACCGCTGACCCTGGAAGCTCAGCTCGAAGCCCGTGCGTTGATGATGTCCACCAACAACGTACTGTCGCCGACTAACGGCGAGCCGATTATCGTGCCGTCCCAGGACGTGGTACTCGGGCTGTACTACATGACCCGTGAGCGCAAGAGCGCCCTGGGCGAGGGTATGGTGTTTGCCGACGTCAAAGAGGCGCATCGTGCCTACGGCGCTGGCAAGGTCGACCTTCAGGCGATTGTCAAGGTTCGTGTGAAGGAAGTGGCGATTGCTGAAGATGGCTCTCGCACCGAAGAATACAAGATTGTTGATACCACGGTTGGTCGGGCGCTGTTGTTCGATATCGTGCCGGATGGCCTGTCCTACGAGCTGATCAACAAACCGATGGTCAAGAAGGCGATCTCCAACCTGATCAACACCTGCTATCGCGATGCGGGTCTGAAAGACACCGTCATTTTCGCGGATCAGCTGATGTACATGGGTTATCACTACGCCACGGTCTCCGGCATCTCGATCGGTTTCAACGATTTCGAGATTCCGCCGGAGAAGTACGAACTGGTAGACGCCGCCTCCGCAGAGGTGAAGGACATCGAGACCCAGTACGCGTCCGGTCTTCTGACCCAGGGCGAGAAGTACAACAAGGTGATCGATATCTGGTCCCGGGCCAACGACAAGGTCTCCAAGGCCATGATGGAGCGTTTGTCCAAGGAGCAGGTGATTGGTCCGGACGGCCAGCCGGTGAAAGGTGAGGACGGCGAGGATCTCATGCAGGAGTCGTTCAACTCCGTGTACATGATGGCGGACTCCGGTGCTCGGGGTTCCGCTGCCCAGATCCGTCAGCTGTCTGGTATGCGTGGCCTGATGGCCAAGCCGGACGGCTCCATCATTGAGACGCCGATCACCGCGAACTTCCGTGAAGGTCTGAACGTACTGCAGTACTTCATTTCCACGCACGGTGCCCGTAAGGGTCTGGCGGATACCGCCCTGAAGACCGCGAACTCCGGTTACCTGACCCGTCGTCTGGTCGACGTTTCCCAGGATCTGGTGGTTACCGAGCCTGACTGTGGCACCGATGAAGGTCTGCTGATGACGCCGCACATCGAGGGTGGCGACGTTGTTGTGCCCCTGGGTGACCGGGTTCTGGGTCGAGTGACCGCGCGTGACGTGTTTACACCGACCGACAAGGACAATGCTGTTGTGCCTGCCGGTACCCTGCTCGACGAGAAAACCGTCGAGATGGTGGAGCGCGCTGGTGTTGACGAAATCTGGGTTCGCTCTGCCATTACCTGCGAGACCCGCCACGGCATCTGTTCCAAGTGCTATGGCCGCGATCTGGCCCGTGGCCATGAGGTCAACGTGGGTGAGGCCGTTGGTGTTATCGCAGCTCAGTCCATCGGTGAGCCGGGTACCCAGCTGACCATGCGGACCTTCCACATCGGTGGTGCCGCGAGCCGGGCTTCCGCTGTGGATAACATCCAGGTCAAGCACGGCGGTACCGTGCGCCTGCACAACCTGAAGTCCATCGAGAAGATCGATGGCTCCCTGGTGGTGGTTTCCCGTTCTTCCGCCCTGGCCATTGCGGACGAGCAGGGTCGTGAGCGCGAGTGGTACAAGCTGCCGTACGGCGCTGTGCTTTCCGTGAAGAATGGCGATCAGGTAGAGGCCGGTGTTGTAGTTGCCAAGTGGGACCCGCATACGCACCCGATCATCGCGGAAGCCAAGGGTACAGCCAAGTTCGTCAACATGGAGGAGGGCATCACTGTCCGTACCCAGGCGGACGAGCTCACCGGTCTGTCCACTATGGAGGTTATTGACTCCAAAGAACGTCCAGCCGCTGGTAAGGACATTCGTCCGGCCATCCAGCTGGTGGACGACAAGGGCGAAGAGGTTGAGCTGCCGGGCGGCGGCACGGCGATCTTCTTCCTGCCGGCGAACGCCTTGGTCACCATGGCCAACGGCGCCAATGTCGAGCTGGGTGATGTGGTAGCCCGGATTCCGCAGGAAAGCTCCAAGACCCGGGATATCACCGGTGGTCTTCCGCGGGTTGCCGACCTGTTCGAAGCCCGTCGTCCGAAGGAATCGTCCATTCTTGCTGAAATCAGCGGCGTGGTGTCCTTCGGCAAGGAAACCAAGGGCAAGAAGCGCCTGGTGATCACGCCGAAAGACGGTGACGCTTACGAAGTGCTGATTCCGAAGCACCGTCAGCTTAACGTCTTCGAAGGTGAAACCGTTGAGAAGGGCGAGGTGATTTCTGACGGCCCGTCCAACCCTCACGACATTCTGCGTCTGCTGGGTGTGGTCGAGCTGGCCAAGTACATCACCAACGAGATCCAGGACGTTTACCGTCTGCAGGGCGTTGTCATCAACGATAAACACATCGAGGTTATCGTTCGACAGATGCTGCGCAAGGTCGAAATCACCGATCCGGGTGATACGACCCTGCTTTCCGGTGATCAGGTGGAAATCACCCAGGTGCTGGAAGAGAACGAGAAGGCCGATGCAGCCGACAAAGAACCGGCACGGTTCGAGCGTCTGTTGCTGGGTATCACCAAGGCTTCCCTGGCCACCGAGTCGTTCATTTCTGCGGCTTCGTTCCAGGAAACCACCCGGGTGCTCACCGAAGGTGCGGTTACCGGTAAGCGTGATTACCTGCGCGGCCTGAAGGAAAACGTTGTGGTTGGTCGACTGATTCCGGCCGGTACCGGTCTGGCATACCACAACGAGCGTCGTCGCAAGCGCGATCTGGAAGAGCAGGGCGTGACTGCGGCCGACGTGGAAGAAGCTCTGAGTGCCGAGCTCAACCGCGAAAGCTGAGTTGGGCCGGCGCACTGCCTCCGGGTAGTTACCTACCCGGGAGGTGGTCAAAAAGAGACCAGTCATCTTGACTGTCCGGGGGCGCAGGCTTACACTTGCGTCCCTTAAATTTTACCCCCTGCACAGGGGGTAAGTTTCATTGATATGGTTTTTTGGAGTTTGCTTACATGGCAACGATTAATCAGTTGGTGCGTAAGCCTCGTAAGCGCAAGGTAGCCAAGAGCGACGTTCCTGCTCTCCAGGCCTGCCCTCAGCGCCGTGGTGTGTGCACTCGTGTATACACCACAACGCCGAAGAAGCCGAACTCAGCACTGCGTAAAGTGTGCCGTGTTCGTCTGACCAACGGCTACGAGGTTTCCTCATACATTGGTGGTGAAGGTCACAACCTTCAGGAGCACAGTGTTGTGCTGATCCGTGGTGGTCGAGTAAAAGACCTTCCGGGTGTGCGCTATCACACTGTTCGCGGAACGCTGGACACCCAGGGTGTGCAGAACCGTAAGCAGGGCCGCTCCAAGTACGGTGCAAAACGACCCAAGTCCTGATGTCCCGAGCGGGTGTCTTTTATCGTTGCTTGTCAGAACGGTAAGAGTAAGGCTGAGTAGCATTTGCTATCTCAGGGGTTCCTGAAGACCTTTTAGATATATAAGGGCTTATCGATGCCTAGAAGAAGAGTTGCAGCTAAACGGGAAATTATCCCGGATCCGAAATTCGGCAGTGCACGTCTTGCCAAGTTCATCAACCACGTGATGGAAAGTGGCAAGAAGTCTACCGCAGAGCGCATTGTTTACGGCGCTCTGGATATTGTTGCCGAGAAATCCAAGGAAGAGCCGATCGACATGTTCGAGAAGGCCCTGGAGAACATCCAGCCGATGGTTGAGGTTAAGTCCCGTCGTGTGGGTGGTGCTACTTACCAGGTGCCTGTCGAAGTACGGCCTTCCCGTCAGAACGCGCTGGCCATGCGCTGGCTCGTCGAATATTCACGGAAGCGCGGTGAGAAGTCCATGGCTCAGCGTCTGGCTGGTGAAATCCTGGACGCCGCTGACAGCAAAGGCTCCGCTGTTAAGAAGCGTGAAGATGTTCACCGCATGGCAGAAGCCAACAAGGCGTTCTCTCACTTCCGTTTCTAATCAGCCGAGGTTTATACAGTGGCACGCAAGACTCCTATCAAGCGTTACAGAAACATTGGTATTTGTGCGCACGTTGATGCGGGCAAAACCACAACCACCGAGCGGGTCCTGTTCTATACAGGTATTTCCCACAAGATCGGTGAGGTCCATGATGGTGCAGCCACCATGGACTGGATGGAGCAGGAGCAGGAGCGTGGTATTACCATCACCTCTGCTGCGACTACGACATTCTGGCAGGGTATGGACAAGCAGTACCCTGAGCACCGGATCAACATCATCGACACCCCGGGGCACGTTGACTTCACTATCGAAGTAGAGCGCTCCCTGCGTGTGCTTGATGGTGCGGTTGTTGTGTTCTGTGGTTCCTCCGGTGTTGAGCCCCAGTCCGAGACCGTATGGCGCCAGGCCAACAAATACGAAGTTCCCCGCATGGTGTTCGTCAACAAGATGGACCGTGCCGGTGCCAACTTCCTGCGCGTTGTTGAGCAGATCAAGAAGCGTCTGGGCGCAAACTGTGTTCCCATTCAGCTGCCGATCGGTGCTGAGGACAACTTTGCCGGTATCGTGGACCTGATCCGTAACAAGGCCATCTACTGGAACGAAGCTGACTCCGGTGCGACCTACGAGCAGAAAGATGTTCCCGCGGAAATGGCAGACGAAGTCGCCAGGTACCGCGAGCAGATGGTTGAAGCGGCCGCAGAAGCCAACGAAGAGCTGATGGAGAAGTACCTCGAAGAAGGTGAGCTGTCCATCGACGATATCAAGAAGGGTCTGCGCATGCGCACCCTGGCCAACGAAATCGTTGTTGCTACCTGTGGTTCTGCGTTCAAGAACAAGGGTGTTCAGGCGGTTCTGGACTCTGTTATCGAGTTCCTGCCTGCGCCGGACGAAGTCAAGGCCATTCGTGGTGAAGTTGACGACGAAGGCACCGAGGAAACCCGTCCGGTTGACGACGATGCACCGTTCGCCGCTCTGGCGTTCAAGATCGCTACCGACCCGTTCGTAGGTACTCTGACCTTCTTCCGGGTTTACTCCGGTAAGCTTGAGTCCGGTAATGCCGTCTACAACTCGGTGAAGGGCAAGAAAGAGCGCGTCGGCCGTATGGTTCAGATGCACTCGAAGGATCGTCAGGAAATCAAAGAAGTTCTGGCGGGCGACATTGCCGCAGCTATCGGTCTGAAGAGTGTGACCACTGGTGACACCCTGTGCGACGAGAATCACAAGATCATTCTCGAGCGCATGGAATTCCCGGAGCCGGTAATTTCCGTTGCGGTTGAGCCGAAGTCCAAGGCCGACCAGGAAAAGATGGGCGTTGCTCTCGGTAAACTGGCTCAGGAAGATCCGTCTTTCCGTGTCCGTACCGACGAGGAGTCCGGTCAGACCATCATCTCCGGTATGGGTGAGCTTCACCTGGACATCATCGTTGACCGTATGCGTCGCGAGTTCAAGGTAGAGGCCAACATCGGTAAGCCGCAGGTTGCCTACCGTGAGTGCATCCGCAAGCCGGTAGACGTCGAAGGCAAATTCGTACGTCAGTCCGGTGGTCGTGGTCAGTACGGTCACGTCAAGCTGAAGCTTGAGCCGCTGCCGCTGGATGATGAAGATGGCGAAAACTTTATCTTCGTGAATGAGATTGTTGGTGGTGTTGTTCCCAAGGAATACATCCCGGCAGTTCAACAGGGTATTGAAGAGCAGATGCAGAACGGCTGTCTGGCCGGGTATCCGCTGCTGCGTATCAAGGCAACCCTGTATGACGGTTCCTATCACGACGTCGACTCCAACGAGATGGCCTTTAAGGTCGCCGGTTCCATGGCAATGAAGAAGGGTGCCCTTGAGGCGAACCCGGCACTGCTCGAGCCGATCATGCGTGTTGAAGTTGTGACGCCGGAAGACTACATGGGTGATGTTGTTGGCGACCTCAACCGTCGTCGTGGTGTCATCCAGGGCATGGACGAAGGTCCTGCCGGTAAGGTCATCCGTGCAGAGGTTCCGTTGTCGGAAATGTTCGGTTACGCCACCGACCTGCGTTCTGCAACGCAAGGCCGGGCGTCCTACGCGATGGAGTTCTCTGGTTATTCAGAGGCGCCTTCGAACATTGCCGAAGCGATCATTAAAAAGGGTTGATCCCCAGGACTTAAGAAACAGGAAGAGGTGTAACCGTGTCTAAAGAAAAATTTGAGCGTAGTAAACCGCACTTGAACGTAGGCACCATCGGTCACGTTGACCATGGTAAGACCACCCTGACCGCAGCGCTGACCCGCGTATGTCACGAAGTTTGGGGTACAGGTACCGCCAGCGCATTCGATCAGATCGATAACGCGCCGGAAGAGCGTGCGCGTGGTATCACCATCGCCACCTCTCACGTTGAGTACGATTCACCGACCCGTCACTACGCTCACGTAGACTGCCCGGGCCACGCTGACTATGTTAAGAACATGATCACTGGTGCGGCGCAGATGGACGGCGCGATCCTGGTTTGCTCCGCAGCTGACGGCCCCATGCCGCAGACCCGTGAGCACATCCTGCTGTCCCGTCAGGTTGGCGTACCTTACATCGTTGTGTTCCTGAACAAAGCGGACATGGTAGACGATGAAGAGCTGCTCGAGCTGGTTGAGATGGAAGTTCGTGATCTGCTGAGCCAGTACGACTTCCCGGGCGACGACACTCCGATCATCACTGGTTCCGCGCTGATGGCGCTGGAAGGCAAGGATGACAACGAGATGGGTACTACCGCTGTCAAGAAGCTGGTAGAAGCTCTGGATGACTACATCCCTGAGCCGGAGCGTGCGATCGATCAGCCGTTCCTGATGCCGATCGAGGACGTCTTCTCCATCTCCGGTCGTGGTACTGTTGTAACAGGCCGTGTTGAGCGTGGTGTTATCAAGACTGGTGACGAAGTTGAGATCGTAGGTCTGAAAGACACTGTCAAGACTACCTGTACCGGTGTTGAGATGTTCCGCAAGCTGCTGGACGAAGGCCGTGCCGGTGAGAACATTGGTGCGCTGCTGCGTGGTACCAAGCGTGACGACGTTGAGCGTGGTCAGGTTCTGGCGGTTCCGGGTTCCATCACTCCGCACACCAAGTTCGAGTGCGAAGTGTACGTGCTGTCCAAAGAAGAAGGTGGTCGTCATACCCCGTTCTTCAAGGGCTACCGTCCGCAGTTCTACTTCCGTACTACCGACGTAACCGGTTCTTGCGAACTGCCGGAAGGTGTGGAAATGGTTATGCCGGGTGACAACGTCAAGATGAGTGTTACCCTGATTGCTCCGATCGCCATGGAAGATGGTCTGCGCTTCGCGATTCGCGAAGGCGGCCGTACCGTTGGTGCCGGCGTAGTCTCCAAGATCATCGAGTAATCTCCTCGTTTGATCAGGAAAAAGGGGCTGATTCTTCAGCCCCTTTTTCTGTTTCAGTCGCAAAGCCTGCCTGACCTGGTCAACCAGCATTGTTGTTGACAGGGTTGGGTATTATGCATACAATGCGGCTCCTTTTTTTGAAGGTCGGCTAACAAGTAGCTGCTACGAGTGGAGTTTGGTGCATCATGCAAAGCCAAAAAATTCGAATCCGGTTGAAGGCGTTTGATTATCGCCTGATCGACCAGTCCACGCAGGAGATCGTCGATACCGCCAAGCGGACCGGCGCTCAGGTGCGTGGCCCTATCCCTCTGCCGACGCGGAAGGAAAAGTACACCGTATTGATCTCTCCGCACGTCAACAAGGACGCGCGCGATCAGTATGAAATTCGTACGCATAAGCGTTTGCTCGACATCGTTGAGCCGACGGAAAAGACAGTAGATGCTCTGATGAAACTGGACCTGGCAGCAGGTGTAGACGTTCAGATCAGCCTCGGCTAATACCGCCCGGTATTAGTCTGTGTAACTGTCATAAGGCCATAGAGGGTGAGAGCCCCGTACACTTAAGAGGTGAAACATGGCAATTGGTGTTGTCGGTCGTAAGGCCGGTATGACCCGTATTTTTACGGAAGATGGGCAGGCGCTGCCCGTAACGGTAATCGAGGTTGAGCCCAACCGCATTACCCAACTGAAAACTCTTGAAAGCGATGGCTACCGCGCCGTACAGGTGACAGTCGGTACTCGTCGTTCCTCTCGTGTTACCAAGAGCGAAGCGGGCCATTTTGCCAAGGCTGGCGTTGAAGCCGGTCGTGGTATGTGGGAATTCCGTCTTGCTGATGGCGAAGGTGAAGACCTGGCCGCCGGTGGCGAAATTACAGCTTCTGTATTTGAAGACGGTCAGGTGGTTGATGCCATCGGTCAGTCCAAGGGTAAAGGCTTCCAGGGCGGCGTAAAGCGCTGGAACTTCTCTATGCAGGACGCCACTCACGGTAACTCTCTGTCTCACCGTGCTCCGGGTTCCATTGGTCAGAACCAGACTCCGGGCAAGGTATTCAAGGGCAAAAAGATGGCGGGCCAGATGGGTAACGCTCAGGTAACTGTGCAGAACCTGAAGATCGTCCGTGTCGACGCCGAGCGCAACCTGCTGCTGGTAAGTGGTGCCGTTCCCGGCGCAACTGGCGGCGATGTTGTCATCAAGCCTGCAGTTAAAGCCTGAGGAGCGGTGCGATGGAATTGACTATTACAGGTAGCGGCAAAGGAATTTCTGTTTCCGACGCCGCATTCGCCAAAGATTTTAACGAGTCGCTGGTTCACCAGGTTGTGACTGCCTACATGGCAGGCGCCCGCCAGGGTACCAAGGCTCAGAAGACGCGTTCCGAAGTAAGCGGTGGCGGTAAGAAGCCATGGCGTCAGAAGGGCACCGGTCGTGCCCGAGCTGGTACCATCCGCAGCCCGATCTGGCGCTCCGGTGGCGTTACCTTCGCTGCCAAGCCCCGTGGCTTCGAGCAGAAGGTTAACCGCAAAATGTACCGCGCAGCGATGCGCTCCATTTTTTCCGAGCTGGTTCGCCAGGAGCGTCTGGTTGTTGTTGACGACATGAACGTTGACAGCCCGAAGACCAAGGCATTCAACGCCAAGCTGAAGGACATCGGTGTGACCAATGCGCTGATTCTGTCCGACAACGTCGAGCAGAACCTGCACCTGGCCTCACGCAACATCCCGCACGTTGATGTGCGTGATATTGCTGGCCTGGATCCGGTTAGCCTGGTTGCCTTCGAGAAGGTCGTTGTGACCGTTCCCGCTCTGAAGAAGATCGAGGAGATGCTGGGATGAATCAGGAACGTATTTACAAGGTCCTGCTTGGACCGCACGTATCGGAAAAAGCGTCTCTGGCAGCAGAGCGTGGTCAGGTTGTGTTTCGTGTAGCACCCGATGCCACCAAGCCCGAGATCAAGAAAGCCGTTGAGCAGCTGTTCAACGTCACCGTAGAAGGTGTTCAGGTTCTGAACCGTAAGGGTAAGCTCAAGCGCACTATCCGCGGGTTCGGCAAGCGTAATGACATTCGTAAGGCTTACGTCAAGCTGGCAGAAGGTCAGGACATCGATTTTCTGGATGTGGAATAAGGTAAAGGGGTCGTAATATGCCGATCGTCAAAACCAAACCAACATCTGCCGGACGCCGTCACGTTGTAAAGCTTTACAACCCGGATCTCCATACTGGGCGCCCCTACGAGCCGTTGGTAGAAAGAAAGAACAAGACGGGTGGTCGTAACAATGTAGGCCGCATCACAACCCGTCACACGGGTGGTGGCCACAAGAAGCACTACCGTGTCATCGATTTCAAGCGGACCAAAGATGGTATTCCGGCGGTCATTGAGCGCCTGGAATACGATCCGAACCGCTCTGCGCACATTGCACTGCTGAAGTATGCCGATGGCGAGCGTCGCTACATTATCGCTCCCAAGGGTATGCAGATCGGTGATCCTGTGCGCTCTGGTATCGACGCGCCAATCAAGGTGGGTAGCACTCTGCCGCTCCGGAACATTCCGGTCGGTTCTGTGATCCACTGCGTCGAACTCAAGCCTGGCAAAGGTGCACAGCTGGCTCGCTCTGCGGGCGCATCCGTACAGCTGGTTGCCCGGGAAGGTGCATATGCCACCATCCGCCTGCGCTCAGGTGAAATGCGTAAGGTGCTTGTAGATTGCCGTGCAACGCTGGGTGAAGTTTCCAACAGCGAGCACAGCCTCAAGCAGCTTGGTAAAGCGGGTGCATCACGTTGGCGCGGCAAACGGCCAACAGTACGTGGTGTTGCTATGAACCCAGTTGACCACCCGCATGGTGGTGGTGAAGGGCGTACCTCTGGCGGGCGTCACCCGGTTACTCCGTGGGGTGTTCCGACCAAAGGGCATAAGACTCGTAAGAACAAGCGTACTGACAAGATGATAGTACGTCGTCGTTCGGCCAAGTAAACGACTACATAGAGGTAATTGCTGTGCCACGTTCTTTGAAGAAAGGTCCTTTTATAGACCTGCATCTGTTGAAGAAGGTCGAGGCAGCTCTGGAAGCTAACGACAAGCGGCCGATCAAAACCTGGTCCCGCCGGTCAACAGTCTTTCCAGAGATGGTAGGCCTGACCATTGCAGTCCACAACGGCAAGCAGCACGTGCCGGTTTATGTCACCGAAGATATGGTTGGACATAAGCTGGGTGAGTTCGCGGCAACGCGTACTTATCGTGGTCATGCGGCCGACAAGAAAGCTAAACGCTGATTCTGAGGTAATCGAAATGGAAGTAGCAGCCAAGTACAAGGGCGCTCGCCTCTCAGCTCAGAAAGCACGTCTTGTCGCTGACCAAGTACGCGGCAAGGCTGTTGAGGACGCCCTGAACATTCTGACTTTCAGCCCGAAGAAGGCGGCGGTCGTGATCAAGAAAGCTCTTGAGTCCGCCATCGCCAACGCTGAGCACAACGAAGGTCTGGACGTTGACGAACTGCGGGTTTCCACCGTCATGGTGGATGAGGGTCCGACGCTCAAGCGAATCAAAGCTCGAGCCAAGGGGCGCGCTGACCGTATTTTCAAGCGCACCTGCCATATCACCGTCAAGGTCGCCGACAAGTAGGAGATGCTCAGATGGGTCATAAAGTAAATCCAACCGGCATTCGCCTGGGTGTGATCAAAGAGCACAACTCAGTCTGGTATGCCGACAAAAAGGAATACTCCAAGAACCTGCTGAATGACATTCAGGTTCGTGAGTTCCTCGACAAGCGTCTGGTTAAGGCGTCTGTCAGCAAGATTGTGATCGAGCGCCCTGCTCAGAACGCCCGTATCACGATCCATACTGCCCGTCCCGGTATTGTTATCGGTAAGAAGGGTGAAGATGTTGATCGTCTGCGTCGCGAAGTCAGCGACATGATGGGTGTGCCTGTGCACATCAACATCGAAGAAGTCCGCAAGCCGGACCTCGATGCCCGCCTGGTAGCGCAAAACGTTGCCGGCCAGCTGGAGCGTCGTGTGATGTTCCGTCGCGCTATGAAGCGTGCGGTACAGAACGCCATGCGCCAGGGTGCCAAGGGTATCAAGATCCAGGTAGGCGGTCGTCTCGGGGGTGCTGAAATCGCGCGTTCCGAGTGGTATCGCGAAGGTCGTGTTCCTCTGCACACTCTGCGTGCAGATATTGATTACGCAACCTACGAAGCGCATACCACTTACGGCGTAATCGGCGTCAAGGTATGGATCTTCAAAGGTGAGATTCTTGGTGGTATGGAGCAGGTCCGTGCTGACAAGAAAGCCTCTGGGAAGAAAGGTTCTAAGTAAAGGGGCACTCTTATGCTGCAACCAAAACGCACCAAATTCCGCAAGGTAATGAAAGGCCGTAACACCGGTCTTGCTCACCGCGCCAACAAGGTGAGCTTCGGTGAATACGGATTGAAGGCGACCAGTCGTGGGCGTATAACTGCGCGCCAGATTGAGGCGGCACGTCGTACCATGACTCGCCGCATCAAGCGGGGCGGAAAGATCTGGATCCGGATTTTCCCGGACAAGCCGATCTCCAGCAAGCCGCTTGAAGTTCGAATGGGTAAAGGTAAAGGTTCTGTCGAGTATTGGGTGGCTGAAATCCAGCCAGGCCGCATGCTCTACGAGATGGAAGGCGTTGCTGAAGACGTAGCACGCGATGCGTTCACTCTCGCCGCGGCCAAACTGCCGGTACAGACCACCTTTGTAACGAGGACGGTGATGTGATGAAAGCAACAGAGCTGCGTGAAAAGTCAGTCGAGGAGCTGAACAAAGAGCTGATCGACCTCCTGAAGGAGCAGTTCAACCTGCGCATGCGTAAGGCGACAGGTCAGCTGAATCAGTCTCACCTTCTCGGCAAGGTGAAGCGCGACATCGCTCGCGTGAAAACAGTATTGAACGAAAAGGCAGGACAGTGACATGACCGAAGCTACCCAAACTGCCAGAACTCTGAGCGGCAAGGTCGTGAGCAACAAGATGGAGAAATCCATCGTGGTGCTGGTCGAGCGTCAGGTGAAACACCCGCTGTACGGAAAGTACATGAAGCGTTCAACCAAGATCCACGCTCACGATGAGAGCAATCAGTGCAACATCGGTGACACTGTGACCATTCAGGAAACCCGTCCGGTCTCCAAGACCAAGAGCTGGGCCCTGGTGGAAGTCACTGAACGTGCATCCAAGGTGTAATTCGCCCGGAGAACAACCATGATTCAGACTCAAACAATGCTTGAAGTCGCGGATAACAGCGGTGCGCGTCAGGTGATGTGCATCAAGGTCCTGGGCGGTTCACACCGGCGTTATGCCAGCGTTGGGGATATCATCAAGGTGACCGTCAAGGAAGCCATTCCCCGCGGTAAGGTGAAGAAAGGCCAGGTCCTGAAAGCTGTCGTGGTGCGCACTCGTAAGGGTGTTCGCCGTCCCGACGGTTCGCTGATCCGTTTCGACGGAAACGCGGCAGTACTTCTGAACAATCAGGACGCTCCTATCGGTACCCGTATCTTCGGACCGGTTACCCGTGAACTGCGTAATGAGAAGTTCATGAAAATTATCTCACTGGCACCCGAAGTACTTTAAAGGACCAGAGGCCGGTTATGAAAAAGATCAAACGAGATGACGAAGTAATCGTCACCACGGGGAAAGACAAAGGCAAACGTGGTAAAGTCCTGAAGGTTCAGGACGATGGCCGCATGGTTGTTTCAGGGATCAATATGATCAAGAAGCACACCAAGCCGAACCCGATGCTGGGCACCCCAGGTGGCATCGTCGAAAAAGAAGCACCTATCCAGGCTTCCAACGTGGCTATTTTTAATCCGCAGACCGGCAAAGCCGATCGCGTAGGCTTCCAGATCAAGGAAGACGGCGCGAAAGTGCGGATCTTCAAGTCCACGAATGAAGCTGTCGATAACCAGTAAGCGGTGGTGGTTACGATGCTTAACATGAAAGAGCAGTACAGTAAGGAAGTGGTACCCGCCCTGCAGAAAGAGTTCAGCTACAAGAACATCATGCAGGTGCCGCGTATCGAAAAGATCACCCTTAACATGGGTGTCGGCGAAGCGGTTGGTGACAAGAAGCTGATTGAAAATGCCGTGGCGGATCTTGAGCGCCTGGCAGGTCAGAAAGCCGTTGTTACCAAGGCACGTAAATCCGTTGCGGGTTTCAAGATTCGTGAAGGTTGGCCTATCGGCTGTAAGGTTACCCTGCGCGGCGAGCGTATGTGGGACTTCTTTGATCGCCTGGTTCACATTGCGGTTCCCCGCATTCGTGACTTCCGGGGTCTGAATCCCAAGTCGTTCGACGGTCGTGGTAACTACAGCATGGGTGTGCGTGAGCAGATCATTTTCCCAGAGATCGAGTACGACAAAGTCGACAAGATCCGTGGTCTGGACATCACCATTACCACCACTGCCGGTACCGACGATGAAGGTCGCGAACTGTTGAAAGCCTTTGGCTTTCCGTTCAAGAAATAAGGAACGAGTGTAATGGCTAAGGTTTCCATGAAAAACCGTGAGCTCAAGCGCGAAAAGACCGTTGCAAAGTTTGCAGCGAAGCGTGCCGAGCTCAAGGCGATTATCAAGAACCCGAATACCAGCGATGAAGAGCGTTGGGACGCACAGATGAAGCTTCAGCAGCTTCCTCGCGATGCTTCTCCCTCACGTCTTCGTAATCGTTGCCAGGTGACTGGTCGTCCCCACGGCGTTCTGCGCAAGTTCGAGCTGTCACGGATCAAGCTCCGTGAATACGGCATGCGCGGTGACGTTCCGGGCCTGACCAAGGCAAGCTGGTAAGATAGGCATCCTGACTTCGGTCAGGTGCCTGTTGGTAAGCGGTGCGGCAAGCCGCTGCACAACTAAAAAGATCAGGAGCCTCATACCAATGAGTATGCAAGACACGCTTGCGGATATGTTTACCCGTATCCGTAATGCACAGATGGCATCAAAAGCAGACGTTACGATGCCGTCTTCAAAGATGAAGATCTCCGTAGCCCAAGTCCTGAAGGACGAAGGTTATGTTGACGATTTCTCCGTTTCAGCCGACGCGAAGCCCGAGCTGACGATTACTCTGAAATACTTCGGCGGCAAGCCGGTCATTGAAGAGATCAAGCGGGTCAGCCGTCCGAGTCTGCGCCAGTACAAAGGCGCTGGGGAACTGCCGAAAGTATCCGGTGGTCTGGGAGTCGCGATTGTCTCAACGTCCAAGGGCGTTATGACAGACCGCGCCGCACGAGCTGCTGGCGTGGGTGGCGAAGTCATCTGCACCGTATTCTAGGAGATACACATGTCCAGGGTTGCCAATAATCCTGTCGTGCTGCCTTCCGGTGTTGAGGTTAAGCTGAACGGACAGGAAATTAGTGTGAAGGGTTCCAAGGGAGCGCTTCAAATCACCATTCACCAGGCGGTTGAAGTAAAGCAGGAAGAAAATGTTCTGCGCTTTGCGGCCCGCGATGGTGCTACAAAGTCCCGCGCTCTTGCTGGTACTACTCGTGCATTGGTCAACAACATGGTGACCGGTGTTTCCACAGGCTGGGAACGTAAACTCCAGCTGACGGGCGTAGGTTACCGTGCCCAGGCGCAAGGTAAGAAGCTCAATCTGACACTGGGTTTTTCTCACCCGGTGGAGTACGAGCTGCCCGAGGGGATTACCGCAGAAACTCCGTCCAATACGGAAGTTGTGATTCGCGGTATCGACAAGCAACAGGTTGGCCAGGTCGCTGCGGAAGTCCGCGCGTTCCGTCCGCCCGAGCCTTATAAGGGTAAGGGTGTTCGTTATGCGGATGAGCAGGTCAGACGCAAAGAAGCCAAGAAGAAATAAGGCGGGACTATGAGCGCGAATAACGAAAGATTGCGTCGCGCACGCAAAGTGCGCATGAAGATCCGTGAACTGGGTACCAATCGTCTGTGCGTTCACCGCACACCGCGTCACATGTACGCCCAGGTCACGACTGCAGACGGCAGCAAAGTGCTGGCTTCTGCCTCCACGTTGGATAAGGAACTGCGCCAGGGTGCAACCGGTAACGTGGACGCTGCCAAGAAGGTTGGTCAGCTGATTGCTGAGCGTGCCAAGGCAGCAGGTGTTGAGCAGGTTGCTTTTGACCGCTCCGGTTACCGTTATCACGGCCGTATTCAGGCTCTGGCCGACGCAGCCCGTGAAGCTGGCTTGCAATTCTAAGAGGTGGAGAAGATGAGCGTTAACGAACAGAAGGCGCCTGAGCTCCAGGAGAAGCTGGTCCAGGTCAATCGTGTCGCCAAGGTTGTTAAAGGTGGCCGTATTTTCGCCTTCACCGCACTGACAGTAGTGGGTGATGGTAAAGGTCGCGTTGGTTTCGGTCGTGGCAAGGCGCGTGAAGTGCCGGTCGCCATCCAGAAGGCCATGGAAGCTGCACGCAAGAACATGGTAGAAGTTCCGCTCGACGGCACTACCCTGCAATACCCGGTTAAGGCTCAGCATGGCGGCTCCAAGGTCTACATGCAGCCAGCTTCCGAAGGTACTGGTATCATCGCCGGCGGTGCGATGCGTGCGGTACTGGAAGTGGCGGGTGTTCAGAACGTACTGTCCAAGTGTTACGGGTCTACCAACCCGGTGAACGTGGTACGTTCCACCATCAAGGGTCTCCAGGCAACTCAAGCGCCTGAAGATATTGCAGCCAAGCGCGGTAAGACCGTGGAAGAGATTCTGGGTTGAAGTCATGGCGAACGCAAAAACGATCAAAGTAACTCTGACCCGCAGCCCCATCGGCTGCCAGCCCAAGCACAAGCTGTGCGTCAAGGGCCTGGGTCTTCGTAAAATCGGTCACACCGTGGAAGTGGAAGATACTCCGTCTATCCGCGGCATGATCAACCGGGTTGATTACCTGGTTCGGGTTGAGGAGAACTAAGATGCGTCTGAACGAACTTAGTCCGGAACCCGGTTCACGCCAGGCACCCAAGCGTGTCGGTCGTGGTATCGGTAGCGGTCTCGGTAAAACCGGCGGTCGTGGTCACAAAGGTCTGAAATCCCGTTCCGGCGGCAGCGTAGCGCCCGGTTTCGAGGGTGGTCAGCAGCCGTTGGCCCGTCGTCTGCCGAAGTTTGGTTTCACCTCCCGTCAGCAGCGTTACGTTGCAGAAATTCGCCTGAACGAATTGGCGAAGGTTGAAGGCGATGTGGTGGATCTGGAAGCCCTGAAGAAGGCGGACATCATTCGCGGGGAAATTCGCGAAGCCAAGGTTATCCTGTCTGGTGAATTGAGCCGGCCGGTAACCGTGAAGGGACTTCGGGTAACCAAAGGCGCGCGCGAGGCAATTTCTGCCGCGGGTGGTAAAGTCGAAGACTAAGGCGAGTCGAGGACTAAATGGCCAAGAACGCATCATTGCCTGCGGGCGCGGGTAAAGGACTGGCAGAGCTGCGATCGCGGCTCTGGTTCGTCTTCCTGGCATTGCTGGTGTACCGGATCGGTGCCCACATCCCTGTGCCGGGTATCAACCCCGACCGTCTGGCGGCACTGTTTGAACAGAACCAGGGCACAATCCTGAGCATGTTCAACATGTTTTCCGGTGGTGCGCTTGAGCGCATGAGTATCTTCGCTCTCGGTATCATGCCGTATATTTCGGCCTCTATTATCATGCAGCTCATGACTGCGGTCAGCCCGCAGCTTGAGCAGCTGAAAAAAGAAGGCGAAGCTGGTCGTCGTAAGATCAGCCAGTACACGCGGTATGGTACGGTTATCCTGGCCCTGGTTCAGGGTTTTGGTATTTCTGTCGGCCTGGCATCACAGGGTGTCACCTTCAATGACAGCTTCAGCTTCCACTTCGTGGCAGTTGTGTCGTTCGTAAGTGGCGCCGTGTTCATGATGTGGCTTGGCGAGCAGATCACCGAGCGGGGTGTCGGTAACGGCATTTCTCTCCTGATCTTCGCCGGTATTGTTGCCGGGTTGCCCGGCGCTATCGGTCAGACGCTCGAGCAGGCCCGTAATGGTGAGATGAGTCTGCTGGTCGTCCTGGGTATTGGCGTTCTTGCGGTTGCTGTAATTGGCTTCGTGGTGTTCATGGAGCGCGGTCAGCGCCGGTTGACGATCAACTACGCCAAGCGGCAACAGGGGCGCCGGGTGTTTGCTCAGCAGTCCAGCCATTTGCCTTTGAAGGTGAACATGGCGGGTGTCATTCCGCCGATCTTCGCCTCATCCATTCTGCTGTTCCCTGCATCTCTGGGTCAGTGGTTCGGCCAGGGCGAAGGTATGGAATGGTTGAGCGATATCTCCCAGGCCCTGGCGCCAAGCCAGCCGTTGTACATTATCCTGTTTGCGGCAGCAGTGGTTTTCTTCTGCTTCTTCTACACAGCGCTGATGTACAACCCGAAAGAAGTTGCGGATAACCTCAAGCGCTCTGGAGCGTTTATTCCGGGCATTCGTCCTGGTGATCAGACTGCCAAGTATATCGATGGTGTTCTGACCCGTCTGACGCTGTTCGGTGCAATGTACATTGCAGCAGTTTCCCTGTTCCCTCAGTTCCTGATGGTGGCCGGGAATGTTCCGTTCTATCTGGGCGGTACCTCACTGCTGATTGTTGTAGTCGTGGTGATGGATTTCATGGCGCAGGTTCAGTCGCACCTGATGTCCCATCAGTATGAATCACTGATGAAGAAGTCCAATCTCAAGGGCTATGGTCGGAACGGTTAACCCCGTTCCCCTTGAAAACTGGAGTCGACAATGAAAGTACGCGCTTCGGTAAAGAAAATTTGCCGTAACTGCAAAGTAATTCGTCGCAATGGCTCGGTACGAGTCATTTGCTCGGAGCCTCGTCACAAGCAACGCCAGGGCTGATTCCTGAAGGAATCCTTCCTGACATTGTAGGGTTTCGAAATGATGGCGCTTGACTCCATGCGGGGTCAGGCGCTATTATTTCGCGCCCTTTTTGTGGCGGAAAATTCACACAGCAAAGCTTTGAACGCGGAGTAATTTGGATGGCACGTATAGCCGGTGTCAATATACCCGATCACAAACATGCTGTTGTCTCGCTGACCTACATCTTTGGTGTTGGCAAGACCACAGCCCAGAAGCTTTGCGATGCAACCGGCGTCAAGCCGGACGTCAAGGTCAAAGACCTTAGCGATGAGCAGCTTGAAGCACTTCGTACCGAAGTGGGCAAGGTGTCTGTCGAAGGCGATCTGCGTCGTGAAGTACAGATGAACATCAAGCGTTTGAAGGATCTCGGATGCCACCGTGGTCTGCGTCATCGTCATGGCCTTCCGGTCCGTGGCCAGCGCACCAAGACCAACGCACGCACCCGTAAAGGTCCACGCAAACCTATTCGTAAGTAACAGGTAGGCAAACATGGCAAAGCCAGGTACACGTACCCGTAAAAAGGTGAAGAAGACGGTTGTTGATGGCGTCGCGCACATTCACGCGTCCTTCAACAACACTATCGTGACCATTTCTGACCGTCAGGGCAACGTCCTGTCCTGGGCCACCTCCGGTGGTTCCGGTTTCCGTGGGTCACGCAAGAGTACACCTTTTGCTGCGCAGGTAGCAGCTGAAAGAGCCGGTAATGCGGCTGCTGAATACGGCCTTAAAAACCTGGACGTAGAGGTTAAGGGTCCTGGGCCCGGACGTGAATCTGCAGTTCGCGCGCTGAACGCGTGTGGCTACAAGATCACCAACATCACAGATGTGACGCCGATTCCCCACAACGGCTGTCGTCCGCCCAAGAAGCGCCGCGTCTAACACAGGAGACAGTGAATTATGGCTCGTTATATAGGCCCGAAGTGCAAGCTGTCTCGTCGTGAAGGGACAGATCTTTTTCTGAAGAGCGGTGTTCGCGCGCTCGATTCAAAGTGCAACATCGAGACTCCGCCGGGTATGCACGGCGCGCGTCGCGGTCGTCTGTCCGAGTACGGCGTACAGCTTCGTGAAAAACAGAAAGTTCGTCGTATCTACGGCGTTCTCGAGAAGCAGTTCCGCAACTATTACAAAGAGGCCGCCCGAGGCAAGGGTGCAACTGGTGAAAACCTGCTGCAACTTCTGGAAGGCCGTCTTGATAACGTTGTATACCGCATGGGCTTTGGTTCCACCCGTGCAGAAGCCCGTCAGCTCGTCTCTCACAAGGCGATCCTGGTTAACGACAAGTCGGTGAACATCCCGTCTTACCAGGTCCGTCCGGGTGATGTTGTGAGCGTGCGTGAGAAGGCGAAGAACCAGCTGCGTGTTAAAGGCGCACTGGATCTGTCTGCAAGCCGTGCACCGGTGAGCTGGGTAGAAGTCGACGCCAACAAGATGTCCGGCGTTTACAAGTCAGTACCTGAGCGTACTGAACTGCCGGCCGACATCAACGAGAACCTCATCGTCGAGCTTTACTCCAAGTAAAGCCCAGTTAGCAACGATAGCAGATAGGGGCGTCTATGCAGCGTTCAGTACATGAGTTATTGACACCTCGTACCATTGACGTGAAGGAATCAAGCGCCACGCGTGCCAAGGTTACGCTTGAGCCTCTGGAAAGAGGCTTTGGTCATACCCTGGGCAGTGCACTGCGCCGGATTCTCTTGTCTTCGATGCCGGGCTGCGCCGTGACTGAAGCGCAGATCGACGGTGTCCTGCACGAGTACAGCGCCATTGAGGGTGTCCAGGAAGACGTCATCGAGATTCTTCTGAATCTCAAAGGCGTAGCCGTAAAAATGAACGGTCGGGACGATGCCGAGCTTACGCTCAGCAAGAAAGGCCCGGGCGTTGTGACAGCCGGTGATATCAAGCTGGATCATGACGTCGAGATTGCCAACCCGGAGCACGTGATCTGTCACCTTAGCGAGAATGGTGAAGTGAACATGCGTCTCCGCGTGGCTCGCGGTCGCGGCTATGAGCCGGCAGACCAGCGTGGTCTCGACGAGGACGAAACTCGCGCCATCGGACGCCTGCAGCTGGATGCAACATTCAGCCCGGTTCGTCGCGTGGCTTACGCCGTGGAAAGCGCACGGGTAGAGCAGCGGACCGATCTGGACAAGCTGGTTATCGACCTGGAGACCAATGGCACCATCGACCCGGAGGAAGCAATTCGTCGGGCGGCCACCATCCTCCAGCAGCAACTGGCGGTGTTTGTTGATTTCGATCATGAGAAAGAGCCTGAGCGCGTTGAGGAAGAGGAAGAAATCGATCCTATCCTGCTGCGCCCGGTTGATGATCTGGAATTGACAGTGCGTTCAGCTAACTGCTTGAAGGCTGAGAACATTTACTACATCGGCGATCTTATCCAGCGCACAGAAGTTGAGCTGTTGAAGACGCCTAACCTTGGTAAAAAGTCGCTGACCGAGATCAAGGACGTTTTGGCGTCCCGTGGTCTGTCACTGGGTATGCGTCTTGATAACTGGCCGCCGGCTAGCCTTCGTGGCGACGACCGGGTTCTGGGCGGTTAATCGCCGATTAGTTTAAGGTAAGGAATAAGAGCAATGCGTCATCGTAAGAGTGGTCGTAAGTTCAGCAGGACCAGTGCGCATCGCAAGGCCATGTTCCGTAACATGACTGCGTCACTGGTTGAACACGAGCTGATCAAAACAACGCTGCCGAAAGCCAAAGAGCTTCGTCGGGTAGCTGAGCCTTTGATCACGCTTTCCAAGAATGATTCGGTCGCGAATCGTCGTCTGGCGTTCTCACGCCTGCGTGACGATGCAGCGGTTGCCAAGCTGTTTGATGAGCTGGGCCCCCGTTACAGCGAGCGTCCGGGTGGATACCTTCGTATCCTGAAGTGTGGCTTCCGTGCCGGCGACAATGCCCCGATGGCATTTGTTGAGCTGGTTGGTCGTCCGCTGGATATTGAAGCGGAAGAGGTGGACGAAGACGAGGATTAATTTCTTCGGCTTTGGCCAACCACAGAAAAACCGGGTTCCGTGAGGGCCCGGTTTTTTTGTGTCTGGGTTTTAGGAAATTGGTAGCCTTCGCGGTTGGGTGGCTGGCAAGGGGGTGGGGATTTATTTTCTTTGGAAAAATAACTCGCTTCGCTCAGACATCTTTTTCCGGCATAAAATAAACCCCCACCCCCTTGCCGACAGAGCTATTCATTGCCCGCCAATTACTTTGTCAGCATGGGCTTGAGGTAACGTCCTGTGTGGGAAGCGGCGTTCTCTGCTACTTCCTCCGGGGTTCCCTCTGCAATGATCTGGCCGCCACCAGAGCCGCCTTCTGGGCCCAGATCGACGATCCAGTCTGCGGTCTTGATGACGTCCAGGTTGTGCTCGATCACCACGATGGTGTTGCCGTGGTCGCGGAGCCTCTCCAGGACATTCAGAAGCTGCTGGATGTCGTAGAAGTGCAGGCCGGTGGTGGGCTCGTCCAGAATGTACAGCGTTTTGCCGGTGTCTCGTTTCGACAGTTCCTTAGCCAGTTTTACCCTTTGGGCTTCGCCGCCGGAGAGGGTCACGGCGCTCTGACCGAGGCGGATGTAGGACAGGCCGACGTCGATCAGGGTCTGAAGCTTGCGGGCGATGAAAGGAACGGCGTCGAAGAACTCTCGGCCTTCCTCGACGGTCATTTCCAGCACTTCGTTGATGTTCTTGCCCTTGTACCGGACTTCCAGGGTTTCGCGGTTGTAGCGTTTGCCCTTGCAAACGTCGCAGGGTACGTAGACGTCTGGCAGGAAGTGCATTTCTACCTTGATCACGCCGTCGCCCTGGCAGGCTTCGCAGCGGCCGCCCTTGACGTTGAAGGAGAATCGGCCGGGCTTGTAACCCCGTGAGCGGGCTTCCTGGGTTCCGGCGAACAGTTCCCTGATCGGCGTGAACAGTCCTGTGTAGGTCGCGGGGTTGGAACGCGGTGTGCGGCCGATGGGGCTCTGGTCGATATCGATGACCTTGTCCAGATGGTCGAGCCCCTTGAGTGACTGGTAGGGCGCGTGGTTCAGACTGGTGGCCTTGTTGAGTTTCGCGGCGGCGACCGGATACAGGGTGCTGTTGATCAGCGTGGACTTGCCGGACCCGGACACGCCGGTGATGCAGGTCATGATGCCCAGAGGCAGGTTCAGGGTTACATCTTTCAGGTTGTTACCGGTAGCACCAGCAAGGGTCAGTGATTTTCCGCCGCCTTTGTTCCGCGTACTGGGTACGGCTATCTCCCGGCTGCCTTTGAGGTATTGGCCAGTGAGAGAATCCGGGTTGTCGATAATCTGTTGAGGCGTACCCTGGCCGATAATGTGGCCGCCGTGGACGCCGGCGCCTGGGCCGATATCAATCACATGGTCGGCGGCTCGAATGGCGTCTTCATCGTGCTCGACGACAATTACCGTATTGCCCAGATCACGCAGGTGGGTGAGGGTGGCCAGCAGGCGGTCATTGTCCCGCTGGTGGAGCCCGATGGAGGGTTCGTCGAGAATGTACATGACACCAACCAGTCCGGCCCCGATCTGGCTTGCCAGGCGAATCCGCTGGGCCTCGCCCCCGGAAAGTGTGTCGGCGCTTCGCTCCAGGGTCAGGTACTCCAACCCCACGTTCACAAGAAACTGGAGCCTTTGACGGACTTCCTTCAGAATTTTCTCGGCAATTTCGCCCTTCCGGCCCGGTAGGGCGAGGGTTTCGAAGTAATCATGGGCCTCGCCAACCGGCAGATGTGTAACGTCCGAAATATTGTGTTCTTCAATAAACACATGGCGGGCGCTACGGCGCAGGCGGGAACCCCCGCACTCCTTGCACGGCTGTGTGCTGAGGTTGCGAGCCAGTTCCTCTCGCATGCTTTGAGAGTCAGTTTCACGGTAGCGCCGCTCAAGGTTGGGGAGAATGCCTTCGAACGGATGGGCCTTTTCCATGATGTGGCCACGGGAATTCACATAGCGAAAAGGAATGTCTTCTTTCCCCGAGCCGAACAGCAGTACATTTCGGAAATCCTCGGGAAGGTCCACCCAGGCCGTTTCCAGATCAATGCCGTAGTGATCTGCCACGCTGCCCAGCATCTGGAAGTAATAGACCGCCCGGCGATCCCAGCCCTTGATGGCGCCCGATGCCAGAGTGGCCTCTGGGTGCTGGACGATTTTCTCCGGATCGAAGAATTGTTTGACGCCAAGCCCGTCGCAGGTAGGGCAGGCGCCTGCGGGATTGTTAAATGAAAACAGTTTTGGCTCGAGTTCGCTCAGGGCGTAGCCACATTGGGTGCAAGCGTAACGGGCGGAGAATGTGTGTTCTTCGCCTTCACCGGTCATCGGCGCTACCAGGGCGATTCCGTCCGCGAGGTGCAGCGCCGTTTCAAAGCTTTCTGCCAGGCGCTGTTCAAGGCCCGGCTTCACCTTGAATCGATCAACGACCACATCAATCTGGTGCTTGCGTTTCTTGTCCAGGGCCGGCACATCGTCAATGTCGTAAACCGTGCCATCCACCCTCAGGCGGATGAAGCCCTGGCTGCGCATGGTTTCGATAACCTGCAGGTGTTCGCCCTTCCGGTCCCGTATCACCGGCGCGAGGATCATCAATTTGCTGTCCTCCGGCATGGCCACCACCTGATCCACCATCTGGCTGATGGTCTGAGCTTCCAGGGGCTGGCCATGGTCTGGGCATCGAGGCTCACCGGCACGGGCAAAGAGCAGGCGCAGGTAATCGTATATTTCGGTGATGGTGCCAACGGTCGAGCGCGGGTTGTGGGAGGTGGATTTCTGCTCAATGGAGATGGCGGGCGACAGACCTTCGATGTGGTCTACGTCCGGCTTTTCCATCATCGAAAGAAACTGGCGGGCATAGGTGGAAAGCGATTCTACATAGCGGCGCTGTCCTTCCGCATAAAGCGTATCGAACGCAAGGGACGATTTCCCGGAGCCGGAAAGGCCGGTGATCACGATCAGCTTGTCCCGTGGCATATCCAGGTCGATGTTTTTCAGGTTGTGGGTCCGTGCCCCTTTGATCTGGATATGGTCCATAACACCTCGCTCGGATAAAAAACGAAAATTATACCGCGTTGGGTCGGCTGCGGCGAAAATGATCCCCGGATCAGCATCACGCGACCTGTCCCCCGTCAGCGCCCCTTCTGCTACAATGCGCCGCCTGCGAAGGGTATCTGCCCTTAATCTGACCGCTTTCAACCCCGGCTGAGGTACGTAATTGCCATGAACGCGCTGGAAAAACGCTCCGTACTCGCACTGGCGTCCGTCTACGCCATGCGCATGCTCGGACTGTTCATGGTGCTGCCGGTGTTCATGCTGCTTGGTGAAGATCTCAAAGATGCGACGCCGGCCCTGCTCGGTTTTGCCATAGGGGCATACGGCCTCAGCCAGGCCCTGTTGCAGATTCCCTTTGGCATGCTGTCTGATCGGGTCGGTCGTAAGCGCATGATCTACATCGGGCTCGTACTGTTTGCCGCGGGCAGTTTGCTGGCCGGGGCCACGGACTCCATATACGTTGTGATTGCCGGTCGGATTCTTCAGGGTGCCGGCGCTATCGCCAGTGTTCTGATGGCGTTGCTCAGTGATCTGACCCGTGAAGAGGAGCGGACCAAGGCCATGGCGACCGTTGGAATCACGATTGGTCTGTCGTTCTCGGTCTCCCTGGTGCTCGGCCCCCTTCTTGGGGCCTGGTGGGGGCTGTCCGGAATCTTCTACGCGACCGCAGCGCTGGCAATAGTGGCGCTGGTGATCGTCAACCGCCTGGTCCCGACGCCGCATCAGCACAAGACGAGCCCCGATACCCATCCTGCCAGGGACATGCTGGGCCGTGTGCTTTCAGACGGTCGTCTTCTCCGGTTGGATTTCGGCATCTTTGCCCTGCACCTGGTGCTCACCGCCCTGTTCCTGGTCTTTCCCTCCATGCTGCAGGAGCAGTTTGGTCTTGCCAGCAGGTCACACTGGTGGTTCTACCTGAGCGTGATGATTACGTCTTTCTTTGCCATGGTGCCCTTCATCATCATCGGCGAGAAAAAGCGTCGGATGAAGCCGGTGCTGTGCGGGGCGATTGCGTTACTGACGTTGGCCACTGCCGGGTTTACTGGTGTGTCCGGCAGCCTGGTTGCGGCCTGGGCCGTGCTGTTTTTCTTCTTCATGGCCTTCAATCTGCTTGAAGCCAGCCTGCCATCACTAATCAGCAAAGAGGCACCGGCGGCAAGCAAAGGGACAGCGATGGGGGTCTATTCCACGTCCCAATTCATGGGTGCGTTTCTGGGTGGCGCCCTGGGCGGCTATCTGCTGGAGAGTGGCGGAATCCAGGGTGTACTCTGGTTCATGGTGGTGGTGCTTGGCCTCTGGTTACTGGTGGCGCTTACTATGCCAGCGCCCGGCCACACCACCAGTTTCGTGGTACAGTTGCAGCAGGTAATGAATAACCAGTACGACGATATCGATGACAATCTCCGTCGCCTTCCCGGCGTTCAGGACGTGGTGATTGTTGAAGAGGCTGCCACCGCCTATCTTAAGGTGGATCGTCAGCAATTTGATGAGGCGTTACTTGCGGACTTTTCCTTTGTCCGGCAGGCTAAACATTCTTGAAATCCGGAAGCCCGCACGGAACGCGGGCGTCCCTGAAAAAAGAGTCAGGAGCAGAGCATGGCACGAGGCGTAAACAAAGTAATTCTGATCGGTAACCTGGGACAGGACCCGGATACCCGCTACACCCCTAACGGTAATGCCGTTGTGAACCTGAATCTGGCAACAGACGAAAGCTACAAGGATCGTCAGACCGGGCAATTGGTGCCAAAAACCGAATGGCACCGGGTTGTCATGTTCGGCAAGATCGCCGAAGTGGCGGGCCAGTATCTGCGCAAGGGCTCGAAGGTCTACATTGAGGGCAAGTTGCAGACGCGCAAATGGCAGAACAAGGAAGGTCAGGATGTCTACACCACCGAGGTTGTGGTGGATATCAACGGCCAGATGCAGATGCTCGACAGCCGTGGCGGCGAAGGCGGTATGAATCAGGGCGCCCCGGCAGGGCGGCCTCAGCAGTCCGGCTATAATGCCCCGGCGGGCCAACAGAACAATCCGCCACCGCAGTCAGGTGGGTACAGCAATCAGCCGTCGCAGGGCAGCATGCCGGAGCCGGTAGACGACTTTGACGATGACATTCCGTTTTAAATTTCCCGTGAACAGAAACGGAATCTGAGCATCCAAAGTGACTTAAGCCCCCGCCTCGCGGGGGCTTTTTGTTACTGGTTTGCAAAAACGGTGTGAAATTGGCCAAAAAAACGTGGAGTTACGTTCGCTTTCTCATCTATCATGTCATTTGATGTAAAAAGCGCCTGTTTTTTAGGCAGCATAATAATAGCTTGATGCTGGCGAGTTGGCTTCGGATCCTTTTTTAACGGACTCCATGACAAAGATACCAATCTTCAAAAGACTGACCGGTCTGTTCGGACGTTCCGGGGCTCGCCTGCGGGTAAGTCTTGAAATTCGTCCAGACGGTATTGCCTGGGCGGAATCGGGGCGGCCGGATGCCGGTAGGTGGGGGTTCATTGATTGCCTCCCTGCGAGGCGTCAGGCGGCACTGGTTGAACTAGTCGACAAGCACGGCTGGTCGGGTGCAGCGACAACGCTCGTGCTGCCCCTGGACCAGTATCAGGTTTTCCAGATGGACCGCCCGGAAGGCGTCGAGGAATCGGAGCTGGGGGATGCCCTCAAGTGGAAACTTAAGGATTTTCTCGATTTCAGCCCGTCCGACGCGGTTTCTGATGTTTTCCCGTTTCCGAAAGACGCATCCCGGGGCCGTGGCGAACTGGTCAACGTGGTCGCCGCCAGAAAAGTTCTGGTCTCTGAACTGGTTCGGCTGGTTCAGGAAGCCGGCCTGGAACTGGAGCGCATTGATATCGCCGAGCTCGCGTTGCGAAATCTGGTATGCAGGCTGGATGAAAACCGGCGTGGTGCCGCGCTGGTCCACCTGAAAGAAAACTACGGCCAGATGGTGATCTGCAAGGACAACACGCTGTACTTGTCCCGCCGGCTTGATGTGACTTCCGACGATCTTCGAGATGCCGCCCGGCAGGAGTCGGCGGTGCAATCACTGGCCCTGGAGATGCAGCGTTCACTGGACTATTACGAAAGCCAGTTGGGCCAGGTGCCGCCGGCAATGATCCACCTCGTTGCCCGTGACAGCGTGCTTCCTCTTGCCTCGATGCTTTCTTCCTATGTCGCCGCGGGCCTTGAAACCCTCGATTGGCGTGCCCTGGGCTTTGAGTCCGATCTGGACAGTCGTTGCCTGCCGGCCTGGAGTGCGGGCTTGCCGTTGCCGGAGGGCGGGCGTCCATGATCCAACAGGTCAATCTCTACACTGACGAGCTGCGTCCGAGAAAGGAAAGACTCCAGGCTGGAATGGCGGTTGGTATTCTGGTTGTCGGAGTGGTGCTGGTTGCGTTCGTGGCTGGTTTCCTGACTTACAAGAATTCGGTGATGGCAAACAAGGCCTCACGCCTTGATCAGCAGAACCAGCAGCTTGAACAGGCTGTGGCGCAGCTTTCTGCCGCGGTTCAAGCCCGTCAGCCGGATGCCGAAGTGAAGGAGGCTCTGGAGCGCGTCACCCAGACCCTCGCGCGCCGCCAGCGATTACTGGAACGGGTGGAAAGCCTGGTGCTTTCCGAGGACCGCAATTTCTCGCCACAGCTGGCAGCATTGGCCCGACAGATCCCGGAAGATGTCTGGCTGACAGGCGTTATCCTGGAGTCAGGCCCGGACAGAGTCACTATCGAAGGGCGTAGCCGCGAAGGCGCTCTGGTGCCTCTGTACCTTGAGAACCTGGGCGAGGAACCAGCGTTTACGGGACGAACCTTTGGTGTGTTCCGATTGTCGCGCCCGGAGGAAGGCCGCTGGATTGACTTTCATGTTTCAAGCGAGCGTGACGGGGAGGGTAACTGATGGCGGACGCACCCAACACTTCCCTTGCCCGGGCTGCGCAGTGGTATAACCTGCGACCGATTCGTGAGCGGGCCCTGATTCTGCTGACTGCACTCGTGCTGGTTGTGGTGCTGGTCTGGGAGCTTGGGGTTACGCCATTACAGCAACGACACCAGAGTCTGGAGAATCGGATCCAGACGCTTTCCGCTAGCCGGGACGACCTGCTGGCGCAGCAGCAAACGCTCAATCAGCAACTTGCCACCGATCCCTCCAGGGAAATGCGGGATCAGTTAAATGCCCGGCAGCAGAGACTGGAGCGGCTCAATCAGCAGATCGCGGAGACCACCGGGCAACTGATCGCGCCCAGGGCGATGGTGGCGCTGTTGCGGGATATTCTGGCCGCCCAGGATGCACTGGAGCTGCAGGCTCTGGAGCTACAGACTCCGACCCCGGTTTTCGCTCCGGATGCCCCCGATCAATCCTCACAGGAGCAGGCAGAGGCGGCGCAACCACTGCTTTATGCCCATGATGTCGAGCTCCGCATCATGGGAAGCTATCTTGATGTGCTGAACTATCTCGAGCGGCTCGAGGCACTGGATGAGCGTCTCGGGTGGATAAAGCTGGAGTACAGTGCGGGCGACTGGCCCTCCGGTGAAGCGACCATCAGGGTGCAAACACTGAGCCTGGATCAGGCGTGGCTGGGGGTGTGAAGTGAGCAGGAACTTGGGTGCCTCAATAATCCGGTGGTTTTGTGTGGCTATCGGTTCGCTGTTGCTGGTGGTGGGAAAAACCCATGCACTGCAGGACCCGACCCGGCCACCGGGCCCCCAGACAACTGTGGCCAAGCCTGCCCCAGAGCGGGCTCTTGCTCTGGATTCCATACTTTTCAGCAAGGACAGGCGTGTCGCCGTCATCGAAGGTGAGGCCCTCAGGGAAGGCCAGGGTTTTGACAACGTGCGGGTTATCCGGATTTTTGCCAACCGGGTTCTGGTAACGGATAACGGCCGCGAACGGGTGTTGTACCTGGAGAGACTTCCGCAGGTTCGGGGAACTCAATGACAGATAATCGGATACTCATGACAACGATCAAAACAACCAGTGCACTGATACTGAGCCTGGTACTGGCGGCCTGCAGCAACAATCCGTTGATGCGCTCGGCAACAGCCACCTCAACCGATGCTGCCGATGCCATTGATCGAAGCCTTGAAGAGGCTTCGCAGGCACAACCTCCAGCGCCGACCCCGAGTCAGGCAGCTGCAACTCTGCCGGCTGACGTGAGCGCAGCACTGCTGCCGCCACTCTCCAGCGAGGCGGATCTGGACGAACGTTTTGACGTCAATGCCCGGGGCGTGCCGGCAGCAAGCTTCTTCGAATCTCTGGTGGAAGGAACCCGCTATAACGTGGTGGTTCATCCTGATGTAAATACCAGTATCGACCTTCGGCTGGGGGACGTCACTGTACCGGAAGTGATGGATATCGCAGGCGACCTGTACGGGCTGGATATTCGACGCAGTGGCCGACTGTTCCGCGTTCAGTCGGACCAGATCCAGACCCGGCTGTTCCCGATTGATTACTTGCACTTCAAGCGTAAGGGCGGCTCGGAGACCAGGGTGAGCTCCGGTCAGGTTACCGGTGCTCGCAGTGGCGGCTCAGGCAGCGCTGACAATAGTGGTGACAGTGCCGGTTCCGGCGAAATCCGCAACCTGGTTGGAACAACCATTTCCACAGAAACAGCCTCGGATTTCTGGCAGGATATCCAGAGCGCACTGAGCATGATTGTCGGTGGCAGTGATGGCCAGCAGGTGATCGTGAATCCGGGCGCAGGGCTGGTAATGGTCCGTGCCGGTTCCGAGGATTTGCGGATGGTTGAGGAGTATCTGCGCCGCACCGAGCTGATCATGCAGCGTCAGGTCATTCTGGAAGCCAAGATCCTGGAGATCGCGCTCAACGAGGGCTACCAGCAGGGCATCAACTGGTCGGATATCCAGAGTGCGTCCAGCATCACGGCCTCGGATGGTCTGCCCGAAGATTTTACCGCGCAGGCGTTGGCCGGCCAGGCCATTCAGACCTCCGATATCGGAGGCCTGTTCTCCGCCAGCGTGCGGGCCGGCGACTTTACCGGCCTGATTGAGCTGCTTGGGGAGCAGGGCAATGTGCAGATTCTTTCCAGCCCACGTATTTCGACCGTGAATAACCAGAAAGCCGTGATCAAGGTCGGTACCGATGAGTTCTTTGTGACCGACATTGATTTCGACGACAACAACTCGGCCGTGACGGCCACGGACTCAACCTCTACCTCCGTGGAACTGACCCCGTTTTTCTCTGGCATTTCACTGGATGTGACGCCTCAAATTTCCGAAAACGGCGTCATCACCCTGCACGTGCATCCGTCGGTCAGTGAGGTTAACGATCAGGAGAAGGTGATCACCATTGGCGAGCGTGACGTCACGCTGCCTCTGGCCAGCAGCACCGTTCGTGAAACCGACAGCGTTATCCGTGCCGAAAGCGGGCAGATCGTGGTTATCGGTGGTCTGATCCAGAACTCCAGCGAAGACAACAATTCCGCGGTTCCCTTCTTCAGCGAGATTCCGCTGGTGGGTGAACTGTTCAAGCAGCGGCGGTTCCAGTCCCGCAAGAGCGAGCTGGTTATCCTCCTGCGCCCGGTTGTCGCCGGAATGCCCGAGATGAATGCGGATGTTTCTGCCAGCCGTGAACGCATGAATGTGCTGCGTGAGTTGCTGCAATCGTCTGAATCCGTTACCCCGGAACCGGAGAAAGCCGTTCGATAGCATGTACGAAGCCCATTTCGGACTGCAGGAAGCACCGTTCGCATTGACGCCCAACACCCGCTATTTCCTGCGGGCGCCCAGCCATGGTGATGCGCTGGAATTGTTGCTGGTGGCGTTGAAAGAGCGGGAGGGCTTTATCAAGATCTCCGGAGAGGTAGGCACGGGCAAAACCCTGCTGTGCCGGCTCCTGCTGAACGAACTCGAGCAGATTGCGTACACCGCCTATATTCCGAACCCGCACCTTACCCCGGATACGCTCTACGAAGCCGTGGCTGAAGAGCTGGGCGTGGAACTGTCCGGATGCGCCAATGCGCATCAGGTGCTCAAGGCCATCAACGAAAAATTGATCGCCCATGCCATGGAGCAAAAGCCGGTCGTCCTCGTGATTGATGAGGCCCAGGCGATGCCGGAAGAGACCATCGAGGCGTTGCGACTGCTCACCAATCTGGAAACCGAGAGCGTCCGGCTGCTGCAGGTGGTCCTGTTTGGCCAGCCTGAGCTGGATGTGCTGCTTCAAAAGCAGAGCCTGCGCCAACTCAACCAGCGCATAACGTTCCACTATCGCCTCGCCCCCCTGGACCGCCATTCGGTTGCCCAGTATCTGCGCCATCGCCTGGCCCAGGCCGGCTACAACGGCGCCGATCTTTTTGCACCGGGCGCGCTTCGGCTGATTACCCGGGCCTCCGGTGGCATTCCGAGGCTGGTTAATATTCTGGCTCACAAGTCCATGTTGGCCGCCTGGGGCAGGGGTGACCGTCTTATTGAGCGGGGCCATGCCATGCAGGCCATTCGCGACACCGAGAGCGTTCGCTTGCCGGGACTGATCGGGAGGTGGTTATGAGCCTGCTGAACGATGCCCTGCGTGCTGCAGAGCAGCGACAGAACCGGCCGGAAGTGGCCGCGGCCTATGCGGGACAGTCGCAATCGCGACGCGGTTCGCGTTACGGGTCTTGGGTCGTCATCGTTTTCCTGGTCGCAGGCGCAGTGGGCGCATCTGCCTTCTGGTTGATGACCCGAACCGGTAATGAAGACATACCTGTCCACGTGAGTGCCCCTCCGGCACAAGAGGCCGGAACAGAACTGCAACTCGAGAGCGTTGCCGAAAACGACAACACCGCAGAGGCCTCGCAGCCCGCCCCCGAGCCCCCGGTTGTGGTTCAGTCGGAACCGGAAGCCAGGAAAGTAGCCGAGGCGGTTGAGCCACAGAAGCCGGAGCCTGAACCTGAACCGGTTAGAGCCGAAGCCCCAAAGCCTGAACCCGCCGTCACTACACCGGTGGTGGCCGAAGCCGAGCCTGCCCAGGAATCCGAAGCGCCAACGCCACCCATAAAACAGGTTCGTGAGACGCCCGAAGCCATCGATCGTCGAGTCAGCCGGGAGTTGGCCTCGCTGCTGAGGAGTGGTGAACCCCGTCAAGCTGAGCAGATGTTGCAGGAACTGGCGAATGTTCAGGTGGCGACTGCCAGCCGCGAAGTTTTCGCGCGCCAGATGCTGGTGCAGGAAATGCCTGACAGGGCTCTGGCCTGGCTTCCGGAATCGGTGACGAGCGGCGATGCCGCTCTGCGACTTCTCAGGGCCCGGGCACTCCACGCCAAGGGCAGTCTGCCCGAAGCACTCGCCACCCTTGAGAGTAGCGTGCCTGCAGCGCGCCAGGGCGTTGAGTATCGGGTAACCCTGGCGACCTTGCTGCAGCAGGCAGGCCGCACCACCGACGCGGCCCGACACTGGTCGGCCCTTATTGCCGAGGACGACAGCCGCGCGGCCTGGTGGGTAGGCCTTGCGATTGCCCTGGAGACAGGCGGCGAGACCAGCAGCGCGGTCCGGGCCTACAGCCAGGCCGCCCAGTTACCCGGGCTTTCGCCGTCCCTGGCGAATTACGTTCGCGAACGACTGAAAGCTTTGCAGGCGGGATGATGACGACAGAGCCGAAAAAGAAAGTCCGGTTAGGCGACCTGCTGGTCCAGAATAATGTCATCACTGAGCAGCAGCTGATGACGGCCCTGCGCGAGCAGAAAAGCACCGGGCGTAAGCTTGGTAAAACGCTTACAGACCTTGGTTATGTGGACGAGGACAGTCTGCTCAATATCCTGTCCCGCCAGCTGGATGTTCCCTTTGTGCAGCTGCGTCACTACCAGTTCAACAACGAACTGGTGAAAAAGCTACCGGAGGCCATGGCCCGACGGTTCCGCAGTATCGTGCTGGCGGAGCATAGTGGCGAGCTGCTGGTGGGTATGGCCGACCCACTGGATATCTTTGCCTACGACGAGCTGGTTCGCATTCTGAAGCAGCCCATCAAACAGGCGGTGGTGCGTGAGAGCGAGCTGCTGAGCACCCTGGACCTGGTCTACCGGCGTACCGATGAAATTGCCTCACTGGCGGAAGAGCTGGAGGACGAGCTGGGCGAGGATGCCTTCGACCTCGCGGACCTCTCGGCCGAATCCGAAAGCGCCGAGGCGCCGGTGGTCAAGCTTCTGCAAACACTGTTCGAGGATGCCGTTCAGGCCCGCAGCTCGGACATCCACATCGAGCCGGACGAGACCGTCGTTCGTATCCGGCAACGGGTGGATGGCGTGCTTCAGGAGCAGGTGATGAAGGAGAAGCGGGTCAATTCCGCGCTGGTCCTGCGCCTGAAGCTGATGGCCGGCCTGAACATCTCCGAGAAGCGGATGCCCCAGGACGGGCGTTTCAACGTCCGGGTCAAGGGCCGCAGTATTGACGTGCGGGTGTCCACCATGCCCGTTCAGTATGGTGAATCCGTTGTGATGCGTCTGCTGGACCAGAGCCAGGGCATGTTGAACCTCGATGGCACCGGGATGCCGGCGCAGCTGCTGGAACGATTCCGCCGGATGATCAAGAAACCCCACGGGATGATTCTGGTGACCGGCCCCACGGGTAGCGGTAAAACCACCACGCTTTATGGCGCCCTCACGGAACTGAACCGCCCTGAGGTGAAGATAATCACCGCGGAGGATCCGGTGGAATACCGCCTGCCCCGGATTACCCAGGTGCAGGTGAACCCTAAAATCGGTCTGGAATTCGCCAATGTACTTCGGGCCGCCCTGCGTCAGGATCCCGACGTGATCCTGGTGGGCGAGATGCGGGATCGCGAGACCGTGGAAATCGGTCTGCGGGCGGCGATGACTGGTCACCTCGTGCTTTCCACCCTGCACACCAACGACTCCATCAGCAGCGCCATGCGACTGATCGATATGGGTGCCGAACCCTTTCTCGTGGCCAGCTCGCTGCTCGGCGTGGTTGCCCAGCGTCTGGTCAGGCGGGTCTGTGACAACTGTGCCGAGGCCTACACACCGACGGAACAGGAAATGGTGTGGCTGCGCAGCTTTGATCTGGATCCGCTGGATATGGAAGCCGGGTTCGTCCATGGCCGAGGTTGCTACCAGTGCAGCAACACGGGCTACAAGGGCCGGGTTGGCGTTTACGAGATGCTTGAAATGAACGAGGCCATGCTGGACGCTTTGCGGCGCCAGGACGTCTCGGAGTTCACCAAAGCGGCTCGCCTGAGCGCCCTGTACCGACCGCTCGGACAGTGCGCCATGGATTTTGCGTTACAGGGCACCACCACGCTGGAGGAAGTGGCCCGGGTGGCGGCGACCTCCGAGGGTGATTTCTCGCCCGATGACGAGATTCCCTTGCCGGATGAGCCTGTTGGTGGAGGTGCCTGATGCAGTTCAGCTACCGGGGCAAGGATAATCGTGGCAGTGTCCAGCAGGGTTTGCTGGGCGCTCCCAATGCCGATGCCGCTGCCACGGAGCTGATGCGCCGGGGGATAACCCCGCTCTCCATCCGGGAGGTGGAGGATACGGATTCGGTTGTTGATCGATTGAACCGGCTGCCGATATTCCGGAAGAAGGTCACCCTCGATGAGCTAATTGTTTTCTGTCGCCAGATGCATGCCCTGACCAAGGCGGGTATTCCCCTGATCCGCACCATGCGCGGCCTGGCGGAAACCACCCGTTCACCGGTGCTGGCGGAAGTGCTGGAGGATGTGACCACCCGGCTCGAAGGCGGCACAACCATGGCGACGGCCATGCAGGCGCATCCCAAGGTCTTCTCGGAGTTATTTATTGCCATGATTCATGTGGGCGAGAACACCGGGATGCTGGACGACGCCTTCCGGCGCCTGTCAGAAATCCTCGAGCTTGAGCGGGACACCAAGCGTCGCCTCAAACAGGCCATGCGCTATCCGATGTTCGTCATTATCGCCCTGTTATCGGCGCTGATGGTCGTGAACTTTCTGGTTATCCCGAAATTCGCTTCGGTGTTCGACAAGCTGGGGGCGGACCTGCCGTTCCTGACCCAGGTATTGGTCGGAACCTCCAATTTCCTTCTGGCCTACTGGTACGTGATGCTCTTTGCGGTCGCTGCAGGCGGACTCCTGCTGCGGCAATGGAAGCAGACGGAACAGGGCCGACTGACCTGGGATCGTTACAAACTCAGGTTGCCGATTATCGGACCATTGCTGGAATTGATCACGCTCAGTCGGTTCGCGAGGAACTTTGCTACCATGCTGTCCGCCGGCATGCCGGTAACAACGGCGTTAACCGTGGTGGCGGACACCACAGACAATGCCTGGATCTCGACCCACATCAAGGGTATGCGAGGCGGTATCGAGAGAGGCGAGACTCTGCTCAGAACAGCCAGACAAAGCGAAATGTTCACCCCGTTGATTCTGCAGATGATTGCGGTGGGCGAGGAAACCGGTTCCGTGGACGACATGCTCAACAATGTCGCGGATTTTTACGATGAGGATGTGGATTACGGCCTCAAGCGACTGGCAGAGTCGATTGAACCGATACTGATTGTGGCCATGGGTATCCTGGTGTTGATTCTGGCGCTGGGTGTGTTCCTCCCGATCTGGGATCTGGGGGCCGCCGCCATGGGTCGGGGCTGAGTGCCAGCGGCACGGGTTTCAGAGGCCAGCGGACTGGCGATGTCGCGCAGGTTCCGCTTCGCGGTGGTGTTGGCCGTACTGGGAGTGCTCTGGTGGTTCCTGCTCGGCGTGTTGGAACGAGAAAGCCGAAATGCCGAAGAACGGGCCGCCAACATGGTGATCGGCCAGCTCAGATCGGCCCTGGTGATCAAGGGTGCAGAGGTAATGCTGAGCCGTGACGGCCGTCTTGCTGAGCACAGGGGCATCAACCCGTTTGAGCTGGTGGAGCACCAGTGGGGTAATTACGCTGGGCGATGCCAGGGCGAAAAACTGGCGCCGGCAACCTGGTGTTTCCGGGTAAGCGAACAAAAAGAAACAGAATACGGGCCCAAAGGCTGGTTAATTTATAAACCGGGGCAGCCGATAACCATAGACAGTCGGCAAGCCAACCAGGAGCAGCCTCTGGCCTGGGCAGTGACAACGGAATTTGCAGACCGCAACGGGAATGGTGCGCGGGAGCAGGAAGAACGGCTGACGGGGCTAAAACTCGCCCCGGTGTCGTTGACAGAAGAAGCAGCGCAAACGCAGGATGCCCAACGCTGACCAAACGGACGAATCAAACCGTAAAGAGGTCGATGTAATGAAACGGGATTGCAGGCAGAACAAACAACAGGGGTTCACCCTGATCGAGCTGGTGGTGGTTATTGCCATACTTGCGATCTTGGCGGCGTTCGCATTGCCACGGTTCGCCCAGCTGTCCGAGCAGGCGCATCAGTCCAGCATTCGCGCAACTGCCGGGGCCCTGGCAGCGGGTGTGGCGTTGGCCAAAACCCAGTGGGTATCCAACGGCTTCACCGCAGCAGAAACGGATGTGGTGGGCTTCGGCAACGACAATGTCGATGTCAGTGATGACGGCTGGCCGACCTCCGTTGCTTCAGACGATACCGGGACCACAATGGATGCCACCAAGTGCGAAGAGGTCTGGCTTGGGGTTCTGCAATCCAATGCGCCGACCGTGAGCACGACAGCGCCAGCCGAATATCTGATTTCGATCACTGGTGGTGATTGTGTCTTTACCTATCAGGCAGACAACCAGGGCAGCACCATTGCGTATGATGCGGACACTGGCGAAATAACCACAACCATTAACTGATAAACCTCGAAGCCAACTGGCGATAAAAACGGAGTAATACCATGAAAGCGATGACAGCCATTGCGGCAAGAAAAGAAAAAGGCTTCACCCTGATCGAACTGGTTATGGTGATTGTAATTCTGGGGATTTTGGCGGCGTTTGCTTTGCCAAGATTTGCTAATTTTACTAACGAAGCGCGCGTTGCAACCATCAATGGTGCTGCTGGATCCGTTCGGTCTGCGGCTTCGATAGCTCATGCACGCTGGGTGGCTGACGGAGACTCTTCATCTACCTCGGTCACGCTGGATGGAACCTCGGTTGCTATGAACGCCACAAATGGTTATCCCTCTGTTTCGGGTATTGTAGATGCGGCTCAGCTAAGTTCGGAGTTTGATGTAACTCCTGATGCTACTACCGCTACCACAGCAGTCGTTTCTCTAAAGGATTCCGACGGTAATGCGATAACAAACTGCAGCTTCAATTACGATGCCCTTACGGGTAATGCAACAGCACCGACTGTAAGTGGATGTTGATGCAATAAATCCGATAGTGGTGGCCTTGGGGATAGCGCTTTCTGTGCAGCTCCCACACTAGGAGCTGGTAGGGGCATGAAAATGAAAAACGCCCAGAGAGAATCGGGATTTACTCTCGTAGAGCTGGTAACGGTCATCATCCTGATCGGAGTCCTCTCCGCTCTGGGCATTGGCCTGTTCGCCAGCCGCTCGGCCTTCTCCCCCTTGCTGGCTACCCAGCAACTTGCCTCCGCCACGCTGCTTGCCCAGCAGGCAGCGTTGGCGGGGAATCCCGCCAACACCCTCACTATCGAGCAGGGTGGAGATAATTTCCGATTTATCGTGGGTGCCGGTTCCGGCAATCCGCGTACCTTCGAGATACCCCGGGAGGGCACCAGCCTTTCAGCACCGGGCGGGTTGCCATTGACGCTGACCTTTGACAGCAAAGGAGCGCCTTCAACCGGTACCAATCTGCAGTTCACTTTTTCGGGCGACAGTACCTTCCAGACGTGTCTCAGTTCATTGGGCGCGGTATACGCCGGGAGCTGCCAGTCATGAGGCCTACTCAAACCGGCGCAACCCTGGTGGAGCTGGTGATCACAATCGTGATTATCAGTGTGGCCATTGCCGGTGTGGTTGGTGCGTTCGCGCTTATCACTGGGCGCAGCGCGGATCCGCTGAATCAGACCCGCGCGGTTAAGCTGGCCCAGCTCTACATGGATGAAATTCTGACCCAGAAATACGATGATCAGACGCCCCAGGGCGGATTTCCCAAGTTTTCGGGGGCCTGTTCCATTGGTCCGGAAGGTTCCGAGGGCCGGGCCACTTTTGACGATGTTGACGACTACGACGGTCTTACCGGGGCTCCATCGACAGCCACAGGTTCTGCCCTGAGTGGCTATTCCGGTTTTTCCATCTCGATCACTGTCACCTGCGCAGGAACGGAAGTTGGCTTGCCCGCGGAAGAAGCCAAACGGGTTGATCTCGATATCACGGCCCCCGGCAATCAGACCTTTTCATTCACCGCATACCGGGCCAACTTCTGATGCACCGGTGTCGCGGCTTTACCCTCGTTGAACTGGTCATTGTGATCGTATTGCTGGCGATTGTGGCCACCATCTCGGTCCGCTTTGTCAGTCTGTCCACGCAGGGCGCGTTGGACGTAAGCTCCCGGCAGCAGCGTTCTCTGGCGGGCGTGGTGATCAGTGAGCAGATCAGCCGCGAGGTTCGCGAGGCGCTTCCCACATCCATCAGAACCAATGTCAGTGGAACCTGTCTTGAGTGGATGCCAATCCTGGCGGCGTCCAACTATCTCGACCTTCCCCGAGGCGCAACACCGAATTCATTTCGCGCTGTCCCTCTTCCAGGAGGCGCATCCGCTTCGGGACGGGTGGTGGTCTATGGCTACGGTTCCGACGTTTACAGCCTGGGCAGTCCGGGGCCGATCTCGCCACCGGCGACGATGCCCACCGGTGCTTCGCCAGTAACCGTCACATTTGATTCGGGGGCCACACACCGATTCTCGGCACAGTCGCCGGAGCGCCGGTTTTACATTGTCGGCGAGCCGGTGTCTGTCTGTCAGGTGGGTCGGTACCTGTATCGTTACAGGGACTATGGAATCAACGCCACACCGGCATCGGGCCTGCCATCGAGTTATCCGGATCGGGAAGTCATGGCCGCGACACTGGCGAACAACTCGCTGGATTTCCAGGTGACGCCGCCCAGCCTTCAACGTGGGGCGGTGGTGTCGTTCGGATTTGTACTGGAGGATTTTGATTCCGGTGAGACTACGGATATCAGCCAGGAGGTGCAGATCCGCAATGTACCGTGAACCTCATAATATGGCTAATCAGGGCGGCGCTGGTTTACCTGTCGCCTTGTTCATCATTACTGTCCTGGCTCTTCTGGTCATCGGTATGGCTCAACTCCAGCAGGCCAGCGGTGAATCTGTCAGTCTGCAGATTCAGTCCCAGAGAGCGTTCTATGCAGCCGAGAGCGGCGCGCAGGTGGCCGTGAGGGATGTGCTTGAGTCCAGCGACTGCAGTGCCTTGACAACCCCTCTTTCTTTTTCGGCAACAGGGCTCAACGGCTGTAGCGCTGCGCTCAGTTGTGAATCCGTCACGGAGAACATCAGTGGCCCGGGTGGCAACACGGTTTTTTCGATTTCCAGCACGGGACAGTGTGGCAGTGGACCCGATCGGGCTGTGCGGATAATTGAGGTGCGTGTCAGATGAAGTGGATCCGAACCAACCGTCCGATATCCGGTTTTCTCGCTCTTCTGGTTTTAATGGCCTGGACCGCAGTTTCTGAGGCCGCCTGGTTCAATCCTGACTGGAATTACCGAAAGGCGATTCAGATCCAGGCCAGCCAGGTGGTGGGTGACCAGGCAGATTTTGCGGTCATGTTCAGGGCGACAGACGCCGATCTGGCCAATTCCGCCCAAGTGGATGGAGACGATATCGTTTTTGCGCTTGAGGATGGGACCCAACTTGACCATGAGCTGGAACGCTATAACGGTTCTACCGGTGAGCTTGTCGCCTGGATCCGGATACCAACTCTGTCGGCATCCGCCAATACCAACCTGTATCTGTATTACGGCAATCCCGCAGCGGCAAACCAGTCGAATCCAGTTGGTGCCTGGGATAATGATTTCCAGATGGTTCACCACCTGGAAGAGTCAGGAGGTCGGCAGACCACTTTGGAGGATTCGACAGCCAACCTGAACGGTGGCGATCTGCTGGGACAGGGCAACAACTACCCGACGTATCTCAATAACGGGATCGTCGCCGGCGCAAGAGCGCACCCGGGGCAGTTCGCCAATGGGCAATCTGAAGACCCGGCGGTACGTTTTTTCGATTTCGGCGACCCCGGCTTATCGACAAGTTTCACGGCCGAAGCCTGGGCAAGGGTTTCCGGCAATCAGTCCGGAAACGATCATCATCCGATTCTCTGGAAAGGCAATGTCATTGGTTGGGGCGCCAACTACTTGTTCCGCATTGCCGTAAGGCAGAACAACGGTGTTACGTGGGGGGTGACCTGCGGTAACACCGAGGCGTGGTTCGATGGCGGTAGCGCCACTACCGGGTGGGCTCATTACGCCATCAGTTTCGACGGGACCACGACCCGCGCTTACATCAACGGGCAACAGGTTGCAGCCGATAACGACTGTTCCGGCAGAACCCTCAACGTAACCTCTCAGCCTTACAGATCCGGGTATGGCATCGTTCAGGGCAACGGTGAAACCATTCTGAATGGCGACGTTGATGAGATCCGGATCTCAACAGGGGCCCGGTCTGGCGGCTGGCTGAGAACCCACTACAACAACCTCTCTGATCCGGGGGCCTTTTTTGTTGTCGGTAATGAAGAGACGGGCGGCTTCTGCAGCACATTAACGGCCCTGTTTTGTGATGATTTCGAGCGCAGTTCTCTCGGACCGGATTGGTCTGTGGTGACATCGTCCGGCGGTGATGCTGGGATCAGTTCGCAAACCAGCAAGAGTCCCGTGCGTTCCCTGTTTACCTCGAGCGGCTTCGCCGAAGTCACGCTTGACCCTCTCGACCTTTCCGGCCTGACAACGGGCACCGTCTCCTATTGGTGGAGGCGGGGCGATGATGCCTTCAGTGAGGATCCCGATGGCAGCGAGGACCTGCGGGTCGAATATCTTGATGATGCCGGCAACTGGGAACTGATTGACCGATACCCCGGTAACGGAACCAGCGGTGAGTCCGGCGATGTTGTCTTCACACTGCCGCCCGATGCCTTTCATACCGACTTCCGCATACGTTTTGTTCAGGACTCAGGCAACAGCGGCAACTTCGATTTCTGGCACATCGACGATGTGGTAATTGATGGCTCTTCGTCACCGCTGACTTGTGCAGGTGATACCTTTGGTACGGGTACCCTGTCGCCGGATGACTGGATAACCAATGTATCCAGTGGCAGCTTCACGCCCGGTATTGTCAACGGTCGCCTGCGGATGACAGAGGCCGCTGGCAACCAGGCGACGGCCGCAACGTTCCAGAACCTGATTCCGGGAGCGGACAATTATGTGCGGCTTGAATTCGACTACTTTGCGTACGGTGGCAACGGGGCGGACGGCCTGACGGTTGTGCTGTCGGATGCGTCGGTTACCCCTCAGCCCGGGAGCTTCGGGGGGTCCCTTGGATATGCCCAACGCAACAATGGCGACCCCGGATTCGCGGGCGGTTGGCTGGGCATTGGCCTGGATGAATTCGGTAACTTTTCCAACGCCACTGAAGGGCGCGTGGGCGGTATTGGCTTTGTTCGTGATGCGGTTGCTATCCGTGGCGCTGCCCAGAGCAACTACCAGTACCTGGGAGGAACCGGTTCCCTGAACCCGGGAATCGACCAGCCAGGTAATAATCCAACGCCTCATCGGTACCGGATTATTGTGGACTCGAGAGGCGGTGTGGGGCCGATTGTTTCCGTCGAGCGGGATGTTTCGGGAACTGGTAATAATTTCCAGCAGCTTGTTCAACTGGACCTGAGCAGTTTCCCGAATCAACCGGTAACGCCTCAAAATTTCTACCTTTCTTTGACTGGTTCAACCGGTGGTTCCACCAACATCCACGAGCTGGATAATCTGCAACTTTGCGCTGAAAAGCTGAACCCGGTCGGTAAGCTGGTTGATCACTTCGAATTCGTGCATGACGGCACAGCACTGACGTGCCAGCCGGAAGCGATCACGCTCAGAGCTTGTGAAAATGCCGATTGCAGTGTGCTTTTTACGGACCCGGTGGATGTAACGCTCAATCCGTCGGGTTGGGTCGGCGGCGACAGTTTTTCATTCAGTGGCGGCCAGACCACTCGCCAGCTGCAGATTACTACAGCGGGAACGGCAAGCCTGGGGATTGCATCTTCAAACCCTTCAACGAAGGCATTTACTCAGACCCTGTGTGACAATGGAAGTGGTAACGTTTCGACCACAGCTTGTGAACTGCCTTTCCTTGATGCCGGGCTTGCCTTCGATGTACCGGATCTGACCTCGCACCGGCCAGCCACCTCAATCCAGGTGAGCGCCGTGCGGCGAGATAACCAGACTGGTGCGTGCGTTCCGGCTTTCGAGAATGTCCAGCGGGAGGTTCGTTTCTGGTCGACGTATGTTGATCCAGGCCCCTCGGGGCGCCCGGAAAGCCGACCGGTTTTCGTTGAAAACGCGGCGGTTGGTTCCGGCCAGGCCAACGCGACGCCGATCAGTCTGCAGTTTGGTGCGGGCGGTATCGCAGAGGTGGATGTTGTTTATCCTGACGCAGGCCTGATGAACCTGAATGCCCTCTACCTCGGCTCGGCAGCAACCGGCGACGACGGTTTACAAATGCCAGGCGCAGACAGTTTTGTCAGTATTCCGGCAGGTTTTTGTGTGACATCCGCGGGTGATTGCCCGGCCGGAAACGCGACCTGTCCTGCATTCCGGAAAGCGGGACAGACGTTTGATCTTTCGATCACCGCTGTGGGTTGGGAGCAGAACGGCGATGGTGATCTGTGTCAGGGCAATCCGATTACGCCCAATTTCCGGTTACTGGATATACCCTTGTCTTCCAGCCTGGTTCAACCTGCTGGTGGGGCACCCGGTTCAGTATCACCCGTCAGCTACTCCCACACCAGATCCTCCTCGGCAGAAGAAATTGTGGCAGCCGAGGTCTCAGAGGTAGGTGTTTTTCGTTTTGAAGCTTCGCCCGTGCCAGGAAGCTACCTCGGGCGAGACGTGCCCGGTGGGCAAAGTGTTCCAATCGGACGCTTTTACCCGGACCGCTTTCGGGTATCGGTCGATCCCGGCGAGTTTGAGGCCCAGTGTACGACGGGTTCAGCTTTTGTTTACACCGGACAGGCGTTCGAATGGCTGGTTACACCTTCTCTGACCATTGAGCCTTTGTCGGTGCAGGGAACCCGAACACGGAATTACACATTCACTGGATTCCAAAGGCTCGTCGCCTCCGATATCAATCGCTCGTATCCAACGTCCGATACTGCCGCTGTCGACACGGCTGGCGCGTTTATGGCGCTTTCGCCAACCGAGGTCGGCGGCAACCTCACGGCTCCGGTGTCTTCGCTGGGTTCAGGGGTGATGCTTTATGATTTCTCGGCGTCGGACCGCTTCGTTTATAACAAGACCTCCGATTCCCGGATAGCGCCATTTGTGCCACAGCTTGAGTTTTCGGTGACCAGCCTGACTGACTCTGATGGTGTGGCAGCCGCCGCTGCACCATACCTGTTTACACCCGCGGCCGCTTTTGATGTCCGGTTTGGCCGATTCACTCTGGAGAACGTTTATGGCCCGGAAAATATCGGGTCGCTCGCAATGCCGTTCAGGCTTGAGTACTGGGATGGGGCAAGTTTCATGACCCACACAAATGATAGCTGCACGATCTGGAATACAACTGATTTGACCAATTCGGCAAATCACCATTCGCTCAGTGCCAGTGCGCCTTCAAGCGGCAACTTCTCCATGGGCGAGGCCACGCCGCTGGAACTCGTGCCCAACGGTACCCGTGGGACCGATTCTTTGGTCTGGAATGTCGACGCCTGGCTGGAGTTTGACTGGAATGATGATGGCGTTCTTGAGGATCCGCTTGGGCTGGCAACGTTCGGCGTCTATCGCGGCCACGACCGCGTGATCTACTGGCAGGAACGATAAAAAAGGGCAGGACGCGAGTCCTGCCCCAAAACATCAACGAACCCCGGCGGTTCGCCAATCGTCAGTCTTCCTCGTGTTCCGGATGATCCATCCCCAGCTCGTTGATTTTCCGGGTGAGCGTGTTCCGGCCCCATCCCAGCAGGATGGAGGCATCCCGTCGACGGCCACCGGTGTGCTTCAGGGCTGTTTCAATCATGATTTTCTCGAACTCGGGCACGGCCGTATCGAGAATTCCCTTCTTGCCACGCTTCAGTTCCTGTTCGGCCCAGTTTTTCAGGCCTTCCTGCCAGGTTGCTCCGGTGGTTGGTGTCTCGGCCTGGTGTAATAACTCGGGTGGCAAGTCATCAATGTGGATCTCGCGGCCGCTGGCCATCACTGTCAGCCATCGGCAGGTGTTCTCCAGCTGGCGGACGTTGCCGGGCCAGGGCAGGGTGGTGAGGTATTCTTCGGCCTCTTCGCGCAGGATCTTGGGCTCGACGGCCAGCTCTTTGGCCGCCCGTTTCAGGAAGTGCTGCATCAGGCGGGGGATGTCTTCCCGGCGCTCGGCGAGCTTGGGCAAGTGCACGCGAATGACGTTTAGGCGGTGGAACAGGTCTTCCCGGAAGGTGCCTGCCTGCACCAGTTTCTCCAGGTCCTGGTGGGTTGCCGCGATGATGCGCACATCCACCTTGATCGGGGTTGTGCCGCCTACCCGGTAGAACTCGCCATCGGCCAGAACCCGCAGGAGGCGGGTCTGAGTGTCAGCGGGCATATCACCGATTTCGTCCAGGAACAGGGTGCCACCGTTGGCCTGTTCGAACCGGCCCTGGCGAGCGGCGCCAGCGCCGGTGAAGGCACCCTTTTCGTGGCCGAAGAGTTCGGATTCAATCAGGTCTTTGGGAATGGCTGCCATGTTCAGGGCAATGAAGGGATGGTTCGCCCGGGGGCTGTGATTGTGCAGCGCCTGGGCCACCAGTTCCTTACCCGTGCCGCTTTCGCCGTTGATGAGAACCGTGATGTTGGAGTGCGAAAGCCGGCCAATAGCCCGGAAGACTTCCTGCATGGCAGGCGCTTCACCGATGATTTCGGCGTTGCGCTGGGACATTTCGGCCTGGGGTTCACCACTGGCACGCTTTTCATGGCTGTGGGCCACGGCGCGCTTGACCAGTGCGACCGCGTCATCCACATCGAATGGCTTGGGAAGGTATTCGAAGGCACCGGTCTGGTAGCTGGTTACGGCGCTCTCCAGATCCGAGTGTGCGGTCATGATGATGACAGGCACGTCCGGGTGAACGTCCACAATCTGGGACAGCAGGGTGATGCCGTCGACGCCGGGCATCCGGATATCGCTCACGATGGCGTCCGGCTGTTCGTGTTCCAGCCGCATCATGATGCTTTCACCACTGTCAAAAACTCGGGGCTGCATACCGGCCTGGTTAAGGGCGCGCTCCAGCACCCAGCGAATACTGCGGTCGTCGTCTATGATCCAGACGTTCGCCGGTTGGCTCATGGGGTGTCCTCCAGAGGCAGGAAGATGATGAAGTCGGTTCGGCCTGGCTCGCTCTCGCATTCGACCAGTCCGCGGTGTTGGCCGATGATGCTCTGGGTAATGGAAAGGCCCAGGCCGGTGCCACTGGCACGGCCACTGATCATCGGATAGAAAATGTTCTGCACCAGCTCCGGCGGAATGCCGGGGCCGTTGTCGATAACGTCGACCCGGCACACGAGCCTGTGGCGTCGGTTACCAATGGTGAACTGACGCAGGGTGCGGGTGCGGAACGTAATGGTCGGCGGCTCGTCGGAACTGTGGCTCGCCTGGTTTTCGAAGGCTGCTTCCATGGCGTTCCGTGCGATGTTCAGGAACGCCTGAATCAGTTGTTCCTTGTCACCCTTGAACTCGGGAATGCTGGGGTCGTAATCCCGTTCGAAATTCAGTCGTCCCTTGCTTTCCGCCTCAAGCAAGGTGCCTACCCGTTCGAGGATTTCATGAATATTGGTCGGCGCCAGCTTCAATGCCTTGTTCGGGCCCAGCATCCGGTCCACAAGGCTCCGGAGCCGATCCGCCTCGTCGATGATGACCCGGGTGTATTCCCGTTGATCCTCACTGTTGAGTTCCCGATCAAGAAGCTGCGCCGCACCACGGATGCCGCCAAGCGGGTTCTTGATCTCGTGGGCCATGCCCCGGACCAGAATTCGGGTGGTCTCCTGCTGGGAGATGATGTCTTCCTCACGACTGATACGCATCAGCCTGTCTCTCGGCTGGATCTCGATCAGGAGTTCCGTCGGTTCCAGGCTGATGGGGGTGACGGAATAATCGACCGTAAGCCGGGAACCGCTGGTGAGGAGAAACTCGGCCTCGCGGCGAGTATAGGATTGTCCGTTCCGTACAGCGGCAAAAAGCGTTTTCAGGGCGTCTTCGGATTCCACCAGAATGTCCTGGAAGGGTTGGCCCTGACTGCGGGTCATGCTGGTTTCGAACAGGCTTTCGGCGGCGGGGTTGAGATACCGGATGCTGAGATTGTCCTCGAGCACCAGGACAGCGGTAGTGAGGCTGTCGAGAATGCTCTTGTATCCGGTTTGATGGGCCGAAGGCAGTGCCATGCGTGAATCCCGTTGGTTCGACATAGTGTGACCTCCGGAGTTTTGCAAAAAGCGAACCACTTTGAACCCGGTTCACGAATGAGTGGGCAAAGTGCGGGCAGAGGGGCTTATTGGCGCTGAAAAGTGCCGTAAGCTGGTGCAAATGGGAGAAATCCCTCTGACCAGTCCGGAAAATGCGCCCCGTTGCTGATCAGAGTATGGCTTTTTTCTGGTGCGTGAGCACCAAAATAGTGCGAATTGTTAGGCAGGTTTGGTTAGTTCAATGCGGAAGGGCGGTGAACGGTGAAGGTGATCGGTGAGCCGGTTTTCACCTGAACTCCGTTTTCATCCACGATGTGGACGCGGGCTTCATGGGTTCCACGGAAGACGTTGTTGACGGTGATCGAGCCAGAAGTACTCTGGCCGACTGGCTGCCCGTCCAGCGTGACTTCGTATTTGTGACCAGGCTGGAGCCCGGGTGTGCTACGGACCTCGAACTGTACGTCGCCGCTGCCACTATGGAACGCCTGATTGTTGTCTGGATAGGCGAACGAGACGCTGTCGTAAGCCGCGCCTTCCCGCTGCACCTCTTCGCGCAGCTTTTCGGTTTCCTGAACAACTTCTGGCTTGGGCAATGTGATGGTCGTGACTGGCTTGACCTGGACCGCTTCAGAGCCCTCGCTTGGCTCGTCAGAGTAGGTGACGTTGCCGTAGGCATCGACATTTCGGTAAACCTCGGCAGAGACGGGAACCGCCAGCAAAAAGAAAAGGCCGGCAACCAATCCAGACTTTGGATTCATAAGCTCACCTGTTATTGGGTTTCCTCGATTATCGGCGGCGCCCGGAGTCTTTTCAACGCCTGCAGAGCCTGATGTTGGTTACATATCGTTAAGGGCTCCAGGCACTGTGCGGCTGCTCACAAAAAAGCCCCGCACGAAGGCGGGGCTTGTCTGCTTTCCTCTAAAGCGAGGTGTTAGCAGGAGTAGTACAGGTCGAACTCGATCGGGTGAGTGGTCATGTTCAGTTTCTCGACTTCACCGCGCTTCAGATCAACGTAGCCTGCGATCATGTCTTCGGTGAATACGCCACCACGAGTCAGGAACTCGTGATCTGCTTCCAGGCAGTCCAGGGCTTCGGACAGAGTCTCGGCCACGGTCGGAATGCTCAGGGCTTCTTCTTTCGGCAGGTCGTACAGATCCTTGTCCATGGCATCGCCAGGGTGGATCTTGTTCTGGATACCGTCGAGGCCAGCCATCATCAGCGCTGCAAACGCCAGGTACGGGTTGGCAGACGGATCAGGGAAGCGAACTTCGATACGACGCGCTTTCGGGCTGTTCACATACGGGATACGGATAGAGGCTGAACGGTTACGGGCAGAGTAGGCCAGCATAACCGGAGCTTCAAAGCCCGGAACCAGACGCTTGTAAGAGTTGGTGGAGCTGTTGGTGAAGGCGTTGATGGCCTTGGCGTGCTTGATCACACCGCCGATGTAGTACAGAGCGGTTTCGCTCAGGCCAGCGTAGCTGTCACCGGCAAACAGGTTCTTGCCGTCTTTGCTCAGGGACATGTGAACGTGCATGCCGGAACCGTTATCGCCGACAACCGGCTTGGGCATAAAAGTGGCGGTCTTGCCGTAGGCGTGGGCCACGTTGTGCACGCAGTACTTCAGGATCTGAACTTCGTCTGCTTTGCGGGTCAGAGTGTTGGCGCCAACGCCGATTTCACACTGGCCAGCGGTGCCCACTTCGTGGTGGTGCACTTCGATTTCCAGTCCCATGGACTCCATGGCCGCACACATGGCGCCACGCAGGTCGTGGAGGCTGTCAACCGGCGGAACCGGGAAGTAACCGCCTTTTACGCCCGGGCGGTGACCGATGTTGTTGCGATCGAAATCTTCGCCGGAAACCCAGGCGGCTTCTTCAGAGTGGATGTGGTACATCGCACCCTGCATGTCGACGTTCCATTTTACGGAGTCAAACACGAAGAACTCGGGCTCGGGGCCGAACAGGGCACCGTCTGCGATGCCGGTAGACTTGAGGTATTCCTCTGCGCGACGGGCAACGGAGCGTGGGTCACGCTCGTAACCCTGCATAGTAGAAGGCTCTACGATGTTGCAGGTGATGTTTACTGTGGTCTCTTCGGTGAACGGATCGAGTACGGAAGTCTCGTCGTCCGGCATCAGGATCATGTCGGATTCGTTGATGCCTTTCCAGCCCGCGATGGAGGAGCCGTCAAACATCTTGCCGTCTGCGAAAAAGTCTTCATCTACTTCGGTGGCAGGCAGTGTAACGTGCTGCTCTTTACCGCGGCTGTCAGTGAAGCGCAGGTCAACCCATTTGACTTCGTGTTCTTTGATCAAATCAACTGTCTTGGACATTGTGCATGCTCCGTAAGTTATACCGCACAGGCGGCTGTATTCATGTTCGTGGCGCCGGATCGCCCGGGTTATCGGGTTCCGATCTGTTTCTCAGGTTTGCGCAGCTTAGCAAATGCCGTTGCGTCTTACCTGTAAATTTCGGCTGATTTCGATAAAGCAAGGCGCTTGCCAATTTTTAGGGCATGCGCCAGAACGGCGCAACTGCAAGGGTTTGGGGCATATTAGAAGGAAATGATGCGCCCTCCACCGAAAACCTGCACCCAAATGGTGCACCTTGTTGGTGCATTTATGAGGTGGTCGCCCCAATGAGGTGCGCGCCCGCTGTATGAAGAATAGGCGTTTTTCTTCATATTAACGACACAGACTTTTCGCTATACTGCGCGCCGCTTCATTTTTTACCCTGTCATTTTCAGGTCCATGATCGGAAAGCACCGTGCAGGGTGCCGGGCAGCCAGCTCCGGTGAATGAGTTCATTTTACGGATTTGAGACGGCATGTGCTGGGATTCCCCCTGCGAACGACCTTCTCAGGTCATTGAGTGCATGCCGCAGGAATATTTTTGTGATTGAGAAACTTCGTAATATCGCCATTATCGCCCACGTTGACCATGGTAAAACCACGCTCGTAGACCAGCTTTTGCGCCAGTCAGGCACTTTGGAGCGCAAAGAGCTCGATAGCGAGCGGGTCATGGATTCCAATGATCAGGAAAAAGAGCGGGGCATTACCATCCTGGCGAAAAACACCGCTCTGAAATGGAATGGCTACGACATCAATATTGTCGACACACCGGGCCACGCAGATTTCGGTGGTGAAGTTGAGCGGGTCATGAGCATGGTGGATTGCGTGCTGCTGGTTGTTGATTCCATCGACGGCCCCATGCCCCAGACACGTTTCGTTACCCAGAAGGCGTTTGCCGCGGGGCTGCGTCCGATCGTTGTGGTTAACAAGATCGATCGTCCTGGCGCCCGTCCGGATTGGGTTGTGGATCAGGTATTCGACCTGTTTGACAACCTGGGCGCCACTGACGAGCAGTTGGACTTCCCGATTGTGTACGCCAGCGCCCTGAACGGCATTGCCGGGCTGGATCACGAAAAGCTGGATGACAACATGGATGCCGTGTTCCAGGCGATTGTTGACCATGTCCCGGCACCCAATGTCGACCCGGACGGCCCGTTCCAGATGCAGATTTCCCAGCTGGATTACAACAGCTTCCTTGGCGTGATCGGTATCGGCCGTATCATGCGCGGCAAGATCAAGACCAATTCGCCGGTAACCGCTATTGGCGCCAACGGCAAAAAGCGCAACGGCCGCATCCTAAAGATCATGGGGCATTCCGGTCTGCAGCGGGTCGAGGTGGACGAAGCCCAGGCTGGAGACATTGTCTGTGTCAGCGGTATGGATGAGCTGTTCATCTCCGACACCCTTTGTGACCAGGCCAACGTTGAAGCGCTGCCGGCACTGACGGTGGATGAGCCGACCGTATCCATGACCTTCCAGGTCAACGATTCGCCGTTTGCCGGCAAGGAAGGCAAGTACGTTACCAGCCGGAACATCAAGGAGCGTCTGGAAAAAGAACTGCTGCATAACGTTGCGCTGCGTGTTGAGGAAGGTGACTCTGCCGACAAGTTCAAGGTATCCGGCCGTGGTGAGTTGCACCTGTCCGTTCTGATCGAGAACATGCGTCGCGAGAACTTCGAGCTGGCGGTTGGCCGGCCGGAAGTGGTTATCAAGGAAGTGGACGGTGAAAAGCAGGAGCCGTACGAGAACGTTATCGTGGATATCGAAGAGCAGCACCAGGGTGCCGTCATGGAGCAAATGGGGCTGCGCAAGGGCGACCTGACCAACATGGTGCCGGATGGCAAGGGCCGGATGCGTCTGGACTACACCATTCCCGCTCGCGGCCTGATTGGTTTCCGGAATACCTTCCTGACCATGACCTCAGGTACCGGCATCCTTACGTCCACGTTCAGCCACTATGGCCCGATCAAGGTTGGGGACGTTACCAGCCGCCAGAACGGCGTCATTGTGTCGATGGCTACGGGTACCGCGCTGACCTACTCGCTGGAAACCCTGCAGAGCCGCGGCAAGCTGTTCCTGGATCCGGGGCAGGAGATCTATGAAGGGCAGCTGTGTGGTATTCATAGCCGGGACAACGACCTGGTGGTGAACCCCACTAAGGCTAAAAAGCTCGACAACATGCGTGCCTCCGGCAAGGATGAAGTCATTGGCCTGGTGCCCCCCATCAAGTTCACGCTTGAGCAGGCGCTGGAGTTCATTGACGACGATGAGCTGGTGGAAGTGACGCCGAAGTCCATCCGGCTGCGCAAGAAGCTTCTGACCGAGAACGAGCGTAAGCGCGCCAGCAAGAAGTAATGTCTTTATGGGGTCAGATGAAAGTCTTCATCTGACCCCATTTCCTTTTGTACTCCCCTCTACGGAATGCCTCTTTCTTTTCGCTTAAGCTAAACTCCGGATAAATCCTTTAAACGGAGCGCTTCATGCTCAGCCTGTACCCGGAAATCAAACCCAACGCCCAGCACCGTATTGCCGTTGATCCACCGCATGAACTCTACGTTGAAGAAAGTGGAAACCCCGACGGGATGCCGGTTCTCGTTGTTCATGGTGGCCCGGGGGGTGGGTGCGAGGACTATCACCGGCGGTTTTTCGATGCCGAGCGGTTCCGGATTATTCTTATGGATCAGCGCGGTGCCGGCCGTTCCACGCCGCTAGCAGAGCTCGAGGGTAACAGCACCGACAAGCTGGTTGAGGATATGGAGGCGGTACGCTCGTTCCTCGGTATCGATAAGTGGCTTCTGTTCGGCGGCAGTTGGGGGTCGACCCTGAGCCTTGTTTACGCCCAGTCACATCCGGAACGAGTGTCCGGGCTGGTTCTGCGTGGCATATTTCTCTGTCGTCCCCGCGATATTCAGTGGTTCTACCAGGAAGGGGCCAGCCGCGTGTTTCCGGACTACTGGTCTGACTTCGAGGCGCAAATTCCGGAAGTCGAGCGCGATAACATGGTGGCAGCCTATTACCGAAAATTGACCAGTACCAACGAGCTGGAGCAGATCCAGGCGGCCAAGGCCTGGTCAATCTGGGAGGGTAGGTGTGCAACCCTGCATCCGAACCCCAGGGTAGTTGAGCATTTCGGCCATCCCCATGTAGCCATCGCGCTGGCCCGCATCGAATGCCACTATTTCATGAACGCTGCCTTTCTTGAGTCTGACCAGATCCTTCGCAATGCGCACCGCCTGGCGGACATTCCCGGGATTATCGTACACGGACGCTACGATATGGTTTGTCCTCTGGATAATGCCCAGGCGCTCAGTAAGGCCTGGCCCGAGGCAGAATTCCAGATCATTCGGGATGCGGGCCACTCTGCATCGGAGCCAGCTATTGTCGATGCGCTCATTCGCGGTGTTGAGTCCGTTGTCGCGAAAACTGAAAAAAGTGCTGGCTGAATTGCGTTTTGAGGGTTGCGGCCGGTAATTGGCATGGATACACTCTTGCCCGATCTTAATTTTTGCCTGTTCAATCGTCCTCAAGGCAGTTGATGAAAGGATTGATCCAGCGAGTTTCGCAAGCCAGTGTTACCGTGGGCGGTGAGCAGATAGCCTCGATCGACAAAGGCCTTTTGCTGTTGCTGGGCGTCGAGAAAGGAGATAGCGAGCGCGAGGCAAGGGAACTTTGCCGAAAAATCCTCACTTACCGTGTGTTTCCCGATGACGCAGGGCGGATGAATCGCAGCCTGCTGGATATCGGTGGTTCCCTCCTTGTTGTTCCACAGTTCACTTTGGCGGCCGATACGTCCTCCGGAACCAGGCCCGGTTTTTCCCTGGCTGCGGGGCCGGATGACGCCAACAGGCTTTATGAATCGTTTGTGGCAGACGCAATTTCACGCCTGGGGCCGGATAGAGTAGGGGAAGGAAGGTTTGGCGCGGATATGAAGGTTGGGTTAACGAATGACGGGCCTGTCACCTTCATGCTTGAGAATAGACAAAGGTGTGAATAGGTAGTTGCACTAGTATTGTGCGCAGGCCGCCATGCTGGCCTGCAATGGTGCGAAATCACCATCAGAGACTTTGTGTGCGCGCAGTTTTAAGGGGCCAAGCTGCTGTTAATAAAGAGTTAATGGTAATCTGGCCTCGGATTTGAAATATAACTGCAACGGAGCTCCTGAGCGCCAAATCGCATAAATAATTGCGTTTCTGGTGCCAAAAGAGCTAAAAATGCAGCGCAGTTAATTTGCAAAATGAGAATGATTGTATTAAAACAGTTTCATCATTCAGGGCTTTAAGAAGATCCTGTAAGTGATTGAGCTGTATAGATCTGGAATCTTTCAGATTTATCCGAAGAAGAAGAAAAGTTACTTGTGTGTCATCAAACTGACACAAGGGTAATGCAGAATCGGCCTCATCCAGCCTGACTGGTGAAGCCTTACAAAATCGGGATAAGAACCCGTCGCTAAAACCTGAGTTAACTCAAAAAGGAAGACGCAACATGAAAAAAACGCTCATCGCATCTGCTATTGCAGCCGCTACCTTCTCTGGCAGTGTTTTCGCACAGTCTGAGATGTCTGCTTCCGAGCTGGCCGCCAAAATGGACTCAATGCCGTCTGTATACGGTAACATCCAGTACGTCCTGACCCACACTAACGTTGATGGCGCTGGCTCCACTGTTGAGCACGCTGATAACGGTTCTACCCTGGGCGTGAAGCATGACCACGAAATTGCTCCGGGTATCACTGGTTTCTTCAAGCTGGAACTCGAAGGCATCAACGCTGACGACAAGTCCAGCAGCAACGGTATCGATGGCTTGGACGAGGCATACATCGGTGTTAAAGGCGACAGCTTCGGTCAGGTATGGGTAGGCTCTGACGACTCTGTTTACGAAAGTGCCATTGTTAAGATTGGTAACTTCCACGAGGTTGGTTCTGATATCTTTGCCAACTACGAGACCGGCGAAGGCGATCTGGTTCAGTACATGTCCCCGTCTTTCGGTGGCCTGACTCTGTCTGCCGCTGTTCAGGTTAACGGCGACAACGACACCAAGGGTGGCTCTGACAAGTCTTACCCGTACCAGTTGGTTGCTACTTATGCAGTTGACGCCCTGGAAATCTCTGCCGGTGTTGACTCCAACGACGGCGGCGCTGGCCCCAACAACGAAAACAGCTACGGTCTGACTGCTACATACAGCGCTGGCGATTTCAGCGTGATCGGTGAGTACCAGACCCGTAAAGACGTTAACGATATCGTTGGTGTAATGGGTGTTTACACCATGGGCGCTAACCAGTTCGCTCTGTCTTACCAGATGCTGGACGACGACGCTTCTGGCGACAAGAACGACACCATCATTCTGCAGGCTCTGCACAACGTGTCTGACCACATGTACGTTTACTTCGAAGGCTACCTGTCTGGTGCCGACGCTGCTAACGAGTACACTCTGGAAGGCGCTTCTGGCGACGAGCAGTCTATCGCAGCAGTTGGTGCTGTTTACTACTTCTGATCAGCCAACCGGCTAATCCAGTAGTATGAAAACCGGCGACCTCAGGGTCGCCGGTTTTTGTGTTTATGAGCATGAGAAAAGGTCGTGGCAATGGCAACCGAACTGGAAATCAAACTAAGTGTTTCTGAAGCTGCACAGGCTCGGGCTTTGCAGTGGCTTTCCTCCCGTACTGAGGTGCGCCCCGGAAAAACCAAACCCCTGGTCAATCGCTATTTCGACACGCCAAAAGCCGATTTGAATCGCGCCAAAGCCGCTTTGAGAATCCGCAAAGCCGGTGATGACTACATTCAGACTTTGAAAACCCGGGGTGAATTTGTCGATGGCGCCCACCGGCGCGAAGAGTGGGAGTGGCCGGTATCAGGTCCGGATCTGGATTTGTCGTTTCTGGAGGACACACCGCTGAGTACCGATCTGGATCTCGGCAGTCTGCGGGTAGTGTTTGAAACCAACTTCCAGCGTAACGTGCTCTGGTTGGAAGAGGGGCAGAGTGTCATCGAGATCGCCCTCGATTCTGGCAGTGTGGCTGGCAATGAAGCCAAGTGGCCACTGCACGAGGTGGAGTTTGAGCTGAAAAGCGGTGACGGCAGGCACTTGGTCGCTTGGGCACTTGAGCTGGCCCGAGAAGTTCCCGTTTTTCTGAATCTTATCAGCAAGGCCGAGCAGGGGTTTTTTCTTGCGGGCCTCTATCGCCCGGAGATTGTTTGCAATACTGAGCCGCTAACCGTAACCGAGTTCCTTCAGGCGTTGGGGAGCTGTTGGCTGCTTGACGAGCCTTTCCCTGCAGACCAATTGGATCTTTCGAAAGTAGCAAATGTAGCTGCTGCCGCGGGGTGCGGGGAGCTTTGGGAGCATGTGGTCGCTGAGCTGGCTCGCGGATCGACGGTTCGTAGTCTTTCCGAAAACGCTACAGAGCTGGGTGTTCTCCAGTTGCAGCTGGCCAGTTCAGGGCAGTAGCTGGCGGATTGTGGAGCCCGGTGGTTTCTAGCCGGGAGACTTGTTTTTTTCTGGCTCTGCTTCGCCCGTTTCCTGGGCGGCGGAGTGGGCTCGCCACTGCTTCAGGAAAACCCGGTATCGCTCCAGGGCTTCCTCCACTACTGACACCTCTGGTGTGTCAGCGGATTTAACAAGCACAATCAATCCCTTGCCTTCAATTTCCTCATTGGTCGGCGGATGACATATGACTTCATTGTCGTCATCAATGTAAGCGAGCGCAGTCCCTATGCCATGACGGACCAGGGCGCTGACTATGTCCGCCCAGTTCAGGTCGTCCAGCTTCAGCTCGTACCGATGGGGATGATCGTGCTCGTAGTTGAACAGGTCCTCCAGAACCTTTTCCGAGCCGGGGGCAACCACTGAACGCACCATGATTTCCGGATAAGTTCGAACAGGGCGGATGATGGTCCTCACACCGAGCGCCTTGAAGCGTCCCCGGTTCTGGTCGTTGACGCATTCGACAATGGTGTGACTGCCGAGATTCAGCTCTGTCAATCGATGAGCGATGTCGAAAGTCAGGCTATCTGAATAGGGATCGGCTTCGTCTGCCGCGAGCACGATGATATGTCTGGCACTGCCGGCGTGAACTGCTTTTAGCGCCTCGGGGTCGAACCCTGCACCGTGATGGTGCACGACTCCGGTGTCGGAAAGTTCTGTGGGCAGTCCCATCGGAAACTGGCGAGTCAGTATCATGATAGGAATGGTTTCATAGCCCGGGATTTCCCGAATCTGGGAAGCAAACCTCATGAAATACTGCTCGCCCCCGTGCTGGGGCGTGTTAACAATAATGATGTGGTCATTCATTTTATAGATCCACCTTCCTGTGAGAATCCGTTCCCGTCGATAGAACCGGTACTCGATATAGTCGCTGACGATCAGTGTCAGCAAGGTAATTGAGGTAATAAACATCAGCACAATGGTGCTGAACCGACCGATCATGGTCTGGGGCGCATAGTCGCCATAGCCAACGGTGACCAGTGTGGTCATTGTCAGCCAGGCAGCTTCGAATAATGAAAGGTCTTCGGCTGCCCAGATGATCAGAACCTGTACCGAAAGCAGCACGCCCAGTATTGCGAACAGGCGCTTCATCCGGCTTCGAATCAGGCCACCCATGGGCAGGTGAGTTTCCTGATGCTCCGGATTCAGTGGGCGGCGGTTTCGTTGCATCCGTGTCGGCGGCCTGTTCAGTTGCGGGGAAGTTCGTTATACAGTACCGGAAATATAACAGAGAGACAGGGGTTTGCATTATGTCCGAGCCGTGGCACAGCCTTCCGAAACCGCTGGCGGATGATGTCGCAGGGTGCTGGAAATCGGTGTTTCCGGATGGAATTCCGGCCTGGTTAACCTCATCGGAAGGCATGGATGACGCGGTGGTGGCTACGGCAATCTCCCGCAGCCTTTTCCTGCGCCAGACACTGGAGCGCCATGCCGGGCAGATTCAGGCCCTGATGATTTCCCGTTCGCTGGCGGAGCCGACCACGCCTGACTATCTGCAAGACCGTTGGCAGGATTATCTCTCCGAGGTCGATAGCGAGTCGGCGCTGCATTCGGCCCTCAGGCAGTTCCGCATGGAGTCCCAGTTCCGAATTATCTGGCGGGACCTGATGCGGTGGGCGGATCTGGCAGAAACCATGGCAGCGACCAGTGCCTTCGCCGATATCTGTATTGATGGCGCCCTCAGCTGGCTATACAGCGACGCCTGCGAGCAATATGGCACACCTCGCGGGGCTGATCCGGTGACCGGCAAGGAAGCAGACCAGAAAATGGTGGTCCTTGGCATGGGCAAGCTGGGTGGTCGGGAGTTGAACGTCTCCTCGGACATCGACCTCATTTTCGCCTTTCCAAGCAAGGGGGAGACTGTTGGCGGGCGTCGCTCGCTGGATAATCAGCAGTTTTTTGTGCGGTTGGGACAGCGGCTGATCCAGGCACTGGATCAGATAACGGCGGACGGCTTTGTCTTCCGTGTGGACATGCGGCTTCGGCCCTATGGTCAGAGCGGTGCCCTGGCTCTGAGTTTCGCGGCACTGGAGACCTATTACCAGGACCAGGGCCGTGACTGGGAGCGCTATGCCATGGTCAAGGCCCGTGTGGTGGCTGGCGACCAGAGGGCCGGCCAGGTTCTGATGGAGAGCCTGCGTCCTTTTGTCTATCGCAAGTACATCGATTTCAGCGCCTTCGAGTCCCTCCGGAGCATGAAAGCCATGATCGGTCGGGAGGTGCGCCGAAAGGGACTCGAAAATAACATCAAGCTTGGTAGCGGCGGTATCCGCGAAATTGAGTTTGTGGTCCAGGCATTCCAGCTTATCCGTGGCGGTCGGGACCGGGAGCTTCAGCAGCGGGAACTGCTGGTCATCCTGAAGGAGCTCGAGGAATTGGAGCTGTTGCCCTCACCGGTGGTTCGTGAGCTGCGCGAAGCCTATGTTTTCCTGAGAAACCTTGAGCATGCGCTTCAGGGTATGGAAGACAAGCAGACCCAACTTCTGCCGGAGGATGAGCTGTCCAGGGCACTGGTTGCCACAATCATGGGGTTCGAGACCTGGCAGGCGTGTGAGCAATGTCTCACCGAGCACAGGGCACGCGTGGCCACCCATTTTGCCAATATCATCGCCACCGAGGATGAAGAGGATGACGATGAGAAGTCGCTTGAAGAAGGATGGTTCGAACTCTGGCTCGCTGAAATGGAAGAGGGCGCAGCCGCCGACTGGCTGAAATCCTGTGGCTATGAAGCCCCCGAGAATACGTTGGCGGAACTGGCGAATCTACGTGACAACCGGACCGTACAGAACCTTCAGACCCAAGGGCGAAGACGGCTCAATCAGTTTATGCCCATGCTGCTTGAGGCACTTACCCAGGTCGATAACCCCTCCGAAACCCTGTCGAGGGTGTTGCAGCTGGTCGAGGCCATCCTCCGTCGAACCGCCTATATGGTGTTGCTGATTGAGAACCCGGGCGCCTGTACCCAGTTGGTCCGGTTGTGCAGTGAGAGCCCCTGGATCGCCCGGCAACTGGCAGAAACGCCGCTGTTGCTGGATGAACTTCTTAACGCCGAGAGCCTTTACAGTCCACCTGCAAAGGCAGAGTTGCAGGATGATTTGCGCCAGCAGATGTTGCGGATTCCGTTTGAGGATCTGGAAGAGCAGATGGAGTCGCTGCGGCATTTCAAGAAGGCCCACATTCTGCGGGTAGCGGCATCGGAGCTAAAAGGCACGTTGCCGTTGATGAAGGTTAGTGATTATCTGACCTGGATCGCAGAGGTTGTTCTGGATCACGTCGTGGACGTGGCCTTCGCCAATCTGGCCAGCCGCCATGGCTACCCAAGAAGGAAAGATGGTTCTGCCTGTGAGACCGATTTCGCCATCATTGGTTATGGCAAGTTGGGCGGTATCGAGCTTGGCTACACCTCCGACCTTGATCTGGTATTTGTGCATCAAGCCGATCCGGAACTGGCGACCGATGGCGAAAAGCCCATCGATAACGCGGTCTTCTACACCCGGTTGGGGCAACGGATTGTTCACATCCTCAATACTCAGACGCCGTCAGGCCAACTCTACGAGGTTGATATGCGCTTGCGGCCATCCGGCAACTCGGGGCTTCTGGTAAGCACATTACAGGCGTTTGAAAAATATCAGCGGGAAGATGCCTGGACCTGGGAGCATCAGGCGCTGGCACGCGCCCGGGGTGTCGCCGGCTGCAGTGAAACTCTCGAAGCCTTTGAATCCATCCGCCACGATATTCTTTGCCAATCCCGCGACCGTGAAAAGCTTCGCAAAGAGGTGGTCGACATGCGTGAGAAAATGCGCGCCAGCCTCGCTACACCCGAAAACCGGCAGGCCGAGGTGTTCCATATCAAGCATGATACTGGTGGTATCGTCGATATCGAGTTCATGGTCCAGTATCTGATGCTGGCCTCGTGTGCCGAGCATCCGGAGCTCACCCAGTGGTCCGACAATATTCGCCAGATGGAAGAGCTCGGCCGTGCGGGTGTGATGGCTGTGGACGATGCCGAGAAGCTCCGGGAAACCTTCATCGCGCTTCGCTCGACCATCCATCGACGGGCGCTTCAGAATCTCAATAGCCAGGTGGAAGGCGATGCCTTTACCGAGGAGCGTGACTACATCCGCGCCATGTGGAAAAAAGTGATGATTGATACCTGAGGCAAATTCAATTCCGGCAGATTTTCCTGCTAGAATGCCGGTTCCCCGAAAAAACGCTTTTTTAGGAGCAATGAAGAATGTCGATGGCTGATCGCGATGGCGTTATCTGGCTGGATGGTGAAATGGTTCCCTGGCGGGAAGCCAAGACGCACGTCCTGACTCACACCCTGCATTACGGCCTCGGCTGTTTTGAAGGTGTGCGGGCCTACAATACCGCGAACGGCCCGGCCATTTTCCGCCTGAAGGAGCACACCGATCGTCTTTTCCGGTCTGCCCACATCCTGAACATGAAAATGCCGTTCAGCAAGGACGAGATCAACGAGGCGCAACGCGCCGCTGTCCGTGAAAACAACCTCGACGAGGCTTACCTTCGCCCGATGGTGTTTCTCGGCTCTGAAGGCATGGGACTGCGAGCAGATAACCTGAAAGTGCACGTGATGGTTGCAGCCTGGAGTTGGCCCTCCTACATGTCCCCGGAAGCAAAAGAAATGGGCATCAAGGTGCGCACATCGTCTTACACGCGCCACCATGTGAATATCACCATGTGTAAGGCCAAGGCCAACGGCAACTACATCAATTCCATGCTGGCGCTGAATGAGGCCATTTCCGGCGGGGCCGAGGAAGCGCTGCTGCTGGACAACGAAGGCTACGTTGCCGAGGGCTCCGGGGAAAACATCTTTATCATGCGTGATGGTGTGCTGCACACGCCTGAACTCACCTCTTGCCTGGAAGGTATCACCCGCGCCACCATCCTGGACTTCGCCCGCGAGCTGAACATTCCGGTCAAGGAGCGCAGGATCACCCGTGATGAGGTCTATATCGCAGACGAAGCCTTCTTTACGGGCACCGCGGCCGAGGTATTGCCGATCCGCGAGCTGGATGGCCGAGTGATCGGCGCCGGCAAACGTGGCCCGGTGACCGAGAAGCTGCAGGGCATGTACTTTGATGCGGTCAAGGGCAAGCTGGCTGAGCACAGTGGCTGGCTGACTCACGTAAAAGGCTGATTCCAGAAAAAGTCGCAAGCCGCCGTTGACTGTTTCAGCCCGGCGGCTTTGTTATTTAACACACCCTGTTTATTGGCGGGACGAGCACATGGCAGACGTTATCAAGGTACCGGTGTCTTTCGGCGAGGTGCTGGACAAAATCACCATCCTCGAAATCAAATCCGAGCGCATCAAGGATGAAGCGAAGGTCAAGAACGTTCGTCTCGAACTGGACGAACTGAGCGCCACCTGGGACGAGGCGGTAAAGGACAAGGCTGCTGAAATTTCCGATCTTCGCAAGCAGCTGAAGGCGGTGAACGAAGAGCTGTGGGTGATTGAAGACGACATTCGTGATCAGGAGGCCGCCCAGGATTTTGGCCCGAAATTTATTAAACTGGCCCGCGCAGTGTACGTCACCAACGACAAGCGTGCTGCCATAAAGAAAGAGGTCAACCTGGCCCTGGGATCACGTTTCGTGGAAGAGAAGTCCTACCAGGACTACACCGCCCGTAAGTGAAGCCCGGGGCAGATTAGCGCTCAAAAACGGCGCCCGCGTCAGGTAGACTCGGGCCCCGATTCTGGATTGGGCGTTACGTGCGCTTCAACCCACCGATCCAGCATCTCCGTTGCATCCGCCACCGTAATCAGTTCCATTGCCCCCTCGAACTCTGCTTTGGCCCCCCATCGAGCCTGTTCCACCGTTTTACCAGTGAACTTTTCAAGTGCTTCTGGATACCGGTTCACACACCACTCAAGAGAATTGTAGGGGCCTGACCGGTACGGATTGCTGGCGGCAAACAACCCAAGCACATCGGTACCCACTGCACTGGCGATATGTGCCGGTCCGGTATCGGGGGCCACCACCAGGTCGGCGTGAGTCATCAGCGCTGTGAGCTGTTTGAGGGTGTCCTTGCCGCAGATGTTGTGGGCTTTCTCCTTCATCGCGGCTTCAATAGCAGCGCAATACTCGGCCTCGAACGGGGCAGGGCTTCCGACCAGGATCACCTTCATACCGTGCTTTTGAACTGCGTGATCGGCCAGCTGCGCGTAACGCTCGGCAGGCCAGTTACGAAGGGTGTGGCTGGCACAGGGGCTGATCACAAGGTTTCTGCGATCAGGCGCCAGTTGATCGCTGGCAAACTGGTGGTCTGATTCACTCAAGGGAATCTGCCAGCGCGGTGGTGCCGGGTCTAGCCCCAAAGGCTCCAGGAAGCTGGCCAGGCAGTCGCGAACATGCTGTTGCGGAGCCGGTTTGATTCGGCGGTTTATAAACAGACTGTGAAGATCCTTGCTGCGGGCCTTGTCATAACCAATTCTGGTGCGGGCGGGAATGCACGCGGCAGCGAGGTTGGCTCTGAATGCTACCTGCATATGCAGCAGTGCGTCGAATTTGCGCCCCTGCATCTGTCTGCGAAGCTCCGCGTACCCTTTGCGCCCGGCCTTCTTGTCGAAAACAATGAACTCAACGCCGGGCAGATCGCCAATCAGCTTGGCTTCGATCTTGCCGATAACCCAGGTGATCTTTACCCCGGGAAGCTGCTCCTGAAGGCTCAGCACAACAGGTATCACGTGGGTTACGTCACCGATGGCGGACAGGCGAAGAATGCAGATGGAGTTCATCAGATATTGATCCGGTTCAGGTTGTGGCCTGGGGCTGTGGAGCTTAGTCGGCAATCATTGGTAAACTGGCCGCCATTCTAACGCACTCGCGCGTGTCCGTCCTGGCGTGAGCGCGTAAGGTGTGTTCTTTCTGTTTCGGTGGCCGGGGACCCAGCATGGTGGAGTCTGAAATCTGTATTCGGGAAAGGGCTTCGGCAATGCTGATTCATCCCGATTATGAGGGCAGGGTTACCCAGGACTGGTTTAATGCCGCCACCTGGGGCGATCAGGCGAGGCCGGTGAGTAGCGGCGGTCGCGGCGGCGCCTGGTTCTTGCAGGCCGGAGAAGACAAGCTGGTGCTTCGCGAATATCGCAGGGGTGGTTTGGTGGCGAAATTTGCCCGATATGCCTATGCCTTCACTCGTGAGGCCGATGTGCGATCCTTTGCTGAATTCCGCTTACTGAATGCAATGCTCAGCAAGGGGCTTCCCGTACCCCGTCCGGTGGCAGCCTGGTATCGGAAACTGTCACCGATTCAATACCGGGCCGCCATCATCATTGAGCGACTGGAGAACACTTCACCATTAGCTGATCTTATTGCTGAACTGGACGGTGATGCCTGGGAGTCCATCGGAGAAACGATTCGTCGATTTCACGACGCGGGTGTCATGCATGCTGACCTTAACTGCTTCAATGTTCTGGTTCGAGACGAAGAATACTTTCTGATTGATTTCGACAAGAGCCGACTTACTGCAGACAGTGCGCCAGCCCGCTGGAAAGAGGCGAATCTTGATCGCTTCTCGCGGTCGCTAGTGAAAGTCGCCGGAGAACACACCCGGGCGAAGGTCTGGAGTTATTTCATGAACGGATATAACAGGGGAATGGCCGCTTGACCAATCCACGACAGGGCGGATCGCTTCCGTCAATACTATGCCTTACGGATGCCTGCGATCGTCCGGAAACTGAACTTTTTATCGGACTCAGAAAAGCCGGATTTGACCTCGACGTTATGTGCAACCCCAAGGGCAGGAATTATCAGCGTCTTGTCGACGAGGGCATGGTTGCCAGCCCCATGGCCCTGAAGAGTCGCTTCGACAAAGACGGCACCGAGGCCATCCGCCAACAACTGGCCAAGAAAAATTACGAGGTCATTCATGCCTATAATCCCCGGGCCCTGGCCTGCGGATTACGGGCTTCCCGGGGCACCGATATCAAGATCGTCGCCTATCGCGGTGTGATCGGTAACATCAGCTTTCTCAATCCGGAGTCCTGGATTACCTTCTTGCACCCACGCGTCAGCAAAATTGTCTGTGTTGCCGATGCCATCAAGGATTATCTGGCGAGCCTCCGGTTTTTGTGGATGCACATCCCTGAGCGCAAGCTTCAAAGAATCTACAAGGGGCACGATCTGGACTGGTATCAGTCGCCCAAGGCCGATCTCACCCAGTTTGGTGTTCCTGAAGGTGCCTTCGTGGTGTGCTGCACCGGACGGAATACCCCACGAAAAGGCTTCGATGACCTGATAGAAGCAGTCGACAAGCTGCCTGCGGATGTGAACGTACATTTGCTGCTGGTCGGAGACGTCATTGATAACGAAGAGATTCAGGCGCAGGCCGCTGCCACCTCTCACCCCGAACGGATCCACTTTACAGGCTACCGCACCGATGCCCCGGCCATCGCCGCCGCCAGTGACGTCTTTGTGCTTCCCTCCAAAGAAAGAGAAGGGCTGCCCCGGGCCGTTATTGAAGCCATGGTCTATGGTGTGACGCCGGTGGTGACCAGTGTCGGCGGCATGCCGGAACTGGTGGAAGACGGTGTCAGCGGTATTGTGGTTCCACCGAAAAATGCCACCGAGCTGTCGGCAGCTATCGAGCGGCTTTACCACGACAGAGAGCTGTCGGCCAAGCTTGGGCAGGCTGCGCGGCAAAGGATCGCCCAGAATTTTCACACCTCACATACCGTCAGCGAGACGGGTGAGCTATATAAAACACTCACGGGCAGGGCTTGAATGCGGCGGTATCTGTTTTTTGTCAATCAACCCTATTCCTATTCGATTCTGCGACCGCTGCAGGAAGAGATACTGCGTCGGGGTGACGAAGCGGCGTGGTTTGTCGCGGGTTGCTCAACGGCGCCGCTTCGGTCCGAAGAGCGCCGTCTTGGCAGCGTAAAAGAGGTTATGGAATACAATGCCGATGCTACCTTTGTTCCCGGGGACTGGGTGCCCTATTTCTTCCCGGGGATCAAGGTCGAGGTATTCCATGGTATGGCTCGCAACAAGCGCGGCCATAGCAGCGAGGACGAAAGTGATCATTACCGCATTCGCGGATGGTTTGATCTCTACTGCACCCATGCCATGAAAGATACGGAAAAGTTCCGTGAGCTGGCGTCCCAATACCAGCATTTCGGGGTTGCCCACACTGGCTGGCCAAAGCTGGATCCTCTGCTATCGCAGCCTAGTGAGGGGAAGAGAAAGCGCTCGGAAAATGAGCTGCCTGTCGTATTTTTCGCCTCCACGTTCAGCCGCTCCGTTACGTCCGCTCCGGATCTGGTGGAGAAAATCGGCGAACTGTCCCGGAATGGTCGGTGGAAGTTCATTGTAACCCTGCACCCAAAGATGGATCCTGCGGTAGTGGATCAGTATCGCGAGCTGAGCGGCGATAACCTCCGTTTTGTCGAAAGCGATGAGGATCTGTTACCCCTGCTTCCGCAGGCAGATGTGATGCTGTGCGATACCTCGTCCATCATGTTCGAATTCATGTTCCTGGATCGCCCGGTGGTTACCTTCAGGACGAAAATGCCGGGCCCCTATCTGATCGACGTCCACGAAGTTGAGGATGTTGAGTCAGCCCTGGAAGAGGCAGTGCAGTATCCCGACACCCTGATGCAAGAAACACGAGCCCTTTGCGACCAGTTGCACAGCTTCAGGGATGGTCGCTCCAGCGGACGGGTACTGGATGCGGTTGAGGATTTCCTGATCAACAAGCGAGGCGAACTGAAACGCAAGCCGATGAATCTGCTGCGCAAACTGAAAGTCAGACGCCGTTTGCGCAAGGAACTTGCACGCATGGCACCGGAAAGCTCAGGATAGATTCTTCGAAGGTCCAAACCGGGAAACGAATGATTTGAGCAGCGCCGCCAGTCCTATTAACGTTTTTGTTGCGAGCACGCCCCTCCAACTGATCAGTTGCTCCGAGGCTCGCTACCATTATGGCTGCAGCGCTGAAACCACGCTTCTTGTCATTGCCAGGCCTGATAACCGGGAGACCGAGGGGCAAATGGCTTTTCTCGCCGATGCCCTGGGCTGGCAGGGCATCGAAACCATCTATCTTAAGAAAAGTTCGTTTTATCTGCGTCTGGGGGCGGTCGCCAAGGGTCTTTCGCGACGCAAAATCGAAAGGTTGTTCATCGGGAACAAATCCAGCTGGATCCACGAAGTGTTCTATCGGGGATTCGACAGCGAGCAGCTGATTTTTGTGGATGACGGCCTGGCGACAGTAACCTACTACCATGCCATTCATGATGAGGGGATCGCCTCCCGGATCTCACCGGCCAAGAAACGGCTCCTCAGAACCATGGGTATCCGGATTCACCGCGTTGTTCCGGATGTGATCGCCTTCTTTACCTTCTTTCCGTTACCGAGCTCCGGGCTCGTTCAGGTGCAGGTTCACGATTTTCCGGTGTTTCGTAGAACCTTTAAAACATCAGCCCGTGACAGCAGCCAGACGCCCATGGTGGGGTTCCTTGGCCAGCCCTTTGGTGGTGAGGATCGGCTTGCGCAACTGAAACTGCAAATTCAGCATGTGGTGGAACGTCATCCTGATAGCCGCGTCGTGTACTTTATGCACCGAAAGGAAAGCCGGGAAGAGTTGGAGGCCTTGCTGGCGGAATTTCCGCTCGAGATACGGCAGGCCGGTCGTCCGATAGAGGTGGAGGTAGCCCTGTCCGGAGAAACGTATCTGGCGTTCTACAGCTTTGCTTCAACCGCTCTGTTTACCCTGAAAAAGATTTTTCCGGAGATCCGGGTGTTCCAGATTGATGACGCCGCACTGGGCGCGCGGCTACCCTATTACGAGGAAATACGGTGTATGTTCAGGAGCATCGGTGTGGAAACGACGCTCCTCCGGGGATCACGAGTCTTCAAAGCGGGCCGGCCGGTCCAGAGTCCATAACCCCGCATACTTATTGAAGGTTACCTGCGCATAGGTCACGGCCGTCAGATAACCCACAGCGCCATCCAGAAAACCGAACCGAATAAAGTACACCTGCACAAACGTCATGAGGCCCCGCAAAGTAGGGTAGATCATCGTTCGGGTTTTCTTGCCTTTACGATGCTTCTCCAGAGAGCCGAGCCACGCATATTTCGCGCTTTTCTCCAGCGAATGGCCGAAATCCCGGTGCGTGTAGTGCGTGAGGCGGCCTCTGAGGGTTTTGATCTTGCGCCCCGATGGAATCAGTATCCGCTCATGTACCAGAGCGTCTGAAAAGCTGACGCCTTCCCTACGGAACAGCCGGAGCGGGGCTCGACCGCTGCGGCCGAAATCCAGACGGCTGCCGTAAATCGTTACCGCCCAGGGAAGCTTGTAGGCGTCCGCGTCAGGATCTGCCAGGTGATCGTTGATCTCCCGTGCCAGCTCCGGTGTGACACGTTCATCGGCATCCAGTGACAGCACCCACTCTCCGGTCGCTTTCTCGAGAGCGCGCTGTTTCTGGATGCCAAACCCCGGCCAGTCAGTCACTTCAACCACATCGGCCAACTCTCTGGCCAGTTCCACCGTCCGGTCAGTACTGCCGCTGTCCAGAACAATAATTTCGTCGGCAACCAGCCTTGCGGATTTCAGACAGTCGGTAATATGGTCTTCTTCGTTTTTCGTGATGATGGTCGCTGAAACCTTGCGGGCCCTGTTTCGAACGTATGAGGCGCTTAACTCTGTGAACATGGCCGAGGCGATTGACGCATTAGCCAGTAGGTAGAAGGTCAGGAACAGGGTTCGATTAAACGTGGCTTCTGTGAGCCCGAACAGGAAGTAGCCGATGGAGACCATGCAACCAGCCGCCGCAAGGTGGGCTGTGGCTGAGTGTCGGCTAGTCAGGTTACGGGCAAAGATGGCCAAAGGAATGAAAATCAGCAGGGCCCAGCTGAGAATGCCCGGAATACCGCTGGTGGCAGCATTATTGAGCAGGTCGTTGTGAGCGTGCCCGGTGCAACAGTCGAGGAAGTGCGCTGGCAGATTGCCGGCTGCCACTTCTGCCTCAATACGGTGGGTATACCCCCCCAGACCTGCCCCGGACCAGGGGCTTTCTCCAAGCATGCTCAGTGCCTGTTCCCAGACCTCCAGACGGATTTCCATTCCTGAGTCCAGGTGGCCGTCATGGAGCAAGCCATTGAGCGAATTCGACATGCGGTCGCTGGTAATAATGGCGCCGGCGACGAGAACTGGCACAACGATCAGTCCGGCAACGCGAAGCCTTTTTCTGAGTAGTGGTACTAGCGCAACCAGAAGAAATGGTAAGGCAACCAGGTTGCTGCGGGTCTCCGACAGCATCGAAATCAGGACGGCAGCCGTTCCACCGATAAAAAACAGTATCGCCAGGCCCAGCCGTTTTTCTCGGACAAAAAACATGGCGCCAACGATGGTTAACATCCCGCCCAGGAGGGAAAGATTTCCAAAGCTGATGGGGTTAATTCCGCCACCAAAACGGGAGTTCATCACCTGGCCAAGGGCACCCTGGCGGGCAGCGATGGTCACGAGAAATATCCCGATGACAGACATGGAAACCAGTCCGATGGCCGCAAACGTCGTGCGTGCGCCGACCCGCGCATAGCTGATGCCAATGATCAGAGGCCAGAACAGGATAAACCGGGCGTGCGTTCCAAACGTTTTTCCACCCTCATAATCAAAGCCTTCCAGGGCCCAGGACAGAAAGCTCACCAGTACGAAGAACCAGAAGGAAAAGTGCAGCAACCTGAGCTCTTTGGGCTTGTCCCAACCGGTTTTGTAAAGAGATTTCCTGGCACTGAGCACCATTCCGGCAATGGCGAGCAACAGAGTGGCGCCGGCCAGGATGCTCGACGACAGGAGCGCGCCGCCAAGCCCGATGATCAGCAGTGCATGGAGGGCCAGTGTCGGGTTCAACATATGCGATCCGGGTTATAGGGATTGATTTCGCCGGGTGGTCGATGGCGCATGCGTTTGTATTCCCACTGATATTGCTCCGGGATTTCCCGCACGCATTGCTCGATGGCGTGATTCATGGCTGTGGTTGCGGCAACAGGGTCTTTGTCTCCGAGGCCCGGGCCAGTCTCCCGAACGACAATCCGGAACCCGGAGGCATCGGGCAGGCGCTCGGCGTAGGTGATCAGCACGTTGGCGCCGGTACGCTGGATCAGCTTGGACACCAGCGTCATGGTTTTCACTTCCATGCCGAAGAAAGGCGCGAAGGCATTGCCTTTGCCCCGGGGTGACTGATCCGGCAGGATCCCTGCGACACCGCCTTCCCGCAGAATTGAGGCGAGCCGGGCCAGACCCCGACGGTCGCCCCTGACCAGTTCCGAGCCAAGGCGTCCGCGGACCTTGATCATGTAATCTTCGAACTCGGGCATATTCGGCGGGCTATAAAGGGCTGCCATTTTGTAACGGGATGAGAAAAACAAACCCGCCAGTTCCCAGTTGCCGAGGTGCGGCGCAAGGAGAATCAGGCCCTTGTCTCCAGCCATGGCGTCGTCGATCAGTTCAAGCCCCTCGGTTTCACGGATCAGGCCAAGGCATTTCTCCACTGGCCACTCCCACATCAAAGGGACCTCGAGCATGGTCATGCCGGTCTGGGCCAGCGAATTTTTCGACATAGCCGCCCGCTCGGTGTCTGAAAGCTCTGGGAGGCAGATGGACAGGTTAATATCGGTGACCTGACGCGACTTGGTGGGCAGTCGCCATACCAGATAACCCACGAACCGACCCACCCGCTGGGCGCCGGCAAGAGATAACCAGCCGGCAATCCTGAGCAGCCCGGCAATAACGAAATACTTGAGCTTGCTCATTTGCGGCCGTACCGATCCTCGTAGCGGACGATGTCATCCTCACCAAGGTAGGAACCCGACTGGACTTCGATCAGTTCCAGATCGATGACCCCCGGATTCTCCAGCGAATGCACCTGGCCAACCGGAATGTAGGTGGACTGGTTTTCGGTGACCAGATAGGTTTTCTCACCGTTGGTGACCCGGGCGGTGCCACTGACCACGATCCAGTGCTCGGCGCGATGATGATGCATCTGCACGGAGAGCTTGGCGCCGGGTTTTACCGTGATGCGTTTGACCTGATAGCGGGCGCCGTTGTCGATGGAATCGTAAACACCCCAGGGCCGGTAGACTTCCCGATGGTTCATGTGTTCGTGGCGGCCATCGGTTTTAATCCGTTCCACCACGGTTTTGACGTCCTGGACACTGTCTTTGTGGGCAACCAGCAGGGCATCCTTGGTTTCGATAACTACCAGGTTGTCCACGCCAACGGTGGCCACCAGCCGGCTATCGGCACGGACCAGGGTGTTGGCTGTGTTGTGGGTAATCACGTCGCCAGTCAGGCTGTTGCCGTCGGCGTCCTTGTCACTGACTTCCCAGAGCGCGGACCAGGAGCCGATATCGCTCCAGCCGGCATCCAGGGAAACCACTGCGGCCTTGTTCGTCTTCTCCATGACGGCGTAGTCCACCGAGTCCGACGGGCATTCCGCGAAGCGCTCGGCATTGATCCGGGTGAAGTGAAGGTCATCGGCGGTATCTGCGATGGCGGCACGGCATGCGGCGAGGATATCCGGGCGATGGGTTTCCAGTTCCTCAAGGTACTGGCGGGCACCGAACAGGAACATCCCGCTGTTCCAGAGGTACTCGCCGGAATCCAGGTAGCCATTGGCGGTCGCCTGGTCCGGCTTTTCGACAAATTTGTCCACCAGGTAGCTGTCGGGGCCCAGTTCGGTGCCCCGGTGGATATAGCCGTAGCCGGTTTCCGGATGGTTCGGGACAATGCCGAAGGTGACCAGTTTTCCTTCCCGCGCCAGCGGAATAGCCTTCTTCACCCCTTCCTGAAAGGCGGTAACGTCCTTGATGAGGTGGTCCGCTGCCAGCACTAGCATTAGGGGATCGTCGGCGCCGTTTTCTGTTGCCTCTGCCAGCTGTAACGCAGCCAATGCGATTGCCGGGGCTGTATTGCGGCCGCAGGGCTCCAGAATGATCCGCGTCTCTTCGTGGCCGGATTGCCGCATTTGCTCCGCAGCCAGGAACCGGTGTTCTTCATTGCAGATCAGAAGAGGGTTAGCTGCGTCCATGCCCTCAAGCCGCGCAACGGTGGCCTGCAGCATCGACAGGGGGCCGTTGGTCAGTTTCAGGAACTGTTTCGGATTCAGCTGGCGCGACATTGGCCAAAGGCGCGAGCCGGTACCGCCAGCCATAATGACGGGGTGAATCATCTGCACACTCCGGGCTTGAGTTAAAGAATGCCAAGAAAAACATCAAAATCAGGCGCGTCATCTTATCATAAGGCAACCATGATATTGTTCTGACCAGTCCGTAAACCGATTGCCTCGACACCAGGAACTTTGATGAAGCTACCGTTATCCGTTTATTACATCACCCAGGATGAAGAGCTGCGATTGCCAGAATCCCTCGCAAAGGTTTCCGGCTGGGTTGATGAAATTATCGTAGTCGATTCCGGGAGCACTGACCGAACCCGCGAAATCGCAGAAGCGGCCGGTGCAAGGTTCGTGCATAACGATTGGCAGGGGTTTGCTTGCCAGAAGGCGTTTGCTGCCAGTCTTTGCCGGAATGACTGGGTGTTGGATCTGGATGCAGATGAGGTGTTGTCAGACGAACTTGTCGCCAACATCCAGGCCCTTTTTTCAAAGCCGGTTGACCCGGACATTGCGGGATTCCGTATGCGCTGGCTTCTGTCGCAGCCGGACCCACGGCATCCATTCCGCCATGATAAATCGAAGAAGATCCTCAGGCTCTACAATCGCAAAAAGGCGGAGATCGAGCCGGAAAAAGACAGCAACAATGACCGGCCGCAGGTGAAAGCTGGACGGGTTGTTGAGCTCAAGGGCGATGTGTTACATCGCACGCTGATTTCCCTGGAGCAGATGGAGCGAAAGTACTGCCAGTTGTCGACGGAGCAGGCCCGCTTTCTGGCCGCAAAGGGGCGACGAATTTCCAGTGCCCGCCTGTTCGCCGAGTTTCCCGTGAAGTTCCTGAAATATTATCTGCTTCATCGCCAGATCCTGAATGGCTGGTTCGGGCTTAGCGTTTCCATTACTGCAGCCAACAGGAACTTCATGCGCCTGGCCAAGGCTCGGGAGATGCAGATGCTGTCTGAATTCGAGAAGGAAAATACACGCTAGGTCGCCACCGGGCATAGCCGCCATCAGTTCGCCCGGCGCTCGCCCATCGCCCTCAGGTAGAGCGCTTCCGTTTGCTCTGCCATGGCAGTGATCGTGAGTTTTTCGCGGGCAAATGCGATGGCCGGTTGCTGGCTCCGCTTCAGTGCCTCCAGATCAGCGAGCGCTTGTGCCATTAAATCGGCGAGGTCCCGATCTCGATAACCTGCGCTGAGAGCCGTTTCTGGAAGAATATCTCGTGGTCCAGATACCGGAGTTGAGACAACAGGGCAACCACCAAGAAGTGACTCCGCCAGCACATAGGGAAAACCTTCCCGCTCGGAACTGATTACCGTCAATTGGGCCTCTTCGTAGATGGGCGCCAGATTTTCCCGGAAACCTGCCAGAGTGATCGAGTTTTCCAGTTTCAGCTGGCGAATCAACTGTTCAAGCTGTGACTGCTGGCTGCCCTCGCCAAAAATGGTCAGATGACAGTGATCTGCGGTGCTGCCGAGCATGGCCCAGGCTCTGATCAGCGCATCAAAGCCTTTGACGGTTTCGAGTCGTCCCACGGCGATGACATTGGTGACTCCCGAGAGGAGCTTTGGGCCAGTGACGGTTGCCATTCGTTGGTCCCCGGGCGCCACACCGTTGTAGATCAGGTGTTTTCTGGGGTGTCGCAGGGACGCCAGAATCCGGGGGCTTACGGCAATGACTTCGTCGAGTCGATCAAATGCCTTGTGACTGGACTTGGTGCCGTGCACCGTACCGACCCGTGCGCTGGCAAGTTTTCCGGTTTTGGCTACCAGTTGCGCCGCCTTGTTGCCCTGGGCGTGAACAATATCGGGTGACAGTTCGCGAAGGCGCCGTCGGAGGGCAAGCTGAAGCCAAAGGTTCCGTCGCCCGAGTTGAACCGGCAGTGGATGAAACTGGACGCCGGCAGGGAATCTTTCCCGATAGGTTTTATGGCCGATCACATGGACGCTATGGCCACGGTCGGCCAGCGCTTTCGCCAGATCCGCAGTGTGCTTTTCCATACCGCCCCAGGTTGTGCCGGGCGTGGCAATCAGCAGGGCAATCGTTAATCGGCGTGGTGACGTCATGATCGACCGGCGACGCTCTTCAGAACCATCTCATAAACTTTCAGGCTCGCTTCGGTCTGTGCTTCCAGACGGAACCGGTAGGGGATGTCGATGACCGGAGGCTCGGTATCCAGCATACGCAAAACGGCCTGAGCGAATTCTTCGACGTTGTCCGGCGTCACCAGTCCATCCCTGAAGCACGCCTGCAGGGTTTCCGCGGCGCCGCCCCGGTTGTAGGCCACAACTGGTGTTCCTGAGGCCAGGGCTTCGGTCACTGTCCGGCCAAAGGGCTCGGGCTTGGTGCTCATATGGCAGACTACGTCGGAGAGCAGGTACAGGTTGGTCATGTCATTGCGCTGGCCCAGAAAGCTGACATTTTCGGTCAGGCCCAATCGCGACCGGTCCTTCTCCAGTTCATCCAGGAAATGCTCTTTGCCGGGTTCCGCGCCACCCACAATAATGCCGTGGCAATCAGGCCGCGCCTTCACCAGCTTCGCCATCATGGCCAGGAAGTCCAGCTGGCCTTTCCAGCGGGAAATCCGCCCCGGCATCATGATGATTTTTTTGCCGGCAAGCTGCGGATACTGACGGAACCAGCGGTCGAGCCATTGCTGTGGGAGCTCCCGCTGATGAAAGGCATCCACATCCACACCCCTCTGGATGACCGTCAGTTTTTCCTCGGGGACCGGGTAATTGTTCATCACGTAATCCCGCACGCACTGGGAGACTGCGATTATGTGATCGGCGCGGGTCATGATGGCGCTATAGGGTGTTACCGAGTACATGCCGTGGAAGGTTGAGACAACCGCCGGTCGCTCGTGCCTCGGGATGCTTTTCAGGGCCAGGAAGATAATCCAGGCGGGCATGCGCGAACGCACATGAATGATGTCGGGCTTCAGTTCGAGGAGCAGTTTTCGCATCGGCAGGATTTGCCCGAAGGAGGCGGGACTCTTCCTGTGTATCGGCATGAAAATATGCTTCGAACCTTGCCCCCGCAGTTGCTCGGCCATGGGGCCACCCTTGGAGACAACAAAGGATTCGTGGCCACGTTTGACGAGATCGGCGGCAAACTCAACGGTGCCTCGCTCCACCCCGCCACTGTACAGTGCCGGAAGTGCCTGAAGAATTCTCAAGGTTGGTTCCCCTTGTGCAGGCGTTGACTGGTTTTCTGGTTCTTTGCGAGCAATCCGTTTTCGATGACCCAACGCGCCGCGCGGTTGGCTTCCCAGAGCGACCGGTCGTGGTCGGCCCGGCCTGCCATAACGCTGGCGTGGTCGGTCCACTGGGCAACATACCCGCTCCGTACCAACCGTTCCACACCTTCCACAACGCGGCTCCCGGATCTGGCAGGCAACTCGAAAAGGCCCGTTGGCACCCCGGAGGTTGCCGCCTCACAAACCATGGACATGCTGTCCGGGGTGACCCAGACCGCTCGCGAGGCCGACAATTGATGGCTCAGCCAGTCCTCGTGGGTCTCGTCCGGATGAACAACGGTAATCCGCAGTCCGGCCATTTCGTCAAGGCGTTCCTGCATGGGCTCTGGTGTTCTCCGGGAGGTGCTGATGGTCCACCGCCAGTCGGGGTAATGACCGATCAGGTGGGATATCTGGCCGAGGACAACATCGTCGTCCCAATCGAAATGGGGGGAAGGCCCGCCAATCAGGAGTAATGCTTCCCGTTTCTCGGTGATTCTGGCCAGGGGGGTGATGGTATTCAGAACGCCCTCGGTTAGCAGTACCCGCGGGCCTGGATGGACGCGATCATGGGCCGGAATCAGTGCGCCGCTGACCAGAGACAGCGGGAATGCGGGCTTCATGATGACCAGTGACCGGCTTCCACGAAGTTTTCGCAGCGCAAGCAATAGTCGATGCGTGCCGGATCCTGCCGCGACGACAAGATCGGGGCGCGGCAATGACTCCTGCATGCGCGGTGGCGATCCCAGGACGGCCCGCCAGAGCGGAATTTTCATGGCGGAGGCGTCGACCCAGTAGGTGCTTGCGCCGGTCAGGACGCGAAGCCGGTTGCCAAGCCCCTTCAGCTGGTTCCGGTGGCCAGGTTTGCTGTCTGTCAGAAGCCACACCACCGGTGTGGATGCATCCTGCGTTCTGGACTCTGATTTGGCCATGGTGTTCCGGCATGCACTGCCGGCCTCCGTATTGCCAGGGTTCTGTGTTACCGGCGTTTGTAGAAGCCAGGGTCGTTCTCGTCCGGACGGGTCTTGAATCGTCGATGCATCCAGAGATACTGATCAGGCGCTCGCCGCACCTCTCGCTCGATAGTCTGGTTGATCAGTGTTGCATCCTGAAGATCATCCCCACTGGGGAAGTTCTCAAGGGCCGGGTGGAAATATATGTCGTAACCCGGTCCATCGTCGCGCCGGAAATGACTGAACGGAACCACCTTGCATCCGCTGCGCTCCGCAATTCTGGATGTGGCGGTAATAGTGCCCGCCGGTATGCCGAAGAATGGAGCAAAAACAATATCCTTACGGCCATAATCCTGATCGGTGGCATACCAGACCGCACGGTTCTTCTTGAGGCTGCGGAACAACCCTCGGAGGTCTCTCGCGCCCAGCACAGTTCCGTATCGGCGTTCCCGGGCCCTCGTCATGACCGCGTTCATCAACGGATTGTTGTGATCCCGTTGCATAACGTCTGCTTCAATGAATTCGGTTACCAGGCTGCCGCCGAGATCCAGGGTGCTGTAATGCCCCCCCAGTAACAAAACGCCTTTGCCATGGGCCAGGGCTTCCTCGAAGTGTTCAAGGCCATGGACTCGGGTGATGCCCGTGAGTTTCGCCGGATCACGAAACCAGGCAATGCCAAGTTCCAGCAGGCCGATACCATTGGCGATAAAGGCATTGCGAACCAGCGCTGATTGCTGGGCAGCTGTAAGTTCCGGGAAGCACAGACGGATGTTCACCTGGGCGATGTGCCGACGACTGCCGGCAAGGCGGAGCGCCAACAGCCCAGCCAGTTTGCCCAGCCACCACTGAACGCGGATCGGGAGCCGTGACACACACCACATGAGGGATATGGCTATCCACGTGGGCCACCATCGGGGATGACGGTAGGCGGAGTAATCTGTGTTTCGCGGCAATTTGCGGTATTTCTTTTTCACGTAAAGAGGGTCCTGCCAGGTCTCAGTCGATCAACGGTGACACAATGGCCCAAGCGATCAATCGGAAGCAAATCAATAGGTTTTGCGCTATGATAGCGCACTGTTTTGCCCGGAGTCCTGTGTGCTGCAATTTATCTATTCCCAGCTTATTCGGCTGATTCTGCCGTTCATCCTGCTACGCCTGTGGTGGAACGGACGTCGAGCTCCGGATCTCAGGCGCAACTGGTACCAGCGCCTGGGCATTGTGCCCAGGGCAAGCGGCACGGTGGTGTGGGTTCATGCCGTCTCGGTAGGTGAAACCATCGCGGCTGCGCCAATGGTCCGACGTCTGCTGGTCCGGAACCCGGGTATCACCATCCTGATGACAGCCATGACTGACACAGGCCTGGCTCAGGCGCGCAAGATGTTCGGTGATCAGGTGCAGTACGCCTACGCACCCTATGACACGCCCGGTGCCATCCGACGCTTCCTCGACCGTGCCAATCCCCGGATTCTGGTGATCATGGAGACCGAAATCTGGCCGAACATGATTCGCCAGTGCCGGGCCCGACGGGTTCCAGTGTTCCTCATCAATGCCCGCCTGTCAGAGCGATCCGCGCGGGGATACGAGCGTATTCGCGGGCTTGCCGCTCCTATCATGCGCAGTATCAGTTGGGTGGCGGCCCAGGCGGAGAAAGACGCTGAGAGGTTCCGGCGAATCGGCGTTGCACCGGCCAAAGTCGCTGTCACCGGTAGCGTGAAATTTGACGTTGATATTCCGGAGGACGTGCGGGCAGCTGCCAGGACGCTCCGGCAGAAGCTGGTGGGTAGACCGGTCTGGATTGCCGGCAGCACCCATGGCAACGAAAATGATCAACTGATTGCCGCCCATGCGAAAGTGTTGGAAAAGCATCCGGACGCGCTGCTTATCCTGGTCCCCAGGCATCCCGATCGTTTTGAGCCCGTGGCGGAAAAGACCTTGAAGGAAGGACTGGTGCTGGCACGACGGTCGATGGGAGAAGACCCGGCCGGGGCTCAGGTCTACCTCGGTGATACCATGGGGGAGTTGATGATGCTCTACGGCGCCAGTGACCTGGCGTTTGTTGGCGGCTCGCTGATCGAGCGCGGTGGCCATAATCCACTGGAACCCGCCGGTTGGGGAATTCCCGTGTTTTCAGGTCCTCACTTCTTCAATTTCGAGACAATCTACCAGCGTCTGCTGGATGACCGGGGCGTAAAACTGGTTTCCGATGCAGACGATCTGGCCGCTCATGTGTCGTCGCTGTTTAGTGATCACCGGGAGCGCGAGGCGATTGGTCTTCGGGCATTGGAGGTTGTGAACAAGAACCGCGGGGCGCTCGACAAAGTGGTGGATGGTATTATTGAGCGGGTTTGACCCATTACCCATTGTTCAGATAGGAAGCTGGCGGGCCGGAGGGCCCGCCCTTAGTGTCACTGGGTCGGGTCGTTCAGGGTTTCTTCCTCATTTGCCAGGGCTTCGATCCCAGGTGCGGCCGCGCTCAGCCAGTTGTTCAGCTCAATCAGGTCTTGAGGGCTAAGGGTTCCTGCAGCCTGCTTCAACTGAAGCGAGTTGATCACATAGTCGTAGCGGGCGTTCGCATAGTCTCGCAGGGCAACGTAATAGGCCCGTTCGGCGTCGAGTACTTCCACGATGTTCCGTGTTCCTACCTCATAGCCTGCGCGGGTGGCATCCAGGGCGCTGCGCCGTGAAACGATGGTCTGCTCAAGTGCCGACGCGGTTTCAACGTTGTTGTTGACTGTCAGAAAAAGGCTTCGGGTGTTCACTCGGACATCGCGACGAACCGTGTTCAGTGACTGCTCGGCCACAGTCACCAGTGAACGTTGCTGGCGAACGCCTGCCTGTGTGCCGCCGCCACTGTACAGAGGAACGTTCAGGGTCAGCCCGATGGTCGCTTGCGTGCCTTCGAATTGGGTTGGTGAGCCACCGTCGATGTTGGTGTCCCCATAGGAGGCATTCAAATCCACAGTGGGATAATGCCCGGCCTTGGCTTCCCGGAGGCCGGCTTCACTAGCATTGAGTTCGTACAGCGCGGACTGGATGGACCAGTTCTGCTCCAAGGCAGTCGCTTCCCAGGCTGACGGATCCATGGGGTCCGGGCGTCCCAAGGGGAAGTTCTGGCGCAGATTGTCCAGCTCTTCAGCGTACTCGCCAGTCAGCCGGGCCAGTTGTTCCCGGGCAACATTCAGCTGGTTTTCGGCTGCGATGCGCTGGCTTTTGCTGTCGTCGTAGCTGGCGCGCGCCTCATAGACCTCTGTAATTGCAATCAGGCCGACATCAAAGCGTTCCTGCGCTTGCTCGTACTGGCGCTGGATGGCAGCTTCAGTTGCCCGGGCCGTGGTGACGGTATCCCGGGCCCTCAGCACATTGAAGTACGCAGTAGCAACATCCAGGATCAACTGTTGTTGGGCGAGATTGTATTCGGCCCGCGCCGATTCCGTCTGGAACTTGCTGGCGTCGTAGCGGAACCAGGCGTCGGCCCGGAAAAGCGGCTGGGTAAGTTGTACACCGTAGTTCAGTTCCCGGTAGCTGTTATCCTGGTTGGGACCATCCACATCGATGTAGTTGCCCTCACCGAAGGCGCCGATCTGGGGTAGCAATGCGCTTTGGCTGACATCGCTTGCTGCCTGCTGCGCTTCAAAGCTTGCCCTGGCAGCGGCAATACCGGAGTCGTAGGAAAGTGCTTTCTCATAGGTCTCGACCAGATCCATGGAAAGAGCGGGCTGGGCCGCCATGAGGCCAATTAGTCCGGAAAGCAATCGCTTTTTCATTCTGTCTCCTGAATACGGTTACGCATCTTTGCCCGGTATCCGGGGCGCGTGTCGGGCTGGTAGACACGCTGCTTCGCCCCGTTTGTTTCATGGGCCGACGGGTCTGGTTGGCCATTATGGACAATAAATGCCCGCAGCTCTACACTTGCAAATGGCACCCATTATGGGTGTCATGCTTTACAGATTCGCGTCTTGACGGGGTGCTGGTCTGCTTTCCGAAGAATTGGAAGCAACCGGCTGAGATTGCATCGCAGAACCCGCGACCTGATCCGGATAATACCGGCGTAGGGATTTAAGACCACAGTGCTGACCGACCATAATTCCTCTGGTGAGGAAGAGTGTCCACGGCTCCGTCATACGCGACCCGAAATCCAAAAATTGTTCCGGGAGCGAATGATGACCGACTTGCCTGATTACCTCAGCGATTCCGCCCAGGTGGATTCCGCCGCGATCAAACCCCTTCCAAGCTCACGCAAAATCTACGTACAGGGTAGCCGACCCGATCTACGGGTGCCCATGCGGGAAATTACCGTGCAGGACACGCCCACTGAAATGGGCGGGGAAAAGAATCCACCGGTAGTGGTGTACGACACCTCGGGCCCCTACACCGATCCGGAAGCCACCATTGACCTGCGCAAGGGCCTCGAGCCTCTGAGGGCCGAGTGGATTGCCGAGCGCGGTGACGTGGAGCAGCTGCCCGGCTATTCTTCGGAATTCACCCGCCGTCGGATGAAAGATCCGCAGCTCGATCCGCTGCGGTTCATGGATGAGCGTAAACCGCTGCGTGCCAAACCCGGGCAGAACGTTTCCCAGATGCATTATGCCCGTCAAGGCATTATTACCCCGGAGATGGAGTACATCGCCATCCGGGAGAACATGAAACTGCAGGAAGCCCGGGAACAGGGGTTGCTGAAAGACCAGCATCCCGGTCAGTCCTTCGGCGCCAATCTGCCCCCGGAAATCACTCCAGAGTTTGTCCGTGACGAAGTCGCCCGAGGACGCGCGATTATCCCCGCCAATATCAACCACCCGGAAATCGAACCGATGATCATCGGTCGCAATTTCCTGGTGAAGATCAACGGTAATATCGGTAACTCGGCCGTCAGTTCTTCCATCAAAGAGGAAGTGGAGAAGCTGACCTGGGGCATCCGCTGGGGCGCCGACACCATCATGGATCTGTCCACCGGCAAGAATATCCACGAAACCCGGGAATGGATCATCCGCAACTCCCCGGTGCCCATCGGCACCGTGCCGATTTACCAGGCTCTGGAAAAAGTTGGCGGCGTGGCCGAAGACCTGACCTGGGAAATCTTCCGGGATACGCTGATTGAACAAGCGGAGCAGGGGGTGGATTACTTCACCATCCACGCGGGCGTCCGCCTTCACCATGTGCCCATGACTGCAAAACGCACGACTGGCATCGTCTCCCGGGGCGGCTCTATCATGGCCAAGTGGTGCCTGGCTCACCACAGGGAAAGCTTCCTCTACGAGCACTTCGAAGACATCTGCGAAATTATGAAGGCCTACGATGTGTCATTCAGCCTTGGCGACGGTCTGCGGCCCGGCTCCATTGCCGATGCTAACGATGCGGCCCAGTTCGGCGAACTGGAAACCCTGGGTGAACTCACCAAAATCGCCTGGAAACACGATGTGCAGTGCATGATTGAAGGGCCGGGGCACGTGCCGATGCATCTGGTGAAGGAGAACATGGACAAGCAGCTCGAATGCTGCGACGAAGCGCCTTTCTACACCCTGGGGCCGCTGATCACTGACATCGCCCCCGGATACGACCACATCACCTCCGGCATCGGCGCTGCCATGATCGGTTGGTACGGCTGTGCCATGCTCTGCTATGTCACACCCAAGGAGCACCTGGGCCTGCCGAACAAGGACGACGTGAAAACCGGCATCATTACCTACAAGATCGCCGCCCACGCAGCCGACCTCGCCAAAGGGCATCCAGGCGCCCAGATTCGCGACAATGCCCTGTCCAAGGCCCGCTTCGAGTTCCGCTGGGAAGACCAGTTCAATCTGGGGCTGGATCCGGACACCGCCCGCGCCTACCACGACGAAACCTTGCCGAAGGAATCCGCGAAGGTGGCGCATTTCTGTTCCATGTGTGGTCCGAAGTTCTGCTCCATGCAGATTTCCCAGGAGGTTCGGGATTACGCGAAGGAACATGGACTGGATGAAGTGTCCGCGGTGGATGCCGGTATGCAGGAGAAATCCCGCGAGTTCGTGGAGTCCGGGAGCAAGCTGTACGATAAGGTTTGAACTTGAAGTAATACCCAACTAAAGGCTATCGTTCCAAGTCGATTCAACGACCGGACGAAAAATGGCCAAACCGTTCCAGTTCACCACCAACGACGTCAACGTCGAGAAACGTGAAACCGTCTTCCAGGGCTTCTTCCGCATGGATAAGCTCTGGTTGACCCATCCGCGTTTCGATGGCCGCGACATGCCTGTATTTACGCGCGAGCTGTTTATTCGTGGCGATGCCACCTGCGTGCTTCCCTACGATCCGGAGCGTGATGAAGTGGTTCTGCTGGAACAGTTTCGCCTGGGTGCCCTGGGCCGCGACCAGTCGCCATGGCTGCTGGAGCTCGTAGCCGGGATGAACGAAGATGGTGAGAGTCCGGAAGAGGTGGCACAGAGGGAAGGTCAGGAAGAGGCCGGGCTTACCTTTGAACCTCTGGAAAAGATCTGCGATTACCTGGTGTCCCCGGGCGGCAGCACCGAGATGATTCACCTGTACTGTGGCCGAGTGAGCACAGAAGACGCTGGCGGGCTCTATGGTATGGAGCATGAGCACGAGGACATACGCGCCCATGTGGTATCTTCGGACGAAGCTATAGCGATGATCCACGATGGCCGTATCAACAACGCGGCCGCCATTATTGCTCTCCAGTGGCTCGAACTGAATCGGGCCCGTTTGAGGAAAGGGTGGCAGTAATGGGTGAATGGACCATGAAGCCCAAGCGGTACGTTCCGGATCTGAGGCAGCTTGGCGCCCTGTGTGACGGGAACTATCAGCGGCTCCAGAAATTGCGGCAGCTGGAGGTAGACGGTAAGCCTGTCTGCGAGTTCGAGCTGCATCGGGAAAACCACTATCTGGGACGAGTCCGGATTCAGGTGCTCCAGACTGCAAGATTTACGGAAACTCTGTTGCTTGAGCAGGTTCACAATTCCGGGCGCTGGCTCAATAATCCTCAAATGACCGTGCGGGTCTACCACGATGCCAACATGGCCGAAGTGATCAGCTGTTACCGTGATCGCCAGATTGCCCCCGTCAATGACTACCCCAACCGCTTCATGCACCATCCCGACGAGAAGGTGCAGGTCAACGGTTTCCTGGCCGATTGGCTGGATTACTGTCTTCGGTTTGGACACCTGCCCATGGAACACGCGGCCTGGTCCGCCGGTGAAGGCGTCGACTGAGACGGTCTAAGTGCCTTATCCCGTACTAAAGTGGTGTGGCTATGGCGCGCCGATGTGCCATAGTTGTCAAAAAATGCAATATTTCGCCAAAGTCTGGCCAGAATGTGACTCCGGTTCGATTCCAATGTGATAAATCCGCCAACCGGCGTCGTACACTTGGGTGAATCCCACGCATTGCCAGTGAGTAGATCCAGAAAGCCATGACCACGAAGGAAGAAGCCCGCCCACTGCGGGTGCTGCAGCTGACTGATCCACACCTTATGGCGCGTGCCGATGGAGATCTGTTGGGCGTCAGAACCCGTGAAAGCCTGCAGGCGGTTATCGCGGAAGTGCTGAAGGTACACGGCCAGCCGGATCTGATTCTGGCTACCGGGGATCTTGCCCAGGATGGGTCCGTGGAGGCGTACCGCGTATTTGGCGAGAGCCTGAAGGTGTTTTCCTGTCCGTCAGTCTGGATCGCCGGTAATCATGATCACGCGGACAACCTGGCTAAAGTCGCCGGAAAATATGATGCCTGCGACCGGCATGTGATACGGGGAGGGTGGCAGTTTGTCATGCTGGATTCCTCAGTGCCCGGCAAGGTTTTCGGGGCCCTGGCCGACTCAGAGCTGGACTTCCTGGCCGAAACTCTGGAACAGCATCCGGATCTTCCGGCAGTCGTTGCCTTGCATCACCACCCGGTAGATATCGGTTCTGACTGGATGGAAAAAATAGGGCTTACCAACCGGGATGCCTTTTGGCAGGTGGTTGATCGCTTTCCTCAGGTTCGGATCGTGCTTTGGGGACATATTCACCAGGAACATGAGCGCGAACGCAACGGCGTGCGGCTGATGGCCACGCCGTCTACCTGTATCCAGTTTACCTCCGGTTCCAGCAAGTTCTCGGTCGAGGATCTTCCCCCCGGGTACCGTTGGTTCGAATTCCACGAATCCGGGAACTTCTCTTCGGAAGTTCGCCGGGCAAAGGATTTCCAGTTCGAACTGGATCAGAACAGTACCGGCTACTGAGTGTCTTCAGCCAATCCCCAGGCGGCAGCGACCGTGCCCCTCAAGGCAGGAAAGCCTCTTCCTGTTGGCCATATATGGAGTATTTATGATCGAGCGGAGCCACCTGGAGATTCTCAGGGCGGTCAATCAGCAGGGTTCGCTGACTGCGGCGGCGGAGAGCCTGCATCTTACCCAGTCTGCACTCAGCCATTCCATTCGTAAGCTGGAGCAGCAGCTGGGTACCGATATCTGGGTGCGGGAAGGGCGGCAGTTACGACTGACCCAGTCGGGAGAATACTTGCTGTCACTCGCCAATAGGCTGTTGCCGCAGATGGAACATGCGGAGATGCTGATTGGTCAGTTTGCCAAGGGACAAAGGGGTACGCTGCGTATCGGGATGGAATGCCACCCCTGCTACCAATGGCTGCTGAAAGTGGTCGGGCCCTATCTTGAGAGCTGGCCGGGCGTGGATGTGGACGTCAAACAGAAATTCCAGTTCGGTGGCATTGGAGCACTGTTTGGTCACGACATCGATATGCTGGTAACTCCGGACCCCCTGCACCGTCCGGGTCTGGTCTTCGAACCCGTGTTCGACTATGAGCAGGTGCTGGTAGTGGCTGAAGACCATGCTCTGGCGGGCAAGGCATGGGCGGAACCTGAGGATCTGGAGAAAGAAACCCTGATTACCTACCCGGTTGAGATCGAGCGTCTGGATATCTACACCCGGTTCCTGTTGCCGGCGCATGCCAGTCCGGCGCGGCATAAAACCATTGAGACCACCGACATCATGCTGCAGATGGTCGCCGCAGGCCGCGGTGTAGCGGCGCTTCCGCGGTGGCTGGTTGAAGATTACGGTGCCCGGATCCCGGTTCGAGCGGTACAACTGGGCGAGGCTGGAATTCCCAAGCAGATTTTCCTTGGGCTTCGGGAGCGTGATAGGGAGGTGGATTACCTGAATTCGTTCATGAAGCTGGCACGTGAGGTTCGCTGGAGTTAACGTCTTCAGTTAAACTGCGCAAAAAATTCGTTCAGGAAACCAGATTATGAGTGAGATACCCGCAGACCTGAAATACATTGAGACTCATCAATGGGTTCGCGTGTCTGATGACGGCACGGCGACGGTTGGCATTACCGATTTTGCCCAGGAGCAACTGGGTGATGTGGTCTATATCGGTGTTCCGGATCTGGGCGTCACCGTTAACGGTGGAGAGGAAGCTGGCGTAGCGGAGTCTGTGAAGTCGGCTTCGGACGTGTTCAGCCCGGTGACCGGAGAGGTGATCGAAGTGAATGAGAGCCTGGAAGATGAGCCGGAGAAGGTCAATGAGGATCCTTATGGCGACGGGTGGTTGTACAAGGTGAAGCTGGCGGATGCGGGCGAGCTGGATGGTCTGATGGACTCCGCCGCTTACGCGGAGCATGTGGCTGCCGAGGAATAATCCCTCGTTAATTCTTTCCCAGGTCATCTCTATGAATTTTCCGGTTCTGTATCTTCGAAAAGGCGCGGAGCGCCGTCTCCGTGCTGGGCATCTCTGGGTATACAGTAATGAAGTGGACACCCGTCGCAGCCCGCTGACGGATTTCGAGGCTGGTGTCCAGGCGGAGCTTCGGGCCTCCAATGACAAGCCTTTGGGGACGGTGTTCGTGAATCCCCATGCGCTGATTTGTGGCCGGCTGATCAGTCGGGACCCGGGCCATGGTATGACGCCGCAGCGGTTAACCCAGCGGATGGAAGCTGCGCTTGAGCTGCGGGAGCGGCTTTTCGACAAGCCATACTATCGCTGGGTGTTTGGCGACAGTGATGGTCTTTCAGGGCTGGTGGTCGACCGTTTTGATTCCACGGTGGTAGTTCAGATCTCCACGGCTGGTATGGAGGCGATGAAGGAGGCAGTTGTTCGGGCTATTCAGCGCCTGGCGCATCCGGAGGCGATCATCCTCAAAAACGACGGCAAGATGCGCAAGGTCGAGGGGCTGGATACCTACGTGGAGCAGGCCCATGGTGCTGAAGTCAGTCTTCTGGAAGTGGAGGAGAACGGTGTCAGGTTCGAGGTACCTTTGGAAGGTGGCCAGAAAACGGGTTGGTTCTATGACCACCGGATGAATCGCGCCCGTCTGCAGGCCTACGCGCCGGGTAAGCGGGTTCTCGATGTGTTCAGTTATGTCGGGGGCTGGGGCATCCAGGCAGCCTGTGCTGGAGCCGCCCAGGTGACCTGTGTGGATAGCTCCGCCGGTGCCATTGATTCGGTGCACCACAACGCCAAGCTCAATGGCCTGGGCAATGTGGAAACCATTGAGGGCGATGCTTTCGAGGCGCTGAAGGCGCTGGCCGATGAGAAGGAAAAGTTTGATGTGGTGGTTCTTGATCCGCCGGCACTGATCCCCCGGCGCAGGGACCAGAAGGCCGGGGAAGAGGCTTATGCCCGCCTGAACCAGCTCGGGCTGCGTTTGCTGGAGCGCGATGGAATTCTGGTCAGTGCCTCCTGCTCGATGCACCTGTCACAGGAAAAACTGATCGATATCATCCGGGGTAGCGGCCGGAAGATCGACCGCTTCGTCCAGTTGCTGGAGCAGGGGCATCAGGCGCCGGATCATCCGGTTATTCCGGGTATTCCCGAGACCGATTACATCAAATCCTGCTTTGTCCGCTCACTGACCGGATTTTTCTGAGGCAGTTGAAGTCGGGGTCAGATGCAAGCTTTCATCTGACCCCATGTTCACGTTTTAACCCCGCAATGACATAACCTTCCAGCCGTTGTCCCGGGCGAATTGCTCGAGAGTAGGGTCCGGGTCGACGGCTACCGGGTTGTCCACTTTTTTCAGCAGCGGCAAGTCATTGTGGGAGTCGCTGTAGAACCAGGCCCCCTCAAGTGTCCTGTTATGGGCATTCAGCCAGTCATCCAGTCGCGTGACCTTGCCATCCTGAAAGCTCGGGGTGCCGGCCACTTCGCCTGTATAACGGCCGTTGACAAGCTCGGGCTCGGTGGCGATCAGATGTTCGATGCCGAGGGCCTCGGCAATGGGTTCAGTCACAAAACGGTTGGTGGCGGTAATGATCATCAGGGTGTGACCCTGCTCCCGGTGGCTGTCCAGCAGCGTATCTGCAGTGGCCTGCATCATGGGGCGCACTTTTTTCTCCATAAAGGCTTCCCGCCACGCCAGTAGCTCTTCCATGCTGTGGCTGGCCAACGGCTGAAGGGCAAACCCGAGGTAGTGCAGGATGTCCAGCTCGCCGTTCAGGTATTCCTGATAAAACCGGTCGTTGGCCCGGCGGTATTCCTCGGCATCAACAATGCCTTCCTCTACCAGAAATTCGCCCCAGGCGTGGTCGCTGTCGCCGGCCAGAAGGGTGTTGTCCAGATCAAAAATTGCGAGCGTCAAGCGGTTACCTCCGGTGATCACAGGGCTTGCAGTAAAGGGCCAAGTCTATCATGACCTGTCCCCAACGGCTCCGTTTGCCGAACCCTTGGGATTCTGTAAGAATGAGAGCAACTTGGACAATTCCGACCGGTGAATTTTTGACCGGTCCACCGACTTTTGAGAGGACTGTGCCGTGATCGATTCAGACGGTTTCAGACCCAACGTCGGAATCATTCTGGCCAATCACAGAGGAGAAGTTCTCTGGGCAAGGCGAATAGGGCAGGACTCCTGGCAGTTTCCCCAGGGCGGCATCAAACATGATGAATCCCCCGAGGACGCACTGTACCGGGAGCTTGGAGAGGAAATCGGCCTGTGTGCAAACGATGTGGAAATCATCAGTTGCACCCGAGGCTGGCTGAGGTATCGACTCCCGAGGAGGATGGTACGCCAAAACTCCCACCCCGTCTGTGTGGGCCAAAAACAGAAATGGTTCCTGCTGAGGATGTTATCGCCGGACGCGCAGGTTTGCGTGGACGGTACGGATTCACCGGAGTTTGATGGCTGGCAATGGGTGAGTTACTGGTATCCATTGGGCCAGGTGGTTTCATTCAAGCGAGAAGTGTATCGACGCGCGCTGAGAGAGCTTGCCCCGCGGCTGTTCTATAACATGGAGCAGTGGCACAAAGCAGAGCAAAACCAGCGTTTACAGGAACACCAGAAATGACGGACTGACACCGCCATGCTGAGCATTCTGCGAAGTCTAGTACAAGAGGTAAACAGCGCCCGCGATCTGCAGGAGGCGCTGGATATCATTGTATCGCGGGTGCAGAAGGCCATGGGCACCGAGGTCTGTTCCGTTTACCTGTTGGATCCAGCCACCAACCGCTACATTCTGATGGCCACCGAGGGCCTGTACCGCAAGGCGGTTGGCCAGGTGAGCCTGGCCTATTCCGAGGGTCTTGTTGGCCTGGTTGGCTCCCGTGAGGAGCCCATCAATCTGGAAGACGCTCCGTCTCATCCACGCTATCGCTATTTCCCGGAGACCGGGGAGGAGCGGTTTCGTTCTTTCCTCGGTGTTCCGATCATTCACCATCGCCGGGTACTGGGCGTTCTCGTTGTTCAGCAGCGGGAGAGTTCCCGGTGTTTTGATGAGGGTGAAGAGGCCTTCCTGGTAACCGTTTCCGCGCAGCTGGCAGGAGTTATCGCCCACAGTGAAGCCACCGGTGCCATCAGCGGTCTCTCCCTGACCGGTGAGGAGGCTCATGATGTCAGCTTCAATGGCGTTCCGGGTGCACCGGGGGTAGCCATTGGCAGTGGTGTTGTAGTTTATCCATCCGCGGACCTTGATGTGGTGCCGGAAAAGCCCACCGACGATATTGATCAGGAACTGGCGCTCTTTGAAGCTTCGGTCAAAGCGGTCAGGGGGGATATTGAGCGGGTGGCAAAGCGTCTGGCTTCACAGCTACGTCCCGAAGAGCAGGCCCTGTTCGATGTCTACCTGAGAATGCTGGGTGACGATGCGATGCCCGGTGAGGTGGCAAACAAGATCCGGGAAGGTATCTGGGCCCAGGGTGCCCTGAAGCAGGTGGTTCAGCAATATATCCGTCACTTCGAAATGATGGATGATCATTACCTCCAGGAACGCGCTGTTGATATCCGGGATCTCGGCCGTCGCCTTCTGTCTCACCTGCAAGAAGGTGAACAGAAACACCTGAATTATCCTGAGCGCACAGTGCTGGTCAGCGAGGAGCTGACGCCTGCCATGCTTGGCGAGGTTCCGAAAGGGCAACTCGTCGGTCTGGTGTCGGTCAAGGGGTCCAGTAACTCCCACGTGGCCATCCTTGCCAGGGCCATGGGTGTTCCCACGGTAATGGGGCTGGTGGACATTCCGGTAAACCAGCTCGACGGCAAGGAACTGGTTGTCGACGGCTTTGAGGGCCAGATATTTGCCTCACCGTCTGCTGATCTCCGCTCTTATTACCAGGCGATCTGCGATGAAGAAGACGAGCTGATCCGGGGGCTTGAGGTACTCAAGGACAAGCCCTGTGAAACGACCGATCACCATCGGGTTTCACTTCTGGTGAACACCGGGCTGATGACCGACGTTGTCCGCTCACTTTCCCACGGCGCTGAGGGTATCGGTCTGTATCGGACTGAAGTGCCTTTCATGATCAAGGATCGGTTTCCCTCCGAGCAGGAGCAGCGGGAGTATTACCGTGAGCAGCTCGAGGCCTTCGCTCCCAGCCCGGTAACCATGCGCACGCTGGATATTGGCGGCGACAAGGCGCTGACTTATTTCCCCATCCAGGAGGAGAACCCGTTCCTCGGCTGGCGCGGGATACGGGTTACCCTGGACCATCCGGAAATCTTCCTGGTGCAGGTCCGGGCCATGCTCAAGGCCAGCGAGGGGCTGAACAATCTACAGATCATGCTGCCGATGATCTCGAATATCTCGGAAGTGGAGGAGTCCCTGCACCTTATATATCGGGTGTACCACGAGGTTCGCGAAGAAGGCTACGACATTCATATGCCCAAAGTGGGTGTGATGGTTGAGATCCCAGCTGCCGTTTACCAGATTCGGGAGCTGGCGGACCGGGTGGACTTCCTCTCGGTTGGCTCCAACGACCTGACCCAATATTTGCTCGCGGTGGATCGCAACAATCCGCGGGTAGCTCAGCTCTATCACTCGTATCACCCGGCGGTACTTCAGGCGTTGGTCCGTATTGCCCAGGATGCGCATTCGGTCGGTAAACCAGTTGGTATCTGTGGCGAGTTGGCCGGTGATCCTGGTGGCGCGCTGCTGTTGATGGCCATGGGCTACGATTCCCTGTCCATGAACGCGGCCAGTTTGCCCAAGGTCAAATCGGTGATTCGCAGTGTCAGTCGGGAGTGGGCCATCCAGTTGCTGGAAGATGTGCTATTGCTGGATTCGCCTCACGTTATCAAGAGCTGCGTTGATCTGGCGTTGAGGAATGCCGGTTTCGGCCGCTATCTGCGACCGGGGAAGTCGACGGCCATGGCGGTGTCGGAGGCCGCCGTCTCCTGATACAGGGGCAGGTTTCAGCAATATAGGGTGTGTACTCTAAATACCGTTGTTATCTTGAGTACTGATGTATCCGGCGGTCCACATAACGGGCCCGCATTCTTTATCCGGAAAAGGGAAGTCTATGAGCTCGCCAGCTGATCATAAACCCGCTCCCCGCATAGGGCTTGCCCTTGGTGGCGGTGGTCCTCTGGGCGGCATTTATGAAATCGGAGCGCTCCGGGCGCTGGATGAGGCGCTCGATGGTCTCGATTTCAACAACATCGATGTCTATGTCGGCGTTAACGGCGGCTCTTTTGTGGCGGCGAATCTCGCCAACCAGATGACCACGGCGCAACTTTGCCGGATTTTCGTGCGCAACGAGGCGGAAGTACACCCGTTCCATCCGGAAGTATTCTATCGCCCGGCTTTCCGGGAAATTGGCAGTCGATTGCTGGCAATTCCCGGGTTGGTTTCGACCGCAGTGAGTCGCTTCGTCAACAACCCCTACGATCAGAGTCTGCTGGAAGCCATGACCATCCTGGCCCAGGCAGCGCCGGCCGGGTTGTTTGATAACGAAGGCCTGCATGAGTATCTCAAGCGGGCCTTCACCATGCTTGGGCGCACCAATGATTTCCGTCAGCTCAAGCGCAGCCTCTACATCGTGGCTGCCGATGTTGAGAGTACCGAAGCGGTCTGCTTTGGCGCTCCCGGTTTTGATCATGTGCCTATTTCCAAAGCTATTCAGGCCAGCACTGCTTCGCCGGGGTTGTATGTGCCAGTGGAAATCGATGGGCGGTATTATGTGGACGGAACACTGCGCAAGGGTTTGCACGCCTCCGTGGCTTTTGAAGACGGTGCCGACCTGGTTTTCGCCGTGAATCCCCAGGTGCCGATCGATGCCAGTGCGGCGGTCCGGGCCGGTTCCATGAAGCCGGGCGAACTGACCCGCTCAGGTATGCCAAACCTTCTGTCTCAGACCTTCAGGACCATGGTGTACTCAAGGATGCAGTCCGGCATTGCCCAGTATGCCCGGGACTATCCCGATAAGGATATTCTGCTGTTTGAGCCCACCCGAGACGACGCCAAGCTGTTCTTCTCCAACGTATTCAGCTTCCAGTCCCGCAGAATGGTGTGTGAGCACGCTTATCAGATGACACGGCGGGATCTTTTGAGTCGCGCAGACCAGTTGGAGCCCAAGCTGGCGAAATATGGCATCAAGCTTCGCCGGGATCGCCTTGAAGACGAGCAGAGGACCATCAGTACCAGTCTGTACGGCGAAATGCTGCCACTGTATGTGGCCAAAGGCAGAAAGAAAAAATCGGAGAAGGGCCGGCTGGCAGCCGGTCTGGACAACGTGTCGCACCTCTTTTCGAAGGCGCAGTAATATTGAGGGGCTGGATAGGGGGCAGATGATCGTTTCATCTGACCCCATATTCACACTTACAGGATATACCGGCTCAGATCCTCGTCTTCGGACAACTCTCCAAGCTTTTCGTCCACGTAGTCAGCGGTTACCTCGAAGCCGTCGGTCACCTTGTCCCCGGCATCGAAGGACAGGGTTTCCAGCAACCGCTCAAGGACGGTGTGCAGCCGACGGGCACCGATGTTCTCTGTGCTTTCGTTGACTTTCCAGGCTACCTCGGCAATACGGGCGATGGCATCCTCCCGGAACGTCAGTTTTACACCTTCGGTCAGCATCAGTGCTTCGTATTGCTGTACCAGGGAGGCATCCGGTTCTGTCAGGATGCGTTTGAAATCCTCGGGTGTCAGCGCCTGAAGCTCAACGCGGATCGGCAGGCGGCCCTGCAGCTCCGGAATGAGATCCGAGGGCTTGGACAGGTGGAACGCGCCGGAAGCGATAAACAGAATATGATCGGTGCGCACAGACCCATATTTCGTGCTCACGGTGCTGCCTTCGATCAGCGGCAGCAGATCGCGCTGAACGCCCTCGCGGGAGACATCTGACGAGGTGTTTTCGGACCGTTTGGCCACCTTGTCGATCTCATCCACGAACACGATGCCATTCTGTTCCACCGCCTGGATCGCTTTCTGTTTGATTTCTTCTTCGTTGACCAGCTTGGCAGCCTCTTCTTCTTTGGCCCGCTTCAGCGCGTCCGCAACCTTCATCTTCCGGGTCTTGCGCTTGTCGGAGGACAGGTTTGAGAACATGCTCTGCAGCTGATTAGTCATCTCCTCCATGCCTGGAGGTGCCATGATTTCCACCCCGGCGCTGGAGTTGCGCAGGTCGATCTCGATTTCCTTGTCATCCAGCTCGCCCTCGCGGAGTTTCTTACGGAACAGCTGGCGAGTGGAGGAATCAGAGCTGCGCTGGCTGTCCTCACCGAAATCCCGGGGCGGCGGAATCAATGCGTCCAGAATACGCTCTTCCGCGGCATCCAGTGCCCGCTCCTCGTGGCGTTTCATCTCTGCTTCGCGCAGCATTTTGACAGCCATATCCGCCAGATCTCGGATAATGGATTCCACGTCACGGCCGACGTAGCCGACTTCGGTGAATTTGGTAGCCTCCACTTTCAGAAACGGGGCATCGGCCAATTTTGCGAGGCGCCGGGCGATCTCGGTCTTGCCCACACCCGTGGGACCGATCATCAGAATGTTCTTGGGTGTGATCTCATCGCGCAGGCTGCTGTCGAGCTGCATCCGGCGCCAGCGATTTCTCAGGGCGATGGCCACCGCCCGCTTGGCTTCTTCCTGGCCCACGATGTGTTTGTTGAGCTCGTGGACAATCTCACGGGGAGTCATTGCAGACATGGTCGCTCCGGATCAGTCGTTTTTGGAGAGCACTTCAAGGGTGCGATTGTGGTTGGTGTAGATACAGATGTCGGCGGCGATATCCAGACCTTTTTCAACAATCTCGTGTGCTGACAGGTCGGTGTTTTCCAGCAGGGCCCGGGCTGAGGCCTGGGCAAAGGGACCGCCCGAACCGATGGCAATCAGTCCCTGCTCCGGCTCGATCACATCGCCGTTGCCAGTGATGATCAGTGAGGCGGTTTTGTCCGCAACGGCCAGCAGGGCCTCGAGCCTTCGCAACGCCCGGTCTGTTCGCCAGTCTTTCGCCAACTCCACAGCGGCTCGGGTCAGGTTGCCCTGATGCTTCTCAAGCTGGGCTTCAAAGCGCTCAAAAAGGGTAAACGCATCGGCGGTGCCGCCCGCAAAACCGGCGATCACCTTGCCGTTGTATAGACGGCGTACCTTCCGGGCATTGCCTTTCATTACGGTGTTGCCCAGGGAAACCTGGCCGTCGCCACCCATGGCAACTTCGTCATCGCGCCTGACGGAAAGAATGGTAGTCATTTGGGCTCCAATTGCCTGATTGAAATTGGTATCCCGTTGTTATGGTGGCTTGCGTGGCGAATTCAAGGTGTTCTTGCGCGGCCCGGAAAGATCAGCCTTCCTTGGGGATCTTCCGGACCAGTGGCTGGATATTCAGGGAGACCAGTTTGTCGATAGCGGAGTTCATCTGGCTTCGGGAGGTGAAGGGGCCAACATTGACGCGATACCAGACGGAGCCGTTGTCCAGGTCGATCCTTTGGGTACTTGCTCTCAAGCCTTGGAAGGCAATCTGGGCCCGCTGACGCTCGGCGTCCTCCTTGCTGCGGAAGGAGCCGGACTGAAGCAGGTAATTGAAATCCGTTTGCGTTGGCCCTGGCGTGTATTCTTCGACTTTGGGCGGCACAACCTCGGATTCCGGCAGCATTTCGTAGAAGCGGAACCCGGGTTTATCCTCTGCTTTCGCGGTCTCTGCGGGTGTCTTCGCCGGTTTCTGGGCCGGCTTTTCGGTGACTGCCGGCTGCTGGGAATGCGGGCTCGTTGGCAAAGAGTTCAGGTAGACGATAAACCCGATAAAGCCGCCCACGGCTGCGAGGGACAGTATCCACTTGAGTGACAGGCTGCCGTGCTGGGAGCGGGCACTGGCCGCAGGCTTTGGCCGGGCGGCCTTCGGCTTTGCCTGTCTCGCAGGCTTTTTGCGCGAAGTGGCTGAGGCCTTGGAAGGTCTGTCCTTGCGGGCGTAATCTCGGGACATTCGTTTTACATCTCTTCCGGTGCGCTGACGCCCAGCAGGTCCAGACCGTTGGCGATAACCTGCCGGATGGCAAGGTAGAGGCTGACCCTGGCATCACGAACGGCGGTATCTTCAATCAATACCTTATGGGCGTTGTAATACGTGTGGAACTGGCCTGCCAGATCCCGCAGGTAGTGCGTCAGGTGGTGCGGCTCACGCTGCGCGGCGGAGTTGGCAATGAGTTCCGGATACTTGGCCAACTGGTTGGCCAGGTCCTTTTCCTCATCAAGGGTTAACAGTGAAAGGTCACCGATGCATTCGTTGCGGTCACGCTCCACGCCCTCCTCAGCCAGTTTTCGAAGCACGCTGCAAATGCGCGCGTGGGCATACTGCACGTAATAAACCGGGTTCTCATTGGTCTGGGAGCGAGCCAGATCGATATCGAAGGTCAACTGGGAATCCACCCGACGCGCGGCCAGGAAGAACCGGGTTGCATCGCGGCCAACTTCATCAATCAGGTCCCGGACCGTCACGTAACTGCCGGCACGTTTGGAGATTTTTACCTCCTGGCCTGAGCGGGTCACCATGACCATTTGGTGCAGTACGTAGTCCGGCCAGCCTTCCGGAATGCCGGCATTCAGCGCCTGCAAGCCGGCGCGAACGCGGGTAACGGTAGAGTGGTGATCGGCACCCTGTTCGTTGATAACGGTGGTAAACCCCCGTTGCCACTTGTCCAGGTGATAGGCAACATCCGGCAGGAAATAGGTGTAGCCGCCATCCTTCTTGCGCATGACCCGGTCCTTGTCGTCGCCGAACTCGGTGGTTTTCAGCCACATGGCGCCATCCTGCTCATAGGTGTAGCCATTTTCCTGCAGCCGCTTGACCGTGGCTTCAACCTTGCCGTCCTCATACAGGGAGGATTCCAGGAAATAGACGTCGAACTGAACGCCAAAGGCTTTCAGATCCAGGTCCTGCTCCCGGCGCAGGTAGGCGACAGCGAATTCGCGGATGGCGTCGCGGTCTTCCGGGTCCGCCTTGGCGGTCACTTCCCGGTCGTCCGCGGTAACGGTGTCGCCCGCAAGGTAGGCCTTGGCCACATCGACGATGTAATCGCCCCGGTAGCCATCGGCCGGCCAGCTCTCGTCGTCCGGCGTCAGACCTTTCACACGAGCCTGGACGGAGAGCGCCAGGTTATCAATCTGGGCGCCGGCGTCGTTGTAATAGAACTCCCGGGTGACATCGTACCCGTTGGCTTCCAGCAGCCGGCACAGGCAGTCACCGATCGCCGCGCCACGGCCGTGACCAACATGAAGGGGGCCTGTGGGGTTGGCCGAAACAAACTCCACCTGAACTTTTTCGCCCTGGCCCTGATTGTTGCGGCCGAAGCGTTCGCCCTCATCCAGTATGGTGTTGACCACTTCAAAAGCACTGGCAGTGCTCATAAAGAAGTTGATGAAACCGGGCCCGGCAATTTCCACTTTCTCTACCGCTTTGCTCTGCGGCAGTTTTCCGACAAGCGCCTCCGCCAGCTTTCGAGGCGGGCAACCGGCAGCTTTCGAGGCAACCAGGGCAATATTGCAGGCATAGTCGCCATGGGACTTGTCCTTGGTATTGCCCACCTGTGGAGTGAAGGACTGATCCGGAGGCAGGGTGCCATCGGCTTGGAGTGCTGCCAGTGCAGACTGGAGCAGATCGGAAACGGTCTCTTTCATGCTGTCAGATGACTCGGTTTACAGGAGAATTGGGTTCGGGGCAGGAGGCCCTGCGATTGAGGCGGTATTATCGCGGAAAGGGATAGTCTTCTCAAACTTATGGCCGCCCTGTAAGAATTCAGGGCGGCCATCAACTTTAGTCGGTAAGAGTTGCCCGGAATATAAAGGCGTTTCCGGTAAATGGTGTTGGAGGAGTCACCTCGACGGTGAGTGTCCCGGTAGACGGTGTGTCATCAGCCTCTACCACGACACATTGTTCAACGGGGCTTTCCCTGTACGAGGTTGTTGTGGTGAAAGAAGTTGGGGCTACGATTGTACCGTTAGTTGATGAGAAGCTGACTTGCGTGCCTCCAGGTGGTGGCCCTTGTACTATGTTACCCGAGCTGTCAGAGAAGACTCCGGCTATTTCAAAGCACACTTCACCTGGAGCCACCGGGGTTGTGGAGCTTATTAAAATGTTGTCGCTCGCCATAAAAATTTCAGCTGTTTGAGTGATCTCCAAGAGTGAGGTTGTGCAATTAACATTGGTGTCGTCGCAGGCTGTTCCGTTATAGATGGAATTTGCCGCGTCGTACTGGCCGTTATCGTTGTAATCAAAATACTCTTCGTTCGCATCGCGTGAGTTATTTCGATTACGGTCGAGAAAGGCCTCTCCTTTGTCATCATTCTGCACATCAAACTCGTCATCAGCCTGGGTATACTTTCCATCGCTGTTGAGGTCTCTAAAGCTCTCTTCCCCTACAGTGCGAGCAAGGACCAGAATAATTCCGTCTTCAGGTCTGGGGTCTTGGCTAATCCATTGGACGGCGCAGGCACCGTCTTGGAGAGTGCACTCGCTCTGGACAGAACCTGCATTGGTCACAAAGTTTACAACGGCGTCACTTATTCTGTTGTTGTTCCTATCTGCTGCCCTTATAGAAATAGGAACGGTTACCCCGTCGTAATTTCTTGCGTTTGGAAGAAAGTTCTCTTCAACCGAAACAGAGAAGCTGTCTTGATCAGGAATGGTCGCGCTAATCGAAATTGGCGCTGATGTTGTCTGAATAGGCGTGCCGGAGTCAGGAGTATAGGTGGCGGTAACGCTTACAACGCTTGCGACTGTTCCTGCGTTAACTCGAGTTGTTGCCTCTCCCTGCTCATCCGTTTGTGTAGAGTTTTGAGAGAGTGAGATGCCTCCTACACTTGTTGAAAGTGAGAAAGTTATTTCTTCTCCAGAAGTGATAGGGTTGCCATTTTTATCTGTCAATCTGAAGGCCACCTCTGAAACGCTGGGGCGAGTGCTGTTGGAGCTCCCACTCAGTGCAATCGAATCAGGGGTGGCGCTGGTAAATTCCAGTTCGCCCACTTCTGGCGCTGCAACAGTGATGTTGGCAATCGCTGTTGATCCGTTTGGTAATCTGGCCGTGATTGTGTCATCGCCGGCGCAACCAGCCTCATAAGTCGTGGTAAAGGACCCTGAGGATGTTGTGACAGAACTGTCAAAATTCGCGCTTTGACACAAGGAGGTAATGCTAACTGAGGTCTCAGTGGCATTGAAAATGCTATTGCCAGCACTCGCGTTGACCACATTGAACTCCAGGCGAGTCGAGCCGCCTGCAGAAAGTGAAGTTGTTGATACGTTCATTTGTCCAGACTGAAACGAGGAGCCGCTCCCTGTGCCGAGCTCCAAAGTTACCTGCTGCTCTGTATCACCAGAGGAGTCGCCGCCAGTTGAAGGTGATGTGCCGCCTCCACCCCCGCCACTACCTGCTAAGGGCGCTGAGTTGTCATCGCCACCACAGGCTGCGAGAAGAAGCGTTAGCGAAATTGCTGACGCGCGCGCAAGGAATTTCCCTGACATTTCCAATCTCCATTTTTCCATTTGGTTGTAAAAAGCTATCCATAAAGCGGGTTTCCCGCACGAGAACCGCATATATGACTTCTGCAATTAAAAATTTTTTAATAGATGAATCGGATCTTAGCACAGGGTATGCGAATGCAAATTAACAGAGCCCGGATTTGTGTAAAAAACTGTGAAATGATGGAGGGTTACGTCGCAAATTAGCCGGTTTCCTGAGGATCAACATCAATCATCCATTTTGTGCCGGCAGGTAGCTTTCTCTGGTCCAGCTCCTGGCAGATTCCGGTTAACAATTGATTCAGTTTTTTCCTGTTTCGGGCGTTGAGGACAAGCTGGGCCCGGTGCTTGTCGGCACGCCGGGCAATCATGGCGGGCAGCGGTCCCCAGGTTTCGATGCCTGCAGCGTTGGTGAGGGGCTTTATTGTGTCCAGTACCTGAAGGCTCTTCTCCATGGTATCGGCTTCTGCCCTGAAGATAGCCATAGCCCGGAACGGCGGAAACTGACCTTCTTCCCGCTCTTTCAGGAGTTGGTCGGCGATATCGAGATACCGGCCTTCGCAAAGCGTCCTCAGTAAGGGGTGGTCGCTGTGGCAGGTTTGTACCAGGACTTTGCCGGGCTTTGTGCCGCGGCCGGCGCGGCCGCTGACTTGCAAAAGGGTCTGAATAAGCTGTTCGGGTGCGCGAAAATCCACGCTGAAAAGTCCGCCGTCGGCGTTGATTACTACCACGAGTGTGACGTTCGGGAAGTCGTGTCCTTTGGCCAGCATCTGGGTACCGACGAGCACGCAGGGTTTACCGCTGTTCACCTGTTTCAGAATGCCCTGAATGCTGCCTTTGCGCTGAGTGCTGTCGCGATCCACCCGTACCACAGGAGTGTCCGGGAAAGCGCTGGCGAGTATGTCTTCGGTCCTTTCTGTGCCCTGGCCGACAGGTTTGAAGGCATCGCTGTGGCATTTCGGGCAGTGTTCTGTGGCAGCCGTTTGGTAGTCGCAGTGGTGGCAGCGCATGGCCCGGTCCCGGCGGTGGTAGGTCAGGCGGGTATCGCACCGGGGGCACTCGACCATGTGGCCGCAGTCGAAGCACATCATCACCGGGGCAAATCCCCGTCGATTGACAAAGACCAGCGCCTGCTCGCCTTTTGTAAGGGTCTGCTCTATGGCGGTCAGGGCGGGCCGGGACAGGCCGCCCTCCAGGGGGCGGCTTCGAACGTCCAGCAGACTGATGTCGGGTGGAGCTGCATTGCCGGCCCGTTCCTCAAGCCTCACCAGATGATATTTGGCCTGCTCCGCGTTATGCACGGATTCCAGTGACGGAGTCGCCGATCCGAGGATGATGGGGCAGTTGTTCTGGTGGGCTCGATAGACTGCCAGGTCGCGACCGGAATAACGGAAACCTTCACCCTGTTTGTACGAACTGTCATGCTCCTCATCGACAATGATTGTGCGCAGATTAGTGAAGGGCAGCAAAACCGCCGATCGGGTGCCTACCAGGATAACCGGCTCACCGTTGCGGACTTTCAGCCAGGTTGTCAGGCGCTCACCGTCGTTGAGGGCCGAGTGCCATACGACAATTCGGCTGCCGAAGTAGTGTTGGAATCGAGCAACCGTTTGCGGGGTAAGGTTGATCTCCGGAACCAGTACCAGGGCCTGGTCCCGGGCGTTGAGGTGTTCCTTTAAATAGTGCAGGTAGATCTCGGTTTTTCCGCTGCCGGTGATGCCGTATAAGAGTGAGACGCCAAACCCTTCATCGGGAACAGTCAGCTCTTCTGCGGCTAAAGCCTGGGCCGCGGACAGTTCGGGTCTTCGAGCATCAAGCTCAGAATCTTGTTCAAGTGAATTCGGCCGGGGCGGCAAAATCGGCTCAATCAGCTGCTTCTCGCGTAGTGCATTGAGTTGCGTCCGGGCGAAACCGGCCTGCAGGATATCCTTTGTCGGGGCACCCCTCGGGTGTTGGCGTAGCCAATCGAAAAGCGCCTTCTGTTTATGGGCTTTTGCAGGCAAGGTCGCAGTATGGTCACGTGTATGCCACCACTGCTCCGTTTTCTCTTCGGCGATTCGCCCCCGCCTGAGGGCGGGGGGCAGGGCGGTGAACAGGCATTCGCCCAAGGGGTGCTGATAATAGTCGCTCGCCCAGCTGAGAAGTTTGAACGTTTCTTGCGGTAATGCCGGCCACTCCTCGATTGCCGAGGACAGCGGCTTGAGCTTTATGCCAGGGGGCGGTTCAACCCCCACCTCTACAACCAGGCCCGTTGCCTGCTGTCGGCCAAAGGGGATTCGCACTCTCTGGCCCGGCGTCAACTCAAGGTCTTCTGGAATAATGTAATCAAAGAGTCGACGCAGAGGTCGATTCAGGGCGATGCGTGCAATCAATGGCACTGAGTGCTCCACTGGATGAGAGGTGTCACGGTTTTTCCTTATCCTGTTTCAGTCGGCGCTCAGCCGCGAAATCCGGAATGGGCGGGTCCGGAAGTCAGGGTGGTGCTTGCCTGCGACACTAATTGCAAGTAAGATTCGCGGTCTGTTTCCGGCTGGGCATGATTGTGCCCCGTCTTCTCAATTGATTCAAACGTGCGGTGCCTGGCGCCTGGGTAATCAAGATGCCCCGCGATCAGGTAGCGGCATGACCTAACGAGGTTCACCATGAAAGAAGGTATCCACCCCAAGTACGAAGAGATTACCGCCACCTGTTCCTGCGGTAACACGTTCAAGACTCGCTCTACCTACACCCATGATCTGCAGCTGGACGTATGTTCCCAGTGCCACCCGTTCTATACTGGCAAGCAGAAAGTTATGGATACCGGTGGTCGTATCGACCGTTTCCAGAAGCGTTTCGGTGGCCGCATCGGCGGCAAGAAAGACTGATCGCACTGGATGTAAGAGAAAGCGCCTTCGGGCGCTTTTTTTGTGCCCGATGATCATACTGTATTTATTGTATACATACGCAATTAGCACTATTGACTGTTCACAAAATGTTCATGGGCCACTTGTCGTTTCGGGTCTGGCGGGCCATAATGGCGCGCTCCGCTGGCTGGGGAGGTTTCCTTGCTCCGGCGGTTCATTACCTTTAAACGTGACAAACGGAACAGTGGCAATGTCTCAAGATCTGAAAGAAGCAGCCCTTGAATATCACGCCAAGCCGCGGCCTGGTAAGCTGAGTGTTGAAATCACCAAGCCAACCAAGACTTCCCGCGACCTTTCCCTGGCGTATAGCCCCGGGGTTGCCGAACCGGTCCGCGAGATCGCAAAGGACCCGGAGAACGCATACAAGTACACCGCCAAGGGCAACCTGGTGGCTGTGATCTCCGACGGTTCTGCGATTCTTGGTCTGGGTAACCTGGGTCCGCTGGCAAGCAAGCCGGTTATGGAAGGCAAGGGCGTACTGTTCAAGCGCTTTGCCGGAATTGATGTTTTCGATATCGAGGTCAATTCCGAAAGCCCGCAGGCGTTTATTGAAACAGTTGAGCGGATTGCAGACACCTTTGGTGGCATCAATCTGGAAGACATCAAGGCGCCTGAGTGTTTCGAGGTCGAGCGCGCGCTCATCGAGAAGTGCAACGTGCCGATCTTCCACGATGATCAACATGGTACTGCTATCGTAACTGCAGCCGGCATGATCAATGCCCTGGAGCTGCAGGGTAAAAAAATTGAAGAGGCGAAGGTGGTGTGCCTGGGTGCCGGTGCCGCCGCCATTGCCTGCATGAAGCTGCTGATCAGCTGCGGTATTCGCTCTGAGAACATCTTCATGCTCGACCGCAAGGGTGTGATCCACTCTGGTCGTGATGATCTCAATCAGTACAAGGCGATGTTTGCCAACGATACTGACAGGCGTACTCTGGATGACGCTATTGATGGTGCTGATGTATTTCTTGGCCTGTCTGGCCCGGATCTGCTGACTGCCGACCAGCTCAAGAAAATGGCTCCGAAGCCTATCGTGTTTGCCTGCTCCAACCCTGATCCGGAAATCAGTCCGGAAGTTGCCCTGGCAACCCGCGATGATCTGATCATGGCTACAGGCCGGTCCGATTATCCGAACCAGGTTAACAACGTATTGGGCTTCCCGTTCATTTTCCGTGGCGCGTTGGACGTTCGTGCAACTGCCATCAATGAGGAGATGAAGGTGGCGGCTGTCAATGCGATTCGTGAGCTGGCAAAAGAGCCGGTGCCTCGGGAAATCTGTGAGGCCTATGGCGTGGATAGCTTTGAGTTCGGAAAAGAGTACATCATTCCCAAGCCGATGGATGTACGCTTGCTTGAAGTGGTGCCCGCAGCCGTTGCTCGCGCTGCTGTAGATTCCGGGGTTGCCCGCAATGCATACCCTGCGCACTACCCGCTCAAATCCATGGACGACATTATCTGATCTGTTCCTATGGATAATAGAAAAACCGGCGGTGATCCCGCCGGTTTTTTTGTGCCCGCTTCGCGTATCAGAAGATTCTGCGTGACAGATCGTCTTCCTCAGAACCTCCGTTCCGATCACCGTCGGTGTCTGACGTCAGTGGCGGTGGTGCGTCCTCTTCCCGGAAGACCTCAAAGATACCGTCCTCGCCAGGTCTGGCGCGCTGCCCAGTCTCGGGATTGATACGGATATTCACGATCCCGTTCGGGCGGGGCATCAAGGAAGAGGGCGCCCCTTCGAGTGCAACTTCCATGTAGTCCAGCCAGATCGGTAGCGCGGTGCTGGCGCCAAATTCACGCCTGCCAAGCGGTGCCGGCTGGTCGAATCCAACCCAGGTTGTCGTGGCGATATCGTGATTGAAGCCGGCGAACCAGGTATCCTTCTGCTCGTTGGTGGTGCCGGTCTTGCCAGCGATGTCGTCCCGGCCGAGGGCCAGCGCCCGCCTGCCAGTACCGCGTCGAATAACATCCTGCATCATCGAGTGCAGAATGAAGACGGCGCGCTCGTCCGCCAGTCTGGGCATCACGCGAACCTCAAGCGGCTCTTCGTTGCCTTGCGATGCATTTGCCGGCGTAGCTGCGTCGCTTTCGTCCGTTTCCGGGATCGCTTGTTCTGCAACCTCCTTGCAGTTTTCATCGCACAGGATGGTTTTCGGAGCCTGGTAGATGATCTCGCCGCTGAAGTCGCTGATCGTCTCGATCAGGTAGGGTTCGACGTCATAGCCGCCGTTGGCAATTACAGCCATGCCTCTGGCCAGTTCCATTGGAGTCAACTGGCCGCTGCCGAGCGACAATGACAGGTTGTCGGGCATGTTTTCGGTAGGGATTTCCAGTTGTGCGAGATAATTGAGCGTTTTTTCAATACCCAAGTCTCGCAGGAGCCTGATAGAAACCAGGTTTCGTGAGCGATAGAGCGCTTCGCGAAGCCGGGTCGGGCCATAAAACTGTCCGGAGGAGTTCTGCGGCCGCCATGCGGTCTCCAGTTCGGAGTCGTCGAACACTATGGGCGCATCATTATAAATAGTGGCCGGCGTCATGCCGCTTTCAAGGGCGCTCAGGTAGAGGAACGGCTTGAAAGTCGAGCCCGGTTGCCTGCGCGCCTGAATGGCCCGGTTGTATTTGCTTTGACCGAAGCTGTAGCCCCCTGCCAGTGCCTGTATAGCACCGGTTTTGGCTTCCAGTGAAATCAGTGCGCCTTCTACCCTCGGGATCTGGGCAAGTGCCACGGTCGCAGCAGTCGGCTGCTCCGGATCGTCAACCTGCTGACTGCTCTCGTCGGCATCAGCTTTTGAGGAAGCCTGGACTGGCTCCTGAGCGCGCACATAGACAACGTCGCCAGGCGAGACAACATCTGAAGGTTTCTCGGGTTCTGGTCCGGTCAGATTTTCGGTTTTGTAGCGACTCGCCCAGGTCATGGTTTCGAACGGCATAATGGCGGGGCCGACGACGCGTGCGTATACACGTACTTCGCCCGATTCGTCGTCAACCTCCTCGACGATTGCCGGCAGCAAGGACTCGACTCTGGGGTAATTCAGGATGACGTCAGATAATTCGCTCGTGGCGAGAGTGTCCTCGTCGATCTGCCCGATGGGGCCGCGAAAACCGTGGCGTCGATCATAGGCTTCCAGGCCGTTCCTGAGCGCTTCGGTGGCAACCTGTTGCTTTTCGCCGTCAACCGTCAGAGTGACGGTATAGCCATCGGTGTAGGCGTCTTCGCCAAACCGCCGAACCATTTCAGATCGTGCCATTTCAGCAACATAGTCGGCGTCGACTTCCGTTTCCGTGCTGTTATAGCTGGCGGTGATGGGGGCCGAAACGGCAAGTTCATGGGCATCCGGAGTGATGTATCCCAGATCCCTCATGCGCCCGAGGATCCAGTTGCGGCGAATCATCGCACGGTCCGGGTTGGCCAGCGGGTTGAAAGCCGAGGGCGCCTTGGGTAGGCCGGCCAGCATAGCCATCTGGGCCAGCGACAGTTCTGATACCGGCTTGTTGTAATAAACCTGTGCAGCGGCAGCTATGCCATAGGCCCGATTGCCCAGATAGATCTTGTTCAGGTAGAGCTCGAGAATGCGATTTTTGTCCAGTTCACGTTCAATCTGAAGAGCCAGAAGTATCTCGTTGAACTTCCGGATAAAGGTTCTGTCCCGTGACAAAAAGTAATTTTTTGCAACCTGCATTGTGATGGTGCTGCCCCCGGACTGGATCTCGCCGGTTGAGACCAGTTCGATGGCAGCCCGCGCCAGGCCTTTGATGTCGACCCCAAAGTGCTCATAAAAACGCGCGTCTTCAGCTGCCATAAAGGCTTGTAACTGAATTGTTGGGATCTGTTCGATTGTGATGGGTGCCCTTCTCTTTTCACCGAATTCTGCTATTAATCTGTTGTCTTTGCTATAGACCCTCAATGGCGTCTGCAGCTTGATGTCCAGAAGCTGATGTACCGGCGGAAGGCCAGGGCGAAGGTAAAGATAAAAGCCTGAGGTTACGATAACGGCGACACTCAGTCCGGTAAGAAACAACCAGGCAAAAAGGCGAGATGTGCGCAACAAATGAGACATTTTTTTCTGACAACTGTTGGATATAGGTCTATCATTTGAGAAATTGCTTTAGGAAGGAAGAGTCGCTTCACCGTCGCAATGGTTCTCAATTAAAGAAGAACAGGCATTGTAGACGGAATGGTGAAGAAATTCTCTTAAATAAAAAACACATAAGTTACGTAACCGGGTGCATCTAACCAGGTATAGGGTGAGCGCGTGTTTGGATTAGGAAAGAAATCCAGTGCAGTGCTGGGCGTGGATATAAGCTCCAGCTCGGTCAAACTTCTGGAGCTGTCGAAGCAGGGCGACCGGTATAAGGTCGAGAGCTACGCGGTTGAGCCATTACCGGCCAATGCCGTGGTGGAAAAGAACATTACCGACGTGGAAGCCGTGGGCGAAGTGATGAAGCGCGTGGCTTCCAAGTCCCGTTCCGGCGTAAAGCAGGTAGCAGTTGCGGTATCAGGTTCGGCGGTAATCACCAAGGTCATCCAGATGGATGGTGGCCTCAACGAATTCGAGATGGAAGATCAGATTGCCCTCGAGGCCGATCAGTATATTCCATACCCGCTGGATGAAGTGGCCATCGATTTTGAGGTTCAGGGACCTTCCGAAAGTAACCCCGACCAGGTAGATGTGCTTCTGGCAGCATGCCGAAAGGAAAATGTCGACATTCGGGAAGATGCACTCGAGATTGCTTCACTCACCACCAAGGTGGTTGATGTTGAGGCCTATGCCCTTGAGCGCGCCTACGCTTTGATCGAGCCGCAGCTGGACTCTCAGGGCGAAGAATTGGTGGTGGCGATTGTTGATATCGGCGCCACGATGACCACGCTGAGCGTTTTGGCCGGCGGCAAAACCGTTTACACCCGCGAACAGATTTTTGGTGGCAAGCAACTGACCGAGGAAATTCAGCGTCGCTATGGTCTGTCTCTGGAGGAAGCTGGCCTTGCCAAGAAACAGGGCGGACTGCCCGATGACTACGAATCCGAAGTTCTGACCCCGTTTCGCGAAGCCGTGGTGCAGCAAGTGGCCCGAGCGCTTCAGTTCTTCTTTGGTGCCAGTCAGTACAATGCTGTCGACTATGTGGTTTTGGCAGGTGGTACTGCCTCGATTCAGGGCCTGACGGAAATGGTCGAAGAAAAAACGGGTACGCCGACTATGGTCGCGAATCCTTTTGCAGACATGGCGGTTGGGTCTCGGGTCAACGCATCGGCACTGAGTAACGATGCGCCGTCTCTGATGATTGCCTGCGGCCTGGCAATGAGGAGCTTCGACTGATGGCAAAGATTAACCTTCGACCGTGGCGCGAGGAACTTCGCGCCGAGAAACAGAAGCAGTTTGTGGTTATGATTCTTGGCGCCGCCATTATCGCCGGTGGTTTGGTTTTCCTCTGGAAAACCGACATGGACAGCCGGATTGCGTACCAGCAATCCCGGAATGCCTATATCGAAACGGCCACGAAAAAGCTTGACCAGCAGATCAAGGAAATCGAGAACCTTAAACGCAAGCGTGATGAGCTTCTGGCCAGGATGCAGGTCATTCAGGATCTCCAGGGTAAACGCCCCGTGATCGTGCGCGTGTTTGATGAGTTGGTGAGAACTTTGCCTGATGGTCTCTTCTATACAGACCTCAAACGAACTGGTGAGCGCGTCGATATCGTTGGGATGGCTGAGTCTAATAGCCGGGTTTCTACGCTTATGCGTCAGTTTGAGGAGTCCGAATGGTTTACCGATCCCAACCTCTCCAATGTGTCAGCTGCTGACAGTCGCCGGGCCGGTTACAGCCAGTTCAATCTGTCGGTTAAACAGAAAACGCCCGAGCCCGAAGGGGAGGATAAGTAATGAGCCTCGCGGACTCTCTCAAAAGTCTCAATGAATTTGATATCAACGACCTTGATGTCAACAACGCGGGTATATGGCCTGCGCCCATTAAATTCATCGTAATCCTGATTATCTTCGGGCTTATCGCTGGCGGTGGTTACTGGTTCTTTATCAAGGATCAGTACGCTCAGCTTGAGCGTGTCGAGCGCACTGAGCAGGATCTGCGCAAGACCTATGAAGAAAAGGCCTATCAGGTGGCTAATCTTGAGGTCTTCAAGGCCCAGATGGCTGAAATGGAAGAAACCTTTGGTGCCCTGGTAAGGCAGCTTCCGAGTGAGACCGAAGTGCCGGGCTTATTGGAAGACATTACGAATACGGCGCTGGGTAATGGCCTGGCGCTTCAGGAAGTGAAGTTGCAGCCGGAGCAGCGGCGGGACTTTTATTCCGAGCTTCCAATCAACATCCGGGTGTCTGGTTCCTACCACGAGCTGGCATCTTTCGTCAGCAGCGTGGCTAGCCTTCCTCGGATCGTGACACTGCACGACTTGACCATAAAACCAACTGGCGGAGACGGAGAACGGCTTGATATGCAGGTTGTAGCTCGTACTTACCGCTACCGGGCTGGAGAATGAGCATGACAGGAAAGCATGCAGTAAAAGCCTGGCTGGGTGTTTGTCTGGTGTCGCTCCTGACAGCCTGCTCCCAGGGCAGCGGATTTTCAGATCTTGATCAATTCATGGCCGAGACCAGGGCAAAACCGAGAGGGTATGTTGAACCCTTGCCGGAGTTCAAAGCTTACGAGGCATTCAGTTACTCCGCAGCAGACCGGCGGGCGCCATTCGAGCCGCCTATCGACGTACAGCTCACTATGGTTGACGAGCAGCCGATCAGTGATGTTGAGCCGGATCTGGATCGGCCGAGGGAAGTTCTCGAGAATTTTGATCTGAAAACGCTTGAAATGGTCGGTACGCTTCAGGGGGCATCGGGTAACCTTTTCGCCCTTATCGAAGACGATACCGGTGGAATTCACAGAGTCCGTACCGGAAATTACATGGGGCAGAACTACGGTCGCATTGTGGGCGTCAGTGAAACCCGTGTCGAGCTTATTGAAATCGTTCCCAATGGCCGGGGTGGCTGGGTTGAGCGTCCTCGCTCCCTGACCCTGGAAGAGGGCGCAGGCTAAGGAGCGGCTGGATGAAAGTTGAAAGAAACATGCACGTACAAAAAAGTTTAGGGTCGAGGCTAGCGATGTTCAGAAAACTCAATGTATACGTCAGCGTGATTGCTTTTGGGTTGTTATCCGGCCTGGCCAACGCGGTCACGCTGGAAGACGTGTCGTTTTCCTCGCTACCGGGCGAGCGGCTTGAAGTCACACTGCAATTTGATGGGGCGCCACCGGAACCCTCTGGGTATACCATTGAGCGTCCTGCTCGCATTGCGGTTGACCTTCGAGACACGACCAGTGGCCTCGACAGCCGGAGCGTTCCGCTCGGCTCAGGCAACGCCCAGAGTATGACCGTAGTAGAAACCAAGGATCGCACACGGTTGATTTTCAATCTGGTTGAGCTGGTGCCTTACGAAACGGTCCGTTCGGGCAACTCCCTGGTTATGACGATTGGCGGGCAAGCCGGGGCTGTTGCTACTACGTCCACCTCTTCTTCGGCTCAAAGCAGCTCAGCTACGGGTACGGTGTCCTCCAACTCTCTTGCCGGGGTGGATTTTCGCCGTGGCAAGGATGGTGAAGGCCGGGTTCTTGTCGAGCTGGGCAGCTCCAGCACACCGGTGGATCTGACCGAACGTGCTGGCAAGATCCGCTTGACGATGGATGGGCTTGAAGTTCCATCGAATCTGCGTCGCCGGCTCGATGTCACTGATTTCGCCACCCCGGTTACCCGTATCGACACCTTTGTCGAGGATGGCAATGCCGTGGTCGAGATCACCCCAGAGGGCAATTACGACTACATTGCTTACCAGTCCGGCAGCCAGTTTACTGTTAGTGTCGAGGAGCTGAGTCAGGAAGAGGCGGAGTCTCGCCGGGAAGAGAAGTTCCCGTACACCGGTGACAAGTTGTCCCTGAACTTCCAGGATATTGAAGTGCGGTCGGTCCTGCAGTTGATTGCCGACTTCACCGGCCTGAACCTCGTGGCAAGTGACACTGTCGGCGGTAGCATCACTCTCCGCTTGCAGAATGTTCCCTGGGATCAGGCCCTGGATCTGATCCTCAAGACCAAAGGCCTCGATAAACGTCAGATTGGCAACGTATTGCTGGTAGCGCCTGCCGATGAAATCGCGGCTCGCGAGAAGCTTGAGCTTGAGACGAACAAGCAAATCGCTGAACTGGCACCGGTCCGTCTCGACATTATTCAGGTTAATTACGCCAAGGCGGCTGATATTGTTGCGTTGATCAAGGAAGACGAAGAGCTGATTTCCGATCGCGGCTTTGTCTCCTCGGATGTGCGAACAAACACCATCAGCGTTCGTGAAACGGCCGAGAAACTTGACGAAATTCGCCGTCTGGTATCGACATGGGACGTTCCGGTACGGCAGGTTTCTATCGAGGCCCGTATTGTGCGTGCGCAAACCAACGTTGCCGAGAACCTCGGTGTTCGCTGGGGTGGCGCTGCTTACGATGTGAGTGGAGATAATGTATTTACCGTAGGTGGTTCGCAGCAATCTCTGCAGGAAGCGCGGGACGCGGCTGCCGGAAACAGCAACACCATCACCTTCCCGGGCGCCCTTGCGGTTGACCTCGGCGTGACAGGTGAGGGCGCATCGTCCTTCGCCATCGGCTGGGGCAGCGATGACTTCCTGGTGGACCTCGAGCTGTCGGCTCTCGAGAGCGATGGTCAGGCCGAAGTGGTCTCCCAACCCCGCGTTGTGACTGCTGATCGCCAGACGGCGTCTATCAAGTCTGGTGAGGAAATTCCCTACCAGGAAGCGTCTTCGAGCGGTGCTACTTCCGTTTCTTTCAAGGAGGCCGTGCTCTCCCTTGAAGTCACTCCGCAGATTACGCCGGATGACAAGATCATCATGGATCTTGTGGTCAACCAGGACTCCCGTGGTGAGGTGACTGCTGGTATTCCATCAATCAATACCAATGAAGTGACCACCCAGGTCCTGGTTGGCAATGGTGAGACAGTTGTTCTGGGCGGCATTTTCCAGTCGGAAGTGGCGACTCAGACTACCAAGACGCCGTTCCTTGGAGATATCCCCTACCTGGGGCGTATTTTCAAGCGAACCGAGCATATTGATGAGCGCAGCGAGCTGCTGATCTTCATTACTCCGAAGATCATCAAGAACGACCTGCTTCGTTAATCAGTGCAGTTCAAAAGCCGCCGCTTAAAACCGGCGGCTTTTTTGTGCCTGAAACAGTCTCGGGGGCGGTCCTGAACTTATGCAATCACGGGGCCTGTGATATTCTCACCCGCCTGAACAAAACTGAGCGGAAGTTATGTCTTTGCCGAAACGCGTTGTCCTGGTTGGCCCAATGGGAGCAGGGAAAAGCACGATTGGCCGGATGCTCGCCAAAGAGCTCGGCTATCGTTTTCTTGATTCTGATCGCATCATCGAAGAGCGATGCGGGGCCAATATCCCGTGGATTTTCGACGTTGAGGGGGAGGATGGCTTCCGTTTGCGGGAAACAGCCATGCTGGACGAGTTGTCCCATGAGGATCATACCGTGCTGGCCACGGGCGGCGGCGCGGTCATGCGCGAGGAAAACCATCCTATCCTGAAAAGGGATGCGACGGTGATCTATCTGAAGACCTCGATAGAGCAGCAGGTGGAGCGAACACGCATGGACCGAAACCGGCCTTTGCTCCAGAACGATAACCCGGAGGCGGTTCTGCGGAACCTGTTCTCGATCCGGGATCCCCTGTATTCCAGTCTGGCAGACATCATCATGTTCACGGACAGGAAGAGCCCTAGGCTGGTTGTTCGCCAGTTGGTTAACCGCCTGAACCCGAAAACACCCCGTCATAAAAGGCAGGTCAGGAAGGAAGGTCGCAATCATGTCTAATCGGTATCGCGAACTCTCGGTGGAGCTCGGCGAGCGCAGCTATCCCATTTTTATCGGCCAGGACCTTCTCGGTACTCAGGATCTGTCATCCTATGTCTCCGGTGCACAGGTCATGATTGTCACCAACGAGACGGTTGCACCGCTCTATCTTGATCGGGCGAACGCCTGTTTTCCGGGTAAGCGGGTCGATACCGTCGTGCTTCCCGATGGCGAGAAGTTCAAGGACTGGCAGACCCTCAATATGATCTTCGATGGTCTCCTTGAGCAGCGGCATACCCGGAAAACCACTCTGGTTGCGCTTGGTGGAGGCGTCGTTGGTGATATGGCCGGTTTTGCCGCAGCGTGCTATCAGCGGGGGGTTCCATTCATCCAGATTCCAACCACTCTACTTTCCCAGGTAGATTCTTCTGTTGGTGGTAAAACCGGTATCAACCACCCCCTTGGCAAGAACATGATTGGTGCTTTTCATCAGCCGCAGGCCGTATTGATAGACACCGCAAGCCTGCAGACTTTGCCTCCCCGGGAAGTGTCAGCGGGCCTCGCAGAAGTAATCAAATATGGGCTGATTCGTGACCAGGACTTTCTTGCCTGGCTTGAAGATCACATGGATTCTCTGGTCAGCCTTGATCCGGAGGCTCTGGCAGAAGCTATCTTCCGCTCCTGTGCTTGCAAGGCTGAGGTTGTAGCTCTGGACGAGCGCGAGGGAGGTCTGAGGGCGATACTGAACCTCGGTCACACCTTCGGACATGCGATCGAAACCTTTGCCGGTTACGGCAACTGGCTCCACGGAGAGGCAGTAGGCACTGGCATGCTCATGGCTGCCGAACTGTCTGCGCTTGAAGGTATGATCAGCCGTGACGATTGCGTCCGGATTAACCGACTTATCCTGCGGGCCGGATTGCCGGATAAACCTCCGGTCGGAATGACCGCAGACGACTTTATGAGCTTGATGGCTGTCGATAAGAAAAACGTGGATGGCCTGCTCAGGCTCGTCCTGCTTCGTTCGATTGGCGATGCAGTCGTCACATCCCAGGCAAAGCCTGAAAACCTGGCACTCACGTTTGCCCGTTTTTGCAGCTCAACATGATGTCGGCCAGAAGGCTTCAATAATTTGGTAACGGACCAGCGACCAAGGAAGACCCGTGACTGAAGAAAGCTTGAACAGTCTTGATGGCGGCGGCCTGTTTCCCAGGCTGCAACAGCGCTACAGCCTCCGTGCCAACCCCCTGGAAATGGAAACGCCGTTTTTCCCGGACGCCATGCGTCATCACGCCCTGGAGGCATTGCGCCATCTTTGCGGCTTTGGTGATATGGCTCTGCTGTTGACCGGTGCTGCGGGTGCGGGCAAAACCCGGATACTGGCGGAGCTGGTCCGCAGCGAGTCGTCCAGGCTTGATTTTCACCGGATACCGGCTGCAGCGTTGACCAGCGCTCAGGCGCTTGCCCGGGACCTGAAAGCCGTTGCCCGCTCCAGTCTCGGCCAGGAAGACAGCCCGCGAGACCTGGTTTATCAGTTCTTCAGATGGTCGGAGTCCAGGGTTCGCAAGGGGCAGCGCATGGTCCTTTTGATTGACGATGCGGATAGAGCGCCGACGGAGCTGCTCAGACTGATTTTGTCTGCTTATCTGGCTTCAGAGCGCGGTTCTTCTGCGGTTCCGGTGTTTGCGGGTACCGATAACCTGGTGCAGATGCTGGGCCTGGATAATTCAAGCACCAGCGTACACCAGATTCATCTCCGCCCACTGACAAAAGACGAAATCGTGGCTTACCTTGAGCCAAGAGTTCATGCAGCTGGCGGTAAGACCGCCGAGCTTCTCAGTCCGGCGCGGGTTTCTAAAATTCATGCCTTGAGCCAGGGTAGTTTTTCGAGGCTTAAGCGGGTAACGCCAGGCGTCTGGTTGGATATGGTATCCGCGCCAAACAGTGCCCGCTCTAGGGCATTGCCCTGGAAAAAGCTTCTCTGGCCGGGGTTCGCTCTGGTTCTGCTCGCGGGCTCGTGGTGGTTCGTGTCGCGCCAGTACGATGAGTCGGTTGCCGAGGAGGTCGTGAAAGCGCCGGAGCCGGTGCGAAAGAGCATTACCATTGGCCCGGAAACGGCGGAATCCGAGCCCGTCTCCGATGAGCCACTCGTGGCGGCTGAGCCCCTGTTGACAGAGCCGGTAACCGAGCCGGACCCTGTCCAGCCAGAGCCAGAGCCAGAGCCAGAGCCAGAGCCAGAGCCAGAGCCAGAGCCAGAGCCAGAGCCAGAGCCAGAGCCAGAGCCAGAGCCAGAGCCAGAGCCAGAGCCAGAGCCAGAGCCAGAGCCAGAGCCAGAGCCAGAAGCCGCGCCGGAGTTCGTTCCTGCCGATCCGCAGTATTTTGCAGCCATCGACGAAATTCGGGCGCGAGGAGGCTGGACTATACAGCTGGTTGCCGGCAACCTGGAGCAGACCGCATTAAATGTCATATCCAGCTATTCAGAGCTTGATGATCTGGTGTATACCCGAGGGGAAAGGCAGGGCCAGCCATGGTTTATGGTATTCTATGGCGAGTTCCCTACCCGGGAGGCGGCGAACGCCGCAGCATCTGGTTTGCCGGAAGAGCTGGCTTCCCGGTCGCCCTGGGTGCGTCCAGTCGACAATTTATAGCGCCGCTCTTTTCGGCGCTAACTTGTTGTTCCGTAACCTTGTCGATTGGTAATTCCGGTTTCGGCTTCCCACAATAACTCCACGCCGATTTGAGTACGTATTTCTACGTGTGTAAAATAGCCAGCCCCCATTTTCAGTGTCAGAGGGTGGTTGTATGGCTGCGCGCCAATTAACTCTTTGATTGAAAAGCATTTCTACGTGAGAGAACGCTTATGATGACAGGTTTGTATCATCCCGATGAATTCAGGGACAACTGTGGATTCGGTCTGATTGCCCACATGAAGGGCGAGGCCAGTCATAAGTTGTTGCAAACTGCCATCGAGTCTCTGACCTGCATGACCCACCGAGGTGGTATCGCTGCAGACGGAAAGACCGGCGATGGTTGTGGCCTGCTGATCCAAAGCCCGGATGGCTTTCTGAAGAAAGCTGCCAAGGCGGCGTTTGGCAAGGAGCCAGGCGACCTCTTTGCCGTGGGTCAAGTGTTCCTTAACCCCGACGAGAACAAGGCTGCCGCCGGTCGTACAGCGATTGAAAAACGGCTGACCGAACAGGGTCTGGAAATCCTTGGCTGGCGTGAAGTGCCGGTGGATGACAGCTGCCTGGGCCCGATGGCGCTGGATTGCCTGCCCCGTATTGAGCAGGTTTTCGTGGTGCCAGCCGGCAAGGAAGAGCGTGACTTTGCAATCAGTCTGTTCGTGGGTCGCCGGCATGCTGAAAGCGACATGGCCGAAGATCCGGAATTCTATATCTGTAGCCTGTCTCACCGTACTCTGGCCTATAAGGGCCTCATGATGCCGGCGGACCTGGCCAACTTCTACAAGGATCTCGGTGATCCGGATCTTGAGACCGCTATCTGTGTATTCCACCAGCGGTTCTCCACTAACACCATGCCCCGGTGGCCGCTGGCACAGCCGTTCCGGTATCTGGCTCATAATGGTGAGATCAACACCATCGACGGCAACCGCAATTGGGCCATCGCTCGGGCCGCCAAATTCAGCTCCCCGGAACTGCCCGATCTGCAGACCCTTCAGCCACTGGTCAATCTCACTGGTTCCGACTCCTCGAGCATGGACAACATGCTGGAAGTCCTGCTTGCCGGTGGTGTAGACCTTTTCCGTGCCGTTCGCATGATGATTCCGCCGGCCTGGCAGAATGTCGACAGCATGGACTCCGAGCTGCGGGCGTTCTATGAGTACAACTCCATGCACATGGAGCCCTGGGATGGTCCCGCAGGTCTGGTGATGTCGGACGGTCGTTATGCGGTCTGTATGCTCGACCGAAACGGGCTGCGTCCCGCCCGGTGGGTTATTACCAAAGATGACTTCATCACGCTGGCTTCAGAGATCGGTACCTACGGGTACCAGCCCGACGACGTGGTTGCCAAAGGCCGTGTCGGGCCTGGGCAGATGCTGGCTATCGACACCGAATCCGGTGAAGTCCTGCATACCAAAGACATTGACCAGCGCCTGAAGACTGCGCAGCCCTACAAGCGCTGGCTGCGCGAGAACGCCTTGCGCGTGGAAACCACCCTGAACCAGGACACACCTGACTTCAGGCTGATGGACTCCGACGAGCTTCTGGTGCATCAAAAAATGTTCATGGTCTCCTTCGAAGAGCGTGACCAGGTCTTGCGTCCGCTGGCAGAGAACGGCCAGGAAGCGGTTGGGTCCATGGGTGACGATACCCCGATGGCCGTGCTCTCCAGCAAAGTGCGCCACGTGGCGGATTATTTCCGGCAGAAGTTCGCCCAGGTGACCAACCCGGCGATCGACCCCCTGCGTGAGGCAATCGTTATGTCTCTGGAGACCTGTCTGGGTGCCGAGCGTAACGTGTTCGAGGAAACCGCCGATCACGCGGATCGAATCATCCTGACCACGCCGGTACTCTCTCCGGCCAAGTTCCTGAAGATCGCCAACAACGAGCGTCCCGGGTTCGAGGTGGCGCGTATCTCCATGAGCTACCGCCCGGAGCAGGGTCTGGAGCAGGCGATTCGCCAGGTTTGTGAGGAGGCGGAGCAGGCTGTCCGGAATGGTAAGGTGCTTCTGATCCTCACAGACAAGGATTTGAAGGAAGGTGAGCTGCCGGTCAACGCCCTGATGGCAACCGGTGCCGTTCATCATCACCTGGTTCAGAAAGGGCTGCGCTGCGACTCCAATATCATTGTTGAAACCGGTTGGGCTCGTGATCCCCACCATTTTGCGGTGCTTTTCGGTTTTGGTGCGACAGCGGTTTATCCTTACCTCGCGTACCAGGTCCTGAACGATCTGATCCGCACCGGCGAATTGCTGATGGATCCGATTGACGCCAAGAACAACTACCGGAAGGGCATCAACAAGGGGCTGCTGAAGATCCTCTCCAAAATGGGGATCTCGACCATCACCTCCTACCGGGGCGCCCAGCTGTTCGAGGCGATCGGGCTGGCTGACGACGTCGTTGACCTGTGTTTCAAAGGTGTGCCCAGCCGTATCCAAGGGGCTGGCTTCTACGACTTCCAGCAGGACCAGGAGCAACTTGCTTCCGTGGCCTGGAAGCCGCGCAAGCCGATTGTCCAGGGTGGCTTGCTGAAGTACGTCCACGGCCAGGAGTACCACGCTTTCAACCCGGATGTCGTCGGAAAGCTGCAAGAAGCAGTAACCAGTGGCGACTACGGCCACTACAAGGAATACGCCGGTCTGGTCAATGAACGGCCGGTGGCAACCCTGCGTGATCTCCTTGGCTTCCGCAAGGACCTCAAACCGATTGATCTCTCGGAAGTTGAGCCGGTCGAGAATATTTTCCCGCGCTTCGATTCCGCGGCCATGTCGCTGGGTGCGCTGTCACCAGAGGCCCATGAGGCCCTGGCAGTCGCCATGAACACACTTGGTGGTCGCTCAAACTCTGGCGAGGGCGGTGAAGATCCTGCCCGCTATGGCACCGAGAAGCGGTCAAAGATCAAGCAGGTGGCTTCCGGACGTTTTGGCGTGACGGCTGAGTATCTGCGTAGCGCTGATGTCATGCAGATCAAGGTGGCTCAGGGCGCGAAGCCTGGTGAGGGTGGCCAGCTGCCCGGTGGCAAGGTCAATGATCTGATTGCACGTTTGCGTTATTCCGTGCCCGGCGTGACCTTGATTTCGCCGCCGCCGCATCACGATATTTACTCTATCGAGGATCTGGCCCAGCTGATTTTTGATCTCAAACAGGTCAATCCCCAGGCCCTGGTGTCAGTGAAGCTGGTTTCCGAGCCGGGTGTGGGTACTATCGCAGCTGGTGTTGCCAAGGCCTACGCCGACCTGATCACCGTCTCCGGTTACGATGGCGGTACGGCAGCAAGTCCGCTGACGTCCATCCGCTACGCGGGCTCTCCCTGGGAGCTCGGCTTGACCGAAACCCAACAGGCCCTGCGGGCCAACGATCTGCGTGGCAAGATTCGCTTGCAGACCGATGGCGGTATCAAGACCGGTCTGGATGTGGTGAAAGGTGCGATCCTGGGTGCGGAGAGTTTCGGTTTCGGTACCACGCCGATGGTGGCTCTGGGCTGTAAATACCTCCGAATCTGCCACCTGAATAACTGTGCGACCGGTGTGGCTACCCAGAATGATCACCTCCGTGAAGAGCACTTCAAAGGCACGGTGGAAATGGCCATGAACTTCTTCCGTTTCGTGGCTGAAGAAACCCGTGAGTGGATGGCGAAGTTGGGCGTGCGCAGTCTGGAAGAACTGGTTGGTCGCGTTGACCTTCTGGAGCGCCTGCCGGGCGACACCGAGCGCCAGAAGAAGCTGGATCTCAGTCGCCTTCTGTCTAATGACCATATTCCGGCGGACAAGCCTCAGACCTGCCAGGTGGAGCGGAACCATCCGTTCGACGAGGGCAAGCTGGCGGAACAGATGGTTCAGGATACCGCTGCAGCCATCAAGGAAAAGAGTGGTGGCGCCTGGTCCTACCGGGTCACCAACTGTGACCGCTCCATCGGTGCCCGTTTGTCTGGCGAAATCGCTCAGCTGCATGGCAATCAGGGCATGGTCGATGCGCCCATTACCCTGGATCTAACTGGTACCGCGGGCCAGAGTTTTGGTGTCTGGAACGTGGGCGGTCTCAACCTGATCCTTGAAGGGGATGCCAACGACTACGTGGGTAAAGGTATGACCGGTGGCAAGCTGGTCGTGAAGCCGCCCCGCGGTAGCGCCTTCAAGACCCAGGAGACGTCCATCGTCGGTAACACCTGCCTCTACGGCGCGACGGGCGGCAAACTCTTCGCTGCTGGTACTGCAGGTGAGCGTTTCGCGGTTCGTAATTCTGGCGCCCACGCGGTTGTGGAAGGCGCTGGCGATCACTGCTGTGAATACATGACCGGCGGCCTGGTGACGGTGCTCGGATCAACCGGGCACAACTTCGGTGCGGGTATGACCGGTGGCTTTGCCTACGTCATGGACCTCAACAATACCTTCGTGGACAAGTACAACCACGAGTTGGTCGAGATCCAACGCATTTCCAGCGAAGACATGGAGTCCTACCGCAATCATCTGCGTGGTGTGATTCGGGAGCACATTTCCGAGACCGGCAGTGAGTGGGCTGAGCACATTCTTGAGAATTTCGACGACTACATCGGCCGCTTCTGGCTGGTGAAACCCAAGGCTGCCAACCTGCGCAGTCTACTGGCCAGCACCCGGGCGCGCCCGGAATAAGAAGCTGAGAGGGTTCGGGGCGAGTGGCCTGGCTGCCGCCCTTGTCGAAATTGAGTTGATGAGAGCATCCAGATGAAAGAACGACTGAGTAACGACTTCCAGTTTGTTGAAGTAGGGCGGGTCGACCCCAAGAAGGTCCCGGCCAAGAAGCGGAAGAAAGAATTTGGCGAGATCTACCACCCCTTCACGGCAGATAGTGCGGCGTCCCAGTCTCACCGTTGTCTTGAGTGTGGTAACCCCTATTGCGAGTGGAAGTGCCCGGTACACAATTACATCCCGAACTGGCTCAAGCTGGTTTCCGAAGGCAATATCATGCGGGCCGTCGAATTGTGTCATCAGACCAACTCCCTTCCAGAGGTCTGCGGTCGAGTGTGTCCGCAGGATCGTCTCTGTGAGGGTGCCTGTACGCTGAACGACGGCTATGGTGCGGTTACCATCGGCTCTGTCGAGAAATACATCACCGACACCGCCTTTGCCCTGGGCTGGAAACCGGATATGTCCGCAGTGAAGTGGACAGACAAGAAGGTTGCCGTCATTGGTGCAGGCCCTGCCGGTTTGGGATGCGCCGACGTACTGGTTCGCAATGGCGTCAAGCCGGTTGTCTTCGATATCTATCCGGAGATCGGCGGTCTGCTGACCTTCGGTATTCCAGAGTTCAAGCTGGAAAAATCCGTCATGACCCGCCGCCGCAAGGTGTTCGAGGAGATGGGCGTGGAATTCCGCCTGTCCACCGAGGTTGGCAAGGACGTTCAACTGCAGGACATCATCGACGAATACGACGCAGTCTTCATGGGCATGGGCACCTACACTTACATGAAGGGTGGCTTCCCGGGCGAGAACCTGCCCGGAGTATATGACGCGCTGCCGTTCCTCGTTTCCAACGTCAATCGTCGTCTCGGCTTTGAGAAAGACGAAGCTGATTTCATCGACATGAAAGGTAAGCGGGTTGTTGTTCTCGGCGGTGGTGACACGGCTATGGACTGTAACCGCACCTCAATCCGTCAACAGGCCGAGAGCGTCACCTGTGCCTACCGCCGGGACGAAGCCAATATGCCGGGTTCCCGCCGTGAAGTGGCCAACGCCAAGGAAGAGGGCGTTAAGTTCCTCTTCAATCGTCAGCCCATCGCCATTATTGGTGAAGACCGGGTTGAGGGTGTGAAGGTGGTTCAGACTCGCCTGGGCGATCCTGATGAAAATGGTCGTCGCCGTCCGGAAGTAGTCCCGGGTAGTGAGGAGGTTATTCCTGCTGACGCGGTTCTGGTCGCCTTCGGTTTCCGCCCGAGCCCGGCCGACTGGTTCGATGAGCTGAAGGTGAACACCGACGATTCGGGCCGGGTAACCGCGCCGGAAGAGTCCGAGTTCATGTTCCAGACCAGCAACGAGAAAATCTTTGCCGGCGGGGACATGGTCCGCGGTTCGGATCTGGTCGTAACCGCTATCTGGGAAGGCCGTCAGGCTGCCGAAGGTATCATGGATTACCTGGATATCTGATTGCAGGATTGATCCTGATCAGAAGGGCGGTTTCCTAAGGGAAAGCCGCCCTTTTTTATTCCCGCAAACCGGGTATTATGGCCTCCATCCAATTTTCCCCTTTGTACAGAACACGCTGGATTTTCTATGACCGAGCTGAAGAATGATCGTTTCCTGCGCGCCCTGATGCGCCAGCCCGTGGACCGCACACCGGTCTGGATGATGCGACAGGCCGGGCGATACCTGCCGGAGTACCGTGCGACCAGGGCCAAGGCGGGGGATTTTCTCAGCTTGTGCAAGAACACTCCGCTGGCCTGCGAAGTCACACTCCAGCCCCTGGAGCGCTTCCCGCTGGATGCGGCCATCCTGTTTTCAGATATTCTGACCATTCCCGATGCATTGGGCCTCGGCTTGTACTTCGAAACCGGCGAAGGTCCGAAATTCCGGAACACGATCCGCTCCGAGGCGGATGTCGCTGCGCTGCCCAAAATTAACGCTGAGGTGGATCTGGATTACGTGATGAACGCGGTTTCCACCATTCGCGGAGCCCTGAACGGCAGCGTTCCCCTGATCGGTTTCTCCGGCAGCCCGTGGACCCTGGCGACTTACATGATTGAGGGTGGCTCCTCCAAGGATTTTCGGGAGGCCAAGAAGCTCATGTACGGCCAGCCGGAGGTTATGCACCGCTTGCTGGACCATCTGGCGGATTCGGTTATTGATTACCTCAACGGCCAGATCAAGGCCGGTGCCCAGGCTGTCCAGATTTTCGATACCTGGGGTGGCGTTTTGAGCAGCTGGGCCTATGAGGAGTTCTCCCTTCGCTATATGAAGAAGATCGTCGAGGGTCTGATTCGCGAGAACGATGGTCGCAGGGTGCCGGTGATTCTGTTCACCAAGAATGGCGGTCAGTGGCTGGAATCTATCGCCGATTCCGGTGCCGATGCCGTCGGCCTCGACTGGACCACGGATATTGGCAATGCCCGCGCCCGCATTGGTGACCGTGTGGCTCTCCAGGGCAACATGGACCCGGCCATGCTGTATGCACCGACTGAGCGGATCCGGCAGGAAGTGGCTGATATCCTCCGGCGCTTTGGTTCCGGTACTGGCCATATCTTTAATCTTGGCCACGGGATTACGCCGGATGTGGATCCGGAGCATGCCAAGGCGTTCATTGAGGCTGTGGTTGAGCTCAGCCCGGAGTATCATCGCTGAGGCTGAGGCGTCGTTCCTAGCCTTCGAGCTTGGAGTCTGAGTCTGTTGTGGGGCCCTTTCCAAAAACCGCTACGAGCACGTCCCTGTGGCTTGTCTCCGGCCGTCCATGGCCTCCGACATTTTTGGAAAGGGCCCCACAACAGACTCGCTCAAACATCGGAGATATGTCTGCCTATTCCACGGCCCTTGGTGAGCTCAAGATCCTCTTGATGCATCAAACTGTCCGGACCATAGTCAGTCCCGTAGGTCGGATTAGGTGCGCAACGCGTGCCGTAATCCGACAACCTTGATCCCACTCAAAAACTCCTCTGGATGCAATCTTCTGTCCGGTCTATAGTCAGGTAAAACAAGACCGGTAAACAGGAGTAACCCGTTGTCCACCAAAACCCCCGAAAAGCGCCGGTTTCACCGAATCGAATTCGATGCGCCGTGTGAACTCCACTGCCAGGAATCCGTCTGGACGACGGAGGTGCTGGATATTTCCCTGAAAGGTGTTCTGGTTAAGCGGCCGGAGGGGTGGCAGGTCCCGTTAAAGCAGCCCTGCGAAGTGATTATTCACCTGAATGATCATGAGGCAGGTATTGTGATGGCGGTAGAGCTTAGGCACGTGGAGCCGCATCGGCTGGGTTTCAAATGCCAGTACATTGACCTGGATAGTGCTACCCACCTAAAACGACTTGTGGAGCTGAACCTGGGAGATCAGGCGATGCTCGAAAGAGAATTTGCCCACCTCATTGATTAGATCTTTTGCAGCCGGACTCTGGCACCGTTGCCCGCAGGTCGGGTTGACTTCGGAGTTTCCAAAAATGTCGGAGGCCAAGGATGGCCGAGGACAAGTGCACATGGATGTGCTCGTAGCGGTTTTTGGAAACTCCGAAGTCAACCTGACCGTTCACTCCGAGGATGGCAGGCTTAAAGCTCTTCCAGGGCAGTAAGAGCATCACTAAGTTTGGTCACCGGAATAACCTTCATGCCTTCAATGGCCTTCCTTGGGGCATTGGATTTCGGCACCAGCGCCCGGGTAAAGCCATGCTTTGCGGCTTCGTAGATTCGTTCCTGCCCACTGGGCACCGGGCGGATTTCACCAGAGAGGCCCACTTCTCCGAAGATTACCAGATCCTGGGGCAGGGCCCGGTCGCGGAACGAGGAGACGATGGCGGCCAGAAGGGCCAGGTCGGCGCTGGTTTCGTTGACTTTTACGCCACCCACCACGTTCACGAACACATCCTGATCGGAGACATGCATGCCACCATGGCGGTGAAGAACGGCGAGGAGCATGGCCAGCCGGTTCTGGTCCAGGCCAACGGCAACACGCCTTGGGTAGCCGCCCTGGGCCATATCCACCAGTGCCTGGATTTCCACCAGCATGGGGCGGGTGCCTTCCCAGACCACCATCACCACGCTTCCCGGGGCGGCGTCTTCGCCGCGGTTCAGGAAGATCGCGCTGGGGTTCTTCACTTCCTTCAGGCCCTGTTCCAGCATCGCGAACACGCCCAGCTCATTGACTGCGCCAAACCGGTTCTTGATCCCGCGTAGTGTGCGATAGCGACTGTCGCTGGAGCCTTCCAGGAGGATAGAGCAGTCAATCATGTGTTCCAGGACTTTAGGGCCTGCCAGGCTGCCGTCTTTGGTCACATGGCCGACCAGGAACAGGATGGTGCCAGTCTGCTTGGCGAAGCGGGTCAGGTAGGCAGCGCTTTCCCGCACTTGGGAGACACTACCAGGGGCGGACTCGATATCCGCCATGTGCATCACCTGAATACTGTCGACCACAAGAATCCGGGGCTTCTCTGCCTCGGCCACCTGCATGACGCGCTCGACGCTGGTTTCGGACAGCATCTTCAGGTCTTTAGTGGGCAACCCCAGGCGTTTGGCGCGCATTGCGACCTGTTGCAGGGATTCCTCACCAGTCACATACAAGGCGGGGACCGTTGCGGCCAGATGGCAGACCGCCTGGAGTAGAAGGGTGCTCTTGCCTGCACCTGGATGGCCGCCCATCAGAACAGCCGAGCCCTCCACGAGCCCGCCGCCCAGAACCCGATCGAACTCCTGCATGCCGGAGCTGATCCGGGGCTGCTCGGCCAGGCTGACGTCGTCCAGGCTCTGAACCTCCGACAGGCTGCCGGCGAATCCCTCAAAGCGGCCACCGCGGGCGCCTTTGCTGTTGCTGCTGACGCCGCGGACTTCGCTGATGGTGTTCCAGGCCTGGCAGGCGGTGCACTGGCCCTGCCATTTGGAATAGTCTGCACCGCATTCGGTGCAGACGTAGGCGGTCTTGGCTTTTGCCATCAGGCCAGCTTCTTGTACTTCATGCGCTGGGGCTGCATGGCAGAATCGCCTTTGCGCTTCTTGAAGTCCTCATCGTACTCCGTGAAGTTACCCTCGAAGTAAACTACCTCGCCATCATCCTCGAACGCCAGGATATGGCTTGCCACACGGTCGAGGAACCAGCGGTCGTGCGAGATAACCAGGGCAGAACCCGGGAAGTTCAGAAGGGCTTCTTCCAGGGCGCGGAGGGTTTCCACGTCCAGATCGTTGGTCGGCTCGTCCAGCAGCAGCACGTTGCCGCCCTGTTTCAGCAGCTTGGCCAGGTGCAGACGGTTGCGCTCACCGCCGGACAGATCGCCAACCCGCTTCTGCTGGTCGCTGCCCTTGAAGTTGAAGCGGCCAACGTAGGCTCGCGAAGGCGTTTCGTAGTTGCCGACCTTGATGATGTCGTTGCCGTCGGAAAGTTCCTCCCAGACGGTTTTGCTGCCGTCCAGATCGCGCATCTGGTCCACGTAGGCCAGTTCCACGGTTTCGCCGACGGTGATGTCGCCAGAATCCGGTTTGTCGAAACCGGCGATCATCTTGAACAGGGTGGATTTACCAGCACCGTTACCACCGATAATACCCACGATGGCACCGGGCGGTACGCTGAAGGACACGTCCTCATGCAGCAGTCGGTCACCGAAGGACTTGCTGATGCCGTCCACCTCGATCACCTTGTTGCCCAGCCGTGGACCGGGCGGAATGTAGAGTTCGTTGGTTTCGTTGCGCTTCTGGAATTCCTGGGAGCTCATCTCCTCAAAGCGGGCCAAACGAGCCTTGCTCTTCGACTGGCGCCCTTTCGCGTTGCTGCGCACCCACTCCAGTTCCTGCTTGATGGCTTTCTGGTGAGAGGCTTCCTGCTTGGATTCCATCTCCAGACGCTTTTCCTTGTTCTCCAGCCACTGGCTGTAGTTGCCTTCAAACGGAATGCCATGGCCACGGTCCAGTTCCAGGATCCAGCCTGCGACGTTGTCCAGGAAGTAGCGGTCGTGGGTGATGGCGACCACGGTGCCCTCGTAGTCGTGGAGGAAGCGCTCGAGCCAGGCCACGGATTCGGCATCCAGGTGGTTGGTGGGCTCGTCCAGCAGCAGCATATCCGGCCCCGACAAGAGCAGGCGGCACAGGGCTACCCGGCGGCGCTCACCACCGGAAAGGACGCTGACTTTCTGGTCCCATGGTGGAAGGCGCAGTGCATCAGCCGCAACTTCCATCTTGCGTTCGATATCGTGGCCGTCGGTAGCCTGGATGTAGGCTTCCAGTTCGCCCTGCTTCTTGGCCAATGCGTCGAAATCGGCGTCCGGTTCTGCATAGGCTGCATAAACCTGGTCCAGTTCGGCCAGTGCGTCATGAACGCCGGAAACCGCCTCGTCGACGATCTCCTTGACCGTTTTGTCCTCGTCCAGCTCCGGCTCCTGGGGCAGATAGCCCACGTTGATGCCGGGCTGTGGGCGGGCTTCACCGATGTAATCCTGGTCCACGCCCGCCATAATGCGGAGCAGGGTGGATTTACCGGCACCGTTGAGGCCCAGTACGCCGATCTTGGCGCCGGGGAAGAAGCTTAACGAGATGTCTTTCAGAATCTCGCGCTTAGGCGGGACTACTTTGCCCACCCGGTTCATGGTGTATACGTATTGGGCCATACTGGCGTAAACCTCTTGATATAACAGGTTCGTGAATTCGAATACTGGTGACTCGGGCGGCGGGGCTGGCCTTCCGGGATACGCTGTAAATACGTCCATGGACGCTCGGCCAAATCATCCCTGATTTTGACGATCCCGGAAGGCCAGCCCCGCCCCCCTTGATCGGAGCTCGTGTTATTGATCCGGTAAGGTAACGAAACGCACCAGTGATAGCAATTGAGCAGAAACCGGAGGTGGCCGTATGCCGGTATCTGCGGACAGTATAGAGGGTGATTTTTCACCCCTTTGTAAGATAGAATAGCGGCCCAATTTTTCAGGGGGCTGCGGAGTGCCAAAGCTCTCCGGGCCAGCCAAGCACACAGAGGCAGCGCATCCATGTTTAATCGTGAAATGAAAATCGCCGGCTTTGACGACGAACTCTGGAACGCCATGCAGGCGGAAGAGAAGCGCCAGGAAGCTCACATCGAGCTGATCGCATCCGAGAACTATACCAGCCCTCGGGTGATGGAAGCCCAGGGCAGCGTGCTGACCAACAAGTACGCGGAAGGCTATCCGGGCAAGCGCTATTACGGCGGCTGCGAGTTCGTGGATATTGCCGAAGATCTGGCGATTGAGCGTGCCAAGGAGCTGTTTGGTGCTGCCTACGCTAACGTGCAGCCGCATTCCGGTTCCCAAGCCAACTCTGCTGTCTTCATGGCCCTGCTCAAGCCCGGTGACACTGTTCTTGGTATGAGCCTTGCCCACGGTGGTCACCTCACCCACGGGGCTAGCGTGAACTTTTCCGGCAAGATCTACCACGCCGTGCAGTACGGCCTGAACCCGGAAACCGGCCTGATCGATTACGACGAAGTGGAAGCGCTGGCTGTTGAGCACAAGCCGAAAATGATCATTGCCGGCTTCTCCGCGTATTCACAGGAGCTGGATTTTGCCCGTTTTCGCGAGATTGCGGACAAGGTTGGTGCCTACCTGTTTGTGGACATGGCCCACGTAGCTGGTCTTGTTGCCGCTGGCGTTTATCCGGATCCCGTTCCCCACGCTCACGTGGTTGCAACCACGACGCACAAGACTCTGCGCGGTCCCCGTGGTGGTCTGATCCTGGCCTGCGACGACGCCGATCTGCAGAAAAAACTGAACTCTGCTGTCTTCCCGGGTGGCCAGGGCGGTCCGTTGATGCACGTGATTGCCGCCAAGGCCGTGTGCTTCAAGGAAGCCATGAGCGATGAGTTCAAGGCCTACCAGCAGCAGGTTGTGAAGAACGCTTCTGCCATGGCCCAGGTTTTTGTGGATCGCGGGTACGACGTGGTTTCCGGTGGCACGAAGAATCACCTGTTCCTGGTCAGCCTGATCAAGCAGGACATTACCGGTAAAGATGCTGATGCGGCGCTGGGTCGTGCTCACATTACCGTGAACAAGAACGCGGTTCCCAATGATCCCAGGTCACCGTTCGTCACTTCCGGTCTGCGTATTGGCACCCCGGCGATCACAACCCGCGGATTCGGTGAGTCCGAGTGTCGTGATCTGGCCGGCTGGATCTGCGATATCCTCGATAACCTGGACGACGAGGCGGTCAACAGCCGTGTTCGCGAGCAGGTCGGTGCGCTTTGCGCCCGTTTCCCCGTCTACGGCTGATCGTTTTATAGCTAGACTACAGGCATGACCCGCCGGGCCGACATGTTGGCCCGGCTTCCTCTTCGGAGTTCCTGATTATGCATTGTCCCTTCTGTGGTGAAGCAGATACCAAGGTGATCGACTCCCGGCTGGTGGCCGAGGGTGATCAGGTGCGTCGCCGCAGGGAATGCCTGTCCTGTCGGGAGCGGTTTACGACCTTTGAGTCCGCCGAACTGGTGATGCCACGGGTGGTCAAGCAGGATGGCACCCGGCAGCCATTTGATGAGGAAAAGCTGCGCGCGGGTCTGATGAAAGCGCTCGAGAAGCGGCCAGTAAGCATTGAACAGATTGATGCGGCCCTGAATCGTATCAAATACCGTCTCCGCGCGATGGGCGAACGGGAAGTAAAATCCATGCAGCTGGGCGAGGAGGTCATGACTGAATTGCGCCAGTTGGACAAAGTTGCCTATGTCCGCTTCGCTTCGGTGTATCGCAGCTTCCAGGATATCAACGAGTTCAAGGAAGAAATCGAGAGGTTATCGGCAAGCAATGGCGAGGCAGCTGTTGATGTCGCCAAAGCACTGGCGGATAACCACGCCCCGAAAGGCAAGGCATGATCGAGAACCGCGACAGGGCCATGATGGCACGGGCTGTCCAGCTTGCCTGGCGCGGTCGGTACTCCACTCATCCTAATCCCAGAGTTGGCTGTGTCATTGCCCGGGGAGATCTGGTGCTTGGTGAGGGCTGGCATGAGCGTGCCGGAGAGGCCCACGCCGAAACTCGCGCTCTGAGTCAGGCAGGCACTGACGCCCGAGGCGCGACAGCGTACGTAACACTGGAGCCCTGCAGCCATTTCGGTCGCACGCCGCCCTGTGCCAGAGCGCTGATCGATGCCGGGATTGCTCATGTGTACGCCGCAACCAAGGATCCGAATCCGTCGGTGTCAGGTCGTGGGCTGGACATGCTCAGGGAAGCGGGTGTCCGGGTTACCGAAGGTTTGCTGGCGGAAGAAGCTGCGCGCTTGAATCCGGGTTTCATGAAGCGGATGAACACCGGGCGGCCCTGGGTGCGCCTGAAAATGGCCGCGAGCCTTGATGGCCGTACTGCGATGGCTTCCGGTGAGAGCCAGTGGATAACCGGTACAGAGGCCCGTCGCGACGTTCAGCGCTTGAGAGCGATCAGTGATGCGATTCTGACAGGTGTGGGTACGGTGCTGGCCGACGACCCGTCCCTGACAGTCCGGCGCGAAGACCTGGGGGATATTGGCGACGCGACGGAACCGTCCAGGCAGCCACTTCGGGTGATTGCAGACCGGGATGCGCGCACGCCGTGTTCGGCGAAGATCCTTCATGGCGGTAACGTCCAGGTGTTCTGTGCGTCATCAACACTGGCGACCGCGCCGGCACAGGATCTGGCGGCGCTGGGCATCAGTCTTACCGGCGTTGCCTGGAAGGACAACGGCATCGACCTGGCTGAGCTGCTGGATTCGCTAGGCGAGCTTGGTATCAACGAACTGCTGGTTGAAGCGGGGCCCACTCTGGCTGGCACATTTATCAGCGAAAACCTGGTCGATGAACTCTGGCTCTATCAGGCGCCGGTTTTCCTCGGCAGCACGGGGCGTCCGACCGCACACCTGCCGCTGGAGACCATGGCAGATAAAGTACAATGGAAAGTTCTGGACCGACGTCAGGTAGGTGAGGATCAGCGTTTGATCCTGGCCCGCCAGTAATCCATAAACTCAGGACGTTCTGCAAGCCAACACTTGCCGGAACGCCGCAAGGGTGCAAAACCATATGGCACTGAACAGCATTGAAGACATCATTGAAGATATCCGTCAGGGCAAAATGGTCATACTGATGGATGACGAGGATCGCGAGAATGAGGGCGATCTCGTGATGGCTGCTGAGCATTGCACGGCCGAGGCCATCAATTTTATGGCCCGTTTTGGGCGCGGCCTGATCTGTATGCCCATGACCCGGAACCGCTGCGAACAATTGGGTTTGCCGCTGATGGTCCAGCAGAACGCCTCCGGTTTCGGGACCAAGTTTACCCTTTCCATCGAAGCCGCAGAGGGCGTGACGACTGGTATCTCAGCGGCAGATCGGGCTCGCACGGTTCAGGCAGCGGTGGCCCGAAATGCCAAGGCCAGTGATCTGGTCCAGCCTGGCCATATTTTCCCGTTGATGTCTGATCCCGGCGGCGTGCTTAGCCGTGCGGGGCACACGGAAGCATCCTGTGACCTTGCGGCACTGGCCGGTTGCGAGCCGGCGGGTGTGATCTGCGAGATTATGAATGACGACGGCTCCATGGCCCGCCGGGAAGATCTGGAGCGGTTTGCCGAAGAGCACGATCTGAAGATCGGCACGATTGCCGACCTGATTCATTACCGCACCATGAACGAGCGCACTGTAGAGTGTGTGGAAGAGAACGACCTGGATACCGAGTACGGCGTCTTCAAGCTTCGAACCTATAGAGACAACATCCAGGGAGCCACTCATCTGGCCATGTTGATGGGGGATATTTCTCCTGACGAGCCAGCGTTTGTTCGTGTTCACATCACCGATACCCTGCGGGATCTTCTGGGCGCCCGCCGCAAGGACTCCCGTAGCTGGCCTCTGCACCACGCCCTGGAGAAAGTAGCGGAGGAAGGCAAGGGTGTGGTTGTTCTCCTGAACAGCGCCGAGGACAGCTACAACCTGGAAGACCGGATACAGGAATTCTTTGATGAGGGTAAGGGTTCCTCCGGCAAGGGCAGCTCGGGCGTCTACTTCACAGTAGGCACCGGTTCCCAGATTCTCCGGGATATCGGTGTTGGAAAGATGCGTCTTTTGAGTCCGCCGATCAAATTCTCGGCGATCTCCGGTTTTGATCTGGAAGTTGTTGAATACGTTCCCTATACCCCTGAATGATTAACCCGGTCGTGGCCTCGAAGCCGCGACACGTGAAGGAGCCATCAATGGCAGATATCAGAGTAATTGAAGGTGATTTTACCGAGTGCAGCGGACGTTATGCGCTGGTCGTGGGCCGTTTTAACGGCTTTGTTGTGGAAAGCCTGGTTGAGGGTGCACTGGACACCCTGCGTCGTCACGGCATTTCCGATGCGGATGTCACCATTGTGCGTGTTCCGGGGGCTTATGAAATGCCGCTGGCCGTCAAGCGCGTTGCAGAAACCAATGATTATGATGCGATTATCGCCCTGGGTGCGGTCATCCGTGGTGGCACGCCCCATTTCGAGTACGTTGCTGGCGAGGCCTCCAGTGGGCTCGGCGCAGTCAGTCTTGATACCGATGTGCCGGTAACTTTCGGGGTGCTGACGGTGGATTCCATCGAACAGGCCATCGAGCGTTCCGGAACCAAGGCTGGTAACAAGGGTGCGGAAGCCGCGATCACTGCCCTTGAAATGGTCAGTCTGTTCAAGAAGCTGGGTGAGTAATGAGCGAAACTGAAGGTACATCACCGCAGCCGGCTGCGTCCGGCCAACCAAAAGCCGGTGATCGACGCCGTGCCAGGGCCCTTGCTATGCAGGGGCTCTATCAGCGTCATTTCAGCAAAACGGCGATTTCTGACATTGAAGCCGAGTTCATGGTCGACAATGACATGAGCAAGGTCGATCTGCTGTATTTCCGTGATCTGCTTCGCGGTGTGCATCGCGAACAGGGCGAACTGGACAAGCTGATCGAGCCTTTCCTTGATCGTCCTATCAACGAGGTTGACCCGGTGGAACTGGCGATTGTTCGTCTGGGAGCCTATGAGCTCAAGCATCGGCTTGATGTGCCCTACAAGGTGGTGATCAACGAAGGCATTGAAATGGCCAAGCGCTTCGGTGGCACCGAGGGCCATAAATTCGTCAACAGCATCCTCGACAAGCTCAGCGGCCGACTCCGCCTTGCCGAGACTCGCGCCCGCTAGGCGATGGGCGAGTTCGAGCTGATCCGGCGCTTCTTTTTGCCGCTCGGCGAGCGGCAGGAATCCGGGTCTCTGATGCTGGGGCCTGGGGATGATTGCGCGATTCAGCGGATTCCCGCTGGCCGGGATCTTGTCTTTTCCGTGGATGCTCTCGTGGAGGGTGTCCATTTTCCCCGAAATTATCGCCCGGATTACCTGGGTTGGCGTGCTCTCGCTGTCGCAGCCAGTGATCTTGCTGCCATGGGCGCCGACCCGGAGAGCTTCACGCTTGCGCTGACGCTGCCAGCCGTGGATGAGCAGTGGCTTGAAGATTTCTCTGCCGGGTTGAGACGAGCCAGCGAGGCGTTCGGTCTCCAATTGGCTGGCGGGGATACAACCTCCGGGCCGCTCACTCTGAGCCTGCAGGTGCATGGCACTGTAGAGCAGGGGGGCGGGGTCCGACGCTCAGGCGCCCGTGCGGGGGATCTGATTGCCGTGTCGGGCACCCTGGGTAACGCGGGGGCTGCCCTCGACTATCTCTCTGAACCTGCCCCTTCTGCTGACATCCTCGCAGTGCTTGAGCATTACCATAGGCCCTGGCCAAGGCTAGATCTGGCAGGGGAGGTGCGCCGGTATGCCAGCGCCGCGATTGATATCTCCGACGGTTTGTTGGCTGATCTCGGCCATATTCTTGCCGCATCGAGGGTCGGTGCCCGGATCGCGAGTGATCGAGTACCTCTTTCGGCCGCGCTCTCGCGGCTCAAAGGTAGCAAGGCCCTAAACTACGCGTTGCGTTCGGGGGACGATTACGAACTCTGCGTCTGTTTTGCCCCGGAAAGCTGGGAGTCTGCACCGGAATCACTGAAGAGCCAGCTTACCGTGATTGGGGCCGTTACTGCCGAGCCGGGCCTGTACCTCGATGGCGTTGATTGCGGTCTGGAAGCGGTGCCAGCGGGGTATGACCATTTCAGGAGTAAATCATGAGTCAGGAAGGTCAAGCTCCGGAGCCCGAGGCGCCGGCAGTGATATTGCCACCCGGTTTTTTGCGAAACCCCGTGCACCTTTTGGCCTTTGGGTTTGGCAGCGGCGCAACCGCGAGGGCACCCGGTACATGGGGGAGTCTGGCAGCCATACCACTCTGGTACGGTTTCGCCTGGTTACCGCCGGTGGGTTATTGGCTGGTGATCCTGGTTGCGTTTATCGTAGGTATCTGGCTTTGCGGAAAGACGGCCCAAGACCTGAAGGTTCATGACCATGGCGGTATTGTCTGGGATGAATTCGTCGGGATGTGGATTGCTCTGGGACTGTTTCCCGACAATATTTACGGGGTTCTGGGCGCCTTCGCTCTGTTCCGGCTCTTCGACATCGCCAAACCCTGGCCCATAAACTGGCTGGACCAGCACCTGCCGGGCGGGCTGGGAATTATGGTCGACGACGTGATCGCCGGTTTAATGGCCCTGGCCTGCCTGTGGGCAGTGGACGTGTGGCTCGTTCCCGTAATGGTCTAGCGAGCCAGCACTGACCCCGTCAGTGAAGCTGCTGCTCTTCCGGCAACAGCCGGACAACGTGCAGAAACCGCTTCAGGCCTGTCTCCGCTCGCTCCCGGGAAGCAAACGGGCCACTATCAAACCCCTCCCGGGTAGTGAAGTACCATTTGCTCCCTACGCAGAAGAATCGACTGCTGCGAAAGGGAACCGGCCCTTCTTCTCCGGTCCTGCGTTGGGTGTCCATGGCATCTCCTGTACTGCCCGCTTTTCGCTCTTGCTTTTCGGGCGCCGCGTTAATATCTGCCGATCTGTTTAAAATTAACCCAATTCAGGGCGAATTCAACATTTTTTTACAATTTTACGGGTTGCGTCTCACTCGGGATCATCAGTGAAAAATCCAGAATGCGATGGTAAAGCCCGCCGTTGTCTTGCCCTTGTCAGATGCACTCGTCAGAATGCTAAAAAACTGGCGCCAGCCTGATGTTATATCCATCCTCATGCCAAGGAGACTTAATGAACATTTCTTATCTGATCCGTGTTTTCCAATCCACAGGACAGCGCTGTCGTCGAGGCGTAACTTGTTTGCGTGCCGGGCTGGCTGCCGTGCTCGTAGTGTCTCTGGTGGGATGTGCTTCCAGTGTCAGCGTCGTTGAAACCTGGGAAGGCAATCCTGCGGCCGCGTCTAACGCCGCTACTTTGCAAACACCCGGTGAAATCCGCGTGACCCGGGTGAACGGTCGCGTCATGACCAACTTCCTGATGGATGACCTGGCCCTAGACTACGCCTTGCTTCCAGGCGAAAACGAGGTTGTGTTTGTCTACAAGACTATCTGGGCGAAAAGCACTGTGGTCAGAAACGGGGAATCGAAAGTTCACGTGATTGAGAGCGAGCCCCAGGTTGCTCGCTTCGAGGCCGCAGCCGGTGAGACTTATCGGTTCAAGTTCGATCAGCCGGAGTCACGCCAGGAAGCTGAAGAAGAAATGCCGGAATTTTCCGCCCAGATTGTCTCTTCGGCGGGAGCAGCCGTGGCGACTTCCACCGTTTGGGATCCGAAAGAGCAGATGACAACCTCCCGTACGCCGATCCCGGCGTCTACTTCCGAGATCGCTCCTGCAAACGGCGACAATGCACTTGAACAGCTCAAATCCATTTGGGAAACAGCGAGTGACGAGGAAAAGAAGGCGTTTCTTCGTTGGGCCTTCGAATAATCGAATCCTTGCCTGAACGTTTCCGGGCCTGCCTGTTCAGGCCCGGAAGCGTTTAAAGGCCTTCTTCAGAAGTCCCTCCATCGCGTTCATCGCATCATCCGCCAGGGTCTGTGTTGGCGAGGCGGCAATGGGCTCTTTGGCATCCTCGGCCCCGAGCTGTTGCATGGCCGATTCGATGGCGCTGAGGCTTTCAGCCACGTGAGCTTGCAGGGACTCCCCATGTGCCACCACGTCTGGACAGCTGGTGAAATTGAGGGTCAGTCTTCCTTCATAGCTTACCGCAACAATAACCAGTCCCATGCTGTCGAACAGCGGCGCCGTGTTGTACTGCTGAACCAGTCGTGCGCCCTGTAGGTAAAGTGGCACCTGCGGCCCCGGAACGTTGGTGATGGGGAGGTTGAATACTGGCTGGTAGCGCTGGGCAATCTGCAATTCCGAGTAAAGTCTCGCTGATAGTGCCAGCATGGTGGATGGCAGGAGCTCCGTAAGCCGATCCGCGGCAATGGCCTCCCGGTAAGGTTCGGAGGCAACCGCATTCCAGTGAATCCGTCGAATCCGGTGGGCAGGATTGGTTTCATTGGTTGCCAGATCCAGCAGCATGGCGGACATCTGGTTCCCGGTTGCCCGGCGCAAACTGTTGGAACGCACCGAAATCGGTGTCATTGCCACCAGTGACTTTTCGGCGTTGGCGCCTTCGCTGATCAGATAGCGTTTCAGGGCTTCGGCACACAAACCCAGAACAACATCGTTCAGGGTTACATCACCGAGGAATGCTTTGATCGCTTTCAATCTGGAAAGCTCCACGCTGGCCGAAACGATCTGTCGGTTTGCTGTAATCTGGCGGTTGAAGGGGCTGTGTGGGGCCGAGAACAGCGGCAAAGGTAGCGGTAGTTTGCGCAGTTGTTTCTGGATCAGACCGCGGGCTGTGGCCTCGGCGGCGTTGAAGGCCAGAGAGGTGAATTGCAGAGGTGTTCGTATGATGTTCGCGCCGGCCTGCAGTACTACACGCTCTTCGGACGGTTCAGGTCTCGGCTGCCAGGGCCGCGGCGGAGCGATCGGGCTGGGCTGGGGGGTGTACTCAAGAAGCTTGCCGATTATTTCTTCGCCGCTGAAGGCGTCAATGGCGGCGTGATGCAGTTTGACGATCAGTGCAAAGCCTTCGCTGCCGGTGTTTTCATCGTCCAGTTTGAAGCCGTCTACGAAGGTGATGTGCCAGAGGGGGCGATCCCTCTTTAAGGGCTCTTCCAGAATCCGGGAGGCCAGGGTCATCAAGCTTGCCTTACGGCCATGTTCGCCCAGATTGACGTAGGCAAGGTGGCGTTCAATGCTGAAATCCGGGTCGTCAATCCAGTAAGGCCGGCCCAGGCGAAAGGGAATCTCTTTCAGGCGCTGACGAAATACCGGCACGACATGCAGGCGGCTTCTAAGGTAAGCGACAAAGGTACTGAAGGCCAGTGGCTTTTCCCGCTCGCTGGCATCGAAGAGATAGATGCCGCCGATGTGCATCGGTGTTGTTTCCGATTCCAGGTACAGGAAAGAGGCATCCAGTTCCGACAGTTGCCGCATCAGAGAGCTCCCTTCGGCGTTGGTTTCAGCTGCAGTATAAACGAAGTGTGCTGGCAAGCGGTTGACTCATTTGCCTGACTTTATTCCAAGTTTAAGTCATATCATTTTCTTTATTTTCAGCCTGTTAGCCAGTTTCCGATGGCGCCATTCGCGCTGAGCCGCTCCCAGAACCACATCAAAGCCTTGCCCTGATCCTCGGCATGCCTGGCTATATGGAGCGTTATCGGTTGGCGTGATTCCTGGACCTCTTTGATGATCAGTTTCCCTTCTTCCAGCTCTTTACTGATTCTTGCCCTCGGTAACCAACCCACGCCAAGACCGGCCACCTGAATGGCGATCTTCTGATCAATGTTGGCGACGGTCAGGGTCCGTTGCCTGTGAAATATGCCGGCATGTCCCGGTGGTAATGAACGTGAAGTGTCTGCCGCCACGGCTGCGGGAAAACGGGAGATGTCTTCCTCGGAAAGCGGCGTGTCGGCATCAGCCAGGGGATGATCCGTGGCAACCGCAAAGACAAAGGGCATGTCTCCCAGCGGCTTTGTAGTGTAGTTTCCGGCAGGCTTGCTGAAATTATCGGCACCAATGATCAGGTCCACTCTTCGGCTTTGTAGCGCATCCCAGGTGCCGGCGAAAACCTCCTCCACGATTTGCACATCCACCGGCACGCCCAGCTCATAGAATTCCTGGATTGTCGGAAACAGGCATTCTGCTGGCAGCAGCGAGTTGAAACCGATTCGTAGACGCGTTTCCCAGCCTTGGGCGACCTGGCGGGTGGTGTGAGCCAGGTTTTCTGCCGCTTCCAGGAGGGTGCGGCCCTCCTCCAGAAGGTATCGGCCGGCCGGCGTCAGTCGAGCGCGATGTCCGGTGCGGTCGTAGATGGCCACGTTCAGGTCTTCTTCCAGTTTCTGCACGGTGTAGCTGATGGCGGAGGGAACCCGGAACAGTTCGTTAGCGGCCCCGGCGAAACTGCCTTTGCGGTCAATGGCGTCAAGGACTTTGAGGGCGTCTATGGTGATGGCTGTATGCATGTTCGAATTATCTGAGGTTGTTGGCCAGAAATGCTTGTTTGAGAGCGTAGCAGGGTCCCCGGTATTCTGCCCGTATTGATTTCATCATGTTCAGGAATTTTAACGGGAGGGCTATATGGGCCTGCTGATTGATGGCAAATGGCACGACAAGTGGTATGACACCGACAAGACCGGTGGCAAATTTGAACGGGAGGCGGCCCGCTTCCGTAACTGGGTGACCGCCGACGGCTCGCCGGGGCCGGAAGGCGAGGGTGGCTTCAAGGCCGAGTCCGGTCGTTATCACCTGTATGTATCGATGGCCTGTCCCTGGGCACATCGCACATTGATCTTCCGAAAGCTCAAGGGGCTGGAAAAGCACATTTCAGTTTCCGTGGTGCACCCGGACATGGTGGAAAACGGCTGGGAGTTTCGGCCGGACAGCGAGCAGCATCGGGATCATCTGCATGACTTCCGCTTCATGCACCAGGTTTATACCAAGGCGGCCCCAGAGTATACCGGGCGGGTGACGGTGCCAACGCTGTGGGACAAAAAGAAGCAGACAATTGCGAGCAATGAATCCGCCGAGATTATCCGCATGTTTAATTCGGCGTTTGATGGTCTCGAAGATGTTCGCGCTGACTTGGATTTCTACCCCAGGGAGTTACAAGGGGAGATTGATGAGGTAAATACCCGGGTGTATGACACGGTTAACAATGGCGTTTACAAGGCGGGCTTTGCTACAGCGCAGGATAAATACGAGGAAGCCTACAACGCGTTGTTCGATTCCCTCGACTGGCTTGAAGAGCGATTGTCTGGAAAACGGTATCTCGTGGGTGGCCGTTTAACGGAGGCAGACTGGCGTCTGTTCACTACGTTGATCCGGTTCGATGCGGTGTATTACAGCCACTTCAAGTGTAACCGACAGCGTATCAGTGATTTCCCGGCGCTTTCTGCCTACGTTCGGGATCTCTACCAGGTGCCGGGTGTGGCGGAGACTGTCGATATCGATCAGATCAAACGCCATTACTATGTGAGCCAGAGAACCATCAACCCGACTCAGATCGTGCCGGTCGGGCCGAAACTGGACTTCGATTCACCTCACGGTCGTGAGTCGCTCAGCTAACCCTGGCAACGGCGACTTCGGTCAGCAGTTCCATGGCCATTTTATGGCCGGAGTCGGGTAGGGATTGAAGGCAGGCTTTCGCCAGGTCTGCCTGCTCCCGGGCCTTGCTCATGGTGTATTCGATGGCGCCTGAGCGCTCAACGATCTCGAGGATGCGTGGCAGATTGTCCAGGCCGCCCTTGCGAATCGCCTGGCGGATCAACTGCCGCTCATCCTCTGTTCCATGGGCCATGGCGTGGATCAGCGGCAAGGTCGTTTTGCCTTCCGCCAGATCGTCGCCAACGTTTTTGCCCATGGCTTCGGCGTCGCCCCGGTAATCCAGGACATCGTCGACTAGCTGGAACGCCAGGCCCAGGTACTTGCCGTAGTTTTTCAGGCTTAGTTCCTGCTCGTCACTGGCCTCGGCAAGCAACGCGCCGGTGTGAGAGGCGGCTTCGAACAGCATGGCGGTCTTGTTGTGGATGACCTTCATGTACTGCTCTTCGGTCAGATCCGGGTTTTTCACGTTCATTAGCTGCATGACCTCGCCTTCGGCGATTACCGCCGTGGCGTGGGACAATACGTCCATAATTCGCAGGCTTTTTAGCTCCACCATCATCTCGAACGCCCGGGCATAGAGGAAATCACCTACCAGTACACTTGGCGCGTTGCCCCAGCGGGCGTTGGCGGTGCTCCGGCCCCGGCGCATGTCCGAGGTGTCCACCACATCGTCGTGCAGCAGGGTGGCGGTGTGCAGGAATTCAATCACGGCGGCAAGTTTCAAATGATCGTCTTTATTGTAGCCGGCGGCCTGGCTGGAAAGCAGAACCAGTAATGGTCTCAGGCGCTTACCGCCGCTTTCGATGATGTACTGGGCTATTTTCTCTACCAGAGGAACATCGGAGGAAAGCCGCTGGATGATCAGGTCATTAACGCGGCTGAAGTCGTCGGCCACGGTGTCGTAAATGCGCTGGGCTGTCATGCGGCTTTTGGATCCCTTGCTGGTGTTATCGCCGTTGCGATCATTGATATTAAAGGCAGGTCGCGGCAATGCTAGGTATTGCCGAAGGTAGTGTCAACTTGGCTTGTGTTGAGGTGCGTCTTTTCGTACAATCACGCGCCCAACTCATCCCAACCTGCGCTCCCTGCTATAGGGTCGCCAGAGCGCCTCCCTTAGAACCAGGTGGATAAGAGCAGGGATGGGTCAATCGTGGAGAGCGAGTGAATGTACGCAGTTATTGTTAGCGGTGGTAAGCAGCACCGTGTAAAAGAAGGCGAAACCCTGAAGCTGGAAAAGCTGGAAGTTGAAACCGGTGGCAACGTTGAGTTTGATCGCGTTCTGCTGATCGCCGACGGTGACAAGGTTCAGGTAGGCGCGCCGGTAGTTGATGGTGCCAAAGTGACTGCAGAAGTGGTTAGCCACGGCCGTCACGACAAGGTTCAGATCATCAAGTTCCGTCGTCGTAAGCATCACATGAAGCGTCAGGGCCACCGTCAGTGGTTTACTGAAGTCAAGATCACGGGTATCAAGGGCTGAGGCTCTCGAATTACCCCTTAAATAAGGAGGCTGGTAATGGCTCATAAAAAGGCAGCAGGTAGTACCCGTAACGGTCGCGATTCCGAGTCGAAACGACTTGGTGTGAAGCGCTTTGGCGGCGAGACTGTATCTGCAGGCAGCATCATCATCCGTCAGCGTGGCACCCGTTTCCACGCTGGTAGCAATGTTGGCATTGGTAAGGACCACACCCTGTTTGCGAAAGCAGACGGCCAGGTGAAGTTCGAAACCAAAGGCCCGCAGAGCCGCAAGTTCGTGAGCATCGTTCCGGCTGCGTAAGCAGCGGCGATCCGGTTCTGTCGAACCTTGGGTGGCGCTGATATCCTGATATCATCAGGGAATCATAGCCATCCGGAGCCCCGCAAAGCTTCCTAGAGGCTGCGGGGCTTTTTAGTTTATGCGCATGGCGCAAAGGGTTGATTCATGAAATTCGTAGACGAAGCCACCATCATTGTGGAAGCCGGCAAGGGCGGTCACGGCTGTCTGAGCTTTCGACGTGAAAAATACGTTCCCAAGGGTGGCCCCGACGGTGGCGACGGGGGCGATGGTGGTTCCGTATATCTGGAAGCCGAGGAGTCGCTGAACACGCTGATCGACTATCGGTTCCAGCGCAAGCACAAGGCCCAGAATGGTGAGCCGGGCGCCGGTCGTAACTGCACTGGCAACAAGGGTCAGGATCTGGTTTTGCCGGTTCCCGTTGGTACCACGGTTGTTGATATGGATACCCATGAGGTCCTGGGGGATCTGACTTACGCCGGCCAGCGCCTTAAGGTGGCTCAGGGCGGGTTTCATGGTCTTGGCAACACCCGCTTCAAATCCTCAGTGAATCGCGCCCCCCGCCAGACTACCAAAGGCTCTGAGGGCGAGCTGCGTAACCTGAGGCTGGAGCTGAAAGTGCTGGCAGACGTGGGTTTGCTGGGCATGCCCAATGCCGGCAAGTCCACCTTTATCCGTTCGGTGTCGGCAGCCCGCCCGAAGGTTGCGGATTATCCCTTTACCACGCTGGTACCCAATCTTGGTGTGGTTAGCGTGCAGGCGCACCAGAGTTTCGTGATTGCCGATATTCCGGGTCTGATTGAAGGTGCCGCCGAAGGTGCCGGCCTGGGTATCCGCTTCCTGAAGCATCTCGTGCGCACCCGGCTACTGCTGCACCTTGTGGATGTGGCACCGTACGATGGCTCGTCGCCCGCCGATGCGGTTAGAGCGATCGAGCATGAGCTTGAGAAGTTCAGCGAAACTCTGGCCAACCGTCCGAGATGGCTCGTGCTGAACAAGGTCGACATGGTGGCAGAAGAGGATCGCGATGCTCACTGTCAGGCCATTGTTGATGAGCTCGGATGGGAAGGGCCGGTTTTCTGGATCTCTGCGCTCAGTGGCGAGGGCACCAAGTCTCTGGCTCAGGCCGTTATGCGCTGGATCGAAGAGCAGGCTGAGGAAGAGGCCCAGAATCCGGAATTTGCCGAGCGGGAAGCCGAGCGGCGCCGGCAGATGGACGACGAAGCTCGCGCCCGTATTGAGGCCGAGCGCAAGGCACGCCGCGCGGCCCGCGAAGAGGACGATGACGACGACTTTGACGACGATGATTATGACGTCGAAGTGGTCTACGCCCCGGAGTAAACGAAGGACTGATACCAGAGAGATCGCTCAAGCACCATGACTGAACGCCTACAGCTGCGCCAGGCCCGACGCCTGGTTATCAAGATCGGAAGCGCCTTGCTGACCAACGATGGCCGTGGCCTGGATGTGGCGGCCCTGGGTTTGTGGGTGGATCAAATTGCAGAGCTGATTGAAGACGGCGTGGAGGTGGTGATTGTTTCCTCTGGTTCCGTCGCGGAAGGGATGAGTCGTCTGGGCTGGACGGTTCGGCCCGAGCAGCTTCATGAGCTTCAAGCCGCTGCAGCTGTTGGTCAGATGGGGCTGGTGCAGACGTGGGAAGCCCAGTTCAAGCGGCACGACATCCATACTGCGCAGATTTTGCTGACCCATGATGATCTGTCGGACCGTAAGCGATATCTGAACGGCCGAGGCACACTGCGCGCCTTGCTGAACTTTGGTGTAGTGCCAATCGTCAATGAAAACGATACCGTTGTTACCGATGAGATTCGGTTTGGCGACAACGACACCCTTGGGGCGCTGGTTGCCAATCTGATTGAGGCGGACGGCCTGATTATCCTGACCGACCAGCTGGGTCTGTTTGACAAGGATCCGAGGAAGCATTCGGACGCCCGCCTGGTGACGGAGCGGCGGGCCGAAGACCGCGAACTGGACGCCATGGCCGGTGGTGGCGCTGGAGTTCTAGGTCGCGGTGGCATGCAGACCAAGTTGCGGGCGGCACGGCTTGCGGCAAGGTCCGGGGCTTTTACTGTGATCGTCGGTGGCCGAATCGAGGGTGTGATTGGCCGGTTGAGGCAGGGCGATGTAATCGGCACCTTGTTGTTGCCGGAGCAGGGCCGGATTGCTGCCCGAAAGCAGTGGCTCGCCAGTCATCTGCAGACCCGGGGCAGGCTGACGCTGGATGATGGTGCTGTGAAAGTGCTCTGTCTGGGAGGTCGCAGCCTTCTGCCGGTTGGGGTCAAGGGCGTGGTCGGGCAGTTTCGGCGTGGGGAGATGGTGTCCTGCTTCGATCAGAGTGGCCGTGAAATCGCCCGGGGACTGGTGAACTACGATGCCGATGAAGCCAGGGCCATTGCGGGCCGGTCCAGTGACCGGATTACCGAGATTCTGGGTTATATGTCAGGCGAGGAGATGATCCATCGGGACAATCTGGTGATTGTTTAAGCGTAATAATCGCTAACCCATAAAAAAACCGGCCGTTTGGCCGGTTTTTTGTACCTGCATCGAGCGAATCAGGCGCTCTTCAGTGCCTTGATCTTGGCGCTCAGGCGGCTCTTATGGCGAGCAACCTTGTTCTTCGCGAAGATGCCTTTGTTGACCATGCTGTCCAGAATCGGCTGAGCCTGCTGGAAAGCGGCCTGGGCTTCTTCGTAGTTGCCGGCTTCGATCTTGGACTGGATCTTTTTCATGTAAGTACGAGCCATTGAACGCAGGCTGGCATTGTGCTTGCGGTTCTTCTCGTTCTGACGTGCGCGCTTCTTGGCTTGCGGGGAATTTGCCACCGTAAAACTCCTGAAAATCTCAAATTCGTTGCTGAATGATTCGTTACATCGCGGGCGCGCCAAAACCAGCGCGTCGAAATAAATGACGCGGAACTATGCCGCTCAAACCTTCAAATGTCAAGGCTAAAACCCATTTCATGCCCCGACACAGAAGGCCTGTGGTAAACTCGCGGCTCACTGAACGCGGGCTAGACCGGGAAGCAGGTAATTCCCGAAATACCCGCGCCAAAAGGATGTCCAGAATGCCAGACAAGGGCCTGCATGTCGTCGGAACCTGAATCAACACCCGAACAGAAGACATTACCCAAGGCGCCCGGCCTGCTCAGGTCGTCGGGTGTTGTGGGCATCATGACCATGCTCTCCCGGGTGTTGGGCCTGGTGCGGGATATGGTCATCGCCCGCTATTTCGGTGCGGGTGCCGGGGCCGATGCCTTTTTCGTTGCCTTCAAGATCCCGAATTTCCTGCGCCGGCTATTTGCCGAGGGTGCCTTTTCCCAGGCTTTTGTGCCGGTATTGTCATCCTACCGGGAGAATCAGTCGCTCTCGGATGTCCAGCGACTGGTCAATGCGGTGGCAGGCTCCCTCGGTCTGGTGCTGCTGGGCGTCACGCTGGTGGCCATTCTCGGGGCGCCGGTTCTGACTGCAGTCTTTGCTCCCGGCTTCCTGGATGATGAGGTGAAGTTTGCGCTGACCAGCGAGATGTTGCGCATCACCTTTCCTTATCTGTTACTGATATCCCTGACCGCCTTCGCGGGAGGCATTCTCAACAGCTACGATCGATTTGCTGTGCCGGCATTTACGCCGGTGCTTCTCAATCTGGCGATGATTGCGGCGGCTATCTGGCTAACGCCGTTGATGGAGGAGCCGGTGATGGCCCTGGCCTGGGGTGTTTTCATTGCCGGGGCCCTGCAATTGTTTTTCCAGTTGCCGTTTCTTATGCGGTTGGGTCTTTTGCCCAGACCTCGCGTGGACTATCGCCACGAGGGTGTGATCCGGATCCTCAAGCTGATGGCACCTGCGCTGTTCGGGGTCTCGGTCAGCCAGATCAACCTTCTGCTCGATACGGTTCTGGCGTCCTTTCTCCAGACCGGCAGCGTTTCCTGGTTGTATTACTCTGATCGGCTGTCGGAACTTCCCCTCGGAGTATTCGGCATAGCCATTGCGACGGTGATTCTGCCGAGCCTTTCCCGTAAGCATGCAGCAGCATCAGCAGACCAGTTTGCGGCCACCCTGGACTGGGCGGTTCGGGCGGTTCTGTTGATTGGCCTGCCGGCTGCCCTGGCGCTTGCATTGTTGGCCGAGCCGCTGATTGCCACCCTGTTCCACTATGGCGCCGTTACCGACCGGGACGTGGCCATGTCGGCCCAGAGCTTGAGGGCCTATTCCGCAGGCTTGCTGGCGTTCATGCTGATCAAGGTTCTGGCCCCCGGGTTTTTCGCGAGGGAGGATACCAAGACGCCGGTCAAGATCGGCATCATTGCCATGGTGGCAAACATGGTGTTCAACCTGATTCTGATATTTCCCCTGGCTCACGCCGGTCTGGCACTGGCAACCTCACTGTCGGCCTGGCTCAATGGCTATCTTTTGTGGCGGGGGCTGCGCAAGGAAGGGGCCTGGCAGAGCCAGTCTGGCTGGCCGCGTTTCCTGCTGCAGCTTCTTTTTGCCAACGGTGCGCTGGCAGCCGTCATTATCTGGCTTAACGCACCGGTGTCGGTGTGGCTGGCAAACGGCGGTTATCAGCGCGCAGCGGATATGGCGTTGCTGGTGGGGGCAGGCGTAGCCGTCTACTTCGTTGCACTGGCCCTGGCCGGGGTTCGGGTAAGACATTTCCGCCAGAGGTAAGGTATAATCGCGCGTTTTCTCACCAGCGTTGTAATAATAGTGAGCGCTGAAAGCTAGCTGGCAATTGAAGGTTCGCATTGCATGCGTCTGATCCGGGGCCTGACCAACCTGAAAATGCTTTCCCGTCGCGAGGATTCACCGCTCGCCAGAGGATGTGTGGCCACCATCGGTAACTTCGATGGCGTGCATCTCGGGCACAAGACCATCATTGATCAGGTCAAAAGCAAGGCGGACGCTCTGGGCGTGCCCTCGGTGGTGATGATCTTCGAGCCCCAGCCCCGGGAGTTTTTTCAGGACGCAGAAGCGCCGCCCAGGCTGATGGGGTTCCGCCAGAAGTTCGAGGCCCTGCTGGCGGAAGGCATCGATATCGTGTTGTGCCTGCGCTTTAATCAGGCGTTTCGCAGCTATTCAGCCATGGGATTTATTGATGATGTTCTTATCCGGGGGCTGGCTGTCCGGCACCTTGTGGTGGGAGACGATTTTCGATTTGGCTGCGATCGCGCGGGCGATTTTGCATTGCTTGAAAAAGTTGGCAACGACGCCGGGTTTACCGTTGAAAATACTCTTACAGTGACCGTCGACGGCGAACGAGTAAGCAGTACCCGTGTCCGGGATTTACTCACTGTGAATGGCCTTGAGAAAGCCGAATCGCTGTTGGGACACCCCTATCGAATTCGGGGCAGGGTAGTGTATGGCCGTCAACTCGGGCGGCAGATCGGTGCGCCGACTGCGAATATCCTGCTGCACCGGACGCCTGCCCTGCGCGGCGTCTATGTGGTTGCCGCCACCCTGGATAACGGTGCCCGATTCGATGGTGTCGCCAACATTGGTGTGCGCCCGACCGTGGACGGTAAGCGGCCTTCGCTGGAAGTGCACCTGTTTGACTTTGCTGGCACACTTTATGGGCAGCATCTGGAAGTGGTGTTCCGCCACGGCCTGCGGAATGAGGAAAAGTTCGGCTCTGTGTATGAGCTGAAAGATCAGATTGCCCGGGATTTTGATCACGCCCGAGCGTGGATTGCCGAAAACGGCTCTGTGAAAAGCGCGGATTGAAACGCCCGGCTGCGCCCCAACGAATTAATGATCGACCAAAACTGACCAAGACCAAAAGAGTACGCACACAAACCATGAGCGACTACAAGCACACTCTGAACCTGCCGGAAACCGCCTTCCCCATGCGCGGGAACCTGGCCAAGCGCGAGCCGGAAATGCTCAAGCGCTGGCAGGATCTCGACGTCTACGGCAACCTGCGCAAGCAGCGTGAGGGGCGGGAGAAGTTCATCCTTCATGATGGCCCTCCCTACGCCAACGGCAGCATTCACATTGGTCACGCGGTCAACAAGATTCTCAAGGACATGATCGTCAAGTCCCGCAGCTTCATGGGCTACGACGCGCCCTACGTGCCGGGCTGGGACTGTCATGGCCTGCCGATCGAGCACAAGGTGGAACAGGAGATTGGCAAAGCCGGTGTGAAGGTGGATTACAAAACCTTCCGCCAGGCCTGTCGCGACTATGCCACCAAGCAGATTGCCGGCCAGAAAACCGATTTTATCCGCCTGGGCGTGATGGGGGAGTGGGACAAGCCCTACCTGACCATGGATCCTAAAGTTGAGGCGGGCATTGTTCGCGCCCTGGGCAAGATTGTCGCCAAGGGCCACTTGGTGCGTGGTTACAAGCCGGTTTACTGGAGTGTGGTAGGTCAGTCCGCACTGGCAGAAGCCGAGGTTGAGTACCAGGACAAGACCTCTACCCAGATCGATGTGCGTTTTACAGCGGTTGATCAGGCACAAGCCCTGTCACCGTTCGGCACCGACAATGGCAGTGGCGATGTCTCCGTGGTGATCTGGACCACGACGCCCTGGACCATTCCGGCCAACCAGGCAGTTTCGCTCAATGCAGATCTGGACTACGCGTTAGTGCAGACCGACGTTGGCCAGGGGCCTGAGCGCATGATTCTGGCCGCCGACATGGTGGAAGGCATCATGGCCCGCTGGCAGGTTGAGAGCTACGAAGTGCTGGCAACATGCTCCGGTTCAGCCCTGGAAAACCTCGTTCTCCAGCATCCGATCTATGATAAGCAGGTGCCGGTGATCCTGGGCGATCACGTGTCCACGGACGCCGGTACCGGCGCTGTCCACACGGCGCCCGATCACGGCATGGAAGACTTTGAGGTAGGCAAGGCCTACAACATCGGCACCATCAACCTGGTTCAGGCGGATGGTACCTACACCTCGGCCGCCGGTGAATTGGCCGGTGTGCACGTTTACAAGGCGGATGAGCCGGTTTGCAGTGCGCTCGAACGCGAGGGCAAGCTGGTTCGCTCCGAAAAGTTCCGCCACAGCTACCCTCACTGCTGGCGTACCAAGACCCCGTTGATCTACCGGGCAACCCCCCAGTGGTTTATCAGCATGGACAAGGAAAACCTGCGCGCTGACGCTTTGGAAGCCATTCAGGGTGTGCGCTGGGTGCCTGCCTGGGGTAAGAACCGTATCGAAGCCATGTTCAACCAGTCGCCGGACTGGTGCATCTCCCGTCAGCGAACCTGGGGCGTGCCCATCACCTTGTTTATCCATAAGGAAACTCAGGAGCTGCACCCGGACACCCAGAGCCTGATCGAGAAAGTGGCCCAGCAGATCGAGGAGGGCGGAATCGACGCCTGGTACGAGCTGGATGCTGCTTCCCTGTTGGGCAGTGATGCCGAGCAGTACGAGAAGGTAACCGATACTCTGGACGTCTGGTTTGACTCTGGCGTGACACACGAGTCGGTCCTGCGGGTTCGCGAGGAGCTGGGCCAGTTCCCGGCGGATATGTATCTGGAAGGCTCGGACCAGCACCGGGGCTGGTTCCAATCGTCCCTGAAAACCTCCATTGCTATGAATGGCGTGGCACCTTACAAGCAGGTTCTGACCCACGGCTTTACTGTCGATGGTAAGGGCCACAAGATGTCCAAATCCCTGGGCAACGTCATCGCGCCCCAGGAGGTCATGAACGAGCTGGGTGCCGACATCCTGCGCCTCTGGGTAGCGGCAACCGACTACAGCGGCGAAATGACCGTGTCCAAGGATATCCTGCGCCAGACCGCCGACGGTTACCGCCGGATCCGGAACACCTCCCGCTTCCTGCTCAGTAACCTTACCGGGTTTGATCCGGAGCAGCACATGGTTGCGCCGGAAGACATGATCGCGCTGGATCGCTGGATGGTGGACCGTGCACTTCAATTGCAGGAAGAGTTGCATGAGGACTATGGCAACTACGCCTTCCTGCGGATCTATCAGAAGGTTTACAACTTCTGTGAAGCCACCCTGGGCGGCTTCTACCTGGATATCATCAAGGACCGGCAGTACACCACCCAGGCCGACAGTCTGGCGCGTCGTTCCTGTCAGACAGCTCTGTACCATGTGGCCGAAGCGCTCGTTCGCTGGATTGGCCCGATCCTCAGCTTCACCGCTGATGAAATCTGGCAGCATCTGCCGGGTAAGCGCGGCGATACCGTGTTCTATGAAACCTGGTACGAAGGCCTCACAGCACTGCCGGACAACGCCGAGCTTGGTCGCGACTACTGGCGCGAGATGTACAGTGTGAAAGAGGCCGTCAACAAGTGTCTGGAGGAAGCCAGGGCGCGGGGTGAAATCAAAGGCTCGCTCAGTGCCGAGGTGACCCTGTTCTGCGAAGGCGATCTGGCTGCCGACCTGAAGCACCTGGGCGAGGAGCTGCGGTTTGTTCTGATTACTTCCGAGGCCAGTGTCAAACCGGTTTCAGAAGCGGGCGATGCGGAAATGACATCCCATGAAGGTCTCCGCGTGAAGGTGACACCCGCCGCTCACGCAAAGTGCGAGCGCTGCTGGCACCACCGTGAAGACGTCGGCCGCAACGCCAAGTACGACGATCTCTGTGGTCGCTGTGTGACCAATGTGGAAGGGCCTGGTGAAGCCCGCGCATACGCCTGATGGACGCGACCATGACGGAGCAGGTCACCGGGACCAAATTGAAGTGGCTGTGGCTGGCTGTTCTGGTGATCGCTTTGGATCTGGGCACCAAGGCGATGGCAACCGCCATGCTGACCTACGGTGATCCGGTTCCGGTGATGCCGATGTTCAATCTGACGCTGCTTCACAACACTGGAGCCGCGTTCAGTTTTCTGGCTGGCGCGGCCGGCTGGCAGCGCTGGTTCTTCGTAATTTTGGCGCTCGTGGTCAGCGTGGTGCTGATTTACTGGCTGAAAAACCTCCAGCGCCATGAAACCTGGACCGCCATTGCCATCGTACTCATACTCGGCGGGGCCCTAGGCAACGTCTACGATCGGGTGGTGCATGGCTACGTGGTGGATTTCCTGCATTTCTACTGGCAGGACTGGCACTTTCCCGCCTTTAACCTGGCCGACACCGCGATCACCATCGGTGCCGCCATGATGATTCTTGATATGTTCCGCAAACCCGCCGATTCGGACGGGGATGCGCAGAGAAGTGAGTAGCTCTTATGAATGAACTGCCTGTCGACAAGGGTACCCGGGTAAAACTGCACTTTGCCCTGAAATTCCCGGATGGCGAAGTGATTGACTCGACCTTTGAGAAAGAGCCGGCTTCCCTGGAAATCGGCGATGACAACCTGCCGGAGAACTTCGAAGCTTACCTGATGGGTATGAAGGCCGGTGACAGGGACAGCTTTGAGGTTCCGCCGGAGAAAGCCTTTGGCCAGCACAACCCGAATAACGTCCAGACCTTCAAGCGCCATGAATTCAGCCCCGATATGGTTCTGGAGCCGGGCGTGATGATCTCCTTCGCCGATGCGCGCCAGAGTGAGTTGCCCGGTGTGGTCAGTCGAGTGGAAGGTGATGAAGTCGAGGTGGATTTTAATCACCCCCTGGCAGGGCGTACACTGACATTTGAAGTGGAAATTATTGACGTGGAGCCGGCTGGCCCGGCCCATTAACCAGAGCAGCAGGTTGATATGCAGATCCGACTCGCCAATCCCCGAGGTTTTTGTGCCGGCGTGGACCGCGCCATTGAAATTGTAAACCGGGCGCTGGACGTGTTCGGAGCGCCTATCTATGTAAGGCACGAAGTGGTCCACAATAAATTTGTGGTGGATAATCTGCGCAACCGTGGCGCCATCTTCGTGGATGAGCTGGACGAGGTGCCAGACGACAAGCTTGTTATCTTCAGCGCCCACGGCGTCTCCCAGGCAGTGCAGAATGAAGCAGCGCGCCGTGGCCTGAAGGTCTTTGACGCGACTTGCCCGCTGGTCACCAAGGTCCACCTGGAAGTTATGCGCTACAGCCGCGACGGTCGGGAGTGCGTACTGATCGGCCACCACGGCCACCCGGAAGTGGAAGGCACCATGGGACAGTACGACCACAGCAATGGTGGTGAGATTTACCTCGTTGAAAACGAGGAGGACGTTGCCAACCTCGAAGTTAAAGACCCCGGCAAGCTCTCCTACGTGACCCAGACCACCTTGTCCATGGACGATACCGCCAGGGTCATCGACGCTCTTCGTGCAAAGTTCCCGGACATCCAGGGCCCGCGTAAGGATGATATCTGCTACGCCACCCAGAACCGTCAGGACGCGGTAAAGCAATTGGCTGGTGACTGTGATCTGATGCTGGTGGTGGGCTCGCCGAATAGCTCTAACTCCAATCGTTTGCGGGAGCTGGCGGAGCGGATGGGTACGCCTGCCTATCTTATTGATGAGGCTTCCCAGATTGACGCCGCCTGGCTGGAAGGCAAGACCGCTGTTGGTGTTACCGCTGGCGCCTCTGCGCCCGAGGTTCTGGTAAACGATGTGATTACTCGCCTAAGAGAACTTGGCGGCAGCGTTCCGGAGGAGATTGCCGGGCGTGAGGAGAATATTGTGTTTTCTATGCCGCGAGAGTTGCGGATAGATGCATCGAATGTTGATTAAATTTATTTCTCTGGCCGCGTAGAATGCCAATCGTGAGTGCTGCGCGGCCAGCCTGACCCGATTTTGTGATCTGCAGCACGCGAAGCTCCTCCTGATATCCGCTTATCCAACCTCTTTGACCGCTCGTCGATCAAAGCTCCATCTTTGAATTTTGCTGATCTATGCTTTCAATGCGGTTCTATCTAACGGACGTTTGGATGTTTGGATGAGAAATCAAAGTGGTCTGACGCTGATTGAGTTGCTCGTTACTCTTGTAGTGCTGAGCATTGTGATTGGCATCGCTGTGCCCTCCTTTCGTGAGCTGGTTCTGAACAACCGTATTACCAGTCAACTGAACACGGTATCTGGAACGCTTTCGTTCGCCAGAAGTTCTGCTTCGAGCAGGCCGGGAGCCTCCGTAACCTTCTGCTCGAGCACCAATGGTGCCGCCTGTAACGGCGGTGCCAACTGGGAAAACGGTTGGATTGTGTTCAGGGATGTGGATGGTGATGCCGCTGTTGATGCTGGTGACGATGAAATATTAAGGGTCAATTCCGGACTTGCCGGTGGAAATACGTTACGAATTCGGGGATTTGGTGGAGTGAATTCGTCAGTCAGGTTTGACCCTGAAGGTATGCCGAGGATGCCAGCAGGTGCGGCGGCTGCAGGAACCTTTATCGTGTGCGATGAGCGTGGTGTTGAAAGAGCTTCCGCCCTGGTTGTGTCGGGCGCCGGCCAGATTCGAATTGTCAGAGACGGGAATGATCATAATGGGAATGCCATTGGTTGTCCGTGAATGTCGTAAGCCTGTTGGGGCAGTCGCCAGGCAGCTTGGATCCTCCAGGTATCGGTCGAATGCTGGTATATCCATGATCGAAGTACTGGTAACACTGGTCATTGTATCGGTTGGGCTGCTTGGCGCCGCAGCTATGGTTATCAATGGCCTTGAGAGCAATCGAAATGCCTACCTCCGCACCCAGGCGAGTATTCTTGCCTACGACATGGCGGATCGTATTCGTGCGAATGGAGCACAGCTTGCCAGTTATACAGGTTTTGCCTTCGATTCGACCGATGAGGACGCGCCGGACCTTCCGGGTTGCTTTACGAGTGACGCAGGGTGTGATGGAGCTGGGCTGGCGAATGCCGACCTTGCGCAGTGGGCGGGTGCACTGGAAGGAGCCGATGGTGGCGTTGTGCTTCTGCCGGCGGCCCAGGGCGCAATTGCTGATGCAGGCGGTGGTGACGTCACCATAACCGTCTCCTGGATAGAGTCACAGTGGGACGAAGATGAAGATGCGTTCACAGATCAGGCTCAAAACTTTGTCCTTAGATTCAACCTCTGAAGGAAGTCTGGATGATATCTGAAGTGACTCGATCTCATAGCATAATCGGTGGCTTAAAGCAGCGTGGCCTCTCTCTTATTGAGCTGATGATTGCGTTGCTCCTGAGTACTCTGCTCACGCTGGGGATTTTGACCATGTACCTGGATTCAACGGAAACCTCACAGGTCAGTCGGTCTCTGGCCCGTGTGCAGGAGTCCGGACGGATCGCCCTGGATCTGGTTGCCCGGGATCTCAGAATGACTGGCTTTGCAGGTTGCGCAGATCCGCTGCAGGATCTGGCGCCGGCTTACGACGCCTCTACGCTTGATGAGGATTTCTACGGGAGCAGTTTGCGTGGCGCGCGGGTAGACGGCGACGAGTGGGATGACCTGGTCGATAACGTGGGAATTGCCGCCCTGGATGCGGCCGCCGTTGGTAATTCCGACGTACTTCAGATTCGTCGCGCCAGTGGCCCTTCCGCAACTCTCGATGCAGACATGGCGGCGGAGAATAGCACCATCAGTACAGATTCTGATCAGACTGTGACCGAATTCCGGATTGGAGAGAACGCGTTGATCACGAACTGCGTGACAGCGGACGTGTTTGCGGTTGGCGATCCGGACGGTTTCGAAGACAACGAGATTAATCACCAGCCGTTATCCAATACCTACCCGGAAGGCTCCAGGGTGCTGCACTTCAATACAACAACCTATTGGGTGGGAGATACAGGACGCACCGATCAGCAGGGCAATACCGTTTGGGCCCTTTACCAGAATGGCCTGGAGGTGGTCACCGGGGTGGAGCGGTTACAGGTTCTCTACGGAGTACGTGAGGACGACGGCAACGTGCGTTTCGAGAATGCGGACGACCTGACTGCGGATGATTGGAACGAGATCGACGTTGTTCAGGTCGGGCTGCTGGTCAGCGATGAGCAAAACGTTCTGGAGACAGCGGACACCAAGAGCTATGACTTGCCGGGGCTGACTGTTCAGCCTGCCGGAACCGCCGGGGCAGATGCCACATATCCGGCTGACGACCGGCTGCGCACGACATTTTCCATGACCGTGAATTTACGAAACAACATTGAGCAATGAGAGGGCCGGACATCATGAGGCGCAATCAAGTGACAGGCCCGCGGAAGGAGCGGGGCGCGGTACTGGTAATCAGTCTGGTTATTCTGCTTGTCGTTACTCTTTTGGGGGTCGGCGCCCTTGAAACGGCGGTTTTCCAGGAGAGGATGGCCGCCAACTCGCAAAACAAAAACATCGCATTTCAGGACACTGCGAGTCTTCTTGAGGACATCCTCCGGGACCCGAATATTCTGGGAGGAACTGCAACCGTGCTGAACGACGCAATTGTGCGCGGCGTTGGTGAGCCCAGTAACGCGACCAATTACGCTGCTGATGATCCAGTTTCAGCGCAGTACACCGTTACCTATATGGGGGAGAGCAACCCCTTTGTGGCGCCGGGACAGGAGACATCTCTGTCCTCTCCGATCCCACAACGACGCTTCGAGCTCCGGATGACGACAGAGAATGCCAACACTCAGGCCGGAACAAGTCATATTCAGGGCTTTGTGCCCAATTAATCTGAACAACAGCCTTATCAGGGGGTGTTATGAGAATTTCAGGATTCAATCTTTGTGGCCTGGCGATGGTCCTTTCAGCAGCTTTATGGAGTTCAATGGTCTTTTCGCAGTCAGTGCCGGGAAGCGGTACCCCCTTCGTGCCACCCATAGCGGCTGAGGGCTTGGACCTGGAACTGAACACCTCTGGTGCGGGCGAAGTGATTTCCATCAGGATTACAGAGTGTGATGGCTGTATGCCCAGAACATTCCTTCCGGCTCCCGAGATAGAGTTCCGGTCAGGCGGTGAGCAGATCAACTTGCGGCAGGCCAAGGCAGCCAGCGGAGGCGGGGGAACGGTACTTTATGACCGCGAAACCGAACTGGCGGAAGTCGTAATTTTTTACGGACAGTGAACCCGAGGTGCAGTCATGAACAAATTCAGATTTATACGCAATGTTTCCCTGGCTCATATCCTGGTGCTGTCCCCTTTCGCGAGTAGCGTCAGTGCTGATGACACGGAAATATTCTTCAACATCGAAAGGGATATATCGTCCCCGAATATTCTCTTTATTCTGGATAACTCCGGGAGTATGGATACCTTCGTTGAAGTGTCTGAGTCGAATTACGACCCTTCACAGAGTTATGAAGGAAATGCTAACGACGACTTCGTGTACTACGAGGACGGCGGTAATTGGTACACTATCAGAAAGACAGTCATAGAGTGTCAGGATATCAACACCAAGCTGGATACGCTTGGCAGGACATCCCCCTACAAAATGGCTTACTTTTACAGAAATCGCTGGAATTCGTTCAGTTACGATAACGTGAATAACTCCAGAACCGTTTGTCAGGCTGATGGCAACAATGAGGTAGATTGGGGGGATATTTCCGCGGAGGAGTTCTACTCTGCGAACTACCTCAACTGGTATGAAAATCGTGAAGTCACCTACGAGAGGCGGATCGATATTGTTAAGCGGGTCGCCAAGAACCTCGCCGATGGTCTTGAAAATGTGAACATCGGACTGATGGCATTCGATCGATTTGCAAACGATTTTGGTGAAGGTGGTGTTGTTCTTGAGGCCATTCGTCCCATATCCGAGGGCCGTAGTAGCTTCAAAGATGCTGTTGACGATCTCGGTGCGGATACCAACACGCCCTTATCGGAAACCTTATTTGGTGCCAAACGATACTTCGAGGGGGGATCTCCTTTCCTGAGCCCGTCCCGTCGCCAGGCCGATAATGCGATGGATGGTGATTCCTACAGCAGTCCAATTGAGCTTGAATGCCAGGCTAACTACGTCGTTCTCCTGACTGACGGTGAACCAACCCGGGATACCAACCACAACGATGACATGGAAGATGAGTTGGGGATTAATGGATGTGACGGCAATTGTCTCGATGAGATTGCCGAATATATGTACACCAACGACCTGAATGACGAGTACGATGGCACTCAGCGCGTGGTGACGTACACCGTGGGTTTCCAGTCTGATCAACAACTGCTGGATGACGCTGCCACCAAAGGCGGAGGTGAATATTATCTGGCAGAGAGTGCGGATCAGCTGGAAGGCGTTTTCAATGAGATTTTTCGGCAGGTTCTCTCTACCAATACGACATTCTCATCACCGGGTGTGAGTGTTAACAACTTTAACCAGCTCAACTATCTGGATGCGCTCTATTTCTCTGTGTTCGAGCCGGTTGTCGAACCCCTCTGGCCGGGTAACCTCAAACGCTACCGCCTTACCTCTGCCGGGGATATCGTTGACCAGAACGGCAATGACGCAATTGACCCTGTGACAGGATTCTTCAAGGATACGGCTCGCAGTTACTGGTCGTCTGGGGTCGATGGCGCGGTCGCCAGCGCAGGCGGTGCAGCCAGTGTTATACCTGACGATAATTCCCAACGGAACGTTTATACCTATTACGTGGGGTCAACATCCCAGTCGCTTACCAACGCGGTCAATAACGTAGTCGTCGGCAACGATAATTTGACCAAGACCCTCTTTGGCGATGCCGATATGTCTGATGCACGGCTTCAGGAGTTGATTCGCTTTACTCGTGGTCAGGATGTAGACGACGAGGACGATGACGGGAGTACGTCAGATTCCAGGAAATTTATCGCTGATCCATTGCATTCCCGGCCCTATCTGCAGGTCTATGGTGGAACTGAGGAAGATCCGGATACTACCGTATTCTTTGGTGACAACCAGGGGTTCCTCCATGCCCTTGATGGCGAAACCGGTCAGTTGAATTTCTCGTTCATGCCGGGCGAATTGCTCGCTAATCAGGGCGTGTATCGGGACAATTTGGTGTCGGAGTTTGCCCGGCCCTATGGCATGGACGGTTCGATCACTGCGTGGTTCCAGGATATCGACCGGGACCGGGTAGTTGATGAAGACGACTCTGTATACATCTACTCAGGCATGCGTCGCGGCGGCCGTAATTACTATGGTTTGGATGTCACCGATCGGGATGCCCCTTCCGTACTCTGGGCAATACGCGGAGGCCAGGGCGATTTTACGGAACTCGGCCAGACTTGGTCTGATCCTGTGAAACACCGCGTCCGCCTGGGTGATGAGATCCGTGAGGTTCTGTTCTTCTCCGGCGGCTATGACACCAATCAGGATGATGTGGCTGTGCGTACAGAAGATTCCATGGGTCGGGCCATCTACATGGTAGATGCATCCACTGGAGAGCGCCTGTGGTGGTCCGGTCCCGCAGACAGTGACGCTGACCTCGAGCTGGCGGATATGGACTACAGCATCCCGGCTACGCCTGCTGTCATTGATGTAAACGGTGACAGACTGGCCGACCAGCTATACGTGGGTGACATGGGCGGTCAGATCTGGCGGGTGGACTTGCGCAATGGTCAGGAAGCCGCCAATTTTGCCACGGCGGGTGTGATTGCGGACCTTGCAGGGAGTACCGAAGCTTCGAACCGCCGTTTCTATCACACACCGGATCTGTCAGGTACTCTGAAGAACGGACAGCGTTATCTGAACCTTGCAATCGGATCAGGCTATCAAGCGAGTCCTCTGGACAAGGGCGTTGAGGATCGTTTCTACAAGCTTACAATCTCTTCCATCGCTGTACCCTTGAATCAGGCTGGAGAAGTCGAGTACACAACTCTGACTGAAGCGGATCTCATGGATACCACGGATAACCTGATTCAGGAGGGTACCGAAGAGCAAAGGGAGGCGGCCGAAACTTCATTGTCCCAGGCTCAGGGCTGGTACATACGCCTCACCCGCGATGGCGAGAAAGTGCTGTCTTCGAGCACGACGCTTCGCGGTGACGTCTTCTTCACAACCTTTGAGCCCGCGGCCAGCCTTGATCCTTGTGTGCCGTCCGCCGGTCAATCTCGCCTCTATCATGTTGAGCTGGCCGATGGTAGGGCAGTGGTGAACTATGACAAGCTTGGTTCAGACGATGCTTTGACCGAATCTGATCGGTACGTCGCTCTGAAAACACTTGGTCTGCCTCCGTCGCCGAAGGCTATTACCATTGACGGCGAAGACATTATTGTGGCCGGTACTGAAACTCTGGTTCCCCCTCCCCCGGGTGGTCTGGTCAGAAAGATCTATTGGTATGAGGAGTAAGTCTCTTGATTCTTGAAAGACGTAATCAGGGCTTTACGCTGATCGAGCTGATGATTGTGGTGGCGATAATCGGAATTATCGCCGCCATCGCCTACCCGAGTTACACGGAATACGTGGAGAGGGCAAGGCGGACAGATGCCCAGGGGGCGCTGATGGGGCTTGCGGCGGCGATGGAACGCCACCGCACAGCTAATGGGACTTATCTCGGGGCTGGAAGTCCAAACAGTGGTGCACCATCAATTTATGCAGATGAATCGCCCATTGATGGTGCGCCAAAATTCTACGATCTGACCATAGATGATGGCAGCGTGATCGCTAATGTTACCGCAACCACATACGTTCTCATCGCTACTCCCAAAAATGCGCAGGCTGGAAATGGTATCCTGACGCTTGCTCACACTGGGGCGCGAGGCTGGGATGAGAATAACGATGGCGATGTGGACGACGCAGGAGAAAACAACTGGGAGGATTAACCGCCCTTTACGAGCAAGTTAATTCTCCACCCCATGCAAGTCTTATATGCCCGTCACCGTCGTCATCCCTGACCTGGCGGGCACGTCCTCCACGACTCACTGCGATGTAGGTCATCTGTCCGCTGGAAACATCGTCCGGACAGATGACCAAACTCCCGGTACCACCGTAGACAATGCCATCAGGCCCGAAATGAAACGAACCGCTGCCTGCAGTACGTGAATGAACGCGCAGTCGGCTACTTCTTGGGTTGATCACTCGCCAGATGGTATTGTCATCGGGTCTCTGATCCCGATCCACGTCCGGGAAAATAGATACTTGTCGGTTCCAATCGTCGACACACTTATTTTCTTCATCTAGTGGGCAGATAGCGGTAATCGCGCGCGTTTTCACCGCTTGGTATCGAGCGAATGCAAACGCGCCGAAATAGCTGTTCACGCTCGATGTTCGCGCATTACTCAGTGACAGACTGCTGAAAGCAGGCACTGCGATGCCTGCAGCGATAATCAGAATGGCGAGAGTTATGAGAAGTTCAACGAGGGTGAACCCCCTCGAGTGCAAGGGACGTAACTTTTTCATCAGGGCCCTCCATGGCTCCTAACTTGTTTTGGATTGAGACTTTAACACTTTTCCTGAGTTTGGGGCTGAACTCACTGTGTCGAACTTCACGGAAATTCAGTTTACTCCATTCCCAACTTCTTCAACCGATACCTCAGCGCCCGAAAACTGATTCCCAGTCTTTTGGCCGCAGCAGTCTTGTTCCATCGGGTCGCCTCAAGCGCCTTCTCAATCGCCTGTCGTTCAATCTTCTCGAGGTATCCCTCTAGATCGATTTCACCATCAGGAACAGCAACCCCCTCTCCCTCGCCGGACTGGCCTTCTGCAATAATCTGTGTGGCGGACGAGGGATGTTGCACTCCGTTCCCCAGGTGAAGATCCTCAGCATCAATCTGGTCAGCGTCGCAGAGGGTGAAAGCCCGCTCCAACACGTTTTCCAGTTCCCGAACATTTCCGGGGAACTCATAGCTTCTCAGCCTTTCGACGGCGGCAGGTGTTAACGAAGCTGGGTCACACTCATACTCTCTCGCAATCCGCTGAAGAATGTGGTTCGAGAGCAGTGGAATATCATCCGGCCGTTCTCTCAGGGGCGGCACTGCGAGTTCTATCACGTTAATGCGGTAGAAAAGATCCTGGCGGAAGCTGCCTTCCTGAACAAGTTCCGGCAGGTTCTTGTGGGTGGCACTCAGTACCCGGATGTCAACGGGGACCTCCTTCGTATCGCCAACCGGACGAACTGCTTTTTCCTGAATAGCCCGGAGCAGTTTCACCTGCATGGCGAGGGGCAGGTCAGCTACTTCATCGAGGAACAAGGTGCCGCCATTGGCTGACCGGAACAAGCCATCTTTATTCTCCACGGCCCCGGTAAAGCTGCCTTTTTTGTGGCCGAAGAATTCGCTTTCCATCAGTTCGGAGGGAATCGCGCCGCAGTTAACCGCGATAAATGCTCCTTCTCGGCGGGGGCCCTGCAGATGGATCATTCTGGCAACCAGCTCCTTACCGCTTCCGGACTCGCCGCTGATAAAAACGGGCGCCTGGCTTCTGGCCAGTTTTCGGGTCTGGTTACGGAGTTTGCGTATCTCTGGCGATTTACCCAGTAACAGGCCTGGCTCGTCGGCTGTATCTTCTGTGTCTGCCTTTGGCTCGGCTAATTTGAGAGCGCTATTGACCAACTCCCTTAAACGGGGCAGTTCCACCGGCTTGGATACGAAATCAAAAGCCCCGGCTTTGAGAGACTCGATCGCGGTATCCATGTTGCCGTAGGCTGTAATCACAGCAACAGGCGTGGCGGGAGAATGCTTCTGAATCCACTGTACGAGTTCGATGCCGTTACCGTCTGGCAGGTTCATGTCGGTCAGGCAAAGATGGGTGGTGTTTTGTTCCAGCAATTTTCGGGCGCTGGTGAGGTCAGGTGCCGTGAGCGTGGTTATCCCCATCCGTGTGAGGGTGATCTCAAGTAAATCCCGGATGTCCGGTTCATCATCAACGATCAGCGCTGTGTATGTGGTCATCTTTTTATCGTCGGTTCCATGTCGTTGTTCAAGCGCTCAATATCCACTAGCGCCGGTTCAGATCATTCGCCCCGGGTGAGCAAATGTAATGCGAAAACAGCAGCCGGGCTTGTTGTCTTCTACCAGAGAAAGGTGCGCCTGATTAGCCTCGCACAGTTCCCGAGCCAGATAAAGCCCCAGCCCGGTGCCCACCTTATCTGTGGTAAAAAATGGTTCGAAGACCGAGCTTCTGTGTTCCGGCGCGATGCCCGGGCCCTGGTCGCGAACGTCGATATATGCGCGCTCGCCGTCCTCGGTTGCCCCAGCATGGATGCCGATCTTTCGCTGTCCTGAATGCTGTTCACTGTAGCGTAAACCGTTATCGCAAAGGTTCACCATTACCTGTTCAATCTGGCTCTTGTCGAACCGGGCTGGCGGCAGTTGCGGATCGATTTTCAGAACGATGTTGGCGGCGGTGCAGTCATCGTCCTGCGTTTGGAGGAAATCTTCCCGAAATTCCTGGAGCCAGGGAGCCACTTCAATCAGATCGGCATTGGCTGCCCGGCGCCTGGAAAGATCCAGTACATTCTCGATGATGCCATTCACCCGCCGGGAATGGCGTCGGATAATTTCCAGCATCTGACGGTCACTGGGTTCGAGGTTGGGGGATTCCTCCATGAGTTGAGCCGCGTGGCTGATTGCCCCCAACGGATTACGGATTTCATGGGCGATGCCGGCCGTGAGTCGGCCCAGCGATGCCAGTTTCATCTGCTGGGCCTGTTGGGTAACTTTGCTCATGTCCTCGATAAATACGAGGATCTGGTCGCCTCGCTCCTGGTCCAGTTGGGTAAAGTTGACCTGCAAAAGCGGCGAGGTTGGTGAGGGCTGGAACGGCTCAATGCGCTGTGTAGGGTCCTTGAGCCATGCATCCAGACCCTGCTTGAGGGGTTTGGGTAACACGTTTGCCCGTTGGTTAATTGGTACCGAGGTTTTGGGTGCCCCGTATAGAAGTTCTTCGGCAGCAGCGTTGGCAACGCGGATCTGGCCGAAACGGTCCAGTACGAGTATGCCGGTACGCATGCGCTGGATAATCTGCTGGTTGATTTGCTCCAATTCGGCAATGCTGCGGGCACGGCTGCTGGCCAGAGCTTCGCTGCGCATCATGCGGAGGGAGATACTTTGCAGGACGAAAGCCGCCGCAAAATATAGGATGCCGAGGGAGCCGGCCCTGACAATGTCGTCGGCGGACTCGCCTAGCGCCAGCACGGCCCAGCCCGAGATTCCCAGGGAGCAGATTGCAGCCAGAGCCGCGTAGAAGGTGCCCATGCGGCTTGGAGTCAGGATGTTGCCCGCTGCCACGGATACTATCACCAGATTGGCCAAGCCGTTGGTAATGCCTGTGCTGGCGAGCAGCAGTCCATGCATGATGAGAATATCAAGCAGGATCGAAAGCGTTATATGACGCTGACTAGGGTGAAAGCCGGCCACCAGAAGCAGGGCAATGAAGGCATTCAGTCCAAGGTAAGCGGAGACCCCTGCCTGATAGTAATCCAGAAACCGGAAGCGCATGTCGAAGTTGACAGGATCTACGAACAACAGAGCCACCAGCATCAGGCTCACCACCAGGCGGTAGTGGTTGTAGATTCTGAACAGCTTTGCTTGCTGAACGCCGGATGGTGTTGAAGGGGGCTTGCCGAGCGTTTCGGCCGACTGTGCTGGTGTATCTGGTGCCATGAGTTACAGGGATCCGCTGTTGATCGGAAGAAATCCACGCCTATGCGGGGTTATAATAGCCTTTTCATGGCAATGAGTTACAGGAGCCGATTTATGTCCGTGTCCGGAAACCAGGCAGCGACCGGGGCGTCAGCCAGAAAACTGCGGGTGGTGATGGCCCAACTGGATTTTCTGGTAGGCGATATACCCGGCAACACCGAGCTTATCCTTGAGGCTGCCCGTCGGGCATCGTCCGAGCATCAGGCGGACATTGTGGTTTTTCCCGAGCTTTGCCTGACCGGCTATCCGCCGGAGGATCTGCTATTGCGCCCGAGCCTGGAAGTCCGGGTCAACGAAGCGTTGGAAAGACTGCAGGCGGAAAAGCTGGATCCGGTGATTGTTATCGGTGCTCCTCTTCGCCATGGCGCGCTGCTGTACAACGCGGCGGTGGTCATTGATGGAGGCGAAATCACCGGTCGGTACTTCAAACGTTTCCCGCCCAACTATCAGGTATTCGACGAGAAGCGTTACTTCGCCGAGGGTCGGGATGTCCTGACTCTGGATATCCGGGGCGTTCCGGTAGGAATTACTGTATGTGAAGATCTCTGGAAAGAAGGGCCGGTGGAGGACTGCGCTGCTGCAGGCGCCCGCCTTATCCTGAACCTAAATGCCTCGCCCTATGACATCGACAAACAGGCGCGCAGGAAGGCATTGCTGGAGCGGAAGTCCCGGGAGAATCTGGTCAGTATCGTGTACGTGAACCTGGTGGGCGGCCAGGACGAGCTGGTTTTTGACGGTGGCTCCATGGTGTTCGACCATTCCGGTGTGCTCACTGCAGAAGCTCCGCAGTTTGGCGAAGGCCTTTATCCGGTCGACTTCCTATGCGAGCACCATTGTCAGCCAGTATCCCAGCCCTTGCCGGAAGAGCCTTCGCTTGAGGCCAATGTCTACAGCGCTTTGGTGACCGGTGTTCGGGATTACGTCAACAAGAACGGATTCAAATCCGTGGTTCTGGGGCTATCAGGAGGCATCGACTCGGCAGTGACTCTGGCTGTGGCAGTGGATGCTCTGGGCAAGGATCGGGTCCGCGCGGTGATGATGCCGTTCCGCTACACCTCAAGTATGAGCCTGGAGGATGCTGAGGCCGAGGCGGTTAGGCTGGGTGTGCAGTACGATGTGTTCTCGATTGAGCCGATGTACGACGCCTTCATGGAATCTTTGGCAGCGCCTTTCGAGGGCACCAAGCCCGACACAACTGAGGAAAACCTGCAGGCGCGTCTGCGCGGTGTTTTGCTGATGTCCCTGTCCAACAAGTTCGGGTCGCTGGTGCTGACCACCGGGAACAAGAGCGAGATGGCGGTGGGTTACTCAACCCTGTACGGGGATATGGCTGGCGGCTTTGACGTTCTCAAGGACGTGCCCAAAACCCTGGTATTCCGCCTGGCCAAGTACCGCAATACGCTTTCGGAGGGAGAAGTGATCCCTGAGCGTGTAATCACCCGCCCGCCGTCGGCAGAGCTCGCGCCAGATCAGAAAGATGAGGACAGCCTGCCCGGTTACGACGTGCTTGATCAGATTCTGAACCTGTATGTCGAGAGGGATTTCAGCGCTGATGCGATCGTTGCCGAAGGCTTCGATAGGGTTGACGTTGAACGGGTGATACGTCTGGTGGATGTCAACGAATACAAGCGTCGGCAGGCGCCGATTGGTGTCCGGATTACCGAGCGAGGGTTTGGTAAGGACCGGCGGTATCCGATAACTAACGGTTGGAAGAGCGGAAAGTAGCCAACAGATATCGGGGTCAGTTGAACATTTCAATTGACCCCGATTTCAGCTCTTATTCGTCGCCCATCAAACCAAAGGTGACAACGTTAGTCAGTGAGCGGTTTTCCCCTTCCAACAGGTCCACCTCAAACTCACCGGCGTCATTGAACGCTTCACTTTCCGGGAAATTGGTGCGGAGCATGGCGATCGCGTCCTGTGACCCTTTTTTCAGTTCCAGGAAGCGAAAGGTTTCTGCAAGGATAATCAGTGCCTCTTCGGTCACAGTGGCGGTAGGGTAGTTCTCGATGATGTACCGCGCCCGGTTGTTGGCAGCTACGTAGGCCTGACGTTTGACGTAGTAACGCGCTGCGTAGAGCTCCAGCTCGGCCATGCGATTGCGTACCGCGATCATTCGCTGGCGGGCATCCGCGACGTACTGACTGTCCGGATAGCGGTTCAGCAGCTCGGAAAAGTCCCGGAATGACTGCAACTGCTCGCCCGGATCCCGGGCCGCTACGTCGATCGGGAAGTAGCGCGCCGCGAGCCCGATATCCAGATTATAGGAGGCGAGGCCGCGCATGTAGAGCGCGTAGTCTGCGTGGTCGCTTTGAGGATTGAGACGCAGAAACCGATCTGCGGCCGCGCGGGAGCCTTCAAGGTCCAGGTTCTGGTAGCGAGCATAGATCAGGTCAAGCTGGGCCTGTTCTGCATACCGGCCAAAGGGATAGTAGGTTTCCAGGGCATCCAGGTTCTGTTCTGCTTCGTTGAAGTTACCAGAGGTCATGGCCTCTCGGGCGTTCTCGTAATAGGTCTTCTCCGGAAGCACTTCCTCCTGCTTGTTGGAGGCGCAGGCGCTCACCATAACAACCAGTGTGGCAAGTAGCAGCAAACGAAGACCTGATCTCATTCCGGAATCCCGTATAATGTCGATTAATTCAAGGGCAGTCATTGTAGCGGGGAAGTGGCTCCATGTGCAGAGCAATCCCCCGTTGTTTCCAATAATCTGACCGAAACGTAACACACACAGGCCCTGGGGGCTTAATGTCATCTGAAAAACGAATCCTCGCCAGCTTTGTCGTGCCGCCGGAATTGAGTGATCGGCGCCTGGATCAGGCTGCGGCAGAACTGATGCCCGAACACTCCCGTTCCCGCCTGCAGTCCTGGATCAAGAGTGGTGCTTTGACGGTGAATGGTGAGGCGCGAAAGCCTCGCGACAAAGTGATGCTGGACGATCGCCTGGAGCTGGATGCCGAGCCGGAAGCTCAGGTGAGCTGGCAGGCCGAGGAAATATCCCTCGATATCGTCTATGAGGACGAGCACTTGTTGGTCATCAACAAGCCGGCGGGTCTTGTTGTGCACCCGGCTGCCGGGCACGCCGATGGGACCCTGGTTAACGCTCTGTTGAATTACGCACCGGAAGTCGAGAATCTGCCCAGAGCGGGCATCGTTCACCGACTCGACAAAGACACCTCCGGCATCATGGTTGTCGCTCGAAGCCTGATTGCGCACACATCCTTGGTTGATCAGTTACAAACCCGGACCATGGGCCGCGAGTATGAAGCCGTCGTCGTTGGTACCCTCACCGGAGGTGCAACGGTTGACGCACCCATCGGCCGACACCCGCGGGAACGCAAGAAAATGGCGGTCGTCGCCTCCGGAAAGCCGGCGGTCACCCACTATCGTCTGGTGGAGCGCTTTGCCGCCCACACCCACGTCCGCTGCAAGCTGGAAAGCGGTCGAACCCACCAGATCCGCGTTCATATGGCCCATGTAAAACACCCGCTGGTCGGAGACCCCCTTTACGGCGGCCGCCTCAGGCTGCCCAAGGGGACCACCGAAGAACTTCGAGAGGCTCTCTCGGCTTTCCATCGCCAGGCTCTCCACGCCCGGCAACTGACCCTCGAGCACCCGGAAACCGGTGAAATCCTGACCTGGGAGGTGCCCCTGCCTGAAGACATGGTTGCCCTGATCGAGGCCCTGCGCAAACACGCCCGGGAGCTGGAAGCGCGTGACTATTGAAGGTGACGCCCTGAAGCCTGACTGGTCCGCGCCTGACAGAGTGCGGGCCCTCAGCACAACCCGCGCCGGCGGCGTTAGCGGGCGACCCTGGGACAGTCTTAACCTTGGTAGCCACGTTGAAGACAACCCGGACAATGTGGAACAGAATCGACTAAGACTCGCCGAATCCGCAGGCCTGACAAGCGAGCGGATCGGCTGGCTCAATCAGGTGCACGGTACCGATGTTGTCGAACTGACCCCGGATAACGTCGGACAAATCGCCAAGGCCGACGCCAGCTACACCCGTCATCCAGGCATCGCCTGCGCCATCCTCACCGCCGACTGCCTGCCCGTTGTTCTTTCCGACCGCGAAGGAACCGTCGTCGGCGCCGCCCACTGCGGCTGGCGAAGCCTGTGTGGTGGCGTTATCGAGAATCTGGTGAGCGTCATGGCCGTTGCACCCGAAACCCTGCAAGCCTGGCTCGGCCCAGCCATCGGCCCGGACAGCTTTGAAGTCGGCCCGGAAGTGCGTGACGCCTTCCTTGATCATGATCCCAAAGCGGTCCAGGCCTTCACAGCCGAAGGCGCTCAGCCGGGTCATTTCATGGCAGATATCTATGCACTTGCCACTCTGAGGTTAAATCATCTCGGCGTTTCCACCGTGACTGGCGGTGGCCTGTGTACCGTTCAGGATTCGGATCGGTTTTTTTCTTACCGCAGGGATGGCCAAACCGGGCGTATGGCAACTTTGATCTGGATAAGAGACTGATTCTGCCTTTCTTTTATCGGTTGGCTCTGGTTTTAACCGAGAATCTCCGGGGCTGGTGCAGGACTACTTTACAGAACTGTCTGCAGCATGGATGCTGCAGCCAAGCCTACAGGGATGTATTCACGGCGTGTTCTGTAAAGTAGTCCTGCACCAGACCTGCACCCAAGTCCCAATTTCAAACTGACGGCCGTCAATTTTCTGACGAATACACCGAAGCCCCGCTTGAAGTCCCCCTACTTGCCCCTACATTAATTGTCAAAGCAATCGAATATCCGCCACCGATGGCACCTTGGTATTCGCAGAAATTTGGGGAAAGTACACATGAGAATCGACAAGCTGACCAGCAAGCTGCAGACCGCCCTCGCGGACGCACAATCGATAGCGGTCGGGAAAGATCACAACTTCATTGAGCCGGTTCACCTGCTGCAGGCACTGCTCGACCAGGAAGGCAGCGCCATCAAACCACTGCTCAAACAGGCCGGCGCAGAGCCCGGACGCATTCGCCAGGCGATTGCCCGTGAAATCGAGAACCTGCCGGAAGTACAGGGATCAGCCGGCGACGTCTCCATGTCCAATGACATGGGCCGCCTGTTCAACATTGCCGACAAACTCGCACAGAAGCGCAAAGACCAGTACATCTCCAGCGAGCTGATGCTGCTGGCTGCCCTGGAAGACCGGGGCACACTTGGCCGGGTACTCCGGGAGCAGGGCGTAGATAAAGCTGCCCTGGAAAAAGCCATCGACGAAGTTCGCGGTGGTGAAGCCGTCAACGACGCCAGCGCCGAGGAAAACCGTCAGGCGCTGTCCAAATACACCATTGATCTCACCGAACGGGCCGAAGCTGGCAAGCTGGATCCGGTTATCGGTCGCGATGATGAAATCCGTCGCACCATTCAGGTATTGCAGCGCCGCCGGAAAAACAACCCGGTCCTCATCGGTGAGCCCGGCGTTGGTAAAACCGCCATTGTCGAAGGGTTGGCCCAGCGGATCGTCAACGGCGAGGTGCCCGATGGCCTCAAGGACAAGAAAGTCCTGTCACTCGACATGGGTGCCCTGATTGCCGGAGCCAAGTTCCGGGGTGAGTTCGAGGAGCGCCTGAAAGCGGTCCTGAACGAGCTGTCCAAGCAGGAAGGCCAGATCATCCTGTTCATCGACGAGATTCACACCATGGTCGGTGCCGGCAAGGCCGAAGGCTCAATGGACGCCGGGAACATGCTCAAGCCGGCCCTGGCCCGCGGCGAGCTGCACTGCGTGGGCGCGACCACCCTTGATGAATACCGTGAAAATATCGAGAAAGATGCAGCCTTGGAGCGTCGCTTCCAGAAAGTTCTGGTCAGCGAGCCCGGCGAAGAAGATACGATCGCCATCCTGCGGGGACTGAAAGAGCGTTATGAAGTGCATCACGGGGTTGAGGTAACAGACGGCGCCATCATTGCCGCCGCCAAGCTATCACACCGCTACATTACAGACCGGCAACTGCCGGACAAGGCCATTGACCTGGTGGACGAAGCAGCTTCCCAGATCCGCATGGAAATGGATTCCAAGCCCGAGGCCCTCGACCGTCTTGAGCGTCGACTGATTCAACTGAAAATCGAGCGTGAGGCGCTCAAAAAAGAGACCGATGCTGCCTCGAAAAAACGCCTGTCGGAGCTGTCCGACGTGATTACCGGTGTCGAGCGTGAATACGCTGATCTGGAAGAGGTTTGGAACACCGAAAAGGCTGCGTTGCACGGTTCCCAGAAGATCAAAAGTCGCCTGGAGCAGGCCCGTATCGATCTGGAGAACGCCCGTCGCGCGGGCGATCTTGGCAAGATGTCCGAGCTCCAGTACGGCCAGATTCCTGAGCTGGAGCGCCAACTGGACATGGCCAGCCAGGCTGAGATGATGGAAATGAAGCTGCTCCGGAACCGGGTGACCGACGAGGAGATCGCCGAGATTGTCTCCAAGTGGACCGGTATTCCTGTGTCCAAGATGCTCGAAGGCGAGCGGGATAAGCTAATGCGCATGGAGGAAGCTCTGCACGACCGGGTGATCGGCCAGGATGAAGCGGTCGAGGCCGTATCCAACGCGGTGCGTCGTTCCCGTGCGGGCTTGTCAGACCCCAATCGCCCCAATGGTTCCTTTCTGTTCCTTGGCCCGACGGGTGTGGGCAAGACCGAGCTGTGTAAGGCCCTGGCGTCCTTTCTGTTCGATACCGAGGAAGCCATGGTGCGTATCGACATGTCCGAATTCATGGAGAAGCATTCAGTCGCTCGCCTGATTGGTGCGCCTCCGGGCTATGTAGGCTATGAGGAGGGTGGCTACCTGACCGAAGCGGTTCGTCGCCGGCCGTACTCTGTGTTGCTGCTGGATGAGGTGGAGAAGGCCCATCCGGATGTGTTCAACATCCTTCTGCAGGTACTTGAGGATGGCCGCCTGACGGACGGGCAGGGTAGAACCGTCGACTTCCGGAATACGGTCATTGTCATGACCTCAAATCTCGGCTCGGACATCATCCAGCAGAAAGCCGGTGAGGAGAACTATGAGGTGATGAAGAATGCGGTGATGGAAGTCGTCGGTACCCATTTCCGCCCCGAGTTCATCAACCGGGTGGATGAAGTGGTCGTGTTCCACCCGCTGGCGGAGAGCCAGATCCAGGGTATCGCCCGCATTCAGATTGAGTCGCTGAGCAAGCGCCTGAAAGAACAGGATATGAGGCTCGAGTTGGATGACGCCGCGATGGAGTTGCTGGCCGAAGTCGGGTATGACCCGGTTTACGGTGCGCGGCCTTTGAAGCGGGCGATTCAGCGAATGATCGAAAACCCGCTGGCTCAGAGGCTGCTGCAGGGAGAGTTTATGCCGGGGGATGTTATCAAGGGGACGGTGGAGGACCACCACCTGACTTTCGCCAAGGCTTGAGTGGAAAACCGGGGTCAGATGAATGCGTTCATCTGACCCCTTTTTTCCGTCTTACTGTTCTTCTGGTCCGCAATTCTCTTCCGCAATCCGCTCAAATTCTGCCCGCTTTTCGGCGATTTCTTCTGAGCTAAGGTAGCGTTGTTCTCCGTTCTCCTCAATCCGAATACGGGCGTTGGTGTCAATTATGTCCAGATTCGAACGAGCTGTTTCGCAGTTCGCTTCGCGCTGTTTTCTGCGGGCTTCCTCAGCTGCCGTTTCCTGGCGCTGCTCCGCCTCCTCCGCTTGACGTTCCTCCATATTCTGCAAACGCTCCTGAAGCCTCTGTCGATTGCCGGATGCGTCTGTGGAAGTGCCTGAGCGCACATTGACTCGTTCGGCCTTTGAACCAGTCGGCTGCCGGTCGCCGAAGTGGGTAACCCCGTTTTCATCGGTCCATTTATAGACAGAGGCGCTCATGGCGACACCTGGTACAACGGCCAGTAATAAGGTCAGCGTCAGGATTTTTCTGTTCATGGCTCTACTCGCGTATGTTCACTGCTCCCGGGCAGGCAGACAACCTGGATAGACCGGGCCCGTTTTTTCAATTCATTATTCCACATCATGCCACTGGCACTGCGGATTTTCTTCTGTCTGGTTCAAATCTTTGTATGGATTTGTAGCAAGATTGGCAGACCTTCGGCCAGTATAGGCACAGAAACCTGCAACGGCTATTGACAGGGAGTTTCGCGCTGTCAGAATTACCGATTGCCTGAAGACTGGGGTCAATACGGCAGGCAATCCCGAGCGAGTATCCCCCATCAATTACCACACTGAACGCGCCGCGCATCCGTCGCGGGATGGTTGTTGCTTACGTGCAACCCGTTGATTGGCCGTTCTCCGCAACCCTCAGGAGGGCGGCTGGCCAGGAGACAACCTCTTAACAAGGTGTGGAGGAGCAGCCGGTTCCGCTTTCACAAGAAGCATGGACACCGTGAATCCAGGCAACCGGGATCAGCCCCGGCTCATTCACTCGTAGAAGAGGGTAGAAAATCGTGGAGTTATTGTCTGGCGCCGATATGTTGATCCGGTCCCTTCAAGACGAATGCATCGAATACGTATACGGCTATCCGGGTGGTGCAGCCCTTCATATTTATGACGCGCTGTTCAGGCAGGACAAAGTCAAGCACATTCTGGTCAGGCACGAGCAGGCGGCGGTCCATATGGCCGACGGTTATGCCCGCGCAACCGGAAAACCAGGTACCGTACTGGTGACCTCGGGTCCTGGAGCCACCAACACCATCACCGGCATTGCCACCGCATTCATGGATTCCATCCCCATGGTGGTTCTGTGCGGCCAGGTTGCATCCACTCTCATCGGTGAGGACGCGTTCCAGGAAACCGATATGATGGGTGTCTCCCGACCCGTGGTGAAGCACAACCTCAGTGTCCGGCACCCCGAGGAAATCCCGGAAATCATCCGCAAGGCCTATTACATTGCTGCCACCGGCCGTCCCGGCCCTGTGGTCGTGGATATCCCCAAGGATATGACCACGCCGAACGAACGGTACGAATACGCGTACCCCAAGAAGGTCAAACTGCGGTCCTACAACCCCGCTATTCGCGGCCATGCCGGTCAGATCAAGAAAGCCGTCGACATGATGCTGGCGGCCAAGCGCCCGGTTATCTATGCAGGTGGTGGGGTGATTCTGGGCAAGGCATCGGATCAGCTGACCGAGCTTGTCCGGATGCTGGGGTATCCAATCACCAATACCCTGATGGGGATTGGCTGTTACCCGGCCAGCGACAAGCAGCACCTTGGTTGGCTCGGCATGCACGGCACCTATGAAGCGAATATGGCCATGCACCACTCGGATCTGATTCTCTGCGTGGGAGCCCGCTTTGATGACCGGGTGACCAATGCCACCGAGAAGTTCTGTCCGGGCGCGCGCATTATCCATATCGACATCGACCCGGCTTCGATTTCCAAGACGGTGGATGCGGATGTGCCCATTGTTGGTCCGGTAGACGCCGTGCTGAAGGAAATGCTGTCGCTGGTCAAGGAAGCCAAAGAAAAGCCCGATGCGGATGCCATCGCTTCCTGGTGGAAGCAGATCGATGAATGGCGGGCATTCCACGGAATGCGTTATGAGACCGGTCCGGATGTGATCAAGCCCCAGGAAGTGATCGAGATGCTGTGTCGCCTGACTAACGGCGAAGCCTTCGTGACTTCCGATGTGGGTCAGCACCAGATGTTTGCGGCCCAGTACTACAAGTTCGACAAACCCAACCGCTGGATCAATTCCGGTGGTCTCGGCACCATGGGCTTTGGTTTGCCGGCGGCCATGGGGGTCAAGCTGACCCATCCGGACGATGAAGTACTGTGCATTACCGGTGAGGGTAGTATCCAGATGAACATTCAGGAGCTGTCCACCTGCAAGCAGTACAATCTGCCGGTGAAGATCATCAACCTGAACAATCAGGCACTGGGTATGGTCAAGCAGTGGCAGGACATGAACTACGAGTCCCGTCATGCCGAGTCCTACATGGAATCACTCCCAGATTTCATCAAGCTGGCGGAAGCCTATGGGCACAAGGGTGTCCGGATTGAGAAGAAAGAAGATCTGGAAACCAAGCTGAAAGAAGTGCTGGCAATGAAGGACGATCTGGTGTTCGTGGATATTTACGTGGACCGCTTTGAGCACGTGTATCCGATGCAGGTTGCCCGGGGCTCCATGAAGGATATGTGGCTCAGCAAGACGGAGAGGGTCTGATCATGCGTCGAATCATTTCTGTTTTGCTTGAAAACGAGCCCGGCGCCCTGTCACGGGTTGTTGGTCTGTTTTCCCAGCGCAACTACAACATCGAAACGCTCACCGTGGCGCCAACCGAAGACGAGACTTTGTCCCGTCTTACCGTGACCACGACGGGTTCTGACAAGGTGATCGAACAGATCACCAAGCAACTGAACAAGCTGATCGAAGTCGTCAAGCTGGTGGATCTGACCGAAGGTGCCCACATCGAGCGTGAGCTGATGCTGGTCAAACTGAAGGCCACTGGTTCCCAGCGTGCCGAGATCAAGCGTACGGTAGACATTTTCCGCGGCCAGATTGTAGATGTGACCAGTTCGGTCTACACGGTCCAGCTGGCAGGTGACAGCGAAAAGCTGGACGGCTTTATTCAGGCCGTTGGCACGTCGGGCGTTCTGGAAGTAGTCCGCAGCGGTGTATCCGGTATCGCCCGAGGCGAGAAGGTGCTCAGCCTTTAAGAATTTCAAACACGTTTTGAACATTATGGCCCCTCGGGGTCATCACAAATAACAGAGGTTTCTCATGCAGGTTTATTACGATAAGGATTGTGATCTTTCCATCATCCAGGGCAAGAAAGTTGCCATCATCGGCTTCGGTTCCCAGGGCCACGCGCACGCGTGCAACCTGAAAGAGTCTGGCGTTGACGTAACCGTGGGTCTGCGCCCGGGTTCCTCCTCCATCGCCAAAGCCGAAGCCTATGGCCTGAAGACCAGCGACGTGCCGTCTGCGGTTGCCACGGCTGACGTTGTAATGGTTCTGACCCCGGACGAGTATCAGGCTCAGCTGTACAAGGCTGAAATCGAGCCGAATCTGCAGCAAGGCGCCACTCTGGCATTCGCCCACGGCTTTGCGATCCACTACAACCAGATCGTTCCGCGCAAGGATCTGGACGTAATCATGGTTGCTCCAAAGGCGCCGGGTCACACGGTTCGCACTGAATTCGCCAACGGCGGCGGTATTCCCGATTTGATCGCCATCTTCCAGGATGCCTCCGGCAATGCCAAGAATCTGGCCCTCTCCTATGCCAGCGGTATCGGTGGTGGTCGTACTGGCATCATCGAAACCAGCTTTAAAGACGAGACTGAAACCGATCTGTTCGGTGAGCAAGCCGTTCTGTGTGGCGGCACGGTGGAGCTGGTCAAGGCCGGTTTTGAAACTCTGGTTGAAGCCGGGTACGCACCGGAAATGGCCTATTTCGAATGTCTGCACGAGCTGAAGCTGATCGTAGACCTGATGTACGAGGGCGGCATTGCCAACATGAACTACTCCATCTCCAACAATGCGGAGTATGGTGAGTACGTGACTGGTCCGGAAATCATCAACGAGCAGTCTCGCGAAGCCATGCGCAACGCCCTGAAGCGTATCCAGAGCGGCGAGTATGCCAAGATGTTCATCTCTGAAGGCGCTCTGAATTACCCGTCCATGACTGCACGTCGCCGCCAGAACGCTGCCCACGATATCGAAGTGGTTGGTGAGAAGCTGCGCGGTATGATGCCGTGGATCTCCGCAAACAAGATCGTGGATAAGGACAAAAACTAAGCGGAATTCCGCCTGGTTTTGAAAAACGCGGCCCGTGAGGCCGCGTTTTTCGTATATACTCCGCCCAAACGCTTTCCGGAGTAATGGAAATGACTGAAGAAAGAAAAACCGCCGACGGCAAGCAGAACCCGGACTACGAAGTCGAGGCCGGGGAAGTGGTTGAAGAAGAGCTGGTTGAGGGTGCACCGGTTCGCCGAAAAGGTATCTATCTGCTCCCCAATGCGCTGACAACGGCTTCGCTGTTTTCAGGTTTCTACGCCATAGTCTCTGCCGCAAACGGCGTGTTTGATAACGCCGCGATTGCCATTTTTGTCTCCATGATTCTGGATGGACTGGATGGCCGTGTTGCCCGGATGACCAACACCCAAAGCAAATTCGGAGAAGAGTACGACAGCCTGGCCGACATGGTGGCCTTTGGTGTTGCCCCTGGCCTCGTTGCCTTCTTCTGGTCGCTGAACGCCTTTGATAAGGTCGGTTGGGCCGTTACTTTTATCTACGTGGCTGGCGCTGCACTTCGTCTGGCCCGCTTCAACACTCAGATTGGTTCAGTTGACAAGAAGTTCTTTGTTGGGTTGCCCAGCCCCGCAGCCGCGGCGTGCGTTGCTGGCCTGGTCTGGTGCTTCCATCTCTTTGAACCCGCTGCCTGGCTCACGTTGCTTACCATGGTGGTGGTTGCCGGTACGGGCGTGCTGATGGTCAGCAATATTCTCTATCGCAGTTTCAAGGATCTGGATCTGCGTGGTCGGGTGCCTTTTGCTGCGATTCTGCTTGTGGTCCTGGTCTTTGTAGTGATCGCGCTGGATCCGGCTACCGTACTCTTTACCGGATTTCTGATATACGCGTTGTCCGGCCCTATTCGTGCGCTGTTTCGTGGTAAGCCCCGAAAAGCTTCAGGCGCCGCTGACTGAGCTCTTGCTGCCCGGGCCTTCTCATCGAGGCCCGGGAATTTTCACCACAGTCTCCGGTCAACGCCTTAGCTGGCTGACGCCCTGACGGAGACTTTCCATGTTTATCAAGAATAGCCCATCCTGGGTGTTGCCCCACTCAGAAGTTACCCCCGAAGCTGTTTATCTCAATCGAAGGAAGTTCATGTCTGGAGCTGCGGCCGTCGCCGCGGGCCTTTCAATGCCGGGTCTTTTATCCGCTGCGAAGCTGCCGGTGCCGGGGGAAGCGTTGGACTATGTTGCAATGCCCGGCTTTTCTACCGGTGAGGAGAAAACACCGTTCGAGGATGTGACCCGCTATAACAACTTCTACGAATTTGGCACCGGAAAAGGCGATCCGGCCGAGTACGCCGACGAAATGAGCGTCGATCCCTGGTCCATAGTGGTTGAAGGTGAATGTGGTCGGCCCGGTAAATATGCCTTGGAAGACCTGCTAAAACCTCATGAATACCAGGAGCGGGTGTATCGCCTGCGTTGTGTCGAGGCCTGGTCTATGGTCATTCCCTGGATTGGCATTCCACTCGCCGACGTTATAAAACGGCTTGAACCCAATTCCCGAGCGAAATACGTCTATTTCGAGACCCTGTATGATCCGGATCAGATGCGGGGTCAGCGCTCATTGTTCAGCACCATCGACTGGCCCTACCAGGAGGGCTTAAGGATGGATGAGGCCATGAACGAGTTAACCTTCCTGGCGGTCGGGCTTTATGGCAAAACCATGCCCAATCAGAATGGTGCGCCTATCCGGCTGGTTGTTCCCTGGAAATACGGGTTCAAGAGCATCAAATCGATCGTCAAGATACGTTTCCAGGAGGAGCGCCCGAAAACCACCTGGGAAATGCTCGCGCCCCAGGAGTACGGATTCTATGCCAACGTTAACCCGGAGGTGGACCATCCAAGGTGGAGTCAGAAGCGTGAACGTAGATTGCCTTCCGGTCTGCTTTCGCCTAACTGGATGGAGACGGTCAAGTTCAATGGTTATGGGGAGCAGGTGGCCGACCTGTACAAGGGTATGGACCTGAGCAAGTTCTATTGATGAATCGTCCGCGAATAGTGGATCGACCGGGCTTTGTCTTGGCTTTTCGCCTTTTTGCGGCCTCTCTTGCCTGCGTTCCACTGCTGATATTGGCAATCAACATTGCAACGCAGTCTCTGGGGCCTGACCCGGGCCAGGAGGTGACGGAGTCACTCGGCCTTGCAGCGTTCCAATTGTTAATCGTGACTTTGGCGATGACCCCGCTCAAGCGATGGTCTGGCTGGGCAGGCTGGATCCGGATTCGCCGAATGCTCGGCCTGTTTGCATTTTTCTATGCCGTACTACATGTGCTGGCGTTTCTGCAATTCATACTCGGGTGGAGTGATCTTTGGGCGACGTTCACCAAGCGGCCCTACATTGTCGCGGGCGCACTTTCCTTCCTTATGCTCGTGCCTCTGGCTGTGACCTCAACGAGGGGGATGGTGAAGCGGCTGGGTAAAAACTGGAAACCGCTGCACAAGCTGATCTACCTGATCGCCATCGCTGCCTGGGTCCATTTTATCTGGCAGGCAAGAAGCGATATTGGCGAAATGGTCGCTTACGGCCTGGTCATCGTGGGTTTGCTGACGTTGCGCTGGAAATGGAACGGCGTTCGAGGGTTGATACCCTTTGTCAGGGGCTGATTTTGGTCTAAGAATTGATCAAAGTGATCGATTGCTGATCAGCCTACTACGTGGAAACCGAAACCGCTAGAAATTAATTCAAAAACCTCGTTGACAGTTTTCCTGACGCCTGTAGAATGCGCACCACTTCTGAGGGACAAGCCACTCACGGCGGTCTCCCGAAGCGATGCAACTGTTTGAAAGTATTGAAGAAAACGAGTTTTAAAATTCTTCAAATAAACGGTTGACAAGGCAGCGGAACGATGTAGAATACGCGGCCTTGATTGAGCAACAGCTCAAACGCTCTTTAAAAAGTTAACCAAGTAATTCGTGTGGGCGCTGGCCGAGGTATTTCGGATACGAAATATCAGGACAGTGACTCGTCGAAATTGAGTTTTGTCTTGAGCAAGAATTGCGATCTTCGGATTGCTATATGATTTAAACTGAAGAGTTTGATCATGGCTCAGATTGAACGCTGGCGGCAGGCTTAACACATGCAAGTCGAGCGGTAACAGGGGGTGCTTGCACCCCGCTGACGAGCGGCGGACGGGTGAGTAATGCATAGGAAACTGCCCAGTAGTGGGGGATAGCCCGGGGAAACCCGGATTAATACCGCGTACGCCCTTCGGGGGAAAGCAGGGGATCTTCGGACCTTGCGCTATTGGATGTGCCTATGTCGGATTAGCTAGTTGGTGGGGTAAAGGCCTACCAAGGCGACGATCCGTAGCTGGTCTGAGAGGATGATCAGCCACATCGGGACTGAGACACGGCCCGAACTCCTACGGGAGGCAGCAGTGGGGAATATTGGACAATGGGGGCAACCCTGATCCAGCCATGCCGCGTGTGTGAAGAAGGCTTTCGGGTTGTAAAGCACTTTCAGTGAGGAGGAAAAGTTGGTCGTTAATACCGGCCAGCCTTGACGTTACTCACAGAAGAAGCACCGGCTAACTCCGTGCCAGCAGCCGCGGTAATACGGAGGGTGCAAGCGTTAATCGGAATTACTGGGCGTAAAGCGCGCGTAGGTGGTTTGATAAGCGAGATGTGAAAGCCCCGGGCTTAACCTGGGAACGGCATTTCGAACTGTCAGGCTAGAGTATGGTAGAGGAGTGTGGAATTTCCTGTGTAGCGGTGAAATGCGTAGATATAGGAAGGAACACCAGTGGCGAAGGCGGCACTCTGGACCAATACTGACACTGAGGTGCGAAAGCGTGGGGAGCAAACAGGATTAGATACCCTGGTAGTCCACGCCGTAAACGATGTCTACTAGCCGTTGGGACTCTTGAAGTCTTAGTGGCGCAGCTAACGCACTAAGTAGACCGCCTGGGGAGTACGGCCGCAAGGTTAAAACTCAAATGAATTGACGGGGGCCCGCACAAGCGGTGGAGCATGTGGTTTAATTCGACGCAACGCGAAGAACCTTACCTGGCCTTGACATGCAGAGAACTTTCCAGAGATGGATTGGTGCCTTCGGGAACTCTGACACAGGTGCTGCATGGCCGTCGTCAGCTCGTGTCGTGAGATGTTGGGTTAAGTCCCGTAACGAGCGCAACCCCTATCCCTAGTTGCTAGCAGTTCGGCTGAGAACTCTAGGGAGACTGCCGGTGACAAACCGGAGGAAGGTGGGGATGACGTCAGGTCATCATGGCCCTTACGGCCAGGGCTACACACGTGCTACAATGGCGCGCACAGAGGGCTGCAAACCCGCGAGGGGGAGCCAATCTCACAAAACGCGTCGTAGTCCGGATCGCAGTCTGCAACTCGACTGCGTGAAGTCGGAATCGCTAGTAATCGTGAATCAGAATGTCACGGTGAATACGTTCCCGGGCCTTGTACACACCGCCCGTCACACCATGGGAGTGGATTGCACCAGAAGTGGTTAGTCTAACCTTCGGGAGGACGATCACCACGGTGTGGTTCATGACTGGGGTGAAGTCGTAACAAGGTAGCCGTAGGGGAACCTGCGGCTGGATCACCTCCTTAAACGAAGCCGAATGCTTCGGTCAGAGTCCACACGAATTACTTGGTTGGCTGAATAAAGAGAGCAGATGGGTCGTTGCAGGCCCGTGTTTTTGGGTCTGTAGCTCAGGTGGTTAGAGCGCACCCCTGATAAGGGTGAGGTCGGTGGTTCAAGTCCACCCAGACCCACCAGAATTTCACTGCTCGTCGTTGTCAAAGCACTTGCATAGCAGGCTATGCGGCGCACTTTGACGCCTAGATCAGCAAAATCCTGATCTTGGAGACGATAGCAGAGCGCAGGACAGATTACGTTAATCTAGGCGCAGCTTGAATGAGTGAAGGAGTGACCCTCGATGGGTCATGACTGATGCGAATGAATGCTGCAACGACGAGTAACGGAAGCTGGACAAGTTCTGGGGCTATAGCTCAGCTGGGAGAGCGCCTGCCTTGCACGCAGGAGGTCGGCAGTTCGATCCTGCCTAGCTCCACCAAATTACTGACTAACTTCGGTTAGCAGTGTACAGAAACAAGCTTTTCAGTTGTGTGACTCGATTGCGAGTTGTGGCTGAAGATCTTCTTTCTGATCACTGGGTCAGATTTGCTCTTTAACAAATTGGACGAGATAGAACACGAAGATATTTCTCTCATTATCTCCGAGAGGAATATGTTCAATGTGATAGCGATTTCAAGCGTTATCCGGTGTTGTCGTTGAAGTGGTTGTTATATTGCTTCAAGTGGCTGTCTCGAATAGACCTCTGAATCAGGCTTGCCTGGTGATGGGTGTTGATTCGTGATCAGTTGTCTTGGGGTTATATAGTCAAGCAACTAAGCGCATACGGTGGATGCCTTGGCAGTCAGAGGCGATGAAAGACGTGGAAGCCTGCGATAAGGCTCGGGGAGCTGGCAAACAAGCTGTGATCCGGGCATTTCTGAATGGGGAAACCCACCGACTTTCGGGTCGGTACCTTACACTGAATCCATAGGTGTAAGGGGCGAACCGGGGGAACTGAAACATCTAAGTACCCCGAGGAAAAGAAATCAACCGAGATTCCCTAAGTAGCGGCGAGCGAACGGGGACTAGCCCTTAAGCTAGACAACTGGTAGGAGAAGGCTCTGGAAAGTGCCGCCATAGTGGGTGATAGCCCCGTATCCGAAACCTGAGTCTGGTGAAATCGAGTAGGACGGGACACGTGATATCCTGTCTGAACATGGGGGGACCATCCTCCAAGGCTAAATACTCCTGACTGACCGATAGTGAACCAGTACCGTGAGGGAAAGGCGAAAAGAACCCCTGTGAGGGGAGTGAAATAGATCCTGAAACCGTATGCGTACAAGCAGTCGGAGCGGACTTGTTCCGTGACGGCGTACCTTTTGTATAATGGGTCAGCGACTTATGTTCAGTGGCGAGGTTAACCGTTTAGGGGAGCCGTAGGGAAACCGAGTCTGAATAGGGCGATTTAGTCGCTGGGCATAGACCCGAAACCGGGCGATCTATCCATGAGCAGGTTGAAGGTGCCGTAACAGGCACTGGAGGACCGAACCCACTGTCGTTGAAAAGCCAGGGGATGACTTGTGGATCGGAGTGAAAGGCTAATCAAGCCCGGAGATAGCTGGTTCTCCCCGAAAGCTATTTAGGTAGCGCCTCGGACGAATACCACAGGGGGTAGAGCACTGTTTCGGCTAGGGGGTCATCCCGACTTACCAACCCGATGCAAACTCCGAATACCTGTGAGTACTATCCGGGAGACACACGGCGGGTGCTAACGTCCGTCGTGAAGAGGGAAACAACCCAGACCGCCAGCTAAGGTCCCCAAGTACCAGTTAAGTGGGAAACGATGTGGGAAGGCTCAGACAGCTAGGAGGTTGGCTTAGAAGCAGCCATCCTTTAAAGAAAGCGTAATAGCTCACTAGTCGAGTCGGCCTGCGCGGAAGATGTAACGGGGCTAAAACTGGTCACCGAAGCTGCGGCTGCATACTTTGTATGCGGGGTAGGGGAGCGTTCTGTAAGCCTGCGAAGGTGTGTTGAGAAGCATGCTGGAGGTATCAGAAGTGCGAATGCTGACATGAGTAACGACAATGCGGGTGAAAAACCCGCACGCCGGAAGACCAAGGGTTCCTGCGCAACGCTAATCGGCGCAGGGTGAGTCGGCCCCTAAGGCGAGACCGAAAGGTGTAGTCGATGGGAAACGGGTTAATATTCCCGTACCTTGGATAGCTGCGATGGAGAGACGGAGAAGGCTAGGTGAGCCGGGCGACGGTTGCCCCGGTTTAAGCGAGTAGGGAGTGGACTTAGGCAAATCCGGGTCCACAATCCCGAGACGTGACGACGACTGCTCATAGAGCGGGAAGTCATTGATGCCATGCTTCCAGGAAAATCTTCTAAGCTTCAGGCTATTCGAGACCGTACCCCAAACCGACACAGGTGGTCAGGTAGAGAATACCAAGGCGCTTGAGAGAACTCGGGTAAAGGAACTAGGCAAAATGGTGCCGTAACTTCGGGAGAAGGCACGCTGGCAGTAAGTGAAGCCCCTGCGGGTGGAGCTGAGACCAGTCGAAGATACCAGGCCCCTGCGACTGTTTATTAAAAACACAGCACTGTGCAAACACGAAAGTGGACGTATACGGTGTGACGCCTGCCCGGTGCCGGAAGGTTAATTGATGGGGTTAGCGCTTGCGCGAAGCTCTTGATCGAAGCCCCGGTAAACGGCGGCCGTAACTATAACGGTCCTAAGGTAGCGAAATTCCTTGTCGGGTAAGTTCCGACCTGCACGAATGGCGTAACGATGGGGGCGCTGTCTCTACCCGAGACTCAGTGAAATTGAAATCGCCGTGAAGATGCGGTGTATCCGCGGCTAGACGGAAAGACCCCGTGAACCTTTACTATAGCTTCACAGTGAACTTTGAGCATGTTTGTGTAGGATAGCTGGGAGGCTTTGAAGTGGGAACGCCAGTTCTCATGGAGCCAACCTTGAAATACCAGCCTGACATGTTTGAGGTTCTAACTTGGTCCCCTTATCGGGGATGAGGACACTGTGTGGTGGGTAGTTTGACTGGGGCGGTCTCCTCCCAAAGCGTAACGGAGGAGCACAAAGGTGGGCTAAGCATGGTCGGACATCATGCGGTTAGTGTAATGGCACAAGCCCGCTTAACTGCGAGACAGACACGTCGAGCAGGTACGAAAGTAGGTCATAGTGATCCGGTGGTTCTGTATGGAAGGGCCATCGCTCAACGGATAAAAGGTACTCCGGGGATAACAGGCTGATACCGCCCAAGAGTTCACATCGACGGCGGTGTTTGGCACCTCGATGTCGGCTCATCACATCCTGGGGCTGAAGCCGGTCCCAAGGGTATGGCTGTTCGCCATTTAAAGTGGTACGCGAGCTGGGTTTAGAACGTCGTGAGACAGTTCGGTCCCTATCTGCCGTGGACGTTGGAGATTTGAGGAAAGCTGCTCCTAGTACGAGAGGACCGGAGTGGACGAACCTCTGGTGTTCGGGTTGTGACGCCAGTCGCATTGCCCGGTAGCTATGTTCGGACAGGATAACCGCTGAAAGCATCTAAGCGGGAAGCCCCTTCCAAGATGAGATCTCCCTGGACCCTCGAGGTCCCTGAAGAGCCGTTCAAGACCAGGACGTTGATAGGTCGGGTGTGTAAGCGCTGCGAGGCGTTGAGCTAACCGATACTAATTGCTCGTGCGGCTTGACTATATAACACCCAAGACAATTGCGGATAACGCAGAGCCTAACCGCTCAAACGAAATCAAACATCACTGTCAGTCCAACTGACCGTTCTATCCCGTCCCCCAGTGATCAACCGTTTTGCCTGACGACCATAGCGGTCTGGAACCACCTGATCCCATCCCGAACTCAGAAGTGAAACAGACCAGCGCCGATGGTAGTGTGGCGTTGCCCATGTGAGAGTAGGTCATCGTCAGGCTCCTAAATAAAACAGCCCCGACAGCATTAGCTGCCGGGGCTTTTTTATTTTGGATCGAGGCCCTGCTGTGCACTACACAGGCCCCCATGTGACCAGCTTGCCAACGGCAAGCGCAGGACGCGGGAGCGCAGCGACGGCGGGCCCAAAGGGCCGAAGGCCAACGGCCTGAGCAATGTAGGTCATCGTCAGGCTCCTAATACCTAAAACCCCAGCATCTTCGGTGCTGGGGTTTTTTATTGCCTGAAAATCACGCCCTCACTCACCACAACCCGGTGATATACTTCCTCCACAAAGAACAAACTCTGACAATGGAGTCACCCAATGCCTGCCACTGATCATCTGGTCATCTTTGATACAACGCTCCGCGATGGTGAGCAAAGCCCCGGTGCCACCATGAATAAAGCGGAGAAGCTCCGCATTGCGAAAGCGCTGGAAAAGCTCCGGGTCGACGTTATCGAGGCAGGATTCGCGATTGCGAGCCAGGGTGATTTCGAGGCGGTGAAAGGGATAGCAGAAACCATTAAGGATTCCACGATCTGCAGTCTTGCCAGGGCGCTTGATAAGGATATCGACCGCGCAGCAGAAGCAATCCGGCCGGCACACCGCGGTCGCATTCATACGTTCATCGCCACGTCGCCTATTCACATGAAGCACAAGTTGCAGATGCAGCCGGATGAAGTGATCGAGCAGGCGGTTCGATCAGTAAAGCGTGCTAGAAGCCATGTGGATGACGTTGAGTTTTCTTGCGAAGACGCAGGGCGCTCGGAGTTGGACTTCCTGTGCCGGATCATTGAGGCAGCCATTGATGCCGGCGCCACCACGATCAACATTCCCGATACCGTGGGCTACGCGATCCCAGAGCAGTTCGGTGAAACCATCCGTCAGCTCATGAACCGGATCCCCAACGCCGATAAAGCCATTTTTTCGGTACATTGCCATAACGATCTGGGTCTGGCTGTCTCAAATTCACTAGCGGCGGTCTCCCAGGGCGCTCGCCAGGTTGAGTGCACCATCAATGGGTTAGGTGAGCGAGCCGGTAATGCGGCGCTTGAGGAAATCGTGATGGCGGTCCGTACCCGCCAGGACCTGTTCAACATCGACACTCGCATTGATACCCAGCACATCGTGCCCGCGTCGCGGCTGGTTTCCACCATCACCGGGTTTCCTGTTCAGCCCAACAAGGCCATCGTGGGTGCCAATGCCTTTGCCCATGAATCGGGCATTCATCAGGATGGGGTGCTGAAGCACCGGGAAACCTACGAGATCATGCGTGCGCAGGATGTGGGCTGGCACACCAACAGTCTTGTGTTGGGTAAACATTCGGGGCGTAACGCGTTCCGTACCCGTTTGCTAGAACTCGGGATCCAGTTTGAGACCGAAACCGAACTGAATGAAGCGTTCACACGGTTCAAGGCACTCGCTGATCTCAAGCACGAAATTTTCGACGAGGATCTGCAGGCGATTGCCAGCGATACCCGCCAGAAAGAGGAAGACGGTCGGTATGGGCTGGTCTGCATGCAGGTATGCTCTGAGACAGGAGTCGTGCCCAAGGCCAATCTGACCCTGACAGTGGACGGCAAAGAACATAAGGTCGAGGCGGAAGGTAGCGGTCCGGTCGATGCGACCTTCAAAGCAATCGAATCTCTGGTGGATTCAGGCTGCAATCTCCAACTGTATTCCGTAAACAACATCACCAGCGGCACCGATGCCCAGGGCGAAGTGACTGTGCGCCTGGAACGTGGTGGTCGGATCGTTAACGGCGTGGGTGCGGATACTGATATCATCATTGCGTCCGCCAAAGCCTACATAGAGGCTCTGAACCTGATCAGCAAGGGCGGAATTCGACAGCATCCCCAGGTGGCGGATGTGTGAGAGTGTGAGTGCGGCGAGTTGCTACAGGCGAAGTGAATGATTGGATCGGAAGCAGAGCGTCAATTTTATCTGGGAGCGGCGGGGATACGGATGTGGTATGCCCGGCAGCCGCTCCCGGGTGCGGCGCCCAGTCCAGAGTTTGTGTATCCAGAGGAGGGCGCAGCTCCTGAGACAGTTCCAGGGCATCCCGAGCCGGTAGCCCGTCGGGCAGGTGGTTTGGGCCACGTTGGCACGGAGAAGCCGATTGCTCCGGATCGCACCGAAGGCGTTGCCCGAATAGCCGATCTGCAGGCATTGATGGGTGGTAACGCTGGTGTTCCGGAAAAGGCCTCGCAGCAGCCCCCCGCAACGCCCTCTTTGCCGGAGGCGCCAACCGAAACTCCGAATTCAGAGTTTTCTGAGGAAGTGTCGGCGCGACCGTCCCGAATCCCAACCGTGAGTGCCAATCTCATGATCTGGGCGGGGAGCAATGTGGTTCTTATCGGAGGCATGTCCGAGGATGCCAGCGGTCGTCTGCAGGAGACCCTTGCGATGAATATTCTCAAGAGCTTGGGAGAGCATAAGCCCCGGGTTCTGGGCCGTGTGGTCTGGCCCATCTTCAACAATCTGCTGGTCCCCGGGAACTCCGGTCATGACCTTGTTGAGGTGATTCGCCACATTCTGTCGGGTCTGGAGCGTAAGCCTGTTGTTGTTCTGCAGGCCGGAGAAGATTCGGAGCAGGGCTGGGTGGAAGCAGCTCTCGGCCGTGATGCGGCAGTTCGGTTTCCGCACACCCTCGCGGAGATTGCCGGTAACCCGACGCTCAAGCGATCCCTGTGGCAACAAATACGGCCTATGGTCGCCCGTTAATGCCCTATCCGGAAGCCTACCAAAAAGTTCTCAACGCCGATCTGCTCATGCGTCCTCTGGCGCCTGAGGATGTGCCGGCAGTGCTTGATATAGAGCGCCAGGGGTATTCCCATCCCTGGAGCGAATCCGTATTTCTGGATTGTTTCAAGGACAACTATCGGGTCTGGGGTGCCTTCCATGGCGGCGATCTTGTTGGCTACGCTGTCCTGGCTTACATCGTTGATGAAGCGCATTTGCTGAATATTTGCGTGCACCCGAGAGCCCGCGGCGAGGGCGTGGGACGCTATCTCCTGAGGTACGTTCTGGCAACCGCAGCCCATGAGGGTATGTCCCAGCTGTTGCTTGAGGTCAGGGTCAGCAATCATGCCGCTATCGCGTTGTACCAGGATGAGGGTTTTCGCGAAATCGGTCTGCGCCCCGGGTATTATCCGGCTGCCAATGGACGGGAGGATGCGCGCGTTATGATGCGTGCTCTCGGCCAGTGAGTGCTCAAGTGCGAGTTAGCGTCACAGCGGCATAGGGCCTATAATGGCCGCCTTTTCCAGAACATCAGATTCAGGTTGCTTTTCGATTATGTCTAACCTTTCCCAGGAAGTGGCCAAGCGCCGCACCTTTGCCATTATTTCGCACCCGGATGCCGGTAAGACTACGATTACCGAGAAGGTGCTGTTATTCGGCCAGGCCATTCAGAAGGCTGGTACCGTCAAGGGAAAGAAATCCGGTCAGCACGCCAAGTCTGACTGGATGGAAATGGAAAAAGAGCGGGGTATCTCGGTTACCACCTCCGTAATGCAGTTCCCCTATGGTGGCAAGCTGGTGAACCTGCTGGATACGCCGGGCCACGAGGATTTCTCCGAGGATACCTACCGGACCCTGACAGCGGTCGACTCCTGCCTGATGGTGATTGACAGTGCCAAGGGTGTTGAGGAGCGAACCATCAAGCTGATGGAAGTTACCCGCTTGCGGGATACCCCCATTCTCACCTTCATGAACAAGCTGGACCGGGATACCCGGGATCCGGTGGAGCTGATGGATGAGGTTGAAGAGGTCCTGAAGATCGCCTGCGCGCCGATCACCTGGCCTATTGGTATGGGCAAGAGCTTCAAAGGTGTGTATCACCTGCTGCGGGATGAAGTCATCCTCTATCAGTCCGGTCAGGGACACATGATTCAGGACAAGCGAATTATCTCGGGGCTCGATAACCCGGAGCTGGATGAGGCGATTGGCGCCTATGCTGACGACCTGCGCGATGAGATTGAGCTTGTAAAGGGCGCTTCCCACGAATTCGATCAGGAAGCCTTTCTTGCTGGCGAGTTGACGCCGGTATTCTTTGGTACAGCACTGGGCAATTTCGGTGTCGACCACATGCTGGATGGCCTGGTGGAGTGGGCTCCGGCGCCACAGCCCCGAGAAACCGACCAGAGACTGGTCCAGCCTGCAGAGGACGCCTTTTCGGGTTTCGTCTTCAAGATCCAGGCAAACATGGACCCGCAACACCGCGATCGCGTTGCGTTCCTCCGTATCGTCTCCGGCAGTTACAACCAGGGCATGAAGGCCCGCCATGTTCGTATTGGCAAAGAGGTCCGCTTTTCAGACGCACTGACCTTTATGGCCGGGGACCGTGAGCACGCCGAGCAGGCCTTTGCTGGCGATATTATTGGCTTGCACAACCACGGGACCATTCAGTTGGGGGATACCTTTACCGCGGGTGAGGATATGAAATTCACCGGCATCCCGAACTTCGCTCCGGAACTCTTCCGCCGGATTCGCCTGAAAGACCCGCTCAAGGCCAAGCAGCTCCAGAAAGGCCTGATCCAGTTGTCAGAGGAAGGGGCTGTTCAGGTGTTCAGGCCTCTGCGTAACAACGACCTGATTGTCGGGGCCGTGGGTGTTCTGCAGTTCGACGTGGTGGTCAGTCGCCTGAAAAGTGAGTACAAGGTAGAGGCGATTTACGAGCCGATCAACGTCGCCACGGCTCGGTGGGTGACCTGCAGCGATGAGCGCAAGTTGGATGAGTTCCAGCGCAAGAACAACGACAACCTGGCTCTTGATGGCAGTGACCGGCTCGCCTACATCGCTCCGACCATGGTAAACCTGAATCTGGCTCAGGAAAGGTATCCGGACATCCAGTTCCACAAGACCCGGGAGCATTAAACGTTCCGGGCGGAGGTGACCGTGCAGCTGATCGACGCCCATTGCCATTTTGATTTCCCTCAGTTCGATGGCCGGCACGAAGCGGAGCTCGAGCAGGCCCGATCGCTCGGACTCCGCCGACTGGTCATACCCGGTGTCCGGCGGCCAGACTGGGACAGGGTCCGTGACACAGCACTTGCCCATAATGGCCTGTTCTACTGTCTCGGGATTCATCCCTGGTTTGTTGAAGAGCATTCCGAAGAGGATCTGTCGGAGCTTCGCAGGCGACTTGCGGCTCGGCCCGAGCGCTGCGTCGCCCTAGGGGAGTGTGGACTCGACCGCCTCAAAGGCAGTCTTGAAGTACAATGGCCCTGGTTTGACAGCCAGGTGGCATTAGCGAACGAGTTCGGCATGCCGCTGGTGATCCATTCCGTTAAGGCCCATGACGAAGTACACAGTCTGCTCAACCGTCGGCAGTGGACGGGACGGGCCCTGATTCACGGCTTCAGTGGCAGTTTTCAGCAGGGCGAAAAGCTGGTCGATCTGGGGTGCTTCATTGGCGTGGGAGGCGTAATTACTCACCCCCGGGCCCGAAAGACCCGCGATGCAATCGCAAAGTTGCCACTGGAGGCGCTGGTGCTTGAGACGGATGCGCCGGACATGGCGCCGGTGGGTGTACCGCAGGGGCAGAATTCTCCCCGGTATTTGCCGGATATTCTGAAGGCGCTTGCAGAGATTCGTGGCGATACGCCAGAGCAGCTGGCGCCGGTGTTGCTGGATAATGTGTCCCGGCTTTACGGTTGGTCCGGCGCGGATATAGGGGAATAACGAAACGAGCCGACACAGGGTTGGCTTTCCCGGGTGGTTCGAGTATACTTCGCGCCCTGGCTTTTCAAGGCGATGTCATTATCTCAGCCCCGAATGATGGCAGCGCAACACAGGTATGGAACCTCCTCCGGATGCCTTGCATTTACCGGTGGTGGTTTTTAACGTTTCTTATATAGCGTTCAAGGCGGAATCAATGAAGACTCTGAGTGCGAAACCAGAAACAGTAAAACGTGACTGGTACGTTGTAGACGCAGCCGGCAAGACGCTGGGTCGTCTGTCAACCGAAATCGCCCTACGTCTGCGGGGCAAGCATAAGCCTGAGTACACCCCTCACGTAGACACTGGCGATTACATTGTTGTGATCAACGCGAGCCAGGTGCGGGTTACCGGCAAGAAGGCATCTGACAAGATGTACTACAGTCATACCGGCTTTCCGGGTGGAATCAAGTCCATCAACTTCGAGAAGCTGGTCGACAAGGCTCCCGAGCAAATCATTCAGAAGTCTGTCAAAGGCATGCTTCCGAAAGGCCCGCTCGGTCGCGCCATGTTCAAGAAGCTGAAAATCTATGCCGGCGCTGAGCATCCTCACGCAGCCCAGCAGCCCAAAGAACTCGACATTTAACGGAAGGCGGATATGTCTGTAGCACAAAATTACGGTACTGGTCGCCGCAAGACATCCACGGCTCGGGTTTTTATCAAGCCGGGAAGCGGTAACATCTCTATCAATGGTCGCTCAATCGAAGATTTCTTCGGTCGTGACACCCTGCGCATGATCGTTCGTCAGCCGCTGGTTGTTGCCGAGTCTACCGATCGTTTTGATATTCAAATCACCGTGAAGGGTGGTGGTATCAGTGGTCAGGCCGGCGCTATTCGCCACGGTCTGACTCGCGCCCTGATGGATTACGACGAAACTCTGCGTCCGGCGCTGCGTAAAGCGGGTTATGTTACCCGTGACGCGCGTGAGGTCGAACGTAAGAAAGTGGGTCTGCGCAAGGCGCGTAAGCGTCCTCAGTACTCCAAGCGTTAATTTCGCTGGAACAGATCCAGGAAAACCCGGCCCTTTTCGGTCGGGTTTTTTTATGTTCGGACGATTTGTCAGCAAATTGATCTGGAACAGTGATGAGGCGCCAGCGCCGGCTTTCCGACTTGTAAGGCCAAGGTAATTTCATTACCATTTGGGCGCTTATATTTTTGGGTTGTGAAGTCCTTTAAGATGCACATCGCCGGCGGTTTTGCGGGCTGTGACATCGCCTGATGGGAGAAAACCATAATGAGTAATGGCGACGTGAGCCAAGGCCGGCGCCGGTTTCTGATCGGTGCCACGTCTGTGGTGGGTGGAGTCGGCGTCGTCGGTGCGGCCGTTCCTTTCGTGGCATCCTGGAATCCCAGTGCCAAAGCGGAAGCAGCGGGTGCACCGGTAACCGTCAATGTCAGCAAGATTGAACCGGGTCAGCAGATTACGGTCGAGTGGCGAGGTAAGCCGGTCTGGATCATTCGCCGTACCGAAGAGATGCAGGCGAATATCGAGAAGCTCAACGACCGGGTGAAAGATCCCCAGTCAGAAGCGCCTCAGCAGCCACCGTATATTGATGGCATCCTGCGTTCCCTGAAGCCGGAGTTTGCCGTGCTTGTAGGGTTGTGTACCCATCTTGGCTGTGTTCCGTCCTACCGTCCGGAAGTTGCTCCGGCGGATCTCGGTGATGAGTGGCTGGGTGGACTTTTCTGCCCGTGTCACGGTTCCCGATACGACATGGCCGGAAGGGTCTATGAGGCGCAGCCTGCTCCCCTGAACCTTGAGGTGCCGCCTTATCGTTTTGACGACGATTCGACCCTCACGATTGGTCTTGATCCGGAGGCAGCGTAATGCAAAAGCTGATTAACTGGGTAGACGAGCGTCTGCCAATCGTAGATGCCTGGAACAAGCATCTTGGAAAGTATTACGCGCCGAAGAACTTCAACGTGTGGTACTTCTTTGGTTCCCTCGCCATGCTGGTCCTCGTGAACCAGCTGGTTACCGGGATCTGGCTGACCATGAGCTACAACCCGTCCGGCGAAGGCGCGTTTGCGTCTGTCGAGTACATCATGCGTGATGTCGAGTGGGGCTGGTTGCTCCGTTATCTGCATTCTACCGGTGCTTCGGCATTCTTCGTTGTGGTCTATCTCCACATGTTCCGGGGGCTGATGTATGGCTCCTATCAGAAGCCGCGTGAACTCATCTGGATCTTCGGTATGTTGATCTACCTGATCCTGATGGCTGAGGCGTTCATGGGTTATCTGCTGCCTTGGGGCCAGATGTCCTACTGGGGTGCCCAGGTTATCGTAAACCTCTTCGGTGCTATTCCGGTCATCGGTGAAGATCTGTCACTGTGGATCCGTGGCGATTACCTGATTTCCGGCATTACCCTGAACCGCTTCTTTGCGTTGCATGTGGTAGCTCTGCCGATCGTTCTCCTTGGTCTGGTTGTGCTTCACATTCTGGCACTGCACGAAGTGGGCTCAAACAACCCTGACGGTATCGATATCAAGAAGAACAAGGACGAAAACGGTATTCCGAAAGATGGTATCCCGTTCCACCCTTACTACACAGTGCACGACCTTCTGGGCGTCGGTGTATTCTTCTTTATCTTCTTCATCGTCGTGTTCTTCTTCCCGGAAGGCGGCGGGCTGTTCATTGAAAAGCCGAACTTCGAACCAGCTAACCCTCTCAAGACGCCCGATCATATCGCGCCGGTCTGGTACTTCACGCCTTTCTACGCAATGCTGCGTGCGGTAACGATTGACCTGTTCGGTCTGGATGCCAAGTTCTGGGGTGTTGTCGTGATGGGCGCAGCGATCGCCATTCTGTTTGTGCTGCCATGGCTGGACAAGAGCCCGGTACGCTCAATGCGGTACAAGGGCTGGCTGAGTCGCATTGCCCTGGCCATTTTTGCAGTCAGTTTCGTGGTGCTTGGCTATCTCGGCCTGGTACCGGCGACTGAAGGCCGCACCATGGTTGCCCAGATTCTGACGGTGCTGTACTTCCTCTACTTCATCCTTATGCCGTTCTATACGCGTATGGAGAAAACCAAGCCAGTTCCAGAGAGGGTGACAGGATAATGAGAAAGCTGATTTTTGGTCTTTTCATCGCGGTCCTGCCGGCACTCGGGCTGGCAGCGGGTTCAACCGTGCCGCTGGACAGCTTCGAGTCAGATCACTCTGACAAAGCCTCTCTGCAGCGTGGTGCAGCTCTGTTTACCAACTACTGCATGGGTTGCCATTCCATGGAGTATGCCCGATACAAGCGCGTGGCTGATGATCTGGAGATTCCCGACGAACTGTACGAGGAAAACCTGATCTTCACTGGCGCCAAGATTGGCGAGCTGATGAAGAACTCCATGAGCAAGGACATGGCTGCCGATTGGTTTGGTGCACCGCCACCGGATCTCACGCTGGAAACGCGTTTGCGGGGCGAAGCGTGGGTATATTCCTACCTGCGTGGCTTCTACAAGGATGAGTCCCGACCGCTGGGCGTGAACAACGTGGTGTTCCCGGCCGTGGGTATGCCTCACGTTCTGGTGGGAATGCAGGGGCTGTGTGCCGTTGAGCCCAACATCGGGACTCCGGCCAGCGTTGAGCCCTTGAGTGGCAACATCAACAACGCCGACGTATGCCCGGAGTACGCCATCGAAGGCAGCATGTCTGGACCGGAATTCGACCAGGCCATGTACGATCTGACCAACTTCATGTCTTACATGGGTGATCCGGTCAAGCTTGAGCGTGAGCGTCTGGGGATTTTTGTCCTGATCTTTGTGGCCATCTTCTTCGTGTTCGCCTACATGCTCAATCGTGAGTACTGGAAGGACGTACACTGAGAAATAGGGTATAATCCCGTCCCCTGAGTTCCAGCGGGCATAACCGGCCCGCTGGATTTTTGCGTTTTTCAGGATCATTTCGGTTTGTTTACTCGTGAGGTAGTTCTATGGGCGTTGTGACCAAGCGGTCATCAATGACGTTTTTCTCGGATCCGGCCAGCCATTACAGCCACAGGGTGCGCATTGTTCTGGCAGAGAAGGGTGTTACCGTCGATATCGTAGATGTGGATCCGGACAATCCGCCGGCTGAGCTGGCCGACCTGAACCCGTACAACGCCCTGCCGACACTGGTGGATCGTGATCTGGTTCTTTATGAGCCCAATATCATGATGGAGTACCTGGACGAGCGTTTCCCGCATCCACCCTTGTTGCCGGTGTATCCGGTTGCCCGTGCCAATAGTCGTCTGATGATTCATCGGATCCAGAAGGACTGGTGTGGCCTGGTAGATCAGATCCTGGCGCAGCCGAACGCCAAAGCGTCTGAAACGGCGCGCAAAGAGCTGAAAGAAAGCCTGTTGGCGACGGCGCCGCTGTTCGGGGAGATGCCGTTCTTCCTGTCTGAAGAGTTCACCATCGTGGATTGCTGTATTGCCCCGATCCTGTGGCGCCTTCCGGCCCTCGGTATCGAGCTGAACGAAAAGCAGGCCAAGCCACTGCAGAAGTACATGGAGAGCATCTTCAGTCGGGAAGGGTTCAAGGCAAGCCTGTCCGACCTGGAAGAAGACATTCGCAGCTGATTTGGTAACGTTCCGCTGGCCGGAGCAGGAGAGTGGCAGTGGCTGAGAGTAAAAACACTATGACGTCCAGCCGCCCGTACCTGGTACGAGCATTCAATGAATGGATTCTGGACAATGACTGCACTCCATACATCGTGGTGGATGCAGGCATTCAGGGTGTACAGGTGCCGACCGAGCATGTCGCCAATGGGCAGATTGTTCTGAATATCAGTCCGGGAGCGGTCCGTGGTCTGGTTATCGGTAACGGTGCACTCGAGTTCAGTGCCCGTTTCGGTGGCGTCCCCATGCAGGTTTTCATTCCGCTGCAGGCGGTTATGGCAATCTACGCCAAGGAGAACGGTGAGGGCATGGTGTTCGGCAGTGAGCCAGGCTCTCCGGATCCGGATGGCACTTCCCGTGAGCGTGAGGGCGAGCAGTCTGCATCCGGGCAGGAGGATCGCCCTTCGGGCAGGCCAACCCTCAAAGTGGTGAAATAAACCGCACCCCGTAGTCCAGAAAAAGCCAGCTTATGCTGGCTTTTTTTATCCGCCAAAAATCTTGGCGTCGATCAGCCCGCAGAGGGCATTGATGATGAGGAGAAGTAACGGCGTTGCCTCTGTGGGGCTGAGGTTATTCAGCGCAATTTCGTGATCTTCCGGATGCAGGAGCGATGTTATATCGGATTTCTCCCTGGCGCTGAGGACCACAACGCTCATCTCCCGGTCATGGGCGACCTGGATCGCCTGGATCAGGTTTGCCTTGTGGCCATCGTCCACGATGACGAAAAGAAGATCTCCGGGTTTGCCAATGGCCCTGACCTGGCGGGAAAAAGTGTCGTTGAAGCGATTATCCCGGCAGATCGCGGAATAGGTTGTCGCATCGGCGCCAAGATTGATGGCAGGTAGTGCAGGGCGGTCCTGGTCGAACCGGTTTAGAAGGGCGGTGCAGAAGTACTGGGCCAGAATATTGGCATTGCCGTTGGCGCAGGTAATGATTTTCCCATCCTGGAGCAGCGTTCCCGCGAAGGCATTGGCAGCCTCTTCAATGTCGGGGCCAACGGTGCTGGCGGTCTGTGCGGTATGCTCCATATGGCTCGCGAACCACTGATTGATCTGGTGTTCGGTATCGGTCATTTTCAGTATCACTATCCTGCCAGAATTGCGTTCCTGATCCATTGTACCCGGTATTTTTTAACGGTACCCGGGCTGATGGCAACCACATCAATCCGCGAGACGCTGTTCCAGAGCCCATGGCGGTGCAAATAAAAGGAAACGGCACGGATCAGGCGTTTCTGTTTGGGGTAATTGATTGAACTTGCAGGGTCAACAAGACTGCCCGTCCCCCGATAACGGACCTCAAAGAACACGAGGGTCTCGCCATCCTGGCCGACGATGTCGATTTCGCCGCCGCGATTGTAGACATTGCGCTCTAGAATCCGGACGCCTCGACTGGCGAGGTATCGGGCCGCGACGCCTTCAAAATGGTTGCCCGTGGTTTTGGTGCCATCCATGGCAGCTGGTCTGCTCCTGTAGTGTTACTCGCTAATGGGGGCCGTTTCCTGGTTCGTGACTTCTGGCTCGCTCTCTTCAGTCACCGGGTCGGGGATGAGCTCAGGAACCCCATTACGGAACTGCGCCCAGAGCTGTTCCCGGTGGATGCTGCCTTCGGCTGTCATGGTCAGGATTCCGGTCTGCCCGGAGATCGAGGCGCTTTCAACCTGTCTCAACAGGGGCAGGCGTTTGCTCAGGTGCCACGCATCGGCGCCCATGGCGAACAGGCGACCGGGTTGGCCACGGGTACCGGAAAGGTTCTCTGTAGCCCGGGTTCGAAGTTCATTGTCATCTCCCAGCACCCAGGGAATGTCGGTGAAAATAACCCCGTTCAGGTCACGGTCCCGGGAGGGTGCGGGTGTGCCCTCGTAGATGATGGATGGCGAATAAACGGGCAGGTCACCACCGAAATAAAAGGCGAACAGAGGCTTGAACTGCCGCGCAACGGTGGGCTCTGCCACCATGACGATGGCGTCGGCGTCCTGCCGGCGCCTCGGCTCGAACTCGACATCCATGCCGATGGTCCGCTCAACCTGAATGGCCCTGTCCCGGGAAACGGTGATGCCCAGAAGGTCGGCCGTTACCGCCCGAAGATTGTCCTCCCGGTAGAAGCGCTCGATATCCAGTGCAACCCCTTCGTTGGAGGCCATTCGCTTCAATAACGCGGCCTCAACCCGATCGCCCCATTCGCCACCGGGGATAAGAACCAGAACCTGGCGCAGTTGTTCTGCGGCAAGTCGGTCGGCAATCTGTCGGGCCTCATCTTCGGCGGAAAGCCCGAATTGATACAGCCCGTCAGCTGGCCGGGTATCGGCTGGCAGATAGTTTAGCCCGAGCGCAGGCACCGGCAGCGTATTCATTGAGCCAAGCCCCGCAAGCGCTTCCTTTTCGAGGGGGCCGACAATCAGGTCGATATCCTGTTCGGACAGCTGCTTGTAAAGATCGGCGAACGCTGTGCCGGCGGTGTTGAAAATGCGAATGTCTGTTTCGCCCCGGTCGGCAGAGTCATCAAGGTAGTAGGCCGCCAGAAAGCCGTCCCGGATTGCCTTGCCTGCCGTTGCCAGCGGCCCCTCGAGGGGAAGGGCAAGTGCGATTTTTTCGGGGCGACTTTCGGCCAGCGTCGCGATCAGTCGCAATTCCGCAGGCAGAACCTGGGCGGCCGGATGACCCGGCCAATTGTTTTGCCAGTTGCGGATGATTCGTCCCTGCTCGTCAATGCCGGCGTCCGGTGTTCTGACAAGGCTGGCCAATTCCAGCCAGCCCTGGGCTTCATAGCCGATGGCCTGGGCAGAAGCCGAGCTCAGGTCGCCCTCAGAGACCTGTTCCAGCAGGGACCAGATCCGGTTGTGAATCTGCTGCGCATCCGCCGTGTTATCGGTTTGCGCCAGCAGAATCAGGGTCATTGCCGCAGATATGGGCTCGCCGGCGAGGCCGTATGTGTCCGTCTGCAGGTTGGCCGCCCGGGTGATCAGGTCAGCCGGGTAGTCGATAAAGGTAGAAGGAGCAAGTTCGCCGGCGATTGCTTTTGCCCAGGACTCATCCCCAAGGGCTGTGGCGCTCGCCATGGCCAGCAGCAGTTTTTGATTGCCAAGCCCGGAGGCGGGTTGCGCGAGCTGCCGACTTTGCAGTAGCGTTCTGGCCGCTTCGTGATGGCCCTGATCCTGGAACCTGCTGGCGATCCGAAGCAGATAGGCCTGTGCGGTTTCGGTGTTGTCCTCGTTGCTCGCCAGTTCCAGGGCCTGGTCGGCAGTTTGTGCAACGTGGGTTTCGAGGTTCACGGTGGCGCAACCAGCCGACAAAAGGGCGGCAGTAAATACGCTGGCCAGGGCTCGTTGATGAATGCGGATCTTTATCATGGCAGGCTCGACATACTCCGGATGATTGGGCTTGTAGCGCCAGACTAACGGTGGCAAGTTTAACAGCTCCGGGGTTAATTCACATGACGTAACTGTCACTGTCCCGGGCTCCCCATGAGAGAGGCAGAAGCTTTGAAAGATGAAGTTAGCGATATCACATCGTCAGACAGCCGCAAGGGTGAATTGAAAGGAACGCTCTATGTTGTTGCCACACCCATCGGCAATCTCGACGATCTGTCTCCGCGGGCGGCCCGGACACTGGCCAGTGTGGATGTGGTGGCAGCAGAGGATACGCGCCACAGCGGGCGGTTGTTGAGCCATTTGGGTATCCAGAAGCGCATGGTCGCGTTGCACGATCATAATGAAAAGGATCGCGCCGCCGGGATACTGACTGAGCTGCAGGCCGGACGTGATGTGGCTCTGATCTCCGATGCGGGTACGCCGCTGATTTCAGATCCCGGTTATGTGCTGGTGCGCGAGGCCCGGGCTGCAGGCCATCGAGTCAGCCCGATCCCCGGGCCCTGTGCTCTGGTGGCGGCATTGAGTGTCGCCGGTCTGCCGACGGATCGATTCCTGTACGTGGGATTTTTGCCTGCAAAGCGCTCTGGCCGCAGGGCCAGTCTCGACGTGCTGAGCAGTGAAGTGGCGACCCTGGTCTTCTATGAGTCGCCCCATCGGATTCTGGAATCGGTACGCGATATTGCCGACGTGCTGGGACCGGATCGTGAGATGGTGCTGGGTCGCGAAATAACCAAGACCTTCGAAACCTTCTACTCCGGCTCGGTGGCCGACGTTCTGGCTGAGTTGGAACGTGACCCCCATGGAAACCGCGGCGAGTTCGTAGTGATGGTTCGCGGCGCAGCGGCTCAGGCCGGTAGTGAGGAGGCAGCTACCATGGACGTGGACCGTGTACTTCGTGTTTTGCTGGCGGAGCTGCCGGTCAAGAAGGTCGCCAAAATGGCTTCAGAGCTGACCGGGCTATCGAAAAACGAGCTTTATCAAAGGGCCCTGGCATTAAAGGATGGTTGAATTCAGGGGCAGTTTCTCTTGCAAGGCCATAGGTGCAGGAGTATTGTCTCGCCCGAGCTCGCCAGACAGTCGCCGCCGGTTTTCCGGGGGAGGAAAGTCCGGGCTCCACAGGGCAAGGTGCCAGGTAACGCCTGGGCGGCGCGAGCCGACGGAAAGTGCAACAGAAAGTATACCGCCTAAGCGCCTTCGGGCGCCGGTAAGGGTGAAATGGTGCGGTAAGAGCGCACCGCGTGGCTGGCAACAGTCCACGGCGATGGTAAACCCCACCTGGAGCAAGACCAAATAGGAATCCAATGGCGTGGCCCGCGCTGGATTCGGGTAGGTTGCTTGAGGTCTGTGGTGACGCAGACCCTAGATGAATGACTGTCCAAGACAGAACCCGGCTTATCGGCGAGCTCGTTTTTTCCCTTCGTGTGACGTCTGTCATTCTCAACGGGCGTTCTTTATAGCCAAAAAATCTTAAACCTCACTTGCAGTCTTCAGACTTTTTTGCAGGTATTTGATTTTATTTCTTTTCTTTTCCGTAATCTCACGATTTCATCGAATCCAGTCCTGTAACCTCTTGTCGTTAAAGGAAGTTTTCCAAGAGTGGCGCTGTTTGCGGCGCTTGCATTGTGTATTGCGTGTTTCTATAGTGTGCAGAAGTGGGAAAAAGTGGATTCTAGTGGTTTTTTGTGGATATCAGGCACCCAGAGACAGCGTAAATGAGCAATTTTCTTGGCAGTCATGCCATCAATATGGATGCGAAGGGTCGCCTGGCGATCCCCGCCAAGGTGCGCGAAGAGCTCGCGCAGGCCTGTGGTGGGCGCATTGTATTGACGGCAAACGCTGACGAGGAGCGGTGCCTGTTGCTTTATCCCGAGCCCGAATGGGAGGTTTTACGGCCCAAGATCGAGGCGCTTCCGAACATGAACAAAGCGGCCCGGCGTCTCCAGCGCCTGATCCTGGGTAACGCTGCGCCCATGGAGCTGGACTCTGCCGGCCGCATACTGATTCCGCCAACGCTGAGAAGCTATGCCCATCTGGAGAAGAAGCTGATGTTGATCGGGCAGGGCAAGAAGCTTGAGCTCTGGAGCGAGGAGCGCTGGTTCGCCTGGCTGGATGAGTCCTCTGATGACGAAGAGATGCCGCCCGAGATGGAGGCGCTGTCCTTATGACCTCCGATCGCAGTCAGGAGGCCGGGGCGGTGTACTCGCATCGCTCGGTACTCCTGGATTCGGCGGTCGACTATCTGGTTAACGACCCCGATGGCTATTACGTGGATGGCACCTTTGGACGGGGTGGCCACAGTCGCCTGATTCTGGGCCGTCTCGGAGAGTCGGGTCAGCTGCTTGGCATTGACAAGGATCCGGAAGCGATTCGCGCGGCGCGGGAGCTGGAAGCCCAGGATAGCCGTTTTCACTGTTTTCATGGTTCCTTTGCAGAGCTTGGCGCCGCGCTGGCCGGTCAGGGTTGGCAGGCAGTCAAAGGAATTTTGCTGGATCTGGGCGTGTCATCGCCGCAGCTTGATGATGCCTCACGTGGCTTCAGTTTCATGCGGGATGGTCCGCTGGACATGCGAATGAACACCGAGAAATCGCCCAGTGCGGCGGAGTGGCTGGCAACGGCGGAAGAATCGGATATAGCGAATGTGATCTTCCGCTATGGCGAGGAACGGTTCTCCAGGCGCATTGCGCGGCTCCTGGTCGAGCGTCGGCAAGAGGCGCCGGTCGAGACGACGCGTCAGTTGGCAGAGCTGGTCAGCGAGGCCGTGCCCAAGAAAGAAAAGCACAAGCATCCGGCCACTCGGACGTTTCAGGCCATCCGGATTTTTATCAACCGGGAACTGGAGGATCTGGAAATCGGCCTTCAGTCTGCTGTTGACCACCTGGCACCCGGCGGGCGCCTGGTGGTGATCAGTTTTCATTCGCTGGAGGACCGGCTGGTCAAGCGATTCATGAGGGATCTGGCCCGGGGGCCGCAGCTGCCCAAGGGTGTTCCGGTAACCGCGGAACAGGAAGCGTCGGACTTCCGGCTTGTTGGCAAGGCCAGCAAGGCTGGCGCTGACGAAGTAAGTGACAACGTACGTGCCCGCAGCGCAGTCATGCGGGTTCTGGAACGCACAGATACCAGAAAAAACTCGCAGGGGAGCGCGTGACCATGGGCGCGGTAGCCATTGAAGAGCCGGTAAAAACGGCAAAGCTGAACAAACAGAAGGTCCGGGACGGCGTTGCAACCGCGGTCCGGATTTCAAGGCAGGTGTTTGCTGCGACGAAGCAAGGCAGAGTGCTGGTCTCGCTCGGGCTGGTTGCCGTGTTGCTGGCTTCCTCCATCGGCGTGGTGGTCAGTGCTCACGAGAACCGGGAGCTCTTTAATACCCTGTCCCAGCTTCAGTCCGAGCGCGATCGCTACCAGAGCGAGTGGAGCCAGTTGCTGCTGGAGCAAAGCGCACTGAGCGCCCACGGGCGAGTGGAGAAACTGGCGGCCGAGCGTTTCGGCATGGTGGTGCCGGGGCGTCAGGACATTGTTCTGGTACCGCTGATGTCGCCGGTTGCTGACCGATAGTCAACGAAAACAACAACGATTCAGGGTGATCGACGTGTCCGATCAGGGAAAGAAGACAACATGGGGGCAGCGTCTGGCGTCCGGGCTGGCAGCCTGGCGTTTTGGCTCCGTCGTGGGCGTCTTTCTCCTGGTCGTAGGTGTGCTTGGCTGGCGCCTGGTTGACCTTCACGTAGTCGACAACGAGTTTCTGCGCAAGCAGGGAGATGTCCGGACCATCCGGGTTGAGAGTATTGATGCCCATCGCGGTGTGATCACTGATCGTTACGACGAACCACTGGCCGTCAGCACCCCGGTGCAGACCATCTGGGCCAATCCTTCGGAGGCCGATCCCGCCGAGGCGCGACTGACTAACCTCGCGCGGCTTCTGGATATCAATGAGGCTTCCCTCCGGCAGCGTCTGGAAGAGTACTCCGGACGGGAGTTTATCTACCTGCGCCGAAAGGTTCAGCCGGATCTGGCCAGAAAGGTCCTGGATCTGGAGATTGATGGTGTCTACGCCCGCCAGGAGTACCGCCGATATTACCCTGCGGGCGAAGTGACCGCTCACGTTGTGGGCTTCACAGATATTGATGAGCGTGGCCAGGAAGGGATCGAACTTGCCTACAACCAGTGGTTGTCCGGCGAAACCGGCCGCAAGCGTGTTCTGAAAGACAACCGGGGTCGAGTCATCAAGGATCTGACCCTGATTCGCGATGCCAGTCCGGGCCAGAATCTCGCGCTCAGCATTGATCTGCGCCTCCAGTACCTGGCTTACCGGGAACTCAAGGCGGTGGTGGCGGCTCATAATGCCAGAGGGGGCACGCTGGTCATGCTCGACGTGGATACCGGTGAGGTCCTGGCAATGGTCAACCAGGGGTCCTACAACCCCAACGATCGCAGCCAGCTTGCCGCCGAGAATCTCCGGAACAAGGCCATTACCGATCTGTTCGAGCCCGGCTCAACCATGAAGCCGATTACCATGGCGGCCGCCCTGGAGTCCGGCACTTACTCGGTTAACAGCACCATTGATACCAATCCGGGCTTTCGCCGGTTTGGTCGTTTTACCATTCGGGACCACCGCAACTATGGCGTGATGGATATGGCCGAGATCATCGTCAAATCCAGCAACGTTGGAATCAGCCGGATTGCCACCGATCTTGGTGGTGATGTGATTCGCGATCTTTACGCCAGGCTTGGGCTTGGCCAGCCAACGGGTATCGGTTTTCCGGGCGAAGCGGTGGGGGTCTTGCCATCGCCGCCCAAGTGGCGTCCAGTGGAAGAAGCAACGCTGTCTTATGGTTATGGCATGAGTGTGAATGCTCTTCAGCTGGCCCAGGCCTATATGGTGATTGCCAACGGTGGTGTGCGGTATCCACTGAGCCTGGTTCGGCAGGATAAAAAGCCGGAGGGGCAACGGGTGCTGTCGGAGCAGGTAGCCCATCAGGTTCGCGCTATGTTGCGCGAGGCAGTGTCGAGGGGAACGGGTAAACGTGCACAGCCGGGATTCTACTCGGCCGGCGGCAAGACCGGGACGGTTCATCTTGTTGGTGCCCAGGGATACGAAGACAGCCAGTACAAGGCGATTTTTGCCGGTATGGCGCCCATTGATAATCCAAGACTGGTTACGGTTGTGGCCGTTGATGCGCCGCAGTCCGGAGAGTACTACGGTGGCGAAGTGGCGGCGCCGGTATTCTCACGGGTAATGAGTGACGCACTGCGACTGTTGAATGTGAAGCCTGAACTGGAAGTGGGAGAGGCCGAAATCGGTTCTTCTGCTACCGGAGAGCGAGGGTAAGCCTATGTGCATCACATCTCTCAGCACGTTATTGCAAGGTATTGTGGCGGTTCCATCGGTCTTCGACGTGACCATTCACGGTCTGAAATCCGACAGCCGGGAAGTCGCCTCCGGCGATGCGTTTATAGCCCTTTCGGGTGCCAAAACGCCCGCTGATTTTTACGTGGACAAGGCGATCACCGCTGGCGCGACGGTCATCCTTTTGGAAACCGAACAGGCCGGCGAGTGCGCAGAGCACCACGGCGCCCTGATAGTGCCTGTTGCCGGCCTGCGCGGTTTGGTGGGTCGAATTGCAGATCGGTTCTTTGAGCACCCCTCCCAACGTCTTCGCCTGATCGGTGTAACCGGAACCAATGGCAAGACCTCGGTCTGCCAGTATGTGGCGCAGTTGCTCAGGGAAACTGGTACCCCGTGCGGCATCCTCGGCACTCTGGGCTACGGCATGCCTGGTTCGCTTCAACCAGCAACTCACACCACGCCGGATGCGGTTCAGGTCAATCGTGTCCTGTCCCGGATCGTGAAGCAGGAGGGCCGCGCTGCCGTGATGGAGGTGTCCTCCCACGCGCTGGATCAGGGTCGGGTGGACAACATCTCCATGACCGGGGCCGTGTTTACCAATCTCACCCGGGATCATCTCGATTATCACGGCTCCATGGAAGCCTATGGTGCGGCCAAGGCACGCCTCTTCGAACGAGAGGAGCTGCACTTTTCGGTGATCAACTTTGACGATCCTTTCGGTCGGCAGCTGTTTGAACAGCTTGAAGGCAAATGTGATCGCGTGCGCTACAGCCTTCACGAGGCCCAGACAGAGCTATGGTTGCGCGAGTTCCGGCCAGCCGACGACGGTTTTGAAGCGGAAGTGGATGGCGAGTGGGGGCGGTTTGTTATCGCGGTTCCCCTGATGGGCAGCTTCAATGCAAGTAATGTCCTGGCGGCGATGGCGACAGTCCTCACGCTCGGGGTTCCGGTCGATCGTGTACAGCAGGCCGTCGGCCGACTCGCGCCGCCCCCTGGCAGGCTTGAGAGATTCGATGGTGCCAATGGGGTCAGAGTGGTGGTTGATTACGCCCACACTACCGATGCCTTGGCCAATGCCCTGGCTGCACTGCGACCTCATGTGGACGGCGAACTGATTTGTGTTTTCGGTTGCGGCGGTGACCGTGATACCGGCAAACGTCCGGACATGGCCCGGGAAGCCGAGAAGCTGGCGGACCGTGTAGTGGTAACGGACGACAATCCCCGTAGTGAACATCCTGAAGCAATTGCGCGGGATATCCTTGCCGGATTCTCGGATTCAGCAAAGGTGACGGTCATTCATGACCGGGCCGAGGCCATCCAGTCGGCGATCCGTTCTGCTACTCCGAACGACCTAGTTTTGATCGCAGGAAAAGGGCACGAGGCCTACCAGGAAATCGCCGGCCAGAAATACCCGTTCAGCGATGCTGAGCAGGTTCGCCACAACTTGAAACTCAACGGGGGTGTGGCATGATGCGCGCCTTTTCGCTGGCCGAAGCCAAGGGCTGGCTCGACGCCGAGTGCGCCTCGGGCGACCTCGAGTCAGTGGCGTTCACTGGGGTTTCTACCGACACCCGTACCCTGGAGCAGGGGCAGCTGTTCGTGGCGCTTCGTGGCGAAAACTTTGATGGCCACCGGTTCCTGCAACAGGCGTTGGCCAAGGGCGCCGTTGGGCTGGTGGTCGATACGCCTGACAACAGTGTCGACCTACCCCAGTTAGTGGTAGACGACACGTTGGATGCCCTGGCCAGGCTTGCTTTGGGCAACCGCGGAGAAAGCAAAGCCAGCATTCTTGCTATCACCGGCAGCAGCGGCAAGACCACGGTCAAGGAGATGTGTACCGCCATTCTCTCGCAGATGGGCAAGACGCTTTCCACAAAAGGCAACCTGAATAATCACATCGGTGTTCCGCTTACCCTGTTTGGTCTTTCGCCAGAGCATCAGTATGGCGTGATCGAGCTGGGTGCCAGCGGGCTGGGTGAAATTGCCCATACGGTTGCCCTTGCGAAGCCCCGCGTTGCCATCCTCACCAATGCGGGCGAGGCCCATCTGGAAGGGTTTGGCAGCTACGAGAATATTGTGCTGGCCAAGGGTGAAATCATTGATGGCGTGGCGGCAGACGGGCTGATGGTACTGAACCGCGACGATCCGGCTTTCGAGCAGTGGCGAACGCGTGCCGGAGCCCGTCGTGTTGCCGGAGTGAGCCGTCTCGGTGCCGAAGCCGATTATCACGCGGTCCTCGAGAGCCAGGACGCTGGAACCAGAATCCTTCAGGTGAGCGGTCCGGACGGCTGGCATTGCCGGGTCACCCTGGTACTTGAGGGTGACCACAACATCACCAACATGCTGCTTGCCATCGCAGCCACCCGCGAGCTGGGCGCCAGTGATCGGGCGATTGTCGAAGGGCTGGCCAGTGTTGCGCCGGTAAAGGGGCGGCTCCAGGTTCTGAAGCTGTCACCGGAACTGACGCTGATTGACGACAGTTACAACGCCAACCCGTCCTCCATGAAGGCCGCGCTTGGAGTTCTGGCCGGGCGCGAGGGTCGGAAAGTGGCTGTGCTTGGTGCCATGGCAGAGCTCGGCGCCGAGGCCAGGACCCTGCACCGTGAGGTTGGGGAATGCGCCCGGGAGCGCGGTATTGATCGACTGATTACCGTGGGGCCGGGTTGCGAGGGTTATGCCGACGGGTTTGGAGAGTCCACGGAACTTGGGCTGAGCCACGAGCAGGCCGTCGAATCGGCCATTGGGGACAAAAACACACCATTGACAGTGCTGGTCAAGGGTTCTCGCAGTTCCGCCATGGAGCGTGTGGTGGAGGGGATTAAAGAAAAGGTGAATAACTCATGCTGCTCTGGCTGACAGAGGTTCTATCACAGTATTTCTCGGCACTGACGGTGTTTCAGTATCTGACCCTGCGGGGAATTCTGGGCACACTCACGGCGCTGCTGATTTCGCTGATCATCGGCCCGGTGATGATTCGTAAACTGAGCCAGTACCAGATTGGCCAGGCGGTGAGAGATGACGGTCCCCAGACCCACCTCAGCAAAGCCGGCACGCCGACCATGGGGGGCGCGCTGATCCTGGTGGCCATTGGCATCAGCACGCTGCTGTGGGCCGATCTTGGTAATCGCTATGTCTGGGTTACGCTCCTGGTGACGCTTCTGTTCGGCGCCATCGGCTGGGTTGATGACTATCGCAAGGTGGTGGAGCGCAATCCGAGAGGTCTGCCGGGTCGCTGGAAATACTTCTGGCAGTCGGTCATTGGTGCCACGGCGGCCGTGGTTCTGTTCTTCAGCTCGGCGTTGCCGCAGGAGACCTCTCTGTACGTGCCGTTCGTCAAACAGGTGTCCCTCACTCTTGGTCCGGTATTGTTCATCCTGCTGAGCTACTTCGTCATTGTCGGCAGCAGCAACGCGGTCAACCTGACTGACGGTCTGGACGGGCTGGCCATTATGCCAACGGTCATGGTCGCAGGCGCTCTCGGCATCTTCGCCTACCTGTCCGGGCACGCCCAGTTCGCCAACTACCTGCTGATCCCGCACCTTCCGGGCACCGGTGAGCTTATCGTTTTCTGTGGCGCCCTGGTCGGAGCCGGGCTTGGTTTCCTCTGGTTCAACACCTATCCGGCCCAGGTATTCATGGGGGATGTGGGCGCTCTCGCGCTTGGGGCGGCCCTGGGTGTGGTTGCGGTTATTGTTCGCCAGGAAATCGTCCTGTTCATCATGGGCGGTGTGTTCGTGATGGAGACCATATCGGTGATCCTGCAGGTTGCATCCTTCCGACTGACCGGTCGGCGGATCTTCCGCATGGCGCCGCTGCATCATCACTTCGAATTGAAAGGCTGGCCGGAGCCGAGGGTGATCGTCCGGTTCTGGGTGATCACCGTTGTTCTGGTCCTGATTGGCATTGCCAGTCTGAAACTGAGATAGGAAAGCACAGCAACTATGAGTGTCATTGTTTCGGATCGTCGCACACTGGTCGTAGGGCTCGGTAAAACCGGGCTTTCCTGCGTGCGCTATCTGTCCGAACAGGGACGGGACGTCACTGTGGCCGACAGCCGTGAGGCCCCGCCCGGTCTTGAGCAGCTGAGAGCAGGCTGGCCGGATGTTCCTGTGCACCTGGGGACCTTTGACAAAGAACTGTTTGCCGGCTTCAACGAGCTGGTGGTAAGCCCGGGCATCGCCATTTCGGAGCCTGCCATTGCCGCTGCTGCGGGCCAGGGCGCCAGAATCCGCGGCGACATTGATCTGTTTGCCGAGGCTGCCGATGCGCCCATTGTGGCCATTACCGGTTCCAATGGTAAAACCACCGTCACCACCCTGGTGGGTGAAATGGCAAAGGCCGCCGGCCGGAAGGTCGCTGTCGGCGGCAATATCGGCACCCCCGCGCTGGATCTACTGGGGCAGGGCGCCGATCTGTACGTACTCGAGCTGTCGAGTTTCCAGCTCGAGACTACGGACGAACTGAACGCCCTGGCGGCGACGGTACTGAACGTCAGCGACGATCACATGGATCGTTACCCGAACAAGATGGCTTATTTTCAGGCCAAACAGCGGATTTTCCGGGGCTGCAAGAACGCCGTTGTCAATCTGGACGATGCGCTGAGCACACCCATGGCGAGGGACAACCTCAGGTTCCTGTGTTTCGGCTTCCACCGGGTGAATCCCGAGACCTTCAGTACCCGGGACGATGACCAGGGTACCTGGATTACTTTTGGTTTCGACAACCTTGTGTTGGCCAGTGAACTGAAACTGATGGGGCATCACAATATAAGCAACGTGATGGCTGCGCTGGCACTGGGTCATGCCGCTGGTCTGCCCATGGATGTCATGCTGAAGGTTGCCCGGGAATTCCCGGGCCTGCCGCATCGATGCGAGTTTGTGCGCCGTGTGAACGATGTGGATTTCATCAACGATTCCAAGGGCACCAATGTCGGCGCCACGGTAGCCGCCATTGAAAGCCTTGCACCCGCCAATGGCAAAGTCGTTTTGATTGCTGGCGGTGATGGCAAAGGGGCCGATTTCACTGCACTGGAAGCCCCCATTGCGCTCTATTGTCGGGCGGTGCTGCTGATTGGTCGTGATGCATCGGCGATCGCCGATGTGCTGGGAAGCGGCATTCCGGTTCATCGGATGGACAGCCTCGCCGAGGCGGTCTCTCGCTCCGCGGAGCTGGCGGTGCCCGGGGATCGGGTCCTGCTTTCGCCGGCCTGCGCGAGCTTTGATATGTTCCGTGATTATCTTGATCGCGGTGACCAGTTCCGATCTCTGGTGGAGGGCCTGTGATGCACGCAGATCTTTCCCTGCAGAACCGGAATCAATGGCTGGGCGAGGTCCAACCGCTGCCGATGCTGGTGATCAGTTCGGTCGCCTTGCTGGTGCTCGGGGTTGTCATGATTTCCTCGGCGTCCATGGATATGGCCGCTGAGACCATGGGCAACAGTTACCACTATGTGATTCGCCAGCTGATGTTTGCCGGTCTTGGCTGCCTGCTGGCGCTGGTCGCCGTGAACGTTCCGGTGGCCTGGTGGGAGCGCAGTGGCTGGTTGCTCCTGGGCATCGGTCTGCTGGCCCTTGTTCTGGTGCTTACGCCGCTGGGGCGTACCGTTAACGGCTCCACTCGCTGGATTCCGTTTGGGCTGTTTAATGTCCAGGTTTCGGAAGTGGCGAAGCTCTGCCTGATTGCCTATCTGGCCGGCTACGTGGTCCGTCGCCGGGATGAATTGCTCAATACCTGGCCTGGCTTCCTCAAACCGCTGGTGGTTCTTGGTCTGGCATCGGTGCTGCTGGTTATTCAGCCGGATTTCGGTGCCACGGTGGTGCTGGTGACGGCCGCGGCGGGCATGATTTTCCTGAGCGGTGTGCGGCTTAGCCGGTTTGTACCTTTGATCGGTACGCTGGTGGTTTTGGGTGCCATTCTGATCGTTACCCAGCCCTATCGGCTGAAACGGGTTGTCAGTTACCTCGACCCCTGGAAAGACCAGTTCGACAGCGGATACCAGTTGACCCAGTCGCTGATTGCCTTCGGTCGGGGAGACTGGGGCGGTGTCGGCCTGGGCAATTCCATCCAGAAGCTGTTCTACCTGCCAGAGGCACACACCGACTTCATCTTTGCCATTATCGCGGAAGAGTTCGGACTCCTCGGATCGCTGCTGGTACTCAGCCTGTTCACCCTGCTGGTAGTGACCGGTTTTGTCATTGCCCGCCGGGCAGAGAAAGCGGATATGCCGTTCGGCGCCTGTTTTGCCTATGGTCTGACCCTGCTGATCGGCCTGCAGGCGGGCATCAATATGGCGGTCAGTACCGGCCTGTTGCCGACCAAGGGGCTGACCCTGCCGTTGGTCAGTTACGGCGGGTCCAGCCTGATGATCACCTGTATCTGCATTGGCATTCTGGCCCGGGTGGAAATGGAACGGCTTGATCAGGAAAAACTGGCCCGGGAAAAGACCGGCCCGAAGACGCGGGGAGGTGCGGTGTATGACTGAGCAGCGCCGCTTCCTGATGATGGCCGGCGGCACCGGAGGCCATGTCTTCCCGGCCCTCGCAACGGCGAGGGCACTTGAAGCCCGTGGTCACCAGGTGTACTGGCTCGGTGCCAGTGGTGGCATGGAGCAGAGGCTGATCGGCGAAACCGATATTCCGCTGTCACTGATTCACATTTCCGGTTTGCGCGGCAAGGGCAAACTGGCCCTGGTGCTGGCCCCGTTCCGCCTGATGCGAGCACTCGGTGAGGCGTTCACCATCCTGCGCCGGATTCGCCCGGACTGTGTCGTCGGTATGGGAGGGTTTGTCACCGGGCCAGGTGGTGTGGCCGCCTGGTTGAACCGCACACCCCTGGTGATTCATGAACAGAACGCCATTGCAGGCATGACCAACCGGATTCTGGTGCGATTTGCAGAAACCGTACTGGAAGCGTTTCCCGGCAGCTTTGGGCCAAAAGTCGTTACCCGCTGTACCGGCAACCCGGTCCGGGAGGATCTCGCGAACCTGCCGGTACCCGAGCAGCGGATGGCAGGACGGGAAGGTGCCCTCAGGTTGCTGGTGGTTGGTGGCAGCCTGGGCGCTCAGGTGTTCAACGAGCAGCTGCCCGAGGCTCTGGCCATGTTGCCGGAGGCCGATCGGCCGGTGGTTCGTCACCAATGTGGTGAGCGCCATGCAGATGCAGCCCGGCAGGCCTATGAGCAACACGGGGTTGAAGCCAGCGTGGAGCCGTTTATCAAGGATATGGCAGAGGCCTATCAATGGGCCGATCTGGTGCTTTGCCGGGCCGGCGCACTCACGGTTTCCGAACTGTGTGCTGCCGGTATCGGCGCAGTACTGGTGCCATTTCCCCACGCGGTGGATGACCACCAGACGAAAAATGGCCAACAGATGGTGGCGGCGAAAGCAGCCATCCTCATCCCCCAATCGAAGATGACCCCGGCGGTGCTGGCGGAAACTCTGGGCGATCTTGCCCGGGATCGCAGCCGGGCAACAGATATGGCAAAGGCCGCTCGAACGCTGGCCCGCCCCGATGCAACGGAGAGAGTCGTGAATTACTGTCTGGAGGCCGCCAATGGCTGATGCAACCAATCCGCCCCTGGTCTATCAGGTGCCTGAAATGCGCCGGATCCGTCACATCCACTTCGTGGGGATTGGTGGTGCAGGGATGAGCGGCATCGCCGAGGTTCTCAAGAACCAGGGCTACGACGTTTCCGGCTCGGATCTGAAAGAAGGTGCGGTGACCGATCGCCTGAAAGCCATGGGCGTGGAAGTCCAGATCGGCCACCGGGAGGAAAACAGCGCCAGTGCCGATGTGGTTGTGGTTTCTTCGGCGGTATCCGCGGAAAACCCCGAAGTTGTGGCCGCACGCAGTCGTCGGGTGCCGATCGTACCCAGGGCAGAAATGCTGGCGGAAATCATGCGCTACCGTCATGGCATTGCCGTGGCCGGAACCCACGGCAAGACCACCACCACAAGTCTGATTGCATCCATTCTGGGCGAGGCGGGTCTGGACCCAACGTTTGTCATTGGCGGCAAGTTGAACAGCGCCGGTACCAACGCCCAGCTTGGGGGATCCCGTTATCTGGTGGCGGAAGCCGATGAGAGCGATGCCTCCTTCCTGCATTTGACGCCGGTGATTTCGGTGGTAACCAACATCGAAGCCGACCACATGGATACCTATGGCGGCGATGTTGAAAAACTGAAGCAGACCTTTGTGGATTTCCTGCACAACCTTCCTTTTTATGGCATCGCGGTGATGTGCGTAGACGATGGGTACGTTCAGGAAATCATTCCCCGGATTTCCCGGGCGATCATTACTTACGGCATTGACAACCCGGACGCGGACTACCGTGCCGAAGGCATCCACTCTGACGGTCTGCGCACCCACTTTGTGGTGAAGCGTCCGGCCGGGAGAAGTGATCTGACCGTCGAGCTGAAAATGCCGGGCCGACACAACGTACTGAACGCTCTGGCGGCCATTGCCGTGGCCACGGACGAAGGCGTTGACGATGACGCCATCTGCCGCGGGCTGGCTGGTTTTGCCGGTGTCGGGCGCCGGTTCCAGGTTTACGGCGATTACAAGACACCCAAGGGTACAGTAACGCTGGTAGACGATTACGGTCATCACCCCACGGAAGTGGAGGCAGTGATCCGCGCGGCACACGATGCCTGGCCTGACCGTCGCCTGGTCATGCTTTACCAGCCGCATCGGTTTACCCGGACACGAGACCTTTACGAAGACTTCGTTCGGGTCCTCTCCGAAGTGGACGCGTTGCTGCTGATGGACGTGTATTCCGCTGGCGAACCGGCGATTCCGGGTGCCGATGGTCGGGCCCTGTGTCGCAGTATTCGCCAGCGTGGGCAGGTGGAGCCGGTCTTCGTCGAGGATAACCGGGAGATCGAAGCCCTGTTGGCCAATGTTCTGAAGGATGGTGACCTGCTGATAACCCAGGGCGCCGGCGATATTGGCGGTGTGGCTTCGCGGCTGGCGGCCGCGGGAGTGATTGCGGGTGAGTGATATGCATCATAACGAAACGCAGGTCTATCAGGCAGATCCCGAACTCGTGAGGGCACTCGGACGAGTCGCTGTCTTCATGGGCGGCGATTCCGCAGAGCGGGAAGTGTCCCTGAAAAGCGGCAAGGCGGTGCTGGCAGCGCTGGTATCTGCGGGCGTGGATGCCTACGCGGAGGACGTTCAAGGGTGTCTTCTGAAAACGGTCGATAATCCGCAATTTGATCGTGTCTTTATTGCCCTGCATGGCAGGGGCGGCGAGGACGGTACCTTGCAGGCCATCCTTTCGCAGGCCGGGATTCCGTATACCGGCAGTGAGGTTCTGGCCTCCGCCCTGGCCATGGACAAGCTCAGAACGAAGTACGTCTTCGAAGGTTGCGGCCTGCCGACGCCGAAGTTCCGGACCATGACCAGCGTCGACCAGGCGGACCAGATTATCGGTGAATTGCGCGCGCCACTGAGCGTGAAGCCTTCCCGGGAAGGTTCCAGTATCGGTATCCGGAAGGTGCATACCGCCGCCGAGCTGGCCGATGCATACGAAGCTGCGGCCGCGCTGGACAGCCTTGTGCTGGTGGAGGAATGGATCGAGGGGCCCGAGTTCACCGTCAGTCTGTTGCAGGATCAGGCGCTTCCGGCCATCGGTCTGAGTGCCAGCACTGAGCACGTTTTTTACGATTATGACGCCAAGTACCTGGCGGACGACACCCGTTACCAGATTCCCTGTGGATTGGCGCCCGAGGACGAAGTTCGACTCCAGCACCTGGCTCTGGATGCGTTTCGGGTTGTTGGCTGCCGGACCTGGGGGCGGGTCGACATCATGCAGGACAGCAACGGTCAGTTCTGGCTGCTGGAAGTCAACACGGTGCCCGGAATGACCGACCACAGCCTGGTGCCCATGGCGGCGAAGGCGGCAGGCATCAGTTTCGAAGAGCTGGTGGTCCGGATACTGAAGGACACCCTGGAGGGCGCCGATGCTTGAAACACTGCTGATCCGGAGCCGGGCGACACCGTCCGAGCCCCCGCGACGCCGGGGGGCAACGTCCCTTGGTCCTGAGCGGGACCGGTTTGGAGTGTTGAAAGGTGTGCTGGCGGCCGTGCCCTGGCTTCAGGTGGGCATGGGCGCCGTGATTGTATTGTTGGCCGCGCTGGTGCCCTGGGGCACCGGCAAGGTGCTGGGTGCCATGGATCAGCAGATCCTGGCGGTGGATGTAAAAGGGGATTTTGTGGGCGACAGCCGGGTGGCTATTGAGCGCGCGGCTGGCGACTGGATCGGCAAGAGCTATTTCGCCACAGACCTCTCAGAAATCAAGGAAAGCCTGGAGCGCCGGCCCTGGGTTGAGTCCGCTGCCGTGCGTCGGGTCTGGCCTGACCGGCTGGTGATCGATATCCGGGAAAAAAAGCCCCTGGCTTACTGGACCGACGGGCGCCTGGTCAGCCGGACTGGCGAATTGTTCGCGCCGTCCAACCCGGAAGTGGCGGGGCGGTTACCGAGACTCGCGGGGCCGGATGAGAGGGTGCGGGATGTGATCAATATGGCGCGGACCATGAGTGACAGGCTGGTCGCCCGGGGACTGGGGTTTTCTGGCCTGGCCCTGGAACACCGGGGCGCCTGGACCCTGCAGCTGGCCAATGGCATCGAAGTGGTGCTTGGCCGGGATCAGGTGGAGCAGCGGTTCGAGCGGTTTATCACGGTTTATGAAAACCGGCTGGCAGCACGGTCGGACGAAGTCAGTCGGGTGGATGCCCGTTACACCAATGGTGTGGCGGTCAAATGGAAAGCTGTCGAGACAGCCTCCAGCCCAAAATCATAGCAACGGTTAATTCAGACCTACGGTTTGGTGGAACACATGTCATCGGTTGAAACGGAAAACATGATTGTCGGCCTCGATATCGGAACCTCCAAGGTGGTTGCGATTGTCGGCAAGCGCAAGATGGACGGCACCATCGAGGTGGTGGGCATTGGCTCTCACCCTTCCCGGGGCCTCAAGCGTGGAGTGGTGGTGAACATCGAAACCACCGTCCAGGCCATTCAGCGCGCCGTGGAAGAGGCGGAGTTGATGGCCGGTTGCCGCATTCACTCGGTGTATGCGGGCATTGCCGGTAGCCACATCAAGAGCCTGAACTCCCACGGAATTGTTGCCATCCGTGACCGTGAAGTCACCCAGGCCGACATTGACCGGGTGATCGATGCCGCCCAGGCGGTCGCGATTCCGGCAGACCAGAAGATCCTTCACATTCTGCCCCAGGAGTTCGTGATCGACAGTCAGGAAGGCATCAAGGAACCCATGGGGATGTCCGGTGTACGCCTGGAGGCAAAGGTTCACCTGGTGACCTGCGCGGTGAATGCCGCCCAGAACATCGAGAAATGCGTCAAGCGGTGTGGCCTCGAGGTGGATGACATCATCCTGGAGCAGCTGGCTTCCAGTCACGCCATCCTCACCGAAGACGAAAAGGAACTTGGGGTCTGCGTCGTCGATATCGGTGGCGGCACCACCGACATTGCCGTGTTTACCGGCGGTGCGATTCGACACACGGCGGTAATTCCGATCGCCGGCGACCAGGTCACCAACGACATTGCCATGGCACTGCGCACACCCACGCAGAACGCCGAAGAAATCAAGATCAAGTATGCCTGCGCCCTGACCCAGTTGGCCGGCGCGGATGAAACCATCAAGGTGCCCAGTGTGGGCGATCGCGCACCGCGGGATCTGTCCAGGCAGGCCCTGGCCGAGGTGGTGGAGCCGCGTTACGAGGAGCTGTTCACCCTGGTGCAGTCAGAATTGCGCCGGTCCGGGTTCGAGGATCTGATTCCGGCAGGCATCGTGATAACCGGCGGTTCGTCCACCATGGAAGGGGTGGTGGAACTGGCCGAAGAGATCTTCCACATGCCGGTAAGGCTGGCCTGTCCGCAGGCAGTTTCCGGTATGACGGAGGTGGTCAACAACCCCATCTACGCCACTGGCGTCGGGTTGTTGATTCATGGTTTCCGCCAGATGGATCTGGGGCGGGCACCGGTGCTCAAGGGTGAAGATGCACCCTCGCTGTTTGAGCGCATGAAAGCCTGGTTTACCGGTCATTTCTGACGGAACCGGGTGGGTAGTACACGAAGGTATCTCGAAAACACAATCTCGAACAAACAGCCCGGAACAAGGGCTGAAAACAGCACGAAGGAGTAGGGGAAATGTTTGAACTCGTCGATAATGTCCAGCAAAACGCTGTCATTAAAGTCGTCGGTGTAGGCGGTGGTGGCGGTAACGCCGTTCGCCATATGCTTAACAGCGACATCGAAGGTGTGGAATTTATCTGCGCCAACACAGATGCGCAGGCGCTGACCGATATGGACGCGCGCCAGATCATTCAGCTCGGTGGCAACATCACCAAGGGTCTGGGTGCCGGCGCCAATCCGGAGGTTGGTCGTCAGTCCGCCCTGGAAGATCGTGATCGCATCGCCGAGGCCATCAAGGGCGCGGACATGGTTTTCATCACCGCAGGTATGGGCGGTGGCACCGGTACCGGCGCTGCGCCGATCGTGGCGGAAGTGGCCCGTGAGCTCGGCATTCTGACCGTTGCCGTGGTCACCAAGCCGTTCATGTTCGAAGGTGGCAAGCGCATGAGCGTTGCCGAATCCGGTCTGAAAGAGCTGGAAGAAAGCGTCGACTCCCTGATCACCATCCCCAACGAGAAGTTGCTGGCCGTGATGGGCAAGAAAACCAGCCTGCTGGACGCCTTTGCCGCCGCCAATGACGTGCTTCTGGGTGCGGTTCAGGGCATCGCCGACCTGATTACCCGCAACGGTATGATCAACGTCGACTTTGCCGACGTGAAGACCGTCATGTCCGAAATGGGTATGGCGATGATGGGCACCGCTCGGGCGACTGGCGAAAACCGTGCGCGGGAAGCCGCCGAAGCGGCCGTTCGCAGCCCGCTGCTGGAAGACATCAACCTGCAGGGTGCCAAAGGTATTCTGGTCAACATCACCGCTGGTATGGACCTCAACCTGGGCGAATTCTCCGAGGTTGGCGACATTGTGCGTGAGTTTGCGTCTGATTCTGCCACGGTGGTTGTTGGTACCGTCATTGATCCGGAGATGACCGACGAACTCAAGGTAACGGTTGTTGCGACCGGTCTGGGCGGTGATCGCGAGAAGCCGACCAAGGTGGTGGACAACACCCGCACCCTGGACGGCAAAACCGATTACAACCAGCTGGATCGTCCTGCTGTTCTGCGTCGCCGGGCCGTTTCCCACGGGAACGTAGCTATCGACCAGAGCAAGGACAGCGAGGAGCAGGGTGTCGACTATCTCGATATTCCCGCATTCCTCCGTCGTCAGGCTGACTGATAATCTGGTGCAATTGTGATCCGGTTCCGGTTTGTCATCGAAATATGGAACCCGAAAACCGGTGAATACGTGCACCGATTGCCAATAGTTGCGCGCTGAATGAACATTCGGCAACAACGGATTGGTTAAATGGTATTCAGTCTTATTTTCTGATATTCTCCGGGCAGATTTTTGCCTAGAATATCGCCTTTTTGTGACGGAATTATGTACCGATGATCAGACAACGGACACTTAAAAACACCATCCGTGCCACCGGTGTTGGCTTGCACTCGGGTGAGAAGGTCTATCTGACCCTCAAGCCCGCCCCGGTGGACTCCGGTATCATCTTCCGCCGTACCGATCTGGACCCGATGGTTGAGATTCGTGCTTCTGCGGAAAATGTGGGTGAGACCATGCTGTCCACGACGCTGGTAAAAGACGGTGTCCGTGTGGCGACTGTTGAGCATTTGCTCTCGGCCATGGCTGGTCTCGGGATTGACAACTGTTTCGTCGAGCTTAGCGCCGCGGAAGTGCCCATCATGGACGGCTCTGCCGGTCCGTTTGTGTTTCTTCTGCAATCCGCCGGTATTGCCGAGCAGGATGCGGCCAAGCGTTTTATCCGCATCAAGCGTGAGGTTACGGTTGAGGAAGGCGACAAGAAAGCGACCCTGCTGCCTTTCGAGGGCTTCAAGGTCAGCTTCGGAATCGACTTTGATCACCCGGTGTTCAAAGGCCGCGCCCAGACCGCAACCGTTGATTTTTCCAGCACTTCCTTTGTCAAGGAAGTGAGCCGCGCACGGACCTTCGGGTTCATGCGTGACATCGAAAAATTGCGTGCCATGAACCTCGCCCTTGGTGGCAGTGTGGATAACGCTATCGTTGTGGATGACTACAAGATCCTCAACGAAGACGGTCTGCGCTATGACGATGAATTCGTGAAGCACAAGCTGCTTGATGCCATCGGTGACCTTTATCAGTTGGGTAACAGCCTGATTGGTGAGTTCCGCGGTATCAAATCCGGTCACGATCTGAACAACAAGCTGTTGCGCAAGCTCAGGGCAGAAGAGGATGCCTGGGAAGTGGTTACCTTTGATGATGAGGCCACTGCCCCGATTTCCTACATGAAGCCCGTGCTGGCGGCGGGTTAAAGCCGGACGCTTTAATCCCGGACGTGGCTAGCGAGTTTTTCGAGAACCTCGCGTAATGCTTTATCCTTCGTGTGCCCGGCTTCCTCTTTGAGGAGCCGGGCATTTTCTTTACTCAAGGGCTCCTTCTTGAACACCGGTTTTTCCCGGAATCGTGGTGGCGCAACCTTGACCCTCAGTTTCCAGACGAACCGGAAGAGTTCGTTCTCTCTAAGCTTTTCCATGATCTCGTGCTGGCGGAACCGGATCTGACTGGCCTTCCCGGCGGTTTCGGCTGTCAGAGCCAGTTCGCCGTCATTGCAGCTGACAAAGCGTGTGCCCTTAACCAGATCCTGCGGAAGGGCTGCGAGAACTTCTGCCTCTGCCTGTCGGTGAAGTTCGGCCTTTGCCACTAGATCCTTGAGTACCGGGGTCATGCCCAGCTTGTCGAAGGTCATTTTTTGCTCGCTTTTGCGTTTCATGGCGGCGTTTTTACTCGACGGCTCCGTTTACGATTGGTTACACTTCGGCACGGTTTATGCGTAGTGCCTGTATTACACTCGTTTTACATTGTGATAAATGAGTATGTCTACCGGGCGCTGCAATTTTTTCAGTATGTAGCTGTTGCCAAAGGATGGCAGACCCCCTTCGGATTTTTCCGGGGCGCAACAGTACAGGATGCGGTTGCGGCTCAACGATGAAACCTGATGATGATATGAACATTATTTTCGTTGGCAAACACCACGGAAAATCCCGGGTGTTGTCTATCAACAGTACGCTTGCTGTTGCTCTGCTGTTTCTGGTGCTTTCCCTGCTGGTTGCCGCGGGTTGGGCCGGTTACCAGACGGCGATTGAGCAGGTAGAGGCCAGGGAGCCCACCAACGCCGAACTGGTGGCCGAGTGGCAGCTGAAGCTGGCAGAGCAGAAGGCCGAGTTGGCCAACATTGAAGAGAACGTCCAGCAACAGGTAGATGCATTGACTCTGCGCCTGGGCGAGATTCAGGGCCGGTTATTGCGCCTGGATGCCCTGGGCCAGCGTTTTGTGGAATCCGGCCTGGTGGCCAGCGATGAATTCAACTTCGATCAGCCTGCTGCGGTGGGTGGCCCGGAGGATGCCTTGTCCGGCGATTCCTTCTCCGCGCCCGAGCTGACCCGCATGATCGAGGAGATGGAATGGCGAATCGAAGACCGTGAACAGCAACTTCGTTTGCTCGACCAGTTGGCATCCAGCAAACGGCTTGAGGACGAACTGTACCTTGAAGGTCGCCCGATAACCTGGGGTTGGCTGTCCTCCAAGTACGGCTACCGTTCCGATCCGTTTACCGGCAAGCGTACCTGGCATGCCGGGGTTGATCTGGCCGGTAAGGATGGCAGCGATATTATCTCGGTTGCGGGCGGTGTGGTGACCTATGCCGGCGAGCGCTATGGCTACGGTAACCTTGTTGAAGTCGATCATGGCGATGGTCTGATCACCCGCTATGCTCATTGCAAGACGATCAAAGTGGAAGTGGGTGATGTTGTTCAGAAGGGCCAGGTAGTCGCGCTGATGGGCAGTACCGGGCGTTCCACCGGTCCTCATGTGCATTTTGAAGTCATTCGGAATGGCAAGTCTGAAAACCCGGAAACCTACATCAAGCGTGCCAGCCGCTGATCCGGTCCCGGCGCCGCAGCTTTCACAATCTCTCCGTCAACCGGCTCCGGGCCGGTTTTTATCTGTGAATCCGGTGCCTCACCGGCGACTTCTTGCGCCTGTGTGAGGCCTGCCTTTTGCCCTGTTACAAAATAAGGTTAGAATGCCGGCTTCCTCCGTTTAATCAAAGAAGCAGTGGTCTATGTTCACAAAGCTTGCAACTAAGATGTTCGGCAGTAAAAACGCCAGAGAAATCAAGAGAATGCGTAAATCTGTCATACGCATCAATGAGCTTGAAGAGCAGTATGGCAATCTGTCCGACTCCGAGTTGCAAGGTAAGACCGCGGAGTTCCGTCGCCGGCTTGATGAAGGCGAATCCCTCGACGCCCTGCTGCCTGAAGCCTTCGCGACCGTGCGTGAAGCAGGCCGTCGCGTTATGGGAATGCGCCATTACGACGTCCAGCTGATCGGTGGTATCACCCTGCACGAAGGCCGTATCGCGGAAATGAAAACCGGTGAGGGTAAAACTCTGGTTGCCACTGCTGCGGTGTATCTGAACGCGCTGCCCGGCAAAGGCGTCCACGTGGTTACCGTGAACGATTACCTGGCCCGCCGTGATGCCGAGTGGATGGGTAAGCTCTACCGGTTCCTGGGCATGCAGGTGGGTGTAGTGGCCTCGGGCCAGCCGGCGGAAGAAAAGCGCGCGGCGTATCAGGCGGATATTACCTACGGTACCAACAACGAATTTGGCTTCGACTATCTGCGTGACAACATGGCGTTCAGTACCGAGGACAAGGTCCAGCGCGGGCTGAACTACGCGATCGTGGACGAAGTCGACTCGATACTGATCGATGAGGCCAGAACGCCGCTGATCATCTCGGGTGCGGCTGAGGACAGTTCAAAACTGTACCAGGCCATCAATGAGCTGATTCCGGGCCTGGAAAAAGGTGAGGTGCCTGAAGAGGGTGAGCCTACCGGCGACTTCACCATCGACGAAAAATCCCGCCAGGTGGAATTGACCGAGGGCGGTCACGAGAAAGTTGAAGAATTGCTGCTTGAGCGTGGCCTTCTGAAGGAAGGAGAGAGCCTGTATTCAGCGGCCAACCTCAGCCTGCTGCACCACGTGCACTCGGCACTGCGGGCCCACCATCTGTTCCAGAAAGACGTGGATTACATTGTTCAGGGCGGCCAGGTGGTCATCGTGGACGAGCATACCGGCCGTACCATGCCGGGGCGCCGCTGGAGCGAAGGCCTACATCAGGCGGTTGAGGCCAAAGAAGGCGTCAAGATCCAGGCCGAAAGTCAGACTCTCGCGTCCACGACGTTCCAGAATTATTTCCGGCTTTACGACAAGCTGGCCGGCATGACCGGTACCGCAGACACCGAAGCTTTCGAATTCCGTCAGATCTACGGCCTCGACGTGGTGGTCATTCCGCCCAACAAGCCGATTCAGCGGACTGACTACAACGATCTGGTGTATCTGACTCAGGAAGAGAAATTCCACGCGATCATTGATGAGATCAAGGATGTCACCGCCGAAGGGCGCCCGATCCTCGTGGGTACCGCGTCTATCGAGGCTTCCGAGCTTCTTTCTGTGTTGCTCAAGAAGGCGCGGATCGAACACAAGATCCTGAACGCCAAGCAGCACGAATCCGAAGCCCATATCATTGCCCAGGCGGGCCGGCCGGGCGCAGTCACCATCGCCACCAACATGGCCGGTCGTGGTACCGATATCGTACTCGGCGGTAACTGGGAGCACGAAGTCGCCGCCATGGAGAATCCCTCGGAAGAGGAGGTTGCCCGGGTCAAGGCGGAATGGACCGAGCGCCACAATCAGGTTCTTGAGGCCGGTGGCCTGCACATCATTGGTACCGAGCGTCACGAATCCCGCCGGATTGATAACCAGCTTCGTGGCCGTGCCGGTCGCCAGGGCGATCCCGGTTCCTCACGGTTCTTCCTGTCCCTGGAAGACAACCTCATGCGTATCTTCGCACCTGACCGGGTCAAGAGCCTGATGCAGGCAATGGGCATGAAAAAGGGTGAGGCCATTGAACACCGTATGGTGACCAATGCGATCGAGAAATCCCAGCGCAAGGTCGAAGGCCGCAACTTCGATATGCGGAAGACGCTGCTGGAATACGACGACGTGGCCAACGATCAACGGACGGTTATCTATGACCAGCGTAATGAGGTCATGTCCTCAAACGACATCTCGGACATGGTCAAGACCATCCGGGAAGACGTTGTCGATTCGCTGATCAGTGAATACATCCCGCCCCAGAGCATGCCCGAACAGTGGGACATCACTGGTCTGGAAGCCCAGCTCCAGTCCGAGATGGCCATTGATCTTCCGGTACAGAAGTGGCTGGAAGAAGATAACAAGCTGTATGAGGAAAACCTGCGCCAGAAGATTCTGGACGAGATTGTCGCCGCCTACGAAGCCAAGGAAGAAATCGCCGGCTCAGAGGCCATGCGCAAGTTCGAAAAGCAGGTCTTCCTGCAGGTGTTGGATACCCTCTGGAAAGAGCATCTTTCCAACATGGACCATCTGCGCCGGGGCATCCATCTGCGGGGTTATGCCCAGAAGAACCCCAAGCAGGAGTACAAGCGCGAGGCGTTCAACCTGTTTGAAACCATGCTTGATACCATGAAGCGGGACGTCACCCGCGTACTCTGCCATGTTCGTGTCCAGAGCCGTGAAGAAATGGAAGAAGTCGAGCGCCGTCGCAAGCAGGAACTCGAAGAAGAGCTTGCCAAGGCTCGCCTGCGCCACGATGAGACCAGCGCCACGGCCCAGAGTCAGGGCGAGGGCAACGCCGACGATCCCCGTCCGTCGACCCCCGAAACCTTCGTTCGACAGGAGCGCAAGGTGGGTCGAAATGAACCCTGCCCCTGCGGGTCCGGCAAGAAGTACAAGCAGTGTCATGGCAAGGTCAGCTAATACAGACTACTGACTGCACCATCGGAACCCGCAATCTGCCAGCCACGACTGGTGGACTGCGGGTTTTTTCGTTTCCAGCGGGTTGTGCGGTACTTCGAGCGCAACCCCAGACAAGAGGAGTGGCAGAATGGCGGTAGGTCCGGGAACCTTACCTGAGTTTCACCCGGTGGCGGGGGTTAAGATCGGTATAGCCAGTGCAGGCATCAAGAAGCCGGGACGGAAGGACGTGGTTGTATTTGAGCTGGCCCCGGAAAGCCGGGTTGCCGGGATTTTCACGAAAAACCAGTTCTGCGCGGCACCGGTTACTCTCAGCCGCCGACATCTGGCCGAGACCTCGCCCCGGTATCTGCTGATCAATACCGGTAACGCTAATGCCGGCACCGGTGAGCAGGGCATGCGGGATGCCGTGGCCTGCTGCCAGGCTCTGGCAAACCAGGCGGGCGTTGCCGAAGCGGAGATCCTGCCGTTTTCCACGGGCGTGATTGGCGAGCCGCTGCCGGTGCAGAAGATTGTCGGCGCCCTTCCGGACGCTCTGGCTAACACCGCCGAGAACCGCTGGGCAGAGGCCGCCAGCGGCATCATGACCACGGACACCCGCCCAAAAGGCGCCTCCTGTCAGGTGGAGCTGGACGGTCACACGGTCACCATCTCTGGCATCAGCAAGGGTGCGGGGATGATTCGCCCGAACATGGCGACCATGCTCGGGTTTATTGCCACCGATGCCCGGATTGCGCCAGAGCTGCTGCAGACTCTGGCCTCCGAGCTGGGAGAGAAATCCTTCAACCGGATTACCATTGATGGCGATACCTCCACCAATGATGCCTGCATGCTGATGGCCAGTGGCCAGTATTCCGGCCCCGAGATTACCGCCTCCAGTCCGGCGCTGCCAAAGCTGCGGGAGGCGCTGCAAAAGGTCTACCTGGAACTGGCTCACGCCATCGTCCGTGACGGTGAAGGCGCTACCAAGTTTGTCACCATTGATGTGAGCGGCGCTGCCAGCCAGCAGGAAGCGCTGGATGTGGCATACACCGTGGCACATTCGCCGCTGGTCAAGACGGCGCTGTTCGCCTCGGACCCGAACTGGGGAAGGATCCTCGCGGCAGTCGGGCGCGCCGGTGTCGACGGACTGGACCTTGAGGCCCTGGAAATCTACCTGGGGGATATCTGCCTGGTTCGCAACGGTGGTCGCGCTGACGACTATTCCGAGGCCCGTGGCCAGGCCGTGATGGATCGGGAAGAGATCACCATTGCCATTGACCTCAAGCGGGGAGAGGTAAGGGAGACGGTGTGGACCTGCGACTTCTCCCATGATTACGTCACCATCAACGCCGAGTACCGTACCTGACCATGTCTGACTCTGCGTCTGCGTCGGAAGCCGGGGTGAAAGAAGTTCACGTTGCCGTTGCGGTTATTGTCCGGGATGGACGGGTGCTGATTGCGCGGCGGCCAGACCATGTCCACCAGGGCGGTTTGCTGGAGTTTCCCGGTGGCAAGGTTGAGCCGGGGGAGAGTGTCCAGGCTGCACTGGTGCGTGAGATTGCCGAAGAAACCGGTCTTCGTGTGCCTGAGGATTCCCTGGAGCCTGTCATCGGAATTCGCCACGACTACGGTGACAAGCGAGTTTTTCTGGACGTCTGGGAAACCGGGGCGGCGGAAGGCGAAGCAACAGGGTGCGAGGGGCAACCCGTTGAATGGCTCGCCCCGGATCAGCTACGGGACGAGGATTTCCCGGCCGCCAACCGGCCAATCATTCGTGCTCTGCGGTTACCCCGGCAGCTTGCGATCACTGGCGAAACCGGTGACCTGAAGCCGACGGTTAAACGCCTTGAGATGGGGCTTGAACTCGCGAGGCCGCCCCTGGTGGTGCTCCGGGCCCCGGCCTTGAGCGAGCGGGCGTACCGGCAGCTGGCTGAGGAAGCGGTGTCGGTTTGTGACCGGGCCGGAGTCGCGCTCATGGTTCACGGTGGTCCCGAGATATTCCGTGCGACCCCCGGTGCCCGGGGGCTGCATTTGCCCTGGCGCGAGGCTGCGGCGCTCTCGGCCCGGCCGGTTCCGCAAGAGGTGTGGTTGGGAGTTTCCTGTCATAGCCGGCAGGAAATCGATCATGCAGAGGCTATTGGCGCGGACTACGTGACATTGGGGCCTGTTCAGCCCACGGAAAGTCACCCGGGTGCGCCCACCCTCGGTTGGCCGGCCTTTGCCGAGCTGGTGTCGGAAGCTGCGCTGCCGGTCTTTGCGCTTGGCGGGCTGTCGTCCGGCGATATCCGGGAAGCCCGTCAACGTGGCGGCCAGGGAATAGCCGGCATCAGTTTCTGGTGGCCCCGGAACTGACGCTTGTCAGCGACGCCGGGCCCATCTCTGTTATGCTGTTATTCCTGCATTTTTCACTATCTTGCACAACCGATTCCGGGGGATTCCGTGAGCAAACTGACCCATCTCGATGACAAGGGCGAAGCCCGCATGGTGGACGTAACCGACAAGGCGGCCACTGAGCGGGAGGCGCGCGCTGAAGCCACCATACGCATGGCGCCGGAAACCCTGAATATGATTATTGAGGGTGAGCACCCCAAGGGTGATGTGCTGGCCGTTGCCCGAATTGCCGGCATCATGGCGGCCAAGAAAACCCATGACCTGATTCCCCTGTGTCACGCACTGAACCTGACCTCCGTGAAAGTCGAACTGAACCCGGGCAGCGATGGGGCATCTGTGCATATTCTCACCCGCTGCAAACTGTCCGGTCAGACCGGTGTCGAAATGGAGGCGCTGACAGCAGCAAGTGTTACAGCACTGACGCTTTACGACATGTGCAAGGCCGTAGACCGTGGCATGGAGATCGGTTCGGTGCGTCTATTGGAGAAGAAAGGCGGCCGGAGTGGCCACTGGGTCGCCGATAACGCCTGATCTGGCGAACCGCTGCGCTCGTAAAAGCTGGTTATCAGAACCACTCCGGAGGAGCGACAGTGCCGAGACTACGCCAAGCGGGCGGGCCCGTGCTAGAATGCGCGGCCCGATTGACTGAACCACGAGGAAACACTGTGGCTGTTCGTTACATCCAGACCTGCCGGTTGCCGACCCCGTTCGGGGTGTTTGATATGCACGGCTTTGAAGAACCGGACACCGGAAAGGAACACGTTGCCCTGACTCTGGGCAACCTGGACAGTGACGAACCCATGCTTGCCCGCACACATTCCGAGTGTCTGACTGGCGACGCCCTTTACAGCATGCGTTGTGATTGCGGTTATCAGCTCGAAGAGGCGCTGAGAAGCATTGCCCGGGAAGGCCGGGGTATTCTGATGTATCTGCGTCAGGAAGGGCGGGGCATCGGGTTGCTGAACAAGATCCGCGCCTACCACCTCCAGGATCAGGGTGCAGATACGGTTGAAGCCAATGAACGTCTTGGGTTCGCGGCGGATCTGCGTGACTACAGCATGTGCAAGGATATGCTGGAGCACCTGGGTATCAAGAGCCTGCGGCTGATGACCAACAATCCCCGCAAGGTGAAGGCGTTATCTTCCTACGGTATTGCTATTGCCGAGAGAGTGCCTCTGCATGTGGGCAGAAACCCCCACAATGAACACTATCTCGATACCAAGCAGAGCAAGTTGGGGCACTGGTTGGAGACACACCAAGACGATGATCCCGAGGTGTGACTCGACCCGCTACTGATCTGCTGACGAAAAAGCCCGCGAGTTTCGCGGGCTTTTTGCGTTTTCTGGGCAACTTGCTCGTTTATTTGACGATTTTCAGGCTCTGGTGGCGGAGGGTTTCCATCCGCGTGCGAATGGAAGATTCAATGCCGGTTGCATCCAGTCCGCATTCGGCCAGCAGTTCTCCATGCTTGCCATGGTCCATAAAGGTGTCCGGCAGGCCCAGTTGAAGAATCGGCATGGACACCAGCCGGCTGTTCAGGAACTCGGTTACAGCGCTGCCCGCGCCACCGGCAATGGCGTTCTCTTCCAGCGTCACCAGCAGTTCATGCTGCTCGGCCAGTTCCAGAACCAGTTCTTCATCGAGGGGCTTTACGAAGCGCATGTCGGCAACTGTTGCACCAATTGCCTCCGCCGCCTCCAGCGCCGGGGCCAGCAGGGTGCCAAAGTTCAGGATGGCAACTCCTCTGCCGCTGAGAAGCTTGCGGCCCTTGCCAATCTCCAGAGGGGTCAATTCCTGCTGTATTTCGGCGCCGGGCCCGGTACCGCGGGGATAGCGCACTGACGCCGGCCCCTCGTAAAGCATGCCCGTCTGGAGCATCTGGCGGGTTTCATTCTCGTCCGATGGTGTCATCACCACCATGTTGGGCACGCAGCGCAGGTAGCTGATATCAAAGGCGCCGGCATGGGTCGGGCCGTCCTCTCCAACCAGCCCTGCGCGATCAATAGCGAACAGGACATCGAGGTTCTGTATGGCGACATCGTGGATCAACTGGTCGTAAGCCCGCTGCAGGAACGTCGAGTAAATGGCGACAACCGGCTTGGCGCCATCGCAGGCCAGGCCCGCGGCTAAAGTGACGGCGTGCTGCTCGGCAATGGCGACATCGAAATAGCGTTCCGGGAAGCGCTGTGAGAATGCCAGCAGATCCGACCCTTCGCACATGGCAGGGGTGATGCCGACCACGCGCTCATCCTGCTCGGCGGAGTCGCAGAGCCACTGGCCGAACACGTTGGCATACTTGGGCTTCTTCGGTGTCGGCTTGACCGGTTCGGGCTTGCTCGGTGGCACCGGTTCAATCTTGTTGATGGCGTGGTAGCCAATCGGGTCGGCCTCGGCAGGCGCAAAGCCTTTGCCCTTGGTGGTTACCACGTGGAGGAACTGCGGGCCTTCAAGTTCGCGGATGTTCTCCAGGGTATCCACCAGCAGGGGCAGATCATGACCGTCGATAGGGCCGATGTAGTTGAACCCCAGTTCCTCGAACAGCGTTCCCGGGGCAATCATGCCCTTGAAGTGTTCCTCGGTCTTCTTGGCCAGCGCCATCAGGTGTGGCGCTCCCTGCAAAACTTTCTTGCTGCCGTCGCGGACCTGGTTGTAGGTGCGACTGGACAACAGTTTGGCAAAGTAATTGGACAGGCCCCCCACATTGCGGGAGATCGACATGTCGTTGTCGTTGAGAATAACCAGCATGTCGGCGTGCAGGTGACCGGCGTGATTCAGGGCCTCGAACGCCATACCGGCGGTCATGGCGCCGTCACCAATAACGGCAATACTCTTGCGGCCGGACTTTTGCAGACGCGCGGCGATGGCCATGCCCAGTGCTGCGCTGATGGAAGTGCTCGAGTGGCCAACGCCAAAGGTGTCGTATTCGCTTTCGGCCCGTTTAGGGAAGCCGGCCAGCCCGCCTTTGCGCCGGATGCTGCCCATTGATTCCTTCCGGCCAGTCAGAATCTTGTGGGGATAGGCCTGATGGCCGACGTCCCAGACCAGACGGTCGCTGGGCGTATCAAAGACGTAGTGAAGGGCAACGGTAAGCTCAAGCACGCCGAGGCCCGCGCCGAAATGGCCGCCGGTCTGGCCCACTGACCATAACAGAAATGCCCTGAGCTCCCGGGCGAGCAGGGTCAACTGCTCCGGGGCCAGCTCTCTCAGCTGGGCCGGTTCATCAATCCGGTCCAACAGAGGCGTGTTGGGCCGCTGCGACGGGATTTCCTTGAAAATATAAGTGTCCTGCATCTGCTCGGGTCTTTTCCGGTACGTTCAGTAACTGACTGGCATTATAAGGGAACAGGGGAAGCTGTTTCACACAAAGCGGGCCAGTTGTTACGAAAATATTTACGGCCAGTGTGCGCCTTCGGGGCGCCGGGGTTCAATGGGTTCTTGCCACCACGTAATCGGCCATGGCCCTGAGGGGGTCGGCTTCGGCGCCGAAATCCTTCAGGCTTTGCTGGGCCTGTTCAAGCAGATCTGCCAGATGCTCCCGGGCGCCGGCGACGCCCAATAGAGCGGGGTAGGTGGGCTTGGCTCGGGCCGCGTCCGAACCCTGGGGCTTGCCAATGACCGTTGTGTCGCCTTCTATGTCCAGCAGGTCGTCCTGAACCTGGAAGGCCAGGCCCAATGCCTTGGCGTACTTTGTCAAGGAGGCCAGAGCCTGCTCGCTGACAGAGGGTGCGGTCAGGGCGCCAATCCGCACGCTGGTCTCGATCAGGGCGCCAGTCTTGTGCCGGTGCATGGTTTCGAGCTGGGCCAGTGCCAGGGTCTTGCCAACGGATTCAAGATCGATGGCCTGGCCACCAACCATTCCACCGTGGCCGCTGGCCCGGGCCAATTCCCGCACCATAATCAGCCGCACGGATTCTGGCAGTCCCGGAGCTTCGGCCAGCCAGCCGAATGCCAGCGCCTGCAGGGCATCTCCGGCCAGTATGGCTGTGGCTTCGTCGAAGGCTATGTGGGTGGTGGGCCGCCCGCGGCGCAATTCGTCATCATCCATGGCCGGCAGGTCATCGTGGATCAGTGAATAGGCATGGATCAGTTCCACCGCGCAGGCCGGGATCAGGGCCTCGTCGCCGGTCTGTCCCAGTGCCTTTGCCGCAGCAAGGCAAAGGGCTGGCCGGATCCGCTTGCCGCCGCCCAGTACGCTGTAGCGCATGGCTTCCTGCAATCGGCCGGAGGCGGAATAACGGGTGATGCAACGGTCCAGTTCCGCATCGACGCGGGCCCGGCAGGTTTCCAGAAAATTAGAGGCAAGCGGGTTTGGTCCGGGCATCAGTCAGCATCATCCGGAGAAAACGGGCGGGTTTCGAGGGTGCCGTCGCTTTTCTGGACCAGCTGTTCAACCCGTTGCTCGGCGCTCTTCAGCGCCTGCTGGCATTCACGGGTCAGCTTTACACCTCGCTCAAACGCCGTGAGGGACTGTTCCAGAGACAGCTCGCCCTGTTCCAGATCGCGAACCAGCCTTTCCAGCTCATCCAGAGATTTCTCAAAATCGGCAATCGATGTGGCGCCTTGTTCACCGGCCATCAGGGGCCCTCCGATCGGGTGGCAGAATTTCGCGGATTATACCAGAGCCTGATCGCTATCGCTGCCAATGGAAGTGACGTCGTTCACCGGGTTCGGCGTCCGGGCCCCAGCTCTGTTCGGTCACCTGGATTTCGCCCCCTGCAGAGACGGTCACCACGGTGGTTGCCCGGGTGCCATAATCGGTCCCGACGATAAAGGGCGATGACAGGAAACGCTCGGTCCCCAGTCCAACACCGGTGTCGGGCAGCAGATGGTCCGGTGCCGGCGTGCTGTCCTGAAGCAGGGGAATCAGGTCGTTGTGCAGCTTTTCCGCGTTCTGGCCGGCGGCGCCAATGATCTCGCCTGCAGACTCGCGCAAACGCAGAAGTTTGGGCCAGGGTGTCTGCAGGAGGTGGTTGCTCAGGCCATAGACCCCACGGTGGACATGCCGACCGGGGTCTGCATCCCGATTACTGAAATACCAGCCGCTTTCAGTGGTAAGGCGCACTAGGTTGAAGCCGGAAAACTGGTCGGCCTTATCGAGCAGATAGCCCTCAAGCTGCTCCCGCGACTCGGTCAGAGCCCGCAAAGGCAGTTCGCCCCGGCTGATTCGACCGGTTTCCGGTGTGCCTTCGCGAACGTTGGTCACAGCACTGACCTCGCCTTTGGCATTTATCGCAAGCCAGGTGCCCCCGGAAAGCAGGTCGCGGCCGGCAAGTACCCGGGTGCCGGAGTCCGTGGTCCACCAGTTCATGGCGGCCGTCGGGCGACGGAAGAATTCATCCCGATTGGCCGCGACTACCAGCGGAAAATGAGGGTTCTGGCCAAGGGCAAAGGCGATCAGGCACATGGTGGCGGATGGCGCTCCCGGAGTTAATGAAGTTGACTCTTGCGCTGTGTATCATACCAGCCTTGGTTTTCCCGGGTGTGCCTCTAACTATGACCCTGTTTTATGTAATTGCATCGTATCTTGCCCTTGGAGCCCTGGCGGGCACCGTAGCGGGCCTGTTCGGCATTGGTGGCGGGCTGATCATCGTGCCTGTGCTGATGTTCAGTTTTGGTCTGCAGGGAATCAATCCGGACATTATTCCCCATCTAGCCGTCGGTACCTCGCTGGCAACCATCGTTTTCACTTCGGTCAGCTCTATCCGATCCCATAACAAGCATGGGGCCGTGCGCTGGGACCTGTTCCGACCCATGACCGTGGGAATCGTGGCCGGGGCTCTGGTTGGCGCCTGGACAGCATCCCTGTTGAGCGGGCGCGCCCTGGAACTGGTGATCGGTATTTTCGTAATCCTGGTGGGTCTCAAGATGTTTTTCCAAGTCGATCCCAAACCCGGTCGCGATGTCCCCGGCGTCGCCGGTCTGGGCGTTGCCGGCGGCGGCATCGGCTGGGCCTCTGCGATTTTCGGAATAGGTGGTGGAACCCTTACGGTTCCCTATCTGAGCTGGTGCAACGTGCGGATGCAGCAGGCTGTGGGAACATCGGCGGCCTGTGGCCTGCCGATTGCCATCGCCGGTGCCCTGGGTAACATCTGGACCGGATGGAGCAACCCCGCATTGCCGGAGCTGAGTGCCGGATTCATTTATCTGCCGGCCTTGATCGGTATCATTCTCACCAGCGTTTTCTTTGCCCGGGTGGGTGCCAATCTGGCCCATCGGCTGAATGCCCGGATTCTCAAGCGCACTTTCTCCATCATGCTCCTGCTGGTGGGGCTCCGTTTTCTCCTGAGCTGAGAGGTAGTTGATGCTGCAGCATCCCCAGATTGATCCGGTGGCGATTGCTATCGGTCCCTTCAAGATCCACTGGTATGGTCTGACCTATCTGTTCGGCTTTGTGGCCGGTTGGTGGCTCGGGCGCATACGCACCCGCAAGCCCTGGTCGCCCATCAATGAAGAGCAGATGGGTGATCTGCTGTTTTACCTGGCCCTCGGGGTGATCCTGGGCGGGCGATTCGGATATGTCCTGTTCTACAACTTTGATGCCTTCCTGGCTGACCCGCTGTGGCTACTCCGTGTCTGGGAAGGCGGCATGTCTTTCCATGGTGGTCTGCTGGGCGTGATGCTTGCCATGTGGTGGTATGGCCGCAAGGTGGGTAGTGGTTTCTGGCGCATGGCTGATTTTGTAGCGCCGCTGGTACCCCTGGGTCTTGGCGCAGGGCGGATCGGAAACTTCATCAACGGCGAGCTGTGGGGCAAGCCTACGGATGTTGCCTGGGGCATGGTATTTCGGACGGCGCCGGATTCGCTCGCCAGACATCCCTCCCAGCTTTATCAGTTTGCCCTCGAAGGTGTCGCCCTGTTCGTCATCCTGTGGTGGTTCTCATCGAAGCAGCGGCCGACCATGGCGGTGTCCGGTCTGTTCCTGGTCTGCTACGGCGTATTCCGGTTCCTGGTGGAATTCGTGCGCCAGCCGGATCCGCAACTGGGCTACCTTGCTTTTGACTGGCTAACCATGGGACAGGTACTGTCCTTCCCGATGATCGTTGCCGGCGCCGCCCTGATGTTTATTGCCTACCGGAGACAAGCCCGATGAAAGCCTATCTGGACCTGATGCAAGACGTTGTTGATAACGGATTCGACAAGGGGGATCGTACCGGTGTCGGCACCCGGTCGGTGTTCGGCCGCCAGATCCGTTTCAACCTGCAGGAAGGCTTTCCCCTGGTGACCACCAAGAAGGTCCACCTGCGCAGCATTATTTATGAATTGCTCTGGTTTCTCCGGGGCTCCACCGACAACACCTGGCTGCAGGAGCGGAAGGTCTCCATCTGGAACGAGTGGGCACTGGAGAATGGTGACCTAGGGCCCATCTACGGCAAACAGTGGCGTAGCTGGCAGTGCCCGAATGGCGAGGTGGTCGACCAGATCAGCGAAGTGATCGAACAGATCCGCACCAAGCCCAATTCCCGCCGCCTGATTGTCTCCGCCTGGAACCCGGCGGAACTGCCAGACGAATCCATTGGTCCCCAGGACAACGTTCGCGAGGGCCGCATGGCCCTGGCGCCCTGTCACTGCCTGTTCCAGTTCTACGTGGCCGACGGCAGGCTTTCCTGCCAGCTCTACCAGCGCAGCGCCGACCTGTTCCTGGGGGTGCCGTTCAATATTGCCTCCTACGCTCTGCTCACGCACATGATTGCCCAGCAGTGCGATCTGGAGGTTGGCGAGTTCGTGCATACCTTCGGCGACTGTCACATCCATAAAGAACCAGAAAAGGCATCACTGCATTGAAATTTTTGGATTAAACGAGTTTTTTGAGCATCACTGAAGAAAAAGCCCCACCCTTGAAAACCAACACTGCACAACTAGCTCCTAGTGACGAAGGTTAAGCCCCAGCAAGGATCGTGACGTCCAATCAACGGAGACACTAATTTGTCGCGACGTACGGATTTAAAGCGTAAACATCATCATGTTTGGGCCCATTACTTGCGAAACTGGCAAGGCGACAATCTGCCCAAAGGAAATCTATTCCAGCTTACTAAGAAGGGGCGCATAAACGCGACTAGTTCAAAGGGCGTGGCTTGTGAACAGGATTTTTATAAAGTTAATGCCTTAAGTGCAGACGATCTCAGATTTCTAAAGAAACTCGCCAATCATCCTGATAATTCAACCTTACGGGAGATCAATCAATCATTCGTTCAGGATATGAGCGTGTTGTCATTCGCTTCTGATTTTTACAAGACAACTATCTCACAACGTCGAAGAAACGAGTTGAAACGAATTTGTGCGAACGCAATTGAGGAGCTGCACTCGGGTTATGAGGATGCAGTACGTGACGAGTTAGATAGGTTGGCGCGTGGAGATGTTTCCGTGCTTTCACCTCGTGCAAGTCCTGAATTATGTGGTTATCTCGGTTTGCAGATCACTCGCACTAAGGCTTTCAAAGAGCGAGCGCTAGCTAGTGAAGATGGTCTAAAAACTGGTGGCTATAGCCTTAACCTTCCTCGACTCTGGTGGGCTCTGCACATAGTGTTAGGGAATAATATTGGTGCCAGTCTGTTCTTGGATGAGACAAATTTCTGTTTGCTGAAAAATGAGTCAAGTGAGGCTTTTTTGACCTCAGACCAACCCATAGTAAATATCCATCATATGCCAAGCAAAGGTTTTACTATTCTCTATCCACTTTCTCCGAGGCTCGCTTTACAGGGTGGGGATGGCATAAGCGACGACCGCAAGAGAACGGTTTCGAATGCTGGCGAAATCGAGATGTTGAATCGAGCAATCGTGAGAATGGCTTACAAAGAGGTGTTCGCTGATAACGAAATGATTTTAAAGAAGTATCGTGGCTTTTTTATGAATCAGAAAGTCATTTGAGGAAATTACATAAAACGGTAAATAGGATTCAAGGTTCCGGTCGTTCGATTTTCGGCCTACACAGCTACTTGGTCTTGGTATACAACCTGGGCACTACCGTCCATACCATCTCGTGACAAATAGCCGATCCACCACGTTGAAAGGGTGATTGCGGAATTGCTCTCCGATCAAGAAGAGACTTCCTCCCTCTGGTTTCTCAACTCTGGTGACCAGCTTTGCAGATCTTAATGCATAAACCTGCATAAAAATCATCCAAAATAACTCCCGATTTGGAGGCATAACCTTCTCACTCGAACGGGATGAAAATTCCTCCCGTAATCCGTGGAATGTGAACACTCCATTCGGTGACTCGATCAAGATTTCATAGAGAATCCTGTCGATAGTGAAAGCTTTGCGCGACATTATTTGACCCATAATTAATGAGAATTTTTTGCATTAAATGGGTATTATATGCCGTGGCACAATAAACTCAAGCACGGAATAACTCTGCCTCCACGTAGGTGGCAACGATATGCAATATCAAAAGAAGATTCGGTGAAAATCCAAGGGCTGTTCGGAAAGTTAGAGGATTTTCCCAAGAGCATCTTGCTCGTCACCCAGGCACCGATAGAAGCTCAAGATGGGATCACCGAACGCTTACATTAGTTCTAATCTTGATTGAGGTAACCGTCCGGCCATCACAGCTTGTGAGGATCAGGAGCCGGATTTTTTCAACTCCGGGTGGACCTAATACGGGTCAGGGTCAGATGCGTGGATTGCTAAGCTTAAAACGGTTAAACCAGAGGGGAGCGCAGGTCAAATAGTTACATAAAGAATCGATAATCGTATACATCATCGACGATATCTGGCGTGCCCTTTACTACGTTGGCAAAACGTTGCGAGTAGACCAAAGTTGCTGGCAGTGATTTATATAACGTATTGTTATTCCAGTCGCATTTTGTAAGCGAAAATACGCTCGAACAGGTGTCATGCCAACCACCGGATCCGGACCAACGTCTAAGCATGATAGGAGTAGGCGTGGGTTTGAAAACAGCCTCTTTAAAAACTGGGCGGCGAGCGTCTTGGACGTTTACTCCAAACACGCTGCCTTGGGTCCAAAGCAGACATTCATTCTCAGTGAGTGGAAGATAGCTGCCTCGTTCAAGTGGATATGGCGCAGGCATGGCCTTCTCGCCTTTTCGTCGCGGAGGGTCAACCTTAAGCCCATGCCAACTTATTCCACGAATAATCTGTATAAGCTCGACCTCAGTGTTTGAGCCAAAAGCATCTAGTGCTCCCTGGACTTCCTCTTCGGTAAATGGGGTTGATTTGTGGACGTAAATTTTTCGCGGCACATGCGCATAGTGACCATTCTGGTATAGCAACAGACTTCGCGAAAGTACTGACATCATTTCCTGGTAAGTTAAATAGGGATTACCTTTCTTATCTTTTTCGAACTCGCGCGTGTCGTAAGCAACAAATTCAAAACCCGTGCCATCAGGATCAAAGATCTGGCTGCAACAGGTGCTGTATTCTGCACCATCGCCACTCTTTCGCATTGCATAGCTAAGTCCAATGTAAGCCTCGTCACGATCAATATTGGCAAGCTTCCATGGAATACCGCCTGCCTTCGCGTAAAGTGCGACCGTAATACCCCACATCGTCTGAGCGCGGCAGATTCTGGAGAATACCATGTCGGTTACGATTTGCACCGGGATGTTGAATGGCGCAATCAGCGCCTTCAGCCGGTCGTGAAGGTTAAAACCCTCGTAGGCGAAAGCATTGCGCCACTCCGGTGGAAGATAAATTACAAGCACATCGAAAGAATGCCGCTTGGTCCTCGCGGCAGCGATAGCGTGGACCAGCATACTCACGAGCCCCTCGCCGTCTTGTAGTTGCGCAAGGCGTGCGCATTCATCAGGCGGAGAGAACTTCAGTAAATCATTCGGCGGTACTATTGGAACACCAAAGACCTGCTGAAATCCCGGATACTCCATATAGTAATTCGCCGCTTCTCTTACTTGGGCCCTTCGCTGCATCTCGCTTACCAAGGATTCTATTTGGTTCATGCGATTGGGGGGCGCAAGATAAGCAAGGCGTACTTGTGTCGGGAAGCCAAGATCATGACTGAACGGCCCATGCATCAGGAGTCCGCGAAGCGGATGTACATCTGTCTTCTTGCTCGCAAATAAGAGAGTTGGCTCCGGAATTACCCCGTGCGCCGATAGGTCATAGTTCCGTTTACCACTCATATTGTTCCCCTTCTGCTGAAGGCCGTGCGAGTGGATACAGTAAAAGATGCCGGGAAATCAGTCCCGGTTCCATAACCGATGGTCACCGGTGCGCCCTGGCCGATTGATCCAATGAGAATTTCAATCCAAGCGTTCAGAATTTCGTAGAATTGCTTGTTATACCGATTCTTTCTTCGCTTTCGAAGAAAGTCTTGAGCTTTTTCGCGATTACTGAGTGGTTTGACCCAGATGTCAGGCTCAAGTAGGAGCCACAACACGCCTGCACGAGCTTCTAGCCGAAGCCGTACACACTCCGACCACACAGTCTCAGGAATCCCCGTTATAGATCCACAAATTTGCCCAAGATCCCCCCGATAACCAACAGCTTTTCTGAGTGCGATAAACCTCTCATCTTTATCTTTCCGGTAGTCGACCACGGCATAAAAGGATCTGCCTTTTTTCCGTAAAAGGAGGGGTTTATCGTCGCAAAGCGCTTCTGCTATACCATGTTCAAAAAGAGACTTAAGATTTGAGGACTCCGCGATTTCAGCAACCGGTCCGACGAACTCAAGAGTGCTGACATTAGGATTTATCAGACCCCCTAGGCCGTTTGAAATCTCTTTAGAATCCCCCCAAAAAACGACTCCCTCCCGATAGGGAGTGGCAACCTTTTCCCTTGCTTCGCGTAAAGCAGAAAATATATCTGAGGCTGGGGTACCTTCAGTAGAAAACACTCCACACTGTCGAGGCGCATCTATAATTTCCAGTGCATTTGTTCGAATAAGTGGGAAAGATTTGCCGGGCTCAGGGATAGGTATCGAAACGGGAGTTGCCTTTCCAGAACGTACTTTGTCATCCAACGCACGCGTTTTATCCGGAATCTGTCTCCAAATTTTTTGGAGCATCACGTCGAACGTACCAGTTTCAACGATGTGGGCTGAAATGCCCATGCCTTGCGCTTTCTCAAGAAACGCAACGACAGTAGACGAAATCCCCCCAATGTTCGGAACTGTCCACCATATACCGTGAGGGAATGGATTAGGCTGGGCCAAAGCTTCGTCCAACATTGCCATAACGTTGCTATCCCGACCGCTATAACCTGCGATAATCAGACCATAGCGTCCAGCCGCAGCAACAAAACATTTCTTAATCTGTTCGTCGTTAGAAAGTAGGTCTTTAGACAGGTTCTTAAGTTTCTGGTATCGAAAGTCCCCATGAATCTTTGCGTACAATGGGAAACGTTCGGTATTGAGCGCCTCAAGCGCGGCATAAGACCCTTCAAGATTAAAAGAAGTTAAATTCTTGGCTGCCACGGCGGCATATGCATCTTCAAGGACATCATCAAAGTTTGTGGTAAAAACAATACGCGAGCGGCCCATTTCTAGAAGTGAAGCGAGCACACGAGGTCCAATCGTCAACGTGACTTTGTCGGGAGACAATCGGTCTTGGATGTAAGTTTGCTGCGCCGTGTAGTCAGCCCCGAACATTAATTCAAAATAGTAGGAATACTCCTCGTTACTCCAGAGTTCGGGACAGCCTTTTGCATCGAAGTAGTTTTGAATCCGCGCCTTGATGGCGTGATTGTTGAGCTTATGGGCCTGAAGGTCCTGATTCTCCTGAGAACAGTAATATTGGCGTTTTAACTCCCAAATCAGATCTACAGCGGTAGGTAAACCAGACGAACGTGAGGTTCCCGCTCCCAAAAACCACATAAGACGTGGTGAATTTTGAACGAAGAAGCGCAAGAACTCCTTTTCAGGGGTCTGTAGATGTGCGTTGCTCAAACTGCCCGGTCCCTCCGACTCACTGTGCGTCCTATTTTTCAGTGATGACTCAACAAATCTCCTCAATGTTGCGGAAATCTGGCTGCTTCAGGTCTAATGCTTCTGGCATGGCCTCTAACTTACTGCACAGTTAAAAACAAAAGGTTAGCCCACGATTAGTACCTATTCCACTGGCAGCCTAGCATAGGGGGGGGAATCTACTGTTCTGATCAGTCACAATAAGCTACGACATTTGCAACCATTGGGCCCTGATTTGCCTGCCCTAGGAGACGCTTCCAGGCAGGACAACCCGGCGGTAAAACCTCTTGGCTCTGGGTTTGAACAGCTAGAGACTTCCTTTCGCAATCCATCGAGAGTGAACATGCCCTCGGGCGATTCGTTCAAGGTTTCATAGAGGTTCCTTCCAATATAAAAAAATTTGTGCGACATAATTTTCCCTAAACTAATGAGAATGTTTGTCATAAAATGGGTGGTATATGCCGTGGCACAATAATCTCAAGCACGGAATAGTTCTGCCTCCACTTTGGAGGCAACGATGTGCGATATCAGAAGAAGATTTGGTGAAAATCTCAGGGCTCTAAGGAAAGCTAGAGGGTTTTCCCAAGAGCACCTTGCTCACGCTGCCGGCATCGATAGAAGCTATGTGGGCAAGGTAGAGCGGGGCGAAGTCAATCTCACTATTGAGAAACTTTACCTTCTGGCCAAAGCTATTGGCTGTTCCCCAAAAGATCTCGTACCTCAGATCTGAAAACTTGTAAGCTGAAGCACTGTTCCTGGCTGGAGTGGTCGGGGCAGCATCTTGGAAAAGGTTGACAAAAAGACTGTTAGGAAAAACATGACCATTTGAAAATACTGGCATCGTGAGCAACTTCATGGTCATGCCTCAGTGCATTATACTGGCTAAATCTCACAGCTGGTTTCCATCAATTGGGCATTGAATCTAATGGAAAGACCGAAAACTGCAAGAGAGCTACACAGACTTGTCCAGCTTCACGACAACTATCTCAAATCCCTTTTACCCAACAACGGTCTCGAAGCTATTCATATCGCGAGCGGCTGTGTAAACCTCCCAGAGTGGGCTTTGCGACGATGGGATAAAGAAGTGAAGTGCCAAGGTGATTTCGTTTACGTTTCGGATGCTCATTACAAGAGATCGGGACTGTATGTTGACTATGACAGTTTGCTTGGTCGAGACTATGACGATCTACTCGATGGGCTCTTGAAAGCATGAATCGCCCTGTTGGCTTGAAACAGGATAATAACAAAACCCAATTACCCGTTCTTCCAGTTTTGCTGTGCGGAAATCCAGTTTTTGGCTTTCTCAACTGAAGTTTCCAAATCTAATTCTTTGAGGTGTGCATACCTCCCAGGGTCCGATTCAATCATTTCCAAAACCTGGGCCATTAATTCTCTGGGTACGGTAAAATCCAAAGATTTTATTTGTTTTATTGGATCTATTCGATTCGCCTCGCTCTCCAGCCAGGTCAGCCAATCGGGTTCTACCCCGCTTCCACGGACGGTTATAAAACGGTGCAAAGCTTCCGATCCTGAGTGGCAACTCTACGTCGCATCCTCGGATTATGGAATCGCTCGATGTAATCGAATATGTCGGCCCTTGCCTCATCCAGGGTTCGATAGCGCCGGTGATGAACACGCTCTCGCTTGAGTATTCCGAAGAACCCTTCACAAGCAGCATTGTCGCCGCAGTGCCCCACAGCACTCATACTGCTCACCACGCGGTTACGACCGAGGAAGCGTTGGTAATCGCCACTGGTGAACTGACTGCCGCGATCTGAATGCAGAATGACAGGTGCCTTTCCCCGGCGTTGCCAGACAGCCATCTCAACCGCCCTGATGACCATGTGACGATCCTGCCGATGATGCATCGACCATCCCACGACCAGCTTGCTGAACAGGTCGAGAACCACGCACAGAAACAGCTTTCCTTCCTGGGTGTGTACTTCGGTGATATCCGTCACCCACTTGGTGTCCGGCTCAAGTGCTGAGAAATCGCGCTCCAGATGATTCTTGATCCCTGGTGGGCGATAAGTCTGTCGACCAGCACGCCCTCGTTTCTTCCTGGGCCAGCCCTGAATACCATTTTTAGCCATCAGCCGAGCAACGCGGTTCAAACCGACAGAAGCTCCCTCAGCAACCAGATCCTCATGCATCCGGGGTGAACCGATCATCCCACCACTGTCGTCATGAATCTCTCGTATGCGAGTAAGCAAAGCTTGATTAGCCCTTGCTCTGGCTGATGGTGGCCGGGATGCCCAGGCGTAATAGCCGCTGGGTGACACCTTCAGGCAACGGCACATCAGGCGTATCGGAAAATCACTGCGACAATGCTGAATCGCCTGATACCTCAGGACGACTCCTTTGCGAAGAACACTGCCGCTTCGCGCAAAAAATCACGCTCCTTCTTCACACGGGCCAGTTCTCGCTTGAGACGCGCAACCTCCTCGTCTCTGGGGGAGCCAGAGCCCTTGAAGGCCTTGTCCGTCTCCTCATCCGCTTCTCTGCGCCAACGGGTCAGTACGTTGGGATTGATGCCGATCTCCAGAGCTATTTGTCGACAGCTCACACCGGGTTGGCGAGTCAAAGCAATCGCTTCGCGTTTGAATTCTGGGCTATATTTTCTGCGTTTGGACATGAACACTCCTTTGGCACATTGTGCCTCTTTTTAGAAGTGTCCGCAGTAACGGGGTAGAACCCGGTGCCGAATTGGAATCTCAGGGTGCCAGTACTGTGATAGCGATACTCCCAAGTCGTCCACCTGCTCTCTGACTTTACTCGTTCTTGTCGTCGGTGTTCTGTAACTGTGAAATAGATTTCCACCCCGTCTACAACTACGGAGTTTTTTGTTCGATCTGATTCGGACGGGGTATGAATTTTCCAGTGATGCATCTGGAACTCTCGAAGAATGGTATCCATCAGCAGAAGCGCTCTTTCCACCATTTCTGGCATGACCGCTATTCGGATTACCTCGGCCGAGCCTGGTAACACGTGCTGGTACTTGTAATCCCGCACAGCTTTTGGAGAAGAGTAGGTCTTATATGCCTTTCGGACTGTTGGTAGGGCCTCTGAAATGGACGTGACTGGGTGTATGCTCGCCGGTACCGAGTTGCTTGAACCGACGGGTGTCGGGCCAGATGTCAGAGCCCCCTTTGTGGCAGCTTTTGCGGTGCCCGAAGAGGGTTGCTTTTTGTTCCTAGGTTTCCGGGGAGGATCCTCAAGTGTAACGCTTTCGTCAGGGTTTCCTATCAGTGTTGGTTGGGTGGGTGATTTCCCCATGGACACTAATGTCCAATGCCCAGGTTTCGGCAGGGGGATGTTCTGCTTTTTGCTGGCATAGGTAATTGTGTTTGGATCGATTCCCCAGGCTGATGCAAGCTCCTTTCTGGGGGACGACCAGAGTGCCTCGTAGAGCGCCTGCCGGGTAATTTCCATGGGGACAGCCTCGTTTACTCAACGCTGGACGTGGTGGAGTGTTGTTTGGGGTTGAATGAGGCCCTCCGCCACAGATGGCGATACTGGGTCGCATCAATAAACAGCAGCGCATGCCCGTTACCGTGATAGCTCTATAATTACAACAAGTCATTTTTGTTGCCAAGAGCGGCTTGCGGAAGAGGTGAAATCGGACGAAGTTACCGATCTGAGAGGCTATGGAAGCTTGGTGGTTGAGGGTGAATGCATGCCCGCCCTCAGTAGAGGAACAAGGCCAGCCAAAATGAGCTAGTTGAGCAGACGATCATAGATGCTGCTCTATGTGTCGCTCTGAGAGCCTTTTCTAGTCACTGATTTCGGAAGGGTGTCGCTGGTAACTTTTGAAATTAAATTACTTTTGGGCCAACCATCTCTAGACCTCATGTTTGTGAGCACAATCCTAAACTGATCCATTGGCTCTTCCTTGTCAAGCCCGCCTCGGGATCTGTGCCCTGTGCCTGCGGGGAATCAATTTTCATGCAGGTTACCGAGTTCGACGGTAAGAATCGGGCGTGTTTGAGTTGTATGCGAACTGAGAAATGCAGACCAACCGTCCCGACAGAGCTATAGTGACAGCAAGCTTCTGTATAGGCCAGCATCGGCTCGGCATCGAGATTAACTCTTACGAGGGGAAAAAGTGCAAGTCATGATAGGCTTGAGGCGTCGATTAGGGGTGAAAGGCAGCGGTCATGAAAAATTCGATCAAGCGGGTATTGCCATTGGAAAAGTCCGTCACTCTCAGAGAATTTTCAAGAGCCCCCTCACGCTGCTTTGAAGACGTTCCAGTTGCCGTCGTAGCCAAAGGCCATCCAGTCGGTTACCTTCTGAGTCCTGAACTCTTCGAAGATCTCACATTTCTAATGGCTCAAACCAAAGACCCTGGTCTATTGAAGAAAGAACTCAATCTTTCTGACGCCTGGCTTGAGAAGTTTTTAGGTGCCGTTGATGTCTGAGGAGGCGAAGGCAGTTCAAGAGGTCGCGAAAACTACCGGTGTCGCGATCCGTGCAGTAGAAAAGATGGGTAAGTTTATTTCGGATGTAGCAGGTGTCCCTATAGAAACAGCGGTAGGCATCTTCGAAGACAAATTGCGCTACATCAGATGGGAAAATCAGCTAAACCTGATACACAAAGCACACGAAAAGCTGGCTCAGCGAGGTTTGTCTGCTCCCACACGCGTTCTTTCGTTGCAATTCACCGTGCCACTGGTTGAAGCAGCTTCGCTGGAAGAGGACGATTTCCTTCGAGATATGTGGGCTACGGTTCTTGTGAACGCTGCGGACGAACATATAGAAGTTCAGCTCCGAAGAGCGTTCATCTCTATCCTTGAAGATATGACATCTCTCGATGTGCAAATTCTGAGAGTTATCGGAGCCGCAGCCGGAAATCCCAAACACCATTTGGACATATTAAACCCCGGATTTTATCTTGGTTACCTACCAGACGAGGCAGCCGCCATGGATGAGTTTCAGGGCGGGATTCCAGAACCAAAAAAAGAGGTTCGAATTTCTGTAGGTAATTTACAGAGACTCAATCTGCTCGCAATCACTAATACAGTCGATGGAGTTTCCGATCCGAATCATGTAATGATAACGGAATTGGGAAAGGAGCTACTGAGGCTTTGCTCAAACGATAAAAGCGCAAAGGGCTGACTTAGCCATGAGTGTAGCCAGGCAAACGTAGCAGAATGGCCGATACTCCACTCTCAAAGGTTCGGGTATACCGCCATCTTGAGCAGTTCATAAGCGAATTTCAGGTTTTCTTCAGTTTCTTCTCTGTCGCGTAGCCAACGGGTGGAAAACCCAAGGTAACCTGCCCAGGCGACACCTTTCTTGAACTCCTCCCAATTCTGAACTTTGGCGCAGATCTCAATATATTGGTTTACCAGCTTATACTGGTTTTCGCCTGCTGAGTATTTGCCCAGCTCGAAGGCTCTTTCGAAATGCGAGGCTGCCTCAGAATATTTCTCCTTTCGATAGAGATGGGTCGCTCTGGCCCACTCTGTGAGCCACCCGAGTGCTTCATCGCCATTGCTTTGGATCGTACCCTCCAATTTTTCGATATCTGAAAGCGACTGGGCGTGGTTCTTCAGCCTCAGGCCAGTTTGGAGCGCCTCTACAAAAGTCTGCGGAGGATAGATCTCTCTTGCGTGAGCATCGTTAAGGATGACAGAGTAGCCTCCGTGAATACCGAGCAAACGGATATACACTCTAAACTTCGAAAACTTCTCGGACGGTACTGAATTGGTCTTTTGCAGGTGGGCCAATTGTTGAGCACCAGCAATGAGATTATCGGATCGATTTTTCCAAAATTGCCGAGTGTTAAGCTCCCATGCAGTATCCACTGCCTGAATGTTTCGCACGTTGTTTGCTACCAGTTTCCGATCAAGGTTTTGCTCGAATCGTTTGTGGTTCCTTCGAAGTCGCCTATCCTGCTTGCGCAAAGTTTCTGAAACTGCATAAAGCACTTCTCGTCCATAGGCTTTCTCAATTTTCCGGAAGGCCGCAGTCGTGAATCGAGCGACTGCAAGCACAGTGCTGAAATTATTTTTGAGTTGGGGCGAGATTTCGCGCCGATAGGCAACGTTCTTCGTTGTCCGCATTGCCTCTGTAGACTCATCAAGGTTGGTCAGTATCGCACTGAGGGAGGGGAACCTCTTGTTTGAAGTCCATCGCCAGGCATTTTCATAATTCTGTTTAAGCCTGTGGTCCTCATAGTCTCCTTGGTTGGGAAAATGAAATCTTGTTTGGTTGGTCTCCACAGTTTCGTAGATCCACTGGAATGCCTTGGCTAATGGCCATTGAATTTGCTGCTCGTCGAATGAAGGAAGCCACCAAGTGCGATCTTCAGGGAATTGATAGCCCGTAGCCTTAACATTAAAAATTAGAGCGTTCTTTTGGTAGGAGAGAACAACCCTTTCCGGGATTGAGGTAAGGAGCAAAAAACGTAAGGTATCTTGCTTGCTCAGATGGCTAATTTGAGTTCGAATCAGATCACGATACTGGTCCAAGGCATCAGCGATGCATTCGCGTACAGCGTGAGCCAGGCGGACTGAGCCTGTCGTTTCTCTGGTGAGTTCTTCAAAAAGTCCCAAGAGTTGGTCAAGGTTTCTGCGAAGTTCGCTGCTTTCATTCGCAAGCCGTCGAAGCCGAGTCTGTATCGATTTTTTCTCTGTCTCTGAGCGGATTATCCCCAAAGGGTCGTTTTTGGTTGGAAGGAAGCCAGCGAGCGCAAAAAGCTCTTTTGCCACCGCTCCAATCGCCGGAAATCCATATTCGTAATTCATTTAAATCCTCGAAAATGCCGGGTATCCAGAGATACCCGGTCGAATTTTCTTATAAGTCTTTTTTAGTTACCTTTCCGGGCATTGCCTCTTCCTTTGCCGGACTTATTACCCGTTGTGGCTGGCCAATTGCCGCCTGGGCCAGGATGAGTTGAAGGGCCACGTCCGCCAGTTTTCTTTGAGCCACCTTTTGAGTTTGCCATCTTTATCACCATCGTTCTGAGTTACTGATAGAAATCGCTGAGGCTTAACTGCGATCAGCGATGTTTCAAAGCGTAATAGGTAGCTTTTGATGAGTAACTCTGCCTTTTGGCGACATCATAAATGAATTCGAATTCTTGGGTTTTAATTTATCCATAACTACTTGTTTAAAAGCAAGTTTTTGACTTTTTCGTGAATGCATCTAGGATCTTAAAAAACACACTGGAGATCTAAAATGAACGCTGACACCATTGTCCGAAACTGGTACCTGGTCGATTTCACGCAAGATGGAAAGCGCCTTGAAAAGCGAGTGTTGTGGGGGATTGTCGTTGAGGACCGAAAAGGACGCTGGGTACCGGGCGATTGGTGTTGCACAAGCCTTGTCCTTGAAGAATTTGAAAACCAGCTCTTCAAGACCCGTAACAGTCTCTATCAAACGGATGGCGAAGGTATCCGCATGGAAGCGCCGGTCGAGACAGTAGAGCTTCTTCGTGCTGGCTACTCACCAGATCAGTGGCAAGCATAAGGAGCACGCTAAACAGCGGTTCCACCAGTGATTCCTGAACCATCCTTGCCAGAGTTCCTCCTATCCGATTGGGCGTATGGTCTAGGATTTCGGTTCTTTCTTAGCGAGCGAAAGTCGAAGTGCTTCTTCTACTCTGGCCATGACGCCGTTTAAATTGGTTGGGACCGCGCCCGAAACCTGTCGCTGATACCGTTTGAGTAACAACTCCAGCTTGCGGAGCAATTGGTCGGTTCGGATAGGGAGTAAGAGCATCCCGGTCCCAACGCTCTGGTTACTTGTAGGAACTGGAACGTCATAGAAGAAACCGACTACTTGATTCTGATCTGACCAGTCGTTGAATTGATCACCAGAGTGTTTGTGAATCTGGTCCCCTCTAAGCAGAGTGAGCGTCCCCTCGAGGCCAAGGTGAAGCTTGAGCCAGTGTGCAAGGTCTGAGCTACCTTTCCCTCCCAGTGCTTGTGCAACATCGTCGATTGATGCCAGCATCTGTTTTAGAGCACTGTCCGCCTCCGTTGACTCGCTGTGAGTCAACGCCGGAAAAAAACGAGCCCACTCGCCAACCACTAACTGTTTTCTATATAAGTCGAAAGGCACACACCATAGGTGAAGATCTTCGCTGAAACTCAACTTCGGCAGAGGTTCCTGAAATGCTGCATGTTTGGGATATATCAGCAGCATATGGCCATATCCATTCTGGTATTTGTGTCCGTAAGCGAAGAGTTGGTAGAGGTCAGCCTGTTTAATGCCGTACTTCTCAGCCGATGTATTCTGGGTGGCCGCCAAAAGCTTCCATTTCGCGTCCATTACGTTCTTGCGGCTGAGATAAGTCACCAGCAGATCAGGTTTCAGTTGGAACCAGGATTCCTCAGGGGCTCTATCCGGAGCGTGTTGTATCAACCATTGACTTGCCGCTTGAGGATTCAGCTTTGCACCAGAGCGCATCCGTTTTTTAATGTGGTGAGTGACATAGTTTTCAAAAAGCTGTTCCATTGGGAACAGCATCGCGATGCCGCTGTGCAGGCCGTGTTGAAAGTTGGGGTTTAGTTGTTCGAGAACCAAAACACACCAGGACTTTATTGCTTTGTAGGGCTGCATCAACTTGGTGTTCTGCCATTGATTGATTTGGGGCAACGGCTTTTTGAAAGGCTCGATAACTGACAGTTGGTGAGACAGCGCGTTTGCTACCCGCCAGTTCTGTCCGTTCTTGGTGAGCTTTAGCACATAATCCAGTGCGGTCCTCAGCAGACGATTTTCAGTTCGATTCGGAGTGAATACGTCATGGCGGATATTGAACCAAGTCGCTCGTGCTGGGGATTGTCGGCTTTGTCTGCCCACATCCAACTGACCGCGAACAAACCTACTTTCCTCTTCGACGGTTTCGTAATCGAATCGGAGACCTCGCTTCACGAGGTGGGTCAGCTGATTGAGAAACTGTGCGATGATCCATTCGTGAATGGGTAGATCAGCGCGCCTGAGATCTGCTGAGTCTCCTTCACGGCCATCCAGTGACGCAGAGCATCCAAGCATATCCTGCAAAAGCATACGCAGCGACTCAGGCTCTTCTGGCGACGCAAATTCAGTTTTTGGCAGAATCTCGATGCCTTCACCGGAAGGGCTTTGGAGGTAACCGATGTAGCTTCCCAGCTTTAGGTATTTCTTGCCGTTCCGAATGATGAGTTTGGAATCCTGCTCCCACTGATTGTGCAGGTCGATAAGCCACTCAAACGTTGCACCCGACACTTGCCCAACATCCATACTCGTGTTGGCCTCAGGATCAGAGGTGATGGTGGCATACTCTCGAACTTGAATCACCGATGCATTCCAACGATCTGCTGATACGCTTCCGCTTCATCGAAAGCGGTTTCGTTGATCCTGAACCTGCTATCGGTCAACTGTTCTGCAATTTTGCCTGGGAAAAGATCGGTTAAGTTGCGCGTGAAGGCATTAGCACCAGTCGTTCCAGGAGTAATGAATTTATGCTCGGAAGCTTTGGCAGGATCGTTCAGGACCCAACCGATACGCTCGTAATCTTCGAAAAAGTATTCCTGAAGCAGAGGAATGACTTTGTCGCGGAATATTTGCCGGAGAGCCACCTGTCGTTCTGACTCCGATTCCATGTCTGCTAGTTCTATGAAATAGGCATGGCCAATCTGATGGTCAGAGTCCAGCAGGACTTCGATACGCTGGTTAATCATATCCAAAAGCGTATCAAGCGGAATGTCGTAAACGGTGATGTCGGACAAGCTGATGGGATCAGGAAGCATTTCAACGAAGCTAAAACGCCTACGAAGTGCCAGGTCCAGTTGGGCCAGGGATTTGTCAGCTGTGTTCATCGTACCAATGATAAAAACATTGGACGGCACTGAGAACTGCTCTTTGGAATAGGGCAATGTCACCGACTGAGCGTCAGAAGCTCCAGCTCGTTTGCTCGGTTCAAGGAGCGTTATTAGTTCGCCAAAAATTCGGGCGATGTTGCCTCGGTTGATCTCATCGATGATTAGAACATGCGGTGGTGCGCTTTCCTCAGGAGAATCTGTCGATACCATCTCCAGTAATCGATTTGTCTTCAGTTTCGAGGGCTTCAGTTTGTATAAGGTCATCTGGGTAAACTGACTGGCATATAGCTCACTGACTGGACGAGAGCTTTCGTAAACCTGAAGCCATTTCACGTTACGGGCTTGATGGAACCAATCTGGCTTCTCCTCAAGCGTTCGATGGGGGCCGGTAACTTCGGCTATGGCGCGAAATCGAGAGTTGCCGTCTGAAATGACCAGCAGGTCACCTTCCTTCACATGGTTTCGAAAGGTGTTCACGGCACGAAAAGCGTACTCCTGCTTTTCGGAGGGATTGTGTTCCAAGTAACGTTTTTTAACCGACTCATAATCGTCGCACCCGGAGAAATCGGCATCTTCGCCCCATCCAAGAAGAACGTAGTCATTTTCCAGACATTCTGTGAAAACCTCACCGGCTTCTGCTGTCTGAGAGTTGCCTAATGACATTTTCCAGACCGCTCTGTCGGCGAGACTTTCTGGTGAAATCGTTTGATGGGCTATGACTCGTTTGTCGGCGTTCTTGCATAGTGTCTTGAAAACGCCGTCTCGGACCGGATAGTGAAGTTCGCCCGTTTCAGGATCGCTTTCAGCTCGGATACCTTCAATAAAGTCTTCATAGGCGAAGCTCTGGTGAAAAGTCGTAAACCTTATTCGCTCTTCCTGGACTAACTCGTCAAAACGCGCTTTCAGAGCCGCCCGATTTTCCTCAGAGTCAGATTGGGTTCCATTTTCTCTATACCATTCTGGATCGGTTATCTGAACGGCCAGGTCGGTTGTGCGGTAGGTCTTTCCGGTACCGGGAGGACCATAGAGAATTTGATTGAGAGGAAACTGCATTGCGTCTTCCTTATTTGGCTGAGCATTCTCTCTCTCGGTAAGAGAAGAATCGGTTTGTTGGCCTCTTAAAATGTTCACAACTTCCTTCAAGACATCGGCATTAGCTACCTCTGCGGGGTAACCGAATTGCGACTGCCCATTTCGCTTCGGGAAACGACGATAGTTGGAATTCTTACTTGGTTGGGCCGAAATATGTAGGCCCGCAATATTTCGTAAATCGCGGCCTATTTGTCCACCTCGAGGCGGAAGAACCAACGGTTCCTTCTTTACCTTCCGCTTCACATAGAGATAAATGTCATTTCCGACGTAGTGTTCGTAAGCGTAGAAAGGGTGGTGTTCACCTGGCTTAATGTCGCAACCAAGCTTTTTCAGTTCGGTATGAATTTCGTCCGCAGTCAACATTCAGAATCTTCCATGCAGCAGTCGTAAATGGCGGCCTTTCCAAGTCTTACTTTCTAATTTTTGATTGGTTTATCAGGGCATCGAGGACCATTCCGGTGAAACTCATCCTGATTGGTTCTCAGGCACCACCGATCTTGGCCGCAGTTATACGCCAAAAAAATTTTTGACGTATAACTTTTAAAAACTATTCTTTCGAAATTTTCAATAATGACCCTTGATGTACTCATAGGCCTTATTGAATAACTCTTTATCCTTCCCCAATCCAAACTGAACTAACGTCAACATCAAAGCTTTCTGTATCTCTCTCGGTCCACTGGCAGAGTTCTGCCACCCATCAAATCGGGTAGCTTTGACGATCTTGTCGATCTGCTCCACCACATCCTGGATGACCTTTGGAGTTCGGTCAGGCCTGGTCTCCATGAAGAGCTTGGTAAGCGCCTGAACATTGTCTTCCTCAGTGACCGTGCGCTCGCCAGTCTGTTTCTCAAGTTCAACGGTTTCTTTGGCGGTATCAAGCAGGCCTTTGAGCCAATCAATGGCCTTAATCACTCCAGCCTCGTACTGTTGCCTGAGCTTTTCTAAACGTTCTCCGAGCGCTACGAATTCCGGGTTTCCACTACCGCGAAGCCGCCCCATCAAATCTATCTCAAGTCGGCGTGCGCGCTTCTCTTGTTCTTTCTCTGTGAGCGTGAAAATGGCGTGCTCATCCATCACAAGTTCATCGATATCATTCCGAATGCGGTTGATATCGGTGTTTTCGTGGATCATTTTGATGGTTTCAGGCCCGAGCGCGGCCCAGACCAGAGCGCCAGTTTGGCCAACGGGGCGAACACTCTCATAGATTTGAGCGAGCCATTTGTAATCGTTTCGGTAGGGCGCGAGGAAAGGGTCTGGATTGATCGCAGACCAGAGTTTGCTGAGTACGCCAAACGCGGCGGCAAATTCGTCCCGTTTCTCATTGGTCGGCAGGCATTCCTGGGCCGCGATGATGCCCTCAAAGCCTTCCAGGGATCGATCCACCCCAGGGAAGAACGCCAAGCACTTTTTCAGCTGCTCTGGAAGCATTTCCTTAAAGCGTTCGATGCCTTCAACAACGCCCTCGATCTCGTCGGGGTTGTAAGCGAGGGCCGTTCGCAGGTTCTCAAACACACCAAGATAGTCGATGATCAATCCCATTCCCTTGCGCACACCGTTTGCTTCGTAGAGACGGTTGGTACGGCACATAGCCTGGAGGAGGGTGTGGTCTCGAAGTGGCTTGTCCAGGTACATGCAGTAGCAAATGGGAGCATCAAAACCAGTGAGAAGTTTTGCAGTAACAATGAGAAGCTGGAGAGGGTTCTCTGGATCTTTGTAGGACTCAATCAGGTCTTTTTGTAGTTGGTCATCTCCGTCAATCTCCTGCCAACGCTGAAAGTCCGCCTCCGTTATCGGTAGTTCCAATTCTTTGTTCCATTTACGCCAGTCTCTGTTTTCCTTCCCATCTTTGCCACCGCCTTTCGCTTTAATCGGAGCTTGATCAACGTTCATCACCACTTCGACGGCGTCAAAACCAAGCTTCTGGCCGAGTAGGTAATACATCTGAACGCAGGCATCTCGGTCGTAAACAACCACCATGCCTTTCAATTTTTTCGGCTTCACGTGGCTGGTGAAGTGGTCAACGATGTCGTCGCTGATCGCCTCCATACGCTTCGGGGCTTTCAGCATTACTGCCAACTTGCCCGCCCGCGTAGACAGCGCGGTCTTCTCATCGTTGTCCAAGCCGTGTTCTTCAGCTAGCCGTTCAAACTCTTTGTCAATTGAGGCTCTATCGACGCGAAGCTCGGCCAAGCGTGGTTCGAATTTCACTGGTACGGTAGCCCCGTCGCGGATGGACTGCTTGTAGCTGTAGCGATTCATGTATCTGCCGGGGTCTTCGTCCGCACCAAACAGCTTGAAGGTGTTTCGCTCGATGCTTGAAATCGGCGTTCCTGTCAGGCCGTAGAAGTGTGCGTTCGGCAGGGCCCAGCGCATCTTGTCACCAAGGGAGCCCTCTTGGGTCCGGTGCGCTTCGTCGACCAACACAATGATGTTGTCCCGGTCATTCAGGCCTTTTGGATTACTTTCATCAATCTCGACATCTTGGAATTTGAAAATGGTCGTAATCAAAATGCCACGGCTGTCCTGCTCAATGTGCTCGCCCAATTTCTTGCAACTTTGCACCTTAACGAGGTTCTTAACGTCGGCACCGCCAAATGTTTCGTTTATTTGGCTATCAAGGTCTCGCCGATCCACCACCACCAGAACGGTGGGGTTTTTGAGGTCATTATCGGCTCGCAGCATACGAGCCGCGTAAAGCATCAGTAGGGACTTGCCGGAGCCCTGAAAGTGCCAGATCAGACCCTTTTTGGGGTAACCGCTTTTGACGCGGTCGACGATTTGCTTGGCAGCTTCGAATTGAGGGTAACGGGGAAGCAGCTTGATGCGTTTTGGTGGTGTTTTTTTGCCGGTCTTGATGGTTGAGAAGAGAGCGAAGGATTCGAGTATCCGAAGCAGCGTCCGAGGGTTCAGTAATCCTTCAACACTTGCAAGGACTGAGGCCATGCCCGTGAGCTGCTCTTCTTCCTGTTCAGTGGTATGCCAGGGCCCCCAATCTTTGGGGCCAGCGTTTATCGCACCATACGCGAAGGTCCGACCCTCGGAGGCGAAGCACAACAGATTTGGGACGAAGAAGGGTTCAGCGTTCTTCCAGTAGTGCTTGGTGCCACCGATGAAGTCAGCGGCACCATCCTGCCAAGTGACGCTTGGGCGCGTTGCTGTTTTGACTTCGCCAACAACCAGCGGGATACCGTTGATATAGAGCACGATATCGAAGAACACTTCCGTGGCAGCGATATAGTGCACCTGCTGCGCAATGACAAAGTGGTTGTTTTCAATGTTGTCGAAATCGATCAGGTTGATGGTGATGTGGTCGCCATTCTCGCCGAAGGGCAAGGTCTTATCGGCCATCAACCACTCTTGAAAATTTTCGTTGGCCTTCACCAAACCGGTATGACGAGCTTCGAGTACCACGCCGCGTAGCTTGTAAATAATCTCATCTGCGTAGTCGGGCTGCCTGGCGACATCGGGGTTTAACGAACAAAGTGCGTTTTTGAGCCATTCATCGACGAAGATATCTTGTGCTTGCTTTGGCAGGCTTTCCCCGTGGCAGTAGTTCCAATCTACTCCGCTCAATCCTTTCAAGCGGTCAATGATTCCGTTTTCTGTGACGGTTTGTTCGTTAAACATATAGGGCCTAGTCAAATAAAAATGCGTTAGCGATGCTCTTATTCAAATCTTGAATATGTTTCTTGTGATTTGAATTAACGATTTCTAAAGTCTGATCTATCAAATTTGCAATTTTTTCCTGATGAAACTTAGGGGGCTTGGGGATTAGTACTTGCTTGAAAACATCAGTACTTAGCCGACAAGTCCCATGAGTTGCTGTCGTGACTTTAGAGAGAAAAAGATCCGCATTATGAATGAGCCAGTGCAGAACGAATCTAGGTGAAAAGTCTTCAGATAAGACCAACGCCTTGATATCTTGATTAAATGTCGATGTTTGGTGCGTAATCCCCACAGGAAAGGTATGTGCTAAAATCATTCCCCTAACGACAATAAGGATTGTATTTTCGTCCACAGAGCGAGTGCCGTTTCGGGCTCCTTCTTCTGTAACTGTTAATAAAGACTTTTTCAGCTCCGGAGATTTCATATCTTTAGGACTGAACCACGGAATATTTCCGTCCCAATACGTCTCCTTTGATTTCGATGGGGTGCCCCCACTTTGCCAATGTCCAACTTCCCACAGCGGAACTTGTTTCCACGTTTTGGAAGGTGATCCGAGATTTTCTGGAATACTATTATTTGAGAAGAGATGGTGCCGTAAATTTTTTATTAATAACTGGCCACTCGTGGTCAAAGAGTCAAATTTTTCAGAGACTTTTAGGGCCTGTTTAAGAATTGCAGCCACTCGCTTTTGACTCTCAATGTCGGGTAATTGAAATTCCTGATTTTCAAGTGTTTTCCATTTAATTGTTGGCGAAAGTGAACCCTCTGAAATTGATTTTGCGCGCTTCATGAACGCGTCAGACTGCATAAAAAAGGGTAGAAAATCCGGGACTATTTTTTCTTTCTTTGGTTCGAGGACCATAGCATGAGCCGAGCATATGCAATCGCAATCCGCAATAGCTAATTTTCGCTGATACGCTCTCCGCTTTCCGAAGATGATTTGCCCTTTTTTTACCAATAGTTTTTGACCTTTAACATCAGCTGGGTTGCCGTGGCGCTTAATCCTCAAGCTATTAGGATCAAGGTGCTCTAACCCTATATAGATATCAAGATCTGTTTCGCTGGGCTCGACTCTCTTAGAGATGTTTTTGGCAATATCACCAAACTTTACTTTTCTCCAGCCCTTCAGTTTTACCTGGTCAGTCATTTATTGCTCCACCTTGCATGCGGTGTTACATACCTGATTCGAAAGGATTTCGAATAATTCGTTAGTCTGTTTTTTTAATTGCACACGGCTGACTTTCCATGCCTCAATAGCGTGCTGAGCATCAGGCACCTCGTGGTTGTCGGGTGTTTGCACATACAAGGGTATCGATAAGTTAAACAGGTTTTTTTCAATGGTATCTATGCCAACGAGAGCGGTGATGCCACTTTGCTGCTCAGGCGTAAAGAAGGCCGCGCATAGCGATTCGAGGTCATCATTTGATAAACGACTATGTGCGCGCTCGCGTGTGACAAGGTCCACACCATTGATAAATAGGATCTTGCCTTTTCGCTCACCTGATTTGTTGGAGTTAAGTACCACAACGCATGATTCCATCGGCGAATTGTAGAAGAGATTGGGTCCTAATCCGATCACTGCCTCGATAATGTCCGATTCAATAACCTGTTTGCGTATGCCTTGCTCGGAGTCCCTGAACAATACGCCGTGAGGCCAAAGCATGGCGGCACGTCCGGTGTCAGGTTTCAGGCTCTTGATGATATGGGTGAAAAACGCGTAGTCGGCACAGCCTTGAGGAGGCACTCCGTAAAGATTACGGCCATACGGGTCTGCGGCAAACTTGTCACGGTTCCATTTTTTGATGGAGTAGGGTGGATTCGCAAAAATGACATCAAACTGTTTGAGCCGATCGTTCTCTACAAACTTGGGATCGCCGAGCGTGTCACCGCGCAGAACGTCAAATTCCTCAATGTCATGGAGGAACATGTTCATGCGGGCGATGGCGGAGGTGAGCAGGTTTACTTCCTGGCCGAAGAGTTTTACTGATCGCCATTCCTTTCCCTGGCTTCGAAGATCCATAACTGCGTTTAACAGCATGCCTCCAGTACCACAGGTCGGGTCGTAAGCAGTCTCGCCGGGTTTAAGCCCCATAATCCTCGTCATTAAGTGGACTACGGTCCGGTTTGTGTAGAATTCAGCAGCCGTGTGGCCAGAGTCATCTGCAAATTTCTTAATGAGGTATTCATAGGCTTCACCCAGATCGTCCTGATTGACCGATTTGATGCCCAGCGGGATTTTGCTGAAGTGTTGGATGAGGTCGGCGAGAAGGTGGTCAGGCAGGCGTTCTTTGTTCGTCCACTGGGCATCACCAAATACGCCGTGCAGTCTCTCGTTCTTAGCTTCGATGAGCCTGAGGGCGCTCTGGATAGCTTCACCGATATTTTTGCTGGTATTGCGGACCCTTTCCCATCGTGCCTCTTCCGGAATATCAAATCGGTGGAACATGGGCATCGTGGCGTAGTGAGCGTCGCCGTCACTTAGCTCTAATGCCTCGGTATACTCGTCTAGGTAGACGTCCGAAAGGCGTTTGTAGAAAAGCAGAGGGAAAATATACTGCTTGTAATCAGACGCATCGATCTGGCCACGTAGGAACTCGGCAGCGCCCCAGAGAAGGTCTTCCAACTGTCGTTTGTTCATAGCTCAAAGCCCTCCTTTACCAATAGTTCCTCAAGCTCCTGCTCCGCTTTTTCCAGGGCAGTCAGTTTTTCCTGAAAATCCTTCAAAGCTTCCTCGACAGAGATTGATTCTTCTTCAAGAGGCTTTTGAACGTATCGCGCAATGTTCAGATTGAAGTCGTTCTCGGCAATTTCAGATAGAGGAACCCAGCGAGCTTTGCCTTCAACTGGTTGCCCAGCGGGGCCAGAGGCCTCTTGATTGCTGTAGATTTCAAAGATTTGGTCGGCTTGAGCATTTGATAAGGTGTTCTGTGCTCGGCCTTTGCTGAAAATTTCTTCTGCGTTAATGACCAGGACATAGCCTTCATGATCGGCTGGGCGCTGTTTGCGTAGAACAAGAATGCAGGCGGGTATGCTTGTGCCGTAGAAGAGGTTGGGCGCAACGCCGATGATGGCCTCGATCCTGTTCTCTTGCAGAAGCTTCGTTCTTATCTTTCCTTCGGAACCGCCTCGGAACAAAACTCCATGGGGTAGGACAACCGCCATGCGACCTTGGTCGTTGAGGGAAGCAAACATATGCAGAACCCAAGCAAAATCACCATTGGTTTTCGGAGCTAGTCCGTATGCATTTCGGTCGTAAGGGTCGCTCGACCAGAGGTTTTGACCCCACTCTTTGAGACTGAAAGGTGGGTTGGCGATTACGCAATCGAACGTTTCGAGGCGGTCATTGATCAAGAATTTGGGGTGTCGGAGTGTGTCGCCTCGCACGATGTCGAAATCTTCTTGACCGTGCAGGAACAGGTTCATCCTTGCGATAGCCTCGGTGGTAAGGTTCTTCTCCTGCCCTTTAATTTTAAGTAGGCGCGGATCGCCACCATTCTCCCGGACGTGGTGAATGGTTTCGAGCAGCATGCCCCCCGTACCGCAAGCCGGGTCGTAAACACTTTCTCCGGCCTTCGGATCAAGAATGTTAACCATCAGCCTGACGATGGTTCGTGGTGTGTAGAATTCACCAGCTTTCTTATTGGCTTTGTCAGCAAACCGTTTAATCAGATATTCATATGCGCGGCCCATGTCGTCATCGCGGACGCTGCGGACACCAAGATTAACTTGGTTAAAGTGGTTGAGTAGCGTGGCCAGCAACTCATCTGGCAGACGGTCTTTGTTGGTCCAGCTCGCATCGCCGAAGATCCCATGGAGCTTGCCGTTCGCCAGCTCAATCCCGCGAAAGGCGTCCTTCAGCGCCTGGCCGATGTCTTTGGTCTGCTCAAACACATGCTGCCAATGGCACTCAGGGGGGATCTGAATGCGGTGGAACATGCTCTGTGCGGCCAGGTCTCTGTCTCCAACCTTTTCCATGGCATCGGCGAACTCTTCGTCGTAGACGTCACAGATCCGTTTGAAGAAAAGAATCGGGAAGATGTAGGTCTTGTAGTCAGAAGCGTCGATGGGGCCGGTGATGATGTGCGCGGCGTGCCAAAGGTGGGCTTCGAGATCCTTTAGGTTGATCAGTGTCATGCTTGTTTTAAGGTCCGTTACTGCTCGAATCGGAGGTGAGAGCGGAAATATTCAGCACCCTCAGAAGTGAGGTTTTTCTATTGAGTTGATAGTAGCAAATACGCACGGCGGATGGTTGGATGAGTGGAGAATCGGTCCTTGGGGTGCTCACGAATCCCGGTTTCTCAGAAATTTACTTTCTTACTTACTTACTTACTTACTTACTTTCTTTCTTGCTTTCTTGCTTTCTTATTTTTTGGTCTATACTGAAAATGCCAGCAATAGAGGAGGTCAATGCGATGCGCCCGGCAGATTTTAGTGATGAAAAGATCATCGAGGCAGGGAAGCGCCTGCAAGTGCAGAAGGGAAAAGTTACTGGTTATGGTTTAAGAATTGAACTTGGTGGTGGAGATCAGAGTCGCCTTATTTCAGTTTGGAGAAAGTTCGTAGAACAAGAAACTAAAGAAGCGGTGCAGGATACGGAACTTCCGCCCGAGATTGAGGAATTGCTTGATAGCGCGGGACAAACGTTGCTATCCCAACTGCTTTCGGTAACGGCCAGTATTCATCAGGCCGCAACAAAAAACGCTGACCGGCGTGTTGCAGAGATGACTCGACAACTCAAGGAGTTGGAAGAACAGACCGATGCCGAGTTGAAAGATGCTGGAATTGTTATTGAAAAGCTTGAATCCGAATCGGGCGAGTTACAGCAGGAATTGACAAAAACCGAGGAAAAACTTGCATCGGCGCTAGAGGAGGCGAAAAAGTACGAAATGAAAGCCTTTCAGCTCGAAACCCAGCTCAACGAAATGAAGGGTGTGGAGGAATTGATAAAGCGACTGGAGGCATTAGAGCAAAGGGCCACAACTGAAACTGTGACCCCACCACAGGAGGCCGGTCATTGAAATGAGAAGCGACACAGACTAATCAATTATCTCTTGGTCCAGGAGAAGCTGCCGTTAGAGCAGTTGGGTTAAACGACACCGTATGTGGCCTTGATGACAGAATGGCACTTGCCCACGAGCGGGGCAGGGAAGTCTGAGAGACTTCCAGCGTATGCCTTCTGTCTGCTCACGTCATGTCTGAATCGAAGAGTAAATCGGTCCAAAGGATCGTAAATTGCTCAGTGCCATGCTAAAAGCATTCTTTACTCGGAGAACGGATATTTTATCGGTCCATGATGCTTGTAACCTGTAACGGTAAAATCATCGACGGTTACCCAAGTCTCAATATCCTCTAAAGATTTGATGTCGGGGTTAATGTGGAGTTGAGGCGACGGATAGGGCTCACGCTTGAGCTGTATATCGCGAAGCATCGGTAGCTGGTCCTCGTACACATGGCAATTGACTAGACGATGATAAGCAGCCTTGGGTTTGTTGCCGGTTATTTGTGCAATAAGTGCTAAGAGTGTAAAGACCTGGACTTGGTTGAAGTTCAGGCCAAGTGGAACATCGCAGCTTCTCTGGTATGAGGTCAGATAAAGGTCCTTGCCTAAGAGGGAAAATGTATGTGTATGCATGCATGGACGGAGGCAGCCCAGGTGAAACTCACCGGGGTTGTAAAACGAGAGAATCTCGCCTCGGTCGTCAATACCTTTAGAAAGGTTGTCGACGAGCTTTCTCAGCTGATCAACAGTTCCCCCATCAGGTTTGGCCCACCGACGACCCTGCACGCCATAAACTCGGCCCATGTCGTCTTCGCCTTTCCTGTTCGGGTTTTCAAGCCAAGCCGGAGTTTTGTTGGCGTTTGCATTCCAGGTGTTGCACCCAATGGCCCTAAATTGGGCAGCATTGTCATAGCCACGGAGATAACCGAGCAATTCAGCAATCGCGGCTTTATAGAAGCTTTTTCGAGTGGTTACGAGGGGAAATTGATTGTTTTCAACATCGTAATCGAGTGAGGCATCGATTACCGTAAGGCATCGCTTTCCTGTTCGGTCATTCGTAACCCATACGCCTTCGTCCACTATCCGTTGGCATAACTCAAGGTATTGTTTCATTCTTTCTCCATATGATTTTGAATTTTCATGATTAATCTTTTTTCAAGCACTTGTATTTCACGGTCGCGTCGTTCGAGCTGGCCTTTCAATCCTATTGCTTCCTCAAATAATATGGCGTTTTCTTTCAATAGATCCCGTACTCTTTCCCGTAACAAGTTAACTTCACTCTTCGACTTTGGCGGTGAAACGGCTTTTTCATTTGAGCTTTTTGCGCTCTTCTTCATTGCTTTTAGCCGCAGAACCGCCCACCTCCTTTTGCGAATTGCCCCTTCAGAAAGCCCGCAAAGATTTACCAGGTTATCCATAGTGGGCTTTGTTACACCGCTCTTAACATCCCTTTGAAGAGTGTCTAAGGCATCTTCGATTGCCTTGTCGTTTTTGTTCTGCTTGGTTTTGATGCTCTCTACTAATTGAACTGGCCGCTTGTCAGTCATCACGCATTCCGCCTTCGAACTTTTTAACGTGCTTGCCCAGTTGCTCAGCCAGGCCAACCCAGATGATGGCTTGCTCTGGGCTTTCCTTTGCTTTTTCTTCCGCGTGCATCTGGCGGTCTTTGAGAGCAGACGAGCACCCCTCTGAAATAACATGATTTGGACAATCGGGGTCGCACGAGAAGTCTCCATAGCAGGGCGGTGTTTCTTTTCCGTTGTCTTTTTCAACAAAGTTGTGCGTGCATACGCCGATTGATGTAGGCATGAGGCTGATATTGGAATTCGCCAACCGGGAAATGTACTTGGCTCTTTGCTCTCCGAAAAGGCCTGCGCCCTTGAACCAGGCATCAATCCGGTACTTGTGTTGCGCGCCCCCGCCCCCTGCGAATTTCTTGTCCGCGCCGAAGAGATCGGTCAGAACTTCCTCGCGGGCCATGGCCATGCGGGACTCAATGCTGAGCTGAAGGTCTCTCTTGTACCCCCCATAACCTGCTGTAACCTCGTTAGGCATCCGCTTGAAGCGACTATGGAAGTGCTTCAGTTGTTTCGAAATAAAAGGTAAGCCCACTTCATGTTTGGCAAGTTGATGTGTCAACGTCTCCCGGCATTGATGAACAGAAAATTTGTAACCATCGAAGAGGCCTTGATGATCAATTTTTTTAATCCAGCGGATGAAGGTGGTGTTGAGGTTGGAATAACCTTGACCTCCCTCTCGCACAACTCCTGTTGGAGAGGAAAATAGGTATTCGTTCCCGGATTGCTCACATGCGTAATTCAGGATGTCATGTGCATCCTCAACCAAGGGGATTGCTATCCATCGATCTACAGCTGGAGTGCCTTCATGTCTTCGTTTGACCACTTTCGAGACAATGTATCTGATGCCATCTGCATATGCCAAAGCTCCTCTTCTAATGAGCTGAGCCTCCGAAAATCTCATGCCCGTGAGTAAGAGAATTATAAGCATTGATGCTTTGTGGGCTTCGTTGTAGAGATTTCGAACTTCGCCAGGGGTGTACCCAAATTCCTTCCTGTATTTTTGCTCGAGGTTGTGATCGTCGCGACCTCCACCCCAAAGGTAGTATTCCAGTGGGATTTTCACATTAGTGAACTTTTTGATGATTTCTTTTCGAGCTGTGTTTGAGATGGTTCTGTCGTGGATCTCGAACTTTATTGCTGCTTTGAACTCGGAAATGGCGCGCTTGCAGTGGCTCAGAAGGAAAATAAACTGTGCATCGGATAGGGTGCCGATTCCTTCGTGTGATGACTGTTCACTCCAGTTGATCGATTTTGAGTCAATATCTGAAGATTGTAATGCAAGCCTCCGTGGCAGGTTTCGCTGAACAATCTCGCTCGTAAGTAAGCGCATAGCGCGTCTCAGGTGGTCTGGGCGGCCTCCGATGTGTGGCGCATGACGTTTGAATGTTTCAAAGCTGATATCAGCAAAAGAGTTTATAGTGCAGCCGTCCTTTTGTTCTTCTCGAATGATGTACGAGCCAATTTTGGCCAGCTCCCTAACTCGCCCTTTTACAGTTTTCCCATCGACGGTAGTTTTCGATGTTCTAGAGTGTTTGAAGAGTTTTGGATAAAAAGCATAGATTGCAGAAGCCGTCTTTAGTTCGGACACCATTTGCTCTGTGAGGCAGTAATCATACTTCTCTAGGTGGTGTCTCGATGATTGTTGGAAGCCCTCCCAATCGATCATGCTGCTTTTTCGGCCATTGAATCGGACGTCATCTGGTAGCAGGTAAACCCATTGGGGGTCTTTAAACTGTGAGTGCCAAATGGGAGTGGCAGGGTCAAACACAGCATCGCCAATTTCAAGATCGTTTACCGAAGGAAGGCCCTCTTGTTGTATGAGTCCCATAGCTAAAGCCCTTGGTATACGAGGTGGTCGAGTGCTTCATCGTCTAGCTCTGAAGCCAAAAATTCCGCTTCTTTCAAAACGGTTTCAGGATAGTTTTGGTCCGGCGTGATGAGGGTCTCGATTACGGTTAATATTTCCCCGTATAGAGCCTTCCTCCCCTCCATGTTCTTCTTATCTTGAAGGAGTACTTCTTCGATTTTCCACTTATAGGCAATGATCTTCGGTAGACCGTCTTCAGTAACGATTGCTTGCTCGCAGAGAAGGCACATATTCCAAAATTTGCAGGGTGACCCTTCAATGTGATTCGTGAGTTTTCTAACCCTTTCGCTGGGGTTGAAGGCATCTTTGCAGCCGGTTCCACATAGTGTCTCGGTGTAACCTGTGTTCGGGATAGGCATTTTGGGGACAGGTTGTGCGTTCTGCGTTTGCTCAGAAATTGATTCTAGAGCAGGCTTAACAACTTTTATGAATTCAGCATCGAGTGCCCGTTCGTTCAGATAATTCGCAGTGGTGCTAATACTTTCGTGGCCAACGACTGCCTGAATAGTAAAGATATTAGCTCCCTCTTTAACCATGTTGTTTATAAGAGTTGACCGGAAGCGGCTTATATTGAACGTAAAATCGTTTCCTAGAACCTCGTAAAGACCGTTCTCTTTACAAAATGCTTTGTACCAACGATCTGAGCCAGACAGAGCGGGGTTTGACTGTCGCTCAGTTAAAGAGGGATAACCCCAAATGATATGGGTTACGCCGCTTTTGTTGTCGTCAGCTGATCGAAACCAGCCGTTATGCTCGTAGATAAATAGCTTATGTTTTGTCTCGCCTTCTGCGCGATCCCTTATCCTTTGTGTGAGTTTGATGGCTAACTCGATTAGTTGTGCGACCTGAGTTTGCTTGGCGTCTTCGATAAAATATTCAGCATCCTCGAGTAAAGCGACGTGTAGCTCTCGATTATCGGTTCGGTTCGCGGAGCCTGACCTGGGTTTCGTGTAACGGATGCACGGCCGATTGGTAAGGGGGTGTTTGGCTATATAGCTGTCCAAAGTCAGTGAAGCGACAGACTCTGCATTCAGTCCGGTTATCCGGGAAAGTTCTGCTGCAATTGGCAAGATAAGCCGCTGATCCACATATGGCCATACTCCTATCTTCACGAAAAACTTCATGAGGAACGCCGAAGAGTAGCTTCCACGATGCATTTTCGAAAATTGAAGCATTCGCAAGGGGTCACATTCGAATTTCTCTTCAAATTCGTAGAGAGCACATTCAAAGCTACCCGCTTTGCTGTAGATTGGAGTTAAGCCTACTGCCTGCTCAGGAGAGCAACCCATAGCGAGGCGACCACCAATGGTTTCTCTTGCCACTCCGTAATGTTCAGCAGCTTGTGTGAGAGAAGACCATTCAACACCCTCAACATTTATGGCTTTGCCAATCCAATATTTTTGGTTTTGTGGAGCAGGGTCCAGGTTTACGCATTGTCTGTGTGTCCAGCCTTTTCTGTTTCTTCTTGCGATGGTGGCGGCACTCACTCCAAACAGTAATGACGCCTGCTTGGGAGTGAAGCTTTCGCCATCGATGAATAGCGGATCAGTATTGCAAGGACGACACCGAATTCCAGCATTCGACTTTCGATAAGGCTCACTAACGTTCATTGCATGTTGAATACACCTGCCGAGAGCGACGTTGATGATTTCTTGTTCCTGCTCAGAATATGGCGCTCGCGTGTCAGTTTCCGGGAGGCCCTTGAACATCGGGGCGTGGTACACAATGTGATCTGTAATGCCAAGCTGGTAGGTCCAGTCCATAGCGTATCGAACAGTTTTGTATACCGAATATCGAGATTTACTTGAAAGCGAGGTCTGTTGTTTGTTGAGCCATGCTGTGAAGCGTATTAGAGCATCCGTTTCCCAATACTTCCCAACAAAGAAGCGAGGATCTGAACGAAGCTCGTCATACCCTGCGCCAGTATCTTGGACAAACTTTACGTACCAGTTTTTTGCGAATGTGATGCTGCTGAGAGGTTTCTCACGTTGAATCATGGAAAATATCCATTCCACCTCACGCAGGGGGTCCAGAGTCGTCGCTTTCGGAACCAATCTAAAAACATTAGGCATTTCTGTGTCCCCTTTTTTCTCTGTGCTTCAAAGGGGGAAGAAATGTCGCTTTCCTGATGTCCTCAGCCTCATGGAGTCGGTTCTGCCTGCTACCCTCTTCGGTGAGTTTGCTGAGAAGCGCAGGTGAAATTTGGGTGTAAATCTCGGTAGTTCCGAGGTGGGAGTGACCGAGCATTTGTTGGGCCGTCAGCATTCGATCTTCGTAGTCTTTGCCGATATCTGAGCCCAGGATTGAAAAGGCTGTGCCATGTCGCATCCAATGCGTAGAAAATTCACCACCTACATTAGACCTAGCAACTGCGGACTTAAACTGTTTTGATGCGTTGCGAGTGCTCCATGGCCTCCCGTTTGCCGTTAAGAAAACAGGTTTGTTTGGGTCATTAATTTTCCAGGCTTCCGCAAGTCTGTATTCGACGGAGTTGTGATATTTCCTTATCCTGTTTAGTACGGCTCGCGATATGAGAGTGATTCGTTCTTTGGGGGATCCAGCACGGCCCTTCGACCCGCGTATACACAAGGGGATGAACTCGAACCCTTGGTCTCGAAATATTGAATCTGGCGGCAGGTCTGATCTTTTAAGGCCAATCAGTTCTGAAATTCTAAGCCCAGTGTCGTACTGGGTGTGGAACATGCAGCGCTCACATTCATTGTGCATTGAATTCAGTAACTGAACGATGTGCTCCGGTGTGATGAACTTTGGCGACTTTCTGTGGCCTCTTCTGGCAACGTAATTAAGATCGTTTGTGCGTCCCCAGGGTGAGTCGGCTATTTCTCGAACCCTTCCTCCCTCTTTAGATGTTAGCCATGAAAGGAACGCCTTCAAAGCCGCTTCACGTGAGTGAAGAGTCGAGTTCCCAACACGGCCTTTCGATAGCTGATGCTCGTGCCACTCCAAAACGTCTTCTCTGGTTATTATTTCGAGAGCCTCATCAATTTCTATGTTCGGGTATTGACGTGTTTGTTCCAGCCAAGAACAAAAGTATTCGATTGAGCGACCATATTGCTCAACTGTCTTAGGTGATATGGATGTCCCTACGGCTTTAGAGAGGTACGATAGCCAGCGATTGGCATGGCGAATGGTTTTTCCGTTTTTGTCGCTTAGCGATACGATCATGCGTTTTTGATTTGCATACGATAGAGGAAAAGCTTCCCCAGTTGATGAGATGACAATCTCTTTTGGTATGTTCTTTCCTTCAACGATGATCATTTTCGCCATTATATTGGATCTTTAGGATTGTTATTAAAGTGTACTAATGTTTTAATTATAGTACATTTTAAAAAATCGTGAAGAGGCTTCGTGATATAATTTCCGGTGAGGTAAATCAGTAGAGTGTTGGTTTTTGACTTTGGTTCCGCAAACACCTGTACCAGAACCATCTGACCGATGACATCGTCTTCGAGCAGCTCAAGCGCGAGCCCCGCGCCTTGCCGACGCTGGTGATCAAACGCAAGCCCGAGAGCATCTTCGAGTACGAGCTGGAGGACTTCGAGTTTGAGGGGTATGACCCGCATCCGGGCATCAAGGCGCCGATTGCCATCTGATTCCATTCCAAACAGGCGAGTCCATGAGAAAAGCACTGATTGTCGCCATGTCCCGCAACCGGGTCATCGGCCGGAACAACAAATTGCCCTGGTATCTGCCCGGAGACCTGCGTTATTTCAAACAGGCTACGATGGGAAAGCCCATTATCATGGGTCGAAAAACCTGGGACTCCATCGGTCGACCACTGCCGGGCAGGATGAACGTGGTGATTTCCAGGAACGAAACCTGGGAAGCACCAACCGGAACGGTTGCCGCCAAGTCATTGCCCGAGGCGCTGGTGAAAGCCGAAGCCCAGGCCGAGCTTGAGGGTGGCGACGAGGTGATGATTATCGGTGGCGGGCAGATCTACGCCGAGGCGCTGCCGATGGTGGATCGCATGTACATCACCCAGGTGCACGCTGAGGTGGACGGCGATGCGTTTTTTCCGGAAGTGAACTGGGATGAGTGGGAGGAAATCGGACGGGAGGATTTCTCCGCGTCCGATAACAACCCTTACGACTACAGCTTCGTGGTCTATCAGCGCCAGGCTTAAGCCTGGCGAGGTGGGCGCTTGCCAGCGGGCTTGCCGCCCTTACCGGGAGACTTGCCTTTGGGCCCCGGGCCGCCGCGTCCCTTCGGTCCTTTCTTGAATCCGCGTTTCGGGCCTTTGCGGTTATCGCCCGGGCGGCCACCCTTGCGGTCGCGACGCGGCGGAGGCGTGGCGGAGACCACCGGCAGTGCCTCGGGCTGCTCCAGAGGCAGGGAACCGGGTTGGGCCGCTTCCATCCAGCAGGCCAGGGCACCCGCCACCATGGCCATATCCATCTCGTTGCGCTCGGCGATCTCGTCCAGCAGGGCCATGGTCTTGGCCAGCTTCTTGTCTTCAGCGAACGCCAGCAGCTGGGTTTCAAACTGCTGCTCGCGCATTTTCTTCAGTTCAACCGGTGACGGCAGCTCATAGGCCTGCATAGGGGAGTTGGTGGCACGTTCCAGCGTGCGCAGCCAGCTCCGCTCCCGAGGCGTGACCAGCAGAATGGCCTTGCCTTCCCGACCGGCGCGGCCGGTACGGCCAACACGGTGGATGTAGGCTTCGGTGTCGTAGGGCACATCGTAGTTGATCACGTGGGTAATGCGCGGCACGTCCAGACCGCGGGCCGCCACGTCGGTCGCCACGATAATGTCTTTCTTGCTGCGCTTGAGGTCTTCAACGGTCTGCTCGCGCTGACGCTGGTTCAAATCGCCGTTCAGTGGTGCCACCGCGTGCCCGCGTGCCGACAGTTTCTCGGCCAGCAGTGTGGTTTCCGCCTTGGTGCGCACGAAGATGATGGAGGCGTCAAACGGCTCCACTTCGAGAATCCGTGTCAGGGCGTCGAGTTTACGCTCGGCGTAGACCGGCAAAACAAACTGGGAGATGCGCTCGACCGTGCGGGTTTCGCTTTCAATGCGAACTTCCGTGGCGTTGCGCAGGTAAGTCTGGGCCACTTTCTTGATTTGCGGCGGCATGGTGGCTGAAAACAGGGCGCGTTGGCAGTTCTCCGGTGTTTTCGCCAGGATCGCTTCCACGTCGTCGATAAAGCCCATGCGCAGCATTTCATCGGCTTCATCCAGAACCAGCGCCTTCAGGCCGTCCAGTTTCAGGGTGCCTTTGCGCAGGTGGTCGAGCATGCGGCCCGGGGTACCCACGACGACCTGGGCTCCGCGGCGGAGGCCCTTGATCTGGGGGTAAAAATCCTGGCCGCCGTAGATGGGCAGCACATGGAAATTCCGGAACTTGCTGGCATAGGTGGTAAAGGCTTCAGCCACCTGGATGGCCAGTTCCCGTGTTGGTGCCAGCACCAGAATCTGGGGTTCGGTAACAGAGGCGTCAATCCGGCTCAGCAGGGGCAGTGCAAATGCCGCGGTTTTACCGGTACCTGTCTGGGCAACACCCAACAGATGGTTGCCGGCAAGCAGCGCGGGAATAGACTGGGCCTGGATGGGAGACGGGGTTTCGTAGCCAACGGCGGACACAGCTTCAAGTACGGCTGGATCAAGCCCCAGTTCGGCAAAGGACAATTCAGACATTGATTCACTCGGAATTCGGGAGGTAGAGCATTGCCGGGCAATGCATGATGTGCGGGCATTATAGCGGTTTTGTTGATGTTTTAATACGCAAAACCCCGGAGGCGCTGTAGGTACTTGCCGGGGACCGGTTATTGCGTTGCCGTCCGATCTTGGGCAGGCTTCGTATTATCCCGATAGGTTGCTAACAGGAACTTGAGATGACCTTTGACGAATTATTGCAGGCGGCCCGTGGCAGCGAGGAACTGATCATGCCCGGCAGCTGGTCCCAGGGAAGAGCTACATTCGGTGGTCTTACGGCTGCATTGATGTTCGAGAGAATGGAGATGCTTGTTGCCGAGGGCCGCGCCATGCGTGCATTGCAGGTCTCGTTCGTGGGACCGGTGGAGCCCGAAGTGCCAGCCAGGTTCGAGGCCGAGATTCTGCGTGAGGGAAAGGCGGTCAGTCAGGTGCAGGGGCGCATTGTCCAGAAAGGAGAAACCCGGCTGGTCTGTCTGGCCAGCTTTGGCGGCGACCGGGAGTCGGAGGTACAGGTGGACGCCCTTCCTGCGCCCGAGGCGCCCCCGATCGATCAATGTCCCGGGCTCGACTATATCGAGGGTGTGACACCGGAATTCATCCAGCAGATTGAGATGCGCTGGGCGTTCGGAAACCTGCCGTTCAGTGGCAAAGGCGGTCGGGAACTGGGCGGCTGGATGCAGTTCCGGAAAACTCCGGAGTCGTTCTCTGACGCCCATATCGTTGCCCTCGTTGATGCCTGGCCCCCGGCAGTACTGCCGTATGTCAAACAGCGGGTACGAACCAGTTCCCTGAGCTGGGCTCTGGACATCGTGCATCCCAGGCCGGTCATGGAACCGGGAGACTGGCTGTTGTACAAGGTCTCTATCGATCAGGCGGGTGCCGGTTACGGTCATACCCAGGCCGGTATCTGGACTGCCAAAGGCGAGCTTGTGGCTTTGAGTCGCCAGACGGTGACCGTGTTCGGGTGATGGAAATGACGGCTCAGGCCGCCATTTCCGATTTCAGGGCATCGATGATAATGCGGGCGAAGTCTTCCGGTGAATCTTCCTGCAGGAAGTGCCCGCCCCGGAGCGTGATGTGGGGTTGGCCATGGGCACCGGGAATCCGACGCTGCATATGCCTGTCGCCGCCCCGGGTAATGGGGTCGCCACTGCTGAAACAGGTGATAAACGGCTTTTTCCAACGTTCAAGCACCTGCCAGGCGGCCTTGTTTGCATCGCTGTCCGGTGTGCCAGGCTCAGTTGGCACCAGCTTCGGAAACGCCCTGGCTCCGGCCTTGAACTCCGCCGATGGAAAAGGAGCCTCGTAGGCGGCCAGTTCAGCCTTGCTCAGCGTGCGATCGGTGCCCAGCTGCACAATGCGCCCAACCGGAAACCAGGGGCTGTGTGTGGCAAAGGCTTTCCAGACTGAGAATACCGCAGGCACAGGCGCCTCCCCGGTTGGCAGCATGCCATTGCCCACGATGATGCGACTGAAGCGCTGTCGGTGTTCTGCTGCCAGACGCAGGCCCAGCAGCGATCCCCAGTTCTGGCAAACCAGGGTGATGTTAGTAAGGTCCAGCTGTTCCAGCCAACTGGTCAGCCATGCCAGGTGGCGGCCATAACTGTAGTCGGTCACCGAGGCCGGCTTGTCGGATTTGCCAAAGCCGATCAGATCCGGAGCCAGTACCCGATGTCCGGCGCTTGCCACGAGGGGAATCATGTGCCGGTAAAGGTAGGACCAGGATGGTTCGCCGTGGAGCATGAGTACCGGCGACGCGCCTCGCGGGCCCTCGTCAACGTAGTGCATCCGGAGCCCGGGTTCTACGTCGAGATGGTTTGGAGTAAAAGGGTAATCCGGAAGACCTGCGAAGCGGGCTTCATCGGTTCTCAGAATACGCATGCCATCGACTGTCCTGACTGATTGGTTGCGTGATTGCCGGGCGGCATCCGGTGATCAGAATGCCCTACTACAATCGTCGAATATCAGGATAAAGCAGATGGAAAATTTGTGTGTTTGAGTTGCGTAACAGAGCGTTGCCGCTTTGAATCAGGACGCGATGCCGAACAGGCGTTCGGGGTTGTCAACGCGGGCCAGAGCCTCGTCGCAGCAATTGACTGCACCGCAATCGTCAGCTGAACAAAGGCCAATGGTGCGGCATTCCATATCCTGCTGGTGGTCACCCTGATTGTTGAAAATCCGGGCCCTGGAGAGAATCGAATGGCAGTGGCCGCACAGCAGGGTAGGAACCGCGCTGCCCTCAGCCAGAAGTGCCGTGTAATGCTGTGTTTGAGTCATAAATATCCTCCTGATACTGCCCAACATATGGGCCAAGTATGACATTTCAAAGTCTGGTTGCCGGATTTATACGGCTTAACTGTCTGGATCGACCAGTGGCCGACGGTTGGATCGCTTGTCATCCCAGTCAAGCTCCTTCGGGTCATACCAGCCAATCGCCTCCAGAACTCTTTCCCGTGTCTGTGGCGACAGTGTGGGCCAGAGCTCCTGGAAGTCCTCCAGGCCAAGGTCCCGCTGCTTCTGTTGCTTGCTCTGAAGTCGGTTGATGATACGTGGCAACTGCAGGGCTTCGCCGAGCTGACCGGGCACCACGACTTCCTGGCCCATCACCTTGCGCCGGTGCGTTCTGGCGGCCAGTACCTTGCGCAGCTCGGTGGCCGCGTCCAGGGCTGTTTCGACAGTGAAGGTTTCCAGTTCCAACAACATGACCTGTCTATTAGTTGAACAACAACCGTCCACTATAACCCGAAGAGAGCTACAGTGGCCACGCCAGCGTGGTAGGGTAGAATGCATCCGTTAACATGCAGAACCACATCAGGGAACCGCAAAAATTATGTACGCAAAACTTGAAACACGGACTTTTCTGGCGTTGCTGGTCGGCGTTTCCCTTGCCTTTGTATTTCTGATGAAGCCCTTCTTCGGGCCCATATTCTGGGCGGTCGCCATCGCCCTGATTTTTCACCCGGTGCAGCAACTGCTCGTACGTAAACTGGGTGACCGGCCAAACATCAACGCGCTGATTACCCTGTGCATCTGCATGTTCATTGTGGTTATCCCGGTTCTGGTTCTGGTGACATCTCTGGTTGCAGAGGGCGTGGCGCTCTACCAGCAGATCCAGAGTGGCGCCATTCGCCCCGGGGAGTACATCGATCGGGTCAATCAGTCTTTTCCGGCTATTCAGGCGTTCCTGGCACAGTTTGACATCAGCTTTGCCGAGCTGAGGGACCGGGCGGTGAGTATTTTTGTCGGCGGCAGTCAGTTCCTTGGCAAGCAGGCCCTGGGCGTTGGCCAGAACACCTTCCAGTTTTTCCTCGGCCTGGCCTTGATGGTGTATCTGGCGTTCTTCCTGCTGCGGGATGGCAGTGCACTGGTGGAGTTGATCATCCGGGCGCTGCCACTGGGCGACGAACGGGAGCGGTTGCTGTTCGCCAAGTTTGCAGAGGTAACCCGGGCGACCGTCAAGGGAAACCTGCTGATTGCAATCATCCAGGGGGGCCTGGGCGGGCTGATTTTCTGGGTCCTCGGGATCTCCGGGGCCCTGCTCTGGGGTGTGGTCATGGCGATCGTATCGCTGTTGCCGGCGGTTGGTGCCGCTTTGGTCTGGGTGCCCGCTGCCATCTACCTCGCGGCAGTTGGAGACGTGATCGAGGCGGTGGTTCTGACGGCCTTCGGCGTGGTGGTCATAGGGCTGGCGGACAACCTGTTGCGCCCGGTACTAGTTGGTCGCGATACCAAACTCCCTGATTACATTGTCCTGCTGTCGACTCTTGGAGGCATCGTCATGTTCGGAATCAACGGGTTCGTGATGGGGCCGTTGGTGGCAGCCCTGTTCATGGCGTTCTGGGGGATTTTCATCCGCGAGTTCAGCGAAGAGGCCCACCGCCAACCGGCCACTGTGGAAGATGAGGCGCATGAGTCTGACAGGTCAACGGGACATGATGTCCGGTAAGGCGACATACGACAAAAGTATGGTAGGCTTTTAACCGTTTGCCCCAGCCTGTGGAGATAGGCACCACATAACAAGAAAGAAACGGATATCGAAGAGATATCAGGAGTTAGCAGGTGAGTACCATGAAAAAAGCAACTTCCCGACTGGGACGCCTGACCGCCGCGGCCGGACTGGCGGTCACACTGGGCTTTGCCCCTGCAGCCTTCGCTGATGAGATCGTTGCACTCAAAAATGCACTTTACGGAGCCGGGTACGATATTACCAATGTCAGCCCGCAGATGGACGACTCTACCCGGTCTGCGTTGACCCGGTTCCAGCAGGATAACGGTCTCCAGGCCACCGGTATTTTGGACGATCCGACCAAGGAAGCCCTGGGCATGATTTCGGTTCAGGTGGCCGCGTCGGTGCCAGCACAGTCTACCGGAACCAGTAGCGCTCCGGCTCAGGAATCAGCGTCTTCCGCAGCGGCGGAGACTTCGGCCCCGGAGCCTGAGCAGGACGACGCCATCGAAGAAGATGACGACGGCGGCTGGTCGCTCTGGTAACCGGAATCTTCTGAACAGGAAAAGCCCGCCGGGTTTCCCCGCCGGGCTTTTTTGCTGGCCAGCGTTCAGGATTTTCAGTCGAGCTTTTCCAGATCCCGAACGGCACCCTTGTCGGCACTTGTGGCCAGTAGCGCGTAGGCTTTCAGGGCTGCAGATACCTTGCGGTCCCGCGGCAGTTCCGGTTTCCAGCCCTTGGCATCCCGGGCTTCCCGACGACGATCGAGCTCGCGCTGGTCGACTTCAACGTTGATGCTACGGCTCGGAATGTCGATGCGGATCGTATCGCCATTCTCGATCAGGCCAATGGCTCCACCGGCGGCTGCCTCCGGCGACGCGTGGCCGATGGACAGGCCCGAGGTGCCGCCTGAGAAACGTCCGTCTGTCAGCAGTGCGCAATCCTTCCCGAGGCCCTTGGATTTCAGATAGCTGGTCGGATAAAGCATTTCCTGCATGCCTGGGCCACCACGGGGGCCTTCATAGCGGATGATCACAACCTCACCCGGCTTGACCTCGTCTGCGAGAATGCCGGCAACGGCAGAATCCTGGCTCTCGAATACCCGGGCCTTGCCTTCGAATACATAGATGCTTTCGTCCACCCCCGCGGTTTTGACCACGCAGCCGTCAAGGGCAATATTGCCGTAAAGCACTGCCAGGCCGCCCTCGGAGCTGTAGGCGTGCTCAACCGAGCGTATGCAGCCGGTTTCCCGGTCGCCATCGAGTGTTGGCCAACGGGTGCTCTGGGAGAAGGCCGTCTGGGTGGGAATGCCGGCCGGCCCGGCTTTGTAGAACTCGACCACTTCGGTGGTCGGCGACCTCATGATGTCCCAGGTCTCCAACGCTTCTTTCATGGTTTTGCGGTGCACCGTCGGAAGATCGGTGTTGATCAATCCGCCTCGTTCCAATTCGCCGAGAATACCCATGATGCCACCTGCACGGTGCACGTCTTCCATATGGTATTTGGGCGAGTTGGGCGCGACTTTGCACAGCTGCGGAACTTTGCGCGACAGCTGGTCGATTTCGTTCAGGGTGAACGGAACGCCGCCTTCCTGGGCGGCCGCCAGCAAGTGAAGGATGGTGTTTGTCGAGCCGCCCATGGCGATGTCCATAACCATGGCATTCTCAAAGGCTGCCATTGAGGCAATGCTCAGAGGCAGTACGCTGGCGTCGTCTTCCTCGTAATAGCGCCGTGCATTCTCCACAATCTGTCGACCGGCCTTCAGGAACAGTTGCTCCCGATCGGCGTGCGTTGCCAGGAGTGAACCGTTGCCGGGCAGTGCCAGACCGATGGCTTCGGTGAGGCAGTTCATGGAGTTGGCGGTGAACATGCCGGAACAGGAGCCGCAGGTGGGACAGGCGCTGCGCTCATACTCTTCCACCTGTTCGTCGGAGGCGCTGGGGTCTGCAGCAATGACCATGGCGTCCACCAGATCGAGCTTGTGCTCGGACAGTTTGGTCTTGCCTGCTTCCATGGGGCCGCCGGAGACGAAGATCGTGGGGATGTTCAGGCGCATGGCGGCCATCAGCATGCCCGGGGTGATCTTGTCGCAGTTGGAAATACAGACGAGAGCGTCGGCGCAGTGGGCGTTCACCATGTACTCTACCGAATCCGCAATGATTTCCCGGGAGGGCAGGGAGTACAGCATGCCGTCGTGGCCCATGGCGATGCCGTCGTCGACCGCGATGGTGTTGAATTCCTTGGCAACACCCCCGGCTGCCTCGATTTCGCGGCACACCAGCTGACCGAGGTCTTTGAGGTGCACATGGCCCGGCACGAACTGAGTGAAAGAGTTGGCAACCGCGATAATGGGTTTGCCGAAATCTCCGTCTTTCATACCGGTAGCGCGCCAAAGGGCGCGGGCGCCGGCCATGTTGCGACCTGCGGTGGATGTCCGCGAACGATACTGAGGCATGGTGTTCTGTTCTCTCTGTTGTTACCTGATGACGGTGATCAAAAAAACAGAGGATACCAGATTAGACTCGAGGCGCATGGTTGTTTTCAGAGTCGCTGTTTACAATAGTTAACACAATTGCCAACTTATTTTCCGGTTTGAACCGACAAGGAGTATGCCTATGGCCGGCCAGGAAAGCCTGCCGCTTCGTCGCCTGAAAGAGTTTCAGCCGTTGAACCGGCTGACCGATGATCAACTGGTCCTGCTTGCCAGCCGCGCCGAGCGACGGACTCATGGGCCCGGACAGAGGGTTCTGGAACGGGGTGTCCGGGATGGTCTGGACTTTTTCCTGGTAGCGGGAAAGATCGAACTTGAATCTGTGGATGGCCGGAAAACAATCATCGAAGCCGAAACCGAGAAGGCCCAGAACCCCATTGCCCGGCTCCAACCCCGGATGTATGACGTTACGGCTGTCAAACCCTCTGAATTCCTGGTTGTCGAGCAGGAAATCCTCAACCAGCTGCTGCGCTCTGCGCCAGTGGAGCAGGTTGAGATGGATTCCGGTGAGGGCACTGGCGGTATAGATAGCGAGGAGCATCATCTGTTGATGGAGTTCCTGTCGGAGTTGAGGTCGAACCAGGTCAAGCTGCCCAGTGTGCCGGATGTGGCCTGGAAAGTGCGGCGTGCGGTCGATCGAGAGGAATCAACGGCGGATCAGGTAGCGCTGGCGGTGTCAGCGGACCCGGCTATGGCGGCCAAACTGGTCCGCGCCTGCAACAGCCCTCTGTACAGAGGGTTCAGTGACGTCCGGAACGTCCGGGAAGCCGTGGTTCGCCTTGGCATGCGTACCACTCGGCAACTGGTGACGGTGTTTTCCATGAGGGAGGTATTCAAGACCCGCCAGGCGTCACTTCAGAAAGAGATGGAAAAGCTCTGGCGGCATTCCCGGGAGGTAGCAGCCCTGTGCTGGGTGCTGGCGGATCACGCCACGAAACTGAATCCGGAGGAGGCGTTGCTGGCGGGCTTGCTCCACGATATTGGCGTGGTGCCGATACTCGTCCAGGCTGAACACCATGTGAACCTCTTTGCCGATGAGGCCAACCTGAGCCATGCGATCCGGGAACTCAGGGCAGACGTGGGAACGGCGGTACTCGAGAACTGGTCCTTTCCGCCGGCCTTTGTGGAAGCGGTCCGCCATGCCGAAGACTGGGGTTATGAATGCCGCGAGACGACGCCCCAGCTCGTGGATGTCGTTATCGTGGCGCAATTGCACTCGATGATTGGTTCCAGCCAGAATGCCGAGCTGCCCCCGTTCGATCAGGTGCCGGCGTACCGGCGTTTGGGTGAACTTGAACTCAATGCCTCCCGCAGTTTGCAGCTTCTGACGGAGGCCAGGGCCCGGGTCGACGAAGTTCAGCAATTGTTGGCCATCCGATGATCCGGGCTGTGTAAACTGTGGAGTCTGCTTTCCGGTGACTGTTGCGCTTATGAATGTACCTTTGTTCCCCCTGAATTCCATCGTCCTGCCCAGGGGGAGGATTCCTCTGCAGCTGTTCGAGCCGCGCTACATCGACATGCTGACGCGTTGTCTCAAGGAGGATCGCGGGTTCGTTGTGGTGCTGTTGCAGGAAGGCGGAGAGACCGGGCGCACCGCAGCCTTTTACGACATTGGTACCTATGTGCGAATTATCGATTTCCAACAGCTTGATAACGGCCTTCTGGGGATTACTGTTGAGGGCGAATCCAAGGTGTCGGTGGTCCGGAGCTGGCAACAGGAAGACGGGCTGAATGTTGGCGACGTGGAGTGCCTGATGGAAGAGGCAGAGAGTGAGGTGCCGGCGCGCTATAACGAACTGCCCTCCGTGCTCAAGGCGCTGTTCCGGCATCCGGTCATCCGCGATCTGAACATGGAGATTGATTATGGCGATGCCCGGGATGTTGGCTGGAGGCTTACGGAGCTATTGCCTCTGGACAAACAGGAAAAGCAGAAACTGGTAGAGTTGCAGGACCCGCTGGAACGGCTCAGCCGACTTCAGGAGCTTCTGGAAGCGCTCGAGGAAGGCTAGGTTCTAGCCGATCGGACGGAAATTCAGGACGGCTTCGTCCCATGACAGCAGGATGTACCCGCCTGCAAATACCGCCCATACAACTGCTGCGGCTACGATGGTTATATCCGGTGCCAAAGGGACCTTGTCGTACCGGCTGTAGCTCGCCCGTACGGCGCCGGTGACAGCCAGCGCCAGTAGCAACCCGCCAATCACGTCAGTGAACCAGTGAACCCCCAGGTACAGCCGGCTTAGAGCCACAGGAACCAATGGGAGAGACAGCAGGACATAGTAGTGCCAGCGCTTTCGGTGCCGGCTTTCACCGGCAACGAAGCTTGCCAGCAGGGTAACCAGCAAGGTAATACCTGCCGTATGGCCGCTCGGGAAGGCGCCGGAATTCGGTGGCCCCATGACTTCTTCCGGCCGGGGAACGCCGAGCAGAGATTTCAGGGCCCAGACCAGAACCACCGTTAAAACGACGGCCACCACAATATGGACAGCAGCGGCGTAGTAGCCTCGGAACATCAGTGCTGCGCATGCCAGGGCACCGGCAGCCACAAGTACCGGGGCGTCACCAAGCAGCGTGATGGCAATGAAGGGACCATCGAGTAGCGGCTGGCGGAGTTGCTCGAACCAGAGAAGAGTCGCCCGGTCGAACCCATCAAGCAGGTGAGTCGCTGTGGCCAGTTGTCCCCAGAGTAACAGCAGGGCGGAAGCGCCCAGTGCGAGCATGAATGAGGCCAGCGGAAATTCACCTTCCCGGGCCGGGCGCTGATTGGTATACAGGCGCCAGAATCGGTGAGTGGCGTCGTACTGCGCCATCCACTGTTTCAGCCATTGGTAGAAGCGGCTGCTTTCGCCAAGCCCCAGCTGGAACCGCAATAGCACGAAATAGACCACGGTCAGGGCCGCGAGGCTGATGCCGATCACCGCATAGAAGTGCGCAGGCGGCCTGATCTCGCTAGCCAGGGCACTGCCCACGAGAAATCCCGGGAAGATATACACCGGTGCCCAGGCGATGGCCGAGCCGATGTTGAAAGCCAGAAAGCGACGCCAGGACATCATCAGGGCCCCGGCCACAAGAGGAATAACCGGTCGTACCGGCCCGACAAAGCGACCGATGATCACGCTTTTGCCACCGTGACGGTTAAAGAAACGCTCGCCGGTGCTAATGATTTTGGGATAACGGCTCAGCGGCCAGGACGTTGTGAGGCGACCCTGCAGCAATCGCCCGAGACCGAAGCTTGCCGTATCGCCCGCAATGGCGCCCAGTCCCGCCCAGAGCAGTGCTTCTGGCAAGGGCATCCCGGTTTCACCGGCCAGCACAGCGACGGCAAACAGGATGGCAACACCCGGGACAATAATGCCGGCGATGGCAAGGGATTCGATAAAGGCGGTCGTAAACAGCGCCGTAGCAAGCCAGCCGGGATGCAGGCTCAGCCATGCCGACAGGTCATTCAGCCAGGCACTGCTCATGTTTCGATGGTTTCTCCCGGGCTGAACCAGACCGAATCCGTGCCGCGTCTGCGAGCTTCCTCCATGGCCTGGTGGGCCCGATTGCGGAGTGTGTCGGTTCGGGTGTCGCCGCTGCCCCGGGTGGTGCAGCCCAGGCTGACAGTGGCTTTGCCTACCACAGGCCAATGGTGCTCAGCGATGGTCCGGCGAATCCGCTCGGCTATCACCCTCACCCCTTCCTCCGGCGTAAATGGCAGGATCAGGAAAAACTCGAAGTCTTTCAGGGTATACAGGGTGTCACCGGCACGAATCACGCCAAAGAGGTGTTCGGTCATATCCCGGAACAGGCCCTGGACCTGATCTCTGCCGTGGAGGTCGGCTACCTCATCCGCGTAATCGATGCTCAGGTCGATCACTGAGAGGCAATGGCCGGTGGCTATGGCGCGGCTGATTTCTTTCTGCAGGGTTTCATCGAGGAAGCGCGCGTTGTGGGCGCCGGTCACCGGATCGGTGATGGCCAGATCCTCGGCCGACTGTGCCATATGATCGTAGTGCCAGATGTACAGGGCGGCGACCGCCAGAAGAATAAACAGCCCCCCGGTAATGGCAATGGCGTCAGCCGGCGCCTGTTCCAGGAACAGGAGGATCGTCATGGGCACCAACAGCAAAAGGGAGAGCCCCACACCCTGTCGCAACGGCAGGATCAGCAGGTTCAGTACGAGCAGGGGCATTGCCCAGTGGCTGATGCCGGGTGCATCCATGGTCAGCAGTGCTGCCAGCATGCCGCTGTTCAGGCCGGAGAGAATGATAAGGTGCCCTGGCGCTGACAGTTGGTGCCGGCGACAGATAATGGTGTAAATGGCGCCAGCCAGGGTCAGGACCGCCATCCCGGAGGCCAGATAGAAAAGCTCGTAGAAGCCGTAACGCAGGTTCTGCATGGCCAGGGTGAAAATGAACAGGCAGGCGATGCCATAGCCGAAGGCGTGGGTCCAGGTTCGGAGTCGGGTCTCTGTCATGATGCCGGTCCCTGTGCCTGAGGTTGGCCCGGTTGCGCCGGCTGCGACCATGAACTGTAGGCCTGGCTCCGGTTGCCACCCTGCTGCTGGGCCCGGCGCAGGGCATTCGCTGCGCTTTGCTGAAGGCTGTTGGCATCGTCACCGATATTCAGGCCGGCGATCCCGGTGCTGACAGTGAGGTTCATGCCGTGGGACTCGAGAAGTGTTGCCAGGCCCTTGCGGATCGTCTCGGCACGGGTGATGGCGTCGCTGGTGGAGATGCCTGGCAGGATCACCAGAAACTGAAGATCGGCCGCCCGGTAATAAGTGTCGAAATCACGGATCTGGGAGTGCAGGTAGCGACCAATGCGAGGAAGTATCGAGCGTATGTCTTCGTCGGGATCATTGTCGCTGAGGTGGGTGTCCAGTCCGATCATGATAACGGACATGTCCGTACCTTCCCGCTCGCTGCGCTGGATTTCCTTGTGCAGATCAGCGGAAAGATATTCCCGGCTGGCAGCCTGGGTAAGTTCATCGGTCCGACGCAACGGGGCCAGTTGCCGGGCTTTGTAGTCGCGAAGGAAGACCAGCAGCGCAGAGAGCAGCATGGTGAGCAGAAAAGCGCTGATCATTTGGTGGCGGTCGGCAAGGCCAACGGCCCATTGTGTCGCGATCATCGCCAGAACAGCGATCAGCAGCGTCACCAGTACAGCGGCCGCGGGCGGAACCAGTGCGAAAGCGGCCAGTGGAAGTGCGTAGAGCCAGTGGCTAAGCACCCAGGGGCCGGTCCAGAAGCCGGCCAGAAGAATCAGCAGAAGAATGGCAAAAAAGACCTGCTGGACTCGGGGCCAGGGCTGATTCACCCGGCTGGGGTGGAAGGTTTTGCCAGAGATTACAATGCCTGAGGCCGCAGCTGCGGCTGCTGCAACCATGGGCTCTCCCAGCAAGGCACAAAGCGTCGCAATGGCGATCAGGGCCGCGAAACCTGCCCGTGACAATTTGCTTAACAGGAATTTTTCGGCCATCTGGGCCATGGTGTCCTTCCTTTTCCTGAGCTCCCTGAAAAAAACGTCCCCGGGGAGTTGATCAAAAGCTCCTTCAGGTTCCGAGTATGGCATATCGCAGCGGTATAATATCTGTTTGGGATGCGTACTTGAAACGGGAAAGGTAAAGTTAGGCACTTATTCCTGATTCCGCTTGAAAACAGAAAGGTATTTGAATGGATATTGCAGCGTACATGGCTGAGGTTGGGCAGCAAGCCCGAGCAGCGGCAACCGGAGTGGCTCGTTCGACCACGGCCGTGCGTAATCAGGCGCTACTGGCGACGGCCGAGGCTCTGGATGCAGCCCGGGAAGAACTCGGCCTGGCCAATGGCAAAGACCTGCAGCGGGGCCGTGAAAATGGCCTGGATGCGGCGATGCTCGACCGTCTGGAGCTCACGCCCCAGCGAATCGATACCATGATCGAGGGCCTTCGTCAGGTTGCGTCGTTGCCGGACCCGATCGGTGCCATTACCGACATGGCCTACCGTCCGTCCGGTATCCAGGTGGGCAAGATGCGAGTCCCGCTGGGCGTCATCGGTATCATCTATGAGTCCCGCCCCAATGTGACCGTCGAGGCTGCCAGTCTTTGCCTCAAGTCGGGCAATGCCACTATTCTTCGGGGCGGCTCCGAGTCGATCCATTCCAACCAGGCGATTGCCCGCTGTCTTTCTGAGGGGCTGGCGAAAGCCGGGCTGCCCGAGAACGCGGTACAGGTAATCAAAACAACGGATCGCGCGGCCGTGGGTGAATTGATCACCATGCCGGAATATGTCGATGTGATTGTGCCCAGAGGTGGCAAGGGGCTGATCGAACGCATCAGTCGAGATGCCCGGGTGCCGGTCATCAAGCACCTGGATGGTGTCTGTCATGTCTACATCGACAGCCATGCGGATCCGGAAAAGGCGATGAAAGTGGCGATCAATGCCAAAACCCATCGGTACGGTACCTGCAACACCATGGAAACCCTGCTGGTCGACGCCGAGATCGCTGAGGATATCCTGCCTCTGCTGTCTCAGGCCTTCGTTGAGAAAGGTGTGGAACTGCGGGGCTGTGAACGAACCCGGGCTATCGTTGACGGCGTGGGCGAAGCCACCGAGGCAGACTGGGAGGCCGAATACCTGGCCCCGGTGCTGGCGGTGCGCGTGGTTGACGGGCTGGATGGCGCCATTGAGCATATCAACCGTTACAGTTCCCAGCATACCGACAGTATCATCACCGAGAACTACACGCGGGCGCGTCGGTTCATCACGGAGGTGGATTCCAGTTCGGTGATGGTTAATGCGTCCACGCGCTTCGCGGACGGCTTTGAGTATGGTCTGGGGGCTGAAATCGGTATCTCCACTGACAAGATCCACGCCCGGGGTCCGGTGGGGCTCGAGGGGCTCACGTCCCAGAAGTACGTGGTCTTCGGTGACGGGCATATCCGGACCTGATGCCCATGCATGTCATTTATGGTGGAACCTTCGATCCGGTGCATCATGGCCACCTGAGGCTGGCCCTTGAAATCAGTGACCGTCTTGGCGTGGAGTACGTCAGCCTGGTGCCCTGTCATATTCCGCCGCATCGGGGCCACACCGGGGCTTCCTCTGGCCAGCGCCTGGCGTTGCTGAGACTGGCGGTTGCCAACGAGCCCCAGTTACGGATTGACGATCGGGAACTGGCCCGGGAGGGGGCCTCCTACACCGCCGATACCCTGCGTCAGCTGCGGGCCGAGCTGGGACCCCGTGAGCCCCTGGTGATGGTGGTTGGCACCGATGCCTTTGCCGGGTTCGATCGCTGGCGGGAATGGCAGCAGATTCCGGAATTGGCCCATGTGGTGGTAGTCCGCCGGCCCGGTCCGGCGCTGGACCCTGCGGGCGAGCCTGCCCGGATGCTGGCGGAACTTGGCGTGAGCGGTCCCGAGGCCCTGCATGAGACTGCCTGCGGCCATTTCCTCGAGCTGGATCCACCACTCTTGGATATTTCTGCCACCGGCATCCGGGAACGGATTGGTGACGGGCGGTCGCCACGCTACCTGATGCCGGATCCCGTATGGGCAGAAATTCGTCGCCTGGGGCTCTATGGTGCATGCCCCGACGGGAACTTTTAGTGCTACAATCGCGTCTGAATATGACATTTCGGGCGGCCATACCGGCAAACGCCCGTCCAACAGGGTGATTATGCAGGCAGAGCAACTGAAAGATCTGGTAATTAATGCGCTTGAAGATGTGAAAGCACAGGACATCAGCGTGATTGATGTCCGTGACCGCACCAGTGTCACCGACTTCATGGTTCTGGCATCCGGAACGTCCAATCGACATGTAAAATCCCTCGCCGACTCCGTGGTTATTGAAGCCAAAGAGCAGGGTGTGCGAGCAAGCAATGTTGAAGGCGCTGGCGTCAGCGACTGGATCCTCGTGGACCTGGGCGATGTGGTTGTTCACGTAATGATGCCTGCCACACGGGAGTTTTACGATCTGGAGCGCTTCTGGCGCGATGCTCCCGATCTTGGTGTTGCGGGCAGCGAATAATCATGCGGTTACGTCTGATCTGCGTGGGGCAGAAAATGCCCGACTGGGTCAGTACCGGATTCGGAGATTACGCTCGCCGCATGCCGCCGGAGCTACCCGTGGAACTGGTTGAAATTCCCGTCGCCCACCGGGGCAAGAATCCCGACATTCCCAGACTGATGCAGCGTGAAAGTGACGCCATCCTCGCGGCGACTGGTCCGAAAGACCGGGTGATCGCACTGGAGGTTGGCGGTCGCCCCTGGTCGACGGAAAAACTGGCGACCCAACTGGAAAACTGGCAGCAGGATGGCCGAGATGTGAGCTTTCTGGTTGGCGGACCAGACGGCCTTGCCGAAGATTGCCGGAAGCGGGCCGACCAGCAGTGGTCGCTGTCCGCGCTCACCTTGCCCCACCCGCTGGTACGCATTGTTCTGGCAGAACAGCTGTACCGGGCCTGGTCGATCACCCGCAATCACCCGTATCACCGGGCCTAGGGGCTAGTTATGCCATGGGGTGAATTCAAGGATACAGCGGCAGAACGCCGGCTCTTCCAGCGCCGGACCCTGGTAATGCTGGCTTTTGTAATGCTGGCGATTGGCGGCCTTATTGCGCGGATGTACCAGCTTCAGGTCGTCGAACACGAGGTATACACCACCCTTTCGGACAAAAACCGCGTCCAGGTTCAGTCAGTGCCACCCCCGCGGGGGCTGGTGTACGATCGTAATGACACCCTGCTAGCCGAGAACCGGCCCGTTTTCAGCGTAACGCTCGTTCCTGAGCGGGTGCAGGGCATGGATGATACCCTGGCTCAGCTTGGCAAAATCCTGGAGATTTCCGACGAAGACCGCGAACGTTTCCAGCGCCGGCTTCAGGAACCCCGTCGACCCTTCCAGGAAATTCCCCTCCGCTACGACCTGAATGAACAGGAGATGGCCCGTCTCGCTGTGCATCGTCATGAGCTTCCTGGGGTAGAGGTCAAGGCTGAGCTTGTTCGTTTCTACCCGCACAGTGAATTGACGGCCCATGCCCTTGGCTTTGTCGGGCGTATCAACCGCGACGAGTTGCAGCGGATCGATCCGGTCAACTATGCCGGCACCAACTACATCGGCAAGTCGGGCATCGAACGTTTCTATGAAGAGATCCTTCACGGTCAGGTCGGCTACGAGCACGTTGAAACCAACGCACGGGGTCGAACGCTGCGAGTTCTGGAGCGGGAAAACCCTGTGCCTGGAGAAGATCTGCAGCTGCACCTGGATCTAAGGTTGCAACAGCGCGCTCACGAGCTATTGGACGGTCGCAGGGGTGCCATTATTGCGATTGAACCTGATACCGGTGGCATTCTTGCCCTGGCCAGTGTGCCGGGTTTCGACGCCAATAAATTCGTTACCGGGATCAGCGTCAACGACTATCGGGAGCTGAGCGACAGTAAGGACAAGCCCCTGTTCAATCGGGCCTTGCGGGGGCAGTACCCTCCGGGTTCGACGGTGAAACCTATGCTCGCAGTAGCCGCCCTTGATAGCGGGGCCACCACCCGGGATTACACCATCTGGGATCCCGGGCATTTCCGTCTGCGTGAAGGCGGCCGGCTATGGCGGGACTGGAAGCGTACCGGACATGGCTGGGTTGATCTGAAGGATGCGGTGGCCGAATCCTGCGACGTTTATTTCTACGAGGTGGCCGTGGAGATGGGTGTGGATACCATGCACAGTTATCTGTCCCATTTCGGTTTCGGAGAAGACGCTACTCTCGATGTCTCGGGTGCCCTGAGCGGTTTGCTGCCTTCCCGGGACTGGAAACGGGCGGTCCGGAATGAGCCCTGGTATCCGGGGGATTCCGTCAATATGGGCATTGGTCAGGGTTTCATGTTGGCTACACCCTTGCAGTTGGCCACGGCAACCGCCTTGATAGCCAACCGTGGCCGATGGGTAGAGCCAAGGCTGCTGAAAGACATCAAAGGGGACCGGCCGGTCGAGGAATTCCTGCCTGCCGAGACTCACGAACCGCTCAATCTCAAGAACCCCGACGACTGGGAATACGTCGTCGACACCATGGTTGAGGTCATGCATGGGCCGAAAGGAACGGCACGCTCTGTCGGCCGGGGTGCGTCTTACAAGATGGCGGGCAAGACTGGTACAGCGCAGGTTTTCAGTCTTGCAGAAGATGAAGAATACGATGAAGAGGAAATCCGCGAGCGGCTCCGGGATCACGCGCTTTTTGTCGGTTTTGCGCCGGCGGATAAACCGGAAATCGCGGTTGCTGTGATTGTCGAAAACGGGGGCAGCGGCAGTGGTACCGCCGCGCCGGTGGCCCGGGCCCTGTTTGATTCCTGGCTGCTTGAGTACAACCAGGCCGATGGCGCACTGGTCAGTGGGGTTGGTGAGGTGGCCAACTGATGGCTTTCAAGGCGTTACTGGATTCAACCGCGAGCAATCCACTTGGCCGGCACCGAAGTATCTGGACCGCGCTGCATCTGGATCCAATTCTTTTGCTCCTGCTGCTTCTGCTGGTTTCCGGCGGGCTGTTCGTTCTGTACAGCGGCGCTGACCGGAACTTCGAAGTCGTCAAGGCCCAGGGCATACGCCTGGGTGTCGCGTTTGTGGTGATGCTGGTGTTTGCCCAGCTGGATCCTTCGGTGTTCCGCCGATGGGCGCCCTGGCTATACGCAGCCGGCATTGTTGCATTGATTGCCGTCATGCTGGTTGGTGTCGGTGCCAAGGGCGCTCAGCGTTGGCTGGCGATACCGGGGCTGCCTCGTTTCCAGCCCTCGGAGCTTATGAAACTGGTGGTTCCCATGATGGCGGCCTGGTACCTGTCCAGGCATTTCCTGCCACCGAGGTTCCGGCATGTGGCTGTGGGGCTCGCGATCGTTCTTGTGCCCATGATCATGATCATGCAGCAGCCGGATCTGGGGACGTCGCTGCTGGTGGGCATGGCGGGCATTTTCGTGGTGTTTTTCGCAGGCATCAGCTGGAAACTGATCACCGCTTTTGTGGCCCTGGTGTCCGTGTCGGCTCCGCTGATGTGGTTTTTCGTCATGAGGGAATATCAGAAACAACGGGTACTGACACTCCTCGATCCGCAAAGTGACCCCCTGGGTGCTGGCTGGAACATCATCCAGTCCAAGACGGCGATTGGTTCCGGGGGTGTGGACGGGAAAGGCTGGCTGCAAGGGACCCAGTCACACCTAGAATTTCTTCCCGAGAGTCATACTGACTTTATCGTTGCGGTGCTGGCGGAAGAGTTCGGGTTTGTGGGAATGCTGATCCTGATGACAGTGTATTTCCTGATTATCCTTCGTTGCCTGTACATTGCCGCCACCGCTCAGGACTCGTTCAGTCGGCTGCTGGCCGGTGCGCTCACCATGACGTTCTTTATCTACATCTTCGTGAATGTCGGGATGGTAAGCGGACTTTTGCCCGTCGTTGGTGTGCCATTGCCCCTGATCAGCTATGGTGGCACTTCGGGTGTGACCCTGATGGCAGCGTTTGGCGTTCTGATGTCGATCCATACGCATCGACGAATGATTGGTGCCTGACCGGTGGTCAATCGAACCATGGCGGTCGGGTAATGGTGATTGCGGCGCAGAACCCGTTACAATGATAGCCAGAGCGCCGAACACCTGACGGCGGTGCCAGTGAAGTGAAGAGGAACTCCGGACAGTGAACTTCAAGCCCTCATTCTTTCTCCTGCTGACGGTTGTGGTGTCCGTGATACTCGGCGGCTGCGCGTCATCTCCGGAAACCGACCACTCCTCTCGCTATACCCTGGCGACCGACAGGGCGCCCTCGGGCAATTTTGATGTCTCCGGGCTTGATGATGCGGTCCCGGTTTATGAGGCGCCCCGAAGGGCCGGTAATAAATCGCCCTACAAGGTCTGGGGAAAGCAGTATCACGTCCTCGACAGCAACGACGGTTATGTTGCCCGGGGTACGGCCAGCTGGTACGGGGAGAAATTCCATGGCCACAAGACGTCCAATGGCGAAATCTTTGACATGTATGCCATGTCCGCCGCGCACAAATCCCTGCGGATTCCTGGTTTTGCCCGGGTAACGAATCTGGACAATGGCCGCTCGGTGATCGTCCGTGTCAACGATCGTGGGCCTTTTCACAGCGACAGAATCATCGATCTGTCCTACGCTGCCGCTAAAAAGCTGGGCTACCAGGCCCGGGGCACGGCGAGGGTAGAAGTCGCCGCCATTACGGTCAGGCCGGATGGATCCATGTTCATTGCCGGTCAGCCCTTTTCTCCGGGAGACGCGACCACATACGCAGAAAGCCGGGTGAAGGCAAGCGGCGACATGGCAATGAGCAACCGGTCATTGTTTGTACAGCTGGGCTCCTTCAGCAGCCGGGACCCGGCCGAGAAGCTGCTCAGCCAGGTAAGGTCGGTGCTGGAAAACCCGATGCGTGTTCGGGCTGTTGATACCTCCTCGGGGCGATTTCACCGGGTTCAGGTGGGCCCGTTCAGCGATGAAGACAGCGCCAGGCGCACCCAGAGCCTCCTGGAAGCTCGGGGTTTCGATCAGTCCATCGTGCTGACCGATACGCACTGAGCATGGCAAACAAGACACCTTCATAAGAAACACACTTAACGACGAATGAATGGACCCATGGCCTTAAACTCTGTTTTTCGAACCCTATCTATTGTCTTTGTGTTGATGCTTGCTCTGACAGGCAAGGCGATGTCCCAGGCGGTACTGATTCCGTCGCCGCCGCAGATTGCTGGCAGCTCTTATGTGCTGATGGATCCCAAGAGCGGACGGATCATCATGGAGGAGAACAGCCACGAGCGTTTGCCGCCCGCCAGTCTGACCAAAATGATGACCGCGTATATCGTTGAGCGGGAGCTTGATGAGGGCCGGATTGCCATGTCCGACATGGTGCCGATCAGCGTGAATGCCTGGAAAACCGAGGGGTCCCGAACCTTCGTCCGGGAAGGCACTCAGGTGTCGGTTGAGGATCTGCTCAGGGGGGTGATCATTCAGTCGGGCAACGATGCCTCAGTCGCCCTTGCGGAATTTGTTGCCGGTAGCGAAGACGCCTTCGTTGATATCATGAACCAGCAGGCCCAGTTGCTGGGCATGAAAGACACCAACTTTGAAAACGCTACCGGTCTGCCGTCGCCGGATCATTTTTCAACGGCCTATGACCTGGCCATGCTGGCGCAGGCAATCATCAATGATTACCCGGAAAACTATCCGCTGTACGCTGAAAAGCACTTCACCTATAACAATATCCGCCAACCGAACCGGAACAGCCTGCTCTGGCGTGATGACAGCGTCGATGGTCTGAAGACCGGTCACACCGAGGAAGCTGGCTACTGTCTGGTTGCTTCGGCCAAGCGCAACGACACCCGCCTTATTGCGGTCGTCATGGGTACCAACAGCTCAGAAGCTCGGGCTCAGGAAATCCAGAAGATGCTGAATTACGGCTTCCGCTACTACGAGAGCGAACGCCTGTTCCAGTCCGGCCAGGAGCTGATTGAAGCCCGTGTCTGGGGTGGCCAGACTGATCAACTGTCAGTCGGCATGACCGAAGACGTCTATGTCACCATCCCCCGGGGTTCGAGAAACGATCTGGAGTCCACGGTTGACCTTGATTCTGTGATCAAAGCACCCATCAAGGTCGGGGATGGGCTGGGCCGGGTCAAGGTGTCCTATAACGGTGAGGTACTGGTTGATCAGCCGGTGCTGGCCCTGACCGAAGTTCCGGAGGGCGGATTCTTCAAACGCATCTGGGATGCCATCAAGCTCTTTTTCGTTCAGTTATTTCAGTAGGGTGATGTTGATCCCGGGGAGTAAAGCGGCATGAGTCAGCCGAAAGCACCAAAAATTGAGTTTCCTTGCGACTACGTGATCAAGGTGATCGGCAATGCAGCGCCGGATTTCACCGAGTTCGTAGTTGAGGTTGTGGAGCAGCATGCGCCCGGGATCAGCGAAACCGACATTACGGTAAACGACAGCAGCAAGGGCCGGTTTTCCTCGGTCCAGCTCAAGATTGTGGCAACGGGTGAAGCACAGCTCAAAGCCCTGTTCGAAGATCTCAAGGCCAGCGGCCGCGTGCACATGGTGCTCTGAGCCCGATGCCTGACCTGATTGTTCGATCCCTCGGGGAACAGCCCTACCTGGAAACCTGGGAGGCCATGAAAGCGTTCACCGCCGACCGCGATGACAGCGTGGCGGACGAGTTATGGTGCCTTGAGCACCCCCGGGTCTATACCCAGGGCCAGGCGGGTAAGGCGGAGCATATCCTCGCTCCGGGCGATATTCCGGTGATCCCGGTTGATCGGGGCGGGCAGGTGACCTATCACGGGCCCGGTCAGTTGGTGATTTACCTGATGATCAACCTGACTCGAAAAAAAATGGGTGTGCGTTCCCTGGTGGATGAGATTGAACAGTCCATAGTCCGCACCCTGGCCGGTTTGGGTATTGAGGCCGCCCCCAGGCCCGATGCGCCCGGTGTTTACGTGGGAGATGCCAAGATCGCTTCCCTCGGCCTCAGGGTTCGCCGTGGTTGTTCTTTCCACGGACTGGCATTGAACGTGGATATGGACATGGAACCCTTCCAGCGGATTAATCCCTGTGGCTATGCCGGCATGGCCATGTGCCAGGTGCGGGACTTTGTTCCGGGTATAACCCTGGCCGACGTGCAGCAACGACTGTCAGAGCAACTCGTCAACGGCCTGGCCCGCGGGGATGTCGAGTTCTGCCAGGGTTGGTAGTTCAGGCCGCCGCTTCATCCTCATAACCGCAGGCACGGTTTCGGCCCTCGGATTTGGCCCGGTACAGGGCTTCATCTGCCCGCTGAAGGAGGCGGTCGATGGACTCCGATCCCCGGATTGATGCCGCGCCCACACTGATTGTGGCCTGCACCTGACCCTGCTCGGTGCTGACGGATCTTTCGGAAAATGCTTCCCGGATCCGGTTGGCAGAGGACATGGCCTCCTCGGTGGTTGTCTCCGGCAGCAGTACCAGGTATTCCTCACCGCCCCACCGGGCCAGGGTGTCAACCTTGCGACATTGCTCCCGCAGGGTTCTGGCAACCAGGGTGATCAATTCGTCCCCGACGTGATGTCCGTAGTTATCGTTGACGCTCTTGAACAGGTCGATGTCCATCAGCAGTACAGAAAACGACCGGGCGTTGCGAAGGTAGCGCTGGTATTCGATGTCCAGCTGCTCGAGGGCTTCCCGTCGGTTGGCAAGGCCGGTGAGTGCATCATGCTTGGCCGCATACTCGAATTCCGCGGCCAGCTTCAGCAGGCCCAGTTTGCTGCGCCGGCGGCTCTGGTCAAGGATGTAGCAGGTGACCATCTCAAAGCCCAGTACCGCCACCATGGTAATCCGGAAGCTGGCGCTGTGAGGAGGCTCGAACAGCAGGTCTCCCAGCGGGCTGAACAGCAGAATGACGGCGGCGAAGCCGCCACTGCAGGCGAGCACGCCAACCCGGGATTCGCTGATGTAGAAAATAATGGGGGGGTAGGCGAACAGCCAGATAATGGCGGACCCGTCCTCAACCGCATGGATCGCCAGGTAGGTGAACAGCACCGTGATAAGGGTTATAAAAGCCCGGCGTTGCAACGTTCTGTTGCCGGACAGTAAATAGGTAACAGAGTTGGCCGTCAGAAGCACGGCAAAGCCAATCAGCAATGGCGGTGTAATCGGGTCATTCTGCAGGCTTGAGCGCCAGGCGAAGAAGAACAGCAGGGGAACGGCAACGGCAGTCAGCCAGTTGATCAGAATCGGGACAGGAATCTCGCCCTTGACCCGGAACTGGGACAGTTCCGTATCCGGCGTTTTTCTTGCGGATTGCGGCATGTTCGGATCTTGTTCTTGTGATAATCGTTGCTGGACCTTACGTATGTAGAAATAGTAGACCGGTTTCCTGCCAGAAACTGTGTCGAAACGTAAACGATCCGGTTGCCCAGATGTAAACCGGCGACGGTGTTGGCACATTGGCCCCGTGGCCGCAGAAAGCCGGTCGACTCGGTTAGGTCAGCTCCCCTGACTATCCGTATAATGGAGTTAGACGCCAAACGTGGTGAAATTCTCTGATCCGAACAGGTCATTATGTCTTCCAGACGTTCAGGAAATTCGGTTTCCCGCATCAAGACAGGCAGTTTCGAGCGCAGGTTGAGCCTGACCCGTGCCGGGTTGTTTGCGGGTACCCGTATGGCTTCGCATATGGCAACCAACTGGTTCAGCAGCCGGGAAAACCGGGAGAAGCGCCACCGCGCCATGCTCTCTAACCAGGCGCGGTTCCTGGTGGATGAGCTGGGACAGCTGAAGGGTAGCGTGGTCAAGATCGGCCAGGTCATGGCCCTGTATGGCGAGCATTTCCTGCCCGAGGAAGTCACGGAAGCCCTCCATACCCTGGAGGACCAGACCACGTCACTGGAATGGCCGGCCATTGAGCGCGTTCTTAAAGACGAGCTGGGAGCCGATCGCCTGGCTCAATTGGATGTGGAACCCGAACCCATTGGAGCGGCCTCGCTGGGGCAGGTGCACCGGGCCTGGCGCAAAAGTGACGGCCTGGAATTGGTGCTTAAGGTTCAGTACCCCGGCGTTGCCGATGCTGTTGATAGCGATTTGAATGCGGTTGCCCAGTTGTTGCGGGTGGCAAGGCTGGTCAGTTTTGGCCCGGAGTTTAATGACTGGCTGGAAGAAGTCCGGCAGATGATGCACCGGGAAGTGGACTATCGTCTGGAGGCGAAAACCACCGAGAAATTCCGCACCATGCTGGCGTCGGATCCCAGGTTCATCGTACCCAGGGTCCTGCCGGAATTCTCAACGGCGCACGTGATTTGTTCGACCTACGAACATGGCCATTCTGTCAGTTCCCAGGCGGTAAAAGACCTTCCTCTGGAGCGTCGGAGCGCCCTGGGCAAGGCTGCCCTGGAGCTGTTCTTCCGCGAGCTGTTCGTCTGGGGCGAAATACAGACCGATCCGAACTTCGGCAACTACCGCATCCGGATTGCTGGCGAAGAAGGTGATGACCCGGGTTACGACCGCATAGTCCTGCTTGATTTCGGGGCTGTTCAGGCCTACTCGGATGACTTTCTCAAACCGGTTATCCAGATGATCAGGGCGTCCTATGAGAACGATCTGCATGCGGTGATTGATGGTGGCGTCAAGTTGCGCTTCATGAGCACCGAGTGGCCCGACGAAGTGCTGGAGAAATTCGGCCAGGTGTGTATGTCGGTGCTCGAGCCGCTATCCAGTGACAAGGACGCCTGGCCGGATTATGCGGTGAACAGTCACGGCGAATACCGCTGGAAGCAGAGTGAGTTGCCGTCCCGGGTGGCTCGACAGGCCGCTCGATCGGCTATCAGTCGCTATTTCCGTGTTCCTCCGAAGGAATTTGTTTTCCTTAACCGGAAACTGATCGGGGTCTACACCTTCGTTGCGGTGCTGAATTCCGAGTTCAACGGCGAGCCACTGCTCAGGAAATACCTCTACGGTGAGGGTGATGACGCGCCGGATGCCTCGGCCACAAGCCAGAGCACGAAGGCGTAGCGGGCGCCCTTGCCAATCCCCACCAGAATGACAAAGTTGAGCCAGGGCACGCGCATGATCCCGCCAACGAGGGTCAGCGCGTCACCCCCCAGGGGCAGCCAGCCCATCAACAGTGACCACTGGCCATAACGGTTAAATCGGTTCCGCGCCTTGTGCAGCTGCATTTCGCTGACCGGAAACCAGCGCTTATGCTTAAAGCGATCCACCTGCCGGCCGATAACTCCATTAACGACCGAGCCCAGCGTGTTGCCCAGCGTTGCCCAGAACCAGAGCCACCACCAGGAGTAGCCCTGGGTTATCAGGGTGCCAAGCAGGACTTCCGAGTAGGCAGGCAGCAGCGTGGCGGCAGCGAACGCGGTCAGAAATAGCGTCAGGTAGGCCACCGTGCCCTCCGTGCTTTAAGATGAAACGAACCTCCAACATTCCGCAGGTCCGGCCTTACCATGAAACAGTTATCGCTGCGCTTCAAGCTCTATGCCCTCGTTGTGTCACTGCTCCTGATTATGGGCATTAGCATTGTAGTCACGGCCCAGTTATCCCTCGGCGACATGGAAGAAAGGCTGACGGCAGAAACCCGGGATACGGTGCAGGGTATTGTGATGGATCAGCTAGGCGCAACCGCCGGCAAATATGGTGAGCTGGTCAGTGGCCAGTTTGCGACCGCTTTTCGCACGCCGGAAGTCGTTCGCAACGTCATCATCCGTAATATTCAGGCCGACAGCTCCGGGCGTATCAGCCGGTCAGCCCTTCAGGAGACCGTTGGCGCGGTTCTGGAGGAGCAGAAAAGCCTGAGCTCGATCTACGCCCAGTTCGAACCGGATGGCTACGATGGCCAGGATCGCTATTTCACCGGTGGTGTTGAAGAGCACAGCAGCGACGAGGGCACCCTGGAGATATACTACTACCGGGAGCCGGACGGGCAGGTCCAGTTCAGCCGCACAGAGGACCCCTCCACCAAGTATCTGGATAACCTCAACGAATTCGGGATCAGGGAAGCTGAGTGGTATCTCTGTTCGCGGGATACCAAAGCGCCCTGCATTATGGAGCCCTACGAATATGAAATCAGTGAGGGCTATTCCGAGCTGATGACCAGTCTGGTGGTTCCGATTCTGGATGACGGAACATTCGCCGGTGTGGTGGGTGTCGATATCAATCTTTCGACCCTGCAAAAAACCATTGCCGGTGTCAGCCAGGAGCTGTTTGGAGGCCAGTCCAGGGTCACGCTGATCAGTGAGCAGGGTCTTATCGCGGCCTCCAGCCATTATGAGTCGCACCTTGGCCGGCCTCTGCAGGAAGCCGTGCCCGATCACGGCAGCACCTTCGCAGGGCTGCACCAGGGTGAAGGCACCTTTGATGACGGTCAGACCCTGGCCGTGGCCTATCCCGTTGAGATCCGGTTGCCGGATGCCGAGTGGTCGCTGCTGATTGAGTTGCCCCGGGATGCCGCGCTGGCAAGCGTTTCGGAAATTACTGGCCTGTTGTCGGACGAAGTTGCCGCCACCGCCACTCGCCAGAGCCTTGTGGGTATCGGTGTGGTTGTCCTGGCCATTGTGGCCCTGGTGCTGCTGGTGCGCTCGGTGACCCGCCCGCTGGATGAAATTCGGGATCGTATGAAGAACCTGGCCAGCGCCGAAGGAGACCTGACCCGTGAACTGGAAATCGACACCCACGCCGAACTGATCGAGCTGGCCGGCGGGTTCAATGCCTTCCTGGCGCGTCTGAGAGAGATGATCAATGATCTGAAGGACGTGAATGTAAAGGTCCGCGAACAGGCCAGGGATGTAGGCAGCATTGCGGTCGAGACCGATGAACAGACAGGTCGACAGCACCAGGACATCGACAGCGTGGTCACCGCCATGAACGAAATGTCCGCCGCTGCAGGAGAGGTGGCAGGGTTTGCCGGCGAAGCGGCCGATAACGCCCGGATGGCCCAGGACGGCATCCGGTTTACCCAGGATACGCTGTCATCGGCGGTGAATGGAGTAAGCGCGGTGGCCAACGATATGGGCGAGGCCAGTACGGCAATCGGGCAGGTGGCCAATCGCAGCGAGGATATCAATCGCATCCTGGATGTCATCCGAGGCATCGCCGAGCAAACCAACCTTCTTGCCCTCAACGCTGCCATCGAGGCCGCCAGGGCTGGCGAACAGGGACGCGGATTCGCCGTGGTTGCCGATGAGGTCCGCACGCTGGCCTCCCGCACTCGGGAATCCACCGATGAAATCAGCACCATGATCGACGGCCTCAAGCAGGATGTGAACGGTGCCGTTTCGGTGATACAGAGCGGCGTTGATCGCGCCACCTCGGCGGTTGATGGCACCCAGGAAGCGGCCCATTCGCTGGCCACGGTAGTCGACCGGATCGGGACCATCGTGGAGCATGTAACCCAGGTGGCCACTGCGGCGGAAGAACAGAGCTCGGTGAGCGAGGAAATCAACCGCAACCTCACTCATATCGGCGATGCGGCCAACGATCTCCGGGAGCTTGCCAGCAGGGTCAAGGGCAGTGGTCAGGCCCTGGACCACGAGGTGCAGGTTCTGGAGCGTGAGCTCAGCCGGCTCAGAACATGATGGCTCGCTACTATGGCGGCGATTCAAAGCATCAATTTTCAATTACCGGGTGCCGTGTCATGATTCGCTCATACGATTTTAATCTCGGAATTTACCGCCAGAGATCTTGGAGGTGTTTATGGAGCAGGTCACGATTTACGGCCGCTCAAGTTGTGGGTTCTGTGTGCAGGCCAGGCACCTGTGTGAGGCCAGAAACATTCCCTATGTGTGGGTCGATATGATCGAGAAGGGTATGAGTAAGCAGGATATTGCCGACAGGATCGGCCGGCCAGTTTACACAGTGCCGCAGATTCTTGTGGGGAGCCAGTATGTGGGAGGTTTTGATCAGTTCTACGCCTATGTTCGAGACCATCAGGCGGAATTGGCTCGCTAGCACACAGCGATGACTCTTCAAGCAACCAAAAAAGCCTGACAGCGTAAACTGTCAGGCTTTTTTATTCGCTGAGTCCTGCAGTGGACTAGAGTTCAAAATCCGTTTTCAGCTTCTTCTCGGTCAGCGTGTTCTGGAGCCTGGCAACCCGAGGCAGGCCATTATCGAACGGCGGGAAGCTCTCTCCGGCAATGAGGGGCTCCAGGTAGTCCCGGCAATCCTGGGTGATACCAAAGCCATCGTCGGTGATGAAGTGGATCGGCATCTTCTTTTCCTGGTTTGCCACCTCACTGAGGGGCGCTTCGCCAATCTTCCAGCGGTACGGCTTTGCCTGCTCGCGCACGATGGTGGGCATCAGCGCCTGCTTGCCTTCCAGGGCCATTTCCACCGCCGCCTTGCCTACCGCATACGCCTGTTCAACGTCGGTAGCGGCGGCAATGTGGCGGGCGCTGCGTTGCAGGTAGTCGGCAACGGCCCAGTGGTATTTGTGGCCCAGGGCCTGCTTGACCATGTTGGCCAGGGCGGGGGCAACACCACCGAGCTGGGTGTGGCCAAACGCGTCCTTGGCTCCGGCATCTGCCAGGAACCGGCCATCTTCATACTGGGCACCTTCGGAGGCGACGACAACACAGTAGCCGTATTCCTTCACACAGTGGTCTACGCGCGCCAGGAAAGCGTCGCGATTGAAAGGAATTTCAGGGAACAGAATGATGTGGGGCGGCTCGCCCTCGCCCTGTCCCGCCAAGCCGCCGGATGCGGCAATCCAGCCGGCGTGACGGCCCATCACTTCCAGGATGAACACCTTGGTGGATGTCTCGCACATGGATTTGATGTCGAGGCTGGCTTCCAAAGTGGACGTGGCAATGTACTTGGCAACCGAGCCGAAGCCCGGGCAGCAGTCGGTGAACGGCAGGTCGTTATCTACCGTCTTGGGCACGCCGATGCAGGTAATGGGATATCCCATTTTGTCCGCGATCTGGGAGACCTTGTAGGCGGTATCCTGTGAATCCCCGCCGCCGTTATAGAAGAAGTAGCCAATGTCGTGAGCCCGGAATACCTCAATCAGACGCTCATACTCGCGGCGGTTTTCGGAAATGTTCTTTAGCTTGTGGCGACAGGAGCCGAAAGCGCCGCCCGGGGTATGAATCAGTGCCTGGATGTCATCGTCGCTTTCGAGGCTGGTATCAATCAGTTCTTCCTTCAGCGCCCCGATAATGCCGTTGCGTCCGGCAAATACTTTGCCGATTTTGTCCGGATGCTTGCGGGCAGTCTGGATGACGCCACAGGCACTGGCATTGATGACGGCGGTGACACCGCCGGACTGAGCGTAGAATGCGTTCTTGATGGCCATCTCGGGCTGGAGCCTCCTGCTGGTTCGACAATGGCGCAGATGATACGCCAATCGCCGGCAATTTTCATGAGCAGGATTGCGGATAGCATGGCTCTTGACGGGGTGGGGCGGATACGGGAGGCTTGTCGGGTTTCAACTCAGAGGGCAGTTGCCGAATGCACATTCATATACTCGGAATCTGTGGCACCTTCATGGGCAGCCTGGCCGTTCTTGCCCGGGAGCTTGGCCACACCGTGACCGGCTCTGATCAGGGTGTTTATCCGCCCATGAGCACGCAGCTGGAGGCTCAGGGTATCAGCCTGATGGAAGGCTATAACGCGGATCACCTTGAGCCCAAACCGGATCTGGTTCTGATCGGCAACGCCATGTCCCGGGGCAATCCGGAAGTCGAAGCGGTGCTTAACCGGAACATTGACTACATGTCCGGGCCCGAGTGGCTGAGCCGCGAGGTGCTTCGGCATCGTTGGGTGATGGCGGTGGCCGGTACCCATGGCAAGACCACAACCACGTCCATGCTGCTCTGGATCCTGGACCAGGCCGGGTTCGAACCGGGTTACCTGGTGGGCGGTGTTCCCCGGGATTTTCCCGTCTCGGCACGGCTGGGCAACAGCGACTTTTTTGTGATCGAGGCGGATGAATACGACAGCGCCTTCTTCGACAAGCGCTCCAAGTTCGTTCATTACCGTCCCCACACCCTGATCCTGAATAATCTGGAGTTTGATCACGCGGATATTTTCGACAACGTCGAGGCGATTGAGCGACAGTTCCATCATCTGGTTCGGACTGTCCCCTCCCAGGGCCTGATCATTCGTCCCGCAGTAGATCGCCACCTGGATAATGCCCTGGAATTGGGCTGCTGGAGCCCGGTCCAGGACACTGCCATTGGCAGCGAGACTCCTCGCATGTCGGATTGGCGCGCCGAGCTGCTCTCGGAGGATGGCAGCCGGTTTCTGGTTATTCACCACGAGCAGCCGGTGGCAACGCTGAAGTGGGATCAGACCGGTCTTCACAATGTCCGAAACGCCCTGTCTGCCATTGCCGCTGCCCGCCATGTGGGTGTCACTCCTGATCATGCCGTGGCGGCGCTTTGCCGGTTCTCTGGCGTCAAGCGGCGCATGGAGTTGCTGGCAGACATCGACGGCGTGCGGGTCTACGATGACTTCGCCCACCACCCGACCGCTATTGCCACCACCCTTGAGGGCTTGCGTAATCAGGTGGGTGAGGAGCCTATCCTGGCGTTGATTGAACCGCGCTCGAACACCATGAAGCAGGGCGTTCACCAGCAGACGTTGCTGCCAAGTGCAGAAACCGCCGACCGGGTTCTGTGGGCCAACCTGAACAACATGGACTGGCTGCCGGAACTGGTTTCCGGATGGCAGGCGCTGAACGCTGGTTCCGAGAGGCACAGGGTAGAGGCCTCGGTGGAAGACTTGCTGGCACGTACCCTGGAAGATCTGCCCAGCCCCTGCCACATTGTGATCATGAGCAACGGTGGCTTTGGCGGTATCCACAGTAAACTCATTGCCGAGCTCGAGCGTATTCGTGGCTGATCCGGCGTGGCCGGTGACTTTTCCTGACTGACAAGTGGCGACATCCATGAGCAACGACCAGAACCGGCCTTCAACAGTTAACCTGGCCTTCACCGGCGCCTCGGGCGCCCAGTATGGTCTGCGCCTGCTGCAGTGCCTGGTATCGGCCGGCTGCCGGGTGAATGTGATGGTCAGCCGGGCCGCGCAGGTAGTGATCGCCACGGAAACCGACCTCAAGCTGCCGGGAACCCCGCCGGCCATGCAGGAAACCCTGTCTGCCTATTCAGGCGCGGAGCCGGGCCAGGTTCTGGTGTTTGGCCGGGAAGACTGGTTTGCACCGCCGGCCTCCGGTTCCGGGGAGAAAGCGCCGCTGGTGGTATGTCCCTGCAGTACGGGAACGCTCTCGGCCCTGGCGACCGGCGCCAGCAATAACCTGATCGAGCGGGCCGGCGATGTGGCCCTGAAGGAACGTCGCCCGCTGATTCTTGTGCCCAGGGAAGCGCCTTTCTCCGAGGTGCATCTGGACAACATGCTGAAACTGACCCGGATGGGGGCCGTCATCATGCCGGCGAGCCCTGGCTTCTACCACAAACCCCAGGCAGTCGAGGACCTGGTGGACTTTATTGTTGCCCGCATCCTTGATCATCTGAATCTGCCCCAGGATCTCATGCCCCGCTGGGGCGAAGCCCGCGCCGAGGATAAGCGCAAGGCCTGAGGCTGCCCGAGACGATGGTTTTGGCCAGCCCGATTGATGCTTTTCATCATTGAGCAAACCGGGCTCCGGGCCGAGACTTGGTGAACGACAATCACAACACAGGTCATTCACCGAGGTTCACCATGATTCCACGTACTCTCTTCGACGCCGACCTTGAAGGCTTCCGCGATTCTGTCCGCAAGTTTCTGGAGCAGGAGGCTGCGCCTTACCATGATCAGTGGGAGAAAGACGGCCAGGTCAGCCGCGAACTCTGGCAGAAGGCTGGCGAGTTGGGTTTTCTGTGTCCCTGCCTGCCAGAGGAGTTTGGCGGTGTAGGCGCGGACTTCCGGTACAGCGCGGTGTTGATCGAAGAGGTCGCCAGGGCCGGCTTGACGGGGATAGGCTGGGGGCTGCACTCTGACATCGTAGCGCCTTACGTGCTCAACTACGGCTCGGACGAGCTGAAAAATCATTATCTGCCCAAACTGGCCAGCGGTGAAATGATTGGCGCCATCGCCATGACCGAGCCGGGGGCCGGCTCGGATCTGCAGGGTGTGAAAACCACGGCGGTCAAGAACGGCGATCATTACGTTCTGAACGGTTCGAAAACCTTTATTACCAACGGTCAGCTTGCCGATGTGGTTATCGTGGTCGCCAAGACCGACCCGAAGGAAGGCGCCAAGGGTATCAGCCTGTTCATGGTGGAGACCGCCTGGGAAGGATTCGAGAAAGGCCAGAACCTGAACAAGGTGGGTATGAAGGCCCAGGACACCTCCGAGCTGTTCTTCCAGGATGTAAAGGTACCTGAAAAGAATCTGATCGGTCCGGGCGAAGGTCAGGGCTTTTTCCAGCTGATGCAGGAGCTGGCGGCCGAGCGCCTGCAGGTGGCTCTGGGCGCTGTTGCCGCTGCCGAAGCTGCCTGGCAGTGGACGCTGGATTACGTCAAGGAGCGCAACGCCTTTGGCAAACCGGTGATTGCCTTCCAGAATACACGCTTCAAGATGGCGGAGATGAAGGCGGAAATCACCGCTGCCCGGGTGTTCACCGATCGGTGCCTGGAGCTGCATCTGGACAAAAAGCTCGATATCCCCACCGCGGCGATGCTCAAGCAGCTCACCACGGACCTGCAGTGCAAGGTAATGGATGAATGCGTGCAGCTTCACGGGGGCTACGGGTACATGTGGGAATATCCGATCGCACGGGCCTGGGCAGATTCGCGGGTCCAGCGGATCTACGCCGGCACCAATGAAATCATGAAGGAAATCGTTGCCCGTTCATTCTGAACCCTCGCCACATGGGCTGGTCATAAGGGCAATTGAGGGCAGTGCTGGCACTGCCCGTTTCCTTTGATCAGGAGAGGCACAGATGAACAAGCCGTTGTCGCGAGAAACCCGTTTCGAAGTGACCAACCTCGAAGAACTTGCACCGATGGCTGACTATTCGCTGATGGATCGCCTGAACGATGATCCGGATGCCACGCCCGATGGCGTTGACCATCGACCAAGACAGGTCTATTCGGGGCATTATGTTCCCGTCCGGCCAACGCCCATCGCGAATCCTGACTACGTGGCGCACAGCCCCGGCTTGTTCCGCGAATTGGGTTTTGCAGACAGCCTGGCTCAATCCGATGACTTTGTCCGAATGTTCTCCGGAGACCTCTCACAGGTGCCGGCGCCCATGAGCAAAGTCGGCTGGGCCTGTGGCTATGCACTTTCCATCTACGGCACCGAATACACCCAACAGTGCCCGTTCCAGACCGGCAACGGCTATGGCGACGGTCGCGCCATTTCGGTTTTGGAAGCTGTTCTGAACGGTCAGCGCTGGGAAATGCAGCTCAAGGGGGGCGGACAGACGCCGTATTGCCGTGGTGGTGATGGCCGTGCGGTCCTGCGTTCCAGCGTTCGTGAATTCCTGGCCCAGGAGCACATGCACGCACTGGGTGTGCCGACCTCCCGGTCGCTGAGTCTCTATGTTTCGAAAACAGAGAGAGTACGGCGCCCCTGGTACTCCCCGGGCTCCCATTCCCTGGATCCCGACCAGCTCATTTCGGAGCCGGTTGCCATCTCCACACGTGTCGCCCCGTCCTTCATTCGGGTGGGCCAGCTGGAACTTTTCGGGCGCAGGGCCCGAAGGCAGGAACACCCCCGGGCGCTTGAAGAACTCGAGCAGCTGGTGCTGCACCTGATTGATCGGGAGTACCACGGCGTTATTGACCAGTCCCTCGATACGCCCACAAAAATCGTGATACTCGCGCGGGAGTTTCGCGGCCGCCTTGCCTCGCTGGTGGCGAACTGGATCCGGGTTGGTTACTGCCAGGGCAATTTCAACAGCGACAATTGCGCCGCTGGCGGTTTCACGCTGGATTACGGGCCTTTTGGCTTCTGCGAAGTATTCGAGCCGTTCTACCAGCCCTGGACCGGTGGCGGGCAGCACTTCTCTTTTCTTAACCAACCCGCAGCGGCTGAACGGAACTTCAAGAGTTTCTGTTCGGCCCTTCAGCCGCTGCTGGCAGATCACGAGAACGAACAGGCGCAACTCCAGGAGATTCACGGTGGATTTGCCGAGGTAATGCAGGCGGAGCTGGAAAAGATGTGGGCAGCGAAGCTGGGCCTTGGCACTTTTGACGCCGAACTCTTCAGGGAACTGATTACGCTGATGACCCGGACCCCAGTGGATTATACGGTGTTCTTCCGGGAGCTTTCCTCCATACCCGAAGACATCGAACCCCTCAAAAACAGCTTCTACAGATCATTGGATGAGTCAGCAGCGGCCGATCCGGAAGGGCTACTCAACCGCTGGTCAGAGTGGTTCGCCAGATGGAAATCGCAGATTGGGATCGATGACTCCACTGTCAGCTCCCAATTCCGTGAGGAGCTATCCCGCAACATGAAGCTGGTGAACCCCAAATACACCATGCGTGAGTGGTTCGTGCTGCCTGCCTATCAGCGAGCAGCAGAGGGCGATTACCAGCCCCTGCGTGCCTTGCAGGGTGTTTTGACGCAACCCTATGCCGAGCAGTCGAATGCGGTTGAGGCGCAATACTACCGGCTGAAGCCGTCGGAGTTGTTCAACCTGGGTGGGGTTTCACACTACAGCTGCTCGTCGTGACTGAAGCCCCGTCTGGTTACCAAACTTTACAAATTGCCAAACCTATCAAGGTCTACAGCCACGACATCCCCTAAAGTAGCGGCACAACCTCTAACAAGGATAAACGGTTGCCGCGATGAAACGCCTGATTGGTCTGCCTGTTACTGCTGTCTCCCTCATCCTCGCCGGTTGCGGTGAGGAATCCGACCAGTTGCCCGTGGACGGGCGGGATTTCGATGGCGTTGAATACAGCGAGCCTGCGCCTTACACGGGTAAGGTCATCGACGGCTACCTGAAGAACGCCCGGGTCTGGCTCGACATGGATGGGGACAGTCAGTTCACCCCGGGGCCTCTGGTTATCGAGCTGGATAATGGCAGGGAGGTTACTCTTGCCTCGGGGGAGCCCACCGCCATGAGTGGTGCCGGCGGTCGTTTCGCGATGGATATTTCGGAACTGGTCCTGAATCCTTCAGTGGGGCCGGATCTTGATCCACGGGATTATGCGCTGCATGCCGTAGCCCTTCCGGGTAAAACCCTTGAGGAAACGCGTAACGGGGAAGTTCCGGTGGTCAGTGCCTACCTGATGTCGGCGCCTCCGGGTGTCCGCAATATCACGCCATTAACCACGCTGGCCCGTTACCGGGGCATCGTCGGCCTTGGTGCCTTCCTGCAAACACCTTCCGGCGCGGCAGCGAGCCTGGCGGACCTGAATCTGGTGCGGGACTATATCCTCGCCCAGGACGAGCGCTCACATGCCTATGCCCGGGCACTGGCAAGGTTCATGGCCAGCCAGATTCCCTCTGCCTACAACGACCTGCTGGCGGCCGGAGACAGTGACGGCACGGAGCGATTCCTGAGCAGGGAAGCGGCGTTTCTATTGGGCGTATCGCTGGTGCAGAACGCTGCGGATGTGATCGCGGTGGTTGATGATGTCGCCCAGGGTGATTTTGCCAATGTCGATGTGGACGCCCTGGTTCTCCCCGAAGTGGATGTGGAATTGAGCGACCCGGTGCTGCTGACCAGCCAGAAGGTATACGCCGAGCCCTCCAATCAGGACAGCCTGCCTGCCAACCGCTCCGGCCTGCAGATCTCCGCCGAGCTGGCGTTCGCTTACAGTGAGAGCGGGCGCCTGCTATCCGTCTCCGCGAACGGCTGCCTGTCACCCTCCATGCCGGAGCTGGCACGACTGATCGGTGTTAACGGCTACATGGCGGACCTGGAAACCCAGTGGTTGCCCTCCGCCGCGCTTTCGGAGCAAAGCCGTCTGAATTTCGACGAAGAGGGCACGGATGAGCGGCTGGTTTTCGATTGGGGCAATCGCCGCATTCACTTCGAGACCAGCACCACCTGTCATGAACACAGGGGAATTGCAGCGGATTCAACGGAATTGGGCGGCCCTCCAGAGGTCACCTACAGCTGGACGACGGACAGCGGCGATCTGGTGGAACTGGTTGCTGAGACCAGCGGTGGCGCAAGGCGCACGCTGGTTCCGGAAACCGACAATTCCTCGTCCGTTTTTCCCGGATACCGGATTTCAGAGCAGGGCGTTGAGGTGGAGGCCGTAACCTTTTCGGCGGGTATAGACAGCTGCGCTCCACAGCAGGATGCTGTCGACGCAAGTCAGGTCGTGACAGGCGTTCAGGCGTACCAGTTTTCCGGCTATGATCCCCAGCCTGCGGGTTTCACCGATCCGGTGCTTGAATTTGATCGACGGGAGTTTTCGGGGCCCGAACAACCGAATCTCCGGCTGTTGCGCTATGGATTTCTGGATCCGGATCTTCTACAGCTGCCCCGGGTGACTGGCGATGGCAGTTTCGAGTGGGCGATAAACTATCCGCCAGCAGACGGGCCAGGCTTTGTTGCAGAACAACCGAATCTTATCCGCGATGCCTATCTGAAAAACTACAATTCGTCCGGAGAATGCGGCCGCGAGTTTGAGGGTGTGCCCAATTCAGCTTATGCGAAGGTAGAGTTTGGTTACCAGAGGTTGTCTGAGTATCTGGTGGGGCTGCTGGAATAGACGCGATCAGTGGCAACCTGGCTTCTGGCAAGAAGACTGCGCGGATCGGATGCTATTTGAGGAAATTAACGACTTCGCCGGTTGGCTGTCTTGCCATTTCCTGAGGGAGGAAATGGTGCCGAGGAGAGGACTTGAACCTCCACGGGGTTGCCCCCACTAGCACCTGAAGCTAGCGTGTCTACCAATTTCACCACCTCGGCAGGTGATTTGCAGAAGCTTAGCTTGTTGAAAACTAAACGTTTCTGCCAGCGTTGAGGTGTGTCCCTCAACCGATGGCGCGTACTTTAATAATTCCCGCCGAGGCTGTCAAACATTTTTTCGCAAAAAGAATGGCAGGTATTTGTGCCTATTCCTTGCAGGTTGATAGGCAGGAGCTCCATCCCAACGTTATACTCCATTGCAAACGAATCTGAACTGTGCCGCGTTGGTACAGCCTCTTAACAAGGATCCGAATGGTTTCCAGGAAGAAAAACGACCGGGATCCTCACGCCAGCCGTGAGGCCCAGAAATACGAAAATCCTATTCAAAGCCGGGAATTTATCCTCGCGCATCTCAAAGAGCGTGGCGCTCCCGCAACCCACGAAACACTGTGTTCAGAACTTGGTCAGTCGTCAGAGGAGGGCATTGAAGCTCTTCGTCGGCGATTGATTGCCATGTGTCGGGACGGGCAGTTGATTTGTAACCGGCGTGGCGCCTACCTTCCCATTGAGGAAGCCGACCTGGTGACGGGGCGGGTGATTGGGCACAAAGATGGCTTCGGCTTTCTGGTGCCAGATGACGGGGGCTCTGATCTGTTTCTCACTGCCCGACAGATGCGTCAGGTGTTTCATGGTGATCGGGTGGCCGCTCGGGTTGATCGGGTTGATGATCGAGGCCGGCGCGAAGGTGTGATCGTTGAAGTTCTGGAATACCGGACCAGCCAGACGGTGGGACGCTTTTTCCAGGAAAGTGGTATCAACTTCGTTGTTCCTGAAAACGCGCGGATCAATCACGAAGTACTGATTCCCCAGGAGAATTGCGGCAATGCCCGCCACGGCCAGTATGTTGTGGTGGACATAGTTCGCCAGCCCACCGTGCGCACCCAGCCATTGGGCAAGGTTGTCGAGGTGCTTGGCGAACACATGGCACCAGGGATGGAAATTGACGTTGCCATCCGTTCCTATGACATTCCCCACAGCTGGCCGCCCGCGGTCGGTGAGCAGACGGCACAGATTCCGGAAGAGGTCACTGAGAAAGACAAGGCCAATCGGAAGGATATCCGCAATCTCAGGCTGGTAACCATCGATGACGAAACGGCCCGGGATTTCGACGATGCTGTCTATTGCGAGCCAAGGCCTCGTGGTGGCTATCGCCTGATCGTTGCGATTGCCGATGTGTCCCACTACGTCCGGCCCGGTTCCCCGCTGGATGAAGAGGCGTTAAACCGCAGTACGTCGGTTTATTTCCCGGATCACGTTGTGCCCATGCTGCCAGAAAAACTGTCCAATGGCCTTTGCTCGTTGAATCCGGGCGTCGATCGCCTGTGCATGGTGGCCGATATGACCATTAGCGCCGCCGGTAACATCAGCAGCTACAACTTTTATCAGGCGGTCATGTTCAGTCATGCGCGGCTTACCTACAACAAGGTAAGCACCATGCTGGAGCACCCGGACACGGAGCAGGGCTATAAGCTGTGCGAGCAATACGCCAACGTGCTCCCGCAGTTGCACAATCTTTATGGTCTTTACCAGTTGTTGCGCAAGGCGCGTACCGAGCGTGGTGCAATTGATTTCGAAACCACCGAAACCAAGATCGTGTTTGACGCCGACCGGAAGATTGAAGAGATCGTGCCGGTACAACGCAACGATGCCCACAAGATCATCGAGGAGTGCATGCTGTGTGCGAACGTTGCTACAGCGCGATTCCTGAAAAAACACAAACTGCCTGCCCTGTATCGGGTGCATGATGGCCCGTCAGAAGAGCGGCTCAATGCGGTTCGTCTGTTCCTGGGTGAGCTGGGTCTGCAACTGGGCGGCGGTGATAACCCTACGTCTGCGGACTACCAGGAGCTGCTGAACAGTATCAAGGACCGCTCGGATGCCAATGTTATCCAGACGGTGATGCTGCGTTCACTCAGCCAGGCCGTCTACAGCCCTGAAGAGGGCGGCCATTTTGGCCTTGGTTATGCGGGTTATGCTCACTTCACGTCGCCGATTCGACGTTATCCGGACCTGATCAATCACCGGGCCATAAAGTCGGTTATTCACGGAGGGAAGCCCTCCAAGGATGTGGTTCCGCCTCCCAAGCCGGACCCCGAGCTCGCCGAGTACCCCTATGATATGGCCCGGATGGAGCAGCTGGGTGAGCATACCTCAATGGCAGAACGCCGTGCCGATGATGCTACCCGGGATGTCATGGCGTGGTTGAAGTGTGAGTACCTTAGTGATCATGTCGGTGAGGAATACGATGGCGTCATTGCATCCGTCGTGCCCTTTGGTTTCTTTGTTGAGCTTTCTGGCGTCTACATAGAAGGACTGGTGCACGTGTCGACGCTAAGCGGTGACTTCTTCCATCACGATTCAGTCAAGCATCGCCTCATCGGTGAGCGCACAGCAATGAGTTTCCGGCTTGGGGATGAGGTCCGTGTGAAGGTCGTTCGGGTTGGAATGGAGGACCGCAAGATCGACCTGGAGCTGATCAGCGAACCGGTGCACCGACAGGCTGATCGCGACGCGCTTGCGGTTCCTGATAAAGGCGAGCGAGGAAAGGCGAGGCGTAACGCCGGCAAAGGCGGCAAGCCGCCGGGCAAAGCCAAGCCTGCACGAAAGAGTGCATCATCCGGCGAACCTGGCCTGAAGCGCCCGAGGAAGCGCCCGGCGTCGACGTCATCGAAGAAAAAGGGGCCTGAGGCCTTCGATGATAATGAAACGCCTTCTGCCAGGGACGAGCTGGTTGCGAAGGCTGCGAAACTCGCCCTGAAAAAAGGCAAGAAGGGCAGCGGCGCTGGCAAAGGCGACAAGAAAGGCAAGCCGCGCAAATCAGGCAAGTAACAGGAAGCAGAATTAGTGTCCGGAGAATTTGTGTTTGGCTGGCACGCGGTTGAGGCTGTCCTCAAACGCGAGCCTGAACGGCTGCAGCAGGTCTGGATCCAGACCGGCCGGCAGGATAAGCGAGTCAAGAGTATTACCGATACCCTGGATAGCCTGGGTGTGCGCTGGAAGGTTGTGCATCGCAGGGAGCTCGACGAGCGGGTGTCCGGCGTTCACCAGGGTATTGTCGCGGCCGTAAGTGAAAGCCGGGAATGGACCGAAGACGATCTGCTGGCGCAGTTGGCCGGCAGTGACAAGCCGCCTTTCCTGCTTGTGCTTGACGGTGTGACCGATCCCCATAATCTTGGCGCCTGTATGCGCACCGCTGATGCTGTGGGTGTTCAGGCGGTCATTGTTCCCAAGGACAAGTCCGCTTCGCTGACTCCGGTTGCCCGCAAGGTTGCCTGTGGTGCTGCCGAGACGGTGCCCTTTGTGCGGGTCACCAATCTCGCCCGCTTTCTGCGCAGTTTGCAGGATCAGGGTGTTTGGCTGATCGGTACTGCCGGTGAGGCAAAGGCAACGCTATATCAGGCCGATTTCAAAGGCCCGGTGGCGCTGGTGATGGGGGCCGAAGGCAAGGGGATGCGCCGACTGACCCGTGAGCACTGTGACCAGCTGATCAATATCCCGATGCTCGGCCATGTCGACAGCCTTAACGTGTCGGTGGCTACGGGTGTTTGCCTATACGAAGCCCTGCGTCAACGGCTTGGTTAACCCTTGCACACAAGGGCTTCCCCGCCTAGAATACGTGACCCCTTTTTTAAGGGGTGGTTTTGTATTGTCTGAATACCGGCAATCCGAAGCCAAGCTTTTGATCAAGCCTTTCTTGTAAAGCCTTATTGATAAAGCAAAAAGAAACCGGCAGCAGAATGCTGTCAACTCCTTGCTTTCATGTTTGTCGGTCGCGGGTTCAGATCCGTGCCGGGAAAAAGGAAGCTGTTTAAACCGTAGGGAGAACTCATGCGTCACTACGAAATCGTTTTTATGGTACATCCGGATCAGAGCGAGCAGGTGCCCGCGATGATCGAGCGTTATACCGGCGTCATCACTGAAGATGGCGGCAAGGTACATCGCCTGGAAGATTGGGGCCGTCGTCACCTGGCATACCCGATCAACAAGATTCACAAGGCTCACTACGTACTGATGAACGTTGAATGTTCACAGGCCGCAATGGACGAGCTGACTCACAACTTCCGTTTCAACGATGCAATCATCCGCGACATGATCCTGCGCCGCGATGGTGCGGATACAGAACTGTCCCCGATGAAAGCTTCCGAGTCCCGTGAAGACCGTCGTGGCGGCGATGATCGCCCGCGTCGTTCAGCCGAATCTGACGAGCCACGTCAGCGTGCTGAAACCCAGGACGAAGAAGAGTAATTAACCGGAGTTGAGGAGTTAAGTTATGGCTCGTTTTTTCAGACGTCGTAAGTTCTGCCGCTTCACGGCAGAGGGTGTAAAGGAGATCGATTACAAAGATCTGGACACCCTGAAAGGCTACATCACTGAAACCGGCAAAATCGTGCCCAGCCGCATCACCGGCACCAAAGCACGTTATCAGCGTCAGCTGGCTACCGCTATCAAGCGTGCCCGCTACCTGGCACTGCTGCCGTACTCGGACAGCCACGATAACTAAGTAACAGAAACACAGGACTTGGGACCATGCGTGCACTTGCACAGTATGTAATGCGCGGTCCCCTCCAGGCCGGTGGGGTAGCAGCAGTAACAACTGCCGTACCCTTGTTGTTCTGGATTGGCGCAGCCGTTGTTGGCCTGGTCATTCTCAGGCTTGGCATCAGTCAGGGGCTCAATATCGGGCTCTGGGCATTACTTCCGGCGCTTGGCTGGAGCATTTTCGGGCAGGACCCGACCGCTCTGGCCGTGTTGCTCCAGGTGATGCTTATGGCGTCATTGATCAGGACAACGCTGTCCTGGGAAAAAGCTCTGCTTGCGGGAAGTTTTCTCGCAATCGTCACGGGCCTGATGTTGCCTGTGGTGTACCCGGGGCTGCTGGATGATCTGGTCCAGGCCGGGGTGAGTTTTTACCAACAGTACAATGCCGAAATTGCGAAGAGTCTCGGCGATGACCTCGATAAGGTTATCCGGGACACGATGAACGCGAGCATGGCAGGCACCTACCTGGCAACGGGTGTGGGCATGACCATGCTGGCGCGGGCCTGGCAGGCGGGGCTTTATAACCCCGGTGGATTCCGCAAGGAATTCCATGGCCTGAGGCTATCTCCGCCTATTGCGGTGTTGTGCGCGGTGACCATGGTAGTCGGTCCGTTCCTCGGGCTGAATTCCATGCTGCTGGCCTGGGCCGCGGGAACGCCGCTGTTCCTGGCCAGCCTGGCGCTGGTGCACGGCGTTGTTGGTTTGAAACAGCTCAGTGGGAACTGGTTGGCGATGTTCTACGTAGCGCTGATCCTTCTGGGCCCAAGCCTGATGATTCTGTTAGTGGTTCTGGCTTTTGTGGATAGCTGGCTGGATATCCGGAGGCGCATAAGTCCTGCCGGGCCGGCTGAATAAAGCACGAAGAGGTTAACGAGATGGAAGTTATTCTGCTCGAGAAAGTTGCAAACCTTGGCTCCCTGGGTGACAAGGTAAAGGTCAAGGCCGGTTACGGTCGTAATTTCCTGCTTCCTTATGGCAAGGCTGTACCTGCCACCGAAGCAAATCTGAAGGCGTTCGAAGAGCGTCGTGCCGAGCTTGAGAAAGCGGCTGCTGAGAAGCTGTCTGCTGCCCAGGCCCGCGCCGAGGCCCTCGAGGGTGCTGCTTTCACCATCAGCTCCAAGGCCGGTGAAGAAGGCAAACTGTTCGGCTCTATCGGTGTGCGCGACATTGCTGACGCGATCACTGCCGGTGGTACCGAAGTCGAGAAGAGCGAAGTTCGTCTGCCGGAAGGCCCGATCCGGGTGACTGGCGAGTACGAGATCGAGCTTCAGCTGCACTCCGACGTTGAAGTTACGGTCAAGCTGGCGGTCGTTGCCGAGTAAGCTGTTTTCCCTGAAAACGGTGTCGGGGTTTCCCCGGCTCTGGTAATACGCTGGTGGCTCTCGCTTCCTCTTTATGAGGTCCAGCGCTGGCCAACCTGACAGGCCCGAACCGCATCTCGCGGCTTTCGGGCCTGTTGCTTTCTGGTATGCTGTTAAGTCCCTGTAACCCTCTCCCATTGCCGCGGCAGGTCGCTTAAACTGTCGTGGTTGTGATGTCCAACTGAAGATGTGTTCATGGCCAAGCCCAATCTGAAGCCCGCGAGTACCGATCTCGAAACCAGTCGTATCAAGGTGCCTCCCCACTCTGTGGAAGCAGAGCAGGCGGTATTGGGCGGCCTGATGCTGGATAACCGCCGGTTCGACGAGATCTCGGAAGTGATTTCGGCCGCCGATTTCTATCGGCAGGACCACCGCCTGATTTTTGGCGCCGTGGAGCGTCTTGCCAGTGAGAGCGAGCCACTGGATGTTGTTACCCTGGCGGAATTCCTGGAGCGCGCCGGCGATATTGAGGATGCCGGTGGCTTGTCTTATCTGGCGGAATTGGCTGAGAAAACTCCGGGCGCAGCAAACATCCGTGCCTACGCGGATATTGTCCGTGAGCGGTCCATTCTGCGACAGCTGGTAGAGGTGTCCGGCAAGATTTCCGATTCGGCCTTCAACCCGCTCGGCAGGAACAGTAATGAAATTCTCGACGAGGCCGAGCGGAGCGTATTCCAGATTGCTGAAGCGAGGGTCAAGGAAGGTTCCGGTCCACAGGCCATAAACCCGATTCTGGCCAAGACCCTGAGCCGGATCGAGGAATTGTTTGAGTCTGGCGAGCAGACCACCGGTCTGACGACGGGCTTCAAGGATCTGGACGAACAGACCTCGGGCATGCAGCCCTCGGATCTGATCATTGTGGCAGGTCGTCCCTCCATGGGTAAGACGACGTTTGCCATGAATATCGTGGAGAATGCCCTGATCAGCACCGGAACGCCGGTGCTGGTGTTCAGTATGGAAATGCCGGCGGATGCCCTTGCCATGCGGATGCTCTCGTCGCTCGGGCGCATTGATCAGACCAAGGTCCGTGGCGGTAAGTTGGAAGAGGACGACTGGCCCCGGCTGACGTCGGCGGTGAGTCTGCTCAAGGACAAACCTCTTTATATCGACGATACGCCGGGTCTGAGTCCCACGGAAATGCGCTCCCGGGCCCGACGCATTGCCCGGGAAAACGACGGCAAGATTGGTTTGATCATGGTCGACTACCTGCAGTTGATGCGGGTACCCGGCAACACCGAAGGCCGGACGGCCGAGATTTCGGAAATCTCGCGGTCCCTGAAGGGTATTGCCAAAGAGCTTAGCTGCCCGGTTGTGGCGCTGTCCCAGCTCAACCGGAGTCTTGAGCAGCGGCCCAACAAGCGCCCGGTTAACTCGGATCTTCGGGAATCGGGCGCCATTGAGCAGGACGCCGACGTCATCATGTTTGTGTACCGGGATGAGGTGTATAACGAAGACACGCCGGACAAGGGCATTGCCGAGATCATCATTGGCAAGCAGCGGAACGGCCCAATCGGCACTATCCGCCTGGCCTTTATCGGCAAGTACACAAAATTCGAGGACCTGGCCCACGGCGATTACAGCGACTATGGCGGGGAGTATTGATGCCCCGCAGCACTGTTGCCCGGATTGATCTCGACGCCCTTCGCAGGAACTATCAGACAGCCCTGAATCGGGCCGGCGGGGCGCAGGTGATGGCCGTGGTCAAGGCCGACGGCTATGGCCACGGCATAGGGCCGGTGGCCTCGGCCTTGGACAGCCTGGCCCCGAAGTTTGCGGTGGCGTGTATCGAAGAGGCGGCGGCCATACGGGAAGCGGGCCTGGCACAGCCGGTAGTCCTGCTGCAGGGAGTGCACGCCGAAGCGGATATTGATGAGTGCGCCCGGAACAGGTTTGAGCCGGTTTTCCACAGTTTCCAGCAACTGTCGTGGCTGGAGCGCCTTGAAGCACGACCGGCGTTCTGGCTGAAAGTGAACAGCGGCATGAACCGTCTGGGTTTTCATCCGGATGAGCTGGGCAAGGTAATGGGCCGGCTGCAGGCCATAAGTGCGGAGAAGGGACTGTTGGGCTTTGTGACCCACTTCGCCTGTGCCGACGATCCGGATAGTGCCATGACGGCGCAGCAGACATCGGTATTTGAGAAGGCTACCTCTGCGTTTCCCAAGCTGATGAAGAGCGTTGCCAATTCGGCCGCCCATTTTCACCCTGACCAGCCGATGTTTGACTGGAGCCGACCGGGCATCATGCTGTATGGCGGTTCGCCAATGGTTGGCAAAACCGGCCCGGAGCTTGGTCTGGAACCGGTAATGTCGCTGGAGGCACCGTTGATCAGCACCCGAATGGTGCCAGCGGGTGAGTCTGTTGGGTATGGAGCCGGCTGGGTCGCCGATCGGGATACCCGGATGGGCATGGTGGCCATTGGTTATGGCGATGGGTACCCCCGGCATGCGGGCACCAACACACCGGCGGCCATCAATGGACAGCGGATCCGGCTCATCGGTCGGGTATCCATGGATATGCTGGCGGTTGATCTCACCAATGCACCGGATTCGAAGGAGGGCGACACTGTCGAACTCTGGGGGCGCACAGTTGGGGTTGATGAGGTGGCGACCTGTGCTGGCACCATCTCCTACGAGTTGATGACCGGCATCACCGGGCGGGTGCCGCGGCAATACCGGTAGTATCGCGGGGCGCTCTGTCAGCCCTGTTCCGGTTCGTGGATGATTTCCTCGATGAAGTCGAGGATGGCAGCGAGGCTGCGGTCGTCCAGCTTTTTGAGCACCTTGTGTACGACCATCTTGCTGCCCTTGAGCATGCTGCTGATGCCCATTTTGGCCATGCCCATCATCATGTTGCTGGCATGGAGGCGGCGAAGCGGCTCCAGGAAAAAGAAGTCCAGACCTTCTTCGGTCATGTCCACAATCAGGTTGAAGAGCTTGTCGATGGCCTCCTTGTCGGCCTTGCCCCGCTCGCGCAGTTCGCCGACGGTGTATAGGGCCCGGGTTCGCAACTCGTCGGGGATCGGCGCCACAATGTGGCTCTGTTGTTTCAGCATGACAGTTCCTGTTGTTGTATGCTCTTGAAAGAAATGGCAAAGCATTAAGTTCAGACTGCATCAGTGTAGGCGCCGGAATCCAGAAGCCATTGGCCAGACCGGTTCCGAAATACCGTCACATAAGTGATACCAGGAGGCATTGAATCCTCGTGCATGTACTTGTTGTTCACGATTACGGCCCTTTGGGGAAGGTGCTGCTGGAGCGTTTGCGGGCTACGCACCTGCACGTCAGCCCATTGCTTGTCAGTGACCCCTCCAATGCCGACCTTGATGCATTGGAGAACTGGATTCCCGAGGATACCGATCTGATTGTTAACGCACTCTGGATGGCCGATCCCGAGGTCGCCGAGAAAGACCCAGAGGGCGTCCACATGGCTGCGTTTTCGCTACCCCTGGCCATGGCGGAGTTTGCCCGTGATCGCGGTATGGCGCTGCTACAGCTTTCCTCCTGTTACGTATTCGATGGCCGTAAGCAGAGTGGATATATCACCTCTAACCCCGGGCAGCCGGTGAACGAATTGGGGAACTGGCAATGGGAGTGCGAGCAGGCTTTGCGCACCCTGCTGCCGAGACACATTATCCTGCGAACCGGCTGGAGCCTGGCGCGATTTATACGAAAGGTTCAGGCCAGCACTGCTGCCGGTGAGGTGCTGTCATTGCCTGGGCGGTGCCGCGGTCAGCCTGTTGCGGTTCGGGATCTGGCCCGGGTGATCGAGGCGGTGGTTCTTCAGCTTGATTGCGGGGCCGAGGTGTGGGGCACCTATCAGTACGCCGGCGCCGAGGAAATCAATCTCTACGAGCTCGGCCTGGCAATCGCCGGCCTTCCAGGGATCCCGGAAGGTATTCGGGTCGTGGATGAGGTGCCTGAGTGGGGGCATCTTGAACCGGTGAATACCACGCTGATCTGCACCAAGATCCGAAACACCTTCGGGATCAAGCAGATGCCATGGCGCTCGGGCCTGGTGGATGAACTGGCCATGTTGAAAAAGAATAACGGAAGGGAAGTGGAGAGTGAGCCCGCCGGTTCATGAAACCGACGGACACGAAGCAGCTTCTCAGTTATTGCACTGGCGAGAAAATTCCCGGCTGACCATCTGCAGGCCTTCGATATCCAATAGTTCGACTTCCCGGCCCCTGGCCTTGATGAGCCCCTGATTCTGGAAACGCGTGAAGACCCGGCTCACGGTTTCGACAGCCAGCCCCAGGAAGTTGGCGATGTCGTTACGTGCCATGGGCAGGCTGAAGTTGGTCGGAGACATGCGCCGGCGCTGGAAGCGGCTGGACAGCGATAACAGCAATGCGGCAATGCGCTCTTCGGCGGTATTCTTGCTCAGCAGCATGGCCAACTGGTGACTGTTCTGGATTTCCTGGCTCATCAGGTGATACATGTGATGCTGCAGTTCCGGCAGCTTGCCAGTGAGCTCCTCCAGTTTGTCGATCGGAAACTCGCAGATGCTGGTCCGCTCCAGAGCCTTGGCGGTGCACGCATAGTTCTCGCTGCCAATGCTGTCCAGACCCACCAGTTCACCGGGCATGAAAAAGCCGGTTACCTGTTCTTCGCCACTCTCGGTAATAATCGACGTCTTGATGGAACCACTTTTCACCGCAAAGCACGCGCGGTAGGGCGTGCTCTGGTCAAAGATATGTTCGCCGCGGTTGAAGATTCGCCCCTGCTGGACTATGTCTTCCAGCCGGTCAAGGTCGTTCTCTTCAACTGCCAGGGGAAGGCAAAGATTGCTCAGGCTGCACTGGTGGCAAGAGGCCTTGAGGGGAGAAGCCTGACGAAACGGAATTGCTTGAGCCATACGTGATGATCCGTCCGATTTGATCCATATCAACTATGTACCTTAATACGGATAGCGGTCTTTGCCAATAATCAAGCTTAATGATCTGAGAATATAATTGTTAAAAATAAGGGCCCGAAGGCCCTCGTACCACTCATGCTTACAGTTTTTCAAATACCAGAGAGGCGTTAGTCCCACCAAAGCCGAAACTGTTGGACATCACGGTGTTCAGTGCGCCTTCGCGACTTTTCGGGCCAACTAACGGCATGTCGCTGATTTTCTCGTCCGGATCGCTGAGGTTTCTGGTGCCTGCAATGAAGCCATTCTGCAGCATCAGGAGCGAGTAGATCGCCTCCTGCACACCTGCCGCACCAAGGGAGTGGCCGGTCAGTGATTTGGTAGATGAAATGGCGGGGATGTCGGAACCAAAGGTTGAACGCACCGCGCCCATCTCGGCAACATCGCCAACCGGGGTGCTGGTGCCGTGCGCGTTGATGTAGTCGATCTTGCCACGGATCGTGGCCATCGCCTGTTTCATGCAGCGCTGGGCGCCTTCGCCCGAGGGAGCGACCATGTCGTAGCCGTCTGAGGTGGCGCCATAGCCGGTGAGTTCGGCAATGATGTTGGCACCGCGTTTCTTCGCATGCTCAAGCTCCTCCAGCACCATCATGCCGCCACCACCGGCGATCACGAAACCGTCCCGGCCGGCGTCGAAGGGGCGCGAGGCTGTCTCGGGGGCGTCGTTGTACTTGGTGGAGAGCGCGCCCATGGCATCGAACATCATGGTCAGGCTCCAGTCCTCTTCTTCTCCGCCGCCGGCGAACACGATGTCCTGCTTGCCCGCCTGGATCTGCTCCATGGCATGGCCGATGCAGTGGGCACTCGTGGCGCAGGCCGAAGACATGGAGTAGTTCACGCCGCGGATTTTGTATGCTGTGGCCAGACAGGCGGAAACCGTGCTGGTCATGATGCGGGGCACCATATACGGCCCGATGCGCTTCACGCCTCTCTCACGCATGATGTCGGTGGCTTCAACCTGGCTGGAACAGGACGCGCCGCCGGAGCCCGCGATCAGGCCGGTGCGGTCATTGGAAATCAGCTCTTCGGTCAGCCCTGCCTGGGCAATGGCCTGCTCCATGGACAGGAAACTGTACATGGCCGACGGGCCCATGAACCGGCGGATCTTGCGGTCGATAACGGATGTGTCGACATCCACCGAGCCTGCAATCTGGCTGCGAAAGCCCATTTCCTTATAGGTTTCGTTGAAACGGATGCCGGACTTTCCATTTTTAAGGCTGTCCCTGACTTCATCCAGTGAATTGCCAATGCAGGACACAATGCCCATACCGGTGACGACGACGCGTCTCATAAGTTCCTCCTTACCGACCGGCCGATGCGGCCGACCTTGCGATCAATAACGTTATTTAACAGTCTAGGCGCTTTGGCCCGGATACGATATTTGACCTTGGTAAGGGGAGAAGGCCGGATAAAGCTCCACAGAGTGTTCAGCGCTTGCCGCTTCGACCCTTTCTGGCGCCCTTCTTTGCGCCGCTGGCCTCCTCGCGAGCGGCTTTCTCAGCCGCGGCTGCCTCGGCTTCCCGGGCTTCGCGTTCGACCATCTCAGGGGTTTCCAGCGAGATGCGTCCCAGAGTTCCGGCCCGGAATTCGTTGAGCAACACCTCCGATACTTTGTGCAGATCCGGGATGCCACCGCGACCGAAGAATCTCCGCTTCTCGGCAATTCCGTCCATCAGCGCCAGGGCATCTTTCGGTAGTTCCTCGAAGCCGTAGCGGGCTTTGACCAGCTCTGGATAGGCTTCCAGAAGGTACTCGGCCTCGAACATGGCCACATCCTCAAAGTCCAGCACCGCGCTGCGAATCGCCCCGGTTACCGCCAGACGATAACCACAGGCTTCGGGAGACAGTTTCGGCCAGAGGAAGCCGGGCGTGTCGTAGAGCAGAATGTTGTTGGGCAGTTTGATGGCCTGTTGCGCCCTGGTTACGGCTGGCTCGTTCCCGGTCTTGGCCGCAGGGCGCCCTGCCAGGGTATTGATCAGGGTGGATTTACCGACATTGGGAATGCCCAGAATCATCACCCGCAGTGCACTCTTCTGGCGATCATGATCGGGCGTCATCTCCTCCGCCAGTTTGAGGATAGCCAGCGCTTCATTGCGTTGGTTGTGGGTAAGCGTAATGGCGCGGACGCCACGCTCTTTTTCGAGCCAGGCTAACCACTGCTCAGTGATTTCTGGATCTGCCAGATCGCGTTTGTTCAATACCTTGATCAGCGGGGTATCACCGCGCAGGGCAGGTACCAGCGGGTTTTCGCTACTGAAAGGAATGCGCGCATCAACCACTTCGATGATGAGGTCCATCTGTGGCATGACTTTTTTGATCTCCTTGCGGGCCTTGTGCATGTGCCCTGGAAACCAGTTGATGGCCATCGTATCTGCTCCGGATTGGTTTGAACGGCGCCATTATGAAGGGGAATGACCAAACTTTCACATTTGTTTGAATCCCCGTGTGTGGCGGCTTTTGGCGCGGAAGACTGAGAAGTATGTACAAAAAGAGGGCTGATCGGGGTGAAAAACCGTATCCGTATGTTTTAGGGTGTAGTCCCTGAACGATGAAACCAATGTATGTCGGTGGTATTTCAATTGTGGCCACCTTGTTTATGGAGAGAGTTATGAAGCTTGCAAAATTGTTTGGTACTGCCCTGGTTGCCCTGAGCCTTTCGGTCCCGGCCGTGGCCCAGCAGTCCGGCGGCCAACCTGATCAGGTTGACCAGCTGGCCCAGATGGTAGGGCTGACCGAAGAGCAGCAGACCGAAATCCGCGCCATCATCGACGAGATGCAGGGCGAAATCGGGGAGCTCCGCCAGGAAGCCCGCGCGCTGCAGCAGCAGATGCAGGGTGAGATCAAATCAGACTTTGACGAGGCCGCGATTCGCGAGCAGGCCAAAGAGCTTGGGGAAGTGACCGGCGAGATTGCGGCTCTGTCCACTCTGATGCAGGCGAAGGTAGACAGCGTGTTTACACAGGAGCAGCGCGACGAGCTGGATAAGCGTATGCAGCAGATGCAACAGCAAATGCAGCAGCGTCGTCAGATGCAACAGCAGATGCAGCAGGGGCAAGGTCAGGGTATGCAGTGATCCTGACTTCCCTCTGACTTTGTTGGAGAAGGGCCGCATCCTCGGGTGTGGCCCTTTTTTGGTTTGTAGCCTGCTGGTTTTGGGAGAGGAACAGGGGTGTGGCGCCCTCCCAAAAACCGCTACGAGCACATCCATGTGCGCTTGGCTGTGGCCATCCATGGCCACAGACATTTTTGGGAGGGCGCCACACCCCAGTTCTTTGAGCTACTCAGTAATCGCCCACCGATCAACAGATTGGGTGGAAGGTTCGGCGCTCAGTATCTTCCTATAACTCTGATTTCTGAAGCTTGGCGGGTGTAGGCCTTTGCCAGAATGTCGGCGGCCAAGGATGGCCGACGTCAAGCGCACATGGATGTGCTCGTAGCGGTTCTGGCAAAGGCCTACACCCGCCGAGCCTCCCCCAAACCTTGAAGGCTAGGAGCCCAAGCCCGAAGAAGCCTCACCTGAGCCAAAGGGTTTGACCAGAATAATAAGCCGGGGAAGCAGCGTTAGAGCCCCCACCAGAGCCATGAACATGGCGAACCCGGTGAACAACCCGAAGTAGATGGTCGGGATGAAGTTGGACAGCACCAGTATCGAGAAGCCGGAGATGATGGTCAGCGAGGTGAAGAACATGGCCTGGCCGATGCTTCGGTGGCAGCGGTGCATGGTGGCGATGTAGTCGCCGTCTTTCTGGAACTCGGTTTTGAACCGATGAATATAGTGGATGGTGTCATCCACGGCGATGCCCACGGTGATGGCGGCCACGGTGATGGTCATCATATCCAGGGGGATGCCCAGCCAGCCCATCAGGCCGAGTACGGAGCCTGCGGCGATCAGGTTGGGGGCGATGCCGATCAGGGCCAGCTTCAGCGAGCGGAACAGGATCAGGAACATCGCCATGATGGCGGCGAAGACCACGCCGATGGTTTTGATCTGGGAATCGAACAGGCTTTGCAGCATGTTGTTGTACATCACGGTCATGCCGGCAAAGAGCACCTGGTCTTTCGAGTAGCCCAGTTCCGTTGTCAGATGTTCATGGATGCGGTTCAACAGCTCCTGTCGACGCAGTTCCGGCATGGTCTCCAGTATCCGGATGCTGAATCTCGCCTGGTCGTGCTCCTCGGAGATATAGGGCGTCAGCAGGGTGTCCTGCAGGTCGTCCGGTACGGCTGCCGGTACGAACGCCAGTTCCAGGGCGTCCAGGGGCTCGCCCTGGTTGATCCTGGCGAGGATATCCAGAGTGGTGTTGATCGACAGCACCTTCCCGGTTTCCGGTAGCCCGTCCAGGTACTCGTGAACGGCATCCAGTTCTTCCATTTTCTGGTAGGTGTACCAGGTATCCCGGTATTCCTCGCCGGCGCCACAGTCCTCCACAAACGGATCACAGTCGCTGGCAAACGGGTCGCCGGTGCCGGCGCCTTCCGGTGGCGGGTCGTCGGTGATGACCACGTCCAGGGGCGTGGTGCCGCCCAGGCGGTTGTCGATGGTGATCATGCCCTGATGGATTTCGGTGGAGGATTTGAAGTAGTCGATGAAGCTGTTTTCCACCGTGAGCTTGCTCAGGCCGACCACGCAGAGCACCGCAATCACGCCGGAGCCGACCAGTACCGTTTTGCCGAAGTGCTCTGTGAACCGGGCAAAGGCATCGGTGAAGGGAATCCGGTCGGAGGTTACCCGGCTATCCAGTGGTGGCGGCAGCAGAGTCAGCAGGGCCGGGAAGATGATGAAGGTAATGAGGAAGGCCACTGCAAGGCCCAGTGTCATCATCCAGCCGAAATCGATGACCGGGCGAATACCGCTGAAGGTGAGGGAGCCGAAGGCGACAATGGTGGTGATGGCCATGTAGAAGCAGGGCTTGATCATCGCCATCACGGTATTGCGCAGGGTGTCTCTGGGGCTGGCCTCGGGCTCGTCGTGCTGGAATTCCCGGTAGCGCACGATCAGGTGGATGGTGAGCGACAGGGTCATGATCAGCAGCAGGGAAATGAAATTGGAGGAGATGACCGTCACCGGCCATTGGGCCCAGCCCAGAAAGCCGATCATCAGCCAGACCGTAAAACCACAACACAGCAGCGGCACCAGCACCCAGGGCCACTGCCGGAAGATAATGGCCAGGGTGAGCAGCAGAAACGCGAGCACGCCGAGCCCGAAGGTCGACAGGTCGTTTTCGATGAAGCGGATCATGTCCGCCACAATCATGGGCACGCCGCCCAGATGTATTTCGGCGCTATCCCGGTAGTTGTCGAGGATAGAGCGAACGGTGCGGATGGTGGCATCGCGCTCCACACCGAGGGTTTCGGTAAAGTCGATGAACTCCTGTTTTACCTGCTCCAGTTCTGCCAGCTCGGCTTCGGAGGCTTCGCCAGCGTCGGCCTTTTCTCGCAGATCGTTGCGCTTTCTCAGTAGCTCAAAATATCGATCCGGCGTGGGCAGGTTGACCTGTATTGCGGTTGTGCGTCCGTCTTCACTGATCAGCAGGTTGGGGTAGAGCGGGTTGTTTAGCAGCGCCTGGCGGGCTGTGTCCGGTGCCACATCGTGTTCGTCCAGGGTCTTGATCTCGCTGTCTACGGTATCCAGCGTCAGATCCGGGCTGTGGAGCAGGGGTACGTTCAGGATGCTATTGGTGGAGCCTACGGCTTCCAGACTTAGCAGCTCATCTCGCAACGCGCCCAGCCGGGCGAGGCCCTCCTCCGAGAACAGTTCACCCTCGGGGGTATAGGTGACGATCAGGAAATCATCCGAGGTGGTGAAGCGGCGGTTTACCTGGCGGTATTGTTCCAGGGAGCGGTCGTTTTCGAGCACCAGCGATTCGGCAGAGGCATCCAGGCGGAATTCGCCGAATTTGATGGCGGCGAGCGCCAGCAAAACAGCAAAGGCCGAAAGGATGATAAACGGGTGCGGAAAAATCAGGCGATCATACAGGGCGCGAAGACGATTCATGAACAACTACTCTGCCAGTTCAAACGAGTGCAGAGTGTGCCACAAACCTCAGTGAACCGTGACCTTTGACGAGGCTTCTTCCAGGGAATCGATCAGCTTTTTCAGGCGGCGACTCATATCGGCGCTCTCGGCAAGCTGGGTCACCATGTTCTGGGTGGTCTCGCGGATGCCTTGCACGTTGGCCAGCACGTCGTCGGTGCCAGCAGTCTGGTCCGCCGAGACGTTCGCGATTTCCTGGTTGGTGTGATCAATCCGGCTGACCACCTCGTTGATGGCTTCCAGGGCACGGCGGCCTTCTTCGGATTCCTCGACGCAGCGGGTCGCATCCTCGGAACTGCCGGTCATCTGGTTCACGGCCGTGCTGATGGCGCTTAGAAGCCGGTCGATGGTGCCCTGAATCTGATCGGTAGAGTCCTGGACCCGCTGGGCCAGTTTGCGGACTTCATCGGCAACCACGGCAAACCCCCGGCCCTGTTCGCCGGCCCGGGCCGCCTCGATGGCCGCGTTCAGGGCCAGCAAATTGGTCTGTTCGGCAATACCCCGGATCTCGGTGATGGCGTGGCTGATTTCATGGCTGTTCTCGGCCAGGGCTTCGACGCTGCTGGCGGAGTTGCGCACCACGTCGGCGAGCTTGCGGATGCTGTCGGCGCTCTGGCCGACTCGGGTGCTGCCGTCACGGGCCGCATCGCTGGCTTCGTGGGAGAGGGTCTTGGCAATGCCGGCCTGTTCGGCAATGCCGGTGAAGCTCTGCAGCATGGCTTCGATGACCTCCGCGGACCGGTCGGCGCCTTGCTGTTGACGGCCCAGGTCGTCGCGGCGTGCTTCGGCAGCCGAAGTGAGTTCTTCAACTTCGCGATGCAGCCGATCGATGGCTTCCTTCATGCTGCGGACTACCCCAACAGTGCGGTCCTGCATGGCATTGAAGGCACTGGCCATTTCGCCGATTTCGTCGGTTGAATCCACCACTGCCCGCTGACTCAGATTGCCCGAGGACTGAACGTCGACCATGGTGTTTTTCAGGCGATTCACGTGGCGCTCGATAAAAGAGATCAGCAGTTGGGAGCCGGCCATCTCCAGCACCATGAGTACTGCAACCACCAGCGCAAAGCCGGGAGCTGTATCAGCGAAGACCTGGTCGAAACTTTTGCCGGTCTGCCCCGCAATGGTCTGCATGGCGTAAAGAACCAGCAAACAGAGAACTGCAAAAACGACAATGTTCAGCAACCAGAATTTGTACTTCAGCCGGGCATTTCGCAGCAGTGTCAGCATGAATCGTTCTCAGTCGATGGCCTTCACCGGAATCTGCATGGCATTGGAGGTCTGGGGAACCTCAGGCACGGCGAGGCCAAGATTGTTTTTATCGAATACCTTATCGGCCCGGTAGCTGGAGCGGACCATAGGACCGGAGGGTACTTCCATGAAGCCCTTTTCCAGGCCAATTTCCCGGTAACGGTTGAATTCTTCCGGAGTGACGTAGCGTTCCACCGGCAAGTGATTAGGGGTGGGGCGCAGGTACTGGCCCAGGGTCAGGATATCCACACCGATGGCGCGCAGGTCGTCCATGGTTTCCAGGATTTCCTCCTCTGTTTCACCCAGGCCCAGCATCAGGCTGGTTTTAGTGAGCACATCCGGGCGGTGCTTTTTGGCATGCTCGAGAACCTTCAGGGTTTTTTCATATCCTGCGCGCGGGTCGCGGACCCGGCTGGTCAGACGTTTAACGGTTTCCACGTTCTGGGCGAAGACATCCAGCCCGGAATCCACCACCTTCTCAACGTCAGACATGACCGCGTCGAAATCCGGCGTTAGCGCCTCAACGGCGACTTCGGGGGTGCGCTGTTTGATGGCCGAAACGCAGGCGGCATAGTGGGCAGCGCCACCGTCGTCCAGGTCGTCACGGTCTACCGAGGTAAGCACAATGTAGCGAAGACCCATGAGCTCTACGGACTTGGCCGTGTTCTCCGGCTCTTCATGATCCAGCCAGCCTTTCGGGTTGCCGGTGTCTACCGCGCAAAATTTGCAGGCGCGGGTGCAGACAGACCCCATCACCATGATGGTAGCCGTACCGGCAGTCCAGCACTCACCGATGTTGGGGCAATGGGATTCCTGGCAAACGGTGCTCAACCGGTGCTCACTGACGTTTTTGCGCACTGCCTCATAGCGCTCGCCTCCGGGCATGCGTGCCCTGAGCCATTTGGGCTTCGGCTCTCGCTTCTCCGCTGATGTGGCTTCCTGCTTCGATGACCGCTTGACGCCGTCCTTGATGGCTGAGAAGCCATGCTCGTTGCGGAATTTGGAACCACTGGTAATGCGGGTTTTTGCGCTGTCGCTCATGCAACCGGACTCTCGATTCGGGTATGGAGAACTCTAAAGAGTAATGGGCTGGCGGGGGAGTTACAAGACAGGTAGGGGCAATCACGGGGGTACCGGGCACGACATTGGTCGTACCCGGTTGACCCTCATCAAGCCTGGGCTTTGTCCAGAGCCTGGCTGATGTCGGCAATGAGGTCGTCGACATGCTCGATGCCGATAGACAGTCGCACCAGATCCTCGCTCACCCCGGCACTCTTCAACTCCTCCGGGTTCAGCTGGCGGTGGGTGGTGGTGGCCGGGTGGCAGGCCAGGGACTTGGCGTCACCAATATTTACCAAGCGCAGAATCAGCTCCAGGGCATCAATGAACTTTGCCCCGGCGTCCCGGCCACCCTTAATGCCAAAGCTCAGGATGCCGGAAGCCTTGCCGCCACAGATCTTCTCGCAGGTCGCCTTGTAGGGGCTGTTGGCCAGGGTTGCGTAATTCACCCACTCCACAGACGGGTGATCCTGCAGGAAGTTGGCGACTTTCTCCGCGTTCTCACAGTGACGTTCCATACGCAGTGCCAGGGTTTCCAGGCCCTGCATGATCAGGAACGCATTGAACGGGGCCAGGGCCGCACCGGTATTACGCAGCGGGACCACGCGGCAGCGGCCGATGAAGGCGGCAGGGCCCAGAGCGTCGGTGTAGACCACGCCGTGGTAGGACGGGTCCGGCTCGTTCAGCATCGGGAATTTGTCGGCGCTGGCCTTCCAGTCAAACTTGCCGGAATCCACCACTACGCCAGCGACGGTAGTGCCGTGGCCGCCGATGTACTTGGTAAGCGAGTGGATAACGATATCGGCACCGTGCTCAATCGGGCGGCACAGGAAGGGGGTGGCAACCGTATTGTCCACCATCAGCGGAATTCCGTGCTTGTGAGCGATCTCGGCCCAGCGCTGAATGTCGACCACATTGCCCGCCGGGTTACCGATGGACTCGCAGAAGAGCGCGCGGGTGTTTTCATCAATGGCCTTTTCCACGGCGTCAAAATCGTCGTGGCGCACCATCTTGCACTCAATGCCCTGGTTCGGCAGCGAGTGCGCGAACAGGTTGTAGGTGCCGCCGTAAAGCTGGCTGGTGCTGACGATGTTGTTGCCCACCTTGCAGATAGTCTGCAGGGCATAGGTGATGGCAGCCATGCCGGAGGCCACGGCCAGGGCGCCAACGCCGCCCTCCAGCTCCGCCATCCGCTCTTCCAGAACCGCATTGGTGGGGTTCATGATGCGGGTGTAGATATTCCCCTGAACCTTCAGGTCGAACAGATCGGCACCGTGCTGGGTGTCGTCGAAGGTGTAGGACGTGGTCTGGTAAATCGGCGTGGTTGCGGCCCGGGTAGTGGGATCGCTTTTGAAGCCTGCGTGCAGGGCGAGGGTTTCCGGTTTCATGTGAACGGTCCTTGCTGCTAAGTTGTTGTGTATGAGTTTTAGCTCGTGAGTATGCCACAGAGTTTAGCGCCAGTACCCTCACTGTAAACCGGTTTAGTACAGGGGTTCTTAATGCTGGTAGGTGGAAAAGGATTGAGGATGTTCCCATGGCAAAATTAAGGACGATGATGCTTGTGGCGGTCATGCTCATGGTGGCCTCGGGTTCCAGCGCAGCGCTACGGGTGATCGTATCAAGTGACATGGCCCACCTCGTGGATGTGGAAGACAGCAAACTGGTGGGCACTATAGGGTCACTCTATCAGTGTGTCTTCGATCATGCGGAAGAAGAGGTTGTGTTCACAAGGGCGCCTCTCAAGCGAGGACTTTTGGAGATTCGCAAGCACCGCGCGGATATCCTGATTCCACTGGCGAGAAGCGCCAGCAGGGATGATTTTGCTGAATTTGGCGGAGCTTTGCTGGGAGCCGATTATGTGTTTGTGTCGAAGAACCGCCTTCCCGACAATTATGAGAAGCTTGGTCTCACTTACGGCATTCCGAGAGAGTTCGTTGGTAAAGATCTCATAGCAGACCCCGATGCGGTCATTGAGGAAGTAAGCGACTGGTCGCAATTGCCGCCCCTGCTCCAGAAGAGTCGCATTGACGTTATTGTTGTGCCTACGTTGATTGCGCCCAAAGTTCTGGCCGGGCTCGAAAAGGACCTTTTCATGAAGCGCGCAGGTACAATCCCCGCCTCTCTCTATATGTCTTCAATGTTGGAGCAGGAACTCCAGGCCCGCATTCGTGAGTCCGTCCAGAGCTGTAGCATTGAACAATAGACATCTTACCGATGTCTTTGTCTTTTTCGGGCTCTGAGATATTCGGTAAGCGAAGGGTAAAAAAAGATTCCAAGGCAGCTCCAGAAGACGCCAATGGACACCAAACCTGCCTTCACGCTCGCGCCAGCGAACCCAAGGGCAATGGGAACCAGAACAACGGCCAGGAATACCGTGAGTGCATGGCGGGACTTCATAATGCGATACAGCCTTAAAACGCATTGGGGCGAAGTCTCTATCTTAGCCGACTCCTGCCCCCGTGATTGTCAAAGTTTGTTTAAGTGGCGTTGGGTTTCTTGGCGTCCGTGTCAGGAAATATGGTGTCGTAACACCAGGTGAATACGAACGCATGCACCAGATAGAACACCACGAATGCAACATCCAATGTCCGCGCACAAAAGACCATGAATTTCGACAGTCAAAGCCCGTTTAATGACGCAGAACATGAAAAAATGGCCAGAAAATGGGCAATTTGTCTGTTTGATCACTATCCTTGTGCGTAGTGGTGATCTGTCTACCATTGAATGACAGCGTTTTAGCGACTTGATGCAGTCAAAAAGCACGTACCGGAACCGCGTGCTTCGGAGGTGGAAACATGGATCGGCTTCTTTCACCCAAACTTCTCCAGTTTGTTTGGTTGTCCTTATTTTCCCTATCCCTGCTTGCTGACTCGAAACGCTCTCATGTCATTGGGGTTTTCGAAGGTATCGATCGGGAAATAGCGGTTGAAGATGGCGATCTCGTGGGGCGGTTCGCGCCTTATTATCAGTGTGTTTTTGGCCGGGTGGAGGGAGATTTCCAATTCGTTGAAATGCCATTGGCCCAGATGCTTTATCGCTTGGAGAAAGGTGGTATTTCTGCCGGCTTGCCAATGGTGCAGACGGCCGAGCGGGATGAATACGCTGACTTTGGCGGGTTACTGTTCCAGACGGAGTATGTTTATCTCCTGCTTGAGGATTTGCCGCCCCTGGATAGTCTGACTGGCCTCAGGTTTGCCTTTGTCCGGCAGTTCGTAGGCGATAAGCTCTTGCAGGGTGAGGACCCTCGGGTGATCCATGTGTCCGATTGGAGCCAGGCCGTCGAGATGCTCAAGCGTGGTCGCGTGGATGTTGTTGTTCTGCCCTGGGTACTCATCGACCTGTATATGAAGGGGTTTGACAAAGCCTACTATGATCGGACTGCCGCCTGGGTGGACCTTTCTATGTATATCTCGCACAAGGTGAAAGACAGCAGCCTGACAAAAGATTTAAGGGATGCAATAAAAGTGTGCCGTTTCATTGCGGACCAGAACCAGAGCAGTTGGGGCCTTCCCTCCAAGGGCCAGACTCAGCATGACTAGGTAAGCTTTAACCCTTACCTGTGTGAACGATTGTCGAGCTGCCGGGACTGTTCAGGCATTAAAAAAGCCCGACTCTCGCGAGCCGGGCTTTCTAAATACTGGTAGCAAGGGGCGGAGTCGAACCGCCGACCCCAGCATTATGAGTGCTACCGGCAATTATAACTAGCTGATTTTAATAAGGTTGTGCCGGCCGCCCTCGCCCACATTATCCTATCAATGCACATCCACGCTTATGGTGTGGCCACAAAATGCCCACACTGTCACGGAGGGCTATTGTCGTCATCGGCGTATACCCGCTCATCGTAATTCGTTGCGGTAACGCTTACTTCAAGCTCTCCCTGCGGGCTAATTTCTGTTATCAGGGCCGGAAAGCTCCAGCGGTCCGTTGTTCCAAAAATCACATGCGGAGGCTCCTGAAAAGGTGACAGCTCCGGCAACGGACTTACGTTGGCAATTATCTCGAAATCGTTGTCTCCGCGAGTTGCAGGAAAAGGGCCCACCATATCGCCGTATACATCACGGTATGCAACCACATGACTTTCCCCATCCCGCCAGTCCATAGGCTGACTTACAATCAGCTTTGGTTCTGGGCCGGAAGTATCAAGCGAACGAAGCACAGACGCCTGGCCATAGCCGGGGATATCATCGACCAGCGGGACATAGCCTAGATAATCCGAGTTTAGTGCGTCCAGCTCGGTATTGAAGCTGTATGTCCAGCGGCGGTAACGCTGAGAGCGGCGCCGCCTCATACCAATCCGCCAGGCTTTGGTTCTATCGGTTACGCCATCAAGTTTTAACTTGTCGAGCTTGATGCCCTGGTCTCCGGGCAGGAAGCATTTTATGGTTTCCGTTGTCCAGGTGTCAGCGTTGGTGTATTCCACTTCTACGCCGTCCGGCTCTTCCGGCTTGCGGCTGGTGAACGAACGTTGCAGTGGTGCCGTCATATTCTCCGGCGAATAGGGCTGCTCAAAATGAGTCCGAGGCGCGTCCCGCACAGGTGTGATCACGCCGGTGCTCAAAGTCATCGAGGCGTAACCGGGGCGCAGAATCTGATCAATGGCATCTTTTGCTGTGCCATCTCCAATCACAAAATCAAAATAATCACCCCTTCCTTGCCAGATTGCGTCCAGTTGCTCGAATGCGTCCAAGTCGATCTGGTCGTCAGAATAGCCGAGCGACTTTGCGACATGCACGGCAGCAGAAGCTATAGATCGCGTTGGGGCTTCGGGGGTTAGGGCTCCACCGCTGATGCCGGGGAGCAGCCGAGTGGCGACCAAGTTTATTCGGTTATTCGAAGCGCTTCCGATCTGGTCGGTGCCCTCAATGGTCACAGCCATCGTAGTGACGCCGGGATAACTGGTAACAGTCGGCAGCTTGGACCGAAGCGCTTGCCATTCAATCCGGTCAAGACTTGCAATCTCGCTGCTCTCTGTGGTCACGCGACGAACTCTGAATTCTGGTCTGATCGCAGGTCCAAGGTCGAGCTGGTAAGTGAAGCCGAGTTGGTCCCTGGTAGCGTTATCAATAGTGTATATCTGGCTGTTCCATGCGGTTGCTCCGAGTTCGCGCCATTGAATTTCAACTTGTCGCTTCGTGCCAAACGGAACAACTGTGTCGCCATCGACCTTGCCTTGCCCTTGAGGCAAGAAAATATCAATCTCAACCGTATTTGTTGTTTCACCATCTGGACACGCGGTAAAAGGCCCGGCCCAGCCGTCGGCCTCTGATCGGCTTGCCAGCAGCACATCTACAACTCCGGTGCCGCCCGGGAAACTAGACCAGGTTGCATCCTCAGCGCCACCAATAAAACGGGATAGTCCGAAGCCATCTACAAGATCCGGGAATGAAGTGTCATAAATCACACTGTCAATCCGAAAGTCCTCGTCCTCTCGGCGCGAAAACATCAGATAGCTTCCAGCAGCCCACCCGGCAATCGGAGACCCGTCTTGCGTGAGCGTGATGTCGTTTCCGGTTTTCGTGTCAATCAGGAAAACGCCGTTGGCGTCTGAAAGCTCTGTCGATCTTAGTCTTATCTCATCGCCAACATCGGCATCCACCCAATCGCCAGTCAGCGTCACCAGCCCACCCCCATCAACTGACACGGTGACGGATTGGCGGGTAGATATGGCAACGAAGTCACCCGTTGCCCAGTCGCCAGGAAAGAAGACGGAGGTGCTGGTGGTGCGTATTTCCGGGCCGCTGTAGCTTACCTGTGCGCCTGTTAGGCCAGAGGATAACGATCGCCCGCGATAGAGCCTGATGCCACTTGACCCGGTGGTGGCGCCCACTTCCGGCGCGGTGTACCAGTTTTCGTGCGCGGGATGAACAGAAACGTCCTCTCCGGGCTCAAATACCTGATAGCTGATGGAGCTTCCCAATTGGCTGAAGGGTGTTTCGCCGAGTTTTAAAAGGGCAGTTTCGATGAGGCACCGGCCAGAGGTGATGCACAGCATGATGTTCTGAACCTGAGTGCGTGCATCCTTGTAATATTTTCTCGGCTGGTTGACGTAATCCGGGTAACGAATGTAACGGCCAAAAAGCTCAGGGACGCCCTGGCCAAGGCGAGCGGTGTTGGCTTTTGCGTCAGCCGGTACGATATCGGAACCCTGCCGACCTCCGCTCCTGGAAGAAACGCTTGGGATATTGATCAGTGCATCGAGGGCTGCCTGGCCGGCAAGTGCGGACCCTGCGTAGAACGGGTTAACCAGAAATGCGCCAATGCTGGTGAAGGCGTCAACAACGTCACCAAAGGGGACAACTCGAAACTCCACGAGGTCTTTTTCGCCAATCACAGCGCCCGCCCAATCCAGCGGGTTGACGATTGCGCCATTGATTGAACAGCTAACACGCTGCACTGGGCCCGGCGTATAGTTTTCGGTCTGGCTGCTCACCCAGGTTTCAACTGTCATGCCGTGGTCGTGGTAAACCTCCACCGGCTCGGCAGGCATGATGGTGTCGAACACTTTAATCGTCATAGAAAACGACTCTCAAAAAACGCTGCTGGAGGGGTTTGATGTTCATAAGGCGCGGTCCATGACGGCCTTTGCCGGGCTCGTCGGTTTCGAGGATCATCAGTCGGCCGTCAATCTCAACTACGAGGGCAATGTGCGTGCACAGCCTGCCACGGTAGCAGCAGGCAATGGCGCCGGGGTGTGGCTCACAGATGCGGTAGTTCACGGACTCTTTCAGCATGGCCTTGGTCAGCGCCCGTTTGTCTGAGCCTTCGACCGCGCCATGCTCTGGCATCCACGGCTTACCGAACAGATGCACTCTGGCCAGCCTCGTCAGGCCATAGCAGTCCGCCCCATCTGGTAGCCGTCCATTGGCGAGATAAGGGACGTTTAGTAGGTCGTTGAGGGTCATCAGAGGTACCGAAGCCCTGGGAACTGGTCGGCTGTGTAGCGGTCTCGTGGCCACTGCGTGTTCAGCAGATCGAAGTACCCGGCTTCAATCTGAATCATAATGCCCTGAAGCGCGCCACCCCTGAGAGTCATCCGATACGGATTGCTTGCCGGCGCTGAAAGATCGGAAGCCACGTATTCCCGATATACAACGGGAACCTCGGCTCCTGATTCCAGAGCTGCCTCAATGGCTTCCTGTCCTTGCGCGGTGACGTTGGCAATAGACAATGATAGCGTCTGCTGGCCAGAGTCGTCTTTTTTAGGCCTACGAATGGACAGGGGGCCGGCTGTGAACTCCACCTTGGCCCCGCTTTCCAGCGTCAAAAGACGATCAACGAAACCGGTGCAGACTCGGATGGGATCGACGCCAGGAACGAGGATTTCCAGCGTGCGAATTATTTCTTCATTGGCGGTGGCGTAGGCACTTTTTATGGTATTCATCGGATCAAGGCTCGCAGCTGAGAATCAGTTTAATCAGCGTCGCCTGATTAGCGAGCCCAAGACTTCGTTACAGCTGACAGTTCTTGGTCCGATAGCGCCCGAGGATAAATCAGCACTTGCGTAGTGATGCCGGGGCCTAATGAAAGTTTTGAAAGCAGCCAATTAACGTCGAAATAAGTTTCGCTGTCCGAAATTGTGTAGACATTCCCATCACTGGCATGCTTTATGACACCATTTTCATAAGCAGCTGCAGTTACTGCTGCTACTGGTTCATCGATTCCAATGTCAATTACGTCCAAAACTTGCGGGGTCCCGCCGACATAGGGTCTCAATCGTGAGGTTCGAGATAAAAGCCTTTTGCCAGCAGACTGCGTATAGCTATTTCTGATTTCACTCTCAATTTCATATGTTCGATCCGCATCACCTGCACTGAACGGTTGATTGTCGATATTTCCTTCTGTCTCCTTTATAGAAAAGGTTTCTATCGATTGAACCACCACTGTACACTGGCCAGCATTTATGTGACTCGACAAAAAACCGTCTGCCATCGATAAGATCTCGGCACTTGTTGTTACTGGAGACCCGGCAGTGTGTACAGGAGATGAAACCGATAAAGGCTGAACCTTCTGCTCGACTTGGGCAAATGTTACGTCTCCGGTGACGTTCAAAGATAGTGCGATTGGGTCACCACTATCTCGCACCTTTTCATAAACTGCCGGTTCGCCTTCTGTTGCCACTGCGGATGTTACTTCAACGTCGCCGGTTAGTGTGGCGGACCCGGTTCCGTGCACATAAAGAATTAAAGAATGAACACTTGCGTCTACGGAGAAAGATTGCGAAGACGGACTATCAGAGTAGGGCAATAGATTCGTTGTGTTATTCTCTAGGAGCAGTCCGTAATAACCATTACCTGATGGGTGGTATCGGAAACGTGGAGTAGCCGGAGCTAAAGTTCTCCAGGTTCCATCTCTGTCTTGAGTGTCCCGAGGACTGCTTCTGGCAACAGTTAAAAAGTCCTCGATGCTTATTTCCTCAATTAAGCCGGCACTTTTTGTTCTGTAAATACCTTTTTGGAAATCGAGGTGTAAAGCATAGTCTTGCGGGCCGTTAATACCGTTTATGTTACCAAGGCTACGAGTAGCTGAAATATCGGATTTAAATGTAAGAGGCATACTAGCTCTCCCGTGCTGCTGTAAAGTTAGTTGTATTGGTGTAAAGGAACCAGTGGACACCATCAGTGCCCAGTTGTGATGTCCAGATGATGTCTAATGCGATTTCGCCGTTAGCATTGAATTTCGGCAGGAATGATGCCTTGTAGGCATCTTCATGAGAGCCTGCAAGCACAGAATTTGAATTGAATCGCCATTTTCCATCATCGCCCTCAATTCCAAGGTGAAGCTCACCATTCTCCATGTCGTTGATGAGGAAAACCTTCTTGTTGCCGACGTACCGAACCTCCCCGTGCCAGATTTGAATGTTGCCGTCTCGGCTCTGCATCTGAATTTCTTGGGAGACACTCCAGGGGCCTGACAGGCTGGGGGCCGTCTCGTACATGATCCGGTAACCATCGAACCAATAAAGTTCCCACAGGCCGCTTACTGGGTCGAATAGAAGCGACGGAGAACGAAAGTGAGCATCGGCTGAAAGTGGACGTATTGTCTGTACAGGCGTCCAGTTAATACCGTCTTTAGATGCGCGGTACCTTATCGAAAACTCCCTGGAACCCGATGCGGTATTCAAGTCAATCGTTTGTCTCCAGTAACAAATAAGATCGCCCGAGTGAATATCGTAGGTCCACCCACAATCGGAGTTGAAACCGCCGCTTGGGGCGTCCTCTAGCGGCTGCGCAAAACCATTTAGCATCTCGAAGCTCTGCAGGTCATTAGAACCATAGATAACAGGGTTTTCGTACGCATTTTCTGAGCCCCGATAGGGGGTCAGCACCATCCAATAGCGGTAGCCGCGAAAGGGATACCCGAACTCAATCACATGAGGATGCACGACTCCATCGTCCTCAAAATACGGAGTATCAACAGGTATCGGTGCAGGCTGGGTAGTCGATATATTGAATATCCAGTCGTCTGAAACTTGGTAATTATGAGGAAAGAGAGTAAAAGGCATAGGCGCGCCTTCTGGCCCACCTGCCAACCTTCTAAACGTCGCGCATTTCAGGGTTTCGCCTGAAAAAACATCTGCCAATGTGTGGCGATCAGGGTGTGGAAGTGCCGCGCTACGCGGGCCGTCACTTATCTCTGGAATATTTGTAAGAATATTCTGGACGCCGTTTTGAAGGCCCGGAAGATACAATTCCCCATCCAAGCCAATGCGCAACAAAATATTACCTTCAGTATCAAGCAGGACCGCAGAATATAGAGGGTTACGCTCTGTATCGGTCGCTATTGCGCTAGTTATGCCCTTAATGTTTGAAGTGGAGAATGAAGGGGTAATGATTTCACCGGCCCTGGTGATTTTAGCTACAATCTCACCGCTTTGATCGACAAAAAGATGTGTAATTTCATCCGCGTCTTTGCCATATACGGAATCGTAGTCAACCGCTTTTTTAATCTCTCCAACCGCTGCTTCAACACCCGCAGCGCTGGGGTATCGCTGTATCTCGATTGCTGTGGACCCGGCGTCATGGCGATAGAGGATCAAATACTCATCACTATCCGCACTTGGCACCGAGAAATAATCACCTTCAGTTGTCGCAGCAAGACCTGCCGCAATATCTACATAGATACCGGCTGAGAGCTGGGCGGCATCTCGGGCGAGCTCAGATCGATCAGCTCCTGCCTCAGAGCGATCCGCCTCCTCAACAGCATTGTAATAAGCATCAATTGCCGGCTTACCCCCATCGAATACCTGCTCCATGCCCTTCAGGGTCAGGCGACTTTTCCCTGTGCGGTCGTTGAAAGTGGTGTCCTCAGAGTTCATCGCCTCATCAAACGCCTGAGAATTATCTGAGCGATCCCGAGGGTCGGTGCTCGGGACAGGGTTTCCAGTATTAAAACGACTCATTGATCAGCTCCTAAGCCTCGGGCCATTCTTGATTCATGGTGATGTCGAAAATTGAGGTGTACTGAATGTCGGGCAGGCCGTAGAGGTATTCCTCTTCGGATACAGTTGGCCGCTCGAAGATCTCAAGTTGTGCGCTGTATTCCCAATGCCGTATGCCGCGCAGCTTAGGGCCGTCATACATATCGACGAAGCGGCATTCGTAGGGCCGGAGACCCATCGGGGAATCCAAATGGCAGTTAAACCATGCAGTGCCATAGCCGATCTCATAGTTAAACCAGCCTTCAAAGACTTGTGCCTGCTCCTCAGTTAACAGAAATGTCACTGGCACCATTGTTGGCACCTCCTTGTTGACGGGGCGCTGCTTGGCACGACCGCTGGCCATCGTGGTTCTGGCAAACGTCGGCCCGGACTTCAGGCCATAGCCGTTGCGCAGCGGGGTTGGAAGCATCTTTGGGAAGTCAATGTTTGTGGTCATCAGTAGCCCTGCCTTTTGAGCCCGAACGCGGTTTGCATCGCTTTTGCTCTGGGCCCACCGCCCATAATGTCAGCGACAAAAACATTAACCTCTTCCTGGCCGTCGCTCCCTCTTTTGGTTTCTGTTTCTCCGGCCCGGGAATTGTCTTCGATGACGTTGACCACAGTTCCGGATCCTCCGCCAGCTTGCTGCCTGGCAAGGAACGCATCGAGGTTGTCAGCTTGAGGGGAGGTGAGGACTCGCTCCCCTTTATCCAGAAGCCAGGTGCCCTCCTTTGGCACGCTGTCGATGCCGTCGTGGGCCATGCCGGCAATTGATACCGCTTGAATGTTGCTGACAATTCCAGCGGTAGCGGCGGCCACTGATGCCATGGCGGCAAGGTTGGCGGGAAATGGAACGGCAGACGCCTGTGCAATGCCGGTGTTAATTGCGACGATAGACTGAGCGATGGCCGCGGCCTTCTGAACCGCGAACATGGTTTTATATAGTGCGGTCTGCTCTCCGGCAAACTGACCGGTGATGTCGGCCAATGAACCAAAGAGCTGTTCTGAGCCAGCCAGAATAAGGGCTTGGCGCTGCTGCTGAAGTCGTGCTTCCTCATCAGCCGCGTTTTGCCGGATCTGCTTAAGTTGATCCTGCATTTCCTGTTCAGACTGGATCTTAAGATGGTCGGCTTCCATCTTGCTGATCACGTCAGCCTGATATAGCTCGTTGATTTCTTCGTTGCGCTCCCCGTACAGGCGCAAAGCTATCTGTTTTTCCGTTTCAAAGGCCTGGCGAAGAGCTTGTACCCGCTGAAGATAGTCTGTGTCGCCATTGCCGGTTTCGTCGGTAGAGCCGCCAGTGCCTGTCGATCCACCACCGGATGAAATGCCGGCGCCCGAGCCAGATGTATCGATTGTGTCAACGCCAGTTCCATCCCCGGCGCCTGCTTGAGCGCTTTGATTTTTCCGGGCGTTTTCTATCAATTCAGAGACTGCGTCATACTCTGCCCTGAGGCGTCTCAGCCGCTCTTCCTCGGTAGCAATAACCTCTTTTGGAATCAGGTTCGGTGTTTGCCGAAGTGATTTAAGTCTTTCCTCCTGTCCTTCAACCGCATCCCCCAAATCATTCAGCTTTTCCGTCAGTCGAGGAATGTCGTCAAAGGCAGGGCCATGAATGAATGCCGCCAGCTCTTCTGCCAGAAATTGAGTGACCTTAACGGCGCCGTCTATCGCCTCGATAACGAAGTTCATAGAGGTGACAATGGCAGAGCCCAGCGCCTGAGCCGATTCCATCGTGCTCTCATCACTCAAGAGGTCAACCAAGTCCTCGATAGCCGGAAGTGCCGCCATGACGACTTCATTTTTCATTCCAGTGGCCGCACCGCTCAGCTCATCCATGCTCCGGCGCACAGATTCCAGCTGCTCGAAATCCATATCAGACAGGACGTAGCCGGTGCGCTCTGCCTCATCGCCAAGGACTCTCATTTCCTTGCCGCCATCGCGCAGCAGAGGAATCAAGGCGGTGCTATCTGAAGCTAGATCCTCCATGTAGGAGGTCATTTCCTTTTGGCCAACCCCTGCCGCCTCAAGGCTATCGTCGTAGAGCTGAAGGGCCTCGGGGCCAGACAGGCGGGCGAATTGGTCGGCAGTGACCCCAACCTTTGGCGCGATATTCTCAAAGAACCCGGCCATCTCGCCGCTTCCATCGCGCATGAACTCGCCGATTCGCTCGTTCGTGGTTTTTAGGATATCGGCATATTTGTCCGTCTCTACGCCGTACCGCTTGACCGCGTAAGCCCCGCGCTGAAACTCACGCGGAGTTGCGCCGGCAATCTGAGCGAGGTTCTTTGTTTCCCTGGCGCCTTCGGCAGTGGACGCAACCAGGGCAGCCATTCCGGTTATTGCTGCAGCTGAACCCGCAGCCACTGACGCCCCGATCTGCTTCGAGTAGCGCTGGATTTGTTTGGCGGTTTTCTGAGACTTTCGCTCGGCTTTATCCATGCCCTGTTCAAAACCTGACACCTTTGCGATGAGATCCAGCGTTAACGTGCCAAGGGATTTTCGGGACATGCTTTTCTCCAGGTATTAAAAAACCCCGCCGTGGCGGGGTTAGGTTTCTCACGCATTGATTATGATCGGCCTGCTTCGGTCCCTTGCAGCAGCAAAATCAACGTAATCTTTCTTTATGCCGTAGGTTTTAGCGGCGGATTCCATCTCAATGCCCATGCCATCATGAAAGTGGGCAACAGCCTTCCTGCATACTTCCAACAGTGATTCCAGGCCGAACAACCCAAGCGGCTGAAGAGCGTTGATCGCAGGCTTCGCGCGCTCACCCATATCAATTAACTGCATGGCTGCAACGCTGAATGCGTAAAGGACAGAAAGATCGCCCTCCGTCAGTGAGGGGCCCGACTCAACCTCCTCCATGCCGAGTAAGTCTCTTTGGCCAATTAAGGCATCGCACTGCCTGGATATTACGAAGACGTGCTCGCGCAGCTCATAAAACAGCTTTTCATTATCAGCGCTGATGGACTTCGGCATTCTGGTGCTGAACTTCTTGCGCAGAGCCTCACAATGCTTCTGCAGGCACTTAAGTTGTTTCACCTGATCCTCAGATAAAGGCGCGCTCTCGGGAGTGGCTTCCAAATATTCACCTTCCAACGGCACCCGCGCCACTAGGCTGACGGCATCGGAGAACTTCTCCGGCTCGATTTCCTTATAGGTGCACCCGAACTTGCTTTTCAGGGACGACCAGCAGGTAATCGCTGCCTTTGCTCGCTGATTGGGTGGCAATGCATCTACTCGGGCCTTCACCAGGCCCTTGATCGCGTCCTGCTGCTCAATGCTCAGCCCGCTGGGTAAGGCCTTCTGCTTGCGCCTCACAGGTACCGGATTGCCATAGAGCTTTTCGGCCATTTCGTTGAAGGCGTTGATGTAGGCTTCTTTGACCTGAGCAGCCTTTTTGCCGGTGAAGCCCATGACCAGGAACATGAAACCGTCTTTTGTCATTTCATAGACTTTGGAACGCCGCTTGACCGCGCCGGCCTGGATCATTTCTTCGTGGGCTGAAAAGTTAGCCGACGCGAATTCGCGTGAGCAATCAAGGTTTTCGATCTTCTGGACGACGTTTTTATGGAGCCTTCCGAAAGCTTCCGAAACCTTGATGGATGTTGTTCGTGGCTGGTTCTGATGAACGACGATCAAGTCGTTTGCAGTGAGAGCGATTGTCATGATTTGCGACCTTTGTGTTTATCTAGCTTCTAGGGTGTCGGGAGGCTAGAAACCCCACAAAGAGGGCGGACAGTATTTCCCCGAAGGGTGTTCTATTCCTATCCCCTCCCGACGCAAACCAGAAGTCATTAGACGCACTTTGGGCGCAAAAAAACCGCCAGCTGTCGGGGGCAGTGAACCGCTTTGTGGGAGTTTCTAGGCTCCGTACTGCGGATTATGGACCGACAGGTAGCGGTTAGCAAGGTATCACATGCCAACCGCTTAAATACTCCTAAAAACAGGGGGCTAATTGGACCATCCAGTTACAACCCCATTTTCCGTATACACGTAAGATGCGTCGCACCGCTTGCATTTTCTATATACCCACTGAGCGTGGGTGCCCCAACTTCCCGTTGATAGGTTGATGTCGCCAAATGGAGTTGGCAGCCCCCATGCACAAATTAAACCTGTGGCGCTCATCCCAAGCCGAATTTTGTGAGCGTCTATGGCGCCCCAATCGTCTTCCGAGATGACTGCCCTCTCATTTATTTCTGACCGCAAACCAGCTGTAGGGGCTTTATAGTAAAAGTGACACAACTCTTCCTTTGTGTACTCCGCAAGGGGTTTGGAAGGCTGTGAAGGCATTCCGATTGGTGCGCAACCGGTAATTACCAGGAGGAACGGAATGATTGCTTTCTTCATGATCAATCCCTTTGAAAATATGCGCACGGAGTTTAGCAACCTATTTCCAGGTTTCCATCGCCTGCTCCAGCGACAGTTTCGGCTCTTCGTGATGAGGGGCGAAGTTGTAAAAGCTGACCGGTTGGCTGTCTTTCTTGCGGTTGACGTTTGCCAGGATGGCAGCCACCAACGCTCCAGCCCTTTCTGTCCTCATTCCAGGATGAAGACTGCCCCTCTTGCGACGGAATTCGGCCCATTCCAGGAACTCAACATAGCTCATGGTCTGCTTGGCGATGGCGATCGTCGGACCGCCAATGCCGCACATTACCAGTTCATGCCAGAGCTCATCCTCGTCGGTCAGCTCTCCGTCTTTTTTCCGTTCACCTCGCCGATCACGCGCAGCAGCTCCATGGTGATTTCACTGCTCAAGGGCCCGCGATCCGGATCCGCCTCGCCAGTAATATCGCCAGGCTTGAAAACAGGTTTTCCTTCCTTGTCGCAAATGGCAGAGGCAATGCGGCCAGCCACGGCATCCGAATTGGCGTTTAGGGATCTAATGTCAGAAACAGCGGTGTAGTAGGAAAGCTTGCGCACGTAGACCGTGGCAGTCTTTTCGTCATTGCCGTCTTTCTTCAGGACAATTTCTTTCTGGACAGGGGCGCCGGTGAAGGCGCCCATGTCTTTAAGTGCATCAAGGGTCAAATCCATGGTTACGCGGCCTTCTTGATCCAGCGGGCACCACCGGTGCGACGAATGCTGACCTCCGATTCAACCAGGGCGTTGGTCTGGAAGTCGAACGGGAAGTCGGAGATGTAACCGCCCATGGTGAACCAGGTCCTGGAGTTCGGGAGCACAAAGCTGTAATCGCCCAATGTCGCAGTTGCAGTTGCACCGGTACCGTCACCGCCAATGGTAACCGTGGGAGCAGCAGTGTAGCCGGTGCCCGGGTCAGTGATGGTAACTTCGGTGACAGCTCCGCTAACCACAGTTGCGATGCCAGTCGCGGTCCGGCCGTCAGCCTCTTCAGGATCAGAGAATGTGACCGTGGTGGTGCTGCTCGAGTAACCAGATCCGCCAGCATCAACAGCGACAGAGCCAACGCCCTGGGCAATACCTGGCGTTGCTTTGCCGTCAGACCAGCCAACAACCCAGTCCATTGAAGGTGAGGGGTTCATTCGAGAAAGATTCCACATGGTCATGTGGCTGTCGTAGTCTCCATCCGGGCGAATACCCAGAGACGCGGTGCCCGGGTTACGCATGCCGGCAACATATTCCATTTCGTTGCTATCCAGACAGGTGTCGTCCAGCTCGCCTGCAGGATCGCCGCCAGGGTTAAAGCTGGTCGCGCAATCGACCTTGACGACTTCCGGAGTCTGGTCGGCTGTGTTCAGAAAGAAAATATGGGTGCCCTGTGTGAGCTTGCTCATGGTTCAATCCTCTCGCGGGTTTCAATAAAAAACCCGCTCGGCGGCGGGTTGTTCGGGTGGTTGGTGTTTCATTTATCGATGGACGTGCCACTCGATATCGAATCCGTAACGTTTGTGGCCCGTGTCTGGGTCTGTGCTCTCGCCATTCCAGCCGACCACGTAAGCATGTGGTTCGATCGCATCGCGCAGCGCCGCGGCTACCTGCCGGGCCTCACTGCCTCGCCCGGCGTAAACATCGATCTGGATGGTGTAGCTGTCGAGATCGGGCGCCTGTCCCAGATAGTTCTCTGGTAGGCCGCTGACTGTTTGCCAAACAGCGTAGGGCAGGGTGACCCCCTGTGGAGCCTGGCCAAATGGAAACAGGCGCGTTGGCCCAGTGCCAAGCAGAGCGGTGACGGCTGAATCAGCGGCGCATACCTGGAAGACTGGCGGGGTCACTGGCTGCCCTCATTCATCAAATCCGAAATAAAAGCCTCAACTTCCTTGTTTTCTGGATTGACGATGGTTACCTGGCCTTTTATCTGGTCGAGGTTTTCCACGTCTTCAACGAAGACCGACAGGCGGGCCATTACTACCCCATCAGGCATGATTTCGATATTGCAGCCAGTCACACCCTTAATTTCATGGCCGTCTTCGGTGTATATCTTTGTTCCCCGGCAAGCCTTCGGCGCTTTACCGGATGGCAAAACAATCTTGATGCTCATTTCACACCTGCCTTCTTCCGGGCTCGCTTGAGGGCGCGGTCGATCTTTTTGGAATACTCATTGGCGAATACGGACACCGCTTGCTGTCCGGCCTGCTGCGGTACCGGGCGGAATATGGGCTGCGCGGGAGCATCCTCTGTGCCGAATTCCAGGAAACGCCAATAGAAGGTATCGCCGCCGGGATTCCCGGAGCTGCCGTCCGTCCGGTATGTCTGTCCAGCACGTCCCTTCCTGACATTCTCCCTGGTGTTGGCATACTGGCGGGCACCACCAAGAACACCGACACGGAACATCATGTTGCCGGTCTTCCTGAAAGTTCGGCCCGACCAGCGCTCGACAATGTTCGCAGCGATATTTTCTGACGTTCGAGGGTCATCCACGCGCTCAGCATTTGACCGCGCCTGGTCCCGGAGAACCTGTGCAGCTCGGCGAAGGGCAAAGCGGCCACCCTTGCGCTTGAGATCGTATTCGAGACCGTCCAACTTGCCGAGCAGCTCAGGTAGCCCGGTCATCTTGTAGCTGACGCCATCAGTCGCCATCGTTCAAGCCTTCGCTGTAGGGCAGGGTCAGGTGCTCACGGCCGCTTCGATCATCGGGCAGTACGCCCTCGATGTTGAAGATCTGGCCTTTGTGAACAATCCGCATGGTTGCGTCGATACCAGGGCGGTACCGGATCTGGAATTCACCGGTGACCTCAGACTGGCCAGCCTGAGACTGCTTGAACTCCCGGGCACTGGAAGGCCTCTTGGCAGCCCATACAGTAGCCACGACCTCCCAGCCCGGACCCATCTCGCCGGTTTCGGGATCCTGGGTCTGGCCAGGCTTTTCGATAGTTATCCTGTGCCGAAGCTGGCCAGCTCTCATCTCACTCTACCCGGTCGTATTTCTTCAGGCGGTCGTACTCGCCCTGGGTCATCAGCATTGTCTCGCCGGCTTCCTTGCAGATTCCGCCCCGGCAATGGCGGGTTTTCAGCGTAGCCTCAACCATCCGCGCTGTAGTCTTTGCGGCAGGCTTTTCTTCAGGTGCGCCGTTTTCCGGGTCTTCGGCCGCTGCAGCCTCGGGCTGTGGCTCAGCTGCCCGCTGGGTCTCGGACTCATTCTGCTCGCCGCCGGCTGCTTCTGTCTGGGTTTCAGCCTCAGAGGTTTCGACCTGTTCAGGATCGACTGGCTGTTGTGTAGCGTCCTGGTCCTGCTTTGTCTTGCTGGGTTTGCGTGCCATGAGCTATTCCTCGCTACGCGAAATGAAAGTGGCGGTATGGAGCGATTAAGGCCTCCACCGCCATTGGCAATTCAGAGGTGATGGTTCCTACAACAACGCTTTCCCGGTTGACGTACCAGTGGCCGATCAGCAGAAGCATCGCGGTTGTGATGTCGTCATCCAGAACCAGGGCGTCTTCATCCGTGACGACCTGTTCTCCGGTGTCCGGATCGGTCTCGGTCGGGATCTCTCCCACCGTCGCGTAAAGCGTCCGGCCGGTGTGGTTCTCGACCAGGCGCTGGGCTGCGGTTGAGTAGGTGTCCAGTAGCGCGTCGTCTTCAACAAAGTCCGGCTCGAGCCGGACGTGTTGCTTGATAATGTCCAGCTCGAGCATATCGGCTCCGTCAGTTCATGGGCCGCTCAAGGCGGCCCGGTGGATTAAGTGGCAGCGCCCTGCAGTGCCTTGATCGCGGCGGCATCCTGCAGCACACAGTCAAAGCGGTGGAAGGCGAGGAAGCCGGTCTGGTCGAAGTCGGCGTAACGCTCTACCAGGCGCTTCAGCACCATGTAGCGAACCCGGCGGATGATGAACTGGGCAAAGTCACCGGCGTACATGAACTTCGCATTAATGCCGATATCGGCAATGCCCTGGTCCACGAAGTACGGCACGTTGAGAATGGTGGCCGGCGCTGCTCCGGATACCGCAGGCAGCCACAGAGGCCGGCCCTGCAGGTCTTCCATCTCGGTCATCAGCTTCAGCGTGTTGTCGTTCAGGCCAATCCGGAAATTGGACGCACGGCGGTAAGCCGGGTCGATGCTGTGGATCAGGCCGTTGACTTCCTGCCAGGTGAACTCGCTGGAGCTCGCGGCAGTGGTGGTTCCTGTTACTGACGCCTGCAGGCCAGTAGGCTGCTCCGGAGTTCCAGCACCGGTACCTTGCACCAGGAACTTGGCCTCACCGCGTCCGAGACGGGAACCGATGCGGCTTGCCAGGAAACCCTGGATATCGATGCCAGAATCGTTCAACAGCTCGTTGGAAACTCGGATCACCTTTGAGCTGAGCTTCTTGGCGCCCAGGTTCTTGATGCCGAAGATCACATCGCCTTCGGAGGCCTGGGAGTTCTCGCCGATCAGCTCGCCCTCTTCAGCGGTACCGTCAGAGGTGGGCCACTCCAGGGTATGACCGCTGTCGGTGGTGAGGATCTGGGCAACGCTGGCCAGGCCGCCATAATCCTTCATGGCCTCGTGAATGCGATTCAGCATCTCGGTAGGCACGGTGTAGCCGCCGGCGGTGTCGGGGTCGGTGGCCTGAGCACGCATTTCACGCAGGATCTGACGCTGCTCTGCGGACATTTCGGACATGCCCTGACGCAGGAAGCCATCAAATGCCTGAGCCCGTTGCTCGTCAATGCTCTGACCACCGCGCTCTTCATTGTCCAGGTTGTCGCGGTGCTCTTCTTCGTTATCTTCTACGAAGCGCTGATCTGCATCCCGCAGCGCTTCCTCGCGCTTGATCTGCTCGTCGAAACCGTCGAGCTTTTGTTTCCAGTCGTTCCACTGGCTGCGCTGCTCGTCAGTCCAGGTGTTGTCGCCGATCTTGTCATGCAGGTTGCGCATGTTCCGGGCGAGCTCGTTGTACGCTTGCTTCAATTCATGGAGTTTCATAGTGCTGTGCCCTCCGGGGCGATTTTTTGGTTTCAGGCGTGGATGAGTTCAAGGAAGCGCTCGCGGGCGCGGCGCTGATTGATGGCACGCTGGGCGAGACCCTTGATCTCTTCGCAGCGAGCCTCGAGGGAGCGCTTTGCAGCGCCCGCATCCGGGTAAGCCGGGTAGGTCACCGGCGAAACGTCGAGCAACCGGCTGAAGCGATGGATGGTCCGAACGATCAGGCCGTCTTCGTCTTCCATCCATTCGTCACCGTCAGGCGCAACCCGAAACGCAAAGCTCGATCCGGTGATGTCACCCCGGGTCAACGGAGCCAACACCAGGTCCCGAACGGACTGGGTATCCGGCGGATTGATGTCGTAACGCAAGCCCTCAGCGTCAACCGAAAGCTCCAGAGTGCCGCTGCGGGTTCGCCCCAGAACAAAATTGGGGTCGTGGTTGAACAGTGCTCGAACATCGTCGTTGAGCACGTCATCGAAGGCGCCCGGGGCGATCTCCTCTTTGAACATGCCCAGGATCATTTCACTGCGCTTATTGAAGACCGCACCATGCCCGACGATGCGGGCCGGCTGTCCTTCCTCGGTTTCTTCGGCACGCACCTCACACAGAAGGGCGCGCTTCTCGACTTCGCTCATGAGGTGGATTCCTCGTCATCGTTGGGGGTGTCGGATTGATTCAGGGCGCTCAGGGGCTGCGCGTTCACGCTGACCAGCATCTGGTCCAGGCCGTCCCGGGGATTCATGTCCTCGAGCACTCGGGCTTCGTTGCGATCCATCCAGCCGTCGTTGATCGCGGCGTGATAGAACTCGGCTCGTTCTTTCGCGGTACCGCGCAGCAGGCCGGCGAGGTTGAACTTGCAGTAGTAGCCAGCGGCACGCTCAGCGCGGGTGAATACCCGGCGGTTAATCTCCTGCTCCCAGTTCACAACCCAGGGCATCATGGTGTGCCGAACAAACTGGATGGCCTGTTCACTGATATTGGAGAAGGTGGCCTTGTCGAGGTCGTTGATCATGTGCGCCGGCACGTTAAAGATGCCGGCAACCTCGGAGCGGTTCAGCTTCCGGGTTTCCAGGAACTGCGCATCCTCGGGCGGAATGGTAATCGACTTGTAGTCGAGATCCGCCGGGAGCATCAGCGTCTTGTTCTCGCTGGCCTTCAGTTTCGAGACAGCGTTGTTCCAGGCGGTTTTTAGGCGCTCCCAGCTGTCCTTCTGAAGCGAGTTTTTCACCGTGACCAGGCCGGTAGGGCGTCCACCACCGGTGAAGAAGTCCTTGCCGTATCTCTGAGCCGCTAGCCCCAGGCCAATGGTTTCGGCGTGTTGCCGGATCAGGCTTTTACCGGTCCGGCCATCGGAGCCCAGGGCCCGAACGTGAATCATGTCCTCGAGGGCGACGGCGCGGCTGCCTTCGTCTTCCTCGGTAACGGCGTAGAGCCAGCGGTTTCCGTTCTTGACCAGCTGTGTTTCCCAGGGCCGCCGGGTGACAAGCTCGCGAAGTTCCCCGCTCGGGCTTCGCACGGTCTGGGTATAGCCGTTGCCCCAGCCCAGGACGTGGCTCTGTTTGGTTTCCCGCCACTTGTAGCTGGTCTGCCACTCATTGGGCTCATCGTGAAGCAGCCAATAAGCCGGGTGATCCTTGGCCGCCTCGATGTTGTCGCCCTTTTTCCGCATCACGTGAAGCGGCAGCTGGCCGATGGACGAGGACAGAACGTACATGCAGGAGTAGACCGCCGAGAGAGTCAGGGCGGACTGGTTGTCCACTTGGATACCGATGTTTGTATCGAAGTACTCCGCCAGGTTCTGGCCGGTCAGCGGTGTATTCGGATCCTCAAGTGACCGGGATTCCGGGGCGAACAGGGACTCAAGCATTACTTCTTACCTCCGCCAGCTTTGCGCTTGGAGGCGCGGGCAGCTGCCAGGGCCATAACGAACATCAGTCCGCCAGCAGCGATAAGGGCATCAGCCAGGCCGAATCTGAGATACAGGCCATAGGTCATCGCCCCGAAACCGGCAAGGCCCAGGGTGTCGATCAGATAAGTGCGCATTTACATCACCAGGATGTCGTCGTCAGAAAGGGTATCCAGTACGCTTTCGCCTACTTGGGCGTTCGCCAGTGCGCGGCCTATGGCCATGATGAGAGCCACCGCGCCGTCGATCTTGTTGTGATCGCCTTGCTTGATGGGACGGACCACGTCGTCATTGCCAGGCAGGTATTTGCCAACCACGTTACCGACACACCAGGTCATGATCGGATTGCCGTCATGGTGGAACCGGCCGGAGACGATCGCGGCCTCCAACTCCTTCATGCCGTCCGACATGTTGGTGTAGTTCTGAACCATGGTGATCGGGTTCAGGCCTTCGTCGTCCAGCTGGTGCGAAAGGTTCGCGGCGCCGTGCGGGTCAATGGGCGACTCTTGCGCCGGCGTTTCCAGGTTGGCTTCCTTGGCGCATTCCAGGATTTCCCGGTAGTCCACCTCACTGCCGTCTGTGGCATCCAGGTGCTTGGACTCAATCCAGCCCTGGTATCGCTCGCCGAGCCGGCGGTCTTCATTGTCGAACGCGGTGTCTTCCGGTACCCAGAACTTCGGCCCGACGCAGTAGTAGTGAGTCTTGCCATCTACCTGGCGGCTGAACAGCCGGGCCATGCTGTTCATGTCCAGCTTGCGGGCCAAGTCGAAAGCCAGAATGCAGTCCTCGCCTCGGAACTGGTCGATGGTCAGTGACTGGTCTTCACATTTCTTCCAGTCCTCCATGTTGAAGTACCCCTCTTTCGAGGAGACCCAGACATTGAGGTGTTTGGTTTTGTACTTGTTCGCCAACCTGGCCCGGGCAACCGCCTTGTCCCTCTGGCTTTTGAGGTAGTCGAGCTTTACCGAAACCCCGGCGTTTGGGTTGGCCTTGAGAATGGCCTCGTCGGTAGTCCAGTCGTCTTTCGCATCGATGGTGTAGATGATGGCGAACAGCTCGTCATCCTGGCTGGTGCCTTCCAGCATCTCGATGGCGCGTTCCCGCATCTCATAGCAGGGCCCGGCGATATCGAAACCGGCGGTGGTTATTACCCACAGCAACGGCTGCGATCGGGCGCCCATGCCAGTGATCATCGTGTCGTAGAGGCGCGAGTCAGGATGTTCGTGATACTCGTCGATGATCGACATCGAGGGGCTGGAGCCGTCACCCGGATCACCGATCACCGGCTCGAAGACGCTTCCATCGCCCCGTTCGAGTTTCTTTGCCCAGGGCACGATGCCAAACCGGTTGCGCAGGTTTGGCAGTTTTTTTGCCATCTTCAGGGCAGGGCGGAAAACCTCCCAGGCCTGTTTCTCGCTGGTGGCACCGCAATAGACCTCGGCGCCATATTCTTTATCTGCACAGAAGGCGTACAACCCGGCGCCGGCCACCTTGATGGACTTGCCGTTCTTCCTGGGGACCTCTTCGTAGACTTCCCGGAACCGGCGGAGCTTGTCCTTCTTCCGGATCCACCCAAACACCATCGAGAAGCTGAACAGCTGCCAGGGCTCGAGGATTATTCGCTGGTTGCCTCTGGCCCATTCGCCCTTGGTGTGGGGCAGGAGCTGGACAAACCTGCAGGCTCTTTCCGCCAGGTCCCGGTCGAACCGGTACGGATAGCTCTTTGCTTTTGCTGCCTTCAGGTCATTCAGGTGTCGGGCACAAGCTGCCTTGACGTAGCTGCAGGCGACGATCCGGCCACCTACCACATCGCGGGCGTACTTCTGCGCCGCGTTCACATTGGGGTAGGCGCTCATAGGTTAGAACTCGTCGAATTCGTTGCCCTCGTTTTTGCCGTCGTCATTTGCTCCGCCACCGCCGAGCATTCTCATACGGGTAAGCGGATCCAGCCCGAGCAGTGAGCCCAGCCTCGAAAGTTGCTGCACTGACTTGTCGCGGACGTTCACAACCGGGTGCATCTTCTCGCTGCCATCAGCGGTCGGAAGCGTTAATCCCTCGTTGGCAATCCGGATCTCGGCATCCAGCATCAGTTGCCAGGCGTTGCAGTAGGCTTGAAGCAGTGGGGCGTCTTCGACTTCGAAGCTGCCGCGATCGATCAGCACCTTCGATTGTTGTTTCCAGATTCTCCGGGCCGCATCACCCATCAATTCTTCGGGAGGATTGATCCGGGTGATCGAGCTTTTCTGAGTGCCAACCGACTTCCGTTTTCGGCCTCCGCCGGAGGCGCGAACTGGAGCGTTGTTGTTCAACCAGGACCTCCGGAAAAAGTTTCGTTATTTCTCACGCATAAAAAAACGATTGAGGGCGCGGTGTCCGCTGGACAGGGCTGTAGAGATTTACCCACCCCCGGGTCGTCAGTCGCCTCGCGCTCGCGCCCTCAAGGCCTCCCGCTGGGTCTTGGCCTGATGACAGGGGTGGCAGGTGGCCTCAAGGTTGCTGGCAACCGTGGCGCCTCCCTCAGCCTCTGGGACGATGTGGTCAACCTCAGTCGCTGGTGTCGCTTTCTGATCTCTCTTGCATGGCTGACAGAGGTATCGATCACGCTCAAGCACCTGATCTCGAAGCCGGCGCCATGGTCTGCCTCCTCTGCCTCTGCCTGCTCTGCCTCGAGTCCAGCTCTTCGCCTGGTCAGCGTGAGCCTCGCAGTAGCCGTGTTTCTCCCTGGTAGTCATCCGGCACAGCTTGTCCCGGCAGGGCTTAGCGGTACGCTGTGGCATCAGTCGAGTGTGCTGCCGTCGAGGTAAGTGGTCGACTCCCTCTCCTCGTCATCCATTACCTCGGCCTCAGCCATCGCCTGAACCAGTGCGGCATTGCTGCTGGCCAGGCGATTGATGGCGTCAATCTGCTGGCGGATAGCTTCGATGAGCTCGGCAGTCTGTTCTTCGTTCACTTAGATGCCTCTTCGATTGGCCGGTCGTTCCATGCCCTGACGTCATCCTTATCGCCCTCGCACGCGGTAGCCACCTTCTTCAGCTGTTCAGCCCACACTGGGCACCAGTCAATCCGCCGAGGTGGCGCCGGAAGTATCCGCGGTACCAGGTAATCCTGAGGGACCTGCTCTTTCACGTACTCGGTTCGGGTCAGCCACTGTGCCGGACCGCATCCGCTCATAAACAGCGTCAGGCCACACATACTCAGGACCAGAGCAAGGCGCATCTCTAACCAACTCCTTCAGCTCGGCCTCGGTCTGGGCCAGCTGTTCGTTAAGGTTTCGCTCTCGCTCTGAACGGATCAGGGCTTGCTGATCCCTCCAACGGATATCCGCCTGGAGTTGAGCGATCTGGGAAAGATTCTGTTCGTTGGTGACCTTCGCCTGAGCCATCGCCTGCGAGAGGTGTGCGTTCTCTTCAAGCAGCTGCTGGCGGTCGTACCACAGCCACCAGAAGGAGAGCCCAGCAACGCCCAACAGTGAGATGATCACTGGAATCGCGTAAGCAGAGAGCTTGGCTTTCAATGTGTCCAGAATCATTGCTTCACCTTGCCTGCCCAGGCGTCAGTGATGTTGTTTCCGAAGTAGCTGATGATCAGGGTCGCGCTGATGCCGTAGGACCAGCCGATAACCACGCCCATCGTCTCGATGATCCCGGGCCGGTTGTACTCAAGGGCAATCCATAGACCGGTCTGGATCAAAGCCCACCACATCCCGGCGTAGTAGCCGCGCCGGCGGTGCTTCCACCAGCGATTCGGATCTGGGTGGTTGTCAGTTGCGTCCATATTGGCTTTCAAGGAGGCGGTCGAGCTTCTCATTCATGCGGCGGATATCGACTCTGAGCTCGTCATAAGTCTTCTGGGTTCGGGCCTGATCGTTGACTCGCGCCTCTTGAAGCATGCGCACAGAGCTCTCAACCAAGGCGATCCGTTCATCCTGCTTGGATTGGTCCCGAGAGATAGAAACCGCCAGCCCGACAACCGTGATTAGTACGGCTATGGGGATACCCTTGTCGATATGCCATCCTCTACGATCGCTCACTTCAGCCACCGACAACCTCGCCAGTCCGCATGATTTCCGACAACTCAACGGCTCTCACGCCTACCTGGCGGGCCCACTTCGAACTCAGCATTTCCTCGGATGCGGACTCCCAGTCACGACGCCCAATGGCAGCCCACATATTTTTGAAGCCCATGAGCCCGGCAAAGCCCAGATTGAAAGCCATGTTCGCGATCACTGCCTGGCGGACAGCGTTAAGATCACGGTATTCGTCGACCGTCTCCAGCTGGCGCTCGACCTGGTCGATATCATTGTCGAGCATGAAATCAGCCTCATCACGGCTGATACCCACGTCTTCCAGGTTGCGACCATAGCCGATAGTCAGCTTGCCCACGGTGTCACGATAGGGCTTCAGGCGAAGGCCTTCATGGCGCTCAAGCTGTGATCTGAGTAGTTGGCGATTCATAGGCATAAAAAAGCCCGCTCAGTGGCGGGCAGATCTGGAGTTGGAGTAATCGGCGCACAAAAAAACCGCCAGCTCCATGGGGAGGACGGTTTCGTTTGAGGTCAGTTTGACCAGCTACCAAATAGTGTATCTGCTGGACCCCTGAAGTCAACATCTAGTATCAAGCGGCTGCAGATTCCCGAAATCCAAGCATCCACTCCAGCTGGCCATAGCCCTTGGTGACCCTCCGCTGGAACACCTTCACAGAGCAACCCAGAAGCTGAGCACAGGCGGAGTCGTTCCAGTGGATCTCGTAGCGCTTCTCAGTAAACGGATCGATGGCGACCTTGGTCCGTCCACGATAGAAGCGATCGACACAAAGGGCGTCTACCTGTTTTGGTGCCCTGCTGGCCATGCGGCTTAACCGGTCGTAGGCCCTGGCGAATTCTTCGGGCATCTGGCGAAGGCGGATCTTCTCCAGCTTGTCCGCCAGCATGCAGAAGCCATTGAAACCCGAGCCGGAAGGCGGCTTGCCTTCGAACTCCGCCCACATGCCCATAATGCTCCGGCCCTGGTGCGCCAGCTGGTCAATCGTGTCGAGCCCCTGCAGGTACGCAATGAATCGGTCTACTTCCCGCTGGGCTGCTTCCCGGGCCCGGCGATGTTCGTGCGTCTTTCGATTTTGCTCTGCCATCACTCAAATCTCCGAATCGCGCTTTCTTCCGGAGCTTCCCGCCAGCCCTCATCCTGATGCGGAAAGCAACGACGAACATCACAGGTTTCAGGCAGAACGGCCCAAGCCGTGTAAAAGTCTTTACCGTAGGAACTCCCAGCAAACTGCCTGAACTCGATAAAATCACCATCCTCAAAGTCCGCAATAGCAACGTGATAACCGTCGCAGGGGTTGAAAAGCAGAAAGTCTCTATCCTCGAAGGCCTTTCCCGGCTCCTGGTTGTTGCTGTGAAAGGTCAACCCAAATGCCGATGTGATTGTCTTCATGCCGCCCCCTTAACTTCGATGTGGCCCTTCTCAATCAGCCGATCCTGAGTCCTCACAACACCTTCCAGGTGCCAGAGATCCCGCGTGGCCCTAGAATACCCCTGAGTGGCATACCCACCATCCAGCCAGCGATGACATGCTGAGCAGGCATAGGCCGCCTTGTGGTCTTCATTCTTTCCACCAACGCCACCGCCATTCAGGTGAGCGAGGACTGTGGTGTCTGGGTTTCGATTACAAACCCCAGGGACTCTAACCAGGCAAGACTCACCTTTGGCGCTGTCCCGGATCTTGCTCCGCTTCGGTCTGGTGGCTTTCACTTGAGCCCGGAACTTCAGGCCACTCTTTGATTTCAGCGATGTCTTGGTTTTCAGCGGCGTTTTTCGAGTCAGCATGTCAGTCCCCGTGGTACCGTGATCCGCCAGCGCCGTAGCCCCGGCCGTTGCTCTCTGCCCTCATGGCCGCCAGCTGTCGCCTGACTTCTACCAGCTCCTGGTTGCGCTCACTCAGCCGGATTCGGAGCTGAATAATCAGGTCCGGCATTGGCAGGCTTTCGCCAGTCTCCTTACAAACGACACCGGACGCTTCGCAGCGATCGCAGGGCATCTCGTAGAACATCGGCTTCACGAAACCACCCCCATGGCATTTTGGGCAGGGCTTGAGCGGTCGCTTCTCCTGATTGAATGCCGGGCCAGATCGCTTCTTCACGCAGCCCTCCCGTTTTCACCAATGATAAAAGTGCCGTACTTCTCCAGCCTCGAAAGCGCACCTGCACATTCCTGACCGAAGGCGAATAGAACTGTGCCTGCACCTGATCGGCTTTTTTTGTGGGCATTTTCATGCCCTGGGACGAAATCAATCCGGCCAGACATAAATAGCATTGCATCAGCCGCCTGGAGACATTCCTGGCACCAGGCCGCATCTGTCCTACTGAAAACAAGGGCAATACCGTTGCCGTGGTCAATCATTCGGCGAATCCAGTAACCGGTGTCTCGACCATAGGGAGGGTTCAGCCAAACTCTACCGGTCCACTCTCTGCTCAAGCCATCATCGAAGATAGTGAACTTCCTGGAAGCCGGTACGAAAGTCTCGTAGTCGTGAGGACTGGCCGGATCCAGATCGAATCTGATGCCGAGCTCGTCGAAAATCCACTTTGGCGTGTACCACTCGACGCTCTTATAGCCAGAATTCGGCTTGACGTGTGAAAACATTCCGCTCACGCAGCGGCCCTCCGCTTCTTCCTCTGAATGCGTGGATCCTCCCAACCGACCAAATCCAGTTCGATATCGATCGCCTCCGGGCTTACCTGGTAATGACGGGACAGATAGGACTTCGTAAGTTTCGGCAGCTGCTGATCAATGCGGGCCTTCTCTGCGGCACACTGGCGGATCAGCGCCTGGTCTTCGTCATCAAGGGCAACAACGGGCATATGCTCCCGGACCTTCCTGATAGTGAATGAGCTGCAGCCAAACTTGACGCCTAGAAGCTTGTCGGAGAGCTCCTCGGACTGGGCTCGCAGATCGGCGCCGTGCATGTAGTCTTTTGCCGCCTGGCGAGCTCTCATCTTGGAAAGGTGGTTGCCGCTCAATGCAAACCTCCAATGCGCTTGGTCTTATCGTCAACCGCCAGCTCCAGGAACTGCTCGGTTCTCTCGTTGTGGATCTTCACGACACCTTGGTCACCGCCACCCTGATACACCAGTCGGGCCTTTTCCTTGTCGCCTACCAGCGCTGGCTGCTCTTTCGAGCGTCCACGAATGAATTCCGATTGCTGGCTGTTCTCGTGTTCACAGGTGCCTATAAGCTTGCGGGGGAAACTATCTGGCGGAGTGACCGTGAATCCCTGGTAAAGCTTGAGGAAGTTGTTCCGGACAAACGGGTATTCCTTATCGTCAGTGAGGGCGATCTTCTGCCAGCCGCCGAGGCGCTCGATCGCAGCGTGGATCTTCGGGTCATCGAAAACCACGGACCGGTAGTTGCCGACGCAGCGGATGGCAAAATCAACTTTCGCCCAGGCCTCACCGCTGGCGGACTGGCTGCTTCCCTGCAGCAACCGGACGATATCAGCAGGTTTGGGCGGATACTGGCCCGTATCTGGGTTGGTGATGTGCCGCGAGAGTGCGTGCTCAATGTCAGCCAACGAGAACGCGATGAGCGACTGGAATACCATGTAAACCACCCTCGGCTCGGGGGTTCTGCCATAGATCTCGTGAGCCTGTGCCCACATATCGCCAAATGCCTCGAGGTCATTGGTGTTCATAGGTCACTCCTTGGTGGCTGTTCGAGCGCTGTTCGTGGATGCGGCGGAGTTCGGCGGCCCGATCGATACCGGCCTGCTGCGGGGCTTTCCGGCGCTCTGATCTCCGCTGCATAGCAACCTGCGGCCACTTGTCGCGAAGCTTGTCGGGGGACTGGACGTGTGAGGCCCAGAATTTCTCGTGACGGATAGCCCAGTCCCACAGAATCCGAATGTGGCGGTGCTCCCGGCCATCCTGCTCTCGCATCAGCCGGATCGTGTTGGCCCAGCGTGAGAATTTCGGTTCTCGTGGCTTGTCCTCACCCAGCTGTTCGGCCAGTGCATCCCACATCCACATCGCAAGATCGAGATCGTCTTGTGTTCCCCAGAATCGGCCGTTCTCGATGGCGGCATCAGGCCTTGAGGGCTGGCTCTGCTCGGTGGGTTGGTCTTGTTGGTCCTGGACTTGGTGGATGTCCGGCCGGTCAGGCCCGGACGTCTTTTCTGCCGTAGTCTCTGAGGTAGTCTCTGAAGTAATCTCTGTAATAGATTGGCTGTTTCCGCCTTCACAGTCTGGCGGGTTCGTGCATTCTTGTATGGCGCTTTCCGCCATACTGGTTGCACCATCTGTACATTCTTGATTGGCGGATTCCGCCATTCTGGAGGACAGCGCTTTTAGCGCGGTTTCCAGCGCATCGACGTTCACCCGGAAGTACAGCTTTGCTGGAACGCCTTTCCGGACCTCTTCCAGAAAGCCAGCCTTTTCCAAGCGCTTTCTGGCTGTCTCCTGCTCCCGGCGTGTCATGCCAGTTTCGGCCTCCCAGTCGGACTGGGACTTGTAGAACCAGCCGTCTTTGTTGGACGTCCTGCCATGCCAGTAGATGCACTGGGAGAGCATCAGAGCGCCAGTGATGCCGACGCCAAGGTCGACGAATGCTCTCTGGAAGGCGATCGGCCTGTCGAATAGTTCAATACCGCTCACGCCACATTCTCCTGGTCATCGAACAGGACGTGGCTGTAATGGCCATCCCAGTCCTTTCGCATTTCAAGCCGCCCCTGCTCATATTGGGCATAGAGCCACTTGGCGCCCTTCTGGGTGAGCACCACCTTTTCACAGGGCCGATCGTCTCGGTTCAGATAGCGCCGCTCGGTAAACAGCTTGTCCCGGTAGGCGGCCGCACTACGGTAGCCGTGGGGAGTTCGTAGCAGTCTCTTGCGCTCAACCAGGACTGGCTGCACACGGTTCAGGTTGACGCCATTGAGCATCCGGCAGAATTCCACCGGTGTGAGGCCAGACTTGAGGTTCTCGGCGAGGTCGTTGCAAACAGCGTTCAGGCGGTTGGTTTCGCCCTTGTAGTGATCAACCTGGGAACTGAGGTCCTCGAGGGCGATCCGGGCTTCTTTGGTCAGGTTTCGAGCCCAGGAGGGAAGGGCAGCCTGCTCTTCCAGGAACTGCCAACGATCCACGACTGCAGCAGTGAACTCTGGAGAGAGACGGGCAACCAGAACGAGAGAGTCCCGCTTGTTGAAGCGATACTCCTGGTAGATGTTGCCGCGGTGCTCGTAGTCTGACCCCTCCAATGGAGAGGTTAAAATGTGATCAGCCGCCAAGCGCTCAGCCGAGCGCTTCACATTGTCATGACGGCTTCCAGTAAGCTCCGCGATCTCGCGACTGCTCATGGTTGGCGTGTTGTTGCCACTCAATATCAGATCAGCCATAATCATTACCTCTTCAAGATTGCCCGCCGAGGCTTTGCCGAGCCGTTTGAGGCGGGTTTTTTTCAGGCCTCTGGCCCTTTCCCCGTAATCACCACCCGAATCTCTCCATCCGGCCTGACGATCTCGTCTCGTTTCAGAAATGGATGTGTCCGGAAGTGGCAGTCATCGATCTTCAATGCGTCCGCCAGCCCATCACGGCCTGACTTGAACGCGGCAATAATGTTGTCGTCGTCCCGGGCCCGCCGATTGGGCGGATGGAAGTCCAGGAACACATGAATCTCTCCGCCAGCTTCGACCAGCTCCCGCAGAGGAGTGAGATCCCACTTGCCAGCCTGGATGGTCTCCAGCGAAATCATCTTGCAGGTGTACCGGTACACTTCCGCAGCGCGGGCTTTCTTCGCCCAATGACCCCGGGAGTTCGGACTCAGGGCCTTGTGCGGCCAGGGAAGTTTGATTTCGAGTTTCTCTGGCATTGCCTGCTCCGTCTGCGTAATTCGAAAACCGTCTTAACGTGACATGTCACGTTTTCGCGTAGTGACTCTGGGCATTCCGCCAGCCTGGCCTTTCTCTCTTCCCGATCGGCGCCGGCGGTCACGTAGGCGTTCCACTCGCCGAGCGATTTCATGTTTACCTCCGTGTTGTCTGGTAGCAGGCGAGGGAGTCGAACCCTCCGATATCCGGGTTATGAGCCCAGCGAGACACCGTTTCTCCATGCCTGCATAGCTAGCGGGTTATCCGGTACCGCCGCCGTATGCCTTTTGAAGGGAGGCTACCCAGACCCCCTACCGGTGGGAGCCACAAGTTCGCAACTGTCATTGCGGTTGATGCGTCGGCCGGGAAACTCCCAACCCCTTACGCATCTGTGAAATGCCCTCGCTTGGCAGACCCGCTTTCAACGGCAAGGACACTCCCAGATGCGTCCCGGTTACCCTCGTCCGGGGACACGTCAACCACCTACCAAAGGTGATACTTTTGTGCCGGGTGCCCTGGGCACCATCCCCAGGGTGGAGCCGTGGCGCCGGTGGCTCGACGCACGACGTTCTATGGCCCTACATTCCTGCCGCAGCTCACACGGGCAGTTCAGATTCCGCCGAAGCGGGCGGGCTCTCTCGGTTGGTATTCGCATCCGAGGAGGGCTCTACCTGACGCGGCAGACTGGGGACCTGCCAGGTCATCCTTGGTCGAGGGAGCAGAGCCCTCCCGGATACGGCCTGTCTTTCCAGGCTGTCAGCGCGATCAACTGGGGCGGTGGTGGGTTACCTTTGACTCGCGCTGCTGGCGTTCTATCGCCGGGACCCTGTCCCCGGCTGCAATGTCGGCACCTCGGCTTTCGCCTGGCCAGCTTGTTTTACCGGCTGCTTCTGATAGCGCTGCAGCTCGCGCTTGCTTCAAACCCTGTACAGATATCCACCCGTAGTCAGACGGGTATTCCGCCAGCTCCGGAGTGGTTTAATAGAAACCATCAGGCGGCCTCGCCTGGTTTGTCAGGAGGAGGCAGGCCGTCAGTGGGGTTTGGGTAAATATCTGGTCGAGCCTCATGCGGAGTGACCTTCCATCCAGTAGCAGCACAGATGGAAATGACATTCGAAGGGGCTATCCGCCGGATACCATTCCGGTAGTGCTTAACCGCAGGAACTGAAACGCCGAGGGTCTTCGCCGCGACTTCCAGCCCTACTTGCTGGATATAGGTCTGTATGTTCATGAGGGATACGATATGTATACATCTGTATCGAGTCAAGCGGATTTGGATACAAAAAGTGTCGTTGCCGGAATGGATACATTGCGTACCATTCAGAGTATGGAAAAATGGTTTGATCGGGTTCGCACCCTTATGCGAAGAGATGGCGTCACTCAGGACGCCCTGACTGAAGTTCTCGGTGTGAAAACCCGGGGAGCGGTAGGTCATTACCTTAGCGGCAGACGAGAACCCTCGATCGAGCAACTGCGGGCATTAGCGACTATTTTTAATGTGAGCCTTGACTGGATACTTACCGGTAATGGCGAGGTTGGAGACAGGCCTCCGCCTCACTTAGTTATGGGAGATACACTGGAATACCCGCGCAGATGGGATACCACACAAGAATGGAAAGAGCGGGTGAAAAAAGCTCAAGGTGAGCTGCAAAAGCCTTCCGGCCCTGACGAACTAGAGTTCTTTGGGCACATGGATGCCTGGGACAGCAACACGCCATTGGATGAGGATGAAGTTGAATTGCCTCTGTTCAGGGAAGTCGAGTTGGCCGCCGGCGCGGGCCAGACTCAGGTAATCGAGAATCACGGCGCCAAACTCCGCTTTGCAAAATCCACGTTATCCAGGGCAGGGGTGGTCGAAGAGAATGCGGCCTGTGCCTTCGTTCGCGGCAATAGCATGGAACCGGTTATGCCTGACGGCACCTGTGTTGGTGTGAACACCGGTGACACCGCTGTTCGGGATGGTGAGATATACGCGATCGACCACGACGGCATGCTCAGGGTGAAGTACCTGCACCGTCGCCCAGGTGGCGGAATCAAGATTGTGAGCCAGAATGCATCAGAGCATGCGACTGAAGAGTATTCGGCTCAGGATGTGATCGACAACAACATCAGGATCATTGGACGCGTGTTTTGGTGGTCAGTACTCAGGTAGGCTAAGGATTCGGCATGTCTTGGATTGATAGCTGCAGAGAGAAATGTAAGACAATAAAATACCTGGGCTCCGAAATGGTCTGGGAAGAGCGCCCTCAGAGGTCGGGCGCTCTGCGGGTGCAAATACCCCTCCTCAACAAAAACAGGGTAACGATCCCCGGATTGATGCTTCAGGGAGACTTCTACGTAAAGAAAAAAACTGGCCATGAGGTTGTCACATACGGATTACTGGCTCGCTATGGCCCAGAGTGGCGCAGGGTTTTCTTCTACTGCATCTGGCCGGACCATGTTAGATCCCATCGTGATGACGAGAACGGAGTGATCTTCGGTCCCCATCTTCACCTTGGAGATGGGCGGATTGAGCAAACTGTTCGAAAATTGGTAACTGGCATTGCTTCCCCGCTTGATCCAAAATGGCTTATGAGATATCAGCGCCACACAAATCTCCGAGCAAACGGAAATCATGAGCTGACAGCCCCAATTAAGGACGACCTATTCGGGGGATGAGTACCGATATGAACTGCGATCTATTTTTCAGACAAGCCGGATGGCACTGTGCACCGATGGAGTTCAATGGCCATGAGATGCTCTATGTAAGCACTCCCGTGACCTTGGCCCAGGGCAAGCCGCTGGATTTTTATCTCGTCGATCGCGGTAACGCATACGAAATGACTGACGACGGCATCACAATGTTTGCCCTCCGCTCTAGTGGGTTCGCGCTTGATGATAAAAGGAATTGGCGGGGGCTTGGCAACATCGCCACCCAGTACGGATTCACCATGGAGGATGATGGTAGCTTCTCTGCGATTTTTGAAAAGCAGCAGCTTCCGGCGTGGTCCGACCGCCTGATTAGGCTCCTTGCCGCATTAGCGCAATGGGAAGCTGACAAATATCAGGAAGCCGATCAGGAGTTTTCTTTCACGGCAGAAATCGAAATGCTTTTACGGGCAAAAGCGCCTGCACGACAGCTGGAAAAATCTCCCGTCATACAAGTGAATGGAGCTGATCTTCATTTTGACTTCCTGTGGGGCAACACCTACGTCGACGCAGTAAAGCCTATCGCTCAGTCCGTGAACTCCAAGCTTCGGAAAGCTCTGCTCATGAGTCGTGAGAACATTGAAGGAGTTGAGACGCTTTTCATCCTGGATGACAGGGTTCATAGGGAAAAAGCGGAAGAAGAGCAGGCCATCATCGGTCAGGTAGCTCAGGCAATAAAATTTAGTGACTTTGAGCAATTTTACGAAGCTTAACGAGCCCGCCGCCGAGCGGGCTTTTTATTATCCGCAACAATCCGCTAGCTGCTGTTTATATCGACTCAACTCTCCCTGTGACGGCTTCAGCCCGCACACTTTCACGATTCTGACAAACCTGCTCACTTTGAGATACCCGCTTGTTACGCCTAAAAGCTAACGAAGTCTGAGAGGCGTTCAAACCACCGTATAAACTCAGCTAGAGGGCTGCAAAATATTTCTCGTCCATAGCGACTTAAGCCATCTGCCTACAGGCTTTTCGATTACAACATGAAAAACTATAGATACAGCAATGCATGCAAATAAAATAAAAATGTAAGACATCATAGCGCCAGCATATCCATAGTCTTTTAAACCCAGTAAGATGGAAATCTTACATAGAATACTAATTAGAGGGTAGTGTATAAGGTATAACGAATAAGAGGCGGAACCCAGAAGCTGAGAAAATCTATTATTCAGAAATATTTTTCCATCCCTTTCATATAAAATCATGGATAAGACAATGATGCTGCATGATGCTCCGTACATTATGGTTTGAATTTCTGGCTTAATTCCTAGTCCATTGATTTTTGCGAGAGCGTTCAATGAGTAAATCGTCAGGCCGGTCACCGCAAATATAAAGGGATTAGATCTTGATATCATTTTAAATGATAAAAGGTATGCTATTAAAATTCCCATTAAAAAAAGAAGCACGTACTCGCTGAAAATAAATGAAAGCGGAAATGCAAAATCTTTTAAGCCGATAGAAAGCCCCAGAAGATATACTGAAATTAAAATGAATCCGAGTGCTTTACGAAGTATTGCTAGAGCAAATCCCAAATAAAACATCATCTCAAACTGAAGGGTCCAAGCCACACCTAGAACTGGAGCCCCGGTTCCTCCGGTCACATCCTTATCTTGGGGTATTAAAAGCAATGCTTTAATTATAGCGCTAAAATCATGCGGCACTGTATCTCTTGTTGCTGGTATTAGAATGGCAGCAAGGTACACTCCTGAAAAAATTATTATATAAGCGGGGTAAATCCTTATCATTCTTTTGTAAATATATGAACCTATATTTCTAGAATCACCTAGATCAATGTTGTGCACATAAAAAATTATAAATCCGCTGAGAACGAAAAAAAATTCAACACCTGAATCACCAAATGAAAATGGAATCGAGAATTCTTCAAACCCAAAATATTGTTCAGAAGCAATTGCGCCTCCGAGGTGAAAAAGAACCACAAGTAAAGCGGCGATTGCTCTTCCAGACTGCAATGAACGATACATAAAAATCCATTTCGGTTTCTGATTTTTAAAAAAACTATGCTGGAAGCATGTTTTCCAAGTGCTATTGGCTTTCATGAGAGGCTATAGCCTTCCCCCAATAATACGGCAATCCAATCATCTAATCCAAGATAAAGCCTTATGTATCGAACATAGGACGTTGTGGAAACAGTAAAAAATGCTACCTCTTTTCCCTGGAACAGATGTTGGCTTCGTGATCCCAGGCCCGGTTCAGCGGTACGACATGATCGATGTCGATATCTGACGCGTTCTGGATAACGTTCCCGGTGAAGGGGCTTATCCAGCGGCCGGTGACCACCCTGCAACGCCTTTCATCCGCGAACCTGACCTTGGTGCTTGACTGAGCGATCAGGGCCTCAGCACGGCTGTTCTGGCAGTCTCCATCCGCATCATCCCACCCAGGCCCAAATTTGCGTCTCTCATAATCTGAGGCGTCCATTACCACCGCCCGGCTGGCGTACTGCTGGCTGGATTCGTAACCGCTCACGCCCTTCGGCAACCGGCCGCCAGATGCCAGGCATTCTTCAACTGAATCGAACGCCCGGAAGTTCTTTGTCCGGTCGTAGTAGGAACTGGCTGGCGGATGGCAGATGCCTGAATTGGTTTTCTTGACTAGCCCTGCAACAGCTTGGAATGGAACGGATAAAAGCAGAGTGGTGATGATGGCAATTAACTTTCTTTGCACAGGTGCCTCCTTGTAGATCGCGGCGAAGATACCGAAATTCCGGCCCAGATTCACCCGCACGATACGCCCCACAAAAAAAGATACATTTTGTATTGACCCTATGGATACATAACGTATACATTGTATCCATAACGTTGATCAGGGAGACAACAAAATGGGTCGCAGACAAAAACCAACTTACCCCCGAATGGAAGTAGAGCTGGCGGACGCAAGCTTGCTACCACCGCGCCGTGCCGAAGTCGTCGTGCTGGCGGCCCGTTCAATGAGCACAAAGGCCATTGCCCGCCAGTTGGGCATTTCCCCAGCCACTGTTGAGTGGCACCTGGATGAAGCGAAGGACCAGTTTCACGCCCTGACTCGGCTGGATCTGGTTTCCCAGGGCTGGATGCAGGGGCTGTTCCGGGCCCGGATGCTTGCCTGGATGCTTGTTGCTTTCTCAGCGCTGCCGGCAATGCGCAGCAGACCCACACCAATGACCGGTACCCGTCCGCCAGCCGTGCGCAGCGTGATTGGCCGTACCGCGATCCGCGAATTCCGTGCTTAACCAGGAGACCACCATGGCAACGCTGACTATCGAACTTCCGGAAAAGGTTACCCAGGGCCAAATGATGGAGGCGCTGGCCTCGCTCGGCTGTGAGCTTCGGCTTTCCAGCGATGGCAGGAACTACAAGGCCGTGCCGCGTGAGCAAAGCAACGTGGTCCGGATGCCGGCGAGGGTCCGGGAGGTCCGCCAGCCGGGGCCCGGCGTCGCGTGAACATGGACGGGGTAGCTCCAGAACCGTTCGCAGTGGCTGCTGCCGCGATCGCGATCTGGGTGCTGGCCCTGATTATCGAAACGACCAAAGCAAGAGGAAAAAAGGATGTTGATTCTGACAAGGCGCACCGGAGAGACGATCGTCATCGAGACCCCGAGCGGGGAAGTGGTGGAGGTCACCGTTCTGGGGAACAACGGCCCGCAAATTCGCATGGGCGTTACCGCGCCAAAGCACACAAGCATTGACCGTGAAGAAATCTACAAGCGGAAGAAGGCGGAGGCCAGTCATGGCTGAGTGCTATGCCCACGAGGTGTTCGGGAATCTGTCCTGCTTTGCAGGAACCCCGGACCAGGTGAAAGCGGCACTGGCGAGCCAGGCAGGTGACGACATGGTCGACTGGGGCAGGGTGGTACCGCTCCAGGTGGAGACAGCCAAGTCCCGACACGCTGACGAGCTCTACCAGGTGCTCCGGGATCTCACCTCAATGGCAAAGCTGGGCGTTCCGATTTCATGCATCAACACATACCTGGCAGCGATCCGGAACGCGGAGCAGCTGCTGGAGAAAGTCGACAACGAATCCACGGAGGATCCGAGCAATGGCCAGCAATCTCAGCAAGCTTAACGACTCTCTTTTTGACCAGCTGAACCGGTTGAATGACCCCAACCTGAAGGGTGAGGCCCTCGATGCCGAGCTGAAAAGAGCGCAGGCCGTTACCAGTGTGAGCAAGGAAATCGTTTCCAGCTCTCGCCTGGTCCTAGATGCCGAGAAGCACCGGACCGAAATGGGAAGCCTCTACAAGATGCCCCAGCTGCTGGAGAACAAGGAGTAATCGCCATGGCCGGGAAAAAGTGGACAGCGAGAGACGATCAGTGGCTGGCAGATATGTATCCGGACACTCCGAACCGAACGATCGCGAAGGTCCTGGGCTGCTCCTACCTGGCCATTAAGAACCGCGCCACGGTGCTGGGCCTGAAAAAGTCTCCGGAGTATCTGGAACGAGAGAAGCCAGGGTGCTTTCGGCCAGGACAGACCAGCTGGGACAAGGGCCGCAGCTATCAGCCAGGCGGGCGAATCGCTGAGAGTCAGTTCAAGGCTGGGCATGCCCCCGCGAACCAGCAGCCGATCGGTACCGAGGTTGTCGATGCCTACGGCTACAGGAAGCGCAAGGTGAGCGATGACGCGCCGATTGGCCGGGCCTACAAGAACTGGAAGTTCGTGCACGTCCTGAAGTGGGAGGAATACCACGGCCGGCCGGTACCGCCAAAGCACATTGTGCGGTTGAAGGATGGTGATAAGCGGAACTTCTCTCCGGACAACCTGGTGTTGGTGAGCAGGGCGGAGAACGCGATCTTGAATAAGTTCTTCGCCATGGAGAACCCGCCAGAGGGGAGCTTCGATGTGCTCCACAACCTGGCCAAGATCAAGTTGGCAGCGAACAAACGGAAACGGGAGCTGACATGTTGATTGCAAGTTACGAGCAATGGCGCGAAGCGAAGAAGAAGGTACTCGAGGAAGAAAACCCGGAGATCGATTGTGAAGAGTGCGGGGGTCTTGGGGAAATCTACGAGCGTTGTCACTGCTGCGGTGGCGAAAAAGAGGAGGAGTGCGACCTCTGTGATGGTCGCGGCACCATTCGCTATCTCGATTCCTCAAAGCCACGGCCAGGCAATGATCTGGTGGGTCAAAGAGTTTACTTCCAGGAAGTGATCGCAGATCTCAAGACCTGGTGCACCTACACCAAGCAGGACTTTCTCCAGGTGGCCGGCGGATTCGTTAGCGAATTCAGAAAGCAACACGGAATCAGGGGTCGTCACGGAATCACCAGGTATAAAGGGCGGGCCTAATGGACGGAAATACAGCCAGAACCATCCTCAGTCTGAACGATCAGCGGGACAAGGCCGAAGCCAGCAAACGGGAAGCGCTCCTGGAACTGGCCGAGATGAAGCACGAGCTCCAGGTGCTCAGGCACATGAAGCGGGAGATCCTCGTCTGCCTGCTCGATCGACGGCTGCCGCACTACCAGCGGGACGGATCATCACCCAGCTGCCACCACACAGTCAGCCGAATAGCGAGGATTGTACGCAGTGCACACGCAGGCAACTGATCTGAGCCACGAGGATCGCGCTGAGGCGATTATCGAGCTAATCGAGAGCACCGGCATGGCCTACGCCCATTCCAGCGGCTGTGTGGTGCTGAAGGACGGAACATGGCTCCAGCCTGAGCAGTGGCAAGTGTGGGTGGAGCATCTGAAGAATCAGGAGAGGGAAGCATGCTGACGGAAGCACAGAAGAAAAGGGTGGCCATGATTATTGGTTCTTCCGCCCATGATTGCGAGGTGTCAATGGTGTTGAACGCCGGAAGCAGCCCGGTTCGCACACTTACTGAAGTTGCCGAGACGCTGCACTACATGAACGCCAACGGCATCGAGAAGATCAGCCATAGAAAGGCCCTGATGAAGGCGGGTCGGAAGGCGCTGAATGTGTTGGGGGAGATGTAAATGGCCATGACACCAACCGAACGTAAACGCCGCCAGCGTGAGCGGAACAGGTTCCTGGACATGAAGCTCTTCACCATGGAGCTGGCTGCCAACGAGCGGGCGGCGATCGAGGAGGCTGCCCGGCTTCGGGAGTTCGACGACCAGACCGAGTACATCCTCGCACTGGTTTACAAAGATCGTGACATGTCACGAAAAGAAAATGTGTGCAGCTATCCCGACTGTAACTGCCCGTTCGATATGGGGCCGGATGGTAAGTGCCTGCGAGGAAAGCCACGTGAACACGAGGTGGAAAGTGACTGATTTGGAGCCACAGGTGCAGATGCCCAGGGCCTGCGTCAGCTGCGAACACTACAGCCATGCAGGCTATGCTGAGGACAAGCACTGTCCCTTTCCCAGGCAGTCCGACAGCGCACCGAAACCAACCCGCACACCCTGCGGCCGGTGTGATCTGCACTGCACCGAGGTGTTCGCCACGGAAATATGCAACAGCCACGAGCCAGAGCCGTTCGTTCACCTGGTGGACGTGACCAACCGGCCGGCGCCGAGAACTGCGATACAGGAGAGATTGCTGTGAGCCAGATTCAGCGAGAAGGTGAAGTTCGTTTTGGTGACGCCCACTTGAGTGTTTGGGAGGAACCGGGGCGTATGGATTGGGATGAGCGCCAGGTATACGAGCGCAACTTTAAGCGGCAAGTTTTCAAGCGAATAATCCAGCAGCTGCACCGCCTCGGATGGAGCGTTGAGGTTCCACAAGACATGATCGAGCAATACAGTCGCAGCTTTGCTGAAGGACATCGTTACTGCCGGAAAGGTGATCTTCAGGGCTTTCTGGATCTGAGTGGCCGTTGCATCAAGTTCGAAATGTGGCAGGACGTGGCTAATGGAGATAACCCGAATGGCGGCCGCTATGACTTCGACAAGGAGCAGCGGATGCCGTATCTGCTCTGGCTGGAAATGGAGCGCACCCGCCGCCGGCTTCGGTCCTATCTGTGCGATGTTTTCTCGGGCTATGAATTCCGGGCAGACCGACATGACGGTCGCATGAATAAGCGAGGCCCAGGCCTTTTGACTGCACTTGAGTGGCTGGATGGCTGCTACAAGACTAGCTGGCACTTCAAGGGTGATACCAGCAAATACACCATCGCTGATTACAACCGAGAATCCGCTGATGGCGCGATGCTAAACCACGGCCAGCGTGTCTGGTTCGCGGATCGTAAAGGAAGAATTTGTACCGGGATCGCCTACTACAACATCAACAACATGTGGTGGGTGGTGACCGGGAAGTATGACGTGAGTAATGAGGCCGCCTTTAGACTCTATGCCGAATGTCCGGAAAACCCCAGGCAGAGACGTAACGGCGGACTTCGCCGGGATCGCCTTGAGTCGGAATTATCCAAAGCTGTGAAATCGATGAACTTCCAGCGAGCTCAAGTCATTAAGGACATTCTTTTCCCGACCGCCGAGCCGTTGTACTTGGTCTACCACAAAGGTCACGGCTGCTATCACCGCTCTAACTTCTCTGGTTACACCAAAGACCCAGTTGAGGCTGGTCGCTTTACCTGGGGTGAGCTGGGGCGCTTTATGCCAAAAGGCGCTGCAATGGAAGATGAGTTGAGCAAGGTCATCCCGGTTAACCAGGAGGCGTTGGCAGCATGAGCTTACCCTACGAAAAAGCTACCAGCGGAGATAAAGCCCTGGGCGAAATACAGAAGATCCTGCGTGGGTTCGGGTGCCAGAAGTTCGGGAGCATGGTCGACGACCAGGAGCAGAGCCTGACGGTCCAGTTCCAGTACCGCGGGAAAATGGTCAGCGTTAAGGCCAGCTTTGCCGGCTACGCGCAGGCCTGGCTGCGGGAGCACCCCCACACGAGCCGGATGCAAAAAACCAAAGCAGAACACGAACGCCAGGCGTACGACAAGGCCAGTATCGCTGTCTATTCAATTCTGCGGGACTGGATCAAAGGGCAGGTGACGGCCATTGAAACCGGGATCCTGTCTTTTGAGGGCGCATTCCTGGGCCAGATGATGCTCGAGCACGGCGAGACGGTTCTGGATTACGCGCAGAGGCAGAAGCTTTTGCCGGGGCCGGGAGGTCAGGAATGAGCACTAAATATAGAGATCCCAAACACGTTCCATCTGAAACGCTGATCGCTCGACTTAACGAGCTGGCCGATGCAATAACCAGAGGCGGTGAATCGAAGGACGGAGAACTCACAATGCGCGTGCCTGCAGAGTGCGATCGAGACGCCGACCTAGTAATTTCAGAAGCCGCCCGAAGGCTGGAGAAGGCAGAAGCGAGAGTGAAAGAATTATCGAAATTCATCCGTGCGGGTGATCGTGTTTGCTGCGAACTGGAATCATGGCTTGCAACCGAGCATGACAAGGAGAGCCAGCGGGCAATAAACATCTGGAAGAAGCTTCGCCGGCGAGCCGAAGAGGCTGAGAGCCCAGGAGGTGAGCAGTGAGCCAGGAAGAAATTATGCGGGACGGCTATCAGCCGAACGTTAACTGCATTCATTTCTACCGCGGGCGATGTGCCCACCCATCGGCGAAGCGATTAATCCTGCCGAATAAGCTGTGTGTCCTGATTGGCAGCTCGGACGATCGATGCAGCGGGTGTCGCTACCAGGTAAAGCATGAACGACCAAGTCCGCCGTCGAACCCGCCAAGACCGCCAGGAGGTGAATAGTGAGTCATGAGCCGTCAGACGCAAGCCACTACCGCCCGCGCTTTGCCAATCCAGCGGGTCGGATCAGTGAGCTGGAAAACATGCTGGATTTTGCCAAGGAGGAAATCGAAAACTTCCGTAACAAGTGGATCTCAGAGCTCCGTCGCGCCGAGCGTTATCACGTTCTGCTTGGAGAGGTTTTCACAACCTTCCCGCCAGTCCAGAACAGAGAGCAGTGTGATTTGCTGAAGCGGGTAAGCCGTGAAATTGGAGGCGAACAGTGAGCAAGCGACCAATCGAGCCGGCCCCTTTTAACATCGGCGTCCGCGTCGTGGATATCGGAGATGTGCGAGTTGCCCGGGGCAGGACCAGATTCAACCGCGAAACCTGCAAGCACAACAGAATGGTCTACGACCAGCAGGAGCGCCGGATCTGGTGTGAGGACTGCGAGAACGATGTGGATGTGTTTGACGCATACGTGAGGCTAGTTGAGTGCCACGACTCCGCCTGGAAGAAAATTACCCGAACATGGAAGGACGCGAAGGAGGCCGCCGATTTCCAGCTACGCAGCCGGGCGGCCAAGGCGATGGACAAAATATGGCGCGGTCGTCGTATGGTCCCGAATTGCCCGCATTGCGGCGAGGGCTTGTTGCCGGAAGACATTTTGAATAACCAGTCCGTTTCGTCTGCCGAGCTAACCAGGCGAAAGAGAGCGAGGGCGAATTCATGACGGAAGTAACGATTCAGCCGCGGATCATCCGGGCAGGCCAGGCCCCAGACTATTGCGGCATGGGGCGGGAAGTTTTTAACAAAGAAATTCGGCCGTATCTCACTGAAATTCCGATAGGCGAGATCGGAAAGGGATTCGATCGCCTTGATTTGGACAGTGCCCTGGACGAGTATATTTCTCGGCGAGGGCGTGCTCCGGCCCAAAAATGGAGTGAAGTAGCATGTCGAAAAGTGGGAACGGTCTCCGCCTCCGCGGCGGGACATGGCACATCGAGAAGCGAATTAACGGACGGAGGATTCGCGAAAGCACTGGAACGAGCGATCGGGTAGAGGCAGAGCAGTACCTCGTCCGAAGGCTTGAGGAAATCCGCCAGGCTTCGGTCTACGGTGTTCGGCCAAGCCGAATCTGGCGGGAGGCGGCTCTCAGGTATGCCCGGGAGTTTGCACACAAACGGAGTATAAAGCGGGATGTGCAGGATCTGAAGTCGCTGGATCCTCATATCGGGAAGCTGCCCCTGAACCAGGTGCATTCCGGAACGCTGCAAAATTTCATCGATGCGCGACGGAAAGCAGGTGCGAAGTCTGGCACCGTTAACCGGGCGCTGGCCGTGGCCAGGAGAATTCTACGGCTGTGTGCCGAGCTCTGGCGGGATGAATACGGAATGACCTGGCTGGAAACCGCGCCAATGATTCCGGATGTGGACTGGAAGGACAAGCGGGATCCAGCGCCGGTGACCTGGGCAGAGCAGGGCAGGCTCTTCCAGGAGCTGCCGGAACACCTGAAGGATATGGCCGAGTTCGCGGTACATACCGGGTGCCGGGAAAGCGAGATCTGCGCTCTGAAGTGGGAGTGGGAGGTGTCGCTACCCGATAAGGGGTTCGGGTTCATCTTGCCCGCCAGCGTCACGAAAAACGGCTGCGATCGCCTGGTGGTTCTGAATGCAACGGCGAGAGCCGTGGTAAACCGCCAGCGAGGGAAGCACGAACACCAGGTGTTTACCTTCAGCAGCCGGCCGGTGGCCTCTATCTTCAATAACGCCTGGCGTAAAGGGCGAAAGAAGGCAGGGCTCACCCACGTCCGCGGGCACGATCTCCGGCACACCTTCGGCAGGAGGCTGAGGGCAGCAGGGGTATCAGAAGAAACCCGGGCGGAGCTCCTAGGGCACAAACGCGGATCGGTTACCACGCACTACTCGGCTGCAGAAGTTGCTGAACTGGTGAAAGCGGTGGAGCTGATCGCGGAGAAGAGAGGACCGGATTCCGATGGCGTAGCCGTGGTGAAATTCCGGTTTGGGCACAAAATGCCCACAGTAGAAAAAAGAAAGGCCGCTGAGTAAGCGGCCAAACCTTGTAAATACTGGTAGCAAGGGGCGGAGTCGAACCGCCGACCCCAGCATTATGAGTGCTGTGCTCTAACCAACTGAGCTACCTTGCCATTTCGCTTTGGGCATCGCCCCAAACGAGGCGCGTATTTTCAGTAAATGGGCCCTTCCTGTCAAGGCTTGGGGGCAGTTTTTCCTGAAAAATTACACGTTGAAGCGGAAGTGGATAACGTCGCCGTCTTTGACGATGTAGTCCTTGCCTTCCAGACGCCATTTGCCGGCATCCTTGGCGCCGGCTTCGCCGTTGTACTGCACGAAATCGTCGTAGCTCACTACTTCTGCCCGGATGAACCCGCGTTCGAAGTCGGTGTGGATCACACCGGCTGCCTGGGGCGCTGTTGCGCCGATTTTCACGGTCCAGGCGCGGACTTCCTTTACCCCGGCGGTAAAGTAGGTCTGCAGGCCCAGCAGGCCGTAGCCGCCGCGAATTACGCGATCCAGGCCAGGCTCTTCCATGCCCATCTCCTCCAGGAACATGGATTTTTCATCGTCTTCCAGTTCGGAGATTTCGGCTTCGATCTTGTTGCAGATGGGCACAACCACGGCATTTTCCGACTCGGCGATCTTGCGCACCGTGTCCAGATGCGGGTTGTTCTCAAACCCGTCCTCGCTGACGTTGGCGATGTACATGGTGGGTTTGACGGTCAGCAGGCAGAGCTCCCGGATAAGCGCCATCTGGTCCTTGTCGAGGTTCATGCTGCGCACCGGCTTACCCTCGTTGAGCACGGGCAGCAGTTTCTCGAACATCTCCAGCTGGGCCTTGGCTTCTTTATCACCGCTCTTGGCGACGCGTTGAACCCGCTTGATGGCCTTTTCCACGGTTTCCAGGTCGGCCAGGGCCAGTTCGGTGTTGATCACCTCGATGTCGGAGGCCGGGTCTACCTTGTTGGCCACGTGAATGACGTTGCCGTCTTCAAAGCAGCGTACCACGTGAGCGATGGCATCGGTCTGGCGGATATTGGCCAGGAACTGGTTGCCCAGGCCCTCGCCCTTGGACGCGCCTGCGACCAGGCCGGCGATGTCGACGAATTCCATGGTGGTAGGCACGACCCGCTCCGGCTTTACGATCTCCGCCAGCTTGTTGAGGCGCGGATCCGGCATGGCGACAACGCCAGCGTTGGGCTCGATGGTGCAGAACGGGAAGTTCTCCGCGCCAATACCCGATTTGGTCAGTGCGTTGAACAGGGTGGATTTGCCGACATTGGGAAGGCCGACGATGCCGCAGTTAAATCCCATGGAGTGCCTCTGCTGGTACTGGAAAATTTGGGCGGATTATACCGGTTTGAAACTGTGCAGGCGATTCATGGCGGCCGGTAGTTTGCCGCTGGCTGCATCCGGTAATACCCGCATGATTTCGTCGATTACGGCGTTCAGTTCCTCGGTTTCCTGTTTGCCCAGGCGGCCGAGTACGTAGCCTGTGACCCTGCGGCTGTCGCCGGGGTGGCCAATGCCGATGCGCAGTCTCTGAAAATCGTTGGTGCCCAGGTGGGCAATGGTGTCACGCAATCCGTTATGTCCGCCGTGGCCACCACCTTTTTTCAATTTGGCGGTACCCGGAGGCAGGTCGAGCTCGTCGTGGGCAATCAGGATCTGTTGGGGCTGAATCTTGAAGAAGTCCGCCAGCGCCTTGATGGCCAGGCCACTGCGATTCATGAACGTGGTCGGATTCAGGAGGTGCAGGTCCAGGCCCTGCCATTGAATGCGGGCGTAGAGCCCGTGGTATTTCTTTTCGGGGCGGAGCGTCTGGCCCGCACTGCGGGCCAGAGCTTCGACGAAAAGGGCGCCGGCGTTGTGGCGGGTATTCTCGTAGTCAGCGCCGGGATTTCCCAGTCCAACCACCATGACAATATCCTGCGCCATTCGCCATTGCCCTCCTCAAGCCAGGAGTGATTACTCCTTGTCTTCGCCGCTTTCTTCGCCTTCTTCGCCGTCTTCGGCTTCGTCATCAACCTTGGCGCCACGCGGCTTGTGGATAGCCACAACCGGCAGGTCGTGATCTTCACCCTGGAGCAGGGCGGCGATCTTGACGTCTTTCGGCAGCTTCAGGTCGCTCAGGTGAACTACCTGGTCCATCTCGACAGTGGTCATGTCCACTTCGATGAACTCGGGCAGGTTCTGCGGCAGACAGATCACTTCAACTTCGTTGATCTGGTGGTTCGCTACGCCGCCGTGGAGCTTGATAGCCGGTGCGGTATCTTCGTTGATGAAGTGCAGCGGTACGTTGACGTGGATCTCGTGGTCCTTGTCAACGCGCAGGAAGTCAGCGTGGGTCAGGATCGGCTTGTACGGGTGACGCTGCAGATCCTTCAGGATTACGCTTTCTTTCTTGCCACCGAGCTCGATGGTCAGGATGTGAGAGAAGAACGCTTCGTTTTCCAGGGCCTTTTTCAGCTCGTTGTGCCAGATGGCAACCGGAGTAGCGTCTTTTCCGCCACCATAGATGATGGCCGGAATTTTACGCTCCTCACGACGCAGGCGGCGGCTCGCACCTCTCCCCTGATCGTCGCGAGGAAATGCTTCGATAACAAATTCCTGAGACATGGTAATAACCTCATTCGTCACCTGAACTGCCCGCGACCAGGCGTTGGATCAGGTGATGTTTCTGAAAAGCCGGATTTTTCCGGCTGACTAAAAGAGTCGGGAGCCTGTGTAGGCTCCCGACCCGGTAACTGCTTGTAATGCCTTGATATTACGACCGTTAGGTCACTCAGGCATTCTCGAACATGGCGCTGATGGACTCTTCGTTGCTTACGCGGCGAATAGACTCCGCGAGCAGCCCGGCCATTCCGAGGACGCGGATTCTATCACAATTATGTGCTTTGTCACCCAGCGGGATGGTGTCACAAACCACAAGTTCGTCCAGTTGGGAGGCATTGATGTTATCAATGGCCGGGCCGGAGAGAACCGGGTGGGTGATGTAGGCAACCACGCGGGCCGCGCCGTGCTCTTTCAGGGCGTTGGCGGCTTTGCACAGAGTGCCGGCGGTGTCGATGATGTCGTCTACCAGAATACAGGTCTTGTCTTTGACATCACCGATGATGTGCATGACCTGGGAAACGTTCGCTTTCGGGCGGCGCTTGTCGATGATCGCGAGATCGGCGTCGTCCAGACGCTTGGCCACGGCACGGGCACGGACCACGCCGCCAACGTCAGGAGATACCACGACAAAGTTCTCGAAGCGCTGCTTGAAGATGTCTTCGAGCATGACCGGTGTGGCATAGATGTTGTCCACCGGAATATCGAAGAAGCCCTGGATCTGATCAGCGTGCAGGTCGACGGTCAGAACCCGGTCTACGCCGATGCTGGAAATCATGTCGGCTACTACCTTGGCGCTGATGGCAACACGGGTAGAGCGTACCCGACGATCCTGGCGCGCATATCCGTAGTAGGGGATAACGGCGGTGACTCGTGTAGCGGAAGCACGGCGAAGTGCGTCGGCCATCACGATCAGTTCCATCAGGTTATCGTTGGTGGGGTAGCAGGTCGGCTGGATGATGAACACATCATGGCCGCGGACATTCTCATTGATCTCGACGGTGGTTTCCCCGTCGCTGAAACGGCCTACAGTAGCCTGGCCCATGGGAATGTGGAGTTTGCGGGCAATCGCCTGAGCCAGTTCAGGGTTGGCGTTACCAGCGAAGATCATCAGTTTGGACACGACGGCATCCTTCTCAGTATCGGCGTTTGATTCAGAAGAAGCGGGAGAAAGGTGGCTGGGGTGGCAGGATTCGAACCTGCGCATGACGGGATCAAAACCCGTTGCCTTACCACTTGGCGACACCCCAGTATCGTGCTTTTTTGGCATCATTTCAGCTCTGTTAGCTTTTTGTGTAGAGGTGATATGTTCACCCCTTTAGCTACGAACCCCGTGACGCCGGACGGTTTGCTTTCCCAGATGATCCGGGCTGCGGATTCTGTCGGGAAACGTCCAAATATGCAAGCCCCGGTTCCGGTTAATCTTGCAGGTCCGAATTGTGAAAGCCATTCCAGGCTCTGGTTAACCTCAGGATACAGTTTGCGAACTACATCCTCACAGTCGTTTCGGTACCTCGAGGCGTCTCCCTCAAAAGCGGGCGCTATTTTGATTCTCGGGGTGTTCCTTGTCAACCCTTGCTCGGAAAAAATCTTGCCAGTGTTTATGTTGCAGCCAGGCTTGAGAACAACAAACCAGTCTTCCGGCGGATTGGCATTGGTCAGTGTTTCACCAACTCCTTCACCGAAGGCGGCATGGCCACGGACAAATACGGGAACATCGGCGCCCAGCCTCAGGCCGATCTCTGCGAGTTCATCGGTGCTCAGCTCGAGTCGCCAGAGATGGTTGAGTCCCAGCAGGGTGGTTGCGGCGTTGGAGCTCCCGCCGCCAAGACCGCCGCCCATGGGTAGCCGTTTGTTAATGCCGATGGTGACTCCGGGCAGCTCGCATTGGGCCCGTTCAAGAAGGGCCCGGGCCGCGCGGATGATGAGGTTGTCCTCGTCGTTAACACCAGGGACAGGCTCCGCGAGCCTTGTGCCGAGCTCTTCGGGTGTGAGGGTGAAGCTCAGCTCGTCACCGTAGTCGAGAAACTGGAACAGGGTCTGGAGCTCGTGATAGCCGTCGTCCCGGCGCCCGACGATGTGCAGAAACAGATTCAGCTTGGCTGGTGATGGCAGTATCAGGTCGGGTGTCATTCAGGCTGCTCCTGCCAGTCGCTCACCACCAATCGAACCCGTTTTTCTTCCTTGAGTGCGGTAATGCGGGCGGGGAGTGCGGGATAGCTGGAGAGAAAGGTCTGCCAACGGTCGTAGCGGATCTCCCAGCCGTTCTGGCGGATGATGGCGAGGGTGCCCTGATCATCAAACAGCAGACGGTAGTCGCTGGCCGGTGATGGCAGGCCGCGAATCCACCAGGTCAGGTTCTCCAGGGGCAGTTGCCAGCCCGTGGCAGCCTCAACCAGTGCTTCCGGCTCGCCCGATCGGTAGGTTTCGCCGTTTGGCAGGGTCAGCTCAATAAAGCCGGGCACGCCTTTGAGGGTTGTGCTGCCCATGCCGAGAAAGGACGAGGAAAGAGCCAGGTCGTAGGCCTCGCCGTCCTGAATCCAGTGATTGATGATGGCGGTGCCGCTGTCGGAAGGTTGTCGGACGGCCAGCTTGCCCGTCAGCTTCCAGTGATCGAGCTCACCGAGACTGGCGGCGCGAGTGGTCCAGCCCGCGGGAGGCTGGTCTGTCATGCCCTCCGGCAATGGCTCGACCTGGATCGTGGTGCAGGCGCCGAGGCTGGCAAGCACTGTCAGTGTTGCCAGAATTCGGGCCAGTCTCATTCCGACTCACCGCCGTTGGTCAACCGGTCGATGGTTTCCCTGAGTACTTCGTGGTCGCTGTCCTGCTCCAGACCTTCCTGCCAGATGATCCGGGCCTGCTCTTCGGCGCCGTTCATCCAGAGTGCCTCGCCATAGTGGGCTGCAACTTCGGGGTCCGGGAAGGCGGCCCAGGCGCGGGACAGGTAGTCGAGCGAAGGTTCAATCTGGCCCTCCAGGAAGAGGACCCAGCCCATGCTGTCGAGGATAGCCGGGTTATCCGGGTCCAGTTGCAGCGCTTTCTCGATATAGCCGCGAGCTTCCCTGAGCCTGTCGGTCCGGGTGGTCAGGATGTAGCCCAGGGCATTCAGGGCCACGGCGTTTTCCGGCTCCTGCTCAATAATCTGCCTGAGGTCGGCTTCGGCGTCGGCAGTCTGGCCAATGCCGTCGTAAAGCATGGCCCGAGCGTATCGTATCTCAATATTGTCCGGATGTTCTTCCAGGGCCTCCGTGGCGGTACTCAGGGCCTCCTGTTGCTGTTCCTGATCCAGAAGCAGGTTAACCTCCAGCAGCCAGAAGTTCTCTGCCTGCCGGGGGTTGGCTTCGCGGAGCCTGCGGATGCGGTCAATGGCGTCCTCAAGTTGACCGTTCTCGGCCAGCAGGGAGCTGGCGCGGGCCAGGGCCGGGAAGTAGTACTTACCCTGTTCCACGCTCTGGTAGTAGCCAATGGCCTGCTCGGTGTTGCCCGCCTGGTCCTCGATGCGACCCAGATAGTAATTGGCTTCGCTGGTGTGATGGCCCTGTTCGGCCAGTTTTGTCAGTTCTTCCCGAGCAAGATCGGTCTGGCCATTCTCGAGGGCAACCAGGGCGTGGGAAAGCCGAAGGCCCGGCGTTTCAGGGTATCGCTTGACCAGTCTCGCAAATTCATCCTGGGCGGCCTGTAATTCGCCTTCATTGATAAGCATCCGACCATAGAGCGTGCCCATTTGCCGGTTGCCGGGAAAGCGGCGGGTGTTGGTCAGCAGGTAGTCGAGGGCGCTGCTTTTCTGGTCGGTCTGATAGAGCAGGTCACCCTTGAGAATGATGGCTGGCTGGAAATTCGCATTTTCCTCCAGCAGCGGTTCAAGCCTGTCGAGTGCTTCCTGCGGCTGCCCGGTGACTTTTAATAGCAGTGCGATGCTGTATTCGAGTTCCGGCGTGTCGGGATGGCGGCCCGACATTTCTTTGTAAAGTGCCAGCAGCTCCTGCTGTTGTTCCGGTGGAAGGTTTGCGGCCATGGCCGCCAGGCTGTCAAAGTCAGCATCGCCCCCCTGATCCATGATCCGTTCCATGTGATGAATGGCGGTCTGGAGGTCGTTTCCTTTTACGGCCTGGATGGCAGAGATCCGATGTGCCTGGAGGTTGTCCGGATCGATTTCCAGCCAGAGTTCGGCCAGCTGCTTCTGGGCGTTATCGCCGTTCAGGGACTGGGCAATTCTCATGGCTCGTTCGATAACCGCCTGGTCGCGGGACTGCTTGGCAGCTTTCAGGTAATTAACGAGGGTAATGTCGTAGCGGCCGCGCTGGGCCGCAATTTCGGCAGACAGTAACAGATAAAGGGTTTCGGGCTCGAAATCGGCGTATTCAACCGGCAGCTGTGGTTCCGTTTTAGTCTCGGTGGCGGCTTTTTCGCCAGGAGCAGGCGCTTCCTCAGTGCCGGTAAGGCTGGCACACCCTGCCAGTGTGAGGCCAAGCAGGCAGGTAACCAGAAACGGTACGGACTTGTGCATGCAACTTCCCATGGTCTGTCGAAAACGCATCAATAATAACCACGCTCCAGCCCCTTTATTGAGGTAGATCGGGTCCCGGCCTCGGCCGAATCCCTATAATGGCATAAGCGTCTGATCTTGCCCAACCTGTCCGCACTTGCCGAAGCGATGGCGGTTTCGGGTGGCAGCTCAGGCCGCTGACCGTTAAAATGTCCAGTAATTGCGCGTATCTGCACCGCTCATCGGCAAAAGGTTGTAAAACCACGAAATGGCACTGGTAACGCTGGGAATCAATCATCGCACGGCCCCCGTTGAATTACGGGAGCGAGTTGCGTTTACGCCTGAGCGTATGGCGGAGGCCTTTGCCGAGCTAAGGGCAACCTCTGGCGCCTCCGAGGCCGCGATCCTGTCCACCTGTAACCGGACCGAGCTATATCTGGCGGGCGATGACGACTGCGCACCCATGGTGTTGCGCTGGATGGCAGGGTTCCACGGCCTGGATGCCGCAGAGCTGGAAGATGCGTTGTATGTGCACCGGGATGGTGACGCCGTCAGGCACATGATGCGCGTGGCCGCTGGGCTGGACTCCATGGTGCTGGGCGAGCCGCAGATTCTCGGGCAGTTGAAGGATGCCTACACCCTGGCCCGGGAGCACGGCGCCAGTGGCTCGTTCCTGTCCCGGCTGTTTGAACACACGTTCTCGGTCGCCAAGCGCGTGCGGACCCAGACTGCTATTGGCGAGAATCCGGTCTCCGTTGCTTATGCAGCTGTGAGCATGGCGCACCATATTTTTGCCGATATGTCCCGTAACAAGGCTCTTCTGATTGGTGCCGGCAAAACCATTGAACTGGTAGCCCGGCATCTTGCAGATGCAGGCGTGAAAGATTTCCTGGTGGCCAATCGTACTCTTGAGCGGGCGCAGGCACTGGCCGAATCCCGTGGCGGCAAGGGCATCTTGTTGTCCGAGATCCCCGAGCACCTGGCGGATGTTGATATCATTATTTCCTCCACCGCCAGTCCACTGCCGATTCTGGGTAAAGGCGCCGTTGAACGGGCACTGAAGAAGCGCAAGCATCGTCCCTATTTTATGGTGGATATTGCCGTGCCCCGGGATATCGAGCCGGAAGTCGCCTCACTGGACGACGTCTATTTATACACGGTTGACGACCTGCGCCAGGTTATTGAAGAAAATATACGCTCTCGCGAGGGCGCGGCCCGGGAAGCGGAGAACCTGGTGGCGTCCGGGGTGCAGGATTTCCTCAACCAGTTGCGGGCGCTGGATGCTGTGTCCACCCTCAAACAGTTCCGTCAGCGGGCAGAATTGCTGCGCGATGCCGAGACCGAAAAAGCCCTGCGCGCCCTGCGTAACGGCACAGATCCCGAAACCGTGCTGCGCAGTATGGCGCGCGGCCTCACCAACAAGCTCCTGCATGAGCCCTCTGTGCAGGTTCGAAAGGCCACTACAGAAGGTCGCACCGAGGTGACAGAGTGGCTGCGTGAGTTGCACCAGCTGGATGCACTGGACGCGGACACGACGACTACCCCGGAAAAACTATGAAGCCATCGATCCAATCCCGCCTCGAGCAGCTTACTGACCGCTTCGAGGAAGTCAGTGCATTGCTCAGTGACTCTTCCATTATTTCCCAGCAGGACAAGTTCCGGGACCTTTCCCGGGAGTTCGCCGAGATTGAACCCATCGTTCAGTGCTTTCAGGCCTGGCAGCAATCGCTCGATGACATCGAGGCCGCCCGTGAGCTGGCGAAAGATGGCGACGCCGATATGCGGGAAATGGCCGAGGAAGAGCTGCAACTGGCCGAGCAGAAAAGCGAGGAGCTGGATGAAGAGCTCCAGCGCCTGATGCTGCCCAAAGACCCGAATGACGGCAAGAACGTTTTCCTGGAGATCCGTGCCGGCACCGGCGGTGATGAAGCCGCTATCTTTGCCGGCGATCTGTTCAGGATGTACCTGCGCTATGCCGAGCGGCGGCGCTGGCAGGTCGAAGTGCTGAGCGAGAGCGAAGGTGAGCACGGGGGCTACAAGGAGCTGATTGCCCGTGTGGCTGGCGATGGGGTGTACGGTGCCCTGAAGTTCGAGTCCGGGGCCCACCGGGTGCAACGTGTACCGGAAACCGAATCACAGGGGCGTATTCACACCTCCGCCTGTACCGTGGCGGTGATGCCGGAGGCCGATGAAGCCGAAGCCATTGAACTGAACAAGGCAGACCTGCGGGTGGACACCTTCCGCGCGTCCGGTGCCGGCGGTCAGCACGTCAACAAGACTGACTCTGCAATCCGGATAACGCACCTGCCAACGGGCATTGTGGTGGAGTGCCAGGAAGAGCGGTCGCAGCACAAGAACCGGGCGAAAGCTCTGAGCCTGCTGGCCTCGCGTCTGCAGAACGCCGAGACTGAGCGGCAGCAGAAGTCCATGGCCGAAACTCGCAAGAGCCTGGTGGGCAGTGGCGACCGGTCTGAGCGCATCCGCACCTACAATTTTCCCCAGGGGCGGGTCACGGATCACCGTATAAATCTGACCCTATACAAACTCGACGAAGTTATTGCCGGCGATCTGGACGCTGTGGTGGTGCCCTTGCAGCAGGAGCATCAGGCCGAGTTGCTTGCCTCCCTTGCCGATGACCAGTAAATCCTCACTGACCTGCGAAGCCCTTTTGCGAGATGCCTTGGCAAGAATTAACAGTGATTCGCCGAGGCTGGATGCCGAGCTCCTTCTCAGCCACGTAACCGGTCTGAGTCGGACCAGTTTCCGGGCCTGGCCTGAACGGGAGATTCCCAATGCTCATGCCGAGGCCTTTGAAGCGCTTGTGCAGGAGCGGGTGACCGGCCGACCCGTGGCACACCTCTTGGGGCAGCAGGAATTCTGGTCGCTTCCGCTGAAAGTCAGTGCCTCAACTCTGATCCCGAGACCCGATACCGAATGCCTGGTGGAAGTTGCTCTGGGTTTGCCGTTGCCCCGGCAGGCCCGAGTACTGGATCTGGGGACGGGAACCGGTGCCATCGCCCTGGCGCTCGCCAGCGAGCATCCGGAGTGGCAGATCACTGCCTGCGATGCGGTGGCTGAGGCCGTTGAGCTTGCCCGTGAAAACACCGACGCGCTGGGTCTGGCAGTTTCCGTGGTTCAGAGCTCCTGGTTTTCCGAGCTTGAGGCTGGCCGGTTTGATTTGATTGTTTCCAATCCGCCCTATATTCCGGATAGCGATCATCATCTGACGGAAGGTGATGTCAGATTCGAGCCTGCCACGGCCCTGGTTTCCGGCAGCGATGGTCTGGACGATCTGCGGCTCATTGTTGATCAGGCGCCAGACTGGCTGGTTGAAGACGGATGGCTTCTGGTGGAGCATGGTTTTGACCAGGCGGAGGCCGTCGCAGGGTTGTTCCATGCCCGCGGCTTTAAAGACGTTGAGACCCGCCAGGATTATGGCAACCGGGACCGGATGACGCTTGGGCGATGGAGCTCCGATGCTGCGGTCCCTGATCCGGCATTAAACAGGGGAGATGCAGATGCTCAGTGACGACGAATTATTGCGCTACAGCCGGCAGATCCTGATGCCACGGTTCGACATTTCCGGCCAGGAAAAGCTGCAGTCTGCCCGGGTTCTGGTGCTGGGTGCGGGTGGCCTGGGATGCCCCGTCGCTCTCTATCTCGGTGCCGCCGGCGTCGGGACGCTGACCCTGGTGGATGACGACAATATTGAACTGGCCAACCTCCAGCGCCAGATCGGTTTCGAAACCGCGCAGTTGGGTGAATCAAAGGCGGAAAGCCTCGCCGACCGCATTCGGCGGATCAATCCTCTGGTATCCGTGAATGCCCTGAATCAGCGCCTTGAGGGTGAGGTTCTGGCGCGCAGGGTTGCAGAGGCGACCCTGGTGGTCGACTGCACGGATAACTTCAACACCCGCTTCGCTTTGAATCGGGCCTGCGTGGCTGCAAAAGTGCCGCTGGTGTCCGGTGCGGCCATCCGTGGTGAAGGCCAGGTTTCTGTTTACGACAGCCGGCGTGAGGGCAGCCCCTGTTATCACTGTCTGTATCCGGAGCAGGGCAATGAGGATCTGACCTGTTCAGAGGCGGGGGTGATTGCGCCGCTAGTGGGAATGATCGGGGCGACCCAGGCCATGGAGGCCATCAAGGTGATTTCCGGGGTGGGGACGCCGTTGATCGGGCGGTTGCTGATTCTGGATGCGTGGGAGATGCAGTGGCGGGAGATGAAGTTGGCTCGGGATCCTTCCTGTCCGGTTTGTTCCGGTTGACTTTGGTGCCGGCGGGCTTGCGAACTTTCGGGCTGCAGCGCCGGGGATGGCCTTCCCAAAACACGCTCCTTGCGGCACGTCCATGTGACGCTTGGGCTCCGCCATCCATGGCTCCGCACAGTTTTGGGAAGGCCATCCCCGGCGCTGCGTCAGAGACTTGGATTAGCCCGCCTCGTTGTTTACCTCAGTTCTTTAATTCCTGAAACTTTGCGATAGCCTCTTTCCTGCTTGCCTTCAGATCAACGATCTGTCGCGGGTACCCCTTCGGAATCACACCGCCTTTCGCTCCGGGATCATGAATCCGCTTGTTGTCCAGTTTGGTCAGTTCGGGAAGCCATTCCCGGATGAAGTCGCCTTTAGGGTCGAAGCGCTCGCTCTGGGTTACCGGGTTAAACACCCGGAAGTAGGGCGCTGCGTCGGTGCCGGTGGAGGCGCTCCATTGCCAGCCTCCGTTGTTGGAGGCCAGGAAGCCGTCGATCAGTTTTGACATGAAGTAGGCTTCGCCCAGGCGCCAGTCGATGAAGAGGTTCTTGGTCAGGTACATGGCAGTGACCATGCGCAGGCGGTTGTGCATCCAGCCGGTCTGGTTGAGCTGGCGCATGGCGGCGTCGACGATGGGGACGCCGGTGTTGCCGGTTTTCCAGGCTTCGAACTTGGCGCCCGGGGTGTTCCATTCCAGAGCTTCGGTTTCCGGTTTGAAGGCGCGGTGCATGCTGACCCGGGGGTAGTGATACAGGATGTTGATGTAGAAATCCCGCCAGGCGATTTCGGTGATCCAGGTTCCCAGGCCTTCCTGGTTGCCGCCTGCGCCCTGTGCCTGTCTGCCGGCTATCAGGCACTGCCGGCCTGAGAGAACGCCGTTGGCGAGGTAAGGGGATATCAGGCTGGTGCCGTCGATTGCCGGGAAGTCCCGTTTTTCCTTGTACTCGCCTCCGCGTTCGTCCAGGAAGCGTTCGAGCCGGTCGTGGGCAGCGCTTTCACCGGTTGCCACCAAGGGTTCCGGGGCGTCTTGAAAGGCATCCGGTATGGTGTCTATCTGTTCCGGGCTTACTGCGTTGCCCCTGGCTTTCGGGACCGGGAACAGGCCTGGATGGGTCTCGTCTATCCAGCTGCGCCAGCGTCTGGAGAAGGGCGTAAATACTGAATAGGGTTCGTCCTGTTGGGTGAGGATTTCGCCTACCGGCGCAACCGTCTGGTCCCGGTATTTGCGAACGGCTATTCCGAGCTCGTCAAATCGGTATTTGACGGCTTTGTCGCGTTTGCGTTCGTTGACACCATACTCCTCGTTGAAGTGCAGTGTTGTCACCTTGTGTTCTTCACAATGGCTCTGCAGTTTCTCGATACTGTCGTCGAAGCGGTTGGCGTAGATAAAGGACAGGGGAATGCCGAGCCGGGCCAGTTCTTCGGCCAGGGCATTGGCGTGGGCGATGACAAATTGTACCCGGGCGGGCGACCAGTCGTGTTCCTGCCATTGGTCCGGGGTGAGAATAAAACAGGCTCGCGCTGCTTCGCTGCTCTCGCAGGCGGCGGTGAGGGCCGGGTTGTCGGCAACCCGGAGATCGTTTCGGAACCAGACCAGTTGTGTCATCCGTAATCCATAGTCGTCTGAGGGATTGATATAAGTGTAAATACAGCCCGGTGTTTCAATAAAATCACCAACTTGGATATTCGCCCGAGCTGCCTGATTGGATTATAGTTAAGGCACTTTTACAGCAAATCAGTCGACCGATCTCGAGGGAGTTCTGTGGCAGGAATGGAGAACAATACCGAAGGTCGTCGTGATGGCGTGTGGGCCCAGCCGTACGTTCTGGCTTCCGGCCAGACCCAATTTCATGAGTTGGGGCATATTCGTTTATGGGTCACCCTGCTGGATCAGGAATGGCAGGTTCGTTCCGAAATGCTGGATCTGGATACGGACCCAGCCAGCTGGACAGAAACCATCGGCCATACTCTGCCATCTGCGTCTGTGCCGCTGCAGCGGTTCATTCGGGAACACCAGTCATCAACCGTCATGTTCCTGCCGGCTCTCGCTAACCGGCCTACCGTCATTCGGCCATTCCAGCCACTGACTATTCCCGCTGGCGGGCGATGCACAATCTATGTGGGAACCCTGCTCTGGATGAAAGTTTGCGTCGGCGACAAGCAAACCGTTCTGACGGAGATCCCTCTGGCGTCGCCGTCCATGACCTGGGTGGGTCGGACTACCATGGAGGGCGAGCTTTGTTATGCCTCGCCCAGTTTTGCCAGATTGGTCCTTGAGGCCGTACCCAAACGTCCCTGGCGAGCAGTTACCCCGGTCACGCTCATCAACCGTCGGGAAGAGCCCCTGTTGCTGGAGCGGTTCAGTCTGCCAACACCGTTGCTCTCATTGCACCAGAATGAGCGAGGGCAGCTTTGGACGCCCGGTGTAACGGTTGAAGTAGAGACCGATATGAATTCCGCTAGTCTGCATGTGGAGCCGTCATTGTTGGCTGCAGCCGGTGTTTGCAAGCATGTGGCGGATGCCCGTGAGAAGGTGGCCCGTGGCCGGTTGGTGCGCGCTTTTGACCGGATGTTTGGCTGAAATGGACCAGAGGGAGTCGATGCTTTGCTCGAAACAATAGAGACCGGTGTGATGAAGGTGTTTACCGATATCGCCTGGGGGCAGTGGATCAGTTCCGCTTTTCTTGTCGTGCTCGGGCTGTTTCTTGGTTCCCTGGCCGCCCGCAGCGTTGGCCGTTTCATGGCCCAGCGTACGTCCCGACACCATACCGTCATGGTCCGGCGGCTGGTGTTCTATGTCATCGTTCTCTTGTTTTTCGTGGCGGCACTGCGGGAGGCCGGGTTCTCCCTGGATGTGGTGCTTGGAGCCGCCGGTATCCTGACCGTTGCCATCGGCTTTGCCTCCCAGACCTCCGCCTCGAACATGATCAGCGGCTTGTTTCTGCTGGTGGAAAAACCCTTCGAAATCGGTGACTTCATTGAGGTAGATGCCACCATCGGCGAGGTAGTCGCAATCGATATGCTCAGCGTGAAATTGCGCACTCCAGACAACCTGTACGTTCGGATTCCGAACGAAACCCTGATCAAAACCCGGGTTGTCAATCGTTCCCGGTTTCCAATCCGCCGGCTCGACCTGACCGTGGGAATTGCCTACGCTGAAGATGTAGAACGTGTAGAAAGCCTGCTGCTGGACCTTGCGGAAAAGAACCCGGTCTGTCTCGAAGAACCCAAGCCGTTCACGCTGGTAACAGCGTTTGGCCCCTCCTCTGTGGATTTGCAGTTCTCGTATTGGGTGCCCAAGGAAAAGGTGCTTGAGGGGCGAAGCGGTATGATGGTTGCGATCAAGAAAACCCTGGATCGGGAAGGCATTGAAATTCCGTTCCCGCATACCAGCGTGTATGCGGGTAGCCATTCAGAGCCGTTCCGTGTTCAGCTGTTGGGGCCGGAAAAAATCACTGAAAAGGATCTCCCGGATGTCGACAAAGACAGCTGAAGTTATCAAAACCATCCCGCCAACCCCAGCCGAGAACAAGATGAGTCTTGGCTGGCGTGAATGGGTGGCGTTGCCGGATCTGGATATCAGCCGTATCAAGGCGAAAATCGACACGGGAGCTCGAACTTCATGCCTCCACACATTCCGGACCGAGCCCTACACAGAAAATGGTGAACGTCGCGTACGCTTCTGGGTGCATCCGGTGCAAAACGATTTGCATCAGGTTGTCGAGTGCGATGCCAAGGTACTGGACGAGCGGAACGTTTCCGACTCCGGTGGCCATAAGGAAATGCGCCTGGTTATCGAGACCACGCTGCTTATTGGCGGCCAGCAATGGCCCATTGAAATGACCTTGACCAACCGGGATTCCATGCGGTTCCGGATGTTGTTGGGCCGCACTGCCATGTCAGGGCGCTCAGTGATCTATCCCGAAGCTTCCTATCTTGCCGGCGAACCGGCCCTAAGGACTGAAAAATGAAAATTGCGGTACTGTCGCGAAATCGTCACCTCTACTCGACCCGTCGTCTGGTGGAGGAGGGCATCAATCGTGGCCATGAGGTGAAGGTTATCGACTGCCTTCACTGTTCGATGAATATCACTTCTGCCAACCCCCAGATCCACTATCACGAGGAGGTTCTGGAGGATTTTGACGTGGTGATCCCCCGTATCGGCGCATCAGTGACCTTCTATGGCACGGCGGTATTGCGCCAGTTCGAGATGATGGGCGTGTTCCCGGTGAATGAATCTGTGGCCATCAGCCGGTCCCGGGACAAGCTGCGCTCGCTGCAACTGCTGGCCCGGAAGGGTGTGGGTATGCCGATTACCGGTTTCGCGAACAAGCCGGACAACGTTCCAGAGTTGCTACAGATGGTGGGCGGGGCGCCGGTGGTGATCAAGCTGTTGCAAGGCACCCAGGGCATCGGTGTGGTGCTTGCAGAAACCCGCAAGGCTGCAGAAAGTGTGATTGAGGCTTTCATGGGCCTGAAGGCGGATATCCTGGTGCAGGAATTCATCAAGGAAGCCGGTGGCGCTGATATCCGATGCTTCGTAATTGGCGACAAAGTGATTGCCGCCATGAAACGTCAGGGGGCTGAGGGCGAGTTCAGGTCGAATCTTCACCGGGGCGGCACCGCTTCACTGATTCGAATTACCCCGCAGGAACGCAGTACTGCGATCAAAGCCGCCAAAGCCATGGGGCTGAACGTTGCCGGTGTGGACCTTCTGCGCTCCAGCAGGGGGCCGCTGGTAATGGAGGTGAACTCATCGCCGGGACTGGAAGGTATCGAGAATGCTACCGGCAAGAATGTGGCGGGCATGATCATCAACTGGACCGAGAAAAATCAGAAGCCCTGGAAAACGGGCACCAAGGGCGGGAGAGGCTGACCGATGGCCCGAGCGCCCTTTGAAATTGCCGGCACCGAGATTAAGGCAGGCACCCGTCAAACCGTGGAAGTGCCGGTGGCTAAGCTCTATACCCACACTCCCCTACATATTCCGGTGGAAGTGGTGCACGGGCGCCGGAACGGTCCGGTACTGATGGTGTGCGGCGCAATTCATGGCGATGAGATCAATGGCGTCGAAATCGTCCGCCGGGTGCTCACCAATTCGGCACTGAGGCATCTTCGCGGTACCCTGGTGGCGGTGCCAATCGTCAATATTTTTGGATTTGTGCAACGCACCCGTTACCTGCCAGACCGGAGGGATCTGAACCGCTGTTTCCCTGGCAGCGAGACCGGGTCTCTGGGCGGGCGCATTGCCTATCTGCTGCGCACCCAGATCATGGAGCGGGTAACCCACATCATCGACTTGCACACCGGAGCGATCCATCGGTTCAACCTGCCACAAATTCGTGCCGAGCTGAAGAACTCGGAAACTGTGCGGATGGCCGAGGCTTTTGGTGCACCGATCATTATCAATTCCGGACTGCGCGAGGGTAGTCTTCGTGCGTACGCCGATTCACAGGATATTCCGGTGATCACCTTTGAGGGGGGAGAGGCGCTGCGCTTTGATGATGTCGTGATTGGCAGCGGTGTGAAAGGCGTGATCCGGGTCATGCGTGAGCTGGAAATGATTCCGGCGAAAAAAGGGCCCAGGGCACCGAGAAAACGGTCTGAAACCGCTGCCAACTCCCAATGGGTGCGAGCAGATATCGACGGCATCATGCGGCCGGTTGCCCGGTTGGGCCAGAAGGTGCGCAAAGGCCAGAGACTGGCGATGGTGGCGGACCCCTTCGGCGAATCGGAAACCGCAGTGGTGTCGCCTTGCTCGGGTATCGTCATCTGCGTCAACAACCTGCCACTGGTGAACGAGGGCGAGGCCATTTATCACGTTGCCCGGTTTGACGAGCTGAGCGAGGCGGAAAAGGCCATGGATTATTTTCGTAGCAGCTACGAAGGCGATGTCGGTGATGACGTGGTTCCAGTGCACCCCTGGGATGATCGCCAGAAATAGAAAGGAGGGTCACCATGATCTGGGATCAGTCGATGATCGAATTGGCGCCTCTGCCCAGGGGCTTTCATCTGGTAACCAATGAAATCGTGGCCCAGGCGCCGGATATGACCAACTGCGAGGTTGGGCTACTGCACCTTTTCATCCAGCACACGTCGGCCTCCCTGGCGGTGAATGAAAATGCGGACCCGGATGTACGAGGCGATCTGGAACGCCATTTCAATGTCATGGTTCCGGAGAATGCGCCGCATTATGAGCATGTGATGGAAGGGCCGGACGATATGCCGGCCCATATCAAAAGCATACTGATCGGTCCCTCCCTGACCCTGCCGGTCAGTCATGGTCATCTGGCCCTGGGAACCTGGCAGGGGCTTTACCTCTGCGAGCACCGGGACCGGGCCGGAAGCCGGCGTATTGTGGCAACCTTGCAGGGACGCTGGTAACCCTGCGCTTGTGCTGCCCCGATGCCGTGGAACGTGTTGGTCTTCACCCATTGGCTCTTGCTGATGGGTGGATATCCACCCATTTTCAGCCCAGAATCCTTTCCTGACTTCACTAATGCTCTGTTTTAAATAATTAATTCGGAACTGGTCTGCTCCTTGCTCTTGGGATTACCCACCGAGGCAACATAGCTTCGTTGAGCACCCAACAAACAAAATGAAACGGGAGCATTCTCTATGAAAACCCAAGCCGTAATGGCGGTAGCATTCGCCTCCACCTTCGCCGTCGCAACCCCCGCAGCAGCCCAGGACCGTTCAGACTGGCCCACCAACTTCACCGTTGGTACTGCCAGCCAGGGTGGGACCTACTTTGCCTATGGTTCCGGTTGGGCCAACTTTGTGGCTGAAAACCTGGGCGTCTCCGGTGGCGCAGAAATCACCGGCGGTCCGGTGCAGAACATGGCGCTCGTGCATACCGGCGACCTCAAATTCGGCCTGACCACCATGGGTCCCGCCCGTGAGTCCATGGAGGGTAATAGCCCGCTGGCTCCGGGTATGATGATGGACAATGTCTGCGCCATGTTCCCGATGTACGAGACGCCGTTCTCGGTAACCGCGCTCTCCAGCTCCGGCATCACCTCCATTGCTGATATACCGGATGGCGCGACCATAGGCTTCGGACCGGCGGGTTCCACCTCCGATACCTACTTCCCGCGCATGATGGAAACCCTGGGTGTGAACTTTGAGCGCCGTAACGGCAGCTGGTCCGATCTGGGTGGTCAGCTCCAGGATGGCCTGATTGACGTGGTGGCTTTCGCGGCAGGTATCCCTATTCCGGCGGTCAGCCAGCTGGAAGTCCAGACTGATGTGAATATCATCGGTATGACCGATGCCGAGGCAGAAACCATTATCAATAACTTCCCGGTCTCCGAATTCATCATCCCTGCGTCCACCTACCAGTCCCTGGATGCACCTTCCCGCGTGGTGTCCATGTGGAACTTCGCGATGGTTAACTGTGATGTGTCCGAAAGCTTCGTGTATGAGATCACCAAGCTGACCATGGAGAACAATGACAAGATGGTTTCCATCCATAAGGCGGCCCGCAATTCGGTTCCCGAGAACTACACAAAGAACAACGTTCTGCCCTGGCACCCGGGCGCGGCACGTTGGTTTAACGAGAACGGTTACCCGATCGAAGACAGCAAGATCAAGTAACAGTGCTCAGGCGGGGGGCGGCCTGGCGGCCCCCCGCAAATTAAGACCAGCAGGGTTCTGGTCCCGATTTGCCTGCAAGCAGGGTGTGTCATGACTACCGAACAAAACTCGAAAGATCTTCCGGACATCGAAGTGGGCGAGGACCATGTGCTCGCACACAACGTGGATGATGAGCCGGTCGAAGCCAACCGTCGCCTGTTTGAAGGCGGCTTGCTGAAATTTGTCGCCATGCTGGCGATCGCCTATTCAGCCTTTCACCTGTATTCCCTTAACATAGCGCCCCTTGAGACCTGGTCGTTCCGGATCGTTCACATCGCCGGCGCCCTGGTACTGGGTTTCGTGCTGTTTGCCGGCGCCCGGTTCGTATCATCCGAAGAGGGTGGTGCCCGCCATCGGTGGACGACCTGGATCAGTGCTGGCGCCATGCTGCCGGCTCTCTATGTGTTGTATCAGACGTTCTCGTTCTGGCAGATGGTCCAGAATGGCGCCATGCGAATCCCTGCTGAACTTGAGGTGTGGCACTTTGGCTGGCCTTTGCTGGCGGCAACCGGTGCCGGCATTGTCATGAGCTGGTTTCACCAACGCGAGCGATCGGTGTTCAGCGTTCCCGATCTGGTGCTGATCGCCTGCTCGCTGGCCGTTGCCGCTTACTTTCTGGTGGTCTACAACACGTCTATGCGTATGTCGACCGGTACGTCCTTCGCGCCGGTAGGTATTTCCTTTGCCGCTATTGCGGGTACCGCCTTGATCATGGAGCTGACCCGGCGTGTTGCTGGCATGGCGCTGGTGATCATCGGCCTGGTTTTCCTGGCTTATGTGTTCGCCGGCCCTTACCTGCCGGGTTTTCTTGGCTACCCCGGTCTTTCCGTACAGCGGTTCTTCAGCCAGGTCTACACGGACGCCGGGATTCTCGGGCCAACCACCGCAGTGTCCTCGACCTACATCATTCTCTTCATTATTTTTGCCGCCTTCCTGCAGTCCTCGAAGGTGGGCGACTACTTCGTGAATTTTGCATTTGCTGCGGCTGGCCGTTCCCGGGGTGGCCCGGCCAAGGTCTCGATCTTCGCGTCCGGTTTGATGGGCATGATCAACGGCACCAGTGCCGGCAACGTGGTCTCCACGGGTTCACTGACGATTCCGTTGATGAAAAAGGTGGGCTATAGCAAACAGTCTGCCGGCGCCGTCGAGGCGGCCGCGTCTACTGGCGGGCAGATCATGCCACCGATCATGGGCGCCGGTGCCTTTATCATGGCTGAGATTACCGGCATTCCCTACACCGAGATTGCTATTGCGGCGATTATCCCGGCGATCCTGTATTTCGCCTCGGTCTATTTCATGGTGGATTTTGAGGCCGCCAAGACAGGTATGCGCGGCATGCGTGAGGATGAGCTGCCGAAGCTCAAAACCATGATGAAGCAGTGCTACCTGTTCGTGCCGATCATCATATTGATCGTGGCGCTGTTCATGGGCTACTCGGTGATCCGGGCAGGTACCCTCGCGACCGTTTCTGCCGCTGTGGTGAGCTGGTTGTCTCCCAACAAGATGGGCCTGCGGCAAATCCTTCAGGCGCTGGAAATCGCGTCCTACATGGCAATCCAGATTATCGTGGTATGCGCCGCGGCCGGGGTTATCGTGGGCGTAATCTCCCTGACCGGAGTTGGTGCACGCTTCTCTGTGTTGTTGTTGGATGTTGCTGCCACCAGCCAGCTGCTGGCTCTGATTTTCGCCATGTTCATCTCCATTCTGCTGGGTATGGGAATGCCCACCACGGCGGCTTATGCGGTTGCTGCCTCGGTGGTAGCTCCGGGCCTGGTGCAGTTGGGGATTGAGCCGCTGACCGCTCACTTCTTTGTGTTCTACTTCGCTGTGGTGTCGGCGATCACGCCACCGGTTGCGCTTGCGTCCTATGCTGCGGCAGGGATTTCCGGCGCCAACGCGATGGAAACCTCCGTGGCCTCGTTCCGGATTGGCATTGCAGCCTTCATCGTGCCCTTCATGTTCTTCTACAACAGTGCTCTGTTGATGGAAGCGGGGTGGTTCGAGATCGCAAGGGCGCTGGTAACCGCAACGTTTGGTGTCTACATGCTGTCTGGCGGTGTGCTTGGCTGGTTTGCGAGGGTTTCTGCTTCCTGGGTAACCCGAGTCCTCCTGATTGCCGCCGCGCTACTGATGATCGAGGGCGGGCTCTGGACAGACCTTACCGGTATTGCCCTGGCGGTTCTGGCCTTCGTCATCCAGAAACAGCGGAAAGCTCGCCTTGCCACGGCAGGTGTCGTGTAAAGAGGCATGGCTGCGAGGATCTGCGACAGAACAACCGTACCCTGTTAGCCAGGGTACGGTTGTTCTGGTTTCAGCCTGCCTATACTCTAGCGGCTTTCCGCGGTTGTTCAGGAACCGGATGCTATGTCCTACCGGATCGGTGCTGTTCTTGTTTTCGTTGCCACACTGGTTGTGTCCTGGCTGCTTGGAGGCTGGGTCGGATACCGGCAGGTGGAGCAGGAGAGCCTGGAAGAGTCGTTCCGTTACCGGCAGCTGGTTGCCAATGAGTTGAACCGGTATCTGCCGGTCCCCGAGTTGATGGCAGAGCATCCGCTGCTTGAACGGGCGCTGACTGACCCGGGTAATCCGGACGTTATTCTCGAGGCCAACGAGCAGATGCAGCGTATGGCCACCATTGTGGGTAGCTCCGACGTTTACCTGATGGATGTAAACGGCCTGACCATCGCCGCCAACAACTATCAGCAAGCCGACAGCTTTGTCGGCAGCAACTACGCTTTCCGGCCCTATTTTTCAGAAGCAGTGTCTAATCGGGATTCGGCCATCTATTTTGCTTTGGGGCTTATGTCGGGAGTCCGCGGCCTGTACTTTTCACATCCTGTCATCGACGACTCGGGCCGTCTTCTCGGAGTGGTGGCCGTAAAGGTTCTTGTTCATGAGCTGGAATCCCAGTGGGATCGGCCTGCTTCTCTCAGGGAAGCAGAAATGGTCGTGCTGGATGACGCTGGTATCAGTTTTCTGGCAAGCAAACCCAATTGGTTGTATCGGAACTTTTCAAATGCGGGGGTGGCCCCGGACGCGGCTTCCCGTCAGCGTTATCCGGACCGCGACCTGAACCCGATCGAATTCGATAACCTGGGTAAGCCCTGGGGCTTGTCGGAGAATTCCACTGCCATCAATATTCTTGAAAACGGCGAGGTCAGAGAGTATCTCAGCGTTCGAACGCCGCTGCCGAAACTGGACTGGAATCTTCAGGTAATGGTGAGCACGCGCTCTGTGGTCTGGACCCGTCTTGGATTTCTGGTTGGTGGTACCGCGCTGTTTTTTGGTGGTCTTCTGACCTGGCTTTATCTGCGCGAACGCTACCGGCGCGAAGCTGAACTTGCCTTGCGAGGCGAGCAACTGGAGCGCAGCGTGGCCGAGAGGACCGCAGACCTGGAGAACTCCAACCGCAAGCTGGTGGAAGAAATTCGGGAACGTGAACGCACCCAGAACGAACTTCGGGAAACCCAGCAGGAGTTGATTCAGGCGGCAAAACTGGCGGTGCTAGGACAGATGTCTGCAGGGCTCAACCACGAAATGAACCAGCCTCTGACGGCCATTCAGACCTACGCACGAAACAGCCGGCGCTTCCTTGAGAAAGGCGCAAGCGAGATGGTCGATGCTAACCTGTCAGAGATCATCGTCCTGTGTGACAAGATGGCGGAGCTGACCCGGCAGTTCAAGGTGTTCGCCCGCAAATCCGAGGGCCCGCCTGCAGTGGTCGATCTCCGGCAACCGATCGATGCTTCGTTGAAAATTATCGTTGCCCAGCAATCGAGCTCAGAGATCGACATCCAGTGGCGCCGCCCAGAGGCGCCGGTGATGTGCCACGGCGACTTGATCCGGATAGAGCAGGTCATGGTCAACCTGATGGCCAATGCGGTTCAGGCGGTTGAGGGTGGCGAGCGACCGGAAATCCGGATCGATATAGAAGAGACCGAGCATTGCTGGAAATGTCTGGTCCGTGACAATGGGCCCGGGTTGCAGGGCGACACCGAACAGATCTTCGAGCCCTTTTTTACCACCAAGTCGGTCAAACAGGGCCTGGGCCTGGGGCTTTCCATATCGCGCCAGATCGTGGATGCGCTGGGTGGCAGCCTGATCGGCCGCAATCGCAAGGACGGCCCCGGCGCCGAATTCGTTGTAACCCTCAAGAAGCGGGAGGCCACGGAATGACAGAATCTTCGGTAATCTTTGTGGACGATGATCCACACATCCGCCAGGCCATTGCCCAGACGCTGACCCTGGAGGACCTGCCGGTCAGCTGTTTCGAGGGGGCGCCGTCGGCACTCAAGCACATCAATGCCGAGTATGACGGTGTGGTTCTGTGTGATTACAACATGCCGGATATGAACGGCCTGGAGATGCTGGACCGGATCCGATCGATTGATGACACCATTCCGGTGATCATCCTTACCGGCCAGGGGGACATAAGCACCGCCGTTACGGCAATGCAGCAAGGGGCGTACGATTTCATTGAAAAGCCCTTTGATCATGACGAGCTGATTGAGCTGCTTCGCCACGCCCTTGAGAAACGACACCTTGCCCTCGAAAACCGCCGTCTCAAGGCCCAGTTGCGTCACCTGGCCAGGCCCGGCCCCCGGATGCTTGGCGATTCGCCGTCCATGCGGAAAGTCATGGCCACTATTGATCCGATTCTTGATATTTCCGCCAATATTCTGCTGCATGGAGAGACCGGGTCGGGTAAGGACGCGCTGGCCCGGTATATCCACGAGAACAGTGGCCGCAGCGCCCATAATTTTGTTGCAATCAACTGTGGGGCGGTCCCCGAGAACCTGATCGAGAGCGAACTGTTTGGCCACGAAGCCGGTGCCTTCACCGGAGCGGAGAAACGCCGTATCGGCAAGATCGAGCATGCTCACAAGGGCACCCTGTTCCTCGATGAAGTGGAAAGCATGCCCATGCCGTTGCAGGTTAAGCTGTTACGGGTGCTGGAGGAACAACGGGTAGAGCGCCTGGGTAGCAATCAGGTGCAGGAAGTGGACGTGCGCATCATTGCTGCCACCAAGGCCGACCTGAAAAAACTCAGTGACGAGGGCGAGTTCCGGTCTGATCTCTACTACCGTCTAAACGTTGTGAAAGTGGATATTCCGCCGTTGCGAGAGCGCAAGGAAGACGTGCCGATGCTTTTCCACCACTTCGTACTCATTGCGGCCGCTCGCTACGATCGCGAAAGCATTCCCCTGGATGCCGGCCAGGCGGCCCGGCTGATGCAGCATTCCTGGCCCGGCAATGTTCGTGAACTCAGGAACCTGGCGGAGCGCTATGTGTTATTGGGGCCTGCAGCACTGGACGAGAATGAGCCGTCGGATGCCGGCAACGTAGCAGGCCGCCAGACGCTGGCTGAAATGATGGATGGTTTCGAACGCTCTGCTATTGTCAGCGCCCTCAACGTCAGCCATGGCAGCATCAAGGACACCATGGTGCAGCTTGGTATTGCCCGTAAAACCCTGTACGACAAGATGCGCAAACACGGGCTGGATAAAGCCCAGTTCAAGGACTGAGCTACAAAATTTTACCGTCGCGGTTACCGGGCAGAAACAAACTACGCATTATCATCAATGATAATTCCGGCGGGTTTTTCGTAGTCTTGCGGGTTTTTCCGTGCCGGGCCACCCGGCTCCCTGATTGTTCAACCTGAAAGACGACCAGCCATGAAAAACCTGACCATCCAGACACGGGTGCTATTGCTGGCCCTGGTGCCGGTGATTGTCCTTACCGCATTCCTGACAAGCTACAACCTGAATCAGGCCAGATTTATTGGCGAGGAGGCCGTTGCCGGCTTCTCCTCCGATATGGAGGAGAGCAAGCGGCAGGAGCTGCAAAATTATCTGGCCGTCGCCAAGTCCTCTATCGCGCATCTCTACAATCAACCGGGCTCCGCGGACGATCCGGAGGTTCGCGAAAAAGCCTGGGAGATACTCCGACAGCTTCGCTTCAACGATTCGGGAAGTACTGGTTATTTCTTTGCCTATGACACCAAAGGCGTCAACGTAATGCACGGTGTTAACCAGTCGCTCGAGGGCAGGAATCTGTGGGATTTCCAGGACCCGAATGGAACCTATCTCATTCGTGAGTTGGTGAAGGCGGCGCGTGGTGGCGGCGGCTACGTTCCCTATGGCTGGAAGAACAGCGATACCGGGGAAGTGGCCCCCAAACTGGGTTACGCAGAAATGCTGCCAAAGTGGGGCATTATGATCGGGACCGGATTCTGGGTTGATGGCCTGGAAACGCAGGTCACCGAGATGGAAAACCATGTTGGCGATTCCTTGCGCGACGCGATCATCGGGTCAGTCACCACTTCACTGATTGCACTGGCGCTGATCGTCCTGCTTGCCCTGGTTGTGGTACGCAGCATTATTCGTCCCCTGAAATCTGCGGTTTCAGCGATGAACGATATTGCCAGTGGTGATGGCGATCTGACCCGGCGCCTGGACGTTTCCGGCAAAGATGAGCTTGGACAGCTGGCCACCGCCTTCAACAGTTTTGCCGACCAGGTCCATGGACTGGTTGAGCGGGTACTGTCATCCACCCGGACACTGAACGAGGCCACGGCAGATCTGAATCAGGTCATGACCGAAGCCGAACAGGGTGTTGAGCGGCAGAAGTCCGAGAGTGATCAGGTTGCCACGGCCATGAATGAGATGACGGCTGCTGCCCAGGAGGTTGCCAGCAACGCCAGTGAAGCCTCCACGGCAGCCGACCATGCCAATGGGCAGGTCTGTGACGCTCAGGGTCTGGTGCACCAGGCTACCGAGGTCATTGGTGGGCTTTCAGAGCAGGTCAGTGAGGGGGTTCGCGTTATTGAACAGCTGGGCGCTGACTCCCGTCGCATTGACAGTGTGCTTGAGGTCATTCGTGAAATTGCCGATCAGACCAACCTGCTGGCGCTCAACGCGGCGATCGAAGCAGCACGAGCCGGTGAGGCCGGGCGAGGTTTTGCCGTGGTTGCCGATGAGGTGCGCACGCTGGCTCGCCGGACCCAGCAGAGTACCCAGGAAATCCAGGACATGATTGAGCGGTTGCAGTCCGGTGCCGGCAATGCGGTCAAACTGATCGGCTCAATCAGTGAGCGCAGTGAAGCAACCGTTGAAGAAACCCGCCAGGTGAACGAGGCGCTGCAGCGCATTGGTCAGGCGGTGGCAACAATCACGGATATGAACACCCAGATTGCCAGCGCTGCGGAAGAGCAGACCAGTGTTTCTGAAACCATTAACCAGAATGTGCACGAGATTGTTGCCATTACCGAACAGACGGCCCAGGGAACCCGCCGAGCCGGAGACGCAACTCAGCGCCTGAAAAATCTGGCGTCGGAGATGTCGGATGAGGTTAGTCGCTACCGGGTCTGATTCCAGCCGGTAATCTCGGGGGAAAGGGCAGAACGCGCGTTCTGCCCTTTTTTGTATCTGTGTCCCGTCCTGGACTGTCAGAGATTGGCTTCGGCAAACTCCGCCAGGACCGAGCGGGGTACACCCTGCAGGTGGATGTGGGCGCCATGGCGGAAGCCCTTGAAGCGCTCGGTCATATAGGTGAGGCCAGAACTCAGGGCGCTCAGATAGGGTGTATCGATCTGCGCTAGGTTGCCCAGACAGATTACCTTCGAGCCATTACCTGCCCGGGTAATAATGGTCTTGATCTGGTGCGGCGTCAGGTTCTGGGACTCGTCTATGATGATCAGGCTGTGCTGGAAACTGCGGCCCCGGATGTAATTCATGGACTTGAAGTGCAGGGGTACCTTGCTGAGGATGTAGTCGACGCTGGCGGTCATGTTCTCGTCGTCTTCGTGGAGCGCTTCCAGGTTGTCGACGATGGCGCCCAGCCAGGGCTCCATTTTTTCAGCCTCGGTGCCGGGCAGGAACCCGATGTCCTCATCCAGCCCCTGGGTGGAACGGGTGGCGATAATGCGCTTGTAAAGCTTGCTGGCCACGGTCATCTCGATACAGGCGGCCAGGGCCAGGATGGTTTTACCGGAACCGGCAGAACCCGTGAGGTTGACCAGATGGATATCCGGGTCCAGAAGCAGGTTCAGCGCCATGGCCTGATAGATGTCCCGGGGTACCAGCCCCCAGACTTCCTCGTTCATCAGGTCGTGCTGATGCAGATCCTTGATAATCACCTGGGTGTCTGAAAGGTCTACCACCTTGCCGACAAAGCCCATTTCATCGATCACAAACTCATTGATGTTGAGCTTTGCCAGTTCTCCCTCGCGCTTGAGGATGTGCTCGGTGGTGCCTTCCCGCTGAACGGTCTCTACTTTCTCGATGGTGTCCCAGAAAGAGTTTGGAAATTCCCGATAGCCCTTGGGCAGAAGATCAATGTCATCAAGCAACTGGTCGTTGTGGTAGTCCTGCGCCTCCACGCCAAAGCCTCGCGCCTTCAGGCGCATATTGATGTCCTTGGACACCAGGATAATATCCCGGGACTTGTGGCGGTTCTGGAGCGCGGCCAGGGTATTGATGATCTTGTTGTCGTTCAGGTGCTCGGGCAGCGAGTGGTTGCCGCTGTCACCGGTGCTCATCAGGATCGAAAGACTGCCCAGGGGCTCGGCCTTCTTGCCACGTACAATGGGGACACCCTTTTCGATGACTTTCGGGCTGGCATCGCCCAGCAACTTGTCGATGTTGCGAATCGCCTGCCGGCAGTCAGCGGCCACGGCTTGCTTGCCGGATTTGAGGCTGTCGAGTTCTTCGAGGACCGTCATCGGGATGATGACATCGTGTTCTTCAAAGTTGAGGAGGGCGTTCGGGTCGTGGATCAGGACGTTGGTGTCGAGGACGTACATCTTTCTGCGAGCTTGCGGTGCTCTGGGCATAGGTGGCGCTACCTCTCTGGTGGCTCAGTCGTTATCGGCGCAGCGTTGCGTGAGTTCCTCATCCGAGATCACTTTCAGCATATCGTAAGTCGTTATGATGCCGGTAATTTTTGAATCATTGGTGACAAAGATCCGGTGCAGGTGCTCGCGCATCATGATATTGGCAATGTCGCGCACCGGCGTCTTCTCGTCAACAGATAAAACGATCGGGGTCATGATGTCACGGACTTCTACCGGCACCTTCCCCATTTCTTCAAAGATCACCATCCGCAGACGACGGGCTTCCTCGCGTTCCTCTGGTGTCAGATGCCTGTCCGCATCGGAGCGAGTGGCGTTCCAGCGGAATTCGGTGATGTCTTTCAGAGTGGCAATACCGACAATCTCGCCATCGTCGTCGGTGACAGGGCTGCCGGTTATTTCGTTGTCGGTGAGAAAGCGTGCCAGGCGGTCCATGGTCCAGGATTGGGGAACGGCCTTTATACTGGGTGTCATGATCTCGTAGGCGAGAACGGTCATTGATCTGGGCTGCCTTATGAAGTCCTTTCCGAAAGCTTAGCGCGTGATCCCTTGCGCGTCATCCCTTCACAGGCCTGACGGGTCAGGAACCGGGCGGACTGATGCCAATGAGTTGGCCATCCTCATCGTAGACCAGTTGATAGCCGCGATATTTGTCCCTGTTGGCAACGCGTTCCAGCTCTTCCATGGAGCGCACCGGAATATCCACCAGCAGCGAGTTCACCAGCCATCCCGGAAGTGAGCCATTGGGATCCGTGTGCTGAACCCAGACCATCCTGGTTTTGTCTCCTTCCGGGGTGAAACGGTACAGGGTGTCGGACCGGTCGACCCTGACCCGGCTGCTGCTCTCTGCCCGCTGATCGGGCATAGCGTTGAGATCCATGACAATCTCACCAGAAGCCCGGTCGCCCCGCGTCCGGATGCGCAGCACATAGTCCCGGTCGGTCACCGGCCATGGCATGTCATTCACCGAATAGGCAAAGCGATCATGGAACTCGCCATCGCCGAAGGCATAGGATTCAGAACAGTTGTGCACCCACTCAACACAGGAGCCGGGATTGGCCATGACGGCCATCAGGTTTTCGATGGGTGCATCGAGAACCGCCACGGCCTTGAAGGCCTTGAAGCTGGAGTCAGGCTGCTCGATGGTATACACCCGGATATGATCGGCTTCCTTTCGCAGTGTCCATTGCTCGTCGGTTTCAGTGGGCAGTTCAGCCCGGGCACTGGCGGCAACGGCAAATACCAGCAGTGCACAGATAAGCCCGCTGATGACCGAGGCCCAGCCCGTAATGCCATGGGCTATGCTCTTTCTCATAGGGTACACTTCCTTGCAGATGGTGGGCCGAGTCTAGCATGAGGCTTTTACTGGCATGGCCACAGAAACAGTGGATTGTGAACCAGGTAGCGACCCGCTGATACGATTCACCGAATTGGCCTGATCTGACGACGACTATGACCATGGAAAAGCTGATCAACGGCAAAGGACAGATAGTTCCCGGGGTGCTCGATGAACCGGTCAAAGAGATTAACTACCTGGACTATGACCTGCGTACGGTAATGGACCGCCCCCGTTCACGGCTGGCCCGGCGGTGGCGCTTCAACCAGTTCCAGTTCGTCAGCGCCATGGGTCCGGGATGGGTGTTTGGCCTGGCGGTGGTGGATCTTAAACTGCTGGGAAACGGGTTCTTCTACCTTTGCGATTTCGAGACCGGCCAGATGATGGAACAATCGTTCCTTCAGCCATTGGCCAGGCAGACCCGCATTGAACCGCTGCCAGAGGAGGGCGTGGCAACATTCAGCAAAGGCGAGGTCGACCTGCGAATCGCGCCAACAGCTGATGGCCGGACGATTGCGGTGTCCGCCCCGGGTGATATCCGTATCGAGCTTACTTTGAAAGAGGATCGGGACCCACTCCGCCTGGTGTGTCCGGCCGGTTACAATGGCTGGGTGTTTACCCGCAAGTCAGCTGGCTTGCCGGTGGAAGGGGAAGTGCGTTGGGATCACCGCATCTGGCGCTGCGACGAGCAGACCCGGGGCACTATTGACTGGAGCTGCGGCTTCATGCGCCGGGAAACCGCCTGGAACTGGGCCTGCCTGGCGGGTCAGCTTCCGGATGGCCGGTCCGTGGGTCTGAACCTGGCCGCTGGAGTTAACGAAACGGGGATGACAGAAAATGCGCTCTGGCTGGATGGTGTGTGCCACAAACTGGGCGCGGCAAGGTTCCGTTTTGATCGCTATCAGCCGGGCAGGGATTGGCATGTGACCACGGAGGATGGCCGGATTGATCTGCATTTTGTTCCAGCCGGTGTCCGCAAGGAAAAACTGAACGCCTGGGTGCTGGCATCCAACTTCCGGCAGTATGTGGGCTCCTTCAATGGAACGGTGACGGATGAGGCTGGCGGGAAAATCGAGGTTAAAGGCCTGCGGGGCCTGATGGAAGATCACTTCGCAAGGTGGTGAGAGATGGCCTGGCCCGCCCCATTCTACCCGGGACAGGCCAGGTCACACCGTTTATCGTTCTGGTAGCGTGACGTTCAGCTCCAGTACCGAGCAACTTTCGTTACGGTCCACTTCAACCTGAACCATGTCGTCACTGATCTGGACGTACTTGCGGATAACCTCAAGCAGCTCCTGCTGAAGCTGTGGCAGGTAATCCGGTTGTTCGCGCTGGCCCCGCTCGTGGGCCACGATAATCTGCAGGCGCTCTTTGGCAACGCTTGCGGATTTGTTTTTCTTGCCCTTGAAATAATCGAGGAAACTCATCCTTTAGCCCCCCTTGAACATCCGTGAGAAGAAACCCTTCTTCTGGGACGTCATGAAACGGTGTTCCCGCTCCTCACCCAGCAGGCGCGCGACGGCGTCTTCATAGGCCTGGCCAGCATCGCTGTCCTCTTCGAGGATGACGGGCAAACCCTGGTTTGACGCATTCAGTACAACCTGGCTTTCGGGAATGACACCCAGCAGCGGAATTGCGAGGATCTCTTCAACATCCGCTACAGACAGCATTTCGCCCTTTTCAACTCGGGCCGGGTTGTAGCGCGTCAGAAGCAGGTGTTCCTTGACTGGATCCTGGCCCATTTCGGCGCGGCGGGACTTGCTCTGCAGAATGCCGAGAATTCGGTCGGAATCCCGGACCGAGGACACTTCGGGGTTGGTAACCACAATCGCTTCATCGGCGTAATACAGCGCCATCAGAGCACCATGCTCAATGCCGGCGGGGGAGTCGCAGACGATGTAATCGAAGGTCTCGGAAAGCTCGTTGATCACCTTCTCGACGCCTTCTTTGGTCAGCGCTTCCTTTTCCCGGGTCTGGGAGGCCGGGAGAATGTAGAGGGTATCGACCCGCTTGTCGCGGATCAGGGCCTGGTTCAGGGTTGCCTCGCCCTGGATCACGTTGACGAAGTCGTACACCACGCGACGCTCGCAATTCATGATCAGGTCCAGATTGCGCAGGCCCACGTCAAAATCGATGACCACTGTCTTGTGGCCCCGTTTGGCAAGGCCGGTGCTGATCGAGGCGCTGGTGGTGGTTTTGCCAACGCCGCCCTTTCCTGAGGTAACGACAATAATTCTAGCCAAGGTTCTGTTCCTGTTTCTCGGTGGATTCGTCGTGTCTGCCGAATTGTCCGGTCAAGTTATTGTATTCAGCTCCAATATCAGGCCTTGTCCAGTGGCGTTACCACCAGCAGGTCGTCCCTGAGCTGGATTTGCACAGCGCTTTTCCAGCCATTGTCCTGAAGATCTTCGGAGATTTTATAGTGTCCCGCGATGGACACAAGCTCCGCCTCAAGGGATTGGCAGAAAATTCGTGCGGATTCTGCCCCATGGATGCCGGCCAGCGCCCGGCCCCGGAGCGGACCGTAAACATGGATGTTGCCTGCCGCCAGAACTTCGGCGCCGGCCTGTACCGGCGCCAGAATAACCAGGTCGCCTTCCGGCGCGTGGATCTGTTGGCCGGAGCGTACCGGCTGGGAGATGATTTTGGCTGGAGGTGGGTCACCGGCAGCGCCAGTAGAGGCTGTGCCAACCGCCGCTTCCGCTTCCTCCGCGACAGCCTGCTCCGCTTCATGGGCGCGGTCCCGCTGGCCGTTGCCTGGCAGCAACGCCAATGCAGCTCCGCGGGCCAGGCGGCGCTGATCGTCGCTGCCACCGCGCACGCCAACGACGTGGATGTTGTTGCGACGACATGTACCGATGATTTTGAAGAAATCCAGTTCGCTATCCAGCCCTTGGTATTTCTCGAGACTGATGATGAGCGGAATGTCTTTGAAGAACCCCGGTGCCTGGCTGATCTTGTCTCGCAGTACGTCTTCGAACTCGCCGTCGTCAAAGTAGTAGAGCTCCAGGGCTGTCATGGACACGCTGGCGCTTTTTAGCTGAAAACCCTGTTTTACCCCGGAGGTGGCGGTATCGCTCATGAAGGAGTCTCTTCCCTGGTGATGTTGTCGGTTGGGTTCGGGCGTTGCCGGAGCGGCACGCCTTCAAATCGGATGCCTGACCATCCGGTGCTGATGAACTGTCGGATGTTGCCGTGGCTCTCACCGGTCGGGTCGTCCAGAACCTGCTGATAGTGCTCGGCAAACAGTTTCAGTGTGTCGACTTCACTCAAATTGCAGTACTGGCCCAGACCAAAGATCCGGCAGGACCCGGCATTCTCGCCTTCGGCGTTTACCAGCGGGCCGTTCCGGAAACCACAGGGCTGATACTCGAAGTGCTGTTCGATCAGGGCCAGGGAGTCTTTGAAGCTGGCATGACCAGCGTCCAGGGATGCCAGGTGAATCCTCACGGCATCGTTAACGCTCATTATTTGTGTTCCTGCTTGGGGCCTGTCTGATAGAGCGCCTTCCACTCCTCGTAGGGCATCCCGTAGATTTCCTCGCGGGCCTGGGGATCAGAGATCTCGAAACCCCGCTCATCCGCTTCTGCCCGATACCATTTCGACAGACAGTTACGGCAGAAACCCGCCAGGTTCATCAGGTCGATGTTTTGCACCTCCGTGTTTTCACGCAGGTGCTTGACCAGCCGACGGAAGGCTGCGGCTTCAATTTCAGTGCGTTCTGCTTCAGGAATCGGATTGCTCATATTGGCCTCGCAATGGTTGATGCGCCGTTTATCAGGAATCCTGACATTCTCTGCATGTTAGCTTAAGATACAAGGCTGTATAAATGTACAGAGAATCGACGCGAGCCCCCTGATTATGCCACAACGCAAGATCATCCATGTGGATTGTGACTGCTTCTATGCGGCCGTGGAGATGCGGGACGATCCCAGCCTCCGGGAGGTGCCGCTGGCAGTGGGCGGTGATGGTGGACGGGGCGTGGTAACCACCTGCAATTACAAGGCCCGAGCTTACGGTGTGCGTTCGGCGATGCCCGGCAGCGAGGCACGTCGCCTTTGCCCGGGCCTGGTGACCGTCCCGACGGATATGGGACGCTACCGGGCGGTCTCACAGCAGGTGATGGCGATCCTGCGGGAAATGACGGATCTGGTGGAACCGCTCTCTCTGGATGAAGCTTTTCTGGACGTTTCCGATGTGACCGATCACAAGGGCAGCGCTACGCTAATGGCCCGACACCTACGGGAGCGGGTACGCAGGGAAGTGGGTATTACCATTTCCGCCGGCGTGGCGCCCAATAAATTTCTCGCCAAGATCGCCAGCGACTGGGAAAAGCCGGACGGGCTCTTTGTGATCCGCCCGGAGGACGTTGAAGGTTTCGTGCAGGGATTGCCGGTGGAGAAGCTGTTCGGGGTAGGGCAGGTGACGGCCTCGAAACTCCACGCACTGGGGGTCAAGACCTGCGGGGACATGCAGGCGCTTGGGGCTGATGTGTTAATCGAGCGCTTCGGGAAGCAGGGCTACCGCCTCCACGAAATGGCCCACGGCCGGGATGACCGGGCCGTCGTGGTGTCGCGGATCGCCAAGTCAGTCAGCGTCGAGCGGACCTTTTCCCAGGACTTGCCGGACATGGCCGCCTGCGAAACCGTTATGGCCTCCCTGGTAGCCGACCTCAACCTTCGTCTGTCGCGCAAGGCGCGCAGGAAGCCGATCCATAAACTCTTTATCAAGATCCGCTACAGTGATTTTTCAACCCATACCCTGGAGCGGGTCCGGGAACAGATCAAAGAGCCCACCCTGGAAGATTATCTGCCGCTGCTGGCGGAACTGGTGACCAACCGGGAGCGACCGGTTCGGCTGTTGGGTCTCGGTGTGCGTTTTCGCAATAATGACGCCCCGGTCACCCAGTTGCGTTTGTTTGATTAGAAGTGCAGCCAGTTCATGGCCATGTAGCCCATCAGCCCGCCGATCAGAGCGCCCGCGGCGACGTCGCTGGGGTAGTGCAGCCCCAGGACTACCCGTGATGCGGCGACACTAAGGGTAAATGGCAGCACTATCGTTGCCAGCGCCGGTTCGGCCAGGGTGAGCATAACCTGGAAGCAGGCAGCGTGAAGGGTATGGCCGGAGGGAAAACTGTAGCGGTCCAGGGGTGGTGTGCCGCAGTCGATGGCAGGAAAGGAAATGAAAGGGCGTTCCCGGATTAGCCAGCGCTTCAGAAGCTTGTAGCTGACGGTACAGGCAAGGCCGGTCAGCGCCATGAGCAGCGCTAGCCCTGGCCCCGAGGCCGGATAAAGAAAAGGGATCGACAGGATCAGGGCATACCAGAACCAGCCGTCACCCAGTCGGCTTACCAGCCGGAAATAGCCGAGGACTGGCCGGAAACGAACAGCCCGGTTAATAGTCTGGCAGAAAGCGAATTCGCGCTGGTCTGCCAGTTCAAAGAAGCGAGACGCTTTGCTTGTTGATGGCATGGTATCCGGCCTTTGCGGGTTGATTGAAAACCAGTTGTTCAAACTGTTCGATCTGGGAATTCCAGCTCTGTTCCAGGGCGTCCAGCCTTGCCTGGGCCCTGATACGGTTCAGCAAGGTCGGCTGATCGGCCAGTCGGAGTGCGCTGTCCACGTAAGCCTCGTCCTGATTCAGCGGCACCTTCATGCCGTTTTCCTCGTGGCGGATGTGTTCGGCTGCTGCCGCGTCGTCAAAGCTGACAACACCCAGGCCGCTGGCCATAGCCTCCAGTACCACGTTGCCAAAGGTGTCGGTCTTGCTGGGAAACAGGAACAGATCGCCCGAGGCATAATGTCGGGCCAGGTCGTCTCCCCGCCGGGTGCCGCAGAACACGTAATCGGGGTGGCGCTCGGCCAGTTGACGCCGAAGCGGGCCGTCGCCAACGAGGATGAACCTTGCCTGGGGATGAAGGCCGCGGATGCGTTCAAAGCAGGCGACCGCCATGCGCAGGTTTTTCTCCGGCGCGAGCCGACCCACATAAAGGATGGCGCGGTCATTGGCCTGCAATCCCCAGGATTCTCGTAGTGCGCTGTCACGCTTATGGGGCGTGAAGCGGTGACAGTCGACGCCTCGACTCCAGAGACCGGTTGCCGGGATGCCCATGGCTTTTGTCGTCTGCTGCATTTTTCGGGTGGGCACCAGGGTGATGGCGGTGCGATTGTGGAACCAGCGGCCGTAGAGACACAGTAAACGCTCAAGCATGCCAACGCCGTAGTAGCGGCTGTAGCTGTGGAAGTTGGTGTGGAAGCCGGAGCTGACCGGAATACCCGTCTGGCGCGCAGCTGATGTGGCAGCGACACCCAGTGGTCCCTGGGTGGCAACATAGACTGCGTCCGGGCGGTCGCCGGCCAGGAGTTTTTTCAGGTGGCTGGTCCGGGCGAGGCCAAAACGCAGGTCCGCATAGCCAGGCAGAGGCAATCCGGTCACCACATGCTCACGGGTGAACAGGGCCTCGCCGGCGCTGGCAAAGTTGCCTTTGCGCTCATGCTGCTGCCGTGGCCGTATAACCGTCACCCGATGCCCACGCTGCATCAGCCCCTGGCAAAGATGCCTGAGCGTATTTGCCACACCATTGATTTCCGGCGGAAAAGTCTCCGAAACAATGGTAATGTGTTGTTGGCGCCGGGTGGCCTGCATGGTCTCGGTCACGGTGTTTCCTGTGCTTCCTTTGACATGCCCCTACTATGAAAAGCTGGCATGACAGTTATGCGACACTCCCGTGACATTCCCTTTACCCGTTAACCGAACCGAATCGGAGACGATATGCAAACGAGAAAGCTTGGCAAGACGGATCTCGACGTTACCCTGATTTGCCTGGGTACCATGACCTGGGGCGAACAGAACACCGAAAAGGAGGCGTTTGAGCAACTGGATTACGCGGTAAACGAGGGCATCAACTTTATTGATGCCGCAGAGATGTACCCCGTTCCGCCCCGGGCGGAAACCCAGGGGTTGACCGAGACCTATCTGGGAAACTGGCTTGCCAGTAGAGGCAAACGCAACGAACTGGTGATTGCCTCCAAAGTAGCGGGGCCGGGCAATGGCCTGAAGTACCTGCGTAATGGTCCCCGCCTTACCCGCGATCACATTCATGAAGCCTGCGACGCCAGCCTCAAACGCCTGCAGACGGATTACATCGACCTTTACCAGGTGCACTGGCCGGATCGCAGCACGAATTTTTTCGGCAAGCTTGGCTATGAACACAATCCCGAGGAGTCCTTCACGCCCATCGAGGAAACCCTTGAGGCACTGGATGAACTGGTGCGCTCTGGCAAGGTGCGGCACATCGGGCTGTCCAATGAGACACCCTGGGGCACTATGGAGTACCTCCGCCTGGCTGGCGAGAAGGGCTGGCCGAGGGTGGCCAGTATCCAGAATCCTTATAATCTCCTGAATCGTTCATTCGAGGTGGGGATGGCGGAAATCGCCCACCGGGAGCAGACCGGCTTGCTGGCTTACTCGCCCCTGGCCTTTGGCATGTTGTCTGGCAAATACCTCGGCGGGAAGTGGCCGGAAAAAGCCCGAATGACCCTCTACGAACGTTTCAGCCGCTATACGAGTGGTCGTGGTATGGATGCCACCCGGGCTTACGTCGAGCTGGCCCGTGAAAACGGCTTGTCCCCTGTTCAGATGGCGCTGGCGTACGTTAACAGCCGCAGTTTCGTAACCAGCAATATCATCGGTGCCACGACCATGGAGCAGTTGCGGGAGAACATCGGGTCGGCGCAGATCTCTCTTAGCCCATCAGTACTCGAAGCCATTGAGTCTATCCATCAGGAGTTCACTTATCCCTGTCCCTGAGTTCGCTGGTTTTCGGCTTTTACCTCCGGTCATCAGGCGCTGGCCGGAGGCGCTGTTACACTCTGAAATATCGGGGATCATAAATTGACAAAAACATGCTGATCTCGTGACAAAAAGTCGGCGTCTTTGTGTGCAGATTCACATCTTTCCGGCCTGTAATCATTAGACTTAAGCCTAAGGTATCCGTAGACTCCCGTGTCGGAAAAAAGGTCTCAGGCAGTGTCATGATTATTCGCATCTTTGTCGCATTACTCGCTCTCAATCTCGTTGCTTTCGTCGTTCGCGCCGAAGCGTCCGAGCGCGTATTCGAGCAGGTCGAGAGCACGACAACCAGCGAGCAGATCTTCGAAGTGCAGGAACGGGTATCCGGCGATTTCGAAGAGGACAGTTCTGACGCCTTTACTGAAATCGGTTCCCGCTTGCTGAGCCTGACGCTTACCCGTTCCAAGCAGTCCGGCAAACACTACGCATCTGATCCGGCACAGGCTGACCATGGCATTGCACTTCTGAATGAGGGCGCCTGTCTGAATCTGAAGTGGAACTTCTGAAACTCAAACCCCTGTTCTTCAGCCCCTGACTCCCCCAAATCCGACAAACCGCAGAATCATGATCTGGCGCATTGTCTGTGTCCGATCGACGTGTGATCATCGCCGCTAGTGTCCCGTCTGGTTAATTCGCTGACCTACTGAGCCACTGAGAGCCTTGAGAGCAAGGCGCGATGGCGAAGGTTTGGTGGTTCCAAATCGAGTCAGCGCAACGCTGCTATCAAGGCTCTCAGTGGCTCCCGGAGGGCGCGGCGCTGAGGCCCCTGGCCGGTGTTGCCAGCACTTGATGGGGAGCCACCACACCTGCGCGCTGGCGCCTTGGCCAGGGGGCTCAGCGCCACGCAGTAGGTCAGCGAATTAACCAGACGGGACACTAACATGCTGATTAGCCGATAAGGAGCTTGGTAATGGCGGGTGATAGAGGGCAGTTATCGAATGATGTGAATGCCTGCGTTGATGAGGTGATTCGCCGGGTTGGCAAGGAAATCACACTGGGGTTGCCGCTCGGGCTCGGGAAGCCGGTCCGCTTCGTGAACGCGCTGTACCAACGGGCCAAGGACGATCCGGAAATTCGTCTGCGTATTGTGACGGCGCTGTCGCTGTTGGCGCCAAAGGGTGGTTCCTCACTGGAGAAGCGCTTCATGGGGCCATTTGTAGAGCGCCTCTATGGTCGAATCCCGGAACTGGCCTATGCCCGTGATGTCTCCGCCAATCGCCTTCCCCAAAATGTCCAGGTCTCGGAATTCTTCTTCAAGGCCGGTAGTTACCTGAACAATCGTTCCCAGCAACGGCATTATGTTTGTACCAACTACACCCACGCAGTTCGCGATCTGATGGCTGTTGGGGTCAACGTGGTCGCCCAGATGGTGGCGCCAGGCGAAGCGCACGGACAGCCCGGGCTAGTCAGCCTGAGTTGCAACCCCGACCTGACCCTGGACCTGATTCCGCTGCTGCGGGAGCGGGAAGCAGCCGGCTCGCCGGTTGCTCTGGTGGCCGAGATGAACAAAAACCTTCCCTGGTTAGGACACCATGCGGCCATCGAGGCAGACCGTTTCGATGTGCTGCTGGATCAACCCTCCAGCGATTACCCGCTGTTCTCGGCCCCCCAGATGTCGGTCAGCCCGGAAGACCACATGATCGGGTTTTATGCCAGTACCCTGTTAAAGGATGGAGGCACCCTTCAGGTTGGTATCGGCTCACTGGGCGCTGCTCTGGTCCACAGCGCGATCCTCCGGCACAGTCACAACGATGCCTGGCGGAAAGTGTTTGATCATCTGAACGTTGACCAGAAGTTTCCGGTGGTCAGGGAAGATGGTGGCACGGGGCCCTTCGAAAAAGGGCTTTATGGTTGCAGCGAAATGATGGTGGATGGTTTTCTGTACCTGATGCAGGAAGGCATACTCAGCCGTGAAGTGTACGATCATGCTGGTCTTCAGGCGTTGCTCAATCGTGGTGACATCAGCGAGGAGGTTTCGCTTGCGACGCTGGATGTCCTGCGGCGGGAGAAGCTGATCGATAGCCCACTCCGGGCAAAGGATGTCCATTGGCTCGCACGGCATGGGATTTTCCGGGAGTCCGTTGAATTCAAGGGCGGCCGGCTACGGGTTGGAGACCAGTCGGTGGAGGGTGACCTGGATAACCCGGAAGCCCGAGAGGCCATCGAAACGCTGATTCTTGGTGAGCGGCTGACGGGTGGTATCGCCATGCACGGCGGTTTTTACGTTGGTCCTGAGCAGTTTTACCAGTACCTCCGCGAGATGAACGACGAGCAGCGTGCAAAAATTTGCATGACCAGCGTGAATTTCATCAACCACCTGTACGATCACCCGTTTGGTGACCAGAAGCTGAAAGCCGCGCAGCGCGTTCATGGCCGCTTTATCAATTCGGCCATGATGTACACCCTCAACGGCGCCGGAGTATCGGATGGCCTTGAGGATGGCCGTGTGGTCAGCGGTGTTGGCGGTCAGTACAACTTCGTTGCCATGGCCCACGAGTTGCCGGGCGCCCGTTCGATCCTGTCGCTACGTAGCACTCGCTCATCCCACGGCAAGGTGCTTTCCAATATTGTCTTCAATTATGGTCATTGCACTATTCCCCGGCACCTGCGGGATATTGTGATCACCGAGTACGGAATTGCTGACCTGAGGGGGCAGTCCGACGAGCAGGTTTTCCTCCGGCTGATCCGCATTGCCGACTCCCGGTTCCAGCAGGAACTCCTGAAAAAAGCCCAGAAGGCAGGGAAGGTGGATCCCGGGTTCAAGCTGCCTGCCGACTGGTGTAACAACACGCCGCAAGCAATTCGGCGCGCTGTTGCGGCTGCGGGGGATGCCAGCCTGTTCCCGCCGTTCCCGTTTGGCAGGGACTTTACCGACGAAGAACTGACGTTGGGGAAAGCCCTTAAGGGTCTCAAGGCCGCAACGGCCACTCGTCGTGGTAAAATATCGACCCTGTTACAGGCCCTCCGGGCCCGGGATGACGAAGGCCGTTATGGAGCCCTGCTTGAACGCATGGGGCTGAGCGACCCTTCAGGATTGCGGGACAAGCTGGATCAGCGACTGGTTATTCATGGCCTGCAGCAGCTCGAAACACCACCGGATACAGGAAACTCGAAAACCTGATGACAGCTTCACAAGCAAGACCCGACGTTTTTACCGTTCACTACGTACTGAAAAACAAGATCGGCGAGCTGGTTGATACTTCCGAGGGCAGTGAGCCTCTGCACTTTGTCTACGGCAGCCCTGAGATTATTGAGGGAATCCAGCAGGCGGTGAAAGACCGCAATGTTGGGGATTGCCTGGAAGTAACGGTGCCACCCGCCATGGCGTATGGCGAACACAAGCCGGAACTGGTGCGCAAGGTGCCGCGCTCATTGTTCGAGGGCATTGAGAACCTGCAGATTGGTATGAAGTTCCAGACCAATACCGGCGATGAAGCGCAGATCGTGCAGGTTGTCGGGATCGACGGCAACCTGGTAAAGGTGGATGCCAATCACCCACTGGCGGGATTCACCCTGTACTTCGATCTGGAGATCGTCGGCCGCCGTGAAGCGACGGAAGATGAGGTAGCCCAGGGACGTCCTCTGTTCTGAGCAGGTTTGTTTCCTGCTGGTCGAACTCGCCACTGTAAACCCGCTTGAGGCCGTCGAGCACTGTTTGTCGCAGGCTGGCGGCCAGCTCCGCGGTCGGCACTTCCTCTGGCGATTGCACCGGTTCGTGGAAAACAACGTCGACCCGTGCAGAGGGCTGTCTGAGCATTCGCAGCAGGTGGCTGTGGAATTCATCCTCTCCGATAAAGGGAGCCAGATGGTCAGGTCGGCCGTCTCTGCGATAGGTAATGGTCACTGGCTGGATTGGTGTTTTGCTTTCCGGGGCGGCCCTGAGCAAGAGGCCATGGAAAGGCAATACGGTCAGGCCTGCGCTGGTGGTTCCTTCCGGGTATACCAGGACATTCTCTCCGGCCTGCAAATTCTCGATGATCTGTCCCCGAACGCGTCGAGCCTGGCCACCCCCGCGATAAATGAAGAGCGTGCCGGCCTGTCGAGCCAGCCAGCCAATGAGCGGCCACTGGCCGACCTCCGCTTTCGACAGGAAGCGAATCGGCGCGAGGCTCCCCAGAATCGGAATATCCGACCAGCTGATGTGGTTGCTGACGAAGAGTACGGTATCGTTCGATGGCGAACCGTGCTGATGAATGTTCAGTCCCAGACATCGGCAGGCCCATCGGAAGCAGAATCTTGCCCAGGGGGTACGATCAATGGTTTTGCGGGTAACCATTTCAGTGATCCGCAAACCGGCGGCCAATAGGGTGGTGGCCGCGAGAAAGGCCACAAAGGCCGTCACGCGAACGCAGAGTCTCAGCCAGTTCATTGATCAACCCCCAGGATTCAGGACGCCGTGCGCATGAAGTGTCGGCTGTAACGGCCGGCCAGTTTGCTGACTTCCAGCAAGACCAGCAAATCCGCACAACGAAAATCCGGATCCCAGCAGGGTTCACCGCAGACCCGGGCGCCGAGGCGCATGTAGGCTCGGATCAGGGCGGGGACGTCCACAGGGCGATCGTTGTCCCGGGTGTGGGTCAGGTGCGGCATTGCCCGGAGCGGTTTGACCAGAAAGGCCGGGTCGGCCAGGTATTCGTTCTGGAGATGGCGGGCGATGCGCCAGGCCTTCAGCCCTCCGTCGGACATACCGATACTCGCGCAGCCGATCATGTAGTCAACACCGCGTTCAACCAGATATTCGGCGACTGCCGACCAGAGCAGGCTGATGGTTGCACCGTTGCGGTAGTCCGGGTGAACGCAGGTGCGACCCAGTTCGGCGATGGTTCCAGGGAGTTTGTACAGGGCGCTCAGGTCGAACTCGCCGGCGGAGTAAAACCCGCCAACGGCTTGCGCGTCTGCCTGATGCAGGATTCGGGTGGTTGCGACCAGATCGCCGGAATCCAGGTCGGTTACGATCAGGTGATCACAGACGGTGTCGAACTCGTCGGCGTCGATTCCTGGCGTCTGTGCGCCCAGATCGCTGCCATACTCTTCCGAGAAGACCCGGTAACGCAGCCGCTGGGCGGCCTCAACCTGTTTCGGGCATCGGGTCATGTCGGTTTTCAGGCGACGGGCGCTGCGGCGGGCTTTCGCGGTTTGTGTGGTCATGGCGTCGTCTCTTTTGTTTCCATTTCCCGACAAGCCTATGAAGCCGGTATGACACATCGGTGACCGCGACGTGACGTGTCTGTGACACCAGGGGGTGAATGGGCGTTTGCGGGAGCTGTGTCACAGGGTGTAACGAAGCACCGGTTCCATGTATATTTCTGAATAGCATGTATAATTGCTGTTACAGCAGGTTGCCTGTATTGTCAGGTACACAGAATGACCTGAAACCGGAATAACAAAACCAGAGATGGATGGCGTGGAACAGACAAACGAAAGTTGGCGAATTCTGATTGTCGAAGACGACGAGCGGTTGGCGGAATTAACCCGCGAATACCTTGAAAGCAACGGGTTGACTGTCTCCCTGGAAACTCACGGCGGCCCCGCAGTAGAGCGGATCCGTAACGAACAGCCTGATCTGGTGGTGCTGGATCTGATGTTGCCGGGTGAAGACGGGCTGTCTATTTGCCGTAGGGTGCGCCCCTTCTATTCCGGCCCAATCATTATGCTGACTGCCCGCACTGATGATCTGGATCAGGTGCTTGGTCTGGAAATGGGGGCGGATGATTACATCGGCAAACCAGTCAAGCCGCGGGTTCTGCTGGCACGCATACGTGCCATGCTGCGTCGGGTTACCGAGACCGGGCAGGGTGCGGGTGACGAGGCAGGCGGCGAAGAACCGGTGCGTCTCCAGTTCAACGATCTGGTCGTAGACCGCTCCATGCGCGAAGCCTGGTTGAATGATGAAAGCATCGATCTGACCAGTGCCGAATTTGATCTGCTCTGGTTACTGGCGAGCAACGCCGGTCGCGTACTCAGCCGGGAAGAGATCTTCACCGCGTTGCGCGGCATTGAGTACGATGGTCAGGACCGTTCCATTGATGTTCGCGTGTCCCGGATTCGTCCCAAAATCGGCGATGACCCCATCCATCCGCGGCGCATCAAGACCGTTCGCAGCAAAGGCTACCTGTTCGTAAAGGAAGCCTGACGATTCAGTCTCTGGAGCCGGTGTGCCCCTCGCCCGCACGCCGGTGTTCCATGCCAGGGTTGGTATCATGCCCCTGAAGTTCTTTCTCAAGCTCTACGCCCGCCTTGCCGGCCTGACTGCGTTGGTGGTCCTGTTATGTGTCCTGCTGTTCACCGGTATCAATACGGTACGCTCGCAGTTCTGGCACGAACGATTTCCTGAGCCCCTGATGCGCTGGTTGGCGACTGCTCCGGCACCCGTTCAACAGTATCATTGGCTTACATCGACGGTAGATCTTCGCGTCGGCGCTCCTTCCCGGTTCAACCTGTCCCCGGTGGCCCTGGAGCGGCTTGGTTACGGCCAGGTGGTTGGTATCGAGAGTGACGTGGGATATCGGGTACTGGTTACCGGGCTTGCCGGGGAGGTTTTGCAACTTCGTCTGAGCGAGCCATACAGGGACGTATCAGAGACTATAGGACTGATCTTCCGATGGCATCTCGATTCAGCCTCGGTGGACGATCGTCTGAATGTTGCCGCTCAGATGGCCCGGTCTCTCAACGTGGAAGTCTACCCTCTGGACGATGCCGACCTGTTACCGGACCCGGACGTTCTGGATCAGGTTGCCGAACGTGGTCTTGCCTTCTATACCGACGATTCGGACGGTTGTGGCCGGGTGATTGTTCAGCTTGCCGATGGCGAGCTGTACCGGATCGATATGCCCCCTGCGTTCAATGCCTGGGCATGGCCGGTTGTCCTGCTGCTGGTGCTGGTGCTGGGTGGGGTGCTGGCTGTCGCCCTGTTCCTCGCACTCCGGGAGGTTGATAGCAATCTCAGAACTGTCGAGTCTGTGGCGGTGCGAATCGCCCGTGGCGAAATGGGTGCCCGGGTCCAGACCGGCGAAGGGACGCTGGTGACGCGTCTGGCCTCGTCATTCAACGGGATGGCCGAGCACATACAGCGCCTGGTACAGGTGCAGCGGGAAATGATCCATGCCGTATCTCACGAATTACGTACCCCGGTGGCCAGGATTCGCTTTGGCGTCCAGATGATTGAAGACTGCCAGGACCAGGCTGCGCTTCAGAAGCAGCTGGATGGCATTGATGGCGATATCCAGGAGCTGGACGAGCTGATCGACGAGATCCTGACCTACGCCCGACTGGAGCAGGGTGGTCCGGTATTTTCGCTTCAGGAAAATTCGGTCACCGATATTGTCCGTCAGGTGGTTTCTGAACAGCAGATGGTTCGGCCCGAGTTGGATATTGAGGGGAACATCGATGAGATCTCCGAGCGTTGGGCGTTGTCGGATATCGAGCCTCGGTACCTGCATCGGGCGATCCAGAATCTGGTGGGCAATGCCGGCCGCTATGCTGCGGGCAAGGTATTGGTAAGTTGCCACTTTGATGAGGACAACTGCCGCATCGACGTTGAGGACGATGGGCCCGGCATTCCCGAGGAAGACTGGGAGAAAGTCTTCACCGCGTTTGCCCGTCTGGATGACAGTCGCACCCGTACTTCCGGAGGTTACGGCCTTGGTTTGTCTATTGTACGCCGCATCCTCTACTGGCATGGGGGCCACGCTTTTGTCAGTAGAAGCGACACGCTTGGGGGCGCAAAATTCAGCCTGGTCTGGCCAAGAAAAAAACCTGTGGACTCAATTGTGTGATGCAGGGCTCATTGCCTCACCTGATGTAACAATGCGACTACACAAGCACTACGGAAGTTTTCCGCTGCCTGATGAATAATCGAAAGCGTAAGGGATGACTTTTGAGGTTGTAGTTCTTACGAACTTTCCTTGTTTCATTCGTCATTTGAGGGCCGGTTTTTCCGGCCCTTTTTTTATGGCTGTTCCCAAATTCCGTATCGGTCACCCTTTACCGGCTGCTCTGCTGTTAGAATCCTCGAAAACAACAGGAGGCCATTCATGACCCGTTATCTGCTTGCCATCGATCAGGGGACAACCAGTTCCCGAGCCATTGTCTTCGACCAAACGGGAAACAGCGTTGCCGGCGATCAGCAGGAATTTCACCAGTATTTCCCCAGAGACGGCTGGGTAGAACACGATGCTCGAGAGATCTGGGACAGCACCCTGGCGGTGTGTCGTGGAGCACTCGAAAAAGCAGGCATCGAAGCCTCAGAACTGGCGGGCATTGGCATCACCAACCAGCGAGAAACAACGGTAATCTGGGACAGGGCAACTGGCGAGCCGATCTACCACGCCATTGTGTGGCAGGATCGACGAACGGCGTCCTGGTGCACCAAGCTGAAATCTGACGGCCATGAGGACATGGTTGTCGACCGTACCGGGCTGTTGATTGATCCTTACTTCTCGGCCACCAAGATAGCCTGGATCCTGGATAACGTGGAAGGCGCGCGGCGTCGGGCTGAATCCGGTGACCTGGCTTTCGGGACCGTGGACAGCTGGCTGCTCTGGAACCTGACCGATGGCAAATCCCACTGTACCGATGCCACCAATGCGTCCAGAACCGCCCTCTTCAATATTCACGAGCAAGACTGGGATGACGACCTTCTGACCCTTTTCCGTGTGCCCCGCCCCCTTTTGCCAGAGGTTCTGGACAGCTCAGCAGATTATGGCACTGCTGAAACGCGGTGGTTAGGTGCTCCGGTGATGATTGCCGGTATTGCTGGAGATCAGCACGCGGCCCTGGTAGGGCAGGCGTGCTTTAGTCCTGGCATGGCCAAAAGCACCTATGGTACCGGTTGCTTCCTTATGCTCAACACCGGCGATGACGCCGTTCGGTCCGAGAACCGGCTGCTGACGACCATGGCCTATCGCCTGAACGGCAAGCCCTGTTACGCGGTGGAGGGCAGCATTTTTGTCGCCGGTGCTGCCATGCAATGGCTGCGGGACGGGCTCAAGTTGATCTCTCACGCCAATGAATCCTCGGCCCACGCGGAGGCAGTCGGAGTCGACAATCCGGTGTACCTGGTCCCGGCGTTTACCGGTCTGGGGGCACCTCATTGGGACCCGCACGCACGCGGCGCCATTATGGGCCTGACCCGGGATACTGGAATTGGCGAGATTGTTACCGCAGGCCTTCAGTCGGTCTGTTATCAGACGAAGGATCTGGTGCGTGCGATTCAGAACGATGGTGCCCGACTTGAATCGCTGCGCGTGGATGGCGGTATGGTGGTGAACGACTGGGTGATGCAGTTTCTGGCCGACATACTGAATGTCACCGTTGATCGGCCCCGGGTAACAGAAACGACCGCTCTTGGCGCGGCCTACCTTGCGGGGCTGCAGACCGGTGTTTTCGATAGTCTTGAACAGATTTCCGGGCTGTGGGAATGCGAGCGGCAGTTCCACCCCGAAATGCGCCCGGCTCTGAGAGAATCGCTTTATGCTGGCTGGCTGGATGCCGTTGAGCGGGTCTGCAACAACTAGTTGGTGGCCTCAGGAGGTGCGTTCGAAGGCGATCAGGTGATCAGCCTCGACTCGCACCGGAACATGCTCGCCCAGATTGAAATCCAGGTGGCTGCGGAACAGGGCCTCGAATTCCGTGTCTTCGGAGCACCGGAAACGGTACAGGGTTGAAGTGCCGGCAAAGGTTTTTTCAACGACCTTTGGCTGCAGATCCGAATCAGGGTCGTGGACAATGTCATCAGGGCGGATCAGCACGTCCACCAGGGTGCCGGGCTCCCATCGGTAGGCCCGGTTACCATGGATCACGCCCAGTTCGGATTCGATAGTGTCCGGCCCGAGGGCGGTGCCCGGGATAAAGCCGCCCTGGCCGACGAAACTGGCCACGAAACGATTCGCCGGTTCATGGTAGAGGTTGTAGGGGACATCCCACTGCTGGATCCTGCCGTTCCGCAACACCGCGACCTGATCGCACATCGCGAAGGCTTCCTGCTGGTCGTGGGTGACCAGGATGGCACTGATGCCCAGAGTCTTGAGAATTTCCCGTACATCCAGGCTCAGGCGCCGGCGCAGATCCGCGTCCAGGTTGGAAAAAGGCTCATCCAGCAGGATCAGGGTCGGTTCGGGTGCCAGGGCGCGTGCCAGAGCAACCCGTTGCTGTTGGCCGCCGGATAGTTCGTGGGGGTAGTTGTCGGCCAGGTCCTGCAGGTGCACAACATTAAGCAGCTCCATGACCTTTTGGCGCTTTTCTGCCTTTTTCAGGTTGCGCAGGCCAAACCCCACGTTGTCAGCAATGGTCAGGTGTGGAAACAGCGCGTAATCCTGAAACACCATGCCGATTCGCCGTTTTTCCGGCGGTAACGTGCGCCCAGGCAGGCTGATGGTCTGTGATTGCAGGCAGATTTCGCCACCGCTGAGCGGGAGAAAACCAGCGAGGGCGCGCAGTATGGTGCTTTTGCCGCAGCCGCTGGGGCCGAGAAGGCAGCCGATGTCGCCATGACTCAGGGCAAAGCTGACGTCCTTGACCACGGAATCCCCGCCGTAACCACAGGACAGGTTATTGACCTCAAGCAGCCAGTCTGCCGGAGATTGCGCGGTTATGCTCATGAATTAGTCCAGACGATTCAGGATGAGAAATTCAAGCAGGGCTTTCTGTGCATGCAGACGGTTTTCGGCCTCGTCCCAGACCACGGACGCGGGGTGTTCCATCATATCGGCGGAGATTTCCTCGCCACGATGGGCAGGCAGACAATGCATGAAGAGCGCATCCTTATCGGCCAGAGCAAGCAGTTCCGGGTTGATCTGATAGCCACTGAATGCTTTTTCGCGAGCCTTCTGCTCGTCTTCCTGGCCCATGGAGGCCCAGACATCGGTTACCAGAAGCTGGGCGTTGCGGGCTGCCTCTGCGGGATCCCGAACGACCTTGACCCGGTCTCCGTGGTCCTTTAGCAGTGCCTCGGCCGGTTCGTAACCTTCGGGGCAGGCAATGTTCAGGTTGAAATCAAACTGGGCGGCAGCGTTGATGTATGAGTGGCACATGTTATTTCCGTCGCCGATCCAGGCCACCGTGGCACCACGGATGCTGCCACGGTGCTCACGATAAGTCTGCATGTCAGCCAGCAGCTGGCAGGGGTGGAAATCGTCGGTCAGGGCATTAATTACCGGGACCCGGGATGCTGCTGCGAACCGCTCCACGGTTTCATGGGCAAAGGTGCGGATCATCACCGCATCCACCATGCTGGATATAACGATAGCGGAGTCTTCAATAGGTTCACCGCGGCCAAGCTGCGTATCCCTGGGCGACAGGAACATTGCGGAGCCACCAAGCTGGGCCATGCCGGCTTCAAAGGACACTCTGGTTCGGGTAGACGATTTCTCGAAGATCATCGCCAGCACCCGGTTTTTCAGGGAGTCCCGAACCTTGCCTTGCCGCCACTCGTTGCGCAATGCCGAGGCATGATCTACCAGGCTTTCCAGCTCGGTGGTTGTCATGTCATTCAATGTCAGAAAATGTCTTGCCGCCATGGGATGGCCCTTATCTCAACGAACCCCGCAGCTGGCGGGATTGCCTGAACGTTGGCTGAAAAAATGGGGCATCAAGTCTAGCCCTTCGAAGCAGGTATGACAACGCTGTAACAGGGCTGGAACTGCAGGCGTTGCGCGAGGTCAAATCAAGGTGTTTGGTGAGGGGTTCGGCACCCGTGTACAATAACGCCAGGAAAATAGCCGTGTGGCAAGACTGTTCCAACAGAGGTAAATGTTCATGGATATCAATGAAACTATCAAAAGCCAGCTCGAAGAGAATCCGATCATCCTTTACATGAAGGGTAGCCCTCAGGCGCCACAGTGTGGATTCTCTGCCAAGACGGTACAGGCAGTGATGGCTTGCGGCGAGCGCTTTGCTTTTGTGAATATCCTGGATAACCAGGAGCTTCGTGAGGCCCTCAAGGTTTACTCCAGCTGGCCGACCTATCCCCAGCTCTATATCAACGGTGAGCTGGTTGGTGGTTGTGACATCGTTCTGGAAATGTCCGAGAGTGGTGAACTGGCCAAGCTTGTAAAAGAGGCCGCGAAGCAGGCAGAAGCCTGATATCGTTGCTGATCAGAGCCGTTTCGGGGTAAATAACAGTTCGACCTCGAAGCGGTTTCGGTTTTCGCCATCTTTCGGTGGCTGGGGGTAGGGGCTCGCTGCCAGAGCCGCCCGATATCCAGCTTCGTCGATAGTCCTGATACCTGTAGAACTCAGCACCTTTGCCCGGGTTAGGGCACCATTTGCCAGCAGTTGCAGTTCCACTTCCATGGCCACTGTCTCGGTCAAATCCCTTAAAGCCGGTACTCTCAGTTTTTCCAGCTCCCGTGCCAGGTGGATGGCCAACTTGACCACGTAAGGGTCCAGTTCGGCCGGCGACTCAGTGATCCGTGTTACCTTCTCGTCTGGATTTTCCGGAGTCGGCTCTGGCTCTGCACCGGCATTGCCGCTGATGCTTTTTTCGGCCGCCGGGCTTTCGGGAGAACGGGTATTAGTCTGCTCACTCGGTGTTGTGGTTTGCGGTTGATTTGTAGTGACAATCTCCGGCTTCGGAGCGGATTCGGGGCGCGGAGGATCAATCTCGAAAGGTGGAATCCTTGATTTGGCCGGGCTCGGGCTGGAGTTCTCAGGCGTATTCGCTGTGGTTTCACGAGCGCCCCGAGGTACCAGCTCGAAACGGACACTGTCCTTATGGGTGACCGCCTGTTCTTCCACGGGGGCCGGGATACCTGACAGCAGCAATGTGTGGAGGAATAGTGCCAGAGATACTGCCAACCCCAGACGGTAAGGAGCCGGCAGGACATGTGGACTGCTTTTTTCAGGCATTGGCGTCAGGCAGTCTTGCTCCGCAGGGTGCCGACGACCGCATCAAGGGCCCGGTCAATCAGCGCCCCCTGCTCAAGCAGGGTCAGCCGGCCGCGCCGCATTTCATGAGCCAGTTCAATTCGGGTTTTCTCAATAACCTTCAGCCCCATCCGGTTCACAAAGACAAAGCAGTCTGCTTCGTCAATGATGGCGGATAGCTTGCACCGGAAATTGGCGCCATTCACGAGACGGAACTCCACCCAGTTGCCGATCTGCAAACCATCTATCTGAACGACATACTCAGACACGGCTGCGTCGTCCAATTCTTGCCGCTTGTTGGTCTGTTTTTGGGAAAGGTTTTCTTCATCCTCGTCGGGTGAAGGTGTCGCATTGGGTCGAGGCTCAATTACTGCATTGGTTCGGAAGGCTTCCGCCAGTTCGTGTTTCAGTTGTCCCATCATTTCATCGAGCTTGGACGAATTGTAGGAAACTTCTTCAAGGCCTGACCTGAGTGATTTCAGCAAGCTTGGAACCACCCGCACCCATTGGTCCCTCTCGTCGTCCTCTTGATGTGGGTGCAGGCACCAGATGAGATCATCAACAACCTTTACTGTAGAGTTCCAGCGATGTTCGACATCGTCGCGCAGATAGGCAAGGAAAAGGACACGGCTCCAACCGTTCATCAAAATGTCGTGCACCGGTTGCGGCAATCTATAGCGCGACACCTTCTCTTTCAGCAGGTTGTCGACCGTTTGTTGTGCCGCCTGGGATTTGATACGTCCTCTTTCCGACTCTCGGGTTCGCTGCTCTACAAGTGACGCCTTGCGGTTTTCGCGCTCGAGAAACTCTTCGAACTCCTGATTCAGTTTTTCGAATAGCGAGACGTCACCATCAAACTCGTTGAGAATGCGTTGTACTATGTTGTGAATCTGGTCGTAGAGCTTATCCTTTGATTTTTCGTCACTATTGCTCCAGCCAATCCCTGCACGGGCAAGCGAGTTAAGGAGCCTGCGAGCCGGATGTGTGGAGCGACTGAAAAAGCTCTTGTCCCGAATGACAACCTTAAGGATTGGTATCTGCAGACGACTGATGAGTACCTGTACAGGTGCCGAGAGATTGTAGTCGTCCAGGATGAATTCAAATAGCATGGAGACGAGGTTAATCAGGTCTTCATCGACCTCGTTCAGTGCAGGTTTTCGCCCATCACCATGGTCAGCCTCTTCCTGGAGGAGTTGGTGTACCAACTGCCTGAGGTCTACACTTACAGGTTCTCCATCACTCAGATTGCTCTGGTTCTGCCAGGAAGCGTTGGCAATTGGCAATGCATTAAGCAGGCTTGCTAACTCAGAGTCCCCGATAACTCTCACTGCAGGATCAGATGCTCTTGGGGGTATGCCCGCGTTGGCCCTTTGCAATGCCAGCATCTGGCGAATTTGCTCGAAGACGGCGCTGCTTCCTGCATATTCCTGGCTGCCGTCTCGGGTTGATGTGTCTGCCGTGTCCGGCTCGCCTTTGGCAGAGCTCGCCGTCTTCGCCCCAGAGGCCTCGTGCTGCTTACCGGCTTTCCCGTGATACCTGAAATTCGGAATGATGCCGGCCTGAATCAGTATGCGATTGGCTTCGTCCAGAAGCATGCCCAGATTGGAGACAACGTAGCGGTCAAACTGCTTCAGCAGAATCAGACGTTCCCGAATCTGGATTTCCAGAGCCTGTATCGCCTCAGTAAAGGCGCTGCAAAGATGTTCAGGTGCCATGGGATTCACCGGTGATTCTTCGGTGGCTTCCGGGTACACCTGGCTGAAGCGGGTTTGGAGTTGAAGCAGGGGGCCCTGAAAGTGCGCTTTCGCCTTGGTGATCATGGCGTTGAGCGCAACCTGCTCTTCCAGGTCGTCATTGCCAACCAGGGAGAGAGTATCTGCGTTGGCCTGTTTGCTCAGGTTTTCCTCTTGAAGCGGGCCGGTATGAGGGGGATTGGCGAAGTACTGGGCTACGGTGTTCTGAAAGTGCCGCTCTACACCCTTCCGTTTGATGCGTATTTCACGCATCGCTTCGAAATACCGGTTTTGTTCATTATTGCTGCGGGCATTGTTGGCCAACTCGAACAGCGAATCGTCGACGGCGTCGAAGGCGCCCTGCAGCAAATCACCGAGTCCGGCGACAACGGTGTCCCGGATGCGGGTGACCTCCGCAGGAACCGGTCTGTTACTTCCGGCTTCCCTGTGCTCGCGGAGGTAATGTATGCCGGACTGCTTGTTCATGGCAGACTCCTGTTTACGCCTCAACCGGATACATGACCGAGCGGGTAATCCTTGAATTCTCGTTATTGGTTAAATTTACCGCATTTTATCCAAAGTTAACATGACCAAACGCTAACGTGAGAGCAAATTCAAAAAAACATGGGGTGCCGGAAAGGCACCCTCATGCAGCTTGCTGACTTGCCAATGAGTTTTCTTTCAACTCACATAGACCGGGCCGATACCCATGCTCCAGATGACGACGCTGATGGCAAGCAGAGCGACAAACATTACCAGACCCACAGTCAGGACTGATGAGGCAAACATGAAGCCCTTTTCCGCGGGTATTTTCATCAGGATAGGTAGGCCTTCGTAAAGCAGGTAGACTGCATAGGCAACAGCTACCAGGCCTGCCAGCATGTTCACCCAGATGTTCGGGTAAGCGGCAATGACTCCGATCAGGAAAATGGGGGTCGCTGTGTAGGCGGCCAGGGTCACGCCTCTGGGCGTTCGCTCCGATGCGTCATAAGTGGCTGCAAAGAAATCAATGAACTTGCCCAGCACAAAGATGCCGGCAAGCATGGCCCCATAAAAAAGCAACGATAGCTGTAGCGCACTCGTCACCGACAACTTCGTAATCTGGCCGTCACCAATCTGCCAGCCTACCTGGGTTGTTCCTATGAAACCGGCAACCGCTGGAATCAGTGCCAATAACAGGATATGGCCGGCGTATAGCTTTGTGACGGACTCGGATTCATTGCGGATCGCTTCCCACTCCTGGTCAGGATGGGCGAGCAGGCCAAACGTGTGTGTCAGACTCATGGACGTATTCCTTGTGATTGTTTTTGTTTCGCACGCTCCTTCAGTGTTGGTGGGGGATCAACGGGGGTCAAGCTGGCGGTTAAATTTTGATCTTTCTAGAATGTGGGGCGCTATAACCGAAGAGTCTATAGCGCCATCCGGAGGGAGGTTTCAGGGGGTTACTGTTTCAGTGACAGTGAGCGCTTTTTGCGTTTTTTCGGGTGCACAATGGCTGCTTTCACGACGTTGTCCTTGATTTGAAGAACCTCCACCCGGTGGCCGTCCACTTTCAGGCAAACGTTGGTGTCGGGGATGTTCTCAAGGGTTTCTGTGATCAGGCCATTGAGCGTTTTCGGCCCGTCCGTGGGGAGTTTCCAGCCCAGTGTCTTGTTGATCGTGCGCACCGCAGAGGTGCCATCGATAATAAAGGTTCCGTTGTCCTGCGGGATAATGTCCGGGCTGGTGGCAGCGTAGTCCGTCGTGAAGTCGCCGACGATTTCTTCAAGTATGTCCTCAAGGGTTGCCAGACCCAGCACGTCGCCGTACTCGTCTACGACAACGCCAAACCTGCGCCGACCCTTCTGGAAGTTGATCAACTGGGTGTTCAGGGGCGTGCTTTCCGGAATGAAATAGGGCTCCTGGCAAAGCTGCATGATCATGGCCTTGTTGATCTCGTCCTGCTGAAGCAGCTTCGAAGCGCTGCGCAGGTGCAGTATGCCCTGAATGTTATTGATGTCGCCCTTGTAAACCGGAAGCCGCGTGTGTTGGCTGCTGCGCAACTGTCGCAGGATCGTGTCGGTGTCATCTTCCAGGTCGATACCGACCACCTCATTGCGCGGCACCATGATGTCATTTACGGTCACTTTCTCCAGATCCAGAATGCTGACAAGCATGTCCTTATGTTTGGCTGGTATCAGGGCTCCGGCCTCGTTCACCAGGGTTCGGAGTTCTTCCCGGCTAAGGTGGTCGTTGGCGGCGTCGGCGGCGGAAACCCCCAAAAGTTTCAGTATGCCGCCGGTAAACAGATTTACGGCCCAGACGATGGGATAGAGGATTTTGAGCAGTGGCCCAAGTATGTAGCTGGCTGGAAAGGCGATTTTCTCGGGAAACAGCGCCGCCAGGGTTTTCGGGGTGACTTCCGCGAAGATCAGAATCACGATTGTCAGCAGTATGGTGGCGATGGCGATGCCGGCATCGCCCCAGACGCGAATGGCAATAACGGTTGCGATCGACGATGCAAAGATGTTGACGAAATTGTTGCCAATCAGAATTACGCCGATCAACTGGTCAGTGCGTTGCAGCAAACCCTGGGCGCGCTTGGCACCTTTATGGCCCGTTTTGGCCATGTGTTTCAGGCGGTATCGGTTCAGGGACATCATCCCGGTTTCAGAGCTTGAGAAGAAACCGGAGAGCAGGATCAGTCCGACCAGGAGGATAAACAGCGCGGTAAGCGATGTTTCGTTCAAAAGAGGTGTCCTTATATTGCTGACAAGTAGCGAAAATAGGGTTTTGGCGAGTGTTGTGTCAAGAGAATACCGGGGGCTCCAGGTGGTCAGCCGCCGCGCTGGAAGATCAGCTCCAGCACAAACTTGCTGCCGTAAAAGGCCAGCATCAGCAGTGCGCAGCCTGCGAGTGTCCATCGGCTCGCAGTAATGCCGCGCCAGCCTTTTGTGTAACGGCCGACTAGTAGCGCCACGAAAACCAGAAGGGAGAGAATCGAGAACAGGGTCTTGTGAGCGAGGTTCTGGGCAAAAAGATCTTCTATAAAGAGGGCGCCGGTCACTATTGCCAGGATCAGCATGACAACGCCTGCCCAGACCATTTCAAACAGCAGGGACTCCATGGTCTGCAAAGGTGGCAGGTTACGAACCAGCAGGCTGTTGTAGTTGTGCTTTAGTTGGCGATTCTGGAAATAAAGAAGGACTGCCTGGATGGCCGCCAGGCTGAAGAGGCTGTAGGCTGTCACCGAAAGTGCGATGTGGGAGAGCATGCCATAGCTTTGTTCCGACACCAGTCTCGAGGGACCGTGCGTAACAAGAGCAAGAATGATGGTGAGGCCTGCCAGGGGGTAGACACCCAGGAACAGGCTCTGCACTGGCTTTTTAAGGTTGAGGCCAAGCAACAGAAACACGATCAGCCAGGAAATCAGGACCGAGCTTTTAAAAAAGCTGAAGTCGAAACCTCCGTCGTGGTGGACCGTCTGACCAATCAGAAGTCCGTGGCTGGTAAGTGCGAGAACGCCGATCAGGGTGGTAATGGCGATATTGCTCTGGACCCGGCCCCTGAAATGCAGGGCCTGCAGCGCGGTACCGACGCTGTAAAGAAAAAGAGAGGTGACCGCGAGAATCAGCGTTCCCATGACTTCCTTATTAACCACTGTTCTGACTGGGGATCGGCGCAGGTTTCGGCCGATTTGACCGGGCTGGTCGTTTCAGGGCGATAGTCTGGTTATAATGTCGCGATTATGCAACTGGAATCAAGGAGTCGTCGCCGGCTCTGCCGATTCACGCACTCAAATTATCCGAGGTACGGAAGAGCAACATGTTTGAGAACCTCCAAGACCGACTTTCCGGCAGTCTGCGCAAGATTTCCGGCCAGGCGCGCCTCACTGATGACAATATAAAGGACACCCTTCGGGAAGTGCGGATGGCGCTGCTGGAGGCGGACGTCGCCCTGCCAGTTGTGAAGGACTTTGTCGAGGGCGTCCGCAAGCGTGCTATTGGTCAGGAGGTTCAGCGCAGTCTGACGCCAGGCCAGGTCTTTGTGAAAGTAGTCCAGCAGGAGCTGGAGCGGGTAATGGGCGAGGGCAACGAGTCCCTCAATCTGAATGTCCAGCCGCCGGCGGTGGTCATGATGGCCGGTCTCCAGGGTGCAGGTAAAACCACGACCGTCGCCAAGCTGTCCCGTTTCCTTAAGGAGCGACAGAAGAAATCCGTGCTTGTGGTCAGTGCAGACGTATATCGTCCTGCCGCGATCCGCCAGCTTGAAACTCTCGCTGGCGATGTTGGTGTAGATTTTTTCCCGAGCAGTGCGGATCAGGACCCCGTGGATATTGCCGAGGGCGCCATCGCAGCGGCCAGGAAAAAGCACATTGATGTGGTGATTCTTGATACCGCCGGTCGGCTGCATGTCGATGAACAGATGATGGGCGAAATCGGCAGGTTGCATAAGGCGGTCAACCCGGTTGAGACCCTGTTTGTGGTTGACGCCATGACCGGCCAGGATGCGGCCAACACCGCCAAGGCATTTAATGATGCTCTGCCGCTGACGGGTGTGGTGCTAACCAAAACCGATGGCGATGCCCGTGGCGGCGCCGCCCTGTCTGTTCGCCACATCACCGGAAAGCCAATCAAGTTCCTGGGTGTCGGTGAAAAGTCCGACGCCCTTGAGCCGTTCTACCCGGATCGTGTCGCGTCCCGGATCCTTGGTATGGGCGACGTGCTTTCGCTGATCGAAGAGGCGGAGCGCAAGCTCGACCAGAAAAAGGCCCAGAAGCTCACCAAGAAAATCAAGAAGGGCAAGAGTTTTGACCTGGAGGATTTTCGCGATCAGCTGCAGCAGATGAAGAATATGGGTGGCATCGGTGGTCTGCTCGACAAGCTGCCGGGCATGGGGCAGATGGCTCAGATGGCGCAACAACAGGTGAATGACAAGTCCATGGGGCAGATGGAAGCCATCATCTGTTCGATGACACCTAAAGAGCGCCGTTATCCGGATGTGATCAACAATTCCCGCAAGCGTCGGATTGCCACCGGGTCCGGAACCCAGATCCAGGATGTGAATCGTCTTCTTAAACAGCATAAGCAAATGCAGAAGATGATGAAAAAGTTTGGCAAGAAGGGCGGCATGGCGAATATGATGCGCGGCATGGGTGGCATGATGCCCCCGGGCGGCGGTGGAGGCGGCGGTATGCCTCCGTTTGGCCGTATGTAAAAAGCCTTACATGGAAAACGGGGAAACAACCGGTTTTGCTGTTTTCTTTGGCGCTTTTTTAGCATAGAATAGCGCCCCTTTCGAGTATGGGTCTTCGCGTCAGCTGGTCTTCAGCAGGCGTGAATCGTACAAAGTTCGTACAACAGAACAGGATATTGGTTAAATGGTAACAATCCGTTTGGCTCGTGGTGGCTCCAAGAAGCGCCCGTTCTACCATCTGACAGTCACCGACAGCCGCAAGTCCCGCGACGGTCGTTTCATTGAGCGCGTTGGCTTCTTTAACCCGGTCGCCCGCGGCCAGGAAGAGCGCCTGCGTGTTGATCGTGACCGTGTTGAATTTTGGCTCGGTCAGGGCGCACAGACCAGTGAGCGCGTTGCACAGCTGTTGAAGGCTGCTGAGTAAGACAGCACTGACGCCGGGGTTTATGGCATGACACAGAATTCGCAGGAAACTGTGATCGGCCGGATTACCTCGGTGTTTGGGGTCAAGGGGTGGCTTAAAGTCTTCTCTTACACTGACCCCAGGGAAGGAATACTGAACTATCCCGAGTGGACGCTCGATCTGGATGGCAGACGTATTCCGGCCAAGCTTGAGGAGGGTCGCCGCCAGGGGCAGGGGATCGTCGTCAGGCTTAAAGGTATCAATGACCGTGATCTGGCTCGCACATACTGCGGTGCCGAGGTCAGGGTCTCGACAGCTGAGTTGCCGGAACTCCCTGAAGGCGAGTTTTACTGGTTTCAGTTGGAGGGCCTTGATGTGTATACGGTCGATGATGAGTGCCTTGGTAAAGTGCACCATCTCATGGAAACCGGGTCCAACGATGTTCTGGTGGTACAAGCTACGGCAGGTTCCATCGATCAACGTGAGCGTCTGATTCCGTATCTGCCGGGCGAAGTTGTCCAGAATGTTGATCTGGATTCAAAGCGCATGGTGGTGGACTGGGATCCGGAGTTCTGACGGGTGTGGATTGGCGCAGTCAGTCTGTTCCCGGAAATGTTCGGTGCGGTAACGGATTACGGGATCACGGGAAGGGCAGTCCGGGATGGTCTTCTGACCTTCCAAAGCTGGAATCCCCGTGAATTCACCCATGATCGGCATCGCACGGTAGACGACAGGCCCTATGGGGGCGGCCCTGGCATGCTGATGAAAATTCAGCCGCTCCGGGACGCGATCCGTGCGGCGCGGGAAGCAGCACCCGGCAAACCCTGTGTGGTTTATCTCTCGCCCCAGGGCGAGACTCTGGATCAGTCTGTTGTGGAGTCGCTGGCTGCTGAGCAGCAACTGATTCTGGTGGCTGGCCGGTACGAGGGTGTTGATGAGCGCCTGATAGCGACGGAAGTCGATCGGGAAGTGTCACTGGGTGATTTTGTGCTTTCCGGTGGCGAATTGGCAGCCATGGCTGTCATTGATGCGGTTACACGCCTCATCCCCGGAGCGCTGGGTCATGCGCAGTCGGCAGAGCAGGATTCTTTCGCCGACGGTTTGCTGGATTGTCCGCACTACACCCGGCCCGAAGTTTACGAAGGTCAGGCGGTGCCGGATGTTTTATTGGGCGGTCACCATGATCAGATCCGGCGTTGGCGGCTGAAACAGTCGCTGAGGCGAACCCGGGAGCGACGCCCCGACCTGCTGGAAAGGCGGGTGTTTACGGACGAAGAGCGTGAGCTGCTGGAAGAGATTTTGAACGAACCGGGTGCCTCTGAATGATCAGGGCATTAACAGATTGGGTATCAGGAGCATTACGATGAGCGGCAAGAACAACATCATCAGTCAACTTGAAGCAGAACAGATGACCAAGGAAATCCCTGCGTTTGCGCCGGGCGACACCGTGGTCGTTCAGGTTCGCGTAACCGAGGGTAACCGTGAGCGTCTGCAGGCGTTCGAGGGTGTTGTCATCGGCAAGCGTAACCGCGGCATGAATTCCTCCTTCACCGTGCGTAAGATCTCTTACGGTGTTGGTGTTGAGCGTACCTTCCAGAGCTTCTCCAAGCTGATCGACAGCATCAGCGTGAAGCGTCGTGGCGATGTTCGCCAGGCCAAGCTCTACTACCTGCGCGACCTGTCCGGTAAGGCGGCTCGCATCAAGGAAAAGCTGGGCTGATCAGCAAGGCGCTGAATCGCAGGCAGAAAAAGGCAGCCAAGGGCTGCCTTTTTTGTGTCTGGGGTTCCGCTATCCTTGCCATAGGCCGTTCGAAGTCCGGGAGCTTGCCATGAAAGCGGAAGATGAATCACTGATTGTGCGGTTCGTTGATGCCATCTGGCTGGAGGATGGGCTTGGCGAAAAGACGCGGCAGGCCTACCGAAGTGATTTGTCGCGATTGGCGGAATGGCTGGAAAGCCAGCCCGGTAAGCCCTCGCTGGCGGATGTTCGCCGAACCGACCTTCTGGCCTGGATGTCGCGGGGGTTGGCCGAAGGAGTCAAGAGCTCCACAGCAGCCCGGCGGCTGTCCGGGCTGCGGCGCTTTTACCGCTTTCTGCTGCGCGAAGGACTGATCGCTGAAGATCCGACCCTCAGGATCGACAGCCCGAGGTTACCCCGACGTCTTCCGGATTCTCTGACTGAGGAAGAGGTGGATGCACTGCTTTCCGAACCGGACCCGAATATTGCCATCGAACTTCGGGACAAAGCCATGCTCGAGATACTTTATGGTTGTGGTCTGAGGGTCTCCGAGCTGACAGAGTTGCGGGTTGATCAGGTAAACCTGCGCCAGGGCGTCATTCGGATCACCGGCAAGGGTGACAAGGAGCGACTTGTGCCCCTGGGAGAGGAGGCGGTGGACTGGCTGCTGAAGTACATGAAGAGTGCCCGCCCGGAGCTTCTGAAAGGCCGCTCCTGTGATGCGCTGTTTCCCGGCAATCGGGCGGCGGCGATGACCCGCCAGACATTCTGGCACCGCATCAAGCATTACGCCGTGCGGGTTGGTATTCGCAAGCATCTGTCCCCCCACACGCTCAGGCATGCCTTTGCCACGCATCTGCTCAATCATGGCGCGGATCTGCGGGTTGTCCAGATGCTTCTTGGGCACTCGGACCTGTCAACGACCCAGATCTATACCCATGTGGCTCGTCAGCGGCTTCAGTCGCTGCATCAGGCTCATCATCCCAGGGGGTGACAGGCCGACTGGTTGCCCTGCCGGAGGTGAACTTTCCTTTTATGAGCTTGTCGCATTGAATTGATTCCCGGCCTGTGCCAATACTGCCCGGGTTCTTTAACTGATCTCTGAAAAAGGTTGTTTGTCAGAATGAATATTAAACATGCGGTCGTGGCGCTTACCTTCAGTTTCGGCTCACTTGGTATGGCGAATGTCAGTGCCGGTGAAGTCGAAGACCGGATTTCCGAGCGCCTGACCCAGGCCGTCCCGGGCCTTCAGGTGATGTCGGTGAAAGAGTCCGAGGCAAAGGGGCTCTATGAGGTTCAGAGCAACAATGGCGACACGATATACGCGACCGAGGATGGCCAGTATCTGATGACGGGGGATCTTCTGAAGATCACCGAGCAGGGCATTGCCAATGTCACCGAGGCAGCTCGCACTGAGGCCCGTCGCGAAGTGATGGCGGACTTTGGTGATAAGGGAGTCATCAGCTTCCCCGCCAAGAACGAAAAAGCCGTCGTGAGTGTGTTCACCGACATCGACTGCCCCTACTGCAGGAAGCTGCATGACGAGGTGCCTCAGCTGAACGATTACGGCATTACCGTCAATTACTATGGGTTTCCCCGGTCCGGTCCCAACACTGCGTCTTTCAGGAAGTACGAGTCGGTCTGGTGTGCTGATGATCAGCAGGCTGCCATGAACGCAGCCAAGGCTGGTCAACAGGTGGCCGATGCAAGCTGTGAAAACCCCGTTCGTGAGCAGTTTGAGCTGGGTGGTCGAGTTGGCGTAACCGGTACGCCTGCCATTGTACTGGAAGACGGCAACATGGTGCGGGGCTATGTTCCGGCGCAGCGATTGGCTGAAGGACTGGGCTTGCTCTGACAACCTTCCGGATCCATTGTCCGGGCTGCGTCACAGGGTATTTTCTCTGGATCCGATTCGGGGCTTATTCAGTGGGGCCTGAATCGGTATACTATGCCCGCCTAATATAATTCATCAGCACCCCTTCGGGATCAGAGGTGAGAGTTTGAAAGACGTCAGTGTCGGAATCTGCGGATTGGGAACCGTCGGCGGCGGTACCTTTAATGTCTTGACCCGCAACGCCAGGCTGATTGCCGGCCGGGCCGGGTGCAATATCCGGATCACCCGGATTGCCAGTCGACGGGCCCGCGAGGATATGGACCTCGGGGACGTGCCTTTCAGCACCGACATTTATGACGTGGTGAACGATCCCGGTGTCGATATCGTGGTCGAGCTGATCGGTGGCTATGACGCCGCGCGGGAGCTGGTACTCGCGGCCATCCGCAATGGCAAGCACGTGGTGACTGCCAACAAGGCCCTGATCGCCGTCCACGGCAATGAAATCTTTGAAGCGGCCGAGAAAGCTGGCGTTGTGGTGGCCTACGAGGCAGGTGTTGCCGGTGGCATTCCGGTCATCAAGGCCGTACGTGAAGGCATGGCGGCGAACCGCATTGACTGGATTGCCGGCATTATCAACGGTACCGGTAACTACATTCTGACGGAAATGCGTGCCGGTCGGGAATTTTCCGAGGTTCTCAAGGAAGCCCAGGACCTGGGTTATGCGGAAGCGGATCCGACCTTTGATGTTGAGGGGATCGACGCCGCCCACAAACTGACCATTCTGGCATCCGCCGGTTTCGGTGTGCCCCTGCAATTCGAGAAGGGCTTTACCGAGGGGATCTCCAAGATTACCCCTTACGATATTGCCCATGCCGAACTATTGGGTTATCGCATCAAGCACCTCGGTATCGCCCGCCGTCGTGATGATGGTATTGAACTTCGGGTTCATCCGACCCTGGTGCCCCAGAGCCACCTGATCGCCCAGGTTGACGGCGTGCTCAATGCAGTCCTGGTAGACGGCGATGCCGTTGGCCAGACCATGTATTACGGCCCTGGCGCCGGTGATGAGGCCACTGCCTCCGCGGTTATTGCGGATATCGTTGATGTCGCCCGTGCCGTAGCAACAGAAAGCAACCTGCGGGTGCCATACCTTGGGTTCTCACCGGAGGCCATGGAAGAGCTGGACGTGCTCTCCATGGAAGACATCCAGTCGGCGTACTACCTGCGAATTACCGCTCTTGATCGTCCGGGTGTGCTGGCCAAGATTGCCTCCATCCTGAGTGAACACGGCATCAATATCGAGTCGATCATGCAGAAGGAATCCGAACTGAAAGACGGTCGGATTCCGGTGATCATCCTGACCCACACCGTTCAGGAACGGCAGATCAACCGTGCGATTGAAGAGCTGGAAGCCCTGTCCGATACCGACGGCCAGGTTGTCCGCATCCGCGCAGAAAACTTCAACTGACAGGTACGAACGTGAGATACATCAGTACGCGGGGTGAAGCGCCCGCACTGGGTTTTGAAGACGTATTGCTGACGGGCCTTGCCACCGATGGCGGGCTTTACGTTCCCGAATCCCTGCCGCATTTCAGTCTGGAGGAAATCCGTAGCTGGCGTGGGCTCCCATACAGTGAGCTGGCCTTCAAGGTCATGCATCCGTTCGTGGACGACGCCATCCCGGCAGACGACTTCCGCAAGATGCTGGACGAGACCTATTCGGTCTTTGCCCATAAGGCAGTCGCTCCGCTGGTTCAGCTGGATACCAACGAGTGGGTGATGGAGCTTTTCCGCGGCCCGACCCTGGCGTTCAAGGACTTTGCACTGCAGCTGCTCGGCCGCCTGCTGGACTACGTGTTGGAAAAGCGCAAGCAGCACGTGGTGATCATGGGGGCGACTTCCGGTGACACCGGCTCCGCTGCAATCGAAGGTTGCCGCCGGTGCGAGCATGTGGATATTTTCATCCTGCATCCGCACCAGCGCGTATCTGAAGTCCAACGCCGCCAGATGACCACCGTTCAGGGTGACAACATCCACAACATTGCGGTGCGTGGCAACTTCGATGACTGCCAGCGCATGGTAAAAGAAAGTTTCGGCAACCAGTCGTTCCTGGGCGGAAAAACCCAGCTGGCCGCCGTGAACTCCATCAACTGGGCCCGGATCATGGCCCAGATTGTTTACTACTTCCATGCGTCCCTCGCCCTGGGTGGGCCGGATCGCAGCATGGCGTTCTCCGTTCCAACTGGAAACTTCGGGGACATCTTTGCCGGCTATCTGGCGAAGAAGATGGGGCTGCCGATCTCACAGCTGGTGATTGCCACCAACCGCAACGACATCCTGCACCGCTTCATGAGCGGCAACAAATACGAGCAGCATCAGCTCGAGCACACGTTGTCACCCAGCATGGATATCATGGTGTCCAGCAACTTCGAGCGCCTGCTGTTTGATCTGCATGGTCGCGATGGGCTGGCTGTGAAGACCCTGCTGGAAAATGCAGCCAAAGGCCCGGTCAGCATTGAAGATTACCGCTGGAAACACGCCCGGAAGCTGTTCGACAGCGACGCGGTGGACGACAAGACGACCTGTGACACCATCCGCGAGATCTACGAGCAGAACGAGTATCTGCTGGATCCCCACACCGCCATCGGGGTGCGCGCTGCGCGCAATTGCCGCCGAGATCCGGCGGTACCGATGATCACCCTGGGTACTGCGCACCCGGCCAAGTTCCCGGATGCAGTAGCCGAGTCCGGCTTGACTGTGGAGCCGCCTCTGCCAGCTCACATGGCTGACCTGTTCGAACGGGAAGAGCGCTACACGGTGCTGGATAACGACATCTCCGGGGTTCAGGAGTTTATTGCCAAGCACTGGAAAAACGCCTGATCGGGTATGACACCAAAAAAGATCCTGCGTCGCCCCCAGCCGGAGATAGTCCCGGACTGGGGGCAAAACCTGCCTCCGTTGCTTCGCCGTCTCTACGCCGCCCGTGGCGTAACCTCTGATGAGCAGCTGAGTTACACCCTCAGACATCTTGCATCTCCCCTGTCACTGAGAGGTATCGACCGGGCAGTTGAGCTGCTGTCGGAAGCGATCCAGCAGCAACGGCGGGTTCTGGTGCTCGGCGATTTCGATGCCGATGGCGCCACTAGCACCGCCGTAGCCATGCTTGGCCTTTCAATGCTCGGTTTGCAGAGCATTGATTTTCGGGTGCCCAGCCGTTTTGCCGACGGCTATGGCCTGACGCCAGGCATTATTGAGCGGCTGCGCGATGAGGGTGAGCTTCCCGACCTGATGGTCACCGTTGATAACGGTATATCCGCCGTTGAAGGTGTCAAAGCGGCCAAAGAGCTCGGGGTGAAAGTCGTGGTGACGGATCACCATCTGGCCGGTGATGAGCTCCCGGACGCCGATGCCATCGTCAATCCCAATCAGCCGGGTTGTCCCTTCCTGAGCAAGAACGCTGCCGGTGTTGGTGTCATGTTTTACGTGCTCACGGCACTGCGCAAGCGGCTTCGGGAAAGCAATCAACTCCCGGATCCTGAGCCCAATCTGGGGAGCCTCCTGGACCTGGTGGCGCTGGGTACAGTCGCCGATGTCGTACCCCTGGATCATAACAACCGGATTTTCGTAGAGCAGGGCCTGCGCCGGATAAGGCAGGGTGAGGCCCGGCCCGGTATCCTTGCGCTCCTTGAAGTCGCCGGCCGCGATCATACTGCAATCAGTTCTACCGATCTTGGGTTTGTGGTCGGCCCCCGCCTGAACGCTGCAGGCCGACTTGATGATATGAGCATCGGCATTGCCTGCCTTCTCGCCGACAGCCAGGACGAAGCGAGGCGCCTGGCCGGGGAGCTGGATACCTTCAACAGGGAACGCCGCACCATCGAGAAGGACATGAAAGCCCAGGCTCAGGATCTGCTTGCTTCCATGTCCCTGGATCTTGAAGGTCTGCCGTGGGGCCTGGCCCTGTTCGATCCCGACTGGCACCAGGGTGTCATCGGCATCCTCGCGGCACGGATTCGAGAACAGACCCACCGGCCCACCATTGCCTTCGCGCCGGATGACAACGGCGAGGATATCAAGGGCTCCGCCCGGTCGATTCCCGGGCTGCATATCCGTGATGTGCTCGCCGTGGTCGACTCCCGCCATCCCGGTATGCTGAAGAAGTTTGGCGGCCACGCCATGGCCGCCGGCATGACCCTGGCCAAAGCGGATCTGGATGCCTTCTCGGAAGCCTTCGATCGGGCCGTGCGAGACAGCGCCTCCGCCGAAGACCTGGAGGCTGCCATCACAACCGATGGCCCCCTGGCCCTCGAAGAGCTTTCCCTGGACACCGCCGCACTGCTCAAGCGGGCCGGCCCCTGGGGGCAGCATTTCCCGGAGCCGTTGTTCGACGGCGAGTTTCGGGTGGTGAGCCAGAGAATCGTCGGTGAAAACCATCTGAAGCTGGTTCTGCAGCCGGTTGAGGGCGGCGGGATCATTGACGGCATTGCCTTCAATACCGGGCCGGAAGTGCCGGATTACACCCGAACCGGTGCCCGGGTGGTGTATAAGCCGGATGCCAATACCTTTCGGGGGCGGACCAATCTTCAGCTTTTGGTCGATTATCTCGAGCCGCTATCCTGATCAAGCCTGCCTCCCGCTTACTCTGAAGTAGCGGTCAACCACGGCTGATTTACGAACTGATTTCCGGTAAACTCCGCCCTCTGTTTTTACTCTCCATTTTCAAGAGCGAGTAAGGGTTTCATGGAAATTAATCCCATTGTGACGAAGATCAAAGAGCTTCGTGAGCGCACTGAAGCGCTCAGGGGGTATCTTTGACTACGATCAGCGTAGTGAGCGACTGATCGAAGTTGAGCGCGAACTGGAGCAGCCAAGCGTCTGGGACGACCCCGAGCGGGCGCAGGCGCTGGGCAAAGAGCGCGCGGATCTTGAGCTGATAGTCAAGACCATCGATAACCTCACCTCCGGCCTGGAAGACGCCGAAGGCCTGCTGGATATTGCCGCAGAAGAAGAGGACGAAGGCACCGTTGCCGAGATCGAGTCCGATCTTGAGGGCCTTGATAAAGAGCTCGAAAAGCTCGAATTCCGCCGCATGTTCTCCGGTGAAATGGACGCCAACAACGCCTACCTCGATATCCAGGCTGGTTCCGGTGGCACCGAAGCCCAGGACTGGGCCAATATGCTGTTGCGTATGTACCTGCGCTGGGCGGAGCGCCGGGGCTTCAAGGCCGAGATTGTCGAGCTGATGGAAGGTGAAGTGGCGGGCATCAAGAGCGCCACCATTCACATCCAGGGCGACTATGCCTATGGCTGGCTGCGTACCGAAACCGGCGTACACCGGCTGGTGCGTAAATCACCGTTTGATTCCGGCAACCGTAGGCATACTTCGTTCTCTTCCGTGTTCGTGTCGCCGGAAGTAGATGACAGCTTCGAGATCGAGATCAATCCGGCGGATTTGCGGGTGGATGTCTATCGTGCCTCCGGCGCCGGTGGTCAGCACGTTAACCGGACCGAGTCGGCGGTGCGTCTGACCCACAATCCCACCGGTATTGTTGTGGCCTGTCAGGCTGGCCGAAGCCAGCACCAGAACAAGGACCAGGCCATGAAGCAGCTGAAGGCCAAGCTGTTTGAGCGCGAGATGCAGGAGCGTAACGCCGAGAAGCAGAAGGCCGAGGACGCCAAGGCCGATATCGGTTGGGGCAGCCAGATCCGTTCCTACGTTCTGGATGACAGCCGTATCAAGGACCTGCGTACCAAGGTTGAAACCAGTAATACCCAGTCGGTGCTGGACGGTGACATTGACAAGTTCATCGAAGCCAGCCTGAAGATGGCGCTGTAACCAGCGCCGTTGCCACGCTAACCCGGACAACCCGATTCCTAGTGAGCCAAAATGACTGATCAAACTCAGAATGCCGCACAGCATGAGGACAACAAGCTGATTGCCGAGCGCCGCGCCAAACTGTCAGAGATGCGCGACCAGGGCAACGCCTTCCCGAACGACTTCCGTCGTGACGCCACCGCCGCCGAACTGCAGGCAAAATACGGCGAGAAAACCAAGGAAGAGCTGGAGTCCCTGGGTATCAAGGTGGCCATTGCCGGCCGCATGATGCTGGATCGCAAGGCATTCAAGGTGGTTCAGGACATGACTGGCCGGATCCAGATCTATGCTTCCAAGGATGTCCAGAAAGACACCAAACACTGGGATCTGGGGGACATCGTGGGCGTCCGTGGGACCCTTTCCAAGTCAGGCAAGGGCGACCTGTACGTAACCATGGATGAGTACGTGCTGCTCACCAAGTCCCTGCGTCCGTTGCCTGAGAAGCACAAGGGCCTGACTGATACGGAAGCCCGTTACCGTCATCGCTACGTCGATTTGATGGTCAACGAGGACAGCCGCCGGGTGTTCCATGCGCGCTCGAAGATCATCAGCGCCATGCGCCAGTACTTCACCGACCGGGACTTCATGGAAGTGGAAACCCCGATGCTTCAGGTGATTCCCGGTGGTGCCACCGCGCGGCCCTTCGTTACCCATCACAACGCCCTGGGCATCGACATGTACCTGCGTATTGCCCCGGAGCTGTTCCTGAAGCGCCTGGTGGTTGGCGGCTTTGAGCGGGTATTCGAGATCAACCGGAACTTCCGCAATGAGGGGCTTTCCACCCGTCATAATCCGGAATTCACCATGGTTGAGTTCTACCAGGCCTACGCAGACTACAACGACCTGATGGATCTGACCGAGGACATGCTGCGCACCATCACCGAGAAAGTGCTGGGCACCACCACGGTGGTGAACACCCGCACCCTGGCGGATGGCAGCGAAGAGACCATCGAGTACGACTTCGGCAAGACCTTCGAGCGCCTCACCGTTGTTGATGCCATCCTCCGCTATAACCCGGACATCAAGCCCGAGCAGCTGGCAGATGAGGCCAGCGCCCGTCAGGTGGCAAAAGATCTGGGTATTCACCTCAAGGAAGCCTGGGGTCTGGGCAAGGTCCAGATCGAGATCTTTGAGGCAACGGCGGAGCATCGCCTGATGCAACCGACCTTTATCACCGAGTATCCGAAAGAAGTGTCGCCCCTGGCCCGCTGCAAAGACAGTAACCCGTTCGTCACCGAACGCTTCGAGTTCTTCGTGGGCGGCCGCGAGATTGCCAACGGATTCTCCGAGCTGAACGACGCCGAAGACCAAGCCGAGCGCTTCCAGGCCCAGGTGGCGGAAAAGGATGCCGGTGATGACGAAGCCATGTTCTACGACGAGGACTACGTCATGGCCCTGGAATATGGCCTGCCGCCCACCGCCGGCGAGGGCATCGGTATCGACCGCCTGGCGATGTTGCTGACCAACTCGGCTTCCATCCGCGACGTCATCCTGTTCCCGGCCATGCGCCCAGAACACAAGCCTGAAAGCCGCAAAGACGAGGAGTGATCCATGAGCCCGGTTGAGGTACTGGCCAGTCAGCTCAGGCCCGACCGGGGCTGGAAAGAACATCTCTCCGAAGAATTCCGCCAGCCCTACATGCAGGGCCTGGCGGAATTCCTGGCTGCCGAGGAGCAAGCCGGCAAAGTCCTGTTCCCCGCCAGCCAACACTGCTTCAACGCACTCAACAGCACGCCGCTGGAAAACGTAAGGGTGGTGATTCTCGGGCAAGACCCCTACCACGGCCCCGGCCAGGCCCACGGCCTGTGCTTCTCCGTGCGCCCGAACGTGGCCATCCCGCCCTCGCTGGTCAACATCTTCAAGGAAATTCAGGACGACCTGGGCATTGCTCCGCCCGATCACGGCTGCCTTCAACCCTGGGCAGAACAGGGCGTATTGCTACTCAACAGCGTCCTCACCGTCGTCCAGGGCCAGGCCGGCGCCCACCAGGGCAAAGGCTGGGAAATGTTCACCGACAAAGTCATCGAAACCATTAACCGCGAACGGGAAGGCGTGGTATTCCTGCTCTGGGGCAGCTACGCCAAAAAGAAAGGCCAGCACATCGACCGCACCAAACACCTGGTCCTCGACGGCCCCCATCCCTCGCCACTGAGCGCTTACCGGGGCTTCTTCGGTTGCAAACACTTTTCAAAGGCGAACGACTGGCTTCAGCAGCAGGGCAAGCCTACGGTTAATTGGGCGCTGCCCAGCAAAGCTGAGTTGATCGAGAGATACAAGAAGAGCTGAAGGTCTGTCCGAAAGTAGTCTTCGGGATGGGGTCAGGCTCCCAGAACCGTGCGGAGCCATGGATGGCGGAGCCGAGCGTACAGGGATGTATTTACAGCGTGTTTTGGGAGCCTGACCCCATCTTGAAGACGGGCGGTCAAACTCCCAGCACAAATTACTGAAGCAGCGCCATGGCCGCTTCCATCTGGGCGTTCAGATCCTCTTCCTCGCTCATGTCGATATTCGGATCCAACCCAAGACGATCAAACGCCGAAATCTTCGTCCAGTCCATTTCGTTCCAGGGATGCTCTGAACCTGCAACCAGCTGCAGATTAGCCACCATGACCAGATCCGCATAGTCCGCAGCGGGAACCTGGCGGCTGAAGTTGGCGTATTCGAGGGGAACGTTCTGCAACTCCTTCGGGAAATCCCACTTCTTGAGGATGGTCGCCCCGATCTTCGGATGCAGCTCATCGACCACATTGTCCAGCATGATGCTGCTGATCTGGATATCCTGGTCTTCCACATAACGCAGAATCGGCAGCACGCCGATCAGATGCACCAGGCCTGCAAGGGTGGCCTGGTCCGGCTTGAGCTTGGTGTAGTGTTGCGCCAGAACATGACAGACACCGGCCACTTCGGTGCTGGTCTGCCAGGTGGCCCGCATGCGCTTGTCGATCATGTCGGAGGTGGCCTGGAACATCTGCTCCATGGCCAGACCCATGGCCAGGTTGCTGGTATAGGCCATGCCGAGGCGGCTTACCGCCATGTTCAGATTCTCGATGGCGCGGCTGCCGCGGAACAGCGGGCTATTGGTCACCCGGATAATGCGGGCGGACAGGGCCGTGTCATTGCTGATGACCTTCACCAGGTCCGCTATTGAAGAATCCTCGGATTGCGCAATGTCTCTGACCTGAAGAGCTACTTCGGGAAGGGTGGGCAGCACCAGCTTGTCATTTTCGATAGCTGCGTTGAGGTCGGCTTTGATGGTTTCAACAATATTCGACATGGTCAGTAAAGGTCCGCTTAAAGAGTTCGACGAGTGGCCGGAATGTCCGAGTCACGGTCCGAACAATCAAATATGTGAGCTACTGCATAGCAAAATAGCAAATTCTGGCGCGTTTGCCTGTCAACTTATGTATCTGATTGTGCGCTTTTTTCCCTTTCAGGCACCGAGTAGGGCAGCGGCAGAGACTCCAGAACGACCTCCGGCAGGCCCTCCGGATGAATGGGGGTGTCGGCGGCATCGTGGCGCACAACGGCGAGCAGTTCCATGCTGCCGTCACGGTATCTGATCGAGTTGACGACTTCTCCCACGGATCGCTCGCCAGCAAACAGAGCACTTCCGGGGGCGGGCAGCTCTTTCGCCTCTTCCGCACGGAACCGGAACAGGCTTTTTTTCAATTGCCCCAGGAAATGCATGCGGGCAATCACTTCCTGACCCGTGTAGCAGCCCTTTTTGAAATGAACCCCGCCTACATGTTGCCAGTTCAGCATCTGTGGCACGAAGGATTCCTGGGTGGCGGCCGTGAGGGAGGCGACACCCGACGCAATCTCGGATGCCTGCCAGTCTGCCACCGACATCCGGTCGCTGGCGGGTAGTGTTATTTCGCCACCCCGGGTATGCCAGAACTCGAAGCGGGCCGTGCCTTCAGCTGTCGATTGGGTTTTCACAAGGATGCCGTCACGGAGTACGCAAGAGTCACCCGGTTCCCTCAGGCTGCCCATTGCAGTTTCGGCGAGCTTTTCGGCCAGCTCATTGCCCAGAATCCCGACGATGCTGGTTTCCTGGACCAGCTCCATGGTGGTTCCGCGAAAGAGCATCAGGTACTTGCGCAAATGGCTGATGATGTCGTCAGCGAACTCGGAGGGAAAGTCCATCAGGATGTCGTCACCGGCCCGGACCATGCGGGTGAGGCAGTAGGCGCGGCCCTTGGGCGTCGCCGCTGCCGCTCGCGGGGAGCGATCCGGGGTTACCTCGTCCAGGTTCTGGCTGAACTGGCCCTGGAGAAACTTGTCGGTGCCCGGGCCGCTGATCCGCACAACCACCCGGTCGTCGAGAACCGCCCAGCCGCTATTGGGTAGGGGGAAGTCTGCAACGGCTGATACAGGAGAGTCTGTGTCGGTCATGGCGTGCTCCAGATTGGTGGATCAGATGGATGGTTGCCCGGATCGGCCCAGTCTGAGCCATACCCGCAGGCGACGAAAATCGTCTTTCGAAACGTTACCCGGTCTACCGGATGACGGTGCCAGCAGTATCGTATTGTACGACCGGAATTTGGTGCCAGTCGGACGCAGTTTCAAGAGTGCCAGTCCGGCCCAGACACGACTGGAAGCCGATGGACGGACCTGAACCTGCCGGTTGTCTCCGGTCTTGACGTACAACTCGCCATCCTCGACGACAAGCCCATTGACGGACCCGCCTCCGCGGAGCAAACCGTTGGACCGATACTGCAGCGCGGCTAGGCCGAGCGCAATGGGCGCTGCAGTGAGTAACCATAACTTGCCGGCCAGCGCCGCAATGACAAGGAACGCCAGCAGCAACAGCCAGGGCAGCACTGCCAGAGCGCCAACCAGCAGGGAGGGGGTGAGCGTCAGCTCAATCCGGCTGGACACGCTTGAGGATGATGTCGACCATGCGTTGGAGGTCCGGATCTGCCGGGCGGCTGCGCTGCATGAACCACTCGAACATGTCGCTGTCCTCACAGGCGAGCAGTTTCTTGTAGCGGGCCTGATCTTCGGCGTCCAGATCGCGAAAGGCTTCCTCCATGAATGGAATCAGGAGGTTGTCCAGCTCCAGCATCCCGCGACGGCTATGCCACCACAGGCGGTTGAATTCTGCTTTTTCGGACGATGCAGGTGTCTCTGACATAGTGTTTACCATTGAATCGATTGTAACAGTCGGCGTTGGTTCAGGGCGCGAGCGTTCGGTAGGTCGTGGGAACCAGTACGGTATCACGGACCTCGTTGAGTAGTCCCGGATAATCCAGTGTGTAGTGCAACCCCCGACTTTCCCTGCGCTGCAGTGCCGAACAGATGATCAGGTCGGAGACGGTGACCAGGTTCCGAAGTTCCAGCAGGTCGTTGGTCACACGGTAATTGCTGTAAAACTCTCCGATCTCTGCGGACAGCAGGTCCACCCTGTGCTTGGCCCGCTGGAGCCGCTTGGTGGTCCGCACAATGCCCACGTAGTCCCACATGAAATGGCGCAGCTCGTCCCAGTTATGGGAGATAACAACGTCTTCATCAGAATCCCGGACCTGGCTTTCGTCCCAGTCCGGGGCTTCCGGTGGTGGCGGAATATCGGCTTCCCGGCGCGTAATATCCGCAGCGGCGGCGCGTCCATACACCAGGCACTCAAGCAGAGAGTTACTGGCCATGCGGTTGGCACCATGGAGTCCGGTGAAGGCGGCCTCGCCCACCACATAGAGCTGATTGACGTCCGTTCTGGCCCGCTCGTCACTCATGACGCCGCCACAGGTATAGTGGGCTGCCGGAACCACGGGAATGGGCTCGCGTGTGATATCAATGCCAAAGCCCAGGCACTTCTCGTAAATGGTGGGGAAGTGGTGTTTGATGAAGTCGGCGGGTTTGTGGCTGATGTCCAGGTACAGATGATCAGCACCCAGTCGCTTCATCTCATGGTCAATGGCCCGGGCAACGATATCCCTTGGTGCCAGCTCGCCACGCTCGTCAAAGCGATCCATGAACCGCGACCCGTCTGGCAGTTTCAGCAGGCCACCCTCGCCCCTGACCGCTTCCGTGATCAAAAAGGATTTGGCGTGGGGGTGATACAGGCATGTTGGGTGGAATTGATTGAATTCCATGTTCGCGACACGGCATCCTGCCCGCCACGCCATGGCAATCCCGTCTCCGGAGGCACCGTCCGGATTCGTTGTATAGCGATAGGCCTTGGAGGCACCACCGGTAGCAATCACCGTGAATCGTGCCCGGAACAGCTCCACATGGTTGTCTTCAAGATTCAGGATATAGGCACCGACACATCGGTTTCCCGGCAGCGACAGTTTGCGATTGGTGATCAGGTCGACTGCCACCCTTCCCGACATGAGCTCGATGTTCGGACGCGCCTCTGCCTGGGACGTCAAAGTCGTTGAAACCGCATGGCCGGTGGCATCTGCTGCGTGAATGATGCGCCGGTGGCTGTGCCCACCTTCCCGCGTAAGGTGGTAATGCTCATCGCGGTCCCGGGTAAAATCAACGCCGGAATCGATCAGCCAATCGATGCTCTCCTTGCCGTGCTCCACGGTGAAACGTACGGCGTCTTCGTGGCAAAGGCCAGCGCCAGCATTCAGGGTGTCAGTAATGTGGTTTTCAGTGGAATCCTGATCATCCAGGACCGCAGCGATTCCGCCTTGCGCCCAGAGGGTTGCTCCACTGCTGATCTGCGCCTTGCTCACCACGCAGACTTTCAGATGCTCTGGCAGATTGAGGGCGACGGTGAGGCCGGCAGCGCCGCTGCCGATAATGAGAACATCGTATTCGAAGGACTGTGGCATCGGGTCGTTATCGCAGGCCATAATGTGGACGTGTATTGAACTAAACTTTACGCTTGCTGTCTATTTGGCCTGACAGGGTGAGCCGCCTGCCAGGAGGCTTCAGCCCGTTCCATTAACGGACGCCGGATAGCATCAATGACGCAGCGCAACTTGGTACAGGCCGGACAGCTGGCCATCAAATCAGGGAACCCCGGCAACCAGGTCATGACTCCGGATACAGAGAAACGACAGGGCGATCACCCAGACAGCCAGACGGACCTGCAACTGGTACGCAAAGTGCGTAATGGTGATCGCGCCGCCTTCGATCTTCTGGTGGTCAAATACCAGTCCAGGGTCGCCTCAATCATCAGCCGGTACGTCTACGACAGCCAGGAAGTCATGGATCTGACCCAGGAGACCTTCGTCAAAGCGTTCAGGGCAATTGAGCGTTTCCGGGGCGACAGCGCCTTTTATACGTGGCTCTACCGGATAGCCGTGAACACTGCGAAGAATTATCTGGAGTCCCGGGGGCGGCGCCCGCAGGGTAGTGCCGACTCGGCCGAGGCGGAGAATTTCGATGATGGCTCACGACTCCGGGACACTGCATCACCAGAAAGGCTTTTGCAACGGGAACAGCTCCAGAAAGAACTGAACAGGGCTATCGCCCAGCTTCCCGAGGAGCTGCGCTCTGCCTTTTTGCTCCGGGAATACGATGGCCTGAGTTATGAGGATATCGCAGGCATCCTGGAGTGTCCGATCGGCACTGTCCGCTCACGAATATTCAGGGCTCGGGATGCGGTTGATAGGCATCTTGGACCTTTACTCAATCACTCCGTGACGTAATCGAGGTTGCATCCCATGGATGATCGTCTCAGAGAAACATTGTCCGCCATGATGGACGACGAAGCTGACGAACTGTCGGTACGTCGCCTGCTGTCACACGATAGCCAGGATGACGTACGGGCACAGTGGCAGCGTTGGCAGGACGTGCGGGATCTCATGCATGATGGCCACTCCCCGGCCCATGGAATGGACGTCAGTGTTGCTGTCCGTGAATTGCTTGATGGCCGCGGTCCCGCGACAGCCCGGTCAGAGCCGGTTGTCCAGGACAGCAGAGCGGGTCGATGGCACTGGCCGGCGGCGGCTATGGTTGCGATGGCTCTGCTGGTCGGGTTTGGCGCTGGTGCAGGTTGGGACTCGCCCGGTGCCGGTCCGGTTCAGTCCGTGACTGCGGCCGCACCGGAAACGTCTGTGCAGGAACCACCGGTCAGGGAGATTGCCCTGCAGGGTCTGGATGAGGAACAGTGGGAATACATGAGCCGCTACCTGCTCGAGCATGCGCAGCATAACAGCGTAGGTGCCGGGCGTGGTGCCGTCGGCTATGCCCGCCTGGTCAGCGCCAATGGCGCCGGCTACTGAACCCCGGAGCAAGTGTCGTTATGCCCCATACCTTTATCAAGTTGTCCCGATGCCAGGCGCTGTCAGTGCTTTTGGGCCTTCTGCTTGTGCTTGCCGCGCCGCTTCCGGCTGCGGCAGACGAAGAAGAGGCATCCGCCTGGCTTGAAAAGCTGGGGCCGGCATTGAACATGACCTCCTATCGTGGCGTGTTTGTGTACGCCCGCGGCGAGAGTGTTCACTCCATGCAGATTGCCCATCGCTACCGCGATGGTGTTGTCGAGGAGCGACTGGTTCTGCAGGATGGTGGCAGCGGCGAAATCGTTCGCAAAGGCATGAACGTGGTTTGCGTGCTCCCCGAAACCGGCCGTGTGAAGCTTGATCAGGTGATTCCATCAGGCCCGTTTGCCGAAGCATTCACAAGCCAACTGGTACCGGTGAGCCGCTGGTATCGTGCGGAAATGAAAGGCGAGGACCGGGTCGCCGGCTATGAAGTGGTTTCGGTGGCGCTGAGCGCCAGAGATTCTTACCGCTATAGTCACAGACTCTGGCTGGAGAAATCCACCGGGCTGTTGGTAAAGAGTCACGTCAGGAATGCTGAGGGTGAGGTGCTTGAGCAGTTCCAGTTCACCAGCCTGCACATTGGCGAGGACATTCCCGACACCGAATTTGAAATCCGTACCGAAGGTCGGGAAATCTCCAGAACGCTGGATGAGCCCGCTTCCCCGGCAGCTGTGGGGCAACGCATGAACGGCTGGCGGCTGGGCTGGCGTCCTGAGGGGTTTGTGCCCGCTGCCACGCCCCGCTCCGGCAAGGGCCAGGCCGTTGCCTTCTCCGATGGCCTGGCAGCTTTCTCGGTGTTTGTTGAGCCGGCCGGGCCGGTAACCATGCCCACTGGCGCCTCCAAAATTGGCGCCACGACGGTTTACATGCATGAGGTAAAGGAAGGAGAGAGCGCCTTCCTGGTCACCGTCGTGGGCGAACTACCGCCGCAAACAGCCCGTCAGGTTGCTGAGTCGGTACGCATCGAAGATTCATTGGCCCTGGGTGCGGCTGAATCGTGATTACCGAAACCGGCAAGGTTGTCGCGCTCAAGGGCGACCGGGTCTGGGTCCAGACGATTCGAACCAGTGCCTGCCAGAGTTGTGCAGCTCGCAGTGGCTGTGGTCAGAAAGTGCTGGCTGCGGCATCTGGCGGGCGCGCCAACCAGATCCTGGTAATGAACTCGGTCAATGCCAGGGTAGGGGATGAAGTCACCATCGGTATTGACGAGCAAGCCCTGCTGGGCGCTTCTCTTCTGGTCTATGCCCTACCGCTGATCCTGATGGTGGTTGCCAGTGTCCTTGGTCACCAGCTGTCCGGTGGGCACGATGGCGCGGCGATGCTCGCTGCAGTCGCTGGGTTGGCCGTGGGCTTTTTCGCAGGGCGAAAATGGCAGCGGGCCGGTAACCGGGATTATGAGCCCCATCTGGTCCGGGTAAACCGGATTACCTCTGAAAACTGTCCGTAAACCCTACGGTTTTGTAAGTTGAAAATCGATGGGGTGAGCCCCAAATTTACGCCTAGATGTGAGAACAACAGGGGGTACTACATGTCGAGTGCAACAGCAGTTGCCCAACCGCTACGGAATGTTATATCCACAAGGATGCCGGCCATTGTGTTTCTCTTACTGTCCACCGTGCTTCTGGTGGTGTGGAGCCAGGCCAGTGTAGCCCGAAGTTTGCCCGATTTTACCGAGCTGGTTGAAGACAATGCCGGTGCGGTGGTGAACATCAGTACAACCACCGAGCCCCGACGCGGAAATTCCCGCTCTCCTGGCATGCCGTTCGATGAACGCCAGCTCGAACAGCTTCCCGAATTTTTCCAGGATTTCTTTCGCGGCCCCCAGTCTCCATTTGGTGGCGGGCCTGGTAGTTCGCAGCCGCGCCGCTCCATGGGCTCCGGGTTTATCGTATCCTCTGACGGCTACGTACTGACCAACAACCATGTGGTTGAAGGTGCTGATGAGATCATCGTTCGTCTGAACGACCGCCGCGAACTGCCTGCAACCCTGGTTGGAACCGATCCCCGTTCCGATATGGCTGTGCTCAAGATTGAAAACGGCGATGACCTGCCAGTCGTGAAAGTAGGCCAGTCCCGGGATCTGAAAGTTGGTGAATGGGTCTTTGCGATTGGTTCGCCGTTCGGGTTCGACTATACGGTAACTGCCGGAATCGTCAGCGCCCTGGGTCGCTCACTCCCGTCGGAAAACTACGTGCCGTTCATCCAGACTGATGTGGCGATTAATCCCGGCAATTCAGGCGGCCCTCTGTTTAACCTGGATGGCGAAGTTGTGGGTATCAACTCCCAGATCTATACCCGATCCGGCGGCTTCATGGGCGTCTCGTTTGCCATCCCCATTGACGATGCAATGAATGTGTTCCGCCAACTGCGCGACAAGGGTTCGGTGTCCCGCGGCTGGCTCGGGGTGTTGATTCAGGAGGTCAACCGTGATCTGGCCGAGTCCTTTGGCCTGAAACGTCCCCGCGGCGCGCTGATCGCCGAAGTCATGGCGGACTCACCAGCTCAGAAAGCCGGTCTTCAGGCTGGGGATATTGTTCTCAGCTATGATGGCGATGAGGTTCAGCTTTCTTCTGATTTGCCACCTATGGTGGGCCGCACTCCAGTTGGTGAAACGGCCGAGCTGCAAGTCCTCCGTGGTGGCGAAGAGATCGAACTTCAGGTTGAAATTGGTCGACTCCCCGAGGAGGGAAGTCAGCAGGCTTCAGCGCCGTCCAGCGACAGCAGTGGTCCCGCGTCGGCGCCTCTGGGCATGATGGTTGAGCCGCTTCCTGCGGATATGGCCGACTCCATGGGTGTTGAAGGCGGCGTTGTGGTCAATAATGTTGCCCGGGGTGCTGCGGCTGATGCCGGCATTCGGGCGGGCGATGTGATCACTGAAATTAACCGCAAGAAAGTGAGATCCGTAGAGGAGTTCCGCGAAGCCGTGCGGTCACTGCCCGAGGGCAAGGCGGTATCGGTACGGGTGGTGCGTCAGGGGCGTGCTCTGTACCTGGTGATGAAGCCCTGATATTGCCCCGGCTGAACCGGTCTGGCTAATCCAAAAGCCCCCGCAGGTGTCGGAAACGACACCTGCGGGGGCTTTTGTTATACTTGGTCGACCAATAAAAACGAGTGGCCATGGAACGGACCAGCCCCATGATGAACAGACAGGAACTCTCTCTTCGCAAGTTACTGGAATTTCGCAATGCCTGGGTTGCCTGGCTGATTTTTGCAGTTGCCATTGCCGTCACCGTACTGCTCTGGCAGGTTTCCATCAGGCTGGTCGAAGACCGCACGGAAGCCCGCTTTCGCACCCAATCCCTGCAACTGAAATCCGCCATCGAAGAACGCCTGCTGAACTACGAACAGGTGCTGGCTGGTAGTGCCGGTCTGTTTGCAGTGACCGGTGATGTTTCCCGCGATCAGTGGCGCGAATATGTCGACAAGGTGGATATTAACCGTTACTACCCCGGCATTCAGGGTATTGGCTATGTTCGCCGTATCGGTGTCCGCCAGATGGCCGATCACATTGCGTCTGTCCGGGCGGAGGGGGTACACAATTACCTTGTGAATCCGCTGGGCAGTGGCCCTTATTACTATCCCATGGTTTACCTGGAGCCGGGCACTGAACGCAACCGCCGGGCCCTTGGCTACGATGCCTTCAGCGATCCCATCCATCGTCGGGCCATGGAACAGGCACGTGATGAGGCGGTCCCCACCGTGACTGCCAAGGTGGTGTTGGTTCAGGAAGAACTCGGCGAAGATCAGGCAAGTTTCCTGATGTACTACCCGGTGTACCAGGGCGGGACCGTCCCCGAGATCCGGGCCGAGCGTCGCATGATGCTGGCTGGTTACGTGTTCAGTGCCTTCCGGATGAACAACCTGATAGACGGCATCGTCGGCCTCATTTCGCCATTTCTGGATGTCCGCATCTACGATGCCGGAGTGGTGGACCGGCAGAACCTGATGTATGGCTCCAATCTGGGTTCCCTCGATAACGAATTCAGTTTCCAGATGAGCCAGACAATCAGCCACGGTGGTCGCGATTGGCTTTTGCAGACCCGCTCCACCCCCGCCTTTGATTTTCTGGCTTCGGACCCGCGCCCCCCAATCGTTCTGGGCAGCGGCTTGGTGATCAGTGCCTTGCTGTTCCTCTTCGTGCTGGCGCTGATCCGGTCACGCCTGATGGCGCAGATCAGTGCCGGTCGGTATCGGGCGATTACCGAGGGCGCCGCCAATGTCACTCTGGTGATGGATCGCGCGGGCAAAGCTCTGTATGCGAGCCCGTCCAGCCTCGATATTCTTGGCTTTGAGCCAGACCAGGTTCAGTCACTGGACTTTGAAGAGCTGGTCCACGGTGATGACTGGCCTCAGCTGAAGAAAGGCTTTGACGATTCCGTGCAGTCGCCGGGCAAACAGATGCCGGTGATTCGGGTTCGTATTCGCGATGCCGAGGGGCAGTGGCGGGATATGGAAGGCACCTTCACCGCCATGTTGTCGGTGCCCGGTGTTAATGGCGTCGTGCTCAGTCTGCGCGATCTGACCCAGCTCAAGGCCGCACAATCGGAACTGCACCGGTTGGCCTTCTACGATCCGCTCACTGGCCTGGCGAACCGGCAACTGTTCCGGGACCGACTCAACCATGTGGTCAGCCGCAGCCGCCGAAGCGGTGAGCCGGCCGCACTCATGTTCCTGGATCTGGACGGGTTCAAGCGTATCAACGATACCCTGGGACATGATTCCGGTGACGAGCTCCTGCGCCAGGTGGCCCAATGGCTGGTGGGGTGTGTTCGCGAGGAGGACTCGGTTGCCCGGCTCGGCGGCGACGAGTTTGTGGTGTTATTGTCCCGCATCAGCGATTCGGACGCCGCCAGCAAGGTGGCAGAGACGATCCTGCGCAGTTTGTGCCAGCGGATCCGGCTGAACGATCATGAAGTCGGGATCACGGTCAGTATTGGCATTACCATGATCCCGCACGACAGCGAGGATGCCGGGACCCTGATGAAATATGCCGACCTGGCCATGTATCGCGCCAAGGAGCTCGGGCGGAATACTTTCCAGTTCTTCACGCCGGCCATGAATATCAAGGCGGCCCGCCGTCTTCTGCAGCAGGAGGAGTTGGCGACGGCCCTGGGCGGCGACCGCTTCGTTCTGCATTACCAGCCGAAGATTGATCTGGCCAGTGAACGGGTCATCGGGGTTGAGGCGTTCCTGCGTTGGCATCACCCTGAGAAGGGCCTGGTCTCTGCCCAGCAGTTCATCGGTCTGGCCGAGGAGACGGGCCTGATTGTGCGCCTGGGTGAGTGGGCCCTGCGGCAGGCCTGTATTCAGGTGCAGGCTCTTGAGCGGGCCGGTTTTGAATCCCTGAAAATGGCGGTGAATCTGTCGGTTCGACAGCTGACCGATTCGGGCTTTCTGGACATGATCCGGCAGGTTATTACGGAAACCGGCGTGTCACCCGAGCGCCTGGAGCTCGAAATGCCGGCGGAACTGCTCAATGAAGATCCGCGAATGCTCCGGGAACTGCTGGTATCGCTCCATGATCTTGGGGTTTGCCTGATTCTCGACGATTTTGGAACCGGTTCCTGTTCACTGGTCTCGCTGCAACAGTTGCCGCTGGATGTGATCAAGATCGATCACCGGTTCATTCGGGACATTCCTTATAATGTCAGTGCTACGGACGTCGCATCGGCGGTCATTGCCCTGGCCCGCAAGCTCCATCTCACGGTGGTCGCAGAGGGTGTGGAAACTCCGCAGCAGCTGAGCTTCCTCAAAACCCATGGCTGCGCCCAGTGCCAGGGGAACCTGTTCAGCTATCCGCTGGACGAGGATGCCCTCATTGGTTTCCTGATCCGGCAGTACGAAAGGCCGCTGATTTCCTGATCATGGCAATGGCGGCCGGTAACCGGTAAAATCACGCCGTTCCCGGACCCCGGTAGCGGCCTCTCCGGGCTCAATCCTTCGTCTTAACTGAGTATTCATTGTCTGTGACTGAACTGAGCCGAATCCGTAACTTTTCCATCATCGCCCACATCGACCATGGCAAATCCACGCTGGCAGACCGTTTTATCCAGGTTTGCGGCGGCCTGACCGACCGTGAAATGGCCGAGCAGGTCCTGGATTCCATGGATCTTGAGCGGGAGCGGGGGATTACCATCAAGGCCCAGAGTGTCACTCTGAATTACAAAGCCCGTGACGGTCAGGAATACAAGCTGAACTTCATCGACACCCCGGGCCATGTGGATTTTTCCTACGAGGTTTCGCGCTCTCTATATGCCTGCGAAGGGGCCCTGCTGGTGGTGGATGCCGGGCAGGGCGTCGAGGCCCAGTCCGTGGCCAATTGCTATACCGCCATTGAGCAGGGGCTGGAAGTGGTGCCGGTTCTGAACAAGATGGATCTGCCCCAGGCCGAGCCGGAGCGGGTAGCGGCGGAAATCGAGGATATCATTGGTATCGAAGCCTCTGATGCGGTCCGCTGCAGCGCCAAGAGCGGCATGGGTGTTGAGGACGTGCTGGAGGATCTCATCAAGAAGATCCCGCCGCCAAAGGGTGACCGGGATGCGCCGCTGCAGGCTCTGATCATCGATTCTTGGTTCGACAACTATCTCGGCGTGGTATCTCTGGTGCGTGTGACCGAGGGTACCCTGAAAAAGGGTGACAAGATCGTTATCAAGTCTACCGGCAAGGCCTGGAACGCCGACAAGGTCGGTATATTTAATCCCAAGCCGAAAGACACTGACGTACTTGAATCCGGTGACGTTGGCTTTGTTGTGGCCGGTATCAAGGATATCCACGGTGCGCCGGTGGGTGACACCATCGTGCATCAGAAGTTTGCCGAACAGACCCCCATGCTTCCCGGGTTCAAGAAGGTCAAACCCCAGGTTTATGCCGGGCTGTTCCCGGTCAGTGCCGATGACTACAACGATTTCCGGGATGCCCTGGAAAAGCTCACCCTGAACGATGCCTCCCTGTTTTTCGAGCCGGAAAACTCCGATGCCCTCGGTTTCGGTTTCCGCTGTGGTTTCCTGGGCATGCTGCACATGGAAATTATCCAGGAGCGGCTGGAGCGGGAATACGACATCGACCTGATTACCACCGCACCAACGGTGATCTATGAGGTGGTTACCAAGCAGGGTGAGACTCTGTCGGTAGACAACCCGTCGCGGCTTCCGGATATTGGTTCCATTGAGGAAATGCGTGAGCCGATTGTGGAAGCGAATATCCTGGTGCCCCAGGAACATATCGGCAACGTCATCGCCCTGTGCGAGGAAAAGCGTGGCGTTCAGAAGAACATGCACTTCATGACCACCCAGGTTCAGCTTACCTATGAGCTGCCCATGGCGGAGGTGGTGATGGACTTCTTCGACCGGATCAAGTCGGCCAGCCGCGGTTTTGCCTCACTGGACTATCACTTTACCCGATTCCAGACCGCCAACCTGGTGCGGCTGGATGTGCTGATCAATGGCGAACGAGTTGATGCCCTGGCCCTGATCGTGCACAAAGAACAGGCTCATCACAAAGGTCGCCAGCTGATCGAAAAGATGAAGGAACTGATTCCGAGGCAGATGTTCGACATTGCCATTCAGGCCGCCATCGGCAATCAGGTGGTGTCGCGGGTCACGGTCAAGGCGCTGCGCAAGAACGTAACCGCCAAGTGTTACGGTGGTGACGTCAGCCGGAAGAAAAAACTGCTGCAGAAGCAGAAAGAAGGTAAAAAGCGTATGAAGCAGCTGGGTAATGTCGAGGTGCCTCAGGAAGCGTTTCTTGCCGTATTGAAAGTAGATAAATAAAAGGCTTCCCGGATGGATATTGATTTTCCCCTGGTACTGGTGGTGCTGACCTTTGCGACAGGTCTGATCTGGCTGGCGGACAAGCTGTTTCTTCGTGAGCGCCGGCTTGCTGCCTACCGTGCCAGTGGTGCTTCCGGAGAGGTCGGTGAGGGCTCATCGGAGGAATCGGAGGAGCCGAAAGAGCCCTACCTGGTCGACCTGAGCCGATCGTTTTTTCCGGTACTGGCGATTGTCTTGGTGCTGCGCTCCTTCCTGGTGGAGCCCTTTCAGATTCCATCGGGATCCATGCTGCCGACCCTTGAGGTGGGCGACTTCATTCTGGTGAACAAATACGCCTACGGCCTAAGGCTGCCTGTTGCCGGAACCAAAGTGGTTCCCGTCGGCGATCCCCAACGCGGCGATGTCATGGTGTTCCGCTATCCGGAAGATGGCCAGACCAACTACATCAAACGAGTGATTGGCCTGCCCGGCGATCATGTTCGCTATCGTGACAAGCAGCTGTACATCAACGGGGAGAAGGTCGAAACCCGATTTATCGCCAGACTCCCGCCGATGGAGCTGCGTCGTGAGGACCTGGGTGAAGTCGAACACGACATTTTCCTGACCATGGGCCGGCCCGGTGGCAGTGGTGAGGGCGAGTGGGTGGTGCCCGAAGGCCATTATTTTGTCATGGGTGACAATCGCGATAACAGTAATGACAGCCGCTACTGGGGCACGGTCCCGGACGAGCTGGTAGTGGGCAAGGCCTTCGCTATCTGGATGCACTGGAAATCCCTAACCAGTCTGCCATCCTTTGATCGTGTAGGCGGAATCGAGTAATTCGGACTATCTGGAGCGCAGTCATAATGCAGAAAAACAATCTTTCCGGCATGGGCCGTCAGCGGGGTGCCTCGGCATTGACCATGATGGTTATGGTGCTGTTTTTTGGTGGCTTGCTGACGCTGGTGATCAAGCTGGGTCCCGCCTACCTTGATGACATCACCATTCAGGAAGCGCTGGAAAGCCTGGATGGTACAGAAGGCCTCTCTCAGATGGGGCCAGCCCAGGTTCGCACACTGATTAACAAGCGGCTCAGTGTGAACAATGTCCGGGGCTTTGATGCCAAGAACATTTCAGTCGATAAGGATGGCGACCTGGTCGTCATCAACGTTGATTACGAAGTGCGTAACAACCTGTTCAGCAATGTGGATACGGTGGTTCACTTCAAACACACCTATGAGATGAAGGGCAAGTGAGTTCACAACCGGACCTGGATCAGTTACAGCGACGCATCGGCTATCAGTTCAAATCGCCGGAGCGACTTCTGCTGGCACTTACTCACCGGAGCTACGGAAACCAGAATAACGAGCGTCTGGAATTTCTCGGCGACTCCATCGTGAACATGGTGATTGCCGAGTATCTGTTTCTGCACTTCGAAAAAGCCCGTGAAGGCCAGCTGAGCCGCCTGCGGGCCCGCATGGTAAAGGGCGTGACCCTGGCTGAGATCGGCCGGGAATTCCAGCTTGGAGGTTACCTCCGGCTGGGCTCCGGAGAGTTGAAAAGCGGAGGCTACCGTCGGGAATCCATCCTGGCCGATGCCGTGGAATCGATCATCGGCGCCATCTATCTGGACAGCGATTTTCACACCTGCCGGGAGCAGGTTCTGCGTTGGTTTGAGCACCGGTTGGAGAAGCTTGATCTCCAGGATACCCAGAAAGATCCCAAGACCCGTTTGCAGGAATACCTCCAGTCTCGCCAGTTTCCATTGCCACGCTATGACGTCATTTCCGTGGACGGCGAGGCTCACAACCAGACATTTCACGTATCCTGTGCGCTGCCTTCGCTGGACCGAAAGACCACCGGGACTGGTAGCAGCCGCCGGGTGGCCGAGCAGCAGGCAGCCCGTAACGCCCTGAAAGAACTGGGCGTGGAGAATCAGTAATGAACGATATCACCCGTCCGGAAAACCCGGACAGTCGCTGCGGTTTCGTGGCTATCGTCGGTCGTCCTAACGTAGGGAAGTCCACGCTGCTCAATCACATTCTCGGGCAGAAACTGAGCATTACCTCCCGCAAGCCCCAGACCACCCGTCATCAGGTGCTTGGTATCAAGACCGTCGGTCCGGTCCAGGCGATCTATGTGGACACACCGGGCATGCACGAGGAAGAGCCTCGGGCCATCAACCGTTATATGAACAAGGCTGCCACCTCAGCGCTCATTGATGTCGATGTGGTGGTTTTTGTGGTGGACCAGCTGGCCTGGACCACCGCGGATGAGATGGTGCTGAAGAAGCTCAGCCGGCTGAAATGCCCGGTGATTCTGGCGGTAAACAAGGTCGATAAGATCGAAAAGCGGGAAAGCCTGCTTCCGCATCTGGATATGCTCTCGAAAAAGCGTGAATTTGCCGAGATCATTCCGCTTTCGGCACTGAAAGAGACCAATCTCGAGCCTTTGGAAGAGGCGGTGGGGCGTTTCCTGCCGGAGAGTATTCACTTCTACCCGGACGATCAGATCACCGATCGCAGTGAACGTTTCCTGGCATCGGAGATTGTCCGGGAAAAGATTACCCGCCAGTTGGGGGCCGAATTGCCATACTCCGTGGCCGTAGAGATCGAGGAGTTCAAGCGGGAGGGCAAGACCCTGCACATTTCCGCCCTGATCCTGGTCGAGCGCGAAGGTCAGAAGAAGATCATCATCGGCGAGAAGGGCGAGCGGATGCGTCGGATTGGTCAGGAGGCTCGCACGGACATGGAGCGACTTTTCGATAGCAAGATCATGCTCAGACTCTGGGTCAAGGTGAAGCGCGGATGGGCAGACAGCGACCGGGCCCTGAAGAGCCTGGGCATGAACGACCTCTGAGGCGGTTATGAAGGGGCCTGAGCTGCAGGAGCCCGCTTATGTCCTTCACCGCCGCCCCTGGCGGGAAACCAGCCTTATGGTGGATCTGTTTTCCCTGAACCATGGCCGGATGACCGTCATCGCCCGGGGCGCGAACAGCGCCAAAAGCCCCCTGAAAGCCCAGCTACAACCTTTTCAGCCCCTGATCGTGGACTGGGCCGGCCGGGGCGACCTGAAAACCCTTACCCAGGTAGATGTTCGAACCGGCCCGACCCTGAGTCGGACAGTTTCACTATACAGCGGCCTTTACCTGAATGAACTGTTGCAGCGGGTTCTGCCCGCCGCTGACCCCCATCCGACCCTCTTTGCAGCCTATATAGATGCCATCCGGCAGCTGTCCGACACCATGGATGTTGAGCCGGTGCTGCGGAGGTTCGAACGGGCCTTTGCCGCCGCCCTGGGCTTCGACTTCGCCTGGGACCTCGCCACTGATAGCGGGCAATCCGTCGAGCCCGGCCGGGAGTATTGTTATGATCCGGAACAGGGCATTGTTTTCGGGCTGTCACCGGGTGTGCGCCTGCGGAATCTCCCGGGTGATGTTTTACTGGATCTGGCCCGCGATGATCTGCAATCGGACAGCGCCCGGCGGTTGGCGAAACGGGTCATGCGGGTACTGATTGACTATCTTCTGCAGGGTCGCCCCCTGAACAGTCGCAGCCTTTTCACTCACCTTCGGGGAGAATCCCATGAATCCTAGAGTACTGCTTGGCGTCAACATTGATCACGTAGCCACCCTCCGCCAGGCGAGGGGAACCCGGTATCCCGACCCGGTGCAGGCAGCACTGATGGCCGAGGAAGCCGGGGCGGACGGCATCACGATCCATCCCAGGGAAGACCGGCGTCATATCCAGGATCGGGATGTGCTGTTACTCAAAGAAGTGCTCCAGACCAAGATGAACCTGGAAATGGCCGTTACCGATGCCATGCTGGCGTTCGCCGAGCAGGTGCGGCCGGAATGTGTCTGCCTGGTGCCGGAAAAGCGTGAGGAATTGACCACCGAAGGCGGTCTGGATGTCGAGGGTCAGGAATCCCGCGTGGCCAAAGCCTGTGAGCGTCTCGCCCGCATTGGCTCCGAAGTGTCATTGTTTATTGACCCGGACCCGGCCCAGATAGATGCCGCAGTGCGTTGCGGAGCGCCGGTGGTGGAGCTGCACACCGGTGAGTATGCCGAAGCGGAGACGCCAGAGGCTGAGAACGCTGCGTTCAAGACGATTGCCGATGCGGTGGCCTATGCCCGCAAGAAAGGGCTGATCGTCAATGCCGGCCACGGTCTGCATTATCACAACACCGAGCGGGTGGCGGCGATTCACGGTATCAACGAATTGAATATTGGCCATGCCATTATCGCCCGCGCGGTGTTTACCGGTCTGAAAGAGGCGGTTCGGGATATGAAGGCCATTATCGATCAGGCCCGGAGCCGGGCCTGATTCGGCGTTTTGTCAGGTGGTTTCCGCGGCCTCGCGGCGTTCGCGGAACAGCTGTTGCCAGTCGGTCTGGTCACTCCAGATCTCAAGCCGCTCCATCGCGGACAGCAACTGGTCTTTCTGGTGTTCCAGATCCGGTGCGGCGCATTTGATCGCCGTTTCCAGGTGATTGGCCGCGGCCCGCAGTTCGGGTACGCCGCAGTAGCGGGTCGCGCCGTGGAGTTTGTGGACGCACTCGAGCAACTCATCCATATGCTCGCCGGTCCAGAGCTCCGGTATTCGCGCCCGATCCACATGGACCTGTTCCAGCAGCATACTGAACAGTTCTTCGGCGAGGTCGGCCTTTCCGGCGGCGAGCTGAATACTCTCCTCGACACTGACGCAGTCCTGTTGCATTTTTCGGGTTGACGGCCGCAGGGTCCGGCGCGTGTCGCGGACTTCCGGCACCGGGAGCCGACCGTTGCCACTGTTCTTGGGGCAGATATAACCAGTGTACTCATGGATGATTTCGGTCAGCTGTCCGCTGCTGATCGGTTTTGGCATGTAGCCATCGAAACCTTGCTTGGTCAGCCGTTCCTGCTCGTCGGCCAGGGCATGGGCAGTTAGGGCAATGATCGGCGTCCGGTGATTGCCGGTATCCATCTCCCTCAGCCTGGCCGTGGTTTCCACTCCGTCCATGCCGGGCATCTGCAGATCCATGAACACCAGGTCGAAGGGCTTCTGTCTGGCCTTGCTCAGGGCCTCAAAACCACTGGAGGCGCTTTCGGCCTCCAGTTGGCAGTCTTCCAACAAAGTCATCACCAGTTTCAGGTTGGCGTCGTTGTCATCCACCGCCAGTACCCTGGGAACATTGGCAGTGGTCACGGGGTTGGCGGAAGTCTCGTACTCAGGGGCCCGACCGCCGGAATGGATGCCGTGCACCAGTAGCAGAAGCTCATCGTAAAGCGAGTCCCGGCACACCGGTTTGGTGAGATGGCCGCTGGCAAGCCCCGATAGGGGTGTGTCGTGGGTTTCCAGCGTGGGCGTCAGCAACAGTGTCCGGCAATCCCGTTCAATCTCCAGGGTACGGACAAGGCCACAATACTGGCTGGAATTGAGCAGGTGGCGGGTGATGCCGACAATGGCCACGGCATAACCGGTCTGGCTTTTCTGGGCCTCTTCGATCTGTTCCTGTAGTGCTCCGGGTGAGGCCACCCGGTCCACCACCATGCCCCAATCCCGCAGCAGGTGTTCCACCGCCAGCCCGGTGGTTTTCTGTTGTTCCAGGTAGATCACCCGTTCCCCACGCAGGCCATCACGCGGGGCAATGGCTTCTCCGCTGGTGGTAAGCTCCGAGGTCAGGGTGAACCAGAAGGTCGAGCCTTTGCCGAGCTCGCTCTCAAGTCCTATCTTGCCTCCCATTTCTTCGACCAGGCGTTTGGAAATGGCCAGTCCGAGGCCGGTGCCGCCGTATTGCCGGGCGGTGGAAGCATCGGCCTGACTGAAGGCGTTGAACAGGGATTGCTGCTGGGCGCGGGAGAGGCCCACTCCGGAATCCGTGATGCTCAGGCGCAGGGTTACACGGTTGGTATCGGCTTCTTCCTCTTCCAGGCTTGCCCGCAGGACCACCTCGCCGGTCTGGGTAAACTTGATGGCGTTGTTGACCAGGTTGGTGATCACCTGTTTGACGCGCAAAGGGTCACCCATGATGTTGTCCGGCACATCGTTGTAGACCAGCGGCACCAGATCCAGGTTCTTGGCATGGGCGGCCGGAGCCAGCATGACCATGACTTCCTCGACAATATCCCGCAACTGGAAAGGCACCCGGTCCAGGATCAGCTTGCCGGCCTCGATCTTCGAGAAATCCAGAATGTCGTTAATGATGGTCAGAAGAATCTCTGAGGACTTCCTGATGGTGCTCAGATGGTCCCGTTGCTGCCTTGGCAGGGGGCTCTTCAGTAGAAGTTCGGTGAAACCGATGATGCCATTCAGCGGGGTTCGGATCTCGTGGGACATGTTGGCCAGGAACTCGGATTTTATCCGGCTGGCCTCGAGCGCCTCTTTCCTCGCGAAATCCAGCTCAATGTTCTGGATCTCGATGGTTTCCAGGGTTTCCCGCAGGTCTTCGGTGGCCTGGTCGATGTTCTGCTGCATTTCTGCCTGGGCCTTGCTCAGCTCTTCAGCCATGGCATTGAGGCCGGACTCCAGTTGTTCAAACTCGGGGCCGGCGCCGGTGTATACGCGGGTATCCAGCTTGCCTTCCTTGAGTTTGGCCACCGCCTCGTTCAGTTCAAATACCGGGTTGGTGAACGCGCGGCTCAGGCGCAGTGCAATGGCCATGCTGAGAATAACGCCGCCGATAATAAGCAGCAGGGAGATCAGCAGGGCCTTGTAGGTCTCTTTTTCGGTGCGGATGTGTGACATTTCCACAACCACCCAGCCCAGAGGCTCCCGCAGATTCGACATGGACTGGCGGGCATCCGGGTCGAGCATGCTCTCGATCATCAGATCCTGAAGAAAGACGGGGGTGATAAACCGGGTGCTGTTTTCCCGGGAAATCCGGGTTGCGTGCTCGGCGGTAAGTTCCTCCGACCTGACAGTCTCCGAGCTTCCCGGCCCGGTGTGAAGCAGGCGCGAGCCGTCGCTACCGAAGAAGGTAATGGAGCGCACGTCCTGCTCTTCCAGGAGCGCATTGGAGAGACTGCTCAGGAGGCTACGGTTTGCGGTAAACAGGCCATATTCGGAACCAGCGGCGAGCTGGCGGGAGAGAGATTCGCCCCGGTCCTTCAGAAGGCTCTCGATATTGTTGACCCAGCTGTAGGTGAAGAAAAGCCCCAGCATCAGGGTGGTCAGCAGGGTGGGAACCAGCGTGACCACCAAAACTTTCTTGCGAATGCCCCAACGTCGCATACCGTGTTCCTGAATTATTGCTTTTGTCCGCACCGCAGGGCGGAAAACGTCCGTGTTAAGAATAGCTGATCCGGAACGGGATAACTGTGGTATCAGTCCCGGCGGTACCGGAAAATCCCGCATCGGATATAGCCGCCGGTCATGGATATAGCGAGAAGCTGTATTGGGAGACCGGGGCGATAACGCGTATCATGCGAAGCCAAAAGTGTACCACAGGGTTATCATATGCATTTTCCCACCATTGAAGATTATGTCGGGCACACCCCTCTGGTTCGCCTGCAGCGTCTCCCCGGTGAGACCAGTAACGTGATTCTGGCCAAGCTGGAGGGTAACAATCCGGCCGGCTCGGTGAAGGATCGTCCGGCCATCAGCATGATCCAGGAGGCTGAGCGCCGGGGCGACATAAAACCGGGTGACACCCTGATCGAGGCAACCAGCGGTAACACCGGCATTGCCCTTGCCATGGCGGCTGCGATCAAGGGTTACCGCATGGTACTGATTATGCCCGCGAACATGAGTGAGGAGCGCCGGGCGTCCATGCGCGCCTATGGTGCGGAGATTGTCACGGTCACCAAGGAAGAGGGGATGGAAACGGCCCGTGACCTGGCGCTCAAGATGCAGGCAGAGGGCAAGGGCAGGGTGCTGGATCAGTTCAGCAACCAGGACAACCCGCTGGCGCACTACCGCACCACCGGTCCCGAGATTTGGGAACAGACCGGTGGCCGTGTCACCCATTTTGTCAGCTCCATGGGAACCACCGGCACCATCATGGGCGTGTCCCGTTACCTGAAGGAGCGCAACCCGGATATCCAGATTATCGGGCTTCAGCCCAAAGAAGGCGCGGCCATACCCGGGATCCGGCGCTGGCCAGAGGCCTACCTGCCCAAAATCTATGATGCCGCACGGGTGGACGAGGTTCTTGATATTGGCCAGGAAGAAGCCGAGAACACCATGCGAGCCCTGGCTTCCGAGGAAGGCATCTTCTGTGGTGTTTCTTCCGGTGGTTCGATCGCGGCGGCTCTCAAACTCTCTGAGCAGGTTGAAAACGCCATCATCGTGGCCATTATCTGTGACCGCGGCGACCGCTATCTTTCCACCGGTGTGTTCCCCGGCGCCTGAACACGACTTTACCAAGAGACCCGAGTATGAGCAGACGACGCAGGAAGGTTCTTCCGAAAGAGCCCGTGCGCTGTGAGATTGAAACCCTGAGCCACGACGGCCGGGGTATTGCCCGTCAGGACGGCAAAACGCAGTTTGTGGATGGAGCCCTGCCGGGCGAAACGGTCATGGCGAAAGTGGTGTCCAGCCGTAGCAAGTTCGACGAGTTGCGCACTGAAGAGGTTCTGGAAGCCGCGCCGGACCGCCAGACGCCACCCTGCGAGTTTGCCGATCTGTGCGGTGGCTGCAGCCTCCAGCATATGAGTGGCGATGCCCAGATCGCGTTCAAGGAGAACACCTTGCGGGAGCATTTTGCCCATTTTGGGGGCATTGAGCCCGAGGAGTGGATTGAGCCGCTGCGTTCCGAGGAGAGTCTTGGCTATCGTCGCAAGGCTCGTTTGGGCGTTCGTTACGTCAAGGCCCGGGAGTCGGTTCTGGTCGGCTTCCGGGAAAAGCGCAACAGTTTCCTGACCGACATTGATCGTTGCGCGGTGCTGGACCCCAGAATTGGTGAGCGCATATTGCCCCTGCGCAACATGCTGCATGATCTGGACGCGTATAGCCGGATTGCCCAGGTAGAAGTTGCCTGTGGTGACGATGTGGCCGTGATGGTGTTCCGGAACATGGATGATCTGTCGGACGGTGACCGGGAAAAGCTTATCGCCTTTGGTCAGGCCCACGACTTGCATATCTACCTGCAGCCCAAGGGGCCTGACACCGTGCATCGGATCTGGCCCGAATCCTCGGGTCCGGATGACGAACGGTTGAGCTACCGGCTGGATGAATTCGACCTGACCATGAAATTTCATCCCATGGACTTTACCCAGGTCAATGCAGGCATTAACCGCGCGATGGTACACAGGGCCGTGGAGTGGCTGGATGTCCAGCCGGGAGAGCGTGTGCTGGATCTCTTCTGTGGTCTGGGCAACTTCACGTTGCCTCTGGCCCGAAGAGGAGGGCAGGTCGTTGGCGTAGAAGGCGACGAGACCATGGTCGTGCGCGGCCGGGAGAATGCGGAACTGAATGGTCTGGACAATGTCGATTTCCACGGTGCGGATCTGCACGGGGATTTCACCGGCCAGAGTTGGGCGAAGGAAGGGTTCGACAAGATTCTGATTGACCCGCCCCGCTCCGGTGCCGAGGAAATCTGCAAGTACCTCACCGCCTTCGGGGCGCGACGGATCGTCTACGTCTCCTGTAACCCGGCGACCCTCGCGCGGGATGCAGGCGTTATGGTGCGCAACGGCTACCGTCTGGTGCGCGCGGGTGTGATGGACATGTTTCCCCACACCACCCACGTGGAATCCATCGCGTTGTTTGAGCGGGATTCCGGCTGACAATGTTGTGGGCAGCCAGGGATGGCTGCGTAAACCATCAGGAACAACAAGACTGATATGGTAAAAGTTCGCGAAGACTACGCAATGACGGGCGATGGCCAGGTGGATATCGAGGGCTGGGTTCAGCAGATCGCCTCGCAGACACACCTGGAAGACCCCGATCAGTTCCGGCAGGCCTGCGAAAAAGCGGCCGAGATTGACCTTCAGGCCTTCCGGCAGGACCGTCAGTGGGCTCCCGGTTCCAGTAGCTTCCGGATCGGCATTGAAATGGCCCAGGTGCTGGCAGAGCTGCACCTGGACCAGGCCAGCCTGGTAGCAGCGATTCTTTACCGGGCGGTACGCGAAGAGCGTGTTCCACTGGAAACCATCCGCAAGGAATTTGGCGACGAGGTGGCGGGCCTGATCAACGGCGTGCAGCAGATGGCGGCGATTTCATCCATCCATCACCCGCTGAAAGGGAACGTCCTCGGGCAGAGTGAGGGGCAGTTGGACAACGTCCGCAAGATGCTCGTCACCATGATTGACGACGTCCGGGTTGCCCTGATCAAACTGGCCGAGCGGACCTGCGCCATTCGGGCCGTTAAGGACGCTCCGGAAGAAAAGCGCATGCGTGTGGCCCGGGAAGTGTTTGATATCTATGCGCCGCTGGCCCATCGTCTTGGTATCGGTCATATAGAATGGGAGTTGGAGGACCTGTCCTTCCGCTACCTGCATGAGTCCGCCTACAAAAAGATCGCCAAGCTGCTCGACGAGAAGCGCCTGGACCGTGATAGCTACATCAAGCGCGTCATTGAGACTCTGCAGACCGAACTGAAAGCCTATGGCATTGAAGGAGAGCTGTCCGGCCGAGCCAAGCACATCTACAGCATCTGGCGGAAAATGCGTCGCAAGGGCATCGATTTCTCTCAGGTCTACGATGTTCGCGCCGTGCGTATCCTGGTTCCGGAAGTGCGCGACTGTTACGCCGCCCTGGGTATCGTCCACACGTTATGGCGCCACATACCCAACGAGTTCGACGACTACATAGCCAACCCCAAGGAAAACGGTTACCAGTCCCTGCACACAGCGGTGATCGGGCCGGAGGGCAAGGTTATGGAAGTGCAGATCCGTACCCACAAGATGCATGAGGAGGCGGAACTGGGCGTCTGTGCCCACTGGTTGTACAAGGGGATGGACAAGAGCAACAAGTCCACCGGTTACGATGCCAAGATCAACTGGCTGCGCCAGGTGCTGGAGTGGCAGGAAGAGCTGGGCGACCTGTCCGGGCTGGCCGACCACCTGAAATCCGATGTGGCCTCAGACAGGGTGTATGTTTTCACGCCCGAGGGCCATGTGGTGGATCTGCCCCAGGGGGCAACGCCGGTGGACTTTGCTTATCGGGTGCATACCGAGATTGGCCATGCCTGCCGTGGCGCCAGGGTGAACAGCCGGATCGTGCCGCTGACCTATCCACTGAAAACCGGCGACCAGGTGTTCATCCTGACCTCCAACAACCCAGCTCCCAGCCGCGACTGGCTGAATCCGAGCCTGGGTTACATCCAGACCTCCCGGGCAAGAGCCAAGGTTACCCACTGGTTCAAGCAGCAGGATCGGGGCCGCAATATCGTTGATGGCCGTGCCATTCTCGAGGACGAATTCAAGCGGCTGTCCCTGTACGACGTGGATCTTGGCGAGCTCGCGAAGAAGGTCAATTATCACAGTGCCGAGGACATGTTTGCTGCGACAGGTGCTGGCGATCTTCGTCCGACTCATGTTGCCAATGTGGCCCAGCAGATGCTGGAGCCCAAATCCGAACAGCTGGATCTGAAGCTCAGCACCCAGCGCCGGAAACCTTACGATACGGAATCGGATATCCAGATCCTGGGCGTCGGCAAGCTCAAGACCCAGGTGGCGAAATGCTGCAAACCCCTGCCGGGAGATGCGATTGGTGGCTACATCACGGTCGGTCGGGGCGTGACGGTGCATCGTCAGGACTGCCTCACATTTCTGAATCTGCGAGAGTTTGAGCCCAATCGGATCATTGAGGTGAGTTGGGGTGGCCGGCAGGCAGCGGTTTATCCGGTTGATATCGAAATCGAGGCCTATGATCGGTCCGGGTTGCTGCGGGATATCACCCAGGTGCTGTCGGCTTCGAAGAGTGATGTACTGTCGCTCAATACCCTGAGTAACAAGGATGAGAACACGGCCACCATGACGGTGACCGTGGAGATCTCCAGTCTGGAGCAGCTGGCCCGATTGCTGGCACAGATTCGCAACCTGCCCAATATCATTGATGTAAGGCGTAAACGCGGATGAGCTATACCATCGAGGATCTGAAAAATCTGATGGCCCGGCTACGGGATCCGGATACCGGCTGTCCATGGGATACGAAGCAATCTTACAAGTCCATCGTGCCTCACACGCTGGAGGAAGCCTACGAAGTTGCCGATGCCATCGAACGTGAGGATTACCCGCATCTGAAAGACGAGCTGGGAGATCTGCTGTTCCAGGTGATCTTCTATGCTCAGATCGGACGGGAAGATGGGCATTTCGACTTCGACGGCGTTGTCGATCATCTGGTGCGCAAACTGGTGCGCCGGCATCCACATGTTTTTCCGGAAGGAACCCTGGACAGTCGAATCGATCCGGATAACCGGCCGGATGAGGCGTGGATCAAGGAAAGTTGGGAACGTATTAAGGCCGAGGAGCGGGCACTGAAGCCGGCACCGGATGCCGGCGCACCGGAAAGCCGGCTTGACGGCATTGCCCGCACCCTGCCGGCCATGGCACGGGCCGAAAAGCTCCAGAAACGGGCGGCGCGCCACGGCTTTGACTGGCCGGATATCGCCCCCGTGTTCGACAAGCTCCATGAGGAAATTGACGAGCTCAAGGAGGCCTGGGAAGCGGCGCAAACCGGCGCTGGTGATCCGGACGCCGTTGAGGATGAGCTGGGCGATCTCCTGTTTGTCTGTGTGAACCTGGCACGGTTCATGAAGGTTAATCCCGAGCAGGCTCTCAATCGGACCAATCACAAGTTCGATGCCCGGTTCCGGGCCATTGAAAAAGTGCTTGAGCGTGAGGGCCGCGACATGGACGAAGAATCACTGGAGGCGCTGGATGCCGTCTGGCAGGCGGTCAAAGGCGTGGAGCGGGGAGGAAGAGAGGGCTGAACAGGGCGGATCGGTAAGTACAATCCGTTACCAATTTTCTCGCCCCCGGACCGACGGCTTCGTCTACACTTCCGGAAACGGACGCACAGTTTTCGTGCGCCGTGCGCCATCAATAAGATGCAGGAGTGAAGGCACCATGAAAATCAAAGATCTGGTCAATTACTGGGACAAGCATGCACGTGGTCGGCTTACCCGAGACGCCTATTTCATGGCGTTGTCTGACCAGCATCACAAGCGCCTCGAAAAGCTCGCAGCGCTTTATCCGATGAAGTCACCTCAGGATCTGATGCGGGATCTGATTTCTGCAGCACTGGATGAAATGGAGACCAGCTTTCCGTATGTCCAGGGCACCAAGGTGGTGGCGTATGACGAGGACGGCTTCGAGATCTATGAGGACCAGGGTCTCACCCCAAAATTCGTCAGTCTGAGCCAGAAGCACATCCAGCGCCTCAAGGCTCGCCAGCTCGAGTCAGTGGCCTGACGAAAGGGCAGCTAACGCTGCCCCTCGTTTCTTACTTGTCTTTCCCTTCCAGCTTGTCCTTCAGCGGGCTCTGGCGAACGAGATCGTCCAGCGCTGCGCCAATCATATCGTTCAGAATGTCGCTCTCGCTGCGATCCGGGTAAAGCTCCGCCAATGCGGCCACGCGTGCGGCATCTTCCAGCGGCAGGCGCAGATTGTAATCGTGCGTGCGCTCCACGGGCTCTTTTTGCTTCTCCCAGTGTTTGGGCAAATCAGTGACCTTCATGATGACTCCTTGCAGCTACAGGCTTGAATCGCCAATAGACTTTCTCGACTGTTCCTTAGTATCGTAAGTTTACTTCGCCTCCGTCAATTCAAAAGGACGTCAATGTGACTGAGCTTCATCCCGAACTCCGAGAAAACGTACGAATGCTGGGCGAGCTGCTGGGCCAGAGCATACGGCGGTATCCAGGACAGGATTGCTATGAACTGATCGAGGAAATCCGTGCGGCGGCCAAGGCAGATCGCCGCCAGGAAAGCGGATCCGGGCAGCGGCTTGTAAACCTGCTGGGCAAGTTGAGCGATGATGAACTGCTTCCGGTTACCCGGGCGTTCAACCAGTTTCTGAACCTGGCCAACCTGGCCGAGCAATACCATGGCATCCGTCGCAAGCGGGGCCATCAGTCAGACCTGATGGTGGAATCTCTCGGTGAAGTGTTTGAGCGGTTGAAGCAGGGCGATGTGACGCCGGAAGAACTTCATCAGAGGGTCGCGGACCTGCGCATCGAGTTCGTCCTTACGGCCCACCCTACTGAAGTGGCCCGGCGCACCCTGATCATGAAATACGACGAAATGTCGGACTGCCTGGCACGGCTGGACCATGACGACCTGATGCCGGCCGAGCGGGAGGAGATCGTTACCCGCCTGTCCCAGTTGGTTACGGAAGCGTGGCACACCGACGAAATTCGCCATGAGCGACCAACCGCAGTGGATGAGGCCAAGTGGGGCTTTGCGGTTATAGAAAACAGTCTGTGGCAGGCACTGCCCCAATTTCTGAGAAGCCTGGATACTTCCTTGCAGGACGCCACCGGGAAGGGCCTGCCCCTGCAGGCATCCCCCATCCGGATTGCATCCTGGATGGGCGGTGATCGCGATGGTAACCCGAACGTTACCCATAAGGTCACCCGCCGGGTCTTCCTGCTTGGCCGCTGGATGGCAGCGGATCTCTACCTTCGTGATATTCAGGCGCTGCGGGCGGAACTGTCCATGTGGCAGGCAAGCGACGAACTCAAGGCAGTTGTCGGTGATTCCCGGGAACCCTATCGCCATGTGCTCGCCGAACTTCGCGAACGGCTGATCAAAACCCGGGACTGGGCCGAGGCGAGCGTCAATGGCGAAACCGCGGACGCCAGCGGGATCCTGTTCGAGAATGAGGATTTCACCGGCCCCCTGGAGCTCTGCTATCGATCCCTGGTTGAGTGTGGGCTGGAAGATATTGCCAACGGCCCTCTGCTGGATACCATCCGGCGGGCACATACCTTCGGCCTGCCGTTGATCCGACTGGACATTCGCCAGGAAGCGAGCCGCCACGCCGAGGCCGTCGCCGAGATGGTCGACTACCTCGGCCTGGGGGATTACCTGTCCTGGTCCGAACAGGAGCGTCAGGCGTTCCTCGTGCAGGAGCTACAGGGCCGACGTCCGCTGGTCCCACGCAATTGGGAGCCCTCTGAATCCGTTGCGGAGGTGCTGGCGACCTGCGAGGTAGTGGCGCAACAAACCCCGGAAGCTCTCGGCTCCTACGTGATTAGCATGGCCAGCAAGCCCTCCGACGTGTTGAGCGTGATTCTGCTGCTGCGGGAATCGGGGATGAAGTTTCCGATGCGGGTCGTCCCTCTGTTTGAAACCCTGGACGACCTGCGTGGCGCGCCGGACAGCATGTCGGCTCTGTACGAGGTTGAATGGTACCGGGAGTATTGCCAGGGCCGTCAGGAAGTGATGATCGGCTACTCGGATTCCTCCAAGGATGCGGGTCAGCTGATGGCGGCGTGGGCCCAGTATCAGGCCCAAGAGAAACTTACCCAGGTCGCCCGCCAGTATGGGGTCCACCTGACCCTGTTCCACGGTCGGGGCGGCACCGTTGGCCGAGGCGGTGGGCCTGCCAACCGGGCAATTCTGTCCCAGCCGCCGGGCTCGGTTAACGGCAGTTTCCGGATCACCGAGCAGGGGGAGATGATTCGTTTCAAGTTCGGTTTGCCCCGGCTGGCTGTTCAAAGTCTGACGCTCTACACCACCGCCGTCATTGAAGCCACACTGGCTCCGCCACCCAAACCGGAGGACAGCTGGCGTGAGACCATGGACTGGCTCACCGAACGCTCCCTGAAAGCCTACCGCGATGTGGTTCGGGAGAATCCGGATTTCGTGCCTTATTTTCGTCAGGTCACACCCGAGCAGGCCCTGGGCAAGCTGGCGCTGGGCAGCCGACCGGCGCGGCGCAAGGCCACCGGCGGCGTGGAAAGCCTGCGGGCAATACCCTGGATCTTCGCCTGGACCCAGATGCGGCTGATGCTGCCCAGTTGGCTGGGCAGTGACGTGGCGCTTGAAGAAGCGGCCCGCGATAACCGGTTGCCGGTACTGAGGGAAATGATGCAGGGCTGGCCGTTCTTCCGCACTTACGTCGACATGCTGGAAATGGTGCTGGCCAAGGCGGATCTGCGGATCGCGAGTTATTATGAACAGACCCTGCTTGATGATGACCAACTGAAAGCCCTGGGTGAAAGCCTTCGAACCCGGCTGCAGGGATGCATCGAGCGGCTTCTGGAGCTCAAGGAGCAAACGGATCTGCTTGAGGCGGAGCCCGTGTTCGCGCACTCTATGCGAGTCCGCAACCCCTACACCGATCCATTGCACTACCTGCAGGCCGAGCTGCTGCGACGAGATCGGGAAAGTGAGGGCAAGGGCGAGGTTCCCGAACTGGTGGAGCGCGCCCTTAAAGTCACCATGGCGGGTATCGCTGCAGGTATGCGCAACACCGGCTGATCAATACAGGTGTCGAAATCAGTGCTGGCAAAGGCCGGGTAGCCTGGCCGCTGACAACGAACGAAGGGAGTAAGCTGTGGCTCTGGCTGCACGATTGGAACGTTTTCTTGCCCGCAAGGGCATCAGCTATCGGGAGCTCCCGATTGATCAGGTGACCAGCCTCGATGCGGCAGTTATGGCCTCGGGACTGTCGCAGGATTCTTTCATTCAGGCCACTCTCCTGATCGATATTACCGGTGTCGTGATGGCAGTGCACAAGTTCGACAGTTCCCTCGATCCGGATGCCGTTCACCAGTTGACCGGCCGGCGCCTCCAGCCACTTACCGCACGGCAGACCATGCGGCTGTTCGGGGATTGCGACCCCGGCTTCACGCCCCCCATCGGGCAGGCCTATGAATTGCCCGTGATCGTCGATGAGGATGTGATACTGGCGGATCAGGTCGTGTTCTCCAGTGGTACCGATCATTCGCTGATACAGATGGATGGTCGCTCACTCCGGTTGGCGCTGGCAGGCGCCAGGGAAGGCCACCTGGTTATCCGGGGGCCGGGCAATGGCAACCGCGAGGCCCTGACGCTCGAGGAAGTGGCCGACAAGCTTCAGAAACTCTACCGGTTGCCACCAATGCCGGCTCTCGCCCTGCGCATTCTGCGGTTGACCGCCAATACCGATGCCACCGCCCGGGAGCTTGCCGAGCTGATCGAGTTTGACCCGAGCCTGACCGCCCAGATCATGCGCTATGCCCGCTCTGCACTGTTCAATTATCCCGGCCAGATCAACTCGGTCCAGGAAGCGGTTACCCGTGTCCTGGGCTTTGATCGCGTGGCACATATCGCCCTGGGCATTGCCTCCGTTCGCGCCTTTGAAGTGCCCCGCCAGGGGATGCTGGGTATGGACAATTTCTGGCGCCACTCGCTGTATTGCGCGTTCCTGTGCCAGATCATTGCTCCGCGATGCGGCGCCGAGAAAGGACTGGGTTATCTGTGCGGTCTGCTGCACAACTTCGGCCTGTTGCTGGTGGGGCATCTTTTCCCGGCAGAATTCGATGAACTCAATGAGCTTCGCGAGGCCAATCCCGAAGCCAGCATGCACTCTCTCGAACAACAGGTCTTCGGACAGGGCAATGGGCAGGAAATCCTGTCGGTTGGCCATGGTGCCATTGGCGGAATACTCCACCGTTTGTGGCAACTGCCGGATCCGGTGGTCAAGGCGGCCGGTGTTCATCAGCAGTCGGGTTACCATGGTGAGCATGAGAACTACGTCCTCATGGTTCAGTTGGCGAATGCCCTTCTGAAGGATCGCGGTATTGGCGATGAGTTTAACCCCGATGATGTGCCCTCTCTGCTGGAAGGCCTGGGGCTGCAGCCGGACGTTGTGGAAGAACTGAACGCCGAACTGGAACGTGTGGCTCCCGATCTGGACGCACTGGCCAACTCCCTGTCATCCTGACACCCTGTCTGTATTCGCTGGGAAATGCGCACTTCCGGTGCATGATACGGAGGTCGACTTTCTCTGACGTGGCTGACTTCGTATAATGCGCCTTCGCCGTTTCCGGCTGACACCTGTTCCGTGCAGGAGAGGCTGTCGCAAAGGCAGAGGTTTTTGCCACAGCTTTTCAAATGATAATGACTAAAACGGGAGCACAGCGTTATGCGAATCATCATGTTAGGCGCACCGGGCGCAGGCAAGGGGACTCAGGCCCAGTTCATTACGGAACGGTTTGATATTCCCCAGATCTCCACCGGTGACATGCTGCGCGCGGCGGTAAAGGCGGAGTCCGAGCTGGGCAAGCAGGTCAAGGAAGTCATGGCAACGGGCGGGCTGGTGTCGGACGACATCATCATTGCGCTGATCGAGGAGCGCATCCAGCAGCCGGACTGCAAGAACGGTTTCCTGCTGGATGGTTTTCCCCGCACGATTCCCCAGGCCGAGGCTTTGAAAGAGCAGGGGATTGCCATTGATTATGTGGTTGAAATTGCCGTCGATGACGAGGAAATCGTCAGTCGTCTGTCCGGTCGCCGAGTACATGAAGGCAGCGGTCGCATCTACCACGTGAAATACGATCCGCCCAAAGTTGAGGGCAAGGATGATGAAACCGGTGAACCTCTGGTTCAGCGCGAGGACGACAAGGAAGAGACGGTTCGCAAGCGTCTGAAGATCTATCACGACCAGACCGCACCGCTGGTCGGCTACTACCAGGACTGGGCTTCGAAAGACCCTGCAGCCGCGCCGAAATATGTTCGCGTGGAAGGCGTTGGCAGCCTTGACAGCATTCGCGACCAGATCCTTTCAGAACTCAAGTAAATTATTGGCATCCTGACCTGAGGTTTTCACACCGGTGAAACTGTTGGCATTGGATACGTCATCAGAGGGCTGCTCGGCAGCCCTTCTTGTTGATGGCGAGATCTCCGAACGCTTCGAGCTTGCCCCCAGAGGCCACACCCGGCTGCTGATGCCAATGGTGCGGGAACTGCTGGCAGAGAAAAATCTGGCCCCGGCCGAGCTGGATGCCCTGGCGTTCGCCCGCGGCCCCGGATCTTTCACTGGCGTGAGAATCGCAACCGGTGTCGTGCAGGGGCTTGCCTGGGGGCTGGATATCCCGGTGGTGCCCGTGTCGTCACTGGAGGCGGTTGCATTGGGCGCCATTGATAGCATGGATATTCCCGAGAACGGCGGCATTGCGGTGGCATTCGACGCGCGTATGGGAGAGCTTTATTGGGGGTGTTTTGCTGCCCGTTCAGGACTGCCGGTGGCTCTGGCTCCGGAACAGGTCTGTCCGCCGGAGGCAGTTAGCCTGCCCGCCGCCACCGAAGGCTGGTGCGGAGCTGGTCCGGGCTGGCAGTATCGCTCCGCAATGCCGGTGGAGGTATCTGAGAGTGTTGATAACGTAGATGAGACTCTGGTACTTCGTGCTGCCTGGGTAGCGCGTCTTGCGGCGAATGCATACGAGCAGGGGAAGACGGTGTCAGCGGAGCAGGCTCAACCGGTGTACATCAGGGATGAAGTGGCCTGGAAAAAACTGCCTGGCCGATAGTCTCACCGGCTGTCTTCGCGAATCCCGGAACGCCAGGCTGGGTAAGAAGTGATCATCCACCTTTTCTTCCTCAAGATAATCTTTCATACTTTCGGTTCACGTTTTCCTGTCATCCGGCCAGCGGTATCTGAACATGATTGGCGGTATTAATCCGGGTAACAATTTCAATTTCCAGACCGGCAACAACAGCCCTGTCCGGGAGCGCAGTGATACGGCCCGGGCGCCTGCATCAACGCCGGAGAAAACACCCGATGCGGCTCGCCGTGACCTCGCCGATGGTCGCCAGGGCATTGTCAGCGAACGCAATGCGACCGAAAGCCTCGAGCGCCGTGTTGAGGCCCGTCGTGCCGCCGAAGACGCCCGTCTGGAGCGTTTCCGTGCCGACGAGGTCTCGCTGCCAGCCGCTAGGGCTCTCTCCACATTTGCCTCTGTAGCCGCTGCCGGTCAGGAAGCAGGCGGCGATGGTAGCCTGGCCGGGATTGATATTCTGGTCTGATGCCTGACTCCTCCTCGCCCGAACCCTCTGCCCTTTGCAGCACCATCGCTGTTGCCCACAGTGCACTTGGCGACCGAGTCCAGGCCGAAAGTCTGGCCCAATCGCTTGGGCTGACTAACCTGGGTGTTGTTCGCCCAAGAGATGTCACGGACTTCCCGGTTTTACTATTTCTTGATGAGCTGGGCCTTGGCCTGCAGGTCACCGGCAAAGGTGCGCCAGGGCCAGTTCGTGCAGAGTTCGTTACCGGAAAAATGGGGTACCGGCGTGAGCATGGTGGTGGCGCGGGCCAACTGGTGGCCAAGGCGGTTGGCCTGCAGAAAACCCGAGCCACCCTGGATGTGGTTGATGCAACGGCGGGACTGGGCCAGGATGCCTTTGTTCTCGCCAGCCTTGGCTGCAGGGTCACATTGTTCGAACGCAATCCGGTTATTCATGCGCTGTTGGCCGACGGTTTGGCGCGGGCAGCGATGAACGTGGATTGCGCCGCCATTGTCGAGCGCATGCGGCTGCTGGAAGGCAGCAGTATTGAGTGGCTGGCACAAAGTGAAATCGAAGCCGCGGACGTTGTCTATCTGGATCCGATGTTCCCACATCGAGACAAGTCGGCCCTGGTAAAAAAAGAAATGCAGGTGTTTCGCACCATCGTGGGTGACGACGAAGATTCCGGACAATTGCTGGCGAGCGCGCTCGAGCATGCTCGTTACCGGGTGGTGGTGAAGCGGCCCCGTAAGGCGCCGGCGATTGAAGGACCGGAGCCGACCACCCGCGTGGAAGGCAAAAGTAGCCGCTATGACGTGTATTCGATTCGGGCGCTGCCGTCCCGGTGAGCGCCGTCAGGCGCCCATCATGGTAACCTGCTGGATAGCCTGTCGCTTCTCGACGCTCAGCACCAGACGGGCATCATCAGCCACCTCATCCAGCCCTTCCCCGTAGCACAGCAAGCCATTATCGTCGGTGGTGATCACACCATTGTTCTGCATATTGGCAATGAAGTTCCGGAACAGGCTCTTGTCAAAGAATTCCGGTGCATTGAGACCGAACAGGATGGACATGCGTTCGGCGAGCAGGGCGCTCTGCTCTTCCAGTTCGGCGGCGCTGATCTTGCCCGAACCGTACTTGCGCAGAATGCCCAGGGCAATGTGGTAGCGCTCGACCGTCTGGATGATAAAGCGGGACAGCACCCTGAGCCTGAGCATGGCTTCGGTGCCTTCCTCTGGTCGTCCGATCCGGTCATCGTACAGGGGCTTTAGCAGGCCCTGTTCAATAAGAACATCAATCCACTGATTGATCACGTTTCTGGCTTCATCCGGCTGGTACTTCAGGAAAAGCTCGGATTGAAGGTAGGGGTAGGCCACGCTGGCAAGGAAGACGATCTTGTCGCGCCCCAGTGAATCCTTGTTTTCAAACAGGCTGGCAATCAGTGAGGGCAGTGCGAACAGGTGCTGGATGTTGTTCCTGTAGTAGGTCATCAGGATCGCGTTGCTGCCCTCCAGGGCAATGATATCGCCGAGCTTTTGCGGCTGCCGGCTGATCAGACCCATACCCTCGCAGTAAGCGACCCAGTCTTTGCCCGAGCCCTCGGGCAGGGTCACGGTTTCCGCGTAGGGGAAGGCTTTGAGCAGGGCTGCGTATTGATCCATCAGGCGGATCAACTGGCCCTCATCCATCGCCAGTCGTTCGGTACCCAGCAGCACCGTTGCGGTCATGCCGATCGGGTTGACGGCAACAGAGGCGTTAATGCTGGACGCCACCCGGAACGACAGTTCTGAAACCGCGCTGTTGAGCCACTTGGGACGATACTCGGCGTCGTAGGCCTCGTCTCGCCAGCTGCTGTTTACGTCGTCGAGAACCTCGGACAGATGGATGGCCTCGCCGAAGTTTACCGCGACGCGACCAAAGGAGTTGCTGAGTTTGCGGACGGTCTTGGCCAGGCCGAAGACGCTCTCTTTCTCTTTTTTCTTGCCGCGAAGTTCGCCCAGGTAGGAGCGCCCTTCCATAACCTTTTCATAGCCAATGTAAACGGGCACGAACACAATGGGTTTGCGATGGTCGCGCAGGAAGCTGCGAACGGTCATTGCCAGCATGCCTGGCCGGGGCTGAAGCATCCGACCCGTGCGGCTGCGACCACCCTCGACAAAATACTCCACGGAATAGCCGCGGGAGAACATCACATGCATGTATTCATTGAAAACGGTAGCGTACAGGGGATTGTCCTTGAAGCTGCGGCGCATGAAGAAGGCCCCGCCACGGCGCAGGATCGGTCCGACAATGGGCATGTTGAGATTGATACCTGCCGCGATGTGCGGCGGCATCAGGCCATTCTTGTAAAGCACGTAGGACAGCAGCAGGTAGTCGATGTGTGACCGGTGGCAAGGCACGTATACCACCGCGTTGTCCTGGGCGACTTCTTTCACCACCCGGATATTGTTGATGGCAATACCGTTGTAGATCCGGTTCCACAGCCATGACAGCACCACCTCAAGGAAGCGGATGGTGACGATGGACATGCTGGCGGCGATTTCGTCCGCGTATTTGTAAGCCTTGGCACGTACTTTTTCCGGCGGGATGTCGTCTTTGGCTGCGGTCTCCCTGATGGCCTCCTTGACTGCCTGAGTGCGCACCAGCCCTGCCACCAGAGTACGACGATGGGAGAGATCTGGGCCCAGAACGGCCTGGCGAACGCGGCGGAAGTGGGTTCTCAGAATCCGTGCCAGCTTGCGGTTGGCGCGCTCCTCGCTGTGCCGGTATTCATCGATAACCTGCTTCAGCGAAAGCGGCTGGTTGAACTGCACGTAGGTATTGCGGCCGTGAACCATGATGATCAGGAACTTCTGAAGCCGGCCGGCAATGGACCAGGTATCAGACAGCAGCAGTTTGACCAGGGATTTCTCCTTGTCAGGGGAGCGGCCCCAGAACAGGGAGACAGGCACAATCTGGACATCTTGGTCCGGGTGTTCCAGACCATAGCGCACCAGTGCCTGGAATTCGTTCGTAGGTGCCGGAGCCTGGCGACCTCGGAAAAAACCACCAATCCGGCGATAGAGAAAAAAGAAGGAGTGGGATGGGCCATTTTTCACTGGGAGTGCTTCGGAGGCGCCCGGCAGTCCCGCCCGGATGACTTCCTGCTCGAGAACCAGGCGGCTGGAAAGGGAGCTGTATTGCAGCACGTAGCAGACCGGTTTGTCGGGATCCAGGGCGAGGGCGTCAACGCTGTTGCCGCTGACATCGGTCCGGACCCAGATGAACAGTATCTTGCGGAAAAGGGTCAGGATCAGGCTGCGAATGCCCTGGTAAAGACGCATAAAGTGCAACTCCGTTGAATAAACAGGTGCCAAGTTTACTTGGTTGAGTTCAGGGCGGAAAGTCGAGCTTTCATTCTTGGCCGGTGCAGCAATGTGGTACATTTCGGACTCATCTTTTTATCACCCAGTTGATTCATCGAATGGTGGTCGCAATGACTCAGTGGATACCCGGCTGGACGACCCGGCGGCCAGAAAAAAGCGATCTGATCCTCGCCTTGTCGGGGTCTGGAGTGGTCAAGGCTGAAAACGGCTGGCTGCATTCCGGCGACAGCGATCTTTTCGAGGGCGGGTTGCCCGAGTCAGTGTCACTGGGCAGCTACGACGGCCGGGACCTGTTTGTTACCGAATTACCGGCGTCTGGCCTTGGTGACCAGGAGGTGATTCCGCTTCGGGATGCTTTGCTGATGCTGAGCGACGCGCCTGCGGATATGCTCAGTACCGGCTTCCAGGTCTGGCAGTGGTGGCGAGACCATCGGTATTGCGGCCGCTGTGGACAGGAAACCGGTTTTCATCCCCGGGAACGGGCCAAATGGTGCGACCCTTGTGGCCTTCCCTGGTATCCGAGGTTGGCGCCCTGCGTGATCGTGGTCATACGCAGGGAGGATCGGTTTCTGCTCGCCAAGTCCTCAAGGGTCAAGCGGCACTTTTACAGCCTCATTGCCGGATTTGTCGAGCCGGGGGAAAGTCTTGAGGGCGCCGTGCACCGTGAGGTGAAAGAGGAGACCGGACTGGATGTCACCAACATCCGCTATCACGCCTCGCAACCCTGGCCATTCCCCCATCAGCTGATGGTCGGCTTCTTTGCTGACTACGCGGGAGGGGAACTGGTACTCCAGGAAGACGAACTTGCCGATGCTGACTGGTTCCTGCCCGGTGATACGCCACCGGTGCCGCCGGAAACCACGATTTCTGGCCGCCTTATCCGGGCCATGGAAAATGAGATTTCCCGGGGAGGCATTCCGGTTTGAACGAGCAGGGACCTCCAAGGGTATTGGTGTTCGACTCCGGCGTGGGTGGGCTGAGCGTCGCAGCCTGTATTCACCGGCATTTGCCCGGGCTGGAGCTCGTCTACCTGGCGGATAACGCAGGTTTCCCCTACGGCGACAAATCCGAAACGGTCGTGATTGATCGCTGTTGCGCACTGATTAATTCAGCCCTGGCGCTTTACCCGTCGGACGTTATCGTGGTGGCCTGTAACACGGCCAGCACGGTGGTTTTACCCTATTTAAGGGCCATGACAAAGGTGCCGGTTGTGGGTGTAGTGCCCGCCATCAAGCCGGCGGCGGCAAAGACGATTAACCGGCGGCTGGGGTTGTTGGCAACACCGGCAACAGTTCGCAGACCTTACCTCGACAGGCTGGTCGAGGAATTTGCCGGCGATTGCCGGGTAGAACGTATTGGCCATCCGGGGTTCGTACGCTGGGCGGAAGACCTGGTTTCTGGTATCGAGGTTCCTCTTGAGGAGCTGAACGAGGCAATGAAGCCTTTCCGGGAAGCGGATGTGGACACGGTGGTTCTCGGCTGCACTCATTATCCACTGTTGCTGGAGAGCCTGAAGCAGAGTTTGCCATCGGTTCGTTTCTGGGTGGACTCGGGAGAGGCTATTGCACGGCGAGTGGCCTGGCTGCTGGATCAGGCTGGGCAACGTGCGTTGGCTGAAAACCAGATCTGCAGGGAAGGGGAGCGTCCCGTGATCGCAGCTTTGTTTTCGGGGTCGGCGCCTGACGGAATCACAGCCTTCATGACGGGGCTTGGACTGGCGCCCAAAGAGCTCAATGAAGGCTGGCCCGGCGGAGCGCCGGGGGCTACAGCAACCGGGTCAGCTTGAACATGGCGAAGAATTCTAACGCCGGGATCGATCGCTTGTGACAACAGTAGGTCTTGAAATTCTCGCCCCGGAAACGCGACTTGGTGAATTCCAGGCCCTTGAAGTTGTAAAGGAAATTACCCTTCTCATAGACTCCGTGCAAAAGGCGCTTCAGTAGTCGGCTCTCCTGATGTTCCGTCGCCGAATCCAGTGACAGTGGAATCAGGCCCAGATCGAGATAGGGCACGCCCTCGGCCCTGAACACTTCCATCGCATGGGCCATAAGGGTATAGAAAATGCCCTGGCGGAAATCGGCATTGGCCCGGGAAATGTTGGGCACATAGCTGATGATCTCGTTATTCCGATAGATCGGGTCGAAATAAATGAACCCGACGGCTTTGCCGTCCTGGTAGGCGTAGAAATGTCGTTCGTTTTCCCGATAGTCCATTTCCATGGGACGGATCAGAAAACGGATTTCATTGCTTTTGCATTTCCGGGTTCGAATCCAGGCTTCGGAGATTTCCCGGGTGTGGTCGTCGCTGAACCTTTCCTTGACGGTGATGCCGTTTTTCTCAGCCTGGTTCAGTGCGGTCCTGAGAATCTGTTTCTTCTTTCCGCTCAGAGACCACTTGCTCAAATCAATGCGGGACTCGCTGCCGAACTGTGTGCCGTAAAGGCCGAAGCGCAGATGGAGAAAATCGACCACAGGCTTGGATACCTGTATGTAGCTGGCATTGGGAAATTTCTGGTGAAAGCTCTCCAGCAGGCTGCCAAAGTCTTCCGGGGCACAGACCGGATCAGAGAGCACGAAGGTCGCACCCCATTTGCGCATGTAGGCGATGTAGCCCATGCCCGGTACATCGAAATACTGCATGCCCGGCTGCAGGGTCGAGAACGACTGGGAGTGGGTTCCGTACTTCTTCAGGAATCCGACCCGCTCGGTAAACGTGAATGAGCCGCTTTCCAGTGTGCCAACCCTGTCCAGTGCGAGGATCTGATCCGACATGCTGCTGCTCCCTGTTTGTTTTTGTTGGGTGACTCTCTAGCGAAGGTAATCAGGCCTGTTTGCGTCCAAGAATGGACCAGTAGCAGTTCATGTTCAGAAGCTTGAAGTGCTTCTTGTCGGTGACCTGAAGGCCCAGGCGCTGCATGTGCTCGGGATAGTTATAGATTTTGTGGAAGGCGTTGTTGGCGAACAGCCAGAAGATGAAGACTGCCATGTACCAGTAGAGCTTTTTGAACATTCGGGAAAGCAGGTTGCCCGTGGGGTAGGAAAAGTCGCCAACAACCACGCGGGCGTCTGCTTTGCCCAGGCGTATCAGATGCTCCAAAACCCGGACCATCATGTCTTCGTCGAATACGTTGAGGAAAAAGTTGGCCACCACCATGTCGTACTGTTCGAACTCATCCACCTTCATGATGTCGCTGTGGATGCGACGGATAGTAAGGTGCGGGGCTTCCTTTTCCTGAGCCTCGGCAAACTTTCTCAGCATGGTTTCGGAAAGGTCCACCACGGTTACATTGGCGCCCAGCTCGGCGGCCCGAATGGCATCCCGACCGTGGCCGACCCCGGCAAACAGTATTCTGTCCCCTGGCTGCACGGTTTCAACGTCCAGCATCGCTGTCTTGCAGCGGTGAATGTTTTTTCCGCTGTAAAGGTTGCTCAGGAAATCGTAGACGGGACCAATGTACTTGTACTTGTCGCGCATGATGACTGCTGCCTGTTCTTGTTCCTTGGATGCCGTCACCGTTTTTGTCGTTATTGGTCCGAGAATGTCGGACATTCCGGTGATCAGCGCCTATGGAATCGAGCTTAGAGAACAGGATGGGAGAAATATGTGCAGTAATGCGCATTTCCGGATACACAAAGTAACGTACTGCAATACTTTGCAAACCAGATCGCGGTTTTATATCGGAGTGTCAGACAATAAATAATCGTCTATCAGAATGATGCGGCTTTGGCTCGTGTGGTACCCAAGGCTCTGGAAATTTCCACGGCGGGCCTGGCCGGTCCGTAGAAGAAGCCCTGAACCTGATGGCAGCCAAGGCTTCGAAGGTATTCCAGTTGCTCGTCGGTCTCCACGCCTTCGGCGACGATCTCCAGTTTCAGCCCGTGGGCCATGGCGACGATGGCATTCACAATGCAAGCGCCGTCGTCGCCGCTGCGAATGGCCTTTACGAAGGATTGGTCGACCTTCAGGGTATGGATAGGGAGGCGGTGGAGGTAATTCAGTGACGAATAGCCGGTGCCAAAATCGTCAATTGCTATGCGGACACCCAGAGCCGCCAGTTCCCGGAGTTTTTGGGAAATCTGCTCAAGGTCGTTCATGATCACGTTTTCGGTGATCTCGATTTCCAGGTTGCCGGCCGGGAAATTGTGGGCTTTTACCTGCTGCATCAGGGTTTCCACAAATCGCGGGTGTTCCACCTGGATAGGGGACAGGTTCACGGCCAGCCTGAGATCGTCGTGGCCGGCCCGGATCCAGCGGCCAACGTCCTGGCAGGCCTGATCCAGAACCCGTTCACTGAGCTGGCCAATGAGTTTGGTCTCCTCCGCCAGGGGCAGAAAATCTCTGGGGTAGAGCAGTCCCCGTTCGGGGTGCTGCCAGCGGACCAGGGCCTCGAGGCCGACGATCCGGTTGGTTTTGGAACACACCTGGGGTTGGTAAAACACCCTCAACTCGTCCCGCTCCAGAGCCAGGCGCAAATCCCGCTCCAGGTTAAGACGGTTGGCCGTATCGATACTCATGCTGTCGGAATAGAATCGGTACCCGTCCTTACCCTTGCCCTTGACGTGATACATGGCGATGTCTGCGTTCTGGATCAACTGATCCATGGATTCGCCGGCTTCCGGGAAGATGGCGATACCGATACTCACACCCACGAACACCTCGTGATCACCCAGTTGAAAAGGCGCCCTGAGGGCATCAATCAGCTTCTTGGCGATCTGTCTGGCATCTTCGTGATTGTGGATCGAGGGCAGTAGCAGGGTGAATTCGTCGCCACCGAAGCGGGACAGGGTATCGCCCTTGCGCAGACATTTTTCAAGGCGATGGGTTACCGCCTGCAGCAATCGATCACCCATGGCGTGGCCGAGGGTATCGTTGATGACCTTGAAACGGTCCAGATCCAGGAACATCACGGCGAGTTTCTGACCGCCACGTTTGGCGTGGGTGATCGCAAGCTCGAGACGGTCCTTGAAAAGGGCCCGGTTTGGCAGGCGGGTCAGCAGGTCGTGATAGGCCTGGAAATTGATGAATGCTTCGGCTTCCTTTCGCTCGGTGACATCACGGGCGGTGCCGTAATAGCGCGCGCCATTGCCATTTCCGCCGCCCTGGGTGGATCCGGAATGGGGCCAGGTCTGCGGATCGATTGGAAAGGCTGTTATCTCGAAGTGTCGGGTTGCCCGGCGGCTGCCCCGGGTCTTAAGGCGAACCTCGAGGGTCCTGGGGTTGTCCGCGGTGATGTTGGGGCCCTTGAGCGCCAGGGTTCCCCGGGTCACGTCACGGTCATCCAGGATGTGTCGGAAGTGTTGGCCACAGAGTTCCGCAGGCTGGTATCCGAGCAGGCTCTCGACCTTGCTGTTCACAAAGCAGAAGTGGCCGTCCTGATCGAGCATGAAAACGATGTCGGGGGAGCTGTTTACGATGTAGCGATGCAGGGCCTCGGATTTCTCGAGCCGCATCTGAATGTGTTCGTGGGCCTCGAGCAGAGATTTCTTTCCGATAACGCTCTCAACGGTGGCCAGCAGCTCTTCAGGGTCGAAGGGTTTGCGGATGTAGTCCAGGGCGCCCCGGCGAAGGGCTCGGCTTACGGCGCTGAAAGAACTCTCGCCGCTGACCACAATCACTCCGCAATCCGGTTGCCCATTGGCAAGGTGGGCCATGACATCGAAGCCGTTGACCTCTGGCATCCGGAGATCCAATAGCGCCAGATCGAATGGTTCCTGATCAATCAGGTCACAGGCTTTTCGACCACCGTGTGCTTCCGCAACCTCGTAGCCCCGGTTGCGCAACAGCGAAGCCAGAGTATTCAGCAGGCGAGGTTCATCGTCCGCTACCAGTATCCGTGCCGTTAACCCGTGACTGAAAGGCTGATCAGTTTGTTCAGGTGCCATCGGTCTGTATCCGTCGTTTGTGCGTCAGTCTGTCTCGTTCTTTTTATGGCTGGCCGCCGGAAGCAGAATCCTGAAGGTGGTGCCTTCCTGCCCCGTTCGACAAGCTATGATGCCCTCCATGTCATCGACTAGCTGCTTCACAATACTCAGGCCCAAACCGCTGTGGCCTTCTCCCTTTGTGGTTTTTACCGGTGAGAACAGGGTGTCCCGTATTTCACCGGGTATTCCTCTACCTGTATCTTTGATTTCCAGCTCAACCCAGGTGCGATGGTTCTGCCACACTGGAGAAGCGGTATGAATTTCAACAGTGCCACTATCCTCGGGTAGGCTTTCCGCAGCGTTACGAACCAGGTTGATCACTACCTGGCGAATTCTGGTGGTGCTGGCCGCAACCCGTGTTGGTTCGCTGCACAGTGATAGCTTCAGATTTCGGTTCCCGGAGCTGAACAGGCTATCTTCAAGGATACGTGCGAGACTTTCCAGCTCAGTATTGAGCTCAACTCCTTCATCACCCGGTCCTACGGCGTCAGTATGACTCATTTGCAGTAAAAGGTTACCGGCCCGGTCCAGCTCATCCCGAATGACGTCCAGTTCCTGCTGGACGCCGGCATCCTCGAGCCTGCCGCGGAGCTGATAAATGTATTGTCTGATGATGGTAAGCGGGTTGCTGACCTCGTGCACCTGTTTGCGCAGCCGTTCGCGGGCTATTTCCTGATCCAGCCCTTCTGATCCGGCCTCTGCGCTGGCGGTCGCAAGATTTCGGTTTGCCAGCACGGAGATCAGCTGGCGGGTAAAGATATCAGCCAGTTCCAGAGTCGTCGGTAGATGGTCGTTGTCGGTACCCAGGGCGAAGACGCCCGGGCAATCGTCGCCGCCCTTCACCGGCACGGCCAGCAGTGACGGTGTGTGTAATAGCGAGAGTAACTGACGGTCCAGTACCGTGGGTGAACGTTCCCCAAGGCTGACTGGCAGCCCGGAAATAAAAGCTTCCGTGAGAACACTCCCGCCTGGCTTGGCAGTTACCGCAAGTTCGGGGATGTCGCCAATGGTGCCGGACAGGAGCACGAGATTATCTCCCGTGTGCCCAAAGCACAGTGCCGGAAGGCCTGTGATCAGGGTAAGGCTGTTTACGGTTTCGGCGAGAATATCTTCGGTTTCACCGGTCAGGTCGGCCAGGTTGATGGCCTGGTTCGCCATGGCTTGACGAAGAATGGTCTGTTTCAGCTGCCTTGAGGCGCTTTCGCCACAGTAATCCTCGTCCAGCGGGATTCCCATGGAGGCCGCCATGCCCGAGACTTCATGACCGATGCGGCGGTTGATTTCACGGGTCAGTTCTTCGTTGAGCCCGAATACCGTGCCTGCCGCTGCAATGCCGGCGGCATCGGACAGAGCCAGGCGGGTTGCGAGACTGATCAGCTTCACCAGGTGGCCGGCATCCCTGAGTTCCGAGGGCAGCGCCTGCTGATAACGCATGGCATCGGCTGCCATGGGGCCCAGGCCCCAGGAGGCCACGAGTTCGGCGGCAATGTCTGACTGGTGATCAAGATAGTGTTGCTTCGCCTCGGTGGCTGGCGTTTTAATAGCGATCAGTTCGCCGATGTTGTGCAGCATGCCCAGCATGAAGGCTTCGTCTGGCTCCGGATACCGGGTAAGGGTTGCCAACGCCCGGGCGGTTAGTGCGGTAGTCAGCGAGTGGCGCCAGAAGTCTCTGAGTTGCTGCCATTCCTCGCCGCCCAGCTCAAACAGCAGCTGTCTCAGGGCTGCGGTCAGAACCAGAGTGTGAAAACGGCGGGTGCCGAGTCTGAGGAGTGCCTGGTCAACCGATCGAATGGGGGTAGAGGGCCCGTAAAGGGCGGAATTGGCCAGTGCCAGTATGCGAGCCACCAGCGCCGTATCGGCAGAGACAATTTCGCTGATTTTTCGGTAGCTCTCGTCCTGATGGCATGCATCGAGCGCCCGCAGGGTCACCTCCGGTAGACTCGGTAGCTGTAGATCAGGCGCGATGTGCATAGGCTTACCTGCCGTGCGACGAAAAAGTCAGTATCTGACGGAGCGTTCATTCTTATTGTCCGAAAAGAGCTTAGACAATAATCCGTCGTTATTAAATACTTATTGCTCTTTTTTTAAGCAATATATTATCTGATTCGTGATATGTGTAGAATTTTTACAGGTTAAAATACTGAAAACCGAAAAATCAGGGACCTAGATTACCGGTGATGAACGCCAGAGAACCTGTCAAGCACAATCCGAACCAACCCCGCACCATCGCAATTGCTGGCGGTAAAGGTGGGGTGGGTAAGACCTCGGTCGCCCTGAATCTTGCGCTCACCCTGGCAAGGCAGGATAACCGGGTTTTGTTGCTGGATGGCGACACCGACCTTGCCAATGTCAGCATCATGGTTGGCCTATACCCGAGAAAAACCCTTGCCAATGTGATGGCCGGAGAGTGTCGTCTGGAGGACGTCATCCTTGAGACCGATTACGGGCTGCACATTGTACCAGGGGCCTCCGGTGTCCAGGAGTGCATGGACATGGGGCCGACCGAGAGTCTTCGAATCCTGCGGGCACTCTATAACCTGGAAAATCGTTACGATTACGTCATTACCGATACCGCTGCCGGCCTGCAGGCTGCCGGGCTCCATATGATTGCCGCAACAGAACTGGCTTGTATGGTGGTGACCCCGGATCCCGCGTCCCTGACGGACGCCTTCTCGCTGATCAAGGTGCTCAGGCGCAGGGGCTACAATCGGATACCTAGCATTCTTGTGAATATGGCCCAGGGGGCCAGCCAGGCCAGGTCCGTCTTCCAGCGTCTGGATGCCGCTGCCCAGCGCCACCTGGGGATCTCGCTCCACTACATGGGTGGCATCTGGCGCGACGAGACCCTTCGCCAGTCGGTTCTCAACCAGAAGCCTGTCGCGCTTCTGCCTGTGTCGGACCCCTCATGCCGACAGTTCCACACCCTTGCCGACATGCTGGACGTGAGGCTTTCCCAACTGCCCAGGCGAAAGGCAGGCATTGCGGCTTACTGGCATAAGGTGTCAAAAAGGGAATCGGCAAATCCGAAAGCGTTGGGCAAGCCCGAACCTCAAACCGGGAACGAGACGCCATCGCTGAAGCATCGGTGCCTGAAGGCCGTGGATGAGATTGAGGCGGTGTTCAGTGAAGCACCGGTCGACCCACTGCTGCGTTATGAAGCATTCACTCGGCTTTTTGCACTGCTTGGGAGCACGCTGGACAGTGATGTCATCGAGATTATCCAGACCGGACTGGGAGCGTTCCAGTGGGAGAATCTCAGCCCCGAGCGCAAGAGTCATCTGGCGATCCACCTCCGTGACCTGGCGGACCAGATTTCGCCCCCCGCACAGGAACCGCAAAGCCGTGAGTTGATCCACCCGGTACTGCGCGAGCCTTTCTACGACCGAATCAGCTTTGGCGAGCAGGATCGCCTGGTGCGGGTGCTAAAGGAGCAGCCGGCGGATATCTCCCTGGATCAACTCCTGCGGTCTCTTTCAGGTAATGATCAGGGACGCTCCTGACCGGTAAAAATACCTGCCTCCTTTTCCGTCATTTTATTAGCACTTTTTGTAGCGTAACTTTGCTGTGTGTCACCGCTCTGTAAATAAAGTTGTGCAAGGATTGACCATAAATCTGAATCGTGGCCCGCAATATGCACTGAGTCTTCCGTACCTGATTCACAAACTTTTCTTTGGTTGGCAGGTGTGCGCCGACAACGAATCGAAATGAGAAGGAGTTCTCCCATGGCAACACAGCAGTTGAATCCCGAAGCGTCGTCCAAAGTACTTGAGCGGCTAAGGGGCAAGCATGTTCTGATTACCGGCACCACCGGTTTTCTCGGCAAGGTGGTACTGGAAAAGCTGATTCGCGCCGTCCCTGACATCGGCGGCATTCACCTGCTGATCCGTGGTAACAAGCGCCATCCCAATGCCCGGGAGCGGTTTTTTGACGAGATCGCGACCTCGTCAGTCTTTGATCGGCTGCGCCAGGATGACAACGAAGCGTTCGAAACCTTTATCGATGAGCGCGTGCACTGCGTGACCGGGGAAGTGACCGAGCCATTGTTTGGCCTGTCCGCAGACCGTTTCCGCAAACTGGCCGGAGGTATTGATGTGGTCATCAATTCCGCCGCCAGTGTGAATTTCCGTGAAGAGCTCGACAAGGCGCTTGCGATCAATACGCAGTGCCTTGAAAACGTCGCCGAACTTGCCCGACAGAACAAGTCCCTGGCGGTTCTTCAGGTTTCCACCTGTTATGTGAACGGCATGAATTCGGGGCAGATCACTGAGACGGTAATCAAGCCGGCCGGTGAGCCTATCCCCCGGAGTACGGAAGGCTATTACGAGATCGAGGAACTGGTTCGGCTGCTGGAAGACAAGATTGCGGACGTTCGTTCTCGCTATTCGGGAAAAATGCTTGAAAAGAAGCTGGTGGACCTTGGCATCCGTGAAGCCAACCATTACGGCTGGAGCGATACCTACACCTTTACCAAGTGGTTGGGTGAGCAGCTTTTGCTAAAGGCCCTGGCAGGGCGTGCCCTGACCATTGTCCGTCCATCGATTATCGAGAGCGCACTCGAGGAGCCCGCGCCGGGCTGGATTGAGGGCGTGAAGGTGGCCGACGCGATCATCCTTGCCTACGCTCGAGAGAAGGTTACGCTATTCCCGGGCAAGCGGTCCGGCATTATCGATGTGATCCCCGTGGATCTGGTGGCCAATGCAATCATCCTGGCCGCTGCCGAAGCCATTGCTGATACTCCCCGTCACCGGATATACCAATGTTGCAGTGGCAGCTCTAACCCGGTTTCCCTGGGGCAATTCATTGATCACCTGATGGCGGAATCCAAAACCAACTTCGCAGAATACGATCAGCTGTTCTATCGCCAGCCGACCAAGCCCTTTATTGCGGTGAACCGCCGGTTGTTCGACGCCGTTGTCGGCGGGGTGCGCATTCCCCTGAGCATTACCGGGAAAGTCTTGCGTATGCTGGGCCAGAACCGCGAGCTGAAAGTGCTTCGCAACCTGGATACCACCCGCTCCCTGGCAACCATCTTTGGTTTCTATACCGCGCCGGACTATATCTTCCGCAATGACGACCTGCTGGCCCTGGCCGCCAGGATGGGGGAGCTGGACAAGGTGCTGTTTCCGGTAGACGCACGACAGATTGACTGGGCGGTATACCTGCGCAAGATTCACCTTGCAGGGCTCAACCGCTATGCCCTCAAGGAGCGTAAGGTATACAGCCTGCGCTCAGCCAAAGCCCGTAAAAAGGCAGCATGAATCCGAAGCCCGGTCCCGCAGACCGGGCTTTTTTTTACCCGGCCGCTTTCCTTCCCGGTTTGCCATCGGCCCCAACCGAACTATCCTTTAGAAAGCTTCTCGTTCGGCGCAATTTACCGTTGTTTTCTTGCGGGATATCGACTTTTTTGGGCTAAAAGTTCAGGCGGATTAGGACGTTAGTCTAATTCATTGTGTAGTGGCTAGCATGGTGAACTACCACTATCCGTCTAAAGGGCCGGAGAGGCCGCAACGTCTGAATTCCAAAACCGACAATGACAACAGACTCTGACTAAAGGGGGAGCACAATGACTGATAAACAGGTATATCCGGTAAGTCCGGAAGTTGCCAAGCAGGCGCTTCTGAACCGGGAACAGTACGAAAAAATGTATCGCCAGTCAGTCGATGACCCGGATACCTTCTGGGGTGAGCACGGCAAGCGCCTTGAGTGGATCAAGCCCTACACCAAGGTGAAAAACACGACCTACGACTACAACAACCTGTCCATCAAATGGTTCGAAGATGGCCAGCTGAATGCCTCTGCCAACTGCCTGGACCGTCACCTCGAGAAGCGTGGCGACCAGACCGCCATCATCTTCGAAGGTGATGATCCTGCCGATTCGCGTCACGTGACCTATCGCGAACTGCACGAAGAGACCAGCAAATTCGCCAACGTCCTGAAAGGGCTGGGCGTAAAAAAGGGTGATGTAGTTACCATCTACATGCCAATGATTGTCGAGACAGCCGTCGCCATGCTCGCCTGCGCCCGGATCGGCGCAATCCACTCTGTGGTTTTTGGTGGTTTCTCTCCGGAAGCTCTGGGTGCGCGCATTGTAAACGGCAAATCCCGTTTCGTGGTGACTGCCGATGAGGGTGTTCGCGGCGGCCGCAAGATTCCGTTGAAGAAGAACGTGGATGCGGCCCTCAAGAACGAAGACACCGCCAATGTAGAAAAAGTCGTGGTTGTCACCCGCACCGGTAATTCCGAAGTGCCCTGGAATAACGCCCGCGACGAGCGTTACGAAGATCTGATGAAGTCTGCCTCCGCAGACTGCCCGCCAGAGCCCATGAACGCCGAAGATCCGTTGTTCATGCTTTACACTTCCGGCTCCACTGGCGCACCGAAGGGTGTGCTCCACACCACCGGCGGGTACATGGTCTATGCCTCCATGACCCATGAGTACGTGTTCGATTATCACCCGGGTGACGTGTACTGGTGTACGGCGGATTTTGGCTGGGTGACCGGCCACAGCTACATCCTGTATGGCCCGTTGGCCAACGGTGCCATCACCGTTCTGTTCGAAGGTGTGCCTAACTACCCGGACAGCTCGCGCATGGGGCAGGTGGTCGACAAACACAAGGTGAATATTCTCTACACCGCACCGACCGCGATCCGTGCCCTGATGGCTGAAGGCGAGTCCTGCATGAACGGCACGACCCGTGAAAGCCTGAAATTGCTGGGCTCCGTGGGTGAACCCATCAACCCTGAAGCCTGGGAGTGGTACCACCGGGTTATCGGCAACAGCAAGTGCCCGATCGTGGACACCTGGTGGCAGACCGAGACCGGCGGCATCCTGATTTCGCCGCTGCCCGGCGCCATTGATCTGAAACCCGGCTCCGCAACCGTTCCGTTCTTCGGTGTCCAGCCGGCACTGGTGGATAACGACGGCAATATTCTTGAGGGCAAGACCGAGGGTAACCTGGTTATCCTGGACAGCTGGCCTGGCCAGATGCGCACAATCTATGGCGATCATGAACGTTTCGCCCAGACCTATTTCAGCACCTACAAGGGCATGTACTTTACCGGTGATGGCGCCCGTCGCGATGAGGACGGCTACTACTGGATCACCGGCCGAGTGGACGACGTTCTGAACGTGTCCGGTCACCGCTTGGGTACAGCGGAAGTAGAGAGCGCGCTGGTTGCCCATGATAAAGTCGCCGAAGCGGCCGTCGTTGGCTATCCCCATGAAATCAAGGGGCAGGGCATCTACGTCTACGTAACCCTGGTTCATGGCGAAGAGCCTTCTGATGAGCTGAAGAAAGAACTGGTGCAGTGGGTCCGCAAGGAGATCGGCCCGATTGCCTCGCCGGATGTGATCCAGTGGGCGCCTGGACTGCCGAAAACCCGTTCTGGCAAGATTATGCGCCGGATTTTGCGTAAGATTGCCTCTAACGAGCACGACCAGTTGGGTGATACGTCGACGCTGGCAGATCCGGGTGTAGTCGATGACCTGATCAGCGGTCGTGCGAACCAGTAACGCCTGTGTGTTACCAGGCCACGTACCTGTAAGGAATCTGTTGAATGGCACAAACAATTATCGTCGCTGATGATCACCCGCTGTTTCGCGCAGCATTGAAGCAGGCGGTCAGTCAGGCGGTGCCCGATGCCGAGACGGTGGAAGTCGACAGCATCAAGGCACTGCAGGCGGCGGTAGAGTCGCATCCGGATGCGGATCTGGTTCTGCTGGATCTCAATATGCCGGGTGCCCACGGCTTCTCCGGGCTCGTGTTCATGCGCGGGCAATACCCGGGGCTGCCGGTGGTGGTTGTGTCAGGTTCCGAGGAATTACAGGTGATGCGCCGCTCGATTGACTACGGCGCTTCCGGCTTCATTCCTAAGTCGGCGCCGTTGCCCACCATCACGGAGGCGATTCAGGCGGTCCTGGAAGGGGATGTCTGGTTGCCGGCGGGAGTGGCTGAGAAGATCGAGCGGATGCATTCGGATGCCACGGACTTTTCCGAGAAGTTGGCGTCGCTTACGCCACAGCAGTTCCGGGTGCTGGGTATGCTGGCCGAGGGGCTTCTGAACAAGCAAATTGCCTATGATCTGGATGTTTCCGAAGCGACCATCAAGGCGCATATCACGGCGGTGTTCCGGAAGCTTGGGGTTCGGAATCGGACCCAGGCGGTGATTGCGATTCAGCAGATGGAGATCGATCCTTCGGATCAGTCGTTGTCTGGTAGCTGATTTGGTTTTACTGGTTTGAATTGATAGCGAGCGGGAGCCTTCGGGCTCCCGTTTTTGTTTCTGTCATTTGTATTGGTTTCCCAGCCCGCTTGTTTGGGGCGGTGCCGGATGAAGAGGACCTCCACCCGGCACTCTCAAGTCTCAGAAAGATTTTCCGGTGTTATAAATTCGGTACAGGTGTTCTATTTTTTATCTCCTTTTTCTCGGCATCTAACCATTGGTGTTGCCATCACAGTTGTTGTTCGCTAAATTCAGCGCACATATGTACTCTGAAGTAGTATTCTATGGCTGAATTTAATCGATTAGTAAAAGGTGAAAAATGAACGCTGCCGTACAGCCCGACTCGCTGGGCCCGACCGGTTTTGGCAAGCCAGACGAGCGGGAACTCAGGGATAGAATGAAGAAGGAACTGCCGGCGGATACGTTCAAGCCGCAAACCTGGCGGGTTATCTGGTTTCTGCCTTTGCAGTTGATCATCTGGGGAGGTATTTCGACCATTTTGCTGGCGGGGTTGCCGTGGTATTTGAATCTGGGGCTTGGTCTGCTGGTGGGCCATACCATTGGTTGTCAGGCGTTGCTGGCCCATGAGGTGCTACACGGGGCGCTGGGTATGAGCCGGCGCTGGCAGAACTTTTTTGGTTGGTTGGGGTTCGGGCCGTTGATTGTGCCGCCTGAGTTCTGGCGTCGGTGGCACAATGTGGTGCATCACGGAAATACCAATGCGGGTGATGTGGACCCGGACAGTTTTGGCACCCTGCGTCGCTACAAGGCGGACCCGAAGCAGAAGAAGTTCACCAAACTGGCTCCCGGTTCAGGGACGTGGTACAGCTATCTGTTTCTGACTTACTCCTTTACCTTCCACGCCCAGTTGGTGCTGTGGTTTCAGGCCAGACGGCGGAAGCAGTTCAAAGGGTTTGATCGCCGCAGGGCCATCCGGCAATCGTTCGCCTGCGTGGCGGCGTGGGCGGTGTTGGCAATCGTGTCCGGACCGCTGGCGGTGTTTACGGTTTTGATTCCATTTATGGCCGCCAACGCTTTGGGGCAGGGCTATATCCTCACCAATCATTTCCTGCGCCCGCAAACGGCAACCAACAACCCGCTGGATAACTCCATGAGTCTGCGCAGCCACCCGCTGCTGGACCGGCTGCATTTCCGGTTCAGTCACCACGTTGAGCATCACTTCTTTCCGAAAATGGGCCACAACATGGCGCCGCGGGTTCGTCGGTGGCTGGAGGACAATTATGGCGACCGGTATGTGGCCATGCCACACAGTACTGCGCTGAAGCTGCTTTACAGCACGCCTCGGGTTTACAAGTCACCGACGGAGCTGGTGGATCCGAATAATCCGGAACGTGTGTTTGATTTGTTGCCTTTGCAGCAGAGGTTTTCCGCAAGTAATCGTGTGTAGGCGAGTATTGTCGGATTACGCCTATGGCTAATCCGACCTACGCGCTTAGGTTTCGGTTAACTCTGAGGAGTGAGGGGCGGGACGGGTTTCCAAAACCGTGCGGAGCCATGGGTGAAGAGCGTGAGCTCTTCACGGGCAGGCCATGGACGGCCTGGCCAGGACCCTTGCGCGACGCAGGAGCGATTAGCGCAAGGGGCGGAGCCGAGCGTACAGGGAGGTATCCACAGCGTGTTTTGGAAACCCGTCCCGACGCTCGCTCCGAGGCTCGAATGAGCACTCTTACTTGCTACCGGCGTACCCCAGTTCCTTGTCCACCAGGTTGAACAACTCCTCGCCTTTGTGCCAGCGGTCGAAGTTCTCCAGAAACTGGTCGGTCAGGGCCCGCTTCCAGCCGATGAAGTCGCCGGCCATATGGGCGGTCATGGTGACGTTCTCCATGTCCCAGAGCGGGTGATCTTCAGGTAGCGGCTCTTCCTCGAAGACGTCCAGGCCGGCGCCGGCGATTTCGCCATTTTTCAGGGCTGTTATCAGATCATCGGTTTTGACGATCGGGCCGCGGCCGATGTTGATCAGTCGGGCGGACTTTTTCATGGCCTTGAAGGCCTTCTCGTCAAACAGGCCCTCGGTCTGGGGTGTCAGGGGTGCTGCAATTACCACGAAGTCCGCGTGCCCCAGCTGCTCGTAAAGGTCGTCGTTGCCGTGTACCGCAACAAAATCCGGATCCTCTTTTCTCGGTTTGCGGGCAATGCCGTGGGCCTTCAATCCGGCAGCGCCAACCAGCCGGCCGATCTGGCGGCCGATAGAGCCTGCTCCAACAACCAGAACCTGCTTGCCTTCTGCGCGCTCGGTGTCCCGGTGCTTCCACTGGTGCTTCATCTGCAGCCGGATGGAGTTCGGGAAATCCTTGGCGAACATCAGGATGGTGCAGAGCACGTACTCGGCAATGGTGCGGTCGAAAATGCCGCGGGCGTTGGTCACGGTGACATCGCCCTTGATCAGGTCCGGGAACATCAGTGCATCAACGCCAGCACTGGTGGCGTGGATCCATTTCAGCTTGTCTGCCGTGTGCCAGGCGGCCGCCAGGGCCTCTGTGCGAAAGTCCGTCACCATCATGATGTCGGTGCCGGGCAAGGTGTCGCGAAGGGTCGGCTCGTCACAGGCAAAGCGCACATCTGCGCGGGCCCTGACGGCGTCCATTCCTGGCGGTTCCTGTTCCCCGGGTGCGGTGAGAACGGTAACAACAGGTTTGCTGTGCTGAGTCATTGAGCCTCCGCCTATGATGATGAGTGACTGTCTGTGCCTGGTGATCGTCCATGGCCAATTTACAGTCTGGTCGGCAGGTACTGTCGGGTCAACTTGCGGGGCAACAGATTTTGCTCTGACCGCGGTGATGGCGGTACTTTCACGTACATCATCTATATGATTTTTTGTCTTGTAGAGGCTTGCCATACTGACTAACCTGCAGGAGTGGATTCTATTTGCCCCGTTTGCAGGAGGTGTTTATGGCAGAAGCCGCCAACAAAGAAACCGGCCAGACCAAACCGCGTCGAGTGAAGTACCGGAAGAACAAGGCCAGTTGGAACCCTGCCATGCAGGCGATTCCGGTGCCCGGCATCAGGCGCATGGTGAATATGGCGGCCACCATGAAGGATGTCATTCATCTTTCCATCGGTCAGCCGGACCTGCCGACCCCCAAGCACGTCATTGATGCCTATGTCGACGCGCTCAATGCGGGGCAGACCGGCTACACCATGGATGCCGGACTGCCGGAACTGCTGGTGGCCCTGCGCGACTATTATGGCAAGCGTTACAACCGCAAACTGACCCGGGATAACATCCTGATTACCAGCGGCGCCACAGAGGCCATGTACCTGGCCATTTCCGCCACCTCTGCGCCAGGGCGGCAGTTTATCGTAACGGACCCGTCCTTCCTGCTGTATGCGCCCCTGATCCGGATGAATGGTGGCGAGGTGAAATTCGTCCAGACCCGGGCGGAGAACAACCACCAGCTGGATCCGGATGAGGTGATCCGGGCGATGGGGCCCCGCACCTTCGCGCTGATCCTGAACAACCCCAACAACCCGACCGGGGCGGTTTATCCGCGCAGCACTGTTGAAACCATCCTTGAGGAGTGTGCCTACCGGGGCATCCAGGTTTATGCGGACGAAGTCTACGACCATCTGATCTTTGATGATGACGACTTCGCCAGTGTGCTGAACTGCTCGATGGATCTGGACAACATCATGTGCATCAGCAGCTTCTCCAAAACCTACAGTATGGCAGGGCTGCGTGTCGGCTGGGTGATTTCCAGCCAGGCCGCCATAAAATCGCTGCGGCGCTACCATATGTTCACCACGTCGGTGGCCAATACCCCCTCCCAGTTTGCCGGTGTGGCAGCGCTCACGGGGGACCAGCAGTGCGTTCGCGATATGGTCGACATTTACCGGGAACGTCGGGACAAGGTGGTTGAACTGGTTGATCAGACCCCCTACATGACCGGGTACAAGCCGGGCGGTGCGTTTTTTGCGTTTCCTGACCTTCCACCCCATGTGGACGGTTCGGATCTGGCCCTGCGGATGCTGAAGGAAACCGGTGTCTGCATGGTGCCCGGTGATGCCTTCGGTGAAGGTTGTACCAACGCCGTCAGGATCAGTTTCTCCACAACCTGCGAGAAACTGGAAGAGGCGTTTGATCGCGTCATTCCGTGGATGGCCAAACAACAGTTCTGAGGTGATGCCATGTCAGCCCTGGACTCGGTATTGATTCAGTGCCCGTACTGCTGGGAGACGCTGGATATCAGCGTCGACCCGTCAGTGCCGGAACAGGAGTATGTCGAGGATTGCCAGGTCTGCTGCAGGCCCATACTGTTGCGCGTGGTTTTTGACGACAATCTGACGCCTCATGTAGAGGCCCGGGCTGAGAATGAATAGAACATCGCTCTATGTTTGCCGCACGCTTCTGGTCCTGGTGGTGGTGCTTGCCAGCGGCTGCGCCAGTCTGTCGCCTTATTCGATTTCTGAAGGCGAGCTGGAGAGGCATCTCCAGGATGTTGTGAGCGAATTTGATCGAAACCAGTTGAACAGCGGTTCTCCGCTGAGCCTGAGTCTTGATGACGCCGACATCACCCTGGGGCCTGATGGCCGGGACGTGGCAGTAATCGATGTTAGGGGGCAGGTTGCCCTGAATGCGTTGATGGCGAAGCTACCGGTGGATATTGCCCTGAAGGTTGAGGGTGCGCCGGTTTACGACAGCTCGGAGAAAGCCATCTTCATACGGCGATTGCAACTTCTTGAAAGCAGTATCGACTCTCCGTTCTTCAAGGGGGATCTGAAGCCGGTAACCGATACGGTCATGCGGCTGGTGGCCCAGATGCTGGAGACCATGCCGGTATATCGGCTGGACGAAACCGATTTCGCCCAGCGTATGTTCGGTATGATGCCAGTGGATGTGCGCGTGGCGCCTGGCCGGCTGGAATTTGTGATGGCCGACCAGTAGCCCTGGTTTACTGAGACAGTCTCTCGCAGATTGCAGAACCGATTTCGTGGGTGCCACGCCGACGACCTGAGTTTTCGGCAAGGTCTGCAGCCACAGCATCGAACAGTTCCTTCCCTGCGGCGGCAATGGCGGGATCCTTGCGCCCCAGCCATTCGAGCATGCGGGCGGCAGTGAAAAGCATGGCGGTGGGGTCTGCGAGGCCCTGCCCGGCGATATCCGGAGCGCTGCCGTGGGTGGGCTCGAACATCGAGGGCATATCCGGATCGGTGGGATTCAGGTTGCAGGAAGGTGCAACGCCCATGCCTCCTGAAAGCACTGCGGCAAGATCCGTCAGAATGTCACCCTGGAGGTTGCTGGCCACCACGACATCGAAAGCCCAGGGGCTTTGGACAAACTTCATACAGGCGGCGTCCACCAGTTCATGGTGCGTGGCCACATCCGGGTATTCTTTGCTGATTTCGTCAAAGGCTTCGGTGTACATATCACCCCAGTAGCGCAGGGCATTTCGCTTGGTGATCAGGCAAACCTGACTTTCGCAGGTGCGGCCATCCAGTGTCCGGAAGGTCCGCGTCCGGCCTTCCTTGACCCGATCAGCAGCACGGTTTCGCGCCTGTTCGAATCCATAGCGGATGATCCGGTCGGTTGCTTTGCGTGTAAATACCTCCATCTGCGTGGCCACTTCGTCCGGCGTGCCTTTGCGCAACCGCCCGCCCTGGCTGACATATTCACCCTCGGAGTTTTCCCGAATCACAAGCATGTCGATGTCTTTGGCGCGCTCGTCCGCCAGATACTGCCGGGCGCCCGGCAAAAGCCGGGCCGGACGCTCGCAGACCCACTGGTCGAACCCCTTGCGCATGTCCAGCAGCGGGGCCAGGGATATGCTGTCTGGCAACAGGTAGCGGTCCGGATCGTCCATAGGGCCCGGATCGCCAAGGGCGCCCAATAGAATGGCGTCGTATTTCTGAAGCTGGGCGAGGGCATCCGCCGGCATGGATTCACCATGTTCTTCGTGCCAGGCGTGGGAGGGCCAAGGGAATCGCGTCCACTCAAGGTCCAGGCCGTGTTTTGCACGCAGGGCTTCCAGGCAGCGCACAGCCTCGGCCACCACTTCGGGGCCTATGCCGTCGCCCGGGGTTACAGCGATACGGGTAGATTGGGCCATTCGGGAAACTCCTTTTGGGGACAGATACGTATAAACAAACCCCAGTTTAGTCATGTAATCCGGGGATTCCACCGTTTGACATGCTTTAACCACAAAGTGGTTTTACCAGGGAGGGGTTCGCAGCTATATTGGTCAAAAACATGTCTAATAAACACAGTAAAACCGCCAGAACTGCAGTCAGGAGTTGAAGTGAACCAGCCCGCCGTACTTTTTGATGAGTCTCATTGTGAGCAATGTGCCTGTGGAGCAGGACTGGATTTTTCCTTCAGCTTCGCATTTCAGCCAATAGTCGACGTTATCAACAAATCGGTTTTTGCCTATGAAGCCCTGGTGAGGGGCACGGAAGGCGAGGGCGCAATGAGCGTTCTCTCCAAGGTAAATGAGCACAATCGCTACGCGTTTGACCAGGTATGCCGGGTGAAGGCGGTAAAGCTGGCCGCCAGGCTGGGCATGGACACGATGCTCAGCATCAATTTTATGCCGAATGCCGTCTACCGGGCCGAATACTGTATTCGTACAACCCTGGCAGCGGCCAAGACCTACGATTTCGATACCCGTAAAATCATTTTCGAGCTGACCGAGGACGAGGCGCTTAACTCAACCTCGGTCGAACACCTTGTGTCCATCATCGAGGCTTACCAGGAAATGGGGTTCAGTACCGCCATTGATGACTTTGGCGCTGGCTTTTCGCGCTACAACATTATGATGGCGAGCCCGCCCAATCTCCTTAAACTGGATATGGCGCTGGTTCGTAATATCCATACCGAACCCAACAAACAGGCGGTGGTGGCTGGAATCATTACAATGATGACGCAGCTTGGCGGTCAGATAATCGCGGAGGGTGTCGAAACCAAGGAGGAGTATTTCTGGTTGCGCTCTCAGGGTATCAGTCTCTATCAGGGCTACCTGTTTGCCAAGCCGGGTTTCGAGTGCCTTCCGGAGCCCGACTTCCCCACATAAACCGCCTTTGAACTGACAGGAAGGATATCTTGCTATACAGAATGATTACCGTGGTGGGCGGACTGGTTTTCGTCATCATCCTGTTCGCCCTTATCTGGTTTTTCTGCAAGAAATTTCTCGAGCATCATGGTGTTACTGACCAGGTAAAAGACCGGGCCATGGTTCTGGCTACCTGGACCTTCGCCGGTATCAGCGTGGGGCTGGTTTTCGCGGTGGTTGGCGCGTTTGTCCTTGGCCCCTGGGCTTTCTACCGAACCCTCCGGGGCCATGGTGTGGATATATCCGATGGTGCTGCGGTCTGGTGGGGGCTTGGGATCGTAGTGGCCTCCCTGGGCATCACGGCTATCGGTTTTTTCGGTTTCCTGATGCTTGTGGGGGCTTACTGAGTCTTAACTGATAGCCTTCAATTGCTCCCGGAACCAGATCAGCGCTGGTTCCCTCTCATAAGCCTTGTGCCAATAAAGGTGAACATCGATGGACGGCAGGTCTGCTGGCGGATCCATAATCCTGATGTTGGCCCGTTCGGCGATGATTCGGGCATAGGCCTCTGGCATGGTCAGCAGCAGATCGGTTTCCTCCACCACTCTGCAAGCAGCGTAGTAATGCTGGCAGCGTAGTCGTATGCTCCGTTGAACTCCCAGCCTTGATAGCTCGAAGTCTTCAATGCCGGGTCCTTCAGTCCGTGACGACACCAGTACGTGTTTTGCGGACAGGTACCCTTCCATATCCAGAGTGCCGTCTGCCAGTGGATGCCCCTCCCGGGCCAGAACCACCAGTCGGTCGCGCCGCAACAGTTCGTGAGATGTCTGATTGCTCACCGGCAGCAGCACATCCACGGCAAAGTCCAGTTTGCCTGCAGCCAGTTGCGTCTCCATGTCGCGCCGCGCGATCCGCTGGCTGACAATCTCCAGTTCCGGGTAGGCATCCAGACGGTTCATCAGGCGGGGCAGGAAAGTGGATTCGAGAATGTCCCGCAATCCGAGCGAATAGGTTTTACGCTGGGTGGCCGGATCAAAGGCGTGAAACTGGTTTACCGCGCCCTGAATCTGGGTGAGGCCGGGGCGCATGGATTCCAGGAACCGCCGTGCCAGGGGAGTTGGCACCATCTGATTGCCCTGGCGGGTAAACAATTGATCATCAAAATGGTCCCGAAGCCGGGAGAGTGAATGGCTGACGGCCGGCTGGGTCAGATGCAGCGCCCTGGCCGCGCGGGTCAGGCTGCCTTCCCGGTAAATGGTATCGAACACGTGCAACAGGTTCAGATCAAGGCGATTGAGGGCCATGGGTGGAGTCCGTTTACGATTCGTTTTGAATAAGTATGGTTAATAATAAATGATAAGAAAAATTCAGTCGCGTAATAGTTTGGTGATCCTCTAGACTGGCCCTAATGTGATTTTCCGTGCATACCACGGCGCAACAGTCAGCGAGGATACGGCGATGGATTTCAATATTTCCGAGAGAGGCCAGGATTATCTCAACCGCGTGAAGCATTTCATGAAGGATGAGATTTTTCCCATTGAAGAGCAGTACCACAAGGAGCTTGCCTCCCTGGATAACCGCTGGGTGGTGCTTCCGATCATCCGGGAGCTGAAGGAAAAGGCCAAAGCCGAGGGCCTCTGGAACATGTTCTTTCCGGACGACAAATACGGCTGCGGCCTGCTGAACTCCGACTACGCCCTGATTGCCGAGGAAACCGGGCGCAGCTTTATTGCGCCGGAGATCTTCAACTGCAACGCGCCGGATACGGGCAATATGGAAGTACTGATCCACTACGGCTCTGAGGAGCAGAAAGCCGAGTGGTTGCCGCGTTTGCTCAGTGGTGAGATTCGCTCCGCCTTCTGCATGACCGAGCCGGCGGTAGCCTCCTCCGATGCCACCAATATGGAAGCCACCGCCGTTATTGAAGGCGACGAAGTGGTTTTGAACGGTCGCAAATGGTGGAGTACCGGCATCGGGCACCCTGATTGCAAGGTTGCCATCTTCATGGGGCTGACGGATCCGGATGCCCACAAGCACCGTCGCCACTCCATGGTGCTGGTGCCGCTGAACACCCCGGGCGTCAAGATCGAGCGCATGCTGCCGGTATTCGGTGAATACGATGAGCCCTATGGCCATGGCGAGGTGCTGTTCGACAACGTCCGGTTGCCCAAGAGCGCTTTCATTGCCGGTCCGGGCCGCGGGTTCGAGATCGCCCAGGGTCGCCTTGGGCCGGGACGAGTTCACCATTGCATGCGGGCCATCGGCGCAGCGGAGCGCACCCTAGAGATTCTGATCAAGCGTGCAACCACCCGTGAGGCCTTCGGCAAGCCCATCGCCAAGCTGGGCGGCAATCCGGACATCATCGCCAACGCGCGGATGGCCATTGAGCAGGCCCGCCTGCTGACACTGAAATGTGCCTGGGCACTGGATACCAAGGGCATCATGGGGGCGCTTCAGGAAGTCTCCATGATCAAGGCCGTAATTCCGTCCATGCTGCAGACCATTGTCGATCAGGCCATTCAGATTCATGGTGGGGCCGGGGTCAGTGATGACGACTTCCCGCTGACGCAATTGTTTGCCTATGCTCGGGTTCTTCGGTTGGCCGATGGGCCCGACGAGGTGCATCGGGCTATGGTGGCCCGTCTGGAGCTCCGTAAATATAAAAATTGAGAATCTGAATCAGGAGGCTGGATTTGGCGGAAGGGTGTTTCTGAAACACGCTCCTTGCGGCACGTCCCTGTGACGCTTGGGCTCCGCCATCCATGGCTCCGCACAGTTTCAGAAACACCCTTCCGCCAAATCCGTCGTACTTCGGAGTTGGTTTCAGTTTTTAGCAAGATAACAGCGGGGAAGCATTGATGACACAAAGAGTATTCATCACGGGCGGCGCGAGCGGACTTGGCCGCGCCATCGCGCTGCGTTATGCCAAAGAAGGCGCGAAAGTCTGCATTGGCGACATCAATCCGGAGCAGGGCGTTGGTGTTGAGAAAGAGATCAACGCCGCCGGGGGCGAGGGCTACTTCGTTGAGTGTGATGTTCGACGGCTGACGGACTTTGAGAAGGTTCGGGATGATCTGGTGAAGAAATGGGGTGGCGTCGATGTGGTTGTGAACAACGCCGGCGTGGCCTCGGCCGGTTCCATCGAGGACACCACCATGGCGGACTGGGAGTGGATTCTCGATATCAACGTGCTCGGCGTCGTTCGCGGCTGTAAGGCGTTTACACCGCAGTTCAAGCAGCAGGGCTCCGGGGCCTTTGTAAATGTGGCTTCGATGGCAGGGTTGATGCTCGCGCCATTGATGGATAGCTACAATGTGACCAAGGCTGGCGTGATCGCCCTGTCCGAGACACTCAGCCAGGAGCTTCGGGATGCCGGTATTCATGTGAGCTGCGTGTGCCCGGCGTTTTTCCAGACCAATCTGACCAGCAGCATGCGTTCAGATATTCCCGGCATTCAGCAGAACGTGAACAAGCTGATGAAGCGCTCCACGGTAACCGCCGAGGATGTGGCCGAGGATATTTTCCGTTCGGTGAACAACAAGAGCTTCTGGGTGCTGCCCCACGCCAAGGAGCGTCGCATGTGGATGCTCAAGCGCCATGCGCCCAAGGCGTTTGACTGGCTGATGCACCAGGAAAGCAAGCGCTGGATGAGCAAGATGGGTGGCAGCAAGGCCTGATGGCGCCGTTTTTAACTGTCTCAAAGTGAAGATTCAAAAGGAGAGTCCTGAATGACCCAGATCGACCAGGCCGTGGACATCCGGGAAGGTGAGGAACTGGACGCCGGCGCGGTAGACCGGTTCATGAAAGCGGCGATTCCGGACCTGCAAGGCGAGCCGGAGATTCGTCAATACCCGGGTGGCGCCTCCAATCTGACCTACCAGGTGGATTACGGTGATCGCTCCTATGTTCTGCGCCGGCCCCCGTTCGGCAAGATCGCCAAGTCCGCCCACGACATGCTGCGTGAGGCGAAGGTTATGCGGGCGCTCAAGCCGGTCTATCCCTATGTGCCCAATATCATTGCCATCTGCGATGATCACGACGTGCTGGGTTGCGATTTCTACGTGATGGAGCGGTTGAAGGGCATTATCCTGCGCCAGGACTTTCCGAAGGATTTCGAGCTCAGTGAAGCCGATACCCACAAGCTTTGCCTGAATGTGATCGACAAGCTGGTGGATCTTCACCGGGTTGATGCCAAAGCCGCAGGCCTGGACAAGCTGGGCAAAGGCGAGGGTTATGTGCAACGCCAGATTGGCGGCTGGAGTGACCGCTTCCGCAAGGCCCGCACCGACGATGTGGGCGACTTTGAGCAGGTCATGGGCTGGCTCAACGACAAGATGCCCGAAGACATTGCCCAGGTGGTGATCCACAACGATTTCCGCTTCGACAACGTGGTGCTGAATCCGGACAACCCGTTCGAGGTGATCGGCGTGCTGGACTGGGAGATGGCCACCATCGGCGATCCGCTGATGGATCTGGGTAACAGTCTCGCCTACTGGATCGAAGCCGATGATGAAGGCCCGTTCCAGATGCTGCGCCGGCAGCCGACCCATCGCCCGGGCATGCTCACCCGCAAGGAAGTGGTGGAGTATTACATGGAGAAATCCGGCTTCAAGGTCGACAACTTCGACTTCTATGAGATCTACGGCTTGTTCCGGCTCGCGGTGATTATCCAGCAGATCTATTACCGGTTCTATCATGGCCAGACCAAAGACAAGCGGTTCGCTGCCTTTGGCCATGCAGCCAATTATCTTGAGAAGCGCTGCCAGCGACTGATTGCGGAGAGCACCCTGTAATGGCGACGATTTATCTGGTTCGCCACGGCCAGGCCAGTTTTGGCAAGGAGAACTACGACCAGCTGTCTCCCACCGGCTGGGAGCAGGGCAGGGTGCTTGGCCGCTGGATGGCTGGCAAAGTGGACCCGGCCGCGATTTTCGGGGGCGATCTGGAGCGCCACCGGGAAACGGTGGAGGCCATCGCCACCGGCTACGGCAGTGCACTGCCGGATATGCAGGTAGCTCCGGGTTTCAACGAGTTCGACCATACCACAGTGGTGGCCCGATACCGCCCGGAGTGGAGTGACCGTGCGGTCATGGCTCGGGATCTCAAGGCATTCCCGAAGCCGGCCAAAGCGTTTCAGGAGGCCTTTGTGCATGCGGTGCGTCGATGGGCCTCGGGCGAATTTGATCATGAGTACGAGGAAAGTTGGCCTGACTTCAAGGCCCGGGTTCTGGCAGCGTTCGAGGAGATGATTGAGTACGCTGATGGCGGTGACGTGTTGGTGGCCACCTCTGGCGGACCGATTTCCGTGATTGCCCAGTATCTGCTTGGGCTGGACGATGCCCGGGCACTCGCCCTGAATGAGGGGATCGCGAATACCAGCGTTTCGCGGGTCCTGTATTCAGGCCCCCGGCGCAGCCTGGCCGTTTTTAACAACTACAGCCACCTGGAAGCGGATGACCCCGCCCTGGTGACATTCCGATAGTGAATCGAGGTGAACGAATGAGCAGCAAGAACCTGTTTGATCTGACCGGCAAGGTTGCCCTGATTACCGGCGCCAGCCGCGGCATCGGCGAAAGCATTGCCCGGACCCTGGCCGAGTACGGCGCGCACGTCATCGTCAGCAGCCGCAAGATCGATGGCTGCGAGGCCGTGGCCAGCAGCATCCGGGATGCCGGCGGCAGCGCCGAAGCTTACGCCTGCCACATTGGTGAGATGGATCAGATCGACAGCATCTGGGCCCACATTGAGCAGACCCATGGCAAACTGGACATTCTGGTAAACAACGCAGCCGCCAATCCCTACTTCGGGCCGGTTGAAGATACCGATCTGGGTGCCTTCAACAAAACCGTGGATGTGAATATCCGGGGCTATTTCTTCATGTGTGCCCGGGGCGCCCAGATGATGAAGAAAGCCGGTGGCGGTTCCATCGTGAATGTTGCATCCGTGAACGGGGTTAATCCGGGGCACTACCAGGGAATTTACTCGGTCACCAAGGCTGCCGTGATCTCCATGACCAAATCCTTTGCCATGGAGCTGGGGCAGCAGAAGATCCGGGTTAATGCACTGCTGCCGGGGCTGACCGATACCAAGTTCGCCAGCGCCCTCACTACCAATGAGGCGATCAAGAAGCAGGCCATGGCTCATATTCCCATGAAGCGTGTGGCAGACCCAAGCGAGATGGCCGGTACCGTGCTTTATCTGGTGTCTGATGCGTCGAGCTATACCACTGGCGCCTGCATTAATGCGGATGGTGGTTACCTGACAGTCTGAAGCTTATCTGAAGTTGAGGCGGGGTCGGATGATTGCTTTCATCTGACCTCGTTTCGATCAACCTGAACGTTCAGGCTGGCGAGCAGGTAAGCGCTGCAAAGTCACTGTTGAGCTCTACCGCCCGGTTCTGCAGGTGGGCAAGCGTTGCAGCGTCACCTGCCGTTATCAGGTCATGCATCAGCGAGGCCATGGCCACCCGACTCTCTGCCATCATGGCTTTGTAATCCTCGCCCCGCACTTCCTCGGAATTGAGAATCAGGTATTCCAGTTCCGCCTCAAACGTCGGCTCTTTTCTTCTTTCAAGTGCCTCAAGTAAGGCCAGTTGCCAGTTCCTGCGGCCCTGCAGCCAGATTTCAGTCTGGGCGCCCCGGTTGGCAGACCATTGCCGCACGATGTCGCGCTGCTTGTTGTTCAGATCCCCCAACCAACGCTCAACCCGCTCTGCTGTCCTTTCGGCCCGGGCTTCGGCAGTCGCTTCCGGGGAATCGGCCAGAAACTCCTCTTCCATTTCCCGCTGACTCCGAGCCATGTTTTCCGCCAACTCGTTGACCTGCTTGTCGCTCAGGCTTGAAAGCAGATTTGCCGCTACCGGTGTTGCCCGCTCCAAAAGACTGGGGAAGAAACCGAAAAGCCGTTGTTGGTGGTATTCGACAGTGGCCTGATCGGGCGGGCTACTGGCTACGTCCGACTCAAGCTCATCCAGCCATGCCTGGTAGCGGGGCAACTCGGCACTGCAATGCCATTGGCGTAGTTGCTCAATATCGCTGTTGAGCTGCTGTTTCTGGTCGGCCGTCAGTGTCACGTAGTCTTCTACCCACCACACGATGCCCCAGTCCGCGTATCGATAAGCGAGCTTGGTTGAACTGCAGCCAACCAGAGCAAACGCCAGTACCAGAATTAGGACAAACGGTTTGGAAAAGCCGGGTGCCCCGTGTTTGGCAGTATCCATGGCCCACCTGTCTTGGTAAAAAGGCTTATCGAAAAAAGATTGCAAGCTCACTATCATTTCAGGTTTGAGTGACAACAGTGTACGTCATATCACCCCTTTCAGATGCTGTTCCGGGGATCCTTGGAGCATTGTTCAGGAGAAGTCATGAGTAAAATGAGACTTTCACGTCTACGCCAGCTGATTTTCGGTTTTTACATGTCCGGAATTATGTCGCTGCTGATGTCCGGGGTGATCACCTTCATCAACACGGGCATCGACGGTGAATTCCACTACCGGTGGGGGCCCGCTTTTCTCGTTGCCTGGGCCGTTGCTTTTCCGCTCGTGACTTTCATCGCGCCGCTTGCCGGGAAGATGACTGAGTTCACCATGCGCAGGTTCGATTAATTGCGTACATCTGTAAGCTTAAATGTTAAAAGTTGCAAATCCGTTCTTTCTGACTCCCCGTAAATGCAGTGACGCACGATTCATGGACGGAAATTGTGCAGGTTCGAACCACTCAAATCCTGGTAAACAACCTCAAAAGTGGGGAGTGTGAAAAATGAAGACAAAATACGCTTTACCGATGGTTTTGGCGGGCAGTGTCGCGCTGTCCGGGTGTTGGCTGGATGACGACGATGATCCGGCAACCACCAGTGTCCGAATCCTGCATGCGTCTTCGGATGCACCTGCGGTTAATGTTCTTGTGAATGGTGATGTCGTCGTTCCGGGAGCGGATTACAAGCAGGCCGCGGTTCTGGCGCCGAGTGCCGGTCTCGCTGATATCGCTGTCGATGGATTGCTGCCGGGCGGTGAAACGGTGACAGTGATTTCTGCCGATGGGGTTTCGCTGCGTTCCGATACCAGCTATGACGTAATTGCAGTCGGAAAAGTAGGTGACGAGACCATTGAGCCGCTGATTCTGACCGATGATGGCGCCCGTGAAGATGCTGATAGTGCGCGTTTGCGAGTTGTCCATCTGTCGCCTGAGGCCCAGACCGCCGCCGCTGGTCCTGTCGATGTTTATGTCACGGCTTCAGGCGACCCGCTTCCCGCCGAAGCTACCTTCAGCTTCTCCTTCAAGGAGAGTGTAGGCCCGTTGGAGCTTCCTGCCTCAAACGACTATCAGATTCGGGTTACCCCTGCAGGCTCCGATACTGTTGTCTTTGATAGTGGCCAAATCGGCTTGCCAGCAGGTTCTGATCTTCTGGTCGGCGCCGTTGACAATACTGGCGCCAATGGCGATGCAAGCCCTATCAGCTTGGTCGTGCTGAACGGCAGTAATGTTGCCGAAATTTTCGATGCAGGCCAGGACGCTGGCGTGCGCGTTGTGCATGCCTCTTCCAACGCACCCAACGTTGATGTTTTTGTTGGAGAAACAGGTCCGGCGGCCCTCTCTGACATTCCGTTCGGCGGTGTTTCTCCGTTCGCCTTCCTCGATGGTTATGCTGCTTTGCCGGCGGGCGATACCCGAGTTCGGGTTGCTGCCGCTGGAACCGGTCTCAGCGGTGGCCAGGTTGTCATTGACGAAACACTGCCACTCGTCAACGGCCAGGGCTACAGCGTTCTTGCGGTCGGACAGTTGGAAAACATCGAAGCGCTCGTCGCAGAGGATACTGTTCGCAGCATCGCGACCCAGGCCTCTTTGAGAATTGTTCACGCGTCTACTGCTGCCGGCAATGTCGACATCTATCTGGTGCCGGGCACTCAGGACGGTATCGGTAACGCTGATCCGGCTCTGGCAGACGTGCCCTTCAAAGCGGTAACAGATTACCTGCCGATCGCGGATGGCACCTATAACGTCTACATCGCGCCAACAGGCACAGGCACACCGGCGATCACCGCCGAAGGTGTTGAGCTGAATGCAGGTGGCGTCTACACGGTGGTTGCGCGGGATGCGGATCCTGATAATGCAGATCCGGCGCTGCAAGCGTTGGGGCTTATTCTGTTCGATGACTTCGTTGGGGAGCCCCAGTAAAATTTGTTGTTAGGGCTTTGAATGAGCCCCGGCCACGGCCGGGGCTTTTTATTGAATACTGGTTTCAGATGTGCCGGAAGGGGCATGGGAAATCGCAGTCCCTGTTGGCGGCCGGAAATGCAGCGAATACAGAATCCGGTCCAGCACCGCCTGACCATTCCAGGCCGGATCGTTATTCACCATTCCCACCACGGCCCAGGTGGTGTCATTGGCATCCCGCGTGAAGCCTGCGATTGATCTCACGTTTTCCAGGTAGCCGGTCTTGATACGGCCCTCGCCATCCATGCCGGTATTGCGCAGGCGGCGTGCCATGGTTCCATCCATCGCGATGATGGGCATGGAGGCCATAAGGTCTGCCGAGTAAGCGCTATTCCAGGCGTGCTGGAGAATCTGTGCGCCCTGGCGGGCGGTAATGCGGCCGTGCCGGGTGAGGCCGGCACCGTTGTCGATGACCATACCTGCGGTGTTGATGCCTTTGTCTTCGAGCCACTCATAGATCACCCGAATGCCGGCAACCCGGTCGTCGTTCTCGTCTTCCAGGCGGTTCTCGGCGCCAATGGTAAGGAGCAGCTGGCGCGCCATCACGTTACTGCTCCACTTGTTGATATCCCTCACCATGGTGACCAGATCCGGCGAGGTGGTTTTCATGACCAGCCGTGCGTCTTCTGGAGTGACGCCATTGATGTCTCCGCCCGAAATAACCACTCCCAGGTCGGCCAGCAAAGAACGGATCAACGAGGCGCTGTACTGCTCATGGGGCAGCAGCGACAGGTAGGTGGTGCTCCGGCAGCCTTGAGGAAGTTCACCGGTAACCCGAACAGTCACCCGATGGTCTTCATGAATAATGGGTTCCCATTCGAAGTTTCTTCGGGACGGGCAGGGTCCTTCGGCAGTGGCCACTACGCGATTATCGATGACGACCTCGCCCAGAGACGGCGTGCTCCATGCCTGGGTGCCGCGCTCATCGGCGCGCACCTGGAAGTGCATCAGGTTCAGGTTTGTCAGGTAAGCAGAAGGTTCTACCAGAAATGGCGCGTGGGGGTTGTCGCCGTTGTCTTCAAACGCGGGAAAACCACCATCGACTTCAAAGTAACTGCCATCAAGAACCAGGTCGCCCTCGATTCTGTTAATCCCCATGCTGCGCAGCTCGCTCAGCGTTGTCCAGAGCCGTTCGATGGTGAGCTTGGGGTCGCCGCCAAAGCGGACGTAGAGATTACCTTCAAGGGTGTCGCCCGCCATCACTCCATCGGTCAGGAAATCGGTATCCCAGTGGTGATTGGGGCCGAGTACCTCCAGTGCAGCAAAGGTGGTTACCAGCTTCATGATGGAGCCGGGGCTCATCAGGGCATCAGCATTGATGTACTGATTTATTCCGGGGCCATTCAGCGGAATGGCCGCCATACTCATGGCATCTTCATTCTGCAGGGACTGAGCCGCGTAATCTTTCAGCTCATTGGTCCAGAGGCGATTCCCGGAGAAACCGGTGGCGTCGCTCTCGGCAAAGGCGATAGGGGCAGCCGCGATCACAGAAAGAGCCACAAGGGGGGCCAGCATGGGGCGTCTGAATCGAGGACACAGTTTTTCGGCTCTTGAAGAGCCAGAGCGTCGCATACCCGGGATTACCATGGTCACCATCCAATGAGTTCTTATACTTCCACAATAGCCCATCCTGGCGGTTTGTACTATGCAGAAAAGCTCTACATGACGTTAAAAAATGGCAGTAGTGTCGTTGTTTGTATTGAAGTTTTGTGACGCGATGTAAGTGCCCTTGAGAATCATGGGGTTAGGTGGACAAAAATTAACCCCCGGATTGTCAATGACCTTGCGTTCAGATTTATGGGTGCTTTTTCCGGCAGTTCAGTCATGGAATCCGCATCCAAAAGGGCGTTTCCTAGAGAGTGTGTAACCAAGTGTTCCGATAACAACAAAAGGAGGGCACCATGATTGGTATTCCACTAGGTCTTTTGACCGCCAATGCTGTGGAATGGGTATTCCATAAACACGTTCTTCATGAACTGGGCCGAAACAGGGAGAGTTTCTGGTCGTTTCATTGGCACGATCATCACCGCAATGTGCGCCGAAATGGCTTCCTTGATCACGATTACCGTCATCCGCCCTTGACCTGGAACGCCCAGACCAAGGAAGTGGCTGCCCTGGTTGCCGGGGCAGCAGCAGTCACTCCGCTACTGCCTTTAGCTCCATTCTTTGTCGGCACGCTCTACTACAGCGCCTGGAATTACTACCGGGTACATAAGCGCTCACATCTGGATCCAGATTGGGCGCGGGAGAACCTGCCCTGGCACTATGACCACCATATGGGACCGAACCCCAACGCCAACTGGTGTGTGACCAGGCCCTGGTTCGATCACATCATGGGTACCCGGGAGCCAATGGAAAATCGTCAGATTGCGTCATAATGGCGTGGTCTCCAACAGAAGGTTTGTTTATGTCGAAAATGTTGTCTCACAACGTCCACGTGCTGGGCTCTGTCGCCACATCGTCGCTTACCGCCTGGCGCGGATGCCTGGTGGTCAAAAATGTTCCGCAGCCAGAAAAACCGATCGTGCTCTACGATATGGAAGGCTGTCCGTACTGTCGCCGCGTTCGCGAAGCCCTGACTGCACTGAATCTGGATGTGGAAATCCGGCCCTGTCCGAAAGGTGGTTCGGTTTTCCGGGCCCAGGCGGAGGCACTTGGAGGTCGGCAGCAGTTTCCGTTGCTGGCGGACCAGAACACGGGCACGGTCATGTATGAATCCGAGGGAATCATCGAGTATCTGTTCCGGCAGTATGCTGGTCGGTCGGTGCCATCCTACTATCGTGGCCGGGTCTGGCAGCCGGTTCTGGGTTCGGTGGCTTCTGTGACCAGTGCCATGCGGGGGCTTCGGGTGAGCCCGGGCAAACGGCCTGAGCAGCCATTACACCTGTGGAGTTTTGAGGGCAGTCCGTTCTCGCGTTTGGTGCGGGAACGGCTTTGTGAGCTGGAAATTCCCTATACCTTGCACAACCTGGGGAAGGAGCACTGGACGGAAATCGGGCCGGCGAAACAGCGTATCAAGCCAGGGCCCTATACGCCGATTCCCGGTGGCAAGCGGGATGCGTTTTTCCAGGTGCACAAGCGGGTTCAGGTGCCCTATCTTGAAGACCCCAATACTGGCGAAGGCTTATTCGAATCTGCCCGGATTCTTAAGTATCTGGATCGTGAGTACGGGAACTGACTTGTTTGTAAGACTGTCAGCCATGTAGCTGCCGCCCGGGTGGGTCATCCCTTCTCCAGACACGCCGTAAATACTTCCATGTAGGCTCGGTCGGGCCATCCATGGCCCTCCACGGTCTGGCGAAGGGATGACCCACCCGGGCTGTTTGCGCTTTGTGCTATTCGCACTGCAATTTATGTCAGTGGGAGAGCTGATATGGCGAATTGGATTACTCGAAGGAAGTTTCTTATCACTTCCGGCCTTGCGGGAATTGCTCTCAAGTCCCCGATGTTGTTTGCAAATGCATCGGGAATTCCCACTTCATCTCCGATTACCCGCCGGATCCCGGGAGCGAACGAAAGCATCCCGGCGATCGGCATGGGCACCTGGATTACCTTTAACGTTGGTGGTGACGAGCAACTGGTCGCGCAGCGCACCAGAGTCCTCAAAACCTTCTTCGATCTGGGCGGAACCGTTGTGGACGGTTCGCCGATGTATGGCAGTGCCGCGGATGTTATGGGTGAGGCGCTGGATTCTCTGGACGCCCACGACCGGATTTTTGCGGCCACCAAGATCTGGACCGGCGATGAATCAGAAACCCGGTCGGAGGCAGCCCGTTCGAGCAGGCGCTGGGGTGTTGATCAGTTCGATCTGTTACAGGTCCACAATCTGTTGGGCTGGCAGGGGCATCTTGAAACCCTCAAGGAAATGAAAGCCAACGGTGAGGTCCGGTATATCGGTATCACTACGTCTCATGGTCGCCGGCATCGGGAGTTCGCGCAGATCATGGAGCGGGAGCCGCTGGATTTTGTGCAGTTGACCTACAACGTTCTGGATCGGGATGTTGAGGACCGGTTGCTGCCGCTGGCCCGGGAGCGGGGTATCGGGGTGATCGTTAACCGGCCTTTCCAGGGTGGTTCGCTGTTCCGCAGGTTCCAGTCAAAGCCGCTGCCGGATTGGGCCGGGGAGGCCGGCGTCAATAACTGGGCGGAGTTTTTCCTCAAGTACATTATTTCCCATCCGGCCGTGACCTGTGCCATTCCGGCCACGAGCAAAGTTGAGCATATGAAAGAGAACATGGGTGCGCTGTACGGCAAATTGCCGGATGACGATCTGCGCCAGCGGATGGCGGATTATGTGAGGTCTATGTGAGTGGCGCGGACTGGCTGAGCTACTCGCTGCAGGATTTCGTGATGTTCGGACCGCAGGTGTTTCTGCGGTTGTTTGTCCGGATCAACCAAGATCTCTGGCCCTGGCAATTGCTGGCGGTGGTTGCTGCTATCGGTATTCCTGCGCTGCTTCTGCGGCAGGGGGACGCGGCAAGGCGTTTGGCCGTTGGGCTGATGGCAATTGCCTGGGTAACCAGTGGTTACGGGTTTCTGGTGGGCTATTTCGGCCCCATTAACTGGCCGGCGACGTGGTTTGGTTGGGCTTTTGTCGCTCAGGGCGCATTACTCGGGGCCGCCCTGTTTTGCGGTGGTGTCCATAAGGGCCGGCTTCCGATCAGGCAATTTGTCGTACTCTGGCTGGTTGCCGTTTGTGGATTGCCCTTCCTCGCGGTGGCGGATTCCGGTCAGTGGCAGTCGGTCGCGCTCTTCGGCATCGCTCCCGGCACCACCGCTGCGGCAGGAGCCCTGGTCGTTGCGCTGGTAACAGGTCCCTGGCGTTGGCTTTACCCGCCGCTGCTGGTGCTGTGGAGTCTGTTCAGCGCAGCCATGTTATGGGTGCTGCAAACCTGGTGGTTGCTGATCGCCCCGCTGGCTACGCTGCTGCTGGTTGGAGCCGGCTTCTGGCTCAGTCCCAGGCCGGCGCGAAGTCAGGATTAGCAATTCGCTCGTTGCGATCGAGCGCATCAATGGCTCGGATCTCTTCCTCGCTTAACTGAATGTCCAGAGCTTCCAGGTTGGCCTTTTGGTGAGCCGGACGTGTGGAGGAGGGGATGGGTACAACGCCCCTGGAGGCCACCCAGGCGATTGCTACTTGGGCGGGGGTAAGATTTCTTTCACGGGCGATTCGCTGCAGGGTTTCATCTTCCATCACTTTACCAACGGCCAGAGGCATGTAGCCTGTCACAGTGATACCTAGCTTCTGCGCATGCTCCACAACTGTGCGGTTGGCCAGGAAGGGGTGCACCTCAACCTGGTTGGTGAAAATGGGCGTGTCGCCCAGAATCTTTTTCGCCTCATCCATCTGGGCACAGGTAAAGTTGGAAATGCCGATGTGCTCTGCAAGACCCTCGCGTTGGGCGTCTCTCAGGGCACCGAGATATTCTTCCATCGGTACTTCGTCGCCGGGTGATGGCCAGTGAATCAACGCCAGATCTACATGGTCGGTTTTCAGCCTTGCGAGACTGTCGTGGAGGCTGTTGATCAGGTCGCTGGCGTGCAGCTGGTCATGCCAGATCTTGGTGGTCAGGAAAATTTCCCGGCGCGGAATGCCGCTGGAGGTGATGCCGTCACCAACTTCCGCTTCGTTCTCGTACATCTGGGCGGTATCGATATGACGGTAGCCCAGAGACAGGGCACTCTTGACGGCCTCTCGGGCATCATTGCCTTTTAGACGGAACGTTCCCATGCCGATTTTCGGAAGTGCGCTGAATGACATAGTGTCCTCCTTAGCGAATCGTGTGTTTCTAAAGTGGTGCCGGCACACTGGTTCTTCAAGTGGCTCGCGGGTATCATCGCCCGTGAATTAACCCGTGAACCGAAGCATTGAGGCCCGGACGATGTACACCGGTCGTTGCCTGTGTGGCGATATCAGTTTTCAGTATGATGGCCCGCTCGGCCCGGTTGCCCTGTGCCATTGCAGTCAGTGCCGGCGTGCACATGGCAGCGCGTTTTCCGCCAGCGCACCGGTACAAAAGGTGCGGTTCCGGTTCGTATCCGGGGAAGACAGAATTACCGAGTTCGAATCACGCCCGGGCAAATACCGGGGATTCTGCAGTCGCTGTGGCAGCCAACTTTATAGCCGTGTTGATGCGATTCCCGGGATCCTCAGGCTGAGAGTCGGTTGCATCAACGAGCCTTTGGAAAAAGGGCCTTCCCAGCATGTTTTTGTTGGCTCAAAGTCGGACTGGTTCGAGATAACCGACCAACTCCCGCAGTTCGAAAAGACTGAAAGAACCAACGACCCTCACTGAACCGGAACCATCCGGTAAACCTTTCCTCTTGGTGAATCCGTGAGTAGCCAGAGGGCGCCGTCCGGGCCCATGCGCACATCGCGGATCCGTTCGCCGAGATCGGTCAAAAGATCTTCCTCTTCGGTCACTTTGCCGTCCTGAATGCGCAGGCGAACCAGCTTGCGCATTTTTAGCGCCCCGACGAACAGATCCCCCTGCCATTCCGGGAACAGATTCCCGGTATAGAACGCCATGCCTGAGGGCGCGATGGATGGGTCCCAGTAATGCAGTGGCTGGGCCGTGCCTTCCTGGCTGGTTTTACTGGTGATGGGCAGGCCAGAGTAGTCGATGCCGTAGGTGATTGTTGGCCAGCCATAGTCCGTTCCGGCACGGATAATATTGATTTCGTCACCACCCCTAGGACCATGCTCGTGGCTCCAGATCTCGCCCGTTTCCTGATGGATAGTCATGCCCTGGATATTTCGGTTGCCGGTTGTGTAAAAGGTGTCGTTGACGCCGGCGGTGCCGAGGAACGGATTGCCGGGAGCAGGAGTGCCGTCGGTCGTAATCCGGTGAACGCCTCCGGCATCGTCTGCGTTGTCCTGGGCGCGATCCATGTCGCCACGGTCGCCAACCGCCACGTACAGGTTACCCTCCCGGTCGAACTCCATCCGGCCGGCGAAGTGGCGGCCGCCGTTGGAGCGAGGCAGGGCTTCAAAAATCACTTCGACGTCGCTGAGGCGATCACCACTCAAACGCGCGCGAGCTACCCGGGTAGTCATACCCTCCCGGTTTCTGTGGGCGTAGCTCAGGAACAGCACCTGATTCTGCTTGAAGTCCGGATGCAGAATAATGTCCAGCAATCCTCCCTGCCCGGATACAACGAGCTCCGGTACGCCACTGATGGGCGCCTCCACCAACGAACCGTTCCGGATCATCCGCAGCCGACCTTCCCGTTCTGTGACCAGCATGGCGCCATCCGGTAAAAATGCCAGGCTCCAGGGGTGTTCCAGGTTCTGTGCCACGGTTTCGAGGCGAAAATCCGCTCTATCTGAGGAGAAGGTCTGATTTGCCTGGCTCGAGACAGCGACCAGTAACAGGGTGCCGGTCAGGAGAAGGTGCTTGAGAATACCCATTGGAGCCTCCGTTTTTAACGGTGTCATCAGAACATTCAGAGTAGCAGTTGAAGCCGGCGTCGCCGAGGCATACCCCAGACAGAGAATGTATAGGGCGCCGGGTCAATTACGGATCATTGATCCAGTATTGCAAATAACAATTATTCGCATTAAAGTTGCATAGAGTTGGTTCAGTTCAGAGCGGGAGAAAAGGGAATGGCACCCGAACAGGAAATGATTGAGGGTTTGAAGTTGGCGGCAGGCGCAGGTGTGCTTATTGGCCTTGCGGCCATTGGGCTGGCTTTGTCGACCGCTCTTGGGGCATGAGTGTGGCCAGTCGTTCCTTACGATGCACGCCGCAGGTGCCGCAATAACCGCCTTCCGGCAAGAGATATTTCAGGCAACACCCTCTGCGCTGGGGGATTGCCGTGGCCTGCTCACCGAACACGGCCGGAATCCAGTCGATAAACCGGTTCGCATCGTTCTGAAACTGCTCCAGCCAGCCCTGCGCCAATTGGCAGAGCGCATGGGGCTCTGCCAGGTTCCACACGGCTGAAAAAGGTGCTCCCAATCCCAATCCGATGCTGCTCCAGTAAGCGCCAGGGCTGACGCCCAGCTGGCGTCTGAAAACCGGGTACCATTGTGCGGTTATTTCTCCTACCGACTGGACGAAAGTCCTCTCACCAGCCATTTCCCCGCCAGGCACCTGAAACCACCGGGACGTTGTTTGCGACTGTTGGTCCATGGGGGACAGGAAGATTCGTTTGGCGTCCGGCAAAGGCGTCTGGCCATCGCGGAACAGTCTGAGGGTCAGCGGCGCAATTACGCTGAGCGCCAGATCCTGCTGCAGCACAGAAACCAACGCACGTGCGGCCCGGGTGCCGGTGTTGTCCGGATAGTCGGTGCCAACCTGGTCAAGTAGTAGCGACGGTTGCTCCAGGCACTGGGCCAAAGACAATACGCTGCTGCGCTCGTCTTCGGCAGGTCTCAGCGCCTCATTCAGGACCAATTCCCTGTTCAGTTCTGACTGGCTCAGAAGGTGGTTGTAAAGCCGGGCCCATGGGCCGATCCCGGAGTTGTGGTCAGGCTCTGCCATGGCGACTCAACCCCCAGAGGAAGTACAGGCCGCCGACCAGGGCTGCCAGAAGCCCCGCCGGAAGCTGGTTTGGGTAAACCACAATTCGTGACAGGTAGTCGGCTACTCCCAGCAACAGGCCACCGGCAAGGGCTGCGACAACGAGCTGCCGTCCAACGGTCTGCTGGCCCAGTACCCGGGCGAGGTGAGGAGCTATGAGGCCCACGAAACTCAGCGGGCCGATCACGACCGTTGCCGACGCAGTCAGTAATGCGGCCAACAGAAGTAAAAGCAGACGCACTTTTGTCACCGGCAAACCCAGTGAGCTGGCCGATGTCTCTCCCAGGGGAAGAATGCTCAGAGGCCGGATAATCACCAGCAGGCTGGCCGAGATCAACACGATGAGCGCCAACAGGCCGAGAGCCTCGGCTTCCGAGACCAGCCAGGTGGAACCGTACATCCAGTTGAGAAGCTGCGAGGCCACGGTGCCACCGGAAGCCATCACCAGGCGAAGGCCAGCGTCCATAAAGACATACAGAGCGAGCCCGCCAAGTAAAAGCTGGTTACCGGCAAATCGGTGCTTGCGGGCCAGCAAGATCAGTAAACCCAAAGCCGCTCCAGCGCCGAGGGTGGCTGCACCCAGCTGTCCGCCCCGGCCGACGTCGGCGCCGAACAGGACAATCATGACCATGACCACCGCCGCGCCGCCGCTGATGCCCAGCAGTTCCGGGCTGGCCATGGGGTTGCCTGTCATGCGCTGGATCAATGTTCCAGCAAGGCCGAGGGCCATGCCAGCAAGAATTGCAGCCATGAGCCTGGGGCCGCGCCAGACCCAGGCCTCGTGCCACTGGGTGATCGGAGTCCAGCTCCACTCGGTCAGCCCGGGGGACCAGGCCATGGAGATGCAGATGGTGATCAGAAGGAGCATGGCTAAGGCCCCACCGATCACAAGGCTGGAACGTCGCTTCGGCAGGAAGCCGGCGGGGCTGTCGTCCTGCCCGGGCATATGATGGGTATTCTTCAAGCCTTGCAGAGCCAGCAGAATGATCGGCCCGCCGATCAGGGCGGTGGTGGTGCCGGTTGGCACCAGAGACCCGTCACCCCAGGTGGATGCCCAGTGGGCGAGGGTATCGGCCAGCAACAGTAGACCCGCGCCCAGAACACTGCTCCAGATAAGCCGTTCAGGCAGGGTGCGGGCCCCCAGCAGTCTCGCCAGTACCGGTGCCGCAAGACCGATAAACGCCACGACGCCGACCCGGCTCACCACAGTGGCACTCATCATTACAACCAGAAACAGGGCCAGGACGCGGATCAGGCCAACCTTGGCGCCAAGGGAGCGGGCGGAGGTTTGCCCCAGTTGCATAACCTGAAGCGGGCGCATCAACAGAATCATGAATACACCCAGCACCAGCACCCGGGGCCAGAGATCCGTGAACGGTTGCCAGTTGTTCTGGACCAGGGAACCGGCGCCCCAGATAAACAGGTTTCCTAGCCACTCTCCCTTGAGCAGCAGGAACGCCATGTTTACTGCGCCCAGGAAAAAGGTGACAACAAGACCGGCCAGGATCACGGTGACTGGTGAAAAGCCCAGGCGCCAGGTGAGTGCGATAACCAGCCCGATGGCCAGAAAGCCACCGGAGACTGCCGCCAGATCCGGGCTAAGAGCCAGCAAGCCGGGGAAGAACAGGGTCGCGACCGTTATGCCGAACTGACCACCGGCTTCGACACCCAGCGTTGTGGGTGAGGCCAGGGGGTTGCCCAGGATCTGCTGGGTAACCGCGCCCGCAAGGCCAAGGCCACAACCAATCAGGACGGCCATGGCGACCCGCGGTGCCCAGCTATAGTGGGCGAGTACCGAAGCGTAATCATTGGCTTCGAACGTCCAGAAGGCGGCGATCAGATCGGCGGCACTGAGCTGGTCAAACCAGGGTACAGCGCTCGCGAGAAAGGCGCCAAACCAGATCAGCGCCGCAGCCACCGGTAACCTTGCTGGCAGGGAGGGGCGACCGACAGGGCTGTTTGCGGATTCAGCGTACATTGTCTGAACCTCCTGCTATCAGGCTGTCGGCCAGTAACGTCGCCAGCCGCTTGACGGGGAAGACGCCTCCGAACGGCCAGACAGGATCGATCTGGTACACCTGGTCGCGTTGAACAGGTGGCAGATAGGTCCAGAAAGGGCTGTCTGCCAGGGTGTCGGACAACCCGGGCAGGGTCGGAGCAATGACAACAATCCGGGTGTCCTGATAGGGCGCGAGCGCCTCAAGCCCAGCGACCGAGAAACCCCAATAATTACCGGGCTGGGACCAGGCGTTTTCAAGACCAAGGGCGTCGAGGGCACTCTGATAAAGACCGTTTGGCGCATAAACGCGAACATGGCGGTCGTCCAGGAAATTCACCAGCGCCACCGGCCGCTCGGTGAGGTTGGCATTCTCAAGACGACGGCGCTGAGACTGCAGAGTCCGGTCTATGTCGTTGAGAACAGCTGCGGCGCGTTCCTCTCGGTCCAGCATGTCACCCAGAGTGGTGAGCATATCGCGGGCTTTTTCGTAGGGGTTGGAGCCTTTTTTGTAAACACTGACAACGTAGGTTGGCGCAATGCGTTCAAGGAGGTTAGCGGCGGGTGCCATTTCGGAGCTGGTGACGATCAGGTCTGGCTTGAGTTCGGCGATGGCTTCCAGGCTCGGCGCCACCCGGGTACCGATGTTGGCCACGCCCTCGGGAAGTTCCGGTTCCTTGACCCAGACACTGTAGCCGTCGCGATCGGCAACGCCAACTGGAGTCACCCCGAGTAACAAAAGCGCCTCTGTCGCTGCCCAGTTCAGGGCAATAACACGTTGCGGGGTTTTATCCAGGCTGAGCGTGCCTTGCTCATGCTGCCATGTCTCCGCGCTGGCAAACACTGGCAGCAAACCCACAAGAAGTATGAAGCAGAATCGAAACCCCGGGACACGACTAGTGAACATAGGACACCCACTGGCCGGGCGCCCGCTCCATCACCCCCATGGGTACGCCATAAATGGATTCCAGAATGCCGGAATCCATGATTTCACGGGGGCTGCCATCGGCCACAAGCTGCCCGGATTTCAGGGCCACCAGGCGGTCGCAGAATCGTGCGGCAAGATCCACATCGTGCAACACAACGACAACCGTGAGGTCCCTTTGTTCGGCAAGACGATGTACCAGGCGCAGGGTTTCAACCTGATGTTTTACATCCAGGGCCGATATGGGCTCATCAAGAAGCAGGCATCGGGTTTGCTGGGCCAGCAGCATGGCAATCCAGGCGCGCTGGCGTTCACCACCAGAGAGTGTGTCCACGGAGCGATGCTGGAAGGCTCCGAGCCCGGTGTCGTCGATAGCCCCGGTAATCAGTTGGTGGTCTTCGTCGTTATAGCGGCCCAGGGGCCCGCGCCAGGGGTAACGGCCCAGGGCAACCAGCTCGCGAACTGTCAAACCATCAGTGCCCGGGGGATGCTGGGGCAGGTAGCCTACATTGCGGGCAAACTCCCGGGCCCCTGTGTTCCGGAAAGATTTTCCCAGCAGCTGTACTTCACCTGAGGCCGGCGCAAGCTGGCGGGCAAGCACCTTGAGCAGGGTAGACTTGCCGGAGCCGTTGTGCCCGAGCAGGGCTGTCACCTCACCCTCAACGAAACCGAGGTTGAGGTTTTGCAGTATGGTGGTGTCGCCAATACGAACACCGAGATTGGAAACGTCAAAAAAAACAGGCATGCAGGCTCCCGGAATTCTGAGGGCCTGCAGGATAATTTAAATGCGAATCACTATCAATATTTATATCGTTAAACGGCAGCCTGGATCTGACCGGTCTGCACTCGCCATTGGTTGGCGTAGGCGCCATCCTGTTCCAGCAGCTCCCGGTGAGTTCCCTGTTCCAGCACTTTGCCGCCTTCAATGACCGCAATGGAGTCGGCGTCAACTATCGTGGAGAGCCGATGGGCGATCATGATCACGGTCCGGTTATGGCCAATGCGCTTCAGGGATCGCTGGATGGCGGCCTCTGTTTCGTTGTCCACGGCGCTGGTGGCTTCATCGAGTACCAGAATGGGCGGGTCCTTCAGCAATGCCCGCGCCAGCGAGAGGCGTTGCCGCTGTCCTCCCGACAGACGAACACCGCGTTCACCTACTGGTGTATCCAGACCCTCCGGCAGGGCTTCGATGAAGGACCAGGCTTCCGCGGTTTTTGCGGCATCGATGATGTCGGCATCGGTGGCAACCGGGTTCCCGTAAGCCAGGTTTTCCCGGATCGTGCCCTCGAACAGATAGACATCCTGGCTCACAAGCCCGATCGAGCCGCGCAGGGAATTCAGGCTGAGGTCCCGAATGGGTTGGCCATCGATGCGGATTTCGCCGTTGCTCGGGTCGTAGAACCGGAGCAGCAACTTGATCAGGGTGGATTTGCCGGAGCCGGTAGCGCCCACCAGCGCAAGGGTGTTGCCCGCTGGCACGGTCAGGCTGATATCCCGGATACCGGCGCCGCTGGAGGGATAGTGAAAGCTTACTTTGTCCAGCTCAACGTTGCCTTTTACCGGTGCCTCGAGGGCCTTCCCGCCCTCATCACGAACGTGCACGGGTTCGGCCAGAAGGTCCAGAATCCGGCGTGTGCTTGCCATGGCACGCTCGAACAGGTCAATCACCTCGGCAAGGCCTGTCAGCGGCCAGAGCAGGCGCTGGGTCAGAAATACCAGCACGCCATAGGCACCCACGTTCAGGCTGCCCTCGAGGGCCATCATGCCGCCCACCGTAAAGGTGGCCAGGAAGCCGGCGAGGATAGCCATCCGGATGACGGGAATAAACGCGGAGCTGATACGGATGGCCCGGCGATTGGCCTCTACGTAGGCTTCGCTGCTCTCCTTGAGGCGTTTGGCTTCCCGTTGTTCGGCGGTAAAACTCTTGATGGTGGCAATGCCGCCCAGATTGTTCGCCAGACGGCTGGACAGGTCGCCCACTTTTTCCCGAACGTCGGCATACAGTGGCCCTGCTTTGCGCTGGAAATAGAAGGCGCCCCAGATAATCAGGGGAATGGGAGTGAAGGCCAGCAGCGCAATGAGTGGTGAGAGCACGAAGAAGACGGCGCCCACGGCAACGACGGTCACCAGAACCTGAATCATCGCGTTGGCGCCACCATCAAGGAAGCGCTCTAGCTGGTTGACGTCGTCGTTCATGGTGGCCACCAGCTGACCAGAGCTGCGGGCCTCGAAGAAGCTCATGTCGAGGCGCTGGGCATGCTCGTAGGCGTCCTGACGCAGATCCGATTGCAGTCGCTGGGCCAGATTGCGCCAGAGGATCTGGAACAGGTATTCGAACAGGGATTCACCGGCCCAGATAAAGAAGGTGAGTACCGCCAGAATGGTGATCTGTTCCTGAGCGGTTTCAAAGCCCAGGCCTGCCACAAAGCTTTCTTCCTGGTTGACGACCACATCAATGGCGACGCCGATCAGGATTTCAGGGGCAATATCGAACAGTTTGTTGATGATCGAGCAGGTTGTAGCGGCGATGATCTGCCGGCGATATCCCCGGGCGTATCTGAGCAGGCGGGCCAGGGCAGCAAAACTGCTGGTGGTTTTGTGGCTGTGTGAGGACATACTCCGCTTCTCTCCCGTGTATCAGGCAGGCCAGAAGTGAGCCTGCAAATAGTAAGGCGGGAAGGGTAGCGGATCTGCTCTGGTTTTAAAATAGAATCATTATCACCTGCGGGCGTTTCTTTGGAGCCAGCGGTCGAGTTTGTCGGCGAATTCCTTGCGGTCGGTCTGGCTGAAGGGGGCTGGCCCGCCGGTGACCTGGCCGGCGTTGCGCATTTCTTCCATGAAGTTTCGCATGGCCAGGCGCTGGCGGATGTTCTCTTTGGTGAAGGCCTGGCCCCGGGGGTTGAACACGTCGGCGCCTTTTTCGATGGCCTCTGCGGCCAGTGGTATGTCCTGGGTGATCACCAGGTCGCCCTCCTGCATCTGGTCCATGATTTCGTTGTCGGCGACATCGAAGCCATGGGGGACCTGGCGTCGCTTGATGTAGGGGCTCGGGGGCAGGTTGATGGCGTGGTTGGCGATGAAGGTGGTGTCGATTTGCCAGCGGGTGGCGGCGCGGCAGAGGATTTCCCGGATTGGGACGGGGCAGGCGTCGGCGTCGACCCAGATTGGCATGGTGGTTCCTTTCTTTTGGCTTGGTTCTGGTGAGAGTTTACCTTTTGTTTATATGAGCCTGATAGATGTTGTCCGCGTATCTCCTGTTAAGCCTTCGAGGTTGGTGCTGGAGGCATTGGGAGAGCCCTTCCAAAAACCGCTACGAGCACGTCCATGTGCGCTTGTTTCAGGCCATCCTTGGCCTTCAACATTTTTGGAAGGGCTCTCCCAATGCCTCGATCGGACATCGTCAGTTCATCCGCGCATTCCACAGCTTTACAGGATTTTTTCAGGAGGTAACAACTATGCTTGCCAGATCTATCCTCACCGCATTCCTGTCGGTCGCCATGTGTTTCAACGTTTCCGCCGCCGATAACAACGAAGAAGCCTGGGACGCTCTGAGAGACGGGCGGGCTGTGCTTATGCTCCGCCATGCACTGGCGCCCGGCACCGGAGACCCGGGCAACTTTGATATTAACGATTGCAGCACCCAGCGGAATTTGAACGATACAGGCCGGGAACAGGCCCGGGCGTGGAAGCCGTTTCTGGCGGACCACGGCATTACCGAAGCGCGGGTGTTCAGCAGTCAGTGGTGTCGCTGTATGGATACCGCTACAGGAATGAACATGGGTGAGGTGACGGAATGGCCGTCGTTGAATTCGTTTTTCCGGAATCGTGGCGACGGGCCAACTCAGACGCGACAGACGATTACTCTGGTGAACCAGCTCGAAGAAGGCGCGCCGGCTATTCTTGTGTCCCATCAGGTGAACATCACGGGCCTGACCGGGATTTTCCCGTCGTCGAACGAGGGGGCTATTATCGCTTTGCCTTTGTCGGAAGATCCTACGGTGCTGGCGCGCGTCTCGCCCGGGCGTTGATGGTATAATGCTGCGCTCATTTAATTAACAGGAAATGATAATGTCGCAGCTTCCCCCATGCCCGCAGTGCAGTTCCGAGTACACCTATGAGGACGGCGTTCAACTGGTTTGTCCCGAGTGTGGGCATGAGTGGTCCGAGGCGGAGGCTGCGGCGGCGGACGCCGCGAAGATGATTCGCGACGCCAACGGCAATGAGCTTCAGGATGGTGATACGGTTACGGTCATTAAGGATCTTAAGGTAAAGGGCTCCAGTTCCGTGGTTAAAGTCGGCACCAAGGTAAAGAATATCCGCCTCGTGGACGGCGATCATGATATCGACTGCAAGATCGACGGGATTGGTGCCATGAAACTGAAGTCGGAATTTGTCAAGAAGGCCTGATTCCCAGCGTTGCGTCCGGATTCTGTCTCTGTCTCCGTTGGTGATTCTCCGGATTATCTGCGGCTATTTGTCGCACTGAAAAACTTGGATGCATGGGACTGACTTTCTATTCTGTACCCCGACATCATCGACAAGGAATACCGGAAATGAAGTACTGCCTGAGTGTGTTTTTGCTGGCATTGGCTCTGGTGGCGCCTGCAGCCATGGCCCATGATTACAGCCAGGGTCCTGTGACGGTCGATCATCCCTGGAGCCGGCCCACACCGCCCGGTACCCCGATGGGAGTCGGATATATGAGTATCTCCAATAATGGCAGCAGTGATATCTCCCTGGTAGGTGCTGCGACCCCGCGGGCAGGCAACGTCTCGATTCATGAAACCAGCATGCACGATGGTGTGATGCGTATGGCGCCGGTAAAAGATGGGCTACCCATACCTGCGGGCACTACGGTTGAGTTGAAGCCCCAGAGTTTTCACCTGATGCTGGAAAAACTGGAAAGCCCGTTGCGCGAGGGAGAGAGCATTCCGCTGACCCTGCGTTTTGAGGGTGCGCAAGAAATGCAGGTTGAGCTCAATGTTGAACCGCTGGATGGCGAGGTGATGAAGAAACAGAGCATGGACCACTCCGGCAAGGAAATGGACCACAGCGGGCACTGACGTATCTGCCCGGCTTGGTTCTGAAGACTGACCGGGCTACCACTCCTTGTCTTCGGCGCTTTCCTCAGCTTCGATCTCGGCCTTCCTGGCTTGAATCTTCTTCATTTTTTCATCGGAGATTTTCATGCTGTGTGCACTGTCACGCAGTATCAGCAGGCTGCCGACGATCAAGGCCAGGGCGAGAATTATGAAGACCCATCCTATGGCTGGCATGTCTACCTCCCTCAATTGATCCCGTTTACTACATAGTGGACCACGCGTTCATCTGTCACAACCGTCAGGCATCTTGCCAGAGGGTTGTCGGGTCCAGCCGGTAGTACCCTTGCAGTGCCGCATAAACCTCGGGCTGCTCGTGTTTGAGATGACTCGGTTGCTGGAAAAACGCCTCAGTCAGTACTGCAAAGAATTCGGCCGGTTCAGTGGCACCGTAGGGGTCAAGCCATGGCTTCTGGTGGTGATGCAGGGTGTGCCTGAGATGTTCGTAGGCGTGGGTCATCGACGTTTGCCAGTGCCTGGCCTGTTCACCGCTGAGGGGTGGCGCACCGTCCGCGGTGCCGTCGAGATAGTCCAGCTGGTGGGCGAATTCATGGAGTATCACATTGTGGCTGCTGTGCCGATTCCTGGCGGCTTCCTCACACTCTTTCCAGGCCAGAACCACCTGACCCCGGCTTGAAGCCTCGCCGGCACGTATTTCGTGGCTTTCGCTGACAACCAGTCCGTCGCTTTCAATGTCTCTGACATGATAGGCGTCGGGATAGACCAGAATGCTGCTTACCTCGTCAAAGTCCGAGTATGGGCGGGCAAGAATGAGCAAGCAGGCGTGGCCAGCAATGGTCACTCTAACCCTGTCGTCCACTTCAAAGCCGTCACAGCCATAGAATTCTTTTTCGGCGAGAAAAAGCTGTACCCGCTGCTCCAACGTCTGCTTCAGGGTTTCAGGAAGCTGCCGGTAAAGCGGCACGCTCTCCTCAAGATGATGGCGCCACGGGGCTGGAAAGGGGGCTCTCAGTTCCCGCTCTCTCCGCCAGGTGCGGTAGAAGAAAAGGTAAAAAATGGTGGCCGCGATCAGGGTCACTGCAAAGACTGCGAAAACAAGTGCTGCTGACATGGCGCTCCCGGCGACCGTTTATGGGTTAGCCCTATCTTACAGAAAAATCCCATCTGCGAGGGGCGAGGTTGCGTATTGCTGGTTGTTCTCGAACGCAGGGGATGTAAAGCTGATTGGGCTGCACTCATCGTCAAGGAGGTTGATATGTCGGAGAATTCCATTGTTGTGATCACCGGAGCAAACCGGGGCATTGGTCTGGAGCTTGCCCGGCTGTACGCAAGCCGCGGCTGCTCGGTGATCGGCGTGTGTCGGGAAGCTTCGCCGGAGTTGAAAGAGGTCGCGGCACGGATCATTGACAGAGTTGATGTGACGACTGATGAGGGCGTGGCAAGACTCAAGGCAGGACTGGAAGGCGAGCACATCGACCTGCTGATCAATAATGCCGGTCTGCTTCAGGATGAGAAGCTGGGCCGCATCGACTTTGATTCCATTCGAACGCAGATGGAAATAAACGCCTATGCCCCGCTTAGGGTGGCTGAAGCGCTGGTTGACCAGATTCCCTCGGGAGGCAAAATCGCCAACGTTACCAGTCGCATGGGCTCTATCGCAGACAATGACTCAGGCGGCCGCTACGGGTACCGCGCCTCCAAGGCAGCGCTCAATGCTTTCGGCAAGTCCCTGGCGATGGATCTGAAGCCCCGGGGTATCGCCGTGGCACAATTGCATCCGGGCTACGTTAAAACCCGCATGGTGAATTTTGGCGGGTTGATCACTCCCGAGGAATCGGCAAAGGGCCTGGCAGAACGCATTGATGGCCTGACCCTCGATAACACGGGGTCATTCTGGCATAGCAATGGCGAAGAACTGCCGTGGTAGATTAGCGGCTTACTTTAATTGGAAGGATTATTCAGATGAGTCTGGCAATTGCACTGCACGTTCTTTCCGCAGTGATCTGGGTTGGCGGCATGTTCTACGCCTACATAGCGATGCGCCCGGCCGTTGTTGAGGTTGTAGATGCCTCGCACCGCGGCGTTCTCTGGGCCAAGACACTTGAGCGGTTCTTTCGCTGGGTGTGGCTCTCGGTTGTTTTGCTCCTGGTCACCGGTTACTGGATGATTTTCAGTGTGTTTGGCGGTATGGCTGGTGCTGGCTGGCACATCCACGCCATGCAGACGCTCGGCCTCGTGATGATGCTGATCTACTTCCACGTGTATTTTGCGCCTTTCCGGCGGCTCAAGCAGGCGGTGGCAAACAAGGATCCCCAGGCTGGTGGTGTTCAGGTGGGAAAAATCCGTCGGCTGGTCGGTATCAATCTGATCCTCGGCCTGATTGTGGTCGCGATAGGGTCTGGCGGTCGGTACCTGTGACCGGCTGGGCGATGAGGGGCCGATATCATGTCTGATATTCGAAAGAGAGCCATTGCCGGCCTGAAAACCGGGGATTCGTTCACTCTGGTGCGCACCTTCACTGAAGAAGAGACTCTTTACTTCGGCGAGATCAGTCGCGATCAGAATCCGGTCCATTACAGCGATGAATTCGCGCAAGCGAAGAATCTGCAGGGCAAGATCTGCCATGGCCTGCTGGTTGGAGGAATGATCACGGAAGTGGGCGGGCAGATCGGCTGGCTGGCGTCCGGCATGAATTTTCGCTTCCGCCGGCCGGTGTATTTTGGCGATACCATCACCTGTGTGTTCACCATCACCGAGGTGGATGAGCGTAATCGGGCCCGGGCCGAAGCGATTCTCTCGAATCAACACGGAGAGCCGGTCATCGAAGCCTGGTTGACGGGTGTTCTTCCGGGGCCCAGGGAACAGCAGGTGATGTCAGCAATGATCAGCGCAGAGAAAACCGCCTCTGCCGGCTGACCAGCGCCGGCCGAGGCCTCAGTCCTCCTCGGCGTCCCTCACGCGTTCCTGTCGCTCCCATTGTTCCTCTTTTGCCGCATCGATGATTTCCATCAGTTCGTCAACGTTGGCAGAGGTATCATCGTGCTGGAAGCAGCCGGTGAGCTTGCTGTCCGGGTGCAGTTCGCCTGACTCGTAGAGCGCCCAGATCTCCTTGCCGTAATCGGTATTCAAAAGTTCCGGCGCGAATCGGCCAAAATACCGGCGCATATTGTCCACATCGCGCTCCAGCATGCGCTCCGCGTTATTATTCCCGGCTGCATTGACTGCCTGGGGGAGATCAATGATGACCGGTCCGTTGGCATCGATCAGAACGTTGAATTCCGAGAGATCCCCATGGATCAGACCGGCACTCAACATGCGGACGACCTCGCGGATAATCTGGCCGTGGAAGTCGCGGGCCTGTTCCGGGGAGAGCGTAACATCATCCAGCCTGGGCGCGGCCCGGCCATCTTCATCCGTCACCAGCTCCATCAGCAGTACACCGTCCACGAAGCCCAGGGGTTCGGGAACCCGGACACCGGCGGCGGCAAGCCGGTAGAGGGCGTCTACCTCGGCGTTGAGCCAGGCGTCTTCCTGTTCCTTCTGCCCGTACCTGGTTTTCTTGCTCATGGCCCGGGCCCGGCGGCTGTTCCGGACCTTTCGACCTTCCTGGTACTCCACCGCCTGCTTGAAGCTTCGCTTGGCGGCTTCCTTGAAAACCTTGGCGCAGCGGGTCTGATTGCCACAGCGCACCACATAAACCTGCGCTTCCTTACCGCTCATCAGCTGGTAGAGCACCTCATCCACCATGCCGTCATCCACAAGCGGTTGTAATCTCTTCGGTACTTTCATAAAACCTTTCAGGCGGAAAGTGAGTCGGCCAGCCGCGTTGATTGATCTGGAACAAGGCTGGATCTTGGCAGGGCAGGGACAATGACTGCTACGGAGCATAGCTTACATGAAAATCTTTTTCCTGATCCTGTTGATTGTGCTGGTCGCAACTGCCTTGGCCCTCTGGTTCTGGCGCCAGACCGACCACGCTTCGGATCATGCCGCCATGGCCAGGTTGGCGGCTCTGCAACCAACTGCACCAGAGTGCTTTGATGTTTCTCTTCTGGAGGGACTGCCGGAGCCTGCCCAGCGCTATTTCCGGTACACCATTCAGCCTGGTACACCTCTGTATACCGTGGCGCGGATATCGATGACCGGGAAGTTTGGCATGGGCAATCGGGAGTCGCCCGACTACATGGATATGCAGGCCTCACAGGTTCTGGCCATGCCCGAAGGCTTTGTGTGGAAGATGGGTGCCAGCCGTGGCGCCCTGAGGGTTTCTGGCTCAGACACCGAAAAGTGGACGCGGTTCTGGCTGATGGGTTTGTTGCCAGTGGCCAGGATGGGCGGAGATGCGGATCACACCCGTTCGGCTTTCGGTCGCTATGTGGCAGAGTCGGTGTTCTGGACACCCGCAGCCCTGCTGCCGGGCCAGGGGGTCAAGTGGGAGCTTGTTGATGTCAATACGGCGCGTGTGATTGTCCGCCATAACGGTATGGAGCAGGCAGTGGATGTTGTGGTGGCCGAGGACGGCCGGCCGCTCCAGGTGAATTTTGACAGGTGGACCAACGCGAATTCGGAAAAAGTCCATCGCTTGCAGCCCTTTGGCGGCTACCTGTCAGAGTTTCGGGAGTTTGACGGGTTTCATTTACCGACCCGGGTGGAAGCCGGGAACTTCTTCGCCACGGAAAATTATTTTCCTTTCTTCATTGCAAGCGTAACGGACATCGAATTTCCGAAGCATGACGCAATCGGGCACCCGGAATAGGGCCACGGATGCCCCGCTATCTTTAACGAACAACAAATACCGAAATATCACTGTGTTTGACGATATTGGCGCCGTTCGAGTGGAGAATGTGTAGCCGGTCGCCAATTCCCGGAGGATGTGAGGCCATCACCACCAGGTCAGTGCCGGTTGTTTTGATCGCCTCAAGCAACTTGTCATCAAGCTCTACGGCCGTATCAGCAGATTCAATCACCATGCTGTCGGTGTCGATCCCATGGGATTTCCCCTGCTCTTCCGCGAACACACTCAGCTTCTCGGCAAGCTCTTTCGGGTTATGGGCAGCCGCTCCCGGGGTGCTGTTTGTCACGCTTACGTAGCACAGGGTGGCGTTGTAGTGTTTGGCAATATCAATGGAGGTATTGAGCGCCTTGACCATTTTATCGGTATGGGCGAGGTCGACCGGAACGAGTATCTTGCTGTACATACGAGTTCTCCTTTTCCGCCTGAGATGCAGAACATTGGTCTTCTGTCCTGAACCCAGATTGGCAGTACCCTTTCAGGTATGTCAAAAAAAGCCCGGTGAAGTTCACCGGGCTGTTGCGGTCTAAGGTGCCTGGTTACCGTTACACCAGGTTGTAAAGAAACACCACGGCGATCCCCGCAGGCGTCAGGTATCGAAGAATGAACATGAATGCCCTGTAGCTGCTTCCCTGTAGACCAATATCGGCCGGCAGGCCTTCACGTTTCATTGCCCATCCGGCAAACAGGGCAATGGCCAGCCCGCCGAGTGGCATCATCAGGTTGGAGACCAGGAAGTCGAGCAGGTCGAACACCGTCTTGCCCTCGAAGAACGGGATGAAGCCGAGCGGATGCACGCTATCCCAGACGTTGAACGACAGCACGGTACCGATACCGATAAACCAGATCGCGAGGCCACCACCAAGCGCGCTTTTCGCCCGGCTGACGCCTTTGTGTTCCTCCAGCCACTCTACCACCGGCTCCAACATGGAAATGGCCGACGTGATGGCTGCGACCAGTAGCAGTGCGAAGAAAATGGTGCCAAACAGAGCGCCACCACTCATCTGGCCAAAGGCCAGTGGCAGGGTTACAAAGATCAGGCCGGGGCCGGCGCCAGGTTCCAGGCCATTGGCAAATACCAGCGGAAAGATGGCGAGCCCCGCAAGAAGGGCGACGCTGGTGTCCAGAACGGCAATGGTCATGGCGGTTCTGGCAATGTTCACCGTTTTTGGCAGGTAAGAGCCGTAGGCCATCAGAACACCAATGCCGATGCTCAGGGTGAATGCGGCGTGCCCCAGGGCGGTCAGAACACCAGCGGTGGTGAGCTTGCTGAAGTCCGGCGAGAACATGAAACTCACGGCCCGGCCAAAGCTGCCGCTGTTCATGGCGTAGATTACCATCGCAATCAGCAGCACGAACAGCAATGGCATAAGCATGTTCACGGCTTTCTCAAGCCCGGAGCGAATGCCCCGACCGACGATAAACACGACGATGGCCATGAAGACGGAATGCCACATCAGCAGTTCCCAGGGATTGGCCAGCAACCCGCCGAACTGGCCGCCAATGGCCTCGGCATCGGCACCGGTAAACAGTCCGGTTGCAGCCTTGCCGATATAGACCAGCGCCCAGCCGCCAATCACGGCGTAAAAAGACAGAACCAGGAACGAGGCAATAACGCCATTCCAGCCGATCGCTCTCCAGCCTCTGGCGGTGCCTTCGGTTCTGGTCAGGGTGCGCATGGTCGCTACAGGGCTCTGTCCGCCCCGGCGGCCAATCATGGTCTCGGCAATCAGAACCGGCACACCAATCAGGAAGATGCAGGCCAGGTAAATCAGAACGAAGGCGCCGCCGCCGTTCTCTCCGGTAATGTATGGAAACTTCCAGATATTCCCGAGGCCTACCGCCGAGCCGGCAGCGGCCAGGATAAACGCCATCCGTGAAGACCAGAGGTTGTTGGCCTGCTGGTGTGGTTGGGTACTCTCACTCATTCTTTTCTCCGGCTAATTGTTTTTGTCGGATTGATGGTTATTGTCTCAACAGAAATTACTTGCCGAGCACCTCGCGCAGGGCTGAAGTGACTTGTGGCAAAACGCGGTCATTCAGGCCGGCGACATTCACCCGGCTGCTGTCGAGCATGTAGATGCCATGCTCCTTGCGTAATTCGCTAACCTGCTCGGGGCTGATACCGAGGAACGAGAACATGCCCCGCTGACGGGCGATGAAGCTGAAGTCTCCCACCGGCGCGAGTGCGTCAGCAAAGGCGTGGCGCAGGTGCAGGATGCGCTCGCACATGCCGTCAAGCTCCTGCTGCCACCGGGATCGCAGGCCGTCATCGCCGAGGATGGTCTCCACAATCGCGGCACCATGGGCGGGCGGCATCGAATAGTGGGACCGGATAACGCTGAGCAGTTGACTGGTGGCAGCTGCGTTCACCGATGCTGTTCCCGAAATCAATGCGAGAGCGCCGGTGCGCTCCCGATAAAGTCCAAAGTTTTTGGAGCACGACGCTGCTACCAGCATTTCCGGTACCGCACTGGCCAGATGCCGCAGGCCCGCCGCATCTGCATCCAGGCCCTCGCCAAGGCCCTGATAGGCCATATCCACAAAGGGCAACAGGCCCTTACGCTGGATCAGGCTGGTCACTTCCTGCCACTGGGCCAAGCTCAGGTCGGCGCCAGACGGGTTGTGGCAGCAACCGTGTAGCAGCACCACATCGCCCGCGTCGGCCTCTTCCAGGGTTTCCAGCATGGCGCCGAAGTCTACCTGCAGCGTCTGTGGATTGAGGTAGGGATATTCGCGAATGGTCATGCCGGCGCCACCCAGCAGGGGGAGGTGGTTGGCCCAGGTGGGCGTGCTGACCCAGACTTTTGTATCCGCCTTGCACAGGCGAAGGAATTCGGCGGCCATGCGCAATGCGCCGCAGCCACCCGGCGTCTGTATTACCGATACACGGTCGTCCCGGATCAGCGGGCTGTTGCTGCCCAGAATCAACTCCGCCATGGCACTGTTGAAGCCGGCAGAACCGGCAGGCCCCACGTAGCTCTTGGTGGTTTCTCCCTCAAGCAGGCGACGTTCCGCTTCGTGCACGGCGGCCATGATGGGCGTATTGCCGGCATCATCCTTGTAGACGCCGATGCCCAGATCTACCTTGTCGGGCCGGGTGTCCTCGCGGAAGGTCTGCATCAGCTTCAGGATCGGATCCTGAGGCAGGGGCTGGAGCGCTTCAAACATGGTTTGCCTCCTTGTCGGCCTGTTGCGTGCGGATCAGCGTCGGGCGACCGGTGTCGAGCGCCTTGATCAGCTGTGTCTGTTTTTCAAGGATGCTCTCTGCCGCCTGTTCCCTGACAGGACCGTAGCCCCGGACATCAGCGGGCAGTTCTGCCAGTTGCAGGAAGGTTTCGTAGTTGCTGGCATTGAGTTCACGGCAAATTCGCGCAACCAGGTTCTGGTAGTCCTTCAGCATGGCGCGATCAAGCTTGCGGTCTGCGGAGTAGCTGAACGGGTCCACTGCGGTTCCTCGCAGGCCGCGAAGTTTGGCCAGAAGTCGGAAAGCCCGGAACATCCAGGGGCCAAAACGGCGCTTTTTCGGGCGACCCTGGGCATCGGTTTCACCGCTGAGCAGTGGCGGGGCGAGGTGGAAATGAACCTTGTAATCCCCTTCGAAGGTTTCCTTGACCTCTTTCATGAAGTCGGTTTCGGCAAACAGTCGGGCCACTTCGTACTCATCCTTGTAGGCCATAAACCGATACAGCTGTTGGGCCACTGCGCGGGTCAGCAGAAGATTGGTTTCACCGAGGGCTTCCTCGGCCTTGCGGACTCCGGCAACGGCGTCCCGGTATTGGTCGGCCCAGCGCTGGTTCTGGTAGTTGATCAGATGCTTGTGACGGGTGTTGATCAGCTCGTCCAGGGTTGGTTCGGGCTTAACCTCGACCACCTGGGCGTTGTTGTCGTCCAGCAGATCGGTGACAGCGCTCGGATCCACGGCTGCCAGACGGCCCCAGCCGAAGGCTTCCTTGTTCCTGTCGATGGCGACGCCATTGAGTTCGATGGCTTTCATCAGACCCGCCTCTGACAGGGGCAGCAGGCCTTTCTGCCAGGCAAAACCGAGCATCATCACGTTGGAGAACACGGTGTCGCCCATCAGCTTTTCAGCGATACCGTTGGCGTCCAGCTGGTCGAAGTGATCCTCGCCCACGGCGTTCTTCAGTAGCCCAAGGCGCTTGTCGGCCTTCATATCGGCGTCGCGGAAGAGCACGTAGTCGGCAGTCGGCAGTTCCGCCTCGTTCGCGACAATCCGTGTGTGGTTTGGCCGGAGCACGCTCAGGGCCTTCTGGGAAGACGCCACCACCAGGTCGCAGGCGATGACCGCATCGGCCTGGCCATTGCTGATCCGCACCTGATGGAGCTTGTCCGGAGACGGTGCCATGCGCACGTAGCTCAGTACCGTCCCGCCTTTCTGGGCGAAGCCCATGAAATCCAGTACCGAGGCACCGCGGGATTCCAGATGGGCGGCCATGGTGATCAGCTGTCCTACGGTCACTACGCCCGTGCCGCCGACACCGCCCACGAGCAGATCGTAGGAGCCGCTCATCTCCGGTAATTTCGGAGCTGGAATGTCAGCCAACTTGCGGGTGAGTACGGAGCCGGTGTCCACGCCCCGGGATTTGCGTAGCTGCCCACCTTCAATGGTAACGAAACTGGGGCAGAAGCCGTTGACGCAGGAGAAGTCCTTGTTGCACGAGGACTGGTCGATCTTCCGCTTGCGCCCCAGTTCCGTCTTGCGGGGTACAACCGAAAGGCAGTTGGACTGTACCGAGCAGTCGCCGCAGCCCTCGCACACATGGTGGTTGATAAAGGCCCGCTTGGCCGGATCCGGGAACTGCTTGCACTTGCGCCGGCGGCGCTTCTCGGCAGCACAGGTCTGGTCGTAGATCAGAACAGTACAGCCAGGGATGTCGCGCAATTCACGCTGCACCTGGTCGAGCTCGGATCGATCGTGGAAGGTGACATCCTTGGGGAACAGATCATGATGGTCATCGTACTTCTCCGGCTCATCGCTGAGCACGACAACCCGCTTTACCCCTTCTGCTGCCATTTGCTGGGCAATCCTGTCGACGGTGATCTGCCCGTCCACGGGCTGACCGCCGGTCATCGCCACGGCGTCGTTGAACAGGATCTTGTAGGTAATGTTGATGCCGGCGGCCACCGCCTGGCGAATCGCCATGGAACCGGAGTGGAAGTAGGTGCCTTCACCCAGGTTCTGGAACACGTGGGGGTTGCCGGTATAGCGGCTCTTGCCAATCCAGTTGACGCCTTCGCCACCCATCTGGATGAGGGATTCCGTGTTACGACCCATCCAGGAGGCCATGAAGTGGCAGCCGATGCCGGCCAGGGCCTTGCTCCCCTCCGGAACCTTTGTGGAGGTATTGTGGGGGCAGCCGGAGCAGAAGTAGGGCATACGCTTGACGCCACCGGGGTCCTGGGCGTTGGTCATGGCGCTGATCTCTGCCATCCGCTCGCTGAAGTCCACCGAGAAAAAGCGCCCTAGACGGGCGGCCAGAAAGCCAGCAACCAGTTTGGGACTCAGTTCACCAACGTAGGGGATCAGCGGTCTGCCCAGTTCGTCCTGCTTGCCGGTGATCAGAACCTCGCCGGGACGGTCCGGCTCGGACATGTATTCCTTGATCTGGCTCTCAATAATGCCGCGCTTTTCCTCGATCACCAGGACTTCTTCCTTGCCGTGCACGAAGTCCAGGATGCCGCGACGCTCCAGGGGCCAGACCATGCCAACCTTGTAGATATCCAGCCCCATGTCCCGGGCCTTGTCTTCATCAATGCCCAGCAGGTCCAGGGCTTCAAGCAGGTCCAGATGGCTCTTGCCGGTAGTGACAATGCCGAAGCGGGCTTGTTTGTTATCGAACAGGCAACGGTCGATGCGGTTGGCGCGGGCAAAGGCCTGAACGGCCGCAAGCTTGTGTTCGATGCGGGTTTCCAGTTGCGGACCCGGCAGATCCGGCCAACGGTAATGCAAACCGCTTTCAGGGGCGGTGAAGTCATCCGGCGTGATGAAATCCGGTTCCGGCGGGATTTCGACAGACGCCGCGCTTTCCACGGTTTCCGAGATTGCCTTGAAACCGACCCAGCAGCCGCTGTAGCGGGACAGGGCGTAACCCCAGAGGCCGAACTCCAGGTACTCGGCGATATTGGCCGGGTTGATCGTCGGCATGAAGAAGCTCATAAACGCCACATCGGACTGATGGGGCATGGACGATGACACGCAGCCGTGGTCGTCACCCGCCACGACCAGCACACCGCCATGAGGCGAGGAACCGTAGGTGGTGCCGTGTTTCAGGGCATCGCCGGCCCGATCCACGCCCGGGCCCTTGCCATACCAGAGGCCGAAAACCCCATCCACCTGCCGGTCTTCATCGGTCTCCACCTGCTGGGTCCCCAGCATGATCGTCGCGGCGAGATCCTCGTTGATGGCGGGAACGAAATCGATCCGGTTCTCGTCCAGCAGGCCCTTGGCCTGCCAGAGCGCCTGATCGACGGCACCGAGGGGGGAGCCCCGGTAGCCACTGACCATGCCTGCGGTGTTCAATCCCTGTTTTCGATCCAGGGCGGCCTGCATCAGGGGAATTCGAACCAGGGCCTGCGTGCCGGTCAGGAAAACCCGGCCGGATTCCCGCAAGTAACGGTCCTCGAGTTTGTAATTGTCGAGCTGGGGGGTATCGGCGGACATGGCGCCCTCCTTTTTGTGCGTTTTATGACCAAAATTCTAGAGGGAAGTCCGCAAAAGGTGCTTGCTTATTGGGTGAGGGTTTTGAGAGTTTGCGAAAGGTTCTTTGATAAATGACAATAAAGAGAAAGAACCTTTGATTAAAATCAGGTGTTACCAAATGAAACAGGTGGAGTTGGACAAGTTGGACCGGAAAATCCTCTCGGCACTGCAGCAGGATGGGCGCATCAGTAACCAGTTGCTGGCAGAGCAGGTGGGGTTGTCACCGGCCGCTTGCTGGCGCCGCGTGCGGACACTTGAAGAAAGCGGCGTGATTCAGGGATACAGCGCCAGAGTGGATCCGGAGCGCATTGGTCAGGGCCTGTGCGTACTGGTCAATTTGTCACTGCAGCGGCATAACATCGATAGCACCGCGGAGATCGAGCAGCAGGTGAGCAGTTACCCGGAGGTGCTTCAGTGTTTCGCGGTGACCGGGAATGCCGACTTTGTGCTCAGGGTCATCGTTCCGGACATGGCCAGTTATGATCGGTTCCTGAACGAAAAGATCTTCACCCTACAGGGCATTGCCCAGGTGAATTCAAACTTTGCCTTGCGGGAGATAAAGAACACCGAAACGATTCCGGTGGAGGGGATGCAGTAGGTTTGGTTGGGAGCAACAACGAAAAAAGGCAGCCTCGGCTGCCTTTTTCTTAACGTGTCGTCTGCTATTTGCAGAGCATCTCTTTATAGATCAAAGAGCGACTACGTTCTCCGCCTGGGGACCTTTCTGGCCCTGGGTAACGGTGAACTCGACCTGCTGGCCTTCAGCCAGAGTCTTGAAACCGCCGCCCTGAATGGCGCTGTAGTGAACGAAAACGTCCGGGCCGCCTTCGCGAGTAATAAAACCAAAACCTTTTGCTTCGTTGAAAAACTTAACGTTGCCGGTAACTGTAGACATAGTATTCTTTCCTGATTTCAATCATTTAGTGTGCCGTCAGATCATCATTCGTGATCATTGATCGGCGGTATGCGGGAAACAAAAAACTGGCGGGATCAAAAACAGGACAAGCTACTTATTACAGCTGAGCGGTCTTATTGATGAAATGCTTTGCTCAATCTTTCCAACGAGCCCCACTGTACTCCTGCCAATGTGAAAAGCAAAGCTATTTCTTGTAGGCATAAACCGGGTTAGTAGAAGTCCCGGTACCAAGGCTGTCGAGCCTGCGAGGTTTGGCAATGGCAAAGCCCTGGGCGTAGTCCACCTGGATCTCCTTGAGGGTGTCCATGATTTCCATGTCTTCCACATATTCTGCAATGGTCTGGAGATCCAGGAAATGGCACAGCTCATTGATCGACCTCACCATGGCGTAGTTGGTCAGGTTGGTGGCCATGTCCCGCACGAAAATGCCGTCGATTTTCACGAAGTCCACAGGCAGTTTCTGAAGGTAGGCGTAGGAAGATAGCCCGGTGCCAAAGTCGTCCAGCGCGAACCGACAGTTCAGGCGCTTCATTTCACGCATGAAATCCGAGGCAAAGTGGAGGTTGGCGACAGCCGAGGTCTCGGTGACCTCGAAACACAGCTTGTGCGCCAGTTCCTGATGGGCCCGGAGGTTTGACTCCAGCCCGAGCATGAAGCTGTCATCGCTCAGTGAGGAGCCTGACAGGTTGACGTTCAAGGTGGCAATCCTGTCGAGCGACTCGGGGTTGTTACGCATCCACGCCAACACTTCGGAAATGACCCACAGATCAACCCGGGTACTGCGTTTGAATTGTTCGGCCGCCTCAATGTAACCCTGGGGCGAAATCTCATTGCCCGAGCTGTCTTTCAGGCCCAGCAGGAGTTCATACATCTTGCCTTCGCCGCTTTCAGGGGCGAGTGCAACAATTGGCTGTGCCCGGAGGTAGAGGCTGCCGTCGCGGATGGTCCGGTCGATTTCCGTAACCCACTGAGGCGTGCCAAGCTTTGACGGGTCCCTCTGTCCTTTCGCCAGCTCAATCCGGTTTCCTCCCAGTTTCTTGGCCGCCTTGAGGGATAGGCTCGCCTGGTTGAGAAGATCGCCGGGGGAGTGAGCGGCACCAGTAACCGGTCGAATACTGATACTGACCGTTGCCTTGTATTCCGCCGGCCCATGCTGGAAAACCTGCTGCTCGAAGTTTCGCCGCAGGGATTCTGCGAAATCCAGGCAGTCCTCCGTGCTGATGTTATTGATGAGCACGGCAAACTCATTACCGCTGATTCGGCCAACGTAGGATTCCGAGAATTTGGCACCGCACGCTCTTCGTAGCAGTTCGGCGACATCTCGCAACAGGGCATCGCCGGCTTCCGCACCATAGGAGGCGTTGATGACGCTGAACTCGTCTATATCCAGGATCATAAGAGCGGAATCACTCTCGTCCGGCGACGAGGGTGCCGCGCTGATCAGCCTTGATACCTGTTTTTCGAAGTCGTGGCGGTGCATGCAGCCGGTCAGGGCATCGTGGGTGGCCTGAAAATTCAGCTTCCGGTACACGTCCTCAACAATGCTGAACAGGCTTTGATCAAGGAACGGGATGTCGCCATCTTCAACCAGCCAGGCTTCGCCTTCGGCGAGTTTCTGGACAAACTCCGGGAATCCGTAACTGACTTCACTCATACCTTTGGGCGAGAGAAAAACAAACCGGAGTGAATCCTCGCCACCCCAGACCAGGCGCATGCGACGGGTCTCCCCGTTTTCAAACCAGGCTTCAACCCAATCGCCGACGGCAATGTCCTTTGCCCTGGAAACCCAACGGCTGTCTTCGAGCTCCGGGGGCAGCGTCAATGGTGTCTCATCGGCGTCGCGGTATTCCTCCACCCAGGTGGTCTCTGCCTCCATAGTGCCCTGCAGGATCCCGGATAGCTCGTCTATGGCCGGTCGGGTTCGGGAGATGTCACCGGTGGTTTTGAGTTCCCGCTCAATGAATTGCAGCATGACACTGCTTTCAAGTTCCCGTTCAAATGCCAGCTCACCAGAGGTGCCGGCTGGAGACAGCCAGGCCTGGAGCTGTGCTACGACATCAACAAGTTCCTCACAGTGTCGGCTCTCCGGGCCTTCCCGCAACATTGTCAGGACGATCAATTGTTCCCAGCCCGCCTGAAGCAGTCGAATCAGCGTTTTTGGAACCTGCCTGCCGCCGAGGAGTTCATTCAGTCGTTGCCGGGCTTGCTTGCGAGTTTTGCGCAGGCGCTCTTTGCCCTCCAGGGTTTTGGCCAGCCGTTCCGAGTTTCGGATAAATGACTGGTCCTGCCGCTCAACCAGCTGTTTCAGGCGTTGGCCCAGACTTTCCAGCAGGTCTGGATCCGATACCTCGATTTCCGTCAGTTCCTCGACAATGTCGGCAACCGTCGCTTCCAGTTTCTTGCTCGATGCCCTCTCTGCAAGGCAGATGTGCATCAGGTTATTGATTATGTCCCGGGCGGGGTGATCGTCGGTATTCAGAAAGTCCGGTGTTTCGACCAGCGTTTCAAACACCGGCAGCCGAAGTTTCTGCAGTTGGTGGCGAAGCGAACCCGAGAGTCCTTCGTTTGTTTCCAGCGGTGCAAACAACCGGTCCACCAGGTTGGCTTTTTCCACGGCTGTCCGGTCAAGGGCGCTGGCCAGTTCGGCGTCCGAGTCGGCCAGTTCCCGCAGCAAACCTGCCATATTCGGTTCATCCTCGTGCAACCTGTTCAGGAGTTCGCGGCGCCTGGAACGGAGGTTTTCCGAGAGCTTCGGATTGGGTTCCTCCCAGTCTGCGGGTTCAGACGAGGGGCTTGCCTCAAGCGCCATCAACTGGAACAGGGAACGGCCAGCCGATGGCATCCCTGACATTGAGTGCCCGGTGGCGTCGGCTTCCGCCGGCTTGTCCGATGTGCCCTTGTCCGTTTCACCTGGAGAACCTGTGTCCTCCTGGGCGTATTCCCTGAGCGACCAGTTCGCCGGCAGCTCGGTGATGTCCAGGGCTTCCAGTCCTGCCCGGCGGCAATCATTGATCAGGGAGCGGATGGCTGCGGGCCACACCCTGCCCAGAGCGCTCTCCCAGGCCCGGTAGATGGTCAGGCGGTGCTCCCGCGCAATACCCAGGTGGTCGACCATGTATTGCAGGCACACGCACAGTGCGCGAGGCGTTAGCGGGTTGTTGTCGTCGTTGACGTCCTGACGGAAGATCTGGTTGAGGAACTGGTTGAGCAAAAAGGTCGCGCCGGAGTTTGCCTTACTTATGCCCGTGGCGATGGCCTGCAAATCAAGCCAGTCTTCAAACTCGTGCTGTTGCAGAAGATGCAATTCTTTGGCGTTGTTCCCGGATTCGGGAGCTGGCTCAAGGGTTGTCTGGTTGGCCTGAAACTGCGCCTGAAAATCCTGGAGCATCCGCTGCTGTCGGCTCTGGAAGATGAAGCGCATATCCTTGAGTCGGGTGATTTCACGAAGCTCGGCCGCTTGTTCCAGATCGGCTTCAATGCCTTCGAACGTGCCCTCCATGAATTCCGGAAGCAACTGTTCCAGAAGTCGCCGGCAATGCTGGTGATAAAGTTGTTTCAGCGCGGGCGCCGGCGCGGGGTCCGCCAGTTTGCTCTTGCCCGTGTGCTGCACCAGAAGATCAACTTCGCGTTCGAGGTCCGGGGTGATGCCCTGGAGTTCGAGCGAAATACTGTCGCCCCGGCCGCTGCGAACCGCTCCCCGAAAATGGAGATGTTGCTTGTCATGATCATGATCGAGGAAAACGTGCAGATCCGCCTGGGCGGAGGCAGACGATGACAGTTGATCAAGCACAGCGGGTGAGGAGAAATGCTTCAGGCCGAGGCGGAGTTCTTTGCTGTCCAGAGTCACGCTGTCGATGATACAGCCACAAGGAATGAGGCCGGGAGTGACGACGACCGCATCCTTGCTGAGACTGGACTGTTTTGCGTTAAACCGGGCCATTGACCGCCTTCCTGAGCAGTGAAAAGTGAATTGTTGTTCAGATTATCCCCGATTGCAGTGTAATTTGAACTTCGCCGAACGCAAAGGTGAATCTACAAAAGCGACACATCAATTTGCTGACGGCCCAGGAGCCACGCCCTCATTATAGACGCTCGGAAGGTCTCAGTATCAGATCCCTGCCAAGCTCATAGCAGGCAAAGTCGTTTGCCAGATACAGGTTCCCTCTATAGATGCCCCTGGCTTCGGATTCGATCTCACCAATGTGTGGATAGGCGTTCGGGTTGAGCTGGTAGCGGGAGCTGAAATGGGTCAACACAAGATGCGGAACACCGGCGGCCTCAGCGAAACGGGCTACCTGGGCCGCGGAGCTGTGTTGTGGCCAGGGGCCGACCCGGTCCGAGACCTCCTGCGTGTAAGTTGCCTCGTGAATCACAACCTGGACATTCGTGCTTGCTTCGAGAAGCAGGTCAGGTTGGTCATTGTCACCGGCAACAATCACTTTACGTGGTTTTCTGGCAATTTGGGTGTAGTCGTCGCAATGGGCCAGGCGGCCATCTTCCAGAACCACATCGTGGCCCTGTTGCATTCGGCCCCAGGCTGGGCCGGCCTCAATACCGTCAGCTTCAAGTTTGTCACGCAGCAGCTGGCGTTCGAGGTTCTTTTCAGTGAACACAAACGCCCGGCAGGATACGCGATGGGAGAGGGGAACTGCCGTAACCGACAGCGCTTCGTCCTCCCAGTGAAAGCTTTCTGCCTCGGAATCAACAAATCGTATTTCAAAACTGAGGCTTGAGTCACTGTTGCCCAGCGCTGCTTCAACGAAGGTTTTTACCGGACGGGGCGCGATCAGGTAGAGCGGGGCGGTTCGGCCCAGCATTGAGGCGCTTGTGAGCAGCCCCGGCAGCCCGAATGTGTGGTCGCCGTGAATGTGGGTGATAAATATGGCCTGGAGTTGCATCACCGAATGATGCGTTCGCAACAACTGGTGCTGGGTGCCTTCCCCGCAGTCAATCAGGTACCAGTGTTTGGGGCCTCCATGACTCAATGCCAGGCCGGTTACGTTGCGAGCTTTCGTGGGTGTTCCGGCTGACGTGCCGAGGAAGGTGAATTCCATACCAGGCCTTTTCGGGTTAACGTGTCGTCTCTCTGTCCGCCATAATACGAAGGTAGCAGAATAGAGAAACCATTATTCGCGGTGTTCGCTTAAGAGCCGGTTTTCGGAATACATAATAAGGAGTGCTGTCTTGTCTGAGTTGTCCAGTTACGAGAGTTTTTCGATTGAGGTCAAAGACCATATCGCCCATGTCCAGTTCAAGCGCCCTGAGGCGCTGAACACCATGAACAAGGCGTTCTGGCTCGAGTTGCCCCGTTGCATGCAGGATATTGAAGCCAACACCGACGCTCGCGTGATTGTCATCTCTTCCACCGGCAAACACTTTTCGGCCGGCATGGACCTGGGTGTATTCAGCGATCCCAAGGCGGTGCCCATGAATGGGGACCCTGGCCGTATGGCGGAAAACCTGCGCAGGGTCGTACTGCAGTTGCAGGATACGCTGACCTCCCTGGAAAAAATCCGCCTGCCGGTACTGGCGGCCATCCATGGTGGTTGCATTGGCGGAGCTCTTGATCTGGTGTGTGCGGCGGACAGCCGTTATTGCACGGAAGATGCCTACTTCACCATCAAGGAAACCGAGCTGGGCATGACCGCCGACGTTGGCACGCTTCAGCGCCTGCCCAAACTGATGCCCGAGGGCGTGGTGCGCGAACTGGCGTACACCGGGCGCAAATTCTCCGCCGCTGAAGCCCGGAATCTCGGCTTTGTAAACGCTGTATACCCTGAGCAGGAATCCATGCTGGAAGCGGTCATGGGCATTGCCGGTCAGATTGCCGCGAACTCACCACTGGCGGTGACTGGTTGCAAGGAAATGCTTAATTACAGCCGCGATCACAGTGTGGAAGACAGCCTGAAGTACATGGCCACCTGGCAGGCGGGCATGTTCCGTCCGACGGACATGATGAAATCCTTCCAGGCGAAAGCCCAGAAGCAGGCGCCCCAGTACGATGCGCTGTTTCCGGTGAAACCGCTGTTCGATCAGTAAATGGCGCTTGGTAAAGGGCGAAAATCCGGTATTTCCCCCAATGCTGCGCTGCTGTTCCAGGGCGGCATTGGGGTCGTAGGGTTGGTGGCCATTCTGGTATTCGGGATTCCGGTGCTGCTTATCGGCCCGGGGCTCTGGCCAAGCCTGATTTACGGCACATTGGGTGCCGTTGCGACTTACGGCTTGCTGCTTCTGCTGACGCGCGTTCCACGCCTGTTTCCGGAGAATCTTGAACGCCAGATGCAGGGGCTGTATGACTTTGCCTCCAGTTATTCTCCGTTGGTGTTGGTCTTGCTGTCCCTATTGGCCGGCGTTGGTGAAGAGCTGTTGTTTCGCGGCGCAATCCAGGGCTGGCTGATGGCGCATACGGATCCGGTGACTGCGGTGTTGGCGGCGTCTGTGCTGTTCGGGCTGGTGCACTACGTATCGTTCACCTACTTTCTGGTAGCAACCGGGCTCGGTTTGATACTGGGCGCGGCCTATGAGCTATCAGAGAGCCTGGCGCTGGTCATGATCTGGCATGCCGTTTACGACATGATCGCGCTCTATTGTCTGCTCCGGTTTCCGCGCTGGTTTGGTGTAAAGATTGTCGAGCCCGCCGCAAACCGGCCTCATGAATAGTCGACATCTTCCCGCCCGGCACTCTTGCGCGCCTCAAAGTTGGAAAGCTCAACGTTGATCGCATTGGTTGAGATCTGGATTTCATACAGTGAGTACAGCAGCGAGAGAGACAGCAGCACCAGGCTGGCGCCAAACGCCACCACGCCCGGCAATTCCGCGCCCAGGAACAGCAGGAACATGGAGACGGTACACAGGAAGAAACTGAGTACCCCGAATGCCTGCATGCGTTTGGTCAGCACAATCCGTTTCCGCAGCATGCTGATCTGCCGGGCGATGAGCGCGTGATCTTCCTCGGTGTCCATCTGCTTGAGCTGGCGTATGAGCTGCGCGAGCACCAGAAAACGGTTGGTGTAAGCGAGCAATAGCAACGAAATGGCGGGGAAGAGCAGGGCAGGCGTTGTCAGATCCAATCTCGTGTCCTTTTCTGTGGCGGGGCGTGAGCTGGCCTACCAGCTTCCGGAGTTCAGCCGTTGGATTGTTTTGACCGGCCGGTTGTAAATATACACCCAGGCCGGCCCGTGGCGGGTGTCCATGGTCCGACGGATATACAGACTGCTCTGCGGGCGTTCAGGAAAGAAGTCTTCCAACTCGTCCAAAACCTTCAGCGTGGAATCCTTAACCTCATAGATTTCCACGCGAACGCCCGAGGAAGGTTCCTCTACAGCGCCTGGGAAGGGGCCCAGGTGATACAGGCTCAGCTTCGGCATCCAGTCGGTTCCAACAAACCGCGCGCCCCGCAGAATATGGCTGTTGTTTCGGCCTCGCTTCAATGTGCCGTAAACCGCTACACGGTGCTTGAATCTGATTGGTGCTCCTCCATTGTTCATGCGCTTGAATTGAGCATGGCGGCAGAGCGCAGGGCAGTAGTCAGTCGGTCCATCACGCCGCCACCGTGGCGCCAGAAGTGCCAGTATAGCCGTACTTCCAGGGTTTGTTCAGGCGCAATGCTTACCAGCCGTCCCGCAGCAATTTCCGGGCGTGCCTGCATTTCCGGAATCATGCCGTAGCCCATGCCGGCCAGCGCAAGGTTCACAAAACCTTCCGAGGAAGGACAGAGGTGGTGGGGGAAGGTGCCGTGATAGCCGCACTGTGCCAGAAACCTGTGTTGCAGCTGGTCATTTGGCCCAAAAACGATGGCCGGGGCATTCTGCAGGCTGGCCTCACTGAGTCCGTTCCCGAAATATCGGTCAACATACTCCGGCGTTGCCAGGGGCATGTAGATCATGGTGCCAATTGGCACGCATCGCGCACCGGCAACTGGCTGGGGGCTGCTGCACAGGCAGGCCGCCACATCCCCCTCGCGCATTCGGCGAAGGCCTATGTCCTGATCCTCTACCACGAGATCCAGTAGCAGGGTTTCGTCCGCGCAGAAACTGCCTACGGCGGCCGCCCACCAGGTGGCCAGGCTGTCGGCATTCAGTGCAATGCGGAGTCTGGCGGTGGGTTCCGAGAGCGCCGGAATGGATTTGGTCAGGTCTCTTTCCAGCAGTTGCACCTGCTGAACGTGATTGAGCAGGCGCTGCCCGGCGGGTGTCGCTTTGAGTATCGGACTACGGACCAGAACCGGTTGCCCCAGCCGGATTTCAAGTGTCCGAATGCGTTGGGAAACGGCCGACTGGCTCAGCCCAAGCGCCAGACCGGCGCGCTCGAACCCCCCGCACTCAACAACCGTCGCCAGCGCTTCCAGCAGTTTGTAGTCAATCATAAGGAAAACTGATGCAGCATAATGAGTATGAATTTCCAGTATAGATGTAAACCGGTAACCTTGCGCCATTGATTGAGGAGAAACCAACGTGCTTGAGAGTTACCTGACCGGATTGATCGTGTGTGGCGGCATTATCGTGGCGATTGGCGCGCAGAACGCCTATTTGCTGAGCCAGGCAATTCGCCGGGAACACCACTGGTGGTCAGCCGGCTTGTGCATGGTGGCGGATGTCACGCTTTTCACGCTGGGTATGTTCGGCATCAGTGCTGCCCTGATGGCCATGCCGGAGGCCCTTGAGATTCTCCGCTGGCTGGGGGTGGCGTTCCTTGGCTGGCTTGCAATCCAGTCATTTGTTCGCGCCAGCCGCGGCAGGGCAGCCCTGGAAGCGGGTGAGGTGACCAAGCGAAGCCTGAAGGCCGTCGTGTTCACGACCCTGGCGGTCACACTGCTCAACCCTCAGGTTTACCTGGATACGCTGCTTCTGATTCCGGCTGTCGGCGCCCAGCAGGAAGACGCGACTACCTTCGTGGCTGGTGCGAGTAGCGCCTCGATTCTCTGGTTCGGCCTGCTGGCCTGGGGTGGCTCGGCGCTGGCCCCGATTCTCGCGCGGCCGCTGGCCTGGCGCACTATTGATGGCGTCATCGGCGTTATGATGGCTGCTATCGCCCTGCACCTCACGTTCAGTGGTCTTTAATATCGGTGGTCTTTAATATTCAAACGGTCGTATGAATTTCTTGCATCAGCGCACGACACAGAGGAAGATAGTGTGCTACTGAATTTGCAGTCATTTTTACCACCGAGGATATGTGATGAACTCCACCGTACGTCGCTGGCTTGCCAGCGCAGGGGCCATGCGCCGCATGCTGTCCACGTTTGCTCCCTATCTCGGAGCAGGCATTCGCGTTACCGATATTGCCGATGACTTCAGCTCGGCAACGGTGGAGATGGGCCAGCACTGGTACAACACCAACTACGTCGGCACCCACTTCGGCGGCTCTCTCTACAGCATGGTTGATCCCATGTACATGCTGCTACTGATGCGTAGGCTGGGGAACGACTACATCGTGTGGGACAAATCCGCGAGCATCGATTTTATTCGCCCCGGCAAAGGCAAGGTGATGGCCCGGTTTGAGCTGACCGATGAGCGTGTTGACGAGATCCGCGCCGCAACGGCAAACGGAGACAAAATGCTGCCAGAGTGGGACGTGGATATTGTTGATGAATCCGGTGATCTGGTCGCGCGCGTGCACAAAGTACTCTACGTGCGTCGCAAAAATCGTTGAAGCGGGCTGGTCAGCCCGGCTCAGTCGAAGCGCCGCGCTTCGGTCAGGCGCCCTTTCCAGTAATAACCGCTGATTGAGGACTGGATAACGCCTGCAGACGTGGAGGCGTGGATAAACCGGTCTCCGCCCATGTAGATGCCCGCGTGCTGTTCCTTGCCGCCAATCTGGAAGAACACCACGTCGCCCGGCTGAATCTCGCCAGGATGAACCACATCACCATCGGCCAGCATTTGGCCGGTTGTCCTGGGCAACTGTTTGCCGAGCCCTTCCTGATAGGCGGTAAGAATAAATCCGGAGCAATCGAAGCCGTCAGAAGAGGTGCCGCCGTATTCGTAGGGGGTTCCCCGGTAGCGCTCGAACACCTGCCAGAGCTTCTGTGCCTTGTCGGAACCGGATGCCTCAACAGGCAACGGCTGCACCGGCGCGGATGAGGACGGCTTGATATTTCCGCTGCTGGCGCAACCGCCAAGTACAAGCGCCATGACTGCCAGAGCGAAAAGATTTTGCAGGGAATTGCGCATGCTCAATCCTGTATCGGTGTCCTCATCCTACACTCTAAGCCTCGGGCGGCCTGATGTCAGGTTACGGTTCGTGAGATTTTGTTGATCTTCTGGTTGATTTCGGAGGCCTCGAACCGGCGTCAGGAACCTCCGGACAATCAGGTTTCCCGGATCAGGTCCGGCCTGTCATGCCTCGGGTTATTGACCTCCTGGGACACGGGAACGGCTTTCAGGTGTTGCGGGTCCAGGCGGTGGGTTACTGCCCGTATCCGGGTGCGATCACTGATTTCCGGGTTCAGCCAGTCCCTCAGACAGCCGGGGTGGAGTACCACTGGTTGGCGATCATGAATGTGTTTCAGGCTCTCGCTGGCGGGCTCGGTAATAATGGCGCAGGCGGTGGTTTCGTCGCCCTCCCTCGGTGTCCAGAGACCGGCAAAGAAAATGGCCGGATTCTCCCCGGTGTCCGATGGCGTGATGTAGTAAGGCGTCTTGCCCTGTTCACTCTGCTGCCATTCGTACCAGCCATTGGCAGGAATCAGGCAGCGGTGGTGGGCAAAGGCGTCCCGGAAGTACTTCGAGGTAGCCGCTGTTTCTGCCCGGGCATTGATCGGGGCGGGGGCCTTTTCATCTGCCCAGGACGGGCGAAAGCCCCAATGGGAGTGCGCCATGATCAGGCTACCGTTCATGCTCATGCGGATCATGGGAATGCCAGTACCGGGCGGAATGTTGTAGCTGGGATTAAAGCGCCCGTCCACTTCCATACCTTCGGGAAAAAACTCGAGGATCAGCGTATCCGGAGGTGTATAAAACGTGAATCGTCCGCACATGGTGTCGGCTGCTTCCTGTCCCGGGTTTAATGGGGAGCGGTCCTCATGGGAGCCCGCTGGTTCGTATTTTGTTAATCTTAGCAGATGCTGAAAATATCCAACGCTGTTGAAATTGGCGACTGGGAGATCGAAATCACCCAGATCCGCGCCCAGGGTGCCGGTGGCCAGAACGTGAACAAAGTGGCCTCCGCCGTGCACTTGCGCTTTGATATCCCCCACTCTTCCTTGCCGCCTTTCTATAAGGAGCGGCTGATGTCGCTCAATGATCAGCGAATCAGCAAAGAGGGTGTGCTGATCATCAAGGCGCAATCCTTCCGGACCCTGGAACTGAACAAGGAAGATGCACTGGAGCGGCTCAAAGAGCTGATTCTGGAGGCGGTAAAGCCCCGCAAGGCTCGCCGACCCACCAAACCGACCCGCGCTGCCCAGCGCAAGAGGGTGGATCGTAAAACCCAGCGAGGTAAAACCAAGGCCCTGCGGGGCAAGGTGTCGGTCTAGCCAGTTCCCGACCGACTGTTCAAAGTCAGGCCGAAGCCTGGCTCTGGTCGCCAGACTCAACCTCTGCCAGAAAGGCCCGGATATCCTCGAAGGCCTCTTCGGCCTCCGGAAGCAGTGGCACGAAGATCTGCCACACATGCACCATGCCCGGCCAGGTGTGGAGCGCGACCGGAGAGCCGGCAGCCTTTGCCCTGGCGGCATAGCGACGGGCATTGTCCAGCAACATCTCGGTGTCGCTGGCCTGTATCAGTGTTGGTGGCAGGTCCCTCAGGTCCCCGCGCAGTGGCGAGGCAACAGGGCTTGTCGGTGAGACCCGGAATGCCGCCAAGGTGGCCCACCAGATCACTGGCAGGGGGATTTTCGACAAGCCTCCGAACACAGGCCCGAGCAGGGGATCGGTACCAATGTTGTTGCGGTTGCTCGGCGCCGTCAGGGTCAGATCGGTGGAAGGCGAAAAAGCGATTGCGGCGTCGGCCTGTCGCAGGCCATTGTCACGAATCCACGCAATGAGCCCCAGGGTATGACTGCCGCCGGCCGAATCCCCGGCGATCAACATAAAGTCTGAAGGCTCGTCACCGTCCGGCCCGTGCTTCAGCAGCCAGGAGTAGGCATCCCGGCAATCCCGGACACCGTCCATGAAACGGTTCTCAGGCATCAACCGATAATCCACGGCAAAAACAGCGGCACCAGTGATCGCCGACAGCCTGTCCGTAATCGCCCGATGGCTTCTGGGGCTGCCGGCAGCCCAGGCACCCCCGTGGATGTACAGAACTCGCCGCCGCGTATCGCAACCCGGGGCCAGGACCCACTCTCCCCTGGGCGATGCGTTGAAACGAAACTCGGAAGCCAGCTCCAGCCCTTCACTCAGGCCATCCATGTGTTTGCGGAGCGCCATCAGTCTTGCCTTGCCCCGAAGCCCCCTGGAGGACTCGCCCATCTCCCGGATGCGCCCCAGTACCTCGCGATTTGCCGGGCTTGGTTTGCCCTCCCGAACCGGAGGATTGTCTCCATCCAGATGCGACAGATCCTCAAGCCGGAACAGCAGAAACGTTGCGGCAACAATGAATACGATGACGGCAAGAATAATCCAGAGCATGGTCGATCCGTACGTTATTGGCCCCTCGTTGCGGGGCGAACTATCCTCTAGATAATACTCGCAGATTTGTCCCGGTTCTGCCCGGAACGGTCACAGAAGGAGTCGCGTGTTGCAAATTGCCTATCGGGCCAAAGACATAACCGAAGCCCACATCGTGGCAGGTCTGTTGGAAGCCAACGGTATTGAGGCTTATGTGGGCGGCCACTATCTCCAGGGGGCAATGGGCGAGATCGGTGCCGCAGGTTTCAGTAATGTCCATGTCGGTGACGAGGATCTCTACCGGGCACGACAACTGGTGTCAGAGTATGAGCAGACTTCCGGTGGCAGTGTCAGCCGCGCGGTTAGCGACGATGAGGATCGCCCCGACCACTACGCTCGCTGGTTCCTGTTCGCCCTCGCCATCCTCACCCTGATCCTGCTGCAGATCTACTGACTGATCGATCTGGTGTCAGCGGGCGTAGCCCTATCCACATATTACAAGCAACAGGAGACGAAACTTATGGCAGACCAACCTGTAATGCTGATCACCGGCGCGTCGTCGGGTATTGGTGCAGAGACAGCGCGAGCAGCGGCGAAAGAAGGTTATCGTCTGGTGCTGGCGGCCCGTTCCGAAGACAAGCTCAAAGGCCTGCAACAGGAACTGGGTGACGAGGAAACGGTGTTAACGGTGCAGTGTGACGTCCAGAGCGGTGATGATCAGAAGAACATGGTCGATCAGGCTCTGAAAGCCTTTGGCCGTATTGATGCGGTGTTCGCCAATGCCGGCCGGGGCGGTGAGCCGGGCGGATTCAGCGGCGCTGATCCTGAGGTCTGGAAGGACATGATCCTCACCAATATCTACGGTGTCGGGCTCACGCTTCAGCACTGCATGCCAGCGCTCAGGGAGAGCAAGGGCCACTTGCTGCTTACCGGCTCTGCGGCAGGTCGTGCCACCATCCCCGGTTCCATGTACAGTGCGACCAAATGGGCGGTTTCCGCCATTGGCTATGGTGTTCGTGAGGAGCTTCGTGGCTCCGGTATCCGCGTTACCCTGATTGAGCCAGGCATGGTAGACACGCCTTTCTTCGATGAACGTCCTGGCCACGCACTGAAGCCGGAAGACATTGCCAATGCGGTCATGTATGCCGTGGCGCAACCGGCACATGTGGACGTCAATGAGATTCTTGTCCGGCCCACGCCCAAGGTTGAGTAAATCAGCAGATCAGCCACAACGGAGGTTGTTTTGAGCCAAACAGATCGCGTCGCATTGGTAACCGGGGGCGCTCGGGGCATCGGCCGGGGCATTGTACTTCACCTGGCCAATGCCGGTTGGAAAGTGGCGTTCTGTGATACCGACAAGGCCGTGGGTGAGCAATTGGCCGCCAGTGACAAGCACCAATTGCGCTTTCTGCCAGGCGATGTGGCCTCGGAAACCGATGTGAAGCACATCCTTGCCGAAACCCTTCGCTGGGGCGGCCGCCTGGACGCCGTTATCAACAACGCCGGAATCGCCAATCCGGAGACCGGACCAGTGGAGGACCTGAGCCTTGAACAGTGGCAGCGTCGGCTGGATGTGAACCTGACCGGGCCGTTCCTGGTCACCAAACACTCGGTACCGCACCTTCGAAAAACGAAAGGCGCTATCGTAAACATGGCCTCGACAAGGGCGCTTCAATCAGAGCCAGACACCGAGGCGTACGCTGCCACCAAGGGAGGCATTGTGGCTCTGACCCATGCCCTGGCCGTGAGCCTTGGTCCGGATCTCCGGGTTAACTGTATCAGTCCGGGCTGGATTGATACCCGGGCCTGGCAGGGAGGCTCAGAACAGGTTGAACCGCTCTCCGAAACCGATCACTTGCAACATCCGGCGGGCAGAGTAGGGCAGCCCGGTGATATCGCCTCATTGGCGGCTTACCTGATATCGCCCGAAGCTTCGTTTATCACCGGTCAGAACGTCGTGGCAGATGGCGGCATGGTACGCAAGATGATCTACGAGGAATAAGGAATTGCCACGGATCTTCTTCGGCCTGGAGCTCCCCTCCGAAATCAAGGAGCGGTTGCTGAACGTCAGGGTCTCGGTGCCGGGCGCCAAATGGCAGAGTGCCGAACAATTGCACATCACACTGCTGTTCCTGGGTGGGGTGGAAGAGAGCCGTCTGGAAGCCGTGGTTGATTCTGCCCGTGCAATTCGACCAACCCCTTTCGAGCTGGAAGTCTCAGGCCTGGGCTGTTTCGGCCAGTCGCGGAGGCCGCGGAACCTGTGGGCCGGCGTGAAGCCGGAAGCGCCGGTGGCCGCCATCCACGAGGCGCTGGGGTTGCGAATGGAGAAGCTCGGGTTTGAGGCGGAGCGCCGGTCCTTTCTTCCGCATATTACCCTGGCCCGATTCAAGCGACAGCCGGGCTCTGTTGAGCGCCTGCTGGCCGAACAGGGTGCATCTGTGTTCGGGCAATTTGCGGTAACCGAGTTCGCCCTGTTCGATAGCAAACCGGGCCCGGCAGGGTCTGAGTATCGTGTCATCGAACGCTTCCCGCTGAGTGGGCCCGGGGAACGGATTTAGCTTGACGAAAAGCCGTCGCTCCACCAAAGATGAGGGCAAATCAACGCCTTTGCTGAGGTGTCTATGTGTCCCCCGTTTTCCGATCCTGATCAGCGCCTGTATGTCCGCAATGCCACGCTGGCGGATATTCCCGGCATCATCCAGCTCAGCCGTCGGGTTTATGAAGGCACCGGCATGTACGGCTACACCAAGGGGCCGTTGACCGGTCAGATCAATACCTTTCCTGACGGGCAGTTTGTTGCCATGCTTGGGGATACTGTGGTCGGCTACTGTGCCACGTTCCGGATCGCCGAAGAGATCGCCCTGGCCGCTCACGACTGGACTTCCATAACCGGCAATGGCTATGCCTCAAGGCATGATCCGGAAGGCGACTGGCTCTACGGAATGGAAGTCTGTGTTGATCCGGAATGCCGTGGCTACCGCATCGGTGAGCGGCTTTACAACGAGCGCAAGCAGTTATGCCAGACGCTGGGGTTGCAGGGTGTGGTCTTCGCCGGGAGATTGCCGAGTCTGCGCCAGCGCCTCAAGAAGTTCACCAGTGTCGAAGAATACGTTGAAGCGATCCGAAGCAAGGAACAGAAGGATCCGGTGCTGTCCTTCCAGCTTCATCAGGGGTTCGAGGTGCACGGCATCATTCCGCATTATCTGGACGCCGATCACGACTCCATGGGCTATGGCATTCACCTGGTCTGGCGCAATCCAAAAGTACCCCAATCCGAGAAAAACGGGCGCAGGAAACGGTACGGTCAGCGCATGCGCGATACCGTGCGAATCGGCACGGTTCAGTATCAGCAACGCCCGGTAGCGTCGTTCGATGAATTCAGTGAGATTGTCCGGTATTTCGTGGACGTTGTTTCTACCTACAAAGGCGACTTTGTCGTGTTTCCGGAGCTGTTCACCCTGCAGCTTCTGTCCATTGAGGCCCGCAAGGGCAGCCCCGCCGAGACCTTTGCCGCCGTTACTCATTACGCCGAGCGCTACCGCGAACTGATGCGCGATCTGGCGTTGCGCTACAACATCAATATTGTGGCCGGCTCCACCCCGGTCCGTGAGGAAGACGGCACCATCCGGAACATGGCGTACGTGTTTCTCAGGGATGGCCAGGTGTTCAGCCAGCCCAAGATCCATCCGACGCCCAACGAGGCCTTTTGGTGGAACGTGCAGGGCGGTAACCGGGTCAGCGCCATCGAGACCGACTGTGGCACCATTGGCGTGCTGATTTGCTATGACGCGGAGTTTCCGGAGTTGACCCGGCATCTGGTGGATCAGGGCGTGCATATTATCTTTGTGCCCTTCTGTACCGACGAACGGCAAAGCTATTTGCGGGTGCGCTACTGCTGTCAGGCCAGGGCCGTTGAAAACCAGGTCTACGTGGTGTTGTCCGGCAACGTGGGCAACCTGCCGAACGTGCCGAACATGGAAATCCAGTACGGCCAGAGTTGCATCCTCACACCCTGCGACTTTCCGTTTGCCCGGGATGGCATTGCTGCTGACACGGAACCCAACGTGGAAACCGTCGCTTTTGCCGATCTGCGCCCGGAAGTGCTGATCACCGCCCGCAACAGTGGTACCGTGAAAAACCTTCAGGACCGCCGGCACGATCTTTACAGCGTGACCTGGCGCGGTGAGTGAACCGGATCGACAGGAGTGTCGTTTTGCCCGATAAAGGGTCCGTACAGCCCAGACGCATCGGACGTCGGCTTTTCTGGATCGGTGGCCCGGCACTGCTCGCCTGGCCCCTGGCAGTCGCAGGCTGGTCTTTTGCCATTGATCAGGGCTCGATAGGCATGGCGTTGCCGGATATCCGGTCTGGTGGTTGGGAAGTCACCGGAAGCCAGGCGGATATCAGACCCTCTGTCACGGCCGATAGTGATTCTGCGATTATCGAATTTGCTCCTTCCTCGCTGATTATCACGGAATATCTCGCCTATACAGGGGCGGAGCAGCCGTTGAAGTTCAACACCCTGCGCACAGACCTCAGCAATTCCACCGTTACCTTGGACTATGGCGCGTCAGGGTCCTGGGCAGACCGCATTGCGATTGACGGCGATATCGCCGTTTCTGCCACCCGTGTTGAGCATCCGATCCTGTTGCCGCAGGCATGGAACTTCGAGGGAAGGGCAGAAGGTCGCCTTTCCGAACTCCGCGTCCAGGGAACCTTGGTTTCTGGCTCTGGTTTCTCCGCCGATCTCGACGTTCAGCTTGACCCCGATGGCGGCGTTTCGGTTGCTATCGAGTCTGTTATCGACGGTAAACAGGGCGTTCGGGCCCTGGCAGGCACTCTGTCTGGCTGGCCGGATCTTCTGACCGTCGATTCCGGCAATGCCCGCCTTTGGATGGCAGTTTCCACCGGCAGGGGCGGTGAGCTTGAAGCCAGTGGGATCGCGGATTTGCAGGATGTCAGGGGTGTGTATAACCGCACGGCCGTGACCGGTCTCTCCGGCCGGGTGCGGGTATCTCTGGAGAATTCGCAGGTGGCGGCCAGTTTCAGGGACCTGGCCGTTGGTGAGATCAATGCCGGCATCCCCGTCAGCTCGGTTCGGTTCTCGGCGGACTACAACGCCCCGATGACGGAACTGCTGGCCGGAACTCTGGAGGTTCAGCAGGCCAGAGCCCGGTTCCTTGAAGGCACGCTCAGAGTTCCTCCTGCGGTGTACGAGTTGGCAGGTGGCTCTGGCCGTATCCCCGTTGAGGTTGAGGATATCTCCCTGAGCCGTCTGATGGCGGTGTATCCAGCGGAGGGGTTGTCCGGAAGCGGGCAGCTTCGTGGAAGAATCCCTCTGGGTATCAGTGGCGACGGGGTGCAGGTGAGTGCAGGAACAGTGTCAGCCATAGACCCGGGTGGCCGTTTGCACCTGCCGGCGGACAAGCTTCAGGCAATGCTGGGTGGCAATCAGGCCATGGATGTTGTGGTTCAGGCGTTGCAAAACTTTCACTATTCAGTGCTTAACAGCACGATAGACTACGATGAACAGGGTAAGTTGACGCTGGGCCTTCGACTTGAAGGCAAAAACCCGGAGCTCAGGGGCGGGCAGCCAGTGGTGCTCAATGTCAATCTTGAGGAAGACATTCCGGCGCTTCTGACCAGTCTTCAGTTGAGTGGCCGGGTGAATGAAGCCGTTACCAGACGTGTCCGGGAGTTGCTGCAGGAATCCGGTGAGGAGACAGCACCATGAGAAAACTCTTGCGGCCCGAAAGGCCGCCATTTGCGAGAATACTGATGACAGCGATGTTGCCACTGTCCATGGCGGCCTGCACACCCACAGTGCAGATGGCAGCACCCAAAGAGCCGATTACGGTCAACCTGAACGTGAAAATCCAGCACGAAATCTACGTGAAAGTGGATAAGGAAGTGGATGACCTGTTCAGCGAACAGGGTCTGTTCTGACTGTACGCGGAAAGTTTGAGGGGTTAACGATGAAACGATTGATGCAGATGTTTGCGCTGGTTCTGGCGTTCGGTATCAGCGCCTCCGTTCTTGCCATGGGGCTGGACGAAGCCAAGCAGAAACTGGAATCGGTCAAGCAACAGGGGCTGGTTGGAGAAACGCCAACGGGTTATCTGGAGGTGGTGCGCGCCGAAGGGCAGGCCAGCGAAGTGGTGGAAGCCATCAATAGCGCCCGCCGGGATGAGTACAAGCGGATCGCTGAGAAACACAACATTCCCGTCACCCAGGTGGAGACCGTTGCCGGTAAGAAGGCCATCGAGAAAACACCGGCCGGACAGTACGTGCAAATGGGCGGCAAGTGGGTGAAAAAGTAGCCCGACATGGCCAGGTACAAGCCCTGGTTACCGTTTAACGCTCTTCTGCCTTGGTTTGCCGCCTTTGGGCCGTTTGCTGGAGGCGGGTCTTTTGCCAGGCGCGGGTTTCCCTTTAGGGCCTGGTCGCCGAGCAACGGCGGGCTTGCCCGGTGCTGATGAAGATCCAGGCTTTCGATTGGTCTGTGGTTTGGTCTTCGCCCCGGGCTTCTTTTTTGCAGGCTTGCCAGAGTTGGGCGGCGCCTCTGACGACGAATCCCGTATGGCATCGAACAGCCCGGCCAGTTCTTTCTCGGTCAGGTCCCGCCATTGGCCCACCGCGAGCCCTTTCAGACTGACGTTCATGATCCGGATACGTTCGAGTTTGGTAACCTCGTAACCAAAATACTCACACATCCGGCGAATCTGGCGGTTCAGGCCCTGAACCAGGGTGATCCGGAAGACAAATCGTGACTCCCGCGACACCTTGCACTTTTTCGTCATGGTTCCGAGGATCGGCACACCATTGGCCATACCCTCCACGAACTCCCGGGTGACGGGCTTGTCGACGGTAACCAGGTATTCCTTTTCGTGGTTGTTGCCCGCTCGCAGGATCTTGTTGACCAGGTCGCCGTTGCTGGTCATGAAGATCAGGCCCTGGGAGTCCTTGTCCAGGCGTCCGATCGGGAAGATGCGTTCGCTGTGACCCACAAAGCGCTGGATATTGTGTTTCTCCGCGCTGTCCGTGGTACTGACAATCCCTACCGGTTTGTTCAGTGCAATGAACACGAGATCTTCTTCAGCCCGTGGCTCGATCACCTGGCCGTTCACCTTGACCGTGTCACCCGGAAGCACCTGGTCGCCGACGGTCGCCCGTTTGCCGTTGATGTAAACATTGCCTTGCTCGATGTATCGGTCAGCCTCCCGGCGGGAGCACATACCGCTTTCGCTGATGTATTTGTTGAGCCGGGTGGAATTGCCAGAGGTCATCGGGAGTCCGGTTGCCAGTGAGAATGTAGGGCATCATATCAGTCTGGAACACCGGTCGCAGCAGGGCTGGTTCTTTCTAACCGTCTCTGCCATTCTTGGCGGCGCCCTCAACCAATCAAACAAAAAAGACCATCATGGAAAAGACACGCATCACTATTGTTGCCGTTACCTGCATTGCCCTGTTCTTCCTGACCAACTACCTGTTCCGGTATCTGATCGGATTTACCGGGTTGCTGGCTTCATTGGTCATTGCGGCCCTGATTGCCGTCTACATGAGCTTCTCTGTGGCCCGGACCCTCGAGCGTTTGCCAATGCCGGAGGAGCGCTCACGGGCGCTATGGATTTATGGCGGCTTTCTTGGAGCCCTGTTCGTCGCTTTCGGCGCCTGGATGTTCCTGGATGCCGGGATGGATGCGGTCACACTTGCCACCCTGTTTGTTCACTATTTGCCCTATCCGGCTCTCGCGCATGCGCTGCTATCGGATAAGGCCGTCGGGATGTTCCTGAAGAAGGATCGTCCCGGGGGATAAGGTGTTACAATATAACGTTTCGATTCTTTAAGGAGTGCCTCCGACGCCATGGCTCAACCTATTCCCACCAGTCTGATACTTGGTTTTCTCGGTGTCGGTAAAACCACTGCCATTCTGGATTTGCTGAAAAACAAACCGGAAAACGAGGTCTGGGCCGTTCTGGTCAACGAATTCGGCGAGGTGGGCATTGATGGCGCCATGCTGCAAACCGAGGGCGCCTTCATCAAGGAAATACCCGGTGGCTGCATGTGCTGCGTGGCCGGCCTGCCGATGCAGATCGGGCTCAACCAGCTGATCCACAAGGCCAAGCCGGATCGGCTGCTGATCGAGCCCACCGGGTTAGGGCACCCCTCCCAGATTCTGGACACCCTGACCAGCGAACACTACCAGGATGTGCTGTCGATGGGCCCGGTGATCTGCCTCGTAGACCCTCGCAGGCTCGAGGAGCCGAAAGTGCTAGGCAATGTGCAGTTCCGGGATCAGGTGGCTGCGGCAGATATTCTCGTTGCCAACAAGACTGATCTTTGCACGCCGGAGCAACTGGCTCATTTTGATGAGTGGGCCTCACAACTGGAACCCGCCAAGCGGGCGATTCACCACACGCGGTTCGGACAGCTTGCGCCGGGATGGCTGGACGGCCAATCGGATGCTTTGCCGGTGACCGATCCGGAAGCTCACCATCACCACCATCATAAGGCTGCATCGCCGGCCCCCGCTATTGATGACGAGCCCTGGCAACAGATTACGAATCAGGGGCAGGGGCACTTCAGTGTTGGCTGGCGGATTCATCCGGAACTGATCCTGGACGAGAACGAGTTGCTGGTGATGGCCATGGACTCGGCGTTTGTGCGCTTCAAGGCTGTCGTTCACACAGTCGATGGCTGGCGGGCAATCAATGTTGTCGATGGTGCTCTGACCGTCATTCAGGGTGAACCGCAGGCCTATAGCCGGGCGGAAATAATCGCGTCTGATCAGATTGATGCCCGGGAACTTGATGCCCGCATGCGGGCGGCCGCAGGTCTGGATCCGAGGTGAACGAGTGAGCCTTTGTCCGGTATGTGAGCAGGGCAGTCTCTTGAAGTTCCGGGTGGTAAATACCCAGCGTTACCTTCGATGCGATGTCTGCCAGGCCACGGTGATGGATGCGTCCTGCCGGCTATCGCCCGAGCAGGAACGGGACATCTATCAGCTCCATGACAATGACCCGTCTGATGCGGGTTACCGGAAATTTCTCTCAAAACTGACGGAACCTCTTCTTGAGCGACTGCCACCGGGCGCCAGCGGCCTGGATTTCGGCTGTGGTCCAGGCCCGGCTCTGGCGCAGATGCTTGAGGCGGAAGGCATGGACGTCAGTCTCTACGATCCCTACTTTTATTCATCGACGACCGTCCTCGATCAAGCCTACGATTTCATCACTTGCACCGAGGTGGTCGAACATCTCTATGCGCCGGCTGCCGTCTTCAGGGATCTGGACCGGATGCTCAGGCCTGGTGGCTGGCTGGGGGTGATGACCTGCTTCCAGACCGACGATGACCGGTTCGACAACTGGCACTATCGCCGTGACCCGACCCATGTGGTTTTCTACCGGGAATTCACCTTCAAGCTGCTGGCCAACCGGTTTGGTTGGCATCTGGAGATACCGAGAAAGGATGTGGCGCTGTTCCGGAAGCCAGCCTAGGGCCTTTTTTGCGAGCACTCCGGTAGTGCAGGACAGTGTTCTGCGGATTTGGCATCGTCATGGCTCAGCAATTCCGACTGACCAAAACGATCCGGTGCCAGAGACGCAGCACACCGCGCAGCCTGCTTTGCTGTCCCCGAACAGCCGCTTTCCTGCAATGCGAAAGCAAGGTTGTTCCAGCCCTCGGCGAACTCCGGAAAACGTGTTGCCGCGCGCAGGAAATGGCCCCTTGCCTCATCCCGGCGGCCCAGTTTCCAGGCCAGGTTGCCTCTGGCCATGGTGGCCGTCGGTTGGTCTGGCCAGGTGATTTCGGCCGTCTCATAGGCGATGCCAGCGGCGGTGGTTCGCCCGGTTGTTTCAAGGTCATGGGCGGATTGCAGAAAACGAAGTGGTTTTGCGGTCGCAGGCACCCGGTCCGGCGGCAGAATGGTCACGGCCCAGTTGTCCGCCCGCCCCCAGGTGTTGCTGAAAACCTCCAGATCTATGGCCTCCCGCTTGCGGGTATCGGTATGGAGGATCAGGTCTCGCTCCTCCGAGTCGTAGCCCATGACAACTGCAAAGTGCCATTGGGGCCACCAGTCGAATCTCAGATTCTGCATCACCAGCACCGGGTTGCCCGAGTCGATTTCGACCAGCAGGCTCTCGAGCTCTCCATCCAGCGGGTAAACCAGCATGCCGTGCGCCCGCGCGGCGGCCACCATCTCGACCTGAAGGGACCCTTCGCGACCGGGGATGTAGACGAGTTCTTTGAGGATGTCGGGGTCGGTTTGAAGTCCATGGCTATTGAGCATCATTGCCAGGGACGCCGGGCCGCACTGATACTTCTCCTGCGGGTAGAAAGGCACATCGTCCAGAGTAACCCGATCGGGCCTTGAGAGCTGGTCGTCTTTAGGTGACGGCCACTCTGGCGTGCTCGCACAGCCAGCCAGCAGGCTGACCGTCAAAAACACGGTCAGCACGCCGGAAATGGCTTTGAGTCTGGAGAACAGGACTGCCACTGCCCGCTGCTAGCGGATGCAGTTCACGAACGGGAAGATGTTCGTGGCGCAGAGCATATCGGTGATGATGAACACCAGCAGGAACAGCACAATAATGCCGACAACATCCTGCCCTGCAGGTGCTTCGGCAAGCTGACGCTCGAACTCCGCCAGTTCCGCGGGCGTGAGGTTCTGGATGCGTTCCTTGACCTGGTCCTGGCTGACCCCGAGATCTGCCAGCTTGGCCTGAACGTCCTGTCTGTCGAGCATGCTGATAAGCTCTTGCCGATCCAGTTGAACCTGTTGTTGGCCGATCATCTCGCCGGTTCCAACCATGCCGGCAGTAGCGGTAGCCGACCAGACAGAGCCCAGCGCCATCATCATCGCCATGAAAAAGGAAACGTACCTCAGGTGTTTGCGAATGCCTGACATGATTCACTCCTGTTATTGGCTACTTCCGCTGTAGCTGATGTGTTGGGTCATGTTGCACTACTTTCACGATAGATCAGTCTGTTGCGTTCCCTCAACCTACAAAATGTTCATGATCCCCGGACTTCAAGCTTGCGCTCCGGCCAATGGAGGATCGCTGAGCGAGTAACCATCCTGGTGGCCAGCTCAGGATAAGCCTGGCGGATAACCTCGGCCCCGAAGTCTGCCAGGAATGCCGATTTCAGTTCCGCCCGGGCTTTCTGCGTGCCCGGCTCCTGATAGGGCGCAGAGCAAAGCAGCAGGAAACCATCGTCGGGAATCCGGCCGCTGTCCATATTGCTTTTGATAATCCCTGCCGCCTGGCGGATGGGGTGAGATAGATCCGGACTGTAGGGGCCAATGATCAGGGCCACGTTCGGCGCGTGCAGGAAATCGAATCCCCGGCCGAGGCAGATTACCCATTCCCGGTGCTCGATGTTCAGCTCCCGGTCAAACTGGCGGATCTCGTTGACGTGTCGAATATTGCCCTCAACCAGGGGCAGCAGATCGCGTTGCACCGGTTCCGGCATATCCGGACAAAGGGATGCGATTTCGGAGGCCATGTCGTCAAGTCTCGACACGGGAATGGTGGACAGATCCAGCGTTCGCTCCTGGCTACCGTGCAGAACCAGCGCATCCTCGTCACTCTCGAAACCACATACCAGGGGATAGACCGTGCGGTGGCCGTTCCCGAACAGTTTTTCCACCTGGCTGCGGATCTGGAACGCATGGCGCATGGCGGCCTCACGGTCGCAGTCAAAGCCGGCGCAGCCCCGTTCCCGTAAACCTTTTGAGTAGTGATAGGTAATGATGATCAGCACCCGGCGCCCCTGACTGACTGCCTGCTGTACCGTGTCCGCAAGCATGTCGCCCAGATAGGGCCAGCCCAGCTCAAAGATGCCGCCGAGATTCCTGAAGGGGTGTATGACCCCAAGGGGCGTCTGGGTCACGTAGGGCAGGTGAATGCGGCCGTCCATGCACTTCATGGCAATGATCTGGGTGTTGTGCTCCGCCAGGTAACGCTGCCTGGCCAGATGGTTTTCCGGGCTGCAGAAGCTGGCCGAGTGGGCCCGGCTGAGTTCCATCAGCCAGTCGATGCGTTCCGAAATGGGGCGTGCATGTACCGGTGTTGTCATGGCTGTGTCCTGTGATGTTCAGAAGGTCGACAGGCCGGTGGCCTCCATTATCCGATAGCGCCAGTAGCGAAGCCTGGATTCATCGGCCCAGTCCTCGTAGGGCAGGCTCATTACCGGATCGTCCCCGGGCCCTTGTTGCCATTGTTGGTTAAAAAAGTCTCTGGCCCGGATGGCAACCTGCGACTGGTCCGCCACCGACACCCAGACGTCGGCTTCGAGATTCAGGTCGTCAAGATTGCGCCTGGTAAAATTCGCCGATCCCAGCAACAGCTCTGTTGCGCCGTTTTGTTTGTCTAGCATCAGAAGCTTACTGTGACATTGCTCGCCCAGGGTATTACACCAACGGACGGGAACGCCTGCCCGAACCAGTTCCATGGCTACCTGTCGATTGGGAATGCCACTCTTATGGTGGCCGAAGGCCTCGTTGTTGGCATCAAGCAAGACCCGCAGCGCCACGTTCCGTTTTGCCGCATCTATCAGGGCTTCGACGATATCGCGGTGGGAAAGATAGAACATGGCCATATCCAGTCGGTCGCCTGCTGAGGCCTTTCGAATCATCGCCAGAGCCTCATTCAGGATGGCTGATTCGGTCAGCACTGCCACCCGGGGCGTTGCAGGTTCATCGGGTGGCGCAGTCGGTTCGGAAACCTGGCCGATTTGCTCATCGATCGGTTGGGTGTCGGCGCCGGACATGGCGAGCACGGCACGCTCGCTTTTAAGCAGATCAATCACCGCCGGGCCCTTGAAACTCAGCCCCAGGTTGCTGTGCCGGCTGCTGCCGTCGTGGGGGTTGGCCGAAGTAACAATGGCTCTTAGTGAACCGGCCTCATCCGCAACTACAACCTTGCGATGGTTGGCCTTGAAGTTCAGTAGCGCGAGGTAGCTTCGAAGGGTAACGGGCCTGGTGCCCAGGGCGTTGTCCAGCCAGACGTCCCGTGGGTTGTTTCCGAACCACTGGCAACACAGGCGCCAGATCGCAGACCAGGTCGGGTTGCTGTCTCTGAGTGGACGAAGCGCGGTCTCCACAACTGGAATGCCACCATTACGCAGGGCCTCGAACCAGGGTGAGATAGTGCCGCCGTACATGGTGTTCAAAGGATCGGAGATCACTGTGATGGAGAGCTCCGGTTTTTCTGCCTTCCTGGCCAGCAGTGCCTCGGTCAGTTGTTGTGCCAGAGGGCGGTGGGCGACATTCTTCGGTGCGGTGCTGTTAAATAGAAACATGTCGACGAGAATGAACTCGTTGGCCTGTCCCACAAGCCGGAACACCTCGTCGAAGATTTCATGGTCGCGCTCTTCCCGGCCGTCCTGATAGTGACGGGTGACGTCTGTCAGCAGCACGGGTTCCTCCAAAGGCACCGCGGTTCCACGATAGCTGATGCCCGGTGGCAGTGGCTTTTGTGTGTGGTACAGGCCGATGCCGGCCAGGGTGAGCAACAGCAGGAGAATCAGTAACTTCAGTGTCATGTGTGTATTTCCATCATCCCTGAGGTAAACGACGGCATAACTATACGTGACCTCTCTCTCAGGTAAACAAACACTTACAAAAAACACCCCGGCCGTTGTATCGAAGTTCCGTCACGCTTCCTAAACTAGTCAGATCAACCATTTATAACAAAGTTGCCTGTGAACGCCATACTCTCTTTCATACCGCGCCTGTTCAGTTTGCGGGCCGTTATACTCGTTCTGGCTGTTGTGTTTGCCCTGATGGGGGACCAGCTTGCCCTCGTTGGCTGGGCCGACCGCGCACTGTTCAGCATTCTCGGCGTGCCAGACGGCTCTGACCCGTCCACGATTGTCCCGCAGGAGGCATTCGGTCCGGCCATGGCTGATCGGGGCCTTTCGGAACCACTCTGGTCCGACATGGCAGTGACCGCAGGGCTGGCAATTGCGGCCCTGTATCTGGTGCTTGCCATTCCGGCGATGGGCGCAGCCGTTTCTCTGCCTGTCACGCTTTTGCTTGGCGGCTCGCTCGTGGTGATCCAGGCCGCGTTGATGTTCTACCACAACGCCTGGGTTCCGTTTGGCGTTGTGCTCACTTTGCTGGTGGTTGGTTATGTGGTGATGCTGTTCTGGCTGCAGCCACGGAAACACATCCGTGCACTGACAGACAATGTGCGCGATGCGCGGCTGAAGCTGGCCAAGGTGTTTCTGCAGCAAGGCCATACAGACGAGGCCCTTGAAGCGCTGGATCGCTGCCCCGACTGTGAGAGCGAGATCGAGCTGCGCTACGATGTCGCCATCCAGCAAGAGCGCAAACGCCAGTACGACAAGGCGGTCAGCACCTACCGCAGTATTCAGGAACGAAAAAAAGGTTTTCGGGACACCGCCGCGAGGCTGTCGGCACTGGAGAAGCTCGCACCGGATAACTCGTTGGTGCAGGGAGGGAGTTTCGACAACACCCGCACCCTGTTGATGCCGGAACCGTCAGTGAGTCGCCCGACCCTGGGGCGCTATGAAATCGAGCGGGAGATTGGTCGTGGTGCCATGGGTGTGGTCTATCTGGGCAAGGATCCGAAGATTGCCCGAACCGTTGCTATCAAGACCCTCAGCTACCAGGCGTTTGATGATGGCCAGCTGCAGGATCTCAAGGAGCGATTCTTCCGGGAAGCGGAAGCCGCTGGCCGCCTGAGCCACCCGGCTATCGTTACCGTGTATGACGTGGGAGAGGAGGCCGACCTCGCCTACATTGCCATGGACTATGCGAAAGGGCGGCCGCTCAGTGAATTTGGCAGAACCGGCCGGTTACTGCCCCTGCCCAGGGTGTTGGATATCGTTGCCCGAGTGGCAGACGCATTGGCCTACGCCCACAGCCAGAAAATCGTCCACCGCGACATCAAGCCCGGAAATATTATCTTCAATCCCGACTCTGGCGATATCAAGATCACCGATTTCGGCATTGCCAAGATTTCCGATGACTCCCGAACGCGAACCGGGGCGGTCATGGGCAGCCCGCTGTATATGTCGCCGGAACAGTTGAAGGGCCAGAAGGTCACCGGAGCCTCTGATATCTATAGTCTGGGTGTGACCCTCTACAAGCTGGTGAGCGGCGAAACGCCCTATCAGGGCGACACCCTGGCCAACCTGACCTACCAGATTCTCAACAAGCGCCCGCGCAGCGTCCGCGAGTTCAACCCGGACCTGCCAAACGGCGTGGTCCGTCTGATCAACAAGGCCATCCAGCGCGAGCCGGACAAGCGCTTCTCCAGCGCAGCAACCATGGCAGAGGCTGTGCGTCGTCTGGCCGTTCGCGAAGCTGGCCAGGAGGTGTCCTGATGCGCTATCACGTTGCCGGTCAGAGTCACCGGGGAGCCGTGCGGGAGTCGAACCAGGACGTTGTCGACTGGCGGATCAATGATGCCGGTGATCAGGCGTTACTGGTGGTTGCCGACGGCATGGGTGGGCATCAGGGTGGTGAGGTCGCCAGCCGTCTGGCAGTTGATGCCGTTATCGAATCCCTGGAGCCGGCCATTGCTGGTGGCGCGTTCGACGGCACCGATGGTGCCATCCGGGAACATCTGGAGCGGGCCTTCTCGCTGGCCAATGAGCGGATAGTGAACCGCCGTTCCGGGGACCCGAAACTTGAAAAGATGGGCACCACACTGGTGGTGGCCTGGGTGATTGATGATCAGGCGCACATTGCCCATGTTGGAGACTCCCGGTGTTACAGCCTGCGTAGCAGTCAGGCGGTGTGTCTGACGCGGGACGATACCGTGGTCCAGAACATGCTGGAAGACGGCAGCATTACCGCGGCGGATGTGCCCAATGTGCCATTTCGGAATGTTCTGACCAGGGCAGTGGGAGCAGTGGAGCAGGCGGATCCGAGTTATCGGCGTGAGACCCTTGAAGAGGGCGATGTGCTCCTGCTGTGTTCCGATGGGTTAACCGATTCGGTCCCGGAATACCGGTGGCTTGAGATCCAAAAGGAAAGTGGCGGCATGGAGCGCACGGTTCAGGCACTGATTGATGCCGGCCTGGCAAACGAGGCTGGCGACAATGTGTCTGTGGTATTACTGACGTTGGAGTATTGAGGAAACTGACATGGCTTCGCTTTCGCAACTGGTGGATAACGTGGTTGTTACCACCTTTGAACTCGGGCAACCGGAAACCCGCATCGGTCGGCGCCCGGACAATGATATCCAGATCGATGAAATTTCCGTGAGCGGTCAGCACGCCCTGATAGAAGCGGTGCCCAACGCCTATCTGGAAGGAACGGTGGATTACTACATCACCGACAGCAACAGCACCAATGGCACCTTCGTGAATGAGCTACGGGTTGCTGACCGGCAGCGCCTCAACAGCAACGACATGGTGCGCATTGGCTGGAACGAGTTCCGCTTTATCGACGAAGAAGAGCAGGCACTGGAAAAAACCGCCTACATTCTCGACTGACAGGAGCGGATGGTACCCGTTTTACCGGATCCGATCCTGGACAAAACGGCTGAAACGGCGCAGCAACGAGGATGCGTCCGGCGCTGGCTTCACGCCTGCGATCAGGGCCTCCGCATCCAGCCCCTCCCGGATCAGATCCGGCGCCTGTACTTTCAGGTAGGCACTCATAATGGCGTCCGTGAACTCCGGATGGAACTGCACGCCCCAGGCGCAGGGGCCAATTCTGAAGGCCTGGTGCGGCTCGAACCGGTTACGCCCCAGCAGCACCGCGCCTTCAGGCAGGCGCAGTACGGATTGCCGATGCGTCAGCTGTGCCGGGAATGTCTTTGGGAGGTCGCCGAACAGGACATCGGAGGCGGCTTCTGGGAGAAGTTCAACCTCGTGGGTGCCGGTTTCCCGGCCATTCGGATGGTAACCCGCTTCACCTCCCAGCGCGTGGGCCAGCAACTGGTGGCCGTAGCAGACACCCAGTACCGGAACTTCACTTTTCACAGCCTTTGCGAGCCAACGACCCGCGTTTTCGCTCCATTCAGCCCGGTCGCTGACCATGGCCGGCGAGCCTGTCACCACAATGCCGTCCCAGTCCTCCGGATTGCCCGGCAGTTCGCCAGCTTCGGCGTTGGCTACAGTGATCTCCAGCTCCTTTGAAAGCCCTCGCAGGAACCATTCGTCAAAATCGCCAAACTCTGCCCGAAGGTCCGGGTAGGTGGTTCCTGTTTTCAGGACCACCACTCGCGCTTTGCGGATTGCGGGAGCGTTCTTCTGCATGGTGTTATCTTCCTGCATGGCCGGAGGCCGGGCTGTTTACTGGTCTGGCAGCTCGGCATTGTGGAACACGTTCTGTACGTCGTCCAGCTCGTTCAGCATGTCCAGGAATTTCTCGAACAGGGGGATATCATCACCTTCCACCACCGTGGTGGTTTTGGGCAAGAACTGGATTTCATCCACCTCAAAATCGATGTCTTCAATGGCGTCCACCAGCGCCTGACGGGCTTTGGCGTATTCGGTGTTCGGCGTGAACACGGTGATCAGACCGTCTTCATTTTCGATGTCGGTGACATCCACATCCGCTTCCATCAGCGCTTCGAGAACGGCCTCTTCATCCTCGCCCTTGAACGCAAAGATAGCGCTGTGGTCGAACATGTGAGACACCGCACCGGGCGTTCCGATCTTGCACTTGGTTTTGGTGAAGGCCAGACGCACATCGCCAAAGGTGCGGTTCGGGTTATCGGTCAGGCAGTCGACAATTACCATGCAGTTGCCCGGTCCATAGCCTTCGTAGCGAGCGGGGGAATAGTCCTCGCCAGCGCCACCCTTGGCTTTGTCGATCGCTTTCTCGATCACGTGGGAGGGCACCTGGTCTTTCTTGGCCCGCTCGATCAACCCGCGCAGGGACAGGTTGGCCTGGGGGTCGGGGCCTCCGGACTTGGCGCTCATGTAAATCTCGCGGCCGTACTTGCTGTAGACCTTGGTTTTTGCCGCAGCCGTCTTGGCCATGGATTCTTTGCGGTTCTGGTAGGCTCTGCCCATCTGCGCTGCCTCTTGGTTCTCTGGAAAAGGCCGGATTTTACTCAACATTGCCGGTTTGGGACAGGCTTATTTGGCAACCGTTCTGGCCTAGACGTAATCAACCGGTCGACGATAGTTATCCTGTGTCATCAGGTCGATACCGCACTCGATGTCGCTGACCCAGTTCAGGAACCGATCAACCATCACTGGCCCTTCAAAGCGTTTGCCATGCTGGGGCACGATCATCGAAACGTCCATGTCGCGGACCATGTTGGCCCACAGCCTGCAGACTTTCTGGGAGGCGATGTAGCGCCGATGGAAGCCAATCATGCTCGGTATGTGCTTGTCGAAGTCTCTCACTGGCAGATGATCGTCCTCACCACCCAGCGAAGCTCCAAGGTCGCCGGAGAAGAGGATCTTGGAGACCGGATCGTAAAACTGAAGATTGCCTACCGAATGCATGAAGTGGGCTGGCAGGCACTGCAAATAGGACTCGCCAAACTTCACATTGGCACCGGCATCCGGAATGCTGACGATGCGGTCGTACACGCTGCCACTGAGCTGATTGGTCACGTAGCTGGAAACCAGGTGCGGAAGGAACCGTGCCCATAGTTTCGAGGTGACGATTTTCGCGCGGGTATGAACAATCCAGCGGTCGATGGCGCCAATGATGTCCGGGTCCTGGTGAGAGGCGAACACGTAGTCCATATCGCGAATGTTCATATAACGAGACGCGGCCACCGACAGGGGAGTGTAGGTCAGGTCACCGCCCGGATCGATGAGCGCTTCGTGTTTTCCGTCGACAATGAGGAACTGGTTGGACTGGACGCCCTCGCCGGTCACCAGGGAATCGAACATAAGGCATTTGTGGTGTCCATTATCGAACAGGACAATCGGCTCGGCTGCCATTTCGGTCTCCCGCTGAATACAGTATGGTCCGGCCGGAATGGCCGGATATTGCAAGCTGCGCGGAGATTACAAAATTGACAAAAGCCAACTATTGCCTCAGGTCAATTCTCTGATATTCCTCAAGTAACGATTTGTTGTTGCCGACCATCAGGCCAGCCGGGGCACCCGTTTGATCCCGCGGCGAATGCCCTGTTCCAGGGCGCTGCTGACCACCTTGCCGGTAAACGGCACGATGTCTTCAAAGGTGATGGTGTAGTTCACCCGGGTATGACCTTCAGGCGTGTCCTCGAACCGGATACGGCCAAGGTGATTGCGGATCGGACTGATGCTGGTGATGGTGTACTCGATCAGTGAATCCGGCTCGAAGTTGGTCACGGTTTCTTCCAGGCCCACCGGCCCAATGCCGATCTTGCGAACGGAACCAATCCCGTTCGGGTCGGCCTGGTCGCTGTCCTTGATGCGTTTGACGGGCGCACCCAGCAGTTTTCCAAAACGGTGGTGGTCGGCGAACAGGGCAAACACCCTTCGTCGCGGTACATCGAAGGTTTCATCAATTTCTATGGTGTACATGGCCATCAGCTCACTCTTTTTGTCGTTTGATATACCAAGCCTAAACCCTTGGCTCCTACAACAAAAGTCGTAGAAAGCGGCAGGTTTCAATCTGGCCCGGTCTGACCGTTCAGTGCCGCGCAGTATGCCGGTAGTCCCGGGGCGACTGGCCCATTACCTTTTTGAAAAGCCGTGAAAAATAGTAGGCGTCGTCGTAGCCCAGCCGTCGGCTGATGTCCGCAAAACTCAGGCTGCTGGTATCCAGCATCTGGCAAGCCCGCTCTACCTTTAGGTGCAGGAAGTGCTGGATCGGGGAGGTGCCGGTCTGCTCCCGATAGCGGGTGGCGAAATGGGCGGGGGACAGGCCGGCAAGGTCAGCCAATTGCTCCAGGCTGATACGCTCATCCAGGTGCTCCCGCATGTAGTTGTGGATGGTTTCCAGCTCGGCCTGCCGTTCATGCCCGGTCTCGTCGGCGTTGATCGGAACCGCCGCTAACAGTTGCCGCAGCCGGTTGGCCGCGTGGATAAGGCCGCGGGCCCGGAAACCGGTCTGCCGTACCGACAGCAGACCGTTGAAGTCAACCAGAAGCCGGGGTTGCCGGCCCAGATGTCGAATGCGGGTCGGTCCGTCAAACCCCATGTAATTCCGGAAATCCTCGGCCAAAGGCCCGGTGTAGTGCACCCAGTGAATGGTCCACGGATTGTCAGGGTCGGCAGTGTAACGGTGATTGGCGCCCGCCGGCAGAAGCAGAAGGTCGCCAGCCTCTACCGTGTAGGGCTCCCCGCCAACGTTCAGGAACGCCCGGCCCTCGGTGCAGTAGATCAAAAGATTGTCGTGATGGTGCTCCCGGTGCATGTGATGGCCCACGGCGCGCCGATAGTGGCCGAACGCCAGCGGGTAAAGGTCCCGGGTGAGCGGATGGCTCGCCAATAGTCGGATGATTGGTTCAGGCACCACGTAGCGAATGCTGTCTTTGGGCACCGGCCACTGTGAGGTTTGGGTCATTTCAGGTCTTTTGTTTTTAGGCTTAATCGAAAGATAGTCCATTACGGGCGAAATTTAGTCAATCACCCCTTGGTCGATCCCGTGCTAGCCTTTGGTTAAACGTGGCCGCAACCCTTTGGTTCTGGCCGGCTTCCCGCACAACAACAAACAGGGACATCAACATGAAAAATGTACCGCTGTATCTCGCAGGTGAGTTCGTCGATAGCCAAACCAGTGAATGGATCGACGTTACCAACCCCGCCACCAACGAAGTGATTGCCAAGGCGCCTTGCACCACCGATGCGGAAATGCGCAAGGCCATCGAAAGCGCCGGCGAAATGTTCAAGACCTGGAAGGAAGTGCCTGTCTCTGAGCGCGCCCGGGTTATGCTCCGTTACCAGGCGCTGCTGAAAGAGCATCATGATGAGATCGCCGAAATCCTGGCACAGGAAACCGGCAAGACCTTTGATGACGCCAAAGGTGATGTCTGGCGTGGTATTGAAGTGGTCGAGCACGCGGCCAACGTCGCTTCCATGATGATGGGCGAAACCGTTGAAAACGTGGCCCGCGAAGTGGATACCCATTCCTGGATCCAGCCGCTGGGCGTATGCGCGGGTATAACCCCGTTCAACTTCCCGGCCATGATTCCGCTGTGGATGTTCCCGATGGCCATTGCCTGCGGCAACACCTTTATCCTGAAGCCGTCCGAACAGGATCCGCTGACGCCTATGCGCCTAGCAGAGCTGTTTGAAGAAGCCGGTGCGCCCAAGGGCGTTTTGCAGGTGGTTCACGGTGGCAAGGAGCAGGTTGACGTACTGCTGACTGATCCCGCCATCAAGGCCGTTTCTTTTGTAGGTTCTGTGCCAGTCGGCCGTTACATTTACGAAACCGGCACCCGCAACATGAAGCGTGTACAGAGCTTTGCCGGCGCCAAGAACCATATGGTGATCCTGCCGGACGCTGACAAGCAGCAGGTGATCAATGCCCTGGTTGGTGCTTCAGTAGGTGCTGCCGGCCAGCGCTGCATGGCAATTTCCGTCGCCGTTTTCGTGGGCGAAGCCCAGCAGTGGATCCCCGAGCTGAAAGAAGCCATGGCTAAAGTGCGTCCCGGCGCGTGGAACGACTCCGGTGCCAGCTATGGCCCGATCATCTCCGCCAAGGCGAAGGAGCGCATTGAATCTCTTATTGCGACTGGCGAAGCCCAGGGCGCCAAGCTCCTGCTGGACGGCCGTGGTTGCACAGTAGATGGTTTGCCGGACGGCAACTGGGTTGGTCCGACGCTGTTCTCCGGTGTAACCACCGACATGGACATCTACAACGAAGAGATCTTCGGCCCCGTGCTGTCCTGCGTCGAAACCGACACCCTCGGTGATGCCATCGAACTGGTCAACAAGAGCCCGTACGGCAACGGTGTGTCCATCTTTACCAGCTCCGGCGGTGCCGCACGTCGCTTCCAGCATGAAATCGATGTAGGACAGGTGGGCGTGAATATCCCCATTCCGGTGCCCCTGCCGTTCTTCTCGTTCACCGGCTGGAAAGGTTCCTTCTACGGTGACCAGCATGCCTACGGCAAGCAGGCGGTTCGCTTCTACACTGAGACCAAGACGGTTACCTCCCGCTGGTTCTCCAGTGAAGCAACCAGCAACGAAGCTAACTTCTCTATCCAGTTGCGTTAATTGCGTTGAAGGTGGGGTATTTGGGCCGGAACCTGTTTCCGGCCCCTTGTTTTCCCTGCCCAATGCCAAGCCTTCTCTATCTGGAGCGTAACGATGGACTTTAACCTCACCGAAGATCAGCTGGCGTTTCGCGAAGCGGCTCGGGCGTTCGCTGAAAAATCCATGGCTCCCCATGCGGCGAAGTGGGATGACGAGCATATCTTTCCGGTCGATGTGATGAAGGAAGCCGGAGAGATGGGTTTCATGGGTATGTACACGCCCGAAGCACTCGGCGGCATGGGCCTTTCCCGTCTGGATACGTCGGTTATCGTGGAGGAACTCGCCGCTGCGTGTCCTTCAACCGCTGCGTTTATCACCATCCACAATATGGCTACCTGGATGGTCGCCAGCTTTGCGTCTGATGATCTCAAGCAGGAAATCGTGCCTAAGCTCGCCAGTGGCGAATGGCTCGCCTCCTACTGCCTGACCGAGCCGGGTGCCGGTTCAGACGCGGCCAGCCTTCGCACTAAGGCCGTGCGGGATGGCGACAGCTATGTGATCACCGGCAGCAAGGTATTTATTTCCGGCGCCGGTGCCACTGATATTCTGGTATTGATGGCGCGGACCGGAGCGCCGGATTCCGGTTATAAAGGCATTTCCACCTTTGTGATTCCCGCAGATGCCGATGGCATTTCCTACGGCAAGAACGAAGAAAAAATGGGCTGGCACAGTCAACCGACCCGGATGATCAGCCTCGAGAATGTCCGCATTCCGGCCAGCAACCGGGTGGGTGACGAAGGTGATGGGTTTGCCATCGCCATGAAAGGCCTCGATGGCGGCCGGCTGAACATTGCTACCTGCTCCCTAGGCGGTGCTCAGGCGGCTCTTCTCCGCGCCCGAAACTACATGCATGAGCGCGAACAGTTCGGCAAACCGCTGGCGGCTTTTCAGGCCTTGCAGTTCAAGCTGGCCGACATGGCCACCAATCTGGTTGCCGCGCGGCAGATGGTTCGCCTTGGCGCGTTCAAGCTCGACAACGCCGATCCGGAAGCGACACTGCACTGTGCCATGGCGAAGCGTTTCGCCACCGATGCCTGTTTCGAGGTAGTCAACGAAGCGCTGCAGCTTCACGGCGGCTATGGCTACATTCGCGAATATCCGCTTGAGCGTTACCTGCGCGACCTGCGAGTGCACCAGATTCTGGAAGGCACCAACGAAATCATGCGTCTGATTGTTGCCCGTCGCCTACTCGATGACGGCGTGGCTGAGGCAATTCAATAATCATAGAAATGGGGCCAGATGACGATTTCGTCTGGCCCCATTTTCAGGATGAGGAATAAGAAATGAGTGACCTGATTCAGCTCGAAAAACGCGGACACATCGCGGTACTGACTATCAATAATCCACCGGCTAACACCTGGACAAAGGATTCCCTGATTGCCCTGACGAAAATCGTCAATGAACTGAACGAAGACCGGGACATCTTTGCTCTGGTGATGACCGGGCAAGGCGAGAAGTTCTATTCCGCCGGCGCCGATCTGAAAACCTTCGCCGATGGCGACAAGGCACGGGCCAATGAGATGGCTCAGTTGTTCGGCGAGGCGTTTTCCACGCTGGGCCGCTTCCGGGGTGTCTCCATCGCTGCAGTGAACGGGTATGCGATGGGTGGTGGCCTGGAATGCGCCATGGCTTGCGACATCCGCATTGCCGAAGAGCACGCCCAGATGGCGCTGCCCGAGGCCGGCGTTGGCTTGCTACCCTGCGCCGGTGGTACCCAGAACCTGCCCTGGTTGGTAGGTGAGGGCTGGGCCAAGCGGATGATTCTGTGCGGTGAGAGGGTAAAAGCTGATACCGCACTGCGGATCGGCCTGGTTGAGGAAGTGGTGCCGAGCGGACAGAGCCTTGATAAGGCGCTGGAGCTGGCGGAAATGGCGTGCCAGCAGAGCCCGTCGTCTACCGCCCGGTGTAAGACCCTGGTAATGAGCGCCCGTGATGGCCGCAGCCACGACGACGGCTGGCGCATGGAGCGGGAACTGTTTGTCGAGCTGTTCTCCACCGAAGACCAGAAAGAAGGCGTAAACGCATTTCTCGACAAGCGCAAACCGGAATGGAAAAACCGCTGAAGCCGGCTGGAAAAGGCTGGCTCAAGGACCTGTTATGAGTGATCAACCCATTGTCTTTGAAGAATGGAAAACGGGCGACGGCACGCTGATCGCCGTGGCCCGATTGAATACGCCGAAGGCGCTGAACTCGCTTTCTCTGGAGATGATCCGGTTACTGACGCCACAACTGAAGCGCTGGGCGGAAGATCCCGCAATCCAGGCTGTCTGGTTGGAATCCGAAGGCGACAAGGCGTTCTGCGCCGGTGGAGACATCGTCGCGCTGTATCGCAGCATGACTGAACCGCAGGGTGCAAGCGAGGGCGAGGCGTTCTTCAACGAGGAATATGAGCTGGATTACCTGATCCATACTTTCCAGAAACCGATCGTATGCTGGGGACATGGCATCGTGATGGGTGGCGGCATGGGCATTATGGAGGGCGCTTCCCACCGGGTGGTGACCGAAGGCTCGAAACTCGCCATGCCCGAGATCACTATCGGCCTGTACCCCGATGTCGCCGCCGGCTGGTTCCTTAACCGGACCCCCGGCCGCACAGGCCTGTTTCTGGGGCTGACCGGCGCCCGCCTCAACGGTGCCGATGCAGTTTTCACGGGGCTGGCAGATCGCTTCATCCGGCATGATCTGAAGGCCGATGTTGTTGCTGCACTCTGCAAGCGTGACTGGCAGGGCGAGGATCCTCACGCCGTGGTTGGCAGCGTGCTCCGCCAATTCGAGCGTGAGAGCATCGATGCCATGCCGGAATCACCGGTTCGTGCGCATTTCGATGAGATCAACCGGGTAACCGATGCGGACTCCCTGGAAGCAACGGTTAGCCAGTTGAAAGAACTGTCCGGAGGCGACGGATGGGTGGCAAAAGCAACCCGCTCCCTGGCGAGTGCGTCACCCACATCTCTGGCTCTGGTCTGGCGACACCTGCACGGTTGCAAACACGACAGCCTGAAAGAGGTGCTCGACAAGGAACTGGTACTTTCCACCAAGTGCCTCACCAAGGGCGAATTCGCCGAAGGTATCCGCGCGCTTCTGATCGACAAGGATCAGCAGCCCCGCTGGCGCTATGCGTCTCTTGCGGAAATGGATAGTGCGTGGATTGACGACTTTTTTAGCTGATCTATTACAAGAACAAGGAGAAAAGACATGGCAAAAATTACCTTCATCGGCCTCGGTAATATGGGCGGCCCCATGGCCAGCAACCTCGTGAAAGCGGGCCACGAGGTCACCGTATTCGATCTGTCCAAAGACGCTGTTGCCGCCTTGGTATCCGAGGGCGCGAAAACGGCAGACACCGCCCACGAAGCAGCCAACGGCGCAGAGTGCGTCATCACCATGCTGCCGGCCGGCCAGCATGTGGAAGCTGTCTACCTCGGCGATGATGGCCTGTTGGCGAACCTGCCGGCCGGTACCCTGGTCATCGACTCCTCCACCATCGCACCGGAAACAGCCCGGGGCGTTGCCGAAGTGGCACGCGCCAAGGACATTCCATTCCTCGATGCGCCAGTCTCTGGCGGCGTTGGCGGTGCCAAGGCCGGTACCCTGACGTTCATTTGTGGCGGTTCGGAAGAGGCCTACAACAAGGCCAAGCCGATTCTCGATGCCATGGGCAAGAACATTTTCCACGCCGGTGATCACGGTTCTGGCCAGGTGGCCAAGATTTGCAACAACATGCTGTTGGCCATCCTGATGTCTGGCACCAGCGAGGCGTTGGCGCTCGGCGTGAAGAACGGGCTGGATCCAGCGGTGCTGTCGGAAATCATGAAGCAGAGCTCCGGTGGCAACTGGGCGTTGAACGTCTACAACCCCTGGCCGGGAGTGATGGAAGGTGTACCCGCGTCCCGTAACTACGAAGGCGGTTTCCTGGTGAACCTGATGACCAAGGATCTGGGTTTGGCCTTCGACAACGCTGTGAAGAACCAGGCCTCTATTCCCATGGGCTCTCTGGCCCGTAACCTGTTCCAGCTGCACGCCGGGCAGGGTAATGACAGCCTGGATTTCTCCAGCATCCAGCGGCTTTACAAGCCTGAATAAAGATTGGGTAAGGACACGATCAAAACGCCGGACGGGCGCTACCTTGTAGTTAAGGGGCGCCTGTGGCGTTGTTCGAATCCCGATCTTCCAAAGGCAAGGGATTAACCTTCGGTCTTTTCGTTGAATAACCACGACGACGCTGTTAATGTTTCACCCGCTACGATGGAAGAGCTGCCAGGGATAGTGCAGTTTCTGTAGCAGAAACATCAGGATTGATGACTTCAAAGGATTGAAGACATGCCCCAGGCAAATGGATTGCAGTTCACCGTCCGTGTTGGCGGTCTCCCCTCTGATATTTTTTCACTTGTTGGCTTTACCCTGACCGAACGCCTGTCCGAGGTTTTTTACGGTCGGCTTGAGCTGGCCAGCACCGATCCGTCAATTCAGGCCGCGGAAATCCTTGAGCTACCGGTGGATCTTGTGGTCTGGCAGGATGGCGAGCCGCTCAGGCGCTTCACCGGTGTGGTCAACGAATTCGTTCGGGGCGATGCCGGTCATCGGCGAACCCGCTATGAACTAATCATCCAGCCGCCGCTCTGGCGCCTGGGCCTGATGCACAATAGCCGGATCTTTCAGACCCAAAGTACCGAGGCCATCGCGCGAACTTTGCTGGAAGAGCGCGGCATTATCGACTCGGTTTTCGATCTGAAACGCACTCCAGAGCAGCGGGAGTATTGTGTTCAGCATCGAGAAAGCGACCTGGCCTTCCTCGAACGCCTTGCGGCTGAAGAGGGTTGGCATTACAGGTATGAACACGGGAGCGTGGACGCAGAAACACAGCCGGCGCTTATAATCGCCGACCATCATGGCGATGCACCGAAGCTTGAGCCGGCAGAATATAACGCCAAAGCCGGCGGCAGCAGCAGGCGCCCGGTCGTGTACCGATTTCGATATGAAGAGCGGGTGCGGGTGGCCTCTGTGGCCATGAAGGATTATACCTTTAAGAATCCCGCCTATGGTCTGATGCATCAGCATGCTTCCGGCGACCTGAAGCACCGGGAAGACTACCAGCACTACGATTACCCCGGCCGCTTCAAGGCCGATGCCAGTGGCCAGCCGTTTACCGAAGCCAGACTTCAGTCTCTGCGTAATGATGCCAGTACCGCATCCGGTGAGAGCAATCGCCCGGACTTCAGCGTCGGCGCCAAGGTTGAACTGAAAGAACATGACAGCGCCGCCTTGAACCGGGAATGGCTGCTAACCGCAGTTACTCATACTGGTTCTCAGCCCCAGGCGTTGGAAGAAGAGGGAGGCAGCGAACCCACCACTTACCACAACCAGTTCAATGCAATACCGGCCGATCTGACCTGGATACCGCAGAGGGCCCACCGTCCTCTTATGGACGGCCCGCAAATCGCGATTGTTACCGGCCCGGAAGGCGAGGAGATCCACTGCGACGAATATGGTCGGGTGAAAGTGCGCTTTCCCTGGGATCGATATTCAAAGAATGATGAGCACAGCAGCGCCTGGCTCCGAGTCAGTCAGGGCTGGGCCGGCGGGCAGTATGGCTTCATGGCCTTGCCACGAATCGGCCACGAAGTGATTGTCTCCTTCCTGGATGGCGACCCGGACCAGCCCATCATCACCGGGCGAACCCATCACATCTCCAACACGCCACCCTATGGGCTGCCGGAGCACAAAACCCGCACCACCCTTAAAACCAAAACCCACAAAGGCGAGGGCAGCAACGAACTGCGGTTTGAGGATGAGGTGGAACAGGAGCAGATCTACGTTCACGCCCAGAAAGACCTGGACCTGCTCACCGAGAATAACCGCACGGAGGTAATTCGGAACGACAGTCACCGTACGGTCGAAAACCACGATTTCACTCACGTGAAAGGCAATGAGCACCACACGGTCGATGGCGAACAGCGTGAATCGGTCGGAAGCGATTACAGCCTATCGGTCGGTGGCAGTCTTCACAGCAAGCAGGGCAAAAACCAGCTCGTTGAAGCTGGCACCGAGATCCACCACAAGGCGGGCATGAAAGTGGTAATTGAGGCAGGCGCCGAACTCACGCTCAAGGCTGGAGGCAGCTTTCTGAAGCTGGATCCGAGCGGTGTCACTGTTTCCGGGCCTTCGGTGCGTATGAATTCCGGTGGTGGGCCAGGGAGTGGGAGTGGGGTGGCAGATAAAGCCCCTGCGCTGCCTGCCGGCATTGTTGGCCAAGACGGAAGTTCGGGCGCTGCGCAGCTAGAGGAAACCGACCAACGTGATACAGGAAAGAGTGCTCCGCAGGTTCTGGCAGATCACTCAACATTGCTGAAGGAATCAGCCAACCAGGGAGCGCCAGTCGTTTCCGATTGTGAGTTTGACGAGAATGGACGCTGCAAACTACATCAGCACGCTTGATAGTCTGGATATGCTGGCCCAGGAACCCTCCAGCGCGGACTTTGCCATCATTGACCTTGCGGTGGACGATCGCTTCCTCAGGTTTCTTTACGAAGCTGATCAGCACGGCTCGGTTCAGTGGTGGAGCCTTCTGGAGAATACCCGATGGCAGGCCTCATGGAATCAGGGACCCATACTCCTGGCGTTCAATGGAGACACCCAATTTCATAAAAAGCTTAAAGAGAAATTGAGCTTTATGCCGCTGGGAATCGTCATTGACTCGCCGGAAAGCTCGACATGTGTCTTCAATTGGGCTCAGGGATGGTTGCTAGCCCTTGGAAAGTCAGATGAGCGCCTTTTTCGATTTTACGATCCAAGATCTTTTCGTCCATTGCTGGCGGCTTTTGCAGGGCGAGAAAAACAGATCATTAGTTCCGGTGTGACGATCTACTGGCATAACGGGTCTGGTTGGCATGGATATCGGTCGCCTGACAACGCCATAAAGGAAGACCTCCCTGAACAACCTTCGTTGGTTCAGGCTGAACTCTCCGAGTTGCCGGCCTTCAGATCGGCTGATCGTGCATTGGTCTATGAGCAAGTCTATCGGGATTATTTGCCTGAAACCGGAGACCGAAGAGTCTGGGTTTTGGAGCAGCTTCAGACAGCCTCGAAACTTGGTTTTGAAACTGTTTCTTTACAAGAGCGTTGGTTAAGACTTTGCATCCGCATTGGCTCTGATCCGATTGCTAGGGCAGATGTTCAGGAAGTGATTAGAAGGTCGGAGATGACGCCGGCGGACCGTTTGAATGCGATGGAGAGCATATTGGAGGGCAAGGATGCCACAGCATGAAGTTCAGTCAGGAGAGACACTTTCAGCTATTGCTTCGAAATATCAAGTCTCGTTAGATGCGATCAAAAGTGAGAACCCGATTATCAAGGATGTGAACCACATAGAGGCTGGCTGGAATCTAACTGTCCCTGAAAACTCCGCTGATCGGGGTGTACTTCCGGCAGCGCAGTCGGCTAACGATGATACAAAAGATGATCTCGAGTGCTCTCAGTGCTCGATCGAGTGCGAAGCGCTTGTTCATGTCACTGGTGAGGAAGACACGGTTTATGCGCTAAGCCGCACTCAGCTGAAGGATCTGTATAGGGAGATTGAGACTCTCAACAAGCCTTTGGCTGAGTTGAAAAGGGCCGAGGCGGGGCCTGTAGAGGATATACCTGCTGCACGCGAAAAGGCTTGGGGCAGCCTTCGAAAGTTGGGGGCACTCCCCGAAACTGAGCAAAGCTCTACAGCAAAGGAGCTGCTCAATGACTACGAGGCCCGTTGGAAACGAGAGCGACAACGACTCGAGCATCAGCGCCGTAGAGAAAAACGGATTGAATATGAGATCAACCAGATCCGAAGCCAGATTCTGTTGCCCGCGAGCCAAGCCAACCTAACTGAAAGGAAAGACCTGCTCTCAGTAAGAGTTTTCACAACGCTTTGTGCCGAACTGGAAGCGACACTGCCCGGCGTGAAGGCAAAGGTTGAGGCCCACGAGCTAGTAACCGAAGCCAGCAAGCAAGATCTGGATGAAATGGACGAGAGGCTAAGGTTCCTCAGGGCGGCTTTGGAGGCTGAGCTTCAGTATCGGATGGTTCAGAGCGATCAGGACGCAGATAGCCATCAAGTGCAACGGCTCAAACACGAGACCCAGGAGCTGAAGAAATACACGCGCTGGCCGGATTTCATTGCTGAGGCTGATCTTCAGTCTTTGGTAGACAAAAAGAAGCGACTGAACGAGCTCGATGATGAGCTGATTCCCTACATGGATTACGTCAACGAATATGCAGCGAGAGTGTCCTGGGTCGTCCGGCTTTGGAACATAATCCACCATGAAGAAGTCGAAAAGCACCGTAACGAACAGCAGGAACGACGGGATCTTATCGTAGATATAGAGAAAACCCTTAGGAGTTTGGTGGAAACCAGTCCGCCTTCAGCCGTCGATGTTCTCGCCAAGCCGAACCTCGGCTCGATGAAGTCTCGCCCCCTGGTTGAGCTTAAGCATACCGGTGGCGCGGGTTACCGCTACGCCCGCCAGGAGGTTCTGAATCAATTACGCGGTAACTGGAAGACGCTCAAGACTTCGGATGTTCGTGCAGTGATGAGTGCTTCCGACTTTGAACGAGCCTGGGACGAGGCGAAAAACGGCCTTAAGAACGACCGGTCGCTCAAGGTGAAGTTTGCTGAGTGGAAGAGCAAAGAGGACAACTTCTTTAACCAGTTGGAAATTGAATTATTTAAAAAAGAAGCTTCAACCGAAGATGGTCGTTTCGCCGCAAGTGCCGAAGCCCAGATGTTCCGGTTTGCGGCTCAGTGCAGTCTGGAGTCTCGCTACGATCCACAAAAGGGTGAGGTTTACGTCGGTACCCAGATGCAGAGCGCATACAGCCTGCTGCAGGGTGAAGCGACCTTTGCTGCCCGGATTCCTGATGAGACCGGAGCCAAAATTGTTCTTGAGTACGAGAACCACGAGGGTGATCCGATACGGGTTCATTGTGGTTACTTCAGAGCAGATGCAGAGTATCGGATTCAGGGCTTTGCGGGTGCCTGTCTTTCTCTCGCCTCAAACGCGAAGTTATCCAGCGCACCCGGAAATGTTGGTATCTCTGGAGAGGCAAATGGTGAAGCTTTTGCTGGCGCAACTGTAAGTAATGAAGCCAGATTTGGGATTAAGTGGAAGGCTGTCTATAGGGGAGTTGATGAAGCCACTGATGACCTAACAAGAGGGGATTCCGAGTTTGAATTGCTGGCTGAGGTAAAGCCAGAAATTGCGGTTTCATCCGGAATCGGTTTAGGTTTTGACTACAAAATTGAGCTTGTTGAAGGCAGGCTCGTTGCCTACTTCAAGGGGAGTTTGGTTCTTGGCCCCGGTGGGAGCGGTGGCATTGCTGCTGAGCTGAATGCTGGGCAGGTGTGGGAGCTGATTAAGTTCATTAGGTGGTCGCTCGAGCAGAGCGATTTTCGCTTTTTAGACTGGATTTCTGAAGAGGCCTTCGACAGTTTATCTCGCCTCTTGAGTATATTTGCTTGCAGTGAGGAGGCTTTTTCGTCGTTAGTTGCGAAGGGAGCAGATACTTTATTGGAACTCTGGCGCTCCCTTTACCAAGCCGATGAAGAGGTACGAAAGGTTGCGGAGGGTGTGCTGAGAAATAATCGACTGAGGTTACTGACTCCGTCTGCCAAAGCGCAATTGCTGACGATAATGGTTCGGGATAGTGGGCCGATTCTGGGTCGAGGAGATCCGCATCGTGACATCGCAACGAAAGCTATGATTGAAGTTTTTGAAACAATTCGCAGCCATCGAGAACTCATAGAAGTTCTGAAAAGAATTGGGAATGATTCAGGGAAGGGCTCGCTCCAAGATTTAATGAGTAACTATTACAAGCTCTTCCCGCGTCGACTGTTCCAATCGACGCAATCTGAAAGGGTTGAGGATTGGCTTGCTTCAATAGTTTAATCTTCTGAGAAGGAACAACGAAAGCCAGTGGATTCGTTTGTTACCCGCTCTATGGCTTTGCGCCTTGTGACGGTTGTGTTGCCAGAGAAATCTCTAAAATCGCCGCCTCGGAGGACTCGGAATGGCTCGTTGCTCCAGCTTTCTATGATTGGAGTGTCGGGGCCCTCTGGGTTATTGATCGGGGAGCGCTCATAGTAATCGGCGCGATAATAATCGCTCACCCATTCAGCGGCATTGCCCGACATGTCGTAAAGGCCAAGTGGGTTCGCAGGGAAGGTTCCTGGCGGCTTTGGGAGCGTTTTTTTCTGCTCTCGATACTGAGATGGGCGTGGCGCCATGGTTACGCCTTCTTCCGCATTTCCGTTTTCTGTTGCATAGCGCAACATTTTCCCCCCGCTTCGGGCCGCATATTCCCACTGCGCCTCGGTTGGAAGTCGAATACTCGTATCAGTTTGAGACCCCAGCCACCTGCAAAACTCCGATGCATCCGTCCACGACACCACCGCTGGTAGGTTCGGCTGGAAACGTTCTGGATGTTCTTCCCTGAGAATTTCATAAGAGTTGTTCGAGTGTTTGTAGTTAGTCACATCCATAAACAACTCGAAATCCCCTTGTGTCACTTCGTATTTCTGAATATAAAAATCATCAACGATGACACGATGAGCCGGGATGGTGTCGCTACGAACACTCCACCCCCCAGGATTCCCCATCATAAACTCCCCACCTTCGACAAAAACCATGGCGTCCATCTGGCGCTGAACCATGTCTTTTGCCTGGGATTCGTAATAGAGGCTGCATCCGGAAAGGGCAGAGGTGACAACAAGTGAAGAAAAAACGAGGTAACGCATGCTTGCTCCGTGCAATGGGGTTAACACTCCATGTGTTAGCAGCATTCTATCAACTTGCTTGAAGCAACAGAATTACCAGAGAGACAGTTTGTGCCCATTGGCGGAACCGCGTCTCATCTCATGACTTCCAAGCCCTGTTGAATCAAGTATAATTTCGACGTTCGAAAACAGGGTGTTTTCGAAATAAGGAAGCAAACTTCAAAGGAACTGATATGAAAACCTTCAATACGCTGCGGGTGATTTTTGCACTCGTGGGTGTCGGCATGCTTGTCGGCGCCTTTTTCTCTTTCCAGAGCACTTCCACGTTTCTTGAAACCGCGACAGCCGAACCGGGTGTTGTAACCGACCTGATTCGATCACGATCCAGTGATTCCAATGCCTACTATCCTCTCGTCCGTTTTGAAGACGAAAAAGGCAGGCTTACAGAGTTCCTCTCATCCAGCGGCAGCAACCCTCCGAGTTATAGTCGCGGTGAGACGGTTCGTGTGTTGTTCATGCCCGGCAATGCTGAGTCTGCCAGAATCGATGGATTCTTTTCGCTGTGGGGAGTAACCCTGATCGTAGGCGGTTTGGGCGGCGTTTTCTTTATGGTTGGAGCCGGTATGTTTGTTGTGCCGGCTGTCAGGAACAGTGGGGCTGCCAAACTTCGCAAAACCGGGCAACGGGTTCAGGGTATGTTTCAGGGTGTCGAAAAGAACCAGAGGATCGTCATGAACGGGAAGAGCCCCTATCAGATCGTCTGCCAGTGGCAGAATCCGGTCACTTCCGATGTCCATGTCTTCAGGAGTCGCAACCTCTGGTTCGATCCCTCTGACCATATTCAGAGCGAGTCCATTCCCGTTTACATCAACCCCACGAACCCCAAGCGGTACTGGGTGGATACCTCCTTTTTGCCGAAGATGGCGAGCTAATTGCGCTGAAATACGACTCATGTGAACCTCACGTAACTCTCTCTTGGGTGCGCCCGGTCAATGGTGAATGTAGACTGACCGTCTTTAACGCTGGCCTGGATTTACCAGGCCAGCTTTTTTCCACGGTATACAGGCTTCACCATGGACGACCAATCCACAGATAGGGAACCGGTTGGCGAGAACAAGCGCCCGCTGATTTCATCAGATCTTGCCACGCCGATCTACGGGCTATTCGGCCTGGGCATCCTGTACACCCTGTACGTCGCTCACCAGATCGTCCTGCCCATCATTCTCGCGGTGATGACAAGCCTGCTACTCTCGCCTCTGGTCAAGAAGGCTTACGTTAAGTGGCGGATTCCCCGGATGATCAGTTCCCTGGTTCTGGTCCTGTTGGTACTGGCCGGAATCGTCGGCATAACTTTGGCTGTGGCAACGCCTGCGCTGAAGTGGGCGGAAGAGGTCCCGCAGGGCATCTCGCGCTTGCTGGTCGGTGAAAGTGAAATCAGTCGCCAGATCGCCCGGGTTACCGAATCTGCTGAGCAAGTTGAAAAGTCGGTGGAGGAGCTCTCAGAGTCAGAACAGCAACAGCCAACGGCGGTGGTTCTGCAAACGGACTCCTGGCGCAGCCAGTTGATGACCAAGGCTCGAAACGGCATTGCCGGCCTGGCATTGGCACTGGCATTGACCTATTTCCTGTTGGTCAGTGGAGATCGTCTGATCAAGAACTTTGTCCGTCAGCTCCCGATTGATCAGCGAAAAACCGTACTTCGGATTACTCACGATTCCCAGCATCAGATTGCCCAGTACCTGGGCGTTCTCGGCCTGAGTAATCTGGCCGTCGGCACCACAACAGGCCTGATCTGCTGGGCCGTCGGGCTGCCGGATCCAGCTGTGTGGGGGTTGGTCGCCGGGCTTGCCCGGTTTATTCCCTATCTGGGCGTTATTCTCTCTATCTCTATGTTGACGATTGTCTCTGCCATCAGCCTAGATGAATTCTGGATGATGGCCATTGCGCCGCTGGGGTTCCTCGGCCTGACCACGCTGGTCGGGTTCTTTATCGAACCCTGGATTCACGGCTTTCGTATGGCGATCAATCCGGTGATCATCTTCGTCTCGATCTTCTTCTGGGGCTGGCTCTGGGGGCCGGTGGGTGTGCTTCTGGCAGTGCCTTTGATGACCGTGATTCAGGTGGTTCTCAAGCAGATTCCCAAGCTGCGACCAGTCTATAAAGTGATTGCGAGGTAGTCTGGTAATGGATACCCGCAACACGCACTGACACGCCCGGTAAACTCACCTATCCTCTCTGAATACCCGAAATTCAGCAAACAGGGAGGATCGTCAGCCCATGATCCCGAACACCATGAAAGCCATGGTTCTTACCGGTCACGGTGATGTCGATAAACTGGAGTATCAGGACGTGTCTGTTCCTGCTCCCGGGCCGGGAGAGGTGCTTGTCCGGGTCACAGCCACGGCGAAGAACAACACCGATCGCAAGGCGCGGGAAGGGCTTTATCCCACCAAAAAAGGCGAAATGACATCCTTTCAGATGGGCGGTAAGCCCACGCTGACGTTTCCCCGGATTCAGGGGGCGGATATCGCCGGGCGTGTCGCCGCCGTTGGTGAAGGGGTGGATGAGTCCCGAATCGGTGAACGGGGCCTGCTGGATTTCAACATCTACGCCAATGATCGGCGGGACATCAACCTCACGCCCGATTACTTCGGTCACGGCGCCGACGGGGGCTATGCGGAATACGTAGCTCTCCCGTCGGAGCAGTTTCACCATATACCCAATGCCGAACTCACAGATGCCGAAGTGGCGTCCATGGGGATGTGTTCCTACCAGACGGCCATGCACATGCTTACCTCGGCCAATATCAAGGCCGGGGAGCGGGTTATGGTTACCGGTGCCAGCGGTGGTGTGGGCACCGCCCTGATCCAGTTGTGCCGGATCATGGGGGCTATTCCCTATGCCCTCAGCAAACAGGACAAGGCGGCAGCGCTGCTGGAACTGGGTGCCGAGGCGGTGCTGGATCGCTCGGATATGGACAGCTTCGTGGATCGGGTGAAAGCGGAAACCGGCGGCAAACCCATTGATGCTGTGATGGATCTGGTCGGCGGTGAGATGACCGATGTGTTCATTGACACCATGATCTTTGATATGAACGCCCGCAGCACCTATCCGCGACTCAGTATTGCTGGCGCCAGCGGCGGCAATATCAGCGAAATTCTGTGGACCCGGATCTACCTCTACCAGGTACAGATCTTCGGGGTATCCCACGGCACCCGGGAGGAGGCCGAACAGTTGATGGCCTGGATCCGGGAAGGGCGACTGAAACCGGTTTTGCACGGTGCCTTCAGGCTCTCTGATCTGCATCGGGCAGAAGAATACTTTGTGAACCGGGGTAGCAATTATCTCGGCAAGATCGTGATAGTTCCCGACTCACAATGGGAAGAACACGGCCAACCCTGGTCACTGGAGAGTGCCTGATGAAACCCGAGCTAACCATTCAGTTGATGGATACCCATGCCGGCGGTGATGTCAGCCGGATCGTGACCGGTGGCATTGATCAATTACCCGGCGATACGGTTCGTGCGCAGATGGAATACCTGCGCGATGATGCCGATGGCCTGCGTCGGCTTTTGTTGGAAGAGCCATATGGCGTGCCCGAAATGTCCGTGGATTTGCTGGTGCCGCCAACGGATCCCCGAGCGGCCGCCGGTTACATCATCATGGAAGTCATGGGTTACCCGATTTACTCCGGCTCCAACACCATCTGCACGGCCACCGCAGTGCTGGAATCAGGTATCGTGCCGAAACAGGAAGGCAAACAGAACTTTCTCCTGGAATCTCCTGCTGGCCTGGTTCAGATCGAGGCGACCGTTCAGGACGGCGTGGTGGAAGCCATCACCTGTGAAGGGTTGCCCAGTTATATTCATACCTACAAGGCCAGCATCGACGTGCCCTCGTTGGGTGAGATTACCTACAGCGTGGCCTACAGCGGTGGTTTTTATGCGCTGGTGGATGCGTCCAGTCTGGGCTTTGATCTGACCCTGGATGAAGAGCGCAAGCTGTCAGAAGCCGCCCATGCCATTGTTGAGGCCATCCAGGCCGAACGGGGCTTTTCCCATTACACCCTGGGCGACGTCGGGCCACTGCCGTTCCTTCACTTCATGGGCCCTGTGGAGCATGTGGCCGAGGGCTATTACCGCTCCCGGTCTGCAACCTATGTGCATCCGGGTGTGATTTGCCGGAGCACCACCGGCACTGGCACCTCCGCCCGCCTGGCGTTGATGAACTACGAGGGCAGCATTAAGCCGGGCGACAAGCTCGAAACCGTTTCCCTGAGAGAGACCGGCTTTATCGGAGAATTTACCTCTGTTGAAGAGGAGGGTGAATACCAGGTGATCAAGAACAGCATCACCGGTAAGGGTTATGTCATCGCCCGCTCCGACATTGTGGTCAACTGTGACGACCCCATGGTTGAGTGCGGATCCCTCCACCACATCCTGTCCAGCCGCCATTCCTGAAAAACTCCCCCTCAATCCTGGGGGCTGTTCGGGAACTCTTTTCCAGGCGCGGCATGCCCGCCGCGCCTGGTTTTCCACCTCATAAAACCACCCAGATTTCTTCCTTTTTGGTCTAAAGTTTACCTTTACGTAAAGTGAAGCCTGTGCTAAACCTTGACCCGTGCTTTCAATGATAAAAACAACAGGAGTTGAGAATGAGCCTTCCGGAATATACCGACGTTTACAACAACTTCGATCCTGCTGCTCTGGAAGCGGACATCCTGGATGGACGTCTGGATAGCGGGCTCAACGTATGTCACGAAATCTGCGACAAGTGGGCGGACGACCCCAGTCGCGTTGCCCTTTACTACGAAACCGAGGATGGCGGTGACGGCACCCTGACTTTCGCCGAACTGAAAGAGGCCTCCGCGCGTTTTGCCAATTATCTGAAATCCAAGGGCATCGGAAAGGGCGACCGCTTGGCTGCACTCCTGCCGCGCACGCCTGAGCTGCTGATCGTTATCGCCGGAACCCTGCGTGCCGGCGCGGTGTATCAGCCACTGTTCACTGCCTTCGGTTCCGGGGCCATCGAATACCGTTTTGAACGAGCCAGTACCAAGCTGGTAGTGACCAACCCTGAAAACTACCCCAAGCTGAACGACGTCAAGGTGTGCCCGCCAGTTGTTGGCGTCAACGCCAGTGAGATTGGTGCGGACATTCCCGATTTCGAACAAACTCTGGCCGCCCAGTCCAGCGAGTTTGAGCCGGTCATGATCAAGGGCGACGATCCGTTTCTTCAGATGTTCACCTCCGGAACCGTCGGTAAATCCAAGGGCGTTGCGGTCCCCGCCAAGGCACTGCTGGCGTTCTACGTTTACATGAAGTACGCCATTGATCTGCAGGAAGGCGACAAGTTCTGGAACGTGGCCGATCCTGGCTGGGCCTACGGTCTTTACTACGCGGTGGTAGGACCCCTGCTGATGGGCCACGCGACCCATTTCAACCCGGGCGGTTTCACGCCGGAATCCACCTACGACATGATCCGCAAATACAAGATCACCAACCTGGCAGCGGCGCCTACGGCTTACCGCCTGCTCAAGGCCAACGATCACGTTCTGCCGGAAGGCGAAAACCTGGGTTTGCGTGTTGCCAGCAGTGCCGGTGAACCTCTTAACCCGGAAGTGGTGAACTGGATTCGCAACCGCCACTTCTGCCCCGTGAAAGACCACTACGGCCAGACCGAAACCGGCATGACCTGTTGCAACTTCCACGGCCTTGCGCATCCGGTCCGCGAAGGTTCCATGGGCTATGCCTCCCCGGGTCACAAGGTAGTTGCGCTGAATGAGAAGAACGAAGTTGTGGGCGAGGGCGAAGTCGGGCAGCTGGCTGTTGACGTGAAGGCCTCCCCGCTCTTCCATTTCGACGGCTACACCTGGGGTGAGAAAGATCCGTTCGTGAACGGTTACTACCTCACTGGCGATATGGTCATCAATCACGGCAACGGCAACTTCTCCTTCAGCGGCCGGGACGATGACATCATCACCACCGCCGGCTACCGCGTAGGCCCCGCCGACGTGGAAAGCACCTTGCTGGAGCACGCCGCTGTGGCGGAGTCAGGTGTTGTCGGCAAGCCCGATGAGAAGCGCGGCTCTATCATCAAGGCCTATGTAGTGATCAAGGGCGATTATGCCGTCGGAGACGAGCAGGCCCTGAAAGATGAGCTTCAGGAACTGGTGCGTCGCAGACTCTCCACCCACGCCTTCCCCCGGGAAATCGAGTTTGTTGATGAACTGCCCAAGACGCCCAGTGGAAAAATCCAGCGGTTCGTTCTGCGTAATCAGGCCAAGGAAGAAATCGGCGCATGATCATTACGTTTGAAGAGCTGCAGGCCTTCCTCGACGAGCAGTTTCCGCAGGGGGCCGCCTATGGCACCCTGCAGAAGCTCGGGGATGGCTGGGCAGAGATGAAGCTGGAAGTGGATGAGGAGCACCTCAGGCCCGGGGGAACCGTCTCCGGGCCGGCCATGATGGGGCTGGCGGACGTCACCCTTTATGCGGCGCTGTTGAGCAAGATTGGCCTGGTTCCCCTGGCGGTAACCACCAACCTGAACATCAACTTTCTCCGCAAGCCGGTGGCCCATCAGCCCATCTGGGCTCGGGCCACCATGCTGAAAGTCGGTCGCACCATGGGTGTGGGCGAAGTGTTCGTCTACTCCGAAGGCGCCGAAGAGCCGGTTGCACACTCCACCATGACTTACTCAATTCCTCCAAACCGGTAGCGCCATGCAGATTCGAGACACGATGGTGCCGGTCGGTGACGGTGTGGAGCTGGAGGTCAGGCGAATCCAGCACGAGGAGCCGCAAGGGCCGGTACTGGTTTTTCTGCATGAATCCCTCGGTAGCATTGCCCTTTGGCGGAAGTTCCCGGAAAAACTGGCCAAAGCCACCGGCTGCGATGCACTGATCTACAATCGTCAGGGGTATGGCCACTCTTCTGACGAAGAGCTCCCCCGCCCGTATGATTACCTGGAAGTTGCCGGTCATCGGTGGTTGCCCAGGTTACTGGACAAGCTCGCAATTCAGGATATCGTGCTGGTAGGGCACAGTGATGGTGGATCCATTGCCCTCGTGACGGCCGGTACCGTGGGTGACCGCGTGAAGGCTCTGATAACCATGGCTGCGCATATCTATGCGGATCACCTTACCCTTGCCGGCATCGAGGAGATGGCTGTTCGTTATCGGGAGACCGATATCCGGGAGCGTTTGGCACGCTATCATGGCGACCGGACCGACGCCCTTTTCAACGCCTGGCAGACAGTCTGGCGCGATGAGGGCTTTCAGTCAGCCATGGATTTCCGTCGCTGGCTGGCAGCGATCGAATGTCCGGCTATGATCATTCAAGGGGAGAATGACGAATACGGCGTGCCTGAGCAGGTTACAGACATCGTTGCTGGCATCGGGGAGGGCGCTCACGGCTTGATTCTGGAGGATGCTGGGCATTCTCCGCACCTGGAGAAGCAGGACCAGGTAGTAGACCTTCTATACGACTTTTTGCGTAGCGAGAGTGTACTTAAAAACTGCAATTAAGTGTTGACGTTTACGTATACGTCAATCTAATCTGGTAAACAGATAAAACGCACAACAATAACAAAGGTAGATTGGCTCATGAGTGAACAGTACGTTCTGGAGACCCGTAACCTTGTCAAAGAATTCAAGGGCTTTGTTGCGGTCGACGACGTGAACCTGAAGGTCCAGAAAGGCCATATTCACGCCCTGATCGGCCCTAACGGTGCTGGCAAGACCACGGTCTTCAATCTGCTCACCAAATTCCTGATCCCGACTCGTGGTCAGATCCTGTTCAAGGATCAGGACATCACCACCATGAAGTCCGCCGCCATCGCCCGCCAGGGCATTGTCCGCTCGTTTCAGATCTCTGCCGTATTCCCTCACATGACAGCGCTGGAGAACATCCGCGTAGCCCTGCAGACGTTTGAGGGCACCTCCTTCAGTTTCTGGAAATCCGGCAATTCCCTGCACAAGCTGAATCAGCGCTGCATGGAGCTTCTGGATGCCGTTGGCCTTGCAGAGTTTGCCAACACCACCACCGTTGAGTTGGCCTACGGGCGCAAGCGCGCACTCGAATTGGCAACCACGCTGGCCATGGAGCCGGAAATCCTGTTGCTTGACGAGCCAACCCAGGGCATGGGTTCGGAAGACGTGGATCGTGTGGTAGAGCTCGTACGCAAGGCGGCAGCGGGACGAACCGTTCTGATGGTTGAGCACAACCTCAGCGTGGTCAGCAAATTGTGCGATCGCATCACCGTGCTGGCTCAGGGCGCTGTCCTGACCGAGGGTGATTACGCCTCGGTCTCTGCAGATCCAAGGGTGCGCGAGGTATACATGGGTAGTGATGGTAGTGGAGAGCGGGGTACTACCGCTGACAGCGAGCAGTCGGAGGCGGCGCAATGACCAGTAAATCAGATCGCGAATACGAGCAGCTCCGACTCTCGGGATTGCACGCCTTTTACGGCGAATCCCACATCCTCCATGGTATCGATATGGTGGTGCACCGTGGTGAGCTGGTGACCCTGCTGGGCCGCAATGGTGCAGGTCGGAGTACAACCCTCAAAGCCATTATGAATATGGTTGGCCGGCGCACCGGCTCAATCATGATTAACGGTGAGGAAACGATGTCTTGTGCGCCTCACCACATTGCCAGGTTGGGTGTCGGGTATTGCCCCGAACATCGGGGCATTTTTTCCTCGCTCAGTGTCCAGGAGAACCTGACGCTGCCGCCAGTTGTGCGCAGTGGCGGCATGAGCCTGGAAGAAATCTACAACATGTTCCCTAACCTGTATGAACGACGTTTCAGCCAGGGCACCAAGCTGTCCGGTGGCGAGCAGCAGATGCTGGCTATGGCGCGCATTCTGCGCACTGGCGCCAACATGCTGTTGCTGGACGAAATTACCGAGGGTTTGGCCCCGGTTATTGTAGAAAAGCTGGGTGAGGTCCTGATTGCCCTGAAAAACAAGGGGCTGACCATTGTCCTGGTTGAGCAGAATTTCCACTTCGCAGCACCGTTAGCCGACCGTCATTACGTTGTTGAGCACGGTCAGATTGTGGAAGAAATCAGCGCCAACGAACTGAGTTCCAAACAGTCGGTGCTGGATCGCTATTTGGGGGTCTGATCCCGGATAGGACGAGAGCAAGAAAAGCAACAACAACCCGAACCAACGCAAGACAGTAGCGGAGATACAACAATGACAATGATGAAAAAGCTTCTGACATCAGCCGTTGCATCAGCCATGATGGCAAGCGGAGCCCAAGCGGCTATTTCCAACGACACAGTCAAGATCGGTTACCTGGCAGATATGTCCGGCACCTACCGTGACCTGGCAGGTCCAAACGGGCTGAAGGCCCTGGAAATGGCGATCGCTGATTTTGGTGGTCAGGTAAATGGCGCCAAGATCGAAGTGGTCAGTGCTGATGACCGTAACAGCCCCGATACTTCCTCCAGCACCGTTCGTCGCTGGGTTGAGAACGAGGATGTTGATCTGGTGGCCGGTATGGTGGCTTCTTCCGTTTCCATTGCCGTGAGCAAGATTCTGGAAGAGAATGATCGCCTGGGTATCATCTCCGGTTCAGCCGCTTCCAGTATCACCAACGAGCACTGCACCCCGAACCACATCCACTACGTTTACGACACTTATCCGCTGGCCAACGGTACCGCCAGTGCGGTGGTTAAAGAAGGCGGCAAAACCTGGTACATGCTGACTGCGGATTACGCGTTCGGCCACGCTCTGGAAGGCGACGTGACACGCGTTGTTGAGGCCAACGGCGGTGAAGTGATCGGCACCGTGCGCCATCCGTTCCCGACCCAGGACTTCTCCTCCTTCATCCTGCAGGCCCAGGCGTCCGGCGCTGATGTAATTGGCCTGGCAAACGCCGGTGCTGACACCACCAACGCCATCACAACAGCCAGTGAGTTCGGTGTCACCCAGTCTGGCCAGACGCTCGCGGCTCTGCTGCTGTTCCTGACTGACGTGCACGCACTGGGTGCGGAAACCGCTCAGGGCATCCAGTTGACCACCGGCTGGTACTGGGACATGAACGACGAGACCCGTGAATGGTCTGATCGCTTCATGGAAGAGACCGGTGTTCGTCCGACCATGGTTCACGCCGGTATCTACTCCAGCACCATGCAGTACCTGAACGCAGTCAAGGCGACCGGTTCCGATGATGCCCAGACAGTGCGCAAACAGATGATGGATACGCCCATCAACGACATGTTTGCCAAGAACGGCAAGATCCGTGTTGACGGCCGCATGGTGCACGATATGTACCTGGCGGAAGTGAAAACCCCGGCTGAGTCCACGAATGAGTGGGATCTGTACAAGATCCTGAGGACTATTCCGGCGGAAGAATCTTACCGTCCGCTCTCCGAGAGCAAGTGCAAGCTGGTTAACAACTAAGACCGGCATCAGGGCTCACCCGGCAACAGGGCAGGGTGAGCCCGCAACTCAGAGAATTGAGTAAGAACAACAACCAACCCCTGTGCTGCTTCTGGAGTTAGCCCAATGTCCATGATTTTCGGCGTCCCTGTAGCTGTGCTCTCCGGCCAGCTCCTGATCGGAATCATCAATGGCGCCTTTTACGCCCTTCTGAGCCTTGGGCTCGCGGTCATCTTCGGTTTGCTGAAGATCATCAACTTCGCCCATGGTGCCATGTACATGCTCGGCGCCATGACCACCGTCCTGATGTTTGACTATCTGGGCGTTAATTACTGGGTCGCGCTCCTGCTGGCCCCCCTGCTGGTCGGCGCTTTCGGCGTCGTCATAGAGTATTTCCTGCTGCGCCGCATCGCGGGACAAGATCATATTTACAGCCTGCTCCTGACTTTCGGTGTGGCGCTGATCATCACCGGCGTGCTGGTGAACTGGTTTGGTGTGTCTGGCCTTCGCTACACCATGCCCGACATGTTCAAAGGCGGTGTGAATCTCGGCTTTATGTTCATGCCGTATTACCGGGCCTGGGTTATCGTTGCGGCACTGGTCGTGTGCTTCGGAACCTGGTTTGTGATTGAAAAAACCAAGCTGGGTGCCTACCTGCGGGCCGGTACCGAGGATTCCCAGCTTATGCAGGGTTTTGGCATCAACGTACCACTCCTGATCAGCCTGACTTACGGCTTTGGTGTGGCGTTGGCAGCGTTTGCCGGAGTCCTGGCCGCGCCGATTTACTCGGTGACGCCTGTCATGGGGTCTGCCACCCTGATCACGGTCTTTGCGGTTGTGGTTATCGGGGGTATGGGTTCCATCGGCGGCGCTATCATCACCGGTATTCTCATGGGTGTTATTGAAGGCCTCACCAAAACCTTCTACCCGCCGGCTTCCTCGGCGGTCATCTTCCTGGTCATGGTTCTGGTTCTGATGTTCCGTCCCAGTGGCTTGTTCGGTAAGGAGGCATAAATATGAATCAGCCAGTCAATTCCGCCGATATTCACAAGTCTATCGTTCAGGAACAGGCCAACCAGGATCGCAAGAAAATGATGCTCAACGGCGTGCTGCTGCTTATCCTGCTCGCTGCGCCGTTTGTGATTTACCCGGTCTTCCTGATGAAGATCCTCTGCTTCGCGCTGTTTGCGGTGGCCTTTAACCTCCTGTTCGGGTTCACCGGCCTGCTGTCATTCGGTCATGCGGCCTTCCTGGCCACGGGTGGCTATACCACCGGTTACCTGCTCAGCAATTACTCCGGGCTTACCACGGAGATGGGGATCATCGCCGGCACCCTGGCGGCCACGGTTCTGGGCACCGGCTTTGCCTTGTTGTCGATTCGTCGGCAGGGCATCTATTTCGCCATGGTTACCCTGGCCCTGGCGCAGCTGGTTTTCTTCTTCTTCGTCCAATCCGAATTCACGGGCGGCGAAGATGGTATGCACGGTATCCCCCGGGGTGAGCTGCTGGGATTCATCAATCTCGAAGATAACCTGAACATGTACTATTTCGTGCTGGCGGTGTTTATCGCTTGCTATCTGCTGGTGCAGCGCATTGTCAGTAGTCCGTACGGTCAGGTATTGAAGGCCATCAAACAGAACGAGCCCCGTGCTGTATCGCTTGGCTATAACGTGGATCGTTACAAGGTGCTGGCATTCGTGATTTCCGCAGCGCTGGCCGGTCTTGCAGGTTCCATGAAATCCGTCGTGTTCCAGCTCGCTTCCCTGAACGATGCGCACTGGCACATGTCGGGCGAGGTTATCCTGATGACTCTGGTCGGTGGTATGGGAACCCTGCTTGGCCCGGTGGTGGGTGCCACCTTCGTGGTGAATATCGAGTACAACCTTTCCCAGGGTCCCTTACGGGATTGGGTAGATCCGATTCTTGGAGGCATCTTCGTGATAACGGTTCTGGCTTTCCGCAGCGGTATCGTGGGTGAGATCCAGAAATTCGTGAAGAAGAACCTGGGCTGAAGCCGTTCGCACCCCTGAAAATCAGAAGGGCCACCTCTAGGGGTGGCCCTTTTGCATTGCCCGGGGTTGGATGATTGTCCCGGCTTCAGGCCGGATGCCTGAAAACAAAGGCATCCATGGCCAGAACACCGTGTTCGATCCCGCCATCAATCAGCACGCCGGGTTGCTGTTCCCCGGCCGCACCGGCCGCCACCAACAGAGGCAGGAAGTGCTCTGTGGTGGGGTGCGCACGTTGTGCATGGGGCGCTTTCTCCAGCGTCGCAATCAATTGTTGGTGGTCGCCTGCCGTGACCTTTGCACGCACCCAATCCGTGAATTCCCGAGCATAGCCAGAGGCGTTCTCATCCCCCCAGCGAACCTCATACAGGTTATGGGTAAGGCTCCCCGACCCGACAATAAGCACACCCTCATGCTCGAGTGGCTGCAGGGTCTGGCCCAGCTTCCAGGCCGAGGCAGGGTCAAGATCAGCGGGCATTGAGACCTGAAACACCGGAACTGAGTGATCGGGGAAAAGGTGCATCAGGGGAACCCAGGCCCCGTGATCAAGGCCCCGCTTTTCGTCAGCTCGTGCTTTCCAGCCCCCTGCCTCAAGCAAGGCAAGGGTGGTTTGGGCCAGTTCCGGATGCCCGGATGCCGGATATTCAAGTTCATACAGTTCGGATGGGAAGCCGCGAAAATCGTGAATGGTCTCGGGCGTTCCGGAAACGCCTACCCGGACTTCCGGCGTCATCCAGTGGGGTGACACCACCAGCACAGCTTCGGGCCTGGTCAGGCGTTTGCCCAGCTCCGTCAGGGCCGGGCCCGCCAGGCCCGGCTCCAGTGCGAAGGAGGGAGCGCCGTGGGAAACAAACAGACTCATGATTGCTCCTCCGGGTTGCGGTGGTTATCGGGCTGCAATCGCGCGATCAATAGACGCGCGGCCTGCGCCGCTGAATACCAGGGATACCGACACGGCCAGCAAGGCCAGGCCAAACTCATAGCCATTGTTACTCATGAACAGGCCGTTGCCGATATGAACGCTGAAAATGGCGACCAGCATGGCAAATGCAAGTACCGCGCTGGCAGGGCGAACCAGCAGGCCGATGATCAGTGCCAGGCCGCCGAAGAATTCCGCGCCACCGGCCAACAGGGCCATCAGGTAGCCCGGGCTCAGCCCGATGGAATCCATCCATTGGCCCGTGCCTTCCAGGCCGTAGCCGCCGAACCAGCCAAACAGTTTCTGGGCGCCGTGAGCGGCGAAAATGATACCGACGGGAATCCGGAGGGCCAATGCGCCCCAGCCTGCGTCAGTGCTGATCAGTTTGTTCAGGAATGCGTTGTTCATGATGAATCTCCTTGGGTGTGTTTTGACCGTGGGAGAACTTTACAAATATCAATAAACGGGATAAACATGGCTTTATTGAATTAACTGTTCCGGAATTTGAGATAATGGATCGACTGTTGGAGATGCAGACGTTCTGCAACGTGGTTGAGGCCGGCAGCTTCGTCGCTGCATCAGAGAATCTGGGAATGTCCAAGGCCGCTGTCTCGCGCTATGTCAGCGAACTGGAAAGCCGTCTCGGGGTTCGGTTGTTGCAGCGGACCACCCGCCGCCTGTCTCTCACGGGGGAGGGCGAGGTGTTCTATGTCCGGTGCCGGGAATTATTGGCCGGGGTTGAGGAGGCCGAAGCAGAAATTACCGCCCGTAATGATGTCGCAAGGGGCACATTAAGGGTGAATGCGCCGGTCAGTTTCGGAATCAGCCACCTGGCACCTTTGTGGGGAAAATTTCACGCCCGCTATCCGGACGTGGAGTTGTCGATCGACCTCTCGGACCGGCTGGTGGACATCGTCGAGGAAGGCTTTGATCTGGCCATCCGGATTGCCACCCTGCAAAGCTCTACACTGGTCAGCCGAAGGATTACCTCCACCCGGTTAATAGCCTGCGCCTCGCCGGATTACGTTGCCACCCATGGCTTCCCCGTCAAACCGGATGATCTGGCCAGCCACAGGGTCATCGGCTACAGCAACTTCACCACGGGCAACGACTGGCCCTTTGAGGGCCCGGACGGCAAGACCAGTGTGCGGGTCCGGCCATGGATGTATGCCAACAACGGTGAAACCTGCTGCGCCGCTGCCGTGGCCGGGCAGGGCATCGTGCTGCAGCCCGGTTTTCTGGTACACAAAGACCTGGAAGCCGGGCGGCTGGTGGAGCTGATGCCTGACTATCGCTCCACCGAACTTGGCGTTTACGCCGTCTATCCCACCCGCAAGTTCGTGACGCCCAAAGTCCGGGCGCTGGTGGATTACCTTGTCTCCGCCTTTCCCGATGCGCTCTAAAGCGGTGGGCTAGGCGTCCGGAGTCTGCAACCGCTTCCGTTCCGCCCGACGCATCAGGTACCAGGCAATGAACGCAATCAGCGAGACTGCCAGAATGATCAGGGTGGCCAGCGCGTTGATCTTCGGCGAAACCCCCATCCGCACGGATGAAAACACCACCATCGGCAGCGTGGTCGCCCCTGGCCCGGACACGAAGCTGGCAATCACCAGGTCGTCCAGGGACAGTGTGAATGCCAGCAGCCAGCCGGACACCAGCGCCGGAGCAATCACCGGCAGGGTGATCACGAAGAAGGTCTTCAGGGGCGTACAACCCAGGTCCATGGCCGCCTCCTCTATGGAGCGATCCACTTCCTGCAACCGCGCCGATACCACCACCGCCACATAGGCACTGCAGAAGGTGGTGTGGGCAATCCAGATGGTTACCATGCCGCGGTCAACCGGCCAGCCAATGGTCTGAGCCATCTGGACGAACAGCAGCAACAGCGACAGGCCGGTTATGACCTCGGGCATAACCAGCGGCGCGGTAATCATGCTGGACAGCAGCGTGCGCCCGCGCATCTTCTTGAACCGGGTAATCACAAACGCACACAGTGTGCCCAGGCACACCGCCATGCTGGCGGAGTAGAAGGCAATCCGCAGGCTCATCCAAACCGCCGACAGAATCTGCTCATCCCGGAACAGCTCGCCGTACCAATGGGTGGAAAATCCGGCCCAAACCGATACCAGCCGGGACGCATTGAACGAATACACGATCAGCACGAACATCGGCAGGTACAGGAACAGCAGGCCCAGAATCAGCATGACCTTTGAAAAACTGAAAGAGCGTGACTTAACCATGCTTTTCCATCTCCCGGGCCTGGAACCGATGGAACAGCACAATCGGCACCAGCAGTAACAACAGCATCACGATCGCGAGGGCAGACGCCACCGGCCAGTCGCGGTTGTTGAAGAACTCCTCCCACAACACCTTGCCGATCATCAGCGTGTCCGGCCCGCCGAGCAGCTCCGGAATCACGAACTCGCCCACCGCGGGAATAAACACCAGCATCGAGCCGGCGAGGATGCCGGCCTTTGAGAGCGGCAGGGTGATGGCCCAGAAGGTGGTCAGGCTTCGGCAACCCAGGTCTGAGGCTGCTTCCAGCAGGCGCACATCCAGCTTCACCAGATTGGTGTAGATGGGCAGCACCATGAACGGCAGGTAGGCGTAGACGATGCCCAGCACCACTGCGAAGTTGGTGTTCAGCATCTTGAGGGGCTGCTCAATCAAACCCAGCCACATCAGGAAACTGTTCAGCAGCCCCTGATTGCCGAGGATGCCCATCCAGGCATAGACCCGGATCAGGAACGAGGTCCAGGAGGGCAGCATCACCATCAACAGCAACACCAGTTGCCAGTGCTTGGGCGCCCTCGCCATGGCGTACGCCATCGGGTAGCCAATCAGCAGGCACACGACGGTGGCCAGGAAGGCGGTTTTCACCGATCCCCAGTAGGCCGCGAAATACAGGCTGTCGGACAGCAGGAACAGGTAGTTCCCGATATTCACCACCACCGAGAAGGTGTTGTCCACCCACCGGAATACGGGCTCGTAAGGGGGAATGGCCATCACCGCCGAGGTCAGGCTGATCTTCAGCACCAGCGCAAACGGCAGGAGGAAGAACAGCAGCAGCCACAGGAAGGGGATACCGAAAACTACCCGCCGATTGAAAAGGACTGCACGCACCCGCTCGGTCAGAGGGGCGGGTAAAAGTTTGCGTCTCATCGGCTCAGTTCCAGAGCAGGATGGGGCTGGAGGCTTCCCAGGATACGAATACCCTGTCGCCCCAGGTTGGCCGCTCACCACGACGTTCGACGTTCGCCATGGTCGCCTGCACCCGTTTGCCGCTGGCCAGCTTCACGTAGTAGGACGTGATGTCTCCCAGGTAGGCAATGTTGTCCACCGTACCGCAGCTCCAGTTATGCTCGCCGTCCGGTTTGTCGGCGGTCAGATAGATTTTCTCCGGACGCAGGGCGATCAGGGTTTCGGTGGTTTCCGCAGGCGTCGTTACGCCACGGTCGATGAACACCGGCGCATCCAGCAGGGTGCTGGTCAGCGTGATGCTGTCGGCCTCGTCTTCGCGGATGTGCGCCTCGAAAATGTTCACCGAGCCGATGAACTCTGCCGTCATGCGGCTGTTCGGGCTCTCGTAGATATCGATGGGCGAGCCGATCTGGGCAATCCGGCCCTGGGCCATGATCGCAATACGGCTGGCCATGGTCATGGCTTCTTCCTGGTCGTGGGTCACCATCAGGCAGGTGGCGCCAACATTTTCCAGAATTTCCACCAGTTCCAGCTGCATTTCGGTACGCAGCTTCTTGTCCAGGGCACCCATGGGCTCGTCCAGCAACAGCAGCTTGGGACGTTTGGCCAGTGAGCGGGCCAGGGCAACCCGTTGTTGCTGACCACCGGAAAGCTGCTGGGGTTTGCGCCGGGCATAGGGTTCCATCTTGACCAGCTTCAGCATGGCCGCCACACGGTCGCGAATTTCGCTTTTCGGCAGCTTGTCCTGTTTCAGACCCATGGCAATGTTCTGCTCCACCGTCATGTGGGGGAACAGGGCATAGGACTGGAACATCATGTTAGTCGGGCGCAGGAACGGGGGCAGAGCCGTAACGTCCTGGCCGTCGAGCATGATGGTGCCGGCGTTGGGCGTTTCAAAACCTGCGAGCATGCGCAGCAGCGTGGACTTGCCGGAACCCGAGCCACCCAGAAGGGCAAAGATCTCGCCCTTGTGGATGTCCAGATTGACGTTGTCTACGGCCAGCGTGCCATCAAAGCGTTTGGAAATGCCCCGAATGCTGAGTAACACCTCCGCTTGCGCGGAGGTGTTGTTGCCGTTTTCCACCGCTTAACGACCAGACTTCACGTTGGTCCAAGTGCGGGTCATCAGACGCTGGGCGTCCTGAGGCCGGCCTTCCATGATGTACAGCTTCTTCATCACTTCGTCGGTGGGGTAGATGCTGGTATCGCTCAGAATCTCCGGATCAACAAACTCGTTGGCCGGCTTGTTCGGGTTGGCGTACCACACGTAGTTAGTCACATCGGCGATGATTTCCGGGCGCATCAGGAAGTTCATCAGCTTGTGGGCGTTCTCCACGTTCGGCGCACCGGCCGGAATGGTCATCATGTCGAACCACAGCACCGCGCCTTCTTTGGGAATGGTGTAGCGGATCACGTTGCCATTTTCGGCTTCCTCGGCGCGGGCAGCGGCCTGCAGGATGTCGCCGGAGTAACCGGCAGCCACGCACAGGTCACCGTTGGCCAGGTCGCCAATGTAACGGGACGAATGGAAGTAGGTGATGTTCGGACGAATGGCCTTGATCACCTCACCGCCTTTCTTGATGTCGTCGGCGTTGTTGCTGTTCGGGTCCAGGCCGATGTAGGCCATGGCCGCACGCACCATCTCTTCGCCGGAATCCAGCATGGCAATACCGCAGCCGCCGGCGGCGAGCTTGCCGGTGACTTCCGGATCGAATACCAGGGCCCAGGAATCGGTAGGAGCGCTGTCGCCCAGGATTTCCTGAATGCGGCCTTCGTTATAGCCATAACCGTTGGTACCCCAGAGGTAGGGCAGGGCAAACTGGCTACCCGGGTCAACCTTTTCCAGATCGTCCATCAGATCCGGGTTCAGGTTGCTCATGTTTGGCAGTTTACTGTGGTCCAGAGCCACGAACGCGTTGGCAGAGATCTGCTTGGCCACGTAGTGGTTGGAGGGGACAACAAGATCATAGCCGGAACGCCCGGAAAGTAGGGCGGCTTCAAGGATCTCGTTACTGTCGTAAACGTCGTAGATCACCTTGATGCCGGTTTCTTCCGTGAACTTCGCCAGGGTATCCTCGGCGATGTAGTCGGACCAGTTGTAGACGCGCACTTCCTCGGCTGCAAAAGCGGAGGAGGCACACAGAGACAACGCAACAGAGGCGGCCAGCGCCTGTGGCTTACACAACTTCAACATTGGATGATGTCCCTCACTCAAAAGGGATTAATACAAAACGTGCAGGACGCACGCAGTGTTGTGCAGGTCTGCTGAGGGTGGCCGCAGTTGGCTGTTGTCCCGGACGGAACCCGTCGCCGCCTTTTGACTCCTTTAAGGCTTGTCCTGGAAACGGCGATTGGGAATCCGCCGAATTCTCGCGATATGTATCATGAGATTCCGGGTTGCGCTATAAAAATTTAACTCCGGGATTTGTGGTATGTCCCTATCTTGCCAAACACCCCGGAAACCGGGATAAAGGAGTGTTGAAACTCCTGCGCCGGCTCCTCGGCACCAGGCCTGTTTGCGTTATGGAAGGCGTTCCCTATGGCTTCTGGTTCTACGAGTGCCGACTCGTTCCTTCAGGCACACCCCGAACTTCAGTTTGTTGATCTGCTGATCCCCGATATCAATGGCATTGTTCGCGGCAAGCGGGTAGATCCGTCTGCGCTGGCGAAAGTGTTTGAGCGTGGCGTGGCCATGCCGGCTTCCATCTTTGCCCTGAACATTCAGGGCACCACGGTGGAGGAAACCGGTCTGGGGCTCGACATCGGCGAGGCAGACCGCGTCTGCCTGCCTATTGAGAACACCCTCACCATGGAACCCTGGCAGAAGCGGCCCACCGCGCAACTGTTGCTGACCATGTATGAGCTGGACCGTGAGACACCGTTTTTCGCCGACCCGCGGGTGGTATTGCAGAACATTATTAAGCGGTTTGAGGAACTGGGGCTGACCCCGGTGGCTGCCTTTGAGCTGGAGTTTTACCTGATCGACCAGGAGAACCTCTCCGGTCGCCCGCAGCCGCCGAAATCGCCGCTTTCGGGTAAACGCCCGGCGGGCACCCAGGCCTACTCCATTGATGATCTGGACGAGTACGCGGAATTCCTGGCGGACGTGCTGGATGCCGCCCACGAGCAGGAGCTGCCGGCGGATGCGCTGGTGGCCGAATCGGCGCCCGGCCAGTTCGAAGTCAACCTGCATTACGTGGATGACGCAGTGCAAGCCTGCGACCACGCCACCCTGCTCAAGCGCCTGATCAAGAACATGGCCTACGACCATGAAATGGACACCACCTTCATGGCCAAGCCGTATCACAACCAGGCCGGCAGTGGCATGCACCTGCACGTGAGCCTGGTGGATAGTGAGGGCCGCAACGTATTCGCCGGCGACGCCGAGCAGCCAAACGACATGCTGCGCTGGGCCGTGGGCGGGTTGGTGGCCACCATGAACGATGCCATGGCGTTGTTCTGCCCGAACATCAATTCCTACCGTCGGTTCAGCCCGGAGTACTATGTGCCCAGTGCGGCTACCTGGGGCGTGGACAACCGTACCGCGTCACTGCGTTTGCCGGGCGGTGACCCTGAAGCTCTGCGAATTGAACACCGTGTGGCCGGCGCCGATGCCAATCCGTACCTGCTGATGGCCGCGGTGCTGGCGGGCATCCATTTCGGCATCTCCAACCGGATCGAGCCGCCACCGGTTACGGTGGGTAATGCCCACGAGCAGCACGAGGCCTCATTGGTGAATAACCTGCGGGATGCCTTGCGGGAGCTGGGCCAATCCAGAGTCATGGCTGACTATCTCGGTCGGGAGTTTCTGGACGTGTTCGTGGCCTGCAAGGAGCATGAGCTGAATGAGTTCGAGATGACCATCTCGGATCTTGAGTATCTCTGGTACCTGCACACGGTCTAGTGGTTGCGGGATTATGAAAAACGGCGCCTTCAAGGCGCCGTTCTCGTTTGTGAAGCGACGTTTCCTGTTTATTCCAGAACCAGCCAGGTGGCCTTCAGCTCGGTGTACTTGTCGAAGGCATGGACCGACTTGTCGCGGCCGTTGCCGGACTGCTTGAAGCCACCGAAAGGCGCTGTCATATCGCCGCCGTCATAATGATTGATCCACACGCTGCCGGCCCGCAGGGCCTTGGCCACCCTGTGGGCGGTATTGATATTAGAGGTCCAAACCGCAGCGGCCAGGCCGTAGATGGTATCGTTGGCAATTGCGACAGCTTCGTCTGGGGTGTCGAATCCGATCACAGAGAGCACTGGCCCGAAGATTTCCTCGGAGGCGATGCGCATCTGGTTGTTTACCCCATCAAACACTGTGGGCTGAACAAACAGACCGCCAGTATCCTCCATGATCCGCTGGCCACCCTCCACCAGGCGTGCGCCCTCAGACTGGCCGATGCCAATGTAGTCGATAATACGATCCAGCTGTCCCTGGTCGACGATTGCGCCACAAGTGGTGGCCGGGTCCAGCGGGTGGCCAGGGCGCCACGTTTTCAGGGCCTCGCGAATCAGCCCGACAAACTCGCCACGAATGCTGTTTTCCACCAGAAGGCGACTGCCGGCGGTGCACACCTCGCCCTGGTTGAAGGCAATGGCACTGGCTGCCTCGGCAGCGGCCTTTTTCAGGTCTGGCGCATCAGCGAAGACAATGTTGGGGCTCTTGCCACCGGCTTCCAGCCACACCCGTTTCATGTTGGACTGGCCGGCGTAAACCATCAGCTGCTTGGCCACATTCGTGGAGCCGGTAAACACCAGGCAATCCACGTCCATGTGCAGGGCCAGAGCCTTACCCACGGTGTGGCCATAGCCTGGAAGCACATTGAAAACACCCGCGGGGACGCCCGCTTCCTCGGCCAGGGCGGCCAGGCGAATGGCGCTCAGGGGCGATTTCTCGGAGGGTTTGAGTATTACCGAATTGCCTGTGGCCAGGGCCGGCGCGATTTTCCAGGCCGCCATGATCATCGGAAAGTTCCAGGGCACGATGGCCGCCACCACACCCATGGGCTCCCGGGAAATCATGCCGATCTGGTTGTGGGGGGTAGGCGCAAGCTCACCGTACACCTTGTCGATGGCCTCGGCGGTCCAGCGGATTGCCCGGGCCGTGGCCGGTACGTCCACGGTTCTGGCGTGGCTGATGGGTTTGCCCATGTCCAGGGTTTCCAGCAGGGCAAGCTCGTCGCCGTAGGCCTCGATAAGGTCAGCGAACCGCAGCAGCACCGCCTTGCGTTTGGCGGGCGCCAGTTGGCTCCAGATGCCCGCCTCGAAAGCAGTCCTCGCAGCCAGAACAGCCTGGTCCGCATCGCTCTGGTCACAGCTGGCAATGGCGGCCAGTTCCCGGCCGTCGATCGGGCTGATTGAAGCAAACGTCCCACCATCAACGGCCCATTGATAGGCGCCGTTCAGGTAAGCGCGGCCCTCAAGTGTGAGGTTGTCGGCCAGTGCTTGCCATTCGGCCTGGCTGGAGGGAGTGGAAGAGCTGGCGGATTGGTTCATGGGCGCCTCGCAGGCTGTAGAGTTGAGCAATCATAGCAGCACTTTCATGCCCGGGCGCCGCCCTCGATATAAGTATAAGAACGTGTCTTTCCGAACGCCCTGCGCTGGAATAGACTTTCTGCGGCGCGCAGCATCGCCGCCGGCTTCTGAACGTCTCTTTCACCCTGTCTGGCGTCATATAATGATCGAGTATCCCCTGGTTCCCTCGTATTACGCAGCTTCCGCCAACGCGGCCCCTGTGCGCCCGGCTCTGCGCGGGTCCTGCGAGGCAGATGTGTGTGTCGTAGGTGCCGGTTATACCGGCCTGTCCACGGCACTGTTCCTGGCAGAGGCCGGGTTCAGGGTGGTGGTTCTGGAGGCCGCAACCGTTGGCTGGGGTGCGTCGGGTCGCAATGGCGGGCAGATCGTTAACAGCTTCAGCCGTGACCTGGACAGCATCGAGCGGCAGACCTCAAAAGAGCATCTGGGGTTGCTGGCTGAAATGGCCTTCGAGGGCAGCCAGATTATTCGCCAGCGGGTGAAGAGTTACGGCATTCACTGCGACCTGAAAGAGGGCGGTATCTTTGCCGCGCTCAATTCAAAGCAGCTCAAGCACCTGGAATCCCAGCAGGCGCTGTGGCGCCGATTCGGTTATGACCAGCTGGAATTGCTGGATCGAAACGCTATCCGCGCCCGGGTTGGTACAGAACGGTATGTCGGCGGCGCCATCGATCACACCGGCGGCCACATTCATCCCCTGAATCTGGCTCTGGGCGAGGCCGCTGCGCTGGAGTCTCGCGGCGGCGTGATTCACGAGCATTCAAGGGTAACGAGCATCGTCCCCGGTAAAACCGTAACCGTTAAAACCGGGATGGGTGAGGTGAGGGCGCAAACGGTTGTTCTGGCGGGCAACGCCTATCTTGGCGGTCTGATACCGGAACTCGGCGCCAAATCCATGCCATGCGGCTCGCAGATCATTGCCACCGAGCCGTTGGACGAAGCCGTTGCCAGAGAGCTGCTGCCCAGCGACAACTGTGTCGAAGACTGCAACTACCTGCTGGACTACTTCCGGTTGTCTGGCGACAAACGCCTGATCTACGGCGGTGGTGTGGTCTACGGTGCCCGCGACCCTGCTAACATCGAAAGGCTGATTCGTCCGAATATGCTCAAAACCTTCCCACAACTGGCGAACGTGAAGATCGACTACGCCTGGACCGGTAATTTCCTGCTCACGCTGTCGCGCCTGCCTCAGCTGGGGCGCCTGCACGAGAACGTGTTCTACTCGCAGGGCTGCTCCGGGCACGGAGTCACCTTTACCCATGTAGCCGGTAAGGCATTGTCACTGGCAATTCAGGGTCAGGCGGAAAGGTTTGATGCCTTCGCCAGCCTGCCCCATTACCCGTTCCCGGGTGGAAGGGCCTTCCGGGTGCCTTTGACGGCAATGGGCGCCTGGTATTACGCGTTGCGCGACAGGTTGGGCGTTTGATTCTCCGGAAAACTGTGAAATCGCTCTCGTTCTGTCAACGTTTAAATTTGTAATCGGGGAGTCCGCCGATCCTTATAAGCTCAAAGCCTGAAAAAGAGCGTCGCACACAAAATCACAACAAAACAATATCTTATGCATCCTGATTCGGGCATCAGGCTGTAACCTTCCATCACAACGTGTATCCCTCCGTAACCGCCAAATTCCTGACGGACTTGCCCCGGTAAATCCGGAACTGCGCCGCATATAACCGAAAACTGCCGCTGTAAGATTTGCTCAAATTCGTCAAATAATTGGTGTGAAACGATGTCATATTGCGGCAAAAAACTAACGAAGCAAGGACTGCTGATGTTTCCTGCGGCGGTCTTGCTTTCGGGCTGCGGTCTGGACATTTCCAGTGAAAACGACAATGCCTCGACACAGTCTTCGGTCGCGGCCGAGCCAACGGTCCAGATTGCTGGCGCAGCTATGAAAGGTGTCATCCAGCAGGGGCTGGTTGTTGCCAACCGTCTGATTGCGGACAAAGATGGCTATTACGCCCCCCAGCGCCAGGCAGCAAAACCGGTGTTGACGGCAGACGACGGCAGTTACGAGTGGCAGCTTCGCGGTAAGGCCGAAGGCTGGGCCCTGGTTGAACTGACGGCTGATGGCGGCACCCGCATGATCTGCGATGTGGTGCCCCAGTGTGATCAGGCGGGTAGTGCGCCGGTGGCATTTGGTCAGCCCATGCCGTTGGATAGCAGTTTCAGCCTCCTTGGTGCCGGCGATCTGCGCATGGAAACCGTCAACCTCACTCCGCTGACCCACCTGGCCGTGAAATTGGCCGAGCGGAGCAGCGATGGCCTTTCACCGGTTGCCATTTCCAATGCCTATTCCTCGGTCGAAAACTGGTTCGGGCTCCCGGCCGGCGCTCTTCGCCTGACCCCGCCGGACCTGACCAGCCTCGATGAAATGACCAGCGTATCCGCTGACGCCATTCAGGTGGCGATTGCCAACGCGGCTTTTCTGGCTCTGGTGAACGACAACACCCAGTGGGATTCGATTTCTGATGTGCTGGCGGATGTTACCTCACAGGTCAGTGCCACCGGCCAGATCAGCGTGATGGGTGATGGCACCAATGTGGCGCTGGCGGATCTAGTCAGTGCTGCTGCGCTGCAGTCGTCTGAGCTTCAGAATATGGTGGACTCGAGCGTCATCAGTCAGAAGCTGGTGGTTGTCGAGTACCGCAACGTGCAGCGCTTTAAGACCATTGCCGATGTACACGAAGAGACTGACACCGATGTTGCCGACTCGGGCGAGACCACCGAGGAAACAACCGGCGGCGATGCAACTGCGGGAACCGATACCGGCAGCAACACTGACACCTCAACGGATACCTCTACCGATACCTCGACTGGTTCAACAGACGAGCAGGTTGCCGGTACAACCGAGCCGGATACGTCAGGGGATGTGACTTCAGGCGGCGATACAACCACTGATACCACGACAGACGAAACCGTCGCAGACACCGGGACAGACACTGAAACCAGTGAGCCAGTCACCGAACCTACTCCCGAGGAAACCGTCCCGGCAAATACAGCACTGCTGAGCTGGACCGCGCCGCTGACCCGCGAGAATGGCGAGAGCCTGGCCATGGGCGAAATCGCTGGCTTCGAGGTGGTTTACGGCACCAGCGCTGAAAACCTAGACCAGAGCCTGGCCATTGGTGATGCCTCGGTGGATGAGTTGCTGGTAGACGAGCTGACTGAGGGTACCTGGTACTTCGCTATCCGCACCCTGGATACCGATGGTAACCGCAGCCGGCTGTCCGAGGTGGTCTACAAACAGATCTGATAAGGCACAAAAAAAGGCAGCGCTGTCCTCTGTGGGCTTCGCTGCCGGCCTGCTACCATGTACTGGAACGAGGCCCCACTCCGAGTACATGATGGAATTTTCAGACGATAATCAAGCCCTCCTTGAAGTCATCCCCGATGTGCGCGATGGCCTGACGCGTACCGAGCGAATCATTCTTTACGTTCTGCAGGAAACGCAGCGCGAGCTGGAAGGCCGCAACGTGCCGACTGCCATGCTGTATGGCCGGGTGCTCGAATACGTGGATATGAGCGAGGCGGAGCTTCATCTGTATCTGGACAGGTTGGGCGTGAAGGGAGATGGCAGGTAGGTTTGTTTGCGGTTCGTGTTGCCGGCCGCTTTCGCCAGTCAGCCTAGCAGCCGGCAATTCCGCAGCGATTATTTCGCGGTAATGGTCGACATCACCAGCTTTCCGTCCCGCTTGATCGGGCCGTCTTCCTTGGCACCCAGGGTGTACTCGAAAATTCCGGTTTTCATGCCGCCGTCTTCGCTGTGAACCATCAGCATCAGCATGTCACCGGATTGCACCTCTTCGGTCAGGATAGCCGCGACATCCATGTTCATGCCTTTGCGCAATGGTGCATGGGCAACGACAGGGCCGGGCTTCATGGATTCGTCGGTGCGGTGAACCACCAGCCAGCCATTCTGTTCGGCAACCACCTTTCTGGCGGATACTACACCGTTGGCAACGGACTGATCATTGGTCCAGACTCCGGCTTTGTGCTCAGCGGCCAGTGCCGAGCCGGTTGCGAATGCGCCGGAAAGCAGGGCTGCCAGAAGTGCGGATGTTTTTGCGTGCTTGGTCATTGCGTTCTCCTTAGTCTCAGTATTTCCCGCCCGTTGGGTTGTTGTTGGGCGGGTTAACTGCAGCTACGGGAGCGGATGCGCAAAGTTTCAGGCACCGGTGATTTTTTGTGATGCTGACTACGGATTGTTCCCATCGGCGGGGTAGAGGTAGCCATGAATCGCCGGCCCGGTGGGTTGACCTGTCGGTGAGCCGCCCTCGGGCTCGACACTGATGCCAAACGTGGCCTCCTTGAGAAGGGCTGGGTCGTAACCGCTCAATGCTCCCTCATCAAGCCTGAAATCATTGCCCAGAACGCCCACTGAACGCGGGTTTGGTCCAAGCTCGTCCGCCTTGATCCACAACTGATAGGATTTTCCGGGTCTTGGCTCGGCGGTCACCGGCCGGATGTTGAGCCGTTGCTCCTTCAGGTCCACGGTTAGCAGGAAGGCCGGCTGTTCATCATTATGCTGGAACACCGCCACGAAAGACTGAGTTTGTGGCGTGGGTTGTGGCTGGAACAACAGAATGGCCACCAACACTAGGGCCGCCGCCGAAGCAATTGCCGTACTCCAGCGCCAGCGGTTCAGCTGGCTGCGCAAAGCAACCACTTTGAGGGTTTCGGAAGGCTGCCGGGGCGTCGATTCGATGCGGTCCAGCGCCTTCTCGATTTTTGCAAACAGCGCAGGCGAGGGCTGAACGGGCTCGGCTTCATCTGCCAGCCTGCCCAGTCGCTCTTCCCACTGCAGGATTAGAGTTTCTACCTTGGGATCCTCGCGGCGTCGGGTTTCAACATACTCCCGCTCCGGGGCCGGCAAAGTGCCCAGAACGTACTCTGCAACCAGCATGTCCAGGTCGTCGCGTTCCGTCATGATTCCAGGCACCTTTTGATCTGTTTCAGGGCGCGGTGCAGCCAGGTCTTTATGGTATTTACTGGCTGCTCGAACTGGCTTGCCAGTTCTTCCCGGGACCAGCCGTTGAGGTAGGCCAGGCGTACCATGTCCTGTCGGTCTTTCTCCAGTTGGTCGATGCAGTGATTCAGTTTATTTGCCGCCCGCTGGTCTTCCAACTGTTCCTGGGCCGTTGACTGTCTTCCCGGCATCTCGTCCAGCTCATCGCTGTTCGTGGTACGACCGGCAGGGTGTTTGCGCAGCTCATCAATTGCGCTGTTACGGGCGATCGAAACCAGCCAGGTGATGGGCGAGGATTTACCGTCCTGATACTGCTCGGCCCTTTGCCAGATCTTGAGGTAAGTGTCCTGGATAACATCGTCTGCCCATGCTCTGTCTCTGAGGATACGCAAGACGGTGCCCAGAAGTTTCGGGGCCGTTGCCTGGTAGAGGAGGGCGAAAGCCTGGCGGTCTTTCTGAGCCACATAGTGAATCAGCCCAGCGACGCGCTCGGGCGACTGCGAACTCTGTGCGTCGATGGCATTGCCTGGGAGCTGATGGGAGTCGGGCTTCATGAGGCCTCGGGCTGTGGTGTCTGTTCAGCAGGGTACTTGCTGGTTCGCTGCTGCTCAACAGGAATTTGCCCGCTGGCCGCCACCTGAAATGGGTGTCCGTGAGGAAGGGAGTGCGCCTCCCCTCCTCACGACAAGGGTTGTGGGCAACAGGTCACCCGCTAACCTGGCGCCCGATGTGGTCGATCACCTGCCCATGCTCGTGCTCAGGGCTGAACATCACAATGTCGGTGTCTGCCTCTGCTCTTACACTGTGGCCGGGAGGCCAGTAGAACAGATCGCCACTGCGGGAGGTTTCTTCCGTACCATCGGTATACATTGCGGTGATTTCCCCGCTTACCACGTATCCCCAATGGGGGCTCTGACAACTGTCGTTTTCAAGCCCGTGGAGCAACTCGGTTATATCGGTGCCGACGCCAAAGGAAAAGTATTCGGCGCCCATCTTCCCGTAGCCCGTAACATCTCCGAAATCGGTTTTTTGGCGGGCTATTGCACCGGGTGCATCGATCCGTACAGGTACATCTTCTTTTGCGATATGCATAAAGATTACCTCCGTGTCGATTCATTGCCAGGGCTTTACCCACTGCGTGCTTACATCGGGTTTAGCCCTGTCGATCACAATAGCACAGTGTTTTGCTTGCGCCACCGCACCGGCGGCATGCCCGTCCAGCGCCGGAACGCGCGGTAAAACGTGCTTACCTCGGCAAAGCCCAGCGCCTCGGCGATTTCGGGTAGGGAAGAGCTGGAATCGGCCACCGCTTGCAGGGCTTTTTCGCGGCGAACGTCGTCGACAAGCCCATCGAAGGTCTGGCCCTGTTCACGGAGTCGCCGGGCCAGGCTGCGCTCGCTGATCCCCAGGGCTTCCGCGGCGTCTGCACGGCGGGGCAGAACTGGCCCGATGCGGGCGGCGAGCCATCGGCGTATTTCCGGCACTGAGGCACTGTTAATGGAGAGGGCGGCAAGGCGGGCATTGGTGTAGCGCTCGTGCACCTGCGCAAGCTGGGGGTCCGCCTGGGGCAGGGGCTGGTCCAGAACGGAGTTGTCGATCTGTACACCGCTGAACGCTTGCTCGAATTCCACCGGGCAGTTGAACACGGTCTGGTACCCGGCCAACGGCCCCAGCCGGGGCTGGCTGAATTGCACCCGGGCCGGTTGCATACGGGTGCCTGTAACCCAGCTCCCGAAGCCCACGACCGAAGCCAGCACCGCCTCAATCTGGTGGGGACTGAACGCCAGCCGGCCCTGCCTGGGATGGTAAACCAGCCAGGTCGCCGCGTTGCCGGCGACAACCTGAAAGCGCCCGCCATCGGAGATCAGCCGCTGGAAACGCTGAACCATCACAATGGCCTCCCGCAGGGTGGCCGCGGACTGCAGCGCAAACCCGACACCACTGATGCTCATCGGCGAGAACTCCGCGCCCACTTTCAGGCCGAAGCCCGGGTCGCCAGTGCACCGTTCGGCGGCGTGCCAGAGCCGGGTAATGTCGTCGATCGGCCAGCGTTCCAGTTCGCAGGCGGAGTGCGGAATACCTGCGGCGGCCAACAGCTGGTCCGCCGAAACAGATAGCCTCTCGGCAGCACCGATCACCGTGTTTATCCAGCCAATGGAAACCGTGGCCTCTAAGGTCAATTTTTCTGGCCTCTGAAGTCAATTTTAAAGCCATGGTACCGGTATATCTTTAAACCTGACAACTCATTGCAATCGGGTCGGATGCGATATGGCCAAGGTAATTACCTCGGATATTCTGGTGGTCGGCGGCGGGCTGGCCGGCATTGTCGCGGCTCTTGAAGGCTTGCGTGCTGGTAAGTCCGTAACCCTGGCGGACCGTGACACGGAAGAACGGATGGGCGGCCTGGCGCTGTGGGCCTTTGGCGGCATGATGCTGGTGGGCACGCCGCTGCAGAAACGCATGAAGATTGCCGACACACCGGAAATTGCCCTGGAAGACTGGCTCAGCTTTGGCGAGCTGGCACCCGAGGATGACTTGCCCCTGCAATGGGCCAAGTATTACGTGGAACACTCACGCTCCGAGGTCTACGACTGGCTCAGCAACGAAGGCATCAAGTTCTTGCCCGCCGTGAACTGGGTTGAGCGCGGCCGTTTCGGCGATGGCAACCGTTTGCCCCGTTACCATGTGGTCTGGGGCACCGCCCGGGAACTCGTGCGTTGCCTGATGACGGCGCTACACCGGGAGAACACCAGCGGTAAACTCACACTGCTGCACCAGCATCGCATCACGGAACTGGATCAAGAGGCAGGAAACGTCAGCGGCGCTCTGGCCATTAACGAAGCCACCGGTGAAGAAGTCCGCTTCGCGGCTTCGGCGGTGGTGCTGGCCACCGGCGGCATCAACGGTAGCCACAAGGAGTGCCGCGCCAACTGGCCGGTGGATCGCCCGCAACCCACCCGCATGCTGAACGGTGCCCATCCCTATGCCGATGGCCGCATGCATCACTGGGTCGCCGATGCCCTCGGGGGGCAGATTACCCACGCCGGCGAAATGTGGAATTACGCCGCCGGCTTCCCGCATCCGTACCCCCACTTTCCCGGCCACGGCCTGTCCACCATACCCTGCAAATCCGCGCTGTGGCTGAACCACCGGGGGGAGCGGATTGGCCCGGAGCCCCTGGTAACCGGCTTTGACACCCACTGGCTATGCCAGAGGGTGGCGGAACAGGAAAAGCCCTGGACCTGGCACCTGCTGAACTGGCGCATCGCCGCCAAGGAATTTGCCATCTCCGGCGCCGAGCACAATGCCCGCATCCGCGATAAACAGTTCCCACTGTTCGTAAAAGAGTTGCTGCTGGGCAATCACGCCCTGATACGACAAATGCAGCACGAAAGCCGGGATTTCCTGGTGGCGGACAGCCTGATGGAACTGGCCGGCAAGATGAACGCGCTCACCTGTTCCAACGACATCAACCCGGCCACACTCAAGGCCACCGCCGATGCTTTTGATGCCAATTTCACCGCAGGCACCAGCCTCCACGACGATCCCCAAATCCGCATGATCCAGCATGCCAGGGAATGGAAGCCGGACCGCCTGCGCACCTGCAAGCCGGCCCCGCTGCAGAAACCGGGCGCCGGCCCCTACATCGCCATCCGTATGCAGCTGATTACCCGCAAGAGCCTGGGTGGCCTGCAAACCGATCTGCAAAGCCGCGTTCTCAATGGCCATGGGCAGCCGGTGGGCGGCCTCTACTGTGTTGGCGAGGCAGCCGGCTTCGGTGGCGGTGGTGCTAATGGCAAACGATCCCTGGAAGGCACCTTCCTGCCTGGTTGCATCATGACCGCCCGCGCAGCGGTGCGCTCTATTGTGGCCGGAGGCTGAACCCCGTGGGCAAATCATTCAACCGAAACCCTGAACCCGGAAAGCTTGGAGAACAACAATGACAAACGGCGCTCAAGCCCTGATGAAAACCCTGGTGGACGCCGGTGTTGAGGTTTGCTTCAGCAACCCCGGCACCAGTGAAATGCACTTTGTGGCGGCCCTGGACGACGAGCCTAAAATGCGGGCGGTGCTTGCCCTGTTCGAGGGAGTCGCCACCGGCGCCGCCGACGGCTACGCGCGCATGGCTGACAAACCCGCCGCCACCCTTTTGCACCTGGGCTGCGGGCTGGGCAACGGCCTGGCCAACCTGCACAACGCCCGCAAGGGCAAGGTGCCGGTGCTGAACATCGTGGGCGACCACGCCACCTACCACGTGAAATACGATGCCCAGCTGCAGTCTGATATCGAGACTGTGGCCCGCAACGTCTCCCCGGGGTTTGTCCGAACCGCCAAGAGCACTGAAACCCTGTGCCAGGATGCCGCCGAAGCCATTGCCGCTGCCCAGACCGCGCCCGGGCAAGTCGCCACACTGATACTTCCTGCGGATGTGTCCTGGGGAGAGGGCGGTGTGCCCAGTGCACCCATGGCGCCGCCGACACCGGAGCCGGCAGACGACGCCACGGTGGAAGCTATTGCCAAGGCCATCCGTTCGGGCAAGAAGACTGCTTTGTTGATGGGCGGTCATTCCCTGCGTGAACCCGCCATGCTGTCTGCCGCCAAACTGGCTGCGCACAGCGGCGTTACCCTACTGGCGGAAACCTTCCCCACCCGCATGGAGCGGGGTGCCGGCCTGCCCTATATCGAACGGATCGCCTACCTGGCCGAACTGGCCACGGTGCAGCTTACCGACATCGAACAACTGATCCTGGTGGATTCAAAAGCGCCGGTGTCCTTCTTCGCCTACCCCGGCAAGAAGAGCTACCTGGTGCCGGACACCTGCGAGGTTCACACCCTGGTGGCTCCCGATCAGGACATCCTGGCCAGCCTGAACAAGCTCAACGACGCCGTTGGCGCCAGCCAGGCCGAGCCGAAGCTGCAGCCGGCGAAACGCCCAGGCCGGCCACGGGGCAAGCTCACTGCCGAGAAAGTCTGCAAAGCGGTGGGTGAGCTGATGCCCGAGAACGCGATCATTGTGGACGAGGGCATTACCTCCAGCCTGATGCTCTCGGTGATGACCGCCGGAGCGCCCCGGCACGACATGCTGACCCTCACCGGCGGCGCCATCGGCCAGGGCCTGCCCAATGCCGTGGGTGCCGCCGTGGCCTGTCCGGATCGCCCGGTGATCGCCCTGATTGGCGACGGGACCGCCATGTACACCATCCAGGCCCTGTGGACCATGGCCCGGGAACAACTGAATGTAACGTCCATCATCTTCAACAACGCCTCCTACTCCGTGCTCAACATCGAGCTGGAGCGTGTAGGTGCGGAAGAGGCCGGAGAAAAGGCCAAATCCCAGCTGGACCTGCGCGGCCCGGTGATCAACTTCGCGGAAATGGCCAACGGCATGGGCGTTCACGGTGTGCGGGTACACACCGCCGAGGAAATGGCAAAAGCCCTGGAATACGCCCAGAGAATGCCGGGGCCTCACCTTATCGAAGCCGTGATCCCGGAATCCCTGAGCGGGGTAAAGCGCCGGATACTGCCCTGGATGCTGCGCTCATTGCCCAGCCTGCCGCTGTCGGTTTCCAAGGCATTGAAGCGCAAGCTGGCGCCCTGAGGCGGGAAGGAAGGGTTAGCCTGGCCGATTGGTGGGGCTGACCCTGTCTGCCAGCGCCTCGGCAATGTACCGGTAGCCCCTCTGGCCGGGGTGATAGCCATCGGCGGCCAGGAGCGCCGGGTCGGTTACCACTGGATAGTCCAGGTAGGTGAATTCTTCCGGAAATTGTATCGCCAGGCGGATATAGAGGTTATCCAGCTGCCGCGCCCGCCAACCCATCACATACCTAAGCGGCGAGGGCAGCGCGGTAAACAGGTGCATGGGCGGCACGCTCAGGAGCAGAATGGGCCCTGAATATCGCGTTGCAAGCAATCGACGCAATGCCCGCAGCTGCTGGCGGAAACGAAAGCGGGGCGTGAACCCAGTGGTGTCGTTCACGCCCATACTCAACAGCACCACATCCGCCTCTGGCAGTTCGGCGGTTTCCAGCTCACTCAGCAATGCACCCAGGCGAATACCGTTTACCCCGAAGGTGTGCCAGGCAGTGGTCTGGCCGGTGCGCTCGTGAATCTGCTTCGCCAACTGGCTGGCCAGGCCCTGATCGTGAGTTTCAACACCCACGCCGGCCGCGGTGGATTCGCCAATCACCAGGATACGCCTCGCCGGAGCGCCTTCACCGTATTGACCGGAAGGAGAGCCACCGGCCTCCGGCAACCTGGGCGTTGTGCGGCGGGCCTTCTTGCCCTGGTAGAGCAGTACCGGAAAGAGCAGGGCGGTTGTCAGCCAGAATGGAAGGTGCATTGGAAGGCTCCTGTTTTACCGGCGGGTTAGTGAGCGACTGACTTGGAAAACAGATTGATCACCGCAACACCGGTGATGATCAACGCCATACCGATCACAGTGGCGGCATCCAGAGCCTGCCCGTAAATCAGCCAGCCGATAAGTGCCACCAGTACAACGCCCATCCCCGCCCAGATGGCATAGGCCACGCCTACGGGAATTTCCTTCAGGGTCAGCGACAGGAAGTAAAAGGCAATCGTATAGCCGGCAATCACCAGCAGGCTGGGCCAGAGTTTGGTGAAGCCTTCACTGGCTTTCAGGCCGGTGGTGGCAATTACTTCCGCTACGATGGCAACGCCCAGAAAAATCCAGCTCTTCAAAACTTACAGCCCCCATTGGTGAACATCCGCCCGGCAAGACCGAACGGCACTTTGTGGCTGCGGAGTCTATCAAAAACCAGGCCGATAACGCGCGGGCTTATCCCTGCCAGATGGGTGGCCATTGGCCGTGAAGCTTGTTGTACTGCTCGATGGGCTCGCTGCGGTAACCGCCGGCGTAGCGCTCTTTCACGCTCGGATGGACCCAGGTGCGGTTATTATCAGGCGGCGGTATCTTGCGCACCAGCTTGCCCAGCAGCTTGTACTTGCCCTTGTATTCGTTGTGCTGGTCGGCGTTGGGATGGGTTGCGGAGGGCAGGGAATCGTTGAATACCAGAGCCTGTTTTTGCGCTTCTGCCTTCAGCCACAGCAGGGGAATATCGGCCAGTGTGCGACCCTGTTTGTCTGGCCCATAACCGCCGCCGACGTCCGAGTGCACGCCAGCAAACCAGACCTGCTCCAGATCCGTGCCATCGCGCGGGTCCCACAGTGTGGGCTCGAAATCCTCCCGCTGCTCGTCCAGCGAGAGCGCGTGGCGGGCGACGCGAATGTTGCTGCCGATCTTGCGATCGTAGAACAGGTCCTGATCCTTGATCAGACCGAAGAACGTGAAGGGCAGGCCCAGGGCGCCCACGGTATCCCACACCCCGACAAACTGGATTGGCGTGCGCTGCTCCAGGGAATACTTCGCCTTCCAGGCCATGGAGTGGTCGCCGTTGGCCTTGTGCTTCTTGGTTTTATAGAGCTTGAAGGCCTCCTCGATCCGGCTGCCGTGTTCCTTTCGCAGAATGCTGCAGTTATTGATCATCCCGCAGAGGCTGCGGGCGGTGTAGGCACCGCGGCTGAAACCGAACAGGAAAATCTCGTCGCCCGGCTCGTAGTTGTGCACCAGAAACCGGTAACCGTCCATCACGTTCTTCTCCAGCCCGTACCCGGTAGCGCCGGCCCGAAGTGAATCGTGGTAGGAGCCAATGCCCCAGTCGTAGAACACCACCTGTTCCACCCCGTTACCGTCGGTAGGCCGGATGGCGCGGGCAAATTGCAGAACGTTGGTGGGAAAGTCCTCGCCCAGGATTTCCTCCGGGCGGTTCCAGGTGCCATCAAAGCAGACAGCAATGCGTTTCATGGGAGTGACCTCCTGTCGTTATTGTTCCCCGTTGCCCAGCCTGTAAACCTGGGAGCAACTTTGCCCACGCTCCGGCGAATCGAAACGGCCGGTACATCCTGTTTGGTGGGTATAGATGAGTATCTCAGGTATGTGAGTGGGAGGGTAGTGCCACGATCCAGGGTGCCGGAGTTATACGAACGCGTTCGCAAAACTCCAGAAATCGCATGAGAAATGTCGGTAACTATCTGATAGGGTTAAAAAGTTGGCAAAGGATGGGTGGAGTTATACGCCCACGGTAGGAGCAGGAGTGACTCAAACAAGGGCGTATAACTCCGGCGGTAGCCGTGGTAAGTGGTGTTCAAGGGCTTGTTTTTATTCAGCAAACTCATGTTTTTGTAATGGTTTTTGAATGGAGTTTTACGAACGGGTGATATACGAACGCGTTCGTATAATTCGCTGTTATGAGTAGTTATGGGTAAAAAGCTTCCACCGGATCAGCTCGAACTATACCTGTCTCTCGATGAGCTTATGTACTTCGAGTGGGACCCAATTGGCGTTTCGTCCATGGGAGGAGGCCGAGATGAATATTACTCGTACCTGCCTGTGGTTTTTCAGCTTTGCTTGGCTCAAAGTGAACCGGAGCAAATAGCTAATTACTTGTCACAGGCAACTGAGTATATGGGGTTGGAGCCAGATGCTTCGCGAAATTTAAGCATCGCAAAGCGGGCGTTGGAGCTCAAAAAATCATGCCTGGGCTGAACGCGAGAACTCATAACCATTGCAGGCACGGCGACGCCTACTACATTGCGCCTTTGGCTCCATTCCGTAGGCGCGCATGCTGCAGGCGTTAGTTGTAAGGAGAAAGAGTGGAAATAGCGGCAATTTTTTCTTCAGTGAAAGATATTGCGTTGGCTGTCGCCGGGGTAGTTACAGCGACCGTGGCCGTTATCGGTCTCAAAAGTTGGAGGAGGGAGCTTGAGGGAAAAAAGGAATTTGAATCAGCCTTAGCATTTGCAAAGGCAACTTATAAGCTCAGAGATCGACTGCATATCTGTCGCTCTCCTTTGGTCCGGATGCATGAGTTTCCTGAAGGCTATAGCCGCTCGCATAAAGACAACACTCCAGATGAAAATGCCAATGCATGGGCATTTGTATACCGTGTTCGATGGGAGCCGGTCTGGGAAGCCTTGCAAGATTTTGATGCAAGAACTCTTGAGGCAGAAGCGCTTTGGGGGCAAGAAATAAAAGGGCGAGCCGAAAAATTAAAAGATTGCGTTAGGGAGCTGAATGCTTCAATTGACTCGTTTTTAAACAATGAACAGAGCAGCGGCGAGGATTTCCGGTGTGATCCTGATTTTGGCAAAGAAATTAGGGCAAATTTGTCTGCTACTCGCAGGGAAGAGAACCCCCTTACCCAGAGGATCGAGGAAGCTGTTTCTGAAATCGAAACCTTCGTCAGGCCACATCTGAAAGATTCCAAACCTCGCCGCGCAAGTATAGAAATCCCGGATACAGAACGCTCGATAAGAAGTGGATTTTTCAACCTGAATGACCTTAAGTTTTCCGGTGTTGGGCTTGCTTTATTCTTTGCGTTCCTCCTATCAGCCTGGCTCTTTGAGAAAAATTCATTCATGAGTTTTGTCATGGATGACTTAGTTTGGCTTGCGTTGTGGTCGGTGCTGTTTTCCATACTAATTGGCGTTTATTTGTTTAAAACTCATGCGTCCTCACGACTCGGAAGGGCTTTATTGGGCGTCGGATTAATACTAAATGGGTTGCTTATTAATATTTCGGTTGGGCCCTCAATCATACGGTTGGGTGAAATAACAGGAAACATGGACCAGTCCAGCGATTGGTACGTGTCATTGCTTTTGGCAATCGAAGCTTTAGAAGCTCTCAAGAGTGTTGGGGCAATCGGGGTTGCGGCGGTTGGTGCAGGAGTAGTCGCTGGTTGTCTTCTACCTTCAGTAGCCCGGCACCAACCAACTAACCAGTAGTTGCAGTTCGTTCCGGGCCTAACGGCCCTCCACCGGACGCCCTTTTCTTCGCTTCGCTACAAAAAGGTCGCCGCTGAACAAGAGCGTTATGCCGCAAAGCAGTCACGTACTGCCATCAACTAATTGAAAATAAGGGAAATATGGAATTCGTCAAAAGGAACTTTAAGTGGGTCATGCTGGTGTCAGGCTTACTGACGGCCACGATGTTTTATGGCCTCGTCGCACCTCAAGCGGCACTTGAATCAATGTTCGGCGCTTCATTCGACGGCGGCCTGCAATCCATAATTGTTCGCAGTTGGTCAGCCCTCGTCGGTCTTATAGGTATCATCTTAATATACGGTGCACTAGTCGAGAGGCACAGAGTCTTTTCCGCTGCGATGGGTGCGCTGAGCAAAACAATTTTCGTATTACTGGTCATGGTTTACGGCCAAGAATTTTTAGGCCAAGCAGCGCCAGCAATCATTATGGATGTAGTGGTTGTCTTGGCTACGTTAATTTTCTTCGTGGCGGTCAGGGTTCAGCGTTCGGCGGCATAACCAGTGGGTGAAGCTGACCGGTACTACGCTGCGCTCCGCACCGGCAGCTTACCCAGGGCGTTATCTGTTTGGTTTGGCGTAGTTTTTTGTTGGCTGTGTGCCCATTGGTTTCAAACCGGCGTCATAATCGCAGCCAAATCGATCACCGTCATTTTCAGCAACTCCGGTGTTCGCCGTGTGGGGCAATCCGCCGCTAACTCGGTTGTGATCTGCTAGTCTGAAGTTCAGGTTTGTTCACCGCTTCATAGGCGGTGATTTCATCAACGTGCATCGGCGGTTGCCGGTGCCAAGGCAGCGCAGTGGGCCGTCATGTTGTTAGCCAGGGAACAGGCATCGCAATTACCCCCAGCTAACCAGTCGCGTCAGTACGCGGCCGAAGGCCGCAGGACGCCCTTTTCATTGCGGCTGCGCCTCCATTACAAGGGCGCCTCTGCGCTTTGCGTTATGTGTAGGAGTATCCATGAGCGACGAAATCGAGATTAAGCTCACAGAGGACGAAGCTTGGGTGCTTTTCGAGTTTGTCCGCAGGTTTAGTGATACAGATCGGCTCTCTATTGCAGATCAGGCTGAGCAAAGGGCTCTTTGGAATTTGTGCTGTATTTTTGAGAAGACGCTGCATCAAGCTCAAGACATTAGCTACGAAGAGTTCATTGCGCAGCGTAGGGATCGACTCCGAGATGAGTTCTGAACTCCAGCACATAACAAACCGCGTAAGACGGACGGCTTTCAGCCGCCGCTTCGCTCCGCGTTATATGTCCAAGGAATTACATGCTCAGCTAGATCTGGTCAGGCGATTTCAACTGCTAGGCCAGACCAAGTTAGGTACGAAAGCCGAAATCTAGCAACAATCTACAGGAATGAATATGTCATGGGCTGTGGCAGTAGCATCGGCACTATTAACAGGTTTCTTGGCCTATAAAACTCTGAGCGTTTACTACCGTTGCCGATATCGGCTCAAGATTGAATCGCGAGGTTGGTCAGCTCTGTTCTTGGATTTGATATTCCCAATGTGGATTTTATCTTTGGGGTATGCACCATCTTATGTGGTATTTCTGGTGCTTCCAGATGAGAACTTTTACCAAAGCGTTCTGGCTGCAATCATATTTGGGGTGTTCGTGATTCGTGCGTATCTCGTTTTCAAGAAAGAGAATCCGGAAATTTACCGGGCGCTCAGGGACCCTGAGGCGAATTAAATTGAGCTGGCTGATGGTGAAAAGAGGGTAACGGTCGAAAAAAGGTGCGCCAGTGCCCTTTGAAGACCCTTTCTCATCAAAACCATCTAACCAGTGCATTAAATACGTTCCGGGCCTAAAGGCCCTCCACCGGACGGCTTTTCCTTCGCTTCGCTACGCAAAAGCCGCCGTTTATGCAGGCGTTATGGGCTCAAGTTGAGTTGAGAATGAAGCACCTAGCGATATACACAGGACTCGCCGTTTTTTGTGGTGCGGTTGTTTGGCAGCTGTTTTTCAGCCGACCTGACGAGGCTTTTCTTGTTGTGCACGTCGGTGGTCCCGCATGGTCCGGAGTTTTGATGTTGGTTGCCGGGTTGGGTTTTTTCGCATCATATGCTTTCCAGCGGGCAACTTTCGCAAAGCCCTTTCTGTTCATTTGCCAACATTTTTCCTGGCCAGCGAGCAACAGAATGGCCGTATTTTACGGTCTCATGCTGAGCATTGCTGGTAGTGCTGTAATCAATAATGCTTTACGGGTCTCGGCGGGCTAGGGAGCTTCAGGTTTGAATCCCATAACCAGTCGCTGTAGTACGCGGCCGATGGCCGCCGGACGCCTTTTTCATTGCGGCTTCGCCTCCATTACAAGGGCGCCGCTAAGCTAAGCGTTACATGCCATGAAAGTATCTGAGTTGCAGAGTATCTTGCTCGAAGAATTGAAGTTCCTATTGCCTGATTGGAAGTTCATCAAGAGTAAAAGAGAGTTCCAGAGATCAGAGGAAGGCTTCGTCTGGTATCTCCACATAGGTTGCATCAATCACTTGGAAGATTTCGATGCGGTGGCCGACGTTGCCGTAGAGTTCAAAGCGGGTAAGGAGCGACTTTGTATTGTTGGTGCAGAGCTGGGAAATATTGAAGGCAGGGGACAGCTTCGATTTCCCGTATCGAATAGAGAGGCGGCCAAATCATCGGCGTTCGAACTTTATGAACACTTTAACGAGCGTGGTCTTCCGTTTCTGCGCAAGTATAGCGATCCAGCTGAAGTCGTGGGCACTCTCAGGAATGGTGGCGCAGAAGCCATGTTGATAAGCCCTCTCCTAAAACAACACCAAGACCAAATTAACCGGCTGAGTAGCCACTATGGCATCAGCCTGTAACAAGCCGCGTCACTCGGACGGCCTTGTCTGGCCGCCGGGCGTTGTGCCTAAGGAAGACTATGCCTCGTAGAAAAAAATGGGAGCCGGGAAATGTTGTTGAAGTTGAGCTTGATGACGGTTCATTTTCATATGGTGTAGTTATTGAGGAACCTCTCGTTGCATTTACAGAGGCTACATTTACGGAACGTCCTGAAATAACGACAGAATTATTCGGCAAGGTAGCTTTTCAGCTTTGGGTAATGAATTCAGCGATTGGCAAGAATGGTTGGCCTGTTATCGGAGATGTGCCGTTCAAAGAACTATCAATATCGGAGGCCATGTTTTACCGATACGATATTGTCTCGAAGAAGTTTTATCACTACGTAGACTGTACCAACGATATACCCTCCACGAGGGAGGCGTGTGTTGGTCTGGAGTGCGCCGCAGTTTGGCGAAAGGATCATGTTGAGGACAGACTGCAAGCACACAAGGAAGGTGGGGTATGTAAGTGGGAAGAATCATTGAGAGCTGAGAACAAGCCATAACCATTGGGTGAAGTCCGCTGGCCTAATATAGGTTGGGCTAATTCATAACTTTCGGGTGGGTGTGGCTATGGTAGATGTGATTTTGGAATCAACGATCGAATGTCCAAACTGTGGCCATCAGAAAACGGTAACCATGCCTACCGACTCATGCCAGTATTTTTACGAGTGTGAGTCTTGTCATGTATTACTGAAGCCCAGGCATGGCGACTGTTGTGTCTTTTGTTCATTCGGCACGGTACCGTGCCCACCAATTCAAAAAGGGTCAGGGTGTTGTGCTCCAGCCCCATAATAAATCATGGAAGGCGAGCGCGTGAGACGCGCCCCTTCGTTTCTGTGTTAGCGGCCTTAGTCTCAGATATGGAAGTCTAGAGTGGAAATTAAGATCTTCGGCATTTCGATAGCGATAGGCATAGGGTTGGCCGCTGTGTTCTGGTTACCCGTCTTATGGGGTTATCTCTTTGCCAAATGGAAGGGGCTTTGCTCTCCAAAGCGTTTCGCGTTTTTCAGTGGTTGTACGAGCTACGGGATTCAAACTCTGATCGGAGCACTGCTGATATTTCCCTTTGCCGTGCCAGCGACAAAGTCTGCGCCGCAGTATTGTTATGACAACCCTGGTGCGTGGCTCTGTCACTTACTGGATTTTGCCGAGGATTGGTCCGGTACATTTGGGTTGGTCGCGGCGGTGGTCGTAACAGTCGTAGCGCCGGCAATATTTAACAAGTACGTGTGGGCCGGTGCCAATAGCCGTTAACCAAGCGGTCAACCGGACTCTAAAAGCGTGGCGCTTTTGGTTCCCTCTGTTGCGCTCCGGCGCCGGACACCCACAGAATTAGTTTCATTAATCGCCTTGCTCGGCGTCAGCATCAATCAAGGAGTCAGTTTTGAGAGCGGGAATCTTCATCGTATTCATTCCTCTGCTGGTTGGGTGTGCCACCTATCAACAACCCACCCATTCAGCACCAGGCACAGGCGAAATCGTCGAGCCGTCTTTTGAACAAAAAGCTGTTGGTGAGGCTTCGATCGTTACGAATCAGGCGCTGAAGTCGTACCGTGAGGAGTATGTCCATGCCACCGAACACAAAGCTTTTGCTCAATCTGATATGGGTGCCTGGTCTTGGAAGTCAAATAGAACCTCAATCCAGTACGCGATAGAGAATTCGTTGATAGATTGTCAGAAAAATAATAAAAGGCACGAAGCGAAATACCCGTGCAAGATAATAAATGTTGACGGGGAATGGGCCGGGGAGCGCTAGATCAGATTAATTTTCTCATGACTGCACCACAAAGCCGCGCATGCTGGCGACGTTATGAATCAGCAGCCAAGTGGATTGTTTCGCTACTGAGGAACAGGAATGTCCCCTTCCTCATTTGTGGCGGGCTTGCCGCGAGGGGATATGGCTCTCAGCGCGATCTGCATGACATTGATCTCTTCGTCCCTGGGGAGCACTTTTCGTCTGTGGTCCAGGCAGGGCAGCAGTTTATATCCAAAGCTGCTGCCCACCGCCAGGAGGAGGGCTGGGACCTGACCTACGTCCAGTTCAAATATGAGGGTGTCAAAGTGGAGGTGGGTAACGCCAACGGTGCACAAATCTTTGATGCAGGCAACGAGACCTGGGTTCCGCTCAATATAGATTTTTCACGCTATGCGACGGTGCAGTTGCTGGGTCTGAATCTTCCCCTCATGTTGAAGGACGACTTGGTCCAGTATAAGACCGCGCTCTCACGCCCAGTGGATATCGAGGATATCCGTGCTATCCGAGCGAAGGCATAACTTGGCCACGCACCTGCCTCCAATGAGAAACAGATCCCGCTCAATCAGTACTTTGAAGTGCTAGACTCCAAACGGTCTGAATGACAGCGCGTGGCTGCCGCCGCGGGCCTGCTCAAAAAACACTAAGAGTTTCAATATATGAAAGGCCTGTCGATTCCAAGACCCGGCTCACCGGGCGGCATCCTCTTGTTTCTGGTTTTCTGGTTCCTGGTCTCCGGCAGCGCTGTCTCCGAGTCGGCGACGATCAACAAACGGGCCCAGCCCGGTTGGGTCACCGATATGGAGCTCCCGCCTTCAGAACCCTCCGGAGGAGTGGGATTAGGCGGAGTGGAGTACCTGCTCTACGACGTTCAAACCGATCTGCGGGACGCAAAGACTCGTCAGTACTTTCGAGTTGCCAGCCAGATCCGAAATGAAGAGGGCCTCCGGGAGCTGTCCTCGCTTTCCGTTGTGTTCGATCCCGACTATGAATCATTGTCTTTCCACAGCCTCAGGATTCACCGCGGTGACCTTGTCATTGATCGTCTGGATGAAGCCCAGTTTCAGATTCTCCAGCGTGAGTCCAACCTTGAGCGGCAAATATACGACGGCTCGCTAACGGCTCACCTGATACTGGAAGATCTCCGCGTCGGTGACCTGGTGGAATACAGTTATAGCCTGGAAGGTAACAACCCCGTTTTTGATGGTCTTTTTTCTGGCCATTACTCGTTGCAATGGCAGGTACCGGTGCTTCGGCACCGGCTACGTTTTCTGACCGACGAGGGCAGCCCGCTGCACATTCAGCCCTCGTCTCCGAATTTCCGATTCACCCGCACTGCTGAAACTGGAACCGTGGAATATGTCCTGCGTCAGGAAGCGACGGAGGCCCGGCCAGTCGAAGGTGGCACGCCCAGCTGGTATCGCCCGCTCGCCCATGTGAGTGTGAGTCAATTCCAGAGCTGGGAAGATGTGCAGCAATGGGCCGCTCCCTTGTATGCCGTGTCTACCCCGGTGTCGGAGGAGGTTCGGGAAATCGCCGAGACCATCGCTCAACAGCACCAGGCACCAGAGCAACGCCTTCAGGCCGCTCTGGATTTTGTACAGCGGGAAATTCGTTATGTCGGCATAGAGATGGGTGCGCATTCCTATCAACCCCGCCCCCCTGAAAAAGTTCTGCAGCGCCGCTTTGGTGACTGCAAGGATAAAACGCTGCTGCTCAATACTCTCCTTGGCCAAATGGGCATTACGGCCCACCCCGTTCTGGTTAATACCGACCTTCGGCACAAAGTCGCCGAGTCCGCTCCCTCGCCTTTCGCATTTGACCATGTCATTACTCAGGCTCACATCGGTGATTCACTCTATTGGGTGGATGGCACCAACACTCATCAGAGAGGTGCCCTGAATCGCCGGACCCTGGCCGACTACGGCGCCGGCCTGGTTCTTGACGGGCAGAATAACGGCATCACGCCCCATTACCCCGATTCGTCGACGCAGACGACACCCCGACTCGATATTGAACAAAAACTGTTTCTGGAAAAGGATCGCGATCAGCCACTCGCGTTGCACATCAAAACGCAGATGAGTGGTGACGAAGCAACAACCATGCGTGGCCGCGTGGCGCAGGGCGGTGATGAGTTTCAGCAGGAATACATCCGTTATTACGAGTCGCTCTTTCCTGAATTGGAAGTCATCCAGAAGCCTGCCTACGTCGATCGGACCGGAAAAAACCAGATTGTCATCGATGAGCGTTATCGAGTGGCAGATTTATGGAGCACTGATGAGGGGGGCTTCACACAAACCCTTTGGCTGGAAGCCGATCAGATAGACGATTTTGCCGTGCCACCGAAGGATCAGAATCGAAGCGATCCCTATCATCAATACCACCCCATCACCGTACAACAGAAATGGGTCGTGCAGGGCCTCGATGAAAGCTGGTCTCTGCCCGCTGAACATGAGGTTGTGGACAACCCCTATTTCCGGTATGAGCGAGAGGTTTCCTTCAATAGCTATCAATTGGAAGTGACCCATCGATACCAGTCGAAGACTGACTTTGTGCCGGCGCAGGACATCACCCGCTACAACTCGGATATCGAAAAGCTGAAGAATCTGAGCTACTACGGCCTGCAGGAACCGATGCCGCAGCTAGTAGCCGAGGAAGAAGATCATCGTATGATGATCATCAGCATTTTAGCCGGTGTGCTCTTTCTTCTGGTTTTGCTCATTATCATCGATTACATCATCGATCGGCGTCGTGAGAAAAAGCTCGATCTGCAAAGCCACTATTATCCGGTCTCAGCCACCAAGTTCATTGCCCTCGGTGTAATTACGCTCGGCCTTTATCAGGTCTTCTGGGGGTACCGTAATTGGCGCTACATCAGCGAGCGTGATTCCCGAAACCTGTGGAGCTGGGCTCGTGGGCTGTTTATCCCGATTACCTGCTACGGTTTGTTCGCCCACGCGCGAAACAATGCTGTGGGCAGCTACCATCTGCCACTAGCCGCGCTATCTTGCGCATTATTGGCGATAGCGTTTTTCGTACTATCACTGATTCAGAGTGCAGACCAGACCCCGGCGCTCCTGATGCTGGTTACATTGATACTGGGGCCGCTCTGCCTGTTGCCTCTGCAGAACTATGTAAATCGACTTCCGGAGAACCGTGAGGCTTTTGCATTCAACTCACGTTGGCGCCTGCGGCATGCAGCCGCTGCACTCATTTTCTCGCTCATCATGGGCCTTATGGTGGCTGAAGAACTACGCATCATTCCATCGGACCAAGTCGTTTCAGGAGAGGAACTCCCGGCTGATCTCAAGCTGTTTTTGTCCCGGCAATCGGTTATTGGTCCGCAAGAAGAAATCCTGAAGTTTTATTCCGACGCGCTTTGGGACTTCAGGCAGGATGGCAATGCGCTCACCAATGAGGGTGTTTTTTCGTATTGGCAGGACAACACTGGTGGATTCCAGTTCGTCAAGGCAAGGTATGAGGATATTGCTGATCTGGAGGTTAAAAAAGGCGGTGCTCTGGAATCGACAATGCTCAAGGTCTTCCTGAAGGACGGCTCCTTTTTCTGGCTTGTACTTTCGGTCGACGGCGACGAATCCTTTGTTCAGAGTCTTGAGTCACGGCTGGCAACTTGATGGAGGAAGCCGTGGAGAGGTTCAAAGTATCCTCGTATCGTTGAAGACTGCGAAATAGTTATCCTGCCTGGCAGTATGGCTTTCTGATAACCACGGTTTTGCTTTGGTTAGCCTCTGCGTCCAGTTTCACGATTGTTGAATCAGGGAGACTTTCCGCAGCGGAAAGTCTCTCTAAAACACCTGGGTGCTTATTGGTAGGCGCCCGCACTGTAAATCAACTCATAGCTGTGGCTGTAGATTTCCAGGATGTTGCCAAACGGGTCTTCCATGTAAATCATGCGGTAGGGCTTTTCGCCGGGATAATAGTAGCGCGGTTTCTCCATGCGCTTTTTACCGCCCGCAGCCACAATCCGCTCTGCCAGTTCCTCTACGTTCGGGTCTTGCACACAGAAGTGAAAAACCCCGGTTTTCCAGTACTCGAAATTGTCTTCCGGGTTGGTCTGGTTCTTGAACCGAAAAAGCTCCACGCCGATTCGATCGCCTGTTGATAGGTGAGCAATACGGAAGCTGCCCCAGCCTGCGCCGAATACATCGGTGCACATTTCTCCGATGGCGCTGTCGTCCTCTTCGATCTCGGTTGGTTCCATGATCAGGTACCAACCCATCACCTCTGTGTAGAACTTTACGGCTTGCTCAAGGTCGGGCACGGATATGCCGATGTGTGAGAAATTTCTCGGGTAAACGTTGTTCATGTCCTGTCCTCCTCTGTTGAGACTGAGAGCAGGTTACATCTGCTGATCAATCATTTAAAATTATCATTTATTCTTGTAAACATTATGGAGTGTAATGATAAATACGACCTGGTTGCGCACCTTTTGCACACTGGTGGAAGTTGGTCATTTCACCCGTACGGCTGAACGCCTTCACATGACACAGTCGGGCGTGAGTCAGCATGTGCGTAAACTCGAGGAGCAACTGGGTGCCGATTTGTTGGTGAGGTAGGGCAAGCAGTTTTCTCTATCCGGTGCAGGAGAGAGGCTGTACACCGAGGCGCAGAGCATCCTCTTCGCATTGTCGAATCTTGAGCAGACAGTGGGAGAAGACCCGCCCTTTGAAGGCAGTGTGCGAATCATGTCCCCGGGCAGTGTCGGGCTGAAGCTCTATCCACACCTGTTGGCTCTTCAGAGCAAACACCCGAAGCTGGTTATCGATTACCGGTTTGCGCCAAATTCCGATGTGGAAACTGACATCGGCGCGTCTGATGTTGATCTCGGATTCATGACGTCGAGACCGACCCTGGCCGACGTAAGCTGCACGCCCGTCGCGCAGGAATCGCTGCTGTTGGTAACACCGGCCACCGTTAAGGAGCCGGATTGGGACACGCTGATGAACCTCGGCTTTATCGACCATCCTGATGGCAGTCATCACGCCAGTTTGCTTCTTGGTGCCAACTACCCCGAGTTTCAGCACAGCAACCTGTTTCCGAAGAAAGGCTTCTCAAACCAGATTGGTTTGATTCTGGAGCCGGTAAGTATGGGGTTGGGATTTACCGTGCTGCCTGCGCATGCCGTTGAAGCTTTTGAGAAGCGTGAGCACATCAGAGCTCATCGTCTTGCTAACCCGGTGAGTGAAACGCTGTATCTGTGTGTTCCACGGCACCGGGCACTTGCGGCGAGAATGCGGACTATAATTGCGGAAGCCAGGAAATGGCTTTAAACCGGCCTGGAATTTGGCACGTCGCGCCACTCGTGTGCGCAGTGATGTTGCCATCTAACTGCTCAATAAGGGATTAAGATGACGACGCATTCTGGCTCTTGCCTGTGTGGCACCGTGAAATATGAGATAGAGGGCGACTTCGAGAGCTTCTACCTCTGTCACTGCCGGCACTGTCAAAAAGATACTGGATCGGCTCACGCGGCAAACCTGTTTTCACAGTCCGCTGAATTAACCTGGTTGGCCGGTGCCGATGCTGTAACCTCCTTTACGCTTCCTGGCACTCGTCATAACAAGAGCTTTTGTAAGCTGTGTGGTTCAGCATTGCCCGACACTCAGATAGCCGGTTTGCTCGTTGTTCCAGCAGGTAGCTTGGACTCGGAGATCTCCCTGTCGCCAACGGCACACATCTTTTCATCCAGCAAAGCCGCCTGGGAAGAGGCGTCAGCGGGAGTGCCAGAGTTCGAGGGACTGCCAGCTACGGCTCAATAATTCCCGCCTGTCGTCATTTAGTCCCTCTAACCTACCGAGCGCTATCGCTTGGGCAGCGCATCATCAATGTCGACGATTCTACGGTCATAGAAGAAATGCCGGTTGGGCTGATAAGACTCCGGAAGTGTGTATCCGTTGGTCTTGAGCACCAGGATCTGTGAAACCAGCTTCCAGCCCATGGCGTTGGTGTTGTAAAGCACCTCGCCACAGTCAGCACAGAACACGCGTGTCATGCGTTTGGAAGGGTGCTGGAATGTTTTCACACTCGGCTCGCCCTTTGTCACCGAAACCTGCTCTGCTTCCCAGGCCAGCACTGAGTGATAGGGGACCTGAAGCAGGTCTCGGCAATCTTCACAGTGGCAGAAAGCGTGGACTTTTGGTGCACCGGTCATGGTGACTTCCACTTTGCCGCAGTCGCAATGTACTTGATGTGTTTCAGTCATGGTGCTTTCCTCCCAACTAAAAACGTTGAATTCGCACTAGCGTTGCTCCGGATGAAACCGATAAAGGCGGGGGATCATGCGGAGCACATCGAGCGATCGAGCCATAAGCGGCTCCGATTGCTCATGGTTTGTCCTCAACAATGATTGCAACCACTTCGCTCTCGCCACTGTTAGTGACCTGATGGGTCCAGGCCTCGTGCCACATCACGTGTCCATCAGGCACATTTGCCTGAAATGATTCTCCGCCAGGCTGGGTGATGGTGAGTTGGCCGCCTTTCTGGAAGTAGACCGTTTCATTGTGATGGCGGTGCATGGCGTCTGATTCACCGGGCTGCAGTACCATCTTCAGCACTAACACATGCTCATTCTCTTTGAGCACGCTGTAATACTCGGGGGAGGCCACGTGCGCGGCCTGGTCCGCCTGGCTTTCTGCGGTGGCGCCTCCGGTGGCCGCCAGAAAGGCGGCGCCGAAAAGCAGGTTCCGTAGATTGGTGCTGGGCATGGCTGCCTCCTTTAAGCGGTTGGAATTTCGGCAGCAAGGTGGGTCCGAAAACGCTGGAAATCCGACTCCACCTGCGGATTTTTCATAACGTCGTAGCAGGCGAAGGTGTTCAACGCTTCCATGCCGAAGAAGCGGAAGTTCATGTGCATAGGGAATAGCAGGTCGTCCACGCTTCCGCCGCGGAAGAGATATTCATCCGGGTTATTGAAGGCTTCTTCGGGGGCATTGAAAGTGAGTGAAAGCAGGTATTTTTTGCCCTGCAGCGTGCCGCCATTGCCGTAATTTGCCTTGGGTGCTTCTTCGGTGCGGCCATCGCCGTTGCACAAGGCGCCGCCCATACCGGCGGTGTACACTTCGTCCATGTACTTCTTGAAGCTCCAGGGCACGCCCATCCAGTTAACCGGGGTTTGCAGCAGGATGATGTCTGCCCACTGGTGGTTTTCCAGCTCCTGGTCCACGTCCCAGCCTTTATCGACTTCCACGATTCTTGTCTGATGCCCGTCGGCAGTGAGCAACTCGTCGGCCATCTGGACCAGAGTTCCGTTGAGTTTGCCTTCTGCGAAGGGATAGTAATGGTGCGCATTGATGATGAGGATATTGCTCATCGGAACCTCCGACTGTGGTAACGAATGTAGTGCTGGTATACTATGGTTACCTGTAAACGGCGATCAATTAGTATACTTTTGGTAACCTCATACCAGGTGCTGGAGAAAGGATGGAAAGTCGCGTAGAAACAGACGATTACGGTCGGAAAAAAGTTTTCAACGCCTGCATGGAACCCTGCGCTATTGAAAGGGGCATGCGCATCATCGGCGGAAAATGGACCGGCTCCATCATTTATCACCTGAAAGACGGCCCGGTGCGCTTCAACGACCTTGCCCGCATGCTCGGTGGTGCCAGCAAGAAGATGATTGATCAGCGCCTCAAGGAGCTGGAGTCGCGGGAGATGGTGGTGAGAAAGGTCATCAATGATCGGCCAGTCGCGGCCACTTACGAGTTGACCGATTTTGGCCGCAGCGCGCTGAAGATCCTTGACGACCTGAGGGTGTGGTCGGAGAAATACGATATCAGCTAGCTTGTTGTGCTCCAGCCAATTTCAACGTCATTTCTCCGGCTGAGATTTCCTCGCACCCCGTAGTGTTCTGACCCGCCCACAGGGGCGAAAAGTCCCCCTTTCCGCGCTTTTCAGCCTCCGATCTCAAGGGCGCCAGCGCAGCTGTGGCATTGGGAAAGTCCGGCACGCGCGTACTGAGAGGGCCTTGCTCTCTGATAAGCCGGTTGACGATGCCGCGCGCCGGGCGACCGGAAAATACGTTGGTGATTTCGGTGTGGGACGCCTGCTCGGACCGGAGCGCGGCACGGTGGATGGCACTGGTTTTTGCTTCGGTGCAGAGAAGGTAAGCAGTACCGACCTGGGCGGCGACGGCACCCAGTTTCGTGGCTGCTTCGACGCCTTCCGCGGAGGCAATACCCCCTGCAGCAATGACAGGAATTTTGACCCTGGATACGATTTGGGGGAGCAACGCAAAGGTACCCATGTGCAGACCAAGGTCGTCAGACAGAAAGTGGCCTCGATGGCCACCGGCCTCGAGCCCCTGTGCAATGATGGCGTCTGCGCCTCGCTCCTCCAGCCACAAGGCTTCGGCCACCGTGGTGGCACTGGCCAGTACCTTCACGCCGCGGGATTTTATATAGGCCAGCAAGTCGGGGGCCGGTAAGCCGAAGTGAAAGCTCACTACCGCAGGCTTCAATTCAGCCACCAGATCGGCAGTTGGTTCATCAAAGGGTCGACGGCTTGCGCCGCCGGCGTCATCGGTCGCGTCCAGCCCCAGCTCTCCGTAGTAAGGTTGCAGGCTTTGTCGCCAGGCCGCTTCTTTCTCCGGGTCTTCCGGTGGCTGGGTGTGGCAGAAGAAATTCAGGTTGAAGGGCCGGTCGGTCGCGGCTCTTATGCTGGCGACTTCTTCGCGTATTTTGTCACCTGTGAGCATGGCGCAGGGGAGCGAACCCAGCCCTCCCGCTTTGGAAACCGCGATGGTCAACGCGCTGTCCTGCACGCCGGCCATGGGTGCCTGAATCACTGGGTATTCCACGTTCAGTAATTCCCTGAGGGTGGTCATTGTAAGTGTTGCTCCCCTGTTTGTTGGTTATCGTTTTCGCAGATTGGTGACGGTTTCCCCTTTCACGCCCCAGTTGTCAGTCGACACTTCGTCGATAACCACGTGGGTGGCGTCAGGATTCTTGTTCAGGACATCGACCAGTAGCTGCGTTGTTCCCTGAATTAATTGGCGTTTCTGTTCGACGGTTACGTTGTCGTCGGTGACTTTGATATTGACATAAGGCATTCGAAATTCCTCTCGTTAAATAATTTCGGGTTTTCGGTCAGTCGGTGGCTGGCGCGTACATTTTGTTCACGATCTTCCAGACACCGTCTTCTCTAAGGAAGCCCAGATAGTCGGTAAAGTTGCCGTGGGGCAGGGGGCACGCCACTTTCACCATGGCCTGGTTTCCGGCCAGTTCCACCTGGAGGATGCGATAGTCCTCCGGGTGTCCGATGTTCGCGGGTATTGGTCGCGTTGCGACATCGGCCAGCCATTCGTCCAGTGTGCGCCGCAGGCCGGGTGCCTTGAGTACACAGTCTCTGTGAAACAACGGCGCGAGTCGTTCGGCATTCCCGGTGTGAAGCCCCTGAAAATATTCATTCACCATGGCTTCGAGTTGAGTCTGTGCGGTTTCCATCTACGCTGCGGCCCCCGCGCTGTATGCCTCTTCCCGCTGCAGGGCAAGTTGCATGCTGTCTCGCTTCAATACGGCATCCACCATCTGCCGGCTGCGCGGGCCGAGTACGATATCCACGGGGAAGAAGTCGCCCCAACGGGAGTACACGGCCAGCAGAATGTCGGCGGCGGAGATGTCATGCCCCCCGAGGTACGGCATGTGCTCCAGCTTCGCTTCCACCACCTGCCACAGTTTGTTGATGGCCACCGCCGCAGAATCGAAAACCTGCTGTCTGGCTGCTGCATCGTTCACGTTGGCCTGGGCAAAGAACAGGCGGCCGTAGGCGGGATGCATGGTGGCGTTTGCGAATAGCATATTTTCGATGGCCTGATGCCGCGCGTCCCCGCTTTCAGCGATCAGGTTGTTCTTATGCTTGTTGAGCAGATGGAGGATGATCGCCACGCCCTCGTTCAGCACCATGTCGCCGTCGACCAGTACTGGCACGGTTCCGGCGGGGTTCAGGGTTTCAAAGTGGTCGGCTTCCAGCTTGTGAACCAGGGTGCTTTCCTGGTTGAGCTCGTTGAGAATCGCCTGCGTGGCCAGTGAACAGGCGCCGGGAATGAAGTACAGGGTGTACATATAAAACCTCGTTTGTTGGGTTATTGCGTGACTGCAAGTGAAGTTTGGCGCTTCCCTTCGTGTTCTTAAATGGCAATAATGTTTTATCAGTATCAACAAATTGGAAACAGTAAGGCCGGGCAGTATGGACAAATTGCGGGCAATGCGGATGTTTGTGCGGGTGGTGGATGCCGGTAGCTTTACCAGTGTGGCCAACGAGCTGAATGTAACCACCTCGATGATCAGCAAGGAGATAGGGCGGCTGGAGGAGGATTTGGGCGTGAGGCTGCTGCATAGATCCACCCGTGGACAGCAATTGACGTCCATTGGTGAGGGATACCTGGAGCGGTGCCGGGAATTGCTGGTTCAGGTAGATGATGCGGACGCTTATGTGCAGCACATGCAGGACAACCCGCGCGGCAAGTTACGCATCAACGCCCCTATGGCGTTGGGCATTACCGATCTGTCGCAACTGTTCTCTGCCTACATGAAGCAATACCCGGACGTGGAGCTGGACATACAGCTGGGAGACGAAAGCCTGGATTTGATCGAGCATGGGTTCGATCTGGGGTTTCGGGCGTCCAGCCAGATGCTTGATTCCAACTATGTAGGCAAACCGCTGGTCCGTTTTACCTACAAGGTGTGCGCCTCACCCGGGTACCTGGAGAGCCATCCGCCGATTCGTGATGTCGACGATCTGGCCGCCCATAACTGTTTTGTGTACAGCTATTTCAAATCGGGAAATTTCTGGCCGCTGGCGCAGGGTATTACCGTCGGTGGTTCCCTCAAGGTGAACAGCACGTTGTTCATGAAACAGGTGATTGAGGACGGGCTGGGGATCGGTTTTCTTCCCAGCTTTGTGGCCAGGGAAAGTATAGAACAGGGCAAGTTGGTGGAAGTGCTGCCGGAGGCTAGCCGCCCGGACCTTACGCTTTATGCGCTCTATCCCAACCGGCAGTTTACGCAGCCGAAACTGCTCAGCTGCATCGAGTTTCTGCAGTCCTGGTTTCTGTCCAGGGATTTCGACTAGGATCAAATACGCGAGGAAGTGAATCGCGAAACCAAGGATCAACATTACTGAAGGATGTACCATCTCACAGTCTGAAACCCACGCATTGACCAACATCGGAGAATTCAAACGATATGAATACAGCGCCAACACCATACCCAATCGGCACTCCTGGCACCCCATGGGGGGAGGCGGAACGCGCCGAGTGGTTGTCACGGCAGACCCGTCAGCGCAGTTACGAGGCGGAGGTGTTGAGTGTAATCGAGCGCCTTCGCTCGCGCTTCGATGTGGAAGAGTACGGCGCTCTGGATTACGGCCCGGATTATTACCGGCTGATGGCGATTCGCAGCCGTGACTGGAACGAGGATTTGCCGGTGGTACTGATCACGGGCGGGGTTCACGGGTATGAAACCAGCGGGGTGCATGGGGCGCTGCAGTTCCTTGATAAACACGCGGCGGAGTATGCGGGCCGCGTGAACCTGCTGGTTGCGCCCTGCGTGAGTCCCTGGGCGTATGAGCGTATTCATCGCTGGAACCGCAATGCCATCGACCCCAACCGTTCCTTCCACGAGGGAAGTCGGGCGGAGGAGTCAGCCGCACTCATGCGATTGGTCGCGCCTATCCGTGACAGTGTTCTGATTCATATCGATCTTCATGAAACCACTGATACCGACGAATCAGAATTTCGGCCGGCCCTGGCAGCCCGCGACGGCAAGCCGTTCGAGCCGGCAGGAATTCCCGATGGCTTTTATGTGGTTGATGACAGTGAGAACCCGAAACCCGATTTTCAGCAGGCGGTGATCAAGGCGGTGGAGCAGGTGACGCACATTGCGCCAGCGGATGAGAATGGCGAGATCTTCGGCTCCAAGGTCGTTGCGCGGGGCGTGATTGAGTACCCACTTACCCAGTGGGGCCTGTGCGCCGGCATGACTCGGGCGCCCTACCGAACCACTACCGAGGTTTATCCGGATAGCCCGCGAGTTACCCCCGAGCAATGCAATGCCGCGCAGGCTACTGCGGTTTGCGCGGCCATCGATTACGGGCTGGCCCATTCAGACACCGCCAAATGATGTACTGAGTCGGCATGGAAGAATAAGTTAATTAGACTTCCTGAAAAGCTGACCCCAAAAACAAGGCGAACTTCATGGATTCTTCTGAAAAGAAGCTGGCGCTCGGACTTTTTCAGATAATCGAGCGTATTCTGCTGTTCCTGGTTGTATTGATGACGCTTGGTGGGGTGGCCTTCGAGCTTCATTCGCTGTACGTCGCCCAAAGCATCAATCTCGCAGACATTCTGCTGATGTTTCTGTACCTGGAGGTCATCGGCATGGTGGCCGTGTTTTACTCGGACCGGCGATCAGCTTCTGTCTTCCCGATCTACATTGCCATCACGGCATTGGCCCGACTGATCATTCTTCAAGGCAAGGATATGGCACCCGAGAACATTCTCTACGAAGCCATCGCGATTCTGATTCTTGCCATTGCAGCGTTTGTAATGACCCGGCTCAACCAGGTTCGCAAATACGACGATTAGCCCGGTTCTGATAAATAGGGCTTTGCCAGCGCCTCAAGTTTTTCTTCTCTGAGTTCGCCGATGGCATCCCAGATCTGCTCGGAGAGCTCTGGGTGGGCTGCTTTGAATTGGCGCGAAAGCATCAGGTAGTAGGGTTTGGTCTTGAGGGGCGGGGCGATCCGGACAATACCCTCCAACTGGTCGGGATTGTTGGCCAACAGATAATCGGCGGTCACCGATTGCAGCGCCACGGCTTTTACACGCTTCGCCTTGAGTAACTGCAGACTTTGCATCGAGCTGCGGACTTTGATCACGGAGACGCCAAGATTCTCAAGATCGTTCACGATTGAGTAACCGAGTGGGGCGCCAATGCTGATGTCCGGATCTTCGAACGCTTCGCCGTTCCAGCCGATTTCAGTGTTGGGCAGGGTATAGAGATAGTAGCTAATGGTGGTCAGGCGGCGTGAGGGATCAACCTGGCCATCCTCCCAGGGGTATTCGCCAATGCGGGTACGCGAGGTGTTGAAAGAGGCGTTGAATATCCCGTCTACCTGGCCGGTTTTGAGCATCGTGAGGCAACGCTTCCAGGGATAGCGGCTGAATCTGATCTGCAGGCCAGGTATCCGTTCCTCAAGCATTTTGACCAGTTCAACCGCGGCGCCGGGCTTGTCCAGAACCCGTTGGGTGTCACCCATGTAGTATGGGAACTGGGTCTTATCTTCATAGGCAACATGCAGCACGGTATCTGCCGCCGCCGGACGGCTTGCACTCAGGGTAAGACCCGCCAACAGAGCAAAAGCGAGAACGACCTGAATACAAGCTTTCATGAGCATACTCAAAATGTTTGAGGGAACCCGCTTAGCTTAGTTCGCGGGTGATTTTTTTCCATTCTTCCCGGAATTCAGGCGCCTGCAGAACCGACGAGTCAGTTCTGCAGGCGAATATCATCCTTCCAGCGAAAGCCAACACCACCGGCTTGCCACACGCCGTCTTTGTTGAACGGATGGGGGCCGGCCATATTAATGTACTGCGGTAGACCGAAGTGAGGCGACAGATTGCGAGGGGCCTTTATGGTAACCCGGTCCATAATGCGCAGACCCTGTTGCTCTGCCGGCAGGTGGGCCTCCGGTGAGGCCCGGTGGGCCACCGCCCAGTTGTCGATAAACAGCAGATCGCCGGTGTCGTACTCGTAGCGAATGCCGTAGCCGTCCTCGAAGGAATTGTTCAGCAAATCGTTGTAGTCGTTGAACAGTTCTTTCATGGCCGCTTCGTCCAGCAGGCGGAAACTGTCTGCATGTGCGGGGAGAGTTTTGAGTTGGTCGATGGTCAGTCCTTCATCCGGCAGGCGTTCGATGACGGCGCCGGTCATGCCCAGGTGCAGCCACACGCTTTTGCGGCTGGAAATCGGATGCGTATGAACCACGGGGTGTGTGACGCTGGACGCGGAGTTAACCGAGACAAGGCGTTCCCAGAAGTCCTGTTTCTCCGGCGGCAGTGAATCGAACGCGGCCCCTTGGTGAGCGAAATGGGTACCGCCGCCGTTTTCCGGTGCGCGAGCCATGTAGTAGGCGCTGTGGGAAAAGGTAGCGGCTTCAAAACTGCCGTCGTTGTGCCATTGGGGACCGACGCCGAGGATGCCCTGGCGGCCATCGTTCGAGCAGCGGAAGATGTGCCGGTTCCGGCCGGGCGTTGCCGGATGAACACCGTGGGTGGAGTGGATTTCACGGCCGCCCCACCACTTGCAGGCATCAATCAGTTCTTCGGGCGATAGACCGGCCTGGTGTTTGAAAACGATGAATCCGCGATTGGCCATTTCCTCTTCCAGGGCCTTGATGGCGGGCTCTGGCAGTTGGTTGCGCACGTCGGCACCGTAGATTTCAACGCCGATGGGATCCAGTGGCTTAAGCGACAAACCGTGCTGTTCAAGCAGGGTCACGTTCTCCGGGTTCAGGGCCGCTACCGTGGAGGTGGGTTCGCGGGGTATTTCCTGGGTCTGTGCCATAGCCGTCACTACCATGCTGCTCGCTTTGCAGACAGCCTAACCCAGCGGGTTTTGGGAATTCAAACCTGAATAATCTCTGTACATGTCTTCAGCTGGGCGGGCCGCGCTTTCACCCGGCAAGACCAATTCGCGTTTGCCTTCGTAGATGCGGCCTCTAGACTGTTATAGGTAACCAAGACCAGAGGAATGGCCGTGACTCCCAAAACCCTTATTCGCCGCACACTGACATTGTTCACTTTCGTGATGTCCGGATCTTTGTTGGCTGCCGACCCAGTGGTGGTGTCTTCGAAGATTGACACCGAAGGCTCGGTATTAGGCCAGATGGTATTGCAGTCCCTCGAGGGAGCCGGTATTCCGGTTGAAAACAGGCTTCAGCTGGGCGGTACGAGCATTGTCCGCAATGCCATCAAGGCCGGGGAAATCGACATTTATCCGGAGTACACCGGCAACGCTGCCTTCTTCCACGATCAGGCCGACCGGGATATCTGGAAGGATGCCGAAAAAGCTTACCAGGAGGCCGCTCGCCTGGATAAAGAGGCACACAACATTGTCTGGCTGGAACCGGCAGAGGCCAATAACACCTGGGCCATGAGCGTACGTGGAGATCTGGCCCGTGAGAACAACCTTGCCACGCTGGAGGATCTGGCGCGCTATATCAATGAAGGCGGTGCCTTCAAGTTTGCAGCCAGCGCCGAGTTTGTGGAATCCGCCAGTGCCCTGCCGGCGTTCCAGGAGGCCTATGGCTTCAAGCTTGAATCCGATCAGCTTTTGATTCTTTCAGGTGGTAATACGGCGGCCACACTCCGTGCGGCGGCGTTGAACAATAGCGACGTGAACGGGGCCATGACATACGGTACCGATGGCGGCCTGGATGCGCTGGATCTGAAGGTGATGGAAGATACCGCGGGCGTTCAGCCGGTGTACCAGCCTGCGCCCATCGTGCGTGGCGAGGTGCTGGCAACCTACCCGCAGATCCGGGAGGTGCTCACTCCCATCTTCGAGTCGCTGGATCTCGAAACCCTGCAGCGCCTGAATGGCCAGGTAGCGGTAAACGGGGTGCCGGCGGATACTGTCGCGCGGGATTACCTGGATTCCCTCGCCCGGGACTGAGGTTTGTCGATTTTCAGCTCCGTTACTCCGAATGCCATGCCGAACCGTGTCCTGCCCGTGCTAGGGTGTCTTGCCCTGGCGCTGGTCTGGTTACTCGACTTGGGCGTGATCCAACCCAACCGGATTGTCCCGGGTACCGGGCACGGCCTGTTGTCGGCTCTCGGCGGAGCCGGGGCTGGCCTGGTCTCGCTGATCCTGGCCGGTTGCGTCTTGCTGTCTCTTCTGCCGCTGCGCCGCCGATACCTGCCGCTGCTGGCTCTGGTAGGACTCTCACTGGCGCTGTTGCCACTGCAGCTTGAGGTCTTTGCAAGCCGGCATCTGCCAGAGAACGCTCCTTATGCACGATCCTCCATCGGTGCCGGTTTCTGGTGTTTGCTGTTTCTGCTGTCCCTGATGCTGATCGAAATCCTCGGGCGCCTTGGAAGCGGGCGAGGGCTGCAGTTGCTGATTCTGGCCTTTGTCAGCGGAAGCTGGCTGTGGTTCCTGAGGGGTGATGGCCTTGAGAGTCTGTCTCTGGTTCGGGAGTTCAATGCCCGGCCAGACAAGTTTGAGCAAGCATTCTGGACCCATCTGGCTTTGGCATTCGGGGCCGTCAGCATAAGTGCTGGCCTGGCGTTTTTCCTTGCCGTGAAGATGATTCGTAGCGTTGCCTGGCGCCGGCCCATCCTCGGTGCCGTCAGCTTCCTGCAGACCATTCCCAGCCTGGCGGTGTTCGGTTTGCTGATCGCACCGCTGAGCGCGTTGGCGGCTGCCTTCCCGGCACTCCAGGCGATGGGAATCCGCGGAATTGGCTGGGCGCCGGCTTTGCTGGCGCTGGTGGCCTACAGTCTTCTGCCGATGGTGCGCAATACCTTTGTGGCGCTCACTGAAGTGCCCGAAAGCCTCTCCGATGCAGGGCGAGGAATGGGAATGAATGAACGGCAGCTGTTTTTCAAACTGAAGCTGCCGCTGGCACTGCCGGTGATTGTGGAGGGCGTTCGCATTACCACGATTCAGGCCATTGGCCTGACGGCGGTTGCCGCACTGATCGGCGCTGGCGGTTTCGGCAGCTTTATCTTTCAGGGCCTGGGGCAGGCGGCGATGGACCTGGTTTTGCTGGGCGCCTTGCCAACGATTGCACTTGCGCTGCTGGCGGATGCCTTGCTCACAATGCTGGCGGCGAGTCTTAAACCGACACCGGCGACGGCCTGACAGAGAAAGGATAAGCCCGGATGATCGAACTGAAAAACGTAACCCGCCGCTTCGGTGATACTGTGGCCGTGGACCGCATCAACCTCACGGTCGAAACCGGGGAAGTATGCGTGCTGGTGGGCAGCTCGGGCTGCGGCAAGTCCACCACCTTGCGGATGATCAACCAGTTGCTGCGCCACAGCGAGGGCGAGATTCTGGTGGATGGCAAGGATGTGACCGCCATGAACCCGGAGCAACTGCGGTTGAACATGGGGTACGTTATCCAGGGCACCGGGCTGTTTCCGCACTGGACGGTGGCCCGCAACATCGCAATGGTGCCCCAGCTTCTGAAATGGCCACGGGAGCAGATCGACGAACGTGTTCATGAGCTGTTGACGCTGCTGGACCTGGACCCGGCCGTCCATGCCAACAAGTATCCCCAGCAATTGTCCGGCGGCCAGGCCCAACGAGTGGGGGTTGCCAGGGCACTGGCGGCCAATCCCAATATTCTGTTGATGGACGAACCCTTTGGCGCCCTGGATGCCATCACGCGGGAGAACCTGCAGCTGGAAATGCTACGCATCCAGAGACAGTTGAAAAAAACCACCGTGTTCGTCACCCACGATATCGACGAGGCCCTGAGACTGGCGACTCGAATCGCCGTAATGGACCGGGGCAGTATCATTCAGCACGACACGCCAGAGAATATCCTCCGGCGACCGGCCTCCGAGTTTGTCGAGAACCTGGTGGGCAAGCAGGACCGGGGACTAAAACTGATGAGCCTGCGAAGCGTGCGTGACCTGATGCAAGCATACCCACAGCCGAGGCAACCGGAACCCGGAGCCGATGGTCTCAAGGAAGACGACAGTCTGAGGGTGGCCCTGTCGATCATGCTCTGGCAGAACTGGAACCAGGTGCCCGTTTTCAATGCCGAGGGCCAGGAAACCGGAACCATCACACGTGAACGCATTATCCAGGAAGGTGCCTGATGCGGATCTGGGTGCCTCCGGTATTGCTGACCGCGCTGCTGTGCGCCCTGAGCGCGGGCATGCCGGCTCTGGAGCCTCTATTCGAATGGGTGCAGCCGGACAAACAGAACGTCATCTATGAGCGGGAGAGCTTCCTGTTTCTGCTTCAGAACCATCTGATGCTAGTGGTGATTTCTGCGCTTGTGGGCACGGTTGCTGCGGTAGCGGGGGGAATCTTCGCCACCCGGTCTTCTGGCCGGGATTTTCTGCCACTGGTGAGCCAGATTGCGTCCATTGGTCAGACCTTCCCGCCGGTGGCGGTTCTGGCCCTGGCGGTGCCGGTTCTTGGCTTCGGCGAGGCGCCGATTCTAGTCGCACTGATTCTGTATGGCCTGTTGCCCATTTTGCGCAACACCCTGGCAGGCCTTGAGGGGGTTGAAACCACCGTCAGGCAGGCAGCCTTGGGCATGGGCATGTCGCCGTTGCAGGTGCTTCTGCAGGTGGAACTGCCGCTGGCGGGCAGGGTGATTCTGGCCGGCATTCGCACTTCGGTGACGATCAACATTGCCACCGCGGCCATCGGCTCAACCATTGGGGCCCGAACCCTGGGTGATCCGGTGATTGCCGGTCTGGTGAACGGCAACACGGCCTACGTGCTGCAGGGTGCGATTCTGATTGGGCTCTTGGCGCTCACCGTGGATAGCCTGTTTGAAGCAGCAGAGCGGGTCTGGGATCGCCGGTTTCTGCCCCAAGCTGCCGGCTGATAGCGTTCGTCCGATCGGCTCACCGCTTTAAAAACCTTGCGTGGATGTCTAGGCTGACGGAGAGGCACAGCGCAAGGAGTACAGCGGAATGAAGTTTCCCTCGAGCACATCATTTGCACTCCTCGGCGCAGCACTGATCGCGATCAGTTACGGGCTTGCGCGTTTCGCGTTTGGTTTGTTTGTGCCCCCGATTCGGGACGATCTCGATCTGGCACCGGATGTGATAGGTATCATCGGTGCGCTGCCGCTGATCAGTTTCGTTTTCGCGACCATGGTTGCGCCGCTCTCCGCGAATCGGCTTGGCGCCCGCAATACCGCCATGGCCTCCGGTATTTTTGGTGTTGTTGGCCTGGCCCTGATCAGCCAGGCCGCGGGCGCACTGTCCCTCGGCATTGGCGTTGTCCTGTGTGGTATCTGTACGGGCCTGATGATGCCAGCGCTCACGGCCGCCATGCAGGCGCTGGTCAGACGCTCCCTCCACGGCCGGGTCAGCTCGGTGATGAACGCGGGCACGAGTGTGGGTGTCATGGTCGCTGTACCAACCATTCTTTTCCTGGCCGGTGCCTGGCGCTATGCCTACGCGTTCTTTGCGGTGCTGGCGGTTATTGGCGTGATTGCCACCTGGTTCTTCATCCCCTCGGTTTCACGTGTGGTTCCCGCCAATGCCGCGCCCGTGCAGCCAATCAGTGCGGATCAGTGGTGGCGACTGCTCCGGCTGTCTTTGTTCGCCTTCATGATGGGGTTTGTGTCTGCCGCCTTCTGGATTTTCGCGCCGGACCTTGTCGTTAACCTCGGATCCATGCCCTCCGATGCCACCGGCTGGCTATGGTTGGGTGTTGGCCTCGCAGGTCTGGGCGGCGCGGTGGTGGCCGATCTGGCAGACCGGAACAATCCGCCGGTTACCCAGGCCCTGATGCTGATGACATTGGCTGCGAGCCTGGCGTTGCTGGCAGCCAGCCCGGACAACCTGGTGATTTCGGCGTTTTCTGCTCTGGTTTTTGGCCTGGCCTATATGAGTCTGACCGGCCTGTATCTGATGACCGGCATTCGCCTGTTGCCGGGGCGGCTGTCCATGGGGCCGGTGCTGCCATTTATCGCCGTATCCCTGGGCCAGGCGGCTGGCTCGCCAGTGGTTGGTCTGCTGGTCGGCGGCGTGGGTTACGCCGATGCCTTTGCCATGTTTTGCTCTATCGGCATCGTTGTGGCCATGCTGTCTCCCTTCTATCCGCGGTATCTCGAGTATGAGCCGGAGGAGGAGACTGAAGAGGATACCGGTCTGCAGGCCGCCTATGACTACCAGCTTCAGGACGAGGAGGGCGAGCCCTACTCGCCGATTAGCGGAAAGACTGAGAGCTACTAGGCTGCACCGCTTCAGCGTCTAGTCCGGTGACCCGTCGGTGGGCGCTGCCCAGCTGGTATAGCCAAGGTCCATCACGCGGGCGACTTCCTCATCCGGTATGGCCGAAAGGTCGCCAAGCTCCAGTGGGTCGAAGTGGAAGGCATAGAGGCGGGAAGTGAACTCTGCAATAGGCAGGGACGCTTCGCCTCGAAATTCGCCGTTGCCGTGGGTTGAGCAGGTAATGCCCTGGCCCCAGTTCTGGCCGCTGTCGTTGTTTGGGTTGAAGAAATAGACCCGCATTTCGTTTTTTGGGCTCAGGGCAACCCGCAGTATGTTAATGGCGTGGCGGCCGACGAATCGGGCGGCGCTGTCGGTAACAGCAATGCCGGCGGGCTGGGCGTGAATCACCGGGATGTTGCCGTTGTAGAAAGGGTGATAACTGGCGTAGAAATGCCGGATAAAACCCTCATAGTCGTGCACCTCTCCGGTTTTTACATCGGTGACCGCGCGGAAACCATGGCTCACCCACCAGCCGTAGAATTCCGGGTTGATCCAGCGGTGGGCATCCTCATCCCGGTTCTCACAGCGGCGCCACATTTCGCCGTAAAGGCGGTCCAGATGGGGGATGAGAACCAGCGAGACCGGGTCGACATCCACGGGCGTTCCTTTCACGAGCCCCGGCTCCAGATCCCGGGATGATACCTCCTGGCCCTCGAATCGACTGAGTACCTCATTGTCCCGAGCCGCCCAGGCCAGAACCTGCAGCAGGTAATCCGCCTCGTTCGATGCCCACATGGAAAGGCCAATGGCAGACTGGCAGGTGGGGTTGTTGCCCTGGCCAACACCCAGTGGCTGTCCCAGAAGATTGATAACACCGGCGAGCAGGAAAACCCGCGGCGGCCGCGCATCGCCGAATGTCTCTGCCAGGGCCTGGTTGGTTTCGGCAGACGGCTGGAGCTTGATTTGCCGCCATAACGCCTGGGCCACGGAGGGGGTAAACAGCGACCCGCGCTCCAGCATCATGGTCAGGCCATACACGGCCTGGCAGGTTTCGGGGTAAATGGCCTCGTCAATCAGGGCATGAACCAGCTCGGTGTAGCAGTAAAGATCGTCCAGGCCGGTCATGGTCAGGCCCAGGGTGTTGGGGATCAGTTCGTCCTGGCCGGTATCGCGGAGAAACCTGAGCATCACCGCATGGTAGGGGGAGGCCAGGCCTGTATCGAACATGCTGCGGGCAAAACTGCTGGCTTCGGAGGACAGCGCCAGGTCATCCATATCTTTCAGGCGTTGCTCGTAAACCGCAAGGCCCGGGTCCTCCGCACTGGCGGGGGTAGGGGCAAACAGTGCTCTCACCAGCCGGGTGGCGTCGGAATTTCCCCGGGTTTTCATCTCGGGGTCATACAGGCACTTGGCAATCTGCCCGATCATCTCGCAGATGCTGTCCACTTGCACTGGCCCCTGGTCCAGCAAGCGCCACACTTCATCCACCAGGCTGTCCAGAAGGCTTTCGTAGCCGAGGTGAGAGACCAGATAGCGATAGAGTTCGAGGACGATGGTGCCGAGTTGCTTCGGACGTTCCCGATCGGCTTCGGTGAGTTGGCCAGACAGCAGATCCAGGTTCAGGGCCATCACCTGGGTGAGGAAGTGCCGCGCCTGTTCCGCAGAGATGCCGGGGTGGAAATAGTCGCCCCGGGTAACGGCCAGCATCCGCAGCTCGCTGAGCGCCTCCACAATGGTGGTGACCGCACCGGCCGCCCGAAGCGAATGTTTTGCCAGGGCGGGTTGCAACAGGGCTGGCCGGGCCCAGTCACTGGTTCCGAAAATACCGGCGGATTCCAGTGAGCGAACCCTGCGGTACAGGGCGTCGAACCCGCCTGGCAGGGTCATCAGCAGTCTGGAACGCTCCAGTACGCCAAGACTGGACGCCTTCGGATCGGCGCGGCGGGCGCGGGCAAACTCTGCCAGCGCCATGTCAAACTGCATCAGTGCCGGCTTGAGCGCAGGATCTGGGTCTTGGCGCTCCATAGCGTTGGCTCCCTTGCGGTTTTATCCGCCCTGACGAAAGCGTTGGATAAAGGCTTCAGACTCCGCGATTGACTGTTCCATATTGCGAATCAGGGAATCCACATCCTGCCGGATACTCACCAGTTCGTTTTCCAGTGAGCCGATCGCCTGGGCGTTCAGGTTGTGTTTAAGATACAGCACCTGGTCTTCAAATGCCTGTAATACCGGTTCCATGCGATCCTCGGCATCGTGCATTCGGCTGATCAGCTGGCTGTACTGAACACGGGTATCCTTCAGTTGCTGCTCACTGCTGCGGCGCAGTGAGGCGCTCTCGTAGAGGCTGAGCTCGTCTTCCCATTCATCAAACAGGTCCTCGGCGACTTCTTCCACCTTGTCGATCCGGTCTCTAACCTCTTCGGCACTCGCCAGGCTGTCTTCGTAGGCATCGCTGATTTCGGCATATTGTTCCTTGAGCTCGGTGTCAGGCGTGTCCACCACACTCTGGAAACTCTCAAGCGAAGAACGGAAGGTTTCCTGGGCGTCGTTCTGGCTGTCCCGGGCATCTTCGACCCGATCTACCAGTATGTCCCGCTTTTCATACCCGAATTTTTCCATGGTTTTGTAGTACACCGTGGAACACCCGCCCAGCAGCACAGTGGCAAACAATAACAACCAGAAACGCTGGATGCTGGTTTGTGTCTTCGGGAAGTCGGTAGCGGGTCTGGGCATAGAGGCGTCTCCGGTTGCATGCTAATCAGAGAAGTGAAGCATGGCGATGGAGCGCTGACAAGCACGGATTCGGCCCGCTTTTGCTGGTGCTGTTAACAACAAACCCCGGCGCGGAGCCGGGGTCTGTGAATTCAACCAGGAAGAAAGGCTGATTATTTCTTCAGTCCCATTTCCTCGATCGAGATCTCGCGCATCTTGAACTTCTGGATCTTCCCGGTGACGGTCATCGGGAATTCGTCCACGAATTTGTAGTTCTTGGGGATCTTGAAGTGGGCAATCTTGCCTTTGCAGAAGGCCTGCAGGTCCTCTGCGGTGACGGGCGCCGCTTCCGGTGCCAGCTTCACCCAGGCAATCAGCTCTTCGCCGTATTTGTCATCGGGAATGCCGGTTACCTGCACTTCTTCGATGGCCGGGTGGGTGTAGAGGAACTCTTCGATTTCTTTCGGGTAGATGTTCTCACCACCGCGGATGACCATGTCCTTGATGCGGCCAACGATCTGGATGTAGCCCTCTTCGTCCATGGTGGCCAGGTCGCCGGTGTGCATCCAGCCGGCATCGTCGATGGCTTCGCGGGTTTTCTCTTCGTTGTTCCAGTACTTCAGCATCACGCTGTAGCCACGGGTGCACAGCTCACCGATCTCACCGCGCGGGACCACGTTGCCGGTGCCCGGATCCACAATCTTGGTTTCCAGGTGCGGCTGGGTGCGGCCCACGGTGGTGACCTGCTTCTCGAACGGGTCGAGGGAGCTGGTCTGGGTGGAAACCGGGCTGGTTTCGGTCATGCCGTAGGCAATCTGAACCTCTTTCATGTTCATCTTGCCGTTGACCTTCTTCATCACCTCGGCCGGGCAGATGGAGCCGGCCATGATGCCGGTGCGCAGGGTGGAGAGATCGTAGGTCTCGAACTCGGGCTCGGCCAGTTCGGCGATGAACATGGTGGGTACACCGTACAGCGCGGTAGCCTTTTCCTGGTGCACGGCCTGCAGCACGGACTTGGGCTCGAAGCCTTCGCCCGGATAGATCATGGTGGAGCCGTGGGTGATGCAGCCCAGGTTGCCCATGACCATACCGAAGCAGTGGTACAGGGGCACCGGAATCACCAGGCGATCTTTCTCGGTGAACAGCTGGCTTTCGGCCACGAAATACCCGTTGTTCAGGATGTTGTGATGGGTGAGGGTGGCGCCTTTCGGGTTACCGGTGGTGCCGGAGGTGAACTGGATATTGATGGGATCATCGAATTGCAGTTCGCCCTGGCGCTTCACCAGATCTTCCTGGGAGACTTCGCTTGCGAAGCCGAGGAATTCTTTCCAGGTCCACATGCCATCGTGTTTGTCTTCGTGAACGTTGATCACGGCACGCAGTTCCGGAACGTGGTCGGCTTTGAGTTTGCCCGGGGCGCTACGCTTCAGTTCCGGGGCCAGCTCGTAGATCATTTCACGGTAGTTGGAGGCCTTGAAGCTGTCAGCGGTGACCAGCACGGTGATTCCGGCCAGGTTCAGGGCGTATTGCAGTTCGTGCACGCCGTAAGCCGGGTTGATGTTTACCAGGATGGCGCCGACTTTGGCAGTAGCGAACTGGGTAACGGTCCACTCGTAGCGGTTGGGGGACCAGATGCCCACTCGGTCGCCGCGTTTTACGCCAATGGCCATGAAGGCGCGGGCGGCTTCGTCGACCTTTTCAACAAACTCTTTGTAGGTCCAGCGAATGCTCTGGTGCAGGCACACCAGGGCTTCGTTGTCCGGGTACTTTTCGGCGGTGCGGTCGAGCATTTCACCGATGGTCATGCCCAGCAGGGGCACTTCCGCGGTTCCGCTGGTATAGCTTGGTAGAGTCTTGCTCATATCTCTGCCTCCATTGTTTTTGTATTCGAGGGCGAGCAGGGTGGTGTACCTGCTAGCGACTCTGACTGTGATATTCGGGGTTAGGTTGCATATCGCTGGCAATCGCCACGCGGTTGGACATGTTGTAGAAACCGATCAGGTTACTGAGATCCCAGATGCCGCGGTCGCTGAGTCCGGCATCCCGCAGGGACTGGATGTCGTCCTCGGTAACAGTGGCCGGCGAGCGGGTCAGGTGGGACGCAAAATCCAGCATGGCCCGCTGGCGCTTGTCGAGTTTGGCGCTGCGGTAGTTCATCACCATGTGCTCACCCAACTGGGGATCACCGCTCAGGACGCGTACGGCGGCGCCGTGGGCGACCAGGCAGTAGAAGCATTTGTTCTCGGAGGAGACCACCACGGCAACCATTTCCCGCTCCAGTTTGGAGAGTTCACCTTCGCCGAGCATAAGCTCGTTGTAGAGGCGGGTGAAGCCCTCAAGCTGTTTGAGGTTCTGGCTGTAGGCGGTGAGTACGTTCGGGATCATGCCCAGCTTTTCCTGGCAGATCTGGAAGTACTTCTGGGTGTCTTCCGGCATGTCGCTGATCTCGGGAATTGGCAGATCCAGTGCGACCACATTCTTGTTGCTCATGACTACTCCTGGTTTTAACAGTTACCGCCCAGTGCCTGGCCGACCTTGGAACCGTTGTGGCGGTTCAGTTGGCCGCAGATCCAGTCGCCGGTGGCGACCAGTTTGTCCAGATCGACACCCGTTTCGATGCCCAGACCGTTCAGCAGGTATAGCACGTCTTCGGTAGCGACGTTGCCCGATGCGCCTTTGGCATAGGGGCAGCCGCCGAGGCCAGCGACGGAGGCATCGATCACTGATACACCTTCTTCGAGCACCGCGTAGAGGTTGGCCAGCGCTTGGCCGTATGTGTCGTGGAAGTGGGCGGCCAGTTTTTCCATGGGTACGTGGGCGGCGACGGCTTCGAGCATGCGTTTGGCTTTCAGCGGCGTGCCGACGCCGATGGTGTCGCCCAGGGAGATTTCGTGGCAGCCCATGTCGTAAAGGGCTTTGGCCACGGTGGCCACCTGCTCGGGTGCAATGTCGCCTTCGTACGGGCAACCCATCACGGTGGAAACGTAACCGCGCACGGGGATGCCGTGTTTGCGGGCTTCTTCCACCACCGGGGCGAAGCGCTCAAGGCTTTCGGCGATGGTGCAGTTGATGTTCTTTTTGGTGAAGGATTCGGACGCGGCGCCGAAGACGGCGACCTCGTCGGCCTTCGCCGCCAGTGCGCCTTCGAACCCTTTCAGGTTCGGGGTCAGGGCAGAGTAGCGAACGCCGGCCTTGCGGTTGATGCTGGCCATTACTTCGGCGGCATCGCCCATCTGTGGCACCCATTTCGGGGACACGAAGCTGGCGGCCTCGATGTGGCTCAGGCCGCTGTCTGCCAGGCGGTCGATCAGCCCGGTTTTGATGGCTGTGGCGATCACCGGGCCGGGCTCATTCTGGAGTCCGTCCCGGGGGCTCATCTCAACCAGGCGAACCTGTTTGGGAAAGGCCATCAGCCTGCCTCCTCTTCATCTACTTCAATGGCAATCAGTTCGGCACCTTCGGACACCTGATCTCCTTCGGCGAAGAAGATTTCGGTAACCACGCCGTCGGCCGGGGCCTTGATGGCGTGTTCCATCTTCATGGCTTCCATGATCACCAGGCTCTGACCGGCGGTGACCTTGTCACCCACCTTGGCCTGCACGGCCACGATGGCGCCGTTCATGGGTGCGGCCAGGCTGCCTTCGCCGGCCATTTCCTCGAAGCCGTAGCTTTCCTTGTACACGGTGCAGTTGAAGGTGTCGCCTTCGTAGAACAGCACCAGCTGGTCGTTGTGCAGGTTGCCGTGGATGCTGATGCGGTGGCCGTTGATAACGGCCTGCAGGTAGTCATCGTCCAGTCGGGCAGTAAGGTTGTATACGCTGTCGCCCACGAACACCTGATAGCGGTCGTCGCGTTCCAGCACCTTCAGGTCGTGAATCTCTTCACCCACCTGCAGCTGCAGTGGCTGGGCGAACTCGGAGTTCATGCGCCAGCTGTTCTGGCGGCCGAACGGCGACCAGGGGTCGGTGCTGACCACTTCCCGGGATTTGCGCTGTTCCAGAACAAAACCGGCGGCCAGTACCAGGGCCTTGTGGGTATCCAGCTTGGATTTCGGGAACAGCAGTTCCCGGTGATCCTCAATGAAACCGGTGGTCAGGTCGGCTTCCCGGAACGGCTGTGCGTCGGCCAGGGCGTGCAGGAACCGGATATTGGTCTTCACGCCGGCGATGCGGTAGTGCTCCAGGGCCTGGACCATGCGGTTGATGGCCTGGTCGCGGGTTTCGTCCCACACGATCAGTTTGGCGATCATGGGGTCGTAGTGGATGCTGATGTCGTCGCCTTCGGTCACACCGGTATCCACCCGCACATGGGCGCTTTCGTCCGGTGTGCTCAGGTAGCGCAGGTTGCCGGTGGCCGGCAGGAAATCCTGGTCCGGGTCTTCGGCGTAGATCCGTGCTTCCAGGGCATGACCACGGGTTTTCACCTGGGACTGCTCCAGCGGCAGGGGCTCGCCCCAGGCCACTTTCAGCTGCCATTCCACCAGATCCTGGCCGGTGACCATTTCGGTAACCGGGTGCTCGACCTGCAGGCGGGTGTTCATTTCCATGAAGAAGAAGGAACCGTCGACGTCGTACAGGAATTCGACGGTGCCGGCTCCCACATAGTTGATGGCCTGGGCAGCGCGCACGGCCGCTTCACCCATGGCCTTGCGGGTATCTTCGCTCAGGCCGGGAGCAGGGGCTTCTTCCAGGACTTTCTGGTGGCGGCGCTGCACGGAGCAGTCACGCTCGGCCAGGTACACGCCCTTGCCGTCCTGATCACAGAACACCTGAATTTCCACGTGCCGGGGCTGGGTCAGGTAGCGTTCGATGAGCATGTCCGGGTTGCCGAAGGCGTTCTGTGCTTCACGCTTGGCGGCCGCCAGGGCATCGTCAAATTCGCCCATGCTGTTGACCACGCGCATGCCTTTACCACCGCCGCCGGCAACGGCCTTGAGCAGCAGCGGGAAGCCGCATTTCTCGGCTTCGGCCCGCAGGGTTTCAACGGACTGGTCATCGCCATGGTAACCGGGCACCAGGGGAACACCGGCTTCTTCCATGATGGCCTTGGCTGCAGACTTGGAGCCCATGGCGGCAATGGCTGAAGAGGGCGGACCGATGAAGACAATGTTGTTGGCTTCGCAGGCTTCCGCGAACGCGGTATTTTCCGAGAGGAAACCGTAGCCCGGGTGAACGGCCTGGGCACCACTCTTCTTGGCAATCTCGATGATCTTTTCGGCGCGCAGGTAGCTCTCGGAGCTGGGGGCGGGCCCGATGTGGAAGGCTTCGTCGGCCATGGCCACGTGCCGGGCATTGGCGTCGGCGTCGGAATAGACGGCGACGACCCGAATGCCCATGCGGTGGGCGGTTTGTATGATCCGGCAGGCGATTTCGCCCCGGTTGGCGATCAGAATCTTGCTGAACATTGTTATTCTTCCTCCGGAACCCAGTTGGCCTTGCGCTTGTTCAGGAAGGCGCTGAGCCCTTCCTGCCCTTCTTCACCCACCCGGATATCCGCGATGCGGTGTGCGGTGTCATCAATCACGTCGTCGTTGATCGGTTTGTGGCTGACGGCGAATACCAGATCCTTGGCGGCTTTCATCGCTTCGGGCCCGTTCATGGCCAGTTGCTGGAGCATCTCGTTGCAGCGGGCTTCCATGGCTTCGACATCGTCACAGACGATGTGGACAAGGCCGTATTCCTGAGCTTGCTTTGCGGTAAACACTTCGGCAGAGATGAAATACCGCCGGGCCTGGCGCTCGCCGATGGCGCGCACCACGTAGGGGCTGATCACCGCCGGAATCAGGCCAAGCTTCACTTCGCTGAGACAGAAGCTGGATTTCTCGGTAGCGATCACGATATCGCAGCAGGCGGCAAGGCCCACCGCGCCACCGAAGGCCGCACCCTGTACCAGGCCAATAACCGGCTTGGACAGGTGGTTGAGGACGTTCATCAGCCGCGCCAGTTCCCGCGAATCGTCGAGGTTTTCCTGGCGGGTGTTCTCAGCCATGCGACGCATCCAGCCAAGGTCGGCCCCGGCGGAGAAGTGTTTGCCTTCGGAGCGCAGGATGACCACTTTCAAGCTTTCGTCGGCGTTCACGTCGGTGAGGGTGGTGATCAGCTGCTGGATGATTACATCGTCAAAGGCGTTGCGCTTGTCAGGGCGGTTGAGAACCACCTCGGCAATGCCTTCGGACCGGTGTCTGAGCAGAACTGCGGATTCGTTGTCTGTCATGTCAGTCTCCCCGATTACATCCGGAACACGCCAAAGCGCGTTGGCTTGGCGGGTCGGTTAAGGGTGGCAGACAGGCTCAGGGCAACCACTTCCCGGGTCTGGGCCGGGTCGATGACGCCGTCGTCCCACAGGCGGGCACTGGCGTAGTAGGGGTGGCCCTGCTCTTCGTATTTGTCGATGACCGGTTTCTTGAACTGGGCTTCTTCCTCGGCGCTCCATTCCTGGCCTTTGCGCTCCATGCCTTCGCGCTTTACCTGGGCCAGTACGCCGGCAGCCTGCTCGCCGCCCATGACCGAGATTCGAGCGTTCGGCCACATCCAGAGGAAATCCGGGCTGTAGGCACGGCCGCACATGCCGTAGTTGCCCGCGCCAAAGGAACCGCCGATCAGCACGGTAATCTTGGGTACGTTGGCACAAGCCACGGCCATAACCATCTTGGCGCCGTGCTTGGCGATGCCTTCGGATTCGTATTTCTGGCCGACCATGAATCCGGTGATGTTCTGAAGGAACAGCAGCGGGATGTTGCGCTGACAGCACAATTCAACGAAGTGGGCGCCTTTCTGGGCCGCTTCGCTGAACAGGATGCCGTTGTTGGCGATGATGCCCACGGGATAGCCGTGAATGTGGGCGAAGCCGGTGACCAGGGTCTGGCCGTAGTAGCGTTTGAATTCGTCAAACTCGGAACCGTCTACGGTGCGGGCGATCACGTCGCGCACGTCGAACTGTTTGCGCAGGTCGGTGCCGACAATGCCGTAGATTTCTTCAGCGTCGTACAGCGGCGCCTTCGGCTTGCGGATTTCCACATCCGTTGGCTTGCGACGGTTCAGGTTGGAGACGCTGCGCCGGGCGATTTCCAGGGCGTGGGCGTCGTTTTCGGCGTAATGGTCGGCAACACCGGAGATTTTACAGTGTACGTCGGCGCCACCGAGGTCTTCGGCGCTGACCACTTCACCGGTGGCCGCTTTTACCAGTGGCGGTCCGGCCAGGAAGATGGTGCCCTGGTTGCGGACGATAATGGATTCGTCGGCCATGGCGGGCACGTAGGCGCCACCGGCGGTGCACAGGCCCATGACGACGGCGATCTGCGGGATGTCGTCGGCGGACATGCGGGCCTGGTTGTAGAAGATGCGGCCGAAGTGGTCGCGATCCGGGAAGACTTCGTCCTGGCGGGGCAGGTTGGCACCGCCGGAGTCGACCAGGTAGATGCACGGCAGGCGGTTCTGCAGGGCAATTTCCTGGGCGCGCAGGTGTTTCTTGACCGTCAGCGGGTAGTAGCTTCCGCCTTTTACGGTGGCGTCGTTGGCGATGATCATGCATTCGGTGCCGGAGACGCGGCCCACGCCGGCGATCACGCCTGCTGCGGGGACTTCTTCATCGTAGACGTTGTAGGCGGCGAACTGGCCGATTTCCAGGAACGGGGAACCGTCGTCCAGGAGGCGGTTGATGCGCTCTCTTGGGAGTAGTTTGCCACGGGCGATGTGGCGCTCCTGGTAGGAGGGGCCGCCGCCTTGCTGGATGGTGGCGACTTTGTCGCGCAGGTCGGCGACGGCCTTGGCCATGGATTCCTGGTTGGCCTGGAACTCTTCGGACCTGGGGTTAATCTTGCTTTGCAGTATTGTCATTGTTTCGGGCCTCGAGGTTCGGGGCGGCGGGACTGGCAGGCTGTCTTTCCGGGAACCGCTACGAGCACATCCATGTGCGCTTGACGTCGGCCATCCATGGCCGCCGACATTCCCGGAAAGACACCCTGCCACTCCCTCGTTTTAACTTGGGAGCAGGCCGTCCCCGGTGCAGGGTTGAACGGCCTCGCCTTGTAACGGCTGCTTACTTGTTCAGGTACAGCTCACGACCGATCAGCATCCGGCGGATCTCGGACGTGCCCGCGCCGATCTCATACAGTTTGGCGTCGCGCAGCAGGCGGCCTGTCGGGTATTCGTTGATGTAGCCGTTACCGCCGAGCAGCTGGATGGCGTCCAGGGCGATTTTGGTGGCCATTTCGGCGGAGTAGAGGATCGCGCCGGCCGCGTCTTTCCGGGTGGTTTCAGCGCCGCGGTCGGCGGACATGGCAACCATATAGACGTAGGATTTGGCGGTGTTCATCCAGGTGTACATGTCGGCAACTTTGCCCTGTACCAGTTCGAATTCGCCGATGGCCTGGCCGAACTGTTTGCGCTCGCGGATGTAGGGAACGACCACGTCCATGGCAGCCTGCATGATGCCCAGCGGGCCGCCGGAAAGAACGAGACGCTCGTAGTCGAGGCCGCTCATAAGAACCCGTGCGCCGTTGCCTTCGCCGCCCAGTACGTTTTCCTTGGGTACTTTGCAGTCTTCGAACACCAGTTCGCAGGTGTTGGAGCCACGCATGCCGAGCTTGTCGAGTTTCTGGTGGCGGCTGAAGCCCGGGTAGTCTCGCTCTACGATGAAGGCGGTCACGCCGCGTGAGCCGGCCTGAGTGTCGGTCTTGGCGTAGATGACGTAGGTGTGGGCGTCCGGACCGTTGGTGATCCACATTTTGTTGCCGTTGAGAACGTAGTGGTCACCGGCGTCTTTGGCGCTCAGTTTCATGGAGATAACGTCGGAACCGGCGTTGGGCTCAGACATGGCCAGGGCGCCGATGTGCTCGCCGCTTACCAGTTTTGGCAGGTATTTCTGTTTCTGTTCTTCGGTGCCGTTGCGGTGAATCTGGTTCACACACAGGTTGGAGTGGGCACCGTAGGAGAGGCCAACGGAGGCGGAAGCACGGCTGATTTCTTCCATGGCGATCACGTGGGCGAGGTAGCCCATGTCGGAGCCGCCGTACTCTTCTTTCACGGTGATACCCAGCAGGCCCATGTCGCCCATTTTCCGCCACAGGTCCATGGGGAATTCGTTGTTACGATCGATTTCCTCGGCGCGCGGCGCGATTTCTGCAGCGGCAAAGCCGTTGACCTGCTCGCGGAGCATATCGAGGGTTTCGCCGAGGCCGAAGTTGAGCTCTGAGTACTGTGATTTCATCGTTGGCTACCTTTGATTTCTGTCGATCATTAGTTTTCAGCGGTCTGCCTGGCCTCGTCGTTGGCCGGCGCCTGCTGTTTCTTTTTCTTTTGTAGCTCCGCCAGGGCTTCTCGGCACCGGGCTTCCGCTGTGTCTATTTCCATCTCTGCCTGGGCAATGTCGTTCTTCTGCTGTTCCAGCATGGCTTTGCGACCGTCCAGGATCTCCAGCATTTTCAGGAGCTGTTTTTCGTTACCGGTGAGGGTTTCATCCCACAAGTCAAACAGCTCCCGGGTTTCCGCCAGGGTGAAGCCCATGCGCTTGCCGCGAAGGATCAACTTCAGACGCACGCGATCCTTGGTGCTGAAAATACGGGTCTGTCCGCGTCGGCGCGGCTTCAGCAGCCCCTGATCCTCATAGAAGCGGATGCTTCGCGTTGTGACATCGAACTCCTGTGAGAGCTCGCTGATGCTGAACGTTCTTTTTTCGACCATTGCGATTTCCTTTTTCGACTTAGGTTAGATAAAGTTTACGTAAACGTAAAGCAGTTTTCTGGTCCGATTTTAAACAAACAGAATTCCGAAAAGGGGAGTGAACGATGGATTTCAAAAATGTACCGGCCATTGTAACAGGCGGCGCTTCCGGGCTGGGCGAGGGTGCAGCCCGCGCGCTGGCAGCTTCCGGATGCAAGGTGGCAATCCTGGATTTGCAGAAAGAGCAGGGCCGCAAAGTGGCCGAGGACATCGGCGGGATTTTCCTCGAGTGTGATGTGAGCTCCCCCGATAGCGCGGAAGCTGCCATCAGTGCTGCCCGCGAGGCCCATGGTCCCTGCGGCATTGCCGTGAATTGTGCCGGTATTGCCACGGCTTCCAAGATTCTGGGCCGCGAAGGTGTGATGCCGCTGGAGAACTTCAGCAAGGTTATTCAGGTCAACCTGATTGGCACCTTTAACATTCTGCGTCTGGCCGCGGCGGATATGGCCCAGCGTGAGCCCAATGCCGATGGTGAGCGCGGCGTAATCATCAACACGGCTTCCGTGGCGGCTTATGAAGGTCAGATTGGCCAGGCGGCCTACAGTGCCTCCAAGGGCGGTGTGGTATCGCTTACCCTTCAGTCAGCCCGTGAGCTGGCTCGCGAGGGCATCCGTGTAAATACGATTGCACCTGGCCTGTTCATGACACCCATGATGGCGGGTATGCCCGAGGAAGTTCAGGAAAGCCTGGCAGCCACGCTGCCGTTCCCGAAGCGTCTCGGCAAGCCGGAAGAGTTCGGCATGATGGTTGACCAGATGGTGCGCAACCCGATTCTCAACGGCGAAGTGATTCGCCTGGACTGCGCGCTCCGCATGGCGCCCAAGTGAAGCATTCAATTGCAGGAGACATACATGACCGTGTCTGTTGATAAAGAAGAACTGGCGATGTTCCGGGATTCCGTAATCAAGGTCCTGGAAAAAGAAGTGACGCCGCACTACGAAGCCTGGGAAAAATCCGGTCTGGTGCCCCGCGAACTCTGGAACACCCTGGGCAACGCCGGCATGCTTTGTGTGGATGTGCCTGAAGAGTGGGGCGGCATTGGTGCCCCCTTCCAGTTCTCCGTCGTTGTGGGCGAAGAACTGGCCCGCATGGGATTCGGCGCACTGTCCACCAACGTGATGGTGCATTCCGACATAGTGGCGCCTTACCTGAGCCACATGGGCAATGAAGAACAGCGTCAGCAATGGCTGCCAAAACTGGTCTCCGGCGAAGCCGTGGGTGCCATCGCCATGACCGAACCCGGTGCCGGCAGCGACCTGCAAGCGATTCGCACCAGCGCCGTGAAAGATGGCGACGAGTACATTCTGAACGGCTCCAAGACCTTCATCACTAACGGCCAGCACGCCGATATGGTGATCGTTGCCGCGAAAACCGACCCGAAGGCCGGCGCCCGCGGCATCAGCCTGTTCCTGGTGGACACCTCGCTGCCGGGCTTCAGCAAAGGTCGCAACCTCGACAAGATCGGCCAGCACTCCGGGGATACCTCCGAGCTGTTCTTCTCCGATATGCGCATCCCGGCCTCCGCGCTTCTTGGCGAAGAAGGGCAGGGTTTTGTGTATCTGATGAAGGAACTGCCCCGGGAACGCCTGGTGATCGGTGCTCTCGGCGTAGCCGCCGCCCGTGGTTCCCTGGACCTGACCATCGCCTACGCCCAGGAGCGGGAACTGTTCGGCCAGAAACTGGCCCAACTGCAAAACACCCGCTTTGAAATCGCTCGCATGGAAACCGACTACCGGGTCAACAAGGCCTTCGTGGACCAGTGCATCGACCAGTACGACCTGGGCGAACTGGACGCGCCAACCGCCTCCATGGCCAAGTACAGCGCCACTGAAATGCAGTGCCGCGTGGCCGATGGCTGCCTGCAGCTGTTTGGCGGTTACGGTTACACCACCGAATACCCGATTTCCCGGGCCTTTATCGACGCGCGGGTGCAGCGGATTTATGGCGGCACCTCGGAAGTCATGAAAGAAATTATTGCCCGGTCGGTACTGGGTAAAGCCTGATAAAGGCAGACGAACTCACAATCTGAAGGCCGGGTGCCAGATGCCTTTCAGGGACTGTCTGCAGCATGGATGCTGCAGTCAAGCGTACATGGACGTATTCACAGCGTGTCCCTGAAAGGCGCCTGGCACTTGGCCCAGCACCAAATTAGAGGGCATTTAACATGAATGGTAACGACGTAGTAATCGCAGGCTCAGCAAGAACCCCGATGGGCGGCATGATGGGCTCCCTCAGCTCCGTGCGCTCTCCAGACCTGGGCGCCATCTCCATCAAGGCCGCCATCGAACGCTCCGGCCTACAGCCGGCGGACGTGCAGGAAGTGATCATGGGCTGTGTACTTCCCGCAGGCCTCGGCCAGGCCCCGGCCCGCCAGGCTTCTCGTGCCTCTGGTATTCCCGACAGCTCCGGTTGCACCACCATCAACAAGATGTGCGGCTCCGGCATGCAGGCCGTGATCATGGCCCACGACCAGATCAAGGCCGGCACCAACAACATCATGATTGCTGGCGGCATGGAAAACATGAGCCAGGCACCCTACCTGCTGCCCAAGGCCCGTGGCGGTATGCGCATGGGCCACGGACAGGTGATGGACAGCATGTTCCTGGACGGCCTGGAAGACGCCTACGAAGGCGGCCTGATGGGTGTATTTGCCCAGCGTACCGCGGACAAGTACGACATCAGCCGTCAGGCCATGGACGAATTTGCCATCGGCTCCCTGCAGAAATCCCTGGCGGCGATTGAAAACGGCTGGTTCCGTGACGAGATTGTTCCGGTAACTGTTTCCGGTCGCGGCGGCGACACCGAAGTCGACACCGACGAGCAGCCGGGCAATGCCAAGCCGGAGAAAATCCCGCACCTGAAGCCGGCCTTCGCCAAAGACGGTTCCGTGACTGCGGCCAACTCCAGCTCCATCAGCGACGGTGCCTCCGCCCTTGTTCTGGCCTCCGCCGCCGAAGCCGACGCCCGTGGCCTCGTTCCCCAGGCCCGAATCGTGGCTCACGCCACCCACGCCCGCCTGCCAGCGGAGTTCACCCTGGCGCCCATCGGCTCTATCGAGAAGGTGCTCAAGAAAGCTGGCTGGAGCGTCGACGACGTGGACCTGTTCGAAATCAACGAAGCTTTCGCGGTGGTTACCCTGGCGGCCATGAACGAGCTGAAGCTCCCGGCTGAAAAGGTCAACGTCCACGGCGGCGCCTGTGCCCTGGGGCACCCGATCGGTTCTTCCGGTTCGCGGATTATCGTTACCCTGATTAATGCTCTGAAGCAGCGTGGGCTGAAGCGTGGTGTGGCTTCGCTGTGTATTGGTGGTGGCGAGGGCACTGCGGTTGCTATCGAGTTGATCTGATTTGGTGGAGTTGTCCTCGTTGTAGCCTGCCTGTTTAGGGGCGGGCTTGCGGGGTGGCCGGTGGAGTTTTTCTTGGAAAAAGAACTCGCTTCGCTCAGACACCTTTTTCCGGCGAAAAATCCACCGGCCACCCCGCGCCGAGATACCCATGAGGTATCGCGAAATACAAATTCCCTTCTTCTCTCTTCCGAGAACCCAATCCCTTAGTCCGAAGGACGGTGGTGGGGGGTACCTTTTCTGGCGGGAAAAAATGTCTGAGCGAAGCGAGTTGTTTTTCCCAGAAGAAAAGGTACCCCCCATCGCCGGCCAGCCCCAAGGCTTGAGTTCTAGACTTCCCAGAAAGCCTGACTTGATATCAGTCATGCGGCCCAACTCATGATTTGCTAGCCTTCAATGCATTGAAATTCCCCGGCATTGGAGAAGGAAACCCCGTGCGAAAGCGCCACGAGTTTATCGAGGAATCCCGCAAACAGTGGAGTTCCGAGCCTGCGTTTGTGGCCTCCATGGCGGCCGCGGCAGTGGGGCTGGGGAACCTGTGGCGGTTTCCTTACATGGTGGGGGAGAACGGCGGTGGCGCTTTTGTGGTCGCTTACCTGTTGGCGCTGATTGTGGTGGTTCTGCCCATCATGATTCTGGAAGTGTCCGCCGGGCGGCTCTCCAAGGGCAGTACCGTTCAGACTTACCGGCAGGTGAACCGCTTCGGCGTGGTCTATGGCTGGTTTGTGGTTCTGATCACCATGGCCATTACCAGTTACTATCTGGTGATTACCGGCTGGACCCTGGGCTATGCAGTGGATGCCGCAACGGACGATCTCCGGGTGTTCGGGGATTTTACCGCCGGGTATAACTCGCTCTGGTACTTCTTCGCCGTGACCGTGCTGGGCGCCATCATCCTGGCCAAGGATGTGACAGCCATTGAGCTGATGTCGAAGATCCTGATGCCGGTATTGATCATTGTGATGATTGGGCTGGTGGTCTTCGCCAGCCGAACGCCCGGCTGGGAGCCGACCAAGGATTTCTTTTTTCAGGTGGATTGGAGCCGGCTGGCGGATGGCAAGCTTTGGGCATTCGCCTTCGGTCAGGCGTTCTACACGTTGGCGATTGGCCAGGGCTATCTGGTGACCTACGGTAGTTTTATCCCCCGGCAGACTCATGTTCCCAGGGCCTGTCTGATTGTCGCAGGCACGGAGACCAGCGTGGCATTGTTGGCAGGCTGGATGATCTTTCCGTTTGTGTTCAGCCTTGGCATGGAGCCCACGGAAGGCAGCCAACTTGCGTTCGTGACCATGCCCCGGGTGTTCGAGGACATGGTTGGTGGCTACTGGGTGGGCACGCTGTTTTTCAGCCTGTTCTTTATGGCGGCGTTCAGCTCCAGTCTGGCCGGTTTGAAGGTGATGATTGCTGCGGTGGCGGAGGAGTTCCGGCTGAGCAATGGCCGGGCGGTCAGTCTCGTCACCCTGGTCATGCTGGTGCTGGGTACAGCATCGGCGCTGAGTTTCACACCGCTGGAGTGGAACATTGCCGGGGAGCCGGTGCTGGATGTGATCGACCGGGTGGCCGGCGGCAATGTGATTATCTTCTCAGGGGTCCTGGGCGCGGCCATGTTCTGCTGGTTTATACCTCCGGAGAAGATCCGGACGGTGCTGGGCACCGAGAGCCGCTGGTGGGAATGGCGGATGTACCTGGTTGGCCGCTATCTGCCGCTGGTAATGCTGCTATGGATCGCGGTGACTTACGCTTTGAACCAGATGGGCATTACTCAGGCCTGACCTGAAATTCGCGGGGTTCGATCTTCAGTTTTTTCAGGCGCGAGGTCAGGGTGGTGGGTTTTATGCCAAGCATGGCCGCTGCGCCATCTTCGCCGAAGACCCGGCCACTGCTCATGGTGAGGGCCCGGGTCAGGTTCTGTTTCTCCAACTCCCGTAACTCCTGTTCCGTCATCAATTCGCCGCTGTAATGTCTCGCGGGGGGCGTTGTTGTGTTTATACGGGCGGTGGAATCCGGCCCGGGCAGGTCAAGGTCCAGTCGGCCGTCTGAAGTGATCACCTGGCGCTCGATCACGTTCTCCAGCTCCCGCACATTGCCCGGCCAATGATAGGCCTTCAGGGTTTCCACATCCCTCTCTCGCAGCGCCAGGGTGGGGCGGTTGAACTTCTGGCAGGCCCGGTTCAGAAATTCCTGAGCCAGGATGGGGATGTCTTCCAGACGACGGCGCAAGGGAACGGACTCGATGGGAAACACGTTCAGGCGGAAATACAGATCCTCCCGGAAGGTTTTCTGCTGCACTTCGGCTTTCAGGTCGCGGTTGGTGGCGGCGATAACGCGCACGTCCACGGCCCGGGTGCGGTTTTCCCCCACCCGCTCGAATTGCTGATCCTGAAGCACGCGGAGCAGTTTGCCCTGCAGCTCCAACGGGATTTCGCCCACTTCATCCAGGAACAGGGTGCCGCCGTCGGCCAGCTCGAACCGGCCGACGCGGTCGCTGACGGCACCGGTGAAGGCTCCTTTGATGTGGCCGAAAAATTCGCTCTCGAACAGATCCTTGGGGATGGCCGCACAGTTCACCCGGATCAGGGGGCGATCCCGCCGGCTGCTGGATTGGTGAATGGCCCGGGCGATCAGTTCTTTGCCCGTGCCGGATTCACCGGTGATCAGCACGTTGGCATCGGTGGGCGCCACCATGCCAATCCGGCGCACGATGGCCTTGATGGCGTCGCTCTGGCCGAAGATCTCGTGGAAGTGGTACTCGGCGCTCAATTCTTCCTGCAAATAGGCGTTTTCCATTTCCAGGCGGCGCTTGAGGGTCTCCACCTCTTCCAGTGCCTTGTGCAATTCGTTCTGGGCTTCCTGGCGGGCGGAGATATCCCGGAACACCACCACAGCACCCACCGGATGGCCGTTGTCGAGAATGGGTGTGCTGGTGTATTCCACCGGAAAGCCACTGCCATCCTTACGCCAGAACCAGTCCTCGCCAACGCGCTTCACGCTGGCATCGCGGAAGGCCGCGTATATGGGGCAGTCCTTCAGTGGGTACAGGCTGCCGTCCGCGTGGGAATGATGCACCACGCGGTGCAGTACCCGGCCCATCAGTTCGTCAATTCGCCAACCCAGCATGCGCTCTGCGGCGGGGTTCGCGAAGGTGCCTCGACCCTCGGCATCCACCCCGTAGATGCCTTCCCCGACGGCATGCAGGATCAACTGGTTTTCTCTCTCCATGTCTTTGAACAGCTCCTCCACCCGTCGCCACTCGAGCAGGCCGCCCCGGTGGTAGTGGTTGGCATCGTGGCGTTCCCGGAGGGTGCGTAATTGGCGCCGGTCTCTCAGCAGAAGAAGTATGTTCTGGGATTCCGCCTCGCCGACCCGGGACGAGGAGATTTCGAGTTCCACAGTGTGGCCGTCCCGATGCTGCAGGAAGAAATCGCGGCTCCAGCCGTGACTGCGAAACAGAGTCTCTTCGGTAAAGGCGATCAGTTGTGGGCGCTGGTCTGTGAACAGATGGGTGCAGGGTGTCCCCGTTAGTGATTGACGGTCCGTGCCGATCATCCGGCCCATGGCGCTGTTGGCTGACAGAATCAGATCCCGCGCAGCGTCCACCAGCAGGGCCGCTTCCGGGAGATGATCGATCCAGTTGCCGGTTATTTCAGGGCTGATGATGGCTTCGTTATTCATGGTGGCTTCCCGAGTCAGTCTGTCGGAGAAGAATCAATCCCCGTGCCAACTACGAATATTCGCAGTCGACGCTACGAAAAATCGTTAATTACGAAATATCGTAGCTCGATTGTTTGCTGGCTTCTGAATATTGGGCATTTAAAAACAAAGGGTTAAAAAAATTTCTGCACTTGGCACAAACCCTGCGATACCTCCTTCAGAACGCGCAGCCGGCCTGCCCCTGTTTTGACCGTCGGGCCCGAGTCGCATTTTTGTTGCACCACAAGAGTGCAGAAATAACCAGTAAATCACGCTAAACGCAGGAGAGTGCCCCATGACCACGAAAAGCCTCGGAAATCCTTTTGATGGTGACAAATCCCTGATTCACGCAAAGACCTGCGGCTGCCCTGAGTGCAAGCCGGGTGACAGCGCCCCGTCTATTTCCCTTGATCTCAAGCCTTCTGCCGGCCAGCAGGCAGTGGCGGACGAGCGTCTGGACTCGGAAGCGATGATGGACCGTGCCATTGAAGGCGCCGTCGTGCGCTCGGTGTTTGGTCACAATGAGCACAGTCGCCGCAGCTTCATGAAGATGATGGGAGCGGGCACCGCAGCGGCCGTTCTGGGCAGCGTGTTCCCTATGGAAAAGGCCAAGGCCGCGGTCAAGGAATCCCTCGGCAAGCTTGAAAAAACCAAGCTGAACGTCGGCTTTGTACCCATTACCTGCGCCACGCCAATCATTATGGCTCACCCCATGGGTTTCTATGAGCGCTACGGACTGGATGTCACCGTGACCAAAACCGCCGGCTGGGCGGTGGCTCGCGATAAGTCACTGGCGGGCGAATACGACGCTTCCCACATGCTGACTCCCATGCCACTGGCGATGACCATGGGCGCCGGCTCCACACCGGAGCCATATATCATGCCCGCGGTTGAAAACATCAACGGCCAGGCGATCGTCCTGCACGTGGACCACAAGGACAAGCGCGATCCCAAGCAGTGGAAGGGCTTCAAGTTCGGGGTGCCGTTCGAGTACTCCATGCACAACTTCCTGTTGCGCTACTACCTGGCCGAGAATGGCGTCGACCCGGACAAAGACGTGCAAATCCGTGTGGTACCGCCACCTGAAATGGTTGCTAACCTGCGCGCCGGTAACCTCGACGGTTACCTCTCCCCGGACCCTTTCAACCAGCGTGCGGTTTGGGAGAAAGTGGGCTTTATCCACATGCTGACCAAAGATATCTGGGAAGGCCACCCGTGCTGCGCCTTTGCCTGCAGCCAGCAGTTCGCCACCGAAAACCCGAACACCTATGGCGCTCTGCTTCGCGCCATCATCGACGCGACCCAGTACTCCAACAATCCGGATAACCGCAAGGAAATCTCCGAAGCCATTGCGCCCAAGAACTACCTGAACCAGCCGGTGCCAGTGATCCAGCAGGTGCTGACTGGTTACTACGCGGATGGCCTTGGCGAGGTGAAAGACGTTCCGGACCGTATTGATTTCGATCCGTTCCCCTGGCACTCCATGGGCGTCTGGATTCTCACCCAGATGAAGCGCTGGGGTTATATCGAAGGTGATGTGGACTACAAGGCCATCGCCGAGCAGGTGTACCTGGCCAGTGAGACCGGAAAACTGATGGAAGAAATGGGTTACTCCGCACCGGATAAAACCTACAAGACCCACACCATCATGGGTAAAACCTTCGATCCGGATAGCGCCGAAGAGTACACCCGCAGCTTCGCGATCGGGAGGGTGTAATCATGGCCTCCCTGAACGTCCGGGCAGCACTGCTGTCGGTGTCGTTCCTGATTCTGGCCCTGGGGCTCTGGGAGATGGCAACCCAGCCCCCGGAGGCCCAGACCGGAATGACCGAATACGAAATGCTGATGGGTGGCGCGGATCAGGAATCCCGTGTGCCGCCACCCTCGGCGGTGATCAAGCTGGCCTGGGCAGAGCTGTCCAATCCGTTCTATGACGCCGGCGCCAACGACAAGGGTATCGGTATCCAGTTGGCCTACTCGGTATACCGGGTGCTGACCGGGTATCTGGCGGCCATGGCCATCGCACTGCCCATTGGCTTCCTGATCGGTATGTCGCCGCTGATGTACAAGGCCTTGAACCCTTACATCCAGGTGCTGCGACCGATCTCACCGCTGGCCTGGATGCCCCTGGCCCTGTTCATCATCCAGGACTCCGACGCCTCGGCGATCTTCGTGATCTTTATCTGCTCGATCTGGCCGATGCTGCTGAACACGGCCTTCGGCGTGGCCAACGTACGGCAGGACTGGGTGAACGTGGCCCGTACCCACGAGCTTAGCCCGATCAAGACCGCGCTTACGGTCATTCTGCCGGCCGCCGCTCCCACCATCCTGACCGGCATGCGCATCTCCATCGGCATCGCCTGGCTGGTGATCGTCGCCGCGGAAATGCTCGTGGGCGGCACTGGCATTGGCTACTACGTGTGGAACGAATGGAACAACCTGGATCTAGCGAGTGTGATCTTCTCCATCCTGATGATCGGGGTGGTGGGCATGCTGCTCGACCTGGCCCTGGGCAAGGCCCAGAAACTGGTGGAATACAAAGAATGAGCGGTCCGGCACCGGCTTCCGGTGCCGGCCTCAACCCTCCGAATGGAGACCTGTTATGAGTAAATCATTCCTGGAAGTAGATGGCCTGTCCAAGGTGTACCCGGACGGCCAGGGCGGTGAGTTGACCGTCTTCGAGGATATCCGCTTTGCCCTGGAGAAAGGTGAGTTTGTTTGCATCATCGGCCACTCCGGCTGCGGCAAATCCACCATCCTGAACGTGCTGGCAGGCCTCGACGAAGCCAGCGCCGGCAACGTGGTGATGAACGGCAAGGAAATCAAAGGCCCCGGCCTTGAGCGCGGCGTTGTGTTCCAGAACTACAGCCTGCTGCCCTGGAAAACCACCCTCAACAACATCGTGTTCGCAGTGAAAGCCCGCTGGCCTGAGTGGTCAAAAGAGAAAGTGAAGGAACATAGCGAGCGCTACCTGAAAATGGTGGGCCTGGACCATGCCCTGAACCGCAAGCCGTCCCAGCTGTCCGGCGGTATGCGCCAGCGGGTGAGTATCGCCCGGGCCTTCGCCACCCAGCCGGAACTCCTGCTGCTGGACGAGCCTTTCGGCGCGCTGGATGCGCTCACCCGTGGCGTGATCCAGGACGAACTGGTGAAAATCTGGGAAGAAACCCGCCAGACCGTGTTCATGATCACCCACGACGTGGACGAAGCCATTCTGCTCTCCGACCGCATCTTCCTGATGTCCAACGGCCCCAACGCCCGCATCGCCGAAAGCGTGAAAGTGGACATCCCGCACCCGCGGGCCCGGGCCACCATCTTCCAGAACCCGGCCTACCACAAGACCCGGGATTACCTGGTGGACTTCCTGGTCAACCGCAGCGGCTCGGCCCTGCCGGAAAAAGACGGCAGCCCGAAAGTTGCCGAGCCTGCCAAGGGCGTTAGCCAATCAACGCCCGAGGTGTCCAAAACCGAATCCGAAACCACCGCCCGCGCGGTGAATGCCTGACGTTACAACCCAAGAGAGGAAAACAGCCATGATGAACAAAGAACTGATGACCGCAAAAATCCTGGAAGCCAAAGTGTCCAAGGGCATGACCTGGGAAGCCATCGCCGAAGCCATCGGCATGTCCCCGGTGTTCACCACCTCGGCAGCCCTGGGCATGAACAGCCTCAGTGAAGACAAGGCCTTTGCCCTGTGCGAAACCCTGGGCCTGGAAAAGCCGGTGGCCGAAGCTCTGCAGGTGTGCCCGAAAAAAGCCTGGGATGGTGCCGTGCCCCAGGATCCGCTGATTTACCGTCTGTATGAGGTGGTCGGCGTTTACGGCGATACCATGAAAGAACTCATCCACGAGAAGTTCGGTGACGGCATCATGAGTGCCATCGATTTCACCATGGACATCGAGAAGGAGGAGAATCCGAAGGGCGACCGTGTTGTCGTGACTATGAACGGGAAGTTCCTGCCTTATAAGGCCTGGTAAACGTTCGAACGGAAGCTTCGGAGTGGGCCCGTCTTTGTAGCCTGTTGGTAGAGGGGCGGGCTTGCGGGGTGGCAGGTGGATTTCTCTTGGAAAAAGCAACTCGCTTCGCTCAGACATCTTTTTCCGGCGAAAAATCCACCTGCCACCCCCGTACCTGCCCGCCAGACCTCAGGCTACAAAAAGACCCTGCCCGCGAAACCTCAGGCTACGAAAAGACTATGCCCCCAGAGCCTTAGGCCGATCGAGACCGGGCCACAGACCCAGCCGCCAGGGCAACCTCAGCAACTGTATGCAGCTTCTCCAGTTGCGACTGCAACATGGCAATCGGCCGCGTGCCCTCCAACGTCAGCGCGATATCCAGATGCTGGCCGGCGGTTTCTACGGCCATGGTGGCGATCCGGAACCCGCGGATGCGGACCACCTGGCAGAGCCGCTCCAGGGCGGCGGCTTCGTGGGTCATTCGGCAGTTGATGGTGTAGCTGGGCGTTGATGGCTTGTTTTGCGGGTTCATGCAACTTGCTCCTTGCTGGCTTTGGCGGTTCGGGCGGTTTCGTCGATCATGTCGGTGTTGCTGGCACCGGGTTTGACGATGGGCCAGACGTTTTCTTCCCGGCTGATGGCTACGTGCAGCAGCATCGGGCCGTTGTAGGCCAGGATGGTTTCGATGCCGCGGCGGATCTGGTCGGTGCGTTCGATGTGCAGGGCCGGGATGTCGAAGGCCCGGGCCATGGCGACGAAGTCAGGATTGTCGTCCAGGTTTATCTGGCTTTCCCGGTTGTTGTAGAACAGCTCCTGCTGCTGGCGGACCATGCCCAGACACTGGTTGTCCATCACGATCAGTTTTACCGGCAGGTTGTAGCGGCGGATGGTGGCCAGTTCCTGGGCGTTCATCATGAACGAGCCGTCGCCGGTTACGTTGATCACCGTGCTTTTAGGGTCGGCGAACTGCGCGCCGATGGCCGCGGGCAGGCCGAAGCCCATGGTGCCCAGGCCGCCGCTGGTGAGGTGGTGGCGTGGGTGATCGAAATCGTAGTGCTGGGCCACCCACATCTGGTGTTGGCCAACATCGCAGGCAATTATGGTGTCGTCTGGAGCGATCCGGGAGAGCTGGCGAATGAAGGCCGGGCCTGTGATCGGCGCCAGGGGCTCTTCGTTGTCAGCCGCGTGGAATCCACCGGTGGTGTACCAGGTGCGGCACTGTTTTCGCCACTCTTTGATGGCCAGTGGCTCTGCCCGCAATGCCTCCGTCAGTGACGTCAGGATTTCGTTCAGGTCGCCCCGGATGGCCAGATCGGCATCACGCAGCTTGTTGATTTCAGCCGCGTCAGCGTCAATGTGAATCAATTTTGCGTTGGGGGCAAAGCCGTCGAGTTTACCAGTGGCGCGGTCGTCCAGGCGGGCACCGATGACCAGCAGCAGGTCGCACTCGTCGACGGCCTTGTTGGCGGCCCGGGAGCCATGCATGCCCAGCATGCCGAGGTTGTAGGGGTTGTGTTTGCCGGGGTTGCCAATGCCTTTCAGCGTGACAACCGCCGGCAGGGCTGAGGATTCGGCAAAGGCCCGGAAGGTCTCCTCGGCATGGGCCAGGCTGATACCGCCACCACTGTAGAGCAGGGGCTTATGAGCGGCGCGCAACATCGCCAGGGCTTCCTTCAGGTCTGGCGAAGTTGGCTCACAGGGCTGGGCCTGGGGGAAGGGGGCATCGGCCACGTCGCTCAGCAACAGGTCCTTGGGGATATCAATCCAGACCGGGCCGGGTCGACCGCTCTGGGCTAAATCGATTGCCTCTTCCATGATGGCAGGCAGGCTGTCGGCATCGTCGATCAGGTAGCTGTGTTTAACGATGCCCAGGGTCATGCCCAGTACGTCGGTTTCCTGAAAGGCGTCGGTGCCAATCAAGCCGGACGGTACCTGGCCGGTGATGACCAGCATGGGAATGGAATCACGGTGGGCGTTGGCAACGCCGGTGATCAGGTTGGTGGCACCGGGGCCAGAGGTGGCAATGCAGACGCCCAGCTTGCCGCTGGCCCGGGCGTAGCCATCGGCCGCCAGGGCACAGCCCTGTTCGTGGCGGCACAGCACGTGTTCCACGCCCACATCGTCCACCAGCGCGTCGTATAGCGGCATGATGCAGCCGCCCGGGTAACCGAAAACCGTGCTGATGTGGTGGCGGTGGAACGCTTCAAGAATGTGCTGTGCGCCGTTCATGGTCGTTTTTCCCTTTTCTTTTGCCGTAAAAAAAGAAACCCCCGGGACCTTTCGGTGCCGGGGGTTTCTGGTGTTTTGTCAGGTTTGTCGCTATCTCACCCGCTTGTCCACGCAGAAGCCCCCGGACGGTACCACGACCACCAGGACAAGCTTCACAAGGACAATCACTGCGTTGAGATTCATAAAATCGACAGTCTGCTCTGAATTCGTAAAAAGATTCTGTGTAGAATCTACCCCACGTTTTCAGACGGATGCAACCGTTAATTGCCGGTTTTTTCTGTCACCCTTCGAATCAGGAACAGTGAGCATTCAATGACGAAAGCAAAATGGGGTTCTCTCGGGCTGTCACTTCTGATCGTAATCGCGTTGGTGGTCTGGATGGCGACCGGTGAGGTGAAGGTCGCCAGTGACGAGGCTCCGGAACGTCAGGATGGCGGCGATGGTCAGCTCACTAGGGTTCAGGTGGAAACCCTGGCGGCGCGGCTTCATGAGCCGGGGCTGATGCTGCAGGGCCAGTTGGAGCCTTGGAATTCGGTCACACTGAGTGCCCAGGTGCCTGGCCGGGTGGAATCCCTGGCGGTGGGTCTCGGTGAGCAGGTTCGGCAGGGGCAGACGTTGCTGACGCTATCGGATGAGGGCCGAAGTGCTGCGGTTTCGCGCTGGCAGTCGCGGGTTCGGGAGCTTGAAGCGGACCTTGTGGCCGCCCGTCGGCTGCGTGCCAACAACCTTGCTTCGGAGTCGCAGATCCTGAGTCTGGAAAGTGAGCTTGCGGGGGCGGAAGCGGAACTGACCAGTGCCCGTCAGGCGATCAGTCACCTCACCCCCAAGGCACCATTTGACGGCACGATCAACAGCAAATCGGTGGATATAGGCGATCTGGTGCAGGTGGGGTCACCGCTGTTTGAGCTGGTGCGGGTGGATAGACTGAAGGCCACCGCGCGGATCCCCCAGCAATCAGTGGGTGATGTGGCGCCCGGCCAGGCGGTTCGTGTGGATTTGCTGGATGGCAGTCGTCTTTCTGGCGTTGTGACCTTTGTCGCCAGCGCCGCCTCCCCGGAAACCCGGAGTTTTGCTGTTGAAATCGCCGTTGAGAATCCGGATCGCAAGCGGGTTGCGGGTGGCAGTGCCAGCCTGCGGGTGGCGTTGCCGGAGGTGAAGGCCATGTTTATCTCGCCTGCTTACCTGTCCCTCGGTGACGATGGTCGCCCCGGTGTGAAGTACGTGAACGGCGAGAATCGCGTGGAGTTCGGTGAAGTGAAGCTGTTGAGCGTGTCCACCGAAGGCGCCTGGGTTACCGGTTTGCCGGATGAGATCCGGCTGATTACCCGCGGTGGCGGATTTGTCAGCATCGGCGAGCAGGTGGTGCCCGTTGATGCCGCCGAAAACAGGGGGTAGGGCATATGCGCAGCCTGATCTTCGCCGCCATTGACCGCAGCCGGACCACCCTGCTCACGCTGCTGTTCCTGATTCTGGGCGGTATCGCCGCGTTCCAGACCATTCCCAAGGAAGCCAACCCCGACGTCACCATTCCGATGATCTATGTGTCCATGACCCTGGACGGTATCAGCCCGGAGGATGCCGAGCGTCTGTTGGTGCGCCCGATGGAGCAGGAGCTGCGTTCTCTGGAGGGTATCAAGGAAATGCGGGGAACGGCCTCGGAGGGCCATGCGTCGGTCATGCTGGAGTTCGATGCCGGGTTTGATCCGGACAAGGCGTTGCAGGATGTGCGGGAGAAGGTGGATACCGCCCGTACCAAACTGCCCCAGGAAGCGGATGAGCCCAGGGTGAACGAGATCAACGTGTCCCTGTTTCCGGTCCTGTCCGTGGGTCTCTCCGGCCCATTGTCGGAGCGCGAGCTGATCACCATTGCCCGCCGGTTCCAGGATGCCATCGAGTCCATTCCGGAAGTGCTGGAAGTGGAGATTGGTGGTGATCGCGAGGACCTGTTGGAAATTGTGGTCGATCCCCAGGTGCTGGAGAGCTACGGAATCGACTTCGATCAACTGGCTTCCCTGGTAACGCGCAACAACCAGCTGGTCGCTGCAGGCTCTCTGGATACCGGAAATGGCCGCATGGCGCTGAAGGTGCCCGGAGTGATCGAGACCATTGAGGATGTTATGTCCATGCCGGTCAAGGTGGACGGCGATACGGTAGTCACCTTTGGCGATGTCGCCATGCTCCAGCGCACCTTCAAGGACCCCACCGGCTTTGCCCGTATCAACGGCGAGCCGGCGCTGGTGCTGGAAGTGTCCAAACGCTCCGGTGCCAACATCATCGAGACCATTGCCCAGGTCCGTCAGTTGATCGAAGAAGCCAAACCGCAGTTGCCGGATTCCCTGGAAATTCGCTACATCATGGATCAGTCCGAAGAAGTGCGGGATATCCTCAGTGACCTGCTGAATAACGTGCTCACGGCCATCGTGCTGGTCCTGATCGTGGTTATCGCCGCCATGGGGCCCCGTTCAGCGGTGATGGTGGGACTGACCATCCCGGGCGCGTTCCTCACGGGTATCCTGGTGATCTGGAGTATGGGGCTCACACTCAATATCGTGGTGCTGTTCAGTCTGATCCTGGTGGCGGGCATGCTGGTGGATGGCGCCATCGTGGTGTCCGAGCTGGCGGATCGGAACCTGTCGGAAGGGCAGACGGTCAAGCACGCCTGGGCCGAGGCGGCGAGCCGCATGGCCTGGCCCATTATTGCGTCGACCGCAACCACCTTGGCCGTGTTTGTACCGCTGCTATTTTGGCCGGGCGTGGTGGGAGAATTCATGAAATTCCTGCCGCTGACGGTGATCATCTGCCTGATCGCTTCCCTGGCCATGGCGCTGGTGTTCCTGCCCGTGCTGGGTAGCACCAGTGGAGGCCGGCGCGCGCGCCAGGGAAACTTGCAGGGGCGCCTGATGCAGGGCTACCGGCAGCTGCTGGCACTGCTGCTCAAGTCACCAGGGCTGACGCTGATAGGCGTGCTTTGTGTGATCGCCGTGATCTATGCGGCCTATGCCCGCTTCAACCACGGGGTGGAGTTCTTCCCCAGTGTGGAGCCGGATTCCGCCCAGGTGCAGGTGAGGGCGCGAGGCGATCTCTCGGTGTGGGAGCGGGATGCCATTGTGCGGGAAGTGGAGCAGCGGCTGCGGGGTATGCCTGAGGTAAAGGCCCTTTACGCCCGCTCGATGGTCCAGACCAGCTCACAGTTGGCGCCGGATGTTATCGGCGTTCTGCAGTTCCAGTTTACTGACTGGTTCACCCGGCGACCGGCCAGTGAGATTCTCGAGGACTTCCGGGAATTGACCTCCGATATTCCTGGCATTGAACTGGAATTCCGCAAGCAGGAGGGTGGTCCTGCAGAAGGCAAGCCGATAGAGCTTCAGGTGAGCAGCCGGGAGGCGAACAGCCTCAATGGCTACGTGGACGAAATCAAAGATCGAATGCGCGAACTCGGTGGCTTCGTGGATATTGAAGACGACCGGAGCCTGCCCGGTATCGAGTGGCGACTGCAGGTAGACCGGGAAGCCGCTGCTCGGTTTGGCACCGATGTCCTGGGTATCGGAAGTGCCGTGCGCCTGGTTACCAACGGATTGAAACTGGCGACCTATCGCCCGGAAGACGTGCGGGACGAAGTGGACATTGTGGTGCGCGTGCCCAACAACTGGCGGGAACTGGACCACCTGCAACGCCAGACCATCCATACCTCACGGGGCCAGGTGCCGCTTTCAGAATTCGTGGATCTTCGCCCGGGTGACAAGACCAACAGTATTGTCCGGGTGGATGGCCAGCGGACCGTGACGATCAAATCTGATCTGGCACCGGGCCGTCGTGTGGACGAGCTGCTGCGGGCCCTGCAGGCGGAGATGCCAGAACCACCCGAGGGTGTTTCGGTGAAGTTTGCCGGCGAGAACGAGGATCAGCAACAGGCCTCCAACTTCCTGGCGACCGCCTTCCTGGTGGCTATAGGGTTGATGCTGTTGATACTGGTGACACAGTTCAATTCGATGTACCAGACCTTCCTGATTCTGTCGGCGATCGTACTGTCGACGGCGGGCGTGCTGTTGGGCCTGCTGTTCACGGGCCAGTCGTTTGGCATTGTGATGGTGGGAATGGGCACGATTGCACTGGCGGGCATCGTAGTAAACAACAACATCATTCTGATCGATACCTATAACCAGATGCGCAAGGACGGCATGGAGGCCTATGAGGCCGCCCTGGAAACCGGTTGCCTGCGTCTACGGCCGGTTCTGCTTACCGCGATCACCACCGTGCTGGGGCTCATGCCCATGGTTCTGGGCGTCAACGTGGATTTGATTACGCCGTCCCTCGGTCTTGGCGCGCCTTCTACCCAGTGGTGGACCCAGCTTTCCAGTGCCATCGCCGGCGGACTGGCATTTGCAACGGTGCTGACGCTGTTGCTCACGCCGTCGTTGCTGGTATTGGGCAACCGGGCTGGCCAGGCTTTCGGGAGGCTGACCAGCCGGTTTCGCAGCGCCTAGTGCCTGATTCGGTTCGCCAACTTCCGGGCTTTGGTGGCCATGGCCTCAAGTTCAGGAACGGTACGCAGGTTGTTTTCTGCGGCCTGGTGCATGGCTTCTGACGTTTCGGCTACATCTGTGACATTGCGGTTAATGTCTTCACAGACGCTGGTCTGCTCTTCGGCTGCCGTGGCTACCTGGGTTGTCGCATCATTGATGCTGCCCATCCGCCGGTTGATTTCCCCCAGGGTGGCGCGCACGGCTTCCACCGCCTCGCTGCTTTCCTGAGCGACAACGCCTGACGCCTGCATGAACTCGGTGGCGTCTCTCGAAGCGCCACTGATGGCGCCAATGATCTGGTCTATCTCGACAGTCGCTTCCTGGGTTTTCGCCGCCAGATTGCGCACCTCATCGGCAACCACGGCAAAGCCACGACCGGCGTCGCCTGCCCGGGCCGCTTCGATGGCGGCGTTCAGCGCCAGCAGGTTGGTCTGGTCCGCAATCTCCCGGATAACCTGCATGACGTCGCCCACTTTTTTACCATCGCTGGCGAGCTGATTGACGGTTTCGGCGGAGCTTCGAATCTGATCCGTAAGCCGCCGCATGCTGTCTACTGCCGTATTGATCTGCGAGTCGGCAGTGGCGGTTTCGCCAGATGTCTGACTGACTTCGGTAGCCACGGAAGCCGCGTGACTGGCGACATCTTCGGCCGTCGCCGACATCTCGTTCATGGCCGTGGCGATCTGCTCAATGCGCTGGTGGGCCAGGTCGGACTGGCTGACAACACTGTCGGCGTTCTTGCGGATTAACTCTCCGGTCTCGTTCAGTTGCCTGGCGTTCTCGCTCAGCTGATTTCCGGTATCGCTGAGGAAACGGTGCAGGCTTCGTGCGGCATCGGCCAGTTGTCCCAATTCGTCGGCGCGTTGCATGGTGACCGGATCGGAAAGGTCACCGTCTCCCAGACGAGCAATCTGTGACGTAAGCCTCTGGGCTGGACGAACCACGCCCGACAGCAGGATCAGAATCAGGGCGATGGTGCCCAGAACGATCGCGGCGATCAACAGACCTGCAACCAGCCAGCTACGTTCTGTAACTACGGTGTTGAGGGTATCGGCCCTTACAAGGCTATCTTCCCGGACCGCGGCTGCGGCATCGACGATCAGTCTGGCGGGTTCCCGGTCAATTCCTTGTACCGCCGCATCGCCCGCGTTCGGATCGAATCCGGACCGGGTGAATGCTTCAAACCCCTGACGGTAGGCTCTTCCCATCGTCTGGTGTGCCCGTTTGAAATCAGACATCAGAGCTTTTGCTTCGGGCTCCTGGATGCGGGGAATAAGCTTATCAAGCTGGCTCTGGATAGACGCCTCGCGCTCCTGGAATCGGCCCCAGTATTTATCCAGTTGATCAGGGTCTGACCCGCGGATCAGGACGTTTTTCCATTCCTGGACCTGGGTCTTGAACTCTGACAGCACGTCCTGGGCTTCCAGGGCATTGACCATCCTGGTGCCCACGAGTTCGTTGAAGTCGTCTTTGACTTTCAGGGAGAAATTCAGGTAAATCACCGCCACGGCGGCGACAATCAGGTTTGCCGTAAGGACGACAAGAAGGACCCGGTTGAGAATGCTCTTGGAATACCAGTTCATTGATACTTACCGATCAGGATGTAGGTGACAGACCATTTGTCGTGGCAGTTTCTAGTATATGTTTATTGAAATGTCGGCATCGCAACTAAAACCATGAGACTTTATATCAATTTGTTTATGAACTTTTTATGACAGGCTTCTGATGGCGAATCCGCTGAGTGTTCTTTATCGGGATGAGTATCTTCTGATTGTCCACAAGCCAGCTGGCTTGTTGGTGCATCGAAGCCCCATCGACAGACACGAAACCGAGTTTGCCCTGCAATATGCCAGGGCGCTCAATGATGGCGAGCATGTCTACCCGGTACACCGACTGGACCGGCCCACCTCGGGCATCCTGGTGTTTGCCAGGGACAGCGACACCGCTCGCACGCTGGGTATGGCAATGATGGCCGGGGATGTGGCGAAAACCTATCTGGCCATGGTGCGTGGCTGGCCGCCGGAGCGAGGGGAGATTGATTATCCCCTGAGGGAAGAGCCAGAAGATCGGCGGCTGAAAGGGATCGAACAGCCGGTCCGCAATGCGCTTACCCATTACCGCACCCTGGCGACCACCGAGATACCGGTGGAAATCGAGAAATACCCGACCAGTCGCTACGCCGTGGTCGAATTGTCCCCGAAAACAGGCCGGAAGCATCAGTTGCGAAGGCACATGAAGCATATCAACCACCCTATGATTGGCGACGCCAATCACGGCCGGGGCCGACACAACCGTTATTTTGCCGAGCGTTTCGGTGAGGGGCGTCTGATGCTGGCCGCGACGAAGATGGCTTTTCGCCATCCTGTTTCGGGTGAACCCCTGACGATCAGTGCCGCGCCTGAGGCGAGCTTCCTTGAGGTGTTATCAATATTTCCCGGGTTTGATGTGCAAAATCACCTGGAACAGTAGCGGCTGATGAAGTCTGAATAGGGCAGCGGTTTGCTGTAACGGTAGCCCTGGAGGTAGTCGCAGCCTTTCTCGAACAACCAGGCTTCATGGGCTTCGCTTTCTACCCCTTCGGCGACCACCGAAAGCCCGAGCCCCCTGGCCAACCCGATGATCGACAGGGTGATTGCGCAATCGTTGTCGTCATCAGGGAGGTTGTTGATAAACGATCGGTCGATCTTGATGCGGGAGAAGGGCAGGGTTTTTAGCCGCGACAGCGATGAATAACCGGTGCCGAAATCATCAATGGCAAGCTCCGCGCCCGCCTCTACCAGCTGCTCCAGAATCCGACCTATCCCACTGAAATCGCCCTGGATCGAATCCTCGGTCACTTCAAACTGAAGGGCACTGACTGGCATATCCTGGTTCTTGCAGATTTCTCTCACCAACTCCGGTAATTCCTGCACCAGCACCTGCTCGGCGGAGAGATTGACGGATATGGTGGGTAAGGGAGTGTTCTGGTCTTTCGCCTGACGCCAGTGGGCGCAGACGTTCTTGAGTACACAGGCGCCGAGTTCGTACATCAGCCCGGCACTGCGCGCTACGTCGAGAAACTCGATCGGTGACAGCCAGCCCCGCTGTGGATGCTTCCAGCGAACCAGCGCCTCGGCACTTTCCAGCTGTGTTCCCGTGCGGTCCATGATTGGCTGGTAGAATACATCGAGGCCGTTGGTTTTGAGCGTTTCCCGCAATTCGCTTTCCAGCGCAAATCGGGAGCGTGCTGTCATCTGGATTTCCGAGTCGAACAGCGTGGATCGGTCCCGGCCCTGCCTTTTGGCATGATACATCGCCGCTTCAGCGCCGCGGAGAAGTTCCTCGGGTTCACGACAGTCGCCCGGGAAGTGACAGATACCCACGCTGGCACTCACGTTCAGGTCCTGGTCGGACACCCGGATTGGCTGGCGGATCCGGGTCTGGATCTCCTGGGTGACTTCATCAAGAAACCCGGGCAGGGTGTAGTTGCGGATGACGAGAGCAAATTCGTCGCCACCAATTCGGGCCAAGAAGTCCTTACCCGCCAACTGGATGTCTTTCAGGCGCATACCGATGTCGGCGATCACCTGATCGCCCGCCTGGGGGCCCAGTCCATCGTTAATGGTTTTCAAACGGTCGACATCTATCCAGAGCAGCGCCAGGCTGCCGGTACCCCGACGTTTGATCTTGCGCACCAGGTGGCTCAACCGGTCGCGCAGCGAATCTATGTTGGCGAGGCCGGTGAGAGAATCGTACCGGCTGACGTAATCGAGGGCGCGCTTGGACCTCAGCCACGCTTCGTGGGTGTTCATGAGGCTTATGGTGTCAGCAATGGCAGCGACCAGCGATATATCCGGGACCGACCATTCCCGGGGGGTGTCCGATTCCAGGCAGACAACACCGCTGAGCTGTTCGCCATCGAAAATCGGCGCGTCCAGCATGGAATGGATGTTCTGAACAGTCAGATAATCCTGGTCGAATGAACGGGTGCGGATATCGTTGCGGGCATCATCCACTGCAATGACCCGTTCTTCTGTAATGGCTTGGAAGTATTCGGGATGGTCCGAGCGGTAAAGGTTGAATTCGGCGCCATTCTGCGCCAGGCAACAGTTGCTGTCGGGCTGCTCCTGGTCGTGCAGCCATTCGCAGGTGATGCGGTCCCGTTCTGGAGGAAACAGCCATACACTTGCCCGTTTTACACCCAGCAAGCGGGTGCACAGCTCCATGAGGGCTGCCAGCTTCCGGGGCCGGGGCATTTCGATAAACCTGATGTTATGGCTCAGTTCCATCAGTGACCTGTGATGGGTCACCAGGACTTCACTGTCACGCATGGCAGGGCTCAATATTGTGTGCCTTTACTGGAAATACGAACGGTCCTCGGTGTCGGTTCGGCCCAGAGGTCAGGTTGTTTCTGAGCTTCCTAAAGAATATGGCAGCTGTTGTTATGGGTGTCCACTTTTACAGGGTATCGGCCAGAGAGTCCCTGGCGTTACGGTCTTCGTTGGTTAAATCTTGCTGTTTGAGCTCGTAGAGCTGTGGCCACGGATGGTTAGCCTCCAGCGTGTAGGCGATATCAAGAAGCGTAGATTCGCCCCCATGACGGCCCATGAATTGAACGGATACCGGCAGATGATCGGGGGTTCGCCCCGCGGGTATGGAGATTGCCGGTGCGCCCGTGGCGTTGGCCAGTGGGGTGAAGCTGACATACTGGCGCAGCCGCTCGAACAGGGTATCGAAAGGTACGTCGGGGCTCAGGTGACCAAGGGTGGGCGTTGTGTGGCCGAGCACCGGCGTGAGCACGGCATCGAAACCTGCCATGGCATGGGCGTAGTCGTGCCAGGAGCGCCTGAGCCGCCAGAGTGCGGCGGGCAGGCGCCAGAACTGTCGTCTGAACATTCTGTCCAGCCCGTTGGTTAGCCCATCCGTTCTGCGTTTGTCGAAGTCCGGGTGAAGTATTTTCCGGCCGTTGGTCCTCACACCGAAAGCAAGCAGGGCCCAGTAGAGAGCAAAATCTTCAGAAAAGGCGCTGTGCACGGGTACGGGGACAGGTTCAATCCGGTGCCCGAGCCTTTCCAGTCTGAGAGCGGTTTCTTTGACGGTCTGGCGAGTGATGTTGTCGGTTTTATGGCCATTGATGGAGTCCAGCACCAGGCCTATCCTCAGGGGCCGACCTGAAGGCCCTTGAATGTTACCCACTGCTGGCAGCTTCGGGTTCCGGTAATAGCTTTGTGCCTGGTCGAGAAAATTGGCCGTATCCCGCACCGAACGGGTCACCACGCCTTCGCTGATTATGTTGATGGGCAGGGAAGCGGCCGCCTCGTTATCGATCAATCGTCCTCGTGTGGGTTTGAGGCCGACCAGGCCGCAGCAAGCGGCCGGAATGCGGATGGAGCCTCCGCCGTCATTGGCATGGGCAATGGGCACCACGCCGGCGGCCACCAGGGCTGCTGAACCGCCGGATGACGCGCCAGATGAATAGGCGAGATTCCAGGGGTTTCTTGTGGCCGGACCGTGGGCAGGCTCGGTAGAGGCGTTGAAGCCGAATTCGGGCAGCGTGCTTTTGCCAAGGCACAGGAAACCCTGGGCAAGCAGTTGTCGGGCAAATGGGCTGGTATCGGAAGCCAGTATTTCAGGCACGGCCAGAGAGCCCTGGCGTGTGGCCAGTCCTGTCACGTTGGTGTTGTCTTTGATAAAGGTCGGAACGCCCCGGAACAAGCTCTGGGCACCCGCCTTGCCCTCTGCGTCGCATCTTGAGGCGGTTTGGAGTGCCTCGTCGTAGTTCGCCAAAGCCACGCCATGGATCAGCGGGTCGGCTGCCTGGGCCCGGGCGATGGCAGCGCGGGTGAGTTCCGTGACCGAAATCTCCCGGTTGCGGATTCTCTCTGCCAAAGTTGTTGCGTCATCGCGCCCCATCACGTCGTTGCAGAATGTATGGCAAGACTGAGGGATTTCGGGGGCACTCATAACAGAATTCTCCGGCAAATGACTTATCCACTCTACTGCATTTAAAAACGTGATGATATGTCATTTTAGGAAGGGTTGGCCCCAGAGTGCCCTGACTCCCACCCCAAACCCTTTTCACAGACGCCTACAGATAATAAGCTGTCGGCCTTAACCCGTTGTAAGCGATCCTGATGGAAGTTATTGAACCCCTCGTACGCCACTTTCTTGGCATTTTCTTTCTGATGATCGGTCTGCAGTTTGCTGGCCGGAGCCTCGGCTTGTATCAGCGTATGCACTTTTCGCACATTAACTATGGTGAGCGAGGGACTGCGCCCTGGTGGCATCGACAGATTTTCAATATCTTTCGTGCGCTCATTCTGGGTATTTGCGTGGTGCGCATTTTTGCCGATGTTGACGGCTGGCTGGGCGTTTTCGGCCCGCTCTACGTCTGGCCCGTTTTGCTGGCCGGCATGCTGCTGCTGATCGGCTCATATACGGCCGTAAACTATCTGCAGGCCTACATGCACGAAGACTGGCGCTCCGGGATAGATCCGCGCAAGGATCAGCGCAAACTGCTGACAAGCGGTCCGTTTGGCCGCTCGCGGAACCCCCTGTTTATGGCTGTGATGGCGGGACAGCTCGGGTTTTTCCTGGCGCTGCCCAGTGTGTTTTCCCTGGTGTGCCTGGTGGCTGGCGTACTGGTGATTACCCGCCAGGCCCGGGAGGAGGAGAAGGCGCTGGCGGACAAGTTCGGCGAAGATTACGAGCGTTATCGAGTGCGCGTGCCTCGTTGGTTCTGACCCGATAACCGGGAATGGCGCTACGCGGATTTTTTCCGCGCCTCCTTGATCACATCGTAGGCATGACTGATTTCGCGGGTGCGTTCCTCCGCCATCTCCCGCATGCTCTCCGGCAATCCCCGGCCCGCGAGTTTATCCGGGTGGTTCTCGCTCATCAGCTTCCGGTAGGCCTTCTTGAGTTCTTCATCACTGGCCGACGAGGACACCCCCAGAACCTTGTAGGCATCGCTGATCTGATCCGCTGACGAAGGCTGGCCGGCGCCGGCCCGGTGGGTGTGGGCGCCCCGAAGCATGGCTTCAAGTTGGTCCACCTGGCTCTCTGGCAGTCCCAGCCCCCGGGCTATGCGCACCAGCATTTCGTGTTCGGCCGGGTGTATCTTGCCATCCGCAGCCACCGCCGATACCTGAACCTGCAGAAACATCTGCAGGAAGGCCGGCTGCCGCCCACTGGCCTGGAGAAAGCGGTTCAGCTCGGCATCCAGATCAAAGTCCGGCTCCTTGCCCCGGTTGAAGGCGGCTTTGGCCTTTTCCTTCTGGTCTTCATTCAGGCGGAAGCGCACGAACATGGCTTCGGCCATCTGGATTTCATCCCTGGATATTACGCCGTCCGCCTTGCACAGGGCGCCCATCACCGCGAAGACGGATTCAATAAAGCCGGACTGGATGCTCTGGAGCTTGCCAATCAGCCGGCGTTTGAGAAGGTTCAAGAGAAAGGCGCCAATCGCCGCACCGATCAGAAAACCGGGGAATTTGCCGAAGGCGTAGCCAATCAGGCCGCCAATTATGATTGCAAACAGCATTAATAAGTCCTTAACAGGAATGAATCAGCCCATAGAATATACGTGTTTTTCAACGCGGCTTCATGAACAGGCTTTCATCGACGTGATCGATCTGCCCAGGCTGCAGGTGCTGATGGGCATAGCGCGTGTACGCACCTGAGCGGATGAAGAGCTCGAACACCTCACGGTCGATGTGTCCGTCCCCAACCATGCGGGCCATGATGGTGAGGGATTCTGTAAGGGTTTTGCCATCCTTATAGGGGCGGTCGACGGCTGTCAGAGCCTCGAATACATCGGCCACCGCCATAATTCTCTCCGGAATGCCCATCTCGGCCGCGGTCAGGCCACACGGGTACCCATGGCCGTCCATGCGCTCGTGATGGGTGCCCGCCAGCTTCGGGACGTTCGCCAGGCGGTCGGGCAGGGGCAGGGCGTCCAGCATGCAGATGGTCTGCACTATGTGTTCGTTGATCTTGAAGCGCTCCTCATCGGTCAGCGTACCTTTGGCCACCGTAAGGTTATGGAGTTCGCCCCGGTTGTAAGCATACTCCGGGAGCTCCATGTCGAAGCCCCAGCGATTCCGCGGATCGTCTTTGCGGACAGGGGGAATGTGATCACCCCACGGCCTTAGGTGTTCCGGTTTGTCGGCAAGCAGCTTCTCGGTAACCGGCAGTGGCGGCTCCGGGCTGGCCTGCAGGGCATTTTTCTCGTCGGGTGAAAGGCCGAGACGGTCACTGAAATGCCGTAACCAGGTTCGCTGGCCAATGCTTCGGATTTTCTCGATATTTTCTTCCGGCATGAACTCACCGCCCTGGTTGGCCGTCGCAATCAGAAGGAATTCTTCCTGCAGGCGGGCCTGGGTAGCCTGGCGTTCCTGCTCGGCAGTCGCCTCCTCCTCGCCTGACAGCATACTGTTCAGGTAACGGATCTCGGCATCCCGGTGCATTACTTCGAAACGAGTACGGATCTCGTGGATGCGATTGTGGATGGTCTCCAGCTTGACCGCCTTGTCGACCACATACTCGGGGCTGGTGATTTTGCCGCAGTCGTGGAGCCAGGCGGCCAGTTGGAATTCCTGGAGTTGCTCGTCGGTCATGGTGAACGAGTCAAAGGCCTGTTCGTTGCTGGCGATCGCTTCATCAACCAGCATCTGGGCGAGCTTGGGTACACGCTCACAGTGGCCGCCGGTGTAGGGTGATTTGGCGTCAATGGCATTGGCCACGAGCCGGATGATGCCCTCGAGCAGCGCCTGCTGGCTTTCTATGAGTTCCCGGGTTTCGATGGCAACGGCGGCAGAGCCAGCAATTTCGTCCACGAAAACGATCAGGTCGTCGCTCAGTTGGGTGTGGTCGCCCAGCTCCATTTCGATCGCCAGGACACCGATCAGCTGCTTGCGACGGTTTCTGAGAACTGCAAACACAGGATGCCCCGAGATATGTTGTCGCAGCAGACGGATGATCTCGTTATCGTCGAATTCCGCTCGCACATCCACGATGGTGTCCGGCAGCTGAAGGTCCTGGTTGACCGCCAGTGAGAGTTGGTTCCTCTGGCGCGCAAACAGGTAGATGCCGCCGCGCTGCTGGCCAACAATGTGGATAATCTGCTCAAGAATGTCCCGGAGCAGATGATTCAGGTCCTGGCCCCGGTTCAGCACCGTGGCGATGCTCTGGAAGCTTCGGATAGTTTGTGCCATGTCGTCCAGGGCCACACTCAGTTGGCGTGCCTCACGGATGTGGGAGTCGGACCGGACCGCAGTATCGAAACGGAACCGTGACAGCCGGCTGACCTGGTCGGTCAGGTGCTCCAGGGGACGGCCGACCCGACGACCCAGAAACCAACCGATGACCAGAAGCAGCAGGGCAATGAGACCCGCGATCACGGTTTGCCGGGCAAGGGCTGCCCAGACGTCAGCCAGCAGCTCGTCTGATGGAATCGCCACGGCAATGCTCAGCCCTTCCTGTTGCAGGGCACTGAGAGGCTCGGTCATTCCATACCAGTCTTTGCCTTCAGCACTGAACCGGGTAACAGAACTGTCCGCCATCAGCTCTCCTCTCCGGTCCAGGGCCCCTGAAATCGCCGGCCCTGGCTCTCTCGCGTTCCCGGAATCCGCCAGAACTTCCCGATCCTGGTTCACGATGGCGATCCGGGTGTTCGCTGTCTGGCGAAGTTCTGCCAGCTGGTTGCTCAGGTCGGTCACGGTGACATCGATACCGAAAATGGTATCCGGGCCGCCGGTTTCCGCGGATGCCCGGCGGGAGAGGGTGATCCCGGTTTCCTGGGTGGTAAAGAACGCGTAGGGAGCGGATAGCTCCGTGGAATCCGATGTTTTGGCGGCATCGAACCAGGGGCGCGTACGCGGATCGTAGTTGTATTCGGGGACCGGTCTCTGTTCAATCAGCTGCATGTTGGCATTGAAGAAACGCCATTGGCCCGGTGTTCCGTCACCTCCGTAGGTGATCGTCTGGAGTAGAAAGCGGGTTTCGTTCGGCGCATCGGGAAACTGGAGTGTTCCGGAACTTCGAACCTTACGCAGGAGAATAAAGTCTCCGTTCTGGTAACCGGCATAGACGGCGCTGACAATGTCACTACTGGTGAGTATGTCAGCCAGTACCGGAAGTCGGTCGAGACGTTGTGCCAAGGTCCGTGCACCTGCGAGGCTGTCGTGGCTGAGCACGGCAAGGGCGGTCGACGGCGGTGCGGTGATGGCCTGGATACGGTCATCAACGCTGACGGCCAGTTGGCGGGCGGTGGCGCCGGCCGCCGACACTTTGGCCGTTTCCATGCCTCGGAAACTCTGGCCAATAAGAACAATCGTTAGGACCAGCATGCCCAGGGTAATGGCCGATGCAATCAGAAGGGCCAGCGAAACCTGGGCCGACTGGCGTTTTCGATGCATGGATGATCCTTACCGGTGTAGATTGGCGTAAAGTGCCAGAGATGGCTCGTCTTACTGACAGCCTAGACGCTGGCCGGCGTTTTTTCCGTTTTTTTAGGTGGAATAAGTAGTTATGACTCAGGACCTGTTTGGCGAACAGCCTCCGGAACAGACCGCTGAGCCTCTGATGGAGGGGGCGATGGTGCTGCGCCAATTTGCGCTGACAGACGCTGAAAGGCTCATGGAAGGTATTGAAAAGGTCACTTCAGAAGCGCCATTCAGACACATGAAAACCCCGGGCGGTCATTCGATGTCTGCCGCCATGAGCTGCTGCGGGAATCTTGGCTGGGTCACGGACAGCCGAGGTTACCGGTATCAGTCCGAAGATCCCGAATCCGGCAAGCCATGGCCTGCCATGCCGGCTGTTTTTCGAGAACTGGCCGTAAGCGCTGCAGACACCGCCGATTTCGAGGGGTTTGAGCCGGATGCCTGCCTGATTAACCGATATCAGCCGGGGGCAAAAATGGGGCTGCACCAGGACAAGGATGAAGAGGATTTCAGCCAGCCGATTGTGTCGGTTTCCCTGGGTTTGCCCATTGTTTTCCAGTTCGGCGGTCTGAAGCGCAGCGAACGCCCGATGCGGGTGCCCCTTGGCCATGGTGATGTCGTGGTCTGGGGTGGCCCTGCCCGGATGCGCTATCACGGTGTGCTGACACTCAAGGCCGGAGAGCATCCGCTGACAGGCGGTTACCGTTACAACCTCACGTTCCGGCGGGCCAGGTAAAAAATTATTGCAGCCAGGCGACCAGCAGTCCGGCTGCCAGCGAGAACAACATGGGGATGCCGACCAGGAAACCTGTCTGACGGTTGCCGACAAACCCAGCCAGCCCCGACTTCACCAGGTTGTTGGTGGCTGCGGCGATCACAATACCGATTACGGCTGTGCCTGCTGCCAGACTGTTATTGGACATGCGGGTCAGGGAGAGGGTGATGGCATCGACGTCGGCAATACCGGAGGTGGCCGCGAGAAAATAGATGCCGGCGTCACCCAGCCAGGTGCCCAGATACTCGCCCAGCAGGAGGATGCCCGTCAGTAACCCACCAAAAACCAGAGCCGAAGTCAGGTCCAGCGGGTTCTGGTTGAGTGCCGGCTGGCTGACACGAAGCTGTCGTTCGTTTTTTCGCCAGATGAAGAACGCTGGGCCGTACAACAGGGCGGTCATCACAACGACCGGCCAGACAAGGTTGGGTAGTAGATCCGGATTGATCACCAGGCAATACACAAGAATGCGCGGGAACATGGTGCCGCAGGCGATGAGTATGCCGGTGGCGAACTGGGCATTGAGCTGCGGATTTTTCGAGGCCTGGCGGGCAAAGTGCAGGGTGAGGGCGGTGGACGAGCTCAGTCCTGCGAACAGGCTGGTAAACAGGATTCCCTTGCGCGTGCCCGCCACCCGTATGGCGAAATAGCCCACAAAGGAAATGGAAGCGATCATCACCACCATCCACCAGATTTCCCGGGGGTTCAGTACTCCGCCGGGCCCCATCTTTTCATTCGGCAGCAACGGCAGCATGACCACGGAAATCAGCAGCAGTTTCAGTGCGGCATCCAGTTCGTGTTCCTTCAGCTTGTTCACCCAGCCGTGAATTTCTTCCTTGTTATCCAGAATGATTGCAGTCACGACCGCTGCGGCAGTGGCGATCACCGGGTCCACTGCTACTGCAACCGCACCGAAGCAAAACGTCAGCACCATACCGACCATGCCAGTGATGCTGAAGTTGCGGATGTGCTCAAGCCGCTCGCTGTAGGCCACAATGGCCATGGCCACAACGCTGACCAATAGCACCGGAAACGCCCATTCGGTAATTTCTTCGGCCAACACGGCCGAGATGCCACCAAGCAGACCGACCATGGCAAAGGTGCGGATACCGGCAATGCGTTCGCCCGATTTCTGTTCCCGGGCATCCCATCCTCGCTCCAGCCCGATGATGGCACCCAGCAAAAGCGCAACAGCGAGATTCAGCGTGGTCTGGTTTCCGGCCAGAAATTGGGAGGCAACGTCGTCCATGGGTTGGTGCAAACTCTTGTTAATCAATGAATGTTCTGATGATAGCAGTACAGCGGTTCGGTCGTTAGACCTCTAAGAAGATACCGCTAGCGACCTTACTTTCCTGTAAGGGGGCTGATAAGCTTCGCGACCTTTGAATTCCTAGCAAGCTGGAAATCCGAAATCATGGTGAATTCCCTTAAAGCCAACTGGCTTTCAAACATTCGTGGCGATGTACTCGCCGGTATCGTTGTGGCCCTTGCGTTGATACCGGAAGCCATTGCTTTCTCGATCATCGCTGGTGTCGATCCGAAGGTGGGGCTGTATGCCTCCTTTTGTATTGCCGTAATCATTGCTTTCGTTGGCGGGCGTCCCGGCATGATTTCCGCCGCCACGGCAGCCATGGCGGTTCTGATGGTAACGCTGGTCAAGGAGCACGGTTTGCAGTACCTGCTGGCCGCGACGCTGCTCACCGGTGTGTTGCAGGTGATTGCCGGCTATCTCAAGCTCGGCAGTCTGATGCGCTTCGTGTCGCGCTCGGTGGTCACCGGTTTCGTGAACGCCCTTGCCATCCTGATCTTCATGGCCCAGTTGCCTGAGCTGACGAACGTCACCTGGCACGTTTACGCAATGACTGCGGCTGGCCTGGGTATCATCTACCTCTTCCCTCTGGTGCCGGTGGTTGGCAAGGTCCTTCCTTCTCCGCTGGTGTGCATCGTGGTGCTCACCGCGGTGGCCGTGGTGACTGGTCTGGATATCCGGACCGTTGGCGATATGGGTGATCTGCCGGATACGCTCCCCGTTTTCCTGTGGCCGGATGTGCCGCTGAATCTGGAAACCCTGATGATTATCCTGCCGTACTCGATTCCGCTGGCCATTGTGGGCCTTCTGGAGTCCATGATGACGGCAACCATCGTGGATGACCTGACGGATACCACCAGTGATCGTAATCGCGAGTGCAAAGGCCAGGGCATCGCCAACATCGGCTCTGGCCTGATCGGTGGTATGGCCGGTTGTGCCATGATCGGCCAGTCCATCATCAACGTGAAGTCCGGTGGCCGGACCCGGCTATCCACACTCACCGCTGGTGTCTTCCTGCTTATCATGGTGCTGCTGCTCGACAATGTACTGGTCCAGATCCCCATGGCGGCTCTGGTGGCGGTCATGATCATGGTCTCGATTGGTACTTTCTCCTGGGATTCCATCCGCAACCTTCGCAAGCATCCTCTCTCCACCAACATCGTGATGCTGGTGACGGTTGTTGTCGTGGTTGCCACCCATAACCTGGCCTTTGGGGTGCTGGCCGGCGTTCTGCTGGCGGCTTTGTTCTTTGCCAACAAAGTGGGCCATTACATGCTGGTGACCTCCGAGCTGGATGAAAGCACCGATACCCGCACTTACCGGGTTGTGGGCCAGGTGTTCTTCAGCTCCTCGGAAAAGTTCATGGAATCCTTTGATTTCAAGGAAGCAGTCGATAATGTGGTAATCGACCTGAGTCGCGCGCATTTCTGGGATATCACCGCCGTGGGTGCCCTGGATAAAGCCGTGATCAAGTTCCGCCGGGAAGGCTCTGAGGTTGAAGTCATCGGGCTGAATGAAGCCAGCGCAACGATAGTTGACCGCTTTGGCGTGCACGACAAGCCGGACGCCGTCGACCAGTTGATGGGGCACTGATATGACACAGACCAGGGAATCCAACACCGATTCCGGCCAGAATAAAAATCATAAGGACCAAGAAGGCGAGGTTGAGATGCTACGAGTAGTTGCCTGTATCGATGGCTCCCAGGCTGCCCCCGCAGTTTGCGATTACGCTGCCTGGGCCAGCAAGCACATGGAAACCCCCATGATGTTGCTGCACGTCCTTGATGAAGAGCGTTACCCGGCAGAGCCGGATCTGGCAGGCAATATTGGTCTGGGCAGTCGTGAACAGCTCCTCGAGGATCTGGCAGAGCTGGACCGAAAACGCGCCAAGCTGGCCCTGGAACATGGCCATCACATGCTGGATGAGGCGCACAAGCGCGTCACCGAAGCCGGCATCGGTGAGGTGATCCAGCGCCAGCGCCATGGTGATCTTACTGAATCCCTGCTGGCGCTGGAGAACCAGACTCGCCTGCTGGTGATGGGGCTGCACGGCGAGAGCAGCTCCGACCGTGATACCCACGTTGGCAGCCAACTGGAGACGGTGATTCGTAGTATGCATCGCCCGATTCTTCTGGTGCCCGACGAGTACTCCGAGCCCCGAAGCGCCATGCTTGCCTTTGATGGCAGCGCCACGGCGTTCAAGGGCGTGGAATTGCTGGCTGGCAGCCCGGTCCTGAAGGGCATGCCGCTGCACCTTGTGATGGTGGGTCCGGATACCAACGACCGTTGGGAGCAGCTCAGGAAAGCCGAGAAAATGCTGGCAGGGCTGGAATCCGAGATTACGTTGGCCATCCGGGCTGGAGACGTAGAACCGGCGTTGCACGCCTATCAGGAAGAGCAGGATATCGACATCCTGGTGATGGGCGCCTATGGCCACTCCCGCATCCGTCAGTTTCTGGTGGGCAGTACGACCACCCGGATGCTCGAAACTGCCAGAAAGCCGCTGGTAGTGCTTCGCTAGGCGACTTCACGGGCTATTCCGGCCAGATAGGCCATCGCTGCGCGGTGGCCTTGCTGATAGCCCAGATCCAGCTTGTTCAGGTCTGTGGTCAGTCGACTCACGGGAAAATCCTCTGGCGGAGCGATAATCCGTAGATGGCAGTCGTCCGGCGGATTTTGAATGAACTCCAATGTCTCGTTATATCTTTCGCCGCGCCGGATCAGGGCCTCGGCCAGTCCAGGTTGCTCCCGGAACATCCGTTTGGTGAGCGCCGGAAACGCCAGAGGTTTTTTCTGATAGCCCAGAGGTCGGGAAAGAACGACGGTAATATCCCGGGCACCCCGGCGATAGGCCTCCGCAACCGGAATGGAATCGGCAATGCCGCCATCGCTCATGGGTTCGTCCTCCACGATCGGGTAATCACGGTAGGCCAGGGGAATGGAGCAGGACGCTGTGAGTACATCGTGGATGTTCTTGTCATCGACGTAGAAATATCGGGCTTCGCCGGTCACCACCGACGTGGTTGCTACCCAGAGCCTGGTGGTGCCAGACAGGTAGCGTTCCAGGTCGAGCGGCACGTCCTCGTAGGATCGGTGCCAGAGCCAGTGAACATCGCAGAGATGCCCGCCCTGGAAGAAACGGCCCCAGTTGATGAACTCCGGGCGGCACGCGTGGTCGGTAATCACCTGATGGTTGCGGCCGTGATGGCCGCAGAGGTAGCCAATGAGGTTGGTTGAACCCGCGGACACGCCCCAGGCTTCGGTAAAAGGCTGATACCGCTTTTCCAGGAAAGCATCGAGTACGCCAGCGGCGAAGATGCCGCGCATGGCGCCACCTTCGACCACGAGGGCATTGGTGGCTGCGGTGTCACTGGCGGTCTGGAGCATCCTTTCCCCCTGTTTGTCGCGTTCTTTGGTGAGGCCAATTCATGGACTCAGGTTACCAGTTCTACGCCAGCTTTGGGCAAGCGGATGTCCGTTCAGGCGCTGTTACCGGCTGCCACACCCGAGGCCCAGGCCCATTGGAAGTTATGGCCGCCAAGATGGCCGGTCACATCCACGACCTCGCCAATGAAATACAGGTTTGGCCGTTCCAGTACTGCCATGGTCTTGGAGGAGAGCTGGCGGGTATCAACGCCCCCCAGGGTTACTTCTGCGGTTCGGTAGCCCTCGGTTCCAGCTGGCTTGATCGACCATTGGCCCAGAGTGTCGGCAACCTGTTCGATATCGCTGTTCTTGTAGCCCTGCAGAGGGCCGGTCCAGCCCTGCAGTTCGTTGAAGGCCTGGGCAAACCGTTTTGGCAGGTGCTGGGTCAGGTAGTTTGCAATGGTCGATTGCGGGCGGGTTTTCCGCAGGCCCAGAAGGTCGTCCCTGATGTTGCAGGCTGGCAGCAGGTTGATAGCCAGGCTGTCCCCCGGTTCCCAGAAACTTGAGATCTGGAGCATCGCCGGGCCACTGAGCCCCCGATGAGTAACCAGCATGGGTTCCCGGAAGTGCTGGTCATGGCATTGCACGTCCACCGGGCAACTGACACCAGACAAAGGGGCAAGCTGTTCTTTCAACTCCGGCTGCAGGGTAAAGGGCACCAGGCCTGCCCGGGTGGGCAGTACCTTCAGGCCAAACTGCTCGGCCACCCGGTAACCAAACGCCGTGGCGCCCATGGTGGGAATGGACAGGCCGCCGGTGGCTATCACCAGGGATTCGCAGGTGAGATCGCCGGAGCCGACGCGCAGGCGATAGCCATTGTCGGTTTCCGCTATGCGGTCGACCGCAGTCTTCATCCTCACTTCCGCGCCGGCCCACTCACATTCGGTCAGCAGCATGTTGAGGATGTCCTTGGCGCTGTTTTTGCAGAACAGCTGGCCTGGGGCTTTTTCCTCGTGCTCAATGCCGTGTCGATCCACCAGTTCCAGGAAGTCCTGAGGTGTGTAGCGCTTGAGCGCGGAGATGCAGTAGTGCGGGTTGTCCGACAGGAAGTTGGAGGGTGTGCTGTTCAGGTTGGTGAAGTTGCAGCGCCCGCCTCCGGACATGAGGATTTTCTTGCCCGGCTTGTTGGCGTGGTCCAGCACCAGCACCCGGCGGCCGCGATAGCCGGCGGTTGCCGCACACATCAGGCCCGCCGCGCCGGCGCCGATAATGATTACGTCGTACTGTGATGCTGAACCTGCCGTCATGCTGCCCGCCGTTGCAAAGAAAACGGCGGGCAGTATACCAGTCTCAGGGCAGGTAGACGGAGCCTTCCATGTAGAAGGCAGCCTGCCCGGCGATATCGACCCGGTCGCCTTTCAGTTCGCAGCGTAGCACACCGCCACGGGCCGAAATCTGACGGGCGTCCAGCCTTGTTTTGCCCAGTTTCTCAGCCCAGTAGGGTACCAGTACGCTGTGAATGGAACCGGTCACCGGGTCCTCATCAATGCCGGCGCCCGGAGCGAAATATCGGCTGACAAAATCGCAGTCGGTGCCCGGTGCGGTAATGATCAGCCCCTGGTTACCCAGTTGCTTTAATTTGCGCATGTCGGGCTGGGCAGCACGCACGGCCGCTTCGTCCTTCAGAACCACCATGTAGTTGGTGTCGTTGGGAACAAAAAAAGCGGTATCAGGTCCGCCTTCCAGAGCTTCCCGAATCAGCGTTGGCGTGGTTTGCTCCTCGAAGGCCAGATTCGGGAAATCCAGGACCAGCCAGCCGTCATCGGACTGCCTGACGGACAGCCGGCCGCTTTTGGAGTCAAAGCGGATTCGCTCTTCATCGCAGCCAAGCTTGTTGAAGATCACCCAGGCGCTGGCCAGAGTGGCGTGGCCACACAGCGGCACCTCTGTGCCCGGCGTAAACCAGCGGATATGGAAATCGGCTTCTTCGTCCTCGGGAAGCCGCACGAAAAAAGCCGTCTCGGAGAGATTGTTCTCCATGGCGAGCGAGAGCATGACATTGTCCGGCAGCCATTGCTCCAGGGGCATGACCGCGGCCGGGTTGCCACCGAATACCTTGCTGGTAAAGGCATCCACCTGATAGAGGGGGTGTGTCATGGTCTCATCTCCTTGGGTTGTTTGGCCTCACCTGGAAGCACCTTGGATGTTGAGCTTATTGTAGGAAATGAACTGACTGACATAACAGATTCAGATAATCTCATTTTGAACCGGTACAGAGTGTGGTTTTCGGAATCTGTGCCGGTCATATTCGACAGTATCTGTACTGCATGAAGAGGTGCTGCTTCTGGTGCAATGGAGTGGCAACTCCCGAAAGACAGTCAGACGAGGGGCGTAGGATGGGCATTCTTTACAATCAGGTGGCGGATCAGCTTCAGGAGATGATCAGGGACGGTGTCTACCGTGACGGTGATCGATTGCCAGGCGTGCGAATGCTGAGCCGGCAGTATGGCGTAAGTATTTCGACTATCCTGCAGGCGCACCAGACCCTGGAAGCACGAGGCTTTCTGCAGGCCAGGGAGCGCAGTGGCTACTTCGTAAGGCTGCCGACGGTGGATGCACCCGAGCCTGTGATGCGAAGGCACCGCAGCCGTCCGGTGCCAGTCAGCGCCCGGGAAATGACCCTGGACCTTTGTGCCGACGAGCAGAAGCGGATGGTGCCTCTGGCGACAGCGATTCCCCATCCTGATTACCTGCCGCTTCGGCAAATCCAGCACAGCACGCTCTGGGCCGCACGACGAGGCCTGGAAACACTCGACTATGCCTTTCCCGGCAAGGAATCGTTTCGGCGGCAGATTGCCCAGCGGATGGCGACACTCGGAGTACCGGTAACGCCGGATGATGTGCTCGCCACCAACGGTGCCCAGGAGGCCATCATCCTGGCGCTTCGTGCCGTGACCCAGCCCGGTGACATTGTGGCGGTGGAATCGCCGTCCTTCCCCGGGATTCTCCAGGCACTGGAAGTGGTCGGGCTGAAAGTCATTGAAATTCCGACACATCCCTCCGAGGGCCTGAGCCTCGAAGGCCTGCAACTGGCCCTCGAGCAGTGGCCCCTGAAAGCCTGTGTGGTGGTGACCAATCACAGCAACCCCATGGGCGCGCGAATGTCCGACGAACGCAAGAAGCAGCTGGTTTCCATGCTGGCGGCTGCTGCGGTGCCTCTGATCGAGGACGACATTTACGGGGATCTGCATCATTCCGGAGACCGGCCAAAACCGGCCAAGGCATTCGATCGTGCGGACAATGTGATTTACTGCAGTTCGTTCTCCAAGACTATCTCACCGGGCCTGCGGCTTGGCTGGATGGTACCGGGGCGGCATATGGCCAGCGCCCGGCAGCACAAGTACTTTGTCAACCTGGCAACCTCATCGATTCCCCAGATGGCGGTGGCGCATTTTCTGGAGCAGGGCGGTTACGATCGCTATCTGCGCTCAGCGCGTCAGCACTATCGTGAGTCCACTGAGCGTATGCGCACAGCCGTGGCCCGGGCATTTCCGGAGGGCACGGCTGTGAGTCGGCCCCAGGGAGGGTTTGTACTCTGGGTGCAGTTGCCGGATGGCGTTTCCGGCACCGAGGTGTATCACAGGGCCAGGGCTGAGGATATTAACGTGGCGCCGGGGTTGATGTTCTCCACCGCGGAAAAATACGAAAACTGCCTGAGACTGAACAGCGCTAACCCCTGGAGTGAGCGTATTGAGCAGGCCGTGGCCAGGCTGGGCGTGTTGGCTCACGATGTGCAGGCGGCCTCGAGGTAGGGGCTGCTCAGCTTTTTTCGCTACGCAGGTCCAGCGGGTCAAGCAGACCGGCGGCGATGGCTTTGCCAGTCACATCTGGCAGGCGATCGGCGCCCAGGCGTTTCATCACCCGGGCCCGGTACAGATCGATCGTCTTTACACTGACATCCAACTGCTCGGCGATTTCCTTGCTGGTGTAGCCCTGGGCCAGTGGCAGAAACACATCCCGTTCGCGCCGGGTGAGGGTGGTCAGCAGGGCTTCGGTTGACTCATCCCCCTGCAGCTGTGGGCCGGATGGCTGGTGTTCCTGAAGCGCCTGCTGAACGCTGTCCAGCAGGAGCTGTTCGTTGAAAGGCTTTTCGATAAAGTCGAAAGCGCCAGACTTGAAAGCCCTGACCACAATAGGCACATCCGCATGGCCAGAGACAAAGATGATGGGCAGGTCCAACCCTCGTTTCTGAAGCTCCTCCTGAACATTCAGGCCGCCGAGTCCCGGCATCCTCACATCGAGAACCACGCAGCCGGCTTTCTTGTTACCTACCGCATCCAGAAATTTCCGGCCGTCGCTGTAGGCTTCCACGTTCAGGCCCACCGATTCCAGCAACCATTGGGTGGATTCCAGCATGCCGGCGTCGTCGTCAACAACGTAGACGGTGGTGGCTTCCGGGGCAGAATGGTCAGTCATCAGGCTGGTTCTCCGTGATTGCGGTTTTGTGCTTCTGGTTCTGGCTGGCCGGGAATCGACAGATTAGCGACAGGCCACCGGTGGCTGCGGGGCGGGCGTCGAGGAAGCCACCGAAACCCTCGATAATGGAACGGCTCATGGACAGCCCGAGGCCGAGGCCCTGGGGCTTACTGGTGTAGAACGGCTGGAACATCTGGCGGATGCCCTGCTCATCCAGGCCTGGGCCTTCATCGGTGACTTCAATCAGGGTTTCGTTCTGATCGTTGATGCAGGTGGTTATGACGATCTGCGCGGGTGCGCCCTGAGTTTCATCGCCACGGGCTTCGATAGTGGCTTCAATGCCGTTGCGGATCAGATTGATCAACACCTGTTCCAGCAGCACCGGGTCGGCGGTGATGACCGGCGCGCAGCAGGCCAGCCTCTCAAGGATCTGCACATTATTTTTTTCCGCTTCCCACTGACACAGCCGGGCGACGTTGCTCACGACGTCGTTCAGGGCGATTGGCGCGGTCCGCTTCTGCCCTTTGCGTAAGAAAGCCCGGAGGCGTTTGATCACTTCCGATGCGCGGTTGGCGTGGTGAACAATTTTCTGCAGGCCATCATCCACGCGATCCAGGCATTCAGGGTTGGTTCGGGCACTTTTCAGATAGCGCTGGCTGGCGCTGGCGAAGTTCACAATGGTGGCCAGCGGTTGGTTCATTTCGTGGGCAATGCTGGAGGCAAGCTCCCCGAGAGTCGCGAGCCTGGCGGTATGGGCCAGTTCGTCGGCCAGCCTGCGGTTGTTCTCTTCGGATTCCACCCGGGCGGTGATATCCCGGGACACACTGATGACCTCAATCACGGCGCCGGTATAGGTCTCCCGGATGGCCCGGCTGGCAATCTCGAACCAGCGACGGGAGCCGTCTCGGTGGATGATCTCCAGGGTCATGGTGGCGTAGCCGTCATCCCTGAGCAGGTTACGGGTCTCCGCCAGTTTCTGGGTTACATGGTTTCCGCGAAAGACCTCTTCGAGCGGTTTACCACGCAATTCCTCCGGCCAGTAGCCCAACAGTCGCCATGATGCGGGAGTGGCATCAATAAAACGCCCATCCGGAGCGTGTCGGGAGATCAGGTCGGTGGTGTTTTCGGTGATCAACCGGTACAGGCGGTTGGAGCGGGTGGCCTCTTCCTGGGTCCGGACGTCTTGCGTGGCGTTCCTTGCCCGTGCCAGAACCTGGGCCGTCTTGACGTCCGGGATGAACGTCCACATCAAGATCGTCCCGGTTTGGCCCGGTTGCGTCCGGGATTCGACGTTTTCAATGGCCCGGATTTGTTCCAGGGATGATTTCACCAATGCCCGGGCGTTGATTGGCAGAAGGTCCTCGGGCGAGGCCAGGCCGGCTGTTTGACGCAGTTCCCTGGCTGCACGGTTCTCCCCCAGGACAGCGCCCGCGCCATCCAGGATTAATCCGGGTTGCGGGTCGGCGTCGTGCAAACTAAATACACTTGAAGGGGAGTTATCGTTCATGGCTCTTCGATATAGTAACTAAACTATAATACGTTGGTATAATTTCTAGTATTTATTCTATTCAATACTATTTTTGCCAGCCCGAAGTATAGCTAGTTTAGCGATATTCCTGAATACGCCATAAGAACAACAGCACTTAAGAGGACCACGCAATGACCTCGATATTTGACCAGGGCCTGGCGCCCGTTGACGCCAATTACGCCGTCCAATCTCCCGTCGATTTTATTGAACGCACCGCCACCGTTTACCCGGAGTACCCCGCGGTAATCCATGGTGCGATCCGTTACACCTGGGCGCAGACCTATGAGCGCTGTCGCCGTCTGGCCTCGGCCTTGAAAGGGCGCGGCATCGGACGAGGTGACACCGTTGCCGTCATGCTGCCGAACATTCCGGCCATGGTGGAGTCCCATTTTGGCGTGCCCATGATTGGTGCGGTGTTGAACACCCTGAATGTTCGCCTGGATGCCGAAGCCATTGCTTTCATGCTGGAGCATGGTGAGGCCAAGGTTGTGATTGCCGACCGTGAATTCGGGGAGGTGATCAAGGACGCCGTCAGCCGCCTGGACACCAAGCCGCTGGTGATTGATGTGGACGATCCCGAGTACGGTGAGGGCGTTCAGGTCAGCGATCTGGACTACGAGGCATTTCTGCACGAAGGCGATCCGGCGTTCCAGTGGAGCTTCCCGGACAACGAGTGGGACGCCATCTCCCTGAACTACACATCCGGCACTACCGGTAACCCCAAGGGTGTGGTCTATCATCACCGTGGCGCCTACATCAATGCCATCGGTAACCAGGCGGTCTGGTCCATGGACATGCACCCGGTGTACCTGTGGACCTTGCCGATGTTCCACTGTAACGGCTGGTGTTTCCCCTGGACCATCACCGCCATGGCTGGAACCCACGTCTGCCTGCGTCGGGTTGACCCGGAGAAGATCTTGCAGCTGATCCGTGACCATCAGGTGACCCACATGTGCGGTGCGCCGATTGTTCTTAACGCACTGCTGAACGTGCCGGAATCCGCCAAAGCGGGTATCGACCACGAAGTGAAGTCCATGACAGCCGGTGCGGCGCCCCCCGCCCAGGTGATTGGTGCCATCGAAGAGATGGGTATCCAGGTAACCCACGTTTATGGCCTGACCGAAGTGTATGGGCCGGTGACGGTTTGCGCGTGGAAGTCCGAGTGGGATGCCCTGCCGCTGCACGACCGGGCCCGCAAGAAGGCTCGCCAGGGCGTTCGCTATCACACCCTGGCTGGCACCATGGTTGGCGACCCGAACACCATGGAGCCGGTGCCCAAAGACGGCAAGACCATCGGTGAAATCTTCTTGCGCGGTAATACCGTGATGAAGGGCTACCTGAAGAACCCCAAGGCTACCGAAGAGGCCTTCCGGGGCGGCTGGTTCCACACTGGCGACCTGGCCGTTTGGCACGAAGACGGCTACATGGAGATCAAGGACCGGCTGAAGGACATCATTATCTCCGGTGGTGAGAATATCTCTACCATTGAGGTTGAGGATACCCTGTACCGTCATCCCGCTGTCCTTGAGGCGGCTGTGGTAGCAAGGCCTGACGAGAAGTGGGGTGAGACTCCCTGCGCCTTCGTTACCCTCAAGCCGGAGGCGGGGCAGGTCAGCGAGGAAGACATCATCAATTTCTGCCGTGAGCACCTGGCCCGGTTTAAAGTGCCCAAGACCATCGTCTTCTCGGAGCTGCCCAAAACCTCCACGGGCAAGATCCAGAAGTTCGTGCTGAGAGATCAGGCCAAAGATCTGAACTGACCCTGTGATCGGCTGCGCCGTCCTGGCGCAGCCGACTTTAACCAGAAAAACAACGCTGTCAGGCACACGCACCGCGTGAGCCCGGAGACCTTTTTATGCAAATGTTTTACCGAAAGAACGGGGAAGAGCAGCCATACTGGCCGGCTGGTCCCTTCAAGGTTCGTCTGCCGTTTGTTCATTACCGCTGGGAATTCGCGGAGATGGTGCAGGCCCTGATCATGTTCGTGGTCAGCCTGGCGATGATCCCCCTTCTTGAGAAATACCTGGGTGTGCCTTACGACGTGGCTCTGGCATACGTGGTGATCTGCGGTATCGGCTTCATGCTGCCGGCCCTGCTGGGTGTGCCCCTGGTGCCTGGCTGGATTACCCCGGGTATTCCGGTTGTCCTGTTGTTCCTGAGTGACTACGAGCCAGGCCCGGAAGCCATTCAGGCTCTGTTCGCCCTGCAGTTCCTGGTGTTCATTATCTTCCTGGTTCTGGGCATTACCCGCCTGGGCAGCGAGCTGGTGGAGCTGATCCCCCGGTCCATGAAAGGTGGAATTATTATTGGCGCCGGTATCGCCGCCCTGATGGGGGAAATCGAGGCGGGCGGCCGCCTGGCTAACACGCCGATTTCCCTGATCATCGGTGGCCTGGTGTGCCTGTACCTGATGTTCTCCGTATCGTTCAAAGGCTTTGTGGAAAGCAGCTCCATCGCCCGCAAGATTGCCAACTACGGCATGGTGCCGGGTATGGTGGTTGCGATTCTGGTCGGCTTTGCCACTGGCGAATACGAGGTGCCCAATGTCGAGTGGGGCATCACCAAGCCAGCGTTTGACGAGCTTTGGAACTACCTGCCGTTCGCGGTCGGTTTCCCGGACGCTAACGTCTTCCTGTATGCCATTCCCACGGCGGTGATCGCCTACGTGATTGCCTTCGGCGACATCGTGGTGGGCCAGTCTCTGATGAACCGGGTTGACCACCTGCGTAAAGATGAAGACATCGACAACAGCATCGACCGGGTGCACTTGGTAACCGCGATCCGCAATGGTGGCCACGCTTTCTTTGCGCCTTACCCGGGCCTGGCCGGGCCGATCTGGACGGCCGTCACAGCCACCATGGCCGAGCGTTACAAGTATGGCCGTAATGCCATGGACTCCATCTACAGTGGTGGCGGTACGTTCTGGATTACCGGCTTTATTGCCCTGTTCGTGCTGCCCCTGGTCAGTTTCTTCCAGCCAGTACTGCCGATTGCCCTGTCACTGACCCTGCTTCTGACCGGCTATATCTGCCTGATGGTAGGGCTGGAGCAGCTGGAGAATAACACCGAGCGTGGCATCGCCGGCACCATGGGTGTGGTCCTGGCTGTCTACGGAGCGGGCTGGGGCCTGGCAACCGGCGCCATCCTCTATTTCCTGATTGAACGTACCAAATTGCTTGGCTTTACCGCCGACCCGGAAGCGCCGGGCGTGAGAGCTGCAGAAGAGCACTAAACCTGCGCTTTCCGGCTCTGCACCGGAAAGTGCTGACCCCCTGTGTGTCCTTGGGAGGCTTCGTGCCTCCCTTTTTTTGTGTCTGCCTTTTCTCTTGAAACTCGATCGTTGACAGAATGTCATTTCGTGACAATTTGTCCAAATTTCCCTCTTGAAGTATTCCTTCCGTGTGGTTTCCGGGTTTAAACTGCTTTGACTGATGAATTTTTGTCCGCTGTTCATTACTGATAACAACACTACAAAAACAGGAGGCAGTCATGACCATCAGCTCTACGCCCGAGGGCGTGTCCGTTGAGCCGAGGCATCTACGGTTCAATGTCAGTGAAGACCTCAAAACGCTCTGGCACGGTAACGACGCTTTCCGGACAGCGTTCTTCAACGCGCTTTCCCTGCAATTCCCTGATGGAGAACAGCAGTTCATAAATGCTGTTCGACTCTATCGGGACAAAATTGAGGATCCCAAGCTGAAAGCAGAGATTCGCGGCTTTATTGGTCAGGAAGCCTTGCACAGCCGTGAGCACAAGGACTACAACGAAGCCCTGAAGGCCAGGGGTTATGACATTGATGCCCTGGACCGGCGGTTCCAGAAACACATGGCGTGGGTGGGCAAGTTGCCGCCCAGCCGCCAACTGGCAGGCACCTGTGGCGCCGAGCATTACACCGCGGTTCTGGCCAATGCCATTTTGAGCCACCCGGAATGGATGGAGGGCGCTACGCCGGCCATGGCGAAACTCTGGCGCTGGCATGCAATCGAGGAAACCGAACACAAATCCGTGGCCTTTGATGTCTACCGGGAATGTGTCGGCAACGAGCGGCTCCGCCGGATTGTCTTCCTGTTCGTGACCTGGAATTTCTTCAAGTACACCTTTCTCAATACCTGCAGCCTGCTGAAGGCCGATGGCAAGCTCTGGAGCCTTCGCACCTGGCTTGGTGGCGTGAATTTCCTGTGGGGAAAGCCCGGCGTGCTTCGCAAGTGCCTGCCGGAATTCCTGGCCTATTTCCGCAAGGGATTTCATCCCTGGCAGCAGGATAACCGGGAACTGCTCGAACGGAATCTTCGGGAGCTGGACATGACATCCAGTGCGGGTTAGACCGGGGTTGCTGAAATTCTGATCGGGGTGTGTAAAACTGTGCGGCATAAAAAATAACGACAAAAAAGGGGGGCTTCCGGTCAAGAAGCTTCCCGGAGCTGGAGGCCCACCATGCGAGTTGGTTTGATCGTCGATTCTGCGTGCGACTTACCTTATGAATTCAGCCGCAAGCACGACCTGTTCATCCTTCCGGTAACCGCTGTAATTGACGGCCAGACCTACATAGACGAGCACGATCCTGTGCGGACCCAGGAGTTCTACCAGAGTGGTCTGCTACAGAAGGGGCATCAGGCGGAAACCCGCGCCTTCACCGCCGAACAGATCCACGATCTGTTCATGGAAAAGATCGTTACCCAGTTTGATGTCGCTATCTGCGAGACTGTGACCAAAACCCGAAGCCTGATTTTCCAGAACGCCACCGAAGCCATGAACAGTGTTCTGGCCAATTATGAAGGGGCGCGGCAGGCCGCCGGTCGCGATGGCCGCTTCTTTATGCGGGTGATCGACAGTAAGCAGATCTTCGCCGGTCAGGGCCTATTGGCGGCACATACCCTCAAGCTGATCGACCAGAAGGTTTCCAAGAATGCCCTGCGACATGAGGTTGAATCCTTCAGCGACAAGATCTACACCTGTGTGATTCCCCGGGACCTGCATTACATCCGTGAGCGGGCAAGGCGTCGTGGTGACAAAAGTGTGTCGGCGTTGGTGGCCTTCCTGGGTAAGGCACTGAACATTACTCCGGTCATCTTCGGGCAGGGGGCCGAAGGCCAGCCGGTGGCCAAAACCCGCAGTTTCGATGTGGCGGTGGAGAAGGTGATGAACTATGCCGCGGCCCGAGTGGAAGCCGGTCTCCTGACCCCGTACGTGAGTCTTTCCTGTGGCCTGACCTGGACTGAAATCGAGGATTTGCCCGGGCTGAACCGCCTGCGGGATGCCTGTGAGCGTAACGGTGTGGAACTTCTACTATCCCAGATGGGCATCACCAGCAGTATCTATGTCGGCCCCGGCAGTCTTTGCCTGGCCCTGGCGGCAGAGCCCCACACGTTCAACGATTTTCAGTGAATCGGCCACGCAGTCCGCAGGTGTGCGGGACTGGCCGGGCCGCACCCTCCCACCTGTAGTTTTGGCAAACCTGCCAGCCCGAACTTCATGTTAGCCTCTGGTCAGTGTCTTTCATTTTAACGACAGGAAGAATTGCGCCATGACCAAAGGCAAAACGGATCTCGCCAACCAGCTGCTGGAACAGCACGTAAAGCATGAACTGGCCTCGCTCAAGGGCACGAAGCTGCGTAAATTTCTGAGGCAGGAGCTGGATGAGCTTTGGGGCTATGCCAATGAGATAACCCTGAACCGGATTACGTCGGAAGACCAGGTGATGGGCGTTATTCAGCGTATCGTTATGGATATGGAGCTGGATGCAGGTATCCCCGAGTTGGCCGCCGAAATGGCAACCGAAGTGCTCAATGCCGACGTGCAGTCGCAAACCACGTTGGGCGAGATCATCACCCGCGAACAGGCTACCGGTTTTCTTGAGGAGGCTCTGGAATTGCGGCAGCAGCGGGAGCGGGTGATTAGTGAAATCATGGCTCACCCGGTCTATCAAGAGTTGGTCTCCAATGTGGTTTACCACGGTCTGGTGAACTACCTCTACGAGGACAATCTGATCACCAAGTCCGTGCCGGGCGTCGGTTCAATGATGAAGTTTGGCAAGCGCATGGCCAACAGGGCGGTGCCTGGGCTGGATGAAACCTTTGAGCGGCGCCTCAAGGCCTGGCTGTCTGACAGTCTGCCCGGTCTGATCAGCCGGAGCGAGCAGTTTCTGCACAGGGCTCTGTCTGACGACGAACTGCGGGACAGCGTGATGGCGGCCTGGGTGTCACTGGAAGATCGCACCATTGCCGAGCTGCACGAGGGCCTGGGAGACGTCGAACTGCAGGAGTTTGTCGTGCTGGGTTATGAGTTCTGGCTGCAGTTTCGCAAGACCGGCTACTTCGAGAACTGTGCCCGTGCGGTGGTTTCTCACCTGTTCGTAAAATATGGCGAAAGACCGCTCACAGACCTGCTGGGCGATTTGGGTGTCAGCCGTGAGGTGGTCATGGCAGAGATCGATGCCTACGCAATTCCGGTTATAGACGTATTGCGTGAAGAGGGCTATGTTGAGGCCCTGGTTCGCCGGCGGCTTGCACCGTTTTATAAGTCCGCCGCGGCGCGTAAGATTCTCCACCAGGAGGCCTGACTTACCGGTTGCGGGTCCGGCCCCTGAAGCGTTCTGTACAAGAGTTTGATAGGGGACGATTTTGATATCGGATTTGTTCTGGGCCTATCTCGTTGCCATTACCCTGCTCACCATCACACCGGGTGTTGATACCCTGCTGGTGATGAGGAACACCGGCCGGGGTGGTTTGCGGGATGGCTGTGTCACCAGTGTTGGCATTTGCAGCGGACTGTTCATTCACGCCACGCTCTCGGCTTTGGGTATTTCACTTCTGTTGGTGGAAACCGCCTGGGCGTTTTCCGCCCTGAAGTGGGCGGGTGCCTGCTACCTGGTATGGCTGGGCATCGGTTCGTTGCGCCAGGCCCTTCGCCGGGGAGACGCGCCCGAGGTAAAAAAAGAAGAGGTCGTTCGCCGGAAGGTTGCCATGGTGGCCTCATTCCGCGACGGACTCCTGTCCAATGTTCTGAATCCGAAAACCGCGCTCTTCTACATGGCCCTGCTGCCACAGTTTGTGGACCCCGCCGGTAACGCTTTCCGGCAGTCTCTGATGTTGGCGGGCGTGCATTTTCTGCTGGCCATGCTCTGGCAGTGTGGTCTGGCCTGGGTGGTGGTCACCTTCCGCAGCCTTGGCGTGAATGTGAAGATGAAACGGATGCTGAACGGTCTGACGGGCGGCTTTTTCGTGGCCATGGGCGCCAAGCTGGCCAGTACCTGAGGCCACCCGATTACCTTCAGACAAAGAAAAAGGGAAGCCGCGGCTTCCCTTTTTTGATCCCCAGCTCTGGAGGCTTACTTTTCCAGATACTGCAGCTTGTTCGGCTTGCCATCCCACTCTTCGGCGTCCGGCAGCGGATCTTTCTTTTCGGTGATGTTTGGCCATTTCGCGGCCAGGTCGGCGTTCAGCTCGACAAACTGGACCTGATCGGCCGGCAGTTCGTCTTCAGAAAAGATGGCTTCGGCCGGGCACTCGGGCTCGCACAGGGCGCAGTCGATACATTCGTCCGGGTCGATTACCAGGAAGTTCGGTCCCTCGTAGAAGCAGTCTACCGGGCAGACTTCCACGCAGTCTGTGTATTTGCACTTGATGCAGTTATCAGTAACGATAAACGCCATAGTCAGATCCCTGGTCCAGTGGTCGGTCAGTCTCATCAGGAGCGCCCTCGGGCGCCGCCGTTATATTTTAGTGCGCGATATTGTAGGGAGCGACCCGCACAGCCGCAAGCGTTCGACTGCTATAACCTTATTACACAGATCAATTTTCCGCTATTTCTTCATCAGCGCTTTCAGTTCATAAAGCTGATTCATGGCATCCCGTGGGGAGAGTCCATCCAGGTCCATCTCTTTAAGGGCCTCTTCCACCGCGCTGGGTTCCAGGCTCGCGAACATGTCACCCTGGTAGACGGATTCATTAACCTGGGGCGCAGGTTTGGTCCGGACCGTGTCTTCCTTCTGCTCACCAGCCGAAGCCGCCGGCGCGGCCGGTGAGGCACTGCCTTCCAGATGGGAAAGCTGGGTCTTGGCGTTGCGGATCACATCCTGGGGTACGCCTGCCAGCTTGGCCACCTGAAGCCCGTAGCTCTGGCTCGCCGGGCCATCGTGGACATTGTGCAGGAACACAATGCTGTCGTCGTGCTCGGTGGCGGTCAGATGCACGTTAACGGCATGCTGCAGCTCATCGGCCAGTTGGGTGAGCTCAAAATAGTGGGTGGCAAACAGGGTGTAGCAGCGGATCTCACGGGCCAGGTGCTCGGCGGTGGCCCAGGCCAGTGACAGGCCATCAAAGGTGCTGGTGCCGCGACCGACCTCATCCATCAATACCAGGCTGTGTTCGGTGGCGTTGTGCAGGATGTTGGCGGTTTCGGTCATTTCCACCATGAAGGTGGATCGGCCGCCGGCGATGTCGTCCGAGGAGCCCATGCGGGTGAAAATGCGGTCGACGGGGCCGATGACTGCCCGGTTGGCGGGCACAAAGCTGCCGGTGTAGGCCAGCAGGGCAATCAGCGCTGCCTGGCGCATGTAAGTGGATTTACCGCCCATGTTCGGGCCGGTGATCACCAGCATGCGGCGTTGGGTATCCATCAACAGGTCATTGGGTACGAAAGGCTCATCCAGCAACTGTTCAACCACCGGATGGCGGCCTTCCTCAATGTCGAACCCGGGAGATTCGCTGAATTCCGGCGCGGAAAAGCGCAGAGAAGTGGCCCGCTCTGCAAAGTTGCTGAGCACGTCCAGCTCGGCCAGTGCCTGGGCGGCATCTTGCAGGGGCGCCAACTGTCCGGCTACGGTTTCCAGCACTTCGTCATACAGGCCTTTTTCCCGGGCCAGAGCCCGGCTCTTGGCACTGAGGGCCTTATCCTCGAATTCCTTGAGTTCTGGGGTGATAAAGCGCTCGGCGTTTTTCAGGGTCTGGCGGCGAATGTAGTCCACCGGCGCCTGGTCGTACTGGGCGCGGCTGATTTCTATGTAGTAACCGTGCACCCGGTTGTAGCCGACCTTGAGGGTGCTGATGCCGGTGCGGTCCCGTTCACGTGTTTCCACATCCAGCAGGTACTGGCCGGCGTTCTCGCTGATATTGCGCAACTCGTCCAGCTCTTCGTCAAACCCTTCCCGGATCACTCCGCCGTCGCGGATCACAACCGGCGGATTATCGATGATCGAACGCTCCAGCAGGTCTGCGAGTTCCGGGTATTCGCCAATGATGGTGGCCAGTTTGACGACGTGGTGGGAGTTGACCGGTTTCAGGGTTTCCTGCAGGTCCGGCAGGGCCTGGAAGGCATCCCGTAGTCGTGCGAGGTCCCGAGGTCGCGCTGAGCGCAGGGCAACTCGCGCCAATACCCGCTCAATGTCGCCCACGGCTTTCAGCAGGTCGTGTACCGGTTCGTAATGAAACCCGTCCAGCAGTGCCGAAACCGCCTGTTGGCGCTGACGGACAGTCTCCACGTCCCGCAACGGGCGGTTCAGCCAGCGGCGAAGCTCCCGGCCACCCATGGCCGTGGCTGTGCGGTCCATCACCCAGGCCAGGGTGTATTGATGGCCGCCCATCAGGTTAGTGTCGATTTCCAGATTGCGACGGCTGGCGGCATCCAGAATCACCGCTTCATCCCTGCGTTCGCGGGTCAGCTTGCGGATATGGGGCAGGGCGGTTCGCTGGGTTTCCCTGGCGTACTGCAGCAGACAACCGGCGGCACAGACGGCCAGATTGAGGTCCTCACAGCCAAAACCGGTCAGATCTCTCACCTGCAGTTGCTGGGTAATCACCCGGCGGGCCGTGTCGGATTCGAACAGCCAGGGGCCCTGACGGCGGATACCGGTGAAGCCCTCCAGTATTTCCTCGTAGGGAAAATCCTCGCTGATCAGAATTTCCGCCGGACGCAGGCGCTGGAGTTCGCCCTGCAGGGCTTCCAGGTTCTCCAGCTCTGATACCGCAAAGCGGCCGCTGGAGATGTCGAGCGAGGCAAAACCGAACTGTTCCCGGTGGTTATATATGGCGACCAGAAGGTTGTCACGGCGATCCTCAAGATAGGCGTCGTCACTCAGGGTCCCCGGTGTGACGATCCGAACCACCTGGCGCTCAACCGGTCCCTTGCTGGTGGCAGGGTCACCGATCTGCTCGCAGATGGCGATGGATTGACCTGCCCGAACCAGGCGGGCAATGTAACCCTCAGAAGAGTGATAGGGGATGCCGGCCATGGGGATCGGGTTGCCCCCGGACTGGCCCCTGGCCGTGAGGGTGATGTCCATTAGCTCGGCCGCTTTCTTGGCGTCTTCGTAAAACAGCTCGTAGAAATCCCCCATGCGGTAGAACACCAGTTCATTGGGGTGTTGGCCCTTGATCTTCAGGTATTGCTGCATCATCGGGGTGTGCTTGGAAAGATCGGTCTGAGCTGCTGACATGAACGGGTCCGTTAGCCTTGCTTTGGATGAAGGCGTGAATTGTAAGAAAATAACCGCCGCGATGAAATGAAGGAGGTCATTATGCTGGCCAGCGATCAGGAATTGGAGGACGCAGGCAATCGCCTCGGTGAGCGGTTGCTGCGCACCGGCCGTACAGTGGCTACGGCAGAAAGTTGTACCGGCGGCTGGGTTGCCAAGGTGCTGACCGACCGGGCGGGGTCTTCGGCCTATGTGCTCGGCGGTCTGGTAACCTACAGCAATGAGGCCAAGCAGGGGCTCCTGGGCGTGACCCGGAAGTCGCTGGATGAGCATGGTGCGGTCAGCGAGCCGGTGGTGCGGGAAATGGTGGCCGGCGCCCTGGTGGCAACAGATGCCGACGTTGCCGTGGCCATCAGTGGCGTTGCCGGGCCTGGCGGTGGCAGCGAGGATAAGCCTGTCGGTACCGTCTGGTTCGCCTGGGGCAGCAGTCCGGCCACCACCGTGGCGCTGGTAAAGCACTTCGAGGGCGACCGTGATCAGGTCCGCCGCCAGGCCGTTCTGTTTGCTCTTCAAGGGGTTAGCGATTTTGTGGGCGAACTCTGACGGCTTTCACATCCGCAGGGGTTGGTCTCCTCTCCGGGTTATGTTTTAATACTGTTCAAATATACAGGGAATTGACTGGTCAAGCTGTAGAGATTCCCGATCCACTATTTCGCTGCCGGCCTTGATTGGGGCCCGGCGGCCCAGGCGACAGAGGGTTTGCACTGATGGAAGACAACCGCAAGAAAGCATTGAGCGCAGCACTTGGGCAGATCGAGCGCCAGTTCGGCAAGGGCGCCGTGATGAAAATGGGTGACCAGCCCCGCGAAGCCATTCCTGCGGTCTCCACCGGTTCTCTGGGCCTGGACGTTGCCCTGGGTATTGGCGGTCTGCCTTACGGTCGAATCTGTGAAATCTACGGCCCTGAGAGTTCCGGTAAAACCACGCTTACCCTGCAGGTGATTGCCGAGGCACAGAAGGCGGGTAAAACCTGTGCGTTTGTCGACGCCGAACACGCCCTCGACCCGGTCTACGCCGAGAAGCTGGGCGTGAATGTGGACGATCTTCTGGTGTCCCAGCCGGATACCGGTGAACAGGCCCTGGAAATCGCCGACATGCTGGTGCGTTCCAATGCGGTTGACGTGATCATCGTTGACTCCGTGGCGGCCCTGACACCGAAAGCGGAAATTGAGGGTGAAATGGGCGACAGCCACGTTGGCCTGCAGGCGCGACTGATGTCCCAGGCGCTGCGGAAACTGACGGGTAACGTCAAGCATGCCAACTGCCTGATGATCTTCATCAACCAGATCCGTATGAAGATCGGCGTCATGTTCGGCAGCCCGGAAACCACCACCGGTGGTAACGCCCTGAAATTCTATTCCTCTGTGCGCCTGGATATCCGCCGTATCGGTTCCGTTAAAGACGGCGACGAGGTGGTGGGTAACGAGACCCGCGTGAAAGTGGTCAAGAACAAGGTGTCCCCGCCGTTCAAACAGGCCGAGTTCCAGATCATGTACGGCAAGGGCATTTACCACATGGCGGAAGTCCTGGATATGGGGGTCAAGGAAGGCTTTGTGGATAAATCCGGCGCCTGGTACGCCTACAACGGCGACAAGATCGGCCAGGGCAAGGCGAATGCCTGCAAGTTCCTGGAGGAAAACATGGACATTGCTAACGAGATTGAAGCCAAGGTTCGTGACAAGCTGATGCCCAAGCCGGTCTCGAAGAAAGATGCTGAAGAGGCGCCCGCAGAAGCGAACGGCGAGCTTCTCTAAACCTTCCTCAGTGATGTCAGGGGCGGCAGGTGTAGATCCAGACCTGCCGCACCACCGTTACCTTCGGCTTTCCTTTCAGGTATCAGTCTTCTTTCCAGCTCTCTCCTGAAGTGACCCGGTTCAGCACCGATGTCGACTTCCAGGCGCCTGAGGTAATCTGCCCCTCCAGCCTGTTGCAGCTGGATTCTGATCCACCTTCTGTATTTCATTTGACGATAGAGAGTCTGCAGTTTTTTGCTGTTGGGAAAATGCATTGATTTCTCCTCCTTTGACTGTTCAGTCCATAGTAAGCAGGAGTCTTTGCAGGGTATCCGTTCAGATGGTTTAAATGTTCTCGTAACAGATCTCTTAATTTCGTCTCTGTGCTGCTCAAATAATGATCATCTGTGCTTGCTGTCCGTTCCTCTGGTTTGAGCTGGTATCACAATGAATTCATACTCGGTGAGTATTGGGTTTCTTTGCTCTTCAGATACAGATCAGAGTCGGTATGGAAGCAAAAAAGAGATTATTGATCATCGCTCATGCGCCTTCCCCGAATACTCTCAAGCTCAGGGAGGCGGCTGAGCAGGGCGCACGCCATGAAGACATCGAAAGCGTCGAAGTCAAGGTAATGGCACCTCTGGATGCGGGGCCTGAAGACATTCTGGCCTGCGACGCTATCATTCTGGGCACCACTGAGAATCTCGGGTATATGAGTGGGGCCCTGAAGGACTTCTTCGACCGCAGCTACTATCCCTGCCTCGAGAAAACCCAGGGGTTGCCCTTTGCCTATTACATTCGGGCCGGCCATGACGGAACGGGCACCAATCGGGCAATCGAAAGCATTACGACGGGTCTGCGCTGGAAGCTGATACAGGAGCCTATGATCTGCAGGGGTGAGTACCGCGATGAGTTTGAAGATCAGTGTCGCGAGTTAGGGATGTACGTCGCTGCCAGCCTTGACGCGGGGCTGGTGTGAGCCCGGAACCGGATCAGCTGGCAAACCGGTTGTAGAAGCCTTCGATGCGGGAGAGAGCATTGTCGACGGTGCGCGAATAGCCTTTTTTGTCCAGGCAATAGCTGAACTGGACGCTGACGCGATAACCCGCCTGGTAAGGTTGACACTCCACCACCCGGGCGCAAACCCGCGATTCGCTGATGTATTTGCCGTCGAAATCCATGAACAGGCGGGCCCCGGGTTCTACCGGCCTGGGGCAGAGAACGGCCATACCGTAGCGGTTCAGGTCCAGGCAGGTAACCGGCGTTGGTTGCTTGCCCCGACCAAAGAAGCCACGCTCCCGGAGCTGAACCTTCAGGCAGGAGGCGGGGTAACGATCCTTGATTCTGCGTTCGGCGGAATCACTGGTCATACGCTGGCGTCCGTTGCGTGCATTGTATTTATGGTTGGGAGATGAAGTGTAGTTCCGGAACGGCTGGTTGAAAAATGAACGGCTACGGATTTGTGAACTGCCTAACAAATTCCTGCGCGCTGTGCGCAACTCCAGAAATCTTCGTGCCGAACGCGACAGAGCCGACCGCAGAATCTACAATGACCGGCCAATGTGTTAACCGTTACAGGACCAAACCTTGAAGTCACTGTCTCTGCACCAGCTTTACAAAGCCTGTGTTCTGAAAGATCTGCCGTTCAAAACCACCAAGCAACTTGAGCCTCTGGCTGAAATCGTCGGCCAGAACCGCGCCCAGGAAGCTGTGCGTTTTGCCCTGGCGATGCCTCATGGCGGCTACAACGTCTATGCCGTTGGCCGAAATGGCCTGGGTAAGCGCACCATGATGTTGCGTTACCTTGAGCACCATGTGGATACGGATCAGCAGAGCCATGACTGGTGCTATGTGGCCAACTTCGAGGAGCCGCGTATTCCGAAGCTGTTGCAGTTGCCGGCTGGAAAAGGCACCCAGCTCAAGCAGGACATGGAAAAGCTGATGAGTCGCCTGGTGAAAGTGATTCCCCAGACGTTTGACAGTGACAGTTTTCTGGAACGCTCGGAGCAGCTAAAGAACGAATACGGCAAAAAGCAGGAAGACGAGCTGGAGAAAGTGGCGGCCCAGGCGCGACGCAAAAAGGTCAGCCTGACCGTCACCACGCCAGGTGGTTACCGGCTGGTGGCCATGAACGGTGACGAACCCCATACCGCAGAATCCTTCCAGGCTCTTACCGAGGAGCAGCGGGACAAGTTTGAAGACGCGATAAACAAGCTTGAGAAAAAGCTTCGCCAGGCCCTGCGAAAACTGGCGGACTGGGAGCAGGAGTACGCCGATAAGCAACAGGCGCTGAACCAGGAAACTCTGGAAAGTATCTCGGGCCACCAGATTGATGAGTTGATCGAAAAGTACAAGGATCTGCCGGATGTGGTCGCCTACTTTGAGGCGGTTCGCGCTGACCTGGTGGAGAACCTGGAGATATTCCTCGACGACAATGAAGAACAGGCTGCCATTGCTTACGCCTCACTCGACAAGAAAATGCCGCGCCGTTATCTGGTTAACGTACTGGTGCACCAGAAGACGAACGAGGTGCCCGTGGTGGTGGAAGATAACCCCACCTACCACAACCTGTTTGGCTACGTCGAAAATGTTACCTACAAGGGCACGGTGTTCACGGATTTCTCCCTGATTCGCCCCGGCAGCCTGCACCGGGCCAACGGCGGCTATTTGCTGATGGATGCCATCAAGGTTCTGGAACAGTCCTTCGTGTGGGACGGCCTCAAGCGCGCCCTGCGTTCGAAGTCCATACAGATAAATTCCCTGGAGAGGGAACTGACGCTGTCCGGCACTATCTCAATTGAACCTGAGTCGGTCCCCCTGGACGTGAAGATCGTTCTGTTTGGTGATCGTGAAACCTGGATGTTGCTGCAGGAATACGATTCCGAGTTTGCCGAACTGTTCAGAGTTACGGCGGATTTCGAGAACGAGATGTACCGCACCGATGACAGCCAGCTGCTCTATGCCAAGTTCATCGCCAGTCTGGTCAGTGAGAAGAAGCTGCTGCACTGTTCGAACAAGGCCGTTGCGCGGGTAATCGAGCATAGTGCCCGGATGGCAGAACATCAGGATCGACTCTCCCTGCACGCCGCGGATATTGCCAACCTGCTGCGGGAATCGGATTTCTGGGCCAGGCAGGCCGGTGCGAAGCTGATCCAGGATCTGCATGTTGAACGCGCGCTGGAAAGTGCGAAATATCGCAGCAGCCGTATCCGGGATCAGTTCTACGATTCCATCCGTGATGGCACGACGCTCGTATCTACCAGCGGCAAGTGTGTTGGCCAGGTCAATGCGCTGTCGGTGCTGTCCACGGGCGGATTTGAATTCGGCCTTTCCAACCGTGTCACGGCTACCTGCTATTATGGAGATGGCGCGGTGATGGATATAGAGCGTGATGTAAAGCTCGGTGGCAATCTTCATTCCAAGGGCGTGATGATCCTGAGTTCCTGGCTTGCCTCCCATTTTGCGGTCAACGACCCGATGCACCTGTCGGCCAGTCTGACTTTCGAGCAGAACTACGGTGAAGTGGATGGTGACAGCGCATCGCTGGCAGAGCTGTGCGCGCTGATCTCGTCGCTATCCGGTATTCCGGTGCGACAGGATCTGGCAATCACCGGCTCGGTCAACCAGTTTGGCGAAGTTCAGCCTATAGGCGGCGTGAATGAGAAAGTTGAAGGCTTTTTCACAACCTGCCAGCTTAAAGGCGGGCTTTCCGGCACCCAGGGTGTCATTGTACCAACCACCAATGTGCAGAATCTGATGCTGGACAGCGAGGTGGTAAAGGCAGTACGCGGAGGCCAGTTTGCGGTATACGCGGTTGCCCGAGTCGAGGAAGCGATAACCCTGCTGCTCGGCAAGCCGGCCGGCAAGGCCGATGATAAAGGCAGGTACCCGAAACAGAGCGTTTTTGGCATTATCCAGCAACGACTTGAGAAAATGCGGGAACACGAGCGCCAGGAACATGCTCGTGACGACCACAAAGACCCGTCAATTCACTGACCGGCGATGATAAGAAAACGGACAGGAGAGAACACACCCATGACTGATATCCAGCAAACCGTGTACGTTGTAGAGGACGATGAAGCAGTCCGAGATTCCCTGGAGCTGCTGCTGAAATCCGACGGCAAGCCGGTCAAGACCTATGAGAGTGCAACCGCTTTCCTGAAGGACTACTCCGACAAGATGGCAGGTTGCATCGTGCTGGATATTCGCATGCCCGGCATGGACGGGATGGAACTCCAGAAAAAACTGAATGAAAAGCACTCCATCCTGCCTATCATCTTTGTAACCGGGCACGGTGACGTGCCCATGGCCGTGGACGCCATGAAAGAGGGCGCCGTTGACTTTATCCAGAAACCATACCGTGAGGAGGCGTTGCTGGAGAAAATCGAAGCGGCACTCAAACAGGATCTGGAGCAGCGCAAGTCTCTGGATGAGAAGCAGGAGATCATCCGTCGTGTTAAAAGCCTGACCCCCCGCGAACACGAGATCATGGACCGGATGATTGCCGGGCAGGCCAACAAGGTCATCGCCATTGAGCTGGAGATAAGCCAGCGCACGGTGGAGATTCACCGTTCCCGCGTCATGCACAAGATGGGTACCCACTCCCTCGCACATCTCGTTCGTATGGTCCTGTCCGTAAAGGACCTTATCGACGCAGGGTGATCCCGGCGGCATCATACGGTTACTATTTTAACCGGTCCGACATTTATGACTGAAGCTGTCAGCGAGAACTCGGAGGTGACGGTTCTGCTTGTGGACGATAACCCGCAGAACCTCAAAGTCCTCTATGAGACCCTGAAAGACAAAGGTTACCGGCTGCTCATTGCCAACGAAGGCGAAAAGGCCCTCGACCTTGCCCACCGCCATCAGCCCGAAGTGATTCTCCTGGATATCATGATGCCGGAGATGGACGGCTATGAAGTCTGCGAGCGCCTCAAGGCGGATCCCCAGACGGCGGACTGCGCCGTTGTTTTCCTGTCCGCGCTGGATGATCTTCAGGCGAAGGTGAAAGGCTTCTCCCTGGGAGGCGCCGACTACATCTCCAAGCCCTTCCAGTCCCAGGAAGTGATCGCCCGGGTGAAAACCCACGCCAGCGTGATTCGCCTCGAGAGAGAACTGCAGGCCCGCAATCGCGAGCTACAGAGTGATCAGGCCCGGATTCTCAATTCCATCAGCGAAGGCATCTATGGCCTTGATGAGAACGGTATTATCGAATTCGCCAATCCTGCGGCGGCGTCCATTGTGGGCTGTCCAGTTGAGGAGCTGATAGGCCGTAATTTTTTTGAAACCCACTTTGCAACAGCCGGCGACAACCCGGACAGTCTCCCGGTAAAGGCCACCTGTCAGCAGGGCGTCGCCGAGAGCCAGAGGGATATCCGGATGCTGCGGGCCGATGGAACCGGCTTTCCGGCAGAATACCGTTCGACCCCCAAGCTGGACTCTGACGAGCTCCATGGCGCCGTTGTGGTGTTCCGGGATATCAGCGCCGAGCTAGACAACGAAAAGGCGCTGGAAGAGGCCCGGCAACTGGTCCAGGAACAGCGTGATCAGCTGGCCCATACCTCGCGTTTGACCACCATGGGTGAAATGGCTGCCGGCGTGGCCCATGAGGTAAACCAGCCGCTGACCGCCATTACCAACTATGCACGCGTCGCCAAACGGATGATGGCAAAGGACAATGCAGACATGAGTCTGCTTCAGGAGACCCTGGACAAGATTGAGGCGCAGTCCCATCGGGCCAGCGAAATCATTCGTCGCATCCGTCGATTCATGAAAAAGCCGGCCACTGGCAAGGAAGTGTTGTCAGTGCCTGCGTTGCTGGAAGACACACGGCAGTTTGCAGAAGTGGATATGCGCAACAACAAGGGCGCCATTGAGCTGTCGGTGCCTGAGGACATGCCAGACGTCCTGGCAGACCCTGTCCAGGTGCAGCAGGTAGCGCTTAATCTGATCCGCAATGCCCTGGAGGCCACCAGCAGCATCGATTCCAATGCCCCCGTCGAGGTGAGTGCGAGTGTGCAGGGTGATTCCTGTGTGCGAATCCAGGTGCGTGACCATGGCATCGGGTTGTCGGAAGATGCGGAAGAGAAGCTTTTCCTGCCTTTCTTCACCACCAAGGACGAAGGGATGGGGATTGGTCTATCAACCTGCCGCTCCCTCATACAGGCCCAGGGTGGCGACATCGGTTTTGAGCGACCGGAAGATGGCGGTGCCTGTTTCTATTTTACGTTGCCCGTTGCCGGCGCCCAGGGTGCTCCCTGCGCACCGGAAACTGATTCCTCCCAGGCCTAGAGCCAGTCGATGCGCCCGGTCAAATGGGGCGCATCGCCTTTGGCATTCAATACCTGATAGTCCCAGCCTTTTTCTCCCGTTTGCCAGTTGAGCTGGGCGGTGCCGGGCAGAAACAGCGGTTTCTTGAACTGGCAACTAACGCTTAGAGCGCCGCCTTTCCAGCCTTCCTGTTGCTCCAGCAGTGCCAGTGCGTGGGCCTTTGTCCACATCCCATGGGCGATTGCCCTTGGAAAACCGAAAGCCCTGGCGCTCAGGGCGTGCATGTGGATCGGATTGCTGTCACCGGACACACGGGCGTATTGCCGGCCAATGGACTCGGGAGCCCTGAGGTTTTCTGTGTTTGGATAACGCGCGAGTTCTGGCGGCGCCTTTTTTCCGGAAAGTTTGCTCTCACCATCCGGCTGCCGGAACAGTGTCGTACTTGCTTCTTCCCATACCAGTCTGCCTGCTGAACGTGCCTCGGTGATCAGATCGAACTCCACACCCCGGCCACTTTTTACGGTATTGCCGAGACTCACCGTGAGATCCAGGTTTTCTCCGGTGCCGATCGGCCGGTGCTGGGTAGTCGCGTTTCGCAGGTGTACCAGGCCAAGCAGTGGAAGGGGAAAGCTTTTCTCGGTCAACAGTCTCAGGTGCAGGGGAAAAGCCAGCACGTGCGGCCAGGTAACCGGCAAGTGACTGCGAGCCTCGAAACCGCACACCTGCTGGTAGCGCATCAGGTTCTTTCCCGCGGTGCTGATACCGAGCAGGCTTGCCGAGAGCCCCGGGATACTGATATCTCCGCAGGTTTGCTTCTGTCGTGGCAGCAGTGTTCGACCATACATCGGTAACAAGGCGGGCGGTTTGTGGTGATAAACGAGAGGCTCGGGCATTGGTATTCTCCTTTACAGCCAGGACCATGGATCCCGGCATTGCCTGATAAGAAAGCTTTGTCGCAAAGGGTATGCTTTTTTTTACATTTTGGTACAACTCGGCGTCTGTGGCCTGATATGCTCTAATATAAGACGATTGTCTAACAGGGTGCCTTTCATAGGCCCCTTGAGTCTGACAAACCTCTGGAGTCTGGCAAACCACGCCAGATCAGGCATTGACCCGGCGTGCCACGGCGGCTGTCGGGAGGGTCACAGTAGTAAACCAATAAAAAGCGGAATCTTATGCAGGAACTTCGTGACGCGGGAGTGATGTTGCGCCTGATTTATGAGGCGATGAAAAAGAAGGGAATCGATACCGACGCCATCTTCACTCGCCTGGGTGTGGATGAGAATTACGTTTATACCGAGCAGCTTCGAACTCCCCACAGTGCCCAGATGTACTTCTGGCAGGCTGTTGAGGATGTTTCTGGCGATCCCGATGTGGGCCTGCACCTTGGGCAACTGCTGCCTGCGTACAAAGGGCAGGTGCTGGAGTACCTTTTCCTGAGCAGTCCAACCTTCGGCGAGGGGCTGCGGCGGGCCCAGAACTATCAGCGTCTGCTGAGTGACGCAGCAAACACCGATTTCTTCATCGAGGGTGACGATGCCTGCATGGTGCTGGACGCAGCGTCTGATGATGTTCGTCGTCTGAGGCATTTCAATGAATGTTTTGTGCTTGGACTGATTACCTTCTTCCGCTCGATCACCGATGGCAACTTTTACCCTTCACGCATAGAGTTCGAGCATGAGCGGACCGAGGGCCAAGATCATGTGCGCGAGGTGCTCGGATGCGACGTTACCTTTGGTGCACCACAGAACCGGCTCTACTTTCCGGCAAAACTGCTGTCCCACGCTTCACCCCATGCAGAGCCCGAGCTGCTGGATCTGCACGAGCGGTTTGCCAGCGAACAGGTCGCCCGGCTTGAGAAGAAGGATATCGTTGGCCAGGTGGAGCGGATCGTGGCCGAGCTTCTCGATAGCGGGGAAGTCACCCTGGATGCCGTGGCCGAGCGCCTTGGCATCAAGCCGAGAACCCTGCGCACGCGCCTGACGGAGGCCGAGACCAGCTTCAATCAGGTGCTCGCGGATTTTCGCTATCGTCTGGCCCGTCAGCTTCTGGCAACGACCGACGAATCCATTGATGAAATTGTCTACCTCACCGGCTTTTCCGAGCCCAGCACGTTCTATCGTGCCTTCAAGCGCTGGTCCGGTATGACGCCGATCGAATACCGCAAAACCGCCCAGGGCAAGGACGCCATGGTCGACGCGATGTAATGCTGGCTTTTTCTGAATATTTTTAAGAAAAAGCGTTGACATGACAGGGCGCCTCTTTATAATGCGCCCTCGTTGTCACAGAGCATTCACACCGCTGAATGCAAAGCCTTCCAGAGGCAAGCTGTGATGACCCGCACGGAGCGGTAGTTCAGTTGGTTAGAATACCGGCCTGTCACGCCGGGGGTCGCGGGTTCGAGTCCCGTCCGCTCCGCCATTTTTATTCTTGTTTTGCATTTCCTTGCGCCTTTGGCGCCTCCCGAGTCAGCTTTCGTTTCCCGAAATCAAGTCTGTGTCATCGTTCTGTCATTCAGGCGATCTAGCCTGTTCCTGAAAGTTCAAGAATAGGACGGCCGCTATGCGGGATTACGAAGAAGAGTTGATTGAGAGCCAGTTTGAAGAATACGAAGACGATGACGGCTGGGATGATGCCATGGAGCTTTGATCTCAGGAATGCCGGATTCGCTTTCGGTGTTCTCCCGGGCTCAGGTTGAACCAGCGCCGATAAGCCTTGTGGAAGGCTGCAGGGTTGGCAAAACCAAGAAGCCAGGCAATTTCCGCCAGTGATGTCTCCGTTTCCCGAATATAGTCCCGCGCCAGCTGTTTCCGCGTTTCATCCATGAGTTCCCGGTAACCGGTTCCCTCGGCGGCCAGTTGTCTCTGAAGTGTCCATGGCGCAACCCCCAGTTTCATCGCAATGGTTTCGAGGCTGGGCGTCTCGCCCCGGAACAGTGGTGTGAGAAGGTTTTTTACCCGGTCTCCTGTTGTCCACCCCCGTTGGATCTGCTGCAGTTCCCGCGCGCACAGCTCCGTGAGCTTTTCATGCATGGCCGGTTGAGCCTGTTGGCTCGCACTTTCCCAGATGTCCTGCCGCACGGTAAGGCTGTTCTTTGTTGCTCCGAATTGCACCGGGCAGCGGAACCAGCCTTCGAACAGGTCATCCTGCCCGATGGACCGGTATTCGATGGTAACTCTCTCCAGAACATCGTAGCGGCCGGTCACGGTTCGCAGGAACTGGGTCCAGGCGGCGAGAACGGAATCCACTACGAAATAGTTAAAGCCATTGTACGGGCGAATCGAATAGAACTGCGCCTGCCGAAGGTCTGGTCGAACCATTGGAACGCCGCGGCTGTTGCGACTGGTCAGCAGGGCGTAGCGAATCAGGGTGCTGATTGCTGCCCCGGCTGTGCTGGCGGTTTCTCCGGCGAGTCCGGCAATGCCGGCGTCGACGGGGCGGGATAATGCCCCCATTCTCAGCCCCAGGGCCGGGTTGCCAGTCTCATGGATAGCAGCGTGCCCCAGGCGCATGAATCTTGGAATGCTGATTCGTGCTTCCGGCGATGTCAGTGTCTGTTGGTCAAGCTGGAAACGGGATGCCAGTTCGGTAGTGTTGGCGCCTTCTGCCTCGGCTGCCCGCATCAGCGCAGAGACATAGAGGACACTGATGTCTCCCAGTGAGTTGCGGCGTTTGGGTGGGGCGTGCGTGGAGTTGCTCATTAAAGTCTTTGTCAGACATGTTATGCAAGGATAATAAAATGTTATCCCGGGATATTGTCCATGGCAAGGAGCGCGAGTAGTTTAAGTCTCAACAATGAACGGGGCCCTGGCTTTGTGGGAGGCCCGACAAAGATCACGATGAGGAGACCGACTATGACCGCGACCACGACGACGCCAGGCGTTGCCAAGTACCCGAACCTGCTCGAGCCGCTGGATCTTGGTTTTACCAAGCTGCGCAATCGCACCCTGATGGGCTCCATGCATACGGGGCTGGAGGAGGCCAAAAACGGCTTCGAACGTCTTGCGGCATTTTATGCCGAGCGTGCCCGCGGTGGCGCTGGTCTGATCGTGACTGGCGGTATTGCTCCCAACGTGGAAGGGGGGGTGTTCCAGCACGCCGCCAAGATGACCACCGAAGAGGAATCCGACAAGCACCGGATTATCACCGACGCCGTCCATGAAGCCGATGGCAAGATCTGCATGCAGATTCTCCATGCAGGCCGTTATGCCTACTCTCCTGAGCTGGTGGCGCCTTCCGCCATCCAGGCACCGATCAACCCGTTCAAGCCCAGGGAGTTGGATGAAGCCGGTATTGAAAAGCAGATCCAGGACTACGCGGATTGCGCCGCACTGGCGCAGCGAGCCGGTTATGATGGCGTTGAGGTCATGGGTTCGGAAGGCTATTTCATCAACCAGTTCATCGTTTCCCATACCAACCATCGAACCGACCGCTGGGGTGGCAGTTACGAAAATCGGATTCGCCTGCCGATCGAAATCGTGCGTCGGGTTCGCGAGCGGGTGGGTGAGAACTTCATCCTGATCTACCGCCTGTCCATGCTGGATCTGATTGAAGATGGCAGCACCTGGGAAGAGGTTGTCCACCTGGCCAAGGAAATCGAGAAGGCGGGTGCAACCATCATCAATACCGGCATCGGCTGGCATGAGGCCAGGGTGCCCACCATTGCCACATCGGTTCCCCGCGGTGCCTTCACCAAGGTGACGGCGCGTTTGAAAGGTGAGGTGAGCATTCCGCTGGTCACAACCAACCGGATTAACATGCCGGATGTGGCCGAAAAGATTCTGGCTGAGGGGGATGCTGATATGGTGTCCATGGCCCGGCCGTTCCTGGCAGACGCCGATCTGGTTCTGAAGGCAGCAGAAGATCGCGCCGACGAGATCAACACCTGTATCGGCTGTAACCAAGCCTGCCTTGATCACACCTTCAGTGGCAAGCTGACGTCGTGTCTGGTCAACCCCCGCGCCTGTCACGAGACGGAGCTGACCTATGTGAAGACCGCTGCACCCAAGTCTATCGCGGTCGTGGGTGCCGGCCCTGCCGGCTTGGCGTTTGCCACGGTGGCGGCAGAGCGCGGCCACAAGGTAACGCTGTTTGACGCCGGCAGTGAGATCGGCGGCCAGTTCAACGTGGCCAAGCTGATTCCGGGCAAGGAGGAGTTCTACGAGACCCTGCGTTATTTCCGGGTGATGCTGGACAAGCATCAGGTGGATGTGCGCCTGAACACCCGGGTTAGCGCCGAGGATCTCAAGGCCGGCGGCTTTGATGAAGTGATCCTGGCGACCGGCGTCAAGCCGCGGACTCCAGACATCGAAGGAATCGATCATCCGAAAGTGATCGGTTATCTGGATGCGCTACTGGAGCGCAAGCCGGTTGGCCAAAAAGTGGCCGTGATCGGCGCTGGCGGTATCGGGTTCGACGTCTCCGAGTTTATCGTCCACAAGGGCACGTCGGCCGCCATGGACACCGATCACTTCATGCGTGAGTGGGGCGTGGATCTTAGCGTTGAACACCGTGGGGGCATTCAGGGCGTTGAGCCTGAAGTCCCGGAACCGGCGCGTGAGGTCTACCTGCTGCAGCGTAAAGCATCGAAAGTGGGTAAGAATCTGGGCAAGACCACCGGCTGGATTCACCGCACGTCCCTGAAGAACCGGCAGGTTCAGATGGTACCCGGTGTGACCTACCGCAAGATAGATGACGAGGGATTGCACATAACGGTCACCCCGAAAGGCGCAGAGCAGGGCGAAGATCGTGTGCTGCCCGTGGATACCATTGTCGTGTGTGCGGGTCAGGAGCCTCTGCGTGAACTGCAGAGCGATCTGGAGGCTGCTGGCCTTCCGGTGCACCTGATTGGCGGTTCGGATGTGGCCGCAGAACTGGATGCCAAGCGGGCGATCAACCAGGGTAGTCGTCTGGCGGCAGAGCTCTAAGCGAAAACACGATCACAAATCGTTGCAGTTTTTCCCTGTGAAGACACGATTGTCTGGCTAGACTAATAGCTTTGAGTCTGACTGCTTGTCCCTTCTATGCTGCCTCAGGATTGTCGGCATAGCAGGGGCGGCATCACGATAAGATGGAACACCTTTCGGGGTTCTGTCGTGTGGTGTCGAATCGACGATTTGTGGAGAACGTGCAATGGTGTCTGCCGACCAGGCAACCGATGGGTATTCGGCGGTATTTTTTGTGGAAGGGAACCAGGTGGCCCGCGAGATGCGGGCTACCGAATTCGGGGCCTTCCTGGATGGCTATGTAGGGCTGTCGGATCTCGCCGAAACCGAGGTCAGGGCTGTACTGGTTGAACTGAGTCCTGACCTCAAGGTGCAGGCCCTGGTTTTCTTCAAAATATGGTTTGATGAGGAAGGTCGGGCAGACAGTCACTGGAACCTGCCGATCGAAGAGTTGGCCAGAACAGGCGCCAAAGGGCCCGACATGGGTGGCGGTGCGATCCGCCTGGTTTGCCGGAGTCAATGCCCTGACCCCAAGTTCAAGGAGGATCTCTGGGACCCGGACATGACACCCGGAAACAACCATTTCCAGGCGATCCGCAAAGCGGTTGAAGCCAACAGCCTGAAATTCCGGAAAGTGGAGCCGGTTCAGGAAGAGAATATTCCGGTTCTGAGCGAACAGGCCGACGATTCCTCTGAGCGCGAAGAGTCGGCTGCAGCGGCTGATCGCTCCCGTCTGGCGCAGCTGATCCGGGAGCAACGCCTGCGGATCAAGACCCTGCAGAGTGTTCACCGCGATGCCCTGTCGGATATCCAGCGGGAGCATCGCCTGGAAATGCAGGGTTTGCGCAGTGATATTGCCGATCTCGAGCAGAAATACGAGCGCCAGCGCCTGAGTAATGAGCAGCTCAAAAAGCGTTTATCGGAGCGAAACGAACAGTACCTGGCCATGCAGGAGCAGATGGCCGCTGTTGGTGAGGAAAAGCAACGCGAGGATTCAAACGCGGGCGCAGAACTCTTGCTGCTCAGGGAGCAGCTGGAGCGGCGCCAGCGGGAGCTGGAATTGAGGGACGAGAAAATCGTTGCCCTTGAGGAGGAGAATCACGAGCTGCGCAATCGCGAACCGCCCGAGGATTCCATCATGGACCACCTCAAGCGCCAGTCGGTGTTTCTGGTGGCCTACCAGCCCGGCGTCGGTCATGTGACGCTGCCTTTCAAGGACATTGATACCTACTTCAGCAACCCTACCGCCTATGCAGCCGAACGCTGCGGTATGAACGAACCTGCCTATCGGGAGTGGCTCGACCACTACGAGAATCCTGTCTGTGCCCATGAAAACGAAGATGGCAAGCCGTGTGGCGAGCCAATTCTTCGAGTAAGCCAGCCTTCGGAGTTCCGCCCGGGCATTGATGACCGGTGCGAGAAACATCAGGGCTAGGGCGATTTCCCAACTTTTTTCAGTATCGGGGTGACTTTCGTTAAACTGTACGCCAGATTGTCCTGGGGGTAACCGTTTCGTTCGTCCCCGCCGCATTCCGACACCACAGGAAACTTCATGGATCAGTTCAGGAACATTGGTGTGATTGGCCGTATGGGCAGCGTGAAAGTGGTTGAATCACTGCGCCAGCTCAAACAGTATCTGATCACCAACAACTACCACGTCATTCTTGAGGAAGACACTGCCAGCATGTTGCCCGGGCATGGCCTGCAGGTGGCGAGCAAAAAACTGCTGGGCGAGATCTGTGATCTGGTTATCGTGGTTGGTGGTGATGGCAGTCTCCTCGGAGCCGCCCGTGAGCTGGCCAAGTCCAAGATTCCCCTGCTTGGGGTCAACCGAGGCCGTCTGGGGTTTCTGACCGATATATCGCCGTCCGATCTTGAGGAGCGCCTCGGCAAGGTTCTGGAAGGCGAGTATATGGAGGAGACCCGGTTTCTGCTGGATGGCAACGTCGAGCGTAATGGCCAGCCCCTGGGGTTCGGTACTGCCCTGAACGATGTGGTGCTGCATCCGGGTAAATCCACTCGAATGATTGGCTTCGATCTGTTTATTGACGGTCATTTTGTCTACAGCCAGCGCTCTGACGGCCTGATCGTCTCAACCCCGACCGGGTCTACGGCCTACTCGCTGTCCGCTGGCGGCCCGATCATGCATCCCAAGCTGGATGCCATTGTTCTGGTGCCCATGTTTCCCCACACTCTCAGTAGCCGGCCGATCGTTGTCGATGGCAAGAGCGAGATCAAGCTGGTGATTGGGGAGACCAATGAAACCTATCCGCAAATCAGCTTTGACGGCCAGATGAACATTGCCTGTGCGCCGGGCGATATCATTCGCATAACGAAAAAGCCGTTCAAGATCCGGTTGATTCACCCCACTGACCACAATTTCTACGCCACCTGCCGTGACAAGCTTGGCTGGGCTAGTGAGATATCAGCGAGTTGATCATGGCTGTAAAAAAACCGACCGCAAATCGCGGTTACGACATCATTGGTGATATCCACGGTTGCGCCCATACTCTGGCCAGATTGCTGGACCAGATGGGCTACCGCAAGATAAACGGGGTATACCAGCACCCGCGTCGTCAGGCGATCTTCATTGGCGATATCATTGACCGCGGACCCCGTATCCGCGAGGCGCTGCATCTGGTGCGGGACATGGTGGAGCATGGCTCGGCCCGCATTGTCATGGGCAATCATGAGTACAATGCACTGGGTTACTGCACTCGAGCACGTGCCGGCAGCGGCAAGACTTTCTTGCGTGAGCATAACGCCCGTCATGACCGCCTGATCCGGGAAACTCTTGAACAGTTCGAGGCGCATCCTTATGAGTGGAATGAGTTTCTCGAGTGGTTCTACACCATACCGTTGTTCATCGACGACGAGGACTTCCGTGTTGTACACGCCTGCTGGGACGGCGATCTGATCGAAAAATTCAAGCAGGTCCAGGGCGGCGCCTGCATCGATGAGGATTTCCTGCATGCTTCTGCCGCTATTGAGTCCTTTGCCGGTCAGGTTATGGATACGCTGCTGCGTGGAACAGATCTCAGGCTCCCCGAGGGGATGGCCATCACGGGTCGGGATGGCTACGTGCGTGAGTTTTTCCGAACCAAGTTCTGGGCGGACAATCCCCATACCTACGCCGATGTTGTGTTTCAGCCAGACCCGCTGCCGCCGGAAGTGGCGAGCCGTGTGCTGACTGATGACGAGCGCAAACAACTGATCAGTTATCCCCTGGATGCACCGCCGGTATTTGTAGGCCATTACTGGATGGAAGGAGAGCCTGCGCCGCTTAAGCCTAACGTCGCCTGCATTGATTACAGTGCCGTGAAGTATGGCCGACTGGTGGCCTACCGGATGGATGGTGAGCGGGCACTTTCCCGGGACAAATTTGTCTGGGTAGATGTGGAAAGGCCGGAGCAACCGGACTATCCCACCAGCGAAGACAGTGTCGCGCGCTAAACCATGCGTTTCGGCTGAAACAATTCCGGAGGCGGAGTAAACGGTGTACCGAGTCAAGCAGTTGGATACCACGGTGAATCTGGCCGGCTTCAGCCGCTGGCTGAACGGGCAAGGTGTGACCCACCGCATCACCGAAGAAGGGGGATTCCAGGTGCTCTGGCTGGAAGACCCTGCCCACGCCGAACCCGTGCTTTCCGCCCTGGACCGCTTCATGGCGGAACCTGAAATCAGGGAGGCTGTGGATCGCCAGAACCGGTCGCCGGTGTTTGTCGGCGGGCGCTGGCAGCCGTCACCCCAGCATGCGCCACTGGTACTCGGGATCATAGTGTTTGCAGTAGCCATGGTCTGGCTTACGGCCATGGGCCAGAATGAACTGGCGGCCAGCCTGATGATGATTGACCCCCGGGATTACGACTGGACCACCTTGGCCGGCCGCATTGATGCGTTAACCGCAACCCTGGCCGGTGGCCAGATCTGGCGGTTGCTGACACCGGATTTTCTGCACTTCAGCTGGACCCATATAATTTTCAACTCCGTGATGCTCTGGTTTCTTGGCAGTCAGATCGAATGGTTCGATGGGCGGGCGCGCCTGATCAGCCTGTTCGTGATCACGAGCCTGATCTCGAACGGCTTGCAGTATTTCGTGTCCGGGCCTCTTTTCGGTGGGCTATCCGGGGTCGTTTATGGGATTCTGGGCTACTGCTGGCTCAGCCAGCGAACGGCACCGCGGTTCCAGTTTCCGCCGGCGCTGGTTACCTTTGCGGTTGCATGGATGGTGATCGGGTTTACGCCGCTCCCGGAAATCATCGGGCTCGGGCGCATGGCCAATGAAGCGCACCTGGGGGGATTTATTGCCGGGCTGGCCCTGGCGGTGGTTTTGCCCGTAAGACGCAGGCGGGGCGCATAAAAAAAGCCCCGCCGGAGGCGGGGCGTTAAAAGAGCTTTTAGCTCCTGATGAGAGAGACCAAATGATACGACCGTCGTCATTTGGTGAGGCAATGATAATCATTATCGTTTGATTCTGTCAAACGGTTCCGCCACATTTTTAATGAACGTTTTTTCAGGAGAGCGGGATGACCTACGAAGAACTGATCGAGCGACTGGATCCGAATGTTTACCGGAGCCTCCGGCAGTCCATTGAGCTCGGAAAATGGCCCGATGGCCGCAAGCTGACACCAGAGCAGCGTGAAATCAGCCTGGAGGCGGTGATTTACTACGAGAATCTGCACAACATTCCCGAAGAGGAGCGCACAGGCTATCTCGACCGGGGCAGCAAGGCGGGGACCGCCTGTGATCCTTCGGTTCAGCGCACCCAGGGCAACGGCGATGTTGATCCAGACCAGTTTGTTGAGGTCAAGTCTTGAGCGAGTTGATTGATGTTACGGGCCGGCTGCGCAAAATGCCGGTGGAGGCGGGGGAACCTGTGGCGTACTCCATTGCCGTGGGCGACACTCGCATTCCCCTGAATGATCTGATCGGAAGGCCGCTGCGCCTGGATTTCGATGGCGTAATTCGATGCATCCACTGCGACCGGAAGACCAAGAAAAGTTTCAATCAGGGCTTCTGCTATCCCTGTTTCCGGAAACTGGCAGCGTGTGACAGTTGCATCATGAGCCCGGAGAAGTGCCACTATCACCTTGGCACCTGCCGTGAGCCGGAGTGGGGTGAAACCCACTGTATGGTGGAGCATGTGGTGTATCTGGCCAATTCGTCCGGCCTGAAGGTAGGCATTACCCGGGCGTCCCAGGTGCCAACCCGCTGGATTGATCAGGGCGCGGTGGACGCCATACCGATGGTTCGTGTTGCATCGCGGTATATTGCCGGTCTGGTCGAGGTTGCCTGCAAAACACACGTGGCCGACCGGACGAACTGGCGGGCCATGCTCAAGGGCGATGTGCCCGAGCTGGATCTGGCGCAAGAGCGCCAACGAATGCTTGGACTGATCGCCGCCGATCTTGATGCGCTCCGGCAGACCCACGGTGAGGATTCGATCCGGGAGGTGGACGAACAGGGGCTTGGCCTGAGCTACCCCGTCCAGGTCTGGCCAGCAAAGATCAAAACCCATAACCTCGACAAAACGCCGGAGGTAGAGGGCGTTCTTGAGGGCATCAAAGGGCAGTACCTTATTCTGGATACCGGTGTGATTAACATTCGAAAATTCACCGGTTATGAAGTCCGGTTCCGGGTTTTGGAAGGCTGACAGCGCCTCGCCCGGCCAATCTTTTCAAGTCTGTGGGCTATGAATGCTGCGTCCGCAGGCCGCGAACTCTGGAGAAAACCAATGCGTACCAGCCAGCCACAGACTATCTATCTGAGCGATTACAAGGTACCTGCTTATCTGGTCGACACTGTAGACCTGAAATTCGAGCTTTTTGAAGACGGGGCGCGAGTTCACAGCACGCTTGAGGTTCGCCGGAACCCGGAATCTGATGAGGTGTCTGCACCTCTTGAGCTTGATGGCGACAGTCTGACCCTGGAATCTGTTGCCCTGGATGGCGCCGAGCTTGCAGCGGGTGATTATGAAGACCGCGGCGATCAGCTTGTGGTCCGCTCGGTACCGGAACAGTTCGCGTTGACTGTGGTGACCTGGATAGAGCCCCAGAACAATACCCGTCTTGAAGGCCTGTATAAATCATCGGGCATGTTCTGCACCCAGTGCGAGGCTGAAGGATTTCGCTGCATTACGTTTTTCCCGGACCGTCCGGATGTTATGGCACGCTTCCGTACCCGCATCGAAGCCAACAAGGGCGCCTATCCGGTGCTCCTCTCCAATGGCAACGATGTGGAGAAAGGCGAGCTGGAAAACGGCCGGCACTTTGTCACCTGGGAAGACCCGTTCCCCAAGCCCTGCTACCTCTTTGCCCTGGTGGCCGGAGACCTGGTGGAAAAACGGGATACCTTCTCTACGTGCTCGGGCCGCGACATTGATCTGCGCATGTACGTTGAACCACGAAACGCCGAGAAGTGCGAGCACGCAATGGATTCTCTGAAGCGCTCCATGCGCTGGGATGAGGAAGTCTATGGTCGTGAGTACGACCTCGATATCTTCATGATTGTGGCCGTGGACGACTTCAACATGGGCGCCATGGAGAACAAGGGGCTCAATATCTTCAACTCCTCCTGCGTGCTGGCCAGCCAGGAAACCGCTACGGACATGGCATTTCAGCGTATCGAAGCCATCGTTGCCCACGAGTATTTCCACAACTGGTCGGGTAACCGGGTTACCTGCCGCGACTGGTTTCAGCTGAGCCTGAAAGAAGGTTTCACGGTATTCCGGGACTCCCAGTTCTCGGCGGATATGGGTTCCCCAACCGTGAAGCGGATTGAAGATGTGACCCTGCTGCGTACGGCCCAGTTTGCCGAAGACGGTGGCCCCATGGCGCACCCGGTGCGGCCTGCGTCTTATATGGAAATCTCCAACTTCTACACCCTGACCATTTATGAGAAAGGTGCAGAAGTGGTGCGCATGATTCACACCCTTCTGGGGCCGGACCTGTTCCGCAAGGGCAGCGATCTGTATTTTGAGCGCCATGACGGCCAGGCGGTCACTACCGATGATTTTGTCAAAGCGATGGAGGACGCCTCGGGTCGTGATCTGCGCCAGTTCCGGCTCTGGTACGAGCAGGCCGGCACGCCGGTTCTGAATGTCTCGGACGACTATGACACCGATAAAGGGGTGTATCGCCTTAACATCGAACAGAGCATTCCGGATACTCCGGGACAGACCAACAAGAAGCCGCAACACATACCGTTTGCGCTGGGCCTGCTGGGGCAGGACGGCCAGCCGCTGCCGTTACAGCTTGGGGCGGGTGAGGCAGATGCCCCGACGGAGCGGGTCCTGGAGTTGACCGAAGCGACCCATTTGTTTGAATTTCATGGCATCGAATCCAGGCCGGTCCCGTCACTGTTGCGGCATTTCTCCGCACCGGTTCGGGTTCGCTACGCCTGGAGTCGCGAACAGTTGCTCTTCCTGATGAGCCACGATCCGGATGGATTCAATCGCTGGGATGCGGGCCAGAGACTGGCTGTGGATGTCATCCAGTCGCTGGTTGGCGCGCCTGACGATGCGGAAATTGAACCCAGACTGGTCGAAGCCTATCGCAAGCTGATTTCCGACACTGAGTTGGATCAGGCCCTGGTGGCCAAGATGCTGCAACTTCCCTCCGAGGCCTACCTGATTGAACTGGCCGATAACGCCGACGTACCAGCCATTCACCGCGCCCGCGACGCGGTACTTCGCCATCTGGCGGGCGCCCTGAAAGCCGAACTCATCGCGTGCTACCAGCGCCATCAGGACGGCGGTCCTTACGAGGTGACACCGGAAGCCATTGCCCGTCGTAGCCTGCGCAACACTGCGCTGGCCTGGTTGCTGATGATTGACGACCAGGAGGGCCGGGAGCTGGCGGTGAGTCAGTTGAACGCCGCCGACAATATGACCGATCGGATGGGCGCTTTGCGGGCGCTTGTGAATTCAGGCTTCGAGTCTGACCGCCAGCAGGCGCTGGATGAATTCTACGATCGCTTCAAGGATGATCCCCAGGTTGTTGAACAGTGGTTCTCTGTGCAGGCGGCCAGCGACCAGGCCGGTCAGCTTCCGGACATCCAGAGACTTCTGGAGCACCCGGCCTTCGACTGGAAAAATCCCAACAAGATTCGCTCTGTGGTGGGCGCGTTTGCCGGTCAGAACCTGGCGGCTTTCCACAATCCTGACGGTTCTGGTTATGAGTTCCTGGCGGATCAGGTCTGTCGCCTGGACGACAGTAACCCCCAGATTGCCGCGCGTCTGGTGACGCCGCTGACCCGGTGGAGAAAGTTTGCGCCGTCGTACAGTGCCCGGATGAAGTCCGCCCTTGAGCGGATTCGTGACAAGTCGGGATTGTCCAGGGATGTCTATGAGGTGGTGCACAAGAGCCTTGCCGATTGAAGTCAGATACAAAATCGCACTTTCGGTCGATAGACTTTAGTCTGGGATCGGGTAATCTGGAGTAAGGTCTGTAATTCCATCAGACGACAATAAAAAAGCCTCCGCAGAGGCTTCCAGACGCACTTAAGGTTTCACAATGATGTATAACAAAAATGCGATTCTCGGCGGCCTGCTGGCTCTCTCCGTGGCATCAGCGCCTGCGTGGGCGGCGGTTTCCGCCAGTGAAGCGGCCCGTCTGGGCCAGGAGTTGACACCCTTTGGCTCACCCAAGGCCGGCAACAGTGCCGGTACTATCCCGGCCTGGACCGGTGGGCTGACAGAACCGCCTCCCGGCTATGAGGGCAGCGGACAGCACCACATCAATCCGTTTCCGGATGATGAAGTCCTGTTTACCATCACGCCCGCCAACATGGATCAGTATGAGGAATACCTTACCGACGGTGTGAAGGCGATGCTGGAAACCTACCCCACCACATTCCGGGTGCCCGTTCATCAGACTCGTCGTACCCATGCCGTTCCCGACTGGGTGGCTGAGAATACCCGTGAAAACGCGGTAAACGCAGAGATTGTGGGTCAGGGCGAAGGCCTGGATGGCGCATTTGGGGGCTACCCTTTCCCAATCCTGCACGGAAATGACGAGCAGAAGGCCTGGCAGGCGGTCTGGAACCATCTGACCCGCTGGCGCGGGGTTAATGTAACCCGTCGTTCCAGTGAGGTGGCGGTTCAGACCAACGGCGACTACTCGCTGGTGACCTCTCAGCAGGAAGCCTTCTTCAACTACTATAATCCGGAAGGCGGTGAAGAAGATCTGGACAACGTGATCTTCTACTACCTGTCGTTTACCCAGTCACCACCCAGACTGGCCGGTGGTGCGATTCTGATTCACGAGACCCTGAACCAGATTATCAATCCCCGGAACGGCTGGGGTTACAACGCCGGCCAGCGTCGAGTGCGCAGGGCACCGAACCTGGGTTACGACTCCCCGATTGCAGCGGCCGATAACCTGCGTACGGCAGACGACACCGATATCTTTAACGGGGCTCTGGACCGCTACAACTGGAATTACGAAGGCAAGCGGGAAATCTACATCCCCTACAACAATTACCGCATCGGTGAAAAAGGTCTTCCGTACGAGGAAATTCTGGGAATCTCCCACTTGAATCCGGACCTCACCCGCTGGGAACTCCATCGCGTTCACGTGGTTGAAGCCACGCTGAAAGATGGTGAGCGCCATATTTACGGCAAGCGCCGGTTCTACATTGACGAGGATAGCTGGAATACGGTTCTGCTTGACCAGTACGACGGCCGTGGCGAACTCTGGCGTGTAACCATGGGGCTGCCTAAAAATTATTATGAACTTCCGGGTGTGTGGACGGTTCTTGACGTCTATCATGACCTTCAGGCCCGTCGTTATCATGTGCTCGGTCTGGACACAGAAGAGGCTAACACCCGCGTGTTCACCGACGAGGTCCCCAATACGCGCTACTTCTCGCCGGCGTCACTGCGCCGCAGGAGTGTTCGCTAGCGCACTGTTGGTCGAGGGATGCGTCCCCGCCCACAGGAAGTGGCGACCCGACATACCGGCAACCGCAGGGTTGCCGGTATGTTTACAGTTATTCCCGGCTTTGCCGGTCAGAGACACAGTTCAATACAACATAATAGGCAATCTGAATGGCTAAAAGGTTGATGTGCAAGACTCTGGGCGCTGCCTGCCTTGGACTTTCCATGGTCTGGTCTGCCCCTGCAGCGTTTGCGCTTGCAGATATCATCGAAACCCCGGCCCGGCTAACGGATCTGGCCCCGGAGAATCTTCTCACCGATGCGACCCGGGTTGGTGATCGTATTGTGGCCGTCGGAGAACGCGGGCATATCATCTACTCGGATGACGAGGGGAAAACCTGGGTTCAGGGTGAAGTTCCTGTTTCTGTGACCCTTACAGCGATTGATTTCGGTACCGACACCCATGGCTGGGCAGTGGGGCACAGTGGCGTGGTTCTCAAAACCACTGACGCCGGAGCCACCTGGAGCCTTCAGATCGACGGGATCCGGGCCATGGAGCTGGCCATCGAGAGCCGCGAAGAACAGATTGTTGCCATGCAGGAGCGCATCGAAGAAGCGCCTGAGGAAGAAAAAGAAGACCTCGAGTGGGCACTGGACGATCTTTACTTTGCCCTTGAGAACATTCAGGCGGACATGGATATCGGTCCGGTCAACCCGCTGCTGGACGTCTGGTTCGAAAACGAGAACCGCGGTTTTGTGGTGGGAGCCTACGGCATGTTCCTGCGTACGATGGACGGCGGTGAAACCTGGAAAGACTGGGCGCCAAGAATTGATAACCGGCAGAACTTCCACCTGAATGGCATTACCCGGATTACGGGTGGAGCCCTTGTGGTTGTTGGCGAGGCCGGTCAGATACACGTCTCTGTGGACGGTGGTGAGACCTTTGAGCGCCGCGAGGCACCCTATGAAGGCTCCCTGTTCGGTGTTATTGGCACAGGTCAGGTGAACGAGATTCTCGCGTTTGGCCTCCGGGGCAACATGCTGTTCTCTTCCGATCTGGGCAAGAGCTGGCGGATGGTCCCGAATTCTGCCGGGGCGACCCTCAACAGCGGCGTCGTTGCTGAAGATGGCCGCATTACCCTCGTGGGTAACGGTGGCGCGGTGCTGATGAGTACCAATGGCGCAGAAACCTTTCGAGAGCATTTCCGCAGTGATCGGGAGGGCGTCATGAGTGCCGTGCCTATTTCAGGAACAGACCTGCTGATTGTCGGCGAAGGTGGCGCGAAAATTACAGACGCCCGTGGAAGAAACCTTCAATAACGCCCTGATGTGGCAACAACCGAACGAACAATAGAGGGGCTTTTGAATGTCCAACCCTAAGCATGACAAGGGCGAGCACTACCTGACCACGCCCAAGGCGGAACCCTTTCTCGAAAGGCTGCTCTTCAATAACCGGCCGATCATTCTTATCTTTTTTGCCGTATTGACGCTGTTTCTTGGTTACAACGCCGTCAAGATCCAGCCTGATGCCAGTTTCGAGAGGATGATTCCTCTCGAGCATCCCTATATCGTGAACATGCTCGAGCACCGGGATGACCTGGAAAACCTGGGTAACTTTGTCCGTATCGCCGTCGAGGCAAAAGAGGGCGATATTTTCACCCAGGAGTACATGGAGACCCTGAAGCAGATTACTGATGAGGTCTTCTACCTCAATGGTGTGGATCGTTCCGGTCTCAAATCCCTGTGGACGTCGAACGTGCGCTGGGTGGAGGTTACCGAACAGGGTTTCCAGGGCGGCACGGTTATACCGGACGGTTACGACGGCTCCCGGGACAGCCTTGAGCAGCTCCGTCAGAACGTTCTGCGTTCAAACGAAGTTGGTCGCCTGATTTCCGACAACTTCAAGTCAACGATCGTTTATGCGCCGCTGTACGAGAAAAATCCGGAAACCGGTGAGGCCCTGGATTACGGCGAATTTTCCCGTCAGCTCGAGGAAAAAATCCGGGAAAAGTACGAAGAGCAGAACCCGAACATCGAGATTCATATTGTCGGTTTTGCCAAGAAGGTTGGTGATCTGATTGAAGGTATCGGATCCATTGCATGGTTCGCCGGCATTACCATCCTGCTGACCACGCTTTTGTTGTTCTGGTACTCCCGGGCCATTGCCGGGACCCTGGTTCCGGTCTTTACCTCGATTATTGCCGTTTTCCTGCAGTTGGGGACCCTTCGGTTGCTGGGGTACGGTCTTGACCCTTACTCCGTTCTGGTGCCCTTCCTCGTGTTCGCGATCGGTATCAGTCACGGTGTTCAGATTGTCAACGCCATGGCCGTTGAAGCTGCCAAGGGCTTCGACGCGGTGACTGCCGCGCGTCTGGCTTTCCGGGCCCTTTACATACCTGGCATGTTGGCACTGATCTCGGACGCCTTTGGCTTCCTGACCCTGTTCTTTATCGAGATCGACGTTATCCGGGACCTTGCGATTGCCGCGGGTATTGGTGTGGCGTATGTCATCCTCACCAACCTGGTTCTGCATGTGTTGATCATGTCCTACGTTGGTATCTCCAAGGGCGGTATCCGCCACGTACAGAACCACGGTGAAAAGCAGGATCGAAAGTGGCGCGCGATGTCTTACTTCTCGCATCCGGGCGTGGCGCCTATCTCCCTGCTGATTGCTGTCATTGGTCTTGGCCTGGGTCTCTACTACAAGCAGGATCTCAAAATCGGTGACCTTGACCAGGGTGCGCCGGAGCTCCGTGCGGATTCCCGGTACAACAAGGATAACGCCTACATCATCGATAACTATTCCACCAGTGCGGATGTCTTGGTGGTGATGGTTAAAACGCCGGAAGAGCAGTGCACCCAGTACAATGTGCTGCGGGCCATGGACACCCTGCAATGGGAGCTTCAGAACACGCCGGGCGTGCAGTCCTCGGCATCCCTCGCAGATGTTTCCAAGATGGTCACCAAGGCTCTGAACGAAGGTAACTGGAAGTGGTACGAGATCTCCCGCAACCAGACCATCATCAATGCTTCCATTCGCGAAGCGCCTGCCGGTCTGATCAATACCGACTGTAGTCTGACCCCGGTGCTGGTGTTCCTTGAGGATCACAAGGCAGAGACCCTGGAAACCGTCGTTGAGCGCGTCGAACAGTTTGCCGAGAAGAACAGCAACGAGGAGCACAGGTTCCTGCTGGCGGCCGGTAATGCCGGTGTCGAGGCTGCGACCAATGAGGTTATCTCCGGCGCCAAGGACAAGATGCTGATTCTCGTCTACAGCGTGGTGAGTTTGCTGTGCTTCGTGACCTTCCGTTCGGTCCGCGCGGTACTGTGTATCGTGATACCTCTGGGACTGACGTCGATCCTCTGCGAGGCGATCATGGCGGTGTCCGGCATTGGTATCAAAGTGGCAACCCTGCCGGTTATTGCCCTGGGTGTTGGTATAGGTGTCGACTACGGCATCTACATCTACAGCAAGCTGGAGAAATACCTGCTTGAGGGCAAAACACTCCAGGAGGCCTACTACGAGACGCTGCGCTCCACGGGTAAGGCGGTGATGTTTACCGGCGTGACGCTGGGCCTGGGTGTTGTCACCTGGATCTTCTCGCCGATCAAGTTTCAGGCCGACATGGGCTTCCTGCTGTTCTTCATGTTCCTGTGGAATATGGTGGGAGCCATCTGGCTGTTGCCGGCTCTGGCCCGGTTCCTGCTACGGCCGGACCAGATGCTCGCCAAGGCCCGAGCTGCGAAATAACCTTCGCAATTATCTGCAAAAAAGCCCGCATCGCGGGCTTTTTTGTTGTCTGCTCAACCGTTTAGCGAGCTAATCCATACTTTATTTATGGTGTGAAGTGGTCTATGTTTTACGGTGTTCGTACCATTTGCCCGCCCACGAGGCGGGCGCTTCATTACAATGAACAGAAAAAAGGAAGAACTCACATGACACTGAAACTGAAAGCCTCCGCATTTGCTGTCGCTGCCGCAGTCAGCCTGGGTGCTGCTTCCACCTCCGTTTCCGCGCAGGAGCAGCGCTTTGTGACTATCGGCACGGGTGGTGTAACCGGTGTTTATTATCCGGCCGGCGGTGCGATCTGTCGTCTCGTGAACATGGACCGTAAAGAACATGGTATCCGCTGCTCCGTTGAGAGCACCGGTGGCTCCGTCTACAACCTGAACGCTATCCGCCAGGGCGAGCTCGATCTGGCCGTGGCCCAGTCCGATTGGCAATATCATGCCTACAACGGCACCAGCCAATTCAAGGACGATGGCGCCAACAAGGACCTTCGCGCGGTATTTTCCCTGCATCCAGAGCCGTTCACCGTTGTTGCCAGCAAGGGTTCAGGCATCAAGACCTTTGAAGACCTGGAAGGCAAGCGGGTTTCCGTTGGTAACCCGGGTTCTGGCCAGCGGGCCACTGCCGAGGTTCTGATGGAAGAAATGGGTTGGGGCATGGACAAGTTTGCCCTCGCCGCTGAGATCAAGGCCGCCGAGCAGTCACAGGCCCTGTGCGACGGCAACATCGACGCTTTCTTCTACACCGTCGGGCACCCCTCAGGCGCCATCAAGGAAGCCACTACTTCCTGTGACAGCGTGATTGTCAACGTTGATAACGAGGCGACCCAGACACTGATCGAAGAGAATCCGTATTACCGCAAAGCGGTCATCCCGGGTGGTATGTACCGTGGCTCTGACGAAGACACCACTACCTTCGGTGTGGCGGCAACCTTTGTTTCTTCCACCGATGTACCGGAAGATGTGGTTTATGCCGTGGTCAAGGCGGTGTTCGAAAACTTCGACAGCTTCAAGCGTCTGCACCCTGCCTTCGCCAATCTGAACAAGGAAGAGATGGTCTCTGATGCCCTGAGTGCGCCGCTGCACCCGGGTGCTGCCAAGTACTACAAGGAAGCCGGTCTGATCGACTGATCTGACCTGAAACCGGACCGGCGGGCCCAGGCCCGCCGGGTTTCCCTCCAGAGAACAACCTTTCACGCTACAGGAAGAACTTATGGCAACGAGCGATCCGTCGAACGGAGGTAGCGCTGGCGGCGGCAATGTAGAAGAAATCCTTCAAACCGAAACCGGGGGCAGGGCGGCGACCGGTTACGCGGCCGTTATTCTGTTCATCGTTCCCCTTGTGTGGTCGCTGTTCCAGCTCTGGATTGCGTCACCGCTCCCGTTTATTCTGGATTTCGGCATTTTCAATTCGACGGAAGCCCGTTCGATTCACCTGGCGTTCGCCGTTTTCCTGGCCTTCGCGTCTTTTCCGATGATCCGCGGTCGTCATGTCAACGCGGTCCCGATTTACGACTGGATCCTCGCCGTTGTGGCGGCGTTTTGTGCCTCTTATCTATACGTTTTTTATGAAGAGCTTTCGACGCGTCCCGGTGCGCCGATCACCCAGGATCTTTGGGTTGCGCTGATCGGTCTGGTGCTGCTGCTGGAAGCTACCCGGCGTTCACTTGGTCTGCCATTGACCATCGTGGCCGCGGTATTCATAACCTACTCTATTGCCGGCCCCTACATGCCGGATGTGATTGCCCACAAGGGCGTCAGTCTTAGCAAGCTGGCTTCCCATCAATGGCTGGGTACGGAAGGCGTGTTTGGTGTGGCGCTCGGGGTGTCCACCAGTTTTGTCTTTCTGTTTGTTCTGTTCGGCGCACTGCTGGAGAGGGCCGGTGCCGGCAACTATTTCATCAAGGTGGCCTACGCCATGCTTGGTCACATGCGGGGCGGCCCGGCCAAGGCTGCGGTTGTGTCCAGTGGCCTGAGTGGTGTGATCTCTGGTTCCTCCATCGCCAATGTGGTGACTACCGGGACCTTCACCATTCCGTTGATGAAGCGGGTGGGTTTTCCAGCCACCAAGGCTGGCGCCGTCGAAGTGGCTGCTTCAACGAACGGTCAGCTGACGCCGCCCATCATGGGCGCAGCCGCGTTCCTGATGGTTGAGTATGTGGGTATCTCTTACCTTGAGGTCATCAAGCACGCGATCCTGCCGGCGATGATTTCCTACGTCGCCCTCATCTACATCGTGCACCTCGAAGCTTGCAAGCTGAACATGCAGGGCATCGAGCGGTTGAACAAGCCCACCATGGCGCAGCGGATGCTGAACTGGGTGGTGATGCTGCTGGGCCTGATCATACTCACTCTGGTTGTGTACTACGGCATAGGCTGGATGAAGACATTGCTCGGCGAGGCAGCCATCTGGGTGCTGGCGCCGCTGCTGGTAGCCGTCTATGTCGCCCTGGTAGGTTACGCGACGCGTTTCCCTGAGCTGGAAGAGGACGACCCGAACAAGGACATGGGCGAGCTGCCTCCGGTCGGGCCAACCGTGAAAACCGGCCTGTATTTCCTGCTGCCGGTGGTGGTCCTGGTGTGGTGCCTGACTGTTGAGCGCTTTTCACCCCAGCTTTCCGCGTTCTGGGCTACCGTGTTCATGATCTTCATTGTGATCACCCAGCGGCCGCTGAAAGCCTTTTTCCGCAAGCGTGGCGACTTCGCCCGCCTGACCAAAGACGGCTTTTTCGATCTGGCCCATTCGCTGGCCACCGGCGCTCGCAACATGGTCGGTATTGGCGTGGCGACCGCCACCGCAGGGATTGTGGTGGGCACCGTCACCCTGACGGGTATTGGCCTCGTAATGACGGCCTTCGTGGAGTTCCTGTCTGGCGGCAATCTGCTGCTCATGCTCATTTTCACCGCCATTATCAGTCTGATTCTCGGAATGGGGCTGCCAACTACCGCGAACTACATTGTTGTCTCCACTCTGATGGCGCCGGTGATTGTCACCCTTGGTGCCCAGAACGGGCTGATCGTACCGCTGATTGCGGTGCACCTGTTCGTGTTCTACTTCGGCATCCTCGCGGATGATACGCCACCGGTGGGTCTTGCCGCCTACGCGGCGGCGGCCATTTCGGGTGCCGACCCGATACGGACCGGTGTGCAAGGTTTTACCTACGATATTCGAACCGCAATCCTGCCGTTCATGTTTATCTTCAACACCCAGTTGTTGCTGATCGGCCTGACGGGGTGGTTTGACCTGCTGGTGACCATCTTCAGTGCGGTCACGGCCATGCTGGTATTCTCGGCCGCTACCCAGGGCTACTGGTTTACCAAGAGCTATAAATGGGAAACAGTGTTGCTGCTGCTCATCACCTTCACTATGTTCCGTCCAGGTTTCTGGTGGGACATGGTTTACCCGCCGACTGAAGACCAGCCGGGTGCACAGGTCATGGAGTATGTCGAAGAGGTTCCGGCGGGCCAGCCGATCATCCTCAAGGCATCTGGCATGAATATCGATGGCGATGAGGTGAGCACCTATGTGCGGCTGCCGATTCCCGCAGGCGAGACACCTGAGCAGCGACTGATGGAGGCCGGCCTGGAGCTGAGCCCTGACGGCGACAAAATGGCGGTGGACTTTGTCGGGTTTGGCAGCCCGGCGGAAGAGGTCGGCATCCAGTTTGGCTGGACCATCGATGCCGTGCAGGTTCAGCTTTCGCGACCGCCGAAGGAGCTGATGTTCATTCCGGCCCTGGCGCTTCTGGGTCTTCTGGCCTATGGCCAGCTCCGGCGACGGGCCCGCGAAGAGGCAGCCGGCCAGGCGGCCTGACAGAGCCCTGGATGCGAGAAACCCGGCATTAACCTGCCAAGTTTTTTTCTGTTAGACTTCGCCTCGAATCGGCCCGCGGTTTGTATCGCGTCGCGCCGTCACCATGTGGTCTCTGGTATAGATCACCGCTGAGTAACCAACAGGAGCTTTTCATGCCCGTCGTAACCCTGCCCGATGGCAGCCATCGCAGTTTTGCCGAACCCGTAACCGTTCATGACGTTGCCGCCGATATTGGCGCTGGCCTTGCCAAAGCCGCCCTTGCCGGAAAGGTGGATGGTCAGCTCGTGGACACCAGCTATCGCATCGAGAATGATGCCGACCTCGCCATTGTCACAGAACGTGACGAGGAGGGCGTTGATATCATTCGCCATTCCACGGCGCACTTGATGGCCATGGCTGTCCAGGAACTGTTTCCAGGAGCCCAGGTTACCATCGGCCCGGTGATCGACAACGGCTTCTACTACGACTTCAAGTACGACCGCCCGTTCACCAATGAGGACCTGGCGCGGATCGAGAAGCGTATGGAAGAGCTCGCCAAGCAGGACCTTCCGGTTTCGCGCTCCATCATGTCCCGTGATGAGGCGATCAAGCTCTTTGAAGATATGGGCGAAGAGTACAAGGTCCGTATCATCCAGGACATTCCGGGCGACGAAGACCTTTCGTTCTACAGTCAGGGCGACTTTATCGACCTGTGCCGCGGTCCCCACGTGCCAAGCACCGGCAAACTGAAAGCCTTCAAACTGACCAAGGTGGCCGGCGCCTACTGGCGGGGCGACATCAGTAATGAGCAGCTTCAGCGCGTTTACGGAACCGCCTGGGGCAACAAGAAAGATCTGAAGGCCTACCTGCACCGTCTGGAAGAAGCAGAGAAGCGAGATCACCGCAAGGTTGGCAAGAAGCTTGGCCTGTTCCATATGCAGGAAGAGGCGCCGGGCATGGTGTTCTGGCATCCCGATGGCTGGTCGCTCTACCAGGAAGTCGAACAATACATGCGCCGCAAGCAGCAGGAGCATGGCTACAAGGAAATCAAGACGCCACAGGTGGTGTCGCGAACCCTGTGGGAGAAGTCAGGGCACTGGGACAAGTTCAAGGACGACATGTTCACCACCGAGTCGGAAAAACACGACTACGCAATCAAGCCCATGAACTGTCCGTGCCACGTTCAGGTCTTCAACCAGGGGCTGAAAAGCTACAAGGACCTTCCGCTGAGGCTGGCAGAATTCGGTTCCTGCCATCGGAACGAGGCTTCCGGAGCGTTGCATGGACTCATGCGGGTTCGGGGCTTTACCCAGGACGATGCGCACATTTTCTGTGAAGAAGACGCTATCCAGCAGGAAGTGTCGGCATTTATTGAAATGCTGCACGAAATCTACACGGATTTCGGGTTCACTGAAATCCTTTACAAGCTCTCAACCCGTCCGGAAAAGCGGGTTGGCTCCGATGAAGTCTGGGACAAGGCGGAAGCCGCCCTGGAAGAGGCGCTGAATCGTGAGGGCGTAGACTGGGAACTGCTGCCGGGCGAAGGGGCCTTTTACGGGCCCAAGATCGAGTTCTCCCTGAAAGACTGTATCGGACGGGTGTGGCAGTGTGGCACCATCCAGGTAGACTTCTCGATGCCGGGTCGTCTGGGAGCGCAGTATGTTGCTGACAATTCGGAGCGGAAAACTCCGGTCATGCTGCACCGGGCGGTGTTGGGTTCCTTCGAGCGTTTCATCGGGATCCTGATCGAGGAATACGAAGGAGCATTCCCGACCTGGCTCGCGCCGACACAGGTGGCAATCCTCAATATTACCGATAATCAGCGTGATTATTGTCAGAATCTGGCGAAAAAGTGGGATTCTTTGGGGTATAGGGTTAATGCTGACTTGAGAAACGAGAAGATCGGCTTTAAAATCCGCGAGCATACTCTTAACAAGGTTCCCTATCTTGTCGTCGTAGGTGACAAGGAAATCGAGAATAACGCGGTTGCCGTACGTACCCGCAAGGGCGAAGATCTGGGAACTTTATCGCTTGAAGCGTTCGAACAGCTGTTGGCTGATGAAATTCAACGCAAAGGCAGAACCAAGACGGAGATCTGATTATTAAACAGCGAACGAATCGGGGTGGGCGTACTCCGAAAGCGCCTATCAATGAGAATATTGACGCAACTGAAGTCCGCCTGATCGATGCCGAAGGCAACCAGGTCGGAATTGTGCCAATTGAGGAAGCTCTAAAGCAGGCCGAAGAGGCTACCCTTGATCTGGTGCAGGTTACGGATTCCGATCCGATCGTCTGTAAGATAATGGACTACGGCAAGAAGATCTTCGAAGAGAAGAAAGCCAAGGCGGCTGCCAAGAAGAAACAGAAGCAGACGCAGGTCAAAGAGCTTAAGTTCCGTCCCGGAACTGAAGAAGGGGATTATCAGGTCAAACTACGCAACCTGATACGTTTCCTTGAAAACGGGGACCGCGGCAAAATCACGATCCGTTTCCGAGGCCGTGAGATGGCACACCAGGAAATTGGTATGCAGCTCATGCAGCGCATCGAATCCGACGTGGAAGAGCTTGCCCAGGTAGAGATGCGGCCGAAAATGGAAGGCCGGCAGATGACCATGGTAGTGGCGCCCCGCAAGAAGAAGTGAACCTGATCGGGTGCTTGTCCCCCGCGCATGCGGGGGATTTGTCGTTCAGGGGCACATCATTGTTTATTTAAAAATAGAATGCGGAGTTTTAAAAAATGCCCAAGATGAAAACCAAAAGCGGAGCCACCAAGCGGTTCAAGAAAACCGCCACCGGCTTCAAGCACAAGCAGTCCTTCACCAGCCACATCCTGACCAAGAAGAGCCCGAAGCGTAAGCGTCAGCTGCGCGGCACCAAGCTCATCGCCAAGTCGGATGTTGCATCTATCAAGCGTATGACCGCGTGCTGATCCAGCCGCGAGAATCATTCCTTAGAAAGTACAGGTAGAAGGATTAAAGTATGGCTCGTGTAAAACGTGGTGTGGTCGCACGCCGTCGTCACAAAAAGATTCTCAATCAGGCCAAAGGTTACTACGGCGCTCGTAGCCGGGTATTCCGTGTAGCCAAGCAGGCGGTTATCAAGGCCGGTCAGTACGCGTACCGTGACCGTCGTAACCGCAAGCGTGCTTTCCGCGCTCTGTGGATTGCCCGTATCAATGCTGGTGCCCGCGCTAACGGTCTGTCTTACAGCCGTCTGATCGCTGGCCTGAAAAGGGCTAACGTTGAAATCGATCGTAAGGTTCTGGCCGATCTGGCCATGAACGAGCAGCAGGCGTTTGCCGCTGTTGTTGAGAAGGCCAAAGCGTCCCTGTGATCGCTTAGCTCTTTCATCGATTGCTGATCGATATGGGCGCCCCATGATTTCATGACGGCGCCTCCTGATAGGGGAAGGGCACGCTCTTCCCCTATTTTTGTTTTTGAAGTTACGTTTTTAAGCACTTCCATTTCTGGTTTGGAGCAGGGTCAATGGAAAACCTGGAGCAACTGGTTCAGGACGGTCTGGCAGCAGTTGATAGCGCCGACAGCCTGCAGGCACTTGATCAAATTCGTGTTGAGTATCTTGGCAAGAAGGGTGTGATTACCCAGCAGGCGAAAACTCTTGGCAAGCTCTCGGCCGAGGAGCGCCCTGCCGCCGGCCAGAAAATCAATGAAGCCAAGGGGCAGGTTGAAGACGCCATCGATGCCCGGCGAACAGACCTTGAGCGTGCTGCCATCGAGCAGAAACTAGCCAGTGAGTCCATCGATGTGACCTTGCCCGGCCGTGGGCAGGACCTTGGCGGGTTGCACCCGGTTACCCGCACCCTGCAAAGGATTGAGCATTTCTTCGCCCGCGCCGGCTATACCGTCGAGCAGGGGCCCGAGATTGAAGACGATTACCACAACTTCGAAGCGCTCAACATTCCGGGGCATCACCCGGCCCGTGCCATGCACGATACGTTCTATTTCAACCCGGGTACGCTGCTGAGAACCCATACCTCGCCGGTACAGATTCGTACCATGGAAGCGGGCAAGCCGCCGTTCCGGATGATATGCCCCGGGCGGGTTTACCGTTGTGATTCGGATATGACGCACACCCCCATGTTTCACCAGGTGGAGGGTTTGCTGGTCGAGAAAAACGTCAGCTTTGCGGATCTCAAAAGTACAGTCGAAGAGTTCCTGCGAGTGTTCTTTGAGCGAGATCTTCAGGTCCGCTTCCGTCCCTCGTATTTCCCCTTTACGGAGCCTTCCGCAGAAGTGGACATCGAGTGGGGGCGGGAAGCCGACGGCAGCATCAAGTGGCTTGAGGTCATGGGTTGCGGAATGGTGCACCCCAAGGTGTTTGAGTATTGCGGAATCGATGCCGAGGAGTACCGTGGCTTCGCATTTGGCCTGGGCGTCGAGCGCCTGGCCATGCTTCGTTACGGCGTCAACGATCTGCGCATGTTTTTCGAGAACGATCTGCGCTTCCTGCGCCAGTTCCGTTAACAGGCAAGATTACGGGCATCCAACCAAACAGGCATAACCGCATCAGGACAAGGCAATAACCATGAAATTCAGTGAACAGTGGCTGCGCGAGTGGGTCAATCCGCAAATCGATACCCAGGAATTAATGGACCAGATCACCATGGCCGGTCTGGAGGTGGACGGTTTCGAGCCGGTGGCCGGTCAATTCAACGGCGTAGTCGTTGGAGAGGTCAAATCGGTAGGTCCACATCCTGACGCAGATAAACTGCGGGTCTGCCAGGTCAGTGACGGCACTTGTGAAGTGCAGGTGGTTTGTGGCGCTCCCAATGTCCGTGAAGGCATGAAGGTGCCTTTTGCAGTGGTTGGTGCGGTCCTGCCCGGTGATTTCAAAATCAAGAAGGCCAAGCTTCGCGGCCAGCCCTCCGAGGGCATGCTCTGTTCCGAGTCGGAGTTGGGGCTGTCCGATAATCACGATGGCCTGATGGAGCTCCCCGCGGACGCACCGGTCGGTCAGGACGTAGCGGACTACCTGAAGCTGAATGATGTCACCATTGACGTGGACCTGACGCCCAACCGCGCCGACTGCCTGTCTATCAAGGGCATCGCCCGGGAAGTGGGTGTTCTGAACAGCATGTTGGTCGACAGCCCCGAAATCGAGCCGGTGGAATCGGTGCACTCTGAAGTGCCTGATATCCGCGTGGAAGCGCCAGCAGGTTGTCCACGGTATCTGGGTCGGATTCTTCGTAACGTGAACCTGCAGGCGGAATCGCCCCTGTGGATGCAGGAAAAGCTGCGCCGTTCCGGGATTCGCTCAATTGACGCCGCCGTGGATGTCACCAATTACGTGATGCTGGAACTTGGTCAGCCCATGCACGCCTTTGACCGTGATGAAATCGAGGGCGGGATCGTTGTCCGGATGGCGCGAATTGGTGAAAAGCTGGTTCTGCTGGATGGCCAGGAAGTCGAACTGACCCAGGGCACCCTGGTAATTGCAGATCACGAAAAACCGATCGCCATTGCCGGTGTCATGGGTGGAGAACATTCCGGTGTCAGTTCCAAAACCCGGGATCTGGTGCTGGAGGCCGCCTATTTCGATCCGATTACGCTGGCAGGCAAGGCTCGTCACTATGGCCTGCACACAGACGCATCGCACCGGTTCGAGCGGGGCGTCGATTACAAGTTGGCGCGGGAGGCCATGGAACGGGCAACCCGTTTGCTGATGGATATCGTGGGCGGTGAGCCTGGAGAAATTGTTGAAGTTGCCAGCGATGAGGATATCCCCGGGGATCGGCATGTCGACTTGCGTGCTCGCCGGCTTAACGACGTTCTGGGTATGGAAATCGACCGTACTACCGTTGAGGAAATTCTCACCCGGCTGGGCCTTCGGGTGGAAAAGCTCCTGAAAGACGGCTGGCGGGTGAGTGTGCCCAGCTTCCGCCCGGATATCTCCATTGAGGAAGATCTGATTGAAGAAGTGGGGCGGATCTATGGCTATAACAATCTGCCCGTAACCGAGCCAACTGGCTCGCTCGGTCTGCGTCCGGAGCAGGAAGCTGTTCGACCGGTATCTGCTATCCGCAACTTCTTTGTGGATCATGGGTATCAGGAGGCAGTGACCTACAGCTTTGTCGATCCGAAAGTTCAGCAGCTGGTGGATCCTGATCGTCAGGGCATTGCGCTGGCCAATCCGATTTCCTCGGATCTGTCGGTGATGCGAACCACCCTATGGAGTGGTCTGCTGAAAACCGTCGCCCACAATCAGAATCGTCAGCAGCCGCGCATCCGGCTATTCGAAACCGGTCTGCGCTTTCTGCGGGAGGGCGAGCGGATTGATCAGCAGCCGATGCTGGCCGGTGTCGTGGTTGGTAGCCAGTATCCTGAAAACTGGGCAAACGGTCGCAGAACAGCGGATTTCTTTGATGTAAAAGGGGATCTGGAGAGTCTGTTCAGGTTGCTGGGTATAGAGATTCAGTTTATCGGCAGCAAACACCCTGCGTTGCATCCGGGACAGACCGCGGAACTTATGCGCGATGGCGAGCACGTGGGCTGGCTGGGTACTCTGCATCCACAAGTTCAGAAAAATCTTGAACTTAATGGCACGATCCTGATGTTTGAGCTATTCTTGAATTCAATCGTTACCGGATATGTGCCTAATTTCAAAGAAATTTCAAAATTCCCGGAAGTTCGTCGGGATTTGGCTATTATTATCGGGAGTGAGGTAGCGTTCGCCGATGTAGAGCGTGTGGCCAGAAAGCATGCCGGTGAGCAGCTGACAGCGTTGCGTGCGTTTGATGTCTATGAGGGCGAGAGTCTGGGTGAAGGTAACCGGAGCCTGGCCCTGAGCCTGTTCTGGCAGCATCCCGAACGTACATTGAACGAGGATGAAGTGCATTCGCTCTTCAACGGTGTGATCGACGCATTGAAAGAAGAGCTGGGGGCAACACTGAGGAGTTGAGAAATGGCGGCTTTGACGAAAGCGGAAATGGCAGAGCGGTTGTACGAGGAATTGGGCCTGAACAAGCGCGAAGCCAAGGAAATGGTAGAAGCTTTTTTCGATGAGATCAGAGGCGCTCTCAGCCATAACGAACAGGTGAAGCTGTCGGGTTTCGGTAACTTCGACCTTCGGGACAAGAAGCAGCGGCCGGGACGGAACCCGAAAACCGGTGAAGAGATTCCCATCAGTGCACGGCGTGTCGTTACGTTTCGCCCGGGACAAAAACTAAAGCAAAAAGTAGAAGCGTATGCTGGAACCCAGTCATAACAACGAACTTCCCACGATTCCGGGGAAGCGCTATTTCACCATCGGTGAGGTGGCGGAGCTGTGCGCTGTAAAAGCGCACGTACTTCGCTATTGGGAACAGGAGTTTCCCCAGCTGTCGCCGGTAAAGCGCCGGGGCAACCGCCGGTATTATCAGCGGGCGGATGTTATTACCATTCGCCAGATTCGGAGCCTGCTCTACGACCAGGGCTACACCATCGGTGGCGCCAAGCAGAAACTCAGTAGCCACGAGGTAAAGGACGACACGTCCCAGTACAAGCAACTGATCCGGCAAATGATTACCGAGCTGGAGGAAGTGCTCGAGGTGCTGAACGCGCCCGTCAAATAGAGTTCATCAGGCTCTGAAGAAAAACCGGGACAGCATGGCTGCCCCGGTTTTTTTATGCCCGCTTGGTTACTGCTTCCTGCAGGTTTTGATGCCCAGCAACGAATAGGCAGGGCAGTTGCCCACCAAAGCGGTTGCCAGAGGCACAATGCCAATCCAGCCCCAGGGTGTTTGCGGGCCCACAAATACGAGAGCCAGCAGTACAATGCCGACGATGGCGCGAATGATACGGTCCGCAGATCCCATATTGATGCTCATGATCCTTTCTCCTTGCTTGATATGCGATGACAGAACGGACTTTAGCGCCTGCTCGCTGGCGGTTCAGTGATAAAGTCACACAAGGCCGGCCGCCGGGCTGAGCTAATCTAATGACCTATGGAAAAGTCGATGGTGCAACATAGCATTCTTGAAACCTTGTCTGAGCCTCTTCGCAAAGAAGTCCTTGGCAGCCTGCAGCCTCTTCATTTTGAGCATGGAAGGATTCTGTTCCGGGCTGGGGATCCCTGTCAGGGGCTTCCTCTGGTGCTGAATGGAACCGTGAAGGTCCAGATGACCGGCCTGTCCGGTCACAGCATCGTGCTTTATCGGATGGGGGCTGATGACATTTGCACACTGTCTATCGGTTGTCTGATGACAGGCGATGGCTTTCGTGCAGAGGCAGTGGTTGAAGAGGATGCCGAAGTGTTTATGGTGCCCAGGGGGCTGTTTGACCGGCTGATGGACCAGTCTGCCGATTTCAGGCTTGGTATTATGGAATCCTACGGACGCCGTTTGAATGACCTGATGTTACTGGTGGAAGAGGTCGCTTTCAGGCGTATGGATGAGCGTCTGTTTCAGTGGCTTGAGGCCAGGGTCGGACAGGGAATGATGACTATCACTCATCAGGAACTTGCCGTGGAGTTGGGAACCGCCAGGGAAGTGGTTAGCCGCCTGCTGAAAGAGTTTGAACGCAAGGGCATGCTGCGGCTTGCCCGAGGAAAGATCGAGTTCACCAGTTCGTTTCCCGGTAAGCCCTGAAGCAAAAAGCCCGGACCTTTCGGCCCGGGCTTTTTGTCGGAATCTGGTCGGGACGGTAGGATTTGAACCTACGACCCCTTGCACCCCATGCAAGTGCGCTACCAAGCTGCGCTACGCCCCGATTCGCTCTGTGCCAACTGGAAAAACTTGAGAGTATTCTCAGTGGCTTAGCGGGAGCGAAGTCTACACGAGCCCATGGAAAAAATAAACATCCGATGGCGATTTTGATGCCCGTTTTTTAGCGCAGCTTGGTTTCCCGGAGTTTCAGGATAAATTCGGGTGGTTCAAAGGTGTCTGGCCGGGCAAATTCCCAGTACTTGTCGAACACCGTCAGCCCGGTTTTTCCCTCCAGCAGGGCCCCGGGTTCGAGGAATGGAAACAGATCCATGTAAGAGTGCACCTCTGTTTTGGATACCCGCCGAACGATGTGCTCCGGGCCGAGTTCGGAAGGGTGCCTGAGCCCCGAGGCTTCCAGCAGGTTCTGCAGCGCGTCGAGCGTATTCTTGTGGTAGTTGTATACCCTTTGGCTCTTGTGCTCTACGTCGAGCTTTATGCCGCGTCGGGGGTCCTGGGTGGCTACGCCGCTCGGGCAGCGCCCGGTGTGGCAATTGAGCGCCTGTATGCAGCCCAGCGCAAACATATAGCCCCTGGCGGCGTTGCACCAGTCAGCCCCCAGCGCCAGGGTTCGCGCAATGTTGAAGGCCGAGGTGATCTTGCCGGCGGCGCCAATGGCAATGTCCTCGCGAAGATTGGTACCCACCAGAGTGTTGTGAACCAGCAGGAGCGCTTCGGTCATTGGCATTCCCAGCCGATTAATAAACTCGAGGGGAGCCGCACCGGTGCCGCCTTCGCCGCCGTCGACCACGATAAAATCCGGTTTTCGCCCGGTCTCCAGCATGGCTTTAACGATGGCAAACCATTCCCACGGGTGGCCGATAGCGAGCTTGAAGCCAACGGGCTTGCCTTCGGACAGCTCCCGCAGCCGGTCAATGAATTCCAGCATTTCTGTTGGTGTTGAGAACGCCGAATGGCTGGCAGGGGAGACGCAGTCCTCGCCAACCGAAACGCCTCGTGCTTCGGCGATCTCGGGCGTTACCTTGGCGCCGGGCAAAATTCCGCCATGACCTGGCTTTGCGCCCTGGGATAGTTTGAGCTCTATCATTTTGACCTGATCAAATGAGGCATTCTCGCGAAACATGTCTTCGTTAAACGAACCATCTTTGTGACGGCAGCCGAAGTATCCCGAACCGATCTCCCAGACCAGGTCACCGCCGGGCTGTTTGTGGTAGCGGGAAATGGAGCCCTCTCCGGTATCGTGATAGAAGCCTCCCATCCTGGCGCCGGTATTGAGACTGAGGATGGCGTTGGCTGACAGCGAGCCAAAGCTCATGGCAGAGATGTTGAACACGCTTGCGTTGTAGGGCTTGTCGCAGTTTTTTCCGATCAGGATACGGAAATCGCTACTACTGAGGCGGGTGGGTGCAAGGGAATGATTCATCCACTCGAAACCCTCATCGTACATCCCGAGCTGTGAGCCGAAAGGGCGCTTGTCCAGAACATTCTTCGCGCGCTGATAGACGATGGTGCGCTGTTCCCGTGAAAAGGGACGCTCTTCCGTGTCTGACTGGATGAAATACTGCCGGATTTCAGGGCCCACGGATTCAAGCAGATAACGAAAGTTGGCCATGATCGGATAGTTCCGGCTGACCGTGTGTTTTCGTTGCATCAGGTCGTAGGTACCCAGGGCCGCGAACGCGCCAAATATTACCGGAAATACATAACCTTCCTCCAAGACCAGGGCAAGCCCGAGCGAGACAAAAAATCCGGCAATGCTGAGTGCATAGGCGGTATAGCGAAGCGGAAAGGTCTTTGTTTTTTCCATGGGATCCTCTGATTGGCTCGGAAAAGCCGACTCGAACAGAGCGGCAGCTGATGAAGAGTTTAGTCGTACGATGCGGGATCCTGTCGCGATTGGTCCCGAATCTGGCTGGTCCGTTTTCGATCATGGTCTATGATTAATATCAAGGCGGCAAAATAATCGTGGTTTTGATGTTTTGAACTCAAAACATTATGATAACGCGCTTGTAATGTCTGAATACCGATTCTGAATAAACGATTTACCAACTCAGGAGGCTCCATAACGTGGGCGAGGTAGTTAAAGACGAATATTCCACGGATTACGTGGCTGGCCAGGACAATATCACTCCGTTCGGGCTGGATCTCCATGCACCGGTATTTCCGATTACGGCGATACTGGTTGTTGCGTTTGTGATAGGCACCCTGATGTTCCCCGGGCCAGCGAAAGAGCTGCTCGACGGGGCAAAATGGGACATTATCGCGACGTTTGACTGGTTTTTCCTGATCAGTGCCAACATCTTCGTGGTGGTGTGCCTGGCTCTGATCTTCCTGCCGATGGGTAAAATCCGCATCGGGGGGCAGGACTGCAAACCTGAATTCTCAACGCTTTCCTGGTTCTGCATGCTTTTCGCCGCCGGTATGGGCATTGGTCTTATGTTCTGGGCCGTGGCCGAGCCGGTGGCTTACTACACGGGATGGTACGAGACGCCGTTCAATGTAGAGGCAAACACAGATGACGCCCGTAATCTTGCGATGGGCGCGACCATGTACCATTGGGGTCTGCATCCCTGGGGCATCTATGCAGTCGTTGCTCTTTCCCTGGCGTTTTTCGCCTTTAACAAAAACATGCCTTTGACCATTCGCTCGGCCTTTTTCCCGCTGCTGAAAGACAAGGTGTGGGGCTGGCCTGGACACATTATCGATGTGCTGGCTGTTGTCGCGACGATCTTTGGTCTGGCAACGTCACTCGGTTTCGGTGCCCAGCAGGCGGCTTCTGGTCTGAACTACCTGTTTGGTACAGGTGCAGATACGAATATCCAGATGGCGATCATTGTCGGCGTCACAGCCCTCGCATTGATCTCGGTGCTCAGGGGGCTCGACGGTGGCGTAAAGATTTTGAGTAATATCAACATGGCCGTTGCGGGCATTCTGCTGTTGTTCGTTATATTTGCCGGTCCGACGATGACAGTTCTGGAAACTCTCTGGGTGACTTCCTCCAATTACGTGGGCAACGCATTGCAACTGAGTAATCCGTTTGGCCGCGAGGACGAAGCCTGGTTCCAAGGCTGGACTGTATTCTACTGGGCTTGGTGGATTTCCTGGTCACCGTTCGTAGGTATGTTTATCGCGCGCGTGTCCAAGGGCCGTACCGTTCGTGAATTTGTCACTGCCGTGTTGATCGTCCCGACTGTTATCACTGTTGTATGGATGAGCGCCTTCGGTGGTGCCGCCATTGAACAGATCCAGCAGGGCATTGGTGAACTGGCTGAGAACGGCCTGACCGAGGTTTCGTTGGCTACGTTCCAGATGTTCGCGAACCTCCCGCTGACTGGAATCCTGTCATTTGTCGGTATCGTTCTGGTTCTGGTGTTCTTCGTAACATCTTCCGACTCTGGTTCGCTGGTCATCGACAGTATTACGGCTGGTGGCAAGACTGATGCACCGACCGCCCAGCGTGTGTTCTGGGTAGTTGCCGAGGGTGCGATTGCTGCAGCTCTGATCTTTGGCGGCGGTGAAGATGCACTGGGCGCGATCCAGGCAACCGCTATCAGTGCGGGGCTGCCATTTACGGTGGTTCTCCTGATCATGACCTGGGGGCTTCTGAAGGGCCTCAGTCACGAGCGGCAACTGTTGATCGCCCGGGGCGAACTGTCCTGAGGGGTCGTGGAAATAAAAAACCGGGGCTTTGGCCCCGGTTTTTTTATGTTTGCTATTAACTCAGTTACTGGCAAACGTTTCCATGGCGAAACGTGAACGCTCCAGAGGCGTGAAGTGTGGACGTTTGAGCGCTTCAATCGCGCGGAGTCGGGGAAGCAGTCCGCGGCCATTTGCCATCTGGATTGCCAGTCCGGGCCGGGCGTTCAATTCCAGTAGCAGTGGCCCCTCGTTCGCATCTACCACCAGATCAACCCCCATGTAGCCCAGCCCGGTTGCTTCGTAGCAGCGGGAGGCCATTTCCAGCATCTCATCCCAGGCTTCTATCTGGATATTCTCCAGTGCCAGACCGGTGTCCGGATGGAGGGTTACGGGGCGGTTGAACTGAACGGCATTCAGTCCCTGGCCAGAGCCGATATCCAGGCCAACCCCAACGGCGCCCTGATGCAGGTTTGCCTTACCGTCAGACGCGGTTGTGGCCAGCCTCAGCATCGCCATTACCGGGTAACCCTGGAAGACGATAATCCGGATGTCGGGCACACCCTGGTGAGAGTATTTCGCCAATGAGGGGGCGGACTCCACCAGGTTTTCGACGATCGCCACATCTGGGGTACCCGCGAGCGAGTAGAGCCCGGCCAGAATGTTGGTCAAATGACGTTCCAGGAACGGAGAATCTACCCGCGACCCGGATGCCTTAATGTACTCATCGCCATCCCGACCGGTTATGACGGTAATCCCCTTGCCGCCAGACCCTTTTGCCGGTTTTATCGCAAATCCGGCCAGATCCTCTGCCATTTCCCGGAAGTGTGATATCTCATGCTGTTGGCGGACAACCTGAAGCAGTTTCGGGGTTTTTACGCCGTATTCGGCAACCACCAGTTTTGTTTTCAGTTTGTTGTCTACCAACGGATAGGATGACCGCTCATTGTACCGGGCAATGTAATCCACATTGCGCCGGTTCATGTTCAGCATTCCCAACCTCTTGAGCGATCTCGGCGATATCCAGTCCATGTCAGTCGTACGCCTTCATTGGCGTAAAGCGCCTCAGCTCGCTGAGCTTGTAGCCGGTGTACTGACCCATCAACAGGATCAGACCGAGAATAACAAGGTGCAGCTCCGGGAAGTTGAAGGTGAGGTGGCCGGCCAAGGGTGCGCTCATCAGCAAATAGGCGCAGATGGCCACAAACAGACTGCCTGCGCCCTGAACCATGACCTCATGCGCCCCTTCTTCTTCCCAGAGAATGGACATCCGCTCGATGGTCCAGGCGATGATCACCATCGGGAAGAAGGTGACCGTCATGCCGGTATTGAATCCCATCTGATAGCCGATAATGCTCAGGCCCGCGGTTATAAAGATAACCAGGATGATCAGGGCGGATATGCGGGATACCAGCAGCAGGTTAAGGCTGGACAGGTAGCCGCGCATCAGCAAGCCAATAGATACCACCGACAGGAACGCGATCAAGCCCGGCACCAGAGTTGTCTGCACGAAGGCCACTGCGATCAACACGGGCATGAAGGTGCCAGAGGTGCGAATGCCGATAACAATCCGCATGAAAGCGACCATCAGTGCCCCCAGTGGCAGCAACAGCAGCATTCGGAACATGCTTTGCTCTTCTATGGGCAGCTCGTAAAAGCTCAGGAAGCCGAGACCATTGGCTGCGGATTCCATAGTTGCCAGTTGAAGGGCAGGAACCGTTTGCCTGAGCATCGAGAAGCTTACTTCCGAGTTCTCGCCACCTACCACATCCAGCAATGAGGCTGCCCCCTGGCGCCAAAGCAGGAGGTCTTCAGGCACGCCCTGTTCGGCAGTCTTCGGGTTGAAGGTGAGCCAACGCTTGCCGTTATAAATTTGCAGGTAGGGCATCAACTGCTGCCGCCGCCGGGCATCCTCGAGCCTCAGTCCGTCCGCTGTTCTGGCGGCAATACCACTGTGGTTGAGCATGTCGACCAGAAGATCCAAGTAATTCTCTTCTGAAACCAGCAGGGTTGTGTTCTGTGTCCGGCTATCCGGCTGCATCAGCCGGATCAGCTCGCGGGTCATGCTTTCCGGTGTGCTCGAGCGGGCTTCTGCCTGACTAAGAATTTCCTGTACAGCGGTTGCCTCGGGCTCTTCCCAGAAGGTCCTCGGTGTTTTCGGTTCGCGCGCCGGGATTTCCGGTCCGGCGTCTGGATCCGGAATGAACTGGGCTTTGAAATACAAAGTCTGCGGCCCGGACACTTCCCGCTTGCTCCATTCCGCCCGGCGGCTGCCCGATGTATCGATGATGGAAAAGCCATAGCCGGGCGAAGCCGCCTGTTCGGTCAGGATGCGAAAGCCCGGTGGCTGCTCGGGGATATTCAGGCTGGCAAGAACCGAACCGTCCACTGCGTCAAAATCAATGCGGGCCTCGACCATCCAAACTGGTCGTTGTTCGCCCGTGAGCCAGGGTATGCCAAGCTCAACGTGCCTCCAGACAGCAAGCGAAATGCCCGCAGAGATGAGCAGGAAAACGGCGATGTAAAAAGGCAGGCGCGAGCGGGTGGTCACGATTCGTTCCCATTGCTGTTGCGGATGGATTCAGGCAGCTCGGTTGCATATTCCTTGCCGACATCGATCAGCATGACGTCACGCAGAATATTGCGGCCGATCAGAACCTCGTAGGTGAGGTTGGTTCTGTCGGCAAGTGTAAACTCCGCAACCTGTTGGTGATCGCCAATAAAAAACTGAAGCTCGACGACGACCCGACGCTCCGCTTCATCGGCGCTGGCCTGGATTACGCGAACCCGGCGAGAGATCTCTTTTTCCAGGGTTACAAACTTGTCTGCACCGGGAACAGGCACATCAAAGCGCACCCAATTGTTGCCGTCCCGCTCGAACCGGGTGATGTTGCGTGCGTCTATCGAGGAAGTTTCGGCACCGCTGTCAATGCGAGCCTTGTAGATCAGGCCGGGGCCCGCAAGGTAGAAGTTTTCAACCTCGCCGACAATCACCTTGCCCTTCAGGCGGTCTGCACGCCCTTTCGAACTATCTGTTGCGGGGCATTGTATCTGGGCCCGCACTGGCGGACATTCAGGTTTTTCCACCTGGGTGGCAATTGCGTCGAGTATGGTCTGAGTCGAAGAGCGGGTTTGGGCAATGGCTTGCTCGTGCCTGACCGCTGAGTTTTCTTCCATGGTAACGAGAGTTGCCCGCTGACTCTTGATGGATCCCTGGAGTTCATTCATATCCGTTTTGGGAACCATGAAATAGCGGTCTGCCGAGCATCCCGTCAGCAGAAGAATGCCTGCAAGTGTGGTGACGGAAAGCTTAGGCAGTCCAGCCCGATACCATTTGAAACCCATTAAGAACCCCTGAGCTGGCAGTCTGTCACGCTCGATACCGAGCTATTGTGACGGTCTATGCGTGTGAAACCGGATAAATAGGAAGGGAAGTATACAACATCCAATCTGTGTGGTTGATTTACAGATGGTTAAGGGGCAGTAGTGTTTACCGTGACAGGAAATTCCCCTCTCCGAGAACAGTCTCAGCGCGCAGGTATTCCTGGATTACCGGGGAGCAGTTAAGGTAGAAAAGCAATAGTTCGCGCTGCACATCCTGATCCTGGATTCTGGCTGCGAAGCTGATCAGCTCCCGGATTTCCTGGTCACTCTCAGACTTGCTGGAGGGCATGCCGAAACTCTTGCCATACCGCGCCTTCAGCAGGTTGGTAAGACGCTCGAGATGAAACTCGCCCGTGTGGGTAATGTGCGGAAGGATTCTGAAGCCGTCCTTGTTGCCGTTCGGACGGGTGCCGAATAAGCCTGCCTGGCTGTCCTGGCCGGAGCAGTCATTGTGCAGAAACTCCGCCTCCAGTTTTCGCCACAGTTCTTTCAGCATGATCTGTTATCCGTTTCTGATCTGGTTCGGGCCCGCCGTGCGGTTAAAAAAGGGTAATAACCACTTGGCGAGTGAACATTTTACCCTTTTAGACGATATTACGTTGGCCGTCCAGAGGCAGATGCCCGAGCTTTAAAATAATGCCAAACAGTCGTGGTCCTTAGTGCCTCGCCATTCTGATTGACGGCGTGCCGGGCAAAAGGTTCCCTTCGTGGGGTAGACTGTTGTGGGGCCGGGAAACACCGGTTCCTCAATCAAACACAGAACCGTAACAGGAGTAGTACCAGGTGTCTGAAGCCCTCACGGAACTGATCTTGTCCCGGCCCGATCTGATGGCGGGATTGATGGTTGTGTTAATCCTTTTGATCGTTCTGAAAGGGCTCTGGGGCAGGAATGGTCGACTTGGGCAGGACGTTGAACAGTGGCGACAGCATGCAACCGCCCTCGAAAATCGGGTGGCCGGTCTGGAGTCGGATCTGGAAAATGGCAAGCAGCGCGTGGCACAGCTGGAGAGCGAGCGTCAGAGCCTGCAGGCGAAGTCGGACGAGCTTTCCCGCGAGCTGGGCGAGGCCCGCGTCGCGCTCCGCGAGAAGGAAGTGACCATTGAGAAGGAGCGCCGATCCGCCCATGAAAAACTGGAGTTGCTTGAGCGTAACCGTGATGCCTTGAAGACGGAGTTCGAGAATCTGGCCAACAAGATTTTTGAGCAGAAGAGCGAGCGTTTCAGCCAGCAGACCCGCACCAGCCTTGATACTCTGCTCAATCCCTTCAGGGACCAGTTGCAGGACTTCCGCAAGCGGGTTGAAGACGTGTACACCACCGAAACCCGTGATCGTCAGGCCCTCCGTAGTGAGATCAAGTCACTGCAGGAACTGAATCGCCAGATAACCGAGGAAGCATCCAATCTGACCCGCGCCCTTAAAGGCGACAAGAAGATTCAGGGTAACTGGGGTGAACTGATCCTTGAACGGGTACTGGAGAAATCCGGTCTGCGCAAGGGTGTGGAGTATGATACCCAGGGAAGCTATCGCGACGGCGAAAATCAGCTCTACCGGCCGGATGTCATTGTCCATCTGCCGGATAGCCGCAACCTGATTATCGATTCCAAGGTCTCACTGGTGGCCTACCAGCAGTGGGTGACGGAGGAAGAGGATTCCGGAGTCAAGGAGGAGGCGCTCAAGCAACACGTCGAGGCCGTGAGGAATCACATTCGTACCCTTAGCGAAAAAGACTACAGCCAGCTCCACGGCCTCCATTCCCCGGACTTTGTGTTGCTGTTCATGCCGATAGAGCCCGCTTTTGTGGCAGCATTTCAGCAGGACGAGAACCTTTTCGCAGAAGCCTTTGAGCGAAAGATTATTGTGGTAACGCCAACCACGCTGCTGGCAACACTGCGAACCATTGAGAACATCTGGCGGTACGAACGCCAGAGCCAGAATGCCCGGCAAATCGCTGAGCGGGCTGGCGCTGTTTATGACAAACTCAGGGTGTTTGTTGAGGCGATGGAGCGCCTGGGCACACAGTTGCATACTGCCCAGGGAACCTATGATTCGGCCATGAACACCCTGACCCGTGGGCGTGGCAACCTGATCTCCCAGGCGAATCGATTTGTAGAGCTGGGTGTTCGGGTGAAAAAGGAATTGCCGAAGGGGATAATGGACCAGGCCGAAGTAGACGAGGGTGAAGAATTCCGTCATTCAGGGGACAACGACCTGCCTGATTCAGAGAAGCAGGCGATTGGTGCAGATAACGAGCAGGAGTAGATGCCATGGCAGTATTATTTGGAACAGGTCGCTGTTTTGCCCTGGGGGCTGTATTGGCTTCCGCGCTCCTGTCCGGGCCCGCGCTGGCGCTGGCGCCCGAGCACGAGACTCGCAGATTGATGCTCGCTACCGAAGGGGCAGTGGTTGCGGAAAACTGGGGCGAGGCCGCTGAGTATCTGAACCGCTTGCAGCAACTGGAAGGTGAAAAGCCCGCTGATTACTATTTTTATCGGGGGCGGGTGATGCTGCAGTCTTCCCACCTGAACGAAGCCCAGTCTGCTCTTGAGACCTATGTGAGCCGCGCCGGCGCTGAGGGTGCCCACTACCAGGAATCCCTGCAGTTGATCACTTCCATTGAAAAGACCCGAAAGCAGAATGCCCTGGCCCCACAGGCAACCGGTGAGAGTGAACAGGTTGCGGTCATTGAGCCGGCGGGTGAGGGCCGTATCGAGTCTTTGCGCAAGCTGTATCTGGCAGATTCAGACCGCGAGGCACTGACGCTTCATATCAACAGCCTGCTCGAATTGGCTGGCTGGCGCCGTGATCAGGCGGTCGTGCGGCTCGATCGGCCAGCCGATGTTGAATACCGTCTTGGCACCCAGGGAGAGGAAATCCAGATTCAGGAACTGAAGCGCGCCGAGGATGGCCGGATACTGCGAAGCACAGAGACGATGTCGGTGTTTGGCATCAACCCCAGGGTGGAATGGCGTTGTGAGGCGACTGTTTCAACTTGCTGGGTCTATGATCCGAGGGACGGTTCCCGACTGCTTCAACTGGCCGAAAACCGGGAAAGGGCCCAGGAAATCGCCGAAACGCTCGGGCAGCTGATCCGTTCGCTTCAGGCGCCCTCGGGGTCCTGAGTCAATCGGAGAGATCACCACGCTCGCCTTCACGATAGGCGCCTGGCGTCACCCCGGTCCACTTCTTGAAGGCCCGATGGAAGGTTGAGGGTTCGGTGAAACCGACTTTGGCGGCGATGTCGTTAATAGGAAGTTCCTGCCGGCTCAGATAGTAAATAGCCATATCCCGGCGTAACAGATCCTTGATCTCCTGGAACGAGGTATTCTCCTGCTTCAGTCTGCGTCGCAGTGTCTGCGGGCTGGTATGCAGGCCCGCTGCAATCCATTCAAAATCCGGCAACGGCTTCGAAAGATCCCTGCCGATCAGCGCCCGAATGCGTCCCGTAAAGGTGTTACTCTCGTCCGGACGGGATAGCAGGTCTGCCGGGGAGGTCTTAAGGAATTGCCGCATCTCCGGCTTGTCGCGGATGACGGGCGCAGACAGGAAGCGCTTGTCGAAGGTGAGGGCGATTCTGTCAGACTCGAATGCCAGGGGGCAGTGGAAAATGTGCCGGTATTCGTCGCCATGGGCCGGCCGAGGGTAATCGAACTCGGCCTTCTCCAGCTCGATGGGTTGGCCGATGAGCCAACTGCCCAGTCGGTGCCAGATCACCAGAATACTCTCCCGCAGGAAAAAGCTCGGATCGTTGATCTCGCCCTCTATCCGGGTTACGAGCTGAGCCTTGTCCTTGCCAACCTCCAGTTCCATGGACACCATGGGTTCAAACAGACGGGAAAACTGGAAGGCCTGCCGGTATACAGATTCCAGATTGGGGCAGTCAATCACCAACGCGCACATGGTGGCAAAGGTTCCTGTTCGGGCCCTTCTGGGCCCCAGCCCCATGAACTCATCTCCCATGCGGTTCCAGAGCACCTGCATCAAATGGCTGAACTGATCACTGCTGACCCTCGCCATCTCGATGCGCAGCAGGTCGGGAGAGATTCCGGCTTCCCGGAGCATTTCACGGGTATCAAAACCAAGTCGCTCGGCGCCCACAAGGGCCGCCTGTACAAAGTGCTTCGAAACCGTCAGATCGGACATTACGCTCGCCATTCCATGAAAACGAAACCCATCATAAAACCCCGGCAGAACAATGCAACCGAAGCCGTTTGGCCACACTGGTAGAAACGGCCAATCGGAATGAAGGAACCGGCAGTTGGCCCGCTTGGCAAAACCGGGCAGCATGAAGGAAACGAATGCTATTTGCGTAAACCTGAGAATAAAAAGGAGATTATCATGGCGGGTCCTCTGACTTCGCTGAAAGTTCTGGATTTCAGCACCTTGTTGCCCGGCCCCTACGCCACCATGCTGTTGGCGGACATGGGGGCAGATGTATTGCGTGTGGAGGCACCGGACCGAGTGGATCTTACCCGGGTAATGCCACCCCACGATGCCGGCGTGAGCACGGCCCACGGGTTTCTGAACCGTGGCAAGAAGTCGCTCGGGCTTAACCTTAAAGAGGAGGGCAGCCGGGAGAAGGTTCTGGAATTGGTCAAGGACTATGACGTTGTCGTTGAGCAATTCCGGCCGGGAGTGATGGATCGGCTTGGTATCGGCTATGAAGCCCTCAAGTCGGTAAACCCTCGCCTGATCTATTGCTCCATCACCGGCTATGGCCAGACCGGCCCCTACAAGGATCGAGCGGGCCACGACATCAACTATCTCTCCCTGGCTGGAGTAAGCAGTCACTGCGGCCGGGCTGACAGCGGGCCGCCGCCGATGGGTATCCAGATTGCGGATGTGGCCGGCGGTTCACACCACGCCGTCATGGGCATTCTGGCTGCTGTTATCCATCGACAGCAGACCGGAGAAGGGCAGTTTGTTGATATCAGCATGACCGACGCGGCCTTTGCGCTGAACGCCATGGCCGGGGCCGCCTGCCTGGCTGGTGGCCAGGAGCAGAAGCCGGAGAGCGCATTGCTCAACGGCGGCTCATTCTACGACTACTACCAGACCAGCGACGGTCGCTGGCTCTCGGTAGGCAGCCTCGAACCCCAATTCTCCGCCCGCCTGTGCGACACCCTCGGTATTTCCGATATGAAAAGCCTGGCCATGAGCCAGAAGCCCGAGCATCAGCAGCAACTTAAAGCCGCCATCAAGGCAAAAATTGCTGCGAAACCCCTGGCCGAGTGGCAGGAGATCTTTGCCAACCAGGACGCCTGCGTGGAGCCGGTTTTGACGATCTCGGAGGCCGCCAAGCATCCACAACTTAAAGCGCGGGATATGGTGATTGGAGTTGACCGGGGAGACGGCACTCAGCAGCCGCAGATCGGATTCCCGATAAAGTTTGAAAAAACGCCATCGCAAACGTCCCGGATCGGGAAAATGCTTGGGGCTGATAATGATCAGTTTCTTTAGAAGAAAATAACGTGAATAAGTGTTCAGTTTTGTCTGGCTGAAAAGGAGGGCTCTGCTAATTTTATAGATGTCACCGGACATGGTGAAAACGTAGTGAACAAATACAAGGAAAACACTATGAAGCTCAGGAAAACACCGAGTGGCAAACATGCCCTCAGTCTCACTGTCGCCCTGCTTGGCAGTACCTTGCTGGCGGGTTGTTTTGACAGCGACAATGACTCTTCTGGACCCTCACAGGCTGAGGTGGATCCCAATCTCTTTCCTTCGGATGGTCAGCTTGAGGCAACCATTCGTCGAACAACGGGTGGCGTTCCTCACATTGTTGCTGATGACCTGAAATCTGCCGCGTTCGGGCACGGATACGCTCAGGCTCAGGACAACGTCTGTATGCTGGCGGAAGCCGTCGTCAAGGCCCGAAGCGAAAGGTCGAAGTATTTTGGGCCGGGGCCGGACGTTCAGTTTGCACCCGGGGCCAGCGTAGGGCTCAACATCATTAACGACTTCAGCTTCAAGGCCCAACAGATATACGCAGGCGCTGAGGCCGAGTTCCCCACTTTAAGCCCGGAGAGCCGTGCGCTTATTGAAGGCTTTACAGAGGGGTATAACCGCTACGTTAACGAAACTGATGCCTCTCAGTTCCCGGCAGAATGTGCGGATCAGGACTGGGTCAAGCCGATAACTCCAGTGGATCTGCTGGCTCATTATCGAATTGTTGGCCAGTACGCCAGTGGTGCGTTGTTCGCCACGGGCGCGGTTTTCCTGGCAGTCCCCCCAGGAGAGAGTCCGGCACCTACACCAGTAAGCTCGGTGACCAATGCTGAGGAAGTAAATAACCTGCTCAAAAGCGTTGTGGCTACCGCAGAAGCTGGCGCGAGATCACAGACAAATTTCGCGGATATGGGGCTTGCCAGTAACGCGTGGGGTATTGGTAGCGAGTTGACCGAGCAGGGACGGGGCGCTCTTTTGGCGAACCCTCACTTCCCGTACACAGGCCATCGCAGGCTTTATGAAGTCCAAATGACGGTTCCGGGATACCTGAACGTCCACGGTGCGGGGCTACTTGGTACGGCAATTCCGCTGATCAATTTCAACGAGAATCTTGCCTGGTCCCACACGGTTACGACCAGTCGCCGCTTTACCTGGTATGAGCTGGTGCTGAAGGATGATGGAGAATTCCTGACATACGTGAAGGACGGGGTTGAAAAGCCGATCACCACTGAGACCTATCAGATTGAGGTCGATATGGGGATGCCGCAACCTGTTGTGCTGGAGAGAACCTTCTATTTCTCCGAGTATGGTCCCATGATCGCAGCCAATGCTGTCAGCAGTCAGCTGCCAGCCTGGGGCGACAACGGTGCCCTGAACGCGTCTTCAATGGTTGCTCACACCTATCGTGATGCCAATGCCAATACCGGCGGCCTTCTGGACACCTGGTTGGGCATGAGTCGAGCCAGCAACCTTGAAGAGTTCCAGAGTGTCTTCCAGAACTGTGGGTCGACCCTCTGGACCAATACTACCTACGCTGATGACCAGGGTAATGCGTTCTACATTGACAGCAGTTCGGTACCAAATCTCTCCGAAAAAGCTATCGCCCTCGTTAATTTGAGAAGAGCGAGTAGCGACGCTTATGCCGGTCTATTTGATCAAGGCGTGACACTACTGGATGGCAGGCTTTCCCAGGAGGACTGGGTTGAGACAGCATGTGGTCCTCTGGTTCCCTATGACCAGAAGCCGAAGCTGGTAAGATCGGACTGGGTGCAGAACTCCAACAGCAGTTACTGGTCAACCAATCCGGACGAGTTCCTGACAGGCTTTTCACCTCTGTTTGGTGATGAAAAGGCGCCTATCAATCCCCGTACGCGCCTGGGCATCAAGATGCTGCAGAATCTGATGGATCCTGGCTTCCCGGACGCGCCGCTACCAGCAGGGCAGGATGGCAAGTTCAGCGCGGAAGAACTTATTGGTGTGATCTGGAACAACCGGGCATGGTATGCAGAACAGTTCCTCCCGGAGCTTCTGCAGCGCTGTGATGCCATCGGCACCACCGCGGTGAACGGTGTCGATTTGTCGTCCTGGTGTCAGTCTCTGAGCAACTGGGATGGGCTATACAACCGGGATAGCGTCGGTGCTCATATCTTCCGTGTTTTCATGGCTAATTATCGCAACGATCTGGACTCAGATCTGACGACGCCTTTCAGCCCGGCTGATCCCGTGGGGACACCGGCTGATCCATCTGAAGAGAATGCCGGGACCGCAAGCGACACCATGCTCTTGGCGCTTGCCGATGGTGTGGCTGCTCTGCAATCTCAGGGAATTTTGCCGACTGATGCCCTTGGAAGCCTTCAGTATTACCGCGCTTCCGGTGGCGTGGCCCCAGGCTCCGGCGCGACACCAGTGTTCCAGACTCAGCCAATTCCCTGGCACGGTGGTGACGGCAACATAGATGGAGCGTTCAACGCGATCGGTGTGGTGACGGATCCGTTCCTGGAAGACACGCGTTTCCCGCGGATTGCACCGTCAACGATCGACAATACTGCCGGATTGTCTGACGGAACGGATGGCATTGATGGCTGGTTGATGGCCAGAGGTACTAGTTGGCATTTTGGTCTGGAGTTCACGGACAACGGTCCGGAGGCTTATGGCCTTGTGAGTTATTCGCAGTCCACAGACTCCATGTCACCTTTCTTCAGTGATCAAAGTGAACAGTATTCCAACAAGGAGTTCCGCCAACTGTTCTTCACGGAAGAGGACATTCAGGCGAATCTGTTGCCACAAGGTCAGACTGTTATTTCTTCGGATTGAGAAACAGTCCACTATGAAAACGCCGCACCCTAACAAGTGCGGCGTTTTTCGTTGCTATTGGTCATGTCGTTGAGAACAAATGGCAGTGCCATCTAAGCTCTCGCAACGCCTGAAATCTCCACGCCTTTACTGCCTATCCTGCCCGACACCACCCCCTTCGCTGGTCAGCTGAGGGCCGTTAACAAGCCTCATGATAAGAACTTCTCTAGAAAACGTGAGCCGCTGAAATCGACGCATGAGTTGTGGGACGTGTGGGCTGTTCGGAATATTGATTGTTCGTGTCTGATCCATGTCGGGCATCGTCCAAAAAAAAAGCCCCGGCGATGCCGGGGCTTGGTAGACAGAAGCCAGTCCTTACGGAGCAGCCTGCTCGTCCTGATCGAGTGCGTTGGCCAGAGTCGGACTGGTTCCCAGTGCATCGATGTTGTTGGGGGAAGCTGGCACGTTGCCGCCGCTCAGAGCTTGCGCTGTTTGCGTGACCATTACCGTAAAGGCGTCACTGGTAACGGCAAACCCACCCGGGCAAGCATCATTTGGCGCTTGAGGCGCTACAAAAGTACCGTGATTGGCGGTAGAGCATGGGTTGCTGCCGTCAAAGAATACTGCGACCGGAGTGGCTGAAGCCCCAGAGACGTCTTCGCTCTGAAGGAGGTTCAGGTCAGCTCCATCGGCAAGATTGGTTCCGCCTGCTCCCAGATCCAGCAGTGCCATCAGAGGCTCCGTGCCAGTCAGCGGTGCGGAGAATGCGGGGCTGAGTGGATTAACGTTAGCTTCGTTCGGTACGGTGCTGTCTCCAACCACCTCAGTGACAAGCAGGTTTCCAGTGGAGGCGCCAAGAGACTTGGCAAAGTTCACTGGATCACCAGCATCAGAGATTGACTGGAACACGTAGAAGAAGCTCTCGAAAGCAGAGGTTCCCTGGGTTACACCTGCATTAGCCAGTCCACCAAGAACTTGGCCGGAGAAGGCCGGTGAGTTCTCAATCAGGCGAGTTACTTGGCCGCTCGTGTTGTGCAGAACAACCGAGCCAAGGGTCGGGAACGTAAAGTTATTAAGGGGAGCCCCGGCATCCTGATAGGTCTGATTCAGCACCCCGTTCAGGCTGCTGTTAGCCAACGCTGAGAAAACGGTTCCAGAAATACCGCCGAGGGAGTGACCAATGAAGTTCACATTGATTCCCGGACCAACGAGATCAAAGGGTTGATAGTCGCCATTAATGTCAAAGGTTTGGATTGACGCTGCCACGTTAAGGAGATCAACGACGCCCTGACGCAGGTTATCGCGGCTGTTCATCATATTGAGAGGATTGATAAACAGGCTACCTGATGAGATGTCTGCCAGAGGGGCTGGTACCGGCTGCAGAGATGCATTTGCGGTATACCCAAAGTGTCGCTCGCCGATGTAGTCAGCAGAAATCAGCGCATTGAGTTGTGCGATGACGGGTGCGAGGGCTGGATTGTTCTGCGCCTCAAGTCCCTGAATCGTAGCCTGTACGGTGGTTGTCAAAGTCTCTTCGTCGAGCTCTGATAGGCCAGCAACCCTGCCTACGCTCGCTCCAGCAAGCCCGTGCAGAGGCTGATCGATTGCTACAACCGTTTGGCAGGCACTTTGTGCCAACAGAATGGCGGGCAGCATTGAGACACTCCGATCTACGGTAATGCCATGCTGGAAAATAGTTACGCCGTTGGGCTTAAATCCTCCCGTTGGGTCTTGATCAACGCAAGACGCTGGGCGCGAATCCGTTGAAGGATTAAACACCACGACTGGTACAGTAGTATCGGCTTTTTTCTGCGGGAATGGGAAGTAGCCATTCACGTTCAGTGTGCCGTCGATATCACGAAGGAAGGAGAAAATTGTGTCTCCCGGAGTCAGATTCTCATTCAGGCCAGCTTCCATGCTTGTGTTGCCTGTCCAGCTGCCTGTGACAATTCCGGCTCCGGTTTCGCCAGGAAGACTCTGGTAGTAGGGCAGGGTGATCGCGCCCTGATGTACTTGAACCTGGGCTGCCGCCTGTGCAATTGGGTTTGCAGGATCTTGTGCTGCCAGACCCTGAATGGTTGCCAGATCTGCCGCCTCAGTTTTCGGATAGAAGAACGAAGGGCGTGGTACTGGCAAGTGAATCGTGTCCCCGATTTCCGGAACAATGGCCTGCGTAAGCGTCGTCTGCGGAGTCTGTGTTCCGTCAGCCGTCAACACATCTTGCACGTTAGACAATGCCGTAACGGCGGCGATTTCTTGCGCACTCAGAGTTGAAGGGTCAAGTTGGCCAGCGCCGAGTTGACCGGCAATCTCGGTGATTTCACCAAGCTTTGTTGTAAGTTGGGAGAAGTTGAGAGTGGGGTAGTTGTCTCTGATTGCTTTCAATTGGGCAGTGAAGCCAATCTTTTGCCCCAGTCCCGACGCATATGCCGCCGGCGCCATCATCGCCCGAAGAACGTCAGTGTCAGAGTTGGTTGTGAATGTGTAAGCCAGCGCAGATTCAGAGCCTGTCTGCATCTGAGCAAGGAATCCGTTCGCCAGCTGGTCAGCAGTCTGCAGAATGGTTTTCACGTTGCCTAGTGCGGGGTTGCCCAGCACGCCATCTGCTAGAGCGACATCCTGAACGGAACGCTCAATTGGCTTACCGTTTGCACCCTGGACGTCGTCAGTGACAACAACCAGGTATTTCTGACCTTCAGTCAAAGGTTCAAGCGGAACAACACGGATAGCGTTGTTTGTGCCGCCATCAACACTTACAGGGTCCGCGCGGAAATTAGGCTGCTCAAGTCCCAAGCCCTGACCAAAGGGATTACTTGCAACGATGCTGGTCGGGTTGGTGTTCGGAAGAGCTTCAGGAGCCGAATCAATTGCAGGGCCAACGTTAAGTGGGAGCAAAAATACTGTCGCGTTTGCCATGACGGTCGCTGGATTCAGCTCACCGTCAAACTTCAGGGTAAAGGCGCCTGAAGTGGAAAAACCCGAGAGATCGTTAACAGCGTCATCTGCCGGGGTGTTACCAGTCGAAAGCCCTGTAAAGTCATAGTTGGCGCTCTGGGTTGCGCCCAACAGCAGGATCAGGTCGGCATTGATCGGGAACGCAGGCTCTTCCGCAATCGGGTTAGGGTTGTAGATCGGACGAACAATCGACCTGTCAATCGTCGTATCTTCAATCTGGTAGTCCGGATTGGCATTCGCCCCCGTCTCGCCGCTATCAAAGCAGCCTGTAAGTCCAACGGAAGACGCCACGGCAAGACTTATTAGAGTTTTCTTGAACATGGGTGGAACCTTTTCCTGTTGTTGTGTCGTTATGTTCGGCAGCTGACGGGGCCGGTCTGATCCGGTAAGCCCGTTGTCAGTGGCCTGTTCTGCTTAAACTGTTGTCTGAAATTGTAGCCAGCGCTGTAAGCCAATTTCTGTATCTCTGACTATAGCGACAGTATGGCAAGTGTTGATCAGCCAAAAGTGTGATTCTGATGCTTTGAATCCTCCCCGCACGATTGGAGTTCGGCCTTTGAGAAAAATAGTTGCCGGATAACGGTTTGTCGAGGTCCCGCAACCGGGAAATTGGGGCCTGGTCGAGGTTTATTCGAAGCGCGAGAAATCCGGTTGGCGTTTTTCCATGAAGGCCCGGAAAGCTTCGGCGGCTTCGGGGGATTTGAGGCGCTCGGCAAACAGCTGCCCCTCTTCCAGCATGGTTTCCCGAAGTGCTTCCATGGTTGGCTTGTTGAGGAGCGCTTTGGTGGCCCGAATCGCTGCCGGGGCTTTTTCAGTGAGCCTCTGGCAGGCTTCGAAGGCATTGGCTTCCGTTTGCCCAGGCTCGCAAACCCGGTTGATCAGGCCAAGCCGAAGAGCTTCTTCCGCGGAGAAGGCGCCACCAAGCATCAGAAGTTCGGCGGTGCGTACCCGGCCGATCCAGGAAGGTAGCAACAGGCTTGAGCCACCCTCGGGACACAGGCCGAGGCTCGCAAAGGGCATCTGGAATGCAGTGTTGTTGCCGGCGAACACCAGATCACAGTGCAGCAACATGGTGGTGCCGATGCCGACGGCTGCGCCGTTGACCGAGGCCACTACGGGTTTGGTAGCACTGGCCAGCAGTAAAAGCAAACGGCCAACGGGCGTCTGTTCGAAGTCACCTGGCAGACCTGCGGCAAATTCGCCCAGGTCGTTGCCTGCGGTGAAGCACTCGCTGGTGCCGGTGAACAGCACGCACCGGATGTTGGTGTCATCCCTGGCCTGCTCCAGCGCGTCGCCCATGGCTGTATACATCGCGTGGGTAAGGGCGTTCTTGCGCTCTGGCCGGTTCAGTCGGACGATGAGAATTCGGTCTTTGATTTCGGTGAGGACGAGGTCGGTCACGGCGTCTCCTGGGGTGTTATTATCGTTTGGTTAGGATGATACCTTTTTCTGATGGCGTTTTTCACGGGTTTTAATCCTTGCTTCGCCATCCGTCGAATCACTCGCCAAACCGATTTTCTGGTAAACTCTCGCCTCCAGATTTCTGATGACACGACATAACGATATCAAGCTGATGAGGCGCCTATGACCACCGTAATCCGCCAGGACGACCTGATTGAAAGCGTAGCGGACGCGCTGCAGTTCATTTCCTACTACCACCCGAAGGATTTCATCCAGGGCGTCTATGAGGCCTACCAGAAGGAAGAATCCCAGGCGGCCAAAGATGCCATGGCCCAGATCCTGATCAACTCGCGCATGTGTGCCCAGGGCCACCGCCCGATCTGTCAGGACACAGGCATCGTGACGGTATTCGTGAATGTCGGCATGAACGTCCAGTGGGACTGCGATATGCCGCTGGACGACGTGATCAATGAAGGCGTCCGTCGCGCCTACACGCATCCGGACAATGTGCTGCGCGCCTCGGTATTGGCCGATCCGGACGGCAAGCGCCAGAACACCAAGGACAACACCCCCGCCATCATCCACTACAAGATTGTGCCGGGTGACACCGTAGAGGTTCACGTGGCGGCCAAGGGTGGCGGTTCTGAAGCCAAGTCCAAGTTCGCGATGTTGAACCCCTCTGACTCGGTCGTCGACTGGGTATTGAAGATGGTTCCGCAGATGGGTGCTGGCTGGTGTCCGCCGGGCATGCTGGGTATTGGTATCGGCGGTACTGCTGAAAAGGCGATGGAGCTGGCCAAGGAATCCCTGCTGGACCCGATCGATATTCACGACCTGAAAGCCCGCGGCGCCTCCAATCGTGCCGAAGAGCTCCGTCTGGAACTGTTCGACAAGGTCAACGAGCTGGGCATCGGCGCCCAGGGCCTGGGCGGTCTCACCACCGTTCTGGATGTGAAGGTGAAAGACTATCCCACCCACGCGGCCAACAAGCCAGTGGCCATTATCCCGAACTGTGCGGCAACCCGTCACGCCCACTTTACCCTCGATGGAACCGGGCCTTCCCTGCAAACACCGCCGAGCCTGGACGATTGGCCAGAGATCACCTGGGAAGTGGGTGAGAACGTCCGTCGTGTGAATCTGGATACCGTCACTTCGGAAGACGTGAAGGACTGGCAGCCGGGAGAAACCGTTCTGCTTTCCGGCAAAATGCTGACTGGCCGCGATGCTGCCCACAAGAAGATGGTAGACATGATCGAGAAAGGCGAAGAGCTGCCGGTCGATCTGAAGGGGCGCTTCATTTACTACGTGGGCCCGGTTGATCCGGTGCGTGAAGAGGTGGTTGGTCCCGCAGGCCCGACCACTGCCACACGTATGGACAAGTTTACCCACACTATGCTCGAGAAGACTGGTCTCACCGGCATGATTGGTAAAGCCGAGCGCGGTCAGGTGGCCATCGATGCCATCAAGGAATTCGGCGCGGTTTACCTGATGGCCGTGGGCGGTTCCGCCTACCTGGTCTCCAAGGCCATCAAGAACGCCGAAGTGGTCGCCTTCCCGGAGCTGGGTATGGAAGCCATCTACGAGTTCGAGGTGGAGGACATGCCGGTCACTGTCGCCGTCGATTCCCGCGGCTCGTCTGTGCACCAGACAGGGCCTGCGGAATGGCACGAGAAGATCATTGCTGCCAAGGCGGTCTGATCTCCGGAAGTCGCTGAAAAAAGAAAAGGGCCGGACGAATGATCGTCCGGCCCTTTTTCGTTCTTTTGGTCCAGATTTATCAGCTTGAACAGCTGATATTCAGGTGTTTGCCCCAATCCGGCGGCAATGCCGCATAAGCGTCGTTCTCCGGTTGTTCGTCATAGGGCCGCTCAAGCACCTTCAGTAGTGCTTTCATGGGTTCGTAATCCCCGTTCTGGGCTTCCTGAATGACCTGCTGGGCCAGGTAATTCCTCAGCACATACTTCGGGTTCACGCGGCGCATGGCGAATTCCCGCTCATCGTGAGCGCGGGTTTCGTACAGTAGTCGTTCCTCATAGCGCTCCAGCCACTGGTCCGCCACGCTCCGATCGACAAACAGATCACGCACCGGCCCATGGCCGTGGCTATGCAGGTTGGAAAGCGCCCGGAAGAAACGGGTGTAGTCCACATGATGCTCGTGCATCATGCTGAAAGTATCCATGATCAGGCTCAGGTCTGCTTCATCCTCAATGGCAAGGCCCAGCTTGTCCCGCATGTTCTGGAGAAAGCGTTCGTTGTAAGCCACTTCATAGCGGCGAAGGCCACGGCGCACGTCGTCTTCCTCCATCACGGGAAGCAGGGCTGTCGCCAGATAACGGCAATTCTCAAATCCGACTTGCGGCTGACGATTGTAGGCGTAGCGCCCGCCCTGGTCGGTATGATTGCTTATATAGCCGGCATCGAAATCATCAAGAAATGCGTAGGGGCCGTAGTCAAAGGTGTCGCCGATGATCGACATGTTGTCACTGTTCATTACGCCGTGGCAGAAGCCCACCGCCTGCCAGTCCGCAATCGTTCGTGCCGTGCGTTCAACCACTTCCTCGAACCACCTGCTGTATCGGTCGTCATCGGGCAGATTGATCAAGTGGGGGAAGTGCAACGAGATCACGTGTTCGAGTAGCGTCTTGACGGTTTCGGGCCCCTCATGGTGGGCGGCGAACTCGAAGTGCCCGAAGCGAATGTGCGTTTCGGCTACTCGCACAAGTGCCGCTGCTGTTTCGATGGACTCCCGGCGCACCGGGTCTCTGGCGCTCACCATGAAAAGGGCCCGGGTGGTCGGGATGCCAAGGCCATACATGGCCTCGCTGCATAGATACTCGCGAATGGTGGAGCGAAGCACGGCGCGGCCATCGCCAAAGCGGGAGTAAGGGGTCATACCGGCGCCTTTGAGGTGCCAGTCCCAGCGTCGTCCATCAGGACCAATGGTTTCCCAGAGGAGCAGGCCACGGCCGTCGCCGAGTTCCGGGTTGTAGACGCCGAACTGGTGGCCGGTGTATTTCATGGCCACCGGGTCCATGCCCTCGAGTAATTCCGATCCTGCGCCCACTCCGGTCCAGTCGGATTCGGCATCGGCGCGAAAGCCCATTTGTTCTGCGAGCTTGTGGTTGAAGCACACCATTTTTGGGTCTTTCAGAGGCGAGGGCTGAACCCGGGTGTAAAAACTGTCCGGGAGCTCCAGGTAGCGGTGCTCTATTCGAAAATCGTTGCCACTCATAAAACGCCTATACTCCCATTGGTATGAATTCTGCTGCCGTCTCGCTTAAGTCACCCATTAAACTGGAAACCCAACGTGTCTGATCGCTCACTAAAACAAACCGTCAGTGCCCTGATTCAACAGGAGGGCCTGCCCGACGCCTACGCCGAAACGGTGGAAAAAACCATTCTGCCGCTGGCAGACCGAATCTGTGCGCTCCATGATACGGAAAAGCGGCCCATTGTGGTTGGTATTCACGGAGCCCAGGGCACAGGCAAGTCCACGTTGACCCTTTTCTTACGGGAAATTCTGCTCCGGCACCGCAATCGCCCCACTGCCAATTTCTCCCTCGATGATATTTACCTTACCAGAGGCGAGCGTGAGGCCCTTGCCCGGCGGGTACATCCGTTATTTAAGACCCGGGGTGTGCCAGGAACCCACGACGTGGCGTTGGGCCAACAGATTTTGCACCGTCTGCGCAGTGCGGGGCCCGGAGATTCCACGCCCATTCCAGCCTTCGACAAATCAAGGGACGACAGGGTTCCACGGGAGCACTGGCCTGTTTTCGGAGGAAGGGCAGAGATCATTCTTCTGGAAGGCTGGTGCCTGGGCGCGCGACCGGAGATAGACAGTGCGCTCAGAGAGCCGATGAATCCCCTGGAGGCGAACGAGGATCCTGACGGCGTCTGGCGCAGGTATGTTAATGAGCAGTTGAAGGGGGAATACCAGGCGTTTTTTGGTCAAATCGATTGTCTGGTTATGTTGAAGGCTCCCTCCATGGAGTGTGTGCTTGAGTGGCGTCGACTCCAGGAGCAAAAGCTGGCGACGAAAATCCGTAATGCACCAGAAAAGGGCGAGCACCATGGCGGTGCACAGGATCTGCGCATCATGACCGACGAAGAAATCGGTCGCTTCGTCATGCACTATGAACGCGTTACCCGATCCTGTCTCGCTGAAATGCCGGGCAGGGCTGATGTTCTGATCAACGTGGCCGAGGACCACTCCCTCGGTCTTCCGCAGTTCCGTGAGTCTTGACGGAGAACGGCCATGGCCCGACCTCATTTGATTATCTTTTCCGACCTCGATGGCACCCTGCTTGATCACGATGATTACCGTTGGCAGGCCGCCGGTCCAGCCCTCGACAGGCTGAAGGCAGCCCAGATACCCCTGGTGCTTAACTCCAGCAAAACCATGCCGGAGATCCGGGCGTTGAGGGAAGAGCTTGGAAATAACGATCCGTTCATAGTCGAAAACGGTGCAGCCGTGGTTATTCCGCCCCATGCACTGGGTAATGCCGAAGAAGAAGTGGTGAATTTTGGTGCAACCCGGGATCGGGTTCTTGAGGTACTGGGCGCCCAACGGAGGAGGGGGGCGCGATTTAGGGGCTTTGCCGACATGTCCCCTGATGAACTGGCAGCAGAGACTGGCCTGGATCCGGCGGCAGCCGGGAGGGCCAAAGAGCGGCTCGGGACCGAACCGTTGCTCTGGCAGGGATCGGAAGAGGAGCTGTCGGAATTTGAGGCGGCTCTAGGCTCGGAGGGCCTTCGACTGGTAGCCGGAGGACGTTTTCTTCATGCCATGGGGATATTCGATAAAGCCGATGGGGCCCGGTTCTTGCTAAACAAATACAGAGAGCAATACCGGGAGCAGTATGGCGATGCGCCCGTGTTGGCCATTGCCCTGGGCGACAGCCCCAACGATCAGCAGATGCTGGAATCGGCCGATATACCGGTGGTAATCCGGGGTGTCAAAAGCGATGAGGTGCGGCTGCCTTCGGCAAAGCACGCCATGCGCTCCCTCAAGCCCGGCCCTGAAGGCTGGAATGAGTGCGTACTCAATCTCCTGTTTGAGTACGGGTACTGACCCGTTTGAATGCGGGTATAAACAAGGAGAGCCGCCATGGGCGACTTTTACCAGAATGGCATTATCACAACCCTTCATAACCTTGTTCGGCGTCCCGTGGAGGACCTGGAAGCGGAGCTGATGAGCTTTCGCAAGGCCCGGCCAATGTCACTGGTGTTGCCGTCGCTGTATTCGGAGCTGGAGGGGCCGGCCCTGAAAAATATTGTGCACGAGCTGGGCAAGGTGCCTTATCTGGATCAGGTGGTCATTGGCCTCGACCGTGCCAATGAGGAGCAATACCGCCACGCTCTGGAATATTTCTCGGAGCTGCCTCAGAACTTCAAGGTGCTCTGGAACGATGGGCCCCGTCTCAGGAGTATTGACCTGAAGCTCAGGGAGCAGAACCTGGCACCGACGGAAATGGGCAAGGGCCGAAACGTCTGGTACTGCTTTGGCTATGTACTGGCCTCCGGTGTCAGCAAATCCGTTGCCTTGCACGACTGCGACATCCTCACCTATTCCCGCGACCTCGTGGCGCGCCTGATCTACCCTGTGGCCAACCCCGGCTTCAACTATATGTTCTGCAAAGGCTACTATGCCCGGGTAGCCGACGGAAAAATGAACGGGCGGGTGAGCCGGCTGCTGGTGACGCCGCTGATCCGCGCACTGAAGAAAGTCTGTGGTCCCAACGATTTCCTCGACTACCTCGACAGTTACCGCTACCCCCTGGCCGGGGAGTTCTCATTCCGCACCGACGTGATCAATGATCTGCGCATTCCCAGTGACTGGGGGCTGGAGATCGGTGTGTTGTCGGAGATGAAACGCAACTACGCCACCAACCGGCTGTGCCAGGTGGATATCGCGGATGTCTATGACCACAAGCATCAGGAACTCTCGCCGGAGGATGCCAGCAAGGGGCTGTCCAAAATGAGCATGGATATCGCCAAGGCCCTGTTTCGGAAGCTGGCGACCAACGGCGAGATTTTCTCCAATGAAAAATTCCGGACCATCAAAGCCACGTATTTCCGTATTGCCCTGGATTTCGTGGAGACCTACCAGAATGACGCCATTATTAACGGTTTGACGTTTGATCGGCACAAGGAGGAGAAAGCCGTGGAGCTGTTTGCCCAGAACGTGATGCGGGCCGGCGCCTATTTCCTCGATAATCCGATGGATACACCCTTTATTCCCAGCTGGAACCGGGTCACAAGCGCCATTCCCGACATCAAGGAGCAGTTGCTGGAGGCGGTCGAACTGGATAACGAGGAATTCAAGCCATGACCCAGCCTCTGAAAGCGAAGCTGGTGTCCATGCTGGAGGTGGTTTACCCGGAGCTGGACTGTGACTTTCTGGCCGGGCAGTTATTGACCACCATGGGGCTGGCGCCCAACCAGGAACCGCCGCCTGCGCATCAGAATAACTGGGACGAATCGGATGTGGTATTGATCACCTACGCCGACACGGTGCAGCGGGCGGACGAAAAGCCGCTGCAGACTCTGCACCGGTTTCTCGGCGATTGTCTGTCGGATTCCATTTCGTCGGTGCACATACTGCCGTTCTTCCCTTATAGCTCCGATGATGGCTTCTCGGTCATGGACTATCTGGCGGTGAACGAGTCCCATGGAAATTGGGAGGATATCGAGAGTATCGCCAGGGACTATAAGCTGATGGCGGATCTGGTCATCAACCATATGTCCGCACGCAGCCGCTGGTTCGAGAACTTCCGCAAACGGGTGGATCCGGGCAAGGATTATTTCTTCGAGGGTAATCCGAGAGACGACCTGAGTGCCGTCGTGCGGCCCCGTACCTCACCGCTCCTGAACCCGGTCCAGACCGACGATGGCGAGCGGTATGTCTGGTGTACCTTCAGCGAGGATCAGGTCGATCTGAATTTTGCCAATCCGAAGGTGCTGATCGAGTTCGCCGCCATCATCCGGCGCTATCTGGAACGAGGCATTATCATCTTCCGGCTCGATGCCGTCGCCTTTCTCTGGAAGGAGCCGGGTACGCCCTGCATTCATCTGCAGCAAACCCATGAGCTGATCAAGATCCTCCGGCTGCTGATCGAGCATCACAGTCCGGATGCCGTGGTGATTACCGAGACCAACGTACCCAACCGGGAAAATCTGACCTATTTCGGCAACGCCAACGAAGCCCATGTCATCTACAACTTCTCGTTGCCGCCCCTGCTGATCAATACCCTGGTGACCGGTGACTGCAAGCACCTGAAAACCTGGCTGATGAGCATGCCGCCGGCCCAGATGGGAACCACCTATCTGAACTTTATTGCCTCCCATGATGGTGTTGGCATGCGGCCGACGGATGGTCTGCTGACGGAAGAGGAAAAGCAGCGGCTGATCAACACCATGGATTCTTTTGGCGGCAAGGTTTCTTTCCGGCGAACGCCGGATGGTCGGGATCAGCCCTACGAAATCAATATTGCCCTGTACGACGCACTTCAGGGCACGGCGGAGTCGGGGCGGGATCACTGGCAACTGCAGCGTTTTATCTGCGCGCACACCGTGATGCTGGCCCTGGAGGGCATTCCGGCGTTCTATATCCACAGTCTGCTGGCGACGGAAAATGATCTGGAGCGAGTGGAGCATACCGGTCGGCTGCGGTCCATCAACCGCAGTCAGTGGCAACTGGACGACCTGGAGCAGAAGCTCGCGGACCCCCTGAGCCATCACAGCAAAGCGTTCCAGGAGCTGAAGCGTTTGATCGCCATTCGGCGCAAACAGCCGGCGTTTCATCCGAATGCTACCCAGTTCACCCTGCATCTCGGGCTTCAGCTGTTCGGTTTCTGGCGCCAGAGTATGCGCCGGGATCAGTCCATCTTCTGCATTCACAACATCAGCAACGAAGTGCAACAGGTTGCCCTGAGCGACATCAATCTGATTGGTACCGATCACTGGCAGGACCTGATTTCCGGGATGACCATCGATGATCTTTCCGGCTCGATTACCCTGAAGCCATACCAGAGCGTGTGGTTGTCCAACCTGGAAGTTACCGTCTGATCATCTGACAACGTCATTTGTGCAATGCTCGAAAAACATAGGGTATCCTGTGCCCATATGAGCAAGGCCGAGACGTGATACATGATCAAAGCAATCAAGGTAACCGGGGGCAACCTCAACTGGGAATCCTGGGAAGGGCCGGGGGAGCCGCCGGAGGACCACGTTGAAATTGAGGTCGTCTGGACAGCCATCAACCGTGCCGACCTGATGCAGCGGGCGGGTGTCTACCCACCGCCGCCGGGCGCGTCCGACATTCTGGGGCTGGAAGTCAGCGGGCGCATTGCCTCGGTGGGATCAGGGGTAACCCGTTTCAAGCCTGGTGACGAAGTCTGCGCCTTGCTCACGGGCGGCGGTTACGCGACCCATGTTGTCGTGCCTGAAGTTCAGGTTTTGCCTATCCCCAAGGGTTTGTCACTCGAGAAAGCAGCGGCCATTCCCGAGGTGCTCGCCACGGCCTGGCTGAACCTTTATCACGAAGCGGCACTGAAACCCGGCGAACGGGTGCTTCTGCACGCAGGCGCAAGCGGTCTCGGCACCGCTGTCATTCAGTTAGCAACGGCCTTCGGTAACCCGGTCTTCGCCACTGCCGGTGACAAAGTCAAGCTGGAGGTTTGTCGCAAGCTGGGGGCCAGCGGTGTCTGGAACCGGAATGACGGTTCCTTTGTGGAGGCCGTTACGGCCTGGGGCGGAGTCGATATGGTTCTGGATCCGGTTGGCGGCAGCTACATTGCCGAAGACCAGAGGGTTCTGAATGTCGATGGCCGGATTGTATTGATCGGTCTGATGGGCGGCCGGATGGCCGAGGTGGATCTGGGCATCATGCTGGTCAAACGCCAGCGTATTATCGGTTCCACACTCCGCTCCCGAACGGTCAAGGATAAGGGTGAGGTCATGCAGGCGCTCTACCGGCATGTCTGGCCGCTGCTGGCCGCCGGCCAGATTGAGCCATTGATCGATAGCACCTGGCCGATCGAACAGTTGGAAGACGCGATGGCCTATGTGGCCGAGAACAGGAACACCGGCAAGGTGCTCCTGAAGATTGCCGACTGAGCAGGCAGCCTGTCGCGCCTTCCTGGATTCGTTAGTCTGCGATATGAACCAGCTGCTTGCCGAAGTTCTGGCCCTTGAGCATGCCCTTGAAGGCGTCAACGGCATTTTCCAAGCCTTCGGCAACAGTTTCCCGGTATTTCAGTTCACCGGAAGCGACCCGTGAGGCCAGAATGTCGGTGATCTCCTGGTGCTGGTCCTGCCATTCGGTCACCAGGAAAAACCGATGTTCGGGTACCGGGTCCAGTGCCTTGAGGACGTGAAACGGGGTTTCCACGCTGGCCATATCCGTCGCATTGTAGGCGGATACGAAACCGCAGATGGGCACCCGGGCGCCCGTGTTCAACAGCGGTGCCACGGCGCGCGTCACGGCACCACCCACGTTTTCAAAGTAGATATCGATGCCGTCAGGGCAGGCCGCTTTCAGGTCTGCTTCCAGATTGCCGGCTTTGTAATCCACACAGGCGTCGAAACCCAGTTCATTGACCACGTAATTGCACTTTTCGGGGTCGCCGGCAACGCCAACAACCCGGCAGCCCTCTGATTTGGCAGTCTGGCCAACGACGGTGCCTACAGGCCCGGAAGCGGCAGAGACAACCACGGTTTCGCCGGCTTTCGGCTTACCCACGTACATCAGGCCGCAGTACCCCGTGCGCCCAGGCATACCGGCAACGCCGAGATAGGCTTGCAGGGGTACGTTGTCTCGCTGCTGAATCTTGTACACCATCGGCGCATCGCCCGGGAAGGTAACGTATTCCTGCCAACCGGAATAACAAGTGACCAGATCACCGACCTTCAGGGCGTCCGAGCGGGATTCCACCACCCGGGCAACGCTCTCGCCGACAATGGGCTCGTCGATGCCGATAGGGTCCATGTAACCTTTGGCATCGTTCATACGAGGGCGCATGTAAGGATCCAGCGACAGCCAGAGCACCTGTGCGACCACCTCACCCTCATTGGGGGAGCGAACGGGGCGCTCTTCCAACACCAGATCGCCTTGTTGAATTTCACCTTGGGGGCGCTGTTTGAGTACAACGGCTCGGTTCCTGTATTCGCTCACTTGTTCTCTCCGGTTGCATAATGAAACCAGATTAGGGTGCAGCAGATTCCGGTGTCGGTCAACCTTCTGGCCAGGTTGATGTGATTGAAATGTTTTGCATCAGTTGTAGCGAAATGCAACAAATGCAATAATTTGTGGCGTATGAACAGGTATCGTATCTGGAGGTCACCATGACAACCGCTGTTCGTCTTGACGACACATTGGTCCGCCATGCTGCGGCGGAGGGTGCAGTCCATCGGCGCTCGACACCCAAGCAGATCGAGTACTGGGCCGAGATAGGGCGTGCCGTCGCTGGCGACGTGAGCGCCGAAGATCTGATCGCCATTCTCCAGGGTATTCGCCGGGTGAGGGTTGAGCCGGTGGTGGCCGAGCAGGTTTCCAGCGATGACCTCTGGGCTGAGGTGGATCAGGCCCGGGCAAGTGGCGAACTGGAGCGCTCTATCAGCCGCGGGCGTGCGGTGTATCAAGCGTCTGGAGAGAAACCGGGCTATCTGGAAGCCATATATCCGGATGGCTCCCGGGAAATCGGTCAGTTTCGCAATGGGCGCTTTGAGGCACTGAGTGACCGTGACAACGCAGCCTGACCTCTGGCTGCTGGTTGGCGGTAACGGTGCGGGCAAAACCACATTTTATGAGCGGTTCCTGGCCCGCCTGAAGATTCCGCTGGTAAACGCCGACAACATCGCCCGCAGCGTGTGGCCGGACACGCCCGAAAAGCACAGTTACGAGGCTGCACTGATTGCGGAAAGAGAACGACTCAGGCTTATTGAGGAGAGGCAGACCTTCTGCTTCGAAACCGTCTTCTCCCACCCCTCGAAAGTGGATTTTGTCGGGACAGCCAAAGCCGCCGGATTTCGGGTTCGGATGTTTTACTTCCATCTGGAATTGCCCTCCCTGAACAAGGCGCGGGTCGCCTCCCGGGTAACAGCCGGCGGCCACAATGTCCCGGAAGCCAAGATTGAGTCGAGGATTCCACGAACGCTGGCGAATCTGCGCCAATGCATTGGTCTGGCGGACGAATTGCACCTGGTCGATAACTCGCGCCTTGATCAGCCTTACGTACGCGTCGCGGTCTGCGAAAATGGGCAGTGGTGTGCCTTGCAGGATAATTTGCCGCAGTGGGCAAGCGATCTCATTGATCGCTGATCATTCACCCTGGCCAGCTGTCCGGCACTACGAATAAGCGATTGGTTTCCTGCCAGAGGCCGGTGACGGAATTCTGCTTCAGCTTCGCGAACAAGAGCGGGATCTCGGCGCGTTCGATGGTGGCCAGTGCGGCATTCACTGCATCAGGAGCGGGGGATTCGTATTGACGCCACGGGCCGATCCAGTGGGGTTTGTTCAGGAGCACCCAACCGGGAAGGTCCGATGATTCAACCTGTGAGAGGTAGCACCACTGGCCTCGAAGGTGATTTGCAGGCACGGACTGTGGGGCGCTCACCTGTGTTCCGGTCGGGTAAAAAAGGTATCCGGGCATGAAAATGCGGGGCATGACAGGTTCTTTGATACCCATGTCTGCCAGCAGCGCCCTGGCTTCGGGCAGCGTGGTTCGCTGGCTTTGCAAGCGCAACATCCGATCTGCTTTCAGGTCCAGCCGATCCCGGGCGTTCGGTCCATACCACAGGGTTCTTCCGCTGTGCGCCGGAACCCCCAGGTAATACTTGATGGCAATTTCGTGGTGCTCAATTCGATCTTCATTCCGATTGTGCACGACAAAATCCAGTTCGCCGATGGTTCGCCCGTTGGACTGTATCTGTTGGTTTTGAAGCAGAACTTCCCAGCCCAGCAGATCTTCCAGCAATACCCGGTAAAGCCGTTCGAAGTAGAACCCGAGCCGTTTCTGGGGCGGTTCTCTCAGCAGAGGCGGTGCTGTTTGCGGGTTGTGATCCCAGGCTTTAATTTTTTCCGTTACATCATCAGGCAGAAAGCGACCTGGCTCAAATGTCAGCGGTGACTGCAACAGCTGAGGTGCCTGGCATATCCAGGCAAGGTGTCGGACCGCGGGGGTGGTCAGCTCAGAAGCAGAGTAGGGGGCTGTTTTTGCATCCATATGGCCAGAATACCGTAAACTGTCCGCGGGGCACGATGATCAGTTCACTTCACTTCTGAAGGAGGCTACATGCAATATCTTCACACCATGATCCGGGTGAGTAATCTGGAAGAGACGCTGCATTTCTTTTGCGATTTGCTGGGAATGGTTGAAATCAGTCGCAAGAGTAGCGACAAAGGCCGGTTTACCCTCGTTTTCCTGGCTGCGCCGGAAGACGAGGCGCGTGCCCGAGAAGACCGGGCGCCGATGATCGAGCTCACCTATAACTGGGATCCTGAAGAGTACACTGGCGGGCGCAATTTTGGCCACCTTGCTTACCGGGTGGACGACATTTATGCGCTTTGCGAGCACCTCAAAGCCAATGGCGTAACCATTAATCGCCCGCCCCGTGATGGGCATATGGCTTTTATCCGTACCCCGGATAACATCTCTATCGAGCTTTTGCAGAAAGGTGAGGCGCTTCCACCGAGAGAACCCTGGGCCAGCATGGAAAACACTGGTACCTGGTGAGCCCTGCAGTCGGGCCGCCGCGTGGGGCCAGAGCGTGATACAATAACAATCCGCAACAAAGCTTTCGCATCAGGATGATGCATCAAGAACATGGAGACGTTCGATGGACGATTGGCAAGGATGCCTGGATCCCCAGTGCCAGACCGCTTTACTACGAGCCCGGGAAAGCGTTGAACGCCGTGGCGGCTCGGTGATTACCGCTGAAGACTACCTGCTTGCCCTGCTGGACTCTGTACCCGATATTGTCCGCTTTTTGCGGGGCTGCGGCGTGGATATGGATGAACTCACCCGCACCATTCAATGCGAACAACCGATAGTGACGGAAGTTGGTGGTGAAGGACAGTTGTCATCCCAGTTGATGTATTGGTTCGCATCGGCCAGGGAAACCAGCAATTCCCCATGGCTGGGGTGGTCGCAGCTGCTTGCGACATTGGTTCGCCACGCGGAGCGGCTGCAGGAGAAAGCCTATGTGGCAGTTTTCGAGCTGGTCCCTCGCTGGCCCGATCCTTCCGAAGAGCGGGAGCCGGCTCCGATCGATGAATTCCAGAGAGCTCCTGTCGTTGTCACTGATTCCGCGTGGGTTGAGCTGGCGGAGGACGTTGCGATCAGTCTGGCGGCATCCCCGTCAGCCATGCTCTGGGTCCGGGGTGATCGGGGTTCGGGTAAAACAGCGTGGCTGCAATCACTGCTACCGACACTGGAGCTCGATTATGTTGAGCTGGACCTCCGCCGTGAAGCGGAAATCATGGCCAGTGATATTCCGGTTCTTCCAGAGCGCCGGGTGCAGGGCGAGCCTGGTGAGAGTGGATCACGCTGGCCGGTCCTTGTGCTGGATAATATCTCACCCGCAGATCTCATTGCGCTGATGAATCTGCCCGATGGTCTGGCCTCTGAGTTGTTGCTGCAATGGGCCGGGCCGATTCTACTGCTGGGTCCCGGCGAGGCCGCCGACAGCAGTTCGGCCGCCACACTCCAGCATCGCCTGGGCCGTACCCTCGACATCTTTGCCATGCCGGCTTCCAGCGTTGTCCAACGGCAGGCTATTCTGACGGCACATCAGGCCGCCTTAGAGAAGCAATGGAATATCCAGATTCCTCGCTCCGTGATCCGGTTTGCGGCCTCTCGCCGAAGCCGTTGTGTGAGCACTCCCGGAGGAATGCTCCAATGGCTGGAGCGCTCGGCTGCCAGGCTCAATCTCTTTGCTCGAAGAGGCCCGGCCGAGGCGGTGGCCCTGTCCGGGCAGGAAGACACTCTGCGACGTCAGTCGCTGGTGGCCCTGGCCCGCAAGGAGCCTCTTGACGATATCGAAGCATCGCTGGGAGAGATACAGCTTCATCGGGTGGCGGCAGAGGTGGCCTGGCATGAGCGTAAGGCGGCCGGCACCTTGCGTCAGCTTTCTGCTGAAGATTTACGACAGGAACTGGAGCGCTGGGTTGCAGCGCGACCCGGGCCGGTTCACTATGTGCTGCATTGTAATCAGCAGGATGGAGATTCAGCGGGTGCAGGATCTGGAAATTTACATTCGTGATCTGGAACCGGGTGCGGTGTCAGGGTGGCTAGAGAATCACCTGGACGAATTGGAACTCGATGATGGTGAGGTGACGCGCGTGATCAAGGGCGTGGGCCGCTACGAGGGCGAAAGACTTCGGATATCGCTTTATCCCGGAGCTTTCGGGAAACGATTTACGTCACTGGTTATTGAAGGCCCCAGAGTGCCCTGGAACAGTGATCTGGACTGCGCGCGCAGTGCCTGGCGTGCAATGGATACCGAGATTCGTTGCAGCCCGGGAGACTGGACAGAAGGGGAGCCTGTAGAGGATGAGAAATGGTGGCGATTGGACCACCGGGGCGAGCAACAGGTCGTCTGGAACTGAAAGAGGCAGCCCGTGGGCTGCCTCTCTTTTTAGCGGGCGATTCAGTCGCTCAGGATGGACACGTTGTCGGCCTGGAGGCCTTTGTCTGCTTCCACAACGTTAAAGCGTACCAGTTGACCCTGGCGCAGAACCCGGCGCCCGCGGCCACGAATGGCACGGAAGTGAACGAATACTTCATCACCACTGTCGCGCACGATGAAGCCGAAGCCTTTCTTGACGTTGAACCACTTTACGGTGCCTTCCTCGTTACCCTCAGGGCTGCTTTCGTCATAGCCGTCATCATCGTCATCGCGGCTCTGGCTGGGTGCACGGTTGCTCGACCGGGATGTTTGTTGCTTTTCGGCCGGTTTCTTGACTGACAACGCAATGGCCAGGAAGCCCGCAATGCCGAAAACGATCAGCGAGATAATGTAGGCTGCGATGCCACGGTTGCTACCCAGGGCCTCCACAAGTTGGCCCGCAGCGATCAGGCGAAGAGGCTCTGGGGTGAAAGACAGCAATATGGCAAGCACCAGCGGTGCGGGAATGGCGATCAGGAGAGAAAAAAGGATCGCTTTGGATGGATTACGCATTGACTGAAATTTCTCCATTCTTGTAACGCTAACGATAAAAACCGGATATCGGGTAAAATCGCACATCCGGCCGGTGAAAACCGACAGTACCCCGAAAAACGGGCGCGCTGGCGGGCAAAAGCGGAATGATACCAGATTATCCCGAGCGCTGACCAAGCAGCGGGGTACGCAGTGTCATCGATCACATTCTAGAGAGATTTACCCAGGGGAGTGCCAATAGCCGATGAGCCAGAACGATCTGGAAACCCGACTGGATGAGCTGGAAACCCGGCTGGCCTTCCAGGATGACGTTATCAATACCCTGAGCGAGCAGGTGGCCAGGCAGGAAATGGATATCCGTGAACTGTGGGAAGCCAAGCGGTTGCTGCACAAGCAGCTGAAGGATGTTTCGCCATCCAATATCAAGTCGGAGCAGGACGAAACACCTCCTCCTCATTACTGAAGATGGCGTAATAAAAAGGGTCAGGTGGAATCTTCACCTGACCCTTTTTTGTGGGATTCCGATTTTGACCTTTATGCCAGGAGTTCGATCAGAATCTGTTCGTAGATGTCCGACAGAGTGTTGAGATCCTCGGCTTTCACGCATTCATCCACCTTGTGAATGGTGGCATTGATAGGGCCAAGTTCCACCACCTGTGCACCGGTTGGCGCGATGAAACGGCCATCGGACGTGCCGCCGGAGGTCGAAAGCTCGGTTTCCCGGCCGGTCACTGTGCGAATGGCGCTCTGGCTGGCGGATACGAGCGCTCCCTTGTCCGTGAGGAACGGACGGCCACTCAGGTGCCACTGCAGGTCGTATTTCAGGTTGTGGCGGTCCAGGATGGCTACCACCCGTTCTTCCAGACTCTCTGCGGTGTTTTCCGTGCAGTACCGGAAATTGAAATGCACGAGGCACTCACCGGGAATAATGTTGCTGCCCGTGCCCGCTTCCATTCTGGTGATCTGGAATGTGGTTGGCGGGAAGAAGTCGTTGCCGTTATCCCAGAACTCCTTTGCCAGCGCATCAAGAGCCGGAGCCACGGTATGAACCGGGTTCTCGGCCAGATGCGGGTAGGCAACATGGCCCTGAACGCCATGCACCGTCAGATAGCCATGCAGAGAGCCCCGGCGGCCGTTCTTGATCACATCACCCACTTCATTGGTGCTGGAAGGTTCGCCAATCAGACACCAGTCTATCTTTTCGTTCCTGGCCTCCAGGGTTTCTACCACTTTGACCGTGCCGTGTTGTGCTGGCCCTTCTTCGTCGCTGGTGATGAGCAGGGCAATGGAGCCACGGTGATCGGGGTATTTTCCAACGAATCGCTCACAGGCGGTTACGAAGGCCGCAAGGCTGCCCTTCATGTCCGCCGCGCCACGGCCCAGCAAATAGCCGTCCTTGATTACCGGATCAAACGGCGGGTGTGCCCAGTTCTTCTCCGGACCAGTCGGCACCACATCGGTATGGCCGGCAAAGGCCAGCACCGGCCCCTCTGAGCCCTTGCGGGCCCAGAGGTTATCGGTATCGCCAAATCTCAGGTTTTCGCCAGTGAAGCCCAGAGGTGCCAGCCGCGACATCATCAGTTCCTGACAGCCGGCATCTTCGGGAGTGACGGACTGCCGGCGGATCAGGTCAATGGCAAGTTCGAGGGTCGGGGAATCAGTTGTTTGCATGCAGCTCTTCATTCAGCTCGATGGCAGACTTGTTGGTTTTGCACTCGACCGCGCCGGTCTGGCTGTTGCGGCGGAACAGAAGATCCGGCTGGTTGGCCAGATCGCGAGCCTTGATAACCTCAACCAGCTCGTTGTTGTCGTCGAGCAGGGCAACCTTGGTGCCGGCGGTGATGTACAGGCCGGCTTCCACTTTGCAGCGGTCGCCCAGTGGGATACCGATACCGGCGTTGGCACCGATCAGGCAGTTCTCGCCAACCGCAATGATGATGTTGCCACCACCGGACAGGGTGCCCATGGTGGAGCAGCCACCGCCCAGGTCGGAGCCCTTGCCAACCATAACGCCGGCGGAGATGCGGCCCTCGATCATGCTGGTGCCTTCGGTGCCGGCGTTGAAGTTGATGAAGCCTTCATGCATGACGGTGGTACCTTCACCAACATAGGCGCCAAGACGGACCCGCGCAGTGTCGGCAATGCGAACACCCTTCGGTACCACATAATCTGTCATCTGCGGGAATTTATCGACGGACTTGACTTCCAATGTGCGGCCTTCGAGGCGGGCCTGTAACTGACGATCGGAGAGCTCGTTCAGGTCGATTGCGCCCTCGTTGGTCCAGGCCAGGTTCGGCAGCAGGCCAAAGATGCCATCAAGCTTCAGGCCATGGGGTTTCGCCATGCGGTGGGAAATCAGGTGAAGCTTGAGGTAAACCTCGGGCGTGCTGGAAGCTGTGTCATCGGTTTCCAGTACCGTAACAACGACCGGGCGTGTGCTGTTGGCCGCTTTGTCCGCGAGGGTTGCCTGGTCGGTCTGGCCAATTTGTCGCAGGGCATTGGCTAGCTGGCTGAGCTGTTCGGCGGTCGCGCTGATCGCCTGGTTGCCGCCCTTGTATTCCAGGGCATTGGAGATGACGTCCATCAGGGTGTTATCGGGTGTCATGACCGGCTGCTGGTAAAAGACTTCCAGCCACTCGCCCTGGTTGTTCTGGGTGCCGATACCGATACCGAATGCAAAGCTCATCTGATGGTTGCTCCTGTTCTGAATGTTGGGGTCAGAAGTTCGCGCCTTCCGACTCCGGAGTTAAAATTTGGATCTGTTGCCCTGAGATTCAGGCCAGCCATGCAGCCCATTCGTCTGCATTGAAACCCACGCGCACCTCATTGCCGTTTTCCACGACAGGGCGCTTAATGATGGACGGATTTTCCAGCATGATCGCGTGAGCACTTTGGGCGCTAATGGTATCACGAACCTCCTCGGGAAGTTTGCGCCACGTGGTGCCACGGCGGTTCAACAGGCTTTCCCAGCCAACGGCGCTCTCCCATTTGGACAGCAGACCGTCGCCCAGACCGTCTTTCTTGAAGTCGTGGAACTGGTAGTCAACGCCTTGCTCATCCAGCCACTTGCGGGCTTTCTTCACCGTGTCACAGTTTTTGATGCCGTACAGTTTCATGTCTGGTTCGCCTTAACAAATTCAACAATCCGGTGTGCCGCCTCGACGCATTCTTCCACCGGCGCAACCAGGGCCATCCGGACCCGGTTTTCCCCGGGATTGTGGCCATCCACCGTGCGAGAGAGGTAGCGCCCGGGAAGGACGTGGACGTTCTGCTGGGCGGAGAGTTCCCTGGCAAAGGTTTCATCGTCCATCGGTGTTTCCGGCCACAGGTAAAAGCCGGCGTCCGGGAAATCCACTTCCATGACTTCTCTGAGAATGGGCACTACGGCCTCGAACTTGGCGCGGTAGGCTGCACGGTTCTCCCGAACATGGTCTTCGTCACTCCAGGCGGCGATGCTGGCCAACTGGTTATGGATGGGCATGGCGCAGCCATGGTAGGTGCGATACTTCAGATAGCCCTCGAGAATGCGAGCGTCACCGGCGACAAAACCGGACCGAAGGCCGGGCAGGTTGCTGCGCTTGGAGAGGCTGTGAAATACCACGCAGCGGCGGTAGTCATCACGACCAATGGCGGCGCAGGTTTGCAGCAGGCCTTCCGGCGGGTTGCTCTCGTCGGGGTACAGCTCGGAATAGCATTCGTCGGAGGCGACGATGAAGTCGTGTTTGTCGGCGAGGGCAATAACCCTGGCCAGTTTTTCCCGTGGAATCACCGCGCCACTAGGGTTGCCCGGTGAACACAGGAACAATATCTGACATTCCCGCCAGACGGATTCCGGCACAGATTCAAAGTCCGGAATAAAGCCGTTGGAGCCGTCGCAGGGAAGGTACATCGGCGTGGCGCCGGCCAGGAACGCAGCACCTTCATAGACCTGATAAAACGGGTTGGGGCTGACCACGGTGGCGGGTTTGCTGGCATCCACCACAGCCTGGACCAGGGAAAAGATGGCTTCGCGCGTACCGTTCACCGGTACGATGTTTTTCGCCGGGCTCAGGCTGTCGGCTTTCAGTTGGAATCGTTGGGTTGCCCAGTGACTGATGGCCTCGCGAAGTTCATCCGTACCCCGGGTGGTCGGGTAATTGGCAAGCTTGTCCAGGTTGTTCGCAATTACCTCTTTGACGAATTCCGGAGAGGGGTGCTTCGGCTCGCCGATCCCGAGAGAGATGGGGCGGAGATGATCAGGCACGCTAATGCCGGCCTTCAGTTTGGCCAGTTTTTCAAACGGGTAGGGATGGAGTCTGTCCAGATTGGGATTCATTGAATGTCGTCCAGCATTTTGCAGAGATCTTGCTGCAGGGCCTGGCAAACGGCCGGGTCCCGGATGGGTTCGCCGTGTTCGTCGGTGACGAAGAAAACGTCCTCTACGCGCTCGCCCAGGGTGGCAATCTTGGCGTTGGTCAGTCGCACCCGATGCTCCAGCAACACCTGGCCGACTCGCGCCAGCAGGCCGGGCCGGTCAGGGGTGATCACTTCCATTACGGTGCGCTGGTTGATGGTGTCGTTAGAGAACGTCACCTCCGTCGGGAAGGCGAAATGTTTCAGTTGCCTTGGTGTGCGCCGGTGGATGATATCCGGGTAGTCTTCCGGGTCATCCAGCTCTTCAATCAGGCGTAAACGCACCCGTTCCTTGCGCGCGGGGTCGATTCCAAGAGGCTGGCCCTTTTCATCCAGCACCACGTAGGAGCTGATCGAGTAGGGACCCTCACTGGAGCTGATACGGGCGTCCACGATGTTCAGGTTCAGCTGCTCAAGCACCGCAGTGGTTGCCGCAAACAGGGCAACCCGGTCCTTCATGTAAATAATGATCTGGGAATAGCCATCCGTGGGTCCGCCCCGTGTGTCGCGAATAAGCACCAGTGGGTCGGGGTTGTTGCCGTGACGGACAATGGCGGCTGTCTGCCAGGCAATATCAACGGTTGAGTCCTGGAGAAAATAATCCTCATCCACGGTGTCCCAGATAACATCGATCTGCTCATCCGTCATATTCTGGGCGTGCAGGATCTCGCGTGCTTCAGATTGGGTGGCGCGCACCCATTCTTGCCGGTCGATGGGGTTTTCCGTGCCCCGGCGCAGGGCCCGTTTGGCCTCGATATACAGTTGGCGTAACAGAGAGGCGCGCCAGGTGTTCCAGAGTTTTGGGTTGGTTGCGCTGATATCGCATACGGTCAGCACATAGAGATAATCGAGGTGCGCCTGGCTCGGTACCGCCCTGGCAAAGGCATGAATGATGTCCGGGTCAGATATGTCTTTGCGCTGCGCGGTCATGGACATCAGCAGGTGGTTTTCCACGAGCCACGAGATCAGCTGTGTGTCCCGCTCGCTCAGATGATGCCTGTGGCAGAAAGCCTCGGCATCCATGGCGCCCAGTTCCGAATGGTCACCGCCCCGTCCTTTGGCAACATCATGGTATATGCCCGCAATATAAAGGGTTTCCAGCTTTGGTAACCGATGGATCAGGCGAGAGGCCAGGGGATATTCGTCCCGCGCCTCGGTGCCGCTCAGCCGAACCATGTTGCGGATGACGCGCATGGTGTGGGCGTCCACGGTGTAAATGTGAAAAAGGTCGTGCTGCATCTGGCCGATAATCTGGCCGAATTCCGGGAGGTACCGGCCGAGCACGTTGTACTTCTTCATGGCGGACAGGGTCTGATCCAGCGCATGGGGCGTTCTGAGCAGCTCCATGAACAAAGTGGTCACAGCCAGATCGGAGCGGAACGCATCGTCAATCAGGTGGCGGTGCGCCCGCAGAGAGCGGATGGTGGTCGCGCGAATGCCCTTGATCTCCGGATGCTGGGCCATCAGCACGAAAATTTCCATGATGGCGTAAGGCGCGTAGGCAAAAACCTGGTTGTTAACCGCTTCGATATAATAGTTGCGAATCTGGAAGCGTTTGTTGATCGGCTGGATGGCGTCTTCGGACGCGCTGCCGAGAATGGCCTCGTCATAATACTGCAGGATCACGTCGGTCAGCTCGGCGAGGGCCAGGACCGTTCGATAGTAGGACTGCATCATCAGTTCAACGCCGAGCCGTTTGCCTTCGTCCTTGTAGCCGAGCATCTGGGCAAGGGCACGTTGGTGGTCGAACAACAGGCGGTTCTCATTCCGGTCGGCCAGCAGTTGCAAGCCATAGCGCAGTTGCCACAGGAAGGTTTCACCCTGGAAAAGGATCTGATGCTCTTCCTCGGTGAGAATGCTGAATCGCGTCAGGTCTGCAATGTTCTGCAGTCCAAAGTGGCGTTTGGTAATCCAGCCAATGGTCTGTATGTCCCGCAGGGCGCCCGGGGAGCCTTTAACATTGGGCTCAAGGTTGTATTCGGTATCGCCGTATTTCTGGTGCCGTTGCTGCTGCTCTTCGCGCTTTGCGATGAAGTAGTTGCGATCAGTGCTGACATCGTCGGAGTACACCTGCTCGCTGAGGTCCGAGCGCAGCTCATCCGGGCCGGCGATGGTGCGGGTTTCGAGCAGGTTGGTGAGTATGGTGATGTCTTCACGGGCTGCCGTTTTGCTTTCCTCAATGCTGCGAACGCTGTGACCGATATCCAGTCGCAAATCCCAGAGAAGCGTAACAAAGGCCCCCAGATCATCGTGCCAGCTGTCCTCGATGCCATTGCGAGTCAGTATGAGCAAGTCAATGTCTGAGTGGGGGTGAAGCTCACCGCGCCCGTAGCCGCCGACAGCCACCAGGGCAATATCCGGCGAGCCGGAAAAAGGATAACGGTTCCAGATTAGCCTCAGAACGGTATCGACGGTGTCGGCCCGGGAGTGGACAAGGGCGCGGACATCGGCTCCCTGCCGGAAGGCCTCGGCATCTGCGTTATACCTTCCCTCTAACAGTTCCCGGGCCGCCTTGACGGGAGAGGGGTCGTTACTGATGCGGGATTCCAGCTCGCTTTGGTCCACTTAGAAGGACTCTTCCTTTCGCTTGGTCAAAACCTCATGGCCGTCAGCAGTCACAAGGATGGTGTGCTCCCATTGTGCAGAGAGCTTGTGGTCCTTGGTAACCACTGTCCAGCCGTCCGGCAGCAGTTTGGTCTGGTGCTTGCCCTGGTTGATCATCGGCTCGATGGTGAAGGTCATGCCCTCCTGAAGCTCCAGGCCGGTGCCGGGTTTGCCGTAATGCATAACCTGCGGCTCTTCGTGAAACACCGCGCCGATGCCATGGCCGCAATAATCGCGAACCACAGAGTAGCGGTGTTTCTCGGCGTGTTGCTGAATGACGTGGCCAATATCTCCCAGGCGGGTTCCCGGCTTAACCAGCTCGATACCTTTATAGAGGCACTCCTGGGTAATCTGGATCAGGCGCTCTGTGCCCGGTTTGGGCTTGCCGACGATCCACATCTTACTGGTATCACCGTGGTAGCCATCCTTTATTACGGTGACATCGATATTAAGGATGTCTCCGTCCTTGAGTATTTTCTTCTCTGACGGGATGCCGTGGCAGATCACGTGGTTAACCGAGGTACAGATGGACTTCGGAAATCCTTTATAGTTGAGCGGCGCCGGAATGCACTTTTGCTCGTTAACAATATAGTCGTGGCAAATCCGGTCGAGCTCTTCAGTGGAAACGCCCGGTTTGACGTAATCGCCAATCATCTCGAGCACTTCGGCCGCCAAACGGCCAGCGACGCGCATCTTTTCGATTTCTTCCGGAGTCTTGATCGATACCTGCATTGGGTTTCCCGTTGATTTGTATCAAACCGGCATTTTAAGGGCCCTGCCGCCCGGGTACAAGGAAGCCGGTCGTCAAAAATAATGGCGTTTACCGGCTCGAATATGGTATAAACGCGCCCGCTGGAAACGAATCCGGCAAATTCACACACGTGTCGGCACGTTATCCCAGGGTGCCTGCTCCTGCTTTATAAGGAGCCAGGTTGGGGTAATCGGATACGTGGAGGACTAACCCGAAGCTAAAAAGGTAACTATCATGGCTCAGGTAAATATGCGTGACCTGCTGAAGGCAGGTGCTCACTTCGGTCACCAGACCCGCTACTGGAACCCGAAAATGTCGAAGTTCATCTTCGGCGCCCGTAACAAGATTCATATCATCAACCTTGAGCAGACTGTTCCTGCCATGAACGATGCGCTGAAGTTCGTTCAGCAGCTGGCAGAGAACAAGAACAAGATCCTGTTCGTTGGTACCAAGCGTGCCGCGGCCAAGATCATCAAGGAAGAAGCCGAGCGTGCCGGTCAGCCGTTCGTTAACCATCGCTGGCTCGGTGGCATGCTGACCAACTACAAGACCATCCGTCAGTCTATCCGTCGCTATCGTGATCTGGAAACCCAGAGCCAGGACGGTACTTTCGACAAGCTGACCAAAAAAGAAGCCCTGGATCGCACCCGCGAAATGGACCGCCTCGAGCGTTCCATTGGTGGTATCAAGGACATGGGTGGTCTGCCGGACGCGATGTTCGTGATCGACGTTGACCACGAGCGTATCGCTATCAAGGAAGCCAACAAGCTGGGCATTCCTGTTATCGGCGTTGTGGATACCAACAGTGATCCGGACGGTGTTGATTACGTGATTCCGGGCAACGATGACGCCATTCGCGCGATCCAGATTTACGTGAAAGCCGTTGCTGATACCTGCATCGAAGCGGCCCAGTCTGCCGGTGCCGGCGCTGACGAGTTTGTTGAGGTCAGCGAAGACGCCGAAGGCGCTGCTCCAGCCGCTGAGTAAGGCTTTATCTTCACGTTTGAGATGTAAGGTGTGCCCCGGGTTGCCTCGGGCACACCTCCCCACCGAATTCGGAACAGTTGAGAGGATTGAACATGGCTGCAATTACCGCTGCAATGGTCAAAGAGCTGCGTGAGCGTACCGGCCTTGGCATGATGGAGTGCAAGAAGGCGCTCGTTGAAGCAGAAGGCAGTGTAGACGCCGCAATCGAAGAACTGCGTAAGTCTTCCGGTCTGAAAGCTGCCAAGAAAGCCGGCCGTACCGCCGCTGAAGGCGCTTCACTGATCAAGATTTCTGACGACAACACCGTTGCGTACATTCTGGAAGTGAACTCCGAGACAGACTTCGTGGCTCGCGATGACAACTTCCTGAACTTCGCCAACGATGTCCTGAACGTTGCCTTCGAAAAAGGCGAAACTGACGTAGCCAAGCTGATGGAAGGCGATCTGGAAGCCAAGCGTGAAGCGCTGGTTCAGAAGATCGGCGAAAACATCACTGTTCGTCGCATTGTGAAAGTTGAAGGCCCGGTTGTTGGTGGCTATGTCCACAGCAACAACAAGATTGCTTCTGTTGTTGCCCTGACTGCCGGCGACCCTGAAGTTGCCCGTGATATTGCCATGCACGCAGCTGCGGTTAACCCGCGTGTTGGCAAGCCGGAAGACATGCCGGCAGAAGAGCTTGAAAAAGAGAAAGAAGTCATCAAGGCCCAGCCGGATATGGAAGGCAAGCCTGCCGAGATCGTCGAGAAGATGATGGGCGGCCGCATCAAGAAGTTCCTCAAGGAAAACAGCCTTGTTGAGCAGCCTTTCGTCAAGAACCCGGATCAGACCGTGGGCGAGCTGATCAAGTCCAACGGTGGCGAGCTGGTTGGCTTCGTGCGCCTGGAAGTGGGTGAAGGCATTGAGAAGGAAGAAGTGGACTTCGCTGCCGAGGTTGCTGCTGCAGCCGGCACAGGCAAGGCCTGATCCTTCGTTTGATGCAGCGGGCGCTCTGCCTCTGCATCACCTGAGTCTGCCACGTTAGCCGGAAACTTCCGGCTCTCGTGGCGGGCTTGTATCTGAGATACCCCTTTTTTGAGGAGTATGTCAGATACAAGCCTGCAACGGGTATCACGCCGGATAGCAGCCAACAGACGACAAGGGGATCATCATGCCGACATCATCGAAAACCCAGCCCAGATACAAGCGTGTTCTGCTCAAGCTCAGTGGCGAAGCCCTGATGGGTGAGCACGATTTCGGTATTGATCCCAAAGTTCTTGACCGCATGGCACTGGAAATCGGTGCGCTGATTGGTATTGGCGTACAGGTTGGTCTGGTGATTGGTGGCGGTAACCTGTTCCGTGGAGCAGCCCTGAATGCTGCGGGCATGGACCGGGTGACCGGCGACCATATGGGTATGCTGGCCACGGTCATGAACGGTCTGGCGATGCGTGACGCTCTGGAGCGCTCCAACATCCGCACCCGCGTAATGTCGGCAATCCCGATGAGTGGGATCGTCGAGCACTACGACAGACGCCGAGCAGTCAGGGATCTCAAGGACGGCGATGTCGTGATTTTCTGTGCCGGTACCGGCAACCCCTTCTTCACGACAGACTCCGCTGCTTGTCTGCGTGGTATTGAAATCGAGGCGGATGCCGTGCTCAAAGCCACCAAGGTGGATGGCGTATACTCAGCGGATCCGCACCTGGACAGCAGTGCAGAGAAATACGACTACCTCACCTATGATGAGGTTCTGGACAAGAAGTTGGGCGTGATGGATCTGACAGCCATCTGTCTCGCCCGTGATCATGGCATGCCGCTGCGGGTGTTCGATATGAACCGTGCAGGCGCGCTGACTCGCATCGTAACCGGCGAGAAAGAAGGTACACTGATCGAATAAAACGCTGTCCAGGCCCCATGGGAGTTTGGGGCCATAGTGCAAAAAGACATGACGAACGAATTGAGGATGCTGAAGTGATTAACGACATCAAAGCAGAAGCCGAAAAGAAGATGAAGAAGAGCCTGGAGTCCCTGAACAATGCGTTTAACAAGATTCGCACTGGTCGGGCCCATCCTTCTATCCTGGATAGCGTCACCGTGAACTATTACGGCCAGGAGACGCCGCTGAAACAGGTGGCAAGTGTCAACGTCGAGGATAACCGGACGCTGACGGTCTCTCCCTGGGAGAAGAACCTGATGCCGACCATCGAGAAGGCGATCATGGCGTCAGACCTCGGTCTGAACCCGGCTACCAGTGGCGATATCATTCGGATTCCAATGCCGATGCTGACTGAAGAAACCCGTAAGGAAATGGTCAAGCAGGCAAAAGCGGACGCCGAGCACGGTCGTGTTTCTATCCGCAACGCACGTCGCGATGCCAACAGCATGATCAAGGATCTGTTGAAGGAAAAGGAAATTACCGAAGACGACGAGCGCAAGGGCGAGGATGAGATCCAGAAGTTGACCGACCGCTACATTGCGGAAGTCGAGAAGATGCTCAAGGCCAAAGAAGAGGACCTGATGGCGGTTTAACCGTTCGGGTTCACTTGCAAGCGAATTGAAAGGCCGCGGCAATCAAGCGCTTCGGCCGCACAGGGGATTTCATGACGGGAACTGTATCCGCAGAGATTCCGGTGTCGGCAGACAGCCGACCCCGGCATGTGGCCATCATCATGGACGGGAATAATCGATGGGCCAAGGCCCGTCGTCTCAAGGGAGTGGCTGGCCACAAGGCCGGAGTGGATGCGGTCAGGGCAGTGGTAGAAACCTGCGCCCGCGAAGGTGTGGAAGTTCTCACTCTGTTTGCCTTTTCCAGTGAAAACTGGCGGCGCCCCAAGGACGAAGTGTCGGCCCTGATGAAGTTGTTCCTGTTCGCGCTCGAGCGCGAAGTGCGGAAGCTTCATCGTAACGACATCCGGTTGCGCATAATTGGTGACCGGTCCGCCTTCAGTTCTGCGCTTCGCGAACATATGGAAGCGGCGGAGGAGCTGACCCGCAACAACACCCGGATGACGCTCGTGATTGCAGCGAACTACGGCGGACACTGGGATATCACTCAGGCCACGCGCAAGGTGGCGGAACAGGTGCGTGTCGGGCATTTGGCGCCATCCGATATTACCGATGACCTGATCCAGCAGCACCTCAGTATTGGTGACCTGCCAATGCCTGATCTGATGATTCGCACGGCCGGTGAGCAGAGAATCAGCAACTTCATGCTGTGGCACCTGGCTTACACAGAGCTTTACTTTTCTCCGGTGTATTGGCCTGATTTTCAGCAGGAAGAGATGCTCAAGGCCCTGCAGGCATATGCCGGTCGACAGCGTCGTTTTGGCCAGACAGATGATCAGATAGCGGCCAAGGCTCTACAACAATAACGAACGATAGCGACGTTAACCGTGTTAAAAACCCGAATTATCACCGCATTGATTCTCGCCCCGATCGCCATCGGCGGGATCTTCTTTCTCCCTCCGCTGGGGTTTGCTCTCTTCACAGGTGCCATCATCTCTATAGGTGCCTGGGAGTGGGCAAATATGTCTGGCATTGGGCATCCTGCTGGTCGGATCGGTTATGCGCTGCTAACCGCCCTGATTCTATACGGGCTTCTCAACGTGCCGTTTGTGGCGGTGCTCTGGCTGGCGCTGTTCTGGTGGGGCATCTGTTTTCTTCTGGTTCGCAGTTACCCCGCAGGGTCTGATAAATGGGGCAGTCTGCCGGTCAGAGCCGTAATGGGGCTGTTCGTGCTGGTGCCCGCCTGGGTTGGCCTGAATCACCTGCGTACCGGTGGCTTCCAGTTTGGCGACAGCAGCAACAACCTGCTGCTCATTCTTTACGTGTTCTGCGTGGTCTGGGTTGCTGATATCGGTGCTTACTTTGCCGGTCGGGCGTTTGGAAAAGCAAAGTTGGCGCCCCGGGTCAGCCCCGGTAAGTCCTGGGCGGGTGTCTGGGGTGGTCTGGTGGCCGTGGGAGCCTTTGCTATTGTGGTGAGTTTTCTGGCTTCAGCAGGGGCAGGACAGACACTGCTCCTGATTGTTGCCAGTCTCGCCACCGGCCTGGTTTCGGTGTTGGGTGATTTGCTGGAAAGCATGCTCAAGCGGCATCGGGGCATCAAGGACAGTAGTCAGTTGCTACCCGGCCATGGCGGGATTATGGATCGGATTGATAGTCTGACAGCGGCGATTCCGGTTTTTGCTCTCATCATTACCCAACTTGGTTGGCTCACAACCGGGCACTGGTGACTATGGCAACCCGCTCTATCAGCATTCTCGGAGCCACGGGCTCCATTGGCCTCAGCACCCTGGATGTTGTTCGAAGGCACCCGGAACGTTTCTCGGTTTATGCATTAACCGCCAGCACCCGCGCTGAGGAACTGGCTGTATTGTGCCGGGAATTCCGTCCCAAGGTGGCCGTCATGGCCGATCCAGAGGCTGCCAATATGCTCTCCGAGCTGCTGGCAGACTTGCCGGACACCGAGGTGCTCGCCGGCCTGGATGGGTTGTGTCAGGCAGCCTCGGCGCCTGACGTTGATACCGTGATGGCAGCCATTGTTGGCGCGGCGGGATTATCGCCTACGCTTTCAGCGGTAAGGGCAGGGAAGCGGGTGCTGCTTGCCAATAAAGAAGCCCTGGTGATGTCCGGGAATTTGTTCATGGACGCCGTGACCGAGGCCGGTGCCGAACTGCTGCCGATCGATTCCGAGCACAACGCGATTTTCCAGTGCATGCCGGCAGACAAGATCCGGGATCCTGCTGGTGCCGGTATTACGAGGATCTTGCTGACAGCCTCCGGTGGCCCCTTCCGCGAGCACTCTGCTGAAGATCTCCGGTCGGTAACTCCGGCCCAGGCGTGTGCCCACCCCAACTGGTCCATGGGGCAAAAGATTTCCGTAGACTCCGCCACCTTGATGAATAAGGGCCTGGAACTGATTGAAGCCTGCTGGCTTTTCAACACAACACCTCAGAAAGTCGAGGTGCATGTTCATCCAGAGAGTATCATCCACTCCATGGTGGAATATGCCGATGGATCCGTGTTGGCACAGCTTGGCAGTCCGGATATGAGAACACCGATTGCCAACGGCCTGGCCTGGCCCGAGCGCATTGATGCCGGAGTTGCCCCCCTGGATCTGTTCGCTATCGGGCGCTTTCACTTCGAACGCCCGGATCTGGGGCGTTTCCCCTGTCTGCGTCTTGCTGCGGAAGCTTTCGAGGCGGGCGGCACTGCACCTGCGGTTCTGAATGCGGCCAATGAAGTGGCGGTTGCCGCTTTTCTCGACGGTACCCTGTGTTTTTCGGATATCCCCGTTATCATAGAGCGAACGCTCGCTGCGACCGCCGTTGAGCCAGCAGACAGCTTTGAGATCATTTTTGCCAAGGATAAAGAGGCACGGGGTCGTGCGCGGGAACAGATAGGTCTGTTAACTGTCTGATAGTCGCAGCCTTAGGCTGCCCGGCTGAAGCCATTCAATCAGGAACGCTATGCAGATTATTGAAACCGTCCTCGCACTCGCGCTTACCCTCGGCATCCTCGTGACCTTACACGAATACGGTCATTTCTGGGTGGCCCGGCGGTGCGGGGTAAAAGTGCTCCGATTCTCGGTGGGTTTCGGGAAACCCATGTTTTCCTGGTATGACAAGCATGGAACCGAGTTCGCGGTTGCGGCCATTCCACTGGGTGGCTACGTCAAGATGCTTGATGAGCGCGAGGGGCCGGTACCCGAGGAACTCCGAGACCAGGCCTTCACGTCCAAGCCGCCCGGCCAACGTATTGCCATTGCCGCGGCTGGCCCCGTAGCCAATTTCATATTTGCCATTTTTGCTTACTGGCTATTAAGCGTGGTTGGCGTTACCCACGTTGCGCCCATTGTTGGCCAGATTGCCGACGAGAGCGTGGCCGAGCGGGTGGGGCTGCAGGAAGGCATGGAGATTCACGCCGTGGATGGCCATCGGGTCAGTTCCTGGCGTGATGTGAACATGCGCATCCTCGAGCGGACTGGCGAGCATGGTTCGATCTCCATGGAGGTGTCCGAGGATGGCGCCCGGGGAACCGTCAGCGGTGAGCTTTCAGGATGGGGCCTGAGTGATGATACGCCCAACCCGCTGGCTGAGTTTGGCATCACGCCATGGCGGCCCGCAGTGCCGCCTGTATTGGGTCAGATTTCCGAGGGTGGGCGTGCAGAGGCAGCCGGGTTGCAGCCCGGAGATCGCATCGTTGCCGTGAATGGCGAGGCGATCGGCAGCTGGTTTGAGCTGGTAGAGTTCATTCGCAACGCTCCGGAGCAGACACTTCAGGTCACTGTGGAGCGCAACGGCTCGGAACAATCCCTGAGCGTGACCCCGGAAGCAAGGACCGAGGAAAGTGGCGAGTCTATCGGTTTCGTCGGGGCAGGCGTGGAGGCGATCTCGTGGCCAGAGGAAGTTCTGCGGGATGTCAGCTACGGTCCGTTCGCTGCCATCCCGGTAGCCCTCAGCGAAACCTGGGCGGACACCCGTCTTACGCTCGTGGCCATCAAGAAAATGGTCACCGGACTGTTGTCGCCCACAAACCTCAGTGGTCCGATAACCATTGCCCGGGTTGCAGAGGCCAGCGTCAGCTCCGGATTCGAAGATTTCGTGCGTTTTCTTGCTTATCTGAGCGTAAGTCTGGGCATTTTGAACCTTCTGCCTGTACCGGTACTGGATGGTGGTCATATCGTTTACTACACCATCGAAGCCCTCCGGGGAAAGCCGCTTTCCGAGCAGGCTCAAGCGTTTGGATTACGAATTGGTATGGCAATGATCCTCACATTAATGGTGTTTGCTCTTTACAACGACCTGATGCGGTTGTGAGAATTGCGAGCTCTTTACGCGCATTAACCAGGCGAAATATTTGAATGAGACGTTCTCTTCTAAGTGTAGCCGTTGGCCTCGCTGTGGCCGTGTCCGGCCTGAAGCCAGCACTTGCTGATCAGTTCACTGTTGCGGATATTGAGGTTGAAGGCCTGCAGAGGGTATCTGCGGGTACTGTTTTTTCTGCGTTCCCTGTCAATATTGGTGAACAGGTGGACGAGACCGAGCTGGCTGATGCGATCAAATCGCTGTTCCGGACCGGGCTTTTTACCGACATTGAGGCCAGCCGGGAAGCTGGTGTACTCATTCTGACGGTTCGAGAGCGTCCCTCCATCAGTGATATCGAGATCGAGGGCAATAAGAACATTGAAACCGAGATGTTGATGGACGCGCTGGCAGGGGCCGGGCTTCAGGAAGGCCAGGTGTTCCGGCGTGCGACCCTCGAGCGTCTGGAGCTTGAAATACTGCGCTCATACATTGCTCAGGGCCGCTACAATGCCCGGGTAAAGGCAACAGCGGAAGAGCTTCCGAGAAACCGGGTTTCGATTCGTCTGGATATCAATGAAGGTTCTGTTGCCGCGATTCACCACATCAATCTCATTGGCAACCGGGATTTCACCGACGAGGAGCTGCAGGATCTGTTCGAGCTGCAGAGCACGAGCTGGTGGAACTCGATAACCAACGCGGACAAATACGCCAGAGAACGTCTGAGCGGCGATCTGGAGTCGCTTCGGTCATTCTATCTTGATCGGGGCTATCTCGATTTCAACGTCGAGTCCAGCCAGGTTTCGATTTCTCCGGACAAGCAAAAAGTCTTCATTGCGATCGCTGTAAATGAAGGTCCCCAGTACACCATTTCCGAAATTAACCTTCGCGGTGAGCTGATCGTGGGAGAGGAGGAATTGCGCTCGCTGATTCCGGTCGAGGAAGGTGATGTATTCTCCCGGTCCCGCATGACAGCAATTTCCGAATCCCTGGCATTCCGGCTTGGCCGGGAGGGCTATGCCTTTGCCAACGTCAATGCCGTTCCGGAGCCGGGCGAAAATAACACAGCCGCAGTCACGTTTTTTGTGGAGCCTGGCAAACGGGCCTACGTGCGAAGAATCAATTTCGATGGCAACGTGTCTACACGCGATGATGTCCTGCGCCAGGAAATGACGCAAATGGAGGGCGGTGTCGCGTCTTCCGACCGAATCGAGTTCTCCAAGACCAAGTTGGAACGTCTTGGCTTCTTCCAGACTGTTAACGTGGACACCGTCCCGGTACCTGGCACCGACGACCTGGTGGACGTCAATTACTCAGTGGAGGAGCAGCCAACAGGCAGCCTTTCGGCCTCCATTGGCTTTTCCCAGGATTCGGGTGTGATTCTCGGTGCCAATGTCTCTGAGAATAACTTCTTTGGTACCGGTAAGCGGGTATCTTTCGGCGTGAATGTCAGTGACTCCATCAAGAGCGCAAACATCTCCTATCTGGACCCTTACTACACCGTTGATGGCGTGAGCCGCGGGTTCAGTGTATTCGCCCGGGAGACTGACTACGAAGAGGAAGATATTTCATCGTTCCTGCTGGATGAGTACGGCGGCCGCGTTACCTTCGGCTATCCCACGGACAGTATTACCCGCCTGAATTTTGGTGCCGGTGTCACGCAGTCGAATCTGAAGGAAGGCCTCTTCACGTCACAGGAGGTGAGTGAATTCATTGATGAGGAAGGCGACTCGTTCACCAACTTTTTCCTGTTCGGAAGCTGGCGTCGCAGTACTCTGAACCGTGGCGTGTTGCCGACTGATGGTTACAGCCACTCACTGTCCCTGGATGTTGCGGTGCCGGGTAGTGATCTGACCTTCTACAAAGCCACACACAAAACGGATTTCTACTACCCTGTGACCGATAATAATCGCTGGGTCTTCCGGGCACGGTCAGAGATCGGCTACGGCGATGGCTATGGTGATCGCAGCCAGATGCCGTTCTACGAGCACTTCTACACCGGTGGTTATGGTTCGGTTCGTGGATACGAAGCCAACTCGCTGGGGCTCAGGGCAACGAATAACGTAAACGACCTTTCGGATCCGGATCCGTTTGGCGGCAACCTTTTGACCGAGGGTGGTCTGGAACTGATCTTCCCGACGCCGTTTGCTGGCGATACCCGCTCAATGAGAACGGCATTCTTCCTGGATGCCGGCCAGGTGTTTGATACAGCCAGGGGGTTCGATCCGGAACTGAGCGAAATCAGGATGGCAGCCGGTGTCGGCTTCCAGTGGATAACGGCTGTTGGCCCATTGGCATTCAGTCTCGCTTACCCTCTGAACGACAAAGCTGGCGACGACACACAGGTGTTCCAGTTCTCGCTGGGCCAGACCTTCTAAAGCATGGATAATAATAATCGACGGATGAAAATCAGGAGAAAACCAATGTCCCGATTTGTTTTGATGTTCGCTGCTGTGATTATGGCGTTTTCATTCCCGGCGATGGCCGAAACCCGGATTGGTGTAGTCGATCTGCGTCAGGCACTGTTCTCGTCTGACGATGCCAAGACATTCAGCGAATCGCTTCAGAAGGATTTTGCCGGGGACGAAGCCCGCGTCCGTGAAGCCCAGGAAGCAGCTCGCAAGCTCCAGGAACGCCTTGAAAAAGACGGAGCCATGATGAACGAGAGCGAGCGTAACAAGCTGGCGGGAGAGTTCCAGGAGAAGGTAAAGGAGTTCAACTTTCTCAAGCAGCGGCTGGATTCAACGGTGAACCAGCGCAAACAGGCGTTTCTGGAGCAGGCTCGTCCCGAGGTGGACGCAGCGGTCAAGGAGCTTCTTGAGGAGAACAACCTCGACCTTATCCTGCCAAGCGAAGCGGTTGTCTATGTAAAGCCTGAAATGAATCTGACCTCTCAGCTTCTTGAAAAACTGAACCGTTAATCTGTGACGGGCACCCCGGTGCCCTGATCGTTGCTTGGGAGTTCGCAATGACAGAAAGGTCCTATCGCCTTGGGGAAATTGCCAATGCCCTTGGTGCGGAGCTACGGGGTGACCCTGATGTAAAGGTTTCGGGTCTGGCGACGTTGCAGGCGGCTGGTCCCGGTCAGATCAGCTTCCTGGCGAATCCTTCCTATGGTAAATATCTGCCAGAAACGCGTGCTTCGGCCGTTATTGTTGCACCTGCCTCGGCGAAAGAGGCTCCGACCAACGTCCTGTTACTGGACAACCCCTATCTCGGATATGCTCGGTTGAGCCACTGGTTTGACCCCGCCCCTGTTGCTTCGCCCGGCATTCACCCATCCGCAGTAGTAGACCCGTCAGCGATTATTGCTGAAGATGCCAGCATAGGCCCGAATGCGGTCGTGGAAGCCGGGGCAGACATTGGTGAGAGGGTTGTTGTTGGAGCCGGCTCGATTGTTGGAGCCCGCGCCAGAATCGGAGCCCGGACTCTGATTCGGCCCCGGGTGACTCTGGCTCACGACGTGGTTATTGGCGAACGTTGCCACATACTCAGCGGTGCTGTGATAGGCTCCGACGGTTTCGGTTTCGCTAACGAGAAGGGCGTTTGGCACCGTATTGCACAGCTCGGGCGCGTTGTTCTCGGGAATGATGTGGAAGTGGGCGCCAACACCACTATCGATCGCGGGGCTTTGGATGACACCGTGATTGGCGACGGTGTGAAGCTCGATAACCTGATCCAGATTGCCCATAACGTATGCATAGGCGAGCACAGTGCCATGGCGGCTATGGTTGGCATTGCCGGCAGCACCCGCATTGGCAGGCACTGTGTTTTCGGTGGCGCATCCGGCGTTGCTGGCCATCTTGAGATCGCCGATCAGGTTCATCTGACCGGTATGACGCTGGTAACCGGTGACATCCGGGAGCCCGGTGTCTATTCATCAGGCACGAGTGCCGATACCAACCGTCAGTGGCGCAAGAATGCAGTGCGCTTCCGGCAGTTGGATGTTCTGGCGCGACGGGTAAAAGAACTCGAAAAGAAATTAGAGGGCTGAGGCCGATCAACATGATGAACATCGACGAAATTCTGGAGTACCTTCCACACCGATACCCGTTTTTGCTGGTGGATCGGGTAACTGAGGTCGAAAAGGGAAAATCGATCAAGGGCTACAAGAATATTTCGTTTAACGAGCCGTTCTTCCAGGGCCACTTCCCGAATAATCCCATCATGCCGGGCGTCTTGATCATTGAGGCGATGGCGCAGTTATCCGGCATTCTCGGTTTTGTGACTGTGGGCCGGAAACCTTCTGACGGCGTGGTACAATACTTGGCCGGTTCGAGCAAGGCCCGGTTCAAACGCCCGGTATTGCCAGGGGATCAACTGTGCATGGAGTCGGAATTTATTTCTGGTAAACGGGGTATATACAAATTCGAGTGTCGCGCTCTGGTCGACGGAGAAGTCGTTTGCGTGGCAGAGATTCTGACCGCTGAGAGAGAAGTTTGATGGCGACAAATGACTGGTCGGGAGTCCATCCTCAGGCAATTGTAGACCCGTCAGCCAGGCTCGGGGACAACGTCACCGTCGGGCCGTGGAGTTACATTGGTCCGGATGTGGAAATCGGCGATGGCACAGAGATCCTGTCGCACGTTGTTGTTAAAGGGCCTACGGTCATTGGCCGGAACAATCGCATCTTCCAGTTCTCCAGTATCGGTGAAGAGTGTCAGGACAAGAAATACGCCGGCGAGCCGACCACGTTGGTGATTGGTGACAACAATGTGATTCGCGAGAATTGCACCATCCACCGCGGCACGGTCCAGGATCGTGGCGAAACCCGCATTGGCAGCGGTAACCTTCTCATGGCTTATGTGCATGTCGCCCACGACTGCATTGTGGGGGATAACACCATCCTGGCCAATTGCGCGACCCTTGCGGGCCATGTCTCGGTCGGTGATTTTGCGATCCTCGGTGGTGGCACCATGGTTCACCAGTTTTGCCATATTGGCCCCCACAGCATGGCGGCCGGTGGCAGCATCGTACTCAAGGATATTCCCGCCTACGTTATGGCCAGTGGTCAGTCAGCGGAACCTCATGGCATGAACGTCGAAGGCCTCAAGCGCCGCGGTTTCAGTAAAGATGTTTTGCTGGCCTTACGCCGTGCCTACAAGGTCATCTACCGCCAGGGGCTCACGACCGAACAGGCCGTTGAAGAACTCGAGAAATCCTATTCCGATGTCGCGGAGATTCGCCCGCTCATTGACTCCCTGCGTGGAGCACACCGCGGCATCATCCGCTAACCCGGCAGGAGCCTGTCGGTGACAGATCTTTCTCACGCGATCATCAGCGAACGCAAAATCACATTCGGTATCATTGCCGGCGAGGCATCGGGGGATATCCTCGGTGCCGGGCTGATTCGTTCCCTCCGGCAGCGTTATCCCCGTGCCCGTTTCGTCGGAATTGGCGGAGAGGAGATGGTTGCTGAAGGTTTTCACTCGCTGGTGCCGATGGAGCGCCTTTCGGTCATGGGCCTGGTTGAGGTCCTGGGTCGGATTCGCGAACTATTCAGCATCCGGGCCCGAGTGCTGGACTATTTCTTCACGACTCCGCCGGACGTGGTCATTGGTATTGATTCCCCGGATTTTACGCTGGCTATCGAGCGACGCTGTCGCGAGGCCGGTATCCTCTCTGTCCATTATGTCAGCCCATCCGTGTGGGCCTGGCGGCAAAAGCGGATTTTTAAAATCGCCAAGTCCGTCGACCTTATGCTGACCCTGTTCCCGTTTGAGGCTCGTTTCTATGAGGAACACCACGTGCCCGTGGCGTTCGTGGGTCACCCCCTAGCCGATCGCATTCCCATGGAACCGGATACCCTCAAGATGCGGGAGTCGCTGGGTATAGACCTCGAAGCGTCGGTACTTGCCGTCCTGCCGGGCAGCCGGGCAGGGGAGGTGGAAAGACTCGGCACCCTGTTTTTGGAAGCGTCTCGCTGGATCCAGGAGCGACGCCCGGATCTTCAACTGGTGATTCCCTGTGTAAACAGGGATCGCGAAAAACAGGTGCGGGATCTGGTTGATGCGCTCGAGGTGAAACTGTCAGTCACGATTGTGCGAGGCAGGTCCCGAGACGTGATGGCCGCCTCCGATGTTGTGCTGCTTGCTTCGGGAACTGCAACGCTGGAAGCGATGCTGTTGAAAAAGCCGATGGTCGTGGGCTATCGCTTGAGCGGATTCAGCTATGCCCTGTTGTCGAAATTGGTCAAGGTACCTCACGTCGCGTTGCCCAATTTGCTTGCCAAGCGCCAGCTGGTTCCGGAACTGCTTCAGGACGACGCCACGGCGGAGAGTCTGGGCGCCGCAGTGCTCGAGCGCCTGGAAAACACTAAAGAGCGGGTTCGGCTCAAAGAAGCCTTTACTGACTTGCACCACACCTTGAGGCAGGGTGCTGATGAAAAAGCCGCCCAGGCGATCTCTGACCTGTTAGAGCAGGGTGCCCGCTGATGCCGAAAAAGCCATTGCCGCCGTTCGAATGCAGCTATACGGGCTCTCTCCTGGCTGGTGTCGACGAGGTCGGTCGGGGTCCGCTGATTGGGGCTGTCGTAACGGCGGCGGTGATTCTGGACCCGGACCGGCCGATTGCCGGCCTCGCGGACTCAAAGAAGCTTACTGACAAACGCCGCAGCGCGCTCTATGGGGAGATCCTGGAGCATGCCAAAGCCTGGAGCATAGGCCGGTGCGAGGCCCATGAGATTGATGAGCTGAACATCTATCAGGCCACGATGCTGGCCATGGAGCGTGCGGTTTCAGGTTTGGCGATCGCCCCCGAATACGTTCTGGTGGACGGTAACCGCTGTCCGAAGTGGCACTGGCCATCGGAGCCTGTTGTGAAGGGTGATAGCAGGGTCGAAGCCATCAGCGCCGCCTCCATCATTGCCAAGGTAACCCGTGACCGGGAAATGGAAGCGCTGGAGACGCGTTTCCCTGGTTTCGGCCTGGCACAGCACAAGGGCTACCCAACACCGATCCATCTGGAAGCCCTGCGCCGTCTCGGTGCGACTTCCGAGCACCGCCGCTCGTTTCGCCCGGTACAGGAAGTGATCGAGCAGGTGGGCTTCTATCGCGAGAAAGTGGCGCCAGAGCCAAAGCCAGAGCCAGAGCAACTGCAATATCGAACCGATCTTTTCGAAGATATTGATTGACAGTGGTGCATCCAATCCTTAATATACGCGCACGTTGATCGGGGCAAACCCATCAACAACCAGTTTTGATGCGGGGTGGAGCAGTCTGGTAGCTCGTCGGGCTCATAACCCGAAGGTCGTTGGTTCGAATCCAGCCCCCGCTACCATATTTAAGAAAGGCAGATCAGTTAGTTACTGGTCTGCCTTTTTTGCGTTTGGGCCGGCAAAAATCCCCTGTGACGTATATGTGACAAATATGTGCCAAGGCTTGTGACGGTTCGATTTGCGGCCAGGTGGAAAATGACCGTCAGTCATTTTTGTTCCTCCTGTGACAGTAGTCGTCTACGCTGCAAGTCTGAGTGTGTTCTTGACGTTCCAGTCTAGCCCAAGCTGCCACATTATTATGGCGACATACGTCGGAGTTCTGGCCACGCTTTCATCGGGAAAGCGGACTTTTTGCCGCGACGAGATGAGCCAGTGAGGGGAATCTGAACCGAGGTAAGTTCACTCATAGGCTAGGAGTGGCAAGGGCCCCAACATAAATCCAAGCTTTTAAACAAAAGCGAACATTCGAGTCAGGGCTTCCTCCAGTGCCTCCAGGCAAATCGCATCCATTTCATCCGGTATCATTGCCGGAACAAGTTGGAAACGCTAAATCATTGCACGGCAGAGATGGAAGGAAAATGCGCCAGCGATTATTGTGCCTCATGCGAACAGGAATGCGTGGAGACTATCGGACTTGAGGATTGTCGAACAGGGTCTTTACAAACGCCCTTGCAAAGAACACTATCGAATCCTTCAGTCATTCAGGAACTTTCTTCAAGAAGGGCAACAAGGTCCTGCCGAATGGCTTGAGCGCTTAAATCTTCCGGTCGGATAAGCAGGCGTGGATTACCCTCACGATCAAACACATAAACTGCGCCGCTGTGAGTGACGGCGTAATCACCTTCTGCGTCCGGTTCTTCATGCCCGAACGTGGTCCGGTATCGCTGGGTAAGTGTGCGTAGGTCAGAGGTTTTGCCGGTCAGCCCGACGATCCTTTCACCAAAAAAATTGACATACTCTGCCAGGCGCTCGGGCGTATCGCGCTGAGGGTCAACGCTGACGAACAGCGTAAGTACCTCCTCCTGGTTTTCCGGGCTCAGGCCGCTAACGGCCTGACTGAGTTTTTGCAGAGCAGTGGGGCAAACATCAGGGCAAGAGGTAAATCCGAAAAACAGCATTCGTACCTGACCACTGTAATCATCGCCTGAAACCGGTGCTCCCTGACTGTCGATCAAATCGAATTCAAGCTTGGGCATCACGCCGCTGATGTCTGTTCCGTGCCAATCCGGCGCATCATCGCCCATGCAGCCAACAAGGAGGATTGCCAGCATCATTAATGCAATGGATGCAAAGCGCTTTGTGTGGTGTTGGAAGCAGGGTGTGATCATAAAGTGGTGTCCTTCAGTTACGTGTTGGAAGGCTTCTGGTGTCCCAGAACAATCGCCAAGTCTTCCGGCACCGCCATCGGTTCAAATGCGCTGACGTTGGCACGTCCCGTATTGCCGACAGGAACCCAGATTCGTGAAACCAGCAACGCAGCGAAGGCCCGAGCCAGCTGACCGAGAACCTCGCGAGCATCGCGCGTGTGCCAGCCGAGCCGTAGCATGCGCAAATGTGTTGTCGTGTGCGCTAACGCGAACTTCTGGCTCAGAATATGAGCCCGTTCAAGATGTCTGAACGCTGTATCGACATCGCCCTGATTGTCTGCATCAGCGGCTGCTGCCAGTTCTGTCAGATAGAACGCCTTGAGTTCACTGTTCACTGCTCGGTTCTCCTGCCTTATCGGCCAGCTGAGTGGTGGGCAAAGATTTGCCCGGGATCAACCGAGTCTTCCGAGTACCGGAAATGCGGATAACATCCATGATGCAAACCGGGTCATCTGTCCCGTCAGCACCATTACCCCCATAACAACCAGAACCAGCCCTGCCAGAATTCTCAGTGACTGACTCCAGCGGCTCATCCAGCGCACTCGCGCCCGAAAGTGCTCAATAAATAGAGCCGTTGCCAAAAATGGAATTGCCAACCCCAGCGAATAAACGGCCAGGTACAGCATGCCGGTTTCAGCATTCGCATGGGTGGAACTGAGAGCCAGGATAGCGCCCAATATCGGGCCAATACACGGTGTCCATCCGACGGCAAAGGCCAAACCGAGAAGAAACGCTGCCGTGGGCCGTCCACCCTCAAGGGTTTGCCCAAAGCGCCAGTCGCGCTGTAGCGCGGGCATGCTCCACCAGCCCAGCATAAATAGCCCCATCAGCACGATCAGAATGCCCGCCACCAGATTGGCTTCCTGCCGGTAGGCCATCAGCCACTGACCGAGCAGACTAGCGCTGGCACCAAAAGCGATGAACACCACACTGAATCCAAGGACAAAACAGATACTGAGCCACAGAGATTGCAGTCGACTCGAACGGTCTGTGACGGTGCCGCCCGTAACGACCGAGAGATACCCCGGAACCAGCGGCAGAGTGCAGGGTGAGAAAAAAGACACCAGGCCGCCAAAAAAAGCAGCCAGCATTCCCCATGTCGCAAGATCTGGCATTTCCGTGAGTCCTCAACTTTCTGAGTTCAGTTGACGGTGGAGGGCATCAAGCCCATCCGTGTTTTAATCGACACCGGTCGCTATTGCTGTGCGTCTGGGAGCGACTCCTGAACAAGGCGAAGTAGCGGTTTGGGACCAAACTCCGTGAGTTGGCGGCCATTCACGAAAAAAGTCGGGGTGCCCCGAACGCCGATGGTTTTGACGTCCTGCATGTCTTGATCAAGGATGGCGCTTATCCGTTCGGATTGCATATCCTCACGGGCTTGGGACAGGTCCAGACCGGCTGCCTCGGCCGCTCCCCATGCCTTGGCAACCTTCGGGTCGTCGTGCCAGGCAGGCTGCACCTCCAACACAGCTTCCAGCACCGGTTCATAGACATCTTGCAGGCGAGCTGCTTCCAGAATTCTGGAGACTTCCTCGGAACCCTGATGGAACAGTGTGTAACGCAAAACAAGGCGCACCTGACCTGGATACTCAGCAAGAATCTGTTTCACGATGGGGTAGAACGCCCGGCAGGCTTCGCAGGAGGGGTCGAAAAACTCAACGATGGTCACCGGTGCGTCGGCAGGCCCGAATGTGGGCGAATGGAAGCGTACCAATGCTTGTTGGTTCGCGATCGGTTCGGAAGCGACAACAGACTTTTCACCGGTGGTGGCCGTTTTTTGAGGCTGCTGGGGCTGTGGCTTGAACAAGACAGCGGCCGAAAAGGCTGCGATCAGCACGAGACACACGACAACAACGATGGCACGACGATTCATGAATGAATTCTCCGACGGACAAGCAAGAGCAGAATTATGATGGCAACGAAAATGGCCAGCGATAGAAACGGAAGCGGCAGCCCACCAAATATCGTCATTCCGTCACCCGAGCAGGACGGGCCAGTGGCCGTGCAGGGCTGAATGGGTTGTGGAATTATCCCCACATAAAGCAGTGAGTGGGCCAGAGCGAACAGGGAGCCAATAACAGCCAGCGGCATAGCGTAGCGCCAAACGTTGAAATCCGAGTAGTAGCAGGCGACTGCGAGAATCACCGCCAACGGAAACATGAAGGCGCGCTGAAACCAGCACAGAACGCACGGAGCCTGCCCGAGAACTTCCCCGATGTAGATGGCTGAAAGCGAGGACACCAACGCCAGTAGCCAGGCCGACAGCAGCAGCCCCCATGGAATCACCTGGTTATTGTTGGTCACCGGGATGGCTCTTCCGATGCACTGCCACACGTGCTTTGCGATGAAGAACAGCAGTTGTCTCCGGTAGTGGCGACCTCACCTTCGTCCGATTGGTTGGCGGATTCTGCGCCACCGGCACGCCATTCCCCCATACCTTCACTGATGACTTGCCAGGCGGAATGCAGGAAAAGCGCAGCAATGGCGAGGCCCACAATGATGTCCGGCCAGAGGGTATTGGTGAGGGCGACCAATCCAGCCGCAATGATGACACTGCTGTTGGCGAACAGATCGTTCCTGGAACACATCCAGGTGGAACGCATGTTGAGGTCGTCCGCACGATGACGGTAGAGCAACACAAAACAAACGCCGTTTGCAAAAAGAGCAAGAGCGCCGACAGCGCCCATCCACTCGGCGGCCGGCACTTCCTGTATCACCAGCTTGCGGATGGCATCGGCGACAACAACAAGCCCGAACAACAGCATAAAGCCGCCTTTGAACAAAGCCGCTCCGGCACGCGCGCGACGGCTTCGGTCCAGCACGAACAGTGTCAGTGCATAGACAGACGCGTCGCCGAACATATCCAGCGAATCGCCCAGCAACGCGGTAGAGCTTGCAATCCAGCCGGCGCTGAATTCCACCACAAACATCACTGCGTTTATGGCAAGCGCAATGTAAAGCACCCGGCTTTGGCTCGCTCGCAATTGTGCCAGTTCACCGGCCTTGTTTTCACAGCAGCTATCCACGACGAACCCTCCTAGTATTTGCAATACAACGATACAATAGGGGTTATAGTAACTATAAGGTCAATGATGATGAGCGAAAAAACCTACACGGTCGGTCGGTTGGCTGATGATACGGGCATCAAGCCCGTAACCATCCGCTACTACGAAAGAATTGGACTGTTACCGAAAGCGATCCGCTCGGACTCCGGATATCGACTGTACGCCAAAGCGGATTATTCGCGGCTGCTGTTTATCCGACGAAGCCGGGGGCTCGGTTTCAGCCTTGACGATATTCGAGAGCTGCTGTCGCTAGCAGATCGACATCAGGAGTCCTGCGCTGGAGTAGACGCCAAAGTTGAACAACAGTTGGAACAGGTGCGCTCTCGACTGAAAGATTTGCGTGCGATGGAACACGAGTTGGAAAGACTGAGTGCGTGTTGTGAAGGCGGGGTTATTATGGATTGCCGAATTATTGAGACACTCTCCGGCTCTGCTTAACCAATTTGTATCTGCCCGCCAATCAGGACTGTCCCAATTCGAGTTGGGACAGTCTATTCAGTCAGGAATCCTCCTGAATAAGAGCAACGAGATCATGCCGAATTTCTTCCCCGCTCAAATCGGGCCGAATTAAAAGGCGGGGGTTACCCTCGCGATCAAATACATAAATCGCGCTGCTGTGTGACACCGCATAATTTCCATCGGGGTCAGGTTCGTCATAACCGAAGGTGGTTCTATATCGTTTTGCGAGTTCACGAAGCTGGGGTTCATTTCCAGTGAGTCCTACAATATTGTCACCGAAAAAATCCACGTATTTTGCGAGGCGCTCAGGCGTGTCACGTTTCGGATCGACACTCACGAACAAAGTGAGTACTTCATCCTGAAGCGTCGGGGCCAGGCCAGTGGTTGCCTGATTGAGCTTTTGCAGGGCGGTTGGGCAAACATCGGGGCACGAGGTGAACCCGAAAAACAGCATTCTCACCCGTCCACTGTAATCCTCGCCAGATACCGACTCGCCCTGGCTATTGATCAGGTCGAATTCCAGCTCAGGCATCAAGCCACTGATGTTTTTACCGTTCCAGTCTTCCTCGTCATTGGCAAAGCAACCAGTCAGCAATAGGGATGCAATCAGCGTTAAGGTCGCCGATATGATGTTGGTGCGCTGTCGCCAGAAGCGAGTTCTCATGACGCTGTTTCCTCAAGTGGTTTGGATTGATTGGCATATTTTCCGTCCTGATGCATGGCTCGCCGAAGCATCAGAAGAATGCCAAGGATGCTCATCATAGCGGGAGGGATATAGGTCAGCATGCCGCCCAGGAGCTGGTCGACTTCCGGGTCCAGCGGCCAGGCCCTGCCACAGACTTCGTAAACGTCGTAGACCATGTCACGTGAGAACACGATCCACGCCCCAAGAAACATCTGAAGCACACCTGCGGCAGCCAGAACCAACATGCGTCTGCCATACCCCAGCGATGAGGTGATCGCAGGCGGTCGCGGGTCGAAGATCAACCACCAGAACAGCAGGCCATCCAGTAACATGCTCCAGTTCATGACCCAGTACAGATCCCGGCTGAGCATGGCGTCGAAATGGATTGATGGCCACAGCCAGAAATAAATGAGCCCGACAAACAGGAATAGGGCGATGAAGGGTTGTTGCAGGACCTGATAAAACCAACCCAGAGGCCGGAGCGTGCGCCTCCAGCCTGGGCTGATTTTTTCAAACCAGAACCGCATGACCGGCAAGGGATTGGAAAGCGCGATCAGGATAGGCCCAATATGATGAAGGATCAGATGCTGGCCCCGATGGACGAAGAACATGTATTGCGCGTAGTAATCGAAGCGGGTCTGCATCACCGCATAACAGATCATCACCCCCAGGGTGAACGCAAAGATCCGCAGTGCGCCTGGCCGGTCCTGTTCCGGCATCCGAAATAGCCCAACGCCATAGAACCCCATCACGAGCATGTAGCTCAGTATGGTCAGCGGCGAGAAATCGTAAGGTAATAAGTAGTCAAGCAGTGACATAGCGTTGCCGGTTCTGAAGTTGTTATTGAGGCGACTCTACCTTGGAGGTGACAAGGTCGTACAGTTCTTGGGGTCCCAGCCGACTTAAGGTGTCCCCGTTGACGTAAAAGGTTGGGGTTCCAGAAATTCCAACCGCTTTCACGTCAGCCGCATCCTGTTGAATAATGCGGTCAATCTCCTGCGAGTTCATACCGGCCCGGGCGGCTTCTAAATCAAGCCCGGCTGACTCCGCCGCATCCCATGCTGCGGCGACCTTTGGATCGTCATGCCACTGGGGTTGGGCTTCCATGACAGCGTCAAGCACCGGCTCGTAGATCCCCTGTTCGCGGGCGGTTTCCAGAATTCTGACGGCCTCTTCCGAGCCTTTGTGAAACAATACGTAGCGCAGGACCAGACGCACGTTGTCCGGGTATGCAGCCTGAATCTGTTTCAAATAGGGATGCATGGCGCGACAGCCTTCGCAGGATGGGTCGAAGAATTCGACAATGGTTACCGGCGCGTCCTCAGGGCCGATAACGGGAGAGTAATCTCTCACCAGCGGCGTTTTTTCAACAACGGCGGGTTCATCAATGCCTTGAGAACGATCGTAATAAACGAAAGCGGCCGCGAAGACAACCAGACAAAAAAGAACGAGGCTTGTGACCAGGGTTCGGGTACGCACGTAAGATCTTCCTATTTTAGATAAGTTTAACGAGTGTCAGATTTTCCGGTATTCGGTAGCAGCCGATTGGGAAGCCACCTCAGATAAAACATCATATCAATAAGTTCCACCAGGGACTGCACGACAATCACCACGACAGCCGCGGCCCAGGCCTCTGGTAGCGACAATGCCAGAGGTTAAACCACGAAGGAGTTGCGGGTGCCAAGGCTGAAAATGACGGTGCGACCGGTTGCTACCGGTAATCGAAAGACCCGGCGCAGAGTCTTTCCAACCGGAGCCTCAGCTAGCAAATAGGCCGGAAACAGAATCATCAAGGGCCAGATAAGTGGGCCGGTACTGTCGATCTGGCTGACTTGTGTCATTGAGATGATGAAAAGTACGACTGTCAGCAGAGGGACCGGCATCAGACCCATGAAGCGAATCAACCCGGTGGCTTTTTCGGACTTTTCCGCCCATTTTTCAGTCAGAAATGCCAGGATAAGGGGGACAACAAGCAGCCCGACAAAGGCCGGCAGGAGGTGTCGCCCAAGCTCAAGATTTACGTCGAACTGATTGCCCAGGAAAAGCCAGAGGTAAAGTGCAAGAAGAGCCAGTTGAGCAATCAACAGAACCGGCGTTGCCGCAATGGCTCGGGTGCTCTGGCACTCCTGCACCCTGTCGCCGAGGGAAGAGGTCCATCCGGCAATGAGGCCGGAAAAAACAGCGATGAGGTAGGCCCAGACCTGATGGCGTTCAATTACGTCTCGCATAAGGTGTTCTTAACCGTGTGGCATGTCGGCCATTCGCAGTCGATCTGCCACACGGCACCCATTTCAGCAGCCCTGTTAGCCATGGCCATAAGTATGGGCATCTTTGTGACTGTGATCAGGGTGTTCAAACTCCAATGTTGAATGAGTGATGCTGAACTCGTTATCCAAAGTTCGTTTTATCCGGCCCTTGACTTTTTCAAGTTCATTCCATGCACTTATTTCGACCACCACATGGGCGTCGAGGGAGGCATCATGCTCACCCATCTGCCAGAAATGTACGTGGTGAAGGTCTAAAACGCCTTCTACGTTTGATAAAGCCTCGATGACAGAATCTGTGTCGATATCCACTGGGCTACCCAGCATGAGTGTCCGGATGGTTCCGCCGATTTCCGTTAAGCCCAGGTAGAGAATATAGCTTGCGATACCAATTGTGATCGCGGGATCAACCCAACGCATGTCGTACAGGAGAATCAGGGCGCCGCCTACAACGACTGCAATTGACGCAAACGCATCAGACAAGTTGTGTAGAAACAGCGCACGGATGTTGACGCTGTCCTTTTGCATGGAGTAAGTGAGCAACGCGGTCAAACCATCCACTACCAATGCGATAATGCCAAGCCAAACTACCCACCAGCCCTTGATTTCCGGGGGATCTAGGAATCGCATGCCACCTTCGTAGATTAAATATGCCCCGATCATAATCAAAGTGGTGTAATTTATAAGTGCCGCAACAATCTCAATTCTCCCGTAGCCAAAGGTCATCTTCGAGTCGGCCGGGCGGCGTGCAATCTTCCGCGCCGCAAATGCAATAAATAGTGACGCCATATCCGAAAAGTTGTGTATAGCGTCGGCTATCAGCGCCAAGCTGCCAGCGAAGATCCCTCCAGCGATCTGAGCCAAGGTTAGGATACCGTTCGCCCAGATAGCTACTGCAACTCTCTTATCCTTAGTATCCGGTGACATGTGAACATGCTCGTGGCCCATTGTTTTCTCCTTGGTCGTTGCTGTTCAATTAAACGTAGTCGCAACACTCGCTAAGCCGGACTCAGAGGGCTTAGCGAGTGTTGCGACCGCGCGAAAACTAGTCATTCTGGCGATTTTTCGTGTTGTTCCCAACACCTTTCTCGGCTGTGAAGCCCGTGACCAAAATCATGATCACGCCCAGGACGATGAACACGTCGGCAAGGTTGAACGCCGGCCAATGCCAGGATTGCCAATGGAAATCCAGGTAATCGACAACGTGGCCTCGAAAAACTCGGTCGATGACATTTCCCAGTGCGCCTCCAAGAACCATGGCGTAAGCTAGGGCTTCTGTTCGTTGATGGCTGTCCCGAATCAATTTGACCAGAACAGCTGAGACGACAACGGCTATTGCGATAAAAAAGTATCGCTGCCAGCCCCCGCCATCGGCGAAGAGACTAAAGGCAGCGCCTTTATTCCATACGTGCACCCAATTAAAGAAAGAAGTGATCTCAACCGATTGCCCGTAAGCCATGGATTGCTGGACCAGCCATTTAATGGCCTGGTCAGCCAACGCTATCAGCGTGGAAAAGCCGAGAAAGTTCAGCGTAAAAAAGCGAGAACGGTCTCCAGACATCGAATTATCCTTTTAGTGCAAGTATGCGCTTGGCACCGATGAGTACAATGCCTCCCACAATGCCGCCAATAACCAGATCCGGGTAGTTGGAGCCGGTCCAGGCGACAAGAAGCCCTGCGAGGATAACCCCTAGATTGATGACCACGTCGTTGGCCGAAAATATCCAGCTGGCTTTCATGTGAGCACCGCCTTCACGGTGTTTGGCGATCAGGAGCAGGCAACTGACGTTGGCAATAAGGGCCACAGATGCGACGGCCATCATCATCAGCGACTGCGGATCACTGCCGAACAGAAAACGCCTGCCAACCTCAACTAGTACACCGACGGCAAGGATGAGCTGGAGAATGCCAGCAACATGGGCCGCTCTGACCTGCATTTTGATGCCATGCCCGACGGCGTAAAGCGCAAGACCGTAGACGGCAGCGTCGGCAAGCATGTCTAGCGAGTCAGCAATCAGGCCAGCGGACTGGGCGATCAGGCCCATCGTCATTTCGACCAGAAACATCAGACCGTTGATTGCCAGCAGTATCCATAAAGTGCCGGATTCCTCGGTTTCGTTGGCATTAGACGACTCAGCCGATCTGACGGATTCAGCGCTGGCCTCTTCTGACTTCTGCAAGGAAGCGCCCAGCCCCAGGGTTTCCAGCTTGCTCGTAATAGGTCCGGCTTCGCCTTGATGAATAATTTCCAGATTTCGATTCGATAGGTCGAATGAGAGTGACCGAATGTTGTCAAAGCCATTGAGCGCCATTCGAATCATTCGCTCTTCCGAAGGACAGTCCATTTTTGGCACTTTGTAGGTGCTGATCTGGGCTCCATGTGTGGTGATAACGGGGTTCCGAGTGTAATTATCTGTGCCAGCTTCCTCACTGCCACACTGTCCGTCACAGGTGTTGCTCATTTTCTCGGCTCCGGTTCTCGTACAAATGATGCAATTTAAAACCCTGTAGTTACTACAGGGTCAATGACTAATTTACTCTAGTCGTTAAGATCGGCGTTTATCTGGATAAAGATCTACAATGATAAGTGAAATGGAGTGGGCATCTCATTTTTGGGGGATAACTTTATGATTTCATCTAAAGGGCTTGCTGCAACCGCTGCGCTATTGGTTTTTCCAGCATTGGTAATAGCGCATGGTGACCAAGGCCCCTGGCAAGGGCATGGTCCCGGCATGATGATGGATCAGGAGCAAATGCAGCAGATGCACCAGAACTGGTCTCACATGAACCAGCTGATGCAACGCATACCTGATGAAGCATCACCGCAAGAGCGGCAACGATTGATGCGAGAACACAGGGAGGCGATGCAAGAACAAATGGATTATATGCATCGCGGCATGATGGGACCTGGCATGATGCGTGGACAAAACGACATGATGGGAGGTCAGCACCTGATGAACGGCGGCGGTAAATCAAAAAATGGTGGTAGTCTGTCTAACGAGCAACAAATTCAGATGATGCAAGAGCGCATGGATCAAATGCAGCTGATGATGGAGCAGATGTTGCAACACCAGAAAAATTTGAACGTGCAGTGATTTGACGTGGCACTCGCCCCCAACTCGACCACCAAGCGTGTGGCTGAATTGGGGGACTGAACATCTCTATATGAATTACTGTTTCGAACCTTGCATCAGTTGCTAGATTCTTTATCCCCGGTCAGGCAAAGCGTCCAATTATTTAAAGTGCGCTCTCGCCCATTCAGCACAGAATGCTCTTCATCAGCTATGGCGAACGCGTTCAATCGCTCCGAACAATCTAAGCTCTTGATCGAACTTTCTGCGTTAGATCTCTATTTGACCCTGTAGTTGCTAAAGGGTTTAGGGATGTCTGATCTGAAGAAAAAGAGGGCTTGGTATGAACCGCATGATAATGGCTTGCGCAACTTTTATGCTCGTCGGACTCTTGATCTTTGCAGGCTTTGATCTTCGGAAAGTGGATGTTACCGAGAGCGTTGTTGTTGATGCGCCCCGCACGGAGATTTGGGGGGCAGTGACGGATTTCGAAGGCATCTTTCACCGAGCAAATGACGCTCATATTTTGACTGAGATAACGAGCCGACCCGGTACGGGATTTGTTGACGGGCTTAGATTTCTCCAGGTTGAAACGGTTGGTGGAATAAAAGGGGTTCTGGACGGGCGTGTGTACGACGTCTTTCCGCCAACACGCTACAGATGGTCAGCCGAAACTACCTACAGCCTTTTGGGGATCGATATCGTTGACGTGTTCGAGGGGGGAGATTTACGAATTGAAAAGACCAACTCTGAGAAAGGATGGCGTCTCTCTCACCGGGTATACGGTGTCTTCCCCGATTCCTTTAAAGGCAGAGCCTTGAGTTGGTTCATGTCAGCCTTTATGGGCATCGAGTCAGACGCTGCGCAACACACCCGGGTTGAGTTGGAGTACGTCAAAAGGGAGCTTGAGAAACGATGAGACAGGGCGACAAGAGCGTACTTGTCCTTGGTGGCTACGGAGCTGCCGGGACCGCTACTGCGACTTTCTTGGGGCAACGGATCGACGGCAATATTGTCTTGGCAGGGCGTTCACTGGAAAAAGGGCGTAAACGAGCGGAACAGTTAGATCGCGAAGCCGGTGTCACAGGTCGTTTCAACGCCAGATCAATTGATGTGGCTGACGCTGCACAGGCCAGGCAATGCTCGCATGAGCAAGATGTCGTTATTGTGGCATGTGACCTTTCCGTGTCTGCTCTTGAGAATCTGGTTCACGGTTGTATCGCGAATCGAGCCGACTACATCGATATCACTCCAAATCCGCGCAAGCTTGAGGTATTCCAAGGCATGCGGACACTCATCGAGACCAGCGACAGCCGATTTGTACTGGATGCAGGTGCTGATCCGGGGCTGCCCGGGTGGCTGGCTCGATGGCTTTGTCAGGCCTCTCCGGGGACAGTGAAGGATATTCAGATGTATGGGCGTTATCGATCCACCGACATAGGCTGGGGCGGTGTTGCCGACATCCTGAGTGCCGCTGATCGCCAGGGGTGGAAGTATAATGGCGGATGGACACAGTCCCGTTTTTGGGACGTCCGTTATAGAAGGTTCGAAGGCGGGTTGGGAAGCAGCATCTGTGTTCCGGTTTTTCTGGATGAACTTCATGGCTTACCGCAGGAGCTATCACTGGAATGCTTCAGCTTCTATCACGCCGGTCTCAACCCGGTTACCGATGTGCTGATGACATTTGAGAGAACGGGAATGCTTGGCTGCTTTTCCTTCAAGTCACGCCAGCGCGCATTTTATTCAGCTCTTAAACGCTTCACTAACAAGCCATTCGGCCTTGAATTGACTGCCGAGAGCCGAGGTGACCGCGCATCGCGCCGAGTATCAATTGGCCATCATGATCTTTATCGCGCAACCGCAATCCCTGCCGCGATTCATTGTGAGTCGCTTTTGGAAGGTTCCGGGGATGAATCTGGGGTCAGATGGGAATCGCTTTCATGCTCACAACGCGATGTACGAAAACGGCTGCTTATATTCAAGTTCAATTCAGTGTCAAAGGATATAATAGAAGGTTTTAATTTTATATTGTTGAAAATAAAAGAAAAAATATTTCAATGTAATAATTTTGCAACAGATACAAAGCACCATCTTCTCAGCATTTGAAAGACTTCAAGTGTCATTTTGAATCTATCTAATCTGAAGAGGTGTCCATGAAAAAGTGTCTATCGATGTTCGTGTTTGGTGGATTTGTCGTTACTTCAATAAATGCACTCGCGGCGGACGGTCCTATCCTGTACGGCAAAGCCAATGTTTCGTATGAAAACCAGGACGACGGTAATAGCGATACTTGGAAGCTTCAGAGCAATGCTTCCCGTCTTGGTGTAAAAGGGGCGTTCGATACCGACCTCGCAGGCCTGGAGGCGATATACAAGGCGGAATTTGAAATATCGATTGATGATGGAGATAAAGATGGCCAAACCTTCTCGCAGCGTAATATATACGGCGGCTTCAAACAGGCGAACCTCGGTGCACTGATTGCGGGAAAATTTGACACACCTTTAAAGTCAGCGCAGGGCAAGGTTGACCAGTTCAACGACCTACAGGCGGATATAAAAAATATCATGGCTGGTGAAAATCGGACCAGCAACATTGTTCAATACAGTTCCCCACGTCTGTTCGATGCTGTGGGCGTCAGTGTTGCCGTCATCCCGGGTGAAGAGCAGTCAGCTGGTGCAGAGAACGACGGACCTGCGGATGCAGTTTCCAGCTCTTTTACGTTTGAGAATGATCGTTTCTACGGAAGTATTGCCTACGATTCTGATATCGACGATTCACTGGAAGCCGATTCAAGTGGCGATAGTCGTCTCAATATCCTGCGAACCGTAGGGAAGGTCCGATTAAGCAACTTCGAGATCGGCGCAGTTTACCAGTTGGCAGAAGAAAGCGATGGCCCTGGAGAAGATACGTCTTATCTGGTTGGCGGTGCCGTTAACCTTGAGCGTTGGAAGATCAAGGCTCAGTACGGACTGACAGAAGCCGAGACAACAAACGAGGAGCTAACCCTGTTGGCCTTGGGGTTCGATTATAAACTGGCAAGCAAGAGTAAGGTTTATGCTTACGTGTCTCAGGTGGAGGCGGACCTGGCTGACTCTGAGGACTCCACATTTGGTGTGGGCTTCGAGCATAAGTTTTCCATGTAGGGTCGAGCGTGATCGCTGAATATGGCGAGACCGACGTATCTAAAATATTTTCCGGATTTCAAGTTCATTTAAGGTTCGTGTGAGAGCCTACTTGCGAGTTAACTAAGGTTATTTAATGGCGGGAATGCTTCATTCCCGCCTTTTTTTTGGTCTTTCGTCCGGTGTTCTAGCTGGTTTTAAGATTTACGCCACTATCCGTACGAATCGAACATCACAAACAATCAAGAAAGAAACTGGAGGAGACTACGTTGAAACGCAACATTCTGGCCACTGCGATTGCGGGGATGACAACACTGTCGGGAAGTTGGGCCGCGACGGCAGCGGAGATTGAATTCCACGGTGATATGGATAACCGCTTTCAGGCTTACACCAATCAAAGAGACTGGTTTTCTGGTGGTAACTCAGGTGGCGGTACGCTGAAAGATGACGAGCCGACCGAGAGCTTCGGCGAGGTCAAATATCGCTTCTGGGCGAAGGCAACTTCCGACGACAAAAACGTTACCGGTGTATTCGCGACGGAGATTGGAGGCATCCGCTACGGTGAGGGTTCGGGTGGCGACTATTCCGGTGATGGTGTGAACATCGAAACACGGTGGGCTTATGTGGATTTTTTGGTGCCCAACACGCTAGACCAGCGCGTATCGCTGGGCTTGCAGCCGGTGTCAGTGAACCGACATGTCTGGACTGAAACCGCCACAGCCGCTGTTTGGAAAGGCTCACTGGGCTCTGGATTTGACTATCAGTTGTTATGGGGGCGAGGTGACTCTTCCAATGAGAGCGGCGTCGACTCAGAACAGGACGAAGGCTGGGATGGCGCGGACAACTTTGCGATCAACCTGAACAAGCGTTACTCACCGAACCTGAGCGCGGGCCTCTTCTATCTCTATCAGATGAATGATCAAATTGCTGAGGGAATAGGTACGGTAAATAGCAGGGAGTATGAACTGAAGAGTATCGCTGATAACTCCAAATATTCCGTTTCCAGCTTTGGGGTGGAGATGGATTACGGTCAAGAGACGTCGCTAGGCCGCATGTTCGTGAAGGGTACGGTGATTGGCCAAAGCGGAACAATAGAAGGTGTAAATTTCGTCCCATTGAATGGTGCTACGAATCCCAATACGAACTATGACCTTTCGACCTTTCTGGGACGCGGCGAGCTCGGGCTGCAATTTGGACCAAACCAACTGACGTACACCGTGCTCTACGCATCGGGCGATGGCAATGAGCAAGACGGGGACTTCGACGCCTTCATCGCCACGGATGTCGACTTCAGCGACAGTATGATTTTTCAGGAAAACATGACGAGCGATGACTACTTCGCCGAAACACCCTATATCCTCGACAAAGGGTATTTCATGAACAAGCTACAGCTCGATCATAAAGTAGCGGCCAATATTACGGTCAGCGGAATGATTGTCTACAACCGCTTGGCTGAGGACATTGCACTTGCCGATGGATCGTCCTCAAAAGATCTCGGACTGGAATTTGGCTCCAAGGTCTCGTACTTCCCATACCCTTCGCTTGAGCTGTCGGCAGAAGCTGCATACCTGGCATCAGGCGATGCTATGGATGCGCTGGAAGAAACTGCCTTGCAGGACGGCAAAAGCGATCAGGACATTGTTCATGTTGCCGGTCGGGTAAGGTACAAGTTCTAACAAGAACGGGGTGGTGGGAGCGCCACCCCGCTTTTGTTATACAAAATGAATCCGCATTAAGTGACTTTTTCCTATGATGACTCGTTCTGCAGTATTTGTGTTCCTGATGCTACTACTAGCTGGTGCGGTACAGGCGGTTGAGCGTGAGCATCCAGCAAAGGCAAAGGTCACTCAGGTAGATCGTGATCAAAAAGTGCTTTCCCTCACAGTCGACGATGCCACTGTTGAGGTAGGTGATTTATTTGTTGTGTTGTGGGAGCCTGATCATGCAGGCATCCTGGAGCAAAACCTTGCAGTCATCGGTATCGAGAGTATCGGAAAGGATCAGGCGGTAGGGAAATTGCTGTTTGGAACGATGCCCTCCGTTGGCGCTGTATCGAAACGCTTTTACGGTATCCCGGCGGTGTTTACTGATAGAGCCGGCGACCCCAGGGCGGTAACGCCGGCGTTGAAAGCCCGATTTCCTGATCTTTTGTGGCGGGACGAGCCAGAGGCGTCAAACGATGTGCCATTGGTGCGTTTTCAGGTTACCGGGAGAGGTCAAGCCGTTGCGACTTACAATAACACCTGGTTGGTCGGCATCGTACAGACCAATGCTGAAGAAGGTCGGGTAGGTCCGGTTGAGGAGGAGGCTTTAGCGTCTCCATTTGCCAGACTGCCCATCAACGCAAAGTCGTTGTCCGCGTTTCGTTCTGGCAGCGATTACTATTTTGCGGCGGAGCATGGAAACAAACTCAGCTTTTTCCATGTTAATTCCAGTGGGGCTGTTCAGAGCCTGGCGTCCATTGAGGTGCCCCGTCGGGAGAAAGTCATCCGAATGGACTGGTACGTTTCAGAGAACTCATACTACCTCATTTTAAATCAGTGGAATGGCCGTCGCGTTTCAAGTTCTTTGATCCAGTTGGCCGAGGGGGAGGCCGAAGCCATCGGTTTCATTCCCTTAATTTTGGGGTTGCAGGATTTGGATGCTGACGGACGCCGGGAAACTATTCTCGGGCAGTCTTTCTACTCAGAGCAGGGGTTTGGTTCAGAGATTTATGAGATATTAATCTCACCGAACGGGCCTGACCTCTATAAGGCCGATCATGAAAAGTTAAGTCGATACACGTCAGTGTTTCGGGTAATCGGTGCTGTTGTTCAGAGCAAACCGGGACCTTTGAATATGGTGACCGTCTCCCAAGGGAAGGTTTCATTTTTCCCTGCTGGCACTGAGGGCCCACAGCTGGACTATGAAATTGGAAACCGGGTGGCAGGCACGAGTATGACTTACGACGTGTCGCCTGAGCTGGTGTTTAGTCCGAGGCAAACACTATTTTTGCCGAACCTGCTCGTACGCTCCGGTGAGGACCCAGTTAATATCGGGATTCCACAGAAATCCAGTGCAGCCGAAGATATGATAGGTGTTTATGATACGCGAGTTGATTGGTTGACGCTGAGATCCGGGAAATCTCCCCAAACGCAGTCAACAAGTCTTCTAACGTCGGCTCCGGTGTCGCCCGTATCAGGTAATACAGGGTTGTTCTTTATGTCGCCTGATGAGAACTCAGTTCAAAGCAACAGTTTTGATGTTGAGACGTTGGTGTATCGGGCTGCTATGCCTGCTGGTCGCTGACTAAAGCTGGATAAGTTGCCCTTGTAGTCGTCAAATGCTTCTGGGAAGCTCGATTAGAACCCGCAGACCACCTTTGGGTGATATAGAAAAATGCATGGCGCCACCGTAGTCATTGGTGATTTCCTCAACGATTGATAGGCCAAGGCCATAGCCAGGAGTTTTTTCGTCCAGTCTTTTCTGGCGCCTGGTAAGATCGGCAAGCTGGTGTGACGCTACTCCGGGGCCGTCATCTTCAACAAGAATGGTCAAAGTGTCATCGTGAAGTTTCAAGTGTAGATGAACTTCCTGAGAGCACCATTTGCTTGCGTTATCAAGGACATTACCCAAGATCTCATTAAAATCACGCTCATCAATTGGCCAGACAAGCTCTCTGGGTAATGTTTCTTGAAGATGGATCTGTTTGTAAGGATAGATTCGACTGACTACGTCCACCAGTGCCAGAGTTCTCTCAATGATCGGTGTCGCCTTTCCAATGTACTGACCGGACATTTCGGTTTTTCTCATTTGAGTGTCGATCAGCTCGTGCATTTCAGACAGTTGAGACTTAATTTGACTCGCGATTGTGGTGGGAATGGCTTCGTCATTGATCATGGAGTTTATGACGGCAAGGGGGGTTTTTAAGCTATGAGAAATATCTGCGGCTAGGTGGCGTGAACGGGAAAGTTTTTTGTCGTACGACTCTAATAGACGATTAAGATGTTTGACAAGTTCAGTGAATTCTTCAGGTACGTTCTCATCCAGTCTATTACGCTCACCATTTTTAAGCGACGTTAATTGGGAGCTCATCATTTTTAAAGGTTTTAGTGCGATAGTTACCCCAATAAATATGATCATTGATATCGTAACGAGAATTGTAAATGATATGATCCATATAAGACCGTGGATTTTGTCAAGAGTGTTTGGGGAGTAGGAGCTTTTTTCAATTATAGTAACGCTTAGCTTATCTTGTCTGTTATTAAATATTTTGTAGTATCCAAGGATTGATCGATCATTATACGATATGTGAAAAATTCCAGGATTTCTGAACGATTCTACCACCTGTAATTTCGGTTCAATGTTCTCGCTTGTAAAACTCCGACCTTGACTGTCTTCGATGTGAACAGAATATTGGGACAATGAAAAATCTCTGAGAGAAGATTTTGTAATTTCTTCTTTATCATTTGTTAGTGTCTTTGAGAGCCGGTTAGCTGCAGCCTCTAGCTGCTGCCTGTGAAGCTCGTCATGGATATAGTCGATTAAAAGGGTGTGTGAGAAGAATATTACCCCGGTACACGCGAAACCCGTTAGTGTCAGGAAAGTAAGCAGTTTCCGTTTTATTGAAGGGCGTTGTTTTTTTCTGGGCATGTGGTCTGCCAAGCAGGTAATTGGAAGTTGCTATCGACTAAATCTAGGCCTAAAAAAGCCGCACTACAAAAGTAGTGCGGCAAGACGGAATGGTGGAGACCATTCACGATGCAACTGGTTTTAAAACGATCTTTGTCGACAAGTTTCTATTGTTCAATCAAAAATTCTATTAATGCGACATTATTTCTAATGAATAAACTGATCTTTTGAAAATTGGTCCAATTGAGATAGATTGATATCTCCCGATTTGATCATCTCGTGATAGATATCGTCCTTAGTCGATAACATCAATTTTCGGCGTGCCTCCATGCCCACTTCAGATAACGCCGCCTGTGTCATTACCTTATGTTGTCTCTTCATATCCTGAATGCTGCTTTTGGAGAGCATGCCTTGTGCTAACTTATCGTCCTTGGCCTCAGTGGCATGGAGGTTTCCTGCCGCCAAGGCTAATGCTAACGATGTGAGCCAGAGATAGTTCCTCATAGAGTCACCTTTAAGTTGAATGATGTGCACCCTGATGGAACCAGATGAACTTTAACTCAGCTTGAAAAAATAAAATTAAATCATGAAAAGAGGACACGGGTGTAAGAACGGTTGCGATGGGGTCGTTAATACAAAGGTATTAAGGGGGTATTTTTTTCAATTTCGTTTCAAGTTCATCTGCTATCAATGGCGATGCGTTGTTCTGGCCGAAAGTGCCGGCATAACCAGCAACTTACCGGTGGTGGTCTGTAACCGAAGCGCCTTCGCGTTTGGTTTATGAGGTGTCGATCGCCGGTAGGGGATCTTATAACGAAAGCTCACGGAGACTGATTTATAATGCAAACTAAAAAACTCAGGTTAGCGATAAGAGCAACACTTGCGATATCAACCATGGGCCTGGTGGTCCCATCTGCTTTGGCGCAATCAACTGCGGAACTTCAAAAGCAGATCAATGACTTGCGCAGTCAGGTGGATCAGATGGCGGGGACCAATGATTCCAAGGGGTGGTTGCTGCCCGGCACTAACACTTCGGTTACGATTGGTGGTTACGTAAAATTGGATATGATTTACGACACAGACCAGGATATCGGTGACTTGCACGACCCGAGTGTTCTCGATACATCCGTAGAGGATGGTGATAGCTCTTTGAGAGCGCATGCCCGTCAATCACGAGTGCGTCTCGGAACCAGTACCCCGACCGATATTGGAGAAGCCAAGACGGTTGTTGAGGCAGACTTCTACGGCGGTGGTGGCAACGAACTGTTCTCCAATTCACGGGGGCTTCGTATTCGTCACGCCTATGGCGAGCTCAACGGCTGGCTTGCGGGTCAGACGTGGAGTAACTTTATGCACTTTACGGCTTACCCGACCACACTGGACTTTAATGGGCCGGTAGGTGTGAGCTTTATTCGTCAGGCACAGATTCGTTACACGATGGGAATAGGTGACGGACAGTTCTCGGTGTCAGCTGAAAACCCTGAAACCAGTGGGTTTGAAGGTTCACGTGATACCGTTCCTGACCTTACCGCCCGTTACAAGTGGGCAGGGTCTGGTGGTGGATTTGAGGTTGCTGGCCTGGCCCGTTCTCTCAAGACCGACGACGTCAGTGCTACAGGTGACGACGCTGCGTTTGGATATGGCGTCATGGCGGCTGGTCGACTCAACGTCACTTCAGAAACCTCGCTCATGGCCGGAGTTGTTTTGGGTGATGGTGTAGGTCGTTATCTTTACAGCTCGTACAGTAACAACGACAGCACTGCGAGTCGGACTGGCATCGGTGAGGCATATATAACTTCCGATGGTGATCTCGAAACTATCGAGGCTTACGGCTTCAACGTGGCGGCGAGCCATAAGTGGACGCCAAAATTCACCACGAGTGTGGCCTATGGGTTTTTAGAGGGTGATCAGGACGAGACTCTCTTTCCAAACTCTTTCCAAACCCTAGAGAGCGCTTACTTCAGCAACTTCTACCAAGTAGCTGATCCGGTGACTGTAGGGGTTGAGCTGTCGTACGCCAACAAAGAACTTGCAAACGGTGAGTCAGCTGACAACACCCGTCTTCAGTTGGCTGCGCAGTTTAGCTTTTAATTCATTATTACATTGCTTCACATAGTTGGACCCCACGACGGGCCTCAGTAGGCCCGTCGTACGTTATTGTTCACTTACACGCGATGCCGTCAGGGGCTCTTTCACCTCTCCTCCTTTTACGACGTTATCCCTGCCATTGTCTCGTCGATTCGACCTGCCCTCGGCATTTAATCCAAAAGTTCGCTAGTAATGTCCGTTCAGTCGCAATGTAGCTCTTATGGAGCGGCATTCAGACTGATTTAAAGGTTTGTCTGTAAGGTCGTCTTGGAATTTACGGCGAAAACGCTGATTCATGTATCTCAGTCAAATAGCCAGGATGATATTGAATGAACAAACGACTGTTGTTGTGGGTGCTGATAGTACCCGGAGTCTTGAACGTCATGCCTTCGGCGGCAGCCACCACCGGGGAGAGCGTTTCACTCAAGGAGTACCAGCAAGCCAAGGCCAGCCAGGCTGTCTCCTTGAATGAGGCAATGGTAATGGCATTTGAGAATAGCCCGGTGTTGGCTTTGAGGCGGGCTGCGGTGTCCATGCAGGAAGCTGACCTCGATCATGCCAGCCGCTGGGCGCCCAGCAACCCTGAGCTTGAGCTGAGTGGCCGTGACAATCCAGATCAGGCGGATCAGGCACTGAATTACGAGGTTCGGGTCACTCAGGAAGTCTGGATGGGCAATCGGGGCGATCTCGGTCAGTCGCGTGCTCAGAGCACTCTCACTTCTCAACAGCAGGAACTTGAATACCTGAAGGTGGCGACCAAGGCCCGAGTGCGGTCGGCCTACTTCAAGATTCTGCTTGCACAGAAAGAGCTGGAAACGGCAAGCCGCACCGTTGAGCTAATGCGGCGAACCAAAGAGCTGGTTGAGGTGTCCGTTGAGCGGGGCAAACAGACCCGAATTGACCTCAATACCGCTGTCATTGGCTTGGCAAGAGCTAAGAACCAGAAGGCCGAAGCGGAGCAAAAGCTTAGGCAATCAAAAATTGACCTGACGGAAGTTCTTGGGGTGTCCCCCTCTGATGCGGTAGAGGTCTTGGGAGAGCTCAATGTAGCTCGTGCCAACTTGCCACCAACTAATCGCCTGGTCGCGATGGCTCAGCGCCAGAGAGGGGATCTGAAGGCGGCAGCAGCCAGAATTGCTGCGAATGAGTCCGGCCTGAAACTGGCCAAGAGTCTAACGATTCCGAACCTGAAAGTGTTCGGGTTCTACGAGCGGGAGGAAAGATCCAACCTTTTTGGTGCGGGTGTGTCGATGCCTCTGACCGTGTTTCATGACTATTCCGGTGAAAAAAGGAAGGCCTCGGCTCAGTTGAAAATCTCCGAGCTTGAGGCCGAAGCGCTGCGTTTGGCGACTGAACGCCAGGTCGTGTCTGCTGTAGCTCAGTACGAATCCGCCGTACGCAGACTGCGCCAGATGAACGAGTCGATTCTCGAACGTTCGGAGGAAACGCTGCAACTGATGCAGAAAGCTCTTCAAGCGGGAAAAGTCGATGCCTCCGATGTCCTAGCTGCCCAGGACAATCTTTTGTCGGTGAGGAAGGAATATGTCCAAGTGCAACACGACTATATCGATGCCGTCCGGGCGTTGGAAGTGAGCACCGGTGGTGCCCTTTCAATGTCATCCGGTTCCTGATGGCAAGAAAATTAATGGTTGAACGTTCTCTTATATCGAAGGTGTTTAGATGATTCGAAATATGCAGATAATGTTTGTCGCGATCAGTTTTCTGGTCTATCAGCCACTGGCGCACGGCGCCGAGGAAGCCGAAGGAGGGCAGCACCAAAAGGGTGAGGCTGGGCACTCGGCTGAAGGCAGTGAGGCCCGCGAAGTTCATCTCACCCCAGAGCAGAGGGAGTTGCTTTCCGTGCAGACTGTAACGGTGCCCCGAGGCCGAGCTGACAATATCGTGACTGCGCCAGCTGAAGTTCATTACGTTCCGGATCGCGTCGCTGAGGTAGGGCCGCTCCTGCAGGGAAAGCTTACGAGACTGGCTGTTGATCTTGGGGACCAGGTTGAAAAAGGCCAGTTGTTGGCCGCGCTGAACAGCGTTGAGTTGGCTCGCATTCGTTCTCGCCTAAACTCGTTGAAAGCTCGGAAAGAAGCCGCGACTGCGGAGTATCAGCGAGAAAAGCAATTGCGGAGTGAAAGCTTCACCAGCGAAGAAGAGTTCCTGGACGCCAAGGCTGCTTATCTTGAAATTACAGCGGAGTACGATTCAATTCGTGAGCAACTGGCGGTTTTTGGCAGTGATTCGTCAGGCGCTGATAGCAGTCTCGCACAGTACGCGCTCCGTTCTCCTATTCAGGGGCGTATTGAGCGCATGGATGCCAGGTTGGGCCAAACCTTAAGCTCTTCAGATACGCCCTTTACCGTGGCTGATACCTCTGTGGTGTGGGTGATGTTGCAAGTTGCCGAAACTGACATTGGCAGGGTATCCGTCGGAGATGAAGTTCAGGTCTTCTCAAAGTCGGTTGAAGACCGCTTTCACACCGGAGAAGTGTCTTGGATCTCAAATGAGCTTGATGAGGAAACCCGCACCATTCCGGTTCGCGTTGTACTCGAATCCCCCAACGGCGACCTTCGTCCAAATACCTACGCCACGGCCAGAATCATGACTGAATCGGCGGCATCACTGCCCCTGGTTCCACACGATGCCGTGCAAACCATCGATGACGAGTCCGTTGTATTTGTTCCGGGTAATGAAAGGGGAGCCTACAAGGCGGTTCCAGTCACTCTTGGCAAGGAGGCTAACGACTGGATAGAGATTAAGTCCGGCATCAGCGCAAACACGGAAGTGGTTTCAGTGGGCGCTTTTGATCTGATGTCGGCCATTACCGCCAGTGGCCGCAGCGCCGCTCACGGACACTAATACTCGGGGGGAGCATGATCAACGCAATTGTGAATTATGCGCTGAACAATCGTTTGATGACGCTTGTTTTTGCTATCGCCGTGATCGTTGCCGGCATATTTTCATTTCAAAAACTGCCGGTGGATGCGTTTCCGGACGCGACACCGACCATGGTTCAGGTGTTCACTACCAGTCCTGGTTTGTCGCCAGTTGATATCGAAACGCTGATTTCCTATCCCGTTGAGATCAGCATGTATGGAATTCCCAAGTTAGAAAAAGTGCAGAGCACGTCGATTTTCGGACTTTCGCGGGTGACCATCTATTTCGAAGATGGCACCGATATCTACTTCGCCAGGCGGCTAGTTAACGAACGGCTATCCGAGGCCAAGCGCCAGATTCCCGAAGGGATGGGGGAACCCGAACTCGGGCCCATCGCAAGCGGTCTTGGGCGCATCCTGATGTATTCCTTGGAAACTGAGGATAAAGAGCAGTACAGCCTGCAGGAAATCCGCACGATCCAAGACTGGATTGTCAAGCCACAGCTCAGAACCGTGCCGGGTGTAACCGGTGTCCTGTCCATCGGCGGCGAGGTAAAACAATACCAGGTCAATATCGATGCGCAGGAGCTTCAGGCAAGGAACTTGACGGTGTCTGATATTCGCGGCGCTCTCACCCAGAATAATCGTAACGTCGGCGCCTCTTTCATTACGCGAGGCGGTGAAGAGTACATTGTTCGCGGTTACGGTTGGGTCGACTCAGGTTACGAAGGCATCGAAGACATCCAGAACATCATTGTGTCCAAGAGTGAGGGTGAGTCCCCTATTTACGTCAAGGATGTGGCGGAGGTTGGGCTTGGGCCAGCGATTCGCCGTGGGGCAGAGGTGTCCTCGGGTGAGGAATCCGTGGGCGGTTACGTGATGAAATTGATTGGCACCAACACCAGTCAGGTGCTTGAGGACGTCAATGCGAAAATCGACGATCTGAACAAGTCCCTCCCAGAGGGGTTGAAGATTGAAGCGTATTACTCTCAGGCAGACTTGGTGGGCAAGGCTATAGGCACTGTCGAGAAAGCACTGCTTGAAGGTTCGGTTCTGGTACTGGTTTTTCTCTATCTGTTCCTCGGAAATGTTCGTTCCACACTGATCGTGGTGGCGACATTGCCGTTGTCTGTACTCTTTGCGTTCATTGCCATGCGCATGTCGGGCCTGTCGGCCAACCTGATGAGTCTGGGGGGGCTGGCTATCGGCATCGGCATGATGGTGGACGGCGCTGTCGTGATGATAGAGAACATCTTCCGACACCTTGAGGAGCGATCCGATGAAAAGGTCAGCGTTTTGAGGCTTGTAGGTGAGTCCGCTCGGGAAGTGGCTCGTCCGATCGTGTTTGCGATTGGCATCATTATCATTGTTTTTTTGCCGCTGTTTACCCTGCAGGGCGTTGAGGGCAAGCTGTTTTCGCCCATGGCCTACACCATCAGCTTCGCGTTGATTGGTGCGCTGCTACTCGCGTTGACATTGGTGCCGGTTCTGGCCTCGCTCTCATTCAAAATGGGTGGGCAACATAAGGAGCCGAAGCTGGTTCTGTTCCTGAACCGGTTATACAAGCCGGTGGTGAATACTGTCGTCAAAGTCCCTAAGATTGTGATGGGCGTGGCCGTCGTTGCTTTTGCAGGCAGTCTTCTGCTCTTTCCCTATCTCGGAAGCGAATTCGTTCCCACGCTCAGGGAAGGCACGTTCCAGATTCGCTCGACACTGCCACCTGGAGCCAGTCTTGAATCCGCCATCAAATATGGCAAACGGATTCAGTCCGTTGTAGATGAATTTCCAGAGGTCACCGGCACCTATGCCAGGATCGGTCGTGCCGAAGTGGGTGGTGATCCTGAACCTGTGAACGTTGTCGCGACGCTTGTCAATCTGAAGCCCCTGGATCAGTGGCGAGAGGACGTGAGCTATGAGGATCTCCAAAGCAGGATTGCAGAGGCTTTGGATGAACGGGTCCCGGGGCTTGCCAACAATCTGTCCCAACCGATTCAGCTCAGAACCGACGAACTCCTGTCAGGCGTTCAGGCGCAACTGGTTGCCAGCATTTTCGGCGATGACCTAGACGAGTTGGGCCGGATCGGCAGGGAGGTAGCGGCCCTGGCGAATGATGTGCCGGGTGCAACGGATGTGCGCGCGCAGCAGAGTGCGGGTAAAAAACAGATCGTTATTCGCCCCGACCGTGAAGTGCTGGCGCAGTTCGGCATCAGCATCGATAACCTGATGAGTACGGTTGAAACCGGTATTGGCGGTAAAAGCGCCGGGCTGGTTTTCGACGGTGTCCGGCGATTTGAGATTTTCGCCCGGCTGCAAGAGTCCTATCGCGGGTCCATCGATGAAATCAGGAAGCTTCCCCTTAGGGGCAACAGCGGCGAGCTGATACCGCTTTCACGGGTGGCAGATGTTGAGATGTACGCGGGACCCAAGAAAATTTCACGCTCCAATGCCAGTCGGCGACAGTACGTGCAGATGAACGTACGTGGTCGCGATATGGGCAGTGTTGTTCAGGATTTGCGCAATCGGATTGAAAAGCAAGTGGACATGCCGCCGGGGTATTTCGTGGAGTTCGGTGGTCAGTTTGAGAACCAGGAAAGGGCCATGGCGCGGCTGGCGATTGTTGTGCCGATTACCCTGGCGCTTATTTTCCTGCTTCTTTTCTCCGCATTCAGCAGTCTGCGCTATGCGGCGCTGATCTTCATGAATGTGCCCTTTGCGGTTACTGGTGGCATTGTCGCGCTTTTTGTGACGGGGCTTTACCTCTCCGTGCCTGCAGCGGTGGGGTTCATCGCTGTGTTTGGCGTAGCCGTACTGAACGGTGTGGTGATGGTGAGCTACATCAATCAGTTGCGGGACGAAGGCTACGAAGTCATTGAAGCAGTCAAGCTGGGTGCTCAACGCCGTTTGCGGCCGGTTCTGATGACAGCCTCGGTGGCTATTCTGGGGCTGATTCCCTTGTTGCTGGCCGACGGTATTGGTTCCAATGTCCAACGGCCGCTGGCGACGGTTGTGGTTGGCGGTCTGATCACCTCAACGCTGCTGACGCTGGTGGTGTTGCCCAGTGTGTACCAGTGGTTTGCATCCGAACGTCGTGACGTTGAAGTCTGATAGGCAGGAGAAGGTTTATGTACGAAATAAAGGCTTATGTCAGAGAGGTGATGGCGGAGCATGTGGTTGATGCTCTAGCAAAAGTCCAAGGAGTGGCAAGCATTGCCGTCGTGTCTCTCAACGAATTTGGCCATCTGGTCGGTGATGAGTCGCCTCTGGAGAAAGTGAAGATGGTCAAGCTGGAAGTAGATGTAGCGACCGAAACTGTTGCCGATGAAGTTGTGGACATCATTGTGCGAACGAGCAGGACCCGGGATGGACACCCGGGGGACGGCAAGGTACTGGTATCCCGCCTGGTTCGGGCTGTTCGCATCGAGGATGGTGCGGCCAACGAAAGCGCACTTCAACCCACTTCAAGCTAGTTCTATTTAAGCTGGATGGTGGCATCGCGGCTGTGCTGGTCGCGCGAGCCGCCATCACAGCTCCATTCCCGGCTGAAAGATTTCAGACCTCGCCTAGGCCGCCCGCAACGAGTCGAAAAGCTCAAATTGCTTGTTTGATCTTGCGCGAAGAGAAGACAATGGTGGCGTAGGCATAAATCAGTAACTTTAGCATCGTCCGTGGATTGAGCGGCGAGTTGCGCCGGCCGACCACTTCATGTTCGTGTTGCGGCGGAAGCGGCGCTTTGAGAATGGGTCAGTCTCTAAAAAGTCGAGGCTCCAACTACAACAAACCCCCGCCGTAATGACGAGGGTTTATCAGCAATCTGAGCCCCAGCCTCGGGCTCTTTGCTGTCGTGACGTAAACGCGAAGCCACCCGGAAATCAGGCGCCATCCGGTTGTTCGTCAGAAGTTGACGCTTATCCCCAATGAAGCGGTGCGTGGTAGGTTTGCCATGGCGCCATCGGGCAAACGTGAGACAATTTGCTGCTCATCGAACACATTGTCCACTTTCAGGAAGACATCCGCACTGGCGGTCAGTGCGTAGCGGCTGATGAAATCAACCAGGAACAGGGACTCGGTCTCGTCCAGTTTCGTGGCGGTGTTGTTGCAACCTGCGCTGACGCACATTTCATCGACGTAGGTGGCCACAAGGTAGTTGTCCCAGCCACTTGGGTGTTCCATGCCTGTCCGGAAGCTCATCTGGTTTTCAGGTACGTCTTTGAGCTGCTCACCTTTTGTCAGGCCCGAGGCAGCATTGTCCTTGCTGATTTCCGCTTGGGTAAAGGTGTAGGTAAGGCTAACCGGAAGGTAGAACTCGCCCGCCCGCGTGCCGGTCTGGAGCTGGAACTCAACACCGGAAATTTCAGCCTCGCCGGTTACAAAACTGCCAGAGGTGGCGCCATTGCTGCACGGCGATCCCACGGAACAGTTTTCGGCCTTGTTGGAGAAGTCGCTGTAGAAGCCGATCATTTCCGCGAAGAACGCATTGCCAAAGTACCGGAGGCCGGCCTCCCAGTTCTTGCTGGTTTCCGGCTCTTCGTTTGCCTTGGCACCACCCCCGAGAGGTGAGAAACCCCGGTGTACGCCACCCAGAACCTGCCAGCTTTGGGATAGGTCATAGGTAAAGGAAGTGCCGGGCAGGAGTTCAGCACTCTCATTGGCGCGGGTGCTGTCGATGGTTGTGCGGCCGGGATCCGCGTATTGGGTGCGACCGGTTTTCACATCCTCGTAGCGCAGGGCGAGGTTAACGCTGAGCTTGTCCGTCGCCTGCCAGGTGTCGAGCGCCCAGAAGCTCAGGGCCTCGCCGGTCTCAAAGCGATTATTGCTGCCCGTGGGGGCGACAGTGTTCTGGAACACCAGAGAGCCGTTGACCTGGTCATAAACATCGACTGGCTGGAAACGATCCATTTCATCTTCGTGGTAGCGGGCGCCGAAATCAAACTGGTGGCTGCCCATGTCGACATCAAAGTTTACCTGCACGCCCTCGGACAGGTAGTCCCTGGCGTTGTTTTTGTAATCCAGACCGCTGGCATCAACTGTGCCGTCCAGAATACCCTGGGCATTGGCGTCGCCGCCGTTTGCCGAGTCGATGATGCTTCCGCCGCCGCTGAGCTTGAACCAGTTCCGCTTGAAGTCGTTGCGATAGAGGGTGGCCGTGCTGCTTACGGTGTTACTCCAATCGAACTGATGGGTCAGGCTGATACCGGAGTGGGTATTGTTCATCTGGTCGATGCTGGACAACCCGTAACGCCGGTTCGGATCCTGGCTGAAGTCCGCATCGGTCAGGCCGAGGTAACTGGAGTTGGAGGTTTCCTCGGAGTATTGCAGCTTGGCGGTCACGCTCTGGCGCTCTCCCTGCCAGCGTAGTTTGCCGACATAGTCTTCGATATCAAAGCCGGTATCGCGGTTGCTGCGGTCAATTTCCTTGAAGCCTTTCGCGGAGCGCTGGACGGTCTCAAGCAGGTAGCCCCAGTCGCCGGCCGTGTCACCGTAGGTTACATGAACGTCGGTGGAGCCGCGGTCGTTGGTGACGGACTCAATATAGCCCTGCCGCTGATCGGGAATGGGTGTGGAAATCAGGTTGACGACACCACCGGTGGTTTGCGGGCCATAGCGCAGCAGCGGGGCACCCTTGAGCACTTCCAGCGAGGACATCCGCTTCAGCGTCGGGAAATAATAGGCGGCCGGATTGGAGTAGGGCGCCGGTGCGATAAGAATGCCATCTTCCATCAGGGTGACATTGCTGCTGCGCTCGGCCGTGGCGCCGCGGATGCCGATGTTAGGTCGCAGACCCAGGCCTTCCTCTTCCCGCACATAGACACCCGGAACGGTTTTCAGTACCTGGTTGATGTCGGTCTCAACTTCGGTTTTCATCTGCTGCTCACCAACAACGTAGCCTGACCCTGGCAAGGTCTGGACGGCAGAAGCATCGCCAATGATTTCCATGGGTTCAAGCATCTGGGGCTGGTTATCTCCGGCGGCCCAGTTCAGACCCGGGGCAAGGCTGATTGCCACGGCCAGTGATAGTCGGCAAGGTTTAAACATGTGGTTATTCTCCGTTATCATTTGCTGGTGGTAATGCAGGTGCAAACAATTCGCATTTCTGTCTATAAACTTTACGGCTCTGTAACTATCGAGTCAATAGTCAATGCTCATGGTGCGGGAAGGTGTCACCAGGCTGAAAACGGTTAACAGCCTTTCCCTGATTACTCGGTCTGAGGGTTATGCCGTGAGCCATCCTGGCGCCCCGGTTGACCTGCTGGCCAGTCGGGCGATGAACCGGTTCAAAACATGGCAGGTCAAAAGCTTATGTCGCGCAGGCCCTAGGCGATTTTTCTAAAATAGGCTGCAAATTCAAACTCATTTCAAAGTTCACACTTAAGATTCCGATCACTTCCTACCTCGTCACGGGCTTCTTACCGCCCATAATTTTTGGCTACTAATTGCTTCGGGAGAACGATGATGAAGGCAAGCAAGCACTCGCCTCGGGCGTTGCTGTGTTCAGTACTATTGTCCATTCCTCTGTTAGGTCAAGCGGAGACTGTCAATTGGGCGAATTGGCTCACAGGCCAGATAAGTAAGCACCCGGAGGTACTGGCAGCGACAGAGCAGGCGGCAGCGCGGAAAGAGGACGCTCAGGCAAGCGAACAACCGCTGTATAACCCGGAGTTATCCGTGGGAGCAGACAGAACGGGCAGTGAGAATAACTTTGAGGCAGGGCTGTCACAAACGATCGATTGGTCTGATCAACAGGGCGCATTAAAGGAGAAGGCAAAGCTGATCAGGCTTTCTGCGCAAGCTGGCTTGAGCGAAGCAGTCCTGACACAAACGTCTGAATCATTGTTTGCGCTTGTCGAGTGGCGCACCACTACGCTGTTAGAGGAAATTGCTGAATCCCAACAGCAGCGCCTGGATGCCTTGCTGGACCAGGTTGAACAGCGCCAGCAGGCAGGTGATCTGGGGCGTGCCGACGCAGAGCTTCTGTTTTTAAATCTATCCCGTCAGTTGAGCGAAGTCGCCCAGGCAAAGGCCGCAGTTGATCGAGCAGAAACTCAAGTTAGAGAACGTCTGCCGGACTGGAGGCCTCAGGATGGGGGAATCCCCGAGTATATATGGTCAGCGCTGGAGTCCGAGATTGGTGATGCTGATCTGCTGGCACACCCGTCAATTGCTGCCGCTCGAGCCGAGTGGCAGGTGCTGAAAAGTGAGGCAGAGGTTGCCAGACGCAAAGCCACAGCATCGCCGACAGTAGGGCTGAGCGGAGGGCGTGACGGCGGCGAGAACGTGGTTGGCCTGACATTCTCGATCCCTCTGAACGTCCGTAATAACTACAGCGCTGAAACCCGGGCTGCGAATCGACGGGCTCTGGAGGCGGAAGCGCGGTTTCAGGCGCTCTACCGGAAACGACAATATGACCTGGCAGGCGCTCGCGCTTCCTGGAAGCGATACGACAAGCAACTCCGTCGATGGAAAGAACTATCCCAGGGGCGTGTACAGCGAAGTGCCGATTTGCTTGAGAAGCAGTGGCAGGTCGGCGACCTCTCCACCTCTGAGTATCTCCAGGCGCTGGGCCAGCGCGCGGAGAGTCTGAAAACCGGTATTGAACTGGAAAAGCTGGCGCAGCTGGGCCTGATTGAGCTCTTGAGCCAGTCTGGCGAACTGATCACCCCCTTCCAATAATATTCTGGAAACTGGATATTCATCATGAAAAAAACTCTGATTTCAGTATTTGTTTTGACGCTGTTTATAGCTCCCCCTTCACTGGTGCAGGCCGAGGAAGATGCTCATAACGAGGCGGGCCACGATCATGCCGCCGGTGGCGACGATCATCGAGAAGGCACCGGTGAAGAGGATGAGCATGAGGGCGGACATGCTGAAGAACGTGAGCATGAAGAAGAAGGTCATGGCCACGAAGAGGAGAGCGATGGTGGTCATGAAGAAGCAACCTCCGCAAGCATCAATGCCAAACAAAAAGAGCTTGCCGGCATTGAAGTAGCAACCCTCGAGAGCAAGCGCGTTGACTATGAAATTTACGCTCCCGGTGAGCTGCTGACCAACGGCTATACCAGCTATCACGTGTCCCCCCGAGTTGCCTCGGTGGTGTTGAGACGTCACGTGGAATTGGGTGAGCACGTAACCAAAGGTCAGCCGCTGGTAACCCTGTTCAGTGAGACGGTGGCACAGGCGCAGGCTGATTACAGGAAGGCTTTTCCTGAATGGGAGCGAATCAGCGGGCTGGGTCGTTCCGTGGTGGGTGATCAACGGTTCAATACCGCGAAAGCCAATATTGAAGCGGCGAGGGCGACTCTGCTTGCTTATGGGCTAAACGATGATGACATTGGTGCGTTGAAGGCCAGCGGCGTAGGTAGTCTCGGTGAATACACGCTCAGGGCTCGCGTGGACGGCGCAGTGCTGACCGATGAGTTTGAGCAAGGACAAAGAGTTGAGGCAGGCCAACCGCTGGTGACTCTGGCTAATGAAAGCGAACTTTGGGTAGAGGCTCACCTGCCAGCAAACTCCGACATTGTCCTTAAGCAAGGAGCAGAAGCGGAAGTAAGAGTTGCAGGTCGTGTAGCTGTGGCAACGGTATCCCAAGAAGCTCATACCATTGATGCTGTGACCCGCACGCGGATTGTTCGGTTGGAGCTGGACAATCCTGAAGATCGTTTTCATCCCGGAATGTTTGCAGATGTGTATTTCCTTTTTAAAACCAAGGAGCCGGTACTTGCGGTGCCGGAGAGCGCCTTGATGCGAAGGGCCGATGGCGACTGGACGGTCTATGTGGAAGAGGCTGAAGGGGAGTATGAGCCTGTGGAAGTGGAACTGGGCCGCTCAATTGGCGGACTCCGTGAAATTTCCGGCCTGACTGCAGGCCAGCGGATTGTTTCGCGGGGCGCATTTTTTGTGGCCTCTGAAATTGCCAAAGGCGGCTTTGACCCACACAACCACTGATTCCGGGAGCCATTATGTTCAACCGAGTTGTCGACTGGGCGGTTCAGAACCGCCTGTTGGTTCTTATTGCGCTAGCAGTGCTTATCGCCACGGCCGCGTTTCAGATCCCAAAACTGAATCTTGATGCCTTCCCTGACGTTACAAACGTCCAGGTCGCTGTTAACACAGAGGCGCCCGGACTTGCGGCTGAGGAGGTCGAGCAGCTGATCACCTATCCCATTGAAGCGGTGATGTATGCGTTGCCGGATGTTGAGGAGGTTCGATCCATTTCCAAAACCGGGTTGTCCGGTGTCACCGTGGTCTTTAAAGAGGGCACGGATATCTATTTCGCGCGTCAACTGGTGTTCGAGCGGTTGCAGGCCGCGCGGGAGCTGATTCCGGACGGGGTCGGGGTGCCTGAAATGGGCCCGAATACGTCCGGTCTCGGCCAAGTCTACCAGTACTTGTTGATAGCGGACCCGAATTCGGGGTACGACGCAATGGAATTGCGCAGCTTGCACGACTGGCTGGTCAAACTGTTGCTGATACCGGCCGAAGGGGTTACAGAAATCCTGTCGTTTGGCGGAGAAGTTCGCCAGTACCAGGTGAACCTGAATCCGGCTCGAATGTTGTCCTATGACTTATCACAGAATGACGTCATGCATGCCCTGGAAAACAACAACTCCAATGTTGGGGGCTGGTATATGGGCCGCGGACAGGAGCAGTTGGTTATTCGCGGTATGGGATGGCTGGGCAATGGCGAGCAGGGGCTGGAGCAGATCCGTCAGGTACCCGTTAAAACCAGTGACGGCATCACAGTAACCGTGGACGATGTCGCTCAGGTGGGACTTGGCACTGAAATTCGCCAGGGTGCGGTGACCATGACCCGGAAGGACGAAGACGGTCAAGTTGAACAACTGGGTGAAGTGGTTTCTGGCATTGTACTCAAACGAATGGGGGCCAACACAAAAGCCACCATCGACGGCATCGAGGCTCGCATTGAGCGCATAAATCAGGCGCTTCCGAGTGGGGTTCGTTTTGAGCCCTATTACAACCAGGCGGATCTGGTGACCAAGGCAGTAGAGACGGTGACGAATGCGCTTTTGTTGGCTTTTGTGTTTATTGCGATTGTGCTTGCTCTCTTCCTGATGAATCTGCGAGCAACAACGCTCGTGCTGCTTTCAATACCGATTTCCATCGGTATTGCCCTGATGATCATGGCCTGGTTCGGTCTCTCGGCCAACTTGATGTCTCTGGGCGGCATTGCTGTGGCAATTGGCATGCTGGTGGACGGCTCTGTTGTTATGGTCGAGAACATGTTCAAACATCTGACGCATCCCGATGCTGAGCATGACGCCCATCGAGATGAATTGATTGAAAACGACCCCGATCCGTTGGACGCGTCACACGATGATCATGGCATTGCGCTCAGACTCCAGGAAGCCGGCCGGGAAGTGGCGCGCCCCATCTTTTTCGCCACGGCGATTATCTTGGTCGTTTTCATGCCTCTGTTCAGCTTTGAAGGTGTGGAAGCCAAGCTGTTCCAGCCAATGGCGATCAGCATCATGCTGGCCATTGTGTCCGCTGTGATCGTTGCTCTGATCGTCGTGCCTGCGTTGGCTTCGTTTGTGTTTCGCAAGGGTATCCGGGAACGGGAAAGCTTCGTTTTAAAACCTCTTGAGAAGCTTTATCGCCAGGGCCTTGACTGGTCGCTGAAACACACCCGATCTGTTGTCGGTGCTGCCGCTGTTCTTGTGGTGCTGGCGGCCCTGGTCGTGCCGCGACTCGGCACTGAGTTTGTCCCTGAACTGGAAGAAGGGACGATCAACCTCCGGGTGACGCTGGCCCCTTCATCAAGCCTTGATACGGCGATTGAAGTTGCGCCAAAACTGGAAGCCATGTTGATGGAATTTCCAGAAGTGACTTACGCTCTGTCCCGGGCTGGTCGAGCAGAAATAGGGGGCGACCCGGAGCCCGTCAACAACATAGAGATCTATATTGGCTTAAAGCCAACTTCGGAGTGGACCAGCGCCAGTAATCGCTACGAATTGCAGGCCCTGTTTGAGGAGAAGCTCGAACAGCACCCGGGGCTACTGTTTAACTTTTCTCAGCCTATCGCGACTCGGGTTGATGAATTGTTGTCAGGTGTTCGTGCGCAGTTGGCCATCAAACTCTTTGGCCCGGATCTCGACGTACTGGCGGAGAAAGGCCAGCAGATTGAAGCGGCGGTCCGAACAGTTCAGGGAACACGAGACGTCGCCATGGAGCAGATTGCTGGTGAAGCGCAGTTGGTGGTTCAGCCTGACCGTCAGGCACTCTCCCGGTACGGACTCGCCGTGTCTGATGTGATGAGTGTCGTCCGGGATGGACTGGGTGGTGCCGCCGCAGGCCAGATCATCAACGGAAATGAGCGGTACGATATCTATGTGCGTCTGGCCAAACGTTTCCGGGAGGACCGGGATGCCATTGCCGATCTCAGGTTACAAGCGCCGTCCGGGGCCTGGGTGAGACTCGGTGATGTGGCCGATGTGTCTATTGAGTCCGGCCCGCCTCAGGTGCGCCGCGATGACGTGCAGCGCCGTGTGGTCATTCAGTCCAATGTGCAGGGTCGTGACATGGGCAGTGTGGTTGCCGATATTCAAGATACCATCGCGTCAGAAGTGAACCTTCCCCCCGGCTATTCGGTGGATATTGGTGGTCAATTTGAAAACCAGCAGCGAGCTCAGAAGCGATTGGCCATTGTGGTTCCTGTATCCTTGGGTCTGATTGCGTTGTTGTTGTACTTTGCTTTCAGTTCGGTTGGTCAGGCGCTGCTGATTCTTGTCAACGTACCGCTTGCTGTCATTGGTGGCGTCTTTTCACTCTGGATCTCCGGCCAGTACCTTTCCGTGCCCAGTTCCGTTGGATTTATCACACTGTTTGGTGTGGCGGTGCTTAACGGAGTCGTTATGGTCGAAAGCATCAATCAGCGAATACAGGATGGGTTAAGCGTGGATGCCGCGGTGTTTGAAGGTGCCGTCTCCCGTTTGCGTCCTGTCTTGATGACAGCAATAACCTCGGCACTCGGTTTGATACCGATGCTATTGTCGACGGGCGTGGGTGCGGAAATCCAGAAGCCATTGGCCAGCGTGATTGTAGGTGGTCTCGTGACTGCGACTTTCCTAACGCTTTTTGTTTTGCCGGCTCTATTCACGCGCTTCTCAAGGGCTAAACTCGATGATATGCAACGGTAGAAAAGAGGTGGAAATACACAGTTTTGATCGCGAGCAGGGGAGGGTAGTCCCTCCGTCATAGCGGGGCGGAGGAATTATGGTTGTGCTCTACTCTGGGAAAGGAAGCACAACTGTAATTCTGGCGCCCCCCGTTTCTGAGGGGCCAATGTTCATCCGTCCGAAATTGTCTTCTAGTATTTCGGACACGATGGACAGTCCCAATCCAAATCCAGAAACGGTTTCGTCAAGCCGGGAACCTCTATCCATCACTTTTGAGGCCGCTTCTGGAGTAATCCCAGGGCCGTCGTCTGCAACTTCTATCGTTAGCCCGGAATCGGTCTGGCTTATTGAAACGTCAATCTCAGCCTGACTCCACTTCCCGCCGTTTTCGAGCAGGTTACCGAATAACTCTGATAGGTCCTGACGCTCCATGGGCCAACTGAAGTTATTCGGCAAGGATGTATTAATACGGAAACTCTTATCGGGAAAGATTTTTTCCATGACAGAAATGACGTTGTTCGCTATTTCAATCGGCAAACATGTTTGCCCCATCTGCCTGCCGGAGATATCTGCCTTGCTCATGCGGTAGTTCAAGGACCGGCTTAGATCCTTTAGGTTGGAGGTCATGAACTCTATGTCGTCGCGGGACGGAGGTAATGAACCAGTGTCTGACAAGATTGCGAGATTGGCAGAGATCGAGGTCTTGACCATGTGAGAAAGATCGGAATTGAGGCGGCGATGGCGGTCAAGGCGACGACTTGCTAGTTCAAGTAGGTTATTGAACTGTTTGATCAGCGGACTGAACTCCTCTGGTGCGTCAGGATTCAAACGAGGTTGTTTGCCAGATTGCAGTCTCCTCATGTCTTCCTTGATGTGTTCGATCGGTTTCAAAGCCAGGTAAGTAGTGGTGCCTACCAGAGCCAAGAGAACAACAAGTAATATTGCGGAGGCAGCCAGCAAGGTCAGGTGAGCCCCACTGGATCGCTCAGCTAGTCCGCTTTCCATTTCCAAGATGGTGATTGACGAAAGCGAACTATCAATTCCGACACCACGTTTTAATCCGAGAAGGCGATCCGCACCGTGGGATATTTCGACAAAGCCCGCCGGCTTTTCTGAGATCATACGCAACTTCGTTTGATTTACGTTGTTACTGGCAATGACGCTTCCATCTTTCATTTCAACAATGAGGGCGTGTTCCAGTAGCAATTGGAATTGATCGATCATGCTTCCGATCTCGTCGGCCGTCGGCATTTCGTTTGCAATGATGGTTTGAAAACTCTCCACCTCTTTGTCAAGACGATGTTTTCTGGACTCGTTCGAAAGCTCCTCTATCACATAGGTGTGTGAGAAAAAAATAAGCAGAAAATACAGGATGCTAAAAACCATGCCATATTGGAGTGCAGTTTTTCGGATGCTTTTCTGCGCTGTCATGAGGGTGCTTTTGTCGATTGAGCGGAAGGGTTCAGTTGAAAGCAAACAGAGGTGTTCCGGTCCGAAAGCATAGTTGGAATCGAAGCGTGCCGCAACGGGTGCGAACCTGAGGGAGGGCGGCTCTGGCCTTCAGATAGGTCTGGCCTAGTCTTATTTTCTCAGGCATTGAAAAATTAGGTTTAGTGTCATCAAAGCCGACCTGAATGGCTTTTGAGCTAGGGGTAAACGCTAAAAAAACGTTTCATCACCATAGATTTTCAAGTGTGTTTAAAGTTTCGATGTTCTACTGATCATCCGAGGCCATTGAATTTTGTCGGTCTAATTGGAATAAATATCGGAGCCGTTTTATGAAGAAAGTATCCATGATTCTAGTAGCTTCTTTCCTGGCAAGTGGTGCTTCAATAGCCCTCGCAGGAGGGCAAGCGGACAGATACAACGAGGCAAGAACCTATCCTAATAAGAGCATAGATGAACGTTCCTCCCAGTATCGTGTGGAAGAGATCGAGACCATCAAAAAACTGAAGGAAGAACATAGATTGATTAAAGAGTTGATTGGGGATCTTTTGGCAAAGCAATAACATTTATCGTTGTTTATTTGGAGCCAGGCGCGCAATTGCGTGGCTCCAAGATTAGTTTGATGATAGATTTTGTTAATTTTTCCAAAAACGGCGAAAGTCGCGCTTTAAGGCTGATCAATTTCGAAAAAAAGACAGAGTGCAAAAAGTTGGAAATTTGCATTCTTTACTCAGAGTTTTTTTAGTAGTATTCATGACCAATTAAGACCTACCTCTATTTTCCTAATAGAACCATATCTTATCTCGAATTTTTGCGTTAAAAATATTCTACTTTAGTGATATTTTTATTTCAGTTTTTGTTCCTATTTGGTGCGCATTATTAATGAGTGCACTATCGTCGAGCAATGCGAAACTATGAAGCAAAATGTTCATTGCATTGAATGATTAAATATTCAACGGATTTTATTAACTATGGACCTGATTTGACAATAATTGCTCATAAACTAAGTCTCTAAAAGTTGGCGCAAAATATGCAGTCATTGTAGATGCGTTATTCGATGCGCAAATAACTAAGCTGTCAAAATTTAAGGTGAAAACGATGAAAAGACGTATCTCGACTAAGGATTGTTTGCTAAGTGTTGGTTTGCTCGTAACCCTCCAAGCGGTCCCGTTAATTGCCAACGCTAATGTAAGTGCAAATTTAGGTGTAACAAGCAACTACTTATTTCGTGGTGTGACACAAACAGATGGCTCAACGGCGACGCAAGGCGGGCTTGACTACGAACATGCGTCGGGGCTTTATTTTGGCGGCTGGGGCTCCAATGTGGATTTCGGCGATGGGACGAGCTATGAGCTTGATCTTTATGCTGGCTTCTCCGGTGCAATCGAGGATATTGGTTACGATGTTGGGTACATTTATTACTCTTACCCTGATGCTCCTGAATCTATTGATTTTGGCGAAATATACGGAGAGTTGAATTACAGCATTGCATCTATAGGTGTTGCTTACACAGCAAACAGCGACGTAAGCGGCGATGGGCTGTTCGTTCAAGGCGATATCTATTATTACGCATCTGTTGATGTGCCGCTGGAAGACGATTTCAGCACAGGTGTTTTGATTGGCTATTATGATTTCACTGATGATAGCAAGGCGTCTATTGGCGAGGCGAGCTACGGACATGCAGCTGTCAACATCACCAAAGATGCGGAGAGCTTTGGAGCTTTTAGTGTTAATCTGGAGTACGCTGATATCGATTCAAGTAACGCACTTGGTTCGGTCAATTCGGACGACCCGAAGTTTTGGCTGGGCTGGACTAAGTCCTTTTAATCTATTTGGTATTTTTCACCGAAACGGTTAAACATTGAGAAAGCTGGCCCGGTCTTTGGGCCAGCGCATTTATCTGGCGAGCCTTGGCCCTTGAGGAAAAATGGTTAAATCACAGTAAAATAATTTAACCTTCAACCCCTTTTTGAAGAGGATCTCTTGCAAAGAAATATCCTTGTCCTCTCAATGTTTTTATTCGTTTTTTACCGAGTATCTTTCTGAGCCTAGCTATGTAGACTTGAACGACATTTCTGGTTGGGCACCTTTCGATATTATAGAGTGCTTCAACAAGTTCGTCCTGCGAGAAGACTCTGTCAGGAGAGCGAAGAAGGCATTGTAAAAGGCGGTACTCCGTTGCGGTTAGTCTGAACTCTTTATGATCGGGAGTTGTTAGGGTTCTATAGGTTGCATTAAGTTGAAAGCCATCCACGATAATCTTATCAGTTGCTCGCCCGTCTTTTCTTCGTATTATGGCGCTAAGTCGAGCTTTTAGTTCATCGAATTCGAAGGGTTTTGGAAGATAATCGTCTGCGCCGGCATTCAAGCCCTCAACTCTCTCTGTCCAGTTGGAGCGAGCAGTTAAAATAAGAATAGCCTCATCTTTGCCACCGCTTCTCCACTTCTGCATCAAGGAAAGTCCGTTCTGGTCGGGCAGTCCGATATCGAGTATAATCGCCTGATAACTGCATGTTTCTACGAAAGAATTGGCCTCTGCGCCGTTTTTGGCTACATCAACAGTAAAGTGTTCCTTCGCAAGCCAACCAGAAATTTTTTCTGCGAGTATCGCGTTATCCTCGACAATTAGAACTTTCATCTATGAACGCCGTTTCTGGATGTTGGATGATTTTGGTCGCCACCTATCTCGTGCGCAAATCAAAATAGCTCAAAAATGGATTTCAAGCGACGCGGCATTTCAACAGACGAACCTGAATTCAGCTTGAAAAGCACATTACCTTTCGGACAGGTTGGCAATCCACAAAGCATGGGCTGAGGCAAGTTGGTCTTCCACCGTTTATCGTGACAGATGCACCAAGTGTAGTGGTTCAGTGATTCCGGACACCAACGTAGGTGGTAATATCGCCACCATAAACGAGGTGTCTGATGACCAGAAAGCGACGTTCTTTTTCTCCGGAGTTCAAACAGGAAGCAGCCAGCCTGGTGCTGGATCAAGGTTACACGATTCCCCAGACGAGCGTGTCCCTGGGAATTGGTGAAAGCGCTATCCGGCGCTGGGTTAACCAACTGACCGAGGAGCGTGACGGTGTCACCCCGAAGGGCAAGGCGTTAACCCCGGAGCAGCGCCGTATTCAGGAGCTGGAAGCCCGCTGCAAGCGCCTTGAGCAGGAGAAAGACATACTAAAAAAGGCTACTATGAGTTCAACCGGTCAACGCAAATATACTTTGTAGCTTCTCCACAGGTGTTAGGTAGTCGAGTGTTTTCCTCGGTCGTTCATTCAGCTTCCTTGCAAATTCATTTAACTGCTTCTGGGAATAGCCCGATAAATCGGTCTTCTTCGGGAAGTACTGGCGCAACAGACGATTGGTGTTCTCGTTGCTGCCTCTTTGCCAGGGGCTCTGCGGGTCACAGAAATAAACCTGCATGTCGGTCGCAAGCGTAAATTTCCTGTGGTTACCCAGCTCACCTCCTCGATCCCAGGTCAGGGTTCTCTTCAACTCCTCGGGGAGTTGGCCGACTTCCCGACAAAGCGCCGAAACAACGCTTTCCGTATCTTTTCCGCCGACATGAACGAGCATCGTAAATCTGGACTGCCGCTCTACTAGCGTCGCAATATGTGAGTTCTTGGATCCGGATATCAGGTCTCCCTCCCAATGGCCAGGAACAGCCCTGCCTTCAACCTCTTTTGGCCGAGCACGGATAGAAACTAAATCTGTGATGCTGGTGCGGGATTCTGCCTCTTCAGAGCTTCTGTGCCGTGATCGACGCATACCGCGTCTTGATCGGAGGTGTTTGATAAGTTCCTTCTTCAGAACACCTCGGGCTTGAATAAAGAGACTTCGGTAAATCGTTTCATGGGACACATGCATCGACTTGTCGTCCGGGAACTGGCGTTTTAGCCAGCCTGCTACTTGCTCTGGAGACCAGTCAAGGCTCAGCTTTTCGGCAACGGCTGCACGGAGGGGCTCATTCAATGCGAGAAGGCATTTTTTCGGACGTCTTGATTGGGTCCAGGCACGCCGATCTGCCACGTTCGCCCTGTACCGACTTCTTCCTCCGTTACGACTGACCTCTCGACTGATGGTTGAGGCAGACCGTCCCATCGAGTCGGCAATCTGAGTCAATGTCAGTCCCGCTGAGATGCCTCTTGAAATCTCTTCGCGCTCAGAGCTACTAAGCACCCTCGCCGACCTGGAACGTCTCAGAGGGGCAATGCCGCCATGTATGGCGAGCATTCCAGTAATCGATCCAGCATGCTTCCCAAGGGCTCTGCCAATCTCGCTAAGCGACTGTCCTTTCTTCCATCGAGCCCATAGCTCCTGCTTCTGCTGGTAGGTCAGCCCTCTGGTCTTTAATACTTGCTGCGACATTCTGAAAGCCCCGATAGTTACCAGTGTGCATTATGTTGCACTGACCGGTTGAATCTACCACCGCTCTCTTGATGTCGGACGACATGAATCGTACGCGCTGATAGACCAGTTGAGTGAGCAAATGCCTGTTGAAATGGTCTGCAATGCGTTTGATATAAGCCGTTCCAGCTATTACGAGTACCGCCAACGGCGGAAGCACGTGGATGTTGAGCGTCTGGCCCTAAAGGCTCAGGTAAACCGCCTATTTACCAAGAGCCGCAGCTCTGCCGGCAGTAGAACGATCAAGGGCATGCTCAATGACGACGGCGTTGTCATCGGGCGCTTCAAGGTTCGACGATTGATGAGTGAGCTGGGGCTGATCTGTAAGCAGCCGGGTCCTCACGCCTACAAGCAGGCGACCGTTGAGCGACCGGATATCCCGAACCATCTGGCTCGTGAGTTTACGGTAGACCGGCCGAATCAGGCGTGGTGTGGTGACATCACCTACGTATGGAGCGGCCAGCGGTGGAGTTATCTGGCTGTCGTTCTGGATTTATATGCCCGACGCGTCGTTGGTTGGGCGATGTCATCCAGCCCCGATGCCGATTTGGTGGTCAAAGCTCTAGACCACTCCTGGGAACAGCGTGGTCAACCAGAAAAAGTCATGTTCCACTCGGATAGTAATACTGTCAGTGCCGGGTATTTCTGATTTTGGCTCAACTTGAAATACTGGGTGTCGCAAGTGTTCTCGGGTTTCCTGACCCGCACTCCGATCGACCCAGATATGTGTCTTTCCCTGGACCTGTCGGAATTCCGAGAACACCTAGCGGCAGGGGTTTCACCCCGCCGATGCATGTGACTCAAGAAGGGCCTGACAGCCTGTCTCGTTACTGTCGTGTCCAGGCTATCGTGCATGGTGAAGCCATCTTCAAATAGATAGCCAGGAGCTTCGTCATGTCTTTACAGCAGGATGTTCGCCCGGTGATTGTCGGTGGTGTTGATACCCATAAAGATCTGCATGTTGCTGCCGCGGTTGATGGTCATGACCAGGTTCTCGGAACAAACACCTTTCCAGCGACGCGCCATGGTTATAAAACCATGTTGGCGTGGATGCGCAGCTTTGGCGACGTCACCAGAATAGGGATTGAATGCTCAGGAACCTATGGCGCGGGTCTGTTGCGCTATTTACAGCAGGCCAGCATCACGACTCTGGAGGTTACAAGTCCCGATAAATCCGTCCGCCGCAAGCGGGGCAAAGACGACAGCATTGATGCTGAAAATGCTGCGCACGCGGCCTTTGCGGGCATTCGTACGGTAACACCGAAGACACGTGACGGCATGGTTGAATCCTTGCGTGTTCTGAAAGTCTGTCGAAAGACAGCGATCGCAGCCCGCAGGGTAGCGCTTCAGATGATTCAAACCCAGATTGTCTCCGCACCGGAGGAGTTACGGGACCAGCTTAGGAGCATGACGCGCATGCAACTTATCCGGACGTTGGCATCATCGCGTCCCGATCTAGGCGGATACCGAGACGTCATGACGGCCTATCGGATAGCCCTGAAGTCCCTCGCTCGCCGATATGTAGAGCTACATGACGAGATCGCGGACTTGGATACCATGATCAAGGCCATCGTGGACGAACTTGCGCCCGACTTGGTTGCAAGAACAGCTGTCGGTTATGAGTCGGCGGCGCAGCTGTTGATTACCGCAGGTGACAACCCTGATCGACTTGGCTCCGAAGCCAGTTTTGCTGCGCTTTGCGGGGTCAATCCCATACCGGCATCTTCCGGAAAGACGCAGCGCCACAGGCTTAACCGAGGAGGCGATCGCGCAGCCAACAGTGCACTGCACATAATTGCGATCGGCAGGCTTCGGCTTGATGTTAAAACCCAGGAGTACGTTGCAAGACGACTAACAGAAGGGCATTCAAAGTTGGAAGCTATCCGTTGTCTAAAACGTTACATAGCGCGAGAGCTGTTCTATCTTTTACGCCACCGGCAACGTGAGATTGGCCAGTCGAGAATTGCTGCTTGACTCTTAGAAGGGGGGTTCTACCCCGTTACTGCGCACCTTTCTAAAAAGAGTCCGAATTTCTTCTAGGGAGAGTCTTGGTCTATCTGTCTGAATATCCGCTTTGCGACCCCTGGTCACATTCCGGGCTCTGAACAAAAGCGAACGTTCACCATCCTCCACTGCGAAGCGGTTTTTAATCTAGTCCTGAAGAACAATGAGCCGCTTCAATCGTTCGGCAATGCAAAACCATTAGTTAACGAAATGGCAGCCCCATTTGTTCATGAAACCTGTTTATACGCAGTATTTGAGTATGAAGCCATGGACCGCTCCCTGTAGTTTGGCTGTAGGAAGCTCAACCAAGCCTTCCGAGAACCGGAAACGTCGACAACATCCACGACGCAAAGAGTGTCATCCGACCGGTGAGCACCATTACTCCCATTACAACGAGCACCAAGCCAGCAAGCGCTCTCAGTAGTCTACTCCAGCGACTGAGCCAGCGTACTCGTTGCCGAAAGTGTTCAATAAACAGGGCAGTTCCGAGAAAAGGGAGAGCTAACCCGAACGAATACGCCGCCAGATACAGCATGCCAGCCTCAGCATTGGCATGGGTGGAGCTGAGCGCCAATATGGCCCCGAGTATGGGGCCTATACAGGGTGTCCAGCCGATGGCAAACGCGATGCCCAGGAGGAAGGCGGCAGTGGGGCGCCCGCCTTCAAGAGACTGCCCAATGCGCCAGTCCCGCTGTAACGCCGGCATGCTCCACCAACCCAACATAAACAGGCCCATTAACACGATGAGCACGCCAGCCACCAGGTTGGCCTCTTCACGATAAGCCATCAGCCATTGCCCAAGAACACTGGCGCTTGCTCCCAGGGCAACGAATACGAGACTGAACCCCATCACGAAACAAAGACTCAGCCAGAACGCCTTCAACCGATTTGAAGCCTCAGTCAGAGCGCCTCCGGTAACAACCGACAGGTAGCCGGGAACCAAGGGTAAAGTACAGGGTGAGAAAAACGACACGAGACCTCCGGCAAACGCGGCGGCAATTCCCCAGGTTGCAAGATCAGGCATTCAGCCCCCTAAGTTTTGTTAGTTCGTTAAACCGCCCAGAAATCAAATTTGATGCCTTCCTTGGACGTGCCGTTGTCGATGATGGCCCGTGCGCGCCATAGCATTTTGCCGGTACCGCATTCCGGCAGGGTAATGGTTCCCTGGTAAACACCCTGGGTATGCGGTAACAGCTGGGTGCGGACCACGCCCATGTACATTTCAAGCCCTTCGAAATCCACGATCAGGGAGTCGGCTGTCACGTTGCCGAGATACACACGGATGGGAATCTCTGTCATCGATTCGATGGCTTCATTACCTAAGCCGACTGTGATGGTTTGATCGCCCTTTCGCCCGATACACTGACCTTTGAAAGGTGCGCATCCCTCGGTGGCGTAAAAGGTAACACCGGCATCCAGATCAGGCTTCAGGTACTGTGGCAGCACGAAGATTGCTGTGACCACAATGCTGAAACCGATGAGGCCGAATAACCATGACCACTTCTTAAAAAGCTGTTTCAATGCCATTTTCCAGTTACCAAAGACTTGAGGGAGGGTTGTTCGTTATTCCTGACTTTCGTTAGGTTGATAGCGGCGCTGGTCCTCGGTCCAGAGTGTTTTCAGGTAGTTGATCACCGACTGAATTTCCTGGTCGGTGAGGGTGTCCTCAAATGCTGGCATGGTCAGGCGGTCTGTTTTGTTGAAGGGATGCCGCCATCCCTCGGCAATCATCCTGAACAGCATGGCATCACTGTGGCGCCAGGTGTGGCCTGTCTCATCGTGAGGCGGTGGCGGCATTTCGCCTTTCTCATCCGGTTTGTTCCAGTCGGCCGCACCTTCACCCTGCCATCCGTGGCAAGCGGCGCAGTATTGCTCATAAATCTGGCGGCCCTCGGTTACTCCGGCCGGCACGCTGCCACTGTCTGTTGGCGCGCCCCCCGCCATCACAAGGGCCGGGGCAACGAGCAAGACCAGCGGGAAAGACCACTTATTCATAAACAGGAACCCATTCGCCAGAGGCGTTCTGCGAAAGCAACTCTCCGTTTTCAGTGCCGACCACGAGTCTTTCCGTGGGCGAGAACGTCAGAGCGGTCACCGCTTGGGGTATCTCAAGGCCAGCCCAGGTTTCGCCACCGTCAGAACTGCGGTGAAGTTCCCCCTCGATCACGGCGTAGACGTTTTCCGGGGCCCAAGGATCGTAATCAATGGCGGAAACAGTTCCTCGCAATTCGCCGGCATCGCCCCAGAAGCAGAAACAGTCCATGGATCGGGCCACACCGCGGGTGGTGCCGGCGAACAGCCAGCCACTTTCCATGCTGCCTGGCATATCGGAGTGCAGGAAGGCCTGCACCGGCTCCCGAGGGCCATTGTCTACCTTCACCCATTCGGCACCGTCGTCCCTGGATCGGAACATGCCGCCGTCACCGAGATAGGCGTAGAGCGTATCCGGTTGGGTGGCGTGGGCGGCAATCGCCGTGACACCCAGGTCCGGCAGGGTGTCATTGAGGGATTGCCAACGCTTGCTGGCCTCGTCATAGCGCCAGATGCCAAGGCCAGGCCCTGCCAGGTACAGGCTTTCGTCTCCGCCCTTTGCCATGGACCGGGGCTGGGCGCCGGAATCGGACGGTGGCAGGGGGATCTCGGTAGTGTTCTGGCTATCCAGGGCAAACAGACCGCTCTGCCGAAGCACCAGCAAAGCGCCAGATGAGTCCGTCGTCAGCGCTCTCACTGCTTGGCCCTCATTCACAGACTGGGCTTGAACCAGGGTCGGCATGACAGCCACGAACGCGAACAGAAAAAGTCTGGAGACTGCTGAATTCAGGCGGGAAACCATTGCTCTCATAGGGCTGACCTCAGTAATCCTTGTGCTCACGGAAAACCTGTTGCTGGCCATTGGCGTTAAAGGCAATGACCTGGTAATCGTCCTTCCGGCCGGTTTCCATGCCAGGGGTGCCATGGGGCATTCCGGGTACAGACAAGCCGGCCGTGTTGAATTGCGGATCCTCAAGGTAGGCCAGGATGTCATTGGCCGGCACATGCCCCTCAATCACCAGATCATCAACCAGTGCGGTGTGGCAGGACGCCATATCGCGTGGCACGCCATGCTGCTGTTTAATTTCATTAAGGTTGTCGGTTTCAACGATTCGGGTGTCAAAGCCATTGGTCGCGAGGTGCTCGGCCCAGGACTGGCAGCAACCGCAATTGGGGCTCTTGTAGATGGTGATGGTTTGGCCTGCCTCTTCACTCTCGGTTAGAGAAGCCGACGGCTGGGCGGATTCGTCGGCCTGGAGGGCCAATGTGGTGGCGCCAGCGCCGATAACGATAGCGGCTATACCCGTATACAGGGCGAGTTTCTTGGTCTTCATGGGAAATCCTCGTTTGTAATCGCTTATGGGCAGTGCAGGGCTCGGGGGTGCACATGCATCCCCGGCCCAGAGCTTCAGTTCATGAGGGTGCCCAAATGGTTATTTGGCGCCGGTGTCTTTGTCTTTCATGCCACCAGGCATGCCATCGTCGCTATGAGCCTGCATCATCTTCATGCAAGCCTCGGTCATGGCTTTACGGTCTTCCGGGGACATATCTGACATCATGTTCATCATCCCCATCATGCCGCCCATACCCTCCATACCGTGCGAGGACATCATGCGGCTGTGTTCGGAATGACCAGCCATCATGCCGGCGCCTTCGCCATGGGCAAGGGCAGAGAAAAGGGCGACGCTGCCGGCCAGAACGGCGGCGGTTACGGTGAGCTTGAGATTTGAATTACGCATTTGATTCACTCCAGTTAAAGCCTCGTTACGGATGAACGGAAGTACGAGACTTTGTTGCAAGAATTAACTTCAAAGAGCTTGCCGCGATGGGCAAAAACCCGGGTTAAAACTCAGGAGTGATGTTCTGGAGGGGGTGTAATAGAGGCCAGGAACGGATTCTGGTAAAGGGCCGCTCGGCCGATCAACACCGTTTGGGAACCGGTGTCGGTAAAACCGATAGAATGCCCCGGTAGTAGGGCAAAGCTTACGTTGACGCCGCATTTGACCGGCCCAGTGGCGCTTGGACAGGCCATTTCCGGGGCGGAAACACAATCCGGTTCTGTGTCTGAGGAGTAAGCGGTGTCTTCAGTCTGGTCCATCATCATGGTGCCGCAATCCGCCATCGCTGGCTCCGCCTGGCCGCCTGCTACTTTTGACAAAGCAAACGCCGGCGCGCTGATCACAAGAAGCAGTGATAGCAATAGGGAGATGATTGGGCGGTTCTTTGCGGACATCCTGATCTTTAGCACCAAGCTTTGAGGACATGAGCTCTGACATGCAATTACTCTGTCAGTTCCGAAGATCTTAGCACTTTTCTATTCCCAAAACACACTCGCCCGGTCGGAAAGGGAGTGGACTTTCCGATGACTAGCTGAACGTCTTATTTTGGCGCGGAGGAGGACTGGCAACAGTGGCGTTTGGCTAATCGGGCGAATACGACGGAGTGTCATCTCGCAGACATTCAAAGGCTCGACGAAGGATTACGCGTGGTTGAAGGGATGGGGGACAGAATGTTCGCTTTGCGACCAGCACCTAAACAAAAGCGAACATTCTAGTCACGCCTTCCCTCCGCCTCCGAAAGCACCACTGCCAAATCCTCGGGCACCGGCATGGGTGCAAATGCGCTGATGTTTGCACCAGTGTTTCCCAACGGAACCCAAATTCGGGAAAAGACCAGGGCGGCAATGGTTCGAATAGACTGCCCCAGCACTTCACGAACGTCTCTTGTTCGCCAACCCAGTCTGAGCATCCGTAAGTGGGTTGCAGCGTGCGCCAGAGCATACCTCTGGCTGAGGATATGGGCACGTTCCAGATGGGTGAAGGCTGTCTGGAAATCGCCTGCGCCTTCCGCCCTGCGTGTCGCCTCAAGCTCCGTAAGATCGGACGCCTTCAATTCACTGTGCATCGATGTTTACTCCCCCTGAATTGCCAACGACGGGCCAATAATCGACCATTTGACTCCGAATGGTTCAGCCTTTCAGTGCCAGTATGCGTTTGGCACCCATCAATACGATGGCACCAACAATTCCCCCAATAATCAGATCTGGGTAGTTGGTACCGGTCCAGGCAACGAGCAGCCCCGCAAGTATTACACCCAGGTTGATGACCACGTCGTTTGCTGAAAATATCCAGCTGGCTTTCATGTGAGCACCGCCCTCACGGTGTTTTGCGATCAGGAGCAGGCAACTGATGTTGGCAATAAGGGCCACAGATGCGACGGCCATCATCATTAACGACTGGGGATCACTGCCGAACAGAAAACGCCTGCCAACCTCAACCAGTACACCGACGGCAAGGATAAGCTGGAGAATGCCAGCCACATGCGCCGCTCTGACCTGCATTTTGATGCCGTGCCCAACGGCGTAAAGTGCGAGACCGTAGACGGCGGCATCGGCAAGCATGTCTAGCGAGTCTGCAATCAGGCCAGCGGACTGGGCGATCAGGCCCATCGTCATCTCGACCAGAAACATCAGGCCGTTGATTGCCAGCAGTATCCATAAAGTGCCGGATTCTTCGCTTTCGTTGGCCTTAGAAGATTCAGCCGCTCTGACGGATTCAGCGCTGGCGTCTTCTGTCCTCTGCAAGGAAGCACCCAGGCCCAGGTTTTCCAGTTTGCTGGTAATAGGACCGGTTTCTCCATGGTGGATAATTTCCAGCTTTCGATTCGATAGGTCGAATGAGAGTGACTGAATGTTGTCAAAGCCCGTGAGCGCCATTCGAATCATTCGCTCTTCCGAGGGACAATCCATTTTTGGTATTTTGTAGGTGCTTAGCTGGCTACCTGTTTCGGCGGTGGCGCGTCCCTGAAACTTGTCATCTACGACAGAGTCTTCACTACCACACTGCCCATTGCAGGGTTTGCTCATTTTCTCGGCTCCGGTTTTCGTACAAATGATGCAATTTAAAACCCTGTAGCCACTACAGGGTCAATAACTAATCTACACTAGTAGTCGTCAAAATCGGCGTTTGTCTGGATAAAGATCTACAATGATAAGTGCGATGATGTGGACGTCTAATTTTATTTCGAGGGTAAACTTTATGATTTCATTTAAAGGACTTACAGCAACCGCTGCGTTGTTGGTTTTTCCTGCATTCGTGCTAGCGCATGGTGATCAAGGCTCATGGCAAGGGCATGGTCCTGGCATGATGATGGATCAGGAGCAAATGCAACAGATGCACCAGAACTGGTCTCACATGAACCAGCTGATGCAACGCATTCCTGATGAAGCTTCACCTCAAGAACGGCAACGATTGATGCGAGAACACAGGGAGGCGATGCAAGAGCAAATGGGTTTTATGCATCACGGTATGATGGGCCCCGGCATGATGCGTGGACAAAACGGCATGATGGGAGGTCAGCACATGATGAACGGCGGCGGTAAATCAAAGAATGGTGGTAGTCTGTCTAACGAGCAACAAATTCAGATGATGCAGGAGCGCATGGATCAAATGCAGCTGATGATGGAGCAAATGCTGCAATACCAGCAAAATCTAAAGGTAGAGTGATCGAGAAGCCTTCAAATACTTTTACTTAACAGACGCGTAGTATCTGGCGAGTTTGATAGGCTGAAGTTTGTGAAAACGGCGCAGTAGCTGGGTTTCGGTCTCAACGAAATCCCTGGCCTTTTACGGCTGGAAGATGGCGCTCTGGGCACCACTTCGAATGTTCGCTTTGCGACCAGGCCGAGCTAAACAAGAGCGGACATTCCGTGGGCGGCAAAGACGCCGTCTAGTTTTTCGCTTCGATAATGTAGCCCCAAAGGGAGAGGAAACGATACTGCATTGGGAATTGGGAAAAGGTCACTGAAGTGAACCCCGCTTTTTGAAGTGCTTCTTCAAGTTCTTGCTTGCTATATAGGTTCGCTCGCCACCATCGGCCGATAAGCGGACGTGTGAGCCAGTTCCTGCGGGTGATAAAGAGAACGAATTTTCCATCTGGCTTTAGTCGTAAACGAAGCGCTCGAAATCCTTCGCTCAAACGTTCTGTTGGAAGGTACTCGAACATCGATGCCGAAACGATTAGATCGTAATTGCCCCATTCAGCCGGCAAGCCCTGAGAATCGAGCACATCTGCCTGTGCAATGTCGACATTGTGGATAGCACGCTTTTGAAGCTTGGAATGAAAGCGATCAAGCATCGCCGGCGTCAGATCGAAGGCCCGAAGCGAACCGGGCACCATGCCCTTGCTAAGCAACGCGTCTCTAAGAGCGAGCGTTGCGATTCCAGAACCGCACCCGGCATCAAGCCCACGAAGGCCTGACCGAAGGTGTGGCGAGCGACGGAAGTACGCGCGGATACCCTGGGGGTAGCACACAAGATTCACAAACCTGACGTAAGTATTCACGCGACTCGTATACAAACGAACGGGGTCCATAAAACAAAGAGTACCTTTACACACAACTCTCGCATAGATGGTCTGATCATGATGACGGGGCTACCCCTTTGCTGTGGACGTAATCGAAGAGGCTCTTAATTTCTCCAAAGGAAAGTGTTGATCTATCCGGCTAATGTTTGTTTTGCGACCAGGTCATGGCTCCGTGCCCACCTATACAAGAGCGAACATTCAAAAACGACCGAATTTGATCAAAAAGCGGACCTTTTCTTCGGCTGCGGGAGCTGGTTGCCTTCCCCACCCCCAATTCACTGAAAGACTCGCGGCCGTTGGAACACTTGGCAAAACGCAATCGGGCGGAGAACCCTAATCCGAGGAGCAACTAAAACAGAGATGTTTACAATCTATTTTATTTTGAGAATTCGATAAAAACGCGTAAACCGCTACAAGACTTAGTCGAAAAGCTGATTTTACCTTCATAGCGAGTCACTATATCTCGAACGATAGCAAGGCCGAGACCGTGCCCAGGTGTTTGCTCATCTAGCCGTAGACCCCTTTGGCCCAAACTGGCTAAATCCTTGTGATTAACCCCTGGGCCATCATCAGCAACAACTATTCGCTTAAAGCCGCTGCCTTGTTCCACAGAGAGCTCTACGCATCTCGAAGACCATTTGCCAGCATTGTCGAGTAAGTTGCCCAATACTTCATTTAGATCATGTTCTTCTATCGGCCATCGGCTGTCTTCAGGCAGAGAACTCGATAGTTCAAACGACTTTTCCGGATATAAACGACCGAGCATCCACAAAAGATCCCGTGCCTGTTTTATGGGGTAGGCGCTTTTTCCAATCTGGGGCCCTGCAAAACGGCTTCGACGCATTTCAGCTTCTAATTGCCTGTCGATATCGCTTAGTCGCTCCACCATCTGGCGCCTTAGATTGGTGTCGAGAGGACGTGTGTCGTCTTCCAGTATCTGCCGGACGGCTGCGATGGGGGTTTTGACGCTATGAGACAGGTTTGCGAGAGCGTCCCTGGAGCGCTCCAGTCGCTGATCTAAGGAGTCCAGCAACTGATTTAGTTGAAGAACCAGCGGGTGGAACTCCTCTGGCGACTGAACGTTGATTCGGGAGATCTCTCCGTCCTGGAGTCTTTTTAATGCGGCTTTGAGTGTGACAACCGGTCGCATGGACATCGTGATTCCGAACCAGAGCACGGCGACCAAGAGCATAATCAACAGAACTGATACTACGGCGGTCCAGGCATGAAGTGCAGCTTGGCTGCGTTTCAGCGCACCCAGATCTTCAGAAACGATTACGACGATGGGTGTTTCACCGACCTGAAAAGACTTTCGGTAGGCGAGGATGTCTAAGGGAGTATCAGTGGTTTCGGCATCTTCTACGCGAACGGTTCCGTCACCTTCGTTTTCAATCAGAGGCGTTAACAAGGGCTCCCAAGTATCGGGTGAAATGATGGTCTGTTCGGGTGTATGTATGGCAAAGGCATGATGAAAAACATCCTGGAAATAATCGCCCGTCTGGAGAGTGTCAACTTCACCATTCGCGTCGCGAATCTGGTGTTCAAGGAAAGCGACTTCATCTTTCAGTCGGCTTTCAACGAATTCCCGAGACATTCGGTCGAGCAGCAAGCCATGGACCAACCACGCTACCCCCATTAGACCAATTCCGGCGGGCAGTAACAGCGCAAGCAAGGTTCCTTTTACGGACGCAGGCTTTTTAAGGAATCGCATTAAAAATGTACCCCTGGCCGCGTCGTGTTGAGATGGTTTCGCTGCCCACTAGCTTCCTTAACCTCCGAATATACGCCTCAATGACGTTTTCACTCGGGCTATCATTCAAGTTGTAAAGCTGTTCCATTAGTTGTTCTTTGGAAAAGACGTGGCCAGGGCGGCTCATCAAACAACGTAGCAGCCGGAATTCGGTGCCGGTAAGTGTATGTTCCACGCCGTCGTCCATCTTGAGGCTCTGGCGGTTTTCGTCCAGTTCAAAGCGGCCGGCTTTAACCTGAGCATGGACCCTTCCTTCACTACGACGCACGAGTGCGTTGAGGCGTGCGATTAGCTCTTCTGTCTGAAAAGGTTTTGCCAGGTAATCGTCTGCCCCGGCTTTTAAGCCGTTAACCTTATCCTGCCAATCGCCTCTCGCGGTCAGAATCAAGACCGGACAGCTGACGTGATTCGTTCGCCACTTTCTCAATACGTCCAGCCCGTTGCCATCAGGTAGACCCAGGTCCAGAACAACAGCACGGTAATCCTCTTGCTCACCCAGAACGACGGCTTCTCGGGCACTGGGAGTTGTATCAACGCTGAAACCTGCTTTTCCCAACTGCCTGACCAGACCCTCAGCAAGCAAGCGGTCATCTTCGACGAGCAGTAAACGCATGAGTCTTTCCTTCTCTGTATGGTCCGCGGTCGAAAGTGTGACTGATTAACCTGAATTCAGCCTGAACGGAAAATAGTTCGAGTTTTTCAGAAAGAATTCAGGTTAGTGAGAGAAGGTAACAACCGATTCTGGACATTGCTCAAGATTGGGACTCAATCCTGCAGTGTTTTTCGAGCAATATTTTACAGAGGATAAAAAGATGAATGCATCAAAACTATTCGTAGCGGGTATGGCGCTTTCAATGTCGGCAACAGCGTTTGCGGCTGGCGCCCATGATGGTGGCCACGGGCACGGCGCTACAAGCGGTGAACCTGGCAAAGCGTCGGAGGCCAGCCGAACCGTAACTGTCGAGATGTACGACAACTACTACGAACCCGAAGAAATCAGTGTAAAGCCGGGTGAAACCGTTCGCTTCGTGGTGGAGAACAAGGGAAACCTCGTCCATGAGTTCAATGTTGGCACTCCCGACATGCACGAAGCTCATCAAGAGGAAATGATGATGATGGTTGAGCATGGCGTCATCCAGGGCGGCAAGCTGAACCACGACATGATGAATATGGATATGGGGAATGGCCATTCCATGAAGCATGACGACCCGAACAGCGTGTTGCTGGAACCCGGCCAAAGCAAAGAAGTGATTTGGAAGTTTTCTGATAAAGGCAATATCGAATTTGCCTGCAACGTTCCGGGCCACTATCAGGCCGGGATGTACGGTGAGGTCAATTTCGAATAACTCGCTTAACTGAGGTCCGCGAGCGCGGGGCTGAGACACGTTTCTCGGCCCGGCTTCAATGACGTGTAGTTTGGAGTAACACAGATGAAAACACGCTTTTTGACAGGGCTTTTGAGCCTGCTGATGCCAGCCATGGTTATGGCCGGTGAGTACGACCTTACGGTCGACCGGGTAAAAATTGATACCGGCGATTTTGTGAAGGAAGGCATTGGATACAACGGCGCATCTCCGGGACCGGTAATGCGTTTCAAGGAAGGCGAGAACGTCCGGATCAACGTGACCAACAACCTGGATGAGATGACGTCCATTCACTGGCACGGCCTGATCCTTCCTTTTAACCAGGACGGTGTGCCTGGTATCAGTTTCCCGGGCATCAAGCCGGGTGAAACCTTTACCTATGAGTTTCCTATCCAGCAGGCAGGCACCTACTGGTTCCACAGCCACTCTGGTTTTCAGGAGCCGGACGGCGCCTATGGTGCCATTGTCATCGAGCCCGAGGGCCGTGAGCCATTCCGCTACGATCGTGAATACGTGGTGCAGCTGACTGACAAGCACCCCCATTCCGGTGACCGCATCATGCGCAACCTGAAAATGATGCCGGATTACTACAACCGCGAGCAGCAAACTGTCGGCGAGTTTTTCTCGGACGTGTCAAAGAATGGCCTGATGAACACCGTCAGTGACCGTATTGCCTGGGGTGGTATGCGGATGATGAAGGCAGACGTTGAAGACGTGCAGGGCTTTACGGGCCTGATCAACGGCAAAGGCCCGGGCCAGAACTGGACGGGACTCTTTGAGCCGGGCGAACGCATTCGGCTGCGATTCATCAACTCTTCTGCGATGACCTACTTCGACATCCGGATTCCTGGTCTGGACATGACGGTTGTCCAGGCTGATGGCAACAACGTTCAGCCGGTCAATGTGGACGAATTCCGGATTGGTGTGGCGGAAACCTACGATGTGATCGTTCGCCCGAGAGACAAGCAGGCCTACACCATTTTTGCTGAATCCATGGGGCGGTCCGGCTATGCCAGGGCAACGTTGGCCCCCGAAGAAGGTATGGAAGCGGCTGTTCCGCAACTGCGTGATCCGGCGCGCCTGACTATGGCAGACATGAGCGGTATGCCCGGCATGGACCATGGCAACATGGCCGGTATGGATCATGGCGACATGGATATGAATAGCTCAGAAGGGATGTCCGGAATGGATCATTCCAACATGGAAGGCATGGATCATGGTTCCATGGCGATGGGAAAAGGCGGCCAAAGCGACCCCTTTTACGCCAAGGGAAGTGGCCTTGTACCCACGGCAGCCAATGGCGGCAAGTTCCTGTCCTATGCTGACCTGAAGGCCCAAGATCCACTGTATGAAGACCGCGAACCGACCCGGGAAATTGAGCTTCGTTTGACCGGCAATATGGAGCGGTATACCTGGAGCATTAATGGCGTTAAGTACGAAGACGCCGATCCGATTCGCCTCAAATACGGTGAGCGAGTTCGCTTCAAATTCGTGAACGAGACCATGATGACTCACCCCATGCACCTGCATGGTATGTGGTCCATTCTCGATGTTGGAGCAGACCAATGGAACCCGATCAAGCACACGGTCAGTGTGCAGCCAGGCACCACTGTTTACATGGAAACCGAGGTCGACGAGCCCGGCCAGTGGGCGTTCCACTGTCACCTGTCCTATCACGCGGCCGCTGGTATGTTCCGCAAGGTAATTGTTGAAGGTGGGCCAGAGTCGGCGCAGGCCAAAACAGACGTGCTTGTCGAAGATGGAGGTGAGGTATGAGCTGTATTCGATCAATTGTCGCAGTCAGCTTCCTTGCCTCTATTGGTGTCTCAACGGCGGTGACAGCTCAGGAAATGATCTCCGACACGACCGCTCGAAAACAGCCGCTCACAACCTGGGGTGTTCAATTCGAGGAATTTGAGTACCGCTACAGCGACGATGACGAGGAGCTGGGCGTCTGGAATGCGGATGCCTTCTATGGCACTGACGATTTTAAAGTCCGGTTGCTCACAACCGGCGAATACGAAATAGAGGAGCAGGCCTACGAAACGCTGGAAAACCAGTTGGTCGGCCAGATCCCCATTTCCAAGTTCTTCGACGCCAAAGCGGGCGTGCGTTTCGATACTCCGGAAGGGCCGGACCGGACATACGCCGTTCTCGGTGTCGCCGGCCTGGCGCCCCAATGGTTTGAGATCGATGCAAACCTGTACGTCAGCAACGATGGTGATACGTCAGCCGAACTGGACGCTGAGTACGAATTGCTGTTCACCAATTACTGGATCCTGGCGGCAACTCTGGATGCCTCGGTAGCGTTCAGTGAGGATGAAGAGATTGGTGTCGGCAAAGGATTGGTTTCCACCGAAACCGGCCTCCGGCTCAGCTACGACCTGATAGACCGTGCGTTCTCGCCTTATGTGGGTGTGGTGCACGAGCGTAAGTATGGCGATAGTGCCGACCTGGCCGAGGCGAGCGGCGGCGGCACAGAAGATTGGTTTGCCGTAATCGGCGCTCGAATCGCATTCTGATGCTGAAGGGCCATGGGAAACCCATGGCCTTTTTTCGTCTATGATTTGATGTAACTCAAATCCACCGAAAGCATGTGTCCATTTTCAGTCGCAGTTCAGGTTGAAGTGTTTTGATACAGGGAGAAGTCATCAGGAAGAGAGGTGTCGCCCCATGACCAAAGCACACAAAGCAACCAATCAGGAGCAGTTTTTGTTGGGCCGAAAAATGGCCGTCGAGGGGCTTGGAGAGGATCAGTGGGAGGGACTCATCCACGATCTGAATCACCACCCCTGCGTTGATTTCGCCGAGCGTAGGCCAAATGGCACATTGCAGGTGACGTACGATGGAACCCACTGGTCCGTCGATGAATTACTGGAACTGATCAAGGCCTACGGTGGCCGATTAAAATCCGGATGGTGGGCCCGGCGCAAACTGGCGTGGTACCGGTTTACCGACGACAACGTCCGGGCAAATGCCAAGCATGAGCCGTTCTGCTGTTCCAAGATTCCACCCATGAAAAAATAAAGGAGATTGAATGAGCAGGGAGGAAGATCGAAGCACTCGCTACCAGGAAGGTAGTCTCACTCTGCCAGGGACGGTGATGCTGGGTACCGGCGTCATGATTGGCGCCGGTATTTTTGCGCTGACAGGGCAAATGGCCCAGATGACCGGTGTTCTATTCCCGCTGGCCTTTCTCGCGGCGGCCTTGATTGTGAGCTTCAGCGCCTATTCCTACATCAAGATCTCCAACGCCTACCCGTCCGCCGGGGGCATTGGCATGTACTTGCATAAAGCCTACGGAAACCGGCTGCCAACGGCTTTCAACGCCCTGTTGATGTACTTTTCCATGGTCATCGCCCAGAGCTTCCTGGCCCGGACCTTTGGCTCTTACACCATGCAACTTTTTGGCGGGGATGACAGTGGCCGCATGGTGCCCATTCTTGGCGTCTCACTGATTCTGGCCGCGTTTCTGATCAATCTTCTGGGTAACCGGATGATTCAAGGGGTGGCGTCTTTCATAGGCATTCTTAAGATCGGCGGCATACTGATTTTCGGTCTGGTCGGGATCTGGATTGCCGACTCAGTCTCGGTTGATTTTTCGGAGCCCGGTGAAGCCGGAACGCTGGGCAACTTCTTGGGCGCGACCGCGTTGGGCATTCTTGCGTTCAAAGGCTTTACGACCATCACCAACAGTGGTTCGGAAGTAATAGACCCAAAGCGAAACGTTGGGCGCGCCATCGTGATTTCCATTGCCGCCTGTGTGGTGATCTACACGCTGGTGGGATTTGCCGTGGCCAGTAATTTGTCACTGGCTGAGATTATCGAGACGCAGGACTACTCCCTCGCGGCTGCTGCGCGACCTGCTCTCGGCGATTACGGTGTCTGGTTTACTGTCGCCATTGCCATGATGGCCACGGCGGGAGGAATTCTGGCCAGTGTCTTTGCTGTGTCCCGCATGTTGGCCATGCTGACGGAGATGAAACTGGTTCCTCATCGGCATTTCGGGATGCCCGGCAGCATTCAGAAACACACACTGGTGTATACCGTTGTCCTGGGTCTGATTCTGACCGCCTTCTTTGACCTGTCACGCATTGCTGCGTTGGGTATCGTGTTTTATCTGATTATGGACATTGCCATTCACTGGGGTGTGCTCCGTTATCTACGCAAAGACATTAAGGCCAACACCTGGGTGCCAGCAACAGCCATCTTGTTGGATCTTTTGGCGCTGGGCGGCTTCGTCTGGGTAAAGCTTAATACGGACCCGTTCGTCATCAGCGTGGCAGTCGTGACCATGATCGTGATTGCAGTATCCGAGCAGATTTTCCTTAAAAGATCACCGGAATCGGCGCAAGCGAAACAGGAAGAGAGTCATGCGCATCATCATTAATCTGAATCAGGAAGAGAGGCTATTGCCATGATGGGAGATAACATGTTCGGGAATACCATGTGGGCAGGCCACTGGCTGTGGATGCTGGTGATTGCCATTGTGGTGGTCATTCCGGCTTGGCGTATTTGCCAGCGCACCGGGTATCCGGGGTGGATGGGTGTGCTGATATTGATCCCCATCGTCAATCTGGTTCTGCTGTATTTTATTGCATTTGCAGACTGGCCCGCCGACAAAACAGGAGATCGCAATGGCTGAGCACCATCACGCCCATGACCACGATCACCACACCGATAAGGAACCTGGTGAGCACACCGCCAAGGATCCGGTTTGCGGCATGGCAGTGGATCCGCATACCGCGGAACACCGCAGCCAGCATGGCGGTAAAACCTGGTACTTCTGCTCGTCGCGTTGCCAGTCCAAATTCGACGAGGACCCTGAGCAGTACCTCGATTGGGAAAAGAAACAGCAAGAGCCGGTAGCGCCGGGCACTATGTATACCTGTCCCATGCACCCCGAGATTCGGCAGCAAGGGCCAGGGGACTGCCCAATCTGCGGCATGGCCCTGGAGCCCGAGCAGGTAAGCCTGGACGACGGGCCTTCGGAAGAACTCAAAGACATGACCCGCCGATTCTGGATCGGCCTGGTGCTGGCCCTGCCTGTACTGGTGCTGGAGATGGGTGGGCACCTCACCGGACTCGATCACATTATAGCCCCGCAGATGTCCAACTGGATTCAACTGGTGCTGGCAACGCCTGTGGTGCTCTGGTGCGGTTGGCCCTTCTTCGTCCGGGGTTGGAAATCCGTGGTTAGCCGTAACTTGAACATGTTTACGCTCATTGCCATTGGTACCGGCGTCGCGCTGATCTACAGCCTGGTTGCGACCCTGGCGCCGCAGATCTTCCCAGGCGCCTTCCGGCAGGAAGACGGGTCGGTCGCCGTCTACTTCGAGGCGGCTGCTGTCATCGTGGTGCTGGTGCTGCTGGGGCAGGTGCTGGAATTGCGCGCCAGAGAGAAAACCTCTGGTGCCATCAAGGCCCTGCTGGATCTGGCACCGGCGACGGCCAGAAAACTGGACGACGATGGCAGCGAATCCGATGTGTCGCTTGATCAGGTCAAGGTGGGCGACCGCCTGCGGGTGCGCCCCGGTGACAAGGTGCCGCTGGACGGCGAGGTGCTTGAAGGCAGCTCCAACGTGGATGAGTCCATGGTGACCGGCGAGCCCCTGGCGGTCAGCAAGAAATCCGGCGACCAGGTGATCGGCGGCAGCATAAACCAGCAGGGCAGCTTCATCATGCGGGCCGACAAAGTTGGCCGCGATACCATGCTGTCCCAGATTGTCCAGATGGTGGCCAGCGCCCAGCGTAGCCGCGCACCGATCCAGGGGCTGGCTGACAAGGTAGCAGGCTGGTTTGTGCCGGCAGTTATTGTGATTGCTATTGTCGCCTTTATTGCTTGGTCCTTCTTTGGACCCGCACCGCCTATGGCGTTCGGGCTGATTGCAGCGGTCAGTGTTCTGATCATTGCCTGCCCTTGCGCACTTGGCTTGGCGACGCCCATGTCCATCATGGTGGGTGTCGGACGCGGTGCTCAAAGTGGCGTTCTGATTCGCGATGCGGAAGCCTTGGAGCGTATGGAGAAGGTGGACACCGTGGTGGTGGATAAAACCGGCACGCTGACAGAGGGCAAGCCGCAAGTCACCCGGCTTGTCGCGGCCAACGGGTTCGATGACAGTAGTCTCATGCGTTATGCAGGCGGCCTGGAGAAAGGCAGTGAGCACCCACTGGCTCACGCCATACTCGATAAAGCCAAGGGCATGGACCTGAAGCTTCCGGATGCGGAAGACTTTGACTCTCCGAATGGTAAAGGGGTTACCGGTCGAATAGACGGCAAGCGGGTGCTACTTGGTAACCGCCTTCTCATGGAGTCGGAAAATGTTGACACCACGCGATTTGACGGCGACGCCGACCAGCTCCGAAAAGATGGTGCTACCGTGATTTTTGCTGCTGTCGACGGAAACGTCGCAGGGTTGCTGGCGATTGCCGATCCGGTCAAGGAAACCACCGAAGCCGCTATTTCCGCGCTGCAAAAAGACGGCATCCGGGTGGTCATGCTGACCGGCGATAACCGCACTTCAGCTGAAGCAGTTGCCCGAAAACTGCATATCGATGAAGTGGAAGCGGAAGTCCTGCCGGAAGATAAGGGCAAGATCGTCCAGCGCCTGAAAGACGAAGGCCGTGTTGTCGTGATGGCGGGTGACGGCGTAAACGATGCGCCTGCACTGGCAACGGCGGATGTCGGTGTGGCCATGGGCACCGGGACCGATGTCGCCATCGAAAGCGCCGGCATTACGCTGCTGCGCGGCGACCTGATGGGCATTGTCGAGGCGCGCCGTTTGTCTCTGGCGACCATGCGCAATATCCGTCAGAACCTGTTTTTCGCCTTCGTTTACAACTCCGCCGGTGTTCCGATAGCGGCAGGGGTTTTGTACCCGTTTTTCGGGATACTGCTGTCGCCCATTTTTGCAGCGGCCGCCATGTCGCTGTCCTCGGTCAGCGTGATTGTGAATGCGCTGCGTTTGAGGGTGGTGAAACTCGGGTCAAAGTAATGAACTTCTGAATCATTGGAGGTAGCTATGTCATACACAATCGATCGAGTTATCAAAGATGTCGATTTCGAGGACGTGGACAGAAGAGCGCGTCAGGCCCTCACTGATCACGGCTTCGGTGTGCTGACAGAAATTGATGTCAAAGCCACCATGAAGAAAAAGCTGGACAAGGATATGCAGGCCTATCGGATTCTCGGGGCCTGCAATCCTGGCATGGCGTGGGAAGCCATCGGTGTGGAGCCTCGCGTGGGTGCCATGCTGCCTTGCAACGTTATTCTTCGTGAGGTTTCGGAGGGCATTGAGGTAAGTGCAGTGGATCCATTGGCTTCCATGAGCGCCATCGATAATGACGAGCTCAAGCAGGTTGCCGGGAAGGTCAGGGATATGCTCTCTGAGGTTGTGGAATCGATCTGAAGCCGGTAGAGGCGTCGATTTGCTGCAGTGCCTGCGGTTTGCAATGGATTAGCGAATTAGCCAGGCGAGCGCATAGCCCAACTGAACACTGGAAATGCAAATAGGACTCCTCATTTGACGACGGGATACCTATTTGATGTCAGTCATATTGTGGAGAAGAAAAAAGGAAAAAAGATATGGATATAAAGACTTTTGGACAACTGATCGACTGGACGCGCGATCTGCACTCACATCTGGCGAGCTGTCTGTCCCATTGCGCAACAAAGCACGAGGAAGAACGGGCCCGTGCGCTTTTGGATTATCTGGCAGATCATGAATCGGAAATAGAGCGGATCGTGAACGAGTTTGAGCACCAAGGGGATAAGAAGGCACTGGAAACTCGGGTGTACGACTACCTGTCCCATAATCCGATCAAAACTCATCGAACCTGCGACGAGCCTTACGCGAAGCTTGATTTTGATGGTATCTGCCGGGAAGTGTTCGACTTTCATGATCAGATTATTGATCTCTACAAAACGCTGATTGGAAAAGCCGAAATTCCAGAAGCAAAAGAGCTGTTCGAATCTCTTTTGGCGATGGAGGAAAATGAGTCGATGAGACTGGCTCGTCAGGTTGGCCGAATGCAGGATCTATGAGATCCGAGCACTTTTGCTGACGGCTTAATCCCTTTGAATGTTTCCAATTGAGGCTCACCTTCACACCTCAAAGACGGGCGCAAAGCCACCTCCCGGCGTTCGAAAGTTGGTGGCCTGGCCCTGGTACACACGGGCAGCGGCAAGCAGATGTTGCCCGGCATAGGTGTACAAACGGATATCGACCTTTCTGGTGGTGACCGTGCCATCCACTCTCAGGGTGCGTTCTCCGGCCGGAACGAAGTTCTGCGCAATGTAATCACCCTTCAGGATCTCTTCGAAAACGCGGCGGGTCAGCTTTTCGCCCCGGTAGACACCCTTGCTGCCATGGCCCGCCACCGGTTTGAAAAACAGTTTACGCCGGTTGTTCCACAACTCCGCCTCATCACTTGCTGAAACCAGCAAGGTCTTCGGTACGGCTCTGTCCAGATATCCTGCCTCGGCTTCACTAAGTCCCCAGTCGCGCAGGGTATGGGCATCAGATAGCAGGGTCAGGTTCCGTTTGTCGGCCATAAGCGCATGGGCGCGGGGATTGGGCGTTACGACCGCCGCGCCGTCGAGGTAGGCGTGCCTCAGTGCCCCAAGAGCCGGGGCCTCCAAGGCAAAATCCACCAGCCGGTTGTACACCATGTCGATAGGCATGCCGTAGGCGCTTAAGGCGCCATCGAGATACTCAAGCTCCGATGGGTCGAGAATCAAGGTCTCTATGCCTCTGGCCTGGAATAACTGTTGGGCCAGCTGGAATTCCGGGAACATAAACTGGGACTTTGGCGCATCGTCCACGATGGCCAGGCGACGAGGCGTTGAGTTGCGACCTTGCCTTTGCCACTCCTGTTTAAACATGGCAAATACCGCGTCCTCGAACCCATTCAGTGCTCGGTTGGTGTCAGCGGTTTGCTGGGATGGGTCACAGCATCGGTGTTGAGCTCGGGCCAGCAGCGTGTTCAGAAATGCGCCGCCGGCGTTGGTGTTGATTTCGATTAGCTGAGGGCCGTCTGGGCCCAGGTGAAAGTCGTAGCCCATGAAGGCCCCGATGGGGCCTGGATCAAATCCGGCGATGTCCGGCGCCCAGGACAGAGCTCTTTCCTTATAGGGCGGAAGCTCGGCTGCGGATTCGATCGCCTGAACGATCCGCTCCATCGTCGCGATGTCAGCCTGGGGAACAAAAACCGGCGTGTTTGAAAAGAGATGATGGATCTCGGGAGTGGCCGGCGCCTCGTTCCCAGTGTCTGAAAACTGCTTCCGGAGGCTGTCAGTGAGCGCTTTTCGGTCAAGGGTGATGCAGTAACACTGCCGGTTGAGCTGGTCGGCTTGGGTTTTGGTTGTTCGCTGGTTTTCCTGGGGCACGTCTTGCATTGGTCGTCCAAGGTTATTGTGAATCGTTCCACCTTGATTCTGGTCAAACGGATGCATGTTTCGCAACTGTTTTCAGGCCTGTTTCAGCTTGGTGTGATGGACTGCCAAGTAATGACCATGCCTGTTCGGGATCTTGCTTACCGGGCGAGGAAATCTTACTGAAACCCTCTGACCAAAAAGGGCACGCTATGAAACATTCGTTGCGCAAGAAGTGGATTGCTGGAATTACGGCCAGTGTCGCTATGAGTTTTTCGCTGATGGTGGCCGCAGACACAAACCGGGCATTTGTTCCCATGGGCACAGCGGATGCCGTCGGCGTTATTGATCTGGAAAACCGCAAGGTGACGTCGTCCATTGGCGGCACACTGAATACCCACGGTTCGGCACTGACCCCGGATGGCCGGCATCTGGTGGTGGGTAGTTTGTCGGAGCATGATCGTCAGGAGCCGGTTAGTCGCCCCGAAGGCGTTTCAGAAGATGAACACGCCGCTCATCATGGGGGCGGGAAGTCTACTGAATTGGAAGCAGGGAGTACCGGGCTGCTCTATTTGGTGAACACGGCCACAAAGACGATTGACCGCAAACTGGAAGTGCCGGGGCCGGTGCACCATGTGCTGGTGACTTCCAACGGTCGCTATGCCGTTTCCACGCATCCTGCTAGTGGCAGTATCAGCGTTGTGGATCTGGATTCCGGTCAGTTGGTCAAAACTGTGGCGACGGGGCCGGCCCCCAACTATCTGGTGCAAACCGACGACGGCCAATCCCTTCTGGTCAGCAATACCGGTAATGGCACGGTCAGCGAAGTGGATACCGAGCACTGGTTCGTCGAGCGCAATTTGCGAGTTGGCGGCAACCCAGAGCATATGGTGCTTGCCCCCGGCAACCAGCGGCTCTACGTGAATGATGCTGCATCCGGCCAGGTTCTTGTCCTTGAGCTTGCCAAAGGCGCGGTGGCGAACCGGTACGAGGTTGGGGAGGCGCCCCATGGCGTTGGCTTGAGCGCAGATGGCCAGACCCTCTATGCCACGAGCCAGGGCGGCAACCAGGTGGTCCGGATTGAGCTAGCCAGCGGCGCCCGCCACACCAGGCCGCTGGCTCCTGCGCCCTATCATCTTGCGGTCTCTCCCTACGATGGCCAGCTACTGGTGACCAGTCGGGCAGAGAACAAGCTTTGGGTGCTCGACCCGGAATCCCTCGATGTGGTTGATGAGATCGCGCTGAGCGGCATAGGCCATCAGATATCCCTTGAGGCCCATTAGTACCCTGTTCTGACACTGGCTTTTTCGCAAAGGAACCGCTCATGGATCGACGCTTTAAAATTACCTTGGCAATGTTTGCCGTTATCGCACTGGTTCTACTCTGGGGAGAACACAAGGTTCATCTGCTTGGCGCCTTGCCCTGGCTGATACTGCTTGCTTGTCCGCTGATCCATATTTTTATGCACGGAGGGCACGGAGGGCACGGAGGGCACGGAGGACATGGAGGACATAACCACCAGGCAGAGAAACCGGGAAAGAGTGGAGAGCAGCGTGATGACTGATGGTGCATCGGATTATGGCCTTTGGAGCCTAGTGGTGCTGAATTCGGCGATTTTCATATTCTTCGCCTTCAGTTTTTTCAAACCGCAGACCCGCCGGGACTGGCGTTCGTTTGGTGCCTTCAGCGCGTTTCTGGTGGCACTGTTCACCGAGATGTACGGGTTCCCGCTGACGCTCTACTTCCTCTCCGGCTGGCTGCAGAGCCAGTATCCCGACGTGAACTGGTTGGCTCACGACAGTGGCCACTTGCTGGAAATGCTGTTTGGTTGGAAGGGTTCCCCACACTTTGGGCCGTTTCATCTCTTGAGCACAGTGTTTATTGGCCTCGGGTTTTATCTGATTGCGGCTGGCTGGCGTACCCTGTATGCCGCGCAAAAGGCAGGGCAGTTGGCCACATCCGGCCTGTATGCCCACGTTCGCCACCCCCAGTATTCCGGCTTCGTGCTCATCATGTTCGGTTTTCTGCTGCAGTGGCCAACGCTGCTGACGCTGGCCATGTTCCCGGTGCTGGTGTGGATGTACTCGCGCCTGTCTATTCACGAGGAGCGTGAAACAGAAAAAGCGTTCGGCTCCGATTGGCGGGCCTATGCAGCCAGAACTCCCCGTTTTATTCCGCAATTGAGGAATTTGAGGCGCAAGGAAATCGAGGAACAAGAATGATGCATGGGGCAACTATCTCAGTAGGCGTTCTTGCAGTCGCACTGATCAGCGGCTGCGGTAAACAGGCGGTGGATGACCGCTGGTACACACAGGCTGAGGTCGAGCGCGGCGCAGTGGTGTTCGACGACAACTGCGCAAGCTGCCATGGCGGCAATGCCCAAGGCGCTTTCAATTGGAAAAAGGCTCTGAAGGATGGCTCTTACCCGCCGCCACCGCTCAACGGAACAGGCCATGCCTGGCACCATTCCTTCGACACGCTGATGGGTACAATTAGTCAAGGTGGCGCCCCCATGGGTGGGAAAATGCCGGCCTTCGCAGACGAGCTCTCCAGGGACGATCAAAAAGCCGCTATCGCCTATTTCCAGAGCAAATGGGACAAGCGGATCTATGAGGCGTGGTCTGAAAGGAGTGGGCTCTGATTTCTCTGGGTAATCAGACGATTAACTCAAGGAGCCAGTGTATGAAATGCTTATGGGTGGTGGCTTTTCTAAGTGTTTTTCCGGGCAATGCGCTGGGTGGTGCGCCCTCGGCGGAATCATTGATTGAGGGGATGGAGGCCACCCTGTGGTCGGACAGCAACCACGGCCGTTTCACCATGCGTATCGAAACCGAATTCTGGACCTGGAGGCCTGGATGGTTCGGCAGGTTTAAGATGGAATTATAGCGAGTTATTGTCGGTAGTCACATGGACAGGCACAGGGGTACTTCCTCTTGCACAATGGGTTTTCTTGCCACTGATAACGGTCCTGGTTGTCAAATGGATGTTTCTTGGATGGTTGACTCTGAGAGCCAAATGAAGAAGCGCCGTGGAAGTGAAATAAAGTATCTTCTGGATGTTAAAAATTGAATAAATAGTCGACTGTCGTTCTAAGAGACAGTCGACTACTGATTTTGCTCTGACGTTCTGGAATTATTTAAGTATGATTGTGATGTGCATTTCTACCTGATCTTATTTCTTGTTGATTGATATTTGACCCCTTCATATCTTTTTGAGATTGCATGTATTTCATACAGGTCATCATTCTGGTTTTCGTGTCGACTGTTTTGTTCGGGTAAGTGCGCGCTTCATTAATCCGATCGGCCAATCCTGAATTGGCAGTGGCCATGGTAGAAAATAAAGTGGCAGCTGCGGCAGCGATAATGATTTTTTTCATGATGCTCTCCTTAATTGCCTTAAACCGTTCAATAAATTCAGTTCAGTTTCAGTTTTCTGTGATTTACTTGAGCGTGATCAGGACGTCGACTGCTCGAAGCCCGAGCCAGCCGACGCTTGCGTCTCCACGAGTTGACTTTACCGCAGGGATTACCCTGCGGTATTTTTTTGCCTTTGTTTCAGAGCTTTGTGATAAGCCCGGCCTTCTTCCGTCATCATTTGCACGCGAGCCTCAAAGCCCCCTTCGGACATCGCATTACGTGTCATGTCTCTGTGTAAGCGCTGCATCTCTTCATTCTTAAGTATTTCTTCAATGGATGATTTGTCCATCATTTGGCTGTGCATGGCCTTCATGTCCTTACTGTCTGACATGTTTCCGGCGAGTACGGACGTTGAAACAGTAACTGCTGCTGCAAATATAAGTAAATTTTTCATTTTTACACCTCCTAGTTGGTTGGTGATTTAATTAAAACATCGGTTTCTGAATTGATCCTGAAAGAAACAAAATAATTTAAAATAAAGGGAATTTTTTCAATAATAATAGTATCTTGATATAAATCAAATTGTGCATTTTCGTTCTGCAATTCAGTTTGGTTTCAGATAAGCGCTATAAGATTGCGATTCAGAAACATTTCAATGGAGATATAACGTTGTCCATTCTTCCTCACCTTATAAAGCCGGCCTTTCTCGGTGCTCTGGTTTTGACCAGTTTGCCCGCTTGGACGGCAACCAGACTTGAGTTAACCGGCGCGATTGATGCGGCCATCGAGAACGATCCGTGGCTGCGTCAGAGTGTGCAGATGCAAGATGCTCTGTTGGAAGAAGCTGTTGCCGATGGGGCACTCCCGGACCCCCGGATGACGCTTGGTGCCGCGAATTTGCCCACGGATACTTTCGATACCGGACAGGAGGCAATGACTCAGGCCACCATTGGATTTACCCAGCGAATTCCGCGAGGTGATAGCCGTCAGCTGGCCAGTGAAAAAAAGCAGGAAATGGCAGGCGTTCAGCCTTTTCGGCGCGAGAACCGCCGGGCGCAGGTCATGGAATCGGTAGCGCATCTCTGGCTTGAGGTCTGGCGAACCCAGCAAAGCATCGAACTGATTGAAGATAATCGTGCTCTGTTTCAACAGTTAGAGGATGTCGCAGAGGCTGGGTATACCTCAGCAAGCATGGGTTCCAGGCAGCAGGATGTTATCCGTGCCTCGCTGGAACTGACGCGACTTGAGGACCGGCTGACGGTGCTGCATTCGCAACAGGCATCGAACCGCGAGGCGCTGGCAGAGTGGATAGGCCCGGACCAAGCCAAGCTGGCTGTCAGTAAAGATGTACCCAACGAGTTGCTGAGAGTGTTTCCTCTGGGCTGGGCTGAAACATCCGCAGAGGCACTGATCCGTCATCCGTCAATCCGCGCGACTGATCAGTTGATTGATGCCCAGAGTGTTGACGTTGACCTGGCTCGCCAGGCCTACAAGCCGGAATGGTCAGTATCTGCACAATATGGATACAGGGAGCGGGCACCAAACGGTCAGGACAGGGCCGACCTGTTTTCTGTAGGCATTGGCTTTGATCTCCCGATCTTTACAGGCAACCGGCAGGATCGAAAACTGAATGCATCAGTGGCGCGACTGGAGGCGGCAAAAACAGAACGTATTTTGCAGATCCGGGGACTTCAGGCCAAAGCCCGTGCGGCCGTGGCCCGGATCGAACGACTGGATGACCGCATAGAGCTCTATGAACAGACCCTGCTGCCGCAAATGGAGGCGCAGGCAAGCGCAGCATTGACTGCTTACAACAACGATGACGGCGACTTCGCCGAAGCGGTACGAGCGCGAATTGCAGAGCTTAATACCCAGGTTGAATTGATACAGATGATGGCCGAGCGGGCCAAGAATCTGGCGAGTTTCCGTTATCTGACGTCCGACACTTCCGACATACCTTCCTTTTCACTGAATCGTTACCAGGACTGACCATCATGGCTAATTTTGCTCGCCCTTTGGGCTTTGTATTGCTCGGCGGCCTCGCCGGTGCAGGGGCCACGTACTGGCTTGACACTGGCGCGACTTCGACGCCTGCAGCTGAAATGACTGCTTCTGGCCAAAAGGAGCCGCTGCATTGGGTAGCCCCGATGGACCCCAATTTCAAAAGTGACAAACCCGGAAAATCCCCGATGGGGATGGATCTAATCCCGGTATACGAGGAGGGTGGGTCAGCTGAGGATCCAGCCGGCACGGTCCGAATTTCACCAACGGTCGTCAACAACCTTGGGGTTCGAACGGAGCCGGTGATTCAGGGGCGCCTGCCTAACAACATTACTACCGTAGGCTACGTGCAGTACAACGAAGACGAGATGGCCCATGTGCACCCTCGTGTTGAAGGCTGGATCGAAGCGCTTTATGTCAAAGCCGAGGGCGAGCCTGTTGAGCAAGGCAAGCCTTTGTACACGCTTTACTCGCCCACCCTTGTGAATGCGCAGGAAGAACTGCTTCTCGCGATGAACCGTGGCAATCAGAGACTGGTTGATGCTGCTACCGAGCGATTGTTGGCGCTGAACGTACCGGCTGGTCTGATCGGCCAACTGCGCCAAAACCGCGAAGTGCAGAGAACCATGACGGTTTACGCTCCGGGTTCCGGGGTGATCGAGAATCTGAATGTTCGTGAGGGTATGTTCATCAAGCCCGGAAACCGGGTTTTATCGATTGCCGCGCTGGATGAGGTCTGGGTGATCGGCGAAGTGTTTGAAAGCCAGCTTTCCGCCGTAGAGGCTGGTAACCGGGTGCAGATGACACTGGATTACATGCCCGGTCGCGAGTGGCGCGGAAACGTGGATTACGTCTACCCCGAAGTGAACCCGAAAACCCGAACGGCGCAAGTGCGGATGCGCTTTGATAACGATGATGGTGTCCTGATGCCAGGCATGTTCGCTCGCCTGGATGTTCAGGGCGAACGGGGACAGCGGCAGTTTCTGGTGCCACGGGAGTCGGTCATCCGCACCGGACAGAGCGACCGACTGGTTCTGGCGATGGAAGAGGGCGCCTTCAAGTCGGTTAACGTGACCGTTGGGCGCGTCGGCGACAAGTATGCGGAAATACTCAATGGCCTCTCGCCAGGCGACACGGTGGTCACATCCGCCCAGTTCCTGATCGATTCGGAATCCAGCAAAACCTCGGACTTCCAACGGATGTCATCCCCTCAGGATATGGATGAGCAGGGGATGGATCATGAAGGCATGGATCACAGCACCATGAGCCATGGCGGGGGCGAGTCATGATTGCCGCTATTATTCACTGGTCTATTCGTAACCGCTTCCTGGTGTTGCTGGCGACGTTGCTTATCACAGGGCTCGGCCTTTATTCGCTGAAACAAACGCCGGTGGATGCTCTGCCGGATCTGTCCGATGTGCAGGTCATTATCAAAACCAGTTTCCCGGGCCAGGCGCCGCAGGTGGTGGAAGACCAAGTGACCTACCCGATGACGACAGCCATGCTCTCGGTACCGGGCGCGAAAACGGTCAGGGGATACTCGTTCTTCGGTGACTCCTATGTTTACGTGATCTTCGATGAAGACACCGACATGTACTGGGCCCGCTCCCGGGTACTGGAATACCTGTCCCAGGTTGCGCCCAGCCTTCCAGACTCTGCAAGGCCTCAGCTCGGGCCAGACGCTACCGGAGTTGGCTGGGTTTACCTGTATGCGCTGGTAGACCGCACTGGGAACCAGGACCTAAGCCAGTTGCGCAGCCTGCAGGACTGGTTCCTGAAGTACGAACTGCAAACGGTGCCGGGTGTCTCTGAGGTGGCTGCGCTAGGCGGTATGGTGAAGCAGTACCAGGTCAAGGTCAGCCCGGAAAAACTCAGGGCGCTGGGAATTCCTCTGGCTCACATCCAGAACGCCATCAAGAGAGGCAACCAGGAAGTGGGCGCCTCCGTCATCGAGATGGCCGAGGCGGAATACATGGTGCGCACGTCTGGCTATATAAAGTCCCGTGAGGATCTTCTGTCGATTCCATTAGGACTCAATGACAACGGTACCCCCATATTGCTGAAAGATGTGGCCACCGTTGAAGTTGGCCCGCAGATGCGGCGTGGGGTTGCCGAACTGAATGGGGAAGGTGAAACCGTCGGCGGTGTTGTGGTGATGCGCTTTGGTGAGAACGCTCAGGCAACCATTAATGGCGTGAAGGCGAAACTGGAAGACCTGAAATCCAGTTTGCCTGAAGGCGTCGAGGTGGTGACGGTTTACGATCGCTCTGGTCTGATTGAGCGGGCGGTCAATAATCTCGGCTTCAAGCTGCTTGAAGAGTTTCTGGTGGTGGGCCTGGTGTGCATCGTCTTCCTGTTCCACGTGCGCTCGTCGCTGGTGGCGATTCTCAGCCTTCCGGTGGGTATTCTGGCTGCCTTTATCGTCATGCACTGGCAAGGCATCAATGCCAACATCATGTCACTCGGGGGGATTGCCATCGCTATCGGCGCCATGATTGATGGTGCTATTGTAATGATCGAGAACATGCACAAACACATGGAGCGAACCCCGTTAACGTCTGAGAACCGATGGGAAGTCGTTGCACGGTCAGCCTCTGAGGTCGGGCCCGCGCTGTTTTTCTCGCTCCTGATCATTACCGTCAGTTTTGTGCCGGTGTTTGCCCTGGAGGCGCAGGAAGGGCGGATGTTTTCTCCCCTGGCGTTCACCAAAACCTACGCCATGGCGGCGAGTGCGGCCCTGGCGGTGACGCTGGTGCCGGTGCTGATGGGCTATTTCATTCGCGGCAAGGTGCTGCCGGAGCACAAGAACCCCGTGAACCGCCTGCTGGTTGGCGTTTATATGCCGGTTCTGAAGCTGGTGTTACGCTTCCCGAAAACGACGGTTATTGCTGCGTTGCTGGTATTGGCTGTGGGCCTTTGGCCAGCCACCAAAATCGGCAGTGAATTCATCCCGCCACTGGATGAAGGCGACCTGATGTACATGCCCACCACCTACCCGGGCATCTCCATTGGTAAGGCTCGGGAACTGTTGCAGCAAACGGACAAGCTGATTGCCACCGTACCCGAAGTCGAAACCGTGTTCGGCAAAGTGGGGCGGGCGGATACCGCTACCGATCCGGCGCCATTGACGATGATCGAGACCTTCATCCAGCTCAAGCCGAGGGATCAATGGCGGGAAGGCATGACCACCGAAAAGCTGAAGCAGGAGCTCAATACTCTGATTCGGTTCCCGGGGGTAACCAATGCCTGGGTTATGCCGATCATCACGCGCATCGATATGCTGGCAACGGGTATTAAAACGCCGGTGGGCATCAAGATTGCCGGTCCGGACCTTACCGTCATTCAGAACATCGGTAAACGCCTTGAGGAAGTCATGGTCGACATCCCCGGTACAGCCTCCGTTTACTCTGAGCGAGTCGCCGGGGGTCGCTACATCAAGGTGGATATTGATCGTGAGCGTGCCGCTCGTTATGGGCTGAATATCGCAGATGTTCAGCAGGTAGTGGCCTCCGCTATTGGTGGCATCAACGTTTCCAGAACCATCGAGGGGCTTGAGCGCTACCCAATTAATCTGCGCTACCCGGAAGATTACCGGGATTCGCCCGAGAAGCTGGAGCAACTGCCCATCGTGACCGCATCCGGCCAGCGCATTGCCCTGGCAGATGTGGCGGAGATCGGCGTGGAGGATGGCCCGCCGGCCATTAAGAGTGAGAATGCCCGCCTGAACGGCTGGACCTTTGTGGATATTGAGGGTGTCGACGTAGGCACCTATGTTGAACAGGCCATGGTTACCGTGAGTGAAGAGCTGGATCTACCTCCCGGTTATTCAATCAACTGGTCTGGTCAGTATGAGTACATGCTCCGTGCGAAGGAAAAACTGACCTATGTGGTGCCGTTAACGCTGGCCATCATCGTCATCCTGCTGTTTCTTAACTTCCGCCGTTTTGCCGAAGTGGGGATTATTATGGGCACGCTACCGTTTGCGATGATCGGTGCTATCTGGCTGATGTATCTGCTTGGTTATAATTTTTCGGTAGCCGTCGGTGTCGGTTTCATTGCGCTGGCCGGCGTTGCGGTAGAGATTGGGGTGATCATGCTGGTGTATTTGAATCAGGCTTATAACGCAATGCTGGAAACGTGTGATGACAAAGGGCTGACGCCAAGGCGAGAAACCCTCCGCCATGCCGTACTACACGGTGCCGGTATGCGGGTTCGGCCAATCATGATGACGGCGGCCGCCATTATCGGGGGGCTTGTGCCCATTATGATTGGCACCGGTACAGGGTCGGAGGTGATGGGCCGGATTGCGGCACCTATGGTGGGCGGTATGATTTCCGCTGTCATTCTGGCGCTGCTGGTGATTCCTGTGCTCTTTTATCTCTGGAAACAGCGAACTCTTGGTGAGTAACGCCGATAGCAAGGTGCCAAGATTCGGCCTGGCACCTTGCTATCACGTCTTTACCGGTTATCACGATCATTCGCAGAGTGCCTACCCGTCTACTGCGCATATTCCAAAATCTATTTGCCTGAACGTTCGCTTTGCGACCATCTTGCATCCCATGCGCCACCTAAACAAAAGCGGACATTCAGAAACAATCGAATTGACCAAAAAGCGGTATACGTCCGGTGATCCCATCTTGAGCCGCGCGCTGAAAAGGTCTTTCTGGTTTTCAATTACTGCACCGGGGTAAGTCCACGGACGTTTTAAAGCCGTCCTTGGAAACCGGGTAGAACCCAAGAGGTTGATTGGTTCAGAAGCTAACCCTTTTGGCCTCTTGTCCCAATACCTCCCTCATGTAACGAAGCAATGAGCGGGCACGCGATGCTGTCCGGCTGTGCGTGGCATTGACTGACCATATCGCTCAGAGCCATCTCAATTTTGACCAGCCTTTCGATCTTTTCACGCACATCCTTCAGCTTGTGCTCGGCGAGCGCACTGGCTTCCTCACAGTGGGTGCCATCTTCCAGCCGTAGGAGGTCGCTTATCTCATCGAGACTGAAACCCAGGTGCTGCGCCGTTTTCACAAAGGTCAACCGATCAATATCGGCGAAACCGTAGCGTCGAATGCCACCCGGAGGCCGCTTGGGTTCCGATAACAGACCACGCCGCTGGTAATAGCGGATCGTCTCTACATTTACGTTGGCCGCCCTGGCCAAGCCGCCAATAGTCATTGAATTGGCTTTAACCGACATGCTGCTTGACTCCGTAGTTGACTACGGAAGTAACCTTATCTCATCAAGTCCATGGGCAACAGGTGTAAACGTCATGTCGAAATTCAAATCTAAATCCGGAGGTGCTTCTCTCGCTGTCGGGGGGGTTGCTGGAATTCTCGCCTCGGCTTGCTGTCTCGGGCCATTGGTACTTATCACTCTGGGCGTTTCCGGTGCCTGGATCGGCAATCTGACAGCTTTGGAGCCCTATCGACCGCTGTTCATTGGCGCGGCCATCGTCGCCATGTACCTCGCCTGGCGACGAATCTATCGCCCTGTAGAGCAATGCTCACCCGGTGAAACGTGTGCGATCCCTCAAGTCCGAAAGACCTATAAGGTGATCTTTTGGGTAGTTACGGCTCTGGTACTGGTCGCTTTAGTGTTCCCTTACATTTTGCCCCTATTCTACTAAACGGAGATTTTCCTCATGCGTAAACAGCTTGTACTTGCCATGTTCCTCACTTTGCTCAGCATGTCCACCTGGGCTGCGTCTCAAAAAGTGACTCTCTCGGTGCCTGACATGACCTGTTCTGCGTGTCCGATCACCGTCAAGCTGGCCTTAAGTAAGGTGGAAGGGGTGTCGCAAGTTTCCGTGAGCTACCCTGATCGAGAAGCCGTCGTCACCTTTGACGATGCGCTCACTTCCATAGAGGCGCTCACCGAGGCCACGAGCGACGCTGGTTACCCCTCCACTCCCACGGCCTCAGAGGCGACCCCGGAGGGGCAATGAAGAATCCGAAGAACCTGCTCAGAGTTGGCATAGTAGGGACTATTCTGGTTGCACTATGCTGCTTCACACCGATTCTGGTCATTCTTATGTCCACCGTGGGACTGGCCGCCCTGACGGGTTATCTCGACTATGTGCTTCTTCCGGCACTGGCGGTATTCATCGGCCTTACGGTCTATGCGTTCTGGCGGAAAAAACACTATGACGCCAGCTACGAGAGCAATTCCAAAGCCCCAAGGAGTTTCCCGAGTGAAAAATGACCAAAAACTGCATATTGCTGTAATCGGCAGTGGCGGAGCCGCCATGGCGGCTGCCTTGAAGGCAACAGAGCGCGGTGCCCGCGTCACCCTGATTGAACGTGGGACCGTCGGCGGCACCTGCGTAAATGTTGGCTGCGTGCCCTCGAAGATTATGATTCGTGCAGCACATATCGCGCATCTTCGAAAAGAAAGCCCTTTTGACGCGGGCATCAGTGCTGCGGCTCCTGAGGTAGACCGAGCGAAACTGCTTCAGCAACAGCTGGCACGAGTGGAGGAGCTGCGTGACACCAAGTACGAAAAGATACTTCGAGAACACAAGGACATCACAGTCCTGAACGGTGAGGCCCGGTTTCTCGACACCAATAGCCTGTTAGTCACGTTGGCTGAGGGTGGTGAAAAACCGGTTCATTTTGATCGCGCCTTTATTGGAACCGGAGCCAGACCGGCAGAACCGCCAATAACGGGGCTGGCAGACACTCCTTACCTGACATCAACCAGTGCCTTGGCGCTGGATACCGTTCCCAAACGGCTGATCGTGATTGGTGCCGGTTTCGTTGCCCTGGAATTGGCTCAGGCATTCGCCAGACTGGGCAGCAAGGTTACCGTTTTGGCCCGGAGCCGTTTGTTGTCCAGTGAGGACCCCGCAATCGGGGAAGCTATGGATGCAGCGTTCAAGCGCGAAGGTATTGAGGTGCTTAGCCAGACCTTGCCCAGCAACGTGGACTATAGCGACAACGAGTTCATCGTCGAGACGCCTGCCGGCACCTTGCGAGCCGATCAACTGCTGGTGGCGACCGGTCGAACTCCCAATACCGAGGACCTGAACCTGGCGAGCATTGGCGTGGAAACCTCACGCGACGCAATTCAGGTGGATGAGCATCTGCAAACCACGGTCCCCGGAATATACGCTGCCGGAGACTGCACCAATCAACCGCAGTTTGTCTATGTCGCCGCTGCCGGGGGCAGCCGGGCCGCCATCAACATGACGGAAGGCGAGGCCAAACTCGACCTCAGTGCCATGCCCGGGGTCATGTTTACCGATCCTCAAGTCGCCACCGTTGGCCTCTCTGAAGCCGAAGCAGTTGCTCGGGGTTATAGCGTGGACACCAGGCTGCTCGACTTGGAAAACGTGCCGCGTGCGCTAGTAAACTTTGACACCCAAGGATTTATTAAAATGGTGGCAGAGCGCAACTCAGGCCGTTTGCTTGGGGTGCAGATTGTCGCAGCGGAAGGCGGTGAAATTATCCAAACGGCAGTGATGGCGTTACGAGCAGGTTTGACCGTTCAGGAAATCGGCGATGACTTGTTCCCTTATTTGACCATGGTTGAAGCACTCAAGCTCTGTGCGCAAACGTTCACCAAGGATGTAAAACAGTTGTCCTGCTGTGCCGGATAAATGATGTGAGCACGGCTTTAAGCTCTGGTGATGGGTTCCTAATGACCAATCGTTCCGATGCCATATCTTGCACGACCATCATTGAAAGAGCCGCATGGCCGAGCACGTGGATCATTACCTGACTGCCCAGGTTGTCCTTTGCTGTGGCAGCCAGTTGGCTACTTCCACTTGGTGTAAGTTTCAGCCAAATAGCCCCCTCAGAGATAACCGCAGCTTCAATGGCCTCGCTGGTTAAATTAACCGTCAGGCCTTCGCTCTCTTGAGCGTTCACGGGTTGCGATTGGACACTGCAAGCAGCCCCGATAATCATCAGGGTGAAAACACACAGTCTTAGTAACATGGATTGGGTGGCATCCCTTCAGTCCAAGTTGATTCGACACCATATGAAACGATGAATGCATCAGATTTTGTTGATACTTCACCTGCTTGAACTCATTTTCAACTTGTTTAGAACCAGACCGGTCTAATGGTTCAACGATTCTGGGCAGGCCAGCAGTTTGATTAAATGCTTGGGACCGGTTAGAGAATGAGCAATAGTTGGCGAATCTCTAACAATTGATTATGGTTTTGCGCTCCGACTGAACGTTCGCTTTGCGACCCTCCGAGACCTCACGAGAACGTTCAACAAAATCGGACATTCACGCCGCTCCAGTGAGCCCTCCAAAATCTCTCGAAAAAGGCAAACACCTGCCTCTAGCAATACACCTGTGAAGAGCTCAGTGCCGAAAGTTTTGGCCAAATCTGTGCAAGATCACGCCGTTGTGCGCTGGCGATATGTGCACTGAGCTCATGGCAGAGCATTAAATTTCATTAATGGTGTCAGTGGGAACAGTTACAAGCATGAAAATCTCCTCGAACAAAACCTGATACCGTTAATGAGGGTTCAGGTTAAGAGGGGATTTCGAGATGGAAGTAGGCAAAACTTACAACGTCGTCTTTGCAACGGGCCACTATGAAGTCGAGTATGAAAATGGCGTTACCTGCATAAAAGTAACGCCGCAATCATATCGAGTAGAAAGAGCTGACGGCACCACCAGATTGGTGAAACACGATTTAATCATGAACCTAGAGGAAATAGCTGGGCCCACATAACCAGGCGCATCAGTGCGTGGCCTTTGGTCACCGGACCGTTACCAGTCGCCGCTGTGCTTTGTTATGTGTCCAAGGAGTTACGAGTTTAGGTCAGAGGTTTGCAATGGATTTTTGCTCTGACCCCAGACGAATACAGAGGGTAAAATGAAGTCAGGTTATATCTATGTATTAATACACCCGTCGGATCCTGACCTTTACAAAATCGGAATAACGACCCGTAAACCCCAACACAGATTGACCGAGCACAATTGCAACCACGAAGGATATACGGGCCAAATCGTAAATGAAACTGGGCAGAAATGGGAATTGAAGGAATTCCATGCGGTCTCTGATCCGTATTGGGCCGAGTCGGTTTTTTGGGGGACAACACCTTTCGCAGACATTCCGTGCCGATATGGAGTTGAAGTTGAAAGGATGGACTGGAGCCAAGTGCAGAAAGGATTAGATGCAGCAAAGAAAGCTGGTGTCCGGCCAGAACCAGGGCCTTTGCCGGATCGTGTCTATGCCTATACAGCATCGATCAGAAAACGACTGGAAGGTCGAGGCATCACCCTTTTAGGTTACGTGCGAAGTGTTATTAGTGGAAAGGCTAATTTTCGATGCATTAATGGTCATCAATGGCGCACGACACCAAGTTTTGTGGGGGAAGGTCAAGGCTGTCCTGAGTGCGGAGTCGGTGAACGAGATCCCGAAGAAATAAAACAAAGGATTAATGCAGGCGTTATCTACCTTTTAACGCATCCTGACAAGCCCGGGTTTGTAAACATTGGGCTGGGGTACGATACACACGAAGAAATTTGTAGAGAAAGACCTTCGGGCGACTGGGAGACGCACCGCTCTCGAAATGTCGAGGAAGTAGCTTTAGCTGAGGGGCTAATCTGGGAATTGCTGGGTCACCCTTTACCCCACGATCGAAAACCAATTAAAAAGGATTTAAGCGTAGCAGAGGATGCCTTTCGCAAACTGATTTACGCGATGCAGAAAGAGATTGCTTTGGCGGAAAAGGCGAAAGAATTGGCGTCGAAAATGATTTAATCAGCGCTTCAACGGGGTTTTCCGTTCCGCTCCAGACCGGCCCGTTATGGACGCGTTAAATGTCTATGTTTAGTCGAGGGTACTAACGCGTATGGAAGGTTCAGATCTCAACTTCACAGTCACATTCCTTATTGTAACTATTGGCTGGTTGCTGCCGATAATAATTATTCTGCGCTCGAGTAAGACTAGCGGTGGCGAAAAGCTGGCCTGGATTCTGCTCATAATTTTTGTATCGTGGCTTGCATGGATATTTTATTGGTTGCTTGCGCCAATTAAGAAAAGTTGAGCGAAGACTGGCCATGAAGCGCAGTGCAAATGATCAATCGCGATTGAGCGGTAACCGCACATGTAACCAGTTGTGGCAATACCACACGCTGCACGTGCCTGACGCAGCTTACGCTGCCCCACTGCCCAGGGCATTATCCCAAGATCTGAATGTTCGCTTTGCGACCTCAGCGTGCCTTTGTTCTCGAATAGCGGATTGGGCAGGCCCCTATCTGACAGGGTCTGCTTTGTGGTCACAGCAAACGAAGTAGTTGGTCCGCGACGGGGCAAGCGATGGAGAGCAGCTGCGGCAACACATCATTGAATCGATGAGAGCGGCCCTTTAACCATCTCATTTGCTCAATGGTCTTCTTGCAACTCGAGCAGGTCTCCCACCTCACATTCAAATAATCGGCAGAGTTTCTCAATAGCTTCCAGGTCTATCCTTTGCGCTGTTTCTTTGTAGAGCAGGGTTACAGTATTCCTGTTAAGCCCCGTCTCTCTGGCTACGTCCACGATCTTCATTTTTCGCTCGCCCATCAGCCGAGCGAGATGGCATCGAACCATTTTTGATCATCCTTAATTAAAAAATGTCATCCAGAATGGCAAAAAATGCTTGCAAATGTACTTTTGTTGCTTAAAATGTCATTTAGGATGGCATTCTGATATGGAGAATGTCTTTTGTTGATTTAGCGTAGCGCAACAGAAGGAAGATTTCGATGGAAAATTCCTACACCTACCTGACCACTGAAGAGCTTGCTGGCCGAATCAAATACGACTGCCGGACAATTCGTCAATGTCTTAAAGACACTGTGCTGTTGGAGGGCAAGCATTACATTAAGCCTTTCGGCCGGCGGAAAATTCTTTTCCTCTGGGAAGAAGTCGAAAAAGAGATGCTGGTCGGTGCTCGTGAGCACGAACACCTGTCAATTCCTATGGCAAGCGGAGCGGTATGTCATGGGTAAGGTGAGAGAGCGTAAGGAGACCGGCAAGCTTTATCTAGATTTTATGTTTGAGGGGCTACGGTGCAGGGAACAGACCGCGCTGCCAGATACGCCGGCCAATCGTAAAAAATGCGAAGCTCTTCTTCAGAAGGTTGAGGCCAAAATCCTTTTAGGTGAATTCGATTACGCTGAATTCTTTCCGGGCAGCCGGAACTTGAAAAAGCTGGCCAAGGCAGGCGCGCTATCCGGCACGGGTCGGGCTTCCAATGCAATGGCTGATCCGGATCAGGAAACCGATCAGTCGCCGCTGTTCCCGGATTTCGCCGACCTGTGGCTTGAGGAGAACAAGATTCAATGGCGCGCCTCTCATCTACGCAATGTTGAGTCTATTCTTGAGAGCTCTCTCAAGCCGGCATTTAAAAACAAACGTCTGACAGAAATCACCAAAGCGAACATCCTGGCAGCCCGCAACAAGCTGGCGAGCCGCAAGGGTAGGGCGGGCAATATCCAGATGGCTCCCAAGACCATCAATAGCCACATGGCGATTCTGCGGATGATTCTGACCGAAGGCGCCGAGCGCTTCGACTTTGCGAACCCGTATCGCAACATCAAACCGCTGAAGCTGAAGAAGGTAAACATCGAACCTTTTTCTCTGCATGAGGTAGAGCGGATTACCAAATATGTGCGGAAGGACTATCAGAATTACTACCTGGTTCGCTTCTACACCGGCATGCGCACTGGCGAGATCGATGGCTTGAAGTGGGAGCACGTGGACTTTGAGAAGCGCGAGATTCTGGTTCGCGAGACGCTGATCAATGGTAAGACCGAGTACACAAAAACCGATGGCTCACAGCGGGAAATCCCGATGTTTGGTCCAGTTTATAACGCACTCAAGGCTCAGAACGCGGCGACTGGCAAGCTGAGCAAGTTCGTATTCTGTAATCGCCTTGGTGAGCCACTTGACCACAATAATGTCACCAAGCGCGTATGGTACCCCTTACTTCAAGCTCTGAACTTGAAAAAGCGTCGGCCTTACCAGACACGCCATACCGCAGCCACGTTGTTGTTGGCATCCGGCGAGAACCCTGAATGGGTGGCTCGAGTGTTGGGCCATTCCTCTACTGAAATGTTGTTCAAGGTTTACTCGCGCTTTATTCCGAATGTGACCCGTATGGACGGCAGCGCCTTCGAGCGCCTGATTGGCTCGCGTTCAGAAGACCTGGAGGAATCTGAAAATGCCTAAATCATCTCTTAGCTTCGAGACTCAAAGAGATATCGCCGAAGTGGCGGAAGTTTTAATTCGTTTGAACAATATTTCGCAAGGGCGAGACCTGGTCTGGCTGCTAAATCAGCAGAGGGCGCGAGACAATTTCGATGCCGTCGCACTGTGGCTTCGGAATGAGGTATGGAAGCGGCAGAGGAACCGTGAAGATGTTGATATCAGCACCTTGTCCAACGCTCTTCAGACGTATCTGACCAAAGCGTTGATGGATTTGGAATAGCTTGCTTTGCCTGGCTGAAAATCGCACGCGGCTTGTTCTGGAATCGGAGGCCTGTCTTGTATACTCAGGTCAGCAAAGGAGAATTCATGACCGAAAATACCACCCCACAAGTTCTTTTTAGGACTAAGTCTGTCGCTGTGTCGAGCGATGCTGAAGGAATCGATCCGCGCACAGACAAGTCGTTAATGCAGGCTGTTGTCATCACCTATGCGGACAATCAGAACCATGCTATCTATCTGAATGTCCCGCTGGAGGAGGCCAAAAGGCGCTTCGAGAAGACCATGGTTGAGCGCTCAGATTTTGAGATCGAGGATGAAGGATGGGATGCGGAAGTTTCCGTGATTGCAGTTTCTGATGAGATACTTATTTCAAGCAATTTGGGGAATCAGGCGGCCCGACTCAACGATCACTTCATGGGCCAGATTGAGAACATGGGGAAGAGGAATTCCCATGGTATAGATCTTATCACCCAAGCGGATGTGGATGAGTATTCAGAAAGCATCCGCGTGAGAGTAGTCCCTAAAACCCTATTGGAGATGACCGATAGTCCGGACGGGACATCCATGAAGTTGGCTCTTGCGCCAGGTTCCCCTTACGAGGATCTCGATGTGGACTTCGGTGAGAGCAAGGAGATCTGTATTACCTGCCATTCTTCTGATGCCGAGATAATAATCAACGCGAGTGAGTTCCTTAGCTCCGAGGCGTCTATTAATCAGATACGAGAGGATGATGGGGAAATAACTCTTCAAGTTATACCTGTCTTCGAGTAGTCAAAGACCGCTGCGAGTTATTGGGCCAGAGCTTCAAATTGTTGGCGTGCTAACTTGAGGTGCGTCTTTGGCCCCTTAGCCTTAAACTGGATCGGAGAGGCTGTTCGGAACGGCCCTTCGCTGGCGCGTCTGACGCCCTGCTAAACTGGCCTGTGTGGCATTTATGCTCACTCGGAGAATGGCCGTGATGAAAAAGAAACGCTTTACTGAACAGGAACTGTTGGAAGACCTAGATGTGGATTCGGCTGATGCTGACGAGTTGGCCGTGCCTCTCCCACAGGAGCTTTCGCCACTTGAGCGGCTAAAAGGTTCTGTCAAACGCTATGAGCGACCTACCGATCCCGTTTGGGATGAGTACTTTGACTCCAGCGAGGGGGTTTCGGAGGATTTTATGGAAGACCGGGATCAGCCGTCGCATGAGGACTGATACCCGCACGTGAACCCAATTGACCGGAAGTAGAGTCAGGGCAATACCTGGCGTTGTGCGAAAAAAAGAATTGGAGCCTGCCAGACGAAAAGACGAGCTAGCTTTCGCCGGCAGCTAAATGGCTTTTCTTGAGCCATTCGAGAAGTAGAAGCTCTCTCAAACAATGCTGGACCGGTCGATATTCGGATTAGCCTTCTTGCGTTCGTCTCATTTAGTGAGATGATCGATGTCGCTTTCTTCTGATATGAATGAAGCCGGCTGCAGGGAGAAAAAAGGTAGATGCAGTGACGATCAATAAAATGACCATGGAAGTCATTAAGCTCTGGAAAAATGCGAGTGCCAGATAGCTGGCCAAAAACGCTACCAGATGGAGAGCACAAAACAGCACCATCTCCGTTGCAGTTGGCAGGTTTCGGCCAGCGCGATTCGACGTGATCTGAAAGCCGCTGATTATTAATGCTCCCGTTAAGGGGGCTACAAACATCAATCCCGATTTGCCGCTTACGCCCTCAATGTCCTCTGAACTTATCCAGGCGTATGGCCCGTATGCTCCAACTAGAGTGAGAGCACTCAGCATAAGCATCGCAATTGCTGCGCAATCGAGATATACGCGCAGGTCCTCAGCGCCCTTATGATCGGGAAAGCTTCTAGCCATGGCGATCATTTCCTTTCGAGCAGCGCTTTTTCGCCCACGCTTCTAATTGATCGGCCCGCCAGTAGCCAACCAGACCCAGCAGTGCCAGTGTCAGAAAAAATCCGCCAAAGCCAATCAATCCTGCGAGCATATTCACAAATGGTTCTCCTGAAATAAGCGTCTTGTAAGCAGTGTACCGGGTCTGGGAAATCTTCCAAATCTGCTGCTTATACGGGAGCAATTGGGCACTTTCGGTTGAAGGGGCGGAACAATTAATTTGACCCGATAAATCGAGCTAACTGGAAGATGAGATCTGGCTCGTGTTTGGCGATGAGCCACTCTCTCGGGCACACGCTTTTACCATCAATCTCTAGATCGCAATGCGGAAGACGCATGAATCGATCTAAAAGGACTGGTTTCCACTGCGCCACGATTTCAAGAATGGAAGACAGGTGCGGAATCTCCCCTGCATCAGTGAACTGCCAAGCTGGAAAACGCCATACTCCCGGCTCCACCTCGAATCCATGCAGCGAGGGAGGTGAACGCTGCGCATCGCGTTCGACGTCAGATACGGAGATCTGTAGTAGTTTTGCAACTGACTCTGATTTGAGTGCGTGGTCAGTGAGTGTTTGGCATTCTTCGATCAATCTTTGTAACGAATTAACTCGAGCCAGATGAAGGTCTGGCCCTTCATCTAGCCCTTTGGCTCCTCCGGACCTTAAAACCTCAACCTCTTTCTCGGACAATGGATTAGTGTTCGTAGATCGTCCTGGTGAAGCGTGAACAGGATAGTCAATGTCTGCGGCTTTCAGCAATTTCGAAAGATCTGTCTCAGAAAGACCTAGGCGAATCATCACCTCAGAAATGTCATGGTTGGGAGCGTTTGAATGAGCCATGTCACTGTTATCTCCGTGGTGCTTCTTTGACCTTACTCTGAAAACCTGCACGAATTCTGAGTTTCTTTGGGCAAGAATTCCAATGTCAGCATAGTTTTGGGCTGAATCGGCGAGCTCGATGAACTCGCGCAAGGGGTTTGAAAATGGGGCGATTTGTCAACGTGAAGCTTTCTGCCAACTGCCAAAGTGCGCTGCCATGTCTGATATCCGACGCATAACCATCCTCATTGATTTTTCCGGGCCGGCGGTCGGCGGGGGATTAAGGTAGCTATCGTTTTTCGAGATCTTTGCCTTCTCGATATCTTGACCAAAGGCACCAAGCAGTCAGTACACTTGCGCCCACGATTCCGATCGCCATGGCCATCAGAATACCCGTTTCAAAATCCATTGCTGCCTCATGCGTGAGTGGCGTGTTTACTATACGATTATAATTTAGTCAGTGAGATTTTGGGCAAGACGAACCAGATTTAACCCTATCAACGATGCTTGGCAACTTTATGAAGCAGAATAATTCACAACAATATTCTGATATGGTTGTTGGGTGTGTGCCAGAGAACCTGTTCGCTGACCCTCCGGCCTTCATTCGTGCAGTTCGGAAAGGTATTCCAGGACATTGGCTGTCTTCGATCATCCGGTCGTCCGGGTTAGATGAGAGTATTGCTAAGGCGCTTGGCGCGCAGCAAAAGCAGCTTGAGGTTTTGTGCGATATGGATGTGCTGGATACCCGAACCTCGGAAGCAGTTTTAGACATCGCGAGAGTGCTTTATTCGTGCGCAGCGACGTGGGAGTCTCCGGTATTAGCAAATCAATGGTTGACGAGTGGGGTGCCGGCTCTGGGCGGTGAGAGTCCCGTCAGCCTATTGGACACCCATGAAGGCCGGCGTTGGATCATTGAGGTCCTCCGAAAAATCGAGGGTGGCCAGTTCAGCTAGGCTTCATGGGAAGGGTGACTGTAGCGTATCCGTCGTCAGACAGAGAACGCTGCCTAAGATCTTAAACCTCTGATGGGATTAGATTGCCATGGCACCAACTAAGGCCTCTTTTTACCCACACTCGCCAAAAAGTGCGCAAAAAACACGCTTTTACTGCAAAAACGCTCCCTTGATCCTTGAAATAATTAAGCCTGAAGAGTGCCACTGTCAGTGATCAAACTGATCTGAGAGGTTTGCCTGAACGACTCGACTGTATTGTCGTTCAGAGCGTCTCGCCGGATGCGAGTCTGACGTGTGGTAAAAGTTAAGAGTAACCGTTTGTTGTAGCCTGGACGGATTGTGATCGACAGCAATCAGTGGGTGGCGAGGCCGGTACTCGAGAATCTTTGGGACTGAAGTTTATGGCTACTCAGGAATCATGCGCGACACTCGATACGACAATCCTTGTTCTTCACCCATCTAGTGCTCCACATGTTGTGAACACTGATGGTGCGTTGGAGTTTGAGGAAGAGGGTGCGCTGGTATTGCCGGCGCAAAAGCAGTTGAAAGACGCGCTGATTCGCGCGCTTAATGAATACGCCAGTTCTCGAAAAACTGGAGCCGTCGCTGTCGAATCTTGGCTGAGGGTCGATTCGAGGAGCGATATTGAGTTCCCTGCAACGTATGTTATTAAGCTTGTCGGTTCTGGCGTAACGTCCGTCGACGTTGAGGCGTTCTCAGCTGCCGCTCGGCTGATCCTTGCCAAATTGATTCCACAGCAAGCGCTCGGAGAGCCAGAGGTAGACAGCTTACTAGGTAAGCAGGATCAGGATGTTCTGCAGTCATTGGGCGAAGATGTCGCTGCGCGGTTTGCGAACAAATCGATCAAGCAAGGAGTCATGATAAAATTTGGCCGCGCGGATTCTCACGGAATAACAATGCAGGGAGTGATGCCCGCTCTCACGGTAGAGCAGGGTTCGCTGGGAACTATCGAGGGTATTGCAAGGCCCCTCGGGTTCGACGAAGAGAAGAGTATCGTGATCCTCACTGTCAGGAAGGCCGCCAACGACGACAAAGGTTCGCATTGTGAAGGCAGAATAGAGGTGTTGTGCCACGATCTGAAGTTTCTTCGCATCGTAGCCCAGGTTTATGCAAACTGTGGCCAGGTAGAATTCAAGGCGATTACTCAGCCCGAAGCTAGAAAAAAGAAACCTGTCATCACCCTGGTGGAGTTGAATGAGGTGGCGGCAAATGAACTGGATCAGTTTGAGCTCGAATAAACTGACTGGGACTCTGACCCCGACAGAGGCCCTGTCCTAGGACAGTAGGCTGCTGCAATAGAGATGTACGCCAGCACCAACTCAAGACCGTCATGAAGAGGACCTACAGCGGGTTTTGCTAGGACTAACCCGGCGTAAGACCTCGCCCGCACGAAGGTTAGCCCAAAATCTTCGTTGAACGTATCTAGCTGGAATGAAGCGTCAGCAGTCTCATCAAATTGGCCGGCTTGCAGTAAGCTTTGAGCGCGTAACATATCGTGCGGTCTGCTTTTGATGATCGCCATATACGAGGACGCTGGTAAACCAAAACTGTCGACAACAAGGCGCAGAAGGTTTGACTCCTCTGGTAGGTTCATAAGCAGGTGGCCGTTTCTGCCCACCAGGTTGGAAGCCTGATCCAACAGAGGTAGAGGTCCAACGTTGGTCAGTTGATTCTTCGGTGGCAGCTTCTCGGTGAGTTCCAACAGGCGTGGCCAGACGCCAAAAGGGCGTGATTTAAGCAGGTATCTTGGTAAGGACTCTCCGTAAACGTATGCCTTTTTCCCTTTCTCAGGATCAAAAATCTTGAAGCGAATACCCGCGTTGATTCGATCAACCAAGGTGGCAACGTCGGCCAGTTCCCCGGGCTCAAGACGCAGCACGTGTTCAATACGGTATGTTTGGTAACCCAGCGCCATGAGTCGCAAAGCCTCGATCACGGTGTAAGGCGTCAGTTCTGCTTGTTTGGAGAAGATTGTGGGCAGAGAGTCGTGATCAGATACCGGTTCAATGGCCCATTCGTCGGTGTGAATCGCGTTTGGAATGTTGCTGGCGTAGTGGGACCTGACCGGGGTGAGCGCGTCGGCCCACTCGGTGAGTACGTGATTGTATGAGCGTATCTGCGTATGTGGGGTCTGGTGGCCCAGCGCGCGGCCGATCGCCATTGCGCCACGTCTCGATGGCAGTTCATGCTGTCCCAGCATAATTTGCCTGATAGCTTCTACATCTGCAGACGTGCACAAATTGGCGGCCAGCGGTGATTGAACCTCAAACAGCGCAGTAGACAATATATTGCAAAAGCCATGTCTTGCCTGATGGAGGCTCATTCCTGAGTTGCCTGTTACAAGTTTCAGTGCCTTGGCAATGTCGGAGGGAATTGATCGCGCAAAGGGCGTGAGCGCTCCGTTGTTACCCCCCAAGATCGGCTTATTGTTCGAACCTACTGAATGGATTGTGTACCGGGTAAGGATTGTTTCAATCAGTGTCCGTTCGATCTCAGCGAGTGGGAACATCAAAGGTACAGCGCGCCGACTGTTGGCGCTATTTTTCAGGGATCGAATGGCGTTGCTTTGAACGAGAACCCATGTAAGTTCCCCTGATTGGCACCAATCAGAGCGCAGTAAGCCCAGGGCTTCTTGGGCCCGGAGGCCAAACCGAAAGGCAAGTAAAAGGACAAAGGCGGCTTGCTTGCCACGGTCCACATCGTCTGAGTCTGGGCGCAGCAGTATCCGCAGGGTCTGAAAGTACTCTTCTTCTGAAAACAGCCTGGGGCGCACCGATCGTCTTGAGCTGCCCAAGTCCAGCTCATCCCAGTCGGGTGCAGAGACGCCGCGCTCGCAAGCCCAGTCAAAAAAGTCGATGAGTCGGGCCGAAAAGTACTGCAGGTCCCGCTGTTTCTCCACATGCCGGGCCAGCATTCTCGCGCACAGTTCGGTGACCGCTTCTTCCGTCATGACCATCAGGTCCGCATTTGACGCTAAACCACGGAATGCAGGCGAAAGTGCGCCGAGGTAGCGTTTTACAGAGGTGGCCGCATAAGGTTTGTGAGCTCGGTCGTGTCTGCCCTTGCCTCTTCGGATCCGGTAGGCGACCCAGTAACCGAGCATTAAAACGGCGCTGCTGACTCGGTAAGCATTGGATCCACAATGCCGCTCAATGTTCTTGGCAATCTGCAGTGACGTGCTCTTAGTGTACTGATTCAGAAAGTCATGCAGCGCTTGGAGGAAAGCCTTCGATGCATCATAAAATGCTTCGGGATAGACCGCGGAGGTCATGGCCGGGACGTTTGGTAAAGCTTCCGGCTCCGGGAGTTGGTCTTCTGTGCGGCCTCCCGGGACTTTATAGCGTAGACCTTCAGTAAGCCTCAGGTAATCATATAAACAGACGCTTGTTGGGGGACTCCGCTCACTAAGGGCGCCGGCGACCATTCCGGGCAAGTCAATGAGGTTGGCCTGCTCGACAACTTGATGTAAAGATTTAAGCACTTTGTCGAGAGTCGGACTTGTTTGCCCAGCCACACGCTCGGGCCAAGCGGTCTTCATAATTTGAAGTAGTGAGTGCAGAGACTTCGGACACGGTGTTCGCGTGAGGTCCTTTGTGTCTTTTATACCGAGGCCCTTTGCCAGCGAACGTCCAGTGGTGTGATCGATTTCGTGTCGTTGAACCGGCTGATCAAAATTATCAGGCTCTAGGGCTTCGTTGTATTCAAGGTACACGCGCCGTTTGTGCTGGATCACACGGTAATTCTCGCCCTGAACCAGATCCTCCAGCAGCTTAAGGTAGGAGATTCGCTTTTCGATGGCGAGGAAGGCTGCAGCGAGTACCAATCCCTCGGATTTGGATAGTCGTGTCTGTCGGATGGCTTGCCTGGTTTCGCTCGCCCAGCGCTGAAGGTCTGGCATGATCTGAAGTGACCGGGGACAAGAACTACGGAACAGTGAGCGCTCAGTGCCGAGATGAGTGAGTCGATGGCGGATAAACTGCCGTGCTTGTGGCCCTGAAGTCTCAAGCCACTGGATCAAGACCTCCATCCGAATGGCTGCGCGGGGGTGGGGCAGACCGTTCTCGCGCAAGAGCATCCATTTAACCAGACTGTCGACATATGCCTGGGTCAGCTGTTCATGCTCTGCGAGAGGATTGGCTTCCAGTGCTAAATCCAGATCCTTTCGGGCTAATGAGCGAGCTTGATCACGAGCCTGCAACCGGTCCTGATGGCGTTTCGCCTCACCGAAATGCTTTGGCTCGTTGTAGTTAGCTGTGGTGGGCTGGCGTTGAAGCTGAATCTTAGCTTGGGGTGTGGTGGGCGGGGCAGCCGTAAAACCAAGTCGGTCAAAGCAGTCATTAATCGCATGGCGATATCGCTCGGCGTCGGCTTTCCAGCATCTTGGTGAGTGATCGCTGTAGGTTGTTGAGCCACGTTCACCGTGCCCCATCCAGCCATCGACGACTTCAGGATTTACGTTACGTCGTACTAACTGCTGGGAAAATCTATGCCGGAACAAATTGTTCGGAAGAGACCATTCGAACAGTTCGGCTCCGGGTATGCTTGTATCGTTTAGTGGGTGCCAGGAACCGAAAGGATCCAGAAAGAAAAACAGCGGCAGGGAGTCGGACGTTCCCTGCAGTACCTGTTCGATACGCTCAGCCAGTCCAATTTCTTCACAGGCCAGAACAGCTTGGAGCTCACGAAGATGCTCACAATACGCCGTAATCAGTGCCCTTGCTCCATCAGCCAAAGGCACCATTCGGCCGCAGTGAAGACCGTCGTCTGTTTTATCATTGATAAAGACCGAAGAAGGCCTGTTGCAAAAATGGCTGAGAGACTCAAAGGGTTCGGAAAGATGGCGGCACCCCGTGGCGGCGTAGAGAGCGGTGACCGTATATTGGACCAGATTGTTGTGGAAAGTGACGGGATCTCCATTGGCACTTGCCAGAAGTTTTTCAGTGGCTTTGTGGACCGCTTCAATCAGTATTGATTCTAGCGGTGCCAAGAGACTGCCCATGAGGTTAACCCGTTCACTACTCCCGGATGTGTGTTTCACGGGTAATGCGAAGCCGCTCTGTACTTGTCCGATATCCCAATTGGCATAACCACACGCTGCGGGAAGGGCAGTGCGGGGATGAGCTGATATCAGACGCGCGAGAGAGTGATCGCCTTGTTCATTAAACACTCGCTGGGGTAGGGCGTTCGCGAGTTTCGCGCTGGAGAGTCTGGGAAAGTGTTGGCGTGCGTGTTCTCGGAACCAGGTTTTCAGGGCATGAGGGCAAGCCCGCGCCCACAACCGTCTCAGCGATGATTTCTCCTGATATGACTGGCTGGCTTGTCGAAATATTTCGTGGATCTGTTTCGGCAGGGTGATACAGAGAGTGTCTGCAAAATGCTCGATCAAAGGCTCGTCTTTCTTGTCGGGATACCATGAGCTGTGCCTGCGGGGTGCCTGGCGATGCAACGTTAAGAAATCGCTTGAGAGGCTCCATTCGGGCTGGACCTTATCGGTGATCTCGAACTCCAATATAAAATCCAGGGATCGTCCAAAATGAAGCGCCAACCAGACCAGGCCTGCGCCCAGTTGCTCTGAAAGTTCATCATGAGCGAGGGTGCTCGCTAGCCATCGCTCCAGAAGGTCGGTTTCCGGTGGAAGTGGCCTTTCCCATGACCATGGAAGATAGTGAGAAAGCTCCGCCGTTTGCATCAGAATACTTCGGCCTGATAGCTGCTGCTGTTCCGGAGTTTCTTTTGGATTTACGTCGAACAGGATCAGTTGTTCGAGCGCGTCTTCATCAGCCGAGCTGCTCTCGCCGTAGGAGTGGTTCAGAATCTGTGGCGTGCTGCTTTTCTTTTTAAGAATCAGAGGGTAGTCGGTGTTCGTGATTGAGCCAGTGAAAGATGGGGTGAAGAGGTGAGCCGTTTTTTGACTGGCAATTGGATTTCGTTGACCTTCGGCTACCCGTTGGAGGGCGCTGAGCAATAAACGATATTTGAGATCGCCGGTGTTTGAAAAGCGCGCCAACGATTGTGTGGCAGCGTGCCGGATCGCAAGAGTGAACTGTTTGTAGGAATGGTGATCTGAAGGATAGGCCTGCGTAGACTTCTCAAGAACTGCGTCTATTGCGGTCCACTTATCGTCCTCACGGGATAAGCTGAGAGCGCTCGCTACCTGTTGTATTTGGCTGTCGTGGCAACAGGAATGTTCTACCGTGCGCTCAATGGCCTGCACGATGAGCCAAAGCCTGAGGGTCCGGCGGAGGTGATCCTGTGAATCACGACCCGATGATGCTAAGGGTTGTACGACCATTTCGAGCAGGAAATGCTCGTGCTTGATGTCGGCACCGGCGGCCCGGAGTGTTTGTTTAGTATTGTTTCTTGATACGCCCTGGTGAATGCCAACGTACGCTGAGGAGATTTCTGTGCATCTATTGTAGGCTGAGATCAGTCGATTTAGTTGATAGACGTATGGATTGTCAGCCCATTGGGTTAGTAGGTCGACGGAATCGGAGTTGGAGAGTTCGCGGGAGAGGTTGCCGAGAATCGTGAAATTTTCGGTGAAGCCAAAAGTGAGAGCAATGGCTTCGAAGATTTCGGATAGGTCTTGCTGCTCCGCCCAGGATTTGAGGGTTCTAAAATGAGGTCCAGCGAGCCTTACGGTCAAATCACTATCGTCTGATTTTTCGATATTGTGCCAATCTTGATGGTCGTCTTTTGCCATTAATGCACCTAGTCTCCAGAGCCTATACCTCATGAAAACTTAGTTCATACATCAATTTAAGGCAATTTATCAAAATTTGGCACAAAAAAAGTGGGTTATAATCTTCAGTCTCATAACCGTCGTTGGTTCGAATCCAGCCCCCGCTACCAAATTCAAAAAAGGCAGATCAGTTAGTCACTGGTCTGCCTTTTTTGTTGCGATATTAAAAACTTGTTAGCGAAATCGCCCGTCCAAAACTCCGTCGTTCTGGGGTATGCTTCGGGACTGAGTTTCCGAAACCATCGTTTGATGAATAAAACAACATAAATGGAGCCTCCGATGAGTTCAATGAAGCGCCTGCTTGCCGCGTTTGCATCCTTTGCAGTTATGTCCAGTGCCGCCGTTGAGGCCCGCGATTTTCGCCTCGGCTTGATCACGCCACCGCCCCACATCTGGACCAAGGCAGCCAACGAGTTCGGGCAGGATCTGAACGAGAAGTCCGGAGGAGAGCATTCGGTAGCGGTTTTCCCGGCCAGGCAGCTGGGTAACGAGGCGCAGATGGTTCAGCAGCTGCAAACGGGCGCACTGGATATGGCGTTCCTAACCATTGCTGAAGTGTCCAACCGGGTGCCGGATTTCGGCGCGCTATATGCGCCTTATCTGGTCGACAACATTGACCAGGCCGCAGAATTGTTACGCTCCGACGAAGCGAACAAACTTCTGGACCAACTGCCGGCCAACGTTGGCCTGGTAGGTGTAGGTTATGCCATGGCTGGAATGCGCCAGGTGCTCAGCCGGGATGAGGTTTCCGGTCCTGCCGATCTTGAGGGCAAGAAGCTACGCATTACCCCGTTCGAGCCCATTCGGGATTTCTACAACGCCGTCGGCGCGGCACCTACGCCGTTGCCACTTCCTGCGGTCTATGACGCGCTGGCGAATGGCCAGGTTGACGCCATCGACATGGATTTCGACTCCATCCTGGTGCTCAAGTTTTACGAGCGCGCCGACCACCTGCTGATTTCCAACCACATGATGTTCCCCATGGTGGGCGTGGTATCTGGCAAGGTCTGGCGTGACCTGGGCAACGAAGACAGACAGCTCATCCAGGAAACCATGAAAGCTCACCTGAATGCCGTGATGGACAAGTTTGTGGCCCAGGAGAAGGACCAGGAACAGCAGCTCAGAGAGCTGGATATCACCGTGAGGAAGGCAAGCCGCAGTGAATTCGCTGACGCCATTTCCGCCTGGGAAGACATCTGGGCTGAGAAAGCCCCGTCTCTTGGTATCCTGCGCAACGTCGCTGAGGACATCAAAGCCCAATAATCCGGGCGATGCACCATGCTTAAAGCTGTTTCGGATTTTGTCGCACGCATTGAAGCTGTCATCGCCGCATCGCTTGCCGGTGCGGTGACCCTGCTGATACTTCTTAACATCGTCACTCGTTTTGCCGGTTACGCCATCTACTGGGTGGATGAGCTGGCGATCTACTGCATGATCTGGATGACTTTCTTCGCGACATCCGTGCTGCTCAAACGGCGGGAAAGCGTTGCCGTGGGTCTGCTGACCGAGTATGTAAAAGGTGGAACCCGAACCGTACTGGCGAAAATTAGCGACCTGATGGTGCTTCTGTTTGGCGGCATTCTGGCCTGGCTCAGCTGGCGCTGGTATGACCCGGTCACGCTATATCAGGTGGGGTTTGACCTGCAAAGCTTTCAGGCAGAAACCTTCAACTTCATGTACGCAGAGAACACCAGCACCCTGGGCATTAAAAAGTTCTGGGTGTGGATGGTGCTGCCGATTCTGTCGATTACGTTGACCATTCATGGTTTAGCTAATCTTCTCTGTTTCGAGGCCGCCCCCGAACAGAGCGGGGGTACGACATGACCGCGGTTGTCTTCGCCGTTCTGTTGTTTTTGGCAGTGCCGATCTCCCTGGTATTGGCACTGACGGCGCTCTGGTATATCTACGATTCGGGTAACACCGTGCTGCTGGATTCCTACTTGCAACAGCTATTCGGCGCTATCCAGAGCTATGGACTGCTGGCGATACCCCTGTTCATGCTCGCCGGCGAATTGATGAATGAGGGTGGCCTTACCAGCAGGCTGGTGAACCTGGCGCGCATCCTGGTCGGTGGGTTCCGCGGAGGCATGGCTTATATCAATCTGGTGGCCAACATGATGATGGCGGCCATTATGGGCTCTGCTGCCTCACAGATCGCCATGATGTCTCGCGCCATGGTGCCTGCCATGGAGAAAGACGGTTACGAAAAGCCTTATGCCGCCGCCATAACCGCTGCCGGGGGATTGCTCTCGCCCATTATCCCGCCGTCCATGCTGTTCGTGCTGTTTGGCGTTCTGGCCCAGGTACCGATTGCGGATATGTTTATTGCGGGCATTATTCCAGGGCTGGTGATGTCCTTCCTGTTTTTTATCGCTATCAGCCTGCTCGGCCTGAAATACCAGTATCCGAAAGGGAGCTGGCCAACGCGCCAGCAGGCTAAACAGTATTTCCTGATGGGCATCCCGGCAGCGCTTATCCCGCTGATCATCATCGGCGGCATCCTCACCGGGCTGGCCACGCCCACAGAATCAGCCGCGCTGGCTTCAATGGGTGCGCTGGTGATTGGCAAATATGTTTATAGAGACCTCAAATACAAAAACCTTTTCGGCGTTCTGAGGCGGACCGCCTTCAATTCCGGCATGGTCATCATGCTGATTGCCGCGGCCGGCGTATTCGGCTGGGTGATCATCTTCGAAAAGATCCCGCAAAGCGCGGCCAGCTGGATCGCCGCACAAACCACAGACCCTTTCATGTTTCTGATGCTGGTCGTGGGTATCCTGCTGCTGGTGGGCATGGTGATCGATGGCATTGCCGCACTGATATTGGTCGTGCCGATCCTAATGCCCATAGCGGAAGCTCAGTTCGGCATCAGCGCTTACCAGTTCGGCGTGGTGGTGTGCCTGACTTTGGTTCTTGGCTTGCTTACGCCACCGGTTGGTGCGGGCCTTTATATTTGTTCCGCCATGACCGGCGCATCGCCGATGGCTATTTTCCGGGCTTTGCTTCCGTTCCTTCTGGCAACTATTCTGACGCTGGTGTTGATCAGTTGGGAAGAGGGGTTGGTGCTGGCGTTGTTGTAGGTAGCACCTGATTTACATAGAGGCACGCTCTCGCAGTTGAGTATGGTCTCCAGTCATTTCGAGGTATGCTATATACCTTCCTTCATTTCTTTCCCTGCTTATCTTTCCCTGCTTAGACTTTTTTCCAGTAGCTCACGCCGCTATCGCCCTTTCCGGGCAAATTTTTGCCTTGCTAGTCAGTGATTTCCCCTCTTTATTACCATTCCCTGACGGGAAATTGACATTTTCGTAATTAGGAAAATGACCGTCATCACATCGATAATCGTCCACGTTTTATACAATTTTACAAAGTCGACGATATATTGGTGTTAATTGCATATGAAACGCGTCATCAAAGTGTCACAGGCATGGATTGCCGCGTTTATTCTGGGAGCACTTCTCACAGGCTGTGGGGGTGGTTCATCGGGTAGTGCTGGCACTGCATCACCGGGCGATTCCGGCGGTTCGGTTGGTTCAGGTAATCCGACTGATGGCGGCAACGTTGGTGGTCAGGATCCATCTCCTGAGCGTTCCGCAGTGCTGAGCTGGAGCGCGCCGCTTACTCGCGTGAATGGCGAGAGCATTCCGATGGGCGAGCTCGACAAATATGTGATCCGTTACGGGCAGGATGCCGAAGAGCTGAGCGAAGAGGTTGTCGTTATCAATGCTCAGGCCGAGGCGGAAATGTCCTATGAAGTAAGCGGGCTGGACGTGGGTACCTGGTATTTCACCATTCAGGTTCAGGATACCAACGGGCTGATCAGTGAGCCCTCCGATGTTGTAAGCAAGGCTATCCGGTCCTGAGACGGGAATTCCCGGCCTGAAGTTTGAAGTCTCAGGCCAGCGGATCTGCAATTGGAAGTTTCAAGGTGAAGGCAGAACCTTCACCCGGTGTCGATGACACCGATATCTCTCCCCTGTGTTTTTCCACGACGGTCTTTACGAACGAAAGCCCCAGCCCGGTACCGTGTACTCCGGCCAATTCCGAGCTCTTCTGCCGACGGTAGCGGTCAAACAGGTGCGGCAGTTCTTCCGGATCGATGCCTGTGCCTTCGTCCGCGATCGTCAAACAGGCCTGGTGACCGGCGCGGAAGACCTGAATGCTGACGTCGGATCCACTCGGGCTGTATTGAACCGCATTGGTGAGCAGGTTGATAACGGCCCGCTCCAGAAGCTCCGCGTTGCCTTTCAGCCAAAGATCTTCGGTGCCCTGAAGCTGGAGCTGTATCTGCTTCTCGACGGCCTGTTCGCTGACGCTATCACGGGCATTCTCCACGATGGCCAGAAACTCGCATTCGTAGAACCGGGTTTCTGTCAGCTGTTCGGCTCGTGCCAGTTGTACGAACTCCTCCGCCAGGTGATAGCTTCGTCGGGCCAGCCGTCCCAGCTGGTCCAGTTGTTCCTGTTCAATGTGGCTGGGGTCTCTTTTCAACTGTTCGATCAGGGCAAGCTGTGAAACCAGTGGCGAACGTACGTCGTGGGAAATAAAGTCGATGGCTTCGCGGTGCTGGCGCTGCTGTTCCCGCAGTTCCGAAATGTCCGAAATGTTGGCAATGATGCCTTGTTGGTCAGTGTCGGGCAGTGAAAACGGCGCGAAATGAATCAGAAAATCCTTGTCGCGAATTCTCAGATCCACGGTTCGGCTCTGTTGCAGTGTCAGGGTATCGGAAACCGTTTCGTGCCAAGGCGGCGTTTCCCGAGGGTCATGTCCTTCGAGCAACCTGACCAGGGGCAGGCCTGCAAGGCTCGGCATGGGTTCGCGGAACCACTCTTCAATATGGCCGTTGGCAAAGCGGATAACGCCCAGTTCGTCGGTAACAATGATGCCGTCGGGCATGCGCTCGAAGCTTCTGCGAATAAATTGTTGCATGTGATTCAGCCGATCCGTGGCGATACGCACCCGCTCAATTCGCGCTGAGATATTTTCGCTGGGTCTTGAGGTTGAATCCGCCAGTGCAGGCTGCTCCAGATGAAGTCTGCGCAAGTAGCGCTGGACAGCTTCGCGGCCGAGATCATTGGGCAGCATCAGGCCCAGGTGATAGCGGGTACCTGCGCGCAATAGCTGAATCCAGCTGCGGTTGCTGTCGTGGAACCAGTGGCCGGGGGTCAGATCAGAGGGAACATCGGCCAGGGACAATCCGCGGGCGGAAAGAACCTCGTTCTCCTCAAGTAAAAGCCAGCCAGTGGGCCGGAAGAGGGCTTGAAAGTGCTCCAGAAGTTGCGTTGGGTTTCTTCCCGAGGGTGCGGGCAGGGCAACTTGCGGGCTTCTTGCAAGGTCGTCCAATTGCCGGTTAAGAAAACGATTGGTCATGGCGAGCCTGAGGCCGCTTGAGACTGGAAAGGCCAGGAGCGGTACCAGCAAAGCGTTCGCCAAGGGAATCCACCATTTCAGCGCCAGAAGCATGAACAGATAGAGACCGACCAGTCCGACCAGAGCCGCTGCGCAGGCCAGTAGAGTGCGTGCCGGGCGCATCGGAGGCAGGGCGAGCGCGAGGATCAGGATGGTTGTTAAAGACAGAAGGGCCGAAGCCCATTCCGGTGCCGGGCGAATCAACAGCCCCTGGGTTCTGGCGGAGAACACGTTGGCGTGAAATTCAACACCGGCCATAGGTCGACTCAGGCCTGAGAAAGGTGTTGGCAGTATGTCTCCGAAACCTGCGGCTGTGGCGCCGACAAAGACGGTTTTGCCTCTGAAACGTTCAGGGGCTGGCGGTTGTGTAATAACCTCTGCAAAGGAGTACGACTGCAGGGAGCCGGCACCACCGATCAAGGGGATGGCCCGATACTGATCGCGAACATTGACATAGGGAAGGGCCTCTTCCGTCCCCGAATTTTGTGGCCCTATCCCGCTAGCGGCCAGCGCTAGGCTCGGCCAGAGCTGACGACCCAGACCATTAAACAGGTAGAGACCACGCGCAACGCCGTCGCTGTCCAGTTCCACGTGAGCGTGCCCGAGACCGTTGGCCGCTGAAGCCAGTTGTCCAACCGGCAATTGTTCGCTCAACAGATACTGGGATGTGGGGGGAGACAGATAGACCGGCAGGATGACGTTGCCATGGCTGCGCATCTGTTCTGCCAGTTGCTGGTCATCGGGTGACGGTTCTGCAAACAGAATATCGAAGACAATGGTTTTGGCGCCTGCCTGCTCAAGCTTGGCAATAAGCTCGGCGTGCAGTGTGCGAGGCCATGGCCAGCGCCCGAGGCGGTTCAGACTCAGCTCATCAATGGTTACCAGTACTACCTCGTCCGAGGCGTCTACAGGATTTGAAGTAATGGCCTGATCGTAGAGCCAGAAATCAAGGCGCTGGGGCAAATCCGTGGTCTGGATGAGCAGAAGGAGCGCCAGCAGTATCAGGCCCAGAGTCCAGGGGGTCGTTTTAATTGGCAGCCAATCCCGGTTCATGAGCCCTGCTGTGTGTTTCGTTCGATCAACGGATTATTCCAGGTACAATTCCCTCCCAGGTCCCCAGCGGCTTTGCAAGGGACCATCAGAAAGAGCTTTCAGGCGCACAAAATACCGCCTTCCGGGAATAAGACGCAAGGCTGCGGTGGTGTCAGACAGCGTTGCTTCCTTGATGATGTTGTTGAAACCGGGCTCTTCCGACAGCTGCAGGCGATAGTCAGTGGCTGTGTCCACCTTCTCCCAGAAGACCCTGACCTGGCTGTCGATGTAGTTCACACTGATGATTCGCACTGGGGGCAGGCTGCCATTGACCACAAGCTCTCGCGGCTCGGTGGAAGCGACGGAGTTTCCGCCTGCCTCGGTAACCACCCGCCAGTAGTATTTGCCGGGCCCCAGCGGGCGTGAAGGCAGTGCTGCAGTTTCCGGCGCCCATTCGCTGGTGGCGATAACGTTCCGGAAATCCCGGTCCTCGGCAACTTCCACTCGAGCCACTTCATTGTCGCCGTTCAACTGCCAGCGAAACTCGGGCATATCATCGTTTACCGTGTCTCCATCGGCGGGAGACAAAAGGCTGGCGGTTCTTGCCTGAAGATCGACCTCCACCGGAATTACACGAGGCATGCCGGCGGTTCCGCGAGCATCGAGGGCCGCCAGGTGCACTTCATAGCTGCCGTTATCCAGCCGGCCGATATCAAAGCTGCTGCCAGTGAGTTTGCGGCTTTCCACCCAGCGGCCGGTGTCACTTTCGAAAATATCCACGCGATGCATGGGGGCACGGCTTTCCTGCCAGGTCATCGTAGCCGGCAGTTGGGTCAATTTTTGTGGAAGTGGGTCAAGGGCAGGCGCTGGTGGCAGGCGTCGAATGCTGAGGCCATCATTGCCCGCGGTGGACAGGCTGGCACCGAAGCCCGCAGGAATGCGGCGGGTCTTGCCGGGTGCTCCGAAGTCAACATTTCCCTCGGTTACCTGCAGGCGAGTACCCTCTGCGGATGTCTGAAGTGCAAATGCGGTCCCGCGCACAGCGGCGACGGCGGATGGCGTTTCAATCTCGAATCGGGCGCCGCCCTCCATCACTGGTTTTACGCGGGTGTGGATCTCGCCCCTGTCCAGTCGCAGCCGGGTATCCACCATGCCGGCTTTGCCATATTGGGTCAGGCGATTGAAGATCAGCCGTGAATTCGGGGAAATCCGGACTTCCGAGCCGTCTGCCAGTTCAATAGTGGCGGTTCCGGACGCTGATAGAATTTCGTCACCGACGCGGATCAGGGCATCTTCACTGAGCGGCGTTTTTCGACCCGAGTTTCCGGAAATCAGTTGTACAGTTCCGGTGACCGAGGTTGCCCGTGCAGGTTGTGGTTGGCGTTTCAACCAGGCAAGAGGAATGCGAACACTGTCGCCGGCACCGAGCGTGGCACCGTTTTCAATCTTGTTGTACTGCAAAAGGCGACTTGCTGGAAAGTTCGGCGCTAAAAGATCGCTGGCCACTTCCGAAAAACTCTCGCCAGGCCGTAACGTGTAGATCCACTCAGGCACTGTGTTGGCGGGAGATGCGTCGGAATGGCCGGCAGAACCGCGAGTCACCGACAGCTCCGCAGCCGTGGGAGCGGCGCAAGCGAGCAGAGCGAGTATCAGCAGCAGTACGGGCAATCGCGGTGCCGGGCTTTCAGTCATTGGCGGCCCTGGCGGGTTCTTGATCATCAAACGCCTGATCCTGTGCCTTCATGGCCTCCAGGCGGTAACCGCGCTGGTAAATTGTCTTGATGCGGAAACCATTTTCGGGATTGAGCCCCAGGCGACGGCGAAGGCGGCTCATGTGTGTATCCACAGTGCGGGTATTGATGTCCCTGGCCAGCCCCCAGACACGCTCGAGCAGCATTTCCCGGGTCAGCAGACGCCCCTGGTTCTGGAACAGGAACAGGGTCAGGTCGAAATCCTTGTCGGTCAGCGTGAGCTCTTCACCATGAAGCGCAATGACTCGCTGCTGCGTATTGATTTCGAACGGGCCGTAGCGAAGCACCTCCTTCTCGCTGTCAGGATTGGACCGTCTCGCCAGGGCGTTGATGCGCGCGACCAGTTCCGCAGCCCGGGCGGGTTTTGCCAGGTAATCGTCGGCGCCGGCATCGAGGGCGCGAACGATGTCTGCCTCGCTGTCCCGTTGGGTGAGGAAAACCACGGGAATTGGCCAGTTGAGCTGGGCCCGGACGCTCTCCAGAACGTCGATGCCAGTCATATCCGGAATCTGCCAATCCAGAATAAGCAGGTCGTAGCTACGATGCAGAACTGCGCTCAGGAAATTTTGGCCGGTAGGGAAGCTATCGCAGTGATGCCCGCGCTCAGACAGAATTGACTGGATGTGCTGTGCCTGTTCGGTTTCATCTTCAAGCAAAGCAATACGCATTAAGCCTCTCCCGGAGTGTTGCTCTCTTGCCTGTTATGGAGCAGAGCGCTTGACGGACTACTCTGCTATATCAACCAATTATCACAAAATGTGGATCTGCCTTCAGTATCGTTATGTAGACTTGCGTAAACGGACTGCAGGCTTTCCGTTGTCGTCGTCCAGTGTTTGTCGGCAGCCCGGGAAATTACTGCAGCCCCAGAACCAGCCTTTTTTGCCTTTTCGCCGCACCAGGGGCGAGAAACAATGGGGGCAGGGAATGGGTTTTTGGCCAGTACCATCCTGGGGTGCGGCTTCTTCCAGTGGTCGGGTACCCCGGCAATCGGGGTAGCGGGTGCAGGCATAGAATCGGCCGAACTTGCCGTCCCGCTCCGTCATTGGGGCACGGCATTTGGGGCAATGGGGCCGGGCCTCGGCTGATTCTGTCCCGGCATGCTCGCAGTCCTGGGCGGGCTGGCCCTGGGGTTTGTCCAGAAAGGCGCGTATTTCATCTTTCAGGGTTTCCAGGAACTGCCTCGGGTCACCCTCTCCGCGGCGAATGCTTTCCAGATTGGCTTCCCATACTGCTGTGCGATCCGGTTTGCTGACCGATTTGGGCAGGGCGCCGATCAATGCTTTGGCTTTGTCGGTAGCCCGGATGTGTCGACTGTCACGGTATAGGTAATCCCGCTTGAAGAGGGTTTCGATGATGGAAGCCCGGGTTGCCTCGGTGCCCAGGCCATCGGTTTCCCGCAGGGTTTTTCTGAGTTCGGTATCGGTGACAAACCGGGCAATGTTGGTCATCGCCGATAGCAGGGTCGCATCGGTAAAATGCTGCGGCGGCTGGGTCTTCCGTTCAGTGAGGCTGCTATCTTCACAGAATACCGGCTCGCCTTTTTCCAGCCTCGGCAGGGGCGTCTTGTCCGGTTCGTTGCGCCCTTCCCGGAGTTTCAGTTCCAGCGCTTTCCAGCCGGGCTCCAGGATGGCGGTTTCCGTGGCGCGGAATTCGTGCTCTGACACTCGAACCGTCAGTTTGCCTTCCCGGTGCACGGCATCAGGCGCGAATTGCATCAGGTAATACCGGCTGATCAGGCCGTAGATTTTTTCTTCTGCTGCAGTGAGTTTGCCGTTGGGCGTGGGGCGGCTGGTTGGAATAATGGCATGGTGGGCGTCGACCTGTTTATCGTTCCACGCAGCCGTCCGGCGATCGAGATCTGCGCCGCTACAGGCCTCCTGAAGATCGGGTGCGACCCGGGCAATGGCCCTTACCACCTGTTCCCGCTGGCCGTAATGGCCCTCCGGTAGATACCGGCAATCAGATCGAGGGTAGGTGATGAGCTGGTGACGCTCGTACAGGTTCTGGGCGGTATCCAGGACCTCTTTGGCGCCCATCCGGAACAGTCGGCCTGCTTCGATTTGCAGGGCCGATAGGGAAAACGGCAAAGGTGGCGCTTCGGACCGATCACGAAAGCGGGATTCGGTGATTGTGCCGGGGCGGCTTCGGACACTGTCGGCAATCTGTTCAGCAATTTCCCGATTCAGCAGGCGATTTTCTTCATCCAGATAATCCTGGAACTGTTCGTTGGGCAACCAGCGGGCGGTGAAGCTTCGCTGGTCGGCTTCCTCTTCCTGAGCCTTGAATCGGGCTTCAATCCGGTAATAGGGCTTAGGCTGGAAGTTTTCGATGGTGTTGTCACGCTCAACCACAAGGCCAAGTACCGGGGTTTGGACCCGGCCAACGGAATAGACGCCTTGCTCCCCTTGTTGCTGGTAACTGAGCGTGTAGAAGCGGGTCAGGTTGATACCATACAACCAGTCTGCCCGTTGCCGGGCGAGCGCTGAATGGGACAGTCGACGGAAATCGCGGTTGTCTTTGGGGCTCTGTATAGCACGAGCTACGGCCGCTGGGGTCAGATCGTTGATTAGAATGCGCTGCACCGGTGCTTTGGTGCCGAAATAGCGGATAACCTCGTCTACCAGAAGTTGGCCCTCACGGTCCGGGTCGCCGGCATGAATAATGATCTGGGCCTGTCTAATCAGGGATTCCAAAACCTTGAGTTGCTGGCGCACGCTGTCCTTGGGCATGACTTCCCATTTGTCGGGAAACATGGGCAGGTCTTCCTGGCGCCATTTTTTCCACGCCGGGTTGTAACGCGCCGGTTCTGCAGGCTCGAGGAGATGGCCGATGCACCAGCTTACGGTGGCAGCTTTTTCACCATTGCCACAGCGTATCCAGCCCTGGCCTTTCTGGTGAGGGCCGGGGAGGGCGGCGGCGATGGCGCGGCCCAGGCTTGGTTTTTCGGCGATGTAGAGGTGCATGGGGTTTGGGTGTTTTGGAATCGGGATGGGAATGTGGCGCTTTGGCTTTATGCTGTCAAGGCTCTCGGGTAGGTCGGTCGTTCTGTAGTAGACTGTGAGCTAAGCGGGCAGTGGCTGTGCGAGAGGCCTTTCCAAAACACGCCGTAAACCCATCCCTGGGGGCTTGGTGTTGCCATCCCTGGCAACACACAGTTTTGGAAAGGCCTCTCCCACACCCACGTCGAGCTCCCCGTAATTCGCCCCCTATACCTCGGGTTCAGCATTAGGAGTCCTGGAACATGAAAATCCAAAGCGCAATTGAAACAAAGCTGAGCGAAGCCTTCGAGGCCCGTGTGCTTCAGGTGGAGAACGAGAGCCACAAGCACAGTGTGCCGCCGAATTCTGAAACCCATTTCAAGGTGACCCTGGTGTCGCCGGAGTTTGAGGGGCAGATGAAGGTGCGGCGGCATCAGGCGATTTACAAGGTGCTCGCCGAAGAGTTGGCGGGTCCGGTTCATGCGTTGGCGTTGCATCTATACTCACCGGAAGAGTGGGAGGCGACCGGTCACGCTGCGCCGGAGTCTCCGAATTGTATGGGTGGGTCCAAGAAGGATCCGGTGATGGCGGCGCGGACCGCTCAGGGAGAGGGTTCATGAGTCAGTTTTTCCAGATTCATCCGGAGACGCCGCAGAAGCGTCTGATCAATCAGGCGGTGGATATTCTGCGTCGTGGCGGGGTGATTGTGTATCCCACGGATTCCGCCTATGCCATCGGCTGCCACCTGGGCGATAAGCAGGCAGCGGATCGGATCAAGCGGATTCGCAGGCTGGACGACAAGCATAACTTCACCCTGGTATGCCGGGATCTGTCGGACATCGGGGTGTACGCGAAGGTGGATAATACCCAGTACCGGTTGCTGAAGAATTTCACGCCCGGCCCCTACACGTTCATTCTGGATGCCACCAGTGAAGTGCCCCGGCGACTGCTGCATCCGAAACGCCGCTCGGTGGGCGTAAGGGTGCCGGATAATGCGATTGTTCAGGAGCTGCTGGGTGAACTTGGTGAGCCAATCATGAGCAGCACCCTGATCCTGCCCGGAGAAACCGATCCGATGACAGACCCCTATGACATCCGGGAAACCCTGGAGCATGAGCTGGATCTGATTATCGACGGTGGTTTTTGTGGTATGGAAGCGACTACGGTGGTGGACTTTACTGGCGAGGCTCCGGTGGTTACCCGAGTTGGCAAGGGAGATCCAGCGCCGTTTGAGGTCTGATCTCCCTTCTGGATTATGCCCGGGCGTTCAAATTAAAGGCGTACGCCCGGCTATTTCCCGCAGCTTCCATTTGCTCAGCACTCACCGAGCGCCGCATGGTGTCGTAACGGTGTACCAGATCCTGCAGGCCATTGAACTGCTGATTCTCGCTGATCAGTGTGTCCAGTAACGGGTTGTTCACGCCGTAGGCCTGGTTCAACTTGAGCGCATTATCCATGAAATGCAGGGTCGGCTCGGTGACGCTCAGGCGATTGAACGCTTCCTTGAAGTTCTTGTTCACGTTCAGGTCTTTTTCAATCTGGGCACGGGTGTTGTCCGCAATTTTCCCCTCTACCGTAACGCTGCCGTTTTCGTTTTTGCTCACGTTCAATGCAGTTGCGGGGTGTAAATTGTATTCGGCAAGTTTGTGCCGCAGTGTCTCGCGAATGAAGGCAAGATCCTGCCCCACCGTTTGCTTGTAGTCTGCCATTGCCAGCCGCCGCGCTTTCAGGCGTGAGAGATCAGCCTCGCTGCTGTCAGAGGGCGTGAAACGGTCATCGCCAGATGTCGGTTCGGCTTCTACAGCTTTGGGCTGGGCCTTGCCAGTCGCGGCTTCCGGAGCTGTTGAGGGCGTCTGGCGCTTTTCCATGGCCTGCTGGAACTGGGTGCTCGCCCGGATCAGAGAGGTCAGTAGGGACATGGATGGGTTTCCTCCTTCGGTGAACCGTAATGCGGTTTCCGAACAGTCTGCGTTGGATATAACGGATACTCGTTATCTAGCTCTGCAGCTTTCAGGCCAACTCCATCAAGTCCCTGCCTGAGGGCTCCCCTCTCTGGTTATGCAAATGACCTTTCCCGGATCTGATCTGGGTCAGGAAATAATTGACGCATATCTATAAAGTTTGGCGACAGTTAGTTGTCGCCATAAAACGTCAAAACAACTCTCAGGCCGCGCGGCCTCGGTGTCGGATTACCATGAAAAAACACTACTCCATCCGCTTTCTGCTACTTGCGGCCCTGGCGGCTGCCTTCTCGCTGATTCTCGTGTTTACCGTGCTCTACAGCGCCGACTCCCAGCGTGATCATCTAGAAGAGTTCAGCCACAAATATGTGGACGGGCTGGCGAAATCCTACTTCGATGGGCTGAACACCATGATGGTCACCGGCACCATCGGTAATCGGGATGTGCTACGGCAAAAGGTGATGGCATCCGAGGATGTGCTGGATGTGCGGGTGATTCGCAGTGATCATCTGAACCGCACCTTCGGGGCTGGCAATGCATCGGAGCAGATAAGAGAGCCTCTGGATGAGAAAGCGCTGGCAGGCGAGAGGGTGGAAGCCTATTCCAACAATGAGGAGGGTCGCGTCTACACGCTGATTGAGCCGGTGATCGCTATGGAAAACTACCAGGGTGTGAACTGCCTGGGCTGTCACCAGGCCAAGGAGGGTGATGTTCTCGGTGCCATTCGGGTGGATTATTCCCTGGCGGATAGCGACGCCCGTTTGCAGCAACAACTTCTGACCAGTGGCGGCATCCAGGTGGCCATTTTTGCTGCAGTGTTCTTCATGACCGCAGCCGCCTTGAGCCGACTGGTGTTTTCCCGCCTGCGGCGACTCCACGACCGTATGGATGAGATTTCCAGCAACTCGGATCTGACGATTGAGCTTGAGGTTACCCGCAACGACGAAATCGGTTCCGTTTCCCGCGCCTTCAACCGGATGATGGCGAAGATACGGGAGAGCATGAATACGGTAATGGACAACGCCGAACAGGTTGAGCAGGCGGCCAGAAGCATTGCTGGTAAGGCGGACACCACTGAGCGGGAAGTGCTCGCCCAACGCGACAACACCGATCAGGTGGCCAGCGCCACGACAGAGATGGCTGCGTCGGCGGTTCAGGTCCGGGAAAACGCCATCCACACGACTCGCAAATCCGCAGATACGGCGGAATCCGCGAGCAAGGGGGAAAGCCTTGCCCGCAATGCAGTTGAGGGAATTGAAGCACTGAACAGCGAGGTCCAGAGCGGCGCGCAGCGCATTGAGCAACTGGATCAGCGGACAAGCCAGATGTCAGATATGCTGGAGGTGATTTCCAATATCGCCGACCAGACCAACCTGCTGGCGCTCAATGCCGCCATCGAGGCAGCGCGGGCCGGCGAGCAGGGGCGAGGTTTTTCGGTGGTGGCTGATGAGGTGCGGGCTCTGGCCTCGAGAACCCAGGATTCAACGGAGGAAATCCGAAACACCATCAATGGACTCAAGGGCGAGGTCGTCGATTGTGTGGCCACCATGCGCCATGCCTCGGAAATGGCAGAGCAGCAGGTTTCAGCGATTCTGACCGTGGAGTCGGAGTTACAGACGATTGCCGCTGCCGTGCGCGAGATCACCGATCTCAACCAGGAAATGGAGAGTGCCGCCAACGAGCAGAGCGATGTCTCCGAGTCCATCAATCACAACGTGATTGAAATCAGCCGCTCAGCAGAGCAGACCTCCGGGGATGCCAAGGAGACGGCGAGGATCGCCGGTGACCTGCTGGCCATGGCGGAGAATCTGAGGAAGACCATCGAACAGTTCCGGCTGAATCAGGAAGGTCGCCCATAAAAAAGCGACCCGGGGCTGAAGAAAGGCTCAGCCCCGATGGTCGGAGACGAAAGGGTTGGTGGCTCGTTCCTGGCCAAATGTGGACATCGGACCGTGTCCGGGAATGAACGCAACCTCATCTCCGAGCGGGAACAGCTGTTCCTTGATCGAGCGGATGAGTGTTGCGTGATCCCCCTTGGGAAAATCCGTGCGCCCGATGGAGCCATGGAACAATACGTCACCGACCAGCGCCAGGCCGGAGCCCCTGTGGTAGAAAACCACATGGCCAGGCGTGTGGCCCGGACAATGGAGCACCTCCAGTGTCTGATCGCCCACAGTCACCTGCTCCCCACCTTCAAGCCAGCGATCCGGGGTGAATACTTCCGGTGCCGGAAACCCGAACATCTGTGCCTGCTGGGGTAGGCCGACAATCCAGAAATTGTCTTCCTTCTGCGGTCCCTCAATGGGGATGCCCAGCGTTTTCGACAGCTCTGCGGTTCCGCCGGCATGGTCAATGTGGGCATGTGTAAGCAGAATCTTTTCGACCGTTACACCTTCCTCGTCCACGGCGGCGCGGATCTTCTCAAGATCGCCGCCTGGGTCCACCACGGCTGCCTTGCGTGTCTTCTCGCACCAGATCAATGAGCAGTTCTGTTGGAAAGGTGTAACCGGGATGATTCTGTACTTCAGTGACATAGGTTTTCTCGAAAACAGGGGGGGATAGCTTCTTCGAATAGCTTACCACGCCAGCCAGATAACGTGGTGGGCACCCTTGCCCGGCCGCAGAGCCCTCACTGTGACCGCTTCAACAGAAAATCCGGCCCGGCGTAGCTTCTCGGTGAAGGCATGCTCCTGGCCGGCTGACCAGTAGGCGAGTATGCCGTCAGGACGCAGGGCTTTCTGGGCGGCCGCAATGCCTTCCGGTGAATAAATCCAGTCGTTTTCTTTGCGGGTCAGTCCTTCCGGACCGTTGTCGACATCGAGGAGGATGGCGTCCCACTCGCTGTTTGAATTTCTCAGTAATTCCGCCACATCACCGATGTGTACCCGGGCTCTCGGATCATTCAGCGGGTTGCCCGCTGCGGAGCCTAGCGGGCCACGATTCCAGGCTTCGACTTCGGGAACCAGCTCGGCAACCGTTACCTGCGCATCGTCTCCAAGGGCGGACAATGCTGCGGCCAGCGTGAACCCCATGCCCAGGCCGCCAATCAGCACTCGCGGAGTGGGTTGATCGGCAATGCGTTCGCACGCCAGTGTGGCCAGGGCATCCTCCGAGCCGTGGATGCGGCTGTTCATCAATTCGCCCGTGGTGCCAGCGATCTTGATAGAGAATTCTTCATTACGCTGCAAAAGACGCAATTGCGTCCCTTTGCCAGGGATGGTCGCAGTGCCGATTTCGGTGAAGCGTGCCATTTGCGGTACCGGGGTGAAATATTGGCGGGCAGTGTAACCCGCTTCATATCCGGTGAATACAATGGGCTGGGTCCGAAGTCGGAAACAAGCCTTTCGTCTGGCTTGTCTTTACCTCTATATTCAAAAAATTAACAAATGAAATTCTCTGAGAAGGGCATCACGCATGGAGTTTTCCAGTCACTTCAAAGGCCTCGAACAGGACATCAAGGACCTCGTCATAGCAAGCTTCACTGACTCGGAAGGCTCTGACGAAGGAGAGCTTATCGGTGAACTCGTCCGTAACGTTCTCAGCGATACAGCACCTGATGACATCCAGGTTTTTCTTGCCAGAGCAGGGGATGAGCTGGTTGGGGCGGCTGTTTTCACCCGGCTGACTTATCCAGATGATCACAGAGTGGTCTTTTTGCTATCGCCGATGGCGGTGGCCACCCGGTGGCAAGGCAAGGCTGTCGGTCAGCGCCTATTGACCCATGCCCTGGATTCACTCCGTGAAGGGGGCGTTGATGTGGCGATCACCTACGGTGATCCGGCGTTTTACGGCAAGGTCGGATTCAAACCCCTCTCCCAATCAATCGCCCGGCCACCTCTGCCATTGAGTCAGCCCGAGGGTTGGATCGGGCAGTCGCTCACAAAAGAGCCCTTGGCGGCACTGAGCGGGACATCATTTTGCGTGGCAGCGTTGAACGATCCGTCTTTCTGGTAGTGAGCTATTCGGTTTTTGATTCAACAGGACGGGATGGCAGGTTCTGAGTCAGGTGAGGTGGTACCCCCGGCAGGACTCGAACCTGCTACCTTCCCCTTAGGAGGGGGACGCTCTATCCAGATGAGCTACGGGGGCATTATCGCGAGAAGGGCGCTATGATAGCGGGCTAAGCCAAGAGGCTCAAGGTGCGACCCGGTTTCGGTGACTGTCACGGAGTTTGTTTTGCCAGACCCTTTCTCGTTAAGTGTGATTGTTCCTGTATGGATGGAGGCGGCGGGTGTTACGGAAACCCTGCGTGCCCTGCAAACGATTCGTACACGGGGGCATGAGGTGGTTGTCGTTGATGGTGGTAGCACCGATCGAACCGTTGAGCTGGCCCGGCCGCTTTGCGACAGGGTGGTTGTCGCAGAGAAGGGACGGGCGCTTCAGATGAACGCCGGGGCAGCGGCGGCAACAGGCGATCTTCTGTTGTTTTTGCACGCGGATACGCGCCTGCCGGACAACACTCTTGAGCACCTCGCACGTTTCGTCCAGACGCGCCGGGCCTGGGGACGGTTCGATGTGCGGTTGAGCGGTGAGCGACCGCTGTTCCGGGTTATTGCCTGGTTCATGAATCAGCGCTCCCGCCTGACCGGCATCTGCACCGGCGATCAGGCCATGTTTGTACGACGGGATACTTTCGAGGCGCTGGGCGGCTTTCAGCCTATGCCGCTGATGGAAGATGTGGAGTTTTCACGTCGTCTTTGCCTGGTGTCCCGTCCCTTCTGTATAAACGAACCTGTTGTTACCGATAGCCGCCGTTGGCAGAAAAATGGTGCCTGGCGAACGATTCTTCTTATGTGGCAACTGCGCTGGCGTTACTGGCGTGGTGAATCGCCAGAGTCTCTGGCCCAAATCTATCGATCGGATGTGCGCAATGCCCCAAAGTAACTTTCCGTCGGCGGTCTTTCTGCAGTTTGCCAAATGGCCGGAGGCTGGCCGGGTAAAAACCCGTTTGATGCCGGAGTTAGGCGCTGTGGGCGCACTTGATGCCCACATCCGACTTACGCTGGCGGTGCTGGATAACCTGTGTGCGACCGGCTACCCGGTAGAGTTCTGGTGGGACCGACCGGCTGATGATCGGCCCGGCGAGGCCGAATCGATTGTTGAAGAACTGGAAGGTGCAGGTCTGCATCAGGGCGTCCAGCAGGGCAGGACGCTCGGGGAGCGGATGCACCGCGCCCTCAGTCAGTCACTTGGGGATTACGAGCGGGCCCTGATTGTTGGCAGTGATTGCCCGTCGGTGGACCCGGATTATGCCCGAAAGGCGGTTGCCTGTTTGGCGGATTATGACGTTGTGCTCGGCCCGTCAGACGATGGCGGCTATGTGCTGATTGGGGCCTCCAGAGTGGCGGAGGGAATGCTCGACGACATTGCCTGGGGGACGCCCGAGGTTCTGACTCAAACCTGTGATCGACTGGAAGAGTCGGGGCTCAGCTATTGTTTGCTCGAGCCCCGCTGGGATGTTGACGAGCCCGAGGACTGGGCTCGTTTTCTGCGTACCTGCTAATGTTTTCAGCTGGCGGGTACCGGTGGCAGTTCCGTTAGCCTGCCCAAAGCCCGACTCGCCTCAAGGCCGTCTCCGCCGGTCACAACCTGCAGGCTCTGGTCTCGCTCCAGAACCGACTTCCGGAACGTTTCAAGCAGTGCCGCTTTACTCACGCCTCGCACCGCGTCGGCCAGTTGCTCACGGGAATCAAAGCTTTCCATGTCTCGATCAATCTCGCGCCAGTAGCGGCTGGAGATCTCGCCAAGTTGCCGGTCTTTCTCCAGCAGTTTGCTGATGACGGCCTGCTTTTCGCGTTCCAGACGCTCCGCTGTCAATGCTGACAAGGTCTCCTCGAAGCTGTTGGAAAACTCCTGAACGGCCTGGTCGATCTCTGCGCGCGTTGCCGACGGTGATTGCACCACAAACCCGAGGGCAGGCGTCTCCAGCATTTCGAAAGGCGTCGCGTATACGATATAGCCCAACTGGCGGTTGGTTCTTATTTCCTCATAGAACGGGCTGCTGATGATCTGGGCCAGCAGACGGAATCGGGCCCGTTCCTCGAAGCTGGTGTTGTCGCCCTGCATGTAGAGTGTATAGCCGGTGTCCGGGTGGTCTACCTCAATGGAAACCATCGTTTCAGTGTCTGGCAACTGACGTACCTGACTGCGGTCTACCTCGGTCAATTCACTGTTGCCCAGAACAATCGCGTCGATCTGCCGCGCCAGGTTCAGGGCCGAGGCTTCCGTGAGATTTCCATGGGCCAGCATGACCGGGTCCACCTGTGAGAGCAGGGCCTCCGAGAAGGAGTTCAGTTCATCGAAGCTCACTTCCCGGGCAGCCTTGAGCTTGGCGTCAGTCGGCCAGGCACCTTCGATAAGGGACGTCTGTACGAACTCCGAGGTCTGTTCCACCGGGCGGTCCTTGGCCTTGTTCTGAAGGCCGTCAATCAGCTGTTGCCGGGCGATTTCAAAACGCTGCTCCGTTAGCTCTGGTGTAGCCACCTGGACCAGTATCCGGTTCATCAGGGTATGGAGTTTATCGTTGTAACCGCCGACACGAACCGTGATACCCCTCAGATGAGGGTAAACACTGTAATCCAGGCCCGCGAGGCTGGCGGAGTAGGCCCAGGCATTCAGATTGGTATTGATGGTGTCTACCAGCAGCTGGGTCAGAACGTAGCTGCGGGCCGAAGCCCGGGTGGCTGGCGTTCGAAGACCCACGAACACATTGGCTTTCGGGGTATCAAACCGGGTGTCCCGGGCAAACCAGACATCCATTCCTTCAAGTGCGCCGAGTCTTGTCGGCTGGTCCATCGTGCTTCCCGATACCATCGCCAGATCTTCCGGCACGAAGGGGTTTTCAGGGGGTAAACGCAGCTGGGCCGAGAGCTCAGGGAGGCTCCGAGCCGTGAGCATTTCCGGGTTCAGGGCTTCCCGGGTCCAGGCGGCGTTGTACCAGTCGGTGCGATTCGGATTCTCCAGTTCAGGTTCCGGTGCCAGAACGAAGGCAAGCAGGTTTTCCGGTGTCAGTTTGTCCAGAATGTCGCGATACTGCTCCGGTGCAAAGCGCTCAACCAGCCAGGGAGCCCGCAGTACGTCTTCCGGCGGATAGTCCTGCAGGTAACGTGAGAGGCGCATCGCCTCATGCAGGGGATTACCCTGCTCGCGGAACCGGAAGTCTATTCGTGCCAGGTTCTGCATCTCGAGGAAGCGCTGCTCGCTGATTCCTTTCTGGCGAACCTTTTCAATGTACTCGAATACCAACGGCAAAATGTCCTCATGGCGAGCTAGCCCCTCTGGTGTCAGGGAAATGCTGATCTCGAGGGTGGCGTTTTCACCGGTATCCATGCCCAGACCTGCGGAGAGGCTCTCGGCCAGACCGGCCTTTTTAAGTACATCGAAAAGACTGCCTGGGCCCTCATGGCCAAGCAGGTTGGCCACGTAGCTGACGGGCTTGGTGCGGTAGTTTTCTTCCTGGGATGGAATCGGGAAGGTAAGCGACAGGCTGCGAACATCCTTGAGCGCTTCTGCTGTTACCTTGGCCGGGAGGTCCTCCGCCCGGTAAAGGCTGGCCACATGGCGTTTGGTTTCGAGGTTTCGGTTTTCGATGGCATCGAACCGGCCTCGCACCATGGATTCCAGTTCGTCCAGGGTTTGCGGCCCGTAAACCGCCAGGCTCATGATGTTCGAGGAGTAGTGCTGCTTCCAGAACTCGATCAGGTCAGGCCGGAGCGGGTTGTCTTCGGTGTTCTCCAGGGTGCTGAGGTTGCCCACCGCAAACTGGCTGAAGGAGTGGTCGGGATTACTAGCGGCTTTTTTTACGGAATAGAATCGGCGCCCATCGTCTTTTTGTTTGGCGCTGAATTCCGAGTGCACGGCGTTGCGTTCACGGTCCACCAGTTCGGCGGTAAACAGGGGTGCGGAAAACTGCTGCGCGAATCGGTCCAGGGCCGGTTCCAGAAATTCGGCTTGAACATCGAAGAAATAATTCGTGTCCTGGAATGCAGTGAAGGCATTGTGCTGGCCGCCATGGCTCTTGATGAACTGCTGGTATTCCCCTGGATCCGGATATTTCTCGGTTCCAAGGAACAGCATGTGCTCCAGGAAGTGGGAGAGTCCTTCCCGATCCGCCGGATCGTCCCCGCTACCGACGGCAACGTTCATCGAGGCAGCCGCTTTGTCGGCATCCTGATCCGAAACCAGAATCACCTTCAGGGCATTATCCAGTTCGATGAACCGGTACTGGTTATCGTCATTGGGGCTCTTCTCCGGAATCTGGGCTGCAAAAGCAAGGGTGCTGAACAGCACAAGTGTCAGCAGGGAAAACAGGCGTGATATCGGGTTCTGCATTGAGTTCTTCCTGACGGTGCGTGTGTTCATAGGTTCTCTGTGATTCGGAGAAGAGTTTCGTGTATCAGTGCATCGGCGCGCTGCGTGTGCTCTCTGGTTGCTGGTCCAATGTTTTACGAGCGAGATCCGCGGCTTTCTCACCGTCCAGCTGGCCAGAGGCGATACGCTCCAGAACCGTAGCCATGATGGCGACGGACTGTCGGTAATCGGCAAACTCGGCCTGGAAGGCATGATCAATGGCCTCGTAGACCGCCTGGATTTTCTCCTCGCGGGAACCTGCGTTTTCGGCGGTGTCGTTTATGGCCCTCAAACAGGCTCGGGCAATGGAAATGTATCGTTCTGCGTTGGGATTGTCTTTCTGCATGATTGGTGGTTCCGAAGATCGGTTTTCCTGTGAAAAGAAGAGATGCCAGAAGGCGCGATAAGTTCCCGATTATGTCATTGCTGGCGGGCGCTTTCATTGCTTTGCGGTAATCCGGAAATTGGGCATGCATGGGCCAATTCCTGTGCTAGTCTCAAAAGCATTGTGTCGGCGAACCGGACAGGCCCGTTGAGCGTGCGGGAGAAAATTTTTAGAGTAATAGCTCTATGCAAAACAAAGGCTTACAGAGTAAAAACTCTAAAAAAGTTCGATACATGAAGGTTGCAATTAAGTACAATGCCGGCGTTTCCGGAAAACTCTAAGACTTTAGTCGTATGAGTGCCGGCATGGATAGACAACAACAGAGCAACAGGCAGGGTGGAAGATCGATGAATTATTTCCTGACGGGTGGCACCGGATTTATTGGCCGTTTCCTCGTGGAGAAGCTTCTGGCACGTGGGGGTACTGTCCACGTTCTGGTGCGTGAACAATCCCAGGACAAGTTGGACAAATTGCGCGAGCGGTGGGGTGCGGACGAAACCCAGGTGAAGGCTGTCATAGGCGACCTGACCAGCAAAAATCTGGGTATTGACGCCAAGACACTGAAAGCCCTGAAAGGGAAAATCGACCACTTCTTTCACCTCGCCGCCGTGTACGACATGGGGGCAGACGAAGAAGCTCAGCAGGCGACCAACATCGAGGGCACTCGGGCTGCGGTGAGTGCTGCCGAGGCAATGGGCGCCAAACACTTCCATCACGTGTCTTCCATCGCGGCTGCCGGTCTGTTCAAGGGGATCTTCCGCGAAGACATGTTCGAGGAAGCCGAGAAACTGGACCATCCTTACCTGCGTACCAAGCACGAATCTGAAAAGGTGGTTCGGGAGGAATGTAAGGTTCCCTTCCGCATTTACCGCCCGGGCATGGTAATTGGTCATTCTTCTACCGGCGAAATGGACAAGGTGGATGGCCCCTACTACTTCTTCAAGATGATTCAGAAAATTCGCCATGCGCTACCCCAGTGGGTGCCGACCATTGGTGTCGAAGGCGGGCGTCTGAACATTGTGCCGGTGGATTTCGTAGTTAACGCCATGGACCACATTGCCCACCTTGAGGGTGAAGACGGCAAGTGCTTCCACCTGGTGGACAGTGATCCGTACAAGGTTGGCGAAATCCTCAATATCTTCAGTGAGGCGGGGCACGCACCCAAGATGGGGATGCGGATTGATTCCAGAATGTTCGGCTTTATTCCGCCGTTCATTCGCCAGAGTCTGAAGAATCTTCCGCCCGTGAAGCGGCTGACCTCGGCAATCCTCGACGACATGGGCATTCCGCCCTCCGTGATGTCATTCATCAATTACCCGACCAGATTCGACGCCCGTGAAACCGAGCGCGTTTTGAAAGGCACCGGTATTGAAGTGCCCCGGCTGCCGGACTACGCGCCGGTGATCTGGGACTACTGGGAGCGCAATCTGGACCCGGACCTGTTCAAGGACCGCACGCTCAAGGGCACGGTTGAAGGTCGCGTGTGCGTAGTGACAGGTGCAACGTCCGGTATCGGTCTGGCCACGGCGCAAAAACTGGCAGACGCTGGCGCCATCCTGGTGATCGGCGCCCGGAAACTGGAGCGTCTGAAGGAAGTGACCGCGGAGCTGGAGTCTCGCGGAGCGAGCGTGCACGCCTATCCGTGCGATTTCTCCGACATGGACGCGTGCGATGAGTTTGTGAAGACCGTTCTGGATAACCACGGCCACGTGGATGTGCTGGTCAACAATGCCGGGCGTTCCATTCGCCGGTCACTGGACCTGTCGTTCGATCGATTCCACGATTTCGAGCGCACCATGCAGCTGAACTACTTCGGTTCCGTGCGCCTGATCATGGGCTTTGCGCCGAAGATGCTGGAGAACCGCCGAGGGCACGTAGTGAACATCTCGTCTATCGGGGTGTTGACCAACGCGCCCCGATTCTCGGCCTACGTGGCGTCCAAGTCTGCCCTGGATGCATTCAGCCGTTGCGCTGCTGCGGAGTGGTCAGATCGCAACGTGACCTTCACCACCATCAACATGCCGTTGGTGAAGACCCCGATGATTGCGCCGACCAAGATCTACGATTCTGTGCCTACCCTGACGCCGGATGAGGCCGCAGGCATGGTCGCTGACGCGATTGTTTATCGACCGAAACGCATCGCGACTCGTCTCGGGATTTTTGCCCAGGTGCTGCATGCCCTGGCACCCAAGATGGGCGAGATTGTCATGAACACCGGTTACCGGATGTTCCCGGATTCACCTGCCGCCGCCGGCAGTCGATCCGGCGAGAAGCCGAAGGTGTCCACAGAGCAGGTGGCTTTCGCCGCCATCATGCGGGGCATCTACTGGTAACGTGGTAGCGCCTGAATCGAGTGGGAGGGGAGTTACTTCCCCTCCCATTTCGATTGGTTAAACAAGATTCGCCTCTTTTTTGAGTTGTTCTGGGCTAAAGAAAACCTGCCGATAGCCGATGGTTAACATAAGAACAATATAAAAGAAGGGCTATTGATGACTCTCAAGAAACGTCTTTTGCTGACCTTGCTGCTGGTTGGCCTGCTTCCCGTCATTGCCATCTCGTTTTTTAACGCCGAAATTGCCCGACAGAGCCTGACGGAACAGGCGTTGCAACAACTCTCTATTGCGGCTACCAACAAGCAGCATAGTGTTGAAGATTATCTCAGCACTATTGCCCGGCAGCTGAAAGCCATGGCCAATAATCGCGGGACCCGAACGGCGGCCCAGGGGTTTGGTTTGGCATTTCAGAATTACGAAAAACTGGTACAAGAGGAGCAGTCGACCTTACGAGAAAACGTCGAGGCTTATTATCAGCAGAATTTCTTGCCACCCTTACAGCAAAATGGTGGTGCTAAGGGACGTTCAGCCTCGGATTTTGTTGCATCCCTCAGCAAAAACAGCCTGGCTCTGCAGATGGGTTACATCGTGGACAACCCAAATCCTGTGGGGCAGAAAGACGAATTGGTATCGGCCGACGTCCATATCGCGCAGTTTTATAACACCCTTCACAAACAGTGGCACACCTCGTTCAAGGAGTTTCAGGAGGCGTTCGGCTACTACGATATTTATCTCATTGATGCCGATACAGGCCATGTTATCTATTCCGTAGCCAAAGAGGTTGATTTTGCTACCTCCCTGAAAGACGGTCCCTACGCGGATTCCGGCCTTGCGGCAGCTTATCGTCAGGCGCTGTCTGACGGACAGGATACTGCTCCGACTTTTGTTGATTTTACTCGGTATGTACCGTCCTACGGTGCGCCCGCCGGATTTGTGGCAACCCCCATATATTCCGAAAAGGATGAGCGGCTGGCCGTGCTGGCCTTCCAGTTCCCCATCGACAGCCTGAACAACATCATGATGGAGCGAGATGGCATGGGCGAAACCGGGGATGCCTATCTGGTGGGCCCGGATAACCTGATGCGGTCAGACTCATACCTGGATCCGGAAAACCGCAGCGTTGTCGCTTCCTTTGCCGACCCGGAGAATGGGCGCATAAGTTCGACATCGGTGGATGAAGCTCTGGCTGGGAATTCCGGTGAAGGCGTGGTTACGTCCTACCGGGGCGAACCAGTGTTTTCCGCCCACAGGCCAGTTGCTGTAGGCGGGTTGAACTGGGCGCTGGTGGCGGAGATCAGCGAAGACGAGGCCTTGGCGCCCGTGCGTGAAATGTGGATGCTGGCCGCGATAGCCATTGCTATTGTGATCCTGGCTGTAGTGGCCGTGGCGGTCTGGACCGCAGTGCGGATCATGAAACCCCTCGGCAGAGACCCGGCCGAATTGCAGGCACTGGCGGAGCAGGTGGCTGCGGGTAATCTGGTCATTGATTCGTCCGAAAGTGACAGGGCAACGGGTGTTTACGGCTCCATGCTCAAAATGGTGTCGGACCTGAAAGAAGTGATCTTCAGGGTCGAGGAGGCTTCCCAGCGCCAGGCCAGTGCATCTGAACAATTGTCGGGTACTTCCTCACATACTCTGGAGAGTGTGAATCAGCAGGCAGAGCAGACTGAGCAGGTGGCGTCGGCCATTGAGGAAATGTCCTCCGCCATCAACGAGGTGTCCCAGAACACCGCGGAATCGGCAGCCAGCGCCAAGCGCACTCATGAGGCGGTGAGCCGCAGCGCAGCCGAGGTGGAATCCTCCGCTGATGACACCCGTGCCATGGCCAGGGAACTGGAGGAAGCAGAGGCCGGCATAGAGGACTTGCGAAAGAATATGGAATCCATCACCAGGGTTCTGGATTCGATAAAGTCAATTGCCGACCAGACCAATTTGCTGGCTCTGAATGCCGCCATTGAAGCGGCCCGGGCCGGTGAACAGGGCCGGGGCTTCGCGGTGGTTGCGGATGAAGTGCGCAGCCTGGCCCAGAATAGCCAGAAGGCGACCGAGGAGATCAGTAGTTCCATCGAAACTCTGGTTAATTCGTCGGAGCGTGCTTCACAGGTGGTTACGCGCTGCAGCGTCCAGGCCAGCGGTATTTCCGAGCGGGCAGGAGCCGTTGTATTGCAACTTCGCGAGGCAGTGGACGAGGTCACCCGGATGTCCGGTATGGCCGAGCAGATTGCGACTGCCTCCGAAGAGCAATCAGCCACAGCCGAAGAAGTAACGCGCAACGTATCTACAATTGCAGAAAAGTCCGTTGAGACCAAACAGGCCATGGCCCAGATATCAGAAGCCAGTGGTGACCTGGCCGAGTTGTCTCATCAGCTCAAGGATTCGCTGTCCCGGTTTAAAGTCAGCTGAGTACCAGAAGGCGTTGAAATCTTAGGCCATGCTTGGCACACAAATAAAAACCCGCTACGGCGGGTTTTTCTAATGGCGGTTACTCGGTCTCTTCGGGGATCACCGGAGGTGGAAAGCCGCCCAGCTCTTTCCATCGATTCACAATGCCGCAGAACAGGTCCGCAGTCTTTTCCGCATCATAGGCTGCGGAGTGGGCTTCCTTATTGCTGAACGGAATGCCCGCGATCTTACAAGCCTGGGCCAGAACCGTATGGCCGTACGCCAGGCCGGCCAGAGTGGCGGTATCGAAAGTGGAAAAGGGATGAAATGGATTGCGCCGGATATCTGCTCGCAGTGCGGCCGCAAAGATGAAATTGTGGTCAAAAGTGGCGTTATGTCCCACCAGAACGGCCCGCTTGCAGTCGTGGTTTTTCACTGCCTTGCGAATCGGGCTGAAGATTTCACTGAGACCTTCCCGCTCGGGAACCGCTTCACGCTCTGGATTCCACGGATCGATGCCGGTGAAATCCAGGGCGGATTGCTCCAGATTGGCGCCTTCAAAGGGATCAATCTGTTGTACGTGGGTCTCCGCTCGCCGCACCCAGCCGTCGTCGTCCATGGTCAGTATTACCGCCGCCACCTCCAGCAGGGCATCCCGCTCGGGATTGAATCCTGCGGTTTCCACGTCGACGACAACGGGTAGAAATCCGCGGAAGCGGCGGGACATGGGATGCGGTGGTTTGTTTTCGTCAGTCACTCAAGCTCCGGTCTTGGCCGTGTGTGAGAAGGAATAGATCAGGTTTACGCCAGTCGCCAGTGAACGGTTTCACCGGCCTTCAGGGGCACGATGGTTCCGTCAGCCAATGGCAGCTCCGCCGGCATGGTCCAGGGTTCGCGAACCAGGGTAATGGTATCGGTGTTGCGCGGCAGGCCGTAGAAGTCAGGGCCGTTGAAGCTGGCGAATGCCTCAAGCTTGTCCAGAATGCCAAGCTCTTCAAAAATATCCGCATACAGGCCGATGGCGCCATAGGCTGAGTAACAGCCAGCACAGCCGCAGGCAGCCTCCTTGCGATCCTTGGCATGGGGAGCAGAATCCGTGCCCAGGAAAAAGCGTTTGTCGCCGCTGGCTACTGCGTCCCGCAACGCCTTCTGATGGCGGTTGCGCTTCAGAATTGGCAGGCAATAAAGGTGCGGTCGAATGCCGCCGACCAGCATATGGTTGCGGTTATACATCAAATGCTGGGGCGTCAGCGTCGCGGCAAGGTTGTCGCCGGTGTGCTGCTGGACAAACTCGGCGGAATCGGCCGTCGTAATATGTTCCAGCACAACCTTGAGATTCGGGAAAGCCTCCAGGGTGGGGGCCAGGACCCGCTCGAGAAACACCTTTTCACGGTCAAAGATATCGATATCGGCGTCGGTTACTTCACCATGAACCAGAAGAAGCATGCCGCAGTCTGCCATTGCCTCCAGCACGGGATAGATGTTCCGTATATCCTTCACTCCGGAGTCGGAGTTCGTTGTCGCGCCCGCCGGGTAAAGCTTGGCGGCCACAACACCGACGGCTTTGGCCTCGCGGATGGTTTCCGGTGTCATGCTCTCGGTCAGGTACAGGGTCATCAACGGCTCGAAGGCGGTGCCTTTGGCAGCCGCGAGAATCCTCTCCCGATAGGCTGTGGCATCAGCGGCGGTTGTGACCGGTGGCACCAGGTTAGGCATGATGATGGCGCGGCCGAAGCAGGCCGCCGTGGCCGGTACCACGTCGCTAAGAATGTCACCATCCCGAACGTGAAGGTGCCAGTCGTCGGGCCGGGTAAGAGTAAGCTTTTCTGTCATGGCAGTTGTCCGCAATACCTTATGCGAGGCGTGCTGTGGGGCCCTGGAGGATAGAGCCCCGAAAAATTTGGCGAATTATACCAGAAGGCGCCGGCGATTGTTTTCCGGCCGGAGCTAAAGAAAGGCAGGCGCGGGCCGTTAAGCAATCAGGATCTGTTAACTACCGGACACTGATGGCACGTACTATGGGATTCCGCCTCGGAAAACGTCTCAATACACTGCTCGCTTGCAGTCTTCCTGTGCTGCTTTTGCCGGCTGCCGGGCAGGCTGCCAGCTATGGTGCCGGTATCGAGAATAGCCAGTGGTATCTTGCCGAATCGGTATTCGAGTGTCGCCTGGTGCACGAGGTTCCCGGTTACGGTCGGGCCGTGTTCAATCATCGCGCGGGTGAAAGTCTGAGCTTTTTCCTGGAGTCTGATTCGACACCGATGCGACCGGGGCGTGGGAGTCTCGTGGTGGAGGCACCGGCCTGGCGTCCGGGTGTGGCGACGAAGCCCCTGGGCACGGTCAATGTGTCGGATGATCGCCGCCAGGTCTCCCTGGACACACGCCAGGCCTTTGTTGTTGCCCACGGCCTGCTGGAGGGTATGCGCCCCACGGTTACCCGGGAATCCTGGTTTGATGGTCGTCCGGTGCGGGTGCAGGTGTCCAATATCAATTTTGCTGGTGAATACCAGCGCTATCAGCGCTGCACGTCGAATCTCTTGCCGGTGAACTTTGATCAGATTCAGCGTTCAAGGGTGCCCTTTGCCAGTGGCAGCACTCAACTGTCTGACGCCGACAGGCAGTTGCTGGACAACATCGTGCGCTACGTGAATGCCGACACCACGGTTGAGAGAATTTTCGTGGATGGCCACAGTGACAGCATTGGCAGTCGTATCGACAACCGCGCGCTTTCCGAAGATCGTGCCAACGTGGTGGCCGACTACCTCAAGGCGAGCGGTATTGATGAAAACATGATTACCGTTCGGGCCCACGGTGACCAATACCCGGTATCCAACCGGCCGGCGGATAACCGCCGCACCAATATCCGCTTGCAGAGGGCAGGTGATCGCCCGGAGCTTCAGCAGGCCAACGGGTATGGCGGTGAGCCCCGGGGATAATCGCTTTCAGTAAACCGAGTTCAATACTTCCAGATGGGCGTTTACGCTTTCTGCCAGGGCCCTCAGGTGGTATCCGCCCTCCAGCGTTGAAATGATGCGGTCGTTGCTGTGCTCACGTGCAACAGACACGATCATTTCCGTCAACCAGCGGTAGTCGTCGGTATCCAGATTCAGTTCCGCCATCGGGTCAAGTCTATGGGCATCAAAACCCGCGGAAATCAGAATGAGTTGCGGTTTGAAGTCGTTCAGCCGCTTCAGCCAACCTGCCTCCACCTGTTTCCGATACTCTTCAGACGAACAGTTCGCTGCAATCGGAATGTTGACGATGTTGTCGGCCTGGCGGTGCACATGGGAGTGCGGGTAGAACGGGTGCTGGAAGCTGGAGCACATCAGGATTCGCTCGTCACCACCGACAATGTCCACGGTTCCGTTGCCCTGGTGCACATCGAAATCAATGATCGCGACCCGTTCAAGGTGATGGAAGGTGAGAGCGCGCATGGCGGCCAGGGCGACGTTATTGTAGAAGCAGAAGCCCATGGATTTTGCTCGCTCGGCATGATGGCCGGGCGGGCGCGCGCAAACAAAGGCGTTGGTTACCTGGCTACTCATAACCATATCCACGGCCTGGATGTTGGCGCCAGCGGCAAGGCGGGCTGCCCGCAAAGTGTCCGGCATCATGGCCGTATCCGGATCGGTAAACACGCGGCCCCTTGTGGGTTGCATCAGATCGAGTTGATGAAGGTACTTTTCGGGATGCACCGTCAATAACTGGTCCCGGGTGATCTCTTCCGGCCTCACCCAGTCGAGCTTCTGATCAAGACCGGTATCAGCCAGGTAGCTGATGATCGCCGCCAGACGCTCAGGGCTTTCCGGATGTTCCGGCCCCATGTTGTGTTTCATGAAGTCATCGTGGGAAAAGAATGCCGTGGTCATACGTCTCGAACTGCCTTCGATGTGCTTATATTTTCTTCAAGCTTATCAGGGAAAACTGCCTGATGCCGTGTTTCTTTGGTCTTATAGGGGCGATAGCCATTTCACATCGGGGAATCAGGGCCTAAGATAAGGGTTACACTCATAAGTAACCTGTTTTATTACATTTATTCGCCAACGGCCTGCCGGCCACTCACATAGGAGAGTCAGCTTGAGCACCCGGTATCTGGAGAGCCTTTTCAATCCCGCGTCCATTGCGGTGATCGGTGCGTCGGAGCGGGCAGACAATCTTGGCGGCATGGTATTGCGGAACCTGATGGGGGGCGGTTATCCGGGGCGCCTGCTGGTGGTCAACCAGAACGATTACGACAACGTGCACGGTGTGCCCTGCGTCAAAAAAGTCTCCAAAATGGACTTTTCCCCGGACCTGGCCATCATCTGCACGCCGCCGGATACCGTGGCCAAGACCATCAAGCGGCTCGGGGAAGCCGGGGTGCGCACCGCCATCGTCATGACCGGTGGCATGTCCCGTACTCACAGCAAAACCGGTCAGCCTTTGATGTATTCCGTACGCGAGGCCGCCCGGGAAACCGGGATCCGGGTGCTCGGCCCCAACACGATTGGTCTGATGGTTCCGGCACGTAGCCTGAACGCCACCTATGCCCATATGGGCGCGATCCCGGGACGGGTTGCTTTCGTCGGCCAGTCCGGCACCATTGCCAGTTCGGTTATAGACTGGGCCTTTGCCCGGGGGGTGGGGTTTTCCTACTTCCTGACCCTCGGCGATGGCATGGATATCGATCACGACGATCTGATCGACTATCTGGCGCAGGACACCCAGACCCGCGCGATTCTTCTGCACATCGAGAACATCCCGAATGCCCGGCGGTTTATGTCTGCGGTGCGGGTAGCCTCCCGCACCAAGCCAGTGATCGCAGTAAAATCCGGGCGGGTACCGGAATCGGAGTGGTTTCCCCACGATCTGCCGGCCGGTTTGAAACGCAGCGATCCGATATACGATGCCATGCTCCAGCGGGCCGGTGTGCTTCGGGTGGACGGCCTTGGCCAGATGTTCGATGCGCTCGAGACGTTAACCCGGATGCGGCCATTGCGCCGGGAAAGCCTGGCCATCATGGCCAACGGGGTTGGCCCGGGGGTGTTGGCCGTGGACCGCCTGGCGGACCTGGGCGGTGAGCTGGCGGAGTTGTCGGATGCCAGTATCGATGCCCTGGCCGAGCTGCTGCCACCTTACTGGACCCGCAAGAACCCGATCGATCTCAACTACGATGCTTCCCCGGAGTTGTATGGGCAGGCGATCAAGATTCTTGCCAAGGATCCGGAAGTGGCAAACGTTCTGGTGATGTATGCGCCAAGTCTGACAGAGGACAGCCTCCAGATTGCTGACGCTGTGGTACAGGCTTCCAAGGGCACCCGTCTGAACGTGTTCACCTGCTGGCTGGGCCAGAGTACGGTCATGGATGCGCGGGAAGAGTTTTACCGGGCCGGGCTGCCGTCGTTCTTCAATCCCGAAAAAGCCGTCATGGCGTTCATGCAGCACGTGCGTCATCAGCGTGTTCAGCGGCTGCTCACGGAAACACCCGAGTCCTTTACCGATCACTTTGCAGACCGAACCCACACCCGTCATGTGGTCAGCCGGGCATTGCGCTCTGGCCGGTATCATCTGTCGAACCGGGAAGCCCGGGATCTGGTGAGTGACTATGGCATTAGCACCATCGACACCATGTACTGCGACGATATGGAAGAGGTCCTCGAGGTTTTCGCAGTTGAGCGGCGTCCCATCGATATCACCATCATCCATGAGCAGGCCTGCCATCCTTTCCTCGACCTGAGTCCTACCCAGCGCCGATACAAGGGCACGGTTCAGAAGCTCAACAGCGAAGCGGCCATCATGGACTCCTGCCGCTACCTGATGGAGGAATACCAGAGCCACTTTCCGGGCAGTGGCTTCCTCGGCTTCGCTGTTCAGCGTTCCTATCAGCACGTGGGCGGGATTGAGTTCAGTGTTGGTATTACCCGGGATCCGTTATTTGGCCCCCTGGTGGTATGTGGCGCAGCGGGCGCCCAGATCAACGTGATGACCGACCGGCAGATTGCACTGCCGCCATTGAACATGGTGCTGGCCCGGGAGCTTCTGCGCCGGACTTATATGTACAAGCTGTTGAAAGAACACAGCCTGAAGCCGGAAGAGGATATCCGGGCGGTGTCCGAGACGCTGGTCACCCTCTCCCAGATCGTCATCGACATTCCCGAAATACAGGGTCTGGAGATTTCGCCACTGCTGTTCAACGAGCAGGGGGCCGTGGCTGTGAATATCGCCATCAATCTGGCCGACAAGCCAGGCCGGCCGATTATCCAGCCATACCCGCGCGAACTCGAGGAGTGGATTGTATTGCCGAAGTCCGGGCGGCGGGTCATCATCCGGCCGGTACTGGCCGAAGATGAGCCCGCGCACCGGGCGTTTCATGAGCTACAGTCGCCAGAATCCATCCGCTACCGGTTCTTCCAGTACCGGAAGCATTTCTCCCGGGAGGACGTTGCCCAGATGGTGCAAATCGACTACGACCGGGAAATGGTCTTCATTGCCAACGCGCCGAGGGAAGACGGAGAAGGTGAGGAAACCCTGGGCACCGTGCGCACCTGGACTGACGCAGACAACCTGCAATGCGAGTTCGCGGTCATGGTGCACGATAAAATGAAGGGAGAGGGCCTGGGCGTCGCCCTGATGCAGAAGATGATCGATTACTGCCGTTCCCGGGGCACCATGGAAATGGTTGGCAACGTGTTGCCGGACAATCGCCCCATGTTGCAGCTTGCGGAACACCTGGGCTTCGAGATCAAGTTCAATATCGAAGAGGAGGTGATGGACCTGCGGCTGGTTCTGAACGAACCGGAAAAGGACTGGCAGAGAGAGCGCCTGGGCAAGAGCGCCCATTGAGCGGTAAGGGGAAAGACGGGGTCAGATTGATTATGCACCTGACCCCGGGGTATCAGCTTTATTCTTCGACAATCGCTGAACGATCTTCACCACCCAAGGCTTCGAGAAGCCCCGGGATCAAGCGGGACAGCTCCAGGGTCATCAGCGTGAAGGCTGCGTCAAACTTGGCAACGGCATCATCCACATCGACGTCGTCCAGTTGATCCTGGAGAGTTTCGCCGAATTTCAGGCGACGAATGCCCAGCTCCTCATCGAGTACGAATGAGACGTTGTCGTCCCAGGTCAGTGACAGCTTGGTTACCTGCATGCCCGCGTCGAGATGATTGCGGATTTCATCGGCTTTCAGGTCCAGGCCTTTGCAGCGCACCACTCCACCATCTTCAGACGGATCTTTCAGCTCGCATTCACTGCCCAGAACCACCTTGCCAGGCAGATCGACGGATTCGTTCAGCCAGCCGGTGAAGGTAAAGGCAGGCGCCTGCTCCACGGCGGGCGGACGAACTGGTAGTGAGCCAAGGCTCTTGCGCAAGGTGGAGGCCAGATCTTCCGCCTGTTTGGCGGAGCCGGCATCCACGACCAGGACACCGTCCTGGGGCGCGAGGTAGGCGAAGCAGCGGCGATTTTTGGAGAAGGCCTGGGGCAGCATCTCCAGCATCACCTGTTCCTTGATTTCATCCTTTTCTTTGCGGCGGACCTTGCGGCCCTGCTCGAACTCGATAGCCTCCGCTTTCTCTTCCACGGCTTCCTTCACCACCGGGCCAGGAAGGATTTTCTCTTCTTTGCGCAGGGCAATCAGGTGATAGCCGTTAGCACTGTGAACCAGCTGTTCGCCATGCTTGCCCAGGGGTGGAACCCAGCCCTGGCGGCTGGTTTCCTGGGGGCCGCAGGGTTTGAAGGCGTCGGCCTGCAGTTTTTCTTCCAGCTCTTCGGCGGAGATATCAAACGGTTTGGTAAAACGGAATACGCGGGCGTTGCGAAACCACATCAGGGCTGGTCCTTGTCGTTCATATTTGCATGATCTCTACGAGTACGGTCTTGATAATAAAGCCCACAACGCCGGCGCCCAGCACCGTAAACAGGGCGATGGTGCCGAATCTTCCGGCCTGGGATTTCTTGGCCAGGTCCCAGACGATGATACCCATCCAGACAATCAGGCCGGTCAGAAACACCAGCATGGCGATCTGGGAAAACACTGCTTCGTTCATTGCTTACTCCGATGTCAACGTGGATTACTGTTCATCCCGCAGGAAAACCCAGTTGTTCTTATCGGATTGGTCTTCGCTGAAGTAATAGCCTTCGAGGTTAAAACCTTTGAGGTCGTCGGCCTGGGTAATGCGGTTCTGGATGGCAAATCGGCACATCAGGCCGCGGGCTTTCTTGGCGTAGAAGCTGATCATCTTGTACTGACCATTCTTCCAATCCTTGAATTGGGGGGTAATCAGCCTACCTTCAAGGTCTTTCTTCTTTACACTTTTGAAATACTCGTTGGAGGCCAGGTTTATCAGCACGCCGTCGTCGTCTGCCAGCAGCCGGTTGATCTCGTCAGTAATCTTGCTCCCCCAGAAGGCATACAGGTCCTTGCCACGGTTATTCTCGAACCGGGTACCCATCTCCAGGCGATAGGGTTGCATCAGGTCCAGCGGTTTCAGGACCCCATACAGGCCGGAGAGCATGCGCAGATGCTGTTGGGCAAACTCGAAGTCCTCCTCGCTGAAGCTCTCTGCGTCCAGGCCGGTATAAACATCACCCTTGAAGGCCAGTACCGCCTGGCGGGCATTCTCGGGGGTGAACGGCGTGTGCCAGTTCTGGAAGCGCTCCGCGTTCAGCTGGCCCAGCTTGTCGCTGATGCTCATCAGGTTGCTTATCTGATGCGGCTCCAGTTCCTTCAGTTGGTCAACCAGCTCACAGGCGTCGTCGAGAAATTCCGGCTGGGTATAGGTGTCAGTTGCCAGCGGGCTTTCGTAGTCCAGCGTTTTTGCAGGGGAAATAACCATCAACATGTCAGGCAATCCTCATTGCAGGAATGTGAGTAATTCATCCCTGGTAAACGGCCAGTCCAGTTCCGCACCGGTGTCGTTGCGTCGCAGCACTGGAATCCGGGTGCCGTACCGCTCCACCAGCTTTTCGGACTGGGCAATATCCACCACGTCTACCGGTATGGGTTCCGGCATGGGCGTACTGACAAGCAGGGCTTCAGCCAGCTCGCACAAATGGCACTGGGATGTCGTGTAGAAAAGCAGTTCCATTATTTCGGCTGTGCGTCCAGTTTCTGGCCGTTGACGCCCTGGCTGTCCTTGCCCATGAGATACAGGTAAATCGGCATCAGGTCTTCCGGTGCCGGATTTTGCTGTGGGTTCTCCGCCGGGTAGGCGTGGGCTCTCATATTGGTACGGGTCGCGCCCGGGTTCAGACTGTTCACCCGGACATTGTGGCGTTCGTCATCCAGTTCTTCGGACAGAAGTTGACTGAGCCCTTCAACCGCAAACTTGGAGACTGCGTAAGCGCCCCAGTAGGCTTTGGCTTTGCGACCGACACCGGAAGACGTGAAAATCACCGAAGCATCGTCGGATTTGCGCAGCAGGGGGATCATGGCCCGGCTGAGCAGAAACGGGGCTGTTGCATTGACGTGCATGACCTTGTTCCAGGTTTCCGGGTCATACAGTTCAACCGGGCTGCGATCGCCCAGGATGGCCGCGTTGTGCAGTAAACCGTCCAGTTGGCCGAAGTTGTCTTCCAGCGTCATGGCCAGTTCTTCATAGTCCTTCACCGCAGCGCCCTCAAAGTTCATGGGCACGATGGCGGGCTTGGGGTGCCCGGCGGCCTCGATTTCGTCGTAGACCGTTTCCAGCTTTCCTACAGTTCGGCCAACAAGTACGACGGTCGCACCATGGGCGGCAAAGGCCTTTGCCGCAGCCCGGCCAATGCCGCTGCCGGCACCCGTCACCATAACGATACGGTCTTTCAGAAGATCGGCGGGTGCTTGGTAATCATGCATAACCTGTCTCCGTGTCAGGCTGTTACCGGCTGAATACCGGATCCTAAAATTGATGGACTATTGTAACAGCTTTGCCAGGTCCGTGACGGTGTCGGCAATAAGATCCGCTTGCCACAGGTCAATGGTTTCCGGCTCTTCGATATAACCGTAGCGGACCGCGATAGTCTTCATTCCGGCATTGCGGCCTGCTTCGATGTCCCGTTCGTGATCGCCTACATAAACACCTGAACCAGGCTCGGTTCCCATTTGCTGGCAGGCGAGAAACAGGGCCTCCGGATGAGGTTTGCGCTGGGCAACATGATCGGGGCACACCAGGACTGCGCATCGGTTCGCAAGATTCAGGGCTTCGATTAGCGGAACCGCAAAACGGGCAGGCTTGTTGGTGACAATGCCCCAGGGGATCCCCTGTTCCTCAAGGGCCTGGAGTAATTCATCCATGCCTTCGAACAGGCGGGTTTCTACTGCCACTCCGGCCTCGTAGAGGTCGAGGAAGGCTGAGTGTTTTTCCAGGTACTCCGGGTGCTCCGGTTCCAGGCCGAAGCCGACCCGGATCATGGCCCGAGCGCCGTTTGAGACGGAGCGTCGAATATGCTCCGGGGGCAGGGCGGGCATGCCGTGTTGTTCCCGCAACTGATTGAGGCAGCGGATGAAATCCGGTGCCGTGTCAATCAGAGTACCATCCAGGTCGAACAGGACTGCCGAGGCTTGATGCGTGTTTTCAGGCTTCACGGATATCCCTGGCGTGCATCAGGTAGTTAACGTCCACGTCCCTACCGAGTTTGTAGATCTTGGTAATCGGGTTATAGGTCATACCCGTCAGTTCCCGTACATCCAGGCCTGCGTGGCGCAGATGATCGGACATTTCAGAGGGCCGGATAAACTTCTTCCATTCGTGAGTGCCCTTTGGCAGCAAACGAAGCACGTATTCGGCGCCGACAATGGCAAACAGGAACGACTTGGGGTTCCGGTTGATGGTTGAGACAAACAGGTGTCCGCCGGGTTTGAGCATGGCGGCACACGCCTTGATGACCGATGCCGGATCCGGGACATGCTCCAGCATTTCCAGACAGGTCACGACATCGTACTGGCCAGCATGTTCGCTGTCCTGCGCCAGTTCTTCGACGGTGATTTGCTGGTAATCCACGTTCACACCGCTCTCCATGCCATGGAGTCGAGCGACCGCAAGGGGCGCCTCGCCCATATCGATACCGGTAACATGGGCGCCGCGCTGGGCCATGCCCTCAGACAAAAGGCCGCCACCGCAGCCGACATCCAGGGCGCGCTTGCCAGCCAGGGATACGCGCTCATCAATGTAATTCAGGCGTAGCGGATTGATGTCGTGTAGCGGTTTGAATTCGCTTGTGGGGTCCCACCAGCGACTGGCCAGGGCCTCGAACTTGGCGATTTCGTTCCGGTCTACATTCTGGTTTGTCATGTTTCGTTCTGCCTGATGGATCAATAGTAAATCGGTTAGTCTGACTTTGTACGGATTCGCCCGGCCCAATCCTCAACCCGGAGCATGAGATCGGCGACGTCAATGCGGGTAAGCCGGCCATCCTGTACTTGTGGTACGCCGTTAATCCAGCTGTGGCTTACTGATCGACCATGGTTGCTGTAGACCAGGTGCGAAGCCGGGTCGTAAACCGGCTGCAAAAACGGGTCACTCAGGTCAATGGCGATGATGTCTGCCAGCTTGCCCTCAACCAGTGATCCGAGTTCGTGGTCCCGCCCCAGGGCCCGGGCTCCGTTGATGGTTGCCATTTCCAGAGCCTTGTGGGCAGACAACGCCGAGGCATCACCGGCAACTACTTTGGCCACCATGGCAGCGGTGCGAAGTTCTCCGAACAGATCCAGGTCGTTGTTGCTGGCGGCGCCGTCAGTGCCAATCGCAACATTAATTCCGTTGTCCAGAAGGTCCTGCACCGGGCAAAGGCCGCTGGCCAATTTCAGGTTCGATTCCGGACAGTGAATGACATGGGCTCCCGATTGTTTCAGCAGGCTCACATCGCTTTCATCGATCTGCGTCATGTGCACGCACTGGGTCTCCGGGCGAAGTACGCCGAGGTCTGCCAGTCTGGCCGTCGGGCGCTGGCCACCTTTTTCAATGGCCTCGGTTACTTCAAAGGCAGTTTCGTGCAGATGTACCTGGATGACGGCACCGGTTTTTTCCGATAGCCGTACCGCTTCAGCCATCGGGCCGTCGGAAACCGTGTAGGGGGCATGGGGGCCAATGGCCGGCATGATGTAGCCGTCGGTCTTCCAGGTGCCTATAAAGTCGGCACCTTTGCTCAGATACTCGTCCGGACCGGCACCCCAGGGTGTCGGGAAATCCAGCAGCGGAAAACAGATCTGGGCGCGCATGCCCGCATCATGGGCGACCTGTGCAGCGATCTCCGGAAAGAAATACATGTCCGAGAACGTGGTGGTTCCGGTGCGCAGCATTTCTGCCATGGCCAGTTGCGTGCCATCGGCAATGAACTGTTCGCTGATAAAGCGACCTTCGGCCGGCCAGATGTGATCATTCAACCAGGTCATGAGCGGCAGATCATCCGCCATCCCCCGAAACAGTGTCATGGCTGCGTGGCCGTGCATATTGATCAAGCCGGGCATGACAACATGGTGGGGAAGATCGACGGTTTCACGGGTTCGGAAGGTCTGGTCCGCCTGCTCCTGAGGGATAACGGCGACCAGGCGGCTCCCCTGAATTATGACGGCGTGATTCTCAAGCACTGTGCCTGCTGGCTCAATTGGAATCAGCCAGCGCGCGTTGATGCGGATATCGGCTGCGGTGATGGTATCTGCCGTCATTCATTCCTGCCTTACAGCGCTTGGTGCGACCCTGCCGCACCTTGAAAATGTAGCCCGGAAGTATAACCGTTATACTGGCAGTTTTCAGCGCTGAAAAACCGGAGCAGTTTTCTATGGCAACCACCCCGAAACCCTCTTCTGAACGCGGCATTGGTACCGTTGCAATACGGTGGCATGGCAGCAGTCTTGAATTGCTGGACCAACGCCTGCTGCCCGGGGAGGAACACTGGATCACCCTGGAGGGCGCTGCGGGTGTGGCGCAAAGTATCCGGGACATGGTGGTTCGTGGCGCTCCGGCGATCGGCATCAGCGCAGCCTACGGGGTCGCCCTGGCAGCCAGGCATGCCGGCGGTGGCGACTGGAAAGCGGAAATCAAACAATCCATTCGTGAGCTGGCGGCATCACGGCCCACGGCGGTGAACCTGTTCTGGGCGTTGCAACGGATGGAACGGGTCTTCCACGCCTGTCACTCTCTCGACGAAGCGGAGAAACGTTTGGCCAATGAGGCCGAGGCAATCCATGAAGAAGATCTGGCTGCCAATTTTGCCATGGCGAACCATGCCCTGGAATTCATCGGTGCAGAGAAACCGCTTTCGGTGTTGACCCACTGCAACACCGGTGCACTTGCCACCGGTGGCTACGGCACGGCTCTGGGCGTTGTTCGACGGCTGCACGAGGAAAAACTGTTGAAAGACGTCTATGCCGATGAAACCCGACCCTGGCTTCAGGGTGGGCGGTTAACGGCCTGGGAACTCTCTCGGGACGGCATTCCTGTCACTTTGAACGCTGATGGCGCTGCGGCAGCAATATTGGCTCGTAACGATGTCCGTTGGGTCATTGTCGGCGCCGACCGCATCACCGCCAATGGTGATGTGGTCAACAAGATTGGCACCTACAGTCTTGCGGTGCTGGCCAGGCATCATAAAGTGGGCTTCATGGTGGTGGCACCGTCGAGCACCGTGGATATGGCTCTGGAGTCAGGCGCGGATGTTCCCATAGAAGAACGGGACGGGATTGAGGTGCGGGAAATCCGGGGTATTCCTCTGGCGCCGGAAGGCGTCAATGTGTTCAACCCGGTTTTCGATGTGACACCGGCCAACCTGATCGACGCCATCGTTACTGAAAAGGGCGTCGTGCATAACCCGAATATTACCGGTATGAGAGCACTATTTGGTTGAAGACGGGCCGCCCGCCTGCCGCTTCTTTCGGACGGGGGATTTCTCGGGTCTGGATGGTCCTTCGGGGTGTTTGTCCTCGTAGGCAGCCTGCAGTTCGGCCACCTCCTGTTCCTGTTCTTCGATAAAGTGCAGGGACATCTCAAAGCTCTGGCGGGTGAACTCCAGCACTTTCTGGAAGCCCTCATCCGAGAGCGTCCGTGCGTCGTCATGCCGGCGGAAGATGTTGATGAATTCGCGTTCCCGCTCGAACTGCAGGGGGAGTTTCGCCACACCCCAGTCGTTCAGAATCTGCCAGACTTCCGGGTTGTAGTTGCGCGTGGTGCGCATGATAAAAGGGATTGGATCATTCCGGGCAATGAGAGCCGCGAGCCGCAGAATCAGCTCGAAGGAGAGAGTGGAGGTGCCATTCTCAATGGCCTCGAGAACCGACTTGTCCCGCAGGTTCAGGGCCTCGCTCATTTCCGACAAGGTTAGACCGGCCACTTCCCGGATGTCCTTCAGGGACTGACCCGCCGTGAGCATCGCCCGCAACTGATCCTGGGAATTCATCAGGGCCCGACCAACCCGAAGTGACGTATCTGTGGCCTTCACCCCGAACCGGAGCGCTGACCCGGTGAGGCTGGCCAGGCGGTCGATAAGACCTTCCGGCGTCCGTTCCTGGGTTACCGGTTTTTCCAGCCCTTCCACCTGCTCCAGCGAGCGCATGGCATGCAGCGCATCCAGAAGCATGTCCTGGAGCATTCGCGCTTTCTGGCGGCTATCCTGCCCGCTGGTGTCCTTTTCAGTCATGGGCCTGGAGGCATCCGCTTACCGGGTTACCGCGGAGGCCGGAGCCTGTGCGGCGAACTGTTGCGGGTCCAGGATGGACGCCATGCGGTTATCCAGGTCCAGCATGTCAGCCATGATATGGCCACCTTCACGAATCACGAAATCCAGTTCTTCGTCGGTGGAATCCAGGTCAGTTGCCTGTTGGTCCTGCCAGTCTTCGAGGGCTTCAAGGGAATCGAATGGTGGCTGCCCTTTCAGTTCCCGCCTGGCATTCGCAATTGTCAGACGCGTTCGCTCAATTTGTTCGTGTTCGGCACGACGCTCTTCCAGATTAAGGCTGACGCTGTCCGTGGCGCGCTGCTTGGTGAGGAAGTCGATTTCCTGCTGCAACAGACTGAATTCAGGGTTGGTTGAGAATCGCTCTTCGTGTCGCTTGCGAAGCTCATCAATAATACCGCTGAAATCAAAGTAACGCGTGTGCGGCACGGCTTCGATCTGGTCCCAGGGCAGGGCATGGTCGAGGGCGTCCTCACCGATGCGGGTCTTGTCGATGCGGGATGGAATCTCGATATCCGGAATCACCCCTTTGTGCTGGGTGGAGCCGCCTGATACCCGATAGAACTTCGACTGGGTGATCTTGAGTTGGCCATGGTTCAGCGGACGCACCGCCTGAACGGTACCTTTGCCGAAGGTCTGGGAACCAACGACCAGCCCCCTGCCATAGTCCTGGATGGCGCCGGCGAAAATCTCGGACGCTGACGCGCTCATACGGTTGGTGAGCACCACCAGCGGGCCATCATAGGCGACCGAAGGGTCCTCATCGTTCAGTACCTGCACATCGTTATTGGCATTGCGGATCTGAACAGTGGGGCCTTTATCGATAAACAGCCCTACCAGATCGTTGGCCTCGTGCAGGGCGCCACCACCATTGTTGCGCAAATCCATGACCAGTCCATCAACGCCCTCGGCTTCGAGTTCCGCGATGAGGTTACGAACGTCCCGGGTTGTACTCTTGTAGTTCGGGTCTCCGGCCTGCATGGCCTGGAAATCGGCATAGAACGTGGGGATGGTGATTACGCCAATCGTGTATTCCTTGCCACCGCGCTCAATCCGGATGGTGTCCTTGCTGGCGCTCTGTTCTTCCAGTTTCACCTCATCGCGCTTGATCGCGATGGTTTCGGTGATGGTCTCGTCAGACGCGTTAGCCGGAATGACTTCCAGGGTGACGGTCGAGTTCCTTGGCCCGCGAATCAGATCTACAACTTCGTCCAGCCGCCAACCGATCACGTTCACCGGTTTTTCACCTTCCTGTGCCACCGAGACTATGCGGTCTGCCGGTTCAAGCTGACCTTGCTTGGACGCCGGTCCGCCGGGCACCAGTCTCACCACCTTGGTGTATTCGTTATCTGACTGAAGGACCGCTCCAATGCCTTCCAGGGAAAGGCTCATGTTGATGTTGAAGTTCTCGGAGGTGCGCGGTGAAAAGTAGGATGTGTGCGGATCCCACATACCGGTAAACGCATTCATGTAGGCCTGGAATGCATCTTCGCTTCTGGCCTGGTACGCGCGCTTGAGCTGACCTTCGTAGCGCCGGCGCAGAGTTTCAACGATGGCCTCATCGTCGGCGCCGTTCAGTCGCTGTGCCAATACTGCGTTTTTGATGCGTTTTACCCACAGTTCGTCCAGCGCCTTGGCATCCGCCTCCCAGTCCGCTTCCGAGCGGTCCACCAGAATGCTCTCGTTGGCCGAGAAGTCCAGCGATTCTATGCCGTTGTCGATGATTTCCAGTGCAAACTGCAGACGCTCGATAATCCGTTGCTGAACAAGGTTGTAGATATCAAAGCCCGGCTGGAGCTGGCCGGTTTTCAGGGCAGAGCCCAACTGGGTCCGGATTTTGTCGAATTTCGCAATGTCGTCTTGTGACAGGTAGATTCGTTGGCCGTCCAGATAGTCCAGGTAGGCATCAAACACGTCGCCAGACAATTCGTCGCTGATTCCAAGGTCGCGGAAATGCGTAAATTGCAGCTGACGGGCAATCAGAATGTTAGCGCGCGCCTGATCGATCGTCGGCGCAACCGGCTCGTAGACAGCTGGGGTTTCAACCTTGGCATGCAGTCCCAGTGGCGTCGACAGTAGCAAGGCTACAGCCATTGCCTTGCACACCCCGGATCGACCAGTTCCGGCCAGGGTGCGACGAGCCATAATTCTTTCCGCGATGGTCATAAATGCGTACCTGACGGTGTGGGGAGCCCCTCGGCTTTCGGAGGGAGTGTCTACCCGTGACTTATAAATTTATTGTAGGCAAGCACTACACCCGATGCCATAGGCAGGGCGTATCGGTTCGTGACAATCTGTCCATGAAGGCGCCAGGTTGGTAACCGGATGATGGTCGATTGCGTAGGTCTTTGATTGGTAGGGGTGCCGGGCGGAAGCGCATCCCGCCCGGCAATGAGTCAGCATGGTTTGATCAGGCGAACGCTGTGTTGGTTTCCGCCTTTTCCTGCAGGAGTCTGGGCGGTGCAAAGCGCTCACCATAGGTTTTGGCGAGCTCCGATGCCCGTTCCGTGAACGCTCTCACTCCGTATTGATTGATGAACTGGATGGCGCCACCGGTCCAGGGCGCATAGCCAATGCCGAAGATACTTCCGATGTTGGCGTCTTCCACCGTGCGCAATACGCCTTCCTCGAGGCAGCGCACCGTTTCAATGGCCTGAATGAACAGTATCCGGTCCTTCAGCTCCTGCAGTTCGACTGCCCGAGCCTTGCCGCTATCCACGAACAGGTTTTCCAGTTCCGGCCAAAGGTGTTTTTTGCCACTGGCGGGGTAGTCGTAGAACCCGGCGCCCGAGGCTTTGCCTTTGCGCCCGTGCTCGTTGACCATGGCATCAATCACCGCCTCAGCCGGGTGGGGGTTCCAGGTGCCGCCTGCCGCCTCGGTGTCTTTCTTGCTCTGGTCCCGGATGTGCTGCATAAGGGTCATGCTGACTTCGTCCGAGATCGCCAGAGGTCCCACCGGCATGCCGGCCAGCAGTCCTGCATTCTCAATGCTGGATGGGTGGATGCCTTCGCCCAGCATGCAGATGCCTTCATTGACAAAGGTGCCAAAAACCCGGGAAGTGAAGAATCCCCGGCTGTCATTCACCACCACCGGAATCTTGCCGATCTGCTGAACGTAGTCGAACGAGCGTGCCAGCGTTTCATCGGAGGTTTTCTCGCCTACGATGATTTCCACCAGTTGCATCTTGTCGACGGGAGAGAAGAAATGCAGGCCAATAAAGTTCTCGGCGTTCGCGGAGGCCTCGGCGAGTTGGGTGATGGGGATAGTGGACGTATTGGAGGCAAATATGCCGTTGTTTACCAGCTTCGGTTCCGCCTCCTGGGTTACTTTGGCTTTCAGGCCGCTGTCTTCAAACACGGCTTCGATCACCAGGTCGCAGCCCTCCAGATCATCCGCAGAATCCGTGGCTTTGATGCGCCCGAGGATCTCTGCCTTCTGCGCTTCGCTCATCCGGCCACGGCTGACTTTCTTGGCCAGCAATTTCTCGGAGTAGCTCTTGCCTTTTTCGGCGTTCTCCACAGAGACATCTTTCAACACCACGTCGATTCCCCGCGTGGCTGTGGAATAGGCTATACCTGCGCCCATCATGCCGGCGCCAAGCACGCCAACCTTGCGGAAGGTTTCTTTCTCGACGCCATCGGGCCGGCTGCCGCCCGCCTTGATGGCGTTCAGCTGGAACCAGAAGGTGCCGGTCATGTTCTTGGCGACCTGGCCGATCACCAGCTCGGCAAAATACCGGGTCTCGATCAGGCTACCGTTGTCGAAATCCACCTGGGCTCCCTCGACGGCCGCGGAGAGAATGCGTTCAGGCGCCGGGTAGCAGCCTTTGGTTTTCTGCTTCAGCATGGCCGGTGCGATGGCCAGTTTCTGGGCCATGGCGGGATGGTGAGGCGCCCCGCCAGGAAACTTGAAGCCTTTCTGGTCCCACGGCTGATGACACTTGGGATTGGCATCGATGAATGCCCGGGCCTTGGTGATCATGTCGTCGGCAGAATCGGCCAGTTCGTCGACAATACCAGCCTTCAGTGCGGCTTTGGGGTTCACCTTTTTGCCTTCCATCAGAAACGGGAAGGCTGCCTCCAGGCCAATCATCCGGGGCAGTCGCTGGGTTCCGCCACCGCCGGGCAGCAGGCCCAGCGTCACTTCCGGCAAGCCCAGTTGAATGCTGTCGTCGTCAATCGCCACGCGATGGTGGCAGGCCAGGGCGATCTCCAGACCACCGCCCAGGGCAGAGCCGTTGATAGCGGCCACCACGGGTTTGCCGGTGGTTTCGAGGAAGCGCATGTGGGCTTTCAGGCCGTTGACCATGTCCTCAAAGGTTTTGGCGTCGGCCCTTGTGACCTTGTGCAGCTCTGTCAGATCGCCGCCGGCAAAGAAGGTTTTTTTGGCTGAGGTAATGATCACGCCGCGGATGTTGTCCAGGTCATCTTTTACTTTCGCTGCCGTCTCCGAGAGGGCGTCCCGGAAAGTGGCATTCATGGTGTTGGCGGACTGGCCCGGCATGTCGATGGTGAGGGTCAGGATCTGATCTGAACCCAGTTCGTAACGGATGGCACTCATAATCGGTTCTCCTTGAAAAGTGGACGGGTTCAGACGCGCTCGATGATGGTGGCAATGCCCATGCCGCCCCCAACGCAGAGGGTGGCGAGGCCGTAGCGCAGTTCACGCCGCTCCAGCTCATCCAGCAGGGTGCCAAGAATCATGGCGCCGGTGGCACCCAGCGGGTGGCCCATGGCGATGGCGCCGCCGTTCACGTTCACTTTTTCGTCGGGAACCGAGAGTTCCCGCTGGAAGCGCATCACCACGGACGCGAAGGCCTCGTTCACTTCAAACAGGTCAATCTGGTCGGCGGTCATGCCCGCTTTTTCCAGCGCTTTGCGCGCCGCCGGCGCCGGACCGGTGAGCATGATGGTTGGATCGGTGCTGGTGACGGCTGTGGCAATGATGCGGGCGCGAGGTGTCAGGCCCATGGCCTTGCCCTTGGCTTCGCTGCCGATCAGCATGGCGGTGGCGCCGTCGACAATGCCGGAGGAGTTACCGGCGTGATGAACGTGGTTGATCTTCTCAACGTAGTGGTACTTCTCCCGGGCGACACCGTCGAAGCCCATTTCGCCCATCATCTGAAAGGAGGGTTTGAGGCCACCCAGGCTCTCCAGCGTCGTGTTGCCGCGCACATGCTCGTCACGGTCGAGGATCACGACACCGTTCTGATCCGTGACGGGAACAATGGATTTTGCAAAGTAGCCGTTCTGCCATGCATTGGCGGCCTTCTGCTGGGATTTCACCGCAAAGCCATCGACGTCTTCACGGCTGAAGCCCTCGAGTGTGGCAATAAGGTCTGCGCCGATACCCTGGGGCATGAAACCGGTATGCAGGTTGGTTTCCGGGTCCGTGGCCCAGGCTCCGCCGTCAGAGCCCATGGGTACCCGCGACATGGCCTCCACGCCACCGGCAACCACCATGTCCTCCCAACCGGAGCGTACTTTCATGGCGGCCAGGTTAACGGCTTCAAGTCCGGACGCGCAGAAACGATTGAGGGTAACGCCGGCCACTTTTTCATCCCAGTCGGCCGCCAGAGCGGCTGTCTTGGCGATGTCCGCACCCTGGTCGCCAACGGCGGTCACGCAGCCCATTACGATGTCATCCACCTGGGCGGTGTCCAGGCTGTTCCTCTCCTGCAGCGCGTGGAGCACTGTGGTCAACAGCGTGATGGGTTTGACGCTGTGAAGTGATCCGTCTTTTTTTCCACGCCCTCTGGGGGTGCGGACTGCATCGAAGATATACGCCTCGGTGGTCATTGCTTGTCCTCTGGTCATATTGTTTTCGGAATTGATTTACCGATGACACAACCATAGCCCGTTGCGACCAGGGGGCGTAATGACGCGGGCTGCCAATCGCATTGGCGAAATTGCTCAGGAACCATGACAAGGCGGGAGGTGGCTTCTATGGTGTTAGAAACCGCAGACGAATTCAGGAGGCGAAAGCCATGTCGCTGCGAGATGCGATCGACAACTTTTACGAACGACTGGTGGTGGATGCCATTGAGGCAACGCGGGAGGAGTCCGACACGGCGGATTATCTTACCGATGTGATGTGCGTGGCCCTGAACCGCCTTCCAACGCGGTATTATCGGCATTCAATCGATATGATGTTCTACCTGGCCGACGAAGAACTCAAGGGGATGAAACAGAAATCCCTGGCCGCCGTTAAGGAGGCCAGGGACTTTGTCAGAGAGCACCAGCGGGAATAAACCGCCGGGTGCTTCAGGCCTGGTTCAGGTTGGCAAGGGCCTTGTTCAGGCGCTCGGCCAGCTCTGTGTTTGCGTCTTTGCCGATTCCGGCCAGGCACCAGCTCGCGAGCAGCTTTTCCACGTCCTGCATTTGATCATTGCCGTTGTCGGCGGATCCCATGCCATCAGCCAGGCGCCGTACCTGTATTTCCATGCGGCGCTGCTGGTCGGTTTCGGGTGAGGGGACGCCGCACAGAATTTCCGCCCGTATCACCAGCTCGGCCGGATCACTGGCGTCTGAGGCATCCGCCAGCGCGGTCCAGTGTTGGGGCACGGAATCATTGGCGGTTTCGCCCTTTGTGGCAGCCATTACAAGAGACTGCCACGATGCCATTTTTGCCCGAAGCTTCAGCTCGGAAAGCGCCTTGTTCAGCCGCTGCTTTTCCTGCTGAACCTGCTCTCTGACGCCCTTGGACAGGTTTGACTCGTCGATTCCACGAAGCGTCGCAAGGGCCGCCGTTACTGACTCCTCATGACTGTCTGAGGATGCCTCGGCAACCTGCTCCAGAGCCGCCTGCGCTGACTCGTCGGCGGCCCGCGATGCCTGCTGCTGTTCTGTGCGCTCGGCATCGCGGCGGGCAAAGATCTGATCGCAGGCCTTGCGGAAAGCCTGCCATAGTTTGCGGTCTTCCCGGTGACGGGTAATGCCGATCGCCTGCCAGTCCCCCTGCAGGGCCTTGGCCTGATTCATGGCCTCCTGGAGTGGTTCGTGGTCAACCAGAGCCTCGGCCTTTTCGACAATCGCCTGTTTCAGTGCTTCGTTTTTCCGGCGCTCCTCATCGAGTGGCGCCTCAAGCTTCTTGAGCAGTTCATCGAAGCGTTTCTGGACGGCACGATTGTCCCGGAATTCCACGGGCCACGCTTCCTTCCACTCCTGGCGCGCTGTCTGGTGGATTCGCTCTGCGGCTTTCCAGTCGATCGATGACCAGTCGGCATTGTTGAGGAAACTCTCAAGTTGCTCGCAAATGGCGGATCGCTTCTCCAGATTGGCCTGTTTCAGGCCGGACTTCGCAGAAAAGTAGGCTTTGCAAGGCTCATAGGCCTTGTCGGAGGCAGCTTTGAACCGGGACCAGAGGTTTCGGTCCGAAGAGCCGCCCAGATCGCGCCACTCATTCTGCAGTTCCTTGATTCGCTCCGCCTTGGCTTCTGGATCCATGGGTTGTTCTGCCAGGTATTCCATTTGCTCGCATAGGGCAATCTGCTTTGGCTGGGTGGCAAAGCCCTGCCAGTCCGAGAGTTCTCTTAATTGTCCGTTAAGGAGTTGCACCCGGGCCTGATATGGTTTGGCGTGGCGCTGGTCCAAATCACGTAAATGTTGCTGGGCGGTTTTGAACAGCTGCTTCGATTCTTTGAGTTGCTTGGCCTCAAGTGCCGCTTCGAGCTTTTCGAGATCGGTTTCAAGGCGCTTCGCCAGGGCCCGCTGCTGCTCCTGGTCAACACGGGGCTGGGGCTTTGACCTGGGCTTACCGGCCAGCTTGCGCAAGGGCTCAAGCAGTGTGGGAATGGGGTACCCTTCCGGCCAGTTGATTTCCGCGATCAGAGTTTTTGCCTGCGCGCGCTGTTCTTCAGTAGCGTCGTCTTCCCCCTCTACCAAAGTACCGAGTTGGACAATGGCGTCCCGGTCCTGAGTGATCCGACGGATCGAACCGAGGTAATTGCGCAGCGCCAGCATCGCTGTTTCGTAGGACTTCTGTTCCTGCTTGTCCACGGCAGTATCCCGGGTCGCTTCCAGCCAGCGGTTTTCCTGGGTTTTCTGCAATGCATCCAGAGAGGCGAGTGAGGGCAGGGTCTCTGGCGGTTGGGCCTTGAGCTCATCCAGTGTGCGGGTAAGCAGGTCGAGCGTTTCCTGGCGCTGTAGCTGCTGCTCTCGCTGGCGCTTTTCCTCCTCCGCTGCAGATTGCAGCGTCGCAATGCGTTCTTTGCACTGGTGCACCGCTTCCAGGAATGCTTGCGCCTGTTCCGGGGTTGCGTGTTCTTCCACCTCTGTCCATTGTTTCAGCAGGGCATCAAGCCGGGCCTCGTAAAGTTTGGTGTCGTCGCTTTTTGCCTGGTCCCGCGCGTGACGGGTCAAGGTGGCAATGGTCTGGCTGATGCTGTCCAGTCGGGCCTGTTCTTCACGGCGTTGCTGAAGGGCCGATTTAACGGTTTGGTAGACCCCTTTATCCCGGCCTTTGGCCTGTTTCTGTACTGCCTGGAGACTGGCTTCGTCGGTCAGTCTGCCGGCTGCGGTCTGTCGGATATCCGCTGTGACACCTTCCATCGCGAGTTTGGCCAGGAGACTTTGCGACGGAGAGCCCTCAAGGGCTGTAAGCTGTTCTTCTCTCTGGCTGGCCCGGGTATCCTCCTGTTCGACAGGCTCGGGCTGTACAGCTTTTCGTTGCTTAGGCGCTGCCTCGGGTGTCTTGCGGGATCTGAACAGTTTCTGGATGAACGCAGCCATAAAAGTATCCTTGGGTGTTGAAACCAGTTCACGGTGTCGGGCAAAGTTGGACCGCCACCGGCCATCGGCCTCCGGTTCGGAAGGCCGGGTAGTTTGACTGGTCAGCCTGGGATGCTGATCAGTCGGAAAATTTCGCGGCTAGTCTAGCGTTTTGTGTGCGTATGCGGAAAGGGTCTGTATGGCAAAACAGGAAAATCAGGACGATCAGGAATATAAGGCCCGGGCAACAGCGCTAAGATTGCTCGCCAGAAGGGAGCATAGCCGCTACGAGCTGAGTCTGAAACTGCGTCAGAGAAAGGTGTCGGGCGACATTATTGATGCTGTTCTGGATGACTATGAGAAAGAAGGCTGGCTCGATGATGACCGGTTTGCCGACGTTTATGCCCGCCAGAGAATGGATCTTGGTTATGGACCGCTCAGGATTCTGGGGGAACTTCAGCAACGAGGGGTGCATCGGACCCCGGAGTGCGTTGATGAAATGACTGAGGAAGATTGGTGTGAACGGGCTGTTGCCATCCGGGACAAACGGTTTGGGCTGGCGGATCTCAGTGAAGACTGGGATGAAAAAGTGCGTCAGGCGCGTTTTCTGAATCGTCGGGGTTATTCCGCTAGCCAGGTTGAAAGGGCACTGGAAGCCCGTGCCGACTAGACCACTTCGGGGAGACGCTTCAAAGGGTCGGGGGGATCATGCCCAGCTCTGCCGGCAGGCCAGCCCGGAGTTTTTCGTCCGGCTGCAGTCTGTCTGAAAGAACTCCGGCTTTCTGGCTTTCCTCCATCTTTACGATTTGCGCTTCCCGGTCTGGCGCGGGCGTAGCAGGTTCGTTGAGTCGGGCCAGGACATCATAATAACGCCGGATATTCTGAACGTAGATGACTGGCTCGTGGCCCCGGGCATAGCCAAAGCGGGTCTTGGTATACCACTCCTTCTCAGCCAGCAGTGGCAGGAATTCCTTCACATCCATCCACCGATCCGGGTCTTTTCCTGCACCTTCCGTCAGGCGACGGGCGTCCTCAAGGTGGCCAAATCCCACGTTGTAAGAGGCGAGGGCGAACCAGGTACGGTCTGGTTCGGGGATACGTTCGGGAATCTTCTCATGCACGATCCGGAAATACTTGGCACCGCCCTGGATGCTTTCCTCTGCATCCAACCGGTTGTTGATCCCGATGTGGCTGGCTGTGTTCCGCGTCAGCATCATCAGACCGCGGACGCCGGTGGGGGATACCGCGTTGGGACGCCAGTGGGATTCCTGGTAACCGATGGCCGCAAGAAGCCTCCAGTCCATATCGAATTCCCTGGCATAGTCCCGAAACAGCGATTCGTACTTGGGCAAGCGGTTTTCGACGTGGTGCATGAAGGTGCGGGCGCCGACATAATTGAGTCGGTCCAGGTGCCCATAGAAGCGTTCGGCAATCTGGGCCAGGGTGCCGTCGGCCTCCAGGGTTTCGATGAATTGCCGGGCGGCTTTTGCCAGGGAGTCATCTTGCGCCGACGGGAAAAACCAGGCCAGTTCGCCAGGTTCGCCCACCGCAAATGCCTCCTTGACCATTGGATAAAACACGTGGTTCAGATCAAGTTCGTTGGAGGAAACCATCGCATATGGAAATTCGCCGCTCTCGACCCGGGACAGAACCCCAGCAGCGTCCAGCCCGGGGTGCACTTGCCACTGAAGCTCCGAGATTTCTTCCCGGGCCTGATTCAGGCGATGTTCATGATTGCTGTCAGCCACCACGTGGAGGGGTTTTCCGGCCAGGTCTGCCAGTGATTCAGGGCGTTCCATTTCCCGGTTATAAACCAGTATCGATTGTGCGTTGATGCCGGTAGCCACGGTATGGTGCTGGCCGACCGCTTCCGGCTGGCTGGAGAGTCCCAGCATGCCCAGGTGGGCGTAGTTCTTCTCCAGCACTGACAAAATTTCGGTATTGTCCTCGGCGACCCGGATCCGGAGTTTCACGCCCAGCTCGTTGGCGAACAGTTTGGCCAGTTCATAGTCGTAACCGGTTGGGCCGTCCTCACTTTCCACATAGATAGAAGGTGCTGTACGGGTAATGACATGCAGCACACCCTCCTCCCGAATTTCCTGGAGAGTGCTGGGCTGTGAACATCCGGTCAATGTCAGGGCCGCGCCAAGGAGGCAAGCTATCTTGGCGGATGCGCCTGTAAATGCAGCAAAAATTCTGGGCAAGTCCCGAGTCTCCGTCACGGCTGGATCATCTGGTTGCTTTACCGATGGCGGCTTGGCAACCCTCGCTATCCTGAGTGTGGAAATCCGTTCCACATTGCCAATGATCCTTGGTGGTGGATGTCCGGTCAATAAATCTGGTTAATTAATATGCAAAACAATGTCAATTGTGCGGTCGGGGATTAACGCTTCAAGCGCTGTATCCCGAACCCGCTTTCGAGTATCATGGCGGCCTTTCAAATTGCACCCAGACTTCCCCGTTTCGCGCGATACAGGTTGATATCATGCTTGAACTTCGCGGCGCACCCGCGCTCTCGCCATTCCGTTCCCGCAAACTGCATTCCCGGATTCAGGATATCGTGCCTGAAGTCGAACACGTTTATGCAGAGTTCATGCACTTTGTCGATCTGGAGGCGGACCTCTCCGACGCAGAGCAGGCTATTCTGGACCGGCTACTGACCTATGGCCCGAGTGTGCCGGTGGAAGAGCCGGACGGGGTGCTCTTTCTGGTGGTTCCGCGCCCGGGAACCCTGTCACCCTGGTCAAGCAAGGCAACGGACATTGCCCGAAATTGCGGCCTTCGCCAGATACACCGAATCGAGCGGGGCACGGCTTATTACATTCGTTCCGGTCGGAAGCTGGGGCTCGAACAGCGTGAGAAGATCGCAGCACTGCTGCATGACCGCATGACCCAGAAAGTCTTCCATGAAATGGGCGGTGCGGAGTTGTTGTTCAGTCATGAAGAACCGCGCCTTCTTGGTCGGGTTCCTGTTCTGGCGGGTGGCCGCGATGCGCTGGTTGAGGCGAACTCACGCCTGGGGTTGGCGCTCGCCGAAGATGAAATTGACTACCTGGTGAAGTCTTTCACGGATCTTGAAAGGGATCCGACCGATGTTGAACTCATGATGTTTGCACAGGCGAACTCCGAGCACTGTCGACACAAGATATTCAATGCGTCCTGGGATATTGACGGCGAAGGCCAGGAAAAATCTTTGTTCGCCATGATCCGCAATACCTTCGAAATGAACAGCGAGGGCGTTCTCTCGGCGTACAAGGATAACGCCTCTGTTATCCGGGGCAGCCGGGGTGGCCGCTTCTTCCCGGATCCGGAGACCGGGGTCTACGGGTACAACGAGGAAGATATCCATATCCTCATGAAGGTAGAGACCCACAATCACCCCACGGCGATTGCCCCGGCGGCTGGTGCGGCGACAGGTTCCGGCGGCGAGATTCGCGATGAGGGCGCAACCGGGCGGGGCTCCAAGCCCAAGGCCGGTCTGACTGGTTTTACAGTCTCCAACCTGAATCTGCCGAACGATCCCCAGCCCTGGGAAATCAATTATGGCAAACCGGAGCGGATTGCTTCAGCTCTGGATATCATGATTGAGGGCCCGATTGGCGGCGCGGCGTTTAACAACGAGTTCGGTCGCCCCAATCTGGCCGGCTATTTCCGGACGTTTGAAGAGAAAGTGCCGGGTGCTGCGGGTGAGGAAGTTCGCGGTTACCACAAGCCGATCATGATTGCCGGCGGTCTCGGCAATATTCGTGAAGAGCACGTGGAGAAGGGCAATATCCCGGTGGGTGCCAAGCTCATCGTGCTGGGTGGCCCCTCGATGCTGATTGGCCTCGGTGGCGGGGCGGCCTCGTCCATGGATTCCGGATCCAGTAACGAAAACCTGGACTTCGCGTCGGTTCAGCGGGATAACCCGGAGATGGAGCGTCGCTGCCAGGAAGTCATCGATCGTTGCTGGCAGATGGGGGATCAAAACCCGATCGCGTTTATTCACGATGTTGGTGCCGGCGGTCTTTCCAATGCCATGCCGGAACTGGTGAAAGATGGCGGCCGCGGCGGCAAATTCGAGCTTCGCGACATTCCCAGTGACGAGCCGGGCATGTCACCGCTGGAGATCTGGTGTAACGAATCTCAGGAACGGTATGTGATGGCCGTGGCTCCGGAAAATCTGGAGCGGTTTGACGCCCTTTGCCGTCGGGAACGTTGCCCCTATGCCGTGATTGGTGAAGCGACAGAGGCCCACCACCTGGAGTTGGGCGATTCCTACTTCGACGACAAGCCGGTGGACCTTCCGATGGAAGTGCTGTTTGGCAAGCCGCCCCGTATGCACCGGAGCGTCAGTCGAGCTTCCTTTACCAAGCCAATCTTCGACTCCACCAAAATCGACCTGGACGACGCCATTCGCCGTGTTCTGCGTCTACCATCGGTTGGTTCCAAGAGCTTTTTGATCACCATCGGTGACCGGACCATTACCGGCCTGGTAGCACGGGACCAGATGGTTGGGCCCTGGCAGGTCCCGGTTGCCGATGTCGCCGTTACCGCTACGTCCTTCGATGTCCGGACGGGAGAGGCTATGGCCATGGGCGAGCGAACGCCGGTTGCAACGATTGATGCCCCGGCGTCCGGCCGCATGGCTGTTGGTGAAGTCATTACCAATATGGCCGCCGCGCCGATCGGTAAATTGTCGGATATACGGTTGTCGGCGAACTGGATGGCAGCTGCCGGACACCCGGGCGAAGATGAAAATCTCTATGAGACGGTTCGCGCGGTAGGCATGGAGCTGTGCCCGGAACTTGGAATCACGATTCCGGTGGGCAAGGACTCCATGTCCATGAAGACCATGTGGGAAGAAGACAACGGCGAGCAGAAGAGCGTAACCGCACCGCTTTCACTGATCGTTAGTGGCTTTGCCCCGGTAACCGATGTTGCCAGAACGCTGACACCCCAATTGGTTAAAGATGCTGGTGAGACGGATTTGATCCTGGTGGATCTTGCCGCGGGCCAGAACCGCCTGGGTGGTTCGGCTCTGGCTCAGGTTTACCGTCAGGTCGGCGCCGTGGCACCGGACCTGGATGATCCAGAGGACATCAAGGCTTTCTTTGCGGTGATCCAGGGTCTTAACTCTGACGATAAGCTGTTGGCTTATCATGACCGTTCCGATGGTGGCCTGTTCGTCACATTGGCCGAAATGTGCTTTGCCGGCCACTGTGGCGTTGATATCAAGCTGGACGGCTTGGCTGAGGATCGCAGTCAGTTTGCCAGGGAACTGTTTAACGAAGAGCTGGGTGCGGTCATCCAGGTGCGCAGGGAAGACACGGGCTTTGTTCTGCAGCAGTTCTCTGCCGCAGGTCTGGGTGATTACATCAGCGTGATTGGCAGCCCGAATGATACCGACAGTCTGCGCCTCACTTTCGAGGGTGGCATCGTTGTGGATGAACCTCGTGTAGAGCTTCAGCGTCTTTGGGCAGAAACCAGTTACCGAGTTCAGTCTCTGCGGGATAACGCCGATTGTGCCCGTGAAGAATTCGATAATCTGCTGGATGTGGAAGATCCGGGCCTTCATGCCGAGCTTACCTACGACATCAACGAAGATGTGGCGGCCCCCTATATCAACAAAGGCATCCGACCGAAGGTTGCGGTTCTGCGAGAGCAGGGCGTGAATGGCCAGGTCGAAATGGCGGCTGCCTTTGATCGCGCCGGTTTCGATTCTGTCGACGTGCATATGAGCGATTTGCTTTCCGGTCGGGTTACGCTGGATGGTTTCAATAGCCTGGTTGCCTGTGGCGGCTTCTCATACGGTGACGTTTTGGGCGCTGGTGAAGGTTGGGCCAAATCGATTCTGTTCAGTGATCGTGTCAGGGACCAGTTCGCGGCATTCTTCAATCGCCAGGACACTTTGGCGCTGGGCGTGTGCAATGGCTGTCAGATGCTATCCAATCTGCACGAACTGATTCCTGGCAGCGAGGGCTGGCCTCGTTTTGTCCGCAACCAATCGGAACAGTTTGAAGCAAGGCTGGTCATGGCTGAGGTGATGCCGTCGCCTTCTGCGTTCATGGATGGCATGGCCGGGTCCCGTATGCCGATTGCGGTAGCTCATGGCGAAGGCAGGGTTGAATTTGCCAGCGGCACTTCCGCAGAGGCGCTCTCCGAGAACGAGCTCGTGGCTCTGCGCTACGTGGATAACCGGGGGCAGGCAACGGTTCGTTACCCCTATAACCCGAACGGATCGGAAGCCGGAATTACCGGTGTTACCACTCGCGATGGCAGGGTTACCATCATGATGCCGCATCCCGAGCGGGTGTTCCGAGCTGTTCAGCATTCCTGGCGGCCGTCAGAATGGCAGGAGGACGGTTCCTGGATTCGCATGTTCCGAAATGCGAGACGCTGGTTCGGTTAATCCTCAGCGTCAGGAAGAGCCGGTTTTGGATGCGTTCAACATGAGCGTTCACTCCAAAGCCGGCTTTTTTATTGGCTGCCCCGTTTCCGGGCGTTTTTCAAGGGAAAAAATTGGCGAAATTGGCAAAAATCACCTTGACTCAGTATTTTTATGCACATTGCTGGTGCCTTCTTGTTTGTTCTGTGCACAAAGACCGGGAAATCGGTTCAACTTTTGCGCAAAATTCATAACCTATTGAAAAATAAAGATTAAATGAATCGGGTGATTTTGTCGCCAATTTAACGAAAGTGCAGTGATTACGGGGTTTGGGGCCGTGTTCCCAAAAACTTTCCCCAGAGTTATCCACAGAATCTGTGGGTAAGTGTCTAAGCCATTAATCTGTACAAAAAATATCCGATCCGGAGGAGGGTTTGCTATGTACAAGCTGTGTTATTTCGTTCCGGAAACCCACGTAGAGCAAACCAAGCAGGCCTTGTTTGATGCCGGAGCTGGCCGTATCGGCGATTACGATTGTTGTGCCTGGCAATGTCTAGGACAGGGCCAGTTTCGTCCGCTTGAGGGAAGCGACCCGTTTCTTGGCAAAGCCGGTGCGATTGAAGCGGTAGACGAGTACAAGGTTGAGCTGGTCTGTGCCGACGAGCTGATTCGGGAGGCCCTCGCAGCGCTCAAACGGGCTCATCCCTACGAGGAGCCCGCTTACGAGGTTTATCGGATGGCGGAGTTATAGTTTGCGGCTTTATTTGCGGTCTTTTGCCATGGGGTGGCGTATGTCGCTCACATGGACGTCGAAAGATTCGCGCCTGTAGTCGGCCAGGAACAGCTCGAGGGTTCGCTTCACGGTTGGAAATGAGATCTCCTCCCAGGGAATCTCGTCGAGGCCGAAAAGCCTGGATTCCAGGGACTCTTCACCGGCGCCGAATTGCCCGTTCTTCAGGGTGGCCCGGTAGAACATATGAACCTGATTGATGTGTGGCACATCGATAATCGAATAGAGCCCCTCAATGTTTACTTCAGCGAGAGCCTCCTCCATGGTTTCACGTTCGGCGGCTTCAATGGTGGTTTCTGCGTTCTCCATGAATCCAGCGGGCAGCGTCCAGTAGCCATAGCGCGGTTCGATCGCTCTTCGGCACAGCAGTATCTGCCCCTCCCATACGGGAACGGTTCCGGCGACAATGCGCGGGTTCTGGTAATGTATGGTATCGCAGCTTACACAGACATAGCGGTGCCGGTTATCGCCCTCGGGGATGCGTTGTTCAACCGGCTGGCCGCATGTGCTGCAGTACTTCATGATTTTCCCCGTATACTGAATTGGTTTGGTAGTCAGTTTAACGATCCCGGCTGCCTCTGTCTCATCCAACCTCCGGATGTAACGTGGAGACGAATATTGCGTGATTTACTTGCCGAGCGACTCGCCGGCTATGCGCCACGGCAGCTGGCGCTGGATTATCCCGAGGCCGGGATACTGGTTCCGGTGACCGATGATCACCGAAACCCTGAAATGATCTTTACGCTCAGGTCTGAAAATCTGTCCACCCATCGCGGACAGGTAGCTTACCCTGGCGGTAAGCGGGATCCCGGGGACCCATCTCTTGCAGCAACTGCGTTGCGTGAAACCCACGAGGAAATTGGGCTGCCGCCGGAGCAGGTCCAGATTATTGCGCCGCTCAGCCAGGTGATGTCCCGCTATGGAATTCTGGTTACTCCGTACGTCGGTGTCATTCCCGGGGATCATCCTCTGGAGCCGAATCCTCACGAGATCGAAAGTGTATTTCGAGTGCCTCTCTCCTTTTTTCTGGAGGACCGGCGAGAGCGCACGGATGCTCTGAACTTTCTCAACCATACCTTTTACGTTCCGTGCTATCGGTGGGAGCGTTATGAAATCTGGGGGCTGTCGGCCGTGGTTCTGGTTGATTTCCTGAACGCTGTGTACGATGCCGGAATTGACTTGCTTGAACCGCCTGAAGGAGGCTGACATGTTTTACCAGTTGAATGACCGAACGCCGGAATTGTCGGGTGAGGGCCACTTCGTGGCTGACAATGCGTCGGTGATAGGCAATGTGAGGCTCATGGATAATGCCAGCGTCTGGTTTAACGCCGTTATCCGCGGGGACAATGAGTTGATTACCATTGGGCCGGAAACGAATATCCAGGATGGCTCAGTTCTGCACACCGACCCGGGTATGCCGCTTACGCTTGGAAGGGGCGTAACGGTCGGCCACAAGGTCATGCTTCACGGCTGTGAGATCGGAGACTATTCGTTGATTGGCATCAACGCGGTTGTACTTAATGGAGCGAAGATCGGCAAACATTGCCTGATTGGTGCCAACGCCCTCATTCCAGAGGGAATGGAGGTACCGGATGGCTCCATGGTTGTTGGCTCTCCCGGCAAGATCAAGCGGGAGCTGAACGACAACCAGAAAAAGATGCTCGAAATGAGCGCGCAACACTACGTGCAGAACGCGGCCCGCTATGTCGATGAACTCAAGCCCTGCGAGCCGAAGAAATGAGTGTCGCTGATAAAGTGCGTTCACCCTGCGTGAGCATCTGTGCACTGGATGAGAATGATGTCTGTGTCGGGTGTCATCGGAGCGGGGACGAAATCACCCGCTGGACCCGAATGGATAACGAAGAACGTCGCGAGGTGCTACGAAAGGTGTCGGAGCGAGAAAAGAGATCCCTGATTCACGGCTAATAGAGGTGCTGGCAGATCATGACTGACTCAGTTCGAATTGGTACACCACTTAAAGGTAATGCTTTCAGGGTTCTGTTTTGTGGATCCGGTGAGCTCGGAAAAGAAGTTGTTCTCGAGTTGCAGCGCTATGGCGTTGAAGTGATCGCGGTCGACCGTTATGCCGATGCGCCCGCCATGCAGGTGGCCCATCGAAGTCACGTCATCGATATGTTGGATGGCGCCAGCCTGCGTCGCGTCATCGAGCAGGAAAAGCCAAATCTGATTGTTCCTGAGATTGAAGCCATAGCAACGCCGGAACTGGTTAAGTTGGAAGAGGAGGGGTACCACGTTATCCCAACCGCCAGAGCGGTGAACCTCACAATGAATCGTGAGGGAATTCGTCGCCTTGCGGCCGAAGAGCTCGGATTGCCAACCTCACCATACCGCTTTGCAGGTTCCCGGGAGGAGTATCTTGCTGCCGTTCAGGAAATCGGCCTGCCACTGGTCGTTAAGCCGGTGATGAGCTCCTCGGGAAAAGGGCAAAGCACGGTCAAGACCGAAGGTGAAATTGAGGCCGCGTGGGAATATGCGCAGTCTGGCGGGCGAGCCGGCAAAGGAAGAGTGATCGTTGAGGGTTTCGTGGACTTCGATTATGAGATAACTCTTCTGACTGTAAGGCACCGGGATGGAGTTTCGTTTTGTGAGCCCATAGGGCATCGTCAGGAAGACGGAGACTACCGTGAGTCGTGGCAACCTCAGCCGATGGCGCCGCTGGCCTATGAGCGCTCGGCTGAAGTTGCCCGTGCTGTGGTGGAAAATCTCGGCGGATATGGCATCTATGGCGTCGAGCTATTCGTTAAAGAGGATAACGTCTGGTTCTCTGAGGTATCGCCACGCCCTCATGATACCGGGTTGGTAACCCTTGTTTCCCAGGACCTTTCCGAGTTTGCACTCCATGCACGGGCTATTCTGGGGCTGCCTATCCCCTCTATCCGTCAGACCGGAGCGTCAGCTTCGGCGGTGATTCTCCCCGAGGGGGATTCAGCAGAAGTCTCTTATACAGGGTTGGAATCCGCGCTATCGGAGCCGGATACCCAGTTGCGCCTGTTCGGAAAGCCAGAGCTAAAAGGGCGTCGTCGAATGGGGGTTGCGCTTGCGAAGGGTGCCTCAATAGAAGAGGCGCGGAAAAAAGCGCGCGATGCTGCGCAATCGGTTATCGTTGAATTATGAATCTTTCTTGGAATTGGGTGTCAAAAATCGGCTTGGTGAGGTTTTTCGAAAAAAATTCGAAGCAAGCGTTGACACCTCCTGAGAGGTCTGTAGAATGCGCATCTCTTTCGAGGGGCGAGCCACTTAGGCGGCTCCGGATTCGAAAGGCAACTGTTTGAAAGTATTGAAGAAAACGAGTTTTGAAATTCTTCAAATAAACGGTTGACAAGGCAGCGGAACGATGTAGAATACGCGGCCTTGATTGAGCAACAGCTCAAACGCTCTTTAAAAAGTTAACCAAGTAATTCGTGTGGGCGCTGGCCGAGGTATTTCGGATATGAAATATCAGGACAGTGACTCGTCGAAATTGAGTTTTGTCTTGAGCATGATTTTGAAACCTTCGGGTTTCAGTATGATTTAAACTGAAGAGTTTGATCATGGCTCAGATTGAACGCTGGCGGCAGGCTTAACACATGCAAGTCGAGCGGTAACAGGGGGTGCTTGCACCCCGCTGACGAGCGGCGGACGGGTGAGTAATGCATAGGAAACTGCCCAGTAGTGGGGGATAGCCCGGGGAAACCCGGATTAATACCGCGTACGCCCTTCGGGGGAAAGCAGGGGATCTTCGGACCTTGCGCTATTGGATGTGCCTATGTCGGATTAGCTAGTTGGTGGGGTAAAGGCCTACCAAGGCGACGATCCGTAGCTGGTCTGAGAGGATGATCAGCCACATCGGGACTGAGACACGGCCCGAACTCCTACGGGAGGCAGCAGTGGGGAATATTGGACAATGGGGGCAACCCTGATCCAGCCATGCCGCGTGTGTGAAGAAGGCTTTCGGGTTGTAAAGCACTTTCAGTGAGGAGGAAAAGTTGGTCGTTAATACCGGCCAGCCTTGACGTTACTCACAGAAGAAGCACCGGCTAACTCCGTGCCAGCAGCCGCGGTAATACGGAGGGTGCAAGCGTTAATCGGAATTACTGGGCGTAAAGCGCGCGTAGGTGGTTTGATAAGCGAGATGTGAAAGCCCCGGGCTTAACCTGGGAACGGCATTTCGAACTGTCAGGCTAGAGTATGGTAGAGGAGTGTGGAATTTCCTGTGTAGCGGTGAAATGCGTAGATATAGGAAGGAACACCAGTGGCGAAGGCGGCACTCTGGACCAATACTGACACTGAGGTGCGAAAGCGTGGGGAGCAAACAGGATTAGATACCCTGGTAGTCCACGCCGTAAACGATGTCTACTAGCCGTTGGGACTCTTGAAGTCTTAGTGGCGCAGCTAACGCACTAAGTAGACCGCCTGGGGAGTACGGCCGCAAGGTTAAAACTCAAATGAATTGACGGGGGCCCGCACAAGCGGTGGAGCATGTGGTTTAATTCGACGCAACGCGAAGAACCTTACCTGGCCTTGACATGCAGAGAACTTTCCAGAGATGGATTGGTGCCTTCGGGAGCTCTGACACAGGTGCTGCATGGCCGTCGTCAGCTCGTGTCGTGAGATGTTGGGTTAAGTCCCGTAACGAGCGCAACCCCTATCCCTAGTTGCTAGCAGTTCGGCTGAGAACTCTAGGGAGACTGCCGGTGACAAACCGGAGGAAGGTGGGGATGACGTCAGGTCATCATGGCCCTTACGGCCAGGGCTACACACGTGCTACAATGGCGCGCACAGAGGGCTGCAAACCCGCGAGGGGGAGCCAATCTCACAAAACGCGTCGTAGTCCGGATCGCAGTCTGCAACTCGACTGCGTGAAGTCGGAATCGCTAGTAATCGTGAATCAGAATGTCACGGTGAATACGTTCCCGGGCCTTGTACACACCGCCCGTCACACCATGGGAGTGGATTGCACCAGAAGTGGTTAGTCTAACCTTCGGGAGGACGATCACCACGGTGTGGTTCATGACTGGGGTGAAGTCGTAACAAGGTAGCCGTAGGGGAACCTGCGGCTGGATCACCTCCTTAAACGAAGCCGAAAGCTTCGGTCAGAGTCCACACGAATTACTTGGTTGGCTGAATAAAGAGAGCAGATGGGTCGTTGCAGGCCCGTGTTTTTGGGTCTGTAGCTCAGGTGGTTAGAGCGCACCCCTGATAAGGGTGAGGTCGGTGGTTCAAGTCCACCCAGACCCACCAGAATTATCCAGCTCGGCGTTATCGAATGACTTGCATAGCAGGCTATGCGGCGCCCTTCGATGCCTTGATCTGAATAATTCTTGTAATAGCTTTTATGGGGCTATAGCTCAGCTGGGAGAGCGCCTGCCTTGCACGCAGGAGGTCGGCAGTTCGATCCTGCCTAGCTCCACCAAATTACTGACTAACTTCGGTTAGCAGTGTACAGAAACAAGCTTTTCAGTTGTGTGACTCGATTGCGAGTTGTGGCTGAAGATCTTCTTTCTGATCACTGGGTCAGATTTGCTCTTTAACAAATTGGACGAGATAGAACACGACTTACTGATTCCATTATCTCCGGAATCAGTGGTCAAAGTGATAGCGATTTCAAGCGTTATCCGGTGTTGTCGTTGAAGTGGTTGTTATATCGCTTCAAGGAACTGTCTCCACTTATTGATGCCCTGGTTTACCAGGTTATCGATGGATGGAACGCAGTTGTCTTGGGGTTATATAGTCAAGCAACTAAGCGCATACGGTGGATGCCTTGGCAGTCAGAGGCGATGAAAGACGTGGAAGCCTGCGATAAGGTTCGGGGAGCTGGCAAACGAGCTGTGATCCGGACATCTCTGAATGGGGAAACCCACCGACTTTCGGGTCGGTACCTTACACTGAATCCATAGGTGTAAGGGGCGAACCGGGGGAACTGAAACATCTAAGTACCCCGAGGAAAAGAAATCAACCGAGATTCCCTAAGTAGCGGCGAGCGAACGGGGACTAGCCCTTAAGCTAGACAACTGGTAGGAGAAGGCTCTGGAAAGTGCCGCCATAGTGGGTGATAGCCCCGTATCCGAAACCTGAGTCTGGTGAAATCGAGTAGGACGGGACACGTGATATCCTGTCTGAACATGGGGGGACCATCCTCCAAGGCTAAATACTCCTGACTGACCGATAGTGAACCAGTACCGTGAGGGAAAGGCGAAAAGAACCCCTGTGAGGGGAGTGAAATAGATCCTGAAACCGTATGCGTACAAGCAGTCGGAGCGGACTTGTTCCGTGACGGCGTACCTTTTGTATAATGGGTCAGCGACTTATGTTCAGTGGCGAGGTTAACCGTTTAGGGGAGCCGTAGGGAAACCGAGTCTGAATAGGGCGATTTAGTCGCTGGGCATAGACCCGAAACCGGGCGATCTATCCATGAGCAGGTTGAAGGTGCCGTAACAGGCACTGGAGGACCGAACCCACTGTCGTTGAAAAGCCAGGGGATGACTTGTGGATCGGAGTGAAAGGCTAATCAAGCCCGGAGATAGCTGGTTCTCCCCGAAAGCTATTTAGGTAGCGCCTCGGACGAATACCACAGGGGGTAGAGCACTGTTTCGGCTAGGGGGTCATCCCGACTTACCAACCCGATGCAAACTCCGAATACCTGTGAGTACTATCCGGGAGACACACGGCGGGTGCTAACGTCCGTCGTGAAGAGGGAAACAACCCAGACCGCCAGCTAAGGTCCCCAAGTACCAGTTAAGTGGGAAACGATGTGGGAAGGCTCAGACAGCTAGGAGGTTGGCTTAGAAGCAGCCATCCTTTAAAGAAAGCGTAATAGCTCACTAGTCGAGTCGGCCTGCGCGGAAGATGTAACGGGGCTAAAACTGGTCACCGAAGCTGCGGCTGCATACTTTGTATGCGGGGTAGGGGAGCGTTCTGTAAGCCTGCGAAGGTGTGTTGAGAAGCATGCTGGAGGTATCAGAAGTGCGAATGCTGACATGAGTAACGACAATGCGGGTGAAAAACCCGCACGCCGGAAGACCAAGGGTTCCTGCGCAACGCTAATCGGCGCAGGGTGAGTCGGCCCCTAAGGCGAGACCGAAAGGTGTAGTCGATGGGAAACGGGTTAATATTCCCGTACCTTGGATAGCTGCGATGGAGAGACGGAGAAGGCTAGGTGAGCCGGGCGACGGTTGCCCCGGTTTAAGCGAGTAGGGAGTGGACTTAGGCAAATCCGGGTCCACAATCCCGAGACGTGACGACGACTGCTCATAGAGCGGGAAGTCATTGATGCCATGCTTCCAGGAAAATCTTCTAAGCTTCAGGCTATTCGAGACCGTACCCCAAACCGACACAGGTGGTCAGGTAGAGAATACCAAGGCGCTTGAGAGAACTCGGGTAAAGGAACTAGGCAAAATGGTGCCGTAACTTCGGGAGAAGGCACGCTGGCAGTAAGTGAAGCCCCTGCGGGTGGAGCTGAGACCAGTCGAAGATACCAGGCCCCTGCGACTGTTTATTAAAAACACAGCACTGTGCAAACACGAAAGTGGACGTATACGGTGTGACGCCTGCCCGGTGCCGGAAGGTTAATTGATGGGGTTAGCGCTTGCGCGAAGCTCTTGATCGAAGCCCCGGTAAACGGCGGCCGTAACTATAACGGTCCTAAGGTAGCGAAATTCCTTGTCGGGTAAGTTCCGACCTGCACGAATGGCGTAACGATGGGGGCGCTGTCTCTACCCGAGACTCAGTGAAATTGAAATCGCCGTGAAGATGCGGTGTATCCGCGGCTAGACGGAAAGACCCCGTGAACCTTTACTATAGCTTCACAGTGAACTTTGAGCATGTTTGTGTAGGATAGCTGGGAGGCTTTGAAGTGGGAACGCCAGTTCTCATGGAGCCAACCTTGAAATACCAGCCTGACATGTTTGAGGTTCTAACTTGCTCCCCTTATCGGGGATGAGGACACTGTGTGGTGGGTAGTTTGACTGGGGCGGTCTCCTCCCAAAGCGTAACGGAGGAGCACAAAGGTGGGCTAAGCATGGTCGGACATCATGCGGTTAGTGTAATGGCACAAGCCCGCTTAACTGCGAGACAGACACGTCGAGCAGGTACGAAAGTAGGTCATAGTGATCCGGTGGTTCTGTATGGAAGGGCCATCGCTCAACGGATAAAAGGTACTCCGGGGATAACAGGCTGATACCGCCCAAGAGTTCACATCGACGGCGGTGTTTGGCACCTCGATGTCGGCTCATCACATCCTGGGGCTGAAGCCGGTCCCAAGGGTATGGCTGTTCGCCATTTAAAGTGGTACGCGAGCTGGGTTTAGAACGTCGTGAGACAGTTCGGTCCCTATCTGCCGTGGACGTTGGAGATTTGAGGAAAGCTGCTCCTAGTACGAGAGGACCGGAGTGGACGAACCTCTGGTGTTCGGGTTGTGACGCCAGTCGCATTGCCCGGTAGCTATGTTCGGACAGGATAACCGCTGAAAGCATCTAAGCGGGAAGCCCCTTCCAAGATGAGATCTCCCTGGACCCTCGAGGTCCCTGAAGAGCCGTTCAAGACCAGGACGTTGATAGGTCGGGTGTGTAAGCGCTGCGAGGCGTTGAGCTAACCGATACTAATTGCTCGTGCGGCTTGACTATATAACACCCAAGACAATTGCGGATAACGCAGAGCCTAACCGCTCAAACGAAATCAACATCACTCAGTTCTATCCCGTCCCCCAGTGATCAACCGTTTTGCCTGACGACCATAGCGGTCTGGAACCACCTGATCCCATCCCGAACTCAGAAGTGAAACAGACCAGCGCCGATGGTAGTGTGGCGTTGCCCATGTGAGAGTAGGTCATCGTCAGGCTCCTAATACCAAAAACCCCAGCACCGGAAGGTGCTGGGGTTTTTTATTAGCTGCAAGAAAGAGATGACCTACGGGAGTGTCCGCACCGGTGCCGAAGGCAGAGCGAGCATCGCTCGCTCAGGTAAGGACGGGCACCCCGTCTCGGGGTGGCCCGGGTCATCGTTGCAGCGCAACGCGCTGCCTGCGGTATGGGAAAAGATCCCGACAAAGCAAAATCAAGGCAACCAAATCTCAAATACCCCACCACCCAGGCTCCCACCGTTGTGGAGCTTTATAGACCCACTTCTCTCTCCCTCACTGTGCAGTTTGGCGACGGAGGAGGCGAAAAACAGCCCAAGGCTGGTGCTGCCACTTTTGAAATCAAGCGATTTGAAGTTCAGGGTGCCGGTATGTTGCATACTCTCCGGATAGCCTTTCCCGTCGTCTTCAACACCAATCACCAGATATCCATCTCTTTCACCAGCTGTAAGCAGGATTTTGCTTCGCGTGTAGCGTATAGCGTTGTTAATGGTGTTATTTAACACGCCGGTCAGAAGGTCCTCGTCGAAAAAGCCGTTTATGTCTTCAGCCTCTATCGAAACATCAATGCCGAGGCCCTTAAGCAGAGGTGTGTGTCGTGCCAGGTGTTCGGTCAGGAAATCCGGCACAAAGTGTTCCTCAATGTGCGCGGAGAGGTTGTTCTCGCCAAGGCGGTAGATGCCGAGAAGTTGCACCAGATCGTTGTGCATCCTTTCGGCTTCGTACTGAAGAGTATTGAAACGTGCAGATTCCCCCAGGTTTTCCTCGTGTTCGGTGCGAAGTTCGTCCAGGGAGTTCAGGAGCATGCCTAGCGAGTTCTTCATATCGTGAACGGCTGAGGCGAGTACCATTGAAAAATCGATATTCTGGTCGTTCATTCCATCAGTCCCTTCAGCTTGCGTTTTAAGGCGATATAACGCCTATGTTGGCGATGTTGCTCGGGTAGTCCTGATAACCGATCAAGGCAGGACTGACAGCGCTTGAGGAGCTCAGTGCTGGTCGGGTTATTGTCGTGTTCCTTCATCAGTACCTGAACCAGGTTAAGGTTCAGGGCTGCGTGATCAGGCACGATCTCCAGAGCCTTTGAAAACGTTTCTGCTGCTTCTTGCAGGTTTCCGGATTCGAAGGCTTTGATGCCATCCCGGTTCAGGGCTCTGGCCTTGATCTTCTGGCGGAATCCCACGGGTTCATCCAGAAGGCTTTCAATCTTCTGGAGAGTTTCAGGATCGTTGCTGAAGAGTTCGGACATCTCGGCCAGCAACTGTTTCGCATCGGATTCATGCCCCAGGCGAAACAGGGTTTTGGCGTAATCAAGCCCCGTTCTGGCATCCAGTACAGTGGTATCCTGGAGCTCCGGCCTGATACTCTCGAGAATCTTCGCAGCCTGTCGATCCTGTCCCTGGCCTGCGTAAATCCGGCACTGTACGATGCGGCTGCGTAGACCGATACCTTCCTCGCCATCGAATCGCTTTTCCATTTTTTTGAGTACCGCCAGCGCTTCTTTGGCCTTTTCCGCACCATCCTCGTCGAGGTCGCCTTCACTCAGGTCCGAGAGTGTCTGGCCCAGTGCAAGGTAGTGTTCGGATTTGTCATGTATCGAGTAGGTCCCCAGCTCAACGGTTCGACGCCATGCATCTGAGGCCGTGTCCATGTCCTGGTTTGAACCTGCCAGTTCGGCAAGATGCTTCTGCCGAAGCAGCGCATTGGGGGAATGCTCGGCGGCTTTTTCGAGCACTTGCTGTGCCTGTGTAGGACGCCCCTGTCGTTCCAGCCCCTCTGCGAGCAGGTCATACGCCTCCATGTAGTCCGGATGCTTTGTCAGAAGGTCTCTGAGGCCGTCTACCGCCTCGTCGAGACTTCGTTTGGCAAGCAGAACCTTGCACCGCCCGAGCTTTGCCCAGGAAAGCTCACGTTGTGCCAGGACGTCATCGTAGATCTTGAGTGCGTGAGCCAGGTCGCCCAGCTGGAAATACAGGTCGCCCAGGGTTTTCATAAGCCAGGTCTTGTAACGAGGCTGCCGCGGCAGTGCCTGGAGGCATAGTGAAATAGCCTCCGGGTAGTTCTCCCGGTCGATTTCCCGGTTAATGGGCAGGAGGATGTTGCGCTGGCTGATCAGGGCGCCCAGACGCTTTTCCAGTACGGCCCGATTGATCGGTTTGGTTAGGTAAGCGTCGGGTTGATATTCCCTCGCTCCCATGACCATTTCCTTGGACGTTTCGGCAGTCACCATCAGGAAGAGAGACGAGCGCTTGAGAAGTTTTTTATGCCGAAGCTCCTCCAGTATGTGCTGGCCGTTCTTGCCTTCGCCAAGATTAAAGTCACACAACACGACATCTACGTGATTGTAGGTACAGTACTGAATCGCCTGATTGGCATGGGCTACCAGTTCAATTTTGTCGGCACCGCAGCTGCGAAGCATCTGGCGCATGGACAACCGGAAATTCTCGAAGTCATCAATAACCAGATAGGTGAGCTTGCCGAACGGGTTGAAGTCAGCTTTGGAATCGGTCATGAGCGCTTCTGTTTGAGTAGCTTGTTAACCAGTGCCCTCAGTGCAGCAGGTTTCACCGGTTTGTAAAGAATCTGGTAACCCCGGTCTATGGCATCTTCCCGCACTTCAGGCGCCATATAGCCGGTGATGAGTATTCCAGGGATGTCCGCGTTCAACGCACCACGAATGCTGTCCATGGCGTCGAGGCCATTCTTGTTTTCGTCCAGTTGATAATCGGCAAGTATAATATCCGGGCTTTCCCCTTCCAGTTTTGCCATGGCATCTTCCAGACTTTCCGCCGCGGTCACATCACACTTCCAATTGCCCAGTAGCGCCACCATTCCCTGCAGTATGGCCGGGTCGTTATCGATACACAGGAAATGCAGTCCCCCGAGGTTTGAGACTCTCCGGGAGCCTGCAGCGGGCTTCGCAGCTGCGGCTTCGTTCTGCTCGGGCGCAGCTGTTGGTACCGTTATCCCAAAGACGCTACCGCGACCCTGGACAGAATGGACGCTGACCGGGTGGTTCAGCATACCGCTGATACGATCGACGATCGCAAGACCGAGGCCCAGGCCTTTTTTGTCCCGGCCATGCTGAAACCGACGGAACTCCTCGAAGATATGGGTCAGTTGATCCTCGGGTATGCCAGGACCGGTGTCCCAGACCTCTATCCGGATATAGCCTTTCAGGCGACGGCATCCCAGGAGGATCTTGCCTTCTGGTGTGTAGCGTATGGCATTGGAAAGGAAATTCTGGACCACGCGACGCAGGAGTTTGGCATCCGATCGGATCCAGACCGTGCTGGGTACAACGTGCAGCTCCAGGTTCTGGTCCTTGGCGATGGCGGAAAAATCGGTTGCCAGATGGCGCATGATGTCGTTGACGGGGAAGACCCCGATGTTTGGCTCCAGGGCACCTGCATCCAGCTTGGAAATATCCAGCAGGGTGCTGATGATTTCTTCGGCGGCCCCCAGGGAACTGTCGATGTGGTCTACCAGATCTTTCATCTCACCGTCATCTGCTTTCCCGGCGAGGGCAGAGGTAAACAGTCTGGCTGCGTTCAGGGGCTGGAGCAGGTCGTGGCTGGCTGAAGCCAGGAAGCGTGTCTTGCTCTGGTTCGCCTGCTCGGCCACCGATTTGGCTTTCAGCATCTGCTCATTGATGACCTGGAGCTCCTGGGTACGTTCCTTTACCCGCTGTTCCAGGTAAATGTTCGTTTCCTTCAGGGCCTGCTCGGTTCGACGCATGGCGGTAATATCCTGGAAGGTCGTGACATAGCCACCCCCGGGGATCGGACTGCCATCAATGCGCAAAACGGTGCCATCGGGCCTCTGGCGCTCATAGGACATTGGCCGACCCTCGCGCATGCTGGTGCAGCGGTCAGCCACGATTTCATCAATCCTGCGGGCAGAGAGGTTGGCGTTGGTCAGGTTGTAACGCATCAGATCTTCGACTGGGCGTCCGACCCTGACGAAGCCTTTCGGATAGGTAAACAGCTCCAGGTAACGATGGTTCCAGACCACCAGTTGTTGCTGATGGTTCACCACTGACACGCCCAGGCTGATGTTCTCAATGGCCGACTGCAGCAGCTCACGGCTGAAAGTCATGGCCTGGGAGGCTTCATCGACAATGCTGACAACGTCCTCGATCTGCATGTCCCGGCCGGTGAGGGTGGATTCCAGGACCACTCTGGCCGTAGAGGCGCCAATCACCGAAGCCAACTGGCGCTCGATGTATTTCATCAGATGGGCGGACGCCGGGCGGTGTGGGTGCAGGCGAATGGCATTGCGGCGCTCGTAATTCCGGAAAATGGTTTCCGAGCGCTCTTCACCCATGAACCGGTCCGTAAGGGCCTGCAGGTCGGACGTCAGTATCTCACCTTGCCAGCTCTGGTGTTGGGCCGTTTCGGCCTTGGGTTGTGGATCGTGAAAGAAAGAAGCAATCTGGATTTTTTCGCGGACGCGCTGGCGAGTGAGCATTGAGAGCACGATGTACACGACCGTGTTGATCCCCAAACTCCAGATAATGCCGTGGCTTGTCTGGTCCAGCTCGGACCCGAACAGTGCAGTAGGCCGAGTCCAGTTCAACCCCAGGATTCCCTGCTGAACCAGGGTGTCGTTGACCCATCCCGTGGTGGCGAGCGCCGGCAGTAGCAGGGTGTAGCACCACATCAGGAAGCCGAGGCCCAGGCCCCAGACGGCGCCCATGTAATTACCCCGGCGCCAGATAATACCGCCCACCAGCGCAGGTCCAAATTGTGCTGCCGCCGCAAACGAGAGCAGGCCGAAGGCTGTCAGGCTGTAATCTTCACCAGCCATCCGGTAAAAACCATAGGCTGTGAGCAATACCACGAAGATGGCGACACGTCGGATACTCAACAGCAGGTAACTGAGATCTGTGCGTCGGTTCATGCCCGGCCGGAAAAACTTCAGCAGCGCCGGCATGATGATTTCGTTACTGACCATGGTGGCGATGGCCACTGAGCATACGATAACCATGGCGGCTGCGGCCGAGCCGCCACCGAGGAACGCGAGTATCGCCAGCCATTCCTCGCCGGCCATGATCGGCAGCTGCAGTATCAGAACGTCAGGGTTGCCGGCTGAGGCCTCGGGCGACAACAGTCCGGCGGCTGCAATCGGGAGTACAAATGCGCTGGCTACGATCAGGTAGATGGGCATGGCCCAGCGTGCAATCTCGAAATCCCGATGGTCGGTATTTTCGACCACCATGACATGAAACTGCCGGGGCAGGCAGATGATGGCGAGCATGGCAATGAGCGTCTGGGTTATAAACGCTGGCGCTTCAATGCCGTCGGTAGTCAGGGTGCCAATCAGATCTGCGTCTTTCGCCCGCTCAAACAGGTCTCCGAATCCGCCGTAGAGGCCATAGCCAACGAACAGTCCGACGGCGACGAAGGCCACGAGTTTGATCAGTGACTCGAAGGCCACGGCCTGGATCATGCCCCGGTGATGCTCGGTGGACTCCAGATGGCGGGTTCCGAACAGGACGGTAAATACTGCCAGGGCGAGAGTGATGTACCAGGCGGAATCGTTCCAGGCCGCAGTGCTCAGTTCCTCATAGCCGGTGCCCGTTTCCGAAAGCACGTTGAAGCCCATGGCAATGGCTTTAAGCTGCAAGGCTATGTAGGGGACGCTGCCGATCAGGGCGAATGTCGAAATCATTGCAGCCAGTAGCTGGGATTTGCCGTAACGGGAGGCGACGAAATCGGCAATGGACGTACTGTTATTGCGCTTGCTGATATAGATGATACGGCGTAGCAAGGGCGCGCCGAAAACAAACACCAGCAGCGGGCCCAGGTAGATGGGCAGAAAACCGAGCCCCTCCTGGGTGGCGCGGCCAACGGCGCCATAGAAGGTCCAGGAGGTGAAGTAGACTGCCAGAGACAGTGCGTATATGTGGGTGCGTGCCAGGCGTTTGCGATACAGGCCGGGGTGCTTGTCGCCGGCCCAGGCGATCACAAACAGGATCGAGATGTAGGTGATGGAAATGAGGACCAGCAGCCAGGCACTAATCATTGTTGTACGTTCCCGACGGTATCAGCAGGTTGAAGCATCACGCTAACGAGGTATCACTCTGCGCAAACGGTCTTATACAGGGTGTCTCCGGGTTCAAGCAGCTTCAGGTTGTCCACTCGAGGGCTTCCGTCAGAACCCAGTGGTACCAGTTCCCGGGTAGCACAGTTAATGATGTGAATGCGGTGGGACACGGCATCGGTCATTTTCTGCTCGAAGCGGTACAGGGTAAACCGAACAATATCTTCGCTGTTTGTGTCACGACTGATGCTTTTGGTATCGACTGTCGAGAATGCAGTGACATAGGGAAAAACGAAGGTCCAGGGGCGCCACAGGATGCCATCGGTTTCGGTATTCACAATGACGGCTTCTGCGGGCAGACGGGCCTCTTTCTGATCGAACCAGGTGTATTCCATATAAATCAGATAGCCGAGCATGCCCGCGCCGGCAAACACCGGGATAATCCACTTCGGGGCTTTGTTTCGGGTGGCAGCACGGATACCAAGAGCGATACCGGCAGTGCCGAGGCCGCAAAATACAGTGGCGACAAATGTCCAGAACATAAAATGACTTCCTCAAAAAAGAACGGGCTCCCTCATTGAGGAAGCCCGTTCAGTATCAACCTGTCAGTTCATCGAACGAAGCAGGCTGAGATGTTGCTTAGTGGTCTTGAGCCTGACCGGCACCACGTGGGTAACGGACGCTTTCAACCAGTTCCTGAATCTCAACGGGCGGTTCTTCAGTTGCGTTGGATACAACGAAGGCTACCGCAAAGTTGACGATTGCACCAACCGCACCGATAGACAGCGGGGAGATGCCCAGCACCCAGTTTTCTGGAGTGTCTGCCAGGTTGTTAGTGCCCGGAATGAACAACCAGCCCTTGTAAACAAAGATGTATACCAGGGTGAAGGCCAGACCGGTCAGCATGCCGGCGATGGCGCCTTTGTTGTTCACGCGCTTGGAGAAGATACCCATCATCAGCGCCGGGAACAGGGAAGCTGCCGCGATGCCGAATGCAAGTGCAACCACCTGCGCCGCAAAGCCTGGAGGGTTGGCCCCAAGGTAGGTGGCAACAACGATTGCGACCGCCATGGATATCCGCGCCGCCAACAGCTCGCCTTTCTCCGTGATCGCCGGGTTAATGGAACCTTTGATCAGGTCGTGACTGACCGCCGAGGAAATCGCGAGCAACAGACCGGCCGCTGTGGACAGTGCTGCTGCCAGACCACCTGCTGCGATCAGACCGATGACCCAGCCGGGCAGGTTGGCGATTTCCGGGTTGGCCAGTACCAGGATATCCCGGTTAACGACGAGCTCGTTGCCGTTCCAGCCGCGGGCTTCAGCCGTAGGCGCGAAGGCTTCGCTGTCGTTGTAGAGCTGGATACGACCATCTTCGTTCTTGTCGGTGAACTGGATAAGACCCGTGATTTCCCATTCCTTGATCCAGTTTGGACGCTCGTCGTACTGAATTGGCTCCGCAGCGGTGCCGTCCGGATAGATGGTGGTCATCAGGTTCAGACGAGCCATGGAAGCAACAGCTGGTGCAGTCAGGTACAGCAGGGCGATGAATACCAGGGCCCAGCCGGCAGACCAGCGCGCGTCAGCCACCTTCGGTACGGTGAAGAAGCGGATGATAACGTGGGGCAGACCTGCAGTACCGATCATCAGCGACAGGGTGAACAGAACCATGTTCAGCTTGTTGTCGATATCGGCGGTGTACTCGTTGAAGCCGAGGTCAGTGATAACCTGGTTCAGCTTGTCGAGGATCGGCATGCCGGAATCCACGTGAGTCGAGAACAGACCCAGCGGGGGAAGCGGATTGCCAGTCAGTTGCAGGGAGATGAACACCGCAGGAATGGTGTAGGCAATGATCAGTACGCAGTACTGGGCCACCTGGGTGTAGGTGATGCCCTTCATGCCGCCCATTACCGCGTAGACGAATACCACCACTGCCGCGATCATCAGACCTACGGTGGAGTCCACTTCGAGGAAGCGGGAGAAGGCAACACCGGCACCAGCCATCTGGCCGATTACGTAGGTTACAGACGCTACGATCAGACAGATAACCGCCACCAGGCGGGCATTCTTGCTGTAGAAACGGTCACCGATGAACTCGGGCACGGTGAACTTGCCGAACTTCCGCAGGTACGGAGCCAGCAGCATCGCCAGCAGAACGTAACCGCCAGTCCAGCCCATGAGGAAGGTGGAGTTGGCGTAGCCACCGGCAGCGATCAGACCTGCCATGGAGATAAACGAAGCCGCGGACATCCAGTCGGCGCCGATTGCTGCGCCGTTGGTGATCGGGTGAACGCCGCCACCGGCAACGTAGAAGTCACTCGTGCTTCCGGCCTTGGCCCAGATAGCGATAGCGATGTAGAGGAGGAAGGAGCCCCCTACAAACATGATGTTAATGGCAAATTGACTCATTCGTTCTTACTCCTCGTGCACGCCGAATTTTTCATCGATCTTGTTCATGCGCCACGCGTAGTGGAAGATCAGAGCGATGAACGTGAGGATGGAACCTTGCTGGGCGAACCAGAAGCCCAGATCGGTACCACCAATCGGAATGCCCGCGAGCATTGGACGGAGCAGAATTGCAAAGCCGTAAGATACCAGGGCCCAGACGATCAGGCTCCCGAATATCAGGCGTAGATTCGCCTTCCAGTAGGCTTCAGCGTCGTAGCTATGACCTGACATAGGATCACTCCTGTGTTGTTGTTGTGGAGGTTGGGTGGGTTTTTGGTGAGGCACTTCTGTTAGAGAATTTATTATTCATATAAGTACTTCTCCGACTAGTTGTCCCTACTGACTTTACTGGTCAAGCGATTTATAGATATTGGCAAAAGGTCTAATTCTCAGTAATTTGGCGTGACGTCCGTCTATTTTCGAGACGTCTGGGCCAGCATCCATTCAGTAACGATGCATGTTTTGCAGACGCCGATGGTAATGAAGCTTGTCGTGCAATCCCTTCAGGGTTTTTACGCCCTCGGTGCGGGCCTTATTCAGGGCTATCAGGGTGAGCTCGGCGGTGGCAAGAGCGTCCGAGGCAGCGTGGTGTCGTTCGCTGACTTCAAGGCCGAAATAATCCGCCCAATTGTCGAGCCCCTTGCCACCGGTTTTCGTGTTGGGGAAAAACGCAGGCATCAAGTCTGCGACATCCATCCAGGTGTGGGGCTGGGTGTATCCCAGCTGAGCCTTCAATGTCTTCTCCAGAAATTTCTGGTCGAACGCCGAGTGGTAGGCCAGAATCGGGTCGCCATTCATCCACTCGAGAAGGTAAAGCAGGGCGTCCTCGATTTCGTGCCCCTGGGTCAGAGCTTCCGGCCCGATTCCGTGAATAAGCACCGTTTCCCTGATGTCGAGCTCTGGCCGCCTGAGGATCAGGTCGAACTGGTCGCCGAGGTGGATGATGCCGCCCCTGATAGCTACCGCTCCGATAGCAATGACTTCATCCTTGGCGGCATTCAGCCCCGTGGTTTCCAGATCGAGCACAATCAGACGGCAATCCGTGAGGAGCTGTTCTCCCGGTGTTTTCGCGTGGGGCAGATTGCCAGGATCGTGGCTGCCGATCTTCCCGCCCCGCCGATGCTCAATCCATTGTTTGATTTGTTCCAGCATGTCTCGCGCCTGAAGGTCAGAGTTGGTAGGTCACTTCGAGCTTCTGCTGCAACCGCTGAGCCTGCCTGAAGGATTCCCGCAGAATCCGGCGGTCGAGCGGGTTCAGATCGTCGGGATCAATATAGTTGGTCAGCTCCTGGTCCTTTGCCAGCATTTCCTGGTGCGCCCGCATCCGGATCGCCTGGATCAGGCTATAGGCTTCTTTCCAGGCGTTGGCATCTTTCGGGTCGAAGATGCCTTTTTTGGCCAGTTCATCCATTCGTTCCAGGGTGTTTGCCGTCTCAACGCCATTCGCCAGGGCAAAGACCCGAACAGCTTCAACAAATGGCGCCAGGCCCTGGCGTTTAAGGTCCAGTGAATGCTTGTTGCCTTCATCCGACAGGTAGCGGAAGTTGCGGAACATGGTCAGCGGTGGCTTGCGCTGGAAGGCGTTGCCGGCAAGCATTTTCTGGAACAGGGCGTTTTTCCGGATCCGTGCAAGAACTTTATCCAGAAGGGCATCCAGAGGCTCTGTCGGCCCATAGATGGCTCTCATATCCAGGAAAATCGAGGAATAAACCAGGTTTTGGGGCGTGGATGCGTCAATAAAGCGGATAAACCAGTCGTCCCATTCCCTGTCGCTCAGACACAGTTTCGGATTGCTGGCCATGATGTTGCCTTTGCACAGGGTGAAGCCGCACTCGGCCAGTTCGTCGTTAACCCTCCGGGCAAACGGCAGCAGCTTTTCCCGGACCTGTTCTTCGGTCATGCCTTCGGGCGTCTGGAACAGGATGCCATTGTCCTGGTCCGTCAACAGAGTCTGCTCCTGTCGACCCTCGCTGCCGAATGTCAGCCAGGTAAAGGGAATGCCGGGGTCGTGTTTCTTGATGTTCAGTTCCAGGACCCGACGGACAGTAACATCGTTGAGTGTCGTGATGATCTTGACCACTTGCCCGGAGTCAGCGCCGTGGGCAAGCATGGCATCCACCAGGCGGGAGACGTCCGCTCGCAGGCTCACCAGGGTACGAAGGTGGGTGGCGGTGCCGATGGTGCGAGCAAGGTTAACCAGATCCACCCGCTGCAGGGAGAACAGGTCCCGTTCCGAAACTACGCCAATCAGCTTGTGGTCGTCGTCGATGACGCACAAATGGGCAAAATGGTGCTCCGCCATCAGCATGGCGGCTTCGAATGCATCCGCATGGGAGGGCAGGCAGCAGGGATCCTTGGTCATGACCTGTCGGATGGGTGTGTCCAGCGGGCCGGTGCCCTCGGCGATCATGGTCCGAAGGTCCCGCAGTGTGAAAATGCCGGTCGGGATGCGGTTTTCATCGGTAATGATAATGCTGCCGACATTGTTCTCGTGCATACGCGCCACGGCCTTGCGCACTGGAAGGTCCGGCGAGCACACAATGGGATTTCGCAATGCATAACGTTCCAGCGGGGTGTCCAGGGAGGTACTGGAACCCATCGAAGCCATGGCGCTCGACTGGATGCGCCGGTTCACCTGATCAAGCAGGCTACTGACGCCTCGCAGGCAGAAATCCCTAAAGGGTTCACTTTCAGAAAACAGGGTAACGAAGGCCGCCTGCCCGATACTGAGGCAGAAGGTATCGCCCGATGCCCGGTGCAGGGTTCTGGTTGGCCGCTCGCCGATCATGGCGGCCAGAGGAAAACACTCACCCTGGCTGATTTCGAAGGTCGTTTCGGTGCGGTCTTCCTTATCGTTGTGGCGCTCGCCACGAATCCGCCCTTGTTTGACTACGTAGAATCGTTTTACGACGTCATGGTCCGGAGAGAGGACAACGTCGCCATCGGCGTAAAACTGAATGGAGGCATTCTCGGCGAAATGCGCCAGATGCGCATCATCCATGCTGGAAAAGGGCGCATGTTCCCGCAGAAACGTCATTATTGCTCGGATGTTCTGGGGGCGATCATTTTCCGGGTTCGCTGAGGCCATGTCCGTCGTCACTCGCTGGTTATTATTGTCCGTCTGAAGTGTAGTGTAGCCAAAGCGTTCGTCGCCTTACGATTTTGGTCGCAGGAAGCCTGACATAGATCAGTTTTCTTTAAGGCCACTGACCCGGGTGGTAAAGTCAGTATCTGAAACTGGTTATTAACTGTAATGCCATGACAACCAAAGAAGAGCGCCTCAGCTTCCTCGAGGAAATGAAAGACGTCCGGCGTATCCCTAAGCCCAACCGGGCAGAGGTAACAACGCCCCGTGAACTGACGCCCGGCCATCTGGAGCGCCAGAGGGCGGCCGTGGAGAAACCGTTGCGGGATACCAACCCGTTGACATCCGACATGGTGGAACCGCTCACGGCTCACGATGTATTGAGCTGGCAGCGGCCGGGCGTTCAGCACGGCGTGTTCCGCAAGCTCAGGCTCGGGCAGTATCCGATCGAGGCGCGCCTCGATCTGCACCGGATGACCGTTGAGCAGTCCCGGCGTGAAGTTTTCAGGTTTATTGGCGATTGTGTCCGCTACGGATTGCGTTCGGTCATCATTCTGCATGGCAAGGGCGAGCGCAATCCCGATGGAATTGCCCAACTCAAGAGCTACCTCGCCAAGTGGCTACCGGAGCTGGACGATGTCCTGGCGTTTCATTCGGCCCAAAAACACCATGGTGGTACCGGTGCGGTTTATGTCATGGTGCGAAAAAGTGACCGGGACAAGCAGCATAATCGTGAAATCCACGGAAGCCGTTAGCGGCTCCGATCCCAGACACCCTTAAATCAGAGCCGCCATGGCGGCTGAGCGGAGGTTATCGTCGTGAAAAAAGTTGCAGTAGCTGTATTGGCCGTGCTGGCGCTGGCGGGTTGCAAGGATCGAGTGATCTGGAACGACAACGGTAAAGTTGAAGAAGCCACTACGGATCGCGAAGTCTGGAACTCCAACGGCAAGATGGAATCTGGTGAACGCAAGATCTGGGTTAACAAGGATGGCGAGGAAATCGTCAAATAAACCCTGAGCATCTGCCGCAGGCCGGGGCACAACAATAAAACCGGGCAACAAGACCGGAAATACAAAGGAGAGAGTTGGGATGGCCGTGAGCCTGACAGTTAACGGCGACGAGCGGTCGCTGAACATTGAGGGCGATACGCCGCTTTTGTGGGTATTGCGTGATGAGCTGGGGCTCAAGGGCACTAAATTCGGTTGCGGTGCCGGCCTTTGCGGCGCATGCACGGTGCACCTGAACGGGCAGCCTGTACGCTCCTGCTCCACGCCCGTTGAAATGGCTGCCGGCGGCGAGGTCGTCACGATCGAAGGGCTGACTGATGGCGATCGGCTTCATGCCCTTCAGGAGGCCTGGATAGAACACGGTGTTCCCCAGTGCGGTTACTGCCAGTCCGGCCAGATTATGAGTGCAGCTCACTTGCTGGCGAACAACTCCACCCCCTCACGGGACGAAATCGTCGCCGCCATGACGGGCAACCTTTGCCGATGCGGGACCTACTCGCGGATTATTGCGGCCGTAGAATCCGTCGCTGGCTCTGAGTCTTCAGGCGGCTCTCAGAAAGGGGGCGTGTAACATGGCGATGAACCGACGGAATTTCCTCAAGGTCAGTGCCGGTGCCTCCGGCAGTCTGGTGGTTTCACTGACGTTGCCGGGCTGTGCCGGAATGCAGACCGGCTACGAGCCGGATACCGGTGAATGGCGGCCCGATGCCTGGCTCGAACTGACCACTGATGACGAAGTTTTCTTCACCCTGGCCCGGGTAGAAATGGGTCAGGGGACCTACACCGGGTTGACGACGCTTATTGCCGAGGAGCTGGAAATCCAGCCAGAGCAGATTAAACCCCGCTTCGCCCCGGTGGCACCCGAGTATCGAAATCCTTTGTACAAACTTCAGCTCACCGGCGGTAGCACCAGTGTTGCAACCAGTTGGGAGCCCTTGCGAATGGCGGGGGCTGAAGCCCGGCAGATGCTGGTTATGGCCGCGGCTCGGGTCTGGAACGTTGAAGCTAGCGATTGCCGGGCCAGTGAAGGGCGGGTGGTGCACCCGAACGGTATCGATTCCTTGGCCTATGGCAGGTTGGTCGAGCTGGCTGCCAAAGAAGTGGTTCGGGGTGACATTGCCCTGAAACCACGAAGCGAATGGAAGTACATCGGCAGGGAAAGGGGCAAGCTGGATGCCCGGGCCAAGTCGACGGGAACCGCGGTGTATGGGATTGATGTGGAACTTCCGGACATGGTTTATGGGGTGGTGACCAGGTCGCCCAGGCGCGGAGGCAGGCTACTGGGCTTTAACGGCGATCAGGTCCGGGCAATGGCGGGAGTGCTCGACGTTTTCGAGATCGAGCGCGGCGTTGCCGTCGTTGCCGACAAGTACTGGCGGGCCCGGAAAGCCCAGGACGCGCTCCGGATAGACTGGGATTTCTCGGATGCCGTGTCTTTGTCCACGAAGGATGTGTTTGATTCCTATCGCTCTGCCGCTGATGAGGACCCCGGGGAGTCCGAGCGCAGTGAAGGCAGTTTTGCCAGCGCTGTGGAGGAGGGTGACCGAGTAGTGGAAGCCGAGTACGCCCAGCCCTACCTCGCCCATGCTACTTTAGAGCCCATGAACGCCACGGCCTGGTATCGCGAAAACCGGATGGACGTGTGGGCGCCCACCCAGGCGCCGGACCTTGGACGGATCGCGGCGGCCAGGGTAACCGATCTCGGGCCCGACGAGGTCACCATCAATACCACCTTTCTCGGCGGTGGCTTTGGCCGTCGGCTGACCCAGGATTACATAGAGGAAGCTGCGGCCGTGGCCTATCGCATCCGGCGGCCGGTGAAAGTTATCTGGTCCCGGGAAGAAGACACCCGCCATGACCTCTATCGTCCGGCGATGCTCCACCGCATGAAAGCCAGTCTGTCTGGTGGCGAGCTGACGGGCTGGCATCACCAGATCGTTGGACCGCAGATCCTGGACTGGTATGTTCGCAACGCGGCGCCTGCCCAGTATCCCTGGGCGCCGAAGTTCATGTACGACACTCTTGGCTCCGTCGGCCTGATGGCCGAGGGCATTGCCACTCCCAAAGATATCTCCGCGATCGAGGGGGCTATTGAGTACCCCTACCGGGTGGCCAATATTGATATTCGCCATACCCACACCGACCCCGGCATTCCCATTAGCTGGTGGCGGTCCGTGGGCTATTCCCACAACGGCTTTGCGGTTGAGACCTTCATGGACGAACTGGCCCACGAGGCCGGAGAAAATCCATACCAGTTTCGTCGTCGGCTGATTTCCCATGAGCCACGGCACCTGGAGGTGCTTGATCGGGTTGCCCGCCTTGCCAATTGGCAGTCCACTGTGCCAGAAGGCCGGGCCCGGGGCCTTGCATTGTTCCGTAGTTTTGGCACCTATGTGGCGCAGGTGGTGGAGGCCGGAATCGAGAATGGCATTGTTCGGGTCTACAAGGTCACCTGTTCGGTGGACTGCGGCCAGGTCGTGAATCCACGTATCGTGGAGGACCAGATCGAGGGTGGCATTCTGTTCGGGCTGACGGCAGCGCTCTACGGGGAAATAACCCTGCAGAACGGTGAGGTGCAGCAGAGCAACTTCCACGATTATCCGTTGATGAGACAGTACGAGCGACCCGAGGTGGTGGTGGATATTGTTGATAGCGCCGAGGTGCCGACTGGTGTTGGTGAGCCGGGCGTGCCGCCAGTCATTCCGGCCCTGGGTAATGCGCTGTTCGCACTGAACGGTAAACGCCAGCGAAGCCTGCCGTTGAAAGCCGATGTCTGAATCAAGCGTCGCTCATTCGGTCGCCACGGGGCGTCAGACGGTTATTGCAAGGATGTCTGAGTGGCTGCAGGCGGGGCAGAGGGTGTGGTTGTGCACCATCGTCGAGACCTGGGGTTCTTCACCGCGTCCGGTTGGCTCCTGGCTGGCGATTGCGGAATCCGGCCACTGGAGCGGCTCGGTTTCCGGTGGTTGTCTGGAGGAGGATCTGTTGCGGCGCACGGCCGAAGACGGGCCAGATCATCCCGTCTTTGTTGATTACGGCATTACGGATGATGACCGGGATCATTTCCAACTGCCTTGCGGTGGCAGGATCAGGCTTCTTGTGGAGCCCCTTCAGGGGCAGTCAGGCCTTGATCATGTTAACGCGCTTGCGGGCGCCTTGCGCGATCGTGAACCGGTGGTCCGCCGCGTCCCCCTGAATGGTATTGTGGCTCTGGAGCGCGCTGTGGCCAGGGCTGGTAAGTCTGTTAGCTTTGACGGCGAGCAGCTTGTCCACGTTCTGCAGCCTGAGTGCCGGCTGTTGTTGATTGGCGCTGGCGAGGTTGCCCGTTACGTTGCGGAATTTGCGACGGCGGCGGAATTTGCTGTAACCCTTTGCGAGCCCAGGGAAACGTTTGCCTCAGGCTGGAGCTACGATCAGATTCCTCTGGATCGCCGCCTGCCCGATGATCTGATTTCCAGAGAGTTTGGCGACGCCTGGTCAGGCATCCTGGCACTGGCCCATGATCCTCGCATAGACGATATGGGCTTGCTGGCGGCCCTTCATTCCAATGCTTTTTACATTGGCGCCATGGGGTCCCGGAAAACCTCGGAAGCACGGCGGGAACGACTGGCCTCTCTGGGGCTCGATGAAGCTGCACTGGGAAGACTGCGAGCGCCCATCGGCGTCGATATTCCCAGCAAGACTCCAGCAGAAATTGCCATCTCCATTGTCGCCGATCTGATCTCTGCAAGGCATCATTTGCGGGGCGCCGCTTCGTCCCTATAATGGCGGCCATGGGAGTGTTGTAAGCACTCTGAATCCCGGGAGAGAGCTCGTGTTTGATGTAACCCGATATGCAGTCGCTGCAGAAGCAATTGTTGAGGCCGGCCGCTTTTTGTACCAACAGGGCTGGTCACCGGCAACCAGCAGCAACTATTCCGCCCGCATAGACGGCGAACACATTGCCATAACCGTTTCTGGCCGCCACAAGGGGCAGTTGGGTGCCGGCGATGTTATGGTCGTGGACCTGGCGGGTCGCCCGGTGCAGAGTGATTGTCGCTCCTCGGCAGAGACCCGTTTGCATACGGTGTTGTACGAGGTGTTTCCGGAGGTTGGAGCGGTCCTTCACACGCACTCGGTGAAGGCAACGGTTCTCAGCCGCTTGCTGGAAGCTGGCCATCCGCTGACGCTGGAGGGCTATGAGCTTCAGAAGGCGTTTACGGGAGTCGATACCCACGAATCAGTACTGGCCGTTCCGGTGTTTGATAACACCCAGGATATCGACGCGCTGGCGGAGCAGACCCGGGAATGGTTCCGGCAGCACCCCGAGCAGCCCGGGTATCTGATTCGCGGCCATGGCCTGTATACCTGGGGTAAAACCATGGCCGACTGCCTGCGCCATGTCGAGGCCTTTGAATTCCTGTTTGAATGTGAGCTTGAAACCATGAGGGTTCGCCCATGACCACCCTGAGTATTTTTGACCAGAGCCAGCCTGAAAAGGCACACACAGTCACCGAGAACCCGGAAAGAATAAGGGAACTTCTTGCCCGTCACGGTGTGCGCTACGAGCAGTGGCCAACCAAGGATCTGCCGGCTGATGCATCCCAGGAAGACATCCTCGAAGCCTACAGCGAGGAAGTGTCGAAACTGAGAAAGGAGTGTGGTTTTCAGTCTGCGGATGTGATCAGCCTGAACCCGGACAATCCGCAGAAAGATGCATTTCGGCAAAAGTTCCTGGATGAGCACACCCACAGTGAAGACGAAATCCGTTTCTTTGTCCGTGGCCAGGGCCTGTTTTACCTGCATTTCGGCAACGAGGTGTTTGCGGTGCTTTGCCAGAAAAACGATCTGATCAGCGTGCCAGATGGCACGCGGCACTGGTTCGATATGGGGCCTGAACCGGCGTTTACTTGTATCCGCCTGTTCACCAACCCGGAAGGCTGGGTCGCCGATTTTACCGGTGAAGACATCGCCAGCAGGTTGCCCCGATACGAGGCACTGGCAGGAGCGGCGGAATGATCCGGGTTGTGCTGACGGACATCGAAGGGACCACCAGCTCGATCTCGTTTGTGCACGATGTCCTTTTCCCCTACGCGAGCGAACACCTGCCGGGATTTGTCCGCGATCAGCATCAGGACACGCCTGCGGTGTCCGAGCAGCTGGGTGCAGTGGCGGAGGCGTCAGGTATTGCTCGTGAGGATATTGATGGCCTGATTGAAGTTCTAAAGACCTGGATCAAAGAGGATCGCAAGGAAACGTCCCTGAAGGCGCTGCAGGGCATGGTCTGGGAACAGGGATACCAGCAGGGAGAGCTGAAGGGCCATATCTACGCCGATGCAGCCGATTACCTGCAGCGCTGGCATGATCGGGGGCTGCGTTTGTTCGTATATTCCTCAGGATCGGTCAAGGCCCAGAAGCTGATTTTCGGTTTCACCACGGAGGGCGACTTTACGCCATTCTTCTCTGGTTACTTCGATACTCGTATCGGTGGCAAGAAGGAGGCCGCTTCATACCGCAATATCTTGTCTGAATTGGGCGTTGAGGCGTCCACGGTGCTGTTCCTTTCAGACGTGGAGGCCGAACTCGAGGCAGCCGAGGAAGCCGGTATGCAAACCGCCTGGCTTGTTCGCGAGGGGGATCTGCCGGAGACAGAACGTTTTGTTGCGCGTGATTTTGCGGAGGTGGATACCCTGCTGCAAAAGCGCTAGGCCAACGCCCCTAAAACGCCATAGCAGGAGGATTTGATGCCCGGAACCGGTTTTTGCAGAATCGTTGCGCCGGTTCTCGCCATGCTTCTCGCCGGTTGCGACCCATTCTCTGATGCCCGCCCCATGATGGATGAGTATGTGGAGCGGGTCGCCCGAGTGCTGGAAACCGATCCTGAGTTTTCTGATATCCCTTCCGCAAGCCAGCTTCCCCGCCGTCGCGATCGGGTGTTGCCCATGCCCGAGCTGGAAATGGGGATGCTCGACTTTCTTTCGCTTTACGGATGTGAACTCCAGTACGTGGTTGGGGAGAAAACCTCGGTGATGGGGCGGGTGATGCAGCCCCTGAACCGTTTGCGCTATGAAATCCGGTTTATTGAAACAGCCAGGGAGTGCCTGCCGGACATAGAGGATGAAGAATTCGCCGAAGAGCTTACCGGCGCCATCGACAGCAAGCTGGAATCCCTGCCCATTGCCATCTGGAATGCCACCTGGGGCGTTGAAGAGATCGAGAAGCTGTTCACTCTGGCCAAGGGCTATTACCCGGTAGCGCCGGAGAGCAATCCGGTGTCTGATCTGGCTCTTGATATCGACAGCCTGAATGCAGCTGTTTCACGTCTGTACTCGGAGGACCTGGCGGTTTCCCTCGATTTTGCCGGCAACGTTCACCAGCGTTGGCAGGCGGAATTCCGCGCCGGCCAGTTGATCAACAGCGCACTTCTTCTGACCGCCCGGCTCCAGGACGGCACGGAATTGCTCAGGCAGAGAATCAACGGTCGGCCCCTGTGTCTTAACGGTCAGTCCAATAACCAGTCGGATATTGTGCAGAACATGTTTTTCAGTGTGTATATCGAAAAGATCCAGCCTTACATGAGCGCCGTGAACCAGGGACGGGCTGCGCTCCTTGAGCCGTTTGAGCGGCTGGCCAAAGTCCAGAAAGAGGTCATGCCGGAGAGTTTTACGGCGTGGTACCAGCGCCATCTCTCGCAGGAAGCCCAGAGCAGTCTCTGGCGGGAACTGGATGTAGCCATGATGGCGCATACCAGAGCCTGGCAGGAGTTGCTGGGCCAGTGCGGGTTGCGCCCCGGCGCCTGACCCCGCTCAGCGCTGGCTTTCCGGCGTCACCCTCAGAATTTCCTCCACCGTTGTCTGGCCTGCAGCCACTTTCTGGGCGCCACTCAGACGCAGGGATTTCATGCCTTCCTTATAGGCATCCAGCCTGAGCTGTTCCAGCTCGCAGCGATCGGTGATCTGTCGAAGTAAAGAACCTGAGAGCGTCATGATTTCATAAACTCCGGCCCGGCCAAGATAGCCTGTGTTCCGGCATTCCAGGCAACCGACGGGCTGGTAGAACTGCTTGGGAACCGGCGCTTTCCAGGGCCGGGTCAGGGTCTGCCAGGCCTGCTCGTCGGCAGGGCCCGGTGCTTTGCAATGGGGGCAGAGGGTTCGGGCAAGCCGTTGCGCCATCACACCCAGTACCGTGGCCCGAATCAGGTATGGTGGAATACCCAGTTCCATCATCCGGGTAATCGCGCTCGGCGCGTCGTTGGTGTGCAGGGTGGAGAGCACCAGATGGCCGGTAAGGGCAGCCTGAACCGCCATTTCCGCCGTTTCCAGATCGCGGATCTCGCCGATCATGATGATATCCGGATCCTGCCGCAGCAGGGCCCGCACGCCCGCCGCGAAGGTCAGGTCGATGTTGGTCTGGACCTGCATCTGGTTGAACGCCGGCTCCACCATTTCGATGGGATCCTCGATGGTGCAGACGTTGAGCTCGGATGACGCAATCTGTTTCAGGGTCGAGTACAGGGTTGTAGTCTTGCCGGACCCGGTCGGCCCGGTCACCAGTACAATGCCGTGGGGACGGGAGGTGATTTCCTGCCAGCGCTGGCGGTCTTCCTTGCCGAATCCCAGCTGCTCATAGGACTTCAGGAGCACGTCCGGATCAAAGATCCGCATGACCATCTTTTCGCCAAAGGCGGTTGGCATGGTGGCCAGGCGCAGTTCGACCTCGCGGTTATCGGGCTTGCGGGTCTTGATGCGACCGTCCTGGGGGCGGCGTTTCTCGGCCACGTTCAGGCGACCGAGAATCTTCAGCCGACTGGTAACCGCCACGCCCACGTGCTCCGGGAATTCATAGACGTTGTGGAGCACGCCGTCGATCCGGAACCGCACCTGGGTGACTGTGCGGCGGGGCTCTATGTGGATGTCTGAGGCGCGCTGGTCAAAGGCATACTGCAGCAGCCAGTCGACGATCTTGACCACGTGCTGGTCATTGGCATCCGGGTGTTCGCTGGCGCCAAGGTCCAGTAACTGTTCGAAATTCTGGTTACCTGCCACACCGGGGCCCTGGCCGCCACTGGCCTTGCTGACGGAGTTGGCAAGCTGATAGAACTCCACGGTATACCGGCGGATATCCTCGGGGTTGGCGACCACGCGACGGATATCCTTGCGAACTGCCTGTTGGAGGTTTTGGACCCAGTCGTTCTTGAAGGGCTCTGTGCTGGCGATCAGTACCTCTTCTGCGCCGATCTCTACCGCCAGAATGCCGTGGCGTTGGGCAAAGGCATAGGACATCACCCGGGCAATGGCAGGCGTGTCGATCTTCAAAGGATCAATGTGGTAGTAAGGTTGCCCGGCCCAATCTGCCAGCCAATGGGTCAGCCGGTCCAGATCAAGAGTGCGACCACTTTTCTGGCTGGTCAGCGCGGCAATGGCCACCAGTTCCAGTGGATGGCGCTTACCCTTCTGTCCATCGCCGGTGGCCGCGCCAAGATTGGCCGAGAGTACCCGTTCTGCGTCTTCCTGGCTGATTTCCCCACTGGTGACAAGTGCGGTGCAAACATCTCTCAGGGTCAGGGTGCTTCTGGGCGGCGCGGGTGGCCTCGGCACGGTTCCGGAGTTGCTTGTTTCAGCCATAAAGTGTCAGGTCCAGGAATTCAGGGTGTATTTCCATTCGCCACTGGCCGGTTCACTTTGAGGTGAATCATGGCAACAGTGAACAACAGGAAGGTCAGTACCGTCAGAATGACCGGTCCCGTAGCACCTTCACTCAGCCAGGCAGATACGACGGCCTGGGTGAAGTAAAAGATCACCACGAACGACATCCAGATATAGCCCCGATTGTGGCCCCGAAATACCGGAATCGCAAAGGGCAGAAGCGGAAGCAGTTTCACCGCCAGCATCAACGGTATTGAAACGCCCTCGACGGGTGCCGGGTAGAAAGTTGTGATCAGCAGGGTGGCAAGCACGCCGATGTAGAGCGCGGCTGTTGCACGCAAGGTGGCGCGGGCCTTCGGGTTGTTCAGCATAGTGTGTTCCGTAATAAAAAAGTGTTAAGCAGATTACGTCTGGTACCCGGGCGTGTATCAGTCAGCAAGCTTCAGGGCGAATCGGGCAAGGCGCTCGCCAAAGGCCTGGCACAATGCTTTCTCGTCAGCGCTCAGTGGCTGCTGTTCACCGGTTCCGGCCCAATGGCTCGGGCCATAGGGAGTGCCCCCGGTTTGTGTGTCCCCCAGGCTTTTCTCGGAGTAGGGCAGGCCGCAGACGACCATGCCGTGATGCAGAAGTGGCATCATCATGGTCATCAGTGTGGTTTCCTGTCCGCCATGAAGGCTGCCGGTCGACGTGAATGCCCCGGCGGGTTTGCCTTCGAGGGCGCCGCCCAGCCATAGGTCGCCGGTGGTGTCCAGGAAGTGCTTCAAAGGCGCCGCCATGTTACCAAAGCGGGTGGGGCTGCCGATGGCCAGGCCGGCACAATTCGCGAGATCGGATTTGCTGGCATAGGGCGCCCCGGAGTCCGGCACAGCGGGCAGCGATGCTGCCGTGTCCGGTGAAACCGGCGGTACCGACCTCAACCTTGCTTCAATTCCCTCCACTCGCGCCACGCCACGTCCGATCTGGCTGGCCAGCTCTGCGGTTTGGCCGGTGCGGCTGTAGAAAAGAACAAGAACGTACGGCAATTGCTCGGGCATCGTCAGCGATCCTTCTGATCTGACTCGGGGAAGTTATTGGGGGTCAAAGAATCGAGAGAACGTTTTCTGGCGGACGACCAAGGGCTACTTTGCCGTTGGCAATCACGATCGGCCGTTCAATCAGTTTCGGGGTCGCTATCATGGCCGCGATCAATTGCTCATCGCTCAGCTCAGGGTTGTTCAGTCCCTGTTCTTTATATTCTTTTTCCTTGGTACGCATCAGCTCGCGGGGCGTCAGATTCAGGGCGCTGAGAATATCCTTTAGCTCCTGCTCTGTCGGTGGTGTTTCCAGGTAGCGTATAATCTCCGGTTCAATTCCCCGTTCGGTAAGCAGTTCAAGGGTTTGGCGGGATTTCGAGCAGCGCGGGTTGTGGAAAATCCGGGTTGGTTCTGTCATCTTCGTGCCTGGTTGTCTGAATGGAGTCCACGATTTCTGTGGTCGGTAGTCTAACAGGAGGTTTTCCGGTGCAGTACCCTGATTCAGTTCTTCGTGGCTCCCGCCTTCGCACAGCAGCTATTGCGCTGCTTGTTCTGACGATGACGGGTTGTGAGAAAATTGAACTTGAACGGGCCGAAGGAACAAAGCTGAACTGGGACTCGTTTCGCGGTCAGTGGGTGCTGGTCAACTACTGGGCGGAATGGTGCAAGCCATGTCTTGAGGAAATTCCCGAGCTCAACGAGCTCGACCAGGCACCCGACATCACCGTACTTGGCGTTAATTTTGATGGTGTGCGGGGCGATGCGCTGGTGGAACTCGGGGAACGGATGGGCATTGAATTTACCATGCTGGCGGATGACCCGGGGCCCGGGTTCGGCTGGAAACTGCCGGTCGCTCTGCCGGCCACCTTCCTGGTCAATCCCGATGGTGATCTGGTTGAGACTCGTTTTGGCCCCCAGACCGAAGAAGAGCTCAGGGCAGTAATCGGCGGCTGAGACCGCAGCTCTAACTGAATTTTACAGCAGGAATAACCTGACGTTATGTCGCAGACTTTTGTACATCTCCGTGTCCATTCCGAGTACTCCATGGTGGATGGCCTGGTCAGGGTGAAACCGCTGATCAAACGTGTTGCCGAGCTGGGCATGCCGGCCGTCGGCCTGACCGAGCAATCCAATATGTGCTCGCTGGTGCGTTTCTATAAGGCGGCCATGGGAGCGGGTGTCAAACCCGTCATAGGCGCGGATCTCTGGCTGGAAAATCCGGATGAACCCGAAAATCCTTTCCGGCTGACGCTGCTTGCCCGAGACAACGATGGTTACCTCAACCTCACTGAAATCATTTCCCTGGGTTACACCGAGGGCCAGCGGTTCGGCAAGCCGATTATCCAGCGAAAGTGGCTAGAGGCCAGAGCGAACGGCCTGATCGCGCTCTCCGGCGCAAAGCTGGGAGATGTGGGCAAGGCGCTGATGGCCGGCAAGCCGGAACTGGCTCGGGAGCGGGCCAGTTACTGGATGGATCTGTACCCGGACAGCTACTACCTGGAGCTCCAGCGCACTGGTCGACCGGGTGACGAGGACTGCCTGCACCTGAGTGTTGAACTGGCCGGGGCGCTTGGCCTTCCAGTGGTGGCCACCAACGATGTTCACTTCCTCGAAGCAGAAGACTTTGAGGCCCACGAGGCCCGGGTTTGCATCGGCGAGAGTCGTACTCTGGACGATCCGCGGCGTGACCGTCGGTTCAGTGATCAGCAGTACCTGCGCAGCGCCGATGAGATGATCGAGCTGTTCAGCGACATCCCCGAGGCCATCGAGAATACGGTGGAAATTGCCCGGCGCTGCTCGGTGAAGGTTCGGATGGGCGAATATTTCCTTCCGAACTACCCGATTCCGGACGGCATGACCATGGACGACTATTTCCGGAAGGTCTCCGAGGAAGGCCTGGAGGAGCGGCTTGCCAAGACCCTGAGCAAGGACGATCCGGAATACGATGCCAAGCGGGAGGCCTACTACAAGCGCCTGAACTTCGAGCTGGACATCATCATCCAGATGGGTTTCCCGGGCTACTTCCTGATCGTGATGGACTTTATCAAGTGGGCCAAGAACAACGGCGTACCGGTCGGGCCAGGTCGGGGTTCCGGTGCCGGCTCCCTGGTGGCCTATGCCCAGTTGATTACCGATCTGGATCCCCTGGAGTACGACCTGCTGTTCGAGCGTTTCCTGAACCCGGAGCGGGTCTCCATGCCCGACTTCGACGTCGACTTCTGCATGGAAGGCCGGGACAGGGTGATCGAGTACACCGCCCAGAAGTACGGGCGTGAGGCGGTGTCGCAGATCATTACCTTCGGCACCATGGCCGCGAAGGCGGTCGTGCGGGACGTTGCCCGCGTGCAGGGCAAATCCTATGGCCTGGCCGACAAGCTGTCCAAAATGATCCCGTTCGAACCGGGCATGACCCTTGAGAAGGCTCTGGAACAGGAACCACAACTGGTCGAGTTTCTCGAGAATGACGAGGAAGCCCAGGAAATCTGGGAAATGGCCCTGAAGCTCGAGGGCGTATGCCGGAACGCCGGTAAGCACGCAGGTGGCGTGGTGATCGCGCCCACCAAGATCACCGATTTCTCGCCCCTGTATTGTGATGATGAGGGCGGAAGCCTGGTGACCCAGTTCGATAAGGGCGATGTGGAAGATGCCGGACTGGTGAAGTTCGACTTCCTGGGCCTGCGGACGCTCACGATTATCAAGTGGGCGCTGAACATGATCAATCCGCGCCGGGAAAAGAAGGGCATGCAGCCTCTCGACATCAACGAGATTCCACTGGATGATGTGCCCTCGTTCGACATGCTCAAGAAAGCTGAAACCACGGCAGTGTTCCAGCTGGAATCCCGGGGCATGAAAGACCTGATTCGCCGTCTCCAGCCAGACTCCCTCGAAGACATGATCGCCCTCGTGGCCCTGTTTCGGCCGGGGCCGCTGCAATCGGGCATGGTGGATGACTTTATTGACCGTAAGCACGGTCGCCAGCCCATGTCCTTCCCGCACCCGGATTACCAGTACGAGGGCCTGAAGCCCGTACTGGAACCGACCTACGGCGTCATCCTGTATCAGGAGCAGGTCATGCAGATCGCCCAGGTCATGGCCGGCTATACCCTGGGTGGAGCGGACATGCTGCGCCGGGCCATGGGTAAGAAAAAGCCCGAGGAGATGGCCAAGCAGAAGCAGATCTTCCTGGATGGCTGCGAAAAGAATGGCATCAACAAAACCCTGGCCGAAAATATCTTTGACCTGGTGGAAAAGTTTGCCGGCTACGGCTTCAACAAATCCCACTCGGCTGCTTACGCCCTGGTGTCATACCAGACCCTCTGGCTGAAAGCCCATTACCCGGCAGAGTTCATGGCCGCGGTACTGACTGCCGATATGCAGAACACCGATAAGGTGGTCACGCTGGTGGAAGAATGCCGGAACATGAAGCTGGATCTTCTGGTGCCGGATGTCAGCCGTTCGGAATACACCTTTACCGTTAATGACGACGGCCAGATTGTGTATGGTCTCGGAGCGATCAAGGGCTTGGGTGAGGGCCCGATCCAGAGCATTGTTGAGGGTCGCGGCGATGGCGAGCCGTTCCAGGATATCTTTGATTTCTGTCGGCGGGTTGACCTCAAGAAGGTCAACAAGCGGGCCATGGAAGCGCTTATCCGCTCCGGTGCCATGGACAAGCTGGGTGCGAGCCGCGCGCAGCTCATGGCAAGCATTGACAAGGCCGTGCAGCAGGCCGACCAACAATCCCGGAACGAATCCGTTGGCATGATGGATATGTTTGGCGAAATGCTGGAAGCCGGTGATGGTGGCGATCCCTACGAGGACGTGGCCGGGGTACGCGAATGGCCGGAGAAGCAGCGGCTGAAAGGCGAAAAGGATACCCTGGGGCTGTACCTCACCGGTCATCCGTTTGACGAGTATGAAAAAGAAGTTCGTCGGTTTGTCCGGTCCTCCATTGCCGATCTGAAGCCGAACAAGTCACCCCAGCGGGTGGCGGGGCTGGTGGTTGCCCAGCGCACCATGAAAACGCGCACCGGCTCCACGATGTGTTTTATCACCCTTGATGACCGCAGTGCCCGGATTGAGGCGACGCTGTTTTCCGAGGCGTTTTTCGAAAACCGTGAGCTGTTGCAATCCGACCAGGTGATTGTGGTGGAAGGCCAGGTCAGTCACGACGACTATTCCGGGCAGATGAAAATGCGAGTGAGCTCGGTGATGGATGTGGCAACGGCTCGCCAGCAGTTCAGTCGTGGCCTCAAACTGAACCTGCACGCCGATCAGTTGCAGAACGGATTGCTGGAGAAGCTCGACAGTACTCTGCGGCCCTTCCGATGCGAAGGCAGCCCGGTCTGGATCGAGTACAGCAGCCCCGAGGCGTCGACCCGGATCGAGCTCGGTGAGTCCTGGCGTGTGCAGCCGGATGACAACCTGCTGCTGGAGCTCCGGTACCTCGTAGGCGACCAGTCGGTAGAACTGGTCTATGATTGAATGAGTTGAAAATTAAAAGTTTGTCAGACAGCGGACTCATACCAATGTCCGCTTTAGCCACTGACCGGGCGCTGCTATCTTTGTGTCAAATTCTGGTTTGGCGGAGTACATTCCCGCCTGGCAAAAAATGATGGAACATCATGAACCCTAACTATCTGGATTTCGAACAGCCAATCGCCGACCTGGAAGCCAAGATTGAAGAGCTTCGGATGGTTGGTAACGATACCGACATCAATATCACAGACGAGATCACCCGGCTGAAGAAAAAGAGCGTCAGCCTTACCGAGAGCATTTTCTCAGATCTCAAGCCCTGGGACGTTGCGCGACTGGCCCGTCACCCTCGCAGGCCCTACACCCTGGACTACATCGAATCCATCTTTGAGGATTTTGATGAGCTGCACGGTGATCGTCGCTACGCCGACGACCTGGCTATTGTAGGCGGTACCGCCAGGCTTGATGACAAACCGGTGATGGTCATCGGTCATCAAAAGGGTCGGGAAGTCCGCGACAAGGTCAAGCGTAACTTCGGTATGCCCCGGCCAGAGGGCTACCGCAAGGCCCTGCGCCTGATGGAAATGGCCGAGCGTTTCAAGATGCCTATCCTCACCTTCATCGATACGCCAGGGGCTTATCCGGGCATTGGTGCGGAAGAGCGCGGGCAGAGCGAGGCCATTGCCTTCAATCTGGCGGTCATGTCTCGCCTCAAGACACCCATTATCTCCACGGTGATCGGTGAGGGCGGTTCTGGTGGCGCCTTGGCCATCGGTGTCTGTGATCAACTGAACATGCTCCAGTACTCCACCTACGCGGTGATTTCCCCAGAGGGCTGTGCCTCAATCCTCTGGAAGAGTGCCGAATACGCTGCCCAGGCGGCGGAGGCCATGGGTGTAACAGCTGACCGGCTCAAAGATCTGGGGCTGGCGGATAACGTGGTAACCGAGCCCCTCGGCGGTGCTCACCGCAACCCGGAAAAAATGTCGGAATCCCTCAAGGAGGTTCTGGCAAAAGGCGTCGCTGAACTCAGTCGCCTGCCACTGGATGAGCTGGTATCCCGCCGCTATGAGCGGCTGACCCGCTATGACACCGGGCGCTGAGCCCGGCTCCGGGTTCACCTGGCCGGAGGCACTGTGCGCCCCGGTCAGAGAACTCCCCGATCACGCCCGCCTGTTGGTTGCCCTGAGCGGCGGCCTCGATTCCACCCTGTTATTACACCTGGCAGTCCATTGCCATGGGCATTCCGGGGCTGTCCGAGCGGTTCATATCAATCATCAGCTGCAGCCGAATGCCTCCGAGACCGAATCATTCTGCCGCGATCTTTGTGGGCGCCTGGGTGTCCCGCTTGTGGTTGAGAAGGTCACTGTCAGGAGCGGAGAAAACTCGGCTGGTGGCATCGAAGAGGCAGCTCGCAAAGCGCGCTATTCCGCCCTGGAAGCGATGGTTCAGCGGAGGGATCTGGTTCTGATGGCTCACCATGGCGATGATCAGGCCGAAACGGTGCTGTTCCGGATGCTGAGGGGCAGCGGTGTGGCCGGGCTGGCGGGTATGCCGTTCAGCCGTGACCTCGGCCCGGCGACACTGGTCCGGCCCCTGCTTGGGTTTGAACGGGCCGAGCTTGAGCGGTGGGCCAGGTCCGCTGGTCTGTCGTGGGTTGATGATCCCAGCAACACCGACCAACGATTTGACCGGAATTTCCTGCGCCACACGGTGCTGCCAGCTTTGCGGGAGCGCTGGCCGGGGCTGAATCGCAGGTTGCGCCACACGGCGGACGCCTGTGCAGAAAGTGAAGCGCTGAACCAAAAGCTGGCGGCCTTGCAGTGGCAGGCTGTCGGCGGTGAGCAGGACCGACTGCCCGTTGAGGGGCTGAAAACCTTATCTTTGGCGGAGCAGAAAAACCTGATTCGCTGGTGGGTTCGGGAACGGGGGTTTCCTGCGCCCACAATCAGCAGTTGGCAGCAGGTTATGCAGGACCTGATTTTCGCAAGAGAGGATCGAGAGCCGGAGTTCCGGTCCGACGGTTTCAGTCTGCGCCGCTTTCAGGGCGATCTTTACCTGGTTCCGGATCACTCGCAGCTGCCGGACGTCCCCGTTACTCTGGAGCCGGGTCCCGGGCTGAACTTTGGCGAATGGTTCCTGAAGCTGGAGCCGGCCGTTACCCCGGAAAGACCGTTGCCGCCAATACGGATATTTACGAGGCAGGGCGGTGAGCGGGTACGTTTCCGTTCGGATGGTCCGTCCCGTTCGCTCAAGAAGTGGCTGCAGGAGATTGCGGTTCCACCCTGGGAAAGGGCCCGGCTGCCGCTGGTTTTCGCCGGTTCCGGGGATGCAGCCGAACTCGTTGCCATTGGCGATTTATGGTGTTCTGAACAATACTCGGAAGGCGCCCATGCCGCCGGTTGGCGGCTGGTTGTAGAGCGGGAATGTGATTGAGTCAATGGGGCCTTTCTGGTAGTCTGGCGTCCCATCTTGAGATGACAATCTCCCTCCTTCACCGAACCAGACAATCACGGAATCTGCATGACGCGTTATATTTTCGTCACCGGCGGTGTCGTGTCCTCCTTGGGGAAAGGTATCGCATCAGCCTCACTGGCTGCGATCCTCGAGGCACGCGGCCTGAAGGTCACTATTCTCAAGCTGGACCCGTATATCAACGTGGACCCCGGCACCATGAGCCCGTTCCAGCACGGTGAGGTTTTTGTTACCGAGGATGGCGCGGAAACAGACCTGGATCTGGGCCACTATGAGCGCTTCATCCGTTCCCGGATGAGCAAGCGTAATAACTTCACCACCGGCCGGGTGTACGAAGAGGTGATCCGTAAGGAGCGCCGTGGCGACTACCTGGGCGGAACCGTTCAGGTGATTCCTCACATCACTGACGAGATCAAGCGTCGGGTTGTTGAAGGGGCTGCCGGCGCGGACGTGGCACTGATCGAAATCGGTGGTACGGTTGGCGATATTGAATCCCTGCCGTTCCTGGAAGCCTGTCGTCAGCTCAAGGTCGAAGTGGGTTCCCAGCGTGCGCTTTTCATGCATCTTACCCTGGTTCCGTACATTGCCACGGCCGGTGAGATCAAGACCAAGCCAACCCAGCATTCCGTCAAGGAAATGCGCTCTATCGGCCTGCAGCCGGATATCCTGCTGTGCCGCTCGGAGCATGAGGTGGACGCCAGCTCGCGTCGCAAGATTGCCCTGTTCACCAACGTCGAAGAGCGGGCAGTTATTCCTCTCCAGGATGCCAAATCCATTTATGCGATCCCGCGGATGCTCTATGAGCATGGCCTGGACCAGTTGGTTATCGAGCGCTTCGGTCTGGATGCCCGTCCCGCGGATTTGAGTGAATGGGACAACGTTGTTGAATCGTTGATGAACCCCGAGCAGGAAGTAACCATTGCCATGGTTGGCAAGTACATGGAACTCCTGGACGCATACAAGTCCCTGATTGAATCCCTGCTTCACGCCGGCATCAAGACCCGTACCAAGGTCAATATCAACTACATCGATTCCGAAGATATTGAGCGTGACGGTACAGGCGCACTGGAAAGTGCCGACGCTATCCTGGTGCCGGGTGGTTTTGGCGAGCGCGGCGTTGAAGGCAAGATCCGCACCGTTCAGTACGCCCGTGAGAACAAGGTACCTTACCTGGGCATCTGTCTGGGTATGCAGGTTGCAGTTATTGAATATGCCCGCAATGTGGCAGGCCTCAAAGATGCCCACAGCACGGAATTCCGCACGCACACGCCGGAACCGGTTGTCGGCCTTATCACCGAGTGGCTGGATTCTACCGGCGAGCGGGAAGAGCGTACTGAAGAGTCCGATCTGGGCGGAACCATGCGTCTTGGCGCCCAGGACTGCGTGCTGACCGAAGGCTCCACCATCGCCAACTGCTACGGCAAGAAAACCATTCAAGAGCGTCATCGCCACCGCTACGAGGTGAACAACCATTTCCTGCCGAGGCTGGAAGAGGCCGGGCTCCAGATCTCTGGCCGTTCATCGGATGGACGCTTGGTGGAAGTGGTCGAGGCGCCGAACCATCCCTGGTTTGTTGCCTGCCAGTTCCATCCGGAATTTACCTCCACTCCCAGGGACGGCCACCCGCTGTTCAAGGGCTTTGTTGAGGCAGCACTGGCCAGCAAGAAAGGATCCTGAAGATGGCTCAGAGCACCGTAAACGTATCGGGAATCGAGGTCGCCAACCAAAAACCGTTTGTGCTCTTTGGCGGTATGAACGTTCTGGAGTCGCCGGAGCTGGCCATGGAAGTGGCCCAGGCCTACGTTGAGGTAACTGGCAAACTGGGTATTCCCTACGTTTTCAAAGCGTCTTTTGATAAAGCCAACCGGTCGTCCGTGAACTCTTTCCGTGGCCCCGGCCTGGAGAAAGGTCTTCAGATACTGGCGGACATCAAGAGCAAGTTCGGTGTTCCCATTATTTCGGACGTCCACGAGCCGGCTCAGGCGGCCCCGGCAGCCGAAGTCTGTGACATTATCCAACTGCCGGCGTTTCTGAGCCGCCAGACCGATCTGGTGGTCGCCATGGCGAAAACCGGTGCTGTGATCAACATCAAGAAGGCCCAGTTCCTCGCGCCCCAGGAAATGAAGCACATCATTACCAAATGCGAGGAAGCCGGCAACGACAAGGTAATCCTCTGTGAGCGGGGCAGCAGCTTCGGTTACAACAACCTGGTCGTCGACATGCTCGGCTTCGGCATTATGAAAGCCATGAATGTACCGGTGATGTTCGATGTGACCCACTCCCTGCAGATGCCGGGCGGACGCGCGGATTCGGCCGGTGGCCGACGTGCCCAGGTGACTGACCTGGCGCTGGCGGGTATGTCCCAGGGGCTGGCAGGTTTGTTCCTTGAGGCCCATCCGGACCCGGACAAAGCCAAGTGCGATGGCCCCTGCGCTTTGCGGCTCAGCCAGCTTGAGCCCTTCCTGCAGCGGGTAAAAGCTGTGGATGATCTGGTAAAAAGCTTTAAACCTATCGACACCGCCTGATTGGCGGTGTTTGTTTTGTTTGGGAGTACGAGCAGGTGGGGGATGGCTTTCCGAAACACGCTCCTTGCGGCACATCCATGTGACGCTTGGGCTCCGCCATCCCTGGCTCCGCACAGTTTCGGAAAGCCATCCCCCACCTGCTCTATGCCCAACTTCGAGTTTGAACCGTTTAGAAATCGAAAATTTGGAGAATCATTCGAATGACAAAGATTGCCAACATCAAAGGCCGTGAGGTTCTGGATTCCCGCGGTAACCCGACTGTCGAAGCCGACGTTATTCTGGAAGACGGCACCATTGGTTCCGCCTGCGCGCCTTCTGGTGCTTCCACCGGCTCTCGCGAAGCACTGGAACTGCGTGATGGTGATGCTTCCCGTTACCTTGGCAAAGGTGTTCTGAAGGCGGTTGAAGCCGTAAACAGCAAGATCCGTGAAGCCCTCGTAGGCAAAGATGCGGCTGATCAGCGTGCTCTGGATCAGATCATGCTGGACCTCGACGGTACCGAGAACAAGGCAAACCTGGGCGCCAACGCCATCCTCGCAGTTTCCCTGGCGGCGGCCAAGGCTGCAGCGATCTCCCTGGGCAAGCCGCTGTACGCGCACATTGCAGACATCAACGGTACCTCTGGCAAGTTCTCCATGCCGGTGCCGATGATGAACATCCTGAACGGTGGCGAGCATGCGGATAACAACGTGGATATCCAGGAGTTCATGGTTCAGCCGGTTTCCGCCAAGAGCTTCTCTGAAGCCCTGCGTGTTGGCGCGGAGATTTTTCACAGTCTGAAGAAAGTGCTGAAGGCCCAGGGCCTGAACACCGCCGTTGGTGATGAGGGTGGCTTTGCGCCGAACCTGCCCTCCAACGAAGCGGCACTGGCCGTCATTCAGGAAGCGGTCGAGAAGGCCGGTTACAAGCTCGGTACCGATGTGACCCTGGCTCTGGACTGTGCCTCCTCTGAATTCTACAAGGATGGCCAGTACCAGCTGTCCGGTGAAGGCAAGAGTTTCGATTCCGAGGGCTTTGCCGATTACCTGGCAGGGCTTTGCGAGCGTTACCCGATCGTCTCCATTGAAGACGGTATGGACGAGAGCGACTGGGACGGCTGGAAAGTGCTGACCGACAAGCTCGGTAGCAAGGTTCAGCTGGTGGGCGACGACCTGTTCGTGACCAATACCAAGATCCTCAAGCAAGGTATTGAGAAGGGCGTGGGGAACTCCATCCTGATCAAGTTCAACCAGATTGGCAGCCTGAGCGAAACCCTTGATGCCATCAAGATGGCACAGGATGCCGGCTTCACTGCCGTGATTTCCCATCGCTCCGGTGAGACCGAAGACACCACTATTGCCGATCTGGCTGTAGCCACCTGTGCCGGCCAGATCAAGACCGGCTCGCTGTGCCGTTCCGATCGCGTTGCCAAGTACAACCAGTTGCTGCGCATTGAAGAAGCCCTGGATGGCAAAGCGCCGTACCGCGGCCTGAGCGAGATCAAGGGGCAGGGCTGATCGACTGATCTGACCGGTTCTGGTTAAGTTTCGGGCCGGCAATCAGCGAAAAACTGTTAAGGCCATCGTGTTCCGAGCGAAAGCTTGGTTACGATGGCCTTTTTGTACAGGCAGTTAGAAGAATTTGTTGCTAATCTACTCTAAGGTCTATACTCAACGTCCGGCGTTGGCATTTTGATTGATTGAATTTTACTGGAATCGGCAATGAAGTTGCTCTGGACCACAATGGTTGTTGTTATTCTCCTGCTGCAGGTGCGCCTGTGGGTTGGGGAGGGCAGCTTTGCGCAGGTATGGGCTCTCGAGAAGTCCATCGCCGAGCAACGTGAAGAAAATGCCGAACTGGCTACCCGCAATGAACGTCTGTATGCCGAAGTCAGGAATCTGCGTAATGAGCAGGGCGCCGTTGAAGAGCGGGCCAGAATGAACCTCGGCCTGATTAGAGACGACGAGACCTTTTTCCTGGTTGTTGAAAACTGATTGTCTATGCCTGCTCCGAGACTTTGGCTGATTGTCCCTGCCGCCGGCATCGGCCAGCGTATGCAGGCCGAACAACCGAAACAGTACCTTCGAATCGGCCAGCGTTTCATTCTCGATATCACCCTTTCCCGATTGATGGATTCCGCCCCGTTTTCCGGCTGCATGGTGCCATTGCATCCGGCCGATCATTGGTGGCCGGATACCGAGGCCAGCGGCGATAGCCGAATCCAGACCTGCACCGGCGGATCCGAAAGGGCCGAGTCGGTATTGTCCGCACTGCATGCCCTGGCGGAGCAGATTAGGGATGATGATTGGGTCCTGGTCCACGATGCGGCACGACCATGCCTTCATACCCGGGATCTGTCGAACCTGATTGACCAACTCTACCACCACCCTGTCGGGGGGCTTCTGGCTTCGCCAGTGGCCGACACCCTGAAGCGGGCTGGCACCGGCGACCTGCCTGAAGTTCTTGAAACGGTGGATCGCAAACATCTGTGGCGGGCATTAACGCCTCAGATGTTTCGCTATCGTATTCTGGTGGATTCACTGGAAGCTGCCCTTGCCGGCGAACTTCTGGTGACTGATGAGTCCTCTGCCGTGGAGTTTTCCGGTAACATGCCCGTTCTGGTCGAAGGACGGCCAGACAATATCAAGATCACCGTACCCGCAGATCTGGCCCTCGCAGGCTTCATTCTCAGCCGGTTCTGAATTTTCGGAGTTTCCGGAGTACATTATGCGTATTGGTCAGGGCTTTGATGTCCATGCCTTCTGTGAAGGCGACAATGTGATTATTGGCGGTGTAAGCATTCCGCATTCCCACGGGCTGAAGGCCCATTCCGATGGTGATGTCCTGCTGCACGCACTGGCGGATGCGCTGCTGGGTGCCGTAGCACTAGGCGACATCGGGCATTTTTTTCCGGACACCAGTGATGAGTGGGCGGGTGCCGACAGCCGCGACCTTCTGCGCCGCGTCATGACCCGGGTCCGGGATGAGGGGTTTGGCGTGGTGAATGTGGATGCCACCATCATCGCTCAAGCTCCTAAAATGGCCCCTCATATTGATGCCATCCGTCTGAACATTGCGGAAGATCTGGGCGTTCCGGCCAGTCGCGTTAGTGTGAAAGCCACCACCACGGAAAAACTCGGCTTTACCGGGCGCGGTGAAGGCATTGCCTGCCAGGCTATCTGCCTGCTTGAACCGGTGGATTCGTGAGTCAGTGGCGCCTTGACTGGCCCACGTCTGGCGGTGGGCGTGTTGCTTCGGGTCGTTTGAAGACAGCGCCCGGCGATTTCATTGTTGACGAGGTGCTGGAATTTCTGGAAAGCGGCTCCGATGTCAGGGCGGACGCAATCCACGGCGTCGGAGAGCATCTTTGTGTGAAACTGGAAAAAGTGGGCGATAACACAGAGTACGTCGCTCGCGAACTGGCCAGAATGGCGGGTTGTCGCAACTTTGATGTTGGTTTTTGCGGTCTCAAGGATCGACATGCCGTGACGCGCCAATGGTTCAGTCTCTATCGGCCAGGGTGTGAAGCTCAAGACGCCGCCCTGATTGACGAAATTGCTGTTCGATGGCCCGTTCTGGCGGCCTCGCGACAGGCCCGGAAATTGCGGCGGGGGGAGCACAGTGGCAATGGCTTTGTAATCACCCTCAGAGCAGTCACCGGGGAACGCGAGGTGATTGATCGTGCTCTGGCGCGCCTGGCAGATATTGGCGCTCCCAATTACTTTGGCCCCCAACGGTTTGGCAACGTTGGTGCAAACCTTGACCGGGCGGTGCATCTGGATCCCGCCACCCTGAACCGTCGGAGCCGGTCCGGCGGAAAAGGCCGAGGTGGCAAAAAGCGTGCTGGCAGCGACGGCTCGAAAAACGTATTGTATTTTTCGGCGGCCCGCTCATGGCTGTTCAATGAGGTGCTTGCGGCTCGGGTAGACGATGGCAGCTGGGCCGAGGCAGGGGCGACAGGTCCCTTGTGGGGTGACGGCGGCACGACAGCTTCCGGGGCGCTGGAAGCGCTTGAACGGGACATTGTTGCACAAACCCCCGGTTTGGCAAGTCTGTTCTCGGTCACCCGGATGAAACCGGAGCGACGGCCCCTGGCGGTAAAGCCCGATAGGCTTGCCTGGCGGTGGCTGGCTGAGGACACTCTGGAACTGACGTTCTTTTTGTCACCCGGCCAGTACGCCACAACGATTTTGAGTGATATTTTCGAGCTTGAGGACATGAGCCTCAGCCGACATAACGAACAACAAGGCTAGCGGAGAACACTGTGCGTATTCTGTTGTCGAACGATGACGGCGTTCACTCACCGGGGCTAATTGCCCTGTTCGAGGGATTGAAGGGGCTGGGTGAGCTGGAGGTGGTAGCGCCCGATCGGGATCATAGCGGCGCCAGCAACGCCCTTACCCTCAATCGGCCTTTGACCGTAGAAGAGCATCCCAACGGGTTCCGCTCTGTGGATGGCACCCCGACCGACTGTGTTCATCTGGCGGTTAACGGGCTGTTCAAAGAGCCGTTCGACAGAGTCGTTTCCGGAATAAACACCCACGCCAACCTGGGCGATGACATTATTTATTCGGGTACGGTTGCCGCAGCCACGGAGGGGCGTCACCTTGGTCTTCCGGCCATCGCTGTTTCCCTGGTCAACGATGGCCACTTTCACTATGCGACGGCTGCCCGGGTGGTCCGGATGCTGCTCGAGAACGAGAGCCCTCTGGAGCTCGGGCCGCGCTCCATCCTCAACGTCAATGTTCCGGACGTCCCCTGGGAAGAACTGGCAGGCATTCGGGTAACCCGTCTGGGCCACCGGGAACGGGCGGAAGGCGCGGTGCCAATGACCTGTCCCCGCGGTAAGGAACGTTACTGGATAGGGGCGGCCGGTGTGGGCGGTGATGCCGGTCCTGGTACCGATTTTAACGCCGTCCGCGACGGCTACGTCTCGGTAACCCCGGTACATATCGACATGACCCGGCATGAGGCGCTTTCGCGGCTTCGGGACTGGGTTGATACCCTTGCGGATTTGCCGGAGGGCCGGGGATGACCGCTCAGCTTGAAGGTATCGGGATGACCTCACGACGTACACGGATGCGACTGGTGCAGCGCCTCAGGGAAGCCGGCATCGAATCGGACCGCGTGCTCGAGATCATGGGAGAGGTGCCAAGGCACATTTTCCTGGATGAAGCGCTGTCCCATCGCGCCTATGAAGACACATCCCTGCCAATCGGGTATGGCCAAACCCTGTCCCAGCCCTACATTGTGGCAAGGATGACGGAATTGATGCTCGCTCATGGGCCATCACGGGTGCTGGAGCTGGGAACCGGGTCAGGTTACCAGACCTCGGTGCTCTCCCGCCTGTTTTCGGAAATTTACAGCGTTGAGCGTATCAAGGCATTACAGGACAGGGCGCGGGACCGGTTGCGTCAGCTGAACGCCAGGAATGTGTTCCTGAAACACGCTGACGGAGGTATGGGCTGGCCTGAGCGGGGCCCTTTCGATGGCATCATCGTGACCGCAGCGCCCATTGAAGTTCCAGGCGAGTTACTCGCCCAACTGGCAGACGGTGGCGTTCTGATTGCGCCCGTGGGAGAGGAAGACCAGGTGTTGGTGGAGGTAACCCGCCGGGGTGATCGTTTCGATCACAAAGAGCTGGAGCCGGTCCGTTTTGTGCCGCTGTTGGGCGGGGTTGTCCGGTAGTCATGGTTGATTCTGCAGTCCCCAATTCCGAACCTGAAAGCGAAACCGGCCGTATCCATCATCCTGCAGCAGTTTTCCTGCGGGGCCTTGCCATGGGCGCGGCTGATATTGTTCCTGGTGTCTCTGGCGGCACCATTGCATTCATTACCGGCATATACTTCCGACTGTTGGGAGCCATCAACGCGGTTCCCGCAGCGATATTCCATCATCTGCTTCGGGGTCGCTTTGGCGCTTTCTGGCGCAATTGCGATGGAACCTTTCTGGCTTGTCTGCTGGCCGGTATCCTGACCAGCATTGCCACCCTGGCTTCAGCCATCAGTTACATGCTGGTGGCCTATCCCATCCTGATCTGGAGCTTTTTCTTCGGTTTGATTGTCGCTTCGGTTTGGCATGTGGGGCGCCAGGTTCGGCACTATGAGCCTCTACTGCTGGTCCCGCTGCTACTGGGGATTTCTGTCGCCTGGTGGATAACCACTCTCTCCGCCAGCGAGGTGGCGCCATCCGCACTGGCGTTTTTCGGGGCCGGTGCGCTAGCCATCTGTGCCATGATTCTTCCCGGTATCTCGGGCAGTTTCATACTGGTGATTATTGGTATGTATGCTCCTGTGCTGGCAGCGATCAAATCGGTGGATGTGGGCGTTCTTATGTTGTTTATGGCAGGGTGCGTGGTGGGCCTTTTATCCATTGCCCGCCTGATCACCTGGGCATTTCATCATTTTCATGATCTTGTCCTCGCCCTGCTGACGGGCTTCATGATCGGTGCGCTCAACAAGGTATGGCCCTGGAAAGAAACGCTGAGTTGGCGGGTAAACAGCTCGGGTGAAAAAGTGCCCTTGAATGAGGCAAGCGTCTGGCCATGGACCTTTTTGGAGCAGGCCGGGCAGGATCCCCAGGTGCTACTGGCGGTGGTTATGGCGCTGGCTGGCTTCGGTCTTGTTCTGCTTGTGGAGTGGATTGGCTCAAGGCGCGGGCATGCCTCATCGTCGGCGTAGATCGGGGCGCTTGTTTTGCGAAATTGTTACCTAACGCACATATCGGGTGTTTCGTGAGGTAACAAGGGTGGCCAGCCAGTAACTTGGCTTCCTGCCTGAAATGTGCAATATATTAGCAAGTTACTATAAAAAGTTTAGAAACTGCTTCGATAACCAAAATGGTTTATACGGATTTTTCATAACTGGGTCAGTTTTATTCCTGTGAGATTTTTGCGTGGGCTAGTCAATGCCGTTTTACCGGTGTCCCCGCGGTTCCTTTCCGGTGCCTGTGAATCTTGTCGCCCTGCTAAAAAAACTCCGATCAGCCTGTTTCTCCTCACTCCCCTCATAACTTTGATGCTGCTGTCTGGCTGCAATACGCCGGCACTGTACCAGGATGACATTTACAATCCCCCGGTTTATTGGGGTAGGCATGTAGTCCAGCCTGGTGAAACCCTCTACAGCATCGCCTGGCGGTATGGTCGGGACTATCGGGAGCTGGGTGACGCCAATGGGATTGGCCCGCCCTGGAACCTCAGGGCGGGGCAGGTGCTTCGTCTGGACCTTCGCGGAAATGTAACCTCGGGCAGTCAGACTACCACGGCTAGCAGACCGGCTGCCGTGGTCTCCAAAACCCCGAGCCGGGCCTCGCCGCCAACGCAGACAGCCGCCACGGCACCAAAACCTGCGGTTACCAGGGCGCCGAGTAAAGGCGCGCCGCTTGCCTCGCAGACACAGACCGTGGCCCGAATTGAATGGCGCTGGCCGCATATTGGCACTGTAATTGCTGGATATTCAACATCTGGAAAAGTCAATAAAGGTATTGATATTGCCGGCCAAGCCGGGGATGCTGTAAGAGCAGCAGCCACCGGGAATGTGGTCTACGCCGGCAACGGGTTGCTTGGATACGGCAATCTGATTATCGTGAATCATAACGAGCACTATTTGAGTGCTTACGCTCACAACCGGAAGATTCTGGTGCAGGAAGGGGAGGATGTGAAAGCCGGGCAGGTGATCGCAGAGCTCGGCAGCAGTGGCGCTGAACGACCCATGTTGCATTTTGAGATTCGGAAGAATGGCAATCCGGTTGACCCAGTCCATTATCTGCCACCGCGCTAGGAAATGACGCAGTCAGCAGGCTGCCCAGATCGCACACCCCGGCACTGACAAAAACACCGCGTTCGCAAGAAAAACAAGAACGGTAATGGCCGTGACAGGCCGACCAACAAAATGTCCTGAAGAAAAAGCATGAAGACAAAGACGTCCGCAATAACAAGAAGTATCGGGCGAACATCCAGGATTATTGAGAGGCGGGGCAAGACAAATGTCAGCAGAGCAAGAAGACATCATCATTGATCGCGTGTCGGACATGGACGATGCCGAGGATCAATTGCTAGCAGAAGAAAAAGTCGATAAAGAGGCGACTGAAGAGGTCGCTGAAGTCGAAGAAGATTTCCCTACCCAGGGACGTTATTTCACCAGTCAAAAGCAGCTGGATGCCACTCAGCTGTATCTCAACGAAATCGGATTTTCACCGCTCCTTACGCCGGAAGAAGAAGTTTATTTTGCCCGCCTGGCGCGCAAGGGTGAGGAGTCCGGTCGCAAACGTATGATCGAGAGCAACCTTCGCCTTGTGGTGAAGATTGCCCGTCGCTATGTGAACCGTGGTCTGACTCTGCTGGACCTGATCGAGGAAGGCAATCTTGGCCTGATCAGGGCGGTTGAGAAGTTCGACCCGGAGCGTGGCTTCCGCTTCTCCACTTACGCCACATGGTGGATTCGCCAGACCATTGAGCGCGCCATCATGAACCAGACCCGCACCATCCGACTCCCGATTCATGTGGTGAAGGAACTCAACCTCTACCTGCGTGCGGCGCGGGAGCTGACCCAGAAGCTGGATCACGAACCGTCGGCCGAAGAAATTGCGAAGATGGTCGACAAGCCGGTGGCTGACGTGAAGCGCATGCTTGGTCTGAATGAGCGCGTTGCGTCCATGGATACACCCATCGGCACCGGTGGTGAAAAATCGCTTCTGGATACCGTAGCCGATGAGGGAGCTTCAGATCCGGCGGATCTCCTGCAGGACAACAACATGTGTTCCTGCCTGGAGAAGTGGATTGATCAGCTCAGTGACAAACAGCAGGAGGTTCTCTCCCGCCGGTTTGGTCTTCGGGGCTACCCGGTCAGTACGCTGGAGGAAGTGGGGCAGGAAATCGGTCTGACCCGCGAACGTGTAAGGCAGATCCAGGTCGAGGCGCTGCGTCGTCTTCGTGAGATCCTGGAGAAGGAAGGCTTGTCCGGAAACCTGCTTTTCAAGTAAGACCCTCCTGATATTTCCATCAAAAACCGGCCAGGACACTCCTGGCCGGCTTTTTTGTGTTTCAGGATCGCTGCAAATGAGAACCAGGTTGCGCCTTGGCCGCCAGCCTCATTGATAGAATGCCGGGACCGGGCGGGGATAAGGGTGTCGAAGTCCGGTGCACGAATGAAACACGTCAATAATAACGATCGAAAAGGAAAGGACTATGAAGAAGGCTCTTACAACCGGCTTTGCCTCTGTGCTTATGACCGCCCTGCTGTCGGCACCGGCCTCTGCGCTCACCGTAGAAGGCGTTGATGTTCCGGACACCTATTCCGCCATGGATACCGAACTGAAGCTCAATGGCGCGGGTACCCGTTCCAAGTGGTTTATGGATCTGTATGTTGGAGGCTTGTACGTCCCCGAGACCATCGATGATGGTGAGGCCGTTATCAACGCAGACGAGCCCCAGGCGATTACGCTGCATATCATTTCCGGCATGATTACCAGCGAACGGATGACCGAGGCCACCCTGGAGGGTTTCGAAGCCTCCACCGACGGCGATATGGCGTCTATCCAGGGGGATGTGGACCAGTTCATGGCGGTGTTCCAGGAAGAGATCACCGAGGGTGACGTTTTTGATCTGGTGTATCTGCCCGGCGAGGGCGTGCGGGTCCTGAAGAATGGCGAACACAAGGACACGGTTGGCGATCTGGCCTTTAAAAAAGCCCTGTTCGGAATCTGGCTGTCTGACAAGCCGGCCCAGAAGGATCTGAAGGAGAAAATGCTGGGTCAGCGATAACCGTGGCTTGGCATCTGAATCAAAAAGCCGGCGAGATGCCGGCTTTTTAATGCCCCGGGTTCAGAGGTAATCCCGTTTCTGCTTGAATTCGCAGAGGTCTTCGATGATACAGGCACCGCATTTCGGTTTACGGGCAGTGCAGGTATAGCGGCCATGCAGAATCAGCCAGTGGTGGGCATCCAGCAGAAACTCTTTCGGAACCAGGCGCATCAACCGGTTTTCAACCTCAAGAACATTCTTGCCCGGAGCGATGCCCGTTCGGTTCGACACCCGATAGATATGGGTGTCCACCGCCATCGCCATGTGGCCGAAGGCGGTGTTGAGCACCACATTTGCAGTTTTCCGACCCACGCCTGGTAAGGCCTCAAGATCTTCCCGGCGTTCCGGTACCTGACCGCCGTGTTTTTCGATCAGCATGCGACAAGTCTTGATCACGTTTTCGGCCTTGCTGTTAAACAGGCCGATGGTCTTGATGTATTCCTTGAGACCATCAACGCCCAGCGCGAGGATAGCCTCTGGGGTGTTGGCTACCGGAAAGAGCTTGTCGGTGGCCTTGTTGACCCCCACATCCGTGGCCTGGGCCGATAGAATAACCGCTATCAGCAACTCGAACGGGCTGGAATAGTTCAGCTCGGTGGTCGGATTGGGGTTGGCTTCCCGTAGCCGGGTGAAGATCTCAATGCGTTTCTGTTTGTTCATCGGCTCTCAGTCTGTTGCAACCAGGGATCAGGAAACGTTGCCGGTGACCCGGACCCGTTTGCTGCCCGCCGCTACGGGTGTGGGCTCATGGGCTTTGCGGCGTTCTTCCAGATGATTATCGATCCCGTTCTTGAGGGCAATCAGCAGGCCCAGACCCACGAACGCGCCCGGGGGGAGGATCATGAACAGCATGTCCGGGTAGTTTTCGAAGGGGCGTACCACCCAGTCAGCAGCAACGGGGCCGAGGAGCAGGTGCATGTCGACAAACAGAGTGCCCTGTCCGATCAATTCCCGAAGGCCTCCGAGAACCACCAGAACCGCCAGAAAACCGAGGCCCATCATGGCGCCGTCCAACAGTGCCGGAAGTGGTGGGTTCCTCGAGGCGAAGGCGTCGGCCCGGCCCAGGATGGCACAGTTGGTGACAATCAGCGGAATGAAGATGCCAAGAATCAGGTACAGCTCGTAGGTAAAGGCCTGCATCAGCAACTCTGCGCAGGTCACGAACGAGGCGATGATCATCACGAACGCGGGCAGGCGAACTGACTCGCTCACGAAATTGCGAATCAGCGACACCGCGAGATTGGATCCCATGAGTACCATGAGTGTGGCCAGGCCCAGGCCGATGGCGTTAACAACGGTACTGGTCACTGCCAGAAGAGGGCAGAGCCCAAGCACCTGGACGAGGGCAGGGTTATTGTCCCAGAGTCCGTCCCGGACGATTTCGCTGGATGATTTGGTTGCCATGATCAGGAATGCTCCGTATTGGACGATTCGCCGGCAATCGCTTCAGGATTCAGGATCTTGTCTCTAGGTGACGGCTCTTCGTTAAGCCGTTCCCGGATAATCTGACGATTTTCCCGGAAGTAGATCAGTGCTTTCTGAACTGCTTTCACCACAGCCCTAGGTGTGATGGTGGCGCCGGTGAACTGATCGAACTCTCCACCATTCTTTTTAACGTTCCACTCCCGGTGGGGCGGCTTGCCCAGGGACCGGCCATCAAAGCTCTTGATCCAGTCGGATTTCCGGGTCTCGATCTGGTCCCCCAGCCCCGGCGTTTCTTTATGATTGGTTACCCGCACGCCAAGGATAGTACCTTGCATGTTGACGCCCACCAGCAGATGTATTTTGCCAGAGTACCCGTCCGGGGCCACCACGGGCATGATCATGCCAATGGGGCGATCATTCTGTCTCGCCACCCAGACGGTCAGCGGACCGGGTTGCGCTAGCCGCTCACTGGCGGGTAGCTGCACCGTGTCCCTGAGCAGGTCGTTATTGTGCTGGCTCTCCGGAATGATCTCGTAGAGGGCCTGGGCTTCGGCACGAGCCGCCTGCTCACGAATGCGCTCTTCGGTAGCCACCTGGGTCACGGCGATGGTGCCACCGGTGATAACGGCGAACAAGCCGAGCCCGATGGCACTGCGACGGATGGACTGTGCAACTGCAGCCATGATTATCCCTGACTCCCCGGCACACCCCGACGGGCCTTGTGATGCCCGTATGTCCGCGGGGGTGTGTAATGATCAATGAACGGTACGGCAAAATTCATTAGCAGAACGCTGAACGCCACGGCGTCCGGATAATTGCCCCAGGTACGAATCAGGTAGATCAGGATGCCAATCCCGGCCCCGTAGATCAGTTTTCCCTGGTGGCTGGTAGCGGCTGAAACCGGATCGGTGGCAATAAAGAACGCACCCAGCATGGTTCCGCCTGCCAGCAGATGCAGTGAAAGGGGCGTGTAGAGGTCGGCATTATTGCCAAAAGCCAGGCTCATTACGATCAGGCCGCCGAGAAACCCCGCGGGAATGTGCCAGCTGATAATGCGAAGGCCGATGAGCAGCAAGCCTCCGGCCAGGAATGCCCCGTTGACCCACTCCCAGCCTTTGGCGATGCCCTCTCCAAAGGTCGGGTGATTGAGAACCTCGACCGCAGTGTGGGTGGTGATCTTGTGTTTGTATTCATCAAGTGGTGTGGCCATGGTCCAGCCATCGACCGCTGTTTGCTGGCCCGAGGCAATGGTCGCCAGTGTCTCACCAAAGCCGGGCGCTCCGTCCCAGAGCATGGCAGGATCCGCCCAGTTGGTGGTCATGGCCACCGGAAACGAGACCAGAACCAGGGCGTAGCCCACCATGGCGGGGTTGAACGGATTTGAGCCCAGCCCGCCATACAGTTGCTTGGCCACAACGATGGCTGAAATCACCGCGACGGCTGAGACCCACCAGGGCGCGAACTGAGGCAGTGACAGGCCCAGCAGAAGGCCGGTGACGGCAGCAGTGTTGTCCTTGATAAAGAACGCGACTGGCTTCTTTCTGAGCTTCAGCAGGACAGCTTCGGAGGCGATGGCAACGGCGATACAGAAGACCACATTGATCAGGTTGCCCCAGCCAAAAAACAACGTCTGTGCCAACAGGCCAGGCAAGGCCGCAATAAGCACCCATAACATCACGCGGGATGTTGGCCGGGCACTGTGTGCGTGGGGCGATGACTGCTGAACGAATGCCATGGGTGTGGTGCCTGATCTCGGTTAGTGGGTTGGCTGGGATTCGGTTGGACCGGCGGCCAGCTGCTGTCTGGCTTCAGCCAGGGCTTCTTCAGCACGTTTTACCCGGTCGTGGTTTTTGGCTACGGCCCGCTCCAGTTTCTCCACGTTGTCCGCCTGCTGGGCTTTGGCGTCATCGAGCATGCCCTGCATGGTTTCCAGTTTCGACTGAGCCTGGCTCAACTGTTTTTCAAGGGCCTCGATATCCGGCTTTTGCTCTGCAGACGGGGCACTGGGGGCCGGCTGCGCGCTGGGGGCAGGCGGCTGAGATGCCTCAGCCTTTGCCTTCTTGCGGGCCAGGGCCTGTTCGACCAGCGCCGACTTGGCGGCCCGCTCATCAACCGCTGCACCCTCTGCAGCCGCCTTTTCCGCTTCAGCCTGTTTCTTGGCTGCCGCTTCGGCAGCGGCCTTCGCACGTTCCTGGCGCCTCAGTTCTTTCTCCTGCTGCTCCCGCTCGAGGCGGGCCTGGCGCGCTTCGAAGCGCTCGCGAGCCCTGTCTGCCTTTAGCTGTTCCGCCTGTTGGGCACGGATCTCGCCCTTGGCGAATCGATAGTACTGAACCAGTGGAATGGAACTCGGGCAAACGTAGGAACAAGCTCCGCATTCAATGCAGTCGAACAGGTTCAGGTGCTCCGCCTTTTCAAACTCGGTAGCCTTGGCATGCCAGAACAACTGTTGTGGCAGGAGTTCCATCGGGCAGGCTTCGGCGCACTGGCCACAACGGATGCAGGGCTGTTCAGGTGGCGGTGCCGGCAATTCGGCTGCAGTTGCAGCGATCACACAGTTGGTGGTTTTGATCACCGGTACCGCTTCCGTTGTCAGCGTGTAGCCCATCATGGGCCCGCCAAGCACAAGACGACTAACGGCGTTCTGGTTAACGCCGGCCTGCTCCAGCAGGTGTTCAATCGGCGTGCCAATGAGAGCTTCGAAATTACCTGGTTCCCGGACGGCTTCCCCGGTAATGGTCACCACACGGGAGATCAGCGGTGTTCCTTCGAAAACCGCCTTTGCCACGGCCACTGCCGTTCCGATGTTCTGGCACATCACGCCAATATCAGCTGGAATGCCCCCGCTGGGTACCTCCATGCCGGTCAGAATCTGGATCAGCTGTTTCTCACCGCCTGAGGGATACTTGGTGGGGATAACCGCAATTTCGGTCTGGGTACCTTCGGTGGCTTTTTGAAGCGCGGCAATGGCTTCCGGCTTGTTGTCCTCGATGCCGATCACGCAGCGTTCGGGGCGCAGGATCCAGGCCATGATTTTCAGGCCGGCAACCACTTCGTCGGCCTTTTCCCGCATGGTCATGTCGTCGGCGGTGATGTAGGGCTCGCATTCTGCACCGTTCAGGATGAGCGTGCTTACCTTGCGGTCCCGTGGTGGCCGTAGCTTGATGTTGGTGGGAAAGCCGGCGCCACCCATGCCGGAGATGCCGGCGTCACGGATGATCTGCAGAACCTGGTCCCGCTCCAGGGAACGATAGTCCTTTACGGGATTGCGCTGGCACCACTGGTCTTCACCATCCAATTTCAGGGTGATGCACCGGTCCGTCATACCCGAGGGGTGGGGGACAGGAAGGTCGGCAATGCTCTCAATCACGCCGGATGTTGGCGCGTGTACAGGGACGCCCATGCCCGTTTTCACATCGGCAATTTTCTGGCCCTTCAATACCCGCTCGCCGACCTCAACAATGGCTTCGGCGGGCTCGCCGATGTGCTGCTGAAGGGGCAGAACCAGATAGTCAGGAACGCTGGCGCTGCGAATCGGACGGGCGGTGGAAATGGCTTTGTGTTCCGGAGGGTGAATGCCGCCGGAAAAGTCCCAGAGTTGAGTCATCAGGCGCTGGCTCCCTGGCGATCGGTGGCAATGAGGCCGGATTTGGGCGGTGTCCAGGTCCAGGTGCGTATATCCTGTTCAACCGTCACCATGTCGATGCAATCCACAGGACAGGGATCAACACACAGATCGCAGCCGGTGCATTCGCTTTCAATCACCGTGTGCATGTGCTTTGCGGCTCCAAGAATGGCATCCACAGGGCAGGCCTGGATGCACTTTGTGCAACCGATGCACTCGTCTTCGCGGATCACCGCAACCCGTTTGACCTGTTCAACGCCATGTTCGGCATCCAGTGGCTCTGGCTCTACATCCAGCAGGTCGGCCAGTGCCTTGATAGTGGACTCGCCGCCTGGCGGGCACTTATTGATGGGGCCGCCCTCGGCGATGGATTCGGCATAGGGACGGCATCCGGGATAGCCGCACTGGCCGCACTGGGTCTGGGGCAGAAGAGCATCAATCTGATCGACCAGGGGATTGCCTTCGACCCGGAATCGTTCAGCGGCAAATCCAAGCAAACCGCCGAAAACCACGGCGAGGGCCAGAAGAACCACAACGGCAACAAGAACGCTTGTCCACATAACCTGTTACTCCTAATCCCGTCAGCCGGTCACACGCTGACCAGGCCGCCAAAGCCCAGGAAAGCCAGAGCCATCAGCCCGGCCGTAACAAGGCCGATAGCGGCACCCCGAAACGCAACCGGAACATCGGCCACGGCGATGCGCTCACGCATGGCGGCAAATAGCACCAGAACCATGGAAAAGCCCGCTGCTGCGCCAAATCCATACAAAACCGATTCAACGAAATTGTTGTTCTTGTTGATGTTCAGAAGGGCAACGCCGAGCACCGCGCAATTCGTGGTGATCAGCGGAAGAAAAATACCCAGCACCCGATAGAGCAATGGGCTTGTCTTGCGAACCACCATTTCGGTGAACTGCACCACCACGGCAATCACCAGAATGAACGTGATGGTTCTCAGAAACGCCAGGTCCAGCGGCTCAAGCAGATAGGTGTAGGCAAGGTAACTGCACACCGAAGCCAGGGTCAGCACGAAGGTGGTAGCCAGAGACATCCCCATGGCCGTTTCCAGCTTTCCGGACACACCCATGAACGGGCACAGGCCCAGAAACTGAACCAGCACAAAATTGTTCACCAGAATGGTGCTGACCAGAATCAGCAGATATTCCGTCATTTACCTTGCTCCATTGGCCCCTGCCAGCTCTGCCTGGTCGCCCTTACATGACCCGCATGCCGGGGGTGGCGCCGGAATCCGGGGACAGGATGAAGATGTCCTTGCCACCGGGGCCGGCCGCCAGAACCATGCCCTCGGACATCCCGAACTTCATCTTCCGTGGCTTGAGGTTAGCGACCATCACCGTCAGGCGCCCCTCGAGTTCTTCCGGATTGTAGGCTGACTTGATACCAGCAAACACGTTGCGCTCGCCATGCCCTACGTCAAGGGTGAGGCGAAGAAGCTTGTCGGCGCCTTCCACATGTTCGGCTTTGACAATTTTAACCACCCGAAGATCCACTTTCGCGAAATCGCCAAATTCTATTTCATCTGCGATAGGCTCCAGATTGGCAGCAGGCGCCGGTTTGCCGGTCGCTGCAGGCAATTCCTCCTTGGAGGCGTCCAGCATTTTCTCGATCTGGGCCATATCCACGCGGTTCATCAGCGGTTTGAACTTATTGATACCGTGGTTTTCCAGGCGCTCGCTGCGGTTGTTCCAGTCCAGCGGCGCATTCAGGAACGTCTCGGACGCCTTGGCAGTTTCCGGCAGTACCGGCGCCAAATAGGTCATCAGAAGATGGAACATGTTGATGGCGTTGGTACAGATAGCCTGCAGGTTCTCGTCCTGGCCTTCCTGCTTGGCGATCACCCAGGGCTGCTCGTCGTTGACGTACTGGTTGGCAATGTCAGCCAACTCCATGATCCGACGCATTGCCCGGCCGAATTCCCGTGTCTCGTAGAATTCCTCGATTTGCTTGCCGGCTTCGATGAATTCTTTCAGTTTGGCGTGCTCGGTCACCTGGCCAAGCTGGCCGTCAAAGCGCTTGGTAATGAAGCCGGCACTGCGGCTGGCAATGTTCACCACCTTGCCCACCAGATCCGAGTTCACCCGGGCAGCAAAGTCTTCCAGGTTCAGGTCCATGTCATCCACGCTGCCGGTCAGCTTGGCGGCGAAGTAGTAGCGCAGATATTCCGGGTTAAGGTGGTCCAGGTAGGTGCGGGCCATGATAAACGTGCCCCGGGACTTGGACATCTTCTTCCCGTTAACGGTGACAAAACCGTGGGCCCACACTGCGGTCGGTGTGCGGAAGCCAGCGTCATGAAGCATGGACGGCCAGAACAGAGCGTGGAAGTTGATAATATCCTTGCCGATGAAATGATAGACCTCGGCGGTGGAATCAGCCTTCCAGAAGTGCTCGAAATCGATGCCTTCCCGGTTGCAGAGGTTCTTGAAGCTCGCCAGGTAGCCGATCGGTGCATCCAGCCAGACGTAGAAGTACTTGCCGGGCGCATCCGGAATCTCAAAGCCAAAGTAGGGCGCATCACGGCTGATGTCCCATTCCTGCAGGCCGGCGTCCAGCCACTCTGCAAGCTTGTTGGCTACCTGAGGCTGCAGCGTACCGCTGCGGGTCCACTTGGCGAGGAAATCCTGGAAATCCGGCAGCTTGAAGAAATAGTGCTCAGATTCCTTCTCGATCGGTGTGGCACCGGAGACCGCAGAGCGCGGATTGATCAGCTCGGCCGGCGTGTAGGTGGCGCCACAGGCCTCGCAGTTGTCACCGTACTGGTCCTCGGTCTTGCACTTGGGACAGGTACCCTTGATGAAGCGATCCGCCAGGAACATGTTCTTTTCCGGATCGTAGGACTGGGTGATCTTGCGCGTGGCAATGTGCCCGTTTTCCTGGAGCTGACGGTAGATGTACTCCGAGAACTGACGGTTCTCGTCGGAGTGGGTGGTGTAATAGTTGTCAAAGCGGATATGGAACCCGGCGAAATCTTCCTGGTGCTCCTCACGGATCCGGTCGATCAGCTGCTCGGACGTAATGCCTTCCCGCTCGGCACGAAGCATGATGGCGGTACCATGGGCATCATCGGCGCAAACGTAATAACAGTTCTGGCCTCGCATCTTCTGGTAGCGCACCCAGATATCGGTCTGAATGTATTCCAGCAGGTGCCCCAGGTGAATAGGGCCGTTGGCGTACGGCAGGGCGCTGGTAACCAGAATATCGCGCTGTTGCTTGCTCGCTTGCGTCATGGTGATGTCCGAACCTTATGTTGACACGGGTTGGAAAAAACAAAACGGGGACTGGCGGCTGTCTTGATTGATTGCCCCAGATAAATACCCCATATGGTCAGAAACGGGCACAGATGATACCTTCCGAGCAGATAATTTTCACCCGAATCACCTGTTTCCGTGCTTAAAATCGAGCATGAGCTTATTCCGGAGAACCCGATGACACAGATTTCAGAGCAGGCCCTGCAAGCAGCGGTTCGCGAGTACCGCGATCCCTACCTCAACAAGGACCTCTACGAACTGGGTGCCGTTAAATCCCTCAACGCCGACGACAACGGGAACGTTACCCTCATGGTCGAGCTGCCATACCCCTCGAAAGGCATCGCAGGAGCCCTGAAGCAGCTGGTCGGTAACGCCCTGGAAGACGTCGATGGTGTCGAGAACGTGGACGTCCACGTGGGCCAGAAAATCCACTCCTACAAAGTCCAGAAAGACCTGCCCTCGGTCCCCGGCGTGAAAAACATCATCGCCGTCGCCTCCGGCAAGGGCGGTGTCGGCAAATCCACCACCGCCGTCAACCTGGCTCTGGCTCTCCAGGCCGAAGGTGCACGGGTCGGCATCCTCGACGCCGACATCTACGGCCCCAGCATCGGCATGATGCTCGGCGTGCCTGAAGGTAAACGCCCGGATACCCGCGAAAACAAATACTTCGTCCCCATGGACGCCCACGGACTCCAGGCCAACTCCATGGCCTTCGTCGTCACCGAGAAAACCCCCATGGTCTGGCGCGGCCCCATGGTCAGCGGCGCCGTGATGCAACTGCTGCAGCAAACCCTCTGGAACGAACTCGACTACCTCATTGTCGACATGCCCCCCGGCACCGGCGACATCCAGCTCACCCTGGCCCAGAAAGTCCCGGTAACCGGCGCCGTCATCGTCACCACACCCCAGGACATCGCCCTGCTGGACGGCAAGAAAGGCATCGAAATGTTCCGCAAAGTCGACATCCCGGTGCTTGGCGTGGTCGAAAACATGAGCGTCCACATCTGCAGCAACTGCGGCCACGAAGAACCCCTCTTCGGCCACGGCGGCGGCGAACGCATTGCTGAGGAATACGACACCACACTCCTCGGCCAGTTGCCCCTGCACATGACCATCCGAGAACAGACTGACGGCGGCACCCCCTCGGTAATCGCCGAACCGGACTCTGAAGTGGCCCGCCGTTATCGCGATATCGCGAGAAGGGTAGGGGCTGAACTGTCCACTAGGGAGCGGAACCTTTCCGGTTCGATCTCAAGTGTTTCTGTGACCGAGCACTGAGGCGTTGTGCAGAACTGCGGCGGTTAACTCACTGGCTTGATCACGGCCGCAGGGGCAGCCTTCCAAAAATGTCGAAGGCCATGGATGGCCTTCGCCAAGCGCACATGGATGTGCTCGTAGCGGTTTTTGGAAGGCTGCCCCTGTGGGCGTAGCCCGCCAATGGTGAAGTCCTGAATAACAGTCGCAGCCCTCTTAAGGCGGAACCTCCGTGGGCTTCGACAGACCCCGAGTGAACAGGTAAACTACGCCCCAATTTTCCCAGTGGATACGAGACTTCGCCAATGAGCATCAAATCCGACAAGTGGATTCGCCGGATGTCCGAACAACACGGCATGATCGAACCGTTCGAAAGCGGACAGGTTCGTGAAACCGAAAAAGGCCGCGTGATCTCCTACGGCACCTCCAGCTACGGCTACGACGTACGCTGCAGCAACGAATTCAAAATCTTCACCAACGTCCACTCCGCCACCGTGGACCCGAAGAACTTCGACGAAAACAGCTTCGTCAACTACACCGGCGACGTCTGCATCATCCCGCCGAACTCCTTTGCACTGGCTCGCACCGTTGAATACTTCCGCATCCCGCGAAGCGTGCTGACCATCTGTCTGGGCAAATCCACCTATGCCCGCTGTGGCATCATCGTCAACGTCACCCCGCTGGAGCCGGAATGGGAAGGCCAGGTTACGCTGGAGTTTTCCAACACCACCAACCTCCCGGCCAAGATCTACGCCAACGAAGGCGTGGCCCAGATGCTGTTCTTCGAATCTGACGAAATCTGTGAAACCAGCTACAAGGATCGCGGCGGCAAGTACCTCGGCCAGACCGGCGTGACCCTGCCCAGGACATGAACGCCAATCAGTTCCTGAAAGCCGTTTCACAACTGCAGGGCTGGCGCGAATGCGCCTTCCTGCTTGCTCTGGCTGAGCGCTCATTCCCGAATTACGCGTTGTTTTCCGACGCCATGGGCCTGAAAACAGGTGCCAAAATGCGCCAGCTTCTGGATCTGGGCTGGGACATGCTTCAGAAAGACGTCTCGGAATCCGCCATTCCCCAGCTACTTGCGAAACTGGAAACCCTGTCGCCAGATGTCGAAGCCTACGATGCCTACGGCGTTTACCCGGCCTTCGACTTCTGTCAGCTACTGGAGCAGGCCCTGCTGAACCGGCTCAACCCGGCCAAGCACCGGGCCACCGATGCCTCGCAGATGGCTACCGGAACCGTGATGAACTTTATTGAGCTGTCGGAGGGCGAGGATCTGGAGGAGGACGAACTTGTTCGTTTGCTCGATCACCATCCGCTGATGAAGGAAGACAAAACCTTCCAGCGGGACCTGATCCTGGCTCTGAAACGCCAGCGTACGCCGACCGATCAGTTTGTGGCCCGGCTTCGGGAAGACGCCGCCAACGAGGGCGTCAGTAACCTCGGTATCTCGCTCAGCGAATAAACGCAGGGTGAAGAAGCAAGCTACACTTCCGGTAGTACTCCTTATTCTCAGATTAGGTCAGATGGATTTAACCCCATGAAACTCTCTGCTTTTGGTCGCAAGTTCACCGCCGATGCCGGTATCACGTCTCTGATGGATGACCTGGGTAACGCCATGGCATCCGGAGATGACATGATCATGATGGGTGGCGGTAATCCAGGGCACATTCCCGAGATTCAGCAGCGGGTGCAGGAAATTCTGGCCGATATGAGTCGTAGTGAGGGCGACGTTCGCCGTTTGGTCGGCATCTACGATCCGCCCCAGGGTGAAAAACAGTTTATCGCCTCGCTCGCCGAACTGCTTAACCGGGAATACGGCTGGGGGTTGAAGCCCGAGAATATTGCCCTGACCAACGGCAGTCAGGCGGCCTTCTTCATGCTCTTCAACATGTTTGGCGGCGATTATGGCGAAGGACAGCGCAAGCATATCCTGTTGCCACTGGCCCCCGAGTATATCGGCTACGCCGACGCTGGCATCGAACCGGGACTGTTCCACGCGGTTCAGCCGGACATCTCCTTCACCGATGCCCACGAATTCAAGTATCGGGTGGATTTTGATGCGGTGGAGGTCACCGGAGAAACCGGCGCCATCTGTGTGTCGCGGCCAACCAATCCCACTGGCAACGTTGTCACGGATGAGGAGCTTGCGCGGCTCGAAGAGCTTGCCCGGCAGCACGATGTTCCGCTGATCGTTGACGGAGCCTACGGCACGCCCTTCCCGAGCTTGTTGTTCGTTGATGCAACGCCGACCTGGAACGACCAGATTATCCTTTGTCTGAGCCTTTCGAAGCTGGGTTTGCCGGCGGCGAGGACCGGTATCGTGATCGCGGCCGAGCCGGTGATCAAGGCGCTTTCCGGTATCAACGCCATCATGAATCTGGCGACTGGCAGCTTTGGTGCCATGCTGGCGGAGCCGCTGGTTCGCTCCGGTGAGATCCTGTCCCTGAGCCGGGATGTAGTTTGTCCCTTCTACAAGGCGAAGATGGCACGGGCGGTGGCGGCTTTCCGGGAGGCCATGGGTGAGGACAGCTGCCGCTGGTACGTCCACAAACCCGAAGGCGCCATGTTCCTGTGGCTCTGGTTCCCGGACCTGCCGATTACCAGCCTGGAACTGTACCAGAGGCTGAAAAGCCGGGGTGTCCTGGTGGTTTCCGGGCATTATTTCTTCCCGGGGTTGCCCGAGGATGGCTGGAGGCACCGGCACGAGTGCCTGCGCGTTACCTATTCACAGGACGACGACCGGGTCGCCGAAGGTCTTCGGATCATTGCTGATGAGGTCAAGGCGGTGTGGCGGGAGGCCGGGCGCAGCGTCTAGCGCTCGAACTCCGCTTCCTTGAGTTTCAGCTCGTAGGTGCTGCCGTCCGGCTCCACCTGTCTGAGCCGGACGAGCAGGTAATTCTGCTCCGGCGAAAACCACATCAGGGTCTGGCGCTTCGAGTCCTCGCGGACCTTCTCTGCCTTGAGCGTGCTTCTCTGTTTGCTGCCCGTGTTTATCTTCTCGCCGTTGATCACCGCGAAGCGATCGGTATCTATGGAGTTGCCGTCCAGCACCCGATAGGTCATATCCCGCTTGCCGTTCTTGATATCCTGATGCAGCTGAAGCTGATAACCCAGCGGGTCCAGAAGCCCTTCCTCAAGTGGTAGTTCAAAGCGCTTGCCCTTGTATTCCCCGCTTGCGACGCCTGCGGACCAGTCAAAGTCGATCGATTGCTTTCGGTCGCTGATCAGAAAACCGGATAGTCGGTACCGGTATCGCATGGGTATGACGTGTCCGTCCTCCCAGCGGAATACGAGCGATTCGTCGATACTCACGATAAAGGAATCGACATCCGTCCGGTAAAGCCAGATGTCGTTGCCCTGGGAGGTAAGTGTGCGCTTTGCAGTACCATTGAGGGAGAGCCCCTTTTCCATGGCTGCGGTGTAGCTGGCCTCGAAAGGGGTCAGGTCGGCTTCAGTCTGTGCGTGCAGATTGGCCGGCCCGGCCAGAATGCCGAGGCAGGCCAGCAAGACCGCCAAGCCTGCTCTGGTGAGTCGTCGTGAAAGCATCTTGTCATTCCCGAACCATTACCGTCATCAATGGCGACAGTGTAGCTGCTTGGAGCGAGTGCGGGGATGACAATTCGTTCAGGGGAGGTATCAGTTGTCCGGCAGGCGCATAGGCGCGTTCAGCGGTTCACCGTCGAACAGCACATAATCGCTGCCCAGTTGAATCCGGCCTTCGCAGAACCAGCGCACAACGATAGGGTAAAGGATGTGCTCCTTGACCTGTACCTTTTCCGCGAGGCTTTCGGGTGTGTCATCGGAAGCAATCGACACCTCTGCTTGGGCAATGACCGGGCCGCCATCCAGCTCTTCGGTGACGAAGTGGATAGAGACGCCGTGAACCCTATCACCTGCTTCCAGTGCCCTGCGGTGCGTGTTGAGTCCGGTGTACTTGGGCAGCAATGAGGGGTGAATGTTCAGCATCTTGCCCCGGAAAGCCCGGACAAAGTCGGTGGTCAGAATACGCATGAAGCCTGCCAGAACAATCACATCCGGATTGTAGCGGAGGATTTCCGCCATCAGGGAGGCATCGAACTCATCCCGGGATTCGAAATTCTTGTGGTTGACCACAAAGGTTTCGATGTTGGCCTGGGCCGCGCGCTCGAGGGCAAATGCTCCGGGCTGGTTGCAGCCAACGGCAACGATCTGCCCCGGGAAATCCCGTTCTCGGCTGGCTTCAATGAGAGCCTGAAGGTTGGTGCCACTGCCGGAGGCGAGCACCAGGATTTTCGGTAACGGAGTCTGATCTGCCTTCATGCCGACAGCAGTCCCGGAGCGTAGCGAACGCTGGCATCGGCCTCTTCACTGTCTGCGCGCTCGATCGTACCCACGTGCCAGGCATGTTCGCCCAGAGCCTTAAGCGTATCCAGGGCGAGTTCCTTCTGGTTGGCCGGCACGCAGACGATCATGCCGATACCGCAGTTGAACGTGCGGTACATTTCTTCACTGGCCACGCCGCCATTGTTCTTGAGCCACTCAAAAACCGGAGGCAGAGACCAGCTTTCGGTGTCTATGGCCGCGATGGTGCCGTTTGGCAGAACCCTGGGAATATTCTCTGGCAGGCCGCCGCCGGTAATGTGGGACAGGGCCCGGACATCCACCTCGCGAATCAGTTGCAGGAGGTTCTTTACGTAGATGCGCGTCGGCGCCATCAGGGCATTCGCCAGGGTAGTGTCGCCCATAGGCTGCTCGAGGTCGGCGTTGCTGACTTCCAGAATCTTCCGGATCAGGGAATAGCCGTTTGAGTGAGGTCCGGAAGAGCCCAGGGCAATCAGAACATCGCCGGCCTGAACCCGGCCGCCATCAATGATTTCGCTGCGTTCGGCAACGCCCACGCAGAAGCCTGCCAGGTCGTAGTCGTCGCCCTCGTACATGCCCGGCATTTCAGCGGTTTCTCCACCTACCAGCGCGCAACCGGCCTGTTCGCAGCCTTCGCCGATGCCGGCGACAACCTGTGCAGCAACATCAACGTTGAGTTTGCCGGTGGCATAATAGTCGAGGAAAAAGAGGGGCTCGGCGCCACCGACCACCAGGTCGTTCACGCACATGGCGACCAGATCAATACCGATGCTGTCGTGCTTGTCCAGCTGCATGGCCAGTCTGAGCTTGGTGCCGACGCCGTCTGTGCCGGAAACCAGAACAGGCTCGTTGTAGCCGGCGGGAATCGAGACCATGGCGCCGAAGCCACCCAGACCGCCAAGAACCTCCGGGCGACGGGTTCGCGCTGCGGTGTCCTTGATTCGGCTGACGAGTTCATTGCCTGCGTCGATATCGACGCCAGCATCGCGGTAGGTCAGGGAGGGCTTCTGTTCGCTCATGGTGTACTTAACCGTTGGCCAGTGTGTCAGGCGGCGGATTTTAACAGGTGCGGTGTGGCGCTCCAAATGTATATTGCTTTTCCGAAATCCGTGGCTGCTACTCACGCCTTGGGGCATGGTGTATCCTATGCGCCATTCATGCGAATTGCAGGGTGTTTCATGTCAGTATCAGGACAAAAGCCGGCACACAGGTCTGTTTCCGCGACGTGGTTCTTTGCGTTGTTCAGCTTTCTGCTGGTCGGGTTTTCCGCCCCGGTAACCGCGGTGACAGTCTCCGGCCTGTACTCGGCCAAAGTACCGGTGGAAGGATCCTCGCCCGGGCAACTGGCCCAGGGGTATGCCGATGGCCTCAGCCAGGTCTTTATCCGGGTTTCCGGTACCCGTGAGGTGCTGGCTATGGAGGGCGTTGACGCACTGCTGTCCGACGCCGAGTCTTTGCTACTTTCCTATCAGGTTGCCCGGGATGAGTCCGGCCAGAGTGTTCTGAGCATGTCTTTCGGGGCGGTTGGTGTTAACCGTGCCCTGGCTTCAATCGATGCGCCGGTGTGGGGCGCCAACAGGCCGCTCACGCTGGCCTGGATCGCTGCCGAGGATCGTGGTTCGAGAACACTCGTCACGCGCCAAGAAGCGGGCGCCGCTGAAAAAAGCGCCGACCTTTGGCGGGCTGCGTTCGATGAGGCGGCCGGTAAGCGGGGCTTGCCGGTTGCATTACCGCCATCGGATTTTGGCGCTGATCGGGAGTTGCTGTCGGATATCTGGGGGCAGTTTATCGGCCGGGTGAAGTCCGTCTCTGAGGATCTGGATCACGATGTTCTCGCGCTGGTTCGGGTTAGCCGCACCGGCGGCCAATGGCGAGCGGGCTGGGTGTTCGACGGTATGGCCATGAATACCGGTGAAGAGTCGGTTACGGCGCAGACTCCGGAAGCATTGGCGGAGGCCGTGATCAATCGCTGGGCCGAGCTCTATGCCAGCCGATATGCAGTCGCTGCATCAGAAGTGGGGGATTCGCCGCAGGTGGACATTGTTTTGCGCGGCGTGACCTCACTGGAAGACTATGCAAGAGCCAATAAGGTGCTGGAGGGGCTGACACCGGTCGTCAGTGTCGGTGCCCACCGAGTACGCGATGAACAGCTTACCCTGCGCGTGGCGTTTTCCGGTGAGCTGGACCAGCTTCGCGAGTATATCGCCCTGGATCCGCGCTTTGTTCCGATGGAGTCAGACGTTCCCGCGGAACGCCCAGGTGCCGCGCCGACAGCAGAGGGGCAGTTAACGTCGTCGGACGCGGAAACAGAAGCTGCAGCCGGGAGCGGGGAAACCCAACCGGAGGGTTCGGATCAGCAAACCTCTGTGGCTGAGCCCGAAGAAACCTCCCAGTTTACCTATCAGCCGGTGCCCGTCGATGAGGAGGAGGCTCAGGAGGCGTTCGAATCCCTGTACCAGGTTCTGTATTATCGTTGGCAACCGTCTTCTGTCATCGGGAGCGATGGCGGCGAATAAGGTGTAACCGGAGGGAGTCTTTTGAATTTGCACCGCTGGCGCTGGATTCCCAATGCCCTGACGTTCCTGCGTATCCTCTTGATCGCTCCCTTTGCCGGAGCACTCCTTGCCGGAGATTATCGCCGGGCGTTGCTGATTTTCTTCCTTGCGGCGGGTACCGACGCGGTTGACGGGTTCCTGGCCCGGCATTTCAACTGGCGTTCCAGGCTTGGGGCGATTGCCGATCCCCTCGCGGACAAGGCCCTGCTGATCACGGCCTACCTGATGCTGACATTCACCGCCGTTCTGCCGGTGTGGCTGTTTTTGCTGGTGCTGGGTCGCGATCTTCTCATTGTTGTCGGGGCTCTGGCATACCACTACAAGGTTGGCCGATACGATATGGAGCCAAGCATCCCCGGCAAGATCAATACCTTTATCCAGATTCTCGTCGCCCTTGCCATTATCGTGCTGCTGGCGGACCTGCCGATGCAGCCCTGGGTGGTGGATGCCGGCATTCTCCTGGTGGCTGTTTCCGCAGTGTTCAGCGGCGGGCATTACCTGATTATATGGAGCTTGCGAGCCTGGAGGGCTACCCGTCCATGACCGCGTCCCAGTTGGTGCTTGGGGTCAAGCTACGCGATGATGCCCGGTTCGATAACTTTCACGGTGACAGGAACACCACGGCGGCCCAGCGCCTTGAATCCGTGTGTCATCGGCCTGATGATGTTCCGGTGGTTGTTCTGTGTGGTGATGCCGATACCGGCAAAAGTCATCTTTTGCAGGCCGTGTGCCACCTGGGTGAGCAGCAGGGCAGGACGGCGGTCTGTATCAGCATCGCAGAGCTGGAGCCTTTCGGTGCCGATGCCCTGTCGGGGCTTGAGGGCCATGACATTGTATGTCTGGACGATGTCGATCGCATTGCAGGGCAGCAGGTATGGGAAGAGGCCATTTTTCACCTTTATAACCGGATACAGGATCGGGGCGGCCTGTTGTTGGTAAGTCTCTCTGATTTGCCAGCCAGCCTGCCTTTTGGATTGCCGGATCTGGTCTCGAGGTTCAGTCACGGGTTGGTCATCCAGTTGGGCATATACCGGGATGAGGATCGCCTGAAGATTCTACGGGCCCGGGCAGAGCAGCGGGGGCTGGTCATGGCAGATGACGTCGCCAGCTACATCATGCGCCGGGCACAGCGGAGGCTCGGTGATTTGCTGGGGATTCTGGATATACTGGACGAAAACTCACTTCAGGCCCAGAGGCGGCTTACCATCCCCTTTGTGAAAACAGTGATGGATTGGTGAGCTGGACGGCACGCATTGCAGGGCAGAAAACGATAACGGGTTCATCAAGGGAGAGAAAAAATGAGACGGGTGGTATTCAATCAGAAGGGCGGTGTCGGCAAGTCCAGTATCACGTGTAACCTCGCAGCCATCAGCGCCGCTCGTGGAAAGCGAACTCTGGTTGTGGATCTTGATCCCCAGGGAAACTCCACCCATTATCTGCTCGGCAAGCCTGCCAGCGAGCTCAAGGACACCGTCGCCGATCTGCTTGAACAGACGGTTGCATTTACGGTTTTCAATCGCCGCCCGGATGAATTTGTCCACGCCTCACCGTTCAAGAACCTGTTTGTGATGCCTTCCAGCCCGGAGCTGGACTTCCTGGAACGCAAGCTGGAAGCGAAGCACAAGATCTACAAACTGAGGGAGGCACTGAAAAAGCTCGGTGAATCCTTCGATGCGATCTACATCGACACGGCGCCCGCGTTGAATTTCTACACGCGCTCCGCGCTGATTGCCGCCCAGCGTTGCCTGATACCCTTCGATTGTGACGATTTTTCCCGGCAGGCCCTGTACAACATCCTGAATGAGATTCGTGATCTTCAGGAAGATCACAACGAGGACCTTGTGGTGGAGGGAATTGTTGCCAACCAGTTCCAGCCCCGCGCCAGCTTGCCGAAGCAGTTGGTCAGGGAGCTTACCGAAGAAGGCTTGCCCATGCTGCCGGTAAGGCTCTCAAGCTCCGTGAAAATGAAAGAATCCCATCAAAGCCGGCAACCCCTGATTCACATGGCGCCCAAGCACCCACTGACACGCCAGTATGAGGACCTGTTCCGGGTCCTGCATGGTGAAACCGTGGAGCTTGAGCCGCTCAACGATTGAGGCGAGATTGATATGACTGAATCCGGTAACCCGATCGGGCAGGTTGCAGACTGCCTTCTGAACATTGAGATGGAGTTGCGGCAGCTGGGTCTCTGGGAGTCTGAGCCACCACCGGACGAAGCATTCCAGAGCGTTCAGCCATTCTGTATCGATACGCTGGAGTTCACCCAGTGGCTGCAGTTTGTCTTCGTTGAGCGGATGAAGGTGATCATCGAAAACGATCACCCGTTACCCTCGGCTTCCGGCATCGCACCGATGGCCGAGGAGCACTTCCGGGGACGGCCGGAGTCCGGGAGCCGGCTGGTCAGGGAACTGGAAGCTATCGATCGCCTTCTGAGTGACGGGTGATCAGTCCAGTCTCATAGACAGATCCAGGGCCTTCACATCTTTGGTCAGCGCCCCGATCGAAATGTAGTCCACGCCCGTCTCGGCGACCGGCACCAGGGTGTCGGCGTTGATGCCCCCGGAGGCCTCCAGCTTTGCCTTGCCCCCAGTGGTGGCAACAGCCGTTCGCATGTCCTCAAGCGAGAATTCATCCAGCATGATGATATCTGCGCCAGCCTTCAGCGCCTGCGCCAGCTCGTCGAGGTTCTCGGTTTCCACTTCAACCGGTTTGCCTGGCGCAATCCTGTGGGCGGCCTCAATGGCCTTGGCGATTGAGCCGCAGGCGGCAATGTGATTTTCCTTGATCAGGAAGGCGTCCCAAAGGCCGATGCGATGATTGAAGCAACCGCCACAGGTAACGGCGTATTTCTGGGCCAGACGCAGACCTGGCAAGGTTTTGCGGGTATCCAGCAGGCGAACCTGGGTGTGGGCAACCCGGGCAGCATAAGCGGCGCATGAAGTAGCTACCCCGGACAGGGTCTGGAGCCAGTTCAGGGCTGCTCGCTCGGCGCTCAGCAGGCTTCTGGCAGGGCCCTCCATAGTAAACAGCACCTGGTCCGGTGAAACGGTATCACCATCGGATACCTGCCAGGTGAGTTCCACGGACGGGTCCACTTGTCGGAACACCTCGTTAACCCATTCCCTTCCTGCAATCGTCGCGGTTTCCCGGGTAATCACGCGGCCCTTCGCCCGTTTGTCGGCGGGTATCAGCCTGGCCGTGATGTCACCATCACCAATGTCTTCCCGCAGGCTCTGGGCAACATTCTCAATTCGGGCCTGGCGAAGGAGTTCTGGGGAGATCATAGGGCAAAGTGTCCGGTGCAGAGGGTTGTGAGCGTTTCAGGCTGCCAATTCTAAAGGGCTGCCAGAGAATCGCCAAACTCTTGAGTCCAGACTGCTAAACTGTGATGCACGTCAGGTCTACACAAAAGGTGACAAAATCTGACACAACCTGACGTGGGCAGCTCGTATCATGTGAAGTGGAGAAACCAAAAGGCATTATTGCAAGACAAGGCGGAGCAGCGACATGGTGCACGATAACAAGGTTGTCAGCTTTTCAGGCCAGAAGCCGCCCGCCCGGTTTTCATTGCCTGCGCCCCTCATTCGTCTGCGTGACGCATCGGGTCAGTCCCTGAAGTCCGTTCTTGCCAGTTTTTTCGATCGTGCCGATGATGCCCTGTTCGAACTCGCCGACAGAGCCGGAACGAATCTTGACCAGACCGCCTACTTTGACGCTATGCGCGAGCTCAGGCTTCGCCGCAAGTCCATGGTGGTCTCGATCCTCCAGTACGTCAGCCAGGCGTTCAATGAAGTTGGCAAATTCCAACCCCAGCAGGGCGCCCGGTCCCTGGAGGACGTGGATGAGGACTCTCTCAGCCTGGTTGATCACTCCCAGTTGGAGCAGCAGGTTGCTGTGGACAACCTGATCAACAAGCTCCGGAACCGCTACACCGAACAGATCCGTCTGCTGACAGCGCGTGTCGGGCACCTGTTGCCGGGCATTGAGCTGAAAGACGTGCAGATGCCATTGAGTCCGGAAATCATCTGTGGCGGTGTTGCCGAAGCCTGTGCCGATCTGGATATCGATATCCGGGCCAAGCTGGTGGTTTTGAAGCTGTTCGATCGCCTGCTTGCCGATACTCTCGGTGACTTCTACAAAGAAGCGAACCGCACCCTGATTAATGAAGGGGTCATGCCCGACATGAAGCGTCCCCCTACCGGCAGGGTGCCCGCTCGCTCGGGTCAGCGCCCGACAGGCGAGAGTTCGGCACCGGCAGGCGCGGGCGGGCAGGCAGGTTTTTCTTCAGAGAACCAGGGTATGTCTCAATCGCAGGCAACATTCTCGGAGCTCAGTGCGCTGCTGCATCGGGGCGATACCGCTCCTGCCAGCGGTACTGCCTCTTACGGTGAAGGTTACATTGATACTGATCGACTGATGGCGCGCCTTACCGAGGCACAGTCCAACAGCCGTCAATGGGGTGATGATGCCGTTGTTCCGCTGAACGAGCAGCTTCAGCCGATCCTGCGCTCAGGTGATGGCAAAAGTCTGCACGTGGGTCAGGTAGACAGTGATGTGATCAACCTGGTTTCCATGTTGTTCGACTTCATCCTTGAGGATCGTCAGCTGCATCCTGTGATGAAGGCGTTGATTGGTCGCCTGCAGATTCCGGTGCTCAAGGTGGCACTGAGCGACAAGAACTTCTTCAATCGCGGCGGTCACCCGGTCCGTAAGCTGCTTAACGAACTGGCGCTGTCAGCCATCGGCTGGACCGAAAAAAAGGCCGGCCAGAGGGACCCGCTCAGGGAAAAAATCGAATCGGTTGTGGACAGGGTGCTGGGCGAGTTCACTACCGACGTCAGTTTGTTCGAAGAGCTGCTCAAAGACTTCAGCCACTTCATGGATCTCGACCGCAGACGTCGTGAGCTCGTGGAGCAACGCCTGCGGGATGCAGAAGAGGGTCGAGCCCGGCAGGAGCGTGCCTCTCAGGCGGCGGACGGATTGTTACAGGAACTGATGGAGCAACGGGACATTCCCGAGCCGGTTGTCGGGCTCCTGAACGAAGCATGGGCCAAATATCTGCAATGGGTGGTTCTCCGTGAAGGTGAGGAAAGCGACCGCTGGCAACACGCCCGGAATCTCACCGAGCAGCTGGTGTGGAGTGTCGACCCTCGCCCGATCAATGACTCTACCCGTGGGGAGCTTCTCCGTGCGATTCCAGCCATTGTGGATGACCTTCGCAAGGCCCTCCAGGAAATTTCCTGGGACCCGTTTGCCACCGATGCGGCCATTCGTGACCTGGAACTGGCCCACGTAGACGTTTTCCAGCGGCTGGTGACCGCGCCGTCCCGTCCCGAACCTTTGGCGGAGCCTGAAGACTTGCCCGAGCCAGAGCCCGAGCGCTCGCTGCAAGCGCCTGTGGCTCCTCCGGCGCCAGACGAGGGGTTGAAGCAGACCCCGGCGCCGGCCGAGCCCGAGCAGGCAGCCTCTGGGCTGGCCAACGAGGCGCCAGAGGAAAAAGCGGGGATGGCAGAGACTGCGGATCCGGCTCAGATATCGCCGCAATGGCTGGAAAAGGCGGAAAGCTTGCGAGTTGGTTCATGGATTGAGCTAACCCGAGACGAAACCAAGGTGCGCTGCAAGCTTGCGGCCTTTATCAAAGCCACTGGCAAGTACATCTTCGTCAACCGCAGTGGTGCCAAGGTGGCCGAGTATTTGCGTCTGGAACTCGCTGCCGACATGGAAGCCGGGAAGATCAGCATGCTCGATGATGGCCTCATCTTTGATCGGGCACTGGAGTCGATCATCGACAACCTGCGCAGCAGCCGCAAGGACTGATTCGTAGCAACCGTGGCAAGTTTGTGATTCAATCAGGGAGTGTAATCCTCTGATACATCTGGAATTACTTTGCCCGATACAGACGTTTTCGCCGAACGCCATACTGATTCCGGTACCGATGCAAGATTGCTTCGTGAAACCGGACGGATTTCCTTCGCCCGCTGGCGTCCCTCGCCAAATTTCGGGCCCCGTCCGGACGGGGTGCCCATCTCCCTGTTGGTCGTCCACAACATCAGCCTGCCTCCCGGGCAGTTTGGCGGTCCGGAAATAGAGGACTTTTTCTGCAACCGGCTTGATCACTCCGCGCACCCATATTTCCAGACCATCGAGGGCGTTCAGGTGTCCGCCCATCTGTTGATTCGTCGGGATGGTGCTCTGGTTCAGTTTGTCAGTCTGCTGGAGCGCGCCTGGCATGCTGGCCGTTCGTGTTTCGAAGGTCAGGACGAATGCAATGATTTCTCCATCGGCATAGAACTGGAGGGGACTGACGACATCCCTTACACCCCTGAACAGTATCGTAGGTTGGCAGAGGTGGCGGACCTGATTATGGCAGCCTGGCCGGCCATCACTGCCGACCGTATCACCGGCCACTGCGACATTGCGCCGGGCAGGAAAACTGATCCGGGGCCGGCCTTCGACTGGCAGTACTTCCGGGCGGGGCTGCACGCAGCGAGAGGTTCGGGGAGGAACGTCTGAATGGTGTTTGTTGTGTTTCTGCTGGCTTACATGGTTCGCAGGCGTCTGGATTCCCTTGATCTGCTCTCCGGTGACGAGGTCTGGCGTCGCTGGTTCAGGCATGGCAGCCGGGTCAGGGCAGGCCGTGAGTCCGGGATAGGTATCGGGCTGGCACTGGTTTTATTACCGGCCTTTCTGCTCGGGCTTGCGCAATATCTCCTGGTCGCCTCCGGCTGGAGAATGGCTGCTTACCCACTGGAGTTCCTGGTTCTGGTCGTTCTCATGGGAACGCCTGGCTGGCGACAGATCCTCCGGGCCTACGCAGAGGCATGGCAGCGGGGGGATATGCAGTCAGCCTGGCATCATGTGAAAGATCTTTTGCCGGCCGATGAACGGGGAGCAGCGGTGTCTCCCGAGGCCATGCACCTCTCGCTGTCGAAGGCACTTATGGTGTCGGTGTTCCAGCGCTTCTTTCTGGTGGCTTTCTGGTACGTGGTTGGTGGTATCGGCTTTGCCGTTCTAGCCCGCGGTCTGGTTGCTCTTGCCGATCAGTGGCCCCAGGCTCCGGCAAGGCCGCGCTTTTCCGCGTTGGCGAACCTCGCCGGCTGGATCCCTGCCAGGCTTCTTTCCCTGACCTTCGGAATTGCCGGAGACCTGGCCGGCTGGCTGCGGGAAACCCGCCGCACGCTGACCGGTGTGACCAAAAAAGCCGGGGAGGTGCTCATGATTTCGGCCAACGGGTCGTTAACCGGGTATGCGCTGGATCCAGCCCGCTTCTCCCGGGTTCATCCGGATGAGTGGACAGCGTTCGGAGGACGTAGCCTGAGAGCAGTAAGGGATTTGTTGAACAGAAGCATGCTGGTCTGGATATGCACGCTCGCTCTGCTGGTCATTTCCGGGGTTGTCTAAGCCGGATTTTATAAAACATTACAGTTTAACAAGAAATAATGCTTAAGTTTTTAAGACTTTAGGCGACAATATAAGAAAAGAACATGAGTTCAGTTGTTTTTTGCCAGCACGAGGGTCCCTGTGAAGCAACTCATTAATCCCGCCATTGCACTGATGAACCGGCTGCCGATGGTTTACAAGTTCAGTCTCATCAGCATTCTGTTCCTGTTACCGATCGGTGGGCTGTCCTGGCTCGCCATTTCCGAGCTGAACCGCTCCGTACAGACCATGACTCGCGGTGTCGAGGGGCTTGAGCAGCTTCAGCAGGTTGACCGGCTGGTGGACGCCGCGATGGATTATCGCGATTATCGCTCACCCGCGATCATCAAGGATGAGAGCGCTATTATGGCGGTGTCGGAAGAGGCTGCCAGTGAGATCGATAATACGCTGGCGGCCCTGACTGCCGAGGAGCGTTCTTTCGATACATCTGGCTCCTGGGCCGAGCAGGTCAGCGACCTTCGGCAGGAGTGGGAGGCTCTGCGGTCTGAAGACAACTATCAGGGTAACTTCGATCCGCAGTTCAAGTATTACCAGGAATTTGTCCAGAAGGCTCAGGCCCTGCTTTCGGCCACCATTGAAATCTCGGGCCTGGGGCAGGGGGCGTCCCGGGAAAATCAGTTGATTCTGGGACTTGTCCGCGACTCACTGCCGGCAGCCCGCACCGTGATTGGCCAGGCAAAATCCTACGGTATCTATGCCCTGGTCGAGGGACAGGTAGGCTATGCGCTGAGCGAAACGCTGAACGAAATCTATGACCAGTTGACCAATCGCAGTTCACTGCTCTCACCAGCGTTGGCCCTGGCCTCTGAGGCATCGCCGGCTTTGGCTGAGCGGGCGGGTAATGCCATCCAGCGGGTTGATGAGAGCCTGATGGTGGTTCGGGATCAACTGGATGTGAACGTGATTACGCCGATGCGCCTGGAAATGCCCTGGACTGAATACAACGACCTGATGTCCGGGCAACTGGCTCACTATGATCAGGTCAAGGCGGCGGCTTTCAACGTGGTCGACGAGAATCTGCAGGCGCGGCTGAACAGTGAGGTCAATCAGCGCCGGCTGATCGTCATCGCCCTGGTTGTTGTTCTTCTGGTGGTGGTCTATCTCTATATCGGCTTCTTCATGTCTGTACGCACCGCCATTAACCGGTTCAGCGAAGCGGCTCGCAGCGTCGCTGCCGGCGATATGACCACCCACATCATGCTGCGCAATCGCGACGAACTGGGTGAGCTGACCACGGAATTCAATAACATGACCGACCGGATTGCCGAGCTTATCCGTTCCGTCAGCCGGACTACGGCGGATGTGGACCAGCAGGCAACCCGGGTCAACGATACTGCGGCGGCCAACAGCGAAGCCGTGGCACGGCAGATGGAAGAAAGCGGCCAGATCAACGAAGCCATGAACCAGATGGTCGAGGCGGTTCACGAAGTTACCGAAAGCGCTCACCGGGTGGCAGACAGCGCCAGCAACGCCGAGCAGGACACCGAGACCGGTCGTGGCGTCGTTGCCGATACCGTAGAAACCATCAACAAGCTGGCAGGCGAGATCTCCGGCGCAGTGGAAGTGATTAACCGGGTCAGCAAGGACAGCGACAACATCAGCCAGGTGCTGATAGAGATCAAGGCGATTGCCGAACAGACCAACCTGTTGGCCCTGAATGCTGCGATTGAGGCCGCGAGGGCAGGTGAACAGGGTCGTGGGTTTGCGGTAGTTGCCGATGAGGTCCGCTCACTCTCTCAGCGTACCCATAAATCCACCGAAGAGATCGAAGGCATGATTTCCCGGCTTCAGAGCGGCGTGAAAGACGCGGTGTCGGCCATGACCAACAGCCGGGATGTTACCGAGACAACGGTGCAGAAGTCTGGTGAAGTGACGGAAGCTCTGGACAGAATCGCCAAAGGCATCTCGGTGATCGTGGATATGAGCCACCAGATTGCACAGGCGGCAGAAGAGCAGTCTGCCGTTGCGAAAAACGTGAATGCCAGTGTCGAGCAGATTGGTGAACTGGGCCATAAAACGGCCGCCAATGCCGAGGAGACACTGGGATCCTCGAGGGAAATGTCGCAACTGACGGCCTCACTTCAGCGTCTGGTGGAGGCCTTTAAAGTCTGACTGGCGCCAGAACTGAAGCGAGACAACTAAAAATCCGGCCCTAGAGGCCGGATTTTTTTTGTTCCCAGAGAATTTCCTCACCGCCCTCGCGCCGGGCTAATACGCGGGCAATGACGAATAACAGATCAGACAGACGATTCAGGTAGTGCCGGGATGCGGTGTTGATGGAATCCTCGTGGCCAAGGGCAACGACAACCCGCTCTGCACGGCGACAGACCGCACGGGCAAGATGACACTGGGCGGCAGCGGGGCTACCGCCTGGCAATACAAAGTTCTTAAGTGGTGGCAGACCCTCGTTGTGCTGGTCCAACGTGCCCTCCAACCATTCAATGTGTTCGTCTCCGATCACACGGCTGCCGGGAATGGCAAATTCGCCGCCAAGGTCGAATAGATGGTGCTGGATACGGCGCAGGCTTTCCACCAGTTCGTCGTCGCTGTCCAGTGTCTCGATCAAAAGCCCGATGTGGCAGTTGAGTTCATCAGCGGTACCCATGGCCTCGACCCGCTGGGCGTTCTTGGCAATACGGTTTCCATCGGCCAGGCCCGTAGAGCCGTCATCGCCGGTGCGGGTGTAAATCTTGGAAAGGCGGTTGCCCATCAGTCTGCTCCTGTTAACGTCACCACAGTTGTTGTACCCGTTCGGTCAGCATTTGGTTCACCGGAGTTTCGATGCCGAGCTCTTTTCCCAGTTTCGCCACGTATCCGTTTATAAAGTCTATCTCGGTTCGGCGTCCCCGTTGAACATCGGCACGCATGGATGATGTGTTGCCGGCGGTATTGCGTGCTACCTGCTCGATGCGTTCCCGTAGCGCGTCCGGTGTCTGTCGAATCCTGACGGCGGCGTCCATCAGCTGTGAAAGCTCCAGACAGAGCTGGTCGATGGTGCTCTGGTACAGGGGGGCATCCAGAATCTTGCCATTGGGGCAGTCCAGGATGGCAGTGTAGGGGTTGATGCCGGCGTTAATAATGAGTTTTTGCCAGAGTCGTTGGACGATGTCCGTCTCCGGATGAATGTTCAGGCCGGAGGTTGCCAGCATGGTAACGGCTTTTCTGACCGTTGCTTTGGCGGGGCTTGTCATCGGGCCTACCCAGGTGTCACCGGTACCGGCGTGAACGAGAAGCCCTGATTCTGGTCGGTTCGCGCCTTCGGTGGTGCTTGCGGCCAGGATTGGTCGCTCCGGCCACTGCTCGGCAACGGCTTGCTGGCTGCCAAGACCGTTCTGGAAAAGCAGGATGGGGGTATCAATTGCGAACTGGTTGATGACGCCGGCAACGGCGTCCAGGGTATCGCCGGCCTTGGTTGTAACCAGAATAAGCTCTGGCTCGTGGCCAGGCTGGAGAAATGGAATCCGTACTTGTGATTCCGGCCCTTCAAAAGGCCGGAACCGGTAATCGACACTGGCGCCGGTCGGCTCACCGGGCCTGGCAATGAAGGCAATGCCACCCGCAGGTAGCATTGCGCCCCAGAGCCTGCCCAGCGAGCCTGCACCGAGAATGCCGATCATGCCGGTTACATGGCCTCGATGTCAGCCCTTTGCTGGCTCAGGCGGGCCTGGCTGCTCTGGGCGTCCCGGAGTTTCTCCTGCTCTTTCTCAACCACTTCGGCTGGCGCCTTGGCAGTAAACTTCTCGTTCCCCAATTTGCCCTCGAGGCGGCCAATCTCTTTCTGCAGGCGCTCCAGCTCTTTATCCAGGCGCTTGAGCTCGGCATCCTTGTCGATCAGGCCGGCCATGGGAACCAGAACTTCCATGTCGCCTACCAGTTGGGTAGCAGACATCGGAGCTTTGTCACCTTCGAACCAGTCCAGGCTCTCCAGCTTGGCAAGGGAGCCAAGGAACTGGCGGTTGTCGTTCATGCGACGCTGGTCTTCGGCGTCTTTGCCGCGCAGCAGTACCGGAATCTTTTTCGCCGGGGAGATGTTCATTTCGCCCCGGATGTTCCGCACGGCCACGATCACGCCTTTCAGCCATTCAATATCGGCAGTGACCGCTGCATCCTGCTTGGCGGCATCCGGCTGCGGGTAGGCCTGCAGCATGATGCTGTCGCCGGTTTTACCAGCCAGGGGCGCAATACGCTGCCAGATTTCCTCGGTGATGAACGGCATCATCGGGTGGGCCAGGCGCAGGACGGCTTCCAGCACGCGCACCAGGGTACGACGGGTGCCGCGCTTGGCTTCGGCGCTGGCGCTTTCATCATTGAGGACCGGCTTGGACAGCTCCAGGTACCAGTCGCAGTACTCATTCCAGATGAATTCGTACAACGCATAGGCGGCCAGATCGAACCGGTACTGGTCCAGGTAACGGATGACATCCTGTTCGCAGCTTTGCAGCTCGCTGATGATCCAGCGATCGGCCAGGGACAGCTCTACAGGCTCGTCATGTACGCCGCAATCTTCGCCCTCGGTGTTCATCAGCACGTAGCGGGCCGCGTTCCACAGCTTGTTGCAGAAGTTGCGGTAGCCTTCCAGGCGTTTCATATCCCAGTTGATGTCGCGGCCGGTGGTGGCCATGGCGGCCAGGGTGAAACGCAGGGCGTCGGTGCCGTGGGCGGCGATGCCCTCGGGGAATTCCTTCTTCGTGCGCTTAACGATCTTCTCGGCCAGCTTCGGCTGCATCAGGTTGCCGGTGCGCTTCTCCAGCAGGTCGTCCAGGCTGATGCCATCAATCATGTCCAGCGGGTCGATTACGTTGCCCTTGGACTTGGACATCTTGTCGCCGTGCTCGTCGCGAATCAGACCGGTGACGTACACGGTGTGGAAGGGCACTTGGGGCGTACCGTCTTCGTTCTTCATGAAGTGCATGGTCATCATGATCATCCGGGCAACCCAGAAGAAGATGATGTCGAAGCCGGTTACCAGCACATCGGTCGGATGGAAGGTCTTCAGGCGCTCGGTGATTTCCGGCCAGCCCAGGGTGCCGAAAGTCCACAGGGCAGAGCTGAACCAGGTATCGAGAACGTCTTCATCCTGCTCCAGGGCGACGCCGGCATCCAGGTTGTGCTTCTGGCGAACTTCATCTTCGCTGCGGCCAACATAGATGTTCCCCTCGGCGTCGTACCAGGCCGGAATACGATGGCCCCACCAGAGCTGGCGGGAGATGCACCAGTCCTGGATGTCGCGCATCCAGGCAAAGTACATGTTCTCGTACTGCTTGGGTACGAACTGGATACGACCGTCTTCCACCGCTTCAATGGCCGGTTTGGCCAGGGTCTTGGCGTCGGCAAACCACTGGTCGGTCAGCATGGGCTCGATAATGAGGCCAGAGCGATCACCCCGGGGCACGCTGAGTACGTGGTCCTCGATGTTCTCGACCAGCCCCTCGGCTTCCATGTCGGCAACAATCTGCTTGCGGGCTGCTTCCCGGGTCAGGCCGGCGTAGGCGCTGGGCATGGTGCCGTCGAGTTCGGTGTTTTCGCTGCCATCGGCATTGAACACTTCGGCCACGTCCCGGATGTTGGCGTCCTGGGTCATGACGTTGATCATCGGCAGGTTGTTGCGCTTGCCAACGGCATAGTCGTTGAAGTCGTGGGCCGGAGTGATCTTCACGCAGCCGGAGCCTTTCTCCGGATCGGCGTGATGATCGGCCACAATGGGAATACGGCGGTTCACCAGGGGCAGCATCACGTGCTTGCCAATCAGGTGCTGGTAGCGTTCGTCGTCCGGGTGTACGGCCACGGCGGTGTCGCCGAGCATGGTTTCCGGACGAGTGGTGGCTACCACCAGGTAATCTTTGCCGTCTTTGGTCTGCACGCCGTCAGCCAGCGGGTAGCGCAGATGCCAGAAAAAGCCTTTCTCTTCCTTGTTTTCCACTTCCAGATCAGAAATGGCGGTGTGCAGTTTCGGGTCCCAGTTCACCAGGCGTTTGCCGCGGTAGACCAGGCCTTCGTCGTACAGCCGAATAAACACTTCCTGCACGGCCTTGTAGAAGCCGTCGTCCATGGTGAAGCGTTCGTTGTCCCAGTCCACGGAATTGCCGAGGCGGCGGATCTGGCGGGTGATGGTGCCGCCCGAGTGCTCTTTCCAGTCCCAGATGCGCTTGATGAACTCTTCCCGGCCCAGGTCATGGCGGGTTTTGTCTTCTTCAGCGGCCAGTTTGCGCTCAACCACCATCTGGGTGGCGATGCCGGCGTGGTCGGTGCCGACGGTCCACAGTGCGTTGCGGCCCTGCATGCGCTTGAAGCGGGTGAGGGTGTCCATGATGGTGTGCTGGAAAGCATGGCCCATATGCAGGCTGCCGGTGACGTTGGGCGGCGGGATGGCGATGCTGTAGGACTGGCCTTCACCTGTGGGGCGGAAGTACCCTTTGGCTTCCCAGTTTTCGTACCACTGGCGCTCGATGTTTTCTGGCTGGTAGGTTTTTTCCATGGGGTTCTGCAGTGACCGTTGGTTGATTCACAAGGGAAAATTGAGACGCTCGATTATACATGGTCGCCCTGTTTGCGGCGAACCTAACGCTTCCTCTGATCATGCACCCGGGGTTCAATTCCCAGTGCCCGCAACTGCTTGAAATGCGAGCGGGCCTGATTCAGCACATTCGGATCGTTATGGGCGACCAGAGCCAGCCGTTTGAACCGGTCTGCATCCGCCGGCAAGGTGGCCGAAAGAATGATCACGGTCTCCCAGTCTTCGGCGACCGGCGGGCATAGCAGGATGCCGACAGGGTCGGTGCAGGTGGTAGCTGAATCGGGAACAACGCTGTGTGGAATGAAGGCGTCGGGGCTGAAGTTCCAGAGCAGGTCGTCCAGTTCTTCTGCGTGTTGCATGGTATCGCAGACGACACACACGCGGTCTCCCTGCTGCCAGGCTTTGTCCACGAGCTTTGCGGCGTGGAGGTTGCGGGCTGCGGGGGTGTTCTGGGCGAGGATGTGGAACCAGTAGCGTTGGTTCCGGTCCTCCTGGCCGGAAGAGCCGGCAGCGGGGCTGCCGGTTTCCGGAGAGGGCGCCGGGTTGTTATCCGGCATGGGACATCAGGTAGTCAACCAGCAGGGGCACCGGGCGGCCGGAAGAGCCTTTGGCCTTACCGGAGTGCCAGGCAGTACCGGCGATGTCGAGGTGCGCCCAGCGGTAGTCTTTGGCGAACCTGGACAGGAAGCACGCTGCGGTAATGGTGCCGGCTGGGCGGCCGCCGATGTTGGCCATGTCGGCGAAGTTGCTGTCGAGCTGGCTCTGGTATTCGTCCCAGAGCGGCAGGCGCCAGGCTCGGTCACCAGCCCGTTCGCCGGCGGCCAGCAGTTCGTTGGCCAGTTCATCGTTGTTGGCCAGCAGGCCGGTCGCATGGTTGCCAAGGGCAATGATGCAGGCACCGGTCAGGGTTGCGAGATCGATCACGGCGGCCGGGTCGAATTTCTTCACGTAGGTGAGGGCGTCACACAGTACCAGGCGGCCCTCGGCGTCGGTGTTGAGGATTTCAACGGTCATACCCGACAGGGTGGTCACAATATCGCCCGGGCGGGAAGCGCCGCCGTCCGGCATGTTCTCCGCCGCGGCAATAACCGCCACCACGTTAATCTTGGGTTGGGTTTCGGCCAGCACTTTCATAGCGCCGAAGACGCTGGCGGAGCCGCCCATGTCGTACTTCATCTCATCCATGCCCTCGCCAGGCTTGAGGCTGATGCCGCCGGTGTCGAAGGTGATGCCTTTACCAACGAGGACATGGGGCTTGTCTTTGGCCTTGCCGCCACGGTATTCCATCACGATCAGGCGTGGGGGTTGGGTGCTGCCTTTGCCCACGGCCAGGATGGTGTTCATGCCCATTTTTTCCATCTGCTTCTCATCAAGCACTTCGGTCTTGATGGAGTCGTAGTCCTTGGCCAGTTTCTTAGCCTGCTGGGCCAGCCATTCCGGATGGCAGATGTTGGGCGGGGTGTTGCCGAGATCCCGGGTGAAGTTCATACCGCGCCCTGTGGCCAGGCCGAGGTTGAAGGCATCCTTGAGGGCTTTGCCGGCATTCGACGCATGTACAACGACTTTGTTGAGCTTGCGATCGGCAGGCTTTTCGCTCTTGAAGTCGCTGAAGGTGTAGAGCTGGTCTTCCAGCGTCCTGCCAATCAGGCTCAGCCGGGCGGCCTCGGAGCTCACGGCTTCTTCGCCGGTTACCGGGGTATCTGCCAGCGCTATCGCGACACTTTTGGACGGACCGTCCTTGAGCGCGGTCATCATTGCAATCAGCGCTTTACGGTAGTTGGCGGGGGTGCGATCTGCATCCTTGCCCGTGCCAACCACGAGCAGACGGCTCCAGGGCTGATCGGTCAGCGGAATTGTCACCGTGGTGGCATTCTTGCCGGTGAGGTCACCGGCCTTCTGGAGTGTCTTGATCAGCCCGCCCAGAGCCTCATCGGCCTGATTGGTCGAATCGGGCCAGGTGCCTTTCTCAGGCAAGCCAATAACAAGGCAGTCTGCTTTGGTGCTGGCGATGGCTTTACTGCTCAGGCTGAAATTCATGGCAACTCCTGTTGATTGTTCACGAGGGTCCCGCCGCCGGCGGGAATCGTTCTTGATTGTGATCTAGTCTAGCATTGGGGCTTGCCGGGAAATTATCAAGCGATTGGCGCGGCTTCCGCGCCTGTTCGTACCTTCAAGCCAGTGTAATACCGCTACTCTGTCATTCGGCACCAAGGTTACATAGAATACGCGCAGTTCCCAGCGACCTCCACGTTTCAACGGATACGGCCAGAGAGACCGATTTGAGTATCATTTTCCGTTACCTCATACGCCAGATCATGATCAGCATGCTTGCCGTTTCCGGCATTCTGCTGCTGGTGTTCATGAGTGGCCGTTTCCTTAAATATCTGGACAGTGCTGCGCAAGGCAGTATTTCCGCCGGTGTTCTGTTCGAGATCATGGCGTACCGTTTTCCGGGATTTCTCGAACTGATCCTGCCGCTGGGTCTGTTTATTGGCATTCTGCTCGCCTACGGCCGCATGTACCTCGAAAGCGAGATGACCGTGTTGTTTGCCTGCGGTGTCAGCGACAAAGCCCTGTTGGGTAAAACCCTCCTGGGCAGTCTGCCGGTGATGATCATCGTTGGCGCCATGAGTCTGTACGTCTCTCCCTGGGGAATGAACCAGGTTGAGGAAATCTTCAATGAACAGCGCAAGGCCACGGAGTTCGAGATGCTGGCGCCCGGGCGTTTCCAGGATTTCTCTTCGGGTGGGCGGGTGACCTACACCGAAGGTCTGAGTGAGGATAAACGCCGGCTTCAGGGGGTGTTTATCGCCGAATACGCCGAAAACGGTCAGGGCCTTACGATTATCACGGCCGACTCCGGTTCCCAGCTGGTGGACCCGGAAACCGGGAGCCGTTTCTTGATCCTGGAAGAGGGTGGCCGCTTCGAGGGTGCAGCTGGGGAGCTGGACTACACCACCATCGATTTTGAAGCCTATGGCCTGAAGATCGAGAGTGGCAAGGCTGGCACCCGGGAGCTGGAGGAAGGGGCCAGTACCTGGAGCCTGATGCAGTCAGACCGGCTGGAGGATCGGGCTTTGTTGCACTGGCGCCTTTCACTGCCCCTGATTGTCCCGGTCGTGACTTTGCTGGCGGTTCGCCTGAGCCGGGTGAACCCGCGCCAGGGTAGGTTCTTCCATCTGCTTCCGGCGATGCTGGTGTACATCACCTATCTCGGCCTGCTGATTGTTGCCCGGGACTGGCTTGCCGAGGGCAAGGTTCCCGAGTGGGTCGGCATGCTCTGGGTCCATGCCCTGTTTATCGGTTTTGGCCTTTGGCTGCACTTTGGTCCTGACTGGCTGCATCGCCGGCGATTGATGCGGGAGGGGACTGCCCATGCGACGGATTGACGGCTATGTGATGCGCACTGTTGGCGGCGCCATGTTTCTGGTTATGGTGGTGGTGCTGTCGCTTGATCTGATTTTCGCCTTCATCGCCGAGCTCGAGGACACCCGCAATGATTACCAGACGCTTGAGGCACTCTGGTATGTCTTTCTGACCCTGCCGCGTCGGATCTACGATTACCTGCCGCTGGGCGCGTTCATGGGGTGCCTGGTGGGGCTGGGTTCCATGGCCAGTTCGTCGGAGCTGACGGTTATCCGGGCGGCCGGGGTCTCACTCAAACGTATTGTCTGGTCGGCCATGAAGCCGGCTCTGGTTGTGGTCATTCTGGGCGTATTGATTGGTGAGTACGTGGCCCCGCCGGCAGAGCGGGTGGCGCAGAGCGACAAGGCCGTGGCACTGGGTGCAGGCACCAACGTCGCTTCGGCATCCGGGGTCTGGCACAAGGAAGGGAACGTCTACATTCACTTGAATGCGGTGCAGCCCAATGGCGTGCTTCACGGCGTTTCCCGATTCCAGTTCAATGAAGACAGGCAGTTGCTGGCGGCGAGCTTTGCGGAGCGGGCCATCTATCAGGGTGATTATTGGCTGCTGGAGAAGGTGCGCACCACCGAGTTCGAGGAAGACAGAACCACGCGCTCTGAAAAGCAGGCCCTGAGATGGGATACGGGGCTTTCACCGAGCGTTCTGAGTGTCCTGATTGTAAAACCGGAAAACCTCTCCATGACGGGCTTGTTCACCTACGCCCGCTATCTGGGGGAACAGGACCTCAATGCTTCGCGTTATTGGCTGGCATTCTGGAAGAAGGCCCTGATGCCCCTGGGTACTGCTGTGATGGTGCTGGTCGCCATTTCCTTTATTTTCGGGCCCCTGCGCTCGGTTACCATGGGTTTTCGCGTGTTCACGGGCCTCTTGGTGGGGCTGCTATTCAAGTACATGCAGGATCTGCTGGGGCCGATGAGTCTTGTTTACGGTTTTAACCCGATGCTGGCGGTGTTGGTGCCAATTGCGGTCAATGCCGTGGTAGGCGCGATCCTGATGCGCCGGGCCGGCTAGCAGACCCTGACCCCGTCGTTACTTTGCCGCGCGCTTTTTAGTTGTGGTCTCCTTGGGAACCGAGACAACGACGCTGTCTGACAGCCGGTCAGTGATAGAAAGACCGTTGATTGGATAGAACAAAGCGATAATCGCCGGTATGCCCAGAAACAGAGTGGCGGCTCCGAGGTAGTAGCTGCCCAGCAGCGTCAGGAAGATCACCGCCGCCGCCGTTACATACCGCCTGAGCGCCTTGCTCCAGCTCACCGACGTGCCATCGATGTTTTCAATGCGGATACGCCACACCTGCATTCCCAGGGTCTGGCCGATGCGGGTCCAGAAATAGCCGAAGAACAGGTAGAGCACCAGAAACAGGGTAAACGTCAGCCCCGGGTCGCCCGAGAGCTGGCCTGACTCGGCCATCTGTTCGTACCGGTCCCAGCCAGTAATCCAGCCGGCCACCATGGTGTATCCCCAGGTCGCGACAAGCAGCACGGCGATGCTGATCAAACCGTCGTAAATAATGGCAAGGGAGCGTTTCAGGGCGGTGGCTGGTGGGAATAGTTCCTCGGCGTCATGGAAGCGTCGGGGCATGGAATCTCCTGTGATGTTTCACGTTTTTCCTGTTCTCGGCGTGTGCTAGAGTAGCGGATTTGCACAAGCATGTAAGTATTCGTATTCAATCGCGGACCGGGCGGCACTCCCGCCGGGTTTCTGGAAAGGTATCAAAGGGCTATGAAAACCGCAGAGTTGCGACAGGCGTTCCTCGATTATTTCAAGCAGCAAGGCCACACCATTGTTCCAAGTAGTTCGCTGGTACCTGCGGACGACCCCACATTGCTGTTTACGAATGCGGGAATGAACCAGTTCAAGGACCTGTTCCTGGGCCGTGAAGAGCGTGACTACACCCGGGCAACCTCCTCCCAGAAATGCGTCCGCGCGGGTGGCAAGCACAACGACCTGGAAAACGTGGGCTACACCGCTCGTCACCACACCTTCTTCGAAATGCTGGGCAACTTCAGCTTCGGTGACTACTTCAAGCGCGAAGCGATCAACTACGCCTGGACATTTCTGACCGGCGAGAACTGGCTGAACCTGCCCCAGGAGAAACTCTGGGTAACCGTATACGCCGAAGATGACGAAGCCTTCGATATCTGGAACAAGGAAATCGGAGTTCCGGCTGACCGTATCGTCCGGATCGGCGATAACAAGGGTGGCCGTTACGCCTCTGACAACTTCTGGCAAATGGGCGATACCGGTCCCTGCGGCCCCTGTACCGAAATCTTCTACGATCACGGCCCGGATGTCGCTGGCGGTCCCCCTGGGTCACCGGAAGAGGACGGTGATCGCTACATCGAAATCTGGAACGTGGTGTTCATGCAGTACAACCGTACTGCCGATGGTGAGATGCTGAAGCTGCCCAAGCCCTCCGTAGACACTGGCATGGGTCTGGAGCGAATCACCGCGGTTCTGCAGGGCGTGCACAGCAACTATGAGATCGATCTGTTCCAGGATCTGTTGGCGGCCGCCTCTCAGGTTCTGGGCGGTGCCGCGACCACGGAAGCGTCACTTCGTGTTGTCGCCGATCACATCCGCTCCTGCGCCTTCCTGATTGCCGACGGCGTGATGCCTTCCAACGAGGGCCGCGGTTTCGTGCTGCGCCGGATCATTCGCCGTGCGGCACGCCATGGCAACAAGCTGGGTGCAAGCGGGCCGTTCTTCTACAAACTCACCGGTGCCCTGTGTGAATTGATGGGCGACGCCTTCCCGCAGCTGGTCAGCAGCCGCAAGCAGATTGAGAAGGTGTTGCTGCAGGAAGAAGAGCAGTTTGCCAAGACGCTGGACAAGGGCTTGCGCCTGCTTGAGCAGGACATTGCCGAGCTCAACGGCACCGAGATTCCGGGCGAGACCATCTTCACCCTCTACGACACCTACGGTTTCCCGGTTGACCTGACCAACGACATCGCTCGTGAGCGGGGCCTGACGCTGGACTATGAAGGCTATGAGAAAGCCATGGAAGGTCAGCGCGAACGCGCCCGGGCAGCCAGCAAGTTCGGTATCGACTACAACGCTGCCGGTTTGCAGCTTGAGGGCAAGACTGAATTTACCGGTTATGAGCATATCGATGGCCACGAGAAAATCCGTGCAGTCATCGTTAACGGCGAGGAAAAGACGGCAGAAGCCGGTGATGAGGCCGTTGTGGTTCTCGAGCGCACGCCGTTCTACGCCGAGTCCGGTGGCCAGGTGGGCGATACCGGTCTGCTGACCTGGAGCGGTGGCCGGTTCAAGGTAACGGATACCCGTAAGGAAGGGGATAACCACCTGCACCTTGGTACGCTGATCGAAGGCGAGTTGTTCCCGGGGCTGGAAGTCGACGCCCGGATCGATCACGCCCGTCGTGAGCGCACCAAGCGCAACCACTCCGCTACCCACCTCCTGCATGCGGCCCTGCGCAAGGTGCTGGGTGAGCATGTAACCCAGAAGGGTTCATTGGTGGATCCGGATAAACTGCGTTTCGACTTCTCCCATTTCGAGGCCGTGACGCCGGAACAGCTCCGTGAGATCGAGCGTCAGGTGAACGAGCAGATTCTGGAAAACAGCCCGGTGCAAACCGAAATCACCGACATGGAAAAGGCCCAGGAGAAGGGCGCCATGGCGCTGTTCGGTGAAAAATACGGGGATGTGGTTCGGGTACTCAGCATGGGTACCGACAACTACTCCGTTGAACTGTGCGGTGGTACGCACGTTTCTCGCACTGGTGACATTGGTCTTTTCCGTATTACCTCTGAAAGCGGCATTTCATCCGGTGTGCGCCGTATCGAAGCGGTTACCGGCATGGGCGCGCTGGACTGGATCGACGGTACCGAGCGCACACTGCGCGAAGCGGCTCGCCTGGTGAAAGGTTCCCGCGATTCGGTTATTGAGAAAGTTCAGCAGACCGTCGATCGCAATCGTCAGCTTGAGAAGGAAGTCGATGCGCTGAAAGCCAAGCTGGCTTCTACTGCAGGCACCGACCTGGCCAGCACAGCGGTGGACGTGGCCGGGCTCAAGGTCGTGGCCTCTGAACTGGAAGGCGCTGACCGCAAAGCCCTAATGGAAACGGCGGACCAGCTCAAGAACAAGCTGGGCGAAGGTGTTGTGGTGCTTGCCAGCGTGGAAGATGGCAAGGTCACCCTGGTCGCCGGTGTTACCAAGTCTGCGACGAACCGGATCAAGGCAGGGGATCTGATGAAGCACCTGGCGGCCCAGGTCGACGGCAAAGGCGGGGGACGTCCCGATATGGCTCAGGGTGGTGGTAATGATCCATCCAAGCTTGAGGATGCCCTGGCAGGTGTCGCCGGTTGGGTCGAAAAAAATATCGCTTAAGCAACTGTTTTTGTGGGCGGGCTGGGGTTTATAATCCCGCCCGTTTGTTTTAATTGGCGGAGCGTTACTCCGCTGTGAGTCCCCGTTTCGGATATTGGGAAAATAATGGCTCTGTTGGTTCAGAAATTTGGTGGCACATCGGTTGGAACAACCGAACGTATTCAAGCGGTAGCCGACAAGGTGTGCCGTTTCCGCAAGGAAGGTCATGATGTCGTTGTCGTGGTTTCCGCCATGAGTGGCGAAACCAACCGGTTGATCGCCCTGGCGAACGACATCATGGAGGAGCCTACGCCCCGTGAGATGGATGTGTTGGTCTCCACCGGTGAGCAGGTAACGATTGCGCTCCTGTCCATGGCGTTGCAGAAACGCGGCTGTGAGGCGCGCTCCTACACAGGCTCACAGGTACGCATCCTGACTGACAGCAGTCACACCAAGGCTCGGATCAAACAGATCGATGAACAGCGCATGCGCGAAGATCTGGATGCCGGCCGAGTGGTTGTGGTCGCCGGGTTCCAGGGCATCGACGAGAGCGGCAATATCACCACTCTGGGGCGCGGCGGGTCTGATACTACAGCGGTAGCGCTGGCGGCGGCGCTCAGGGCAGACGAATGCCAGATCTATACCGACGTTGACGGTGTCTACACGACCGATCCCAGGGTTGTCGATACCGCGCGCAGGCTTGAGCGGATCACGTTCGAGGAAATGCTCGAGATGGCCAGCCTGGGCTCGAAAGTTCTCCAGATCCGTTCGGTAGAATTTGCAGGTAAATACAACGTTCCATTAAGGGTACTTTCCAGCTTCCAGGAAGGCGAAGGCACCCTGATTACTCTTGAGGATGAAAACGCCATGGAACAACCGGTTGTTTCCGGCATCGCTTTTAACCGTGATGAAGCCAAACTGACCATTGCCGGCGTACCGGATACCCCGGGCAGCGCGCTGCGCATTCTGAAGCCGGTGAGCGACGCCAATATCGAAGTGGATATGATCGTGCAGAACGTGGGGGAGGATAACCGCACAGCCTTCACGTTCACCGTTCACCGCAATGATTTCAAGCGTGCGAAAGAAGTGCTTCAGCGTGTGGCTGACGAACTGGGCGCCCGTGAAGTGGCTGGCGACAGCAAGATCGCCAAGGTCAGCATCGTGGGTGTTGGAATGCGTTCCCACGCTGGCGTGGCAACCCAGATGTTTGAAGCGCTGTCCAATGAGGGCATCAACATCCAGATGATCTCCACATCAGAAATCAAGATTTCCGTGGTGATCGATGAGAAATACCTTGAGCTTGCGGTTCGTGCGCTTCACAGTGCATTTGAGCTGGACAAGCCCGCGGTATCAGACGAGGCCTGAAAAACGCAGATAAAAGGTCGGTCTGCGGAGCCTCTGAAAAAAGGGCATCATATGCTGAGCCTATGACAAACGTGAACCGTATAAGGGAATGTGCGTCTACAGATCAGTAAGTGATCCCACTATAAAAGCAATAAATAGATTAAAAACCATTTATCGGAACAGGTAGCTCTGGATAGGGAGTAAGGGATATGTTGATTTTGACTCGCCGTGTGGGCGAAACCCTGATGGTCGGCGACGATATCACCGTCACCGTCCTGGGTGTAAAGGGCAATCAGGTACGCATTGGCGTTAATGCCCCGAAAGAAGTCGCGGTACACCGTGAAGAAATCTACCAGCGTATTCAGTCGGAAAAAGGCTCTGAAGAGCCGGAACCCGGCAACAGCTGAGAGACAGAAAGCCGTTCATGGGAAACCTGAACGGCTTTTTTGATGGTGGGCTGAAACGAGTCCGAAAAATCTCGTGTCAACCCTATGAAAACAGAAAAATTATGGTAGTATACGCCCCGTTCTCAAGGAGAGGTGGGTGAGTGGCTGAAACCAGTTCCCTGCTAAGGAACCGTACGAGCAATCGTACCGAGGGTTCGAATCCCTCCCTCTCCGCCATTTTCCTTTCGGGAAAAGCGAGACAGGTTGAGGTAGCATTCAACCAGAGCAAGTGATCAATGTGCGGCTGTAGCTCAGCTGGATAGAGTACCTGGCTACGAACCAGGCGGTCGGAGGTTCGAATCCTCCCAGCCGCGCCATCGATCAACCTGCCACAAGTTTTAAGCGGCTGTAGCTCAGCTGGATAGAGTACCTGGCTACGAACCAGGCGGTCGGAGGTTCGAATCCTCCCAGCCGCGCCATATAAATAAAGAACCCCGCCTTGTGCGGGGTTTTTTATTTTGTCCCCGATCAATTTCAGGTTGATCAATATTTGCTCAACCATCCTTCTCGAACCTAAGCTTAAGAGTGCAGGGAAATTTGATTTCAGGAAGGAGGTCTAACCATGAACAAGACACTCAATGGTAGCTACAGGGATCATGACCAGGCCAAGAACACCTGGGACGATCTAATTGCAACCGGTATTCCCCGTGACAACATTTTCATCGACGAGGAAGCCAAGGTTGTGAAAGTCAGTGTGCCTGCGGAGACTGAAAGGGAAATTCTGGAGATATTTGAGCGGCACCAGCTTCACTGATACCGGTCAATGCAATAAGGAGAGGGGGCAGACAACCAGGATGTGTTGTCCGCCCCTTTTTTGTTTTGGTCAGCCTACAGCCGGAATCGGGAAACCAGGTTCTGCAGGTCGCTGCCGAGCCTGGCCAGCTCGCTGCTGGAGCTCGCCGTCTGGTTCGATGAAGCCGCAGACTGATCGGTAACGTCGCGGATGCTGGTGATGTTCTGATTGATCTCCTCAGCCACCGACGTCTGCTGCTCGGAGGCTGTGGCGATCTGGCTGTTGTACTGTTTGATGTCCTCCACGGCACGGGCAATGCGCTCAATGGTCGCCCCGGTTGCCGTGGCACGCTCCAGGGTGTTCGAGGCCATGGTGGTGCTGGACTCCATGGCAGAAACCGAATCGCCGGCACTGTTTTGAAGCGAGGTTACCAGTGTCTCGATTTCCTGGGCGGATGATTGGGTCCGCTGGGCGAGTGAACGAACCTCATCAGCTACGACGGCAAAGCCTCGACCTTGCTCACCAGCCCGGGCGGCTTCAATAGCAGCGTTCAGGGCCAGTAGATTGGTCTGTTCAGCAACCGATTTGATGACATCCAGGACGGTTCCGATGTTTGCTGTTTCTTTTTGCAGTCCCTGGATAGTTTCCATGCTCTGGCTGACTTCATGCGCCAGGCTGTTCACCTGATCAACCGTTTCCCGTACCTCTCGTTCACCATCGCTGGCCTGACTGGCAGCATCGGTTGCTACTGAGAAGGCCTGCTCTGCGCTGCGGGCAATTTCGCCAACGGTCGCCGTCATTTCGTTCATGGCCGTGGCAACCTGATCGGTTTCCTGCTTCTGGCGGTTGATGCCGTCGCTGGTCTGGCTGGTGACGGTTGAGAGCTCCTCGGCAGAGGCGGCGATGTTTGATGCACCTGATTCGATACTCCTGACCAATTCCCGGAGGCTGGTTACCATCGTCGCCAGGGCGGCCATCAGCCGACCGATCTCGTTGGTACCGCTTGCCTTGATGTCCACGGTCAGGTTGCCAGAGGCAACCTCGGAGGCAATGTTCACTGCCTGATTAACGGGGGATACGATCGCGCGAGTGATCAGGTAAGCCATCAGGATGCCCAGCACCACGGCAATGCCGGTGGCGCCAAAAATCAACCCGGACGCCTGCAGGCGGTCAGCCTCCATTTTCTCGGTCTGAAGTGCCCGAAGGTTGTTTGCCGATTCGATGGCGCTGCGAGCCGTGCTAACCATGTCATCGGATAGTTGCTCACCCGCGTTGGTCAGATCCACGACCGTTTGAAATTCGCTTACATAAGTCTCAAGTGCCTTGTTGATCTCTTCTTTTTCCTCGGCGGTGATCGCCGCCGATTTGAGCGGGCCCTGGACTCTTTTTGCATCTTCGAGATAAGCCTTGACGCTGGCAGTGTCCTGTTCGATGAGGAATTTGCGTTCAGACCGGCGCATATCCTCGAAAATGGCCGAGGCGAAAAATAGAGAGCTGTGTGCCTTGAGTGATGAGCCGAAGATGCGGGCACTCGTCTCAAGCCGTTCGAGTGCTTCTTCCCGGGCCCCGATATTCGCCTCAACGTCGCCCATCAGCTGCTGGTAGTTTTTCACATCAGCCTGAATCCGGCCCAGTGTGTCGATATCTTCGGGGGCCTGAAGTAAGGGTTTGATATTACTGGTCAGCTCAAGAACGCGGTCACCCTGGGCCTGGGTTCTGGTGACTGCTTGCGCCTCACCGGTCAGGAGGAAGTTCTTCTCTTCAACGCGGGCCTCGGTGAGGTTGGTGTTTACCTGCCCGAGCATGGCAACAATGTTTGACCGTTGCCCATAGCTCTCCAGTGCGCGGTCGCCAACCAGACCTACAAGAATGGTCAGTACGAGCAGAATGGCAAAGCCTCCGGCCAATCTGGTCCGGATGGTCATGTTAGTGAAGAAGCTGGAGAGTGCCATGGTTTTCCTTGTTGGTTGGGGCTGTATCGAAGATTTCTTTTGCCTCATTTTCTGCGTTATGCAGCGAATACAACTGATACACCGACGGGATTTCAGGTTTCTTATTTGAAGTTATTAACGCCATTTTTCTCGAAATAATCCAGAGGTATACCGTAACAGATAGTTTCCGAAGGGGGTGTTCTGATACGTAAGTGACGTCATGGATCAGAAAAACAAATCATTATCTGGCGATTTGACGGGCGCAGATGGGTGGGTCGTGCTCGGGAGCTCTCCACTGTCTTCAGTTTGAGGGGTGTGACAAAAAGTCGCACCTCGTGAGTCGCTTCCTTGTCGCTCGGTCCAGGATCGCTTGTGGTTGTCTGGCCTGGCTGCTATTTCGGTCAGATTGTGTTGTCAGGTTGTCCTACTCTATAGGCTGTTTTGGAATTTGCTTATTGCGTTTGGTGCTTTATTCTTGTTTGTGAAGTGAAATCTGTATAAGCCTGTTTTGGCTTTTGAGGCACCCGAGGGACGTAATATGTTTTTTATACAGACAAAAAATTCGAAGAATAAGCTCGCTAGCGCGGTATTTTGTTCCATGATTGGTCTGCCGTATGTTGCTGTTGCAGCAACGATGGAAGCAGTGAACGAAGGCAATCTCGCGGTTCCGCCGGTTGACGGTAAAACCGTGGTGTATACCGACACTGAGGGGACTGCCAGTTTTGGCTGGCTCGATCCCGTTAACGATTTTGGCAATTTAGGCTTGGGGATAAAGGTCTACAACGAGCCGTTCACCGCACAGCAGACATATGACTTTGCTGGGTGTCTGATGGCTCAGCCTGATCGTGCTCCCGGCGATAATTGCACAGCCCCGCCCGATTCCGGAAAGCGTTTCAAGCTCAAAACAACCGAAACCAATGGTCCCATCGACATCGTTGTTGATGTGTCAGCCGATGATTCTGTAAGTCTCTATCGAGTGATTGGCAAGTTTTCCAATCTTACCGACGCCTCGAATTCGGTTGGCGGTAATTTGAATGCAATCCGTTTTGAGCTCGGTTTTGGGGTGGGAAGCGAGTTTATTCGGTCATCCGTTGGTGATGGCCTCGGCTTTGGTTTCGACGGTGCAGATAAGTTAAGTATCGGGCCCGTTGGGAAATACCCTGGCGGTCTTTTCGGCGGAAGCAAAGTTGAGGGGTTGCCTTTCTTCAGCACCGAAGTTGCGCCTTTTACTGAATCGGTCAGCACCGCTGATGATGGGGATATACTCGAAACCAACGGTACCATCGCCACGCAGTACAGCTCTCTTTTCGGTGACTGGCGCACATTGAGTCAGACGCCCACGGGATGGTTTATTGATCATGATGGGAATCCGGCGAACGATTCGATCCTGCTGGCTTACAACGCCGGAACAGTCGCCGCCCCGAATTGGCAGACCAATGAGAAGCAATTCAATGCTGCAGTGACCGTTGATCATGATGATGATGCCTCAACGCCTGAATTGTCAGCCGAACTATGGGATCCGAATAGTCTGAACTTTGACCCTACGGTGGCGGATGATGTGCTGCCGCTGGTAGACACTCTGGGCGAGGGAGATCCCGGCGATACGGTTACTGATGCGATTACCCTCAGTCCGTCGGCAGCATCCGCGCTCTACGATGGTAATTTTAACGTCCTGATTGATGGCCAGGCCGTTACCATTGACGACTTTGAAACCTGGGAGAATAAACCGGTCACGGTGGTTGATACCGCAAACGGCGACGCCCTCTATGCGACCTGGTACCCCGAAGAAGGAGAGGATGGCTTGTATCAGTTGGAGTCCGACTCCTCATGGGTAACGCTTTCTGAGATGGCAACGCTGATCGCGGCTGATGCAAACCTCGCGCGCGTGGCGGGCTATGTACAAGGCCCGATTGAAGACCTCGCCAACGTTAATATCAATCCGACAATTTCAGTGGGCGCGGCCGCCAATTGGCCTACCTGCTCCGGTGATGGTGTGAACACCACATGTAGCTTTACGTTCAGGGTTACCGGCCTGAATGGTGCGGTTGAAGAGCCGACTATCCCGGATACTCCAGTCGAGCCTGCACCTGAGCCTGAGGAGCCAGGAGCTTCCTCATCCAACGGTGATGGTCCTGTTTTCGGTTGCACCGCAGGCAGACCGGGTGCTCCGATCGATCCGGTTCTGCCGGGTTTGGTTCTGATGGCGTTGGGTGGCTTGTGGGCGCGCAAGCGTCTGAGCAACGCCTGATTGATCTGGTAAATCACGTAAAAGAAAAGCGGGGCTGGCAATCAGCCCCGCTTTTTCGTAGTCCGGGTAAAGTGAGCTTCCTCTACTGCTTGCCAGAGCCCTTCATCTTGTACTGCTGATTCTTACCTTTATCACCAGAACCCATGCCTTGGCCGTTCTTCTGGCCCATACCTTGACCATTCATCTGGCCCATTCCCTGGCCCTGGCCTTTGCCCAGGCCTTGTCCGGAACCCTGTCCCATGCCGTTCCTGAGTTCCACGCCACGCTCTCTGGCTCGCTCCATCATCCGCTCGTGGTGGAGCTGGCGGTACTGCGCGCGCTCGGCGTCGGTGTTCAGGTTGCGCATGGTTTCCCGGTGCTGCTGCAGCTCTTGCTGGGTCATCAGTTCCCGTCCGAAAACCTGCTCTTCCGATTGGGCGGCAACCGGCATACTGGCCAGAGACGCCAACAGCGTGGCGCCAGCAATCAAGCTCAACGATTTATTCAGTCTCATAATCAATCCCCTTTCGTTCTATGGATATAACCAAAGTATAGGCCAGGATAGGCCCGTTGGGGTTATGAGAAGTACGTATCTTTTCTGCACACCAGGTTGCACTGCATGGAGGCGAACCTCTGGCGGGTAATGGTTCACCACATCAGATCATCAGGGATCTCGTAGCCTGCGTATGGATCGTCCTCACCTGCATCGTCCTGTTTGCGATCATGAAGTACGACTACGGCGCTCTCGTCCCGTTCCATGATTTTGCGGGCCACGCCTTCGGCCACAATCTCGTAATTGTCGTTCACGAAAACGATCGCCAGGCGGCCGCGGGATAGCTGATCGACCATCGTGTCGTCTACGAAGAGCTTCTTGATCTTCTTGTCATGGACGAACTGGTAGGAGGTTTCGCCCCGGCTCCGGTCCAGTCGGTTGGTTTCTACCAGCTGCCGGATCTGGGCCTGAATGGCTTTCTTCTCGGCGGCGCGCTGGCGCTCCAGGTTGAGCTGGCGATCCCGTTCGGCTTTCTCCTCACGGGCCTGGCGTGCTCGGACCTCGGCCTCGTTTACCTCGACAGCACCCTTGGGTTGTTGTTTTCTCTTCTTGCGTTTTTCGCTGCGAATAGCCTTGGCCTTTTTCTCGTCGGCCAGGCCGGCTTTCAGCAGTTGGTCCTGCAGGGATGCCATCAGTCACTCCGTTCTTTCGTTGCAGATTCTGGTACAATTCCGCCCTAGTATACGCCCTCATTATTGCCTTCATAACCAGCTTCCGCTGATTCCGGGATTTTCTTCTATGTCTTCTTTTAATGACTTTGGCCTGTCGTCGGCCATGCGTTCGAACCTCGACCAATTGGGTTTTGCTCAACCCACGGAGATTCAGGCGAAGGCGCTTGCGCCAGGGCTGGCCGGCAAAGACATCATCGCCATGGCGAAAACCGGTAGCGGAAAAACGGCGGCCTTTGGCATCAGCCTGGTTGAGAAGCTCAATCCCCGGCTGTTTGCGGTGCAGGCGCTGGTGTTGTGCCCCACCAGGGAGCTGGCGGATCAGGTGGCCAAAGCGATCCGGGAGTTGGCACGGGCCCGGGATAACATCAAGGTGCTGACTCTGTGCGGTGGTGTGGCCATTGGCCCCCAGATCGGGTCGCTTAGCCATGGCGCGCATATTGTGGTTGGAACCCCGGGACGGATCCAGGACCACTTGCGCAAGCAGACCCTCTCGTTGGCACGGCTGAAAACCGTGGTGCTAGATGAGGCAGACCGCATGCTGGATATGGGCTTTCAGGAGGCGATGGAAGATATTCTTTCCCAGACACCGTCCTCCCGCCAGACCATGATGTTTTCGGCGACCTGGCCCGCGCCCATCCGTGAACTGAGCAAGCAGTATCAGAAGAGCCCGGTGGATGTTCGCGCGGAAGAAACCGGAGAGAATCCGGACATCGAAGAGTTGTTCTACGAAGTGTCGTCGCAATCCAAATCGGATGCCATTGTGGCGCTGCTTTCCGAGCGGCAGCCTGAGTCCTGTATCGTTTTTTGCACCACCAAGCAGCAGTGCGACGAACTTGCGCAGGAGCTTGGTGAGCGAGGCTTTTCGGCACTGCCTTTGCACGGGGATCTGGAACAAAGGGATCGAGACAGTGTGCTCGTGCGCTTTGGCAATCAGAGTTGTTCCATCCTGGTAGCCACCGACGTGGCTGCACGAGGTCTTGATATCAAGTCTCTGCCTTTGGTGATCAATGCAGAACCTGCGCGGGATCCCGAGGTTCATACTCATCGTATCGGGCGCACCGGCCGGGCAGGTGAGCAGGGCCATGCCGTCACCTTCTGCACACCGGCCCAGGGCCACAAGATCAGTCGTATCGAATCCGAGAGAGGGCGCACCGTGGAGTGGGGAGACACCGAGGCCCTTCTGGCGACGCCCCTGAAGCCCGTTACGCCCGCCATGAAAACCCTGTGCATTGCCGGTGGCCGCAAGGACAAGATTCGTCCGGGGGATGTAATGGGTGCCCTGACTGGTGAAGCCGGTCTGCCCGGAAAGGCCGTCGGCAAGATCGATCTGTTCGACCATCAGTGTTTTGTCGCGGTTGAAAAGTCGCTGGCAGGCAAGGCGCTGTCCAGGCTTGAAAGCGGCAAGGTAAAAGGCCGGAAAATCCGCGTCCGATATGCCTGAATGAGAATTGCTTCGTCTGGGTAAATGCGTGTCTTTTCGGGCCGCGACGCTCGGAAACCCCGTATAGATTTTTGCATTCAGGTTGCCGGAGGGCCCTGAAAACGGTAAATTACGCAGGATTTTGCCCCCCGAATTGTGGCGGAAGGCTGTTAGACCTTAGTCTAACTGGTCAGTCCGGGCAAAGTTCGGGAGAAACATAAATCAATACAGGTAGCTGTTCGATATGAATGACCTGATGTCACAAGCCGTCGATCTGATGATTGCCGGAATGGGGTTTGTGTTCGTGTTCCTGATTATTCTGGTATTCGCGACACTCCTCATGTCCAAGCTCATAGGACGGTTTGCGCCGCCAGAGCCGGCAACCCCGGCCAAAACGCCACGTGCCAAGCCGAAGGCGCCCGCGTCGGTTGACCCTGACACCGCCGAGGCCATCAAGAAGGCGATTGCACAATTCCGGTCGCGCCACAAGAAGTGAGCCGGTAAAAGACTAGAACCTTTAAACAGAAGGCTGACACGATGACTGACACAAAGAAACCGCTGGGGATTACGGACGTTATCCTGCGTGACGCCCACCAGTCCCTGCTTGCCACCCGTATGCGGCTGGATGACATGCTGCCTATTGCCGAGAAACTCGACAAGGTCGGTTTCTGGTCCCTGGAGTCCTGGGGCGGCGCTACCTTTGATTCCTGCATCCGCTACCTGGGCGAAGATCCCTGGGAGCGCATTCGCGAGCTGAAAAAAGCCATGCCCAACACCCAGCAGCAGATGCTGCTTCGCGGCCAGAATCTGCTGGGCTACCGTCATTACGCGGATGATGTGGTTGACCGTTTCTGTGAGCGTGCCGCCGAGAATGGCGTGGACGTGTTCCGTATTTTCGATGCGATGAACGATCCCCGTAACCTGGATCGCGCCATCAAGGCTGTTCGCAAGACCGGCAAACACGCCCAGGGCACCATTGCCTACACCACCAGCCCGGTTCACACCATCGACATGTGGGTAGAACTGGCGAAAGAAGTCGCCGATATGGGTGCGGACTCCATCGCGATCAAGGACATGGCGGGCATTCTCAAGCCGTACGTGGCCTTTGATCTGGTCAGCCGTCTGAAGAAAGAGCTGGACATCCCGATTCACATGCAGTGCCACGCCACTACCGGCATGTCCACCGCTACCGCCATCAAGGCCGCAGAAGCCGGTATCGACAACGTGGATACCGCGATTTCCTCGATGAGCATGACCTACGGTCACTCGCCCACCGAAGCCGTGGTTGCGATTCTTGAGGGTACCGATCGTGATACCGGCCTGGACCTGAACCTGCTGGAAGAAATTGCCGCTTACTTCCGTCAGGTACGGAAGAAGTACGCCAAGTTTGAAGGCAGCCTGCGTGGTACCGATTCCCGCATCCTGATTGCCCAGGTACCGGGTGGCATGCTCACCAACATGGAAAACCAGCTGCGTGAGCAAAATGCCAGCGACAAGTTCGACCAGGTACTGGACGAGATTCCCAAGGTTCGTGAAGACCTGGGCTACATCCCGCTGGTAACCCCGACTTCCCAGATCGTCGGTACCCAGGCGGTGCTGAACGTTCTGACCGGCGAGCGTTACAAGTCCATCTCCAAGGAAACCTCTGCAATTCTTAAAGGCGAATACGGTGCTGCACCTGCGCCCATGAACAAGGAGCTGCAAGAGCGTGTTCTGGATGGCAAAGAGCCTGTGACCTGTCGTCCGGCAGATCTGCTTGAGCCGGAAATGGACAAGCTGACCGACGAGCTCAAGAAGCTGGCCGAAGAGAAGGGCATCAAGCTGGCGGAAAATGTCGAAGACGACGTTCTGACCTACGCGCTGTTCCCGCAGATTGGCCTGAAGTTCCTGGAAAACCGTGACAACCCGGATGCGTTTGAGCCGGTCCCAACCGCCGAAAGCGCAGCTCCGGCCAAGAAGTCCGAAGGACCCGAGACCTACACCGTTGAAGTGAACGGCAAGAAGTTTGTGGTTGCCGTTTCCGAAGGTGGTGAGATCACCCAGATTCAGGGTGAGGGCGGTGCTGCTTCCGCACCGGCTGCTTCTTCGGCTCCGGCACCTGCAGCAGGTGAAGGCGAGCCTGTGGTCGCGCCTCTGGGTGGCAACATCTTCAAGGTCCTGGTTTCACCGGGTGACACCGTTGAAGAGGGCGATGTGATGATTATCCTCGAGGCCATGAAAATGGAAACCGAGGTTCGCGCGCCGAAAGCCGGCACTATCGGCGAAGTCTTCATCAAGGTCGGTGATGCCGTCTCTCCTGATGATGAAATGCTGACAATCGCATAAAGGGCCAGCATTCCATGGAAAAATTAATGACACTCTGGACAGGTAGTGGCCTGTTCAACATCGAGATCGGCCAGGTGATCATGATCGCCATCGGCCTCTTGCTCCTCTATCTTGCTATCAACAAGAAATTTGAGCCGCTGCTTCTGGTACCCATCGGGTTTGGTGGCATTCTGGCGAATATTCCGGAGGCAGGCCTGGCCCTGACTGCGGCGGAAAACGCCATCCACTTCGCTCTGAAGAACGAAGCAACTCAGGTTCTGGCCGCATTGGCCGCGCCCCTGGATGTGGCTTATCAGGCCGGGCAGGCAGTAACGCCCGAGCTTAAGGAAGCCTTCAAGCTGGCTGTGAAAGAGGCCAGCTACTCCGAAATGGCGGCGGCAAACTCCCTTGCCCAAGACTTCGGTTATGGCAATGGCATGCTGTATAACTTCTACTCTGTGGTTATCGGCAGCACCATCGGCCCTCTGCTGATCTTCATGGGTGTGGGTGCCATGACAGACTTCGGTCCGCTGCTTGCCAACCCCAAGACCCTGCTGCTGGGTGCTGCTGCTCAGTTCGGCATCTTCGGTACTGTTATCGGTGCTGCGCTGCTGGATTGGACCGGCGTTCTGGAGTTCAACATCCTGGAAGCGGCTGCCATCGGTATCATCGGTGGTGCGGATGGCCCGACGTCCATCTACGTATCCAGTGTTCTGGCTCCGCACCTGCTGGGTGCCATTGCCGTCTCTGCCTACGCCTACATGGCGCTGGTACCGATGATTCAGCCGCCGATCATGAAGGCGCTGACTTCCGCCGAAGAGCGGAAGATCAAGATGAATCAGCTGCGCCCGGTCAGCAAGCAGGAGAAAATCATTTTCCCGCTGGTGGTACTGATTGCAGTGGTTCTGTTCCTGCCAGATGCGGCACCCCTGCTGGGTATGTTCTGCTTCGGTAACCTGATGCGCGAATGTGGTGTGGTTGAGCGTCTGAGTGATACTGCCCAGAATGCCCTGATCAACATCGTGACGATCTTCCTGGGTCTGTCTGTTGGCTCCAAGCTGATGGCGGACAAGTTCCTGGATGGCCAGACCCTGGGTATCCTCGGCCTGGGTATCGTTGCCTTTGGTATTGGCACCGCCTGCGGTGTTCTGATGGCGAAGCTGATGAACAAGCTGAGCAAGGAGCAGATCAACCCGTTGATCGGTTCTGCCGGTGTATCTGCGGTGCCGATGGCAGCGCGGGTCTCCAACAAGGTTGGTCTGGAAGCCAACCCGCAGAACTTCCTGCTGATGCACGCCATGGGCCCGAACGTGGCCGGCGTTATCGGCTCTGCGGTTGCTGCGGGTGTGATGATCAAGCTTCTGGGCTGATCTTCTCACTGCAGTACCGAAAACCCCGCCTTCGTGCGGGGTTTTTTTGTTGCTAATGAAAATTACGGGAATGAACCGGCAACGACCGAATCAAATGGCTAAGATCCGAAAGCCTCCCCGCCATCACATGCACAATATCCCCCTGCCGCTCCAACACGCCCTTTACATGCAACAACCGCGCAGTCAGTAACGGCTTGCGCTGCCGCCGTGCCGTTTCCAGCCACACCACCACGTTTACGTTGCCGGTTTCGTCTTCCAGGGTCACGAAGGTAACGCCGGAGGCGGATCCGGGGCGCTGGCGGCCGGTGACCAGGCCGGCGACCTGGACAGGGATGCCGGCTTTGGTGGATTTGAGCTGTTCGGCGCTGAGGCAGAATTTCAGGTGGCCCTGTTCCCGCAGTAACGCCAGAGGGTGGCGCTGAAGGGTGAGACCCTGGCTGGCGTAGTCGGCCAGTACGTTCTGGCCTTCCGAAGGTTCCGGCAATTGCTGGCAGTATTCCGGTTGATAGTCGACAGCGGTTTCTTCGGCGAACAGTTCCGTGGGCTGTTCGTGATCGAGCAGTTGCCAGTACGCCTGGTGGCGGTTGGCGGTGAATGCCGGCATGGCGTTGGCGCCGGCCAGCAGCTCCATATCGCGTTGGTTCAGGGCAGCCAGGCGGCGAAGCTCGCTGGCAGAGTGGTAGCTCTCTGCTGGCCGGTTCTGGTGGATGCGCTCGGCGCCATTCACGGACAGGCCCTGGATGATTCTCAGGCCCAGGCGCAGGTGGCGTTCTTTGCCTTCCAGGGTGTGATCCCACTGGCTGGAATTCACGTCCGGCGGCAGCACGGTGACATTGTGCCGCCGTGCGTCCTGCACTAGTTGTGAAGGCGAATAGAACCCCATGGGCTGGCTGTTGAGCAGGGCGCAGTAGAAGGCTGCCGGGTAGTGCCGTTTGATCCAGGCGGAGACGTAGACCAGCAGGGCAAAGCTGGCGGCGTGGGATTCAGGAAAGCCATAGCCGCCAAAGCCGCAGATCTGCTGGTACAGCCGTTCGGCAAAGTCGGCGTCGTGGCCCCGCTCCAGCATGCCGGTGACCAGCTTTTCCCGGAACGGGGTCAGGTCGCCGTGGGATTTCCAGGCGGCCATGGCACGGCGTAGCTGGTCGGCTTCGCCGGCAGAGAAGCCTGCCGCCACCATGGCCAGTTTGATCACCTGTTCCTGAAAGATAGGCACACCGAGCGTACGTTCCAGCACCTTGCGCACGGCATCGTTTGGGTAGTCCACCGGCTCCAGCCCGTGCTTGCGGCGCAGGTATGGGTGCACCATGTCGCCCTGGATGGGGCCGGGCCGCACAATGGCCACTTCGATCACCAGGTCATAGTAGGTTTCCGGTTTTAGGCGGGGCAGCATGTTGATCTGGGCCCGGGATTCCACCTGAAACACGCCGATGCTGTCGCCTGTCTGAAGCATGGCGTAGGTGTCACGGTCTTCCTGGGGAATGTCCTGTATCCGGAAAGGCTCGCCTTTTTCATCGCTGATCAGTTCCAGCGCTTTTCGAATGGCGGAGAGCATGCCCAGGGCCAGCACATCCACCTTCATCAGCCCCAGGCTCTCGAGATCGTCCTTGTCCCACTGGATGACGGTGCGATCGGCCATGGCGGCGTTTTCCACCGGCACCAGTTCGGCCAGTGGCCCGGCGCTGATCACGAACCCACCCACGTGCTGGGAGAGGTGCCGGGGAAAGCCCAGCAGGGTATTGACCAGGGTAAAGAACTGGTCCGCTACCTGTGGGTTGCGGGTGATTTTCTTGTCGAGAATCTGCTGGCGCCAGTTGGTGGCCTTGTCCCGCCAGTCGATACCTTCCAGCAACTGTTCCACCAGGGCCGGATCAAACCCCAGGGCCTTGCCGACATCCCGAATGGCGCTCTTGGGCCGGTAGCGGATCACGGTAGCCGCCAGGGCGGCACGCTCACGGGTATAGCGCCGGTAGATATACTGGATAACCTCTTCGCGCCGTTCGTGCTCGAAATCTACGTCAATGTCAGGGGGCTCGTTCCGGTCTTTGGAAATAAACCGCTCGAACAGCAGTTCCACCCGGGCCGGGTTCACCTCGGTGATGCCCAGGCAATAACAGACCGCAGAGTTGGCCGCCGAGCCCCGTCCCTGACAGAGAATTCCCCGGCTGCGGGCGAAGTCCACAATATCGTGAATGGTGAGGAAGTAATGCTCGTAGTTCATCTCCGAGATCAGGCCCAGCTCCTTGCGGATCAGGCTCTGTACCTGCAGTGGAGTGCCATCCGGGTAACGCCGACGCTCGCCTTCGCGGGTCAGTCGTTTCAGGTAGCCGGCCGGGGTCTCGCCTTCCGGCACCAGATCCGGCGGGTACTCATAGCGCAGGCTGCCGGGCTCGAAGGTGCACTGGCTGGCGATGGCAAGGGTTTCTTTCAGCCAGGCTTCCGGAAACAGCCGCTGCAGAACGGGCAGGGGCCGCAGGTACCGCTCGCCATTCTGAAACAGGCAGTGCCCGGCATTCTCCAGATTGGTGTGATTGCGCAGGGCCGTGAGTACATCCTGCAGCGGCTGGCGTTCGCGGCTGTGCATGTGCACCTCGCCCACGGCGGCAACGGGTGTGCGCAGCTGATCGGCCAGCCAGTGTATTCGGGCCAGCTGCTGCTCCTCGCCAGATTCCAGGGTGCGGGCGGCAGCAATCCAGAGCCGTAGGTCAAAAAGTCGGGCCAGCCACTCGCCGCAGGCCAGTGCCTGATCAGAGTTTGCCTCGGTAGGTGAGGGGGGCAGCCACAGGCACAGGCAGTCATCCAGGGTGTGGGTTTCGATGTCCCGGTAAAACAGCTGGTACTGGCCTTTCTCGGCCCGACGACGGCCGGTAGTGATTAACTGGCAAAGCTGGCCGTAGCCTTTGCGCGTGCGGGCCAGAAGGATAAAGCGGGGTAATGTGGCGCCGGCGGGGGCATCCGACAACTCAAACCAGCTGCCGGTAATGAGTTTTACCGGGCTCTCTGCCAACGCCGCCCAGGCCCGGGGAATGCCAGCCACAGAACAGGCATCGGTAATGGCCAGGGCGGTGTAACCCAGCTCATGTGCCCGCTCAGCCAGCTCGTGAGGATGAGAAGCTCCAGTCAGGAAGGTAAAATTGCTGAAGCAGAACAGCTCTGCATAAGATTGTGTAGCCATCAGCCAAACCACCCATGCACAAACCAGCCTTCCCGGGCGTCCCGGAACACCCAGGCCAACTGGCCGCTGGTTAGCTGGGCAATGTAGTAATCCCGGTGCACACGCTGGCCATCCCACCAGCCACCGCTAATGCGCTCGGGCCCGGAAAACCAGGCAACAGGTGCTTCCGTCAGCGGCTGCGGGCCTTTCAACAGCCAGAGTGGCCGCCTGGGCAGTTCTGCCGCCGGTATGAGCGGCGTTCCGGTTTTACGCAGAACTTCGGAAGCCGACCAGGCCCGTTCGGGACGGTGATCCGCCTGGGGCGAAAGCTGCCTGAGGGCCTGATCGCCAAGACGCGCCTGCAACCGACTGATCAGGGTATGCCAGGCTTCATTCAGATCCTGAGTTTCGCCCAGCAGATCCTGCCCGGCAGGTGCTTCCCGGGACAGAAAACGCTTCACCATCAGAACCATCGAGATAACCGGGGAACTCAGGGAATGCTGCTCCAGCCTCAGGCGAATCAGGTTGAGGAAATTATCGGCCCTGTGCTCCGGCCCGGATGTGCGGATCTGCAGCCTGGTTGGTTCTGCGTGCCGATGCCTCAGAATCAGTCGCAGGCTGTCGGTATCCTGCTGGCGCCAGCACAGATCCTCTTCCAGTTCGTCAAGCATGCGCTGGAGCGGAAACAGCAGCCCCTGGGTATGTTCGATTTCCTGCACAAAATCCGCCTGTTGCCGGAACGAGTGGGGCGGTTGCCAGGGTGTGCGGGGATCTGGCCGGGTGCCCTGGATTTTCTGGAGGTAAGCCAGCAGTTCCGGAGACAGCCGCCGTGCCAGCTCCCCCGGCGGTAAATCAAACACCTCTCCCAGCGTATTCAGCCCCAGGCGCTGCAGCCGGGTACAGGCTTTCTCGTCGAATTCCGCTGCCAGCAGGGGCATCTGGCTCAGGTTCCGAAGAATGTGGCCTTTGTCTGCGGTGCATTCCCCCTTGCCAGCACGGGCAATCAGCCGGGCCGCCAACGGGGTATAGCCAATACCGATCCAGGCGTTCAACTGGCGTTCATTCAGGCCCTGTTCCACGGTTTGCCAAACAGCGGGCAGGCCGCCATAGAGTTTTTGCAGGCTGCCAATCTCTGCCAGCAGACCATCGGGCGGCACCAGCACAATATGGGCGGCGTAGCGGTACAGCCAGCGGGCCTGATCTTCCAGAATCCTGGCTTCCTGGGTTTCATCGGCATGCACCATACCCAGATCCGGCGCCAGGCTGATGGCGGTTTTCAGGCGCATGCCGCTACGAATACCTTGGCTCCTGGCTTCCGGGCAGGCCTGAATCACCTTCTGGCCAGAGCCTTCAACCACCACCAGGGCGCCCTCATCTTCACGGGTGCGGCGAATATGGTCCAGCACCAGGTGCGGGAAATGCAGATACAGCCAGAGCATGGAGCGTTATTACCTGGTTGAACCCGACCAGGGGCCCCGGACAACCCGGGTGGTTTCACGGAATGCGAGATCGGCCCGCTGGGCCATGGCCAGTGAACAGCGTTGCCCGGGCCAGCTGCCCCGGCGTTTGAGCACATTCACCTTGAGAGCCTGCTGCTCATCGGGTTCCAGTTCCAAACGCAGGGCAGCCGGAGAATTCTGCTCGGCGTAGCGCCGCTCCCGGAACAGCACGCACACATTGCTGCCAGCTTCGGCGGCCAGTTGCAGGCGACGGACGTCCCGCGTGGCCAGCTTCCCCGGCCAGGCCATCACCAGGCCGGTTACCGGTGAACGCAGGCAGTTTTCCAGTGTCCACAGGAAATCGCCCTCATCGTCGGTATGAATCAGTACCACCTGGTCCAGATTCACACCTTCCCGGGCCAGGGCGGGGGCGTAGGGTGTATGTGGCGGGTTCAGCCAGAACACGCTTTTGCCCTCTTCGCACACCCGCCGCATGAGCGGCAAAAGCAGATGCAGCTCACCAATACCCGGTGCATCCAACAGGCATTCGCTCAGTGCACCCCGGGGCCAGCCCAGGCCGCCAAGCTGGTTATCCAGCACCTGGTAACCGGTGGGTTCTGCCGGCTGTGAAGTCTGGGTATGACGGTGCCCCTGCCAGACACGGGCATCCTGCATCAGCGTGTTCAGAAGCTCGCTCATGATGAAAACTCTCAAAATACTGTTTAAATATACAGTATTCTGAAAGCAACCGGATTTCAAGAGAAGGGTTGATAAACCGAGGAGCACAACCCACGCTTGTAATACAGCCATCAACCACGGAGGTTGAAATGAGTGACCTGAAAGCACACAGCTGTGAAGCCTGCAGCCCGAACGCACCCAAGGCGACCGAGGAAGAAAAGCAGCAGCTGCACAAAGATGTTCCAGACTGGGAAATTCTGGACATTGACGGTGAGGAGCAGCTCCATAAGGTCTACAAGCTCAAGAACTTTGTTAAGGCGCTCAAATTCACAACCAAGATTGGTGAACTTGCCGAAGAGGAAGATCATCACCCTGTAATTGTTCTGGAATATGGCAAAGTCGCCGTGAGCTGGTGGAGCCACGAAATAGGTGGCCTGCACAAGAACGACTTTATCCTGGCAGCGAGAACCGACGCTGCGTTCAACGACATGCAATAATCCCAGTCGCGGCGGAATAAACATTCCGCCGCTTTCTAACAGAGATCCTTAGCAGCATGGTTGAAGACCGCACTGACAGCCCGCTGACCCTGAAGTTTGGGCACGAAGAGCTGATCATTCGCCGCCGTTACGAAGTAATCAGCATCATCAACGACTTCTTCATCGCCATCTGGTTCCTGGTGGGCAGCATCCTGTTTCTGTTCCCGGAATACGAGAAGGCAGCCATCTGGCTGTTCATCATTGGCAGCTTTCAGTTCCTGATCCGCCCCACCATCCGGCTTGTCAGCCACATCCACGTTAAGCGAATTCCAGCCAGCAACTGGGAGAGTTAGAAGCTCTTATCGACAGGGCTGTCCCAAGGAATTTCCGGTATAAAAACACCAATGCGTTCAATGCGACTCTCTGGGTAGAGGCGAATGCGTATAAAGCCTCGAACTTTGTCTAAATATCGGGTGGTTGCGCAGGTATCGGGGTAGGGACATCCATATCCATTCATCCTTGAATGCTGATTTCATATACAGAATATCGGTTTGAATCGAAGTGAAGAGGCTGATGTAGCCGGAGTTATACGAACGCGTTCGAAAAACTCCAAAAATCACATGAGAAATGAAGGTAACTATCTGATAGGGTTGAAAAGTTGCAACAAGACGGGCGGAGTTATACGCCCATGGTGGGAGCAGGAGTGGCTCAGAAGAGGGCGTATAACTCCGACGGTAGCCGTGGTAAATGGTGCTCAAGAGCTTGTTTTTATTCAACAAATTTGTATTTTTTTGAGCGTTTTGAATGGAGTTTTACGAACGGGTGATATACGAACGCGTTCGTATAATTAGCTGTTATAAATAGGATAGAGCATGCCTGATTTCACGAGAGACGAGATTCTTCTGAGGGCGTGTAAAGCACTCGTCTACAATTTCGCCAACCAAGTTGAAGAAGGGCGGGACGTGGTCCATACCCGAATATTCAATTATTTCCTCCATCCTGAAGATCGCTATGTCTATTACGGTGCTTCAGTATCTGTGACCGACGAAACCAAAAACCATCCCGAACATGCAGTGCCATGTGCAGTATTAATTAACGAGTGTTTCCGGTTGCTCAAAGAAGACAAGCTTTCTCACGATCAGATAGCTCACCTGCTCAAAAAACATTGGAAGATCGTCAGAATAACAAAAGAAGAATCTAAGAAGCTCGATTTTGAGTTGGGCTACAAATCGAAGATGCCAGATGGCTGGTCTTTTGAAGAGGGCGATACTTTTGAGAGGTTTAAGTTGGGAAAAATCGAGCTGATACCGGATGCACCCAATTTATAACCAGGCGGTCAACCGGACGCCAAAAGCGTGGCGCTTTTGGTCCGCTCCGCTGGCGCTCCGGCGCCGGTAACCTCTGCGTTAATCCGTCGGGAGGCTTTTGTATGAAATTTTGGATTTTTCTGGGAGCTCTTTTTCTCGCCGGGTGCGACAACACTACGATTTCAGACTCACCCAATTTTTCGCTCTTTGAAACCTCGGCAGGCGTTGTCTATCTGCTTGACCAGAGTACTGGGGAACTGAAAGTAATTTCTTCGAAACAGACTGTCATCAATTCTGGGGAAGTTTTTAGAGATGATGAGGGGCACTTCTTCAAATACCTGGGGAATGGGGAAGTCGAGAAGGTTGACGAAATTGAGTCGCTTGTCCAAAAGTACAGTGATTAACAAGGCAGTCAACCGGACGCCAAAAGCGTACCGCTTTTGGTTCCCTCCGCTGCGCTTCGGCGCCGGTTATCATCAGCGTTATATTTCTTAAACCTCAATCAAGGAAGATCATGAGAATATCGACATTACCCCTAATCGTTCTCTGCCTGTTCATGGGCTTCACCTTTTGGGTTATGGCGGGCGCAGACCAGTCACTTTTGGCTTTCGGTGCCCAGCTCATGTCCAGCCCAGACACCGCTCAGGTTGTCATTGATCTCTACATCCTGGCCGCGCTGGCTTGTGTTTGGATGTATCAAGACGCCAAAATCCGTGGTAAAGGTTTGGGCTATCTCATTCCATTCTTCGTCATAACAGCGGTGTTTGTATCTGCAGGGCCGCTGCTATATTTGGTACTGCGTGGCCGGCGGGAGCCGGAAGCCAAACCCAGCGAAATATAACAAATTGTTGTAGTTCGTTCCGGCCTGCGGCCTCCACTGGACGCCCCTGTCGGGGCGCCGCTAAACAAAAGCGTTAGCTGTGATTGCCTCACTCGCAAAGTGATACTATAGTGTCACTATCAATTTGGATCAGGGTGAGCCCATGAAAGTTGAGCTTGTTACGAACCTTAAGCGTCAAGCCACAAAGATTCTGGCAGATCTGCATGTGTCTAAAGAGCCGATACTGATCACGGAGCACGGTCAGCCATCCGCATACCTTGTCGATGTGCAGGATTACGAGTTTATGCAGCGCCGACTTGAGCTGCTTGAGGGGCTCTCACGAGGAGAGCGAGCTGTACTTGAGGGAAGAACGTACAGCCGAAGTGAGGCCAGGGAGAAAATGAGTAAATGGCTGAAGTAATCTGGACAGAGCCCGCCCTTCAAGAACTGGATGCCATCGCTGAGTACATTGCTCTAGACAATCCTGCTGCCGCAAGCGATCTGGTCCAACAGGTTTTCTATCAGACCGAGCGTTTGGAAAACTTTCCTCAATCCGGGCGGATTCCTCCCGAACTCCCCAATTCGGTGTACAGGGAGGTAGTGGTTCCACCGTGTCGTATTTTTTATCGTGAGGATGAGAAGCGGGTTCTCATCCTCTATGTCATGCGAGAGGAGCGGCAGCTTCGTGCGTACATGCTTGGGAGCAGCTAACCAGGCGCGTCACTCGGATGCCTTTGTCTCCGCTTCGCTATGCCAAAGTCACCGGTGCGCTTCGGCGTTGATATGACTCCCCACGTCAAGAGGCACGTACCAGTCCAGGCCCGTTTTTTCAGAGCTAGGTTCCCGCTGATATAGGGCGGGTCAGGACAGACGCTGAGGCCAGTAATCGTCGACGGTTCCCATGCTGATATCCGTGGGTTCTCACCACCTTACTTTTCCGTCGTGAAGCCGGTCCTCCGTCTAGGAACGAGCGTCTGGTCTGAGGCTTCAGCCAGGCTTCCTAACGCGCGTCGAGGGTTGCTTCACACTCCGCGGCCTGAAGCGCCTGTCCTGTCCCATAATCGTTGTCATAGCATCAACCTTGGATCGGGTTTGGCGATCACAACTTCCCGGGCAATCGCCCAGATGTGACCGACCAGTTCTCTGGCAATGGCAGCCACAACCACGTTTCGATGTTTACCTCGCTGCATCAGCGATCGATAGCGTCGACAGAGTCGGACCTGCGCATCCCAGGCTTTCTCCACAATGGCCTTGGGCAAGTCTTCCTGGCGCTGCTGCAAGATCCGGGAGGTTTTGGCCGGGTATCGATAGGCATGAGCCGCTTCGATCAGCATGCGTCTTGCCCGCTTGTTTCCGGCACAGGTGAGCGGGCCGATTCGTCGTCGGTTGCCGCTGGATCGTTCGCTGGGTGTCAGGCCGACATAGGCCATCAGTTTCCTGGGGTTGTCGAAGCGCTGGAGATCCCCCAGTTCAGCGACAACGCTGGTAGCGACCAGCAACTGAACACCTCGTAGCGCCTGGACGGCTTTGACCAGTGGGTAGAACCGCCATCGACGCACCTGGTAGGTGAGTTCGTTGTCGAGCCGTTCGAGACGCTTGTGGCGTTCGACAATGGTGTAGAGCATTTCCCGGAACACGGTGTTCTGGGCTGGTGTCGGCATGACCAGTTCCGAGAGCCATCGGATGTGTGCCGCCGACCAGTTGGCCGTACCAGCGTATCGGATATCGTGCCTCAACAGGAACGCCTTGAGCTGGCTCTTGGCATTCTTGAGATCCCACATGGCGGTTTCCCGGGCCCGTGACAGATCGCGAATGGCCTCGTCTTCCAGTTCTGGCACGTAGATGGGATCAATGTCGCCATTGCGCAGCAACTGAGCCAGCTGCATACAGTCGCGTTTATCGGTTTTCACCTGTTGCCCGGGTTTCTTCGGAATCAGTGACGGTGCGACCACAAAGCAAGGATAGTCCCAGCTTGAAAGCAGGCGGAAGAGCCAGTAACCGCAGGGGCCGGCTTCATACACAAACTGAAGCTGACACCCTGGATTCCGGGACTCAAATTGCCGGACCATCTTGCGGATGGCGTAATGTTGGGTACCAATGGCCCCGAGGTAAGTGACCGGTTCTGTTCGGGAATCTGTGGCGTAGGCGACGGCAATAGAGTCTTTGTGCGTATCCAGGCCAATAAACAGTGTGCTATGTTTTTTCATGGTGCTGCCCCCCGATTTTACGCATGTGAACACGTAAATTATGGCTCTGGCTGAGGCTAACCCACGAGGTGGGGGCAGCCCTCTAGTTGGGAGTCATAATGTCTAGGGCGTTTCTTTATGAAGCAAATTTACGGCAAAGTCTTCAGATCTAGTAGTGGCAGTGAGTACGGGATTATTCGGAAGACTACGGAGCCGCTTCCTGAGGAGCTTTCCGAATCAGATGTGATCGCCGAAGATGAGTGCGGGAATTATTTCGTCCAAGCGAATCTAGAAGTTCATTTTTGGGATCACGAAACTCGCGAATCTACGGTTCTCGCGCGGTCTATTAATGAATTCATCGCTCAGTGTGTAGCCCCGTCAGAAATGGAGTTGGAGCCTGGTCAGGTTAAGTCGGTTTGGGTAGACCCAGAATTTGCCAAGAGATTTGGTATCGACCCCAAGCCCTAACAAGTTGTTGTAGTTTGTTCCGGCCTGCGGCCTCCACCGGACGCCCTTGTCAGGGCGCTGATCTTGCACCTCTTTAGTGGAGGGTCTTTTACCGAACACTAAGAGGGGCCCATCATGGGGCAGACTCGCAAAAGAAACTACGACCGTTACACCCTGGCGTTCAAGCTTCGGGCCGTTAAATCAGTAGTGATACCGGAGTTGGGCGGTAAGTAAAGCGTCATCCGTGACTTTGTAAACTATTCGGTGTTCTTCATTGATTCGGCGAGACCAGTACCCGCCGAGGCTGTGTTTGAGAGGCTCTGGTTTACCAACACCTTCGAAAGGCTCTCTTTTAGTCTCTTTGATCAGCTTGTTGATTCGGTTAAGAATCTTTTTGTCGGTTTTCTGCCAGTACAGATAGTCTTCCCAGGCGTTCTCGGAGAAGATGAGTTTCATTCAAGAAGTTCCTTTTCTTGACCACCGCCTTGCTCCAGCTCGGCAACGGACTCCAGCAAACGCCGTGCGTTTTTCGGTGCGCGCAGAAGGTATGCAGTTTCTTGCAGTGCCTCGTAGTCCTCCAGGGAGATCATTACCACTGACTGCGACTTGCTCCGGGTGATGATTACAGGGGAGTGGTCTTCGCAGACCTGCTCCATGGTTTTTGCTAGATTGGTTCTAGCGGCTGTGTAGCTAATGGCATCCATGAGGTTTCTCCTGTACAGGATGTTGAACATGTTCAGCATGCCGTACGCCAAAGGATTTAACAATCGGCGCCACTGTGTATGATTTATGTGCATATATGAATTAATTTTCTCCAATTTTTTGCACCCTCCTTGTCCCTGCCTATACTCCTCTAAGTCATAGCTTGAATTCATGACGCTGTTTGCTGTTTCCATGGGCCTTTCGGCTCAAATTTACGCAACAGGGTTTTGATGCTGCAGTCCGGCTACCACGGAGAATATGGATGTTTTTCCGGCCGGTCTCGAAACCTGCGCAAGACAATCGCTGCGAGGGATCGCTATGGCAACTTCCGCCCGATTTACTACCGTCGATTTTTCCCAATTCGATTGGCTTAACCGCATAGATGCTGACGTCCTGCTTGATGTCGGCGACCTGTCTCCAGACCTGCTGACTGTTCCCGGAAAAGACGTTCAGCGTTTGCTTTCGGAAGTGGTTCGCCTTGTTCTGGACCTGCCAAGAAACAGCACGCCGCTGGTTGTCTGGACCAAAGGCGACAGCGAGCTGCTCATCCACAGCGATCAAACCCGTATTCAATTCTCCAGCGGCGTTATCACCGTAACGGTGACGGCGGAGTGCGAGGAGCATGGAAAGCTTCGAATTCCGGTACCGATTGGCGTTGGCACCAAACAGTCGCCTAGCGGCCTTGTAATGTCCACGTTCGAAGATCTGGAGGGCCCGGAAGAGCTGATATTGGCCTGGCGGGATGCAATTCAGGCGTTCGCCTGGGAATCCGTGCTTGAGGTGGCTTCTGTGCTCTGCGCAGAGGTTGGTAACGATAAGCGTGGATTGCCGCTTGTACCCGGCGCTATTGCCGCAGCGCCGAACAAAATGCTGGTGCAACCTGTTGCCCGGTTTTCACTGATGCCGGGAGTCTGACATGGGTGCTGATCAGAATCTCGACGTGTTTGGCACGCTGGCGGAAGCCGTTGGCCTGACACGCGATGGCGAACTACAGGGTGATTGGTTCCAGGACCCACTGGGCAATCCCAACGGCAGCAAGCGCGGGCTCAGCTCGATGATGTACCTCGATGAGCAGCGAGAGGCACTGATTACGTTTGTCGACGACGTGCTGGGGGCGCCAGACAGGGAAGAGCAAGGGAGTGCTGTCTGGGTCCCTCTGTTCAGGGACTCCGGTGCAACGATATTCGTAGTGGTTGATGAGGCCGACAACGGCGCAAGGGTCGGGTTTGGCATTGAATACGACAGCGGTAGCTCGTTGCCCGCAATCTCTGTGAGCGCCCATGTTCCGGTGTTCCAGTTCGAACGGGAGGGCGCGGGAGCGCTGGATATTTCCGGGGCGCAACCCGATTGGCTGGTGTTGGGCCGGGACGACGCGCACATCGAACTGGCGATCAGAGTCATCATTTCCAACGATGCTCCTGCGCCAGGGGATCTCTATATTGGCGCCGTGGCCGTGGGCGTGGACGTTCCAACCAGCCCCTCTGATGATCTGGAATTCAGTCTAGGGTTCGAGCGGCTTCAGCTTCCTGGCACCAATGCACCCAGGGATTTTGAGCTCACCGTGGATAACATTAACGAGCTGGGCTCCGACTTTCTGGAATTCATGACGGGCCTGATTCAGGCGCAGGCCGAGGCGCTCGACACCAGCAATCCGGCAACCGCACCGTTTGCGGCGCTCACCGGTTTGGCGGGTTTACGGTCTGTTCCGAATATTCCGCCATTTCCGCTGGAGTCCCTGATTACAAATGGCGTGTCTGCGCTGACCGGCTGGATTGAATCCATCCTTTCTTCCGCGCCTTCTCGCAATGCCTGGCTCGGCCAGTGGGCCGCGCTGCTGGGCGGAACCGTCAATTCTGGCCGAAGCGCCATTGAGTTCAGTGACGGATCATTGGCCGGAGCCGTTGGTTTGCGTGTGGCGTCGTCAGCTGCCGGGGGATTGATCATCACGCCCTGGCTGGAGGGTTCGCTCAGACCTCAGGCCGGCGCGGAAGTGAAGGCGCAGGCGGACCTGCTGACCCTGGCAACCCTGGATGGCAGTATCAAAGCCGTGCCGAATTTGTCGCTTCTTGCGGTGTTCGGGCAGGCAGCGGGCATGGGGTCGCCGCTGCTTGCGGGCGATCCAGCAATTGGGTCAATCAAAACCGGTATTACTCTGGCCGCGGGCAAACCGGCTTTTGCATTGACCGCTCATAACGTTACGCTCGGCGGCACCAATCATGAGTTATTGGATCTGTCGTCTCCCGATGCTGCGCTGGACGCCGCCGAGAGCCTGGTGGACGGCGCGCTGGTTTCGGCCTTGGCCACTCTCGGTCGCCCCGGCGAAATCTGTTCCCAACTGCTGGGGCTTGATCCGCCCACCGGCATCTCCGGCCCTTCAGCGATCGAACTCCTGACCGACCCACTAGGCAAAACGGCCGCCTACTGGAATTCACTCGCTGCCTCGCCGGCAGCCATGGCGGTTGTTTTAACCTCAACCCAGGAACTCATCACCGGTAACTCAACCAGTGTGTCCGGCACTGGCACGGCAGCGGATCCCTGGAGCATTGATCTGGACCCTGTAGCGCTTGAGGTTTCGATCGACGGTGACTGGGTCAATTTTGATTTGGAAGCTCGCCTCGAAAACACTGTTCTGGACGACAAGCGATCAGACGTTTTTGTCAGTGCAAGGCTGTTGCGGCTGAATTTTGCGGCGCAGAGTGCGGAGTTCCTGAGCCGCATAAACGCGGGTACCCGGCTGCGGGAAGCCGATGGGTCTGATCTCAGGCTGGATATGGGGCAGGTTGATGTCTCGGCCCGGTCGATTGGTGCCTCGGTGGTTTGGGGGGCTTCAACGGGCTTTGCCGTGCGTGTGGATGCGCCAGACCTGTCAGTCGAAGTTGAGGCGGTCGATGCATCCGACAGTTCAACCATCGAAGTTCCGTTGCCGCTGCCGGAGTTCAGTAGCGATGGCACGGTTCGCTTCAGCCCGGATTGGGGTGCCATCGAAAACGCCGTTGCCGCGTTGCTTCGGCGCCTGGGCTCGCCGATTATCACCGCGCTTACTGACCTGGTTGGCTGGAACGGCGAGGGGGTTCGCCTATCCATTGAGCAGCTTTTGAGCGACCCGGAAGCAGCTCTTAAATCCTGGATGGGTGATCTGGTACTGAATTGCAGCAATGTTCGGGTGGCGATGAGCCCGCTCTCATATCTGTTCAGTGGTTTCCGCCAGTGGGCACCGCTGGGCAATGGCAATGAACGCACGCCCTATCGAGCCGCCATAGCCGCTGCCCCCAGAGCGCCGGGCGTTGCGGTGTGGCTGGACCCTGGCTGCGACATCCACCGCGGGCGGTATCAACCTCCAGCCGGCAATTTCGATTCCAGTGAGCCGACGGAGTTGGCCTCCATTGCAGAAGCGATTCGGGCGGCTGGTACCGAGCTTCCGGACCTCGCCGATCTGATGACGGGCCGGAACCGGCTGGACGAGGGCTTTCAGGCGTTAATCGATCGCTTCACCGGCACCGACGGCCTGATCGGCCGCCCAGCGTCGCTGCCAACCGGTGTGAATGGCATCGACATTGAAGGATTGAGCTATCGCGAGCTTGTGGCATTCGGTGCCATCAACTTGTTGCCGCAGGAAGCTTTCGGAAGCGCACCGGATGCGGTGGTTTACGTTGGCTGTGAGGACCTCTGGAGTACCTGTTTCGGAAGCGATAGCCTGGATGTTCGGGTAGAGGTCAGCGGGCCCGGCGTTCCGGCGTCCGCCAACGGACACTGGTCCATTTGCCTGCCGAATCCAGCAACAGCCGCGGCAGCAAGACCGGATCGCGGTGCCATAGACGAGCAATGCCAGCGCCTGATCGAGGTGTTGCAGGATAGGGCGACGCCTATAACGGTTGTTGCCTTCGGCTCCGCCGGGGCGGCCGTCATCAAGGCGGCGAGTACGATCACAGCGATTGATCGGGTGGTAACGGTAGGCGCGCCCTGGGCGCCGGTTTCCCTGAATGGCTTGTTGTCGGGGTTGAGCGGCGATGCCTTGCGGCTCCTCTTGCAGCTCCAGCGACCAGAGCCCGAGACGATTAACGAAGAGGAGATTGCCGGAGAATCCAACGCCCTCCTGCAGTTTGGCTATGTTCTTGACCGGGCGTCCCTGGCAGCTGGTTTAACACCCGACAGCTTTGATGAGCTTTTGCGGGCGGACCAGCAACCAATCCGGGCCGGCCTTCCGGTAGACGCGGTTTTCGGTGCCCTTGACGCCGAAGCCCTGGAGACGGGGCTTGCTGCAACGGTCGCCGGTGCCATTGCCTACCGCCACGAAACCTATGAACCTCCGGCAACGCCACCAACCAAACTGCACGCGGGCGTGGATCTGCCGGTTATCGATGCCAATCTCGGCGGCGTCTTCCTCGGGGCAGGGGCCATTCTTGAACTGGCGACCTGCGATCGCGGCCCCGGTGGCGATGGTTTTGAGGTGCAAACAGACAGGCAAGTCATCCTGGATCTGCATTTCGGTGTTCCGGATGGTTGGCTTGTTGGTGGCCCGGGCGCCGGCCAGAACGACATTGAGGTGCGCTGGGTATCTGCCCGGTTGTACCTGCCCTTGGCCGGTAGCACGTGGGTATCTGGCGCCCGGATAGTTCTGCACGAGGCCAACTGCTTCGGGGTGCGGCGGGACCAGTGGGTGATTGAAAGCGGGGCTGGCGTAGCCTCGCCGAGCTTGCCCACGTCTGAGGTTCATTTGATTCTGGCCGAAGTTGTGGGGCGCCTGGCTGCGGCATCACCGGATCTCAGACAACTGCTTGCTGACATCGGGCTGGTTGCCGGAGGTGGTTATGATCCGGAAGGTTTTGATCAGCTTATCCTGGATGCCAATGGGGCAATCAACGCGGCGGTAGATGCATCTCCGGCCAGCCTTGCCGGCGCACTCAGGGCGCTTGGCGGATTTGGTGGCGCAGGCGCCGAGATATCCTGGGCACTCGATGCGGCAACCATTGCCGTCGATCTGAACTCCCGCGCCTTTGCACTGGACGTAAGCCATGTGGCGGCAGACCTTGTTCCACTGGGCCTGACGCTATTTGCTTCCGCATCCTCGGCCTCCATCTCCGGCTCTATCGGCGCAATCGAGCCGGATGTGGGCGGTCTTGAGCTTGTAGCCAGTGCAGCTACGGGCGGAGTTTCACCCGCCCTGACTATTGCCTGGCAAACTCCCGGTTCGTTGTCCGCGACGTCAATCAATCTTCTGACATCGCTAAGCACTTCCGAGCAGGCCGCGCTGGCGAAACTGGGCGCGTCGTTCATTCCGTCAACGCTTCTGGCGGGATTGGTTGATCACCTCCGCGAAACCGCTTCTGACGATGCAAGGGTCGCCATTGAGGTGATTATGGATGGCCTGGATTTGCTGGCGCCGCCTTCTGAATTGCCCTCACGCAGGGTGTTGCTGCCCTGGGCGCTGTTTATGGACCCGGTGGGTTGGCTGAAGGCAGGCGCTGCACCCTGGAAGGCCGACCCGTTTGGCCAGGCGATTCAGGCGTTCGATGCGATCGGCCAGTTGTTGATACCCGGCTTCACCGAAGGCGGATTCGATTTCAGTAATGAGGTGTCCGTAACCTACGGGGTGGCATCAGACCGACTGAATGTGGCCGTCGCCATCGAAACCAGTCATTCATTGGGCGCAACTCCGGTCATCATCAGCCTGGGCGGCGGCCTGTCCATTGCCACCAACGGCTCGATTGGCACCCTCGTTTCCAGTTCGGCGACCTTTGACGGGAAGGGCGTTGCTATCTCCCTCTCGCCAGATGTTCGCATCGACCTCCTGCGGTCTGCCCCAGCAGCGCCCATGCAGATTTACCCTTCGGGACCGGGCCTGGGATCACTTCTGGCGACTGGCGCAGGTATGGCCATCCCGGTCGCGCTTAACGCATTGATTGCCGAAAGGGCCAACCCGACGCCGTCGCTGCAAAAAAATGTGGCCGTGGCAGTGTTTGAGTTGGGCAGCGCATTGGATCTTCTGGAATCCAATCAGTTTGCCGACGCCAGAATTCAGACCTTTGCCGCAGACCCCGCCGGGGTACTTTTATCCCGCCTGCCCAATCTGGTTGTTACCGCAATTTCGCAGTTGGCCAATGCTCTCGACCCTGCGGGTACTGTCGTTTCGACATCGACGCCTTCGACAGGAATCTGTCGACTGTCTCTGGGTAGCACGGACCCCGTGGAGATCACTCTGGATGCCAGCCCCACGGGCCCTGCCATTGAACTGGCCGCGGCTCTCTCGATAGCGGATGTCGGAACGGTCGGATTCGACCGGGTGCGACTCAGTGCGAGCGGCGTAGCTGTTGCTGTTTCCTATGTGGCAAGCGGATTCGACGTTGGCAATGGTTTGATTCTTCGCCCTGTAGCGAAAATTGAAGCCGGCGTGTCCGGCACCGGTTTCACTCGAATGGCCGCCCTTGGTCTCGTCACTGATGGCACGGGCGACCAGTCCGTTCAGTTCCGGTGGGCGTTGAATCAGACGCCGCCGCGGGTGGTTGTTGTTGAAGAGTCACCGTCCGGTGAAACAGAAGACAACGAGCCCGCAGCTGTGGCCCTGGCGCTCCTGTCCCAGGCTGTTTCCATGGCCGCAGGTGTCACGTTGGAAGCACTTGGTACATTGGGAACGGATGCGGTTGATGCACTGCAGGATGTTCTGTTCACCGGTGGCACACCAACCCTGGATCCCACCCTGTTTGACGACATCGTCGACCCGGAAGCGTTGTTGAAGCGCCTGTTCCAGCTCGGCTTCAACCTGGCCGACCACAACCTGAAAATTACCATTGATGGCAAAGTAGATGTCGGCTTCACCCGCAACGGCGATCTTGCAGGCATCTTCGTGTCTTTGCCCCCGGGCGAGCGTATTTCGCTCGGTGGTAGCGACCCGACGGTGGATCTCGAAGTGGTTGCCAACTGGGTGACGTCGCCGGGAATCGCGCCGGGTTTGTCGATCTTGCTCGTTGAAAAGGTCGGCAGCGATTTTCAACTGAATGCGGGTTTCTCCATTGCCGGTCTGGGCGTTCGCGTTGGCAAAAACGCAGGGCCTTTGCTGAACCTCGGCATTATGAGTATCGACGCCATCGGCGTTCATCTATACGGCGAGGCGGTGCCGGCAGGGTTAGGCGGCGGCGTTCAGGTTCAGCTCGATGGGCTGGCCATCGTGCCCTCGGCAGCTGGCGGCGACAATGCGGTTGCCAACAACATCATGAGCGACGCCGGAAACGATGCGTCGCCCTCGGCCCGTCCTGCCTTCAGCCCGGCGATGGCGATTCAGAAGAACCCGGGCGGCGACCTTGGCATTTCATTGCGGGCAGGGGATCCGCCTGGCCCCTGGTGGCTGGCGATCCAGAGACAGTTGGGCCCGCTTTACCTGGAGCAATTCGGTTTTGATGTCACCGAAGTTGATGGTTCCGTTACCGGGATTTCGCTGCTGTTCGATGCGCGCGTCTCACTGTTCGGGCTAACGGCATCGGTTGAGGAACTTGGCCTGCACTGGCTCGGCGGTGACGTCTTCGAGTTGACCAACTGGGCGGTCGATTTGAAGGGCCTGGGTGTTTCCGGGGACTTCAGTGGTCTGTCTATCGCTGGTGGTCTTCTGAAAACAGACCTGGACGGACAGATCGGCTACGTCGGAATGCTGATGGGTCGTTTCGGGGTGTATGGACTCTCCCTGTTCGGCGGATACAGCGACGACAAAGGGCTGCCTTCGTTCTTTGTCTTTGGTGCCATCCAAGGCCCCATTGGTGGCCCTCCCGCTTTCTTCCTGACCGGCATTGGGGGCGGTCTGGGCATCAAACGGGGGCTACGCGTTCCGGATGACCTGTCAAAGCTTGGCGAATACCCCTTCATCAAGGCTCTGGATCCCGCGGCGAGCGTCTCCTCCGATCCGTTGGAGGAGTTGCGGAAGCTTGCCGAGTACTTCCCTCCGGAGCCGGGTAACTTCTGGTTTGCCGCCGGCATCAGTTTTACCAGCTTTTCTCTGGTGGATGGTGTCGCCGTGTTGTCGGTTTCCGTCGGCAACGGGTTGGAACTCAATCTATTTGGCCTGGCTCGAATGGCTTTGCCCAGGCCCCAGGCCGCACTGGTATCCATTGAGTTGGGGCTGCTTGCCCGGTTTTCGTCCTCGGAGGGGCTGTTCCTGATACAGGCGCAGCTTACCGACAATAGCTGGCTGCTGTACCCCGAGGTTCGCCTTACAGGGGGCTTTGCTTTTGCTACCTGGTGGCTCGGCCCCAATGCCGGCCAGTTCGTTCTGACATTGGGCGGCTATCATCCCAGCTTTCAGCGTGACGGGTATCCGATTGTCGCCAGGTTAGGCCTGCAATGGCGGGTGTCCAACGCTATTGTGATCAAGGGTGGTTCTTACTTTGCCCTCACATCGGAAGCCTTGATGGCAGGGGTTGAAGTAGAGGTCAGTGCCGACTTTGGCTTCGCCTGGGCCCGCATTGCCTTTGGTGCGAACGCCATTGTCTATTTCGATCCGTTCTACTTCATGGCGGACGCCTACGCGCGCATTTCCGCCGGTGTGAAGATAAAAACCTTCCTGGGCACCATTCGAATCAGCATCAGCCTTGGTGCACGTATTGAGGTCGAGGGGCCTGATTTCCGGGGTAAAGCGACCATCGAAGTGGGTCCTTGCGACATCAAGGTGAAGTTCGGCAGTTCCCGCGAGATTCGCGGCATATTCGTGGGTTGGGATGAGTTCGTACCCAAGTATCTGGAAGAAACCGCGCCGGGCCGGGCGCGGACTCTCTCGGGGGCAGCGGGTAAGGGGGCTTTGCCCGCTTCCACGGAGGGTGAAACCTCGGCACCCTCCAGTGACGGTAGTTATGAGCGGCCCTTCGAAGTCTTCGCGGAGTTCGAAGTGTCGGTTGTCGCAACCGGCCCGGTCACCCGGTTTGACTTCAACAACCCGGCCATCGACAAGGACATTACGCCCAAATTGCCGAGTGGCGCCGCGGTAGCGATGGGGTTGAGCCCCATGAACGCCGCCGGGTTGAAGGGTGAGTTGGAAATTCGCCTTGAGCGCAGGGTTGGAAACACCTGGACGGACCGCACCTCGGACCTGCGCCCCCTGGTGGAGGGCATGAAGGACGAAAAGACTGCCGAGGAAGGCCCTACCTATGGCCTGGAAGCCTTCCCGATCGGTGTTTGGGGGCCGCCGGAAGATCCCGAGCAACCCTCCAGTCCCATTCCGAAAGGCGACGTTATTTTCGCCGGCAGCCGGTTAAAGATGGTTGCCGAGGCGGACATGAGTTCGCAAACCGGCCCGGAAATCGATTACTACCGGGTTGAAGCAGGCCGGCGCCCACTGCCGTTGTCTGCCGCCGGTACGTTGCGGGCCGACAACCTGAACCGGGCCACCGCTTTGGGAGTTGTTGCCGAGAGCGCGAGCATTGAGGAAGCCTTTATTGAAGCCCGGAAGTATCTGTTTGCGGACGGCACCGGCGCGTTACCCGAGGGGTTGCTGGCCACAGGGCAGCGCAGTGCCAAAGCACAGGCTATCTACGAGAACTCCCGCACCGCGCCACCCATGTTTGGCACACTGATGGATGGCCTGGAGGCGTCGAATGCCAGCAACGGTTCGACCGCCTTCATGTCTCTGGATGAGAGCCCCCGGGTCATCAAACCAACGAAGCCGTTCGTGACCGGATTCATGAGCAACGGGGCGGGCGTGGCCCTGCGGGATGCGACCACAACCGTTGCGGACAAACGCACCAAGCGCCGCCCGGCACCGTCCACGGAATCTGTTCTCGGCCGACTGGGCCGCAGTCTGCCGATCAAACTGAACACAACCCATGCTCCGTCCAGCTTCAACGATCTGACGGTCGTTGTTCGCGGCTCTGTACCTCGCACCAGCGTTACCAGCGCCAGCCAGACGTATCTCGGCGGCCGGGTTGGCTCGGGTGCGGGGGCCGCCTATGTGAAGGGCCTCGGCACAGAAGCTGGACCGATTCCCCAGGCGCCCGGTAGCAAACTCCGCCCCGGCGATATTGTCACCATGCGATCTCCGGATGCCGCAATTGATGGGGAAGATACCCGGCCTGAACTCAAGATCACCGGCGCGGCACGAGTGGTTATGTTATTGGGCAACGGTGCTGTGGTTGCCGATGAGCAGGTTCAGGATCGCCAGATCGCCGTCCCGAAACACACTGCGACAATTGCCGTGCAGGCCAGTGGTGGAGGCGATGGTCGCCCCACCGGTCTGAGAATTGTGGGCTGGCATGACCAGTCCAGACTGGTTCGCCTGACCGGTCGATCAGCGGTCGGGGCCGGATGCGTTCTGTCGCTGAACGGCACAGCCGGAAAAGCCTCCGTGGGATGGCATCTGGCCCAGGATGTGGTGCGTGGTGCGGCTGCCGTGTCCACCCGGTTCGATCAGACGGTTACCTGTGTTGGTGTGATTCTGAAAGCCGGTGAGGGTCGGTCTGCCAGTGATGTGGAAATAGAGCTGCACGGTGCACGGCACCTCAGGCAGCCGGTTCAGCCGGTGGTTGTTCAGGCAGGGGCGCGCTCGGTGCTGCTGTTTGAAATCAATTCCCTTGCCGGTCAGTCCGGTGTTTCCGTTCGGGCCCTGCAGGGCGGTGCCCGTGAAATTGCGGGAATGATTGGGGCGGTCGCGTCGGCTGAGGCGATGGCCGAATTGATTGCGGAAAAGGGATTGCCCGCAACGGTTTCAAGGCTGCGTGCCGTTGGCGGCAGCAACTGTGAGATCGAATGGGTGCCGGCACAGGACGAGTAACGCCGTGCAGATCCACGCAGGGACCGGCGAAAGAGGATAGCAAGAAGGAAGCAAGCGATGCCTGTTGGTGAAGGAAAATTCAAGCTCTATGCCAAGCTGAATCCGCCTCTGGAGGCCGGACTGTGGCGAATAAGGGCCAACCAGAAATTCTCAGCGCAAACGCCGGAGGCAAGTCTGGATGCCGGTGCGCTGAAGGTGGACGAGGAGAATATCCACCTCAGGATTCGGTCGCCGCGCTACATTCTGCCGCCTGATCAGATTCTGTCGACCTATCCACCGGCCAATTCTTTTGGTAGCTATGGCAGCCGCCTGCCACAGGTGGTCATCAAAAGGCGGACTCTGCCATGGGAGCGCCGCCTTGACGGTGCACCCGCCAATACACCCTGGTTGGCACTTGTGCTCATCGCCGAAGGGGAAGCCAGGCTGGAAACCGGCGTTGATGTCGCGAATTGCGTAACCGAGGGCGTTGAACTCGACGGATTAAAAGAAGTCGCCAAGGGCAACTGTCTAGCCATCAGAAAATCAATCATCGATAAGGTTTTTCCCACCAAAAACGACGTGGACCTGCTGGCTCATGCCCGGGAAGTAGACATCCACGATACCGAACTGATGATGGGTGATGATGACGGGTTTCTTGCCGTTGTCATCAGCAACCGACTGCCTGTGCCGGGTAAGGACGAAGACGGCAATGATGCCCCGGTGAAGTATCTGGCCTGCCTGGTGAATCTTGAGGGCCAATACGATGTGCTGTTGGACCGGTCCCCGGATCCGGTGCCGTCGTTCGTTACACCTTTCATGGTCAAGAGTACCGTTCACCAGAGTATGGCCAGTTACGACGACCATCAGGTGATGGGCACGGCTCTGGCTCCACGGGCCGCGGGAATCAATGCCGGTGACCTTCAGAATCTGACTCAGCCGGTGCCTCTGGCGCCGGGCGTCAAAGGCTCCCGATCGACACAATTCAAGTCCGGTGCTGCGGCAACTGCCGGCGCGGTCCCATATTCCGGCTCCGGTACCTGGGCCATCAAAAAGTCCAAAGGCTCCACTTCGGCAGACATTGCTCTCAATATGGCCGAGCCCTTTCGGGTGATTCAAACCTTCGAGGCCCTGCCTTTGGACCCCGAATATCGGTTCCCGGTTTTACTGCACTGGAGTTTCACCACGACCGGCGACACCACCTTCCGATCATTGATGGAAAACCTGGACTCCCGTCTGCTTGGCGATGTTGGGCCAGGTCAGAAATCCGTGAGTGGCCGCCTGCCTCTGGAGGTTGCCGAAAGTGGGCATGTGGGTCTGGGCCACCAAACCCGTGAGGGTGACAAGGTACGGTCCTGGTACAGAGGACCGCTGGTGCCGCATCCCACCCGAAATTCCAGTGCTGATCGACTGAAGCTGGCACACAGTTCAGACCAGCTACGAGTGGTTATACCGGATGGCCGGGAAGATCTGTCACTGGCCACTGCCTTTGAAACGGGCCGTCTTCTCACACTGTCTCAACCGTCCATCATCGCTTCGTTGATGCGGTGGCGACAAAACGACTATCACGCTGCCCGACTGAAGTCCCTGCTCATAAAAAACAGAATTCTCTGGGAGGAGGTGCTCGGGGCAAGCATTGATCAAATCGACATCCGCCATCTGGGCCGGCTTTCAGGGCGTTTCTTTGCCGATGCTGTTGTGAGAACCCCTGAAAAGTTTCTGGGAAATCCAATGCCCCAAGTCGGACCCGGACGGCCTCTGGAATTCAATGGTCAGCCCACCACCGTGCTTGCTCGGGGGTTGGGGCTGGAGCCGGCCTTATTCGTCGGCGACCTGAACAAAGTTTTCGAGGGTTTGCGGGGTGTCCAAGTGCCCAAAGAAGACCTGCTTACACGTGAACTGGGCAAAGTCGATTTGCGGGAAACCCTGGAGGCGGATCTGGACCGACAGCGTGTCGATCTGGTGTCCAGCACGCTGTCGAATGAACTGATCAACGAACACCTGACCGGCCCTGCATTTCCGGTCACAGATCGCCTGATCAGAGAGGGCTTGAATGACAATCTGGATGTGATCCTGCGGGACCGCCCCAGAGATTTCACGGATGAGGACGAGTCATGATCAACAAAAACCAGGACATCCTCGAAAACCTCGGCCAGGAGCTGGAAAAAACCGCACGGGCTCCGCTCAGCGAATTCAGGATTGACCAAAACACCGCGATGCCCGCGGAGCTGAGGAACTGGTTAGTCAGCTTGCGGCTGCTCAACGGGGTTCCATTTGCCAATCTGGTGGCGGACTCCGAGCTCCTCCCGCAAGAATCGATTCGCTGGTTTTACATGGATCGGCGTTGGACGGATGCGTTGGTCCAGGGCGCGCTCAGCGTTGGCACTGTGAATAGTGACGACCGCATCCAATTGGATGCCCAATACAACGCCATCCGCGCCGAACTGGATACCGAAGAGCGCAACGTACGTCGTCGCACGCTCGCCCCACGTCTAGCTGGGCAAACGGGGCCCATTACCGGATTTCTGCTTCGCTCCGCCGCCGTATCCGGGTGGCCGGGCATGCATGTTCGGGCTTTTGATGTAGACCCGGAGGAGGGCGACGAAGCCCGGTTCGAAGAGGACGATCCCCGACGAATCCGGCTGCTGCGTCTGGAAAGGTTGGCCCCCGCCGTTTTGCTCTGCCTGTTTGATGGTGTTCCCAAAGTTGTTCACCTGGAGGAACCGCGCCAGGGCGTCCAGTTTGGCTTCAAACACGAGGATAACGGTAGCCAACGCTCAGCAACGCTGACTCCCCGCAGGAAGAGCGACTTCAGCTACCTCGACGTGGAGGACATAGACGTGCCGTTTCGCGTGGGGTCATCCGGTGTTGTTGATATTCGGCGGTTATCCGCGGCTCTGGCTGAGCATGATGAAACCGGCGCGGGCGATGGTCTGGACAGCGCGGAGTACGCCTTGCAGTTAATTCGATTCCCATGGCGGCAGGTGTTTGGAGAGGTTCAGGTTCCACCGATATCTGCCATGTTCCGGGCGACCGTGGCTTATGAGCCCATGGTTAACGCCACATTCAAGCTGTGAGGGGGCGCTATGTTCAAACATCTGTTGAAGAAAAAGACCCTCACGAAAGCGGTCTATGACGAACGTTGGGCCTGGCTGGTTCGAGCCGATACGGACCTGGCCGCCGTCAATACCTGGGACCCGGATTTGCGGCGGAACAAACGCATCCTGGTTCCCATCGATGTTCAGGCCTATGTTGCAAAAGAATCCAACCCGGAGCCGTTGGTGTCCGTGACCGGTGGGCCTGGCGACCCTGCGCCTTTTGCTGAAGGGCAGGTGCCGGAAAATGGTGTTCACCTGCACTGGGCACTTCCCGATGCGCTCCTGAGGGGGGGCGAATCAGCTGCAGGCGGCGAGCTGGAAATGACAGAGCTGCCCAACCACTGGGTTGTGGTGCGAGCGCTTTTCCCCGTCGGCATTAAACGGCCCATGATAAGAGGCTGGGTGATCGATGCAAAAACCGCGAGCATTCGGCCTCTGGGCTCCTTTAACGGATCGAATTTCGGTACCTCGGAACAGCCTGCCTATGAACCTCTGGACGGGACCGTAGGCGGATCGCCGCTCTGGACCGCGTCTTATCATGCCAGTGCCAATCGTTTCGCTTTCCATGATGCCCTGGAAGATCTGCCAGAACTTCGAAAGACCGCGAAAGACGGTTTTGAGAAAGATGCCGGTACCTACACCGTTGCGGGCTGGTATACGGACATGGACAAAGATCCGCTGGCGGTGGTTAGCAAAAAAGACTTGCTGGATGTGATGGCCGACCTTGGATGGTATCTGGATCCGGAAGCCGAGCCGCCCAGCAACGAACCGGATCTGGCCGTGTTGGAACGTCTGTTATCGAAAGGGGAGATGAAGCAGCCAGCTGAGGCAACTCCAACCAGTTTTGTGGCAAAAGGCCGTGTTGAATCTTTCACTTACGCCGACATGACTCCGGAAATGGGCCTGCCGGTGGATAAAGCCTCCAAGTTGTTTATTGCCCAGAAATCTCCCACCTTCATGTCGCTTTTTCACGGCATGATTTCCGGCGTGCCCATTGGAAAGAACTTGCCGGTCATTGACGAGCGACCATCCTCAGAGGCGCTGTCGGTCGCGGCCGGGTTTGATACGGATGATCTGGTTACCGCCCTCGGCGCAGATGCCATCGGCGATAGCGTTTCCCAGAGGCGTGCCGCTGAAATGCTGGCCGCTGCCTTCACCAGCGATTTGATGGACCGTATGGGCAGTCAGGACGGCCTCCGGGATATTGCCGAGAGAGAGCACGACGACATGTTCAGCTCTCGTCCGGGCAAACCCTTGCCTGCAGCCAAACTCGATCACCTGCGCGTTGAGGACTCCGCGTCGGTTAACCCAACGTCAGTCGGGCGAAAGGGGCGAGCCAGGATGAGCAAGGAGAGCACCGCCGAACGGGTGTCGCCGCTGCCTCGTTGGCGTGACAAAGTTGTCTTTAGCGAGGAAATGCAAGCTCCGAAAGCTCCACCAATCGAGCTCAAATCCGATGCGATTCGGGGCGCGCTCAAAGACCGGCGCACCGTTGAACGACCCGCGCCCCGTCTTTTCATGCCTCAGCCCCCGTCGCTGGCCATAAAAGGTGCCAAGCCAAGCCTGCGCCATCATTATGACGGACTCCACGATGAAAATGGCCGTTTACGGTGCCGTTACCCCAATGAGGCGGTGAAAGGCATCAAAGGCGTGGTCAAGGCGAAAGACCTGGTGCCCACGCTGGGATCGGGCGCAGTCCCCCCCGAAGTGTTGACCATCGTACGTGAAGCTCTGGTTCTGAATCCTTACTGCAGCCGCTGGCTGGCCAATGCTGCCACCGACAAGGACGAGGTTCGCCCGCAGTACCAGAGCCGCATCGAAGGAGAGATGCTGCGGCTCTACTCTGCAGATGGTCGCTATGACGGCAGCGGGGCGTACACCTTGTCTGGCAGCCTTGCGGATCCGCAAGCACCGGGAAAGGAAACCTGGCAGCAATTCTCTTTCCGGGAGACGTCCCTTAAAAAACAAATCACGGCTGAGCTGGCCGTTGCCTCTTACCTTGAGGGGCTGAGCCCGAGCCCACTGGGGGTTACCGCCTGGCGGCAGCCCTGGGTGCCGCTTTGGCTGGAATGGCGGATTGAATTGGAGGGCTCGACTTCTTTGACTGATTGGCAGCTCGATGAACTGGACATGGTGCGAAAAACCGACGCCAATGATGTCCAGATGATTGAGATTGTTGGCCGTAGCCCGCTGCATCGGGGCCTGGGGACGGCTCTTCAGGCAGGTATCAGCCGCTGGGTTGCGGCGGAGCAGGAGAGGGAGGCCACCGGCGATACGCTGACGGCATCCCAGGAAAACACATTGAATACCCTGGCGGATTTCATCAAACCCCAGGATCTGGCGTCGGCCTCTCTGGATGGGGTCAGGGAACAACTCCTGGGCCTGAACTATCTGGGCGGATTCTTCTCCACGCCTGGCGCCGATGACCGGCCAGAGGTTATTGCCGATCCTTTGACCTTGTTCGGGGGAACCATCTCCTTTAAGGCGCTTCGTTTGGTGGATGCATTTGGCCGTGTCCTTGACGTGCCTACCACGGACATTCAAACCACCACACCCCTGGAAATACCGGATGATACCTCTGCCATGAAGATGCCACTGCGCATCCAGGGGGGCGGGCGCTGGCTTTTTCGGTTGGTCGACCCGGCCTATCAGGGCGACCCGGCACTGGCTCCTGAAGCCTTTGTGAATCAATTGGAGCCAACCTTGGCGGTTAACCCTGTTGCCGGCTTTCTGTTACCTGACCACATTGATGAATCTCTCGAAGCTTTCGATAAGAGGGGGAATCCATTGGGCCAGATCAGTCATCATGGGCTGACCGGAGCGGTCCGCTGGGAGCCAGCTCCGGGGAGGCCCTTGCCCCCGGGCGCTGGCCCTATGGCCGATCTGCCGCCCGATGCAACGCCCGTGGGCAATCTTGTTTCCGGGGTAATCAGAACGGATGTGCAGCATCGAAAGGGGGAGCTACCGACTACCGAAAGCTCGCTGACAGGTTTGCTGAGGGCAATCGACACCACACTCTGGACAGTGGATACCTTCAGTACATTGGGGTCGTCATCGATTGCCGGCCTGGTGGGGCGTCCCATCGCTGTGGTCAAGGCGACACTGAGGTTGGATGTACCCGACGATCTTGACGATGTGCGAGTGGATTCAATTGAAACGGCGAATACCCGCAAGGCCGCGTTCGAGGCGCTCCGGGATCAGGCGTTTCCGTTACGGCTGGGCGATCTCCAGCGCAGCGACGATTCACTGCTCGGTTATTTTATTGATGACAACTACGACCAGTTCCATCTCGTCGACAAGTCCATCGGTGCGCTGGCTAGGCAGAGCGGTCGTCGCCGAGGGCAGTTGGGTTTGCTGGGCAAGGTTCATGTTCCGGATGTCCAGCCACTGGACCATCCTTATCTGGTTGACGAGGATCTTTTCTACGTCCGGCCCGGTACCTGCCATACGCTGACGCTGTTGATGCTGCCAGCTGGCAAGGTTCACCTTACCTCCGGCGTTCTGCCGAGAAAGTCACTGGCTCTCAATGACGCCTGGATCAATGATGGCCTAAAGCGGGTTATCCCTTCTGTTCGGGTAGGTCCGGTGCTTGTTGATCCTGAGGAGATTCGGTTACCCAAGGTCAATCTTCTGGGCGAGAAGCAACAGTTCACCCGTCGGACCGGCCCCTTGACCTGGCGAGACGACCCCATCGTTGCCGCGACGCAGTCAGCACTTCTGCCAAGAACGCCTCACGAATTCCAGGAGGGCTGGATTCGGATCATTGAGGAGGATCAGTCATGAGTGATGTACCGGTTGATCCTACTCTCGCTCAGGAACGAGCGCTTGCACGGCGCCGCAAGAGGAAAGCCGAGAAGCGAAAAAACGCGGTCGCGAGGGATAGCTTCTTAACATCAATTTCGGGTTCACCCGACAAACAGGCGTTGGCGGCCTCCATGAAGGCGTTAATGGAGCGCGAGGGTATTGGTCCATTCGGCGAACCTCCGGCCCGAACGTCTGCCCGTTCTTCGGCTGGCCTGGGGCCCGCCCCCATGGCGTTTCCCGCCAACAATACCAATCGGTGGGTGCCGATCGGGCCCTCGGTGGTTCGTCAGGGGCAGGCTGAGGGTAGGCCGCGAGTGTCTGGCCGGGTTCGTGATCTGGCCGTAAGCCCTGATGGCCAACGCGCCTACGCAGGCACGGCCAAAGGTGGCGTCTGGTATACCGGCGACGGTGGCGCTACCTGGGAACCCCTGGGGGGCTGGGCCAACGAGCCCAGGCGGTTCGGTGGCAACACCAGCGCATTCGCCTGTGGGTGTTTACTGGTGAACTTCGGTGCCAACGCCGGTGCTGATTTTGTGATGGTGGGTACCGGTGAATTCGACGCGATGCAGGGTGTTGATGGCGCTGATGCAATTCGCGGGGTTGGCATTCTCGCCGCATCAGGACCCGCCGCCGGTGCGGTCAGTTCGGACCCCTGGGAAACTGCGACGGGCATTGCCGCTCTGGAGGGCGTGTCGATAACACGCATGGTACGCGTTCCCGGCTCCGCACCCGGAGCTGCCGGAGATCGTGTGATCGCAGCCACTTCAGGTGGTCGGGATCTTGGCTGGAACATCCAGGGCGGCGGACTTTATCTGGGCACTCGATCCATGGTTGGCGGTAACCTCTCGTTTACCTGGTCAGCCCTGTCGTTGCCTGCCCCCGCGCCATCGCCGCCCGCAAACGGGGCCGCCATGGCCCCGGTCAATCGTGCGCCGACCGATCTGTGTTATGTCGGAAATCGACTGTTTGTGTGTTTTCGAAGCTCAGGCATTGCGTTCTCAGACGATCACGGCAACACCTTTAATTGGATTACGCAGAACTTTCTTCCGGCACCGACTGTCCCGGCCACGGGAAGATTGGATGGAAGAATGAGCATGGCGGTGAATGATGACAACACCGCTTTGTATATTCTCGGTGAGGTGACCACTAATCCCGCCGGTGGGAATCCTGTGCCCCATATCTGGCAAATAGCAAATCCGGGTGATGCCGCGCCCGTTGCCAACCCATTGAATAACGTTCCATCCGCCGCCAATCTCTGGCCCGGCCAGCGTGACTATGATCAGGCCATCGTCGTTACGACCCGGAATACGGCTCTGGTTCCACCGCCGGTACGGACAGACCGGGTCTATATCGGCGGGTCGCTCATTCAGGTCAATAACTGGAACGCGTCCATTTGGGCTTTCGACGTGAATGGCAACAACCTCGTACCGTCTCCGGGCGTTTCCGATCAGCCAGTCGGCACGAACGCAGGAGCCACACAGCCTGGTCTGATCGGCGATGCAGTCCACCCGGACGTTCATTCTCTCAGGAAAGCCACCAATGCAGATGGATCCCGGCAAATCTGGGTGGGTTGCGATGGCGGCGTGTTCGTTTCCCTGCGCGATGGCCAAACCAATACCTTCAGCAGCCGAAACGTGGGCCTTGCGTCCATCGAATCTATCTTCAGTGCCAGTCATCCCACCTCCAGCCATTTTTCGATGCTCGGCTGTCAGGACAATGGCCGACAGGTCCGGGTTGGAAGCACTGTCTGGGAGATGAAGACGTCGATGCAGGGCGACGGTGGTGGGGTAACATTTCACCCGGTTCAGTCCCACTACGTGATGGGGCAATTTGCCAATGCGGATTGGGCCTGTGACCCGGCGGGCCGATACCGAGCGCCGTGTAATCTGATCAACAACGATCCGGAGTCCAATGCCAGTAACTTCTATTCGGGTATCGATACTGTTCGACGTGCGGCAGGGAACCTGGGCAGGGTAGCGCTGGGTACCAACAGGGTTTGGGTGACCGACAATTTGGGTACCAGCAACCCGAACACGTGGAGAGTGTTACCCATAACCGCCGCTGGCACCTTTGTGCAGTGGCGGGATGGCCGTCCGGGCAACCGAACCCCGAGCACTGCAGCCAACATGGCCTTTGGGGTACCGCCAGCAGGTTTTGGGCCGGTGGTCACGGTGAAATGGGTCGATGAGCGCACTCTGTTGGCCTTATTTAATCAGGGGGTTATCCGTTACAGCGAGGATCCCGGTAATGCGGGGCGTTGGACGTCAACCGCGTTGATCGGCCCGGGCGTTGCGGCGCCGGCTGCGCCACTGGTAACACCGCAGGCTACGTTTTTCACAGATATTGCTCCAGTTCCGGGAACCAGCGATTTCTATCTCGTGACAACCGGCCAGACCAATACCTGGACACCGGCGGTTCCAGCTACGCCAACATCCGCAGCGGTGGCTGCCGTTTCGCCAACCGCTGCTGCAGACTCCTGTTTTTATTACGATGACGCTGCTGGCGGTTGTCGGCTGACAGGCCTGGGTCAGGCCCTGCCACCCATGCCCCCTCTCGCAACCAGTCCGATCGATCCGGCGTATTCGGTTACGGTTGACCCTGCGAATCCCAATACCGTGTACGTTGGTACTTCGACAGCGGTATGGACGGCAACCAGAATCGCGGGCAATGCCCATGGCCCATGGCAGCTGTTTGTGAACGGTCTGCCGGAAGCGGTCGTGCAGGACCTTCACATCTGGCAAGATCCGTCCGGCGCGGGCACGTCGCCGAGGTTGATGAGGGCCACCTTGCAGTCCCGGGGCGTTTGGGAGGTCAATCTCGCTGCAGCTGAGCCCGCCCGAACCTATGTGCGGGTGCACCCAAGGGATGACCGCCGCATGTTCCCGACCCCCATGCAAAATCCGCGTCGTCGTCCCGGGGCCACGGCGGAGCCGTTTTTCGCGAGCCCGGATATCGTTGTACGGCCAGAGGCACCGGTAGGGACAGCGCCATCGTTCCGGGGAACCAACATCTGGAACGGCAATCTGCGCTACCAACTCTGGACGTTCCAGACCGCCTTCCGGTGGATTTACCCCAGCGTTATCCCAAATGGTGAGTGGAGTGACCAAATGGGTGATCTTGTTGAGCGCCACCGCCGCTTGAGAGGCATTGCAAACCCGGGCGCAAGACGAATAGATGCTGCCTTGTGGGCTGACGTCATGGCCAACGCACTTGACGAGAACGGCTCGCCGGGTGTCTACAGGGCACCCTGGCAAAATGCAGCCGTACCGGCGTTACCCGGTTCGGAGATTGACCTGATGGAAACAGTGGTACCCCGGCGAGTCAGGAACTCAGTCTGGCAGGTATACCGCGAGCGAAGCACCGTTGATGTCTTGCTGCACCATCGAGACACCCGGCCGGTAGCAGCAAACGGAGCGTTTGTGGTGCTGTTATGGCGTTCCGGAGCCTCTCAAAACACGTTGCTGGGAACGGATTGCACAAACGTCGTGCCCTTTGTCCGCAGCCTGACCGGCGGAGCGCCGCAGCCGACACCTCCGGGATGGAACGTGGCGCTGGCGGCTGACGGTACGCCATTGAACCGTTTGTCGGTTGACCTGGCTGCTCGAATGCCACGAGCCGTGTCGATCAACGTGGACTTTTCCGGCGTTTCGACCGGTCATCGGATACTGCTCCTGGCTGTTGTCGGCTCAACAAACGATGTTTTTTCGGCAGTACCAACGGGTCCGGTTACCTCCGTGGAAAATCTGGTGCGCAACTGGCCCTATGCTGCGGCCCGGGTTGTCAGCGTCTGGCCTCGACCCGGCAATCAACTTTTCCCTTAAGCAAGGACGCACCGATGGAACTTGATGCGATATCTCTGATCCTTCTGGCGCTGGCCATCCCGGCGTCGTTTATTGTCTCCGCTGCAGCGGGCCTCGGCGGTTCCCTGATTCTGGTGCCCGTCATGATGATGGCCATCGGTACCAAAGAGGGGATCGCCGTGGCTGCTTTGTTGTTGGCCTGGAACAACGTTGCGAAGGTGGCGGTTTACCGGAAAACCCTGCCCTGGAGGGCCTCCGGCGCTGTCATCATCGCAGTTCTGCTGGGCACCGCACTGGGCGCGACTCTGATGCTTAAACTGCCAGAACTATGGATTCGGTATGCCGTTGCGCTAGTGATTGTTGTCACTCTCGTGTGGGAGTTTTCGCCCTATCATCGCGCGAAAAAAGCTTGGGGGGTTGGGCTAGCGTTCTGTTCTGGCGCTACCTCAGGTATTTCAGGTACTTCGGGGCCGCTCAAGGGCGTTGCACTTCGCAGCCTGCAGCTTGAGCGTTTTTACTTTGTGGGCGCCGCCTCTCTGGTGTCCCTGGTCGGCGACACGACCAAGGCCGTGGTGTTCAGTCAGTCCGGCTTGCTGCAAACCGAGCATCTGGTTCTGGCAGGTATTCTGGTCCCGGTGATGGCGGGTTGTACCTTGCTGGGAAGAACCATCAACAGGAAACTGGGAGAACGCTGGTATAGCGTTCTGTTCTGGACCGTAATGGGCGGCTATATCTTGCGACTGGTGACATAAATGGCGGACCCAAAAGAGAAGAAGGGAGTGGGAAAACACCATTCTTTGACTGACCAGGCACCTGAAAAGCAACCTGCACGAGACGCAGCCGAAAAGGTGGCCTCCGGACAACCGGCTGAAAAACCTGATTTCGATCAGAAAGATCAAAACATTTCGCCGCGTCGAAAGGCGCCGGGGCCCGGAAAAATCTCTCGTCCGTCATCGGAAAGCCAGCCGGAGCCGGAAGCCGAGGGAGGACCGGATGAGCAAACATCGGCACCGCCTGAGGCCGTCATCGATGAGGGTTCCAAAGGCCGGAAAGGCAAGAAGCCATGACAGCTATCGTCGATACCAAGCGGTTGAACAGCGGCGACACCGGGGGACAGGCAGGTACAATCCTGGAACCCGCTTTGGCATGCTCCGGTAAACGCATTATCGTCACGGGCAACTGGTTCTGTTCCCGATCCACCGATGGTGGCGACAACTGGGTGTTTGTAGACCCCTATACGGAATTGCCTCCCGCAGGTGCTGGATTCTGTTGCGATCAGCTCATTCACTACTGCTCTTCCAGACGGCTCTGGATCTGGCTTCTGCAGTTTTCCAAGACCACCCAAGGAAACCTGATTCGTGTCGCTGTCAGTTCATCCGGCGCGCCTGGTACATGGACCTGGTGGGATACAACTCCGACGGACATTGACGAACAGTGGTCGGGGACCTGGCTGGATTACCCCGATCTGGCCGAATCAGATAACCACCTCTTGCTGTCGTTCAACGTGTTCAGCACAACCACGGACCGCTGGCAAAGAGCGGTGGTGTTACGACTGTCGCTGGATCAATTGAAGGCGCGTGAAGCGATCTCCCGGGAAGCCTGGTCAACCGAAGAATTCGGATCTCTCCGTTTTTGTCGGGGCATGGGAAGTACGGCGATCTTTGCCAGCTTGAGCTACTTTCAGCCATCTATCGAGGTGTTCCGATGGCCTGACGACGAAGAGGATGTCTCGCAAGTTTCCGTCGCTGTGAGGCATTGGCGCGACGGCCCCTACGCAAAACCTGATGATGCGACAAGTCAATGGATGAATCGCATGGATGATCGCGTTCTCGGAGCGTGGGAGTCAGGCGGTGTTCTTGGTTTCGTCTGGGTGGCCTCGGCGGATGTTCAGCACCCTTTTCCCTTCGTACGCGTGGTGAGAATCCGGAAGAGTTCGAATGAGCTGATTGATGAGCCCGATCTGTGGAATTCGGACCGGGCCTGGGCTTATCCGTCCGTTTGCCCGAACCAACGGGGCGATGTGGGCATAGTAGCGGTGTGCGGTGCCGGGGGCCGCCATCCAACGCTGGGGGTTGGGTGGCTGGATGACAGCGATTCAAATGCTTTGCCAAACTGGCAGATGGCTCTGGGGGATGCCTCTAGCCACCAGCCCCACGCTCGAGCATGGGGAGACTACCTCGATATCCAGCCAGACCCACGCCGTAAAACCTATTGGATGGCGTCCGCCTTTACTCTTCAGGGAGGTGGGGGAAGGGCAAATATTGTTCCGCAAGTTCTGACATTCAAGCCATAAAACCATTGGCTGCCTGAACGTTATTTTGTGGGAAAAACAGTTGGACGAACGGCTACTTATAACCCTTGACCGTCTGAGGCGGAGATACGGCCCCATGATGGTTAACAACTACTAAGAGAGGATGCCCGATGAACTCAGCTGTCGTTCGCATATTTTCCATTTTCGCCGTTTTGCTCGCGTTTCTTACAAGCGCCGCCTCGGCTGAGCAGAATCTTTACCAGCAGTTGGCGAAGATGGCCGGGGAGTGTCGGTCCGCAAGGAGTGTAGAATGTACTCAAGCATGCCTGCGCCCGTCGAGGGAGCTCAGGCACGGCAAGACGGTTCCAGAATCCGACATTGAGGCATGTCGGGCAGCCTATGCGAGTTTTGAATCGACCAAACCCACCCCCGAGCCGGTCTGGGAGCCCGAGTATGCGCCAATGCCAGATGTAGTCGGCATTTTCCGTGGGGCTTTGGTTGACGCCAAAGGACGAGTTGACTGGAAACGTTATTGCCGCTCCTCAGCTCAGATCAATGGCAAGGCACTCCAGATGCGAGGTATCTCCAAAGGCGCGACTGTGAGGGTGTCCGGGGTTCGATACGTCACCAACCCGACACGCAGCTTCGACAGGGCTAAACTCGCATGCCACGCCGACAGCGTTGAAGTAGTGTCCAACCCCTGATTGGAGGGACGAAAGGGGCGCTTGCCTTTTGTTTCTTGTCAGAAAATGGGCTCACCAGTCGCCTTGACCGCGTAGAAGAGGCAATCGCTCTTTGCAATCACCGGGTTGGTGGTAATCATAAAGGCTTTGATGGCCTGCGCGGGGAAGATTTTCCCCTCTCTGACCTGAAAAACCTGCTCCATGTTCTCTGTCCGGTTATGGCCGATGGCGTTGAGTACGCTGAGGCCTTTTTTTCCAATCCATCCCAGCGGCTCATTTGGCGATACGATCCCGAAATTTCGGTGTTCGATGTCTGGTGGCAAAGTGAGGTCAGCCCGGCCGGAGGGTTCAGTAAGATATTCTATGGTTGCTTCCGGAACCAGCTCCACCCGAATCGGATTTCTTAGTACCTCCACGTCCCACTCCGCCTTTTCAAGTGATAACACGTCTGGCCTTGAGGCATACCGCACGAGGCCCTCATACGCCAATTGATGGGCCTGATCATCTTGGGACCCACCACATTCGATGGTTACCGTTGGGACTTCCTGCTCGGAGTATTCCATCAGGGCACCGAGGCGAAGATCTGTCATTATGAGGCGGTCTGTGAACAGAGAGGTCAACGCCTGGTGGGCCGCATCATTGGTGATGGTCACCGCGAAGGCCGGCCCTGTGCCTGAGGTGTTGTGTACGTCCAGCAAGCATTCCGGGTTCGCGTCATGAAGTTCTGACAGCATGGCCTTTGCAATCGCGCCTTCCTCTCCCGCGAACGGTTCTTTGAAACAGCGGTTGAGGTCACGTCCCGCAGGAAGCTGTCGCAGTGAGAGGGTGGGCGGGATTTTCGCAGGGTAGACGCCGCCCAGGAGAAACAGCATGTTGACCTCAGGGGTGTGCTGCTCAAGCAGCCAACGGTGAAGTGCAAACAGGCCCGAAGGCTCATTACCGTGAAGCAGCGTCGCCATGGCCCGGGTGCGGGAGCGATCGCGACCAGCAACACGGACAACCGTGGGTTTCTGCAGCTGCTCCAGCCATTCAAGAGGGGAGCGGCCCAGCGTGCGGGGTGAGGGATCATGCAGATAATCGAGTACGTTCGAGTTGCTCACGGTGACAATGTCCATTCATGGATCGGCGTATTTTTCTTCTGGTTGGCCATGTAAAGAGACAGCATAGTTCGGAAGGCGTCATCGGGCTTTACAGTCTTGAACAGGGACTCGGTGATGTGGCGCTGCCACCGGGCGCCCGACATGGCTGTTTCAATGCGGCCTTCGATGATTCCCAGCAGGCGGCGTATTTCCGATTCGTCCACGGCTGTCTGCGCAAGGGCTTCACAGGCCCGGGGCAGCAGCTCCCGGGCTACGGTTAACAGGGGCGTATCCTGCAACTGCACCTGATCCTTTTGAGGCCAGATGATTTCTGCGCCGACGCCATATTTTGCGGCGCGGTAAAAATTGTGTTCGGTGTAATGGAAGGGGAGTATCGACGTCAGATGGCCGATGTCATCCAGCACTGCCAGCGCTGCCCCTATTATGAACAGGCCGTTCGCACACATATCAGCGGCAGTCGGGCCTGCAGGCATGGAGCGAATCTCAATGCGTAGATGGCCGCCTTCGGTATGGTCATAGATGGCCCGGTTCCAGGGCCAGGTGGTTCCCTGGTGCAGTCTCAGTTCAGCCAGTTTGGGCACTTCACCACGATCAATCACGGCCATCGGGTCTTCCTCCGACATCAATGGAATGATGGGGGGATAGAGCGATGCCGAGGCGGCAAAAAGTTCCCAGGCGCTGCGTATCCAGCCGTTTCCGTAGTAAACCCGTGGCGGATGACGCCAGGTTTTGTGGTTGGGGGAACGGCTGTCTATGGATTGTTTGAACAGGGCAATCCGGGTTTCGTCCCACAGGTGGTGGCCAAACAGACTGGGTGAGTTGCTCGCCAGAGCGAGGACCACCGGCGTGACGAGTTGTACGGCATTGAAATAATCCGCAAAACGATGGGCTGGCACGCGCCAGTGCAACTGGAAAGAGGTGTTGGCGCCTTCCATGTAGACATCGTCGGCCTCCAGGTTAATCACATCGTTACCGCCAATATGGATGCTGAACGGCTCGCCCCGTTGTTCGAGCAATGCTTTGGATAGCGCGTGATAACGAGGTTCGTCTGTCATCACCTGCGCACCCATGTCGGACTGGCGAAGTGTCGGCAAAATGCCGATCGGTACCAACTCTCCATCCAATGGCGCGGCGTGCTCATCGATTCTCCGAATCGCAGTGAGCAGCTCCTGCTCCGTTCTGGCAAACGGTGATCCCTTGAATGCCTGGGGGCTGAGGTTGTATTCGAGATTGAAGCGGTTGAGCTCAACCGTAAGCTGGGGGTCCTGGACTCTGGCGGCAATGTCGGTGTTGATGGGTTGCGCGCGCAGGTCAGAGTTTACGATGTAGAACTCTACCTCGGCGCCAATGGAACTCTCACCCTCACCAAAGCCGGGCCGGTTCAAAAGACGAGTGAGCGCTTTCAGGTCTGTGCGGACCTTGGCGGCAAAACGTTCAAAGTCTTCCGGCGCAAATTCCGTTGTCTTGATCGACAGTCCCACGGCAACGTCTTCTCCAGCGCTGACTTACCTTGATAGTAGTGGAAGATGCGCCGGGTACCAGTCCGGCGCGATCAAATTTGACGCCTGTCTGTAACAGATGCCTCTTATAACTTTAAGTTTTTACGGCAGCAATAAATCATCTAGTTAAGGCATTGTTGTTTTAGAACTCCGACCTTATCTTTGCGTTCTAACAAAGCGCCATCTTTATTCCTCTGGCGTATATCAAGATTCCGAGTTAACTGGGAGCTCTGCCTACTATGCCGAATTCAATTTTTTCTGGTTCCAAAGCCCGTAAGGGCCTGTGGTTCAGTGCGCTGGCGTTGGCGTTCTCGCTGACGGGGCCGGCTTCTGCCCAGGAGCGCGAGCTTCTGAACTCCTCCTACGATATTGCCCGTGAGCTGTTTGCCGAATACAACGTTCTGTTCCAGGACTACTGGAAGGAAAAAACAGGCGAGACAGTCGATATCCAGCAGTCACACGCTGGCTCCTCCAAGCAGGCTCGCGCCATTCTTCAGGGCCTCGGTGCCGATGTGGTGACCTACAACCAGGTCACTGACGTGAACATTCTGGCCGAGCGCGGCAACCTGATTCCCGAGGATTGGGCATCACGCCTGCCAAATAACAGCTCTCCCTACTATTCCACCATGGCGTTCCTGGTGCGTGAGGGTAACCCCAAGAACATCCAGAACTGGGATGACCTTATCCGCGAAGACGTCGAGCTGATCATGCCGAACCCGAAAACCTCCGGTAACGGCCGCTACACCTACCTGGCGGCGCTGGGTTTTGCCCAGGACAAGTTCGGTGACGACCAGGAGAAGATCGACGCCTTCCTGAGCGATCTGCTGGGTCAGGTAAAGGTCTTCGACTCCGGCGGCCGTGGCGCCACCACCACGTTTGTCGAGCGCGGCCTGGGTGATGTGCTGCTGACCTTTGAGTCCGAAGTAAACAACATCCCGGAACTGAACCCGGACAAGAACTTCCAGGTTGTGGTTCCGAAAGTGAGTTTCCTGGCCGAGTTCCCGGTGACCTGGATCGACAAGAACATTGAGAAGAAGGGCACAGAAGAACTGGCCCAGGCCTACTTGAAGCATCTTTACTCCGAAGAAGCCCAGCGCCTGCTGGCCGGCTTCAACTACCGGGTGCATAACGAAACCGTGAAAGCGGAAGTGGCGGACAAGTTCCCGGAACTGAAGCTGATGCCGATTCAGGACATCGCCGGTAGCTGGGAAAACGCCATGGAGACCCACTTTGCCAGTGGCGGCAAGCTGGACCAGTTGCAGCGTCGCCGCTAAGGGATGCGCACCTGATCCATGGCCACCACTGACGTTTCGGAGCGCCCGTCAAAGCGGCTGAGCGCTCCCGCCACCAAACGCGTTTTGCCGGGGTTCGGACTGAGCCTCGGGATTTCGCTTTTCTTTATCAGCCTGGTGCTGCTTCTGCCCATCAGCGGCCTGTTTATCCGTGCCGCTGGCATGGGGTGGGAGCAGTTCTGGTTTGTCATCACCGATCCCCGGGTGGTTGCGTCCTACAAGGTAACCGTCCTGGCGGCGCTGGCGGCCTCCCTGTTTAACTGCGTGTTCGGCCTGCTGATGGCGTGGGTGCTAGTGCGTTACGAGTTTCCAGGCAAGCGGCTGCTGGATGCGATCATGGATCTGCCATTTGCTCTGCCAACTGCCGTCGCCGGCATCACGCTGGCAACCCTGTTTGCCGAAAACGGCTGGTACGGCCAGTATCTCGCCGATCTGGGTATCGAAGTGGCATTCACACCGCTGGGTATTGTGGTGGCCATGGCGTTTACCAGCGTGCCGTTCGTGGTGCGGACGGTTCAGCCGGTGTTGGAGGAAATGGCACCGGAGGATGAGGAAGCGGCCATGAGCCTGGGTGCTTCGGACATGACGGTCTTTCGGAAGATCCTGTTCCCCACACTCTGGCCGGCTGTTGTAACCGGAGGTGCGCTTTCGTTTGCCCGAAGCCTTGGGGAATACGGCGCGGTTATCTTCATTGCCGGCAACTCGCCCTACATCAGTGAAGTGATCAGTCTGATGATCTTTGTTCGCCTGGAGGAGTACGATTTTCCGGCGGCCAGTGCCATTGCCGCGGTGGTAATGACGGTATCGCTGTTGCTGCTTCTGGCGATCAACGTCTGGCAGGGGCGCTACCTCAAGCGCCTGCACGGAGGTTAGGGTATGGCTGCGCGTAAACATCGTCGCGTGGGCGATAGCCCGCTGGTTCGTCGCACGCTGATCGGTTTGGCTGTTGCTTCGACCGTTCTGTTGCTGTTCATGCCCCTGGTGCTGATTTTTGTGCAGGCGTTTGCCGAGGGCTGGGCCGGTTACGTCAGCAATATTCTCAACGAGTACACGCTTCACGCCATCGGTCTGACGCTCGTGGTTGCATTGCTCACCGTGCCGCTGAACATGGTATTCGGCGTTTTCCTGGCGTGGCTGGTGACCCGCTTCCGGTTCCCCGGGCGCAAGCTGCTGACCACACTGATTGATATTCCATTCGCCGTTTCTCCAGTAGTTGCCGGTCTACTTTTCCTTCTGCTTTATGGCAGCAATGGCTGGGTAGGCCAGTGGCTTGGTGAATACGACATTCAACTGATGTTTTCGTGGCCAGGCATTGTGATGGTTACGGTCTTCGTAACCTGCCCGTTTGTGGCCAGGGAACTGATTCCACTGATGCAGCAGCAGGGCCGGGAAGAGGAAGAGGCCGGTGTGGTACTGGGTGCCTCCGGCTGGCAGTTGTTCCGGCGGGTGACCCTTCCGAATATCCGCTGGGCGCTTCTTTACGGCGTTATCCTCACCAATGCCCGGGCAGTGGGCGAGTTTGGCGCCGTATCGGTGGTTTCCGGCAATATCCGGGGCGAAACCAACACGCTGCCGTTGCAGGTAGAGCTGCTTTACCAGGATTACAACACGGTGGGCGCGTTTGCAGCTTCGTCACTGCTTGCAGGTATCGCGCTGATCACTCTTGTCGTGAAGGCCATTGTTGAATGGCGTCAGAGTCGTAACTAAGGGTTTCCAATGAGTATCGAGATACAGGGTATCAACAAGTTTTTCGACAAGTTCCAGGCCCTGCATGATATCAATCTGACCATTCCGGACGGCCAGCTCACGGCGTTGCTAGGCCCCTCTGGCTCGGGCAAGACTACGCTGCTGCGGATCATTGCCGGCCTGGAAACGCCGGAAGAGGGGAGAATACGCTTCAGCGGCAGGGATGTAACCGACCTGCACGTGCGGGACCGGCGCGTGGGGTTTGTGTTCCAGCACTATGCGCTGTTCCGCCACATGACAGTGGCCGAGAACGTGGCCTTTGGCCTTAACGTGCTTCCGCGTAAGGAGCGCCCGGGTAAACCGGAGATCCGCAAGCGGGTGAAAGACCTGCTGGAGATGGTGCAGCTGGAACATCTGGCGGGCCGTTACCCGGCGCAACTCTCCGGTGGCCAGAAGCAGCGCATTGCGTTGGCTCGTGCCATGGCCATGCGGCCAGAGATTCTTTTGCTGGATGAACCCTTCGGCGCGCTTGATGCCAAGGTGCGAAAAGACCTACGCCGCTGGCTGCGAAGTCTGCACGACGAGCTGCACTTCACCAGTGTGTTCGTGACTCACGATCAGGAAGAAGCCCTGGAACTCTCCGATCAGGTGGTGGTGATGAGCAATGGCCGGATTGAGCAGGTTGATACGCCCCTGGAGCTTTACGGTCGTCCGGACAGCCGGTTCGTGTTCGAATTTCTCGGCCAGGTAAATGTGCTTTCCGGCAAGATCCGCGACGGCGTCATGAGCCAGGGCGATGCCTGGATTCGCTTACCTGAAGGCTGCGAAAACGACGACGCCCAGTTCTATCTTCGGCCCCACGAAGTTCGCCTGACCCAGTCCGCCAGTGACCAGGCCCATCTGCCGTTCCGTATCGAGGCCATCAACCTGATCGGTGCCGAAGTGCGGATCGAACTCAAGCCCGATGGTTGGGAGTGTGACGAGTTGTGGGAGGTTGGCATCAGCCATACCGAGTTCAACGCCCGCCAACCCCAGCGCGGTGATCGCTGCTTTGCGGTGCCGGATGTCGGCCACCTGTTCTGTGAGCATTCGCCCGAGCCCAAGACCCTCGAGTGGCGTTAGTGCCCCGATGGCTGGAGCAGGGCGCCGGCCATAATCTATAGTTTCCTGATGAGGGGGCGCCGCCCCCCCCCCGGATGACTCGTCCGACATCATCGGCGTATTCCACACCCGGGTGGAAACCATCAGGAGGATGTAATGCCATTACCCGCCCCGTTAACCGGAGACCAGGTCTATCACGCTTGTCCAGAGGAAAAACTGGATTTCCTGACCACCGATGACCTGCAAGACCTGGATCAACCCTACGGTCAGGACCGGGTTCTGCGAGCACTGGAATTCGGCGCGGGTATCCGGGCTGAGGGTTTCAACCTGTTTGTCCTCGGGCCCGCCGGGGCAGGGAAGCATGAACTTGTTGAGCGCTTTCTTTCCCGGCACGCAGCCAGGCAACCGGTTCCTCCGGATTGGTGCCATGTCTATAACTTCCGCTTTTCAGATCGGCCGGGTGCGATCCAGTTGCCAGCGGGGCAGGGACAGCAATTCAAGAAAGACATGAGTGATCTGGCTGAGGAGCTTCGCACGGCCATTCCGGCGGCCTTTGAGAGCGAGGAGTACCAGGCCCGCTTGCAGGAGCTGCAGGAAGAGATGGCCAAGCGCCAGCACCAGGGGCTGTTCGAGATCCAGGAAGAGGCCAACCGCAACAACATTGCCATGATCACCACACCAGCCGGTTTTACCTTTGCCCCCATGCGCAAAGGTGAGGTGATCGATCCCGAGGAATACAAGAAATTCTCCGATGAAGAAAAGCAACTGGTTGAATCCAAGGTTGAGGAACTGCAGAAAAAGCTGCAGCAGACCATCCAGCAGATTCCCAGGATGCGGAAAGAAGTGCGTGAGCGGGTCCATGCCCTGAATGAAGAGATGGTGCAGCTGACTCTCGGCGGCCCGATCGGGGAACTGAGGGAAAAATGGTCTCATCTCCCGGAGGTTGTCGATTACCTGGACGCGGTCCGCGAAGACGTGGTGGAGCATGCCGAAGCCTTCCAGGACAGTGATAACGGGCCACCGGCAGGGCTGCTGGCGCGGTACAAGGTCAATTTGCTGGTGGATAACGCCGAAACCGTCGGCGCGCCGGTTATCTACGAGGATCTGCCCAATCATCAGCACCTGGCCGGGCAGATTGAACATCGGGCCCGTCAGGGCAACCTCTATACCGACTTCACGCTGATTCGCGGTGGTTCCATGCACCGCGCCAACGGCGGCTATCTGATCATCGATGCCCGGCGGGTGCTGACTCAGCCCATGGCCTGGGAAAGCCTGAAGCGGATTCTGTCATCCGGTGAAATCCGCATCGAGTCCCTGGAGCGGCTCTATGGATTGGTAAGTACCGTCAGTCTGCAGCCGGAGCCGATTCCCGTGTCGGTCAAAGTGGTTTTGCTTGGGGACCGGATGCTGTACTACCTGTTGTCCCATTACGATCCGGATTTCCTGGACCTCTTCAAGGTTGAGGCGGATTTTGAGGATGATCTTGATCGTAACGATGACTGCTACGAACTCTACGCCCGGATGATCGCCACCATGGCCCGGGCCCTGAAAATGCGGCCGCTGGAGCGAGGTGCTGTCGCCAGGCTGATTGAGCATGCCAGTCGGCTGGCTGCGGACCAACGCAAGCTGACCGCCCACGACCGGGTGCTCCGGGACATACTCAGTGAGGCTGATCATTGGGCCAGCCAGGCGGGCGCCGATACCGTCGAGGCCAGCCATCTCCAGCAGGCTATTGATGAGCGGGAATACCGGGCGAGCCGGGTTCGGGAAAGAAGCCGGGAGCAAATCAGCCGGGGTGTCGTGATGATTGCCACTACCGGCGAGGAAGTGGCTCAGGTGAATGGCCTTTCGGTACTCAGGCTCGGAGCGTCCATGTTTGGCCAGCCTACCCGGATTACCGCCACGGCGCGGCCGGGCAAGGGGCAGGTGGTCGATATTGAGCGCGAAGCCAAACTGGGTGGCCCCATCCACAGTAAAGCCGTGATGATACTGTCCCGATTCCTGGCGAGCCGATACGCCGCTGAAGGCGAGCTGTCGCTTTCAGCGAGTCTGGCTTTCGAGCAATCCTACGGTGGTGTTGAGGGCGATTCCGCATCGGTGGCAGAGACCTGCGTGCTGCTTTCAGCCATTTCCCGGGTGCCACTCAGGCAGTCCTTCGCCGTCACGGGGTCCATGAATCAGCATGGCGAAGTTCAGGCCGTGGGTGGCGTGAATGAGAAGATCGAAGGCTTTTACGATGTCTGCAAGGAGGCCGGTGAAGTTAGCGGCCAGGGGGCTCTGCTGCCGGCAAGCAATGTTGAGCATTTGATGCTCAGGGCCGATGTCAGGCAGGCGATTGCAGAGGACCGATTCCGGATCTATCCGATCTCCCATATCAACGAAGCCATTGAGCTTTTGACCGGTCTGGAGGCCGGGGAGCCGGACAGTAATGGCCAGTTTCCAGAAAACAGCTTCAATCGCCGGGTTGCCGAGCGCCTCGAGAAATTTGCGGAGGCCAGCAAAAAACGGGATAGCAATGGAGATGCAAACAACGGCGGGGGTAAGGACAGTGACTGACACACCTGAAGGTCGGGCCGTGAGCAGTGATGAAACCGGCCGTGTGCTTGTACTGCTGGATGGTTCGAGAATGAGCTATGCCGCGTTGAAGGCTGCGGCTGAGATTGCAGGTTCCACCGGTGCTGATGTGCTTGGCGTGTTTGTTGAGGAACTGAACCTGTTACGAAGTGCGGGGTATGGCTTTGCCAGAGAGGTGGGGGCGTCCTCCGGCGTCAGCCGCCCTTTTGATGCCGCCGGCGTTGAGCAGCGAATGCAAAGGCTGGCCAGCCAGGCTCGGCACGCTTTGGCTGGCGCTGTAGCGCCATATGGCGGCAAGCACACGCTTAGCATTGCCCGTGGCCATGTAATTGATGAAGTGCTGGCTCTGGCTGGGCCCCGGGATCTTCTGGTGCTTGGCCGAGTTGGTTGGTCCTCGGCGCCGGGGGCGCGCCTGGGGTCAACGGCCAAGGGGCTGGTTCGTCGTTCGCCGGGCAGGGTTCTGCTCTGGTGCGAACATCGCGTTTTGCCGCAGGGCCGGGTAGTGGTTTTTCTGAATGATCACAGGGAGGCCAATAGCCGCGCGGTTCAGGCAGCAGCTGAGGCTATTCGGTATTCCCATCGGCCGGTAACGATGTTGCTAGGGGCGGGACCGGATATTCCGCCCGAGGAGCGGCAACGCATACTTCTGGAGCTGGGTATTCCAGAGCGGGACCTTCGTGTACGCTCGCTGCCATCAACGGACCCAGTTACCGTAGCCGGTATTTTGCGCGAGGAGAAAGCCGTTCAGCTGGTGCTTAGCCGTGATTGTTCTTTGCTTCAGGAACCCGGCGCGGAGCGGTTGCTGGTGGCACTGAACCTTCCGGTGACTGTGACTCCCTGAATCCTCAAGCAATCTTGCGAGCGTCTTCCTTGCGCAGGATTTCCTCGACGTCTTCGGCAGAGAGGGTTTCGTGCTTCAATACGGCCGTGGCGAGGGCTTCCAGCTGGTTTCGGTGCTCGGTCAGGAAGTCCAGGGTAGCCCTCTCCAGCGCCAGTAGTTGGGACTGGATTTCCTCATCGATCATCTCGGCCATCTTTTCACTGAATTCCCTGGGCATGCCCATCTCCCGGCCAAGGAACACATGCTCTTCGCCAATGCTTAAGCCAAGGGGGCCGATTTTTTCACTCATACCCCACTGACCGACCATTTTGCGTACCAGAGCGGTGGCTTCCTTCAGGTCGTTCTGGGCCCCGGTGCTGACTTCACCATAAATCAGCTTTTCTGAACAGCGGCCACCAAGCATCACCTTGATGCGATCCTTGAGGTAACTTTCGTTGTAGGTGTAGTGGTCTTCCCGAGGCGTTTGTTCGGTCACCCCCATGGCCATGCCGTGAGGGATGATCGTTAATTTGGTGAGTGGGTCGGCGTTGCGCATGTAATAGGCCATGATGGCGTGGCCGCACTCGTGGTAGGCAATCGCCTCCCGCTCCTTGGGCGTGAGCTTGGTGTCCCGTTCTTCGCCGAGAATGATTCTGTCCCTTGCCAGCTCAAAGCAATGGGCGTTCACCTCGTGCAGGTTTTCCCGGGCTGCCGTCAGCGCGGCTTCATTCACCAGGTTTTTCAGGTCCGCCCCGGAGAAACCGATCGTGCGCGCTGCCAGTTGTTCCAGATCGACATCGTTTGCCAGTGGCACCTTGCGCACATGAACCTTCAGGATGGCCGCGCGGGCCTCCTTGTGGGGGCGGTCGAGGGTGATCTTGCGGTCAAAACGGCCCGGGCGGAGCAGGGCGCTGTCCAGAACGTCCGGCCGGTTGGTGGCAGCCAGTACCAGAACATTTTCGTGGGCCTCGAAACCGTCCATTTCCGTGAGGATCTGGTTCAGGGTCTGCTCTCTTTCATCATGGCCACCACCCAGGCCCGCACCACGTGATCGGCCAATGGCATCCAGTTCGTCGATGAAAATCAGCGCCGGCGCGTCTTTCCGGGCTTCCTTGAACATGTCCCGAACCCGCGCGGCGCCAACACCCACGAACATCTCGATGAATTCCGAGGCGCTGATGCTGTAGAAGGGCACTTCGGCTTCGCCGGCGATGGCCCGGGCCAGCAGTGTCTTGCCGGTGCCGGGCGGGCCGACCAGAAGCACACCCTTGGGCATGACGGCACCCAGTGCCCGGTATTTTTCGGGAGACTTCAGGAAATCGATGATCTCGGCAATTTCCCGCTTGGCGGATTCAATGCCGGCCACGTCATCGAGCGTTGCCGTCGAGGTTTCCTTCCGGGCCCGTCTTGCCTTGGAACGGCTGAAATCAAACGGCCCACCACCCTGGGTCATCCGCTTCTGGGCGGCGCCCCAGAACCAGAACATCAGGGCCAGCAGAAGGATCCAGGGCAGGAAGCCGCGGATCATTTCCTGCCACCAGGGCAAGCCGGAGGGGGTGGCCCGGATTACAACTTCGTGCTCTTCCAGCAGGTTGAGCAGGGCGGGGTCTTCCATGGGCGGGCGGATGGTCTGGAACCCCGGGGTGCTGGTCCGTGCGGGGCTGTCAGAGCTGAAGTCTGCAGCACCGCTGTCGGTAAACAGACCGGTGATGGATTCCTCTTTCAGAGTGACTTCCGCCACCTGATTGTTCATCACAGCGGTCTTGAATTCGGAATAGGCCAGGTCCTGAAGCCGGGGTTGTCCGCCGTCCTGAAGCCAGAGCACCATCAGGAAGATGGCGGCACTGAGCCACAGGAACGCAAACTGGTTCGGGATTGCCGGCTGTTGGTTCTGGTCCGGCTTCTGTTGCTGGTTGTCTGGCCCACCCGGTGCTGTCATCTCGGTCTCCGGTCGCCCTCCATGATCTTAGCCACGAAGACGGATTTTCCGTAAGTCTCGAATGACCATTTCATGGTATCCGAGAGCACGCCCATTACCTCATCATAGTCGCCGAAAATCTCGGTGCTCATTCGCCCCGGGTAGACTTCCAGTCCGGTCTGCTCCAGGCGCGCGATCAGGTCTTTGATTGGCTGCTTGTACTCCTCTTTCAGGGGATAGCAGCTCAGCTGTACAGAAAGATACATAAAGCCTCCTTTCAGGTTAGTGACCCCGGTCAATTGCCCGTTAATAGCCCATGGCCGACGAAGTGCTCCTCCTCGGGTCCGCGCCACCATTGAGAACACCGTCTTCGTCAATCAGGATGCTCTGGATGGCGCCCATAGCTGATCCGCCTACCACCTTATGGCCGCGTTCCTCCAGCAGTCGAATGGTGTCCGGGCTGATGCCCTGTTCGATCCGGATTTCATCCGGCAGCCACTGGTGATGCATGCGGGGTGCGCTCACGGCGGTCTGAACGTTCATGCCATGATCAATCACATTGAGGATCACCTGCAAGGTGGTGGTAATGATCCGGGAGCCCCCGGGGCTGCCGGTAACCAGAACGTTCTTGCCATCCTTTTTCACGATGGTGGGCGACATGGAGCTCAGCATGCGCTTGCCGGGCTCAACCTTGTTGGCTTCGCCGCCGATCAGACCATAGGCGTTGGGTACACCGGGCTTGGCACTGAAGTCGTCCATTTCGTTGTTAAGCAGGAAACCGGCGCCTTCCACCGTAATGCCGGATCCGTAACTGAAATTGATGGTGTAGGTGTTTGATACCGCGTTGCCCCATTTATCCACCACGGAAAAATGGGTGGTTTCAGGACTTTCCCAGACAGCCGGCTGGCCGGGATTGATGTCGCTGGCTGGTCGTGCCCTGTCCGGATTAATGCCTTTGCGGAGTTCGTCTGCGTAGCCTTTGCTGGTTAACCCCGCCAGTGGCACCTCCACATAATCGGTGTCGCCCAGGTATTTTGAACGGTCGGCGTAGGCCAGTTTCATGGCTTCGGCCATGTGATGAATCGCATCAGCGGAGTTGTGGCCAAACTCGGCCATCGGGAAGCCTTCCAGGATATTCAGGATCTGGACAATGTGGGTGCCACCGGAGGAGGGCGGCGACATGGAGAAAATATCGTACCCGCGATAGTTGCCGTAAACCGGCTCTCGGACTACCGGGCGGTAGTCTTTGAGGTCCTGGTGCGTGATCAGGCCGCCATTTCGTTCCATTTCGCTGGCAATCAGATCGGCCGTTTCGCCTTCGTAAAAGCCTTTCACGCCATTGTCGGCAATGCGCTGGAGTGTTGCCGCCAGTTCCGGCTGTCGAAAACGTTCTCCGGGCTGCCAGGCGCCGCCGTCTTCCTTATAAAAGGTGTCACGGGTGGCGGGCCATCGCTCGAGTCTCTCCCGGGCCTGCTCCAGACCTTCAGTAAAACGCTGGGGCACCACGAAACCCTCTTGGGCAAGCTTGATGGCTGGCGCCAGTGCCTGCTTGAGGGTAATGGTGCCGTGGCGCTCCAGCGCCAGTGCCAGGCCGGCAACCGTTCCTGGAACCCCTGCGGCCAGGTGGGTAAAACGACTGCGGTTCTTGACCACCTCGCCGGATTCGTCCTGGAACATGGTTTCTGTGGCGGCAGCGGGCGCTTTTTCCCGATAATCAATGGCTTCCGGATCTGAGCCGTCGCCCCTGGAAATCAGCATGAAACCGCCACCGCCAATGTTGCCGGAACGAGGCTGGGTGACCGCCAGTGCGAAACCGGCGGTAACGGCTGCATCGATTGCATTCCCGCCGTTTTTCAGCACTTCCAGAGCCACCTCGGTGGCCAGTGTGTGACTGGTGGCAACCATGCCGTGGGTTGCGGTAACCGGGTGAAACCGTTCACCCTCGAGAATGGCCTGTCCGAAGGCCGGCGTGGTGGTAATTAAAAAGGCCAGGGCGGCCGCAATCGAAAGGCGGCCTGAGCGCCCCGTGGAGACGTTTTTGATTGTGCGTTGGTAGAGGCCTCTGTCCATATCTCCATTCCTCGTTTCTGGCGTTCAGATAGGCTATGATAGCCGGTCATTTTCATAGGTGCGTACCGTTAACCTGCCGTTAATGTCGGCGGTGATTCCCCGACGTACCTGCTTTCCCGGATTTCAGTTAAGGAAAGGCTTTCATGGAGCATACCTATCGTCTTGTGATTTCCTGCCCCGACCGGGTGGGAATTGTCGCCAAGGTGAGTAATTTTCTGTCTACATACAATGGCTGGATTACCGAGGCGAGTCACCATTCCGACACGCAAACCGGCTGGTTTTTCATGCGGCACGAGATCAAGGCCACCTCGATACCGTTTGGTCTGGACCAGTTCCGGGCGGCGTTCGAGCCGATTGCCCGCGAATTCAACATGAACTGGCACATCGCCGATTCGGCCCAGCCGAAGAAAGTGATCCTGATGTGCAGCAAGGAATCCCACTGTGTGGCGGATCTTTTGCACCGCTGGCACAGCAAGGAGATCAACGCCGAGATAGTGGCGGTCATCTCCAACCATGACGACCTGCGCCGGATGGTGGAGTGGCACGAGATTCCGTATCACCACGTACCGGTCAGCAAGGAAAACAAGGCAGATGCCTTCGCCCATATTGATGAGCTGTTCCAGAAATACGAAGCCGATGTGGTGGTGCTGGCGCGCTACATGCAGATCCTTCCCGGCGAGCTCTGTGAGAAATACTCCGGCAAGGTGATCAACATCCATCACAGCTTCCTGCCGTCCTTCGCCGGTGCTCGCCCTTATCATCAGGCCTACAGTCGCGGTGTTAAGCTGATTGGTGCCACCTGCCACTACGTGACCCAGGACCTCGACGAGGGCCCGATCATCGAGCAGGACGTTATCCGGATCACCCACAGTGACTCCATCGAGGATATGGTCCGCCTCGGTAAGGATGTCGAGAAGAACGTGCTGGCCAGGGGCCTGCGTTCTCACATCGAGGATCGGGTGATCACCTACGAAAACAAGACAGTGGTGTTTGATTAAGGCTGCCTCACAGTTGCCCCGGAGAGGGTGCGACTGTGGTAGACTTGGCGGCTTGTTGAAGAATAACTATGGGGCCCGGAAACGGCCCTGATACGACTTCCAGATAACGCAAAGGAACCTTTCTCGATGGGTGAGTTAGCCAAAGAGATCCTGCCGGTCAATATTGAAGACGAGTTAAAACAGTCCTACCTCGATTACGCCATGAGCGTGATCGTCGGGCGGGCGCTTCCGGATGTGAGGGATGGCCTCAAGCCGGTTCACCGCCGTGTCCTGTTCGCCATGTCCGAACTGAACAACGACTGGAACAAGGCCTACAAGAAGTCCGCCCGTGTTGTGGGTGATGTTATCGGTAAATACCACCCCCACGGTGACTCTGCGGTATACGACACCATCGTTCGTATGGCCCAGCCATTCTCCCTGCGGTATCCGTTGGTGGATGGCCAGGGTAACTTCGGTTCCATCGACGGCGATAACGCGGCCGCCATGCGTTACACCGAGATCCGCATGGAGAAGATTGCCCACTCCCTGCTGGCGGATCTGGACAAGGAAACTGTCGATTTCGTTGACAACTACGACGGCACCGAGCGGATTCCCGAGGTTCTGCCTACCCGGGTTCCCAACCTGCTGGTGAACGGTTCCTCCGGTATCGCCGTTGGCATGGCCACCAATATTCCGCCGCACAATCTCACGGAAGTCGTGAATGGCTGTCTGGCGCTGATTGATAACCCGGATCTGACCATCGATGAACTGATGGAATACATCCCGGGCCCGGATTTCCCGACCCAGGGCATTATCAATGGCCGTGCCGGCATTGTTGAGGCCTACCGTACGGGCCGTGGCCGCATTTACATCCGCGCCCGTCACGAGATCGAGCACGACAACAAGACCAACCGCGATGCCATCATCATCACCGAGCTGCCGTATCAGCTGAACAAGGCCCGCCTGATCGAGAAGATCGCCGAGCTGGTGAAAGAGAAGCGTCTTGAAGGTATCTCCGAGCTGCGGGATGAGTCCAACAAGGAAGGTATCCGGGTGGTGATCGAGCTGCGTCGGGGTGAGAACCCGGATGTTGTGGTCAACAACCTGTTTGCCCAAACCCAGCTTGAGACCGTGTTCGGCATCAACATGGTTGGCCTGATCAATGGTGAGCCGAAGACCCTGAACCTGAAGCAGTTGCTGGATGCGTTCGTTCGTCACCGTCGTGAAGTGGTGACCCGCCGGACCATTTACGAACTGCGCAAGGCCCGTGAGCGCGGCCATATTCTGGAAGGCCTGACCGTTGCCCTGGCCAACATCGACGAGATTATCGAGTTGATCAAGGCCTCGCCGTCTGCCGCCGAAGCCAAGGAAAAGCTGGTTGCCAAGGGCTGGTCCCCGGGCGATGTGATGGCCATGCTGGAGCGTGCCGGCCAGGACGCCTGCCGTCCGGATGACCTGCCGGAAATCTACGGTCTGCGTGAAGGTCTGTACCATCTGTCTCCGGAACAGGCCCAGGCGATTCTGGATCTGCGTCTGCACCGTCTGACCGGCCTCGAGACCGAGAAGCTGCAGAACGAGTACAAGGAAATTCTCGAGAAGATCGCCGATCTGCTCGATATTCTGGGCGACCCCGAGCGACTGCTCCAGGTCATCCGGGAAGAGCTGGAAGCGATCGTCAGCGAATTTGGTGACGAGCGTCGTACCGAAATTACCAGCTCCCGTCGCGACCTGACCATCGCCGACCTGATTGATGAAGAAGATCTTGTGGTGACCATTTCCCACAGCGGTTATGCCAAGACCCAGGCCGTTGAAGACTATCAGGCCCAGCGCCGTGGTGGTCGCGGCAAGGCAGCCACCTCCATGAAGGACGAAGATTTCGTCGAGAAGCTGCTGGTGGCCAACTCCCACGATACGATTCTGTGTTTCTCCAACCGTGGCAAGGTTTACTGGCTGCGGGTGTTCGAGATTCCACGCGCCAGCCGGGCATCTCGCGGTCGGCCCATGGTGAATATCCTGCCGCTGGAGGAAGGTGAGCGTATCACCACATTCCTGCCGGTTCGTGATTATCCGGAAGACCAGTTCGTCCTGATGGCCACCTCTGCCGGTGTGGTCAAGAAGACGCCGTTGCCGAACTTCTCGCGTCCGCGCAGCACCGGTCTGATTGCCCTGTCCCTGGACGAAGGCGACACCCTGATCGGCGCGGCCATTACCAAAGGTGATGCCGAAGTCATGCTGTTCTCGACTGCCGGCAAGGCGGTGCGCTTTAACGAGGAAGCCGTTCGCCCGATGAGCCGGACCGCCCGTGGTGTTCGCGGTATCAAGATGCCCGAAGGTCACCATGTGGTGTCGCTGATTATTCCGCAGGAGGGCGGGGTTATCCTGACCGCCTCGGAAAACGGCTACGGCAAGCGGACCGCCATTGACGAGTTCCCGACCTACAGCCGGGGCAGTCAGGGCGTTATTGCGATGCAGTGCTCCGAGCGCAACGGTAACCTGGTAACGGCCCTGCAGCTGTTCGAAGGCGACGAGATGATGCTCATCTCTGACAAGGGCACGCTGGTTCGTACCCGGACAGACGAAGTGTCGGTTCTGAGCCGGAATACTCAGGGCGTGCGCCTGATCAAGCTGAGCCAGGAAGACGAGCGCCTGGTGGGCGTTGAGCGGATCGCGGAAACCGACGACGAAGAGCTCGACAGCGAAGGCAATCCGATTGTTGCCGACGAGAGCCCGCAAGAAGGTGACGAAGGCGAGAGTGCCGGCGAAGAATAAGCCGGCACTTGCCACAGACAGATTCAGTAAGACGTGAGAGAAAGCAGCAACATGAGCAGGGCGTATAACTTTTGTGCAGGTCCGGCCACCTTGCCGGAAAGCGTGCTTCGTCAGGCGCGGGATGAAATGCTCGACTGGCGTGGTACCGGCATGTCGGTGATGGAAATGAGCCATCGCAGCGACGAGTTTGTCCAGATTGCCGAGACTGCTGAACAAGATCTGCGTGAACTGGCCGGCGTGTCTGACGACTACGCCGTTCTGTTCATGCAGGGCGGGGCGTCCAGCCAGTTTTCCACCATTCCCCTGAATCTGCTGGGCGAAAAAGGCTCCGCTGACTACGTGAACACCGGCATCTGGTCCAAGAAGGCCATTGCCGAGGCCAGTCGCTATGGCAACGTGAACGTAGTGGCGAGTTCGGAAGACAGTGGCTTTACCACGATTCCGGACCAGTCATCCTGGCAGATCAGTACTGACGCGGCGTACCTGCACTACACGCCCAATGAAACCATCGGCGGTCTGGAATTCGATTTTGTTCCGGACAGCCCGGCGGTTCCGTTGGTGGCGGATATGTCTTCCACTATGCTTTCGCGGCCGGTGGATGTGTCGAAATTCGGTCTGATCTATGCCGGCGCCCAGAAGAACATCGGTCCCTCGGGTCTGGTAGTTGTGATTATTCGCAAGGATCTCCTGGGCATGGCCCGCAAGGAGACGCCGACCATGATGAACTATCAGGTGATTGCGGATAACGGTTCCATGTACAACACCCCGGCTACTTACTCATGGTACCTGGCCGGCCTGGTATTCAAGTGGCTGAAAGAGCAGGGCGGTGTGAAGGCGATGGGTGAGATCAACCTGCGCAAAGCCCGCAAGCTCTATGACTTTATCGATACCAATGAGTTTTACGCCAACCCGATTGACCCGCGCTTCCGGTCCTGGATGAACGTTCCATTCACCCTGGCTGATGACGCCCTGAATGGTGAGTTCCTCAAGGGAGCGAATGCCCGTGGCCTGTTGAACCTGGCCGGACATCGCTCGGTTGGCGGTATGCGTGCGAGCATCTATAACGCGATGCCCGAAGCCGGTGTCGATGCGCTGATTAACTACATGACCGAATTTGCGAAGGAGCGTGGCTGATCATGAGTGACGAGCAGGTTCGGCTCGGAGAGCTGCGGGACGAGATCGATCAGATTGATCAGAAGATCATGGAGCTTATCAGTACCAGGGCCGCCTGTGCCCAGGAAGTGGCCCATGTGAAGATGACCGCTAATCCGGGACAGGACGTCTTTTTCTACCGCCCGGAGCGGGAAGCCCAGGTGTTACGGCGCATCAAGGAGCAGAATCCGGGGCCGCTTTCCGGTGAGGAAATGGCGCGTCTGTTCCGGGAAATCATGTCCGCCTGTCTGGCGCTTGAAAAGCCCATGCACATTGCTTTCCTGGGGCCCATTGGCACCTTTACCCAGGCTGCAGCGCTCAAGCATTTCGGTCACTCGGTGGTCAGCGTGCCACTGCCGGCTATCGACGCGGTGTTCCGGGAGGTTGAATCGGGAGCAGCGCATTACGGTGTGGTACCGGTCGAAAACTCCACCGAGGGAATGATCAACCATACCCTGGATATGTTCATGTCCTCGCCGCTCAAGATCTGCGGTGAGGTTCAACTGCGGATCCACCATCATCTATTGGTGTCTCCGAAGCACGGCGACCAGGAAATTACCCGGATTTATTCCCATCAACAGTCCTTTGCCCAGTGCCGGCAGTGGCTGGATACCCATCGCTACGGTATTGAGCGGGTTACCGTTTCCAGTAATGCGGAAGCTGCCCGGCGTGCCGCCGAGGAGCCGGGAACAGCAGCCATTGCCGGAGATATGGCGGCCGAGCTCTATGGTCTGCAAAAGCTGGCAAACAGCATCGAGGATCGACCGGACAATACCACCCGATTCCTGATCATTGGGCGCGAGGAGGTGCCGGCCAGCGGTCACGACAAGTCGTCCATTCTGGTGTCCATGCGCAACAAGCCTGGGGCGCTGTATCAACTCCTTGAACCGTTCCATCGCCACGGCCTCAGTCTCACCAGGATCGAAACGCGGCCGTCGCCGAGCGGTACCTGGGCCTATGTGTTCTATATCGATTTCGAGGGACACATGGAAGACGAGCAGGTCCGTAAGGTGCTGGCGGAAGTGGATGAAGAGGCGGTTGAGCTAAAGCGTCTGGGCTCCTACCCGATTGGCGTGCTTTGAGTAGTTGCAACAGCCTTTTTGAGCAAAGAATGTCGAGGACAATGTATGGCGATTGATTACCAGAGTCTGGCGGTTCGCGGCGTACAGGCGCTCTCACCCTACCAGCCTGGCAAGCCGATCGAAGAGCTGGCAAGGGAACTGGGTCTCAACCCGGCGGAAATCATCAAGCTTGCCAGCAATGAGAACCCGCTCGGGCCCAGCGAGAAAGCCCTTGAGGCGGCGCGGCAGGCGTTGTCGGAACTTTGTCTGTACCCCGACGGTAACGGATTCAACCTGAAACAGGCGTTGTCGAAGCGCCTCAACGTTGGAATGGATCAGATTACCCTTGGCAACGGCTCGAACGACGTTCTCGAAGTGATCACCCGCTGTTTCACGGATGCTGATTCCGAAGTTGTTTTCTCCCAGTACGCATTCGCCGTTTATCCTCTGGTGACCCAGGCTATCGGCGCCAAGGGCGTTTCTGTGCCTGCCCGGGAATGGGGGCACGATCTGGATGCGATGGCCGAGGCGGTCACCGATCGTACTCGCCTCGTGTTTGTCGCTAACCCAAACAACCCCACGGGTACGGTTCACACAGCGGAAGCCATCGAGTCGTTCCTGAAAAAGATTCCCGAGAACGTGCTTGTGGTCCTGGATGAGGCCTACTGCGAATACCTGACGGGTGATCAATACCCGGATGGCGTCGAACTGTTGGACCGCTTCCCGAATCTCATCGTTTGCCGCACGTTTTCCAAGGCCTGGGGGTTGGCCGCACTCAGGGTGGGGTACAGCATCTCTTCAACGGCCATTGCCGACATTCTCAATCGGGTGCGCCAGCCGTTTAACGTGGATACCGTTGCCCTGTCCGCAGCCACGGCTGTGCTTGAAGACGAGGAATATCTCCAGCGTTCCCGCGATGTGAATACAGCCGGTCTGCGTCAGTTGCAGGACGCATTCGACCGGATGGGACTCAGCTACATTCCGTCAGCGGGGAATTTCGTGGCCGTGGAAGTGGGAGAGCAGGCCATGGGCGTGTACCAGTCGCTGCTGGCTCATGGTGTGATTGTCCGGCCCATCGCTGGCTATGGCATGCCCAGGCATCTGCGGGTGTCTGTCGGCCTTCCGGAAGAGAACGAGCGCTTTATCGAGGCGCTGGCCCAGGCCCTGACCGCATCGGGGCTAAGCGACTGACATGGCGTCTTCCGAGCCTTTGTTCAAGCGGGTCGCGGTGATTGGTCTGGGGCTGATTGGTGGCTCCCTGGCCAGTGCTATCCGTCGCAACGGACTGGCCGACACGGTCGTTGGCGCGGACCAGCGTCATGAGGAACTGCAGCTTGGCAAAGAGCTGGGCGTGATCGATCAGGCGGCCACGGCGGTGTCTGATGCCGTGCGGGGTGCCGATCTGGTTGTGCTGGCTGTACCAGTCAGGGCAACCCGGGCGGTTCTTGAGCAGATTCGTCCCGCATTGGAACCGGACGCCATTCTGACCGACGTGGGTAGCACGAAGTCCAGCTTCGTGAATGATGTTGAGGCCGTGTTCGGCAGTCTTACGTCCCGGGTCATTCCCGGCCATCCGATTGCTGGCTCCGAGAAGAGCGGCATTCGGGCGGCGAATCCCGAGTTGTTCGCTAACCACAAGGTGATTCTTACGCCGCCTGAAGGCGTCAGTCAGCCGCATCTTGCCCGGCTCAGGGCCTTATGGGAGGGCTGCGGGGCCACGGTGCTGACCATGTCGGTGGCGTATCACGACGAGGTGCTGGCAGCCACCAGCCATCTGCCGCACCTTATCGCTTTCTCCCTGGTGGATACCCTGGCGGGAGAAGACGAAAATATGGATATCTTCCGTTACGCCGCTGGAGGCTTCAGGGACTTTACCCGGATTGCGGCCAGCGATCCGGTGATGTGGCACGATATCTTTCTGTCGAACCGCGATGCGGTGCTTCGCGTGATTGACCACTTTACCCACGACCTCGAACAACTGCGCACTGCCATTGCCAATCAGGACAGCGCCACGTTGTTGCGGGTTTTCAGTCGCGCCAAGGCGGCGCGTGAACATTTTTCGAAGATGCTCTCAGGACAGGCTTACGTGACAAACAACAGTGAAAAGCAGGTGACGTTCCGTCTTCAGCCCGGTGGCGCGATTACCGGTGATATCCGGGTTCCGGGCGACAAGTCGATGTCGCACCGTTCGATCATGCTGGGCGCCCTCGCGGATGGCGTAACCGAAGTGAAAGGATTTCTGGAAGGCGAGGACAGCCTGGCCACGCTTCAGGCGTTCCGCGACATGGGCGTGACCATCGAAGGCCCGGACGACGGTTTCGTACGGATTCACGGCGTTGGCATGCACGGCCTCCAGGCCCCAAGGGGTCCGCTGTATCTGGGTAACTCGGGAACCGCCATGCGGCTGTTTGCCGGCTTGCTGGCAGCCCAGCCCTTTGATTCCGAGCTGACCGGGGATGCGAGCCTCTCTGGCCGGCCAATGGGGCGCGTTGCCGATCCGCTCAGGGCCATGGGTGCGGTGATCGATACCGCAGAGGGTGGTCGCCCGCCGCTGAAAATCCGTGGCGGCCAGACGTTGCAGGGAATCCACTACGAAATGCCAGTAGCCAGTGCCCAGGTGAAGTCATGCCTCCTGCTGGCCGGTCTTTATGCCGAGGGCAGTACATCGGTCACCGAGCCTGCTCCCACGCGCGATCACACCGAGCGCATGCTGGCGGGCTTTGGCTACCACGTTCACCGGGACGGTGCGACGGCCAGCGTCAGTGGTGGCGGCAAGCTGACGGCAACCAACATTGATGTGCCTGCCGATATTTCTTCATCGGCGTTTTTCCTGGTAGCGGCGAGCATCGCTCCGGGCTCTGATCTGGTCCTGCGGCATGTTGGCATGAATCCGACCCGGGTCGGTGTGATCAACATCCTGAATCAAATGGGTGCCAACATCGAGATTCTGGACGAGCGCGAAATCGGTGGCGAGCCGGTTGCTGACCTGCGGGTCCGATCAGCGGAGCTGCAGGGAATCGATATTCCGGAAGATCAGGTGCCCCTGGCCATTGACGAATTCCCGGTGCTGTTCATTGCAGCCGCCTGCGCCAAAGGGCGCACGGTTCTGCGGGGCGCGGAGGAGCTTCGGGTCAAGGAAAGCGACCGCATTCAGGTAATGGCCGATGGCCTTGCTGCCCTGGGTGTGGAAACCACCGTAACCCCGGATGGCATCATCATTGATGGCGGGCAGACCATCGGTGGCGGTACCGTGAACAGCCACGGAGACCACCGTATTGCCATGTCTTTCGCAGTGGCATCGCTGCGCGCCGCGGGAGAGATCACAGTCACTGATTGTGCGAATGTGGCTACCTCTTTCCCGGGATTTGTGGAACTTGCGCAGGGAACGGGGATCAATATCTCAGCCGAGGGGGCTGAATAATGGTTGAACGCAGTGCGCCGGTGATCACTGTTGATGGGCCTGGAGGTTCGGGTAAAGGCACGATCACCCAGATGCTGGCCCGAAAGCTTGGCTGGCACTTGCTTGACAGTGGTGCCTTGTACCGGCTGACGGCCCTGGCGGCGGTACGTCAGGGTGTGTCTCTGGATGACGAGGCTGGCCTGGTAAAGGTCGCCGCTGGACTTGATGTGTCGTTTGAGCCCACGCCTGCAGGCGAGCCGGTCAAGGTTATTCTGGCAGGGCAGGATGTGACCGCAGATATACGTACAGAGTCGGCTGGCGATAATGCCTCGAAGGTGGCCGTGATTCAGTCGGTCCGGGACGCTCTTTTGCAGCGCCAGCGCGACTTCCGGCAGACGCCGGGCCTGGTGGCCGATGGTCGCGACATGGGGACGGTGGTGTTTCCGGATGCCCCGGTAAAAATCTTCCTGACGGCAAGCGCCGAGGAGAGGGCCCAGCGGCGCTATAGCCAGTTGAAGGAGGCGGGTGTCGATGTTAATATTGACGCCCTTTTAGAGGAGATACGGGTTCGTGATGAACGGGATATGAACCGTTCCGCAGCCCCTCTCAAGCCCGCAGATGATGCGCAAGTCATTGATTCTACGGGGTTGAGTATAGAAGAGGTGTTGGACAGGTGTATGGCCGCAGCTGGTCAGGCCTGACTACACCTTTTTGTCGTTGAAATGCCGGATGTAGCGCTATCTGCCAGCCACAGGCTTAGTCCGGAACTTGTTAACAGACCGTGTTGCTGGTGGCACGGAGTACACTTGCGTTGATCATATAGGACTCATAATGAGCGAGAGCTTTGCGGATCTTTTTGAAGAAAGCCTGAAAGAAATTGACATGCAGCCAGGTTCCATCGTCCAGGGAACCGTTGTAGACGTCGATAACGACTGGGTCACCGTTAACGCCGGACTGAAGTCTGAAGGCGTTATCCCCGCCTCCCAGTTCCTTAACGAAAAAGGCGAGTTGGAAATTGCTATCGGCGACGTTGTCGATGTAGCTCTCGACGCTGTGGAAGACGGCTTCGGTGAGACCCGTCTGTCCCGTGAAAAGGCCAAGCGTGCAGAAGCCTGGAAGGTACTCGAGAAGTCCTTCGAAGCTGAGGAAGTGGTTAAAGGTATTATCAACGGTAAGGTGAAGGGTGGTTTCACCGTCGATCTGGCCGGTATTCGTGCCTTCCTGCCTGGCTCGCTGGTAGACGTTCGTCCGGTTCGCGATACCGCGCACCTGGAGAACAAAGAACTCGAATTCAAGGTTATCAAGCTCGACCAGAAGCGTAACAACGTGGTTGTTTCCCGCCGCGCCGTTCTGGAAGCTGAGAACAGTGCTGAGCGTGAAGCTCTGCTGGAAACCCTGACCGAGGGTATGGAAATCAAGGGTATCGTCAAGAACCTGACCGACTACGGCGCGTTCGTAGACCTGGGTGGTGTTGACGGCCTGCTGCACATTACCGATATGGCCTGGAAGCGCATCAAGCATCCGAGCGAAATCGTGAATGTTGGCGACGAAATCAGCGTCAAGGTCCTGAAGTTCGACCGTGAGCGTAACCGTGTTTCCCTCGGCCTCAAGCAGCTGGGCGAAGATCCCTGGGTTGATATCAAGGGTCGTTACCCGGAAGGTTCCAAGGTCAAGGCACGCGTTACCAACCTGACCGACTACGGCTGCTTTGCTGAGCTGGAAGAGGGTGTTGAAGGTCTGGTTCACGTTTCCGAAATGGATTGGACCAACAAGAACATCCATCCGTCCAAGGTTGTCCAGGTAGGCGACGAAGTGGACGTGATGATTCTGGACATCGACGAAGAGCGTCGTCGTATCTCCCTGGGTATCAAGCAGTGTGTATCCAACCCGTGGGAAGATTTCTCCAGCAACTTCAACAAGGGCGATCGCATCTCCGGTAAGATCAAGTCAATCACTGACTTCGGTATCTTTATCGGTCTGGATGGCGGCATCGACGGTCTGGTTCACCTGTCTGATATCAGCTGGAACGAGACTGGCGAAGAAGCGGTTCGTGAATACAAGAAGGGTGACGAAGTTGAAACCGTTATCCTGTCTGTTGATCCGGAGCGTGAGCGTATCTCCCTGGGTATCAAGCAGCTCGAGAGCGATCCGTTCGCCGAGTTCGTGCAGCTGAACGACAAGGGCTCCATTGTTAAGGGCACCGTGTCTGCTGTAGATGCCAAGGCGGCTACCATCGCCCTGAACGACGAAGTTGAAGCGGTACTGAAAGCCTCTGAAATCAGCCGTGACCGTGTTGAAGATGCACGCAATGCGCTGAAGGAAGGCGAAGAGGTTGAAGCGAAGATCATCAGCATCGATCGCAAAAACCGCATCATCAACCTGTCTGTGAAGTCCAAAGACGTTGAGGACGACAAGCAGGCTCTGGAAAACGTGCGGACCAAGACTGCCGAAACTTCTTCTGGTGCGACCACCATCGGTGATCTCATCAAGGAGCAGATGCAGCAGCAAAACGCCAACAAGGACTAATCGTCCGGTTGGTACGAAAAAAAACGGGCTCTAAGAGCCCGTTTTTTTTGTGTTTTTTTCTGGTTTGGCTAAACTAGGTAGTCATGGGAATCCGGTAACCGACGGCCGAATAAAAACGAAAGAGGGAAACGCCTCATGACGAAGTCCGAACTGGTCGAGCTGATTGCTTCGAAGCAAACACAGCTCTCCGTTAAAGATGTCGAACTGGCTGTAAAAACCATCATTGAGCACATGTCCCAGTCGCTTGCCGATGGTCAGAGAATAGAAATCCGGGGATTTGGCAGTTTTTCCCTTCACCACCGGGCCGCGCGTACCGGGCGCAATCCGAAAACCGGTGAGGCTGTCCAGCTGCCAGCCAAGTATGTACCGCACTTCAAACCCGGTAAGGAATTGAGAGAGCAGGTCAACGACAGCTTGAAGAAAGGCTTTTAACAGCTGCTCAGGGAACGCGTATAATTTGGGCCCTCAGGCCCCTTGGGAGTGCTATCGCTATGGCAGGATTGCAGAAGATCCTCATTATTCTGTTGGTTTTGGTCCTGGTTCTGCTGGCACTGGTATTCTCGCTCAACAATCAAATGGCAGTCTCCCTCAACTTCCTGCTGTTTGAGACCCAACCCCATGGCGTTGCCGTCTGGATTATCATGGCATTTGTTGTCGGTGCCCTCGTAGGCGTGCTGATGACCATGCTGGCCACCGTTCGAACCTCGGTGTCCCGGCGAACCCTTCAGAAACGACTTGATCGCGCCGAGCAGGCATTGGAGAAATCCAGGGCCCAGAACGACCGGACTCTTTAATGGATATCGTACTTCAGTGGCTGCTGCTCACTGTTGCAGTCGCCGTTGGCTGGCTTGTTGGCCGGCTGGGAAGCAATGACAACCGATCCGGCAAAACGATTTCCGACGAGGAATCGGTTAAGGACCGTCTCCAGTTCCTTTTCACCAACTATTCTGACCAGGCCGTTGAAAACTTCGTTCAGTCCCTTGCGGTAAACAAGGACACCGTCAGTTTGCACCTGTCCATCGGAAGCCATTTCCGTAATAAAGGCGAAACGGACCGGGCGATCTTGATCCACCAGAATCTTCTGGCCAGGCCCGAGTTACCTCCGCGTTTCTCGCCACAGGTCACCCTTGAGCTCGCCCGGGATTACCTGAATGCCGGTCTGCTTGACCGTGCTGAGGCACTGCTGCATCAATTGATGGGCGACAAGGACTACGGGCGGCATTCCTCGCAACAGCTTATTGATCTCTACCAGCAGGAGAAGGAATGGGCTAAAGCAGCCGAGGTCGCACGAGCGCTGACCCGAGGCGATGCCGACCCGGCCATGTTCAAGGTGCTGGCCTATTTAACCTGTGAGCTGTCCGAAGAGTCCCTGAAGCAGGACGACCGGTGGGCTGCGCAGAAGCTGGCCAGGGAAGCGCTCGATTACGATCGCTCCTGTGTTCGGGCCAACCTCATTCTGATGAAGCTTCTGGTTCGTCAGGGCAGTTACCGAGAGGCCAGCAACCAGTGCCTCAAGGTGTTCGAGCAGAACGCCGAGTTCGGGCCGGAAGCCATCGACCGCTTGATGAAGCTTGAGCACGAGCATGGTGACATCGGGCGGCTGGCGAAAAAACTGCGCAAGCTTTATGAAAGCTATCCGAGCACCAGCCTCCTTCTGGCCCTTGTCGAGTCCGTGGAGCGTGCCTCGGGGCGTCCTGCAGCCATCGATTTGCTTAGGCAGGAACTGGAAACACGCCCGAGTGTGCGCGGCCTGCTCAGACTGGTGGAAATGGCCGGCTACGAAAAGGGCATGACCACCGATGAGGGCAGGCTGGTGAGCCGCATCGGTCACCTGATACTTGCCAACCGTCCGGTTTATCGCTGTGTCAGTTGTGGTTTCTCAGGTCGTCAACTGCACTGGCTGTGCCCGAGTTGCAAGCAGTGGGAAACCGTCCGCCCGATTCAGGGTGTTGAAGCCGAATAAACCTTTATCGAATCTCCGCAGGAAAAGTGAACGTGCAAACCGCTAACGATCCCAAGATCATCGTCGCCCTCGATTTTCCGTCCCAGAATCCGGCCCTTGAGCTGGTCGACAAACTGGACCCGGCCAAATGTCGCCTGAAAGTGGGCAAAGAACTGTTCACCCGCTCAGGCCCGCAACTGGTCGAGGGGCTGCAGAAGCGTGGATTCGACGTATTCCTGGACCTGAAATTCCACGATATCCCCAACACCACGTCAGCTGCCGTTGCAGCTGCGGCCGACCTCGGTGTCTGGATGGTGAACGTTCATGCATCCGGCGGCGAAAAAATGATGACCGCCTGCCGCGAGCGCCTTGACGCCTTCGGTACTGGTCGCCCGCTGTTGATTGCTGTGACCGTCCTCACCAGTATGAACGCCGATGATCTGGCAGGCATCGGCATCACCGATTCCCCGGAAACCCAGGTGTCCCGCCTGGCAACCCTCACCAAAAACTGCGGCCTCGACGGAGTCGTCTGCTCGGCGCAAGAGGCACCGAAGCTCAAAGCCGAGCAGGGCGCCGACTTCAAGTTGATTACCCCGGGAATCCGCCCCCTGACGGCGGATAAAGGCGACCAGCAGCGAATCATGACGCCCACGGATGCCCTCAAAGCCGGTTCCGACTACCTGGTAATCGGTCGCCCGATTACTCAGGCGTCTGATCCGTTGGCTGCCCTGGAAGCTATTCACGCTGAGGTGATAAGCCTATAGCTTTGTCTGGCCTTTGAGTCCTGACCTAGCCTTCTGGCTATGGGGCTGGTGGCGTATGGGCGCCCTCCCAAAAAACGCTACGAGCACATCCATGTGCGCTTGGCTGTGGCCATCCATGGCCACAGACATTTTTGGGAGGGCGCCCATACGCCACCGTCACGAACATGGCAGTTATAGTCCAATGCTCGAATCGCCAGTCCGTGGAGAGAAAATCGGTCTGAATGGGAAAGGCAGGTCTGACAAGTCGGTCCGGCTTTGAGGCGTTGGCTCATCTCTATTCGTTTTTCGGTATCCCTGAAACGTCTGAACGGGCCGGCCAGAAGGTCTTTCCAAAACTGTAGAGGGCCAGGGATGGCCCGATTCAAGCGCACACGGACGTGCTTGTAGCGTGTTTTGGAAAGACCTTCTGGTTGGCCTGCCCCCGAGCCAAGCAGGCTAGGGCAGGAGTGTACCCAGACAACCACAGCCAGAATCAAAACCGAGACAATAAAAAACCCGCTAACTCAGAGAATTAGCGGGCTTTTAGAATAGTGGCTCCCCGAGCTGGGCTCGAACCAGCGACAAACGGATTAACAGTCCGTTGCTCTACCAACTGAGCTATCGGGGAACGTCGTCGTGTGACGAGGCGCGTATATTAAGTTGGCTATACCGCCCCGTCAACCCCTGGCCAGAACTTTTTAGCCGAGCGCTTTCTGCAGACGTTCGATCGCCTTTTCCAGGTTGTCCATGCTGGTGGCGAAGCTCAGTCGCATGTGGCCCGGGCAACCGAAGGCTGAGCCAGGAACCAGTGCCACACCGGCGTCGGTCAGCAACTTCTCGGCGAATTCAACGTCGGTGCTGACGCTGGAGTCGGCATCAATAGCGCCCTGGAAGCTCGGGAACACGTAGAAGGTCCCATCGCCGTTCAGGCACTCAACGCCCGGGAGCTTGTTCAGAGCGCCCACGAGCCAGTCATGACGTTCTTTGAATGCCTTGACCATCTCGCCCACGCAGGCCTGATCACCGTCCAGCGCAGCCTGTGCCGCCGCCTGGGAGATGGAGGCGGGGTTGGAAGTGCTCTGAGACTGGATCTTCTTCATGGCGCCGATGATTTTCGCCGGGCCGGCGGCGTAGCCGATACGCCATCCCGTCATGGAGTAGGCTTTGGAAACGCCGTTCAGCACGAACGTGCGGTCATACAGCTCAGGCGTGGCGTTCAGGATGTTGCAGAACGGCTTGCCGGTCCAGAGGATCGGCTCGTACATGTCGTCCGTGGCGATCATGATGTTCGGGTGTTTCTTCAGCACCTCGCCGATGGCCTGCAGCTCTTCGAGGGTGTAGGCCATGCCGCTCGGGTTGGAGGGGCTGTTGATCACGAACAGGCGGGTACGTTCGGTTATGGCGTTTTCCAGCTGTTCCGGAGTGATCTTGAAGCGAGTCTCGGCGCCGGTTTCGATGATGACCGGTTTGCCCTCGGCAACCAGTACCATGTCCGGGTAGGAAACCCAGTAGGGGGCCGGGATGATGGCTTCGTCACCGGGGTTCAGTGTGGCAAGTGCGAGGTTGAAAAAGCTCTGTTTGCCACCACTGCTTACCAGTATCTCGTTCGCTTCGTAATCCAGGCCGTTGTCCCGTTTGAACTTCGCAATAATCGCTTTTTTCAGGGCGGGCGTACCATCCACGGCGGTGTACTTTGTCTGGCCGTTATTGATGGCTTCAATGGCTGCCTGTTTGATGTGATCAGGTGTGTCGAAGTCCGGCTCGCCGGCACCCAGGCCGATAATGTCCTGGCCTGCTGCGCGGAGTTCCGCGGCCTTGTTGGTGACTGCGAGAGTGGGAGAGGGCTTGATAGCCTGTACTCGGCTGGAAAGTTGAAGGTCCAAACTTGCGCTCCTTAAAGCTGCGTCTGATAGGGCTGCGACCGCCGGGTGCCAGAGCTGCTGGCTGATTTCTGCCCAGCCGTCGATCGCACTGATGGTATCATGAAGCCAGTGTATCGCTAAATTTCTCTAATGGTAGGGACCATAACGCCCCTGCCTCGGTTTTACCGGAGGTTTTCGCCAGTTATGGCCAGTAATCAGGCAAACGTTTCCGCCAGGGAGGGTGTGTTCAAAGTAGATTCACCGTTCCAGCCAGCGGGCGATCAACCCAAGGCGATCGAGGGGCTGGTAGATGGCATTCACTCCGGTCTCGCACACCAGACCCTTCTGGGGGTAACCGGCTCCGGTAAAACCTTCACCATCGCCAATGTGGTTCAGGAGGTTCAACGGCCAACGATCATCATGGCCCACAACAAGACGCTGGCAGCCCAACTTTACGGTGAGTTCAAGGAATTCTTTCCGGACAACGCCGTGGAGTATTTCGTCTCTTACTACGACTACTACCAGCCCGAGGCCTACGTGCCCTCGTCGGACACGTTTATCGAAAAAGACGCGTCCATCAACGAGCACATCGAACAGATGCGTCTGTCTGCCACCAAGGCGTTGTTGGAAAGGCCGGACGCCATCATCGTGGCAACGGTTTCGTCCATCTACGGTCTGGGTGATCCCCAATCCTATCTGAAGATGATGCTGCACCTGGATCGCGGCGATCAGATTGACCAGCGGTTTATTTTGCGGCGCCTGGCCGAGCTTCAGTACACACGGAATGACGTTGAGTTCCACCGGGCCAATTACCGTGTTCGAGGCGATGTGATCGATGTGTTTCCTGCGGAATCCGAGAAAGAGGCGATCCGCATTGAGCTGTTCGATGATGAGGTGGAGAATCTCAGCTATTTCGACCCTCTGACTGGCGAGGTTCTTCGCCGTGTGCCCCGGGTAACTATCTATCCGAAATCGCATTATGTCACGCCCCGGCAGACGGTTCTGGATGCAGTTGAGCACATCAAGGTGGAGCTGGATGAGCGGCTGCAGCAACTACGGGACAACAACCGCCTGGTGGAAGCGCAACGCCTGGAAGAGCGCACCCGGTACGACATCGAAATGATGCTGGAACTAGGCTATTGCAACGGCATCGAGAACTACTCGCGCTATCTATCCGGTCGCCGGCCCGGTGAGGCACCGCCGACACTGTTTGATTACCTGCCGCCCAACGCTTTGCTGGTGGTGGACGAGTCCCACGTAACCATTCCCCAGATCGGCGCCATGTACAAAGGTGACCGTTCCCGCAAGGAAACGCTGGTCGAGTATGGATTCCGCCTGCCATCGGCGCTGGACAACCGGCCCATGAAATTTGAAGAGTGGGAGCGGATTGCGCCGCAGATGATTTTCGTATCGGCTACGCCGGCGAACTACGAGGCCGAGCACGCCGGGCAGGTAGTGGAGCAGGTGGTTCGACCCACCGGCCTGCTAGATCCGGAAATCGAGGTGCGCCCGGCCTCTACCCAGGTGGACGACCTGCTTTCCGAGATTAATGCCCGGGTGAAAGTTAAGGAACGGGTTCTGGTGACAACGCTGACCAAGCGCATGGCGGAGGATCTGACCGACTTCCTGATGGAGCATGATATCAAGGTTCGCTACCTGCATTCGGACATCGATACCGTAGAAAGGGTGGAAATCATCCGGGATTTGCGGCGAGGTGAATTCGATGTACTGGTGGGGATCAACCTGTTGCGGGAAGGTCTGGACATGCCCGAGGTGTCTTTGGTGGCCATCCTCGACGCTGACAAGGAAGGGTTCCTACGGTCGGAACGTTCATTGATACAGACCATTGGCCGTGCCGCGCGGAATGTTCACGGTAAAGCCATTCTCTACGGCGACCGAATCACAGGTTCTATGCAAAGAGCTATTGATGAAACCGAGCGCCGGCGCGCGAAACAGCAGGCCCACAATGACGAATTCGGCATCACGCCCCAGGGCCTGAACAAGAAGATTGCGGACATCATGGAAGGTGCAGGTGGCGGTGGTCGAGGCCGTCGCAAGGCCGAGCGCCCGGGACAGAAAGCGGCGGAAGAGGCAGAGCAATACAGGGCGAAAGCCGGAAACCGGTCGCCGGAGGAAGTTCTCAAAGAAGTGTCGCGGCTGGAGGACGAAATGTACAAAGCCGCGTCCGAGCTGGACTTCGAGACGGCGGCCCGTCTTCGGGACGAGATTGCCGAGCTGAAGGAGGCGGCCTTGCGAACCGCATGATCAGGCCGGCCGCTTTGGCCCCACAATGACTGCGGCCTGCAAGGGCTGGTTCCTGCCATAGCGGGAGATCTGGCTGAACACCCTTCGGTCGACCGGCAGGTATTGTTTGTCGGCCACTGTTTCGCCCGCCTCGGCGTCGATTTCCGGATCGTGCAGGTACACAAACTGGTCATCAATCGCGCACACCGTCACCCAGTGGGGAACGCGGCTGCGGTTTAACTGCCAGGTGCTGATCAGGATGACCGGAACTCGCCCTTCGTGGAGGGCTTCCTCCATGGCTTCGAGGGTCAGGGGATCATGGTGCAGCTGGATGTCGGTCTGGCCGATGTCATGAAGAAACCCCTCATGGACCAGTTCCAGAACGCGTTTCTTGTCCTCGCTTCTGACGGTGTCCTTGAACAGCGCACCTTCCATGCTGATCCACGCGCTGGCTTCAAAGCCCCGGTTCCAGGCAGCCAGTGCCAGTCCATGAGGGCCGCAGCCACCATGGCCGGCCAGCATGAATATGGTGGTCGCCTCCCGCCAGAGTCTGAGCTCCTCGAGGGTTGTGAGCGGTTGCTGCTCATCCAGGGCGGCCATGGCCATGATCAGTGCGGCGGGGCCACAGGAAAAATCCGTGGTCTGTGGGTAGTAGGGGACAGCCGGAAATTCCCTTGAAGGCTCGTAGAAGAGAATCCGGCGCTCAAAGCGCAGGGCGTCGCCATGGTCCTCATAGTAATCCCGATAGGTGCCAAACTGGCGGTAGCCCAGCCGACTGTAAAGAGCGATCGCGCCCTTGTTATCTTCACGGACTTCCAGGCGCATGATGATACGGCCAGCGTCCACCGCTTCGGATTCCGCCTCACGCACCAGTTTCTCGCCCACACCCCGGCCCCGAACAGTCGGTGACACCGCGATGGAGTAGATCCGCGCCAGCCGGGTAGCAGCGCTCATCAGAACCAGGCAATAGCCCACAAGTTCGCCATTGGCTTCGGCGATTATCAAGCGGTCCCTCGGCATCTCCAGGAAACGGCGAAAGCTGCGCCTGGAAAGTCGGTCCTCTGTGAAACACCGGTTTTCAAGCTCAACCAGGGCGTTGAGATCCTTGCTGGTGGCTTGTCGTAGCTGGAAATCAGGCATTGAGATGCGGCCTTGAGAAGAGCTTGGAGGGCATGCTGGTGGGCTTCCCGTATTCGGCTATTATGGGTGAGAGCAAGGGTAACGCAAAGACTGTAAGGATGCGTAAAAGCACGCATTATTCGTCGATTGTGCACCGATCATCACCGGCGTATCGTTGCGTCAAATATCACAGGCAAGACCTTTCAGGGAGGAATGCCTTTAATGTCCCGTTTGCTTATCGTAGTGGACCGCGCCAAAGACTGGGCGCCTTATTACCCCAGTGAAGATGTACTGACGTTTGATCAGTATCTCCAGTTCTCGGCACCGCCGTCCAGCCGGGTAAGAGTCATTAACCTGTGCCAGAGCGCCCGGTACCTGAGCAAGGGGTATTATTGCTCATTGCTGGCGGAAGCCCGTGGTCACCACGTGGTGCCTTCGGTTATGACGCTTAATGACCTGGGTAGGAAAGGGTTGTTTTCTCTCGAGCTGGAAGAGCTTGATGAGAGCGTTATCAACTGGCTGGAGGCGTCGGGTTCGGCAATTGATCCCGCCAGTGATGAGCGCGCAGCTACTCATGAAGTCCGGATCCGGACGTACTTTGGCCAGGCTGAGCATCCGGATCTCAAACCGGTTGCCAGGGCCCTGTTCGAGCGTTTTCCGTGTCCGATTCTCGAGGTTGTCTTCAAGCGCCGCAAGCAGTGGCAGATCGAGTCCATGAAACCGGCGGCCCCGGCGGACCTCGGCGAACAGGAGCAGGACGTATTTGCCGCCGCCCTGGATCGATTCAGCAGCATGGTGTGGCGTAAGCCCAGAACCCGTCGACGTTACCGCTACGACCTGGCGGTTCTGGTCAATCCCGATGAGGAAATGCCGCCGAGCGACAAGGTTGCCCTGAAGCGATTCGAAAAGGCCGGTCGCAAGCTGGGTATCAATGTTGAGCAGATCACCCGCAGGGATTACATGCGCCTTCCGGAATACGATGGCCTGTTCATCCGGGAAACCACCGCCATTGACCACCATACCTACCGCTTTGCCCGCAAGGCAGCGGCGGAGGGTATGGTAGTTATTGATGATCCTGTATCGATCCTGAAGTGCACCAACAAAGTGTTTCTTGCGGATCTTCTGAAGAACAACAAGGTTCCCACACCCAAGACGCTGATCCTGTCCAAAGACCAGAAGAACGCGGTTGAACAGGTCATCAGCGAGCTGGGCTTTCCGGTGGTCATCAAGATTCCGGATGGCGCATTTTCCCGGGGGGTTACCAAGGCGGAGGATGAGAAGACCCTGCGAGCCGGTCTAAAGGATCTGTTCAAGCAGTCGGCCCTGGTGCTGGCCCAGGAATATCTGTACACCGATTACGACTGGCGCATTGGTGTGCTCGGTGGTCGGGCTATCTACGCCTGCAAATACATGATGGTGAAAGGCCACTGGCAGATCTACCAGCACGGTGAATCCGAGAGTGAAAGCGGTGGCTTCGAGACCATGCCCACTTACGAGGTGCCGAGAAATGTGATTCAGGCGGCCCTGAATGCCACCAAGCTGATTGGTAACGGGCTGTACGGTGTGGATATTAAACAATCCGGAAACCGGGTTGCCGTGATTGAAGTCAACGACAATCCGAGCATTGATGCCGGTGTCGAGGATCGCTTCCTCGGGGGCGAACTCTATACCCTGATCATGCAGGAGTTTCTCTCCAGGATGGAGGAGAACCGGCGGAGGTAAAGGGGTTGGCCGGCTTCTTCAGGGGCCGGCCACCCAAACCCGGACACTGCCAAACCAGGGGTAATCCCGAAGCTGATCCCTGATGTTTGCGGAGGAGAACAGGGTTTTTTCCTCGTACTCGTCGAGAAACAGTTCCAGGTGCACCTTGTTCTTCAGGTAGTGCAGCCGCAGGCGACTGTGGTGTGGAAGTTCACCAATATGCCGGGCCAGTACAGCCCGGATGTCTTCTCGGGAAGGCAGGCGCTCAGAGGTCAGCGGCTGGTCTTCGTCGTTTTCAGCGTCGATGTGGAAATTGATGTCCCGAATGTTGTCCAGGGCGTCTCGCATGCCCGAGACCACCTGCATACCGATCTGATGTCCCTCTGAAACGCTGATTTCCGGCCGGACCACCAGGTGAATATCCAGCAGGATGTCATGGCCCATGCGACGGCTACGAAGTTCGTGGACGTTGCGCACGCCGTCTGTGTCGCGGGCAATGCTCTTGAGCATCTCTGTGTCTTCGTGAGAAAGGCCGGTATCCACAAGCTCTTTTACGCTGTCCCAGGTGAACTTCCAGCCGATGTGGATAATGATTCCGGCAATCACCACTGCGGCAAACACATCGAGCCAGATCATCCCCAGCATGGCACCTGCGGTCGAAACCAGAACGACGATTGAGGAAAACGCATCGGTTCTGCTGTGCCAGGCGTTGGCGATAATCAGATCCGAGCGAATTTTCTGGCCTACATGCCGAGTGTACCGGAAGATCCACTCCTTCCCGGCCACCGACACGGCCGCCGCTACCAGTACCGGCCATCCGGGAACGGTATCCACGTTGCCTTCGATCAGACGAAGCGTGTTTTCCCAGGCCAAGGCAGCGCCTACCGCGATCAGAATACTACCAAGGACCAGGGTGCCGAAGGTCTCGATTCGCTGGTGACCGTAGGGGTGATCTTCATCCGGTTCCTGGCGGGAAACTTTCATGACACCGAGGACAACCAGATCCGAGGCAACGTCGGTAAAGGAGTGAATGCCATCGACCAGCAGTGCCTGGGAATGAAAAAGAGCACCGCCAATGACTTTTATAATCCCGAGCACGGCGTCAAGAATCATGCCGATAATGGTTACGCGCGAGGCGGCCTTCATTTCGCCCGCGAGGTTTTCCCGATGCTGTTGGGCGGGGGAAATCGGCTCTTGCATTTAAGCACTCCAGATTAGAAAACAAGTGTCAGTATAACGTTATTCTCACGGGCTTTGGCGGGAGCGGACTAAAAGAGGAATTTCAAGTGATTTATGCACATCATTGCAGAACGGTGACCGGATAACATTTTGTTTAGTATTTGTCGACAGGCAAGGAAAAAATTTATAACCCATTGAAAATAAAGTTAAATTTAACTGGTCAAAAAATGATCAATCTGTAGACTGGCGCAGTTATCAAGGGATGGGAACCGTTGCCCCTCGATTTTCAACAGGGTTATCCACAGATTCCGTGGAAAAGGTCATGAGACTGCCATGATACAGTCATTTAGAGCTGATTTTTCTCTATCCCGGGAAGCTGTGGAAAACTTCCGGTATACTCCGCCCACTTGGATCAGGGGAGTTTTTTCAGATGTACGGCGTTTTACGCAACCTGCTTTTCCGTCTTCCGGCTGAGCAGGCTCACAATATTGCATTGAATGGTCTGGATCTTGCGCAACGATTGGGCGTTTTGAACGTTTTTTCGCCAAAAATAGATTCATTGCCAGTGAATGTTATGGGGCTGGATTTTCCGAACCCTGTCGGGCTCGCCGCAGGTCTTGATAAGAACGCCGATCATCTTGATGCACTGGGAGCCCTGGGCTTCGGATTCATTGAAGTGGGAACAGTCACGCCACTGGCGCAGCCTGGAAACCCCAAGCCGAGAATGTTTCGACTGCCGGAACATCAGGCCATCATCAATCGCATGGGTTTCAATAACGAAGGGTTGGACCACTTGCTGGCTCGCGTGGACAATCGCCGGTACCGCGGGGTGTTGGGAATCAATGTTGGCAAGAACAAGGATACGCCCAACGATCAATCCGAATCGGACTACCGAAAGGGGATTTCGGCTGTCTACACCCGCGCCGATTACATTACGGTAAATGTGTCCTCGCCCAATACGCCAGGGCTACGGGATCTGCAGTTTGGGGACTCCCTGAAAGGGCTTTTGGAAGCTATCAAGGACGAGCAACTGAAGTGCGAAAAAGAGCATGGGCGTTATGTGCCTGTGGCCGTAAAAATTGCTCCGGACATGGACGATGACGGTATCCGTTTTGTGGCATCTGCGCTGCAAGAGACGGGGCTGGACGGCGTGATTGCCACCAATACAACGGTCAGTCGTGATGCGGTGGCGGGTCATCCTTATGCCAATGAGGCCGGGGGGCTGAGCGGAGAGCCGGTTCGGGAAGCGTCTCTGAGGGTCATAAAGGGACTTTACGCGGAGTTGGGGGAGTCGTTGCCGATTATTGGCGTGGGCGGCATTACCGACGGCGAGAGCGCAGCAGAGAAAGTCCGGGCCGGAGCCAAGCTTGTACAGATTTACACAGGGTTTATTTACCGTGGGCCTCAGCTGATAAAAGAAGCCGTTGAGGCGATCAGGCAGGTACAGTGATTGTCGGTGTCCCAGAACGAAGGTGGGCCCGCTTAGCGGGCCCGAGCGGGGAATGAACCCCGTAGCGCTTCTTCGCATGGTATGGGGCGGGAGGCCCCATTTGGGTTACTCTGGGTACTGCGTCAAGTTGTGTAGAAAAAGATCAGATTAAGATTCGGGGTTAGTTCAGGCGTCAAGCCGTCGTAACGTTAGCCAGTTTGTGGATGCCGGATACGCCGGTCATGCCCTCCCATTGATCTGTGCGGCCTTCTCGCCACCCGTTCAGCCATTCCTGGCGAACTTCCGCCTGTTCAATCGGGCAGCTGTCTTTGGATTTACCGGACACGCCAGCGAGATAACCCCGCTTGTATGCACGAGCGTACATGTCTCTTTTCTGTCTTTTCATGCCGTTCCTCACTGATGGATTAACAGAACAAGCGTGTACACACCTGCAGTGGCTGCGACAACTGTTACCCGCTCCGGGATAACCCACTATTGTCAGCTCAAGCCAGAGCAGTCAGGATCCTGTTAACGGAAGGTTTGTTACCTTCCGGAACGACGCGTCAATTACAAGGTAAGTCGAACCTTGCGCGGATGTACACTAATTATTTCATCTATGTGACGCTTTTTTTATAGTTATGTGAACTAAAAAATCACCACCAATTTCGGAACAGCCAGTATTCCGGAAACTTACCAGTCGCCGCTGATACACCAGGAGTTGAACTTGTCCAAATCTGTATTTTTCGTAACCTGCCCGAAGGGGGTGGAATACCTTCTGGCGGACGAGCTCAGCACTTTTGGCCTGGACACCGTGCGCAACGCGCCGGCGGGAGTCTGGGTAGAAGGTTCTCTGGAAGGTGGCTACCGCGCGTGCCTCTGGTCGCGCCTGGCCAACCGGGTGATCCTCCATGTCGACGAAGTGAATGCCAACAGTGGCGACGAGCTTTATGACGGTGTTGTGCACATGGACTGGCAGCAGCATATCCCGGTGAATGGAAGCTTCCGGGTCACTTTTCTCGGTCAGAACGAGGCAATCCGGAATACGCAATACGGAGCACAGCGGGTAAAAGACGGCATTGTTGACCGGTTCCAGGCCAATGGAGGCCCGAGGCCTTCCGTGGATGCCAAGAATCCCGATGTCATTATCTCCGCTCGACTGAATCGGGGGCGCCTGTCACTGGGAGTCGACCTAAGCGGCCATAGCCTCCATATGCGCGGCTACCGGACAGATAAAGGCATAGCACCACTCAAAGAAAACCTGGCGGCGGCATTACTGATGCGTGCGGGCTGGCCAGAGATTGCCTCGACCGGCGGCGATTTTCTGGACCCGATGTGTGGGTCCGGCACGCTTGTTATTGAAGCCGCGATGATGGCGCTGGATATGGCGCCCGGGCGCAAACAGGAGCGGTTTGGTTTCGAGAAATGGCCGGGCCATCAGCCGGAGCTCTGGTTGTCCTTGCGCCAGGAAGCAGAACGTCGCGCCCATGAGGGTAAACAGAAACGAATTCCCAGGTTGGTAGGCTTTGACCAGGACAGTCGGGTCATTGCGACGGCCTGGAAGAATATCCAGCGGGCCGGGCTTGAGAGTATTGTCCACGTTGAGGCTCGATCGGTTGAGGCCCTGGAACCGGAGGGCGACTGGTCTAAACATGGGTTGGTGTTGACCAATCCGCCATACGGTGAGCGCTTGAGTGAGCGCAGGGAACTGGGCGTCCTGTACCAGGCCCTGGGCGCTGCAGTGAAACGCAGCGTACCCGGCTGGCGGCTTGGTGTGTTTACCGGTGCCCCGGAATACGGCAAGTCCATCGGTTTGCGAAGCTACAAGCAATACCGGCTTTTCAACGGCAAACTGCCCGCTCAGTTGCTGTTGTTCGAAATCAATGACGCCAGCGCCATGACCCCTCGGGGCCCCGATATCCCCGGTGAGATTACGCCTCGTATTGCCAACGAGGAACGTGCGGCCATGCTTCGTAACCGGCTCAAGAAGAATATGAAGACCATTGGCCAGTGGGCGAGAAAGCAGGGCATTGGTTGCTATCGTCTTTACGATGCCGACATGCCGGAGTTCGCCCTGGCAATCGATATCTATGAGGGCCGGGTTCACGTTCAGGAGTACGCCGCCCCGAAATCGGTGGACGAACGTTCCGCCCGTGAACGTCTGGCCGAAGCTCTTGCAGTGATTCCCGAAGCGCTCGGCGTTGACCGGGAAGACATGGTGTGCAAGCAGCGCCAGCGCCAGACGGGCACCAGCCAGTATGAAAAGCAGGCTGCCAGTGGCGAGTTTTTCAAGGTTCACGAACATGGCTGTGTGCTGAAGGTGAACCTGAAGGATTACCTGGACACCGGTCTGTTTCTGGATCATCGGCCGGTGCGGCACTGGATTCAGCAACACGCTGCCAACCAGCGCTTCCTGAACCTGTTTTGCTATACCGGGGCGGCCACGGTGCATGCCGTGGTAGGAGGTGCCAGCCGGTCTCTCAGTCTGGATATGTCAAAAACCTATGTCGGATGGGCCGAGGAGAATCTGGCCCTGAACGGCGCGGATCCCCGGAAGCATCGGGTAGAGCAGGCGGATTGCCTGGCCTGGCTTGCGGACCGAAAAACGGCGGACCAACGGTTTGATCTGATCTTCATGGATCCGCCCACATTTTCGAACTCCGCCCGAATGGCCGGCGTTCTGGATATCCAGAAGGATCATCCCACGCTGGTTAGGCAGGCCATGGCGCGGCTGAGCTCTGATGGATTGCTGATCTTTTCGAATAATTTCCGGCGATTCAAGCTGGACGAGGCGCTGGAAAGCGAGTTCGAGGTTTCCGAAGTTACCCGGGATACCCTGGACAGGGATTTCCAGCGCAATGCCCGGATCCACCGGTGCTGGCACATCCGCCACAAGGCATAAAGGAAAACGAATAGAACGGTAGGTCGGATTAGCGAAGCGTAATCCGACCTGTATTCTAGAACTCGTAGCGCAGGCCGCCGGAGAACTGGAAGGTATTCACATCCGTAGCGGTGTCTTCGAAGAGCTTTCCTCCCTCGAACACCAGGAAGGTGTCGTCCATTACTTCGAAGTCGAGGCCGGCAATCCAGCTGACGCTGAAGCCGCTGTCTGGAAATTCGCCTTCGAGGTCCAGAAAGGGGTTGTTGCGGTCATTCGCCGGGTCGCTAATCTCCCCCTCGCCATGGATATAGGAAAAGCCAAACTGTCCGTAGAGGTTGGCGTAGTCGGTAATCGGATAGTGCAGGCCGATATACCAGCTGGCGTAGTAGTCAACGCTCAGTGTGAGGTCACTATTCGGGACTTCAGCGTCTTTAAAGCCACCGCCCGCCCGCAACTCGGCGTGGAACAGGTCGGTGATATGACCACCCATCACCAGTGTTCCGCCAGTGCCCCAGGCCGTCTCCTTGGTGTTTTCACCGATGGTGCGGTGGTTGTAAGTGGTTGCCAGCAGACCGATGTAGTGTTTGTCTGCTCGAGGGGTCTCCTGGGCCAGAACAGCCTGGGAGGCGAGAAGCAGGGCAGGGACAAGTGGGCAGATAAGGGGCGTTCGCACAACCTTGTTCATTGTTATCGGGCTTCCTGACGTGGGCGAATACGGGCTGATTCTGCCTTGTGTAACCGTTTGTTACGTCGACCCGTGTCACACTTCCCCGTGTCTGTTCTGCACCGTCAAAGGTCTTCGTCGAACAGGCCTTCTTCCCGAGCCATTAGCAGCAGGGCATATACGCCATTTTCGGGCAGTTGAGGTTCCAGGCTTTCCTCGAACAGCAACTGGCGACGACGATCTTCCAGGGTTTCGCTGTCGAGGCCGGTAATAAGCTCACTGATGGGTGCGATCTCAAACGGGGCTTCCTGTCCTACTGCCGTGAAGATCAGGTCCACCAGAATCTCGTCCGGATCAAGGCCGTCTACGAATACGGTCTGGTCTGGCAGGTCCTGGTGCAGTTCCCGGGCCAGTTCGATGAGGGGCACGCCCTGTTCTTCCAGGTAGAGCAGGTCGATATCACCGAGGTCACCGTCTTCGGGGAGCCAGTCATCGGAAGGGGCGATCACCACGGTTTTCATCCGGCCGTCTTCCAGCGACCAGGCCATAGCGGTTGGGAAAAGCGCGTCGTCGGTCTGGCAGTATTCAATGTCGAGAAATCTCGGTGCAGGCACGTTGGGCTCCCGGTGCTGGTTAATTTGTGACCCGGTTATAGGGAATGTCCGTTGACCAGTATGAGGCTTTACGGCTTCATGCCATACTGATGGCGCAATTATCTTTTAATCAGGGACATCATGGAACACGCTGAATTTAACAAAGATTTATTGAAGTTTCTGAACACCTCTCCCACACCCTGGCACGCAGTTGACACCATGAAGCAACGGCTCAGTGCGGCCGGGTTCCAGGAACTGGATGAGCGGGAAGACTGGTCACTGGCCAACAACCAGGGCTATTTCGTTATCCGTAACGGCTCTTCGATCGTTGCCTTCCGCACCGGCAGCAAAGACGTTGCCACCTCGGGGATCCGTATGGTGGGTGCCCATACCGATAGCCCCTGCCTGAAGGTCAAGCCCACACCTGAGCTTCGCCGCAAGGGTTTTTTCCAGCTGGGGGTCGAGGTCTACGGCGGTGTTCTGCTCAACCCCTGGTTTGATCGGGACCTTTCTCTGGCCGGTCGGGTTACGGTGCTGGACGAGGACGGCAAGGTGCGGGATACGCTGGTGGATTTTCGCAAACCCATCGCGTTTATCCCCAGTCTGGCCATCCACCTCGACCGCGAAGCCAACAGCAATCGGACGGTTAATCCCCAGACCGATCTGCCACCGGTTGTGATGCAGGTTCCGGAAAGTGACACGACCAGCTTTGTCGATTTGCTGTCACAACAGGTCAGAACCGAATCCGGACTCAGTGTTCGCAAGGTTCTGGGCTACGAGCTGAGCTTTTACGATGCCCGTGAGGCGTCGTTTGTCGGTTTGCGCGATGATTTCATCGCTTCCGCTCGGCTGGACAACCTGCTGAGTTGTTACATCGGCCTTCAGTCCTTGCTGAAAGCTTCCGGTGATGAGGCCGCTCTGTTGGTCTGCAATGATCACGAAGAGGTTGGCAGTATGTCGGCCGAAGGCGCCCAGGGGCCGTTCCTCACGGCGGTGCTGGATCGTTGGGCCGGCTCCGGCAAGGCTCGGGCCATTGCCCGTTCGATGATGGTGTCGGCGGACAATGCCCACGGCATTCACCCCAATTACATGGATAAACACGACGAAAATCACGGGCCCATTCTCAACCAGGGGCCGGTGATCAAGGTCAACCACAACCAGCGTTACGCCACCAACAGTCGCTCGGCGGCCGTATACCGCCACATCAGTGACGAGCTGGGTTTGCCACACCAGACGTTCGTGGTTCGAAGTGACATGGGCTGTGGCAGTACCATCGGGCCGCTCACGGCGGGTAATCTGGGAGTGACCACGCTGGACATTGGTGTACCGCAGTTCGGTATGCACTCTATTCGGGAACTGATCGGAACCGAGGATGGCTTCACGCTGTTCCGCGTGCTGACCGAATTCATGCAGCGCGAACAGATTTTCTAGGGCGGGAAACGAAAAATGCCGCTGATTCATCAGAAGCAGCGGCATTTCGAAATAAGTGGCTCCCCGAGCTGGGCTCGAACCAGCGACAAACGGATTAACAGTCCGTTGCTCTACCAACTGAGCTATCGGGGAACAGCTTCAAGTGGCGCGCATATTAAGCGCTTTGATTTACGGGGTCAACCCCCTGATATGAAAGGCTAAAAATTGTACGAAAGCAGGACTCTTCACTATCGTCCACCACCGTGGCTACGCAACGGTCACGTCCAGTCGGTCTGGCCCACGCTGTTTCGCAAAGTACCCTTGGTGGATCCCGAGCCGGAAGTGATTGCGACGCCGGATGACGACGAACTGCACCTGGACTGGTACCGGCAGGGCAGCGACCGTTTGGCGATTGTGTCCCACGGGTTGGAGGGGCATAGCCGGCGTCCCTACGTGCTCGGTTTAACCCGAGCCTTGCTGCGTGAGGGATGGGATGTTCTGGCGTGGAACTTCCGCTCCTGCGGCGGCGTTATGAATCGGCAACCCAGGTTCTATCATAGCGGCGCCACCGAGGATCTCGGCCTGGTGGTCAATCACGGTTTGTCGGGTAACTACAACACCCTGTTCCTTTCCGGGTTTAGCATGGGGGGCAATCTGACGCTGCTTTATCTGGGCGAACAGGGTGAGGGAGTCGATAGCCGGATCTGCGGCGCCGTTGCCTACTCGGTTCCCTGCGACCTGGCCGGCAGCGCCGATATGCTGGCACTGCCCAGCCGAAAGATCTACATGCAGCGCTTTCTTCGGGATCTGAAGCTGAAAATGCAGGAGAAGGCAGAAAAGTTCCCGGACCTGATCGATGTTTCCGGGTTTGACGCGATCCGCAGTTTTCATGAGTTTGATGATCGCTACACGGCACCACTGCACGGTTTCCGCAATGCCCGGGATTACTGGGCACAGTGCTCGGCACTGGGGCGAATGCGAGATGTGAGGGTGCCGGCGCTGATGGTCAATGCCGCCGATGATCCGTTCCTGTCGCCGCAATGCTTTCCGGAGTCCCGGCGACAGCTCGGCGCCCATGTGCGCCTTGAGGCTCCCCGCTGGGGCGGTCATGTGGGGTTTGTCGAGCATGCCAGGGACGGGTTCTACTGGTCAGAGCGCCGGGCCTTGGCGTTTCTTCGGGGGTTGCACTGAGTCGGGGTTACTGAAGGATCGGTTTGATGACCGGCCAGACGTTGTCCAGCAGTTTGGCCTGGGCTTCCTCGGTAGGATGAATACCATCGTCCTGCATCAGTCCGTCCTGGTTGTAGATGCCGTCCAGGAAGAAGGGAACCAGAGCGGTGTCGTAACGGTCTGACAGCTTCGGGTAGATTTCGGCGAACATTTCTGTGTACCGCTGTCCGTAGTTGGGAGGTATCTGCATGCCCACCAGCACGGCACGCGCCCCCGAACCCTGGACCTTTTCGATCATGGAGGCGAGATTGGATTCGATAACATTGGGCGGAAAGCCGCGAAGGCCGTCGTTGCCCCCCAATTCGATGATCACAACTTCGGGCTCGTTCTCCTCAAGCAGTTCGGGCAGACGACGAGCGCCGCCATCGGTGGTCTCTCCGCTGATGCTGGCATTGACCACTTCCCATTCCGTTAGTCCCTTGTCTTCCAGGCGCTCACGTAACAACTGCACCCAGGCAGTTTCGGAGGGGACGCCATAGGCGGCACTGAGGCTGTCTCCGACAATCAGAAGCGTGTTCTGGCTCGCCGCCACTGGCAGCGCCATCAGGGTAGCTACAAGAAAAAGAATTGATCTGACGTACACCAATGCCGTATGCATAGACAACCAATACACCTTTAAGTCGTTTTCAGGACCCAGGATCGGGAGACTCCGTGAACCAGATGACCAATATTAACCCGGATAGCCAGAGCCCAATGTTACGGGTAAATAACCTGACTCACCGCGTCAGTGTTGAAACCGATACGCTCACGATCTTGCAAGGGGTCACTCTTGAAATCAATCGGGGAGAGTCCGTAGCCATTGTCGGGCGCTCCGGGTCTGGAAAAACCACACTCCTGGGTCTGTTAGCCGGCCTCGATACGCCGACTGAGGGAACGGTTGAGCTGGATGGGTCGGTGATCAGCAAGCTCAGCGAAGACGAGCGGGCAAAGCTTCGGGCCCACCGGGTTGGGTTCGTGTTCCAGTCCTTCCAGCTTTTACCTGCGCTCACCGCGCTCGAGAACGTTATGTTGCCCCTGGAGCTGGCGGGTATGAGCGCTCCTGAAAAAAGAGCACGTGAACTACTGGAACGGGTGGGCCTGGGCGAACGTCTGACCCACACTCCAAGACAGCTGTCGGGCGGTGAGCAGCAGCGGGTAGCGATTGCGCGGGCGTTCGCTTCTGAACCGCTGATACTGTTTGCTGATGAGCCGACCGGCAACCTGGACAACCGCACCGGCCAGGCAGTCTCCGATCTGCTCATGGCACTCAACCGGGAACAGGGCACAACGCTGGTAATGGTTACCCACGACGAACACCTGGCGGCGCGCTGCAATCGGCAGTTCCACATTGAAGCCGGCGTTCTTACCGAACCGAGCGCGGCTCAGGAGATGGCACACTGATGGCGGCTGCAAACAAGCTCATGTCGGTCCGCCGGGATTGGCGGGAACGGGATGTTCGTGTCGTTCTTGCCGCCCTGATCATTGCCGTTGCCACGGTTGCTACCATCGCTCTGTTTGCCAGCCAGCTGCAACGCACCCTGGTTTCCTCAGCCAGTTCGTTCCTGGCGGCGGATCGGCAGCTGGAAGCGGAAAATGGTCGACCCATTCCCGATTCATGGCTGGAGGAAGCGACTGATCAGGGGCTGGCAACCGGTCGAATGGTGGAATTCTCCACCATGGTTTTGGGCGCTGATAATTTCCAGCTGGTGTCGGTGAAAGCCGTCAGCAACGAATATCCGCTCCGAGGGGATATCGAAATACAGCGGGACCCAACGGGGCCCAGGGAGCTGGTCAGTCAGGGGCCCGGGCCAGGAGAGGTCTGGATCAACCCGCGCCTGCTCAGACTGCTGGATCTGGAAATCGGAGAGCCCCTGGAAGTCGGGAACCTGAACCTGACCGTCTCAGGTCTCCTCATTCGCGAGCCCGACGGTGGTTTCCGGCTCTCCGCGCTGGCGCCACGGGTAATGATGCATGTGGATGATGTCTCAGCCACCGGGGTGATTCAGGAGGGCAGCCGGGTTGAGTATGTTTATCTGTTTGCCGGTGATGAAGCCTCGCTGGAGTCTTACTATCAATGGCTGGAACCCCGCATGGAGCCCAGCCATGAATGGGAGGGCGTTCGCGATGGTGAAACCTTCTCCCGCTCCCTTGAGCGTGCCGAGCGATTCCTGCTGCTCGGCGGCAGCCTTGCGGTTCTGCTTGCCGCTGTGGCGGTTGCTGTTGCAAGCCGGCAATACGCCCTGTCTCAACGCGATACCGTCGCATTACTGAAGACCCTCGGTCTGAGCGGCGCTGGTATTGGCGGCTTGTATCTCAGGCGTCTGGCACTCTGGGGCGTTACCGGCATCGTCGGTGGCCTGCTGGTGGCCATGCCGCTTTACTGGTTGCTGACTCGCATGCTGAGCGAGGTACTGGAGCGCCCGGTGGACTTCCAGCTCGACCCTTCCGCCCTGGTGCCCGCGCTTCTGACAGCTCTTGTTTCTCTGTTTGCCTTCGCCTATCCGCCGGTGCGTCGGCTTAGGAATGTGCCGGCTATGCGCGTACTGCGAAGCCAACCTGGTGAAACAGGTCGTGAGGCCTTGCCCGATATCCTGATCGCCATTGTAGCGGTGTTCGGACTGGTCTGGATGTATGCCGGCGAACTGGCCCTTGTTGTCTCCCTGCTCGGTGGCCTTGCCCTGCTGCTTGGCGCCCTTGGCCTGGTTGGATGGCTGCTGGTGGCCACACTGCGTAAGGTTCGTGGCGGCGGCAACGCCTGGCGCCTGGCATTGGTGGGCCTCTACCGGCATCGCAGGGCCAGTCTGTCTCAGATTGCCGTGTTTGCGATGACGTTGATGCTTGCGGCCACGCTGATACTGGTGCGGACTTCATTACTGTCGGACTGGCAGGCCCAGTTGCCCGATGACGCGCCCAATCACTTTCTGATCAATATCGCGCCGGACGCGGTTGAGGACGTTGATGCGTTCTGGCAAGAGCGTGGCCAGCCCCTGGATAAACTCTACCCCATGGTTCGCGGTCGTCTGACCGAGCTCAATGGACAGCCGGTCAAGGAAACGGTCAGTAAGGATGAGAATGTAAATGCCCTCAACCGTGAACTGAACCTCACCTGGATGTCGGCTTTACCGGAAGATAACGAGGTAGTGGAGGGCACCTGGTTCCGTGAGAACCAGAAAAACGGCGTCTCGGTGGAAGCCGAACTGGCTGCACAACTCGGCCTGTCATTGGGCGACAAACTGACCTTTACCATCGGTTCCGAGAAGGTAACGGAAGCTGTCACCAGTATCCGCACGGTTCAGTGGGACAGCATGAAACCCAATTTCTACATGGCCTTCCCGCCGGAGGGCGGCCTGACAGACATGCCTGCAACCTGGATAACCAGCTTTTATCTTCCCAAGGACAGCAAGGATGCATTGAACGAGTTTTCGCGCCAGTTCCCGACCGTTTCGGTACTGGAAATTGACCACGTGATCGAGCGAATCCAGGAGATTGTCCGCCAGGTAACACAGGCGATTGAAGCCATCCTGGCGCTGATTCTTGCCGCAGCGCTTGTGGTTATGGCAGCGGTGGTCAGTGCGACGCTCCAGGACCGGCAAAGGGAAGGGGCCTTGCTACGAACTCTGGGCGGCAGGCAGAAACTGTTAGTGCGCAGCACTATGCTCGAGTTCGCGTTGCTGGGAGGCTTTGCAGGTTTATTGGGCGTGGTTGCCGCCGAGGCGGCGGTCTGGGCACTGCAGTTCCGGATGTTCGAGGGCACGTTCCAATGGCACTGGCATGTGGTGCTGCCTATCCCGCTGGTTAGCGCCCTGGTTCTGGCCCTGTTTGGCCGATGGCAACTCCGGCCGGTTCTTAGCGTGTCGCCCATGCTTCTGCTAAGGCGCCTGGAGTAAGGCGCCCGGGGTAGAGCGGCGGCAGCGATTATCGGTAGTTGGCGAGAATGGCGTCAAGCTCGCCGTTCTCTCTCATCTCCGCCAGTTCGGCATTGAATTGATTGGCGAAGGAATGCCAGTCCTTACGCAACATCAGCCGGAAGCCATAATTGCTGATGCCCTTGCTGGTTATGTCGAAGTGCTGCCTGAGGCCCTCGTTCCGCAGGATCCATTTTCCGACCAGCCGATCAGCGACAGCCGCGTCGAATCGGTCGCCGTGCAGCACGAACGTGAACATGTCCTTGTCCCTGGAAACATCGAAACGGCGAACTCGGCCCTCTTCGAAGTAAGGCTCGAGCAGCGGATACCGGTACCCGAGGTGAGTAACAATGGTTTTTGAAACCAGATCGTCAGGGCTCTCGTACGAGAAGTCCGATTGAGCTGGTGCAAAAAATACCTCTTCGATGTCCACCACAGGGTCAGTAAACAGGAACTGCTCCGGATTATCTGCCCACTCCCGGGCCCTTGGCGTGCCGTCGATGTAACCCTCAAGCAGCATCTGATCAACCCGCTTTCGCGGAATCCTTTCCGCAATAACCCTGTAGCCAAGGCGTTTGGCAACCACGGACACGACATCCCACATGATTCCCGAGGGTTGGTTCTGATCAACGATCAGATAGGGGGGATAGCCGTTGGGAGAGATGTTGAAACGGAATACACGCTCTTCCCCGGACACTTCCTCGGACGCGGATACGGAAAAAGAAGGTATTGTCAGACCAACCAGCAGGATGCCGAGAATGGCAGAGGTGAGGCAGGACACTCGGTTTTGCATGCGGAGGGGGCTCTCTACGAAACGATGCTGTAGGTGAAAAATGAACCCGGCTATCATCCCTGCCAGAAGTGGCTAATTGTCCTCTTTTGCTCAGTCCTTTTCAATGATGTGATTTCTATCTTAAGAAAAATGCTGAAGCCGGGGCCGCGTGCGGCCCCGGCTTTCCGGTTATGCCCAGGCGCGTCGCAGAACCGCGCGGGCGTCCTTCAGTGTCACTTCCTTAGGGTTGAACATGATGGAGCCATCATCCAGCGCCATTTCGGCGATGTGATCCAGTTGATCCTCGGTTACCTTGCCGGTTTCCTTCAGTGTACGTGGCAATTGGCACCGCTTGTAAAGGGCATCCCGAAGTTTGCGAATGGCGGAAATACTGGCCTCTGCCCGGCGGCTTGCAGGCGTTGCTGCGAACACTTCCGGGCCTTCCAGATACAGCAACAAGTCGCCCAGAGGATCCCGGATGGTTTCCAGGTTGTACTCCAGCACATAGGGCAGGTAAAGACTCATACACAGACCGTGGGGCAGGTGACAGATAGCGCCGGTTGCGTGTCCCAATGCGTGCACCAGGCCCACCATGGAATTTGAAAAGGCAATGCCGGCCATGGTCGACGCCTGGGCCAGCTCCAACCGGCCGTCGCTGTCTTTTGGGTTGTCCATTACATTGAGCAGGGAGTGGCTGATCTTTTTGATCGCCGCGGTGGCGTAGGCGTCGCTCAATGGGTTCTTGGCCATGCAGGTAAAGGCTTCCGTGGCATGGGTCATGGCGTCCATCGCCGTTGCCGCGGTAATGTGCGGCGGCAGGGTAAGTGTCATGCGCGGATCAATGATCGCCGCGTTAGGCAGCAGGAACGATGACGTGAAGGGCAGCTTGACGCCCTTGGTTTCATCGGTGATCACGGCAACGGAGGTGACTTCCGAACCGGTACCGGCCGTTGTGGGCACAACGAAAAAGGGCTTCAGCGGATGCTTGAGCACGCCGGCACCGCTGTACTTCGCGATATCGTCACCACCCTCGGAAACCAGAATATTGACGGCCTTGCCGGTATCAATCGCCGAACCGCCGCCGACGGCGATAATGGAGTCGCACTTTTCCTGACGGTAAATGCCGGCGATATCACGCACCACGGTGGTGGAGGAGTCTGGCGGAACATCATCATAGATAGACGTGATTTCCAGCCCGCTTTCCTCACAAGCGGCGATGACGGGTTCCAGCAGACCGGCAGCCCGTACGCCCTTGTCGGTTACGATCATCGGCCGTCTCGCAGCCATGCCTGTGAGCTCATAGGGAATGTGTTCAAGTGCGGCCTTGCCGGCAATGACTTTCACCGGGCAGAAGAACTCATAATATTTAGTGGTCATCACGCTCTCGCTGTCTCGACAAAATTGGTGGCAACTTTCAGGTAAATGCGCGCAGCACTGATCAGTTTTTCCGGCAGGTGCAGATCGGCCGGGTACTCCTTCACGGCCCGCTCGGCGATCAGTTTTGGCAGAATGAATGACTCAAGCCGGTTCAGCACCCGGGTCATGCGCACCGCATAGCTGATGTCGCCATCGACCAGCATGCGGTCATTGGCGAATGCCACGGAGGTTTTCTCCTGGAAAGACAGCACCAGAAACGCATGGGCAATGTGCTTGAACTGAATTGACAGGTCGACGGGGCGGGGCGCCTGGTCACCGTGGTAGCGGAATCGCCCCTGGCCGGTGTGCTCCACGATCAGCTTTGAGCCGTTCGGCATCACCATCATTTCAAACAGAAAGCCATCCGGCAGGGCCCTGGCTTCATTCTGAACCTTTTCGTCCACTTCACTCACAGCCTGCAGTGCCCGCCCCATTACCTGAAACATCAGTTCCACATACAAGCGGCGCGCCTGGAAGACCATGGGCTGGATACGTTTCGCTAACATGTCCGTCATCCAATCATTGTTGATGTGATCTGATTTTTAGAGTTATTGCTCTAAAAGTCAATGGAGGCGTTGACAGAAGATGTGCGTCAGACCGGCAATCTTGATCCCGGGCAATAAAAAGGCCGGAACCCCTCGGGACTCCGGCCTTCTAAATCCAACGTTTCCGGCGGCAATTATTGCGTGAGTGCCGCCAGTTTACGTTTGGCCTCTTCAGCCACGTCACCACCGGCTTCGGCGGCCTTGCTGTAATAGGCAATGGCTTCATTTCGATTATTCTGTTTTACCGCGACATCGCCGAGTCGCAGGAAGGCGATGGATGTGGGAACGGTTTCATTGGCTTTGATGAGGTTTTCCCTGGCCTTGTCCAGATTATTGAGTCTCAGGGCATTCAGGCCGCTGTAAAGGCGGTATTTAAACATTTCGGGATAGAGCTCCACGGCCTTCTCGAAGTCGGCAGCGGCTTTCTCGGCTTCCTTCTGCTCCTGATAGATTCTACCGCGCAGCGCGTAGAACATGGCCTCCCGCGGAAGCAGGCGAATCGCTTCGTTTACTTTGTCCAGGGCAGGTTTCATTTCACCCTTGGAAGCAAGCTCCATGGCCTTGTCGTGGGCCTCGTACGCGGGTTGCAGCGAACGGAGCTTGGCCATCTTGCGTTCATAGACATCCTCTCCCCGATAGCCGCCGGCACCGATCCTCTGAACCAGTTCGCGGTTTTCCTGCACCCTCTTTGCCGAGGGTGGATGGGTCGCAAACAGACCATCAATGAAGCTGGACTGACGGCCCTCAGAGAGTTTCAGAAAGAGCTCCTGAAGCTCGACAGCCGCCTGCGGGTCGTAGCCTGCCTGTTTCATGTAAAGAATGCCGTAATGATCAGATTCCAGTTCATCTCCCTGGCTGTATTGCGCCAGCGCGAGTTGGGCCCCCAATGCGGCACCACCCATGATCAGCCCGGCCCATTCGTTATCCGAAAGCGCAAAGCCGAGGCCAGCAACACCGGCACTGATCAGCATGCCCTGTTGCATCCGCTGAACACTGTGTCTGGCCGCAGCGTGAACAATCTCGTGGCCAAGAACCGAAGCAAGCTGAGCCTCGTCCTCGAGTTCTGTCAGAAGGCCGCGATTGATGGCGATCTTGCCCCCGGGCAAGGCCCAGGCGTTGGGCACGCTGCTGTTAAGAACCACGAATTCGTAGGGCAGATCGGGACGATCGCTGACCTGCGCCAGCTTCTGGCCGACCTCGCTCACGTACAGATTCAGCTCGGGGTCGATGTAAAACCGGCCGCCCTGGGTTTGCTGTGTGGGCTCGTATTGCTCCGCGCCCATGGCGAGTTCCTGGCTCTCGCCGATCAGCGAAAGCTGCTTTTCGCCGGTAACCGGATTAACCGAGCAACCACTCAGCAATACCGCCAGGGCAACGATAGCGAGGCTGGTTTTGATAGCAGACAGGTTCAAGATGAGCTCCCTTTTCGATGAATCTATGTCGGGCTTCGTCGTAAATCTTTACCCGATTCCTGAATGGCCAGTTTATAGCACATGATTGGTTGTGGGTGGATTACCGCACCGCCTCGAGCGGTGGTGGCGAACAGGTCCATGGCGTATCATAAGCCCCTGTTCCCGCTCTGTTTCGCCATTTTCAAATCTAGGGCAGCCAATGGGTAATCTTCTCGAATTAATCGCTTTGCTCTGGTTCCTGGTTTGTTGGCTGGGTTATACCGAGTACTCCAAACGCCGCGCCGCCGACCGTCCCTGTCTCTCCAACACGCTCGACCTTTATCGGGAAGACTGGATGCGCGTCATGTTGCGCCGGGAAAACCGGATTGCCGATGCGTCGGTGGTTGGTAACCTGGAGCGAAACGGCGCCTTTTTCGCCTCCAGTTGCCTGCTGATTCTCGCGGGTATCATCACTGCCCTTGGGTACACCCAGGAAGTGATGGAAGTGTTCAGCACCATGCCATTCGGCACCTTGCCGACCCGGGAAATCTGGGAGCTGCGCATGGTGGTGCTGCTAGTGGTGTTTATCTATGCCTTCTTCAAATTCACCTGGTCCATGCGGATGTACAATTTTGTCTCGGTGATGGTAGGCAGTGCCCCGCCACCGGACGATACCAAAACCAGCCCGGCAGGACGGGAAGCCTTCGCCCGCAGTGCCGGCAACATCTGCAACCTTGCAGGCGACGCGTTCAACCTGGGTCTTCGATCCTACTATTACGCGCTTGCCGTGGTAGGCTGGTTTATCCATCCGATCGTTTTCATGGCGGCGTCCACCCTGGTGGTCATCGTACTCTACCGCCGGGAATTCTGTTCTACGGCACTGGAGGCGTTGAGAGCAGGTAAGGTGTTCGAAGAGCCGCTGCCCGGCAAGGCGGAAAGCAGCGCAAAACCCAAAAGCTGATCCACAGGTTGAATCTGAATGAACGATGACATCCGACGGAAACGGGTTACCCGTTTTATCGACACACTCAACCAGGCCAAAGAGCTGGGGCTTACCGTTACCGAAGCCAAAAAGGGCAGCCTGACACTGTGCCTTCCATACAGCGACCGGATCATCGGTAACCCGGACACCGGTGTGATTCATGGCGGCGCCATTACTACCCTCATGGATACCACCTCAGGCTGTGTGATCCTTTGCGCACTGGACGATTTTGAGCTTTGCCCAACGCTCGACCTGCGTGTCGACTACATGCGCCCGGCACATCCCAGGAAGCCGGTCTACGCAAGGGCCGAAACCTACCGGGTAACCCGTAACATCATTTTTACCCGGTGCGAGGCTTACCAGGAGGGCGGTGAAACCATTGCCAACTGCGTGGCCACCTTCATGCGGATTGGCAAGGATGCCAGCCCGAAACACTACCGGGACCTGATTACCGGAGGTGAAGAATGACCGATCCTGAAATCCTGCGTTACACCCAGGAGACCGGTGACTTCAGCCGGATGCTGAACAGCATTCCCTACGCCACCTGGATCGGTCTGCAGTGCGAGCGCTTCGGTGACGACCTGATTTTCCGTCTGCCCTGTAAAGACTCCAACCTCGGGAACCCGATCCTGCCGGCCATTCATGGCGGTGTGATCGGTGGTTTCATGGAGATGTCCGCCAACATCTACCTGATCATGTCCCAGGAAAGCCTGCGTATGCCCCGCATCGTCGACTTTTCCCTGGATTACCTCCGTGCCGGTCTCAACCGCGAAACCTATGCCGAATGCCGCCTGACCCGCCAGGGCAACCGCGTTGCCAATGTGATGGTCAGCGCCTGGCAGAAATCCCGCTCGCAACCCATTGCCACTGCCAGGGCGCATTTCCTTCTCGAAGACTGATCCTGCTCGGAACCCGGGGCTTGAAATGCCCCGGTGCGCCCCCACTTTTTGCTCAGACTGAGAATTTTGTGCAAGAGCGAGCACGGAGGCCGTTCCGAAACACGCTGTGAATACGTCCATGTACGCTCGGCTCCGCCATCCATGGCTCCGCACGGTTTCGGAACGGCCTCCGCGCTCACTCTCCATACTATGAGGTAACTCGGGCGCCCCTGTTTGTTGCCCGCTTATTTGTATCAGGAGACATAAACGCCATGACGGTTGAAGCCAATAAAGAGACGCTTGGATTCCAGACCGAAGTGAAGCAGCTGCTTCACCTGATGATTCACTCGTTGTACTCCAACAAGGAAATCTTCCTTCGTGAGCTGATTTCCAACGCTTCAGATGCCGAGGACAAACTGCGTTTCGCAGCCCTGAAAGATGACGGCCTTTACGAGGGGGATCCCGAGCTGAAGATTCGCCTGGATTTCGATGAAGAGGCGAATACTGTCACTCTGACCGATAACGGTATCGGCATGACCCGTGACGACGTCATCCAGAACCTGGGTACCATTGCCCGTTCCGGCACCGCCGAATTCCTGCAGCAGTTGTCTGGTGATGAAAAGAAGGACAGCAAGCTGATCGGCCAGTTTGGTGTCGGTTTCTATTCGGCGTTTATCGTGGCCGACAAGGTGGATGTGTTTACCCGCCGCGCCGGTGCTCCGGTAGAAGAGGGCGTGCACTGGGAGTCCAAGGGCGACGGTGAGTTTTCCATTGAGCAAGTCAATCGGGAAAACCGTGGTACCCAGATCGTGCTGCACCTGAAATCGGACGCCAAGGAGTTTGCCAACGGCTGGAAACTGCGCAGCCTGGTGAAGAAGTACTCCGACCATATTTCTTTTCCGGTGGTCATGAAGGCCGAGTCCGATGAAGGCGAGAAGAAAGACGAGTACGAAACCGTCAACGATGCGACCGCGCTCTGGACCCTTCCGCGTACCGAAATCAAGGACGAGGAGTACAAGGAGTTCTACAAGCACATCGCCCACGATTTTGAAGACCCGCTGACCTGGTCCCATAACAAGGTGGAAGGCAAGCTGGACTACACCAGCCTGCTGTATATCCCGGCCCGAGCGCCTTTTGATCTTTACAACCGGGAAGCGCCCCGCGGCCTGAAGCTGTATGTGCAGCGCGTGTTCATCATGGATGACGCCGAGCAGTTCCTGCCGCTGTACCTGCGTTTTGCCAAGGGTGTGATTGACTCGAACGACCTTTCCCTGAACGTTTCGCGCGAGATCCTGCAGAACGACAGCACCGTGGAAAGCATTCGTACTGCGCTGACCAAGCGGGTTCTGGACATGCTGTCCAAGCTGGCCAAGAAGGATCCGGAGCAGTACCAGAAGTTCTGGGGTGAGTTCGGCACTGTATTGAAGGAAGGCCCGGCGGAAGATTTCAGCAACCGCGAGAAGATTGCCGGCCTGCTGCGCTTTGCCTCTACCCACACGGGCGAGAGCACACAGAATGTCTCTCTCGATGACTACATCAGCCGTATGAAAGAGGGGCAGAAGAAGCTCTATTACATTACCGCCGACAACTTCACCGCGGCCAAGAGCAGCCCGCACCTGGAAGTATTCCGCAAGAAGGGCATTGAGGTTCTGATCCTTACCGATCGCATCGACGAGTGGATGATGGGCTACCTCAGCGAGTACGACGGCAAACAGTTCCAGGACGTCGCTCGTGGCGATCTGGACTTGGGCGAAGTCGAGACCGAGGAAGACAAGAAGCACAAGGAAGAGGCGGCCGAAGAGCACAAGGATCTGCTTGAGCGCATCAAAAATGCTCTGAACGACCGGGTTCAGGAAGTGCGTGTAACCAACCGTCTGACCGACTCACCGGCCTGCCTGGTTGTGGGTGATTTTGACATGGGTGCGCAGATGAAGAAGATCATGGAGGCCGCCGGCCAGAAAGTACCGGAAAGCAAGCCGATCTTCGAGATTAACGTGGACCACCCTCTGGTTCAGCGCCTTGAGAGCGAGAAGGGCGAAGAGCGGTTCAACGAGCTCTCTGCAGTCCTGCTGGACCAGGCCACCCTGGCAAGCGGTGAGCAGCTCCCGGACCCGGGTGCCTACGTTACCCGCCTGAACCGTCTGTTGCTTGAATTGGCCAACTGATAGCCGATGCAGCAGATTATAGTGGATATCAGCATCAGCCCTGATGAGTGGATCAAGCTTTATCAGGGCGTTGCCACCGATGTTCACACCACGGCCCGGGACGGACGCTCCGTCCGCTTCCCGGCCCGTATTCTCTCCCGTTTCTACCTCCGCGATGGAATTCGCGGCAGTTTCCGCATCGTTTTTGACGATGCCGGCAAGTTCTCTTCCATTGAGCGGCTCTAGTCAGCCAGCACTTCATTCATAAATAAAAGCTTTCACAAATTTATTTTTAATTAATTGTATTGGGCGATCGACCTCGCGCTAAGGTGGTTGTGTTCTCGTTAGGCAGGAGCAGATCCATGTCCAATGCAGTGTCAATCAGTCGTTCAATCGCCTGGCCGGACTTTCTAGACATCCTGGCGAGTTATTCAAGTGATTACGCTTGTGCCCAGTAATGGAATGAACCCGCATGGCGTGCGGGAAACCCTATAGGCACACGCTATCCGGGACATAAGAAATACTCAGAGCAGATTGTTTGTTGTGTCCTATAGTTAGAGGTGCCTGAATCAAAGCAGTGTCGTTTTGCCAACCCCAATGAGGAGAGAGAAATGACCGACAACAACAGTGCGGGTGGAAAGTGCCCCGTAATGCATGGCTCGAATACCCAGGAGAAGGCCGACGTAGCCGGCTGGTGGCCTGAGAACCTCAATCTGGACATCCTTCATCAGCACGACCGCAAAACCAATCCCCTCGGTGAAGATTTCGACTACCGGGAAGAGGTCAGGAAACTCGACCACGAAGCTCTTGAAAAAGACATGCACGAGTTGATGACCAACAGTCAGGAATGGTGGCCGGCTGATTGGGGTCATTACGGTGGTCTGATGATTCGTCTGGCGTGGCACGCGGCCGGTACCTATCGACTGGCCGATGGCCGCGGTGGTGCGGGTACCGGTAACCAGCGATTTGCTCCTCTGAACTCCTGGCCCGACAACGGCAACCTCGACAAGGCCCGCCGTCTGCTGTGGCCGCTGAAGAAAAAGTACGGCAACAAGGTGAGCTGGGCCGACCTGTTTATCCTGGCCGGTAACGTTGCCTATGAATCGTTTGGCCTGAAGACGTTTGGTTTCTCCTACGGCCGGGAGGACATCTGGCACCCGGAGAAAGACATCTACTGGGGTGCGGAAAAAGAGTGGCTGGCACCGTCGGACAGCCGTTATGAGGACGTGAACAAGCCTGACACCATGGAAAACCCTCTGGCCGCCGTGCAGATGGGTCTGATCTATGTGAACCCGGAGGGCGTCAATGGTCAACCGGATCCCCAGAAGACCGCCGAGCAGGTAAGAACGACCTTTGCCCGCATGGCGATGAATGATGAAGAGACTGCAGCGTTGACCGCGGGCGGCCACACGGTTGGTAAGGCGCACGGTAATGGTGATGCCGATGCCCTTGGACCAGAGCCGGAAGGTGCAGACGTCGAAACCCAGGGCTTCGGCTGGATGAACCCGAATCTCGGCGGCAAGGCGACCAATGCCGTCACCTCCGGTATCGAAGGCGCCTGGACGACGAACCCGACCAAGTTCGACATGGGCTATTTCGATCTGTTGTTCGGCTACGAGTGGCAGCTGACCAAGAGCCCGGCTGGTGCGAACCAGTGGGAGCCGATCGACATCAAAGAAGAGCACATGCCGGTCGACCCGACCGACCCATCTGTCCGTCGCAAGCCGATGATGACTGATGCGGATATGGCCATGAAGGTGGACCCGAAGTACCGTGCGATCTGCGAGAAGTTCATGGCCGATCCGGATTACTTCAAGGATTGCTTTGCCCGTGCCTGGTTCAAGCTGACGCACCGCGATATGGGGCCGAAGTCCCGTTACATTGGTCCGGGTGTGCCGGATGCAGACCTGATCTGGCAGGATCCGGTGCCCCAGGGCGAGACCAACTACATCGAAGAGGTGGTGAAGGAAAAAATCGCCGCAGCGGGTCTGAGCCTGAACGAGCTGGTCTGCACCGCCTGGGACAGCGCCCGCACGTTCCGCGGATCTGATATGCGTGGTGGTGCCAACGGTGCCCGGATTCGCCTGGCTCCCCAGAAGGACTGGCAGGGCAATGAGCCCGACCGTCTGGACAAGGTGCTCAAGGTGTATGAACAGATTTCGGCCGACACCGGCGCCAGCATCGCTGACGTGATCGTGTTGGGTGGTAACCTGGGCATCGAGATGGCAGCCAAAGCTGCCGGCCATGACGTGCACGTTCCCTTCCTCAAGGGTCGTGGCGATGCGACCGACGAGATGACGGACGCAGAATCCTTCGAACCGATGGAGCCCCTGGCTGATGGCTTCCGCAACTGGCAGAAGAAGGATTACGTGGTCAAGCCTGAAGAAATGCTTCTGGACCGTGCCCAACTGATGGGTCTGACCGCGCCTGAAATGACCGTTCTTCTTGGCGGCATGCGGGTGCTCGGGACCAACTATGGTGGCACCAAGCACGGCGTATTCACAGATCGCGTTGGCCAACTGACCAATGACTTCTTCGTGAATCTGACCGACATGGCAAACCGTTGGGAGCCTACTGGCAAGAACTCGTATAACATCGTGGATCGCAAGACTGGTGATACCAAGTTCACCGCGACCCGTGTTGATCTCGTGTTCGGCTCCAACTCCATCCTGCGTGCCTACGCAGAGGTGTACGCCCAGGACGACAACGAAGAGAAGTTCGTGAACGACTTCGTCGCCGCCTGGACCAAGGTCATGAACGCCGATCGCTTCGACGTCAAAAAGTAAACCAGCCGTAACCAGCCGGGCATTCCATTGCGGAATGCCCGGCTACCAACTTCCCGCCAAATTCCCTACAATCCGCTCCGTCTGATTTTTGATCAGCCATAACCTTTACCCCTTTTGATCAAACCTCTGGAGCCTTCATGCGAATCATCCTTGCCCCGATGGAAGGGCTGGTCGACGCACCCATCCGCGAAACCCTGACCAAGGTTGGCGGGATAGATCGGTGCGTAACCGAATTCGTTCGCGTGACCCATGGCATGCTGCCTCCGAGAGTGTTCTACAAATACGCCCCCGAGCTACACAACCGGTCACTCACTCAAGTAGGTACCCCCGTTGCCGTTCAGCTATTGGGTTCAGACCCTCATCAGATGGCACGCCATGGCGTGCGGGCTGCGGAACTTGGCGCTACTCAGGTGGACATCAACTTTGGCTGCCCCGCCAAAACCGTGAATAAACACAAGGGCGGCTGCGTGTTGATGCGGGAACCGGAGCTCATGCACGAAATTGTGGCTGCTGTTCGTCAGGCTGTGCCTGGCCATGTGCCCGTTACCGCCAAGATGCGGCTGGGCTACGACGACCGTTCCATGGGCGTGGCCTGTGCCCAGGCGCTGGAATCCGCCGGTGCCGAAGAGATTGTTATCCATGCCCGCAGCAAAGTGGACGGCTACAAACCGCCGGCCTACTGGGAGGAAATCGCCCGGGCAAGGGAGGCGGTAAAAACCCACATCATTGCCAACGGCGAGATCTGGACGGTCGCGGATTACTGGCGATGCCGTGAGGTGTCCGGCTGCGATGACGTGATGATTGGCCGTGGCCTGATCGCGCGGCCAGACCTCGCCCGCCAGATCAAGGCCAGCCAGCAGGGTGAAACCGTGGCTGATATGACCTGGACGGAGGCCGTGGCGCTGGTTCGCGAGTACGCGACCGTTCTCCAGGGCTGGCTTGAGGACCGCTATGTGACCGGTCGCATCAAACAGTGGCTCAATTTTCTCCGACAGGGTTTTGCCGAGGCAGAAGCGCTCTGGCCAGAGGCTCGAAAAATTCGTCAGGTGGCGCCCATGATGGCATGCCTAGAGCAGCCGGTTATCCTGACAGACACGCGCGCAGCCTGACCTCGATCCTTCCCAAGTTGGAATTTCCTCCGTTGACACTGGTATCAACGGTGTTTTTGCTCGTATCTAAACTGTTACGAACAAAAAAGCGACTGGGAGGACGATCAACATGTTTCCAGGACTATTCCGTTACGCCCTGGCGAGTGCCGGAGTGATTGCCTGTATGCTTCTGGTTGCGGCCTTGCCCGCCGCAGCTGATGACAATGTGGTGAAGGTTACCCCCTTGGGTAGCCACGATGGTGAATTCTGTGGCCGTGACCGGGCGTTGGTGTTTGAAGATCCGAACGGCACCCGGATTCTCTACGATGCCGGCCGAACCGTCGCCGGGCCAGACGATCCACGTCTGGGCAAGATCGACATTGTGCTGGTTTCCCATATGCATGGAGACCACGTGGGTGACCAACGAATCAGCAAGACAAACCAGGGCACCTGCGGGTCCCCGGACACCGGTGTTTCAACGCTGCCACAATCCAACACCGTCGATATTGCAGTGAAACACAACGCAAAGATCGTGACAGGCAGTGAAATGCCTGCCTTTTTTGCCGCCAAGCTCAAGGACGCTGGCGGTGATCCCGCCAACTCCATGCTGGTGCGTTTTGGGGGCGAACGTGAGGTTGGCGGAGTGGCGATCACCACGGTGCCTGCGGTTCACAGCAACGGCGTTTCGCCTTCCTTCCTGGCCGGTCCATTGGCGGAATACCTGGCAGCTGCCGGTGTGGGTGCCAGTGTTGGACCACCAACGGGCTACGTGTTGAAGTTTTCGAATGGCCTGGTCGTTTACCTGTCAGGTGATACCGGTATTACCGCTGAGCAGCAGCTGGTTGTGAGAGATCACTATGGTGCGGGGCTTGCGGTGATGAACATAGGAGATACGTTCACCACCGGACCCAAGCAGGCCGCCTATGTGATCAACGATCTGGTGCAACCGAAGGCCGTCATTGCCTCCCATGCCAACGAGCCGGCCACCTCTGGCGGCAAGGTTCAGGACGGCACGCGCACGGCGTTGTTCCGGGATTCCGTGAACGTGCCGGTCCATGTTCCGCTCAGTGGCCGCATCATGGCGTTCAACAGCATGGCAAGCTGTATTTCCGGCTGTAATTGATGATCAACGCGGCAGCCGATCAGTTCTCCATCTCCGGCTGGTAGTTGCCTGAGCGCGCCGCGCCGTTCAGGCGAGCGCGCTTGAGTATCGCCGCCTGGGCTTCGGGGCCATTCTCCAGATTACCGGCCCAGGCTTTCTGGGCCGGCTCCTGAAGCGCACGTCCATAGGAAAAGCTGAGCTCCCAGGGCTGAGGCCCCATGCTGTTCATGGCATTCAGGTTGATAGTGGCCTCTTCAGGAGTTTGCCCGCCCGACAGGAAGAAGATGCCCGGAACCGCAGCCGGTACCGCTCTTCGAAAGACAGCAAGTGTTGCTGTCGCCACTTCTTCAGGCGAGGCCTTTGGATTCTCCTTGCCCGGTGTCACCATGCTGGGCTTCAGGATCATCTGTTCCAGCTGAACTTTATGCCGGTAAAGGGCTCGGAAAACCTCGCGAATGACCGCTTCGCTCACTTCCGCGCAGCGATCAATGCTGTGATTGCCATCAATCAGCACTTCCGGCTCGACGATAGGCACAATACCCAGGGACTGGCAGATAGCCGCGTAACGGGCGAGAACCTCGGCATTCGCCTCGATCGCCTGCCGCGAGGGCAGGGTGTCTGAGATGTGGAACACATCCCGCCACTTGGCAAACCGTGCCCCCTGGTTCTTGTAGATTTCCAGGCGGTCGTCCAGGCCATCCAGACCAAAGGTGATTTCATCACCGGGGGCATTCACGAGAGGGCCTTTACCCTTGTCGACCTTGATACCTGGCACTATGCCTTTGCTGGCCAGAAGCTTCGGCATGGGGACATTATCAAGGCTCTGCTGGCCGAGTGTCTCTTCAAACAGGATGACCCCACTGATGAATTCCCCGAGCCCGGAAGCCGAAAAAATGAGGCTCCGATATTCCCGCCGCATATCCTCGCTCGACTCCACGCCAACGGCTTTGAAGCGCTTGGCAATGGTGGGGTGGCTTTCATCCGCCGCGAGGATTCCCTTGCCTGGCTGAACCAGATCCCGGATGGTCGTGCTGAGTTCTTCCTGAGTGGTCATAGTGAGCTCCTGATTAATCCTTGAAGGTCTGATTGGTCGTTCGGCCCGCTACCTTATTGTAGACGTTGAATAGGTGTGTGGAATTTGATCTGGGCTAAGGCAGAAGCCTGCACTGTGATTTATGCTTCAACAATAACAACAGGGAAAAGGGAAGCCTGAATATGAAAACCGTTGTCAGTGTCAGCCTGGGATCTTCCGAATACGATTACGATCTGGAGACCTCCTTCCTCGGCCAGCCTTTCCGGATTATTCGAATTGGCACAGACGGCGACCTTTCCCGTGCCGAAGCGGTTCTTGAGTCGGTACACACGCAGGCCGACGCCATTGGTCTGAGTATGGTCCACGATCACTATGAGGTGGGTCGGGAGCAGCTTGAACACCCCGATACCGCTCGCCTGGAGGCCTGTGTGCCTGACAAGCCCGTGACCACCGGTGCGGGCCTGAGGGCGATCCTGCAGGAATGGGCCGTCCGCCACACCCAATCCGAACTGGGGCATTTTTTCGACAACGCCCGTGTGCTGTTTATGAATGGGCAGGCCGGTTATCGAATTGCCCGGTCCCTCTCGGAACACACCGACAACCTTTTCTTTGCCGACCCGTACACGGATTTCGGGGTGCCCAGGCTGCTGACTTCCCTGAAGCAACTGGAAACCTACACTTCGCTGACGGCTCCGATCATGTTCAGGCCGGCAGCCGTGAAAGCGGTAGAAACCATTCTCCGCACACCTTTGTATCGTCTGGGTGAAAACCTCGTTAAAGGCTCATTGCACCATGCCGTGGCCGATTCCCACGTGATCGTAGGCGCCATCGGAGACCTGGAGCATTTCACGCAGAAAGAGCTGGATGGTAAGACCATCATAACTTCGCGGGTTACTGACTCGGCGCTCGACTGGATGCGATCCCGCCGGGTTGCCATGGTCGTTGACTACAGTCCCTGGCTGGAAGGCCGACCCCTGGGCGTGAATGTGATGGAGGCGATGATCAGCGCTGCGCTCTCCAGAACACCGGATCAGCTGGGACCGGACGATTATCTGGATATTATCCAGAGTCTCGGTATTGAGCCACGAATCCTGTATCCGGATGGCTACCGTCGGGTGAACCGGTTTGCGTTTGTTATTCATCCGCTTTCCCAGCAATACCTCACCAAGACGCCGCCGCTGGATTGGGTTGCCAATGTTTCCCCTCCTGTGGTGATGAACCTGGTGGAAAAGGCCATCGCCTATTCACCACCGTTTATTTATTCGAAGGTGTCCGGAATCCGGTCACCGAATGGCGATGAGGTAGAGGGCTGGCTGATTACCGTGGGTGGCACCCCCCGGGAAATCATGGCCCACGGGCCGGAATTTACCTACGCCCGGCTGTTGCAGGCCGCAAAGCTGGCCAAGAAACTCGGGGCCCAGATCATGGGCCTGGGGGCGTTCACCAAGGTAGTGGGCGATGCGGGTATTACGGTAGCCAAGCGGGCACCGCTGCCGATCACAACCGGTAACAGCTACAGCGCTTCCGGCGCGCTTTGGGCGGCCCATGATGCCATGAAGAAAATAGGGCGGGTAAGTATCGGCGCCAGCGGCAAGGCCGCCGGCAAGGCGATGGTGGTGGGTGCTACAGGTGCCATCGGCTCTGTCTGTGCACGATTGCTGGCCAAGGCAGTGGATGAGGTCTATTTGGCGGCACCGGAGCCGGCGAAACTGCTGGCGCTCAAGGAAAGCATCGAACAGGAAACGCCCGGAGCCATCGTGCATGTTGCCGGTTCGGCCGAACGCGATCTGGCGGACATGGACATGATCGTCACTGCCACCTCCGGAGCCGGCAAACGCATTCTCGACATCATGAAAGTGAAGCCGGGTTGTGTGATCACCGACGTAGCGCGCCCCCTGGATATTCCGGCAGAAGACGTGGCAAAGCGTCCGGATGTGCTGGTGATCGAATCCGGCGAGATACAGCTACCGGGCGACGTACACATGAAAGACATCGGCTTGCCCAAAGGTATTGCCTATGCCTGCCTGGCAGAAACCATTGTGCTGGCCCTCGAGGCGCGTTTCGAGAACTTTACCCTGGGCCGAAACATCGAATGGGAGAAAGTTCGGGAGATTTACAAGCTCGGCCTGAAGCATGGCATGAAACTGGCCGCCGTCTCCGGGGTGAACGGTGTGTTCACCGAGGAGGACTTCGAACGGGTTCGAACCTTGGCGGCCAGTGCAGAAGAACCTCAGGGGCAAGAACCTCAGGCAGAGGGATCGAGCACACCGGCGTAGCGCACGCCGCTGAGCAGGGCCATCTCCCGATGCCAGGTGGACAGGTCATCGATATTCAGTTTGCTGAGGCTGTCATGGCCGCAGGCCCTTGCCATTACCTGCATCAGTGAGACCGAGGCCTCAAGGAAGTTCTGCAGCTGTTTGGCCGACTGGTCCACATTCAACCGCTGGCGCAGATCCTTGTTCTGGGTTGCGATGCCAGCGGGGCAGTTATTGGTGTTGCAGATACGGGCAGCAACACAGCCGATGGACTGCATGGCACTGTTGGCAATCGCAATGCCGTCTGCGCCCAGGGCCATCGCCTTCACGAAATCAATGGGCACCCGCAGGCCGCCGGTCATGATCAGCGTGACCCGTCCGCTGGCGCCGCGATCATCCAGATAGCGCCGGGCGCGAGCCAGGGCCGGAATGGTCGGCACACTGATGTGGTCGCGGAAGATTTCGGGCGCAGCGCCAGTTCCGCCGCCACGGCCGTCCAGAATGATGTAATCAGCGCCGGCATCCAGCGCGAACTGAACATCCCGCTCGATGTGATTGGCGCTGAGTTTGAAACCCACAGGAATTCCGCCGGTGATTTCCCGAACATGGCTGGCGAAGCGCTGGAAATCCTCGACCGAGCGCAGATCCTCGAACGTGGGTGGTGAAATGGCAGATTCACCCTCGGGAATGTTGCGAACCTGTGAGATTTTGCCGGTATTCTTGTTGGCCGGCAGGTGACCACCGGTACCGGTCTTGGCGCCCTGTCCACCCTTGAAATGGAATGCCTGGACTTTCTTGAGCAGTTCTTCCTTGTAGCCGAACTTCGCGCTGGCCAGCTCGTAGAAGTACCTGGAGTTTTCTTGTTGCTCCTCCGGCAGCATACCGCCCTCGCCGGAACAAATGCCGGTTCCCGCAAGCTCGGCGCCCCGGGCCAGGGCAATTTTTGCCTCCTCCGACAGAGCGCCGAAGCTCATGTCCGAAACGAAAAGGGGCATGCTCAGGGTGAGGGGTTTGCGGGCTTCAGGTCCGATCACCAGTTCCGTTGATACTTCGGCGTCATCGGCCAACGGTTTGCTGGCCATCTGGGCCACCATTAGCTGCAGATCGTCCCAATGGGGCAGAGTGTGGCGGGGCACGCCCATGGCGGTTGTTGGGCCATGGTGGCCCACGTTGCTCAGGCCCTCACGCGCTAACTGGTGAATAAACTCAACCGTCGGCTCGTCCTTCGTCGATTTGGCTTTTGGAGCGTCACCGGACTGGCTCTCGTCGTCGCCATCGTCGTCAGAAGCAGGCGCCTCCTTGCCAACCTGATCATCGCTGAACTGCTGGTGGGTGCCGTCACAATAAGGCGCGCTTCCGGTCTGTTTGCACTGGCACAGAACCGCCTCTTCGTCTTTTTCCGCCTTGAAGACCTTGGGTTTGAATCCGGTGTCTCCATGGGAACCGTCGCAGAACGGCTGGTTATTGGAACGACCACAGACGCAAAAGGCGTATTCTTCGCCCTTTTTGAGACTGACTTTCTTGGGCTTGTTATCAGCGATCACCGGATTGCTCATTGCAAGGCTCCTTGTTTGGCGTATGCCGGTAAATGTACAAGGGTGTACGGGCATTAAACGCAAATAGGCTACTTGTAATGACCAAGTGTGGGTCAGGAATGCTTTCAGTGCTATTCTGTTCGCCAATTCCGCTCTAGCAACTCGTATTCTTTCTCGGGGCCAATTGGCGGCGTCGCCATCATGCGGTCGAGCTGGTCGTCTAGTACGCTTCCTCCGCTGGCTGTCCGGTAGCCATCGCCTGCAACTGGCAGACCTGTTTCCACCTGAACTCGCTGTTCCCAGTGGCCTGAATGGGTGCGGCAGGCAATCTGCTCGAACGCATTGCTGTGGGTCTCTAACCGGAACTGCCGGCACCATTCAGCGGATTGGTTTCTGAAGGTCAGTCGAGGCGTAAGTTCGATGTTGGCATTCACGGAATAGGTTTCTCCGCTGGGGCGGCTATCAAGAGTCGCCGCTACCTCTGACCATACCGCATTTTCCGCGGATGGCATGGTAAGCCACTGAGCCATCGCGAGCCCTGCGACCACGGCTGCTGCAATGGCTTTACCTGAATGCCCACGCAGTCTGCGCCACCAGGGAAACGGTACAACATTGTTATCCGTCGGCAATGGCGTCTCCCGATTATCCTCAGCGAGCATCCTGGTGATTGATTCGGGCATGGGACGGCCATCAATGTCGCCGTAGTGGCTCTTTAATTCCGAATCAACGGCCGCAAGCTCCGCCAACCGGTCGGTCAGGGATGGGTCTGTTGCGAGCCGCTCCCTGACAGCCTCCATCTCCGATGGGCTCAGTTCACTGTCCAGGAATGCTGACAGTGTTTCGTCTGTAATCTTCATGACTCGCTCCTCAAGGTTACGGGTGACAGAGCTTCGCTCAGGGCTGCCCTGGCACGGGCCAGTCGGCTCATGACAGTGCCTTTGGGCACCTCGAGTATTTCCGCCACCATCTTGTAGGGCATTCCCTGGATAGCAACGAGAGAAATGATCTGTCGCTGGTCTTCGGGAAGGCGCGACATGGCAGCGTCCACACGGCTCCACTCGATCTCTTTCGTCGTCTGATGCTCGCCATCGGTGACTTGTCCATCGCTTAACTCCGGATTTTCGGTGGCATCCCGACGAACCTTTCGAGCCCGGCACTCGTCTATCCAGACATTGCGGCATATCCGGAAGGCCCATTTCATAAGATCGACATCGCTGGGCATATCGCGGGTCAGGATTCTCTCGACGGTATTCTGCAAGAGGTCGTCGGCATCGGCCATGGAGCCAGTCAGGGAGTACGCAAACCTTCTCAGAGCTGGTAGTAGATCCGTCAGTTCCTGTTGCATAGTTCTCGTTCAGAATGGAATGTATGGGTAAGACGATCCGGCTCAGGTTTTATTCCATGCGCCAGGGAATTTTTTCCAGTTCAGGCCGTTAGAGTAAGTGAAACAATCCAGAATTTGGACGGTAACCATGAAGCCGCTTTTTAAATTGTCGATTCTGTCAGCCGTGATCATGTGTTGGGCGCCGTCATCTGCGACCGCGCTCACTGCGGACGGACTGATCAACAACCCGGCGAGCGGTATCACCCGACAGGTGGAGCGAAACGCCGAGCGGTTGGTGGAGCGGGCAGCAACTCGTCGAGCACAGCAACAGGCTGAGAACCTCCGGAGTGCCCTCGAGTCGCTCCCGGATAGCCTTCCTGTATTCACAGTATCAGGGCAAAAAGCGTTTAATGAAGTCGTGCAGGAGGATGGCTTTAGATCTGTAGAGAGGCAATGGCTGGTGACCGGCACGCCGGAGGACATCAATCGCCTGAACCATCCTGGGATCACCGTTCTGGAACGTACAACCTTATCCGGGCTTGGCATGATCGTGGCCAGATTCCGGGTTCGTCCGGACCTGGATTCATACCAGAGTCTTCGCAAGCTTTTGCCGGAACTGGCCGACCGCCTGGACCGTAACCACGTATACAGCCCGCGGACAGGTCCATCCGATTCTTCGGAAGTGCCTGCACTTCGATCGGGTGTAAGCCTGTGTGAGGAGCCGGTCAAAATTGGAATGATCGACACGTCCGTGGCAACGGAACATCCCGCCTTTGGTGCAGCCCGTATAGTCGAACAACGTTTTTTGTCGCTCGAAGGGAGTCGCGGCGAACTGGCTCCTGTAACGCAACATGGTACAGCGGTTGCGGGCCAGTTGGTTGGCAGGCAGGGTAGCGAAGGGGAGGCCAGGCTGCCGGGCGCGACACTCTTTAACGCCTCGGTTTTTTACTCGCGGACAGACAATCTCTCCGGAGCCACGCTCGTGCATTTGCTGAAGGGTTTGGACTGGCTGGCGACACAGGAACCATCAGTGATCAATATCAGCCTTACCGGTGCCGATAACCGGCTACTGGCAGCGGCGGTCAGACGACTTGCTAATCAGGGTACGTTGTTGGTTGCTGCAGTTGGCAATGAGGGGCCTGCCGCGTCACCGCTTTTCCCGGCGGCGTATTCTGAAGTGATTGGCGTTACCGCAACCTCCCGCACAGGTGACCTCTACCGATGGGCAAGTCGCGGAGAACACGTGATGTTCGCAGCCCATGGTGTTGCGGTTAGCGTTCCTGACCCGGAGGGAGGCCTGGCGACGGAGAGCGGCACTTCACTGGCCGCTCCGGTTGTTGCTGCAGCCCTGGCCTGTGAAGCCAATGGTAGCAATTCACAGAAGGCAGTTGAGGCTTTGATAGACCAGGCTCAGGACCTCGGTGAGCCTGGTCGGGACAGTCTTTTTGGTTTCGGTTTCCTGCCGTATTGACTTGTCCGACTCAGAAATCTGCCCTGAGTGTCAGGCCGGCAATGGTTCGGCTGTAGTCGTTGGAGTCCTCGGTGCCTTGGTAAATACCATGAGACACAGAGGGCTCGACGCTGAAAGTCCCGTTAAGACCAATTCGCCAACTGGCTTCGAAAACGTTGGCCTGCTCGGCCCGACGACTGGATGACGCGTCCACAAAATCTCCCGTGAAAGGGTTTTCGAGAAACGAGCCAGAAGAAGAAACCGCTGGTTGATCGTATTGCCGTGTTTCATATCGCCAGCCAAGACGAATCCGATTATCCTCTCCTCTCAGCACAAAGCGGTTGAGCAACGTCGCCCGCACTCGCCAGACGTCGTTGTCGAAGGAGTCCGCTTCGGCATCCTCCTCGTCGTAGTCCACGCCGATCACGAAGTGACTCCTGGCGTTATTAAAGAAGAAAAACGAATCAAGGCTTGCACCACGGATGTCCGAATCGCGAGCCTCGCTTTCCTCGTAGTCCTTTCGCTTATCCTGCAGGCTCGCGAGCAGGTAAACATCGTCACCAATGAGGCTGCCGAGATAGGCGCTTGCCCTGTGGAAATCGAGAAAGGGCTCTGAGCCCAAAACCGAGTGGGAATAATGGTAACTCGTACCAAGGGTTACCGGATCAAAATCATAACTGAGATCGGCGGACAGTAAGTGAATGTCCTGGTCGAATTGATCCAGCTCCCGATATCGACTGCCAGAGAGGGAGTATCCGAGGGTAAGGTTCAGTCGCTGGGCAGGCTTGAGCACGCCTTCCAGGCCGGCGTCAAAAACCCAGGCCTGATCACTCCGGTCCGATGAGGCGTTCAGATCATCCACGGAGACATTGCTGTCGTGCTCAATACCGGCTGACAGGTGTCCGTTTAAGGTAGCTTGTTCTGCGGCGTCGGCAAAACACAAAGGGGCCATCAGACCCAAAGCGGTAACGTACGGTAGAGATCGCGTGAAGATCATAACGGTGTTTCTCCTCAGCTGAAAAAAGAGCCGGGCCAAAAGAGGCCCGGCGATTCAGATTTGGCTATCGGTTCAGAGCAGGCCGCCGCTGGCGGAACCTTTTACTGTGCTCTTGACAGAATTCTGAACCTGGCTTCTAACGCTATCGGACACCGACGTACCGATCTGTTGATTGGTTTCAGCACGGATTTCAGCATTGCGAGCCTTGTTCATCTCGCCTTTTGCCTTGTCGGCCTGTTCATTGGCTTCATTCCGGGCGGCATTTGCCGTTGCCGAGGCGGTGCCTCGAACCTGTTGACCGGTCTCAACACCTGCGCTGACAGCTTGATTGGCATTCTGGCGAGCTTCGTCCCTTGCCGCCTTGCCATTTACGCTACCTTGAGCGCTGGCCGATGCGCCACCTTGCGCGGAAACGCCGCTCTGGCTGCTGGCTTCGGCCGACATGTTGGCATCGGCCTGTGCGTTGGCGTTGGCAGCGCCTTCGGCTGCAAAGACGCCTGTGGAAAGAAGTGAGCAGATTGCGAGTGTCAGTGCGTGTTTCTTCATGGTTACGTCCTCCTGTTTTACCCTTTTGGGTGGCTTTCATCAGGAGGACGGTCCAGCCTGGGATTTATTCCAGAAAAACTCAGACTTTTCTAAAAACCTGCTTTGGCAGCCCGTGCGACGTGCAGTTTCTTGTAGCTTTCGATCAACCGCTGATGCTTTTCCAGTCCTTCCAGCTGCATGTTGGTTGGTTCAAGACCATGGAAACGAACGGTTCCGTCTATTGAGCCAACAACGGCTTCCATGGTTTTCTCGCCGAACATGCGGGTGAAGTTGGTGATGTAGTCGTCCATCTCCATCTCGTCATCCAGGGTAACCTCCAACGCTGCATACATCGCCCGGAAGAAGAGGCCCCGCTCAACAGTGTTGTCGTTGAACTGAAGAAACATGTCGACGAACTCCAGCGCTTCTTCGTGCCACTGCAGGGCAAGGCAGATCAGGATCTTCAGCTCAAGGATGGTGAGCTGACCCCAGACGGTGTTTTCATCGAACTCAACCCCGATCAGGGTGATGATGGTCATGTAGTTGTCCAACTGGCTGGCTTCCAGTCGCTCCACCAGATCGGCCAGTTGCTCCTCGTCCAGACGGTGCAGATTCAGGATGTCTTCCCGGTAGTCCAGAGCCATGTTGGTGTTGTCCATGATCAGGTCTTCCACCGGGTACACCTCTGAGTACCCGGGCACAAGAATCCGGCAGACCGGCGCGCCCAGTTCCTCATAAACCGCGACATACACTTCCTTGCCCAGGTCCCGGAGGATACCGAACAGACACTCCGCTTCCTCCGCGTTGGTGCCGGAGAAATCCCATTCGACAAACTCATAGTCGGATTTCGCGCTGAAGAAGCGCCAGGACACAACGCCGGTGGAGTCGATGAAGTGCTCCACAAAGTTGTTCGGTTCGGTCACGGCCAGACTGTTGAATGTCGGCGGCGGCACGTCGTTAAGGCCCTCGAAGCTGCGGCCCTGAAGCAGCTCGGTCAGGCTCCGCTCAAGGGCCACTTCAAAGCTCGGGTGAGCGCCGAAGGAGGCAAACACGCCGCCAGTGCGCGGGTTCATGAGCGTTACGCACATCACCGGGAACTGGCCGCCCAGGGAAGCATCTTTGACCAGGGTCGGGAAGCCCTGGGCCTCCAGCGCTTCAATGCCTTCCAGGATGTCGGGGTATTTTTCAAGAACCTCCCGGGGTACGTCCGGCAGGGCGATTTCCTCTTCGATGATCTGCTTTTTGACGGCGCGCTCAAAGATTTCCGACAGGCACTGAACCTGCGCTTCGTTCAGCGTATTGCCGGCACTCATGCCGTTGCTGAGAAACAGGTTTTCGATCAGGTTGGACGGGAAATACACCGTCTCGCCGTCGGATTTTCGCACGTAGGGCAGGGAGACAATGCCCCGGTCGGCTCTGCCAGAGTTGGTGTCGATCAGATTGGAGCCACGAAGCTCGCCGTCCGGATTGTAGATGGCCAGACAGTGGTCATCCAGGATGCCGTCGGGCAGTTCGTCGTTCGGCCCGGGCTTGAACCACTTTTCGTTCGGGTAATGGACGAACTCGCTGTTGGCGATTTCCTCGCCAAAGAACTGGTCGTTGTAGAAGAAGTTGCAGCTGAGCCGTTCGATGAACTCGCCCAGGGCAGAGCAAAGGGCGCTTTCCTTGGTGGCACCCTTGCCATTGGTAAAGCACATCGGTGAGGCGGCATCGCGAATGTGCAGTGACCAGACGTGTGGCACGATGTTCCGCCAGGACGCGATCTCGATCTTCATGCCCAGCTCCTCGAGGATGCCGGTCATATTGGCGATGGTTTGCTCCAGCGGCAGGTCCTTGCCTTCGATAAAGGTCTGGCTGCCGCCTTCCGGCTGAGTCATCAGCAGTGCCTGGGCGTCCGCGTCCAGGTTCTCGACGGTTTCAATCTCGAAGGTGGGCCCGGTCTGGACAACTTTTTTTACCGTGCACCGATCGATCGAGCGCAGAATGCCCTGTCGGTCTTTTTCAGAGATGTCTTCTGGCAGCTCCACGGAGATCTTGAAGATCTGGTTGTAGCGGTTTTCCGGGTCCACGATGTTGTTCTGGGACAGGCGGATATTTTCGGTGGGAATGTCCCGGGCGAGGCAGTAAACCCGTACGAAGTACGCCGCACAGAGTGCCGACGAGGCCAGGAAGTAATCGAACGGGCTGGGCGCCGAGCCGTCGCCCTTGTAGCGAATGGGCTGGTCCGTTACGACCGTGAAATCGTCAAACTTGGCTTCAAGTCTGAGGTTCTCGAGAAAGTTGACGTTGATTTCCATTACACAGAGTCCTGGATCGGAGAATTTGGCGCGCCATGGCTTTTAATGGCGGCCATTATCCAGTTTTTGCCCGCGTTCGTCTTGGTCGGTCTTCTACGGATAGGCGCAAAATCAGGATCGCAAGACCCGCCGCACAAGCACCGGACCCAGCAATTCAAAGATGATCGTGGAGGCGACAACCACCGGCAGTATGGTATCGCGTAGTTCCGGGAAGCGCTCTGCTGCCAGAAGTGCCATGCCAATAGCCACGCCCGCTTGTGGCGTTAGCGCAAGACCAATACTGCCGGGGAGCTTTTTGCCCCGGGCGGGTGCCACCAGGGTTGAGAGGTAGCCACCCAGAACGCGACCGGCCACACGAAGCGCAATGTAGGAAACGGTCAGAACGATCGCATCTGTTGCCTGGTAAAGATTGACGCTCGCCCCGGAAAGAACGAAGAAAAACACCAGGAACGGCCATTCAATGTGCTCGATTTCCCGGAATGACCGGGTGTGGTGATGTGACAGGTTGGCAACCAGGCTCCCGGCAACCATTGAGGCGAGCAGAGCCGATACTCCCATCGACGATGAGAACCCGGCGAGAAGCAGGATCAGCGCGATGGCCTCAACCTGGGTGGGTTCGCCGGGTCTTAAACGACCTGTAAGCCAGACCGCCGGCAAGCCGATCGCGGCGCCCAGCAGAACAGCACCCCCCAGTTCCCATAGAGCATGCAGCACGGCCAGCTCTGCTTCGCTACCGATCACCCAGCCGAGTGTGGCCATACTCAATCCGAAGACAACGATGCCCCAGGCATCATCAATGGCAACGATACCCAGCAGCACCTTGGGCAATAGCCCCGCTTTCCGGTTTTCCTTTACAGATTCGCTGACGGCCGCGGGGTCGGTCGCAACTGATATGGCCGCCAGGGTTATCGCCACAACAAGCGGGTATCCCAGTGCGAGCAAACCTGCGCCCACCAGCAGGCCCCCACCGACTATCACGAAAAGTGACACAACCAGAATAAGTGGCCCCGTTCTTCGAAGCCGGCTCACCTTTAATTCGCTGCCCAGAAGGAAAGCGACCATCACCAGAGCCAGTTGGATCAGGGGTTCAGTCAACCCTCCAAGCAAGTCGCCGTCTCGCTGGCCCAGCCACACCTGATGAATGACCGCAATAACAATGCCCACCAACATCAGGATCGAGATGCGCGGCACTCTGGTGCGACGGGCGATCGTGTCTGCAAAAATACTGGCGGTCAGAATCACGCCAAGCAGGATAATGTTCACGGTTGCCTGCGAGGTTTGGATTGGCAGCCACTCGGGGAGTCGTTCGATCATCTGCGCCGTGGGATCCTTCTCGTTATGCTTGGACGTTCCGGGATGAAGAGCACATTAAGGGATTTTTCAGTAGGTTACTCGGCCTCCGCGAGCGCCAGCTCCACAGCCTGGGCGGCATGGATGCCAGTGGTATCGTACAGAGGCACAGGGGTATCGGCCTGTCTGATCAGCAGGCCAATTTCAGTGCATCCTAGAATCACGGCTTCGGCGCCGCGTTCTGCCAGCGAGTCGACAACCTCAAGGTAGGCACGGCGGGAGTCGGCCACAATCTGTCCCAGACACAACTCCTCGTAGATTACCCGGTGAATCAGGTGCCTCTGGGGTTCATCGGGGATGACCACGTCAATACCTGCGTTTTCGAGGCGTTCCCGGTAAAACGCCTGCTCCATGGTAAACCGGGTGCCCAGCAAGCCAACGCGACTGATGCCATCCCGGGCCAGAACCTTTGCCGTGGCATCCGCGATGTGTAGCAAGGGAATGCGAAGCATCTGTTCAATCTCCGGCGCCACTTTGTGCATGGTGTTGGTACCGATCACCAGGAAATCGGCACCTGCCTTCTCAAGCGATAACGCGGCATCCGAGAGGATTCGGGCAGTGGCTCCCCATTCTCCCTTGTGCTGAAGCGCTTCAATGTCGGCGAAATCGACGCTGTAGAGCACAATCTTCGCGGAATGCAGGCCGCCCAGCCGAGTCTTCACGCCTTCATTGAGCAGGCGGTAATAGGTCTGCGTGGATTCCCAGCTCATGCCGCCGAGAAGGCCAATGGTTTTCATACAAGAAATCCCAGAACAGAGTTTTCTTGGACTGTAGCACAGTCTCGTGCGGTCGGATTGGTGTTACCGTCCATCTCGATTTATGCCGGCTTGTCGTCCATATCAACCGTTTATCTCAAGCTTTCCTGCAGATCCTCTACCCGTGTGAAACTCCGTGGCACTTGCTGTTCTACCGCCTGAATTCATTCACATGGAGACTATCAAAATGAACCCGTTAGCCGCTCAACTTACCATTCGGTTAAGGCTTACTTTTACGGCATTTGTCTTGTTTATCCTGGCTGGCCCGGTCAGCGCTTCCGACTGGGAGGCGAGTCTTGGCCTTTCCGGTGCCTCTATCCAGCGCCATGTAAAGGGCGAGAGTGATCAGCATGTCGTCGTACCTTATGCTGATCTGCGTTGGCGAATGCTCGTGGCAAATCCGGAGGGTGTTGGGCTGGTCACCTCACCCTCGTCTACCGGCACGCTCAAGTTGATGGTGCAGTTACGCCAGTCTGCGTTCGACCCGGCTGAGAACAGAATTCTGAAAGCACTGGAAGACCGGGACGACACCGGTGAATTCCTTATCAAATGGGAGCAGGTTACACCCTGGGTTGATCTCGCGACCTTTGCGTCGGTCGATATGTTAGACCGGCATGGCGGTCATGAATGGGGTATTGTCGTATCGCGAGAATTGGTCATGTGGGGTGGCGCTCTGGTACCAAGCATTGACGTGCGTCAGCAATCCCGAAAGCTTGTTGACTACTACTACGGAGTTAGTCAGCAAGAGGCGTCTGCAAACATTGCGGCCTACGACGGAGAGAAATCGGTCGTGATGCGGGCGTCGGTTTCTCACGTCCAGAAACTGGGAAACCATTGGCATTCGGTGTTCGCGTTCGGTTATGAGAATCTTGGCGACGGCGTTGGCGATAGCTCAATCGTGGAGCGCAAAGGTTACTGGTCTGGCGGTATTGCAGTCTTTTACCGGTTCTAGGAGCAAAGCAAATGAGTTTTCTTCCAGCATCTCGTGAACGAACCGGAGGGCTTGCCGGTATTCTTGCCGGATTAACGTTTCTGTTCGGAATGGTCTTTTATCTTGCCTTCCTGACTCAGATTCAGTTCGGGAATCTATCGGCAGACATCACCTCCCAGCTTATTTACCTGCAGGAGCACAGCAGTTTTCTGTATACATGGTATTTTGTTATTTACCTCGTGTTCGGTTTTGCGCTGCTCACCATGCAGTTCGGGCTGTCGGCGTTGTTGCCGGGAACAGCCCTGAGCCGCGCTGCATCGCTCGTGGCTTTCCTGTGGGTGGCCCTCGTGATTGCCGCGGGCCTGGTGGCAACTGTTGGGCACGATATGGTGATCACCCTGGCGGATGTCCATCCGGAACTGGCACCACAGGCTTTTGTGTCGCTTCACCTGGTTATCAACGGTCTGGGTGGCGGAAACGAACTGGTGGGAGGCGTGTGGCTGATTCTGGTTTTCTGTGCCGCCCGGCAGCGACAGTCTCTGCCAGAAGCCATTCAGTGGAGCGCCTTGGTGGTCGGTATGGCAGGCACGGCCACTGCATTGCCGCAACTTTCAGGGTTCGGTGCAGCGTTCGGGCTTGGAGGCATTCTCTGGTTCGTGGCCACGGGTATGCACCTGGCGTTTAATGAAGCAGGGCACACATCATGATCACTGCGATCCAACGTCTGTGGCGGCGCCACGACCTGCTCAGAGACACCTTACAGACGCTTGTAATCTGCTATTTAATTTCGTTGGTAATCTGGTTGACCGACGCAGGCGATTTCTGGCTGACACTACAGGTGGCTCTTGTGTTCGGAGTGTCGTGCCTGTGTGCGATACGGATCAGCATTCATTATCTTGAGAACCGGACTTCCATGCTGGTGGCGACGGTCATTGGTTACCTGGTAGGAGTTGTGATTGGCACCGTCCATCTGTTCTACCAGATATATGGCACGTTCGAGGAAGTTCGGGAGGCGCCGGCTTCTGACCTGATACTCAAGGTTCTGTTCAGTTTACTGGTGACCTATGTTTTCTATAACTCGCATCGTCTGAACCGCAAACGCAGAGAATTACAGGCTCAACGTATGCGAACCCTTGAACAGGAGAAACAGCTGGCGGAATCCAACTACCAGGTGCTGCAATCCAGAATTGAGCCGCACTTCCTGTTCAACACACTTGCCAATATACGCGTATTGATTGATGTGCGACCGGAGACAGCGAAAACGGTTCTTGATGATCTTACCGGGTTGCTCAGAGGTTCCATGACCAAGGCCGAGCGACAGCTCATTCCTCTGTCTGAGGAGTTGGAGTTTGTGAAAGCATATCTTTCGATACAGCGCACTAGAATGGGAGACAGGTTGAGCTTTGAGGTTGTCGTGCAGGATGACATCGCTGGAGTGAGCTGTCCGCCATTTACCCTGCAGCCGCTGGTTGAAAATTCGGTTATTCATGGTATCGAGCCGAAACTTGAAGGCGGCCATATCCGGGTTCTGGTTGATGTCGGGCCCGAGCGATGCTGCGTTACCATTCGTGATACGGGGCTGGGCCTGAGAAAAGATTATCGTCAGAACAAAAGTGTTGGGCACGGGATCGCCGTTGATAACATTCATCAGCGTCTGGCGCTGCTGTACGGAACAAACGCATCGCTGATATTGGCCAATCAAACAGATGCAAAGGGCTCTGTAACCGGCTGCGTTGCCACCGTTCGGTGGCCGGTCAATCCAGAGGGCACAACATGAATGTCATGGTTGTTGATGATGAACCTTTACTGAGATTCAACCTTCAGAAACTGCTCCAGGATCTCTGGGACGAGGTAGAGCAGGTGATCTGTGTCGGCTCGGGCGTGGAAGCAGTTGAGCGGATCAGGGATGTTGATGTGCACGCGGTGTTTATGGACATAAAGATGCCAGGAATGAGTGGCATTGAGACAGCTGGTATGCTGCGCGAAATAGGCTTTTCCGGGCATCTTGTTTTCGTTACAGCCTACGATCAACATGCATTGGAAGCGTTTGAACATGAAGCGGTGGACTATTTGCTGAAACCCGTGCATGGGGACCGTTTGTATCAGTGTATTGAAAGACTGAGAAAGCGTGACGAAAGGACAGTGAAGTATGAGCTGGATGCTGCGCAGCTGAAGCGCCTATTACCGGTGGCGGGTTCAGGCGAACTGCGCTGGATCAACGCCACCCGAGGTCAACAGGTTCATGTGATACCGCTGGGCGATGTCTGTTGTTTTATCGCTGAGGACAAATACACAACAGTGGTGACCGAGAACGGGGAATTCCTGATTCGAAAAAGCATCAAGGAATTAACGGAAACGCTCGACAGTGGTCAGTTTTGGCGAATTCATCGGGCGACGATAGTGCAGGTCGGCCGTATTTCCAGGGTAGAGCGCGATCAAGAAGGATACTATCAGGTTATTATTGACAGCATTGACAGGGTACTTCCGGTGAGTCGAGCCAATTCACATCTTTTCAAGCAGATGTGAAGCTCATGTAGAGTCATCAGAGTGGCGGATCGAGTGCCCCCTGCTATCCGCTGACCGTCACAATGATCAGTGCCACGGCATAGACCGAAAGCATCAGGGCGCTTTCAAACCCGATCTTCCCAATCCCGTAGCGTTGGCGACGGACCATCCCCATCAGCAGTGTGGCTGTCATTAGGATGCTTACCAGCCCCCAGGTCATTTGTATCGGGGTTATGTCGTGATAGATGGAACCGCCAGGGTAGCCGACATCGGCTGACGCGATCACCAGCATGTTAAAACAGTTGGTGCCGAAAATGTTGCTCACTGCCAGTGTCAGCGCGTTTCTGCGAATAGCGGCAATCGTGGTGACCAGCTCGGGTGAGGAAGTAGCCAGCGCGGTGAACAGACCGCCAATCAGGGTATCAGAGAGGCCCGTTTCGTCACTGATCACTTTGGCCCCTTCCATCAGTATCCATCCGGCGACGCCTGTAATGGCCGCCAGAATGATGAAAGTAACCCAGGCCTGGGCAAGGCCACCGCGAAGGTAATGGCCAGGCTTGTCGGGAACGGTCTGGCGGGTCAGTCGGGGAAACCACATGGGTTTACTGTCTGTTTTGCGAACCAGGTGAAGCCCGAACAGATACGCTGCCGTAATCACGGGTGTGATTGGGTGTATTCCCCAGAGGGATACCGGAGGGCTGGCAATGGCCAGTAGCGGCAAGGCCAGCAAGACAATCAACAACGCAGCGAGCATCAGATTGGTTGAGGATGCGGCCGCGTGCTCCAGGTTCGCTTTGCGGTACATGATGTCGGCGATGCCCAGAAACACCAGATTCGCCGCCATACTGCCCATCACATTGCTCATGGCAAGATCCGGCCTTGAATCCATGGCCGCGCTGAGCGTGGCAGCGAAGTCGGGCAGTGATGTCACGCCCGCCAGCAAAAAGATGCCGAACAATGCCTCTCCCAGACCCGTGCGATCAGCCAGTTCATCGGCTACCCGCGCGAGTCGGCTGCCGGCTGTCACAATAACAACGGATGCGATGGCAAAAGCGATGATGCCGGTAGTCAGTGATGGAAACACTCAAGGCTCCAGCCTGTTGTGATTGGTTGGGTTGCTCAAGGTAACTATAGCGGTTGGGGAATGGCCAGAGGGATTATCGGCGCCCAGAAAGAAATTCGGACTTCTCTGCCTTGTATTCGGGCCCGCCAATCCTCAGTCTTTTTTGAGAACACTTGTGCGGAATGAGGGGAAGCCAGAGCCCATGGAACCCGTTACCAAGAAGCCCTGCATTGATGTCTGCGAGTTCAACAAGAAGGCCATCTGCAAAGCCTGCGGCCGAACCCGGCAGGAAAAAAAGGAATGGAAGCAGCTGTCGCCAGAAGAAAAGCAGGCTATCTGGAAACGTATCCTGGAGTCTCATGGCTCGGGTAAAGGGAAAAATCCCACGGCATTGCGTGAGTTGTACGAGAAGGCCAAAAAGAAGAAGAAAAAGAAGAGCTGATCGCCACAGCAAAGTTCAGGCTGCGGCGATCAGAGATGTCAGGTTGACGTATCAGAAACGATACTTGGCGTTGGCATTCACAGTGCGCCGCTCGCCGTAGCCGCAGTCTGCGCCCTCAGAGCGGCACCAGGTGATGTACTCTTCATCGGCCAGGTTCTTGGCGTCGACAGTGAAATCCCAGTTTTGCCAGGTATATCGTTGTCCGGGCGGTCTGACGGGTTGATAACACCGTCGTTCAGGTTGCCGTACTGCGGATCATACACATCGAAGGTGCCTCCAAGGCCGTAGCCGTAGAAGTAGTTGTCCTGTTCCCACAGGGCATCCTGGCGGTCGGCACCGATGATCAGGCGATGGCGGGTCATGCCAAGCTCAACGTCGCCTTCCAGGCGAGCATCCATGTTGAAAATTTGGGTTTCAGCGTCTGCCGTGTAAATGGTGCGCGGCACCTCGCCATTGGCATCTGGAATACTGGGAATCGTGATCCAGTGCTCGCGATTCTCGGTGCTGGAACGGGTGTAACGTGCCGTGGCAGACACCGCCCAGTTGGAATTCAGCTGATGATCGACAAACAGGGTGGCTTCGGTTTTCTCGCGGTCATAGCGATCCCAGCCTGGCTCACCAACGAACCGCTCGGAACCGATAAAGCCCTGCGAACCTGGTTCCAGGGTGCCGGCCTGCGGCAGGAACTGGGCGGATACCTGGCCTTTGTTCTCCTGACGGTTCAGCAGCAGAGTAACGCTCGTGTCATCGCTGGCCCGCCAGGTCAGGGAAGGGGAGAGTACGTAGCCGTCGTCTTCCACATAATCTACCTGGGTGTCGCTGTCGCGCCCAAGTGCGATGAGGCGGTACAGCAAATCACCGCTTTCGTTGACCGGGCCGGTCACGTCCACTGCCAGTTGCTTGCGATTGAAGGTACCGTACTGGGCCCAGATTTCACCGGCCTGCTCATCTTCCGGGAGCTTCGATACCCCGTTGATGATGCCGCCAAGATCGCTCTGGCCATAAAGCATGGACGACGGGCCTTTGAGAACTTCGATGCTCTCCAGGGCGTAAACATTGGTGCGAACGGTGTTGTAGGAACCGTAGATCTGGCGAAGGCCATCGAGATAGCGGCCAGCGTCGACCCCGCGTACCTTTGCGGAATCAATTCGGGTATCAAAGCCAAAGTTTCCTGCATTTACGCCGGGTGTATAAAGCAGGGCATCCTGAATGTTCTTGGCCCCGGAATCTTCGATGAATCCGCGATCAACGATGGAGACTGAATAGGGTTGCTCTTCTACCGGAACATTGAGCTTGCCAACGGCTGGTGTCTTCTCCAGGGGCATGTAGTCGGGAGCAGTAATGGCGTCGGATACCACATCGAGTGCCTCGAGTGTGGTGGTTTCATCGGCCTGGGATTGTGCATTGGCCAGGGAACTGGCGCCGAGCAGGGAAGCGAACGCGACGAAACTGCAGCGCCGGGAGCTTGGGGCTTTCATGGGTGTTTACGCCTCTGTTGTTAATACGGAGGCGAATGATAACAATTATTATTAATGTTACAAGAACTGATGTCTTTTTGCTTGCCCGGTTCAGTCCACAGTAAAAGACAGAATTCTTGAGATATGGCTGTACGGGAGGCCGCTCTCTTCGTGCCAGCGGTTAAAGGCTTCCTGCGCCTGCATCAGCCCCTTCTTGCTGGTCGGCGAGGCATCCAGCACCTCCTCGCGGTGCAGCGCAGCAATAACATCGCGGGAAAGAATAAAGCCGTCCCAGCCCACGCGGCGCAGAAAATACTGGGCGCTGTTGCCGCCAAGCCGGGCTCCGTTGCGCTTTAGCCAGATAAGCAGGCCTGCCTGGTCACTACGTGGCCAATTGGCCAGAAACTTGCCGAAGCTGCCGTGTTCCCGGGCGGTATCCACAATCATCCGGGCATTCTCGGGCACGGTCTGAATTTTCTGGGCGTTTCGTACGATCCGCTCATCGCTGGCCAACTGTTCAAGTACCTCGGGAGAAACCTGTTGCCAGTAAAGGGGAACGAACCCTTCGAACGCTTCCTCAAACTTCGGCCATTTGTTTTCGATCACCCGCCAGACGAAACCTGCCTTGAAGATGCACCGGGTGATTTCCGACAGGTATCGGTCGTCACCCAGAGCTTCCAGTTCGCCGGGTTGGGCCACCTTGGGCAGCCGTGCGCGAACTTCGCTCTCGCCGCCTTTTTGAAGAACGGCCTGTTCGTAGATGCGGGAAAAGGGCATAACGGTCTCTGAATCAGTCCAGTCTGTTGAAGGATTTTCTCCGGCCAATGTGTGCAAGGCCATTGATCAGGGTGCCGAGCAATCCGAGTGTGGGACGCACAATCAATCGGAATACCCAGCTGCCGATGTACAACACGGGCAGCATCAGCAGCAGCCAACCGAAAAACTGCACCAGCTTTGTTGGGTAACCCAGTATTTCGGACATCTCAGCCAGAAGGTCATTGATAATACTCGGGTTCGTGACGACCAGGTACCCTACGCCAACCACGGCGGGCCATTTTGCGTAGCGGGCGGTTGCCATCAACATGCGGCCGCTGTTGGCAAGTCGTGCGCCAAGGGCGGCAGAGCGGGTACCCGAGGCGGCGCTTCTTGAAGAAACCGCAACTGCACGTCCTGCCCGCAGCACTTTCAGCGCGCTGGCAAAAACCAGAACATCCACCGATGCCCAGCCAAAGTCAGCGGCGGACACGTCCTCACCTGTGCGGTACTGAATCTCCAGGTTACGAATGCCGCTGGCGAAAAACTGGTTGATATTCTCCAGCACCCGTTCCGTTCGAACCCAGATGATGTCGCCCTGATCGTTCAGCACGAATTGACCCAGAAAATCATGCCCCTCCTCCTGGATGAAGCGCACGGCATACCAGCCGCGCACTTCCCGGGTCAGCTTTTCCTTCACGGGACGTTTTTGCTGGCCGGCAGTATCGGTGTCGGTTTTTTCGTCACCGGAAAAAAATTCCACAGCCGCCCGGTATCGAGCGGCCAAGTCGTTCATCAGCTCGATGGATCCAATCGGGTTGCTCAAGAAATAGTGGATCGGCGGAAGGACGTTTTCGCCATAAAGCCTGAGAATGTCGCGAAATTCCGGCTCAGGCCCGTAAATTGGCAAGATCTCTCGGGTCATCTCCGGGTATCGTAAATAGGCCGCGCGGGCCTTCAGTAGAAGAAGCTCATCATCCGCCATATCCAGCAATGCGGCCTGCACTTCAAGAGGTTCCGATTCGATACGAGGGAACTCCGTGAGGGTATCTTCCGCCTGAATCTGGATCAGCCGTTCTTCAATCAGCATGGGGCGCGAACTGACAGTGGCTGTCAGTGCAATGACCGTTGCAAGGCCCAGTATCAGCAGAAGTTTTCTCATCATCGGTTGACCTGAATACTCACATGACCGATCTGGTTCCGGTAAGCATGCCTCATAGAAATCTCTGTGCAATTCAACTCAGGTTTTCACTGAAGCTAACCTGCAGCGGGGATGATTCCAAGGAAAGTTTCAAGAACTCTGCTTTTGTAGCCGGATCAACCAGCGACTAAGCTTTGAAGGTTAGCTCATATGTATACGACCGGAAATGCAGATCTTTCCCGGTTTCTCGTGGGTTGCTCTGCACTGTGGTCTGGCAGGAGAGGCGCGTGGCTGGAAAGCAGGCAAAGCGTAGGTTTTTGATCAGAGAGGCGCGGGAAGACGATCTGCCCCAGATGGTTGGCTTCCTCGCCAAGTTGGCGCTGCATGTCTCGGGCGCTCCTCCCCACGATTTGAAAGAAAGTGAATACAAACGACTTCTGAGAACTCTGCATTCCTCTCTGGACGATCCCCACAGACGATTGATCGTGGCCGAAAGTAAAAGCGCGGGTCTGGTGGGCATGGGTTATGTTTATATCTGGAGAAGCCAGGGCATCTGGGAGCAGTCGGAACCGACAGAATTCAAGTCTGGTGTTATTGATGATATCTGGGTTGAACCGGAATTCCGGGGGCTTGGTATCCTGAAGGCATTGCTGCGCGACCTGGTGACGTTCGCGGAGGAACACCATGCCTCAGAGCTGATCCTCGAATACTCTGCGTCCAACAAGGAAGCCAAGGCCGCCTGGACCAAACTGGGGTTCAAACCGACCGGGGTGCGCGCGGCGGCATTCACGTCGGTGGTGAAGCAGGCGCTGGCGGAATGACAAGGACAAGAAAAGGAAACAGGCCATGATCGGCGATCGCACTGTAAATGTGTTTTACGATGAGATCATGCTCGGGCACAACCCTGAGGTGGATCTACCGTTTATGCCCAGCCGGGTGGAGAAGCGTGTGCGCTCCATTCTTCAGGGGCTGGACTTCAAGTGGAGCTATCCGGAGCACCCGGGCCGAATAAGCGCCATCAAGGAGTATCTTGACGAAAACCCGGTTGACGGCGTTCAGTTCAGGTCTGGCGCACCTGCCGCTACCTATGATCAGCTGGCTCGGGTACATACAACATCCTACCTTGATCACATATTCTCATTGGACGGAAAACGGGCCTGGCTTGATAAAGACACAACGGCTGTATCGCCCGATAGCATCAAAGCGGCCACCGCTGCCGCAGGCAACGCCATAGCCGCTGTTGAAAGTGTGGTTAAAGGGGAATGTGAAAGCGCCTTCGCCCTGATTCGGCCCCCCGGCCACCATGCTGAACCGGTCCGGGCCCGGGGATTCTGCCTGCTCAACAACGTTGCCATAGCCGCGGCCCATGCCCAGGCCAAACTGGGTTGTGAAAAGATTCTGATCATTGACTGGGACGCCCACCACGGCAACGGCACCCAGGACATCTTCTGGGCAGACCCCGATGTGCTGTTTTTCGATACCCACTGCGCGGCGCCTTTTTATCCCGGCTCTGGCCATCTGGAAGAGATCGGTGATGGCCTCGGGGAAGGCTACACCATCAATGTTCCCCTGCCGGAAACCGCTGGCGACGTCGCTTTCGAGAAAGTGTTCCGGGAGATTCTGATGCCGGCGGCAGATTACTTTGAACCGGATCTGGTACTGGTCTCTGCGGGCTTTGATCCGCACCGAAACGACATGGCCCTGAACCTCACCTACGATGGCTTCAAAGTGCTCACTGGCATTGTCCAGGCTATTGCCGACAAACACTGCGATGGTCGCTTGGCGCTGGTCCTGGAAGGTGGTTACAGCCTGAGTTCGCTGTCCAGGGGTGTGCACGCCGTACTCGAAGTGCTGGCAGGAGGGGAGGTGCCGGAAGTTCATGAAATCGGCGTGCCAGAGGCCGCGGAGGCAGCCGAGTTTCATCGGTCTGCTTTCAGTGATGATGAAGAGTGATCAAGGCCGCCTCAGAGTTGAAATTTGGCAATTACTTCCGAAAATGGCATCGGCCGGGCGATCAGGTAGCCCTGAGCCTGATCACATTCTCGCTCACGCAGCATTGCAAGTTGCTCTTCAGTCTCAACTCCTTCTGCAATCACCTTGAGGTTCAGGCTGTGAGCCATGGCAATGATCGTGTTTGCAATCACTTCACTGCCTGGATCGGTAGTGACCTCGTTTATGAAGGATTTATCGATCTTTAAAGTATCGATAGGGAAGCGCTTAAGGTAGCTCAGGCTTGAGTAGCCAGTGCCGAAATCGTCGAGCGAGATGCTGACGCCAAGACTGCTGAGCTGAGACATGGTGTCGATTGCCGCCTCAACCTCATAAATCAGAGCGCTCTCTGTGATTTCCAGCTCAAGGTAGGCCGGCGGCATGCCGGTTTTGTCCAGAACTTCTTTTACAACAGTCACAAGATTCTCTTGGTGAAACTGTCTGGCAGAGAGGTTCACTGCAACTCTCAGTCCCGGAATTGCTACTGCCTGACGACAAGCTTCGTAGAGCACCCATTTTCCGATAGGTATGATCAAGCCCGTCTTTTCTGCCAGGGGGATGAAACGGTCAGGTGGAACCAGTCCTTCGGTAGGGTGCTGCCAGCGCAAGAGAGCCTCGAGGCCAACAAGCTGACGAGAGGCGATATCGATCTGAGGCTGATAATACAATTCGAGCTGGCGCTCCTCCAGCGCATGCCTGAGCGAAGTTTCCAGAGCAAGCGCGTCGTTCAAGGCGCCGTGATCCGAGGCAATGAAATGCCGGTAGTCGTTGCCACCTTGCTCCTTTATCGTGGCCATCGCTGTTCTGGCACGATTGATCAACACATCCACGTCTATGCCAGTTCCGTCACACTCAGCGATTCCCATGCTGCAGGACACGAATAATTCTCGTCCGTCCTCCAAAGAAATTACTGAGTGCAATTGGCCGTTGATGCAGGTAGCAATCTCAGAGGCGTCGGCTCCGCTCCTGTCAGGAAGCAACACGATAAACTCGTCACCACCCCAACGCGCAACCGTATCGGCTTCGGCAACACAGGCAAGTATGCGTTCAGCGACTTTGCGCAGAACGTAGTCCCCTACCGTGTGCCCCAGGCTTTCATTCACCTGTCGAAAGCGATCTACGTCGACATAGAGAATGCTGAACACGTTTTTTCGCCATTCAGCTTGAAGAATCGCCTGCTGCAGGCGGTCGGTAAACAACAGCCGGTTCGGCAGTTCGGTAACACTGTCAAAGTGAGTGAGATACTCCAGCTGGTGGCTTTTTGCCAGGTTGGCGATCGCGAAAGCGATGTCACCGGCAACCTCGTTTAAAAGTCGCATTTCGGCTTGATCAAAAGAGAATGCCTCTGCTCGGTATAGCAGCAGGGCAACTTGTAGTTCCTGATCGCGATGCGTTAGCGGGAATGCTACCAATGCCCCCACGCCAAGATTGATCAGGTCATTGAAGCCCCTGTTGTAATCTGGCTCGGGGAGCTCATTTTTTATGACGATGCGATGATTCTGCAGGCACTCGCCTACGATGGCCGTTTCTGCCCTGGATAACGGCCTGTTGCTAAACCTGTTGTTGGCAGAATGCTGGTTCAAGACGGTTCCTTGGCCCGAGTCGTGGTTGTACTCGACGATCATGGCTGAGAGTAATTCGCCTTCCTCGACCGTAAGCCGGGTAGCTTCCTCAAAGAGAGCTTCCCGGGTCTGTACCCTGACTATCAGGGTATTGATGCCACTCAACACCTTGTGGATACGGTTGAGTCTCAGAATCTTTTCCTCGGCCTTAAGTCGCTCTGTAATGTCCATTACCGAAGCCATGATGTAGCGCCCCTCCACCGTATGCACCGGGTTAAGGGCTATTTCGGCAGGGAATTCGGAACCATCATGGCGCAGGGCGAAAAGTTCGCGCCCCTCACCCATCATTCTCTGTTGGGGAGCATTCATGAACCCGCGCACGAAACCACTGTGCTCCTCGCGAAAACGAGGAGGTATCAGGCTTTCCAGGGGCTTACCGACCAGGTGATTTCGAGGGTAAAGAAACAGGGAGTGGGCTAACTGGTTTGCCATTTGAATAATGCCAGCCTGATCAACCATTACGGTGGCGACGGGCGAGGAATCTATGGTTGAGCGGAAGCGTTCCTCTTCACGGTTCAGCGCATCAGCGCCGAACCAACCGACAAAGCTGAGCACAAGAATGCTCGATACGGCGCTGATTGCAAACCCGAACGCCTCGCTGTAGTAGCCTGCCTGAAGGCCTTTAAGACTAAGCCAGCACATTAAAAGTGGCGTGACTATTATAAACGGCAGAAGCTTTCGTACCGAACGACCACCGACGTAAGGGCTTGTGGCAGAGGCCATGATCCCCTCGTTTGGTCTAACCAGAAGCATGGCTGTACTGCAGAGCACGAAAAGGAGGGATGTGTGGAGGGCCATGGTTGAGAAAATCGTTAACTCAAATTGCTGAACACCGAAAACGTAACCGGTCAGCGCTGAGCCGCTGATAGTGAAAACCGTTAGAGCGAGGACCTGCAGTGCAATAGTCGAGTGGCGAACAGGTAATAGGGTGACCATCCATGCAGCGCCGATGAGGCCGAAACAGAGCGCCGTCCCGATGGACATTCGACCAGGCCAATCGCTCGGGGGCGTTGCTGTATCCTGGACGAACAGGTTGTCGATTCCCAGCTGCCACCCGCTAGCGTATTCAAGGAGCGTAAGACCCGGGATAATCAGTAGGAACGCTGCGATTGTAAGTGTAACCGGACAATCTGAGCGAGGCCTGTAAATCAGAGCCTTGTGGCGGAGTATGAGGCCGCAGGCGAGAAAGCACATCGCTGTGTTGAACTTCATCGACTGGAAGCCGGGAAGGATGCGCTTTCCGGCTTCAATGTCAAAAAACCACGACAACAAAACCAGTGTGGCAAGAGCGATTGTGATCCAGCCGATCTGGTGCACAATGCGCCTGTAGATCCCAGAGGGTCTCGTCGCAGCGTGGGTATTGAATCTCAGGGCTTTATCGCTTGTCACCTTCAGAACTCCTCCTTGAGCGGGCGCAGAAACTGCATTGCTGAGACGCTAGCTCGGACTCCAGGATCGCATCCTTCAGCCTCTCACCAACAGCATAGCTACAGGTCGAAAAATTGCTACGCGTGTAGGTTCTTTATACGGTTATACCTTCCTTCTGGACGTTATTTCCGTGAAATCCGTGCTTGTTAATCCGTCCGTTGCCGCAGGATGATCAATGTATTTTCAGCGTTTGATAAATGTTAGTCGGCTATGGCTGCAATGCCTGAATCACACATCGCCTGGATATCGTCGGTAGAGTACCCGCACTCTGCCAGCAGTTCTCTGGTTTGCTCGCCCAGCCGTGGTGCCCCTTGCCACTGTTGCTCTGGTGTCGCCGAGAAGCGTGAAGGTGCCCGGGCCTGACGGAGCCGCCCAGCCTGTGGGTGATCATAGTTTGAGAGCAGGCCGTTCGCCTCAACCTGAGGATGGTCCAGCACTTGAGTTCGGGTTAACACCGGGGCACAGGGCACTTGCTCGGCTTCCAGTTTTGCCAACCAATGTTCGGCCGTATCGGTTTTTATAACCGACTGGATCAACTCCAGCCTCGCATCAATATTCTCCTGACGCAGCTTGGCTGTCATGAAGCGAGGATCCTCCGCCCACTCCGGGCGGTTAAGAGCTCGAATCAGGGCTTGCCACTCCCGGTCGCTCTGAACCGCAATGGTAATGTAGCCGGTGGTGGTCTCGTAGATCAGGTCCTGAAGACTTGCTGCTTCCTGTTGTGGCACTTCGCTGTGAACGAAGGTCTGGCTGCCCATATCGGAGCTCCACAAAAACGCGATGATCGCGTCCAGCATGGATAACCGCACATGCTGAGCCTCGCCCGTGCGTTCCCGAGCGAACAGTGCCGCGGTGATCGCCTGGGCGGCGGTCACACCGGTGAGTTTGTCGGGAAGAATCGTTCTCACCAGTTGCGGGCGCAGCTCATCCGCGCCTGCCTGCACGGTCGCTAACCCCGAGAGGCCCTGAATCAGCGGGTCGTATACCGGTCGCTGGGAATACGGGCCGGTATCACCAAAGCCACTGATTGACACCACGATCAGGTTCGGAGCCACCTTACGCAGTTGCTCTTCACCAAGCCCCATCCTCTCAATGACTCCCGGTCGGAAGTTCTGCACAAAGACATCGGCCGTTGCCACCAGGCGAAGCAGTGCATCGCGGCCTTGCTGCTCTTTCAGATTTAATGCCACCGACTTCTTGTTACGGTTGTTGTTCAGGTACAGCGCCGACATGTCCCCCTGCCGGTTGGCGGCGGAGCGAGTGAAGTCGCCGCCGGCCGGGTTTTCAACCTTGATGACCTCGGCTCCCTGATCCGCCAACATCATGGTAGCCAGCGGTCCGGAGATCATGGCGGTCAGATCGATAATGCGGATTCCGTCGAGCGGTCCGGTCATGGAAAAGAGCTCCTGTTGTGTTCTGAGGGCGCTCCCAGACGAGAGTGCACCACTCGGAAAAAGGGTTCGTACTCTAGACTTTATGCTGCATCTGAATAGTTGTTGATACGCAACAGAGAAGAAAATTCATCAAACCAGAGGAGCGCCAGTGTCCACCAGCGTCGAAATGAGTGAAATTTTTCTCGAGTACCCCACCGAATCCGGCAAGGTCGCTGTACTCAAAAATGCCTCTCTCATGGTGCCCCCCGGAGAAACACTGGCAATCACCGGACCCTCTGGCAGCGGGAAAACCTCGCTGCTTCTTCTGCTTTCCGGCTTGCAGCGCCCGACCAGCGGCGAGATCTTTGTGGGCGATCAGCGCCTGGGCGAGATGGATGCCAACGACCTGGCGGACTGGCGAAGTGCGCACCTTGGCATCATTTTCCAGTCCTTTCACCTGTTGCCGGGCCTGACGGCCCTGGGGAATGTCAGTCTGCCGCTTGAAATTGCCGGCGAGGAACGACCCCGGGAACGGGCGCTTGCCATGCTGGAGGCGGTTGGCCTCAGCCATCGTCTGCAGCATTACCCGGGGCAGCTGTCTGGGGGAGAGCAGCAACGTGTCGCGATTGCCAGGGCGCTGGTGCACCAGCCGAGCCTGCTGCTGGGGGATGAGCCAACGGGCAACCTGGACCATGAAACCGGCGAGAAAGTCCTTTCCCTGTTATTCGATCTTCACAAGGAGAGCAAATCCACGCTGGTGCTGGTAACGCACGACGAGCGCGTTGCCGAGCGATGCCAGCATCGGGTTCGAATGGATGGTGGTCGTCTTTATGAATCGTGAAAGCCCTCGCCAACCCCGTTCCACGAGCCCGCTATGGATGATCAGGTTCGCGATCACCGATCTGCGATCACGGATCTCTGCGCTGAAGGTCTTTCTGGCCTGTCTTATTCTGGGCGTCACCCTGGTAGCTGCGACAGCCAGCCTTTACCGGGTGATCGAACAGAGCCTGCTGGCGGATACCCGGGCGTTGTTGGGCGGTGATGTAGAGCTGGATACCAGCGAGCCCCTGCCGGATGAAGTGCTCGAGTGGATTCGGGCCACCGGCAACATTTCGCTGGTCCGGGAATTCGATACCATCGTGAGTGGCAGCGGCGGTGACGGATTTTTTCGGGCCGAGATACTGGTCCCGGATGCTCTGTATCCCCTCTACGGCGAACTGGAACTGGTTCCTGATGAATCCCTGCAGGATCTGACGGCCCGGAAACAAGGGCAGTGGGGCGCCATCATCGATCCACTGCTGGCAGAACGCCTTGGTCAGTCTGTTGGCGACCAGATCGAGATCGGCGCAGCCACCTTTCGAATCAGCGGTCTTATCGAGAAACAACCTGATCGGAGCCTGAATGCCAACTGGCGTGGCCTGCCGATCATGATTTCTGAACCGGCGGTTGAGGCAACCGGATTAATCCGCCCGGGTAGCCGTGTGGATTACGAATACCGGGTGCAGACCGAGCAGAATCTCGACACCTGGCTTGAGCTATTCGAGCAGGCATTCCCGGACGCCCGATGGGAAATCACAACCTTCGCCGAGCGCAGCGAGCGAATCTCCGAGCGGCTGGACCAGATTGCTACAGCGCTGATCCTTATTGCTTTCACCACCTTGTTCATTGGCGGCCTCGGCGTTGCCAACAGCATTCACGCCTACCTTGATGAAAAGCTGGGCACCATTGCCACGCTGCAAACATTGGGCCTTCGCCGAAAACCGCTAGTGGGCATATACCTGCTGCAGATTGGCATTCTGGGTAGCCTGGCCGGGCTTGTTGGGGGCGGCATCGGACTGGGGCTGTCCGCCCTGGCAATTGGCGTGGCGGGGGATGCCTTCGCGCTGACGGGGCCAGACGGGGTGGGAGGCTGGTTGTCCTTGTGGATCATCCCCTTACTACTGAGCTGGTTGTTTGCCGTGCTGACCGCCTATGTGTTCGCTCTGCCGGCTCTGGCGCGTGCTCTGGCTGCTGCACCAGCGGGGCTTTTTCGAGGGCAGGTTCAGGCCGCCCCGAATGAACCCCGCAGTTGGCGGATTGCCAGTTACCTTTTGCTGGCAGTCTACATAGCCGCGACGCTCCTCTTGCTTCCGTCGCCCCATCTGGGATTCCTGTTCCTGCTGGCGGTAATCGGGCTCTGGGGGCTCTTGGAGGGTTTGATCAAGGGATTGCGCCGCAGTGCAAAGGCCCTGGAAAACGGCGGCTTCGCTGATCGCAGGTTTGCCCGGCGTCTGGCCCTGGCCAACCTTCACAGGCCGGATTCTCCCCTGCGGGCCACGCTGCTTTCTCTGGGTACCGCTCTCACGTTGGTGGTGGCTTGTACGCTGATGGTCACTACGCTCATGCGGGCCCTGGAAACCACGATACCGGAAGAGTCACCGGCGCTGATTCTGTACGAAGTGTTCCCGGACCAGATGGAACCGCTGCGAACAGGGCTGGAAGCCCTGGACAGCTCCAGCCGCGTGGAGCTGCTCCCGATGGTCCGTTCCCGGCTTGCCACCATCAACCAGCGGCCGATTGCCGAGGTGCTTGCCGACAACGCCGAAGCCAGGCGGGAAGCCATGGGGGATGAATACAAACTGAGCTATCTCTCCGGCAACCCAGAAGCTCTCGAATTGGTGGAAGGAAACTGGTGGACGTCGCCGGCCCCTGAAGGCGAGCCTGGCTACATGGCCATGGAGGATCGGGAGGCGTATCAGCTTGGCCTGGGGGTAGGCGATCAGCTCACCTTTACTGCACAGGATAAGAGCATCAATGTCGAAATCCGTGCAATCTACCGGCAAAAAGGACTCCAGACACGATTCTGGTTTGAGGGGATATTGCAGGAAGGGGCGCTGGACGACCTGATCAGTCTGTATGTAGGCGCGGTTTATCAGAGCGACGAGGCGGCCAAGGAATCCCAGCAATGGTTGGCACAGAACATCCCCAACGTGATCACGCTGCGGACGGCAGACTGGCTCGAAACGGCCGGGGACCTGCTGAACAAGGCTGCCGCGGGGCTTGCGGCGGTCGCCTCCGTAAGCCTTCTTGCCAGTTTGCTGGTGCTTTCCAGCGTGGTCAGTGTGAGTCGCAGGCGGCAGCTCTACGAGGCGAACCTGTTGCACTGTCTTGGCGCCCGACATGGGGCCATAAGGCAATCCATGTTGCTTGAAACCGGCTTGCTGACTGTTCTGGCAACGGTCTTCGCCACAGGGCTTGGCGCGTTAATTGCCTTACCCGTAGCTGACCTCGCCCTGAAGCTGCCTGCAGGTGATCTGTGGTGGGTTGGGGCGCTGGTTGCGGGTGTTGTCAGCTCTCTGGCGCTGTTGGGTGGACTCCTGCCCACGCTCAAGGCAATGCGGCTGAATCCTGCTGTGTTGCTCAGAGACAGTTAAAACGTCTTGCTGACGCAATAAATTCGTCTTTTAGGTAAATGAGGAGGAAAAGTTATTTAAATTATATACTTAAGATCGCCAAAAAATGCCATTTGTTCGTTTTTTGGCCGGCATCACGAGTTGCAGGCTCAAAAAATCCGGTTATATTGAGAAAATTAAGGAAAATTGCCTACCAAATGGCAAATTTCAAAAATTTTCACTAAAACATCTACGGTAGTATTTTTACGTATGCTTTTTGCACATAACTCGTGTTGTGTAGGCATAACAGACACACACTTATCGTCCACAAAAGAAAAAGAGAGAAAAACTATGATTCGCAAACTTGCACCGCTGGTATTCGCTTGTGCTGCAGTCACCTCCGTGAACGCCACAGCAGACCAGCTGGACACCGTGATTCAACGTGGCACTCTGAACTGTGGCGTGGTTCTGGACTTCCCACCCATGGGGTACTTTGACGAGAACAACGAGCCGGCTGGCTTCGACGTGGATTACTGTAACGACCTGGGCGAAGCGCTCGGCGTCGACGTTAACGTTCTCAACCTCACCTGGGGCGAGCGGATCCCATCTCTGGTCTCCGGTAAAACCGACGTTGTTATCGGTTCCACTTCCGATACGCTGGAACGTGCCAAAACCGTCGGCTTCACCTACCCGTACTTCGTTTTCAAATTCCAGGTCATTGCGAACGAGGACAAGAACATTGAATCCTTCGATGACCTTAAGAACCTGAAGGTTGGCGCAGCACTCGGTACTACCTACGAAACCGAGTACCTGGCCTACGCTGAGCAGCAGGGCTGGGGCAAGGACAACTACACCTCGTTCAAGTCTGAAAACGACGCCTACCTGGGTCTGTACCAGGGCAAGGTGGACGCGATCATTTCAACCAACACGAACATCGCAACCAAGCTGCGTAGCGAAGAGTTTGCGGACTTTGAAGCAGGTCCCTACGTACCCAACTACGACGACGTTGTTGGCATCATCGCCAAGCGTGACGAGGTGGCCTGGATCAACTACCTGAACCTGTTCCTGGTTCGCCAGATTCGCGATGGCAACATGAATGAAGCTTACAACAAGCACTTCGGCACCGATGCACCTGCCGATCTGATCCAGTCCCTCCGGGACAACAAGTAAGCGCCGAAGCGACGGCCGCCAGACAGGCGGCCGTCATTGCATTGGTTCCCGGGGCAGGCGCTCATTCAGCGGCGCGCTGACCCAAAATTCTGATCGCAGCTCTATTTCAAGGGCAGTGGTCGAGTTTCCTACCATTCATTAAATGGCCAAGGTATGGACTACGAATTTCACTGGAACGTTGTGTTCCAGAACATGCCCCAGCTGCTGAACGGTGCCTTCGTTACCTTGCACGTATCCGTTCTAGCCATGCTTCTGGGCATTGTGATCGCAATACTGTTGGCGATCGCCAAAATGAACAACACAAAGTTCTTCAGCCAGGTTGCCACGGTGTGGGTCGAGATTGCCCGGAATACGCCGGCCCTGTTTCAGATCTACATGGCCTATTTCGGCCTTGGTGCCTTCGGGATTCACCTGAGCCCTTATGTGGCCGTGTTGAGTGCACTGGTCTTCATCAACGCGGGCTACCTCACGGAAACTTTCCGGGGTGGCTTCCAGTCGATTCCCAGCACCCAATACAGTGCCTCCAAGTCCCTGGGTATGACCAGCATCCAGTCGTATCGCTATATCATCCTTCCGCAGATGCTGAGGCGCATCTATCACCCGATGACCAACCAGTTTGTCTGGTCGATTCTGATGAGCTCTCTCGGGATTCTTGTGGGTATGAGTGAACTCTCCGGCACAACTCAGAGACTGCAGTCACTGTCGTTCAGAACGCTGGAGTTCTTCATCGTGGCGGCGGTTATGTACTTCATCATCACCAAGCTGGTGTTGTTCGGGGCATCGCTGCTTGCCCGTCGACTGTTCAAGGGGGAAATCTGATGAATTCCTTATTCACACCCCTTTCCTGGAGCGATAGCGGGCTGATCCTGACCGGTGTCTGGAACACCGTCATCATCTCGGTTGTGGCCATCGTCGTGGGTACCCTGCTGGGTCTGGTGGTCGGCTTCATCCGCTCCGAGAGCAACAAGGTGGTCAATGTGGTGTTCGGGGGCGTTCTGGACGTGCTCCGGAGTGTGCCGCTGATCATCCAGCTGATTCTGTTCTCAACCTTCGTTGGCGCAATGGGCAACCCCCTGGCGCCGTTTGTTGCGGGCTCCATTGTGCTTTCGCTTTACACCATGGCGTTTATGGCCGAGGTGTTCCGCGGAGGCTTCGAGAGTGTCAGCCCCTCAATGCAGACAGCGGCGCGCTCACTGGGCATGACCAAGTGGCAAACCATCTACCACATCCGCTTGCCCATCGGCCTGCGCGCGGTGTTCCCGTCCTGGCTGGGTGTTTCGCTCAGCGTTATCAAGGACTCGGCGCTGGTGTCGGTGATCGGTTACATGGAATTGCTGCGCACGTCAGAACAACTTATTTCAAGAACCCAGCAACCGCTCGAGATTCTCATAGGTGTTGGTATCTTCTACTTCATTATTTCGTACCCGCTTTCCCACTACGGCCGGTACGTTGAGAGGAAAATGGCAATATGATCAGTGTACAGAATGTCCATAAATCCTTCGGTGATCTTGAAGTGCTCAAAGGCGTGAGCCTGGACGTGCAGAAAGGCGAAGTGGTGAGCGTTATCGGGGGCTCCGGTAGCGGCAAGTCGACTCTGCTGTACTGCATCAACGCCATCGAGACCATCAACAGCGGCAAGATTCTGGTTGATGATGTGGATGTGCATGCCAAGGCCACCAACAAGGACAAGCTGCGCCAGAAACTGGGCATGGTGTTTCAGCAGTGGAATTCCTTTCCCCACATGACGGTACTGGAGAATGCGGCGCTGGCCCCCAGAATCGTCAAAAAAATGAGCAAGGAAGAAGCGATCGAGATTGCCAAAAAGGAACTGGAGCACGTTGGCCTGGGTGACAAGCTGGATGTGTACCCAACCAAGATGTCCGGTGGTCAGCAGCAGCGCCTGGCCATTGCCCGTGCCCTGGCCATGAAGCCCGACTACATGCTGCTGGACGAGGTAACCTCTGCGCTCGATCCGGAGCTGGTGGGCGAGGTTCTCGATACCCTTCGCCTGTTGGCGGAAGAGGGCATGACCATGATCTGCGTAACCCATGAAATGGGCTTTGCGCGGGATGTGTCCGACCGGGTGGCCTACTTCCATCAGGGCGTGATTGCGGAGATTGGTGAAGCCAGGCAGGTGATTACCGATCCGCAAAACCCGCTCACTCAGAAGTTCCTCTCGAAGGTGCGCTAAAAAGTCGCCACAGACGTGGTGCTGGTTGGGGGAGTTTTTGGACCCGCTTCCCCAGCCATTTTTACGTGTTAGTTCCGGTTTTTCAGAACCTCATAAATTTGCGATATCGCGTCGTCCTGCCCCTCTTGTTCCATCATATCCTCGAGTAATTCCAACACCCGTTTCTCATCGGTACTGCAGAGTCCTGGCCAGTAAACATAAGGCACCAGATCCGGATTGCGGATAAAGAACAGCGCGGTTTCTTCCGGCGCGTTCGCAATGTCGCCCCGCAGGCCCAGGGTGAAATGGCGGCCCTCATGGCCCTGCAGTGTTACGAGAAATGAGTTGTCCCGTTCAATGAACCGGCTTTCCTCAACTGAAATAGGCTCCGCAAGGTCGGGTACTGACGTGATGTAATACTGAAAACCCAGGAATGCCACCAATACAACAAGCAGGGCGGCCAGGGCAGTGGATTTGATCATTGAGTGTCTTCCGTTCGGGGCAAGCGTGCCTCAATCCTTTTTCATCAGGTACTCCGCCACCGCTTGATAGGCGGGCAGCGAGGTTGGGTCTATCTTGCTGTTACTGGCATTGGGAAACGATGCGAAGCGTACCAGAACCATGTCGGCGGTGGGGTCAATGTAAATGGTTTGCCCGTGCACGCCTCGAGCGGCATAAGCGCCATTGGCATTGTGGAAGATCCACCACATGCCACGGTAGCTCCCGCCGGGGAGGGTTTTGTAGCCAGCCTTGGCAAAGGCCTTCTTGTCGCCGCCGGCCTCAATTGCATTCACCACAGATTCAGGAAACAGTTGCTGGTCTTTGTACTGGCCCTTGTTCAGCATCAAGAGGCCAATCCTTCCGAGATCCCTGAGCCCTGCGCTCAGGCCACCGCCCGCGAACGGCGTACCTTTGGCGTCTATCGTCATGTAGGCGTCCTGTTCAGTGCCCAGGGGTTGCCACAGGCGATCGGAAAGGAGATCCGCCACGCTCTTACCGCTCACCCGGGAGATGATCCAGCCGAGGGCATCGGAATTGACCGTACGGTAGCCGAACGCATCGCCGTGTTCGCCTTTCTGCTCAACGGTTTGCAGGTACTCGAAATAACCCTCCGGCCCGCTGTAATCGGGAGGCTTTGGCAAGGGGCTGGCGGCGGCAGAGTACTGCCAGATGTCTGCTTCGGGATCGGCGTAGTTTTCGCTGTAATCCAGCGCGGTGGTCATATCCATCACTTGTCGCACCGTTGCACTGCCGAAGGCACTGTCGCGCAACTCGGGTACAAGCGTGCCGACTTTAGACTGGACATCAAGTTCGCCCTCAGCGACCAGAATTTCTGCCAGCAAGCCGGTGAGGGACTTTGTCATCGACATGGCCGCGTGTTTGCCGGCTTCGTTCAGGCAACCGTTGTAATACTCATACACGATCTTGCCATGATGCAGGATCAGTAGCCCGTCGGTGTAATTGTCAGACAGAGACTCCTGCCAGCCCATGGGAGTGTCGCTACCAATCGGCGTGAATGAAATGCTATTGATGCCATTGTCCAGGGCGTAGGGCAGAGGATCCGGGGCACCTATGCCACGACTAACTTGAGTGGTAGGGAGCAGCTCCCGTATATGGCACACCGTCCAGCGCAGTTTCGGAAAGCTGAAGTAATTGCTTTGCGGTTGCCCGATCAGTTTATCGTCTGAAGGTGGAAAACCGGTCATCCATTGCAATGCTCCCGGGTCAGATGCCTCAGCGCTCATCGCAGCTGAAGCCTGGGTAGTGGCCCATGCGCCTGGAATGCTTAACGCGAAGAGCATCAGGGCGTGAACAGGATTGAAGCCGGGCATGTCCATTTACCTCGCAAAATTCGTTACATGGCCCTGGAGAAGACCGAGAACGGCAGGGCCTTCAAGACGTAACTCAGTGGCGTCCATGGCCACCAGGGTACGTAGGAGCGGCGCTTTTCTGATTCGATGGCTTTAACCAGGGCCTTCACGCCGGTTTCCAGGTCCACCCGGAAGGGCGCGTTCTTGGTATCCCGGTTGATATCCGTGAGAATGTAGCCGGGCATGATGTTGCTGACGTTGATTGGCTTGCCCTTGGTATCCAATTGCAGCCCTTGTGCCAGGGACGCCACGGCAGCCTTGGTGGCAGCGTAAACGTTCAAGGGCCCGCGGAAACCACGCACACCGCTGACTGAGGACATCAGCACCAGGTGGCCGCTGTTCTGCTCGCGGAAGATCTCCATGGCTGCCTCGCTCTGGGCAATGGCCGCGATGAAGTTGGTCTCGGCGGTGTGTCGGTTGGCAGCGAAGTGTCCACGGCCGATAGGCTGGGAACTGCCAATACCCGCATTCACGACTACCCGATCAAGACTGCCCAGCTCATCCCGGAACGCGCGGAACACTTCGAATACCTGATCGTAATCGCAGACATCGAGACCGCGAACCAGCACCCGGATATTGGGGTTGGCCTGCTGCAATTCCCGTTGTAGCGCCTCCAGCTTGTCGGCCCTTCGTGCGCAAAGCGCCAGATTACAACCTTTGGCGGCCCATTCACGGGCCATACCTTCCCCAAGACCAGTGCTGGCACCGGTAATCAGAATGTTCTTTCGCATCAGTAATCCCCTGGAGTCGTTCGAGTTATTTTCGCTCACAGTACCATGATCGAACGTTCAGGGGATTGACTGAAATGCAGCCCTGTACTGACCAATTCTTTCAGTGTGGCCCGTTACTCCACCATGACCGTGATCCTCTCGGAGACCACTGCCGGGTTGTGCGGAACATGCATGTGGTCACCTACGAGAAGCTGTAACGTGTGCTTTCCCGGCGATAGCGTGATCTCGGTTTCGGTTTGCCCGCCGCCGAAGTGCTTGACGTGATCCGTAGCGGGAAGAGGCTGGCTCAAATCCGACGGTATATCGGTATCGATCAGCAGGTGGTGGTGCCCGGTGCCTGCTTTCTCCACACCGGCGGGCGCCACGCCCATGTTTCGCAGGCCAAAGACAACTTTGAAGGTTTGGTCAACGGTAGCGCCATCGGTTGGCTGGACAAAATACACACCGGCATTGGCCGGGGCTTCAGATTTCATGCTCTCTGCCAGCGCTGATAAAGGCGCGATCAAAAGAGCTGAAACCAGCGTAATTGCGATCCTGTTCATCTCATTTCCTCCCTGGGGGATGCCCCACATGAGTGTAGTTGAGGAAGTGAACTTATGGCGGTCCCGCCATAGCGAACCGCCGAAATGCGACTCCGTTGCGCTCAACCGTCTGCTCCCCAACAACTATGAATCCTTGAGAATCAAAAAACGGACGTGCCTCCAGGCTGGCATCTGTTGTCAGCTTTGTGACTCCGCTGGCAGCCAGGCACTGCGATGCTGCCTTGTAAAGCAAGGAGGCGACGCCTCTGCGGGAAAACGCAGGCGCGGTGAACAGAAACTCAATATGGCCTGCGGAGGTGAATGAGATAAAACCCGCAAGAACACCCCTGGATTCAGCGACAAGTGTTTTCACGCCTGAGAGGCGGGAACGCCATTGCTCCAGGTCTGGCGATCGTGGTGCCCATGTTGCCAGTTGTTCCGGCGTGTAGCTCTGGGAAGCAATTTGATGCACGGAATCCGTGAACAGAGCGACGATGTCAGCCAGGTCCTGGTCTGCGAAAGGTCTGATATTCATGGTTGGGTCAACGCGCCTCCGCAATGGCTATGCGCTTCGTGGCGCAAACATGATGATCGCCATGCCGAGCAAGGCAACGCCGGAGCCCAAAAGGTCCCAGGCGGTCGGCCTGATGCCATCAACAGCCCATAGCCAGAGAATGGCCATGAAAATATATACGCCGCCGTAGGCCGCATAAACCCGTCCGGCTGCCGTTGGATGCAGAGACAGCAACCAGGCAAATGCCGCGAGGCTCAGAGCCCCAGGCACCAGTAGCCAGATGCTCTTGCCTTCACGAAGCCACAGATAGGGCAGGTAGCAGCCAACGATTTCAGCCAGGGCGGTGACCAGAAACAGGCCGACAGTTTTCAGTTCAGGCAAGGGAGTTGTCCTTTCGGAATTTGCATGGGTACTCACGTTCCATTGATGCTACACGCACCGGGTGGGAAGCGTTCAATCCGCAGTGTGCTCGATGTTGATCCGGCAATAGGGATGATCAAAAAGCCCGTCCCGGCGAAGGTTGTCGACTGGCTGATGCGTCCCTGACCTGATGCATCCAATCCCAGCACAGTTTTACTCGTCATCATGCCGATAAAAGGGTTGCCGGGTTCCCTTGCACCAGAGGCAACGTAGTCGCGTTTCAGTTCGATGCGCCCGTTCGCGAACTCGAAATCCTCTCCCTCTCGGAACTGGGACTGCTTGAGAACAATGCCATCCGATATTGCAGATGCGACGAGACTTTTTCCATCGCCCTTGTCTATGAGGACCACCTGGGGCCGTGTTACAGCTGTAAAACTGTCGGGCCAGATGATTGAGCTCAAACAGGTCTGTTCTGAGCCGTCTGAACGATCACTGCAGTTCCTGTAACAGCCAACAAAGGCTTCCAGGCTCGGTGATTTTGCGAATCCAGTGTCTTCTTCCTCGACTTCGGTGGAAACGCAGCCCGCAAAGAACAGGCACATTGCGATTGGAGCAACGAGTTTCATGCCTTATGTCCGGTTGATGGCGTTCTTCAGAGCCGCGAGGCTTTCCGGACCCGCGTCAAGGCTGATGCATTCCCCGGCATCACGCTCCCAGGAGGCAGCTGAGCCCATGTGCAGATGCACCTTTACGGCCGCTTTAAATGACTCCTCCATGAGGCCAGCAGGAACCCAAAGCAACTCCATGCCCCTAATTTGGTTTGGTACAGGGCTACCGCAGACCGAGCAAAAATCACTGCGATACCCTGTCGGCTTCTGGAAAGAAGAGATTTTGTCCTGACCAGACACCCAGCGAAAGTTCTCCTGCTCTACAAACGTTGCCGCATTCGCCGACGAACCTGTTGCCTTACGGCAGAGGGAACAATGGCATTGGTAAAGGTTGGGGACATCGCCTTTGATTTCGAACCTCACGGCGCCACAAAGACATTCGCCTTTCATCGTTAATTCCTTGTCATACTGATTCCGCAATTGAGGCAAGCGCTGGATTAGGCCATAGGCTCGAAATTCGGCAACGCTGCAATGCGATCCAGCCATGCCCGAACTGCAGGGTAGGTCTCCAGCTCAAAACCACCTTCATCTGCAACGTGGGTGTATGCATACAGTGATATGTCTGCGGTGGTGGCATTTTCGCCCGTCAAAAACGGCGTTTGTGCCAGCTGCTGTTCCATCACCCTCAATGCCTTGTGCCCGCCGGCTTGCTTGGCAGCATACTCATCGGCTTTGTCTGTTGGCAGCCCCAGGTACTTGTTGATAAAGCGCGCTACGGCGATAAACGGCTCATGGCTGTACTGCTCGAAGAATTGCCATTGCAGGACGCGGGCCTGGGCAAGGCCGCCATCCGGATACAAGTCAGAGCCGGACGCCAGGTAGTTGATGATGGCGTTGGACTCTGAAAGCGTTTCGCCGTTATCGAGCTCAAGCAGAGGAATCTTGCCGTTCGGATTCTTGCTCAAAAAGTTATCAGACTTCGTATCGCCGGCCAGAATGTCGACATCAATCCATTGGTGATCAATATTCAGCAGGTTGCACACCAGCTGTACCTTGTAACAATTACCCGATTTGGTATCGCCATAGATTTTCATGCAGCTTCCTTTGCCGGATTCGGCCGGTTCAAGTCTTCACCCATTTATCACCTTCCTTGTGATACTCCTGTTTTACCGCCGCCCAGGCAACCTTATGGGCCGTCTCTTCCCGGCTCGCCTCGCCACGGCGGTCTTCAGAATCACGGTATTCTTCCCAGGCTGAATTGAATGCTTTGCGGTAAATCTCCTGGGCATGGCCTGGCAGGTTATTGCGCACGCTGGCTGGCAATTCCGAATTGTTGTTGTAGGGCATTAGGCTTTCCTCCAAAACGCTATCGACCCCAGAAAGTTAGCTGTTTCATCGATGAGGGCTGCGCCCGCTAATCGCAACATTTTCAGACGCGTCGACAGTAAAACCCTCTCGATAGTGTTTGGGAGAGGAGCCCACGTAGCGTTTGAATAGCCTACGAAAAAAAGCAAGGTCATCATAGCCAACGGCTTGACTAACCTGCTGGATTGTTTGTTGCTCGTTTTCCAGCAAATGCCGTGCGGCATTGATTCGCAACTGGTGGAGATAATCGGTAGGTGTTTCCCCGGTGGCGAACCTGAAGCGCCGTGCGAAATTGCGCGGACTCATGGCTACGGACTCTGCCAGTTCACTGATACGGACCGGGCCGTTGTAATGTTCAAACAGCCACTGCTGAGCTCGCTGCACTAATCGATCCTCGTGGTTAGCCGAAGGGGGATCGGCTGCGTACCCAATCTGCCAGACCCGGGGCGTTTCCAGCAGCAAGGCCCTGGCGGTCTCGATGGCCACCCTGTGGCCACACAGCTTTTCAACCAGGTACAGGCTGAGATCCACAGAGGCATAAACGCCGCCGCTGCAGAGCAGGTTGCCACTTTCCGTGAGAAACCGCTCTGGCTGCCATTGAACATCGGGATACCGGCGACGACAGGCATCGACAACGCCCCAGTGGGTTGTTGCGGGCCGTCCATTCAGAAGGCCGGCTTCAGCCAGCAATGCAACGCCGGCACAGACCCCCGCAATTCTGGCCCCTCTTTCATGCCAATCGCGAAGCCAGGGGTATAGTGGTGCGTTGGCCCGGCAAGCGGCCTCCAGGTCTGTTCCCACGGCCGAAACGATGATGAGATCGTTGCCGCCCACCTCGTCGAGGCAACAGCCGGGTTCCAGGTTCAGGTTCACGGCAGTGGACACCGTTTTGCCGTCCTGGGAAGCAGTGCGCACTCTAAAACGGGGTTTGGCCGGCAGGCCCCGCATGGAATTCCACAGCACCCCGGCTGTGCTGAAGACTTCCAGGGGGGCCACAGCCGTCGACGGCATTCCGCCTTCCACCAACACTACGGTGACATCGATCATCCTGCACCTCGGACGTCCGAAATGTCCCTGTATTGTGGCGTAGCTGCCTCTACGCGAAAAGGTGCGAATCGCAAATACTGTACCTGGTGCTCCCCATAGTACTTCGGGGAGTGGCTCTTAAAGCACGCGATTCAAAGGCTGGGAGGTGCAGATCATGAGCAAGTTGACCTACAAGGGAAGCTGCTTTTGTGGCGCAGTTGAATTGACTGTCAGCGGCGAGCCCGAGGCCATGGGTTATTGTCATTGTGACTCATGCAGGCACTGGTCCGCGGGGCCGGTGAACGCCTTTACCCTGTGGAAACCGGAGGCCGTCAAAGTCACAAAGGGAGCAGACAACGTTGATTCCTATCACAAGACACCGCAGAGCCATCGCAAATGGTGCAAGACTTGTGGAGGGCATATCCTGACTGAACATCCCGAGCTTGGCCTCACCGACGTTTACGCGGCCATTCTGCCAGAGCTGCAGTTTACGCCCGGCGTTCATGTCTACTACCAGGAGAGGGTGCTCGGGGTGCATGAAGGGTTGCCAAAGTTCCGGGATACGCCAGAAGACATCGGTGGGTCCGGAATCACCTTGCAAGAATAGGGCTTCGCAAAATGATCAAGCACGGCGCAATAGAGCTGTCATTACAGCCAACGCCGCACGCGCTGCTCGTAATCCCGGAAGTCTTCGCCGAATAGTTCCCGGAGGGCACGCTCCTCCGGTTCAATCTGGAACCGGTTCATATAAACGACGAAGAAAATTAGGCCAACCAGGGCCCACGCGGACGCCAGGAATACGCCCCAGGCGAGGAGCCACAGCGCGAAGCCGACGTACATGGGATTTCTTGAAAAGCGATATACGCCTGAGCTGACCAGCTTGGAGCTTGCCTCTGGAGTACGTGGGTCCACGGTTGTTTGCGCGCTTCGAAAGGACATTACCCCTGCCAGAGGAAAAAGAGTGCCCAGTGCAAGCAGGATGGCCGCGACGGACAGGCGAAGCGCTTCGCTGGTTTCAATGCGTGGGCTCCAGTTTGCGATGACCCACATGAGCAGCCCGATGATCAGCACCAGAGCAAGGGGTGGGATGCGTTTTTCCAGCATTTGAAGGCTCACAATAAAAGGACTCTGTTCTCGGATTCAGGAGGGTTGCGGCAATTCGCTCAAACTCATCGCGATCAATCAGTGGCCTGATCACTCTTTGCCAGCCAGGCCCGAAAAGGTGCCGCTGAGTCCTCGAGTTCGATCTGGGTCAACCCCAATTCCTCGGGCCTCACGGGATGGATCTGGCCGTAAAGCTGTTCTGCAATATTGCCGTCGGCAAAGCCAGCCCAATTTGCAGTTTCCTGGGATGCGGCAAACACAATTCGTGGAATACGGGCCCAGTGGGCAGCAGCCAGACACATGGGGCAGGGTTCGCAGCTCGCGTATAGGGTAGCTTCTGGCATATGCGCGTTTCCCAGCATCTTTCCGGCCATGCGAATTGCCGCTACCTCGGCGTGGGCGGTAGGGTCGCACTCCTGCTTTGCCCGGTTTCCAGCCTGGGCAACAACACTGCCATTGTGAACCACCACAGCGCCAAAGGGTGCGCCACCATCGCCGACCGAATCCACGGCCAGCTGAATTGCTTGTTGTAGATAGGTTTTGTCACTGTCTTCGGTCTGGGGGTGGCTCACGTTGGACCTTTCCTCGTTGTTAAGTATTGCTCCCGTCTGGCTAGCGAAGCTGACTGTCCTTGCTACCTCTACGATTGATGCCGCCAGAGTGGGGATGCTCTTTTTCATGGGCCGACTGGCAATCAATGCACAATCGGACGCGGGGAATAGCCTTGCGCCGGGCCTCCGGAATCGGAGCACCGCATTCGTCGCAGTCCTCGGCGCTCTTGCCTTCGGCTAACTGGCTGCGAGCGCGCTGAATTTCATCTTCAACGCTTGCGTCGATCTGTTCCTGAACTGCACCATCACGAGACCATCCGCCTGCCATGGGGCCCTCCGAAGTCTGGCTGACTGAAACTACTCAACGTTAGCATTGTAGCTCGGGTGCTCAAAGGTGGCCGATGACCCATTGGTTGTCGACTCAGGGATTTTCTGTGTATTGGGGCAGGTCGTCTGTGATCTCAAACCACGGCGCCTTGTTTCCCACGAAAACGTGTCTGTCTGGCGTTACGCCCGGGTCTGTATCGAGGGTGCCCATAGGGAACCCAAGCACTTCGGGATGAGCATCGAATTTTGTGTAGAGGCTAGAGCCGCAGTTCGAACAAAAGGCCTTGTGCTCACCGGGAGATGACTCATAAAGCTTGATCAGCTCCTCGCCTTGCACCTTGCGCCAGTCTGCTGAATTTACCTTGGCACGGGTTCGTAATGCTGACGCATGAAGCTTGCGGCACATAGTGCAGTGGCAGTTCAGAACATCCGTGAGGGGGCCGTGGATTTCGTATTTGATGCCGCCGCAGAGGCAGCTTCCGGTTTGGTGCATAGGGTCAGCTCCTGTTGATCCCTTTGTCTTTAAAACTGGCGTCGATCCGTTCCCGAACCATACCATCCCGTGACGTTCAGAGTACCGGACTCATTTTTTATGCAGTGCCTTGTAGCGTTCCTCCAGTTCGGCACGAATGGCCCGTCGCTCCTTACCGTTGGCAAATCGCCTTATCTGATCATCGGTGCCCGGAACCAGTTGCGGCACGGGGACGGCCTTACCGCTATCATCAACCGCCACCATGGTAAAGAAGCAGCTGTTGCTGTGGCGAACCAATTTGTCACGGATGTTCTCGGTAACTACCTTTATGCCGATCTCCATGGAAGTTCGGCCGGTGTAGTTCACGCTGGCCAGAAAGGTGACCAGCTCGCCAATCCGGATGGGTTGAAGGAACATCACCTGGTCGACGGAGAGAGTAACGACATAGGTCCCCGCATAACGGCTGGCGCAGGCATAGGCAACCTCATCCAGGTACTTCAAAAGCGTACCGCCGTGCACATTGCCGGAGAAATTGGCTTTGTCCGGCGTCATCAGAACGGTCATGCTCAGGCTTGTTGAATTGTTTTCCATGGCGCTTCTCTGTTGGTTTGCTTTCCAGTATAGGCGCCAGGGTGCTGACAGGTGGCAGTACTTTTTAGTCTGCCTCGAAAGTCACCAGATCCACATCCGCTGCCTGGGTGCGCAGTGGAACCAGTGCCTGGTAGGCGGGGGAGTTGTGCCAATTGGCGACCGAATCCGAGTCCGGAAAGCGGATAACCACGGTATCGGTGTGCCGGTAATGCCCGCTCAGCACCTTCGCACGTGTGCCCCGAAGCACCAACTCTCCGCTCCAAGGCACGAGCGTTTCCGGTACCAGGCTGCGGTATTCTGCCCATTTGTCCGGGTCTTTTACGGTGATGTTGCCGATCACGTAGGCTGCCATTTGCATTCTCCGGTCTCTGATTGAGCTGGTTGGTCACGAAAGACAAACGTGACTGCAGGAATTACTGGTTCAGAAGATCTTCAATCCAAGTCAGGAATCTGGCCGCACTCCTCGTTTCGAAGCTTTGCTTACCTGGAACGTAATAGCACAAATCTGATGCGACCGATTGAGTGTCGAAGTGCTGCAGAACGTTGGCTTTCAAGAGCTTGTTGGCGAGCGTTGTAGAGCAGAACACCAACCCATTACCTGCCATGGCCTGCTGGATCCCGAAAAGCTCCTGGTCAAATGATTTGAGTTGAATGTTTGCCCCCTTTAGCCCATTTTTTTCTAACCAGGCGGTCAGGGGAGGGCTCGGTAACGCTTTGTTCTTCCACTCCGTGGTGAAAAGTGTGATTGGTTCATTCTCCCAGGAAGGAGGCGTCATTCCAGAAGCACCAAACACATTGAATGACTCAAATCGAATGACATCAGAATGCTCAGCAACTGAGACATCCCCGAATCGAATGGGAATGATGTAGGATTGGCTGTCGACCGACTCGCCGGTGGAAATTTCCACAGAAATATCCGGGTTGGCTTGTTCAAATTCGTGCTGGGAAGGGATCAGCACCATCGCTGCCAAGGATGATGTCGTCGTCACCCTGACCGTATTGCCTGCCTTCACCACCTCTTCCAAAGCACTGTCGATTTTCCGAAATCCTTCGGACGTTGCTTTGGCTAAACGGATACCCGTTCCCGTCAAGGATATCCGTCTTCCCTGCCGATGAAACAGGCTCACATTCAACCGGCTTTCCAGGTTGCCAATGTGATGTGAGATGGCTGTCGGCGTCAGCGAAAGTTCTTCTGCCGCCAACTTGAAACTACCCCGGCGGGCAGCCGACTCAAAGGCTTTCAACGCCTGTAATGACACCTGCAATGTGGATCTCCCAATCAATCACTGGTTTATGGATGTTATAGATGAGTTCAATTCATCTGCAAGTGCAATTTTTGCGTTTGTGCAAGTCCAGCCAGCGGCACACACTGGCTCCTGTCATCAACCAACCAAGGAAATGAACATGAGCACACTATTACACATTGATTCCAGTGTTAGAGCGGCGACTAATCCCAACCCGGATCACGATTCCATATCGAAAAATATCGCACGCCGGTTTATTGATACCTGGCAGGAAAACCGGCCTGAAGATGAGTATATCTATCGCGACGTTGGGGTGAATCCACCTGCTTTCATCACCCAGGAATGGATTGGCGCGGTGTTTACCCCGGAGGAGAAACGTACCCCGGCACAACAGGAGACACTGGCACTCTCCGATACCCTGATTGCAGAAGTGTCGGCGGCCGACGTTCTCGTGATCTCTTCACCCATGTACAACTACGGTATGCCGGCTCAGCTAAAAGCTTGGTTCGATCAGATCGTTCGCATCGGCAAAACGTTTGATTTCGATCTCGAACGAGGTGACTTCCCGCTGCAGCCGCTGCTCTCACGCAAGACCTTGATCATTGTGACATCCAGCGGAGAGTTTGGTTTTGAAAAAGGCGGCATAAGGGAAGAGTCTGGCCACCTGGCGCCCCACCTGCGGACACTGAGCAAATACCTCGGGGTAGACACCATCTACGAGATTGCCGCCGAATACCAGGAGTTTGGCGACGAAAGACACCGCGTGTCAGTAGCCAACGCCAAGGAGCGAGCCGAAAGACTTGCTTCAGAGCTGAGCCTTTCAGGCCAGGCAGTATCATCAAGAAATGAGGTCACCGATGCGTGACCGAATTGATGAAGAACGTCTGGCAACCTGTGGCGAAAGTGCCATTGATCTGGCCATTAGCAATGTAAAAGCCGGTGGTTTGCCGTTTTCCGCTTTGATCGTCAATCAAAGTGGTAACGTTGTCGGCAAGGGGGTAAATCAGGTTGCCGAGCATCTGGATTGCACCGCACACGCCGAAATCCAGGCAATAAGAGATGCTTCAAGGAAGGAGCGAAGCGTTTCTTTGAGAGGGGCGACATTGATTGCTTCAGGAGAGCCATGCGCCTTCTGCTATATGGCCATCCGTATGGCCGGTATCAGGAACGTCCGTATCGTTGCGGACAGATATGAGGCGAGAGAGAACGGGTTCGATTACCTGTGGACTTACCAGTATTTGAATCCTGCCCTCATCGATGAACTCGACGTATTGACTTTAGTTAATGACAGGAAACTGCTTCCATTCAAGATGGCTAACAGGAAATTGAGTGATCAAGGGGAATAGTCTGAGACACTTTTGGATCTATTCGATAAAGTGCTCGCTAACAAAAAGGCCCGGAGTTCTCACTCCGGACCTTCTTGTCACTCAGTGCAGTCAATCACCTCAACCGCACTTGCTATCGCCGCAGGAAAGGCAGGTCGCACACCCATCCATCACAATCACCGCCTTGGTGCTGCACTTGCCACACATGGTGGCGTTGGCAGGGTAGTCGCTGGCTTTCTCGTCGTTCGTGGCCGTGGTGTGGCTGGCTTCGAACTCGGCACGCTTTTCGGCGAGGATGCGCTTGGTGGTTTCGCTCATTTCCTCGCTTTCCAGCAGGCCAATGGCCTTAAGGTGCTTCTCGATCACGGCTCCAATTTCAGCGACCAGGGACGGCATAAACACGCCGCCTTTCTTGAAGTAACCGCCATTGGGGTCGTACACGCTGCGTAGCTCTTCCACCAGGAAGGTGACGTCGCCACCCTTGCGGAATACCGCTGAGATAACGCGGGTGAGGGCGATTACCCACTGGAAGTGTTCCATCGACTTGGAGTTGATGAACACTTCGTACGGCTGCCGGCTCTCATGGTCGGTGCCTTCGTTGAGCAGGATGTCGTTGATGGTGATATACATCGCGTGCTCGGCCACCGGCGGCTTGATCTTGTAGGTGGTGCCCAGCAGGAAGTCCGGCCGTTCGATGTATTCGTTCATCTGAACGGGCTTGGTTTCTGCGTGCACCGGTGCCTGGTGTTCGGCGGCTGCTTCAGGGTCGGCCTTCTTTACGCGGTAGCCGACGATTTTGTTGCTGATTTTAACTGTCATGTTCGTTGTCCTGTGTCGGTTCCCGGATCAGTACTTGCCGTAGGTGCCTTCTTTCAGCGCGTCAAACAGGTTGGCGGCGTTGTGGATTTCGCCGTCGTACTCTACCTGCTCGTTGCCCTTGAGGGTGACCTTGCTGCCATCGTCCAGGGTGAACTCGTACATTGTGTTCTCGAGGTCTTTTTCCTTAACCAGTACGCCCTGGAAGGCTTCCGGGTTGAAGCGGAAGGTGGTGCAACCCTTCAGGCCCTTGTCGTAGGCGTAGAGGTAAATGTCCTTGAAGTCCTGATAGGCGAAGTCTGTCGGAACGTTCGCGGTCTTGGAAATCGAGGAATCTACCCACTTCTGGGCGGCGGCCTGGATGTCCACGTGCTGCGATGGGGTTACATCGTCGGAAGTGGTGAAGTAGGCCGGCAGCTTCTTGTCCTCGTCTTCGGAGAACGGCATGGCGCCCGGGTTCACCAGGTGGCGGTATGCCAACAGCTCGAAGGAGAACACATCTACCTTCTCTTTGGTCTTCCGGCCTTCGCGGATGATGTTACGAGCATAGTGGTGCGAGAAGCTCGGCTCGATACCGTTACTGGCGTTGTTGGCCAAAGACAGGCTGATGGTGCCGGTCGGAGCGATGGAGGTGTGGTGGGTAAAGCGGCCACCTTTCTCGGCCAGTTCTTCCACCAGCTTCGGCTCCACGCTGGCAATCTGCTGCATGTACTTGCTGTACTTCGCGTGCAGTACCCGACCTTTCACCTTGTCGCCCAGCTTGTAGCCGTCTTTGCTCAGCTGCGGGCACTTGTTCAACATCTTGGCATCAATCTCGAACTCGTCGTCCATGATCGGCGCAACGCCTTTTTCCTCGGCCAGGGCGAGGGACTGGCGCCAGCCTTCAACGGCCATTTCACGCACGACTTCTTCGGTGAACTGCACGGATTCTTCAGAACCATACGGCATGCGCAGCATGGCGAGGGTGGAACCCAGGCCCAGGATGCCCATACCGTGGCGGCGCTTGTAAGTGATTTCGTGGCGCTGCTCGGCCAGCGGCAGGCCGTTGATCTCTACCACGTTGTCCAGCATGCGGGTGAAGATGCCTACTACCTTGCGGTATTTTTCATAGTTGAAGCTGGCTTTGTCGGTGAACGGGTAGTCCACGAATTTGGTCAGGTTCACGGAGCCCAGCAGGCAGCTACCGTATGGGGGCAGGGGCTGCTCACCACAGGGGTTGGTGGCGCGGATGTCTTCGCAGAACCAGTTGTTGTTCATCTGGTTGACCTTGTCGATCAGGATGAAACCCGGCTCGGCATAGTCGTAGGTGCTGGTCATGATGGTGTCCCAGATGAACTGGGCTTTCAGGGTGCGGTAGATACGGCAGGCAACCTTGCCTTCGTCGTTTACCACATAGCCTTCCTGCACCGGGAAATCCCGGTAAACGAACTGGCTGGCATCGCTCAGGTCCAGGCCTTCGTCTTCCACTTCCTTCTGGGTAACCGGGAAGGAAAGGTGCCAGTCGTCACCGTTGCGCACGGCTTCGATGAAGTCTTCGGTGATCAGCAGCGACAGGTTGAACTGGCGCAGGCGGCCGTCTTCACGCTTGGCTTGGATGAAGTCAATCACGTCCGGGTGGTGCACGTCGAACGTAGCCATCTGTGCGCCACGGCGGCCACCGGCAGAGGAAACGGTGAAGCACATGCGGTCGAAGATATCCATGAACGACAGCGGGCCAGAGGTGGTCGCACCGGCGCCAGCCACGTACGCGCCTTTCGGACGCAGGGTGGAGAATTCATAACCGATACCACAGCCTGCCTTGAGGGTAAGGCCGGCTTCGTGGTTCTTTTCCAGGATGTCGTTCATGGAATCCTGAACGGTGCCGGAAACGGTGCAGTTAATGGTGGAGGTGGCGGGCTTGTGCGCCTCGGCACCGGCGTTGGAGGTAATCCGGCCGGCGGGAATGGCACCGTTCTGCAGAGCCCAGATGAAGTTCTTCATGTGCTGGGTGCGTACGGATTTGTTTTCCACCTCGGCAAGGGCTTTGGCAACACGTTCGTAGGTTGCGTTGATGTCCTTGTCTACGGGCTCGCCGGTCTTGGTCTTCAGCTGGTATTTGCTGTGCCAGATGTCGATCGAGGCTTCCTGCATCGGGATTGTCGTTACCACTGCCTGTGCCTTTGCGTTCATTTCCACCCTCTGTCTTCCGGTATGTCTTCTTTTTATGGCGCCAGTCCTTGTACCAGCGGCGCCATACCCCTTGAGAATCGTCGTTTTGGCCTTGGGCCTGTTTTCTTTTTAACCACTAGATATGGGTTGAATCTGAAATGAGTATAACAGGATATAGTGTTCTGTGAACAAGAACGCAACTATTGATAGGCGCTTCGGAGCAAAGAAAATCAATCGAAACCGGCTTGAATCCGGGAAATTTTTTCTAAAACAGCGGTTTGAGGCTAAAGGTTCAAAACCACTACATGTTGTGGTTTAAAAATTGATCAGGCCTAGAGCATTCCTTCGAATCCGTTAGAAAAGTCACATGATTTGTGACCCCTGCACGTACCCGATATGAACGTGTCGCTACAGTATGGAGGTGGTGTCGAAAACTGCAGTGGCCCACAGGATGTGAAAAAGACCAAAAACAAGGAAATAATAATGAAAGGCCTGAAACCTACCTTGCTAGCGCTCTGCGTTGCGGGTGTTCCACCTGCAGCCGTAGCCGAGATCCAGATGCTGGATGACTCGGCAATGGGCATGATCACCGGCCAGGCCGGTGTGACCATTGAGCTGGAAACCAAACTGAACATTGATCGCTTCATCTATACCGATGAGGGCTCAATGGAAATCAACGATATCTTCGTGGGTGGTACCAACCGGAGTGATTTGTTCCCGGAGCTGGGGGTCAATCTGATGGGTGGAGCAGCTCAGGAAACAGACCTTCTGGACAACGTCCGGATCGAGATCGATATCCTCAGCGATGGCGATGCCATTATTAACGTTCTGCCTCAGATGTTTGGGGCAGTCGACCTGCGAGTCTCCACCGGTGCGTGGAATCTTACTGGAACTGGCGGCAGTACCACCATTCTGGATAACTTTAATGCAGATATCCTGATGGGCGGCGCCAATATCGAGATCGATGCCGATACTGATGTGATGAACCTGAGAACGGACATCGCGGTTGACGACATGGATTTCGACATGCCGTTTCTGGCCTTGGGTATTCGAGATTTCCGGCTAACAGGCAACACCTACGATCCGGTTCGCAACAAAAACATTCCGGATCTGTTCGCCAAGGTTGATCTTGATATCTACAAACGTGCCAATAGTCTGGGTGTTGATAGCCTTGCTATTGATCTGAACTCGTTCAATGCGGACATCACCATTGGCGGCGTTCTGGTGGGTGGGACATCCATAGGCAGCGTGTTTATGGATGATCTTGCGATCACCAATACTCAACTGCTTGTCTACGGCCACTGATTCCGGCTGTGAAACGAAAGCGGGGGCCAGTCCGGCCCCCGTTTTTTTCAGCCCAGCAGAAGGCTGTCGTCGTCCACTTCCAGTCCGCGCTGTTTCTCAAACAAGCCCAACAGATCCTTCACTTCCAGGCCTTCGCGGTCTTTGCCTTCGATATCAAACACCACCTGGCCCTGGTGCAGCATCACCGTGCGGCTGCCAACTTCCAGTGCCTGCTTCATGCTGTGGGTCACCATCAGCGCGGTGAGCTTTTGCTCCTCGATGATCTTGGTGGTGAGTTCCAGAACGAACGCAGCGGTTTTCGGGTCCAGAGCCGCCGTGTGCTCGTCGAGCAGCAGGATGCTTGAGGGCGTCAGGCTGGCCATCAACAGGCTTACAGCCTGACGCTGGCCGCCGGAAAGCAGGCCCATCTTGTCGCCAAGGCGTTTTTCCAGGCCCAGGTTCAGGGACGAAAGGCTGTCCTTGAACTTTTCCATGTACTGTCGTTTAACGGCGCTTGTGAGGCCCCGGCGCTGACCACGTTTGATGGCCAGGGCGAGGTTTTCCTCGATGGTAAGGCCTTCACAGGTGCCGGCCAGTGGGTCCTGGAATACCCGGGCAACCCGGCCGGCCCGTTTGTGGGTGGGCAGTTTGGTTACGTCCTGGTTGTCCACGATGATCTGGCCACTGTCTACCAGCACTTCGCCAGCCAGGGCGTTCAGAAAGGTGGATTTACCGGCGCCGTTACTGCCAATAACCGTAACAAACTCGCCCTGGTTGACCGTCAGGCTCATGCCTCTGAGCGCGGGGTTTTCCAGGGGGGTTCCTTTGCCGAAGGTGAGTCGGAGGTCGGTTGCACTGATCATTTCGCCTCCTCAGGCCTTGCTTCGGGAAAGTTTGCCGGCAATGGATGAACGCACGCCGGGCAGAACGATGGCCAAGGTGACCAGAACCGCAGTTATCAGGTTCAGATCCTGCGCCTGAAGGCCAAGGAAATCGGCGTTCAGGGCAAAGGCGATGGCCAGCCGGTAGATGATGGCTCCCACCACGCAGGCGATCAGTGCGCGTAACACCGTGGAGGGAGTCACAACGGCTTCACCACCAATCAGGGAGGCTAGGCCAATCACAATAACGCCCACGCCCATGGTGACGTCTGCTGCGCCCTGGCTCTGGGCGAACAAGGCGCCGGCAAGTCCAACCAGGCCATTGGAGACGGCAACGCCAAGCACAATCATGGCGCCGGTGGCGATGCCCTGGGCCCGGGCCATCCTGGCGTTGGCGCCGGTGGCTCGCATGGCCAGGCCGGTTTCGGATTTCATGAAACGCCACAGCAGAATAAGCGCTACGAAGACCACAATGATGAACAGGAGCACCGGTACTTGATGGTAGGCCAGATCCAGGTCATACCAGGGCGTCAGCACCGTTTCTTCCGTTAGCAGTGCCACGTTGGGGCGGCCCATGATGCGCAGGTTTACCGAATACAGCGCAATCATGGTCAGGATCGAAGCCAGCAGGTTCAGAATGTTCAGTTTCACATTCAGCAGGGCCGTTACTGCGCCGGCGGCCATGCCGGCCATGACCGCGCAACCTGTCGCCAGCCACGGATTCCAGCCGTCAATAATAAGCACAGCGGCCACGGCAGCACCGAGCGGGAAGCTGCCATCTACGGTGAGGTCCGGGAAATCAAGCACCCGGAAAGAGAGGTAGATGCCAAAAGCGACGAGGCCATAAATCAGGCCAGTCTCGATGGCACCATAAAGCGCAATGTTACTCAGCATGGTCGGGTATCACCAATGATAAAACGGGCGGCCCCTTGTGAGGGCCGCCCGTGTTGTTCGGGGGATTACTTGGCGCTGTCGATAACCTGCTCGGCGTCACCGATCACGTCATCGGACAGGGTGATACCCATGCGCTCAGCGGCAGCCGGGTTCACGAAAAGGTCCAGCTTCTCCATTGTCTCGACACCCATGTCTCCGGGTTTTTCGCCATTCAATACCCGGGCAACCATCACGCCAGTCTGGCGGCCATGGTCGTAGTAGTCGAAGCCCAGCGCCGCAACAGCGCCGCGCTCAACCGTGGCGGTGTCGGCGGCGAATACCGGGATACCGGCGCGCTCACCCACGGAGATAACGGCTTCAGCAGCACTGATAACTGTGTTGTCAGTGGTCAGGTAGATGGCATCGGCTTTGCCAACCAGGGAGCGGGCGGCGCCCAGAACCTCGGACGTTTTGGTAGCGGCACCTTTTACCAGTTCAAGGCCGCGGGCGGCGAGGCGCTCTTCCAGCAGTTCCACCAGGGAGACAGCGTTGGCTTCGCCCGGGTTGTAGACGGTGCCAATGCGTTTGGCATCGGGCATTACGCGCTGGAGCATATCCAGATGTTTGTCGATGGGCAGCATGTCGCTCACACCCGTGATGTTTGCGCCCGGTGCTTCGAGGCTACTCACCAGCTTGGCGCCGAGCGGGTCGGTCACTGCTGAGAAGATGACTGGCGTATTGCGGGCCGCAGCGGCAACGGTCTGGGCGGAGGGCGTGGCAATTGCCACAATCACGTCGGGGCTTGCGCCAACAAATTTGCGGGCAATCTGTGAAGCGATGGCGGAGTTGCCCTGGGCACTTTCGTGCATTACTTCCAGGTTGTCGTCCTCTTTGAAGCCGCGCTCGGCGAGTTCGTCTTTAATGCCCTGGTAGACGGCGTCAAGTGCCGGGTGCTCCACAATCTGTGTGATGGCTACAACGCGGGGTTCCTGTGCCTGAACGAGTGTTGCCAGCGCCAGCAGTGTGGCACCGAACAGGGTACGCAGGGTTGTCTTGGCCATATGCCCATCTCCGGGTAGGTTAACTGGAATGTTGCAATTCTGAAGGGGCGCAAGTTTACCACAGGCAGAGGGTTTAAGGGGTAGGGGATGTTGCCGGAAGCAGGGCTATGATCCAGATAGGTGTAGTTGGAAATTATTTTGCTTGTGTCACGTTTTGACGGCTCATACTATGTTGAAATACCCTACGAAAGTCTAATAATAAGTCATCCATAATTCGAACAACGAACTGCAAGGAAGGTCCATGGACACAACAAACAAACTTCCCCTGGATATGGTTTATCACTGGGAGAAGGCCAAGGCGAATTCTGTCTATATGACACAGCCCATCGGGGGCGGTAAAACGGTAGATTACACCTGGGGCCGGGCGGTGGATGAGGCGAGACGCATGGCGTCTTACCTGAAGTCCCTGAACCTCCCCGAAAAAAGCCGCATCGGCCTGATCTCCAAAAACTGCGCCCACTGGATCATGACCGACTGGGCCATCTGGATGGCCGGCCACATTTCCGTTCCGTTGTATCCCACCCTTAACGCCGACACCGTCAATTACATTCTCAACCATGCCGAGTGTGAAGTGGTGTTTGTTGGCAAGCTGGACGACTGGGACATGATGAAACCGGGCGTGCCGGAATCAGTGCGTTGCATTTCCTTCCCGCTGAGCCCGCCCAATGATTTCGAAACCTGGGACGATATCGTTGCCAAGTATCCGCCCCTGGAAGAAAACGTTCAGCGTGATGCCAATGAGCTGGCGACGATTGTTTACACCTCCGGCAGCACGGGCAAACCCAAAGGCGTCATGCTCAGCTTTTACAACATGGCCTATGCGGCAGAGGGTGGTATGGAAGTGCTCGGCGTGGGTTCCGATGAGCGTATGCTCTCTTACCTGCCGCTGGCTCACGTATTCGAGCGTACCTTTGTTGAGTTGGCATCTTTGTATGCGGGTTTCCACCTTTATTTCGCGGAATCTCTGGATACCTTCGTTCAGGATCTTCAACGGGCCCAGCCAACCCTGTTTCTCTCAGTACCGCGCCTGTGGGTGAAGTTCCAGCACGGTGTGCTGCAGAAGTTGCCCAAGAAGAAGCTGGACCGGCTGATGAAAATTCCAGTGGTCAACAAATTGATCAAGAAGAAGATTCTCAAGGGCCTTGGCCTGGACAAAGTCAAGCTGGCAGGCAGTGGATCGGCACCGCTGGCAAGCGACGTTCTGGACTGGTACCGCAATCTTGGCCTCGAGCTGCTGGAAGGCTATGGCATGTCTGAAAACTTTGCCTATTCCCATATGAGCAAGCCAGGGCGGTCAAGAACGGGTTACGTTGGTGAGTCTGCACCCGGGGTTGAAACCCGTATCAGCCCGGAGGGTGAGATCCAGATCAAGAGCCCGGCCACGATGATGGGTTATTACAAGGACGAGGAGAAAACCCGGGAAGCGTTCACTGAAGACGGTTTCCTGAAGACTGGCGACAAGGGCGAGATTGATGAGATGGGCCGGCTCAAGATTACCGGTCGCATCAAGGAAATCTTCAAGACCAGCAAGGGCAAGTATATTGCGCCTGCGCCCATCGAGAATCGCCTGATGTCCCACGATGCCATCGAAATGGTCTGCGTCTCTGGCGCCAACCAAACCCAGCCTCATGCCCTGGTCATGCTGGGCGAAGAGGCCCGACCGAAAATGGCGGACGAGGCTTTCCGAAATGAGATTGAAGAGAGCTTCAAGAAGCTGATTGCCGATGTAAACAAGACTGTGGATCCCCACGAGCAGTTGGCGTTCATCACGGTGGTGAGCGACGAATGGTCGATCGAGAACAGCTTCCTCACGCCCACGATGAAGCTCAAGCGCAATGTGGTTGAAGACGCCTACCAGGAGAAAGTCGACAAGTGGTATGCGCAGCGTCAGCCGGTTATCTGGCAGTAACGCTTTCGATTACAGGTGAAGATGTTCTGGCCCGGCTCTGCCGGGCTTTTTTTATAGCGGAAAAAACCGACGTAAGTCGCATAGGGAAAAGGAAGATGCGGGCCTAAACTGAAGGGATATCAGGAGGATGTTATGAGCCAGTTGTCCCTTTTCCAGAAACGTATCCATGACGAGATTCCTCTTTCTCGCGCCCTGGGGATTCAATTGCATTCCTGGGATGGCCATTCGCTGTTACTCAGCGCACCTCTGGAGCCCAACAGCAATCACCAGGGTACCGGATTCGGGGGCAGTGTATATTCGGCGGCGGTAACGGCGGCATGGGGCCTCACGGAACTGGCGCTCTGGGACCTCGGTCTTCGGGGAAACGTGGTGGTGCAAAGCGGGAACATTGACTATCTGGAGCCTGTGACATCCGATTTTTACGTGATCTGCCGCCTGCCCGGTGAAGAGATACCGGAGCGTTTTCGCAAGAGCCTTGCCCGGCACGGCAAGGGCCGGTTGGATCTGACGGCAGAAGTCTTCTGCGGAGAGCCAACCACAATGCCGGAAGGCGACCCTGTCGCCGTGTTCCAGGGGCGATTCGTGGTTCAGGATGTGAAATCCCGGATCACTTTCTGATCCGGGTCCGATCAGGCGATAGAGCGGCTGTTGGAGATCGAGCGGCTCATCAGAATGATCGGAATGATGCCGGCCAGAACGATAATCAGGGCGGGCAGGGCGCTGTGGTAAAGGCGCTCGTCAGAGGCAAACTGGTAGACGTAGGTGGCCAGGGTCTCGAAGTTGAACGGTCTGAGAATCAGTGTGGCCGGCAACTCCTTCATGCAATCCACGAACACAACCAGGGCTGCCGTAACCAACGTGCCTCTTAGCATCGGCAGGTGAACACGTACCAGGGTGTTGCCGGGGCTGTGCCCAAGAGACCGCGATGCCATGTCCATGCTGGGCGTGATTTTCTGCAACGCACTTTCCACGCTACCGGCGGAAACCGCCAGGAACCTCACGGTATAGGCGAACACCAGGGCGAAGGCCGTACCGCTGAGCAACAGGCCGGTGCTGATTCCGAAAACATCCCGCATCAGGCTGTCCAGCCAGTTGTCAAAGCCCGCCAGTGGCACAATCACGCCTACAGCCAGCACTGCCCCCGGCATGGCATAACCAAGGCTGGATAGCCGCATCAGTATCTGCATTTTGCGAGTGTTGTGCAGGCGGCGGCTGTAGGCAAGCGTAACGCCAATCAACAGCGTGGTTAGAGCGGCTGCACTGGATAGGAAGAGGCTGTTGAAGGTGTTGCGGACAAAATCCGGGTTCCAGCTTTCACCGAAATATTCCCAGGCGTATAGCCCGAGCGTGGCGCCGGGAATCACAAAACCGAACAGTACTGGGAGTGCGCACACGGCCAGGCAAATCATCTGGCGCGGGAACGACATGGTGAAGCGCTGGATCGGATCGCGGTTGTCCCGCGCTGCGAACTGTTGCTGACGTCTTCGCGAGTAGCGCTCGAGCGTCACGAGGATGACCACGAAGATCAGCATGGTGGTGGCTATCTGGGCCGCGCCGCCAAGGTTGCCCAGGTTCAACCAGGTATCAAACAGGCCGGCGGTGAGCGTCTGAACGGCGAAAAAGTCCACGGTGCCGAAATCGTTCAGGGTTTCCATCAGCACCAGCGAGAGACCTACGGCCACTGCGGGGCGGGCTATTGGCAGAACCACCCTGAAGAACGTGCTCAGCGCTGAGTGGCCGAGACTGCGGCTAACGGCGAACAGAGACGGGGACTGCTCCAGAAACGCAGCCCGGGCAAGCAGGTAAACGTATGGATACAAAACCAGCCCGATCATCAGGGTGGCGCCTTCAAGGCTCCGGATTTCCGGGAGCCAGTAGTCGGCGGCACTGGTCCAGCCGAACAGGTCGCGTAGTGTGCCCTGAACCGGCCCTGCGTAGTCCAGAAGGCTGGTGTATACATAGGCAATAACGTACGCCGGCACTGCGAAAGGCAGCAGCATGGCCCATTCAAAGAATTTGCGGCCGGGAAACTCGCACATGGTGACCGCCCAGGCCGAGGCCAGGCCAATCACGAGAGTCAGGGCGCCCACGCCGATCATTAGCTTGAGTGTCGTTGTCAGATAACGGGGAAGCGTGGTCTCGATCAGGTGTGGCCAGATATTCTCTTCGGGAAAAAACGCCAGGAAAATTACGGAAAGAACCGGAAGGGCGACAATGGCAGTGGTCAGCAATGCGCTGATCATCCATTTTGGCGAGCTGCGCTTTGCCAGCAAGGGCTGGGATAGCCCGGCATCAACGCTGGTAGCGGCCTCGCTCATAATGTTCCTGTATCTGGGTGTGGTCTGTCCGTTTGAAGGCTGCAGATTGTAGTCACCTGGCCTGATGCCTGCAATTGCTGCCTTCACACTGGCGATGGGTAGTGGTGTGCCGAACCGCGGGTGAGGGTGGCAACCCACCCTCACCACACACGATTACTCGCCGTCGTAGTCGACCCGGTCAACCAGCTTGACTGCGGCATTGCGGTTGTTGGCAATTTCCTGCAGAGAAAGGTCGTCCGGGTTGATTTCACCCCACTCGGCAACCAGTCCGGAAGGCTGTACTTCCGGGTTGGCCGGGTATTCGGTGTTCGCTTCGGCATAGATGCGCTGGGCTTCCGGCGAGGACAGGAATTCCATCAGTTTGATGGCGTTCTCGCGGTTCGGCGCGCTCTTGGTCAGTGAGATGCCACTGATGTTCACGTGGGTTCCCCGGCCTTCGGCGTTCGGGAACACGAGGCGAACCTGCTCGGCAATCGGGCGCTGGTTCTCATCCTGCAGCATGTTGCCGTAGTAGTAGCTGTTGCCGATGGAGATGTCACAGACGCCTTCGGCGATGGCCTTGATCTGGTCGCGGTCGCCACCCTGGGGCTTGCGGGCCAGGTTGTCTTTCAGGCCTTTCAGCCACTTCTCGGTTTCGGCTTCACCATGGTGGGCGATCATGGAGGAGAACAGGGCAATGTTGTAGGGGTGCTTGCCGCTACGGGTGCAGATTCGGTTGTCCCACTTGTCGTCTGCCAGTTGCTCGTAAGTGGTAATCTCGCCTTCCTCCACACGCTCCCTGGAAACGAAGATCAGGCGACCTCGGGTGGTCAGGGCAAACCATTTACCGTCCGGGTGGCGAAGATTCTCGGGAATATTCTCTTCCAGGGTGTCATTGTCCACACCCTGAACCAGATCGCGCTCAACCAGCTCGTTCAGGCGGGAAATATCAACGGTCATCACCACATCGGCCGGGCTGTTGCGGCCCTCACGCTCCAGGCGTTCTGCAAGGCCCTGTTTGGCAAATACAACGTTGCTCTTGATGCCGGTTTCCTGCTCAAAAGCATTCAGCAGTGGCTCAAGCAGGTACGCCTGGCGGTAGGAGTAAATGTTGACCTCTCCGTCTGCGGAGGCTGCCATGGGCATGGCAGTCAGGGCGATTGCTGCGGTTGCAGCCAGTTTCATTCGCATAGTCCCATCCTTCTTTCGGGTAGTCACGGTATTGGTATGCCTGCAGTAGGGTTTACAAGCGTTTAAAAACGACAACTACTCTCATTTCTATTACCTGTATAGTCAATATCTCCGTTGGCATATTTTTCTGAAAATGGTGTTATGCTTCGGAAGACTATAAAAACTATGCAAAAAGTTGTGGAATCCTCAGATGGTTGGGAACGATCGAAGAGAGCACATACGCACCGCCATGAGCGCGAAGGTAAAGGTGGTGCATGCGGAGCAGGGAGAATTCATATTCTCGACCCGCGATATTTCCGATGGCGGCGTCTTTATCGTCGTTGACACTGAGCCTTTCACGCCATCCCTTGGCGACAAGGTCACCGTACAGGTACAGGGCTTGCCCGTTCCGGCGCCGGTGCTTGAGATGGTGGTCGTGCGTAAAACCAATGACGGTTATGGCCTTCAGTTTGATCAAAATGGTGACTGATAGGCGGATTCAGGGCGTCTGCCATGGATAATGGCAGGGCAAATTCAATCGCCGTCAGGGATGTGTCAGTCAGATGATCTTTTCAGCCTTTTCCAGAGCTTACAAGCCAGTTATTGCAAGCCTGATGCTGTTGTTCACGTCGGGCTGTGCCAGCTACTACTCCCATTTCGCGATGTTTCCGGCGGAGAATTCGTCAGGGGAGCCCAGGCATGTGCGGCTGTCCTGGCAGAGCGCTGAATATCCTGGTTGGTGGATTGCGGGCGACAAGGCAACGTCTGTAAAAGTCGAAACCCAGTGCAGCGACCGTGTCTGGCGCCTCCGCGATGGCGCTGATGCCGGTGATTGTGGCACGGGCATTCGCGCTTGCGGCGAACCGGGCAAGGACCGTCTTGCTGACACGGGCCAGCCGGCAACCGGCTCGAACCGGTGCATGTCTATCAATCCGGCGGATCAGGATGCTCGCGTCGCCAGCTTGGGCGGGCAACTTGAGTTGCTCGTTTCCTGTACTCCGGCGGTTGTCACAGAGGGGCAGGGCGACGATACCCGGAATCTGGATTACTTGCGGGCGTCTTCTGTCCCCTACACCGTCTATGTCCGCAAGGCTCCGCGGGGTTCAATGCGCGCGCGGCTGCCCGAATTCGACGAATCCGTATGTGACGCAGAGTGACACTTTTTGACGCTGTAATGTGACTCTCATCACGTTGCTACATTTTGTTTCCTGTTGAAGATTAGCGTTACGCTTTGTCGCGTTTGGGTTACCTGACGATACGATATTGTAATTGTGTCTTCAGGTGGATCGGTCAGAATGGTAGCCATCGAAAAGTTTGTTTTGTGAGGTGGCCCGTGGGTGTCCAACAGAAAAAAGTCGCAGTACATGATCTGGAAGTGGGCATGTTCGTGTCTGATCTGGACAGACCATGGCATCAGACTCCATTCCCGATTCAGGGTTTCCACATTCGCTCCCAGGATGACATTCGCGCTCTGGTTTCCCACTGCAAGTGGGTGATGGTCGATGTGGCGGAAGCGCGGGAAGCAAAAGAGGTGAAAGGCGGCAGCAAGCCGGTTTTCGGTAAGGCTTTTAACAAGCGTGGTGGCGGGCGAGAGCAGCTTCAGTTGCCGCCGCTGAGTATTCGTGAGCCGGTAACCTACGAAACAGTTACCAGTCTCAAAAAGGAAATGAAAACATCCAAGCGCCTGCTGGACGACGTGGAAGTGGCGCTGGATCAGCTTTTCGAGACACTTCGTGCCGATGGCGTGCCGGACCTGAGGCCGATCGCCGCGATCACCAGCAAAATGGTGAGCAGCGTTGTTCGCCAGCCTGATGCCTTATTGTGGCTCAGTCGCACACGTGCCCATGACAGTTACCTCTACCGGCATGCCCTGAACACTTCCGTCTGGGCCCTGGTATGTGGTCGGCACCTGGGGTTGAACGAGGGGCTTCTTAATCACCTTGGCCTTGGATGCCTGTTGTCACAGGTTGGTAAAACCACGCTGCCACCGGAGTTGCTCGCCCGGGAAGGCCAACTGAGCGCCGAGGAGTATCTTTCGTACCGTGGCTACGTCAATCGCGGTGTTGCCATGCTGGAGAACAGCGGGCTCTCGCGGGCAGTGCTCAGTGTGGTTCAGGGGCATCGCGAGCGCCATAACGGCTCTGGTTTCCCGGAAGGTGTCCGGGGGGATCGCATTCCACTGTTGGCCAAAGTGGCCGGCATCGCGGAGTTTTTCGAATCGTTGATTGCGCCGCGCGCTCACACCGAGCCGATGACGCCAGCCAAAGCGGTCACGCTGCTCTATGAGATGCGCAATATCGAATTCCAGGAAGACCTGGTGGAGAATTTCATCCAGGCAATCGGTATCTATCCCACCGGTAGCCTCGTGGAACTCAGCGATGGCCAGCGGGGCATCGTGGTTTCACACTCGCCGGAACGACGGCTCTGGCCCCGTGTCATGGTTATGACCGATGCGGCTGCAAGGCCGCTGAAAACTGCAAAGATCATCGATCTGGCCCGTTACAACGAAGGTAAGGAAGCGGCAGAAACGGTGCGAATTCGTGATTGCCTGCCTCATGGCACGGAAGGCCTGGATCCGTCCTATTTCGATGTAACCGGCGCAGAGTCACGCTGGAGTCTGTCGCGCCTGATCAGCGGATAATGACTCGCAACTGTTTGCGAACCCACCGATAGGTATCCTCCGGGCGGAAGCTGAGCAGAAGCTCTGATTCCCCGCCGGAGGGGCCGGCAACAAAATACTCCACTACTCCGCTTTGCCAGTCGGCCGAACTGATCTGGACATCCTGGGGACGAGTGCTGATTGCTTCGAGCTCTGCCAGGGCGAGTCCGCCCCCGATCTTTCGAACTGCAACCTGCTTCAGGGCTGTATCAGTGGCCGGATGACTGGCAACGTCTTCATCCAGGAAATAACGGTTCGCGACGGTTGTGCTGATCGCCTTGAGTTCGCGGGTGAGATAGGTCTGGGCGTCTTCCGTGTCGATGTCTTCCATGGTGCGCACGGCATTTTCGATCCGGTCCTTCTTGGCCTGCAGGTCTTCACTGTATTCAACGTCCGGATCGCGATCTTCGTCATTCTCCGGCCGCGGAGGGGCGTTGTCGATTTCCTCCTGGGTTGGCGGCTCCTCGCAGAGTTCATCGTCTTCCGGGTAGAAACAGATGGCGGCGAGCAGTTGGTTCGCTGGTGACAGGGGATCGGTGGCGGTGAATTCGGATTCGCTTACACTGAAGTCGATAGGTGCGGTCAACTCCGGGAGTGCAGCATTCAGCTGCGTAATAACCCGGTCGCGGATATCGATGCCATCCCCTTCGGCGACATTCTGGCTCCAGTTCAGGAGCATCAGAAAGCGGGAGAGGTTCATAAGCGTCGTGTTTTCCAGAACCTGTTGCTCGGTCAGTGTGTGGGTGCTCAGACCCTCATCATCCACCATTGGTGTTTGCAGCTCTGTGCGGGTGGTTTCAAAGAACTCGAGCAGCGTTACGTATTGCCGGGCCGGCACACCACTGACTAACGGCAGGTCGCCAACGCGGAAGGTGAGCGTTTCGCCGGGGTAGTAACGGAACTCACCTGCTGCGTTCGTGGTGCCCGATTGACTTGCCGTCTGGTAGGAAAGGCCATTAAAGCCGTTGAAGTTGAGCTGGCCTTTGCTGGTGTCGTCGCCAGAACCGCCGTCATCATCGAGGCAGCCAGAGAGGGCGAGGGCGCCCAGCAGGGTAAACGTTAGTCGGATGCGGTGAACGGATCTCATGGTTGGTCGTACATTCCCTTCGATTCAGCGCGCCCGCACTCAGGGTGCGGCAGCCCCTTTTGTAAGTTGTTGTAACCGCATTATAGGGGCGGGGTTTGCCTCATATCGGGATTCCTGTCGCAGTTTCCGTTATTGGCCTGGAGACACCTGCTGGCCGATAAGGGCCTTGAAATCAGCAGCTTTGTCACAATAAATAGCATTCTAAATTCTGGCTGGCGGCCTGGGTCGCCCATTGCCGTTTTTCACCGAATCGGGATGAGTTATGACCAATGCACTGGAAATCGAGAGCCTCACCAAGACCTACGGTGACGGGTTTCAGGCGCTCAAGGGGATTGATCTGCATGTCGCTGAGGGTGATTTCTTTGCTTTGCTGGGCCCCAACGGGGCTGGCAAATCCACTACCCTTGGCATTGTTTGCTCCCTGGTGAACAAGACAGCCGGCAAAGTGCGGGTGTTCGGATATGACACGGATACCCACCTCTCTGACGCCAAGCTGAACCTCGGCGTGGTACCCCAGGAGTTCAACTTCAACCAGTTCGAGAAAGTCTTCGATATCGTAACTACTCAGGCCGGCTATTATGGGATTCCGTTCAAGCAGGCCTCTGCGTCCGCCGAGAAGTACCTGAAAAAGCTCGGTCTCTGGGACAAGCGGAATACCCCGGCCCGGATGCTGTCCGGCGGCATGAAGCGCCGCCTGATGATTGCCCGGGCCCTGGTCCACGAGCCAAAGCTGCTGATTCTGGACGAGCCGACCGCCGGTGTGGATATTGAACTCCGCCGTTCCATGTGGACCTTTCTGGAAGAGATTAACCGCCAGGGCACTACGATCATCCTGACAACCCATTACCTGGAGGAAGCGGAAGCCCTTTGCCGCAACATCGCCATTATCGACCATGGCAAGATCCTCAAACACACGAGCAAGAAAGCCTTGCTTCAGCAGTTGAGCGTCGAGACTTTCGTGCTGGACACAGAAAAGTCCCTGGATTCCGCGCCAGAGCTGAACGGTTTTCCGACACGCCTCGACGCCGAGGGCGCACTGGAGGTGGAAGTGGAAAAAGGTCAGGGGCTTAACCAGGTATTTGTGGAGCTTGAGCGGCTGGGCATCAAGGTTGTCAGCATGAGAACCAAAGCCAACCGGCTGGAGGAGCTGTTCATTCGCATGGTTGAGGAGAACGCCGCCGAATCCGCCAGGGCGGTGGAGGGTGCAGCATGACCCCGCATGCGATATTCACAGCCTTCAGCACCATTGTTGTCCGGGAGGTGCGCCGGTTTACCCGTATCTGGGCGCAGACCCTGTTGCCGCCTGCGGTCACAATGACCCTGTATTTCATTATCTTCGGTAACCTCATTGGCTCCAGGATCGGCGAAATGGGCGGTTTCGATTATATGTCGTTTATCGTGCCCGGGCTGATCATGATGGCAGTCATCACAAGCTCCTATGCCAACGTAGTGTCGTCGTTTTTCTCCATGAAGTTCCAGCGCAGCATTGAGGAGCTTCTGGTGTCTCCGGTTCCCAACTGGGTTATCCTTGCCGGGTATGTGACCGGAGGCATGGCGCGGGGGCTTGGTATCGGCCTGATTGTCACGTTGCTGTCACTGGTGTTCACCCGCTTGTCGATCCACAACCTGCCCATGATGGTTATTACGGTGTTCCTGACGTCCGCACTGTTCGCACTGGGCGGTTTCATCAATGCCATGCTGGCAACCAAGTTTGATGACATCTCCATCGTGCCCACATTCGTTCTCACGCCCCTGACTTATCTGGGCGGCGTGTTCTACAGTATCGATCTGCTTCCGGGGTTCTGGCAGGGCGTATCCATGGCCAATCCCATCCTGTACATGGTGAACGGCTTCCGATACGGAATTCTCGGCGTGTCAGACGTTAATCCGTTCGTTTCTCTTGGTATGATTCTGGCTTTCATCTCCGTGTTGGCATTCATCGCCCTCAGAATGCTCGAGCGTGGTAAAGGCATTCGCCACTGATTTCAGGAACCCCTATGGCACTCAATGATGCGCCGCTTGGCAAGACAAGCGATTACCCGGACAGCTACGACCCGGGCCTTTTGTTTCCCGTCGCGAGGGAGGAAAATCGCCGCCGTCTTGGGCTGGAAGACGGCCGCTGGCCATGGTTCGGCGAGGACCTGTGGCAGGCCTGGGAAATCTCCTGGCTGCGGCCAAATGGTGTGCCGGAAGTCGCCTGGGCAGAGATAGTCTTCCCAGCGGCTTCGCCTTCAATCATCGAATCCAAATCGCTGAAGCTGTACCTCAATTCGCTGAATCAGGTGGTGTACTCCTCCCGAGAGCAGGTGGCAGAGGTGATCACCCAGGATCTGTCCAGCGCTTGCGGCGGTGCGGTACAGGTTAATCTGTTGAGTGTGGACGAATCCGGAGAAGCGATTGGCCGCCCTGAGGGGTTCGAGTTGATTGATGATGAACCGGTCAGCGACGTGGTTTATGAGTATTCACCCGATTCTCTCAATGCCGGCAATGAGGTGGTGACCGAGCAGCTGTGTTCCCATCTGCTCAAGAGCAACTGCCCGGTGACGGGGCAGCCGGACTGGGCCACTTTGCTGGTAAGCTACACTGGCCCGAAAATCGACCGGGCCGGCTTGCTGCGGTACGTTGTGAGCTTCCGGCAGAAACAGGATTTCCACGAGCATTGTGTGGAAACGGTGTTTACCGATCTGATGAGCCGATGCAACCCGGATTCGTTGACTGTCGTTGCCCGATATACGCGGCGGGGCGGGTTGGATATAAACCCCTGGCGGAGTACGGAAACCGGCAAGGGTGCCGGGCCTCGGCTGATACGTCAGTAGGAAGTATTGAGTTGAGCGCAGGGACGCGCCTCAGGAAACATCCTCTTCCCGTCGCAGACGATCGGCGGCATCTTCCAGGGCAGTAAGGATGGCCTGGCGTTCCTTCTCGGTAATCTTGTCTGAATCCAGATACATGGCAAAGCCACTGTGCTCGTGCTCAAGGAAGCTGCGGTTGGGGCCCATATCGCGCCGGAAATCCACCACCTCATAGATTGGCACCGGTCTGCCGAAACCTTTCACAGTAATTTCGCCCTTGTCCCGGCACATGATCTTGTCCTTGATCAGCGAGAAGGTCTCGTAGGAAACCAGTATTTCACCCGGTTCTGCCAGCGATTCAAGCCGGCTGGCAAGATTCACCTCCTTGCCGATGATGGTGTAGTCCATCCGGTTTTCTGCACCGAAGTTACCTACGGTTGTGTAGCCGGTGCTGATCCCCATCCGAATTTCCAGCGGGGTCTTGATGCCCTGGCTGCGCCACTTCTGACGCATGATTTTCATGTGCTTACGCATCTCGATAGCCATGGAGACGCAGGCAAAAGCGTCCTCCCGCTGACCCCGACTGGTTGGGTCGCCAAAGAACACCATGATGGAGTCGCCAACGAACTTGTCGATGGTGCCGCCGTACTTCAGGGCTACTTCCGACATTTCGTTAAAGTAGTGATTCAGTAGCTCGGTCAGTGCTTCAGGCTCCATTTCCTCGGACAGCTCGGTGAAGCCCTTGATGTCAGAGAAGAACACCGCCAGCTTTTTCCGCTGGGTTTCCAGTCGAACATCCCGCTCGCCCGTGAAGATGGACTGCCAAACCTGAGGCGAAAGGTATTTGGAAAGTTTGTGTGAGAGCGCGATGGACTGCTCACGCTGATTCTGGATCTGGGTCTTTGCCAGCATGAGTGCGCGTGCCTGCTGGTGCGAGTAGTAGGCTGTGACACAGATATAAAGCCCGGTTGAGAGAATCGACACAATGCTGGTGAGCAGAGGCGAGTGTGGACCGTCCGCCGGCCCAAGGATAGCGACAGAACCAGCAATGGCTGCGGCCATGAAGACGGTGCCCATAAGCCACTGGCGGATGCCGCCGACAATCAGGCAGCTGAACATCAACATCAGCGCGACCGCCAGGGAGGGAATGACGATCAGCCCGATGCAGCCGATAAACGCGCCGCCAACAACGCAATCGAAAATCAGCATCTTCTGTCGAATGCGTGGGGAATTCCTGAGGAACGTCCGACGGGTCAGGGCGTGGGCCATGTGGGGCCAGGTGAGCGCGCCAGCCACCAGCCAAAGCAGCCAATGGGCAAACACACCTTGCAGAACACCGGTTACGATAATGGCGGCGGTTGAGGTATAGGCGAGTATCCGGCCGTTGTAATCGGGCATTGGCGGAATGGCAATCGGGTTACCCGATGCCTCAGACGCCAGGGATCTGCCTGCGGAGCTGCTGGCATTGCGCAAGTCTGCCGGAGCGCTCATCATTTCAGAAACGGATCCTGCCAATTAGCATGTCACGGAACATGACCCAGTCGCCCATCAGGCTGTACAGTGGGTACTTGAAAGTAGCGGGTCGGTTTTTCTCAAACTTGAAATGGCCTACCCAGGCAAAGCCATAGCCAATAACGGGCAGAGCCAGAAGCCACAAGAGCTTGCCTGTCGTCAGGGCCCACAGGGCCACGATCAGAACCAGCAGGCTGCCGACAAAGTGCAGACGGCGACAGGTCACGTCGCTGTGTTCTTCAAGGTAGTAAGGATAGAATTCGGAAAAGCTGTTGAAGGTTTGCTGGTTGCTCATTGTGTTGCCACTCATCGTTGTACGACCGCGTCATTTATAATTGTTGGCAGACCCGACTACGACCAAAGGTTAACAGCATTACGTACAAGCCACAATTCACAGCCGGGAATTATGGTCGTACCGAATTTTTGAAATCCATCAGAATAGCGATCAGACAGCGAGCAGATATGACAGCAGTTACCGATTTCCTTCTTAGCCGTTCGTCAGAGCCCAGGCTGGAGTCGCCTGCACCGGACCCGGCAACCCTTGACCGTGCGTTTGCCTGCGCCGCTCGCGCTCCTGACCACGCGCTGCTGAGACCCTGGCGTTACCTGGTTATAGAGGGCGAAGGTCTTGAGGCGCTGGGCGAACTGTTTGCCGCCACCTGCGCCAATAACAGCGACGAGAAAGAGATCGAGAAGCTCAGGCGTGCACCTCTCAGGGCGCCAATGGTGATCGTGGGTATCGCATCGCCCAGAACGCATCCCAAAGTACCTGAAGTCGAGCAGTTGATGTCCGCCGCAGCCGGCATGAGTTTTATTGAGCTTGCCTTGCAGGATGCCGGTTACGGAGTGATGTGGAGAACGGGCGGTGTTGCCTACCATTCCTCGGTTCACGCCGGGCTGGGGCTGGAAGAGCATGAGCAGATCGTCGGCTTTCTCTACACCGGAACAGTCTCCGCCTCCAAGCCGGCGGTTCCCAGGCCGGCGGTTGATGAATTTGTGCGTCACTGGCCCTGATACCCTGCCCGAATTCCCCCGGTCCTCGCCGGGGGAAGCAGCTTGCCGCTTTTTCCTGTCCGCTCCTTGTGCACTTTTCCCTGACAATTGTTTTACCACTGGCCAGGGCCCGCCAATGCTGACTTTCCTGACAAATTTACGCCTCATCTGAATTCTGGCATCCAGCTTGCTTCAGTCCCGTCAAAGAGCACAGCCGGCAAAAGCAGCTCGGCATACCAGTGCAGTTTTCGGGAGGCAACATGGCAATTACGTTTGATTCGGCTCTGGGCATTCATCAACACGCTGTTGAAGCGCGTGTAAAACGCGCCGAAGTTCTGGCAAACAACCTGGCGAACGCCGACACCCCGGGTTTCAAGGCGCGGGATCTGGATTTCCAGGCAATGATGCAGAAGGCTCAGGAGCAGGTCAGCGGATTCCAGATGGCCAAAACCCATGACGCGCATATGGATACCTCGCCATCGGCCTCGGAAAGCGATTTGATGTATCGGGTTCCCCATCAGCCGTCGGTTGACGGCAATACGGTAGACGCCCAACAGGAGCAGACCCGTTTCATGCGCAACGCCATGGATTTCCAGGCCAGTTTCCAGTTTTTGAACAGCAAGTTCAGCGGTTTGACCAAAGCCCTCAAGGGCGAATAAGCCGAAGTCACAGGATTAGCGAAGGAGAATTCTCATGTCACTGGGCAGCATTTTTGACATCGCCGGTTCCGGCATGACCGCGCAATCACTGCGGCTGAACACAACCGCGTCGAACATCGCCAATGCGGAGACCGCAAGTTCCAGCACGGGCGAAACCTATCGGGCCCGAAAGCCGGTTTTCTCGGCCATTCAGCAGTCCATGATGAACCCCGGGCAGGGCGGTTTTCCGATGGCTGCCGATGAGGGGCCAGGCGCGGGTGTAAGAGTTGAGGGTATTGTTGAGAGCGATGCTGAACTGCAGATGCGTTACGAGCCCCATCACCCGGCGGCCAATGAAGACGGATATGTCTATTACCCCAACGTGAATGTGGTCGAAGAGATGGCGGACATGATGTCGTCGTCCAGAAGTTTCCAGATGAATGTGGATGTCATGAACACTGCCAAGTCCATGATGCAGCGCATTCTGACTCTTGGTCAGCAGTAACTGGGTGAGGAGCACAACATGACTGCAGTGAATGCAACAGACGCGTCGGATGTTCTGAGCCAGTACCAGCTGAAGCAGCAGAATGGCGGTCAGGGCACCAGCGAGCTGGGCCGGAATGAGTTTATGGAACTGATGCTGGCGCAGCTGAAAAACCAGAACCCGTTGGAGCCGCAGGACAACGGTGAATTCATCTCCCAGCTGGCGCAGTTCAGTTCGCTGGAGGAGATGCAGAATCTCTCCGGTACGGTTGAGGATGTGGTTGGGCAGTTCCGATCCACTCAGGCGCTCCAGGCGTCGGCCATGGTGGGCAAAACCGTGCTGGCGCCTTCCCAGATCGGGATCCTGGGTGCCGAAGGTGAGATTACCGGAACCATTGAAGTGCCCGCTTCCACGGGCGGCCTGCGCCTGTCCATCGAAGGACAGAACGGTGAGCGGGTACGGCAGATTGATATGGGCAGTAGTCAGGCAGGTGTTGTGTCCTTCCGCTGGGATGGTCAGGACGGCAACGGCAATCCATTGCCGCCGGGCCCCTACCGAATTGTGGCAGAAGCTTCCTATCCCGATGGGCCGCAGCAGCTGGGCACCATGGTGAGTGCCAATGTGGATAGCGTTTCCCTGGGCCAGGGCGGCTCGATAACACTGAATCTTGCGGGCATGGGCTCTATTGCCCTGTCTGATGTGAAACAAATTAACTGAGACCGGTGAGACACCAAGGGGTGAACCATGGCATTTAATACAGGTTTGAGCGGCCTTCGTGCGGCATCGGTGGATCTGGACGTCACCGGCAACAACATTGCGAACGCCAGCACCGTTGGCTTCAAGGGCAGTAAGGCCCAGTTCGGCGATCTATACGCCAGTGGCTTTCTGAGCGCGGGCACCAACCCGATCGGTGACGGTGTTCGGGTCCAGGACGTAAAGCAGTCTTTCGGCCAGGGCAATATCAGCTTCACGGACAATGGTCTGGATATGGCGATTGCCGGTGATGGTTTCTTTATCCTGAATAACGGCGGTGAAATTCGTTATTCCCGTGCAGGGCAGTTCGGCATCGATAAGGACGGCTTTGTAACGAACAACCAGAATATGCGGGTGCAGGGATACACCGCCGATGAAGACGGTAACCTTTCCGGTATTCGAGGCGATCTGCAGATTGAAACAGACAACCTGGCGCCACGCCGGACCACAAATCTCGTTTCAGATCTGAACCTGGATTCGCGGGAGCCCGTGCTTGAAACCCGGGTTCGGGACATCGGGCCAATTGCCGCAACGGATCTGCAGGGTGAGAGTTTTGATGTGCTTTATAACGATGGTACGCCGGACTTCAACGTAACCATCGGGGCTACAGCGACAGCCCGAGAGGCGGCCGCCGCAATTAACGATGCGCCTGGCCTCAGCGCGTCTGCCACCACGACCGTGACGTTTGATGGTGCCAATCAACTTGATGACACGTACATCTCCAACGCGGGCCCGGGTAATTTTGCATTCAGTCTGAGTATCAATGGCTCTCCGCTTGCCCTGGATACCAGCAACATCACATCGCTGCAGGATCTCGTCGACTCTATTAATAATTCTTCTGAGACCGCTATTTCAGCTTCGATGGTGGATGACGGTTCAGGCAGCAACAACGTGCTGCGGGTGATTCATAACCAGGGCGAGACGCTGAGCTTTTCCTTCGATGACGACGGCGATCTCAGTAACGGGGGTGAAACCTCCGATACGGTTCTCGGTGACGTGAATGCGACGGCGGACAGAGTTGTTTCCGGCATTGATGATGCCTCCAATGGCGATTTCGAGACGGCATTTAATAGCTCTCCAATCCGGATAACCAATGAGTTCAACCCTCTGGATCAGCGGACCTACAACCACGCCACCTCCACCACCATCTACGACAGCCTGGGCAACTCCCACGAGTTCACCCAGTTCTTCGTAAAGGAGCCTTCTCCGGGCAGTGGTGTCGGTGTAAGTGAGTGGTCGGTTTACCTGCAGATTGATGGGGAAATGGTCGCTGGCACCGACACTACGCCCTATACGGCCCGTTTTGATCAGAACGGAAACCTGCAATCAATTGATGGTGACCCGGCCGGCGAGATCGTGATCACCGATTGGGTTCCTAAGGACGAGAACGGCCAGCCAAATGGGGCAGATGGTCCTCCTGCGGACCCAACCTCGGTGGTGACTCCGATTCCGGAACCGCCTACATCTTCCGCATTTGTATTGAACCTTGCTGACACTACTCAGTATGGGGCGGCATTCGGTGTAAACGATCAGCAGCAGAACGGTTACACAACGGGCCGTCTCTCAGGCCTGGACGTATCGGATCAGGGTGTTCTCTTCGCCCGATATACCAATGGCCAGTCACAGGCTCTCGGTCAGGTTGCTTTGGCTTCCTTCAATAACACAAACGGACTGTCGCCTGTGGGGGATACGTCCTGGGTCGAAACCTTCGAATCGGGCCAGCCAATCATCGGCGCCCCGGATACAGGGACTCTGGGCTCTATTAAAGCCAGCTCAGTGGAAGAATCCAACGTGGATCTCTCGGCCGAACTGGTCAACCTGATCATCGCCCAGCGAAACTATCAGGCCAACGCCAAAACCATTGAAACCTCCGATGCGGTCACCCAGACCATCATCAACCTCCGTTAATATCGCGATCTAGCGAACATGGCATGACTCCTGCAGGAAGACTGGAAACAGTCAAAATTCCGGCAGGAGTTTTCCCATGGACAAAGCCCTCTACATCGGTATGTCTGGCGCCAAGCAGAATATGCTGGCCCAGCAGGCCCATGCCAATAACCTGGCGAACGTCAGTACCACCGGCTTCAAGAAAGACTTCGCCCAGGCCCGCAGTATGCCTGTCTACGGGGAACATCATCCCACCCGCGCCTATGCCATGACAGAAAGACCCGGCACCGACCTTTCCGCCGGTGCGCTCATGGAAACCGGGCGCAAGCTGGATGTGGCGGTGGAAGGTGAGGGGTGGCTTGCCATCCAGAACGATCAGGGCGAGGAGGTCTTCACCCGCAGCGGCAGCCTTCAGGTGGACGTCAACGGCTTGGTACGCCTGGCCAACGGCGAATTGGTGCTGGGCAATGGCGGGCCGGTGGCGCTTCCCCCGTTTAACAACGTCGAAATTGGCGCCGATGGCACTGTTTCAATTGTTCCTGTGGGTGGTCCACCGGACCAGCTGGTGGAAGTGGACCGGCTGAAACTGGTCAGCCCGCCCCCGGAAGCCCTGGAAAAAGGTCTCGATGGGCACATGCGCCGCAAGCCGGATCAGGCTGTGGACGGCCCGGAACCACCGGATGCAAACCAGCGGGTCGCTTCCGGATTCCTTGAAAGCTCCAACGTGAATGCAGTGGAAGAGATGATCTCGAACCTTCAGCTGTCCCGGCAATACGAGATGCAGGTGAAGGTCATGACCACCGCCAATGAGAATTCCGAAGCAGCGGCACGGCTGTTGCAGAACCTTTAAATAACGACTGAACACATTGGCCTCGCGGGCCTGAAGCGGCAAAAATTGGCCGCCTGACTGCCCGCCGGCAAGGAGTAAGCAGCATGCATCCAGCACTTTGGGTCAGCAAGACCGGGTTGAGCGCTCAGGACACCAACATGTCCACCATTTCCAACAACCTGGCGAACGTCAATACCACTGGCTTCAAGCGGGACAGGGCCGTGTTCCAGGACCTTTTGTACCAGATCAATCGGCAACCCGGTGGTCTGACAACCCAGAACTCTGAACTGCCCTCTGGTCTCCAGTTGGGTACGGGTGTGCGGGTTGTCGGCACCGCCAAGCAGTTCTCCCAGGGCAACCTGCAGATCACCGAGCAGCCCCTGGATATGGCCATCAACGGTCGTGGTTTCCTTCAGGTTCAGTTGCCCGATGGGCAGATTGCCTACACCCGGGATGGTCAGTTCCAGCTCAACGCCAATGGGGACGTAGTCAACCCGGATGGCTACCCGCTGGAACCAGCCATCAACGTGCCGGAGAACGCCACCAACATAACCATTGGCAAGGATGGCACCGTCACGGCAGTAACGGATGACCAGGCAGCACCGGTCAACCTGGGCCAGATTACCCTGGTGGATTTCATCAATCCCCAGGGCCTGCAGGCTATCGGTAACAACCTGTTCAAGGCGACCAATGCCAGTGGCGATCCTGCCGAAGGTGAACCCGGGCTGGCCGGGCTCGGAAGTATTGAGCAGGGTTCCGTGGAGTCGTCCAACGTTGAGGTTGTCGAGGAGCTGGTGAACATGATTACCACCCAGCGTGCCTATGAGATGAACTCGAAAGTGGTCTCCACAACCGACCAGATGCTCCAGTTCATTACTCAAAACATTGGCTAACGCCGCCAGAGGTGACGTCATGAAACTGATGACATCAAACCGGACAACCCGAAGCGCCAGCACATTGGCGATGGTACTGCTTCTGGTCCTGTTGCAGGGTTGCACGGCCATGAGTCGGCCCCGGGCAGTTCCGGATGACCCAGAGTTTGCACCGGTTCGCCCTCAGGCCATGATGCAACGGGACAGTGCCTCCGGTTCCATCTACCAGGTCTCACGGAACTACAACTTCTACGGCGATACCGTGGCGTTAAACGTGGGTGATGTGCTCACGGTGATCCTTGAAGAATCCACACGGGCCAGCAAGAACGCGGAAACCAGTATCACCAAGGACAATGAAGTCACGCTGCCAGAGCCGACCATCCTTGGTAAGAGCAATTTCGGGATCAATACCTCCCTGAATCACGAGCGTGATTTCGAGGGCAGCGCTGAAGCAGACCAGAGCAACAGCCTTGCCGGCAGTATCACCGTCACCGTAACCGAAGTGCTGCCAAACGGTGTTCTGAGGATTCGTGGGGAAAAATGGCTGTCGCTGACGAATGGTGATGAATACATCCGCCTGACTGGCCTGGTTCGCCCCCAGGACATCCAACCTGACAATACAGTGGCGTCCAATCGAATTGCGGATGCGCGGTTTGCCTACGGCGGAACCGGTGATTTTGATCAGGCAAACCAGATGGGCTGGCTGGCGCGCTTCTTTAACAGTGAGTGGTGGCCTCTATGAGCTTTCGCCGTTTGATTGTCTGGGTACTTGCTCTGGCTGTGGTTTCAGCGCCGGTATTGGCGGACCGCCTGAAGGATCTGTCGCGGATCAAGGGTGTTCGCAATAACCAGCTGGTCGGCTATGGCCTGGTTGTAGGCCTGGATGGCACCGGCGATAGTGCACCGTTCACCAACCAGACCTTCCGCAACATGATGAACCAGTTCGGCGTTACCTTGCCGGAGGGGGTCAATCCAAGTCTCGCAAACGTGGCGGCAGTGACGGTTAGCGCGAATCTGCCTCCCTTCGCCAAGGCGGGCCAGGAAATTGATATCACTGTGTCGTCCATCGGCAACGCGGACAGTCTGCGCGGCGGCACCTTGCTGATGACACCGTTGAAGGGTGCTGATGGTCAGGTTTATGCCATGGCACAGGGCAGCCTGGTGGTTGGGGGTTTCGGTGCCCAGGGGCAGGACGGTTCGCGGATCACCGTGAACGTTCCAAGCGTTGGCCGTATTCCAAACGGGGCCACTATCGAGCGCGAGGTGGCTTCGCCGTTCAGCCAGGGTGACACCATTACCTTCCATCTCCTGCGCCCGGATTTCACAACCGCACGCCGGGTAGTTGAGGCTATTAATGGCCGTCTCGGACCGGATATGGCGTATGCCCATGATGCCACATCGGTTTCCGTGCGTGCGCCGCGGGATCCCTCCCAGCGGGTCAGTTTCCTGTCGATCCTTGAAAACATCGAAGTGGATCCGGCCGAAGATGCAGCAAAAGTGGTGATTAACAGCCGCACCGGCACCATCGTGGTTGGCCAGAATGTTCAGGTCAGCCCGGCAGCGGTCACCCACGGTAACCTGACCGTGACGATTCAGGAAAATCCCAATGTGGAGCAGCCGAATCCTTTCGCCGCTGGCGACACGGCTATCGAGCAGGATTCCCAGATTGCTATTACTGAAGAGCCGGCACGGATGTTCAAGTTCGGCCCCGCCGTAACCCTGAACGAGATTGTACAGGCCGTGAATCAGGTGGGTGCGGCTCCGGGCGACGTTATGGCGGTACTCGAAGCCCTGAAGCAGGCTGGTGCGCTGCGCGCCGAGCTGATTGTTATCTAGGTGATGTGATGCAGGACTACAAGGTTCAACAGGCCCAGGTTTATACCGACTTCAACGGTCTCAATGCGTTGAAGGCCCAGGCTCGCACTGACAAAGAGTCAGCTCTGCGTGAAGTGGCCCGCCAGTTCGAGAGCCTGTTCCTGTCTGAAATGCTGAAGTCCATGCGTAAGGCCGGCGACGTCTTCTCCGAAGGCAACTACCTGAAGAGCAATCAATCCGAGCTATACCGGGATATGTTCGACAGTCAGATGAGTCTGACCATGGCGGGAGGCAAGGGCAGTGGTCTTGCCGAGGCGCTCGTGCGCCAATTGAGCAAACAGATTCCGGGTATGGACAACGAGGGCGGCAAGCTTGCCGGCCACAAGGCAAGTCTTGCGGATTACGATCGAAGCCTGCCTGCTCTGACCCCCCAATTACCTGATAGCGTTCAGCAAGTGACTGCCGTTGCAGAGAAGGCAGCATCACCAGTGTCTGCCAGGCCCTCGAACCTGCCAGAGCGGTTCGAGTCTCCGGAGCATTTCGTGACCGAGCTGTTACCGATGGCGGAGCGGGTTGCCCGTGACTCCGGCATTGATCCGAAGCTCATGGTGGCCCAGGCCGCCCTGGAAACCGGCTGGGGCCGGCACATGATTCGAGGGGAGCAGGGCGAACCCAGTTTTAACCTCTTCGGCATCAAGGCGGATAGCCGCTGGCAGGGCGATGCGGTATCCATAACCACTACGGAATACCGGGAGGGTTTGCCCATGAAAGAGCAGGCCAGCTTCCGGGCTTACACAGATTACGAATCCAGCTTCCGGGACTATGTCTCGTTCCTGGAATCCAACCCCAGATACCGGGAGGTGTTATCCGTCGCCGACCAGCCTGAAGTGTTTGCTGAGAAGCTTCAGGAAGCCGGCTACGCCACTGACCCCAACTACGGCAGCAAGATCCGCCAGATCATGAACCGTGATTCACTGATGACACTGTCTATGGGCAGTGACGGGATGAAGGAGTAAACCTTATGGCAGGGCTGATAGGTATTGGTCTGACCGGCATCCTCAGTCATCAGGCTGCGCTGAACACCACGGGCAATAATATAACCAACGCCAACACACCGGGTTATAGCCGTCAGGAAGTACTGTTCGAGACTCAGGAAGGCCAGCGGACCGGCGCGGGCACGATTGGCAGCGGTGTCAACATTGCCGACATTCGGCGCCTGGCCAATGAATATCTGGTGCAACAGGTCCGGGAAGACAGCACGCTTTTTGGAGAGCAGGAGGCCCTGAATTCCGAGCTGTCCAGGCTTGATAATTTGCTGGGTGGCGAGACCACCGGGCTCAGTACTGCGTTGAACAATTTCTTTGCCAGTCTTCAGAACGCTGCAGAGGATCCCACCTCTTTACCACAGCGCCAGCTGGTTCTGAGTGAGGCACAACAGGTTGTAAACCGGTTCCAGGCGCTCAACCAGGAGTTTATCCAGCAGCGGGAGTCCATCAAGACTCAGATGCAGCAGGGTATAAAGGATGCCAACACGCTTCTGAAGAGCATTGCCGAACTGAATCTGGCGATTTCCGAATCACCCGGGATTGCCCAGGGACAAATGCCGAATGAACTGCTGGACAAGCGTGATGAGAAACTCCGCCAGCTGTCCGAACTTGTGAATATAAAGGTCAGTCCTGCGGATGGCAGCCAGGTCAACGTGTCTCTGTCCAATGGGCTGTCGCTCGTGGTTGGCAGCAATGCGGCGACTCTTGGTACCCGGGAGAACGCTGAAGATCCGACCCGCCTTGAGTTTACCCTGAGTAATGGCGGCCGGACGCTCAACATCGATGAACAGATCAGTGGTGGCAAACTTGGTGGCCTGCTGCGTTTCGATACTGAGGGATTGAAGCCCGCTTTTGATGAGTTGGGCCGGATTGCCATTGCGCTGTCTGACACTATGAATCAGCAGCATGAAATCGGTATGGATCTGGAGGGTGATCTTGGTGGCCGGTTTTTTACGGATATCAACTCTCTCGAAGCCCAGCGCAGCCGGGTTGTGGCGAATGGCAATAACGCTCTGGCAAGCTCCGGGCAGCTAGCTGTAGAGATAACCGACAGCGCCGCTTTGCCTGCCGGGCGGTGGACGTTGCAGTTCAGCGGCGATGGCCGGAATTTCGAACTGATCGATCAGGCGAGCGGCAAGACGGTCAACCAGGGCCGGCTGCCAGATCCTGTCCAGTCCGAGATCAGTATGCCCGGGTTCAACATCCGTGTTGAAGGGGGCACGTTCAACGCTGGCGACAAATTCCTCATTCAACCCAGTCGCAATGCTGCTGAGAGCATCGGCCTGGTTGTCAGTCGTGAAGAGGATCTGGCCTTTGCCAGCCCCATTCGCGCGACCTCCAGCGACGATAATATCGGCACGGGCAAAATTGATCAGGGCCAGATGCTGGATGTCAGAAATCCGTTCACCAATTCGCTCTTGCCCGGTTTTCAGAACGCCGGTGAGTTGGCAAATGGCCCTCTCACTGTCTCGTTCTCGGCAGGCGGTCCAACAGGCCTGCAATATGAGGTGACAGAAGCGCCACCCTCGGGACTTGTTGTCGCCAGTGGAAGTTATGATCCGCAGCAGATCAACACGCTGTTCGAGGAGGATCCTGCGGTCGCCGGGGCGCTGTATCAGGGGTTCCAGTTCCGTATGACTGGTGAACCCGCGATTGGCGACACCTTCACGATTGAGTACAACTCGAACGGTGTTTCGGATAATCGCAACGCTGAGCTTCTCGCTGCCCTTGGCACTGCAAACACACTGAATGGTGGCAGCCAGAGTTTTGCCGAAGGATACGCCGGTCTGGTTGAGGATATTGGCGTCAAAACCCGCCAGAGCCAGCTCGACGTGGACGCAGGCAGGACGCTTCTTGAGCAGTCCACCAACCAGCGGGAGTCTGTCTCGGGAGTCAACCTTGATGAGGAAGCCGGCCGCCTGATCCAGTATCAGGCCGCATACAATGCCTCGGCCCAGGTGATGTCGGTGGCCCAGGACCTTTTCAATACCCTGTTGCAGAGTTTCCGGTAACGGTTGAGGTGATGTGACATGATCAGAATTTCATCACAGCAGATTTTCTCGGGCGGTATTAACCGGCTTCAGGAACTCAATACCAGTCTGAACAACACCCAGCAGCAGATTTCGACTGGCCAGAGGGTGAACAAGCCTTCCGACGATCCGGTAGCCGCAGCGCGAATTCTGAAGCTGGATCAGGAGCTTTCCCGGGTTGAAACCTATCAGCGCAATGTTGATCTGGCCGAAAACCGGCTGAATCAGGAAGAAAGTGCATTGGAAAGCTCGATCGATGTGATTCAGCGGATCCGGGAATTGACCGTTCAGGCTGGCAATGGATCGCTGTCTGCCAACGACCGACGCTCGATTTCTTCCGAGCTCGAGGAACGCCTGGGACAGCTGGCGAATATTGCCAACACCCGGGACGCGTCTGGTGAATACATTTTCAGTGGCTTTCAGGGCTCCGTGAAGGCTTTTGAGCAGGACGCTTCGGGCAGCTGGGTGTATCAGGGCGATGAGGGACAGAGAGTCCTGGAGATTGATGATGGCGTAACTGTTCCTATCAGTGATAATGGCAAGGACATTTTCGTCAGGGTTCCCGCCGCCATAACCGGCGAGCATAGTACAGTGAATACACCGGCAGCTTCCATTTCCGGTGTCAGTCTGGTTAACGAGGCGGTTCTTGCTGCCGAGTATCCCAATTCCTTCCCGGATGACATTACGGTTGAGGTTGATGCCGGCGGCAATATTATCGCCACGGACAGTCAGGGGGATGTGTTGACGGTTGATCCGCCCACCTATCAGAGTGGCGAACCCTTCGTTGTCGCCGGTGTTGAAGTGACTTTGACAGACGTTGTTCCGGGTGCGGGTGATGTCTTCACGCTTGGAATCAACGAAAAGCAGTCGGTGTTCGGCACCATCGAAAACCTGATTGCCGGTCTTAACAGCATCGACAAGAGCAGTCCCGGGGGGCAGGCCGAGTACGATGACCTGATTGCCAATTCGCTGATCAATCTGGACAACGCTCAGGAGAGCATTCTGCTGAAGCAGACGGAGTTGGGTGGTCGGATGAACGCAGTTGAATCCACCAAGACCTTCCTTGAGGATTCGTCTGTTTACACCAATGAAATAAGGTCGCAGCTGCAGGACCTGGATTACGCCGAAGCGATCAGTAATCTGAGCTTCCAGAGCTTCGTGCTGCAGGCAGCCCAGCAGTCATTTGCTCAGGTTTCCCAGTTGTCGCTGTTCGACCGACTGTAAATAATTGAAGCCGCGGGCAGATCTGTCCGCTGGCTTATTGCTTTCGCGATTTAGCTCAGTATAATCCCCAACACTCTCCGATGGCGGCGTGGTGAAATTGGTAGACACGACGGATTCAAAATCCGTTGGGGTAAAACCCGTGGCGGTTCGAGTCCGCCCGCCGCTACCATCTTCTTTCCTTCGGCGTCGTTAACAGTCTTCCATGAATGTCTCCGATTTTCATTTTGACCTGCCGGACGAATTGATCGCCCGCTATCCGCTCAAAGATCGAAGCGCATCAAGGTTGCTTTGTCTGGATGGTCTTTCCGGCAAGCTTGATCATCGCGTTTTCAGTGAACTTCCTGATCTGCTTCAGCCCGGTGACCTGCTGGTGTTTAACAACACCCGGGTGATTCCTGCGCGCCTTTTCGGCAAAAAGGAAACGGGTGGGCAGGTAGAGGTGCTTGTCGAGCGGGTGACCGGGGAACATGAAATTGTTGCCCATGTCCGTGCCTCCAAGGCTTTGAAGGAAGGGCAAAAGGTTATCCTTGAAGATGGCACCTGTCTGCGTATGTCAGACCGCAATGAAGCACTGTTTTACCTGGTGTGTGAAAGCGAGGAACCGGTACTCGACGTGCTGGAGCGCATTGGGCATATGCCTCTGCCGCCTTACGTTGACCGGCCGGACGAAGCCACAGACCGGGAACGCTATCAGACCGTTTACGCGCGGGAGGCTGGCGCCGTCGCAGCGCCGACGGCAGGGCTTCACTTCGATGAAAGCCTGCTTCAGAAGTTGGCCGCCTGCGGGATCGAAAGTACTTTCGTGACGCTGCACGTCGGGGCCGGAACCTTCCAGCCGGTTCGTGTGGACAGAATCGAAGATCACACCATGCACAGCGAGGTGGTCAATGTTCCCCAGGATGCCGTCGACGCCGTAGAGCGAACCCGCGCGAGGGGAGGGCGTGTGGTGGCTGTGGGCACCACGTCGGTTCGCTCACTTGAGTCTGCAAGTCGTGGCGGACGCTTGAGGGCGTTCACTGGTGAGACTGATATCTTTATTTATCCGGGCTATCGGTTCCAGACCGTTGATGCCCTGATAACCAATTTCCATTTGCCGGAATCCACCCTGATCATGCTGGTCAGCGCCTTCGCCGGCTATGACAATGTGATGGCGGCCTACCGGGAAGCGGTGAAGGAACGCTACCGCTTTTTCAGTTACGGCGATGCCATGTTCATTGCCGGACAGGAACCCAGCCGTGGCATGTTGCTGGGGGCGGCCGTGGAATCCAATGAATCCGGTACTGATAATGCCGGGGAGGCCTTGTGACGCAAACCTGTTTTATGTCGTTCGAAAAACTGGGCGAGGATGGGCGTGCCCGTCGTGGCCGGCTGACGTTCCCCCGGGGCACGGTTGAAACGCCCGCCTTCATGCCGGTTGGAACATACGGCACTGTGAAGGGCATGTTGCCCCGCGATATTCATGAGATCGGCGCAGAAATTATCCTCGGTAATACCTTTCACCTGATGCTCCGGCCAGGCACCGAAGTGGTCAAGGCCCATGGTGATCTTCATGATTTCACCCAATGGCAGGGGCCGATCCTGACCGACTCCGGCGGCTTTCAGGTATTCAGCCTGGGCGAGATGCGAAAGATTACCGAGGAAGGGGTTACCTTCCGTTCACCGGTCGATGGCTCTCCGGTGGAGCTGTCTCCGGAAATTGCCATACAGGTCCAGCGGGACCTTGGTTCTGACATCGTCATGATTTTTGACGAATGCACGCCTTACCCCGCCACCGAACGCCAGGCAAAAGACTCCATGGAGCTGTCACTGCGCTGGGCACAACGCAGCAAGGATGCCCATGAGGGGAATCCTGCAGCATTGTTCGGCATTGTCCAGGGTGGTATGTACGAAAACCTGCGGGACCGCTCTCTGGAGGGTCTTACAGACATTGGCTTCGATGGTTATGCCATAGGTGGCCTTTCGGTTGGCGAGCCAAAGGAAGACATGATCCGGATTCTGGATCACTTGCCACCGAAAATGCCTGAGGACAAACCACGTTACCTGATGGGCGTGGGCCGGCCGGAGGATATCGTGGAGGCCGTTCGGCGTGGCGTCGACATGTTCGACTGCGTGATGCCGACCCGCAATGCGCGAAACGGCTACCTGTTCACTTCCACCGGGATTGTAAAAATCCGCAACGCGCGGCATCGTCACGACACTGCCCCTCTGGATGAACGCTGTGACTGTTACACCTGCAAGAATTTTTCGAGAAGTTATCTGCATCATCTCGATAAATGTGGAGAAATGCTGGGTTCGCAGCTGAATACAATCCATAACCTTCGGTTTTACCAGAACCTGATGGCTGGATTGCGTGGGGCCATTGAAGCAGGTACATTGTCGGACTTTGTAACCGACTTCTATGCCCTGCGCGGAGAGACCGCTCCGCCTCTGGGCAATGTTTGATCTATTCGCTAAACCAACGGAGATATTCAATGAAATCTATTAAAATGCTCGTTGCCGGCCTTTTGGCTCTGATGCCTGCTTTTGCCATGGCACAGGACCCGGCTGCACAGGGAATGGGTGTTATGGGCCAGGTCATCTTTTTTGCTGGCTTCATTCTGATTTTCTATTTCCTGATCTGGCGCCCGCAATCCAAGCGAGCGAAAGAGCATAAGGCGCTGATGTCTGGCCTGAACAAGGGCGACGAGGTTGTAACCTCCGGTGGTGTTGCCGGCAAGATTACCAAGGTAACTGACGATTTTATCGTTGTGGAAGTTGCCGATAATGTCGAGATCAAGGTCCAGAAAGTAGCCGTGGCCGCGGCTCTGCCCAAGGGCACGCTCAAGGACATCTGAGCGGGGCCATTTAGCCGGCCATCCCTGGTGGCCGGTCTGAATCTTCCTGGCTGAAACACCAAGGCCGGCCATCAGGCCGGCTACAAGGGATCCCATGCTGAACAAGTATCCGCTTTGGAAAAACCTGGTTATCCTGGTCGCGCTCGTGATCGGGTTTATCTACGCTTTGCCCAACCTCTTCCCCGACGATTACGCCATCCAGATCACAGGCGCCCGCAGCAGCACAGAGGTGAATGCCGGTGTGCTCGAGAGGGCTGTCGATGTGCTGGAAAGCCAGGGTATCGAGGTGAAAAGCAGTACTCTTCAGGATCGGGATGCTCTGATCCGTCTCACCAACTCTGAAGACCAATTGCAGGCTCGCCCACTGGTGCAGGCTACGCTTGGCAACGAATACCTGGTTGCGCTGAACATGGCGGCTTCCACGCCGGGATGGCTGAAAAGCCTGGGTGCTGGCCCCATGAAGCTGGGCCTGGATCTTCGCGGCGGCGTTCACTTCCTCCTGGAAGTCGATATGGAGACCGCGGTAAGCCAGCGACTCGAAGCCATGTCCGGCCAGATCAAGCGAGAGCTGCGTGAAGAGCGGATCCGTTATCGTGGCGGGGATGTGGAAGACAGTCGTCAGATTGTTCTCAGCTTCCGCGACGAAGAATCCCGCACCGAAGCCTTCAACATGGTGCGTGACCAGTACAACGAATTCCTCCTGGATGAGCAGACCCAGGGTGATGAGTTCCTCCTGGTGTTGACCCTGTCTGAGGCGGAAGTAACGGCGATCCAGGACTACGCCCTGGAGCAGAACCTTACCACCATCCGTAATCGGGTGAATGAGCTGGGCGTAGCCGAGCCCCTGGTTCAACAGCAGGGCGCCGACCGCATTATCGTTGAGCTCCCCGGCGTGCAGGATACCGCGCAGGCCAAGCGTGTACTTGGCGCCACCGCAAACCTCGAGTTCCGCATGGAGGCCCGTCAGGACGCGCCGAGCAGCGAAACCGAAGAGTTCGGTTTCCGAGATCAACCACAGCGCACCGCCCGCCTTGAGCAGGAAGTCATTGCCACCGGTAATAATGTGGCCAATGCCCAGCAGGCCTTTGATGAGAACGGTCAGCCCCAGGTCAATATCACCATGGATTCCGTGGGTGGTGATCTGATGAATCGCGCCACCCGCAATGCCATTGGCCGCCGCATGGCCGTGCTGTTCATCGAATACCGTACGGAAACCGAAACCAGAATGGTTGACGGTGAGCCTCAGGAAGTTGAAAACCGCGTGGTAGAGAAGGGCATTATCAGCCTGGCTACTGTGCAGTCCGCGTTGGGAAGCAGCTTCCGTATTACCGGTCTTGATTCCATCCCGGAGGCGGCAGAACTCGCGTTGCTGCTGAGGGCTGGTGCGCTGGCGGCGCCAATGTACTTTGTTCAGGAAAGGACAATCGGCCCCAGCCTTGGCCAGAAGAATATTGATGCCGGCATGATGTCGGTGGCGCTTGGCTTCGGTCTGGTGCTGCTGTACATGCTTGTCTATTACCGTGGGTTCGGTGTTGTCGCGAACATTGCGCTGACCCTGAACCTGATGCTTCTGGTGGCGTGCATGTCGATTCTGTCGGCAACGCTGACATTGCCGGGTATCGCCGGTATCGTTCTGACCGTGGGTATGGCGGTAGATGCCAACGTGCTTATCTTTGAGCGTATAAAGGAAGAGCTCAAATCCGGTGTGCCTCCCCAGACGGCGATCAATTCCGGTTATTCCCGAGCCTTCGTTTCCATTTTCGATGCCAACATCACCACCTTGCTGGTTGCCGTCATTCTGTTTGCCATGGGTTCCGGCCCGGTGAAAGGCTTTGCGGTTACCCTGTGCATCGGGATCCTCACGTCGATGTTCTCTGGCCTGATGGTCAGCCGCAGCATCGTGAACCTTATTTACGGCGGCCGCAGGGTCGAGAAGCTGTCGATCGGAGGAAAGCTCGCCAATGTCTGAAGATCAAAAGCAACCGTTTGATTTCATGGGCTTGCGGAAAATTGCTTCCGTAATCTCTATCTCGCTGATCGTTGTGTCCATTGCCCTCCTGGCCGTTCGTGGTCTGAACCTGGGGATGGACTTCACCGGCGGCACGTCCGTTGAATTTGAATATGCAGAGGCGCCGCAGCTCGATGAAATCCGGTCCAGGCTCGATGCCGCCGGCTATGAGCAGTTCTCTGTCCAGAACTTTGGAGCCGACACCACAGTGCTGGTGCGTATGGCCGAGGCTGATAATGATCAACTGGCCCCCGAGGTAACCCGAACCCTGAAAGAGGGTGGCGTGGAGTTGGAGCTCGTCAGTTCCGAGTTTGTGGGCTCCCAGGTTGGCGAGGAGCTCAAGGAAGATAGCGGCCTTGGCCTGCTGATTGCCCTGGCGGTCGTGCTCATCTATGTGGGAATGCGCTTCCAGTTCAAGTTCGGTATTGCCTCGGTGGTGCCCCTGGCTCACGATGTGATTATCGTTCTCGGTGTCTTTGCCCTGTTCCAGTGGACCTTTGATCTCACGGTGCTGGCGGCCCTGCTCGCTGTAATCGGCTACTCGCTGAACGACACCATCGTTGTTGCTGATCGTATTCGGGAAAATTTCCGCAAGATGCGCGTTGGTGAGCCCTGGGACATTATCAACGAATCGATTCATCAGACCATCGCCCGGACAATCAATACCTCCGGTACAACTCTTGTGGTGCTGTTCGCCCTGTATTTTCTGGGTGGTGAGGCGATCAACAACTTTGCCCTGGCACTGATTATCGGTGTGGTTGTTGGTACCTATTCTTCCATCTACGTGTCTGCCAACCTCCTGATGGTTATGGGCGTGTCCCGTGACGATCTGATCGTGCCGCCGAAAGAAGGCGCTGAAAACGAGGACGAGGAAGAGCAGCCGCCGGAATGGCTGAACAGGATGTAATTCGATCAGTTCCTGTCGTTTCGGGCATAAAAAAACCGCCACATGATGTTGGCGGTTTTTTTTGTCCGGAAAAGCCTGGCGCTTTAGCGAGGTAGCCGGCCCCGGAACGGGTGCAGTACTTTCAGAACTTCCCGGAACAGTTTCGGGTTTGCCACTACCAGCTGGCGGGCATTGCCGGTAGACGGGTTGCCGGAGAAATCGCCGGTCAGTGCGCCGGATTCCATGGCGAGTGTGACGCCCAGATCCAGATCGGTCGCCTCGGGGCGGAAAATGATCGCCGCATCCATCAGGCCCGCTGAAACTCGGGCAATATCCAGGACCACACAGCCTGACGTGCGGAACATGCCAGAATCCCGTGCCAGTACCGCGGCCATTTCGCCCCAGAGCATTGGATCTTCGCTCTTGCGGGCCTGGTCCAGCAGGTTGGTTGCAATCGCGGCATTTTCCGGCAGTTTGATTTCCGACGCACGTACCCGGCGGCTATTCAAGGCGGCGCCGTGGCCACGGCTGGCGGAATATTCCTCGCCGGTAACGGGGTTCACCAGCAGCAGGTTTTCGGTACGGTTATTCTTCTTCTGGGACAATGCCAGAGCAAACTCCGGAATGCCCCTCAGGAAATTCTCACGCCCCAGGACCGGGAAAATATGCCAGCTTTTCTCGCTGGTTCCGGCATTCGCTTCGTTCAATGGCGCGATGCTGTGGTCCTTGTAGGCCTTTTCGAGCTGCTCGGCAAAGTTATCGTAAATAGACTGCTCAACCCGCTCCAGCTGCCGACGGCGTTCTGAGTCGTCCTTGCCGGTGGGTTCCTGGCGCTCGAAATGGGCTTTCAGATAATCGGACCCCTGACGCGCGACGCGCAGGGCCATTTTAATAGCTGGTTGCATCTGAGTGTTCATTATCCGGGTGTGTGAAGGCCGGGTATCATAGCAAAAGATCACCCCGCTTGTATGTTTTTTGACTCAGCAATAGCACGGATAATCAGAGGTTACGGGTTGTCCGGAGGGGCAGTGAGGCGGTGCTTTCTGCTATCATTGCCGCCCTGATCAACAACCTTGGGCCTGCTAGCAATGCACAAAAGCGCACTTCCACAGGAAGGGACAGAAACATTTCAGGATCAGATCCGGATTGTTCTGGTAGAGACATCTCATTCCGGCAACATCGGCGCTGTTGCCCGAGCCATGAAAAATATGGGGTTGGGCAATCTGTGGCTGGTTAACCCGGCTTCTTTTCCGGATGAGGCGTCCTACGCTCGCGCGGCGGGAGCGTCTGATGTGCTTGATAACGCTCATGTGGTGTCTTCGCTGGACGAGGCGCTTTCCGACTGCGTGCTGGTGATGGGGACAAGTGCCCGGGGAAGAAAGGTGCCATGGCCGGTTTGTGCGCCACCTGAGGCCGCAGCGGCCGCGGCAGGCCACGCAGAAAACGGCCCGGTGGCCCTGGTATTCGGAAGAGAGAATCATGGTCTGAGCAACGACGAGCTGCAGCGTTGCCACTACCACATTCATATCCCGTCCAACCCGGATTACAGTTCCCTGAATCTGGCCATGGCTGTTCAGGTGATGTGCTATGAATTGCGAATGTATTATCTGCGCAGCCTTGAAGGCGGTGAAGGGAGCCCATACCTAAAGTCGATGACCAGACCGGGGGACGAAGGCTGGGACGTGCCGCCGGCCAAAGTTCACGATGTCGAGGGCTTTTTCGGGCACCTCGAGCAGGTGCTGATTGATGTGGATTTTCATCGACGGGAGAACCCCAGGCAACTGATGACGCGCTTGCGGCGTCTGTTCCAGCGAGCCAGACTGGATCAGATGGAAATCAACATTCTCAGGGGTATTCTCACTGCTGTTCAGAAGGCAGCAGGTACGCAGAATAGCAGCAAATCAACCGAGGCCGGCACTGCGGCGACGGAACAGGATAATGGCCATGTTTGAGCGTTTGCGGGAAGACATTAACAGCGTGTTCCATCGGGATCCCGCCGCGAGGAATACCTTTGAGGTCCTGACCAACTACCCGGGCTTGCACGCACTGCTTTTTCATCGGTTTTCCCATTGGTTGTGGAGCCTCGGTCTGAAATGGCTTGCTCGCACCATCTCCACCATTGCCCGGTGGCTGACCGGCATCGAGATCCATCCGGGCGCGACCATCGGGCGCCGGTTTTTCATTGACCATGGCATGGGCGTGGTCATTGGCGAGACCACGGTCATAGGCGATGACGTTACCCTTTATCAAGGCGTTACCCTTGGCGGAACCAGCTGGAACAAAGGCAAGCGCCACCCCACGATTGGCAACAGCGTCGTTGTGGGTGCCGGCGCAAAGATTCTGGGGCCCTTTGAAGTGGGCGAGGGTGCCAAGATCGGGTCGAATTCCGTGGTTACGAAGGAAGTGCCCGCAGGCGCAACGGTGGTAGGTATTCCGGGCCGAGTCATCGTCAAGCGCAAAGGCGAGGATGATGCGCGCCGCAAGGAGATGGAAGAGCGCATGGGCTTCGACGCCTATGGTGTGACTGAGGAAATGCCAGACCCGGTTGCCCGGGCCATGCGCTCGCTGCTTGATCACATGCATGCGGTGGATGATCGCATCGAGAACATGTGCAAGGCATTGCGTAAGGTGAACAGTGAATACCAGAATGGCGAGCTGCCGCCGTTACAGGAAGAGGACTTTGATTGCGTCCGTGATGACGATGAGGTGCGCCGCTGAATACTTGACTGAAATGGTTGGTCAATTCATACTCTCAGCTGCGTTTTTGAGATTCAATCCCGTCACGGGGCTGACACTATGAAGTTGACCACCAAAGGCCGCTATGCCGTCACGGCAATGCTTGATCTGGCTCTGCATGGAGATCAGGGGCCGGTGAGTCTCGCTGATATTTCGGCCCGTCAGGAAATCTCACTGTCCTACCTGGAACAGCTTTTCTCCCGTCTCCGCCGCCAGAAACTGGTTGTCAGTATTCGCGGCCCCGGAGGAGGTTATAAACTCAGTCGTCCGGCGGCTGAGCTTTATATTGCCGAAGTTGTCGACGCCGTCAGCGAGTCGCTGGATACAACACGGTGTGGCAATAAAGGTGATTGCCAGAATGGCGAGAAATGCCTGACCCACCATCTCTGGTCTGATCTCAGCGATCAGATTCATCAGTTCCTGAGCGAGATAAGTCTCGGAGATCTGATGAGAAAACACGAAATTCGCCAGGTTGCGGACCGGCAGAACCGCCGTCAGTCTGACAACGGCTCAGAAACCATCAACACCGAACGCCTGTCTGATCAGGCGCCGGCCTGACACCAACAAGTTTCCGGATCCCATGAAAAAGCCCGTTTATATGGACTACGCGGCCACCACGCCCGTTGATCCTGCTGTCGCCGATGAAATGATGAAGTACCTCACGCTGGATGGCGTTTTCGGTAATCCTGCATCCCGAACGCACGCCTACGGTTGGCAGGCGGAAGCTGCAGTGGAAGCTGCACGCAAGCAGGTTGCGGGGCTGATTCACGCCGACCCCCGGGAAATCGTCTGGACGTCAGGTGCCACAGAATCGGATAACCTGGCGATCAAGGGCGCTGTGGCAGGCCGGCAGGGTGTTCATATCATTACCTCGAAGATTGAGCACAAGGCTGTCGTCGATACCTGCAGGTGGCTGGAGCACCAGGGTACTGAAGTTACCTGGCTGGATCCCGCAGCCGACGGGACCATCAGTTGTGAGCAGGTGCTGGATGCGTTGCAGGAAAATACCGTGCTTGTCAGCCTGATGCTGGTGAACAACGAGCTGGGAACGATCAACGATATTGCCGCTATTGGTGCCGAATTGCGTCAGCGTGGCGTTCTTTTCCATGTGGACGCCGCCCAGGCCGGCGGCAAGATGGCCATTGATGTCGGTTCCATGCCGGTAGATCTGTTAGCGCTCTCCGGGCACAAGGTGTATGGGCCGAAAGGGGTGGGCGCTCTCTACGTGAGGCGGTCCCCGGACGTGCAAATTGAAGCCCAGATCCATGGCGGTGGCCATGAACGGGGAATGCGCTCAGGAACCTTGCCGACCCACCAGATCGTGGGAATGGGAAAAGCGTTTTCACTGGCTCAATCCGGGCTTGAGGAAGAAATCGTTAAACTGGAGGCGCTCCGGAAGTCTTTTCTGGCGGGGCTTCAGTCTCTCGACGGTGTCAGTCTTAACGGCAGTGAAGGCAGCCGCGTGCCCGGTATTGTGAATCTGTCCTTTGACGGCGTTGATGCCGAGTCCCTGATGCTGGGCCTTCGGGATCTGGCGGTCTCCTCCGGTTCGGCCTGCGCTTCGGCCACAGTAGAACCTTCTTATGTTTTGCGTGGTATTGGGCTGAGTGATGAGCAGGCCCATCGGGCGCTGCGTTTTTCCTTCGGCCGTTTCACCACCGAAGAGGACGTGGCCTTTGCCAGTTCGCAAATAGTTGATGTTGTTAGCCGCCTCCGCGCAGTGCGGTAGGAAGTTTGCCCCGGACTGCGTATAATCGCAGGCCAGAATTTTTACCATCCACAAACTGGAGAAAGACCATGGCAACTGAGCGCACGCTCTCGATTATCAAGCCCGACGCGGTAGCAAAAAACGTGATCGGCGAAATCTACAGCCGCTTTGAGAAAGCGGGACTGAACATTGTTGCTGCCAAGATGATGCACCTCACCCAGGAGCAGGCGGAAGGCTTCTACGCAGAGCACAAAGAGCGTCCGTTCTTTAACGATCTGGTTGCTTTCATGACCTCCGGTCCGGTGGTTGTCCAGGTTCTGGAAGGCGAGGGCGCCATCCTCAAGAACCGTGATCTGATGGGCGCGACCAACCCGAAGGAAGCCGATGCTGGCACCATCCGTGCCGATTTCGCCTCTTCCATCGACGCGAACGCCGTTCACGGCTCTGATTCCGCAGCTTCAGCAGAGCGCGAAATCGCCTATTTCTTCAATGACAACGAGATCTGCCCGCGGGGCTGATCGCGTTGATCGGAGGCGACCGGATGGTCGCCTCCGAATTGGTTATCTGATCGAGGTTATGAAATGACAGCGGCCGCTGAAAAAACCAATCTTCTGGGGATGCCGAAAGCCAAGCTCGAAGCTTTCTTCGAATCCCTGGGAGAGAAGCGTTTTCGTGCCACACAGGTGTTGCAGTGGATACATCAGCGTGGCGCTGATGACTTCGATCAAATGACCAATATGAGCAAGGCGCTGCGGGAGAAGCTGAAGCAGGTTGCCGAGATCCGTGGTCCTGAGGTGGTTTACGACGAAACGTCCAAAGACGGCACCCGCAAATGGGTGATGCGCATGGACAACGGCAACAGTGTCGAGACCGTGCTGATACCAGACGGGGAGCGAGGCACGCTTTGCGTTTCCTCACAGATTGGTTGCAGTCTGGACTGCACCTTCTGCTCCACGGGCAAGCGTGGATTCAACCGTAATCTTACCGCGGCGGAAGTTATCGGCCAGGTATGGGTCGCGCGCAAGGCCTTTATGCCTTTCGAGCCGGGTCCGGATCGACCGATAACCAACGTGGTCATGATGGGCATGGGCGAGCCCCTCCTCAATTTCGACAACGTCGTCGATGCCATGAACCTCATGATGGAAGATCTGGCCTACGGGATCTCCAAGCGTCGAGTTACTCTAAGCACATCCGGTGTTGTGCCGGCTCTGGACCGCCTGTCGGAAGTTACCGATGTTTCACTGGCCATTTCCCTGCATGCGCCGAATGATGAACTTCGTAACAAACTGGTTCCGTTGAATAAAAAGTACCCGATAGCCGAACTGCTGGCTGCCACCAAGCGCTACTTCGCCCGGTTGCCGGACAAGCGCAAGGCAACGATCGAATACACCGTGATCGAGGGGATGAACGATCAGCCAGAGCATGCCCGCGAGCTGGCAGTGCTTCTGAGGGATCTGCCGTGCAAGATCAACCTGATTCCCTTTAATCCGTTCCCGGAAAGCGATTTCCGGCGGCCAAGCATGAATGCGACCCGTCGCTTCCAGACGGTTCTGAACGAGGCCGGTTACATCACGACCATCCGAACCACCCGGGGAGACGACATTGATGCCGCGTGTGGTCAGCTGGTAGGGCGAGTCGAAGACAGGACCCGTCGGAGCCAGAGGTATATTCAGGTTCAGCAGGTAAATCCCTGAACCAGGAACGTCTTGCAGCCCAATCGAGGAAGGGGACACCCGTGATAACGACACCAGCAAACCGACGCTTTTCCATGTTAGTGGCCGTGCTGCTGACTGTGCTGGTTACAGGTTGCGTTACCACCACCGACAGTCGGTTTTCACGGGAAGCGGATAAGCAGGAAGCACTGGATAACTATGTCAAACTGGCTACAGCCTATATAGGACAGGGCAACCTCGAGCGTGCGCGTCATCACCTCGACAGGGCGTTGAAGCTCGATCCAGATGACCCTGGAGCCAGGGCCGCGATGGGTCTTGTTTACAACGCCGAGAGTGAACCCGAGCTTGCGGAGCGCAATTTCAAACAAGCTATTTCCGAGGATCCGGGCTATACCAGGGCGCGAGTCTACTACGGTGCTTTCCTGTTCGGCCAGAACCGGATGGAAGATGCGCGCGACCAGTTCCGCGCTGCATCAAGGGATACCGGTTACCAGGACCGGGGTTCGGTGTTCTTTAACCTTGGCATGACTCAGGAGCGGCTCGGAGAACTGGAGGCTGCCGCCATATCTTATCGCCGGGCGGTTGAGCTGACGCGGGGGGATGCCCGATCCCTGCTGGCGCTTTCACGGGTGTCTGTTGAGACCGGTGACTACGACGATGCGGCCCGTTACTATTCGCGCCTGATTTCAATGATGCAGAGAAATCAGCGTCTGGTTCACTCACCGGAGAGTCTTCTTACCGGCATTCGTATTGCCCGCTATTACAGTGATGAAGACCAGGAAGCGAGCCTTGCACTTCAGCTCAGAAATAAGTTTCCGGAGTCAGTCGAATACCAACAATATAAGGTGCTGATTTCTAATGGCAACTGAAGAAAATCCACAGCCAGCGATGAAGGACCCCGTAGGGCAGCAGCTACAGAAAGCAAGGGAAAAAGCCGGTTTGAGCACCGGAGATGTCGCCGCAGCGCAGCATCTGCGCCCCTCGGTGATCCAGGCGATCGAGTCGGGAGATTACAGCCAGATTGACAGTGAACTCTTTCTGAAAGGGTATGTCAGGGCTTATGCAAGACAGGTTGGGCTGGATGCGGATGCGGTAATCGCCGATCTGGATCAGGAGTTGGAGCCAATCCGGCAACAGCGCGAACAGGAGCAGGAAGCTAATCCTCTGGTTGATATCGAGCGCCGCAGGCGTCGGAAACGCCAGCTGGCCAAGGCCCTGTTCTTTCTGGTCGTCCTGGGGATTGCCGGTTATCTGGCGTTTACCTTCCTGCTTCCTGAACAGGATGCCGCACCCTCGGAGGCGGTAACGGAGTCTGAGGCGTTGCCTGAGGAGGAAGAGCAGGGGGCAACTGAGCAGTTGACAGCGTCGGCTGAGCCAGAGCGTTCCGAGCCTCAGGCTGTAGCAACCGTTGAAGAGCCTGAGCCTGCAGTAGTGGAATCTGAGCCTGAGGTTGCAGAGCCCCAGGAGCCGTCGATAGAACAAGTTGAACTGGATGCTGGCGAGGCTCAGGCCACGGCAGACACTGCAGTCGTTGAAGACTCCGTTCAGGAGCCGGTCGACCCGGTGACCGAGCAGATTCCGGCGGTTGTTCAGACGCCGGATCCGGTTCTTGAAAATCCAAATGGCTTTTCTGAAGTGGCGGACACAGGCCGGCTTCAGATTCGCTTCAGCGACGATTGTTGGGTTCAGGTCAGTGATGCTGCGGGTAACCGGTTGGTGAATTCGCTTCAGCGGAACGGAGACCAGATCGATGTTGCCGGACCAGCGCCGCTCAGGGTTGTTATTGGTGCGGTCGATGCGGTCGAATCCATCCGTTTCCAGGGTGAGCCCGTGGATATCGGCGGCTACCGGGTTGTCAATAACCGGTCAGAATTTACCCTGACAATCTGAAACTTGATCAAATTTTCTATATCGGTCAGCAAGACATGAAACAGGATTCCCCGATTACCAGACGCAAATCCCGCCAGATCATGGTGGGCAATGTTCCTGTGGGTGGCGACGCGCCGATCGCGGTGCAAAGCATGACCAACACCAACACCTGTGACGTGGAGGCCACGGTTGGCCAGATCACGGCATTGCAGGAAGCGGGTGCGGACATCGTGCGGGTTTCTGTGCCTTCCATGGACGCTGCAGAGGCGTTCGGAAAGATTCGGGAGCGGGTATCCCTGCCACTGGTCGCCGACATCCATTTCGATTACAAGATCGCGCTCAGGGTGGCGGAGCTGGGTGTAGACTGTCTACGTATCAATCCGGGCAATATCGGCCGGGATGATCGCGTCAGTGCTGTTATCAGCGCGGCGCGGGACGGCAACATTCCGATTCGGATCGGTGTAAACGCCGGTTCCCTGGAAAAGTCTCTTCAGCGTAAATACGGTGAACCCACGGCAGACGCGCTGGTGGAATCCGCCATGCGCCATATCGATATCCTCGACCGTCATGATTTCCAGGACTTCAAGGTCAGCCTGAAAGCCTCCGAGGTGTTCATGACCGTGGATGCCTACCGTAAGATCGCCCAGCAGATAGAACAGCCGCTCCATCTGGGTATTACCGAAGCCGGTGGCCTGCGCTCGGGCACCGTCAAGTCCTCCATTGGGCTGGGCATGCTTCTGATGGATGGCATCGGCGACACCATACGCGTATCACTGGCGGCGGATCCGGTGCAGGAAATCAAGGTGGGGTTCGATATTCTCAAGAGTCTTCGCCTGCGCAGCCGGGGCATCAATTTTATTGCCTGTCCGAGCTGTTCCCGCCAGAACTTCGATGTCATCCAGACCATGAATGACCTGGAAGCGCGGCTGGAGGATGTGAATGACTCCCTCGATGTGGCCATCATCGGATGCATCGTCAACGGCCCGGGTGAGGCCAAAGTTGCCGACCTCGGACTGACCGGTGGCAGCCCCAAGAATCTTTTCTATATGGCGGGCAAACCGAACCAGAAGCTGGACAATGCCACGTTGACCGATGATCTGGAGCGCCTGATTCGCGAGGAAGTGGCACGTCGCAAGGAACAGGAAGAATCGATCATTGCCCGTTCGGACAACTGATCGTTTCCATTCCCGGGCACAACCATCCAGACAGATTTAAGGGTTAACATTGGCAAAGATTCAGGCAATTCGCGGGATGAACGATATCCTGCCGGAGCAGACGCCCGTATGGCAGTTTGTAGAATCCACGGTACGCAGGGTGCTGTCCCAGTATGGCTACCAGGAAATCCGCATGCCGATCGTGGAACAGACCGACCTGTTCAAGCGGTCGATTGGTGAAGTCACCGACATTGTCGAAAAGGAAATGTACACCTTTGAAGACCGCAACGGTGACAGCCTGACTTTGCGTCCGGAGGGTACAGCCGGTTGTGTCCGGGCGGCCGAGGAACACGGCCTCCTGTTCAACCAGACCCGTCGACTCTGGTACACGGGCCCCATGTTCCGACATGAACGTCCGCAAAAGGGGCGGTATCGCCAATTCCACCAGATCGGCGTGGAATGTTTCGGGATGACTGGTCCTGATATCGATGCCGAATTGCTGATCCTTACCGCGAGACTCTGGAAAGAGCTCGGACTTGCCGAGCATACCCGTCTGGAAATCAATTCCATTGGAACGTCCGAATCTCGACGGGTTTACCGGACAGCCCTTGTAGAGTATCTGAGCCAGTTCAAGTCAGACCTCGATGCAGACAGTCAGCGGCGCCTGGAGTCTAATCCCTTGCGGATCCTGGACAGCAAGGATCCTTCCACCCGCAAGATCCTGGAAAACGCGCCCAGCCTCGACGACTATCTTGATGACGAATCCCGGGAGCATTTCGAGCGTCTGAAATCGTTGCTGGATGCTGCGGGCGTGGCGTATTCAGTTAACCCGGCGTTGGTTCGGGGCCTGGATTATTACGGCAAGACCGTCTTCGAATGGATAACCGACAGTCTCGGTGCCCAGGGTACCGTGTGCGCCGGTGGCCGATACGATGGCCTGGTGGAACAGCTGGGTGGCAAACCGACAGTCGCCGTAGGCTTTGCGATGGGTCTGGAGCGCCTTATCCTGCTGCTTGAAACGCTTGGGCTGGTCCCGGATTACGTGAACAGCAACGCCGATGTGTATGTGACGGCTATGGGAGACGGGGCGTTGGCGCCAGCGCTCATATTGGCTGAAAAACTGCGTGCAGCCTTGCCGGAGCGAGTTATCGTTTCTCACTGCGGGGGCGGCAGTTTTAAAAGCCAGATGAAGAAGGCTGACCGGAGTGGCGCCAGGTACGCAGTGATTCTGGGTGAGAATGAGGTGGCCAATGGAACTGCGGGACTGAAACCCTTGCGTGCTGATGAGCCTCAGACCGAAATGGCCCAGGACGAGTTGGCCGCTGCGCTGGCCACGGCGCTGGCAAACTGAATCCGACCAAATTTACTGATACAAAAGCAAAAATTCGACAACAGGAGTCCTCATGGCAGAGTTGCGCACCGAAGAAGAACAGATCCAGGCGATCAAGGACTGGTGGAAGAAGAACGGCAGTTCCCTGCTGATCGGCATTGGTGCGGCCCTGGCCATCGTGTTTGGCTGGCAGGCCTGGCAGAACCATCAGGCCCAGCAGCGCACCGAGGCAGCGAACCAGTTCGCCAACCTGCTGAATGCCTTCAGTGACCAGGCCGATGAAACCAGCGGCGAGACCGTCGCTTTCGTGGCGCAGACCCTGAGAGAAGATTACACGGACAGTGCCTATGCGGTTTACGGCAATCTGATCCTGGCACGCCAGCAATTGATGCAGGAAGGCAATGCCGAAGCTGCTGTTGATTCCCTGAAGTGGGCGCTGGACAAGACCGGCGAACACGAAGCACTGGCGCTTGTGGTGCGCAATCGCCTGGCTCGCGCCCAGTTTTCCGCGGGCCAGTACGAAGAGGCGCTGGCCACCATCGATGGTGCCGGTAATGCCGACGCGTTTGCTGCCATGTACTCCGAGCTGCGCGGCGACATCCTGCTGGCGCAGGGCGACAAGGAGGGCGCTCGCGAAGCCTATCTTGCTGCCCGTGAACAGAGCCAACAGGGCCGCAGTGGCATTCTGGAACTGAAACTGGCTGACCTCGGTGTCGGGGAGGATGCCTGATGCCACTCCTCCGCGACAGGATTTCGAAACGCGGACTGCTGATGGGGCTGGCGCTTCTGGCGGCACTTTCCGGCTGTAGCACGACGGATACCTTCGAACAACCTGTTCCGGTTCCTGAAATTGAGGCGACAGCCGAATTCAAGAGAGTCTGGAGCATGTCCGTGGGCGACGGTCATGATGGCGATTTTCTCTACCTGGCACCCCTGAACACCGGCGATCTGATCTACGCTGCTTCGGCGGACGGGGAGCTGTACGCCGTGGCGTCGGATTCCGGCAAGGTTGTCTGGGAATCAGAATTTGAGGAGCGCATCTTCTCTGGTCTCGGCGGTGATGGGGAGAATCTCTACCTGACCACCGAGAACGCTGATCTGGTGGCGCTCTCCCGTGAAGATGGCACCGAAATCTGGCGCCAGCCACTGCCGACGGAAGTGTTGTCCGCACCTCAGTCCAATGGCTCTCTGGTTGTCGCCCAGACCACTGATGGCAAGGTTCTCGGGTTCAGCGCCGCCGATGGCGAAAAGTTATGGCAGTACGACGGTACCGTTCCGGTCCTTTCGATGCGGGCCGCCGCAGCCCCGCTGGTTGGTGGTGACGTGGTCATAGCTTCTTTTGCCAGCGGTAAACTGATTGCCCTGGCCGCAGGCTCGGGTCAACCGATGTGGCAGTATGAAGTGGGCCAGCCCCAGGGGCGCACCGAGCTGGAAAGGCTGGTCGATGTGGCGGGGCAGCCCCTGGTCATTGAAACCGCCGTCATGGTGGTTGGTTACCAGGGTAAACTTGCCCTCGTTGATATTCGTACCGGGCAGGAAATCTGGAGCCGGAAAGCTTCCAGCCTCTATTCCCCGATGATTGGCGGCGGCGAGATCTATCTGGCCTCGGCCAATGGCGACATTGTTGCCCTGAGAGGCTCGGACCGTCGGGAAGTCTGGACCCAGGATCGTCTCGCCTGGCGCCAACTGACCCAGCCAATGGTTTACGAAGACTACCTGGTGGTAGGCGATTTCGAAGGCTACCTGCACGCCATAGACCGTCAGAACGGCAAGCTGGTCGGCCAGCTGGAGTTCGACGATGAGGGTATCCGCGTACCGGCACAGCGTCTTGCCAATGGTAACCTGCTGGTTTTTGGCAACAGCGGAAAGATGGCCGTATTCCAGGTTAAACCGCAGGATTGATCCCCAATTATGACCCCAGTTATTGCCCTTGTCGGACGCCCCAACGTTGGCAAATCGACATTGTTTAATCAGATGACCCGTTCCAGGGATGCCCTGGTTGCGGACTTCCCGGGGCTTACCCGTGACCGCAAATACGGTGAGGGCAGCTATGAGGGGCAGCGCTTCATCGTCATAGACACCGGTGGTCTTACCGGTGACGAGCAGGGCCTCGATCTTGAAATGGCGCGTCAGTCCATGCAGGCGGTAGAAGAGGCTGACATTGTTCTGTTTCTGGTGGACGGTCGTGCCGGTCTGACCGCGGGCGATGAACTCATTGCAGACAGTCTTCGCAGGTCCGGAAAGCAGGCTCATCTGGTTGTGAACAAGACCGATGGCCAGGATCCGGACATTGCGGCATCGGATTTCTACAGCCTGGGCTTTGAATCCACGTTCCTGATTGCCGCGTCCCACAACCGGGGTATCCGTTCGATGCTCGAAATCCTGCTGCCCTCCGAGGAGGAGCGGGAGGAAGAGGATCGGGCTGATCGTTACCCCGGCATCCGCATTGGCGTGGTCGGCAGGCCGAATGTGGGCAAGTCCACCCTGGTCAATCGGATGCTCGGTGAAGAACGTGTCGTGGTTTACGACATGCCGGGCACTACCCGGGATAGCGTTTACATTCCGTACGAGCGCCAGGGCAGTCAGTACACTCTGATTGATACCGCAGGTGTCCGCCGCCGCAAGAATGTCAGTGAAGTGGTGGAGAAGTTCTCCATTATCAAGACACTGCAGGCAATTGACGATGCCCATGTGGTTATCCTGGTCATTGACGCCCGGGAAGGCCTGGTGGATCAGGACCTCCACTTGATCGGGTTTGTTCTTGATGCCGGTCGCTCGTTGGTGATCGCCATCAACAAATGGGACGGCATGGACCCGGAAGACCGTGCCCGTGTAAAGGAGCAGGTGCAGCGTCGCCTCGACTTCCTGGATTACGCTGATAAGCACTATATTTCGGCGCTCCACGGGTCTGGCGTGGGTGTGATGTACGAGTCGGTGGAAGCCTGCTACGAGTCTGCTATGGCGAAATGGCCGACCAACCGCCTGACGGCCATTCTCCAGGATGCCATTGCCCAGCATCAGCCACCCATGGTGCACGGACGCCGAATTAAACTCCGTTACGCCCACCAGGGCGGGTCCAACCCGCCGGTCATTGTGGTTCACGGTAACCAGGTGGATTCACTGCCAGGGGCGTACAAGCGGTACCTTGAGAATACCTTCCGGAAGGTTCTGAAAGTGACCGGTTCACCAATTCGCTTTGAATTCAAATCGGGTGAAAACCCGTTTGCCGGTAAAGTGGATCGCCTGACCCCACGTCAGAAGGTGAAGAAGGACAACGACGAGAAGAAAGGCCGTCGTCCAAAGAAACAGCGCCAGAAGAGTCTCAAACGCTGATTTGGTGATCGGGCTCAGGGTTTATCCCTTGCCCGCTTCAGCGTTTTCAACCTGCTTTGCCTGAACCGCAGTCAAGGCGACGGTAAACACAATATCCTCCACCAGTGCGCCCCGGGACAGATCGTTGACCGGCTTTCGCAAACCCTGCAGCATTGGCCCGATACTGACCACATTGGCACTGCGCTGAACCGCCTTGTAGGTAGTGTTGCCGGTATTCAGATCCGGGAACACGAACACCGTGGCCTTGCCGGCTACCTTGCTGTCTGGCGCCTTGCTCCTTGCCACGCTCTCGATGGCCGCAGCGTCGTACTGAAGCGGCCCGTCTATCAAAAGATCCGGTCTGCGCTCACGAGCTATCCTCGTGGCTTCTCTCACCTTGTCCACGTCCTGGCCACTGCCGGATTCCCCGGTGCTGTAGCTGATCATTGCGACCAGGGGCTCGATGCCGAAGGCTTCCGCCGATTCAGCGCTCTGGATAGCGATGTCTGCCAGTTCCTCGGCATTCGGATCCGGGTTGATGGCGCAGTCCCCGTAGACCACGACCTGTTGCGGAAGCAGCATGAAAAACACCGAAGAAACCACTTTTGCGTGGTCATGGGTCTTGATGAGCTGAAGGGCGGGGCGGACTGTGTTCGCGGTTGTGTGGATGGCACCTGAAACCAGCCCATCGGCTTCACCCAGCGCTACCATCATGGTACCGAGAACGACGTTGTCCTCGAGCATCGCTTCGGCCATGTCCGGAGTGAGGCCTTTATGCTTGCGCAATTCGACCATCGGGTCGACATAACGCTCCCGCACTTCAGCCGGATCAATGATTTCCATATCTTCGGGCAGTTCCAGATCCTGGGAAGCCGCCACGCGCCTGATCTCAGCGGCATTTCCGATCAGGGCACACCGGGCCAGCTTGCGTTGATGACAGATGATAGCGGCCTGCACGGTTCGTGGCTCGCTGCCTTCCGGCAGTACGATGCGCTTGTTTGCTGCCCTTGCGCGTTCTGACAGCTGATACCGGAAAGCGGGCGGGGACAGCCTGTTCTGTCGTGCCACTTTAAGGTGCTGCTGCAACCAATCGGTGTCTATCCGGGTGGCGACCACCTCCATCGCTTTTTCAATCCGGTTGGGGTCATCAACGGGAATGGCGGAAGACAGATTCGCCAGCATGTGAGCCGTCTCATAGGTATTGGCATCGGAGCCAAGCACCGGCAGCCCCGTTTCGAGTGCCCGGTGGCAGAGCTCGATCACACGCCGGTCAGGCATCAGACCGCCAGTGAGCATCAAACCAGCCAGTGGGACGCCGTTCAGGGCTGCGACAGCAGTGGTCACCACGATGTCTTCCCGATCACCCGGGGTGACCAGCAAAGTACCGGGCCTCAGGGTTTCGGTCATATTGCGAATGCTTCGGGCACACACGGATACCTTCTGGACCCGCCTGTCGTGCATCTGCCCCTCATTGAGAACCGGTAACCCCAGCTCTCTGGCTATGTCGGAGACGCGGGGTGCAAGCAGCTCGGGCTGCCAGGGAATCTCCGCAATCAGCCGAAAGCGGCCCTCACTGAACACTTTGCACTGTCCGCGGTAATCGATGGTAGACGGGGTATGGGGTTTGCTGTTGGACCTAGGTTCAAGGGCCGCGTGTTCTGGTTCTCCCACCTTGTTCAGGATGACGCCGATGACATCCGGGTCGCTTGGGTTGGCAAACAGGCGGGATGAAAAATCCAGTTCCTCATCCATTTGCCGGGCGTCCAGGTTTTTGGGCGTGCTCACCAGGATGACCTCGGAACCAAGATTGCGGGCGACCTCCACGTTCAGCCGGGCAATATAGGCTTCGCTGCGGTCTGGGACCAATCCCTCAATGATGACGACGTCCACGTCGCGCGCAACTTTCTGGTATTCGCCGACCACTGTCTCGAGCAGGTAATCGGATTTGCCCCTGTTGAGCAGTTGCTGCGCTTCCTTGAGCGCAATCGGATCTGGTGGATTCAGATGGCTGCTGGCCCTTACGAAAGAGACCGAGGTGTCCTGACCTGCGTTGTGCATGGATTCGGCATGGTGAACGGTCTGACAGAAAGGTTTGTAAAAGCCAACGCTCACGCCGACCCGTTCCAGGGCGCGCAGCACGCCGAGGCAGACCGACGTGAGCCCTGAATCCATGGATGTCGGTGCGAGAAAGAGACTCTTTGCCATGATGGTAATCCTGATGATGCGTATGGGTCAGCCGGGCGTAAGAGCGCCGGCAAGCCGCGAGGCCTCCCGCGCAATAACCAGTTCCTCGTTGGTGGGGATGACCAACACGGGAAACCGGGAGTCGGCGCTTTCGATCCGACCGTCGCTGAATTCGCCTTGATGATTATTGAGGTCCGGGCTGAGTTCAAATCCCATGAGCTTGAGGTGGTGAATGGTTTCGGCCCGGATCCGGGCACTGTTTTCCCCGATGCCGCCAGTAAAGACGAGCGCGTCCAGATGGCTCAGGGAAGCCATCATGCCGCCAATGTAACGGGCCAGGCGGAAGCAGAACACATCAATGGCGATTTGAGATGGCTCATGGCCATGGTCTGCCAGCTCACAGAGCGAGCGCATGTCGTTGGTCTGGCCGGAAAGACCCAGCAGGCCGCTTTCCTGGTTCAGGACCCGGTGTACTTCGTCAGCGGCGATTCCCTTGCCGCGGAGAAAGTCGAACAGGCCCGGGTCGACATCCCCGCTTCGGGTTCCCATTACCAGGCCTTCCAGCGGCGTAAGGCCCATGCTGGTGTCCACACTGATCCCATCGCGGATGGCTGCAATACTGCACCCGTTACCCAGGTGGGCCGAAATGACCGAGATGGTTGCCGGTGTTTTGCCCAGCCGACAAGCAGCCTCGGATGCCATAAACGCATGACTGGTGCCGTGGAATCCGTACCGGCGAATTCCCCAATCGCGATACCAGGCTTCCGGCACCGCATAGAGATATGCTCTTTTGGGCAGTGTCTGGTGAAAGGCGGTGTCGAAAACCGCTGCCTGGGGCACGTCGGGAAACCGGGCCAGGGTTGCGCGAATTCCGGACAGGTTGACCGGATTGTGCAGGGGCGCAAGGCCCGCGCAGTCCTCAATGGCAGTGATAACATCGTCATCAATAAGCGCAGCCTCACGGAAGGTCTCGCCGCCATGAACTACCCGGTGGCCAACGGCCGTGGGAGCCGACGCCATCAGTCCTTCATCCTGAAATACCGTAACCAGTGTATTGAGCGCCTGATCGTGACTGGCGCCTGGGTCCAGGGGAATGGCTTTGTCCAGGCCTTCAACATGGGCAAACGCATCGTTCTGACCGAGGCGCTCGGCGAGGGCAGAAGCCAGCTTGTTATGTTGGCAATCGAACAGGGCGAGTTTCAGGGATGAGCTGCCGCAGTTCACGACAAGTACGGTGTCTTCCATGGGAGTGGGGCTCCAACGATTTCGAATCTATACCCGGTGATTGCTGGCCAGCCAGGCATCAAAATCCGGAGCTGGCAGAGGCCGACTGTAGAAGTATCCCTGTGAGAAGTCGCAACCTTCCTTTTTCAGGAAGTGGGTCTGGGCCTCTTCTTCCACCCCTTCTGCAATCACCCGCAGGCCCAGGCTATGGGCCATGTTGATGATGGCCCGGACCAGTGAGGCATCCTCGGGCTCTTTCATGACGTCCTGGACGAAGGACTTGTCAATTTTCAGCGTATCAAACGGGTAGCTCTTGAGATAGCTGAGTGCCGAGTAGCCTGTACCAAAATCGTCCACTGACAAGCGGATCCCGGCTTTGTCCAGTTGGCGCAGGATTTCGGCGGTCTCAATAGAGTTGTCCAGAATCAGTCGTTCGGTGATTTCAAGCTCCAACTGTTCGGGTGCCAGGCCGCTGGCAGCAAGGGCGTGCATCACGGCCTCGGTAAAGCCAGGATCCCGGAACTGGCGCGGGGAGACGTTCACGGAAATCCCAATGTCTTTGCCAGTGGCCTGTTTCCAGCCCACTGCGGCCCGACAGGCTTCCTCAAGAACCCATTCGCCGATCGGCGTTATCAGGCCGGTTTCCTCGGCCAGCGGAATGAATCGATCAGGCATCACCATGCCCATGGCCGGATTATTCCAGCGCAGCAAGGCCTCCACCGAGCAAAGCGTACCGGAATCGGTATTCACAATCGGCTGGAAATACAGTTCGAATTCCTTCAGTTCCAGAGCCCTGCGCATGCTGGACTCCATCTTCAGGCGTTCGTGAGAGACTTCGGTCATCTCCGGCGCAAAGTGGGCAAAGGAGCTCTTGCCTTTGTGCTTGGCCTGGTACATGGCTGCGTCGGCGTGTTGCAAGAGTGTGCCACTGTTATCCGAGTCGGTCGGGAAAATCGCAATCCCGATGCTGGTCGTTACGAACACTTCCTGGCCATTGAGAATGTAGGGCGGCGAAAAGGTTTTCAGAATACGCTCTGCCACCTGGGATGACGCCTCCGGGCCGGTCAGGCCGGGCAGGATCACCAGAAACTCATCGCCGCCCAGCCGGGCAACGGTACTGGTGCCGCGGAGGCAGCTGGAAATTCGACGGGCTGCTTCAATCAACAGGTTGTCGCCGGCATCGTGGCCGAGGGTGTCGTTTATGTGTTTGAAGTTGTCGAGATCGAGGAACATCACGCCCACGAGGGTGCTCTCCCGGCGCGCTTGGGCCAAAGCCAGCTTCAGTCGGTCCAGGGCCAGCATCCGGTTGGGCAGGCCAGTGAGGATGTCGTAGTTGGCCTGGCGCAGCAGCTGCTGTTCATAGCGCTTGCGAATGCTGATGTCCTCGCCCAGGATGAGGTATCCGGTCGTACTGCCGGATTCGTCCTTGATCGGAGTGACGATCAGTTGCTCCCAGAAACGTTCGCCGTTTCGACGCACGCTGTTTACTTCACCCTGCCAGACACCGACCCTCTGTACCTGTAAGCGAATTGATTGCCACAGATGCCGGCTTTCACGGTTTTCGATTTCGTTGTTTCCAAGCGCGCCGGGATGTTTTCCCACAATCGACGAGGCATCGTAGCCGGTCAGCTGAGTAAATTTCTGGTTTGCAAACTCGATGCGCCACTGCCTGTCGCAGATGAGAACCGACGAGGGGCTTTGTTCGATGGCCTTGGAAAACTTCCGGATCTCCGCCGCATCTTTTTGCTGACGCTCCATATCCGCGTTGAGCCGTTCACGCATTTGATTGATCGCGTCCGTAACCCGGCCGAGCTCGTCGTTTCGGTTTGAGGGTGTGTTGGGCCTGTCCAGTGTCAGTGGCCTGGAGGTCGTTTTCAGGGAGAATTCCCGCGCGTAATTCGCCATGGTGGTCAGATGGCGTGCCACGAAGTGCTGGAAGATCCAGATGATCAGGATGGAAACAAAAAACGTCTTGAGAAACTGGGTCAGGAGAATTACACCCACCTTCCGCTTGAGTTCATCGTAGACGCGGTCCAGATCGGCGGTCACCGTAAGCTCGCCCAGTTTGAACATTTCATCGCCCTGGTGAACCAGATTGAAGCTGTGGGAAGTGGTTTTCGCGTCCCGTGGGATCTCACCCATAACCAGCTCGGAGTCGGGTTCGATTCGCAGCCGAAGATGCACCACATCGGGCAAGCTCAGAATGCCTTCCATCTGGGTTTGCAGGAGCTTCTGGTCAAGGGCCCACAGACTGCGCGCCAGACTGGAGGCGTAGCCAGACTCAACCACCTGCATGCGATTGTCGATCTGGGATAGATCTTTTCGATAATCGGAGTAGATCTGAAGCGCGGAGGCCACCAGCGTAAAGGCGGAACTGAACAGAAGAATCCAGGCCAGCAGCCTGAAAGACAGGGGCGAGCCTGTGCGAAAACGTTGAAGACGCGTCGACAGTTTTGGCATGTATTGAACTTCAGCCACCCAGACCGGTTAGGAGATCGGACACTTCCTTTGATTCCGACTATAGCAGCAGTTTCTTTCAAATGCCTTGCAAATGCAGGAAAAATCGAAGGAAATGTGTTGTGGTTCAGTATTTATGCGTACTTCGAGCCTGACAAATACGTTGACCTGGATCAATACCTTGCGGGCGTGCCGGGCGTAACCTGAGTTTAATCAAGTTAATTGCCGGAAGGAGAAGCAAAATGTATATGGACGCCGTTGTTATCGCGGGTATTGCGACTGTACTGCTGATGGTTGGCTTTTTCGTTGGTGTGGGCATCTTCGTGATGAAAGATCAGAAGGAGCACGGACACCAGGACAGAAAAGAAGGGAAGCACGGCCATAAACCGGTCTGATCGTGTCATGGGGAAACATTTGTTTCCCTGACACATCAAGGCAGAAAAATTGGCGTCCCCTAGGGGGTTCGAACCCCTGTTGCCGCCGTGAAAGGGCGGAGTCCTAGGCCACTAGACGAAGGGGACGCAACGTTTTCAACACCTTGCCTCGTCGAGGTGGCGCGTATATTAAGTAAGCCTCAGGGCAGTGTCAACGCCTTTTGTGAAAAAAGTTCGTGCTCCGTCTCATCGGGATGACCCCGGAGAGACGGATTGAGCAAGGGCCTGTTCAAGGTCTGGATACCGGAATTCAAACTTTTCCTGTGTAAGCCTCTCTGGAATCGCTTTTTGTCCGGTGAGCAGGAGGCGCGCCATTTCTCCCAGCGCAACCTTGAGTACCGGTGCGGGCGCCGGGAAAAGGGTGGGGCGATGCAGAACCTTCCCGAGAGTTCGGGTGAATTCTGCGTTGGTTGCCGGGTTAGGGCTCACTACATTGAATGGACCAGACGCGTTCGGGTTTTCCATCATCCAGATGAGGGCCCCGACGACGTCATCCCGGTGTATCCAGGGCATGTACTGTGTACCGCTTCCCAGGCGCCCGCCAAGTCCAAGTTTGAAGGGCAGTATCATACGTTCCAGAAAGCCACCGCCGGGGCCTGCCACCACTCCGGTTCTTGAAAAGCAGACCCTCACGCCATCGTCGGCGAGAGGTTTGGCGGCATTTTCCCAGTCGCGACATAAGCGGTGAGTAAATTCATCATTTGGGCTGGTGTCTTCAGTGACGGTCGCGGCTCCCTGATCCCCGTAGAAGCCCACGGCTGATCCTGAGACCAGTACCTCTGGCGCCCGCTCCCAACTGCGGATAACTTCAACCAGCGTTTCCGTTACACCGATACGGCTGTCCCGCAGTTCCTGCTTGCGAGTCTCAGACCAACGCTTGTCCGCGATGCCTTCACCGGCAAGATTGATAACAGCATCGTATCCCGGGTGGGAACGAAGCTGCTGGAGGTCGCTGACTGCTTCAACCCGGCCGCAACTGGACTTCACCGTTTCCGGAGGTTGCCGGCTGAAAACCGTCAGTTCGTAGTCCCGTGCCAGCAATTCGCGACACAGAACATGACCGATAAACCCGGTGCCGCCGGTAATCAGAATCCTTTTCGACATTTTTGTTGCTCCTGTCGTCCAATGGCCGCGTTTGTTTGCAAAAGCCCGACTCAGGCTGGCGTCTGTTCCAGTTGAAGCATAACAACCTCCCGGATCGCCTGTCCCAACAGGGGATTTTCTCCGATTGGAGGCGCGAGTTGGATGGTTGCGCCATGCTCTTTCTCGAGGTCCTCAATCATCGCGGGAACGTCCTTGCGCAAGTGTCGCCCAGCAGCAAGGAACAGGGGGATGATGGTAAATTCGGTGGCTCCTTCCGCAACACCTTCTCCTACAACGGTGTCTATGGATGGTTCGGCGAGTTCCATGTAGGCAACGCGCGCGTTGTCGACAGAGGCGAGGGTTGGAGCTGCAAGCTTTTCAAAGGTCTCACACCAGCGCTTGTCACTGCTTCCATGGGCCAACAGAATAATGCGGGGGCTGTTCATTGCCGCTCCTGAAGTAGTCAATTTTACGGGGCCTGTCGTAAGTCCGGGATGCCGGCCTCGGGTGGGGCTCGGTACTATCTCCGGCCTCCGGCAATAACTCCGGCACTATTTAAAGTAACAGGGTGACGCTGAATGTTCGATTGGAAAGAGATTCTGGATTTCTGGTTTGGCGAGTTGGACGAACATGGACTGCCGGACAGTGACCATCGGAACAAGTGGTTCCGATCGGATCGACGGTTCGACCAGGAAATCCGTCGGCGTTTCCTGTCGATGGTGCTTTTCGCCTCCGAGCAGGGTCTCGACCACTGGCGAAGTGAGGCCGGCGGGATACTCGCGGAGATCATCCTGCTCGATCAGTTTTCCCGGAATATATTCCGTGGCGGTGCCATGGCCTTCGATCAGGACCGGCAGGCCCGAAAGCTTTGCCGGCAAGCGATGCAGAAGGGGCAGGATATGATGCTCGCACCGGTCCACAGGGCGTTTCTGTATATGCCCCTGCAGCATTCCGAGCTCAAGGAGGATCAGGATATGTCCGTGGAATGCTATGAACAGCTTGCACGGTCGACCCAGGGTATTCTTGCCGATTTCATGGGCAGTTTTCTGCAGTCCGCCCGGGATCATCGGGCCATAATCCAGCAGTACGGCCGTTTCCCCCACCGCAACAAGGCCCTGGGCAGGACCTCAACACCGGAGGAGCAGAATTACCTGGAAGGTGGGCGACGGTTCGGTCAATGAGATGATCGCAGTTTCCTTAAAGTTTTGTATAAAAAACGTACATTCTGACGGGGTTGGCAATTTTCCCTGATAAAATGCGCAACACTGAATTGTGACAGGCCTGCAAGACAACGTTGGGCTTTCCATTAAGTTATCGGGGATATGTAATGCATAGAACGCGGCGTTTTTCGACTGCAGGGCTGTTTTTGGCCGTGTGTGCTGCGCTACCTTTTTCATCGTTTGGCGCTTCGCTTGACGAGCAACTTCTTGATCGCCTCAGTGAAGTCGCACCGAAAATTGACAAAGTGGTTCTCAAGACAGCGATCAATGCTTCCCGTTGCGCTGTGTCCAACGGCGTTCAAATGCCCGAGCGCCTGGCGGTTATCGATTTCTCCTTGCCCTCCAGTCAGGAGAGGCTGTGGATCTTTGACCTGGAGAAGGAAGAGTTGCTGTTGCGTGATCTTGTTGCACACGGCAAGAACTCCGGGAATTTTGAATCGACTGCTTTCTCCAACGTAGAGGGCAGCCATCAGTCCAGCATCGGCCTTTTCCAGGCCCGGGAATCCTACTTCGGAAAACACGGTTACTCGCTCAGGCTCGATGGTCTTGAGCCGGGGATCAATGATCTTGCCAGGCAGCGTGCCATCGTGATTCATGGCGCCGACTATGTTAATGATGACTGGGTCAGCAAATATGGCCGCATCGGGCGAAGCCATGGGTGCCCGGCCGTGGATAACCAGATCGTCAAACGGGTGGTAGACAACCTGAAGGGCGGGCAATTGGTGTTCAAGTACTATCCCGACCAGGAGTGGCTGCACAGTTCCGGGTTCCTGAAATGCGACAACAAGACGCTGGCTGGAAAAAACCTGAAAAAAAGTGGTTGACGCCTTCGTCGGGATCCGTAGAATACGCCTCCGTTGTCGGTTACAGCCGATCAGCATTGCGGGAATAGCTCAGTTGGTAGAGCACAACCTTGCCAAGGTTGGGGTCGCGAGTTCGAATCTCGTTTCCCGCTCCAGATTCAAAAAACCCGGTCCTGAAAAGGACCGGGTTTTTTCGTTTTCGGGCACGTCCAAACTCGGCGCCAGGGTGTGTGGTCAGGTATACTCAGCAGCCTGTTTCGTATCCTGATTCTTTGGGGGAGGCTGCCCGTCATGAAGGTCCATTCGCTGTTCGTGTACCCCGTCAAATCCCTGTCTGGCATTGAAGTTTCCTGTTTCAATACCGATGATTTCGGGCCTGTTGGGGATCGCCGGTGGATGATCGTCGATGATGATCGCCGGTTTGTTACCCAGAGAGAGCATCCGGAACTCGCCCGGGTAGGAACCCGTCTGGATGATGACCGGGTGGTCATCAGTATTCCCGATGAGGGAGAGTTTGCCCTGACTGCCACAGAGGAAGAGGTTCGGGTTCTGGTCTGGCGAGACTGGGTGAAGGCCCAGACGGGTTTGCCGGAGGCAAACGACGCCCTGAGCCGCTTCTGCGGCAAGCCCGTTCGCCTGGTCTTTATGCCGGACAGTTCCTTTCGCCGTGTTGATGCGGGCCGGGTTGATGAATATCGGCGGGTGGGCTTCGCTGACGGGTTCCCGTTTCTGGTGGCCAATACCGCCTCCCTGGCAGAGCTTAATAACCGGCTCGACGCACCAGTAGAGATGCGCAGGTTCCGTCCTAACATAGTGGTTGAGGGTGCTGAGGCCTGGGAGGAGGACAACTGGCAGAGCCTGAAAATCGGCGCCAACCGCCTGAGTGTGGTCAAACCCTGTTCGCGTTGTGTCATGACCACCGTGGATCCCTCGACGGGCCAGAAGGATGCTGCCCTGCAACCACTCAGGACGCTCTCGGGCTATCGGAGAACCCAGGAGGGCGTCATCTTTGGCCAGAACGCCATTCACGAATCACCGGGCATTATTCGGGTGGGTGATCCCGTTACTGTCAATAAATCGGAGTAAAACCAAACGTGCCACTGTTAACGCTGGACTCAGTATCCCTGGCTTATGGAATGCATCCGTTGCTGGATCAGGCCTCCCTGGTCATTGATGCCGGCGAGCGCGTATGTTTGCTGGGGCGCAACGGCGAGGGAAAATCCACGCTGCTCAAGATTGTCAGTGGGGAAGTGGTACCCGACGGTGGCGTGGTGCGTCTCGACGACGGCGCTGTTCTGGCAGTACTTCCGCAGAACCTGCCTTCGGAAGACTCCCGTACCGCCTATGAAGTGGTCGCTGGCGCCTTTCCGGAAACGGGCCAGCTGCTCGCTGAATTCCATCAACTGTCCCAGCAAGCCGATGAGGCGAGTCTCGACCGGCTGATGAAAGTTCAAGAGCGCCTGGAGGCACTGGATGGCTGGCGCCTCGATCAGAAAGTTACCACCATTCTTGGGCAGTACGGCGTCGACCCGGACCAGACACTGAATACCCTGTCCGGTGGATGGCAACGCCGGGTTTTGCTGGCCAAGGCGCTGGTTGCCGATCCGGACATACTGTTGCTGGATGAGCCCACAAACCATCTGGATGTACCCGCCATTGCCTGGCTGGAAGAGGCTCTTGGGCAATTCCGGGGCGCCATGTTGTTCGTCAGCCATGATCGTGCGTTTATACGTCGTATGGCGACCCGGATTGTGGAGCTCGACCGGGGCAAGCTGGTGAGCTTTGCCGCCACCTATGATCGCTACCTCGATCTGAAAGAAAAGGCGCTGGAAGAAGAAGAGCGGCAGAATGCCTTATTCGACAAGCGTCTGAAACAGGAAGAGGCCTGGATTCGGCAGGGTATCAAGGCCCGCAGGACCCGTAATATGGGGCGTGTTCGGGCCCTGAAAGCCATGCGCGAAGAACACCGGCAGCGCCGGGTTCGGGGTGGCACTGCGAGCTTTTCGGTGGAGGACGCGGCGCGTTCCGGCAAGCTGGTGGTCGAAACCAGGGACGCGGGCTTTGCCTATCCGGGTGGCAGCCCGGTAATCCGAGATATGAACCTTACCATCCTGCGAGGGGACAAGATCGGGCTCGTTGGCGAGAATGGCACGGGCAAGACCACCCTGGTGCGACTCCTGTTGGGAGATTTGGAACCAACCGAGGGTTCCATTCGTCTGGGAACCAATCTTCAGGTTGCCTACTTTGATCAGTTGCGAGGTGAGCTGGATCTGTCACGGAACGCACTGGATAACCTGTCCGAGGGTCGGGAGTTCATCGAAATCAACGGCCAGAGCAAACATGTGCTCGGCTATTTGCAGGAGTTCCTGTTTACCCCGGAACGCGCCAGATCGCCGGTAAGCGTCTTTTCCGGAGGGGAGCGCGCCCGTCTGCTGCTGGCGAAGCTGTTCAGCAAGCCCGCCAACATCCTGGTGCTTGATGAGCCAACCAACGATCTTGATGTGGAAACGCTGGAGTTGCTGGAGGAACAGCTGGCGGAATTTGCCGGCACCGTGATTGTGATCAGTCACGACCGTGAGTTTCTTGATAATGTGATCACCGAAACGGTTTTCCTCGATGGATCGGGCAAAGTGCGTGAGTTCGTCGGTGGCTATACCGATTGGCGTCGGCAGGGCGGTTGTTTCCCATCGGAAGCGACCGGCAATCGGCCGGACAAGCAGGATAAAACCGGTAAAAGCCCTGGCGATACCGGCAAGGCCGAATCACCGAAAGCTGAGGATGGCGAAAAAGGGGGAGGGCAGCCCCAGAAAAGCAAACCCGTTAAGCTGAGCTACAAGCTCAAACTGGAGCTCGAGCAGTTGCCAGGGCAGATCGAGGCACTCGAGCAGGAAGTCGCCGGCCTGCAGGAAAGAATTTCCCAGGCTGATTTTTATTCAGGCCCACCGGATGAAGTCTCGGCCACTCTGGAAGCACTGACGGAAAAGGAAAGCCGTCTGGAGCAGGTCATTGAGCGGTGGATGGAGCTGGAAGAACAGGCAAACCAATGAACGTACACTACGATTTCAAGTTTCAGGACGGCCGTACTGTAGAATTCAAAGTAACGGACAAACCGTCCCGGCCCTCGGGCTCGCTGCCCTCATGGACAAAACTGGAGCATTGCCAGTGTAGCAACTGCCCGCTGAAAGCGTCGGAATCTACTCACTGCCCGGCAGCAACAGAAATATTGCCTGTTGTAGAGGCCTTCCGGGATGAGGACGCCTATCAGAAGGTTGAAGTAAAGGTAACGGATGACCGCCGCAGCTATGTGAAGCAGACTGCCCTGGAGGAGGCGCTCCGTTCGCTGCTTGGATTGAAGATGGCGACCAGCGGGTGTCCGGTGCTGTCAGAGCTCAAGCCGATGGCTGTTCATCACCTGCCGTTTGCAAATACCGACGAATTCATCATGCGCAGTGTTTCCCACTACCTGTTGCAGCAGTATTTTTCGAAACGGAATCACCAGACCCCGGACTGGGAGCTGAAAGGGCTTGTGGAGAGGAATCAGCGGCTGCAACTGGTTAACCAGGCCCTGTGGCAGCGTATCCACTCGGTCTGCAAGGGAGACAGCAACCTGAAGGCGCTGCTGAACTTCTTTTCAATGGCCTCAAGCGTCAGCTTTTCGTTGGAAAGCCAGCTGCGCAAACTGGAGGCTAAGATGGGCGGGGAGGGAGCCTGATAACCGCTGTCCCATTGAGCCGGCCCGGGGTAAGACCCGGGCCTTCTATTTACGAACCGTTAGTGGATTCGAACGGCCAGAACATCGCATTCGGTTCCATGAAGGACCCCGTTGGCGGTTGAGCCCAGCAACAGCTGGAAACCCTTTCGCCCATGACTGCCGACGATCACCAGATCCACTTCCTGCTCCTTGGCGAGCCGGTGAATTTCTGATTCCGGGCGACCGACCGTCACTACCTGATTGGTCTTTGCGACGCCGTACTGATCCCCGTAGGTTCCCAACTGCTCGCGCGCCGCTTTGTCGAGCTGATCCTGCAGTTCCGTCAGGTCCATCGGGATGTCACCACCATAGGCATACCCGACCGGCTCAACCACGTGGACCAGCATCAGCTCGGCACCATGGGCTTCGCTCACGGCCTTTGCCTTGTCCAGCACCTGAGGCGCCTCTTCAGTGAGATCAATGGCAACAAGCATCTTTTTATAGGCAGACATCGTTTCGCTCCTTCGCACACGGGGTATTGTTCTGAGGATAGTACCTTAAATTCGGTCGGGAAAGTGTAGCGGGAAACTGACGGGTATCAAAAACAGAAGCGGAAAACTGCTTTTCTGGCAGGCAATTACGCCTGCCAGAAAACGGGGTAGGTGTTCAGGCGTTACCCTGAAGAAGTTCAATGGTTGTGGCCAGGCCCTTGAGGATGCCCTTGGAATACCGGTCGATCACAAAACCCACGTTGTTTTCGTTGTAGTTGATGTAGGATCCGCGAATGAATTGCCACTTGGATGAGATGTCGTCAATTACTGCTTTAAGTTCTTGTGTTCCCTCGCCCTTTTTGACCGAAGCCAGCAATTCATCCAGCTCCCGGGCCTGCTCGTCCAGCGGGGTTTCGGTGGAAGAACCCTGGAAGGTCTGGGCAACCGAGGAGTTGGTCCTGACCGAGTACTTGGCCATCATCTGGGCCATCTTTACGGCAGCTGACCGGGCCGCTTCAACCCTCGGATTGGTGTCGGTCTGGGAGCTCTCCTGTGCCACCCGGTAAAGCTCGGTGGCTTTTTCGTTCATGGTCAGCGCCTGGTTGGCCATATCGGAGACGAGGCGCAGATCCGGATAACCCTGATTACGCACATCGTTGATATTGTCGCGCATCAGGTTCTTGAACTTGTCGAATTCCTGATTCAGCCCCTCCAGCTCCTCGGCCGACAGTACTCCCGAGTCGCTACCAGCAACGGAGTTCATGGAGTCATTGGCCGAGTTGATGCCCTGTACGATCTCGTTCAGGGTGTCGGTGTCCCCGGTTCCACTGAAACGGTAGTACGCATCCAGAGCTACGTAATTGCTGACCCGGAAATTATGAAGATCGGAGAGAAATCCGTCGGCGCTATCCTGGGCGCGGGCGCCCATGGACGTCAGTGCAAGGAAAATAAATACGGCTACGAGGGAGCGTATCCGCAGGTTGGCGTCTTTCATCGGATGGGTCTCCGTAATGCGGTTTTATTATTGTGGACCAAAGTCGTAGATCGAAGGTAAAGTAACTGCGTCAGCCAATCAAGCAGTTTTGGCGGCGTTGTCGCCCGTAAATGTAAATAACTTTGAAATTTGCGTGACGAAGTTCCTAATTTCCCTGAGCAGTGGCTTCCAGTTCACTGAAACATAACAATTCCGCTCCAATTTCTTCGGTTGCCCCCGGCATTTTGGGGACTTTTGCAACCCTCCCGAAAGAAACAAATTGACAAACGCGCCGTTTTTTTTCATCGTGTGCCCTCACGATTCAAACGACTGTATGAATTTTTGGATCGGATGATCGGGCAGTGACCGAAATCTCGCTGCACAAACAGCCGCGCCGGTAAACCAAAAGCACCGCTCGGCTGGAAGCAGTTCCAAACACAGACTGGAGATCAGTTGATGATTTACGAAGGTAAAGCCATCACGGTTAAAGAGATCGAAGGCGGGATCGCTCAGTTGAACTTCGACTTGCAGGGCGAGTCAGTGAACAAGTTCAACCGTCTTACTATTGAAGAGCTCCGCGCCGCGACTGACGCACTTAAAGCGCAGAAGAACCTGAAGGGCCTGGTAGTGACCAGCTCCAAGGACAGCTTCATTGTTGGTGCCGATATTACCGAATTCACCGAGCTGTTTGCGGGCTCGGAAGAGGATCTGGTAGCCAACAACCTCAAGGCCAACGAAGTCTTCAACGCTGTTGAAGATCTGCCGTTCCCTACCGTTACCGCGATCAACGGTATGGCCCTGGGTGGCGGTTTCGAGATGTGCCTGGCGACCGACTACCGGGTGATGGACAAGAAGGCCAAGGTTGGTCTTCCGGAAGTGAAACTGGGCATCTTCCCTGGCTTCGGCGGTACCGTGCGTCTGTCCCGTCTGGTAGGTGTCGACAACGCCGTTGAGTGGATCAGTGGCGGCACCGAGAACCGTGCAGATGCGGCGCTGAAAGTCGGCGCTGTGGATGCTGTGCTCGAGTCCGACAAGCTTGTGGATGCAGCGGTTGGCATTATTAACCAATGCAACGAAGGCAAGCTGGATTACGAAGCTCGTCGCGAAGAGAAGAAGGGCAAGATCAAGCTTAATGCCATGGAAAGCATGATGGCATTCGAGATCTCCAAGGCATTCGTGGCCGGCAAGGCTGGCAAGAATTACCCGGCGCCGGTCGAGGCCATCAAGGTCATGCAGAAGCATGCCGGTATGACCCGTGACAAGGCAATCGAGGTAGAGGCCAAAGGCTTCGCCAAGATGGCCAAGACCAACGTTGCGGCTTGCCTGGTTGGCCTGTTCCTGAACGATCAGGAGCTCAAGAAGAAGGCCAAGGCCTGGGAAAAAGAAGCCAATGACGTGAACCTGGCCGCCGTACTCGGCGCCGGTATCATGGGTGGTGGCGTTGCGTTCCAGTCCGCCTTGAAAGGCACGCCGATCATCATGAAGGACATCAACCAGGACGGTATCGCCCTGGGCCTGAAGGAAGCCAAGAAGCTTCTGACCAAGCGGGTTGAGAAGGGCAAGATGAAGCCCGATCAGATGGCTGACGTGCTTAACAGCATCACGCCGACCCTGAACTACGGTGACTTCAAGAACGTCGACCTGGTGGTTGAAGCCGTGGTTGAGAATCCGAAGGTGAAAGACGCGGTTCTTCGTGAAACCGAAGATGCGGTTCGTGAGGACACTATCCTGACCTCCAACACCTCGACGATTTCCATCGATCTGCTGGCGAAGAACCTGAAGCGTCCGGAAAACTTCTGCGGCATGCACTTCTTCAACCCGGTACACATGATGCCGCTGGTTGAGGTAATCCGTGGCGAAAAGACCAGTGATCGTGCAATCGCGACCACCGTGGCTTACGCCAAAGCCATGGGCAAGACCCCGATCGTTGTTAACGATTGCCCGGGCTTCCTGGTTAACCGCGTTCTGTTCCCGTACTTCGGCGGCTTTATCGGCCTGGTGCGTGACGGTGCTGACTTCCAGCACGTTGACAAGGTTATGGAAAAGTTCGGCTGGCCGATGGGCCCTGCCTACCTGCTGGACGTTGTCGGCATGGATACCGGCAAGCACGCTGGTGAAGTGATGGCAGACGGCTTCCCGGACCGCATGAAGCACGAAGGTACAACCGCCATTGACGTGATGTTCGATAACAACCGTTACGGACAGAAGAACGACAAGGGCTTCTACAAGTATGAACTGGACCGCAAGGGTAAGCAGAAGAAGGTTGTCGACGAAGAGACCTACAAGCTGCTCGAGCCGGTTGTTCAGGGTAAGAACGAATTCAGCGAAGAAGACATTATCGCCCGTATGATGATTCCTCTGTGTCTGGAAACCGTTCGCTGCCTGGAAGACGGCATTGTCGAAGATCCGGCAGATGCTGATATGGGCCTGATTTTCGGTATCGGCTTCCCGCCGTTCCGTGGCGGTGCCCTGCGCTATATCGACGATATGGGTGTAGACAAGTTCGTCGAACTGGCAGACAAGTTTGCAGACCTTGGTCCTCTTTATCACCCGACCGAGAAGCTGCGTGAAATGGCCAAGACTGGCAAAAAGTTCTTTGGCTAACCCTGAACGAGATTTCCGAACGGAGAAAGATCTATGAGCCTTAATCCGAGAGACGTTGTCGTCGTCGATTGCGTGCGGACTCCGATGGGTCGTGCCAAAAACGGTTGTTTCCGGAACGTGCGTGCAGAGACCCTGTCCGCCAATCTGATCGAAGCACTGTTTGAGCGCAACCCGAAGCTCGACCCGAAAGAAGTTGAAGATGTTATCTGGGGCTGTGTAAACCAGACCAAGGAGCAGGGCTTCAACGTGGCGCGTCAGATTTCCCTGCTGACCCGCATTCCCCACGAGTCTGCTGCTCAGACCGTGAACCGTCTGTGTGGTTCTGCCATGAGTGCGATCCATACTGCCGCGCAGGCCATCATGACCGGTAACGGTGATGTGTTCTTCGTGGGTGGTGTCGAGCACATGGGGCACGTACCCATGACCGAAGGCTTCGACCACAACCCGGCGGCCTCCAAGTACTCCGCAAAGGCGTCCAACATGATGGGCCTGACTGCGGAAATGCTGGCCAAGATGCACGGGATTACCCGTGAGCAGCAGGACGAGTTCGGTGCTCGCTCCCACCGTTTGGCCCATGAAGCGACCGTAGAAGGCCGTTTCAAGAACGAAATCGTGCCGATTGAAGGTCACGATGAGAATGGCTTCAAGGTGCTGATCGAGCAGGACGAGACTATTCGTCCGGAGACCACGGCTGAATCCCTGAGCCAGCTGAAGCCGGCCTTCGATCCGAAGAACGGTACTGTGACTGCCGGGACTTCCTCCCAGCTGACCGACGGTGCCGCTGCCATGGTACTGATGTCCGCAGAGCGGGCTGAGGCCCTGGGACTTAAGCCGATTGCCAAGATTCGCAGCATGGCCGTTGCCGGCTGTGATCCCGCAATCATGGGCTATGGTCCGGTGCCTGCCACCAAAAAGGCGCTCAAGCGCGCAGGCCTGAAAGTTGAAGATATCGACTTCTGGGAACTGAACGAGGCCTTTGCCGGCCAGTCCCTTCCTGTTCTCAAGGACCTGAAGCTGCTGGGCGTTATGGAAGAGAAGGTGAACCTGAACGGCGGCGCGATTGCCCTTGGCCATCCGCTGGGCTGCTCCGGTGCACGTATCTCCACAACCCTGCTGAATGTGATGCAGGCCAAAGGCGGTAAACTTGGTGTTTCCACCATGTGTATCGGTCTGGGCCAGGGCATCGCGACGGTCTGGGAGCGTCTGTAACCCGTTAAGCAGGTTGCAGTACGCGGTTTCAGAAGGCCCGGCAAATGCCGGGCCTTTCTGTTTCAATCGGCGGCCTGAACCGGGTTCCCGAATGTGAAAAAAAGCAGGATTGAAACCAAAGAATGGGTTGTCTTGCTATTCTTGACCCTGTAAAACAGTGAGCCTATACAGATTGGCGGCGTATGAGTGTTTTCTAGCCGACTGATTTTACAGCGAGTTTACGGTTTGCTGATTAATTGACCGATTTATCGCCAAGGATACAGAACTCCGATATGGGTAAAAGTCTCGTAATTGTCGAGTCACCAGCGAAAGCGAAGACCATCAACAAGTACCTGGGCTCTGACTTCATCGTCAAATCGAGCGTCGGGCATATTCGTGATCTTCCCGTCAGTGGCAGCGGATCCCAAACCGATCCCAAGGAGCGTGCCAAGCAGGCTGCGCTCACCCGGAAGATGAGCCCGGAAGAAAAGGCGGTGCATAAAAAGCGCAAGGCCCGTGAGCAGTTGGTCGCCCGGATGGGCGTCGACCCGGATCAGGACTGGAGTGCGCGTTACGAGATCCTTCCCGGCAAGGAGAAGGTGGTCAGCGAACTCAAGCGTCTGGCTAAATCGGCAGACCATATCTATCTGGCAACGGATTTGGACCGCGAAGGGGAGGCCATCGCCTGGCACCTTCAGCAGACGATCGGTGGCGAGCCAGAGAAATACCGACGTGTAGTTTTCAACGAAATCACCAAACGTGCCATCCAGGAAGCCTTCAAGGATCCCGGTAATCTTGACAATAACCGGGTGAATGCCCAGCAGGCCCGACGTTTCCTGGACCGGGTTGTCGGCTACATGGTGTCGCCCCTGCTTTGGGCCAAGATTGCCCGGGGCCTGTCTGCCGGTCGGGTGCAATCAGTCGCCGTACGGCTGATTGTTGAGAGGGAGCGGGAGATCCGGAAGTTTGTTCCGGAGGAGTTCTGGCAATTACACGCCGATCTCGCGTCCGCCAAGGCGGATCAGCCGGTCCGCTTTGAAGTAACCCGCCATGACGACAAGCCTTATCGCCCGGTCAATGAGCAGCAGAGCAGCGAGCATGTCAGCCGCCTCAAGGCGGGTACGTTCAAGGTTGCCAAGCGGGAAGACAAACCAACCCGTTCCCGCCCTTCGGCCCCGTTTATTACCTCCACGCTGCAGCAGGCGGCGAGTAACCGCATGGGCTTCAGTGTCAAAAAGACCATGATGCTTGCCCAGCGTCTATATGAAGCTGGCTTTATTACCTATATGCGTACTGACTCCACCAACCTGAGTCAGGATGCGATCAACAGTTGCCGCACCTATATTCAGAAGCAGTTTGGCGATAAATACCTGCCGGAAAAGCCCCGGGTTTACGGTAGTAAAGAGGGCGCCCAGGAAGCCCACGAAGCCATCCGGCCAACGGAAGTCAGTCGCCGGCCCTCGGATATCAGTGGCCTGGAGAAAGACGCGGAGAAGCTCTACGACCTGATCTGGCGCCAGTTCATTGCCTGCCAGATGTCCGATGCGGAGTTTCTCAGTACCTCGATAGTCGTTGCCAACGGCGATTATGAGCTGCGCACCCGGGGCCGGATTATCAAGTTCGACGGTTTCCTGAAAGCCGCGCCACAGGCGGCCAAGAAAGATGAAGACATCGCGCTGCCTGATATTCAGGTAGATGAAGTGCTGGACCTGAAAAAACTCGATCCGAGCCAGCACTTTACCAAGCCTGCGCCGAGGTACACCGAGGCGAGCCTGGTCAAAGAGCTCGAAAAGCAGGGTATTGGCCGTCCCTCGACCTATGCGTCGATTATTTCGACGATTCAGGATCGCGGCTATGTCAGGCTGCAGAACCGCCGCTTCTATGCCGAGAAGATGGGCGAGATTGTGACCGAGCGCCTGTCAGAATCTTTCCCGAATCTGATGGACTTCGATTTCACCGCGAAGATGGAAGATGAGCTCGACGAGATTGCCGAAGGGGATGTCGAGTGGAAGAAAGTCCTGAATGATTTTTACGGCCGTTTCAAGCAGCAACTGGAAACGGCAGAAAGTGGTGAAGACGGCGGCATGCGTGCCAACACGCCCACCGAGACTGATATTCCGTGTCCGAGCTGCGGTCGGAATATGCAGATTCGTGTGGCCAGTACGGGTGTATTCCTGGGCTGCTCCGGTTATTCATTACCACCGAAGGAGCGTTGCAAGACCACCATCAATCTCGTGTCCGGCGACGAAGTGGTCAGCGCCGATGATGATGTCGAGGGCGAGGGCGAAACCCGGCTGCTGCGCAAGAAGCGCCGCTGCCCCAAGTGTGGCACCGCCATGGACAGTTACCTGGTGGACGAAACCCGCAAGCTGCATGTTTGCGGTAACAATCCGGACTGCTCTGGCTACGAGGTAGAAAAGGGCACGTTCCGCATCAAGGGCTACGATGGTCCGACCCTGGAGTGCGACAAGTGCGGCTCTGAGATGCAGCTGAAGACGGGGCGGTTTGGAAAGTATTTCGGTTGTACCAATGCCGAGTGCAAGAACACCCGTAAGCTGCTCAAAAATGGCGAGCCAGCTCCGCCCAAGATGGATCCGGTACCCATGCCGGAGCTTCAGTGCCAGAAGGTGGATGACACTTACGTTCTTCGTGATGGGGCGTCCGGGTTGTTTCTGGCCGCCAGCAAGTTCCCGAAAAATCGGGAAACGCGACCACCTCTGGTGATGGAGATCAAACCACACCGGAAGGAAATTGATCCGAAGTATGATTACCTGATGGATGCGCCCGAGCGTGATCCTGAAGGCAATCCGACGGTGATTCGCTACAGCCGCAAGACCAAGGAGCAGTACGTCATGTCCGAGAAGGAAGGCAAGGCGACGGGCTGGTCCGCGTGGTATGTGAACGGAAAGTGGCAGCCGCAGGACAAGAAAAAGTAGTGCCTGTGGATTCGGGGCCGGGTGAGAGCTTTCATCCGGCCCCAGCTTCAGAGACTTACCGGAACTTCCTGAGTCTCTGGATTAAAGAGGATGTATCCCAGCGTTTGCCCCCCATGGACTGCACATCCGCGTAGAACTGATCCACCAGAGCGGTGACTGGCAGAGACGCGTTCACTTTTCGTGCCTCTTCCAGGCAAATCCCCAGGTCCTTACGCATCCAGTCAACCGCGAAGCCGTGTTCGAATTCACCCGCAATCATCGTTGCCGAGCGGTTTTCCATTTGCCAGGACTGGGCTGCCCCTTTCGAAATCACATCCACCACTTTTGCCACATCCAGCTCAGCCTGCTCGGCAAAGTGCAGCGCCTCTGAAAGGCCCTGTACAAGACCGGCAATGGCGATCTGGTTAACCATCTTGGTTTTCTGGCCACTGCCAGCTGGGCCCATTCGGTTGAGTGCGCGCGCATAGTGCTCCATAACCGGCTCGGCTTTCGCATAGTCCTGTTCCGAGCCGCCGCACATGATGGTCAGCTTGCCGTTTTCAGCGCCTTGCTGGCCGCCGGATACAGGCGCGTCCACAAATCCCATGTTGTTTTTACTGGCAGCTTCAGCAAGATACTCGGCAATGCCGGCTGAAGCCGTAGTGTGATCGACCAGAACCGCACCTTCGGAGGCATTGGCGAGGATGCCTTCATCGCCTTCGTAAACTGCTTTAAGATCGATATCCGCACCAACGCAGGTGAGTACAATATCCGCGCTTTTCACGGCCTCGGCAATGGAGGTGCAGCTGGTTCCCCCGTATTCGCTTGCCCATTGCTCGGCTTTGGCATTCGTTCGGTTCCAGACCCTGACGTCGAGTCCTGCCTTCGCCAGGTGGCCGGCCATCGGGTAACCCATTACGCCCAGGCCAATAAACGTTACCGTTTTTGTCATTGATGTACTCCAGTCGCTGAGTGTCAGTGTGCTCTGATTATGAGATTGAGTCGGGCGGATTGAAACCCTTTTCGACCATGCGTGGGGTTGTCCATTAGTCTCGGCTTTCGGAATGGACGACTTGTTCATGACGCCAATCACAGACCGGTAAACTATCTGCCTATTTTCGTCACGCGCAATAGCGGTTGCCTCAAGGCATTCTTATACTTAGCAGGCTAGCTGCATGGATGCGTACAGGCCGGTGGAAAGCCCTTTGCAGGTCCCTCGGTACTTCTTGTCCTTGCTTGTTGCGCAAATGAGGGAGGCTGTGATGCTGCCTGTCGTTTATTCATGAGGGAAGTAAATGAATCTGGTATACAAACATGAAAAACCGTTGTTGATGTTGACTGCGGTTCTCGCCGTGGTCATTTGGCTGGCATTGATATTGGGTACGCTGGGTATCGTATTGCTGTATCTGCTGGTGGGGTATGTGTTCTTTCTCTTTGCCCACTCCGCTTTTATATCCCACCTGAAGGGGGCTGGAGTTCGAATCAGTCGCGAGCAATATCCGGATTTGTATGACCGGCTCATTCGCTGCTGCGAGAAGGTTGGTGTAAAGGAGGTGCCGGAAGCCTATCTGCTGCGGACCGATTTCTTCAATGCGCTTGCGACCAAGTTTCTCGGTCGGCACTTTGTTGTCCTCTTTACGGATGTCGTCGATGCGTTGGAGGCCCGCCCCGACGCCATTGATTTCTACATCGGTCACGAGCTGGGTCATATTCACCGTCGGCATCTGACTTGGGGGCCGGTGCTGGCACCCGCCGCCTGGTTACCTGTGATTGGACCAGCGTTGCGGCGTGCCGAAGAGTACACCTGTGATCGTTACGGAGTAGCATGCTGTCAGTCACCGGACGACATCAAGGCAGCTCTGGCAGCGATTGCCGCAGGCGATACCCGTTGGCAAACCATCAATGTTGACGCCTTTGTGGGGCAGGTGGCTGTTACCAACGGCTTCTGGATGTCCTTCAATGAAGTAACGGGAGATTATCCCTGGCTCACTAAGCGAATGGCAACGGCGGTTGCCCTGTCCGAGGGGCGTGAGCTTTCACACCCGGGGCGGAGTAAGCTGGCCTGGTTTTTCGCTCTGTTCGTCCCTAGGCTCGGGGTTGGGGGTGGGGCAGCGTCGCTGCTCGTAATGGTGGCTATTATCGGTATTCTGGCCGCTGTTGCGATTCCTCAATATCAGGAATACGTCGAGAGGACGCGGTACCAGAATGCCTATATGGATGGCCTTGGGGTAACCGATTCTGTCGATAGCTATGTCAGCGAACACCAGGCCTGGCCCACCTCGATGGCGGAGCTTGGTTATGGAGATTCTACCTTTGGGACCACCGGTGATGAGTATGCTATTGATGTCTATGACAACGGTTTGATCGGCATTGAGATGGGTGTTGATGAAACTGGAGAGTCGGAGTACATCGTATTGGAACCAGAGGTAACTGATTCCGGTCTGTTCTGGAGCTGCTTTGGCCAGAACGCTGTTGAAAAGCTACTGCCGGCGGACTGTCGCTAGCCTTCTGAAAGGTCGCTCAGACAATAAAAAAGCCGCTGAATTCAGCGGCTTTTTATCTTCCGGACAAGCCAAACGTTTATTTCGCCGGATAGTCCCGGGAATCCGAGCCAGTGTAAAGCTGGCGCGGACGGCCGATGCGATAGTCGCCGCTGACCATTTCGTTCCAGTGCGAGAACCAGCCGATGGTCCGCGACAGGGCGAAGATAACGGTGAACATCGAAGTCGGGATTCCGATGGCCTTGAGGATGAGTCCGGAGTAGAAATCGACGTTCGGGTAAAGCTTGCGCTTTACGAAGTACTCGTCTTCCAGCGCGATTTTTTCCAGGCGCTGGGCGATCTTCAGCAGCGGGTCGTTTTCCAGGCCTAGCTCGGTCAGAACCTCGTGAGCGGTTTCTGCCATCACCTTGGCGCGCGGGTCGAAGTTCTTGTAAACCCGATGTCCGAAGCCCATCAGGCGGAACGGATCGTCTTTGTCCTTGGCCTTGGCGATGAATTTCTCGATGTTGGACTCGTCTCCGATTTCGGCCAACATGTCGAGGACCGCTTCGTTGGCGCCGCCGTGGGCAGGGCCCCACAGTGCAGCGATGCCGGAGGCGATGCAGGCGTAGGGGTTAGCACCGGTGGAGCCAGCCAGACGCACGGTCGACGTCGACGCATTCTGTTCGTGGTCTGCGTGCAGAATGAAGATCTTGTCCATGGCCTTGGCCAGGATCGGGTTCGGCTTGTACTCCTCGCAAGGAACGCCGAACATCATCTGCAGGAAGTTCTCGGAGTACGAGAGGTCGTTGCGCGGGTAAATAAACGGCTGGCCGATGGCGTACTTGTAACACCAGGCGGCAATGGTCGGCATTTTTGCGATCAGGCGGTGAGCGGTAATTTCCCGCTGCTCCTGGCTGGCAACGTCCATCTCGCCGTGGTAGAAGGCGGACAGGGCGCCAACCACACCACACATGATGGCCATCGGGTGTGCATCACGACGGAAACCCTGGAAGAAGTTCCGCATCTGGTCGTGCAGCATGGTGTGGTTTTTGATGGTCTCGTGGAACTTCTGGTTCTCCTCGGCACTCGGAAGTTCGCCGTGAAGCAGGAGATAGCAGACTTCAAGGTAGTCGGAGTGTTCCGCGAGCTGTTCGATCGGGTAGCCGCGGTGCAGGAGAACGCCATTTGCACCGTCGATGTAGGTAATGGCCGATTCGCAGGCTGCGGTGGATACGAATCCGGGGTCGTATGTAAAAACGCCTTCCTGGACTAGGCCTCGTACGTCGATAACGTCAGGGCCGACGGTGCCGGAATAAATCGGTAGCTCAATGGACTTGTCCCCCACCGAGAGCGTGGCTTTCCTGTCGGTCATGGTGCTCTCCTATTTATCAGCTTTGAAAGCTTTATCTACAGTTATGGATGCGCTAGAAGGCGCGTATTATCGCAAAACTGGCGGCAAAATATAGGGCGTTGGCTTTTTTTGTCAATGGAAGAGTCGGGAAAACCCAGAATTTGACATTCGCTGTAAATCAGGGATATCCCGAATAACAACGGATTGGGGATGGAAAAGGATTTGTCAATCATCCTTATAGCTGGCTTAACCCCCTGAAATACGCGGCTTGAGCGACGTTGCAGGTTTGTAATTGGTTAGGGTACTCCTTATAATCCCTAGCCCGGAATTGGGGATAAACCTTCTCCCGCTGCCTGTAAATAGTGGTTTGCCGGTGAGGTTATCTCCCTTCTGAGCCAATCGTGTGCCGGTTTCGTATCTGCACGCCGATCCTTACATACCAACCATCCGCACCCGGTTTTCCGGTCCCGCGGAACCAAGAGAGAGTGTGAGAGCGCTGTGAATAGCAAACGACCAGTAAATCTCGATCTCGGCAAGTTTCATTTTCCGCTGCCAGCCATTACGTCCATATTGCACCGTATCAGCGGCATCATCATTTTTGTTGGTGTTGCGTTCCTGCTTTACGGGCTTCAGCTTTCCCTGTCGGGGGAAGAGGGCTTCAGTCGTGTCAATGAACTGCTGGACAGCTTCCTTGCCAAGCTGATTATCTGGGGCATCTTGTCTGCTCTGTTGTACCACCTGGTTGCGGGTATCAAGCACCTGTTCATGGATATGGGCATTGGTGAAGAGCTCGAGAGCGGCCGCCTCGCCTCGAAGATCACGATTGTGGTTTCCGTCATTCTCATCGTTCTGGCAGGAGTCTGGGTATGGTAAACAGCGTCACGAACCTGGGTCGCAGTGGTGTCTATGACTGGCTGATCCAGCGGGTAACCGCCTACGTACTTGCTTTGTATACAATTTTCCTGCTCGGCTTTCTGTTGACCTCCGACGTCAACTACGAAACCTGGAGTGCGCTTTTCGACCAGACCTGGTTCCGTATCTTTACCCTTATGGCACTGCTTTCAATCGGTGCTCACGCTTGGGTGGGGCTCTGGACGGTGACGACCGACTATATCAAGGCCATGGGTCCCAGGTTTATCGTGCAGGCGGCTTGTGGGCTGACCATGTTCGTCTATGTGGTTTGGGGCATTCAGATTCTTTGGGGGCTTTAATCGATGGCTAATATCAAGACCATGTCCTTTGACGCAATTGTTATCGGCGGCGGCGGTTCCGGCATGCGTGCCGCGCTCCAGTTGACCGAGTCCGGCGTCAATACCGCGTGTATCACCAAGGTTTTCCCGACGCGGTCTCATACGGTCTCTGCCCAAGGTGGCATCACCTGTGCGATCGCCAGTGCTGATCCGAATGACGACTGGCGCTGGCACATGTATGACACGGTTAAAGGCTCGGACTACATTGCCGACCAGGATGCCGTCGAGTACATGTGTTCCGTTGGTCCTCAGGCGGTATTCGAGCTTGAGCACATGGGTCTTCCGTTCTCGCGCACCGAGCAGGGCCGTATCTATCAGCGTCCGTTTGGTGGTCAGTCCAAAGGCCCTGATAACCCGACTCAGGCAGCACGTACCTGTGCCGCTGCTGACCGTACCGGTCACGCCCTGCTTCACACTCTGTACCAGGCCAACATCAAGGGCGGAACCACCTTCCTTAACGAGTGGTACGCGGTAGATCTCGTCAAGAACAGTAAGGATGAGGTCGTTGGTGTGGTTGCCATTGAGGTTGAGACCGGCGAAGTCGCCTACATCAAATCCAAAGCGACCGTTCTTGCTACCGGTGGCGCGGGACGTATTTACGCCTCCACAACCAACGCGCTGATTAACACCGGCGACGGTATCGGTATGGCACTGCGTGCCGGTTTCCCGATGCAGGACATGGAAATGTGGCAGTTCCACCCGACCGGCATTTACGGAGCGGGAACGCTGGTGACCGAAGGTTGTCGGGGTGAGGGTGGCTACCTGATCAACGCCGAGGGTGAGCGTTTCATGGAGCGCTATGCGCCGAACGCGAAAGACCTGGCGGGCCGTGACGTTGTAGCTCGGGCAATGGTGATCGAGATTCTGGAAGGTCGTGGCTGCGGTCCGGATAAGGACCACGTTCTGCTGAAGCTGGATCATCTGGGTGAAGAGACCCTGAACCTGCGCCTGCCGGGCATCTGTGAGCTGTCCCGCACCTTTGCGCATGTGGATCCTGTCAAAGAGCCGATCCCGGTCGTGCCTACCTGTCACTACATGATGGGCGGCATTCCGACCAACGTTGGTGGTCAGGCGTTGACCCAAGATGAAAACGGAAAAGACAAGCCAATCCCCGGGCTGTTCGCCTGTGGCGAGGCAGCGTGTGTATCGGTACACGGCGCCAACCGTCTGGGTGGTAACTCTCTGCTGGACCTGGTGGTGTTTGGTCGCGCAGCTGGCCTGCACATTGAGGAGCAGCTTCGCGGCGGCTTCGAGGTAGACGGTGCCAGTGAGGACGATATCAAGCGTGCCATGGCGCGGCTTGATCGCCTGAACAACGCAACCGAGGGCGAGAGCGTTGCAGAGGTCCGCAAGGATCTGCAGAACTGCATGCAGTTGTACTTCGGCGTGTTCCGTGACGGCAAGAGCATGGAAGAGGGTCTCAAAAAGCTGGAAGCGATTGGTGAGCGCGTTCGCAACACCAAGCTGGCCGATACCAGCAACGCCTTCAACACCGCCCGTATCGAAGCGCTCGAGCTGGATAACCTCTACGAGGTTGCCCTGGCTACAGCGGTTTCCGCCTTTGAGCGGAAGGAAAGTCGCGGCGCTCATGCCCGGAACGACTACACCGAGCGTGATGATGAGAACTGGCTGAAGCACTCCATGTTCTTCCCGCTGGAAAAGCGCGTGGGCAAGCGTGATGTGAACTTTGCACCGAAGACGGTGGACAAGTTCGAGCCGAAGGTCCGGACTTACTAAGGGGGACTCCGAAAATGTTAGTAAGCCTTTATCGTTATAACCCGGAGACTGACAACGCGCCTTACATGCAGGACGTGGATGTTGATATTCCGGAAGGCAAGGATCTCATGGTTCTTGATGTGCTGAACCTGATCAAGGAGCGGGATCCTTCAATGGCCTACCGTCGTTCCTGCCGGGAGGGCGTGTGTGGCTCTGATGGCATGAACATGAACGGCAAAAACGGCCTGGCGTGTATTACGCCGGTCTCCCAGGTGGTGAAGGGCGACAAGCTGGTGCTGCGTCCGCTGCCGGGTCTGCCGGTTATTCGTGATCTGGTTGTAGATATGAGTCTTTTCTACAAGCAGTACGAAAAGGTCATGCCTTACCTGATTAACGACAAGCCTGCTCCCGCGATCGAGCGGCTGCAGTCTCCGGAAGACCGCCAGAAGCTGGATGGCCTGTACGAGTGTATTCTCTGTGCCTGCTGTTCCACGTCCTGTCCGTCATTCTGGTGGAACCCGGACAAGTTTATCGGTCCTGCTGGCCTGCTTCAGGCTTACCGTTTCCTGGCGGACAGCCGGGATACAGCTCAGGACGAGCGACTTGCCGGCCTTGATGACCCGTTCAGTGTATTCCGCTGCCGGGGCATCATGAACTGTGTCAGTGTCTGCCCGAAAGGTCTGAACCCCACAAGGGCTATCGGCCACATTCGGAATCTTCTGCTGCAAAGGGCGACTTAAGCAGCAGGATTTGCGACAGACGCTATACTGTTCTGATCAGGTTAGTACCCGGAAGGCCTCGCAAGTTTGCGGGGCCTTCAACCAAAGGCTTATAGTCAAAAGTCTTACCCGGGTGCACACTACGCAAGCCGTGGCGGGAACTTATAAAGTTTTCTCCCTGTTTTGCTGAGTACAAAAACCACCGGGGAATGGAAAACATCCATGTCGGGTGTGGTGGCCAAAGTCGATCCCGTAAAAACCCGTATTGACTGAGATATACCCCTGGCCGACCATATCGGGCTCCCCGCACCAGCCCAAGGTGAGCTATTCAAGATGCACGAAAGCATAATGGAGCAGTTATGGCAGACTTCCCACCTTCAGGGTGGAAATCTCGCCTATGTTGAACAGCTTTTTGAAACCTACCTGACAGACCCCAATGCCGTTCCCGAAGAGTGGCGCAGCTATTTCGACAAACTCCCCAGTGTCGATGGCTACAAAGGCCGTGACATTGTCCACTCTTCCATCCGCGAACAGTTCGAACACATCTCCCGTAACCAGCGCTTTCTAGCCAGTGGCGGCGTTCCCGCCAGTGCAACGTCGGATGCGGACAAAAAACAGATTCGCGTTCTCCAGCTGATTAACGCCTACCGCTTCCGCGGCCATCAGGAAGCGAAGCTGGACCCGCTCGGTGTTTGGCAACGTCCCAAGGTTGAAGACCTCGATCCCGAATTCCATGAACTGTCCGACTCTGACCGTGACCTCGAGTTCCAGACCGGCTCACTGAACCTCGGCTCCGAGACCATGAAGCTCGGAGATATTGTCGATGGTTTGCGCCAGACCTACTGCGAAAGCATTGGCGCTGAATACATGCACGTTGTCGATACCCGCATCAAGCGCTGGTTCCAGCAACGCATGGAGCCGGTTCGTTCACGTCCCGCATACGAGGACAACACCCGTAAGCACATCCTTGAGCGACTGACGGCTGCCGAAGGTCTCGAAAAGTACCTGGGTTCCCGTTATCCGGGTGTGAAACGCTTTGGTCTTGAGGGTGGCGAAAGTCTCATTCCCTGTCTGGACGAGCTGATCCAGCGTGCCGGTTCCTACGGCGCCAAGGAAATCGTTCTGGGTATGGCGCACCGTGGTCGCCTGAACGTCCTGGTAAACACTCTGGGCAAGAATCCGAGAGAACTCTTCGACGAGTTTGAAGGCAAGAAACTGGCCGATTCCGGTTCAGGTGACGTGAAGTACCACCAGGGCTTCTCATCCAACGTAATGACCCCGGGTGGCGAAGTGCACCTGGCGATGGCGTTCAACCCGTCGCACCTGGAAATCGTTTCGCCGGTGGTTGAAGGCTCCGTTCGGGCCCGCCAGACCCGTCGCAACGACGAGGATGGCAGCAAGGTAGTGCCAATCATCATGCACGGCGACGCGGCGTTTGCCGGCCAGGGCGTTGTGATGGAAACCTTCCAGATGTCCCAGGCCCGTGGGTTTGGCGTTGGTGGCACCATTCATATCGTCATCAACAACCAGGTTGGTTTCACCACCAGCAAGCAGGAAGATGCGCGGTCCACGGAATACTGCACCGACGTGGCCAAGATGATCCAGGCGCCGATCCTGCATGTGAATGCGGACGACCCGGAAGCGGTCATGTTCGTGACCCAGATGGCCATGGACTACCGCAACGAATTCAAGAACGACGTGGTGATCGATCTGGTCTGCTATCGTCGTCGTGGTCACAACGAGGCGGATGAGCCGGCCGCAACCCAGCCGGTCATGTACGAGAAGATCCGTAAGCTGAAGACCACTCGCAACCTGTACGTTGACCAACTGGTGGAAGCCGGTGTTATCACCGAGGAAGAAGCCAAGCAGATGGAGAACGACTACCGTGACGCCCTGGACAATGGCGAGCACGTGGTCAAATCCCTGGTCAAGGAGCCCAACAAGGAGCTCTACGTAGACTGGACACCGTACCTGGGCCACGAGTGGACGGCCAAGTGCAAGTCCAGCGTTGCGCTGAAGACCATCCAGAAGCTGGGCAAGAAACTGACCTCGGTCCCTGAAGGTTTCAGTATCCAGCGCCAGGTCTCCAAGATTGTGTCCGACCGCGAGAAAATGACGGCCGGTGCCCTGCCGATCAACTGGGGCTACGGTGAAGTCATGGCCTATGCGACGTTGCTCAACGAAGGGCATCCGATCCGCATTACCGGCCAGGATGTTGGCCGCGGCACCTTCTCGCATCGCCACGCGGTTCTGCACAACCAGAAAGACGGCTCGACTCATATTGCCCTCGAGCAATTGTCGGAAGACCAGCCGAAATTCGAAATTTACGACTCGCTGCTCTCGGAAGAAGCCGTGATGGCGTTCGAGTACGGTTACGCGACCACCGCACCTGATGGCCTTGTGGTCTGGGAAGCGCAGTTTGGCGACTTCGCCAACGGTGCCCAGGTTGTGATCGATCAGTTCCTGACCAGTGGTGAGCACAAGTGGGGGCGCCTCTGTGGCCTGACCCTGCTGCTGCCTCATGGCTACGAAGGGCAGGGGCCGGAGCATAGCTCTGCACGCCTCGAGCGTTTCCTGCAGCTGAGTGCCGAGCACAATATCCAGGTCTGCGTGCCGACCACGCCGTCGCAGGTATTCCATATGCTGCGTCGCCAGGTGAAGCGCCCGCTGCGCAAGCCTCTGGTTGCCATCACGCCCAAGAGCCTGCTGCGGCACAAGGAAGCGACGTCCGATCTTGACGATCTGACCACCGGTACCTTCAAGACCGTGCTGCCTGAGAAAGAGCCGTCCGATCCGAAGAAAGTCACCCGTCTGATCCTGTGTTCCGGCAAGGTCTATTTTGATCTGCTCGAGAAGAAGAAGTCGGACGAGCGTGAAGACGTCGCCATTGTCCGGATCGAACAGCTGTATCCTTTCCCCGGAGACGACCTTGACGAGCTCCTGAGCGAGTACACCAAGCTCAAGCACGTTGTCTGGTGTCAGGAAGAGCCGATGAACCAGGGTGCCTGGTATTGCAGCCAGCATCACATGCGTAATGCGCTGCACCGCCTGAATCCCAAGCTGTACCTTCAGTATGCCGGTCGTGACGCTTCGGCTGCTCCCGCCTGTGGCCATATGTCGGTCCACATTGAAGAGCAGAAGAAACTGGTTAACGACGCGTTTGAAATTTGACGAGCTACCGAACTAAGGATCTGTAATGTCAACTGAGATTAAAGCCCCCGTTTTCCCGGAGTCGGTCGCGGAAGGTACTGTCGCGACCTGGCACAAACAGCCGGGTGAAGCCTGCTCCCGTGACGAGCTGATTGTCGATATCGAGACCGACAAGGTCGTTCTTGAGGTGGTTGCGCCTGCTGACGGCGTGATCGAAGAAATCATCAAGAACGAAGGCGATACCGTTGAAAGTGGTGAGGTAGTCGGCAAGTTCAAGGAAGGTGCCAAGGGCGAGGCCAAGCCTGCCGAGGGCAAGAAAGAAGAGGCCAAGGAAGAGGCTCCGAAAGAAGAGGTCAAGAGTGAAGCCGCTTCCGGCGAAGCGATTCTGAGCCCGGCAGCGCGCAAGCTGGCCGAGGAAAACAACGTTGATCCGAACAGCATCAAGGGTACCGGCAAAGATGGCCGTGTAACCAAGGAAGACGTTCAGAACCACGTGGACAGTGCCAAGTCCTCCGGTGGTGCTTCCGCGCCCCAGCCTGCGGCGGGTATGCCGGAAGTGAACGTCAGCCAGGGCGAGCGTCCAGAGAAGCGCGTGCCGATGACCCGCCTGCGTGCGAGCATCGCCAAGCGTCTGGTCAACGCGCAGCAGAGCGCAGCCATGCTGACCACCTTCAACGAGGTGAACATGGCGCCGATCATGGAACTGCGCAAGCAGTACCAGGAGAGCTTTGTAAAGCGTCATGGTATCAAGCTTGGCTTTATGTCCTTCTTCACCAAGGCGGCCACCGAAGCCCTGAAGCGTTTCCCCGCGGTGAACGCGTCCATTGATGGTAACGACATGGTTTACCACGGTTACCAGGATATCGGCGTGGCCGTATCCACGGATCGTGGTCTGGTCGTTCCGGTACTTCGCGATTCCGACGCCATGGGCCTGGCCGACATCGAGAAGAAGATCGTTGAATACGGTACCAAGGCGAAAGAGGGCAAGCTGGCCATTGAAGACATGACCGGTGGTACCTTCACGATTACCAACGGGGGCATCTTCGGCTCGCTGATTTCCACACCGATCCTGAACCCGCCACAGACGGCCATCCTGGGCATGCACAAGATCCAGGAGCGTCCGATGGCCGTGAACGGCAAGGTGGAAATTCTGCCGATGATGTACCTGGCGCTTTCTTACGACCACCGAATGATTGATGGCAAGGAAGCGGTGCAGTTCCTTGTTGCCATCAAGGAAATGCTTGAAGACCCGGCACGTATTCTGCTGGACGTCTGAGTCGACTTTAAACGTATCGGAAAACGGGATTAACTATGTCTGATAAATACGACGTCATTGTTATTGGTGCGGGCCCGGGCGGCTATGTTGCTGCCATCAAGGCTGCCCAGCTGGGTCTCAAGACCGCGTGTGTCGAATCCTGGACCGCCGAAGACGGCAAGGCGCAGGTACTTGGCGGTACCTGCCTGAACGTGGGCTGTATTCCCTCCAAGGCACTGCTGGAGATTTCCCACAAGTTCGAGGAAACCACCCACGATTACGAGATGCAGGGCATCATCGCCAAGGATGTCAAGATGGACATCGGCAAGATGATGGAGCGCAAGGCTGGTATCGTGAAGCAACTGACCGGTGGTATCGCCGGCCTGTTCAAGTCCAACGGCGTTACCTCCATCCACGGCCACGGCAAATTGCTGGCCAACCGTAAAGTGGAAGTAACTGACAAAGACGGCAAGTCGAAGACCTACGAAGCTGAAAACATCATTCTGGCCACCGGCTCCAAGCCGATCCAGATTCCGCCCGCGCCGTTCGACGGCGAGTACATCGTGGATTCCGAGGGTGCCCTCGAGTTCACCGAAGTGCCCAAGCGTCTGGGTGTGATCGGTGCCGGCGTTATCGGCCTCGAGCTTGGCAGCGTATGGGCACGTCTGGGCTCCGAGGTGACGGTCCTTGAAGCGGTGGATACCTTCCTGCCGGCGGTGGATCAGCAGGTTGCCAAGGACGCACTCAAACAGTTCCAGAAGCAGGGTCTGAACATCGTCATGGGTGCCCGCATGACCGGCGCTGAAGTCAAGCGCAAGCTGGTCAACGTCACCTATGAAGACTCCAAGGGCAAGCAAGAAGCCAAGTTTGACAAGCTGATTGTTGCCGTTGGCCGTCGTCCGTACACCGATAACCTGCTTTCCGAGGATTCCGGTGTGCAGATGGACGAGCGCGGTTTCATCTTCGTGGATGACAACTGCAAGACCGAGGCTCCGGGTGTCTGGGCTATCGGTGACGTGGTCCGTGGCCCGATGCTGGCCCACAAGGCGTCCGAAGAGGGCATCATGGTGGCCGAGCGCATCGCCGGGCACAAGCCCCAGGTCAACTACGACTGCATCCCCAACGTGATCTACACCTCGCCGGAAGTTGCCTGGGTTGGCAAAACCGAAGAGCAGATGAAGGCAGAAGGTGAAGAGTACAACGTGGGTACCTTCCCGTTTGCGGCCAACGGTCGTGCCATGGCTGCAAACTCGGCGTCCGGTCTGGTCAAGATCATTGCCGACGCAAAGACTGACCGCATTGTCGGTTTCCATGTAGTTGGTCCCCAGGCCTCTGAAATCGTTGCCCAGGGCGTAATCGCCATGGAATTCGGTTCCAGCGCCGAAGATCTGGCCCTGACCTGCTTTGCACATCCGACTCTGTCCGAGTCCGTGCACGAAGCAGCTCTGGCCGTCGGTGGTGGCGCGATTCATATCGCCAACCGCCGCAAGAAGAAGTAACGCAAACCAGGAATTTTTTAATTCGGGACATTAACTATGAATTTGCATGAATATCAGGGCAAGCAGCTTTTCGCTGAATATGGCCTGCCCGTATCCAAAGGCATTGCCTGTGATACTCCCAAGGAAGCAGTAGCAGCTGCTGACGAAATCGGCGGTGATGGCTGGGTAGTGAAGGCCCAGGTGCACGCAGGCGGCCGTGGTAAGGCTGGTGGCGTTAAGCTGGTCAAAAGCAAAGACGAGATCCGTGAGTTTGCCGAAAAGTGGTTGGGCAAGAACCTGGTAACCTACCAGACTGATGAAAATGGCCAGCCGGTCAGCAAGATTCTGGTTGAATCCCTCACCGACATCGACCAGGAACTGTACCTGGGCGCGGTCGTTGACCGTGGCACCCGTCGCATCGTGTTCATGGCCTCCACCGAGGGCGGTGTTGAGATCGAGAAGGTTGCCGAAGAGACCCCCGAGAAGATCCTGAAAGCCGAAATCGACCCGCTGGTTGGCGCTCAGCCGTACCAGGGCCGTGAGTTGGCCTTCAAGCTGGGCCTGGAAGGCAAGCAGATCGGTCAGTTCACCAAGATTTTCATTGGCCTGGCCAAGCTGTTCGAAGAGTGCGACCTCGCGCTGGTAGAGATCAACCCGCTGGTTATCACCCCGGCCGGTGACCTGCATTGCCTCGACGCCAAAGTTGGTGTTGACGGTAACGCCCTGTATCGCCAGAAGAAGATCCACGAGATGCACGATCCCTCCCAGGAAGATTCCCGGGAAGCGGAAGCGGCCAAGTGGGAGCTCAACTACGTGGCCCTGGAAGGCAACATTGGCTGCATGGTCAACGGTGCTGGTCTGGCAATGGGCACCATGGATATCATCAAGCTTTCTGGTGGCCGGCCTGCCAACTTCCTGGACGTTGGTGGCGGTGCAACCAAGGAGCGTGTTTCCGAAGCATTCAAGATCATCCTGTCTGACTCCAACGTCAAGGCGGTTCTGGTCAACATCTTCGGCGGTATCGTTCGCTGCGACATGATTGCAGAAGGCATCATCGGTGCCGTTAAGGAAGTCGGCGTCAAGGTTCCTGTTGTGGTTCGCCTTGAAGGCAACAACGCGGAGAAGGGTACTCAGGTACTCGCCGATAGCGGCCTGAACATCATTGCCGCTACCAGTCTGTCGAATGCGGCAGAGCAAGTTGTTAAAGCCGCAGGGGGTAAATAATGAGCATCCTGATTAACAAAGACACCAAGGTTATCTGTCAGGGCTTTACCGGCGCGCAGGGCACCTTCCACTCAGAGCAGGCGATTGCCTACGGCACCAAGATGGTTGGCGGCGTTAGCCCCGGCAAGGGTGGCACTGAGCACCTCGGCCTGCCGGTGTTCAACACCGTTCGTGACGCCGTTGAAGCAACCGGCGCAGAGGCGACCGTTATCTACGTACCGGCGCCTTTCTGTAAAGACGCTATTATCGAAGCCGCGGATGCCGGCATTCAGCTGATCGTCTGTATCACTGAAGGTATCCCGACCATCGATATGCTGTACGCCAAGGAATACGTGGATCGCAAGGGCGTTCGCATGATTGGTCCCAACTGCCCGGGTGTTATCACTCCGGACGAGTGCAAGATCGGCATCATGCCTGGCCACATCCACAAGAAGGGCAAGGTTGGTATCGTGTCCCGTTCAGGTACCCTGACTTACGAAGCGGTCAAGCAGACCACCGACTTCGGCTACGGTCAGTCCACCTGTATCGGTATCGGTGGCGACCCGATCCCGGGCTCCAACTTCATCGACATTCTGGCCCTGCTGCAGGAAGATCCTGAGACTGAAGCCATTGTGATGATTGGTGAGATCGGCGGTACCGCCGAAGAAGAAGCCGCGGCCTACATCAAGCAGAACGTCACCAAGCCGGTGGTTTCCTACATCGCTGGTGTTACTGCGCCTCCGGGCAAACGCATGGGCCACGCTGGCGCCATCATCTCCGGTGGTAAGGGTACTGCAGACGAGAAGTTTGCCGCCCTGGAAGATGCTGGCGTTCGCACCGTCCGCAGTCTGGCCGAGATCGGCCAGGCCCTGAAGGAAGTCACTGGCTGGTAAGCTGGCCTTCTTTCAGCAAAAACCCCCGTTTCTGCCCTGCAGAGCGGGGGTTTTTTATTTATAATGCCGGGTCGCCTGAACTATGATGGCGGTTCCAATATCAAATAAGGAGTTCGTGCTTTGAGTTCTGTAGATTCCCAGCAAAGGGTTTTGTCCGGCATGCGTCCGACCGGCAAGCTTCACCTTGGCCACTACCACGGTGTGCTGAAAAACTGGGTTAAACTCCAGCATGAATTCGAATGCTTTTTCTTTGTGGCGGACTGGCACGCCCTGACCACCAACTATGACGACCCCTCTGGCATTGAGCAGAGCGTCTGGGACATGGTCATTGACTGGCTGGCGGCGGGTGTGAACCCGGGTTCGTCCACCATGTTTATTCAGTCACAGGTACCCGAGCACGCAGAATTGCACCTGTTGCTGTCGATGATTACGCCTCTCGGTTGGCTGGAACGTGTGCCGACCTTCAAGGACCAGCAGGAGAAGCTGCGGGAGAAGGATCTGGCGACCTACGGATTTCTGGGTTACCCGTTGCTTCAGAGTGCAGACATTCTGGTTTACCGGGCAGGGAAGGTACCGGTCGGTGCCGATCAGGTGTCCCATGTTGAAATCACCCGGGAGATCGCCCGTCGGTTCAACCATATATACGGTCGTGAGCCCGGATTCGAGGAGCAGGCAGAAGGCGCCATCGTGAAGATGGGCAAGAAAAACGCTAAGCTGTACCGCAATCTGAAGAAGCGCTATCAGGAAGAGGGCGACATGGACGCCCTGGAAACTGCTCGTGCGCTGTTGAAAGAACAACAGAACATCTCCCTGGGCGATCGCGAGCGTCTGTACGGCTACATCGAGGGTGGTGGCAAGGTGATTCTGCCAGAGCCGCAGCCGCTGCTGACACCGGAGTCCAAGTTGCCGGGTCTGGATGGGCAGAAAATGTCCAAGTCCTACAACAACTATATTGGACTGCGGGAGGAGCCGGACAGCGTTGCCCAGAAGGTCCGCACCATGCAGACCGATCCCCAGCGAGTCCGGCGTACGGATCCGGGTGAACCCGAGAAATGCCCGGTGTGGGGGATGCACAAGATCTATTCGGACGCGGACACCCAGGAGTGGGTACAGACCGGTTGTCGCAGTGCCGGCATTGGCTGCCTTGATTGCAAGAAGCCGTTGATTGACGCGATTGTCGAAGAGCAGCGTCCGCTCCACGAGCGCGCGCGTGAGTATGAGGGCAACCCGGACCTGGTTCATTCCATTCTCCAGGAAGGTCGCGAACACGCCCGCGATGCTGCCAGAGATACCCTTGAGGAAGTCCGGGCGGCCATGGGGCTTCATTACCGCTGAATCCGCAGGAATCGGTCCCGCGGGCACAGAGCCGCGCGGCCGATCCGGAGAGAAAGGTTATGACCGAAGAATCCACCGATCAGGCGACGCCGGAAGCTCAGGACGCCGGCCCGGAGCAATCGCCCCTGGCGCTGGTGTCCGGCAAGCCAGTGGTGGATCTTCCCAAGGACCTGTACATTCCGCCGGATGCCCTGGCGGTCTTCCTTGAAGCGTTTGAAGGCCCGCTGGACCTTCTGCTGTACCTAATACGTCGCCAGAACATGAACATACTGGACATCGACGTCAGCGAGATTACCCGGCAATACATGGATTACATCGGTGCCGTCGAGGCCATGCGCTTTGAACTGGCTGCCGAATATCTGGTGATGGCGGCCACCCTGGCGGAAATCAAATCGCGGATGCTGTTACCTCGCCAGGAAAGCGACGATGAAGAAGAGGTCGATCCTCGTGCCGAACTGATTCGTCGGCTTCAGCAGTATGAACGGTTCAAGCAGGCCGCCGAGGATATCGACGAACTGCCGCGGCTGGAGCGGGATAACTTCGCAGCCTCCGCCGCCCTGCCCAGGATGCCGTCAAGTCAGCCCCATCCCGATGTGGATCTGAGGGAGATGCTGCTGGCCCTTCAGGGTGTTTTACAGCGCGCAGACCTGTTCACCAGTCACCATGTTGAGCGTGAGAAGCTGTCCACCCGTGAACGCATGTCGGCAATCCTTTCGGTGCTTCAGGATGACCATTTTGTGACCTTTGAGAGCCTGTTCACGGTCGAAGAGGGGCGGCTGGGTGTTGTTGTAACCTTCCTGGCGACGCTTGAGCTGGTCAAGGAGCAGTTGATCGAGGTGGTTCAGGCGGAAGTTCTCGGGCCGATTCATGTTCGCGCCAGGGCGGCAAGTTAGGGCCCCTGGAAGTCGGAAGCACGGAAATACGGATCAGACACCATGAACGAAGAGCACCTGCTGAGAATCCAGGCAATTGCCGAGGCCGCCCTGCTGGCGGCGGGCAAACCGCTGTCTCTTGACCAGCTGCGGGAATTGTTCAGTGAAGAGGAGCGGCCGGCGCGACAGGTCATGGAGCACGTCATGGTGCTTCTTGAAGCGGCCTGTGAAGGGCGAGGCTTCGAGCTGAAAAAGGTCGCCAGTGGCTACCGACTCCAGGTGCGTGAGGAGTATGCGCCCTGGGTGGGTCGACTGTTCGAGGAAAAGCCCCAGCGTTATTCACGGGCCTTGCTGGAGACCCTGGCACTGATTGCTTACCGACAGCCCATCACCCGGGGTGAAATCGAAGACATCCGGGGTGTTACGGTAAGCAGCAATATCATTCGTACACTGCTTGAGCGAGAGTGGGTGCGCGTCGTTGGGCATCGGGATGTGCCGGGTCGGCCGGCCATGTACGCGACCACGAAACAATTCCTGGATTACTTTAATCTCACGGGCCTGGACCAGCTACCGCCCCTGAATGAAGTCCGCGATCTTGAAGAAATCGGCCGGGAAATTGAAAAGAACATGCAGGGTGAGATCGAGTTCGAATCCACGACTGCCGAGAACGACGACGAATCTTCGAGCCAGACACTTCACTGACGCCATTCGGGTGTCAGTCAGAAACTAAGGATTGATTACATGGCGGCAGAACGCCCCAACAAACCAGCCAGACCCGCCCGTGACCCAGCCAGTCAGGGCGGCCCTGAGCGTATTCAGAAATTGCTCGCCCGGGCAGGTGTTGGTTCGCGCCGGGAAATCGAGGGCTGGATGGAAGCCGGTCGTCTCCTGGTCAATGGACAACCGGTGGCACCAGGGCAGAAGGCGTCCGTTGAGGACCGTTTCGAGCTCGATGGCAAACGACTGGAAGTGTCCGGCGCGGCTGAAGTGATGCGCCGGGTGCTGATTTATAACAAGCCCGAGGGCGAGGTCACTACCCGAAAAGACCCTGAGGGCAGACCGACGGTGTTTGATCGTTTGCCACGTCTTAAAGAGCATCGGTGGATTTCCATTGGCCGGCTTGATATCAACACCACTGGCCTGGTGCTTTTTACCACAGACGGAGAGTTGGCAAACCGGCTGATGCATCCTTCCAACCAGATTGACCGGGAATATGCGGTACGTATCTTTGGGGAAGTGGACGACGCCATGATCGAGCGACTGCTTCAGGGCGTTCTCCTGGAAGATGGCATGGCCAAGTTCACCGATATCTCTCCGGCCGGTGGCAGCGGTATGAATCGCTGGTTCCACGTTACCCTGCTGGAAGGGCGCAATCGGGAGGTGCGTCGCCTGTGGGAATCCCAGGGCGTTCGAGTCAGTCGGCTGAAACGCGTGCGTTACGGGCCGATCTTCCTGCCAAGCAGGCTGACCGTGGGAAAATGGGAAGAGCTGGATCAGCGGGCGGTAGATACCCTCAGTCGAACCGTTGGTCTTGAGTCGGTCGAGATTCCCCAGAAAACGCCAAACGAAAAGGCAGCCCATGATCGCCAGAGGCGCAAGAGCCCTGGCCTGGCCGGAAAGAAAACTCCGGGCAATAAATGGGCTGTCAGCGACACCAAGCCCGCCAGGCCCGCCGGGCGTGCTCCCAGGCCAGAGAGAGCCCGAAGCAAGACGCCGCGGGGTTAAGCGTCACGAAATGGTGGCAAACACCCGGGTGCAGTTACGACCCTGGTGTTTGGCACGATAGAGCGCTTCGTCAGCCCTGGCCAGCCAGGCCTGCGGGGCTTCCTGGGGCAGAAACGTAGCAACGCCACAGCTGGTTGTGACTTTCAGCTCCTTTTCTCCGCCATCCACCCGAATGGCCGCGATCGCTTTGCGAACCCGCTCCGCCACATCTTTTGCATCCTGCTCCGAGGTATGCGGCAGCAGGATGGCAAATTCCTCGCCACCAAAGCGATACACTGAATCAGATGTGCGGATGGACTTCTCGATTTCCGCCGCCGCGATCTGAAGGATATGGTCGCCTACCACGTGACCATGTGTGTCGTTGATCGTTTTGAAATGATCCAGGTCGCAGAGCACAAGTGAATATGGTTCGCCATGTCTTTCCGACAACAGGCTGGAGCGCTGAAGCGCGTCATCCAGGGCGCGTTTGTTGGGAATGCCGGTCAGGGAATCGGTCAGAGACGCCTGCTCAATGGCGACGTACTGGCAGGCGTTACGAATCGGGCAGATGGCGGCGCCCAGAATTATCTCGATGCCTTCAAGCTCCTGTTCGGTGAACCTCTGACGGCGTTGCAGCACAAGAGTCCCGTAATTTACGCCCTCAAGGCTCAGACGATACTCGCAGCGGTGCGGGCCGCCCATTCCGGTGGCATAGACGAAATCCTGTTTACCGATCCGGTGGCGGTAGTTGAGGGAACTGAAAGGGATAATGGCGACCAGTTCTTCGGCCAGGATGGCCAGCTGTTGCTCCAGCGACAGGGTAGTCGAGAGCCGTCGTGTCAGTCTTGCAAGCACATCCGGCGTATTGGTCCAGTCCTGATGTGCCTGACGCAGCGCAGCCAGTTTCTGGGGCTGGGAAGGAGACTGATGGATCGACGGTATGTTTTTCACTACGGTTCACTCTGTCGCAGAAATTCACTGTGCTTTCGGGGTCAAAAGCAGAAACCGTGCCTACTTAAAAAATAACAACAAAAACAGGTGCTAATGAACTATTTTTCACTCAATTTATGATTTTTCAGCGGCAGTTCAGGAATTGCTGTCAAAAAAACGGCAGTGATTTGCCGTGATGCGTTCCTGACCGCTCAAAATGTCAGACAAGGGGTGGGGCTATAGATTCCCTGTGGTAAACTTCTGCGTTTGAAATCGTGCCGTCTTCAGGAATGAGTGACCAACTTTATGAGGTTTCAGGCCCCGGAAAGTCTGTCTGAACAAATTGCCCAGCATCTGGGGCAAAGAATCATCACGCGAGATCTCAAACCCGGCGAACGCATTCAGGAACTGAAAGTGTCGGGTGAACTGAATGTCAGCCGTGGCTCTGTGCGCGAAGCGCTACTTATTCTGGAGCGCCGCCATCTGATCGAAATTTTCCCGAGGCGGGGCGCGGTTGTCTCCAGCCTGACGCCGGAAAGCGTCAACAGCCTCTACGATATCTACATCGATCTTCTCTGCATGCTAGGGCGCAAGGTGCTTGAACGTTGGTCCGGCAAAGAGCTTGGCGGTGTCATGGGGCAGGTCCGTGAACTGCAGGCGGTCATTGACGCCCTCAACGCCACCAGCGCAGACGCTGCCGAGCAGGTCATCGATGCCGGATTCGGGGTAATGCGCTACGCCTACGGGCTGGTTGAGAACCCTTTTCTTGAGGAGACTCTCGAGAACTTCCGGCCGGCCATCAGCCGAACCTATTTTGTGGCGCTGGAGCACTTCCGGGAAGAAATTGGGGAAACCGCGACCTTCTTCCGGCAGTTGGCCGAGGCTGCCGTTGATGACGACGCGGAACGATTGCAAGCGGTCATACAGGCCTTTGGTGAACACCAGCGGCAGCAGGTGTTGACGATTCTCCGGCAGGAGGCGAGCGCCTGATATGCGTCTGAAGTCCATCAAACTGGCTGGCTTCAAATCCTTCGTTGATCCAACCACCGTGCCGTTCCCATCGAACATGACAGCCGTGGTCGGGCCAAATGGGTGTGGCAAGTCCAACATCATCGACGCGGTGCGCTGGGTGATGGGGGAAAGCTCCGCCAAGTACCTGCGCGGCGAGTCCATGACAGACGTTATCTTCAACGGCTCCAGCGCAAGAAAGCCGGTAGGTCAGGCCTCCATTGAACTGGTGTTTGATAACAGCGATGGTTCGGCCCCCGGTGAATTCGCGAAATTCAACGAAATCTCTGTTCGCCGCCGGGTTTCTCGCGAAGGGCAATCCGAATACTTCCTGAACGGCTCCAAGTGCCGGCGTCGGGACATTACCGATCTGTTCCTGGGGACTGGCCTGGGCCCGCGGAGCTACGCCATTATCGAGCAGGGCATGATCTCCCGCCTGATCGAGGCAAAACCGGAAGAGCTCCGGATCTACATTGAGGAAGCGGCCGGCATCTCAAAATACAAGGAACGTCGCCGGGAAACGGAGAATCGCATCCGTCGGACCCAGGAAAATCTGGAACGGCTGACCGACCTCAGGGAGGAGCTGGGCCGACAACTGCAGCACCTGGAGCGCCAGGCGGCAGCGGCGGAAAAGTACAAGGCTTACAAGCAGGAGGAGCGCCAGAAGAAAGCCGAACTGACGGTACTGCGCTGGCAATCCCTCGACAATGACCTGCAGGCCTGGCGGGGCAAGATCCGGGACACCGAGCTTGAACTCGAAAAATACCTGACCGAACGCGTCAGCCTCGAGACCTCTCTCGAATCCCTCCGGGACAATCATCAGGAACGGACCGAACATTTCAACCGGGCCCAGGCGCGCTATTACGAGGCCGGCGCGGATATCGCCCGTATCGAACAGAGTCTTGAGCACCAGCGCGAACGGAGCCGGCAGATGGCCGCGGAACTGGATCAGGCCATGGCCAACCAGCGCGAACTGGCCAGGGAACTGGAGCAGGACGAGGACAAGCTGGCGGGTATCCAGGAAGAGCTGGACATGATGGAGCCCGAACAGGAAGCGTTGGCGATACGCTCTGAAGAGTCGGGCGAGAAACTGCAGCAGGCCGAAGACGCCATGAGCGACTGGCAGCACCAATGGGAAGATTTCAGCGCCCGCTCGTCGGATGCCCGGCGCCAGGCCGAGTTGGCCCAGTCCAGGATTCGCTCGCTCGAAGACGCCATTGAGCAACTGCTCACTCGGCAACGCAAACTGCAGGATGAGCAGGAATTGCTGGAAGGCCAGATGGATCGGGCGGAACTTGAGGAGCTGCTGGAACAGCAAGAAACACTGGAGCTGAAACGCGAGGAAGCGGCTGAGCGCATTGCGGCGATCCAGGATGAGCTCTACGACGCCCGGCAGCATCAGCGTGACGCCGAGCAGGCCGTCTCGGAGGAGCGCCAACGGGTCCAGAGCCTTCGCGCCTCTCTTGAGTCTCAGCAGGCGCTTCTGGATGAACAGATGGGGGCCGGAGATGATGTCCTGCAATCCTGGCTTTCCCGGAACGATTTGGGCGATATGCCCCGGGTAGCCAGCCAGCTCGATATTGCCGATGGCTGGGAGTTTGCGGTTGAACAGGTTATCGGGCGTTTTACCCAGGGCCTGTGTCTTCCCGACATCGACCAGCTCTCCTCGGCGATGAGAGAAGCGCCAAGGGGCCTGGCACTCGTTGAAGCCGGGGCGTTTGGTAATGCTGGAACAACGGGCCTGGCGGCCAAGGTTTCCGGTGTGCCAGGAATTGCCTCGTTGCTTCACGGCATTGACACGGTGGAAACCGTTTCCGATGCCATGGGTATGCGAGCCGGCCTCCAGCAAGGGCAGAGCCTGATGACCCCGGAAGGCGTCTGGGTGTCCCGGGATTGGGTATTGATGCCGGACTCCGACGCAGGCCAGGTCGGGGTGATTGAACGACAAAAGAAAGTTACCGAATTGGCTTCGCAACTGACAGAGGCTGAGGAAGCACTGGAGGCGGCCAGCGAGAAACTGGACGAATTGCACGAGCGCGCCGAGCGCTCCGAATCCGCCCGGGATGAGGCCCAGGCCCGTTTGAGCGAGGCAGACCGCGAGCTGAGCTCGCTGTCGTCCAGGGTCAGCGGCCTCCGAGCCCGAGCTGAGCAGATTGACGCCCGTCTGCAGAGAATTCGGGACGATATCGAGGATGTCTCTGAAAACCTGGAGGGCCAGAAAGAGAGCCTGCAGGAGGCTCGGGAAGAATGGCAGCTGGCGCTGGCGTCCAGTGAAGACAGCGATGAAGAAAAAGAGCGGCTTCTCGAGCAGCGGGACAGCCTGCGCGAGAACCTCGACCGTCTGCGCCAGGAGGCCCGGCACGACCGTGACCACGCGCATCAGTTGCAGCTTCAGCTCCAGACTCTGCACAGTCAGCGGGACGGTCTGAGGCAGACGATTGACCGGATGCAGTTGCAGAAAGAGCGTATCGATGAGCGACTGGAGATTCTGAGGGAATCCCGGGAAAGCGCCGAGGAACCTATTGAAGATCTGCAGATGCAGCTTGAAGGCCTGCTGGATCGCCGATTGGCGGAAGAGGAGAAGCTGGGCGCGGCGCGCGACGCCCTGGAAGAGATCGACCGTGAGGTCCGGGAGAAAGAGCAGGGCCGAAGCGGCACCGATCACCGCATCCAGGAAGTCCGGTCCAGGCTGGAACAGCTGAAGATGGAATCCCAGGCCCTGGAAATCCGCTCTGGCAATCATATCGAGCAGCTCAAGGAGCTGGACGTAAAACTCCAGGACATTCTTTCGCAGTTGCCTGAAGGTGCGAATGAGAAAGATTGGGCTGACGAGCTGGAGCGCATCGGCAACCGGATACAACGACTGGGCGCCATCAACCTCGCGGCTATCGAGGAGTACCAGGTACAGAGCGAGCGCAAGACCTACCTGGATTCCCAGCACGAAGATCTGATGGAAGCCCTGGAAACACTCGACAATGCGATACGGAAGATCGACCGGGAGACCCGTCAACGCTTCAAGGAAACCTTCGATCAGGTGAACGGTGGCCTCCAGGCGCTCTTCCCGAAGGTGTTTGGAGGTGGTAATGCCTATCTGGAGCTTACCGGCGAGGATCTTCTGGAAACCGGCGTTGCGATCATGGCCCGGCCTCCTGGCAAGAAGAACAGCACCATCCATCTGTTGTCAGGTGGTGAAAAGGCCCTCACGGCGATCGCTTTGGTGTTCTCGATTTTCCAGCTGAACCCGGCACCCTTCTGTATGCTGGATGAGGTGGATGCACCGTTGGATGATGCCAACGTGGGCCGCTATGCCAATATGGTCAAGGAGATGTCGAAGCAGGTTCAGTTCATCTACATTACCCACAACAAGATTGCGATGGAGATGGCGGATCAGTTGATGGGGGTCACCATGCATGAACCGGGATGTTCGCGGCTGGTGTCGGTGGACGTGGACGAAGCCGCAGCCCTCGCGGAGGCTTGAGGCTGTTCAGAATTCGGGCAACCATGACAAAAACGCCATCTGGCCCGGGTGTGCGTTGTATTCATTACGGGCTTTTCTTAGAGTAGCAACGTTACGGGATCTGCAAACAGGACAGCAGCACTATGTCACTTAGGGAATGGTTAATTGCCATCGGTACCCTGGTTATAATCGGCATTGTCATTGATGGCGTGCGCCGGATGCGGCGCGCCCGTAAGGAATCCATGGCGATTTCATCCGGTATGGGCGCCGACGAGCTGGAGGATTCGCCACTCGACGACGAGTACAACCCCGAGTTGCCCAATGGCGGAGCAAGAACCATTTCCCGCGATACCCTCGAAGAACGGGGCTATGTGAAGCGCGAAAAGCCCAGTCGATTCGGTTCTCCGAAACCCAAGCCGACCCGTCCTGTCACTGCCGCTGCCAAATCGGAGCAGCCCGAATCGTCAGAACCGGATCCACAAACGGAAACCGAACCGACGGCTGAGCGCTACGAAGAGTCCGTTGAGTCGGAGCCCGATTTCGGACTTTCCAGTCAGGAGCCTGAGGAAACCGAGCTCGAATCCGGCTGGGGCGCCATTGAAGATGATGAGGAAGCCGTCCCGCCAACGGTCACGACCGAAGTGGAAGAGGACACTGCGCGGCGTGAGCCCTCCCGACCGTCGGCCGGTCAACCTCTGGCGGGCGCGAATCGCCCCGAGGCCAGGGAAGTGATCGTCATCAACGTGTTGGCGAAGAGCGACGAGGACTTCAAGGGGCCGGCGTTGAAGAAGCTGTTCGAAGCGTGCGGTCTGGAGCACGGAGACATGGACATATACCACCGCCATGAAGAATCCGATACCACCAGCCCTGTGCAGTTCAGTGTTGCCAACGCCGTGGAACCCGGCACATTCAAACCCGGGGATATGCCGGCCCTCACCACGCCCGGGATCAGCTTTTTCATGAGTATGCCGGGGCCCACCAATGCGCTGCAGGCATTCGACTTCATGCTCGAAACCGCCCAGGCAGTGGTACGTAACCTTGGCGGGGAACTGAAAGACGAGCGCCGAAGCGTGATGACCCCGCAAACGATCGAGCACTGCCGCCAGAGAATCCGCGAGTTCGAGCGTAAGCAGCGTTCCCAAAAAGTGTGAAACCAGGCGGTAACAGATGGCCCGATGCCCGGTTCGCCCCGGGCATTTTTTTGAGATACGAGAGTGCCAGTCCATGAGCAAAGCCACGCCCGATATTACCCAGCGTGTAGAAGAACTCCGTTCGGTTATTGATGATCACAACTACCGGTACTACGTGCTGGACGATCCCCGTATTCCCGATGCGGAATACGACAGGCTGTTCCGGGAGCTGCAGACCCTGGAAGCCGATTATCCGGAGCTGGCCTCAAATACCTCGCCCACCCGGCGGGTTGGCAGTGCCGCGGAAACCAGTTTCGAGGAGGTGGTTCACCGGCTGCCCATGTTGTCGCTCGACAATGCCTTCAATGAGGACGAACTGCGGGAATTCGATCGGAGGGTGAGGGACCGGCTGGGCATCAGCGAAGATGTGGAATACGTGTGCGAACCCAAACTCGATGGGCTGGCGGTCAGTCTGCACTACGAGAATGGCGCCCTCACCACTGCTGCCACCCGGGGTGATGGCTACTCCGGAGAGGACATCACCGCCAATATCCGAACGATCCCTTCGGTGCCATTGAAGCTGCGGGGCGAAGATGTGCCGGACCTTGTAGAGATCCGTGGCGAAGTTTACATGCCCAAGGACGGTTTCGAGCAACTGAACCGTCGACTGGCCGAGCGCGGAGAGAAAACCTTCGTAAACCCCCGGAACGCGGCGGCTGGCAGTCTCAGGCAGAAAAAGTCCACGGTAACAGCGAAGCGTCCGCTGGAAATGTGCGCCTACAGTGTTGCCGTGACGGACGAGAGCCTGTTGCCCGATACCCAGTGGGATGGCCTCCAGCGCGTTCAGAGTTGGGGTTTCCGGATCAATCCCGAGATGCGCAAGGCGAAAGGCGTGGAGGAGTGCCTTGAGGCCTACAGCGAGCTAATGGCCAAGCGGGACACGCTGCCATATGAAATTGACGGCATAGTGTTCAAGGTGAACCGCCTTGACCAGCAAAATGCCCTGGGTTTTGTCTCCAGGGCGCCGCGCTGGGCGATTGCCCACAAGTTCCCGGCGCAGGAAGAGCTCACCGTTATTGAGGATGTTGAGTTCCAGGTGGGTCGAACGGGTGCCGTTACCCCGGTGGCCCGTCTCAAGCCTGTGTTTGTCGGTGGCGTGACCGTCAGCAACGCGACTCTCCACAACATGGACGAAATCCGCCGGCTCGATGTTCGCATCGGCGATACCGTGTTTATCCGTCGCGCCGGTGATGTGATACCTCAGGTGGTCAAGGTGGTTCCCGAAAAGCGTCCCTCGGGCGCCAGAGAAGTGGAATTGCCCGCCCATTGCCCGGTCTGCGATTCCGACGTTATCCAGATTGAAGGGGAAGCGGTAGCCCGATGCTCTGGCGGCCTGTTCTGTCCGGCCCAGCGCAAGGAAGCCATCCGTCACTATGCTTCCCGGAAAGCCCTGGACATTGAAGGGCTGGGTGACAAATGGATCGACATCATGGTTGATCAGGGCATGGTAAAAACCGTGGCCGACCTTTATCACCTGACCACCGATGATCTGGTCAAACTTGAGCGGATGGGGGAGAAGTCGGCCGCCAACCTGGTCGCTGCCATCGATAAAGCCAGAAAACCCGTTCTATGGCGTTTTCTATACGCGCTTGGGATTCGCGAGGTGGGGGAGGCCACCGCCAAGGGCCTGGCTTCGCACTTCGGGACTCTCGAGGCCATTGCCGCCGCCGATGAAGAAAGCCTGCAGGCAGTTCCCGATGTCGGGCCGATTGTCGCTGGTCATATCCGCAGCTTCTTCGAACAGACCCATAACCAGGAAACCCTGGATGCGCTGCGGGACGCCGGCGTGGAATGGCAGGAAGAGCAGATCCAGAAAGGGGATAAGCCCCTGAAAGGCCAGACCTGGGTGCTGACGGGCACGCTCTCCGGAATGACTCGTGACGAAGCCAAAGAAAAGCTGGAGTCTCTGGGAGCCAAGGTGGCCGGAAGCGTCTCCAAAAAGACCGCCTGCGTGGTAGCGGGCGAGGCCGCGGGTTCCAAGCTGGCGAAGGCCGAACAGTTGGAGGTTCCTGTCCTGGATGAGGCGGGCCTGGTTGCTCTGCTGCAGGAGCATGGCGTGGATGCGGGCTAACCGAATCTGAGAACTCGCGCAGATCCCCTGCGTAACAAATTGGCTACCATGGCGTTGTTCTGTAACGGTGTGTAAACCGCCCGGTGTTTCTGCTTCACCCGGCGGTCGCTACCACAATAACAACGATTGAAACGGATTTTTCCATGGGCGCCGATTTATACTCCCGCATTCATCCCGTTCGCCAACTTGTCTTTCTGGCCCTGCTTTCGCTCGGGCTCTCTGGCTGCAAGACGGAAAAAGATCCCGATCAGCCCACCATTCTCGGCGTGCCCCCGGTGTTTGCCTATCTCGGCGTTGAGTACTCCTACAACTTCGGGGCTTACGGTGGCGAGGACATCCTTGACTATTCCCTGACCAACGCGCCGTCCTGGCTGGCGCTCGAAGACACCAGTAACAAAGCCCGGCAGGGCATCATAATGCGTGGCGTTCCTGGGCTTACAGGTGGTAGCAGGGGAGAGGCAGACCTGGGCAAAACTGAAGATATCAACCTGGTAACAACCGATGGCCGCATGGCGGGCGCCCAACCGTTTGATATCGATGTTAAATACAACGTGATGTCCCTGGATGCCGAGCCGTTCACGGAGGGCGAAAGCCCGGAGATTCCGGCAAGCAATCGCGAACAATGCGCCTTGCCGGATCTGGAGACCGGCGGTGAGCACAGTTTTACCATTAATCTCTACAACGACGACGGCTCGGTCTCCGGCACCAAAGATCTGACACTTCCGACGCGCCGCGTTTTCGTCAAGGTAATCCTCGATCAACCGTCGGTTACCCGGGTTGCGGTCGCCTTTGAGCTGCTGTCCGATTATGACGCCTCCAGCTGCGACGTCGGATTCTCGCCTCCACACCAGAATTGCGATTACAGTGCCTCCAACGCTGGTGATGCCATTCTGGGCAAGGACATCGTTGGATTGGGCAGTAACAGTCCGGTGCCGCTGGACGAAACCGGTGAGAATGAATTCGACTACATCGACTATGAGCTCGATGACCAGGGCTTCTATACCCGGGGTGTCATCACCCTTGAGCCAGGTATTACCGAGTGTTATCTGCCGCTGGAAGTGGTCGAGGACAGTTTTGCTGAGCCGGTTGAATCCCTCAGGCTCGCTCTCACCGAAGTGCGCTCCGGTCTGGCGGGCCTCGGAAGCGGTAACGGTGGCGTCGTCACCAATCTTTCGATTCAGGATAACGAGCCCGTCCTGTCCCTCGAAACGGTAAAAGGTGGGGGCAGGGATACCCTGAACGTGGGTGATGTGCGCGAGTATGTTGCCAAGCTTTCCGGCGACAGAGACCGGGATATTTTTGCCAAACTCAGCCATACCGAAGACTCTACGGCCAGGCTTGATTCCGAGTTCGTTATCGAGCGGTTGGAAGGCGGTAACTGGGTTGAGAACGACGAGCTGGTTTTCCCCGAGGGAACCGACGAAGTGCCATTCCGGATCCGGGTGCCCGCGGGCAGCTACGCCAATCCGGCCTTCAGTGACCGATTCATATTGCTTGGTATCAATGAGAGCTTTCAGGCTGGCCGCGAGGACTACGCCCGGGCTGCATCTGACAACCTGCTCCGTATCAGCCTCAACGAGCTGACAACGCCCCTCGCGCTGAACGGCGGTAATGGCTTTGTTGCCACGGACCTTGCCATGGGGCACGACGGCAGGCTGTTTGTCGCAGGCTTCGACACTCAGGATAACAATAGGGTACTGGTGCGGATTTTCGACCAGCGCGGTGCCCAGTTACAGCAGGTGGCCATTTCCTCTGCCGGTGACAGCCTGATTTCGCCAAAACCGGTCATTAACGTGGTACAGCGTAAGGTGACCGAGGGTGGCACCAGAGTAGACCGATTTGAATTTGTCGTCGCGTACAGCACCGATCAACCGGTCGCGGGCACCACCGCACTCGGTGGCAAGGATGTTGTAACCTCCCTGTATTGGTTTGATTCCGCCTCCAACGGTGGCGAATACGTTCCAACCTGGAAGACCCGGACCGGGACGGATGCCGACGATCAGGTGCGCTGGGCCGGAATAAACCGGGACACCGGCTATGTGGTGTTGGCAGGTGAAACCGATGGTGTTTTTGATCAGCAGCAGGCAGCGGGCGGTACGGACAGCTTTTTGCAGCGTATTGATACGGAGCTTGACGGCAATACCCAGCAGCCCGCGGTGGCCTGGACCCGCCAAGTGGGGTCGGCTGCCGATGACAGCGTCGCAGGCGGCAGTATCGAGTCTATCAGCCCTGGGTTATTTGGCTCCGCGGCGGGCTCTGTGGAAGGCGTTCCGGTAATAGGAGGCATTGATGCTTTCTTCTACAACGCGTCCAGTGCAACCAGCGAACTCAGTGTCAAACAGGTGGGCACTGCCGGGGATGAACCGGTATCCAATGGGCTGTTCCAGGGCAGCACGCTCTGGCTGATAGGCGCCAGTGACGGGGCGTACTCTGTGCTGGAGCAGGAAGAAGAGGACCCTGAATTGGAGCGGGAGCCGCTTTCCAGTACGGCAGGGTTCCTTCTGGGTTACTCCTCCTCAGGCCTCGTGAGTCGTGCCTTTTCCCTGAATGATGAGAACGACCAGGCTACTGAAACACTTCAGGGCCTGACCGGTTTCGATGGTGACTTGGTTGTTGCAGGGTCCACGGACGGAGATTTTGCCAGTGAAGGCGTTGTGTCGGGTATGGAGCAGGGCATCGTTGCCCGGGTATCGCTGGTTCCGGAAGCGGAGACTGAGGGTGAAGACACCGGGTTCAGAAACGACTGGCGCTATCAGCTTGCCGTGGACAACTCGGAAATCCTCGCTCTGACGAATTACCGGGAGGATGAGATCGTCGCGCTCAGCAGAACCGGCAGTGACTGGTACGTGCTCCTGTTCAGCCCCGAGGGTCAGCTGTTGACGCCACTGAACTAGCTGGCCGGGCGCTAAACTGTCCCCTCGTGTCGCCCAGAGCTGGCGTATAGCTTGAGGTAGTCTGTACTGGTTACGATGCCAGCGGCTGCGCCACTGGCGTCTACCACCAGTGCGGCATTGAGCTGATGGGCCAGCATCAGCCTGGCGAGTTGGTGGGCATCGGTTTCGGGAGAGGCCGTCAGAAAGGCGGGAAGCTCAATGTGAACCAGGCTCTGGGTCATGGCATTGGCGTCGTGTTCGTGCAGCCAACCAAGGAGCCAGCGCAGATCAACAAGGCCAGCCACGTTGTTTTCCGCCATGATCACCAGGTGATGAACCTGATGCTCATCCATCTCTGACAGCGCTTCGGAAATGGTTGCTGAAGCCTGCACCGAGTAAAGTGCCGGTGATGAAATACGGGATACGGGCAGGTAAGCGCGGTCTTCGCGACGCTCGCCGGCTGCCGCTGCCCCATATTCCTCCAAAGCCTTGTACCGACCGGCATTAGCCGCCTGCTGAAACTCTGCGTCTGTTGCCTCGCTCCTGCCGGGATTGATCGCCTTGGTTTCTGCCAGCTCCGTGACATCGCCCACGGGCCTTGCCCGGAATGTCTCCGGTAGCCGGGTGCCGACCGGTCGGCCGGGTTCGCTGACATAAATGGACATGGGCTCTCTCCGTGACTATGCCACTCTTTCCACGGTTAACGGCAGTCTGACCGGAAACTTCAGAGGTAGTTTATTACGAAATCGCCATATCAGTCTGGTACAGACGCCGTGTTTCCAGCCGTCTGACCAGGTTCGCCGGGAGGCAGGCAGGCTGCCCGGTCAGTTGGTCCGCCAGATACTCGGCCAACAGCGGAGCGTAGGTCAGGCCTTTGCTGCCGAGGCCGGTGAAGAGAAAGAGACCATCCAGAGAAGCGTTTCCATCATCGAATACCGGGCCGGCGACGGGCTGGTAATCGTGGGTGGTGCATCGAAAGGCGACCCGGCCGTCCAGATCCGCGCCACCGGGTTTTTCGCTTGTGGAAGAAAACAGGGACGGCAGCATTGAGCCGAGTTCCTGCATGTTTTCGTTATGGCTTTCGATTGTCGGCAACGGGTTGTTGTCGCGAAGATCAAAGGTGGCTCCAGTCACGGCGATCTCACCGAGCGCCGGATTCAGGTACCGGTTACCACAGATAACGGCCTTGGGGCTGATAATGGCTGGTGCCGGAAGGTGTGAGACCTGGCCCCGTATCGCTTTCAGCCGAAAGCGTCCCTCTGTCGGAATGAGTTCCGGGCTGAGATGACCCGAGCATATGGCCACGCGGTCGGCCACGATGGGCGATCCGTCTTCCATGGATATGTGCCATTGCCCGTTGCAGGGCCGAAGCCCGCTAACGGTAGTACCGAATGCGGTCGATATCAGCGGGTGGTCAGTCAGTGCTTTGCAGAGGTTTCCCGGCTCCAGCCAGCCACTGCCGGGAAACCAGAGACCGCCTGTTTGCGTCGGAACGCCGGCAAGTTCGCTGGCCTGATCCCGGTTCACCGGCCATAGAATATCCCCGGGGTATTCGTTGCGATCGAGAAATTTCGCCTGTCGGGCCTCTTCCTGGGGGCTGTGGGCCAATTGCAGCAGGCCAGTCGGATGCCAGTACTGGTTGCGCCAGTTGTTGTAAAAGCCCTGGGCAAAGGTCAGGGCGGTGAGGGCCAGTTCGGTCTGGTCGTTGAACTCAACTCCCAGTTTTACGTACAGGGCGCCCTGGGCGTTTCCGGACGCGCCATTTCCCGGCCCATGGGAATCAACGAGTGTGACGGGCAAACCCCGCTCTGCAAGGTTTCGTGCCAGCGTACAGCCTGCAATGCCCGCTCCAATGATGGCGATGGTCCCGTGTTGTTCGGGTTCAGCCCGGGCCGACGCCTCAAGCACTCCCTTCAGCATTTCCCGTTTGCGGCCGTATCCGGAGGTTTTCTCCATGTGGAATCCGGCCTCGAGGAAAGCCCGACGGATCCGACCGACGGAAGTGAAGGTAGCCAGCGTTGTGCCCGGTTTGCTATGGGCGCGAACCAGGCGGATGGTGTTCTCCAGCCACATGTCCGGATTGCGGGCCGGGGCAAAGCCGTCCAGAAACCAGGCGTCGGCTTTAAAATCCAGGGCTTCCCAGGCGTCATTGATGTCGCCGAAAAACAGCGTCAGTCGAACCCGCCCTTCGTCAAGAACCAGTCGGTGAACCCCTCGCACCAGAGGTGGGTAATGCAGAAGCAGTTCGTCGGCGAGCACCTTTAACTCGGGCCACAAGGCGAGGGCGCGGGTCAGGTCTTCGCGAGTGAGTGGGAAACGTTCCACCGAGACAAAATGCAGGGTAGCAGCATGGGTTGGCGCGTGGTGGCGCCAGGCCTGCCAGGCTGCCAGAAAGTTCAGGCCGGTTCCGAAGCCGCTTTCGGCAATAGCAAAGCTCCCGCCCCGGGGAATCTGCGAGAAGCGCTCGGGCAACTGGTTATGCTGCAGAAAAACGTGGCGGGTTTCCTCCAGGCCGTTGTCCCGGCTGAAGTAAACATCGCCAAACCGCTTTGATTCCGGGACCCCGTCGTGCCAGACCAGTTCAGCTGGCTCGATCGCAGGGGGCTGCAATGGCCGGTTCACGGTGTCAGCCTTCGGATTCAACCACGGTGACGGTTTCGATGGTCACAGGTTCCACCGGCACGTCGGCCATGCCCTGTTTCCGGGTGGTCTGTTTGCGGGCGATGGCATCGACAACACCCATGCCCTGGGTAACCTTGCCAAAAACCGCATAGCCCGGGCCGCGGACCCCGGCATTCAGAAACCCGTTGTCCGTGAGATTGATAAAGAACTGTGACGTTGCAGAATCCGGCGCACTGGTTCGCGCCATAGCAATGGTTCCACGAAGGTTCGGCAGGGTTTTTGTGGCTTCATTGCGAATCGGGGCGCGGGTCGATTTCCGGGACAGCTCCTCGGTAAACCCGCCGCCCTGGATCATGAATCCGGGGATAACGCGGTGAAAAATGGTGCCGTCGAAGAAACCTTCCTGGGCGTACTGCAGGAAATTGGCAACCGTATCCGGGGCGACATCCGGTCGCAGCTGGAGCTCGATCACGCCCTCGCTGGTCACCATGCGAACCATTGGCAGTGGCTCGTTGGCGGGCTGCTCATTGCTTTGGGCCATTGCCCAGGAGGCTGGCACCAGCAAGGCGAGAGCCATCAGCAGTACGGGTGTCACAGTTTTCAGGGGTTTTACCAAGTTTGTCATTTGCAACCGCTCTCTTTGTTATGCGCAGGCGTTTTTGCTGCGACAATTCAGCGAATTCTGTTATCAGGTGCCAGATCTTACCAGAAGGGGATGGTAAAACGATGACTGTATCCACGCACATTGTGTTGTGATCATCTAACATTCCGGGTATCGGAAATCATGGATCACATTAGCCGGGCCGGGTTGTACGGTTTTCACTGTTCAAAAGGAGACACTGGGTGAGAATCCGTCAGGGATTTGAAGAAAAGTCACGCCTCGGGCGGCTGCTTGTTAATCGCGGCTACCTGTCCGAGAAACAACTGGATGAGGGCCTAAAGCTCCAGCGCGAAACCGGACAGCGTCTGGGTGAGGTGTTCATCCAGGCTGGCTGGATCAGCGAAAAAGAACTTCACCGCGTCCTAAAGCACCAGTCCCGGTATCGCAACGCTGCGGCGCTCGTCACAGCGGTAACGCTGCCATTCCAGCCCCTGGTCACCTTTGCGGCGAGCAATTCGGCCGAAGCGTCACAGGCATCATTGGAGGCTGGTGAACTGTATGAGCGCGGTAACCTTGCTCCATTAAGCGAGACTGAGCTGGCGGCCGTCTCAGGTCAGGGAGACCCGAACCTGCTGGAGCGTATCGGTATTGTTCGCGATATGGTTGAGAATCCGGCTGGTGACGGCGAACAGGGCGCTGACGATTCCCCGGATGTTATCGAGGGGCTGAAACTTACCGCCAATATTTTTGTACCGGTCCTCAACTTTCTCGACTCGGACCTGACCATTTCCGGTGTCCACTACCGCGAGGGGGAACCCCGCTATCGGGTGAGGGAGGATGGCGCCTTGATGCTTGCGTTCCCCGAGCGCATCGAGGAAATCCGCATGGACAATATCCGGGTCAGCGGTAGCCAGGGTGCCTCAATGGGTAACGTGAGTATCCACGACATCCGTTTCCATCCGGACTCCCAGATGACAATCTATACCCGATGAAGTAAAAAGCGTTGCTTGCCAGGGCCCTGCTCAGGCGCTGGCAAGCACTGTGCTGCTGGAAACTGTGGTCTGTTGGCCCTGGGCACCGTACAGCTTTTGCTGACCGGTGGCGCCACGGAAGATGTCGGTAAGCCGGGACAGGCGTTTTTGCAAATGGCTGATCACCCGACCGTTGGTCTGGTTCAGCGTCTGACAGGCCCGGAGTTTCTGATCCGCTTCCTGCCAGAGCTGGAACAGCTCAGAAAAACCGGCGCTGCGGATAAAACGGGAAGGCTCGCCACTTTCCGGGCGGTATCCCATCTGGACCAATGTCCGGATTTTCTGTTTGGCGCGTTCGCGAACGGCACCCAGAAGCTCGTTTTTTTCTTTGGTCAGAGTTTCCAGCTGGCGGAGGTCGGAACTGGCAAGGCATGTCTTTTCTTTTTCGAGAATATCAGCCAGCGTCTCCAGCTGACTGATATCCTGGGAAAGAAGGGTCTTCAGATCATCGATTGCGGCCATGGTTTACTCACCCGAAAATGCTTTCATCCATCTCAAGCATTTTCTGGGCCAGTTTCTCGGCGTCAATCTTGTAGGTTCCGTTCTCCAGGGCGGAGCGGATCTGTTCGATGCGGTCGTCATCCATTTCCGGATAATCGCCCAACTTCTGTTCAAGCTGTTTGAGATTCTTGGCCTGATTGCTCAGGCTGACGTTCTCGCCCCGGGCACCCTGGGCCTGGGTTTTCGCCTGTTCGTTGGTCGCCGGCTGGGTATTCTGGGTGCCGGCGCTCTTGTCGGCCGTGGTTCTCTGGGTGTTGACCTGGCCGGGGCCAATTCCATTTAAGTCAACTGACATATCTGTACCTGCTTGCCTGTCGCGCCACGTGAATGCAGCGCTTACTCGAGTTTATGTCTTCTTAACGGCGGGGCCGCGAAAACCTTTAGTAATTTTCAGTAGTTTTTTCGTCTCTTTTTTCTACCGGGTTTCCGGCAGGGATTTGCCGCACCGGCAAGCTCATGCCGAGGCGGGCTTACATCGGGATTTCGACATGACCTGGCGCAACAACGCTGGCCTTGATCGTGCGGGAGGATCGCAGATTCTCAACCAGAACCTGTTCGCCAACCCCTGCGCTGGCAAGGGCCTTCCCGCGCGAACGCACTGAGAATCCGCCCGTTTTGGCGGTGATGATAACATGGTCGCCCCGTTCCACGGCATTTGGCGCAGAGAGCATATCCGGCGTGATCAGCGAGCCTGCGTTGACCGACCGGCGCACCTCCATGCCGATGGCCTGTTGCGCATCGGTAATGACGCCGCGCCGGGAGGCATTGATTTCAACGGACTGCTTGGCGAGGAGGCCTTCGGTTACCCGTTCGCCCCGTGTCAGCGGTCTTGCCGCCACAAGGGCCGGCCCGTGGATGGAAACGGAAGCCGTCACAAACATCCGCCAGGGCCTTGATCCTTCGCAGGCCACCTGCATCGAAGGGCTGGTGCTTTTCCAGGGATCTCCACTGAATTCGACACTCAACGGCTTCTCGCATTCCGCGAGTGCAAGTCGGTCGTCGATGGAGCCCGGTTCAAAGGATACGGTGTAGCCTTCTGCGGCCTGTTCTCTGGCGAAGCCGTCAAGAAATTCCAGTGTCGCCTGGCGAATCTGTTCAGCGGTTGTGTCAGCCAGCAGCGGGGCGCTCAAGCAAGACATTAGCAGTATCAGAGCGAATTTGGTGGTGCGCATACGTAGCAGTTTGTCCTATGCTGTCAACAACAAGGCAGAAAAGCCCGAATCCGGCTAAGGATTCGATGGCAGTGGCCGTTAAACGGGCTAATCCGCCGCTGATATGACGGGTTTCCGTCAATCACGCTATTATTCAGTGACCAGCAAGATATATGCCGTTGTAATTCCGGCAGGCCAGGAGAATCGAAATGGCAGGGGTATTGGACAGTGTTAACCAGCGAACCCAGTTGGTAGGGCAGAATCGCCTGGAGCTCCTTCTTTTCCGCTTAAGGGGGAGGCAGATCTATGGGATCAACGTCTTCAAGGTGAAAGAAGTACTGCAGTGTCCGAAACTGTCGTCACTGCCAAACAGTCGGCCTGTTGTTCGTGGCGTCGCTCACAGCCGCGGTGAGACCATCCCCATCATTGACCTGAGCATGGCCATTGGCTTGCCCGGCATTCCCCAGGAAGAGCTGGCTACCAGTTTTGTCATCATTACCGAGTACAATCGCAAGACACAGGGTTTCCTGGTCACCGGCGTCGACCGGATCATGAACATGAACTGGGAAGACATTCTGCCTCCGCCCAAGGGAGCAGGACGCGATGTGTACCTTACCGCTGTTACCAAGATTGATGATAAGCTGGTCGAAATCATTGATGTAGAGAAGATTCTTGCAGAAGTTTCTCCGCTTGGTGAGGATGTCACCGAGGCGGTTCTGAGCAAGAGTGCGGATCGCGTCCCGGGGCATCTCCCGGTGCTGGTCGTGGACGACTCCTCAGTGGCCCGTCGGCAGATCGAGCGCTGCCTGACTGCCATCGGGATGGAAGTCATCACAAAGAACGACGGCAAACAGGCGTTCGAATACCTGAAGGAGGTGACTTCTGACGGTTCAAAGGCGCGGGATCATTTCTCATTGATTATCTCCGATGTCGAGATGCCGGAAATGGATGGTTATACCCTGGTCACCAAGGTGAAAGGTGACCCGGCCCTTGCAGACATGTTTGTCATGCTCCACACCTCCCTCAGTGGTGTGTTCAATCAGGCGATGGTGAAGAAGGTCGGGGCCGACGACTTTATGGCAAAGTTCAGTCCGGACGAGCTGGCGGAGCGGGTGATGGAGATCATCGACCAGGGTTGATGGCGCCGCTCGAAGATTCACTCAGAACAGAGATCCAATGAAAGCGGAAATAACGCCACAGGAATATGAAGCCTTCAAATCGTTCCTGCAGGATGCCTGTGGGATTTTACTCGGGGAGAACAAACAGTACCTGGTAAAAAGCAGGCTGCGCAGGATTCTCGAAGAGAACAGTCTGAATACCCTGGGTGAACTCCTTGATCGCCTCAAGCGTCCCGGGCGGGGCGGCCTGAAGGAGGTGGTCATCGATGCGATGACCACCAATGAAACCCTGTGGTTCCGCGACAATCACCCTTTCCGGATTCTCCAGGAAAAACTGCTTCCCGAGTTCGCTGAGCGCAAAACCGCCCAACCCCTTCGTATCTGGTCGGCGGCCTGCTCAACAGGTCAGGAACCCTACTCCATCGCCATGATCGTGGAAGAATTCCGGCGTGCGAGGCCCGGGAAGCTTCGCGACGTGAAAATCACGGCCACGGATATCTCCAAAAGCGTTCTGGAAGTCGCCCGCAAGGGTGAATACGAGATGATCGCCATTGGCCGGGGCCTGTCACCGGAGCGACAAAAGCAGTTCTTCACCCCGTCCCTGAATGGCGGCTGGCAAATCAAGCCGCAAATCCGGAGTATGGTGGAGTTCAAGGAATTGAACCTGCTTGAGCGCTACATGCTCGGCAAGTTCGACATCGTGATGTGCCGGAATGTTTTGATCTATTTTTCCGCAGATCTCAAGAAGGACATCCTTACCCGGATGCACGCCACCCTGAATCCCGGCGGCTACCTTGTTCTGGGTGCCTCCGAATCGCTGAACGGTTTGCCTCACCTCTACGAGATGGTGCAGTGCCATCCCGGAATCATCTACAGGAAAAAGTAGCCCATGCCCCTTAATGTCTGGGTCCTGGTTGCTGCCCAGGCGCTCGCCATGTGCACCGCGCCTTTTATTGTGTTTATCGGCAGCATCCAGGGACGATTGCTGGCTCCAGCGCCTGAATATGCAACGCTGCCCGTCGGTCTGGTGGTGGTCGGTACTGTAATGGCCATCAAACCGGCAACCTGGTTGATGGAACGCATGGGGCGCAAGCGCGTGATGCTGCTCGGTGCGGTCATGGGCATCCTCGCCGGTCTTCTCGGAGCGTTGGCCTCCTGGTCCGGTCTTTTTTCACTACTGTGTCTGGCGGCTGTGGTCGGTGGTACCGGCCTTGCGGTCGTTCACCAATACCGGTTTGCCGCCATGGAATCCGTGGCACCGGGTATGGCCGGCTCTGCCGCCGCCCGTGTGCTGCTGGGTGGTCTGGTCGCGGCCTGGCTTGGGCCCGAAGTGGCGGGGCTGGGAAGCGGCGCAGCCGAGCAGTATCCGTTTCTGATCAGCTGGGTTGGGCTCGCCGTGGTTCAGGCCGCAGCCCTGTTGATTCTTGGTGCTGGCTACCGGGCCGGCGCCGAGCGTGTTCAGGAATCAAAACCCGGCGGCGGGCGCCCCCTGCGGGAAATTCTCGGCAACCCACTGGTCTGGGCTGCCATCAGTGCGGCCGCCATTGGCTATGCGGTCATGAGTTTTATCATGACAGCAACGCCATTGAGCATGACGGAAATGGCAGGCCACGACCTGGACGACGCCAAGCGCGTGATCCAGCTTCATATCATGGCCATGTATTTACCCTCGCTGATCAGCGGCTGGCTGACCCGAGTTGTGGGCATACCGCTGATGATGGCTGCGGGATTGCTGGCGTATTTGGGCTGCATCGGCCTGGCGGCCAGTGGCGTGAGTTTTCATCATTATCTTTCAGCGCTCCTGTTACTCGGTGTCGGTTGGAATTTTCTCTTTGTTGGCGGCACAACGCTGCTGCCCCGGGGGTACCGGGATGCCGAACGTTTCCGGGTTCAGGCTCTGAACGACATGATGGTCTTTGGCTCCCAGGCCACCGCTGCGCTGTCTGCCGGCGCTATTCTGAGCTGGCTGGGGTGGGGCGGCCTGGTTATGGTTGCAGTGCCATTCCTCATAATTCACGGGTTGTTGATGACTCTGTGGCTGTTGCGCGAAAGAGCGCCCGAAGCCGCCGTCAAAGGGAGTGAATAATGCTTATAGATTTCGAGGGTATGGATCCGAAGGACGCCTACCACATCCTGACCCAGACGGTTATCCCCCGACCGGTGGCCTGGGTGCTGAGTGAAAATCCGGACGGCGACTTCAATCTGGCGCCGTTCTCTTTTTTCACGCCTATTACCAGCAATCCACCCCTGCTGATGATTTCGGTTGGTAAAAAACCGGCCGAGGGTGTTTCCAAGGACAGCCGGGTCAATATTGAGGCAAGAAAGCATTTTGTGGTTCACATAGCCCATCGGGATCTCGCCGCCGCCGTTACGGAATCCTCACGAACGCTGCCCCATGGCGAATCGGAGCTCAAAAATCTTGATCTGGAGCTGGTGGATTTCGAGGGTACAGGCTTGCCCCGGCTCAAGGACTGTCACGTCGCCTTTGCCTGCGAGCTTTATGACATCAAGGAAATTGGTGCAGCGCCGCAGTCGCTGGTATTCGGGAAGGTTACCCGGGTCTGGGTATCGGATGCGGCGGCCCGTTACGATGACAAGAATCGTCTGACCTTCGACGGCGCTGCGATTGATCCCATTGGCCGCCTGGGTGGGAGCGAATATGTCACCTTCGGTGAGATTCTCAAAATTCCGCGGCCCTCCTGACGCTGACAGGGCAGATCCATGGAACAGCTGAATCTTCGCCACCTGTATTATTTCTGGGTAATCAGTAGGGAAGGGTCGATCGCGCGCGCCAGCGAGGTCCTCGAGCTGGCTCCGCAGACGCTCAGCGGTCAGTTGGCGACGTTTGAGGCGTCGGTGGGTGGTCGCCTGTTTTCCCGGGAGAGACGCAAGCTTATTCTCACGGACCTTGGCCGGCTGATTCTCGGCTACGCCGATGATATTTTCGCCCTGACTGGCGAGCTTGCTGAGACCCTCCGGCTTGATCCTTCCGAGCGTCCCTTGACCCTGCGCGCCGGCGTATCGGCTTCCATTCACAAATTGATTGCCTATTACCTGCTGCAACCGGCCATGGCAGGTGAGCGCTCCGTTCAGCTGGAATGCCAGACGGGCCGGACCGAGGACCTGGTGCTGAGCCTGAAGCGCAAGGAGCTGGACCTTGTGCTGACTGACCGCATGCCGAAACTGCAAGAAGATGGCAACCTCACAGTGCATCCCCTTTCGGGGTCCAGCATGAGTCTGTATGCCGCACCGAAGCTCGCGAAAAAGCTGAGGAAAGGGTTTCCGGAATCCCTCAATGGGCAGCCGCTGCTGGCCAACGCCACCGACGCCCCTTACTTCGAGCGGTTGATGAACTGGTTCTCCCTGAACGGGGTCCGCATGAAACTCGTTGCCCGTGTCGACGATAGCGCCCTGATCAAAGTGTTTGGCAGCCAGGGCTATGGCGTTTTTGCCGCACCAACATCAATCCGAGAGGAGGTGTGTCGTCAGTATGAGGTAGAGCAGATTGCCTCAATCGATGAGGTAATGGATGAGTTGTTTGCCATCACCCGGGGCCGAAAAACCGCCCACGAAGGTGTTCGGGCGATCGTAGAGGCTCATGCTGACAGCAGAGAAACCTGATAGCATCGAAAAAAACGAAGGTAAAAGCTCACAAAAGCTTATTTTATCGAATTCTGTTCCTGTTCATGATGGAGTTGTGAAAGGCAGCAACCCGAAGAGGAGCAGCAGCTATGAAAACCATCCACAAATTCCGTCTGGAACCGGGCAAGGAGCCGACCACGCTCACGCTCAAAGAGGGTTACAGGGTGGTGCGCAGCGAATACATCGTGCCCCACAAGGCCGTTTACCTTTGGGTAGAGCAGCCCCTGAGCGTGACCACACCGACCCTGGATCGCCAGTTCCGTGTCGCTTTCTCGGGTGAACCCGTGCCGGACAGCTTCGAGTATGTCGACACCGCTCTGGATCCATTTGGCCCTGAGGCGTATCACGTGTTTGCGGTCCCCGCGGACGAAGAGGCACTCTTCAGCCCGGTGTCAGAGGGCGCAAGCAACGACGCATTCAGCAGGCACAACTGGCAACACACAGCGATCTCTTAGCCTCTTAAGGGCCCTCCGGGGCCCTTTTTTAATGCGCTTCGATCGGTAGATGACCGGTTTTTACCCAGATAATCGTTTCCTCGTCCACGAACGGGTGATGCTGACTCATATGCGGGCTGCGAATCCAGGTGCCGGCGGGGTAGCGCCCGTGCTCGTCACAGAATTCTCCGGACAGCACAAAAATTTCCTCACCGCCGAAGTGCCGATGGGGCTGAAACATCTCCTTGGCCGGCCACTTCACCAGGGCGACGTGCTCGTGCTCGAACTCGTGTAGAGGCATTACCTCTAGCCCTCCGATACCCGGGAGCCACGGAGTATTGCGGGTGTCGATGCGCACCGTCGACTGATCACGCTCATCGAACTGATGAAGTTTGACCAAGAGGATGCAACCTTTCTTGCTGAACGGGGCGTGTCCGCTGCCGGGCGGATTGCGCAAATAGGTGCCGGCCGGATAATCGCCGGTCTCGTCGGAAAACACGCCTTCCAGAACCAGAATCTCCTCGCCCAGGGGGTGCTCGTGTCGCTTGAAGGAGGCTCCGGGCTCGTATCGGACGACGCTGGTGGCATGCCCACGTTCGGCCTCCTCACGGGCCAGGGGCTTTCTCAGAACACCTCCCGCGGGGCTGGGAACCCACTCCTCCTCGGTGGTGCGAACGACAACCTTCTTGGAAAAGTCCATATTGAGCATTGTGAACCTCGAAAACCACCTGTGACTGAGGCGATTGTCTACGTATGTAGCTGCACAGTGGATGCCTCTATTTGATCAGGGCCTGGATGTTCCGGAACTGCGGATGCTTGCAATGGCGCATCCACTCGAACGCGACCATTTCAAGCGTTACGATCCTTGCGCCGCTCTCGCTGAGGCGGTCCAGCGCAACATCGCGATCAAACTCGTTACGGGACCCGGTCGCATCCGCCACCACCCAGACCTTGTAACCCGCATCAATCAGGCTCAGAGCGGTCTGCATCATACAGACATGGGTCTCGCAACCGCCTATGACAATGTGCTGTCGGCCTTCGGGTAGCTGATCAACGAGTCCATCCGGGCAGGCATCAAAATGGTGCTTGGCCAGGGTCGTGTTACACAACTCCCGAATGGCTTCAACGTTATGCCCAAGCTTGTCAGGCAATTGCTCCGTTCCCAACACAGGAACCTCCATAAGCCCGGCAATGGTGGCCAGAACGATGCACCGGTCCACCACTTCATCACCGTGGCTGATGGCGGGCATCAGCTTATCCTGAACATCGATGAGCACCAGTGTCGATTGCTCGGCTTTCATCAGCATTTTTATTATCTCCCGATTGCTTTGATGATTCCTGTCCGCATTGTGTTAACGATAGCCCTGAATCTGTTCAACCGGTAAACACAAAAACGTCCAGGCAGTAATTTTTTCGACGATTTTCCGCCAGGGAGTTGCCAACCGCCCATAAAACCATTAAAGTTTGCGCCCTCAAATGAGCGACGACATCGCTGATTTGAAACAGTTTATTGGAGAGGTGGCCGAGTGGCTGAAGGCGCACGCCTGGAAAGTGTGTAAACGTTAATAGCGTTTCGAGGGTTCGAATCCCTCCCTCTCCGCCAATACAAAACCCCAGCAGAAATGCTGGGGTTTTTTATTGGCTGATTGGCAGGGTAGAAAGAACCCTCGCGGGTTCGACCGAAGCCTGCAAAGCAGGCTGAGGAACGTCGGAGCAAAACGACGACGGCCCCGAAGGGGTGAGGGCCGCAGGCCCGAATAATCCCTCACTATTTGCCATATTTAAGCCCTAATTTTTACTCAGAAAATCAGCCTTTCACTCTCTCGCTGATAGCATTTAGTACCGGTACCGGTTGATGCCCTAAGGCTTCAGTTTCTTGGGCCAGAATGTGCTCATGATAGGGTGGATACCCGCGGCCCGTGAATGTTTGCTAAGGTGCAAACATGAAAACGGTGTTTCTTGGCCGGTCCAAAGCCGCAATAGTTCTTCCACGGAGCTTCTTCAGGGAATGGCTTATCGTGTTTCTGTATGCTGGTATTAGCGTCTTTACAACGGTAACGATGGCGGATCCAGGAAGGGAGGCGGCTGAGGGCGACGATGGTTTAGCGTCAACTCAATACCGCTCCACCGATGAATTCGAGGTGCTGTTGGACGGGCCTGCTCTGCGAGACTCGAATAAACGATTTGGTCAAGCATTATCAGGGAGCGTTCTACCAAGGCCAACCATTCATTTGGCAGCCCCCGAAAAAGCTTTTGTTCAAGATATTTCTATTAAAGTACTACGAAAAGCTTACGACAAATTGGGTTATGAGTTAGTGGTCCATGAATTACCAAATCTTCGCTCATTGATGTCCGCAAACAATGGGAAATACGATGGTGAAGTTTCGCGTGTTGCCAATCTCAGTTCAATCTACCCTAATTTGCATCCTATACCGACAGCAATAAACGTCGTTAATGTAGTTGCGCTTGCACAAAAGAATAGCGCTAATATCCAAAGAGTTGAGAATATTCGAGACAATCCACTGTGTGTAAGAGGGAATGTAATAGTGGAGACGTTGGTCAGTGCACATCGCATTGAGTGCATATTTGTTGTAAACATAAGCCAAGCGCTAGCGATGGTAAGTCGAGGTAGAGCCAAATACACTTTGCTTCCCGAAACCAATGCGAAAATCTCCGTTTTACATTCACCAGTTTCGAATGTTCGGATAGTAAGCCCCGTGCTTCATTCAGAACCGCTTTACCATTATCTACATAAAAAAAATCTCAGCCTTGTGGAGCCACTTGATAAGGTATTGAGTGAAATGCGGTCGAGTGGAATTATTGACCAAATACGCTCGGAGTATTTTGACAGCATACCAAGTCCGGATCGCATGGGTTCGGACGACTAAAGAAAGCACTAAACATGCCTCAGTGTCAGGTCAATCATGTGTAAACATCTCTAGTCCAGTTACACCGCTGATTAGAGTTTTCCGTACGTTGGTGCTTCGCAAGGTATTCCCGGGGTGACAAGCCCTCTGTTGGGTCTTGGGCGCGCGAATTTTCGCTTTTGTTTAATAGCCGTCATTGGCCGGACTAAAGAGCAGACATCAGCTCTCTACCTGGCCCCGCCCGGTACTTTGTTCAGCACCAGGAAAACGCCAATTGTCATCACTCCCAGCCCGGTAAGCCTCTTAAGGTTCATCGTGAATTTTTGCACGCCCATCAAACCAAAGTGGTCGATGAGACTCATCGCGATGAGTTGTCCCAGCAAAACGAATGCAATAGCGTTGGATATCCCAAAGCGAGGCGCTACCCAGGTGATGGTTAGGATGTAAAAGAGAACAAAAAAGCCGCCGAAATAGAAGTACACGGGGACATTGCCCGGGAAAAGTTTGTCGGGAAGCCCCTCGGTGGTGACCAAATAAGAAATCGCTAAAACCAGGGCAACGAAAAAGAGGATCGTTGCGGCCAGGGCTGGGCTCTGAAGTCTCGCGCCGAGTCCTCCGTTGAGCGTTGCCATCACGGGTATTCCGATACCTGCGATCAACATGAGCAGGGCATAGACGAATGAGCTGTTCATTTTTATCCTCAGGACATTCAAGTTTCTGCCGCACTAGCCTGCGCGGGCAGGATTTCTTCTAGACAGTCCCGAATTTGTTCAGGAATAGGTACTGAGCAATTCCGGTCACGATCCACGAAAACATGCACTACCTGACCATGGGCTGCGGCTTCTTCTTCCAATTCGCGGAAAACAGCCAGCTCATAAGTGACTGAACTATTCCCAAGCTTCGATACCCTGAGACCGACAGAAATTGAGTCTGGATATGCAACGGGACTGCGGAATTGGCAGGATGAGCTTACGACATAGCCCACGATCCTGGCCGAGTGGATATCGAGTCCACCACGCTCAATCAGGTATCGATTGATCGTTGAGTCGAAATATGAGTAATAGGTAACGTTGTTTACATGCCCGTATACGTCATTGTCCTTCCACCGGGTGTATACGGGGTAGAAAACCGTGAAGTCCTGCCGGTTCATTTTAGTCCTCCAAGATTAGAACCGGGGGCGCCCCTGTTTCTGATAGCGGGACGCCCTCGCGAAGTTGAGGGGCTATTTCATACCGCCAAGACACAGGTACTTGAGCTCCATGTACTCGTCCAGACCGTAGTGGGAACCTTCCCGCCCGAGGCCACTCTCCTTCACTCCGCCAAATGGGGCTACTTCCGTCGAGATGATGCCTTCGTTGACTCCAATCATTCCTGATTCGAGTTCTTCCGCTACGCGCCACACCCGATGAATGTCACGGCTGTAGAAATAGGCTGACAAACCGAACTCGGAATCATTTGCCATCGAGATGGCCTCGTCATCGGTTTCGAACCTGAACAGGGGCGCAACGGGCCCGAACGTCTCCTCGCGGGCGATAAGCATGTCCTGGGTCGCATGAGTGAGAATCGTGGGTTGGAAGAAGGTGCCGCCCAGGGCATGGGGCTGTCCACCCAAAGCTACCTTGGCACCCTTCGATGTAGCGTCTTCAATGTGTCGTTTGACCTTGTTTAGCGCAGCGTCGTTGATCAGCGGACCCTGCTGGGTTTCGCCTTCAAGACCCGGACCAACCACCATTTTGCTGACGGCAGCCTTCAGCTTTTCGGTGAAAGCGTCATAAACGCCGGCCTGAACGTAAACCCGGTTGGCGCAAACGCAAGTCTGGCCAGTATTCCGGTACTTTGACGCCATCAACCCGGCTACGGCAGCATCAAGGTCCGCATCGTCGAAGACAATGAAGGGAGCGTTGCCGCCCAATTCCAGGCTGACTTTTTTAACCGATTCGCTGGCTTGTCGCATGAGCAGCTTGCCAACCGGAGTAGATCCGGTGAAAGAGACCTTGCGCACAATGGGATTGCCAGTCAGTTCTCCACCCACGGCAACGGCATTCGGTTTGGAGCAGGTAACAATATTGATCAGACCGGGTGGAACGCCTGCTTCTTCAGCAAGTGCGGTGATTGCCAAGGCCGAAAGAGGAGTATCTTCAGCTGGCTTTACCACCACTGGACAACCGGCTGCGAGTGCCGGCGCGACTTTGCGAGTGATCATTGCAATCGGAAAGTTCCACGGTGTGATGGCAGCGACTACGCCCACCGGCTGTTTGATAACAACGATGCGCTTGTCTTTTGCATGCCCCGGTATGACATCGCCGTAGGCCCGCTTGGCTTCCTCGGCGAACCATTCGATAAAGCTTGCGCCGTAACCAACTTCGCCTCGGGATTCCGCCAATGGTTTCCCTTGCTCAGCGGTCATCAGGCGAGCGAGATCTTCTTGGTTTGCCATGAGCAGATCGAACCATTTGCGCAGAATACCCGCGCGCTCTTTGGCCGGGGTGGAACGCCATGCGGGCCATGCGGCTTCTGCGGCCTCAATGGCCGCACGGGTATCGGTATCATCCATGTCAGGTACCGTTGCCAACTGATCACCGTTGGCCGGATTGGTCACGGCAAACGTTTTCCCCGACTTGGCCATTATCCATTGGCCATTGATGTAAGCCTGTTCGCGCAGAAGTCCGCGATTCGTTAATTCAAGAGACATGAGTAACCTCAATCAATGCTATGGCCGAATCAGAAAGCGGCCTTGTAGATTGCCAGGGCATCCGTTTCAGACACTTCCCTGGGGTTGTTCACAAGCAGCCGAGTTTGCTTCATGGCATCCGACGCCAGGGTGGCCAGATCTGCCTCCCCAATCCCGACCTCACGCAGAGTTTGCTCCAGCCCCAGGTCAGCACTGAGAGCCTCAAGGCGGTCGATGAACTGATTCACCCTCTGATCGCTGGGGGTGTCAGCCAGATCCGGAAAGACATCGGTGGCCAGAACGGCATAGGCTTCGCCGCAGGTCTCGGTGTTAAAGCGCATCACGTGAGGGAGCACCAGCGCGTTGGACAGTCCGTGGGGTACATGGAAGATTCCGCCGATCGGGTAGGCCAGGGCATGCACTGCCGCTACGGGCGAATTGGCAAATGCCTGGCCGGCCAGCATGGCACCCAGCAGCATGTCAGAGCGAGCCCTGACATCGGTTCCGTCCTTCACTGCTGACTCGATATTGGCTCCAAGCAAGCGGAGGGCTTCTCGAGCGAGTGCCTTGGAAACCGGATTGTTGTTTGCGGAAGCTGAGGTATAGCTCTCGATTGCATGAACCATGGCATCAATTCCGGTAGCCGCGGTCACGTGAGCAGGAAGCCCGAGGGTCAATTCAGCGTCCAAAAGAGCAATGTCGGGAAGCAGCTGAGGCGCAACAACACCTTTTTTCTCGGTTTCACCAACGGTAATGATTGAGATCGGGGTGACCTCTGAGCCCGTTCCTGCTGTCGTTGGAATCTGAATCAGGGGCAATCGTGTGCCTTTGGCCTGTCCAACACCGTAAACGTCGTCAAGCCTTTCTCCGCCGCCAATCAGAAGCGCAATCAGTTTGGCAACATCCATGGATGAACCGCCACCAAACCCAATGACCCCATCCACCGCTGCTTCTCGCGCGTCGGCTAACGCTGCTTCCACGACCGATACAGGGGGGTCGGCGACCACGCCATCGAATAGCGTGTATTCCACGCCTGCCTCGTTTAGGGATCCTGTCGCTCTATCGAGCAGTCCTGCTTTGATCAGGCCGGGATCCGTAACGAGCAGTACCTTTTTACCCATTTGTTCTTTTACGATTTCCCCGAGGCGCTTAATCGCGCCAGGTTCGCAAATAACGCTTTTGGTAGTGTTAAACGTAAATGCAGACATTTGTTCCTCCTAGGTCAGCGACGCAATCGGTTCGACGCTTCCACGCTCAATCTGAAAGGCTTTGTCGACAAGATCTGCGGAATGGGATTGGTCCGATTCTGAAAGTAACACGGTCAGGCCTTCATCTTTCAGTGTGCTCAAGACGCTGGCGAGCCGTCTTGAGAGTGCCGGTGCCACCCCCTCAAACGGCTCGTCCAGTAGCAACAAGTTGGTTCCAGTCATCATTGCTCGGGCCAGGGCAACGAGCTTTTGTTGGCCGCCAGATAACTGGAGCGCTCGGCGATCGGAGAAGGACTCCACCTCTGGCATCATTTCATAGATCCAGGCAAGTCTGGCCTCTGCGTTAACGAGTTGGCAGGCCCATGCTGGCGCCATGATATTTTCCTCGACCGTAAGATCCGGTACCAGACGACGATCCTCTGGCATGTAGCCAATGGACATGCCCGCTCGCTCAAAAGAACCTTGATTGGTCATGTCCTCGCCATTGATCACTATCTGGCCCGCTTTTGGCTTGATAAGACCCATAATCGATCGGAGAGAGGTGGTTTTTCCCGCGCCGTTGCGTCCGATCAGACCGACCATAGAGCCCTTGCTGACGGAAAAGCTAACGTCCCGGAGAATAGTGGTACCGGCAATCTCCGTCGTGACATTCTTAAGTTCTAGCATGATCAGGCTCCTTGCTGGTGTTGGACTCATTTTCGCCAAGATCGAGGTGATGCCCCACCACCAATTCCTGCACTTTGGGGTCAGACAGAACGGTTTGGGTCGGACCGTCCGCAAGAACCCGGCCGTCGTAAAACGCGAGGACCCGGTCGGCGTAACGCAAAACAACCTCCATGTCGTGTTCCACGAACATTGTTGCAGCGTCACTTTTCCGAACCGCTGCCATTACGGTATCCATCAGCAGGAACTTGTCTTCGATGGCAACGCCTGAGGTAGGCTCATCCAACAGCATCAGCCCGGGTTCAGCGAGCATAGCCATGGCAATGTCCAACAGCTTGCGAACCCCTTGGGGCAGAGTGGATACCACCTCCTCCGCATACTGCTCAATTTCGTATTCGCGCAGTACCGCTCGGGCTTTTTCGACTTTTTCTTTGGACCTCAGGGGCTTCAGAAAACTCAATTTGCGATCGACTGAGAAACCGAAAGCAATCAGCATGTTTTCCAGAACCGTTAATTCCTGGAATAGTTGAGGCACCTGAAAGGAGCGCCCTACGCCGGCCAGCGAGACGTCCCTGGGGGATTTCCCGATGATGGATTGGCCGCGCACGAGAATGTCGCCACCGGAGGGTTGAATATAGCCAGTCACCATATTAATGAAGGTAGTTTTGCCGGCGCCATTGGAACCGATGACGCCAACGACTTCGCCGGAATTCAGTTCGACATTGATGTCAGTCGCTGCAGTTACGGCACCAAAAGTTCGTTCCAGGTTTACAGTTTTCAGCAAAGCGCTCATGACGTTTTCCCCGCTTTCTTGTTCTGGAAGCGTTCGACCAGTGACCACAGACCGGATGGCATGAAAATAATGATTGCCAACAGGGCAAAGCCAAGAATCATTTGCCAGGTGTATGGGGCAACGGCGAACGCATAGGTGCGCAAGGCCTCAAACAGAACGGCTGCAACCAGTGGTGCCGCAACATGAGCAGTACCGCCCATCAGAGCGATAAACACAAACTCCCCGGAAGTGGTCCAGTACGCCATCTCCGGATCAACGTGACCGCTTACCAAAGCGGTAATGGTGCCCCCAATAGCCGCTAAAGCCGCCGCGATTATGTACTTCACATACACCACGCGGAACACAGAGCCGCCCAGGTACTCCAACCGGATTTCGTTTTCTCTGACGGCTTCTCCGGCGTAACCGGAAAGCGATTTCAGGTACCGCCATGCAACGGTTCCAAGAGTGATTACAAGGATTACCGCTACAACCAGCACCAGATCTGATGAAGCTTCTGCACCCGGCGTCCAGCCCAACAGGCTCGGATTGGCAACGTTAAAACCATCGGTGGATCCAAGGAACTGGTTGCGAACCAGCAAGCCATAAAGAATCATCGAGAACGCCATCGAAAACATGGCGAAGAAGATTTCACGGTAGCGGCAGAGTAGCAGGCCGATGATGGCGGCTATGGCAACGCTGACGGCAACCGAGGCGAGCATTATGACCAGGATGTCAGTGACGTCTGCAAATTGGGTCAGCATGCCCGCAACGTATGCACCCACGCAGTAATACAGACCTTGGCCAAAGGAGACCAGGCCGGCTCGCATGAGAAGGACCAGCCCGAGAACTACGAGGCCTTTGCCCATGGCAATGGTAAACAGGTAAGACATCCACTGTGGTAGCAGGAGGCCACCAACAATGACGGCCAACCCGAGCACAGATAAAAGCGCTAGGGATCTCGTTTTCATTAGATTTTCCTCGCGTTGGCAACAGCAAACAGGCCTTGCGGACGGAATGCCAGCACAAGCCCCATGACCGCGTAGATAACGAACAACTCGACATCAGGGTAGAGATGTACAGCTGTAGCTCGGGCCATGCCCACGATCAGAGCACCTACAAGGGCGCCAGTGATGCTGCCAAGGCCACCAATCACTACCACTGCGAATGCAAGCACAATCACTTCAATGCCCATGCCCGGCACCACGGAGAGGCCCGGCGCAGTGAGAGCACCGGCTAGAGAACCGATACCAGCGCCAATCAAAAAGGTGATTGTGAAAATTCGCGCGACGTTAATGCCAAGTGCACTGGCTATCTCACGATCGTGAATTACGACTCGAAGGAGTTTCCCGTTGCGGGTGCGGTTCAGGCCATACCAGAGGGCGATACCGATCAAGATGCTCACGCCGATAAGCATGAAATCGTAATTGGCGAACGATAAACCGGCGAACTTGGTTCGACCCAAAAGGGTATAGGGCTGGTAAGCAAAGTAGGGCTCAACACCCCATATAAGCTTGATGGCATCTTCCATGATGAGCAGGACGCCGTAGGTGACCAGAATCATCACGACTTCATCCCTGCCGTACATGAAGCGAAGGAGACCGCGTTCTACAAGAAGTCCCACGGAAATACCGGCGACAAGAGCGGCAGCGATCAACGCGACGAAGCTGAACCAGGGAACGGAGCCGGTGGAGAAGTACCAGCCAACCATGGCGGCGCCCGAGTACGCACCAAGGGCGTAAAAGCTGCCATGAGACATATTGAGTATTCGCATGACCCCGTAAATCAGGGTGAGACCGGCAGAAATGATGAACAGCCATGAGGCATAGACTGAACCATCCACCAGTATTGCAAGAAGTTGTTTCATTGTAAGACTCCCGATGCTTCGCACAGACCTCGCCTGCCGTCCGGGCCATCTTCCGGTCGGGGAGGAGTGAAAGATCGTTGGAAAGCCTCATCGGGACCGGGTGGTCCCGATGAGCATGTTGCTAGATCAGTGGATTCAGTTGCACTCGGCACCTGGCATGCCGGCTTTGATCCACTCTACGGTCTCTGCGCCTTCCGGCGGGTTGACGCAATCTGCCGGGTAGCGGGTAATGTCGGTAAAGGTGATTTCACCGTCTACTCGCTTGAGGCGGCCGTAGACCATCTCTGTTGCAGCCTGATGACCGTTACCACGGCTCATCTCAACCCGGCCGCCCGGGCCGTCAAATTCGAGACCTTCGAAGGCAGTGATCACCTCTTCAGTAGATGCACCGACTCCAGCCTTATCCTGGGCCAGCTTGAGGCCAATCAGCGCATGAGCCATGTGGTAGGCAGGGAAGGTGGGCGGCGTGCCGAAACGCTCAGTGAACTCGGTCTGGAACCAGGTGTTTAGTTCGCTCTCTGGGGCAAACGGACCGAAGGGGCCACGGGCACCTATGATGGCGCCGTCCGGCAGGTGCTCGCCAAGACTGTTGAGTGCTGTTTCGCCCGCAGTGAAGATAACCTGGTTGTCCGCCAGCAGACCACGAGCGGCCGCCTGGAGTACGAACGCGTCTGTGTCACCGCCCCAGAAAGAGGTGTGAATTACGTCTGCGGAGTTTACCTGTAGAGCAGAAATTTCGGCACCGTACTGGCCCGCGAACAATTTGGGGAACTGTTCTGTTGTGATCTCAATATCACCGCCACGCAGGACCTTCAGAGTCTCAGTGAAGTCGCGCCAGCTGTCGTGACCCCAGGAGTAGTTCTGGTTGATGCCTGCGACAGATTCCAGGTCGGGAATGTTTTCATGAACGTAGCGGGCCGCCGCGATGTTGTCCATGCTGGCGGTAGAGTGGGTGCGGAAAACATACTCGTAGTCAGCTTCCTCGAAGACCCGAGGAGTGCCGCAGTCGAACAATACGGTGAGCATCTTGAGTTCTTCAGCGACAGCCGGGATGGCCAGACAGTCACCGGAGGAAATATAGCCTACAACCGCATCGACGCCATCGCGCTCAACAAGGTTTCGAAATTCGGAGGTTTGTTTTGTTGCTCCACCAGCTTCGTCAACGTAGACAGGCGTGATCATTCGACCGTCAATTCCCTTGCCTTCGATAGGGGCGGGAAGTGTGCCGTCGTTGATAGCATCGATTACCAGGTCCGCAGCGTTCTTTGCGGGAATTCCGAAAGGCCCGGAAGCTGCGCCTGAAAGAAAGGTTACAAGGCCAAGTTTGTACTCTTCATTGGCGTAAACGTTGAGGCTCATGGCACCTGTCGTCATGGCACAGGCGACCGTCGCTGCGGTAAGCAGGGGACGTTTCATATCAGATCTCCAGACTGTTGTTCTTGTGTCGTTTGGTTGGACCACCAGTATTGTTTTTTTCCGGTGTCCTGCCCGACGTTTTCAAGCCGGCCTGTGACTGATTGCACGCCCTATGCCAGAAATTCTATCTTCTTAACTATATGTTTTTATTGGAAATAGAAATCGGCATCAGATTTTATGAAGTCGATGAGCGGAATGCGCTCATGTTAGGTGAGCGTAAATGAGCGGATTCCGCTCATTGTGTTATCGAGTGAACTTGCTCGTAATCAGACGGGTAATAGATTCGCCAATTACCCAGCATTACCTTTGCGGGAGGAAAGCGAGGGTCCTCTACCGTCTCACCAATCGCCATTACTTGGCGGATTTGATGGGTAACCGGATCCATCGAGGATTGGAAACCTGGCGGATCCTCTGGAGTGGTCAGGCTCAATTGTTCAAAAGCTTTCTCGATGTTTTCAAGGTTTGTGTAGTCACCCCCTGCCTGGCGGGCTGCTTCGGCGATTGCGAGTATGCCGGTGAATGCACCTTGTGCTCCGGAGGAGGGGTAGTAGCCGGCCTGCCGCTGAAATTCCTGAACAAACCACCGGTTAAAATCTGTTTCTGGCCAGTTGTTGTGATGCCGGGATGCAAGTAACAATCCCAGAGGCATGCGATTGCCCAGGTGAGCAAAGATCTCGTAATCGCCACCTTTTTCAAAGTTGGCGAAGCGGGAAACATCAAACAGCCTGGTGTCAGTCGCCTGGGTGACAAAAGCGACGAAATCACCTCCCCACAAGCTATTCACGACCAAATCCGGTTTTTGTCGGATCAGCTCATTGATGTAGTGACTGTAGTCTGGCTCGCTTAAACGGGGCCAGAGCGCACCAGCAATCTCGTAATCTACGCCCAGTTTATTCAAAGCTTCTCGAAAATCGGCCCATACCTGATAACCGTACTCGTAGTCCGGACCCAGGTAGGAAATTCGAAGCGGTTTTTTCTTCAAGTGGTCAGCAAAGTAGTCTCTGATAAACAGCGCTCCGGCTGTCATCGATTGGCGGGTGTCGTTCGTCACGCGGAAATAGCGATCGTGGAAAAATTCATCGGTGAGTCTGGACGAAGCGTGGTCTGTACCAACAAAAAATGCATCCGCGGAAGCGGCAATTTCGGTCACCTGAATCGCAACTGACGAATTAACAACGCCACAGAGGAATGTCGCCCGCTCTTCTTCAATGAACCGCTTGGCAATCGTAACGGCGGTTGAACGTTTGGATTTGGTATCACCGAGCAAAACCCTGAGACGCGGTAGTGTCGGCACCCCCTGCTGTTCAATGTATTGAAGCGCGAGCCGTATACCTACCACTGAGTCCCGACCCAGGACCCCAGCTCGCCCGGACATGGGGTAAAGGCACCCAACAACAATATCCGCAGTGTCCTCGCTTGCCCCCAGAGACTCCAGCGCCTTGGATGGCATTGCAAATGTGACAAGAACCAACTGACAGATTGCAACCAGGATGCCGATAAATCGGCTGCGGGAAATCGGGATCACAGTTCGTCTCCGGTGAGCCCCAGTTTCTGCATCCTTCTTTTCAAGGCATGTCTGGATATTCCAAGGGAATTTGCAGCTTCGCCTTTGCGGCCGTTGGATTGCGCCAATGCGTCCAGAATGCACTGGGCCTCTCGTTTTGCGATTTCACTGGTCAAGGATCCATGGCTTTCGTTGCTGGCCGAATCCTTTCCGGTCATCAGGGGGGGTATTTGATCAGATGAGCCGATGATTTCGGGCGGTAGTCGATCAACGCTAATGCGCTCACCAGCATGCAATATGGTGAGTCGTTCAATGGTGTTGCGGAGTTCCCGGATATTTCCCGGCCAATCATAATTACAGAGTCTGGTGAGGGTTTCGGGTGTAAGCCTGATCGGCTTGCAGCCCTCTTGCGCTGCCAGCTCCGTGACGAAGTTCGATGTCAAAACCGGGATATCGTCCTTGCGCTCAGCCAGAGACGGGATCGTCAGTGGCATAACGTTCAGACGGTAGAATAGGTCCTCACGAAATGTTCCCGCTTGGGCTTCTGTCTGCAGATCTCTGTTACTGGCTGCTATTACACGCAGATCCGCGTCAATCTCTTTTTGACCGCCCACTGCGCGAAAACGGTGAGTCTCGAGGAAGGTTAATAATTTTGCCTGCAGGGTTAGCGGCAGCTCACCGATTTCATCCAGGAAAAGAGTGCCCCCGTTGGCTAACTCAACCAAGCCTGTCCGGCGTTTGTCGGCACCGGTATAGGCTCCTTTCTCTGCGCCAAACAGTTCAGCTTCCAGCAGGTTTTCAGGCAGCGAAGCGCAATTTACGGATACGAACGGCGCGGCTTTGTCTTTTGTGGCGTGTAAAGCTTTCGCAATGAGGGTTTTCCCGCTGCCCGATGGTCCCTGGAGAAGTATGGTGCGCGCAGAGCTCTTACCGATTCGCTCGACTTGATCGAGCAGCTTTTGCATGGCTAAGGAGTGGCCAACAAGGCCATGAACTTCAGATTCCCGCTCTCTCCGATATGCCACTTCCTCTGTAAGTTGGCGATGTTTGTGATTGCGCTGAATTAAAAGAATCAGTTCGTCCAGGTCAAACGGTTTGGTGATGTAATCCTGTGCGCCTTTTTTGACCGCCTCGACCGCAGCGCGAGTATCGCCATGGGCCGAAATCATGATCGTGACGGGCGGGGCAGGAAGTGCCTGGACCTGGTCGAGAACCTCAAAACCGGATTGGTCAGGCAATTTAAGATCGAGCAAGACCACGTCTGGTGTTTGTTTTTCAATCTCGGCGAGACCGCTTTTTCCGTCGTAAGCGGCGAAAACCGTCATTTCTTCTTCTTCGAGTGAAAACATCAGACTACTGACAAGATTTTTCTCGTCATCGATGATGAGGACGGTTGGCTTTCGCATTAAACTGTTTCCTGGTTCTCGTTGTTCAGATAAAGCGGCAGTTTCAGAGTGACTTTCAGACCTTCGCCGGAAACGCTCTGGAAACGAAGGTTTCCTTGATTGGCCTGCGCGAGCTGTCTGCAAATGGCCAGGCCTAGGCCAGTGCCGTTGGTTTTCGTTGTGAAAAACGGCTCTGTCAGGTGGCTCAGGTGGTCTGCGCTTACACCAGGGCCGTTATCGCTGACAGAAACATAAACTGCCAAGCCCTGCTGTTTGGTTCTTATGGTAACTCGGCCCCCAATACCTTCCATCGCCTGAATTGCGTTCATCACCAGATTCATCACTATCTGGCGGACCTGTGCCGAATCGGCCCACGCGTAAACAGGCTCGTGCTCGACTTGTACCAACTCGATCCCATGACGATGCGCAACGGCATCGGCAAGAATTTTAACTGTTTCAACAACGTCGATAATATTGACCTTGTTCGCCTTGGCTTCTCTGGGGCGAGCATAATCCAGGAGCAGTTGAACAACATCATTTACTCGGTCGATTTCATGGTCAACTGACTCCATTAATTTTTGGCGTTTGGGATCCGACTCCTTCCGTGACAGGGCCTGAATGGTAGTTTTGATGGTGGCGAGAGGGTTTCTGATCTCGTGCGCGACACCGGCGGAGAATTGCCCCAATATGGCACGTCGCTCAACGTCAACCATGCTTTTCACCAGTCGACGAAGACGAAGCCGCATACGCTCAAGAGCGAAAGCCAGATAACCTATTTCCGCCGTACCCTCCGTGTGTAGCGGAGTATCGAAATCTCCGCCAGCCACCCTGTCAGCTCCCTCAATCAGCGGCGTAACCTGCTTTTCCAATCTTCTGGAGAGGTGACGGGACAACAGGATAACGGCTAGAGCTGCTCCAGAAGCCAGAAAGATTAACCCGAATCTTGCGGATTCCAGGGGCCCTAACAACGGGTCGCCCAACCATTGAAGGCGTATGTGCCAGCCTTCGATAAAATCGTTTGAATCGATGTCTTTAGCGGAAGAGGAGGAGTCTCCGGGTATGTTGCCTACGGCAGTTATCGGCACGTCTTGGGGGGTTACGACAAGAGGGTTCTGCAAGCCAGTGAGGCTGAGGTCCTTTACCTGATCGGTGAGGCTTGCAAGACGGACAACCAGACCTACCCAAGCCTCCGGGGTTGGATTAAGCCCCGTCGGACTGAGTCTGAGAATAAACCAGCCGGGCCGATTCTCAGTTGGCAGGGCGGGGCCGATGATTTCTCCGTTGGCAAACGGAGTGAGAGGTAGCTGATCTAATGCCACTTGATCCAGCAACGTTTGTGTCAGGTACCACAAAGGAACCTCAAATCTGGAGGGTTTTACGACTACCCCGTACAGATGAGGACTATCGAGGGCCTGGCGAAGCTGTGTCATTACCTCCGCACCTGGCTCCTCATTGGGGCTGGCCGTGGTTAACCACTCGAAAACCTCAGGTATGTCGGCAAGAGCCTCAAGCTCATAGATTCGCTCCTGGAGAAAAGTTCTCAAGAGGTTCTCGGCACCAGCAAGTCGTGCGTTTGTTCGACTTTCAGTCACCTTTTCAAGTGCTTTCACATACTGGGTGTCATACATGAACGCCAGGACGATAAGTGGCACGAGGGCAATTAACAGTGCGCTGAACAGATATCGTCTTGCCAGGCCATTCCGACGGAGCACCCTCAAGCGAGGCGGAGTCGAGGCGTCATGTTTTATTATGCTTTTCATGGAGCGATCATATCGGTAGTTGAGCGGTCTTGGAATCGACCTGCTACTTCCTCCAAACCAACAACCGATTATTAGCCGGCATCCCAAAATCTTCTTCAAGAACCAACCCGGTTTCTCTACCCAGCGCCTTCAGATCCTCCATATCCCGTATCCCCATATGCAGCGCCTGCGTTCTTAGCGACAGATCAAACCGCGCGTTGCTCTCACTGGTGTGCCGGCCGCCATAGCTGAAAGGCCCATACAGACAGAAGATTCCCCCTATCGGCAACACCTCCGAGACACCGCGAAACATTGCCTGAACCTCCCGCCAGCCCATGATATGGGCGGTATTGGCAGAAAACACGCCGTCGATGGCGGGCAGATCGGCCCAGCTTCTACCAAGCACGTCCAGGGCCAGGGGCGCGTTGATATTGGTGAGCTCCGAGTCATCGATCCACGCCCGAGAGAGCTGGGCATTGTTGGGATGATCGGTGGGCTGCCACAACAGGTGCGGCAAGTGGCTGGCAAAGTGCACCGCGTGCTGGCCGGTGCCTGTGCCAATCTCCAGAATGGTGCCTGGCTGTTTGAAAAGTGCCCTCAGTTTTTCCAGAATCGGCGCTTTATTGTTTTCGCAGGCTTGGGAAAACGGCTTGTCCTGTTGCATGCTCGACCTTTTGAAAGGGGGTAATAGATGGCGGTATCGATGATCCGGCTCAGCGGCGATCAGATTAACCCATACATTGATGATCTCGCACGTCTGCGAATCGAAGTATTTCGCAGCTTTCCCTACTTGTACGACGGCGATATGGGCTATGAACGTAAGTATCTGGATACCTATGCCCGTTCGCCAGAGAGCCTGTTCGTTCTGGCAATGGATGGGGAGTCGGTTATTGGTGCCGCAACGGGTATCCCGATGGACCACGAAACAGAAGAATTCAAAGGCCCGTTTATCGAGCAGGGTTATGAGCCGGAAAAGATTTTCTATTTCGGCGAGTCGGTGCTGCTGCCGGACTACCGGGGGAAGGGCATCGGTGTGGCCTTTTTTGACCACCGGGAAGGCCATGCCCGGGAGCAGGGCCGTTTCACACACTGCTGTTTCTGCGCCGTCGAGAGGCCGCTGGATCATCCGCTGAGGCCGTCGGATTACCAGCCCCTGGACCAGTTCTGGCACAACCGCGGATACCGGAAAGTACCTGCGCTGGCCACCACCTACACCTGGAAAGATGTGGACCAAGCGGAAGAAACCGCCAAGCCAATGACCTTCTGGCTCAGGCGAATCTATTAACGCACGCTGAAACTGCTGAACTCGCCGGTCGGGGACTCCTGGGCAATATCGACCGCGTCCACCCGGGCATCCGGTGGCCCTTCGGCGCACCACGCTTTCAGCTGATCCAGTCGGTCTTCGGGACCTTCGGCGACAATCTCGACCCGTCCATCGGGCAGATTGCGGGCGAAACCCGTGAGGCCAAGGGAAGAGGCCTTCTGTTCCGTGGAAGCGCGGTAATAAACCCCCTGTACCCGGCCGGATATCAGAAGTTGCCAGCGTTTGGTATCCATGGTTTGCCCCCGCTCGTTGTGTCATGTCAGTCTTCATTTCAATCTACCGGTTCGGGCATCACAACTTCAAGGAGCGCGAAAGTCGATGGTCAATACCTACCTGAAACACAACGCCACTGATTATGCTGATGCCCTGATCTGTGAAGCGGAGGGGTTGGAACGCCTCGCCAGCGCACTCGATGAGGCCGGGGTGACGGGCATTGGCGTCCCGCGCGTTCACCGGGTGGATGAAAATGAACTCGAAATCACCGCCATACAGTCGTCAGGTGCCTCGGATCGGGCTCGCGAGGTCCTGGGTGAAGGGCTGGCGAGAATGCACGCTTTACGTCAGAAGGCCTACGGCTGGGGACGGGACAACTACATTGGCCTGTCGCCGCAACCCAATCGCTGGTGTGACAGCTGGGGTGAATTCTTTGTTCGGGACCGCCTTGGCTACCAGGTCTCCCGTATCCGTGATACGGGCCAGAGGAGCCGTTTCCAGAAGGTTCTGGATGAGTGCGGAGGCACGTTGATTGATTGGCTGAACGCGCACTGTGAGCACCCGAGCCTGCTCCACGGCGACCTTTGGAATGGCAATGTACTCTATGGCGCAGACGGCCCCTGGCTGATTGATCCGGCTGTTTACTGCGGTGACCGCGAGGCCGATATTGCCATGACCCAAATGTTTGGCGGCTTTGGGGAAGCGTTCTACCGGGCCTACGACGCGCACTACCCACGAACAGCGGTGTATGGCACCAAGCGGGATGTCTACAATCTCTACCACTATCTGAACCACTACAACCTGTTCGGCGGCGGATACCTTGGGGGATGCCAGGCGGGGTTTGTTGTTGTCGAGGCTATTGGCCGCGGTGAGGCCTAGATCAAACCCGCGCTGCGAAGCACAAACACCCCCAGAGTTACGGTAATACTCGCCAGCAGGGTGGTCAGCGCAATGATATTGGCCGCCAACCGGTCATTACCGCCCAATGCCTTAACCATCACGAAACTGGCGGCCGCCGTCGGGCTGGCGAAGAACAGGAACATCAGGCCCAGCTCGGAACCCCGAAAACCAGCCAGCCACGCCCCAGCTGTGCAGAGCGCTGGCAATATCACCATCTTGAGCAGGCTGGACCCCAGCGCCGTCTTGCTGTCGCTGCGGATGGCGCTCAGGGAAACCGTGGCGCCAATGCACAGCAGCGCCAGGGGCAGGGTGAGCGAGGCGAAATAGTCGCCGCTGGTCATTACCCAGCGTGGCAGCGTGATATCCAGGGCGGCAAAGGGGATGGCCACAAAGACCGCCAGGATGAGGGGATTGCGGACGATGTCGTGGAAGATCTTTGTCCAGTCCGTTGTCTGACCCGGCTGGTAGGCCACCAGCACGATCACCGAGAGAATGTTGTAGGAAATAATCACCAGGCCAAGCAGGATGCCCCCTGCCGAAAGGCCAAAGTCGCCGTAAAGATTGGCGGCCAGAGCCAGGCCGACGATTCCGCAGTTGCCCCGAAAGGCCCCTTGTACGTAAACCCCTCGATCTTCCCGAACCACGCGCCACCGGGCCCAGAGCCAGGTTATGGCAAAGCTGGCCAGTGTCGCTGCCAGGTAAAACACCAGAAGCCCGGGGTTGAACGCGGTATCCAGGTCGGCCCGAATGATGCTCAGAAACACCAGGGTTGGCAGCGTGGCTTTGAACACCAGTGCGGAGGCGGTATTCACAAACGCATTGTCGATCCAGCCAATCTTCCGAAGCCCCAGGCCGATAAACACCATGGCAAACACGGGCAGTGTGGTTTCCATGGTTTGCAGGAACAGATCGATCAGGGTCATCAAGGGTGGCCGTTCGGTCGAGGGAAGTGAAGAGATCCAGCCGGATTATAAGCGGGGAGAAAGCTAGGATGCTATGGGAATACCACGAAGGTATGGGCCGGAAAGAAAATAGCCAATAAAAAATCAGGGCCCCAGAGGGCCCTGATCGGTTTTACCCTTTAAGCTGGTCGCCAACCGGCAACCGCCTGATGCGTTTACCGGTAGCTGCATAGATCGCGTTGCAGAGCGCCGGCGCTACCGGGGGCAGGCCAGGTTCACCTACGCCCCCCATGGCCTCACCCGGATTGTCGACCAGATGGACCCTCAGGGTTTTAGGGGCGTCCGGCATACGCGGGATCAGGTATTTGTCGAAGTTACCCTGCTGCGCCACGCCGTCTTCAAAGGTCACCTCGCTTTGCAGCGCGATGCCGATGCCCATCACGATGGCGCCTTCCAACTGGGAACGAATTCGCTCCGGGTTGGCCTGGGGGCCGCAATCGAAGGCGATGTCTGCCCGGTGAATGGTTAGCTCGCCCTGGTCATCCACTTCCACGTCAAACACGATCGCGGTGTAGGAGACAAAGCTGTGGTGAAACGCCAGGCCAAGACCTCGGCCTTTACCCATGGACTTGCCCCAACCGGCTTCGCTGGTCGCGCGCTCAACGACGTTGCGCATTCGGCCAATATCGATGGGGTAGAGGTCCGGGTCTTCGCCATAGTTCCAGCCATCACCCACCGTCAGGTTGTGGATCTTCCGGTCCGGCCCGAGCAGGTCGAGTACGTAATCCCGATGGTCCTTGCCGGCCGCCACTGCCATTTCATGGGCAAAGCTCTGGATCGCCCAGGCATGGGGCAGGTTGTAGACCGAGCGGAACCAGCCAATGCGCACATGAGCGGGTGCAGGCGGGTTTTCCAGCCTCAGGGCAGGCACCGAGAACGGCATGGTGTTAAAGCCCATGCCCAATTCAAACTCACCCTTGTGCTTCGGGTCGGGCGCGAACAGCGAGCCGATGCTCGGTGACAGGGTCCGGTGTAGCCAGCCTGTGGCCTGGCCATTATCGTCCAGCCCGGCCTCCAGATAATCGACAGACACTGCATGGAAGTAAGCGTGGTGGATATCGTCTTCGCGCGACCACTGCAGCCTCACGGGCCGGCCTTTGAAAGCCTCGGCAATACTGGCCGCTTCAATGGCGAAATCCGGCTTGGATTTCCGCCCGAAGCCGCCCCCAAGCAGGGTAACGTGAACGGTGACATTCTCTGCATCAAGGCCGAGCCGGCCGGCGACCGTATCGCGGGTTGCTTGCGGATTCTGGACTGGCGCCCAGACTTCGGCCTTGCCGTCCTTGATTTGTACCGTTGCAACCGGAGGTTCCATGGGTGCCTGGGCCATGTGAGGCATGTAATAGGTGGCGGAGACATGCTTGGCGGCATTTTCCAGAGCTTTATCCAGATCGCCATGCTGGCGGACCACCGTGCCGGGCTGCTGCGCTGCCTTTTCCAGAGATTCTCGATAGGCGGACGAGGTATAACTGGCGTTGTCTCCGGCAGCCTCCAGATCCCAGTCGATCTTCAGTGCTTTGCGTCCTTCCATGGCGGCCCAGGTATTGGACGCCACCACGGCAATCCCACCGAGTGGACTGAAGCCAGCGGGCTGGCTAGTACCCTCAACCTTCATTACCTTCTCGACGCCGGGCACCTTAAGGGCTTCGGTATCATCGAAGCTGGCGACGGTTGCGCCATAAACGGGTGGACGTGCAATCACGGCATAGAGCAGGTTCTCAAACGGCACATCTGCCCCATACACCGCTTTACCGGTCACGATATCTTCGCCGTCGATCGCTTTCGGGTAAGCCGATTTCAGCTCGCCGTTGATCAGACCGGTTTCCTTGCCGACGAATCGAAGCTCTTCATCGCGCTTGAGTTCCAGTGCATTGCGCCCGGGAACCTCGAGGTCCCTTGCTTTTGCGGCAAGTTCCCCAAAGCCGAGCTCTTTGCCAGAGGATCTGTGAACGACTTTATGTACACCGGCCTGAACGTCACTGGTCGAAACGCCCCACTCATTGGCGGCGGCTTGTTCCAGCATCTGCCTGGCGGCTGCTGCGGCGCGGCGCATCGGCTGATACCAATGGCGCATACTGCGCGAACCGTCGGTGTTCTGGTTGCCGTATTTGCTGTGATCGCCTTCGGCCTGTTCGACTCTCACCTGGTCCCAGTCAGCGCCAAGCTCGTCAGCACCGACCATCACCAGACTGGTACGGATACCCTGACCCATTTCAGACCGGTTGTTCACGATGGTAACGAGGCCATCGGCATCGATATGGATAAATACGTTGGGGTCGTCGACCCAGCCGCCGGGCATGGCCCCGGCACCAAATTGAGCTTTTTCATTGCCACCCAGGGCCACATCCCATCGGGCTGCGAGCACCAGGGCAGAGCCGCCGGCCAGGCCCATCAGGAACCGTCGACGGCTCACGTTGGCAATCATCAAGTTGTCATCGGCGCTCATGCTTCACCCTCCTTGCCGGAAGCCCGTTCAATTGCAGCAAGGATTCGGTTGTAGGTGCCGCAGCGACAGAGGTTGCCTGCCATGGCGTCAACAATTTCTGCGGTTTCGGGATTCGGTGTCTGTTTCAGCAAAGCGGTCGCGTTCATGATCTGGCCACCCTGGCAGTAACCACACTGGGCGACACCGAGGTCGAGCCAGGCCTGCTGAACCTTGCTGCCAACCGGGTCGTCAGCCATGGCTTCAATGGTGGTGATCTCGCCGGTGGCGGCAGAGACCGGGGTCACGCAGGAGCGGATTGCTGTTCCGTTGAGGTGTACCGTGCAGGCGCCGCACTGGGACATGCCGCATCCAAACTTGGTTCCTTTGAGGCCGACAACGTCGCGGATCACCCAGAGCAAGGGCATGTTATCGGGAACGTCGAGCTCATAGCGCTCGCCGTTAATCGTGAGGGTAGCCATATCGTCCTCTCATTTATGAGTTTTGCGTCTCCTTCACTGTAGCCTTACGAAGAAAGAAGGCAAAAAGAGCAAACTGAATGAAAGGTAATGAAATCGCTTGCGCGTACGCCTCCGGCCTGGGCTATAGTAGGCCCCGGAAACACGAGAAGAAGAGGATAAGGATGGACGCCGTTAATCCCACTCCCGAACAGCTGCAGAAAGTCCTGGCGGATACCCCGAAAGACCAGCCTGTCGTCATGTTGAATCTGCTGCGCTTCCGCGACCGGGCCAACTACAAGGAAGAGGCACCGGAGCGGACCGGTCGGGAAGCCTACACGCTCTACATGGAAGAGGCCGCTGCCTGCGTAAGATCGGTGGGCGCAGAAGTCATCTGGTCCGGCCGCAGCGTTGGATCACTGATAGCCCCCCCTGATGAATCCTGGGATCAGGTACTGCTGGTCCGCTACCCGTCAATCGACGCCTTCATGGCCATGATCGAGAGCCCGGAATACAAAGGCGTGGTCAAGCACCGCACCGCCGCATTGCAGGATTCCCGGCTGGTCGCCAATCTCGAAAACAGGGTGTAAACCCGGCCGGGTCAGAGCCCGGCTTGCTGTATGGCCATGTAGCTGATGGTGCCCGTAGCAATGGAGAGCAGGGCGTTGCGGCGCCAAAGGTGAATGATAACTACCAGGGCGCCCGGCAACAGGGCATCAAAGCCCATCCATGCACCTGACCAGTCCGCCGAACGTTGCAGGAACACCGTTGCCAGCAGGGCCATCACCGCCGCAGGTAAATAGCGCCCCAGGTGTCGGACCAGCGGGTGTTCCGTATGCCGCTCGAAAAACAGGAAGGGAATCACCCGTGTGGCGAAGGTGGCGAGTGCCGCCACCGCTATGAAGGCTGCCAGATAGCCGGATTCACCCATGACTGCTCTCCTTGTGCGGCGTTTGCCCTCGACTTCTCCGGTATTCCAGTAAGAGCACGGCTGTAACGAGTGCGATCGCCCCAATCAACTGGTGCGCTGGTGGCAATAACAGCATGGCAGCACCCGCCGCCGCGGCCCCAAGCCAGATGGGGAAGCCTTCGCCCAGAGCCTTGAACTGCTCCAGAGTAAGAACAATGAACAAAGCCACCAGCGCGAACTCGATGCCCGTGCTGTCAAAGGCGACGTTGTCACCAAGCAGTGCACCGATTGCGCAGCCTGCTACCCAATAGCACTGATTGAACCCTGTAATACGGAAATCCACCTCCTGCTCATGAGCCCGGTCGGTTCCGCGCGGGCGACTGGTAAGCAGGGAATAGGTTTCATCCGTTAAACCGAAAATCAGGTACAGCTTGCGCCAGCCCGCCCCCTTGAACTGGCCAAGCAATGAAAGCCCGTAGAACAGATGGCGGGCATTCAGAACAAACATCGCGATGAATACTTCCAGCAGGCCGGCGTTAACCGCCAGAAGACTCACAGCCAGTATCTGGCCGGCGCCAGCGTAAATCACCAGGCCCATCAGAGGTGCTGCCCACCAGGCATAGTCGAGCTGGGTGGCAAACAGCACGCCAAAGGCCATGCCCAACGGTAAGTAGCCGAACAGAATGGGTAAGGTGAGTCGAAAGACGGACTGGTTCATTAGCATCCAAACGGTCTGAAAGCGGCGATCATAGTGAATAAGGGGATTTATTTGAAGTGGTTAACACGATTCTCGGTTGGTTGGGATAAAAAGCTGACAGATTTGATGCAATAAAAGTGTCATAAAATCGGCATACCATCCGCGGCATAGCCCGCTTTTGGAGTTGTCATGTTCGGCACAGTAAGAACCCGGATCCTGTTTTTCGCCTTTCTATCAGTCTTCGCCCTCGCCGGGCTTGCCGCGCTGTCCTGGAGCATCATCCTGAAAGCCGAAGATGCCTCCAAAACCCTGATTCAGACCAACCTTAACGAAGCCTGGCTGCTGGCGGATCTGGAACAGGACCATCGCCACCTTCAGGATCTTGCCTACAAGATCAAAGCCCAGCTTTTACTCTGGGATGAAATCGAGACCGAGTTCAGTCGATTGGAAAGCACATTGCCGCAAAATTGGCAGACACTTGAAGCAGAGCCGGGCCTGCGCCAGTGGGCAGAAGCACACCGTGAGGATTTCGAGCGGGTACTGGCGCTTATCGCCCGGATGGGAGAAGGCATTGCCGAGAAAAGCTATTACCGTGTTGGTCAGGTGGTGGATTTCGATCTGTTCCCGGCCATGGAGCCAATGCTCGCAGCCATCGCCGAGCGCCAGTTTCAGAGTCGAGCCTCAGTATCCGAGGGCGCCGACGAACTGCTGTCGTTTCTGGCCGGTCAGCAGAGCTTCCTGATTGCAGGCTCCGTGTCCTTCCTGCTCATCGTCATCATCATGACCTGGTGGCTGAGGCAGTCGGTGATTTTGCGCTTGCAGGGTATGCAGAACGACCTGGCCGAGATGGAGAAGAACGCCGATCTTACTCGTGTGCCCGTCCTGAAAGGTCGGGACGAGGTGGCTGGTGTGGCCAGAGCGCTGGGTGGATTGGTCTCCCGGTTCGAGCACTTTATCGCAGACATTCGCTCAGCGGCCGGAGGTCTTGATGAGCGTTCCGGGGCCCTGGATAACGGTGCCGAATCGCTCCAGGCGGCCTCCGAGCAAACCCGGAAGCAGATCAATGACGTGAGCCAGTCCATGGCCGCCATTGCCGATCAGGCCTCAGCTATAGAGCGGGCCACAGACGAATCGGCTAACACCGTGAAATCCGCAGTAGCAGCCAACGAAGAAGTGCAGAGTCGATTGACCACAAGCGAAGAGGCTGCGGAACACACGGTGGATGTGATTTCCCGCGTTTCTGGCTCCATCCACGCCCTGAACGAATCCACGGGCAAGATTGAGCAGGTTATCGGGGTCATTGCCGACATTGCCGAGCAAACCAACCTGCTGGCGCTCAATGCCGCCATCGAGGCCGCTCGCGCGGGCGAACATGGTCGCGGCTTTGCGGTGGTGGCCGATGAGGTTCGGACCCTTTCTCGCCGCACCTCTGACTCTACCCGGAATATCTCCCAGTGGCTGCAGGACCTGGTATCCGGGGTCAGCGGTGTTGATGAGCTTCTGGAAGAGATGCGCGATGCCGGCAGCAGCAACCGTGAGCATCTGGCCGCACTCAAGGGTCACCTCCAGTCATTGCAGGGCCAGTTTGTGTACCTCGAGAATCACAGTGCCGAGATCAGCTCCGCCGTTGCCATGCAACGGGATGAGATCGGGCGGGTCGGCCGTCGATCAACAGCGCTGGACGAAAGCGCCGATTTCCTGATCGAGAGCGTCGAGCAAACCCGGACCATCAGCGAGGCGCTGAGGCAGGAGTCCGTATCCATGCGCCAACTGATCGCTCGTTTTCGCACCGCCGAAGAACCTGCCTGAACAACGACTGCTTGCCCGGAAACCAAATCCGGGCTTCTACCTTTCCGTCATACCTCGTAACATGGTGGCGTCACAGGAGGTAGTATGACTGACAGCCCTGAAAACCAGCCAGAGCAAGATCCCCGGCAGGAAAAATTCATTGTTGATACCGAGTTGCTGACCGAAGACCAGCTCCAGGGCCTGGTGGAGGAATATTGCACCCGGTACCACGGCCTGAACGATACTGAAAACCCCATGGGCGAGCAGAGCAGGGTGATGTCTGCGGTGCGGCGGGGCGAGTTGGTGGTCTGGTTTGACCCGGTTGAGAATACCGCCGGTCTGGGTGTGCCGGGTTAGGCGTCAGGTCTGTCACGGTATTTATGTTTGCACCTACCCGGGGCCGGAACTAAACGTTACAATCGCGCTGTTTTCCCGAAAGCCGTGTGCGAGGTGAATTTTGATCAGGGTACTGGTTGTAGATGACCATGAGCTGGTGAGGTCCGGCATTACCCGGATGCTGGCTGACAACCCGGACATTGAAGTCATCGGGCAGGCGTCATCCGGCGAGGACGCTATCGATTTTGTTCGCCAACAGCGTCCGGATATTGTGCTCATGGATATCCGCATGCCGGGTATCGGGGGCCTCGAGGCAACCCGTCGTATCCTCCGCATTGATGATTCCATTCGTGTGATTGTGGTCACCGCCTGCGCAGACGATCCCTATCCGACACGCGTCATGCAAAGCGGCGCCACCGCCTACATCACCAAAGGTGCTGATATCAAGGAAATGGTCCGCGCCATCCGTATGGCCCATACCGGTCAGCGCTATATCAGCCCGGAAATCGCCCAGAAGATGGCCCTGAAGCAACTGGGCGGCGGTGATCGGGATGAAGACGGCGAGCTGTCGCTGTTCGACCGGCTGTCCGAACGGGAAATGCAGATTGCCATGATGGTGGTGGATTGCCAGAAGGTGCAGGATATCTCCGACAAACTGTGCCTGAGCCCCAAGACAGTGAACAGCTACCGCTACCGGATCTTTGAGAAACTGGAAATCTCCAGTGATGTTGAATTGGCCCTGATGGCAGTGCGGCTCGGGTTGCTTGATGCCGACAAGGTCTGAACCTGAAAGCACCCACATCGGGGAGTTTGACAGCAAGAGCTTCCTGAAACAGTTGACCGAGCGGCCCGGCGTCTACCGAATGTACGACGAGGGTGGCTCGGTTCTTTACGTGGGCAAGGCCCGCAACCTTAAAAAGCGGGTTGGCAGCTACTTCCGCAAGACCGGCCTGGCGCCCAAGACCGAAGCCCTGGTTGGCAAGATTGCCTCCATTGAAGTGACCATCACCGGCAGCGAAACCGAAGCACTGCTGCTCGAGCAGAACCTGATCAAATCGTTACGGCCGCCTTACAATATCCTGCTTCGTGACGATAAGTCCTATCCCTATATCTATCTGTCTTCCCACAGCGATTACCCCTCGCTGACCTTTCGTCGTGGACGCACCAAGAAGGGCGGCGGCACTTGGTTCGGGCCGTTTCCGAGCTCGGGTGCGGTTAAGGAAAGTCTTAATGTATTACAGAAGATTTTCCGCATAAGGAACTGTAGTGAAAGCTTTTTCAGGAATCGAACAAGGCCTTGCCTGCAGTACCAGATCAACCGTTGCACGGCACCTTGTGTTGAATACATAACGCCCGAGGAGTATCAGCAGGACATCCGCCACGCCACCATGTTTCTGGAGGGCAAGAACCCTGCGATCCTCCATGATTTGATGAACGCCATGGAGGCAGCCTCGAAGAATCTCGAGTTTGAAAAAGCCGCCGCCTATCGGGATCAGATCAATCACTTGCGCCACGTGCAGGAGCAGCAATCCATCGAAGGCGAGGGCGGCGACGCGGATGTCATTGCCATTGCCCAGGATGCGGGTGTGGTCTGCATCGTGGTAATCATCGTGCGCGGTGGTCGTGTACTTGGCACCAAGGACTACTTCCCCCGCTACTCTATCGAACAGACCGAAGGCGAACTGCTCAGCGCCTTTCTTGGCCAGTACTATTTCGGGGGCAACACCCGCCGGGAGATTCCTCGGGACATCCTGGTGCCGGTTGAGGTGGAAGGTCAGGAACTGTTGGCCCAGGCCCTCAGCGAGTCCGCAAACCGGGAAACCCGGATTCGCGGCAATGTGCGGGGTGAGCGGCGCCGGTGGCTGGAACTGGCGATGACCAACGCCCGCCAGACCCTGCTTACGCACCTGGCGAGCAAGGAGACCGTGTACCGGCGCCTGCTGGCATTGAGGGACCTCCTGGAGCTGGCAGAAACCCCGCAAAGAATGGAGTGTTTCGACATCAGCCACAGCCACGGGGAAAATACCGTCGCATCCTGTGTGGTTTTCGATGAGAATGGCCCCCTCAAGAGCGATTACCGCCTGTACAATATTGAGGGTGTCACCGCCGGCGATGATTACGCCGCCATGCGACAGGTGCTTACCCGCCGCTACAAGCGGATGGTGTCCGGGGAGGGCAAGCGCCCGGATCTGGTCTTCATCGATGGTGGTAAAGGGCAGTTGAATATTGCCCGGGAAGTGTTTGATGAGCTTGAGATTTCCGATATCCCGCTGATTGGTGTTGCCAAGGGAGTGACCCGTCGTGCAGGCATGGAGCAGCTGATTGACGCCATGACTGGCGATGTGTTCCGGGTGCCGGCCGATTCACCGGCGTTGCACCTGATCCAGCACATCCGGGATGAATCCCACCGGTTTGCGATTACCGGCCACAGGGCCCGGCGCGACAAAAAGCGCCGGCAGTCTACACTGGAAGGCATTGAAGGCGTGGGACCGAAAAAACGTCGCGACCTGATCCGGTATTTTGGCGGCATTCAGGAACTCCGCAAGGCCGGGGTTGATGAGATGGCCAAGGTGCAGGGCATCAGCAAATCACTGGCCGAAACCATATACGCAGCATTGCACGACGAGTAAGGACAGCATGAATCTACCAAACATCCTCACCCTCTCCCGCATCATCATGATTCCGGTGTTTGTGGTGATTTTTTACCTTCCGGTGGGGTGGAGCTACCTCGTGAGCGCGGCCATTTTCGGGTTGGCGGCGGCCACGGACTGGCTGGACGGCTATCTTGCCCGCAAACTCAACCAGAGCACGCCTTTCGGCGCATTCCTCGACCCGGTTGCAGACAAGCTCATGGTGGCCGTTGCGCTGGCTGTGCTGATCGAGGAACACTCGGCGATCTTGCTGACCATTCCGGCTACGGTGATTATCGGCCGTGAAATCGTGATTTCCGCTTTGCGGGAGTGGATGGCAGAAATCGGCAGCCGTGCAAGTGTGGCAGTCTCCTACATCGGGAAGATCAAGACCACGGCCCAGATGGCAGCCATCGTGGGCTTACTGGCCTTCCCCCCTGGCGTGCTCTGGGCCAATGTTGCCCTGGCGCTGCTCTATATCGCCGCGATTCTCACACTGTGGTCCATGGGTCTCTACCTCAAGGCTGCGTGGTCTGATCTGTTTCCCGAGAAGGCCTCAGCCGAGGCGGATAGTCACAGGTCGTAGCCCAGTCAATCACCCTGTCGGCCAGCTGGCTGCCAGCGGTTCCGAACGCCTCAACAATCTGGTCAACCGATGTGCCCGGCGCCGGCTCAACAATCCGGACGGTACGTGTGCACAAGGTGGCCCTCGAACGATTGTGAATCATCTGCAGATGCAGCTCGATAACCACCTGGGGGCCGGTGTCCGGGGTTTCGGAGTTAAAGGCCGATATTTCGGTCACCAGGGTCAAGTCAGCCTGTGCAGGATTGGTATCGGTGATGACGTTTGTGTAGGCGCCACTCTGGCGAAGGCTGGCAACCAGGGAATCCCGGACAACCACAGGCGCCGTATCCCTCCAGCGAACGCCCTCATAGGCCCGAAACTCCTGTGGTATGGGCTTTGCCAGAATCAGCGAGCCATTGAAGGGCTCTGAGGCGTAGGGTGTATCCACGCGAAGGGATGCCTGAACCGTTTGCTCGACCGCGGGAATTGGCTGTACCAACGCCAGGCCCATAACCCTGGGTGGTTCGGGGTTCGGAAACACCGTACAACCACTGGCAAAGGCAGCGCCCAGGAGAAGCGCAACGCTTTTGATTGACCTCAATGTCACTGTGCCATCTCCTTCATGGTTTCATTACCGAATAGCGTGCCCGTGGGGTCCTGTTCCAGCCGGTGAGTGAACTGGTTCAGGCTGCGCAGGGTTGCCCTAAGCTCCCGAAGCGCGGGTGCCAACTCGCCCATGCCTTGAAGCCCGGCATCCATGGCACCCTGATTGTCACGGGTCAGCTCATCAATTCGCCCAATGGTAGTGGTGATTACCGCCAGGGCTCTGTCCATGGATTCCAGAACCCGCTGACCATCAGTTTGCAGCAGTTCGTTGGCATTATCCGATACATTGGACACCTTGATGGCGGCTTCTTCTGCGCGAATGGCGGCAGCGTCGAACTGTTCAAGCAGGGCGGTCAGCTGATCCCGGCGGTCGAGCAGGGCATCCGTGGCCTCGCGCGTGTTTCTCAGAATCGCAGAGGCGTTTTCAATATTGTCACCGGAGAGCAACTCGGTGGCACTGGTAAGCAGCTGGTCTGCCTTGGCCAGCAGTTGTTCGCTGTTGGCCAGCAGATTGTTGAACGCCGAGGGCTCGGCAAAAATAACCGGCGGGTTGTCCCGGTCGCCCTTCAGCACGGGCTGGTCGGGGCTCCCACCGCTGAACTGGACGCTCATGCTGCCGGTAATGTTGGCAAGCACCATGCCGGCCTTGGTGTTCTCGCGGATGGGAATCGACTGATCAACCCGCACCAGAACCCTCACATGGGCCGGATTGTTCGGATCGAGGTTCAACTCCATGACATCGCCAATCTGCACGCCGTTATAAAGCACCGGATTACCCTCGGACAGGCCGCCAACTGCCTGCTCGAACACGATCTCATAGTAGCCCCATTCCCGATCGGCAGAGGATTTCGCCAGCCACAGCGAAAAGATCAGTGCGGCGGCGAAGGCCAGGATGGTAAACAGGCCAATGATCAGGTGATGGGCCCTCGGCTCCATGGTTACTGCTCCTGCGTCCGTGTGTTCGAATGGTCCCTGAAGGCGTAGCTCGCCGCCCGGCCACGGGGGCCGTGAAAGTAATCCTGGATCCAACCGTCCTCCGTGGCGGCAACGCCCTCCAGCGTATCAGCTACCAGGACTTTTCGCTGTGACAGAACCGCAACCCGGTCACAGGTTGAGTACAGGGTGTCCAGATCATGGGTGACCAGGAACACGGTCAGCCCCAGGGCATCACGCAGCGTTACAATCAGCCGGTCGAATGCCGCGGCCCCGATGGGATCCAGGCCGGCAGTGGGTTCGTCCAGAAACAGTATTTCCGGATCAAGGGCCAGGGCTCGTGCCAGGCTCGCGCGTTTAACCATGCCGCCGGAGAGTTCGGACGGGTAGCGAAGCGCCGCATTGGGCGGTAATCCGGTCAGCGCCAGCTTCATGCGGGCCAGCTGTTCCGCTTCGGGCCGCTTCAGGCCGGCGTGTTCAATCAGGGGAACCGCTATATTCTCCTGCAAGTTCAATGAGGTGAACAGGGCGCCCCCCTGGAACAGTACACCGAACCGTTGCTCTATCCGGGAGCGTTCGCGGGCCGAAAGCTGGATCAGATCTTCGCCAAACACGCGTATGTGGCCCGAGGTGGGCGTGTTCAGTCCAACAATGCTGCGCAAGAGCACGGTTTTGCCGGTTCCAGAGCCACCAACTACACCCAGAATCTCACCCCGAAGCAGGTCCAGGTCGAGGTCCTCGTGAACAACGTGATCGCCAAACTGGTTGCACAGGTCCCGTACCGCAATCACCGGTTTACTGCCGGCTTCACTACTCGGGGATTCGCTCATAGCCGCCATGATTACCAGCCCATTTCCATAAAGAATAGTGCAGCAATGGAATCCAGCAGAATCACCATGAAGATGGACTGAACCACGCTGGAAGTGGTGTGTTCGCCCACGGATTGAGCGCTGCCGGCCACCTTGAACCCTTCCAGGCAGCCAATGACAGCAATCAGGAACGCAAAGATCGGGGCCTTCACGATGCCCACAACGAAATGCTGAAGGGCGATGTCCCGCTCAACGATCGCCATGAACTGCGTCGGCGAGATATCCAGCACCAGGGCGCAGACCATGGCGCCGCCCACCATTCCCGAAATCATACCTACAAAAGTCAGGATCGGAAGGCTCACCATCATGGCCATCACACGGGGCAGCACCAGCAGTTCGATCGGGTTAAGGCCGAGGGTGCGGATCGCATCAAGCTCCTCGTTCACTTTCATGGCGCCAATGTGGGCTGTAAAAGCACTGGCGGTTCGGCCTGCCAGCAGTATTGCGGCCAACAGCACCCCGAATTCCCGCAGGAAGGAGAAGGCCACCAGGTTTACGGTGTAAATGGTCGCGCCAAAATCTTCCAGCACGGTTGCTCCCAGGAACGCCACCACAGCACCCACCAGAAACGTCAGCAGTGCCACGATGGGCAGGGCATTCAGGCCGGTGTCGTGAACTGCGGCAACGAAGGGTGTCATACGCCAGCGCCAGGGCCTCGGAAGGTTCCAGGCCAGGGTGCCGAGCGTCTGGCCGATAAAGCCGACAAGAATCCACAGCAGTCGGAATATGCCTTCCACCTTCTGACCGGTGCCGATCACGAAGCTCCGGATAAGGGAAGGTGTGCCGTTGTCTGGCTCGGGCTGGTCTTTCATCGCCTCGCAAACGGCAACAATCAGGGCGGATTTTTCCCTTGGCAAGTCGCCGGCAGAGGTCACCGCTTCCAGCAGGCGCTGGGGGCCAATGAGTGAGGCCAACTGGGATGCTCCGGCCGTGTCGATCCGATCCAGCCTCGAGAGATCTATTGATAGTGCGCTCGTGTCCCTGGAAGACATGGATGAAGCCAGGGACGCCAGTGACCGGTAATGACTCAACAGCCAGTCATCCGTCACTCTAAGGGTGCCGGCCTCAATGGTCACGGATCCGGGTTTGGAGGACGGTGGTTGTGGATCGGTCTGCTCGGAAGAATCAGGACTGGGCACGTTCTGTCGAATCCCTGAGTGATTTGGCCTGGCAATTACAAGCTTACCCACAATCTCCAATAAAACAAAAACTTGATAAAAAACTGTTGACGCCCGAACGGTAATCCGTAGAATACGCAGCCGTTGACGAGGCAATGCCCCGGAAACAAAGAGCGGGAATAGCTCAGTTGGTAGAGCACAACCTTGCCAAGGTTGGGGTCGCGAGTTCGAATCTCGTTTCCCGCTCCAATTTCAAGTCTCTCAATGCCCACCTGAGAGCACAAAGATCCGATCTCTTCGATCTTTTCCGGCGCGGTGGCAGAGTGGTTATGCAGCGGACTGCAACTCCGTGTACGCCGGTTCGATTCCGACCCGCGCCTCCATTATTTCCCTAGCTTCAAAGTTCCAGACCCAAGGCCAGGACAGACCCTCGGTTGATTCCGTTATTCATCGTCTGGCGCCATCCCGTCTTCCTATGCTTCAATGATTGCAAAGCAGTCAAGCCAGCCAACAAGGCTGTACCTGGACCCCCGGCGCCTGGTCAAAAACATGGATACGGACGAAAAAGTGGTTAAACGTCGGCGCTCCGCCCTTCGGGGCCGTCAACTGGAACCGGCAGTATTGACGGAGCTGCGGGAACTGATCGGTGACGAACGCGTCGATTCGTCATTGCGAGACCGCGATCGCCTTATCGAGCACCTGCATGTACTGCAGGATTCAGACGGCTACCTCTCCATGCCTCGCCTGCGGGCCCTTGCGGCGTTCATGAATCTGCCCATGGCCGCCATCTATGAAACCGCCACCTTCTATGCCCATTTTGATGTTGTTCACGACGAACAAACGCCACCACCGGCAATAACCCTGCGGGTGTGCGATTCGCTCTCCTGCCAGTTGGCCGGTGCCGAGGCGCTGCACCGGGCGCTGTCGGACGGCGCTGATCCCGCCCGGGTGCGTCTGCGGCGTGCACCCTGCATGGGGCGCTGCGACTCGGCGCCAGTGGTCGAAGTCGGCCATCATCACGTGTGCCATGCCAACGTCGAGAATGTGGGTGCGGCAATAGATCAGGGCCAGATTCACCCGGAAGACATTCAATGGCAGGGACTGGCGGATTACCGTTCAACCGGCGGTTATGGCCTGCTGGCCGATTGTTATGAAGGCCGGGTGAGCGTTGAATCTCTGGCCGAGGAACTGGAGCAGGCAGGCCTGCGCGGCCTCGGTGGCGCTGGTTTTCCCACCTACCGCAAATGGCAGGCCGTTCGGGCCGAACCGGGGCCACGCTATGCGGTGATCAATGCCGACGAGGGCGAACCGGGCACCTTCAAAGACCGCTATTACCTGGAACGTGAACCGCACGTATTCCTGGAGGGCGCGCTGGTTAGCGCCTGGGCGGTCGAGGCGGAAGCTCTCTACATCTACTTACGAGACGAATACCCCGGCCTGCACCGTGTTCTCAAAGCGGCGATTGCCGAGCTGGAAGCGGCGGACATCGCGGAGCCAAGTTTTATCATCCTTCGCCGGGGCGCCGGCGCCTATATCTGCGGTGAGGAATCCGCCCTGATTGAATCCCTGGAAGGTAAGCCCGGCAAGCCACGACACCGCCCGCCGTTTGTGGCCCAGAAGGGGCTGTTCAACCAGCCAACCCTGGTGAACAACGTCGAGACGGTGTATTGGATACCCCGCATCCATGTACAGGGCGCGGAGTGGTTCGCCAGCCAGGGTCGGCATGGTCGCAAGGGGCTTCGCAGCTTCTCGGTGTCTGGTCGGGTTGCGCGGCCTGGTGTGCATGTGGCGCCTGCGGGCATCACCCTCAATGAATTAATCGAGGAATATTGCGGCGGCATGGCGGCAGGGCATCGCCTGCTGGCCTATCTGCCCGGTGGCGCGTCCGGCGGCATTCTACCGGCCAGCAAAGGGGACATTCCCCTGGACTTCGACACTCTGCAGGAACACGGCTGTTTCATCGGCTCTGCGGCCGTGATCGTTCTGTCTGATCAGGACGATTTGCAGGCAGCGGCTGCCAACCTGTTGGGCTTCTTCGCGGATGAGTCCTGCGGGCAGTGCACGCCCTGCCGTGTGGGTACCGAAAAAATGCTCACCGTGCTGGAACGCAAAACCTGGGATGAGGAAACTCTCCGGCAGTTGGCGGCGGTTATGGCGGATGCGTCCATCTGTGGCCTCGGCCAGGCCGCACCCAATCCGGTACTGAGCCTGCTGCGGGATTTCCGCAGCGAACTGGCCAGCAGCAACCTGATAGCGAAAGGTTAGGGGAGGCAGCCATGAGCGATTCCAGCACGAGCTTCACCCTGACACTCGACGACGTTGAAGTGCAGGCCTACCCCGGCGAAACCCTGTGGCAGGTGGCCATGCGCGCCGGCGAGACCATCCCCCACCTGTGCTTCAAAGACGCCCCGGGTTACCGCGCCGATGGCAATTGCCGCGCCTGCATGGTGGAAGTGGAAGGTGAACGGGTGCTGGCCGCAAGCTGCATTCGCGAGGCCGCGCCCGGCATGGTGGTGCGCAGTGCAGGCTCTTCCCGGGTTCAGGCAGCCCGTAAAGGCGTGCTCGAATTGCTGTTGGCGGATCAACCGGAACGATTCAACAGCCCGGACCGCTCAAGCCACCTGTGGGATACGGCCGACCAACTGGCCATTGATGCCGCTGCCGTGCGCCAGCGCATTCCGGCACGCTCGGATCGGGATGAGCCCACGGTTCATCATGTAGAGCCGAGGTCGGATTCGATGGCCCACGCCGGAGGGCATGACGCTTCCCATTCCGCCATGAACGTCAATCTGGATGCCTGCATTACGTGCGGCCTGTGTGAGCGCGCTTGCCGGGAAGCGCAGGGCAACGATGTGATTGGACTGGCCCACCGTGGCGCTGCGTCCAAGGTGGTGTTTGATTTTGACGACCCCATGGGCGACAGCACCTGCGTCGCCTGTGGCGAATGCGTGCAGGCCTGCCCGACCGGGGCGCTCATGCCGGCCACCCTGATCGATGCCCAGGGCAGCGGAGACTCAGCCACTGCTGATCGCAAAGTCGATTCCGTTTGCCCCTATTGCGGCGTGGGCTGCCAACTGACCTATCACGTGAAAGACGAGCCCACACCTGCCGGATCGGAGAAATGCGACCAGCGGGGACGCATCCTGTTTGTGGAAGGCAAAGACGGTCCCTCAAACCAGGGGCGGCTGTGCGTGAAAGGCCGTTTCGGCTTCGACTATCCCTCGCACCCGGCGCGGCTCACCCGGCCACTGATTCGCCGGGAGGGCATACCCAAGGGACTGGACCCGGACTTCGATCCGGCCAATCCGTTAACGCACTTCCGAGAAGCAAGTTGGGAAGAAGCCCTCGATCTGGCGGCCAACGGATTAACTGATTTAAAAACACAACAAGGTCCCGCCGCGCTTGCCGGCTTCGGCAGCGCCAAGTGCTCCAACGAAGAAGCCTGGTTGTTCCAGAAGCTGGTGCGCACCGGCTTCGGCTCCAACCACGTTGACCACTGCACCCGACTTTGCCACGCCAGTTCCGTGGCCGCATTGATGGAATGCCTGGGTTCCGGCGCCGTGACGGCCTCCTTCATGCAGGCGTTGCAGGCCGACGTGGTGATCCTCACCGGCTGTAACCCGGCGGTAAACCACCCGGTAGCTGCCACCTACTTCAAGCAGGCGGCACGAAACGGCACCAAACTGATCATCATTGATCCACGGGGCCAGGCGCTGGATGCCTACGCCTGGCGCAGTCTTCGATTCTCGCCCGGTGGCGACGTGTCACTGTTTAACGCCATGCTCAATGTGATCATCAGCGAAGGGCTTTACGACCAGGCCTACATTGACGCCCACACCGAAGGCTTCGAGGCGCTGGCAGCCAGCGTTGAGGGCATGACCCCGGAAGTGATGAGCCCGGTCTGCGGCGTGGCGCCTGATGCCATTCGTGAAGTGGCCCGCGCCTACGCAAGCGCGGATAAGGCGATGATTTTCTGGGGCATGGGCATCTCCCAGCACGTGCACGGCACCGACAACGCCCGCTGCCTGATATCCCTGGCGCTCACCTGCGGCCACACTGGCCGGCCCGGCACTGGTTTGCACCCATTGCGTGGGCAGAACAACGTGCAGGGCGCGTCTGATGCCGGCCTGATCCCCATGGTATTGCCCGACTACCAGCCGGTAGGCGATCAACAGCTGCGGGCCGCCTTCGAAGAGCTCTGGAACACAGAGCTGGACCCTGAGCCGGGGCTCACCGTGGTGGAAATCATGGATGCCATCAAGGCGGGCACCATCAAGGGCATGTACATCCTGGGCGAAAACCCCGCCATGTCCGATCCGGATCTGACCCACGCCCGGGCCGCGCTCGCTGCCCTTGAACACCTGGTGGTGCAGGACCTGTTTGTCACCGAGACCGCCCAGTTTGCCGACGTTATCCTGCCGGCCGCCGCCTGGTCGGAAAAATCCGGCACCGTCACCAACACCAACCGCCAGGTGCAAATGGGCCGTGCCGCGCTGGCGCCGCCGGGGGAGGCAAAGCCCGACTGGTGGGTTATCCAGGAAATCGCCCGGCGTTTCGGGCTGGCCTGGAACTACGCCGGCCCCAAGCAGGTGTTTGAAGAAATGAAGCAGGGCATGCACTCACTGGATCATATTTCCTGGTCTCGCCTTGAGCGCGAAGGGTCCGTTACCTATCCATGCCCGGCCGACGATGCCCCGGGCAACGACGTTGTCTTCTCCGATGCCTTCCCGCGAGCGGGAGGCCGCGCCAGATTCTCACCGGCCAGCCCGCTACCGCCGGACGAGCCTGTGGATGAGGCCTATCCCATCGTGCTGACCACCGGGCGATTGCTTGAGCACTGGCACACCGGCGCCATGACCCGTCGCAGCCGCGTGCTGGATGAGCGGGAACCGGAAGCGGCGGCGTATCTCGCACCAGCAGAGCTGGAACGCATGGGCGTAGCACCGGGGAATGACATTCAAATTGCCACCCGGCGCGGCACCATCACGCTGACGGCGCGAGCCGACCAGACCATGCCCGAAGGCATGGTGTTCGTGCCCTTCGCCTTTGTGGAGGCGGCAGCGAACGTGCTCACCAACCCGGCGCTGGACCCGTTCGGCAAAATCCCGGAATTCAAGTACGCCGCGTGTCGACTGAGCCCGGCCTAGTCGTCGAAGCCAACTGGCTCTGCCCAGGCTCTGTTCGAATTCTGCCCAACTTCTGCCAGACCGACAGTCATCGTCGCATGTCGTCTGTAAAGTGTGCGCAGTTGGTCTAGAATAACGCCAAAATTTCCAGATCTTTCAGGTAGATAAAATGCCAAAGTTTTTGCATACGGCAGACTGGCAGATGGGCCGGGCGTTTACCCGTTTCGAGACGGAAGACGGTGCCGCCCTGGTTGAAGCCCGCTTCGAGGCCATTGAAACGCTTGCGCGACTGGCCAGCGAACACCAGTGCGATGCGGTCCTCGTGGCCGGTGATGTTTTTGATGCCCAGACCGTCTCCGACCGAACCATTCGCCGGGTGTTCAACGCCACGAAGGATTTTACTGGCCCTTGGGTCATGCTCCCCGGAAACCACGACGCCGCACTCGCCGAGAGTGTCTGGACCAGAGCCCAGCGCCTGGGTGCGGTACCGGAAAACGTACATCTCGCGCTGCAGCCTGGCGTGATCAATCTGGAAACCGAGCAGCTCAGCGTCCTCTGCGCGCCGCTGACCCAGCGCCATACATACGGTGATCTCACCGAGCCCTTCAGCGGTTACGAGACGCCGGAAGGTTTTCTCAGAATCGGCCTGGCCCACGGCAGTGTCCAGGGCCTGTTGCCGGACGAAATTGATTCCACCAACCCCATCGCACCAGACCGGGCGCAAGCCAGCAGGCTCGATTACCTGGCACTCGGCGACTGGCACGGCACCAAACAGATTGATGAACGCACCTGGTACAGCGGCACGCCGGAGCCCGAGCGGTTCAGAAACAACGAAGTGGGGAATGCCCTGATCGTTGAGGTGTCCGAGCCCGGCGCAACTCCCTCAGTAACGCGACTACCAACTGGGCGGTATCAATGGCACCAGTTTCGGGAAACCCTCGCAGTACACTCCGATCTTGAACAGTTACTGGAACGTTTGAACGACTTGCCCGAATCCGCCGTTGTCGATCTGCGCCTAGACGGCTCGGTGACCCTGGCCGGCGAGGAAACCCTGTTGAAGGCGCTCTCGGTTGCGGAAGCACGATTTCGCAGCCTTCGCTGCGAGCGAAGTGGGCTTCAGCTTGCCCCGACCGACGAAGACATCGCGGCCCTGAAAGCCGATGGCTATGTTGGCGAGGTGGTAGAAAGCTTGCGGGAGAAGCAGGAAGGGGCCCAGGACGAGGTCGCCCGGGATGCTCTGGCCATACTGGCCGGCCTGCTCAGGGAGCTGGAACAGGAGGCGGCGCAATGAAGCTGCAGCGAATGCGTATTGAGCAGCTACGCCAGTTCCGCAAACCCTTTGAGCTGGACAACCTGCAACCCGGCCTCAACCTGATTCACGGGCCCAACGAATCCGGCAAAAGCACCCTGGTGCGCGCCATCCGTGCCGCGTTTTTCGAGCGTTATCGGTCCACAGCGGTGGACGATCTTCGCCCCTGGGGCGACTCCGCCGCGGCGCCCACCATTGAGCTGGATTTCGAGCACGAAGGCCGCTCCTGGCGCCTGACAAAAAGCTTTCTCCAGCGCAAACGGTGCGACCTGGTTGTTGGCACCGAGACCTACAGTGAAGACGACGCCGAAGAAAAACTGGCCGAACTGCTGGGCTACCAGTACCCGAAACGGGGCGCCAGTAAAGCCGAGCACTGGGGCATACCGGGATTGCTGTGGGTCGAGCAGGGCACCGGACAGGACATCGAACAGGCCATAGAACACGCCGGCGATCATCTGAAGTCCGCGCTGAATTCCATGGTCGGTGAGGTGGCCAGTTCCGGCGGCGACGACCTGATCGAAACGGTTCGCAGCCAGCGGGACACCCTGCTGACCGGGACCGGCAAGCCCCGGGGCGATTACCTGAAACTGGAAAAAGACCGCGCCCAATACGTAGCTGAAATTGAAGAACTGAAGGAGCGGGTACACAAATACCAGGAGCAGGTCGACCGGCTGGGCAAACTCACCCACGACTTCGATCAGGCCGAGGCCGAGCGCCCCTGGGAAGACGCCCAACGCCAGCTGGAGGAAGCCCGGGTGCGCTATCAGCAGGTTGAGCGCCTGGAGCAGCAACAGAACCAGGAGAAAGCCACCCTCAGCCAGCTGCAACAAAACCGCCGCCTGTTGCAGCAGAACAAGGAACACCTGGAAGGACTCAGTCGCCAGCTCGAAGGCCGAAAAGCCGAACTGGACCGGGCGGAGCGAGACCTCGCCACCGCGGAAGCCCAAACCCCGGTGGTTACAGGCCGTTTGCAAGAGGCCAGAACCGCCTACGAGCAAGCGGAAAAGCAACGCAAACTCGCCGGCTTGCTGCAAACGCGACAGCGGCTGGAGCAGGATGTCCGCCGGCTTGAACAGCAAAAACAGGTGCTGACCCAGAACCTTGCCAAAGCAAAGGAATACCACCAGCAGTTGGAGGAGGCCAGGCAGCAAGCCCGGGAAAACCGCATCGATGCAGAGCTGGTCAAGAAGCTGCGAGCAACCGGGAACCAGCTGAACGAAGAAACCATCCGCTCACGGACCATAGCCACCCGGTTAAGCTGGCAGCTGGAGGCCGACGCATCCCTAACGCTGAACAACGACGCGCTAACCGGCCAGGGCGAACAGCAGCTTCTGGAAGAATCCTCACTGGTGATTCCCGGCGTGGGTACCCTGGGCATAACACCCGGCGGCGAAGAACTGGCCAGTACCCGCAGGAAACTCAAAACCCTTGAGGAAAGCCTGGAAGAACAGCTGAAGACCCTTGGTGTAGCCTCCGTGGAGCAAGCAGAGGAATGTCATGCTGCCTTTGAAAACGCCGGAAGAGCCCAGAAGCATGCCGAAGATTTGCTGAAATCCGTGGCACCGGCCGGCATTGAGCAACTTGTCTCCGAGCAGAAAGAGGCAGAGAGCGAACTGAAGAAAGCCAAAAGCCAACTGGAAGCCACCCCAAAACCGGATCCGCAAGAGGATGTGCCGGCCCTGGAAGAAGCGGAGGCGGCGTTCACCCGGGCTGGCAGTGCGCTGGATAAAGCCGAATCCAATGACCGTGAACATCAGTCCAGGCTGTCTGCCCTGAAACAGGCTCGCGACAATGCAAAAACCGAATGGAAGCGGCTGGCCGATGAAGAAAAAAGCCCGGAACGTCAGCAGCAACTTCGCCAGATAACCACCGACCTGGCGAACCTCGAAAAGCAGCAGGCCGAACTGGAAGCCAGCCTAGAACGCCGCGAACGGGAAATCCGCGAGGCTCGCCCGGAGTTTTTAAAACAGGACATCGAACGCTACCAGAATGCAGTCAACCAGCTGCGCCAAACCCAGGAAAACCGTGGCCGCGAACTGCGCGACATCAAAGTCAGGCTGGAAGCCTGGGGCGCGGAAGGGCTGGAAGAGCAGCTCAACGAGAAAGAGGCGGAGTACGATCAGTGCAACCGCCGCTTCGAGGAACTGCATCGCCGAGCCCAGGCGCTGGACCTCCTGCTCAATCTGCTCACCGAAAAACGCCAGGCCCTCACTCGCCGCCTGCAGGCGCCCCTGCAAAAACACCTCAATCACTATCTCTCTGTGCTTTTCCCGGAAGCCTCGCTGGAAGTGGATGAACAGCTACGGCCGGGCACCTTCAGCCGCGGCACGGAGCTTGGTCTGATTACCGAACTAAGCTTTGGCGCCCGCGAACAGATGGGCCTCATCAGCCGTCTGGCCTATGCCGATCTGCTGCGGGAAGCCGGAAGGCCAACGCTGGTCATCCTGGACGACACACTGGTGCACAGCGACAGCGACCGGCTGGAAGATATGAAGCGTATCCTCTTTGATGCGGCCAGCCGGCATCAGATATTGCTGTTTACTTGTCATCCGGAGAAGTGGCAGGACTTGGGGGTGCCGCCGGTGGATATTGAGGCTTCGAAGGAGCTGAGCGCCTAGCTGGTATGTTCATAATGGATTATGTGGACCGGTGCACTTGAGTTTGGTTAATGTGCAAATAGATCGAAAGCAAATGGTTTTCTTACGAGAAAGGGGAGTTTAACCAAAATGGATTCGCTGGAAGAGTTGCGCCTGAAACTGAAGCAATTTGCTGAAGAACGCGATTGGCGCCAGTTCCACTCACCGAAAAACCTGACCATGGCCCTCTGTGGTGAGGCGGGTGAGTTGTCAGAGCAATTCCAGTGGCTTAGCGAAGACGACTCGAAAAACCTCAGTGAAAAACGTTTGGCAGCAGTTAAAGACGAGATTGCGGACATCCAGCCGTACCTTGTTCTACTGGCAGATTCTTTGGGCGTCGATATTGCTAAAGAATCCGCCCGAAAAATAGAGGCAAATGCCGTCAAATATCCTGTTGCTAAAGCTAAAGGCAGGTCTAGTAAATATAACGAGTTGTAGGGGGTATTCGTGATCGTCTATTCGGCTTCCAAGGCGGAATTTGTTGAACATGTGAAGTTCAATCAGATCGAGAAGGTTATTGAGGAAGAGGTCTGGAGAAAGCTCAAGCGAAGAACCCCAAAATCCGAAATTGAGTCATGGAAGAACTCGCTTCAGTACATGTTTAACGCGTTGCTGGATCAAGGTATACCGCCGTCAGCCGGTGTTGCAATTGAGTATACGATTCCACTCACCAGTCGCCGAGTTGATTTTATCCTTACGGGAAAAGATGCTTCGCGCAATGACACCGCAATCATCGTCGAACTGAAGCAGTGGTCCGAAGCAGAGGTTACCGATAAAGACGCAATTGTCCGAACGTTTCTGAACGGGTCTATCCGAGAAGTTAACCATCCGTCCTACCAAGCGTGGTCGTATTCAGCCCTGATTGAGAATTACAACGAAACAGTCCGAGAGGAGCGCATCAGCCTTCAACCCTGCGCCTATCTCCACAATATGAATAGTGGCGAGGCTATTAACGACGCCCGCTATGCTGAGCACACTGAAAGAGCGCCGGTTTATATTTCGAGCGATGCGAAAAAGCTGTCGGAATTCCTCAGGCGCAATATCCGGTATGGCGACAGCGATAACATCCTGTACCGGATCGAACATGGTGTAATTAAACCGTCGAAAGGACTTGCTGATTGCCTTGCCTCGATGCTTCGTGGCAACAGGGAATTCATTTTGCTTGATGAGCAAAAACTGGTTTACGAGACTGCTTTGGATCTTGCCGAAAAAGGCCGCAAAAAGCCAAAACAGACCTTTATTGTGAAGGGTGGACCGGGCACAGGGAAATCGGTTGTTGCAATTAACCTTATCGTTGAAGCAACCAATAGAGAGATGCTGACCCAGTTTGTTAGCAAGAATGCAGCACCCCGGGAAGTCTTCAAAGCTCGCCTGACAGGCACAATGCGCAAAACCAACATCGACAACCTTTTTCGCGGTTCTGGTGGTTATACAGATACCGAGAACAACTATTTCGATATGTTGGTAGTTGATGAAGCCCACAGATTAAATGAAAAATCTGGCCTATACGGCAATCTGGGCGAGAACCAGATAAAAGAACTCATAACTAGCGCCAAAACCACCGTTTTCTTCATTGATGAAGACCAGCGTGTCACTCTTGCGGATATCGGTACGGTCGAAGAAATCCGTCACTTTGCCGGGCAATTGGGGGCAGAAGTCACTGTCTTGGAGTTGAGTTCACAGTTCCGCTGCAATGGCTCTGATGGTTATCTGGCCTGGGTTGATCATGTCCTTCGAATCCGGGAAACGGCAAATACTTCGCTGGAAGGCATTGACTACGATTTTCGGGTCTTTGACGATCCGAACGAGCTGCGAAGTGTCATTGAACGGAAAAATCGCTGGGCCAATAAGGCGCGGTTGGTGGCTGGATACTGCTGGGACTGGAATAGCAAAAAGGATCCAGAGAGGTTTGATATTGAACTACCTGAGCATGATTTCAGAGCAAGATGGAATCTGGACAAACACGGGTCAAAATGGTTAATCGCTGAGGATTCGATAAGTGAGATTGGTTGTATCCACACATGCCAGGGGTTAGAGCTTGATTACGTAGGCGTGATTATCGGGGAGGATTTTGTAATCCGTGACGGCATTGCGGTCACGAACGCCGCCGCTCGCTCAAGATCCGACCGATCTGTACGTGGTTACAAAAAGAGGCTCAAAGAGGATCGGGAGAGTGCCCTCGCGGATGCCGACATGATCATCAAGAACACATACCGTACGTTGATGACGCGGGGTATGAAAGGGTGCTTCATCTACTCTGCGGATGCAGAAACTAGGGAACACTTCCGTAGCTTTGCGGAAACCCAGCTCATGGAGCAGACCGATAGCGTCACAACGCAGCGCCTGCCCTATGAAGTAGTTGATTTTGAATCAGCGATCCCATACGACGGATTTGTTCCCGTGTTCGACCTGCAGGCGGCAGCCGGCGAATTCAGCGGCTTCCAGTCATCGGCTGATGAATTTCAATGGGTAAAGCTGCCCGAGCACTTTGCAACCAGACCGGGCCAATTTGTTGCTCAGGTTGTTGGTGAGTCCATGAATAAACGTATACCGAATGGCGCATGGTGTCTCTTCAATGAAAACCCAGGGGGGACTCGAAATGGCAAGATAGTGTTGGTGCAACATCGGGCCATTGAAGATCCTGACAACGGGAGTTGCCTCACCGTTAAACTTTATCGCAGCGAAAAAACGATGTCCGGCGATGAACTCGTTAACGAAAGAGTGATATTGAAGCCTGTTACCAGCGCTCATGGATATCGAGATATTGTTATTGAAGACGATGATCTTCACGACTTGAGGGTCGTTGGAGAGTTTGTTGCGGTATTGGCCTGAGATCAGAGATTCAAAAAAAATAATCCTGCATCTTGAAGGGAAGTTCTTGAGTAGATCTCCCAAGTTTGTTGGCGACGACCTGTCCGCCTGGTAGCCTGGTCTAGATCGACTTCAGGCTAATTAGTCGCAAGGGAACTATTTAATGCAGGATACGCTGAGTTATTACGACAGCAATGCCGATGACTTTGTGGAGTCTACATTTGAGGTCAGTATGGAAGACCTTTATCGAGAGTTCTTGCCACAAGTTCCTGAAGGTGGACACATTCTCGATGCCGGCTGTGGTTCGGGTCGAGATGCTTTGTTTTTCAAAAAGCATGGCTACCGCGTTTCTGCTTTCGATGGCTCAAAAGCCATTACCACTCTTGCCCGCCAAAAGACTGGATTGCCAATTCAGCACAGGTCCTTTTCAGACGTTCAAGAAACCATTACGTATGACGGCATTTGGGCCTGTGCCAGCCTTTTGCATTTGCCTCTCGTTGAAGTGCCCAGAGCTATTGAACGATTATGGAATGCCCTGAAACCGGGTGGCGTTTTCTACATGAGTTTCAAGATCGGCCAGGGGGAACGTGACCACAATGGCCGACACTTTACAGATGCTGACGAGTCGATTGCCGAGCAATGGATTCAGGGCCTGACGGACTTTGAAGCTTGCGAGATGTGGCGCACTGATGATCGGCGTCCTGATAGGGACGAGCAGTGGTTGAACATCCTTCTGACCCAGGCGCCGGCTTCCCACAAAAAGCTGACAACTGGCGGGAAAGAGCATCATTTTCTACCAAAGCTTTGCCAAGCAATTAAAGCTGCCGATCAAGTGGATATGGCGGTAGCTTTTGTCAAAACCACCGGTTTAAACCTCTTGTTCCCGGATTTGGTGGCCGCGCTGCAACGAACTCCTTATCCGACTCGCATCCGCATTCTCACCAGTGATTATTTGGACATTACCGACACAGAGGCCCTTCGAAAGCTTGTCCTATTGCATGACCATGGCGCTCAGGTGCGCGTCTTTCAGAGCAAAGGGAGTAGCTTTCATTTGAAGGCTTATCTATTCGCTGCCCATGTTGAAAATCAACAAATGTGGGGCAGAGCGTTTATCGGCTCTAGCAATATCAGCCGACAGGCGCTTCAGGACGGTTTGGAATGGAATTATCAGGTGGATTTCCCGCCCGACTCTGGGTATCTCGAGGCCGCCAGCAGGTTCGAGGAACTGTTTCAGCACCCAAATGTTGTGCCTCTTACTGACAACTGGATCGATGACTACGAGAAACGGAGGAAGCCACCAGATCAGTCACTGGAGCCGGGCAGTGATGAGAAACAGGAAGTTCCGACACCTAATGATGTGCAACAAGAAGCACTAGAGGCACTCGATCTAACTCGCGGGGAGGGTTACAGACGAGGCTTGGTCGTTTTAGCGACGGGTCTGGGCAAAACCTGGCTATCTGCCTTTGACGCCGTTCAAATGGGTGCCAGGAGGATCCTTTTTGTCGCCCATCGCGAGGAGATTCTTTATCAGGCGGCTGAAACCTACTTGCGGATCAAGCCGAATAGCCGCGTTGGCTTTTACATGGGTAAGCAGCGCGATCGAACGGTGGATATCCTCTGTGCTTCGATACAGACACTCGGCAAAGAAACCCATCTCGAAAGATTCGATCCACGCCATTTCGATTACATCGTTGTCGATGAATTCCATCATGCCGCCGCGCCTGTTTATCATCGGCTTCTGAATTATTTCGCACCCCAGTTTCTGCTGGGATTAACGGCGACGCCAGATCGAACGGACCGCTCCGATATCTTGTCGTTATGCGATGACAATCTGGTATTCGAATATCCGTTGTTCGAGGGTGTAAAGGGACAATTCCTGGTGCCGTTTCACTACTACGGCATCTACGACGAGACTGTCGATTACACCGAGATACCCTGGCGTAATGGAAAGTTCGATCCAAATCTGCTCGCAAATAAACTGGCTACATACGGACGTGCCAAACACGTGCACAGGGTATGGGGTGAGCAGAAGCAAAGCCGGACTTTGGCGTTCTGTGTTTCGCGGGTCCATGCCGATTTCATGGCAGATCAATTCTCTAAAAAGGGCGTAAGGTCTGCAGCTGTCCACGGTGAATCAGAGATGTCCCGTGGCGAGGCCTTGGAGCAGTTGGAGAACGGTCAACTCGATGTGATTTTTTCTGTTGACCTGTTCAACGAGGGTGTCGATCTGCCCGCCATCGATACGGTCCTGCTCTTACGCCCAACGGAATCCAAGATCCTTTTCCTCCAGCAGATCGGTCGGGGCCTGCGTAAAAGCGTGTCCACTGGAAAAGACAAGCTTGTGATTCTGGATTTTGTGGGTAACCACCAGAGTTTCCTGCATAAACCCCAGGCGCTGATTGGTCAGGCGATGAATCACCGTCAGTTGGCTGAGTTTGCGAGGAAAGCTGAAAAGAACCAACTGGACCTGCCGGACGGATGTTTTATCAATTACGATCTGCAGATAATCGATTTCCTGAAAGGTCTTGATCACCAGGGCGCTGAGAAAGACTACCAAGTATTGAAAGATACATTGGGCCGTCGCCCAACACTTACAGAGTACTACCATTTCGGTGCCAGTATCGCTAAAACTCGCAAACTGCACGGAAGCTGGTTTGGATTGGTTCGGGATATGGAGGATCTCACCGAGATTGAGACAGAACTCTTGTCCAGGCACGAAAGCTTTTTGCTGGAAGTGGAAACGACGGCAATGAGCAAATCATTCAAAATGATATTGCTAGACGCGTTCCAGCAGTTAGGCGGATGGCGTAGTCCGCCAAAGCTCTCGGAACTAGCGCAAACATCCTGGGAAACATTGAAACGCCGTCCCAGGCTTTATCAAGAAATTGCTGCCTCAGTGAGGGACGTGGATGGCTCCTCGACTCAATGGCAACAATACTGGAAGAAAAATCCGGTCGATCATTGGACCAATAAGTCCCCAGCTATTTTTGAGATCGAGAGCGATCAGTTTAAGCCTTTAATAGATTTGGAAGGTGAACAGATACCGGCTTTCGAGGAGATGGTGCAGGAGTTAATTGATTATCGCCTGGCTTCCTATGAAGCGCGGCAGTCTTCCAAACAGGAGCAGCAATCTGTTGAGAATGTTGTCCCGATCGCTCCTTCTGGAACGGAACTGCCTTACTTCCCATCCCTAAAGATCGCTTGTGGCCATTTCAGGAACAGTAACGCCGAAGAACCGGAGTACAGGTCCATCGGGTTGGGGCACGGGCGAATAGAGCCAAATCGTCATTTTATTGCTCGAGCATTGGGTAACTCCATGAACGGTGGGAAGCAGCCGATTCACGATGGGGATTATCTGCTGCTTGAACAGATCAATCCCAATCAAGCTGGATCGATCACGGGTAAAACGCTGGCAATTGAGCGGCTGGATGATACAGGCGACACGCAATACCTTCTTCGTACCGTTCGTAAATCCCCCGTTGGGGAGTATCGGCTCGAAGCCGCTAACCCAGAGTATGAAGATATTATTGTCACTCCCGAACTGATTGAACAGTTTCGAACATTCGCACGCTTTTGCGAGGTTATAGATCCATTGGAAATGGCCCTTGGCCAGGAAATCCCGAGAGAAGAGATTCCGAAGTTATTCGGAGCGACGTTTAATCCCGGCAATTGGCAGAGCGGGCACGTCTTTCTGAAAGACGCCAATGCTCATGTTTTGCTTGTGACGTTAAACAAACAGGGTAAAGGCGTTCAGCACCGCTATGTTGATCATTGGATTGATGAGCAAACATTTCATTGGCAGAGCCAGAACTCAACGACACCTCAGAGCATGCGTGGTCGGGAACTGATCGAACACAAAAAGCTTGGACTCTCCGTACACCTGTTTGTTCGTGAGAACAAGCTACGTAATGGCAAAGCGGCGCCATTTACTTATTTTGGACCCGTCGAGTATCAGAGCCATGAAGGAAGCAACCCAATGAGCGTGATTTTCAGATTAAATTCGACGGATTAAGACTGTCATGACCCAATCGCCCCTTTCCCAACCCCTCAAACTCCCCTGCGGAGCAGTCCTGCCCAACCGCATCGCCAAGGCCGCCATGACCGAAGGGCTGGCAGACGATCAACTCTACGCCACCCATCGCCATGAAACCCTGTACCGCCGCTGGTCGGAAGGCGGAGCAGGGCTGTTGATTACCGGCAACGTGATGATTGATCACCGGGTTCTGGAGCGGCCGGGTAACGTGGCGATTGATCCTGCGCCGGCAGAAGGCGAGCCGGAGGGTATGGGCCAGTTGCGAGCCTGGGCCGAGGCGGGCACCCGTAACGGCAACCATTTATGGATGCAGATTTCCCATGCCGGTCGCCAGTCGCCGCGTTACGTGACCACGCGCCCGATGGGGCCTTCGGAGGTGCAGCTTTCGCTGATGGGCAACTATGCCCGTCCGCGGGCACTCACGGAGCCGGAGATCCTCGACTTTATCCAGCGCTTTGCCAACGTGGCTCGGATCGCCAAAGAGGCGGGCTTTACCGGTGTTCAGGTGCACGGGGCCCATGGGTATCTGTTGTCGTCTTTCCTGTCGCCGGTCACCAACCAGCGCACCGATCGCTGGGGTGGGTCGCTGGAGAATCGCGCCCGTTTTCTGCTCGAGGTGGTGCGGGCGACTCGTGCTGCTGTGGGTCCGGAGTTTCCGGTGGCGGTAAAGCTGAATTCCGACGATTTCCGCAAGGGCGGCTTTACGCTTGATGAGTCTGTGAGCGTGGTGCGCTGGCTCAATGAGGAGGGGATTGATCTGCTGGAGGTGTCCGGCGGCACCTATGAGCAGCCACGGCTGCTTGGGTACAGCGGTGATGCCGACACGGCGAGCGAGGGGCCGGCGATGCGGGAGAGCACTCGCAAGCGGGAGGCTTACTTCCTGGATTACGCCCAGACGATTCGTGAGGTGTGCGATTGCCCGCTGATGGTTACCGGTGGATTTCGGTCGCGGGCGTTCATGGAAGAGGTGATAGCCAATGGCGAGACCGATGTCATTGGCCTGGGCCGACCGCTCTGTACGGACCCGGATACGCCCAGGGATCTGCTTGAAGGGCGCATCGATAAGACGGTTTGCCATGAAGATGACATCAAGCTCGCACAGAGCGGGCTCTTCTCTCCGGCCAGTCCTTTGATGCCGTTCAAGGTGATTAACGTTCTAGGCGGCCAGGCCTGGTACTACCAGCAGATTTTCCGGCTGGCCGATGACGAAGCGGCCGATCCGGACCTGGGTATCCTCAAGGCCATCGGGGCTTATGTGAAGGATGAACTGGCCCGGGCCCGGCGGATCAAGAAGACCCGGTCTATCGCAAGATGATTCTCTGGATCGAGCGGGGAATAAACCGGGTAATGAATTCGCCGGCGTAGGTCTGCGGTGTCACCAGGTATCGAGGTTTGGGTCTTGTAGCCTCGGCGGCCGCCAGGATCTTTTTGGCGACATCCGATGCACTGGCTGTAAACGGCTTGAAGCTGGCACCCGGCGCAAGCGCTGCTTTCATGGCTTCATACTTGTCCCGGTGTACCTCGCTCGCTCGCCCAAGCACCGGCTGCAAAGCGGCCAGGGCATGTTCTCTGAACCGGGTCTTCACGGGGCCCGGGAGCACGAGCGAGACACTCTCCAGGCTTTTGCTGCCCTCTTCATCAAACCAGAAGCTTTCGTGGGCCGTGTTCATCGCGGATTTGGCGGCACAGTATGCTCCTTTCATTTTCTGGGGCGTCAGTGATAGAACGGAGCTTACGGCAATGACCCTCAGGGGTGTTCCATGTTGCTCGCAGAGCCGCAGGCAGACGGCGGCCAGCTTGATGGGGCCGAATACGTGGGTGCTGAATTGCTTTTGCCACATGGATTGGGACAGGTCGCTCAGCGCGCCGAACTGCCCGTAGCCGGAGTTGTTCACCAGAATGACTTGCTCCGCCTTCGCAATCTCAGCGTCCAGCGTACCGGCCAGGCCTTCAATCTGCTCGAAGGATTCAAGATCCAGCGCCAGCTCCCGATCTGCGGACTCCACGCCGGTTGGTTGTCTTGAGAGGGCGATAACCCGGTAGCCTTTTTGGGCGAACAGGGCGCAGGCCTCATGGCCAATGCCTGCGCTGGCGCCGGTTATCAGGGCTAGTTTGGTCATTGTAAACTCCGCATGGTCGTCTTGTGCCGGGAATCCTGATTCTTTTGAGCATCGTAATGCTCTCATACCCGGCGGTTCAGGCATACGCTGAACAAAAGGAAACTGATGGTGTTTCAAAGCAAACGAAAGCAGGAACTGCAGGCCGCTCTGGAAAGGCTGGAGGCTGCCGAGAACCGGGTGTCTGAACTGGAGGCCGATTGGCAGGCGATTCAGCGGTCGGTGGCGGTTGCGGTAATGAACGGCGATGGGCTGTTTGAGTCCGTCAGCGATGTTTTTCTGGAGTTGCTCGGCTACCAGGAGCAACAGCTGATTGGAAAGCATCATCGGGTGCTCTGCAAGCCGGAGGAGGCGGGTGGTGAGTCGTACATCAGGTTCTGGCGTGAATTGGTTACAGGCCAGGTGCAACAGGGCCGATTCCTGAATCTTGGTGCAGACGGACAGCCGGTATGGCTGGAAGCTCGCTATTTACCGGTTCTGTCCGATAAGGGCATCGTAAAGCGCATTATCATGATATCCAGCGGCACTACTGAAGCCTTGCCAGCCTAGCTCCGGAATAGCCGCCAGTCCTGCATGATCAGCTTGAATTCACCGGCCTGTCGCCCGGAAACGAACAGGCTCACGGACGCCAGGTTCCGGGTGTCCAGAGGCCCCGCATCCGCCACTGTCTTGCCGCGCCAGGTGGGTATGAAATCGCTGAAGGGAAGCCGTATGCGGCTCCAGTCTTCAGTAGCCGGCGTGAAGGTATGCTGGTATACGACGCTGCGCCGGTCTGTGCTGTTGCGAAGGCCGATCTTGTAGGTTTTGCCGTCACCCCGGGCAAGAAGCTCGATACCGGTGTAGTTAGCTGCATCGAAAGGCTTCGGCAGGTCCGCTTTCACAGAGGCAAATCCGCCGCCGTTATCCAGTCGCACGGTGCCGTGAAAAAGACCGACGCCTTCCTCAGCGTGAGTCAGCGCACCATCAGACTGCCCGCCCATGACCTGGTCACCGAGGAAGTGCCAGGTTAGATGGTTCCAATCCTGATCGAAACTAACCAACGTTTGGCGCATTTAGATGGGTTTCCGCAGTTATTGCCGATTTTCCCAATGATCTGGCTCGCGATGAAGATTCATAACAGCAAGAATGAAAATGCTGCTCTTCTTTTCTACGTAAAGAACGCCGTAGGGAAATCGTTTTACGAGTGAGCGACGAACCGGCTTTCGAATAAAACTCCAAGCCCGGGGAAATTTGACAGCTCTGGCAACTGCTTGCTCGACTTGGTCTGCGAGATCTACCCCGAGACCTGGTTGAATTGATTCGTAGTAATCGATTGCATCATTTAATTCCGCTTCCGCTGCGGGGTGAAAGGAATAATCCATTATTTCTGCAGCCTGCTCCGAATCTTTCTGAAAACCTCATCGCCGGGCACTGGGTTTACACTGCCGGAATCCAGTTCGTGCAGGCGGCTCTCGGCAACTTGTACCCATTTTTCGTCAATGTTGGCTTCGATCGGGTTTAGGCTTTTCAATAATGACTCCACAACCAGCGCTCGTTCGTCGACGGGGAGAGCGCTAGCCTCGTCAATTAAATCCTGAAGGCGCATATTGTTTGCTCCAAGAGTGGTGAGGTCCATCCGTGGTATCCATATTAACGTTTTATGAGGTATTTTGCTTCTCAGCGCTTACGCAACTCCAAGAATAACCATGGTACGCCCTTGAACGACTACCTCGACAAAATCCTCCGTGGCCAACCCATCAATTATGAAGCCTTCCTGAAAAAGCTTCCGGAGCAGTTTCGCCGACGCCACCGGGACATGTTTTCCACAGAAAAGGTCCAGTTCAACCGGTGGCTGGTCACGGTTCAGGATGAGACTGCTTTCGCGGAGCTGCAGAACCTCGTGGAGGCTCCCTTAAACAGGATAGACGCCGCTCGAAAAGGTGACTCTCATCGCCATGGTACTGAGGTAAGTTTTCTTCTGGTTTACCATGGGGGATTGGCCTCCAGCCGTCCAGATGTGGTTGTTATCGAGAGCGATTTTGCTGATATCGGTTTTCAGCGCGCAGGCTCCGTGCTGCTCATAGAAAACGAGCGTAACTTCTACCAGTATCAACAGATGCTGAGATGTACCGGTGAGGCTCTTGGCAGAGCCATGCATCTGGCGAGCTGCGATGTGGTGTTAGGCGGCGGCAACCGGGTTACCCGGGGCGCAATTCTTGACTGGCTGCAGGGCTACGAAGAAGTATTCTGCGCATTCGATTATGATGCGGGTGGTCTGCAAATGTTCTCGACGATCGCAGCCTCTCTTGGTGACAAAGCCACGTATGTTCAGCCCCGTGAGTGGCAACCCAGGCTGGGCCGGTTTCGCAACGCACCGGACAGCACCGAACGGTTTACAAGAGCGATATCGCTGGCGGAACGGCTCGGCTTTAATAGCCTGGCAGAAGCCTTTCGATCGACCGACAAATTCATGGAACAGGAGATGATTCTGGATGAGTGACTCCCAGGGGAGCCCAGGTAATTTCAATTTTGGCATTCGCCGTCTGGTGTTGGTGGATTCTGCCGGCTTCTGTTACGTGGAAATTCCGGTGGATAACCATGGCCTGATCCTGGGCCCGGGCAATCTGGGTAAGTCCAGCCTTCTTAACAGCCTGCGTCTGTTCCTGTTGCCGGAAAACAACTTCAAGAACAGCCGTAAAAAATTCGCTTTCCGTAATGCCAGCGCAGGTAGCTTCTACACCAACGAGGAAAGCTACCAGCATTATTTCCCCAGCCAGTTCAGTTTCCTGATCATGGAAGCCGAGAATCCGGCCGGGGTGCATTGCCAGATCCTGTACCGGGACAGCGCCAGCCAGCTTAGCTATGGCCGCGCCTTTGTGCCGGTGGCGTACGACCAGCTACGCCCGCTGTTCTGGGATGGGGATGATGAAGACGGCATTGGTCAGGCGGTGCCGGAGCTGTCGTTCAGCCGCTTGTCTGAAAAGCTGAAAAAGCTCTCCAGGGAAACCCGGCTGGTGAATGACCCGGCCAAGCTCAAACAGATGCTGTACAGCAGCGAGCTGATGAATGCGGATGCTGTGCGTTATTCGGTACTGCCTCTGGGTGAGTCTGATGAACGCCGGGTGCAGTCTTTGCGCACGCTGATCCTGCTGCTGTTTGAGATGAAGGCGGACGATCAGGCCATGTCCAATGCGGTAGCCAGCATTATCGAGGCGGATAAGAAGTTCGCCGACGATGCCTTCGATTTCAACATCGACGACTTCCTGAATCGTCACGATCAGCTCAAGCAGCAGCAAACCCAGCTCAACCGGATTGAGAAAGAACGTTCGCGGTTTGAAAAGCTCGAAAAAGATTATCAGGCCTACCAGACGCTGCTTCGCAGCCAGCACGATTTCGCCGCGTTTCGGGATGGTGTGAGCAATGCCCTGCAGGACATAGGTTCAAAACGCAAAGCCGCGGTAGAGGCGTTCAATGAACAGAATGAGACGTTGCGCCATGTGCTCCAGGCCCTCAAAAAACTGGAGCAGGATGCCAGCGGCCTGAAAGGCGAGATCCGTTCGGCCGACCGCCGCATCAAGCAGGCCGAGCAGAACCAGAAAGATGGCGACCTCTTGTTGTCCCAGTATGGGGAGATGACCCTTCAGGAAATCGAGGATATCCAGAAGGAAGAGCTTGAGAGCAGGAAAGGCCACCTGGCCGCATTGAAAAGCGCCGCCCAGGCGGAAATTCGGCTGGAGCAGATCCAGAAGAAGAAACAGGAGCTGGAGCGCAAGCTGGAATCCCTGCAGGAACGGGAAAGCAAGCAACATTGGCAGCTGCAGAACCAGTTGGACGAGGCCACCGCTGCACCGCTTCGGGCCGTAGACCCCCGTTTGGTCATGGCCAGCCCGGGCCGGGATCTGGATGCCGACAGCAAGGCCGCCATTGAGGCTTTCGCCCGGCTGTTCGTGCCTAATGATAAAGGCTTTGACTGGTTCGATACGGAATACCAGGCACAGCCGGCCCGGCAGACGGACTTCGCCGAGCAGCGCCGGCATGTGGAAGGCGAGCTTTATGGCCTGGAAAAGGAGCGGGCGGAGCTGGCAGACACCGCCAACCAGGAGCATGATCGGCCGCGGCTGATCGAGCGCACCGAGAAAGAGATCCGCGCCATCGAAAAGGATCTCGAAACGCTCCAGCGCTATCCGGCCACCGCGACCACCCTGCGGGACGCCACTGAGGAGAAGCAGGCGGCGGAAGAACAATTGGCCAAACTGGAAGAACAGGCCCGGCTGGAGCAGGAAAAGCAGGATGCGGTTCAGCAGAAGGCCGCCAAGGCCAGAGCCGAGAAAGAGCGGATCGAAGAAAGGGAGCGCGAACTGGCGGGCCTCAGCCGAAGTGTGGGCACCGTGGAGCACCGCTTCCCGCATCTGAAATTGGTGGAAGCGGAACAGCGTTTGGACATCGAACAGGTGTCCGTCGCGGCCTTTGACGATCTTCAAACCCAGCTGGACGACCTGGAAGAGCGTCGGCGCAGCATCCTCGATCACCTTCGCCAGTTCGTGTATCTCGGCATCCACGAAGATACCGAAGGCGAGCTGCAGAAAGACAGCCCCGCGTACTCGGTTATTCGTGAGACGTTCAAAAGCCTGTCGGACCTGTTTGCCGGTATGGCCGAACGCTGGAACGTGCTGGAGCAGCAGGTAGGCATCCACAACGAAACCGTCGCCAGCTACCGGCAGGCCCTGAAATCCAACCACGAGCACATTGCCCGTTTCGAGGCGCAGCTGAACCGTGAGCTGGAAGGCGTGCGCATCAACGATCTGGTGGAAATCCGAGTGGATATTCACACCGATCCGAAATTCCGCAATCTGGTGGAAGAAGCCAACAACATCGATCCTTATGGCAACCAGCTGCAGTCGGACGCGTTCTATGACCGTTTGCGGGTGTTCGTGGCGGACTTTTTCGGGGAGGGCGGGAGCAAGCGCCTGACCATGGACAAGGTGATCACCGGCATTTCCTACCGCACTCGCAAGGAAAACGCCGCGAGCCTGGACAAAAAAGGCCAGTCAACCTCCACCACCGCACTGATCAATCTGGAACTGGTGTATCGGCTGCTGAAACGGGTGCTGTACCCGGGCGTGCAGCTGTCGTTCCCCATGGTGCTGGATGAGCTGGCCAGCGTGGACATTAGCCAAATGCCGTCACTGCTGGAGCGGCTGCGCAAGCAGGGCTTCAACCTGTTCTCGGCGGCCACTCATAGTGCCAGCGCGGAAGTGATTTATCTGATTGGCCGGCACCTGGAAGTGGGGCAGATGCGCACTGCGAAGCCTTACAGTCCGCAGCGCAGCCTGGTGTTCTGGGGTGGAGCCGAGGGCTTCACCAACGGCGAGGCTATGAGCCACTGGGCCGACCAGACCCAGGCGAGCCTGATGGAGCCGGTGGATGAGTAAACGCTTCAGCACCCTGGACACCACCCGGCTGTTGTTCGAGCACCCGAAGATTCTGTTCCGGATGATTGAGCGGATGGATCGGAACGAAGCCCGGTATATCCGCGAGAGCGATCTGGTGGCCGAGGTGATGGACTACACCCGTACCCTTGGGAACGCTGACCGGGACCGGGTGCGTCTGGCGCTGAATACCGACAATCTGTTCCGCAGTGGCCTTGTGATCGACATCATCAAGGCCGAGGGCGAGCGGCGCCTGGTGTTCCAGGATGCCCTGATCAATCTGATGCGGGCCTGTAACGCCTCGCTGTACCAGGAACTGACGGATGCTCGCCTGCGTGGCCATCTGGTGACCCTGCGGGATGTGCGCAATCGGTTGGAAAGCAGCAGTTTCAGCGACGCGGACCCGGACTACACCGAACTGCGGGATGACCTGAACGAGCGAGTCAGCCAACTGATTGGTCTGTTGCGCCAAAATGTCCTGCGTATGCAGACCATCAGTGCGCAGCTTGCGGACCTGTCCGGCGACGCCAGCCGGGCGCCGGAGAAATTCCTGCAGTTCCGCCAGAACCTGTTCGAGCAGATCGTGACCCTGTACGAGCGCCACATCAAGCCGACCCTGGTGTTTCTGAACCCGGATACACGCCTCCCGGATGGCAGCAACCTGTTCGAGACCCTGGAAGCCATGGTTGGGCTACTGGAGAGCCACGGCGACCATAGCCTGGCGGACCAGCTGTTCCGTTCTTCCATCAGCCTGAATGCCCTGTACAAACCCATCCAGGCGGTGGCCCAGGAGGTGGAGCACTTCCTGCGCAAGACCCGCCAGGGCATGGTCCAGTACAACGCCATGGAACACTTTTACGGCAAGCTGCAGGAACTCAAGGGCGAAACCGAGACCCTCAGCCTGAAACGAAAGTGGCTGGAGGGTGGGGAGTTTGCCCGCAGTACCGGCTTCCTGGTGGGCTTGCGGGCCCAGCAGCGCCCGAAACACTATGCCTTCGGTGAATCGTCCAGTTACTACCAGCTGTTGTTCAGCGAGCTGGAGCTGCGTCTGAACGATCTTCGTCGAAAGGCCGAGGTGCCGGTTTTGCAGCAAGTGGAGGGCAGTGGCCGCCACACCCGAATCGATGTCCAGCGCATCAACCAGCTTTATCAATGGCTGGAAACGCTGGAGCTGAGGCCGACAACTGATCTGGTGCGGGAGCTGCACGGTCGTCTGGACGGCTTTATTCCGGGCTATCGCTTCCCGGATTTGCTGGCGGCCCTGAATCGGCTGGTCAATTCGCCGCCGGAGGGCCTGCAGGTGGTCACCAGCAACCGTTTCCGAGTCCTGGATCAGTCATCAGACAGCGAGCAGTTTGTCTACCGCAAGCGCCGTCTGGAAACGACGGAAAGCAACGCCCCGGTCAATCAAGAAGAGCAACAGCATGCCTGACTTATCAAACGCGATGGATACCAACGAATCCGCCGATCAATCACAAACGTCGAGCAGCTTCGAGCAGATCCTGCCGGCCCACAGCGCCGCGATCTACCGTGAATTCCAGGCCGGCCGGGTGATTGTGCGTGATATCTGGGATAGTAACCGTTCCGAGCTGCGAGCAAACCCGCTTTACAACCTTTTGTACAACCATCTGTCCCACTTCCGCACGTTCTATGAGCACCTGGGTAGCGAGCTGGTGTTCAACGAAACCGGCGCGTTTTTCTTTCTCAAGGAAAGCAGCGACGACGAGAACGAGGAACACGATGAAAACGCCTTCCGGGTGCAGGTGATCCTGCTGCTGATCGGTCGGTATTTTGCGCGCAGCGGGCGGGATCTTGAATACCTGGGGCGCCCCGATGCCGGGCTGAATGAGCAAGACCTGTCTGCGTTGGCGAGCGATGAGGAGTATCAGGAGATCCTCCGGGCCGCGCGATTCGAAAAAGGCGTGCCGGAAGCGCTGGACTACCTCGATAAACGCCATCTTTTGTTCCGTGCCGGTGCAGGGCGGTGTTTCCTGAGTTCTGCCGGCCTGTATTTTCTGCAGGAACTGGTTCGGGAATACGAGCAGGGATAGGGTTTTCTGGTCAGAAGCTTGCCAGGAACTCTTCCATCTTTTGGGCCGGCATCGGCTTGGCATACAAAAAGCCCTGGGCGAGATCACAGCCCAGGTCTGTCACCAGCTGGGCCTGTTCATCCGTCTCGACGCCCTCCACAAGCACGCTTAACCCCAGACTGTGCCCGACCGTAATCATGGCCTCCATGATGGCCATATCGGCGTTGTTCTGCATCGCATGCTGGAGAAAGCTCCGGTCGATTTTTATGCCACAGACCGGGAGTTTTCTGAGATAGACGAGCGATGAGTATCCGGTGCCGAAGTCATCGATGGAAATGTGCAAGCCAGCCTCTTTCAGTTTTTCGAGTTGTCTGGTCTGGTTCTCATCACTGCCGAAAACCTCATTCTCGGTCAGCTCGACCCCTAACTGGTGCGGTTCCAGTTTATAGCGTTCGAGGGTTTCGAGAATGTGGTTGGCAAGGTGCGGATTCGTGAGCTGACGTCCCGACAGGTTGATATCAACCCGCAGGTTCTCCAGAGGCGTTCTTTTCCAGGCGTGGAGCTGTTTGCAGGCCGCTTCGATCACCCAGTCCGTTAATGATCTTGAAATTATCCAGATCGATGAACACGACCGCCAGTTCCTGCTGCAGGCGATCCGCCTCGTCGAGTCGGCTCGACAACTCCGCTTCCATGAAATGACGGTTCGGCAGTCCGGTCAGGTCGTCAAAACTCGCTCGCCGGTATAGCTCATCCCTGGCACGCTTCTGTTCTTCCAGGCTGATGTCGATACAGAACATCTCACAGGCACCGCTCTCCTGTTTGATCATGACATGGCTGGAGTAAACGGGAACCAGGTGTCCTTCTTTATGTTTGAGTTCGAGTTCGTCGGAAGGAATGCTGATGTTGTTTTCAAGCCAGTCGCGATGCGCTTCAATGACGCCCTCACGCATGTGATCGGGAATGACCAGGTCTTCCAGTAACTGTCCGAGTGCTTCCTCTCGGGAGTAGCCGTAAAGACGGGCGCTGGCATCATTCCAATAAATGACCCGGCGCTGTCTGTCGTAACCCTGGACAGCGATCATTGGCAGACTCTCAATCAGCTCGTAGAACCTGCTTTCACCGTCTTCTGTCGCTGATCGAAATCCTTGTCTATGTCCCATTGCGGGTCAGGATCCTCCTGGTAAGCGTTTAGCGCACCGCAAAGCGATGATGCGATAGAACTGAGCATAGTTCGGGACCGGTGTGTTATCTAGTTGATCTGCCAAGTGGCAGGGCAACGATTTTCAAGAGGGGTCAGGCATTGTGGTGCGCAGTGTCTGCGTCCAGCTCTTTTTCCAGAGCGGATATGCAGCGGTCAAAAGCCCGGCTGATCCGTGTCTGATCCTTGATCATCGCCAGCCTTGGCCAGGTGGCCTGTTCCCCGAGGTTGATAAACATTTCCAGGTCCTCAGGGCTGGGGTTCGCCAGTACCTTGCGGTAGAGCGCGGGTTTCGGCGGGAAATGGATGTTGATGTCTCCCAGGTACTGCTGGCTGGTCATGGCGTGGGCCTGCTCGATCAGCGGCCGGATGAGGCCGGGGTGCGGGCTTTGTTTGGTCAGTTTCAGTGCCGTGGCGATCTGGCCGTGGGCCAGGGAAACCGCCGCCCGTTTGGCCCAGGCGGTAACGCCGCTCTGGTCATGGTGGCTGATGAATGGCACCACATGGGGATTGGCCTGGCTCACAATGGTTTTGTTCACGTTGTGCAGGCGGGCCATCCGCATCAGGGGCAGATCGCCATGCACGCTGCCATCAATCCAGCTTTCGGTTGGCATATAGGGCACGCTGCTTTGCCGGCTGCCGTTTGATTCGCGTGCCTGAAGAACCACTGGCGGGAAGATGCCCGGCACGGCACAGGACGCCATCACTGCCGAATCCACCAGTACAGCCGGTGAGGACAGCCAGTTCAGCAGCCTGGGTTTTTGCTGGGTGCGGGTGGGGGAGACGGAAATATTCAAGGTACGGCCGCTGTGTTCGTAGGCCTCTTTGAAACTGACGCTGCCAAGGTTGTGCTGGAGGTGTTCCTGCAGTTGCCGTGGGTCCATGGCATGGCCGGCCTTCAGTCCTTCCCGGACACCGAGCCAGCGGAAGGCGTTGCGATGGATGCGCTCCGGGTGATTGAAGAAGTCCGCCAGCTCCTTGTCGTTTCGGGTGCAGATGGCACCGGCCACGATGGCGCCCATGCTGGAGCCCGCCATGACATCCGGGAGCAGGTCCTGGCGCCAGAGCGCCCGGGTAACGCCTATGTGGTAAATGCCGAAAGCCGCGCCGCCGCTGAGCATCAGTGCTGGCCGGCCATAGACCCGTTCGGCGTCCTGAAACATTTTCAGTTTGCGGGCGGTTGTCACTTCAGGTATCGGGTGTTCGCAAATGAATTCCATGGACGTCTCGACAGCATCCAGGAATTCACCCACCAACCGGTTGGTGCCGCTGCGGGCCACTGTGTACAGATCAGGATTGGAGAGTTCGCCCAGGTGTCGGTACAGGCTTTCCTGCAGAATGCGGATCAATCGCCTTGTGTCGCCATTTTGCCGGCAATGCTCCATCAGGCCCATGTGCTTGCGCATCAGGCTTTCATGCAGCACCCCGGTTTCTTCCTGCTCGCGCCAGTCCAGCAGGCCGTCCATGTCGTCCAGCGCGGTGGCTGCCTCGCACCACTGCTCGTAGTTGCGGGCCTGTTCCAGTTGCTGCTGGAGTTGTCTGCGGGTCTTCGAGGCGTGTTTCATGCTCTTTACCTTAACTGATCTCGGCGGAGCTGTGCAGCGGCTGGTTTCCTGGCTCCGGGTTATTTGCTATGTTTAGGCCCGTGGGTTGGGTTTTATTACCAATCAGACATGTCTGCGGGAGAGACTGAATCCCTTGCGATCAGCGCCGAAGGAGCAACTGCCCCGGAAACTCTCAGGCAAAAGGACCGCTGACATGAATACTTTCCGAAGAGCTGTCGACAATCGCGTCAGTCGGCACACCGAAGGAGCAAGCGACTGTTTTCATTGAAACAGGTCGTGAATCTCTCAGGTCCCGTGACGGAAGGGGTGCTTCCTGCCATTTCGAGCAGGGAGGAAACCCTTGGCGCTCACGGAGATTGGAATGAAGCGAATTGCAGTTATCGGCGGTGGCATTACCGGTATTACCACCGCCTACACCCTTGCCAAGCGCGGGCTTGACGTTACGGTTTACGAGAAACACCGCTATGCGGCGATGGAAACCTCCTTCGCCAACGGTGGGCAGCTCTCGGCCTCTAACGCCGAGGTCTGGAACAACTGGCAGACCGTTATGAAGGGCATCAAATGGATGTCCCGCCGGGATGCGCCACTGCTGGTCAACCCGAAGCCTTCCTGGCACAAATTGAGCTGGTTCGCCGAGTTCATTGCCGCTATTCCCCAGTACGAGAAAAACACCACGGAAACCGCCCGCCTGGCCATTGCTGCCCGCGACCACCTGTTTGCCTGGGCACAGGAAGAGGGCATCGATTTCGATCTGAAGAAGCAGGGAATCCTGCACATCTACCGGGACAAGGCTGGCTTCGATCACGCGGCCAAAGTGTCCCGGCTTCTGGCCGCTGGCGGCCTTGAGCGCCGTTCGGTTACCCCGGAGGAAATGAAATCCATCGAGCCGACCCTGGCAGGTACTTACTACGGCGGCTTTTTCACCGAGAGTGACTCCACCGGTGACATTCACAAGTTCACCAACGGCCTGGCCGACGCCATCCAGCGCCTTGGCGTAAAAACCTGTTACGGCCATACCGTGACCGAGCTGAGCGCCGATGAGCGTAATGCCTGGGTGACCGCCCATGACGGCACGGAGCAAACCCGGGATACCTTCGACGGTGTGGTGATCTGTGCCGGTGTCGGCAGTCGTGGGCTGGCCAAGAAGCTGGGTGACCGGGTGAATATCTACCCGGTGAAGGGTTATTCCATTACCGTAGAATTGGAAGACGAGGCTTCCCAAAAGGCGGCACCCACGGTCAGTCTGCTGGATGACGCCACCAAGATCGTCACCAGTCGCCTGGGCGATGGCCGTTTCCGGGTTGCCGGTACTGCCGAGTTCAGCGGCTACAATCGTGACATCAAGGACGACCGGATCCGCCCGCTGACCCGCTGGGTTGAGCAGTGCTTCCCCGGAGTCTGTACTCGCAAGGTGGTTCCCTGGGCCGGATTGCGGCCAATGCTACCGAACATGATGCCCAGGGTTGGGCCAGGGCGCCTGCCAACCGTGTTCTACAACACCGGTCACGGCCACCTTGGCTGGACCCTTTCTGCAATTACCGCTGAAATGGTCGCGGAGCGTGTTACCGGGGATAGCCGGTAATCTCCCGGATTTTCCGGTAGAGGGGTTGGAGCTGGGGGTACATCCTCAGGTAAACCTCGGAATAGAGCCTCTGGTACAGGGCCCGGGTTTCTTCGTTGGGATGGAAAACGTCGCCAACCCGGGTCATGTTTGTCACTGCCGTATCGAAATCCGGATGCAGGCCCAGGCCTACCGCCGCATCAATGGCGGCACCGAGCCCGGAGGTTTCATAGGTATGAGGCCTCTCGGCCGGTAATCCGAACACATCGGCGGTTAACTGCATGGCGGCATCACTCTGGGAGCCGCCACCTGCCACTCGAAGCTTCCGGATCTTCACACCGCTTCGTTTTTCGATTTTTTCCTTTCCTTCCCGCAGCGCATAGGCAAGACCTTCAAGAATCGCGCGGTATATGTGCGAGCGGGTGTGAACGTCCCCGAATCCAATGATCGAGCCTTTTGCTTCCGGTCCCGGCTGACGAACACCGGGCGACCAGTAGGGCTGCAGCATCAGACCCATGGAGCCGGGCGGCACCGCCTTGACCAGTTCATCGAACAGCGCTTCAGGCTCGATGCCTCTCTCTTCGGCGATTTTTCGCTCTCGAAGGCCAAATTCCCGTTTAAACCAGCTCACCATCCAGAAACCCCGATAGATCATTACCTCCGTGGAGTAATGGCCGGGCAGGGCGGAGGGATAGGGGGGCATCAGCCGAATCGGTTCCACGTAGCGCTTGCTGGTAGTGTTGATGGTGGCGGTGGTGCCGTAACTCATGCAACCGATGTCTGGTGTCAGCCCGCCGGAGCCGAGTATCTCGCAGGCCTTGTCGGAGGCGGCTGCGATAACGGGCAGGCTTTTTTGCAAGCCGAGGTGTCGGCAGGCTTCGTCGGTCAGATGCCCCAATGTTTCCCCAGGCGCCAACAGTTCAGGCAGCATGGAACGCTCGACCGGCATGGTCTGCCATTTAAAATCCCGTTGGCCGGCCCAGCGGTGCTTCTTGTAGTCGAAGGGCAGGTATCCGACCTGGCTTCCGGTGGAATCCCTGAATTCTCCGGTTAGCCGGTACGTGAGGTAGCCCGAGAGCAAGAGAAAGTGTCGGGTTTTCGCCCAGATCTCGGGTTCATTCTGGGCAATCCAGTTAGCCTGGGTCTTTTCCCGAAACCGGTTGATGGTGTCTTCCAGCCGGGCGAGTTTGAACAGCCATCCCCAGGGCCCTTTGACCGGGCCATCAACTCTGGCATGGCGCTGGTCGAGCCAGATGATCGCAGGGCGCAGAGGTTGGCCGTTTGCATCCAGGTTGATAACGGTGCCCCGTTGAGTGGTCACGGTGACCCCGGCAACCTGATCCGGCGTAGCTTCCGTGGAACTCCAGAGCAGTTTGCAGGCTTCCCCGAGCTGCTCCCAGAAATAATCCGGATGCTGCTCGGCCCAGCCGGGTTCCCGCGAGAAGTAGGGCTCGATGTCCTGCTTGCCTTTGCCCACCAGGTTGCCGCGGGTATCAAACAACAGCGCGCGAACGCTCTGGGTGCCATTGTCGATGGCCAGAATCAGTGGATCAGCCGGCATCGGACGGCTCCCCCGACGGCATCGAATAGGCATTGTGATAGATCGACAGGTAGCGGGCCTGTTCATCGTCCCAGCGCTGGTCATCCCAGCCAAGCAGGGGTTGGCAGTGCCTGCGGATCTCCGGCAGAAGGCTTTCGGCCGCGTTCGGAAGCACCAGGCCCAATCGGGTTCGGCGCAGCAGCAGGTCATCCAGGTGCCGCACATCTTCCTTCCGGCAGGCCCAGCAGAGCTCCGCCCAGAGAGGCTCGGAAGCCTGGTGAGCAGTAACAGCTTCCAATGGTCCAGCTGCAAGAACCTCGTCAAGCTCGGGGCCATAGAACCCCTCAAGCCGTTGCCAGCACTGGTGGCCGATTGCAGCTGGCCTTGCCGAACCATGTTCTGGCTGGAAGATCGGCTCGGATTCTGGCCGCAGAACCGTGGCGGCGTCTTCGCCAAGTCCCCGGTTGAGCGCTTCCCGGGCGATAACCCGGAAGGTGGTGAGCTTGCCCCCGGCAATGCTGACCAGGCCCCGGTCTACCCTGAGTTCGTGTTCCCGGTTCTCCTTCGAGGGCGCTTTGCCCGTGCCGTCGGTTACCACGGGCCGCACCCCGGCCCAGGTTGAGAGAATGTCCTCGCGGGCAATGGGACTTCCCGGAAACAGCCGAGACGCGACCTCGAGCAGATAGGCGGTCTCTGCTTCGGAGATAACCGGCTCCTGATCAAGATCGCCTTCATGATCAATATCGGTCGTGCCGAGAACGGTTGTGCCGAGCCAGGGGAAGGCGAACACCGGGCGACCATCCTCAGGATGGAAAAGGGAAACCGAACAGGACACCGGCAGGCAGGACCACGGGAGGACTAGATGGCTGCCGCGCAACGGCCGGATGTGCATGGTGTCCCCGTTGGTCTGGCTCGATTGCAGCCGGTCGGCCCACGCGCCGGTGGCATTGATCACCAGGGGCGCGGAAATCATGATGGGCGTATCGTCTTCTTCTGGCTGAATGAGTAATCCAGACACCTTTCCGTCATCGCTGCGCTTTACTTCCATCGCACGGGTGTAATTCAGGCATACGGCCCCATCACGGCGGGCTTCGGCAATCAGGCGCAGCACCAGTCTGGAGTCGTCGGTAACCGCGTCGGTAAAACCGCTGGCGCCAGCAAGTTTCTCGCTGGTCAGGCCCGGCACCCAGAGCATGGATTCGGCCGGGGTCAGAAAGTGGCGGCTGCGATTGCGGGCAATAAAGTCGTAAGCCCGGAGCAGCGTCTGAAACAGGCGCGGTCCGGGGAACTGGCCTTTGAAATGCGGCATGATGAAGCGCAGGGGGTCAATTAACCCCGGTGCTTCTGCCATCAGTCGTTCCCGCTCGCGCACAGCATCCCGGGTAAGACCGTAATGGCCGCTGCCCAGGTACCGAAGGCCGCCGTGGACCATCTTGGAGGAACGGCTGGAGGTGCCCCAGGAGAAATCCTTCTGTTCCACCAGAAGGGTGCGCAGGCCGCTGCCTGCTGCTTCCCGGGCCACGCCGGCACCGGTGATGCCGCCGCCGACCACCACCACATCAAATTCGGTTGTCCCTGAACGCAGCGCATTGAGGCTTTCAGTCCGGGTCATAACGAAACTCCCATTCGGCGTTATGCTCACTTCACCAGGGTTTCCGGGTTCAGGATGGCATTGGGATCAAAGGTGTTGCACAGGGAGTTGATGGCGAGCATTCCCAGTTCTCCTTTCTCAGCCGGCAGATAGGGCGCGTGATCCTTGCCAACACCGTGCTGGTGGCTGATGGTGCCGCGGTTTTTCACGATCAGTTCAGAGGTTGTGGTCTTGAGCTTTTGCCAGCGCGCGAGTGTTTCCTGGTAGCTGTCGCCTACCCGGAACACGTACGTGGTGTAAATGCTGCAGCCCTGGCTGTAAAAATGCGACAAATGAGTGAATACGTGGGTGTTCTCCTGCTGGTCGGTCAGTCCCTCCCGTAGATTGGTCTCGATCAGCCCCAGGAGATTATCGACGTTGTCCCAATCGGTGGCCGTCTCCAGGGTGTCGACGGCGTAGCCCATTTGCCAGAGGGCTTCCCTCAGATAGGGCATGGTGAAACGCTTGGCTGCCCATTTATCGCCCAGCCGGGTGCCGGTATAGACGCCATTCTGGGCCTTACAGATGCTTCGGGCCTCTTTGAGGGCGTTTCGGGTCTGGCGCCGGGTGCCGGTGATGCCGAAGGTCATCATGCATTTGCCGGTGCCTGCGCCACGGAGTGACAGAAAGCGCTCGAGCATGCCGATCAGTCTGGGGTGGCCGGCCAGGGCGAGCTGGGTTTCCGTTTCTACCGCATTACTGAGCCTGAGCATCGAGAGTTGCGTGCGGTTCTGCACCAGCTGGCGGCTGGCAGTCCGGGCACTGTCCCAGTCAGGGAAAAACACCACGTGAAAACTTTCGTGTTCGGGAAGCGGGGTTACCCGAACCTTCACTTCGGTGATCAGCCCGATGCGGCCTTCGGAGCCCAGAATCATTTCGCGGATATCCGGGCCGGCGCTGGAAGCCGGAATGGTGGGCAGATCAAGGGTGCCTTGCAGGGTTTCGACCCGGCCGCCAGCAAACAGTTGTTCAATTCGTCCGTAGCGTAGGGATTGCTGGCCACTGGAGCGGGAGGCCACCCAGCCGCCCACGGTGGACAGCTCAAACGACTGTGGGAAATGCCCGAGGGTAAAGCCGTGGGCCCGGAGTTGGGACTCGACCAGTGGGCCAGGCGTTCCCGCGCCGAAGGTTGCGATCTGGCTTTCCCGGTCCAGATCCATCAGGCGATTCATCTTGCCCATATCCACGGTCAGCACGGGCTGACCCTTGTCCAGCGGGTTGATATGCCCAGCCACACTGGTGCCACCACCATAGGGGATCAGGTGAATGGTTTGCTCAGCGGCCCAGGCGAGCAAAGCCTGAACTTCGTCGCTGCTGGTAGGGAAAGCAACGCCATCAGGAAACACGCCAAATTCGCCACTGCGCATGGCCAGCCAGTCAGCCAGGCTCTGGCCCCGGGCATGCCGCACCCTTGCTTCCGGGGTTGTGTCGATCAGTGATTCCAGTTCTGCCGGCGGCTTCAGCCGGGAATCCGGCACTTTGGCGCAGACTGACTCCAGAGTGGCGTCGGCCAGAGGGCGGCCGTTTCCAATCCGCGAAGCCAGAAAATCCTGGCCCTGTTCCGGCATTGCCAGGTTGAATCTTTCATCGCCCCAGCCGTTCCAGCGTCGCATGTGTTTCATTCTCCTGATTAAAAAGCAGTGTGGCGCATTCTAGCGGGTCCGGGCCTACTGCAGATGTCGCTTGGCGCCAGTCGCGCTGTCATTTGCCGCCAGCAGATTCGTTGAAATGGAGCTCAGGGGCGGAGCGATTCGGTCAGCCGGCTGTTCAGATCCTGCCACCGGGAAAGCCGTCCCGCTTCCCCGATTCGTTTGCGGGCTCCGCCGGATCGATTGAGCCAGAGGCCTTCGCCATTGAAGCTATAAACCGGTTCAAGATCAGTGCGTTGAGAGGCAGGTTTAATGTCATTTATAAGATTGTCCAGAATAAGCGGGTCCGCGTCTGGCTCCGGGTACCATGCCAACACCATGTGGGCCTGATTCAGCTCCAGTGCTTTGACATACACAATCCGCAACTGGTCATCGGGAACACCCATGGATTTGAGGGTCAGATATTTCGCGATCGAAAAATCTTCGCAATCGCCGCCATTCGTGGTGAGCAATTCCACTGGCGTTGCCCAGTAGTCTTCCTCGCCCCAGTGGCGGATATCGCTGACGAAAGCAACCCTGTTGAAGAAGGAGTTGATCAGTCGAAGCTGCCGGTCGACGGGGGCGTTCGCGGCCAGGGCATGAAGGCGCTGCCAGTTTTCCAGGCGCTGGTGGGCCTCGGTGCCGAATTCCTCCTGTACATAGTTCATCAGGCGGGAACTGAGCTCAAAGGCACCCACAACGGAAACTGCTAATAACAGCGCCGGCAGAAGGCTGGAACGGCGGCGTATCTGGATAGCGGCCGTTTCCATAGCGCGCCTCAGTTATTGTTCCGTAGGCGTTCCCTGAGCTGCTCAAGGCGCCGGCGGATTTCCTCCCGGCGCTGCTCATCGCTGGTGGCGGAGGCGGGCGCTCTTGAGGGCGAGGGGGTGGCAGCCTGTTGCGTTGCAGGCGTGGACGGTTCCTGTTCGTCGGCGGTGAAGGACATGCCGCTGCGGTCTTCGGATTCCGGGAAATACAGGTTCTCGAGTTTGCCGGAGCGTTCAATGATCACACGGTTCGGGTGGACCGAGCGCAGCTTGGCATTACCAGGCAATTCATCACCCACCAGGTAGGCTTCGGTGTTACTTTTGTCATCTTCGATGAGAGCGCTGCCGGGGAATTCGCCATCAGCGGCCAGAACACCGCGAAGAAACAATCGGAGGTTGGTTTCCGGCAGGTTCTCGGTATCCATTTCCGCCGGCGCGGCTTCACCCGATGCGGCCCCGAACAGGTCCAGGGACGACAGGTTTACGCTCGGTGGCTCACGGCTGGCAGCCGGATCTGTGACCAATGGCTGCGCAGAGTCGTAGTTTCCTTGTCGGCTTTCCATTTGCCAGAAGCGGTAACCCTGCCAGGCTGTCAGAGCCACCATGGCAGCCCCTGCCACAAGCGCAAGAATCAGGGGAAGCCGTTCATTGTTTAGGAGCATTGATCATCCTGAATGCAAGTTTGTGGGCCGGGAAAAAGCTCACAGGTTATCAGACTGCAACGTTTTATTGGCAGTATAGTGTATAGAGTTATTCAGCGGGTCCATATCCTGTGGTAGCCTTTCTGAATTAGTTGAATCGAAAAGGGTTTCACGAACGAGGACGACCTTGGACACAGATACTGAACTTCAGCCGCAGGATGCTCCGCTGGGCCGTCTTCCGTTTACTTTCGCCAAGCGCAACGGAGTAATCCTGACCCGTTCGGATGCCGGTGAACCGGTTATTCTGGTTCGCCCCGGTGCGTCCCATTCAGCCCTTGCGGAAGCGAACCGAATCAGTGGCGGCCGGGCCCGTTTTGCCACCATTGACCCGGATCGATTCGATCAGGCCCTGAACTCCGCCTACCAGAACGATTCCGCCGAAGCCATGCAGATGGTGGAGGGCATCGGCGACGATATGGATCTGGCCTCTCTGGCGGACTCGGTACCGGAAACCGAGGACCTGCTGGAGCAGGAAGATGATGCTCCGATCATCCGTCTGATCAATGCCATTCTCACCGAAGCGGTGAAAACCAGCGCTTCGGACGTTCACATCGAAACCTATGAAAAGCGGCTGGTGGTTCGCTTCCGGGTGGATGGCGTGTTGCGGGAAGTCGTGGAACCCAAGCGGGCCCTGGCGCCTTTGCTGGTGTCCCGGATCAAGGTTATGGCGAAGCTGGATATCGCCGAGAAGCGGGTGCCACAGGATGGTCGTATCGCTCTCAGGGTAGCCGGAAGGGAAGTGGATATTCGTGTGTCGACCATGCCGTCTTCAAGCGGTGAACGCGTGGTTCTACGTTTGCTGGACAAACAGGCCGGTGCCATAAGGCTGGAATCCCTGGGTATGGCGGGGCGGGACCTGAAAGTCCTGCGCAAGCTGATTTACCGGCCCTATGGCATCCTGCTGGTGACCGGCCCGACCGGTTCCGGTAAGTCCACCACGCTCTATGCCTCGCTGCAGGAAATCAACGATCGCAGCCGCAACATCCTGACCGTTGAAGATCCCATTGAATATAACCTGCCAGGTATTGGTCAGACCCAGGTCAACACCAAAGTGGACATGACCTTTGCCCGCGGCCTTCGGGCCATTCTGCGTCAGGACCCCGACGTGGTGATGATTGGTGAGATCCGGGACCTGGAGACGGCGGAGATCGCGGTTCAGGCGAGTCTGACCGGCCATCTGGTTCTTTCCACATTGCACACCAATACAGCCGTTGGCGCCATTACCCGGCTTATGGACATGGGGATTGAGCCCTTCTTGATTTCATCAAGCCTGGTCGGCATTGTTGCCCAGCGGCTGGTCCGGGTTCTGTGCCACGAATGCCGGGAGCCCTACACGCCAACCGAAGAGCACTGCGAGTTCCTGCAGCAGGACCCCGCCAATCCGCCCACCATTTACCGGGCAACGGGTTGCAGCCACTGCAACCAACTGGGTTACCGCGGCCGTATCGGTATCTATGAGGTAGTGGAGATCTCCGAGGAAATCAGCGCTCTGATTCACAAGCGGGCTGGTGAACTGGACCTTGAAAAGGTGGCGCGCCAGCATGGCCCGAGTATTCACGCAGACGGCGTGCAGAAGATACTGGATGGTGTGACAACGGTGGAAGAAGTGCTCCGCGTTACACACCGGGGTCAGTAAGCCATGCCTGCATACGAATACAAGGCGCTTGATGCCCGCGGCAAGCAGAAACATGGTGTGGTCGAGGCGGATGCCCCGAGAGCCGTTCGCCAGCAGTTGCGGGAGCGCGGCCTGACGCCACTGGCGGTTGAGCCGGCAGCAGAAAAGCAGGCCCGAAGCAATCCCCTGAGCAGCCGGGGCTCCCTGGCGGCTGCCGACCTGGCCCTGGTCACCCGCCAGTTGGCAACGCTGATTCAATCGGGTATTCCCATCGAGCAGGCACTTTCTGCCGCCGCGCAGCAGTCCCCGAAGCCAAGAATTCGCAGCATGCTGATCGCTATCAGGGCCAAGGTCATGGAAGGCTACACCCTGGCGGACAGCCTGGGCGAGTTCCCGCGCGCGTTTCCGAGGCTTTATCGGTCCACCGTTGCCGCGGGCGAGCACGCCGGCCATCTGGACCTGGTGCTCAACCGGCTGGCGGATTACACGGAAAGCCGTCAGGAGGCACGCCAGAAGATTCAGCTGGCGGCAATCTATCCCATCATTTTGAGTATCGTCGCCATAGCCATCGTGGTGTTCCTGCTCACCTACGTGGTGCCGGATATCATTGATGTGTTTCTCAAGCAGGGGCAGGAGTTACCAACGCTGACCATGGCGATGCTGGGAGTGTCGGAATTTCTGGCGGATTACGGTGTCTACCTGTTTATACTGCTGGTTGCGGCGCTGATGGTGTTCCGTTTTTTCCTGACCAAACCCGGATTCCGGCTGCGGTTTCACAAGCGTCTGCTACATCTGCCCCTGTTCTCCGGGATGGTTCGCGGGGTAAACACCGCCCGGTATGCCAGCACCTTGAGTATTCTGACTACCAGTGGTGTGCCGCTGGTAGAAGCGATGCGCATTGCCGGTGAGGTGCTCTCCAACGATTTTCTCAGGCAGGAATTGAGGGACGCGGCCAGGAAAGTGAGTGAAGGCGGCTCGTTGCACCGTTCCCTGGATCAGACCGGGTATTTCCCGCCGATGATGCTTCACATGATCGCCAGCGGGGAGGCCAGTGGTGAACTGGACAGCATGCTGGAGCGGACCGCCCGAATGCAGGAAAACACCCTGCAGTCCAAGATAGCCGCGATCGCAGGGCTGTTTGAGCCCATGATGCTACTGGTAATGGGCGTAGTGGTGCTGATCATCGTGCTGGCCATCATGTTACCGATACTGAATATGAGTAATCTCGTGGGATGACACCCATGCCGGATTGTCAGTAGACGAATCCGAACTGAAAGCAATCAATGCCAATGACGAGTGAGACAATGACCATCAAAAAACTCAACACACACAACCACAGCCGCGGCTTCACCCTTATCGAAATCATGGTGGTGATGGTGATCCTCGGCCTGCTGGTGGCCATCGTGGCGCCAAACATTATGGGCCGTAGTGATCAGGCAAAAGTAACCGTGGCGGAAACCCAGTTGAGCAACATTGCCAATGCGCTGGACCTGTATCGCCTGGATAACAGTCATTACCCGTCTACCCAGCAGGGTCTCGAAGCGCTGGTTTCCAAGCCCAGCGGCAGCCCGGAACCGAAGAACTGGAACGCGGATGGTTACCTCAAGAGCGTGCCGGAAGATCCCTGGGGATCTGAATACCAGTACGTGAGCCCGGGTACTGAAGGCCCCTATGATCTGTATTCCTATGGCTCTGACGGCCAGGAAGGCGGCGACGGCGATGCCGCCGATATCAGTGTCTGGGATACCGAAGGCTAAATAACTGTGCAGGTCAGCTCCCGACAGACCGGTTTCACCCTGATTGAGATACTGGTGGTCCTGGTGGTTGTGGGTCTGCTGGCATCCCTTGCCGTGTTTACCATGGGAGGGAGCTCTCAGCAGCGGGAACTAGAGAACGAAGTCAGGGAGCTGTATCTGCTCATGCAGACGGCGTCTGAGCAGGCCGTACTCAACAACCTGGAACTGGGCTTGAGGCTTGAGGATGACGGCTACCAGTTCGTAGCCTTCCAGGATCAGACGGGGGACTGGAAAGCCTCTGGCGAGGGCATGTTCCGGGCCCGTAGCCTTCCCGAATGGCTAACGGTTACCGAGTTTATCGAGAGCGATGCACCGAGGCTGGCGCCCTCTGAAGACACCTTGCTCCCGGACGTGGTGTTCTTTTCCAGTGGCGAGACAACACCGTTCGAGCTTGAATTCACCATCGGTAGCGGGTCGGACAACGTACACGTCCTCGCCTCTGATGGTGTATCGCCCATGGAGTGGCGCAAGCCGGGCGATGAGGGGAGCAGCGGGTGAAAACGCAAAGCGGGTTCACGCTGATTGAAGTGCTCATCGCGCTGCTTGTCTTTGGTCTGATTGCAACTGCAGCAGCCGAAGTGGGGAGCCAGTACATTTCCAGCTACGAGCGGGTACGGGATAAAACCCTTGCCAGCTGGTTGGCGGATAACCGAATCAATGAAATCCGCCTGCAGGAAACTATCCCCGGCATCTCCGAAAATTCCAAGGACACGGATTTCGGGCCCTATCGTTGGCGTGTGACCACGGCAATTCTCGCCACTGCCGAGGCCAAGATGCGGCGTGTGGAGGTCACGGTTGCCCTGTACCGTGAGGAAGGCGCGGCTCCGGTTCCGGTCCATACCCTGTCTGCTTTTGTGGGGGCACAGTGATGATCGCGCCACCAAAGACCTCCCAACCGCTGCAACAGGGCTTCACCCTGCTGGAGGTGTTGATCGCGGTCACCATAACCGCCGTCATTGGGCTGGGCGTGTGGCAGGTTATCAATGGGGTGGTCAACTCCCGAGATCGGGTGAATGAGCTGGCTGAACAGTTCGACGGCCTGCAGCGGGCCATGCTGTTGCTTGAGCGGGATATCATGCAGGTGGTAAACCGGCCGGCCAGGGATATTTACGGCGATTTCCAGCCGGCACTGTCGAGTCGTGATGATGATTTTTCCCTGGTGTTGACCCGTCAGGGCTGGCGTAACCCTCTTGGAATCCGCCGCAGTGGTTTGCAGCGTGTTGGCTGGGAATACACCGGCAGCGAATTACGGCGCCGGTACTGGCCCATGGTGGACCAGGGGCAGGAAGATGACAGCCGCGATGTGCTGCTTCTGGAGGGCGTAAAACGCCTGGAAGTGCGGTTTCTGGATTCCAACCGAAGCTGGCAGCCGCAGTGGCCCACCGATGAAGTCATGGCCGGATTGACCCCGGGCAGCCGCCCGGATGTTCCGTTGCCACTGGGTATGGAAGTGACTCTGGAGCACGAGCGTTTTGGCACGCTGGTACGGACCTTTGCCCTGCCGGATTTTGATCCGGCGGTCGCCCAGGGTGCGCTGAACCAGGCAAACCAGGCTGCCAGTGAGGCGGAAGAAGAAAGCACCGAAGAAGAGGGAACGACAGAACAACCCGGTGAAACCACCGGCGCAACGGGGCAGGGAGGCTAGGCCAATATGGTGCAGATCCCGGCTTTTCCAAACCGTCAGCGCGGCGTTGCCCTGATTATGGTGCTGCTGGCCATGGCACTGGTGGTCATGTTGGCGTCAGGCATGACCCAGCAACAAAGCCTCCGGGTGTTCAAGGCAGGTCACTACCTGGCACAGCAGCAGGGCCAGAGTATTGCGCTGGGTGCAGAAGCCTTTGCTCGCCAGATCCTGCGCAGGGATTACGACGAGGACAAGGAAGAAAACCTGATGGTCGACAGCCTGGACGAATTCTGGGCTGCCAATGCAGCCGTGTTGCCACTGGATGATAACGGCGTGGCCGAAGTTCAGATTGACGACCTGGGTGGTCGACTGAACCTGAATGATCTGGTCGGTGCCAATGGTCAGGTGGACCCCACCGTCAGGGATCGCTTTGTGCAGTTGTTCGCTGCATTGGGGATTACCGCTGTTTCCGTGGACTCTCTGGTGGACTGGATAGATCCCAATGACCAGACAGTGACTGCCTATGGCGCCGAGGATGGCCAGTACCTGATGGCGGAGCAGGGATACCGCGCGGCGAACCAGCCCTTTACAACGGTGACTGAGTTACGCCTGATCGAGGGCATGACCGAAGAGATTTATCGCGCCCTGCGGCCTCACGTGACGGCACTGCCGGTAAACGGGGCGGGCATAAATGTGAACACCGCCACTGCCATGGTGATCCGCTCACTGCATGAGGAGCTGACGGACGCCCAGGCTGCGTCTATTCTTGAGAAGCGGCAGGAAGAACGGTTCGAGAACCTTCAGGACTTTATGGCATTACCGGAGTTCGCGGGTCTCGGGCTCAAATCGGTCGGCCTGGGGTTGCAGACACGGTTTTTTGAAGTTGCCTCGCGGATTACCTACGATAACCGTGTCGTGAATATGGTCAGTACCGTGTTCCGTACTCCGGAAGGGGAAGTTCAGACGGTTCACAGGGATACCGGGCAGAAGAACCGAATTACCAAAGAGCCCTTTACCATTTCAGAAGGATAATCATGTCTTATCGCCTCTACGTCCGCCCGATACCGCCGTTCGCGGACGCTGACCAGGATCCCGACGCCCAGATGTTCAACTGGGTGCTGCACGACGCCAGCGGCGATGCCCAGGCCCGGGGTGCCGGCGACAGCCGTGATGCCATCGAGCATACCCTGGGGCAGAATGCCCTGGATAACGTTCTGTTGATCGGCCTGATTCCCGGTGAGGAAGCGATTTATTGCCTGGCTGACATTCCCGCAAAGCAAAGTCGGTTTATCAATCAGGCCTTACCCTACGCCGTTGAGGAGCAGATTGCCCAGGACATAGATTCCGTTCACCTGGCGCTGGGCTCCCATACCGAGCATGGTTACCGGGTTGCAGCCATAGATCGCGAGCGAATGGGTCAATGGGTACAGTTGTTCAGCGGTTGGGAGCATCTCCGCCTGGATGCCATTTTCCCGGACGCCTCGTTGCTGCCCCGCACCGAAGGCGGCTGGTCTGTCTGTCTGGACGGCGAAACGGCCATGATGGTCAGCGAGCGGGGCGAGTGGTTGAGCATGCAGTCTTCCAATCTTGGTATGTTCGCCCACACCCTCGCGGCGCCATCCGCCGAAGAAGTGGTGGCGGAGATCCCGGTCACCGTGTACGGCACCGACGAAGAGTTTGATGTCCAGCAATCTGCACTTACCGAGTTAGCTGGCTCGGGGCGTCTTGCGGTTCGTCGGGAAACCCTGGAGCTCATGCCGCTGGAATTGCTCGCCTACGCCCATCACCATCATCTCTGCGAGCCGGTGAATCTTTGCCAGGGCGTGTTTTCGTCCAAATCGGGCAAAGCCAGCCCGCTGAAACCCTGGAAACCGTTGATTGCGGTGGCGGCCGTCTGGTTCGGCGTTCAAGTGGCGTTGAACTTGGGCATGGGGTTGTACTATCAGAATCAGGCGGAAGAGCTACAAAACGAGGCCATGGCAATCTATCGCGATGCTTTCCCCAATGACCGGCGTACTCACGCAGGTAATGTCCGTCGTGTGATCGAAGGTCAGTTGCGGGTGGCCGGCTCCAGTGGACCGGAAGTGGACTTCATCACCCTGATGAAATACACCGGCCAGCAATATGCCCGCCTCCCGGGTAGTCAGGGGGTGAACTTCAATTCGGTGAACTACAGCCGCTCAAGGGGTGAGCTTATCGTGGATGTGAGAGCTGACAGCTACGATCGCCTGAGCGCCCTGCGAAACGGCCTCGCGAACCAGGGCCTGGAAGCGCAGATTGGCTCGGTTGTGAACGAAGCGAGCGGCGCCCGCGGCCGCCTGACGGTTTCAGGAGGTTAAGGCTATGCTTTCACGAATCAAGGATCAGCCGGCAGTCGGCAAACTCATTGCACAGTATGATCAATTGCCCCGCCGCGACCAGCAGGCTCTGGTCGTGCTCGCCATCGCTGTTTTTCTTGGCATTCTGTATTTCGCCGTCTGGCGCCCGGCGGCCGTATTCCATGATCAAGCGGAATCTGCCCGGAACAATGCCGGCGAGCTGTTGGCCTGGATGCAGGCAAATGAACAGACGATCCAGCGTTTGGGGAATGCCGGAGGTGCCAGCACGTCGGCGTCGGCAGACAAGCCTGCCGATGGCCGTGCCCTGATGGCCCTGGTGACCCGTTCCGCCGGTGAGGCGGGTTTGTCGCTCCAGCGGTTTGAACCTAGCGGGGAAGATGCAATCCGCGTCTGGCTCGAGAACGCACCTTTTGCAGAGGTGGCGGCGTGGCTGGAGCGGCTGAATGGCAGCCATGGTGTTGTGATCGACCAGGCAGCCATGGACCGGGCAAGTGAACCGGGCCGGGTGTCCGTTCGTTTAACCCTGGCCATCTGATTCTGAAAACCAGATTCCGGGCCTTCCGTCCGGAACTGATGCAGGAGAGGGAAGCGATGAGTAACGGCAGCGACAACAAGAACAAATCCGAGCCAGCCATTGTTCGCCTGGACGAAACAGCGGTCAATGAAGCCAGATCCATTCTGTTTCACGCCTATCGAAACGAGCCGACGTTTCAGTACCTTTTTGATCATCGGCGTCCCGGTTACGATCAACGGGTTCGGGCAACCATACGGGAGCTGATTGACCTGTATTTTGAGCTCGATCAGGAGGCCATCGGTGTGATGGTAGACGACACGCTGGTTGCCGTGGCGTTTATCGGCGACCCCGAGCTCAGGATGAACCTGGCTGACCAGCTCAGCTGGCGGATCCGTATGGTGCTGACCACCGGTTTTGCATCCACGCGCCGATACCTGGATTACCACCAGAAAATCCGGGACATGTTGCCACAGCCGTTGGCGCACCAGTTGCCAATGATGGGCGTAAATCCCAAATACCAGAATCGCGGCTATGGCCGGCTGTTGCTGAAAACTGTTGAAAGGCTGTGTGCAGAGAACCCAAGGGGTAGCGGCCTGGTGCTTGATACCGGCAACAATCGCTATCTGCCTTTCTACGAGTCCGAGGGTTTCCGGAGCCTTGGCAAGATACAGCTCGGCGATTTCGAGGATCACGTGCTGTTCAGGGAAGTGCATCCGGAAAGTAAAACGGCCGCGCCCGGCCAAACCTGACTTTTTAACGTTTAACGGGAGAAGCTGTGTCTGACCAGCAGGATTTTGATCTGATCGTTATCGGAGCCGGCTCTGGCGGTGTTCGTCTGGCCCGTATGTCTGCCCAGAGGGGCGCAAAAGTGGCCGTGGTTGAATCCCGGTACCTTGGCGGAACCTGTGTGAACGTGGGCTGCGTGCCCAAGAAGCTGTTTGTATACGGCGCTCATGTTCATGATGAGCTGGAAGACGCCGCCGGCTATGGCTGGCAGGTCCCTCTCGATGATGTCAGTTTCGACTGGCCAAAGCTGGTGGCGAACAAGAACGCCGAGATCGAGCGTCTGAACGGCATTTATGGCCGGTTGTTGGAGAATGCGGGCGTAACCATCATCGAAGGGACCGCGTCTCTGTCAGACGCCAACACAGTGGTGGTCGGCGAAACGTCTTACCGGGCCAGACACATCACTATTGCCACGGGTAGCTGGCCTGTAATTCCGGACGTGCCTGGCAAGGAATGTATTCTTACCTCCAACGAGATGTTCTACCTGCCACAGCTGCCGAAGCAGGCCGTGGTGTGGGGCGGCGGCTATATTGCCGTGGAGTTTGCCGGCATCCTGGCAGGACTGGGTGTTGAGACCACGCTGTTGTATCGCGGCGATCTGTTCCTGCGCGGGTTTGATAATGACATCCGCCGGTTCACCGAACAGGAAATGCGAAAGAAGGGCGTAAACCTGCGTTTTGGCGTGACCATTGAATCGGTCGAAGCCGAGAATGCCCATTACCGGGTACAACTGAACAATGGTGAAACCCTGGAAACCGGGCTGGTGATGGCAGCGACCGGACGCCGGGCACTCGTCGACGGGCTTGGCCTGACCGATCTTGGTGTCCAGCTCAGCGCGTCAGGCCATGTTGTGGTGGATGATCATTTCCAGACCGCGGTGCCTTCTATTACCGCGCTGGGTGATGTAATCGGAACCCCACAGCTTACGCCGGTGGCTTTGGCCCAGGGCATGGTGCTATCCCGGCGTTTGTTCGGGGATGGCAAAGGCGACATGGACTATTCCGCAATTCCAACCGCCGTGTTCTGTCAGCCCAACATCGGCACCGTGGGGCTGACCGAGGAAGAGGCCCGGGAAGCGGGGCATCGTCTCAGGATTTATCGCTCCGAGTTCCGCCCGATGAAATACACCCTCAGTGGACGGGATGAGCGAAGCCTGATGAAACTGGTGGTGGATGATGAGACCGACAGGGTACTCGGTGCCCATATGGTTGGCCCGGACGCCGGCGAAATTACGCAGGGCCTGGCAGTTGCCATCAAGGCCGGAGCCACCAAGGCTCAGTTCGATTCTACCCTGGGCATCCATCCCACCTCTGCGGAAGAGTTTGTCACCATGCGGGAACCCGTCGCCTGATCCTGCGCCGGCGCCCGCGATGACGGCGCCGGCATTCTTCTAGAGCTGAATCCAGCGGCTCAGCACTTCCCGCAACATTTCCTTGCGGACCGGTTTGGCCAGATAGTCATTCATTCCACAGTCGAGACAGCTTTTCTCGGTGCCGGGGAGTACATCGGCCGTCAAGGCGATGATCGGCGTGCCGATCTGGCCGTTACTCTGTTCCCATTCCCGGATAAACCTGGTTGCCTCATAACCATCCATCACCGGCATCTGGCAATCCATCAGGATAATGTCGTAGCCCGTGTGATTGGTGGTGACCTTCTCAAGTGCTTCCTTGCCGTTATTGGCGGAATCCGTCTGGAAGCCCAGCCGCTTGAGCATGGCCGTGGCAACGCGCTGGTTCACGGGGTTATCTTCCACCACCAGGGCATGGCTGGTGCCATTGATGGCTTCCCTGGGCGGCGGGCCCGAAGGCTCTGGTTGGCTGGCCGGGTTAGCCAGCTCGAAGGGCAGTTCAAAGCGGAACGAAGAGCCTTTGCCCAGATCGGTTTCGACCTGAATATGGCCACCCATGAGCTCCACCAGCCGTTGGACCAGAGACAATCCCAGGCCGGTGCCGCCATACCTTCGGCTATCACCACCGTCCAACTGCTCGAAAGAGTTGAAGATGTCCTGCAGGCGATCCACCGGAATCCCGGAACCGGAATCGCTGATTGAGCAATTAAGAATGATGCAATTGTCTTCCAGGGCAAAAAATCCTGCCTGAATGTTGATGAAACCATCGCCGGTAAACTTGATAGCGTTGTCGGCCAATCCGGCAAGTATCTGACGCAGGCGTGCCGGGTCGCCGATCACCACCGGGTTGTCAGGCCAGTCTCCGTAGAATTTGAGGTTGAGGGCCAGGCCCTGTTGTTCCGCCAGGTGCCGGTAGGTGGCGGTGCAGTTGGAAATCAGTTCCCTGAGATCGAATTCCTGGCTCTCGAGTTTCAGGGTGCCGCTGTCCATCTTTGAATAGTCCAGGATATCGGCGATCACCGTGAGCAGATCCTCGGTGGATTGCCGGGCGGTGTTCAGGTACTCCCGCTGGCGATGGGTGAGCGGCTCTTCCTGGATCAGATCCACCATGCCAAGAACCCCGTTGAGAGGGGTGCGAAGCTCATGACTCATGGTGGCCAGAAACTCGGATTTTGCCTGGTTCGCCATTTCGGCTTTTTCCCGAGCGCTTTCAGACGCTGTGAGTGTCTGGTCACGAGCTGTTCTCAGGCCTGCGAGGTGTCGGGCAAGTTCGTTAAGCTGCTCCTCAATCGCCACGATCTCGCGGGAACTCTGGTGGGTGTTAAGGGCGCGTTCCTGATAGTCGCCGGCGGTCAGCTTTCCGATTCGTCCGGCAAGGTCCCGGATGGGCGCGAGGATGGTCCCCAGAAAATGGTTGATGATCAGAATGGTGAACAAAAGCAGGGCCACGCCTACGGCGATGGACGTCCAGAGAATATCCTGTCGCCTGTCGGCAAGAACATCGTGATCCATGCCCACCTGTACTGTGCCGACTCGCAGGGAGCCGGAGCCAAAACCATAGTCAGGTTCAAACCATTCCGCTGTTCGTTCGGAGCCAAGCTCCAGGGGTTGCTGGAGAATGTCGGCCTCGAAAATCTGGTAGCGACTGGGCAAGTCACCGGCATTGACCGGTTGGTGGGAGACGAAACCAATCTGCTCTCCCATCACGTCAGAAACACGGATCCAGTCTGCGTTGCTGCGTCGCAGTGATTGGGACAGGATCTGATCCAGTGCCAGGGTGTTACCCGAAACCACTGCGTACTCGAGTGCGGGCGCCAGGCTGTCGGCAAGCATCTGGCCGCTGTCTGACAAATCCCGGCGGGCGTCTTCCAGGCGCGCGGACGTGAAGAACACCATGAGCACGATGAACATGACAACGGCCGGGAGCGCACCCAGGAGCAAGAGCGTGCGGGAGAGGGGCCGCTGCTGCCTCTTGAGGTTACTCATCGGCCACCTCCCCATTGACGGTCAGTTGTCTGTCCACACGTTGGGCAATGTCTTCGCGGCTGGGAAGGGGTATGTTCAGGGAACGAGCAACCTGAGCGTTCACTTCAACCCGGAAATTTTCCGGGTAGGAGGGTGCCGGAAACTCTCCTGTCTCGAAATACGTGGTCAGAAACTCATCTGCCATCTCGATCATTTCCGGAAACGGCGCATAGCTGGATGCGAGTGATCCGGCCTTCACATAAGCTTGCGTTGGTCCAATGACGATCTGATTACGGCGATAAGCGGTCAGCAGAATATGTTTGATGGTTCTGGGGTTGTAGATTGCGCTGTCCGGGGCGGCTAACAGAAAATCACCGTAACCGAGAGCCCGGACGAGTGTCGGAATCAGCTTGTCGTCGTCATCGACAAGAAACAGCCGGGCCGACATGCCATAGGTCGGCAGCTTATCAATCAGTGGCTCGTAGAGTTCCACCGAATCTGCGGTTGCCAGCAGGGCTATCTTGGTAGCCTGTGGCAGGATGGCCTTTCCCGTCAGAGCCTGACGGATGAGAGGAACGTCATACAGAACGCCGGTGATCTGGCCGGGGGAGCGGTCCGCAAAACCGGAAATGAAGGATTTATCGACCAGCAGCGCCAGAATGGGCGCGGAGCGATTTGCCTGGCGAGCGCGGGAGAAGGCGGAAGGTCCAGCAGTAATGATTGGTCCGGAATCAAGCGCGGCCAGCTGCTCGTCGGTGACCTCCACCAGGGAAATGGATGGCTCAAGCTCTGCTTTGAGGAGCTGCACGAGGTGCTGATCAAGTGGCGCGTTGCCCGAGCCGGCAAAGTAGACAGTTCTCGCCGTCGATTCCTGAGAGCTGACAAACGTGGAAAAAACGGCCAAAAGCAGAAGCCACAGGGTCTTGTGGACAAGACCCTGGATTCGGCTTCCGGGCCGATTAGGGTGATTCGTGCCTGACCTTCGCTCCATACCGTCCAGGGCTCATGCTTTCCTTGTTAAATTCAGAAACGAATACCAGCCTCAACAAAGAACTGGTTGTGATCTTCAATCCGGTTATCCGGGCTGATCCATGGCTTGGCGTTAAGGTAATGCTGGATCGTCAATGCCAGCATATAGCTGTAATCTGTTTTGTCCACCCGGCGAGCCAAACGGAAATCGGCACGTTCGAACCGGGTCTCCCTGACTTCATTGGTCCAGTACATCGCCGCTGACGTCATGAAGCCCTTCGGTAGATCCTGGATCCAGGCGAGGCTGCCGGAATCGCGGGCGGACAGACGGGCCAGAAGATCGACAGCCCGTTCCTGTTTGTTCAGCGGGAGTGCGTTGGGATCACCCGTGTATCTGCCCTCCTGCTCAAGATAGGCGTAGGTGGCTCGGAGTTTGGTGCCTGAGAATTCCAGGGAGGTTTCCAGTTCGACGCCCTCCTGCTCCAGATCCACGTTGTTGGCGATATACCATTCTTCTTCGTTGATGACGCCGCTGATCATGTCGCGGAAGTCGTCATTGAAGTAGCGTACTTCCACGGAGAGCAGGGCCCTTTCCAGATGGAACTGCCCGAAGTAGCTGATTTCCCTGGAGGTGATCCATTCCTCCTCCAGCCTCTGTCCGTATGTGGATGTGGCTGGATCCAGGAGGTTTTCGACCTCGATTCGCTGGCCGTCCAATGCCTCGAAGGGTGGCTGAACATTGGTCGGCGTATAGCCCCAGTCCGGATTCTGTTCGAAGGCGTCCGGTGTGCGTACCGCCCGGGAAAACACAAACCGCAGGGCATGGTTATTGTTCAGGATGAAGTTCGCGGCGGCTCTGGGCGAGAAATAATCTTCATCGGTGGTTGTGGTCTGCTCCCAGTTGCCGCCTGCGTTGAAGGTCAGCCAGCGGAAAGGCGAGTACTCGGCGTTGGCGAATACCCTGGATTGGTAGTTATTCCCTTTCCCGTTAAAGAAGGTCTCAGAATTGAACGAGTCCTTGCGATAGCCCAGGCCAGAGACCAGCTTGAACTGATCGCTGAAAATGATGGTGTCCTGGAGCTCGATTTCCTGCCGGGTTTCTTCCAGGTCTTCATTCAGGTCAGCGATGAAAGGTCCCTGGTCCTCGGGGAAGGGTGGGAACCCGGTCGGCAGCAGTGCGTTTATCTCCGCTGCAGGCGCGGCAACGGTCCAACGCTGGCGCTGCCGCTGATTCTGATAACTGGCCTGGATATGATAGAAATGATCAGGCGAGGTCGCTCCATCGAACCGGACATGAAGGTAGTAATCGTCCATGATAATGTCCGGGTTTGTGGTGGCTCCCAGCTTGCCCGACTTCTCGAGATCTTCTTCATTCACTCCGTCCAGAACGCCTGCCCGGACGTCAATGGAGTGCTGGCGGTCGATGCGAAATACGCTGTCGAAATTGAAGTTGTTGATATCGTGGCCATCGTGGAAGGGGATTTCCTGTCCGCCATCAATCTGGTTGTCAAAACCGTTGGATTTCCGCTTTTCATAGGACAGGCGCCAGCTTTTATCGGCGTCGGCATCACCCACCGACGTAAACGTGCGCAGATGTCCGCGGGACCCGACCGAGGTGTAGGCTTCCACGCCGGCTGTATCCTGCGGCGAGCGGGTAATGATATTGATGCTGCCAAGAAAGGCATTGATGCCATAGGCGGCGGAATTCGGTCCCCGACTCACCTCAATGCGTTCAATGTTCTCCAGTGCCACCGGCATGCCCAGCCAGTCGACGTCGGCCAGGCTGATTCGATAGGCCGTTCGCCCGTCAATCTGAACCTGCAGCCGGCGCTGCTCGTACTGGGAGGTACCGTGGTAGGTTGCAACCGGATTGGTGCTTCCCCAGTGGCCAACCACCATGCCGGGAACCAGCCGGAGTGCCTCTACGAGATTCATGATGCCGAGGTCGCGAATCATGTCTCCGGTGATGATCGTGGTGGTGCCGGGTACCCGGAGTTTTGACTGGCGCAATCGTGTTGTCGTCAGGACTTCGGGGATTTCGCTTTGTTCGCCTTCCAGGGCAAGTAAGCCGGGTATGAAATCAGGAGTATCGGTCTGGCCGACTGCTGTGGTTGGTAGCAGAGCGGACAGGGCAAGGCTGAGGCCGAAGCAGGCTACGCGAGGGTGGCGCTTACCCATCCCTGCCGTTTTGGTCGATTGATGCATGGTTGACGTTCTATAATCTGCCGAGAAAAACGGATAAAGCGGTTTTATTATCATTGGGTCCTATCGTAAGGGACTACAGACGTTTTGTCTCTCTTAAATGTAATGAATCTCGGCCCGGGAGTGGCAGCTGTATGAATTGTTGGGAAATCCTTGGAATTGAACCCACCGACGATCGTCGGAGAATCCAGGATGCGTATGAGCAACAGCTCAAATTTGCTTCGGAAAGCGAGGCAAGAAGTCTGGAGCAGGCGTTTCGGGAAGCGGTGGGTGATGCGCCAGCGCCGGCAACCCGGCCAGCCGACACTGCGCAGCCCGGCCAGCCGACTCATGAGGCAGAAGAGGCAAGTGAACGTCCCCTGGATGCCAATGATGGGCAGGTAGTTCGTGAGGTTGTTATTCAGATCAAGGCACTGCTCAATGATTCATCCAGAAGCAAGGATGCGGGTATCTGGCAAGCCATTCTTTGCGAACCGCCTGCCGATCAGCCGCAGTTGCGACGTGAAATTGGCAGGCAACTGGAGCCCCAGGTGCGACCAATGGCTGAAAACGGAACCTTTCCGGCCCCGGTTGCCCAGTTTCTGGGGGAATGGTTTGGCTGGTTCAGCATGGAGGAGGCACCTGAGGTAGCCGACGAGCGCAACTATCCGGAACCCGGCATGGCCGAAGAGCAGGGTGAGCAGCCTCCGCAGATGGTGAATTTCTGGCCGGCGGTTATTGGCTGGATTGTCGGCCTGGTGATCTTGGCCACGCTGTTTGGCGGAATGGGAGGCGGTTAATTCCGCCGTCCCGGTCAGCTGGTCTTGTTCGCGTTCGCCCGTTCAATTTTTTCACGGTACTTCTGAGCCAGGATGGCTCCCACAATCACCTGTATCTGGTTGTAGCACATGATCGGTAACACGATCATGCCGAAACCGGGATGGCCCGAGAACAGAACTTTGGCCATCGGCAGGCCAGACGCCAGGCTCTTCTTCGAGCCGCAGAACACCACCGCGGCTTCATCTTCCAGGCTGAAGCCAAATCGCCGCACCAGGAATTTCGCGAACACCATAAACAACAGCAGCAAGCCCAGGCACAGCGCGATGGCGAACAGAATGGCCCGGAGCGGCAGGTTCTCCCAGAGCCCGCTTTCCACTGAATGCGAGAAGGCAGAGTAAACAATCAGCCAGATAACGCACTGGTCGTAGCGCGCCATCAGCGTTTCGTTTCTTCCGAGAAACCCCCCGAGCCAGGGCCTGAGGGCGTGGCCCACGGCAAAGGGCAGCAGTAGTTGCAGGATAATGTCTTTGAGGCCCTCCGCAATGGAGAAATCCCCGCCACCGGATGTACTCACCAGCAGCAACAGCAGGAACGGCGTCAGCATCATGCCGAAGACATTGGAGGCGGCTGCGCTGCAGATGGCTGCGGGTACATTGCCCCTGGCCATTGCTGTGTAGGCGATGGAGGAAGAAACCGCCGAAGGCAGTACGCCCAGGTAAAGGAATCCGAGCCCGAGATCCCTCGGCATCCAGGAAGGCGCAATGTCGCTGAGTCCGTTGATCGGCAGCACCGCCAGCGGAAAGAAGATGAACGTGAGCGAGGTGATCAGGATGTGCAGTCGCCAGTGAGTGGCACCGGCGATGATCTGTTCCCGGGAGAGTGCCGCGCCATGAAAGAAAAAGAGCAGGGCGACGGCAACGGTTCCGGCGGTTGCCAGGGCGTCCCCGGCCTGGCCGGTGGCCGGCAGGAACGTCGCGAGGACGATGGCACCGAGCAGCAGCAAGGTAAAGGTGTCGATGCGGAATTTCATGAATCAGGACTCCCTGCGCTTGAGCGCCTGCAGACTTGGCTTGAGAAGTTCCCGGGCCAGAGTCTCGGCTTTGCTCTCATCCTGCCGTCTGACGGCGGCGAGCAGCAGTTCGTGGTCTTCCTGGGAGGGCTCCGGAAGATCCGTATCCGTCTCGGTCTGCTCTATGGTCTGGCTGACGGCGTGGGAGAAGTAATCGTAGAGCTCTACCAGCGCGGAATTATGGGACGCGGCGACCAGGGCGTGGTGGAAGGCTTCGTCGTGGCGGATGCGGGCCTGAAGGTTTTGTCCCGCCCTGGCGCGTGCATCCAGGGCCTTGGTCATCTGCTGCAGATCCCGGTCGGTTCGCCTCGCCGCGGCCAGTTTGGCGGCTTCCGTTTCCAGCATGATGCGTACTTCGAGCTGGTCCGCCAGCTGGGTGCGGGCAATCCTCCGTAGGGTTTCCCCGGCGTCGCGAGTGGCGCGCACGTAGGTACCATCGCCCTGGCGGGTTTCCAGCATGCCTACATGCACAAGTACGCGAACTGCCTCCCGCACGGTATTTCGGCTGACTCCGAGGGAATCAGACAGCTCCGATTCCACGGGCAGGCGATCTCCCACCGACCAATCGCCTTTCTCGATAGCGTTTCTGAGGCTCTCTATGGCGGTTTCCACCAGCGAGCCTTTGCGGATACGTTCCAGCATAGTGTTTATCATCCCTCAAACCGATAACCCAATCATCCTATGAATTAAGCCAGCCTTCAAGGGAATGTTGAAATCGGACACCTAGCCCGGGGGCTGCCCCGGGTAGAGAAATTGATAATCAGCGGTGTCTACGTGGCGGGTAGCGAATCGGTAGGTGAAGGTGAATCCCGGCCAGTTGACCGTATTTCGGCCGTTGGCGTCGAGATACCAGGACGTGCAGCCGGAGCTCCAGACCGTATCTTCCAGGCCTTGCTGAACCACCTGGGTGAAGCGGTCCTGGCGGTCCTGGCGCACATCCATGGCGGATTGGGGGTATTTTTCCAGTGCTTCAAGACATTCCAGGACGTATCGGAACTGGGATTCCAGCATGTAAAGGATCGAGTTGTGGGCCAGGTTGGTGTTGGGGCCATACAGCATGAACATGTTGGGGAAGCCGCTTACGGTAATGCCTTTAAAGGCGACGGCGCCATTCTGCCAGGCGTCGTTCAGGGTTTTTCCGTCACGGCCGGTTATCCGGATGGGCGAAAGAAACTCCGAGGCCCGGAAACCGGTGCCGCAGATAATGGCATCTGCAGGATGGTGGTGACCGTCCCGGGTGATCACGCCGGTTTCGTCAATCCGCTCGATCGTGTCGGTAATCAGGTTCACGTTGGGCCGGTTGATGGCCGGATACCAGTCATTGGAAATCAGAATGCGCTTACAGCCGATCTTGTAGTCGGGAATGATCTTTTTCAGTTTGGCGGGGTCCGATACCCGCTTTCTCGCCTCACGTTTGGCCTGGTTGGCGTAATACTCCAGCAGGCCACTGAATTTGGTGAACGCCAGGGCCCGGCTCTCGTTTTTCCAGTAAATCAGGTAACGATAAAAGCGGTCCCAGAGAGGCAGTTTCTGGAACAGCGTCTGCTCCCAGCGCTTGAATGGCCGATCTGGTTTGGGCAGTACCCAGGCTGCGGAGCGCTGGAACAGATCCAGTTGTTCAACCTTACGTGCAATCTCCGGGACAAACTGTATGGCGCTGGCGCCGGTACCAATAACGGCCACCCGTTTACCGGTCAGGTCGTAGTCATGATCCCACCGGGCCGAGTGGAACATCTTGCCCTGGAAGCGATCCAGGCCGTCGAGTTTTGGCCAGGCAGGTTGGTTCAACTGGCCCGTGGCGGTAATGAGTACGTCCGCAGTGAGTTGCTCGCCGTCAGCCAGTGTGACCGTCCACTGGTTCGAGTGATCGTCAAAGGTGGCTTCCTGTACTTCCGCCTGGAAACGGATGTGATCGTCAAGCCGGTATTTCTCGACGCAGTGCTGCATGTAGCCGAGTATTTCCCGCTGCAACCCGAATTTTCGCGACCAGTCGTGCTTTGGTTCGAAGGAGTAGGAGTAGAAGTGTGACTGTACATCGCAGGCAGCGCCGGGGTAGGTGTTATCGCGCCAGGTACCGCCAACACGGTCGGCTTTTTCCAGCAGGGTCAGGTTGGTGAAGCCTGCCAGTTTCAGTTTGATGGCCATTCCCAGGCCACCGAAACCGGTGCCGATAATCAGAATGGACGGGCGTTCACGGCGACTGGCTTGGGTCATATTCAGGAGTCCGGCATTATTATTGTGGTCTTTCGAAGTCAGTATACGCATGTAACCACCCGGTAGGGATGACATTTCTCGCCACACGGGCTAGTCAGAATGACCAATCGGCGTGCGGCTCAGGAAACTGTCCTCGGTTTGAGACAGCAGTTCCCGAAGCGCCGGCGTCTCGAACTGGCGTCGGATACTGATGGCGTAGAATTCCTCGAAAACGCCGGGCAGAGCGCCGTAATCCGCCAGAGCACCGCTTCTCATTTCGTCCCGCACGACCACCGGCGGCATGATGGCAAAGTGGCCGGTGTCCCGGGTCAGCAGTCGCATCAACGCCATATCGTCTACTTCCGCGGCGATGCTCGGGCGTAGCCGGTGGTATTCGCACAGCTGATCAAAGGCCTGGCGTATGTTGTTGTCGGGCCCTGGAACGATCAGGCTCCTGCCGCGCAGCACGTCGACAAAATCGCCCTGAACATCCACCCCCCGGGGGCCGATGATGCTGACCGGTTGTTTCGCAATCAAACGCGACCGCCACGGATTCTGTTCGTCGCCGTGCACCGACTGGTTGGCAAGGATCAAATCCAGCCGGTGGGCCGAAAGCCGCCGGAGCAATTCATCGATGTGACTGCTTTGCAAGCTGAGTTCCAGGTCCTCCCGGTTCAGGAGGGGTTGGAGAAACCCCTCCTGGAAGTTCCGGGAAAGGGTAGCGACCGCCCCAATCCTCAGGATCTCCCGATTGGGTTGGGCGCCAGAGGCAAACAATGCTGTCAGTTCCTCACCCTGCCGGAATATCTCTTCTGCGTATGAAAACGCCATGCGGCCCGCTTCAGACAGCTTCAGGCGCCGCCCCTCACGGATAAAAAGGTCATGCCCCAAACTCTCCTCCAGCTTCCGGATCTGTCCGGACAGTGCGGACTGGGAAATATGCAGCGAGTCGGCGGCCCGGGTCAGATGGCCGGTTCGGGCAACCTTCCAGAAATAGTAGAGATGGTGGTAGTTGAGCTTCATGGCTTTTCGTTCTCAAAAAAAGAATGAAGTGATCAGTATAAACCATTTTTTATATGTGATTGGTCAAGGCAAAGTACTGGCAAACAGGAGGTTTGCTGATATGCACCCAATCGCCGAATCGACATCGCTATTGATCCTCGCAATCTGGTTGCTGCTTCCGGTGAGTCTTTTCGTACTGGCAGGGTTGAGTGGCTGGCTGAAAAGTCCGCTGAAGCTGAACCACTGCTGGAGAGTGGCCGGATGGCTGCTGGTGTCCTCTATGGTTGCGTCTCTGATGGTGGGCGTGTTGCTGTTGTTGCAGGCCAGCGTTGGCGGAAACAGTGACACCCTGGCGAACCAGGGTAGTCGATACGGTCTCTACCCGGACGGCATTGCAGTCTGGATGGCGCTCATGGTGGCCTTTATCGGTTGGGTGATACTGCGGTTCGCGGACAATTACCTCAGCCAGGATCCCGGCCGCGACCGGTTTTTTCCCTGGTTTTTGGTCACCGTTGCCTCTGTCCTGATCCTGGTATTCACCAACCACCTGTTGATTCTTGCGGGCGCCTGGATTGGTGTCAGTCTGGCCTTGCATCATTTGCTGACCCTCTACCAGGACCGCCCCCAGGCCCGTATGGCGGCAGTGCAGAAGTTTATTGTCAGTCGGGTAGGCGATGCACTGGTGATCTCCGGTGTGGTGGCTCTGTATCTTCACTACGGCACCTTTTACCTGCCGGAAATGGTTCGGGCTGAGGCCGCCCGTGATGGCGGATCCACTGCCCTGACAGTGGCATCGGTTGTTCTGGCCCTGGCGGCAGTACTCAAGTGCGCCCAGATTCCTTTTCACGGTTGGCTTATCCGCGTGATGGAAGCGCCGACGCCGGTATCGGCGTTGCTTCACGCCGGTGTGATCAACCTTGGGGGGTTCCTCTGGCTGCGCCTGTTCCCCGTGTTTGACGGCTTTACGGCGGGCCACATGGTGTTGCTGGTCTTCGGTGGTATGACAGCGATCGTTGCGGTCCTGACCATGATGACGCAGTACTCCGTCAAGCATGCCCTGGCGTGGTCCACCTGCGCGCAGATGGGGTTCATGCTGTTTGAGATCGGTATGGGCGCTTACACCCTGGCTCTGCTGCATCTGCTGGCTCACTCACTGTACAAGGCACACTCTTTCCTGGCTTCCGGTCGCACCGTGGCAGTATCTGCGGCAAATCCATTTCCGGAATCGTCGCCGGCCAGTCGGCTGTTTTGGGCCGGTTCTACCGGCCTGTTGGCCGCCGCTATCCTCGTTCTGGCTCCGTGGATCGTGGAGAACAACCCGGTATTCGGAGCCTTGCTGGTGTTGGCGGTCTCCGCGGCTGCCATGGGTATTCCGGCCGGAGCGACCTCTGCGGTGAAGCTGAGGCTTGCAGGCCTGGCGGTGCTGCTGGTTCCCCTGTACTCGCTGCTGCACTTCCTGGTTGGCCCGGCAGTGTCTGTGCACGAGGGCTTCGTTATCCCCATTGCAGCCTGGTCGGTTGCGTCCGCAATGATCGCGGTGTTGGCTGTCTTTTCTTTGATGATCGTATTCGGGGCCCGTTTCCGGATAACCCGAACGCTGTGTGTCCATTTCCGTCAGGGGCTTTATCTCGAGTTGCCGTTTGACCGGCTGACGCATTACCTGGCAGCGGAAGCCCTCAAGGTGCCTGAAATGTTTCACCGTGTTCCTCACCATCCGTTCAGACTGGAGGAGAGATCATGAGTGGCGTCAGCGAGTCGGTCCCGGAGCTGCGTGCAATGACGGATGACTGGCACAAGCCTTTCCGGCAGGCCTGCGAGCTTATCGCTCCAGTCTGGCCCCTCGACCAGTGGATTGCGGTGAATCCGTTCTGGGGGCTGCGGCACTTGCCGGCTTCGCGGGCTGACCAGGTGCTCGGCGAGCGCGGCGGATTCAGCATGCTTATGCCAACAGAGTTCTATCGGGAGGCCTGGCAAGGTGGTCGGATCCGCCGGGAGGATTTGCAGGCAAGCATCGCCGAACGGGGCGATGTGCAGAACACAGCCTGGTATCTGGATTGGCTTGGTCGGGCACCTTCCACAAGAGCACCCCTGAAAAGCTCCATACTCGATACCTACAGGTTGGCAAGCGGCGACGATCAGGGTGGTCTGGCAGACACGGCCTGTGATCAGGTGTCGCGTGTGTGTGGCGCCTTCTTCGATCAGCGGCAGGGCCGCTGGTCAGCTGTTGACGATAGCCCCGAAACGGGTCTTTTCCAGTTCTGGCTGGAGTCCGTCCGCAACGACCTTTCTCTGGATTTCAGTACCGGCCTAAAAGGGGCAAGGGCCTTCTTCAAAAGCGTGCCAGACAAGATGGACGAAGGCATTCCTGACGCCCTGAATCGGATCGGTGTCTTCGGGGAAGAGCTTGAGGCCCTGTGCCACAGCCTGTTGCTGAAGGTGAACGGCTGGGCGTCCTGGTGCCGGGGTGAGGATTGGCGGGCCGGCCTTGAGGGCCGCTCATCGGATCGGTGCGCGGAGATACTGGCCATCATGCTGGTATGGGAATCCGCCGGTGTTGCCTTCGCAACAACGGCCCAGAAAGCCGAGTGGCAGAGGCAGAGAGCACGGGCGCGTCGCAACGGAGACCACGACATTCGAACGAGGCTCTGGGTCTGGCAACGTGCCTTTGAAATCGGCTATCAACGCACTCTCTGGAGCGCGCTCGCGGCTGGTCCCGAAAAGCAACCGGCATCTGATCATGAAAGCGAAAGACCGGACGCCCAGGCCGTCTTCTGTATTGACGTTCGCTCTGAAGTCATGCGCCGCCACCTGGAGGAGGTTTATCCCGGGGTCCAGACCCTCGGCTTTGCCGGGTTCTTCGGGATGCCAATTGACCACCAGCAGCACGGGCCGTTCGCGCCGGCTCGCCGTTTGCCGGGTCTTTTGCCCGCCTCGTACCGGTTGATCGATACCAGGGGCAGCTTGCGTGAGGATTTGGCAGAGAACCGCTCCCTGGATCAGAGAGAAATTGCCCGGGAATCGGTGAGGAAGGCGAAATACACCAGCCTGTCGACCTTCACGCTGGTGGAAACGACCGGTCTGGCCTGGGCCTGGAAGCTGCTGAAGGACTCGTTGAAAAAAGGCCATAGAGCGAAAGAGGAAAAAGCCGTCGAGGGCCGGTTGGTGCACAGTCTTGGCGGGGACCCCCTGTCGGATCCCCAAAAGGTTGCGCTGGTCGCAAATATGCTCCGTGGCATGTCTCTGACCAACGGTTTTGCACCTTTGCTGGCGCTGGTTGGCCATGGAAGTCATACCGACAACAACCCGAACCAGGCCGGGCTGGAGTGTGGTGCCTGCGGTGGGCAGAGTGGTGGCGTCAACGCGCGGCTGGCGGCGCGCCTGTTGAACGACCCACAGGTTCGGGCAGGCTTGGCAGACGAGGGCATCAGGATCCCGGACTTTACGTGGGTGGTGGCTGCCGAGCATTGCACGGCGACGGATAAAGTAACGATTGCCGATCGCCACCTGGTTCCGGATTCCCATGTACAGAGGCTGGCGGATCTCGAAGCGGGGTTTGCAGGGGCTGGCGTTCGCGTGCGGAAGGAGCGGGCCACACCATTGAAACTGAATGGTCTGGACGATGCGAACCTCGAGGAGGCCATGGCAACCCGAACCCGGGATTGGTCTGAGGTGCGCCCGGAGTGGGGCCTGGCCAATAACGCGGCCATCATTTTTGCCAAACGAAACAAAACCCGGGGGTGCGACCTGTCGGGGCGGGTATTCCTGCATGACTACGATCCGGCTCAAGACGCTGATGGTGCTCTCCTCGAATCCCTACTGGCGGCACCCATGGTGGTCGCCAACTGGATCAACCTCCAGTATTTCGCGTCCGTTACCGTTCCCGAGGTGTACGGCGCCGGCAACAAGCTGCTGCATTCGGTGGTTGGGGGTAATGTGGGCGTCGTCGAAGGCAACGGCGCGCATTTGAGAATAGGCCTGCCGTTACAGTCTGTGCACGACGGCACCTATTGGCGTCATGAACCGGTCCGTCTGACGGTTCTTATTGATGCACCAGCGGATCGAATCGAATCGGTATTGCATCGCCAGCGGGATGTGGCCGCGCTGGTGGATAACCAGTGGGTCAGTCTGCACCGAATGGCTGACCAGGGAATCGAGCGCTATGACAATGGCAGATGGATAGAAGTTGGGTGAAAAGAGGGCGACAACTGCCTGCCGCCCATACAGTTTTTTACTGATCCGCGTTCAGAAGCTCTGGCTTTTTGAGGGCCTTCTGGAACAGTTCTTTATCCTCGGCGATGGCCATGGCGCAGCGTTCGGCCAGGTCGTCACCCAGCCCCTCGACCTTGCGGCCCAGGAATACCTGAATTTCTTCGGCCAACTCGAGCACTTTGTCTCGTGCGTCGGCTTCGGCTTTTGAAGTGAACAGCATCGTCTCAGGATTTTTCAGTGCCATATCCAGGCCGTCCCTATCAGAAAAGTAGACTGCTTGTACTGCCATGGTTTTTCCTCGCAGTGGGATTGCTTATTACTGTATAAAAATACAGTTTAACCGAATGGCCTTTCGGGTGCCAATCTCATTCCGGAACGCTTCACTGCTTATTTACATTCCCTCACATCCCGGGAATGCCGGCATACGTAAAAGCTATCTGAGCAAGTGTTTTTGCAGGCTTTTGGTACCAATTCCAGCGACTCGAGAGGATGTTCAGATTGTCCGCAGCAGGTTACCCGAAAAGACGAATATTTGTGCCAGCCGCAGTCGCTTTTACCGTAGGCGTGGTCATCAGTCTTGCCCTTGGCAGACTGTTCTATATCGAGGAATCGAAAGCCGTTGAGCTCGAGTTCAAGGCGGACATAGATCAACTTTCCGATAGCATTGAACGCGAGGTTTTGTTGAACCTCGAGATTCTCTATGCGCTGAAGTCAGCCGTGGGAATCATGCCTGAAATGACCCGGGCCCGGTTCGAGACACTTACGCGGAACGTTCTCGATCGATCCCCGGCCATCCAGGCGTTTGCTTGGGCGCCTGTGCTGGAGCAGGACCAACTCAGCGAATTCACTCGCAAGCAAAGCGAGGTTTTTGAGGACTTCACTGTTCGCGAGGCAGGTTCGGACGGGCTGGTTCCCGTGAAGTCGAGAGCGCAGTACGTGCCCGTTCAGTTCATTGAGCCGCTTTTTGATAACCGGGCGGCGCTTGGATTTGACCTTGCCAGTGAAGGCTCCCGCTTCGAAGCGCTCGACCGGGCAAAGTCGACCGGCGAAATGGTGGCGACGGCAGGAATCCGTCTGGTTCAGGAACCGGAGAATCAAAAAGGGTTTCTGGTATTTGCGCCTCTGTATAGGGGCGAGCCGGGCGCCATGGCCGCGCAAGGTGACTTTGAAGCTTATCATTCCGGCTTTATCAACGGTGTTTTCCGGGTTGGAGAGCTGGTTGGGCAAGCGGTCGGAAGTGAGCTTGGAAGCGATCTTCTGTTGGAAGTGATTGATCGAACGGGGGGCGATGAGACGCTGCTTTTCAGATCCGGGGATCCGGCGGCCGAATCATGGCAGTACGATAATAGATACCGGGCGGGAGAATTCGAGATAGCGGGTCGTCAGTGGACCGTTGAAGCGGTTCCGTCTGCCCGCTTGATTCGCGAAAAACGCGGACTGCTGCCAGTGTTTGTAGCCTCGTCCGGCATTGTTCTTGTGTGCGTTGTTGTCGGGTATTTCCTGGCAGGTGCCAGGCGCAACCTGGCGTTGACGGATGCAAAGGCCCAGTTGGAGCAGATTTCACTTACGGATGCCCTGACAGGGCTCGCTAATCGGCGACATTTCGATACCGTGCTTGAGCGAGAGGTCAGGCGGGCGGGGCGAGACGGTACCCGGTTGTCTTTGATCATGATCGATATCGATTTTTTCAAAGAATACAACGATGAATATGGTCACCCGGCAGGCGATGCTTGTCTGAAAGAGGTCGCGAGCATTCTGAGAGATATGGCAAAGAGGCCCGGGGACCTGGTCGCACGGTATGGCGGTGAGGAATTCGCAATCATCTTGCCGGACACTGCCGATCCCGGGGTGATTGCGGAGTCCTGTCGAAAAGGGGTTCTTGAACGGGCAATGCCCCACGAGCTGTCTTCAGTTGCAGAGTACGTCACCATCAGCCTTGGCCTAACCACAACGGACGTGGCAACGGAGGTCACGCCGGAGGGGCTGGTCGATAGAGCCGATTCAGCCCTTTATGAAGCCAAGGAATCGGGGCGCAACCGGGTGTGCGTAAGCTGACTCAGTATCTCAGCAACGCTGAGCCCCAGGTGAAGCCGCCGCCGAACGCTTCCAGCAGGAGTACTTCATTGCGTTTGATGCGGCCGTCTCTTACCGCGACATCAAGGGCCAGGGGAATAGACGCGGCTGAGGTGTTGCCATGCTCGTTGACCGTAACGACCACCTGGTCCATGGACATGTTCAGTTTCCTTGCCGTCGCCGAGATAATGCGGAGGTTGGCCTGGTGGGGGACCAGCCAGTCGATTTCTGATTTCTGCATCTGGTTGGCGGCCAGGGTTTCATCAACGATCTTCCCGAGCGTGTTAACCGCCACCTTGAACACTTCGTTGCCTTTCATCTCAACGAATGCGCGTCCGGCTTTTACCTGATCGTAGTTGTCCGAGATACCACAGGGTACGTGCAGCAGATCTTCATACTGACCATCCGCGTGGATGTGGGTAGACAGGATACCGGTTTCCTCATCGGCCTCCAGGATCACGGCGCCGGCGCCATCACCGAATAAAACACAGGTTCCCCGGTCGTCCCAGTCAATGATGCGGGAAAACACCTCAGCGCCGATAACCAGCGCTTTTTTGCTGCTTCCGGTCTTGATGAATTTGTCGGCGGTTGCGAGGGCGTAGACAAACCCGCTACATACGGCCTGAATGTCGAAGGCAGGGCAGCCATGGATTCCCAGGCGGGCCTGCAGGATGCAGGCGGAGCTCGGAAAGATCTTGTCTGGCGTAGAGGTGGCAAACACGATCAGGTCAATGTCTTCAGCCTTGATGCCTGCCGCGTCGATGGCATTCTTAGCAGCCTGCTCCGCCAGGTCCACCGTAGTCTGGCCTTCGATGGCGATGTGCCGCCTTTCAATGCCCGTGCGCTCGCGAATCCACTGGTCGGTGGTGTCGACCATTTTCTCGAGGTCTTTATTGGTAACAATGTTGTCAGGCAGGTAAGAACCGGTGCCGGTAATTCGTGCAAAGGTCATTCGCAAGTGTCCCGAGGCGTAACTGGATAACGTTCTGCCATGCTATACCCATGGAACGTCGTGCGTAATTAGCGATTTGTCAAAGACGCCCAGAAACTGGCACGCTCGTCTATGCTGAAGGTGATCAGCTTTGATCAACACTCTGCAAACAAAAGGAGCGTATAACGATGGGCATTTCCAGCCACGAGCTTCACGTAGAATTCCCCCAGTACAAAGACCTTATCCAGGAACTCAAGAGCAATGACCTGAAGTTCAATGAAAAGCTTCAGGAGTACACGCATCTTGATCACGAAATTGAAGGGCTGGAAAAGAGGGACTCTCCCATTGGCGACGACAAATTGCACCGCATGAAGCAGAAGCGGGCACAGCTCAAGGACGACCTTTACCAGGTGCTGATTTCAAACGCCAAGGCGTCATGAAACTGCAATTAAAATGACACCATTCTGAAACGCTAAAATGCCGGGAGCCCCTGTTTATAGGGGTTTCCAAGTATTCAGAAAACTCCTTGTCAAGCCTAGAATAGGATCCTAATTAAACAAGGTCCCGGTTTTACCGACCGAATTCTGGGTTGACTAAGGAGTAATGAAATGAAAAGAGCTGCTTCTCTTTACAAAGGCTGGCGGATGAAGCGCAACTTTGTCCATTTGGTAATGACAATGGATCGCCGTTTGCTGAACGATGTGGGATTTTCCCCGGAGCTCGTTGAACAGAAATTGAGCACCCCGTTCTGGAAATTCTGATCGGTAGGCGCGATCGAATGTGGCTAAGGTAACCTTCTGAGCTGGTTGAAAAATAACCGGTCCGGAAGGTTACATGTTGTCACATTAATGAAATATGCCCTTGTTCTTAAAGTATTTTTATCTCGAAAAAGTCTAAGAAAATTGATCTGAATCTGTATTCTCTATTAGCGGATCAGCTTATAGTTACGCTACCTCCAGAACCAGACCGGTTCACCCCGAAAGGAGAGCTTGACGATGATCCAGGAATTCCTTCAAAGCACCTTACCTCTAGACTCTTCCGTAAGCCTCAGACGTTCTGACACAGATCCCGACAAAGAAATGGCCAGGGCCCACAGTGAAGCCTTTGAAATCGTTTCAGATGACGGTGAAACCGTCGGCTTTGTGAAGGCCTGGGAAGATGACCCCAGCTTTCGTGGTTATGTCCATTTCGACTCTGAAGGCAACGTGATCGACTGGAAGGTCTTCAAAGACCGGTTGCAGAGCTGACGCTCATACCAGCCAACCGAAAAAGAAGTCGAACAACTTGCTGAAAAAGCCGCCCCCGGTGCTCTGAGGTTTCTCGGCAGCCGTGGGTGTTGATGCAGTGGTTTCTTCCTCGATTGGCTGGGCTTTCCTGGTATCGGTTGCTTCCTGCTCGGCGTATCCCGCGCTGGTTGGTTCCGTAGGGAGCTGGGCCAGCACCGGGTCTGGTTCTTCGTTGACTTCCGGTGTTGTTACTTCGGCGACCACAGGTTCCGGCGTGGGGTCTGGCGTTGGGGCTTGGGGTTCTGAGGGCGCCTTTTCCTCAATCGTAACTTCAGGTTGTTTTGAAGTATCCCCAGTAGCTACTTGTTTGTCCGGCGTTTTAATGTCAGGTAAGGGTGTCTGGGCAACCTGCTCGGAAGGAGTTTGAGTGGGTGTCGCGACAGGTTGGGGCGCAGGCTCCGGCTCTGGCTTCGGTTCAGCTCTGGCAACGGCAGGAGAATCGGGTGCCGGCTCGGGCAGGGACAAACCAAGCTTTGCCATTGATGCCTTTTGACTGCCGACTGAATTTGCCGCGATGGTTGCGCTCGAGGTTTTGGTCACGCCGAGTGCTTCCAGTGTTGCTGCATCCAGGGTGCCGTTGGTTTGCAGCCCATTCTTATCTTGATAGGCGCGTATGGCAGTTCGGAGCTGTTCATCGATCCAACCATCCGCGCGTCCGATATCATGGCCGGCCCCGTAAAGCGCGTTCTCTGCGGCGAAAATAACTTTCTCGGGTTCGGCGGCTTGGGCCGTGCCAAGGCAGGCAGCCGCTGTCAGTATGGCGATGACAGGGCTGCGAAAGCCTGGCTTCCGGGATGATTGAGGGCGCGTCATGGCGGGATACCTCCGGGCAGTCCATTTCCGGTTACATTGTGTAACTTGAAGCCCCAAGGTATCAGGTAATTATGGACGCGCTCGTGAAGTGGTTAACATCTGCAACCATTGTCCGCTCAGGATTCGCTGGCGCGGAAGCGTCTCACCAGAGTGTTCAACTCATCAGCCATGATGGCCAGCGACTGGCTTGAATGGTTTACCTGGGAGATATCCCCGGCGAGTTCTTCAATGGCACCGCTGCTTATCTCCACATTTTGAGTCATCTCTGATGCCGTGGCTCTCTGCTGTTCGGTGGCGCTGGCTATCTGGGTTGTCATTTCGACGATGCTGTTGACCGCGGCGAGAATATCGGTCAGTGCTTCGCCGGACTTGCTCGCCTCCTCGCTGGCCTCTTCGGCCATCTGCTTGGCCTTGCTCATGTCAACGACTGCACCGGCTGCGCCACTTTGAAGCTGTGACACAATGCGCTCGATATCGACGGTTGATTCCTGCACCCGTTTGGCCAGCCCGCGAACCTCATCGGCAACCACGGCAAAACCCCGTCCTGCCTCGCCGGCGCGGGCCGCTTCGATAGCGGCGTTCAAGGCCAGGAGGTTGGTCTGTTCTGCAATGCTCTGAATCACCGCAAGCACATTGCCAATCTCGGCTGACTCGTTTTCCAACTGCTGGATGCGCGTCGATCCTTTTTCTACCTGATTGGCAAGGTTAGTGACTGCTCTGATGGCAGAGCCAACGGTTTCCTGGCCGGAATCGGCAAGAGAAGCTGCCTTGCGGGCGGATTCGTCAGTTTCGCTGGTGTTCGAAGCGATTTCTTCAGAGGTCGAGACCATCTCCTGCATGGCGGCGGACACCTGAGTGATCTGATCGCGCTGCTGCTCGGAGTTGGCGGTGGTGCGCTTGGTGATGCCGGAGAGGGATTCTGATTCGCCCGTAAGCTGGCGGGAAGCCCTGACGATTTGCGAGATTGTCTTCTCGAGGGTTTCCAGGAAGGTGTTGACGGCACCAATGAAATCACCGATTTCGTCCGGGCGACCCGGGGTCAGCCTGGTGGACAAGTCTCCGTTATTGTTGGCGATGTCGTCGAGATAGCCCAGGATTTCAGTTTTTGCACGCTTCACACTGGAGCCCATCAAACGGCTCATCAACACCGCAACGATCAGCCCGAGCACTGCAGATACTGTAAACGCGGCGAGAGTGAATTTGAGTGCGAGGGATGTTTCTGCCGTTGCTTCATCCGCTTCCTGATCCAGAGACGCGAAGATACTGCTTTCAAGTTGCCGTGCCATACTCGCAATTTCCGGCCCAAGGACATCCAGCTTCTGGGTTTTGACGCTCACCAGAATACTCTGTTGTTCCAGCATCTGCTGAACGCCCGTTCGGTAGGCTTCCAGCTCCTCGACGACGGTATTGAGGTACACCTGAACGAATTCAGGGCCGTTTTCAGCATCAATCAGTTCCAATGCATCAGACAGGTCCTCGATGGCCCATCCCAGTGCCTTTTGCGAGTCCTCGTCGCCAGTCGCCAGATAGCGCTGAGCAGTCATTCGCATGATCAGCGCATCGTTCAGGAGCTGTTCCAGGCCAGCTCTCAATTCGCTGTCTGGTTCACGATTGGCGACGCCGTTTAAAGCGAGCCTGAGGGCCTTTGTTGCGTTCGGCCCATGCACATCCAGTTTCTCATCGATGATGCTGAGCACCTGACGCTTTGCTGGAACCAGTTCGTTTCTGAACGATTCAATGTACTGATTGGTTGTCTCTTCAATGCGATCAACCAGTTTGGCTCGCTCGGGCTCCTGGATGTCTTCCTGGGCTTTTGCCATCACCGCCCTGAAATCCGCCTCCGATTCACCGAAGCGTTCCAGGGTCTTTTCGTTTCCGGTCGAAAAATAATCGAACACGCGAAGTCTCATTCGATAGACGCTGGTGATCGAGTCGGTTCCTATCGCGGTATCCGGTGCCAAATCCCGGGCAACCGTGTTCATTCTCTGATCCAGTTTCTGGAATTCAAAAACGCTGAAAAGCGTGACAGCAGCGAACAGTAAAAGAATAAAAAGGGGAGCAATTAATAACTTGCCGGGAACACCTAATTTTCTTTCTAAGGAGTTTAGGAAAGAGGAAGCCAAAGCATAGCCCTTCTATTAATTTGTTTTGTTTCTTATCGGCTGCGCCGACCAAATCTGAAGTCCTGGGCCAGATTTTCCGGGTCGGCGCAGCTATCGTTGACGGAAACCGTCGAATCTACTCCACAAAGTTCGCCTGACTGGCGATCAGCGGAGAGAGTTGAAGGTTCCAGTGCTCGAGTCCGCTTTCGCTGTAGACATAATGTCCGCTGAGGGATTTCAGCTGCGGTATCTGGTCTGGTCTCATGCCATTGAGGATTAGCGAGGCCAGTCTTGCTGCCGTAAGCCCCTCCTGTTGGGCTGAGATGGTGAAACCGCCGATGCTTTGTTCCTCACCAACAAAGATATCCCAGAAGGAAAAAAGCGGAAGCTGAGCGCTGTAGTAGGCCTCTTTGAGCAGTTCATAAGGAGTAGCGTAGTTGCCGTCCTTGTCCCGGATAGTGTGGTGGGTTCCCAGAACCACGGCGTCATAGCGCTCATGAGCGTTTACCACCGATTTCAGCCAGGTATCCCGGTCGTTGGTCAGGACGATATCCAGGTCCGAGCCGTAAATAGTGGCCTGGCGTTTGTCACCGAAATATTCGTTCACTGCATTGCGCATGGTAGGTGAGTCATCCATCAGCACCAGGAAGCGATCCCTCTGCCGAAGGACTTTTCGCAGATGCCGGATACTGTCGGCGAAGAAGGGGCGTTCCAGTATTCCGGTAACCAGCGGGTGCTCAAGGGTGGGGTGCTGAACCGGGCCACCATTCACTCCCAAAAATACCACTGGAATCTCGCGCTGCACCAGATGCTCCGCCATCAGTGAAAATGCATTGTCATCACCCAGGATGGCCACATCCGGCTTCATCTCGGCGATCTTGCCCTGAATCTCAGCCACCTTGTCTGGCCATTCGGGCTTGGGCAGGCGTTTGGTGTCCAGTTCAAAGACCTTTATGTCGTGGTCATTCCCAAGAACCGAACGGACAGCCTCAATGTAATCGGCATCCCATTTGTATTCGATGTGATAGCTTTGAACGATAACGACGGTTTTGGCAAAACACAGGGGGCTGACCAGCAACAGAGCCAGTAGGAGAAATCGCATAGTTGTTCCTTATTGTTATCCGAGCAAACGTGAAAAACAGTCTTTCTTAACGATTTGTTCTTCAGGCAGTTTTTATCGTTATGTCCGGTTCTGATACAGGAACCATGCCAGTTGCCAAGTCATTGTTTTTACGTGTTTTCAGGAGTCTTGAGCGGTTTCGTTCACTGATTTTGGAAATGAAGTGTCCGGTCGCTGGGACATCTCGGGAGTTTCCTGATTGAAATTGTCGGCTTTACCGGACAAAGCGTCCGAAACAGCGGACAAAACGGATGGGGTTGGCTGGAGCCTAAGCGTGTTCGGACCTGGGGTTGCGCGGGTAATACCGGTCGGGCAGACGCTCGATATGCGGGAAGAAGCGCGTGTCCTTATAGGGCATCTTCATATACCCGGAAACTCCGAGCCCGGTGATCTGTTCGACAGCGGAAAGGATTTCATCCAACAGCCGCGTAAACTCCGCTTCCCGGTCGGGATCCAGCAGCCGGTAGTGGCTATGAATCTTAAGGTGCCGGGGCAGGGCTTCGAAGATAATCATGCCGGTGTGGTGGATGTCGTTCAGGGCCTCCAAAGCGTGGATTATGATGTCCGGCAGAACCAGAAACTCCTCCGGATCGGGGCCGTCCTCGAAGTAGGAATGCACGCGGCTTTCATCCTCAACCTCCGGCGCAGCGCTGACCTCGTAATGCAGTTTCATTCCCGGTGACAGGAGAAAGGGTTGATCCGGCTCGTCACGGTCGATGTGCAGGGTGTTCCGGGCGTTAAACAGGCAGCTTTTGAAAATGCCCTGTCGGTAAATTGCCTGGGCGAGGTAAACCATGTTGTTGACCGCCTGAACAAATGCTGACTTCAGTGCCGGATCGTGCAGGTTCAGCGACGTGTCGATGTAGATTCCATCGGTTTCCCAACGCACGGCCAGACCACCTTCCACCGGATAGCGCCCCAGGCGGCTGACGGCCGCCAGGAAGGCTTTCTCGGTTTCGCCCATGCCCTGCATGAAGTTCTTGTAGTAGCGGTCGAGCTGAACGTCGTTAACGTCGTTGAGGGTTTCCGGCGCTCCTTCTTCCCGGAGGAAGGATTTGCGGGAGCTGTAAACCACGGTGTCGATTTCCTGGTCCGAGGCTCGAACCCAAACCGGTACCTGGGCCGCGACCGGCTTTTCGGGCAGATCGATCATCACCGTACGAGCCATCCGCGGCATTTCCCTGAGGTAGTAATCACCGGCTTTGCGCCGCGTGTCAGGATCCGGCGACAGCATGCCATCGAGCATCCGGGCGAACTCCATGGGCAGTCCCAGGGAAGTGGCGGGAATGGCACGATGACCAAATCGGCAGGATTGCGCCGAAGCGAGGGCATAGAGCGTGCCGGCCGCACCTTGTTCGTCAAACCGCGGCGAAGACAGGCCGCCGTTGAGCTGTTCCTCACCAATAAAATAGACATCGCCCAGCCGCGCGTTGGTTTGCTGCAGGTTGTCGGACATCAGCTCCATCACATTGGCGGTAATGAACTGCTGGTTAGCGTCCAGCTGGGCAAACACCGAGGAGCCCCAGTCAATCAGCGCGATGTTTTCGGTGCTGGCGTCGAACACCAGATTGGATGGTTTGATATCACCGTGAACGATCGGTCTTCCGGCAGGGCCGTTTTCCCGGCGCAGGTTGCGCAGGATGTCAGCAAGCTGGTCGGCAATGCGGATAATGAGTCGTGGCTTTAGGCGGCCATCACGCAGGGATACCTCTTCCAGATTCAAACCGGCAGCCCGTTCCATCACCAGAATCGGTTGGTTATTGGCTCGCTGATAGGAAATCAGCCGCGGCACCCTGGGGTGACGGACCTGTTCAAGAATGTACGCTTCGTCTTCAAGCCGGTCCTGAAGATGTCTGGGCAGGTTGATGCGGGTGAATTTGAACACATGTTCCGGGCCACCGATGGCTGTGCCCGGCAGGCGGCCGGCAAAGACAAAGCCGTAGGCGCCCTTACCAATCAGTTCGATGTCCTGGTAGCCGAGTTGGCGGAGCTGGGCGGCGCAAAGCGCCACCCAGTCCTTGAGCTTCTTGGCATCATCATGGCTGAGCAGATAGATCGACTGCTCTTCGGGGATGTAGAACTGCTGCAGTTGAGTCTTCTGCGCCATGATTGTCCGTCAGCCCATATGCAGCAGCATGGTTTGGGGCGATTCCAGGTAACCTTTCCAGCGGTTGCAGAAGCGGGCGATCGTGCCGCCATCGATTATGCGGTGATCGCCGGCCCAGCTCACCGTCATGATGGCCCGTTCCACCACCTGGCCGTTGGCGTCAAACCGGGGCAGTTTCTGGGTGCGTCCCAGGGCCACGATAGCAACCTCGGGTGCATTGATAATGGGTGCAGCGTAGGTGCCACCCAGTGCGCCAATGTTGGAGATGGTGATGGTGCCGCCCTTGAGGTCTTCCTGGCTGACACGGCCGGATCGGGCCGCTTCGGTAAGGCGCGCCACTTCGTCAGCAATGCCCAGCAAGGACAGGCTCTCAACGCCCTTGATGTTCGGCACCATAAGCCCGGCCTTGCCATCCACCGCCATACCAATGTTGCATTGGGGCAGGTAGTGAATCTCGGTGACGTCGTCGTTGAGCTGACTGTTGAGTACCGGGAATTCCTGGACCGCCAGGGCCATGGCCTTCATGAAGAAGGGCATGAGCGTCAGCCGTGAGCCCCGAGCCTCCGCCTCTGGTTTGAGTTGTTCCCTGAGCTTGAGCAGATCGGTAACGTCGATATCCTCACTGTAGATAAAGTGCGGAATGGTGGTTGCCGATTTCACCATGCTTTTCGCCATGGCGGCTTTCATGCCTCGGATCGGTTCCACACGAACGTCCTGCTCGGGCGCGTTCTGCCGGCGTGTCACGGTACCGCCGGAAGCTTGCGCTTCGTGGCCGGAATCCGGAGCCTGCGCCGATTTTGAACCACTCTCAATATGCGCCAGCACATCGGCCTTCAGCACCCGGCCATCTTTGCCGGAGCCGGCGATGTCGCTGAGGTTGAGCTCGTGTTCCCGCACCAGGCGACGGACGGCCGGGCTGGCGGGAATACGCTGTCCGCTGGCCTTAGCAACCGGTGAGGCCGTTGCGGTTGAGAGTTGCGCAGCGGGCTCCGGTTTGGCTCTGGGCTCTTCTGGCTCTTCCCGGTCCCGGGGAATGAACGCGAACAACGGCGCATGAACCTTGGCCATCGCCTGCTGTTGGTGATAAAGCTTGGTTACCCGCCCGGCTTTGGGAGCAGTAATCTCGACCATGGCCTTGTCGGTCATAACGTCCACGACAGGCTGGTCTTCCTCAATCTCATCACCTTCGGCAACCCGCCATTCCACCACCTCGCACTCGACAATCCCTTCGCCGATATCCGGCAGGATAAAGTCTTCGGTGGTGTTATCTCTGGACTCGGCGTCTGAGGGAGATTGCTTTTCAGCCACGGGGGCAGCCTTTGGCTCCGCAGGCTCCGCAGAGCTAGCCGGCGCCTGGCCACCACTTTCGTTCTCATCCACCAGCTCAAACAGCGGGGCATGAACCTTGGCGATATCGCCTTCCTTGTAGTAGAGGCGGGTCACCCGGCCCTTATAGGGCGCCGGAATTTCCACCAGGGCCTTGTCGGTCATTACCTCAGCCACCGGCTGATCTTCTTCGATCACATCGCCTTCACTGACCAGCCATTTGACCAGTTCACATTCCACGATACCTTCGCCGATATCGGGCAGAATAAAATCACTCATAGTTGCTCTCCTGTCCTGATATCAGCCTAGAATTCAACGCTCGCCCTGATGGCCTCGTAGACCTTCAGGTGATTGGGCAGGTGCTCTTTTTCCAGCACCAGCGGGAACGGAGTGTCCATTCCGGTTACCCGAGCGATCGGAGATTCCAGATACAGGAAGCAGCGCTCCTGAATCGTGGCGGCGATTTCACCGGCGAAGCCGCCGGTCAGGGGAGCTTCGTGGGTGACCACCAGCCTTCCGGTCTTGAACACGGAGTTGGCGACGGTTTCCACATCCCAGGGCAAGATGGTCCTCAGGTCGATGACCTCACAGGAAATGCCATCTTTCTCGGCCCGTTCCACGGCCTGATCGATGACTTCCATCTGGGCGCCCCAGCCCAGAACCGTCACATCCGTGCCTTCCTTGGTGACTTCGGCTTCACCCAGGGGCAGGCGGTAGTCCTCGTCTGGCACTTCACCCACCGAGGCCCGGTAAAGCCGCTTGGGCTCGAAGAACAAGGTTGGGTTGGGATCGTGGATGGCGGCCAGCAATAGCCCTTTGGCCTGATGCGGGTTGCGCGGTACCACGATTTTCAAACCCGGGGTGTGGGCGAAGTAGGCTTCCGGGGACTGGGAGTGATACAGGCCGCCGGCAATACCGCCGCCGTAAGGGGCGCGAATGGTTAGCCCGCCAACGTTGAACAGGTTGCCCGAGCGGTAGCGGAACTTGGCGGATTCGTTCACGATCTGATCGAACGCCGGGAAGATGTAGTCCGCGAACTGGATCTCGGCTACCGGTACCGAGCCCTGTGCCGCCAGGCCGTTGGCAAACCCGATGATGCCTTGCTCTACCAGGGGCGTGTTGAAGCAACGGGCCTTGCCGTACTTCTGTTGCAGGTTGCTGGTAGCACGGAAAACGCCGCCAAAGACACCCACGTCCTCACCGAAACACAGCACTCGCTCGTCTTCCGCCATGGCAGTGTCGAGGGCGTTGTTGATGGCCTGGAGCATATTCATCTTGGTCATATCATGCTCCTCCCTTGGCGTGCTCGGCACTCTTCGGGTACTCGTCCGGATACCGGCGAATATGCGCCTTCAGTTTGTCGAACTGCTCAGCCAGCGCCGGCGGGACTTCGTCATAGACATCACTGACCAATGATTCAAGCGGCGGTGGCGGCCGTTTCTGCGCCCGCTTCATGGTTTCGAGCACTTCCCGGCGCATGTTCTCCTGCAGCTGCTTTTCGTCGTCCTCACTCCACCATTTCTTGCTTTCCAGCCACAGGCGCATGCGCAGGATCGGATCTTTTTCCCGCCACACTGCTTCTTCATCCTTGCTGCGATAACCGGACGGGTCGTCTGATGAAGAGTGGGCCGCCAGGCGATAACTCATGGCCTCGATCAATACCGGACGGTTGTGTTCTACGGCCAGCTTGCGGGCCTCTTGCGTGGCCTGATACATCGCCAGAATGTCGTTTCCGTCCACCCGGATCACATCCATCTTGTAGCCGTAGGCCCGGGGTGCAACGCCGTCGGCTGCAAACTGTTCGGCGGCCGGTGTGGAAATAGCGTAACCGTTGTTCCGGCACAGGAAGATCACGGGCACCCGATGAACCGCCGCCATGTTCAGGGCCGCGTGGAAATCGCCCTCGGAAGCGGCGCCTTCGCCAAAATAGGTAATGGTGCAATGACCTTCGCCGCGAAGTTTCTGACCGTAGGCATAGCCCGTGGCCTGGGGAATCTGGGTGGCCAGCGGTGAAGAGATGGTCATGTAGTTCAGCTTTTTCGAGCCATAATGGACCGGCATCTGGCGACCCTTGCCATAGTCCATTTCATTGCCGAACAGCTGGTTCATGAATTCGTCGATGGTAAAGCCGCGGTAGGCGAGGGCACCTTGCTCCCGATACTGCGCCATAATCATGTCGCCGTCGTCCAGCGCCGCCGCGCTGCCAATCACGGCCGCTTCTTCACCGGTGCACTGCATGTAAAAGCTCAGGCGGCCCTGCCGTTGGGCGGCAAGCATGCGTTCATCAAGAATTCGGGTGGTGACCATGGCCCTGTAGATGCGAAGGGCTTTGTCTTTGTCGAGATCAGGAGCTTTGGCGCTCTTGTAGAGCTTGCCGTCCTGTTTCAGAAGCCTGAACGTGGGAATACGGAATTCCGCACCGTCGGTAAACACTGGGGAATACACAACTTTGGACTTTGTTGTTGTCATAATCCTCTTCCTGGGGTAGTGGCCTGAGGAACAAACACTCCTTGTGGGAGTGTAGTTAATGTCATTGTAGACAGCCTGGCAGAATCTGGTGTGATTCGTGGCAGGTGTTGTTTACCTTAACGTAAACTGCTGGTTAGGGGTAGACCCCAGTTGAGAGATTTTAAGTGATGAGTAACCGCTGTCTCCGCGTTTTCCGCGCCTGGCGAAGCGTGCTACCGTCAAGGTATACACTTTTTAACGGATTCAGACATTTGACTCACGCGGGCAGGTTTTAATGAACGTAATCATTATCGGCGCAGGAATAATGGGCACCACTTTCGCCACCCTGGCGAAAGAGTTGGCACCGGAACTGGATATCACCATTCTGGAAAGACTGGACGGCCCCGGGGCCGGGAATTCCTGGGTGTTCAACAACGCAGGTACCGGGCACGAGGCAAACTGTGAGCTGAACTACACACCGGTGGACGAAGAGGTTATTTCGGTCGAAAAGGCGGTAAAGATTCACGCCCAGTTTAACGTGGCCAAGCAGTTCTGGGCCTATCTGATCCAGAAGGGCGCTATCAAGGATCCCAAATCCTTCATCAACCAGACCAAGCACTGCACCATTGTCTCGGAACCGTCGATTCAGGAACTGAAACTCCGCTTCAACGAGATGTCGGCGCACCATTTCTTTGAGCAGATGCGCTATTCAGAAGACTTCGACGAGATCAAGAGCTGGATTCCCTACACCATGGAGGAGCGGCCGCGCCATGAGAAGATGGCGGCGACGGTTATCGAAACCGGCACGGACGTCAACTTTGGTGCGCTGACAGAGCAAATGGCCCGGCACGCCGTTGACGACCTCGGGGTAAAGATTGAATACGGCACCCACGTGAAGCGCGTACATCGCAGCCCGGCCGGCAGCTGGCTTGTGGAAACCCAGAGCAGGGGTGGTGATCGACAGTACAAGGCAGACGTTCTGTTTGTCGGTGCGGGCGGTGGTGCATTCCCGATCCTGAAAAAGAGCCATCTGCCTTTTGCCCGTCGTTTCACCGGTTTTCCCGTTGGCGGGCGTTTCCTGCAGGCCGAGATCACCGCCGAACAGGCCAAGCAATACAGGGCCAAAACCTACGGTAAGGCAAAGGTGGGTGCACCGCCGATGTCCGTTCCGCACCTCGATCTGCGGGTATCAGACGGAAAGTATTACCTTCTGTTTGGCCCGTTCGCCTCGTTCAAACCGGTACTGGAAAGAGGGCGGGGGTTCCTCGACTACCTTCGCTCAATGCGCCTCCACGATATTCCGAGCCTGCTGAACGTCGCCCTGGAGCACTTCCCTCTGGTCAAATATCTGGTTTCAGAGACCTTCAAGGGCGAAAAGAGCATGTTCGAAGAGCTGGACAGCTTCGCTCCGGGCATGAGTAAGAAGTTCAACTGGAAAGCGGTTGAGGCTGGCCAGCGGGTACAGATCATCCGGGATGGGGACCTGCAGATGGGCACCGAGATCCTGGTATCCAGTGACAAGACCTACGGTACCTTGCTCGGCGCATCCCCGGGTGCTTCGGTGTCGCCGGAGGTCATGCTGCGTTGCCTGGAACAGCTTTTGCCGTCTATTTTTACCAGTGAGCAAGCGGAAAAGAAGAAGAAAGAAATATTCCCCGAAGATAACCTGGAGGCGCTGGCGAAGAATCCCGACCGATACCGGGAGATCCGGGATTTGGTCAATGAGCGGTTGGGTATCAAGCCGTCGGCATCACAGCAGGACTGAACAGGCCAACAAATAACAGGGAGATTTCCATGGATAGCAGAATCAGTGTCACCTCGCCTCTTGTGATCCTCCACGGCGACGAAATGGCCCAGGTAGCGTTTGACCATATTCTGAAGAAGTTCGTGAACTCACGGCTTGATATTCAGCTTGAAGAAATCGACCTGTCTGCGGAAAACCGACTGTTGACCAATGGCCAGGTAGTCATCGATGCCATTGAAGCTCTCCAACGTCATGGTGTGGGAGTCAAAAATGCCGGCATGACCGTAAACCGGCAGCAGCTCGAGGACTTGCTCCGTAAGCATCCGGATGTGGACGGCAACAACCTGCACCCGCTGGCGACCAAATCGCCAAACGGCGCTATCCGGAAGGGCATCAGCGGCAATATAACCCGGGAAGACATCAAGTTCCGTAACCTCAACATTCGTCGTCCGGAATGGGTAGGGCGCGACATTGAGGTGGATACCATGGAATTCGGTGGCATCAAGGACAGCTTTAACCAGCTATCCATGGCAACCGGTGTGGTCAAGCTGATGTTTGTCGGGAGTAGTGGAGACCCTGTAGAGCTGCATCGCCGAGAGATTCGCAAGGGCGATCCCTGGCTGTTGGCAACCAATGACCTGGAGGACGTTAAAGCCTGGGCACATCGCTTCTTCCAGCGAGCTATTGCCGAGAAACGGGATGTCTACCTGGGCCTGAAAGACACCGTGATCCCCGGCTACGACGGCGCCATGAGAGCAGCGATCGAGGACATCTACCACAGTGACTACAAGAAGCAGATCGAGGATCTGGGTCTGAAGTACTTCTACGAGCTGATTGATGCCCAGGCGGCACGAATTGTTTCCAACCCACCTAAGCGAGCGCTGTGGGGCGTGCCGGACAACACCACCGGGCGTAAATTGCTCAAGCTGGTGAACCAACTCAAGGAGTTTGGTATTCCGGGCCGGGGTGCCCATGTGTCAATTTCTCGCATGAGTGCCGGAGGCGGCGACCAGTACGGCAGCTTCAACATGGCGGCCAAGGAAGATGGCATTCTCAAGGTGATCGTCGACGGTGACGAGAAGCATGCCCGCCGGGTCAGAAAAGGCGATCCGATGCTTCTCATGTCTAATGACCGCGAGGCCATCAAGGACTGGGTTCTGCAAGTGTTCCGGGATGCCTCGCGCAAGGACAAGGAGGTGTATTTCGGTCTAAAGCGCGAGTACATGGAGTACGACGAAGTCTACAGCGATGTGATTACCGAAGTGCGCCGCGAGTTGGCCAGTGAGGACACGCCGCCACCATCGTTTATGATCATGCGGCCTTCGAGCCAGCTCAAGAAGATGATCACCGATCCTCCCAGAAATGCGCTGTATCCGTCCCAGAACCTGGATGGGGACATCTTCTCGGACATCTCAGCGGCGCTCGGCGGCAGCCTGGCGACCGCCAGTTCCATCATCGAGAGCAAGGACGGCACCATGCTGTTCGAGGCGCCCCATGGCACGGCACATGATCTTTACCTGAAGTATCTTGAGAGTGACGGAAAGATCGCCCACTTCAATCCATCGGCTTTGATCTTCGCGCTGGCCAACGCCCTGGAAACTGTCGGTGAGCGAGAGGGTAACGAACCTTTGAGCCAGTACGCCGTTCAATTGAAGGCCGCGTTAACGGATACCGTCGACAGCGGAATTGTTACTGCCGATTTGAAGGGTAAAACCGTTGATCCGGATTCTGAACAGGTGGTGGATATGATTGGCTTTCTGGAGGCGGTGGAAAAGGCGCTCGGATGAAACCTCAGAAAAAGCCAAGCCCCCTTTAAAAAAATGGAGACGCGATGTAACACCTGGGCCAGTCGGGTTACTGATAGTAAATGGGATAACATTTTCAGAACCTCGGGAGCCCGCCATGGCGCACAAGTTTGCCGAAATCGCGTTTACCAGAACGGTAAAGCAGGTCCAGGAAAAGATGGGCAGCCGTTCGGGGTATTCATCCATCGAGTCCGGGCCTGACCGTAACAATCTGCTGAGAGACCGCGAGCGTGGGTTCATCGAGGCCCGTGACAGCTTTTACATTGCCAGTGTCAGCGAAACAGGTTGGCCCTACATTCAGCATCGGGGAGGACCGGCCGGTTTTTTGAAGGTGATAGATCAATCGACAATCGGCTTTGCCGATTACTCCGGCAATCGCCAATACATCACCACGGGCAATGTCCTTACCAATGACCGAGTCGCCCTGTTCATGATGGACTACCCAAACAAAAGGCGGCTGAAACTGCTCGGGCGGATGGCACTGGTCGGCTCAGACCAGCCTGAACTCCTCGAGCAATTGCAGGATGGCGATTACAACGCCCAGGTAGAGAAGGGCATGATCATTCGGGTTGAAGCGTTTGACTGGAATTGTCCGCAGCATATCACCCCTCGCTATACTCAATCAGAGGTCGAAGCCCTGCTCGAGGCCATGCGTGATTGAAGCTGAAGAGGTGTCAGAGGGTCGACTGGAGCCTACTGCTGTAGCGCCGGAGCTTTCCCACGGTCTCTGACCAGTCATCTGCACCCACCATGTTGGTGAATTCATCGTGAGCTTCCTCCCACCTTGCCAGTGCCTGCACGTAAATGTCTTCGCCCTCCGGCGTCAATGAAAGCCCCAGAGAACGCTTATGCCCTGTAGGCTGGGATTGCAGAAGCCCCTTGGCGATCAGCTTTTCAACCGTGCGCTGAAGGGATGTGCGCTCCATGCCGAGAAGCTCGGCCAGCTCGTTGATGGAGTTTGGTGGCGACAGTTTGATGGCATTCAGAATAGAAAACTGGGTAATCCTGAGGCCGGTGTCCGAAAGATGATGGTTGTAGTGACGGGTTACCAGCCTGGAAAACACGCGGGAGTAGAGAGCGGCGCAGGTTCTGGCAACATCGAGAGGCGTTGTTTCCTGGTCTGATGAGTGCCCGGACACAATGGGTTTCCCTTTGTTGAAGTGTATATGCATGATGCTAGGTGGAAGTGCCCGTGATGTCCAGCCGATCAAACCAAAGAAGTTCAGGGAATCTTGCGTGGTTTCAGTAACAGTCGGGCCTCCAGGGCGTCTGAGAAACAGGTATCACGTTCTCTCCGATGTCCTCTTCACACGCAAGCGAGGCACCATGAAAAATCAGGAACTCAACTTGTTGCATGTCTTCAGCGCCATCATGACTGAAGGCTCCATTACACGAGCGGCGGACCGCCTGGGCATGACCCAGCCTGCGGTTTCGAATGTAGTTTCCCGAATGCGCATCGCCTGGAAGGATCCTCTGTTTGTGAAACGAGGAAGACAGGTGGAGCCGACGTCCTATGCGCAAAGCCTGTGGGACCAGATTCGTAATCCCCTGCACGAGCTGTCCAACGCGGTAAACTCAACCCGCTTCACGCCCGGCGAATCCCGCAGGACCTTCAGGGTAGCGGTCACCGATCTGATACTCGAAATGGTCTGGCAACCGCTGGTCTCCGAGTTGCAGCAAAGTGCGCCCGGAATTGATCTGCATGCGGTGCTTTTCTCTCCGGCCACAGCAGCGAATCATCTGCGAGAAGCGAGTGTCGACTTTGTGATTGGATTTTTCGAACAGCATGATCACAGCCTGCGAAGCCTTTGGCTTTTTGACACCGGCTATGTGCTGGCCATGAGAAGCGACCATGACCTGAGTGGTCGGCCCGTGGACCTGGATTCATTTCTGGAAGCTCAACATTTGCTGGCAACCATGTCTGGTGAGGCTCACGGTGTTGTCGACGATACACTCAACAGGCGTGGCCTGGAGAGACGCGTCGCAGTGACGGTAAACCATTTTTCCGCCGTTCCAAATCTGCTCAGAAACTCCGACCTGGTTGCTACCATCCCGGAAGTTATTACCGGCGACTGCGAATTCTGCGCGGGAATTTCGATCACCAGTCTGCCAATTGAGGTGGAGCCAACCAGCCTGTACCTCGCATGGCACACCCGCCACGACCGGGACCCTGGCATTATCTGGATTCGAAGCGTAATCGAGCGAGTGGCCAAGGCGTGTTGGGCGCAAGCCATGGCCGCCAGAGAACTTGATTGTGGACCACTGACGGTGATTAACCCCGGTTTGGACAATCGGCCCATAAACTAGAACACCTGTCCATTTGTCGGGGTGTTCCGGTGGTTAGTATTTCTCCCGTAGACATCAACCACTGGAGAAACCCATCATGAAAAACCTTACTGCCAAAGCACTGCTTGTTGTTTCCATCGCCCTGATCTCGGCATCCGCCAGCGCATCTCTGGCGGACCGAAAGTCCGATATCGACGATTTCAGCGAGACCGTGAGTAGCCCATACAGCGGGCAAAAGGTCATCCGCGGGCAGATTGTTCTGAAGTAAAACGTTAAACCAAACGAAAAGCGGGCAAGGATTCAGAATCCTTGCCCGCTTTTCGTTGAGCACCATTCACGCGACGTTGGCGTTCTCCTCAGCTACGGTGTTCTGAGCCTCGGTAGCTGTTGCGTTCAACTTTTTCCATTCCCTGGGCGTCATGCCCGTATTCTTTTTGAAGGCCCTGGAGAACCCCGAGGCGTCTTCGTAGCCTACTTCGAAACAAATAATCGACATGGGCTTGTCTTTCAGAATGAGCTTCTTGGCAGCAGAGATACGGGCATTCTGGACGTATTCGCCAGGTGCCAGACCAAGCACATTCTTGAAGTGTTGGATGAAGGTTGATCGGGACATGGTCGCCACGTCAGCCAACTTATCAACAGAAAGATCTCCATTGAGATTGCTGTCGATGCAATTCAGTACCTTGCTCAGCTGACGGTCCGCGAGCGCGGATAGCATGCCCTTGGGTGTTTCCCCCTCGGAAACGATATGCCGGAGCACATTTACGAAAATGACCTCAACGAGTCGGTTCATAACCGCGTCCCGCCCTTCCTGGGCTGCTTCGGCTTCCGCGAACAACACATCTACGAATGAGCCAAGGCCCTGAACCGAAGACAGGGGAAGTACAACGGAAGGAGGCAGCGCCTGGAGGACCGGGTTTCGGGAACCAGTCTGAAACTTGATTGAGGCGCAAATCATCTCGGCACCTTCCTTGTTTGCGCCGAACAGCTGATGGGGCTGGGAGCGCACCGAGAAGATCATGGTCGGCTCCGTGAGTGTCATTTTTTCCCGGTTCGCTTCCATGATATCGAGCACCCCCGAACGGAGTACATGGATGTATCCGGTTCCTTCCTCTTCAAAGGACGCGAGTCCACAAAGCTGGCCCCGAAAGAACACGCCGGCGTTTACGTTGAGCTGGTCGAGAATGTAAGAAAGCCTGTCCATAAGCCACTCCAGATAATTGGCATAGAAGTTTGAACGATCGTACGCATTCAGTACCGCCCGAGGCCTTAATGTTTCAAACGTAGTCATCATTCATTCAAAGGAGATACCCAATGACTCGTTTCAACAAACTTCGTGCCTTCGTTGCTTTTGCTGCCATGAGCGCGGCTTCTGGTGTTTTTGCTGCCGATATCGACATGAACGCCGACGCCAATGATGTCGCCATCAGCGGTTACGACCCGGTGGCCTACTTCTCTGATTCAGAGGCCACCAAAGGTTCGGCCGAATACACCGCCACCTACAAGAACGCGATTTACCATTTCTCCAGCGCGGAGAACCGTGATCTGTTCCGTGCCGACCCCAGTGCCTATGCGCCCCAATACGGCGGCTACTGCGCATTCGGCGTAACCATGGAGAAGAAGTTCGACGTTGATCCCGAGGCCTGGCGGATTGTCGATAACAAACTCTACCTGAACCTGAACAAAGATGTGCAGAAGCGTTGGCTCACTGATGTACCTCGCTTCATCGCCAATGCCAACGACATCTGGCCGGAGATCAAAACCGTGGAAGCAGCCGAGCTGTAAAGCGCTGCCAGTGATCGGAGCAATTCGCAGGGTCCTTGATCTCAAGAACAAGGACCCTGAATCAAACTTTCAGGGTGATCGATATGAACCAGAAGCTTCTTTTTAGCGCGGCACTGGCCGCTGCACTGGCCGGCGCCATGTCCGCGCCACTGGCTCACGCAGGCGGCAAGGAAAAATGCTATGGCATTTCCCCGGTTGGCGGTAACGACTGTGCGAACCTTGCGGGAACGCACTCCTGTGCTGGCCAGGCAAAGGTCGCCAACGACCCGGGTGAGTACAAGATTGTTGAGAAGGGCACCTGTGAAGATCTGGGTGGTTTTGACAAGGAAACGGCTCTGAAAATCATTGCTGAGAAAAGCAAGGGTTAAGGGTCATGAGTAATCGTCAGGACTCAGGCCAAAGCCAGCAGGAACTCAAGAGCACCGCCGTTGGGGTAGGGCTGCGACCAGAGCACTACCAGGACGTTCTGGAGCAGGCACCCTCAATCGATTTTCTTGAGGTTCACTCGGAGAACTTCTTCGCAGACGCCGGCATCTCTGTCGATCTTCTACAAGAGGTCTCGGCCAGCACGCCGATCAGCCTGCACGGCACCTCGGCAGGTTTGGGGTCGGTTGAGGCTGTTCCTGACGATTATCTCAAAAAACTGAAACGCCTTGTGGATCGGGTGGATCCGGTACTCGTGTCGGACCACCTGTGTTTCACCTGGGCAAGGATCGGTGGAAGGCTTTTTCACGGTGGTGATCTTCTACCCATTCCCTATACCGAAGACAGTTTGCTGCATGCAGTGAACAACATTGATCGCATACAACAGTACCTCGGTCGTCAGATCGCTATCGAGAATGTCTGCGCCTACACCGAGTTTGACCAGAGTGATTTCGACGAAGCGAGTTTTATCGGTGAAATCGTAGCTCGCACGCAGTGTGGACTGATCCTCGATATCAACAATCTGATGGTGAACGCCCGAAATGGGCAAGTCTCAAATCTGGAGAATTTTGTTGATCGCTATGTTGGATCACTCGACCACTCTGCGATTACCGAGATTCATCTTGCGGGCTCGACGCCCGTGGGCGAAGAAGAGCTGCTGATCGACGACCACGCCTGCCCGGTATCCGTGGCTGGCTGGCAAACCTACGAACGCGTGCTCAATGTGATCGGCCCAAAGCCCACGTTGATTGAATGGGATAACAATCTCCCATCCTGGCGCGAGCTTCTTGGGGAGGCTACCAAGGCCAGAAAGGCACAGCGCCGGGTACTGGGGAGTGAGCGCAGCCATGAATCTCTCTGATTACCAGGCTCATTTCCTCGAATTCCTGTTCGGCGGTACGAGCACGCCGGTGCAGCCCAATTCCGAGGTGTATCGATTTGGGGTTGAGGCAAAGGCAGTTCGAGCCCTCGAGCAAGGTTATCCAACCGTGAGGGCACTGCTAGGCCCTGCCGACTTTGAAGGGCTGGCCCTCGACTATTTCAGGATGATCCGGAAACAGAGCGGAGACTGGGGCGAATTCGGTTGGGGCTTTCCGAGCTGGATTATCTCCCATCGGATTTCAGACCGCGTTCCTTATCTCTCCGATGTAGCGCGACTCGACAATTACGTATCACGCGTCGAAAGGAGCCAGTACGAAGAGGTGAATGTCGCGAGCTTTAACGCAATTGGAGAGGACCTGGCGTCTTGCTCTCTGATTCTCAACAAAGGGCTGCAGTTTTTCCGCTCAATGTACCCAGTAGTCAGTATCTGGGAGGCGCACAAAAGCGAGACCCCGAAGGACACACTCAGTTTCGCTCAGGCGAAAAGAATGATCGCCAAGGGCCGAGGGCAGAATGCGCTGGTCTATCGCGCGGGTTGGAAGGGAATGGCGGAAGTCATTACTGAGAGAGATGTGCTGTTGCTGGAGGCAGTCAGAAACCAGCGGAGTATCGCCGAAGTCTTTGGCGAGGATGTTCTGAAGGACAGCAACTTTACCTATTGGCTGCAAGACATGATCGCAAAAGGCGTCATTGTTGGCGCCAAAACCATTCACTAAGAGGAGATCGACATGAAAACCTTGGCTTACAGTTTCTACGGTTTGAACGATTCCGTTCAGCGATTGGTTGGCAGCCTGCTACCCATCGCGTTGCTTCTCGGGCGGCTTTATGTGGCCTGGGTCTTTTTCAAAGCTGGCCTCACGAAGATTGATGACTGGGGAACCACGCTGTTTCTGTTTGAGGAAGAATACAGTGTTCCGCTGTTGAGCCCCGAGTTTGCAGCGTTCCTGGCGACCTTTGGCGAACTGGTTTTTCCGGTGTTGCTGGTTATTGGCCTGTTTTCCCTGGTGTCCTCGCTGGGTCTGTTCGTGATCAACATTGTTGCGGTCATCAGTCTTGAAGCGATTGCACCAGCAGCAGAGTTATATCACGTGGTCTGGGGCCTTATTCTGATGGGCGTGGCCATGTGTGGGCCTGGTCTGTTGTCGCTCGACAAGCTGATCAGAACCCGTTTGAGAGGTGACTATGCCGCTAATTAATCTGAATACCTTTGAAGAACTGGACGAACTTGCCAATAAACACGAATGGCTGCTACTGGATTTCTGGGCACCCTGGTGCGCGCCGTGCAAGGTAATGAATCCCGTGCTTGAAAAGTACAGTGAACTGAATCCTGACAACGCCGTCATCAAGGTGGATGTGGATCAGAAGCAGGAGATCGCCGCCAAATTCGGCGTCAGGGCGATACCGACGCTGGTTCTACTCAGACGAGACCAGTTCATGGGGCAGGAGACCGGGTCCAGATCACTGAACGATCTGAACAGGTGGATCGACGGGCTAAAACAGAAGGTATCCCATTTGGCGTGAGTTGTTGGCGGTTTTCAGAGTAAACTCAGTTCGCCGGGTCCACGCCCGGCTTTTTTATTTGGAAATCGGGTAAGGTGTGCTGTCACTCGATGTTCCGAATAAATCCCTGAGTGTTTTGTGGAGATGGATCAGGCAATGACAGTCGATTTGCCCAAATACCTGGCACTTGAAGATACCCTTCGCAAGAGTATCGAGGGTGGTCGTTGGCGGCCAGGCGAACGGATGCCATCGATAAGAGAACTCTGCAACCGCTACGGGTTTTCCAAGATTACAGTGCAGCATGCGCTGCAGCGGCTTGAGGCTCAGGGATTGATTCAGGCCAGGGAGCGAAGCGGCTTTTTTGTGTCGTTGGGGCAAAGCGAGTTCGAGCCCCCCAGGCAAGCCGCCATGCCTGCCGCGCCCCAGCCTGTCTCAGTTAGCCAGGTGTTTCAGGACATCATGACCCGGAGTGCTGCCTTTGATTTGCTCCCCGACCTACATAGCGACGAGCCGCCACCCGGTATAATCCAGCTGAACCGGTCGATCGGCCGGGCCCTGCGTCGCCAGTCTGCGAGCTTTCAATATTATGACGAGCCGGCTGGTGATCAGGCGTTGAGGGCCCAGCTTGCGCTTCGAGCCGCCAAAAGAGGGTGGACGGCGGAGGCCAATCAGTTCTGCGCCACTTCTGGCTGCCAGCAGTCCTTGTTCCTGGCCTTGATGGCGGTTTGCAAGAGCGGCGACGTGGTTGCGGTTGAAGCCCCGGGGTTTTATGGGGTTCTCCAGTTGCTTGAACAACTGGAGCTCAGGGTGATCGAGATCCCGGCTTCGCCGACGACTGGAATGGATGTCCGGGCGCTTGAAGAGAGCCTCCAAGTCTGGGACATCAAGGCGTGCGTGGTTTCACCGTCCTTTGCCACTCCTACCGGAGCTGTCATGCCTTCCGAAGACCGTCGACGGTTGCTTGAGCTTGCCGAACGACATGATCTCGCCATCATTGAAGATGATATATACGGCGAGTCAGGGTGGTTTAACACCCCCGACTCCCTGAAGGCGATTGATGAGTGTGACCGCGTCATCCATTGCAGTTCTTTCTCGAAAGTTCTCTCGCGAGACCTGCGTCTGGGCTGGGTTTCAGGTGGCCGGTGGCATCGAAACATACTGCAACTGAAATTGACCACTCAGTTGGCCAGTAGCCGGTTCCTGCAGCAGGGCGTGGCACACTTTCTTGCTGAGGGCGGCTACGCATCCTACCTCCGACGGTATCGGCAACGCCTGCGTCTGCAGCGAGACCGTTTACTGGATTTGCTGGGAAACTGGCCTGTGCCCCTGAAAGCAACCGCGCCTCAGGGTGGTTTGGCTTTGTGGGTGGAATTGCCGCCAGAAGTGGACACTCTGAGCCTTTACGCCAAAACCCTCAAGGAAGGTATTGTCATAACGCCCGGTAGCCTCTTCTCGGTTTCCGGAAAGTTTTCGAACTGCCTGAGAATCAGCTTTGCCCATCCGTGGAACGAAGCACGAACAGATGCGTTGCAGAGACTACCCGCACTCATGTTCTGAAGTTCCGTCATCTGTCCCTATCAAATATTAAAAAAGTGGTCCTGCCCCCGTTAAGTGCGATCCATTAACCTCGCGTCACCTTTTATTCCCTGGTGATGGCAAGGTGCGCAACAAATGAGTCGCCTTATCTCTGTAAAGCAAATCGAGTCAACTTCGAAAGTCCTCGAGGCCGACCACAAAATCCAACCCCGAAGTTTCTCCGGTTTCTATCGTCGTGTGCGAATTACCGGAGGTCTTGTTCTCTTTGCGCTGTATTTTGGTGTGGCGTGGCTCGACTGGGGTGGCAGACAGGCAGTCCTCTGGGATCTCTCAGAGAAGAAGTTCCATATCTTTTCCGCCACGTTCTGGCCGGAAGACCTGGTGTTGCTCTCCGGGATTCTCTTGATCTGTGCATTCGGCCTGTTTTTCTTGACGGTACTGGCGGGTCGAGTGTGGTGCGGCTACGCGTGCCCTCAGAGTGTCTGGACCTGGGTCTTCCTGTGGGCGGAGCGAGTGGCGGAGGGCGATCGATCAAAAAGGATCAAGCTTGATGCAGCGCCTCTCAGCGTGAAGAAGCTCGTTCGCCGCGGTTCCAAACATGGGCTCTGGCTCCTCATCAGTCTCTTTACGGCGATAACGTTTGTAGGGTATTTCACGCCGATACGCGATCTTGTCGAAGATCTTTTTGTCTTGGAAGCATCAGGATGGGCCGTGTTCTGGGTTCTGTTCTTCACGGCGGCCACTTATCTGAATGCTGGTTGGCTGCGCGAGAAAGTGTGTTTCCACATGTGCCCTTACGGCAGATTCCAGTCGTCCATGGTGGATGCAGACTCCATGGTAATTTCCTATGACTCTGAACGGGGTGAACCCAGAGGTTCTCGGAGAAAGGGTGTTACGCCAGCTTCAGCGGAGCTGGGAGACTGCATTGATTGTCAGCTGTGCGTGCAGGTGTGCCCGACAGGGATTGATATTCGGGACGGGTTGCAGATGGAGTGTATTGGATGTGCCGCATGCATCGACGCCTGCGACTCGATCATGGACAAGATGGGATACGCCCGTGGCCTGGTGCGTTACGCCAGTGAACGCGACCTGAAGGGCGGGAAAACAAATCTGTTGAGACCACGACTGGTGGGGTATTTCGCCTTCCTGGTTGTGATGATTGGGCTGTTTGCATGGGGCGTGGTGTCCAGGCCTTTGATTACGCTCGATGTTGAAAGAGACCGGGGTATGTACCGCTATACGAGTGAGGGCGAGATCGAAAACAGCTATCTGCTGAAACTCACGAACAAAGACAGCAGCCAGAAGTACCTCATCATAGAGGTTGAAGATCCCTTGCGAGCGTCAACCACAGGCCCCTTGGGCGTGGTAGTTGAGGCCGGAGAAAAGGTTGAGGTTCCTTATTCCGTGGCCCTGCCTGCATCTTCCCTCAATGCTGGCGCCAACGACATTGTTTTTCAGATCAGCACCCTGCATGGGGAGAAGGCGTTGGTTACCGAAACCAGTACGTTCCTTGCTCCGTCAGAGCATTGATGGCGTCGATCAATGCTGCCAGCTAAACTCAAAAAGTTGAGTATGACAACTAAAGGTATCTGAGATGTTACAGACGCAGGATGTAACAGGCCCCATCTCTGGGGGCAGTGCCATTCCCTATGATGAGTGGACTGAAAAACTGGGGACTGTTTATGGGCTTTGGAGGCCCAGGAAAGCCGCGTCTGATGACTTTACGGCGGGAGTCGTCCATCGTTCCGTTGGTAACTTCGGAGTCGTCAACTGCGTTTGCGACCCCTGTGGTGGTGCTCGCCAGGCTAAAGAAATATCCGGCGATGACCTGGAGACAGTCATCCTGCAACTGGTTCTTTCGGGGCAGGAGAGGTTCACGATTGATTCGAAAGGCTTCGAACTGACGGCCGGGGACATTATTTTATGGAATACAACGCGCCCAATGACATTCGATGTTACGGAAAAGCTGCACAAGATCTCGGTGCTGATGCCTCTGGCGCGTTTGAGGAACTGGCTGCCAGGCTCCTGGCATCTGATTGACAACAAATTTGCCAGAGACTCCACAACAGCATCATTGTTGTGCGCGTTGATCCAATCAATGGCGCCGCAATTTTTAGCCGGCAGGCTGGAGAACAGCGACGCTTTAACGGATGCGCTGATGGGCACACTGGTCAGTACTCTCGGACCGCCGACCAGTCGAGGCGAGTTTTATGAACGGCATCAACTGATTCGGATCAAGCGTTTCATCGATAAACATCTGAGTAATCCGGACTTATCCCTCCAGAGCATTGCCTCTGCGCACCAAATTTCCTTGAGGCACCTGCATTCTCTTTTCCAATCGGAAGGGCAAACTGCATTGCAGTATTTGATAAGCCAGCGCCTGCTGCGCTGTCGGCGGGATCTTTCGAATCCTGCGATGACGGGCCGAACGATCACGGAAATCGCGCTTGGCTGGGGTTTCCAGCATCCCACTCACTTCAGTAGACGTTTTAAGTCCGAGTTTGGCTTGACCCCCTACGAATTTCGGCATGCTTCGAATGAAGGTTTAGTTCTTCACGACTAGGTGAACAAGCCTGCACGGACAGTTCAAAGAAGATTCACCCAGAAGCATGCTGCCATCTCTGAATCCCTCTAATGTGGATGCATAACTGATCTATCGCGATGTGTCCCCAAGGCGGAGCTGGAGGAGTGCAGCATGAATATCCAACCAAAAAACATTCAGAAAGTACCCGCCTTTGGGCGGGAGGCTGATTTAATAGAGGGCTTGCAAACTGGGGATCCGATAGCCTTCGATGAAGCGTATCGGAAGTATCACCCGGTAATGCTGCGAGTGGCCGCCAAGTACACCTCTGCGGCCGTTGCCGAAGATATTGCCCAGGAGGCCTGGTTGGCTGCCATTGGAGCCATTGCGTCTTTCGAGGGCCGTTCGTCCCTGAAAACGTGGCTGTGCCGGATCGTGATCAATAAAGCGTTCAATACCTATCGGGAAAAGCGGCCAGAGTTCCCTGCGACGCCCAGCCTTGCAATGCTGTCAGACCAATCAGCCGAGAACCAGGGTGTCAGTGCTTCCTGTCATCTCAGTGAACCGGAACTGGCTGTGCAGACGTCCAGGGCCCGGGAGCGCATTCGGATTGAAATGAAGAATATGAACCGGGATCACGCCCACGCGATTCTGTTGAAAGGCATGACCCAACTGACGGGCTCGCAGGTATCTGAGGTGTTGCAGATTTCTCACGGAAACCTCCGGGTCATACTGCATCGAGCGAGAAACGAGCTAGCGGCCGTGCTCCAGGCATAAGGGCAGCGACCGCGCTCTGAGAGTTAATAGTCCGCCAGCTATATAAAGTATCACAGCCCCAGATCACTCAACCCCGGGTGATCATCCGGTCGGCGCCCCAGGGGCCAACGGAAAAGCCGATCAGACTCTTTGATAGGGCTGTCGTTGATGCATGCGAATCGACGCTGCATGAGACCGTCCGCATCAAATTCCCAGTTTTCATTGCCATAGGAGCGGAACCAGTTTCCGCTGTCGTCATGCCACTCATAGGCATATCTCACGGCAATGCGGTTGTCGGTGTAGGCCCAGAGTTCTTTGATCAGACGGTAATCCAGTTCACGATTCCATTTGCGGGTGAGGAATTCTTCGACCTCCTTGCGGCCGTTGGCGAACTCGGCCCGGTTACGCCAGCGTGTGTCCTCGGTGTAGGCGAGGACAACCTTTGCCGGATCCCGGCTGTTCCAGCCATCTTCGGCAAGGCGAACTTTTTCAATGGCGCTTTCCCGGGTGAAGGGTGGTAGTGGTGGACGTTGGGAAGTCATGTTTGTTCTCCATTTCTTGGCAAACAGATTGGTGCGGCCGCCTGGATCAGAGCAGGGCGGCCAGCTCGTTTCGTGCACGGTGCAGGATGACTCGCAGGTTTCCATGGGAAATCTGCAGCACATCCGAAACCTGCGAACCGGTGAGCGCGCTCATGCCCTTTAGCAGAATCGCGTTGGCGTAATCCCGGTTCATGTTCTTCATTTCAACGCGGATGCGTTCCCGAACCTTTGCAGTCTGGGTAGCCAACTCCGGTTCGCTAAGATGCCCGGCGGTGCCGCCAAATTGGTTGTCTGGTGAGTTATCGGATAACAGAGCGAGGCTTGGCGAAGCAGGAAATTCCCTTCGGTTTTCACGGTAGGTGTTGAAGGCTTTGTTGGTGACGATCCGGCACAGCCAGGTTTTCAGGGACGAACGGCCCTCGAAAGACGCGATGGCTCCAATCGCAGCCATCCAGGCCTCCTGCGCGATATCTTCAGCAACGGCCGCAGAGGTGTACTTGGCGGCCACTCGCAGCATTACCGGATGGTATCTCCGGTAAGCTTCATCAAAGGCCTTCGGATGGCCCGCTTGCAAGCCATCAATCAAGCCTGCCTCATGCTCAAAAGCCGCTTCCTTCCGGGTGACTTTAATTTGAATGTCCATCCTGCTTGTCTCCATGCCGTTTTCATTGGTTGTTCGCAAATGAAACCGACAACAACACCAGTCAAAAAATACCCTGCTTCGCTTCCCAAACTGGCATTTCCTGAATTAGACAAGTCGGTCTATTTTTAATAGTAGACAGGTTTGTCTAATTTGGTCAAGATATATTCAATGAAAAAGTTGGAGGTTTACCGATGGGACGCAGACAGGATCTGATCGATACAGCACTAAGATTGTTTTATGAACATGGAATACACGCCATCGGCATTAACCAGGTGCTGCAGGAAGCGGGTGTTGCAAAGCAAACGCTCTATAACCATTTTGAGAGCAAAGACAGCCTTGTAGAGGCTGCCGTTGAGCACCGGGACAAACTTTTTTTCCAATGGCTTGAGTCGCGAATGAACAGCCAGCCGGCGGGAAGAGAGGCTCTGATGGAGATGTTTGATGCGGTTCACGACTGGTTCAATGACCGAGTTCCGTCACTCCAGCGTTTCTACGGTTGTTTTTTCATCAACACCTGCGGTGAGTACAGCGACCCGGACCACCCGGTCCACAGACGCTGCGCGGCTCATAAAACAAAAGTTTTTGAGCTCCTGAAGCGGCACGCTCTGGAAATCAGTACTTCAGAGACTGAAGCAGATGAACTGGCCAATGCGCTGTTTTTGCTTAAAGAGGGTGCCATCGTTAAAGCGCACGTTGAAGGCGATCTGGATGCGGCGTTGAAGGCAAAGGCAATTGCCTCAAGGATGATTTCGCCGCACTGAAAAAAACTGTGCGGCGAAATTCGGGGTTCAACGGTACCTTGAAATTGGCACATTGAGGCCAGAGGACCTTTTACAATCCCGTTCGCTGGACCATTTGCCAAGCATGAAAACGCAAAATGGAACGCAGTAGGTCAAGATTGCCGGCAGCCATTGAATGTCCTGATATCCAAAAAGCGCATCATGCTGGTTGATCAGCAGTAGAATCGAACCTACGACAAGAGCAACCTTTGCTGCCTGCGTGTGGTAACGCCTGAACAGATCAAGCAGCTGCATGAGGCGCCTCCTTACGTTCGGCCTGTCTGAGCTTTTCTGCAGCATCCCGGAAGGCGGTGCGAACACCTTCTTCAATAACCGGGTGATAGAAAGGCATTCCGAGTATCTCGTTCACCGTCAGAGACTGCTGCACGGCCCAGGCCAGGAGGTGACCAATATGCTCTGCTGCTGGTCCAAACATTTCCGCCCCCAGTAGAATGCCGCTTTGTTTGTCTGCATAGATTTTCAGCATGCCCTGGTTTTTGGCCATTACGCGGCTTCTGCCCTGATTATGGAAACTCACCTTTCCGGTGATGAAGGTATCGGGCAGCAGCTCGTGCGCTCGTTTGCCGACACTGGCAATTTGCGGGTCGGAAAATACAACGCCCAGCGCGGCACGACGATGTCCCGCTTCTACCGTGGGAAACGTGCCGGCGTTACGGCCTGCGATACGCCCCTCATCTGAGGCTTCATGTAATAGGGGCAGCTCGTTGTTAGCATCACCTGCGATGAATATATGCGACTCACTGGTCTGCAAGGTGTAATGATCGAAGCCAGGAACGCCGCGGGCGTCCAGATCAATGCCGGTATGCTCAAGGCCAAGCTTGTCAGTATTCGGAATTCGACCGGTCGCTGCCAGAACATAATCGACCAAGACTGTGTGAACCACGCCTCCGGACTTGCGGTAGGTCACCTGCACACCGTTGAGGGTTTCCTTTGCTGCGAGGACATCCGCGTGAAGGATCAGGTCAAATTCAGACTGGAAAGTATCCGCTGCAATCTGACGAATTTCGTCGTCGGCAATTCCGCCAATCGATTCGTTGCGCGAAAGCATCGTAACGTCAACGTTTAGCCGGCTCAGAGCCTGCCCTAACTCGAGTCCAATAACGCCTGTGCCGACCACGAGCACGGATTGCGGGAGTTGCTCCAGTTCGAATACATCGTCGTTGATAAGCAGGCGTTTGCCCGCACCTTCGAGTACTTCAGGAATGAACGGTCTGGAACCCGTTGCAATAACAATCCGGTCGGCGGTAATTTCGAGCCCGGTATCAATCTGCAAACGATGGGCGTCGAGAAAGCGAGCGTAACCACGGACCTTGTGGCTATCATCAAACTCATCGACGTCTTCAACAACAAACCCCACGAAACGGTCGCGCTCTTTTTTCACGCGATCCATGACCGCCGCACCGTCGGTCTCAACGATCGGGACATTGAGCCCGAAAACCCCCGCATGCTTTGCGCCGTGGGCGGCTTCTGCTGCGGCAATCAAAAGCTTGCTGGGCATGCAGCCGACACGCGCGCAAGTGGTGCCGTAAAGGCCGCCCTCAATCAGCGCGATGCTGTCGGTATATTTGCGAGCTTCGCGGTAGGCACCCATACCGGCCGTGCCCGTGCCAATGATGGCAACATCAACTTTTCGTTTAAGCATTTTCAGATTCCTGTAGGTAATGAGGATCGTTCATGCGGTTTGATTGTGATCAGCCAACTGGGCGGCATGGCGCTGCAGATAGCGGACGATATCCTGGGACTCATACAGCCACCGGACCTTACCCTCCGATTCGATTCTCAGGCAGGGAACCTGTGCCCGCCCTCCGCCTTTGATCAGCTCTGCCCGGTAGGCAGCGTTTCTGGCGATGTCACGTTCCTCCACTTCGATGTCGATGTGCTTCATCGCAGCGCGGGTATAGGCGCAAAAAGGGCACGCGCGATAGTGGTAAAGAGAGAACGATGTAGTTTGCGAACTGACGGACATGGACTGTCTCCTTCGTAGTGAATGTGCCTGCCATTCTCTGTTCTTCAGGCAGACCGGAGGCGGCAGGACGGTTGGAATAGTTGTCCATCTGTTTCAGAGGCGCCTTGTTGGCGAGGGAGGGCGTTGGGCAAGAAATATACAATTCTGCTTGCAGCTCTCATTAAAATGTATATACACTTTAGAGAAAGCGATTCGAGACGGAAAGCGGTTCCGCTCAATCGACGATTCACTGTTCATCAGACTGAGGAAAACGGACATGAACCTTTCGCTTACTGTGTTCCAGGCTGCTTTCGGTTTCTACAGCCGATTGATGCCAGCAAAAGCGGCTTCAAAAGCTGTCGAACTTATGACCAGCCCACGAATCAAGACAGAACGCAGAAATTCATCCCGAACGCTGTTCGAACGAGTCGTGCCGCTCAGTAATGACGGTCTACTCTCGATCTACGGAGTTGGCCCGAAGAAAATCCTGCTCTTGCACGGGTGGTCCGGCTGGATCGGGCAATTCAAGGATCTGATCAGTGAGATTGATCCCCAGGAATACACCATCTACGCGGTGCATCCGGCAGGGCACGGTGAGTCGCCGGCCACCGAATCACATCCGGGGCGGTTTATCGAGGCTGTACTGGAAGCCCATCAATACGCTGGCTCGTCTTTCGACGTTGGGGTTGGCCATTCACTGGGAGCCGCTGCGCTTGTTTATGCCCAGTCCACCAGAAACTGCTTTGAACGCCTAGTACTGGTTTCTGGACCGGCAACGATTGAGGGAGTCCTGAGCCGGTTCGCCCGTTTCGTAAACCTCGGGGAACGCAGTAAACGCCTGTTCGTAAATGACATGGAAAAAACGGTGGGATTGAGTGTTGACCGATTGGATCTTGTTGCGTTGGCCCCCTCGATCGAAACACCCGTGTTGTTGATTCACGATGACCGGGATACCGAGGTTCCGGTTGCGGAATCCAGGGCACTGCACGCGGCGTTTCCGAGGAGCCGTTTGACCCATACAACGGGTTATGGCCATAGCCGGCTTTTGCAAAAACCTGAGGTCATAAAGGAAATTGTTGAATTTTCGAATTCACCGTTCAGGCCTTAGTCCGAAATGGCATCGGATCAGGAAAAACGCACCGTCCCTGGTGCCAAGACGCAGATGAAATGTCTAACGCTTAACCGTGGGTGCCAGAACGCACTTCACCACGAATGACAATTTGACCGCTGTAGGGGGCAGGTTCTGCATTCTCGTGGTTAGCGTCCCGGTTCTGGATCTCGCCACGAATCACGATCTGGCCGCTATAGGGCGCGGGTTGGGCCTGCTCGGAACGGGGCTCGTCGGATTTCCGGTCTGCCAGGGTTGCATGGGCGGGCAGGGCAGCGATGGTAACGAGTGAAGCGAGGCTAATCAGTGCAAATTTACGCATTTTCAATTCTCCATAGTGTCAGTCGGTTCAGCTGACTCCGAGGCCCCAATGGCTCGGATATCAGATGAGCGAATTATGTGGATGGAGAAGGTGGAGGAATAATTCTTAAACAGTATGGAAAGCATCATTTTCAGTGATGAGGCGTGGCCGTAAGACCCTAAAAGGCACTGGTATTACTACTTATTCATAAGCGCAAGTGATGTTTTAAATATCGACGCTTGATTAGTCGTGCGGGCCCGGTATTCGAAAAATAGCAGCCAACGTTTTTACCGACACATTTTCGGAGTTGGCTATGATTTTTCGTTTCTTGACCGTTTCTTTTCTGGCTGTGGCTATGGTTTCAACTGTGCAGGCCGAGTCTGCTGATTCTGTGCTTGCGCTCTCTACTGATAATGACCTGTTTGCGCCCACACAGACAGATCGGGATTACACCGCCGGTGTTGCGATTACCTATTCTTCCAATTCAAAGGATTTCATCCGTAACCCGGTGTCCAGTGTGAGTCAGGAGCTGGACAGTGTTTTGCTGCCTCATCTGGGCGGGGAAGTTGAAGAACCGGGGAGTGCCGCACTTGAACTGGGTGTTTATGGCTTTACGCCCGAGGAAATCAAGGAATCGGCAATTGACCGTAGCGATCGACCCTACAGCAGCCTGGTTTACTTTTCCTCAAGCCAGAGCTATCAGATGCCAGGCGCTGATTCGGGGTGGACAACATCTCTGACGGTCGGCGTACTCGGGCTTGATATCTTCAAATCTGGCCAGAACGCGGTGCACAAAATAGTGGGTAGCGATCGTGCGAACGGTTGGGATCATCAGATCTCGAATGGTGGTGAGCCGACTTTCCGGTACTCTGCGGCGTACCACCAATATCTGGACGCCAGCGAATCAGACCAACAGTTCAAAGTGACGTATTTTGGATCAGTCGGATACCTGACTGAGTTTGGTGCGGCACTCGTCTTCCGGGATGGTCTGATTTCCTCCCCGGATAACCGCTTCAATCCGGAATTGATGGCTTACGGCGAGCGAGCGCCCGGGGTATCAGCTCCAGGCGGACGTGAACACTATTTCTGGGGCGGCATGTCGGTAAAAGCTCGGGCCTATAACGCTTTTCTTCAGGGGCAGTTTCGTGACTCAGACCATGAACTGGATGCCAACGATCTGAACATTCTGCTGGCTGAAGTGTGGGCAGGCTACACCCACAGCTTCCTGGCAGGTACTGAATTGAGTTATGTGCTGCGTGTACAGAGTTCCGAAATCAAATCCGGTACAGGGAACCGCACGCTGGCATGGGGTGGGTTGGTATTTAGCAAGCGACTGTAAGAGCCGCGTAGGGAATCATCATCAGAAAAAATACAACTTATACAGTCCTGCTATTGGTTTTCGCCAACAAAAGGCTTCAGTGTTTTAAACAAGTTTTCATATAGAAGAGGTTTGCCGATGAGCAACATGATAGAAGTAACAGATGTGAATTTTGAGCAAGCGGTTGTTCAGAGTGATCGCCCCGTACTGGTCGACTTCTGGGCGCCCTGGTGTGGCCCCTGCAAGACCGTCGCCCCCATGCTGGAGGCAATCGCTGATGAATTTGGCGAGCAGTTGACCATCGCCAAAGTGAACGTGGATGACAGCCCCGATATAACGGCAAAGATGCGCATCCGGGGCATTCCGACTCTGGCGCTGTTTCAAGAAGGCGGCGTTGTTGCCCAAAAGACCGGAGCTGGGAGCCTGAGTGAGCTGAGAACTTTCGTAAAAGGGAATCTGTAAACCTTACCCAAAGCCTCCCGATCGGGAGGCTTCTTCGCTTCTTACTCAAGAAAACCACGCCTAAAGACATACCGCAATTGCGGTCCAGGCACTTCCAAGCCAGACTTGACCGGACCCATTCCCCAGGAACATTGAATGAAAACGCAAGAACTCCAGCTGCTGTACATCTTTGATGCGATCATGACCGAGCGCTCCGTAACCCGCGCAGCAGATCGGCTTGCCATGACCCAGCCTGCGGTATCGAATGCGATTTCCCGGATGCGCCAGATCTGGAACGACCCATTGTTTGTGCGAAAGGGCCGCAATATAGAGCCAACATCCTATGCGCTCAGCCTGTGGGATCAGGTAGGCGACCATATGTACGCATTGACCAACGCAGTCAGCGCCACGCAATTCGACCCGGCCACATCAAAGCGAAAATTCCGGATTGCCGTGACGGATGTGATTGTTGAAATGATCTGGCGGCAGTTAATTGAGTTGCTGGAGGAGCAGGCGCCTGGTGTTGATATCCACGCGGTGCCCTATACGCCCGAAGGCACCTACGACGACTTGCGCGAGGCCCACGTGGATCTGGCGGTCGGTATGCTGACCCAACATGATCACAGTCTGCGCAGTACGTGGCTTTTTGAGGGCGGTTATGTTCTGGCGATGCGCGCCGACCACCCCCTGGCTGGCCGACAGATTACCATGGAGGAATTTCTCGAGGCCCGGCACCTGCTGGTGACGATGTCCGGAGATGCCCATGGCTTCGTGGATAGCTACCTCGACCAGAAGGGCCAGAACCGGCGCATTGCCGCGACGGTCAACCATTTTTCGATTGTTCCCCAGGTTCTACGGGATTCGAATCTCATCGCCGCAGTTCCCGAATTGATCAGTCAGGACTGTGGGTTCGTGGATGGCCTATGGATGGGGCAGCTTCCTTTCGAAGTCGACCCGACCAGTCTGTACCTCATCTGGCACACGCGCCATGATCGTGACCCCGGCATTGTTTGGTTGCGGGACCACGTGGAGCGGCTGCTGCGCGAACGATGGCATGACATCATGACCAACTCGCCTTGCGGTCATTCGCCTACAAAAGCCATCGCCTGAGCGGTTGGCCAGAGGCAGTCATCATTTTTCGTGATGACAAAGATACAGTAACGGAATTATTCAGGATCCAGGAAACTCCCAATAATGCTCTCCAGATGACGCTAGCAGCGGCATCGGCATGAGTGCCGGTTGGGAGACGCCCAGTTCGGTCCTCTTGCCCCAATTATCAGCGTTCTTCACGAATTGGGAGGAGGGTATGAACGGTCAAGTGAACTGCCCGTCAATGGGGTCCGGCCTGGAGCCCATCGAAGTCAACGATGCCGCAAACCAGAAATGGTATAAGCCAATCATCTCCGTTGATGCGGACGCCAGCGGCAACAAACACGTCTACAAGGCGTTCAGGTTTTCCCACGGCCTGTTGGGAAACCACTTCAGGTTTCTGGCGTTTCACGAATTCAGGATGCTAAGAAAAGTTGAGCATCTCGACTTCACTCCAGACCAGGTAAGTCGCCGGTCCGACGCCTCTCCGACAATCCATTACCGGTTGATTGAAGGGAAGTCGGTAAAAGATGTCGCGGCAAGCAATGGCGTGCCTGCAAACTTCTTTTCAAAGCTGTTCAGCGATGTAAAAACGTTGCATCAGCATGGCGTTGTGCACATGGATCTGGGCAATTCCGGAAACATCCTGGTTTCTGGTCATGGAGCGCCGGCCATCATCGATTTCGGCTCGGCGATACCTTTGAGCTGGCTGCCATCGTCTGTTCAGAGCTGGGCCTGTCGCAAGGATATACTCGGAGTTCTGAAGCTGTGGCACCGTTTCGACAAGGAATCCATGCCGTTGTTTCTTCTGCACTACTATCAGAGCAATTACCGCAAGAACATCTACACGCCCAAACGTTTCCTGAAAGCTGCGCGTCGTTGGGTAACAGGCGACACCGGCAGCGCGGACCTTTCTGGTGTCACGACTGTTATCAGCGTGTTTTTCGGACTGTTGGTGCTGGTGTCTTTCATCTGAAGAGCGGCGTTCTGCCGCTCCATTTTCCCTCAAGCGCGGCGCAGGAAACAGGATCAAGAGGCAGGCAAAAAAAGGGGCGGTCGTAATGACCGCCCCTTTTCGGTGTGCTCAGCTTAGTTGCTGATACCAAGCTCGACTGTTTCGATGGCCGGGTTGTTGCCACGATCGATATCTTCCTGGCTTACACCTTCGGCCTGCGCGAAAGCAGAGAAAGCGACGACAGAGAAAACGAGAAAGAACTTGTTGATTGCGTTCATGTGATATTCCACCTTTCAAGAGAGTTAAGTTAAACAGCATCGCCGTATTGGCTTGATGGTTATTCTCTTGGTTTCCCGTCTTCAGAAAAAATTGCTTTGCGGTATACAACACATCAAGTCAGGTGATGGGTTTAGACGAGCGCGTTCGTGCTGATAGCGCTCGTCTTAAAATCATCATAGGTCCAAGTGAACGACTTCTTTGATTGATCCCCGACCACCCGCGAACAGGTTCTCGATCCCGTTGTCGTTTCCAATGGTCAGCCTCACATTGATAACGCTTGGTGAGGGTGTGGCCATCCAGCGACCCTGTTCAATCGTGAACTCGTGCTTTTGCATGCCCAATTGCTCACGCAGATAACAGGCGAGCGGGCCCGCCGCCATTCCCGTTGCAGACTCTTCCAGGATGCCATAGCGGGGTGCAAACATGCGGGCTCCTGCGTCCCTCCCATCGCCAACGCCATCGAGGGAAAACACGTAGAATCCGATCAGATCCAGGGATTCGCTGAGTTTCTCAATGAGGTCGAAATCTGGCTTTAGACCTTTAATCGTTTTGCTGTCTCGAATGCCGATGACGACGAAGCTATTGCCGGTGTTGACCAACATCGGCTCTGCCCCTTTGATCAGATCGTCGGCCGCCAGGCCAAGGGACTGGAGGGTTGCTTGCAGATCATCTTCGCTAAGCTTTTCGAACCTGGGTGTTCTTTGCTCCATATAGGCCGAGTCGCTCTCCATATTGACTGATCTCAGGCCATCGATTGTTTCTTTAGATGACCGATCGCGAACCAACAAGCCGTTTTGTTTCAGAAAGCTGAAGGTGGCAATTGTTGCGTGGCCGCAATGAGCGATCTGCTGGGTTGGCGTGAAGAATTCCAGCTTGATGTCTGCAGATTTGGAAGGTGAGACGAAAGCGGTTTCTGACAATCCGACTGCCGCAGCGATTTTCTGCTTTTGCTCAGAGCTGAATTGTTCGGCGTTCAACACGACACCTGCCGGATTTCCGCCTGCATCGCCGTCGACAAAGGCGCTGACTATGGGGACTTCGATTTTCATGTGATGTTCCTCGGGTGATTGGTATCACCTGATTCTTTCAATGGCCGGTTCCTGGAACAAACGGATAAAACTGGTCTATGCTTAATTAAAAGTTAACTATGGGTGAGCAGACGAATGCAGAAACTCCCTCCTCTGCGGGCCCTGCAGGCGTTTCGATACGCGGCCAGGGAGCTGAGCTTCAAGTCTGCGGCCGAGGCGCTGAGTATTTCCCAGGCAGCCGTCAGTACTCATATTCGCGGCCTGGAAGATTTTCTGGGCCTGAAGCTTTTCGTTCGCATGACGCGCGAAGTGGAATTGACCCACGAGGGCAGGGTGCTCTCAGGCTATGTGGAAACGGGCTTTCAGGAGTTGGAAAGAGGGGTTGCCCTGTTCCGTCCCGATTCAGATCCAGGACGATTGACCGTCGCAACCGTTCCATCCTTCGCCAGTCGCTGGCTTGTTCCAAGGATCGAGTCATTCCAACGGGCTCATCCGGAAATCAGGCTTAGCCTCCAACCCAATCTGCAATTGGCGAGTTTTCAGGGAGATGGAGTCGATCTGGCGATTCGTTTTGGGAAAGGCGACTATCCCGGGCTCGAATCCAGGCTATTGCTGGAAGAAAAACTGATGCCTGTCTGTCATGGCATGCTCGTTGACAATAAGCCTGTAACCCGGGAATCACTGGCGCGCCTGCCCTGGCTTATCGATGAATCAGCCGATCTGGAGAGCTCCTGGACTGACTTCCAGGAAAAACTCGGCACCCAAATACCCGATTCTTCCATCATACTGAGGGTTAACGAGGGAGCGACGCTCGTGGAAGCGGTGCTTGCGGGCAGGGGAATTGCATTGATGCGGTACAGCCTTGTGGCCGATCTCCTGAAAACCGGGCTGCTCAGGTGCCCGATGGATATCTCGGTTCCTGCGGAGTACCAATACTATCTGGTGGCACCGGAGGCAAAATTTCGAACGGATAAGGTTCGGGCATTTGTTTCATGGATTATCGGGGAAGTCTCATCACTGAGGCAATGAAAGGCTTTGCAGTTCGATGGCTGCACCAGGAAAGCACCAGTTTGCAATGAGCGGCTCAAAACGGTGCTAGATTGTCATATGTGCGCGACATTCGGCTAGAGGAAAGGAAAAGATGATGCGAACTCAGTTTCTGCAGGATTTAATCAAACAGCTTTCGCCAACCGTTGATCCAACTCACTATGTCTACTGCACCGTAGAGAAAGCGAAGTATGGTGAGCTGGAGCACCTGAAACCTATTGTCAGTATTGCCGAACTTGAGGGGCTGACCCTGGTAATCCCCCTGGAAGAGGCCAAAGCAGAGGGCCTGGATTATTACAGGGTGTTCCGGCGAATCACTCTGGAGGGACATTCCAGCCTTGAGGCTCTCGGGCTTACGTCTGTCGTGACCAGTGTCCTGGCAGAGCGGGGCATCACCACCAATGTCATCGCCGGCTTTTACCACGACCACATGTTCGTGCCAAGCGATCGCATCGACGAGGCGCTGAAAGCAGTCAAAGAACTTGCCAGCCAACCGGGTGGATAGGCATCGGTTCGACCGTTAAGGCACTACAACCCGACAGGCGCCAATCAGGACCTAGCCAGTTTGCCCTGGTTGTCTTGCTTTTTACCCTGGGTACTTGCAGCTGCGACGCTCAGAGCCAAAGAGATGGAGAAGAATACCGCCAGGCCGCCAAACAGAGAAATTACGGGAAGAATGTTCATAGGGTAAAACCTCCAAACGATCCGTTGTCGGCTACACCTCATTTACTCAGAAGTATTGCCGAAACTAGTGTGTAAGCTCAGTATTAGTATACGAGGAAGATGTGCGCTGGTTTGTAGGCAGAAACCATTACCGGAGGTATGGAGATACCCGTATATTCACTGAAAAGGGCGAAAGGCTAGCTCCGACAAAGCATTCGAATCCCGCCCGCCTCGAGAAGTTGCACAATCACTCGAATTTGGATTACTTATGTCCTCATGGCCCAAATAACGTCACTGTATGTTTATAAAGTCTTGAGTCAGGCAACCCCGGGTGTCGAAACGGGGGACTTGATGGGCAAACTTGGCCTTTCGAAGGAGAGCCCCATCGATCCGACCCGGATGGTGTCTTCATCGGAGTATTATGATTTTTTTGCTGCTTTGGTTGATCGTGACCCCAGCGGCCTTTTATTACCGCTTAAGATCGGTGCCTCGATGCGAAGCGACGAGTACGGCGCTTTCGGTCTGGCCTGGAAATCCGCGCCGACCCTGCGCGGCTCTTTCAAACGAGCGGAGCGGTACGGGCATGTTCTGGGCAGTGCAGAGACGTATTCGCTTGAGGAAACCGCAGAGGGGTTCCTCTTCAACCTTGAGAAGGCTGGCGATGGTTGCCCAGGAATGCTGCTTTCCAATGAGGCCAGCATGGCTGCGGTGAACACCATCAGCAGAGAAGTCAGTTCGTCGAACTTTGTTCCTTTGGCGATCTGTTTCAAGCATGCGCCGAGAGGCGATACCAGAGTTTACGAAACCCATTTCGGTTGCCCGGTTCATTTCGAGACTGGACGAGATGCTGTACTGGTGAGTAAAGAAAGTATTGAAAGTCCGAACAAACTGGGCGACGAGACGATTGCCCGGTTCTTTGACCAACATCTTGAACAGCAACTGAATTCGCTCAAAAGCGACATAGACCTGCAGCAACAAGTCAGGCGCGCTGTCGTGAAAGTGCTCAGCGAGGGCGTGCCCAGACTGTCACGGATTGCATCAGAACTGAAAATGGGCGCCCGCACGTTGCAGAGGAGGTTGTCGGAGCAGGGCTATTCCTTTCAGAACGTTGTCGACATGGCGCAAAGGGATCTCGCTCAGAGGCTGCTCCGGGAGACCGATTACAGTCTTGCCGAGGTGGCCTTTTTGACCGGTTTTGCGGAGCAGAGTGGATTTACTCGTGCTTTCAAGCGTTGGGCAGGGCAGACTCCTCGATCCTATCGACTTGCCTACCGTCAGTGCTGAGTTTCAAGTTGTCGCTCTCTGCACAAACTCTGACATGCTGAGGCAATAACAAGCGACGCTGTTTCCCGAAAATAGACTTGCACTTACATCAAAGGGAGCAAGTCAATGAAATCATCCAACCAGGCACATCAAACCATTCTTGTCGTAGGCGGTACCGGGAAAACCGGGAAACGCGTCGTTGATCAACTGAAAGATAACGGTTATGAGGTTCGAGTGGGATCCCGCTCGGCTATCCCATCTTTTGATTGGGGCAACGAGAAAGGCTGGGATGCCTGCCTTTCCGGTGTCACGTCGGCTTATATTACCTACTCGCCAGACCTCGCGATGCCGGGCGCCACGGACGCCATCCAGGCCTTCGTTGGCCTGGCAAAGCGACGCGGAGTGAAGCGACTCGTTCTGTTGTCCGGGCGCGGCGAAGCCGAGGCTCAAGCCTGCGAAGCCATCGTTCAGGAATCTGGTCTCGAGTGGACCATTGTCCGCGCAAGCTGGTTCAACCAGAACTTTTCCGAAGGCGCATTCATCGACATGGTGTTAAATGGTGCCATTACTCTGCCCGCGGGCGACCAGGTCGAGCCTTTCGTTGATGTCGATGACATTGCAGACGTCGCTGTTGCTGCGCTGACTGAAGACAACCATAACGGCCGTATCTATGAAGTGACGGGGCCACGCCTCATGACCTTCGCCGACGTAGCCAAGGACCTTTCCCGCGCGACCGGCCGTGAAATTTCATTCATAGACGTGCCGCACAAGGCGTTTATCACCGAGATGGAGAGCGCTGGAGCGCCCGAGGATGTGGTCTGGATGCTGGATTATCTCTTCGCAACAGTCCTTGATGGCCGCAACGCCCATTTGACCGACGGCGTTCAACAAGCTCTCGGTAGACCACCGAAAGACTTCGCTGCGTTCGCAGAGGAAGTGGCCAGGACCGGTATCTGGGAAGAGCGCTGAAGGCGGCGGCGCCCGCAAAATCATGGAGGTTTGACAGTCGTTAACAGCGGCTGTCAAACCTCGTGCCCTTCCAAGTCTATAGCACAGAGAATATTTAAAATGCTCGATAAGATACTGTTAACAATATCAATTGTGCTTTACGCAATTGCTGTCCCGTATTTGGAAATTAACGACACCCACGTGTTCAATCCGGATTGGGTAGCCCACGCAAAATTGCACGAAGTCTGGCAGTTGATCACCAACTCTTCCCTTGGGGCAGTCGCCCTGTGGCTTACCTGGGTGTCTCCTGATGGCAGGGGCAAGGCGAGTGTGATCGCACTTTTAATCACCGGTGGGTTCCTGGCAGCCTATGCCATGCAGGGGTTGTACGGCGGCTCGATGGTCCATCCGGATGGAACTGAAAAGACTGCCTTTGGCATCAATGTTGGCGTGATTGGATTCGGCTGGGTATTTGTGAGTTCCGTTTTCACACTCGTGAGAGCAGGGCGCCAAGATGTCATTAAGAAGGAAAATTAAATGGAAACAACAGAACAGGAATTGTTCCAGGAGGCTTCTTTGTAACAATAAGACTGCCCTGATAGTCAAAGGAGTGACTATCGTTGAATAGGTTCAGGAGGGCGCCATGACCGGTTTAACTCAGGTATCGCAGGGAAATTATCTACCGACACAGGGAATGAAGGAGCTTTTGCGGCGGTGGTTTTATCTGAAATTCGTTCAGAAAAAGAGCACCGTTGAATTGATGGCTACAGCCTGCGATCTCCGCAATAAAAGCGCGTTGAGCATTGTGGCGCTGTTGGACGTTGACGAGCAAATGATATCGCAAGTGGTCGGCAATAAAAGGCTGATCTTTGTTCAGAACTGCCACGCTTACCTGAAGGGCTCAGTCAATCCTGCGGGGACGGATTCTGGCTTTAAAAGAGATCACGGTGGTTTCTTGTCGCCACCGTGATCTCTATTTAGTTACTCCGATAGCGGCTTAACCGACGGAAAATCAATATCAGTCGCCAAAACACGGTTAATGTAATTGGTCAGAACGTTCAGGGCTACGTTGCCAATGATTTCGACCAGCTCAGCGTCGCTGTATCCGGCTGAGCGAACCTTCTGAACGTCGTCACCTGAAACGTTTCCTCGCTCATTCGTGATCTTTGCCGCGAACTCGACGGCAACGGCCGCTTTCTCGTCGTCTGAGTGTCCTCGTCTGGCAGACTCGATTTCCTCAGAACTGAGTTTAGCAACGTTTCTGCCAAGGTAATCGTGAGCCGCCAGGCAGTAGTCGCAGTCGTTTATCTCCGCGACCGCCAACGCAATGCGCTCGCGTGTTTGGGCTGACAAAGAACCAGCGCTGAGAGCGCCGTTCAGCCCGAGATATCCCTCAAGGGTTTTGGGGCTATTCGAAGTAATGCGGAATAAATTGGGAACGGTACCCAAAAGGCTATTTACAGCTTCGAGCAATGCCCGCGAGGCTTCGGGAGCTTCAGAAATTGAGGCTGGTGTTGGAATGCGTGACATATCTTTTCTCCTGTTGATTTCGTTAAGGAGCATCGATAATAAAATTTCTCAATCAGGGAATAATTGGTTCAGAAAGCAATTCTTTATTGCGTTTTTTAAAAGGATCAATTCGGTAGGGTGTCTGGCGTATGGATAAGATTGTATTGATGCGCATCTTCGTGACGGCAGCCGAAAGCGAAAGCTTTGTAGGGGCTGGCCAAAGGCTGGACATGTCGGCACCGACTGTTACTCGTGCAATTGCCCAGTTGGAGAGCTCTTTAGGCGTTCGCTTATTTAACCGCACCACCCGGCGTGTCCGTTTGACCGAGTCTGGTAACCGATACTATCAGGATGCCAAGAGAATTCTGGAGGAAATCGAGGATGTTGAATCGGCGCTAGTGGGGGTTTACAGAGAGCCAAAGGGCGTTTTGTCTGTGACAGCGCCTGTGCTGTTTGGGAGAAAGTACATTGTTCCGATCCTTATTGAGTTCCTAGACAGACACCCTGAAATCAAGGTGAAGGCAGTTTTCTACGATCGCGTGAGTAATATCCTCGATGAGGGCCTGGATGTGGCGATCCGTATTGGCAACCTGAAAGACTCCAGCCAGTTCGCCGTCAGGGTTGGGAATGTCCAAAAGGTAGTGTGTGGCTCTCCGGACTATTTGAGCAAACATGGCGTGCCAAGCCATCCTGCTGACCTTGCTGATCACCAGATTATCCAGTCTTCTGCGGTGGAGCCATCGACGAACTGGTGGTTTGAGGCATCAGGGGGCAAGACTTCTGTACGAGTATCTCCGCGCCTCCAATTCAATCAGAATGACTCTGCCATCTCTGCAGTAAAGAGTGGCTACGGAATTACGCGGCTAATGTCATATCAAGTGGGCGAGGAATTCCAAGCCGGCTCGTTAGTACGAATTCTCCAGGAACACGAAGCCGAACCCATTCCGATAAATATTGTTTACCTTGAAGGGTCGAAAGCCAGCGCCAAAATTCGCTCGTTCGTGGACCTGGCTAAAGAGAAACTTCAGAATAACCTGCTGATCAACCATCAAATGAAACCGTGAATTCAGTGTCCAAGCTCAGGCTGGTTAGGTGGTTTGGGGTTCAAAGGCACTCAATACCTGTTCAAGCTTTTCAACCAGATCAGTATTCCTCAGCTCGCCGCGATCAACATCGAAGTTATCGAAAAAGCTTGGAATGCTGAGGCTGCCAACGACCTTGCCATTGAAAAATGGTGCTGCGGTTTCAGCAAGCTTCAACACGGTATTTCCGCCGCCTGGCCCCGGAGACGTGGCGAGCATCACAATTGGTTTATCACGGTAGACGTTTCGGCCAATTCGGCTCATCCAATCGAAAAGGTTTTTAAACGCTACCGTGAAATTACCATTGTGCTCGGCAAAGGAAACAAGGATCACGTCCGCTTCTTCGATTCTCGCCTGGAAGGCGTGCGCGCATTTGGGAATGCCGTACTGTTCCTCCAGGTCGATGTTGTAGATCGGCAAGTCAAAATCATTAATCTCGACATAATCGATCTCAGCATTCGCCAGCTTGGTCGCGGCGTACTTCACGAGTTGTTTATTAATGGATTTGCGACTGTTGGTCGCGGCAAACGTTAAAACTTTCATACAAGGCTCCCCAATTTTCCCGCGTTATAACGAGCAACCACCTCATCGATTTCTTGTTGAGTGCTCATTGCAAACGGTCCGTGTTGAACGAACTTTTCATTGATAGTCTCACCGGAAAGCACCGCAAAATGGCTGCTTGATTGAGACTTTCCACGTATTGCGACCGCCTCTCCCTCGGTACCCAAAATCGCGCTGGACTCTCCCTGGTGAAGAGTGAGCCATTCGCCGCGCACGTGAACTTCGATGTCGCCTTCAACTGAATAGATCCAGGCACTGAAGCCCGCTTGAATGCGGTGCTCGAATGCGGAGGTCTGGTCTACAAAACCATCAAGGATTGTGACGGGCCACACCGACGCTGCGTCCGTCTCGAGCCCATTGCTTTGGCCAAGAACCAGCCGTACCCGGTAGCCTTGTCCCGAAAGGGTCGGCATGTCTTCTCGCTTCACATGGAGGGAGCTTGGCGCCTGGTGTTTCATGCGGGCGGGCAAGTTGACGAATATCTGCAGGCCATGAATGCTGGCGCCTTGTCGCGGTGCTTCGTCGTGAATGGCACCGCTGCCTGCATTCAGCCAGTAAAGATCGCCAGGGCTAATGTCGAAGTCATTCCCCAGGGAGTCGCGGTTGTTGAATTTACCCTCCGTATCTTCAAACAAAACCGTGACTGCCGAGAGCCCGGCGTGGGGGTGGGCGCCAAATGTCGGTTCCGTCATGGTGTAGTGATCCACCATGATGAAGGGATCCATGGCCCCGTAGAACTGCCCGTGGCGGAACCCCACACCTGTGAATCCAGAGCCAATACTAAGTGGGCTTCCCTTTACCGCTTCAAAAGCTGTTATCGAGTCATGTTGTTGAGCAACTTGATGGGTCATCTTTTCTTCTCCGTTCCATATCTGGTCTGATTAAAAGTTAGCACCTTGGTATTTCGATAAAAATGGCTAGAATTTGAACTATTCGTTCCATATTTAGGACGCAACTATGAGCGTTGACCTGAATGACTACTTCTATTTCGTGCATGTCGTTGAAAAAAAGGGATACACCGCGGCGGCAAAGGCCTTGGACATGCCGAAGTCGCGATTGAGCCGTCATGTTGCTCAGCTCGAGGAACGCCTTGGCGTGAGGCTGCTTCAGAGAAGTTCCCGCAATGTTGCGGTTACCGAAGAAGGGAAGAGCTTCTACCAGCACGCTCGCAAGCTCGTTGACCACTTCGAACTGGCTGAAGCAGCAATGGACAATAGAAGTGGAAACCTTTCAGGAAAGGTTGTGATCAGCTGTTCGCTGGGTGTGGCGCAGTTTCTTTTGTTCGATATCTTGACTGATTTCGCCAGGCAACACCCGAAAGTGCTTATCGAACAACGCGTCACCAACTCCATGGTCGACTTGATTAAGGAAGGGATAGATATCGCTATTCGCGGGCACAGTGGCGAATTGCCTGATTCGAACTTGATACAGCGCTTTATCGCGAATGTGGAATGGCAGCTTTATTGCTCGCCTGGTTATCTGGAGCAACTAGAACAATTGGAAACACCCTATGATTTAGCCAGTTGTCGTTTTTTAAAAGTGGGGAGAGCCGGCGCGAAAGAGGCGATCCCGTTACAGCACAAAGAGGGTCTTCGAACCCATCAGAACACTCACATCGCACTATGCTCAGAAGATATGTCGACAATCAGGCAAGCCGCAATCGATGGCCTGGGCGTTACCGCATTGCCTGGCTATGTCTGCAAAGCACCCGTTGAAGCTGGCCAGCTCGTTCGGGTATTGCCAGACTGGGTATCCCAGCATGCGAGCCTCAGTCTGCTAATGCCATCTCGGGTGGGTGTGCCACCGCATACAAAGGCTTTTGCGGAGTTTATTCGTGAGAGACTAGCGGATGCTGTAACGCCAGAAACCTAGAACTTTTGGTTGATGCTCAAACACCCTTGAAAGAGCATGAGAAAACCATACTATACTGCGCATAATGTATATTATGTTAAATCGGCTATAGACATACTCAAGCTCATCCCCATGCAGTCGTTATACTCTACCAACCCAACTCACCCTTCCGGCTTTCAGGTGTTCGTTAATGAAGTGGTACCGGCGGCTGTTTCTGTTTTCCCTTTTATTATCCTTGATACCGCTTGGTCCCGCTGCGGCAAATCAGGAAACCATTCGGATCACTACCGGCCAGTGGCCTCCCTACCTGGATGAGAATCGGCCGGATGGCGGCTTTCTGGTGCAGATTATCCGTGAGGCGTTTGCCTCTCACGATATTGATGTTGAGTTTTATTTTTTCCCCTGGTCGCGTGCGTTAGCGCTGGTGAAATCCCGCGAGTACCAGGCGTCGGCTGTCTGGTCATGCACTACAGAAAGAAAGCGCGAATTCCTCTATTCAGCACCGATTTTGCCGTACCAGTACGTTTTCTATCATCGTCAAAAAATGCCATTCGATTGGGATGCCCTCTCAGACCTCAGGGGCATGAATGTCGGGCTAACCCAGGATTACAGCTATGGCGATACACTCAGCGGGGCCATCGAAAGTGGTCTTGTAAACGCCGATGTCACCACGTCAGATATCGCCAATTTCAGGAAGCTATTGCTCGAAAGAATCGATCTTTTCCCTATGGATCCGATCGTTGGTGAAGCAATGCTTGCCGAACAGCTTGGTCCTGAGGCCAGAGAGAGCCTGGAGTTCCATCCAAGGCCACTAAGAAGCGCCCTCTACCATCTTCCGTTTTCCCGTGAAGATCCGGAGGCGGGTCGCCTGAAACGGGCCTTTGATCGGGGGTTGGCAAAACTACGAGAAAGCGGCCGCTATCAGGAGATTATTGAAAAAGCCCTGAAGGCTCACAGTTCCCCGGCGGCCGCTGAAATACTGGAAGACAAACTGGTGAACTGGGATGAGGATCCCAGTACTTGCGATTAGGCGTCCGGATCGACTTCCTCGACCACACTCTCGGCATGCCTCGTTGCCAGCTCTTCCAACGTCATGTATTCACATTCTTTTTCGGCCATAAACGCGTCCGCCGAGTCGATGAGAATGTTGTCATCGCGCATGAATCGCCGGCCTAACAGCGCCGGATAGGAGAATTTGCCGCGGTCTGTCAGTGAAAACTGCGTGGTATGGGTGGTTCCGGCAATGCAGAAGTCCATCATGACCACGTAGCGCTTCTGGGACGGCGCGCCTTTGCGCTTGATCAGTACGGTTCGTTCCACCGGCCTTTCAAATTCGAGGATCACGTCTTCGTGGTCCAGTTCGCCTTCAGTGGGCTGATCTTCGTGGTCACCAAGCGGGATCTGAAAGCTCACCCATTCGGCGCCATCCTTTTCGAAGGGTTCGACGTTCACAGCGTGCAATGATGAGGTTTTTGCGCCGGTATCCAGCCGTGCCTTGAGACGAAGGCTGGTGTCCTGCATGACTACCCACTCCACGTAGCCAAGCGTTTCCGGTGGACGCTGGTCATTTTTGGCCTCCGATTCGGCGGAAAGCGCCATCGTTGATGGCAAAACCAAGGCTGCGGCCAACAACGCCCTGTTGAGAACCCTCATTCAATACCTCCTGCAAATTGCTGTAAATCCGGGAAAAAAGACAGAAACCTGAATTCCAGTTCGTCGTGGTTTGCGCGGACCTCCGTAATAATGCCGGCGAACTCGTTTCTGAAGCGTATGCGTCCCGCAACCCGGTCCAGAGCGTGTCCAATGTTTTCAAGGTCCTTGTAGGCTCCAAACCAGTCATTCCAGACCATGCTTCGGGTAACCCGGGCCATCTTGTCCGGCATCAGATGCTCTTTTTGCTGCAACTCATTGTAAATACGGCGAATAAACGCCTCTCGCTCAATGTCACTGAATTGGTCCCAGTGCTTGAGAAGAAAATGGTCGTAGAGAATATCGAGTGCAACCCCGGCAAATCGGCGTCTCTGACGTGAGAACACCTGCTTGCTCGCAAGTACATCCGGATGCTGATCGGTAAAACTATCCACCGCCCGATGATGGCGAACGCCGTGTTTTACCGAGTCCGGAAGTGCCGAGAGATCGACACCCCGGGTAAAGTCACCGAGGATGCTCCCCACCCTTGCTTCAGGCGAGTCCGGCGCCAGAAATACATGAGCCAGATGGTTCAAACAGTCTCCCCGGTGGTCTGGTCTCAGAAGTTGAATTGAATGCCGACACCCAGACCATCGATTTCAGCATCACTGTCTTCATAGTAACGCATGTACTCGAGGTTGCCGGACAGGTTCGGCGCAAATTCCATATTCATACCGATGCCGTAAGACACATCCGTTTCATCCTCGGTGGCCGTACCCAGGAACGAAGAGGCTTCGAGTTCAACCCGGGTGAAGCCGAGTATGGCGTAGGGCGTAATCGGCGATTCGTTGGCCAGATTGAACGCGGCGTAGCCGCCGAAGAAATTGTCCAGTGAATAGTCGACGCCACCGACGCGCTCATCATCCACTCCGAAACCGCCACGGGCTTCGATCCCCAGGTAAGGCGTCGCCATTACGCCCACCTTCGCAGAAAGAGTGCCGACATCAGCATCGGCGTTACCGCTTTCCAGATTCACGAAGGTGTAATTAAGGCCTGTATACAGTGCACCAACGCCCGACTTGTAAATATCCTGGGCGGAAGCCGTGCCGGCAGCCGCCAGACCGGTCGCAAAAATAACGGCAATTGAACGTACGTGTTTCATACTGGTATCCCCTTAACCGAATCATTCGGTGTACATCGCTGAAGTTGCACCAGCCTCACGGATTTTTCCATCAGAAAGATCCGCATTTACGCGTTATTTACACCGATTTAATTCGCCGGTAATTTCAGTATCCGCGCGGTGTTACCTTGCGGAAGCCGGAACCCACAGGTATTCTGACGCCGTCTCCCGGTATCAGCTGGCTCGAGCATCCATTGAGAAATCTCTACCCCGTCATTTTTATTGTCAGCGTCATGTTTGTGCTTTTGAGCATTTTCATGACTTTGCCTGTCATTTTACTTGCGGGCTCCGAGACGCCGAATGCCATGGCGTTTGCGGAATCGGCCGCTATTGTCTGCGGCCTGGGCATCCTCGGGATGGCTGCCACCTATAGCAAGCCTCGGGATCTCAAACCCCGCTACATGTTTGTGCTCACGGTTTCGTCCTGGTTCATCATCGCACTGTTTTCATCCCTTCCTTTCTACCTGAGCGACCTTGGAATTTCCGCGGCGGACGCTTTCTTCGAGGGCACCTCCGGGATTACCACCACCGGGGCAACGGTTCTCAGTGGCCTGGACAACATGGATCGGGATCTGCTGATCTGGCGTTCCATTCTGCAATGGATCGGCGGCATCGGGATTATCGGCATGTTCGTTGCGGTGCTTCCGTTTCTTCGCGTCGGTGGCATGCGGCTGTTTGCCACGGAGTCCTCGGAGTGGACCGACAAGGCATTGCCGAGAATGAAAACTCTTAGCCGCGGTCTGCTGGTGGTTTACCTTGTTTTCTCGATCATCGCAGTGGTCACCTACTACTTCTCAGGCATGACGCTGTTCGATGCCTTTAACCATGGCCTGACCAGTATTGCCACCGGCGGATTCTCCACGTCGGATATGTCCATGGGTAAGTTCAATGATCTGATTCTCATGGAAGCGACGCTGTTCATGATTATCGGCAGCCTGCCCTTCTTCCTTTTTGTGCGCGAAATGCATGGTCAACATGGCGTGCTTTTCAGAGATCAGCAGGTTCGGCTCTTCCTGGCGATCCTGTTCTTCGTACCGCTGTTGTTGACCCTCTACCGCTGGATGGTGTCTCCGGTACCTTTTGATCCCATCCACAATTATGCGTCGACTCTCTTCAATGTGACTTCGGTGGTAACAACCACGGGCTACGCGTCCGAGGATTATTCAGCCTGGGGCCCGCTGGCATTCGTGTTGTTTTTCTTCCTGATGTTCGTGGGTGGCTGTTCAGGATCCACCGCCGGCGGTATGAAGATTTTCCGGTTCCAGCTGTCCCTTATTATTCTTCGTGAACAGCTGATGCGGCTTCTGCACCCTCGAGCGGTGCTTACCCGGAACTACAATGGGCGGGCAGTGAGCGATGAGATCATCTCGTCCATGATTGCCTACACGTTTATATTCCTGCTCTGTCTGCTGTTGATTACGATTGCCCTGGCCGCAATGCAGCTGGACTTCGTGACCGCACTGTCAGGCGCCCTCACCTCGCTGACTAACGTTGGCCCCGGTCTTGGTGACATCATTGGTCCGGCCGGGAACTTTGGACCACTGCCCGACGCGGCGAAATGGGTCCTGTCTGTGGGAATGTTGATGGGACGCCTGGAAATCCTGAGTGTTGTAATCGTCCTTTCGCCGGCGTTCTGGCGAAGCTGACGCTTACTTGAGCCAGAGTATCGCCGGATTTTCCAGCGGCAGGTTCAGGCGCTCATCACGCACTCGGAGCCTCGGTGTGTAATGTCCTTGCGGCCTTGAGGGCACTGTGCACTCGTAAAGATAGGTGTGTGCAGAACCGCCCAGGGGATGCTTCATTTCCATCGGCACCACCGTTCTGGGCCCATGCTCTGATTCTTCCGCCACCAGTTCCACAGCAATCCGCTGCTCGTCGATTCCATCCAGGTAGACTTCCACTTTGCAGAACAAGCCGTCTGGGGTTTCAATGGCATTGAAACTGTTGAACCTCAATCGAGGCCAGTGCTGCGTGATTGCGTTGCATTCCGCCAACAGTTCCTTCGAGGTTTCCATCGTCCGGTTTCTGCCTTTTTCGGCCATGGGCAGGTAAAACTGCTCCACGTACTCTCGCACCATGCGATTGGCAGAATACGCGGCTGTCAGCTGGTCCATGCTGGCACGCATTCGCTTCAGCCATTGCCGGGGAATGCCCTCTTCGTCCTCATTGTAGAAGTCGGGAACGACCTCTTTTTCAAGCAGATCAAACAGTTCACTCGCGTCTGAAAGGTCGTGGTCGTGATTGTTGGAGCCACTGAGCTCCCTGAACGTAGCGCCGGGTCGAATGGCCCAGCCCACATCCCGGTTCCAGGCCTCCGCCCACCAGCCGTCGCACTGGGACAGGTTCAGGCCACCGTTCACCAGTACTTTCATGCCACTGGTGCCGCAGGCTTCCCAGGGGTGTCTCGGGCAGTTGAGCCAGACATCGACTCCCTGAACCAACTGATTGGCCACACCCAGGTCGTAGTCTTCTATGAACACGACCTTGCCCTCCACATCCGGTCGACGTGAGAATGCTTTCCACCGGCGGATGATGTCCTTCCCGACAAGGTCATAGGGATGAGCTTTGCCGGCAAGAACGATCTGGAGTGGGCGGTCCCGGCTTGCCAATAGCTTTAGCAGTCGATCCTGATCCTTAAGCAGGAGGTCCGGTCGTTTGTATTCGGTAAAACGCCGGGCAAAGCCCACGGTCAGGGTTTCATGGTCCAACAACAGCCCGCAGGCAGCAGCGTGGTCGAAGCCAGGATTCTGCTCGCAGTGCTGGCTTGAAAGCCGTCTGCGAAGGTAGCCGACCAGCCGTGTCCGCTGCAAGCGCCTCATCTCCCACAACGCCTCATCGGTGATGTCGGTCATTGGGCAGGATTTCTGGAGTGCTCTGCGCCATCTGTCCTTGCCGCAGGCCTGTGTCCAGATGGCATCGGATTCCGGTGAATCCCAGCTGTGCGTGTGAATGCCATTGGTTACATAGTCCGCGGGAATATCCTCGGCCGGCCAGCGCGGAAAAAACGGCTGAAAAATGGTCTGGGTGACTTTCTGGTGGATGCGGCTGACGCCATTAAACCGTCCGCTCATGTTCAACGCCAGCAGGGCCATGTTGAGCTTTTGGCTGCCAGGCTGATCTTGCGAATCCTGGTTTTCGCTGCCCAAATCCATCAACTGGTCGATATTGAGGTCGCGCCCCTCCAGCCAGGGAGCCAGGTACAATCGGAGCAGCGATCGGGAAAAATGATCAAAGCCAGAGGCCACCGAGGTGTGCGTGGTGAACAGATTGGTTGCCCTGGTCGCGGTATGGGCGAGCTGGAAATCGGCGTTGTATTGATCCTGCCAGCTGAAGGCCCGTTCAATCAGTGCCAACGCGCAATGTCCCTCGTTCAGATGGCACAGCGCAGGCTTTCGGCCCAGCTGTTTGATCAGGCGCCAGCCACCAATGCCAAGCACCATTTCCTGTTGCAGGCGTTTTTCCGGGTCGCCGGTGTATAGCTCACTGGTAATCCCCCGGTCGCCGGGTTCATTGCGCGGGTCGTTGCTGTCTAGCAATAGCAACTCGCAGCGTCCAACCTGGGCCTTCCAGGCGCGTAGGCGAACGTTTCGCCCCGGGAAAGGCACAACCACCCTCACCCACTGGCCTTCGTCATCTCTTAAGGGGGAAACCGGCAGCATCGTTGGGTCGTTGTAGGGATAGAATTCCAGTTGCTCTCCATCGGTGCTGATGGCCTGGCGGAAATAGCCCTGCTGGAAAAGCAACCCGACAGCCATCACGGGCACACCAAGATCGCTCGAGGCTTTTAGGAAATCCCCCGCCAGGACACCCAGTCCGCCACTGTACAGGGGCAGAGATTCGCTCAGCCCATATTCCATGCAGAAATAGGCGATGCCCTCACCAAGATCCCCGGAGCATTCCGACGTATACCAGGTATCAGCCTGAATAAACTCACTATGTGCTGATATCTGGTCACGGTAGCGTTTCTGGAAGTCAGGATCGGCGGCCAGTTCTTCAAGCCGGTCGCCGGAGACACTGTTCAGCACCAGCCAGGCGTTCCGGGTGGTATCCCAGATTTCCTCATCAAGGGCGCGCCAAAGCTCATCAGTGCCATGGTGCCAGGTCCATCGTAAATCGAGGGCCAGCTGAAACAGACCGGCCAAGGAGTCCGGCAAGGATCGCGTGGTATAAGCTGCCAGCGTCAAAGTAGGACTCCGCTCAGGTTGGCCGGTATATTAGAGGGAGCTCCATGAGAGATCTCCCCCATCAATTCAGAAGGCTTGCTGACGACGAACCGGAAAATAATTGACGGGCATATGGTGCTTTTTTAGCCATTGCACCAGAGAGGAGATGGTGAAGCTGTCGTTCTCAACTCCCTCAAAGTCGACACCCAGCCCCCGGTCGGATTTGCGGACTACGTGTGCCTTGAGGCGACGAAACCGCTTTTCCTGCTGGTCTGGGAAACGAAACTCAAGCTCTACCGTCTGGTTTAACTGCACGTCCGTGTAATCGGTCGCGATGAAGAGCCCTCGTTTGGACGCATCCCGAATCTGTCCGGTGGCCACCGGCATCCCTCGTTTGTATACCAACAGGCCAAGCTTTCCCTGAACGCGTTTACTGAGTCTGTGTTCCATGTTTCCCCCCGGTGACTCATCAAGAACGGCAATTGTTGATACTGTTCGTGCTTTATAGCGAAGGTTGGGAGACGCCTCTTTGACTCTGATCAAAAAATGCTCAGTCAGCGGGTAAGCGTCCATGTCGCTTTACAGCTTCAGCAATGCGTATTGACAGATCTTCTTCTGGAAAATTCCAGTCCAGTTGCCAAACCCAATTATTGGTAATCGTTCCCGGCGTATTGAATCGCGCCTCGGTTCCCAGCCCCAGAAAGTCCTGCATTGGTACCACCGCGATCGAGCATACGGATCTGAGAGCCGCCTCAATCACCGGCCATGGCATGCCCTCGCAGGTGGTTCCCAGATAATCGTTCACGTTGCGTCTGGTGTGCTCGTCGAGACTCTGATACCAACCGAGTGTCGTATCGTTATCGTGGGTACCTGTGTAAACCAGATCCCGATGATGGTGGTTATGCAGCAGGTGGGGATTACTGGGACTGCCATCGAAACCGAACTGCATCACCGTCATCCCCGGCAACCTGAACCGCTGCCTGAGCTCTTCCACGTCGTCGCTGATGATGCCGAGGTTTTCGGCCACGAGCGGCAAGTCCGGAAATCGGTTGAAGCAGGCTTGCAGAAAATGATCGGCCGGACCTGGCACCCAATATCCGTTTCTCGGCGCTGGCGACTCGGCAGGAATCTCCCAGTACGCCTGAAGACCCCGAAAGTGATCAATCCGGATCAGATCGAAAAGCTGACGCTGACTTTCCAGTCGTTCCAGCCACCACCGATAACCGTCTTCCGCCATAATCTGCCAATCGTAGAGAGGGTTTCCCCAGTGCTGTCCATCGGCGGAAAAGTAATCCGGCGGGACGCCAGCAACAACCGTGGGTTCACCCCTGGCGTCAAGTTTGAACAGGTGTCGATTGGCCCAGACGTCCGCGCTGTCATGTGCGACGAAAATGGGAATATCACCGAATAACAAAATGCCCCTGTCGCGCGCATAGTCCCTCAGGGCTTGCCATTGATGATTAAACAGGTATTGCTCGAATTGTATGCGGGCCAGCCGAGCCTGATTCTGGTCAATAAAGCTCTTCAGTGCGCTAGGGTCCCGGTCTCTCAGGGGCACCGGCCACTGCAACCAGCCCGGCGACTCCTGAACCTCACGGATTGAGCAGAACAGGCAGAAATCATCCAGCCAGTAATCGTTCCTGGCCCGGAAATGCTCGAACCCGGGTTGATCAAGACCGTTCCGGCCTTGCGCCTTGCCATCGAAAAAACGCTGGGCGGCAATGCCCAGAAGCTGTTGCCGGGACTCGCCAATCGGCTGTGCAATTTCTGAATCCACCAGCAGGCCGACCTGCAGCAGCTCCGCCAAGTCGATGAAATTCGGATTGCCCGCGTGGGCGCTGAGGGACTGATAGGGGGAAAGATCGGAATGTGTTGGGCCGATTGGCAGAGTCTGCCAGACCGTGATATTGCTGGCGGCCAGGAAATCCACGAAACGGCGCGCACCTGCTCCCAAGACGCCGAGGCTGCCCGGCAGACACGTAGGATGCAACAGCACCCCCGCTCTCCTTACACTGAACAGGTCGTTGGTATTCGTTTGCGTCATGCCTGTTTTTCCGCGTCATGGCCCGGACGCATGGTTCCGCCCCGGGCTGGTTCTCCGCTGCCTTGGCTTAGCTGCTGGAATACCGAGGGCGGCGCCGGGTACCCGATCATTTCATAGAGGTTGACCAGGTGGCGGCGGTAGAGATGTTCAAAGTCGCTGACGATCTGAGCCGGGTTGTAGTCGCCAAACCACCAGAACCAGTCGGAGCCTTCACAGATCGCCAATTGTTGCATGGCAGCCTCTTTTTGTTCTGAATTGAGGCTGCCGTTATCCATCACACGGTCAAAGTGGACTTTTGCCTCGCAGAGCAGATCCCAGGCGCGGTTCTTGTCCGGATCACCAATCCAGGTAGAGAAGGTGCCGTAAATCCAGCTCCCGGCAACCAGATGTGGCAGATTGATGGGCTCGGTGACGGGGTTGGCTACCAAATCGCTGTAGGTGGTCAATTGCAGCTTGGGGTGGTTCGCCAGAACCCGATAAAGCTCATCCAGAAAATGAAAGCCGTTTTCCGGGTAATATTCCCAGGCGTTTTCACCATCCATGATCACCGAAATCACCGGCCGTGTTTTGCCTTTGCCCTGGCCGGCGATGTTTTCCATGTGATGAACCAGGTCGCCGACGGCATCCCTGGCATGCCAGTCCGCGTAGGTAAACCCGATAAGATCAGACAGGCCGTCGTCCCGAAAGAACACGAACGTGCCCGATTCACCAAAGGTATACGGCCGATGAATACCGTAATCGGGCAGTTCCGGGTTGGTTTCCCGGGCTCGGTTCAGGCTGTTGTGCACCACCGAATCCCCACTGGCCGTCCAACGGAATTGATGGTCTTCCAGCAAGGCCAGTGTGGCGGCGCTGAGGCCACCCTCTGAGGCCCAGCAGCCGGATGGTTCAAGGCCGAAGAATCGCTGGAAGACGGTTTTCGCCTCCTGGAGCTGCCAGCCGGCCCGCGCCTCACCACCCGGGTAGTCACTGTGCACCGGCAAAGTGATGTCTGGCATGGCCTCCCGGGCGGAAGCCAGGTCGATGAGCAGAGGGAGCATGGCATGGGTGTAGGGGCTCACGGAGAGTTCAACCTGGCCCTTCTGGGCGAGATGGCGGTATCTCGGGCCTATTCCGGATAACACATCAAAGATCACGTCCAGCAAAGCTCGCCGGTCGTCCATCGAGAAATTATGGCCTTTTTCCTGAAGGCTCTGGATGCAATGGCTTTTCCTGCGAATCGTCTCCCCCATCCAGCCGAGGTGATACCAGACCAGCAGATCCGAGAGAAATCTGCGCGAAATATACCTCTGAAGCTCCGGTTTTCGGCGGTAGACGTCAGCCAGTTCCGCAAGACGTGCGAACGCGGGGTAGCGATTGATTATCCGCTCGCGGTTCGCCCGAAGGGACTTTTCCATCAGGCCAAGAAAAGCCGGGGTACCGGTTTCGGGCAACTCCTCGGCGACAAGGGCAGCCAGCAGAGGATCACCGATCTCACCTGCTCCATGCCGCCAACGCTCGATCTGGATCAGATAGGTCTCGATCTGCTCAAGCAGAACGGGCGCGAAATTGACCACAGCCCTGGCCTCAGGATTGCCTTCCAGGTGGGCAGCCATGTCGCTGTAATCCTTGATGGTATGCAGGTATACCCAGGGAAACAGGAATTGATTGGTTCGCATGTCCTGATAGGACGGCTGGTGCATGTGCCAGCAAAGTACTACCGGCGTTTTTGTGTCAGAGGCCATGGGGATAATCCTGCCCGAGCATCTCGGGCGTGATCAGCACAATACCTTTTGGAGAAACATGGAACCGCTTCCGGTCTTCCTCGGCATCAAACCCAATCCGGGTGCCCTCCGGAATCCGGCAGCCACGATCAATGAGGCAGTTTCGAAGGCGGCAATGGCGCCCTATCTGCACATCCGGGTAGATCACTGAATCTGATATTTCACTAAAGGAATGCACCATAACCTGCGAAAAAAGCAGGGAATGTTTCACCAGTGACCCGGAGACAATGCACCCGCCCGCCACCATGGAATCCACTGCCATTCCGCGCCGGTTGTCGTCGTCGAACACGAACTTGGCCGGTGGCAGTTGCTCCTGATAGGTCCATATCGGCCAGTGAGAATCGTAGAGGTTCAGTTCCGGGCTGATGCTGATGAGCTCAAGGTTCGCCTGCCATAGGGCATCAACAGTACCCACGTCGCGCCAGTAGGCAGGTTTGTTCTCGACCGGGTTCCGAAATGGAAATGCCACCACCCGCAAACGTTTGATCACCGATGGAATAATATCCTTGCCGAAATCGTGGGAGGAATCGCCATCCATCTGGTGATCACGCATCAGTTCATCAAACAACACCTGGGTGCTGAACACATAGATGCCCATGGAGGCGAGCGCCTTGCCGGGTTGGCCGGGCATCGGCTTTGGCTGCTCCGGCTTCTCGATAAATTCAGTGACTCTGAGCTCATCATCCACCGACATAACGCCGAATGCGGAGGCTTCATCGAGTGGCACCTCGATACAGCCCACGGTGATATCGGCATCGTTTTCAACGTGATGGGCCAGCATGGTGCCGTAGTCCATCTTATAGACATGGTCACCTGCCAGGATCAGCACGTACTCCGGCTGATGGCTGCGGATGATGTCGAGGTTCTGGAGCACAGCATCCGCTGTTCCCTCATACCAGGAGGTTTCGATCCGTTGTTGTGCTGGCAGGAGCTCGACGAATTCATCCAGTTCCCCGCGGAGAAACCCCCAGCCCCGCTGGATGTGGCGAATCAGGGAATGGGATTTGTACTGGGTGATTACACCAACCTGGCCAATGCCCGAGTTGATGCAGTTCGAGAGGGGAAAATCAATGATCCGGAACTTGCCGCCAAACGGAACCGCCGGTTTGGCCCGCCATTTGGTGAGATCATGGAGGCGGGAGCCCCGCCCTCCGGCAAGTACCAGTGCAAGAGTCTGACGAGTGAGACGACTGACGAAACGCTTGGCCGTTTGCATAGCTGCTTCCCTGAAGAAAACCTTCCCTCGGACCGATCGTTCAACCGCTAGGGTTTGCCACGTTTTTGACGCCTTAAACTATATTAGAACACTAGCACGGAATTATGACGTAAACTTGTTTTGGGTCATTTTTTAAACAGGCCCTTTCGCGTCCAATGAACGGACGCCCAATGCGCTTTACCCGGTCAGGAACAGCACGGTCTATGGACAGTCCAACGCTCAGCGAATTTGACCTCCACCTCTTCGGCGAAGGCCGTCACTGGCACATTTACAATGTCCTTGGGGCCCACGTTTGCCGGAGCAAGGGAGTGGAAGGCGTGCGGTTTGCGGTCTGGGCACCCCACGCCAAAGCCGTCAGCGTTGTCGGGGATTTCAATCACTGGGCCTCCGGCGCCAACCTCATGGCCTCCAACGGGGACACCGGTGTCTGGTCCTGCTTTGTTCCCGGTATCGGTACCGGCGCTCTCTACAAGTACTCCATCACGACAGAAAGAGGCGACCAGCTTCTAAAAACCGATCCCTACGGGCAGGCCTTCGAATTAAGGCCCTCCACCGCCGCTGTTGTGACCGAACGCGGCCGTTTCGGCTGGGGCGACGGCGACTGGCTTGCCCGCCGTGGCCGCTGGAACTGGCAGCAGTCCCCCATTTCCATTTACGAGGTGCATGCTGCCTCCTGGCGACATCACGGTTCCGGTCGCTGGCTGACATACAGGGAACTGGCCGACCAGCTGGTTCCCTATGTCCTGGAACTGGGCTTTACCCACATTGAGCTTTTGCCGGTAACGGAACACCCGCTGGATGAATCCTGGGGTTACCAGACCACCGGTTATTACGCCCCGACCAGTCGTTTCGGCAGCCCGGACGATTTCCGCTACCTGGTAGACCAGTGCCATCGGCACAACATCGGCGTGATCCTGGACTGGGTGCCAGGGCATTTTCCCACCGATGAGCACGCCCTGGCCCGGTTTGATGGCAGCGCGCTCTACGAGCATGAAGATCCCCGCAAGGGGCGTCATCAGGACTGGGGTACCCTTATCTACAATTACGGGCGCCACGAGGTTCGGAACTTCCTGATCGGGAGCGCCCTCTTTTGGCTGGACGCCTTCCATATTGATGGTTTGCGGGTAGATGCAGTGGCGTCGATGCTCTATCTCAATTATTCCCGCAAGGAAGGCGAATGGCTGCCCAATGTCCACGGCGGACACGAAAACCTTGAAGCCATCGAGTTTCTCCGCGAGTTGAACCGCGTTTGCCAGAGCCGCTTTCCGGGAACGTTGATCTTTGCGGAGGAATCCACGTCCTGGCCCCGTGTTACACGGCCGCCCGAAATCGGTGGTCTGGGGTTCAATCTGAAATGGAATATGGGCTGGATGCACGACACCCTCGATTATCTGGCCCAGGACCCGGTATACCGCCAGTACCACCACGACAAACTGACTTTTGGGCTGTTGTATGCGTTCTCGGAGAACTTTCTCTTGCCGCTGTCCCACGATGAGGTTGTTCATGGCAAAGCCAGCCTGATCAACAAGATGTCCGGCGACGACTGGCAGCAGCGGGCAACCTTAAGGCTGCTCTTCACCTATATGTTCTGCTATCCCGGCGCAAAGCTTCTCTTTATGGGCGGGGAGTTTGGTCAGCGCCGTGAGTGGAGCGAATCCCGGGAGCTGGACTGGTCTCTGCTGGCGCATCCGGAGCATCAGGGAATCAAGAAACTGGTCCAGGACCTTAACGGCGTTTACCGTCGGGAAGTTTCGCTAAACGGCGCCTGCTTCACGCCGGATGGATTCGAGTGGATCGATTGCCATGATTCCCCACAATCCGTTATCAGTTTCCAGCGCACGGCTGGAGGCGAAACCTCGGTAATTGTGGTCAATTTCACCCCTGTGCCCCGGCACCATTACCGGATCGGGTTGCCCCAGGGTGGCAACTGGCGGGAAATCTTCAATTCCGATTCGGAATACTACGGCGGCAGCAATCTCGGCAACCCTTACACCATGCCAGCGGATCAACAGCCGTGGATGAACCGTGACTGGTCACTGGAACTCACGCTGCCGCCGATGGGCGCGATAATCCTGAGGCCAGCGTTATGATCCGGGTTCTTTTTGCCACCAGTGAAGTCTATCCACTGGTGAAGACCGGCGGTCTTGCCGATGTTTCTGCCAGCTTGCCCGAAGCGCTCTGTCGTCTTGAATACGATGTTCAGATTCTCCTGCCTGGTTACCCGGACGCGATAAAGGCCGCCAGAAAAGCCGGTTCCCGCAGAAAGGCCCGATTCCAGCTTGGCCAATACAATGTGAGCCTGTGGCAGACTCGGCTGCCAGGCACCGCGGTTACTCTCTGGTTGGTTGACTGCCCGCCCCTTTTCGATCGCCCCGGCAACCCCTACAAAAACGAGGAAGGGAGAGACTGGTGGGACAACGCCCACCGGTTTGAGCTGTTTGGCAAAGTGGGGGCCATGATCGCCATGGGCGAAGCCGGTCTGAACTGGAGGCCCGATCTGGTGCACTGCAATGACTGGCAAACCGGGCTGATACCGGTATTCCTGGAAGCCTATCAGGAGCGGCCGGGCACCGTGTTTACCATTCATAACCTTGCCTACCAGGGGCTCTTCTCAAACGAGACGTTCCGCGCCCTCGGTCTGCCCGACACCCTCTGGAGGTTTGAACAACTGGAGTTCTATGGCCAGCTTTCGTTTATCAAGGGCGGCCTGGTATTCAGTGATCGGATCACCACCGTCAGCCCCACCTATGCACGTGAGATTCAGACTCCGGAATTCGGCAATGGCCTCGATGGTCTGCTCCGGCACCGGCAACACGCCTTGACCGGCATTCTCAACGGCATCGACACCCGGGTCTGGGACCCGGAGGAAGATCAAGAGCTGGCCTTCCACTACGGACGCGACCATCTGAAGAACAAAGCACAGTGTCGGGCAGCGCTGCAACACGAGCTTGGGCTGGAAGTGAACGGCGCGCCGCTTCTTGGTTTCATTGGCCGACTGGTGGAGCAAAAAGGGGTGGACTGGATAGTGTCCGTGATGCCGGATTTGCTGGAACAGGGCTGCCAGTTTGTGATTCTCGGTTCGGGAGAGGACCGTTACGAGGAGCCGCTGAAACAACTGGCCCGTCAATGGCCCGGGCAGTTCTCCCTCACCCTGGGCTACAACGAAGGGCTGTCCCATCGCATCACGGCGGGCTGTGATCTCTTCCTGATGCCGTCCAGGTTCGAACCCTGCGGGTTAAACCAGATGTACAGCCTTCGGTACGGGACAATTCCGGTGGTGCACGGTGTCGGAGGGCTGGCCGATACGGTGCAGGATCCGCAGCAGGTGGGAATCGACAAGGCCAACGGATTCGTGTTTGCCGGTGCCAGTGCCGCATCGCTGCTGGCTGCGGTACACCGGGCACTGCAGGTGTTTGAAAAGCGCAAGCAATGGCGGCGGTTGCAGGAAAACGGCATGGCCATCGATTATTCGTGGAAGCAGCGCGCTCGCACCTATGGTGACCTGTATCAGGGCATTCTCAAAGAACGTGATCAACAACAGCTGGATTAGTGCGAGCGTTTGCCCGCCTGGAGGCAACCAACATGCATAAAGCAACGGAATTTCGACTCGAAGCCCATCCCTTGATTCCAGAACCCCTTGAGCGACTGGAAGAACTTGCCAACGATCTGTTCTACAGCTGGGACCATGGCGTCCGTAGCCTGTTCGCCCGGATCGACCTGCGGCTGTGGCAGAAAGTGGAGCACAATCCCAAGCTGTTCCTGCGCCGGGTTGCCCAGGACCGATTGGACGAAGCATCGGAAGACCGAGCGTTTCTGGCTGAGTATCGCCGGGTTCTGAGCAGTTACGATGCCTACCTCGAAGCCGGCCCCGGCCCGGAAGTCACCGAAAAACTGGATCCGGAGCAGGCTCTGGTGGCCTACTTCTGCGCCGAGTTCGGTTTCCATGAGAGTTTTCCGATCTATTCCGGCGGCCTTGGTATCCTGGCCGGGGACCACTGCAAGGCCGCCAGTGATCTTGCCCTGCCGTTCGTGGCTGTGGGCCTTCTGTACCAGCAGGGCTACTTCATTCAGAGTATCGACGCCCACGGCCAACAGATCGCACGTTACCAGTCCCATTCAAGCGATGAGCTGCCGATAACACCCGTGGAAATGGATGGCCAGGTTCTGAAGGTATCGGTTCCCTTCCCTGGTCGTGATGTGGTCGCAAGGGTCTGGGAGGCTCGGGTTGGTCATATCCGGCTGTACCTGCTGGACAGCAACACCGAGGAAAATAACCCAGAGGATCAGGACCTCACACTCCAGTTGTATGGTGGTGACGAGTCCACCCGCATCAGCCAGGAAATGCTCCTTGGCATCGGTGGAACCCGGGTTCTGGAAGCATTGAATCTGAAGCCGACGGTCTGGCACATCAACGAAGGGCATGCCGCGTTCCAGATCCTCGAACGCTGCCGAAGCACCATGTTGAGTTCGCAACTCGGCTTTCAAGCGGCCCTGGAAGCAGTTGCCGGTGCCACCCTCTTCACCACCCATACGCCTGTACCCGCCGGCCACGATATTTTCCCCAGGGCTCTGGTGCATCATGCCCTTGGCCGCTACCTGGAGGAGTCCGGGCTGGATTTCGAGCAGGTGTTCGCCCTCGGTTCAAAAGATGGCGGCGACAGCTTCAACATGACCAGCCTGGGGCTCCGTGGCTCCCGCTATCACAACGGCGTCAGCCGCATTCACGGAGGCGTCGCGTCGTTGATGGAGGGCGATGTCTGGCCCCAGGTACCACCAGCCGAGAACCCTATTGGTTACATCACCAATGGCGTGCATGTACCCACCTTCCTCGCGCCGGAATGGTCCAGCCTGTTTGATATACAGGCGCCCACCTGGAAAAGCGAGCTAAGGAATCCGGATTTCTGGGAATTTATCGACCAGATACCGGATTATCACTACTGGAGCGTGCATAAAGCGCTTAAACAGCAAATGGGCGAGTATATTGTCCAGCGCCTGAAGCGCCAGCATAAGCGCAATGGCACCGGCCACTCCGTGACAGACCGGATGACCCGGCAGATTATGTCCTCGGAAAAGGACACGCTGGTCATCGGGTTTGCCAGACGCTTCGCCACCTACAAGCGCGCGACGCTGGTTTTTTCCGATCTGGAACGGCTTGAGCGGATTCTCACCAATCCGGACAGGCCGGTAGTGCTGGTCTTTGCTGGCAAGGCTCACCCGAAAGACAAGCCTGGCCAGCAACTGATCAAGGTTATCCACGATCTGTCCATGCATCCCTCCCTGATGGGGCACCTTATTCTGCTGGAGGATTATGATCAGGCCATGGCTCGCCGGCTTCTCAGTGGTGTGGATGTCTGGCTGAACACTCCGGAATACCCGAAGGAAGCCAGTGGCACATCCGGTGAAAAAGCCGCCCTGAACGGCGCCCTCAATCTCAGCGTGCTCGATGGCTGGTGGGGGGAAGGCTACAACGGCAAGAATGGCTGGGGCATTCCGCCACGAGATACCGAACTGGATCCGGAGTTCCGGAACGAGGAGGAAGCCAGGGACCTGATCGATCTGATCGAGTTGGAGGTGGTGCCGCTGTATTACGATCGGGCATCCCAGGGGTTTTCGAAGGGCTGGGTCAAGCGCTCCAAAGCGTCGATGAAGTCCATAACCCCCAGGTTCAATGCCCAGAGGATGGTGATGGACTACGTCAATAACTATTACCACCCCGCCTCCAGTCAGGGCGCGCTCCTGATGGCCGAAGGCGGCCGGGTTGCGATTGAACTCGCAAACTGGAAAGCAAGGGTGCGACAGGCTTGGAACGGGGTTGAACTGCGGGTAGTGGGCTGCGTTAAATCCTCATGCCCCCACGATGGCGCCGTGGAACTGCGGGTTGAGGCGGCGCTTAACGGCCTGACCGCGGAGGATGTCCGGGTGCAATGCCTGGTCAGCCCCGAGTGCACCGGCACCGATGGCAGCCCAGGGCCAAACAGCTTCCTTCTGGAAAAAGAGGGTGAAGAGGACGGCCGAACCCTATTTGCCACTCATGTGCAGCCACCCTACCCTGGCTTGCAGACCCTGAGGCTGAGGATGTATCCATACCATGAGTCGCTGACTCACCCGCTGGAAATGGGCGCCATGCTCTGGGTCTGACCCGGAGCATGGCTGAGCCTTAAAGCAGGTGTCGGCGAATGAACCGGCCAATATCCTGTATTTCCTCCAGGCACACGCTGTGTTCCATGGGAAAGGTCTGGTACGACGGGTCGTAGCCCATTTCTTTCAGTGTTTCGACACTGCGAACGCCCAGAGACTCCGGCACCATCGGATCGAATGTTCCGTGATACACACTGATCGGCACATCGGCATTTGCCTCTGAACACTGAACCGTCTTGGCGGTGGCGAAGTAGGTGGAGAGCGCCAGAATACCACCAATACGTTCCGGGTAGCTGAGCCCCAGTTCGTAGGCAACCGCCCCACCCTGGGAGAAGCCGGCAATGATGATACGGTCTGCCGGAACACCTTTCTCCTTTTCGCGCTCCACCAGTCTGGCGACGGCATCGGCAGAGGCCCTCAGCTGTTCGGTATCTACTACCCGGTCAATGTCCATTGCCTTGATGTCGTACCATGCCGGCATGGACATCCCACCGTTAATCGTCACAGGCAGGTTCGGCGCATGGGGAAAGATGAACCGCACCGCGGCATCTTCCGGAAGGCCCAGTTCAGGCACGACCGGCTCGAAGTCGTGGCCACTGGCACCCAGGCCATGAAGCCAGATCACGGCCGCGGTCGGGTTTTCTCCGGTTTCAATCTCGATGTACTGAAGATCCTGCACGGTATACCTCTTTTCTGAAAATTGGGTGCCGATTTACTCGGAATGGCCGGATTTTTCGGCATTGGCCTCAAGCGCTGTGACTACCGGATTGGCATACATATCCAGTAGATAGGGCCGGATAGCCGGATCGCAGGCTTCCAGGCGCCGCTCCATCTCCGCCTCGGCCGCTTCCATCTCCGCCGGTGACCAGGTTTCGGCGGTGACCACCGCATCGCTGACGGTATCAGGCGTGTCGTGAGCCTGGGGATGAAGGCCGCGTTGCTGGTAGGCCACCAGGTTCGAGGCATGCAGGTGGTAGTTGGCATGCATCTCGCGATCTATACGCTGGGCCAGATCCTTGGGGTTATCCGGTGAATCATGAATGGGCGCGCCGAAGTGCACATGCACGTGCCCCTTGAATCCGGTCAAACCTTTCATGATCTGCTCGGTGTCCTCGCCCTCACGCTTGATGTATTTGCCGGTTCTGGCGCGGGTTTCCAGTTCCTGAGCCTTGTCGGCATCGCATGGGTCGTACTCATAGGCGATGGAAACCGGCACGATGTGCAGCCGGCTCATGGCCTCGCCAAAATCCAACCCGCTCTTCTTACGGCTCATGTAGAACATCTTGATGATGGCCGGATCGGTGAAATCAAGGCCGTCCTTCGCCCTGCCTTCCCGTTGGGCAATCCAGATACTGTGATTGGTATCAATGCTGTGGTTGATGAAGCCGGAGAGCGTTATGTAGGCATCGCGCATCTCCCGCGGGCTGGTCATGCTACGACGTACCACAAAGCTCTTGTTCAGCCGCATCATTTCGGCGAACACCCGGTTTGCCAGCAGATTGTCGCCTATGGCAATTCGGGTGGTATGGAAGCCGTTCTGGAACAGCAGGTAGTTCACCACCATGGGGTCAAACACGATGTCCCGGTGGTTTGAAATGAACAGATAGGCGCCGTGTTTATCGAGTTTATCCAGGCCGCTGGTTGTCACTCGCGTGGTGGTGCTGTCGACCAGTTCACCGACGTAGCCGGAAAGCCCGGCCTGGAGATCATCAACACGCGTATAGCGACCAAAATGGCTGGTGAGCCATCGGCGGGTAAACACACGCAACATGGCCGGTGCCCAGCGTGCCAGTGTCGGAGACTTGAAGCGACCGACCATATCCAGAAATTCCCGGTCGTTGACCAGGCGGTTAATAGCAGCGCCGGTTTCTTCGTCCGAATACGGACGGATGGCATCAAATTCCTGCATGGAAGCCCTGTTATTATCAGTGTCTGTCACAGTATGGCGTGAAACGGTGGTTCAAAAACGCGGTATTGTAGCGTTTCTTACACTGCTTTGCCTCCATCTGGCACATGGGTTTGCTGGCCAACCCTCAGGGTTAATCTGGTATCATTGCCCACCGTGCCGACCCCGGCTTTCCACCCGTCTCAATAAAGCGGCTTCACGTCGACGAACCGGTTACCCTATGTATCTTGATCAGGACTTCGAACAGCTTTCCACCGAGCGGCCCACCACCTCGGGAAGGGATCCGGAACAGGTGCTGCACGAAGTCTTCGGCTACGAATCGTTCCGGCCGCTGCAGGGTGACATCATCCGGGAAGTGTCGGAAGGCCGCGACGCCCTGGTGCTTATGCCAACGGGCGGGGGTAAATCCCTGTGTTACCAGGTGCCGGCACTGGTTCGCTCTGGCACGGCGATTGTGATATCCCCGCTAATCGCCCTGATGCAGGATCAGGTGGCAGCGCTCAAGGAGCTCGGGGTAAGAGCTGCGTTCCTCAACTCAACCATGGATTTCGAGCAGGCCCGAGCCACCGAGTACGCGCTGATGACCGGTGAGCTGGACCTGCTGTACTGCGCGCCGGAGAGGCTGATTCAACCTCGCACGATTGAACTGCTTCATGATGCCTCGATCTCGTTGTTCGCCATAGATGAAGCCCACTGTGTGTCCCAATGGGGCCACGACTTCCGGTCAGATTACCTGCAGCTCAGCATGCTGGCCGAGCAGTTTCCCGGCGTACCCCGCATTGCGCTGACCGCAACAGCCGATGAGCGGACCCGGAAAGAGATCGCGGAACGTCTGTCGCTGACCGGGGCAAGACACTTCGTCAGTGGCTTCGATCGCCCGAACATTCAATACCGTATAGCGCCAAAAACAAACGCAAACAAACAGTTATTGGACTTTATTAAAGCCGAGCATGAGGGCGACTGCGGCATTGTGTACTGCCTGTCCCGCAACAAGGTGGACGCTACCGCGAAAACCCTCGCCCAGAAAGGCTACACCGCTCTGCCCTACCATGCCGGCCTGTCCTCGGAACAACGCGCCCATCACCAGGAGCGCTTCCTGCGCGAAGATGGCGTGATCATTGTTGCCACTATTGCGTTCGGCATGGGAATCGATAAACCCGACGTGCGCTTCGTCGCTCATCTGGATCTCCCTAAGAGCCTTGAAGCCTACTACCAGGAAACCGGCCGCGCCGGACGGGACGGCAAGCCTTCGACGGCCTGGATGGTGTATGGCCTGCAGGATGTGATCAAACTGCGGCAAATGTTGGAAAGTTCCCAGGGCAACGACCATTTCAAACGGGTGGAGCGCCAGAAGCTCGACGCCATGCTCGGTCTCTGCGAGGTCACCAGTTGCCGTCGTCAGGTTTTACTGCGGTATTTCGGGGACGAACTGGAGCGGCCCTGCGGCAATTGCGACACCTGCCTGAATCCTCCGGAAACCTGGGATGGAACAGTGGCCGTCCAGAAAGCGCTGTCCTGTGTGTTCCGCACCGGGCAACGCTTCGGTGTGAGCTACCTGATCGACGTGCTTCGTGGCTCAGAGAACGAGCGGATTCTGCAGGCCGGCCATCATCAGGTTTCCACCTACGGCATTGGCACAGAGCTCAGCGCCAACGAATGGAAATCTGTCTTCCGCCAACTGGTCGCCAACGGCTATTTGCGGGCAGATCCGGAGGGCTATGGCGCACTTCAGCTTACAGAAGAATGCCGCCCGCTGCTGAAAGGTCGGCAAACCATTGAGCTGCGTAAGGATCCGGTGGTCAAGAAGGCAGCAGGCCGGGCCTCCGGTGGCCGCTCAAGCGCTCCGGTTAAAGACCAGATAACGGATCAGGCCGGCTGGGACGCCCTGCGGGCCTGCCGCAAGGAGTTGGCTGACAAACAGGGCGTGCCTCCTTACGTCATTTTTCATGACACGACCCTGTTCGGAATGCTTGAGCGCAAGCCCCGCACCCTTGAAGAGCTGGCCGAAGTCAGCGGCGTGGGGGCTGCCAAGCTTGAAAAATACGGCGAGATCTTTCTGGAAGCCATTGCCGGCCTTGATCCGGTCTGATCCTCAAGCCTCTGCTTTAAAGCCTTTCTTACGTACCCGGTAATGAGCGATGGAGGTAGCCACATGGTTGCCCTCCTCGTCTTTCAGTGTCCCTTCCAGGGTGAACTTGGCCCGGCCGGTTTCGTCGGCGTCTGCAAGGATGCCCGCGACGGTTTCCGACGGCAGCGTAAACTCCACGGTGACATCACTATTGGCCGGTTGCAGGAATTGCAGGGTCATTTCCTTGAGGATCGGGGTGTACGCAGGGCCCAGGTCAAACAGCGTCAGGACGCCACCGGGAATTTCAGCCACCAGAAAATAGGCGCCGGCATACAGGCTTCCAAAGTGGTTCTTGTTGCCTTTGAGCCGGATTTTTGCCCGCACATAGCCCGGCCTTACTTCTTCAACACTGAAGTTGTTCCGCGGCGCAAAGGGTATGGACAGGCCTATGATCTTGTTTACCGCCGCATAACCGCCGGTTTTCTTTAGCCAGGCCAGTGGGCTGACCAGGGTAGCCTTTGGGTCTGTGCTGGCGACCCACTGGCCAGTGGCGCCGATAAGGTTGTCGATAATTGCCATTCACTTGCTCCGATTTCTTGGTCGAAGCCGATGATTACAATGGTCTCTGGCAGCCGCAAGAATCTTTTACAATTTTTTTGGACATCGTCCGATTTATTTTTGAATTTATGTTCTAAAGTGAGGGTGGCTGCCTGAATTACGGCTGCTTTTTTGCCGGTTTTTCCAGTATTAAGAAAGGATTTCTGATTTGGAATGTTCTCTGCCCGCATTCAGGAACTTGTTCCGGTTGCCCAAACTGGCCATCTTCCTCGCTCTGCTCGGTCTGTGCCTTGAAGTGGCCCCCATCGCAGCCTCAACCTCAACGTCCGGCATTACTGGGGCAGCCAGTCGTGATTATGTTCTCTGGTATAGGAATTATGACAGCCCGGCTATTCGTGCGCTCGTCGAGCTTGCATTAGAGAAAACGCCGGAATATGGCGACTCCCGGGTTATTCGCAGTGAAGAACTGAGTCAGGGGCGCGTGCTCCGCGAACTGGCAGATGGCCAGTCTCGCCTGGTTGATATCGCCAATGTAGCCACCTCGGCCGAGCGGGAAGAGTTTCTGACTGCGATCCCCTTCCCGGTTGATGGTGGCCTTCTCGGCTTTCGCGTCTGCGTGGTGTTGCCGCAATCTCTGCCCAAGTTCGCCGACATAAAGAGTCTGGATGATTTCCGAGCCAGCCAGATCTGGATCGGTCAAGGCTCGCACTGGCCAGACACACCGGTACTAGAGGCAAATGGCATTCCGGTGGTGACACACTCGCGATACGAAATACTGTTCGGGATGCTCCGTAACGAACGCTTTGATTGTTTCGCCCGCGGCGTCAGCGAAGTCCTGTACGACCTGGAAATGGAGCAGGATCCCAACCTGGTGATCGAGCCCAATCTCCTGATCGCCTACCCCATGCCGTCCTATCTGTTCGTTGGCCCAGACGACCAGGAGACCGCTCATCGCCTGCAGCTGGGCATTGAGCGCGCCATCCATGATGGGAGTTTCAGCGAGTTCCTGAAGCGCTACTACTCCCGTGCCGTCAAGGAGCTCAACCTGAGCCAACGCCGGGTAATTGCCCTGGATAACCCGTTCCTGAGTGAGGAATCCCGATACATAGGGCGCAGCACCCTTGAGAATCTGCGCCGGCGTCTCGAGGTCCTCAGCCGCTAGGTTTTCCTGCTATACCCGGAACCGGGAGACGTTCTGGTTCAGGGCCTTGCCAATGCTCTCTATCTGCCCGCTGTAAACGTCATTTTCCGTGGCTGCGGCGGCCGCTTCCTGACCCTGATCCGCGATTCTTGTAATCGATGAATTCAGCTCCTCGGTCACCGACGTCTGTTCTTCGGAGGCCGTGGCAATCTGCGACGTCATCTGGCTGATGGAAGTGATAGCCTCGGCAATCCGGTTCAGCGCCTCCATGGCATCCTGGGCTTTTTCCATGCTGACACTGGAAACCGCAGTTGACGCTTTCATTACATCAACCGCATCGTTAGCGCCTTTCTGCAGACGCTCGATCATGTAGTTGATTTCCTCGGTGCTGGATTGGGTGCGTTGGGCAAGGTTGCGCACCTCGTCGGCCACCACCGCAAAGCCCCGCCCTGCTTCACCGGCCCGTGCAGCTTCAATGGCAGCATTCAGCGCAAGCAGGTTGGTTTGTTCGGCAATGCCCTGAATCACTTCCAGGACCGTCGTGATTGAAGCGACATCCTTGCCGAGTGTGTCGATGACTTCAGCCGCCGCGTTGACCTCCCTCGAGAGCTTCTGCACCGCATCCCGGGAGGCGGCGACGGTCTCAAGCGATGCCCGGCTGTCGCCGTCGGCAGTATTGGCGGCGTCGGCTGTCTGTTGGGCGTTCTGTGCGATTTCGCCTGCGGCCGCCGACATTTCGTTGATGGCGGTTGCCACCATGTCGATCTCGACCTGCTGGCTCTCCACGCTTGAACGGCTGGTGCTGGCTGTGTCTCTCAGGGAACTGACATTCTGGCCCAGCTCCGCACTGCCCTGCTGTACGTCCCGGACTACGTTCTGGATATTCTCGACAAACCGGTTGAAGCTTCTGGCCAGCTCTCCAAATTCATCTTTCGCACTGTCGTCCAGGCGCTGTGTAAGGTCCGCATCGCCGCTACCGATGTCTCCCATGGCCTTGTTCAGACGACGAACTGGCGCCATGAGCACCTTGATGCCCAGATGCAGGATTACCAGTGAAACGATCAGGCCAATGACCGCCATGATCAGACCGGTCATGCGGGCACTCTGAACCGGCGCGTTGATCTTGTCTGCATTCACAAAAGTGCCCAGATACCACTCCACGCCGCGGGCATCGCTGATTGGATGGAAGCTGGCCTCCCAGTTCCCCTCCTCATTGGAGTATTCGTGGGCAGCCCCGCCGAGGTCCGGGCTGCCGCCAGTCAGAGCACTGATGTTCTTGCCCACAAGCGCCTGCTGAGGGTGGAACAGAACGGTTCCACGTTCGTTGATCAGGGCGGCGTAGCCGGTATCCGCCAGGGTTACAGTCGAGAGGGTTTCCGCGATTGCGCCCAGACCGATATCTGCGCCGGCCACGCCTTCGTACTCACCGCGCTTCACAGGCGCAAGCGTGGAGATAATCATGTCGCTGGTGCTGGCGTCCTGGTACGGTTCGGTAAATGAAGCGCTTCCAAGGCTCATGGCCTTCTTGTACCAGGGACGTTCGCGGGGGTCGTAATCAGACGGCAGGGTTGCATTGGCTTCCGGCGATTTCATCAGCATGTAGCCGTCGGTGCGGCCCACATACACATCGCGAAACCCTCCACCGGTCGTAATGGCCTGGAGCACAACACGCGCCTCTTCATCATTCTTGACGCTTTCCAACGCTTTGGCAGTGGCTTCGGTCATCACCAGCCGGGTATTGAGCCATTCGGCAATGCTTGAGGTACTTTGCTGCACTGTGTCGTCAATCAGCGCGTCTACATAGGTTTTCGTGGTGTTCTGCAGCCGTAAATCGCCAGAGAGGGTGAAAGCCCCCATAACCAACAGCAACAGAATACCGAAAGCAGTCAGGAGCTTTTGCCCGAATGTCAGCTGCACGGTCAAATCCTCGGCAATGAAAATTGATATTCGTTAATTTGTCTTTCGGCCTGCGGTGCGAAGTCTTTAGCGGCTTCTGTTAAACTTTCCAAGTATTGACGCAAATGCCGAGCTTGTCCTACTCCATAACGAACGGGAGCCGAACTGAATGGCCCATGAAGAACTGCACCTCAACCTCCGGAACCTGAAGCTTGAAGATTACGAACAGCTTCAAAAGCTTATGGACCGCGTTTACGACGACATCGGAGGCGCCTGGCCCAAGGACACGATCAAGGCGCTGGTGGAACAGTTTCCGGACGGCCAGATCTGCATTGAGGAAAGTGGCCAGCTGGTGGCAGTTGCGCTGACGGTTTCCGTAAAATACGACCGATTCAGCAACCCCCATACCTACGATGACCTGATCCTTCGCAACGAGAAGATCTGGCACAACGCCAATGGCGATTCGCTTTACGGTCTGGATGTTTTTATTCACCCGGATTACCGGGGTTACCGGCTCGGGCGTCGTCTCTATGAGGCCCGGAAAGAACTCTGCCGCTCCATGAACCTCAGGGGCATCCTGGCTGGCGGCCGCATACCCAACTACTTCAAGTATGCCGAGCAGTATTCCCCCGAGGAGTACATACAGCGCGTGGATCGCAAGGAAATCTACGATCCGATCCTGAGCTTCCAGCTTTCCAATGATTTCCAGGTCACCCGGCTGATGCATAAATACCTGCCAGAGGATGAGAAATCGATGGGCTACGCCACCCTGTTGGAGTGGCGCAACATCCTTTACACCCCGCCTTCTCCGGTCCTCAGCGTCAAGAAGACACAGGTGAGGCTTGGTGCCGTTCAGTGGCAGATGCGGGAATTCACCTCCGTTGAAGAAGTTCTAAAGCAGGTGGAATACTTCGTGGATGCGTTGTCTGATTACAAGAGTGACTTCGCGATCTTCCCGGAATTCTTCAACGCGCCGCTGATGGGGCTTACGGACCAGATGGACCAGACCCGCGCCATTCGCTTCCTCGCCGGGTTTACGCAGCAGTTCAAAGAAGAAATGTCCGAAATGGCGGTGAGCTACAACATCAACATCATCACGGGCTCCATGCCGTTGATCGAAAATGACCGGGTGTACAACGTTTCCTACCTCTGCCACCGGGATGGCCGAGTCGACGAGCAGCGCAAGGTTCACATTACACCCCATGAACGGCGCGACTGGGTTATTGAAGGTGGCAACCAGTTCGAGGTCTTCGAAACCGACGCCGGCCGGGTCGCCATCATGATCTGCTACGACATCGAATTCCCGGAGCTGGGGCGAATTGCTGCCAGCCAGGAAGTCGATATCATCATGGTGCCCTTCTGGACCGACACCAAGAATGGCTACTTGCGGGTTCGCCAGTGTGCACAGGCGCGGGCGATCGAAAACGAGTGTTATGTCGTAATCACCGGCAGCGTGGGCAACTTGCCGAAAGTCGAGAACCTGGACGTCCAGTACGCGCAGTCCTCCGTATTCTCGCCATCGGATTTCGCCTTCCCCCACGATGCGGTGATGGCCGAAACCACGCCCAATACGGAGATGATCATGTTCTCCGATATGGACCTGGAAAAGTTGAAGCTGGTCCGCAACGAGGGGTCTGTCACTAACCTGAAAGATCGCCGCGTTGATATGTACGAGCTGAAAACAAAGTAAACTGGCCTGATCTGCCGTAAAAGATTGTTAAAAAACTGCCTTAGCGGTGGAGCGTATGGCACTGATGGCGTTGCAAAACCAAAGTCCAGTGTCTATTGTTTAATCAATATCCAGCCTGTCTCCCCATGAGACAGGTTGCTGTGGATACGGACATCACCAGAGAAGCTGATTCATGAACGAAGCATTGCCGGATCTTGTCGCCCGATTTCGAATCAGACAGGGCCTTTTTCGAAAGGAGCTTGTCGAGGCAGCCCTCTACGAACTGGACGGCTATGGATGCGTGATGAAAACCGACAAGGTGTTCAACCCCGGTGATACCGTGGTGCTGGATCTCGTGATGGACATGCCGTTTGACAAGATCCGTGCGGAAGGCCTGTCCGGGCTGGTCACCGAACGCAGAAAACACTGCAGCAATTTCTTCTATTCCATCGATTTTGTGGAACTCGACTCCAACGGTGGCTCGTCCCTGGCGGAGAAGCTTCGCAGAATTCGGGAAGTGGTATCCAAAAAGCAGTCACTCAAGTCACGTCGTTCCCCAGGCTCCATTTCCGGTTTCCGGCAAATGGCCTGATTCTGATTTTTCGTTGAAACCTGTCCGTAAGGAGACAATCCATGGCGAAGAAAGCCAAACAGAACGTTGATAAGATCGTGAAGAAGGTCAACAAGGAGTTCGAAAAGACCTCCGCCCAGATCGAAGGTCTGGTGAACGATGCACTGAAGCAGTTCGACAGTCTGCAGAATCAGGTTCAGGAGCCGGTGCGCAAACTGCTCAAGGAAATTGACGAACTTCGCGACCGTGAGATGAAGCGTTTCCACGAAGAGTTTGAACGCCGCCTTGACGAATTCCACGAACTTCAGAGCAGTATTCTTGAACGTCTGGGTGTTGCCTCCAAGGAGGCGGGCAAGGAAGTGAAGAAACTCACCGACGAAGTGAGCAAAGAAGCCGGCTCCGCCGCTAAAAAAGCAGCCCCGAAAAAAGCCGCCAAACCGGCCGCCAAAGCAAAAGCCGCTACCAGCAAGCCTGCTGCCAAAAAGCCGGCTGCCAAGAAACCTGCCGCCAGGAAAGCGCCGGCTGCCAAAGCGGCCAAGCCGGTGGACAAGAGCGACCTGACACTGGTCAAAGGCATTGGTCCTGCCACTGCCAAGAAGATGAAGGACGCTGGAATCACTTCCATCGACCAGATCGCCAATCCTTCTGCAGCAGACCAGGAAAAGCTGAAGGCTTTCTCCAACGTCAAGGGATACAGCCAATTTACAGCTGAAGCCAAGAAAATCAGCTAATGCGAACGCCTGACCAGCCTGTATTACGGGACATTGTCCTGATTGGCGGCGGGCACAGCCACGTCGGGGTACTCAAACGGTTCGCCATGAACCCGGTCCCCGGCGTGCGCCTGACCCTCATCTGCCGCGACACCCATACCCCCTATTCCGGCATGTTGCCTGGCTATGTGGCCGGCCACTACAGCTACGATGATGTCCATATAGATCTGAGCCGCCTGGCAGAATACGCCTGTGCGCGCTTTTATCGTGCCGAAGCCGTGGGCATCGACCGGGAACGCAAGCGGGTTATCTGTCGGGGGCGCCCGGACGTACCCTACGACATTCTTTCCATCAACATTGGTTCCTCGCCGCGGGTCAACGAAGTGGAAGGCGCCTCCGACCATGCCGTGCCGGTGAAGCCGATTACCGGTTTCAACAACCGCTGGCTTGCACTGCTCTCCCGGATCGAGAACCACGAAGGCCCCCTGACGGTGGCGGTTGTCGGAGCGGGTGCCGGTGGCGTCGAACTCACCCTGGCAATGCAGTTCCGGCTCAAGAACGAATTGAAACAGCGTGGCAAAGACCCTGGGCAGCTCCATTTCCACCTGTTTGACGCAGCAAACGAAATCCTGCCCACGCACAATCCGAAGGTTCGCGAGGTTTTCCGCAGGACGCTGGCGGAACGCGGTGTAAAGGTGCACCTGGGGTCCCCGGTAAGCAAGGTTCAGGAAGGGTTATTGATCACCGAATCCGGTGAAACCCTGCAAACCGACGAAGTGCTCTGGGTAACGCGAGCTGGCGGACCTGAGTGGTTGAAGGATACCGGCCTTGCCCTGGATGACGGGCTGTTCCTCCGTGTGCGGGATACCTTGCAGGTGGAAAACGACGACAGCATTTTCGCTGCCGGCGACATCGCCAATGTACTGAACCATCCCCGTGAGAAAGCGGGTGTGTTCGCGGTGAGGCAAGGTCCCCCACTGGCTGACAACCTCAAGCGCCTGGCGACTGGCAAGGATCCAAAGGATTTCTACCCCCAGAAAAAATGGCTGGCGCTGATCAGCACCGGCGATAAATACGCGGTTGCTTCCCGTGGGGATACCCAGTTCGACGGCGCCTGGGTGTGGCGATGGAAGGACTGGATCGATCGCCGGTTCATGAAAAAGTTCAACGATCTCCCTCCCATGGAGGAAGAATCCAAATTGCCGGATACCGCGGCGGCCCAGAATGCTGAGGACGCTTCCCAGGCAATCTCAGCCGTTGCCATGCGCTGCGGGGGTTGTGGTGCCAAGGTGGGCAGCACCGTGCTTTCGCGGGCCCTGGGGGAACTCAAGCCCATCGAGAGAGACGATATCCTCATCGGCCTTCACGCCCCGGACGATGCAGCCGTCCTGAAGGTACCGCCGGGCAAAGCCGTGGTTCACACCGTGGATTTCTTCCGCGCATTTATCGACGATCCCTACATCTTCGGGAAAGTCGCCGCGAATCATAGCCTGGGTGACGTGTTTGCCATGGGCGCCGAGGCACAAAGTGCTACGGCTGTTGCTACCGTGCCCTACGGCATTGAATCCAAGGTCGAGGACGTGGTCTACCAGATGATGTCCGGTGCCGTGGAAGTGTTGAACGAAGCTGGTTGTGCCCTTGTTGGCGGGCATACCGGTGAAGGCAAGGAACTGGCCCTGGGCTTTGCGGTAAACGGCCTGATCGACCCAGAAGAGGTTATGAGCAAGGGCGGATTGAAAGCCGGAGACGCTCTTATCCTCACCAAGCCCATCGGCACGGGTACCCTTTTCGCTGCGCACGCGAAGCTGGCTGCGAAAGGCAGATGGATCGACTCTGCCCTCGCCTCCATGGTGCAGTCCAACAAGGCCGCTGCAGACTGTCTCCGTAAGTTTGGCTCCAAAGCGTGCACGGACGTGACCGGATTCGGCCTGCTTGGGCATCTGGTTGAAATGACCAAACCTTCGGGCGTCGATGCCGAGCTGGACCTCTCGGCCATACCTATCCTTCCGGGCGCCGAGGAGACTGCAGCCGCCGGGATCCTCAGCTCCCTGCAACCGGCCAATATCCGTTTGCGCCGGGGGATCCGGGAACAGGAAAAGTGGGTTAACCACGCAAGGTATCCGCTGATCTTTGATCCGCAAACCGCGGGAGGGCTGCTGGCAAGTGTTGCGGCAGACAAGGCCGAGGAATGCGTGCGGGAGCTGAAAGCTCTGGGCTACCCACATACTGCAATCATCGGCCGCATCACCGCTCAGGATGAATCGGGGCCCATTGAGCCCATTTCCCTGCGGGATTAACGCCTCTCTGAGCAGCGCTGCATCGCCAGTTGTAGCGCCTGCTCCAGGGATGCCTGCTCCTTTTCTGGAAGAAAACGCTCTGCCAGCTTTCCAACCTGTTGCGCCAAAGAAGCCAGAAACCCGGGATCGGTCTCGGCGCGATTCAGCAGCTCGGCCAGTGCCTCTTCGTTGCCAACCGGGAAATATCCACCATAGTCCCGCCCCAACAAACCGACGTTGCCCGGAATATCGGATGCCAAAAGCGGTAAGCCAGCCCGACAGGCCTCGGATACCACGTTTGCTCCGCCTTCCATGATGGAGCTGATCACCATCACCTGGCTGTTTGCCATCAACTGCCGGGTATCGGCCTGATCCAACTCCCCGAGCCAACGGAAGCGAGGGTTCTCGGCCATTTCCCGTTCTGCTTTGCGTTGCCACTCGTCGTTGTGAGCCTTGCCGGCGCAGACAACCTCGATCCGCGAGTCCCCTGGCAGCAGCCGCGCAGCATAGGCCGCCCGGAGAGAGTCCTTTTCGTCCCGCAAATGGCCGATCACACACACACCGAACCGCTCGCTCCCGGAATCTATTTTCGGTTCTGGAAAGGACTCTGGACCCTCGGCCGACTGGCACAGTGTTACCAGTTTCTCCGCCAGACCGGCCGGTATGTCGTCGACTACCAGACTGTGCAGCCCGATGAGCGAATCCGCCACGTTCATGGAATAGAGGGTTCGTTCAGGATACTCGTGCTGGTGGTGATAGATATCCGTACCGGTCAACGCCACTATGAGTGGCTTTTCGGGCCAGGTTTCACGGAACCGCCGGATGGCGTCAGCGCTGCGCCAGGCATGCAACGCTATCAGGGCATCACAGGGCTCACCGTCGTATTCAGTAACCACACGCACGGAATGACCGGCATTTGCCAGCAGAGTTTTCCAGCGCTCAGCCGTTGCCCGGTTCCCTGCTTTCGATCCCGGCTTCGCCGGTGTAACCAAGATTAAACGCATTCTAATCGCCTGAATTGGTCGGCCGTCTTGAGCCATTTAAAAACGTATGCCGTATAGCTGTTCAGAGTTTACGTGAATACAGGTATCCTTCTTTAACAGGAGCCGCTCGTTCAGACTCCCTACTCTAAATATCCGTTTCAACAAGGAAAAACCATGACCCACAATCTTATACGGAAATTGCTGATTATTGGTCTCTGTTCTCTGTTCTCTGCAGCCGCATCGGCCCAGACGTTTATTTTCACGGCCATCCCCGATGAAGACGAAACCAAGCTCGTCGAGCGTTTCCGCGGCATTGCGGACTACCTGTCCGAGGAACTGGATGCGGATGTAAAGTACATCCCCGTCAAGTCCTATGCAGCCGCCGTATCTGCATTCCGGAACAATCAGGTGCAACTGGCATGGTTCGGCGGCCTGTCCGGCGTTCAGGCCAGATCCCTGGTACCCGGTTCGCAAGCGATTGCGCAGGGTACCGAAGACCAGGCCTTCTACGTTTATTTCATTGCTCACGAGAGCACCGGTCTGGATCGCGCAGACAGTTTGCCGGAAGATGTGCGTGGCAAGACATTTACCTTTGGATCGAAAGGCTCGACTTCCGGGCGATTGATTCCCGAGTACCACATCCGCGAAACCTTTGGAGAAGCTCCTGAAGACGTATTCTCCCGCGTGGGCTACAGCGGCAACCACACCCGCACCCTCCGCCTGGTGGAGTCCGGCACTTATGAAGTGGGCGCAATGAACTTCGCGGTTTGGGAAAAAGAACTGGAAAACGGCAACATCAATACCGACGCGGTGAAGGTGATCTGGAAAACGCCAAGTTTCCCCAACTATCAGTGGAGCATCCGTGGCGACGTGGATGAAAATTACGGCGAAGGCTTTACCGATCGCGTCCGCGAGGCCCTGCTCTCCCTGGATGACCCTGAGTTGCTTGAAAGCTTCCCGCGCTCTGCGTTTGTCCCCGCTTCAAACGATGATTACGAGCCGATTCGCAAGGTTGCAAAAGAAATCGGAATCATTGATTGATGGCAGGCTTTGATCTCTCGGGCCTGACGGCCTCTTTTGGGGGTGAGCGGGTTATCGGCCCGCTCACCCTTACTGTTAAGGAGGGAGATCAGGTCGCCCTGGTCGGGAAGAGTGGTGCCGGAAAATCCACTCTGATCCGGCTCATTCACCAGAGGGTGGATCGGGAATCGTCTCTCGTACCACAAGAGCTTGGCCTGGTTAACGCCCTACCGGTATTCCACAACGTGTTCATGGGGCAGCTGGACAAGCACGCCACCTGGTACAACACCGTTACCCTGATCCGGCCCTTCAAACAGGATAGAAAGCAGATTGCAGAACTGCTGGACGCGCTGAGAATGTCAGAGAAACTCTGGATCCCGACAGCGTCCCTTTCCGGCGGACAGCGCCAACGGGTAGCCATTGCCAGAGCCCTTTATCGCAACGCTCCCGTGTTACTGGCAGACGAACCGATCTCCGCACTGGATGGGCCAATGGCGCATCACGTCATGAAACTGCTGAAAGACCGCTTCAAAACGAGCGTTATTGCGCTGCACGACGTGGACATGGCCATGAAGTACTGTAACCGCATTGTTGGCATCCAGGATGGCCAGGTCGCCCTGGATGAGCCTACAGAACGATTGACGGCTGCAGACATCATGTCGCTGTACTAGGACCTGTCACGCGATGCTCTCCTACCCGACGGTACGCACCAGCCTGATTTTTCTTGCGATTGCGCTCGTGGGGTTGCTGTTTGCCGACATCGCGATAACCGCCAACAATCCCTGGCGAGACCTCGGCAATTTTTTCCTGGGCGTACTGACCCCCAATTTCTTCAGTAGCGAGGGGCTGCTTACCGCCCTGTTACGAACCGTGGCCTTCGCGTTCGTGGGGGTGACGGTTGGCGCTATATGCGGCTTTCTGCTGGCACTGGTGTATCGCTTTCTCCCGGTGCGTATATTCTGTGCATTCATCCGCGCCATTCACGAGCTGTTCTGGGCCCTGATTTTTCTCCAGTTTTTCGGCTTCCACCCGCTGACGGGCGTACTGGCAATCGCAATTCCCTATTCCGGTATTTTTGCCAAGGTTTACTCCGAGATTCTTGAAGAGGCAGATCCGGAACCAGGCCGGTTATTGCCTCCGGGCACCGGCACCATTGCGGCGTTCCTCTACACCAAGATCCCGGATTGCTGGGTTCAGTTACGGACCTACACCGCCTACCGTCTCGAGTGTGGTCTTCGCTCAAGCGCTATCCTCGGTTTTGTTGGCCTGCCGACGCTGGGGTTTTATCTGGAAACCTCATTCTCGCAAGGCATGTACTCCGATGCCGGCGCGATGCTGATCCTGTTCTATGTGCTTATTGCCACCATTCCCCTCTGGGTGAAACCCAAGCTGTTGCCCGTGTATATCCTCGGCGCTCCGTTCTTCCTCGGCGATGGCTTGCCCATTGTCTGGGGCAACGTTGAGCGGTTCTTCACCCAGGACATTGTGCCCAGCCCACTGAGGGATGGTGAGGGCCTTGCTGGCCTGCTGCCGTGGCTCAATGAATTGATGATTGAACAGGCCCTGCCCGGTATCTGGAATACCGTGATTCTCACGCAGATTGCGCTCGTGGCCACCGGCATCCTCGCATTACTTGCGTTCCCGCTGATATCGAACCATTTTGGTGGCCCAATACGCCGGACCTCCGGGCATGTTTTCCTGGTGATTGCGCGATCAACACCGGAATACATCCTGGCCTACATTCTCCTGCAGCTCTGGGGGCCCTCCATGCTGCCGGCCGTAGTTGCATTGGCGCTGCACAACGGCGGAATCATCGGCCATCTCATTGGCCGGCAAACCAACACAATCCGGTTGAGATCCGACGCTCCCCACGGCTTCAATCGTTATGGCTGGGAGCTGGTGCCTCGAATCTACCGCGCATTCCTGGCCTTCCTGTTTTACCGCTGGGAAATCATCATGCGTGAGACCGCCATCCTGGGCATTCTTGGTATCTATACCCTGGGTTTCTACGTCGATAGCGCCATTCAAAGCATCCGTTTTGACCAGGCAATGGTGCTCATACTGATCACCGCCATGCTCAACATTGGCGTAGACATCCTTGGCCGCTTCATTCGCCGCAAGCTGGCCCTGCAAACCATGCCTACCTGCTAGCGCCAGCCACTGCGATCCCCGTCACAGTTCCGTCATTTCAGTCAATCCTCGCCAGGGTAATGGGGACGGGTTGGCGGTATTGCCAGGATACATTCCGTTACACTCCGATAACCTCTTGCAACATTCAGAGTTCTGGTGATGATGGTAAACGGATTGATTCTCTTGGTTCAGCTTGGGCTGCTTGCACTGCTTGTTCTTCTGGCTGTTAGGATGATCGCGCTGATGCGAGCTGAGCCTCTGGCTATCGGCCATCAGGAAAACTGTGCAGGCAATCATCCCGCAGGAATCCATCAGTCTGAACCAGCCTCACGAACTTCAGAATGGCCGGTTGCAGTACGCAGACCGGTTGTCGACGCTGCCCCGGACCGCGCTGAGCTGATTACCCAGCTGCATATTCTGGCAGGCCTTCAGGAAAGGGATTGCCGAGTGAACGGCCTGGATCTATCAATGGCGCCAAATGCGGTTAAGACGTACGCAGCCGTCTGGCTCTATGGCGCCGGTTGTGCCCTCAGCGATAAAACCAATCGGCACTCTTCCGCTCTGGCAGCCACCGTTGCCCAGATTGCCAGTCGAAAAACCGGAATTCGTCAGTCAGAGATTGTTGAGGCGATCGATACCTTGACGGCTAGTACGGTTTACCTGGCGTGTTTCAGGGCGGGGTTGGAAGGAGCGGAATTCTGGCGGTTCAACCACTATGTACCGCCGACTTCGAGCCTTTACGAGGCCGTTACCGCGAACGCGTTTATTTAGCAGCCTGCCCGGGGGCAGTCTCAAGTACCCAGTCGGTGCCCAGTGCCACAGGTTCTGCGTGATCCTGTTCGTCAGCACGGGTGCCGGTGATCTCGGGCCGGCTGAATCCACCATCGTCCGTATTGGCCATGCTGTCCACGTCGACAGAACGAACCACATAGGCCACGCCGTCGGACAATACTTTCGCCCGGTGAGTTAATCCGAAGACAAACCGGCAGTAATCCAGCTTTAGCTGAATCAGATCCTGCTCCGCTTTGCGGATTTTTCTCAGCAGTACCTTCTGAACGCTATCTCCGTAATCCATCACGTTGTCCCTAGTAGTGGCGGTATTGTGATTTTACACAATCCGGGCCCGTTGTCAGCCGACTGGCTTCCGGTTGCCCGTGTCTCAGTGTGGCTCGGCCTGAAATACCAGCTCTGCCGGAATACCCTCGATAGGCTGTTGCCCCTGCTGCAGATCAATCCGCCAGGTCATGGTAGCGTCGACGGTACAGAATGGCGCCGTAAAACGCGCGGAGTATTCGTTTCCCGCCCGGTAACCCAGTGGTACGGGATACTCGCCCATGTACATGGATTCTCCCCGAAGAACGGCGAGAAAACGCTCCGGCCGTTCTGGTGTGACTACCGTGAGTTGGTACTCCATGCCCTGGGTACCCTCACCCAGTTCGCTCAGGCTGATTTGCCACTCCCCCGAACCGTCTGACCAACTGCAAGGGCCCTCCTGAAGCAAATCACAACGGGCAAGGGGCGCGGCACTCCCTTTGGCAGTAGCACTTTCCAGATCCCCATTGGCATCCTTAAGCAAGCCCGGACCAAACATTGCCACGGCAACAAGCCCCAGAATCAATCCTGCCACTGCTATTACGCGTAACATAACGGCACCCCGAACAAACCTGCCGGGCATTATGGGGATTTCTCCCGCCAAGGCAAAGGTTTCTAAACTGGCGCCAGTCATGAGAAAATACCGCGCCTTCAATTCGACCCATTTTGACCACAGGACACGCCCGTGCAGCCGGATATTTCCGTTAAGCACCTGAGCAAGGTATATGGTGACGGTTTCCAGGCCCTGAAGAACATCAACCTGGACATCCGCCGTGGCGAAATCTTCGCCCTGCTCGGCCCCAATGGCGCCGGCAAGACCACGCTGATCAGCATCATCTGCGGCATTGTTAACCTCTCCTCAGGCGAGGTGAAAGCCGCCGGCTACGACATTGTCAAAGACTACCGCAAGGCCCGCGAGACCATCGGCCTTGTGCCCCAGGAACTGAACACCGATTCGTTCGAAACCGTGTGGGATGCCGTTTCCTTCAGCCGCGGTCTGTTTGGCAAGGCGCCGAAGCCGTCCCACATCGAGAAGGTGCTCAAAGACCTCTCGCTCTGGGACAAACGCAACAACCGCATCATGTCGCTGTCCGGCGGCATGAAACGCCGGGTGATGATTGCCAAGGCACTCTCCCATGAACCGCAGATCCTGTTCCTTGATGAGCCGACGGCCGGTGTGGATGTGGAGCTGCGGAGGGACATGTGGGATATGGTCCGCAAACTCCGGGAAAGTGGTGTGACCATTATCCTCACCACCCATTACATCGAAGAGGCCGAGGAGATGGCCGACCGGATCGGCGTGATCCGGCAGGGTGAAATCATTCTGGTTGAGGACAAGACCCAGCTGATGACCAAGCTGGGCAAAAAGGAGCTGCGCCTGCACCTGGCGCACAAGCTCGACAAGGTACCGGGCGAACTGACCCTGGAACCGGTGGAGCTGTCCGAGGACGGCTACCAGCTGATCTACACCTTTGACTCCCAGCAGGAACAGGCCGGCGTTGCCCGGCTGCTTCGGACACTCGGGGATCTGGGCATTGAATACCGGGATCTGCAAACCCGGGAAAGCTCCCTTGAAGAGATTTTTGTCGGCCTGGTGCACGAGTAAGCCCGCCGGCCCAACGGAGAAAGGCATGAACCTTTACGGTATCCGCGCAATCTACAAATTCGAAATGGCCCGCATGCGCCGAACGGTTATGCAGAGCGTGCTCTCGCCGGTGATTTCCACCTGCCTGTATTTCGTGGTCTTTGGCTCCGCGATCGGCTCGCGCATGGGTGATATCGACAACATCGCCTATGGGGCCTACATCATTCCAGGGCTGGTGATGCTGTCCCTGCTGATGCAGAGCATCTCCAACGCCTCGTTTGGCATCTACATGCCCAAGTTCTCCGGCACCATCTACGAAGTGCTCTCAGCACCGGTGTCCTACGTGGAAGTGGTCCTGGGATACGTTGGCGCCGCTGCCACCAAATCCGTGATCCTCGGGCTGATCATACTTGCTACGGCGAAGTTCTTTGTGGATTACGACGTACTGCACCCGTTCTGGATGTTCTCGTTCCTGGTGCTGACCTCCATCACCTTCAGCCTGTTCGGGTTCATCATCGGGATCTGGGCGGATGGCTTCGAAAAACTCCAGATTGTCCCGATGATGATCATCACCCCGCTGGTGTTCCTCGGCGGCACCTTCTATTCCATCGATATGCTGCCGGAGGTCTGGCAAACGGTTAGCCTGTTCAATCCGGTGGTTTACCTGATCAGCGGCTTCCGCTGGGCATTCTACGGCGTGTCCGACGTTCATGTCGGCATCAGCGTGGGCATGACCCTGGTGTTTCTCACCGCGTGCATGGTGGGCATCTGGTGGATCTTCAAAACCGGGTACCGGTTACGCTCGTGACAGCTACACCGCAACGCCTTCGAGGCCTGAAAGGCTGGGTCGTACTGGCGGTCAGCTCGCTGATTTACGGGTGCTCTTCAGGCATCGCAGCGCCGCAGGAAGGTCTTCCGGTTGTCGACGCGTGCTTTGTGTCCGCAGCGGGCACAGTGCCGGTAAAACTGGAAGTGGCCAGTAGCTCTGAACAGCGCCGGAAGGGTTTGATGGGCCGTACTTCTCTGGCTCCCGACGCCGGTATGCTGTTCGAGTACAGCGAGCCCAGGGAAGCGAGCCACGGCTTCTGGATGTACAAAACCCTGATTCCCCTGGACATTGCCTACCTGAACGAGGATGGCGTGATCGGCAGTATTCGGCAGATGGTGCCCTGCGCCTCGGCCAGTGGTGCTGGCTGCCCCACCTACCCCGCCGGCGTGCCCTTTATCCAGGCCGTTGAAATGAACGCCGGTTTTTTCCAGAAACATGAAATCCGGACCGGCGTCCGGCTATTCCTTGGAAACGGTAATTGCCCGACGCAGTAGGCCGGGCTGATACTCTCAGGCGATTCTAGCTGTCCTGCCACTCCGGCTTACGTTTCTCCAGGAACGCGCAGATACCTTCCTGGGCATCGTTGGCCATCATGTTGTCGGCCATTACTTTCGATGTGTACTCGTAAGCATCTTCAAGCGGCATTTCCAGCTGCCTATAGAAGGCTTGCTTGCCAATTTTCAGGGTGTGGCCGGATTTGTCGGCAATGGTGCGGGCCAGCTTGTAGACCATCTCGTCAAGGTGCTGCTCATCAACAATCTGATTAACCAGCCCGATGCGTTCCGCCTTCACGGCGCCGATCATTTCACCGGTCAGCAGCATTTCCATGGCGTGCTTGCGGGACACGTTCCGGGACAGAGCCACCATTGGCGTGGAACAGAACAGCCCGATGTTCACGCCCGGCGTTGCGAACCGCGCCGTATCCGCCGCTACCGCCAGATCACAGCTGGCCACCAGCTGGCAGCCCGCGGCCGTGGCAACACCCGCTACCCGGGCAATCACCGGCCGGGGCAGATTAACGATCTGCTGCATTACCTTGCTGCACTGGTTGAACAGCGCCAGCTGGAATTCATGGCTATCAAACTGCTCCCGCACTTCCCGGAGGTCGTGGCCGGCACAGAACACATTGCCATGGGCCGCAAGCACCACAACCCGGGTTTCCGTATCGGAGGCAATAATCTCCAGCTCTTCAGACAGCGCCTCCAGCATGGCCATAGACAGGCTGTTCTTCTTCTCCGGCTGGTTCAGCGTGAGCGTGGTAATGCCATTTTCGCTGTACTTGTGAACCAGTTCTGCGGTTTGTTCAGTCATGAGGACACTCCATTTTTAACGGTGCTGCACCAGGCAACCTGCAAACTTACCCTGAGTATTGCTGACTGTGTCTATACTGTCGAAGCGACTTTTGTAGGATGCTCAGTTTTCGGGGCTTTGCGGTTGTTATAGCCCTCTCCCGCCCATAGGCTATTTGTATGAGCCAGAACGCAGAGAGGAAGAACGCATGTCGAAATCGATAATCCTCAAAGCCATCTTTGCCATCGCGGTTATTGGCGGTGCCATCTTCATTATCATCGAGGACGAACCGGCAACACCAACCGGCGATATCAACAGCATCCAGCCGCTGCCAGAGCAGGATAACCCCTGAACTGAACAACACACCTCACCAGAACAGGCGAACACACATTGCAGACAACCCGAATCAAAGGACTGACCATCGCCGCCCTTGGCGTGCTGTTTATCGTGCCGGATGCGCTGCTTGTGAAAATCACCTCCGTGGACCCGGTGGTGTTCCTGTTCTGGCGGGGTTTATTGCTGGCCCTCAGTTTCTTTGTGATCAGCTGGGCCCGTTACCGTTCCCGTCTGGTGCCTGAAATCCGCAGATGCGGCCGCAAAGGGCTTTTCTGCGCCGGTGCCTTCGCCATTAGCACGCTCGGATTTGTGGTGGGCATGAAAAACACGGCTGCCGGCAACGTGCTCGTGATTTTAAATACCGCACCGGTGATCGCCGCCGTCATTGCCTGGGCAGTGTGGAAAGAAACCCTGCCCCTGCGAACCTGGGTCGTCATCCTGGTATGTGTGACCGGCGCGACCTTCATGGCCGTTGGCGAATTCGGCAAGGGCGACCCGCTGGGGTTGTTGATGGCCGTGGTTGCCGCCACGGCCCTGGCCTCCAACCTTAACGTGGCCCGCTCTAAGCCCGACAGTGACATGAGCGTGATGCTCATGTTCGGAGCCCTGGTGTTGGCCGCTGTGGCCGCTCTGTTTGGCGGGGCCCAGATGCCCTCAGGCCGGGACTTCTTCTTCATTGCCCTGCTCTGCCTTGTATTCCTGCCGACTGCCTGCATCCTGATCCAGATTGGCCCGCGCTACATTCCCGCGGCAGAGGTCAGCCTGATGCTGCTTTTGGAAACCGTGTTCGGGTCCTTCCTGGTGTGGCTGTTCCTGGGCGAGGTACCGCCAAACCTCAGTCTGGTGGGCGGGGTCATCGTATTCTCAGCTCTGGCTGTGCACGGCTGGACGGAAGTCAGCCGCTACCGAAAGGCGCGGCTATTAGTTGATTAATCCGGTTCCCGCGCGCGAAGATACGCGCTGATCAAAAACAAGGAACCGCATTCATGACCAACGTACCCAAGCTCACCGATGCACTGCTCACCATGGAAAACCGGGTAGCCACCCTTACCCTGAACCGTCACGACCTGCGCAATGCGCTGACAGGCTCACACCTGATCGACGATATCGTGACCACCGCAGAATGGGTGAACCAGTGCGACGATGTGTCGGTACTGGTGATCACCGGGGCGGGCTCTGCCTTCAGTGCTGGTGGCAACATCCGGGACATGGCCAACCGAAGCGGCGATTTTGCCGGCGACGTGGCCGAATGCGCCGATCGCTACCGCAAAGGCATCCAGCGCATTCCCCTGGCCCTGCAGAACGTTGAAGTGCCCATTATTGCCGCCGTGAACGGCCCAGCCATTGGTGCCGGCTTCGATCTGGCCAACATGGCGGATATCCGCATTGCCTCGGAAAGTGCCAAGTTCGGCGAAACCTTCCTCAACCTCGGCATCATCCCCGGCGACGGCGGCGCCTGGTTCATGCAGCGCCTGATCGGCTATCAGCGCGCCTTCGAGCTCACCCTCACCGGCCGCGTGATAGACGCCGCCGAAGCCAAAGACCTGGGTATTGTTCTGGAGGTGGTGCCAGCAGACGAATTGATGAATGCCGCAAACGCCATGGCAAGCCGCATGGCCAGCCAGCCGCCGAAAGCCACACGCCTGACCAAACGCCTGATGAAAATGGCGCCGAGGATGGAACTGAAGGATTTTCTGGATGTGTGTGCCAACTTCCAGGGCATGTGCCACAACGAGCCAGAGCACCTGGAAGCGGTGAATAAAATGCTGGAGGCGATGTCGAAGAAATAGTGGTGCTCCGGGCCGGAATCGAACCGGCACGACCTTGCGGTCGAGAGATTTTAAGTCTCTTGTGTCTACCAATTTCACCACCGGAGCATTCGGGGGGAGGTTTTGACGGGCAGAATTGTATAAGTCTGCGTGGGGTAACGCAATTCGGATTCCGCCCTCGCCTTCAGGCGGCGGTGCTGGCTGCTGGGGGCTTGGTTGCCCTGCCCTTGTAGATGTATCCGGCGATTTTCGGTGCCTTGGGGATGTAGAGGTTTTCAAGCTCCTGGATTTCAAAGCCGGCGTGTCGGATCAGGTCAGCGATGTGGCGGTTCAGATGGCAACCGCCGGCCAGCTTTTTCCATCCGGGGGTGATGCGGTGTTGCCATTTTCGGGTGCCGTCGTCGGGGGATTCGCCGTGTTCCAGGAACAGGAGTTCGCCGCCAGGTTTGAGTACCCGCCACATTTGCCGGAGGGCTGCATGCCAGTCCGGGATCGTGCACAGGGTGAAGGTCAGAAGAACGGTATCGACAGAGTGGTCTTCCAGGGGAATTTTTTCGCCTGGCAGGTCCAGCCACTCTACCTTGACGGGGGATCTTGCCAGATTCGATTGGGCCTTGCGTCGCATGCCTTCTGAGGGTTCCAGGCCATACACCATGTCGACATTGTCGGCATTGTAAAATTCCATGTTGATGGCCGAGCCCATGCCCACTTCCAGCACCACGCCTTTTGCATGGGGTACTACCTGGCTACGAAGCTTCATCACCTGGCCCATGGAGCATGCGCGGTCTATGATGTGGGGGAGAATCCTGTCTTCGTAAAAGCTCATCGGCAACACCATAATTGTTTTAAATCAAGGGTGCGGCAAAACGCCCTATCGAATTTGCTACCATGTTTAGTAGCATAGTAAGTATCTGCCGGTAATAACAATATAACAAACAGAGCTAAGGCAGCGGCTGAACGGGTTCGCTGGGCCCGTTTGTTATGATGTGACCGTTACCGGAGGGTTCCCATGGAACTTGATCCTCTCATTCTATCGCGAATCCAGTTCGCGTTCGTGGTGTCATTTCACGCCATCTTTCCGGTGTTTACCATCGGCCTTGCCTCCTACATTGCGGTACTCGAAGGCCTCGCCTTCAAAACCGAGAATCCAGTGTGGGTGAAGCTCTCTGCCTTCTGGACCAAGGTGTTTGCCGTGGTGTTCGGTATGGGGGTGGTGTCGGGCATCGTGATGTCGTTCCAGTTCGGAACCAACTGGAGCAATTTTGCGCAGGCCTCAGCCAATTTCCTCGGCCCTATCCTGAGTTATGAGGTGGTTACGGCGTTCTTCCTGGAGGCGGCGTTCCTCGGGGTGCTGCTCTTTGGTCGGGATAAGGTGCCGGCAGGCGTTCACCTGTTTGCCGCCATCATGGTTGCGACGGGTACCTTTATTTCTTCCTTCTGGATTCTCTCGGCCAACAGCTGGATGCAGACCCCGGCAGGCACCGAGCTCCGCGACGGCGTGTTCTATGTGACTTCCTGGAGCGAGGCGATCTTTAACCCGTCCTTCCCTTACCGCTTTGGCCATATGGCGCTGGCGTCCTTCCTGACCGGCGGCTTCGTGGTGGCCGGCGTGAGCGCCTGGTATCTCCTGCGGGGTCGCGAGGTTGAGGCCAACAAGAAAGCGCTGTCCATGTGCCTGTGGCTGTTGCTGTTCATTGCGCCTGCTCAGGCGGTGCTGGGTGATTTCCACGGCCTGAACACTCTGGAGCACCAGCCCACCAAGGTTGCGGCCATGGAAGGTAACTGGGAAACCTCCCGTAATGTGCCGTTGCTGCTGTTCGCCATTCCCGATCAGGAAAACCAGCGGAACCTGTACGAGATCGGTATTCCCAGCCTGGCCAGCTTCATTCTGACCCATGAATGGGACGGAGAGGTGCCGGGTGTGAGCGCAGTGCCGGTTGAAGAACAGCCTCCGGTGGCGATTGTGTTCTGGTCCTTCCGGATCATGGTAGGTATTGGCCTGCTGATGATCGCCTTCGCGGTAACCGGTCTGGTTCTGCGTGCCGGCGGCAGGTACTGGCGCACCAACTGGTTCCTGCAGGGGATGCGTTTCATGAGCATTGCGCCCTTCTTTGCGGTGCTCACCGGCTGGTTCGTCACCGAAGTGGGCCGCGCGCCCTGGCTCGTGTATGGCCAGATGACCCAGGCCGAGGCACTGACCCCGTCACTGACCGGCGGCATGGCGTTGTTCACGCTCATCGGCTATATCGTTGTGTACGCTCTGGTGTTTTCTGCCGGTGTCTACTACCTCATGCGTGTGTTGTATGTCGGTCTTGAAGACCGTGATGAGGACGAACACGAGGCAGATCGACCCAAGCGTCCGTTCTCCGCTGCACATGTGCCTTTCGAAATCGAACACGATACTGACGATAGTGTTGGTACTGCCAAGCCGGTCAACCAGGGAGGTCACTGATTATGGAACTGTTTGATCTGCCTCTTATCTGGGCATTCATTATCGGCTTCGGCATTATCATGTATGTGTTGATGGACGGGTTCGACCTGGGCGTGGGTATTCTCTTCCCCTTTGCACCGAACGAGGAAGCCCGCGACACCATGATGAACTCGGTGGCCCCGGTGTGGGACGGCAACGAAACCTGGCTGGTGCTCGGTGGCGCCGGTCTTCTGGCCGCCTTCCCCATGGTGTATTCCATCTTCCTGCCGGCACTCTATATCGGTGTATTCCTGCTATTGGCCGGGCTGATCTTCCGTGGCGTGGCCTTTGAGTTCCGGTTCAAGGCCCGTACGTCACGTTATCTCTGGAACTGGGCGTTTGCCGGCGGCTCCACCGTTGCATCGTTTGCCCAGGGCGCCGTGGTCGGGGCCTATATCCAGGGCTTTGAAACCGCCAATGGCGTCTATGTTGGCGGCGCGCTGGACTGGCTGACGCCGTTCACTGTGCTCACGGGTCTGGGTATGCTGGCCGGCTATGCCCTGCTGGGTTCCACCTGGCTGATCATGAAAACCGAGGGGAATCTGCAGCAGTGGGCCTACAAGATCACCCTGCCCTTGCTTCTCGCGGTGTTGGTGGTCTTTGGCATCATCGGTGTCTGGACGCCCTTCGTGGATGAAATGGTGCGTGAGCGCTGGTTCTCCAACCTGAGCATTATCTGGGTCCTGCCGGTTCTGACACTGCTTTGCGCTATCCAGATTTACCGTTCGGTTCGTGATCGCAAAGACGGCATGCCGTTCGTGGCTACCATGGGCCTGTTCATCACCACCTATCTGGGCCTGGTGGTCAGCCGCTGGCCATATGTGGTCCCGCCGGAATACACGCTTTGGGAGGCAGCCTCCGCCTATGAATCCCAGCTGTTCCTGCTGTTGGGCCTGCTGTTCGTGATTCCGATTGTGCTGGTCTACACCGCCTGGACCTATTGGGTCTTCCGCGGCAAGGTACGCGCCGGCGAGGGATATCACTAAGTGGCGGAGCCATCGGCCAATGGGGGCGGAGAGAATACCTCCGCCGCCGATCAGAAAGCCGTCAAAGGATGGCTTTCTGATCTGGCCCGTGGCAGTCGCCTGTGTATCCGGAGTACCGTGGCTGCCGGCACCGTTGCCGGCATTGCCACCATTATTCAGATGGTTTTGCTTGCCCGGATTATCCATCTGGGCATCATTGACGAGGTTCCGGTTGCGGACCTCACTCCTCTTTTTCTGGGTCTGATTATCGCCCTCGTTGTGCGCGCACTTGGCCAGGGCTACCAGACCCGCTTCGCCGCTCGATGCAGCGAACAGGTTCGCCGTGACGCCCGCCGGCAACTTCACAAGCACTGGCAAGCTACCGGCCCAGTTGAACTGGGCCAGTCTTCGGCTGGCGCACTTGCCCGCGAATGGATAGACCACGTGGAAGCGCTGCACGGCTACTTCGCCCGTTTTCTGCCGCAGATGACCCTGTCAATGATTGTACCGCTGCTGATCCTCGCCCTGGTGTTCTGGCTGGATTGGCTGGCCGGCATCTTCCTGCTGTTGTCCGCGCCGCTGATTCCCTTGTTCATGGCGCTGGTGGGTATGGGTGCGGAGAAACTGAACCAGCAGCATTTTGAAACCATCAGCCGACTATCCGGCCAGTTCCTGGACAAGGTACGCGGCCTGACTACGCTGCAGCTCTTCGGGCAGACCGAGGGGGCAGCCGAGCTGATTCGCAAGCGCTCGGATCATTACCGACGCATCACCATGAAAACGCTCCGGGTCGCGTTTCTGTCGTCGGCGATTCTGGAGTTCTTTGCCTCGGTGGCCATCGCCGTTATCGCCATCTACATCGGGTTTGGTCTGCTGGGCTACATCACCTACGGCCCTTCCGAAGATCTGACCCTGTTTTCCGGGCTGCTGATTCTTTTACTGGCCCCGGAGTTTTTCCAGCCGCTGCGCACCCTTTCCCAGCATTATCATGATCGTGCCGCAGCGATGGGTGCTGGTACCGAAATTCTTGAGCGGCTGGCATCCCCGGTGAACCTTCAGAGCGCGAGTGAAACCGTGTCTGTGGAGGGCGCGGAAGACCGGATCGAGCTGCGTTCCGTCAGCAAGAGCTTCCGGTCGGGTCAGAAGGTGCTGGGTGATCTCACGCTGACCATCCGCAAAGGCGAAGTGGTTGCCCTGACAGGCCCCTCCGGCGGCGGGAAGTCCACCCTGCTACACCTGCTGGCCGGCTTTATCGCACCGGATGCCGGTCAGATCCACCTGTTCGGCGAGACGCCGGGCAGCTTCCGGTTTGGCTGGCTGGGCCAGAAAGGGTTTCTGGTTCACGGCACCTGGGCCGACAACCTCAGACTGACCACTCCGGATGCCTCCGATATCGCCATCGAGACGGCCCTGCGTAATGTGGGCCTCGGTTCCCTGCTCGACAGTCGCCAGCAGGGTATTTACAGCCCGGTATCCGAGGAGGGCCAGGGGCTTTCCGGCGGCCAGGCAAGAAGGCTGAGTCTGGCGCGTATTTTCCTGGCGGATTACGACCTGATTCTGCTCGATGAACCCACTGCCGGACTGGACAGCGACAGTGAAGTGTTTGTGCTGGAGGCCCTGCATAAACTGGCGGTGGCCGGCAAAACCCTGATTTTCTCCACCCACCACCAGGCCCTGCTGACTCTTGCCAATTGTGTATTGCTGGTCTCCGACGGGGAGGTGCGCGATGCGTGAACTGAAGCCCTGGCTGGACCTGATCTTCAAACGCCCGGGGCGCCTGGTTGTGGGCGGTTTCCTGATTTTGGCTACCCTGCTCTCCGGCATAGGTCTGTTGGCGGTATCCGGATGGTTCATTACTGAAACTGCGCTGGTGGGCCTGCTGTTGGCCGCCGGCGTGGCGGCGACCATAAACCTCTATGTACCCGGCGGCGCGATCCGGTTTTTCGCCGTTTCCCGCACGGTATTCCGGTATCTGGAGCGAGTCTACAACCACGATACCGTTCTGAGGTTGCTCACAGACATCCGTGTCGCTTTGTTCAAACGTTTGTCCCGCGCCAGTCGCGTTCGCCGTGGCGAGCTGAGCGGCGCCCAGTGGCTATCCAGGCTCACCACCGATGTGGATGCCCTGGACACCCTCTACCTGCGCCTGATCGCACCCACCGCCCTTGCGGGCCTGGTTACTCTGCTGGTGGTGGTTCTGGCTGCCGTGCTCTTCGATATCGGCACGGCATTGCTGGTGGGACTGTTGCTGGTCATTGCCCTGGTAATCGCCACTGCAGGGGTTTATCTGAGAACCTGGCGCCTGGCGGCCCGGCAAAGCGACCGGCAGGAAGACCTTCGAACGGCGGTGATCGAGCACATCGAGGGTTTCCCGGAGCTAACCGCGGCCGGACGTACCGGAAAACATGCGGCCTGGCTCATGCGCCAGGCTCATCAGGTAACTGCCGAGCAAGCCAGGGCCGATACCCGGGTAGGCTGGCATCTGGCTGGCTCCCATCTTTTCGTCAACCTTACCGCGGTTGTGGCCCTTTGGGCAGGCTTTGCCCTGTTCCAGTCAGGTTCGGTGTCCGGTCCGGTGTTGGTGTTACTGCCCATTGCCCTGCTCGGCCTGGCCGAGGTCTACGCCATGCTGCCGGATGCCTTTGGCAAGCTCGGGGCAACTGTCGCGTCTGCGGCGCGGTTGAACCGGGATTGCCGGGAGGATGACCAGAACGCCGCGCCCAGCGCCTCAGAACTGCCGCCGGGAAAAGCCCTTCTGGCGGAAGATATTGCCGTAAAACATGAGGGTTACGCGCCTTTATTTACGCACTTCAACCTTGGGATTGAGGATGGAGAGCACATCGGCATTCTCGGGCATTCGGGCAGCGGCAAATCCTCCCTGGCGGATGTGCTCGCCGGCCTGCTGCCCACCGCCCAGGGCAATCTGGCGAGGAGGGAGTGCGTTTACCTCACCCAGAAAACCGTGTTGTTTGAGGATACCCTCCGGGCCAATCTGCTGTTGGGCTCGCCCGAGGCCTCGGACACCGAACTCTGGAGCATCCTGGAGCAGATGGAGTTGGCTGAACGTTTTGCCACCGAACCGGACCGCCTAGATACCTGGCTCGGCAGTGCCGGCAGCCGACTCTCCGGCGGTGAAGCAAGGCGTGTGGCCCTGGCGCGTGTGCTATTGAACCCCGCCCCGCTGGTAATACTGGATGAGCCGTTTACCGGCCTGGATGCCGATACCCGGGCACGCATTTCAAAACGGATGGAAACGCTTCTGGAAGGAAAAACCGTGGTTAGCCTGGCACACGGGTCGGATGCCCTCCCGGACACCGACCGTGTGATTTACCTCAGCGGTTAACGGGTCTCGAGTACCTCGAAAGTCAGGCCCGCCTTGCTGGTGAGACGGTCCATCAGCTTGCCATCGAGCAGCGAAGACGGCGTCCAGAACCCGCCGGGCTGATCCGCCGGAATATCGAACGCCAGACACATCCCTGCTTCACCCAACATCTTGCCGGTGGAACCGTAGCCCGGGTCCTGATCGCCGGTCACCTTGGTGATAATGGTTTTGCCATCTTCCGTGCGGCCAACAAAACGAAGGTCATAGAACCCGGCCTTCTGGGCTTCCGGGCTGGGGCCTTCGCCCGGCTTAGGCACGAACTTCTCAACCAGCCAGCGGGTCGGTTTGACGGCAGAGGCCATCAGGAATGCCCCCAGACCGCCGGTGACGGCATACGCTGCCAGACGGCCCTTGGTACCACGACCGGTCATCATGGCTTCGTCGTAGGTGAACTCCTTGCCATAACGCGCGTTCTGCAGGGCGTTGGAACGATGAACCACGCGTGTGTTGATCGCTGCCATCACAAAAGGCGCGAGCCAGGCGTTGAAGGTCTTGTCGTACTCTGCACCTTTCAGGCTCGGCTGACGGGTCTTGGAGCGATGATCTGGCGGGCAGATTGAAAACGGATTGGCCATTTGTTTCCGCAGTTTCGGATCGGCCGCGGCTTCCTTTACCGCGTTCATCAGGGAGGCAACGGTCCCACCCGAGAATTCGCCTTTGGCGGTTTTCACCCGCATGCGAACATCCCGGCATGGCGCACCGAAGGTCTGCTCTGCCTGGTTCTGAAGGAACCACACGCCCATGTCGGAGGGAATCGAATCGAAGCCGCAGCAATGCACGATGCGGGCACCGGAGGACTTGGCTTCTTCCTCGTAGCGCTCCACCATCTTGCGGATCCACTGCACTTCGCCAGTCAGGTCGCAATAATCCGTGCCACTGCGCACGCACGCCTGCACCAGAGGCTCACCGTAAAGCGCGTAGGGGCCAACGGTGGAAATAATGACTCGGGCTTGCTCGCACATGGCCTTCAGGGCGGCCTCGTCGGACGCATCCGCCAGGATCACTGGCAGGTCTTTGGCTTTGGAGCCAAGCTCACCCTTCAGGGTGTTGAGCTTGCTCTCGGAGCGACCGGCAATTGCCCATTTCACCGACTGGCCCACTCCGTAGGTTTCGAGCAAGTAACGGGTGAGAATCTGGCCAACGAAACTGGTGGCTCCGAAAACCACAAGGTCATAGGCCGTTTCTGAGGATTTGGTCATTGCTCTTCCTTAGTCAAAATTATCTGGAAAGTTGATAGAGAATTAACAGAGCACTGGTTCAGGGTTCAACGAACGGCTGCGGTTGCCTTGGTGCCCATCAGGCGCATGAATACGGCCACACCCAGGCCCCAGAACCCGTTGAGGATAAGCCCGCCAACCCAGGTCTGAGCAGAGACATCGAGCCCTTTAAGAGGAAACACCACCAGCATGGCAACGGCTGTGGGACCAACTGCCCCTACAATGACATGCCCCAGCCACAACTTCATCCCCGCAAGGCGACCGAGTATCAGCCACAGCAACATGCCCCAGAGGCCACCAAAGAACGCCAGTGATACAACCTGCGGAACGCCCAGCGGTGGTACCGGTGACATGTTGAACGGCGCTGCGGGCACAACACCGCCCAGCCAGAACAGTGCGTACAGGCCCTGATGGAATACCAGGGTCGCGAGAAAACCACTTGCAAACGCCTTGAACCAAACCATGAACAATCCTCTGTTGGTGTGAATAGTTGGCCTTAACTCGTTGATTCTGCGTAGCTCATCCTACAACTGCAACCGATATTAGCAGTTTTGAGCGCTCGTTCTACTTTCCCCGCCGCGCTATTGGATCCGTCGTCACGGCCAATCGTTTGTCATACTTCATGGGGCACACTGCAACACAGTGCACGACACGATTTCCGGAGGTTCGAATTGATCACCTTTTTGATGGTACTGAGCATCTTGCTTGTGCTGTTCAGCGCTTTCGTCTGCTGGCAGGTTCTTGAACAGCGCAAAGTGATCGCACAGATGATGGAGAATGACGACATCGCAGATTCCGAGCAGCAGCCGGAAATGGTTATTACGCTACGGGTACTGGATCCGATTGCCCTGGCCAAACGGGAATCACGCTCTGCCCGCGTGCTTGCGGACAAACTCCCCGTGATGGTCCGCAAAATGGTGTACCAGGAAGTGCTAAAAGAGCTCGAAAACGAAATGGCAGAGCGTGAAATCGAGGTCGACATGCAGCTTGAGTATCGATGATTCGGGTAGTCACTCTGGTTGATGGAAGCGCATTAACATGATCACCACCGCGATCGTATCTTTTCTCCTGCTACTGGCCTTCATGGGCTTCGGCATCGCCTATTGGCAGCTCCTGCTGTGCCGCCGTGAAGCCCGGATTCTCAATTCTCATCGGGTGGCGGCACACAGCGCCCTACAGAAAAGCAGAATGGATCTTCTGGAAGTACGGAACCGTGCCCGCCTGCTGGAAGATTCCGTCTCAGGCGGTGCCAGCGCAGTGGAGAAAGTTCACAAGGCGATTTCCAACACCACGTTCGGGCTGATTGATCTTTTCTCGAAAGATGAAGAGTTCCGGCAGACGGCCCGAAAAGCGCGAGCCACCCATGACCAGACCAGTCAGCAGATCTACCGAACGGTACGCACCACCAACAAGGCACTGCACATCCTTGCCGATACCCTGATCATCGGCAAGGCCGAAAAGCGGCTGGCGTCCCGCAAGCGTGACAAGGGCCAAGGTTCCGACGATCAATAGCTTTCGAGGGTCAGCTCTTTTCCCAGGATTTGAGCACCACGTCGACGGTCACCTCCAGTGAGTCAAGCGCCGCTGCCTTCTCAAGTCCCTCGGCGCTGGCCCGATACAGATGCGGTGTCATGGCCAGAAGATCGGCAATACTTTCCTGATCCGGGAGTGTCACGGAGAAACGCACGACGGTAGAGTCCAGTTGTCGGAAGCCCTCCGGTGCTGCGCTGTCGGTCTTTCCAGGCGATTTCAGCTCGGGATAGATGATTTCTCGCAGCTCCCGAAGATGATCGGCACCGGCATCCACCTGGATCACCTGCCCACCGGGCTTAAGCACACGGGCAAATTCGCCATAGACCGGAAAACCAAACAGGCAAAGCACCAGATCCAGTGATTCCGGCAGAACCGGCAGGTTTGCATTGCTGCCCACTACCCATCGGGTCTGTTTATCCTGTTTTGCCGCTGCGAGGACCGCCCATTTCGAAATATCGACACCAATCATCGCAAGGTCTTTATCGCCAGCCTTGCCTGCCAGGTGCCGTAGGTAATAGCCTTCTCCGGAACCTGCGTCCAGCACCGACCCCTTCCCCTCATCGGGCAGCGACTGCAGCGCCCGATCGCTAACCGACTCGGCGATCCTTGCGTAGAAGCCGGCATTCAGGAACCGTTGTCTGGCCGCCACCATCGCCTTGCTGTCGCCCGGGTCCAGGGTACGTTTCTTCTGGACCGGCAACAGGTGCACGTAGCCCTGCCGGGCGACATCAAAACTGTGCCCGTTCTCGCACCGCCAGGACGTTCCGCTGGCGGTGAGCGCGCACCCGTCCAACGGGCAGGCTAAAGCATCAAAGGGTGTGGTGGTCATGGTGTTTGAATCCGGTTCAACAGTCGGGCCGGGTATCATGGCAGGTATTGGAGTTTCACCCAACGCAAAAAGGCACCCGAAGGTGCCTTTTTGGATGAAGAACCGAAGGTTACAGAACTTTCTTCAGCTCTTCTTCAAGCTGCGGAACCGCTTCAAACAGGTCCGCTACCAGGCCGTAATCGGCAACCTGGAAGATCGGCGCTTCTTCATCCTTGTTGATCGCAACGATCACCTTGGAATCAGACATACCGGCCAGGTGCTGAATGGCACCGGAAATGCCCACGGCGATATAGAGCTGCGGAGCAACAATCTTACCGGTCTGGCCAACCTGCATGTCGTTCGGTACGAAGCCGGCGTCAACAGCAGCACGGGATGCGCCAACAGCGGCACCCATCAGATCGGCAACCTGCTCAAGCATCTTGAAGTTGTCGCCGTTTTGCATGCCGCGACCACCGGAAACCACGATACCGGCGCTTGCCAGATCAGGACGGTCAGACTTGGCCAGCTCTTCGCTAACGAACTGGGACAGGCCAGCGTCTTTTACAACGTCCAGCTGTTCAACGGCAGCGGAGCCACCTTCAGCAGCAACCGGGTCGAACGCGGTCGGACGAACAGTAACGACTTTGATGCTGTCACTGGATTTTACAGTGGCAATGGCATTACCAGCGTAGATCGGGCGAACGAAGGTATCTTCGGACTCCACGCGCATGATGTCGGAAACCTGGGCAACGTCCAGCAGTGCAGCAACGCGCGGCATGAAGTCTTTGCCCACGGTGCCAGCGGCGGCCAGGATGTGGCTGTAGCCCTTGCCAACTTCGGCAACCAGCTCACCCAGGTTCTCGCCCAGGAAGTGACCATAAGCAGCGTTGTCGGCAACCAGTACCTTGTTAACGCCTTCGGCCTTGGCAGCTGCTTCAGCAACGGCACCACAGTTCTCACCGGCAACCAGTACGTCGATGTCTCCGCCGATGGCCTTGGCAGCCGCTACAACATTCAGGGTAGCCTGTTTCAGGCTGCTGTTGTCATGTTCAGCAATTACAAGGATGCTCATTTAGATCACCTTCGCTTCGTTCTTCAGTTTATCGACCAGCTCGGCAACGTCGGCCACTTTCACACCCGCCTGACGGGAAGCAGGCGCTTCAACCTTCAGGGTGGAAAGGCGCGGAGCGATGTCGACACCCAGATCGGCCGGGCTCATGTTGTCCAGCGGCTTCTTCTTGGCCTTCATGATGTTCGGCAGAGAAGCATAGCGCGGCTCGTTCAGACGCAGGTCGGTGGTGACAACCGCAGGCAGATTCAGGGAAACGGTCATCAGACCACCGTCTACCTCACGGGTTACGTTAACCTTGTCACCCTCAACAACCACTTCAGAAGCGAAAGTGCCCTGACCCATGCCGGTCAGCGCGGCCAGCATCTGGCCAGTCTGGTTGTTATCGGAATCGATGGACTGCTTGCCAAGAATGACCAGCTTCGGCTCTTCTTTCTCAACAACAGCCTTCAGCAGCTTGGCCGCTTCGAGAGACTGAACCTCCTCGTCGGTTTCGACGTGGATGCCACGGTCTGCACCCAGCGCCAGCGCAGTACGGATCTGCTCCTGAGAGGCTTTCGGACCGATGGATACCACCACGATTTCACTGGCAACACCCTTCTCCTTCAGGCGAACGGCTTCTTCTACCGCGATTTCGCAGAACGGGTTCATTGCCATCTTGACGTTGGCGAGGTCAACACCGGTGTTGTCCGGCTTGACGCGCACCTTTACGTTGTAGTCGATTACTCGTTTTACAGCGACCAGAACCTTCATAGATTCCTCGTTCTTCTACGATGGGTTTATGACTTGCAGTCCTCGCGCAGAGCCTGCCAACATTCAATGCGCATTAATGATGGAGGCAACACTCGGCAGAATCAATAGCCTCAAACGACGCGCCAGGACTGAACTTTCAGCCAATTCCCCGGTATTGACCGGGAACGGCAATGAGACGATACTAGATTTCGACTCAAAACACACGATGTTTCAGTGTGCTCTTACAATGCCAAAGGTCAGAGTGAATTTCAAACAAACGTTTGTTTGATTCTTCAAATACGGTATCCTTTTGGTTATGCAAGTCGGGACAAACGGCTTGGGGCGGTCGTCTATACGCAGTTTTACCGGTATGATGGCGGCCCAGAATAATTGGCCTGCGGGCACATAATTACCATTAAAGATGTTTGAGGAGACCAACGTGGAACGCGAATCGATGGAATTTGATGTTCTGATCGTCGGCGGCGGCCCGGCGGGCCTGTCTGCAGCGTGCCGTGTCATGCAGTTGGCACAGGAATCCGGCGAGGAACTCACCGTATGTGTGGTAGAGAAAGGTTCTGAGATCGGCGCGCACATTCTGGCCGGTACCGTATTCGAGCCCACTGCCCTCAACGAACTCTTCCCGGACTGGAAAGAGAAAGGCGCTCCGCTGAACACGCCCGTTACCCGTGACGACATTTTTCTGCTGAAGAACCAGGATAGCGCCACCAAGATCCCCAATGCCTTTGTGCCCAAGAACATGCACAACCATGGCAACTACATCATCAGCCTGGGCAACCTGTGCCGCTGGCTGGCCGAACAGGCCGAGCAGCTTGGCGTTGAGGTCTATCCGGGCTTTGCGGCCGCCGAGACCATCGTTGAGGATGGCCAGGTAAAAGGTATTATCACCGGCGATATGGGCGTGGCCCGCGACGGTTCCGAGAAAGACGGCTACATGCCGGGCATGGAACTGCGCGCCAAGTACACCCTCTTCACCGAAGGCTGCCGTGGCCACCTGGGCAAGCGCCTGATCAACGACTTCAAGCTGGATGAAGGCAAGGATCCCCAGCACTACGGCATCGGCATCAAGGAGCTGTGGGACATCGATCCGGCCAAACACGAGCCAGGCCTGGTCGTCCATACCACCGGTTGGCCGCTCAACGAGACCGGCTCCACCGGCGGTTCTTTCCTGTATCACCTGGAGAACGGCCAGGTTTACGTGGGCCTGATTACCGATCTGTCCTACAGCAACCCGCATCTGAGCCCATTCGAAGAGTTCCAGCGCCTGAAGCTGCACCCGGAGATCAAGAAGCACCTGGAAGGTGGCAAGCGGGTGTCCTACGGTGCGCGCGCCATCGCCAAGGGCGGCTACAATGCCCTGCCGAAAATGAGCTTCCCGGGCGGCCTGCTGCTAGGTTGCGACGCCGGCACCCTGAACAGCTCCAAGATCAAGGGCTCCCACACCGCCATGAAGTCCGGCCTGTTGGGCGCCGAAGCGGTGTTCGAGGCACTTAAGGAAGGCAAGAGCGGTGAGGAAATCACCAGCTTCCAGAAGCGCTTCGAGGATAGCTGGCTGTACAAGGAACTCTACGCCGAGCGTAACTTCGGCCCGGCCATGCACAAGTTCGGCAACGTGGTGGGCGGCGCCATTGCCTTCTTCGAGCAGAACATCCTGCGTGGCAGCTTGCCGATCACCTTCCACGATACCACTCCGGACTACGCCACCCTGAAGCCGGCGTCCGAGTGCAAGAAGGTGACTTATCCCAAGCCGGATAACACGCTGACCTTTGACCGCCTGTCCTCGGTGTTTATCTCCAACACCAACCACGAGGAAGACCAGCCGGTACACCTGAAGCTGACGGATCCGGAGCTGCCGATTCGTGACAACCTGCCGAAATACGACGAGCCTGCGCAGCGTTACTGCCCGGCCGGCGTGTACGAAGTAGTGGAGAAAGACGACGGCAGCGGCAAGCGTTTCCAGATCAACGCCCAGAACTGTGTTCACTGCAAGACCTGCGATATCAAGGATCCTGCCCAGAACATCAACTGGGTGACTCCGGAAGGGGGCGGTGGCCCGAACTATCCGAACATGTAAGTTCGGTTCCCCGTAAAAAAAAGCGGCCCTTTCGGGCCGTTTTTTATTTTCGGACATAAAAAAACGGCTCCCTGAGGAGCCGTTTTTCGTTGCGCTTCTGAAAAGCTTAGTGAGCGTGACCGTGCTCTTGCTCTTCGTCAGTCGCGTCGCGAGCTTCTACCACTTCTACGTCGAAGTGCAGAGTCTGCCCGGCGAGCGGATGGTTGGCGTCGATGGTGACGGTTTCGTCGCCAACTTCAACCACGCGAACAACCTGGGGGCCGCCCGGGGTCTGCGCCTGGAACTGCATGCCCGGCTCGATGGTGTCGACGCCTTCAAATGCAGAACGTGGAACCGGCTGGATCAGTTCTTCGTTTACTTCGCCGTAGCCTTCTGCAGGTTCTACAGAAACCTTAACCTGATCGCCTGCGTTCTTTTCGTTCAGTGCACTTTCCAGTCCACCGATAATGTTCTGTGCACCTTCCAGGTAAGACAGAGGCTCGCGACCTTCTACACGGGAGGAATCAAGCTGCTCTCCCTGATCGTTGGTGAGCGTGTAATGGATGGTGACAACACGAGGTTGGGCCATGTGATCTCCTTGCGTGTCCGCAATGACTGTTTAATTGATTTAGGCAATCGAAAGTGATCGTGAACAGCCAGACTGAACAGAGGGACTAACGACCACCGGGCCTCGTTAGAGAGCCAGGCTCATAACAAGTATGAAAACACAGTTTAACAACTGAGTTGATGCGTTTTCTACCGTAATTCTGGGGCCGCGGTACGGGTTTTCAACCACCCTGCCCGATTTTATAGAAAATTCCGTGGCTAAATACGCCGAGGGTTGGATGACCACCCTCGTTTCGCTCCACCACATGCTCGGCCAGATCGTAATAGGCAGCCGTGACCAGGCGCGCGTCGATCCCATGGCGAACCTTCACAACCGGGCGTGGCTCGTCGGAGCCCGGATAGGTCCCCACTTCCAGCGGGTGGTCCTGGCCAATCTCCAGGGTTTCGCCCACATTGGTGGTCAGTGAGATGACCTGCCGGTCGCCCTCTCCGGTTACCTGGAGCGAGTGCGCCAGAAGCGGCGCATCCTCAACCTGGATTCGCCACTTCTCGACCGGGGTCACCAGGTAGTACTCGCCATCTTCTTCCTTGCGGAGAATGGTGGAGAAGAGACGCACAATGGCTTCCCGCGCTAATGGCTCACCCTTGAATATCCACTGGCCATCACGGGTGATGCGCAGGTCCATATCGCCCGAGAGCTCGGGGTTCCACTTATCCAGGGGCGGGTTTCCGGCATTCTTCACGGTTTCCTCCACCTGTTTTGCAAGATTATCCGGATTCATGCTCATAACCGTGGCTCCCGGTCCGGTAAATTACAACCCGCGCATCCATTCCGCACGCAGCGGCGCCGCACCGGGATTGGTGATAGCCAGGTTCACCTGGTCCAGCATCTTCTGTTTGTCCCTGCCCAGCGTCCCCTTGAGAACGAGATAGTTGGAGGCGTGGTCACTTCGGAAGATGGTTTTATCCAGTTCCAGATGCTCCAGGAACAGGCGGATTTCCTCGAACAGCCCTTGCTGTGACAGTGGAACGAAATCCTCACCGAACCCTTCCCTGAAACGCTCCTCCCCCTGTGGGAAGCTCACCACCAGGGTCGACAGGTAGTCCGGCTGGGTCTCATTACAGAGGGTGGCGGTGTTGATCGCATGCTGACGGGAGAGACTTTCACCGCCCAGCCCATTCAGCACCATCACAGAACTGGTAAGGCCCGCTTCGCGAATCTTGACCAGCGCCGTGCGGGTAGATTCCCAGGTTTCGCCTTTGTTGACGCGGCGCAGAACCTCGTCATCGCCGGATTCCATCCCGACGTAGAGAATCTGGAGGCCGGCTTCTTTCAGCTGTGCCAGCTCTTCCACGGTTTTTTTGGCAAGATTACGAGGCAGGCAGTAGCTGGAAACCCGCTGGAGGTCGGGGAAAGCCTCCCGTAGCTGCCCGAGAATCTCTAGTAGGCGACGGGTCGGCAACACCATGGCGTCCCCATCCGCCAGGAAGACACGGCGCACACCACCCAAGCTGCGAGCTGCATTCTGGATATCCTTAAGCACGTCGTCGGGCTTGCGGGCCCGGAATTTCTTCTGGGGCTGGGTGTACATCTCACAGAAGGTGCATTTGTTCCAGGAACAGCCGTTGGTAACCGGAAGGATCAATGACTTGGCTTCACTGGGAGGCCGGAATACCGGCTCTACGTAGTCAATCGGAAAGCTGTACATAATCAGGCTCGGATTTGAGAATTCAGAAATCGGATAAACCGAGTATCAGGGCAGAAACTGCGCTTTCAAGTCTGCACAGCCCGGGCCAACCACCGGCATATCGAGCATCACCGCCTGGGAAGTCATGAACGGAATGCCCCGGCGGTGGGCATCTACCAGGAGGGTGGCAAGACTACCGACCAGCGGCATGTGGGAGACAATCATCAATGGCGACTCGTGCTGTTCGATCAATGCATCGAGGCACGCGCCGGGATCGTCGTCCGGGGTGATAAACAGCTTTTCTTCAACGGGACAATTCAGGATCTCGGAAACAATTGCCGCCGTTTGCCGGGCCCGGACGTAAGGGCTGCTCCATATCAGTTTGGGGCGCCAGGGCGACTCGGCGATGCGGGCAGCCACTTCGGCCGCGCCCAGGCGGCCGGATTCTGTCAGTTCACGCTCCTGATCCAGCGTGTGCCAGCCGGCTTCGCCGTGACGCATGATGAGCAGTTGCAAGGGCTCTCTCCTTTCAGACCGTCTCCGGCCTTTGCAAACCGTTTTACTGGCTGATGGTACGCGGCAAGATGAACTCTACGTCGGAATTCTGGACCGACATCATCAGGCTGTTGATCACCGCCTTGATGGATGCGTTCTCATAGAGAATCTCGTAAAGACCACGGACCAGCGGCATATAGATACCGATCGCCTCGGCCTTTTCCTTAACCAGTTTCAGGGTATAAATACCTTCGGCTACCTGCCCGAGCTCTGCCACTGCATCATCCAGCTTCTGGCCCTGGCCTACTGCATAGCCCACTCGGAAATTTCGGCTCTTGGATGAGGTACAGGTGACAATCAGGTCACCAACGCCCGCCAGCCCCATGAAGGTCATCGGGTTGGCACCGAGGCTGACGGCGAACCGGCTCATTTCCGCAAGCCCCCGCGTAATCAGCATGGCCTTGGCGTTCTCCCCCATCTCCAGGGCAGAGGCGAGGCCAGCAACGATTGCATAGATATTTTTCAGTGCTCCGGCGAGTTCTACGCCATACACATCCACATTGGCGTATACGCGGAAGTATTCACAGCCCAACAGATCCTGAACGGAACGGCGCACGTCCGGATCCTTGGCGGCGATAACGGTAGCAGTCAGATCTCGATTGACGATTTCTCCTGCCAGATTGGGACCACTGAGCACGCCTGTGCGGCAACGGGGAATCTCCTCCTGGAGAATCTCGCTCATCAACTTGAAGCCGTGCTCTTCAATGCCTTTGGTCAGACTGATCACAATCTGGTCATCGCGGAATTTTTCACAGTTTTCGCGAATGACGGCCCGAAAGGCCTTGCTGGGAATGGCGACGAAGACAATTTCGGCCTTGCTGACCGCATCCGCAAGGTCCGTGGTGGGCTGAATATCTCCGGACAGTTCAACGCCGGGCATATAGCGGCTGTTCACCCGGGTGGTACGAATTTCCTCGGCCTGGTCCTGGCCGCGCATCCAGAAGTGCACGCGGTGGCCGTTTTCACCCAGTACCTTGGTCATGGCGGTGCCGAAGCTGCCACCGCCGAGAACCGCTACGTCGTGCACCGGTCCGGTTGCCCCGGTGTCTTGAGGCGTCGATTGTTCAGACATAGTTCTTCCGTTTTGTCAGATCAGGTGTGAAACCGGCAGCGCCTCACATCGAGGCAAGGAGGCATTAACCGGGCTCTTCACATTCCAGAGCGCGCACCAGATTCTTGAATTCTTCCCTGTTTCGGTTGTTCAGGCCCATCAGTACCTTGTGGGCATCGAGCACCTTGTCCCGAACCTGCTGTTCGCTGGCTCTGAGTACAGGTATCTCTTCAAGCTCTTCAATACGGGACGCGGGTTCTCGAACGATGATGAATATCTTGTCGAACCCCATGGAAGTGATAATGCGGGTAATGTCAGGGTTGGTCGAAATCAGTGTGGGCAGGAAGTGGCTTTGTTTCTGGGCCGCCATGGCTATTTTGGCAAGCAGTCCGAGCGTGGTGCTGTCGATGATCTCGGTTTCGGTCAGGTCGATTACCACAGTCTTGAACTGTGGGTCCTGGGTAATGGACTCAACCAGATTGTCCAGCGTCGAACACAGGTTCAGCCGGATTTCCCCGATAAACTTCAGGACATAAATGCCCTGTTTTTCAGCTTGCAGGATCTTGTAACCAGCCATGTCTCACACTGCCACTAATTCGACGGGGTGTTATCTGATGTCCCAATGGTATCAGTAACCGATACGATAGCGATATCGTCCGGCAGCTCTGTGATCTGGTCGAGATTCAGAGCATCGCTCAGAGAGGCGATAGTGTGACGACCTCCCGATACGAGTTCAAGTAGTGTCCGTTCCTTTTCATCCAGACCTTTTTCCCGGATAACTTCCAGAATTCCATCCGAAAACAGGGTCAGATGAAACGGTTTGTTCAGGGGGACTTCGTACACCTCCCACTCAGGGGTTTCAAACAACCCGACCGGTAGCCCGCTCCCCTCCAGGAAAGCCGTCTTCCCTCCCTCGAAGGACAGGATGGGCATCGGGAAATGTGCGCCCACTGCGTAGTTCAATTTACGCTCACTCAGGGAAATGATGCCAACGAATACGGTTACGTGTTTGCCGAGACCGGTATCCAACAATTCCGAGTTGATTCGTTCCAGGAAGCGGTCCGGGTGCAGGATATCTTCACTGGAGCCCCGGCGGAGGTTGCGCTGGAGGCGGTTGGTCAGGTTTTTCAGCAATACCGTCACGAAAGCTGAGCTGGCGCCATGGCCGGAGACATCAGCAATGTAGACCAGTACCTTGTCGTCGGAAATGCGGAAATAATCCAGAAAATCGCCGCTCAGATAGAGCGACGGCTTGATCATGTGGTCCACGTGTAGGCCGCTCATGACCTGCTCGTGCTCGGGCAGCATTCGTAGCTGGACTTTCCGTCCGGCACGCTGGTCTGCCCGTAACTCGGCAATGCCGTCCCGGAGATCCCGGTTGGCCTCTTCCAGTTCCTGTCGGTACAGCTGATTCAGCCGATTGACCCGAACCCGGTCAAACAGTTTCCCGAGGACATCATCCAGGGCACCTTTGTCGTCGTTGCAGGGTTTCAGGACAAAATCGGCCGCCCCGGCCCGGAGCGCATTGACCACATCGGCACTGGATTCACTGGAGGAACAGGCCACGATCGGGGTGAAGGTTTCGGCTTCTTCCAGGCGGCTGGCAAGGTCCCGGATGGCCTCCGGAGACAGATCTGCAAAGATGACATCGGGAATGTTATCGTCAAACAGGGCCTTGGCGCCGGCGAGATCCGGATACCCCGTTACGTAGAACCCCCGCGCTTCGAGGTATCGGGCGAGATCCGTACGGGCCTTTTCATCGGCGTCTATTATAAGTATGCGCTCGGTGCGCGAGGTCATGGCGACTGCCCTAAACTACCAGCGATAAACGATAAATTGGCTTGAATAAGCCTATTCTGGCACGCCCCTGTGATATAACAAGGCCAAGTTCATGAAATCGGAGGATTCCAGCTGATGCGACGTGCCGTAAACGATCTACTCGGAGCCTATGACAAGCTGATCATGGATCCGGTTCATGGAGGCATTCCACTCTACCGGCACGAAATCCAGGTGATCGACCATCCGCTGTTCCAGCGGCTTCGAAACATCTGCCAGAACGACATCCTCAGCCTGGTCTTCCCCGGAGCAACCCATTCCCGGTTTCTGCACAGCATCGGCGTGATGCACGTGGGCACCCGTATGTTCCGCTCGATGATTGACGCATATCTGCGGGAACGCCAGCTGAGTGAACAAACGGATCTGAGCCTGAGCCAGCTCGACGCCATCGACTACCTGGCAAAAACCATCCGTCTGGGCTGTCTGCTGCACGACAGTGGCCACTCCAGTTTCTCGCATCAGTTCACCCAGGCTCGACGCATTCGGGAGTTGATGTCCCGGCCGGGACGATTCCGGGATCTCTGGCACGGCGTGGATTATTCCACGTACCACCCGAAAGAGCCCGATGAACTCGAACACGAACACTACTCCGTGCGAGTCGCCCACGATGTACTAACGGCCGTGGATCTGGAGAGTGCAGGCTTATACGCCCGGGATGTCATCGGCATCATGGAAACGACCGAAGTAAGGCCCAGCGAAACATTCTGCCGCCACGCTCGAACGTTCTGGGCCTTTATCGCGGGAGAGGATGCGGCCGCCGGTTCTCCCCTGAGCGAAGACATTCCGGGCCTGGTAATGGATCTGCTGTCATCCATTGTATCGGGCGAAATCGATGCCGACCGCGCTGATTACATGTTGCGGGATGGCTTCCACTCGTCGGTGACCATCGGCGGCTTCAATCTGGACCACCTGCTGAGCAACCTGCGCTTTGGCTGGGATGTTTCTGAACCCTGGCTGGGGCTGGCCATTACCCAGAAGGGGCTGGGGGCGCTGGAAGACTTTGTCTACAGTCGCCACCAGATGTACCGGAAGGTGTATGCCCACAAGACCGCACTCGGCTTTGACTGGCTGCTTCGGGAAGCAATCAACGAAGTGCTCGATGACCCGGACAACTTTGAATGGGTGGATACCTGCCTGAGCGACATGGCCTATTTTGCAGAGCTGACCGACAACTTTTTCTGGGAGGCCTTCCGGAAAGTGGCCCGCAAACACCCCAAGAGCTTTTCCTTCTGCATCGTAAACCGGGTGAAGCTGAACCACCTGGATACCCGTGAAGACCTGTCCGCCAGGGGCATTGAGCGGCACAGCGCCTGGCTGGCGGGCGAGCTTTCGCTCAACCCGGCCCAGGTGGTGACCTGCTCCATGCGGGCACGCTTCTCGAATATTCAGGACAATTTCAACGGCATCAAGGTGCTGGTGCGCGAGCCCATTCACCGTGGCCGTTCACTGAAGAAGATCACCGATGTGAGCGCCTTCTTCAGCAAATTCAGCGACGGCACCATCACCCATTTCTACACTCGCCCGGATGTTACAACGGGTAGCCAGGAGGCTCTCACTGAGTAACAGCCCCAGTGGTCAGTTCGGCAACGAGGCCGCTGGCGCTGTCAAAGGCGCCTTCAACCCGCCCGCCACTGAGCCAGTCGCCGGCAAGCCCCAGCCCGTAATCCGGAAACCATAAGTGCCCAGGCTGGTCGCCACCCTCGGAGCGGGCATAGAGCCAGCGGTGCGTGACCCATTCGTCTGGCGGGGTTTCAAAGCCGGTCAATTCCCGGAATGCGGCCAGGAGTTTGTCGGCTACTTGTTCGGCAGGCGCATCCACATGCTCTTCGGTCCAGGCCGGACTGGCGTGCAAAACCCACCACTGCCCTTTGTCTTCCCGACCGGGTTTGCTGGAATTGTTAGCCACCCAGAACAATGCCGGATGCTGGCAGCGCATGCCCTCATGGTGCGGCCAGGGCGACTCGGGGAAATGAGCAGCGACAGCCCAGCATGGCAAAACCCGACTCACCGGATCATCAAGTTGCGAAGCAAGCTCTTCCAGACCGCTGTCGGCGAGAAGATCCCGGGCCTGTGCCGGCGGAGCGGTAATGATCACCTGGTCAAAGTCGCCAAGTTGAGTGCCAGAGGTATCCAGGAGGCGCCAGGACTGGTCGTTTCGGGCCAACTTGCCCACCCGGGTTTCAGTAACAACGGTGGCGTGGGCCGATAGGGCGCGGGTAATGGCCGTCATGCGTGGGGTTCCAACGAATCGCGTTTCGTCCGGAAATGGCTCCCAATTGCCTGCTTCGGTCTGGAAACCAAACCGCCCTTCCCACGGTCCGAAACTTTCCGGGCCGGCGAAGTTGCGGAGAAACGGCAGGAAATCCGGATTCCGGGAGGTGAAGTACTGCGCCCCGACATCTGCCGAACCGCCGGTTACCCGTTTTGCCGCGAGCCTGCCACCGGGCCCCCGGCTTTTCTCGAAGACCGTAACGTCATGGCCCAGGCTTCGTAACTGGATCGCCGCTGTCAGCCCGGCAAGGCCTGAACCAACGATAGCGATACGGCGTATAAGTGGTGAATCAAAGGTTTGATTAAACATGGTTTATCGTGCATCCAATTCCGGTAGTCAGATCGTACAACATCCCATGAAACGGCTTCGGCCACAGGGCTGAGCGTGCGATCAAGGTTCCATACAAGAGAAAGGGCAATCAGGGTATGACCCGAATGCAGCATTGGTTTACAAACATTCTGAGGTGGTTCGATTCCGAGGCGGGTTCGGATCACATCGACACGACATCCAGGTCATTCAATTTTTTGCGGGTTATCCCGTTCATAGCGCTTCATCTGGCATGTTTGCTGGCGTTTTACACGGGGGCAAGCGCATTCGCCATCGGGTTTGCGTTTGCGTTTTTCCTGGTGCGGATGTTCGCGATTACAGGATTCTATCACCGGTACTTTGCCCACAAAACGTTCAAGACCAGTCGCCCTGCCCAGTTCGTCTTCGCTGTTCTGGGCGCCAGCGCTGCCCAGCGTGGCCCCCTGTGGTGGGCAGCGCATCACCGACACCATCATCAGCACTCCGATGACGAACTGGACCTTCATTCGCCTCACCAAGGCGGTTTCTGGTGGTCACACATGGGCTGGTTCACCTGTGACGCCGGGTTTGCAACGGACGAACGCCGCGTTCGCGACTGGCTCAAGTTTCCAGAGCTCAAACTGATCAACCGGTTCGATGCGCTGGTTCCTGCCCTAGCAGCCGTCGGCATCTATGCCCTGGGCGAAGCTCTGGCAGCCTGGGCTCCGGGCCTGGGCACCAATGGGCTGCAGTTGTTGGTGTGGGGTTTCTTTATCTCGACCGTGGTGTTGTTCCACGCCACTGTGTCGATCAATTCCCTCTCCCACGTCTGGGGCAAACGCCGGTTCGAGACATCCGACGACAGCAGAAACAATTTCTGGCTGGCTCTGATTACCCTCGGGGAAGGATGGCACAACAACCATCACCGCTGGCCACAGTCTGTCCGGCAGGGCTTTCGGTGGTATGAAATCGATATCACATGGTATGGACTGTGGCTGATGTCGAAGCTGGGAATCATCTGGGAGCTTAATCCGATTCCCAAGCATATTCAGGAGGAGACACGCGAACTGGATAAAGCGAGGAGGAGCAACAAATGACAACCGCCTCAAAGATCGAAGTCGGTAAGCGGAACTCGGCGCTTCCGGCGGCGCTCGGCCATTTCAGGGCGCTCTTCAACGAACTCGATAAAGGCAATCTGAACAAACTTTCAGAGGTCTACAGCGAGGATATCCGCTTTCAGGACCCGCTGGAGACAGTACAAGGGCTTGATGAGCTCACCCGCTATTTCGCCGGTGCCTATGCAAACGTTATTTCCTGCCGCTTCGATTTTGGCGAAGCGATTGTACAGGGAGAATTTGCCGCCGTGCCCTGGGTGATGCACCTGCGCCACAAGCGGATTCGCAAGGGGCGGGAGGTCCAGGTTCGGGGCATAAGCCATCTGGAGATACGTGATGGCATGGTGTGCTACCACCGTGACTACTTTGACGCAGGGGAAATGCTCTACGAAAACCTGCCGGTAGTTGGCAGGGTCATTCGCTGGATCAAGGATCAGGCAGGATGAGTGATCGACTTCAGGAAACCTCGAATATCTGGATAACGGGTGCCAGTTCCGGCATTGGTGAGTCCGTTACCCGCGCACTTGCACGCGGCGGTCATCGGCTCGTTATTACCGGGCGACGCAAGGGAGCGCTCGAAGAACTGGCATCCGTGGCGCCCGACAGGATTATCCCGGCTGCAGCGGACACCACCAGCAAGGAGGATCTTCAAGCCATTGCGGGGTCGCTTGAGAACCACGGCGACCTGAACATGGTGATTCTCAACGCCGGTACATGTGAGTATCTGGAGATAGCACACTATGACAGTGATGTTATCGAGAAGAACATCCACACCAACGTGATTGGCACGGCCAGGTGCCTGGAGATTGCTCTGCCCGCTCTGCGCCGCAGCCGGGCAAAGGGGCAACCGGCCACCCTGGTAATTGTCAGTTCGTCTGCCTGGTGGTTCCCGTTTGGCCGGGCCGAAGGTTACGGCGCTTCCAAGGCTGCGCTGACCTACTTTGCCCAATCCCTCAGGGCGGATCTCGCGGCCGAGGGTATTGATGTGGTCGTAGTCTCTCCTGGCTTTGTAAAAACCCCTCTGACCGACCGCAATGATTTCCCGATGCCCTTCCTGGTCTCGGCCGAGGACGCGGCAGAACGGATTGTAAGCGGGCTGGCACGTGGTAAAAACGAAATCGCTTTCCCGAAGCGATTTACCTGGATGCTCAAAGTGCTTGGTGCCCTTCCCCGGCCCCTGATTGACCGGATGTCGGCCTCCATGGCCCGTAAAAGTAACGCCGAACAGGAAAACAATGGATGAGTAGTGAACGTCAGCGAATTGCTGTCATTGGGGCCGGCGTTTCCGGCCTCACGGCTGCCTGGCTTTTGGCCGAGAAACATGAAGTAAAGATTTTTGAGGCCGGCGACTACGCTGGCGGTCACACCAACACCGAAGAGGTAGAGGCCGGTGGTCGTACCTGGCCGGTAAACACCGGGTTCATCGTGTTCAACGACTGGACCTACCCCAATTTCATCAAGCTGATGGAGCGGCTTGGGGTGGCATCTGAGGTCAGCGACATGAGCTTCAGTGTGGATTGCAGCAGCACCGGCCTGCAATACAACGGCACCAGCCTCAACACCCTGTTCGCCCAGCGGAAGAACCTGTTCAACCTGCCGTTCCTGAAGATGGTTCGGGAGATTCTTCGGTTTAACAAGGAAACGCGGGCTGACCTGGAAGAGGGCAATATCAACAACGAAGAAACCCTGGGCGAATACCTGAACCGGAATGGCTATTCCCGTTACTTCCGGAACTACTACATCGTGCCCATGGGAGCGGCCATCTGGTCAGCGCCGGAAATCGTACTGGAACAGTTTCCAATCCGCTTCTTCCTGCAGTTTTTCAACAATCACGGCATGCTTTCGGTGGATGACCGCCCCACCTGGCGGGTGATTTCAGGCGGCTCCGCCCAGTACGTAAAGAAAATGATGTACAGGCTCGGTGATGGCATGCATCTGAACAGCCCTGTTGACAGGGTTGTCCGGAATGAAGGCGGCGTTACGCTTACTGTGAAAGGCGAGGAACACCACTTTGACCAGGTGATCTTTGGCTGTCACAGCGACCAGGCGTTAGCGATGCTCGCCGACGCAACCGACAAGGAACGCGACATTCTGGGCGCCATGGCCTACCAGAATAATGATGTGGTACTCCACACCGACAGCAGTGTGTTACCGGATAATCGCCGGGCGTGGGCGGCCTGGAACTATTTCATCCCGACCCATAGTACCGAACCGGTCTCGGTTACCTACAACATGAATATCCTGCAGAATTTCCACGATGCCCCGGAAACTTTCTGTGTGACCCTGAACCGCAGCCGTGATATTGATCCCGACAAGGTTATTAAACGCTTCGAGTATGCCCACCCGGTATTCACACTGGACGCGGTGGCCGCCCAGGAACGCTATGACGAAATCGGCAATCAGAATCGGACCCATTTCTGCGGTGCATACTGGTTCAACGGGTTCCACGAAGACGGTGTTCGCAGTGCGCTGCGGGTAACCGAAGCCTTCGGGGTGGAGCTTTGATCATGAACAGCCAGTGGCTGGAGGGTACTGTCCGGCACAGACGGAAGTACCCGGTGCAACACGAATTCAGCTACAGCACGGGCATGCTGGCCCTGGATACCGACGAGTGGGACACGGTTTCAGGGGTCAGTCCTCTGTTCTCCCTGGAACGCTTTAACTGGATTTCCCTGAAACGCAGGGATTACTTCCGACCGGAGACCGGGGAACTCTCGGTTGCGGTTCGCGATCACGTTGAGGAAGCCACGGGCTGGCGCCCCGACGGCGAAGTGGAGCTGATCACCCATCCCCGGTATTTCGGTTATGTGTTCAACCCGGTCAGTTTCTACTTCTGCTACCGGCCCGGGGAGCTCCCATCTGATGGCGTGGTTCCAAAAGTCATCGTTGCCCAGATTACCAATACCCCCTGGCACGATCGCCATGTCTATTGCCTGGAAACCACGGGGGCAGAACCCAACCAGGCCGGTTGGCGCACCGAGCAGTTCGGCTTTAGCAAGCGTTTTCACGTCTCGCCATTCAATGGCATGAACCAGCACTACGAATGGACATTCAGTTTCCGCGGCCCGGATCTCAGAATTCACATGAATGTTCTTGAGGACGGCCGAAAACATTTTGATGCCACCCTGGTAGTCCAACGCACCCCTCTCAATCGTAAAGATGTGCACAGAAGTCTTCGAAAGTTTCCGCTTGAAGCGTTCAAGGTTGTTGCCGGCATTTACTGGCACGCGCTGCGCCTCATGCTGAAGGGGGCGCCGTTCTACAGCCACCCGGACAAGCTTCCCGAAGACGACAGCGCCTACTGCCGTGGGCACGATGATTCCGGACTGGATGTCACCAGCTCCGAGGCCAATGACAAGATTCGTGGAAGGGTAAGCTCATGGAGAACCTGAATACCTCGGTTGAAAACACCTCATCCGATTCCGGCAGCCTGCCGGTTCTAAGCCGGTTTGCAAGGACTCTGGTGATTCAGCAGCTTCGTTTACTGGGCGAAGGCAAATTGACGGTGAGGGAATCCGGTTTTGAAGACCTCGTATTCGGAGATGACAACAGCCATTACCAACCCGCCGAATTGATCGTACATGATCATAGTACCTGGCGTGATCTTCTCACCGGCGGAAGTGTCGGAGCTGCGGAGGCCTATGTGGGCGGTGACTGGTCCACGCCCGATCTGGTTGCCCTGCTCCGTTTCTTTACCCGTAACGTTGACCGAATGAACGAGTTTGAAGACCGGTTCAGCTGGGTTACCAAACCGGCCCTGAAAGGGTTGCATTGGCTAAACCGGAACACCAAGGAAGGCTCGCGGAAGAACATCAGCGCCCATTACGATCTGGGTAACGATCTGTTCGAGGCGTTCCTGGACCCAACCATGATGTATTCCTCAGCCATATACCCAAGTGCCGAATCCACGCTCGAAGAAGCGGCTGTGCACAAGCTGGATACCATTTGCCGGAAACTCGATCTCCAGCCTGGCGACAAAGTGATTGAAATCGGCACCGGCTGGGGCGGCTTTGCGATCCACGCCGCCAAACATTACGGCTGCCACGTGACTACCACGACCATTTCCAGGGAACAGCTGGAGTTGGCGAAGGCGCGGGTTCAGAAGGAAGGCCTGGAAGACCGTATTACCCTTCTGTTTGACGATTACCGGGATCTTGAAGGCCAGTTCGACAAGCTGGTATCCATCGAGATGATCGAAGCCGTCGGCCCGCAGTTCCTGGATAGCTACTTCTCCCAGATCAACGCGCTGTTAAAGCCCGATGGGCTGGCACTTGTGCAGGCCATCAACATGCCGGAGCAGAGGTACCACAGGGCCCTGAAAAACGTCGATTTTATTCAGCGCTTCATCTTCCCGGGCAGCTTTATTCCCTCTTTCGGCGCGATCCTGGAGTCCGTCCGCAATGAGAGCAAACTGGTGCTGACCCATGCCGAAGACATCGGATTTCACTATGCCCGAACGCTTCACGACTGGTGTGAACGCTTCATGGCTCAGCGTGACAAGCTGGATTCCATGGGCTACGACGAGGCCTTCCGTCGCCTGTGGCACTTCTACTTTGCCTATTGCGAGGCGGGCTTCAGTGAACGTGCCATTGGCGTGGCGCAGCTGGTTTTCGCCAAGCCCGGCAACAAACGTGAGAACATCCTGAGCGTATGATCGCCTCTGAAACTGCCCGTAACATCCTGAACTTTCTGCTGTTCCAGGCAGGCTGGTTTGCCTGCGTGTTTTATCCGGGCCTGATCGGAGCTGGCGTGGTGGTGGTTTTTCTGGTGCTGCACTTTGTGCTTGTCAGCCAGAACCGAATGACAGAGCTGCAGTTCATCGGCCTGGGAACCGTGGTTGGCTCCGTTCTGGACGGCATCTGGTTCCGGACCGGAATTCTGGACGACGGAACCGGACAGGTGATGCTGACGCCACCGTGGTTGGTGGCCATCTGGGCCATTTTCATGACCACTCTGAGCCATTCTCTGGACTGGATCAGCAAGAAGGCGTGGTTGCCGTTCGTTCTTGCACCCTTCGCTGGCCCGTTCGCCTACTGGTCCGCCAGCCAGCTCGGCGCCGTGCAGCTGCCGGAGTTGATGCCCTCACTGATCGCACTCGCATTTGGCTGGCTAGTGGTTTTTCCATTGCTTTTGTACGCCCGCAAAACGCTTTATCCGGAGCTGGTGCAATGAGAACCAGGCCTTTGGTCGTTCCCTTTGCCTTGATGACTGCAGCGTTGCCGGCGGTGGCACAGGATTTTCGCTTCACCGGTACCGCGACCACCGACGGCGGTAACGTCATCTACGAGGAAAGGCATGCCGTTGATGGAACCTGTGAGGAAGGAATCTTCCGGCCCCGACAGCATGAAGTGGCCTATCACAAGCCTGGCTCGGAAGCGTCGTTCGCGCGTAAGTCCCTGGAATATGGGGCGTCAGTTCTGCGACCGACCGTGGATTTCTTGCAGCCCACGTTCGACGAAAAGATGGAGATCACCTATCCCGAACCCGATACTCTGATGATCAACTGGCAGACGCCTGGGGGCGATTCGGAGCAATTCCAGGTGGGGTACTCGTCCAATACCGTTGTCGATGCGGGGTTCGACAACTTTGTCCGCCAGAACTGGCAAAGCGTACTGGCCGGTGATCCGGTAGAATTCCGTTTCCTCGGGCCTACCCGGGGCGAGCACTATGGCTTTGTGCTGGAACGTGTCGAGAACGAACAAATAGACGCCGACCATGTAGTCCAGATACGTCCGACAGGCATGGTGCTGAGGTTCCTGGTGGATCCTATCGTGCTGGGTTACAACAACGCCGGTGCCCTTTCCGATTATCTTGGCCTGACCAATATCCGGAAAAACCAGGACGAGAACTACACCGCACATATTCGCTATTCCGTGCAAACCAGCCCGGATTGTGAACTGACCCCCTGAAACTGTCGCCCCTGCCAAGGCAGACCCAGGGGGTCAGTGTGTTAAACTCCGCCGGGAACCAACGCCGGAGAGTTTTTCGTAATGATGTTCGTCTCTTTCAACGTCAACAGTATCCGTACCCGCCTGCATCAGCTTGAGGCCGTCATCGACGCCCTGGCTCCGGATTTTATCGGTCTTCAGGAAACCAAGGTCCAGGACGACGACTTTCCCGTCGAAGCAATCCGCGAACTCGGCTACCACGTCCACTTTCATGGCCAGAAGACCCACTACGGCGTTGCGCTGCTCTCAAAGGCTGAGCCGGACGAGATTTTCAAAGGCTACCCCTGGGACGGCGAGGACTCCCAGCGCAGATTGATCACCGGCCAGTTCACCGTAAATGGTGAAAAACTGACAGTAATTAACGGCTACTTTCCCCAGGGCGAGAGCCGCGACCACCCGGTGAAGTTCCCTGCCAAGGAAAAATTCTACGCCGATCTGATGCGCTACCTGGACGAGCTCAAGCAAGCCGGAGGGCATGTCGTGGTCATGGGCGATATGAACATCTCTCCAACCGACAAGGACATTGGCATTGGCGCAGACAACGCCAAGCGCTGGCTGCGCACCGGCAAATGTTCCTTTCTGCCCGAGGAGCGGGAATGGCTGGGCCAGGTTGAGTCGCGCGGCTACACCGATGTATTCCGCCACCTGCATCCGGACGAGGAGGACACATTCAGCTGGTTCGATTACCGCAGCAAGGGATTTGAACGGGATCCCAAGCGCGGTCTCAGGATTGATCTGATCATGGCCAGCGACAGTCTGCTGCCCAAAGCCCGCCAGGCAGGCGTTTCCTACGACATTCGAGCCATGGAACGGCCGTCCGACCATTGTCCGGTCTGGGCGAGCTTCGAACTCTAGGGGCTGGCCGGGCGCGACATGAAAAAAATCAAAACCCGCGACCGTATTCTTCAGACCAGCCTGGCGCTGTTTAACAGTATTGGCGAGCCCAATGTCACAACACTGCTGATCTCAGATGAGCTGGATATCAGCCCGGGCAACCTTTACTACCACTTCAAAAGCAAGGGCGACATTGTCGAGGAGCTGTTCGACCAGTTCGAGCACGACATGGTGGATCTTCTGGCGGTTCCGGAAGACGCCGACATCAGCCTCGATCAACAGGGGTTTTTCCTGCACCTACTGTTTGAGACCGTCGCCCGCTACCGGTTTCTCTACCAGGATCTGGTGAACGTTCTGTCCCGCTACGATCAACTGCAGGTTCGTTTCAAGCGCATCCAGAAGAAGAAAATCGTCGCGTTCAGAACCATTTGCGACAGCTTCCGGCGCCAGGAAATCATGGCAATAGACGCTGAAGAACTTGAGTCTTTGTGTGAGCAGTTAACGCTAACTGCCTGTTACTGGAGTGCTTTTGACACCCTATCCCACTTGGATGACAGGGAATCAGTCGATCCGGGGCGTGGGGTCTACCAGATGATGCACCTGATCCTTCCCTACCTCGAACCCGGCCACCGCGAAGAAGCCCGACTGATGAGCCGGGACTATCTCTGAGGGGCGCGATTATTCCTCTTCATCGTCACCGGCACGATTGCGCAGGCGGGCAAGCTCTGATTCAAGGGCTTCAATCCTCCGTTCCAGGGATTCGATCTCTTCCCTGCGGTGGATCCCCAGGCGCCTCAGTGCCCCGGAAACCCGTTCATCAAACATGTGCTCAAGCCGGTCCCAGGTACCGGTGGCACGTTCACGAACCCCTTCGACCCGGTCTTCCACGGACTTGATCTGTTTCTCGACCACGCCCCGGGTTTTGTTCTCCAGTTGCTCACCTTCCTGAACAAGACGATCGAAGAATCGGCCGGTGTCCTCTTCGGCTTTGGTATAAGCACCCAGCCCCGCCAACCAGATCTGGCGGGCGGAATCCTTGATTTTTGCCGCCAGTTGCGGATCATTCTCCGGCTTATTGTCGTTCTCGTCAGACATGTAACAACCTCGGGGGTACGGATATTTCTTTCGATGGCCTATTGTATTACAGGTTTGGCCGGATTTCAGTCGGCCTGAGAGCCGCACAGTGAAAGGCCGCAGTATAAAGACGTATTCGATATGAAAAAATGTTTTCAAACGAAAGTCACTCTCGCTTGAAGTGTTCAAAATATAGTCAATACTTCCCAATACCGGCGTCCCTGCTGATGCCGGTTTGTCTGGAAGTCTTTCATGGATACTACTCGCACGCCTCTGCCCGGCATCCTTTGCCGGGCTTTTTTTTGGTATTATTGCCCCAAGATATATGCTTATTCCAAAACAGCCACTTCTCACACTCGGAGTAACAGATGATTGAAATCGCCTGGAGTAACTTCACCCCCTGGTCCGCGCTTCTGGGGGGCATTCTGGTGGGCATCGCCGCTGCCAGCTTTCTGCTTCTGAACGGTCGTATTGCCGGCATCAGCGGAATTCTCGGTGGGCTTCTTGCGCCGGCAAAGGGCGATATCGCCTGGCGCCTCGCGTTTCTGTTGGGGCTGATCGGTGCTCCGGCTGTCTGGGTACTGGCTACTGAACTTCCCCCCATTGAAATCGAAGCCGGCTATCCGGCTCTGATTATTGCCGGACTGCTTGTCGGTATCGGCACGCGATACGGTTCCGGCTGCACCAGTGGTCACGGAGTTTGCGGGCTGTCGCGGCTTTCACTTCGCTCGTTGGCCGCCACCCTCAGCTTCATGGCAGCCGGATTTGTCACTGTTTATGTCATTCGTCATCTTCTGGGAGTCTGACGCCATGAAATTTTCACTTGCCTCCCTGTTTGCCGGCCTGGTTTTTGGTCTGGGCCTTATCGTGTCCGGTATGGCAAATCCCGAGAAGGTGCTCGGCTTCCTGGATATTGCCGGCGCCTGGGATCCTTCACTCGCCTTTGTGATGGGCGGAGCCATCATGGTGGGCGTGGTCGCGTTTGCCGTTGCCCGTAAACGCACCCTCTCCTTTCTCGGCTTCCACATGAAGATGCCCACCAGCAACCATATCGACAAACGGCTGATCCTGGGCGGTCTGATGTTCGGCATCGGCTGGGGCATAGCCGGTTTTTGTCCCGGCCCCGGGCTGGTCGCGCTCGGTGCCGGCGAAATCAAGGCGGCGGTGTTTGTGGCCGCCATGGTCGCGGGTATGGGCATCTTCGAGGTGATTGAGCGCAGCCGCGCGAAAGCATAAGTAGTTTCTGTTAATTTTCCTGCCGCCATTCTGACACAGCCCGGAGGCTATGCGATCATGGCGGCAGCCCCATTACTCGATCCGGAGAGGACATCCATGGATATCAGAAAGATTGATGACAACATTTCAGTTGCACCCCAGATTTCCGTCGAAGATGTGGCAGAGGCCGCCAGGCTGGGTTTCAAGACCCTGGTAGCAAACCGCCCTGATCACGAGGAACCCGGCCAACCCGCAATGGCAGACATTGAAGCGGCCGCGCGGGAACAGGGCCTTGAGTGGGTCTATATGCCGGTGGAGTCAGGCAACATCACCGATGACGATGTAAACCGATTTGCGCCAATGATCCGGGACGCGGAAAAGCCCGTACTGGCCTTTTGCCGCTCCGGAACCCGCTGCACCGTGTTGTGGGCACTGAGCTCGGCCAGAAATACATCAGCCAATGAAATCTTTACCAAGGCACGCAACGCGGGCTACGACATCTCAGGCCTTGCGCCGAGGATGGCACAGCAGGCCGCCGATAACAGCTGATAATCCAACCGTTTCATCTACGTTCAGGATCCACCGCATGCAATACAAAGGTTCAGAGAATTTCAGCCACAACCAGCCCGACCGATTGGGCGTGCTGGTCACCAACCTGGGCACCCCGGACGCCCCGACCACCTCGGCACTCCGGCGTTACCTGGCTGAATTTCTCTCGGACCCGCGAGTGGTGGAACTGCCCAGGCCACTGTGGTGGCTGATCCTGCACGGGGTTATCCTCCGCATTCGGCCCAAGCGCAGTGCGGAGGCCTATTCCAGTGTGTGGCAACCAGAAGGCTCTCCACTGCTGTTGCACACCGCAAAGCAGGCTGAGGGCATCCGGGAGGCCCTGAAACGCAAGTATGGGCCCAACGTGGTCGTCGGGTTTGCCATGCGGTACGGCAATCCGTCGATTGCACGGGTTCTGGATGAGATGCAGGAACAGGGAGTGCGGAAGCTGCTGGTTCTGCCGCTGTACCCCCAGTACTCGGCCTCGACCTCTGCATCCACTTTCGACGCCATCGCCAGGGATTTCACCAAGAGGCGCTGGCTGCCGGATTTCCGGTTTATTTCTCACTACCCGGATTACCCGCCGTACATTGAAGCCATGGCCCGCCACATCGAGGCACACTGGTCGAACCACGGGCGGAACCAGAAGCTGGTGTTCTCCTATCACGGGGTGCCACTGAAATACCTGACCAAAGGCGACCCCTACCACTGCGAATGCCACAAAACCTCACGGTTGCTGGCGGAACGCCTTGGCCTGAGCAAGGAAGACTACATGACCACCTTCCAGTCCAGATTTGGCAAGGAAGAGTGGCTCAAGCCCTACACGGATGAAACCCTGAAATCTCTGCCGGGCAAGGGCGTGAAATCCATCGACGTGTTCTGCCCCGGCTTCTCATCGGACTGCCTGGAGACCATTGAGGAAATCGACGAGGAAAACCGCGAGTACTTCATGGAAGCCGGCGGTGAAGGCTTCAGCTATATCACGGCACTGAACGCCACGCCCGGCCACATCGAAGCTCTGGTGAAACTGATCGAGGATAATCTGGAAGGCTGGCAGGTGCCGAAGAACGAACCTGATGCACTGGCTGCACGGCAACAAAGAGCCGATGAGCAAAAAGAAATGACCTATCCGGGCCGGGATCTTTGAGCCGGCCCAGGCTTACAACCGGGGCAGTATCAGCTGCTCCGTTCCTCCCCCGTCTCCCGCTCATTCGCTGAAAGATCCGGTACAGACTGGCAGAACGTGCATTCCTCAGTATCAACCGCAGCACCGCCTGCCTCCACGTAACGCACCCTGTGACTGGCCTTACCCCGATTTGCGGAGACAGAGAACTTCCGATCGCGGCGTTCCATTGAGCGGTCGCGTGATGGGTGATTCTTCTGGAAGTTAGTCATGTTTCGCCCTCATACGTTCGATAACTGGATAGTGAGGGTGACCTGGCGCCAAACCAAGTAGGGATAAACACGACGATCCGTGGGGAATTGGTGCTAAAGAGTTCTTCGGGGAGACAAGGGATAGAAGGAAAAATGGCGGTGGGCCAGGGATTCGAACCCCGGGAAGGCTACTAACCTTCGGCGGTTTTCAAGACCGCTGCATTCAGCCACTCTGCCAGCCCACCGGTTTTTCCATTCGCCGCCATTGCGACAGCGGTGTGCATGATACCGGAATTGCCTGTGCTGTCAACGCTCTGCATAAAACCCGCCGTATTTTTCAACATTAACGGTTTTTAATGGAATCCGGGGGCCGGTTTCCTGTCGTAAATGATTGAAAGTTGCGTATCTGACACTATTATGGGACACAGTATCCAGTCGTTATAAACGGAGATGACAATGGAAGACAGACGATTCGGCGTTCAGAACTCTCAGGGAGCCTATTCGACTCCCCAGACCGAGCGCGCGACCACTGGTATCAGCGATGACGCGATGAAGGTGTTGCGCAACACCTACATGCTCCTGGGCATGACCCTCGCCTTCTCGGCGCTCACCGCATTCCTGAACATGAACGGAACCCATCCGGGCTTCCTGATCACCATTGTGGGATACATTGGCCTGCTGTTCGCAACCTATAAGTTGAAGAACAGCCCGTGGGGCATCGTGACCACGTTCGCGCTGACCGGCTTCATGGGTTACACCCTGGGCCCGATCATCGGCGCATTCGTAGCCGCCGGCGCTTCCCAGATTGTTGCCCAGGCTCTGACACTGACGGCTGTCGCCTTTGTTGGCCTGTCTGCCACGGCAATCATTACCAAAAAAGACTTCAGCTTCATGTCGAGCTTCCTGACCGCTGGTGCCTTCGTATTGATCGGCGCCATGCTGCTGGCCTTCCTGATGGAGAGCTCTGCTCTGCATCTGGCAGTGTCTGCTGGCTTCACTATTTTCGCCTCCATCATGATCCTGTTTGAAACCAGCCAGATCATTAAAGGTGGAGAGCGCAACTACGTGATTGCCACCGTTGGACTGTATGTATCCATCTACAACCTGTTCGTCAGCCTGCTGCACTTGCTGTCTGCGTTCAGCGGCGAAGATTGATGCCAGACTGATTAAGCTGGCTCGAAACCCCGGCAGTTGCCGGGGTTTTTGCTTTCGGTAAACTGAAAGCCCTGAACGACAGATCAGGAACACACAGGAAATATGGCCGAAACTGCTTCTGAAAGCTTCACCCTGGTAATTACCGGCGCGCCCTACTCTTCCCAGGCTCCCCAGACCGCCCTTGGGTTTGCTCAGGCTGCCGTTAACGCCGGGCATCGCATCGACCGGGTTTTTCTCTACGGGGATGGCGTGCATCTTGCGTCAGCACTGTGCGCACCGCCATCGGACGAAACCCACTGGCCCGAGGCGTGGTCGCAGTTTCTCACCGAGCACAGCATTCCCGGTGTTGCCTGCATTGCCTCTGCGCTGCGTCGTGGGCTGGTAAACGAAACCGAGCAGAAACGCTACGAGTTGCCCGCATCCAATCTGCGCGCCCCGTTTGAAATTGCAGGGCTCGGCGAATGGGTCGAAGGACGGATAAAGTCCACCCGAACTCTCTACTTTCACGCTGGAGACTGACCGTGAGCACTCTGATCATGATTGACCAGGCTCCTTACGGCACCTGGAGCGGGCGGGAAGCACTGGATTTGGCGTTTTCGCTGGCAGCTTTTGACCAAGCGGCGTCACTCCTATTCACCGGAGCTGGCGTCAACTGGTTAAAAAAGGGCCAGGAAGCCGAAGGCATTGGCCAGAAGTCAGTGGACAAGAATCTCGCGGCTGCGCCTATTTTCGGTATAGAAGCCATCCTGGCGGATCGCGCCGCATGCCGCACCTACGGACTGGATGAGAACTCGCTCATTGAGGGCGTAACTCTGGTAGATGCAGACGCCGCCCTACTTGCCGCCTATGACCACACCGCTTTCGCAGGTTGATCCATGACTGCCATCCAGACATTGCACATTCTGAACAAGTCTCCGGACCACCCGCGTGCAACCCGCTGCCTTGAGATGGTCGCTGAGGAGGATTGCCTCTTGCTGATCGGCGGGGGCGTTCTACTTCTTGCAACGGATAATCTGCCTGGGATCAGCAGGGTATGTGCACTCACGCAGGACCTCGATGCCCGGGGACTGGCCAATCTGGCAGGTAACGTCAGCGCTGTGGATTACGCGAAGATGGTTTCGCTGTCAGTTCAAGCACAACGGGTAATCAGTTGGTAAGCCATGACCAATACCACAATGCCGGAACGAAATAACGAAGGTTTTCTTGAAGACGCCCGAGACTGGACGGAAGATGTCGCGGCTACCATAGCCGCTGAGGACGGAATGGAGTTGACCGAAAAACATTGGGAAATCATAGAGTTTTTGCGGTCTTTTTATAAGGAACATGAAATATCGCCACCCTCGAACCGCCTGTTCGTGAAAGCGGTCAAAGAGGCCTTGGGCGAGGACAGGGGCAACAGCATTTATCTGATGCAACTGTTTCCCGGAACCCCAGCCAAGACCGCCTGCCGGATAGCCGGGCTTCCCCGCCCCACCAATTGCCTGTAGCGCCGCGCAGCAGCTCACATACCGACAAAGGATAGGAACTGAAGCAGCCCTGCCAGGGCACCGAAAATACCGCCCACGAGCATCAGTTGGAGTTCCTCTTCCCTGAACGCCGGGCGAAGAATGTCCTGGAATTCATCCGGTTTCAGTGCCTTCATCTGCCCCGACAACACTTCCGCCACCACCGGCGCCCTCTCCCGGTTAAACGCGGGGTCGCTAAAGACATCTCCGGTGGCCAGAACCGCCTTCTGGTTCATCACCCGTTGCAGTTCGGTGTAACCCGTCATGCCCATGGTCACCTGCGCTGTCAGTTTCATGATGACGGAATTGTCCAGCAGGGGGCGAAGATGTTTCTGGATAATCGCCCGGGTCCTGTCGCCCTGACTGCCATTGATCATGGCATCGGCAACTTTCTCAACCGTGATCAGTTCTTCGGCCACCAACTTTGCCCAGACATCGCTGATCTCTGGTTGCCTGCGCAGAAACAGTCCCTGGATTTTCCAGAACAGAAACCGGCGCGGCCTGAGCGGGGAGAAGATCAGGTTGATCGCAATCCAGTTGGTTACGAATCCGATCACAAAGCCCCCGAGGGGCAACAGCCAGGGCTCTGGATAACGGGTCCACAAAGGCACCAGGACTGCCCCAAGGACGCCGCCGATAATCGCTCCACGGTTGATCACGGACTGGAGCTCCACCGCCCCGGCTTGCTGGAAGATCCGGTTCATCATATCCGGATGCTTTTCCAACTCTCGGCTGAGGAGAGCCTTTAAGTCCACCAACTCATCCAGATCGTCGCCGAAGTCCTCAACCAGATCCTTTACCCGGGACGGCAACTGCTCCCGCGCCCACTGGTAAATCCGGTTTCTGACAAACAAAGGCAGATTGTCCCAGAGAACAGGTTGGATTTCGTACATGACCTCATCGATGTACTCGTCCATTCGCGGGGTGACTTGCGAAATTACCTGCTCAACGATGCGCTGGGGTTCGAGCTTCTGATAGACGGCGTTGAGGTCGCCGAACTGCTGGAGGGTCCTGTCGATGCAGATGTGCGCCATCTTTTCCGCCTTGCGGGGAATAACCCCCTGCCAGCCCACCAGGCCCACGCCGATGAATTGAACCGGGTAAAAGGACATCTGGATGGCAAGCCAGTTGGTCAGCCAACCAACAACGGCCGCCATGAGTGGCACAGACAGAAGCGCAACGTCGTACAAGTTTGACCCCGGTGTAAGAGTGTAATCCGTTCAAGCCGGTGATAATGCTGTTAACAGGCAGCCAGGATGGTACATGCCTGATGTTTCCGTGTATGTGACGAATGATGAAGTAATTGAAATGTCACAACATTGGCCGTGTAGCCAGGGGGATGAGGGTACTGCGGCAGTCTTGAGTGGGCGCCGCGCCCGGAGGGCGCGGTCCACAGGAAAGAAAAGACCTTGGCGCTTACTGGTAGTAGGCGTTTTCAGTGTAAGAGTGGTCGGTCACATCCCTTACGGCAGTGATTTCCGGAACACGCTCCCGAAGAGTGGTCTCTACGCCCTGTTTAAGGGTCAGACTAACTGCAGAGCAACCCTGGCAGCCGCCACCAAAACGCAACACCGCCACTGATTCGTCAACGATCTCTACCAGAGACACCTCGCCGCCATGGGCTGCCAGGTTGGGATTGATTTCGGAAGCCAGAATGTAATTCACCCGGTCCGGAAGCGGCGCATCGTCATCAATCTTCGGCACCTTTGCGTTCGGTGCCTTGATGGTGAGCTGGCCACCCATCTGGTCTTTGGAGTAATCCACGTACGCTTCTTCAAGGAACGGAACGGAATTGTGGTCCAGATAAAGGATGAACTTGTCCAGATCCACCTGCTCGTCCGTCGGTACAACTTCGTTGGGTGGGCAGTAGGCCAGACAGGTCTCGGCGTTCTTGGTGCCGGGCTGGGTAACGAATATACGCACACCCATGCCTTCCACATCCTGTTTTTCGATAAGTTGTGCAAGATAGTCCCGTGCGGGATCTGTCACAGTAACCTGAGCCATGTTTTCAACCCGTTTGAAAGTTTGAGTTCATTTTAAGGGAGTTCGCGGGAACATGAAAGACCAAGTAAAATAGTCGGGCTTTACGAAGGTAATCAATTTCCCGTATTGGCAGGTATTTGCAGAAGGCAGTTGATAATCGTCATTCGTACTAAGACGGGCTCAGGCATTTTTGCTATGATCCCGCGCCATTGACATTAATACTGCGTTATTAACGACATCCGGAAGTACTTCTATGACCGATCGCACCACCCGTCTCGACCAGCTCCATAAGGCCCTGCAGGAACGCATTGTGATCCTTGATGGCGGCATGGGCACCATGATCCAGAATCTCAAGCTGGACGAGAAGGCGTTCCGTGGTGATCGGTTTGCCGACTATGATCGGGAAGTCCAGGGTAACAATGATCTTCTGAACCTGACCCAGCCTGCCCTGCTCCGCAATATTCATGCGGATTACCTGGATGCCGGCGCAGATATTATCGAAACCAACACCTTTAACTCCACCCAACTGTCCCAGGCAGATTACGGACTGGAGGCAATTGCCAAGGAACTGAACGTGGCCGCTGCCAGGCTGGCCCGTGAGATTGCAGACGAATACACCGCCAAAAATCCGGACAAGCCCCGTTTTGTGGCTGGCGCCGTCGGGCCCACATCGCGCACCGCGTCCATTTCACCGGACGTGAACAACCCGGGCTACCGGAACGTCGATTTTCAGACCCTGGTCGACAACTATTATGAAGCTGTCGAAGGACTGGCCGAGGGTGGTTGCGACCTCATCCTGATCGAAACCATATTCGACACCCTGAACGCCAAGGCGGCGATCTACGCCACGCAGCAATACTTTGAGGACAGTGGCATCACCCTGCCGATCATGATTTCCGGCACCATCACCGATGCCTCCGGTCGGACCCTTTCCGGCCAGACCACCGAAGCCTTCTGGAACTCGGTAGCACACGCCAAACCTATTTCAGTAGGCCTTAACTGTGCGCTGGGTGCAGACGCTTTACGTCCGTACGTGGAGGAGCTATCTGACAAGGCTGAAACCTACGTCAGCGCGCACCCGAACGCCGGTCTTCCCAACGAGTTTGGCAAATACGACCAGACCCCCGAGGAAATGGCCGAGATTATCGAAGGCTTTGCCCGTGATGGCTTCCTGAACATCATCGGCGGCTGCTGCGGTTCGCGACCGGACCACATTGAAGCGATTGCCCAGGCGGTGGCCAAATACCCACCCCGGAAGATTCCCGAACGCCCGAAGGCGTTACGCCTGTCTGGCCTCGAGCCGTTTACCGGGGACGACAATGTTCTGTTCATTAACGTGGGGGAGCGAACCAACGTCACCGGGTCCAAGCGTTTCCTGCGTCTGATCAAGGAAGAACAGTACGAAGAAGCTCTCAGCGTTGCCCGGGACCAGGTTGAGAACGGTGCACAGATCATCGATATCAATATGGATGAGGGCATGCTGGAGTCCAAGGAGGTGATGGTTACCTTCCTGAACCTGGTTGCCTCCGAGCCCGATATCTCGCGGGTACCGATCATGATCGACTCCTCGAAGTGGGATGTGATCGAAGCAGGCCTGCGCTGCATCCAGGGCAAAGCCGTAGTGAATTCCATCAGTCTCAAGGAAGGCGAAGAGGAGTTCGTAAAACGGGCCAGGGACTGCATGCGCTATGGAGCCGCTGTGGTGGTGATGGCCTTTGACGAACAGGGCCAGGCCGACACCTACGAGCGCAAGACAGAAATCTGCAAACGCTCTTATGATGTACTGACCGGTATTGGCTTCAACCCGGCGGATATCATCTTCGACCCCAACATCTTCGCCATTGCCACCGGCATCGAAGAGCACAACAACTACGCGGTGGACTTCATCAACGCCACCCGCTGGATCCGGGAAAACCTGCCCCACGCTTCGATTTCCGGCGGCGTGAGCAACGTTTCTTTCTCGTTCCGGGGCAATGACGTGGTCCGGGAAGCCATCCACTCGGTGTTCCTGTATCACGCCATCAAGGCCGGCATGAACATGGGTATCGTGAACCCCGGCCAGCTGGTGATCTACGATGAAATTGATCCGGAGCTCAAGGAGCTGGTGGAAGACGTTGTCCTGAACCGGCGCGATGATGCCACCGACCGCCTGCTCGAGATTGCCGAACGCTTCAAAGGTAAAGGCGGCAAAACCCAGGAAGAAGACCTCGCCTGGCGTGAATGGCCTGTCGAAAAGCGCCTCGAACACGCCCTGGTGAAAGGAATCACAACCTATATCGTTGAAGACACCGAAGCCTGTCGCTTAAACGCCAGCCACCCCATCGAGGTAATCGAAGGGCCGCTGATGGACGGCATGAACGTGGTCGGTGATCTCTTCGGCGACGGCAAGATGTTCCTGCCCCAGGTGGTCAAGAGCGCCCGGGTGATGAAGCAGGCCGTCGCGCACCTGATTCCCTACATTGAGGCAGAAAAAACCGAAGACCAGAAAGCCAAGGGCAAGATCCTCATGGCCACGGTCAAAGGCGATGTCCATGACATTGGCAAGAACATCGTGGGCGTTGTGCTCCAGTGCAACAACTACGAGGTGATTGACCTTGGCGTGATGGTGCCCTGCGACAAAATCCTTGCCGCCGCCAAAGAGCATGATGTCGACCTTATTGGCCTGAGCGGCCTGATCACGCCATCCCTGGACGAGATGGTCCACGTGGCCCGTGAGTTGCAACGGCTGGATTTCAATATCCCATTGATGATCGGCGGTGCGACAACATCGAAGGCTCACACAGCGGTGAAAATCGAGCCCCAGTACAAAAATGACATTGCCCTGTACGTGTCGGATGCATCCCGCTGCGTGAACGTGGCATCCCAGCTTCTCAGCAAGACTGCGAAGCCGGAATTTGTCGAAGCGGCCCGCACCGAATACGACGAGATTCGTGAACGCCGGAAAAACCGCGGCGACCGGACCAAGCTGGTGTCTTTGAAAGAAGCCCGCGACCGCGCCCCGGAAATCTCCTTCGAAGGCTACCAGCCTCCCAAGCCGGCATTCACCGGTATCCGGGTATTCGAGGAATATGACCTCACTGAGCTGGTGGATTACATCGACTGGACACCGTTCTTCCTGTCCTGGGACATTTCCGGCAAGTACCCGGCCATCTTTGATGATCCGAAACGCGGCGAGGCGGCTCGTCATCTGTTCGACGATGCTCAGAAGATTCTTCACCGGATGATTGACGAAAAACGGGTCCAGGCCCGTGGCGTTATTGGTTTCTGGCCAGCCAACCGTCGGGGAGACGATATCGTGCTGTACACAGACGAGTCGTGCAGCGAGGAGCTGACCACCCTGCACCACCTCCGTCAGCAGGATGAAAAGGCACCCGGCAAACCCATGATGGCACTGTCTGATTTCGTAGCGCCTGAGGGCTCCGGTACTTTGGACTACGTCGGCGGTTTCGCGGTGACCACAGGCATTGGCGCGGAAGAGTTCTCACTGGAATTCAAAGACGCCAACGATGATTACAACGCCATTATGGTGAAGGCGTTGGCCGACCGACTGGCGGAAGCGTTCGCGGAACGCATGCACGAACGGGTCCGACAGGAGTTCTGGGGCTACGCGGCCGATGAAAAGCTGGCCAATGAAGACCTGATCAAGGAAAGGTACCGCGGGATACGGCCTGCACCGGGCTATCCGGCGTGCCCGGACCACACCGAAAAGGCAACCCTGTTCAACCTGCTTGAAGCCAGTGACACGGCAGGTATTGAACTGACTGAGCATTTCGCCATGTTCCCGACTGCGGCCGTATCCGGCTGGTACTTTGCACATCCGGAATCCAAGTACTTTGCAGTAGGCAAAATTGGCGTTGACCAGGTTGAGGACTATGCTGAACGCAAAGGCATTTCCAAGGCCGAAGCAGAGCGCTGGCTAGCGCCAAGCCTGGCGTACGATCCGGCAGAATAAACTTCGGCCAACGCACAGACCAGGGGCGGATGTATGACGGAGTCTTCAAAGGCAGAAAGAAAGGATCAAGAGAAGCAGCGCGGGCCCGGCGTTTTGAAAGTCATGCAAAGCATTCTGGCCGGCGCTTTCGGGGTACAGTCCGACAAGCGCCGGGAAGAGGACTTCTCAAGCCATAGCCCCTGGCCCTATATCATCGCCGGCATTCTGTTCACAGCCAGCTTTGTGGTTGGCCTGATCGTTATCGTGAATCTGGTCCTGGCGAGCCAGTAAGATTACTGGCCAGCCACCCAGACGACGGCGAACGCAACGGCAAGCACCACCAGCAGAACGGCGGCAACGGCATCGGCCTGACTATCTGAGCGTACGGTCTTTTTCATGTCTGTTCCTCTTTCCGAGTTGGGTCTCGTGTTTTTCTTGTTTTCCCACAGCCCGGCACATCGGCCCGGCTGACTTTATTAAGTTAAGCAGTTAATTGATATTCGTCCAGTCCATTGTTCCGCTTGCTTATCGCCTGAATCGATAAACATATTTTGAAATAATCATTTTAAGAATAAAAACCCGCTGTTATCCTTCCCCCCAGATATAAGGCCGTCGGCCTCGATATGTCGCTTTCAAGCAGGATCTTCCTACTATGTACGTATACGATGAACACGATCGGCAAATGGCTGCCGAGAGGGTTGCCCAGTTCCGTGACCAGACCGAAAGGGCTCTGGCCGGTGAGTTGGCAGAAGACGAGTTTCTTCCCCTTCGCCTGCAGAACGGCCTGTACGTTCAGCGTCTTGCCCCCATGCTCAGGATCTGTGTTCCCTACGGCATGATGCGTTCTGACCAGCTTCGTAGACTTGCCCGGATTACCCGGGACTACGATAAAGGCTATGCGCACTTCACCACCCGCCAGAACGTTCAGCTTAACTGGCCGGCGCTGGAAGACGTTCCGGATATTCTTGCGGAACTCGCCGAGGTGGAAATGCATGCCAACCAGACCAGCGGCAACTGCATTCGTAACACCACCACAGACCAGTTCTCCGGTGTTCAGTCCGATGAAATCGCGGATCCGCGTCCCTATTGCGAAATCATTCGCCAGTGGTCCACTTTTCACCCGGAATTCGCCTTCCTGCCGCGAAAGTTCAAGGTTGCCGTAAATGCCTCCGAGAATACCGATCGCGCCGCCATTCAGGTGCACGATATCGGCTTGCAGATGGTGCGTAATGAGGCTGGCGAACTCGGCTTCCGTGTTCATGTTGGTGGCGGCCTGGGTCGGACACCCATGGTTGGCCCGGTTATCCGTGAGTTCCTTCCGGAACTGGACTTGCTGACCTACCTGGAAGCCGTGCTGCGCGTCTACAACCGGTATGGCCGGCGGGACAACAAGTTCAAGGCCCGGATCAAGATTCTCGTGAAGGCGCTCACTCCCGAAGGCTTCGCCGAGAAGGTGGAAGCCGAGTGGCAGCACATCAAGGATTCCCCTACCCGGCTGATACCGGAGGCGATTCAACGCATTCAGGCTTACTTTACCGAGCCGGATTACGCCGCGCTGGATAATGCCACAGACCTGCTGGCCAGCCAGCGCTTTGAGAATCGGGGCTTCGATCAGTGGCTGACCCACAATGTGGACACCCACAAAAAGCCGGGCTACGCCATTGTCACCCTGACCATGAAAAAGACCGGTACACCTCCGGGAGATGTCAGCGACAAACAACTGGAGCAGATTGCCGATCTGGCGGACGAATTCAGTTTTGGCGAAGTCCGGGTAACTCACCAGCAGAATGTGGTGCTGGCAGATGTGCGCCAGGATCGCCTTTTAGAGTTGTGGCAGGCCATTACTCCGATGGGTTTCGGCACCGCGAACCTGAACACCCTGACGGACGTCATCTGCTGCCCCGGCGGCGACTACTGCGCGCTGGCTAATGCCAAGTCCATCCCTGTGGCCGAAGCCATCCAGCGGCAGTTCGATGATCTGGACTACCTGTACGACCTGGGCAACATTGATCTGAACATCTCCGGCTGCATGAATGCCTGCGGCCACCACCATGTCGGCAATATCGGTGTTCTTGGCGTCGACAAGAAGGGTGAAGAGTTCTACCAGATCAGCCTTGGCGGTTCGTCCCACCACGACGCCTCGATTGGCAAGATCCTGGGGCCGTCCTTCGCCCGGGACGAGATGCCCAAGGTGATTTCCAAAATCATTGATGTCTACGTTGATAAGCGCACGGAAGAAGAGACCTTCCTGGATACTTATCGTCGTGTAGGAATTGATCCTTTCAAGGAGCGGGTATATGCCTAACGTTATTTCTCCGGACGGCACCATCCGTCAGGACAACTGGGTTGTGGTCCCCCGCCCGGCTGAGGGTGAATCACTGGACATTCCGGCTGACCAGCCGGCATTGATCCCGGCGGATCTGTGGCTGGCCGGTTACGAGCACTTCACCGGAAGAGAGGATATCGGCGTGTGGTTTGACAGCCACGACGAACCGGAGATTCTGGATGGCCACGTCAATGAGCTGCCGGTAATTGCCGTGAACTTCCCGAAGTTCAGTGATGGCCGGGGTTACAGCATTGGCCGGTTGCTGCGGGAGCGCTTTGGTTACGTGAACGAGCTGCGTGCCATTGGCGACGTGCTGCTGGATCAGCTGCAGTTCATGAAGCGCTGCGGATTTGACGCCTATGTGCTTCGAGCTGACAAGGACATCACCAAGGCCGCACGGTGCCTGAACTTCTTCAGCCAGGGTTATCAGGCCGCTACCGACACCGACATGCCTCTCTTCCGCCGTCGGGCCTCCTGATTTAGACCGGAAGAATGAAGAGAGGGGTTCGCCCCTCTCTTCACTCCCAATTACTTGGCGTGATCCAGAACAATCTTCCCGGACGACTCACCTTTTAGAAACGCCTTCAATGCGCCATCCAGATCCTTCCGGCCAATATCTCTGGCTGAAGCTTCCGTTTTAGGACACGCCCACTCCCCTGCGAATTTCTTCCAAACGGCTTCTTTCTCCGCCAGCGGAATCTCTACCGAATCCACACCCAGCAGATTCACGCCACGCAGGATAAACGGCAGCACGGTGGTCTGAAGGCCCGGGCCAGCAACCAGGCCACAGCAGGAAACGGAGCCGCCAGGCTGGATCTGTTTGAGCAGTTCGGCCAGCGGGCCGCCACCCACCGTGTCCACCGCGTTGGCAAACGCGGGTTTAACGAGAGGTTTCTTTTCTTCTGCCAGGGTCTCACGACCCACCACTTCGCTGGCACCCAGGGCCTTGAGATCATCCGCGTGCTCGGCCTTACCACTGATGGCGACAACGTCGAACCCGAGTTTGGCAAGCAGCTCAACGGCAACGGTGCCGACGGCACCGGAGGCACCTGAAACAGCAACCTTACCCTGCTCCGGTTTGGCACCCATAGTCAGAAGCTTCTGGACACAGAGGCCGGCGGTGAGACCGGCGGTGCCATAGATCATAGCGGTGCGGGCGTTCCAACCTGCAGGCATGGGGACGCACCAGGCGGCAGGAACGCGGATGAATTCGCCAAAGCCACCGTCGGTGTTCATGCCCAGGTCATAGCCCGTTACGATAACGGGACTGCCGGTAGACGGCGTTCCCGTAGCTGACTCAACAACCTCACCGGCGGCGTCTATACCCGGGGTATGGGGGAAAGAACGGGTAACCCCCTTGTTGCCGGACGCGGACAGCGCATCCTTGTAGTTAAGCGAGGAGTGGCTGACCCGGATCAGGACCTCGCCATCGGGAAGATCACCGGTGCTCAGGGTTTTCTCGGCGCCGACATACTCTCCGTTCTGCTCTTCGACACGCCAGGCTTTGAATTCGGTATTGGTTGTCATCGTTGTTCCCCGTTTTCAGTGGTCTACTGGAACTTCTGGTTGCGGAAGGCGCCCAGTACTTTCCAGACCGTGTGTTCAAGCGCTGCACTGGTTGCCAATCCGAGCTTTTCCGGAAGGCTCCGTTTGCGCTGGTATGCCACTGAGACTACGTCTGCGCGGTCGCAGGCTTCAATGAGATATTCGTCGGAGGTTTTGATCTCATCGATCAGCTTTACCTCCAGGGCCCGCTTGCCAAACCAGATATCGCCATTGGCAACTGCAGCGATATCCAGGTCCGGCCGTCGTTCACTGACATACTCCTTGAACAGTCCGTGGGTGTCTTCAAGGTCTTCGAGAAATTTCTGACGGCCTTTATCGGTGTTTTCACCAAAGATCGTCATGGTGCGCTTGTGCTCGCCGGCGGTCAGCACTTCAAAATCGACATCGTTTTTCTTCAGGAAACGGTGAAAGTTCGGGAGCTGGGCAACCACGCCAATGGAGCCAAGTATGGCAAACGGGGAGGCCACAATCCGGTCGGCCACACAGGCCATCATGTAGCCACCGCTGGCCGCGACCTTGTCAACGCAGGCGGTGAGGCGTACACCCTTGCTTCGAATACGATCCAGCTGGGCGGCAGCCAGACCATACGAATGAACCAGTCCGCCACCGCTTTCCAGGCGGATAACAACTTCGTCCTTTTCCGGATCGGCGATGCTCAGTACGGCGGTAATGGCGCGGCGAAGCGGATCGGTGTCGCTTGCCTTGATATCGCCATCGAAATCGAGAACGTAAACTCGGCCGCGACTGTCCTCATGCTCGTCGCTATCTTTCTTGGCCTTGGCCGCCTTTTTTTCGGCCTTCTGTTCTTTCTTCCGGGCCTTCTGGAAGAGCTTGCGTTGTTGATCCGACATCAGCCGGGATTGAATCGTTTCACGCAGTTTCTCGTATTTCTCATTGAGCTTCCGGATCTTGAGCTCTCCCTCGCCCTCATGATCACCCCGATCCTTTTGGGCGGCGGACATGACGACAGAGATCACCACCAGAGCCGCCACCACGAAGGTAACGATCTTGGCCAAAAACAAACCGTATTCTGTCAGGAACTCCAAAGTGCTTCTCCAACTGAATGTACAAAGGCAAGAGTGTAACTTACCGAATTTATGGTGATAAGGAGAGCAAAAAAATTAAAACAAGCGTTCGATCGATCTTGACAGACCGGACCACTAACCATAAAGTCGGATTGCGAGGTCGGCTCTACCCGGGCAACCGATCAGGCTCGTGCAGCCAGGGACATCAAGCCGTCGTGATCATGACTAGACAACCATCAAAAGGGTAAAACAATGTCTGTAGCTCAGGTATTTGAACAACTCGAACAGAATTTCAACGCAGACGCAGCTCAAGGCCTGGACCTGGTATTCCAGTTCGACATCGAAGACGACAAAACCTATCACCTGGTCATCAATGACGGCACCTGCAAGATGCACGAAGGCGCCCATGACGACCCTTCCGTCACCCTGATCATGAATTCCGAAACCCTGCACGGCATCGTTTCCGGCGAGACCGACGGCATGCAGGCATTCATGGCAGGCCAGCTGCGCGCCGAAGGCGACATGATGCTGGCAACCAAGCTGGGCGAACTGTTCAAGATGGGCTGATTGTCCCCGGCAAGTGTTGTAAAAAAACCTGCGTTTCGACGCAGGTTTTTTTGTACCCCGGGATTCTACTGGTTCCAGAACTGGACGGCTGCCCTCGCCTGATCGTTCACCGGAACGGCCACCAGTCCCGAGGCGGAAAGTTTAACCTCGAAAACAGCCTCATCCCGCATTGGCATGAAAGTCATGCTGCCGTCCACCGCCTCCAGAAACGGCAAGTTGTACTGCTGATCCCACTGCCATAGATCCGGCCAGATGTCCTCGGAAAGCCCTACGGCTGTTCTTGGCGCAGACCGCTCCTGCTCAAGAGACGTGTAACGCCCGCTCAATCGTTCCAGCCGATAGCCGGGAGCAATATCCAGCCATCGGAACGGGCCGGTAAACCGAATAATCCTGGCATCGATCTGCCACTGGTCGCCCTGAAGTGTCCGTATGGCGGCTATGTCATTCTGGCCCTGGAGAGAAACCTCCCAGATTTGCTCGGCCTGTCGTTGGGTAGAAATGGTTGCCACGGTCTGCATGCCGACCAGCGATTGGTAGCTGGTGAGGTTTACCGCAATAACAAGGACGTAAAGCCCGGCAAGGATAACGCCGAATACCACCGTACCCTTCAGCCAGGTCAACAGCCATCCGGGGTGTCTGAAAAACAGCAGGCCCGCGATAACCATCACCGCGCCTGCAGCGGCAAGGACAATGGTCGCGAGCGTATGGGACATGGAACTACAAACCTACATCGTCCAGCGACGATTCTGCCAACTTCAACAGGTCAACATTACGGTCCTCACTCTTGCCGATGTTCTCGATGTAGTACTCGAGTGACGTCAGCGCGTCGGCAAGGGCTTCAAGCACCTGAGCTGCGGGGGCTTCCTTGGCATCCAGCAAACGCTCCTGGATAGAGGCTGCCACACGCTCAAGAACGCCTGCCGCCCCGGGGTCGTTAACCATCTGCAGGCCGCCCCAGATACTGTGCAGGGTTGCCGGCAGATTCGCCAGATGGAGTTTGTCGTAGTCGGATTCGATAAAGGCAGTAATCGCTCGTTTGGCCAGAGTCAGCGCACCACGGGCTTCATCGGCAACCACATACAACGCTTCCCGAAGGTAGACAGACTCCTCACGCTTGCGCCCGCCACTGGCCAGGGCATCGGTTTCCGACGTGATACCACGGGTGACAATCTGCATTACGGCATCTTCAATGCCCAGAACGGAATCCGCCAGCCGGTAAAGCTCATCATCACCAGGCAGCCGGGACTCTTCTTCCCAGCTCCGGAGTTTGCCCGCCTCTTCCCGTGAAACGCTGGCCAGCTTGTTCAGGTCGAGCATAACCAGGGTGTTTGCCAGACGCTCTAGGGCATCAGCAATCGAAGACAACTCGGCCAGATCCGGCTCTATGCCACGCTCGATGATGTCCAGCTTGTCTTTCAACTGGTTCAATTCATCCTGCAGCGCTTCTGACAGGGACTTGAGAACGTCGCTGCCGGGGCCATATAACCTGCGGGCATGGGCCTCGAGCATGGAGTCGGGAAAATCGGCTGGCGCGAGATGATAGGCGGACAGCACCTGGGTGACTTCAGGGTTGGCAGAGCCACTGCGATACAGCAGATAGACCAGGTCGCGGATCAGGGAATCCGGGGCGTCTTTGCCGGTGGCGACTTTGCCCACGTAAACCACTTCCCGGGCGTATTTTTCGATCCGCATGAACATGCGCTTGCGGGCCTTGGTGAACACCATCGCCCGATCAAGCATGGTGTCCGCAACAATCCCGACAAGACACCACATCTGCCCCATGGGCGCACCCTGGCACAGGCGTGCAAGACCACGAGACGCTCGCCCGATCAGCTTTTTATTCACCACGTCGTTTCGATCTCGGAGAATGCCCAGAAGTGCAACCTGGAAAGTCAGCCGCATGCGGCGAGCCATAATTTCGTAATCGGCCTCATTGCCGTCAAAGGCCTGCAGCGTCATGCCGGCACAGAAATCCGGGCGCTCCTTGACATCGACATCAAAAAAACAGGATTCGGGGTAGGGTTTCTCCCGCCGGGCTTCCCGGAGATCATTGATAACAGGAAGCAGCAGTTCGGGATGATCTTCCCTTTGCTGGTGGTAATACTCCACATAGCGGCGGAGAATAAATAGCGCGCTGTTGAGTGTGGTCAGGAGGATGTTTTTGTCGTCGTTGGCACCAACGGGTACGTCGTTGGCCATGGTGACCGCTTCCTGGCACAGCAAAGTGCCGCCCCGAAGCTCCACCAGGATAAAAATGCCCCGCAACTGATTGATGAAATCAACACAGTTCTGGAGATCCTCACCCCTTTCGCGGTTTTCCTGAAAGCGTTCAAGGCTGGATTCTGCCTGCTTGATGGTCTGTTCGATTTCGCTTTTGACCAGATCAAACGACTGCGATTTCGTCGCGAGAGACGACTGAACCATAAACGCTTCCCGTTAATATTGCGGAGACTACCGCATCCTCTTTGGTGGTCTCTGGTCCGGCTGCAGCGGACCAGGCCTTTTTGTTCTGGGCCGGTTAACCCCTTATCCGGCCAAAGACAGTTCGCAAAAAACTGGCGAACTTATCATTACTTATAACATAAAACTCAAGTACCTCAAGAAAGGCGGAATGTAACATTTAGTACAGGCCGACCCAGTTCTCATTCTGCGCTCTGGAGTTTACCCCAGACGGTTTCACCGGCCTGTTTCTCGAGCAGCGACATGAACTCGTCATGGGCTTCATTTTCAGCACTAGAGGCCCGAACAACGGAAAGCGGCTTTCTGTCAGCCGGAAGCCGCCTGATTCCGCCGTTGCCGCCACCACTTTCGGAGCCGGCATCCAGTGACAGCGCGGTCTGGCCGCCGGTGAGCAGCAGGTAAACGTCGGCCAGGATTTCCGCATCCAGCAAAGCGCCGTGAAGGTCACGGTTACTGTTGTCCACGCCATAGCGTTTACAGAGCGCATCCAGATTGTTCTTCTGCCCGGGGTGGCGAGCCCTTGCGATAGCGAGAGAATCCACAATCGAACAGTGATCAGCCGTCTTACGCACCGGTTTCACCCGGGCGAATTCCGAATCCATGAAGCCAACGTCGAAGGCGGCGTTATGGATAACCAGTTCCGCTCCCTTGATGAACTCGAAGAATTCGTCGGCAATCTCGGCAAATCGGGGTTTATCGGCCAGGAACTCATTGGTAATGCCGTGAACCGTGATGGCCTCGGCCTCAACCTCTCGGTCGGGATTGATATAAACGTGGTAGTTGCGACCGGTGAGCTGGCGCTCCATAAGTTCAACGCAGCCGATCTCGATGATTCGATGGCCTTCTGCGGGATCAATACCCGTGGTCTCTGTATCCAGTACGATCTGTCTCATTGCCTGTACCTGGTTATCTGCAGTTATGCGTTGGAAAGCTCTTCGACACCGCGATTGGCGAGTTCATCCGCCAGCTCATTGTCGGGCACGCCGGAATGCCCCTTGACCCAGTGCCAGTTAATCTTGTGCCGGGCGACTTCGGAATCCAGCTCCCGCCAGAGATCCTCGTTCTTGACGGGTTTTTTCGCAGAGGTTTTCCAGCCATTGCGTTTCCAGCCCGCCATCCATTCAGTAATACCCTTGCGCACGTATTGTGAGTCTGTGAATAACTCCACTTCACACGGGCGCTTCAGGGCCTCAAGGCCCCGAATGGCCGCCATGAGCTCCATACGATTGTTGGTGGTTCTGGCTTCGCCGCCGTGCAGGGTTTTGCGGTTATCGCCATAGCGCAGAACCACTCCCCAGCCGCCCGGGCCCGGATTGCCCTTGCAGGCGCCATCAGTGTAAAGGGTTACCTTGCCGGCCATTCAGTCTCCTGGTTCGATAATCAATGGATCACTTACGCTTGCTTGGGGACGAACCGCTCCGGCTGCAGCCCCGGGAGGCGCCAACGGTGCCAGTCCCCGGCAAGGCAATGACCTTGCTTTGTCGCCAGACAGGGCGTCTTGGCAGCCGTGCATGCACGCGTTTTTTGGCAAGGATACAGTAATAGGCGCCCACTGGCAGGAGTCGATTTCCCGACAGGCGATCATCGATACGGGACCGTGGCTTTCGTCCGGCGCGTTGGAGAGGCGCTCGGAAGAACCTCGTGACGGACGCCTCGACATTGAAGCCCAGCAGGTGAAGCCAGTCTTCCATCCGACCGCGAAACAGGAAACGACCGCCCCATGGGCCTTCGCTACTCCTGGTGATCAGTTTCCGTGCTCCCCAGAGGCTGAGCGGATTGAATCCAAACAAAGCCATGGTCCCTTCTCCGCGAAGCACACGCGCTGCCTCCCGAATCACCTGATGCGGATAGGGTGAAAAATCCGCAGCGTGGTGCAGCACCACCAGATCCATGGAGTCACCTGGAAAGGCCAACTCGTCAGCATCGCAAATGGCGACTCCCTCGGGGATGTGGGGATACCATCGCGGCGTTGTCATGATCTTCTGGGAGAAATCCGTTCCGGTAGCCAGTGGCAGGCGGTGGCTGATGCTTACCTGCAATTGTCTGGCGCCAGTGAGGCGCTGGAGTTCGGCGTCCACAAACCGCCTCTGGTCTGCCAGAAGTGCCCGCCCCAGCGGGGTCTGGAACCAGCGCTCAAAGCTTTCATGTCTGGCGGAATAATCAACTGCGTCGGATTCACTCACCAAAGCGGCACTCCCGGAAGCCGGAACCTGTGGTTGGGGCCTTGTATTTAATGCTCTATCATATCAGTCACATTCGATAAGCACATGTGGGGCCCTATGTTGACCATTTCTGCCATACCCGCGTTCAGTGACAACTATATCTGGTGCCTTTCGGACACCAACAGCGATAAAGCGTTGATTGTGGACCCGGGGCAGGCTCAACCGGTTCTGGACCACCTGGCCGAGAACAACCTGACACTGGACACCATCCTTGTGACCCATCACCACCCGGACCACGTTGGCGGCGTCAAAGAGCTGGTTTCCCGTTTTCCGGATTGCCGTGTCACCGGCCCCGCGGATTCCCCTTATAAGGGTAGTACCAACCTGGTTCACCCGGGCGACGAGGTGATCTGGGGAGACATCACTTTCCAGGTGCTGGGCGTACCCGGTCATACCCTGGACCACATAGCCTATTTCACGGATGTAGAGGTTCAGGGCCGGCCGGTTCTGTTCTGCGGCGATACCCTGTTCGTCTGTGGTTGCGGTCGCCTGTTCGAGGGTTCTCCTGAACAGATGCGCCAATCGCTCCAGACCCTGAGAGCCCTGCCGGGTAAAACCGCGGTTTATTGCGCCCACGAATACACCCTAGCCAATCTCCGTTTCGCCAGAAGCTGGCTCCCTGAAGACGAGGGACTTCGGGATTTCGAGCAGCAGTGCCAGGCCGCTCGTAATGAGGGAAGGCCCACCGTCCCCTCGGTACTGGATGACGAGAAACGGCTGAATCCATTTCTCCGCTGGGATGATCCGGCTGTCGTGGATTCGGCCCGAGCCTATTGTGCGAGCCACGGTTTGCCGGCGGATTCCGAAAACGCCATCTTTGCGGCCATACGCCACGGCAAGGATAACTTCTGACGGCCTGCGCTACGCACTTAACAAATCCTCTCAGAGCCGTAACGAGAGGTTTCTTGACCCTTTAAAAAGAGGTCCCATAGAATCGTTTCAACTTTGTTACCGTAAATTATTCAATACGCCGGGTTTTCAGTTGCTGAGTCCGGCCTCAACCTGAAACCGGATGTCTTTATGTCGGTCAGTCGATTGTCGTTGATGTTTTTCGCCGGAGCCTTGGCCAGCGGCTGCAGTAGCCTGATCAATCAGGGCGAGGAAAGCCCCCTGAACACTCAGGAAGTTGCCGTTGCCGCTGGCGACGAGGGGCTGAAGAAAGCCGTTGAAACCGGAGAGAACGGCGACGTCACTCGCAACGAGCCCCTTGACGAAGCCATTGCGCCCGAACTCAAGGACGCTGCCAGGGATGCCCGGGAGAAGCTCGACAATCCGGTACAGAAAACAACAGAAATAGAAGTAGAAGCGGTCGAGCAGGACCTGTGGGCCAGGCTTCGCTCCGGATTCGTACTGGATCATGATATCGACAATGAGCGCGTCCGGGACCAGTTAAACTGGTATGCCCGCCATCCCGGTTACATCGACCGGGTGGTGGAGCGTGGTAGCCGCTACCTGCACTACATTGTCAATGAGACTGAAAAGCGCGGCCTGCCGGCCGAGTATGCCCTGCTCCCCATTGTTGAGAGCGCGTTCGATCCCTTTGCCTATTCCCATGGCCGGGCCGCCGGTCTCTGGCAGTTTATTCCATCGACAGGAAAGTACTTCGGTCTTACCCAGAGCTGGTGGCACGATGAGCGTCGGGACGTTATTGCCGCCACCGACGCCGCCCTGACCTACCTTGACCGTCTGGCGAACCGGTTTGACGGCGACCATACCCTGGCCCTGGCCGCCTACAACAGCGGCGGTGGCACGGTTTCCAGCGCCATGCGCCGGAATCGTAACAGCAACAAGCCGACCGACTTCTGGTCATTGCAGCTGCCGCGGGAAACCCGCCATTACGTTCCCAAGCTGATTGCGCTGGCGAAAATATTCGACAATCCCGAGGCCTATGGCATAGAGCTGCCATCGCTGAAAGACGAGCCCTACTTCGAGATTGTTGAAACGGGCTCCCAGCTGGATCTCGCCCAGGCTGCTGAATTGGCCGGTGTCGATGTGGATGAAATCTACCTGCTCAACCCCTCCTACAACCGTTGGGCAACCTCCCCGGACGGCCCTCACCGGCTGCTTGTTCCGGTTCAGAACGCCGAGAAATTCCGCACGGCATTGGCGCAGATTCCCGCAGATCAACGGGTCTCCTGGCGCAACTACAAGGTCAAATCCGGCGACAGCCTGAATTCAATTTCCCGCAAATTCTCGACGACGCCGTCTGTATTGCAGCAGGTGAACAACCTGGACGGCGATCTGATCCGCATTGGCCAGCGCCTTATGATCCCATCTGCGTCCAAGGGTAGTGACGCCTACGCCCTGAGCGCCTCCCAGCGCCTCGAGCGCAAACAGGAGCGTAAGCGAGACGGAAATAAGGTGCGCTACACCGTTCGCAAAGGCGATACCTTCTGGGACATTGCCCGGGAGCACCGGGTTTCTGTGCGTGAAGTAGCTGCCTGGAATGGTATGGCTCCCGGTGACCCGCTGATCCCGGGCAAGGAACTGGTCATCTGGTCCAAAACCAATCAGCCCACGATGGTGGCAACCAATAGTACTCGCGGCAAAGCCATGGTGCGTAAAGTCGGCTATCGGGTACGCAAAGGCGATTCTCTGGCCCGGATTGCCAGCCGTTTTTCCGTGAATGTGCGGGACATCGCAAGCTGGAACGACCTGAATACGGCCCGTTATCTGCAACCCGGGCAAAGTCTGGTACTCTACGTTGATATCCGAAACAGTCCCTGACGTGCGAGACTTATGACAAGAACACGGAAAGCCTCATCCCTTACGTCGTTTTTTTCAGCCCTGGCTCTGATTGCCACACCGTTCATTTCTCCATTTTCCGCCGCCCAAGAGGCAATGCCAGCACATGGCATTGCCATGCACGGCGACACCAAATACCCCGCCGGTTTCACTCATTTTGACTACGTGAATCCGGACGCCCCCCAAAGGCGGTACGCTGAAGATGGCCGTGGTGGCCAACGGTTTCGACTCCTTCAATCCGTTCGATATCCGGGGCGTGGCTGCAGCAGGTATCAGCACCTATCTCTACGATACCCTGCTGGAATCCTCGGATGATGAACCCTTTTCTGCCTACGGCCTGATTGCCGAATCCCTGGAAACCCCTGAAGACCGGAGCTACGTGGTTTTCAATATCCGGGAACAGGCGAAATTCCAGGATGGCGAAGCCATTACCGCAGAAGATGTGAAATTTTCGTTCGAAACCCTGACAACCAAGGGGCACCCCTTCTTCCGAAACTACTACGCCGACGTCAGTTCGGTGACGGTAGAGGGCCCTCGCCGGGTACGTTTTGATTTCAGCGATACCAGCAACCGGGAGCTGCCACTGATTCTGGGCCAGATGCCGATCTTGCCGGCGCACTACTGGGCCGATCGTGAGTTTGGCAAGAACGGGCTCAATCCGCCGGTGGGCAGTGGCCCCTACCGGATTGGCGACTTCGAGGCAGGCCGGTCCATAACCTATGAGCGGATAAAGGACTACTGGGCCAAAGACATCGGGGTCCGGAAGGGCCGGTTCAACTTCGACCAGATCACCTACGATTACTACACCGATGACACCGTAGCCCTTGAAGCCTTCAAAGCGGGCAGTTTCGATTTCCGTCTGGAGTCTTCCGCCAAGAACTGGGCAACGGCCTACACTGGTGAACGGTTTGAAAATGGCACCATTATCAAGGAAGCTATTGAACACCACCGCCCCTCGGGTATGCAGGGTTTCGCCTTCAATACCCGCCGTAAGGTGTTTTCCGACCCACTTGTGCGAGAAGCCCTGGCCTATGGCTTTGATTTCCAGTGGGCCAACAAGAACCTGTTCTTTGACCAGTACACCCGCACGGACAGCTATTTCGAGAATAGCGACCTGGCTTCCTCTGGGCTGCCAGAAGGTCGGGAACTTGAGATACTGGAGCCCTACCGGGATCAGCTCCCCGAAGAGGTCTTCACAGAAGAGTATCAGCCGCCCACAACAGAGGGTCAGCAGGGATTGCGAGAAAATCTCAGGACAGCCATGGAGCTGCTGAAGTCAGCGGGCTATGAGATCCGGGACGGCAAAATGGTACACGGAGAGTCCGGCGAACCACTGGCGTTCGAAATACTGCTGTTCCAGAAGAGTTTCGAGCGGGTGGTGTTACCCTTCAAGAACAACCTCGGCCGGCTTGGCATTGATATCACTGTCCGCCTGGTAGACAGCAACCAGTATATCCAGCGTTTGCGGGAATTCGATTTTGACATGATCACCCAGGTGTTCGGCCAGTCGGATTCACCGGGTAACGAGCAGCGGGAATACTGGCATTCTTCTACCGTGGACGCCAAAGGCTCACGGAACTACATGGGCGTGAGCGATCCGGTGATCGACGAGCTCGTAAGCATGGTGATTCAGGCGCCCGACCGCGAGGAGCTGGTGCACCGGGTTCGTGCGCTGGACCGGGTTCTGCTGCACCACCACTACGTGATTCCCCACTGGCACCTGAGAAGCGATCGCGTCGCCTACTGGGACCATCTGCAACGTCCGGCCGAGACGCCCAAGAACGGCATCGACCTGGACAACTGGTGGGCGAAGCCCTGAGGAAAACGCCGCTAAATGGGCATCTATATACTCAGGCGTCTGGCGCTGATCATTCCCACGCTGATTGGGATCATGCTGCTCAACTTTGTTATCGTGCAGGCCGCTCCGGGCGGACCGGTTGAGCAGTTAATTGCGGAAATGGAAGGCCATGGAGGCAGCGCCCTTGCCCGGGCCTCTGGCGGCGGCACCGGTGGCGAGGTGGCCGATTCTTCCGGCGACACCCGTGGTTCCCGGGGCATACCGGACGAACTCCTGAAGGAAATCGAAGTCATGTATGGCTTCGACAAGCCGGCCCACGAACGCTTCTTCAAGATGCTCGGCGATTACGCCACCTTCAACTTCGGCGATTCCTTTTTTCGCGAGAAAAGCGTCATTGAGCTGATTCTGGACAAGATGCCCGTATCCATCTCACTGGGCCTCTGGTCGACGCTGATTATCTATTTCATATCCATTCCCCTGGGCATCCGCAAAGCGGTCACTGACGGCTCCCGGTTCGATGTCTGGACCAGTTCGGCCATTGTGGTGGGCTATGCGATCCCCGGCTTCCTGTTTGCCATACTCCTCATCGTGCTGTTCGCCGGCGGCAGTTACTTTGACTGGTTCCCGCTTCGCGGCCTTACTTCGTCCAATTTCGACGAGCTTACCTGGTACCAGAAAGTCGGGGATTACTTCTGGCACCTGGCGTTGCCAGTGACTGCAAACGTGATTGGCGGTTTTGCCACCCTCACCCTGCTCACCAAGAACTCGTTCCTGGATGAAATCGGAAAACAGTACGTGGTGACCGCCCGCGCAAAAGGGCTGGACCAGAAAGAAGTGCTCTACGGGCATGTGTTCCGCAACGCCATGCTGATCGTGATTGCCAGTTTGCCGGGTGTTCTGGTCGCGCTCTTCTTTACTGGCTCACTGCTTATCGAGGTCATCTTCTCCCTCGACGGGCTCGGATTGCTGGGTTTTGAGGCCGCCCTGAATCGTGACTACCCGGTGATCTTCGGCACCCTGTACATCTTTACCCTGATGGGGCTCATCCTGAAGCTGATCAGCGACATCACCTATGTCCTGGTCGACCCCCGGATCGATTTTGAAAGCCGGGAGGGCGCGTGAGTTTCCGTTCCCTCACTCCAATCCAGCAGAGACGCCTGCGTAACTTCCGGAAAAACCGGCGGGGTTTCTGGTCGTTGTGGATCTTTCTGGCTCTGTTCGGCCTGTCACTGGCGGCCGAGCTGATTGCCAACGATTCTCCGCTGATCGTCTCCTACAAGGGTGACCTGTATTTTCCGGTTATCCAGTCGGTACCAGAAGAGACCTTTGGCGGTTTTCTGCCCACGGAGGCGGATTATCGAGACCCCTTTATCTCAGACGAAATCAGTGCCAATGGCTGGATGGTCTGGCCACCCATCCGGTTCAGCTACAACACCATCAATTACGATCTTGAGGTGCCCTCACCGGCGCCACCCAGTGCCGAGAACTGGCTCGGCACCGACGACCAGGGCCGGGATGTTGCCGCCCGGGTGATCTACGGTTTCCGCATCTCGGTTCTGTTTGGTCTTACCCTGACCATTGCCAGCTGCATTGTTGGCGTTGTTGTCGGTGCTATCCAGGGCTTTTACGGCGGAAAGATCGATCTGCTGGGACAGCGGTTTATCGAGATCTGGTCTGGGTTGCCGGTTCTGTATCTGCTGATCATTCTGTCCAGTATTGTGCAGCCAAACTTCTGGTGGCTGCTGGGCATCATGCTGCTGTTCAGCTGGATGGGGCTGGTGGACGTGGTCCGGGCGGAATTCCTCCGGGCCCGCAACTTCGAGTACGTCAAAGCCGCCCGAGCGCTTGGGCTGGACAACCGCAAAATCATGTTCCGGCATATCCTGCCAAACGCCATGGTGGCCACCCTCACCTTCCTCCCGTTCATTCTCACCGGCGCGATTACTGGGCTGACCTCCCTGGATTTCCTTGGCTTCGGCCTGCCCTCTGGTTCGCCCTCGCTGGGTGAACTGATCGCCCAGGGCAAGGCCAATCTGCATGCCCCCTGGCTGGGCATTTCTGCTTTTGTCTCGTTGTCGCTGATGCTCACCTTGCTGGTGTTTGTTGGCGAAGCCGTGCGCGATGCCTTTGATCCCAGGAAGAGCTGATATGAACCAACTGCTTCAGATCTCAGATCTCTCCATCTGTTTCGATCAGGGGCCCGCAGCGGTCGAATCGCTATCGCTGGCTATTCGGGAAGGAGAAACCCTGGCGCTAGTAGGCGAAAGCGGCTCCGGAAAATCCATTTCCGCGCTTTCGATCCTTCGGCTTCTTGATGCACGCCACGCCAGCTACCCCAGCGGGCAAATCCGGTACCGGGGCGAGGACCTGCTGGCTGCTACAGAAAAGCGAATGCGCCAGATTCGTGGCCGGGAGATCGGCATGATCTTCCAGGAACCGATGACATCCCTGAATCCGTTGCACACCGTGGAAAAGCAGATTGGCGAAACCCTAGAGCTGCACAAGGGGATGCGTGGGCCCCAGGCCAGGCAGCGATGCCTGGAACTGCTGAACCTTGTGGGGATACAGAATCCGGAGTCCAAGCTGTGTGCTTACCCTCATCAGTTGTCGGGCGGACAGAAGCAGCGTGTGATGATCGCCATGGCCCTGGCCAACGAGCCGGACCTACTGATCGCGGATGAGCCCACCACCGCGCTGGATGTGACAGTCCAGAAGCAGGTTCTGGAACTGCTCCGAGATCTGCAGAAGAAACTGGGAATGGCCATCCTGCTGATCACCCACGATCTGACCATCGTACGACGCTACGCAGACCGGGTGGCGGTTATGGAGCGCGGAAAACTCGTGGAAGAAGCTGATACCAACACCCTTTTCGCCAGCCCACAGCATGCCTACACCCGAAAGCTGCTGGATGCCGAACCTCCGGAAGCGCCCCTGCCCCCTGGAAACCACGCAGAGCCGTTGCTGGCCGTCGAAAACCTGGACGTGCGCTTCCCGATCCGCAAAAGCCTTCTGGGCAAGGTAAAGGAATCCTTTCACGCCGTACAAGGTGCGGATTTCCAGCTCGGTCGAGGAGAAACCCTTGGTATTGTCGGGGAGAGCGGCAGCGGCAAAACCACCATAGGCCATGCCTTGCTGAAGCTTACCGCAAGCACTGGAAGTATCCGCCTTGCCGGCGAAGAACTGGCATTTCTCAACCAGAAGGAATTCCGGCCCTGGCGGCGGCGTGTCCAGATCGTCTTCCAGGACCCGTTCGGTAGCCTGAGCCCGAGAATGTCCATCGCAGAAATCGTCCGTGAGGGGCTGGAAATTCACGATGCGGAAAACGCCGCCGAACACGATAGGAAAGTTATACGTGCGCTGACCGATGTCGGCCTGGATCCCGAGGCGCGTCACCGGTACCCACATGAATTCTCCGGCGGCCAGCGGCAGCGCATTGCCATTGCGCGGGCACTGGTACTGCAGCCCGACCTGATCATTCTGGATGAACCCACCTCTGCCCTGGACCGCACGGTGCAGAAGCAGGTCATTGAACTGTTGAGGGATATCCAGACCCGTTATGGTCTAAGCTATATCTTTATCAGCCATGACCTGGCCGTTGTACGCGCCCTGAGCCACAAACTCCTGGTTCTACAACACGGCCGGATCGTGGAATACGGTAATGCGGATGAGATCTTCCATTCACCTCGCGCGGACTATACCCGTGAGTTGCTGAGTGCCGCGTTCTTTTACCAGAACACAACTACGACTATTTGAGCGTTACCCCGGCCAGAGCACTCAGGGATAATGCACCCAAATCAGGAACACAGGGAGAACGACCCATGGGAATCCTCAGTGGCAAAAAAGCACTGATCGTTGGCGTAGCCAGCAAACTGTCCATTGCTTACGGCATCGCCGAGGCATTTGCCCGCGAAGGCGCTGAACTGGCTTTCACCTACCAGAACGAAAAGCTCCAGCCACGTGTTGAGAAATTCGCCGAGCAATGGGGCAGCAAGCTGACCTTCCCCTGCGATGTCGCCAGCGATGAAGAGATTGAAAATGTCTTCAAGGAACTGGGCAAGCACTGGGACAATATCGACATTATCGTTCATGCCGTTGGCTATGCCCCGGGTCACGAGCTGGACGGCAACTATGTTGACGTGACCACCCGTGACGGCTTCCGCATTGCCCACGACATCAGCTCCTACAGCTTCGTGGCCCTGGCCAAGGGTGCCCGCAGCATGATGCACGAGGGTAGCTCGCTCATTACCCTGAGTTACCTGGGCGCCGAGCGGGTTCTGCAGAATTACAACGTCATGGGCCTGGCCAAGGCATCCCTGGAAGCCAACGTTCGTTACATGGCTGCCAGCCTGGGCCGTGATGGCATTCGCGTGAACGGCATTTCCGCCGGCCCGATCAAGACCCTGGCTGCCTCAGGTATCAAGAGCTTCCGCAAGATGCTGGCTGAAAACGCCAAACGCGCACCGCTGCGCCGCAACGTCACCATCGACGAAGTGGGCAACGCCGCCGCGTTCCTGGGCTCCGATATGGCCTCCGGTATTACCGGCGAGATCATGTACGTGGACGCTGGCTTCAACATCACCGGAATGGCGGAACTGGAAGAGTAAGTTTCCGTACCCGAATAGAAAGAGCCGGCTTTATGCCGGCTCTTTTCGTTAGACGGGGTGGTGTTTCGTCAACCCTGGTCCATCGCGGACGCCACAGCCTCTACCCATTCAACGTAGGCGGTTTCATCGGATTCAATGATCCGCACGCCCACCAGAAACCCCGACTCATTCGGCCTGCACCAGACCACCTCGACCATCAAGGTGAAAGGCTCGTTATGGTTACCGAGTGATACGCTTGCTGGTAACAGGGCGCCCAGGGACAGGGGCTCCCCGGAAGACAAACATAGGCCGCTCGCAGAAATATCCCGAATACCGCAGACAAGCTCCCTGGCCTCGGGCGTTTCCTCTTCCGGTATGCCGGATTCAAGTTCGAGAACTGCACGGGCTCTCGCGGTCAGGCGGTAATCGGCACGGTTGTCCTTTTCAAAGGGAGGATCATTCCGGGTTCCAAAGGTGTAATCGTTGTCTGCCATTGTTATTTTTCCTGCTTCGGCAATATCAGTTTCGGCCCACACGGATTCGGCCAACCACCCTGCTGAGGGTGTCATCAAATTCTGCGGAGGTTCCCAGAACCCGGATCCGACCTTCGACAATACCCTCTACAAGGGCGTCCTCAAGAAATTCACGACGATTGAGGCCCAGGCGGTCGACAAACACCAGCTTTCTGGACGCATTGATGCGTACGGCCAGCTTCAGGCGGGCCGGCTCATCCGAAGTTTCATCCGGTTCAACCACGATCCAACCGCCCAGCTTGATGGCGTCTACCTGTTTTTCAGCCAACAGGGTGCGCTCCTTCCGGATCCGCGCCTCCTCGGCCTTTTCATCGGCGATGCGCTGCTCTTCGGCCGCCTGACGCTGGCGCTCCAGCTCTGCTTCGCGCTCCGCTTCCTCCGCCCTGCGGCGAGCTTCTGCGGCTTCTTTCTCCCGACGCAGCTCCTCGGCCCTGAGCCTTGCGGCCTCTGCAGCCTGTTCCCGCTGCCGGCGCTGTTTATCGCAAACACCCGCGAGTAGTTCGACGGTCTCCGCCAATACGGTTCCAAATGGCGTCAGTTTCGGCAGGGGGCGGATCTGTTCTTTTTCCAGAGCGGCCTGGAAATCAGTCCAGGTCTGCAGGCCCAGTTTTACACCAGCACCGTTAGTCCAAAGGATTTCTGCCGATTCGGTCAGAAAGGCATAGAAATACCGGCGCTGCTCCCCTCCCCCTTCGCCTTCGACAAACCACTGCCCCTCGAACGGTTTAAAGGCTTGCTCAGTAGGTACCTCAAAGCTCAGCCAACTGCTATCCCACTGAAACCCACCTGCTGCGGGTAACGCATCGACCAGCTCTGGCGTTTCTCCTCTGAGTCGCGAGACCATCACGCCTTCGATTCCTGCCAGGGAGTCCGCCGGAAGCGCCTGGTTATACACCCGTTTCCAGACATCAAGAAGTCGGTCGCCGATCTGTTCGCCAACGTGATAGAGGCGATTTCTGTCTTTGTCAGAAAGCGAAGGATCACCGATCCAGACCAGCCACTCGAGAAGCTTGCTGCCATGCCGAAAAGTCTCACCTTCCAGACCGGCGTCCCAGACGGACTGCTTGAGCAGGCCCTGCCAGTAATCGAGGATAAACCGCACGATCGGCATGGGAAGCCTGCGACCCTGAAGAGCCCGGCCAACAAGAGCGCGGGCAGTCTGGTCGGCCTTGCGCTGTTTGGCAGCACCATGCTCCGTCTCCAGCAGGCGTTGGCGGAGCTTTCCGGCCTGGGCGTCCCTTCGGGCCGACTCTTCCTGCCATTGGTGACAGAAGGCTTCCACAGGGTCCGTGCTGCCGGATTCAAAGCTGGCCGACACCGCAATAACCAGCGAATCAAGCTGGTCCAGAAGCACCCTTGATGAACGCCCGCCAGAGTCGCTCCAGCCCCGCCACTCCTGCAAACTGTCCAGCCAGGAAAGCACGGGCCCGCTGAAGGCTTTCTTGCCCTCAAGATCCATGCGCCAGGCAAGATAAAACCGCAGTCTCGCTACGCGTCGCGCGAGACTTGGGTGCAAACCACTGGTTTTCAGGAAGACATCCATGATGCGGTCCGCAACATAAGCCGCGTTCACCTGACGCGCTGACCACTCGAGATGGACGGACCGGATGAGGTGGGTAACGCGCTCGTCGCGTTGCTCGGACCAGCATGAAATCAGAAGCGGACGCCAGTCGCTGACAGACTCTGGTTCGAGCTTGCCCGCCGGATACGGGAGGTCAGGAACACGTATGCCGGCCAGGACATCGTCTATCTTGCCTGAAACCGTTGCAACGGAAGGCACATCCTTCGGTCTCTGCCTGTTTTGCGACATCCGTTCCCCATACCTAAGAAGCGTTGAAAAGGCCCTGTAAATAACGCAGTATAACCAACTCGCCGGGGTTTACCGCAACCGTGCACCGGCGCTATTCGCGTTAATCTGCAACCCTGTTGGCATATTCCATGGTCCACCAGGGCTGCAACGATCAGAATCGGGGAAGCAGAACAACATGTCGGGCAACAAACTAGAGAATCTGAATGTGGCGAGCCAGGAAGCACTGATCACTCCTGAAGCGCTGAAGAAGGAGATGCCACTCTCCGACAAGGCCGCAGAAACCGTCTCAAAGGGCCGCCAGGCTATCTATGACATCATGGACGGCAAAGACCACCGGCTATTCGTGGTGGTGGGCCCCTGCTCCATTCACGATGTAGAAGCGGCCCGGGATTACGCTGCCCGCCTGAAGAAACTTGCCGATGAAGTCAGCGATACGCTGCTGATCGTTATGCGTGTCTATTTTGAGAAGCCTCGTACAACCGTTGGCTGGAAAGGTCTGATCAACGACCCGCACCTGAACGACACCTTTGATATTGAGCAGGGTCTTCACATCGGTCGTCGCCTGCTGCTGGATATCAACGAGTTGGGCCTCCCCGCAGCCACCGAAGCACTGGATCCGATTTCCCCGCAATACCTGCAGGACACCATTGCCTGGTCGGCCATCGGCGCCCGTACTACTGAATCACAGACCCACCGGGAAATGAGCAGCGGCCTGTCCATGGCAATCGGTTTCAAGAATGGCACTGATGGCAGCCTTGATGTTGCCGTGAACGCCATGAAGTCGGTTTCCCATCCCCACAGTTTCCTGGGTATTGATCAGCAGGGCCAGGTGACGATTATCCGCACCAAGGGCAACAATTACGGGCACGTTGTTCTTCGGGGCGGCGGTGGCAAACCCAACTACGACTCGGTAAGCGTCGCCCTCTGCGAGCAGGCGCTGGATAAGGCAGGCTTGCGCAAATCGATGATGATTGACTGCAGCCACGCCAACTCAAGCAAGGATCCGGCTATCCAGCCGCTGGTCATGCAGGACGTAACCCACCAGATTCTGGAAGGCAATACCTCCATCCAGAGCCTTATGGTAGAGAGCAACATTAACTGGGGTAACCAGTCCATTCCCGAGAATCTGGCCGATCTGAAATACGGCGTGTCGGTGACCGACGCCTGTATCGACTGGCCAACCACGGAGAAGGCGATCCGGGACATGCGCGACAAACTCAAGGATGTATTGCCCAAGCGCAAGATTGGCTGAGCAAAGCATGATGAGAAAACGGGGAGCTCAGCTCCCCGTTTTCATAACCCCACCTACCCAGTCGAGCCTTTCTCTCAGCGCCACTACGTGGCCGATAATCACCAGCGTTGGCGGCTGGACGGCTTCAGCCTCTACCCGTTCAACGATATTGCACAGACTCCCTGTCACCACGCGCTGATCCCTCGTTGTGCCCTTCGAGACCAACGCCACGGGCATATCCTGCGACATACCATGGGCGACCAGCTGCCGGCAAATGATGGGCAGGCCCACCAGCCCCATGTAGAACACCAGGGTCTGGTTGTTCTGGACAAAGTCCTTCCAGGGTAGATCACAGGTATCGTTCTTGAGATGGCCGGTCACGAACCGAACCGACTGGGCGTAATCCCGGTGGGTCAGAGGAATGCCAGCGTAGGCGGCGCAGCCGGAAGCGGCGGTGATACCCGGCACTACCTGGAACCGGACACCGGCGTCGGCAAGGGTTTCAATCTCTTCACCACCCCGACCAAAAATAAACGGGTCTCCGCCCTTGAGACGAACGACTTTTCGTCCCTGCCTGGCCAGATCCACCAGTCGCTGATTGATCTGATCCTGGGGCAAGGTGTGGTTGGCGCGCTGCTTGCCAACATGAATCATCTCGGCAGTTTCCGGGATCATGGCCAGGATTTCCGGCGACACGAGACGATCGTAAAGTACTACTTCCGCGGCGGTGATCAGCCGCCAGGCTTTGAGTGTCAGCAGTTCAGGGTCCCCGGGGCCGGCCCCGACAAGAGCCACCTCACCCGCTGAGCTGTTGGGGTTCGAGGTCACCGGGTTTACCCTGTACCTTACTGGTGCAGGGGTTGCACCAACGCCCTTCCCTGGTGCGCTATCTGGCTGATCACTCATTGGATTTTTTCAACGCCTCCCATGTACGGCCTGAGAACCTCCGGAACCACAATGCTGCCGTCTGCCTGCTGGTAGTTCTCCATGACCGCAATCAGTGCACGGCCAACGGCAAGACCCGATCCGTTCAGGGTGTGGACAGGCTCGGGCTTTCCGGTTTCCGGGTTACGCCAACGGGCATGCATGCGGCGTGCCTGGAAATCCCGGGTATTGGAACAGGAGGAAATCTCACGGAATTTGTCCTGCCCTGGCAACCAGACCTCCAGGTCGTAGGTCTTGGCCGCGGAAAAGCCCATGTCGCCACCGCAGAGCGCAACCACACGGTAAGGCAACTCCAGCAACTGAAGCACTTTTTCGGCGTGACCAGTCAGGGCTTCCAGCGCGGCATCTGAATCCTCCGGACGAACCACCTGCACGAGCTCTACCTTGTCAAACTGATGCTGACGGATCATGCCCCGGGTATCCCGGCCGTAAGAGCCTGCTTCACTTCGGAAGCACGGAGTGTGGCAGACCATCTGCAACGGGAGCTCAGCGGCATCCAGGATGGAGTCCGATACCAGATTGGTGGCAGGCACTTCTGCGGTGGGAATCAGGTACAGCGGATGCTCGCCCTCAGTCTTGAACAGGTCTTCCTCAAACTTGGGCAACTGGCCGGTTCCGTACAGGCTGTCTGCGTTCACCAGGTAAGGTACGTAAGTCTCCAGATAGCCATGCTCGCGGGTATGTAGATCCAACATGAACTGGGCCAGCGCCCGATGAAGCCTTGCCACGGGGCCTCGCATGACGGCGAAGCGAGAATGGGCCAACCGGGTGGCGGTCTCGAAATCCAGGCCTTTCAGCACCTCGCCAAGGGCAACGTGGTCTTTGGGCTCGAAATCGAAGGCCTTTGGGGTGCCCCAAGTGCGAATCTCTACGTTATCGTCTTCACTGTCACCCACCGGTACATCTTCATCCGGAAGATTCGGGATACCGGCCAGAAACGCGTTGAGCTCTTCCTGAAGGGCGCGGAGCTCGTCTTCGGCTTCAGACCTCTGCTTCTTGAGGTCTTCCACCTCGTCCAGCAGCGGCTGGATATCCTCGCCGGCCGCTTTGGCCTTCCCGATCGACTTGGACCGCTTGTTCTGCTCGCTCTGAAGGGTTTCCGTACTTACCTGGAGTGCACGACGGCGCTCCTCAAGCTGCTCGAAGGTGGCGGTATCGAATTCGAAATTCTTGATGGCCAGCCGACGGGCGATCTCTTCTGTCTGGGTGCGGACACGTTTGGGATCGAGCATGATTATCCTGAATCTTCCGGTTAGCGATGGTTTGAATGACTGGCCATTATACCTGCACTGGCGCTCGTGGCTACCGCAGCAAAAGGCTCAGTTGTAGCGTTTTCGGGGGCTTTCGGCGTTGCGGGTATCCAGACGCTGGCGTTTCTCGGCCAGTTTGATCTCAAGCCCTCGATTAACGGGCTCATAGTAGCGGCGTTGATGAATGGCCTCGGGCAGGTAGGACTCCCCGGCGGCGAAGGCCTCGGGCTCATCATGGGCGTACCTGTAGGTATCGCCGTGGCCCATGCTTTTCATCAGTTTGGTCGGGGCATTGCGGAGGTGAACTGGCACCTCATAGTCCGGGTCTTTGCGGATATCCGCCATACACTGATTAAAGGCGTTATAAACCGCATTACTTTTGGGAGCCAGAGCCAGATAGGTCACCGCCTGGGCCAGAGCCAGTTCCCCTTCCGGTGATCCCAGCCGCTCCAGGGCATCCCACGCGTCCATGCTAAGCTGCAGGGCACGAGGGTCAGCGTTACCAATGTCTTCGCTGGCAATGCGCACCAGACGCCGTGCAACATAGAGCGGATCACAGCCGCCATCGAGCATCCGGCACAGCCAGTACAGCGAACCGTCCGGATCGGAACCGCGAACGGATTTATGCAGTGCAGAGATCTGGTCGTAAAACACATCTCCGCCCTTGTCGAACCGACGCAGGCTTGTCTGCATTACCTGTTCGAGCTGATCAGCCGTAACCCGGTCCATTCCGGAGCCGTCCGGCTCGGCCAGATCGGCCGCCACCTCCAGGATATTCAGGGCGCGGCGGGCATCGCCGGCGGACGCTGCCGCCATCAGGGTCAGCACGTCCTCATCAACCAGCAGTCGGCCTGCGAAGCCCTCGTCAGCTGCCAGCGCACGTCGTAACAATTGAAGAATGTCCTCTTCTTCAAGATTCTTGAGCACGTAGACCCGGGTACGGGACAGCAGGGCGCTGTTAAGCTCGAAAGAAGGGTTTTCGGTGGTCGCACCCACGAAGATAAAGGTACCGTCTTCAATGTGGGGGAGAAACGCGTCCTGCTGGCTCTTGTTGAATCGATGCACCTCATCGACAAACAGCAGCGTGTCCCGCCCCTGGGACTGTTTTCGATTGCGCGCCCGCTCTACTACAGCCCGAATCTCTTTCACACCGCTCAAAACGGCAGACACCGTCTCGAAGCTAAGATCGCTGACGTTCGCCAGAAGCTGGGCAAAAGTGGTCTTACCGACTCCGGGAGGTCCCCAGAGAATCATGGAATGAAGCTGGCCCTGCTCTACCGCACGTCGAAGAGGTTTTCCGGGCCCGACCAGGTGTGCCTGGCCCACGTAGTCATCCAGTGTTGAAGGCCGCATTCTTGCGGCCAAAGGCCGGAAACCGGCGGATTCCGCGAACAGGCTATCCTGCATCAGGCCCCATCCCGGATAATATCCACACCCTCCGGGTAGTCGAGGGTGAAGGCTCCGGCTTCCACCGGTTCGTTGAGCCTGATGTGGTCAAAACTCAGAACACTCAACTGGGCGAGGGAATCCTGCATGCGCATCTCCTGAAGCTCACCCTTGAAGAAGGTCAACCGGAGTGACGTGAAAAGGGAATCAGGACTCCTTGGTTCCAGGGTGAATTCGCGCGTGTTGTCACCGATCTGGCGCCCTGAGACCTTGTAGGTTTCCTCCAGGTTATCCACTTCACCGCTGAGCAGCAGTGCCGGGGTAGATTGCACCCGGTCATCGAGCTTATGAATCGTAACCTGCTCCAGATCAGGATCGTAGACCTCCACGGTTTCGCCATCGCTCACAATAAACTGCGAGAGGGGCGCGCTGGTTTCCCAGTAAAACAGTCCCGGGCGTTTTGCTTTCAACGAACCACGGGTTTCCTGGACCTTGTTGCCATTCTCGTTGACAACAATCTGAATGAAATCCGCCTGATAGGATTCATAGCTCTTCAGTAACGAAGCCAGCTCGTCGGCTCCCTCTTGGCCCTCACTGGCCGTCGCAGGGCTGAAGAAAAACACCGTCGCTACCATTACTAACAGGTATTTCAGAAAAGACTGTGCCATGGCTCGTTACTCCTAATCTCTGGGTGGCGGCGGCGCCAGAACTTCACGGGCGCCGTTATGGCCTGCGGCGCTTACCACGCCGGATGCTTCCATGGCATCAACCAGGTTTGCCGCCCGGTTGTACCCGATCTTGAATTTTCGCTGCACCGAGGAAATTGAAACGCGGCGCCCTTCAGTCACAAACGCAACCGCCTCGTCGTAGAGCGCATCGCCTTCGCTTTCTCCACCGCCTTCTGACAGGTTGGGTACCCCGGGCAGACTCTCGCCTTCAGCTCCGTTGAGGACATCGTCCACGTAGACCGGTTCGCCACGGGCTTTCCAGGCACTGACAACACGGTGCACCTCATCGTCGTCCACAAAGGCCCCATGCACCCGAACCGGCAGGCCCGACCCCGGTGGCAGGTAGAGCATGTCGCCATGCCCCAGGAGCTGCTCGGCGCCGCCCTGATCCAGTACCGTCCGCGAATCGATCTTGGACGACACCTGGAAAGACATCCGGGTGGGAATGTTGGCCTTGATCAGGCCGGTTATCACATCAACCGACGGCCTCTGGGTAGCGAGGATCAGGTGAATACCTGCCGCCCTTGCCTTCTGTGCAATGCGGGCAATCAGCTCTTCAACCTTTTTGCCAACGATCATCATCATGTCGGCAAACTCGTCGATCACGACCACGATGAATGGCAGGGTGTCCAGCTCGGGACGTTCCTGTTCATCATTGGCGAGATACTCGTCCGGCTTCCAGAAAGGATCCAGAAGCGGTTCACCGGCGGCCACGGCGTCTTTGATCTTCCGGTTGTAACCGGCCAGATTCCGGACACCGAGGCTGGCCATTAACTTGTACCGGCGCTCCATTTCAGCGACACACCAGCGCAGGGCGTTGGCCGCCTCTTTCATGTCGGTGACCACCGGCGCCAGCAAATGTGGAATGCCATCGTAGATGCTCAATTCGAGCATTTTCGGATCCACCATGATGAAGCGGACATCTTCCGGCCCCGCTTTCAGCAGCATGCTGAGCAGCATGGCATTGACGCCAACGGACTTACCGGAACCGGTGGTACCCGCCACGAGGAGGTGCGGCATTTTGGCGAGGTTGGCCACCATCGGGTTACCACCGATGTCATTACCCAGCGCCAGGGTCAGAGGGGAGCTGGATTCCTGGAACACCCGGGCACCAAGCACTTCGCTCAGGCGGACCATTTCTCGTTCTTCATTCGGAATCTCGATACCAACAACAGACTTGCCGGGGATCACCTCGACAACCCGAACACTCAGTACCGCCAGGGAACGGGCCAGATCTTTGGCGAGATTGGAAATCTTGCTGACCTTCACACCCGGGGCCGGCTTGATCTCGAACCGGGTGATGACCGGGCCCGGATTGACTTCGACCACTTCCACGGATACCCCGAAATCACCGAGCTTTTCTTCCAGCAACCGGGACATGTGCTCCAGCGATTCTTCCGAGTAGCCTTTTTCCTTATGCTCCTCCGGCGGGTCCAGCAGGGAAATCGGCGGGATCGGGCTTTCTATGTCTTCCAGCAACGAAGGCTGCTTGTTCCCCTTGTCTTTCGACTGTGACGGCTGTTCGTCTTTCTTGAAAGGCGAGATCTTCACCGAGCGCCCCGTAGGCTGAGGGGATTCCTCAGGTTTGGCAGGCTTACCTTTAGCCACAGGCGCTTCGTCCCGTGAGCTGAAACTTTCAAGCCGTGCCGGTTCCGGATCAACTTCGGCCGAGAGGCCATCCAGTCCCGGTTCCTTTCGAACGGTTTCGGGCTTTGAAGCAACCTTCAGCGCCTTGGGCTTCTTCGGACCGAAGCCGGGGATCCGGTGCCACCAGCGAGGCTTGTCGGGATCTGGGCTTTTCAATGCGCTATCGACAGCTGGCACACGATCCTTGACCACTGGAGGCTCTGCTCTTGGCTCGACCTTGGCCTCTGGTTTTTCCGATTGTTTCGGTTTTTCCGGCTTCGGCTTGCCCTTGAACAGACTGCTGATCGCCAGCCCTGTCCGAAGAGTCAGACCACCGACCTGATCCATCAGCCAGAACCACGACAACCCGGTTGTAACGGTCAGTGCGAACAGAAAGATGGCGATCAGCAAAAGGGTTGTTGCCGGCAGATTGAAAAACCGAACCATGGCATCAGCCACAGCCGTACCAAGCACCCCGCCCGAGGAAGCCCCGAGACCAAACACGGAATAGAGCGACAACAGGCTGGTTGCCGAGAGAAGGATCAACAGGAAGCCACCGAACCGCATCATGAACAGCGGCCAGTGCAGGTCCAGGGAATCGTTGCGCCGCCGGATAAGCATCAGCGCGTAGCCGGCGATCATCACCGGAAACAGATAGGCGACGTGGCCGAAGAAATCCATGAAAAGGCTGGCGAGCCAGGCGCCGGTACGTCCGGCATAGTTCTGGACGCTGGTGTCATGACCAATGCTGGCCCAGCCAGGATCTGAGGGACTGAAGGTCACCAGCGCCATGGAAAGATAAATACAGAGCGCTATCAGAGCAATAACGGCGCCTTCCCGGGCGCCCTGGGCTGCCAGGCGGCGAAAGCGCAGCTGCTTCTCTGTCAGTTCCTGTGGTGCTTTCTTCGCTTTTGCAGATTCGGCCATGAATGCTCAGACGTTATCGGTGCTTGCGTTGCGAAGCGCCTGGAAGCCCCTCTCCAGATCGGTTTTCAGGTCTTCGACAGCTTCGATGCCTACGGAAATCCGGATCAGGTTTTCCGTAATCCCGGCCCGCGCCTTGTCCTCCGGCGATAAGCGCCCGTGAGTAGTCGTAGCCGGGTGCGTAATTGTGGTTTTGACGTCACCCAGGTTTGCTGTGATGGAAATCATTCGGGTGCCATCAATGAAGGCCCAGGCCTCTTCCCTCGCGCCCTTGAGCTGGAATGACAGCACGCCGCCAAACCCGGTTTGCTGCTTTTTCGCCAGCTCATGTTGGGGATGGCTCTGCAGACCGGCGTAGAACACACGCTCAACCGCCGGCTGTTGCTCCAGCCACAGCGCCAACTCTAACGCATTGTCACAGTGGGCGCGCATACGAATTGGTAAGGTTTCCAGACCCTTCTGGAACACCCAGGCGTTGAAGGGGCTCATGGTGGGACCAGCAGACCGAAGGAAGCCATAGATCTCTTCCATCATCTTCTCGGCCCCAACCACAACACCGCCCACGCAGCGGCCCTGGCCATCGAGGTATTTGGTGGCCGAGTGGATCACGATATCCGCGCCCTGCTCCAGCGGTCGCTGGAGCACAGGCGTACAGAAACAGTTGTCCACCACGAAAAGTGCGTCGTTATCCCGGGCCAGCTGCCCGAGGGCCGCCATATCTGCAACTTCGCACAGCGGGTTGGATGGCGTTTCAATGAACAGCATACGGGTCTCGGGGCGCACCGACGCCCGCCACTCTTCCATGTCCGTCAGACTGACAAACGTGGTTTGTACTCCGAAACGGGCCATGTATTTCTGGAACAGCACGTTGGTGGTGCCGAACACACCCCGGGAGCAGATTACATGGTCGCCGCTCTGCAGCAGCGCCATGCAGGTGCTCAGGATTGCGGCCATACCGGAGGCGGTAGCAACTGCCCGCTCTCCACCTTCCATGGCGGCAATCCGGCCTTCGAAAGCCTGGACCGTCGGATTGGTAAATCGGGAATAGATGTTTCCCGGCTCATCACCGCCAAATCGCGCCGCTGCCTGCGCGGCACTGCCATAGACGAAGCTGGACGTAGGGAAAATGGCATCGCTGTGCTCGAGCTGCCCGGTGCGGATCTGCCCTGCCCTCACTGCCAGTGTGTCCACCGACATACCATCAAGGTCCGACTCGGGAATCCAGACAGTCTCTTCACGGCGAAAGGTCATCAACTACTCCTGCCTGCTACGGCTCTTTCAGTCTTCGTCATTGTAAAGATCGATAATACCGTTATCGCCAGATGTGGCGCCGGCGCTCTTGAAACGCTTGTCATCGTTACGCAGCTCTTCCAGACGGTTCAGATACGCTGCATCGACATCGCCGGTTACGTAGTTGCCGGTAAACACGGAACATTCCCAGCCTTCGATGTCGTCATTGACATCACTAACACAGGTTACCAGATCCTCCAGATCCTGATAGAGCAGCCAGTCGGCCCCGATCAGTTCACGGATTTCTTCAACGGTGCGGTCATGGGCGATCAGTTCACTGGCCGAAGGCATATCGATCCCGTAAACGTTCGGGTAGCGAACGGGGGGTGCCGCAGAGGCAAAATAGACCTTGCGAGCTCCGGCATCCCGGGCCATCTGCACGATTTCCTTGCAGGTGGTGCCACGCACGATGGAATCGTCCACCAGCATGACATTCTTGCCACGGAATTCCAGATCGATCGGGTTCAGCTTCTGGCGTACCGATTTCTTACGCATTTTCTGACCGGGCATGATAAACGTCCGCCCGATATAGCGATTCTTGATGAAGCCTTCCCGGAATTTCACGCCCAGACGGTGGGCCATCTGCATGGCTGAAGTGCGGCTGGTGTCAGGAATGGGCATCACCACGTCGATGTCGTGGTCCGGCGTCTCGCGGAGCACCTTCTCGGCCAGGGTCTCGCCCATGCGCAGACGGGCTTTGTAAACCGACACTTTGTCGATAATGGAGTCCGGACGGGCAAAATACACGTGTTCGAAAATACACGGGTACAGATGGGGCTGCTCGGCGCATTGCTGGGTATATAGCGTGCCGTCGGTTTCAATGTAGACGGCCTCACCGGGCGCAATGTCCCGCACCAGAGTGTAGCCTGCCGCATTAAGGGCAACGCTTTCCGAGGCAATCATGTATTCCTTGCGGCCATCTTCGGAGGTGCGCTCGCCGTAACAGGCAGGACGTATGCCGTTCGGATCACGGAAGCCCACAATGCCGTAACCGGTGATCATGGCAATCACGGCGTAGGCACCCCGGCAGCGTTTGTGAACGGCTCTCACTGCGGAGAAAATCTCGTCCTTGGTCGGGTCGAGCTTGCCGAGCTTCTGCAGCTCGTGGGCAAACACATTCAGCAGAACTTCCGAATCGGAGTTGGTGTTGATGTGCCGCAGATCGGTCCGGAACAGGTCCTTGCTCAGATCATCCGCGTTAGTCAGGTTGCCGTTGTGGGCCAGGGTAATGCCGTAGGGACTGTTTACGTAAAACGGCTGGGCTTCGGCGGAACTGGAACTGCCCGCTGTCGGATAGCGCACGTGGCCGATGCCCACGTTACCCACCAGCCGGCGCATGTGCCGGGTATGGAATACATCCCGCACTAGGCCATTATCCTTGCGCAGGAAAAACCGATCATCCTGAAATGTCACAATGCCCGCCGCGTCCTGGCCCCGGTGCTGAAGTACAGTCAGCGCATCATAGAGCGACTGATTGACGTTGGAAGTACTGACGATGCCGACAATGCCACACATGGATAAAGGTATCTCCGAGTGTTAAAACTGAATGTTAGCGGGACGCGGACGCAGGTTCCACGCCTTCCTGCTCTGTAACGGGTTCCGGTTCCAGCGCGTTTTCCGGTGCAGGCCCCAGAAAGCGTGCAAATTCATCGCCCAGGGTCCGTCTGGACCAATCTTCCACCACGGCCAGGCGATCAATGATAATTGAGGTTCGCCACCAGGTGTCCTGTGCCAGCGGCGTATACCGCGTAAACGCAATGGCCACAATCACCACCACCACACCGCGCAGAAGTCCAAACCCCATACCGAGTACCCGGTCAGTGGCCGACAGCCCAGTGGCCCTGATCAGATGGCCAATCATGTTATTGATGATGGCGCCAACAATAAGGGTTCCAAAAAAGAGTATGGCAAAGGCAGCAATCAGCCGGACAAGTGGCGTTTCAACCGTACTTTCCAGCAGAGACTGCATCTGGGGGTGGAAGGTTCTGGCCAGGATAAACGCGCCCACCCAGGTCACCAGCGACAGCGCTTCCCGAACAAAGCCCCGTTTCAGACTGATGAGAGTGGAAACTGTAATGAGGGCGATAATGACCCAGTCAATCCAGATCAGCGCTTCCATTGAAAACCCGGTGGAGAAAAGGAAGCGCGAATTCTATCAGGAAACCCCTGCTCGCCAAACCGCCAGACACACATTAACCGGACCCCGAGCGTTATTTTTCGCCGGAGGTGACCAGGCTATTGAGCCCAAAGGCATCGTCCAGAGCCCTCTTGGCAGATTCAGCTTCGGATTTGGATGCGAAGGGACCACTGAATACCCGGGTTAACGTGGTATCGCCTCGAACAACTTCCTGCAGGTGGGAGCCATAGCCTTTTTCTCGCACCTGGTCTCTGAGCCGGCGGGCATTATCGGAATTGCCGAAGCTTCCCAATTGAACCACCCAGGCGCCTTCCAGGGATCGTTCGTACTCAGCGGTTTCCGTGACAGAGCTCTCCGAGGCTTGATTGTCCGTCTCGACGGAAGCGCTGGACGGTTCCTGAGACGTGCTGGCTTGGGACTGCGGGCTTTCGGACGATGGTGCATCCCCGGAGGCTGTCTCCTCGCCCGGGGATTCCTCAAGGATCCGATACCCCGGCGAATCGGCGCTTTCTTCCTCGACAGCCGGTATCGTTACACCGCCTTCACTGGTTTCAAGGCCGTAAGATGGTGGGGGTTCCACCCCGGATTCAGGTGCTTCAACCTCGGGAAATGGCGGTTCCTCTGGAATCTTTATGGTGGTGGAAGTGCGCTCGGAATGAGGCTCATCGAAGAGCATGGGAACAAAGATAACCGCCAGGGAAACAAGGACCAGCGCCCCGATTATTCTCTGTTTCAGTCCATCCACGTCGTAAGGCTCCCAACTGTTATGACTGCGCCCCGAGAGGCACCTATCCGCAGATACTAACTGCCCGAAAGCCGGAACTCAAAGTGCTACCCGCTGCCATGGACAAAGTTTAAGGGGGTTTCGCCTGGCTTCGGCCTGATTCTTCAGCGAAGCAGAATCTCGCGACCCTCTGCGACCGTAAAGAATGAGCCGAAAACGACCACGATATCCTCGGGACTGCAGGCTGACAAAGCTGACTCGAGGGCCTCACCTACGGACTCGAAACCCGAGGCATCAGCGATACCGGCTTTGGCCAACCGTGCCTGCAAATCATGGGCAGACAGCCCCCTCGGCACCTTGAGACTGGATAGATACCAGGCATCAACCACACCAGCCATTGCTTTTCCGACACCTTCCACGTCTTTGTCCGCCAGGGCACCGTAGACCGCATGGACTCGCCGGCCAGAGGACTTCAGGCTATTCAGTTGTCCGGCCAACCATTCTGCGGCATGGGGATTATGCCCGACATCCAGATAAACATCCGGGGAAGACCCCAGACGCTCAAATCGGCCGGGAACGCTCAGACTTCCGAGCACCTGCTCAATGGCGGAAACCGACAGACCCGGTTCAAGCTGCCGCACAGCAACGACAGCCGCTGCCATGCTTTTGACCGGCAAGGGCCCTGCGGGCAGGCGTACCGGCTGGTTTTCATAGTCCAGAATCACCTCAGGAAACCCGGAACCAGACTGCGGTTCTGAACTTAACTGATAGTCCCGCCCCAACATCGCTAACCGGACCTTCTGGGCCGCCGCCTGCTGAAGCACCGACCGCGGCGGATCGGTATCCGCATAGATCGCCGGAATCCCCGGTCGGAGCACCCCTGCTTTCTCAAAACCGATGACTTCCCGGTTATCGCCAAGAAAAGCAACGTGGTCGATGTCCACCGATGTCAGTATGGCGAAATCTGCATCCAGAACATTGACCGCGTCCAGTCGTCCGCCCAGGCCAACTTCAAGGACCCAGTCGTCCAAGCCTGAGTCAGCAAAAGCCACAAACGCAGCGAGAGTCCCGAATTCAAAATAAGTCAGCGACACATTGCCGCGGGCGGCTTCAACCGCTTCAAAGGCCCGCACCAGCGCGTCGTCGGAGATATCGTCACCATTGAGGCGCACCCGTTCGTTATAGCGCTGTAGGTGGGGCGAGGTATAGGCTCCGACACGACGACCGGCGGCGCGCAAAAGCGCTTCTGTAGCGCCCACAGCGCTGCCTTTGCCATTGGTGCCGGCCACCGTGATGATCCGGGCTTGCGGCTTTCGCCGGAAAAGCCGGCGCATAACCACAAGCACCCGATCCAGGCCGAGGTCAATCTCTGTTGGGTGTATCGCTTCGAGGTAGGCAAGCCACTGATCAACAGAGGCGCCAGCCCCCGGTGAAGCCGGGGGCTGGTCCGAACGGTTACTCGGCGGGGGCATCGGTTTCAGGCTTTTCCGTCACTTCAAACTCGATGGGCTCTTCGGTTCCCGGACGTTCCTGGCCAGTGAACTTGGCCAGCACGTGGGCAATACGTTCACGCATCTGGTGACGATGGAGAATCATGTCGATAGCGCCATGCTCCAACAGGAACTCACTGCGCTGGAACCCTTCCGGCAGCTTTTCACGCACGGTCTGTTCGATGACTCGGGGACCGGCGAAACCAATCAACGCATTCGGCTCGGCAATATTCAGATCACCCAGCATGGCCAGACTGGCGGAAACGCCCCCGAACACGGGATCGGTCATTACCGAAATGTAGGGGATCCCCTCCAGTTTCATCCGTTCAAGGACCGCCGCCGTTTTCGACATCTGCATGAGCGACAGGATGGCTTCCTGCATCCGGGCGCCACCACTGGCGGAGAAACAGACCAGAGGAATTCTTTCTTCAAGGGCAACATTGGCAGCCTGGACGAATTTTTCGCCGACGACCTGGCCCATGGAGCCGCCCAGGAAACCGAATTCAAAGGAGCAAGCAACCAGAGGCACGCCAAGTGTGGTGCCTTTCATGGCCACCAGAGCGTCTTTCTCACCGGTACCTTTCTGGGCCTGGGACAGACGATCCTTATAGCGTTTGCTGTCTTTGAACTTCAGACGATCCCAAGGCTCCAGCTGGGCAGCAATCTCTTCCCGACCATCCGGATCAAGAAAAACGTCCAGACGACGGCGGGCCGTCACCCTCAGGTGGTGATTGCATTTGGGGCAAACATCCAGGTTTTTTTCAAGTTCCGGCTTGTAGAGAAAGGCGCCGCATTTGGGGCATTTCTTCCACAACCCCTCAGGTACCCCGGTCCTCTGCTTGGATTCCGAGCGTATCTTGCTCGGCATGATCTTGTCCAGCCAGTTACTCATGGTCTCATCCTGTCCTTTGACGCCTGTTTGCCCCGCTCCTCTCCAATCAGGAGGCGAGACTGTCCAGTGCTTCACGCATCGGGTGGAGCAGATCCGTCAATGCCCGCTTGAGCTGGTCGGTATCTGCCTGATTTCTGGCTATTGTATCGACCAGGACACTGCCAACAATTACACCATCGGATACCCGACCCACGGCGGCAGCCGTATCCGCATCGCGAATGCCGAAGCCAACACCCACGGGAAGCGCGGTCAGCTCGTGAATATGATTCACTTTCTGGGCAACCTCATCCACATTGATGGTGGCGGAACCTGTCACACCTTTGATAGAAACATAGTACACATAACCGGATGAGTGCTCACTGATTGCACGGATCCGATCATCGGTCGTGGTCGGGGCGAGCAAGAAGATGGCGTCGAGATTTCGCTGGGTAAACAGCGGGGCAACCTCGTCAGCCTCCTCTGGCGGCAGGTCCACGGTCAGGATCCCATCCACGCCGGCCTCCTTGGCGGCGTCGGCAAATTGCTCGTACCCCATGGCTTCCATCGGATTCAGGTAACCCATCAGAACCACCGGGGTCGCATCATCCGTCTTGCGAAACTCCTTGACCATGGCAATCACCTGTCGCAAGGAGGTGCCATGAACCAATGCCCGCTCGCAGGCCAGCTGTATAACCGGCCCGTCCGCCATCGGGTCGGAGAAAGGAACACCGAGCTCGATAATATCGGCACCTGCTTTCACCAGCGTATGCATCAGATCAACCGTGACATCGGGATGAGGGTCACCGGCGGTAATGTAGGGAATAAGTGCCTTACGACCCTGTCCTTTCAGGGCCTTGAGGACCCCTTCAATTCGGCTCATGCCTGCTCCTGTTAATTCTTCAGATCTCGATGCCTTCAAGCTTGGCAACAGTGTTGATGTCCTTGTCTCCGCGGCCGGAAACGTTGATCACGACGGTCTCGTCTTTGTCCATGGTCGCAGCCAGTTTGATGGCGTATGCGACAGCGTGAGCCGTTTCCAGAGCAGGCATGATGCCTTCCACACGGGTCAGCTTCCGGAATCCCTCCATGGCTTCATCATCAGTGACTGACACATAGCTTGCCCTGCCGATATCCTTCAACCAGCTGTGCTCTGGCCCCACACCCGGATAGTCGAGACCGGCGCTCACTGAATGCGTGCCCGCAATCTGACCGTTCTCGTCTTCCATCAGGTAGGTTCTGTTGCCATGGAGCACGCCCGGGCGACCGGCGCACAGGGGCGCTGCGTGCTTACCGGTATCAATACCAAGGCCGCCCGCTTCAACACCATAGATTTTGACTGACTCGTCAGCGAGGAACGGATAGAACATCCCGATTGCGTTCGAGCCACCACCCACACAGGCCACCAGCGCGTCCGGCAGTTTCCCGGTTTTCTCCAGTGCCTGGCGGCGGGTTTCACGACCGATCACGGACTGGAAATCCCGGACCAGCAGAGGATAAGGATGCGGGCCTGCAACGGTGCCGATGATGTAGAAGGTATCGTCCACATTGGCCACCCAATCACGCATGGCGTCGTTCATGGCATCTTTCAGGGTTTTGGTGCCACTTTCCACGGCATGCACGGTTGCACCCAGAAGTTTCATACGGAACACGTTCAGGGACTGGCGCTGGACATCTTCCGCACCCATAAACACATGACACTCCAGACCCAGACGAGCACAGACCGTGGCAGTGGCAACACCGTGCTGGCCGGCGCCGGTTTCAGCGATGATCCGCTTTTTGCCGAGAAAGCTTGCAAGCAGGGCCTGGCCGATGGTGTTGTTCACCTTGTGAGCGCCCGTGTGACAGAGATCTTCGCGCTTCAGCCAGATCTGGGCGCCACCGGTTTCACGGCTAAGACGTTCGGCGAAATACAGCGGCGTTGGCCGACCAACATAATCGGCGAGCTCTTTGTCGAACCGCGCCTGGAATTCCGGATCCTTCTTAAGGCGGGCATATTCTTTCTCGAGGGTCATCAGGGAATCCATCAGGGTCTCGGAAACAAATCGCCCACCAAAGGCCCCGAAGTGACCCCGCGCGTCCGGCAGTGCGCTCAGCATTTCTTCAGTCAGTTTTACAGACACGGTGAACCTCTTTAATGAAATGAGAAATTTTCTGGATGTCCTTGATACCTTTGGCCTGCTCAACACCGCCACTGACATCCACAGCCCAGGGTTTCACCTGCTCTACAGCGGCAGATACGTTATCAGATGACAACCCACCGGCCAATACGATCGGGAGTGGCCGATGGTCGGGAATCAGGTCCCAGTTGAACGACTTTCCGGTTCCGCCATACCGGTCGGGATCCCAGGCGTCTACCAGCAAACCAGAAGCATTCCGGAACTCGTCAAACGCGGCTTCTATCTGGCCGGCCTCACGAACACGAATAGCCTTGATCCAACGGCGTCCAAAGCCGGCACAAAACCCGGCCTCTTCGTCGCCATGGAACTGCAGCAAGTCGAGCGGCACCTGTTCCAGAACCCTATCGACAAACTGCTGGGTGGGGTTTACGAATAGCCCCACGACCGACACAAACGCCGGAACGCGTTTTGCCAGTTCCGCGGCCTGCTCCACAGTCACGGACCGGGGGCTGGGCTCATAGAACACCAGGCCCAGGGCGTCGGCGCCGGATTGAACAGCACCGTCAATATCCTCAGGACGGGTGAGGCCGCAAATTTTAACCCTTGTACTCATTGGCTCGGAACCCGCTGTTTGACATGGATATGCGTTGGTCTGACCGGGCTGTTTTCGGCCTTGGTGAACCATGGCCGCAGAAACCCCGGCCCACATTCTGCTGCTGGTATCCGGAGCTCCTCGGGATAGCCCACATCGACCAGGTACAAACCATGGGGAGGCGCGGTGACACCCGCAGCTGTCCGGTCCCGGGCAACCAGTATCTCATGAATCCACTCCGGTCGCTCTTTTCCAGAACCAACGGCCATGAGGGCACCGGCAATGTTCCGGACCATGTGGTGCAAAAAGGCATTGGCCTGCACGTCTATTACGACAAAGTCCTGTTTCCGGGTTACCGTAATCCGCTCGAGAAACCGGATGGGCGTCCGGGATTGGCAGCCGGCGGCCCGAAAGGAGGAGAAATCATGTTCCCCGGCAAGTACCTGCGCCGCATCATGCATGCGCTCGGCATTGAGGGAACGAAATGTCCAGCTAACCTGCCCTCTTTGAATGCCGGGGCGCACGGGGTGGTTATAAATGATGTATCGATAACGCCGGTAGGTGGCGGAAAACCGGGCATGAAAATCTCCAATGCCATTTCCGGCCCAATGAACAGAAATGTCTTCGGGTAAGGCAGTATTGATTCCCATCACCCAGGAACGGAGATTACGCACCGACGGGGTATCAAAATGGGCAACCTGATAACTGGCATGGACGCCGGCATCGGTTCGCCCCGCGCACACCAGCTCGACCGGATGATCCGCAACCTTCGCTACAGCCTTTGTCAGTTCCGCTTCTACCGAACGGACGCCGGATTTCTGCAGCTGCCAACCATGAAAGCCTCGCCCATCATATTCAAACGCGAGGGCGACACGCCCTGCCCCGATGGCATTATCCGTAGTCAGTTGCTGGGTTTCGAGAAACAAGTGTGAATCCGGAAAGAGTGTTGCTGTAAAAACAAAACGCCGGCTTGTTACCGGGTGTTTACCCGGCAGCCGGCGCTTGCTGCCTGTCAGATCCGATTATAACGAATCAGGACAGATTTTTAAGGAGGTCCTGCGCCTCCGCTTTCTGATCTTCGTTTCCTTCCAGTGCGACTTCCTCAAGGATATCGCGGGCTCCGTCAGCATCGCCCATCTCGATGTATGCCCGTGCAAGATCGAGTTTGGTGGCCGCTTCGTCGGTGCCTGCGAGGAAATCAAAGTCATCTTCGTCACCGAGCTCGCTTTCTTCAATATCAGCGGTCTGTGCTTTACCCGATCCATCAGAAACTTCATCGGAAGCCACCGGCAGATCCAGATCTTCTTCCGAAGTTGCCTCGTCACTTGCCGCGGCGTCAGATTCCTCCAGTTCCTCGGTGATGCCCTGCTGTTCGAGTTCCTCGGCACCCTCTACAGATTGCTCTGGATTGGCTTCGTCCGCATCGCCCTCACCAAGGGCATCTTCAAGACCAAGCTCTTCGTCGAGAGGCGCTTCTTCAGTTTCCTCAGGATTGGCCGAATCTGCAGAGTCGGAGAACTCCTCCATCAGGGCCAGATCTTCGTCAGAGACATCAAGCTCAAGATCGTCCAGCGAAGATTCTTCAATCTCGCTGCCGCCGAGCTCGTCTTCTTCGCCGGCGACCTTGTCCAGTTCTGCATCCAGTTCATCCAGGAAGGATTCGTCCAGTGAATCAATGTCCGCCTCAGCATCCGACTCTGCAAGCTCTTCAGTCGACGCTTCAGGCTCGGTCGTTGATTGCTCCTCAGACAGATCGCTGTCGGCGAGATCACCCTCTTCGAGATCCAGGCTCAGGTCTTCTTCGGATTCACCAAGCTCTTTTTCTGCGACAGATGACTCTTCAGAACCCTCGTCGAACTCGGAAGACAGGTCCCAATCACCGGATTCTTCCAGTTCCGAGGCGTCTTCAGCCTCAGCCTTTTCTTCATCAGACTCCAGTTCGAGGCCCGACAGATCGTATTCGATCATGTCGTCGCGGCTCTCTTCCTTACCGCCTTCAGCCTCTTCACCTTCGGAAGCCTCGGCAGTCTCCTGCTCGTCGAATTCATTCAGCTCGAAATCGGAAAGGTCTGTCTCGGACAGATCAGAGTCGAAGTCACCGAACTCATTCTCGACGGGCTCTTCGCGCTCGGAATCGAATTGATCCGCAAGAAGCTCCTCGGATTCCGGCTTATCCTGCGTTTCTTCCGGCTCTTCACCAGTGTCTTCCGAGTCGTAAGAGGTTGCGAAGGAATCCGAACGCAATTGCGATTCGAGATCATCGATGCTGGGCATCGACTCGGCTTCCTCCAACCGAGCCCGCAGTTCGTTGGCACTTGTCAGCGCCTCTTCGTCTTCCAACGCCTCAATCTCACCGAACTGCTTCTCAAAGGAATCGCGGTCCTGAGTGTCTGCATAGACACCCAGAAGCTTCAGGCGCAGATCAGTACGGCTGGGCTCGCGAGAGATTGCAGTCTCCAGGGTTTGCGCCGCCTGATCATGCTGGCCATAGGCTATGTAGGAATCCGCTTCGGCAAGGGCATCGCCTGCGGCCGATTCCTGATCCTCCTCATCCAGGCTCAGGTCGAACGAGTCGGTTCCCTCGTCAGCTTCACTGTTGAGCTGCTCATAAAACGCCTTTTCCCGGTTTGCATTGCGACGGGCAAGCAACAGAAGCAGCAGTAGAAGAAGAATCAGACCGCCACCCAGGGCAATCTGATACATCGGATTACCGGTAATGGCATCGATGACATTACCCGGGAAGCCCTTATCCGCCGCGGGTGCCTGGGGTGCCGGTTTGGGTGCAGGCTCCTGTGCCTGATCTGGCTCCGACGCAGCTGGCGCTGCAGCACCCGTTTCCTCAACAGGTTCATCAGCTTCCGCACCAGCGGGTTCTTCTGCACCTGCCATCGCTGACTCTTCAGGAGCTTCGCCAGCCTCCGCAATTGCCTGCTCATCAGTTGATTCACCCTGCTCGGCCGTGGTGCCGGTTTCATCAGCCATGGCATCAGACTCAGCGATTTCTGCAGGTTCGGCAGAACCTTCGGCCTCTACCGTCTCACCATCCGTCATGTCGGCATCAACGGCTACCGGTGTTTCGCCCTCAAAAACCTCGTCTGCTGCTCCGGTACCTTCCGAAGCCATCGTTTCGTCGGCCGCCGAATCCGCAACCTCACCTTCAAGTGACTCGGCCGGCTCAGTAGGTTCGGCGCCGGTTGCCTGCTGCATTTCAGCAAGCTGAGTGTTCTTCAGCTCAAGCAGCCGCTGAAGGGTCTGAACCTGATCCTGAAGATCCTCCACGCGGCTGTTCAGCTCGTCATTTTCGCGACGGGCGCTTTCAAGCTCTTCCATTGCGACTGCAGTACCCGCGTCAACGCCGCCGGGCAGTTCGCTGTCACCGCCCGCAGAGCCACTTTCGCTCGACTCTGTACCAGTTTCCTCGGAGACCACCAGTTTCAGTTCATCGCCACCGGAAGCAGCCTCTTGCTGAGCTGAAGGTTCTGGTTGCCGCTGAGCGGTTGCATCCACGGTACGCTGGGGAGCCTGGAATGCTTCATTCTGCTGGGCTACCAGACGGGTAGCCTCAGCACGGGTCCGGCTCTGGATCTGATCCAGAGAGGGCACGCGCAGGACTTCACCGCGCTTCAGGCGGTTAATGTTATTACCAATGAAAGCGTCTGGATTGAGGTCCTGGATTGCCAGCATGACCTGCTGCATGGAAACGCTGTTGTCAGGACGCACCTGGGAAGCGATGGTCCAGAGAGTGTCCGAAGCACCGGTGGGCCCGAAGGTATTGGCCTGATACCCGGTGCTGAGGGAGCGCTCGGCCTGTTGCTGACGACGCACTGACTCGGCACTGCGGGTGGTGCTCGGCTGACTGGTTGCCCGAGTCGTAGTGACTGTTGGAGTACTGACCTGCTCCTGCACGCCAGACTCTTCCGCGTAGACAGGCGGATCCACAAGCACCGCGTATTCCCGCATTAACCGGCCGCTTGGCCAGGTCAACTCAAGCAGGAAGTTCAGGTACGGTTCCCTGAGCGGTTCCCGGGAGGAGACATTGACAATGAGACTGCCATCGTTGCCGGTTACCACCTGGAAACGAAGCTTGCTGAGAAACTGGTTGCGATCCAGCCCCACCCGCTCGTATGCCTGTTCCGAAGCAATGTTGACGAACACGTCCGCTGGATTGACGCCACGGCTTTGGGGCAGAACAATTTCTGCATCCAGTGGCTCGTTCAGATAGGACTGAAGTTCAATTTCACCCAGCCCCAGGGCCTGTGCGACGCCGGATCCGAGCCCTCCCGCCAGAGCCAGGGCAACCGCAAGCTTGCGTACCTTCATGCTTTTTCCTTTCCAGTCTCCGTTATTCGTTACTGCTCTCTTTCAAACAGAATCGGACGAGGTTGGATGACTTCCGTCTGGATCATTCTCGTTATTATGAGTTCTTTTTAATTTTCAGTCCGGCAAGTATTGTTGATAAAACCTCTTTTATCAATCAATCAGCCGCAATCCTTGTACCATTTTTTTATCAATCGCGCGGAACTACCTAGCGCTCTTGAAAATAACAGGGGCGGAGGCTGAAATCAGCCTCCGCCCCATTACCGGTTCACTGAAACCGGACACAGTTGGCATTTATTGCCTCTGTGTAACAATTTTTAACGCTCCTGAAGGATCCGGAGCATCCGACGAAGTGGCTCAGCGGCACCCCAAAGCAACTGGTCGCCCACGGTGAACGCAGAAATGTACTCCGGTCCCATGGTCAGTTTACGGATGCGGCCAATCGGCACGCTCAATGTGCCTGTCACCTTCGCAGGGGTCAGTTCCTCGATGGTCGCATCGCGATCATTGGGAATGACCTTCACCCAGTCGTTCGCTTTGGCAAGGATCGATTCGATTTCAGAAACCGGCAGATCCTTCTTGAGCTTGATGGTCAGCGCCTGGCTGTGGGAGCGCATCGCGCCGATCCGCACACAGATACCATCAATGGGAATCGGGTTATCGGAGCGACCAAGAATCTTGTTGGTCTCAACACCCGCTTTCCACTCCTCCTTGCTCATTCCGTTGTCGAGCTGCTTGTCGATAAACGGAATCAGGCTGCCCGCCAGGGGCACCTGGAAGTGCTCGGTCGGGAAGCCATCCGAACGCATGGTTTCGGTTACCTTGCGGTCGATCTCCAGGATCGCAGAGGACGGATCATCCAGCTCGGATTTCACGCTTTGATTGAGCTCACCCATCTGGTTCAGCAGCTCGCGCATATTCTGTGCGCCAGATCCGGAAGCCGCCTGGTAGGTCATGGGTGAGACCCACTCAATAAGATCCTGCTCCAGCAGGCCACCAAGGGCGAGCATCATCAGGCTCACGGTGCAGTTGCCACCGATGTAGTCCTTGACGCCTTTCTCAAGGGCAGCATCAATCACGTTACGGTTGACCGGATCCAGAACAATCACGGAATGGTCGACCATCCGGAGCGTGGAGGCTGCATCTATCCAGTAGCCTTCCCAACCGGCGTCCCGCAGCTTCTGATAAACCGCACCGGTGTAATCGCCACCCTGACAGGTCACGATCACATCCATCGTTTTCAGAATCTCGACGTCAAAAGCGTCCTGAAGAGGCGGAACGCCTTCCTTACCTACGTCCGGTGCAGGCTTGCCAGCCTGGGAAGTGGTGAAAAACACCGGTTCGATGTCGGCGAAATCGTTTTCTTCACGCATGCGCTGCATGAGGACCGAGCCCACCATGCCACGCCAACCTACAAGTCCAACTCGCTTCATGTGCGATCTTTAGACCTCGTTTTATGCCCGCCCTCTACCTTTATCGCTGGCAGGGACAGGATGGATGATCCCGCGGCAACTGCGTCCCGTTGCCGTCGGGTCTCAAATACACTGGCCGGGGCCTCGGCTTTACAGCGCTGCCAGAACCGCCTCACCCATTTCCCGGGTGGAGACCTTCTTCGCGCCCTCGGACATGATGTCCGCAGTACGCAGCCCCTGATCCAGAACCTTGCTGACCGCCGCTTCAATAGCTTCAGCGGCCTTTTCCTCATTCAGACTGTACCGCAGCATCATGGCGGCACTGAGGATAGTGGCCAGCGGATTGGCAATACCCTGGCCGGCAATATCCGGCGCAGACCCGTGGCAGGGCTCATACATACCCTGCTTTTCCGAGTTCAGCGACGCCGATGGCAACATGCCAATTGAGCCGGTGAGCATAGCCGCTTCGTCCGAGAGAATATCACCAAACATGTTTCCAGTCACAATCACATCAAACTGCTTGGGTGCGCGGACCAGTTGCATAGCGGCATTGTCCACATACATATGAGACAGCTCGACATCCGGATATTCCCGGCGCAAATCGTTCATGATTTCGCGCCACAGAACAGTTACTTCCAGCACGTTGGCCTTGTCCACAGAGCACAGTTTCTTTCCCCTCTGCTGGGCGGCCTCAAAGGCAACGCGACCAATACGACGAATTTCCGATTCGGTGTAGGCGTAAGTGTTGTAGCCCTGGCGTTCACCGCTCTCAAGCTCACGCACGCCACGAGGCTGACCGAAATAGATTCCACCGGTCAGTTCGCGGACGATCATGATATCCAGACCGGAAACAACCTCGGGCTTCAGGGAGGAGGCAGAGGCCAGCTGCGGATAAAGAATGGCCGGGCGCAGATTGGCGAAGAGCTCAAGGTTGGAGCGCAGGCCCAACAGGCCTTTTTCGGGGCGCTTAGCCATCGGCAGGCTGTCCCACTGGGGGCCGCCAACAGCGCCCAATAGAATCGCATCGGCCTTGGTTGCCTTCTCAAGGGTTTCATCCGGCAGCGGCGTGTCGGCCTCATCAATCGCCGCGCCGCCCACGAGGCCGGACTCGAAGCTCAGACCCAGATTGAACTGATCGTTAATCTTATGAAGTACCTTTTCCGCTTCGGCAACGATTTCCGGGCCGATACCGTCCCCTGGGAGCATCAGGATTGTTCTGGACATGTTGTTTCCTTGTTCTATTCCTCAATGTCGGATTACGCCTCCGGCTAATCCGACCTACGTTTTCGGGTATTCCTGCGAGATGACAGGCAGGTCGGATTAGCGCCAGCGTAATCCGACACTAAAATCAGCTGCCAGCCCCAAACAACCAGGGCGCCGTCTTCCGGCGGCTTTCCTCGTAAGAGTGGATCAAATCCGAATCTTCCAGAGTGACCCCAATATCGTCGAGGCCGTTCAGCAAGCAATGACGACGAAAATCATCCACCTCGAACGTGAAGGTTTCACCAGCAGGCGTCGTCACGGTTCTCGCTTCCAGATCGATCGCCAGTTGATAGCCTTCACTCTGCTCGACTTCCTTGAACAGTTGGTCGACCACTTCCTCCGGAAGAACAATGGGTAACAGCCCATTCTTAAAGCAGTTATTATAGAAAATATCGGCAAAACTCGGGGCGATGATCACCCGGAAACCGAAGTCTTCCAACGCCCACGGCGCGTGCTCCCGGCTGGACCCACAGCCAAAGTTACGCCGCGCCAACAGTACACTGGCGTTTTTGTACCGATCCTGATTCAGGACAAAATCCGGATTGATCGGTCGGGTGGAGCAATCCTGGTCCGGCTTGCCCTCATCCATATATCGCAGTTCATCAAACAGGTTCGGACCAAAGCCGGTGCGCTTGATGGACTTCAAAAACTGCTTCGGAATAATCATGTCCGTATCCACATTGGAACGGTCCATGGGGGCGACGACGCCCTGATGTTGCTTGATTGCGCGCATGGTTCTCTCCTGTGGATCAGTTCATCAGCTCACGGACATCAACGAAATGCCCTGTTACCGCGGCAGCGGCAGCCATCGCCGGGCTTACCAGGTGGGTTCGCCCACCGAAGCCCTGCCGACCCTCGAAGTTCCGGTTGGAGGTAGAGGCACAATGCTCACCCTGCCCCAGCTTGTCGGCATTCATGGCCAGACACATGGAGCAGCCCGGATCACGCCATTCCAGGCCGGCTTCGATAAAGATCTTGTCCAACCCTTCCTGCTCTGCCTGGGCTTTCACCAGCCCGGATCCCGGCACCACCATGGCCTGTTTCAGGATCGGAGAGACCTTGCGACCTTTCACCACGGCGGCTGCCTCGCGCAGGTCTTCAATCCGGCTGTTGGTACAGGAGCCGATAAACACCCGGTCCAGCTTGATGTCAGTAATTGCCATATTGGGCTGCAAACCCATGTACTTGAGGGCGCGAACGATGCCTTCCCGCTTGATCGGATCGGCTTCCTGCTCGGGATCGGGAACCTTGCCATCGATTCCGGCCACCATTTCCGGCGACGTACCCCAGCTCACCTGCGGCTGGATTTCCGAGCCTTCCAGCTCGACAACCTTGTCGAAGACCGCATCGCTGTCGCTGTGCAGGGTGCGCCAGTACTCAACAGCAGCGTCCCATTGCTCACCCTTGGGCCCGAATGGACGATTGCGGACATACTCAATGGTGGTGTCATCAACCGCGACCATACCAACCCGTGCACCGGCCTCGATGGACATGTTGCAGATGGTCATCCGCCCTTCCATGCTCAGCCCCTGAATGGCCTCGCCGCCGAATTCGATGGCGTAACCAGTGCCGCCGGCAGTTCCGATCTTGCCTATGATGGCCAGCACGACATCCTTGCCGGTAACGCCAGGCCCCAGCTTGCCGTTCACCTTCACCAGCATGTTCTTCATCTTCTTCTGGACGAGACACTGGGTGGCCAGCACATGCTCAACCTCACTCGTACCAATACCATGAGCCAGGCAGCCAAAGGCGCCGTGGGTAGAGGTATGGGAATCGCCACAAACGATGCTCATCCCAGGCAGGGTTGCACCCTGTTCGGGCCCGATCACGTGCACAATGCCCTGGCGCTGATCCTTGATCTTGAACTCAAGAATCCCGAACTCGTCGCAGTTCTTGTCCAGCGTTTCAACCTGAATTCGAGAAACCGGGTCTACAATGCCCTCGACACCGCGGTCGCGATCCGTGGTGGGCACGTTATGGTCCGGCGTCGCAATGTTGGCATCGATCCGCCATGGCTTGCGTCCAGCCAGACGCAGGCCCTCAAATGCCTGAGGTGATGTCACTTCGTGCAGCAGCTGGCGATCGATGTAAATCAACGCCGAGCCGTCATCACGCTGTTTGACGAGATGATCGTCCCACAATTTGTCGTATAAGGTCTTGCCCGCCATGGTTCTCTCTCACTCTCTGGGGGTTTCTGGTTCTGAAGTTTGATGCTGGTATCTTACCGCCTGGATCCGGATAACCTCAATTCATGTTTTTTATCTTTGGCATCCCTTTTGGTTATACTTCGGCGAAGGTCCCGGGTTGGGACAGCACTTTCAAAACACGCCTACAAGCACATCCATGTGGGCTCGAATCGGGCCATCCCTGGCCCTCTACGGTTTTGAAAGTGCTGTCCCAACCCGCTCCCCAGACAATTGAGCAGCCCGCAATGATGCCCGGGGCGCCTGGTGAGGCGAACCTCCCAAAACCGTGGAGCGCCAGGGATGGCGCGACCGAGCCCTACAGGGATGTATTTACGGGCGTGTTTTGGGAGGTTTGCCCCTCCAGGCAACCTGCTCCCAAGTTCCAGGCCAGAGGACCCTTACGTGGACTCAAACGCATTAAAAGCTTTTCTGACAATCGTGGACCAGGGCTCCTTCTCAGAGGCCGCAGAAACCCTGCACCTGACACAGCCGGCCATATCCAAACGGTTGGCGGCCCTGGAAAACCAGCTTGGCACCAGTCTTATCGATCGGAGCCACCGACAGATTCGGCTGACCGATGCCGGTAGCCGGCTGCTGCCGCATGCGCGTCGAATACTGGATGAAATCCACAATGCTCGTGTCGCGTTATCGCCCGACTCAGGACAGGTAGAAGGCGAGCTACAGATTATCGCTAGCCACCACATCGGCCTTCATCACCTGCCGAACTGGCTCCGACGGTTCAAGCGGGAATACCCTCAGGTGTCCATCAACCTGCAATTCATGGAATCCGACGCCGCCTATGAACAGATGCGAAAACGCAACGCCGAGCTCGCGTTTGTGACACTCAGCGACAGCATGGAACCCAGTTTTCATGTTTTCGCCCAATGGCCAGACCAGATGGTATTCGTGGCCGGTGCTGAGCATCCTCTGGCGTCACTAAAGCGCCCGGGACTGTCAGATCTCGCAGGCCACCCTGCTCTTTTACCGGACACCAGCACCGCAACATACCGGGTGGTCAGCCGGCTGTTTCTGGAAGCGAATCTACACCTGAATCCGCAGATGCCAACCAACTACCTGGAAACCATCAAAATGATGACCAGCGTTGGCCTGGGCTGGAGTGTTCTTCCCCTGCGCATGGTTGATGACAGCCTGAGGGTGCTTGAGGTGGGCAAGCGAGTTTCGAGGGTGCTTGGTGCAATTGGTCTCTCCGGGCGGCAGCTCAGCAACGCTGCCCGGGCACTGCTGGAAATAGTTCAGGAAGAAGAGAATGCCTGAACTTCAACCCTCACCAGGCCCGGGTGGCGGCCGCAGGCCTCGCCAAGTGATCACGATTGCAATCGCCATGGCAGCAGCACCACCCCAGAAGGCCGCCGAGGTGCTGAAGCCATCCACCAGAAACCCCGACAGCCAGGCACCCAGTGCGCCGCCAGCTCCAAACGTCAGGCCGCTGTATAGCGCCTGCCCCTGGCCGTGATGGTGCTTGCCGAAAAAGCCCTGGATGTACTGAACCGAAATCGCATGCAACGCTCCGTAAGACGCCGCGTGCAGCAGCTGTGCGAACAGCAGCACGACAACAACGTCGGTGACCTCGGCAATCAAGATCCAGCGGATCATGGTTAATGTCAGAGCGCCAACCGCAATCTGGCGCACCGTGAAACTCCGCGTTAAACGATGCATCACCAGAAACAGCGCAATCTCTGCAAAAACACCCAGAGACCACAACAGACCGATCGACAGTTTGCTGTATCCGTGCTGCTCCAGATGAATGCTGAAGAAGGTGTAATAAGCACCATGGGAGACCTGCAGGAGGAAGTTCATCAAAAAGAAAGTCACCACCGCCGGGTGCGTGACGATGGCTTTCAGGCTCCCCTTCGGTGCCGGCGGCTTTCGCTCGCCCCGCTCGGCCGGCACCAGGAAGGCTGACACCGCAATGCCCGCAAATACCGGCAGCAAAAGCCATGGCAGGTTCTGAATCGGCACCATTTCCAACAATCCGCCAACCAGAGCTACCGCTCCGATAAACCCCACCGAGCCCCAAAGCCGAACCCGCCCGTATTTTTCCTTCTGCTCGCCCAGGGTTCGCAGGGTGATCACCTCATATAGCGGCAGAATGGCATTCCAGAAAAACGTGAACGCCAGCATCACCAGCAGCAACCCATAGAACCCCGGTTCCATGAACACACCGGCGAAGAACAACGAACCGGTAATGGCGCCGAACCGGACCAGACGAACCCGTTGTCCGGTTTTATCGCCTAACCAGCCCCAGACACTGGGTGCAATGATTTTGGTGAGCTGGATCGTCGCCATCAGCGTGGCGATTTGAAGATAGGAAAAGCCCTGGCCTTCGAGGTAAAGGGACCAATATGGCAGGAGCCCTCCGAGGAGAGCGAAGAACCAAAAATAGAGGTTAGACAGGCGCCAGTAGATAACGAAACCTCTTATCGGTACCAAAGAATCAGATTCGCAACGGCAGTGCCTTGGTGTGCTGTCGGATTACGCCTTTGGCTAATCCGACCTACATGGACGGTGACCGAACCTTCAGAGCCGAACATGAGAGCATCACCAGAGTCAGGCTGGTGTGGCGGGCTCTATTGCCCAAAAATGTGGAGCGCCAGGGATGGCGCGACCAAGCCCTACAGGGACGTATTTACGGGCGTTTTTTGGGCAATAGAGCCCGCCACAGCAGTTTCACCAAACCTTAAAAAGCAAACTTAGAGCTGCCCAATCACCGGCGTAGAAACCGACACGTCGGCGTTCTGCCCACGGTGCCGCAGGTAATGGTCCATCAACACAATGGCCATCATCGCTTCGGCGATGGGCGTTGCCCGGATCCCAACACAGGGATCATGCCGCCCGGTGGTGATCACTTCACAGGGATCGCCGTTCACATCAATACCCCGCCCCGGCAACCGCAGACTCGACGTGGGCTTAAGCGCAATACTGGCCACAATGGGCTGGCCCGATGAAATGCCACCCAGCACACCACCCGCATTGTTCGAGAGGAAGCCTTCGGGCGTCATCTCATCCCGGTGCTCGGTGCCCTTTTGCTCAATACAATCAAATCCAGCGCCAATCTCCACGCCCTTCACGGCATTGATACTCATGAGTGCATGGGCCAGATCCGCATCCAGACGATCAAAGATCGGCTCGCCAAGCCCTGGCGGCACGCCCTCGGCAACCACGTTAATCCGGGCACCGATGGAATCCCCCTCCTTACGGAGTGCATCCATGTAGGCTTCCATCTCGGCAACCTTGTCCGCATCCGGGCAGAAAAACGGGTTCTGATGAACCTGCTCCCAATCCAGCTTTTCGGCCTTGATTGGGCCCAGTTGAGACAGATAACCGCGAATCCGGGTTCCCAGGCGTTGCTCCAGGAATTTCCTTGCAACCGCGCCGGCAGCCACACGCATGGCAGTCTCACGGGCGGAAGAACGACCACCACCGCGGTAATCCCGAACTCCGTACTTGTGCATGTAGGTATAGTCGGCGTGAGCCGGTCGGAACTGTTCGGAGATCTTGGAATAATCCTTGGAACGCTGGTCGGTATTCTCGATCACCAGACCGATCGGAGTGCCTGTGGTCTTACCCTCAAAAACACCGGACAGGATTCTTACCTCATCGGCTTCCCGACGCTGGGTGGTATGCCTGGAGGTGCCAGGCTTGCGGCGATCAAGATCCCGCTGCATATCTGCCTCAGAGAGCTCGAGCCCGGGAGGACAGCCATCAATAATGCACCCCAATGCAGGCCCGTGGCTTTCGCCGAATGAGGTGACCGTAAACAGTTTTCCGAAAGAATTTCCAGACATAATTCAGTATCTTGTTCAGCTTTATTGAGAATTCAGATTAACTGGATGCCTGCCACTCACGCAGATCCGGTTCGGTAATCAGAAAGACGCCATCACCGCCATTCTCGAACTCCAACCAGGTCAGCGGAAGATCAGGATAGGCCTCATCCATTGCCACCCAGCTGTTACCAACCTCAACAACCAGAAGTCCACCAGGGGTAAGATGGTCAGCCGCACCGGCAATAATACGGTGGGCGATATCCAGCCCATCTTCGCCTGCGGCAAGGCCGAGTTCCGGCTCATGGCGGTATTCATCCGGCATGCCGGACAAATCTTCCGCATCAACATAAGGCGGATTGCTTACGATGATATCGTAACGGCCCTTTATATTTTCAAAGACATCCGACTGTACGGTACGAACCCGTTCCCGGACTCCGTGCAGTTCAATATTCGATTCTGCTACCTCCAGCGCATCTGCGGAGATGTCCGAGAGGTCCACTTCCGCTTCGATGAAAACGGACGCAGCACCAATGCCAATACAGCCGCTTCCCGTACAGAGATCGAGGATCCGTTCAACCGGCTTATCCGCCAGCCAGGGCTGAAATCCGTTTTCAATCAGTTCACCAATCGGAGAGCGCGGCACCAGTACCCTTTGGTCCACATGGAACGGCATGCCCATGAACCAGGCCTCTCCCAACAGGTAGGCCAATGGCACTCGTTCGTTTACCCGGCGGTCAATCCTCTCCAGAATCAGCTCTCGCTCTTCGCGGGTCAGGCGGGCATCCAGGAACACGGTGTTGTTTTCCAGAGGAAGATACAGGCTGCGCATGACCAGCTGAACCGCCTCATCCCAGACGTTGTCCGTTCCGTGGCCGAAAAACAGAGGCGAAGCGGCAAACTTTGAGGAGGCGTAGCGAAGGTAATCCCGAACGCTGTGAAGGTCGTCAATGGGGCTGGTCACAAACATAAATCCTGTGCGAGAGCGTGTCAGCGCAGGATTATACGCTGTTTATCCGCCCAACTGCAGCCCACGCGCAACGGCCGTCGCCAATTGCGTCAGATCGCCAAAGGGCCAGAGCTGTTACGGCTTTCCTCGTACCGATCCAGGGCAGCTGCCATTCGCTCCCTGCCCAGTTGAATCAACTCCGGCGCTTTGTGGTAATCGTAGCTCCGACAGGCATTCTTGGGGATATTAACCAGCAAATCGGGTGGGTATCCGGCAATTTTGTACTGCACCAACGCACTCTGCATCGTCTCGATGGTGAGGTTCATCACATCAAATTTCCCGATGCCAAGCTTGTCCCAATCGATGGTTTCGTGCTCTTCCTGACTCTTCTTGTCAGTTGGTTTCTTGTCGTGCTGCTTCTGATGTTCTTTCTTATGCACCGCTCGGCTGATTTTTTCTTCCGGGCTGTCGCCGTTGTCCGGCTTTCGGGCCGTCAGGGATTTCAGGGTGTCCCAGTCGAACCAACGCGATGCTTTCTCGCGGATCGTATCCACCCACTCGTCCATGTCCGTGTGATCATCCCCCGCGGGCGCGAATGCGGCGTCCGGAATTCGCCGTCTACGGTCATCCTCACCGCTGAGGTTAACCGCCACGATCATATCGGCGTGGGACGATATGGTTGGGATGATCGGCAGCGGATTGAGCAAGGCCCCGTCAACAAGAACCCGACCATTGAGAACCAGCGGCGTGACAACGCTTGGAATAGCCACTGAGGCGCGAATGGCCTGATCCAACGGGCCTTCCTGGAACCAGATTTCCTTGTGGGCAAGCAGATCGGTGGCAACAGCAGTAAAAGCGATAGGCAGGTTCTCGATCCGCGTGTCGCCCAGCATTTCCCTGACCACCGAAAATATCTTCTCTCCGCGAATAGCGCCAACAGAATTGAAAGTAACGTCCAGCAGTTTCAGGACATCAAACTGGCCCAATCCCGTGACCCAGTCCTTGTAATCCTGCATCTTGCCGGCCCCGAACATGCCGCCTATCAATGCGCCCATGGAGCAGCCAGAGATGGCAACAATGTCGTAGCCACGCTCTACCAGAATTTCTATGGCACCGATATGGGCATACCCACGTGCGCCACCACTTCCCAGCGTCAGGGCGACGGTCTTGCGAGGCTTGTTTCGGTCATCCCCTTTTTCAGGATTGGCCGGTGCATGTGTGGAAGAAACATCCGAACTTTTGAGAACCTTGGAAACATTATCCTGAGGATCATGCTCTGGGGGCTTGTCCTTCTGCTCTTTATCGTCGTCCTTTGATGGGCCCATGACCATTACCTCGTAATCACTATCACTTCCACCCGATCGCCCTGCCTGTCTGGATCACTGAAAACGCCTGCCGGGCCAACCACGATGATCTCCTGCTGGTTACGTGAGACACCTGTCTTCGACAGCACCTCCGCAAGCGACTCAGTGGCCAGACGGGCACGCTCCATCGACTCAGCGAACGATTCATCGGTCTCCAGTACAGAATAGCCCACCAGGACAACCACTGTACCCTCTTCACGGGCCAGGTCGGTCACCCGTCTGCGGTCCGTTGCCTGCCAGTCAAACCGATAGGTCATACCACCTTGCCAGGGCACAATGATCGGCCCCTCAACTCGACTGGTCCCAATGCCAAATCCCGGAATCGTAGCTCCGGATTCCACCTTCAGGTGTTCCACCCAGACATACTCCCGCAAGTTGCCCCGGGTAACCGTATAAACCAGGGTCAGCCAGCGAGAGCCATCCTCCGCAACGGTGCCGGCAACCAGATAATCCTGCGTTGCATCACGCCCATAGAGAACGGCCTGGTTGAAGATCTGGTTTGCCCAGACGTTGCTTCGTCCACACCGGATGCTGGAACACTCGAAAAGCATCTGGGCATTCCTCTGCCGCAACAGGCCCAGATAATGGTCCCGCGCCTCTTCCCGACTGGAGTCCCGGGCAATCCGATACAGGCGCCCTTCGCCAGTGACAGGTAGCCGAGCCAGGGATTCGGAGCGGATTTCGTTATTGATCTCTCTTACAGGGCTGAACAAGACCAGATGCCCCGAGGATTGAATCCGGACGGTGCCCTCAAGCGTCGATTGCGGATACGCCTCGGGCATATCTTCTGGCGCAGCCTGTGAGACATTCGAAAACGCCAAGAAACCGAGAGTTAGAACAAGAAAACGTTTGAACAGTAATTTCAGCAAGCGATTACTCATTTTCCAGGAATTGTCTGATGGCTGTTACAACCGGACCGGTCTCGCCATCAAGATGGCAGTGGTGACCCCCGGGTACTTTCGCAATCTGGAGGTGCGCAATGGCTTCCGCACGTTTGTCCAGGTCCTTTCTGTACGATAAAAGACCCTGATCGGCTCTGACAAAAAGCACCCGGGTGTCTATCGCTGCCAGCGAGGCCAACACCTGATCTTCGGTCATCATCAGCGGCGAGGGGTGTCGCAGCCGGGGATCGGTCTGCCAGACGTAACCATCTCCCTCAGGTTTCATATTACGTGGTATCAGGGTCAGCGCAGCTTCGGGGCTGAGCGGACTCAATCCGCCCTCGCGGGCTTTGGCTGCGGTGGCGATATCCGGGTATACAACCTGCTTACCTGAGCCTGCAATGCGTTTTTTGATGGCCCTTCGTAGCTGGGGAATGGTCTCTTTGACCGGCCGACTGAGGGCACCCAGGCTATCGATCATCACAAGATTCTGAACCCGTTCCGGGAATGCTGCCGCATACAGGGCGCCAACAATTCCGCCAAGCGAGTGACCAACTATGTTGATCCTGCCATCCGGAGTTTCCTGGAAATAGCGCTCAACCAGTTCAGCCAGATCGGCAACATAATCCATCAAGAGATAACTCTGGCCTTCCGGGCGGTGTCCGGAATGGCCATGCCCGGCGAAATCCAGGGCGTAAACCGGCCCAAGGGATGTCAGTTCCGGTGCCAGCTTTACAAAGGTAAGACTGTTGTCAAGCCAGCCATGCAGCATGAGGATAGGAGTATTGTCATGACTCTCTGGCTCGGAGGGCCAACTGAGACCGGCCAGGGTGATGTGCCGGAGTTTCCAGGCAGACTCACGGAATGCCGGAGTAGTTCCCTGAGTGTCGCTAGGCTCTGGCTGGCTGCCGGAAGCCTCCGTGGGAATCACCATATCGTTCATCCGACTCCCGCCTTCACATTGTGTGGGTTGGGCGATCGGAACTCAGCGAGCCTGCCAGATAGGATTCAATCTTGGTCCGGGCCGTTTCATCGTCGCCATTGAACTGGACACCGATGCCCGCCGCGCGGTTACCCTGGGCCCCCTTGGGCGTTATCCATATGACCTTGCCGGCAACGGGGATCTTTTCAGGCTCGTCCATCAGGTTAAGAAGCAGAAACACCTCGTCGCCCAGTTGATACTGCTTCTGGGTCGGGATAAACAGACCACCCTGGCGGATATAAGGCATGTATGCGGCATAGAGCACTGCCTTGTCCTTGATTGTCAGGGTAAGTATGCCACTGCGCGCGCCAAATCCTGGCCCCATAACTGACACCTTTCTCTAAGATCGTATTGAACGTTTTCGGGATCTGAAAATCCCTTTCATTCCGGAATCATAGCAGCTGTTGCCCCCAAAGGCGCAATCTTGCAGGCAATGATCACCTATGCCGCAGGGCGTTTGGCTGGCATCAGCTTTTGCCAGGCAATCAGAAGCCGACTTGCTTCCAGCTCCGGGCTGGCGTTGTACACACCCGCTGCCCTTGAATCCTTTACCATATCGAGCAATTCATGGGCCCGCCAGGCAGGTGTGGTTCTGGCAAGGAAACCGAGCATATCAGCGGCTTCACTATCCTGGGCACTTCCGCCGGCTATCAGGCGGGCCAGGTCGGCGGCCCAGGTCTCAAACAACCACAGGGTATCCTCCAGCCCCATCGACTTGAACGCCTTGGCGGCCTCGCCCACCGGAATTCTGGATTTCATGAACTCCTTGAAGCGCTCCAGAGCCGTATCGCGAAGGCCAATAAAATCACCGGTAGCATAGTCGAGGGCCAGCCTCGGCGCATTCCCGGCGAGCATCAGGGCTTTTGCCAGCACCTCCGCAGAGGGCTGGTCGTCTTCTGGCAGATCCCGCACGCGGCTGGCGAGCCATTGATTAGCTTCCCTGTTGCCCGGCACAGGAACAGTCAACGTCTGGCAACGGGAACGTATGGTAGGCAGGACAGGACGCCCGCTCTCCTGCAACAGGATCAGAGTGACATCGGGCAGCGGTTCTTCAAGGGTCTTGAGCAACGCATTCGCCGCGTTGATATTCAATTGGTCCGCCCGATCGATGATCGCCACCTTGTGATGGGCCACCTGCGGAGAGGCCACTGCAAAAGACGAAAGCGCCCTCACCTGATCAACCTTCACCATTCGGGATTTTTCCGGCGCATAAACCCGGATATCAGGGTGGCTGGCAGCCGCCAGGAGTTCACACTGCTTACAGTGCCCACAGGCAACCGGCTTACCCGCATCACTATTCACAGGCTTTTCACACAACAACAGTCCGCCAACAGCCTCGGCCCAGGCCCGCTTACCGATTCCCCGCTCTCCCACGAGGATCAGGGCGTGCGGGAGTCGATCTTCCGCTACACGGCTTTGCACGGTTTGCCAGGCGCGGGTAAGCCACGGCATATCTTGGGCAATGTCAGTCACTGGATTTTCCTGTCCGAGTCCTGGATCTGCGCAGCGGGCGCTTCCGCAGTTGACGCTTCATAGTGGCGAGCAGACGGCGCATTCGCTTTACCTGTTCACCGCCGTTTTCGTCTTTACCAGCGCCATAGTAATGGCTGTTGACCATACGGGCAAAAAGCCTGGCCGAATCTGCCGCGGCCGGTTCTGCTTTCGCCAGTCGTGACGCCAGCACCGATGGCGTTTCACCATGGCGAACAGGCACCCCGGCGCTGGCGCACAGCCGATGCCAGGTATCAACCACTCTCCGAAACGCGTCTCGCCGTTCTCCCCGGCGCATCTGGAGCGCCGAAATCAACCCGGCAATCAACAAGCCGGCGCCAACGATACCTGCTGTCATGTACCCCAGCTCCCGCATGCCGAACCCGCCGGGTAACCGAGACATAAAATCCATCTGAGTCTGGCCCTGGTAACCGACCACCCAGCGCTGCCACTGGTAGTTGATGCGATCCAGCTGCAGGCTTGCCCATTGCACCAGGGCTACATCGGCGTACCGCTGGGGTGAGGCCCAATTGTCTTCCAGGAAAGATCCCTCTTCGGCAACGGCATCCCGAAGGCCAGATTCAATACGGTCCGGCGCAATGGCCGCTGTAGGATCGACCCTCACCCAACCTCGCCCATCAATATAGGCTTCAACCCAGGCGTGGGCGTCGTACTGGCGCACGATCAGGTAATCGCCGCCGGCCCCGCTTTCTCCACCCTGGTAACCGACCACAACTCGCGAGGGAATCCCCGCAGCCCGAAGTACGAACGTGGTGGCGCCTGCGTAGTGGGCGCAAAAGCCCCGTTTTTCGTCGAACAACAGGGAATCAATGCCGTCATCTGGCATGGCAGGTGGTCTAAGCGTGTAGAAATATTCCTGTTCACGGAATCGTTGCAGCAGAGTCCTGACAATCTGTTCATCACCCATCGTACGGCGAAGCTCACCGGCCAATTCCCGGGCCCTGGGGTTACCTTCCGCCGGCAACTGGAGGTACTGCCGCAATTGGGCAGGGCTTTGCTGCTCAGGGGATGAACCCTCTTCCTCCAACGCCAACCGGTAGCGAACCGGGCTATCAGCTGGCCGCCGAAACCGGAAAAGGTCAGCCATACCCTCGACGACGTTATCCGAGACCGCACGTGAGTTTTCAAGTGCAAAGGCCCAACGTTGATCGGTTGGCTCCAGAAGGACGTCGTACTGATTAGATTCCAGGTCTCCTATGCCGCCATCAACCGCGACGCGGCCGAGAGGACGAAAACCCTCTCGCTGCCCCTGGCGCCAGGTCTCTCCATCCAGATAGTCGAGAATGAGGCCGCGCCAGTATCGGTCGCGATAGGCGGGCATTTCGCCCCCAAACGTTACCCGGAAAGCCCGTTCACTGCTCTGGGCCAGGTTGGAAATATCGCCGGGTCTCATGGTGTCGCTGATACCGGTGCGGGCCTCACCCGAAACCAGCGGAACGCTCCACAGCGGGGACATTCGGGGAAAAAAGACAAACAATAGAATGACAATCGGCAATGTCTTCAGAAACATACCGCCCAATCTGCGCCAACCAGACGTCATTCCCTTGGGGAGTTCCGGTGCGTTCAGCACCTGCAACCCGACAAGCAGCAGCGCTATCCCCGTGAAGTTGACCAATGTCCAGAGAATCTCCTGGTGGAACAGGAAATTCACGGAAGCGAGATAGGTGAGAATAAAGAACAGGACATAAAAGTCCCTTACCGAACGGGTTTCCAGCCATTTGAGGCCCACTGCCAGCACAAAAAACGAAGCGGCGGTATCCACCGTAAACCGTCCTTGCACCGTTGCGACATAGACACCAATCAGCACAAGCATAATGCCTGTGCGCAACAAACGACCGGGAAGCCGCACACGCCCATACTGTGCAAGCCACCGCCATGCCGCCAGTACGGCACAGGCGGCAATCAGCCACACGGGCAAACGGTCCCATTGGGGCAACAGAAGCAAACCAAAACCGGCAATCAGCCAGAGCAAAGCCCTCGAGGGCAAATTGTTCCCGCTAGCATCGTCTGATTCTTTGTCTCGCAGGCGGTCCAGAATACTCAAGCCTGACCCTCCGCAGCCCACCTTTGCGCACCATCCTTGGGCTTCCTCCGCGTTCCGTGGGGCTCGGCCACCGCATCCCTTGGCCGCTCTTCGCCCCAGGTCGCCAATACCCGGAGACACCGGGCCACATGGGCCGGGCCGGAGTCCGGCTCGATGACCTGTCCCGGAAGGTTCAGCCCGAACCGCACGCCAGTACGCCCCCGCTCTTTCACCAGGAATGCCAGGTAACTCAGCCGCAACTCATGGTCTGCTCCGGGGTAGGCGTTAAAATCCAGCCAGTAGGGACTGCCCTGTTCGCCCTCCCAGTCGGCGACCACCATTTGCCCGGTTCGTGCGAATCGTTTCCAGAGCACCCGCTGGCTGAGGTCGCCCTCCCGCCACGGCCGTATATCGGCGTGATCGTTGCCTTCGACAGATCTTGCCTCGGCAGACTCATCACCATCCGCGACCGTGCTGAATGCCTCTGGCGCCGCAATCGGCCTTGGAAATACGACACCGGCGGACACTGGCCGAAGCCAGGACCAGGCCTTCAGCAGGCCGAACGGAAACCGGGTCTCAATTCGAACCCGATCAGGACGCAAATAGCCCCGATGAGCGGAATGAACCGGCAGAGTGACATCTTGCGCCTCGCCTGAATGGACGTGCACTGGTGCAAGTCCCGATTCTTCGCACGAGAGAAGGATTGCGATGGCATCATCCCGCCCTGCCTTCAGGCGTAGCCGGAAAGGAATATCATCGCCAGCAAAGCCCTCTCCTGGCTGAATCAGGGTGAGCTCGAGGCCGGACAGATTTCGATGGGTCTGATGCATGGCCCCGACAAAAACAGCGCCCAATATAAAAGTGCTCAAGTAGATAAGGCTGTTTTGGTAATTTATTCCGGTCAGCAACATGATGACCAGCAAAAGGCCAAATACCAGGCCGGCGCCGGTAGGCAGGATAAAAATGTTTTTCTGACTGAAGGTCTGAAGATCGGACCGCGGAATGCGGCGGTTGATCCAGCGACGAAATCGGTTTGTGAACGGCTTTTTCATGGTGTCACTGAGGCCCTGGGATGCCGAAAAAGTTCATGGTATTCGAGCATGTTTTTGCTGTGATTAGTAACAGTACCGAAAAATCGACGATTTTGATCACAATCCCGGACCTTCCAGCTTGAATTCCTGTCCTACAAACCGAATACTCGCTTAAGGGAGCGTATTTTTTATACAAAAGGGGCCAGAATATGAAACGCCGACACCTGCTCACCACCGCCATCAGCGGTCTGGTTGTTGCTTTACCTGCCTTTGGTGGCGTTCAGACCATGACCTCGGACGAGATGGTGGAAACCTATGTTAAGGATTCCGCCGTTATCGTTGTGCCCAAGGAGCGGAAGAAATCTGACGCGGATCGGCAACGTATTCTGCGCTCGCTCACGATCTCCCCTGGCGAACCAGTCCTGTCCGAAGCGGAAGAGGAAGCCTACCGGGACGCACTACAGCGGTATATTGACGAGGGCAAAACCGATGCCCTGGAAAGCGCAGAAGAGGAATTTCTCCGGCGCGCCCTGCTCCTGCCCCAGGAAGAAATCGCCCGGGCACAGCCGCCGGCCGAGTTTACGCCAACGATTCCACCAATCATTTTTGGGCAGCAGGCACAGATTCCGGAAGAGCCTTTTACACAGACGTTTTTGAACGATCAACTGGGAATTGGCTTTGATGGCCAGAATCTGAACTTCAGTATTGGTAACCCGCCAGGGATTGACCAAATACAGATTCCGCAGGCTATCAATGAAGGACCCATCACACTGACGCCGCGTCCGGGTGGCGGGTTCGATCTTTCTATTGCGGTGCCGGATCAGTAACGCAGAGTAAGTTGATTCGATTTGAAAACGGCAGCCCGGAATGGCTGCCGTTTTTTTGTTGGCTCTCGGATTTTCTTTTGGCCAATAAAAACGCCCCGCGAAGCGGGGCGTTTCACCAACTTTAGCTTTAGGTCAGATTAGTGACCATAAACCTTCATGTTGGTATTGGTTACCGCCAGGTTGTCCATCTGGAAAGAACCGATGGAGGCGCCACCAATTTCGACAGCACCGACGAGGATGTCGGCCTGGAAATTCGGGATTGCAATTTCCAGAGCATCATTGCCAGTCGCGGCAGAAACACCCTTACCAACAGTAATGGTGGCAAACGCATACGCGTTAGACAGAGTGGTTGGATCCGCCGGATCTACAGCGCCGCCGCTTTCAAGGAAGTTGGCACCCATAACACGCATATCACGGATATTCACGCCCAGAAAGTCAACATTCATATCCATGTCAGTCACGTTGAAACCAACGTTCATGATCAGGTCGTCAGTGGCGGTATCAACACGGATGTTAAGCTGCGCCAGACCACCTTCGATACCAATGTTGCTGGCAAGGAGTGTGGAGTCGCCACTTCCGTCGGTAGCGTTCAGTGACGCGGAACCAACACCAACAGCGAAGTCAATCGGAGCACCTGAAATGCTGTGAACATCAATATAGGCGTCACCATCAGCCTCTACATCGATGTCGATCAGCAGGTCATCCAGCAGACCAGACACACCAGTCACGTTGCCGCTACCATCGCGCTCAACTGTTCCGCCACCGATGTAGATATCGTTGACCGACAGGTAACCTTCGTCGGTATAACGGAACTCGCCGATGCTGACTTCGGTTTCCAGTTCAATAGACACACCAGCCTGACCGGTCACGTCACCCATTGCACTGTCATCCAGTGCCTTGAGGTCAGCGTGAGCTGCAAACGGAGCTGCAGCAACGGCTGTTGCCAGTGCGAGTTTCTTCAGGCCTTTCATAACGTTCTCCTTTACGGAACAAATTGTTGTTATTTCCATACATGCAGACTGTTTGGTTTACTTTTGTATCTGCACGGATACAGAGTACGTCAGAGGTTACAGAATGTTCCGTGAACACCTTCACACTAACCAATAATTAGATTGTTCGACACAAAAGAGATCACTCCGCGGCTTCTTCATCAACCTTGATATTGAATATCTGTTTTTCCATGTCGACAACAACTTGCTCTCCATAGGTTGCCTTGCCGTCTTTGATCGTAAATGGAACGAGCTGCGCCAGAGTTGGCCCAAAAATATGCTCCATCTCAACTACGAGGACCTTTTCAGCATTTGATTCTTTGTTTGGATTGTCGGCAGTGTAAAAAATAGCGGTGGCTCCAATCTTTCCTTTTTTGACAAGTGCGATGAGAGAACGCCGCAGAACAGCAAGCGCCATTTCCGGGGGCATCTCTTCTGCCTGCCTGATACGAATGGCTTTTACGTTATCTCCTGTATCAGAAACCACTGCAAAGGGCTTTACTCCTCCTGTGAGAACGATGCGTTCTGAAAGGTTCTCAATTCCCTTCTCGTACATTCGTTCAAACTGCTTCTGAATCATCTGCTTTACTTCCTTGTCGGACTGATCAGCATCTTGGGCAGCTACGAGAGAAGGGATAATGGCAAAAATCATAAACACTGCCAGAAACTCCTTTACGAGGTGCTTAGCATTTTTCATCGGCAATCTCCGTCCTTTGCTCGGACACGTCGTTTGTTCACGTAACTGACGTACCCTGAATTGTTTTTATATTAAGAATGGCCGCCAAACTCAGTTAGAATGTCGGCCAGTGCCCCAAATTGATGTCCAACTGGAACAGCCCATCATTAGATCAGTGGCTCGGCAAACGCGACAACGCCCGTAATGTGTACTGTTTATCATTTCTCGAAGAATCCGGAGGAACCTTGAACCCGGCAACCATGCGTGAACTCAAAAAGGAGGCCTACCATCGCCTGCTCAGCCATGCCTGCCGGGAAGAGGATTTCGCTTATATCGGGAGTGTCGGTAACGGCCCGGCCCGGGGCGTCTTCAGCGGCTTTTCCGCATGCGCACTTGCCACCCAAGTTCTCCACAGTCCTGCTCAAACGGATTTCTGCTCCGACCAGCTTGCAGAGAAAATGGAAAGCCTCGTTCGAAAGTTCCAGATCGCAAAACACGCGAATCCTGAATGCCTTTCCGGCGGATGGATTGGATTTCTTGGGTATGAGCTTGGGTATGTCAGAGAATCACGTCTCCGGGAACTCTGCCCGTCACTGGATGTACCCCTCCTTTCGGCAGGATTCTACCTTTGGACCGCGAGCCACAATCGGAAAACAGATCGATATTGGCTCTGGATTCATCCGGAATGCCCTGACGAAACACGTGATTTACTGGAAAAGTGGCTGTGCTCGGACCACCCAAAGGACACCGCCGGGTGGGCTATGGTTTCCCGCTTCCAGCCGAGGCAAACACCGGATGCCTTCAGGGCGAGCGTAGAAAGGGTTCGCCACTACATTGAAGCCGGTGATTGCTATCAGGCAAACCTCTCGCAAGAATTTTCTGGCCATTTCACAGGAGACCCCTGGCAAGCATTCCAGGCTCTTGCCGATGCAAACCCCACTCCCTATAGCGGCTTCATCCGAACCGGCGAGGCATCCATCCTGTCGGTTTCCCCGGAGCGATTTCTCGAGATACACGACCGCACCGTGACCACCAGTCCGATAAAGGGCACCCGGCCAAGAGGGGCCACTCCGGAGACGGATTCCGCTTATGCCTCCGAACTGGAAGTGTCCGAAAAAGATCGGGCCGAAAACCTGATGATCGTCGACCTGCTCCGTAACGATCTGAGCTTGAACGCCAGTACAGGCAGCGTGACAGTCGACAAACTGTTTGCACTGGAATCCTATAAAAACGTTCATCACCTGGTCAGCCACATCCGCGCCGAGCTGGCCGAGGGTGTAACACCCTTGAAGGCTCTTTTTGATGCCTTCCCGGGCGGTTCAATTACGGGTGCGCCCAAGATCAGGGCCATGGAAATCATAAGGGAGCTCGAACCCCATTGGCGCGGCCCCTACTGTGGCTCGATTTTCTATCGCGGACTGGACGGCACGCTGGACAGCAATATTGCGATTCGCACCATGCTGTGCGATGGCGAGGGAATCATTCGCTGCTGGGGCGGCGGCGGGATTGTTGCGGATTCGGATCCCGAGGCCGAGTATCAGGAGACGCTCGCGAAGGTCGGGCCTCTGATGCGTTTCTTGGAAGAGTTGGTGATCGAGTGAAATAGATTCAGGTGTACATGAGGCCAGAAGAAGGCTCTCTTCTGACCCCGTGTTCAGAGTTCCGATCAGGCGCTATGGATCGCGCTGGCCTTTAGAAACTCCTGCCGGAGATCGTCGAAGTTATGAACCGCTGGGAACTGCGGAAACTCGTCGATCACGTTCTGCGGCGCATGGAACAAAATACCGGCTTCCGCCTGCCCCAGCATGGTGGTGTCATTGTAGGAATCCCCTGCAGCAATCACACGGTAATTCAGCAACTGGAACGCTCTCACTGACTGGCGCTTGGGATCGCGCTGACGCAGCAAATAGTTGGTGATCTGGCCGTCATCTGCCACTTCCAGTTTGTGGCACAGCAGCGCCGGGTAACCCAGCTTCTTCATCAGGGGCATGGCAAATTCGTAGAAAGTGTCAGAAAGAATTACCACCTGAAAACGTTCGCGCAACCAATCCAGAAACTCCCGGGCGCCGGGCAGCGGATCCAGCTCACCGATTACTTCCTGAATCTGCGGCAGTCCATACCCGTGCTGATCCAGCAGCTTCAGGCGCTGCTTCATCAGCACGTCGTAATCCGGAATATCGCGGGTGGTGGCCTTGAGCTCTTCAATGCCGGTCTTTTCGGCGAACGCGATCCAGATTTCCGGGATCAATACTCCTTCAAGGTCAAGGCATGCCAGTTCCACAACGATCTCCTGCTTCAATTGGTTAAGGGCGACCACGGTAAGTGCGTCTGCCGCTATTCGGAGCGTATGATAAGAAAAACCGGGCGGGATTGCATCGTAGAAGTGTAAAGCCAGGCTTTTATGCGCGGAATAACCATATAGATTGTCATTCCTTCAGGATATTAGGCGTTTAATGGTAGCCTTTTTATCAACTTAGATTTCCTTGCACACCAAAATAAGGCAATGCCGGGCCATGACCGATATTCAAACCCTGCGGGAAGAGCTCGAAGGCCAGAGCCCCCGTTCGATTCTCAAAACTGCTCTAAAGAAGTACGACAACATCGCCATTTCCTTCAGTGGTGCCGAAGATGTCGTGCTGATCGAAATGGCGCACAAGCTCACCGATAACCTGAAGGTGTTTACCCTGGATACAGCCCGTCTGCACCCGGAAACCTACGAGTTTGTTGAGCGTGTTCGCAAGCATTACGGCATCGAGATCGAGGTTCTGTTTCCAGACGCTCAGGAAGTTCAGGATCTGGTGAACAAGAAAGGTCTGTTCAGCTTCTACGAGGACGGACACAGTGAGTGCTGCGGCATTCGCAAGGTCAATCCCCTGCGCCGAAAGCTGGCTACGGTCGATGCCTGGATTACCGGGCAGCGGAAGGACCAGAGCCCGGGCACCCGCAATGACGTGCCGGTCATTCAGGAGGACACCGCCTTCTCTACCGATGACAAAACGCTGGTTAAATTCAATCCGCTGGCGAACTGGACATCGAAAGAAGTGTGGGATTACATCCGGATGTCCGAGGCGCCCTATAACGAGTTACATGAGAAGGGCTTTGTAAGCATCGGCTGCCAACCCTGTACCCGCCCTGTCCTGCCGGGACAACACGAGCGAGAGGGTCGTTGGTGGTGGGAAGAAGCCACCCAGAAAGAATGCGGCCTGCACGCCGGCAACCTGATTGCCCGGGAATAACCCGGGCGCAGCCTCCCCGCTCACTCTCTAGTGAGTGGGGAGCTCGACATCCTTGAACAGTTCCTCGATTTCAGACCGGCTGCCCTGGTGGGACACAGCTTCGTCCACCTTCTCCTTGGTGAGGTGGGGCGCAAATCGATGAATGAAGTCATACATATACCCCCTCAGGAAAGTCCCCTTCCGGAAACCAATCCGAGTGACACTGGGACGGAAAAGCTTCCGCGCATCAAGCGCGACCAGGTCCGTGTCGGTTTTGGGGTCAAATGCCATACTGGCGACAATTCCGACGCCAAGGCCCAACCTTACATATGTCTTGATAACGTCCGCATCCGCAGCCGTGAAGACAACCTTGGGCGTGAGCCCCTGGGACTGGAACGCCTCGTCAAGCTTGGATCGACCGGTGAAACCAAAGACGTAGGTTACCAGCGGGTATTCCGCCAACTCCGGTAGCGTCAGTTCCGACAATTTGGCCAAAGGGTGATCCTTGGGAACAATGACGCTCCGGTTCCATTTGTAACAAGGCATCATGATGAGATCGTTGAAAAGCTCCATGCCCTCGGTCGCAATCGCAAAGTCGACCGCGCCGCTAGCGGCCATCTCGGATATCTGCATGGGCGTGCCCTGATGCATATGCAGGGAAACGTCAGGGTACTCCTCAATGAAACCGCTGATGATCGGTGGCAACGCATACCGCGCCTGAGTGTGGGTTGTGGCAATACTCAGATCGCCCTTGCGCTGGTTGCTGAATTCCTGGGCAATTTTCTTGATGCCCTCAACCCGCCGCAGGATCTCTCCCGCCTCACGAATAATGATTTCGCCGCCCGGCGTGATTCGGGTCAGATGCTTGCCGCTGCGGGCAAACACTTCCAACCCCAATTCGTCCTCCAGCAGGCGAATCTGTTTAGAGATACCGGGCTGCGACGTAAAGAGGCTCTGGGCGGTTGCGGACACATTCAGATCGTGATGCGCAACTTCCCAGATATAGCGCAACTGTTGTAGTTTCATTGAATCTGCTGCTCCCTGGAGATCGAAGGATCTGGTAGAAGAATACGCATAAAAATACAGGCTTTCATTCTTTTTTAATATAGGTGACTACTTTCACACAGTTTAGACCAAAAATGCATTTACGCAGCCATTGATAAAACCTTGCCGAGGTGAACGTGGTTTCATAGCCCTTGACTTGGTCATTACAAAAGACACAATCCCTAATGCCCAGCCGGGGCAATTCAATACTCCATATACCCAGGGAATCCATGCTGCTCACCACCAAGTTTCTCAGGCCTACCTCCGATGCTCGCGCGGTCAAGCGCGACCGCCTGAGCGACCTTCTCGAGACCCATGGCCCCAAACGACTGAACCTGGTGATTGCTCCAGCCGGGTTTGGAAAGACCACACTGGTCGCCCAGTGGTGCGCACGAGTTACCTCACCCACCGCCTGGTTATCTCTGGACGAGCACGATGATGAGCCCAGGCGTTTCTGGCAATACGTTATCGGCGCCTTCGAACAGGCCGGGCTGAACGGCGCCGCCGAGTTGCGTAAACAGCTGGCCCACCAGTCTGACGAGTCCTTTACCGAGGCCATCACCGGTTTGATCAATATCCTGGCTCAGGACGGCAGTGCGTGGGGCCTCGTACTGGACGATTTCCACTTTGTTGGAAACCCGGCTATCCACCGGCAGTTTGCCTACTTCATCGACTATCTGCCGCCGGGAATCCTGGTCACCCTGGCGTCCCGAACAGAGCCGCCCCTGCCGCTCGCACGTTGGCGCGTCCGCCGCTGGATTGAGGATATCCACCCTGGCCTATTGGCCTTCTCAGCGGGCGAGTGTCGGCAGTTCTTCCGCGAAACCATGGGGCTTCAGATCTCAGACGAAGATGTCCACACCGTTTACCATAAAACCGAGGGCTGGGTGGCCGCCATGCAGCTTTCGGCCCTGTCTTCGACATTCTCCGGGAAGGAAGCTGCGAAGTCAGGGAGCCAGATAAATCTGGATGAGCGCTACATCAGCGATTATGTTTTGAGCGAAGTGCTGGAACAACAACCCCGGGATATTGCGGACTTCCTGCTTGAAACCGCCTGCTGCCCCCGGCTCTGCGCTTCCCTGTGTGATTCAATCCGCGAGTCCAGCGACAGCCAGGAAATGCTTGAGAGACTTCTGGGTCAGAACCTGTTCCTGATTCCGCTGGATACTCGTAACGAATGGTTTCGCTATCACGATCTGTTCCGGGATGCGCTGCTGCTCAGGATCAGTCATACAGAACCGGAAAAGGCAACGCGCCTCTGGCAACGCACTGTGGAGTGGCTATTGGCCCACGGTCATGTCCAGGAGGCCATTGCCCAGATCGTCCGTCAGACGGACTGGCCCTGGCTCGCCCGGGTACTGGCCGAACACGGGAACAACCTGATTCATGGTGGCTACCATCTGCCCGTTCTGGGCTGGCTCGATGCCCTGCCACAGTCGCTCGTCAACGATAACCCACAACTCCAGATGCTCCGTATCTGGGGATTATTCTTTGCCAACCGCGTGGATACTCTGGAACCGCTGCTATCGGCCCTTGAGGATCTGCTCGACCGTCAGGTAGCTGATTCACACCCGGATGCCGAAGGGGCTCTCGGACTACAGAGTGAGATCTCGCTGATGCGCTCGTATCTGGCCCGTACCCGGAGTGACGACAAGAGCGCCGCCGACCTCACCCGCCAGGTGCTCCGGGAGATAGATCACACCCGCATACCGTTGAAATCCGTGACCTATTACGGACTGGGCCTGGATTACTATGGCAAGGGTGAGCTTACTGAAGCTGAGGACGCACTCCAGTCAGCCGTTCGATACGGGCAGGTCGAACATAAACCCAGCACGGTGCTCTCGAGTGGCGGACTGTTGGCCTGGATTCAGTACAACCGGGGCGATATCGATCTGGCGCTGGAAACCTGCACTGACATCCGGCAATGGGTGGATAAGCATTACGCAGACCCGAGCCAACCAAGGCTCATTTCCTGTTGGCAAAACAGCACCCTGTGTGAAATCCACAGGGAGCGCAACCATTCAGAGCTCGCAGCGATGCATCTGAAGCCGCTTCTGGAGCATGTGGAGCGGGGTACGGAACCGGGGCAGCATGTGATCATCCAGTACGTTCGTGGCCATCTTGCCTTCAGCGAAGGTAAGCTTCAGGAGGCAATTGAGGCACTGGAGGATGCCTCCCAGACAGGCCGGAAACGCCGTGAACAGATCGTATTCGAACCACCGGCAAGCACGGCCCTTCTTGCGCGGTGCTATCTCGCCACCGGCCACCCGGAAAAAGCCAGGGCCTGCCTGGATGCCAGAGCAGACGGCGAATTTACCAACCCGCTTCACCTTGAACAAAGCCGAATCAGCGAAGCACGTGTACTGGTGGCACTGAATCAGCCAGAACGTGCCCAGGAAATACTAAGCGCCCTGCTGAAACCGGCTGAACGCAATGCCCACAACCGTCACCTGGTGGAGATACTGTTGGTTTATGGCGAGGCCCTGGCACAGCAAAAGCGGAACGACGAATCGCAACAGATGCTGACCCGGGCATTAAATCTGGCCGCTGAGGCCGGGTTCATGCGACTGTTTGCCGAGGAAAGCCCGGATCTTCGCGCCTTGCTGCTGAAGCTGCCCGCGCTGAACGGCCCTGGCAGCTGGAACACCAATCTCAGGAAGATGCTTGTTGATCAGAGCCAATCGAGACAGGTGAATTCTGACACTCGAGAAACCCCAACCAGCCGTTCGGCTGATAAGCCGGCACAGCAACCAACAGCGCTACCCGAACCACTCAGCCAGCGCGAGCTGGAGGTGCTGGCCTTGATTCATGAGGGGCACGCCAACAAGGAAATCGCCTCGAAAATGAAGGTCGCGCCGGCGACCGTAAAAGCCCACATTCGGAACCTCTACGGCAAACTGGGCGTCGGCCGCAGGACCGAGGCCCTGGCCCGCGCCCGGGACCTCGGGCTTTTTGAAGCCTGAGTTCGAGGCAGTCAGAAATGTGACAGGCGTCACATTCTGCACCAACAATCTAAGCCCGCTACGCCCTTTGGACGATCCGACTACGCCCTCTAATCCCCTATGATTATTCCAACGGTGAGGGAAACCTCACCAGGAATTCTGAAACTTCAGGCCTTCAGATTTCTTGTTCCGCGTTGTTTCGACGCCCGGGTTCGAAAGAACCCCTTTTGACGAGAGCCACCCCATCCGGGCTGGCTCTTTTTTTATGCCCGAATAAACCGGGGCCAAGCCCTAGCGCTCGATCATTCGACGGAACGGAGGCAAAGCGTCCAGTAAAAGCTGCCCATAACGCCTGGTAATTATGCGTCGATCCAGAATGGTCACCCTGCCGGTATCCTGCTCGGTTCGAAGCAACCGCCCCACCGCCTGGACCAATTTGATCGAAGCATCCGGTACCGTGATTTCCATAAAGGGATTACCGCCTCGTTGCGTCACCCACTCCGCCAGGCTCGCCTCAATGGGGTCGTCCGGCACAGAGAACGGAAGACGGGTAATCACAACGTGGTGCAAGTACTTTCCGGGCAAATCTATGCCCTCAGCAAAACTGGCCACACCAAAAAGAACACTCGGTCGACCCTCGTCCACCCGGCTGCAATGCTGGCGAAGCACTTCACCCTTGGCCATATCGTCCTGAGTGATGATGAGATCCGGATACTCCGGGGCCAGTGCGTCACGCACCTGCTGCATCTGGCGGCGCGAGGTGAATAAGACCAGGGTCGCTTTCTCTCCCGCCCAGAGGTCAGGCAATCGTCTTATAAGCTCATCAGCAAAGCCGTCATCCGTTGGCATGGCGGACATCGCCGGAATCTCAACCGTCGCCATCTCACCGTACCGGAAAGAGCTGGGTACAACGAGAAAACGGCTTCCCTGGGGCAACCCCGCCCGGGCATTCAAACGATCAAACCGTCCAAGTGCAGTCAGCGTGGCACTGGTGAGAACGGCTCCGTAGGCCCGGGACCAGAGCCTCGAGTACAACAGGTTATCCGCCAATACGGGAGAACTGTAGAGGGTAATGTCCTCCGCGTGATCCCAACGCTGGCGTACTGCCCATCTGGCCGGTGGCGGGCTTTTCTGTGTTTGTGGCCTGGCCGCGGCCTCCTCAGCCGCTTCGCTGTCAGTTTCTGGTTCACTGGCAGGTTTGGCGCTGCCCTGCTCGCACCAGGCCGTCCACAACCTTAGCTGGTCTTCTGCCCGGGCGTGAAACGAGCCGATCACCGGATACCAGGCTTCCGCGGTTTCCCGGTCGATCTCATGTTCCTTGCGTTCGTCGAAGGCGCCCTGAAGCTCATCCGCCAAGACACCCAATTGCCGGACCATGTTGGCGGTTGCAATACGGCTCTCGGCTGCCAGCTCCGCCATAGCCTCCGGTAACTCACCTTCCGGATAACGCCATTGGGCCGTCCGGCGCTCCTCGTTGAACTCCCACCCGGTATTCTGCTCAGCTTCCTCGTAGACCCGGTTCAGCACGAGATCCACCTCCCGCGAAGCGGAACTGATTCGATCCAGCGACTTCGCCGCCTGGGTACCAGCCGCGAGGTATGGCTGCATTTTCACCAGCGCCTGGGAAAGCTGTTTCAGCCATTGCCGGGTGGCGTTCAGGGGAAGCGATGCGGCGAAGTGATTGAGTGCCTTGTCCGGAAGGTGGTGAGCCTCATCGAAAATATAGAGAGCATTCTCCGGCTCGGGCAGAATTGCCCCGCCGCCGAGCGCCAGGTCCGCGAGCGCCAGATCGTGGTTGGCTACCACGATATCGGCATCGTCCAGGTCTTTACGGGCATCGAAAAACGCACAACTGTCGAAGTAGGCGCAGTGACGGTTGGTGCATTGACGGTGATCTGTGGTCACCTGTCGCCAGACATCGTCCGGGATCTGCTCCGGCCAATGGTCCCGGTCGCCGTCCCACTCCCGGGACCCATAGCTCGCCAGCATCTCTTCAAAAAACGCTCGGGTACCGGGCTCTTCGTTTTTGGGGCCGTCCAGCAGGAACAGGGGCATGGTATCGCTGTCGGTATTACCCTCATCGTGCAGACGGGCTTCCAAACGGGACATGCACAGGTAGCGGCCCCGCCCCTTTGCCAGCGTCCAGTTGAAATCCATTTTGCTGTGCTTTTTCAGGTCGGGAAGGTCCTTGAGTACGATCTGGTCCTGAAGAGCCACGGTGGCGGTGGATATCACAAGGGTTTTGCCCAGGGCTTTTGCCACCGGAATGGCAGCGATCAGGTAGGCAAGGGTCTTGCCGGTACCAGTGCCTGCCTCCACAACACAGGCCGAGGCCGGTGAGGTTCTCTGACCATCGTTCTCGGTGATATCGCCCATGTACTTGGCAATTTCAGCAATCATCAGACGCTGACCATAGCGCGCCCGGATGTCCTTGCCGGCGAGCACATCGCGATAACCTTGCTGGATGGATTGTTTGATGTCGTCGGTCAGTGGCATCAGCGGGGGCTCACCCAGTCCCGCACAACGCCAACCCGGAAACGGCGCCCGTCACGACTCAGCACCACGCCCTCTTCGGTGATATCGTCCACTCGCAGGCCCTCGAAGGTATCGCCCACCCGAAGGTATGTATTGTTGATCATCACCCGGCGGGATGCGGGTGAGGACGAATAGATATGGCTGTTAAAGGTCAAATCCGGGACGCTCTTCTGGAATGAAAGCGGCAACTCTACCAGATGAGGCACTCGGTCTGCCTGCCGCTGCTCCACTACCGGCAGCCTGGTTTCGGATATTGCGGATGAGGGCACGATTACCGTCGCCCGCTCCCTGCGCTCAGGTTCAGGCGTTTCAGTGGCAATTGGCGGAGGCGTTGAATCAGCGACGTCGGATTCCGGAACTGCCCCCGTCTCGGCGACAGGGCTTTCCGACATCGGATCCGATTCCGCATCGGGCGTCGCCGGAACCGGTTCCGGGGCGTTCTTCGCCATATCCTGTCCGGGTGGCACCTCTGCCTGATCCGCAGAACCCCAGGGCAGCGGCGTGCCCGGCCAGAACAGGAAGGCGAGAACACCCGCGTTAAGCATCAGTGCCAGCGCTACCCAGACAGCCGGCGACACCCGCTTTTTCTTCGGACGATGTATCAGCTGAACCTGCTGACCGAGGTCAGGAACGCGCCCCTGCTGCCGCTCGGTTTCAGATTTTCGCAATGCGTCAAGAATGTAAGACATGGTTACTCTCGACCTTCAGACTGCTTAGGCTTAAGGCGAGGAATGGAAGCCTCCAAATCATTGTTGATCTGGATGATCGTCATGGCGCCAGCAATTCCATCCACAGTGAGCCCTGTAATTGCCTGATACCAGCGAACCTGCTCTTCCGCATCCATTCGTTTGACGCGATCGCTCTCAGCACGGGAATCACTGTGCATATCCGCCAGGTCCATCATTCGCGCACCGATCCAGAGTTGCTCACCACCGCCATTACTGTAGAACCCGTCTCCCGTCAGGTATTCGGGCAAGCGCCAGAGTACCCGATATTCACCGAACCAGTGGCGCTCGATACTGGCAAAGGAAACAGTCTGGTTGCCAGACGGTAGGGCCACCTCTGCCGTATCGCCATCGAATCTGCGGAGCACGACAAAACCGGTGTTGCCGGCCTCATCCTGAAGCTGAAGCATGGCCGGGCGGTCGAGAAATTCCAGGCTTCGGCGGCTGCCCTGTCGATCAAGACACCCCAGCCCGCTTTCTCGGGCCCATTCGCAGGCCACGGGCGCTTCCGATGGCTGGTAGTCCCTTCCCCAGATCCCGAAAAGCACCTGGAACGCCGAAACGGAATCCAGAAGCTGATCCGGTACGGCCAGCTCAGGAGGCCGAGTCGGCTCTTCTGTCGCCGGTAATGGCGCTTCCTCAACTTGTCCGGATTGCTCCTCCACCCTCTCAACTGCCCCTTTCAGCGGCTCTGGCGACGACAGACCTGATGAGACTGCACTGTCGGGAGACCACCGCTCGAACAACCAGGCGGTTCCGATAATGGCCACCAGTATTGACGCGGCAACGATCAGGTACTGTGTTCTGTCAGCGGATCGGCGTGATCGTGAAGGTACGGGACCAATGGAAGCGCCACGCACTTCCTTTGCTGCGTGGCGGATATGATCAGCCGTGATTTCATGTTCACCTTCCGCGTAAGCGCCCAATAGAGCCCGGTCGCTGATCAGATTGATCAGGCGAGGAATGCCCTGACTCTCCCGAAAGAGACGAGTCATCGCACGCTGAGAAAATATGTCGCCGCGCATGCCGGCCACGCTGAGTCGGTAGCGAAGATACGCTGGCAACTCGTCCCGCCCGATGGCGTCGAGGTGGTAGCGTGCGGTTACCCGCTGGTTCAACTGTCGCAACTCCGGCAGCGCCAACATTTCCTGAAGCTCGGGCTGGCCAAGCAGGACAATCTGAAGCAGTTTCTTCTCGGCCGTCTCCAGGTTGGTCAGAAGCCGTAGCTGTTCCAGTACCTCGGCCGACAGGTTCTGAGCTTCGTCAATCATCAGCACTTTGTGGCGCCCAGCCGCATGAGCCTTGAGCAGGTCCTGGTTTATCAGGTCCACCAGTTCCTTGATGGTGGCACTGATCTCATGGGGGATTTCCAGCTCGTCACAGATGGAGGACAACAGCTCCCGGGCAGAGAGTCTCGGATTCAGGATCAGCGCGATATCAACGTTATCCGGTACATTTTCGATAAAACATCGGGAAACGGTGGTTTTTCCGGTCCCCACTTCACCGGTGATCACGATAAAACCACCCTGCCCCTGGACCCCATACATCAGGTGCGCCAGCGCCTCCTTGTGGCGATCGCTCAGGTACAGGTAACGAGGGTCCGGGGCAATGGAAAACGGCGGTTCGCGAAAGCCGAAAAAATCGTAATACATATCAGGACGTACCGGAATCCGCGTTACTGATCAGTCTGAGTTCGGCGGTGCGCCGGTTCTGTTGTTTAAGCCTTCGCACACACCGCTCCAGGGTTTTGGAGATGCGGGCATGGGAGCGGATCATGGAGATCTTGGGCCAGGTGGCGCGTTCGCCCGCCAGAATCATCTGACGCACGTAGGCCGGATCAGGGTTCGCCAGCATCCTGCTGTAGTCCTTGAACGAGTACGAGGGTGCGATAGTGACGTCCCCGGAATAGCGCTGGGCCATAATGGTGTACAACTGGCCCGACATCTGCCTCAGAAGTTCCGGCCGCAGGCGTTTACGGAGGTAATCGAACACCCCCTGGCCGTGGAACTGAATTTCGGACTTCATCAAATGCATCGGCAGGTTGCCAAAAGACAGCTTTTCATCACGACCGCGCTGGCTCAGGAAGGGCACCACATGGGGGTTGGTCTGGCTAACGATGGTGTAGTTCACATCGTACAGGTGCATCAAGCGCTCAATGGGCAGATCGCTCACCACGGAGCCATCCACAAACTTCAGGCGTGGCATATAGGGCAGCGTGTTGCCCTGGATGTCCTTTTTCATCAGGGTAACCGGCGGGAAAATACCCGGAACCGCGGCGCTCGCCAGTACCGCACTCCAGACCATCAGGTAAGGCGACGTATATCCGCACAGCAGGCGAGCCTTCTGGTGAGCCTGTACCGGAGAAACACTCACGTTGATCGAACGGCCAGTACGCTGGTATGCCTCCTCAAAGGTGTATTCGCCAATATTGCCCCGCAGACAGTTGCGAAGCTCTTCCTGATCCATCAGCCCGTCTCCGCGAACGGCACTGAGCAGGCCCCGCCATTTCCAGGCTTTCAGGTTATGGTTTTCCGGCACCAGCATTTCGGGGATTTCCGCGTCAGTATGAACACCGAGAATGCCCGCAATAATGGCGCCGATACTTGAGCCGGCGATAACCTGCGGCAGAAGCCCTTTTTCCCAGAGGGCCTTGATGACTCCGAAATGGAAAACACCAAGGGTAGCGCCACCACTGAGCAAGAGCGCCGGCCGACCATAGCTTGTCAGGGTATCGCGAAAGAACTGCAGCTTGTCGGCAACGGGAAAACCGGGGACGGATTGATCACAGAGGTAATCCAGGGCTTCACACACCTGGGTAATGTATTCTTCGATCAGGTGTTTGGTACCAACGCGGGATCGCGTGTAAAGTGCCGGGTTGCCCATGTTCCCGAGATCGTGGTGCAGTCCCTCCCTCAGGGCCCGCTTCAGGCGTTCGACATCATTCTGTTGGCGATACTGTTTCAGGTTGCTAAGGCGGTCATAAATCAATTCGTAGTGATAGAGATCGGAAGCGAAATCCTCTTTCCACTCGGCGTTACCTTCCAGAAAGTCCAGCTCCAACGCTGCTGCCTTCCAGACTTCATAATTCGGCGCCTCGGCCAGCATCTTCCGGAATTTGGCTATTCTTGGATCCTTCAGCACCGCTGACCTCCTATCAATCCGGATGACGCTCAGAAATCCTCGAGCATCAGGTCCTCATCATCACCGCTGGCAAACGGATCGTTGACCACCTTCCCGTCATTGATCAGGAATTCCCGACGCTGCAGGAAGGCATTTCGAACAAACACGTAACTGTCGCCAGAGATGAAGCTCTCCGCAGGAATCAAATCCGCGCGTTTATCAACAATCTGGAGGGCGCGGGCGTAATAAACTTCCGGACTGTCCACAGTATCCCAAGCGGATGGCAACGCAAAGCCGTCAGTTGCAAACCCGGTCAGGTGCCTTGGCGTGGAAGGCCGGAGAAACGGCAGCATAAGGTATGGCCCCGAACCGACACCCCAGTAGCCCAAAGTCTGGCCAAAGTCCTCGGGCCGTTCAGGCAGGTCAAAGGCGGTTGCCACATCAATCAGGCCACCCAGACCGAAGGTAGTGTTGTAGGTAAATCGACCCACAGCTACGACGGCCGACTCCCCTTTCAGCTGCAACACGCTGTTGGTGAAGTTCCTGAGTTCAGTCAGGTTATTAAAGAAATTGGTAATGCCGCGGTCAACAATCTGCGGGGTAAACGTCCGATAGGCCTGAGCCACCGGTTTCAGGAACCATCGGTCGATCGTTTCGTTGAACGTATACACCTTGCGGTTCCAGTTTTCCCACGGGTCTTTGGGATCAACCGGTACCGAACCTTCGGGAGGCGGTTCCTGCATATTCTGGGCTATCGCCTGACCCGATGGCACAACGGTAGCCAGGGACAACAACAGGCAAAACGTAACAAGCCGGCGCCGGATAAAAAAGTGTTTCATCATCTGCTCTTGGGTTGTTTAATTCGTTTCAATTCGTCGAAAATACCGGCGCTACTTTTTTATTATTAAACCGTTGTTCCGGAGAAACCGATGTCAGTACCGGGAAATCTTGTAAACACGATTACCATGCCCCTTCGCTGGGGAGACATGGATGCATACGGCCATGCCAACAATACAGTCTACTTCCGATTCTTTGAGGAAGCCCGTATTGTCTGGCTGGCCTCACTGGAGCTGGGCGGTCCCGAGGAGCCGACCGGTCCGGTTATTATAAAGACCAGTGCCACCTTTCTAAAGGAATTGAATCACCCGGCAACGGTTGAGGTGAAAACATACGCCGACAAGGCAGGTAACACCAGCCTCGACACCTACCATCTACTGACCGATGTCGATACCGGCGCTGTTTACGCGGAAGGTTATGCGAAGATCGTCTGGTTCGACCGTAAAACACGCTCCTCGGCTCCGCTGCCAGAAACCCTCCGGGCCCTGGCAACGTCTTGAACCAGAGAACGTCTACCGGCGGCGTACCACCACGCTGCCGATGGAATAACCGGCACCGAACGAACAGATAACCCCGAGATCACCACTGACAAGATCGTCCTTGTGTTTGTGGAAGGCGATGATCGAACCGGCGGAGCTGGTGTTGGCGTATTCATCGAGGATGACCGGTGCCTCTTCCTCGGTCGCATCCCGACCCAGCACCTTCCGGGCAATCAGCTGGTTCATATTCAGATTGGCCTGGTGCAGCCACATGCGGCGGAGATCATCCGGGGCCAGAGACAGGCTTTGCAGCTGCTTCTGGATGGTCTCGGCAACCAGAGGCGATACTTCCTTGAACACTTTCCGGCCCTGCTGCACGAAGAGCTTGTCCGGTTTGCCAACGCCTGAATCGTCTGCACGGTTCAGGAATCCGAAATTGTTCCGGATGTTATTCGAAAATTTGGTCTTCAGGCTCGTGCCCAGAATTTCGAACCCCTGCCCCGTACGGGTATCTTCTTCACGCTCAACGAGGATGGCCGTGCAGGCGTCACCAAAGATGAAGTGGCTGTCACGGTCACGGAAATTCAGGTGGCCGGAACAGATCTCCGGGCTGACCACCAGAACGGAACGGGCACTGCCGTTCTCGACAGAGTTGACCGCCGCCTGGAGGCCGAACGTAGCTGAGCTGCAAGCAACGTTCATATCATAGGCAAACCCCTCGATACCAAGCGCTTCCTGAACCTCGATGGACACGGCCGGATAGGCTCGCTGCAGGTTGGAGCAGGCAACGATTACGGCATCGACATCCTGTGCCGATTTGCCCGCCTGCTCCAGGGCCTCACGGCAGGCGGTCACTGCCATGTCGCATTGCACCGAAGGTTCCTCGTTGCTGCGCTCGGGGATATAGGGTTTCATGCGTTTGGGATCGAGAATGCCATCCTTGTCGATCACATGGCGTCGTTTGATGCCGGACGCTTTCTCGATAAAAGAAGAGGACGATGGCTGCAGTGGCGTCACATCGCCGCTGGCGATGGCATCTGCATTCTCGGCGTTGAACAGTTCAACATACTGGTTAAAGGCTTCGACCAGTTCGTCATTATCAATGGTTGCTGGCGGTGTGTAGAGACCGGTCCCGCTAATAACGGCTTTAATCACGCTAACCCCACGTCATGATTGTGAAAACGGGACACCAAGCGTCCCGTTTGGTTAATTCGTTCACCCACTGCCGGAAATACTAACACAGTCTCTGGGTTTTGCCCGTCAGGTATCAGTCACGGGCACCAGTCTGGTGCACACGGTGTTCTCTAAACTCGGGTTTTCTCCCATTGCCGGTCCAGGCGTTTAACCGATACCGTCATCACTGTGCCCAGTTGCTGTGCAAAAAACGATACCCGGAACTCCTCCAGCATCCAGCGGTACAGCACAAGCTCCGGATCTCGAATCCCCTGCCGCTGTTGTTCGTCCCGCTTCACCGCGTAGCGGGACCAGAGGGGCTCAATGGTGTGAAGAAACTCCCGCTCACGGCCCATTTCCCGGGGCATTTTCTCAAGGCGAATCAGAGCGGCCTCAAAATAACGACCAAATTCCGCCAACCACTCTGGCGGCGTTTGCACCAGAAAACCGGGATAGACAAGGTTCTGCAACTGGAACTTCAGGTCGGCCATACTGTTGGCCAGCGCCAGGTTGATTTTGCCTTTTAATTGCTTCGCCACTTTCTGGTAACCGGACATGGCCTGATACAGCCGTTCGTCTGCCTGCTCCAAAGCCGGAATGAAATCACCCCTGTGAGTGTCGAACACCTTGTCGAAATCCTCTGCCGTCCTTGGAATTTCGCCCGCGAGAAAATGCTGCATGGCCGTCGCCAAAAGCAGGTCGTCCAACAAAACTTTTGACTGGCCCACCGGCGCAAACATCAGCGCCGACTGCTTGAAACGAGGCAGTTTGCGTTCAAGATCATCAAGCGTCTTGCCGAACCGGTTGAGGATCAGGCGGGCAATGGCTTTGCGGGTGGTATCTTCAGCGGTCAGCCGATCCAGACAGCGTATCTGGCGCACCTGTTTACCCAGATCCTCCAGGGCCGGATAAACGGTCACCTGCATGCCACCTTTTTCCGTCTGGACCTCTTCCGGCAGTGAACCGAACTGCCATTCGGTGTACTCGCCGCTCGGTTCTGCTGGCGAATCATCCTGTGTTGCCGAGGCCAGTGCCTGCTCAGCCTGACCTTCAAGCTGGTGTTGCAGATCGGCGGTCTCGCGACTCTCAGCAATAGTGCGACCGCCGTCGCCCATGACCCGCAGGTTCATTCGGAGGTGTTTGGGCAATTCCGAGTCGGACCAGGCCTCGGGATCAATCTGCACACCGGTCATGCGGCGCAACTGCTCACCCAGCTGAAGCGTCAGCGGCTCGTTGGAGGGTTGCAGATTCTCAAGAGCCGCATCCACAAAATCGGGTACCGGCACGAAGTTCCGGCGCAGAGCCTTGGGCAGAGATTTCACCAGGGCAATACACTTTTCCCTCAACAGTCCCGGAACCAGCCACTCCAGACGACGGGATGGAATCTGTTTGAGAGCCATCAGCGGAACCTGAAGCGTGACACCGTCTTTTTCGCTGGTGGGTTCGAATTCATAGCTCAGCGGATAACGAACACCCTCCCATTCCAGAAAGTCCGGATACAGGTCGGCGGCCTGGGCATCCACCGGGCGCTGGAGTATGTCAGCTTCGGTGAGTTCCAGTTCCTTTAACTGTTCAACCGACAACCCCTTCCACCAGGTCTCGAAATGCCGACCACTGATAATGTCTGCAGGCAGGCGTTCGTCATAGAAAGCCACCAGTACCTCATCATCAACGAGCAGGTCCCGGCGCCGGGTCTTCTTCTCGAGATTCTCAACCGTATCGAGCATCTCGCGATTACGGGCGATAAAAGGCGCCTTTGACCGGTAATCACCCTCTACCAGCGCCCGGCGGATGAACAGGTTCCTGCATTCCGCCGGATCAACTTTGGCGTAGGGGATGCGGCGCTTGGCAACAATGTCCAGGCCGTAGAGGGTGACCTTCTCGTATCCCATCACCTGGGCACGCTTTTGCTCCCAGTGCGGTTCGAAATAGTGGTGTTTGACGATGTGACCGGCCAGGGGCTCGATCCATTCCGGCTGAATGGAAGCCACCACCCGGGCAAACACCCGGCTGGTTTCCACAATCTCGGTCGCGACGATCCACTTCGGACTCGTTTTGGCCACCTTGGAACCGGGAAAGATCAGCACTTTCCGGTTTCGTGTTGCCAGGTATTCCTTCTTCTCCACTTTCACTGCGACCTGGCCCAGAAGACCGGCCAGAATCGCCTTGTGCAGGGCTTCGTAACTGGCGGCATCTTTGTTCACCGTCAGCTTTTGCTCACGACAGATCAGAGTCAGTTGTCGATGGATATCCCGCCATTCCCGCATTCGCATCCAGCTCAGGAAACTTTTCTGGCAGACCTTTTTGAGCTGATTCTGGGACAGTTCCTGACGCTGTTCTTCGTAGAAGTTCCAGACGTTCAGCAGAGTGACGAAATCCGATTCTTTGTCATTGAACGGTGCATGGGCCTGGTCCGCTGCCTGTTGTTTATCCTGGGGCCGCTCCCTCGGGTCCTGGATACTCAACCCGGCAATAATCACCAGTGTTTCCGCCAGACTGCCCAGCTCTGCGGCCGTGACCAGCATCCTGGCCAGTCTTGGATCAAGGGGCAGCCGGGCCATGGTTCGGCCAAGCCGGGTGACGCGGCGCTTATCATCCACCGCGCCCAACTCTTCCAGGAGCTTGTAGCCATCGTTGACCTGGCGCTTGTCCGGCGCCTCAAGGAACGGGAACTGTCGGATTTCGCCCAGACCTGATGTGGCCATTTGCAGAATGACGGAGGCCAGGTTGGTTCGAAGTATCTCCGGATCGGTGTATTCCGGGCGATTGATAAAATCCGTCTCATCGTAAAGCCGGAAACAGATACCCGGCGCGACCCGCCCACAACGGCCCGCCCGCTGGTTGGCGCTGGCCTGGGAAATCGGTTCTACCGGCAGTCGCTGGATCTTGGAGCGCACGCTGTAGCGGCTGATCCTGGCCACCCCGGTATCGATCACGTAACGGATGCCTGGCACCGTCAAGGAGGTTTCCGCCACGTTGGTGGAGAGCACAATCCTTCGCCCCTTGTGGGACTGAAACACCCTGTTCTGCTCAGCATTGCTCAACCGCGAATACAGCGGCAGCACTTCTGTATGCCGCAGATCCACATGGCGCAACACCTTGCTGAGATTGCGAATCTCACGCTCGCCGGGCAGGAACACCAGAACATCCCCCGGCGGCTGTTTCTGGCTGCGCTCATGCTGCTCAATCTCGTCAAGGGCACCCAGAACGCCGTCCGTCCAGCCCTGATCCCGGTCGTCCTCATCTCCGGTTAACGGTCGGTAGCGCACGTCCACGGGATAAGTCCGTCCGCTCACCTCGATCACCGGCGCCTTGTCGAAAAATTCGCTGAACCGTTCGACTTCGATGGTCGCCGAGGTAATGATCACCTTCAGATCCGGGCGCTTGGGCAGGAGCTGACGCAGATAACCGAGCAGAAAGTCGATGTTTAGACTGCGCTCGTGGGCTTCGTCGATGATGATCGTATCGTAGCGATCCAGAAACCGGTCGTGCTGAACCTCCGCCAGCAGGATCCCGTCGGTCATCACCTTTACCCGGGACTGCTCGGAGGTGTTGTCGGTGAAGCGAACCTGATACCCGATCTGCTGGCCGGTCTGCTCACCGATTTCCTCGGCAATTCGCGCTGCCACGCTCCGCGCCGCGATGCGTCGGGGCTGGGTATGACCGATCAGCCCCCGGATCCCCCGCCCGCTGTTCATGCAGATTTTCGGAATCTGCGTGGTTTTACCGGAGCCGGTTTCCCCGGCAATGATCACCACCTGGTTATTTTCGATGGCCTCACGAATGTCGTCGACCCGTTCGGAAACCGGCAAGCCCTCCGGAAAACTGGCCGGCTTGTGCAATGCGTGTCGCTGCTGCACCTTTTCCAGCCCACGCTCGAGCCATTTCGCCATTTTTTCCAGGTCTTTCTGGTCAGGCTTCCCTTTGGTGCGGGCAACCGTTTTAACGATGCGGGCGCCCTCCTGCTGGTTGCAGGCGTCCAGCTGCTCCATCATGGCCTTCACGGCCGCCTCAGCATCAGGTTTCGGAGTCGGTGTGCTCGGATTATCGGAACGGGTGTCTGTCATTGAATTGCCGGAATAGCGCTCACTCGGATTCGATTGGGCGACAGTCTATCGGGAAAGTCGGTATCTTAAAAACGGAAAAACCCCGCCGAAGCAGGGTTCTCCTTGATCAACTGCTGGAAAGGCTTACTTGTTGTTCGCCTCGTCACGCAGCTCACGGCGAAGGATCTTGCCTACATTGGTCTTGGGCAGTTCGTCCCGGAACTCGAACTGCTTGGGCACTTTGTAGGCGGTGAGCCGCTCGCGACAGAACTCCTTGAGTTCATTTTCTGTCACGCCCTCAGCCGTAGGCACCAGGTAAACCTTGACCGCCTCGCCGCTCTTGGCATCAGGTACGCCAACAGCCGCACACTCGACCACCTTGGGATGGCTGCTCACCACATCTTCAATCTCGTTCGGGAACACGTTGAAGCCCGAGACGATGATCATGTCTTTCTTGCGATCCACAATGCGGATGTAACCGTCTTCCTGGATCAGCGCAATGTCGCCAGTACGCAGGTAGCCATCGTCGGTGAAGGACTTCTGGGTATCTTCCGGACGCTGCCAGTAACCGCGCATGACCTGTGGGCCTTTGACACACAATTCGCCGGGCTCCCCCAGGGGCGTCTCATTGCCCTCTTCATCAATGGTTTTAACCTGCGTGGAAGGAATCGGAAGCCCAATGGTACCGATCTGAATAGCGCTGTGCGGATTGAAGGTCACCACTGGCGACGTTTCGGTCATGCCGAAGCCTTCGCAAATCTCACAGCCGGTTACCCGCTCCCACATTTTTGCGGTGTCGCTGGTCAGCGCCATGCCGCCCGATGAGGTCAGTTTCAGGCTGCTGAAATCCAGGTCCTGGAACTCTTCATTGTTGCAAAGCGCAACGAACAGTGTATTCAGGCCAAGGAACGCGGAGAATTTGTGGTTCTTCAACTCTTTCACAAAGCCCGGGATATCCCGCGGATTTGGAATCAAGACGTTGTGAGCACCCGCCTCAAGCATGATGCCGCAGTTCAGGGTAAAGGAATAAATGTGATAGAGCGGCAGGGGGGCAATCACCACTTCCTGCCCCTCAACCACCATGTCTTCCATCATCGGACGGGTCTGCAGCAGGTTCGCAACCAGGTTACCGTGGGTCAGCATCGCGCCTTTCGCCACACCGGTAGTGCCACCGGTGTACTGGAGCACGGCAATGTCGTCCTGCTTGCACTCAACCGGAGTAAATTTCTCTCGGGCGCCGGCACTCAGTACTGCCGGCAGTTTGTGCGCCTGGGGCAGATTGAAAGGCGGAACCATCTTTTTGACATGCTTGATCACCGCATTCATCAGGGTGCGCTTGATCGGGGAGTGCATGTCCGCTATTTCAGTCACAATGACATGTTCGATGCCAGTGTGCGGCAACACCTTCTCGGCGTTCTCGGCCATGTTGGCCAGAACCACCAGAGCCTTGGCACCGGAATCATTGAACTGATGTTCCATTTCCCGCGTGGTGTACAGCGGGTTGGTATTCACCACAATCAGGCCAGCTCGCATGGCACCAAATACAACCACCGGATACTGGCTGACGTTCGGCATCTGCACAGCAATACGGTCGCCAGGTTTCAGATCTGTTTTGTTCTGGAGCCAGGCCGCGAAGTTACGGCTCTGGGTGTCGAGGTCACGGTAAGTGAGCGTTGCGCCAACAGCACTGAATGCGGGACGGTCAGCAAATTTTTTGACCGACTGCTCGAACACATCCACCATGCTTTTGTACTTGTTCAGGTCCACCTCGCGGGGCACGCCGGCGGGGTATTTATCCTGATAGAACTGCTCAAAATCCATCACCATCTCCTGTTTGGCGCTTTTGATTGTAATGATTTACCGATGTCAAGTTGTTTAAAAAATCAACCCTACAAAAGTATCAGGCTCAAAAAAGTGGGGAGAGAATAGCAGTTTTGTAACCGATGAGGTAGTTTTCGAGACTCTGACCCGAACACCGACCAGAACACCTGTACTTTAATGCCAACAGCACGGAGCACGCGATGAGCGATACCCTTGATACTCTGGAGAATATCACCTACGACGAGCTGAATGAGGGCGACACCGCCACCTTCACGCGCACCCTCACCGAGGATGAACTGGTGCTGTTTGCAGCGGTCTCCGGTGATGTAAACCCGGTACACCTGGACGCCGAATTTGCAGCCGGCTCCATGTTCAAAGAACGGATTGCCCATGGCATGTGGAGCGGCTCCCTAATCTCGGCGGCGTTGGCAACGGTGATGCCTGGCCCCGGCACCATCTACCTCGATCAGAGCCTGTCCTTCAAGCGCCCCGTGAAACTGGATGACACACTCACCGTAAAGCTGAAAGTCCTTCGGAAAGAACCGAAAGGCCGGGTCGTGGTCGAGTGCGATGTTCGCAACCAGAACGATCAGCAGGTGGTCATAGGAGAAGCGAAGGTGATTGCGCCATCGGAGAAGGTTTCTCTGCACAAGCCCCGGTTGCCCAAAATTACCATCGAAAACTGAGTTTCTTGCATCGGGCAGTTCTCACTGACTGCCCGATCAGCCGGTTCACCCGGGCAGGAAGTCAATCGGAAATCTGACCTTCCGGGCTTCAACACTGTCAGCCCCGAAATTGAACAGCCTCACCCGCATGGCAATCCGCTGCTCGAGTTTGGGATGTTCAAGTTCTGAGCTGACCACCTCGCAGGCAGAGACCGAGCCATCGGGCTCGATGACCAGTTCGAGCAAAACCTTGCCTTCCAGAGTCGGATCTTGCCGCAGTTCCCGCTGGTACATGGAATAGAGCGCCGTTTTCTGGGCATCGAAGACCTTCCGGATATTGCTCATTGCCCGTTCGCCGACCGATGGCTCGGCCTTTACGGGCTTGGCAGCCACTTCCCGGGATTCCTCCACAGGCGCTTCCACTGTTTTTACTTCATGTTCGGCCACAGCGACGCTTGTCTCCGGGGCGGTGGCGTCGGCAACACCACCACTGCCAGCCAGAACCTGCTCCGAGTCCGTCGTTGTTCTGTTTCGTTCGACGGCGTCCGTCTGTGTATTGACCGCAAACTCCCTCGCTGGTGCCTGTTCGGGCGACCTCAGTGAAGCCAGTTTGTCTCTCATGGCAAGCAGGCCGGACCGGGATGCTTTCTCCCGGGCCTGCTGGGCGGTCTGTTTCGGCTCCGGCTCAGATACGGCCTTAGGCTTGGTTTCTGGTTTCGGGGCAGGCACAGGATCTGGCTCAACCCTGGCGACCTCCGGTTCCGGCTGCTTTGGTTTCTCCTTCACCACTTCCGGTTCGGGCTCGGGCTCAGGTTCCGGCTGGACCGGCTCCGGTGGCACGACCGGTTTCGGCTTTTCCACCAGGCGCGCCAGCCGGGGCGGAACCTTCTCGGCCTCGCTGCGTTCAATCTCCGGCACTTCCAGCATCGGGACCAGCAACGCCGGCGGCAGAAACAGCGCCAGCACCAACATCATAATAACCGCGAATCTTCGACGTTCGCCGAGGTCACTGCTCCATGGCAACCCCGAACCGGCCAACGGGGAATGTGCGTTATCAGCCATTGCGGACCTCCCCTTCCACGGCCAGACGCACCCGCCGATATTGTTCATCCACACAGGTCTGCATGACCTTGCGAAGCAGCCGATAATCGGTATCCCGCCCAGCCATAATGGTCACCTCAAGCCCCTCCTCCGGGATTTCGGACCAGCGATTACGGCGCCAGGAAAGCTCTTCCGAAAGGCCGGAGATATAGGTGTCACCGGTCTCGATACCCTCCAGTCTTGCCACTTCGCTGCCCTGAACCAGAATGGCATTGCCCGTTACCTGAACTGTCAGGCTCTCAACAGCCTCCTGTTGGGCCGTGGACTTGGGCAATGGCACATCTGCGGTGTTCTGCATCACTTTCACATCCGAGGAATTCACCATCAGGAAAAAAACCAGGATGGTGAAGATGTCCATCAGCGATACCAGGTTCAGACCACCGGGCTTGTGCATCCGGCCGTAATGCCGATGAATTCTTTTCGCCTTGCGGGACGTTTTCATGCCCCCCCTCCTGCTTGGGCACTGGCGTTTGCCGCAAGTTGTCTGCCTTCAGGCGCATCCATCAGCGAGACATCAGGAAACAGCTCCCCCTCCACCACGCTGGCAGCAACCACGGCGGGATACGAGCGAACGGTATCCATTGCTGTAACCAGTGTCTGGTAATCGATGTCCGGTCCTACCTCGAGCACCACGTCGGTTTTATCCGGCACCCGATTCTTGATCTGGCGGAGAACCGCTCGGAGACCCTCGAAATCCTGCCCCTGCTGATCCACGGGAAGCACCCGGATCAGACCTCGACTGCTATCTGCGATCTCGATACCTTCCGGAATAAGGGTAACAACAAGCCGTAACTCCTCTGGCTCCGGTGTCTGCCCTGCTTCCATACCCGGAAAATTCAGCTCGATCATCCGGACCTGGCTGAACACCATGCCAAGCAACAAAACCGGAACCAACACAATCATGAGATTGAGAAAGGCGGTGATATCCAGTTCCGGCGATGTACTTAACCTGCGGTGACGGCGTCTCATGGCATCGACTCAGGCAGCGGATGGCCGGGCGGCACTGCCCGCAACAGGGGTCGAGCCAGAATCAGAGACTATGTTCAGCAACTTCACGCCGGCCATCTCGAAACTGTCCACAATCTCATTGGTCCGTGTTTGCAGTACTGCATGGAACATGAGCAGAGGGATAGCCGACATCAGACCGAAGGCTGTGGTATTCATGGCCACTGAAATACTCTCGGACAGCAAGCTGGCTTTCTGGGAAGGGTCTGCCGCCGCCACTGCGGTAAAAGCCGCAATAAGACCAATAATGGTTCCCAGCAGGCCTAACAGAGTGGCGATATTGGCCAGGGTCGCCAGGTATTGGGTGCGTTTCTCCAGGCGCGGCAGTACTTCCATCAAGCCTTCTTCCATGGCGTATTCAACATCCTCTCGCCGGCTGTTGCTAAGCAACCGGCCGATCCCGGCCCCCATGATCGAGGCAATCGCACTATCGGAATTAGTGGCCGCTTTCATGGCCCTCTGATAATCCCGCTTCCTGAGTAGCGGCAGGATGCCTTGCTCGAAGGCAATCCGGTTGCGCCGTCTCACCGCCGAGAGATAGAAGAACCGTTCCAGAGTGATGGCCAGCCCCAACGCCAGTACGATGGCAATGGGGTACATGAAAGGCCCGCCTTCCTGGAAAAAACGTACGATGGTGTCCAGCATGATTATTCTCCCGTTATTACTGCGCAGTCACCGCTGAGCCCCCAAGGGGACTCAGGATCAGAGGGTTGAGGTTTTCGCGGAACAGACGGTGTCGCTCCAGGGCAACCGGATCAGCCGGACGCACCAGTTCCGGCGCTTCATCATTCAGATCAGCCCTTGGTCGCCTTGGCAGGCTCGGTGCCTGCCAGGGCAATATGTACAGTACCCGGGGCTCGTCTTCGCCAAGACTTGCAGACAAGCCCTCAACACTGAGCCGGACCGTGTCATCCCGATCCGCCTGTACCGGGGTAATAACCAGCATCTGAAGGCCTGCAAACATCAGCGCGGCAAAGATTGCTTTGGCGGTTTTTTGGATTTCAAACATTTATTCCAGCCTCCGTTCCAGATCCGCAATCCAGCCGGCCACTTGTTGGTCATCTTCTTCCGTCAGCTCCCGGTAACGGCTGTAGTGCACAAGGGCTGTTTCCAGATCCAGCAGATACAGTTCAGCGATTACCGCCAAATTGAAATGCAGCTCCGCCACATCTGGTGAATGGGCGAGGCCTCCTTCCAACAACTTGGCCGCTTCTGCGAACCGGTGTTGGTCCTTGAGCACGAGCGCCAGGTTGTTCACGGTTACAGCGTTGGTCGGGTCCAACTCCACGGCTTTTTTCCAGGCCTTTACAGCCGTACCTTTCCGGCCCTCTTCGAAGGCCGTGCGACCTTCATATTCAAACTTTGCGGCCAGTTCCGGATCTGTCTTGACCGACTCCTTCGGCTGTCGGATTTCCTGGCCGGCACAACCACCCAGAACCAAGAGCAAAAGGAGTACCGAGCGCAGTACTGTTTTACGAAACGGATTAAACGTCATCCTTCGACCTCATGTTCCAACTGAGCCATTTGACGCTTCGCTCGTAACGGCCCGGATGCAGTTCCGCAAGAACGCCAAGGCTTCGCCCGATCCAGGCATCGTAGCCTTCCGATGCGATCCGGCGGTGGTTTTCGGTGTGCAGTTGAATCGCCTTTTCTTCGAAGGGGTAAGCCTCCTCTTCCAGCAGCATCTGGTACTGCATGGCCTCAAGCTCATTCAGGTCCGAAGGGATGGTTGAGGTCATCAGGTCTTTGGCCAGGCCCCGGTAGAGCTCTGCCCTGCGGAACAAAGACTCAGACAGGACGCGCTCGCCACCGAGGGCTTCGGCATCGAGAAATCGCTGTCTGGCCGCTTCCAGGGCCTTCTGTTTGCGGTCCAATGATTGTTCCAGAGGCTGGCTCAGGCTGATACTGGTGAACACCGCTGCTGCCCGGCCGCCAAGCACCAGGGATGCACGGGATGACCACTCAAGTGTGTCTGCACTGTGCCAGGCACTGTCCAGCTCTGCCTGAACCAGAGCTTCCCGCCAGGAGTCCGGATCGTCACCCGTCTCTACCAGGCGATAACGGAATGTCTGAAGCCGCTCATGCTCAGATCCGTCGGCAGCTTCCGGACCCGTTGCAAGGTAATCCACGTACAGGGCATTCCGTTCGGCAATAATTCCGGCCTCATTCAGCAATTCTGCGGCGCTCATCCGCAGGCCCCAGGGGTTGGCGCTATTGTCAGCGGCCTGAAGTAATTCTGATGCCGCCTGGCTCGGTTTATCGGACTGAATCCAGGCATGTACCAGCTTGTCACTGATGCCCGCGGCCAGTTCGTGTTGCGGGTGGTCGGCACGAAACGCCTGCAGGTCCGCCACAGCGGCTGCCCAGTCTGATGCCTTCAGCAAGGTATTGGCGGCGTCGTACCGTGCCCGAATGGCGATTTCCGAGCCGGGTAACACTGAATCAACCCTCCGGAAGTGACCTACAGCCTCTCTGAACCTGCCGCGAGCGGCTGCCATCTCTCCCTGGCGATAGACCGCCGTCGCCAGTTGCCGGCGAACGGCCGCCCGCTGTTCGTCGGTCACATCTTCAAGCTGATCGCCCTCCGCAAGATCCAGCGCCTGATTCCAGGCCCGCTCTGCCAACCCATACTCACCTTCCTTCTGTCGAATTCGGGCTGTCACCTGCCAGGCTGTATATTGCTCCGCCGGCGATGCCCCGGCTGCCGTGAGAACCTGCGACGCGTAATGCAGTGCCCGCTCATGGTTGCCTACTGCAAGCCAGCGGGAGCCCAGATCCGCCATGAGGCCTGAAATCCGGGCATCATCGGCGAAACGCTTTTCAAAGCGATTGGCTTCGTTTGATAGATCCTGCAGTTCGGGCCTGAATGCAGCAGTCGGGAGCTTTTGGTCGACACCATCTCTTAACAGGATGACTGCGGCCCAGGCAGCATCAGCCGCCTCGTTGTAACCGGGCGCTTCGTAGGCAGCCTTGCGAAAGTTCACCAGCGCCTTCGCAAACTGCCCTGCCTGAAGTCGAGCATCTCCGGCTAGGCGCAGGATCTCTCCACTCTGAGCTACCCTGGGCGCCAGTCCTTCATAGTAGGATGCGGCATTTGCAAAGGCCTGACCGGAAGCTGCATCCTGCCCCTGCTCCGCAGCACGGCCCCCCAGGTCATAGTGATAGTCCGCCAGGCGCTTGCTGTAACTCCGCCATTTGTCGCTCTGGTCCCCATTCAGCTCAGCAAACGCCGGCTCCGCGCCATAAGTCTCAACGAATCGAGCCCGGGCAGCGCGAACCTGCTCAACGTCACCGGCCGCCTGCCATACATCCACCACCTGCAACAGGAAGGCTGGAACCGAATTGTGATTGGGAGAATACTCAATGAAGGCCGTGTTGGCGGCGACACTGGCCCGGGTGTCGCCAAGGATGGCGTAATAGTCCGCGAGGCGGTCAAACAGAAGATGTTCCCAGGGACGCGACCGTTCTCTATCCAGCCAGGAAATCAGGGTGTCCGGGCCGCTGTTTCGTGCGGCCATTAATGCCAGGACCCGAAAGGTATCGTCGATGGTATCAACGCTGGACTCACTGACCGACTCCAGGCTCTGTTCCTGCGGTAAAAACTCATCCAGAACCTCGACGAAGGTTGCGGCAGCCCTGTTCCAGGCAGACGGCCCCTGCTTGAACTGGCTCCAACCAAGCATGTATCTGGCCTTTGTGCTGAATTCTTCGCTGTCATCGGATGTAACCAGGTGACGGTAGCCGTTTTCAGCCTCGGCGTACTGGCCAGCGGCAAAGGCGGATTCTGCCAATCGGAATCTTGCCTCCGTTACCAGAGGCGATTGAGGGTATAGCCCGATCAGCTGTTTCAGCCTCTGGATAGACGCATCCTGTTGTCCTGTCAGGGCATGGGCCTTGGCCATCTGGTAAAGCAGTTCATCCAGCCGGCCACCATAGGAGCCGCGCTCCAGAATCGACTCGTAACTGCTGATTGCCTCGCTGTAGACCCTTTCCTCTTCAGCCGGAGAGAACCCGATATCTTCACCTGAACGATCCCGGATATTGCTCAGACGGTTAAGGGCATCAATCCTCACCTCCGGTTCGTCAGATGTCCGGAACAGGCGGTGATAACGCCGGGCAACTTCCGAGGGCGAGATAGCCGGCATGGGCCGGCTTTCAAAGGTCAGGAAAACCGGACGCATATCCCCGATGGTCTCGCCGTCCCTGCCCAGCTCCACACGGAAGGATTCCTGAGCCATAGCCGGCGCAACCAGAAGCAGGGAGAGACAGAGGCTCTGGATCGGCCGGATCATGGCTTTGTTTCCTCCAGATTCTGGAGGGCAAGATATTCATACAGGTGAGCAATCTGTTGTTCAGTTTTGTCCAGTGCAAAGGCCATCTGCTGGTCCCTGGCCTCGACATAATCCAGAGCCAATTCGTCCAGCGCCGCTTCAGATGCCCGGAGCAACTGAAGCACAGACGAAGCCAGCGCTTCATTGCGCTCTGTCAGCACGGCAGCTGTGTGACGTAAACGTTCCAGGATTTCAGGTTGGCCCGATGCATTGCTCCTGACCTGATTCAACCGCGTCTGGGCGTCCGAGAGGGTTTTCCGGAGGGCCTGGATACGGGCTTGCCCGCCAGGACTGGCGTTATCCGCGAGCCGCTGGAGCCGTGCACCGAGCTCTTCACCTTTAGCAATCAGATCAGCTGTGCGTTGCCTGGAGCCCTGCTCCTGAATGCCGACCAGCTGTTCGGTCAGCGCTTCCTGAAATACCTCAAGGTCGTGCCCATAACGTTCCAGTTTCGCGGCCATCAAGCGAAGAGCTGCCACCCTCCCCGCAGCGGTCTGGGCATTCATCTCTTCCAGGAACCCCAGGAGGTAGGCCATCCGCGGCTGGGTCAATGTGCGACTGTCTGCAAGAAACCAGTCGACCCCGGTTTCCCGGGCATCTTCCACCAGGGTTTTGTAGGCCCCTTGTTCGCGAACCTTTCCCGCCAGTTTGCGGAGAGTCACCCGCTCACTCTCAAAGGCGGCGTTGGCGGCCAGATAGGCTTCACCGGCCTGCCCGAGATAGCCGGATAGGTCGTAGCCCCTGCCCATGCCAATCCAGGCGTCAGCGACACCGGGGTACGCCAGAGGATACTTCCGGGCCCGGTGCCAGCTCTGCATCGCTGCCCGATGATTGCCTTTTTCAGCCAGGGCGAGACCATGAAGATACAGTGCCCTGGGGGTGTTAAAGCTATCGAGATCGACCTTCTCCAGGAAGCTTATCGCCTTGTCAAACTCGCCATGCTGGTAAGCAAGGTAGCCCGCCCGAACCAGCAGATTATTCTTCAGGTGCTCGCTGCGACCGGAATTGTCGTCGCCCTCGGACATGGCTAACGCTACCCGCAGAGCAACCAGCGCCCTGGCCGGGTTGAGATCGGTTTTCGCGTAATCGCTGGCAAGATTGAGGTAACCCAGAGCCGCCCAGTAGCCTTCTTTCATTCCGGCCAGGATTCGCCCAGCCTCATCGGTACGACCCTCGGTCCTTGCCTTTTCCGCCGCTTCGAAGAGCGCTTGCTGTCGGCCATCACCAAGGTTGATGCCAACATCCCCGGCCTGTCGGAATTCCGTGAGGCCAGAACGAAGTTCGTCCGGCATTGACGGCGTAGCCGCCAAGGAAAACCCGCAGACAGTCAGAAGTACCGGAACCAGCAGGACCCGCAACACCATGACGCCCTACTCCCACTCCACGAAAGAAACCCGGGGTTCGTAATCGGGAGCCCGGGCTTCAAGGCTTAATTGCAGACGCAGAACGCCGGGGCGTTTTCTGAACCGGTGCGTGGATTCCCGACGCACAAAATCATCATCGGCAGAGCGAGCGGTAATGACCGTTTTCAACTCATGCTCGCCGTTTGCCAGATTCCCGGTGAACAACTGCTGTATTCCGCCCCGTTCAAGTGAAGCTCGCTCTCTGTCGGAATACAGGTGGGAGGCCACTGGCTGGCCATTCACAAACAGCTCGACGGAATCGAGATCGAGGGCATCCCGGCTTTGAAGTGTCAGAAAAACTGCCAGCCGGGTATTGGCTGGGTGCAGCACCTTTTGTTCGAGGGCAAACACGCGCTCGGAGTGACTGACGACCTCGGCGCTCAGGCGCTCGAGCTCTTCATCAAGCCCGGCCGCTGGTATTGCGGGAGCGGGCAGCAATGCAAGAATAACGGATCCGATGGCCACTACCCTTCGATGTGCTATCCGGCGCCTTTGTGTTTGTTGTGTGCCGAACATAAGCCTCCTGCCTTTGCAGCCTCTGTAACTCATGAAAACTTCTGTAACAGATCGACAGAAAGCGTAACACTTGGTAACCGTCAAGAACGGTATCCAGATCACCAAATGAAAAACGCGAGTTCGGCAGTTCGAAATTGAGAAGAGTGTCGAGTTATTTGACGGTATTCAGGAGGGGAGGAAAATCAGAACCCGGAATTCGCATAACTGGATTTTTAAACGACTGTTTTAACAGCCTTTAATCCAACTGGCCCTGTATTTGCTCTCTGGAAAGCGGCGGGAAAGCCTTCAGGCAACCCCGCTTGATATGCCGAGCTTTGCCGATGCCCTCAACCGCATCGGCTTTTTTTATTTACTCAGTTGCTTCATGGCCGATTCGAGGCCTTCAACCGTTAGCGGGTACATGTGGTCGTTAACGAGTTGCTTCGTCATTCCCAACGACCCCCCATTGCCCCAATAACTCTCCGGGAGCGGATTGATCCACACAACCTTCCGGAAATGTTCGGTGATGCGCTGGAACCACGTGGCGCCCGCTTCCTCATTCCAGTGCTCGATGGAGCCACCGGGGTGGGAGATCTCGTAGGGAGCCATCGTTGCGTCACCCACAAAGATCACCTTGTAGTCGGGCGTGTACTTGTGAAGGATGTCCCAGGTGCTGGTGGTTTCGTTCATGCGGCGGATATTGTTCTTCCAGACACTCTCATAGATGAAATTGTGGAAGTAAAAATATTCCATATGCTTGAACTCTAGCCGGGCAGCAGAAAACAGTTCCTCGCACACCCGGACGTGGGGGTCCATGGAACCGCCGACATCAAAGAAGATCAGCACCTTCACCGCATTGTGTCGTTCGGGCACCATTTTCAGGTCCAGATAGCCGGCATTGCGAGCTGTCGAACGGATGGTGTCATCCATATCCAGCTGGTCCGCCGCGCCCTGGCGGGCGAACTTCCGCAGTCGGCGCAGCGCCACCTTGATGTTGCGGATGCCCAGGGTCACGCTGTCGTCGAGATCCTTGAATTCGCGCTTTTCCCAGACTTTCACGGCCCTGCCGTGACGACCATTCTTCTGGCCGATCCGGAACCCCTCCGGGTTGTAACCGTTAGCTCCAAAGGGTGAAGTACCGCCGGTACCGATCCATTTGTTCCCGCCAGCGTGACGCTCCTGCTGCTCCTCCATCCGCTTTTTGAAGGTCTCAATCAGCTCCTCCAGGCCTCCGAGAGAATCGATCTTTGCCTTCTCTTCCTCAGACAGGTGCTTCTCGAACTCGGCCCGCAACCAGTCGTCCGGAATCAGGGCTTCAAGCAGGTCGTCGAGATTCTCGATTCCTTCAAAGTAAGCCTGGAACGCGCGGTCAAACTTGTCGAAGTGGCGCTCGTCCTTGACGAGGCAAAGACGGGACAGGTAATAGAACTCCTCCATATCCGCAAAGGCAAGCCGTTTCTGCAGGGCTTCCAGAAGATCCAGAAACTCTCTCAGGCTGGCAGGCACTCTCGCGCGCCGGACTTCAAGAAAAAAATCAATCAACATAAAACGTGACTCTTGCCAATGAGCTTGCCGAGAATCAGCTGCGACGACGGGCCATGAAAGCGAGCTTCTGCAGCAGGTGCACATCCTGCTCGTTCTTCACCAGGGCCCCGTAAAGCGGTGGCAGCGCCGAGCTGGTATCCTTCTCCTGCAACATTTTCGCAGACAGCTCATCCGCCATCAGCAGTTTCAGCCAGTCAATCAGCTCCGAGGTAGACGGTTTCTTCTTCAGGCCCGGCACCTTACGCACATCAAAGAAAACTTCCAGGGCATCGCGAACGATTTCCTGCTGCAAGCCCGGGAAATGTACGTCCACGATATTCTGCATGGTGTCGTGGTCCGGGAAGCTGATGTAGTGGAAGAAACACCGGCGCAGGAAGGCATCCGGCAATTCCTTCTCGTTGTTACTGGTGATCACCACGATCGGACGCTTCTTTGCCTTTACGGACTGCTGGGTCTCGTAGACGAAGAACTCCATCCGGTCGAGTTCCAGCAACAAGTCATTGGGGAATTCGATATCGGCCTTGTCAATCTCGTCGATCAGCAGCACCACCTGCTCGTCCGCCTCGAAGGCCTCCCAGAGCTTGCCCTTGACGATGTAGTTGCTGATGTCCTTGACCTTTTCATCGCCCAGCTGGGAATCCCGCAGACGGGAAACCGCATCGTATTCGTAGAGACCCTGCTGTGCCTTGGTGGTGGACTTGATGTGCCAGGGAATAAGCTTCATGCCCAGGCCGGCGGCCATTTCCTCCGCCAGCAGGGTTTTCCCGGTGCCCGGCTCGCCTTTGATCAACAGCGGGCGCTGAAGCGCAATTGCTGCGTTGACGGCCATTTGCAGGTCATCGGTGGCTACGTACTTTTCGGTACCGGTAAACTTCATGCTCTGGTTCCTGTTGGTTACTTTTTCTGGTCTTTCTGATCAGGCTTTTTCTTCGAATCGTCTTCGGGCAATCCGGACTCATCCTGATCATAATCGGGTAAATCGTCGAACTCGGACAAATCGAAATCCTCAAGCCCGAACTCTTCCTCGTCATCTTCTTCCGGCTCATCAGCGTCGGAGGGATCGGCGACATCCTCTAACTCAGGAATATCCTCATCCGTCTCTGCAGGCTCTTCTTCCACCGGCGTATCGGCCACCGGGATGTCCTCTTCCAGGTCATCGGCCGATTCCATTTCGGATTCAGAAAGCGCTTCATCTTCCGCTTTCAGAGTGGCCTCATGCTCATCAATCACGGCTTCCAGCTCGGACATATCATCTTCTGGCGCCTCCTCGGTGACCTCCGGAATCTCCTCGATTTCGGCATCCTCTTCCTGCTGAGGGCTTTCTTCCGGCTCAAGGCTTTCTTCTGGCTGAGAGCTTTCTTCTGGCTGATGGCTCTCCTCTTGCTGAAGATTGTCGTCCGCATCGTCGCTAGCCTCTGGCTCGGCATCCGCTTGAGGCTCCTCCTGCAGATCCTCAAGCGTTTCTCGTTCTGCGGCGGCCTCTGCCTGCTCCTGCTGGCGTTGCTTCCGCTGGCGAAGTGCAAACCACACCAGGCCGCCGATCAGCACCACACCACCGCCAGCTGCTGCGACCATCCACAAGGGTACTGCAAAGGCGGTTTCCGTATCTTCCGACTGCTCAGGCGCCGGCTCAGGCTCCTGTGTCGGCGGCGTCACCGGCTCCTCTGCCTGGCTTACATCGATGGGCGATGATATCGCAGGTTCAGGCTCGGATTGCTCCGGCTCGGATACGGGCGGCTCCGGCTCAGATTGCTCGGAGGCGGGCTCCGATTCAATTACCTCGGGCTCCACCTGTTCAAATGGCTGATCGGCAGGTTCCGTCCCTTCAGGTACCGTGAACCCGACAGTCGCACTGAACTTGCGGCTGAAGGTCTGGCCGTCGGCAACGACATCAAAAGTGTAGAGGCCAGCGGCCGGCAATCGACTCACCGTATCCCGATAGGTGCCATCTTCTGGCGGCTGTTCACCAGACAATACTTTGGTTCCGCTCCGGCCATCTTCCGAGGTGATACTGAGGCTGACCTCAATCACACCCAGAAAATCAGGATTGGTGATTTTCTCCCCTTCCTCGAAAAAAGCAACCCGGATGTTCAGCGGGTCCTCTGCGGTAAACGACGGTGGTAGTGGATTAACCACCATCCTGAGATCGCTGACCACCGTTACCCGGCTGCCCTCGCCCAGCTCGCCATTGATACGCCATTGCCCGGCCAACGGCTCATTGACCGTGATCAGGTCATAGCCCGCTTCCCTGGCCCAGCGGACATTATCGGGAAATTCAGAAAGATTGACGGTCTGCTCATCCGGGCGCACCAGGGCAAGCTCCCGTGTTGCGGAGGTCTCGGACTCGCCCCAGAAAATCAGGGCGGTAAATTCACTGACGCCCTCGTCTACAGTGAAACCGTTGCCCTCGATCGGAATCTGCTCCTGGGGTACCGCGGTGTTCAGGGCCTGGAGAAACGCCAGGTTCAGTGCATCCGCCGTATCGGCCACCTGGAAACGGCCACCGGATTCCGTCGCCAACGCCTTCAGAAAGTCAGTATCGGCAGCCTCTGACAGGGCTACAGGGTGAAACGTGGCGCCCCGCTCGATGAGATCCGCCACAATCGTGTCCAGAATCCGTTTTTCTTCTGCCGTATTGGCGGCGGCATCGTCGGAGATATCGACCTTGCCATCAGTTAGCAGGATAAAGTGGGTCTGCCCCAGATCGCCATCCGTGAAATAGTCATCGCTTGCCGTCTCAATAGCCGCGCCAAGGTTGGTTCTGAGGGCAACGGAATTGATCTGCGCGGAACGCTGGATGGCCATATCCCGCCAGGTATCGGTCACCTCCTGGTGCGGCACCAGCATGTTGACATACTGTCCGAACGTCCAGACACCGGCACTGGCTCCCTCTGGCAACAGCCGGGCGAGCAAACGAACGGCAGGTTGACGCAGATTCTCCGGATCGGTCTCTTTCATGGAACCCGAGATATCGACAATGATCCGCACGTCCGACTGTTCTGGCAGTTGAACGTCATCGATCTCCTGGGCGCCAAGCCCGGCAGACAAGCTGAGCGCGAGAAAAGCCGCGAACAGGCCCAACCATCTCGATGTCATCTCTCTCAAGGCATCCATCCTTTTATTGTTTTCCCGATTTACTTGCGAACCAGGCGGTAACGAACCAGATCCAGTACCCAGACCAGCAACATTACCAATCCAGCCAGACCGAGATTGAACAGCGCCCGGCCTGAAGCGTCGGCGTCGCCGAGGATCATTTCGTAACCGCCAAACAGCCAGGCCGGAATCCACCAGCCGGCCAATTCCGGCGACTCCACCGGGGTAAGCAGCAAGGCCACCAGGGCGGCAAGAATCAGGGTACGAACCCCGTAAAACGGAAGGAAACGCACAAGGCTCTTCATCATGTAAAAGAATACGACAAAGGCGATGGCGTAGGCGGCCCAGAATATCCCGTAGGCCAGTTGTGCATCAGTATCAATCATTACAGGATCCAGTGAATGATGTGTTCTTCCCAGTCTTCTTCCGGCACGCGGTCCTCTGAGATGACCTTGTGGCGAATCGAAACGCCTGCCTCGTGTACGGAGCCCGGATCCCCGCTTCGCAGAGGATGCCAGTCGGCCAGCGGCCGGTCTTCAGCCAACGTTCGGTAGGCGCAGGTATATGGCAACCAATGGTAGTCGCTGACGGTATCCGGTGTCAGCACTGTGCAGCCCGGCACTTTCTTTAGCCGTTCTTCATAAACGGTGCACTGGCACGTTTCCTCGTCCATGTAACGGCAGACAAGGTCGGTGTGGTAAACCTCACCGGTGTCCTCGTCTTCCAGTTTGTTGAGGCAACACTTGCCGCAACCGTCGCAGAGAGACTCCCATTCCTGCGCCGTCATCTCATTCAGGCGTTTACGCTGCCAGAACGGCACCTGGGCAATCATGGATTGCGCTGCTCCAGCTTACGCTTGAAGTCCACCACATAGCTTTCCTGCTCTTCCGGCATCTGCAGAAAAAAGCCCTTCTCGTTGATCGCTTCCAGAACCTGCTTTCCAGTGGTTCGTGCCAGCTTACGGTCGGGTGTCAGCACGAGGTCCATGGAGTGGACCGGCCGCCCGAAGATACCCCGGAGGCTCTCGGGAAGATCCTCCCAGTTCTGGCCGCGGCGAACGAAAAGGTAGGTGTCGCTCTTCTTGCTGCTGCGGAAAACGGAAACGAACTCTCGCTCTTTCATGACTTCAGCAATTCCTCGATATCAGCGCGGACAGGCGCGAGAACTTGCGCCCGCCAGCCCTGGAAAAATTCATGTTTCGCCAGATCGGGATGCTGCACAACCTTCTCAAGACGCTTCCTGGGCGCCAGCAATTCCATCGGAATATCAGCATCTTCTGAAGCTTTCCTGAAAAGACGCTTTAACTGTTTGAAGAAGCCCTGCTGATCCCGTGACAATGGTGGCGCGATCCTCTCAAGGGAGGAATTATCCGCGGTCGCCCCCCGGCTAACAAGCTCAAGGATGGTTTCACCGTATCGGCGGACAGCGCCGGAAGGGACACCCTGAATGTTGGAAAGCTCCTTGAGTGAACCGGGTAGCCTTTCCGCAATGGCAATCAATAGAGGGTCAGCCAGCACCCTGTTCCTCGGCCGGTCCCGCCGCTGACATTCCAGTTCGCGCCAACGAACCAGTTCTCTGAGCACCCCCTGCTGCTGGGCAGAAAGCGTCCAGCCTCCGCGCAGCTTCAGGTAATGGTTGTCCGGATCTTCCTGCCCTGCCAGCTCATCGGCAAAACGAGCCGACTCCTCCACGAGGGCCGCCTCTAGCCCGCGATCACGCAATAATTGGCTAACCCACTGGTACATCGGCTCCAGAAAACGGATATCGTCGATCGCATAGCGTTGCTGGTCGTCGCTCAATGGTCTTGCCAGCCAGTCGGAGCGGGTGGCGGACTTGTCCAGCGTCTCGACAAAAAGAGTTTCCACCAGCCTGGCGTAACCGAGGGAAAACCCGGCTCCGGCCATTGCAGCACCAATTTGAAGGTCTATCACACCGGCAGGCTCAATGTTGAGCCACTGGCGGAACAATTCCAGGTCTTCGCTCATGGCGTACAGGAGCTTAGGGATGCCCGGATCTGCCAGTATTTCCCGGAAACGTCGGGATTTCTCCGCAACGGAAGGGTCCACCAGGCAGAACTCACCACCAAGTCCCAGCTGAACGAGGCCCGGAATCGGATAGAAGGTGTTTACCCTCTCGAATTCAGTGTCCAGAGACAGAGGTTTGCCAGGTGATCGTTCCAGCCATTGGTCCAGCGCCTGCGGCTCCCGGACCCAATGAATGCTGGCCGGGGCCGGGGGAACGTCAACAGCCATCGAGGCGTGGGCAGAAATATCCATAAACGTGCCTGGTAGGATTATTTGTTCTGATTCAATCGGAGAGCGGCTTGCGGCCACGGAATGCGTGCGTCAGGGTAAAACCGTCAACATAGCCCAGCTCGCCACCCACCGGAATGCCATGGGCCAGCCGGGTAATCAGGATCCCCTGGCCATCAAGACGATCCGCTATGTAGTGGGCGGTAGCCTCGCCTTCCACGGTCGGGTTGGTCGCCAGGATCAGTTCCGTAACACCTTCATAGCGGATCCTTTTCAGCAGGCGTTCGATGCCGATTTCTTCAGGCCCCACGCCATCGATGGGCGACAGGTGTCCCATCAGGACAAAATAACCACCCCGGTAATCACCCGCCTGCTCGATGGCCAGCAAATCCGAGGGACTTTCCACCACACACAGCGTCCCGGTGCGGCGCTGAGGATTTTCACAGATGCCGCAAACTTCGGTGTCCGCAAAGTTCTGACAGCTTTCGCAGCGACGTACACCGGTCATGGCCTGGCTCAATGCCTCGGAAAGCCGGGTACCGCCCGAGCGGCCACGCTCGAGCAAATGGAAAGCCATGCGCTGGGCAGTTTTCTGACCAACACCGGGCAGGCAACGAAGGGATTCTACAAGCTCATCAACCAGCGGGCTGAACGCCATGAAAGGTCCTCAAACGACGGCAGGGTAAAATTCAGAACGGCATTTTGAAGCCGGGTGGCAGGCCCATGCCCGACATCATACCGGACATCTTCTCCTTCTGGTTTTCCTCAACGCGGCGAACGGCATCGTTCACTGCAGCGGCGAGAAGGTCTTCCAGGATGTCTTTTTCCTCTGACATCAGCGATGAGTCGATGTCCACTTTACGAACGTCGTGGCGGCCGTTCATGGTAACCTTGACCAGACCGGCACCGGCTTCGCCAGTCACCTCTGCCTTGGCAATTTCCTCCTGGGCCTTCTGCATCTCTTCCTGCATTTTCTGGGCTTTCTTCATCATATCGCCCATATTGTTCATCATAACTTATCTCCTGCTTGTCTCGGCCGGTCGGATACTCTCTTCGACTACCCGCGCCTCGAATCGTTCAACAATAGACTTTACGACCGGATCCTGGCGAATGGACGCCTCCGCCGCTTCCTGGCGGGCCTTCCGCTGGCGTTCCTCATAAGCCGCAGGCGTATGTGGGCCGGGATTACCGTGCTCGGTACGTAACTGAATGGAGTCGCCAAAGCGGTTTCTCAAGGCAGCGAGAATCTTTTCCTCGTGCCGGCTGTTCAGCAGCCGGGCGTGGCCCTCGTCGATTGTCAGGGTAATTACATCCCCATCCCGCGACATGGCGCCGTGACTGGCGAGATTACCGGGCATACCAACAATGCCCAGACTCCGGAAATCCCGGTGCCAGACAAATGCGCCCTCCGGCACAGGCTCTTGCTCAACTGCTGATTCTATCGCTGGTTCGGGCGCTGGCTCCGGCTCCACAAACGCGGGCTCCGGAGCCGGCGCAGGCTGATCAACCGGCTCGTCGGCGACGTCAGGTGGCGGCTCTTCCGTCACCGGCGCGTCATCGCTTAGAGGGTAGTTTTCTTCATATTCTCCAGCTGCCTCGGCCTGGGCATCAAGACTGGCCAGCCAGGATGCATCCTCCTCCGCAACAGGCGGGGCGGCCGGCATTTCGGGCTCGGGCTCATGTGTGGGTTCTGGTTCCGGCTCTGGCTGTGCGGGAGCTTGGCTGGCCTCTCGAACCGGCTCCTCAGCTACTTCCGGCTCCGGCTCAGACTGTGGCTGCTGCGTTTCAGGCTGTTCTGATTCTGCTTCTGGTCTCGGCGCCGGGTCGGGCTCATCCCGTGGCTCGGAGGCAACAGACTGACCACCAGAACTTATAGCGGGCGGCTCTCGCCGATCAGCACCAGGCCTGAAGGCAAGCATGCGGAGCAGGGTCATTTCGAAACCCATACGTGCATCCGGCGTAACGGTCAGGTCTTTCCGGCCGATCAGTGCAGACTGGTAGAAAAGCTGGGCGTCCTCGGCACTGAGCTTGCGAGCCAGGGCCTGGACTTGCTCGGCATCACCCAGCGCGTTATCGGCACTGCCCGGAACCACCTGCTCCATGGTGACCCGGTGGAAGAGCGACAGCAGATCGGCAAGAATCACACTGTAATCCGGCGCAAAATCGGAAATCCGGCTGATTTCCGACAGCAATGCCGGGCCGTCGCCCTCAACGAGTGCGTCGACGATGCGTTCGATATCCCTCTGATCAATGGTGCCCAGCATGTTACTGACATCACTGGCCGACAACTTCTGATTACCGAAAGCGATGGCCTGGTCGGTCAGGCTCAGGGCATCCCGCATACTGCCATCGGCAGCCCGGGCCAGCAGCCACAGGGCCGGCTCCTCAAATGGAATATCCTCGGCACCCAGTACATGGCGGAGGTGGCCAGCGATATGCTCCGGCGTCATTCGCTTGAGATTGAATTGCAGGCAACGGGACAACACCGTAACCGGCAGCTTCTGGGGATCCGTCGTCGCCAGCAGGAACTTGACGTGTTCCGGTGGCTCTTCAAGCGTCTTCAGGAAGGCGTTGAATGATTGATTCGTCAGCATGTGCACCTCGTCAATGAGGTACACCTTGTAGCGACCGCGAGTGGGTGCGTACTGGACGTTATCAGTCAGTTCCCGCATATCATCCACGCCGGTGCGAGACGCCGCGTCAATCTCGATCAGATCCACAAACCGGCCTTCCTGGATTTCCTGGCAACTGGAGCATTCACCGCAGGGATTGGGCGTGACGCCGGTTTCGCAGTTCAGGCAGCGGGCGAGCAGCCGACCAATGGTGGTCTTGCCTACCCCACGGGTACCCGTGAACAGATAGGCGTGATGAAGACGCTGGCTTTCCAGGGCGTGGATCAACGCCTGGAGCACGTGTTCCTGGCCCACCATATCCTCGAAGGTGCGTGGGCGCCATTTACGGGCAAGTACCTGGTAGCTCATGTTCCGCCAACTGCAGTGAAAAACGGGTTTAACCTTAGCACGGACGAGGTTTCAGAAGAAGCAAACTCGGTCTCGGAAACGGGCACGCCAGGTCCGGACATAAGTTCATGGCAATCAAGGATAATCAGAAAGATAAAAACGAGAGGGGGAGAGAAAACTGGGGGTGACTCCACCAGCGACACCCCGGCACACAATTCCACCGCTGCGGCTGCTCCCTTCCGGGCCTGACCGGGTTCACGGTTTCATGTTGCGGGGGCACCAATGGAGCCACCATAACGGCGTTTCAGAACAATTCCCTGAAAGCGGCGCGCATATTAGCAAAAGGGTTTGCACACTACAATGACAAATCGGCGCGCCCTCCCGTATCGGCATTAGAGGGGCAAGGGCACCTCGTCCTGACGGAACCAGCAAGCCAGACTGTAACGAGTGCGGTTTGCAGGTAACACCTCGTGCGGCATTTCCTCGCTCATGAACAAAACCATGCGCCCGGCCTCGGGCAATAGGGTTCCGCAAACTTCCTGATCGTTGTCGCGATTGAAAACCTGGAGAGCTCCGCCATCGGCTGCTTGCCAATCTTCGTTGAGATACAACACCAGACTGACAACGCGAGACGCCCTGCCCCGGAAGCTGTCCAGGTGCCGCTTATAGAAATCACCAGGGTGATAGGTCGCGTAATGGGTTTCAAATCGCTTCAACCCGAGAAACAGCCTCTGGTTCAACCCCTGGCGAATCGTCTCGAAAAATTCAAACAACGCAGCCTGGGGTGCTGTGACACCTTGCAACCATGCAATCTTGTCGCGTCGAACCGAGCGGTCACGCACCAGATCATTGCCACGGCCAATGCCGGCTTTTTTCATGGCATCAGTACGATCAAGAATCTGCACTTCCTGCTTCAGCGCCGCCAACAGGTTTTCTCCCAGCCGTGAGCGGACATCGAGCGACATCCAACCATGCTCACTCAGTCCCGAAGCCAGGTCGTCCAGCCACTCCTCGGACAACAGCTCACGTTGATCCGGCGCAAGGTCGGTTGACTGAACATCACTGCCTGCCACCGCATCGTAGGCGCTACTCAAGGGGGTGTTCACGGGATCGTTGATTGGGACTATTACCGGCGTTTCCATCGTCGGGCCTCGTGCTTAATTTGAGCGTATTTTAGGCGCAATTCTCGCCGGAGCGGCAGTTTTAATTTACTCTCTGTGTAGGCAAATACACTTAACCGGTTTCACTCAGCAGATTCCCATTAGCAGATAATCATGTCAGAAAGCAGTAACAGGCCACCGCTCTCACTATCGCCGGGCCAGTGGTCCTTCACGCGCTGGAAAACGATCGGGCAACTGGAAGCCCTCGAGGTACATCACCCTCTGTTTCAGGCAACCCTGTTTCTCCAGGGAGCCCACCTGGCAAGCTTCAAGCCACAGGATGAGTCCGATTGGCTGTGGATGAGCCCATCCGCACGCTACGAACCTGGTCGCGCCATCCGGGGCGGCATTCCGGTCTGCTGGCCCTGGTTCGGGGATCCTGCCCGCAATGCGCCTGAAGTCCGAAAGCGGATCCATACCGACAAAGCCCACGGCTTTGCCAGAACCGCACTCTGGAAACTGGAGGATGTCCGGGAGAACGCGCACGAAGTGGAAATCAGTCTGTCTCTGGATGCCAACGAGGACTTCAGTGATGTCTGGATTGGCCACGCACTTGCGCTGTTTACGTTCAGCTTTTCTATTCGGGGTTGCCAGCTGGCTCTAACCACGACGAATCTGGGGAAAGACCCCCTCGCGTTTACCCAGGCACTCCATACTTATCTGCCAACGAGTGACATAAGCCGCACACGAGTACTGGGCCTCGGAAACAGCCAGTACATCGACACCCTGGATAACTGGGAATACCGTAATCAGGAAGGCCCAGTGTATTTTGACGGCGAGACGGACCGGATCTATGAGAGCGGCGAGCCCCTGACCATCGTCACACCCCGAACCGGCCGCAAACTGACCTCGGTGGGTAGCGATTCGACCGTCGTATGGAACCCGGGGCCGGCGAAAGCGGCAACACTGTCGGACTTTCCGGATACGGCCTGGCAGTCCATGCTGTGCGTCGAAACCGCCAATGCCGCCAGCGACTATCGGGTGCTAAATGAAGGACAAAGCCACACATTAGGCGTATTCATCGGAAGGAAATCATGAGCCTGGCATCATTTCTGAAAACCCGACTGGTTCCCGCGGAGCTGGACGAACATATCAACCGCATCCGCAAACCCATCGGCAGCCTGGGCTACGATCCCTGGGGCTATAACAACGAAGCCATCAAATACGGGCTTTCGATTACCAAACAGATCTACGAAAAATACTTTCGGGTGCAGGCGCACGGCGTCGAGAACATTCCCGCCGAGGGCCCGGTGCTGATTATTGCCAATCACAGCGGGCAATTACCCATTGATGGCTTGCTGATCGGTTACGCTCTCGCCTCCCGGGAAAAAGATGCCCGCATTCCAAGAGCAATGATTGAGCGCTTCTTCCCGACTGTGCCCTGGCTGGGAAACCTGCTGAATGAAGTAGGCGCAGTTCTTGGAGACCCGGTCAACTGCGCCAAGATGCTCGCCAACGATGAAGCGGTCATCGTGTTCCCGGAGGGCGTGCGCGGCTCCGGAAAACTTTACCAGGACCGCTACCAGCTCAAGCGTTTCGGCAACGGCTTCATGCACCTCGCCATGAAATACAAAGCCCCAATCGTGCCCGTGGGTGTGGTTGGTTGTGAGGAAACCATCCCGGCCATCGCCAACATCAAGCCCCTGGCAAAGGCTCTGGGCATCCCTTACGCCCCGGTCGCCATGCCCGTGGTGCTACCGGCAAAGGTACACCTGAATTTCGGGGCCCCGATGTACTTTGACGATCTGGAAATCCCTGAAGAACAGGTCACCGAGCGCGTGGAGAAGGTGAAAGCGGAAATCAGCCGGCTGATCGACAAGGGACTGAGCGAAAGGAAAAGGCTTTTCTGATGACCGAACAACGCAGACCGCACATTCTGATTACCGGTGCCGCCGGCGCCCTTGCCCAACAGGTTATTGAGCAACTCCGCGACACCTGCGACCTGGTCGCCGTGGATTTTCGGGAACAGGTCTACCTGGGCGACGACATTCCCAGTTACTGTATCGATTTCAACAAAAGGGTTTTCGAGGATCTGTTCCGGCGCTACCAGTTTGATGGCGTGATCCACATGGGCCGGATCATGTCCAGCCAGCTCACCCGTATGCGCCGCTACAACGCCAACGTGCTGGGCACCCAGAAACTCCTGGACCTGAGCCACAAGTACGGCATCAAACGGGTGGTGGTGCTCTCAACCTTCCACGTATACGGCGCCGTGGCCTACAACCCGGCACTCATTGATGAATCTGCCCCGTTGAAAAGTGCGGGGCTCAGTGCCGATCTGATCGACTCGGTTGAGCTGGAAAACCTCGCCAACATCTACCTGTGGCGCTACCCGGAACTGAACATCACCATCCTGCGGCCCTGCAACATCGTGGGCCCCGGCGTGCGTAATACCATTAGCACGCTGCTGGCCAGTGAACGGGCACCGGTGTTGGCGGGCTTTTCCCCCATGATGCAATTCATCCATATTGATGACATGGCCGATGCGATTGTACTGGCGTATAAAAAACCGACACGTGGCGTGTACAACGTTGCACCGCAGGACTGGGTAGCGTACCAGCACGCGTTGAAGCTCTGCGGCTGCAAACGGATTCCTGTACCCTCAATTCCGCCGATGGTGCCGAAGATGATCCTCGGCACGCTTAAGCTCAAGAGTTTTCCGTCCTACCTGATGGCATTCTTCAAGTATCCGGTGGTAATAGACGGGCGGGCGTTTGTGAAGGAGTTCGGCTTTGAGCCCAAGCGGCCGCTGAAGGAGATTTTCCGGTTTTATCGGGAGAATAAGAGGCCGGTTTAGGTAAACGCTGGCTACATAAGTTACGCTCATTGCTAAACAGAGCTATTCTTGGAAAAGGACTTCTCAACGGGGCACTCTGGCATGTTCAGCAACATGGACGTACTCAGCTATTCCCTGGCGTCGATTACGTTCGGGCTTCTGACGATATTGGTTGCGGCACGGTACCTCCGGCGTGGCGTGGACCGCGCCCTTGCGCTGGCTTCAACCATTTCAGCCATTTGGGCCCTTTCCCTTGTGAGCCAGAGTCTTTGGGGCTACCCGGGCTTTAATCTTCGATACCTTATTGAACTCCTCCGGGATGCCGCCTGGATCTATCTGCTATTTGCCCTGTTAAAAGATGGTTTCAAGGAAAACAGGTTTACGGGCAAGGTAAAACAGATTCTGGGCGCCAGCGCTGGCGTTCTTCTTTTCGTTCTGCTTGGAATCGGACTTGTAGAAAACTTCACTGACCTGGATTTAGCCGGCGGGAAGATTAAACTCCTGGGCCAAATCGGCCTTTCTCTGCTTGGTTTGTCTCTGATCGAACAAATTTGGCGCAATTCGCCCAGCTTTGGCCGATCAAGCATCAAGTATATGTGTATTGGCGTAGGTACCGTTTTCGCGTTCGACTTCTTCATGTATGCCGATGCACTTCTTTTTGGCCATGTAGCGGACTCCTTCTGGAACGCCCGAGGCTTTGTAAATGCACTCCTGACGCCATTGTTTGCAGTCAATGTCATCAACACACGCAGGCAGCCTGTTGATTTCCAGTTATCCCGTTCGGCGGTTTTTCATGGCGGAACCCTGATATTCGCCGGCGGCTACCTTCTGTTCCTCGCCCTCGGTGGATACTACGTCCGAACACTAGGCGGCGAATGGGGCGACGCCCTACAAGTACTGTTCTTCACCATTTCTCTCGTGTTCCTGACAACGCTCCTTCTCTCAAGGCGCATCCGATCCAAACTGATGGTGCTCATCAGTCAAAACTTCTTTGACTACAAATATGACTACCGCGACGAATGGTTGAAGATGACGAGGGAACTGGCCGACCTGAGCAATGACCCTCCTCTGCCCCAGCGGGTTATTCGGATACTTGCGGGACTTGTTGAAAGTAATGCAGGCGCGATTTGGCTGATAGGCGAGCAGGACGCCTACATACTGAAAGCTTCGGTCAACCTCTCAACACCCAAATACACCATGATTGAGGGCGACTCCGAACTGGTTCGCTTTTTTCGGGATCGAGAATGGATTGTTGACCTCCATGAATACAAGGCTGATCCAGTCAGCTACAACCTCCTGGAGATTCCTGACGCAATAGCAAAAACGCCTGATTGCTGGCTGATCATCCCGCTTTATCTAGGTAATGATCTTTATGGCATGGCGCTCGTCGGCAACCCATACGCCAAAGTAGAACTCAATTGGGAAAATTTTGACCTGATAAAAGTGGTGGCTCGGCAAACCTGCAACCTGCTCGCCCAGGCAGATGCCCAGTACAGGCTATCCCGCGCAATGCAGTTTGAAGCCGTAAGTAAGGCTTCCTCTTTCATGGTTCATGACCTCAAGACCGTTATCGCCCAATTGTCACTGCTAGTGAAGAATGCGCCAAAGCACCGCAATAACCCTGCTTTCATCGACGACATGATTAATACGACTGAACACGCTGTGAGAAAAATGTCGAACCTGGTGGACCACATTCGCAAACCTCACACGGAAGAACGGGTCAATCTTGAACCAATCAACCTGACACACCTCGTGCAGCAGTTGGTGACACATTACCAACACCGTGCGCCAGCGCCGCATGTCGATGACGCTCCACCAGAAGTGATCGTTAAGGCTGATCTTGAACAACTTCGCAGCGTCTTGGGCCATCTGATTCAGAACGCGCAGGATGCGACGCCCCCCTCCGGCGAAATCACACTGACAATCAAGACCTCCAAAGGCTCCGTTGTTCTGTTCATTCAGGACACGGGCTCAGGAATGACCGAGGAATTCATCAGCGACCAATTGTTCAAACCCTTTGAAAGTACCAAAGGGTTAACGGGCATGGGTATTGGGGCCTATCAGGCAAGGGAATATATCCGGAAAATTGGGGGCAGTATTGATGTTACAAGCGAACCCGGGATTGGCTCATGTTTTTCTGTGCGGATTCCACTCGCATCCGACAGGTCGGTGTCGATGACCGAACAAACGTATCGACCAATTCATGACGCTGAGCAGCCGAAAGAGAGCGCCAATTAACCGGCGGTTTTTCCGATTGTTTCCTTCGAGCATTGCAAAGTGCCAACGTTCAGTTAAGAATCTCGGTAAGGGAAACGCTTGAAAAGGATTTAATTCTGTTGTGACTAGACGACTCTTGATCGTAGAAGACGATCCCGGACTCCAAAGCCAGATGCGCTGGTGCTTCAGCGACGACCTCGAGGTAAGCGTCGCATCGGACCGAGAATCGGCTCTGGCAGTGCTGAGGCGTGAAGAGCCCAACGTGGTTACCCTGGATCTTGGCCTGCCACCCGACCCGGGAGGGGCCTCTGAAGGCTTCGGCCTGCTGGAAGAGATTCTTCGGCTTGCGCCACTGACCAAGGTCATTGTGGTCACGGGTCGCGAAGATAAGGAAAATGCTGTCAAGGCCATTGGAATGGGCGCCTCTGACTTTTACCAGAAGCCTCTTGATGCGGACATCCTCACGTTTGTTGTTGACCGTGCCTTCCGTCTGTACGAATTGGAGCGTGAGAACCGTGAACTCGTGAGCCAGCAAAGTGCCGCCAATATAAAAGGCATTGTTGCCGCCAGCCCGCAGATGCTCCAGGTTTGCCGAACGCTGGAGAAAATCGCGCCGACAGATGTAACGACACTTATAAACGGAGAAACCGGAACTGGCAAAGAGCTGCTTGCCCGGGCATTGCATGATCTCAGCCCTCGTGCCTCAAAGCCCTTCGCGGCAATTAACTGCGCAGCGATTCCAGAGACCCTGCTGGAAAGCGAGCTATTCGGCTACGAGAAAGGCGCGTTCACGGGCGCAACACAGAACAAGAAAGGTAAGATCGAATCTGCCAACGGAGGGACTCTCTTCCTGGACGAGATTGGTGATATGCCCTTCGCGCTGCAGGCGAAACTGCTGAGATTTCTCCAGGAACGGATGATTGATCGCGTTGGCGCAATCGAACCGATTTCAGTCGATGTACGCGTTATCTGCGCGACCCACCGGAATCTGAACCATCTCATTGAAAGCGGCGAGTTCCGCGAGGATCTGTATTATCGCATCAGCGAAATCACGCTTGACGTTCCTGCTTTGAGAGATCGCGATGGTGATGCCCTCGTTCTCGCCGTGTCCCTCTTGAAAAGTATCGGAAAGGAGCTCGACCGCCCCCACCTGTCATTTGCCGAAGACGCCATAAACGCTGTTAATAACTATCCCTGGCCAGGGAATGTGCGAGAGATGATAAACAAGGTTAAGCGGGCGATCATAATGGCAGAAGGCAAAAGAGTGACTGCCGAAGACCTGTCACTGCAACCAAGCTCAACGCAAGATGAGAAATGCCTGAATCTTCGCCAGATTCGTGAAACCGCAGAGCGGCGCGCCCTTAACCAGGCACTCCAGGTAAGCGGATTCAATATGGCGAAGGCGGCCCGATTACTTGGCATAACACGCCCCACCATTTATAGCCTTACCGATAAATACAACATCGAAACCTCTGAAGCTTCACCAGAGAGCTAGAGAGCAAGGTAGGAATATTTATGAACCATGCACCAAAATCCGCCCAAATCCAGCGGCGCCAACCGAAGGCGCGCCTGATTACTTTATTCAGAGGGCGGTGTATCGGCATCGGACTAGCAGCCGCTCTCGTGCTGCCGGGGTGCGGCGGGGGCTCTACAGAGCCGGAAGGTCTTTCTCACATTAACCGCAGTGAAACCTACGCAGAGCAAGGACAGTACAGGTCCGCCATGCTGGAAATAAGGAATGCCATCCAGCAGGAGCCTGATAATCTGGACTACATTCTTCGCCTTTCCGATCTCTATCTTCGTGTGGGCGCCTATCCAGAAGTCGAGACACTCCTGGCTCCAAGACTGGATCAACAGCCTGGCGAGATCGCCCTCCCCTTGGCGGAATCCTACATTGGGCAGGGCAAGCATTTATCCGCGCGCGAAACATTGGCACAGGCCGACCTTGAAACCCCAGAAGAAAAAGGGCGTGGCGCCGTTGTGCAGGGCGAAGCGCTGAGACTCGCTGGCAGCTATCAGGCAGCCATTGAGCAATTCGAAAAAGCAGTGACCGAGGGATGGCAACTGGAAAAGGCCACCGCAGGAATTGTCAAAACATACTTACACTTGAACAATCCTCAGAAAGCGGTGTCTGAGGCTGATGCCTATCTCGCGGAACATCCGGCCAGCTCTGAAGTCTTGATGCTGAAGGGGCGCGCCCTTTACACCCTGAATCGCCTGGAACCAGCCGTAGAGACGCTAACGGCGGCTGTGAACGCCCTTCCCACCTCTGATTTTTTTCTACCGGTGCGAAGACAGACTCTGACCCTGCTCTCCCGCGTCCTTACAGAACAAGGCCGCATTACCGAAGCACAGGTATACAATCGGGTTCTTGCTGAGAACACCGATACCGATCTTGAGAATCAGGCAAAGTCAGCGATTTCTGCGATTAAGGAGGGTCGCTTCGACGAGGCCTCTGAGACCCTCCAGGATCTGCTCCAGTTAAATCCCGATAACGAAAGAATCGCTCTTACCCTTGGCGCGCTTAACCTGCAACAAGGAAGGCTTCAAGAGGGCCTGGACCTACTTTCCCAGAATATTGATCCGGAAACGTCCCCCACACGCTTCATTCGACTCACAACAATGGCTCGGATCGACAAGGGAGAGCGTCGGGAAGCCTATGCAACGTTAGCTCGAGCAATCGAGGCCCGCCCCGATGACACGGAACTGCTGGCCATGCACGGCATGGTGGCGCTGAGTCTCGAAGACACTCAATCCGAGGGTGTCGCAAGCCTGAGCCGGGCCCTGAGCCTCAATCCCGAGAACGTTCGTCTTCGACTGGCCCTGGCCAATTATTACGAACGTCAGGCGATGCCCGAGCAAGCGCTCGGACAACTCCGGATTGCCTTTGCAAACAAACCGGACGACTGGCCCACCACAGCGGCCTATGTGCGGTTACTTATCCGCGAGGGCCAAACCGGAGAACTTAGAGAGCTAAAACAATCCCTTGAGAACGGATATCCCCAGAACCGCTCTGCGCAGCTTCTTGCAGCGATCTCATTAGCAGGCGCTGGCAATACCGAAGACGCAATCAATAAGTTGGAAGGCCTTCGTGACAGCAACCCTGAAAGCATTGAGGTACACGTTACGCTTGCCCAGCTATACCAAGAGACGGGTCAACCAGATAAAGCCGTCAACAGCTTTGTCGCCGCTGCCAAACAAACCGAACCAAAACTACCGCTGCTGTTCAGGGCAGCACGGCTCCATGCCGCCAATAGTCAAAGCGATTCAGCCGTGTCGGAATGGACCAGATCGGTCAGTCAGGCTGACCCGGAACTGGCCAATGCCCTCGCCGCAACAGAGATCCTTTGGCTAGTATCGGAAGAGAACCTGGAAACAGCCCGTTCCCGTCTCGAAAAAGCCGGAAAGGGAATGGAATCAACGCCACTCAAGACCGCTGAAGCCAGCCTGCTTGCTGCAGAAGCACAACAACTCGCACTCTCAGAACAATGGGATTCAGCGGTCAACAAGGCTCAACAGGCTTTTGCATTGAACCCCGAAAATCAGGCTTTTGCTCTGCTACCGGCACGAATTCTCACCCAGCAGGGTAATATCGACGCAGCTCAGACTGCGGTACTGGATGTCGAACAGGTTTTCGGAACAACGGCCGCGGTGACCGTTGCACGTGCCGCCATCCTGCAGGCTGAAAATCGCGCCGAAGAAGCATTTCAGTCCCTCTATAAATTTTGGAGTGACAACGGAGACCCTGCAGTGCTTCCTGCGCTCGTTCAGCTGTCCAATCAGGTTGCCAATGAGAAGACCAACGAACTCACGGCAGAATGGGTTAATCTCGCCCCTGATAGCGTTCCTGCCAACCTTTCCCGCGGAAATCAATTGATGACCGAAGGGAACATCATGGCTGCCGCAAATCACTATCAAAAGGTTTTACAGCAGGATCCACTCCATACAACGGCTTTGAACAATCTGGCCTGGGCATTAAGGGATACAGATACCGCCCGTGCCCTTGAATTCGCAGCTCGTGCTGCCGAGATCGAGCCGGAGAACCCCGCGATTCTCGATACCTATGGCTGGATTCTTCACCTTGATGGCCAACACCGTGCAGCAATGGATCAACTTCAACGGGCGCTCGCCATGGCACCAGATAACGAGGAATTCAAAAAGCACCTAGACGAGGTTCGCAGGGCACTCTAACCATAGCCGTCTCGCCTTATCGATAAAAAACCAGACTCGAAAGCGTGTCTGGTTTTTTTACATCTCATGCATAGCCGCTTTACACAACCAACCTAATGGCTTCTCCACCCAACTGTTTCATATATATTTTCCCGTTCTGGCACAGATGTTGATATCTACAAAGGTGGGGACACGTCCCCGCCGCCAAACCTCTCGCGAGAGGGGGACGGAAAGCCACGGATCTCTCTGAGATAGCCGGGTTGCACGGAACGCACTACACCTTGACGGAGTATCAGTACAATGAAATTGGCCAGAACGACTTTAGCTGTAGCGTGTCTGAGCGCCATGTCTGCTCAAGCAGCATTCATTAACGACGGTTCTGAGGCGAACCTCAGTGAGATTATCAACGACAATCTCATTGTCTCTGGACCCAGCGTTAATGTGCTCGGCGATACGAAAAACAACGATGTAAGCACTGAACCTTTTTTCACATCATCCCCGGACGGAAGCAACAGCACAGCAACTTTTCTGATTGAAATCACGTCCATGCTGTCCAAACAGTCTTTCGGCATCTACAACGGCGACGATTATGTCGAGTTGTTTAACGGTGCGGACGAAGGCAGCTTCACCACAAGTGGCGGCTACAATGGACCCGTAACTGACAACGCCAACCGCGCCCAAGTCAGTTTCGACATCTCTGGTGGTAGCTACAGCGTTTACGTCAACAACCAGAAAAAGGGAACCTTCGCCAGCGAGGAGTTCGGATTTTACCTGGGCTACGGTGGCGCCCCGGTAATCTACTCGGATGCCGAGCGTAATGGCGGCGTTGAGCGCTTTGTTGCGATTCAGGGCAAGGGGCAACGGATCAATCTCGGCAGCGAAATAACTTACGGCTGCTCTGAGCAGACTCCTGAAAAATGCGTACTTTGGGAAAACGATGACTACATCCTCGGTTTCGAGGACGGATCAGACATGGATTACAACGACATGCTGGTCTACGTTGAAGACATCGTACCGGTTCCTGAACCCGGAACGCTTGCCCTTCTCGGTATTGGTTTGTTCGGCCTCGGTGTTGTTCGACGCCGGAAAGCCTAAGGCCCGATACAACCACCTAGAAACCCTGCCGTCCATGCGGCGGGGTTTTTGACGGTAAGACCTGATGACGAACGATGAATAAGGCGATACCCTTTGCAGTAAATCAATAACAGGATTCTCAGGTTACGGATGACTTTGGCTCCCCGGCTCTCTCATGCTTGGCCCTTCCTCTTGGCCACCCTCGCATCCGTTGTACTTTTCTATCCCTCATGGGCCAGGCTCGTTGAAATCTGGCTGAAGTGGGAGCAGACCATGTCACACGGCCTCCCCACAGCTATTGCTTATCTCGCTCTTCTTGTTATTCACCCACCTCTGGGTAGCAGCTCCGGCTGGTCTGATAGGGGGCTGTGGAGTCGGCCTGTTGGAGGCATACTGCTCATTCTTGTCACATTCGCGTGGGCGGCACTTGAACTGGTTCGAATAGATACGCTCGCCTATCTCAGCTTGCCAGTCAGCCTCTTTGCAATCACGTGGACTTTGCTCGGGCTGGGGGGTGCGCTGAAGCTCGTTCCGTACCTTCTCCTGCTCAGTCTATCGCTGCCTATATGGGCTGACCTCATTCCGATACTGGTGGATATGGCCACCATCGTCGTCGGGAGCGCAGTCAGCGCCTTGGGGATAACTGCATTGATTGAAGGCAGCAATATCACCCTCGCCTACGGCAGACTCGTAATTGCAGACGGTTGTTCCGGCATCGGCTTCCTTGCAATCGCAATGCTGCTTGGAGCGTTCACGGCAATCCTGAACGACTATCGGTGGCGAGGCTGGGCAATGATAATGTCCTGTTCCATCGTCCTGGCTCTGGTTATTAATTGGGTCCGCATCATTGCATTGGTGCTGATAGCTGACTGGACGAATATGGAAAGCTCCCTGGTTCGTGAACACGAGTTGTTTGGATGGATCGTGTTTGCCGCCTTTATTCTACCGGCGCTTGTTCTGGCTCCGGTCAGGCGCCGAAAAACTTTACAGACTGGTAATGATCACGTGATCAGCCACTCCGGTTTTGGTTTTATTCTTACAGCGCTGGTGGCCGGAACTGGGGTGGTTTTCTTGGTTCAGGCGAGGGAGATAGAGGAGTCTCCACTCTCGATCACAAGCTCTGACTTCAGCGAAATAAGTGCTCAGGCTCTTCCATTACCGCTCCAGGTGCCTGATCAGCTGGAACAAAAATTCTATGTGGAGGAAGACACGGGAGTTTACGTATCTCTGGCACAGATCCAACGTCACTCTCCGGAACAAAAGATCGTCCCCTACTTACCGCCACTCGTGGATCGCGACATGTGGTTCAGGGAGGCTACACCAGCCCCAGGCAAGGAAATATGGAGGCGCATCAACACAACCCAAAGGGTTGTTGTCTCGCATATTTACGCCATTGGCGGGTATCGCACAGACTCCTACGTCAAAGCCAAGCTATTGCAGCTACCAGCAATTTACAGCGGAAGAACGCGGTTCGCACTGATTTCACTGCAAACGCTGTGCGAAACCTCGACCTGTGATGAGGGCTTGGACCGACTTGCAGCCTTTGAGGCAGCGACCGATATCTGAAGCCAGTTCTGGCCTGTCGACCCGTTTTACACCTCAACGATTACCTTTGCCCTACGAAACGCCTTACTTATTGTTTTACCGAACTTTACGCATGTTGGCCCCACCATTGCTTTGAGAATTACTGCAACACGACATTAAACACAGGAAGGTGATGCTATGTATAAGGCAATTGGAGGGGTGGTAGCCGGTACGCTTTTGGCTGTATCCGGCGCAAATGCAGGTATGATTACGGACACCGTTAATCAGAATCAATATGTTGGTTGGTGGGGTAGCCACTCATACACGCACAACATAAACGACGACGGTTTCGCCCTAGGCAGTGCTGTGAGCGGTACTCTTGAGATTGGTATTTCGGATGACGGAGGGTTTCTTGACTTAGGGGAAACCATTCTGTTTGTCATCGAAGCCTTCGATTTTGACACCGGTGGTATTCAGTTCGGTACAGCCAATTTCGGCAATAATCTCGAAGCGCAGGCGCTTGGCGCGCTGAATGCTGATGGCTACCTGGACGTTACCGTGACATCGCTTTATGGTGACTTTTACGTTGGTCGTTCAGTGCTGACGGTCATTACCGAAGCGGTTCCCGAGCCAGGCACACTCGCCCTGTTGGGTCTTGGTCTCGCCGGCCTGGGCGCTGCCCGCCGCCGTAAAGCCTGACTACTCCTGGTTCTCAGGCAGAAAAAAGCCAGCTTGCGCTGGCTTTTTTTGTGCCTATAGTAAACGCCAAACCCTCTACCAGATTGAATAACCTCTATGTCCGCCAGCCTGAAAGTTATCAAGAGTGCTGCGTTGTTACTGGGTATGCAGGTCGTTCAGCGCGGACTGGGCATCATCAGCACCCTGATTCTCGCTCGCCTCCTAACGCCTGATGATTTCGGGATTATTGCGTTAATAACCATCGTCCTACAGTTTTTTGAGCTGCTGGCGGAGATCGGAAACCAACAGTACATTGTCCAGAAAGAAACACTCGACGACAGCGATCTTAATACTGCCTGGACAATGGACATTCTGATCAAGTCTTTGGTCGCGCTCGCCGTTATTTGCTCAGCACCGCTCTTATCCGCGTTTTTCGAAACACCGGAATTGGCCTTTGCTCTGGTCATAGCCACCCTTGCCCTTCCCCTCCGAGCGCTTCGTACCCCGGGAATGATGCAAGCCGTCAGAGAGATAAATTACCGCCCTCTGTTTCGACTTACCCTCTGGCAAAAGGGACTATCCTTTGTTGCCGTAATCACCATCGCCTGGATCGACCAGAGTTACTGGGCAATCGTTCTGGGAAGCCTGCTCTCCGCAGCCGTGTTTGCCATCGGTTCTTACCGGGTTCATCCATACCGGCCCAAATGGAGCCTTGAGAAAGCGCGGGAACAATGGAATTTTTCACAGTGGCTTTTGCTGCGGGGCATTGTCGGGTTTACGCGTTCGCAAATCGACAACCTGATTGTTTCAAAGCACTTCAGCACCTCTGCGCTCGGAGGATACAACCTGGTCCGTGAAATCAGCTTGTTACCAGCCTTGTCTGCAATCATTCCAATGAGCGAGCCTCTTCTGGCGTCGATTGCCCGGGTAAAAGACGATCCTGGCTCACTGGCCTACCGGGTCAGATTCAGCCTGGCTATCATGGTGACCGTTCTCACGCCTCTCACAACCTTCCTGATGCTGTACCCCGACCTAATTGTGGTAACGCTTCTTGGCGAACAATGGCAGGCATACAGCCACCTGTTGCAACCATTCGGGCTCTTTTTCCTCACCTTCTGCCTTTTCGCGCTGATCAGCGATGCCATTATTGCGCTTGGGCGAGTGCGAGCGCTGTTTACCTTCGATCTGATTTCGACTGTCATCATTATCACTGTCTTGCTTGTCTTTGCGACAGACTCTTTGACAAACATGGCGTGGTTCCGCGGAGGGCTGGCTATCGCAACCACGATCGCATTACTGATACTTCTGAACCACTGGACGGGGTTCAGCCAAACGAAATTGCTATTTCTTATAGTACCCGGTGTAGCGGGAACGGCCGCAGGTACGGGGCTGATGATGGTTATCCATTTCGGAGAGATTCAAGGACTCTGGGAATTGGCTGTTCGTGGGCTTTTATTCGTGATCACTTCTGCACTGACCACAATTTGCGCAGCCATACTACTCCTGAAGAGAACCGAAGAGTGGCATCAGGTTCGATACATACTGAAAGAGTTCAAACGCTAGTCAGAAGTAGCTCCCAAAGCATTGACACTTTCATAAACAATCACTTTGTGATGGCCCCAACCAATCGAAACAACATCCTGATCGCCATCCTCATCCAAATCTACGACCAGTGCGCCATCGTGGTGTTCGTCACCCTGATGTATCAACCGCGGCAACCATGATTCTCCGTTGTTCCGATTCTCATACCATAGGAGCCTCGCCCGCTCTGGATTCCGGAGGTCATGCTCACCCACAATCACATCCGGATCGCCATCGTCATCCATATCCGCCACGCCAAGACTCATTGGCCCTGTTAATCGTGCTATCAAGTGCTTTTCCCAGTCGCCCTTCTGAGTCAGCTGCTGGTACCAGACCAAATCACCTGTCTCACTTACAGCTTCAAACCCCACGACAATGTCCGGGAGGCCGTCACTGTTCAAATCCGCAACCACATGACGGTCTGGCTTTAGACCCTCGTCGTCTATCCAGACGGTTTCCCAGTCACCGCCCTCTCTTCCAAACAATATGACTGTCCCGAGAATGACGTCCGGGTTTAAGTCGGCGTCCAAATCTGCGACGGTAAGGGCCTCATCCAATGACAGGGAATTGAACTCACTCCACGCCCATTCCTGATGTCTAGCTTCTTTCGGAACAGTGATCGATTGGATGCCCTCTCCTGCAGCATGCCAGGACAAGAGCACACGTTCTTCCCCGTCGCCCACAGCAGGTAGTACTGCGGCACCCTGCAGGAGGTCTCCGCTTGCCCTCTGAATGTTCTCAAGAATTTCGAACTCACCAGTGCCAAGATTCCTGGCCCAGACAAGTCGCTCTCCGTGATTACCTTCTTTGTCCCTGGAACCAGCAACCCAGTTCGTCAGCTTTTCCCAGAAGGGTGTCTGATAACCATAGGCACGCCACCCTGTGGCAAGAACATCAGGTCTGCCATCTCGATCAAAATCATGAATCAAGGCAGCGTCAGTCGCACCAACCCCTAACTCTGAGCGCTGCCACTGGTCACCCAACGCACCCGGGTTTCGATACCAGAACCCACCGCTCACCAGATCTTTCTTACCATCCCCATCAAGATCCTCGGCAAAAACGGCAGTAGCCTGCCCTGGTCTCTCGCCATCAATAACATGCCGCACCCAACCCTGGCGGGAATCTAGTTGATTCCGCCAAATCCAGACCGGGTAATCACCCTGGAAATTCTTGATCTGCCAGTTCGTCCCGATCAGATCAATATCGAAATCATTGTCAATATCCACAGCTCTGAGACTATGCCCACCCCCAAGGGACAGCGTCTGTCGTACCCAACCGTTCGGTTCGTTCAGGTAAACAGAAACCGGATTTTCACCCTCGCCCTGGTTCATTTCGGCAGTGAGTACATCCATATCGCCGTCAAGATCCACGTCCCTCGCTGCTACAAAGTGATGAACGGTTTCAACGTCTTCGACAATCACGTGCTTCAACCAGTATTGGTCAGTTTCCCCACCTGGATTCTCCAGCCAGGCGATCTCGTAGAAAGCGCCAGCCGGTTCGGATGGGGAAAGCAAAATATCCGGCCAACCGTCACCATTGAAGTCTCCGGTATCGATGTAGACATCATGCCAGTGCCAGCCTCCTTTGCCGGCACCGGTGTACTGCATTTTTGCCCACGAATTACCGGATTCACCCGGATTTTGGAGCCACACATCACTTGCTACGATGTCGTTGAATCCGTCCTTGTCCAGATCTGCCAGAGTAAGTCCCTCTCCGTGCGGAACAGACAGATCTTCATAACGCCATTGATCACCGGATTCCTGCGTGAAGATCCTTATGAAATTTCCGTTCTTGTAGCCAAATAGAGACTGATTGCGAACGATTACTTCGTTCGCACCATCACGGTCCAGGTCGGTCACTTCAACATCGTGATATTTCCCCTCACCAATCAGATGGCTACCCCAGTCACCGTTCTTCAACCATACGATGCCACTGTCGGAAACAAGGACAATATCGTTGGCACCGTCACCATCAATGTCAGAAACTTCAAGATCTGTCCTGATCGCCAACGATTCGGTAATTGTGTGGCGCTTCCACGTCGGGTTTTCATACCAGACCAGTTCGCCCAAACGATTTGAAGAATCGGTTATGCCGAGTTTGCGCCCGACCCTCTCAAAAAAAGTGAGATGCCTTGGCCTATGCCCTCCGATAACGATGTCCAAAAGGCCATCGCCATCAATATCGCCGATCGTTTTGCCCCAGGGAGCATTTGGACCACGCGGGTCGATGGTTTCGCGTTCGAAAAACGAATTCTCGGGCCCTGAATCTGTTGGATGGGATGAGTCGCACCCGGTTAATGCGACGAAAACTGCCAGTGTAAGAATGCGTAAAGGCTGCATAATCCGTTGTCCGAGAAACATCCGTGTGGAGGCAGGAAGCGTAGCCTCGCAGAGCCGGAAAACTTCGGGGTGCTCGCTACACTTCGTTACAATAATGTACTAATATTAACATTAAGTTGAAGTCATTGGTTCGGCGAGGGATAGCACCATGAATCAGCAGTACGACGAAACCAGTCCGGTGGCTATCGGCCTGCCTGTCTATAATGGCGAACGATATCTGGAAGACACCCTTCGTTCCGTACTGAACCAGACTTTCAACAACTTTGACCTCTTCATCGCCGACAACGCCTCCACAGACCGTACCGAAGAAATCTGCCGAGATTACGCCGGGCGAGATTCGCGAATTCAATATATTCGTAATCCTATTAATCTGGGTGCATCGAAAAACTATACAGTCTGTTTTGAACCGGCCCGGTCCCGATATTTTCGGTGGCAGAACGCCGATGATCCCATTGAACCATCCTTGATTGAGAAATGCTTTGAAGTCTTGGAAGCGGATCATGATGTGGTTCTCGCCTACGGCAAAACCCATATAATCGATGAATACGGCGGTTTTTTAGAAGCTTACGACGACAAGATGAACCTCACTTCGGATTCCGCCTCCCAGCGGTTTAAGGATTGCCTTCAGAACCTGGGGCTGCAAAACGTAATTTACGGGCTTATGCGGCGAGATGTCCTGGCACGCACTGCTCTGCTGGGCAACTACGTAGCTGCAGATATCAATCTGGTTGTCGAGCTGTCTCTCTATGGGAAATTCAGTGAAGTGCCTGTTCACCTTTTCAATCGCCGCATGCATCCGCAGGCCAGTAGTTGGAAACGTGATGATAGCGAGCGCCAGAAGAATTTCTGGGACCCCGCAAAGCGAAAGCTGGTTATGCAGACCTGGCGAAGCATTAAGGAGTACTACAAAGCCGTCTGGAGAGCGCCTATTTCGCTTGAGGACAAACGGGTGCTGTCTATGTTTCTTCTCAAACGGGCCTATTGGTTCAAGGATCCGATGAAGAATGAACTTATGGATGTCATCAAATACGGGCTCATCAAACGCCCCTGAATCAGCAAGGAGAGATTATGAAGGTATTAGTTACAGGCCACAGAGGTTTTATCGGCACGGTTATGGTGCCGATGCTGCTTGAGGAAGGATTCGATGTCACCGGCCTGGATACCGATCTCTATCGCTACTGCACGTATGGCGACGAGCCCATGGACGTGCCCTCCATCTACAAAGATGTACGCGACGTTACAGCCAAAGACCTTGAGGGCTTTGACGCTATTGTCCACCTGGCAGCTCTTTCAAACGATCCTCTCGGAAATATCAATCCCGATCTGACGTATGACATCAACTACCACGCTTCTGTAAGAATCGCAGAGCTGGCGCGTTCTGTTGGTGTGCAACGTTTCCTGTTCGCGTCCTCATGCAGCATGTACGGAAAAGCGGGACAAGACGTTCTTGATGAAACTGCCCAGTTCAACCCGGTTACTCCCTACGCCAAGTCCAAGGTGCTGGTAGAAGAAGACGTTTCCAAGTTGGCCAGTGAGAGTTTCAGCCCGGTGTTTCTTCGCAATGCAACCGCCTACGGGGTTTCGCCGCGGATCCGGTTCGACCTTGTCATCAACAACCTCGTTGCCTGGGCCCACACCACCGGCAAGATTCTCCTGAAGAGCGATGGCACACCCTGGCGCCCTCTCGTTCATATTGAAGACATCACCCAGGCGGTAATCTGTGCCCTAAAAGCCGAACGCGATGTGATACATAACCTCGCAGTAAACGTCGGCAGTAACGAAGAAAATTACCAGATGCGGGATCTGGCGCAGTTCGTTAAGGAAACCGTACCGAACTGCGAGGTCGAATACGCAGAAGATGCCGGTCCGGACCCACGCTCCTACCGCGTCAATTTTGACAAGATTCATCGGGTGTTTCCGGAATTCAAAACCAGGTGGACGGCGCGCAAGGGTGTAGAGCAGTGTTATGAATCCTATCTTCGGTTCGGACTCAGTAAAGACGACTACGAGGGCATTCGTTACAAACGTATTGCTCACATCATGAATTTGATTGAGGAAGGCAAACTCGATCGCAACCTGGTCTGGCAGATCTAGGGGCCGAACAGATGATCTTTACTGAAACGCAAATTCCGGGCTCCTACCTGATAGACGTCAAGCGCATTGGCGATGATAGAGGTTTCTTCGGCCGTCTGTGGTGCGAGCGAGAAATGGAAGAGATGGGCCTCGTATCCTCAATTAAGCAATCCAACATCGGTGTAAGCCCTCTGAAAGGCACTCTTAGAGGGCTTCATTACCAAACAGCCCCACATCAGGAAGTGAAAATTATTCGCTGTCCGCGAGGCGCCATTTACGATGTCATTGTAGATCTGCGCCCTGATTCACCTACTTTCAAAAAATGGTTTGCAGTAGAACTGACAGCGGAAAACAGCCGGATGCTCTACGTCCCCGAAGGCTGCGCTACGGGTTATCAGACGTTGGTAGACGACACCGAGATCTATTACCACACTAGTGAGTTTTACCATCCGGAATCCGCAACGGGCGTTCGCCACGATGACCCAGCCTTTGGCATTGAGTGGCCGCTACCCATCGCAGCTATCTCGGATAATGACAAGAACTGGAAAAATTTCTGACAATAAATAGAAAGACAGGGAAGCAAAATGATCATAGTCGACACAGAGATTGCAAAGCGGGTACAGGAAGACCGCCCGATCAGACTGGCCATGGTCGGCGCGGGTTACAGCGCGAAGCATATCGCCGCACAAATCGAAAGTTCATTCCCGGCGATTCAGTTGGCGGTAATTGTCAACCGAACCCGCGAGAACGCCGAGGCGGTTTTTCGCAATGCGGGCGTCGAAAACACTCAGTTTGTTTCTACAAGCGCCGAACTGGAACAAGCAATTGAGTCCCGCACTCCCTGTATTGCGGACGACGCCAGAGTTGCGTTTGACGCCGCTACCATCGACGCTGTTCTGGAGACGACTGGCGAAGTGGAATATGGCGCCTGGGTCGCCCTGGAATCCATCAAGGCCGGCAAGCACACCTTTGTACTGAACTGCGAAATGGACGCAACCGTTGGTCCTCTGATGAAGCACTATGCCAAACAGAATGGCGTAGTCTATTCAAACTCAGACGGCGACGAACCCGGTGTAGCGTCCAACCTGGCCCGCCACGTTCGCACCATGGGGCTGGAGGTTGTGGGCGCAGGCAATCTCAAAGGCTTCTACGATGTTCACAGAACGCCTGAAACCCAAAAAGCCTTTGCGGAGGCCAACAACCAGAAACCGCACATGATGACCTCTTTCGTGGACGGCACCAAACTATCCATGGAGCTTACGGTTACTGCGAACGCACTTGGTTTTGGTGTGGGTAAGCGTGGCATGTACGGGCCCGCATGTGACGATGTACGAACCTGCCTTAGCCATTTCCCCGAGGATGCCTTCTCGCCCGGCAAAGGTATCGTAGACTTCCTTCTCGGCGCCTCGCCCTACACCGGCGCATTTATTGTCGGTTACACCGACAACCCGATGAAGCAGGAATACCTTAAGTATCTGAAGATGGGCGATGGCCCTTTCTACGTGTTCTATACCCCCTTCCATCTCCCCCAGCTGGAAATACCCATCACGGTTTGTCGTGGCGTTCTTTGTAATGATGCTGCCGTTACTCCCCTTGGCAAGCCCTATTGCGAAGCTGTCGCAATCGCTAAAAAAGACCTCAATGAAGGCGACATTCTTGATGGCATAGGAGGCTTCACCAACTACGCCCTGATCGACAACTTTGAAACCAGCCTGCGGGACAATCTGTTACCAATGGGCGTTGCCCAGAACTGCAAAGTAAAGCGCCACGTGCCCATGGACCAGGCACTTACCTACGATGATGTTGAGTTGCCCGGCGGACGCCTGATTGACCAACTCAGAGAAGAAATGATTGCTACACTTTGCTCATAGCGGCAGTTGAAGGGAGTCAGAGTTATGAAGGTTGTACTCTTTTGTGGCGGACTTGGAATGCGCCTGCGTGAATTCTCAGAAAATATTCCCAAGCCGATGGTTCCCATTGGCCACAGGCCGATTGTCTGGAACCTGATGAAGTTCTACTCCCATTACGGACACAAGGATTTCATTATCTGCCTTGGACACAACGCGCACGTAATCAAACAGTATTTTCTGAAATATGACGAGTGCCTTACCAACGATTTCGTGCTTGAGGGTGGCAAACCCCATCTGACCAAAACCGACATCCACGACTGGAAAATCACGTTTGCCGATACCGGGCTCAAATCGAACATCGGAATGCGCCTGAAAGCGGTTGAGAAGTATCTTGATGATCTAGGGCCTGACGACATGTTCATGGCCAACTATGCGGATGGCCTGTCGGATGTTCCACTCGATGAAATGCTCGAGTTCTTCATGAAAAGCGGAAAAACAGCCTGCTTTCTTTGCGTACAGCCACAACAGTCATTTCATTACGTGCGGCTTAACGACGACGGCACCGTGCACAGCATCCAGGACACGACCAATACCGGACTGACGGTGAACGGCGGCTTTTTCATTTTCAAGAAACGCATCTATGAGTACATACAGGATGGAGAAGAGCTTGTTCACGAGCCGTTTGAGCGACTGATTGCAGAGAATGAGCTGGTGGCTTACCGGTACGATGGTTTCTGGAAATGCATGGACACATTCAAGGACAAGCAGGCCTTTGACGAGCTTAATGCAAGTGGGGAATGTCCCTGGCAGGTTTGGCGGGAGAAGGTATAACACGCATGCTGCACACAGCTATTGGAAAGGGTCAAACCCCACTGAACGTGCTTTGCCTCGGGGCTCATTGTGATGACATTGAGATCGGCTGCGGCGGCACATTGTTGCATCTCTTGGCCAATCGGCCCGACGTAAATCTCACTTGGATTGTCTTTGCTTCTACCCCGTCCCGGCGACAGGAGGCTGAAACAGGAGCCGCGCTCTTTTCCAAAGGTGCTAGGTCTGTGGACTTAAGAATCCACGATTTCCGGGACGGTTTTTTGCCGACAGAACCGGTGCGATTGAAAGAATTTTTCGAAAGCCTGAAAACCGATGTAGCCAATCCTGATCTGGTATTCACACACTACCGCCATGATCTTCATCAGGATCACCGGGCAGTGTCTGATCTGACCTGGAACACATTCAGAAACCACCTAGTTCTTGAGTATGAGATCCCGAAGTGGGACGGAGATCTGGGCCAACCCAATATGTTTTTTCCCATCTCGAGGGGAACCGGAGAATCCAAGATTCGGTTTCTCCATGACGCCTACGCTTCCCAATCTGAAAAGCCCTGGTTCAGCCAGGATCTGTTCTGGAGCCTGATGCGAATTCGGGGCATGGAATCCAATGCGCCAGAGAGCATCGCCGAAGCGTTTTATTCCCGAAAACTGGTCCTGACCGCCTGATGCCAAAACGAACTCCTGCACAATCACCGAGGATTGCCGTTTTCGGTCACTATGGAAATCAGAACCTGGGCGATGAGGCCATTGTTGAGGCGGTTCTGAGAAACCTTCGCACCTACATTCCCGATGCAGAGTTGTCCTGCTTTTCCATCAATCCCGCAGACAGCGGCCCCCGACATAACGTGGACTCCTTTCCGATCCGGTATCGTGCGGACTATTTCAATCCAGCACCTTCCAGCGGCTCGGATACATCCGAGGAGCCACTGGCGCAGCAGACGACAGACCAACCGTTGCCCGCCCAGAGGTCCTGGAAGGCCCGAATGAAAGCCCTGCCCTTGCTTGGCCCGCTGCTGACCTTGGCACAGCAGGTTGTCGAATTTTTTCCCGTTCTCAGGCAGGAGCTTTCCTTTCTCCGCGCAGCCCGAAAGCGCCTGGATACGATAGACCTGGTTCTTGTCACCGGGTCTAACCAGTTCCTGGACAATTTCGGAGGTCCCTGGGGCTTTCCATACACCCTGTTGAAATGGACCTGGCTTGCGAAGGGGGCCGGCGCCAGGGTGGGTTTTATCAGTGTGGGTGCAGGCCCCCTGAGTCATTCCCTCAGTTACTGGATGCTCCGCAAGGCACTGAGCCGAGCCGACTTCATTTCCTTCCGTGATGAGGGCTCCCGAAAGCTTATCCTCGAAAAAGTCGGTATTGACGGTTCTATCTATCCGGACCTGGCCCATAGCCTTTATGGATCGGAGGCTCCACCGGATCGTCGACCGAAAAGTGATGAATTTCGCGTCGCCGTAAACCCTATGCCTGTATATGACAGCCGTTACTGGCATCACCCGGACGATGCTCGCTACCGCGACTACGTGCAAAAGGTGGCATCCTTGTGCTCCGACATAATGGCAAGTGGTGCAAGGCTCACGCTGTTCAGCACCCAGATTAGGGATGAGGCAGTCATTGAGGATGTTATCGAGTTAGTGGACGCCGATACGGCGGCCTTCCTGGAGCCCGAAATTGCCCGCAACAGAACGGTCAGTGAGCTGATGGACACCCTGAACAACGCCGATTGCGTTGTTGCGACCCGCTTCCATGCCACCGTACTGCCTCTTCAGTTGGGCATTCCGGTTCTGGGTATCTGCTATTACCGAAAGGCAGCGGAATTACTGGAAGATGTCGGACTTGGCCGTTATTACGTCAACATTGATGATTTCGATGCAGAAACCCTGATCGCCAAATTCAATGCGCTGAGGGAACAGATTGCCTCAGGCGACCTGGAGATCTCCAAGCAACATTCACGATACCTTGTTGCCCTCTCAGAGCAATATCAGAAAATTGCCGCCCTGGTGAACACAGGAGGTTCGCAGTAAGCATGGCCCGACCCAACGTTGTACTTCGGGAAGAAAACGGCTTTCCAAGGCAGTTCGACCCTGTTCATACAGGCATGCCGTTACCTGAAGGGTACTTAAGACCAGGGGAGGATCACGGCCTCCAAACCTCCGAAGGTCACCCCGTGGAACCCTTCCAGTCGCGACCTTTAAGTTTGTGGAACGATGGCAGTATTCGATGGCTGGGCATTGCCTTTCCCGCCCGCCTTGCACCCTGGGAAACCCGGGAGATTGAACTGGTCGCCCACAACCGCAGTGCCAGCCCTAAGAACATGCCGCCGCCAGCGCCCCGTCTCCTGGCCTGTGAACAGGCCCTTTCGGTAAGAATCGAACGAGCCGATGCGAGCTGGCGGGTGCTGAGCTTCGACTTGATCGACCAGGACAACAAAACCTGCGATGTCCGAATGGAGGAAACCTGGGTGTTAATCGAAGAAGGCGCCCTGTTTTCAGAATATCGAACGACGGGTTCTTTCCTGTCGCAAGCAGGCGAGCCATACCTCCGATTCTTCGTTACGCTCCAACTTTACCGAATCGGGCAACTGGTTCGCATTGAAGCCGGGCTGCACAACACCCGACGTGCACTGCATCGCGGAGGCCTCTGGGACCTTGGCGATTCCGGATCTGTTCACTTTCGTTCGTTCTCACTGTCTGTCCGCCAACCGAATGTCGCGTCATACTGGATCAATGCCGGGACAGATTCCGCTACCATTGCTGAATCTGCCCGGCCCCTTCGCCTGCATCAGGAATCCAGCGGTGGAGAAAACTGGAACAGCAGGAACCACGTGGGCGCAGACGGCAAGCTGACCACTCGTTTCCGGGGATACCGTTTATATCGCGGCGAAGAGAACGCAGGCCACGGGGAACGGGCAATGCCTGTTTGCGGTATGCTGGATAGCGACACTGGGACCTGCGCCACGATGAGGCATTTCTGGCAGAATTTCCCGTCCGCGCTAGAAGCAAACACGGATGCTCTGAAAGTCGAATTTTTTCCCGCCATTGGATCGGCCTACGAACTTCAGGGCGGCGAACAGAAACAACAGACGGCCTGGCTTCAACTGGACGGCGAAGGCGACACGCTCCGCAACCTCCACTTTCCTGTGATCCCAGTAGTGCCAGCGGAACACTATGCCATTGCCAACGCATTCCCCTTTTTTACACCGATCCATCAACGAGACCGGATCGACCGCCTGATTGAACTCGGTTTGTGCCCGGAAGCGGGGTTTCTCCAAAAACGCGAAGTGATTGATGAGTACGGCTGGCGAAACTTTGGCGATATCTTCGCCGATCACGAGAGCCTCTACCTGCCCTCTGACGAACCTCGTTTCATCTCTCATTACAATAATCAGTACGATGCCATCTACGGTTTTGCCCGACAGTTTGCCCTGACCGGAGACAAGCGTTGGTTCCAACTGATGGACGACCTTGCCCGCCATGTGGTTGATATTGACATCTACCACACCGATGAAGACCGGGCGGAATACAACCACGGTCTGTTCTGGCATACTGACCATTACCTTGATGCCCATACTGCAACCCACCGGACCTATTCCCGCTTTAACACAACGAGTTCAATGCCGGGCCAGACCGGAGGCGGCCCGGCTGCGGAGCATTGCTACACAACCGGCCTTCTCTATCACTTCTGGATGACCGGGTCCGAGAATTCAAAATCGGCCGTTCTCGAGCTTGCCACCTGGATGCGAAAGGCTCACGAAGGTTCGGTGGGGCTGCTTCCTCAGGTGCTCGCCATCAAGAAAAATGACTTGCCTCGATTGACAAAGGTTCTGGCAGGTAACCTCAATGGCGTTTACCAATATCCGTTTACCCGTGGCACCGGCAATTACATAAACACCCTGCTTGATGCGAGCCTGATTCAGCCCGAGGCTGACTGGCTGAGCCAGGCCGAGCATGTGATTCGCTGTACTATTGGTCCGGCTGACAACATTGAACACCGTAACCTTCTTGATGTCGAAACCGGCTGGCACTACCTCGTATTGCTATCGGCAATAACCCGCTACCTGTGCCTGAAACTGGACAGCCACTCGCGGGACGACGTCTATGAATACGCTCTCGCCAGTCTGAAACACTATTGGCGGTGGATGGTGATAAATGAGCAGCCCTTCCTTCACAAACCCGAAGAACTGGAGTTCCCCAATCACACCTGGGTTGCGCAAGACTTCCGAAAAGTGGCACTCCTGAAACAGGCCGCCCTGTTTGACGCCGAAAACAGCGAGGCATATAAGCGTAAAGCCTTCGAATGGCTCGGGGAGATCACTCGCACTCTTGAAGTCAGTGAAGAGCGTTTTTTTACACGAGTACAGATTATACTGCTCCAAAACTACGGCCCTCACCGATACGATATTCCCATAGCGGAAGAAGCAGCAGCAGGGAAAGCGGCTTTGAAGAAACATCGCAAGCATGGCAGAACAGTTTTCACGACCAGAGTCCTGATCCAGATTCTTCAACGCCTGGCCAGGGGGATCGTTCAGTTTCGTCCCGCCCGTGAAAAAGCCTGGCTGACTTTACGACTGGAGGGATGACGTGAAGTCCTTACTTAAGCCTTTGATGCGCCTGGTATTCACTGTGCTCGTGTTGCCGTTGTGGGTGGCGTATCATCTCCTCTCTCTGGGCGCCAATCGAGATTCCGTATTCCAGTCGTTTTCCCAGCTTCTGAGCCTTGTTCCCGGAAAGCCGGGAATATACCTGCGGGCCAGCTTTTACAGCCTGAGCTGTCCTGACACCTCTCCGGAAATATCCATTGGCTTTCTTACGGTTTTCTCCCACTGGGATACCACGATAGAGAAAGGTGTCTATATCGGACCGCAGTGCAATATCGGAAAATGCTCAATCGGTGAGAGCACCCTGTTAGGCAGTGGCGTCCATATTCTCAGTGGTGCAAATCAACACACCTTTAGCGACCCCACACAACCGATCCAGGAACAGGGAGGCACTTACACAAAAACCCGAATAGGTCGGGATTGCTGGCTTGGAAACGCCTCCGTTATTCTGAGTGATATAAACGATCACAGCATCGTTGCAGCCGGAAGCATTGTCACCCGGCCTGTGGGGGAAGCGCTGATTGTAGCCGGGAACCCGGCAAAGACTGTTCGGCCACGATTCAGTGAACAGCCTTCGAAGAGGACTGCGCCTCAAGGAAATGAGAATGACCAGTAACTTTGAGTCCCTCTATTACCAGAGCCCTGTCTGGCTTCAGAACGTGCTTGTCAGTGCCATGGGGTACAAGCTCTTTTTAAAGAGATACACCGGCACTTATCGGGACGTTCGAAAGCTGGTTGAACAGGCACGAAACTGGACCCATCAGGAAACGATCGACTACCAGAGTGAACAACTGCACGAGATGGTGAGGTTCTGCCGAGAAAACGTGCCCTACTATCAGCGCGTGTTTTCGGATATCGGCCTTTCGGAGCAACACATCACCCATGTTTCGGATCTCCGAAAACTACCGGTCCTGGACAAAGACACGTTGAGATCCAGACCTGAGGAATTCCAGGTGCCGGGTCAGAAATCATTTGTTCTGCAGAATACCAGCGGAAGCACGGGGACGCCGCTGACGCTGGCCGTCAACGAAAGAACGTACAAAATGGCCATGGCACTTGTTGTGGACCACGAAGAGTTTCACGGGGTCCCTTTTGGAGCAAGGAGAGCCACATTCGCCGGGCGCATGGTGCAACGGGCCAGTGACCTTACACCACCCTTCTCTCGGCTTAACAGGGCCGAGAATCAACGACTGTATTCAAGTTATCACCTCAACCCGGCCACCTTTCCGGCCTATCGCAAAGATCTTGATGTCTTTGCTCCAAAAGAGTTGATCGGGTACCCGTCCGCCATCGCGGAACTAGCGGGTTACTACGCAGCCACAGGCACGGTCCCCCAATTCCAGCCAACAGTGATCATCACAAATTCCGAAACGTTACTTGCATGGCAAAGGGAACGCATCGAAAGCGTGTTCGGGTGCCCCGTGAGGGATTATTACGGCACCGCCGAGTACGTTGTCTTTGCCGGCCAGGACAAGCACGGCCTTTACCAGTGCAATCCAACGCTCGGAGTAACGGAAGTTCTGCCATATTCATCGGGCGAACTTGCCGGAGATGTCATTGCAACCACCTTAACCAACACCTGTATGCCTTTGCTTCGATATCGGGTTGGGGATTCCGCGACCCTGACCGCCCGCGAAGATCTGATGGAGGCGAGTCAAACCCGCCTGGCGTCTATCAATGGCAGGATTGATGATTACATTGAAACGCCAGATGGCAGAAAGATCGGGCGGATTGATCATATATTTAAAGGCTTGAGCGGAATCAGGGAAGCCCAGGTAGTTCAGGATCGCCCAGATCATTGCACTATCAATATTGTCAGGGCTGACGACTCAAGCCCTGTCGACGAACACACACTGGAGGAAAACTTCAAAGCCAGAACTGGTTCTCAGGTAGGACTCACTTTCCAGTATTCGGATGCGATACCAAGGTCTGCAAATGGAAAGTTTAAAAGTGTTGTCCGGCAATAATATGGGCTCTGCTATGATTCAGTTTTCGTTCGTTATTCCCTGTCTGAATGAAGCTAGGCATATTAGACAATGTCTGCAGTCTCTTCAGAATCAAACGATTCCCAGAGATCAATTCGAAATAATCGTCGTTGACAACGGATCCTCGGATGATTCAGTCAGAATCAGCAGGGAACTGGCAGACAAGGTTTGCATTGAACCGGATCTGAAGGTTGGCGCCCTTCGAAATTTTGGCGCCAGGTTGGCACAAGGCGAGATCCTGATATTTATTGACGCAGATTGTACCCTGCCCGCAAATTGGCTGGATCGATTGAGCCAACAATCCCTGTCATCAAATCAACGTTTGGTTCTTGGCGGTGGTTGTGAGTTGCCGCCGGATGCCACATGGATTGAAACGCACTGGCTTCTTGAGGGACCGAACGGCAACGCTTTACCAAAAGATTTACTAGGTTGTTCTATCGTGATCGGCAAGAGCTTTTTTAATGAGGTAGGAGGTTTTAATGAAACCATGTCGTCCGGAGAGGACAGCGAACTTTCAACAAGGCTGAAAAATGCTGGAGGAGAAGTCCACATCTCCAGAGATGCAAATGTTATTCATTGGGGCAATGCAAAAACACAAAAAGCTTTTGTAAAAAGGCAAATATGGCATGCTGAATCATACTCAGAGGATTTAATGCGCAACTTAAAAGACCCTGTGTTTTTAATAACCGTGGGATTTGGTTTTTGTCTGGCTGCAACGGTTGGTGCTTTCGCGTTGCAATCATCGTCCCTGTGGCTATTTGCTACTTTTCTATTTCTCTTCCCTATTCCATTGACTTTAAAGCGCTATAAACGAGCCTCGCGAGTTCCAAGAAGCCTCTCAGAACTCGCGAGATCTTATTACCTTGACCTCTTATACCTTTCGGCACGTCTCTATAGGCTAGTAACGCTGACTACAAGGCGAATTCTATTAATTCACCTCAAGTGAGGTTGGTGGCGAGGGAGGAGAAGCCAATTCTTCAGACATTAAATCGGCTGGAATATCAGTTCTGATCACGACATCGTCAATAGAGTACCACTCTTCCCTACGGTCAGAATTTGGATAAGTCTGGAAGAAATCGTTTCCACCGATCGCAACAAGATTCCATTTGGCATTCTCATTCTCGGAGGAAGACGGCCTTATCCAGGGGATCGAGGTGTTACTGAAAATCTGCTCACCATTCAGCCACTGTTTGAAGACGCCATCAGTTCTACCAGGCGCCGTGTTCATCTTCACGTAGAAGGCGATCTTAGTCCAGGCTCCACCAGGTCCAAAAACCTGGTCATGAACGACTTTCTCGTTCGGGTCATTTGAAATATAACCGCCATTGACTCGATCAACGATCTTTGGGTTCTCGCCACCGGCGCCCATTCCCAGGACATCTCTGGTGAAGTTGAGATTGATGTCACCAATACCAACTATTTGACGAGGCAGGCCTGATATATCGCCCGACGAAAATCCGTAGTTGTCTCCGTGTGGCCCCCCCCTGAACGCAAGTGCATTACGCACTCCGTAGCTGTTCACATTATGATCCCACAGGGCTATCGGCCCCAACTCTCCGTCACCAAAGGCCTGATATTCGCTCCCTTCCTCACTCCAACTCGACACACGGAACAGTTTGGACGCAGGGGATGGAGTCCCACTCACATATTCGCGGGACCAGTTATCACCGAACCTGATCCAGAACTCTACATAAAGTGAGTCATACCCCTCTGGTAGAAATTTAACCAGCATTGACTCGGAGCCCCAGTAATTCCAACCTGCATCGTACGAATCTCGCCAGCTCACAAAGGATTTACCCACTCCTCCTCTGGCTTTCTCGGAATTCGATGCAAGAATTTCAATCGTCTCATGCCTGTCTGGATGACCTGTGGAGGGTGCCCATACTGGGTCTTGCCTAACAGAATACCAACCCTGCGGAATCACATGCGTTCCCGCGCTTTGGACACGATCCGGTTTTCCAGCCGGGCTCGCAGAAGTGGCATTGATCTCCAGACCACTCGTCCAGTCAGGCTGATTATCAAAATTTTCCACAAACAGTACTTCACTTGTGACAGCAGAACTGTATGTCGCTGCCATGAACAACAACACACTTGCACGACTAACAATGGGATGGGAGTTCATAAACCTTATACCTCGATGCCTCAGGGATGGTGATTCCATTAACTTAAACAAACTCAAGCTTGAACGTCGTGAACTGTTCATACTTCCCATGCGAAGTAATGTTTCATATTGCGTTGTACTGTAAAATAAAGTTTAGCACTTATAGTAGAAGGTCTCCGGACAGCGATAGACCTAATTTTTTCCAAAAGATTCTCGATAGCCTCTCTGGTTATTAGGACAAAAGCCCTTGACCAGGTTTCGCTTTGGCCGCTATGACACGTGGTCGTGGTTGCCAGAACTGGTATGGAGACGTGCCAGTGTGCCGCCGGCAACCTTGCCGGAGGCTTTCCAACACATTAAAACGGAAAAGACTCTCCGCACTGCGGATAGCAAAATTCTCACAGCCAGGACGTGCGCTACATGCCCGAAGCTTCTTCTGAAACTCTGCCTCTGAAAGTTCTGTTTATTGCCTATTTCTACCCACCAACCGAGAGCACAGGTGTTCCTGGCAGCATGCGCACCGTCAAGTTTGTGCGGGCTTTAAGCAATGTCGAGGCGCATGTTCTGACAACACAACCGCAGGTTGGGCCCGTAGCGGATGCCCTCGGTCATCTTTCGCTCCCTGTCAATGGAGAAAAAATTCATCGGGTGGCGGTTTGGGATATCTTCAAAGCGTTGCTGGCCGTGCGGAAATTCTTCACCCGTAGAAAGACATCCCCCGAGTCGGGATCTGCGTCTTCGCCTAAGACGACGTTCCGGTCGTCGGCACCGAACCCCGACAACAAAGCCTCTTCAATTCAGCGCCTAAAGGACTTTGTCTACGATTCCTGTTATTTTCCCGACCAGGCCGGGCCGTGGATTATCCCGGCAACCATCCGGGGAGTCAGGGAAACGCGCAAAAACGGTATCGACGCCATTTTTGCCACAGGATCACCCTGGTCTGGTCTGATCGTTGGCTACCTGATCAGCAAATTCTGCGGGAAGCCACTGATTGTGGATTTTCGCGATCCATGGATGAACAACCCGTTTCACCATTCCAAAGGAAAATTTCTGGACAGCCTGGCCTTACGGCTCGAGAGAAAGGTTGTTCAACATGCCACGGCAGTGTCCCTGAATACTGAGCCGCTTATGGAAGAGTTCAGCGAACGGTACCCGGAGCAACGGGATAAGTTCCTGGTATTGCCCAATGGTTTTGATCCCTCGGATTTTGAGGATATCGATGCCGGCAACGCCGGAACAGACTCGCCCGATCTTGTCCTTTGCCATGCGGGCTTCCTGTATGGTGTTCGAGACCCGGCCGTTCTACTTGAAGCCATCCGGGTAGCAAATCGAAAGCGAGCGGGCGAATCCGGCAAGATCGTCTTCCATCAGATCGGCGACGTTCAACTCGATTACAACCTGAGAGACAGGTTTGCGGACCTTCTGGAGGATGGATCGTTGATCATTGATGAGCCAGTGCCTTACAAGCAGTGCCTGCGCTCCCTGGCCTCAGCGGATCTGGTGGTTAACATACAACCCGGAACCCAGACTCAGATCCCATCCAAGCTCTATGATTATCTGGCATTGGGCCGCCCAATCATCAATATCACGCCGGCAGATGGGGCCCTGGGCCGATTGGTGGCTTCCAGAGGCCTTGGCGAGCTCTACGGATTTGATGATACCGAAAACCTGGCCTCAGCACTGGATGGCAGATTCTCCGACTCTTCGATAGGATCCTTTTCAGGTTATCTGAACGCCTCCGAATTCCATATCAGCAACATATCTGACGACCTTTACAGAAAGTTGCGTGAAGTATCCTCAATTCCCCGTCAACGCTAGAGCAAGCAAGTAAACATCGGCACTTCAGTCGGCGGGTCTGGTATACCCAGACCCGCCGACTGCCCTACTCTAGAGAAACGCTGACCACTTTCGATGGTGCGCTGATCAATCCATTCATATCGATGACCTGCACGGAAAAATACCAAGTTCCCGCCGTCAGGTTCTCAAAGGTGTACTCTGTGGTTCCTGCGGATACCGACACATTCTGACCGAGCGAGTTTGCGGAAGTCCCGTAATTGACGCGATAGAAGTCGATCTCGCTGAGCGCGATGGAAGTTCCATCTGCCCTGGTACCCGGCGCAGTCCACGACAGCGTTGCCGTCCGTGTTGTCGGCGCTGGTTCTGGAGCTGGTTCAGGCTCCGGCGGTGTAGTCTCAGGTTCGCTGGGCGGCACCGATGTTTCTGAGGAAACATCCCCTTCCCAGCTCTTCACCGGTTCAAGGGACCAGGGATTCACGTCAGACTGGTATGCTTCGGCTACAGACACTCCCGAGTTGTTGTACTCCTGCGAAGCATCGTTGTTAAACGGATCTGAGCCATATTCCATCTCCCAGGTATCCGGAATGCCATCGTCGTCACTATCAGCCGAGACAGAAGATTCAAATGGAGTCACACGGAAGATCTCCGACGGCTGGACGACCTGTTGAGTCTCAAGATCAACTATCTCCAGACGAAGGAATGCACTTCCGTAGCCCTCCGAGAACTCAATCATGGCCGGGTATAAAGTGCCGGCAGACAGGACCACCTGCCCCGTATACGCTTCGCCACTTCCTCCTGTCCAGGAGTCAACGACCATTTCATCACCGACCTTGATGCGGACACTGTCATCCCGGGTTGCCCGCACTTCGTACCGACGGTTCCCGCTAGCGTGGGGCGGGACGATATAGGTGTACCAGCGCGCGCTGAAGTTATTGTTAGGTATACCACTACCGGGCGAATCCGCACCCCAGTCATTATCGACATTCTGGTCCAGTCGCGAAAAGACGAAGGTATCAAACCGGCGACCCGCGAAGAACTGCCCCTTCAATCCGGCGACGAAATCCGGGCTTTGTACTTCCTGCACAGGTTTGTCTTCTGGATCATCAATGATCGTGGATGCCTGATACTCCTCGAGATTTGAGTATCCATCCCCATCAAGATCGCGGGTGGCATCAGCAGGATCCCTCGGGTTTAGGCCAAAGGCGAACTCGGCACCATCGGGAATACCGTCCCCGTCAGTGTCGCTATCTGCGGGGTTGGTCCAGACTTCATACTCATCCCGAGCCGTCAGCAGGTCATTATCCAGATCAGAATCACCATCCCCCGGGTCAGAAGGGCTGAGCCCAAACTGGACTTCCCAGTTGTCGTAGAGTCCATCCTGGTCTTCATCAAGCGGTGGGTACTGATCGTTAAACGGAAGATTCTGCTCGCCGTCAAAAAAGCCAACCCGGTAACCTTGTTTGAATCCTTCGACCCCGGTTTCTTCCGGAGAGTACTGTTCGCTGGTCTGAGCTGGAGAATGGAGGTATTCCGCTCCTATAATGGCTCGCGAAAATCCGGGGCCCTCCCATGCCACGCTGAAGTGATCTCCACCACCTCCCTCTTTGTGCCTCAATTCAAAATAATACTGTTTGCCCGCCGTCAGCTCGATTTGCGGAGAAGCCTGTGAGCTGAATTTCCCAAATTGTTGAACGGAGCTGTAGGACGGAACACTTGCAATGACGGTTGCGTTGGCTGCAGACCGGTCAGAACTCAATGAGAAACTAGTCTGATCGTCACCGGACACGTAAAAACGGTAGACGCCCGTTACAGGTGGCTCAATGTATCCGCGTACGAGCGTAGCGTAGTTGTCCCCTCGGCTGGAACGAACCTCCAGTTGCGTCAGTTTCTCCACGACGTCCGGGTTGTCGGGGAATCTGGCGAGTCCCTCGACGTCAGACAGTTTAATACCCGGAACATTGTCAAAATATCGAAGGTCAACCCACCCGGGCTCGCTGACTTCAGGGAGTGAAGCAGTGGGAGGTAGAGTATCAATATCCCGAATGGTAAGAGACTGACACCCAGCCAAAACGAAAATCAATATCAAAGGAAGGACGAGCTTTCCGTTACTCATGGCAAACTCCGAATTGCGTGTAAGGTAAAACCATTACAGCCTTCCTAGAGTATTGTCGCCCACTCTCCTTACTGCCAGAGGCAGCATGTATCAATTCGCGATTAAAAAAACCTGCAAATAGGTACTTGATCTACTAACGGGGGAGGATTTATTTCAATGAGACCTTTCGCAAAACCCAATTGAAGATTGTCGTCACCTCGCCGCGCACAGGATGTTTGATAAGATAAAGTGAAGAGACCCAAACAACGGGTAGGCATAATGCGACTGAGAGAAAAGCCGTGGACATTTCCATCCCGGCATTCATCCCACCGGTATAGATCAGCTCAGCCGCCAACCAACAAATCACCGCGAGCCCCAGATTTGATAGCCAAGCACGGAAAAATACAAAGGCCTTCAAGCCCATTACCCGTGCAAGAATGAAGGTAGTAATGACCGCATCTGCGAATCCAACAAGCACAAAAGCGCTAGCCACCGCCTCCAATCCCAGTGGATAGGAAAATACAACGCCGGAAAAGTAGAGAGCGAACAGAATACCTTCCTTTACAACCATCACCCGCTCATACCCGCGAGCCAGAAACAGGTCTCCGGAGAACCAGTGCACTCCACGTAGCATTGCCCAGCCCGCAAGGATAGCGGCAAACGGGGCTGCAGCATCCCATTGATCCCCGAAAAATAAACGAATGGTCGGGAGGCTTACTACGCTTGCCACGGCCAGTACTGGCCAAAGGACGGCACCTAGCATGACGCTTGCACTGGTATAAGCATCGTTAACGTCATTACCACTGCGCTGCACCTCGGACAAATAAGGAAGCACTACAGGCTTTGCCCCCATCATTAGAGTCTGCGACATGAACTCGATGAACCCCAGCCCCCGTGAAAACAGGCCTACCTGTGCCGTCGTGCCCAGTTTTCCGATGACCATATCCGGGGCGGTTATCACCCCACGGCGAAAGAATCCGGCCAGTGAGCTGTAAATGCCAAACCGCATAACGGTGCCCAACTGATGTAATGAGGGTAACCAGCGGGTTTCGGGGGGGCGGAGCCAATACACAAGGATCACTTCGACGAGCACCGCAACTGTGTAACCCCAGGCGAGTGAGTAAAAACTGAAGCCTGCAAAAATGAGGGAAATGGTTGTTACCAGATTGCTCAGACTGGTGACAAGGCGGATAATCAAAATCTCCTTGAATTTGAAAGCTCGCATGAGCAACGCAGTGGGGATACTGATCATTGGAGCGAGGAAAAAGCTAACGGAAAGTATCCTGAAGATTGGAGTCAGTGGAGCCAATTCGTAGAAATTAGCGACCAAGGGGGCTACAAACCAGATGCCAACACCCATGCTCCAGGAAATCAACATGGTTAAGCCCATCGCCGACCGAACCTTCGTTTCCGTTAACTCCTCCTCCCGGACGAGATACATGCCGGCTCCGAGCAATCGGAACTCCGTCATGACCACAGTGATCGCACTCGCAATGGCAAAGGTGCCGATTTCCTCGGGTGTTAACAGTCTGGCAATGATCATGGTCGACGCCAGACCGATAATCATCAGGCCGTACCGGGTGACAAATGAGAAAACGACAGCCTTACGAACATCAGACACGGATTCGCTCTCTCTCTGCGATGGCACAATAAACTTTCAGGTAGTTGTTCACCATCGCACTGACCGTGAAAGACTGTTCGAATCTTGACAGGCTTGCAGCCCCCATGTGCGATCGCATGTCAGGCTGTTGCTGCAGCCGTTTCATGGCATTGGCGAATTCATTGGCGTCATCACTGGCAGTAAGCAACCCGGTCACGCCATCCTCAACAATTTCCGGATTCCCCCCGACTCTGGTGGCGATCTGGGGGATACCCAGGCTCATTGCCTCCAAGAGCGTCATGGAAGTTCCCTCTGTATGGGATGACAGAAGAAACACATCCAGACAGGCCAGGTGATGCTCTGGCCGGGTGATGAATCCGGTAAACCGCACACTGCCGGATAGTCCGAGTTCCGCCACAAGTGACTCCAGCGAAGATCGCTCTGGCCCATCACCTACAATCAAAAGCTTGGCTGGCCCGGATCCTTCAAGGAACCTGGCGAAGGCTTTGATCATCATTCGTTGATTTTTCACGCTGTCGAGACGGGAAACCGTACCAAATACCAACTCGCCGTCGGCCAAGCCCAGTTCTTTTTTCAAACCAGCTACCTTTCGCGAATCCCGAACCATACCCCGGATACCGTTATAAATGACGCTAATCTGCTTTCCGGGGATGAACTCGTAGCGGTTGAGTGCCTCTGCCGTGGCGTTGGATATAGCAATGATTCTGGCCGTCAGCGTGGCCATGACAGGATTGATCAGGAAGGCCTTGTATCTGTACCTGTCGGGGTGAAACCGGCCGTGCTCGGTGAAAACCACTCGGGCTCTGGTACCCAGGCTTGCCAGCCAGCCATAAAACCAGGGCGTGTACTGATGGCAATGAACAATATCATAGTCACCCTGCCTGATCACGGCACGAAGGTTAGCGACCAGTCCAAAGTCGATACCCGGCTTCCTTTGAAGACTGTTTACAGCCACACCCTTTTCCACCAACTGTTGGCCAATGGGCCCCACGAAGCCATCAATACACAACACTTCGCAGTCCACGTCGCTGTTGTCAATGCCCTCAATCAGTTGACGGATCACCTGTTCCGTGCCGCCAATGGCCATGTTGAATGTAACGTGTAAGACCTTCATGCGCGTGCCTCTGACCACATCATGCCTTTTATGTGGTTATTGCCCGTTCGGGATTCAGCTTTCATAGCGTCGAACCCAGACAGCAAACATGAGCATCGTCCAGAGTTCCTGGGTAAAACGGCTGTCGCCGGATAAATGGGCTTGCCACAAATCCCTTACGCGTTCCATCCTGAAAATGTCCGAAAGCCCTACGCTGTCCAACTGGAATACGGCGTCGGCGAACTCCCGAAGTTCTGTTCGGAGCCACTGCGCCAGCGGAACCGAGAATCCCATTTTCTTGCGATAAAGGATGTCATCACTCAACATTTCTGAAAATGCTTCCTTGAGCACGAACTTTTTCTGATTGCCCTTCAGTTTGAGAGCGGAAGGAATGCCAGCGGCGTATTCCACCACCCGGTAGTCCAGCAAGGGGGCTCTCGTCTCAAGCGAGTTCGCCATGCTCATCCGGTCCACTTTCACCAGAATGTCGCCAGGCAGGTAGGTTTTAAAATCGGTGTAGAGAATTCTCGATAAATGGTCGTCGGCCGGCGCCTTCCGGTAGTAATGACAGGTGATACTGGAAGGATCGTAGCCATCAGTCTCCTTTTCGAAACCGGGGGCTACGATATGATTCCAGACCGACGGATCAAAAAAACAGTTGCTGCCGTAAAATCCCTCGTCAGCCTCGGTAGATAGGGTTCTCAATAGCGAACGGGCTTTCCGCAGGAAGGACATTTCCGAGCCTGCGAACAGGTCAGAGAGGTACGGGAAGGCACTGTGCCTGATTCCCCGGGGAACAAGTTTTCTCAGCTTGTTCTCAATGGCGTCAACGTAATATTTCTCATAGCCGGCGAAGTTTTCATCGCCACCGTCTCCGGCAAGGGCTACGGTCACCTTCTGTCTCGCCAGCTTGGAGACAAAATACGTCGGTATGAACGAAGGGTCGGCAAACGGCTCATCGAAATAGGAGGCTATGTGGTTAAAATGACTGGCCACATCTTCCTGCACGGTAAACTCGTGATGATCCGTTCCAAACTGATTGGCAACCTGACGGGCGTATTGCACCTCGTCATACTTCTCAGAGTCAAACCCTATCGAGCACGTAGTAACCGGTGTGTCGGTATGGGAGGCCATCAGGCCCACGATGCCACTGGAGTCAATACCTCCACTGAGGAACGCGCCCAGGGGAACGTCACTCACCATTCTCAGTCGGACGGCATCGGATATCAGGTCCAGCACTTCACCTTTGATATCCCCCAGAGACGCCGGGTTTACCGTTGAAAAATCGAGGTCCCAGTACTGTCTGGTATCGATGGTGCGTCCATCGGTTTTGAGCCAGTAGCCGGGTCCCAGCTTATGGATGTCCTGATAGATGGTCTTGGGATCCGGGACATACTGGTAGGCAAAGAAGTCCTTGACGGCATCAGGCCGTATTCGCCTCTTCACAAATGGCAGGGGAAAAATCGCTTTCAGTTCGGACCCGAACGCAAAGTTGCCATCGGCGTGGTAAAAATAGAGCGGTTTTTTGCCCAATCTGTCCCGGGCGAGGAATAGCTGCCCCTGCTCCTTGTCCCAGATAGCGAATGCGAACATTCCGTTCAACCGCTTCAGGCAATGCTCGGATTCCCGTTCATAAAGCCTGAGCAGAACCTCCGTGTCGGTATGGGTCTGAAACACGACACCGTCGTTTTCCAGCTCTTTCCTCAGCTCTTTGAAATTATAGATTTCACCATTAAAAACAATTACATAGCGCCCAGAATCCGAAACCATGGGCTGGTTGCCGGCATCGCTAAGATCGAGAATGCTGAGGCGTCGGTGGACCAACCCAATGGTGTTATCAATGTAGGTGCCACCGTGATCCGGCCCACGGTGCACTATTGATTTGCCCATTTTTTCAAGGCAGTCCAGGTCCTCGCTCAGACCCTCCGACCCGGAAACACGGAAAAATCCCGCCAAACCACACATAGTATTTCCTTTACCGTTGGGCGCTGCTCAAGCAAGAACGCCGTTCACCCATGTCCTTGAGTCAATTCCCTCTTCACCTGTTCGGCAAGCAGCCTGTAAAAGCCCCCCCGGTGTTTCAGTATGAAGTGGACATACTTTATAGACTGAAGGTTTTCCGCAAGCTTGCGAGACCGGTCGGGATGAGTGGTCAGCGGATAGGATTCATAGGGTAATTCTCCGGCATCCACATGACCGAAGGCAAAACGCCAGATGCATTCATCTCCCAGAACAGGAATCGCCGGATTATCGAGTAATCGCTGCATGGTCTCGCGCATCAGATCAATCGAAAGGGCGTGACGATGAAAACCATAGAACCCGCCGTTAAAGCGTTTGATCGGTCTGGCCGCGGGAAAAACTGACCGCCAGTCCCCATCCGGTACCCGTAAATTGGGCAACAGTGGAACCGAGTAAAAACCCGGTATCCCCTCGCTGTTCAGCCATTCAATAAGTTCATCCGGGCGCTGCAGGAACAGCGTATCTGAGTCGAGGACCACCACTTTTTCGGCCCTGGCAAAAAGGTGAAAATCGAACACTTTCAGTGCCCAGGCTTTCCGATGACTTTCATAACCTTCGCCCAGGGAGAACCTGCTCGGAATCTGTTGTCGCAACACTGCAATCTCCGGGAAGTCTTGCGCGGCGTTATTGGCTTCATGATAAAGATGAACGCGGGCACCTGGGACCGCTGCTTTCAAAAACTCGGCATGCTCAACCTGCAGCGACTCATCACCATGAAAAACAACAGCGATTCCCGGTTCAAACCGCAGAAGTGAGCGACAGGCGGCAACCGCCATGTTGAGATCGCGAACACAGGTGACCATATGGAGTTCTGTATTGGCTCCTGTGTCACAGGGAATAGGAGGCGTGTTCACGATCCCCTTGAGTGCCGCATCCAACGGCCCCTTGTACAGGGAATCCTGGAGCTTTCGGGACCAGCTATATGGCAACCTGCGTTCCACAAAGAAAACCCTGAAGGCTTTCCCGATAACCCCCTCAGAACCTTGCGTTACCATCATTTTCTACCCCGATTCTGCGATAACCGGGTGGGCCCGCCTGAATGCGCCGATTCCTGGCTGGCCTGCCGTTCACTTGATTCAGCGTCACGGGACAACAACTGCCGGAACAGGTTTTCATACTCTGTAGCCATCCTGTTTGCTGAATACAATGCCTGTATTTTCTGCCGCGCGGCTTCAGCAAGCCTTTCGGATTCCGTAGGATTCTCCAGCAAAAACCGACAATGGGATTTCAGTTCATCCTTATTTCCATGAACCGCAAGCAACCCCGTTCTATCGTGTTCGACCAGCTCACTGACACCGGGAATACTGTACGCTACAACGGGAACCTTCAGTGCCATGGCCTCCATCATGCACCGTGGAATTCCCTCCAGAGAGGAAGTCATCACGAACAAATCAAAACGACTCATGAGGCTGAGCCGGTCATCTCGGAACCCCAAAAAGCGGACGGCGTTCGAGCACGGCTTGCCTGATGCAACTGCTTCAAGCTCTGCGCGCTGGCGACCATCACCCACTATTTCAAGCCTTAGCCTGTTATCCTGCTCATACAAGTCGTCGAAAACCTCTATCAGGTCCCCGACAGCTTTTCTGGGAATCAACTGGCCCACAAACCCTATTCTACGAATGGGCTCTGCATCCTCAACGGCGGACGGAGATGCTGCCGCCTCAACTGTTGAACGGATTTCCTTGAGATCAACCCCGTTAAGAATAAGTTGCAAGCGGTCATCTCGGACGCCAAAACGCCTCATGTCCGCCATCAATTCTTCGGATAACGGGGCCACCGCATCAAAATGGCGGAAAAACCGCGTCCCTAACCGTATGAACAGGCCGAGCTTCCAACCGACGTTGCCTGAAAAACCGTGAGGCGTGCTGACACACTTGATTCCGGCAATACGGGCCGCTAAAAAGCCCAATATGTCAGACTTGTATCCGTGCGTATGGATAACGTCAATATCCTGTTCTCGTATAATCCGGACCAGTTTCTTCACAACACCTGGATCAAAGCGTCCTTTCGTGGGGACGGTGTGCACGTTTCCTGCCTGTGGAGGATACAATTCCACAATTTTCAGGCCCTGACCGGAGCCCTCACGGGTTACAGCGAGATCGTGGATGACCCGGGTCGGATCCGAGTTATTGGCCAATGCCAGAATCCAGCGTTCTGCCCCGTAGAACCCAGACGGTGTAATAAACTGAAGAACTCGAACAGGTTTCAATTTATGGCATCCTTTCCCTTGCAGTACGTTGTGGGCTGGGAACCAAAGACTCACGCTTACTCTCTGCGCGATGTCTCAGGTAATAAACATTAATAGCAACAGCGAGAAACAGAATCATCCAGTAGAGAATTTCTGCCCGAAAACGATTGACGAAAGTCCCTGCCACCAAATAAGCAATTAACGCACATTCTATCGCCAATATTTGGAAGTAGGCGTCGCTGTCACCCTTTTCAATAACGAATTTCTTCGCCTTTCGTGCCAGGAGGTAAAGAGAACCCAGCATACAGCAGAAAAACCCGAACCCCAGATAGCCCAATTCTGACAACCCCTGAAACCACATTGAATGAACAGACCTGAACTCAACACCGCCACGGGTCTGTTCGTCCATATATTGGGGCGCCAGAAGATTGTATCCATTGATACCAAGACCCATCGGATTGTCTTCAAGCATGTCGAAGGTCGTCCACCAGAAAGCCATGCGGCTCGAGCCGCTGGTTTCCTGATCTTCTATCTCCTTTAGAGTGCCCATTCGTTCCCAGAACTGGTCATCCGTTACATAAAGGGCACCGGAAAGTCCGAATACAACCATGAAGACAGCTGTCCACCTTTGCCCCTTTCTTTGGTAGCGAGAGAAAACCATGAATAGGATGAAAATTGCCAAGCTGACGACGCAAGCCAGGAAAGAGCCTCGGCTGTTGATCAGTACCAGCCCGTTTGCAATCAGAGCTCCACAGATAACCGCCAGGATTCGGATTTTCTTATCTCCCACCCATGCGAAATAGAGCAATAGGACACCCGCAGGGGCGAGCGCCGCCGCCGTATCGTTGGCGTCGAGCGAGTCCACCATTCCAATGCCCTCCACGCGACCAGCTGAATTGCGCCCGGTCGAGCGAGCGATGTACCCGATATAGGCACATCCCAGGATGTAAACCCAGAGACAAACTTTCAGAGCCTGTTCTGAATGAATGAGCTTGTAAGCTACAAACACAATCACCACCAGCTTGAGGAATTCAAAGGTGAACCGCTGATGGCTAGCAGGATCGAGAGCCCAGGTATAGGTAACGTAATACATAACCAATACCGCCACCAGCCACTTCAGCGGTGGCATGTCCTTCCACGGACTCAACTGTGAATAGTGCTTGTACCGAATGGCAAGGGCATAGAGCATCAGTAGCGCACCAATCATCGAGTACCTCAATCCCGGAATATTGCTTGCCCACCAACGATTGTCCGGGTTGAAAAAATATACGATCTGATAAACGACGAAGGCTGCAACACCGCTGTAGGTAAGCGCGGCAATCACGCCACCAAAAAAAAACATGAGGAAGAGGAGCGCAAACTTCGACATTTAGCGCGATTCCTTTCCCGGGCGGGCACTTTCCCAGACTATCTGTGTCTTTCCACTAAGTGCCCGGAGAATTCCACGGACCGCATAAAGATTAACCATCACAAAATAGTAAGGAACTGAAACCCAAATAGGTAACCTCTGCTTGTTCGTACTCAAATGCCCAACAAACGAAAGCCCCAAAATACCCAGGCTGACAATGCTCACCATCTGAAAGATCGGTAGCCCATCAATTGCGAGTACCAGACTTCCGATGACTCCAGCGAGCAAGAAGAGGGGAATCAACCAACGAAGCAGCTTGTGCGAAACCACCATTAGTGCAAAAAAACCGGTTCGGAATGGATTCATCACCGGACGAACCCGAAACAGGCCCCGAATACTCCGGTTCACTATTCGCTCTTTCCTGGCAACTTCGCGATCAAAATCTCCTGCCGTTTCTTCAAAGCACTGTGCGTCTGCGTCGAAGATCCCCCGGTACCCCTTCGCAACAATCTGGAGGGGATTCACGAAATCATTGATATCCTGCTGAGAGAGGGGTTCCCAAAGTTCTGAACGGATCGCGTATATCGCTCCATCGCCACCAACAACTGAGTGAAGTTTGGACTCCATGGCCTTTATCGCAAGCTCATATCGCCAGTAGAGGTTTTCATTCTGGGCGCTGGCTCCCTTATCGCTATCGGTGTAAAGGGCCGCCCCCACCACATAGCCTACCTCAGAGTCTGCGAAATTCCGGACAAGCTTGGCGATAGCGTCGGGCGCGTATATTGCGTTGGCGTCACTAAAAACCGTAATCTCAGATTCAACTTCAGCCATAGCGAGATTAAGTCCCATAGTCTTGCCCAAACGACCTTCCTGTCGAATCAGAATAACCCCGTCACCCGAGAACTTTCTGACCAACTCATCCGTCCCATCATTGGAACCATCGGAGACCACGATGATCTTTAGTAGCTCTTTCGGATAATCGAGCTCAAGCGAATTTCTCAGTTTCTCCCGGATCACCTCAACTTCGTTGTAACAAGAAATAACCAGGGTGACGGAAGGAAAAGCCTCTTTGCGAGTGTGGGTGACGGTTGGTTTGCCGAGGGTAAGGATCCACAACAGTGCTGGATAGCCAACGTAGACATAAACCGGTAGTAAGAGGCAAAGAATTGTAAGTGCAAGTACGACAGTCATAATGTGATGTAACGTCTTAGTTTGGGACCAATCCAGTTTGCCACTGCCAGAGGCAAACGGCGCCAAATTTCCTCCGCAATCGGCCTTAAACGCGAAACGCCACTTTGATGACCCGATCTTTCAGGTTCGCTCTCTACTCTTTTTTCAACTTGCCACTTGCTCCAGACAAGCTCGTAAGGTTTAGCACCCCACTGTTTTTTGAATCTGTAGGTTCCCTCGCCAAGAGTTGACCGGCCATAATCAAAAGAGGTGCAGCCACGCTCACATACGTGGCTGAGCAGCGCCCAATAAAGAAGCATGTTCGGTGCAAGGCGGTTGTACTTTTCAAGTGTAGAGGCCCAAGGAATACAGGCCTTACTGCCCGCTAGGAGTACGATTCCCGCACCTACCGGCTGATCATCCAGAAAAACCAACCCCACAAGCATCTGATCGCCATATGCCTGTTTCAGTTCGCGGAACCAAGCTCGGCTGTGTACCGGGGAACCGAGCCGTCGCATATTCCAGGCAAAAACATTGTAGAACTGCTCAACGGCATCCAAATCCTTGCGTACCTCTGAGGTAAGGCCATTTTTTTCCGCCTTGCGTATCTGGCTACGCAATTTTGGTTTGAAGCTTTGAAACAGGGCAGTCGCATCACTAGGCAAACTGGAAAGCATTCGCACTTTCGGGCTCCCTGAAACCGATTTCAAATCCAGCTCTTCAAGCGCCGCCCCGCCCTGACGGATTTCCAGCCCCCCTGCTCTATTGGTATCAGCAAGTGATTGCGCCTCGGCCAACAAAAGGTGCCTCACATCACAGTCGTCAGCCAAAACACCAGCCAAATCGCAGAATGGCAGAGAAATCAGATTTGACCGCCCGACTGGTGTTTTTATTTCGACTAACGGCAGCACACCGCAGAGGATGCTCCCCCTATGCACCGTTACCAGCCAGCCTGTATGGCGATAGGCACGCTCTACCGCCGTTAGCCAACAGCTGTAATGGTAGGGCGTAGCTAACGGATGGTTGGCTACATAGGCGTCGTATTCCTCAACCGGATAGACGGATACCCTGGAAACTCGAGCTTGCAATTCATCCGCCATAGTCACCACCCGATTCTTTGACCCAGCGGTTTCTTGCGCGTCGGGCCACATCCTCTAGCTTGAGTTTGAAACGGGGCCGTTGAAGCGAAATCTGAACAAGATGACGATGCAACTTCCCAAGGTTGGCTTTATATCGCTCGTTACCACCCATAAAATCGTAATAGTGGAAGCCGTGATGACGATAATCTTCTATACACAGGCTGTGACCCAAGAGACCAGGTTTCAGCCGGTTATCGGCCTCAACAACCATTCCGCCGAGATAGAAATAAACCACTTGGTTGTAGACGAGGTTATAGAAAGATGCGACTTCTTTATCGCCAGCCATGACAGCCACCAAATCCACTCCACCGTCGGGCCACTGAAACCGGATTAATTCGCGATGAAAACGGACAAAGTCCGGATTGGCAAATCCGCTTTGGTCCGGGCCCGCACCCCATCGCTCAAGGTGCCTTGGCCCAATACGGTCGAACATTGCCAAAGCTTCCTCTACCGAATCTGGCCTGACAAGGCTTACCTCTCCTTGCTTCCGGTACAGTCGATGGGAGCGATTGATCTGGTATCGGGTATTACGTGAGAGGCTATCCAGATAGTGCGTTCCGGTTCTCCTCAACGCATTAAGATCCACACCGAAACACGGTGCCTCCCAACGGAGATGCTTGTGCAATCCTGTGGCTCGAGCAAAACTGTCGGCCTCATCGGCGTCTATCGCACCGATTATGAACTCATCCCAATCTGTCATCGAGTTGCATAGATACTCAAGGCATGCCTTTGCAACCGAGCTTTCCTTGCCGCGCTCAGCCAGAAAGCCGTTGTACTCTATCCAGATCTGGTCAAGCAGTTTGTGACCTGTTTGGTGCAGTCGAAGGCATTTAGATTTCATCACACCATGCCGCCGCTCCTCTGTTTGTACCACCAAACCAAGTCCCACCAGGCGGGCCCCCTCCTCTACTCGCAGTAACCAGGCTCTAGGTTGATATACGTGCAGCCAATGCCCAAGCCACTGCCATGAGAGGAAAACCGTTGGGGAAGCACGGTTTTCCAGATCGAGCCAATCATCACGAAGTCTGGAGTTTTCAGTGACTGACTCTCTTTTAACCGTCAGCAGTCCCGCTGTCATGGCTTCCTTCCGTTCGCCTGGGGTCAGTGTTGGGGGCTGGGGTGCTTTACCAGAAACGGACCGATAGCAAGATAATCCAAAGCCCCCTGCAGGAATGCTCTGACCGCGTCCTCAGGAGAATCAACAATCGGCTCCTCATGCATGTTGAAGCTGGTATTGATAAGACTGGGTATGCCACTTAACTTCTCGTATTCCTTCACGATATCGTAGTAGCCTGGGTTAACCTCCCTCTTGATCAATTGAGGGCGTGCTGTGCCATCCACGTGAACTGCAGCGGGGCAATTTTCCCGCATGAATTCGGTGCAGTCGAAAGTGATGGTCATGAATTCAGCTGCATGCTCAGCACCTTTGATATTGTGATAGCACTTTTCCCTGGCCTCATAGAGGGTTACCGGCGCAAACGGCATGAATTCTGTTCGTCCGAGGCGTTTGTTGAGCCACTGATTTACCTCTGGCTCTCTGGCGTGGTACATGATCGATCGATTTCCAAGTGCCCGTGGCCCGTATTCCATACGGCCGTCGAAGCGGGCAACGACCTGACCACCATGAATCAGGGTTGCTACATCCGCTGCCAGATTCTCGGGGCGTTGATACGTCAGTCCTTCAGACTGCAACGCCCCCTCGATTTCCTGAACTGAATAGTCTGGGCCCATATAAGCATTAGAAATCGAAGGTTTAACTCCACCCGGCCAGCTGTGATAGAGAGCTGCGCCGGTTCCGCACCCTCCATCCCCCATATTCGGGTACACAAAGATCTGATTGACGCCCTCAATCTCGAAGATTCTTTGGTTCAGTTTAACGTTGGCGGTTACGCCGCCGGAAAGAACTATTGTGTCGATACCGGTTTTCTTCACCCAGTAACGAATATAGTTAGTAGCTACTTGCTCAAGGACGTACTGGTAAGCAGCCGCGACATCAATCTTAGGGAATTTGGATGCAAGATATCGGGAAAAATACACGTTGTTCGCTTCGTAAATACGAAAATCACCGGGTGATTGATCTATCCGTGAGAGCAGAATATCCCCAAGGATAGAGGGATCTCCGTAAGAAGCTAACCCAACGATTTTTCCCTCGTGGCGACTAGGTTTAAAGCCAAGACTCGAGGTTACGTGCTCATAGAGCGTACCAAGAGAATTGGGGAATGGCAGGCCGTGCAGTCGGTGAATTTTGCCATCTCGCCCTTCGCTGACAGAACCTGCGAGTCCTGAACCGTATCCATCCAGAGTTACGCACAATGCTTGATCAAAGCCACTGCAGAAGAAGCTGTTGGCTGCGTGGGACAGATGATGATCCATTCGTTTAATCGACTTGGTCCATCCCATTTTCGCCAGGCCATCCGTCAGATCCTTTTCCCAGTGCTGAAACGACTCAGTAGCATCCTCTCCCCATTGCCTGGAAGACTTTAATGCAGCGTTATTTGACGCCAGCTTCTGCGCGCCGGCCATGCTGTAGTAGGAGCTATGTAAGAACCCTTTTTCCATGATCGCATTGGGATGTTCCAACCCGTGAATGGGCTCCGATCGATCCGGAACTCGGGTAAGAGCTTCCTTTACCTGAGGCCCCAGGTCCGCGGGATGAAATTGTTTAATAAAAGCCTTCTCGTCCTCCAGGTTCTTTGAGAAAAGCTTTTGCTCATTCTCCCAGGTAAGAAATGGATAACAGATCAGGTCGAATTCTTCTATCGACAGTCCCGTGTAAGCCAAAGCCTTTTCCAAAGCCAGTTGCGGAAAGCCGTCCTGCTGTTTGACTCTGGAAAAACGTTCCTCACCTGCAGCGAACAGAACCGTTCCGTCTTCAACAATTGAAACAGTTGAGTCCTTGTCTAACGGGGAAATCCCGAGCACCTTCATGCCATACTCTCCATAAAATCACGAATGCGGGTCGGTGTAGAAGCCTGGCCACCTAACTCATTGAAAAAGAAATCAAAATAGCGACGAAAACTGTCAAGAAAGTGCCGTAACTGAGCGTCATCTTGAACATAGGATGTGTTCCCCGGCACTACACTGGGACTGTGAAAGCTCCATGTGAAGGTTCGAACGCCCTTTTTAAAAAGGGCCCGAGTCAATTTGATGTGCTCAGCCGGACTGAACCCCTCAGGAGACAACATCAGTCTGTCCACTGCTCCTAACCTCGAGAGAATTCCCGGCACTTTGAACTTTCGAAATACTTGCGCAGCCTCAAATAAAGGAAGTGCTGCACCACCGGTCCAGCCTACAAACCCTCCTGTGCATGGCAGTTCCAGGATTGGAGCATCGTCACCACCGAACCAGAAGGGCCGGGCGTCAAATCGGCGGTAGTCGGGCCCACCGTCAGCACGGGAATCAAGCGGAGGACAAACTGATAAATCGATTTCGAACCCCAAGTCCTGCAGAATATTGGTCGTGTTGGGCCCAAATCCGTATCGGCCAGCTTTGTACACTACAGGTGACGATTCAAAACTATCGATGATCCTGTTCTTTAGAATAAGGAGCTTTTCTCGCTCTAATTCATAGGGGAGGTTACCCGGGTAAGTATTTGGCCTGGACAATTCCTCCTTGAAAGGAGGATTTACCCACGGATGAAGATGGGCTCCTATCTCACACTGGCCTTTTTCAGCGAACTGTTTCAGTAGCCGGTGACCTTCTGGTTGGCTCGCTACAGGGTAATCAATAACATAACAAGGCCGAATCCCGTATTCGTTAAAAATGCTTTGTACGCGATCGATATACGCCATGGCTGAAACTTGGTTGGCCTTAGAGTCTGGCTCCGCAGTCCAGTCAAACTCCTCCTCCGTATCGATCACAACTATCAGCTGTGGCGGTGAATCGGTCGGTAGTTGTATATACTTCCTTTGATCAAACATGATTCCTTTCCTGATCCCTTCAAGTACCTTTAACGCGGCTGGCCGACAAGGGAGAACCCCTTCGATAGGCGGAGACGTAGCACAAACTGTTCTTCATCGTTTCGCGCAAGTCGACTACGTAGATAGGCTTGATCGAACTCCACGCTGAAAGAAGTCTCTTCAGCCAACTGACGGATCCAACTGACATTGAATCGGTGGATCTGATCGATCACTGTTCCAGCGTCTTCACCGGCATCTCCCTGCCAGCGATATGCGAATGTCAGCCGCTGCAGTGACGTCAGCTGATAGCCCAGATCAACTCTTGCAAAGTATTCGTGAGTCGTAGCGCCCGTAACCTCCGATTCCAGAATCGCACCTTCCACCGCAAGCCCCAGATTGCAGGCACTGCAAATTCGAGACGTGTTGTGCGAGATCAGAACCGAGTCACTCACGACAAGGTCCCGAATACGAATGGTATCCGGAACGAAATCGATTTCTGGTGGCTGCTCAAGAGACAAGTCGGTTGCACTATCAGATAGTCTTCGGTTGTATTCGACAGAGGTCTGCCAGTCACCTGCCAGCCAAGTTCTTTGTAGAAAACCGGTAACCGCCTCGCTCTCCGTTACCTGGCCATCTGGATATTCGGTGTCTGCCTGACTACCTCCCGCACCAATTCGGAAGGATCCGTTCTCCAGCAAGTTGCTGTAAACGAGCTGAGCCGAATCAATCGTAATGTCGATATCTTCATCGTTCGACCAGCTCCTGCTGACATTGATACCGCCGGACGACCGTTGACTGAGCCTTCTGGAGAATTCACTTGCGGCAGTAAAAGACTCCCGGTCGTTTAAATCTCCACTTCCAAAGCTTTTCCCTGCCTCACCTGAAAATCGAAGGGTCGAAAGGTCCCCCGGATAAAAGCGAATACCCGCCCCGGCATTTAACGTATTCTGGGTATCATAATCGGAGGGATTTACAACGAAGCCAGTGTCATTCCTGACAGAACTGACTGTGTGTCCGAGATTAAAATCAAATCTGCTGCCAGGATCGAAGTGGGAAAACCGAGATGCTCCAACAATAGAACTGTTTTCCGTCTGCTCGCCATTGCCAAGGTCGCGCTCTGTTTCAAACGTCCCACCATAATCTAGAGCCAAGGAGTTAGCTCCAATCTGGAGTTGACCACCAACATTGCCAGATAAACCAAGGCTGGGCTCAGTGTTCGTATCCGTGCTCGTTCCTTGGTCGATTCGCGTATGTGTAAGTGAAGTAAACAAAGACCCGGCGCCTGAAATCTCAGTTACGTTATCGGTCAAATCTTGTGCTGTTGCAGGAAAAGAGTAGATGCAAACGCCCAACAAAACTGACGCGACCATTCCTTTGCATTTCACAGACCGAGATTCCATTCACTTACTCCTGAAAAACCACGCCTGAGAATTTACTAGAGCCGAGCGCATCCACGGATTCGGCAATTACTTCAGCGGTCACATCGCCAAACGGAACACCAAAAATTATCTGGTCGGCGAATCTTTCCAGAATCCTCGCCTCCGTGGTTTCCAGAAAAGGCGGAGCATTCAATACGATGCAGCGATCCGGGTAGCGAGATTTCAATTCGGAGATTAACTCACGCATCCGAACAGACGAAAAGAGTTCTACGGCCGAAAACACTTGGGTACCTGCGGGAATAACGCTCAAGCGGGAAACACCGCTTGGGTACAATATATCTTTGATTGAGAGAGATTTGTCAGCCACGTAATCGGTGACACCTGCCTGCATCTCGACCGATACCAACCTCGCCAGGTCTTGATTGTATGGGTCACAATCCACCAAAAGTGCAGACGTATGCGAGTCCATCGCAAAAGAGGTGGCAAGATTGAATGCGGTTAAGACTGAGTTTCCTTTTCCCCCCAGGCTACTGAACATAACAGCAAAGTTTTTCTCCCCCGCCCGGTTTTTCAACTGGATGCGCAATTCTCGATAAGCGTCCATCACTGCTTTGTCAGGCATTCCGGGGTAAATGATTTTCCTCTCGCGTAATTGCTCACGACTCCATGGACGAGGATTTCCAATCAACTCAAGAGAAATCGATGAGTCGTAAACTGTGGGCGGATATTCGCTCTGATCGATATCCACCTTGACCCAATTGGGCCTTACCCTGTCTGACCCGGCAAAGGGACGCTCTGTCCTGAAGTTATCTTCAGGCTTTGCTTCGCCCTGGTCTTTCCGTCGGCGTTCACCTTCACTCTTCAGAAGCGCGTTATAGAGCTTGTTATCGTCCATTAGCTACTCCCAAGCGCTATTAGCTCTGAAATCTTGTTAATTAATTGCTCAGGCGTAACTCCCATCACACTAAATACAAGAACCGATAAATAGCCCACCATGAAAGTTGTAAGAATAAACAGGATTGCCAAGGTATCCTTCCTGAAGAGTCGATCCTTCCAAGAACTTCGGTAGTGCGGGATGGTTGTAAGTACAGGAATGCTCTCAGGAAGTGCTAATTGCAGCCCCCTCGGGGACCGAATGCGTTGATCAAACATCACCAGCAAAGTCAGCAATCCAAGAACAAGCGTACTTCCAAGAAAGGGGCCTGCGAGACCAATTTGATATAGCTGCAATCCATCCCAGCGGGTTGGATAGGATGCCGGCTCCTGGATCTTATAACTTACTCCCTCACCCTGTACGTCCAGGGTCATTGATAGCCTTGCCCTTTCCCGGCGCTGCAGCATGTCCTCGTAGACACCTCGAGTCACATCATAGTCCCGCGTAAGCTCCGAGAGCTCGGCCTGGTTTTCTGCAACCCGTTGCGAACGTTCGAACGCCTCGCCCAACAGACGTTGAAGGGAAACAAGCCTGTTTTTCTGCACCTCAAGCCGCGTGGAACTTTCGGAAAGCTGAATCTTCAGATTCTCGTATACCGGGTTTTCCATGACCTCAGTGACACCACCCTGCTTGCTGTCGTCACTTTCTGTCGACACTTGGCTTTCCAAGTCAGCTATTTGATCCTTGACACTGACAACGTCGGGGTGCTTTTCATGAAAACGCAAGAGAAGGGAGTCCAATTCTTGTCTGAGCGCAACGAGACGGCGCTCCGCAGAGGATCTTCCCGGATCAACAGTTATTCTGCGTACTGGTTCCTCACTCGCCAATTGAGACCGGGTTAATCGAACCTCTGACTCAGTTTGTTCTATCTCGAGCTTGAGATTCTCAATCTCCCTTCTCAGGTTCTCGATTCGCGCGAGAACGTTACCTTCTGTTCCCTCCTGGTTCTCAGTTTTAAATTCTTTGAGTCGCTGTTCTGCTGCCTCAAGCTGCCGCTGATAGGATTTGACCTGAGAGTCAATGAATTCAAAGGCATTCCGGCTTTCCGATCGTTTTTTACTAACCGTGCGCTCCAAAAAGCGGTCCAAAACCGAGCTCAGAACCTCAAACGACTGGTTCGGATCCCCGCTTGTGTACTTAAGCTCTAAAAAATTGCGATTGGATATTCTCAGGTTTACCTGGTCTCGAAGTTGGGAGATCGCCGTGTTACGTGCCTGATCAGTCTCAGCGCCGGAAATAAGACCGGAATCCAACGCAACCTGCTCCAGGAAGGAACGACTCTGGAGCATCTCTCTTGCCTCATTGATGCGGTCTATTTGGGTTACTTCTGCCTGGCCTCTCAGTAGCGGCTGCAAAATATTTGACTGATCGGCGTACAGCAAAGCTTCAGATGTGTACTTCTTAGGGGTCACATATCCGAACGCCAATACTCCAGCCGTTACCACCATAAAAATAATTTCGGCGGCAACGCGTTTTCTGTAAAGCTCAAGCTTGACTGCTCGTAAAACTTCCAGAATAAACTGGATGTCCATTAGAGCTCACCTCTGAAAAGCTGCTTGCGGGGCACGCTGATAACATCGCCCGGTTGAAGTGCATGGTTAGTCCGCATGTCGCCATCGGTGAGGATGGCATCGAGATCTAATTGAAAACTTTGGTATTCACCCTCAATCTGGCGGTGCAATGTGGCCCTACCATCAGCAGCGAAATCGGTCACGCCGCCCGCAATCAGAACGATGTCCAACACGGTCATCCCGGGCTGGAAAGCAACAGACTGGGGCTGAGCTACTTGCCCAGTAATCCGGATGCGGTTCCGAAACTCTTTACTGGCTGGGTTCGTTACCATAATGGTGACCTCGGGCGTTCTTATATATTCCCCCAGAGCCACACTGATTTCTGAGGCCAGACCTTCAGGCTGTTTACCCTCTGCTTTCACATCGCCCATAAGCGGCATCGATATAAAACCATCTGGCCGAACCACAATAGTTTGCCCAAGTTCCGGGTTACGCCATACATGGATCGAGATGGTGTCTCCAACACCAATCTGATAAGGCTCAGGTTCCAGTTCAGAGACAGGGGGCATCTCCGTAGAGGAAGGAAGACCAGAGCAACCCCCGAGAATCAGGGCCAGCAAAACGACCAGCCCGGTCCGCAAAGTAGTGCAAATGCCCATACATGCTCTCCAAATTGCTGTTGTTTTGTTAGTCATTATTAGCGCACACCTTTTCCAAGAAGAATCACTTCAACCGTTTGAATCATGATCAACAGATCCATAACAAAGCTGTGGTTCTTTGAGTAGTAAAGGTCATACTCAAGCTTTCCCCTGGCATCTTCGACCGACGCACCATACGGATATTTAAGCTGGGCCCACCCCATTAATCCAGGCTTCACGTAATGGCGGGTGTCGTAAAAAGGAATCTTTTCTTTCAGTTCAGAGACAAACTCCGGCCGCTCAGGACGGGGACCAACAATGCTCATTTCTCCCTTTATGACATTGTAGATCTGAGGAAGCTCGTCGAGACGGGTGTTTCGGATGAAAGCTCCAACCCTCGTAACTCGATCATCGTTGGCGCTCGCCCATCTCGCCTTGCCATCCTTTTCAGCATCCTGACGCATACTGCGAAATTTGTAGATTCGGAACTCCTTGCCAAGCAGCCCTACTCTTTTTTGGCTGTACAGGACAGGACGCCCGGTTTCAAAAAATACGGCTAGCGCAGTCAGAACAATGAAGGGCAACATGATGACGAGTAGCGTCAGACTGATTGAGAGGTCAAGCATGCGCTTGGCAAGCGCCCTGCTCCTCGACGCCTTGAATCCTTCAGAAAACACTATCCAGGAAGGATGGACCATATCGAGCTTCGCTTTTTTTAGCTCACGCTCATAGAAATCAAGACCGTTGGTGACAGAAATCCCACGAAGCTTACACTCCATCAATTCAGGAACCGGAAGCCAGCCGCCCTCTTTGCGACGTCGCTCCTGTTGCGCAACCACTATTTCAGAAACCTTGTTTTGACGGCAGAACTGATAGAAATCGTAAGGCGTTGGCAAGATGTTAGCTTCTGAGATGGCCTTTGTCGGGCTGTCGGCTATGCAGCCGATAATCCGAATGCCCAAAGCGCGCATGTTCCGTTCGTACTCATCCAAAAGCGCGGCGGCAAAGTCACCAGCCCCAAAAATGACTACACGCCGAACGACCTGCTCCGAATCCACAATGCGCAGGAATAAGAGGCGAAGCGCAATCACTACAATCGAGGCCAGCATTACGACGCCAAAGAGGTTCCCGCTTCCAGGGTCTGCTGATGGCAACACAGAATATAGAACGGTCAAGCCGATCCCGCCGACGAAACAGTAAGCTACGAGAGTCCTGAAAAACAGCGATGTCAGGCTTTCATGAACCATTGCAAGGTAACCGCCCATAGCGAGCGTGCCGCAGCTTAGAATCAGGGCGAACAGAAATCCAGAGACAATATCTGTGCTCATAGGGGCGTGATCTACCCCTAGAAATGTCAGAAAGAGCGTAAAGAGGGAAAAAACTGCAAAAAGAACCGTAAATTCCAGTACCCCAAGTACCAGATACGGCAGATGCAGATAATGCTTTCGAAAACGTATATACGACACGCTGAACTTCCTTGTCGTCTGTTCGACAATCAGCGACAGACAAACATCTAATTCCGCCGGCAGCAACTACCTATGCCACCGAATCCACTTCCACTTATCCAATTCTGCGCTGAGAACTTCGCAATCTCAACTGCATTGTATCTTTCTGTAACAGAGTTTTACATTCTTTTATGTTTGAGTTTGTTTTCTTGGTTTTCGGTAATTGTATTTCTCATACGACTGAGTGAAAATCGAAGAGTTGGTGTTAAGTTGGGAAGGAGTACCCATGACTAGCCCGGATGCAAAAGAAGCACCCCTTCATGCAATGAGTATCGACGTAGAAGATTACTTTCACGTTGCTGCCCTTTCCAACGTTATACGCCCAGAACAGTGGGATTCTCTGCCGAGCCGAGTTGAGCAAAATACCGAATTGTTGTTGGAGCTGTTTGAGCGGCACAGCGTAAAGGCCACCTTTTTCGTGCTGGGTTGGGTAGCCGAAAGATTTCCACACCTCGTCCAGAAGCTCGCCAGCCACGGCCATGAGATTGCATCGCACGGGTACAGCCACCAACTGATTTATAATCAATCGGTTGAGACTTTTAGGGAAGAGACGCTGCGCTCGAAAGATTTGCTCGAGAGCATTATCGGCAAAGAGGTTTGTGGATACCGAGCCGCAAGCTATTCGATCACCAGAGAGTCGCTATGGGCCCTGGACATCCTCAGCGAGGCTGGGTTTACCTGGGATTCAAGTATTTTTCCGGTCAGGCATGACCGATACGGCATACCCGATTCGCCCTCAGCTCCTTATTCCATCGAAACCGAGAGCGGGAATATAATTCGAGAATTCCCGCTAACCACCGCGCACGTAATGGGGCTTGCGATTCCAGCTGCTGGCGGGGGCTACTTCCGACAATTTCCATACGCCGTTTTTCGCTATTTGTTCCTCAATGCGTCGGGATTTGGAGATCGCCCGCAGATGTTTTACCTGCACCCTTGGGAAGTTGATCCAGACCAACCTCGTTACAACAACGCGAGCTGGTTCTCCAGATTTCGTCACTACACAAATCTTGACAAGTGCTACGGACGCCTTGAGCAGCTTTTACAAGACTTTCGATTTTCGACAGTAAGCGAGAGCTACAATGCCTACGAGCACGATAAGACGCTCGTGCGCAGCAATCAAATGATCCGCCTGGCCTAGGCGAAGGACGAGAGCAGACAATGTATCTGGAATTTTTCGGCCTGCACAGACACCCGTTTCGTATTACTCCGGAAGATGATTTCATCTACATGAGTCAGCAGCACTCACGGGCATACGTCTACATGTCATCTGCAATCTGGAGTACCGAAGGATTTGTCGTCATTAGCGGGGAAATTGGATCTGGAAAAACAACGCTGCTCAAAAAGACCATAAGAAACCTTGAGGGTGACCTTAAACTACTCAACATTTCCTACACCAACCTTGAGTCCAAAGATCTGTTCGGACTGATCCTGCGCAAGGCGGGCATCAAGGTCGAGGACGATAGCAAGGTTGCCATGCTTTTCCAGATAACAGACTACCTGGAGCGCATGGCTTCTGAGGGTACTCCGGTAGTGCTCACTATCGATGAGGCTCAGAATTTGACGCGCGAAAACCTCGAGGACATCCGCATGCTTACCGGTATGGAAAGCATGGGGGGCCCCTCAATGCGGGTTATCCTGCTCGGGCAGCCGGAGTTGAAACAGTCCGTAGCAGCGATTCCCCAGCTTTCTCAGAGGGTTAAGCTCTTCTTCCATCTGGAAGGTCTCACAGCAGCAGAGACTGCCGAGTACATCGACTATCGCCTGCTGGTGTCAGGCCATGGAGGAAATAAGCTGTTTGATGATGAGACAGTTCGGGAAATCCATAACCTCAGTAAAGGCATCCCTAGGCTTATCAACAAGCTCTGTGATGGAATGATGATGTGTGCATACTCCGAGGATCGGCCTTTCATCGATCCTTTTGATCTAAAGGGCATCAGGAAGGACCTGCTTGGAGAGGACGCTACCGAAGGTAGTCACAAGACCCCACTCAGAAAACGGAAAGAGCCCTCTCGTGTGGGTTCCAATGTAAGTGAGGCTACCGATTGGTCCGGCTCTTCCAAAGCGTTACTTCGAATCGCGGAAGCTTTGGAGCGCATTGATCAACGTCTTTCTCAGATTGTTCCGGAGGAGAAGCACCACAATAATCATCACTCTTCTGGAGATAACGTAAAGCCACTATCCCCCGGGCGTAAATAGAGAGGCTTTTTCCGTATTCGATTCAGCCTCCATTAGCTGTAGACATCTAACCTCTCCCAAGTCTCCAAAGGCGATCGCTCGGGCGTAGGCCTCAGCGCCGGCCAGTGTTGTGGCCATAGGAACCTTCACTCGTAGGGCGAGCCGCCGGAGTTCGGCTGAAGCAGCAATAGCCGCCCGCCCATCTGTCGTATTAATTATCAACTGTATGTCGTGATTTTTAATTATATCCAACACGTGTGGCCGACCTTCCTCAATCTTGTTGACCCGCGCTACCGGGATTCTTTGGCGCTGGAGATATGATGCGGTTCCCCTGGTTGCTACTAATTCAAAACCGAGGTTCACAAACCAACTCGCAACTGCTGCTGCACCAGCCTTATCTTCATCTCTGACAGAGAAAAACACCCTTCCTTCACGAGGTAAAACCTCACCCGCCGCCAATTCAGCCTTGGCAAAGGCCTCATCAAAGCTGTCACCCAGGCCCATGACCTCACCGGTCGACTTCATTTCCGGCCCCAGGATCGGATCCACCGCCGGGAACTTGTTGAACGGGAATACCGATTCTTTCACCGCGTAGTAACGCGGAATGATTTCCTGGGTGAAGCCCAGTTCCGCCAGGGTCTTGCCGGCCATGACCCGGGCGGCGACCTTGGCCAGGGACACACCGATGGCCTTGGAGACGAACGGCACGGTCCGGGAGGCTCGCGGGTTTACCTCGATCACGTAGATCTCACCATCCTGCCAGGCCAGCTGCACGTTCATCAGGCCGATCACGTCAAGCTCGATGGCCATCTTCTTGACCGCATCGCGCATCTCGTCCTGAACCTGCTGGGACAGGGTGTACGGCGGCAGTGAACAGGCGGAATCGCCGGAGTGCACGCCGGCCTGCTCGATGTGCTGCATGATGCCGCCAATCACCACATCCTTACCGTCGGAGATGGCGTCAATGTCCACCTCGATGGCGGCGTTCAGGAAGTGGTCCAGCAGTACGGGGCTGTCGTTGGAGACCAACACCGCGTTGCGCATGTAGCGCACCAGCTCTTCCTCGTCATAGACGATTTCCATGGCCCGGCCGCCCAGCACGTAGGACGGGCGAACCACCAGTGGGTAACCGATTTCCCGGGCCGCCAGAATGCCTTCCTCGTGGCTGCGCACGGTGGCGTTTTCCGGCTGCTTCAGCCCCAGGCGCTGGATCATCTGCTGGAACCGTTCCCGGTCCTCGGCGCGGTCGATGGCGTCCGGGCTGGTGCCGATGATGGGTACGCCGGCCGCTTCCAGGCCACGGGCCAGTTTCAGCGGGGTCTGGCCGCCGTACTGGACAATCACGCCCTTGGGCTTCTCGACGTGAATGATTTCCAGCACGTCTTCCAGGGTGATCGGCTCGAAGTACAACCGGTCGGAGGTGTCGTAGTCAGTGGACACGGTCTCCGGGTTGCAGTTGATCATGATGGTTTCGTAGCCGTCTTCGCGCATGGCCAGGGCCGCGTGAACACAGCAGTAGTCAAATTCGATGCCCTGCCCGATCCGGTTGGGGCCACCACCAATCACTACGATCTTCTCGCGATCGCTGGCGTCGGCCTCGCACTCTTCCTCATAGGTGGAGTACATGTAGGCGGTGTCGGAGGCGAACTCGGCGGCGCAGGTATCCACGCGCTTGTACACCGGGCGGATGCCCAGGTCGTGTCGCAGTTTGCGCAGGCTTACCTCGGAGATGCCCAGCAGTTTGGCCAGGCGGGCGTCGGAGAAGCCCTTGCGCTTGAGGCGGAACAGGGTGGCTTGGTCAATGTCGGCCTTGCCGGCACTCTTCAGGGACTGCTCTTCTTTGATCAAGTCTTCAATCTGCACCAGGTACCAGGGGTCCACCTTGGTGTGAGCGAATACGTCCTCGACACTCATGCCGGCCCGGAAGGCGTCACCGATGTACCAGACGCGATCGGCTCCAGGAACGTTCAGTTCCCGGGTCAGGGTTTCCCGGGCGTTTTCCGAGGTCAGTTCTTCCAGCTTTTCATCAAAGCCTTCGGAGCCTACTTCCAGGCCGCGCAGGGCTTTCTGCAGGGACTCCTGGAAGGTCCGGCCGATGGCCATGACCTCACCCACGGATTTCATCTGGGTGGTCAGGCGGGCGTCAGCCTGGGGGAACTTCTCGAAGGTGAACCGCGGGATCTTGGTGACCACGTAGTCGATGGACGGCTCGAACGAGGCCGGGGTGACGCCGCCGGTGATTTCGTTGCGCAGTTCGTCCAGGGTGTAGCCCACGGCCAGCTTGGCGGCGACCTTGGCGATCGGGAAGCCGGTGGCCTTGGAGGCCAGGGCCGAGGAACGGGACACCCGCGGGTTCATCTCGATCACGACCATACGGCCGGTGTCCGGGTTGATGCCGAACTGGACGTTGGAACCGCCGGTTTCCACACCGATCTCACGCAGGACCGCCAGGGAGGCGTTCCGCATGATCTGGTATTCCTTATCGGTGAGGGTCTGGGCCGGGGCCACGGTGATGGAATCCCCGGTGTGCACGCCCATGGCGTCGAAGTTCTCGATGGCGCAGACGATGATGCAGTTGTCGTTCTTGTCGCGGACAACTTCCATCTCGTACTCTTTCCAGCCGATCAGGGATTCGTCGATCAGCAGTTCGTTGGTGGGCGACAGGTCCAGGCCACGGGTACAGATTTCTTCGAATTCGTCGCGATTGTAGGCGATACCGCCACCAGAGCCACCCATGGTGAAGGAGGGGCGGATGATGCACGGGAAGCCGATGTCGTCGGCCACTTTCCAGGCTTCTTCCATGGAGTGGGCGATGGTGGCGCGGGGGCATTCCAGGCCGATCTTCTTCATGGCCTTGTCGAAGCGGTCCCGGTCTTCGGCTTTGTCGATGGTGTCCGCGTTGGCGCCGATCATTTCCACGCCGTGTTTTTCCAGGATGCCGTGGCGCTCCAGATCCAGGGCGCAGTTCAGTGCGGTCTGGCCGCCCATGGTCGGCAGCAGCGCATCCGGCTGCTCTTTCTCGATGATCTTCTCGACAGTCTTCCAGGTGATCGGCTCGATGTAAGTCGCATCGGCCATGACGGGGTCGGTCATGATGGTGGCCGGGTTGGAGTTCACCAGGATAACCCGGTAGCCCTCTTCGCGCAGCGCCTTACAGGCCTGGGCTCCGGAGTAATCAAACTCGCACGCCTGCCCGATGACGATGGGGCCGGCGCCCAGGATCAGGATGCTTTGGATGTCGGTACGTTTTGGCACGCTTCCCTACTCAGATGACAAACAAGTCCACAAACTCTTGGATCGGAGTATTCTCCAGCGTTTCCTGCTCCTTGCATAGATTGACGATAGTGTTACACCTCCGAGCCGGAAATCTCGTCTCGAGATTGGAGCGGAACTTTTCTTCCAAAAGCGGCATACCCTCCTTCCGGCGACGACGATGACCTATCGGATATTCGACAGCAATATTGTCCGTGCTCGAACCATCATTGAAAAACACCTGAATGGCATTAGCGATGGAGCGTTTGTCAGGTTCCAGATATTCGCGGGTATACCTCTCGTCCTCCACAACTTCCATTTTGTCCCGAAGTTCATCGATTATCGGATTAGCTAGATGGAAGCCGTCTTCATAATGCTCCGCGGTGAGACTACCAAAGGCGAGTGGCACGGCAGCCATATATTGCAGGCAATGATCACGATCTGCGGCGTTTGCAAGCTTCCCGACCTTGGAGATGATTCGGATCGCAGATTCATGAGTGGTGATCACGATCTTATTGATTTCGTTCAGTCGGTCTTTAACTTCCGAATGTAAGATAACAGCCGCTTCTGCTGCGGTTTGAGCATGGAACTCTGCCGGGAACGATATCTTGAACAGAATATTTTCCATTGCGTAGGATCCAAAATCCTGGGGGAGCGAGAACTGGCGCTTATTTTCGGGCTTTAACTTCTGGTCTTTATTGGTTTTACTGAACAGAACGTCGTAAAAACCCCATTGAGGTGCTGTCAGCACTCCCGGAACCCCCATTTCACCTCGCATCGCAATATCCGCCAGTCGGACCGCCCGTGACGTGGCATCACCCGCAGCCCAGGACTTCCGCGAGCCGGCGTTGGGGGCATGGCGGTAAGTCCTCAGGGATTGTCCGTCTACCCAGGCATGGGACAGCGCCGAAAGCAGCTGCTCTCGGTCCGCGTCCATTAACCGGCAAGCCACCGCCGTTGAGGCCACTTTAACGAGCACCACATGGTCCAGCCCGACGCGATTAAAGGAGTTATCCAGGGCCAGAACACCCTGGATTTCATGGGCCATGATCATGGCCTCCAGAACGGTTCGCATGGTTAACAGTTCTTTGCCCTCAGCAACCCGTTTCTGCGAAAGGTGGTCTGCAACAGCCAGGATAGCGCCCAGGTTGTCCGATGGATGCCCCCATTCAGCCGCCAGCCATGTGTCGTTGTAGTCAAGCCAGCGAACGATGCAACCGATGTCCCAGGCGGCCTTCACCGGGTCCAAGCGAAATGGCGTTCCGGGCACACGGGCACCATGAGGGACCACTGTACCTTCGACGATTGGGCCGAGGTGTTTGGTACATTCGGGAAAGCGGAGAGCCAGAAGGCCACATCCCAGGGTGTCCATCAGGCAATAGCGGGCGGTGCTCCAGGCTTCTTCACTGGTTATTTCATAGGTGAGAACGTAGTCCGCAATTTGTTGCAGAACTTCGTCGTAATCGGGACGTTCGTTGAGATCAAATGTTGCAGACATAGGGGGCCTCCTTGCCCCCACTATAGATTCGGTCAGAAGCTATCGCCAGGCACCCGCACCCAACCTTCCATCAAAACCCGCGCACTGCGGCTCATAATGGCTTTGGTTGCGGTCCATTGGCCATCTACTTCCTTCGCTTCCGCGCCAACGCGCAAGGTTCCGGAGGGATGCCCAAAGGTCACATGGGTACGGTCGCCACCACCAGCGGCGAGGTTTACAAGGGTTCCAGGAACGGCCGAGGCCGTAGCAATAGCGACTGCGGCCGTGCCCATCATGGCGTGGTGCAGCTTGCCCATGGACAGAGCGCGAACCAGAACGTCTACGTCCCCTGCCCCGATGTTTTTGCCGCTAGAGGATACGTAATCCGAAGGCTTCGCCACGAAGGCGACTTTCGGGGTGTGCTGGCGGTTGGCCGCTTCCTCGATATTCTGGATCAACCCCATTTTCACCGCACCGTGGGCCCGGATGGTTTCGAACCTTGCCAGGGCTTTGGGATCGGAGTTGATGTCGTCCTGCAGCTCGGTGCCCTTGTACCCGATGTCTTCAGCGTTCACGAAAATGGTCGGGATTCCGGCGTTGATCATGGTGGCTTTCAGGGTGCCCACACCGGGCACTTCCAGGTCGTCCACCAGGTTGCCGGTGGGGAACATGGAGCCTTCGCCATCGGCGGGGTCCATGAATTCCACCTGCACTTCGGCGGCCGGGAAGGTCACGCCGTCCAGCTCGAAATCGCCGGTTTCCTGCACTTCACCGTTGGTGATGGGAACGTGGGCAACGATGGTTTTCTGGATATTGGCCTGCCAAATGCGGACGGTGCAGGTGCCGTTTTCCGGGATCCGCTCTTTGGCAACAAAACCGCTGTTGATGGCAAAAGCGCCGACAGCCGCAGTAAGGTTGCCGCAGTTACCGCTCCAGTCCACAAACGGCTTGTCGATGGAGACCTGGCCGAACAGGTAGTCCACGTCGTGATCCGGCTGCGTGGGATCGGCCAGGATCACCGTTTTGCTGGTGCTGGAGGTAGCGCCGCCCATGCCGTCGATTTGCTTCTGGTAGGGGTCCGGGCTGCCGATGACTCGCAGCAGGAGTTTATCCCGGGCTTCGCCCGGGGGTTGGCACGCCTCCGGCAGATCTTTCAGCCGGAAAAAGACGCCCTTGCTGGTGCCGCCACGCATATACGTGGCGGGGATTTTGATTTGTGGCTGGTGTGTCATGCCGCACCTTCCGATTGCAGGAAATCCTCCGCAAACCGCTGCAACACACCGCCTGCGCTGTAGATGGACACTTCTTCAGCGGTATCAAGGCGGCAGATAACCGGAATGCGCTCAGTGCTACCGTTCTTCCGATGGATAACCAGCGTAAGCTCCGCGCGGGGCGCCGGGGTGCCTTCCACGTCGTAGGTTTCGGTGCCGTCGATGCCGAGTGTCTTACGGGTAGTGCCCTCCTCGAACTGCAGGGGCATCACGCCCATACCGATCAGGTTGGTACGGTGAATCCGCTCGAAGCCTTCGGCGACAATCGCTTCTACACCCGCCAGGGCAACGCCTTTGGCGGCCCAATCGCGGGAGGAGCCCTGCCCGTAGTCGGCGCCGGCGATGATGATCAGCGGCTGTTTGCGCTCCATGTAGGTCTCGATGGCCTCCCACATGCGGGTAACCTTGCCTTCCGGCTCGATCCGCGCCAGGGAACCCTGCTTCACGTTGCCGTTTTCGTCCCGGACCATTTCGTTGAACAGTTTCGGGTTGGCGAAGGTGGCACGCTGAGCGGTCAGGTGATCGCCACGGTGTGTCGCATAGGAGTTAAAGTCTTCCTCAGGCACACCCATCTTGTGGAGGTATTCACCGGCTGCGCTGTTCATCAGGATCGCGTTGGAGGGCGAGAGATGGTCGGTGGTGATGTTGTCCGGCAGCACCGCCAGCGGGCGCATGCCCTTAAGGGTCTTCTCACCTACCATACCGCCTTCCCAATACGGCGGGCGACGGATGTAAGTGCTCTGCGGACGCCACTCATACAGCGGGTTGGTGTTGGCCTGGGCATCCCGGGTGATGTCGAACATCGGGATGTAGGTGCTGCGGAACTGCTCCGGCTTGACGCTGGATTTCACGATGGCATCGATTTCCGCATCGTCCGGCCAGATGTCCTTCAGGGTGACAGGATTGCCATCCTGGTCGTAGCCCAGCGCATCTTTCTCGATATCAAAACGGATCGTGCCCGCGATCGCGTAGGCAACCACCAGCGGGGGTGAGGCCAGGAACGCCTGCTTGGCATAGGGGTGAATCCGGCCGTCGAAGTTCCGGTTACCGGAGAGCACCGCCACGGAATACAGGTCTCGGTCGATGATTTCCTGCTGGATTTTCGGGTCCAGGGCACCACTCATGCCGTTGCAGGTGGTACAGGCGAAGGCCACCACACCGAAGCCCAGTTGCTCAAGTTCCGGCAGCAGTTTGGCTTCTTCCAGGTACATCTTGACCGTTTTGGAGCCCGGCGCCAGGGAGGTCTTCACCCATGGCTTGCGGGTCAGCCCCAGCTTGTTGGCGTTACGGGCGATCAGGCCTGCAGCCACCATGTTGCGGGGGTTACTGGTGTTGGTACAGCTGGTGATAGCAGCGATGATACACGCGCCATCCGGCATCTTGCCCTCTTCCTGCTCCCATTCACCGGCGATGCCGCGTTCTGCCAATTCGGATGTTGGCAGATGCGCATGGGGGTTGGAGGGGCCAGCCAGGGTACGGGTCACTTTGGACAGGTCGAACTTCAGCACGCGCTCGTATTCAGCGTTCTTCATGCTGTCGGCCCAGAGACCGGTTTCCTTGGCGTACTTCTCAACCAGAGCGACCTGCTCGTCTTCACGACCGGTCAGCTTCAGGTAATCGATGGTCTGGCCGTCGATGTAGAACATCGCGGCGGTGGCGCCGTATTCCGGAGTCATATTCGATATGGTGGCACGGTCGCCAACGGTAAGGCTGTCAGCGCCTTCACCGTAGAACTCCAGGTAGGCGCCAACCACACGTTCTTTACGCAGGAACTCGGTGATGGCCAGCACCATATCGGTACCGGTAATGCCAGGCTGCAGCTTGCCCGTCAGTTCAACGCCCACGATATCCGGCAGGCGCATCATGGAAGCACGGCCAAGCATAACGCTCTCGGCTTCCAGGCCACCTACACCAACGGAAATAACGCCCAGGGCGTCAACCATCGGCGTATGGCTGTCAGTGCCGACACAGGTATCCGGGAAAGCAACACCATCGCGGTTCTGAACCACCGGGGACATTTTCTCCAGGTTGATCTGGTGCATGATGCCATTGCCGGGAGGAATCACGTCTACGTTCTTGAACGCGGTCTTGGTCCAGTTGATGAAGTGGAAACGGTCGTCGTTGCGGCGATCTTCGATCTGGCGGTTCTTCTCGAACGCGTCTTTTTCGAAACCGGCGTGTTCGACGGCCAGGGAGTGATCCACGATCAACTGGGTCGGCACTACCGGGTTGACCTTCGCAGGATCACCACCCTTCTCTGCGATGGCATCACGCAGGCCGGCCAGGTCCACCAGGGCGGTCTGGCCGAGGATGTCGTGGCACACAACGCGAGCGGGGTACCAGGGGAAGTCCAGGTCGCGCTTGCGCTCGATCAGCTGCTTGAGAGAGTCCGTGAGCACCTCCGGATCGCAACGGCGAACCAGTTGCTCCGCCAAGATCTTGGAGGTGTACGGAAGCTTTTCGTACGCGCCGGTCTGGATGTCTTCCACGGCCTGGCGGGTGTCGAAATAATCCAGGTCGGTGCCTGGTAACGGTTTACGATATTCGGTGTTCATGGGCGCTCCTCAATCGGTACCCACTTGGCATCCGCCGGGCCTGTGTAATCGGCACTTGGGCGGATGATGCGGTTGTTGGCGCGCTGCTCTTTCACGTGGGCGGTCCAGCCGGAAACCCGGGACATCACAAAGATCGGGGTGAACAGTTCGGTCGGAATGCCCATGAAGTGATAAGCGGATGCGTGGAAGAAGTCGGCGTTACAGAACAGCTTCTTCTCGCGCCACATGACTTCTTCACAACGCTCAGAGACCGGATACAGCACGGTATCGCCCACTTCGTCCGCCAGCTTCTTGGACCACTGCTTGATAATGGCGTTGCGCGGGTCGGACTCTTTGTAGATCGCGTGGCCGAAACCCATGATCTTCTCTTTGCGCTCCAGCATGCCCATCAGGCCTTCTTCGGCCTCTTCCGGCGTCTTGAACTTCTGGATCAGGGCCATGGCCGCCTCGTTGGCGCCGCCGTGCAGAGGCCCGCGCAGCGAACCGATAGCACCGGTCACACAGCTGTGGATATCAGACAGCGTGGAGGCACACACGCGGGCGGTGAAGGTGGAAGCGTTGAATTCGTGCTCTGCGTACAGGATCAGCGACACGTTCATGACGCGCTCGTGCAGTTCGCTGGGCTTCTTGCCGTGCAGCAGCTCGAGGAAATGGCCGCCGATGGAGTCCACATCACTTTCAGTTTCGATACGAACGCCTTCGTGGGCGAAGCGGTACCAGTACGTAATGATGGACGGGAACACCGCCAGCATGCGGTCGATCTTGTCGTCCTGCTCGCTGAAATCTTCTTCGGTTTCCAGGTTGCCCAGCATGGAGCAGCCGGTACGCATTACATCCATCGGATGGGCGTCTTTGGGGATCTGCTCAAGCACGGTTTTCAGGGCAGCCGGCAGGCCGCGCAGGCTTTGAAGTTTTTTGGTGTAGGCGTCCAGTTCCTGGCGGTTGGGCAGTTTGCCGCGCAGCAGCAGGTAGGCGATTTCCTCAAACTGGGCTTTTTCAGCCAGATCGGCAATGTCGTAGCCGCGGTATGTCAGGCCGGCGCCGCTTTTGCCTACCGTACAAAGGGCAGTTTCGCCAGCTACCTGGCCTCGGAGGCCCGCGCCGCTCAGTTGTTTTGCTTCAGCCATTGTTGTCTCCCATCTTATTGGAGCCTGAAGGCTGGGTCAGAAGAACACTTTCTTCTGCCCCAGTTTCAGCTCATTCTCAGTCTTGTGAAGGCGGGGTCAGAAGAAAGCGTTCTTCTGACCCCAGGTTCCGTTGTTAGCCTTTGCTCTGCTGGAACAGTTGGTCCAGCTTCTGCTCGAAATCGTGGTAGTTCAGGAAATCGTACAGCTCCATCCGGGTCTGCATCAGGTCAACCACGTCTTTCTGGTCACCCTTCTCCAGGATGTTCTGGTAAACAGTCAGGGCGGCCTTGTTCATGGCGCGGAAAGCGCTGAGCGGATACAGAACCATATCTGCGCCGGCCTCGGCCAGTTCCTGCCGGTTGTATAAAGGCGTGGCACCGAATTCGGTAATGTTGGCCAGGATGGGCACGTCCAGGGCTTCAGAGAAGGCTTTATAGTGCTCAAGCTCGGTGACTGCTTCGGCAAAGATGCCGTCAGCGCCAGCTTCGATGCAGGCCTTGGCACGCTCAATGGCAGCTTCGAGGCCCTCTTTCTGGAAGGCGTCCGTACGGGCCATGATGAAGAAGTCTTTGTCTTCACGGGCATCCACAGCGGCCTTGATGCGGTCGACCATTTCTTCCTGGGATACGATTTCCTTGTTCGGACGGTGGCCACAGCGCTTCTGGGCAACCTGGTCCTCAATATGGACAGCGGCTGCACCGGCACGTTCCATCTCTCGAATGGTACGGGCGATGTTAAAGGCGCCACCCCAGCCGGTATCAATGTCGACCAGCAGCGGTACGTCGGTAGCTGCGGTAATACGGCGAACATCCTCGACCACATCGTTCATGGTGGTCATGCCCAGATCCGGCAGGCCGTAGGAGGCGTTGGCGACACCGCCGCCAGACAGGTAAATGGCTTGGTGGCCCACTTTGTCGGCCATCATGGCGGCATAGGCGTTGATGGTGCCGACAATCTGCAGGGGCTGGTTGTCTTTGAGCGCCTTGCGGAAGCGGGCGCCGGGGCTGAGTTTGTTGGTCATGGTGTTGGCCTCTTCTCTTTTGGATTCTTGTTGTCGGATTACGCCTGCGGCTAATCCGACCTACGTTAGATAGTGATTTCGCCTTCCTGGATTTTCTTTTCGATGTTTTGTCTGGCGGCATTGATATGTCGCTTCATCAGGAACTCCGCCAGCTCGCCGTCGCGCTGGGCGATGGCTTCCACGATTCGCCGGTGTTCGCCGAGTGCCCGTTTCGGACGCCCGGTGGAGGTGCTTAGCCGGTAACGGTACATGCGCACCATGTAGTAAAGATCACCCAACAGCATCTGGGCCAGTTTGGTGTTGCGGCTCCCGGTGGCGATCCGGTGGTGGAAGTCGTAGTCGCCTTCGGCCTGGTAATAGGCCTGGCCCTGGGCTTCGTCGATCATGCGTTCGTGGGTGTCGAGTGTCGCCTGGAGGTCGGCGATTTCCTGATCGGTCATGCGCTCGGCTGCCTGGCGGGCGGCCAGTCCTTCCATGACTTCACGTATGCGGTAGAGCTCCATCAGCTCGGAGGCGCTGACGGAAACCACCTTGACGCCGGCATGGGGGCGGCGCACCAGAAGGCCGCGGGACTCAAGGCGGCCCAGGGCTTCCCGGAGCGGGCCGCGGGTGAGATCGAACCGGGAACAAAGCTCCAGTTCACCGATCTTTTCGCCCGGGGCCAGCTCGCCTTTCACGATTGCCGTTTGCAGACAATCGAAGGCCTCATCGGCGCGGGTGTAGGTAGGAGACAGTAACTCAGACATAGTTTGTCAACAAAACCTGATTGATTTTGAGAAAAGCTACGCCTGAGCGGCCATATTGTCAACAATATTGGCTAAATTGAGCTTCTGATTGTTTACAATAGATCCAGTCAATCAATAGAGCTTTCGCTCAGCAACCGGTGGCGGGGTGTACTGATAAAGCCAGGTTTCGGTAAGCGCCTCGGTGCCCAGCCTGAGGTACAGGCGAATATTGACGGGTTCAACCGAGTCATCCGGCACCAGGTCAAACATGGCCCGGTAACCGTCGATTGCAGACAATGGTCTGGCGGACGTGATTTCAACCTCTCCGCGGCTCACACTGATAACCGGCTCCACATCCGCGCCCTTGCTGAGCATCTCAAGGGCACCGCCAGCAAAATCAACCGCAAAACGCCTTGAAAAATAGGTGCGCTCCTGGCCCACGACACCGCCCAGCCCGGTCCGGGATGCCTGCACCGTGGCCAACTCATAGGGCCGCACCGGCGCCTGCTCCCCCCAGTGCAAGCGGTAACTGTAGAGGTACTCCCTGCCTGGCAACAGAGGCTCTTCGGGGTGCCAGAAAGCAACGATGTTATCGAAGGTTTCATCCACGGTGGGAATTTCCACTAGGTCAACACTGCCACGTCCCCAATCTCCTCGAGGCTCCACCCAGAGGCTGGGACGCCGATCGTAGAACACACCGTCATCCTGGTAGTGGTCAAAATTCCTGTCCCGTTGCATCAAGCCAAAGCCTGCGGGATTGTTATCCTCGAAACTGTTGAACCGGAGGTTGGCGGGGTTCACCAGTGGTCGCCACAACCATTCACCGTTGCCGTTGCGCATGGCCAGGCCGTCGGAATCGTGTATTTCCGGGCGCCAGTCGTAGCCCATGCGATCGTCATTTTCCCCCACCTGGTACATGCTGGTCAGCGGGGCGATGCCGGCCCGGGTGATTTCGGTTCTCGGGTACAGCGCCACATCGACATCCATAACCATGTTCCGTCCGGGGTCCAGCACAAACGCGTAGGCACCGGTGGTGCTCGGTGAATCCAACAAGGCCCAGACCCGCAGCAGCTGGCTATCCGGTGCCGGTTTCTCCAGCCAGAACTCCGAGAAACGAGGGAATTCCTCCTTCCGGTTCATGCCGGTATCTATCGCCAATCCCCGGGCAGAAAGACCATACTGCATCTCCGAGCCCACTGCCCGGAAATAGCTGGCGCCCAGGAAGGCAGCCAGATCCAGGGCAAAGTTGTTGTGGTAGTGAACCCGAAAGCCCGCGTAACCAAGATCCTCGGGCAGATCGCCCAGAGGCTGTTCTCCCCTGTATCGAAAAAGCTCCTGTCGATAGGCCAGTTCATTGGCCTCTCCCTCGACGACTTCATGAATTCTGACCGGCTGCTGAAAGTACAGCCCAAGATGAAACAGCTGAATCTGGAAAGCAGTATTATCGCCACGCCAAAGGGCCTGGTCGGCTCGGAAAGCGATGGCCTGGTAATCGTCCCAGGAAATGTTTTTAAGGGTTCGAGGCAACTGGCCTTCGATGGAAACATGAGCCTCGCCCGCCAGCGCCCGAGCTCGGCCCTTTAGCCAGGCATAGCTGAACCCCGGCATAGAGCCGCCTGCCGCACGGGAGATTCCGGAACCGAAAGCTGATAAAGGCAGAGCACCCACACCGAACGCAGAGAGCAACACCTTTAGCAGTGTTCTTCGCTCTATCATCGTTTCTCTTGCCTATGCCTGACCACCTTCGCACCACTCTGGTGCATTATCTGAACCACGCTACAGCTAAACATTAGACGAGATCTCCAGTTTCAAGACTACGAAGCCTTGATATAAGTTACGGCAAAAGCACGCCTTGGCTCATAGTAGGCAACAAATCCATGTAGCCCCCTGCATTTGTGGTATTAACTTGGGTAAACTCGGCACACTTTGTGAAAGTACAACCGTTCATAGGCTTGCGCAGAGGCGTTGAGCAGACTCGAGGGCGTGAAAACGACCATTAAAGGACGAATCATATGATCAGAAAATGCCTGTTTCCCGTTGCCGGCTACGGCACTCGCTTTCTCCCGGCCACCAAGGCGATGCCGAAGGAAATCCTGCCGGTGGTGAACAAACCCCTGGTTCAGTATGGCGTTGAAGAAGCCGCGGAAGCCGGTATCCATGAATTTGGTTTTGTTACCGGCCGGGGTAAGCGGGCTATCGAGGACCATTTCGACATCAGCTACGAGCTTGAGCACCAGATTGCGGGCTCCGGCAAGGAAGACCTGCTGACCTCCATCCGTGATCTGATCGACCACAACAGCTTCGCTTTTACCCGGCAAAATGAAATGAAAGGTCTCGGCCACGCTATTCTCACCGGTCGCAACCTCGTAGGCGATAGTCCCTTCGCGGTTGTGCTGGCCGATGACTTCTGCATTGGCCCGGAAGGTGAAGACGGCGTACTGGCGCAAATGGTGAAACTGTATAACCAGTTCCGTTGCTCCATTGTTGCGATCGAAGAGGTTCCGGCCGACGAAACCCACAAATACGGTGTGATTGCCGGTGAATCCATGAAGGACGGGCTTTACCGGATTACCGATATGGTGGAAAAGCCGGCCCCGGAAGATGCGCCCAGTAACCTCGCCATCATCGGCCGCTATATTCTCACGCCGGACATCTTCGACATTATCGAGCGGACTCCCGCCGGGAAGAACGGTGAAGTCCAGATTACCGACGCCCTACTCGAACAGGCGAAAAACGGCTGCGTACTGGCTTACCAGTTCAAGGGACGCCGGTTTGATTGCGGCAGTATTGATGGCTTTGTGGAAGCCACCAACTACGTTTACGAGAACATCTACAAGAAAGGCAAGTAAGGAATCCGGGGCGGTATCAGTTGCCCAGGATCTGAAGAATCATTCGCCGGTTTTCCGCGCTTGTCCTGCGGAACCGGCGAAGCAGCTCCACCTCTTCTCCGGTCAGTTGTACCTTCTCAAGTACTTCTTCCAGCTCGGCCACCGATGCCAAAAGCTCATCACTCTTGTCCAGGGCAATACCGGGAAGTTCAAGTTGCCCGTGGTCCTCGGGCTTCTCTGGCTCCCAATGCTGCATGGGTTGCGCATGTTGCATGGCCACTTACCTCGTCATCCAAACCGGGAAACCTGTCCCGATAATGCCCTGCGAAGTGAATCAATCCGGAAATGTAACGTACATATAGCTTTGCACACAATCTGCCTATACTAAAGGAGTCTTCGCAGCTCCTGGGCAACAACCAACAGGCTATTTATGGCGGCAAGAACACTGGATATCGACTCGGCATGGGAGTTGGTGCTTAGCGCAGTAAACCGCAGCAATGTGACACTGCCGTTGCCGGGAACCAACAAAGAAGCAGTAAAGCTCAATGGCCACGGCGCTTGGCACCTGATGCAACCGGCCACGGGTGAAGCGAAGGATCTGCTTTCGGTGTTTCTTCCCCTGTGTCGGCCAGCGCCAGCGGATGGTCGCCCCAAAGTTATCGGCCAGCTCGGCCAGAGCCTTGATGGGCGAATTGCGACGGTGACGGGCCGCTCGCGATTCATAAACGGCGACGATGGGATTACGCACCTGCACCGGATCCGTGCGGTATCCGATGCCGTGATCGTTGGTGCCGGCACTGCCGCCACCGACAACCCCCGTTTGACCGTACGGCGCACCAACGGTCGCAACCCGGTACGCGTGGTTATTGATCGTCATCACCGCGTGCCGGACAGCCATCACCTGTTTACCGATGGTGCGGCCCCTACCCTGCGATTGGTGGCCGGGAGCTATGACAAAGACAGGAATCCGTCTATTGAATCCGGTGTTAGCGAAATCCCCTGTCTTGGAGATGCGGACGCCCAAGCCCCCGTGGATCCGAAGCTAATTCTTCAAGTTCTGGCGGATTTCGGGCTCAAAAAGGTGTTCGTGGAAGGCGGCGGCGTCACTGTCTCCTCGTTCCTCAACGCCGGCTTGTTGGACCGGCTTCACGTGATGGTCGCGCCCATGATCATCGGCAGTGGGAGGCCCGCCTTCTCGCTCCCGGAAATCGATTTCCTGGACGATGCGCTGCGGCCAAGAGCGCAGCTGGTCAACCTTGGCAGCGATATGCTCTTCGACCTGGATTTCTCCCGAGAGGCATAGGCCGGTTTAGCGACTGGTGAACAAAAACACCACCCCGGGCAAGCTCGAAACCAGCACCAGCGCCCCGTACCCCACACTCAGCGCCACCCCCTGCTCCGCTGGCAATCCGGCCATGGGCCAGATCAACGCTGCGGCGCCCTCCCTGATTCCCCAGCCGGCAACCGTCAGAGGTATGACCATGCTCAGAAGCAGAATACTGCCCAGGCCGACAATCAACCCTGCCTCCGCCCAGGTATCAACGTAACCCGCACCCCAGGCCAGGCAGAGAAACACCCCCAGATAGCTCGACAAGACCACCAGCGAAGAACCGATCTGAACCGGCAATACTGAGCAATCCAACAACGACAGATACAGATCACGCCGAAGGCGCTGCAGGTAATCGGCAAGGCCCGCTTTCCGTGCTAGCCATGGGGCTATGGCAACAAAGAGAATGCCAACTCCAAGCCACGCCCAGCCATTCCAAAAGCCGGCAGTAAGCTGCCCCGAACCAAACAGCCACGCGATGGAAACTGCGACAACCAGCGCCAGCACCAACTGGCCCGAGAGCCGCTCGATGGCGACCCCGTGGACAGCCGCGAGACGTTTACCGGCACCCTCACCGTGGCGCCATGCCCGGTTAACATCACCAAGCACGCCACCGGGCAGAACCTGGTTCAGGAATGTCGCCAGGTAGTACTCTCGCACGGCAACGCCATAGTCCAGGGACAATCCAAGCCTCTTTGAGGTGAAGCGCCAACGCCAGGCAGAGAGCAGCACCTGCACTCCGGTGAGTACCAGTGCGGGTATCAGAACAAAAGAAGAAAAGCGGACAAGCTCCTGCCAGAGCGCGCTGGTATCGACAGAGCGAATCACGAATCCAATGACCAAAACCGTGATCAACCACCGGGCCACCAACCGAACCCGCTTTTGACGCACCTCCGTCAAGCCAGCTGCCCGGTTGGCAGAGCCAAAAGGTCGAGATGCCGTACGATGACGTTCAGGCAGCCCTCAGACAACTGATGGTTCCGCGTTTCCAGCCAGAGGTTCAGGCGGTCCCTGTCTCCCGGAGATTGCTCGATCGCCGCCTCGGTCCATCCCTCCATCAGCATCCGGGCCAACGCCTGATCCTCGCTGCCCAGGGTCCAGGGCGATTCCGCCAATTTCACCTGGTAACCGTCTGCGTCAAGCAGGTGTTTCAGCACAATGGGGGCCTCGGGCCCAAGCGCCGCACCGGTGCCTTTGTCCCCGTGCTGATGCTGGTTCACCAGCGTTCGGATCAGCTCATCATCAGGATGACCGGGGGACAGTTCAAAATGCCCTGCGTAGCTCAGCGCGATAAGTATTGCTGAATTCCTGCGCGACGCCGCCTGACTGAGGGCTTTCAACCAAGTCTCGGAAACAAGATCAATCAGTGCTGACGCCGTGATCAGGGACACCTCGGGGGGCAGGTGCTGCTCCATATTCTCCGGTGACAATTGCACCGCGCGCGTTTCAAAGGGTACATCCAGCACATTTACCCGCTGCCGGGCCTCGCGCAGCAACGCCGCGTCCTGATCCAGGGCAAGCCAGGCTTGCGGTACCTGTAGTGCAGGTACCAGAAACAGGGCGTTGGAACCACGGCCGGTGCCAATGTCGACAATCTGCATGGGGCAATGAATTTCAGGCGGCAGGCTATCGTAACGGTCGAGCAACCACCGGTTCAGTTCCGCGGTCAGTTCTATCGAGCGAGCCCGATGATCTGCCGGTTCCCGGGCCGCCAGCCATTCGCTCTCGAATTCTGAATGCTGGTGCAGGTTTGCTGGAAATCCTCTGAAGTATGCTAATGCCTCGCTAAAATCCCGGGCGGTATCGGCCCATGATCGAACCCGCCTGGATTCCCTCGCAGCCAGTTTTCGTGCATGTTCGAGCTGGTACGGATCCTCCAGCCAGTTCCTGAGTCGGGCCTCGAGAGCCCTGATATCCCCGGCACAATACTGCACCACGCCCGGTCTGGCGGAGGTTTGAGCCAGGGCGCCGCCATCGGAGGAAATAATCGGCAGCGCTTCCGCCAACGCCTCGTCGATCACCATGCCGTAGCCCTCATAGAGCGAAGGCATGACAAAAAAGTCGGCCTGCGTGTAGAGATCGGCAAGCCCTGAGTCGTCCACTTCACCGACCAGGGCAATCCTGTCTTCAAGACCGGCCGCGGCAACCGCCCGACGCACCTGTTGGCTGTAACCCGGATCACGGCTGTCAGACCCGGCCAGTGTGCAGCACCACGGGAGAGCCTTCAGTTCTCTCAGCGCTTCCACCAACTGATGCTGGGCCTTTCTCGGGGACAGATGGGCAACGCATAGAATGTGAGGGCCACTGCTTTCAGCGGGCCTGCTCCGGACTCGCGTTGTTTCAGCCCTGACCACACCCGGCTTAGCAACCCGAATGGCCTCCGGCAGAACGTCGTAATCCGCAAGGCGGGCGGCCGTGTGTTGACTGGTGGTAATAACGCCTTCCACGAAGCCGAGGGCCCGCTTCTCGGATTCCAGAAACCATTGCCTGTCTCCCTCGCTGAGGCCGGTCTCGTCAGCAAGCGGATGATGGACCAGCCCAAACAGAGTTAAACGTCGGGTATGCTTTTCCACGATCTCCGGCAGCCCGCCCATGGCAAGGCCATCAAGGATCACAGACGTTCCAGCGGGCAAACTTGCGAGTTTCTGATCCATCGCTTCGCGGGCGATCCTGTCCGGACGCGGAAACTGCCCGGCCAAACCGCTCACCCGGGCTGTGTAACCGTCTTTGCAAAGTGCTTCTACCAGCTTACGAACATACCGGTAACCGCCGGTGTTCTGTTCCGGGTCGCCCGGAACGAGAAACTCCACCACTCCCGGTACGTCAGATTCCGGCATGGTAGCTGGCCCAGGCAATGTGAGATTCAGAGAGGGTGACTTTCAGGCTGACAATACCCTTTCCCGCCTCCCCCAATCGCCCCCCATGAATGGCCGCCGCCATCCGGTCGAACACCAGCTTCGCCATAAACTCCGTAGTGGTGTTCCGGCCTCGCAGTTCCGGTAGCTCGTCGAGGTTCTGCATATTGAACTCTGAGAGAACGTTCTTGAGAAGCTCTGAGGCCAGGCCGATATCCACGATCAGGTCGTCCTTGTCCAGCTGGTGACGCTCGAAGGTCACATCCACCACATAAGTGGCACCATGCACTTTCTGCGCGGGGCCAAAGATCTCTCCTTCGAAACTGTGGGCAATCATCATATGGTCCCGGACCGTCAAGCCGAACATAATCTCTCCTTAGCAGGTCATTTTGAAATATCAGTAAACAACGCGATGGCAGAGTGTTTCCCGGCCATCGATCAGAATCCGTGCCATGGACTTTGGCAGGTCCTCGAACCGGCACTCACCGGTAATCAGCGCATTCAGGGCATCATCACTGAGTAGTTCCAACGCCAGCGCCAGGCGCTTGCGATAGTCCCACCTGGGAACCCGGGAGGGCGCAATCTGCCCGACCTGACTGGATTTCAGGGTCAGACGACGCGGATGAAATGCAGCACCCAATGGTGCGGAGACCAACTGATCCCCGTACCAGCTCATTTCAATCAGTGTCGCCTCCTGCCCCGCCAGCCCCAGAGCCGTTTCCAGGCCCGATGGGTGGCCGCTGGCATGTATCACAAGGTCGTGATCGTCGGCGGTAGGTTCGGCACTGAAGGTCAGCCCCAGTTGTTCGGCAACGGTCTGTCTCTCCGGGTTTGTGTCGATAGCGGTAACCCGGGTGCCCGGAATGCGACTGGCCAGCCAGGCGACAAGCAGACCAACCACTCCAAGACCAACCACCGCGATTCGATCGCCGACCGCTGGCGATCCATCCCAGAGACCGTTGACGGCGGTTTCCATATTGGCAGCAAGAATCGCTCGCTCGGCGGGCAGGTCTTTCGGTAAGGGTGTGACGGCCGACGCCGGCACCCGATAATAATCCTGGTGCGGGTACAGGCAAAACACCGTTTGACCGACCAGTTCCACGGGCCCTTCAATCACCTTTCCTACGTTGGCATAGCCGTACTTCACCGGCCAGGGGAATTCACCGGCCTGGAAGGGTGCCCGCATCGCGGTGTATTCGCTTCTGGGAACACGACCGTGAAAGACCAGTGATTCGGTGCCCCGACTTATCCCCGAATAGAGGGCCTGGACCGTGACAATCTCTCCTGCCTCCCCATCACCCGCCGGCTCCAGAGGCGTTTCCAGAATTTCGCCCTTTCCAGCGCCGGTTACCCACCAGGCCCGGGCGACGGTCTCTGTATTGGAATTCTCTGGATCACGTTGCAAAGGGAGCTCCTTTCCTGGCGTTGTTTTGAGCGGCATTGGAAACGGCCTTTCCTGCCTGAACCATCAGGTCTGAACGCGGTCAATGCTCGTAAGCACACTCATACATATCAACTATAGTCAGTGTACAGTGCGCCCGGGGTGTTTGATGCCTGCAAACCTATACGCTGGAGTTCAGTGATGGATTCTAACGGCCGTTCAGCTTCACATTGGGTCGCCCTCCCGCTGGACCTCGCCTGGGGTTTTGTCCTTGTAACCCTCTTATGTCTGGCTACAGGCTGGCTGGCCGGGCCTCCCGTTCTTTTCTATCTGCTGACAGTCGCACTCTACCTTTGCGTCTGCGGCCTGGTTTCCCGGGCCTGGCCCGAAAACCGCGACTTCGGCTGGGCGAACCGGGCAACCCTGTTGAGGGGTTGCCTCGTGATTGTCCTCTTCGCCTTGGCTCCCTTTGCCGAACATCTGACTGACAACCTCTGGTTGTATGGCTGGATGGCACTGTTGGCACTCATTCTGGATGGCGTGGACGGAAAAGTTGCCAGGGCAACCGGCTCCGAGAGCGACTTTGGCGCCAGATTCGATATGGAGCTGGATGCCCTGTTCATCCTCGGGCTCAGTATTGCCGTGCTGGCGTTGGGAAAGGCAGGCATCTGGGTGCTTGCCCTCGGCCTGATTCGCTACGCTTTCGTTGCCGCTGGCCACTTTGCGGATTGGCTGAATGCGCCACTGCCAGACAGTTTCCGACGGAAGACGGTTTGCGTTTGGCAGATCGTTACCCTGCTCGTGGCGGTACTTCCGCCAATCAATTCGCTGTTTGCCAGCACCACCCTGGCAACCGCCCTTGCTCTGCTGGTGTGGTCGTTTTTCGTGGATATTCACTGGCTTTATCAAAGGAGACATCACCATGATGTTCAATAACCGGAAAACCATTACCCGTTCTGCCCTTGCCTTGCCTGCGGTCCTCGCATTGAGCCCTGCAGCCTCGGCCGAGCCGCAAGATTTTATCGTCGACGACGAACACTTCTCTATGTTCTTCGAGATCATGCACATTGGTTACGCCCCGGTCATGGGCATGTTCCGAGAAGTGGAGGGCCAGTTCGTTTACGACGAGGAAACCATGGAGCTGAAGTCGGGCCAACTGGTATTCCAGAGCGACAGTGTGTTCACCAATCACAAGAAGCGTGATGAACACGTTCGCAACGAGGACTTTCTCGACTCTGACGAATACCCCGAGATCACTTTCACTGTTACCGACTTTGAAACAACCGGCGAAAACACTGGCAAAGTAACGGGAGATCTGGAGCTACTTGGCCAGACACGGCCCGTGGTATTGGATGTAACCCTGAACAAATCCGACGTTTACCCCTTTGGCCACGAGGAATACACGCTGGGGATCAGCGCTTCCACCACACTGAAACGCAGTGAATGGGGTATGACCTATGGTCTGGATGGTGAAATGGTCGGCGATGAGGTCAAATTGCATTTCGGTTTCGAGGCGATACGTGAGTCCGGCATGTTCTGATTTGTCAGTGGCGATAATGTGACCCGCTGCACAACGCGGACACATTCTGTTACAGGATCGGGCCGGATTTTTGGGCTGCGGCGCAAAGCCCGTTATGTTTAGAACTACAACAATAATCAAGGGACCTGCCGCATGCCCGGTAAGGCTATTATTCTTTTCACAATCATAACTGCCGTTGTGGTTGGCACGGGGTATCTGCTTTCCGCCGACAACCACACCCGATTCAGTTGGTTCACGAAGCCGGCCAGCGACATCGGGTCCGCTTCTTCTCAGAGCCCAATTGAGACAGTCCAGCCGTCGCCCGATCCCGTGCAGCAACCCGAGCCACCATCGGACAACGCCCTTGGCTTTATGCTGGCCAGTGTTGCCGATCAGTACGCTGAAGCCACACGATATCCAGCCTGGTCGGTGCCTCTAAGCCCGGAACAGGCCCGCGCCTACCGTGGCAATCACTACGAGCCTGTCAGCCTGCCTCTGGAGGGTAACGGGCAATTCACAGTCACGCTTGAAAAATACCGGTTTACAGAAGGCGAACAGATTCTTGTTGCTGCGGCCATTCAAAGCCCTCAGGTAGTTGACCGCTCTCTTTCCGCAACCCTGGAGAGACCCGAAAGCCGTGATGCCGTCGCAAGCACCACACTGGAGCAAGCCGGTTCGCCGGGTTACTTCGAGGGCGTTCTGGCCGCCAATGAGTCACCGGGGGAATACCGCCTGATCGTCGAAGCCCGGCTCGACGGCAAACCAGTTCGCCACGCCTCAACGCTGACCGTAGAGCCCTACCTGGGGGACTTTGAGGGGTTGGGCAATGCCTGGGTCAGCGGCAACAACCTGATTATCCCCGTTCGGTTCTCTCCGGAAGATCCCGGCTTTTATGCGCTCTCGGCCCAGCTTTACGTCGGCCAACGTCCGGTTGCCCAGCTGCAGGTGGAGAAACGGCTGGACAGCACTTCGGAAACCATCAACCTCAGGGCCCACGGCACGGTGTTGGCGAACCAGACCGTGGACGGTCAACTTCAGCTGAAGAACCTGCAGATTCGCCAGCTCCCAGCCAGGCCAGGTGACAGAACCAACTACGCTTTCGGCCCCGACGAGGGCTACTCATTCACACCGCCGGACCTCGAGAGCCTGACCGACACCCCGGCGGTGGACCCCGAATCGGAACAACGGGCGGCGCTGCTCAGGCAGCTTGCCGACAAGTTCTGATGGCAGAGCGTGAGCTTTGCGCCGGCTGACGCCGGGCTGTACCGCCACAGAGTGGCGGAGAAACGTCTTGTGACAACAATAACTCAGCAAAGACGGAGCAACTATGAAAACAACAAAGATCGGAAGTGCCTGTAAGGCCGCCCTGGCGGTCGCCATCACCGGCAGCCTCTTTGCCGGAACCGCCCAGGCCCAACTGGCCGGGCACAATGTGATCCTGGTGCACGGCTTCCAACAGGAAGACCTGGCCAACCCTCCCGCCAACCTTCAGGAAGTGAAGAGCGCCGGTGAGGACTACTGGCGCACCTTCTGGCTCTCCCGTGCGGAGGCCCGCATCGACTGGGGCAGTGACGGGCGCGTTGAGGGTGGCATTGCCCAGCAGGCCTATGAACAGATGCGGCAGATCAGTCAGCAAGGGCTGTGCAATGACTACTGCATTGTCGTTTCCCACTCCACCGGTGATCTGGTTACGCGCTATCTGCTGGAAAACCAGGCTCGCTGGCTTCAGTCTGAGGGCCTTCAACCGCTGAAAATCCTGGCGTCCCTCGACTACTCCGGCGCAGGCGGGGGCACAGAACTGGCCAACCTGGCCTTGAGCCTTGCCTACAACGACAGCTGGTACAATTGGCCCCTCAGGGCGGCGGTCGAAGCGTTCACAGGCATTGAGCCGGAACCAGGAAAACTGGGCGTGGTAAACGACCTTCAGACCAATGCAGCGCGCAACCTGGCGGTGAGCCCGAATTCGATCCCCAGGTTGCGCTTTGTGGCCGGTGGATCGTCCTACGGCGGAATCACCAAGCCGTTCATTGCTGGTACCGACGATGGCGTGGTCCCCACCCATTCTGCCTGCGGTGCAACCTCCGCATCCGGAATTGATTCCTGCTCCTCAAGTATCAGCCTCGCGGGGAAGGTAACCAACCAGAATGGCCCAAGTGCTCTGTACTTCAATCACTACCCGGTACTGATGAACGAGGGTGTCACCCACAGCGGTGTGCTCGGTTCCGAGACAGGCAACATCTCCGTGCCGGTGGTCAACAACACCACCCTTGGCGGCCTGCAGGTTGATTTCGCCAGCCGCACCTATAACAAGCGTGCATGGTGGCAGTGGTGGGGTTCCGGTGACCGATACATCGAAGTGCCGGGTTCGGACCAGACGGATATGTCCAATCTGGTTTACACCACCCTGAACAACTGACTGCTCCTGGACAGATCAAACCAAAGGCTCAGGGAAGAGCCTTATCCCGCCTCGGTAATTCTACCCATCTTTCCTTTTTAGTTCGCAAACTATACATTGGTTCGCTTTCCCCGATTGATTCACTCATTGCCGGCAAGCCATAACCGATGTCTGACACCCACAAATCCGATCTTCTTCTGGTTATTGTCACCCTGTTCGCTGCCATTAGCTGGATGTTCTCCAAAGAAGCCGTGCTGCTCATGCCCCCGTTGATGTTCATGGCCGCCAGATTTCTGATTGCTGGCACGGTCCTGGCTTTTTTCGCCCGGCGCGCGCTAATGAAGCTGAGCCTGGATCAACTCCGAAGAAGCGTGGGGGTCGGCCTTGTGTTTGGCACGGCCATGACCTGCTGGGTGATGGGACTGGTTCATATTACCAGTCTGGGCGAAGGAGCTTTTCTGACCAGTCTGGGGGTTGTCATTGTTCCCATCATCGCCCGTTTGGTGTTCAAGGAGGCCCAGCCTCCGAGTACCTGGCTGGCCATTCCTATTGCCGTTGCCGGGCTTGCATTTCTATCCCTCGAAAACGGATTTCGCCCCGAAGCGGGCCAGATCTTCTTTGTCATAGCCGCGACGATCTTCGCCCTGTATTTCAATCTCAATACCCGGGCGGCCAATCAGAGAACGGTTATCAACCGGCAGGGCAAGACTTTAGAGAAACATCGAGTGCCAGCCCTGCCCCTGACAGCCATTGCCCTGCTCACCGTAGGTATGCTGACGCTGATCGAATCCATGATTATGGAACCCTGGCGGCCTACCCTGAATAACCTCTCACCAATGCTGGTATGGTGGGTGGTGGCCAGTGCCGTGATTGGAACGGCCGGCCGCTTCCTGCTTCAGACACTAGCCCAGAGCCTGTCGGCAAACAGCCATGGCGTCGTGATTCTGGTGCTGGAACCAGTGTGGGTTGCTCTTTTCGCGGCAGGTTGGTTTGGCGAGACCATGACCAGCATTCAACTGGCCGGCTGTGGCCTGATCTTCGCTGCATTGATCGTCAACCGCTGGGCAGTTTTGAGCAAACTGATCAAAGAGAAACTACGGAATCGGAAAACCGCATAAAAGAGGTTGACCGGCATCGGCTGAATCAGTATATTTCGTCCCCGTTGCAGGACACAGGACCATAGCTCAGTTGGTTAGAGCGCTACCTTGACATGGTAGAGGTCCCCAGTTCGAATCTGGGTGGTCCTACCAATTCTGCAAAAAAGTCAGTTGCTTACGTGCCTCGTAAGAACTGGCTTTTTTTGTGCCCGAAATGACCTCTCAGACAGTCTCACCGCTGCGAACGGTGCTTTTCCTGTTCGACTACTATCAGTTCCTCCAAATCAAACCCTTCTGCCCTGGCCCGATCCTTGAATGCCTCTATCGCCTTTTCGCTGACTTCCGGCTTACGGGAGAGGAACCAGAGATAGTCCCTGTCGTACCCGGTCACGTAGGCATGGGAATACGCTTCTTTATCAAGCTCAAACACAACGTAAGATGCATAAAAGGGCCCGAAAAAGGATACCTTCAGGTGCCCCGTGTTTTCATCCTCGACAAACACCGCACGGCCATCGGCTTCTTCCCATTTCCCTTCCTCCGCGTTATAGCCACGGTTAATGACTTTTATGCTGCCATCTTCGTTGCGACTGTATTCAGCGCGAACATTGGTGAGCCCGCGTTCAAAGGAATGGTCGAGGCGGGCAATTTCGTACCAGGTACCCAGGTAGCGGTCACTCTCGAAACCGGTGACCGGCTCAATGTCCTCGGGAAGACCGGTACAGCCAGCGACAGCAATAAGCCCGACTAGCAAGGACCATCTTTTGACAACGGCTATCACCTCGAACGCTCCGTTTTCGAATATCAGAAACGACAAGGGCCAGCAGTTGCTGGCCCTTGTTTCATACTTTGTAGAAGTCCCGATACCAGTCTACAAACCTGGCAATGCCCTCCTCTACGGGTGTGGCCGGTTTATAGCCGACGTCTTCGATCAGATCATCGACATTGGCGTAGGTGGCGGGAACGTCCCCGGGCTGCAGTGGCAGCAGGTTTTTCTCGGCTTTCTTGCCAACCCGCTCCTCGATAATCTCGATAAACCGGGAGAGCTCAACCGGGTTGTTACTCCCGATGTTATACAACCGGTATGGCGCCTTGCTGGTGCCTGGATCCGGGTTCTCGCCGCTCCACTCGCCGTTGGGTTCAGCAACATGGTCGAGGGTCCGGATCACGCCCTCCACGATGTCGTCGATGTAGGTGAAATCCCGGCGATGGCGGCCATGGTTGAAGACGTCGATGGGCTCGCCGGCGAGGATCTTTTTGGTGAAGATAAACAACGCCATATCAGGCCGGCCCCAGGGACCATAGACCGTGAAGAATCTAAGGCCTGTGGTAGGCAGGTTATACAGGTGGCTATACGTGTGGGCCATGAGCTCATTCGCCTTCTTGGAGGCCGCATAGAGACTCAGAGGGTGATCCACGTTGTCGTGTACCGAGAACGGCATGGTCTCGTTGGCGCCGTATACCGAGCTGCTGGAGGCGTATACCAGATGCTTCACCTTATTATGCCGGCAACCTTCAAGGATATTCATGAAGCCAACAAGGTTGGCATCCACATAGGCGTGAGGATTCTCAATGGAATACCGCACACCGGCCTGGGCCGCCAGATGGACTACCCGCTCCGGTTTATGCTCGGCGAAGAGTGCCTCCATGGCGGCGCGGTCTGCTACATCCTGGCGGACTTCGGTATAACCGGCTTTGTCGGTCAGGCGTTTCAGCCGCGCTTCCTTCAGGTTCACATCGTAGTAATCATTGACGTTATCAACGCCAATGACTTCATCTCCCCGATCGAGCAGGCGATGAGCCAGATATGAACCGATAAAACCGGCCGTTCCGGTAACAAGAATCTTCACGTGTCTCTCCCTGAAACGAATGCCGGCCTCAGAAGGACACGCCGGCACTCACGAACGGTCCGCCTATCTCGACATCAAGCCGGTCATTACCGTCTTCGTAATCAATGGACATCTGACGATAGCCTGCACGGAACTGGATCAGCGATATCTCGTACTGACCGTAGGCATTGAAATCGTGCAGCGAATCGCCGTCGAAGCTGATGAAGTTGCCTTCCGCACCCACGGAAACGCCCGTTAGCGGCAAGTCGAAACGTGCTGCAAGATAGCCCATCGGGATAACGGCATCCACCTTGGTTTCATTGGCAGCAAAACCGCCGCCGACCTCCTGTACAACCAACTCTCCCGACAGGTCTCGCGCTGTCACGCCAAGATCCAGATTTACCCAATTATCAAGTACTTCGTAATATAGGGTCAGATCCAGCTGGTCGAGATCGAAATCGGATTGAACGTCCACGTTCCCGGGAATCCCAACAAAGCCAGAGGTACCCAGGCGGCCGCGACCACTTTGCTCAATAACCGTGTAGTTGAGTCGAACATTCGGAAGCACTGGTACTGGGTGTTCGAGATACAGCGAAGCATTGGCGTTGGAGTCGCTATCGAGATTCAGATCGTTCTCAACGTCCACAACGTCATTGTTGGTGGCAGCCTTCCCGGAAAGATCCGAATCCCAGTAACTTACGCTGGCACCTAGACCAACCACATCTGCCTGTGACAGAGGCGCCACCAGGATCAGTGAACCACCTACAGCAAGCATCAGTTTACGCATGACACACCTTTTGAATTTGTTGTCAGTTTCAGTCAGTCGAACTGGATTCCCAGACGGCGCCCGACTTCTTCGTAAGTTTCGATCACTTCGCCAAGCCCCTGGCGGAAACGATCTTTATCCATTTTCTTGCGGGTTTCCTTGTCCCAGATCCGGCAACCGTCCGGGCTGAATTCATCGCCCAGCACGATCTTTCCTTCGCTGCGCCCGAACTCCAGTTTATAGTCCACGAGCAGCATACCAGCATCAGCGAACAGGGCCTTGAGCACGTCATTTACCCGGTAGGTCAGGGCTTTCATCTGCTCCAGTTCGTCGGCTGAGGCCCAACCAAAGCTGACGGCCAGGGATTCGTTGACCATGGGGTCGTGGAGCGCGTCGTTCTTCAAAAACAGTTCGTACGTGGGCGGATTCAGCTCCTGCCCTTCCTCTACGCCAAGCCGACGGCAGAGGCTGCCTGCGGAGACGTTGCGGACCACGCATTCAACCGGGATCATGTCCAGTTTCTTCACGAGCGATTCGGTCGACGACAAGAGTCCCTCGAAATGGGTCGGTACGCCCGCCGCCTCGAGTTTTTCCATAATGAACGCATTGAACTTGTTGTTCACCATGCCCTTGCGATTAAGCTGTTCCTTTTTCTCGCCGTCGAAGGCGGATGTGTCGTCACGGAACACCAGCACGAACCGCTCGGGGTCGTCGGTACGGTAGACGGATTTAGCCTTGCCGGCGTAGAGTTCTTCGCGTTTTTCCATTGGGGGTCTCCGAAAAGCGGCCGCCCTGAGCGGCCTCTTCCTGAATCAGTATAGGTAATCGAATAGTTGCGCGAGCAGATCCGCCGTCGTGCGGCTGCCAGTGTAGTCCGGAACCTCGTCGGCAGAGATGACAATGGCGTCGCTCTGCTGGCTGAGGTTTACAGTGTGGGTATGCTGCGGCGCCTCTTTATCACTGAACCAGCTGAACCAACCCGGATCCCGCTCGTCTTCGGTCCGGAAATCGACATGGAACCAACCCTCACTGCGGTTCAGATCAACAACAGGAATGCCCGAGTCTGTCAGCGCCCGGCTTACTTCAGCCCAGGAACGACCATAATCAAGCTCCATGCGGATCGAGACCGCCTCATCGTTTTCCGAGATCAGGCGAACAAGCGGATCGCTAACCATGCCGGATGCTGCTCGGGAAAAGGACTTGGTTTCCTCCCGGGCCCTGAGAAAATCTCCCAGGTCTGACAACAGGCGTCGCTGAAGCTCCAACGCCTGCTCCGAGGGGTCGGACACACCGCTCCAGGGGATCAGTTCGTCTGGCTGATCCGCCACTTCCAGTTTGCGCACCTGCACTTCGGTGGTCTTACGACGAACGCCGGGAGCCATACGCAGCTGGAGGACGACTTTCTGTTCGCCAGCAGACGGATTATCGGAAAGCTCCACCAGTTCCCTGGCGCGCTTGCTGAAGTTGGCAAGCTCAGTCTGCAGGAGGCCGAGCTGGGGGCTGTCAAAACCAACGCCCAGGCCACGGTCCGACAGGTAGCTGTTCACCGCGGGCCAGATTCGTCCGGGCACATCGTTCACCAATAGCCAAAGCCGGCCATCGAGCTCTTCAATCACATAGTTTTCATCCAGGATGTCCGAGGTCATGTCCGGCGGACGCGGTATATCGGACGGGTACATCTTGCTGGCATCGGCCGGCTGGACATCACGGATTGGCATGGTCTGGCTGAAACGGGAATCGTCGGCGGTTGGAGGCAGTTCCAGCGGCTTCCCTTCCGTCGCATTTACGTAGCGCTCGGAACGATCTTCAACGAAGCTGCATCCTGAAGCTGCTGCGAGAAGCAGCAGCCCGGATACCATAACAGCGGGTTTCAACATCAGGTTACTACCGGTTCCTTTTAGAACCTGCATCAGGTTACTCCGGGGCTGGGATGATTTAAGCAAACTCAGAGTACACCTGAGGCCTTGAGGGCATCTTCCACTTCGCTATGGAACTTTTCGCTGAGCGGTGTCAGCGGCAGGCGGATGCCCTCCCCGATCATTCCCATTCGGTGAAGCGCCCATTTAACCGGAATCGGGTTCGCCTCAAGGAACAGCTTCCGGTTGAGCGGCATGAGCAGTTCGTTCAGACGCTCGGTCTCTTCGCGGTTTCCTGCTACGGCCGCTTCGCAGAGCTGGGCCATGGCTTTCGGAGCTACGTTGGCAGTCACAGAGACGTTGCCTTTGGCACCCGCGAGCATCAACTCAGCCGCGGTGGCGTCATCACCGGAATAAACCGCAAGACGGCCATTCAAGGCTTCGATCAGTTCAGCACCGCGGGGAATATTGCCCGTGGCGTCTTTGATACCCACGATGTTCGGGATATCAGCAAGCCGCAGCACGGTCTCGTTCAGCATGTCGCAGGCAGTCCGGCCGGGCACGTTGTACAGCATCTGGTTCATGCCGGGGACGGCTTCGGCGATGGCTTTGAAATGCTGGTACAGGCCTTCCTGGGTCGGCTTGTTGTAGTAGGGAACAACGAGCAGACAGGCATCGGCGCCAAGCTTATGGGCTTCGGCCGTCAGTTCAATGGCCTCACGGGTACTGTTACCGCCCGTGCCCGCAATAACCGGGATGCGACCATTAACGCGTTTGATGATGTGGCCAATGGTCTGGCAATGCTCTTCCGGGTCGAGCGTTGCGGATTCGCCAGTGGTGCCCACAGCCACAATGCCGTGCGTGCCGTTTTCAATATGAAAGTCTACCAGCTTGTCCAGATCCTCCCAGTGAATATCACCGTTTGGATGCATGGGCGTGACCAGTGCGACAAGGCTACCCGTAATCATAAAAGCTCCGTCCGAATAAAACCGATATGGTAATGTTGGGCACGAACTGACACAAGGGAATTAAAGGAGATGTCATGCCATCCGTTGAGTTAAACAAACCCGTTCCGGATTTTGAAGCGCCGGCTACCGGAGATCAGACCATAAGGCTGGACAATCTGAAGGGTCAGAATGTGGTGATTTACTTCTATCCGAAGGACAACACCCCTGGCTGCACCACTGAGGGCCAGGACTTCCGGGATCGGATGAAACAGTTCGAAGAGCTGGACACGGTTATTCTTGGAGTATCCAGGGACGGCCTGAAAGCCCACGAGAACTTCCGGGCCAAGCATGAGTTTCCCTTCCACCTGATTTCAGACAAGGACGAAGCCCTCTGCAACCTCTTTAACGTGATCAAGCTGAAAAAGCTCTACGGCAAGGAGTACATGGGCGTCGACCGCAGCACCTTCCTGATTGATAAGGACGGCGTGTTGAGAGCGGAATGGCGTGGCGTGAAGGTCAAAGGCCACGCGGACGAGGTTCTGGAGGCCGTACAGGCGCTTTAGGCGCCTGTCAGGTGTCGCTGGTTTCGGCCAGCGGCGCAGACTCCTTCACCGGCCAGGCAGCGAACACGGCCTTGAGCATAGTTGCCAGCGGAATAGCAAAGAAAACACCCCACAAGCCCCAGATGCCTCCGAAGAACAATACTGCAACGATAATGGCGACCGGGTGCAGATTGTTAACTTCCGAGAAGAGAATCGGAACCAGGACGTTACCATCCAGCGCCTGAATAACACCGTACACCACCATCACCCAGATAAACTGGCTGCCCCAGCCGAAGGCGAACAGTGCAATCACCGCAACAGGGATGGTGACAACAGCGGCGCCAATGTAGGGAATGACCACGCTCAGCCCCACCAGCAGGGAAAGCAACGCAGCGTAGGGCATGCCCAGTAACTTGAAGGCAATGTAGGTGGCGCCCCCCACGATCAGGATCTCAACCGCCTTGCCGCGCACGTAATTGGCACACTGGAGGTTCACCTCGTGCCAAATCTGCAGCATCATCGGACGCTGGGGTGGCAAAAGCCGGGCAATGGAATTCAGCAGCACTGCCCTGTCCTTCAAGAAGAAGAATACCAGAATCGGTACCAGCACCATGTAAATCAGTAACGCCACAAGGTCCGGAATGCTGGACAGCGAGAACGACACCAGCCATTGGGTCATGTGCCCCACTTCGGTGCTCACCTGACTGTATACGGTGCTGACAGCCTCTCCAGAGATCAGGTGGGGATATTGTTCCGGCAGCAGCTCAAGATAGGATTGGAGCTCCCGGATGATACGCGGTGCTTCACCTGCCAGGTTACTCAGCTGCGTCCAGATCAGCGGAAGCAGGCCAAACAGGAAGCCGACCAGTACGCCGAGGAAAACCAGGAACACGCCAATGATCGAAACCGTCTCCGGCACGCCTAGCTTGTTGAGCTTGGTAACCAGGCCCTGCAGAATAAAGGCGACAATGAGCGAGGCAATGGCCGGCGCAAGCATGGCGCCGAACCAGATAACAAAAACGGTTCCTGTCACCAGTATCAAGAACAGGATGACCGCTTCTTCATCCGAGAAGTATTTATGCGCGAGACCGCGTAATGTCCTGATCATTTACAGCTCCGAATTCTTAACCGCCGCACTTTATCACAAACCGGTACTGCCCGGCGGTTTCGGAACTGCTCATTAGCTTGTGATCAGACAGTTGCAGAAAGGCCGGAATATCCCGTGCGGAACCCGCGTCTGTTGCGATCACCTCGAGTTCTTCACCGGGCGCCATGCTGTTAAGCTCCAGTTTTGTTTTCAGCAAAGGCATCGGGCAGCGCAACCCGGAGGCGTCAAGCGTTCGATCAACCATACTAGCGATACACTCTCGCGAAAATTATAAGCGGATTTAACAAGCGGGCATTATGCCGACAGTGATAATGTATTGCATCACAATCCTCTTCAAGCAGGGGATCAGAACTTTTTATCGTAAACCGCTGTCAAACCGGCGACTCAGACCACAGGCACCCGGCACTACATGATTGTTAATCAACCCCGACCCCGAACGCTAGCGGGACTGGCGGTAACCGCCTTTCTGGCACTGTTGTTTGCTGCATTACCGGGCCATGCCCAGGAAAGCAGACTACCTAGCATAGGTGGCAGTGGCGGAGGCCTGATTGCAGGCCAGCAGGAATCGGATATCGGCCAGCAGGTCATGGTGTCTATCCGCCGATCAGCACCCCGGATAAGCGACCCCCTGGTTTATGACTACCTCAGCGCTATCACCTATCGCCTGGTTCCCTCGGCGCCCCTGCAGAATCGGGACCTGACCCTGGCGCTGATAGATAGCCCGGCAATCAACGCCTTCGCCGTGCCCGGTGGCATTGTTGGCGTCAACGGGGGTTTGTTCCTGAATGCCGCTACCGAGCAACAGTTTGCCTCGGTACTGGCGCACGAGCTTGCCCATCTTAGCCAGCGGCACTTTGCCCGGCGCATGGAACAGCAGGAAACCAGTGCGCCGCTCACACTGGCAGGCATGATTGCCGGCATTGTGTTGTCGGCGGTCACCCAGTCGGATATCGGTTTTGCGGCCATTGCAGGAACCCAGGCTCTGGCGGCCCAGAACATGCTGGCTTATAGCCGGGCCCATGAGCAGGAAGCCGACCGGGTCGGCCTCGACATTCTGGCCAGTGCCGGCATGGATCCCCGCGGCATGCCAGAAATGTTCGAAATCATGATGAGGCAGAACCGGATGCAGGGAAATCGCCTACCTGAATATCTGTCGACGCACCCGTTGACCCAGAGCCGTGTGGCCGACACCCGCAGCCGAGCCGAACAGTATCCGGACGAAAAGATCCGTGATGGCCAGGAATATCACCTGATGCGCAGTCGGCTACAGGTGCACTACGCACCCTCAGCCGATGTCGCGGTGGAAACCTTCGAAGCCTACCTGGATAGAACGGATGTTCAGAGGAATGACGCTATCCGGTACGGCTTGTCCGTGGCCTATCTTGAGAACAGGCAGTACGACAAGGCGGTGGATATACTGGAAGACCTTCTGGCCAGGAATCCCGGCCGGATCACCTTCCAGGTGACTCTGGCAGAAGTAAGGCTGGCGCAGAATCGTATGGACGATGCGCGGGCTCTACTGAAAGACGCGCTGGCAAGAAATCCGGGTAACTACCCGATCACCCATACCCTGGCACGCACCGAAATAGCTGACAGCAATGGTGCCGCAGCGGCTGAGTACCTCAAACAGCTGACTCGCCAATTCCCGGCGCAGGAACATCTGTGGCTTAAACTGGCCGAGGCCGAGGGTATGGCAAGAAACATCGTCGGCGTGCATCGCGCACGGGCGGAGTACGATGTCTTGATGGGTGATCTGGAGTCTGCCCAGCGTCAGCTCCGGCAGGCACAGGAGAAGTTGCCAGCAGGGGCACCTCAGCGACAGGTTGTGACTGAGCGGCTGGCCGAAATCACCAGCCGCCTGCACGCCCGGGCCAACAGCTGATCAGGCGTTACCTGCCGCCTTGAGATTCATGTTGGCGGTAAAATCCAGCATACGCTGAAGCGGCTGCAGCGCTTTTTCCCGCAAGCCAGGGTCCACAAGCACTTCCTGATCACCCTGCTCCAGTACCTGCAGCAGATTCTGCAGGCCATTCATGGCCATCCAGGGGCAATGGGCGCAGCTCCGACAGGTAGCGCCATTGCCTGCGGTAGGCGCTTCAATGAGCGTTTTGTTCGGAGCAAGCTGCTGCATCTTGTAGAAGATGCCGTTGTCTGTGGCAACAATGAACTTTTCATTGGGTAACGTCTGCACTGCGTGAATCAGCTGCGACGTTGATCCTACGACATCCGCCATCTCAACGACGGCATCGGGGGATTCCGGGTGGACCAGCACCGCTGCATCGGGATACAGGGCCTTGAGATCCTCAAGCCCGCGATACTTGAACTCTTCATGGACGATGCAGGAACCATCCCAGAGCAGCATATCAGCGCCCGTGGTTTTCTGAACGTAGTGCCCCAGGTGCTTGTCCGGCGCCCAGAGAATTTTCTCGCCGCGGGTGTCGAGGTCTTCAACAATTGCCTGGGCACAGCTTGAAGTAACTACCCAGTCTGCCCTCGCCTTCACCGCCGCCGATGTGTTGGCGTAGACCACAACCGTCCGGTCCGGGTGCTGATCGCAAAACTCGGCGAATTCATCGGCAGGACAACCCACGTCCAGCGAGCAGGTAGCCTCAAGGGTTGGCATCAGAACACGCTTCTCCGGGTTCAGTATTTTCGCCGTCTCACCCATGAAACGTACGCCAGCAACCACGATGGTCGAAGCTGGGTGCTGATTGCCAAACCGGGCCATTTCGAGGGAATCCGCAACACAGCCACCGGTTTCCTCGGCAAGACGCTGGATATCCGGATCGGTGTAGTAATGAGCTACGAGCACCGCATCCTGCTCCCGCAGGGCCGACTTGATACGAGCTTCCAGTTCGGATTTTTCGTCCTCGCTGAGCGGCTTCGGCTCGGCGGCATGGGCCAAGTGTTCTTGAACGAGGATACGGTCTTCGGCGTATGTCATTACTGCGTCTCTGTGTTGCGTTAACCGGGGCATTATAGCATTCGAACCCGGCCTTAATATTTCTGAAACAGGGCTATCACAAAGTTGTGATTTCGTTTTCTGTCACCTGTTTACCTAGGTGGGAACGTATACGCAAAAAAAAAGAGCCCGGAGGCTCTTTTTTCACAAAAACCCGCAGGTTTCTGTTATTTGGTGGGTCGTGAAGGATTCGAACCTTCGACCAATTGGTTAAAAGCCAACTGCTCTACCAACTGAGCTAACGACCCTGAACTGCGACTGAAGCCTGAGCTCCAATCCATACCGAATGACTCAGCCCACCCGGTATTTCGTATTTGGTGGGTCGTGAAGGATTCGAACCTTCGACCAATTGGTTAAAAGCCAACTGCTCTACCAACTGAGCTAACGACCCAAACGAGGCGCATATAGTAATGATTTTTGGCCGTTGATCAACCCCTTTTTCTCAGGTTTCTCAACATTTTTGCCACACTCGGCAATCAGCTGTTCTGGGACTCCAGAAACTTCCGGGCCAGGTCCGCAGCACTACTGGACGGGTAATCCTCGATCACCGTTTGCATGCTGCGCCGTGCCTGCTCTTTTTCCCCCAGACGATCGTGAGTCACGCCCAGCTTGTAGACAGCATCCGGTGCCTTGCGGTGATCAGCGAAACGGGTGGCAACAATGGTGAACGCCTGTTTTGCCTGCTCGAGTTGAGGCTTGACCAGATATACCTCACCCAACCAGTAATAGGCGTTTACCGTGAGATCGCCCTCCGGATACTCATCGATAAACTCGTATATCCGGCTGATGGCCTCATCGTATTTCTTCTGGTTACGGATCAGGTCCTGAATCTGTTCGTAGGCCTTTCGCTCTTCAGCGCTCGGCTGACGATAATCCCTGGCCTCCGGAGCAGACGCTGTCGAACCAGGACTGGTGCTGGCTTCCGGCGCCGGCTGCGATGCAATCTTTTCCGACAGGTCCAGAATACGCTGGTCCAGATCAATGTAACGATCGCGCCCCTGCTGCTGCAGGCGTTCGATCTGGTGTCTCTGCTCCTCCACTTCACCCTGAAGCCGCCTGACTTCGCCCTGAAGCTGCTGGATCATGTAGAAGAGCTCAGACGTCGCCTGACTGTTATTGGCGTTTCGCTGAGCGTCCTGAGCTGATTGCGCCAGGGCAACCCCCGCCTGCCCAATGGCAAGCGGGAGAACCACTGTCGCCATGAGGAATTTTCTCATGGTCCTTCCTGTGTGATTACTCAAATACGAGTTCCACACGACGGTTCTGGGCCCACGCGCTCTCGCTGGAACCCATCACTGCCGGCTTCTCTTCACCATAGCTTACGGTTTCGAGCTGGCCACGTGAAGCGCCATTGACGATCAGGAAGCGCTGTACCGCGTTGGCACGACGCTCGCCCAGAGCCAGGTTGTATTCCTTGGTGCCGCGCTCATCGGCGTGACCCTCGATACGCACATTCTGACCCGGGTTATTGGCGAGGAAGCGGGCATGGGCTACCAGCACGTCACGGGCTTCTTGTTTGATTTCAGCAGTGTCGAAATCAAAGTAAAACACGGTAATTTCGCGAAGCGCCTGCTGCTCCGCCTGTTCACGGGCGGCCATGCGCTCTTCCTCGGTCATGGCTGAAGAGGAAACACCACCCTGGTCATCACCACCATAAACCGTGGAACCACCTTCCTGATCAACAGCAGCGACATCGGAACCATACTCACCGCCTTCCTCAGAGGTGCCACCGGTGGAGCTACAGCCAGCTACCAGGCCAACGGACAACAACAGTGCGAATGCTTTTGATTGAGCCGAGAAATTCATAGTTTCTTCCTTTCAGTTAGGTCATGTGATCAGTTTGAAAATTGCCAACGCCGATAAAGCCCGGCGATCAGCGAACTAAAGGTCCCCAGGCCGGCTCACGGACATCGCCTTCGGATGCCGGCAAGCTGTAGGCTGCCCCACCATCCGCAGATATAACCGTGAGCACGTTACTTCCATTCTGCCGCGTGGCATAGATCAGCATCCTGCCGTTGGGTGCAACGCTGGGAGACTCATCAGATTCCGTACGGGTGAGGATCGTTTCCTCCCCGGTTTTCAGTTCGGTACGGGCGATGTGGAACGCCCGATCCCGCTGGTGCACGTAATAGACGTATTTGCCGTCGTTATCGGGCCTGGGCCGGGCATTGTAGCGGCTGCCAAAGGTGATACGACGAGGCTCAGCACCCGGTGTTTCCATATGGTAAATCTGGGGCCCGCCTGAGCGGTCCGAAGTGAAGAAAATACCCTTGCCACTGGCGTCGTAGCTCGGTTCGGTATCAATGGCCCAGTGGTTGGTCAACTTGGTCAGTTGCCGACTATCGAGATTCATCCGGTAGATTTCGGCGTTACCGTCCTTCGAAAGGGTCATCAGCAGAGACCTGCCGTCGTCGGACCAGGCTGGGGCCGAATTCAGGCCCGGAAAATCAGCCACCTTGGTGCGCTGGCCGGTTGCAAGTTCATGCACGAAGATTACCGGCTTTCCGGTTTCAAAAGAGACATAAGCCAATTTTTTACCGTCCGGGGACCAGGCGGGGGACAGAATGGGCTCCTGGCTTTCAAGGCGTATACGGGCACGTTTTCCATCAACATCGCTCACCTGCAGCCGGTACCGGGGCTTGCCGTTTGCGGTATCCAGCGTCACGTAAGCAAGCTTTGTGGAAAAGGCACCGGGTACACCGGTGATCGCCTCATACACTTTGTCGGCGATGTAATGGGCCAGAGAACGTGTGTTGGAAGCAGGCGCCGCCGCCGTCTCCCCGAGAATCCGCTCCTCGCGGTTCACATCGAACAGTTCATACCGCGCCTCCACACGGTCGCCGCTTCGGGTGAGCGAGCCGACCAGTACATAGCGCTGACCGAGCAGACGCCAATCCCGGAAATACACTTCTTCCCGCCGGGACGGCAGGCTCAGCATCTTTTCTGGAGGCAGAGTACGGAACTCGCCCGTCATGGTCAGATCGGCCTGGACAATGCTGCCAACCTTGTCTCCAGCGGGCATCTGCCCGGATTCGGCGAAGGGCACCACTGCCACGGGAATGGCGGAATCCGCACCTTCGGTAATCCGGATCAACAGCTCGGCACGGGCTCCTGAAACTGCGGCAAAGATCAGGGCGAAGGCGACAAGTAGCATTCTGGACGGTTTGTGCCAAATCCGATGTGTCATGGTGGTATCCGCATCCTTATCTCAACCGACGTGGGTTGAATTCAATCGTAAACTGTCGGAAATACCGTTCAAAGGTATCCCGATCATTCGGTATCGGGTAACGGCTCAGCGAGCGCACGGCTCCCAGAGCGGAATTATCAAACGCAGTGTTACCACTGCTACTGACCAGACGCACCCCGGCGAGCTCGCCGGTTGGCAACAGGGTAATCTGCAGCCGCGCGGTCATATCTTCCGTTGCCGAGGATGGCGGATACCACGCCTGACTCAATCGCTCCCGGATCAATGCCTGGTACTTCTCGCTCTCCGACAACATCTGGGCTTCCCGGGCTTTGGCGGCAGCCGCCTCCTGCTGGCGACGCGCCTCTTCTTCCCGAGCTCTTTGGGCCGCCTGCGCCTGGGCCTCCAACTGCTGTTCGCGAAGCTTGCGCTCCGCCTCAAGACGTTTGCGCTCGGCTTCCTGGCGGGCCAGTTCTTCCTGTCGCTTGCGCTCAGCCTCTTCGCGTTTCCGTTGCTCTTCCAGCCGCCGCTTCTCTTCTTCAGCTTTTCGCTGGGCCTCTTCCTGACGACGCTTCTCTTCCTCGGCTTTCTGTCGCGCCCGTTCCTTGGCTTCCGCCTCTGCCTTTTTCCGCGCCGCTTCCTCTTCACGCGCTTTCCGGGCTTCCCGTTCCCTCGCCTCGGCTTCCTGGCGCTCCTGCTCCTTCTGCTGCTGCAGTCGTTTCTGCTCTTCCTGGCGCTTCTGCTCGGCGATACGACGCGTTTCTTCCTCTTGCCTCTGCCGCTCAGCCTCTTCCCGACGTCGCTGTTCCTCGGCCCGACGCTCTTCGTCGCGCTTCTGTTGATCGTCTGGCTCGACCACCGGGCTGGGCTCAGGCTCCTGTTGGGTAATCAAACGTGCCGATATGCTTCGGGGTGGCGGCTCGTGGTCGGTACTGGTCCACGACCAACCCGCCAGCGCAATACCCAGAATCAACGCATGCAGCGTGACCGAGAGCGCCACCGGTGATTTCCACGGTGCCATGCCGGTTGTGGTTACGTCCCGCTCGTGATCTCTCACAACACTCCTGCCCGCACCACTGTCAATTGTCGTCCCGAGGTGATTCGGTGATCAGGCCGATACTGCTCGCCCCGGCACCCTGTAATTCCGCCATCAATCTGACAACGGTGCCATAGGGAACGTTTTCATCACCGCGAACCAGAATCTCACTTGAAGCACGCTGCGAAAGAATCTTGGAGATCTGTTCCCGTAAATCCCCCAGTGTCATGGGGTCGCTGCCCTCATCACCGATTTCGACGTAATAGGCACCGTTTGCATCCACGGAAACAATGATGGACTCAACATCCTTATCTGCCTGGATCGGGTCCGAGGTTGTCTGGGGCAGATCCACCTTGACCCCCTGGGTCAGCATCGGGGCGGTGACCATGAAAATAATCAACAGCACCAGCATTACGTCAATGTACGGAACCACGTTGATCTCCGACATTGGTTTGCGCTTGTTTTCCGGCATCATTCCCATGCCTTTCATAAAGCAGCGCTCCTAAGCTGATCTACGCCCATGAATTTCCGTGCCATCATGCGGCGCCCTTTTCGCTCTGGTGCACCCGGCGATGAAGAATGCTGGAAAATTCATCGGCGAAGGTTTCATAGTTTTTCAACAGGGCATCGGACATGGCCGAGAAACGGTTGTAGGCGATAACCGCCGGTATTGCAGCAAACAGGCCCATGGCAGTCGCAATCAGGGCCTCGGAAATACCGGGCGCTACCGTGGCGAGCGTTGCCTGCTGAACCTGAGCAAGGCCGCGGAAAGAATTCATGATGCCCCATACAGTACCAAACAGACCGATGTACGGGCTGGTGGAGCCCACCGTAGCCAGAAACGGCAGGCTTGTCTCAAGCCGCTCGTGCTCCCGCGAGAACGCTACACGCATCGCCCGCTGGGTTCCCTCCATAACCGCATCGGCGTCCCGGCTCTGCTGACGCAACCGGGAAAACTCCTTGAAACCGGCCCTGAACAGGGATTCCATGCCGGAAAACGGCGTCGGGTCGGCATTCACCTCCCGATAAAGCTGCCCCAGATCCATACCGGACCAGAAACGCTCTTCAAACGCCAGTTGCGCCCGTTTGGCCTTGCGGAATACCTGCAAGCGCTGGAATATGAGTGCCCAGGACATGATCGACGCCAGGGCCAGCAAAAGCATGACCAGCTGTACCAAGACACCGGCATTCGCAATGAGGTACCAGACTGAAAGTTCTGAATCCACTTCTTACTCCTGGCTCGTTCTGTTTATCGTTTCATTACGCTGGACATTCCTGGCCAGCAATTCCTGCATGTTTTCGGGCAAACGCCGCGGGCGTCCGGTATCCAGCGCAACGCAGGCGACCCGGACATTACTGTCACTCAAAAGCTTGCGGTCGGTGGCCCGCATGACCCGCTGCCGAAAGTCCATCCATACCCGGCCGAAAGCCACCGGTTCGGCGGTGACAAGCAACTCGTCATCAAGCTTGGCAGCAACAGCATAGTGAATATCCAGCCGCTGGACGACGTAACTGATATTGTCTGCCAGACCCGCCCTGAGACCTACCCCACAGCTTCGTACCCACTCGGTGCGGGCCCGTTCCATGTAATGGAGATATTTGGCGTGAAATACGATGCCGCCCGCGTCGGTGTCCTCGATGTAGACCCGGATCGGCAGCTCGAATCCTGCCTCTGGCGCCTGCTCAACCAAAAAGATCGTCCTCCCTGCCCGACTTCGGCGGAATGACACCAAAATGCTGATAGGCGTTGGAGGTTACCATCCTGCCCCTGGGCGTCCGGACCATGTAGCCCTGCTGGATCAGGAAAGGTTCAAGCACATCCTCGATGGTGCCGCGCTCCTCGCTGATAGCTGCAGCAAGGCTTTCGACACCTACCGGGCCACCATCGAACTTTTCAATCATGGCCAACAGCAGCCGGCGGTCCATGTGGTCGAAGCCCTGATTATCCACTTTAAGCATGTTCAGGGCCTGATCGGCAATGTCAGAAGTAATGCGACCGTCGGAGCGAACCTCCGCAAAATCGCGGACTCGACGCAACAGACGGTTGGCGATACGCGGAGTTCCCCGGGACCGTCGCGCAATTTCAAACGCGCCTGCTTCATCAACGGCTACCGACGACAGACGCGCGGAGCGCAGAATGATGCTGGTGAGATCTTCTGTGTTGTAAAACTCCAGCCGCTGGACGATGCCGAAGCGGTCGCGCAGCGGCGACGTCAGCAAGCCAGCCCGGGTCGTAGCCCCGACAAGGGTGAACGGAGGCAGATCCAGCTTGATGGATCGGGCAGCCGGGCCCTCACCAATCATGATATCGAGCTGGTAATCTTCCATCGCCGGATAAAGGACTTCTTCGACGGCGGCGCTAAGACGGTGGATCTCATCGATGAAGAGAACGTCACCTTCTTCAAGGTTGGTCAGCATGGCCGCCAGGTCACCGGCTTTTTCGAGCACCGGACCAGAGGTTGTCTTGATGGACACGCCCATTTCGTTGGCGATGATATTGGCCAGCGTGGTCTTACCCAGACCAGGAGGCCCAAAAATCAGTACGTGGTCCAGGGCCTCCTCGCGGCCACGGGCGGCGGATATGAAAATATCCATCTGTTCACGGACCGTGGGCTGGCCAACGTATTCAGCCAGCAGGGTCGGGCGAATGGCCCTGTCCTGTACTTCCTCGTATTCACCGGCCCGGGCCGAGATCAACCGGTCGGATTCGATCATGGCATCACCCATAGTGTGGGAATCAACATCGTGCCTCACGTTTGCCCGCTATTCCAGCGCAGCCCCAATTGTACAAAGGGGTTTGCAGGTGTCACGTTACGCTCTCTACAGGTTCACGACAGGTTTTCGCGATCAGGCCGGTATCATATTTCGTAGGGCCAGTCTGATGAGGGTTTCGCTGCTCATGCCCTCTTCGGCGACTTTGCTGATGGCCTTTGCGGCCTCCTGTGGCTTGTAACCCAGAGCAATCAATGCGGCTTCCGCTTCCTCGGTAGCCGCCGGGCCGCCAACCGGACCCTGTCCGTCCACTTGCCCCAATCCTGTCGTCTCAGGCGACGTTGGCACAAATTGCCCTTCAAGTTGCCCTATCCGGTCTGCCATTTCAATAAGAAGCCGTTCGGCGGTCTTTTTGCCAACACCCGGCAGCTTGACCAGTGAGGCGGAATCGCGATTTTCGACGCATCGTATAAACTGCTGGGCGTCCAGACCGGAAAGAATGCCAACCGCCAGTTTCGGGCCAACCCCGTTAACCTTGATCAGGAGGCGGAACAGGTCCCGGTCCAGGCTTGAGGCAAAGCCATAAAGACTCTGGGCGTCTTCCCGGACGGCAAAATGGGTGTGGAGGGTCACTTCATCGCCGGTTTCCGGCAGATGAAAGAAGGTGGTGTAGGGAATGTCGACTTCGTAGCCCAGACCCGCGCATTCAACCAGCGCCTGGCCCGGAGACTTTTCAACCAGAATACCTCGGATACGACCAATCAAGCTGAATCTCCTGTCGCTCCTGGGAGCGGTTTATTGTTGTCGCACGCGACCGCTTCGGACCTTTCCGGCGCCACTGGCGACCCGCAGAATACTCTGGCTCATGTGGGCATGGCACAGGGCAATGGCCAGTGCATCGGCCGCGTCGGCCTGGGGTTTGCGTGAGAGCGAGAGTAACACCTGAACCATGTGCTGAACCTGGGATTTGTCAGCGCCACCCTTGCCGACCACCGCCTGTTTGACCTGCCTCGCCGAGTATTCGTGAACCGCCAACCCGCTGTTGGCGGCACTGACGATGGCTGCGCCGCGGGCCTGGCCGAGTTTCAGTGCAGAGTCCGGGTTCCGGGCCATGAACACCTGCTCGATGGCGAATTCTTCCGGCCGATACTCACCGATTAGAGTGGCAAGGCTCTGGAAGATGGTCTGGAGGCGCTCAGCCATCGGCTTTTCCCCCACCCGGATACACCCGCTATCGATGTACTCGATATGGCGACCATCCGCCCGAATGACGCCGTAACCGGTAATTCGTGACCCCGGATCAACGCCCAGAATTATCGCCACATCAATGCCCCTGACTGGTCAAAGCGATTCCATGATCTCGCCGGAAATATCCGCGTTGTGGTAGACATTCTGAACATCGTCCAGATCTTCGAGCATATCAATGAGCTTCAGGATGGTTTCTGCGCCGTCCCGATCCAGCTCAACCCGCGTGGACGGAACCATGGTTACTTCGGCATTGTCCGGTACCAGCCCGGCATTGACCAGCGATTCCTTGACGTCCAGAAACTGCTCGGGTGTGGTGACAATTTCCCAGGATCCGTCGTCCTGGCCTGCGAGGTCTTCGGCGCCAGCATTGAGAACGGCTTCCACCAGCCTGTCCTCTTCCCACTCCGGACCGTAGCTGATGATGCCCTGTTTGGTGAACAGGTAGGCTACCGATCCGTCGGTCCCGAGGTTGCCGCCCATCTTGTTGAACGCGTGGCGTATCTCGGCAACAGACCGGTTTTTATTATCAGTCATGACTTCCACGAATATCGCCACACCACCCGGGCCATAGCCTTCGTAGGTCAGCTCTTCGTAGTTGTCATCATCGCCACTACCGGCGCCACGTTCTACCGCGCGCTCGATGGTGTCTTTTTTCATATTGGCTGTGAGCGCCTTGTCGATGACCGCGCGCAGACGGGGGTTATCATCTGGATTACCCCCGCCCTGGCGCGCAGCTACGGTCAGCTCACGAATGATTTTGGTGAAGATCTTGCCCCGCTTGGCATCCTGTGCCGCCTTGCGGTGCTTGATGTTGGCCCACTTACTGTGACCCGCCATACAGCTCCTCTCTTAAATCATTGACTTACTGGTTGCCCTCGCCGGCTTCCGCCTTATTGCCTTCAACCGGCTTTGACGGCTTGCGCAGACGGATATGCAACTCACGCAGCTGCTTCTCGTCCACTTCGCCCGGCGCCTGAGTCATCAGGCAGGTGGCGCTCTGGGTTTTCGGGAATGCGATGACGTCACGGATGGACGTAGCGCCGGTCATCAACATGACCAGACGGTCCAGGCCGAACGCCAGACCACCATGGGGCGGGCAGCCGAACTTAAGGGCATCCAACAGGAAACCGAACTTGGCGCGGGCTTCTTCTTCACCGATTCCCAGGATCCGGAACACCGCTTCCTGCATTTTCTCATCGTGAATACGGATGGAACCGCCACCCAATTCGGTGCCGTTCAACACCATATCATAGGCACGAGAGAGCGCGTTGGCCGGATCTGCAGCCAGCTCTTCCGGGCTGCAGGAAGGCGCGGTGAACGGGTGATGAATCGCGGTGAGGCCGCCGTCCGGAGTCTCCTCGAACATTGGGAAATCCACAACCCAGAGCGGTGCCCACTCGGACGTCAGCATGTCCAGATCATGACCGATCTTGATGCGCAGTGCGCCCAGGGCCTCGTTGACCACATTGGTCTTGTCCGCGCCGAAGAACACGATGTCACCGTCTTCAGCACCCACGCGCTCCATGATGGCGAGCGCAACGTCATCACCCAGGAACTTGATGATCGGGGATTGCAGGCCTTCTACGCCCTTGGAGAGGTCATTGACCTTGATGTAAGCCAGCCCTTTGGCACCGTAGATGCCTACAAACTTGGTGTAGTCGTCAATCTGCTTGCGAGTCAGCTCGCCACCTTTCGGCACACGCAAAGCTGCTACACGGCCTTTCGGATCTTTGGCGGGGCCGGCGAATACCTTGAAGTCCACGCCTTCGACCAGATCATTCACATCCAGCAACTCAAGCGGGATCCGCAGATCCGGCTTGTCGCTGCCATAACGCTGCATGGCCTCGGCATAAGGCATCTGCGGGAAGGACGGCAGCTCTACATCCAGAACATCCTTGAACAGCGAACGGATCATGTCCTCGTTCAACTTCATCAGGGTCTCTTCGTCAATAAAAGAGGCCTCAATGTCTACCTGGGTAAACTCGGGCTGACGATCCGCACGCAGGTCTTCATCCCGGAAACATTTGGCAATCTGGTAGTAACGGTCGACACCAGACACCATCAGCAGCTGCTTGAACAGCTGCGGCGACTGCGGCAGTGCGAAAAAAGAACCCTCATGGGTACGGCTCGGCACCAAATAATCCCGCGCACCTTCCGGCGTAGCACGGGTCAGGATGGGCGTTTCCACATCCATGAAGCCGTTGCTGTCCAGATAGTTACGGATATAGCTGGTTACCCGGGAACGGAAACGCAGGCGGTTGATCATTTCCGGGCGACGCAGGTCTACAAACCGGTAGCGCAGACGCACGTCCTCGCCAACGTCGACATGCTCATCCAGCGGGAACGGCGGGGTCGCTGCGGCGTTCAGAATGCTCAGCTCCTTGCCCAGAAGCTCAACCTGCCCGGTCGGCATGTTGTTGTTTTCGGTGCCGGCAGGACGGCGACGCACCCGACCGGTTACCTTGATCACGAACTCGCTACGGACTTTTTCCGCAAGCGCAAAGCTCTCAGGGGTATCAGGATCAACAACCACCTGAGACATACCATCCCGATCCCGCAGATCCAGGAAGATAACCCCACCGTGGTCACGGCGGCGGTGGACCCATCCGCAAAGTGTGACTTCCTGATCGATGTGGGATTCGTTAATCCCACCGCAATAATGACTGCGCATACCGGTTCCCGTTACGTTTAATGTGTTCGTTTATCACAGATGTCTGGGCAAGCTGGTGGCGATGGCTTTCCGAAACCGTGCGGAGCCATGGATGGCGGAGCCGAGCGTACATGGATGTACTCACAGCGTGTTTCGGAAAGCCATCGCCACCAGCTTGCTTGCAGCATGTCTGGATCGCAAAAATTAACTCGCGACCTTACTCGAAAAGCCGCCCATTATAAACACAATGACGCTGAAAATCAGGCGCCCCTGGAGCGTAAATTGGAAGGCAGGATGACTGCCGGGTTTTAGAGGGCTAGAATGCTGATTTTTAACGGCATAGGGATGGAGTCTCACCTTGGCAACCAGAGCGGAGCAGAAACTGAAAACGCGGCGGGCACTGATGGATGCTGCGCTTTCGCAACTGAGTGCCGATCGGGGCTTTGGGAGCCTGAGCTTGCGGGAAGTTGCCCGGGAGGCGGGCATCGCTCCGACGTCCTTCTACCGGCACTTTGCGGAGCTTGATGAACTTGGGCTGGCGTTGGTGGATGAGGGCGGTGTAGCGCTCAGGCAACTGATGCGTCAGGCCCGCAAGCGGATTGCCCGGGACGGTGGCAGCGCCATCTCGACCTCCGTGGAAACCTTCATGGAGTATCTGGGCAACAACGCGAACCTGTTCCGGCTGATGCTCCGGGAGAGAACCGGGGTATCCAAGCCGTTCCGGACGGCGGTGAAGGCCGAGATCGATCATTTTGTCACGGAACTGGCGGATGACCTCCGGCGGATCGCCGATGAGCAGAACAGACCGCTTTCCGAGGCAAGGCTGGTGGCCGAGGCCATGGTGACACTGGTGTTCAACCAGGGTGCCGAGGCACTGGACGCGACGTCGAAAGAACGCGAAGAGCTTAAGGCCAAGCTGAAAACCGAGCTCAGAATGATTCTGGTCGGCTCCCAGACTCTGGCAAAGCGCCCGTAATCTGAGCGGGCTTTAAACGCCCGATTTCAGTTCCGCCAGCACCGGCGCCAGCCGTTGCCGAACCTGCTCCAGCTCCTCATCGGTATAAGGTACCGGCGCCTGCTTGCCCCAGATCGGACCCGGCCAGGCCGGATCGCCCTCGAATCGCACGATATGATGAAGATGAAGCTGGGGCACCATGTTGCCGAGGGCCGCAACGTTCATCTTGTCACCGCCAAAGACCTCCATCATCGCTTCACTGAGAGCCGAGGACTCGCGGACCAGCTGGTGCTGCTGATCCGCCGATAACTGGTAAATCTCCCGGATCCCGGCAACCGCCGGAACCAACAGAACCCACGGCCAGGTACTGTCGTTCATCAACCGGATTTCACACAGCGAGGTGCTTCCAAGGCCCATCGTGTCGGCCTCCAGTCGCTCATGTAACCGGAAAACTACCGGTTCACTCATGATCCCCTCCCCATTATCTGGATTTACTCCGAATGGAACTGCGTACGGCCACGGCCAATGGCGTAGTAGATGAGCCCGTAGCGTTCCAGCATCTCAGGCTCGTAGAGGTTGCGGCCGTCAAAGACCACAGGCTCGCGAATGGTCGCGGCAATGGATTCAAAGTCCGGCGAACGGAATTCTTTCCACTCGGTACAGATCGCCAGCACGTCTGCGCCCTTGAGCGCCTGCTCTTTCGTGCCGCAAAGAGTCAGGCCATCCTGGTCACCATAGATACGCTGGGTTTCCTCCATCGCCTCGGGATCAAAGGCCTGTACCCTGGCACCAGCCTTCCAGAGATCTTCCATCAGAGTGCGGGAGGAAGCTTCACGCATATCATCGGTATTGGGCTTGAACGCCAACCCCCAGAGCGCAACGACCTTGCCCTCCAGCTTACCACCAAAATAGTGACTGATCTTGTCAAACAGCACGTGTTTCTGGGCGTAATTCACCCCTTCCACAGCATTAAGCAGGCGGGCTTCATAACCACAGTCACTGGCGGTTCGGGCCAGGGCCTGAACATCCTTCGGGAAACAGGAGCCGCCGTAGCCACACCCCGGATAGATGAAGTGGTAACCGATCCGCGGGTCGGAACCAATACCCCGGCGTACGGCTTCGATATCGGCACCCAACCGCTCTGCCAGATTGGCTATTTCGTTCATAAAGCTGATCTTGGTGGCCAGCATCGAGTTGGCCGCGTATTTGGTGAGTTCCGCAGACCGCAGATCCATAAAAATCATGCGATCATGATTGCGGTTAAACGGGTAGTAGACTTCCCGCAGAAGCTCCGCCGCCCTCTCGCTGTCGGTACCAACAACAATACGATCAGGCTTCATGAAATCGTTTATCGCAGCGCCTTCCTTGAGAAACTCAGGGTTGGACACCACATCGAAATCCAGCTCCAGACCACGCCGATCCAGCTGGGCGCGAACCGCAGCCCGAACCTTGTCGCCGGTGCCAACGGGTACGGTCGACTTGTCGACCACCACCTTGTAGTCCTCCATATGCTCGCCAATGGAGCGCGCAACCGCGGTCACGTACTGGAGGTCCGCAGAGCCATCTTCGTCCGGAGGCGTACCCACGGCAATAAACTGCAAGGTACCGTGGCGAACCGCTTCTTCTGTATCGGTTGTGAAGGACAGGCGACCCGCTTCCACCGTATGTTTGACGATGTTGTCCAGGCCTGGCTCATAGATGGGAATCTGGCCATTCTTGAGCTTTTCGATCTTGCCCTGGTCCACGTCCATGCAAAGAACGTTATGACCAACATCCGCCAGGCATGCACCAGTTACCAGGCCCACATAGCCTGTTCCAAAAATCGTTATTTTCATCCTTTAAATCCCGATACAAGTACTGAAAGGTTATTCGGTGTCGTCGGCTTTTTTCTTCTGCCAGATCGCTTCCCACGCCAAAGCGGTGCCGACAATGGTATCCAGATTGTCGTAGTCTGGCTGCCAGCCCAGGGTCTGGCGAATCAGGGTGTTGTCCGCCATCAGCCCTGCCGGATCGCCGGCGCGCCGGTCGGTTTCGGTAACCGGGAAGTCAACGCCGGATTGCGCCTTGACCACATCAATCACTTCCCGAACCGTAAAGCCGCGACCATAACCGCAGTTCATGACCTTCGAGTGACCACCATTGGCCATATAGTCCAGCGCCATCACGTGGGCCTTGGCCAGATCTTCCACATGGATGTAGTCGCGAATGCAGGTGCCATCCCGGGTATCGTAATCGGTACCGAAAATACTCATTCCGTCACGCTGGCCGGTCACGCACTCGCAGGCCACCTTGATCAGATGCGTGGCTTCAGGTGTCGCCTGCCCCAGCAAGCCTTCCGGATTGGCACCCGCAACATTGAAGTAACGGAGAATCACGTAGTTGAGACTGGAGGCTGCAGCCAGATCCATAATCATCCGCTCGCTCATCATCTTGGACGCGCCGTAGGGGTTGATCGGAGCCAGCGGCAGGTCCTCGGTGAGCACCGTTTGCTCAGGCATGCCATAGACGGCCGCAGTAGAAGAAAACACCATGTACGGTACGTCGTGTTTTTCGACCGCTTTCAGGAGGTTCAGGGTATTGCGGGTGTTGTTGCTGTAGTACTTCAATGGGTTGGCAACAGACTCGGGCACCACAATATTGGCCGCGAAATGCAGAACCGCTTCAAACCGGTGACGGGAAAACAGATCCTCCACTGCCGCTTCATCGGCCAGATCTCCAACCACCAGTTCGCCAGCAGTCACCGCCCAGCGGTAGCCTGTGGAGAGGTTATCGAACACCACGATGTCGTGACCGACCTGGCCCAGCTGGCGAACCACATGACTGCCAATATACCCGGCTCCGCCGGTAACGAGGACTTTCATAGGCGAGAACTACTCCTTCCCTGAATTCTGTTTGCGCAGACGCCGGATCTCTGCCCGCCGCCGGCTGAAAAATTCACTGATCACCCGGCTGCACTGATCGGATAGCACACCGCGAACGGCAGTCACGTCCCAGTTCAGATGGGGCTCTTCAAGCGTTCGGCGTGCGGACTCTATCGCTCCGGCCTTGGGCTCGGCTGCGCCATATACTAGCCGACTGATGCGGCCATGAACGATCGCGCCCACGCACATAGTACAGGGCTCAAGAGTAACGTAAAGCGTGGCATCGGGCAGCCGGTAATTGCCGACTCGGGCAGCAGCATCGCGCAGGGCCCGGATTTCCGCGTGGGCAGTGGGATCACATCCGGAAATCGGCGCATTGAATCCGGCACCGATTTCCTTGCCATCCAGAACCACCACTGCGCCAACAGGCACTTCGCCTTTTGCTGAGGCCTCACCTGCCAGCTGCAGAGCGCGATTCATCCAGTATTCGTCTTCCGCTGCCACCTCAGACATCGGACCCAGTCATCTGACGCTTATTCCCACTCAATCGTCGCCGGCGGCTTGGATGAAACATCGTACGTCACTCGTGAAACGCCGGTGATCTCATTGATGATCCGGTTGGAAACGGTTTCCAGAAGATCATAAGGCAGGTGCGCCCAGCGGGCGGTCATGAAATCGATGGTTTCAACGGCACGCAGTGCCACCACGTATTCATAGCGGCGTGCATCCCCGACCACGCCCACCGACTTGACCGGCAGAAATACTGCAAAAGCCTGGCTGGTCTTGTGGTAAAAATCCGCCCGGTGCAGCTCTTCCAGGAAAATGGCATCCGCCCGGCGCAGGATATCGGCGTATTCTTTTTTCACTTCACCCAGGATGCGAACACCCAGGCCCGGCCCCGGGAACGGATGACGGTATACCATGTCGTACGGCAAGCCGAGCTCCAGACCGATCCGGCGCACCTCGTCTTTAAACAACTCCCGCAAGGGCTCAACCAGCTTCATTTTCATGGTTTCAGGCAGGCCGCCCACATTGTGGTGGGACTTGATCACATGGGCCTTTCCGGTCTTGGAAGCGGCAGATTCGATCACATCCGGATAGATCGTGCCCTGAGCCAACCAGTTCACGTCCTTGATATTGGCAGCCTCGTCGTCGAACACATCAATGAAGGTGTTTCCGATGATCTTGCGCTTCTGCTCCGGATCACTGACGCCCTTGAGCTTAGACAGGAACAGGTCTTCGGCATCAACCCGAATCACTTTCACGCCCATGTTGCTGGCGAACATATCCATCACCTGGTCGCCCTCGTGAAGACGCAGGAGGCCATTGTCCACGAACACGCAGGTCAGCTGATCACCGATTGCCCTATGCAGCAGCGCAGCTGTTACCGATGAGTCGACACCACCTGACAAGCCAAGCAGCACCTTGTCACTGCCGACCTGCTCACGAATCTGCTGAACCGCATCATCCACGATCTTGGCCGGTGTCCAAAGAGCCTCACAGTTACAGATATTGAGGACGAAGTGCTCGAGGATCCGCTTGCCCTGAAGAGTGTGGGTTACTTCGGGGTGGAACTGAACACCGTACAGATTCCGGCTGAGATCCTGCATCGCAGAAATTGGGGCGCTCTCGGTGGAGGCCAGAAGCTCAAAGCCTTCCGGCATCGCCACAACCTTGTCGCCATGGCTCATCCACACGTCCAGCAGGGACTCGCCAGCAGGCGTCAGATGATCGGTGATATCCGCCAACAGCGGGCCCTTGGCGCGCACCTTCACCTGGGCATAACCAAACTCACGCTTCTCGGAGCTGGCCACGCGACCTCCGAGCTGCTCTGCCATGGTCTGCATGCCGTAGCAGATGCCGAGAATCGGAATGCCGCGATCAAACAGCCCTTCCGGTGCACGGGGACCGCCCAGTTGAGTAACCGACTCCGGACCACCCGCAAGAATAATCCCTTTGGGATTGAACTCATTGAGCTCTTCATCGGTGATATCAAACGCCTTGATCTCACAGTAAACGCCGATCTCCCGCACACGGCGGGCAATCAGCTGGGTGTACTGGGAACCGAAATCGAGAATCAGGATGCGGTGGTCGTGAATGTTCTGGGCCATGGAGTCCTCGGAGCTGAATAAACAACGCGGCCCTCTGGGGGCCGCGTCTGGTAAGGCAATGATTAACCGATACGGTAGTTTGGCGCTTCTTTGGTAATGGTTACGTCATGGACGTGGCTCTCGCGCATGCCGGCATTGGTGATCCGCACAAATTCCGGCTTGGTGCGCATTTCTTCCATGGTGGCACTACCGGTGTAGCCCATGGAGGCTCGAAGACCACCAATCAGTTGGTGCACGATGTTGCGCATCGGCCCCTTGCAGGCAACGCGACCTTCGATGCCTTCCGGCACCAGCTTCTCGATGCCTTTGCTGGCATCCTGAAAGTAACGGTCGCTGGAACCCTGCCCCATGGCTCCGATCGAGCCCATGCCCCGATAGGCCTTGTAGCTCCGGCCTTGGAACAGCTCAACTTCGCCCGGCGCTTCATCCGTACCAGCCAGCAGGCTGCCGATCATAACGCTGTGGGCGCCAGCGGCAATCGCCTTGGCGATATCACCAGAGAACCGGATGCCACCATCTGCAATCAGTGGCACGCCACGGTCTTTAAGAGCTGCGGCGACGTTGGAAACCGCAGAAATCTGGGGAACACCAATACCGGCAACAATCCGTGTGGTGCAGATGGAACCAGGACCGATTCCCACCTTTACAGCATCTGCGCCGGCATCTGCCAGGGCGATCGCTGCGTGAGACGTGGCAATGTTACCGCCGATTACCTGCACATCCGGGAAATTCTTCTTGATCCAGCGAACGCGCTCGATAACGCCACGGGAATGCCCGTGAGCCGTATCCACCACGATGACATCAACGCCGGCCTCGGCCAGTGCCGTAATTCGCGCTTCGGTGTCGCCACCGGTACTGACGGCAGCACCCACCCGCAGACGACCCTGGTCGTCCTTGCAAGCCAGCGGATAGTCTTTCGCCTTCTGGATATCCTTGACGGTGATCAGCCCGCGCAGCTCAAAGTTGTCGTTAACAACCAGAACCTTTTCGATACGGTGACGATGCAGCAGCTCTTTAACATCATCCAGACTGGCCCCTTCCTTGACAGTTACCAGTTTTTCCTTGGGTGTCATGATGTCCCGAACCAGCGTATCCATGCGGCTTTCGAACCGTATATCGCGACCAGTGACAATACCGATCAGGTCGTGGCCGTCCACCACCGGAAGCCCGGAAATACTGTTCGCCATGGTGATATCGACCAACTCGCGAACGGTGGTCTCTGGCGATACGGTGATCGGATCCTTCACAACACCGCTTTCAAACTTCTTGACCTTGCGGACTGCCGCCGCCTGTTGCTCAACGGTCATGTTCTTGTGCATGATGCCGATACCGCCTTCCTGGGCCATGGCGATAGCCAACTCCGCCTCAGTAACGGTATCCATTGCGGATGACAGAAGAGGAATATTGAGGGTGATACCCTTGGTCAGCTGGGTCTGCAGGCTGACCTCGTGGGGCAGAACTTCTGAATATCCGGGGACCAGCAGAACGTCATCAAATGTGAGGGCTTCTTCGGCAATTCGCAGCATTGGGATCCGCCTTTTGATCGTGCTAAGTTGGGAATTTCCGTGCTGTACCCGCGGCGGTACAGCAAAGCAAAATCCTTAATCGATCTATTATAATGGCGCTCTCGGGGACAGTAAACCGGCCCGTTTTTAAGGTTCGATTGCATCTTTTTGAAATTTCGCTATTTTTACCCTCCCCTTTTTCGGCTATTGCGTATGTATAACGACGGATCAGCACCGGCAACGCCGCACCTCCAGGACACCCGCCCCCGGGCACTGAGCGTCAGTGAACTGAACCACCAGGCCAGACACTTGCTGGAATCCAGCTTCATGCAGGTTTGGGTGGAAGGCGAACTGTCCGGATTTTCACGCCCTTCATCCGGTCACTGGTATTTTTCCCTGAAAGACCGGAAATGCCAGGTTCGCTGCGCCATGTTCCGGGGAATGAACCAGCGTATCCGGACATTGCCCAAGGAGGGAGATCAGGTACGAATCCGCGGCAAGGTTACACTCTACGAGAACCGCGGTGATTTCCAGATTATCGTTGAGCACATCGAGCCGGCAGGCCTCGGTGCCCTGCAACAAGCCTTCGAGGAGTTGAAGCGTAAGCTGTTGGCCGAGGGCCTGTTTGACCAGACCCGCAAAAAACCGCTGCCCGCATTGCCGAGACACATCGGGGTGGTCACCTCACCCACCGGCGCCGCTATCCACGACATACTGACTGTTCTTGCCCGTCGCTGCCCTGCCATTCCGGTTACGCTTTACCCGACAGCCGTACAAGGCAAAGCGGCCACGGCCGACATTGTCCGCGCCATTGAGGCCGCCCAGAGCCACGGCGTTGCCGACGTGCTGATCATCGGTCGCGGCGGCGGTTCTCTGGAAGATCTCTGGTGCTTCAACGAAGAATCGGTAGCCCGCGCCATTGCCGCCTGCCAGATTCCTACCGTCAGCGCTGTCGGCCACGAAGTGGATGTCACCATTGCGGATTTCGTGGCGGATCTGCGAGCGCCAACGCCCTCGGCGGCAGCTGAAAAGATCTCACCGGATCAGTCTGACTGGCTCAGACAGCTTGGGGAGCGTGAATCCCGGCTATCCAACGCCATCGGCCTCGCTCTCAAGCGCCTGAGCACCCAGCTCGGGCATCTGGGAGCGCGGTTGCGGGACCCAAGAAGGGAGCTTCTGGAAAAGGCCCAGCGCATGGACGAACTGGAGTTGCGGCTGAAGAAGGTCATTCAGCAACGCCTGTCGACCGTTAGCGTTCGCAATGACCACCTGCGCCAGAGACTGGCCATGCAATCACCCCGCCGCCAGCTCACGGAGGGCCAGGAAGCCCTGCAGCGCGTGAACGAGCGATTGGCTTCCGTTATTCAGCAAAATCTGAAACGGAGCCGCGCCAACCTGGAACATGCGGCCCAGACCCTGAATGTAGTCAGCCCTCTCGCGACGCTGGGCCGGGGCTATGCCATCGTGCGTGACAACAACGGAAACATTCTTCGGGATGCCTCAAACGTTAATCCGGGCGACACCATCTCAGCCCGAGTTGCACGGGGCGAAATGACTGCGAAGGTGACTTCGGTCAAATCTACAGAAGAAACTGGCCCCTAGCGCCCCCAGACTAAGCCAATGGTCTACTAGTCCATGATTTCAAACGGCCTAAAGTTGTCAGGAAACATACTAAAACAACAACAGGCACGATGAGGTGGAATGTATGGACTACCACTCGGAGTTCCGGCGGTCGATCAACAAACCGGACGACTTCTGGCGTGAGCAGGCGGACAAAATTGACTGGATTGAGCCGCCGAAAACCATCTGGCAGCCAACCGACAATGGCCATGGGCAATGGTTTCCCGACGGCACCCTGAACACCTGCGATGTCGCGCTGGATGCCAACATCCGCGCGGGGCGCGGCGAGCAGAAAGCACTGATCTACGATTCTCCGGTTACCGATACCCAGCGCTCCTACACGTACAACGAACTGACCGATGAAGTGGCCCGGTTTGCTGGTGCCCTGAAAGATCGCGGCATCACCAAGGGCGACCGGGTCATCATTTACATGCCGATGATTCCAGAAGCTGTCATTGCCATGCTGGGCTGCGCGCGGATTGGCGCCATTCATTCGGTGGTCTTTGGCGGATTTGCAGCCCACGAACTTGCGGTTCGCATTGACGACGCCAAACCCAAGGCGGTCATTACCGCCTCCTGCGGCATCGAAGTTGCCCGGGTGATCGAGTACAAGCCTCTGGTCAACAAGGCCATCGACCAGGCCAGCCACAAACCCGAAACCTGCATCGTTTACCAGCGCCCTCAGGTGCAGGCGGATCTTCAGGATGGCCGTGACCACGACTGGAACGAGCTGATGAAAACGGCCAAGGCGGCCGACCCTGTGCCCGTCAAGTCAACCGACCCCCTCTATATCCTTTACACCTCCGGCACCACCGGTAAGCCCAAGGGTGTGGTGCGCGACAATGGTGGTCACGCGGTCGCGCTGAACTACAGCATGAAGCTGGTCTACGACGCGAAACCCGGTGACGTTTACTGGGCCGCCTCTGACGTTGGCTGGGTGGTCGGCCATAGCTACATTGTGTACGCCCCACTGTTTGCCGGCTGCACAACAATCCTGTACGAGGGTAAGCCGGTGAAAACGCCGGATGCCGGTGCCTTCTGGCGGGTAGTTCAGGACCACAAAGTGAATATGCTGTTTACCGCGCCCACCGCATTTCGCGCCGTCCGGAAGGAAGACCCGGAAGCGGATCAGTTGTCACGCTATGACATCAGCTCGCTAAAACGCCTGTTCCTGGCTGGCGAACGCCTTGATCCGGCCACCTACGAATGGCTGAAGGAACATACCGGCCTGCCAGTGCTTGACCACTGGTGGCAGACCGAAACCGGCTGGGCCATCTGCTGCAACCCGGTGGGTATCGAATTAATGGCCACTAAACCCGGATCGGCGACTGTGCCCTCCCCGGGCTACAACGTCCAGGTCGTGGATATGAACGGCAGCCAGATGCCTGCAGGAGAGCAGGGGCAGATTGCTGTGAAACTGCCGCTGCCGCCAGGCTGCATGATGACGGTCTGGGGCGATGACGAGCGGTTTCGGAAGACCTATCTGGAGCCGATTCCAGGGTTCTACAGTTCCGGCGACGGTGGTTTTATTGACGATGACGGCTATGTGTTCGTGATGGGCCGTACCGATGATGTGATCAATGTGGCCGGCCACCGTCTTTCCACCGGTGAGATGGAAGAAGTGGTTGCCTCCCATCCGGCCATAGCGGAGTGCTGCGTGGTCGGTGCGCACGACGATATGAAAGGACAGATCCCCATCGGACTGGTTCTGATCAAGGACGGCGCAACCATCGACCACGACGAACTCGAAGACGAACTGGTGGAGATGGTTCGCGACAAGATTGGCGCCATAGCCTGTTTCCGCCGCGCTCTGGTAGTGGATCGCCTGCCAAAGACTCGTTCCGGCAAGATTCTGAGACGGGTTATCCGTCAAATCGCCGATGGTGAGGAGTACACAGTGCCAAGCACCATTGATGATCCCGCCATTCTGGAAGAAATCAGCCAGCAGTTCCGCCACTGACAAAGGCGTTCATCACCTGCCCGCCCCCGCTTTACGGGGAGCGGGCATTTTTTGTTCAATCAAATCCCAAGCCATTGTTTTTGCCGACAATAAAACCTGCATGAAAGCTGCAAAATTTCGTTGACGCCCCATAAAGTCGGTCTATACTGAAATTGCTGTGAAAATACAGCGGTATTTGGTGAATGCGTTTCAACGTCCTGCCGAAGTGCTCTTCGTTGCCCCTTCCTCAGTACTCTCTGGATTTCTCAGCACCGATTCCATGTGGAATTTTGAAGGTCCCGTGAGGGCAAATTACAGGAAGACAGGAAAGATCAATGTCCGATACTAAAACCGGCCACGTTAAGTGGTTTAACGAGTCCAAAGGCTTTGGCTTCATCGCTCAGGACGGTGGCAGCGACGTGTTTGTTCACTACAGCGCAATCAACGCAAGCGGTTTCCGCACCCTGACCGAAGGCCAGCAGGTGCAGTTCACCGTAACACAGGGCCCCAAGGGCCCGCAGGCGGAAAACGTAACCCCGGTCTGAGGGACTACGCTCCGTCCTTTGCCCCTCACGGGCATCGGAAAACCAACAAGCCGGCATTCGTGCCGGCTTGTGTCGTCAGGGCACCGGGTTATCAGGCGCCCGCCGTTTCAACTTCCACTTCTTTCTTGGGCATATCAACACCCACGGCCTGGGCTACCGCCGAAAACAAAGCCTGCAGGGTGGCGGATGTCGTGTCTTCCGCAAGAGCCGCCGCGCTGCAATGCCTGCCGCTTGCGGTCAAGCGAATACAGGCCAGCGCATTGGCATTGGTGCCCTCACCCAACGCAAACTCGTCGTAAGCCTCGACAGCAATGGAGATACCAAAGCGCTTCTCCAGCGCCTCCGATACGGCTTCCACCGCGCCCAGCCCGTGGCCATCCAGACGAACCGGCGACGCATCGCGACCCACCGACACCTCGGCATGCACACCCTCTTCATCCCGATGCAGGTCGTAGGACCGCAGCGCCCAGTCGGCATGGACCTTCAGATAACGATCCTCGAACAGACGATGAATGGTCAGGGAGTCGATCTCTCCGCCGTTGGTTTCCGCTTCTCTCTGGACCACCTTGCTGAACTCGATCTGCAGCCAGCGCGGCAGGCTGATGTTGTAATCCCGCTCCAGCACATAAGCCACACCGCCCTTGCCAGACTGACTGTTGATGCGCACCACTTCCTCGTAGCGGCGACCAACATCGAACGGGTCGATGGGCAGATAGGCGACATTCCAGATCTCGCCGTCCTTGCGGCGGGCCAGACACTTCCGGATAGCATCCTGATGACTGCCGGAGAAGGCGGTGAACACCAGTTCGCCGGCATAGGGGTGCCGCGGATGGGTGGAAATCTCGGTGCAGGCCTCAACCACCTCGGTGATCTCGGCCATGCCAGACAGATCCAGTGTGGGATCAATGCCCTGGGAGTAAAGGTTCATGGCCATGGTCACCAGGTCCATGTTGCCGGTACGCTCGCCGTTACCCATCAGGGTACCTTCGACCCGGTCGGCTCCCGCCATCACCGCCAGCTCGGCCGCGGCCACGGCGCAGCCACGATCGTTGTGGGTATGCACACTGATGCTGATGTGTTTACGGCGCTTGATGTTGTCGCAGATCCACTCAATCTGGTCGGCGAACACATTCGGTGTCGCCATTTCAACGGTGGCAGGCAGGTTGATGATCATCGGCTGCCCCTCTTCCGGACGCCACACCTCGCTCACGGCATCAATCACTTCCGCAGCGAAATCCAGTTCGGTACCAGTGAAGCTTTCCGGCGAATACTGGAAGGTCCACTCGGTCTCCGGGTGACGCGCGGCGATGTCGCGAACCAGTTTGGCACCGTTGACGGCAATATCCCTGATGCCATCCCTATCCAGGCCAAATACCTGCTCCCGCTGAACTGTGGAGGTAGAGTTGTAGACATGCACGATTGCTTTACGGGCACCAGCCAAGGCTTCATATGTGCGTTCGATCAACTCAGGGCGGGCCTGGGTCAGCACCTGTATCTTCACATCCTCGGGGATGCGGTCTTCTTCAATCAGCTTGCGGCAGAAATCGAAATCCGGCTGGCTGGCAGCGGGAAAACCGATCTCGATTTCCTTGAAGCCCAGCTTGACAAGCAACTCGAACATCCGCGTTTTCTGGGCGACAGACATGGGCTTCACGAGCGCCTGGTTGCCATCCCGGAGATCCACGGCACACCAGGTGGGCGCCTTCTCGATGACCTTGTCCGGCCAGCGACGGTCAGTTTTGGCAACAGGTTTGAACGCAACGTATTTGCGATGATCGAAAGCCATGCGTGTGATTCCTTGCGGGTTCGGGAATGGATTCTTCAATGTGCACAGGTTAACGCGATAAAGCTGGAATTTGATTGCGAACTTCGGTGCGAATGGGTACTTTATAACTTATATATTGCTAGCCAAACATCATTTGTAGAATTTTATGGCTGAAAATCAGAAAACCCTCGTCAAAATTGACAAGATGGACCGTCGAATCCTCGAACACATCCAGCAGGATGGTTCCCTGACCAACCAGGAACTGGCAGAAAAAGTCGGGTTGTCTCCGTCACCCTGCCTGCGTCGTGTGAGAGCCCTTGAGGATGCCGGCATTATTGTCAGAACCGTCACAATACTCGACCACAAGAAACTCGGCCTCTCGCTGACGGCAATCATCCTGATCGGGATGGATCGACACACCCCCGAACGTTTTGCCGCGTTTGAAGAGCAGGTGGCCGAATACCCGGAAGTGCAGGAGTGCTACCTGATCACCGGCCAGGACGCCGATTACATGCTCAAGGTGGTGGTACCGGACATGGACCACTACCACCATTTCCTGCTGAACCGCATCACCCGCATTCAGGGGGTCAGCGGAGTGCATTCGAGCTTTGTGCTCCGAAGGGTGATCGACAGTACCGCCCTGCCCCTGGGTTATCTCTCCTGATTCAGGCTACAAGCTCGCGAACGTACGCCCGGGCCATGCACTTGAGCTCTTCCACCAATTGCCGGCCCTGCGCCTCCGGCAGGGTCACGGCCAGCCGAAGCACAGTGCCCGCAGACCTTGGCAGTAGCAGGCTCGCAGTCCAGCGCCGGTCTTCCGGAATCTGGGGGCATTCCGCTCGGAGCTTCTCATCCAGGTCGCGGGCGTTGGTGTAAAGCTCTCTGAGGTCCAGCTCCCTGAGTTCCGGCATCGCCTCAACACCACTCCAGATAGCTGAGTAGGCGGGCTCATGACGGTAGAACTCGTAGAACTGATCGATGAGAACATCTACCGCATCGACCAGACTCAGTTCCTGCAGACGCTCTCTCAGGGCGCGCTCCATCTTCTCCACATGCTGCTCAGCAATGGCATGAACGATGGCCGCCTTGTTGGGGAAATACCGGTACAGCGAAGCGAGGGACATTCCGGACTGCCGGGCAATGGCGGACATACTGACTGCGTCAACGCCGGTCTCGTGAAAAATCATGGCGGCATGGCGAAGGATGGCGTTGACGCGCTCCCGGCTGCGCGCCTGTACCGGCCGGCGCCGCGGGGCCACATCAATAGATTCGTCGGTCATCATCTGTACCTTGTGCAACAGGCTCCGTACAATAATGGCCACTTTACGACAAATAAAGGCTCCGGCGGGCCAACCGCCGCCTGTCCATTAGTCTAACACTTCAGATTTTTTACAAACGGAAGACACGATGCGAGCAAGCCGTTACCTGATTGCCACCCAGAAAGAGACCCCCGCTGACGCCGAGATCATCAGTCACCAGTTGATGTTGCGCGCCGGCATGATCCGAAAACTGGCCGCCGGGCTGTACACCTGGTTGCCCATGGGCCTGCGTACTCTGCGTAAGGTTGAGCGGATTGTTCGTGAAGAAATGGACAAGAGTGGTGCCCAGGAAGTGTTGATGCCGGCGGTCCAACCGGCAGAGCTCTGGGAGGAATCTGGGCGCTGGACCCAGTACGGCGGCGAACTGCTGCGGATGAAAGATCGTCATGGCCGGGATTTCTGCTTCGGACCGACCCACGAAGAGGTAATTACTGACCTGATCCGGAATGAGATCAGCAGCTACAAAGAGCTGCCGGCCAACTTCTACCAGGTCCAAACCAAGTTCCGGGACGAGCGGCGCCCCCGGTTCGGCGTGATGCGGGCCAGGGAATTCCTGATGAAGGATGCCTACTCGTTCCACCTTAACCCAGAATCGCTGAACGAAACCTATCAGCTGATGCATCACACCTACTGCGCCATCTTCGACCGTTTCGGTCTGGATTACCGTGCGGTTCAGGCGGACTCTGGCGCCATTGGCGGCAGTGCGTCCCACGAGTTCCATGTGCTCGCGTCTTCCGGCGAAGATGACATCGTGTTCAGCACAGACAGTGATTACGCGGCCAACATCGAGAAAGCCGAGGCGGTAGCTCCGAGCGGTACCCGCCCTGCGCCGGCCGAAGAGATGAAGGAAGTTGCCACGCCGGACCAGAAAACCATCGAGGCGGTGTCAGCGTTGCTGGGCATTGATCCCACTCGCACGGTCAAGACTCTGCTGGTGAAGGCCGAGGCGGACGAAGACGGCAATTCCGGCCTGGTTGCACTGGTTCTCCGCGGGGATCACACCCTCAACGAAATCAAGGCCGAAAACCTGGCCGGCGTCGCCGAGCCTCTGACCATGGCCACCGATGAGGAAATCGAACAGGCCGTGGGCTGCAAGGCCGGGTCTATCGGCCCGGTAAAGCTCAACTTACCGGTCATTGTTGACCGCAGTGCGGCCCACCTGGCCGACTTTGTCTGCGGCGCCAACCGTGAAGGTTTCCATCTGACTGGCGTGAACTGGGAGCGAGACGTGGCACTTGATCGCGTGGAGGACCTGCGCAATGTGGTTGAGGGCGACCCCAGCCCGGATGGCAAGGGCACTCTGGAGATCCGGCGCGGGATTGAGGTCGGGCATATCTTCAAACTCGGCAACAAATACAGTACCGCCATGAACGCCACGGTTCTGGATGAGAACGGCAAGACCGTGACCATGGAGATGGGTTGCTACGGCCTCGGCGTTTCCCGGGTTGTTGCCGCAGCCATTGAACAGAACCACGACGAAAACGGCATCATCTGGCCGGACGCCATTGCGCCTTTCCAGGTGGCCATCGTCACACTGAACGCCCACAAATCACCCACGGTTGCCGAAACCGGCGAAAAGCTTTACGAGCAGCTGCGCCAGGCCGGCTACGACGTGCTTCTGGATGACCGAAAAGAGCGTCCGGGTGTGAAGTTTGCCGATATGGAACTCATCGGTATCCCGCACCGGTTCGTGGTGTCCGAACGCGGTCTGGCTGCCGGTACGCTTGAGTACAAAGGCCGGAGGGATGCGGAGAAACAGGATGTGCCGGTGGCTGAAGCGCTGCCCTTCCTGGTAAACGCCTCGCCTCGCAAAGGGCTTTAACCACATGCCCGCCGCCGGCGGGCGAACCTCTGACGGCACCCGGCTGCAAGGGTGCTGTCAGGGGTTTTCTTTTCCCGTACCACCCACGATTCCCGGTTCAATTTCCAAAGTGACGCCGAACCGCCCCGCCACGGATTGACGAATTTTCTCAGCAAGTTCGAGTATGTCGGCCCCAGTGCCGCCCGAATGGTTAATCAAAACCAGAGCCTGCCGGTTATGAACGCCCACCCGGGCATTCCGGAAACCCTTCCAGCCACTTTGATCAATGAGCCAGGCCGCCGCCAGTTTGACGCCTTGCTCCTGAGGATAAGCCACAATATCGGGGTTACGTTCCCTGAGAGATTCAAACGTTGCGCTATCCACCACCGGGTTTTTGAAGAAACTTCCGGCGTTAGGAATGATGTCTGGATCCGGCAGCTTGCGGCGACGGATTGCCATCACAGCCTCCGCCACGTGCAACGGGCCAAGAGCGGTTTGCGGCGTATCAGCAAGGTATTCCTCCAGATCCCGATACCCGAGCACAAGGGGCCGCGTGCGCGACAGAGCCAGACGGATTTCAGTGATGACGTAACGGCCCGGAGTCTGTTTGAACAGGCTGTCGCGGTAAGCGAACCGGCACTCCGCGTTCTCGAGAACGACCAGCTCACCAGTCTTACGGTCGAGGGCTGTAACCGATTCAAGACAATCGCAGAGTTCGACCCCGTAAGCACCAATATTCTGGACCGGAGCGGCACCCGCGGTTCCGGGAATCAGCGCAAGATTTTCAATGCCGCGATAACCGGCACGGGTGGCATATAGGACCGCCTCATGCCAGTTCTCACCTGCGCCGAGAACCAGGGTAGCCTTGTGATCTTCAATGTGCTCCCAGCGGCGGCCACGAATGGCCAGGCGAACCACCAGCCCCGAAAAATCACCCGCGAATACCAGGTTGCTTCCACCACCGAGAATCAGCACTTCCAGGTCTTCGGAGGCAGCCCAGTTTAGAGACTGGACCAGCTCATCGGAGGTGTGAACCTTCACATAAAAACGAGCCCTGGCGGGCACATGTAGGGTGTTCAGTGCCTCCAGCTCGACGTTTTCCTGGATTTCCGGCCGCTGCTTCAAGCCAGGCGCCCCCGGATATCCGCCAGCAGGCCTTCGCCAGCCTCGTTTATCAGATCCAACACGGTTTCGAACCCTTCCTCACCGCCATAATAGGGATCTGGCACTTCGTGATGGGCCGAGCGGCCATACTCCAGAAATAGCGCTGGCCGGGTGCCGCCGTTCTGGTGCCAGACATCCTTGATGTCTGCAAGATTCTGGCGATCCATGACCAGTACGTAGTCAAAGGTATCGAGATCTTCCGGACTGAACTGACGTGCCCGCAATCCGCTGATATCGATACCCCGGCGCAGGGCAGCCTCCTGGGCGCGGGTATCCGGGCTCTTGCCAATATGCCAGTGTCCGGTGCCACACGAGTCGATGTATATCTGATCCGCGAGGCCGGCTTGCGCGACCAGGGAACGAAACACACCCTCGGCAGTGGGCGAGCGACAGATGTTCCCCAGACAAACAAAAAGCACCTTTACCGGTTCAGCCATGGTCGATCTCTCTCCTTTCCAGCCAGTGGCGCACCCTTTGCAGATCAGCCTCTGTATCAATGCCACCCTGCGGGTTAACGGCGGCCACATCCACATGGATCCTGGCGCCATTGTATAGCGCCCGCAACTGTTCCAGTGATTCGGTAACCTCTGTAGGGGCTGGCGCCCAGCTCACAAACTCACCAAGAACCGACGCGCGATAGCCGTAAATGCCAATGTGCCGGAAATACCCGATGTTGTCTGGCAGAGACCTGTCGACGCCCGTCAACGGTGTTCCTTCCTGCCACTGGTCCCGGGCCCACGGAATCGGCGCGCGGCTGAAATAGTGCGCCATCCCCTGGTGATCAAACACCACCTTTACAATGTTGGGATTGAAGACCTGCTCCGGGTCATGGATTCGTTCACACAGGGTTGCAATTGCGGCTTCCGGATGAAACTCAAGGTTGTCTGCCACCTGATTAATCAGTTCCGGTGGAATCAGTGGCTCGTCGCCCTGAACGTTGACTACCCGGTGGTCGGCTGCAAACCCGAGTTCCCGAGCGACTTCTTCGAGGCGGTCAGTGCCACTGGCGTGATGGGGGGATGTCATGACCACCTCGGCACCGAAGCCTTCGCAAGCGGAGCGGATTCGTTCATCGTCGGTGGCCACAACCACCCGGTCTGCCCGGCTTTCCGCAGCACGCTCACAAACGTGCTGGATCATGGGCTTTCCGGCAATGTCCGCCAGCGGCTTTCCTGGCAGACGACTGGAGGCATAGCGAGCCGGAATCACAACGGTAAAAGACATGACGTAACTACCCCGGTGGACTTGGGTTTAGCGCTTGTGCAGACGCTCATCGGTGGACAGGGTCCGGGCCTCTGTGGCCAGCATTACAGGAATTCCCTCACGGATCGGGAATGCCATGGCGTCCTGGTAACAGACCAGCTCGGTTCTGTCCTCGTTGAGCTTCAGATCGCCCTTGCACACTGGACAGGCCAGCATTGCCAACAGTTTCTTATCCATCTTGCTTACTCACTTGAAATCACGAAGTTATAGGCTCGGAACACTGACGAACCCGGGCCAGAAACGCATCCCGGAACGGCCCCGGCAACCTGGCCTCGACCACCAGGCTCCACGCATTCTCGGGCGCGAACTCCCGGCATTTCACCGCATCCTTTGCCGTCATGACAATCCATTCATCGGTCTCGGTTGTCAGATCCTCCGGGCGGAACCGGTGATGATCCGGAAAAGCCGACTCGGTCACCGAAGCACCCAGCGCCCTGAGCGTATCGAAAAACCGGGCCGGATTGCCGATGCCCGCAACCGCCTTAACCGTTTTTCCCTTCAGGTCGCCCACAGCTCTGGACGCCCCCGATTTGAGGTGGACCAAGGTCGTCGGCTCCAGAACCATGGAATAGATGGCCGGATGGTCAACGCCGGCAAAGCTCTCCAGAGCCTGCTCCGGGAGCTGCTTGTCATTTACGATAACAAAATCCACGGAAGCGAGCCGGGAAACCGGCTCTCGCAGGGGACCAACCGGGATCAGGGCGCCGTTGCCGATGCCACGCTGCCCATCAAAGACCGATAGCTCAAGATCCCTGGGCAGTTTGTAATGCTGGAGCCCATCGTCGCAGATCAGCACATCACCGAGGTTGTTCGCGAGAGCATAATCGGCAGCGCGTCGCCGGCGAGGATCAACCACGACCGGGCAACCCGTGCTGAGCGCCAGCATGACCGGCTCATCACCGGCTTTGACAGGGCTGGTATCTGCCGTGACTTCCAGCGGGTATTGGCCCGCATCGCCTCCATACCCCCTGCTGAGGATCACTGGCCGCCAGCCAGCAGATGCCAGTTCAGAGACCAGCCAGGCGGTGAGCGGCGACTTCCCGGTTCCGCCTGCAGTGATATTGCCAACTACAATCACTGGAACGGGCAACGACGCATCCCGTGCTTCCCAGGCCGCGCGGCGACGAGCCTCGGCGATGCTTCGGTACAACCAGGACAAGGGCGCCAGAAAAAACAGGGGCCGTTTGCTGCCATACCAGAGACGTTCAACCAACGAACTCAGGGCGGATTTCACCCCACTCATGCCTGCTCGCTGAACTGCATCTGGTGAAGTTGCGCGTAAGCGCCGCCAGCCGCAAGGAGTTCGTCATGGCGCCCGGACTCTGCAATGCGTCCGTTATCCATCACCAGAATCCTGTCGGCTTTCTCGATAGTGGAAAGGCGATGGGCGATGACCAGTGTGGTACGGCCCTGCATCACCGTTTCCAGCGCCTCCTGGATATGGCGTTCAGATTCGGTATCCAGCGCCGAAGTGGCCTCGTCAAGGATCAGAATCGGCGCATTCTTCAGCAGTGCCCGGGCGATGGCCAGCCTCTGCCGCTGCCCACCCGAGAGCATTACACCGTTATCGCCGATCATGGTGTCCAGGCCTTCGGGCATGCGGTCGATGAACTCGAGAGCATGGGCCTTGGCGGCGGCTTCCCGAATTTCCTCGGGGCTGCAATCTCTCAAGGCACCATAGGCGATGTTGGCAGCGATGGTGTCGTTGAACAGAACAACGTTCTGGGTGACCAGCGCGATCTGTTTCCGCAGGGCTTTCAGGGAAAAATCACGGAGCGAATGGCCGTCGATCCGGATGTCGCCGCCGGTATACTCATAGAACCTCGGCAACAGGCTCACCAGCGTAGACTTTCCGCTCCCGGAGCGACCGACCAGAGCCACGCTCTGTCCTGCCGGAATGCTCAATGAGATGCCTTCCAGAACATTGTCTAACTGATCACGGTAACTGAACGCGACGTTGTCAAACTCGATATCGCCATCAACGCGATCCGGTGAGTAAGTGCCCGGATCCTGCTCCGGGGATTCATCGATGGTTTCGAAGACATCGTAGGCCGCAGCAACACCTTTCTGAATCTTTGCGTGGACCGAGGTCACCTGCCGGATGGGCTTTGCCATGGTGGTCGCAGCCGTAATAAAAGCAACCAGTTGCCCCGTGGTCATTTCGCCACGGATTTCCGGCGCCAGCATCATCCAGACCAGACCGGCAATGGCAATGGCCACCAGCACCTGAATCACCGGAACACTGATCGCCTGAGTCGATGCCATCTTCAGACTTTGCTTGAGGTTCTTTTCATTAACCTCCTGAAAACGCTGACGTTCGTAATCCTCGCCACCAAAAGTCCGAACAACCCGGTAGCCAGTAATCGATTCCGAGGCCACGTGGGTGATGTCGCCCATGGACCCCTGGATGCGCTTGCTGATCTTGCGAAAACGCTTGCTGGCATAGCTGACAACGGCGGCAATAAGTGGCCCTACTGCCAGGAAAATCAGCGTGAGTTTCCAGTTGGTGTAGAACATGTAGCCCAGCAGACCAACGATGGTCAGGCCTTCGCGAAGCGTGATGGTCACAGCGTTGGTCGTGGCCTCCGCCACCTGCTCCACGTTGAAGGTAAGCTTGGAGACCAGGCGCCCGGCTGCATTGTCGTCAAAGTAGCGGGAGGGCAAGGTCATCAGGCGATCAAATACATCGTTGCGTAGTGCATTGATGACCTGGCGACCGACATAGCTGATGAAATACTGGCTCAGGAAGGTGCCCAGGCCCCGGAATGCAAACACCCCTACTATGACCAGGGTGAGCATCAGGCGGTTCTGGTCGGTGGGGTTCTCGATGGCGGCAATGACGTATTCCATCGCAGCCGCCATGCCGGTTGAGGCGGCGGCATAGATGATGTTGCCGAGTACCGCCAGGGAGAACGCCAGGAGGAACGGCTTAACATAGGCAAGCAGGCGCTTGTAGGTTTCCCAACTACCTGCCGGTAACCCGGCCGAGGGGTCGGGCAGAGGCTCGGTTACCTTCACTGGCTCTCAGCCTCCCGCTCAGTGGTAATGCTGAGCTTGGCGAATCCCAGCCGCCCGGCAACGTCCATGGCCCGAACCACAAACTCGTGGGGAGTGCGAGCATCGGCGGTGATGATGAACGGGAGCGAATTGTTGCCTTCGGCCAGCTCACGCACACCCCGTTCAAGGGTCTCGCGCCGATTGTTGACCAGCGTCCGGTCATTCAGGATGTACTGCCCCTCGGCATTGATCACCACGTCAATCTGTTGCACTTCCGACGCCGGCGCAGGCTCGCCACTGGCCTCGGGGAGCTCCACCTGCAAATGGCTTTCCCGGGTAAAGGTTGTGGAAACCATGAAGAAAATCAGCAGCAGGAACACCACGTCGATCAATGGTGTCAGGTCTACCCCGACTTCCTGGCTTCTCTGGCGCTTGAACTTCACGGCGTTCAGGCTCCTTCCACGTCGATTTCGCGGTCTCCGTGTACTACCTCAACCAGCTTGATGGCTTCCTGCTCCATGCTGACAACCAGCTCATCCACCCGGCGGATGAAATAGCGATGGCAGATCAGCGCGGGAATGGCCACGCTCAAACCGGCAGCCGTGGTGATCAGCGCCTCGGAGATACCGCCCGCCAGGTTACCCGCGTTGCCGACCCCGGCCAGCTGGATCTCGGCAAACACCTTGATCATGCCAATAACGGTGCCCAGAAGACCCAGCAGAGGGGTAATGGTTGCCACAGTACCCAGAGGATTCAGGAAGCGCTCGAGATCATGAATGACCTGGCTGGCCTCGTGCTCGATGCTCTCTTTCATGATTTCGCGGCCATGCTTTGCGTTGAGCAGGCCACCGGCCAGAATCCGACCCAGGGGCGAGGAACCCTGCAGGGCTTTCAGCTTCCGGCCATTGAGTTCTTTTTTCTTGATCCAGCGCCATAACTCGTTAATGGTCTGGGGAGGCGCTACCCTGGAAGCGCGAAGAGTCCAGATACGCTCCAGAATGATGGCCAGCGCCAGAATGGAACAGGCAACAATTGGCACCATCAGAATGCCACCGGCTTTCAACAGCTCGAACACGCTTGGTCTCCCTCATTGTTTGCAAGCCGCGCTACTTTAGCATAGCTACCGGTGGAGGCCACACCTGCAATGTCACGGTATTTTACATTGGTCCCGGGCGAGTCCCGGGCCGCCAATCCAGAATGGCGTCCCATGGCGCATTTCCTTCAACACCAACCGGTTATCCTCGATGGTCATCACTATGCTGCCAGAACAGGCTGTATTGAACGAAACGGCTCCGATCGCGGCATAGCGAGCGGTTACCGTCGGGTGAGGATGGCCGTACCGGTGGCGATACCCGGCAGTGTAGATAACCTGATCCGGCTTCAACGCCCGAACCCAGGCTTCTGAGGATGACGTTTTGCTGCCATGGTGTGGCGCCACAAGCACCCGGGTAACCGGTGCCTGAAGATCCTCTCGGTCAGCAAGATAAGCCAGATACCTGGCTTCCATCTGGTCGGTAATATCCCCCGGCAGGAGCCATTCGGTGCCTGATTCGGGATGGTAAATACGCAGCACACAGGACGCATCGTTACCTTCTGTCGCACCTTTGCCCTGCCAGAACTCCAGAATCAGGCCGCCCAGCTTCTGGTTTGAGCGCTTGCAGCCCGAAACAGGCAGATCGGCGACCTGCTGTCTGACGGCCACCGGCTCGCCAGCAATAACTTGCCCGACTTCAATCTTCTGGGTGAGTTCGGCTACCCCGCCGGCATGATCACTGTCTGCGTGGCTGATTACGAGGGTGTTGATCCGACGTATGCCTTCGGCCGCCAGATTCGGTAGCAGGGTTGATTCAACAGCCGAAAACACACCCGGAACGGCAGGACCGGTGTCGTACACCAGGGCTTCATCGCCATGACGGATCAGAACCGACAGGCCCTGACCCACATCCCAGACCCGTATTTCCGGTGTGCGCAGATAGGGGGTCTTCATCAAGGCTTGGCCCGGAACCATTAACCAGAACACCGCCAACAGAGCGGCAACCAACCGGAATCCGGTAAACGGCACGAATACCAGCGTAACGGCCAGCAACCCCCAGCCAACTACCTCGGCAAGGCTGGCCTCAATGTCCGGCGACTGCCACTCCGAGAACCATTTCAGAACGTGCCAGAGCACGCCCAGTGCCCAATCGAACATTGGCACAAACACCTGGTCAGCGCCCGGGACCACGGCAGTAACCAGCCCTCCGGTCACCAGCACCGGCATGACCACAAGAGATACCCACGGAATGGCCACCAGATTGGTCAGCAGACCAACCAGAGGCTGACCCTGGCCGAATACTTCGAGGATTGGCCATAAACCGCCGAAGACGGCGAGCTGCGCAATAACGAGCCCGGACGCCGGTCCCGTCCCCGCCAGCCGGGCCGAGAACACAGCTATCAACACGGCGACAGCGGTGAATGACAACCAGAACCCTTGATCCAGGGGCGCAAAGGGATCCAGTACAAGAACGGCTGTAAGAGCAGCCAGAAACGCCTGCCACACCGGCGCCTGACGACTGAGCAGAATCAGCCACCCACCTGCGATAACCATGATGAGGGCGCGTCGTGTTGGCACGGTAAAGCCGGCGGCCAGCGCATAAACCAGACAACAAATCACTATCGAGGAAAATACGATCCCGCGTCTGGCCTCATCGCTGACCCATCGCGCCGGCCATACCAGTAACAGCCGCCTACATACAACGCCGGCACCCAGGGCCACCAGACCGAGGTGTAGGCCCGAAATCGCCACCAGGTGAATGGTGCCGGTCGCCTTGAGCACATCCCAGTGGTTCTGTTCCATGTGCCCGCGGTGGCCAATCAACAGCGAGGCAACCAACGGAAAGTGCTTGGCGCTGCCAAACTGCTCCCTCGTCCAGCGTTCAAGCGAAAGATGCAGGCGCCGGTACTGGCAGTGCAGCGAACAGTCTACCGTCGTGTCCAACCGAACATTACGGACGCTTCCCGTGGCACGATACCCTTTCCGGAAGAGCCAGTCTTCATAGCGGAAACCGGCAGGATTCAGCGTGCCGTGGGGACGCTTGAGAGCAACATCCAACCGCAGCCGGGCGCCGGGAAGGTATTGGCTGCCGCGACCATACCAGGCCAGCCTGAGCAGGCCCGGCATCCTTGCTTCCTGCCCGGCTTCGATGGGAAGGTTGTGCCAGTGGGTGACACAAAGACTGAAACGTAAACTGTTAAAGCTTCCGGGAGAAGGAATGTCGCACAGGTATCCCGAAACCGAGAGGCGCTCCCCTTCCAGGCTGGCCGGGAGGACGGTCGAAAGACGGTCTCCGGCATGCCAGGAGGCCCAGAACAGCCCCAGGAAAAGACCAAGGGCGAACACTGTTAGCCGAGAGGCAAGTGTCGAAAGAGAACAGGACAGGGCAACGGCGAGCAGAAATATCGCGGCGAGCAACCACTCGGAAGGTGGCAGTATCGACAACCAATACAGTAAGATAACGCCACAAGAGAAGGCGACAACGCCCACTACTGCGGAACCGGACTTGCCATACGAGCATACCGGTCGGTTGAGACTTCCGGACAATCCTTGTCCTCCTGTTTGTCATAAACACCGGCGACATCCGATGTGCCGGTATACTAACTCCGTTTAAAGGCAGAACTTCCAATGCCAAAGAAGTTCATGAAACGCTATCTGCCCTCACCAGAGAAGGTGCAAGCGATGCAGTCGCTGAGCTTTCTGGGCGATATTCTTCATGAACCGAACCTCTGGCACATCAACCGACACAGTGTTGCTAGGGCGTTTCTGGTCGGCATCTGGTTCTGCTTTATTCCCATGCCCTTCCAGATGCTCGCCGCAGCCTTCTTCGCTATCTGGTTCAATGCCAATCTGCCACTGTCGGTGGTTCTGGTCTGGATCAGCAACCCGGTGACCATGCCGCCGATGTTCTATTTCAACTACAAAATCGGCGCCTGGGCCCTGGACCGACCTGTACTCAGCTTTGAGTTTGAACTGTCCTGGTCCTGGATCAGCGAGCGGCTTCTGGATATTGGCATTCCGCTCTACCTCGGCTCACTGGTGGTCGCAACCATATCAGCCTGCCTTGCCTACCTGATCATCCAGTATCTCTGGCGCAGGAAAATCCGCTCGGACTGGCAGGTGCGCCGAACCGCAAGATTGAGACGCCGCCGGGCTGCTGATCAAACTTCCTGAATCAGCCGGCCCTGCTCCAGGCGCATGACCCGCCCCAGACTCCGGGCCATTTTCATGTCATGGGTTACCATGACAAAGGCAATGCCCAGCTGATCCCTCAGAGATTCGATCAGGGCCTGGACCCCCTCGCCGGTGTGCTCATCGAGGTTTCCCGTAGGCTCATCCATCAACACGCAGTCCGGCTCATTTACCAGTGCCCGTGCAATGGCCACCCGTTGGCGTTCGCCACCGGAGAGCTCGCCGGGTTTGTGATCCAGCCGTTCTGCAAGACCCACCCGTTCCAGCAAACTGCTTGCTTTGTCTCGCGATTTGGATACCGCCATACCACCCAGGGCGCACGGCATCATGACGTTTTCAAGCGCGGTAAATTCCGGCAACAGGTGATGAAACTGATAGACAAATCCAAGATGGGCGTTGCGGAACCTGGCCCGCCGAGCTTCAGATAGCCGATGGATGTCCTCACCGCAGATAGCAATCTGACCGGACGACGGCTTGTCGAGCCCGCCCAGGAGATTCAGCAGGGTTGTCTTACCCGCACCGCTGCTGCCAACGATGGCTACGGTCTCGCCCTGGGCAACTTCCAGCGAGATATCTGAAAAAATGGTCAGTTTTCCTAGGCCCTCGTTATAGGTCCGCGTTACCTGACGACAATCGATCACCGGTGCAGAATGCGCCATAGCGGCATGTTCCTTACTCATAGCGAAGCGCCTCCGCCGGATCCACCCTCGAGGCCCGCCAGGCCGGGTATATGGTTGCCAAAAGGCTCATGGCAAGTCCGGCGCCGCTGATTATGAAAACATCCTGCCATTGCAACTGGGATGGCAGGTAGCTGATGAAGTAAACGTCCGCACTCAGGAACTGGTGGCCCAGCGCGCCCTCCAGCCAGGAGATAAAGGCACTGATATTAAGTGCACCAAAAACTCCAAGCGCTGTGCCAACGATGGTTCCGAAGATACCGATGACCGCCCCCTGGACGATAAAAATGCGCATGATCCGACCCGGCGTTGCTCCCATGGTCCTGAGGATCGCGATGTCTCCGGTTTTGTCAGTGACCACCATGACCAGTGTGGAGACGATGTTGAAGGCCGCTACGGCAACGATAAACATCAGCAGCAGACCGATCATGGTTTTCTCCATGCGGATGGCCTGGAAAAGATTGCCGTGGGTGCGGGTCCAGTCAGATACGTAATAGCGGCCGCCCAACGCCTCAGCCGCCTGCTGCGAAACCTTGGGCGCTGCGAACAGATCATCCACCAGCAGACGAACGCCCTCCGCCTTGCCCCCGGTTCGCATAAGCTTGGCTGCGTCATCCATATGAATCAGCGTGTAGTTGCCATCCAGTTCAGCACCGACACTGAAAATGCCCTTCACCGTAAATCGCTTGAGCCTTGGCAACACTCCCGCGGGGGTCACCGAGGCTTCCGGCAGCACGACAGTCACCTTGTCACCGACCTGCAGGCGCAGGCTGGCCGCCATCAAGCGACCGATGATGATGCCAAACTCGCCGGAGACCAGATCGTCCAGCCCTCCCTCGATCATATGGTTTTCAATGATGGACACCGTGCGCTCTTCTTCTGGAAGAACACCATTGAGCATAACGCCACGAACATTACCGCCACCGGTCACCATCCCCTGCCCCTGGATAAAAGGGGCGGCGGCCAGCACCCGGGGATGCTGCTGAACCCGGGCATCCACCGACTGCCAATCATCCAGAGGACCGGCACCCTGTATGGTGGCGTGGGGCACCATCCCGAGAATTCTCTGCTTGAGCTCCCGGTCGAAGCCATTCATGACGGACAACACAATGATTAGCACCGCAACTCCAAGCATCAGCCCGATCATCGAAGTCAGTGAAATAAAGGATATGAAGTGATTGCGGCGCTTGGCGGCCGTGTATCGCAAGCCAATGTAAAATGATAAGGGTCTGAACATGAAGAGGTGCCTGTTGCTACCTTCCGGTCTGTCGTGGTCTGGTTTTCCCGAGTACCTTCTGCCTTCCAGCACGGAGGGAAACTGCTAAACTGTTCTGTGCCAATAAAAATTCAGTTTTCCGGAGCCGCGATGCAGTCGTCCGACATTCCAAACGAACCGGTGGACTATTCCCCCGAACGCCGGGACTTTTACCGCATTGAAGACCGGATCGGCCTGGAGATCCGCAAGCTGGCCCCTGGCACCCCACTGGACGGGAATGCCTTCGATGGCGACCACCTTGAAAGCCTGAAAGCTGAATTCAGGCGGCTGGACCAGGACGTAAAATCCCAGCTTGCCAGTCTTGCCGAAAAAGACCGACTGCTTACCGGACTGATCAAATCCCTGAACGGCAAGCTGGATACGCTTGCGCGCATTATGGCCTTTGAGCAAAATCCGTTGCAACCTGAGGACTGGCAGGATGTAACCCTGAGCGAAGGCGGCCTGTCATTCTTCAGCAGCACCCCTGCCTGGCATCCCGGAGACCGTCTTGCTGTCCGGATGACCCTCCCGCCCGAACTTTTCCAACCCCAGGCACATGCCCGTGTGATTGAGGTACACCCCGACTCTTCAGGCGGGGCAAGGGTCCACACCGAATTTTCCCGGATTGATGACGGCGATCGCCAACAAATCGCACGGCATGTGATGCGGTGGCAGATTCGACAGCGCCAAAAAGAGTAGACTGGGGAAAAACGGGTGACTTTTGCTAGTCTTTTTCGGATATTACGCTTTATCCATGTCCTTCCGAGGACGCCAGTTTTCATGGAGACCCATCAATGAGAAAACAAACTACCCTGTTCGGCGCACTGGCAGTGACTGCCACACTGGCCTTTCTTCCGATGACGTCCGCGGTAGCTGAAGAAATCCGCGTGCCGGTTGGCTCCCAGGCCGATCGCGACCAGGCCAGCTTTCCCGGCTCGGGAATGAGCCAGTCGTCAGTCCGCGCTTCCTGGGGTGCGCCCATGGAAATTCAGGGCCCGGTAGGCCAGCCACCGATCACCCAGTGGCATTACCAGGACTTCGTGGTGTATTTCGAAGGCAACCGGGTTATCCATACCGTTCTCAAACGTAATCGCTGAGGGCCCGAGGGACTTTTCGGGTCGGAAATACCTTCCTTATGTCCTGACGTTCAACCAATCGTTGGTTAGAATGCCGTCTTTTATGATTCAAGGTGACGTAGTGACAACCAAACGAGTGTTGCCCGCCGAGTGGGCTCCCCAGAGTGCCGTGATGCTGACCTGGCCCCATCCGGGAACAGACTGGGCAGGCGTTATGGAAGAGGTGGAGCCGGTCTTCGAAAATATTGCGAAAGCCGTTCTCCGACACGAGCATCTGGTTGTAAGTTGCGAACACGTGATACGTCTGCAGGAGCTTGAGCAGCAGCTGAATCTCTACGCTGAGGAGAACGGGCTCCCTGGCCGTGTAAAGACCGTTCCAGCGCCAGCAAACGATACCTGGGCGAGAGACCATGGGCCGATTACCATCCTGACCGATGATGGGCCGGCACTGCTGGATTTCCGGTTCAACGCCTGGGGCGGAAAGTTTCCGTCGGAAAAAGATGATGCGCTGAACACTCATCTGTTCAACGCCGGTGTATTCGGCACAACCGCGATGCAGCAGGTGAACTTCGTGCTTGAGGGCGGCTCCTTTGAATCGGATGGCCAGGGTACCTTGCTGACAACGTCTGAATGCCTGCTGACGCCGACCCGAAATCCCGCCATGGACCGGACAGCCATTGAGCAACTGCTCTCAGAGATATTGGGTGTCCGCCGAATTCTCTGGCTCAACCATGGCTACCTTGCCGGCGACGACACCGACAGCCATATCGATACCCTGGCCCGATTCTGCGCACCGGATCATATCTGTTATGTAGCCTGCCCCGATGTCGCCGACGAGCACTACAGTGCGCTGGCGGCCATGGAAGAAGAGCTCCAGGAGTTTCGCCAGGCCGACGGCTCTCCTTATCGATTGACGGCTCTGCCCTGGCCCGATGCCATTCATGACGAGGACGGAGAACGCCTGCCCGCAACCTACGCAAATTTCTTGATAATCAACAATGCTGTGTTGCTTCCGGTGTATGACGTGCCGCAGGACCAAGACGCCATTGCTGTCATGAAAAAGATTTTCCCGTCCAGGGAAATAATACCGATTGATTGCCGGCCCTTGATTTACCAGCATGGCAGCCTTCACTGTGTGACCATGCAAATCCCGGCCGGAGTAGTCAGTTAATGAGCAGAGAAGCGCGCAAGAACCAGATCAACATTGCTGCCATCCAGCAGGCCTGCAGCAGTGACAAAGCAGCCAGCCTGGCCGTTACCGAAAAACTGGTTCGCGAAGCCGCAGCCAGTGGCGCAGACCTGGTTATTCTGCAAGAGCTCCACGCCACCCTTTACTTCTGCCAGACTGAAGATACGGCCGTTTTCGAATTGGCCGAGCCGATTCCCGGCCCCACCAGCAATCGCCTCTCCGATCTGGCCCGCGAACTGGGTGTAGTGTTGGTTGGCTCCATTTTTGAACGGCGGATGAACGGCGTTTACCACAACACTGCCGTCGTATTTGAGAAAGACGGCTCAATGGCAGGGCTGTACCGGAAGATGCACATTCCGGACGACCCGGGATTCTACGAGAAATTCTACTTCACCCCGGGTGACGCCCAGTTCAATGATGGCAGGAGCGGCTTCACGCCCATTGATACATCTGTTGGCAGGCTGGGCGTGCTGGTTTGCTGGGACCAGTGGTACCCCGAGGCTGCCCGCCTGATGGCCTTGGCCGGAGCGGAGATGCTCATCTACCCCACCGCTATCGGCTGGGATGTTACCGATGACCCGGATGAGCAGGCGCGTCAACTGGAAGCCTGGGTCACCGTCCAGAGAGGCCATTCGGTTGCCAATAATCTCCCTGTCGTGGCGCCGAATCGGGTCGGCACAGAACCGGATCCGTCCGGACACAGTGACGGCATTCGTTTCTGGGGCAACAGTTTTATCTGCGGACCGCAGGGTGAATTCCTTGCCCGGGGCGATGACAGCTCCGAGTGCATTCTGTCTGTAAGCCTCGATCGCACCCGCAGTGAATCGATTCGCCGGATCTGGCCGTATTTGAGAGATCGTCGCATCGACGCCTATGGCGACATCCTCAAACGCGTAAGGGACTGAGGCCGGAATGAAAAAGCTGGTTGATACCGTAGTCAGTGAACTGAACCAGATACTTCTGGGCAAGGAGCAACAGGTGCGTTTGGCCCTGTGCGGGCTACTGGCGCGAGGGCACCTGCTGATCGAAGACATCCCCGGCATGGGCAAGACCACCCTCTCCCATGCCCTGGCCAAGGTGATAGGGCTGAGCTACCAGCGAATCCAGTTCACCAACGACCTGCTTCCCGCGGATGTGCTTGGTTATTCCATGTACGACAAGCAGGCCGGCAGCCTGGTGTTCCATCCTGGGCCGATCTTTGCCCAGGTGGTTCTGGCTGACGAAATTAACCGGGCATCACCTCGTACCCAGAGTGCCCTGTTGGAAGCCATGGAAGAACGGCAGGTATCCATTGAGGGCGAGACCCGTCCACTGCCCCACCCGTTCTTCGTGATTGCCACCCAGAACCCCATTGAACAGGGAGGGACCTACCCTCTACCCGAGTCCCAACTGGACCGGTTCCTTATGCGCCTTCACCTGGGCTACCCGGCCCCCCGGGCCGAACGGGAACTGCTGGAAGGCGAAGACCGCCGCACCATGACCGAAAAGCTTCCCACCCTGCTCTCCCAGGCCGACCTGAAAACCCTGCAGGAAGGTGTACCAAGGATAACCGCCAGCCCGGCGCTTCTCGATTACGTGCAGCGATTGCTGGAACAGAGTCGGAGAATGCCGGGCCTTCTGTACGGGCTTTCGCCCCGCGCCGGCCTGGGACTCGTCCGGGCCGCCAAGGCCTGGGCGCTCATGGAAGGTCGGCATCACGTGTTGCCCGACGACATCCAGGCAGTTTTCCCGTCAGTAGCAGCCCACCGCCTCGAACAGGGCGAGTCCGGCAAAAGTGCGGAAAGGGTTCGTCAGCTGCTGGCAACCGTTTCCGTGCTTGAGTAAATAGCAAGGTTTTATAAGCGGAATTGGCCAAAACGAATGGCAGACCGCGCCTTTCATGTTAGCCTTTGCTCCTTTCCCCGAAGCGTCTGGCCCGGAACAGGGCCTGGCAACGTACGGCTTTTTCAGTGAGAGAATTCCCAATGAGCGACACCAAACATTCCCGACTGATCATCCTTGGTTCCGGCCCCGCAGGCTACACCGCTGCTGTCTACGCAGCCCGCGCCAACCTGAACCCGACCCTGATTACCGGTATTGAAGTCGGCGGCCAGCTCACCACCACCACCGACGTCGACAACTGGCCCGGAGACAACGACGGCGTTCAGGGCCCGGAGCTCATGCAGCGCATGCTCAAACACGCCGAACGCTTCGAGACCAGCATCGTCTACGACACCATCAACGAGGCTGACCTGCGCAACCGCCCCTTCCGCCTAAAGGGCGACGGCGGTGAATACACCTGCGATGCCCTGATCATCGCCACCGGCGCCTCTGCCATGTACCTGGGCCTGGAATCCGAAGAGAAATTCAAAGGCCAGGGCGTATCTGCCTGCGCCACCTGCGACGGTTTCTTCTACAAGAAACAGAAAGTCGCCGTTATCGGTGGCGGCAACACCGCCGTTGAAGAGGCGCTGTACCTTTCGAACATCGCCGACGAAGTCACCCTGGTACACCGCCGCGACAGCCTGCGCGCCGAAAAGATCCTCCAGGACAAACTGTTTGAAAAAGCCGAAAACGGCAACGTGAACATCGTCTGGGACCACACCCTCGACGAGGTCCTCGGCGACGGCACCGGCGTGACCGGCATGCGCATCAAGAGCACCAAAGACGGCTCCACCCGGGAGATGGACCTGGCCGGCGTCTTCATCGCCATTGGCCACAAACCCAATACCGACCTGTTCCAGGGCCAGCTGGACATGGAAAACGGCTACATCCGCATCCGCTCCGGCCTTGAGGGCATGGCCACCCAGAGCAGCATCCCCGGCGTCTTCGCCGCTGGCGACGTAGCCGACCACGTCTACCGCCAGGCCGTCACCTCCGCCGGCTTCGGTTGCATGGCGGCCCTGGATGCGGAAAAGTTTCTGGATCAACAGGATTGATCTAGTCTTTTAGAAGACTATACGGAAGCTGATCGAGGCCGGGAGGGCGAGCCTTCTAAAACTGTGCGGAGCCAGGGATGGCGGAGCCAAGCGTACACGGACGTATTCACAGCGTGTTTTAGAAGGCTGGCCCTCCCGGGCGAGACTCCAAGGCCCGTAAGCAACAAGACCAACGCGAACTAGGCAGTAAAAACCGGAGAAGGATGACCTCACTACCCTGGCTAGACCCGGACCAACTCTGGTTCCCCCCCGCCAACGAAGCCCTGGACGACCCGGACGGCCTCCTCGCCCTCGGCGGGGACCTGTCCACCGAACGACTCATCCTTGCCTACCGCAACGGCATTTTCCCCTGGTACAGCGACGACCAGCCCATCCTGTGGTGGTCACCCAACCCCAGATGCGTCCTGTTCCCGAACGAAATCCACGTGTCACGCAGCCTGCGCCGCACCCTGAACCAGCAACGCTTCGAGGTGACCGCCGACAGACACTTCGGACGGATTATCAGACTCTGTGCGTCAACCCGGGCCGAAGGCACCTGGATCACCGAAGAAATGATTGCCAGCTATTCCGAGCTGCACCGCATGGGCGTCGCGCACTCCATCGAAATATGGAACCGTCGCGGTGAACTGGCCGGTGGCATGTATGGCCTGGCCATTGGCCGGTGCTTCTTCGGGGAATCCATGTTTTCCCTGGAAACCAATGCCTCCAAGGTTCTCATGGTTCATCTGGCGCACCAGTTACAGCTTTGGGGTTATCGGATCATGGATTGCCAGGTGGAGAGCAGACACCTCCTGACCATGGGCGCACGGACTATTCCACGGGAAGAGTTTTTATCTATACTCAGGATGAGCATCGATCAGAAACCGGATCAGACCGACTGGACCTTCAGATGGCGTTGGCCCGGGCCGGAGGAGTGAATGAGCAATCTCAGAACCCTGGTGTTCTTCGCAACGCCGCCCCACGATTGCAGCTACCTGCCAGACCGCGAGGCAACCACCATGTTTGTGGATCCGCGGGCCCACATTGATAAAAAGCTTTACAGCCAACTGACCGCTCTTGGTTTTCGCCGCAGCGGTTCTCATTATTACCGTCCCCATTGCGAACAGTGTAATGCCTGCATCCCGGTCCGACTCAAGGTTGACGATTTCAGCCCGGACAGAAGCCAGCGGCGGGTGCTGAAGAAGAACTCAGACCTGAAGTGCACGATGGTGCCAGCGACTTTTGCGGAAAGGTACTACCAGCTGTATGCCAACTACATTGAGCAGCGACACCAGGATGGCGACATGTATCCGCCGACCCGGGAGCAGTTCACGTCGTTCCTGGTGGAAGGGGCAACGGACTCCTGGTTCCTGGAAATCCACAAGGATGAGCGATTGGTGGGGTTGGCGGCCGTGGACCTGCTGGACGACGGGTTGTCGGCCATTTACACCGTTTTCGACCCCGATCTTGATGACAGGAGCCTTGGCACTTACGCAATCCTCTGGCAAATCGAGGAAGCCCGCCGCAGAGGGCTGCCCCACCTGTATCTTGGGTACTGGATCAAGCAATGCCGGAAAATGAACTATAAAACCCGCTTCCGCCCGATCGAGGCGCTAAGAGACGGCCACTGGCGTGAACTGGACCCAGGCTAACTTTGCCAAACGCCGATAAATCAGGCAGAATTGCGCAATTTAAAATTACGGAAAGCATATCCAAACGAGGTTTCTACTGAATGCCGAAATCAGATGCCATTGAAATGGAAGGCGTTATCATCGACACCCTTCCAAACACCATGTTCCGCGTTGAGCTCAGCAACGGCCATGTTGTGACAGCTCATATCTCCGGCAAGATGCGCAAGAACTACATCCGCATCCTGACAGGTGACAAGGTCAAGGTTGAGCTGACTCCCTACGACCTGAGCAAGGGCCGCATTGTCTACCGCGCCCGTTGATGCTCACGTGACATCTGAAAGCCCCTTCGGGGGCTTTTTTCGTTGTAGCTAAAAAAAACCGCTGCCGGTTGCCCGGGCAGCGGTTTTTATTTCCTCAAGTAGATCAGACCGCCTCGGCAGGCTCGTCCTCGTACTCGAATACCAGCTCATCATCACGAAGGTGGATGAAGACATCACCGCCCTTCTCCGACAAACGCCCGAACAGGATCTGCTCGGCCAGCGGCCGCTTGATCTTGTCCTGGATCAGCCGCGACATCGGGCGGGCACCCATGGTGACGTCGTATCCCTTCTCGGCCAACCAGGCTTTGGCATCGTCATCCACATGCAGAACCACATGCTTCTCGTCCAGCTGTGCCTGCAATTCGGTGAGGAACTTGTCCACCACGTGAGTGATGGTATCCATCTGCAAGTCACCAAACTGGATAATGCCGTCCAGACGGTTACGGAATTCCGGCGTGAAGGTCTTGCTGATGATCTCCATGCCGTCCGTGCTGTGATCCTGCTCACTGAAGCCAATGGACCGGCGGGCCATACTCTCGGCCCCGGCGTTGGTGGTCATCACCAGGATCACATGGCGGAAATCCGCTTTCCGACCGTTATTATCGGTCAGCGTGCCATGGTCCATGACCTGCAGCAGCAGGTTGAACACTTCCGGATGGGCCTTCTCGATCTCATCCAGCAGGAGCACGCAGTGCGGATGCTTGTTGACCGATTCGGTCAACAGGCCGCCCTGATCGTAGCCAACGTAGCCCGGAGGCGCACCGATCAGCCGTGAAACCGTATGGCGCTCCATGTACTCGGACATGTCAAACCGTACCAGCTCGATGCCAAGAACCTTGGCCAACTGCTTGGTAACCTCGGTTTTCCCGACACCGGTCGGTCCTGCGAACAGGAACGCACCCTCTGGCTTCTCGGGCGCCTTCAGCCCGGCTCGTGCCAGCTTGATAGCGGTAGACAGCGATTCGATCGCCGGATCCTGTCCGAACACGGTCATCTTCAGATCCCGTTCCAGGTTCCGCAGCAGATCCTTGTCGCTGGTGGAGACGTTCTTCGGCGGGATGCGGGCAATGTTCGCAACTACATCCTCGATCTCGGTGACATCAACGGTTTTCTTGCGCTTGCCTTCAGGCTGCAGCCTCTGGCGGGCACCCGCTTCATCAATCACGTCGATGGCCTTGTCCGGCAAATGACGATCAGTGATGTAGCGGTCTGACAGTTCGGCGGCTACGCGCAGGGCCTTGTCGGTGTACTTGAGATCGTGGTGCTTTTCGAAATTGGGTTTGAGGCCCTTCAGTATTTGATAAGTATCCTCAACGCTTGGCTCGTTTACATCGATCTTCTGGAACCGGCGAGCCAGGGCGCTATCCTTCTCGAAAATACCCCGGAACTCCTGGAACGTGGTTGAACCGATGCACCGGATTTCCCCGGAACTGAGCATGGGCTTGAGAAGGTTGGAGGCATCCATCACGCCACCGGATGCGGAACCCGCTCCGATGATGGTGTGAATCTCGTCAATGAACAGGATTGCGTGGTTTTCTTTCTTGAGCTCGGCAAGCAACCCTTTCAGGCGTTTCTCGAAATCGCCCCGGTACTTGGTCCCGGCGAGCAGAGCCCCGAGGTCCAGCGAGTAAACCACCGCATCGGAGATAATGTCGGGCACCTGACCATCAACGATACGTTTCGCAAGCCCCTCTGCAATCGCAGTCTTGCCGACACCGGCCTCCCCCACCAGCAGCGGGTTATTCTTGCGACGACGAACCAGAATCTGAACGACCCGTTCGACTTCGTGTTCGCGCCCAATCAGCGGATCAATACGGCCCTGACGGGCCTGCTCATTCAGGTTGGTGGCATAGCTTTCCAGCGGTTTGGACTGCCCGCCTTCCTCACCGGCCTCATCATGGGACGCCTGATCATGGCTTTCCTGGTCTTCCGCACCCTGAACACGAGAAATACCGTGAGAAACGAAGTTCACCACATCAATCCGGGCAATGCTCTGCTTTTTGAGCACATAGACCGCCTGGCTTTCCTGTTCGCTGAAAATGGCCACCAGCACGTTCGCACCGGTTACCTCTTTCTTGCCGGAGGACTGCACATGGAAAACCGCCCGTTGCAGCACACGCTGGAACCCCAGTGTTGGCTGTGTCTCCCGCTCACTATCACTGCTTGGAATGAGTGGTGTGGTTGAATCCACGAATTCGACGAGTTCTTCCTGAAGCCGCTTGAGGTCGGCGCCGCAAGCCTTCAGAACGCCCACTGCCGATTCATTATCCAGTAGGGCCAGCAACAAATGCTCCACAGTCATGAACTCATGACGCTTGTCCCGGGCATTCTTGAAGGCCGTATTCAGCGTAATTTCTAGATCTTTGCTCAGCATGGGCCACCCCAACGTCTTTCAGTCCGCACGTTCAATCTCGCAAAGGAGCGGATGTTCGCATTCCGAGGAATACTGGTTCACCTGTGCCGCCTTTGTTTCCGCGATGTCCCGGGTATATACCCCGCATACAGCTTTTCCCTGTGTATGGACGAGCAGCATCACCTGCGTCGCCTTTTCTTCGTTCATTCCGAAGAACTTCATCAACACATCCACCACAAAATCCATGGGCGTGTAATCATCGTTCAGAAGCACCACCCTGTATCGCGCCGGGCGCTTGAGAGCAGGCTTCTCGGGGGCAACGCTGAGGTCATCCTGTCGCCCCGGTTGTTCGTCGTCCCCCTGATTAAATACTAGTAGAGAATTCTCGATAGTCCGCATCATTCCTTACCGGTTTATCGGTGCTCCTGTTAAATGTGGATGTCCGCCCCCGGGTTTTCAAGCGGGGCATGAGATATTTATCAATACGAACATGATACCGCTTCCAGACTGCGTTCAACCACACATTCCCGGCATAGAAACTATTGACTCATCGCTATGATTGGCCGAAAGTTAAGTTGCATTGTAAAATAATGTAAATCCATGCAAGGATTGTGTAACAGGATTCGGACCGACCGTGCGACGGCACCGATAGGCAAACAAAGAATCAACAAGAATAGAGACAGCAAAAGAACAGGGGAGTTCATCATGCCAAGAGGCAAGGTCAAGTGGTTCAACAATGCCAAAGGGTACGGATTCATCATCGAGGATGGCTGCAGTGACGACCTGTTTGCGCACTTCTCTTCGGTGCAAATGGACGGCTACAAGACCCTGAAAGCCGGCCAGGCCGTAACCTTTGACAAAAAGCCCAGTGACAAAGGCATTCACGCAGTCAACATCGTCCCTGACGAATTGCCCGCCAGCAAAGCGCAGGCTGGTACCGGGAGCGAATCTGCCGGCAAGTCGGGTCAGCAGGAATCAGGGCGTGACAACTATCCGCCCCGTGCCGTAAACGCCTGATCGGTTGCGACATTGGAATACTCGCACCCACCGGTTCTCTACTGGTGGGCCCGTTCCTTTTTGCTTTTCAGCAATCATCCCCTATTGAGCTATATCAACTTCACTTTGCCACTGCCCCTCTTTGCAGTACCCTGCTGTCCACAAACGCATCGTAATCCCGGGAACACAGCAGCGCATGGCTGAACTCGTGCTTTTCAACAAACCCTTCCAGGTTTTGAGCCAGTTTACCGACGATGGCGTCTCCGGTGGTGATTCACCGAGAGCCACCCTGGCTGACTATCTGCGGATTCCGGGTATCTACCCCGCCGGTCGCCTCGACTATGATTCCGAGGGCCTGCTTCTTCTGACCTCTGAAGGCCCACTGCAACACAGGATTGCCTCTCCTTCGCTAAAGATGCCGAAGACCTACTGGGTGCAGGTGGAAGGCGACATTACGGAAGACGCCTTGAAACATCTGGCGGCCGGAGTTCAGTTGAAAGATGGCCTGACCCGACCGGCAAAAGCCACCAGAATAGCCGCCCCTGCAGTCTGGCCCAGGGTTCCGCCGGTGCGCCATCGAGAAACAGTTCCCACCAGCTGGATTGAGCTGACCATCACCGAAGGCAAGAATCGGCAGGTCCGAAGAATGACTGCCGCCGTGGGCTTTCCAACGCTCAGGCTGATCCGGTACCGGATTGGCGACTGGACGCTGGAGGGCCTGGATTCAGGAGCCCACCGGACTGTTACTGTTAATCTTCCAGCTTCAGCAAAAACAACCCGCCGCGGCAAAGTCGCCGGCGCCCGACCCGGGAGAAACCGCAGATCATGACCTGGACACCCCACGCAACCGTCGCCGTTATCGTTGAAGATGGTGCGGGCCGCTACCTGATGGTCGAAGAAGTCAGCGGCGGCAAGGTTGTTTTCAACCAGCCCGCAGGCCATGTGGAGGAAGACGAAGCCATTCTCGATGCGGTTCGCCGGGAAACCCTCGAAGAAACAGGCTGGGACATAGAGCCGTTACATTTTCTCGGCATCTATACCTACAAGGCGCCCGCCAACGGAGTGACCTACTATCGATTCTGCTACGCGGCCAGGGCCCGGAACCGGCTTACCGACCGTCTGGACGATGGCATCATCGCCGCCCACTGGCTGACTCTGGAAGAGATTCGCGCATTGGGCACGCAATTGCGAAGCCCGCTTGTGCTTCAATGCATAGAAGATTACCGAAATGGTCGCCGATACCCGCTGGACGTGGTGGTGGATGCGCAGACGGCGCCACCGGAAAGATGATAAACTTGCGGCTTTTTAACCGGTAACAAAGCTGTCATGACCAACGCATCCGACACCCATACTTCAAACGGCGCAACCCACACCCGCGTCATTGTCGGCATGTCCGGCGGCGTGGATTCTTCCGTGGCCGCCTGGCTGCTCATGGATCAGGGTTATCAGGTTGAAGGCCTGTTCATGAAGAACTGGGATGAGGACGATGGCACCGAATACTGCACCGCCATGACGGACCTGGCAGACGCCCAGGCCGTGGCGGATGCCATCGGCATCAAGCTTCATACCGCCAGTTTCGCGGCGGAATACTGGGACCGGGTGTTTGAACACTTCCTGTCCGAATACCAGGCCGGGCGGACACCCAATCCGGATATCCTGTGTAACAAGGAAGTGAAGTTCCGGGCGTTCCTGGACTACGCCATTACTCTTGGCGCCGATTACATTGCCACCGGCCACTACGCCCGCCAGCGTCCGATTGCTGGCTCCCCGGGCAAGGCCCAGCTCTTGAAAGGGCTCGATCCCAACAAGGATCAGAGCTACTTCCTGCATGCTGTCTCCGGCGACCGCATTGCAAGGACACTATTCCCTGTGGGCGAGCTGGAAAAACCGGAAGTCCGTCGTATTGCCGAACAGCAGGGTTTCGTTACCCACGACAAAAAAGATTCCACCGGTATCTGCTTTATTGGTGAGCGCAAGTTCAAGGATTTCCTGAAGCAATACCTGCCAGCCCAGCCCGGCGATATTGAGACACCCGATGGCCAGAAAATTGGCCGGCACCAGGGCCTGATGTATCACACCATTGGCCAGCGACAGGGGTTGGGCATCGGTGGCCTCAGTGAATTCGGGGATGAGCCCTGGTACGTGGCGGAGAAAGATCTCAGTCGCAATGTCCTTATTGCAGTTCAGGGAAAGCATCACCCCCTGCTCTTTTCCCGGGGCCTGGTGTCCGGGCCGATTGACTGGGTAGCCGGCGTACCACCGGCAGGAACCTTCCGCTGCAAGGCCAAAACCCGCTACCGACAGCCAGACCAGGATTGCGAAGTTGAGGTTATCGAGGGCGGCGTCCGGGTGGACTTCGACAATGCTCAGCGCGCCGTCACGCCCGGGCAATCCGTCGTTTTCTACGACGGCGATGTCTGTCTCGGCGGCGGCGTTATAGAAGAGACCTGGCGAGACGGCGAACCCTTGCCAGACCGCCTGACCGGAACCCGGCACCAGGAAGAAACTGCATGAGCCGCTCCCTCAAGGATCAGACGCTGGCGCTGGCCGGCGTGTTCCAGGCCGCGAACCTGGTCCAGCAGATTGCCCACAATGGCCAGTGCAACGAAGCCAGCCTGGAAACATCTATTCGTTCCCTGTTTGCCACCGATCCGGCGAACACTCTGGATGTCTATGGCGGCGAACTTCGCGACATCCGTGAAGGCCTTGTCACCCTGTCCTCGGTGCTCAGCCAGCAGTCCCGGCAGCAGGACATCGAAGTACTGCGCTACGCCCTCAATCTGATCCAGCTCGAATCCAAACTGAATCGCCGCTCCGACATGCTGGACGTGATTGGTAGCCGTATCGATCAGGCCAGGCATACCGCCAGCCACTTCGGGTACACCCACCCCAACCTGATCAGCAATCTGGCATCGGTCTATGCCGATACCATCAGCACCTTCCGATTGCGGATCCAGGTCAGCGGCAACCCAGCGGTGCTGCAGCGGGAGGAGAACGCTGCCAAAGTGCGCGCCCTGCTGCTTGCGGGCATTCGGTCCGCCGTGCTCTGGCGCCAGACTGGCGGCCGCCGCTGGCAGCTGATCTTTGCCCGGAAGAAAGTTATCCGGCTCGCCGGCGAACTGGCCGAGGAAGCCAATCGCTCCCTGTACCACTGACGGCACTGATTCAGTGCCTTCGGTGGTGTATGATATGCACCCCTTATTTTCTTTTGATCCGAATCTTTGATGACTTGAGAGGTTTTCGATGGAACTCACCGCCCTGACCGCCATTTCCCCGGTCGATGGACGCTATGGCAGCAAGGTCAGCGTCTTCCGTGAAATTTTCAGTGAATATGGCCTGATCAGGAACCGGGTAACCGTCGAGATCCGCTGGTTGCAGAAGCTGGCCGCTCATCCCGGTGTAGCTGAGGTCCCCGTGTTTTCGCCTGAAGCCAACAGAGTTCTGGACAGTCTGGTCAGTGAGTTCAGCCTTCAAGACGCCGAGCGTATCAAGGACATCGAACGCACCACCAACCACGATGTGAAAGCGGTCGAGTACTTCATCAAGGAAAAAATTGCCGGCGTTCCGGAACTGCACGCCGTCACCGAATTTGTTCATTTTGCCTGCACCTCCGAAGACATCAACAACCTGTCCCATGCCCTGATGCTGCGGGAAGGCCTGGACCACGGCCTGCTGCCGGCCATGGACCGTGTGGTCGACAAGCTGGCGCAGCTGGCTCATGACCACGCCCAACAGCCGATGCTGTCGCGCACCCACGGCCAGACAGCCTCACCCACTACCGTGGGCAAAGAGCTGGCGAACGTGGTCCATCGTCTGCGCCGCCAGGTAAAACAGATCCGTGACACCGAGCTGTTGGGCAAGATCAACGGCGCAGTGGGGAACTACAACGCTCACCTGTCGGCCTACCCGGAAATCGACTGGGCCCTGAATGCCCGGGAATTCATCGAGAGCCTTGGCCTCGACTGGAATCCGTACACCACCCAGATCGAACCCCACGATTACATCGCCGAACTGTACGATGCCATCGCCCGATTCAACACAATCCTGATCGATCTGGATCGTGACATCTGGGGCTATATTTCACTCGGCTACTTCAAGCAGAAAACGGTGGAAGGCGAAGTGGGCTCTTCAACCATGCCCCACAAGGTCAATCCCATCGATTTCGAGAACTCCGAGGGTAACCTGGGCATCGCCAACGCGCTCTTCAGCCACCTCTCTGCCAAGCTGCCCATTTCACGCTGGCAGCGGGACCTGACTGACTCCACCGTGCTACGCAACCTGGGCGTTGGCTTTGCCCACAGCCTGATTGCCTACGAAGCCACATTGAAGGGTCTCGGCAAACTGGAGATCAACCCGGCTCGCCTGGATGAAGACCTGGACCATGCCTGGGAAGTGCTTGCCGAGCCGATCCAGACCGTGATGCGCCGTTACAACATTGAAAAGCCCTATGAAAAACTCAAGGCTTTGACCCGCGGCAAGGCAATGACCCCGGAAGTGATCAAGAATTTCGTTGAGAGCCTGGACATTCCGGAGCAGGCCAAGGCCGAACTGATGGCCCTGACTCCGGGTCGTTATATCGGTAACGCCGTCGATCAGGCACAAAACATCTGAAACCGGGAGCAACACCCATGGACATGCTTGGCGGACTGACACCTTCTGAATTTCTGCGAGACTACTGGCAGAAAAAGCCGCTGGTTATCCGTCAGGCATTTCCGGGCTTCCAGTGCCCGGTCAGCGCTGATGAACTGGCAGGCCTTGCCTGCGAGGAAGGCGTGGAGTCCCGGATTGTCATCGAAAACGACGATGGCAAACCCTGGCAGCTCCATAATGGCCCCTTCTCGCCGGACCGGTTCAGCTCACTACCTGAACAGGACTGGACGCTGCTGGTGCAGGGCCTGGACCATTGGGTGCCCGATATTGCCGACCTTCTCGAGCATTTCCGGTTTATTCCCAACTGGCGCCTGGATGACATCATGGCCAGCTTTGCCCCGAGAGGCGGCAGTGTCGGCCCGCATTACGACCAGTACGATGTATTCCTCCTTCAGGCCCAGGGTCATCGTCGGTGGACATTTGGTGGGCATTGCGACCACACCTCACCCAGGGTGGAGGGCACCCCGCTCCGCATTCTGAGCAGTTGGGATGGCGAGGAAACCGTTACCCTGGCACCTGGTGACATGCTGTACCTTCCCCCGGGCATTGGGCACCACGGAGTTGCGGAAGATGACTGCATCACCCTGTCGGTGGGATTCCGGGCGCCGACCATTGACGATATTCTTACCGGCTTTACCGACTTCCTTTGCAGCCGCTCCGACGCGGCGGATCACCTGAACGATCCGGACCTGAAGGTGCAGGAGAATCCCGGCACCATCCAGCCTGATGTGGTAGATCGCCTGGAGAATGTGATCCGGGAAAAGCTTGGCGACCGTCGGCAACTGGCGCTCTGGTTTGGCCAGTTCTCGACTGCACCCAAGAGCATGGATATTGTCGTTCCTGCTGACGAGCCCGCGTCCAACGAGGATGTTGCGGAAGCGATTCACGCAGGCGAGCAGTTGCGCTGGAACGAAGGCTCCCGTTTCGCCTACTACGACTTCGCCAGCGAAACCGCGCTGTTTGTCGATGGCGAGCAGTTCCTGCTCACGGGTGACGCCCGACCACTCGCTCCGTTACTGTGTTCCGCCGCCCGCGTGGATATGGCTGCCCTGGCCGGGTTTGCTGACGATGACGCGTTGCTTGGGCTTCTGACCACGCTCTACAATCAGGGCTCCGTTTACTTCGAATAGGCATTATGAGCATCCGGTTTCGCAAATACAGCTGGCAACTGGCTCCGGGGTCCATCCGCGACATTCGCCAGCAGGTGTTTATTGAGGAACAGAACGTCCCATCGGAACTGGAATGGGATGAAACCGACGAAATTGCCGACCATTACCTCGCTGTTCTCCCTGATAAGACCCCGGCCGGCGTAGCCCGGCTGTTTTCAACACTGGAAGAAACCGGCCACATTGGTCGCATGGCGATATTGCCCCAATTCCGTGGCCGGGGCATTGGGGAAGCACTGCTGAGGCACCTGATTGCGGAATCCGCGAATCGATTTTCCGAGCTCAGACTGTCTGCCCAGGAGCACGCCATTCCGTTCTACCAGCGCTCAGGCTTCCATGTCTGTTCTGGAGTTTATGACGACGCCGGCATACCCCACTTCGACATGCGCTGTCTGGCGCCGGATCTTGCCGCCGGAAGTCTCGGGGCCAGTGATTACCCCATGATTCTGGGCAGCGATACGGATTCCTGGCTATTCGATACCGAATCAAGACTGCTGGGCCTGATGGATTCAGTGGTTGGGCAGGCCAGCCAGCGGATCTGGCTGTACGACCGCCTGCTCGAACATGATCTTTATGACCGGCATCGGTTCCGGGAACTGATTTCGGCCCTGGCCCGCCGGCACCGGCTCAGTGAAGTCAGGTTGCTTATCCATGACGACAAGCCTCTGGTCAAACGCCGGCACGCCCTGGTCGAGCTGATGCGCCGACTACCCAGCCGAATGGAGCTTCGACTGGTGAATGAGGACTATCCGGTTGAGGACCAGCCCTTCATCCTCGCGGATCGTGAAGGTGTGGTTTACCGGCACGACTTCTACAAACCAGAAGGCTTTGCCAAGTTTTCCGACGGTGGCCGGGTGAAGCTGCTGTCTGAAAATTTCCAGCGCATGTGGGATGCGGCGCGCCCTTCCCTGGAACTTCGGGAACTACCGCTCTGAGTGATGGGCCTGAGGCGCGTCCGGCGCTTCGAATCTGGCACCGAACGGAGCAAACTCGGTATCAACCTCGGTGGCCACCTCGGCAATCAGTTTGCGCAACCATTGGTGATCCGCATTGTGCTGCAGCAGCGGACTCCAGGCCATTTTCAATTCAAATGGCGGGATCTCGAACGGCGGAACCTTCACCACCAGGTTCGGATTGTCTTTTTGCAGCCAGGCCGCCCGGGATGGCAGAGTTGCTACCAAATCGTGCTGCTCGGCCAGCAACATCGCCACCTGATAGTGCCGGGTGAACACCGAAATCTGACGCTTGCGCCCCATTCTTGAGAGTGCCTCGTCTACCCAGCCCAGACGCTGGACATCCTTGGGGTTTACCCCCACGCCAACGCCAAAACCGGTCTTGCTGACCCAGATATGGCTGGCATCCAGATAGGTATCCAGAGTGAAGGGTTCCTTCAGTACCGGATTTCGGGCGTTCATCAGGCAAGCAAAATATTCGGTCCACAGGGTCTTCTGGTGAAAAGACTGCGGGATCTTGTCGAACCGGTTGATCGCCATATCGAGCCGCCCCTGTTCCACATCCAGAAAGCTGACATCACTGGGCGTAAGTACGTCCAGGGTAACGTGAGGTGCTTCCTGGCGGATCCGCCTCAGTACCCGTGGCATCAGGCAGGACTCAGCATAATCACTGGCCATGATCCGGAACACGCGTTGACTGTCCAGGGCCGAGAAAGGTGTCTTCTCCTGCACGGCCTGCTCAATATCCGACAGGATACCCCGCACCAGCGGTTGCAGCTCCCGCGCGCGCTCCGTGGCCGTCATCCCCTCGCTGGTTCGCACCAGCAGCGGATCGCTGAACAGGTCCCGTAGCCGCCTCAGGCCATTACTCATGGCAGGCTGGGTAATACCCAGGTGGTTAGCAGCCTTGGTAACATTCCGCTCGCGCAACAACACATCCAGGTAAACGAGTAAATTCAAATCGACACGGGAAATATCCACAAAAACTCCGAAGCATCAGAAACGGGAAAACGCCATCATTCACGAAAACAATATACATGATACAGTGGATTCACGAAATCAATCCGCAACACGAACTTTCACATTTGAAAACGGATCTGGGGCGGTATTTCTGCTAGTCTTTCTGATACTTGCTGAATAATATCGGTATTTTGAGGCCGGTTTACAGACCCGCCATCATTTGATCCTGAAGCCGGAGTCGTTACTGACAAAATGGATACCACTACGATCGTCCTTCTGCTGGCGGCCATCGTTACCGTCTCGATTGTCATTATTGTGCTCAGCCAGATGCGCGAGCGCGCCCGTATTGAGCGGGCTCGCAAGATTACAGCCCAGGAAGACGCCTACAACAGGGCCAATCGACTACTGACCGAAATTCCCGGCCAGTATCTGACGGCCGATCTGAAGCTGCTCCTGATCAAGCGCATGGAAGAAGCCTGTGGGGAGCTTGCCGGGCTCAAGTCCAACCTGCCGGTCAAGGAGTGGCAGAACGCCGCCGCTGAGCTGAAAGCCGAGATCATCGAAAAGCGGGACAGGACCACTCCCGTCAAGATCGATTCCGCCGAAAAGTCCAACTATGTCAAAGAGTTGCTTCAGAACCTCTTCAAAATGATTGAAGCAATGCACAAGAGTGGCCGAATCGATGCGGCTACCGCCAAGAAAAACCTCAAATATGTGCTCTTCCTGGTCCACAAGACCCACGCGGACCTGCATGTGTTTCAGGCCCGGGATTACGTGCGCCAGAACCAGTTTCGCAAGGCCATCCACGCCTATCACCTGGCCAGTACCGAAATGGGCAAATCACGCGACAACCCTCTGGCCATGAAAGCGGTCAAGAGTTTCCGTACCCGCATCAAGGAGCTTGAGGCGCTGAGTGCAGAGGGTAAGGAAAGCCCGCTGGGAGAGTCCAAACTGGATCGAGAGTGGGATACCTTCCTCCACGACGACGAGTGGAAGAAAAAGGCCGACTACGACGACTGAAGGCATCGAACGGGTCACTATTGCAGACCCGTCAACAGGGATAGTGCAAACCCGTGAGCAAGGGCTTTAAACAACGACTTTCCTATCGACTGACCCGGGACACGGTACTGGTTGCCATGGCACTCGGGCTGGTGCTGAATGTTATCCAGATTACCCTGGACTATTTCAGCGCCAAGGAGTCGATGGAGAAGGAAATCCACGCCCTGATCGACATCAGCAACAGCCCCGCGTCACAGATTGCCTACAACATTGATGTCCGGCTGGCGGAAGAATTGCTCGATGGCTTGCTTCGCCACCCCGCCACCATTGATGCCCGGATTACCGATAACGACAACGAGACCATGGCCGCCGCAAGCAAAAGCAGCCCGGTGTCGTCCTATCGCTGGGTCAGTGATTTGCTATTCGGCCCCGACAGGGTATTCAGACAGGAGTTGCAGGTCCCACAGCTTGAAGATTTGCCGCTCGGCCACCTGATCGTCACCATCGATACCTATCACTACGGCGCACAATTTCTTCAGCGTGCCGGCTACACGTTGATCAGCGGCCTCTTGAAGAGCCTGATTCTGTCGGCGGCATTACTCGCCATCTTCTATTTTGTGCTTACCCGCCCCATGCTCAATGTGATCAGTGCCTTGAGCCAGGTACAGGCCAGCACTCCCGAGAAGGTCAGGCTTCCAATCCCGGCAAACCATCGGGAAGACGAGATCGGGACCATGGTCGGCATCATCAACCAACATCTTGAGACCATTGACTCAAGCCTTGCCCAACTTCGGCACGCAGAGAGTGCCATGAAGAACTACTCCACTCAGCTTGAACACGAAGTGGCAGACCGTACCCGGGAAATCTCGGAGAAGAACGAGGCCCTGCAACGGGGTAACCGTGCCCTGGTGAAAGCCAAGGAGGATGCGGTTCGGCGAGCACGGGCAAGGGCCAACTTCCTGGCCAGCATGAGCCACGAGATACGCACGCCGCTGAATGGCGTTCTCGGTATGCTGGGGCTGGCCCTGGAGGGCGAACTGGACCCGGCTCAGCGCAACCGGATGGAAATTGCTCTGAACGCCGGCGAAAGCCTGCTTGGCCTGCTGAACGACATACTGGACATCTCGAAAGTGGAAGCCGGCAAACTCAGCCTGGAAAATATCCCCTTCAGTGTCCGGCACCTGATCGAGGAATGCGCCACACTGCACGCCCAACAGGCGCGTCGGAAGCAGATTCTCCTGGTTACCGAAGTCGACCCTGATCTGCCCGAAAACTTCCTGGGCGACCCAACACGGGTACGTCAGGTGCTCAACAACCTGCTGAGCAATGCCATCAAATTCACCGACGAGGGTAGTGTCCGAATTCGGGCAGCCTATTCCGGGGGTAGCTTGAGAATTGACGTTGTGGACACCGGAATAGGCATGTCCAAAGAGGGCCTGCACCGGATATTCTCTCCTTTTTCCCAGGCTGACGTGGACACCACCCGGCTTTATGGCGGTACCGGCCTCGGCCTGACACTCTGCCGTCAGTTAGTGGAACGCATGCATGGCCAGATCCTGGTGGACTCCCGGGAAGGCAGCGGAACTCACTTTACCGTTACCCTGCCATTGCCGATACACGAGACCTCCGGGGCACAGGACCTGCCGAGGGTGGACCCACGGTTAAAAGACATTGGCATTGCCATGGCGATCCCCGCCGACAACCCGTATCGTTCGGCCATCGAGGCTCAGCTGCGGAAATGGGGGATTCCAATCCGCGGAGCAAGCAGGGACCCGGACGGAATTCTGTTGGCGCTCGCCAGCGCCGAAGACAAAGAAACCCTGGAGTTTGCCAACGATTGGCAGGGCCCGGGCGTGATTCTTGCCGATGCTACCGGGACCCTGCCCCCCGGCAAAGCCAACCACCAGCTACTGTCACTGCCGTTGCGACGGGACGAACTACTTCGCTGCCTTGGCCTGGCCGCGGGCCTGGTTCATTCGGACGATCAGCATGCACACAGGGCTGAAACGATTGACCAAAACGCCGCTGAACCTTCTCTGTCTATCCTCCTGGTAGAGGACAACCAGGTGAATCAGCTGGTGGCAACCAGCCTGCTGAAAAAGCTCGGTCACCGGGCAGAGCCCGCCGAAAATGGCCTCAAAGCTCTGCAGGCGCTCGAAAATAACCACTACGACCTGGTGCTGATGGATTGCCAGATGCCAGTGATGGATGGGTACGAGGCAACACAGAGGATTCGCCAGAACCCGGAATGGCAGCAACTACCTATCATTGCGGTGACGGCCAACGTGATGCAAGGCGACCGGGAAGACTGCCTTGCATCGGGCATGAATGACTACATAACCAAGCCGTACAAGCGGGAAGAGCTCCGTGCCGTGATTGAACGCTGGCGACCCTCTGACTCAGCGGAGGTGTCAGGCCGGTAGAAGTTTCTCGATATCGGCCCGGATATCCTCCGGCTTGGTTGTGGGCGGATAGCGACGTACAACCTTACCATCGGGCCCTACCAGAAACTTGGTAAAGTTCCATTTCACCTTTTCGGACCCCATCAACCCCTTGGCCTCTCGCTTCAGAAAGCGGAACAGCGGATGAGCGCCATCGCCATTGACCTCAATCTTGGCGAACATCGGAAAATCGACACCGTAGTTAAGGCTGCAGAACTGGCTGATGGCATCCTCATTGCCCGGATCCTGATTCAGGAACTGGTTGCACGGGAAACCCAGAACTTCAAAGCCCTTGTCGCCTAGTTCCTTGTGAAGGGACTGTAAACCTTCGAACTGCGGTGTGAAACCACACTTGCTGGCAGTGTTCACGATCAGGAGCACTTTACCCTGGTACTCTGCCATGCTTTTTTCATTGCCCTTGATATCCCGTGCGGTGAAATCGTAGACCGTCTCGCCTGCCATAAGCTTCTCCGTTTGATATTTCTATTCGTCCCGGACCATTGTTCACAATGCAGAGCAAAAAACCATGGCATTGCAGGCTGTACGGCCATCATTTTTAAAAAACGGTTCAGGTTTGTGAGCTAAATCTGCCCCGACACGCCACAATTCATCATAATTCCCCTGTTGCCGCTGGCCCTCGCTCCGCTAGAATAAAGGCCTGTCGTGTTGGCAGTTGCCATTTTCCGCTCTCAAAAGAAGGACATCCGGGTCTTATGCAGAACTACTATAAATCCGCCAAGCTGGATAACGTTTGTTATGAAATCCGTGGCGTAGTTCTGCGGGAAGCACGCCGACTCGAAGAAGAGGGTCATCGAGTACTCAAGCTCAACATCGGCAACCCAGCCGCCTTCGAACTGGACGTGCCTGAGGAAATCCAGCAGGACGTCATCTACAACATGCACATGGCCCAGGGCTATGTGGAATCAAAAGGGCTTTTCTCCGCTCGCAAGGCAGTGATGCACTACTGTCAGCAGCGGGGCATCGATAAAGTCGACATCGACGATATTTTCCTGGGTAACGGTGTCAGTGAGCTTATCGTCATGACCATGCAGGCCATGCTGAACACCGGTGACGAGGTGCTGATTCCCGCCCCGGACTACCCCCTGTGGACAGCCGCCGTCACCCTTTCCAGTGGCAAGCCCGTGCATTATCGGTGCGATGAGCAGCAGGACTGGTTTCCGGATATCGACGACATCCGCAAGAAAATCACCCGACGAACCCGTGCCATTGTTCTGATCAACCCGAACAACCCGACTGGAGCGGTGTACTCGAAAGAGCTTCTGGAACAGGTCATCGAACTGGCTCGAAAGCACAACCTGATCATTCTGTCCGACGAAATCTACGACAAGATTCTCTACGACGGTACCCAGCATGTTTCCACCGCCTCACTGGCAGACGACGTGCTTTTCTTCACCTATAACGGCCTGTCCAAGAACTACCGGGCAGCCGGTTACCGTTCGGGCTGGATGATTGTCAGTGGTGCCAAGCATCGGGCGAAGGATCTGATCGAAGGCATCGACATGCTCTCCAACATGCGGCTCTGTGCCAATGTGCCGGCCCAGTTGGCCATTCAGACAGCCTTGGGGGGTTACCAGTCGATCAATGATCTGGTGGCACCGGACGGGCGGCTGTATGAACAGCGGGAGATCGCCTGGCGAATGCTCAACGACATCCCGGGGGTAAGCTGCGTCAAACCTCAGGGCGCGTTGTACCTTTTCCCGAAACTGGATCCGAAGCACTTCCCGATCGTGAATGATGAGAAGCTGGTCCTCGACCTGCTTATTCAGGAAAAAATTCTTCTGGTGCAGGGGTCTGCGTTCAACATTGACGACAAACAACACCTGAGAGTGGTGTTCCTGCCACGGGAAGACACCCTGGAAGACGCCATGGGCCGGCTCGGAAACTTCCTGGCCCAATACCAGCAATAACGGGGAGAACCATGGCCGATATTCACGTCGAGGAATTCTACAAGGATGCGGCGATTGCTCTGGTGCAACTTTATGGCGCCTTCCCGCGCCGGATAAATCTGTTTGTCGAAGACATAGCCGGGCCGGATGAGCCGGACGAGTTCGGCCTGCACAGCAAGCGGCACATGGCCTGTTTTGGCGCCCTGCTCTGGCTCTCTGAGGAAGGCCTGCTCAGGTACGTCGATACCATTCGCCAGGAGGCTCTGGACCAGGCTGTACTGACACGGGACGCGTTTATCCGCCTCAGCTCTCCGGCACCACAAGCTTTGGCCAGGGAATTCGGCGTTGCCGAGGAGAATTCGGCGGGCTCGCTGCCTCCTTCGGTCAAGGAAGATCTTTCCACCCACATTCATCTGATCCGGACAGCCCTGCGCAGTGGTAACTCCGCCAGAATCAGCCATATCATGCAGTCCACCTTCTTCGCGGACCACGGCAATCATTAAATCACCGTAAGCTCGTTGATTGATTGAACCACGTCCGCATATAACGGTCTGAGTGACGGCTTTATCTTCTGTGACGAACTGATCAGGGAACCAACATGCGTATTCTGCTGTTTCTGGCAACCAACCTTGCTGCAATCCTTGTCGCCAGCTTTACACTGCGACTTCTGGGCGTAGACAGCTACCTCGCCCAAAATGGCATTCAGTACGGCTCTTTGCTGGCTTTCGCTGCGGTCTTCGGATTCGCCGGCGCCATCGTGTCACTGCTGATATCCAAGCGAATGGCCAAGTGGAGCACCAGGGCCCGGGTCATTGATTCGCCGCGCACGCCGGCCGAACGCTGGCTGGTGGATACTGTGGCCGAGCTGGCCAGGAATGCCGGTATTGGCATGCCTGAGGTCGCCATTTTCCCGGCGTCCCAGTCCAATGCTTTCGCTACGGGCTGGAACAAAAACGATTCGCTGGTAGCGGTAAGCGAAGGGCTTTTGCACCGCTTTAACAAGGACGAGATACGGGCAGTGCTGGGCCACGAAATCGGCCACGTTGCCAACGGTGACATGGTGACACTGGCCTTGATTCAGGGTGTGGTGAATACCTTCGTGATCTTCGCCTCCCGGGTCATCGGCTCCTTTGTAGACCGGGTGATTTTCAAAAATGAAAGCGGGCATGGGCTCGGCTTTTTCGCGGTCAGCATCATTGCCGAAATTGTTCTGGGTATACTCGCCAGCACGATTGTGTTCTGGTTCTCCCGCCGCCGTGAATTCCGTGCGGACATTGCCGGTGCCCAGTTAGCGGGTCGCTCAGCCATGATCAGCGCGCTGGCACGACTGAAACAGGAGAGCGAGGTACCGGATCAAATGCCGGACTCACTGCAGGCATTCGGTATCAATCGGGGAGCCCGTGGTGGCCTGAGCGCCCTGTTTATGACGCATCCGCCACTGGAAGACAGGATTCAGGCGCTACAGCAGGCCAAGCTATAAAAAAACGGGGCCCAAAGGCCCCGTTTTTTGTTCAGGTGTTGCAGGATCAGATTTTCAACTTGAATCCGATAGCCCTGAAACTGTCCTGCAAGGATTTGCTGGTGCCCTTGAGCTGGATCTTGAGGCTGGAGCACTCCCGGCGAACCGGATAGTCCCTCCGTAGCCTGTCAAAGGCTGCGCCACGCTCCTCAGCGGATCCGGTCATGGTATTGCGCAGTCTGGCATCGTCGCGACGAGGGTCGTAGCAGGCTCTCATCGCAATACGGATGGCATCTTCTTCATCGGCAGAACTGGTAAATGAAATTTTGCTCAGGGCCGGCTCCGGCAAAAACTGACCCGCCTTCTTGCGAACCGGCAGCCCCAAAAAGTGGCTCAGGGCCTGGTAGATCATTTCGGTTCCCTGAACCTTGCCTTCCAGGCTATATCCGGCGATGTGCGGTGTTGCCAACCAGATCCTTTCAACCAGCCCGGGGTGAATTCTGGGTTCCTGCTCCCAGACATCCAGGGCCACAGTGGGCGGGTTGGGCTGTTCAAGGCGGGCCAGCAGCGCTGACGAATCAATCACTTCTCCCCGACCAGCATTGATCAGGAGCTGATTCGAATTCAGGGCCGCAAGCTCGGACTCGCCGATCATATGCAGCGTGGGATGATCCCCCTCGCGGGTCAGCGGAGTATGCAGGGAAACCACATCACACCTCATGGCTTCCTCAAGCGCCACAAACTCCTGATCGCCCTCTTCCCGATCCGCTCTGGGCGGATCGCAGAGGCGCACATCGAAGCCCAGGCGTTCCAGTTTGTGCGCCAGCTCACCGCCAACATTCCCGACGCCGACGATACCGACGCTGAGCTGGGACCAGTCGGCAAGTCCACGCCGTTCAGCATGCAGGGATAACACGGACAGCACATACTCAGCGACACTGTTGGCGTTGCAACCCGGCGCCGCAGAGAACCGGATCCCCGACTGCTCGAGCCAGTCGAGATCAACATGATCGGTACCGATGGTGGATGTGCCCACGAAACGGACCCGACTGCCCTCCAGAAGCTCACGGTTTACCTTCGTGACGGAACGGACCAGCAGTATGTCAGCATCACGGACATCCGCGTTCGACATGGTACGACCGGAGACCCGATGAATCTCTCCGATATCGCCGAAGAAGCAATCCAGTAAGGGAATATTCTCGTCTGCTACGATCAACATGATGGTATCCGGCCCTGTCAGTTCCTGCGCTGACGCTGATTACGACCACCCTGACCACGGCCGCCTGAACCCTGTGGTCGTCGGCCACGTTTGCGGGTAATCGGCGGGTTCTCCATGGGCGCCATAAGCGCCTCATCGGGCACCGCAGTCTTGAGCTTCTGGCTGATGTAGGTCTCGATGGCCGGGAGCGCGAACGAATCATCCTCCCCGGCAAAACTGATGGAAACCCCATGCTTGCCAGCCCTGCCCGTACGCCCGATACGGTGCACGTAATCCTCGGCGTTATCCGGCAGATTGTAGTTGAAGACATGGGTCACGCCGTTCACGTGAATGCCACGGCCGGCCACATCGGTAGCAACCAGCACCTGGATACTGCCCTTCTTGAACTGGTCCAGGGTTTTGAGGCGTTTGTTCTGGGCGATCTCGCCAGACATCAGAGCCACCTTTACGCCCTGATTCCTCAAGTCCTCTTCCAGGTCGCGGCACTGGTCCCGGCGGTTGGCAAACACCAGCGCCTTTTCCACTTCCGGCCGTTTCAGGAAATTAACCAGGACCGGAAGCTTCTCATCGTCGCCCACCAGGTACACGGTTTGTTCAACCCGCTCCGCTGTTTTCTGTTCCGGCTCGATTTCCACGAACTCTGCGTTACTCGTCCACATGGAGGCCAGATTGAGCACGTCCTGGTTGAAGGTGGCGCTGAACAACAGGGTCTGACGCTCCTCCTTGGGGGTACACTTGCGGATGATCCGCTTCACATCGGGGATAAAGCCCATGTCGAGCATTCGATCAGCCTCATCCAGAATCAGGATGTCGAGCTGGTCCAAGAATACATCCTGGGATCCTAGAAAGTCGATGAGGCGCCCAGGAGTCGCAACGAGAATGTCGACGATCTCATTCTGCAACTGGTCCCGCTGCTTGTCATAGTTCATGCCGCCAACGACGGTCACCACATTGTGCCCGGTGTGCTGGCACAGTTGCTCGGCATCCTTTGCAATCTGCATCGCCAACTCCCGTGTCGGCGCCAGGGCAAGTACCCGGGGTTCGGAAGCAAAACGATCTTTCTCGGGAACCGGGGTTTCCAGCAGACTCTGGATGGCCGTAATCAGAAACGCAGCGGTTTTACCAGTGCCGGTCTGTGCCTGACCAATCAGGTCTTCACAGGCCAGTGTCCAGGGCAGTGTTTCGGCCTGGATGGGTGTGCAGTATTCAAAACCAATGGCCGTAATGGCATCCAGCAAACGCTTGTCGAGGTTCAGATCACTGAACCTCAGGTCACCGGTGTGTTTTGGGTCAGATGTCATAGAGTTTCAGTTTTCCTGGGAATGTCCTGATTCAGAATAAGACGGAGCGATACGCCGGGCATCTTCAAGCCAGCGCTCTTCAAGGTTTTCTCCGGTACCATAAAATGTTGCCAGCGCATCAAAAAATGCCTGGGCCCGGCGCGGCAAACCCCGCACCAGATACTCGCCTGCCTGGCTCCGGACGTTGTGTCTGAAACGCGCTTCATTGGCGGCGCCAACTCCGGAGAGGTTGTCCACGCTGATGTGGAAACGGGAACCTGCAGCCACCGAAAACAACCATTCAATGGCTTGCGGTTTAACCTCGACCTGCTCGAAAGCCTCTTGCTGTTGCAGTGTTCGGCCATCCGGACAGTACCAGTAACCATAGTCATGAAGTGTGCGCCGGTGCTCACCAGCAATACACCAGTGGCTTATTTCATGCAAAGCGCTGGCATAATAGCCGTGAGCAAAAATAACCTGAGCGAGGCCCTCGGGCCCGCTGGCAGGCAAGTATTCAGGTTCATCGCTGCCTTTGACCAGAACTGTCCGGTATGCTTCCCGGAAAAGGTCATTGAACAGCATGATAAGATCATTCGGACTGTGATTCATTGGGTGGCTATTGTGCGACTTTACTGCCCCCAATACCAGAGGGAACTTTGATAGGCCCCTCGTGTCCATTGCTGGCGTTGGCCGGCAGCGATTTTGCTGTAACAGTCCGCTTTTAAAAGACTCTGATTAAAGAGACATTAACCGGGAAATCATACAATCGATGATGGCTTTCGCTGCAGTATCAAAGATGAAACGCCAATGGGCGAAATCGCTTGGCCTGTTTCTCGCATTTACCCTCACGCTGTGGGCCTCGGCTTCCTGGGCCCTTGGCAGTAATGGTAGCTCCCTGTTTGGCGGCCAGGGTAACGAGTTCCTGCCGGTAGACGAAGCACTGCCCTTCAGCTTCACCACCGATGCCGACTCCGTGGTTCTTTCCTGGGATATCACTCCCGGGCACTATCTCTATCGAGAACGAGTCAGCATTACCGCCAAAGACTCTAATGTCGCTCTCGGCGAACCGGTTTTCTCGGCGCCGGGAACGGTGACTGAAGACGAATTCTTCGGCAAAACCACGGTGTTTTTCGACCCCATTGAAGCCCGTGTTCCGGTCTCCCTTCCTGCCGGCATCCGGGAAGCTGAGCTGCAGGTAACCTATCAGGGCTGCGCCAAGGCGGGACTGTGCTACCCGCCCCAGACACGAGATGTACTTTTCTATCAGGGCAGCGGCGGCTCAGGCTCGCAAGCCGCCTCGGCAGCCGGCTTTTCCGGGGGCCAGAGCGTCCCCGTGGACACCGAGACCGCCACCGGTCTTGCCGGTTTTCTCGCTCAGCAATCTACCCTCGTAATCGCAGGCGTGTTTCTGCTGCTGGGGCTGGGACTGACCTTTACCCCCTGCGTCCTGCCCATGGTACCGATAATTTCATCGCTGGTTTCTGGCAGGAACACCCGAACCACCGGTCATGCCCTGCTCTTGTCCGGCAGCTACGTTCTGGGCATGGCACTGACGTACGCCGCAGCCGGGGTGCTGACAGGCTTGCTCGGCGCCAGCTTCAACCTTCAGGCACAGCTGCAGTCACCCTGGGTTTTGAGCGTCTTTGCCCTGCTGTTCGTTGTATTCGCCCTGTCGATGTTTGATCTGTTCGAAATCCAGCTTCCCCGCTTCATTCGCGAACCACTCAATGACGCCAGCCATCGCCTCACCGGTAGCCGGGTGTTCAGCATCTTCGGTATTGGCGCCCTGTCTGCCCTCATCGTATCGCCCTGTGTCTCGGCGCCGCTGGCGGGCAGTCTGCTGTATATCTCCACCACCCAGGACGCCGTAATCGGTGGTGTCGCGCTTTTTGCACTAGGTCTGGGCATGGGCATTCCTTTGATTCTGGTAGCCGTGGGAGGGCGGAAACTGCTGCCAACAACCGGCCACTGGATGACCGCGGTGAAACACTTCTACGGGGTAATGTTACTGGCGGTGGCCATCTGGCTGGTTGAGCGTCTGGTCCCGGGCTGGCTGGCGCTGACATTGTGGGGTCTTCTTGTTGCCATCACCGGCGTGCAGCTGGGCGCCTTTGATGCCGCAAAGGCAGGTTGGGAGCGTACCCGTAAAGGACTTGGCCTGGTTCTTTTCGCCTACGGCCTTGCTCTGCTCGCCGGCGCTGTGGGCGGCGCCAACGACCCGCTGAAACCTCTGGCACCCTTCACGATAGCCTCGGCGTCATCCGGCGCCGTTGGCACCTCAGGTCTTCAGCACGCGGATTTCGTGCGCGTCGAACAGCCCGCTGAAATCCGGACAATGTTGCAGCAGGCCCGGGAACAGGGCAGGCCCGTTGTGCTGGATTTCTATGCCGACTGGTGTATCTCCTGCAAGGTCATGGAGCGCAACGTGTTCAGTAAACCGGATGTAATTCAGGCGCTTGCACCCTACACCTTGCTGCAGATCGACATGACCGACAATACACCGGAACAACAGGCAATGCTGGACGAACTTGGCCTCTTCGGACCGCCGGCCATACTGTTCTATGGCACCAATGGAGAAGAGCTGCCCCAGCGAAGGGTACTGGGCGAAATGGATCGGGAGGAGTTTCTGGGGCACCTCCGGACGCTACGCCCGGAGGTTTAACCAACGAGCAGCTCTTCTATCGCCCCCGGCGTATCAGGTAGACAAACAGGTCATCATCTTCGACCTTATTAATCAGCTCGTGGCCGAGGAACTGGCAGAATCTCGGTATATCCCGGGTGGTGGAAGGATCAGTGGCCACAACTCGCAACACGCCACCGGGCTGAACATCGTTTATCCGGTTATGCAGCATCATGACCGGCTCCGGACAGAAAAGGCCGCGGGCGTCCAGCTCCAGGTCGTATTCGGTTGAGCTCACACTAGTTCTCCTGTCATTGAACCTGATTTTTCGTAAAAACCTGCTAAATTATTGTTTATAACCATTAAAACACTTGGAGGTTTGCCATGATCCGGGTTCTGATTGAACGTCATATTGCCGAGACTCTGGAAGAAGCTTACGAAGAACGTTCCCGCAAGGTTCTGCAGCAGGCTGTGAGTGCACCCGGCTTCATTTCCGGAGAAACCCTGGCAGACAGCCATGACCCCAATCACCGGTTTACCCTGGCCAATTGGCGATCCGAAGCGGATTGGGACCGCTGGTTCCACTCCGACGAACGTCGCGAGCTCATGCTGGAACTCATCCCCATGATGGACGAAGACGAGCACATCACCGTCCTGGAACAGAGCGTCTTTTAGCCAGTCCGTTCAATAAAACAGGTGATCTCCTCCCTGTCATGATACAAGTGGCGGGCCTTGAGACGAAAGCCGATGCCCGCCTGGCTCAGGCCATTCACGAGGATATCACGACAGGTTAGCCACTCGTCGTACCGCTTTTTCATCGGCAATTTGAGATTGAATACCGTGTAACGACAAAGGCCTTCGCCGAGCCAGGTCACCGCCAGCTTTGCAGTTTTCCGGGGCTGGTCCACAATATCGCAAACCATCCAGTCGATCCCCCGCCTGGGACGCCAGCCATAACCATCCGCTTCCACATGCTCCACCTGCCCCGACGCCATCAGTTCGGCCTGCATGGGACCGTTATCCACGGCCGTTACCATCATACCCTGGCGTACAAGCTGCCAGGTCCAGCCACCGGGTGCGGCCCCCAGGTCTGCGGCTTTCTTGCCACCACCAAGGTATTCAAGTTCTTGTTCCGGTGGTAAAAACACCTTCCAGGCCTCTTCGAGCTTGAGCGCAGACCGACTGGGCGCTGATGCTGGCAGCCGCAGCCGCGGAATACCACCAACATAACGGGCCCGGTTATCCGTGAGGCTGAAACCGACAACCGCCGAAGAGAAGTCCTGCAGAAGAATTTCCAGACGCGCCGGAGCCTGGGCATTCTGGTCGGCCTTGAGCAGGCCGGCTCCGCGCAGGCCCCGAGAGAGCGGCGATACCCACTTTCGGGCAAAATTTCCAAGATCGCTGTCAGCATTGTTTTCTGGCAACCTGACCTCAAGCCGCGCACATCCGGGATAGCCTCGCCCGAGATCCCGAAGCCCCTCTATGACGGCACCCACCCTGTCAGTTTCGGGCAAGCTGAATTCTCCGAGCACGACGATCCAGTCCCGAATAAATACCAGCTCCTCAAGCATGAGGCGGGCCATCACATCTTCCGCGGTTTCGGGCGCAGCCGGATAAAAACGCACCAGTCCCTGATCTTTAACAGGCTCGAAATAGCCGAAAATACCCTTTTCCGCGGCTGAGTCAGTCATTTCACGGCCGGCTTCGGTTTCAAAGCCAGGCCGGCAAAACACGAGAATCTGTTCCATGCATTTCCTGAAAGAGGGCTGAAAACCAACCCGTAAAAGTTGAATCTGTTTAACAGCGCGGATTGTCCTCTCTGGCTACACTTCCCGCTCTGATAGACGCGGGAAGCCATGAATGACGTCCGTTTTGCGCTTGATTGCCATTCTCAGCCTTTTGCTGATCCCTGCGCTGGCACTGCCAGACGCAGGATCCCGGCCGTCTGGCTGCCCCACACTCGATGCGACCGATCCTGCTACCCGCGCGTCACTGATGCAATACGTTTGCTATTACAGCGCGCCGCCGGGCGCACCCGGCCATCAGGCAAAGGATCCGACCGAGCTTCCTGAAGATCTCGAGTGGACGCCAGCGAACGGGCGGGACCTGGTTTTCAGTCACACCAAATCCGTTTATTGGGTCCACCTGGAAGTCAGGAACCCCGGAACTGAACGCTCCGCCTGGTACCTTAAGGTCAACTATCCCCTGCTGGACGAAGTGACCTTCTGGCAAACGGGCGACGGAATTACGGAAACCCTTGCTACCGGTGATCAGCGGCCTTTCGCATCACGAGCGGTAGACTACCGGTATTTTCTACTCCCCGTCACCCTGGATGGCGGCGAGACACGGTCTTTAACAATCCGGATCCACAGCAATGGCGCTCTCAACGTGCCGCTCAGCTTTGAAACTGCTGCAGAAGTGATTGCCCGCAGCAATCACCTGACACTGACCCACGGGCTTTTCTACGGAGCCCTCCTGGTATTCGCGGTTTTCAACCTGCTACTCTTTTTCAGTTCCGGGACCGGCTATTACTTCTACAACGCGTTCTACCTGGCGGCACTGGGGCTCTTTCTGTTCGCCATGGGCGGCTTTGCGAATCAGTACTTCTGGCCAGACAACGCCAGCTTTGCCAACACTTCAATCCCTCTATCTTTGTCGCTTTGCGCCCTTGCCATGATACTTTTTGGCCGTTCGTTCCTGGAAGTGGAAAGGCGAACCATCTCCGAGACCGTGCTCAAGGGGCAGGCCTGGTTCTGCATCGGGTTTCTGCTTCTCACACTGATCCTGCCCTACAACAAGACCATTCTGCTGAACACGGTGCTGGCGATGACGGTTATTTCGAGCCTGTTCATCATTGCGGCCGTCCGATGGAAGCAGGGCTATCAACCCGCCATCTGGTACCTGATGGCGTGGCTGATCATGCTGGTGGGAGGACTGATCTACGCCCTGGCCGCATTTGGCTATCTCACAGACTTCCTGGCAAGGGAAGCCCTGATGCAATCAGCGGTTGGAGGACAGGTGATTCTACTGAACTATGCGATGGTCCAGAGATGGCGCCTGCTAAACCAAAAGCTCCTCGATGTGGAACACAATGCAAGGACAGAGCTGGAATTCAAGGTGCACGAGCGCACAGCGCAGCTGAGAAATACCATGAGGGAACTGGAAAAGGCCAACCGGAAATTATCGACAATGAGTCTCAACGACGCCCTTACGGGCCTGCATAACCGGAGACACCTGAACAACATATTCCCAGAGCTATGCGCCGAGGCCCGTCGAACCTCCCAACCATTGACCCTGGCCCTGGTCGACGCTGACCACTTCAAGAGCATAAATGACACCTGGGGCCACGGCTTCGGCGATACCTGCCTTCAATTTATAGCCGAAATGCTGACCCGGCATGTAAAGCGTCCGAGGGATGTCGCCATCCGTTTTGGCGGTGAGGAGTTTGCATTGCTGCTACCGGGAACCGATGCCGCAGGCGCCCTGAACGTCTGTTCGGCACTGCTGAAAGACATCGCCAGCACGCCGCTTCTGTCGCCGGATGGCACCGAGGTGAGAATGACGCTGAGTGCTGGAATCGCGTCGCTCAACCCCGGTGAGACCCAGAACCAGCTGTTCGAGCGAGCAGATGAAGCGCTCTATCGCGCGAAAAGCGAGGGTCGCAACCGCGCTCAGCTGTCTGACACGATCGCGGTGGAGTAACGCTCAGAATTCAAACCGCTCATCTACAAAGATCCGGGTTTCCCGGGCAGCCTGCGCAATCAGCTCACTCTGGGTCTGTGGCTGACTTTTCAGGGTCTGGAAATCGTGATTGCCGCCTTCCAGCCAGCGCAAATCGATGGCTTCGAGGTCCCGTTGGTGGTCCGCCAGCTCGTCGGGCTTGCCAAACGGGTCCCGCGTTCCCTGCAGCACCAGAATCGGGCAGTTCAGATCCCGGAAGTGTGCGGTTCGCCAACGGTCCAGCTTCCCCGGTGGATGGAAGGGATAGCCAAAACAGATCACACCATCAATATCGTCCCGACGGCTGGCGAGAATGCTCGCCATGCGGCCGCCCATGGACTTACCCCCAACCAGAATCAGACTGCCGCTTCCAAGCTCTGCCCGAACCCGGTCAATTACCCCGGAAAAGTACTCCAGCAGTACCGGCTCCCGGTCTGGCGGACGCTTCTTTCCATCCTGGCGACGTTTCTGCATGTAGGGAAACTCAAAGCGAATAGTTCCAATACCCTCACGCTCAAGAGCCGCAGACAGCTCTTCCATGAAGGTCGAGTCGGCCGGCGCTCCAGCACCGTGCGCCAGAATCAGCACGACTTTAGAATGACTTTCATAGCCTTTGGTCTTAATCAACTCCACAGAATTCACCTCATCCCTTTAAGCGACTATCATTGCTCTCAGGCAACACATATTCCCTACGCTTAAACAACTCCAATAACGGTACTGAAAAGGAAGCCATGTTGCTGATTTCGGCGCATTTGACGGATGTCAGGAGTTGACCTGAGTCATTGCAAACAGCTTACCGTTTCTCCATACTTGCGCCCGCATATTTCCCCACTATAAACCCATTGGTAAGGCTATGAGCACAGTAAATGCAAACCTGACATACAACTACAAGGTGGTGAGACAATTCGCCATCATGACAGTGGTATGGGGTATTGTAGGTATGGCGCTGGGTGTGCTGATTGCAGCACAGCTGGTCTGGCCGTCCCTCAACCTCGACCTGCCCTTTACCCACTTCGGCCGTCTCAGGCCGCTGCATACCAATGCCGTTATCTTCGGCTTTGGTGGAAGTGCCTTGTTCGCTACCTCGTACTACGTGGTGCAGCGCACCTGTCAGGCCCGACTGATTTCCGATGGGCTGGCTTCCTTCACCTTCTGGGGCTGGCAGGCGATCATTGTCGCCGCAGCAATTACCCTGCCGCTCGGCCTTACCTCTTCCAAGGAATATGCCGAACTTGAATGGCCGATCGATATTGCCATCGCCATTGTCTGGGTAACCTACGCGCTCGTGTTCTTCGGAACGGTCATGAAGCGCAGCACCCCCCACATTTATGTGGCCAACTGGTTCTACGGCGCATTCATCATTACCGTTGCATGCCTGCACATCGGTAACAACATGGCGCTGCCCGCCAGTGCTTTCAAGTCTTACTCTGCGTATGCAGGCGTCACCGACGCGATGATGCAGTGGTGGTACGGCCATAACGCGGTAGGCTTCTTCCTGACGGCCGGCTTCCTGGGCATGATGTACTACTTCGTTCCCAAACAGGCCAATCGCCCTGTTTACTCCTACCGTCTGTCGATCGTTCACTTCTGGGCTCTGATCGCCACCTACGTTTGGGCCGGTGGTCACCACCTGCACTACTCTGCACTGCCAGACTGGGCACAGACCGCAGGCATGGTTATGTCCCTGATTCTGCTTGCACCTTCCTGGGGCGGCATGATCAACGGCATGATGACCCTCTCGGGCGCATGGCACAAACTGCGTACCGATCCGATCCTTCGCTTCCTGGTGGTTTCACTGTCTTTCTACGGCATGTCCACGTTTGAAGGTCCGATGATGTCCATCAAGACCGTAAACGCGCTTTCCCATAACACTGACTGGACCATCGGCCACGTTCACTCCGGTGCCCTGGGCTGGGTTGCCATGATCAGTATCGGTGCCGTTTATCACCTGATTCCCAAGCTTTGGGGTGTTCAGGCCATGTACAGCACAGCCCTGATCAACGCCCACTTCTGGCTGGCTACAGTCGGTACCGTACTGTACATCGTTGCCATGTGGGTCAACGGCATTATGCAGGGCCTGATGTGGCGTGCGGTCAACCAGGACGGCACTCTGACCTACAGCTTTGTTGAAGCACTGGAGGCCTCTTACCCCGGCTACTTCGTCCGCTTCCTTGGCGGCGCTATCTTCCTGACCGGCATGCTTATCATGGCTTACAACGTTTACATGACCGTTCGCCAGAAAGATGCGATTGCGCAGGACAACGCGGCAACCCAGCCGGCGTAACGGGAGAGAGATCAGATGAAACACGAAATAGTTGAAAAGAACCTTGGTCTGATGATCGTGCTGATCGTCCTGACCATCAGCGGCGGTTTTCTCGCCGAAGTAGTGCCCCTGTTCTTCCTGAAGGAAACCAATGAACCGGTGGAGGGTCTTGAGCCCCTGTCGGCCCTGGAACTGGAAGGCCGGGATATCTACATCCGTGAAGGCTGCCACGTGTGCCATACCCAGCAGATCCGTCCGTTCCGGGCGGAGACTGAGCGCTATGGCCACTACTCCGTTGCGGGCGAGTTTGTTTATGACCGTCCGTTCCTGTGGGGTTCCAAGCGCACCGGTCCGGATCTGGCCCGTGTAGGCGGTCGTTATTCGGACGCCTGGCAGCGCCAGCACCTTTATGATCCGCGCAGCGTTGTGCCCGAATCGAACATGCCGGCCTTCCCGTGGCTGTTCGAAGACCGGGTAGATCACACCAAGACCGCCGCAAAAATGGAGACCCTCCAGACGCTGGGCGTGCCCTACACCGATGAGCAGATTGCCGAAGCGTCTGCCCAGGTAGAAGGCAAATTCGAAATCGAGGCTCTGGTCGCGTACCTGCAACAGCTGGGCACAGTGATTTCAGACAAACGGTGAACCCATGGATATTAATGAGTTACGCGGTATTCACACACTTCTGGTAATGGCGGTTTTCCTGGGAATCGTCTGGTGGGCGTACAGCGCCCACCGCAAGAAGGCCAACGACGAGGCAGCCCACCTGCCCTTCGACGATGACGACGTGGAAAAGCGTACGCTCGAACAGGAAAAAACGGAGAAAAAAGAATGAGTACCTTTTGGAGCATCTGGATCAGTGTGATCGTGCTCGGTACCGTATTCGGCTGCTGGTGGCTGCTTTGGGCGACCCGCAAGAGCCAGACGACCGATACCGAAACCGATCGCACCATGGGCCATTCCTTTGATGGCATTGAGGAATACGATAACCCACTACCCAAGTGGTGGTTCTATCTCTTTATCGCAACGTGCATTTTTGCACTTGGGTACCTCGCGCTCTACCCGGGCCTGGGTAACTGGAAAGGCCTTCTGGGCTGGACCGCCGTTAATCAATGGGAAGCCGAAGTAGCAGAGGCCGAAGAGAAATACGGCGAAATCTACGCCCAGTACGGCCAGACCCCCGTCCCGGAGCTGGCAGAGAATGACGACGCCATGAAAATTGGCCAGCGTCTGTTCGCCAACAACTGCGCGGTTTGCCACGGCTCCGCCGCTCGTGGCCAGGTTGGTTTCCCCAACCTGACCGACGACGACTGGCTCTGGGGCGGTACCCCTGAGGCGATTCTGGAAACCCTCCATAACGGCCGTATGGGTAACATGCCAGCCAAAGGCACCATGCCCAGCATGACCAACGAGCAGGTTGACCAGGTTGTGAACTACGTTCTGAGCTTCAGTGGTCGTGAACAAGACGCCGAGGCTGCCAAAGCGGGCGAACAGGTCTTTGCCCAGGCTTGCGTGGCCTGTCATGGCCCCGAGGGTAAAGGTATGCAGGCTCTGGGCGCGCCCAACCTGACCGACAACACCTGGCTCTATGGCTCCACCTACGAGTGGATCAAGGAGACCGTCATGAACGGTCGCCAGAACCAGATGCCAGCTCAGGATCGCCTGCTTTCAGACGATCAGATTCAGATTCTCGCGGCTTACGTTTACAGCCTCTCGAACTGAGTCAGCCGGCCGGGGTTTGACCCCGGCCCGGTCTTTTCAACCCTGTGTCTGCGTGCGGGCACAGGCTTGAAAAGATCAGCAGACTAAAAGCCTGTTGCCCCGCATTACCCTTTTCCTGGAGGTAACGATGAGCAGTGAGATTCCGGTCAAACAGGTTGACCCATCCTCTGACCCCTCCGACAACAATAATAAATCCGGAACCGTCGAGCTTTACGCCAGCCGCAAGAAGATTTACGTCAAGGAAGTCAAAGGCTTCTTTCAGCGTATTCGTAATGTCAGCCTGACGCTGCTAATGGGCATGTACTTTGCGTTCGTCTGGTTCACGCTGGACGGACAACCCCTGATCCATTTTGACCTCCCTGCCCGTGAGTTCCATTTGTACGGAGCCACTTTCTACCCGAAGGATTTCATCCTGCTATCGGGAATGCTGATTATCTGTGCCTTTGGCCTGTTCTTCATTACCACCCTGTTTGGCCGGGTCTGGTGTGGCTACACGTGTCCGCAGACAGTCTGGACGTTCATTTTCATGTGGGTTGAGGAGCGCATAGAAGGCAGCCGAAACAAGCGGATGAAACTGGACAAAGCTCCCAGTTCCACCAGCAAGATTGCCAAGAAATCCGCCAAACACACGGTATGGCTCCTGATCGCCCTGGCTACCGGCCTGACCTTTGTCGGCTACTTTTACCCGATCCGGGAACTGATCGCAGACCTGTTTACCTTGCAGGCCAATGGCTGGGCCTATTTCTGGGTGGCCTTCTTTACTGTCGCCACCTATCTGAACGCTGGCTGGATGCGTGAGCAGGTTTGCCTGTACATGTGTCCTTATGCCCGCTTCCAGTCCGTCATGTTTGACCCCAACACCCGCGTAGTCTCCTACGATCCAAACCGCGGCGAGCCACGGGGTGGCCGCAAAAAGGGCGTGGATCCGACAGAGGCCGGCCTCGGCGATTGTATCGACTGTGGCCAGTGCGTCCAGGTATGCCCAACCGGCATCGATATCAGAGACGGGCTTCAGTACGAGTGCATCGGCTGTGCCCTTTGCATTGATGCCTGTGACGAAATCATGGATAAAATGAACTACCCGAGGGGCCTGATCCGCTATACCACGGAGAATGAACTCGAGGGTAAGACCTCGAAGCTCCTGCGGCCACGAACCTTTGGCTATGGTGCGGTCCTGTCGTTGATGGTTGCGGCCATAATTTTCACAATAGTCACCCGGGTACCGGCGCAAATGGATGCGCTCCGTGATCGCGGCGCCCTTTACAGTTTCAATGGCGAAGGTCGAATCGAGAACTCCTACACGCTGAAAATTGCCAATATGACAGAGGTTCCCCAGACCTTCACTCTCGCCGTGACCGGCCTGGAGGGGATCCGGATCCTGACTGACACCTCGGTAACCGTTGAAAGCGGGGAAAACCGCTCATTGCCGACCGTTGTCGATGTGCCTCCGGAATCCATTACCGAGTCCAACAACGATATCCTGTTCAGGGCGCAATCCGAGACGGATTCTTCGCTCAGCCTTGAAACTGAAAGCCGATTTGTCGGTCCAACGCGCTGATTTCTGATTGCGCGGACCTGACCGCATTAACGAGACACCGATTTATGACAACTGAAACACCCGTAGCACCCTGGTACCGCCAGCCCTGGTTCTGGTTCCTGCTGATATTCCCGGGCGCATCCATTATTTATTGCGCCGTTGCCATTACGATTGCTGTCAGCACTGAAAACGCAATGGTCACCGACGACTGGTCCAAGGAAGGTCGCGGTATCAATATGTCCATTGCCCGGGACCAGAAAGCTGTGGATCTGGGGATGGAAGCCCGGATCGATTTTCAGAACCGGAACATCACCGTGGACCTGAATACCGTTGACGGTCCGGCGGATTTCCCCTATCTGATTCTCAACCTGTTCCATCCAACACTTTCGGACAAGGACCGCACCATCCAGTTCCAGCAAGTTGCCCCGGGACGATTTGCCGGAAAGCTCCATAACGATATTGACGGTCGCTGGTACTACGACCTCCGTGGTCCGGCCAACGAATGGCGTCTCAAAGGAGAAGCCTGGCTGCCTTCCGAGAGCGGCATAACGGTCAAGGCCGGGGAGTCTGCCCAAGGTTGACCAGCCTGGATTGTTTTCACTGCGGTGAACCGGCAGATGGTGAGCCGCCCATTACCCTTGAGCTCGATGGCACAACTCGCCACTTCTGCTGCCAGGGCTGCAAGGCGGTTTGCCAGACCATCCATAGCGAGGGTCTGACGGGTTTTTATGATTTCCGGACAAAACCGGCTGTCACACCAAAGCAACTGACCGCAGCAGAATTGAACCGTATCAGGGAACTTGACCATCCCCTGATTCAGGAATCCTTTGTTGCCCCTGTCAAAGGCGCCCAGGAAGCCCAGCTGCTGATTGGCGGGATTACCTGCGCGGCCTGCATCTGGCTGCTTGAGAACCACATGAAACAACAGCCCGGTGTCGTTTCATTTTCGGTAAACCACACCACACAGAGAGCCCGGCTGGTCTGGTCCCCCGATAAGGCGCCGCTCAGCGACCTTCTGATTGCCATTCATGAGCTGGGTTATACGGCTCGCCCCTACCAGGCAGATGAGGCGGAACAGGCCCTCAAGGCCGAACACCGGTCCATGCTTATCAGGGTCGCCATCGCGGGCATAGGCTCTTTCCAGAGCATGATGCTGGCCTTTCCCCTGTATTTTGAGCTGGTCAACGATCTGTCGCCGGAGTTTGTCAGCTTCTTCCGGTGGTTCAGTTTGCTGGTTGCCACCCCCGTGGTTCTCTACAGCGCTGCCCCTTTTTTCCGAAACGCGCGCCGGGATATACAGAGCCGGCATCTGACCATGGATGTGCCGGTTGCAATTGCTATCGGGCTTGCCTACCTCGCCAGCGCCTGGGTAACCATCGTTGGCGGCGAGGAAGTCTACTTCGAGTCAGTATGTATGTTTACCTTCTTCCTGCTGCTCGGTCGTTATATTGAGGTGCAGGCCCGTTACCGCGCGGGGTTAACCGGAAACGCCCTTGCAGGTTTCCAGCCGACGGTTGCCACACGAGTCAGCGGTGATGATACGGACATAGTGCCGGCCCACCAGATTCGGCCCGGCGATATCGTTCGGGTTCGGCCCGGTGAGACCCTGCCCGTGGATGGCGAGATCGTGCGGGGAGAGTCCACTCTCAACGAGGCTGCGCTGACGGGAGAATATCTGCCTGAAACCCGCTACCCCGGGGATACCGTTCATGCCGGCAGTGTCAACGGCGAGAATCCGCTTGATGTAAGGGTGGTGAAGGCCGGCGCACAAACCCGGCTGTCAGGTATTCTCCGGGTGCTGGACCGGGTGCAATCGGAAAAGCCCGAGGTCGCGATGATGGCCGACCGTATGGCGGGGAAATTTGTCGGGCGGGTACTCATACTGGCTCCGGTGGTCTGGATCGGTTGGTGGCTGGCTGGCGCCGACAACGCCTTCGACATCACCCTGTCGGTACTGGTGGTAACCTGCCCTTGCGCGCTGTCACTGGCAACCCCGACCGCCATCACCTCGGCAACAGTCAGGCTCCGTCGCCTTGGCTTTTTGCCGACGAGGGGCCATACCCTGGAATCAATGAACACCATCGATACCGTCGTGTTCGATAAAACCGGAACCTTGACGCGAGGGGAGCTCAGTCTCACCGGGACAGAGGTTGTCGGTAGCATGGATGAGGAGACCTGCCTGCAGCTTGCGGCCGGCCTCGAGAAATACTCCGAACATCCGATCGCCAGAGTATTCCATCGTCGGACTACCGCCGCAGTTGAAGATGTGGAAAATCATTTGGGTGGTGGGCTCTCAGGCCAGCTGGGCACTATGACGGTGTTCATTGGCCACCGGGGATTTGTCGAACAGCATGTAGTCGCACCCGCACCCAAATCCGGGCAGCATCAAGGCATGGAGATCTGGCTGGCATCAGATCGCGAATGGCTGGCCTGCTTCAGGCTCGACGACCAACCCCGGGATGATGCCCGAGCTGCCATCAAGGCCCTCCAGGAATCCGGCATTCGGACTTTGCTGCTCAGTGGCGACCGCTCAGGCCATGTTGAGCAGGTGGCGGGCATGCTGGGCATCGATGAAGCAATCGGGCAGGCTTCGCCGGAGGAAAAGCTGGCAGTACTGCAGAAGCTGGAATCTGAGGGCCGGCAAATCATGATGGTCGGCGACGGGTTGAACGATCTACCGTCCATGGCCGGCGCCGGAATCTCCGTTGCCATGGGGACAGCCGCAGACCTGACTCAACTGAAAGCTGATGCAGTTCTGCTGAACGGCCAGTTACTGCAATTGGTCGAAGCCCTGAAAACCAGCCGTCAAACACGGCGAATCATCCGACAGAATCTCTGGTGGGCACTTGCCTACAATGTCTGCGCGTTGCCCCTCGCAGCAGCAGGCATGGTTCCGCCCTGGCTGGCAGCAATCGGTATGTCCCTCAGTTCCCTGGTCGTTGTGTTGAACGCGCTGAGGCTCGGCAAGGCACCGAAGCAAACGGTTCAGCCAAACCCGGCGGTTGGCGCCCAGGCCCTGTCCTGATAACGTAAACCCTATACTCTTTCCTACGAGGTTTCGCCGTGCAAATCGTAATGTTCCTGGTACCGGTGATGCTCATACTGGTGGCCCTGGGCATCGTTCTGTTTTCATGGGCGGTCAAGAACGGTCAGTACGATGATCTCGAAGGCCCCGCCCATCGGATTCTTTACGATGACGACAAGGACATGATCCCGGACGACGCTCGCACCGATAAACCGGCTGCCGAAGAACAGCCCCCTGAGCAAGTATCGGAGGTCAGCAAGGCCGCCAATCCGGATGAGGATAACTCCCAGAAAGGATGAATCCGGAACTCTACCTCAGTTATCCGAGCGCCTTCCTGATCGGACTGCTTGGCAGTACGCACTGCCTCGGAATGTGCGGCGGCATCAGCGCGTCCCTGTCAATGGCGCTTCCCGTGGGCCGGGGTTTCCGGTTCCGGCAAACCGTCATGCTTCTGGCTTTCAACTTCGGACGAATCGGCAGCTATGTGCTGATCGCCACGCTGGTCGCGCTGGCCAGTACATCGGCCGCCAGCCAGTGGGCCTCTGCGGGCCTAGTGCTTCGCACCCTGGCGGGGCTTCTGCTGATCTTCATGGGGCTTTCCATGGGGCAATGGTGGCAGGGGATCCGATACGTTGAACGGGTAGGCGCGCCAATCTGGGCACGACTCTCACCCCTGACCCGCCGCTTACTGCCGGTGAACCACGGCGGCCAGGCACTTGCACTGGGAGCGCTATGGGGCTGGCTGCCCTGCGGGTTGGTTTACAGCACGCTGGGGTGGGCAGCACTGCAGCCCACGGTGGGCTCCTCAGCGCTGACCATGCTGTTTTTCGGGCTTGGCACCCTGCCCTCCATGCTGGCCACGGGGTTCGCAGCCAATTGGATTCGCGGCTTGCAGAGCCACCGGTTATTTCGCAAAGTCACCGGCGGCCTGCTGATCCTGTTCGGCCTCTGGACACTGCCTTTCCTGCATCTGGCCGGACACTAGCCGGCTAGATGTTCAGTACATCCAAACGCCCGAAGTCTGTTTGTGCCTCGGGTTCCGCCGTATGAACGGCCTGGCGCTTGCCACCGAGGCGCTTGCCTTCCTTGAAATCATACAGATTGGTATCTGCCAGGTGCGAGGGCTCCACATTGCACATGGCGCGGAACATGGTCTCCAGCCGACCGGGGTGCTGCTTATCCCAGGCCTGGAACATGTCTTTTATCACCTGGCGCTGAAGATTCTCCTGGGAACCGCACAGGTTGCAGGGAATGATGGGGAACTGCCGCAGCCCCGCATAACGGGCGATATCTTTTTCCCGGCTGTAGGCCAGCGGCCGGATAACCGTATTGCGGCCATCGTCGCTGTGCAGAACCGGAGGCATCGACTTGAGCTTGCCGCCATAGAACATGTTCAGGAACAGGGTTTCCAGCAGATCGTCCCTGTGGTGACCAAGGGCTATCTTGGTAACCCCGTGCTCCTCCGCAAAATTATAGAGAATTCCACGACGTAGCCGGCTGCACAGACCGCAGGTAGTCTTCCCTTCCGGCACTTTTTCCTTAACAATACTGTAGGTGTCCTTCTCGATGATGTGATACTCGATACCCATGAAGGACAGGTATTCGGGCAACACCTCTTCCGGAAATCCGGGCTGTTTCTGATCAAGGTTGACGGCTATCAGCTCGAACGCAACCGGGGCGCTCTTCTGCAGGTTGAGCAGAATATCGAGCATGGCGTAAGAGTCCTTGCCGCCGCTGAGGCAGCACATGACTTTATCGCCGGCTTCAATCATCGAGAAATCGGCAATCGCCTGCCCGACTTCGCGGCGCAGACGTTTCTGCAGCTTGTTCAACTCCAGCTTCTGGCGGCGCTCCCGCTCTGGGTTGAGGGACTGTTCGGAACTGGCGATCATTGCTTCGGACATACACACTACGTTCATAGGGCAAATGGACGTGCGATTATACGCGTCACATGGATTCAGGGACAGGATACCGACATGGATATGTTGCAATCGAGCGAAGAGGTCGCAGGCAAACGGGAACAGAACCGGATTCGGAACCGCGGAGCGATCCTGCATGCCGCCCGGGAATGTTTCAGGGAGCGGGGCTATGAGAACTCAACCATCCGTGACATCGTCCGGCGCACGGGTCTTGCCGCCGGCACTTTCTACAATTATTTCTCCAGCAAGCAGGACATTTTCGCCGCTCTGCTCACCGACTTCCTGACCAATCTGAATGACAATCTCACCCGCCACCGGCGCGCGGCGAATAACACCGAAGATTTTATCCACTACGCCTATCTGGCACTTTTCACCGCGACTGCCAGGGATCCGCTGGTCTATGAGCTGGCACACCGCAATGATCGCGCGCTTCGGGAGCTGTTCGGTTCGGACATTCTCGGTCTGACCATGCTCTCTCTGGAGGATGACGTCCGTGAGGCTATGGAGCGAGGCCTGCTTCCCCGAATCGATCATGAGTACCTGTGCGCCGCTTTTTTCGGGGTCGCCTACGAGACCAGCCTGACGCTCGCACGACGCGCGCACAGGAACCCGGAGTCAGCAGAGGCCGAAGCTTTGAGGGCAACGCGGTTTTCGAGCGCTCTGTTCATCGGCGGCCTCCCGAGGTTGGCGGCACTTCCCTGATGGCCGGGAGTGCCCTAACATGGGTCCCATGACAGACCGCCATGCTCCAACGCGCTCCGCTTACCCCGGAGCAGTAAATGAAGACGACTGCCTGGAACAACAGATTCAGCATCTTCTGGTGGCCGTTGAGCACGAGCTCCGGTCGGCACCGGCAGGCATGAACGAATTATCGCTGATCAAGGCCCTTCAGAAACCGCCGTGGGAACTGCTTGGAGCCGTTGTGTTCAGCGAACCGGAAAAGCTCTACCCGGTTCACTTCCTTCTGTTCCATGTGCTCTACCGCCTGCGGGACCAGTTGTCTGAGGCCGGCGAGAGCCTCACAATTTCGCCTCTGAATATTCGCATCGAGGCGCAGACGGTGGTCGGTGGCGAGGGTGTTCCGGACAGTGTCGACACACTCCGCCATTTCTATCTGGACCTGTCCCAGTACCGTCTGCCCGAGGAAGCAATTCAACAGATGATGAATGATTTCTGGGCAGGTTCGTCTGGCCAGGCGCCTGCGCAAGCCGAAGCGAAGGCTGCGGCGGAAGTACTTGGATTCCAGGCCGTGCCCGGGGATTTCCCAACGGTCAAGAAGCGTTTCCGCCGGGCCGTGATGCACGCCCATCCAGACCGCGGCGGCAAGACCGAAACCATTCAGCATCTCAATCAGGCCTTTGCGGTACTGAAAGCCCATTTTCGGCATAGCATCTGACCGGTCCGCTCCAACTGAGCCAGGACACAGAAACACAGGAGACGATATGCAGCTCAAAGCATTCCTGAAATCTTCCATGATCGTCACTTTGATGGCGACTGGCACCGCAGCGCGCGCAGATCTCGTTGTCCTGCAGTACCATCATGTCAGTGATTCAACGCCGCCCGCCACCAGCACGTCTGTGTCTCTTTTCGAAGGCCAGCTGGATATGATCTCGGATCTGGAGCTGGAGGTTGTGGATCTGCACAAAGGCACAGAAGCAGCACTGGCCGGTACCGATGGGCAAGGTAATCGCATCGCCATTACCTTCGACGATGCCTATGACTCCGTCTACCATACCGCGGCGCCACTTCTGGCCGAAAAGGCCTACCCCTATACCATTTTTGTAAACACCGAAGCCGTTGGCCGAAACGGCTATATGACCTGGGATCAGATTCGGGAACTGGCCGAGCGTCCGGGCGTTACCATTGCCAACCACAGCGCCGACCATGGACACCTTGCCCGAGAGCCAAACGAGAGCGAAAGCGACTGGCAGGCCCGGGTTACCAACAGCCTCGATTCGGCCCAGGAATCCCTTGAAGAGGAACTGGACTCGCCTGCACCAATGTTCGCTTACCCGTACGGAGAGTTTGACCAGGCACTGGAACGCAGAATTGCCGAGCGAGGCTGGTATGGTTTTGGCCAGCAATCCGGAGCCATCGGACAACAAACAGAGAAAACCCGATTGCCTCGCTTTCCGATGGCGAACGCCTATGGTCAGTTAGGGAACCTTGAGAACAAGCTACGCAGTAAAGCCTTCCCTGTTAATACCGGAGAGCTGCCAGATGGCGTGATCTCCGAAAATCCGCCCACATTGGTTTTCCCGCTCGTGGACCCCATTGATGCCAACCGACTGACATGCTTTGCGTCCGGTCAGGGACGAATCGACTTTGATGTCATCGACGGCAATGTGGAAGTGAAAGCCCCTGAGGCCTTTAACAGCCGGCGGTTCCGCTATAACTGCACGCACCCTGTCGGTGATGGCAGCTACTACTGGCTGTCCCAGCAGTGGCTGGATCTGAGTAAGCCGGAGGACTGACGCCTCACTCCTCCAACTGCATCAGGCCAATCTCACCATGACTGACATGGGGGATTTTCCGGGGGCCGGTACTGGTTTCGGTAACAGTCTGGCCCTTCAGATCTTCCTCCCTGGTAAAAACGACCAGCCAACGCTCTCCCTGGCGGGGGAATGCAGGTACCCAGGCCTCCAGGTAGCCGCGTCGGTGCCAGTTCTCCGGGGTAAAATCCATGACCAGGTCTGTCATCAGCCTTAACGGCGCCATCGTCTCATCCAGAAATACCAGGGAGGGCACAAACACGCCGTCCCTGGCGTAGGAGCGCAGGCGGATGACCAGACTTGCCTGCTCGTCGGGGTCGGGAAGTGCAATCAGTTGGTAGGGACTGGTTCCGGTGAGAAACGGATGGGTTGCTGAATCCTCACTAAGGGTAACGCCGAACTCCCTTCCTGATTGCCACCCTTGCCGACTTTGAACATCCAGTGACTCGCAGCAGGTGGCTGAAAATCGGGCAAAGAAGTTATCGGTTGGAGCCTCAATGCCGAGTATGGCAAAGGCGTCGGGGTCATAACCCTCCACCGGCGTCTGGTCTGCCCGATCCGGCCCGGCATGGTACACGCTGGCTTCGGTAATCTGGACCGGCGGCTCAACCAGCCCTTTTTCAACGTCAGAGCGGGTATCCGGCTGGTAATAGCTAACCCGGACATTGCCTTCAGCATCGCGCCAGGTGAAATAGGGCTGCCTCTCCCCGGGGCGAACGTAGCCGTCCTTCTCAAGCTCGGTAGCATCAGGGTAGTTTTCAAGGGTGTACTCGGTTTCCTCCTCCAGCCCTGACTCGGAGCTGGCCGGATTTCCGGACCGCTCTGATTCTGCCTTTACCTCCGGATCGAGCTGCTCACTAGCGTTCGAATCAGAGTCGCTACTCCCTGCTCTGGCAATGGGGGAATATCGCACCCTGCCCTGTTCGTCGACCCAGGTAAAATAGCCTTCCCGCTCCGAAACCGTGGAGCCGCCTATCTGGCAGCCCCCGAGAAGCGCTGCCAGAAAGAGAAACAAGGCTGATTTACCTACAGAGCCGTTAATCACTGCGAATGACTACCCTTCGATTAGTGGCATCACTCAGAACTTGGTCCGGAAACTGAGGCCTGCCATGACAACCCTAAGCGACGTCTTGATATCGAGACCCGCATACGGGTTGTAGATAATATTGGTGATGTTGTCGCAGTTTACGTTACAGCTGGTGTCGGCGGGAATCGACTCTACCGAGTGAAGGTAGCTGAGATTCATGTCAATTTCTGTGTCTTTGTCCCACTGGTAGCCCATACCGATGCTGTACAGGTTTGCCCCACCGAAGGGAGCCATTACCTGTCGCTGATCATCCGGGATAACGGAATCCCGTATCTCTACCCCGGCTCGCAGGTCCAGACGGGAAGACGCGTGAAACTCCATGCCGAACGCCCAGTTCCACTGGCTCTTGAAACCGAGCGGCAACCTCAGGGTATTGGGCGTGGCATTGTCTGGGGACAAAATCCGGGCCGCATTGAGAAACTCCAGATTACGGTCAAACCGGAAAACGAAAGCATCCCACTGTTTGTAATCGGTCCAGCCAATGTCGGCATTGAGGGTCAGTTTCGGATGCACGTCAACACTGATGCCGGTCTGGAAATGCTGGGGATACACCAGATCCATACTGACGTTCCCGGATTCCTTGGGCGCGCCGGACGGCAGGCTCAGGATCGCCGAGGTGATGGCTCCGAGGACTGATCCGTTCACGCTTTGCCAGAAGCCGGACCAGTCGTCGGTGTACTGGATCTCGAAGGTGCCCTTCATATTCATTTCGGCTTCCGAGGTGTAGCTCGCACCCCAGCTGAACCAGTCCGTCGGCTCCCACATGACACCCAGAGCATAGGTCGGGGACAGGGTTTCCTGAACATTGATGTTCAGTGCGCCAATGTCGTCCCAGGGGCCAACATTACCACCACAAAGCGCCAGCCAGGGCTGGAGCGGCTCATCACCACTCTCACAGTTGAAGGCGTCCTGCAGGACTTCAGCCACCCCGAGCAACAGGTTCGGCGCGCGCATGTACTGATCCGCCGCGATCCCCATATGGGACAGGTGTATGCCGGCTCCCACCGACCAATCGTCATTGATCTCGTAACCCACCGTTGGTGACAGGTAGGTGGTGCGCTGCAGCGCCGTGGCCTGGGGCTGGTAGCGACCGGGGTCGTCCTTGTCGCGGTAGAAACCGGCCGCCAGCGGCAGGTAGAAGGCATTACCGAACGTCAGCTTGGAGCCCGGCGGGTTGATGCTGATCCCCGCTGAGGGTGCCAGGGCCGGTCCCGGAGGCGCACGCAGAATTCCGTAGCCGGGCAAATACAGCGCCACGTTGTTGGTATGGCTGTGGGTATTGGCAACCGGATCCCGTTGCTTCCCCGTTTGCGGGTCAATCTCAAGCCCGTCGATGCCGAAAATCTCATAGCCCTCTGGCGCTGTGAAATCCGCGTCAATGTCCAGATAGACGCTCATCAGGTTCACTTCCAGCTGACGCCCGTCCAGTTTTGTCAGGCCCGCAGGATTGTAGTGAATCGCCATGATCCCCGGAGGATCGGCGGTCACGGCGTTGCCGAGCGCCAACGCCTTGGGATGAATGGTCAGGTTCTGCGCCAGCTGGGCCTGCGCGCCACAGGAGATGGTCGTGGCGATCAGGGCCGCGAGAATCTGACGGTTGTGGCTTTTCTGTCCCATGAAGTCCTTCCCTTCCCGTAGATCGTCAACGACACCAATCACTCTTTGAGTCCGGAGAAGTTAATGGGCAGGGAAACCCCCAGGGAGAAGTCCGGTGCGTCCTCGGTAAGGCCAATACCCAGGCTGGTATTCACAATCGTTGTGTCGCTGACACGGGTACCCAGTGACATACTCAGGAAACCGGTCATCTGGTCCTGGGCGACAGCCTGGTCGCCATTGGAGAAGGTGAGAATGGTTTCATCGCTGTAACTGAGCTGGGCCGAAATGCTCAATGAAATGTCGTACGACAGGGAATAGGCGAAACCAGCCGAGCCGGACAGTCCGAAACCGGGATCTACTTCTTCCAGCAGGCGTGCGCCTCGCACCTGCTGCAGGTTTTCTGCCGGCAGGTTATAGGTGGCACTAACAGAACCGAAAACCACCACTGGATCGAGAACCTTCGAAAGACTGGCCCCTCCCCCGATGGAGTAGTATCCGCTGCCAGTAGACAGCTGCTCGTTGATATCGATCTCATAGGGGCTGACACCGGTCTTGGTGGACAGGGTTCCGAACAGGGTTGTCGACATCTTGCCCGGCACGTAGGCAAACGGTTGCCAGCGCCCGGTAAAGGAGATATCGCCAAAATCGTAAACGTTTAACTCGTCCTGGGTATCATATTTGACCACCAACGGAATCCGGGTACCCACCGTGAGGTTGTCCAACAGGCCGTAATCGTAGGAAAAGGAATTCGTAAAGCTGTGGGTTGCCGATGGCACCACGTCCAGATTTCTGACTGATCCATTGGTGATGGCCAGATCCAGCCGCTGGTCCGCGGTATAGGAATAGTCGAATGAATAGTTCAGGGAATGGGAGCCCTTCTTCTGCAACGAGTAGTTCTTCTCTGCAGCCTGGAACACCTCCTCAAGCTGTTGTGAAGCGTCCTCGTCTCCCTCCTGCTTGGCCAGCGCTTCCCGCGCCTGATCCACACTTCCTTCCTGCGCCAGGGCCATGCCCGGAAGCAGACCTGCCGTGGAAACAAGGATAAAACCTCGCACAAACCAACGATTCATCCTGACTCCCTTATTTTATTTGTAGTGTTCCTGACCGGGGGATTGCCCGGTGAATTAGTTTCGACGGTAGTGCAACTGCTTTCGGGTGTTCTCTACACTGCCGTCGGGATTGTTTTTCTGGCGTTCCAGCAGATTCTGGATCCGCCTCTGGGTGGACTCGTGAAACGCCGGTATCCGTTCCAGCGCCAGAAGTGTCATTGTCTGGTCATCCACAAAACGAAGGTCTTCCTCCTTCAGCTCGAGGTTGTCCAGCGGCTTGTCACTGCCCGGAAAGACAATGAAGAGCACGTTGTCATCCCACTTCTCCTCGAACTGGGCGAGGGTGAAAGAGATGTTGCCTACTGAAGGATCGGCCAGGTAGGCGCGCCCGTCGCGGATCGTTCGTAACACAACGAAATGTTTGAAGCCCGCGTGATGGATAGGCACGATTGCCGGGTGATCAAGGTCCTTGAGGTCATCAATGGTGGCCCGGAAGCCACCTGATGGATAGCCGAGTGCGGTAACCAGTCGCTTCATGTCGAGCATGGAAAACGCGCGTCGCTCAACAATGCGCTCGCTTTCGCCGTAATGCAGCAACCCCTCCATGACCTGTCGTTCTGACAAAGTCCGGCCGAGGTAGAAATTCAGTACGGTGGTCAGCGCGGCACTACCGCAGCTGTAGTCATAGGCCTGACGCACGATGTTCCGGAATTTCTGCTCAACCAGCGGCTCGACCCTGACGTCGGACCTCAGCTCAACCGGACTGGAATCCACATCCTGCTCGATAACGATCTGGCCCTTCTCGAAAGGCTCCACCACGGTGGCTTCCTGCACCATGGTGAATGTAAGAATGGATCCGGCGAGCACCAGCAGCATGTCAGACGAAGTCCCTGTTTTTATTGGCCACGTTATAAATCGGGTTACATGTTGTTACGGTAAGATACCGAAAAGCCTGCGCCCTGAAAGATAACTGTGCCTCAAATCTGTCGCTGCAGGAGGGGCCTTGCGAGGTGGATTTGAGAACTGGTTCAAGGCGCTGATCGAAGAAGCCTCGAGAGTTGACTCAACGGGCCAAAAGGGGGTATCAACACCAGTCCTGACACTCAAATTCCTGATGTAGATCCTGATGACAACAACTCTGAACCCGGGACAGATCACCTTTATCACTGCCAAGAACCAGAGCCCGGTGTCCCCACCCGCACTACTTCCAAGAGAGAAGTTCAACGATCTTCTGCATGGCCTTGAGCCGGTGAGTCTGCTCCTGGTTCATGCACCGGCCGGGTATGGCAAAACCACCACCATTGCCGAGCGACTGGCCAGCCTTGAGGCACGTTCAGCGTGGTTCCGCCTGGAAGCCAGTGACAACGCCCCGGGCCGTTTTGCCGGGTACCTGGCCAATGCCCTTGCCAGCGCCACCGAGGGGAGCTGCCAACCGGTTCTGGAAAGACTCCAGACCGAAGGCTATGACAGCCTCGAATCTTTCCTGACTGACCTACTCGCCGCCCTGCCCCAGGATGACGAGCCGCTCTACCTGGTGCTCGATGATTATCACCTGATCAGCAACGGCGAAATCCATGAAGCGCTACGCTTTCTTCTGCGGCATCTGCCAGGGTATCTGACTCTGGTTCTCATCAGCCGAACGATGCCGCCGGTGGGGGTAGCCCAGCTCCGTATGCAGGGGCGTCTTACTGAAATAACCAGCCGGGCCCTCGGTTTTGAAGCGGACGAAGCCCAGCAGTATCTCCAGAGCCGGCTGCCTTTTGAGATTGCGCGTGAAGACATTGAGCGGGCGGTCCGCCGGGTTGAAGGCTGGATCTCCGCCCTGCAATTGCTCGCCGCTTCATCCGCCACCAGTGTCGAATTCAGCGAGTTTGTCGATCAGCTGGAACACGGTAACCAGAATATCTTCGATTACTTCGATGAGCTGGTGGGCAACGACCTGAGCGAAGAGCAAAGGCGGTTTCTCATGCGCACGAGCATCCTCGACCGGTTTAACGCGGGAATGGTAATGCGGGTCATGGACGACGCGGACGGCCAGGCACTGCTCAGCAGCCTGCTGTCCATGGGGCTGTTCATAACCCCCGTGGATAACTCAGCACTCTGGTTCCGGTACCATCCGCTATTCTCGGTTTATCTGCGCCATCTGCTCACCTGCACCACTCGCGAGAACCAGAGAGACCTCAATCAACGGGCCGCCGACGCCTGGCTCGAACTGGACCATGCGGAGGAGGCTGCCAAACACGCCATTGCTGCGGAAGATCCCGAGCGAATTACCCGCGTGCTCTCCATCCACGGGCGCAAATTCTTTACCGAAGGTCAGTTTCACCTGCTTCAACGCTGCCTGGACACGCTGCCACAGGAAATCATCGCCGAGGATCCCACGCTGACTCTGCTTAGGGCGTGGGTTGCCCAGGGGCAGTACAAGTTTGATGAAGTCGAAAACTGGCTCTCAGCAGCGGAAGCCCGTCTGAGGGCATCCCTGAACGAGGACACGCAGCGCGCCGTTCACGGCGAATTCAGTGCCATTCGCGCCCAGGTGGCGATGAATTATGGCGACGGCGAACGCGCCCTGACGCTTGCCCGCGAAGCCATCGAACAGGAAGCGCGCTTCCTGCCCACTTCCAGAGTAGCCGCCGCCTCGGTCATTGGTGAGGCGCTGTTTGTGCGCGGAGAACTTGAGGAAGCCCTGGCCCGCATGCAGGATACCGAGCATCTCGCCCGGGCCCATCAGGCCCACCAGAACGTGATCTGGGCGCTCTGCCAGCAAAGCGAAATCAGTGTCGCCATGGGTCTCCTGCAAAAGGCCTACAACATTCAGGAACGTGCTTTCCAATACGCGGAAGAAAACCAGCTGAACCACCTGCCGATCCTGGAATTCCTCTTCCGCATTCGCAGCCAGATCATGTGGGAGTGGCACCATCTGGAAAGCGCCGAGCGGTGTGCACTTCAGGGCATCGAAATTCTTGAGGCCCAGGGAGAACGCTGGTATGTCCAGAGTTACACCTCCCTGGCCAAGGTTGCCCAGGCACGGGGCCGACAGAGCCTGTGTGCGGATTACATCGCCAAGATCCAGAAAATGCTGGCGGCGGAAGACTACCACCTGGATTGGGTGGCCAATGCCCAGGCCACCATGCTGTCATACTGGGATGCAGTTCGGGATCACGACTCTATCCAGCGTTGGCTCACAGTTGCCCCACACTGCGATCCGGTGAAGGCCACTAACCATTTTAATCAGTGCAACGGCCGCAACCAGGCCCGGGCGTTAATCAGCCTCGGCCAATACGAACTGGCACAACCACTCCTCGAAGAGCTAACCACGGTAGCGCGGGAGTTTGGCCTTAAAACAGACCTGAATCGCAACCACATAGCCCTCGCCTACCTTTACTGGCAACTGGATGAACGCGAACTGGCCCTCGATCACATGAAAACAGCGCTGGAACTGGCAAGTACCACAGGTGCTGTCGGCAGCTTCCTGCGGTTGGGTAAAGAGCTAATTGTACTGCTTAAGGCTCTGATCAACGATGAAACCATTGAAGGTATGGAACTCCAGCGGGCAGAGCGTCTGATTCAACTGGCCCAGCAACAGCGGGACTTCAGCCGCGCCATCCGGATTTCGCTGGATGAAGCGATTATCCAGGACATCATCGACCGGCCGGATGTCCCGGAACTGATCCGCACATCGCCGCTCACCCGCCGGGAGTGGCAGATCCTCAGCCTGATACATGCCGGACTGTCCAATGACCAGATTGCGGAGCACCTGAAAGTGGCCTCGACAACGGTGAAGACACACATCCGCAGCCTTTATCAGAAGCAGAACATCAGCCATCGTTCAGAGGCCATTGAACTGGCCAAAGACCTCCTGAGCAAGATCCAGGGAGACTAGGCTCGGCTGGCCTACATGGAGAAAACCACACCAAGAAGCAGATAACTGAGCAGTGTCACCACCACAATACCCATCAGATTGAGGGCAAATCCGGCTCTGATCATATCGCTGATCTGCATATGGCCGCTGGAGAACACGATGGCATTGGGTGGCGTGGCCACAGGCATCATGAAGGCGCAGCTGGCCGCGATCGCAGCAGGCACTGTCAACAGCAATGGTGACACTCCCTGACTGAGGGCCAGTGCCCCCAACAAGGGCAGAAACGCCGCTGCCGTTGCCGTATTGCTGGTCACTTCCGTCAGAAAGATGATGATGCCCGCCACCAGCACAATCATAACCAGTGTTGGCAGAGCGCCGGCTACACCCAGGCTCTGGGCGATCCATTCAGCAAGACCTGAACTGCTGATCACGCCAGCCATGGCCAGCCCGCCACCGAACAGAAGCAGCACGCCCCAGGGAATTCCCTTCGCGGTCTCCCAGTCGAGAACGAATTCTCGGCTGCGGGTATTGACGGGTATGAGGAACATGGCAATGGCCGCGGCAATGGCGATGCCGGTGTCACTCAGCCAGGGCATGAGGTTCTCGGACAACAACGGTCTGAAGATCCAGGCGGTGGCCGTGATCAAGAACACCAGGGCCACGAGTTTTTCCCCTTTTCCCAGTGGCCCCAGGGCATCAAGCTCCTCGCGTATCGCTTCAGCACCACCTGCAGTATTACCCAATCCGAAGTCGCGCCGGGTCAGCCACCACCACGCAAGGGCCAGCATGACGACCGTGACCGGAACCCCCAGCAGCATCCATTGGGCAAAGCCCACGAAAACCCCCTGGTTTTCGCTCAGGTAGGCCGCCAGCAAGGCATTTGGCGGTGTGCCAATCAGCGTGGCAATGCCCCCAATACTGGCGGAATAGGCAATAGCAAGCAGGAGGGCTGTGGCGTAACGCCGAATACCCTCGGGATTGTCATTGCTGTCCATCATTGCCACCACCGACAGGCCTATTGGCAACATCATGATGGCCGTTGCGGTATTGCTGACCCACATGCTCAGAAAAGCCGTTGCCAGCATGAATCCGGCAATCTGCCTGCGAGGTTTGCTGCCCACGGCCTTCAGCGTCAGCAGTGCGATCCGCCGATGCAGGTTCCATCGCTGCATGGCAAGCCCCAGCGTAAATCCCCCAAGGAACAGGAAGATGATCGGATTGGCATAGGGCTCTGTGGCTTCACCAACCGTGCCAAGCCCGAGCGCCGGGACCAGAACGATTGGCAGCAAAGCTGTGGCCGGAATCGGAATGGCCTCGGTGGACCACCAGGTCGCCATTAGCAGCATCAGGCCGAGGGCGGCCCAGGCTTCCGCCGCCATGGTTTCGGGAGGTGGAAGAAGGATGCTTGCCAGCAGAAACGCGGCGCCGAGGATCAGCCCGATCACCTGGCTGCGGGGCAAGCCCCGGGGTTGGTTGTCTGCGCTGAGCTCTTCGGACATACCATTTTGTTCCGTTATTTAGACTTTCAAAATTTGCGGGCAAGAAAAACGTCAGAGCTTCTGAAGCTGGCGATCATGCAACCGCCCGAGCAGGATAAGAGCCAGGATCGCGCCGGACAACGCCCAGGCCATATCCGACTGGGTATCCCAAACATACCCCTGGGTGCCCAGAAAAGCCTCGGCGGCTTCGTCGCTGAGTAAGGCCACCCACCATTCGATCAACTCATAGAAGGCACTCAATGCCAGACAGAAACAGACGATGAAAAATGCAGCCCAGCGAGGGCCGGAGAATACGTCGAATCGAATGACCAGTTCCCTGGCGACCATTGCCGGTATAAAACCCTGCGCCAGGTGGCCGAGCTTGTCGTAATTATTGCGCTGCCAATCAAACCAGTCCCGAAACCAGTCAAACAGAGGCACTTCCGCATAGGTATAGTGCCCCCCAACCATCAGGATGACGGCATGGATCAGAATCAGGAAATAGACCAGCGGCGTCAGCGGATAACGGAAGAAACACCAGACAACCAGTGCAAATCCGATGACCGCGGGCAGAACCTCAAGTACCCAGGTCGCCCGATCCTTCGGCCCGATGGCAGACCAGACAAAGACTGAAAGAAAGACAACCACCCAGACTGCGGGCGCAAATCGTTGGTTCATAGGTTTCCTTTTATCCGAAACTACCCAGACGCCTCGGCGCGCAGGAAGTGGCCGTATCCGGGTTCTCTGCCCAATGCAGGTTCCACCTCACCATCCGTTACTGCAGCTCGGCCGTTGATCAACACCTCTCTGACACATCCAGACACCCGGTTCACCATTCGCTCCAGCCCGAAGTTTTCCATTTCGGCCCATTCGACCTGTTCCAGATCCTGATCAAGGCCACGGGGGTCCAGTACCGTTATATCAGCCCGGTCTCCTTCCCTTATATGACCCGCATCAACCCCCAGCCAATCTGCCTGCTCTCCCGTCAGCCTGTGTACGGCACGTTCCAGCGACATAACTGGCTCACCGTCTTCATGGCTTTCACGGACCAGCTTGAGAAACCGTAACGGCAGATTGTAAAAAGCCATATTCCGGATGTGGGCGCCGGCATCGGAAAAGGTGATCAGGGCACCGGGATTGGCGACCATTTTCCGGAGCCGATCCTTTCTGTGGTTACCTACCGTGGTGAACCAGCGCAGCGAACGGCCATGGGCAACCACCATATCGAGAAAGAAATCGACCACATGGATGCCACGGTCAGCGGCAAGCTCTGCAAAGTTTCGCCCGACCACGGTTTTATCCGGGCAATCGAGAATCACAGCATCGCCGAAATCCCTCTGCCACACCCGGGGCGACAGCTTTTCCTTGTAGAATTTCCGGAACTTCCGGCGGTATTCCTCGTCTTTCAGAAGCTCATTGCGCTCGAGTTGGTCGCGGATATCGAGGGCCATCTCACCGGCACCGAATTCCTCAAACAGCACGATATCCATGCCATCGGCGTAGACCGTGAACGGCGTTGGTAGCAGCTGCCACCGAAAGTTGCCGCCAAAGCTGTTGGCCAGCCACCCCACCAGGCTTGCCATGGGTTTGACCGTGGGATTGCCTTTCAAATCGATCATGGCAATCAGGGTGGTTTTCAGGGGCTTTCTCAACCAACCCAGGGTCTCTTTCAAATACTGGGTTACCTGAAGGGGATTCGCCGCATTGGGTGCGCCCTGGTGCACCCGCCCGTAACGACGCAGAAGGGCATTCAGACGGCTGACCTCACGCCAGCGGGCGTAGGTACTTGGCAGACTCTTGGACCACTCCCGGTCACCATCCACCTTGTCCCATTTCAGGCACATGGTGGAAAGCCCAAGAAAGCCTTCCTGCAGGGCTTCCTCAAGCAGACGTTCCATTTTTCGCTGCTCCTCTGCTGTCGGAGTCACGCCCCGGTCGGTGGCGCGATGCAGACCCATGACTGCCGTCCGCAGATCACTGTGACCGAGAAAGCTGATGACATTGGGCCCCAGTGGGTGCCCGTCCATGAACTCCACCCACTCTTTGGGTGTCTGCCAGGACTTGTGCTGTTCCAGGATAGGCAGCACTTTCTCTCGGGGCACGGTTTCAACCCGGGTGAAAATATCCGAGGCGTCTTCCGCATCGGAGCACACCATGCTCAGGGAACAGCTGCCGATAAGCACTGTGGTGACACCGTGACGCACAGATTCAGACAGAGAGGGCGCTACCAGCAACTCAGCATCGTAGTGGGTATGGGTATCGAGAAATCCCGGCGTTACCCAGCAACCGCTGGCGTCGATCGTGCGAGTGGCCAGACCGGTGTCAGGCTGTTCATCAAATATCCGGGCAATCCGGCCTTCTTTGATGCCCACGTGGGCTATGCGGGAGGGACCGCCGGTACCATCGAAATAACGACCACCGACAATAAGAGTATCGAACTGGTTCACCTCGCCAGGCTCCTTTTTGTTGTTTTATGTCGTCAGTCTAGCCAGCAGAACGTGATATGTCCTCTCATATTAGTGGGCGGGCCCTGCAATACGGGCCATTAACGAACCCTGATTCTGCTGCCGTCTTCAAGTTGGCGATCAGGGTGGCGCACCACTCTATCCGAGTCTGCCAGCCCCTCCTGAATCACCGTTTGAAATCCATTGGTACGCCCTACCGACACGTTGGTCAGGACCGCCCTGTCATCGACCACGCGGAACACCTGATGCTGCCCGTCACCGATGAAGATCGCGGATTCCGGAAGCTGCAGGACATTGTCTGACTGCCATAGCAGAAATTCGGCGTCCACACGGTAACCGTCACCGAGGCTCTGCCACGCTTCGGGGGGACTGGTAATGTCCGCAACCACCTGAACCCGCCTTTCCTCGACCCCCAGGGCCGATACGTCTTCAAAGCCCACCGGCTCAACCCGCCGGACTCTGGCATCAAGACTGCCCCCGCCCCACCCAGTCAATCGTACACGTACCCCAGGGCTCAGCTTGACCGCATCGAAACTGAGCACGTCCACGACCACTTCCAGAGCGCCGGGATCACCCAACTCAAGGATGGGCTCACCCGCCTGGATGACGCCTTCACTTTTGCGGGCAACGCCCAGTACAGAACCATTGACCGGCGACCGGATTGGCACTCTCTCCATGTTGCCATTGCCAGTCTCCCGGGCCGCCGATACCTCCAGACGAGTCCTTGCTGCGGCCAGCTCATGGGCCATCACCTCCTCATCAAAACGGGCCGACCGAAGGATTGCCTGGGCCCGGTCTGCGGCCGCCCGGGCCTGCTGTAACCGTTCATCGGACACGAAGTGGTCATCGCTGAGAGCCTGCAATCGCGACAGCTCGCGGATTGCCAGATCGGCTTCCGCTTCGGCTGCCGCCACTTTCTGGCGCGTTGAATTCAGAGCGGAACGAGCTGATTGCACTTTTGCTTCCGCTTCAGCCCGGCTTCTGGCATCCAGGGTACTTGCCGGCATCGGATCCACTTCGGTAAGCAGCTCGCCTGGTATAACGGTATCCCCCACTTCCAGAGGTACCCGATGCAGGTAGCCCGCCACCGGGGAAGACACAACGTAACGATCCCGGACGCGTGTTCTGCCCTCTTCCTTGATGGTGATTTCCAGAGGACCACGGCTCACGGGCGCCAGATCGACCCACACGGGCTCCGGACGGATCGTATACACCAGTGTCGCCAGTGCGAGCAGCGCAAATACGCCCCAGAACAGCCATTTTCCAGAAAACCCTTTTACCGTCATGATATTCACTCACCCCCTGCTTCCAGATGCTTTTATTCCCGGGTTTTCAGCACGGCAACCAGATCCAGCGCTTTCAGGCGCCACCACGCAATCACTCCGGACGCCATCGCTGACACCACCACGACCATCGCAGAAATTGCCAGTGTCTGGCTGGTGATGGTCAGAGGTACCCGGTAGAGCTCTGTCTGCATGGCCGTAACAATGGCCAATGCCAGTCCCTGCCCGATCAACCAACCCAGCGGCACACCCAGCATGATCAGCAACGCCACCTCGCCGAGCAGTATGTGCGCAACTTCGTTATGGGTGTATCCCAGCACCCGGAGACTGGCCAGTTCTCTACCCTTTTCGGCCAGGGATATCCTGATGGTATTGTAAACAACGCCGAATGCGATGATGCCGCCCATCAGGCTGTTGAAGAAAGTGAACGTCAGGAAGGTCTTGGCCAGGGTGTCATAGAAGCTGTCCAGCATGGCCTGGCGAATGCTGAGCCCCAGAACACCGGGCGTTTCCCTCAGACTGTCATAGATCTCGCCGGCTCTTTCCGGATCAAGATTAATCATGGCCTGATTGATCAGGGGGCCGTCGCCCAGAGCCCGGTTGAGAGCATCCAGGTTCATGTAGGCACCCACACCGAGAAATTCACTCGTAATGCCTGCAACAGGCACCGGAATCGTCCGTCTATCACCCTCCAGCACTTCCAGTTGGACAATGTCCCCGGGAGTAACGCCCAGCTCTTCGGCGAGAAAATCCGTCAGCAACAAGCCTTCCTTTGGCAACTGGACCCGCGCCAGATTGCTGTCCACAACGAACTGGAGTCTTGCATCCGAGGGGATGCCGGTTACGGCGCTGCGCCACTGACGGTGACCAAACGTGAGCCGCGCCGGCACCAGTCGTTTTCCCTCGACATAGAGAATACCGGGCTGTCGCTGAAGCGTGTAAATAGCGGAGCTGTTGACCGGATCTATGAACGCCGCCGCCAGATCCTGTTGCTGCACCCGCGCAAACTGGGTGTGAACCATCAGGGACACAGAATCAAACTGAAAATTGCCCACCATCACGATGGCGGTTGCCATCGCAATGCCACTCATTGAGAGCAGGGTTCGACCGGGACGTCGATCCAGCTGACGCACAATCATTCTCGACGGCTGAGAGAAACGAATACCGGAGAGCAGCTTCTCGGCACCGGCAATCCGGTACCTTGCCGGCCCCTCTGGTCTCATGGCCTCGGCCGGGGGCAAGGCCGCGGCTTGACGAATTGCCCTCCAGGCCCCTGCCCAGGCCACCAGTATCGTCAACAGGCCAAGCAACACCAACCAACCCGGATGAATACGGAACAACAGCCCCGGAAAACGGTAGTAATCCATGTAGAGCTCCGCCAGCCCCCGACCTAGCCAAAATCCAAGTGCGAGCCCCACCGCCAGACCAATCACCGCAATCAGTATCACCAGTTTGCTGTAGTGCCAGGCAATCTGTCGGTTGCCGTATCCAAAGGCCTTGAGCACCGCGATGATATCCCGCTGGGTACTGATTAAACGGCTGATGACGACATGCAGAAGAAACATGGCGACCGACATGAAAATCAGGGGAAACACCGTCGCCATGGTCTTCAACTGGTCCAGTTCGTCACTGAGGAACCTGTGCGAGAACTGATGCTCCCTGCCATAGGCGCCTGTCGCCCCGTACCTGGCCAGGGACCGGTCCAGATGATCAATCACTGTGGCATCCGACATGTTGGATCGCAGGGTCACCACAAGGCTGTTGAAGGCCCCGACCATATCAAACCCCGCAGCCAACGCTTCCCTGTTCATCCACAGCACGCCATAACGCTCATAGTCCGGCAGCATCCCCCCCGGGGGAATCACATAAATAAACTCCGGCGATTCGACAATACCGGTCAGGACCAGCGACTGGCGCCTGCCATTGATGATGCCCGTAAACCGGTCACCGGGGGACAGATCGTGGGCTTCGGCAAAGCTTCCGATGGCCACGACCTCCTGGTTGCGTCCCGCCATCGGCAGTCGTCCCTCACGGATGAAAAGCCGGTTGATATCAGGTTGCGTGTTCGGTGGCAGTGACACCAGGCGGGCCGACACGGGATCCGTATATCCGGGCATCTCAAGCTTGGCGATGCCCTCAACCCGGCCTTCGGCGCGGGCCACCCCGGGGATCTTCGAAATCTCCTGCAGGACATGACGCGGGGCACGTTTGACGGCTGCAAACACTTCGGCAAACCGGTGCTGCTCGTAGTACTGCGCGCGCGTCTCCATAAGAGAGGAATAGTTCAGAACGGACATGACACACACGGCTACACCACCGGCGATCACCAGAGCGATGGCCACCACCTGGCCACGCAATTGCCAGAGTTCGCGCCGCAGTTTGATGTTGAGTGCGTTTCTGCCCATCAACTTACCTGCTCAGTCTTTTCACCATGACAGGGTCCGGGGATCCTGGCGCTCAGAATTGCGGTGTTCGCCGCTGATGTTGCCATCGGAAAGGGTTATGACCCTGTCGCCCATGGCCGCGATCGAAGCGTTGTGGGTGATAATAACCGTCGTGGTACCGGTCTCCCGGTTTGCCGTCGCCAGCGCCTCAAGGACCAGCACGCCAGTGGCTGAATCAAGCGCTCCCGTGGGTTCATCACAAAGCAGCACAGCCGGACGCTTGGCGACAGCCCGGGCAATGGCAACTCGCTGCTGCTCACCACCCGACAACTGAGCGGGAAAGTGATCAATGCGCGCTTGCAGGCCCACCAGGGCAAGAGCCTCCTCGGGCGCCATGGGGTTGGATGCAATCTCGGTAACCGCCGCCACGTTTTCACGGGCAGTCAGGCTCGGAATCAGGTTGTAGAACTGAAATACAAAACCGACGTGTTCCCGGCGATAACGGGTCAGTTCCCGATCGCCGGCCTTGCTGAGGTCTATATCCCGGTAGCGGACCTCCCCGGAGGTGGGAACGTCCAGCCCACCCAGGATGTTGAGGAGCGTGGATTTACCCGAACCGGAGGCGCCAAGCATGACGACAAGTTCACCGCCAAAAAGGTCCAGATCGACGCCACGTAGCGCATGCACCTGAACCTCGCCCTGATCGTAAGTCTTGGTCAGCCCTCGGGTATGAAACACTGGCAGTTCTGAACTGCCTGCCGTCCCTGGTTTCACTGTGTCAGTCAGTCTTCGGCACAGTCGACACAGACCGTGGTATAGGGCAGCACCTGCAAACGGCGCGGGTCGATGGCTTCGCCGCAGGATTCACACTCGTCGCCCACACCGCTCTCGATACGCGCAAGGGCGTGTTCAATCTGCACCAACTCTGCACGGGTTTCCGTTTCGAGCGAGTCGACCACCTCGTCATTCTGGGTCTGGGTAGCCTGTTCCTCGAAATCCTTGTCCAGCGCACCAGCCTCCCGGTGCTGATGGGCTTCATAGCGGGAAAGTCGGGCCGTCAGGTCTGCCTTCAAGGTTTCCAGTTCGGATTTCCGGTCAGTCATGTGGTGCCTCCTGCCTTGCCGGGAAAACATTCTCTTACAGTAAAGCATAAGCTGAACCCGGGATTGATGCTTGTCAAAATTGCGTCACGCCGGCTGAGGCAGAATGGAACTCCATCGATTCTTCATGCAAAGGAGTTGTGACCATGAACACTGAGCTTTTTGAAAAAGCGACCCGACTGAACGAGACCCTGGTTGAGCAGTTCGGAAAGGCCGCGGAAATGCAGATGAACGCCTTCCGCCTCTATGCCGATGTCACCATGGAGCAGGCCAAAAAGGTGTCTGAAGTCCGTGATCTGGAAGGCCTGAAAAGCCTTACTGGCGATCAGGCGGAAACTTTGAAATCCCTGAGCGAGCAGTTCACGGCAGACTGGAAAGCCTGGCAGGACTACTTCAATGAAAGCCGGGAGCAGATTCAGAAGGTGTTCGAAAAAGCGCCGGAAGAAGTCACCAAGGCCAGCCCGAAAGCTGCCAAATAGGGGATACCCATGTTCGGTCTGGATACGCTCGGGAAAGCGGTTGGTCAGCTCGTCAACGTTTTTGAAACGAACGTCCGCCAGGGACAGCAGCAATTGGAGAAATTGCTGGGGGACGCTGGCGTCCTGGATGATGCAACCCTCTCCACGATCACGGAAATGTCTGACGCTTACCGGACAATGGCCGAGGATCTTCTTCTCCATCCGCTCCGGTTCGCCGGCGCGGAGCTGGATCTGGCCCGCAAACATGCTGCGCTGGGGTCTTACACCCTCGCCCGGCTGATGGGTAAGGACAAGAAGCCCGTTGTGGAACCCGAACCCGATGACCGGCGCTTCCAGGCCGAAGACTGGCACAAGCATCTGCCGTTTGATGTGCTTCACCAGGCGTACCTGATCAATTCCCGCACGTTCCTGAACTGGGTAGCCGGCATGGAAGGGTTGCCCCAGGCCGGGCGGGATCAGATGCTGTTCTACGCCCGGCAACTGACCAGCGCGCTGTCACCGTCCAATTTCCCGGCCACCAACCCGGAAGTGCTTCGGATTACCTGGGAACGCAAGGGGATGAACCTGGTCGACGGTGGGCGTCAGCTCATCGAAGATCTGCGCCAGAACCCATCCCTCTTCAATGTTGGCATGACGGATCGCTCCGCCTTCGAGGTTGGGCGTAACCTGGCAACCACGCCGGGCAAGGTGGTCTTCCAGAACGAACTGATGCAGCTGATCCAGTACTCGCCAACAACCGAAACCGTCAGCAAACGCCCCTTGCTGATTGTGCCGCCCTGGATCAACAAGTATTACATCCTGGACCTGACGGCCAGGAACTCCTTTATTCAGTGGTTAGTGAACCAGGGGCAGACCGTTTTCATTATCTCGTGGCGCAATCCTGGCCCTTCCCTTCGGGACAAAGGCTGGGAAGACTATATGGAGCTCGGGCCGCTGGCTGCCATGGAGGCTGTAACCGAAGCCACCGGCGAAGAACAGATGAACGTGATCGGTTACTGTATCGGTGGCACCCTGCTGGGCTCAACACTGGCCTGGCTGAAGAAAAAAGGCCGCGATCCGGTAGCCAGCGCCACCTATCTGACCACCCTGCTGGACTTCTCGGATCCGGGTGGAATCGGGGTGTTTATCAACGATCACTCGATCCGGGGCATTGAGAGAATGCTTGAACGCAAGGGCTACCTCGACGGCCGTGCCATGGCGTTCACATTCAATCTGCTGCGGGAAAACGAGTTGTTCTGGTCGTTCTGGACCAATAACTACCTCAAAGGCGAGAAGCCTGCGGCGTTTGACCTGCTGTACTGGAACACCGATGGCACCAATCTGCCTGCACGCATGCACAGTTACTATCTGCGCCAGATGTACCTGAATAACCGGTTGGTGCAACCGGATTCCCTGAACCTGCTCGGGGAATCCATCAACCTGTCCGAGATCGAGGTGCCCTCGTTCTTCCTGTCTGCCCGGCAGGACCACATCGCCAAATGGAAAACAACTTATAAGGGAGCCCTGGCCCACGGCGGCGATGTCCGCTTTGTGCTCTCCGGCTCAGGCCATATCGCTGGCGTGATTAACCCGCCCTACAAGGAAAAGTACGGCTACTGGACCAACGACAGACTGGTGCCGGACGCAGACGCCTGGTTCGAGCAATCCGAACACCATCCGGGCTCCTGGTGGCCCCACTGGCTTGAGTGGATCGGGCGCTTTTCCGATGGAGACGTACCGGCCCGAGTACCTGGAGAAGGCAAATTGCCCGCCATTGAAAATGCTCCGGGTAGCTATGTGAAGGTCAAGGCAGCCGATGCTGCTAAACAGTAACCCAAACGCTTTACCTCTAAAGGCAAGAACAAGACGCCCGACCCAAAAACGACAAAAACCAGGAGTGACCATGGGGCGACCGCTACCGATATCCCGCATCATGCACAGCGGTCTTCTGTTGCGTTGCCCTCCGCAAACGTCCATCGCGGAGGCGGCCGCGCGTATGGCTGAAAACTCGGTCAGTTCGATTCTGATTTCCGAGAATGACAAGGTTATCGGCATCTGGACCGAACGGGATGCCCTGACCGTCGATTTCTCCAGACCGGAAAGCTTTGAGCGACCGGTCAGTTCCGTTATGAGTGCCCCGGTGCTGACACTCCCCTGCGACATGGATGCTGGCGAAGCCGCACTGCGTTTCCGGGAAACCGGCAAACGCCATTTTCTGATCGTCGATGAGTCCGGCACCCCGTCCGGCATTCTTTCCCAGACTGACCTAGCCCTGAATCAGGGGCTGGAACCCTACCTGCGCTTGCGGGAAGTAAGTACTGCGATTACCCACCCCCCGCTCGTCACTGATGGCAAGCTGCCACTCTCCGAAGTGGCTGCGATCATGCACCGTCAGCAGGCAGATGCCATCGTGGTGGATTGCCACGACGGCGGTCTCGGGATCCTGACCGAGCGGGATATTGTGCGCCTGATTGCACGTAATACCGGCAACGCATTGGCTTCTGATCTCGCCACCCGGCCGCTGTTAACCGTTGGCGAGTCGGACCCGTTGATTCACGCCAGGGACCTGCTGATCAACCACCGGATTCGCCATCTGGCAGTGATCAATAGCCAGGGAGAGGTGACCGGTCTGATTGGCTACAACGATATGCTTGCTGGCGCCGAACAGATGTATCTGGACGATTTGCGAAACGCTCTTGAGCAGAGAGACCGCGCCCTTGCCCAGTCCCGAAAGACTCTCCAGTTGGCAGAGCGAGTCATCGAGTCTTCTTTCGAGGGCATTATGGTAACGGACAGGAACGTGAACATTGAGTTCGTTAACCCTGCATTCACGCACCTGACCGGCTACAGCCAGGACGAAGTTATCGGCAAAACGCCGCAGATTCTCTCGTCAGGACGACACGACACCGAGTTCTACCAGCGGATGTGGAACTCTCTGGTTACCCATGGCTATTGGCGGGGTGAAATCTGGAACCGGCGCAAAACCGGAGAACTCTACCTCGAGCTGCTGACAATCACCGCCATTACCGACAACGAGGGTAACACCACCCACTACGCCGGCCTGTTCACCGATATCACCCAGAACAGGAAAAATGAGGATCAGATTCGCCAGCTGGCTTATTACGACGCGCTTACCGGCATTCCGAACCGACGCTTGCTTGAAGACCGACTGGAGCACGCTATTCGGCATGCCCACCGACGATCCTCACTGCTTGCCGTCATGTTTATGGACCTGGATCATTTCAAAAACGTGAACGACCAACTTGGTCACGCCGCAGGCGACGAACTGCTGCTTCAGTTCACGAGTCGGGTCCAGAGCTGTCTGCGTGAGGACGATACCCTTGCCCGATTGGGTGGGGACGAATTTATTGTCCTGCTGCCCGATCTGGAGCATGTTGAAGATGCCTATCGGGTTGCGGAACGCCTGATTGCCCAGAACCAGGAACCCTATCGCATAGATGGCACGACTCAGCGTGTAGGTTCGAGCATTGGCATCAGCCTTTACCCCCAGGATGGCTCGACGGCATCCGAGCTGCTGCAAGGTGCGGACATCGCCATGTACCGGGCCAAGCAGGACGGTCGCAATCTGTTCCGGCTGTTCACCCCCGAGGTTGCTGCGGGCGCCTGATCTCGCCCCGCCTTTGCCATTGTGGCACTATAGCCCGCTCGAAGAATGGCGGAGAATCCCCCGATGTTTTATACCACCCTTGCGGCGATTGCGGTTGCCATGATCCTTTTTGCCTGGCTGGGACTCAGGGCCCGACTTGCAGACGGCGGCCTGGATGATTACGTAACAGCGCGGAACAGCCAGGGGGCCAGGGCCCTGGGACTCTCTTTTCTTGCCTCCGGCATGGGTGGCTGGATTCTATTTGCACCGCCTGAGGTAGGTGCACTGGTCGGGCCTTTGGCGCTGGCAGGCTATGCCCTGGGTGCCGCCCTGCCGTTCATTGTGTTCGCCTTCTGTGGCCCAGCCATCCGCCGATTCCTGCCCGAGGGACGCAGTATCGGCGAGTTCGCCAACGCCTGCTATGGCAATGGCGTGCGCCGCTATGTCTCAATGATCTCGGTACTCTACATGCTCTGCTTCCTGACCGCGGAGCTCACCGCCATCGGTGCCATTACCGCGCTGCTCTCCGGCATAGACGGTGGCATTGTGGTTATTGGCGTGGCGGTCACCACACTGATATACACGGCCGTCGGCGGCCTCCGGGCAAGCATCGTCACCGATCAGTGGCAGGCATTATTACTGATCGGCTTGCTCGCCATTGTCAGTTTCGTCGCCCTGGGCAAACTCCCGGACGCAACACCCGCCGCCCTGCCGGACATACCAACTTCTGCATCTCTGAGCGTGGCGCTGACGTTGGTAATCGCGGTAACCGCCGCCAACCTGTTCCACCAGGGATACTGGCAACGATTGTGGTCAGCCCGTGACACCGGTGCCCTCAGTCGTGGGGCTCTGCTAGGCGGCGCAGTCACCATCGGCGTTGTCGCCGTAGTGGGCGGGCTCGGAATCCTGGCCGCCATGAGTGGCGCCGACCTGGGCAGCCCTCCAATTCCGTTCTTTGCCTTGCTCGCTGATGCTCCGGCATGGCTTGCTTTACCGGCTCTTATTCTGGCCATCACCCTGGTCGCTTCGTCGGTGGATACCCTGCAGAACGCGCTTGCTTCCCTGGCGGTTACCGAGAAACAGGGCCTGTCCATAATCAGCGCCCGTTGGTTCACTGTGCTGCTGATGATTCCGGTCGTTCTGGTAGCGCTTCAGGGCATTTCCGTACTACGGCTGTTTCTGATCGCCGACCTGCTGTGCGCCACGGCGGTGCTGCCGGTGCTGATGGGGCTTTGGAGAAAGATGACCACTCGGGCGGCGATTCTGGGCTGCCTGGCAGGGCTTTTCGGAGCGATTCTGCCAGGCTGGATTTCCGGTGGCAGCCTGATGGCAGGTCTGGAAGCTGCGAGTTTTCCGGGCAGCATTCCGACCCTTATGCCATTCGTTGGAGCCCTTGCAGGCTCCGGCCTGGTGAGTCTCGCGATTGCGGTTGTGACCCCGAAACGCTAGGCGGAGGTTATGCTGTCCAGTCGGTTAACTGGACAGCAATTCAATCGGGTACCTGATCTTGGTCTGGTCGACGCCCGGCCGCGCCCCGAAATCCACCAGCCTCAACCGGTTACAGATCTTGTTCTCGAGCGCCGGCTCATTCAGCGTTGATTCAACCACTGAGCAACTGGACACCGCACCGTTAGGTTCGATGACCAATTCCGGTGTGATACTCCCCTGGAGCGAAGGCTTCCGTCGCAGCTCCCGGTTGTAGATGCTGTATATTGCCGATTTGTTGGCGTCCATGGTTCGACGCAACTCTTCCTTGCTTCGGGTTCGGGCGGCGGTCTCCTGCTTTTCCTTTCGGGCAGCTTCTTTCACTGCGGCAACCCGCTCTGTCTCCGCAACCTCTGCGCGCTCGCGCTCAGCAAGCGCAACCTGACGAGCCTCCCGGTTCAGAGCCTCTTCGTTGACACCACTGCTCCGGGTATTTTCCGTAGCACGGGTTGCGAGCGTATCGCCGGTTTTCCGCGCAATTGGTTCAGCAGTCTTCGCTACCGGCCCATCAAGCTTGACCGACTCTGCCAGGGAGCTGAGTTTTGACAGCTCGTTCCCCATCGCGAGAATACCGGTGTTCTTGGCCTTTTCCCGGGCTTTGGCCACCTCCTCAGGTTTCGGTTCCGGCTTGGGCTCAGGTTCTTCTGCTACCTGTGGTTCCGGCTCAGGTTCCGGAACCACCGGCTTTGGAATGGGCTCCGGTTCGGGCTCAGGCTTCGCCTGCTCCACGGGCTTTTCCTCGGGTTTCGGTGGTTCTGGCTCAGGCTCGGGCACAACCGGTTTTGGCGGTTCCTTTTTCTCGATGATCAGTTTGGCGAGTTGGGGTGGCAAGGCCTCCTGTTCCTCACGGTCCCGCTCTGGCAGTTCTATCCAACTGACATAGCCTGCAAAAGCCAGGAACAAAGGCACCACAACAACGGCTGCGGCAAGCAGCCGCTTTCGCTCACCGCGTTCCTGATTCCAGGGCAATCCATACCGGTAATCCATAAGACTCAGGCTCCCTGTTCCGTACGCTGATTAACCGCCAGGGAAATGCTGGCATAACCGGCGTCCACACAGGTGGACATGATTTTCTTGAGCAGCTCGTAAGGAAGTTCCCGGTCCGCAAGAATGGTAATCGGACGCCCTGCATCCGGCGCTGGCGCCGACGACCGGCTGGCCTGGTAGTCGAGCTCCTGCTTCAGGGATGGCTCAACCTGCCCGTCGAAGGTCTGGAAGGCGTCGCGTTTTACCACCAGTCGACCATTGACCAGAATATCCCTGTCGGTCACCGTTAATGCCAATACATCACCCGGGGGTTGTTGGGCAGTCGAATCGGGCAATTTGATGGTGCTGTTCTGGTTGAGTACCTGCACGTCAGACGAAGAGTTCACCATCAGGAAGAACACGAGGATGGTAAAAATATCCATCAGCGACACCAGGTTCATTTTTCCCTGGCTTTTGTTGCGCCGGTAATGACGCTTCAGACGGCGGGCTTTCGCGGATTCTTTCATGAACTCACCTCCGCGGAGCCCGAGGCCTGGGCAGGCGCATCTCCGAGGGAGATTTCGGGGAACAGCTCCGCCTCTACAACACTCCCAGCCACTACGGCTTCATAGGAGCGCACCGTATCCATCACGGAAACCAGGGACTGATAGGAGGTCTGGCGGGACGGCATGATGATCACATCCTTCTTGTCCGGCACCCGACTCTTGATCTCTTTCATGACATCCTTGAGCAGAGCAAAATCATACTCGCCCTCACGTCGGGGTATGTCCTTGATGACGCCGCCCTGGTTATCTGCAACAACCAGCCGATCTTCATAGATCACAACCTGGATCTGCAGTTCTTCGGCCTGCTCTGCCGACAGGCTCTCGCCGGTCGGGAAGTTGAGTTCCAGAACGCTGGTGTGGGCAAACACCATGTTCAGCAGCAGTACCGGCACCAGCACAATCATGAGATTCATGAAGGGCGTGATGTCGAGATCTGCCTCACTTTGTAGGCGACGATGCTTCCGTCTCATGGCCTGACATCCTTCTGGCTGGTTATCAGGCCGGGCTACCGGCCGGTGTCGCTACCTGTGCCGGCGCAGCGGCAGTCTGACCCTGAGTTTGTGCACCGGACTTATTGCCGGAGCCATCGCTGAGAAGGTTCAGAACCTTGATGCCGGCCATTTCGAAGCTATCAACAATCTCGTTGGTCTTGGTCTGCAGCAGCGAATGGATCAGGAGCATCGGAATGGCTGACATCAGGCCAAACGCCGTGGTGTTCATGGCGACCGAGATACTCTGGGACAAGAGGCTTGCTTTCTGGGCCGGATCCGCTGCGGCTACTGCGGTAAAGGCGGCAATCAGACCGATGATGGTACCAAGCAGGCCCAGCAGCGTGGCAATGTTGGCCAGCGTTGCCAAATACTGTGTGCGCTTTTCCAGCCGGGGCATAACATCCAGCAGCCCCTCTTCCATGGCGTATTCGATCTCTTCGCGACCCTGGCGGCGGGCCAGACGCTGGAGGCCGAAGCCAATCATGGTGGACATGGCACTACCGGACTCCTGAGTGTAATTCAGTGCGCCCTTCAGATCGCGCTTTGCAATCATCTGGTGGAGGCGGTTGAAATCCCGACGGTTGGTCAGTTTCTGGGCGGAAAGGTAGACGTAACGTTCAATGGCAACAATGAGTCCGATGATCAGCACAACGGCGATCGGAAACATAAAAAAGCCACCTTCCTGGAAGAAGCGAACGGCGGTATCGATCATTTTCTGGGCACTCCATGGTCCGGTTTTCAAATCAGTCTATGCGCGTCCTGCCCCTGTGCGGGTAAGTTCGCGAAAGTCTGTGTGAGGGTTTGTTTAATCTTGCGCAGGTACACACACAGGATGTGACAGGCATCACATCCTATTCCCCGGTTTCTGCCTGATTCTGTTTGATAAACGCCTGGTGGTAGCTGATGAACCGCTGAAATTCATAGCGCTCCAGCGGCGTGAGGCCCTGGTCGACCATCAGGCGTTCTTCCGGCGCTCGCAACTCGTCGACTTGCGGTGGCTGCCAGGGCACCAGATACATCACAGTAGGCACTTCCTGGTCACCACGGATGCGGGTGCCTTCCATGGTTACAACACCCGGGGCGTCCTGGGCATACAGCATAGGCGCTGCAGGCAGCAGCGCGGACGCAGCCAGAGTGAGCAATACGAGACGTTTCATATCACCTTCTCCCCATCAGATTCGGTTTTTCGCATCGAAGATCCAGTCTTCCAGTCTCGGGTGCGGCTCGCTGGCAACCGATTGATAGCGCTCGTAAAGCTCAACGGCATCAGCAGGATTCCCCAGGTAGATATCGAGCAGAAAGGCGAGATTAAGGATCGCCGGGGCGTATTTCGGATCCGAGGACAGTGCGGCGCGATAAAACTGCTCCGCTTGGTCGAATTCTCCGGCATTCCGGGCAATCACGCCCAGATGATTCAACGCCTGGACATGGTCGGGATTTACCGCCAGCGCCGCCTCAAACCATTTCGTGGCTGTCTCGGTGTCGCCTTCGTTGAAAGCAATGATTCCCAGGTTGACCATGGGCCCTGCCTTTTCCGGGTAGTCGCTGGCCAATTGCTCGAATCGGGACCGAGCTTCGGCAACGTCTCCCCGCTCCATAGCTTTTACTGCTTCGCTGAATGACGCCTCAAGAACCGCCTGCTCGGCTTGTTCGTCTGACTCCGGCTGCGGCGGGGCGGTCACACATCCAGACAGCACGGATATCACGACAAGACAGATTCCGAAGGTCTTAATCGAGCTCATAGACAATCCCCGAGGTTACTTCTTCTTTCCGGTAGCGCCCTGGCAACAGCACTTTCAAGGCCTCGTAACTGCGCCTGACCCACTCATCGAAAATGCCCTCCCGGGCACGCCGGATATTCTGCTCGTGAATATCAATGGCGTTGTCTTCGAATGGATAGGCCTGCTCTTCCAGCAACAGCTCGTACTGGGCCAGTTCAAGCTCGCTCAATCCGGTAGGCCGCTCAGAATCCATCAGATCTGCGCCGAGGCGTCCATAGATATGGGCAATCTGATAGCCCGCCTCGGTCGAGAACGAGGAGAGTCCGTAACTGGCGGTTTTCTGATAGGCATTCACCGCCCTCTCCAGCGCATCGGTTTTCGCAGTCATGCTCTCGTTCAGAGGGAGCGTCAGGCGAATGCTGTCATACCGGGCAAGAGCCTCCCGGGCAAGGGTCGCCGAGGCTGACGCCGCAAGGTAACGCATGCGATCGTCCGCCGCCTCAGGGGCGTCGTCCACCGTTTCCATCTGCTTGCGCAGCCAATAATCCCGTCTTTCTGTGTCCCCCTCTTCCTGATAGAGCTCGGACAGTCGATTGGCCGCTTCCATATAGACATCCGCCGGCTCGGGATGGCTGTTGGCGTAGTCGCGCCAGGTGTCGATCGCCTTTTCCCGGTTGCCCGCCTGATCGTAGAGTTCTGCGGCAATCAGCAGATTTTCCCGACGCTCTTCGGGCGTTGTCGCCAGGGCTACCATTTGCTGAAGTTCGTCTGCGGCTCGCTCCCACTGCTCCGTTTCGCGATAGGCCAGCGCCAGTTTTGCCGGGACAGTGTCAATCAGTTCGTGATCCGGGAAAGCCCTCCGGAAACTGGTCAGCACACTGATAGCCTGATCCCAGAGATTGGCGGTGATCAGAAGTGAGGCAGCATCGTATTCCGCATTTGCCCTCAAAACGGACTCGGGGACGGCACTACCGACTCGCAGGAATTCGCTGACTGCCGCCTCCACATTGCCGGCATCTGCCAGCTGCTCCGCCTGCCGATAGACTGCTGCGGCGAGATTCTCGCGCACACTACCTCTGCGTTCATCGTTTTCAGCCATGGTGGCGAGGGCATCACGATAGGCCTGCTCCGCCTCCGCGTATCGCGCCAGTTCAGACAGACTGTGGCTAGACAGTAACAGGGCTTCGGTGGTCAGGTCAGACGGAGGCGCCGGCTGCCAGGTAACAAGACGGGCTGCCATGTTGACCGTCTCTTCCCAGTTGTTCCGATCAAACTCCCGTTGCAGCGCAATGTAATACACGGCCGGAGCCCGGGGATCATCCGGGAACGCGTTTGCAAATCGCAGCCGATTCAATTGCTGCAACTCCTGATAGGCCCTCTGGTCCGATACGGCCTGGTTGTCCCATGTCTTTGCGTACTCCCGGAAGGCCAGCACAGAGGCATAGCCTGCTTCAGCGGCGCGCTCGGGCACCCTGTCCCCGGGGTAGTCATAGGCAACCCGCTCAAACGCTGCGATGGCTGCCGGCCAGTCTTCCAGTTCCAGATAGGTCTCTCCGAGGAGGAAAAGACGCTCAGGTGTCCGGGGGTGATCGGGGAATGTGGCTGCAAATTCTGCGTAATAACGGGCGGCATTGCGGTAGTGACCATCCGCCCGCTGATCATCTGTGGCCTCCCCTGCCAGCAGATACTGACGGTCTGCCAACTCTGGCAAGAGCTGTTCCAGTTGCCGTTCGATGAAGGCGATCGCATCGGGGTCTGCTGACTGCCAGTAATCACTGTAGATACCGTAAAGGCTGACAAAGCCGGCCTTTCTATCAGGAATAGTCCGGGTGAAGCCGGCGAGCTCCAGGGTATCGATGATCCGTATGTGGTAGCGTGGCGCCCAGGGGCTTGCCGGATGGTCTTCTATATAAGCTTCATAGACATCGATCGCGTCAGTGTACTGCTCCCTTTCCAGCAGGAGCTCACTGTAGCGGTCGTAGACCAGAATTTCGTATGGACGCCCACCAGTCTGGCGAAACAGCGCCTGAAGGGTTTCCGCTCCGTCCAGGTACGACAGTGACAGACCCACTACCCTGAACAGGTCCTCGATCAGGGTCTGGCTCCGCTGGTCCACATCTTCAACCGGTTGCCCATCGGGCATCACCAGGTCGAGTACTTCAACGTAGCTGAACAGGGCCTCCTGATATTGCGCTTGCTTGAACAGGCTCCAGCCTTTCATGTAATGCGCGTTCACAAGAAACGAGGCATCGGCCATGCGTTCCTGGCTGGCAAGGGTAACCTCGTCGAAGGCCTGCTCAGCATCCCGGTACCGGCCATCGATGAACAGCAGATCGCCCCGACGGAACTGGGCTTCAATCCAGTATTCCGAATCCGGATAACGGCGGACCAGCGTATTCAGCGCCTCCAGCTGCTGGGGCGTCGCACCCCGAAGTTCCCAGGCCCTGGCAAGCTGATAGTAGATCTGGTCATTGCCCTCGCGTTCTGGATATTCAGACAAAAGACGCTGATAGGCATCGATCGCACCGGAGAGCTCATCAACGGCTGTATCCGCCATTTTCCGCTCCGCTCGCTGGAACTCCAGATCAGCCAATCGATGCCGAATCGTGACCTGTTTACGGGGATCGTCCACGAGCGGCAACAGCGCGTTGTAGCTTTCCATCACCGTCTCGATGGAGACATCGCTCGCTGGTTCACTATCAGCTTCCAGACCGTCAGGGGATTGCCGAATGTCGGTTGCCGGCAGCGCTGCCAGGGTGCCCTCACGCACCCGGGGCATTTCCTCGTCGCCGACGGGCATTATCGACTGCCACATCTGGCAGCCACTGACCAAGACAAGGGCGCCGGCAATAACAAGCCCTCTAACGATGTTTCCAGGCGTCCAATTATTCATCTGCAACACCTGCACTCTGCGATGCACGGAACAGCTGATCCGCCAGCCTCGCCTGGGCATGGCGGGAGGCCACCAGATACCCGTTCAGTTCTTCCTGCTGGGCTGCAAGCATGTTGTCTACCTGGCGCACGAGAGCTCGCCGGGCATTCCCCAGTGCATCGGCTACCTCTGCCCCAAGGTTCGCGAGTTCCCGCTCACTGGCAGCGATACGTCGAGCCAGTTCGGCATGGCGGCTGTCATCGGCCATCAGAGCTTCAACCCGCTGCCGTTGGACCTGGAAGCGTTCCATTTCACTGTCCAGCTCACGCAACTGCTTTTGCGCCGCCCAACGGTTCACCCCGTAATCATCAGCAATCCACCAGTCGAAGTAGGCACGCATCCTCTGATAGGTCGCGCGCTGGCTGTCGGTGGTCGCGTCGTCAGGCAAGCCCGCCAGGGTTTCTTCAACCTCATCGAGCTTGTCCCTCAGTGCTTTCTGTTTTGTGGTCATGAAGAAACCGGCGTCTTCCTCGGACACCGCAGCAGATATCTTGTCTCTGAACGCCTGATGTAGCTTTTGCCATTGGTCAGCTTGCTGGTTTTCCAGCTCCCGACGGGTCTGGGCAATGCGAACCTGACGTTGCTGTTCGCGGGTCTGAAGCATGACTCGGAAGGATTCAAACCGGGACTGCCGTTCAGCAATGAAGGACTGCATCCGGTAGAGTTCGTTCAGTTCGGCCAGGGCCTGCTGGAACGTCTCCGATGCCAGCACTTCCGCCATGCCGAAATCGGTCGGCTCCACACGCAGTCGCCCGTAGGAATCCGTAAGAATCCCGTCGCTATCACGGCTGAAATCCAGCTGCGCCATCAGGCTCTCTTCACTGAGTCTATCCCGGATTCCGTCGAGCTCCTCGATCCGGGCCTGGTAATGATCGGCTGCCTTTTGAAAAGCGGGCAATGCACTCTTCGGCCGGTTCATCTGCTCTAGAACGTAGGCCCTGGCAAACGGCACTTGTTGGCGCCAGGGGAGAAACAGATCGCGATTCGCGAGGGTATCGAGAGCATCCAGTGCCCGCTCCGGCCTGCCCTGCCCGGCGGCAGCTACCGCGTAGTCAAAGAGGGCCTGATCGGCAAATACCCCGTCCAGGGGTATGTTCCCAAGAACCTCCAGGGCCATGTCGAACCGATTGTCCCTGAGATACAGCCTGGCCAGTGACAAGCGGGCCCGGCCCAATAGTCCCTCGCGCTCGTCCTCTGGTTCGGCAACATCGATAGACTGTTCGATGATGGCAATGAGTTTCTGCAGTTCCGACTCGGCCGCGACTGCTTCTCCCGCAGCCAGAGCCGAAACCGCCGAATTGTAGCGGAGGTAAAGGGACCAGATATCAGTGTCTTCCAGTTGCGCGCGAAGCGACGCAAGTCCCGATTCCTCTCCGAACTTCGAAGACATCATGGCCAGCCGGGCTTGCAGATAAATCCACTCGCGGAACAGGTCATGGTTGGCCTCAGCCAGAGTGTCGCCATCCACGCGACCCAGATTCTCGCTGGCCAGCTGGTAATCACCTTCCAGGTAGAAAACCTTGCCCAGGTAGAACCAGGCCTGATTGCGAACATCGGGCGAGAGCGTGCTGCCCGAACCTTCATCGCCTAGCAGCTGCGTGAACAAACGGCTGGCCTCACGAGTCATTCCCCAGGAGAGCATCAGCCCGCCCTCTACCAGAGCCGGGTGGTCACCGTGACCCTCAATGCCACCCTGTTCCCGGGCAACCGCCAGCTGAGTCAGTGCCTCGAAGGCGTTGCCCTGATGGTATTCATAGAGTACCCAACCGTAACGAAGGTCCTTCGCACGCTCTGGTTGAACATCTTCGGCCTGAGCCGGAGAAACCATCGTCAGCCAGAGCAAAGCACCGGTGAAAAAAACCGGAAGCGCTCGAAACGACGTGATCACGATCAATCCCACGACGCGATTTACTCCCACTCCACGATGGATACGGAAGGCTGATTGTTGGAAGAGCGATCCTCAACGCGGATCTCCAGAGCGGCCGTACCGGTGCCCTTTTCAAATTCCAGGGACGCGGCCTGCTTGTAGGGACGCTCATCCGGACCGATTCCCTCGATGAACGCCGTCATCTGGTGAACTCCGGTTTTCAGGTTACCCACGTACAGCCGCTGCATGCCACCGCGTTCAAGAGCCGTGACCTGGCGCTGCGTGTAGAGATGAGAGGCGACGATCTCGTCATTGACCTTCAGCTTCACTGCATCGAGCTTCAGGAACTTTCCGGCATCCACGCTGAGAAACACCGCAACCTGGGTGTTGGCCGGAAACAACAGATCCTCTTCAAGGATGAACAAGTCCCGGTTCAGCCGGATCACCTTCTTTTTCAACGCCTCCACCTGTTCGGCGACGGCCGTATCATCGTCATCTGCTCCGGTATCTGTCTGGGCGAACACGGGCCCTGTCAGTGCAAGTGTCAGTGCTGCCAAAAGAGCCGGAAATCGATGGTTCAAGCAAGTGGCCATGGTCGTTCTTCCTGCATGCTCAGTATTCAAGAATCAACGACGCCCGGGTGACCAGCGCGTCGAAGGAATAAAGGGGTTCTTCTCCGGGGAGATAGTCGCCGGGTGCGGTTACATCCCGGAAGTTGTCATAATCAAAATTCAGCCAGTCCAGCAGAAGGCTGAACTGCAGGCGATCAATGCCGGGAAGCGACGTCTGCTTCCATTCATAGACGGCGCCCGCTGCCAGGGTTGTCCCCGAGAGAGAGCTGAGCTCCTTGTCCCGTGCAAGATGAGTCTGGGAGTTCTCGAACGGAAAAAGATCGCTGTAAAAATCCGCCTCATTCTGGCTGTAAAAGCGGATTGAGCCCTCAAGGGTCCAGTGCTGGTTCAATCCGTGAACGTATCCGAGTTCGACAGTATGGGCATTGATGCCCCAGGTATCGGAAAAATAGCGGTATTCCCCTCGGATCGAGGCCCGGTACGGTAGATAGTACAACGCTCGCAAAGCCACGGAAGTACTGGTTCGGGTTTCCGGATAACGCTCCGGCTGGTAGAGGAACGCAGTGGAATCGTTGGGATCAATGTAGCGATTCTGACGATAGGGGTTCTGCAGAAAGCCCTCATCCGTGACCACTTCAAGATCGACACCTACCAGGCTATTGCGAGTAACAACCTGGCTAAGGCCCAGCTGATAGTTGCGACGATCGGCCTCTTCGCTGAAGGAATCGTTGCCAACCCGGCCCACTTCGTCCCAGCCACTGGCATAGCCCATGGTAACCGTGGACATGCCCCCGAAGAATTCCTGGCTCACCGAGAAATAGACGGTATTGGCTTCGTAATCGTTTTCCGTGCTGTTGGTAAAGCCCAGACTCAGAATGGATTTATCGTGCAGATAATCGACGCCAAAGGTGTATTCGTTGCGCTCTTCCTCATAAGGGCTGGCCGTTGCCAGAACGTCTACCGAGGCCGCTGAAACGGAATCGACATAGTACTGGCCTGACAGGGAAACCTGGGAACCGATACCCTTTCGAACCAACACCGATGGGCCATCGATGACCATGCCCCCGCCGTCATAGCGGTGATACAGAACGTCAACGTTGTCGACAGGAAGGGTGGCTGCAATCGCAGAATGCCCAAACAGTGCCAGTGCAAGCAGTAGGCACCCTGACCGCACCAACTGTCTTCTGTCAGTTGCAGCCACAACCACCTCCCGAACCGCCTTCAGCCCCCCGGGCAGATTCCCGAGCCTGATAGACGTGGTGCATGTAGGAATCCGCTTTGCCATGACGACTCAGGCTCATGACCGGGTCCGCCAGATTATCCCGCTCGTAAGGTTTCACCCATGGCTTGACTGAGCTGCATCCGGAAACCGCGAACGTGGCGGCCAGAAGAGCGGAGACAGTGAAGATCGACAAACTACGCATAAACGTCCCGTCCGAAAATTACTCGCGCACCAGTTCGCGAATCTGCTGTTCGTACTCGTCTTCGTAACCGGGCTGGTATCCGTAATGGAGATACCGCGCATTACCATCACGATCAATCATTACGGTCGTCGGCATGGCCTGCACTTCGTACAGTTCGCTAACCGAGCTCTCCGGATCGTAGAGGATCGGATAATTCACGGGCACCTTGTCCAGAAAACGATGTGCCTCCTGCCGATTCTCATCCACATTCACTGCCAGAATCGTGAAGCCAAGATCCTTGTACTGGCTATACAACTCATCCATCAGTGGCATCTCCTGGCGGCAGGGCCCACACCAGGAAGCCCAGAAGTTCAGCATCACCACTTCCCCACGGTGATCTTCCAGCCTCAGGTTCTCTCCGGAACGGCTTTCAAGAGTGAAATCCGGAGCCGGAACATTGATTGCCTCGGCGCCCGCCAACGGGCTCAGGCAGGCCAGAATGCCTGCGACTGCGAGTGATTGAATGGATGCTTTCATAACCATTGCTCCTGTATTCAGAAAAAGACGGACAGGCCAGTGCTGACCTCGGTGTTCATGGAGGTTTTCTCGGCCCCCAGAACGTCGATTCGGTAGTAGTGCTGTCGCACGCCAATGTGAACGGCAACGCTGTCCGTCAACAGCACCTGGTAGCCCGCACCGGCGTTCAGGGTAAAGCGGGTATCACCGGCAAAATCGGTGGCTCCTGCCCCTGCAATCAGATAGAAATTGGTGTTGAACGCGTAGTTTTCGGTGAGGAAGGCCTCCCCCGGCAGCACGTTGTAGCCCAGATTGATGTTGTAATAGCTGTAATCCCGCTCACTATCGGTGAGCACTTCAACGTTACCCGCCAACTTTTCGAAACTGGTTTCTCCGCCCTCCGCGAAGCCGATTCCGGCCTCAAAGAAGAAAGACTCACTGAGGTGATAAGTGAGCTTGCCACCATAGAGCAGTGACGACTCGAAGTCCTCGATGTTCAGGACACCCACAAACGCGCCGACTTCAAAGTTCTCGGTGTCGATCATTGCCTCGGTAACCGGTACCGGGGTTACGTCAGGCTCGATCAGCGGCCGATCATCCTGGGCCTGGGCAACACCCGCTACACATAGCCCTGCCGCGAGGCACGCTGGTTTCAGAAAAAGATGCTTAGTCCGATTTTCCATTCTGTCGCTTCTTCGTTGGTGGACCGGGTAGTGAACACTTTGTAGTCCTTCACTTCGGCACGGATGAAATATCGATCGGTGATGTAGGCCCGGATGCCAAGGCCGGCATGGCCGATAGCGTTGTCCCGCTCTTCCGGCTCAGCCAGGGTGGCCTTGGGATCCACCCAGATATGCCCGACCCCGAGGGTAAAGAAGGGGGATACCCGCCAGTGTGGAAATGGCTGATGCACCAGATTGGCATCGACCTTCCGAATCTCCGACGCACTGCCCAGAATCTGGGAGGCCCACAGCTCGGCAGACAGGTTCCGAGTCATCCAGAAACCACCGTAACCGGCGGTGACGGCGGCACCATCAAATTCGCCCATCATTAAACCGGCCTCGAACCTCCGATCACTGAAAGAATCAAAATCCGGGACCTGAAGATCCACCCGGTTACCCGTGGCGTCCACGGTCTGGGCGATATCGGCAACAGCTACCCAGCCTTCCCGACCCCGGGAGTCAGTAACCTTTAGCCAGCTTGTTTTGCGCTGAAGAATGGTCAGCCACTCCCCTTGCTCGCTGGTGTGAAAAACCGGATAGCCAGTTGCCGGGCCGGTTCGCCATTCAATGTAAGGTTCGGTCACCTGCACTTGCGCGACGTCCTCGTCACCCTGACCCCACAGCCAACCAGCCCAGCTCTGGGCCGGAAAAAACAACAGAAACACGAGAATGGCAATGGGCATGGCGCGAGTGTCAGTCCTTGAATCAGTCTTCCGGGGCATCGAACGGGTTGTTGAAATACTGGCCGCCAACATCCAGCCATTCCGCGATCAGTCTGAGCTCCGACGGTGTCAGGAAATCGCGGTGCGTTCCCCCCTCGGCAAACACATCAAAGAAATTACTGGCACGGGCGCCGTTGACAGACATTGAAGCCTGCACAGGCACTGTCACGAGGATGGGTTGCTCATTGCCATTGGCATCCAGAATGGGGTTGCCCTCTTCGTCCCTCAAAACATCTCCCGAGTCCACGAGTACGTCGATCAGGGCTCCGTTAACAAGTTCTTGCTCGCTATCAGGGAAAAGCAATTCACGGTAAGCGTTGAAGTGCAGCGGTTCATCGGGTGACGGGCCATCGCCCAGATCCAGCTGTCCAGCCGGCACCTGCTGAGCGTCGGCCGCATCGGTGTCGGTATGACAACTGGTACAGGTATAGTCATCCACAACTGCCATCGTATTCGGATCCAACACCTCCCGATTCAGGCTCCAGAGCGGATGAATATGCTGCTCGTAGTTAATTACAATCCGACAATTCGGCGCCCAGTCGCTGGCGCAAACGCCGGATATGGGCTGCGGGGTCTGCAGCTCGCCATAGGCATAGGAAAAGCTGTCAGGCTTTGGATCCACCGCATCACCGGACCACTCATCGGCATAGATCACATCCGGCGTCGGTCGGCGAATATCGTTGATGCGAGCAAACACCTCGGCCATGGTTTCACCCATATCGGCGAACAGGCCCGGGTCGGTATTCGGAAACGGAATACCGGTGGTTGCCGCCCCACCCCATACGGGATCAGGTCCGGCATCCGGCCTGCCATGGGGCGTAGGACTGTTCGGGTTGTGGCAGCCTGCGCACTCGAGGGCTTCACCGGGACGCACCGTCAGCCAATTCTGGTGCCGCGCACCGATTCGCTGGCCTTGCTCATCCAGCACACTGATGGCGAACGCGACATTGGCCGGCACTGCCACCTTCACGGAGCCGTCCGGCTCGATCGGCACGTAACCCAGGATTTCCCGCATCAGTTGAGCGCGGCTCCGGCCAAACGCGCTGTTATCAAAATCCCGGACGTTTTCATCGGGGATGGCGACGGGTTTTTCCAGACGCAAAAATCTGGCGGGACGATCTTCGGGCGGTGTCTGCAGCGGATCGGCCATAACATCGATGCCTGCAGGAGTGGTATCGACACCATCGATATCATACACACTGCGGATGTGCAGAACGCCGTAACCGGCATCCTTCAGCGCGCCTTCTGGACCAGCAAACTGCGATTCAGGAATGAAGCCTTCCAGGGGCCGTTCTTTCATCAGGACCGCTTCATCAAACTGGACACCTTCCACCGGTGGAACCACCGGCCGCTGCGTTTCGCTGTTGATATCAAGAAGCCAGAGACCGTAGACGGGCTCTGCGGGCAGATACGCTTCCGACTCCAGGCGATCATCCGTGCAATTCACAATCCGGTCGGTTGCTACCTCCCGCAAACGGCAGGGAGTCCAGCTCACAAGATAACGGTTGGTCCCGTCCAGCAAGGGAGAAACCGATGCGTAGCTGCCCTTCAACGATAGCTGCCCGTCCAGACCCACTCCGGGAACCAGAGGTTGTTGACCCGTGCCCTCGGTTCCGTCGATGCGGAGATTGGCCTCGACAAACTGCTCGACGTCTACCTCCGCCAGCACAGAGGCGTAATCATCACTCTCAAAGGGACGCAACTGAACCAGCAGATTGCCGCTGTCCGACTTCCGAGGCTGGAGATACTGAATGCCGTTCGCCTCAGGCACGGAATCGTGGGAATGACGACCGTAGAGATAGCTCAACCCGGTGCCATCGGGATTAACGCGATAGAGGTTTACACCGTTGTTTCGGGTCTGGCCGGCATTGTCCCAGCGACTGAACACAATGGTGCCGTCGTCAGCCACCATGGGATCGAGGTCGTGACTCTGGTTAAACGTAATCTGTTCGATGTTCTCGCCATCATCGTCCATCACATGCAGGACAAACGCAGGGCTGTCGCCCTCTTCGTCCAGGCCGGAGTATTGAGGCTTGCCTTCATCGAGCAATACCGCCTTGGAGATCCGCTGACGGGTAGAGGAGAAAACGATTCTGCCATCGGGCAGATAGGCGGGAGCAACATCCTGGCCTGCGCGTGCGGTAACGTCCGAGCCAATGATCCGACGCAGGGTGTCTGCACTAACGTCGTATTCCCAGATATTCCAGGTTGGCTGATCCTCGTCATCGGCGTCCTCGATTTCAGGAGCGCGCATGGCGAACAGCAATCTGGCGCCATCATGGGAGACATGGAGATCTTTAACGTCGTAACGCAACTGGCCGTTGTCATCGAGAAATTCCGGCCCGGCGAACGCTCTGGAAGCAATATCCCGTGTTTCAGCATCGGCCGTCGCACTGGCCTTCAGTAGCAGCCTGGCACCGGGACGGAAGGCCGTAGGGTCTGCGAGGTTGTCCTCCACCAGGGCGCCGGTGTTCTCATCAAAAAGCAGAGCTCGCTCGACATACGCCACCGGGTTCTCGACAACAACCGGATCCGCCTGCTGGCTATCGCTGCTCGAAAGGCAGCCAGAAAGCGCAGTAAACGAGCCAAGCGCGATAGCCAGACGAGCACTGCGACAGATGTTCAGATTGGGTGACTTAATTTCCAACGTGACAAACCCTGTTTCGGATGACATTCCATGACATAAATTAAGTCGGTTCCGATGGCAGGCTCCAAGGGTTTTACGTAACGCAATGTAATAACGTGGCCTACGACTCAAAACGAAGGATATAGCAAGCCGTATACTTTTAACAATTGTCAAAAAGCATTAATGTGCAGATGCTAATGAAAACCGAGGGAAAGGACATGACCGCCCGGAACAGGATCAGAAGCCGTCTCAGTAAGGCTTGCAGTACCGCAGTTCTCGTCGCACTGGTGTCTGGACAGGCAAGCCTTGCTCAGGCCGGCCCCAGAGAACAGGCCAAGCGAATTCACGACCGGATTGCCGGCGTGCCACCTTCCGCCGCTGTCCTCAATGCCATGGAAAGTGACATTGTTTCGGGCAACGCTATCGATGCAGCGTTCACTGCCATGGATGACAGCGCCTTCTATGATGTCACCCTGAAAAACTTTGCAGCTCCCTGGACGAACGAAGCAATGTCAAAGTTCGTACCCCTCAATGACTATATCGCCACGGTGATCGGCCTGGTTCGGGACGGGGAAGACTTCCGCAAAGTCCTTTATGACGATGTTCTGTACATCGGGGATCCTTCCCTGAACCTGCCAAATTACTCCACCACCAACAACAACCATTACGAATCCCTGGAGACCAGCGGAGCCAGCCTCAAGAACAATCTGATAAGCGTGAATCAGTCGACCTACACAGGCCTCCCCCCAGCTGCCACCGCAGGCGTTATTACGTCCAGAGCCTCAGCCCGGGCGTTCTTCAGCGCCGGTACCAACCGTGCCATGTTCCGTTTCACATTGATCAACCACATGTGCAACGACCTTGAGCAGGTAGCGGACGTTACTCTGCCGCCAGATCGCATTCGCCAGGACGTGTCCCGCAGCCCGGGAGGGGACAGCCGGGTATTCCTGAACAACTGCGTTGGCTGCCACAGCGGCATGGACCCGATGGCCCAGGCGTTTGCCTATTACGATTACGAATACGACGCCAATACCGATCCTGATGGCGAGCTGGGCCGCTTGGTCTACAACGCCATGGGCGAAACGGATCCGGAAACCGGCTCCCGGGTTCAGGCCAAGTACCACATCAATTCTGCAACTTTCGAGCAGGGCTATGTAACGCCTGACGACAGCTGGGATAACTACTGGCGCCAGGGCGCCAATCGCCGGCTGGGATGGGATCCCTCGTTGCCGGGTTCCGGCAGCGGTGCCAAGAGCCTGGGCAGGGAATTCGCCCATTCAGACGCCTTTGCAGAGTGCCAGGTCAAGAAGGTGTTCGAGAATGTCTGTCTCCGACCGCCATCAGACAGCGCGGACCGTTCACAGGTAAGCAGTATGGTTGCCAGCTTCGCAAGCCAGGGATATGACCTGAAGCAGGTATTCGCAGAATCCGCTGTGTATTGCATGGGGGAGTGAGGACGCTATGAACACATTTAAAGGAATTTCCATGAGCTCCCTCAAATCGGTCCTTGCTGTCACTGGCCTGGCGCTTCTGCTTTCAGCCTGTGGTGGCGAATCCACGGAGCAGTTGCCAAATACCTCCCAGAATTCCGGTACGGTTACCTACAACGGGCCTGCTCCTGCGACGGATGATGTAGCCAACTTCAAACGCACCGTCTGGGACAACCTGGTTACCCAGGATAAATGCGGCGCGTGCCATGGCTCCAGTGGTCAGGCACCTACGTTCGTCAACGAGCAGGACGTCAACCTTGCCTATGCCCAGGCAAACTCGATTGTTAATCTTTCAGATCCATCCCAGTCCATAATGGTGACCAAGGTGGCCGGTGGCCATAATTGCTGGCTGCAGAGCACTTCGGCGTGTGTGGACATTCTTACCACCTATATTTCCAACTGGGCCGGCGGCTCTGAAGGCTCTGCAAAAACTGTCGAACTCCGCGCTCCGGCCCTCAAAGAGCCGGGTGCCACGGTTGCCCTGCCCAGCGACCCTGGCCTGTTCTCCAGCACCGTATACCCGGTACTCACACAGTATTGCAGTGACTGCCACGGGGACGGAGGTCAGACCCCCTACATCGCCAGTGCCGATGTCACCACCGCCTACGATCAGGCGAAAAGCCGCATTGATCCGATGAACCCGGGCGCATCCCGCCTGGTTGAGCGCCTGCGCTATGACTTCCATAACTGCTGGGACGACAACTGCGAAGCCTCGGCCGATTTGATGGAGCTGAAGATTCTTGAAATGGTCCAGGACCTGAGCGCCCAGCCCGTGGACCCGGCGATGGTAGCGAGCAAGGCACTCAACCTCGAGGCAGACGGCCTGCTTGCCAACTCCGGAGGCCGCTTTGAGGACAACGTGATTGCCCTCTACGAATTCAAGTTTGGCGAAGGCCAGACAGCCTTTGACACCAGCGGCGTATCGCCGGCGCTGGACCTTACCCTCAGCGGAAATGTCGACTGGGTTGGCGGCTGGGGCATCGACCTTGGCCCGGCCGGCGAAAACGAACAGGGCTTTATGGTCCCGGCCGGTAAGGCCCAGGGCAGCACCACTGCGAGTCGCAAGCTCCACACTTTGCTGACCGCCTCTGGTGAATACAGCATCGAAGCTTGGGTCGCCCCGGGAAATATTACTCAGGAAGATGCCCGCATCGTGACCTACTCGGGTTCATCCACCACGCGCAACGTTACCCTGAGCCAGTCGCTCCAGCGTTACGAGGTACTGCACCGCAGCACCACCAGTGACGAAAATACGCCTTTCGCGACCCAGGACGCCGACATGCTTCTGCAGGCAACCCTGCAGCACGTTGTGGTGAACTACACCCCGGCGACCGGGCGTCAGATCTTCGTGAATGGCGTTCCAACCGGCGATGTTGATCCGGACGACGGTGGACTGTTGACAGAATGGGACGACAGCTTCGCCCTGGTGCTGGGCAACGAAACTGATGGCAATTCTCCCTGGCAGGGCGCTATCCGGATGGTTGCCATCCATAATCGTGCGCTGACACCGGAGCAGGTCCAGGCCAACTTCGAAGTCGGTGTGGGCCAGAAGTTCTACCTGTTGTTCGGCGTCTCTCACCTGATCGATGTGCCCGAGAGTTTCATTGTGTTCGAAGTCAGCCAGTTCGACAGTTACGCGTACCGGTTCACCAGTCCTTTCTTCATCAGCCTGGATGACACCGCCGAACCGTCAAACATCGCGCTACGAGGCATGCGACTGGGCATCAATGGCAAAGAAGCGACGGTGGGACAGGCCTGGGCCAACCTGGACGTTGTCCTGGATGCTGACAGTTACGAGCCCGGCACCGGGCAACCGCTCTCTTCTTTGGGCACCATCATTGCGCTGGAAAACGGGCCCGGAAATGACGAGTTTTTCCTGACCTTCGATCAACTGGGAGGTAACAGCTTTGCCCGGTCAGAGCCGTCCCTGCCTCCGCAGCCGGAGCCTGCAGATCTGGAACCGTCATCGGAGATCGGCCTGAAGACCTTTGACGAGATCAACGAGTCCATGTCGCGAATGACCGGTGTTCCCACGACCAATCAGGCCGTATTCAACACGTACACCACCGTAAAGCAGCAATTGCCCACGGTGGAGACTATCCAGGGCTTCCTGTCCTCTCATCAGATGGCGGTTACTCAGATGGCCATTCAGTATTGCGATGCCCTGGTCTCCAATGCGCAGCTTCGGGACCAGATGTTCCCCGGGTTCGATTTCTCCGCCCCGGCCAGCACGGCATTCGACCACGGCGGCAAGAGCCTCGTAACCGGGCCGCTGCTGTCCCGGTTCGTGGGCAGCAACCTGGCATCACAGCCTGGTGATAGCACAATCGAAACTGAGCTCAGTTCGCTCATGGATAGACTGACCAGCTGTGGCGCGGGTTGCGAGCCTGACCGCACAGAAACGGTCGTAAAGGCAAGCTGCGCAGCAGTGCTTGGCAGTGCCACCACCCTGGTTCAGTAGAGGAAGCCGATCATGTTTATACGCAAGTCACGTAAAAAGCCTTTGGCCAACGGCAGCCCACTGCTCCACGACGACCACGGCAAGCCAAGAACACGTCGCGAGTTTATCGCGCAGGGCCTTATGGCAGGCTCGGCAACCGTGTTTGGGGCGTCTTTGTTCAGCCTCTTCGGTAATCCCAGAATGGCGTCCGCAGCGCTCTCTTCCGACCTGGAAACCTTGAAGCAAAGCTGTGGCATAGCGGTTCAGGGGGCAGGCAAGATCCCGTTCATCTGTTTCGACCTGGCAGGCGGCGCCAATATTGCCGGTTCTAACGTGCTGATGGGCAAATCCGGGGGGCAAATGGACTTCCTGAGCACCGCAGGTTACAACAAACTCGGCCTTCCGGGAGACATGCTGCCCAACGATCCAGCATTCGTGAACACCGAGCTGGGCCTTGCTTTCCATTCGGACAGCGGCTTCCTGCGCGGCATCCTGCAGAGCACCAGTGCCGGAACCCGCGCAGCAACTGACGGCGCCATTATTGCGGCTCGCTCGGAAAACGACACTGGCAACAACCCCCACAACCCGATGTATGGTATCCATCGTGCAGGTGCCGACGGCTCCCTGCTCTCTCTGGTGGGTTCCCAAAGCTCTGAATCCGGCGGTAACTCGTTGGCGCCCATGAATCTGATTAATCCGGAGGTTCGCCCCACCAAGATTGACCGGCCGTCAGACGTCACTGGGCTGGTGGACGTGGGCGACCTGATCGGGATTCTGGATCAGCAAGATGCTGTTGCAGTCATGGAGTCTATCCAGCGGATCAGTGACGCCAAGATGAATCAGGTCAACACGAGTATCTCCACGGATGAAGTGGTCAAGGACCTGGTCCGCTGCGGTTACGTAAAGAGCGCCGATCTTGCCGACCGATTCGGCAACCCGGCGGACCTGGATCCGGAGCTGGATCTCGAAATCGTTGGCCCCACAGGCATCTTCAGCCGCGATGAGTTCAACAGCAACCGCGAATTCCGTAAAACTGCCTCTGTCATGAAGCTGGTTCTGAGCGGCTACGCCGGCGCCGGCACGATAACCATGGGCGGCTACGACTATCACACCGGTGAGCGCGGAACGGGCGAACGTCGTGACGAACAGGCCGGCCGGTGTATGGGCGCCTGCCTGGAATACGCTGCTCGGGTGGGCATGCCACTGATGCTTTATGTATTCAGTGACGGTTCGGTGTCGAGCAACGGTCGGATTGATGATTCCATGGACGGTCGTGGCAAGGGCGAATGGACCGGCGACAACCAGCAGACGGCCGCATCTTTCTTCCTCGTTTACAACCCTGCTGGCCGCCCCACTCCGATTCGCAGGCAGATCGGCTTCATGCGTTCTGATGCATCGGTGGAAACCGCTTCCAGCCCCGCGGCCAACAACGTCAACCAGTTGGTGCAGACCGTGTTGCTCAATTACATGGCACTACACGGGGAACAGGCTGACTTTGGCAGTCGTTTCAACGGCCACGGGCTGGGCAACGGCACCTCTCAGGACAGCCTGATAGCCTTCTCGAATGTCGTGAACGGTACAATCGGAAACTAACCGAAACCGCTCGTTCCACCCCCTAGTCGGATTGGGGTGGAACGAGCCCTTCTGACACGTGCATCATGCGCTGGTCATCGATAACAACCACATCGATACCCTTTAAACGCTCGATCATCTCCAGTCCCTTTTGGGGGCCGAGCACGAAGACTGCCGTGGAAAGGCCGTCGGTTGTCAACGCATCCTCGCCAATAATCGTCACGCTCTGGACCCCCTGAACGGATTTGCCGGTTTCGGGAGACAGAATGTGATGGACCCGATCTCCCGCTTCATCCATGAAAAACCGCTCGTAGTCGCCAGAGGTGGACACAGCCACGTCCTGCAGCGGCAGAACCACGGCATTGCGCCCCTCTGAGCGGGGATCCCGGATGCCCACGTACCAGGGGCGGCCCCGCTTGTCTCCGAGTAACCGCATATCGCCTCCGGCACTCAGCCGTGCATGGCGGATACCAGAGCTGACCAGGCGCTCGATCCCCAGATCAACGGCATAGCCCTTGGCAATGCCGCCCAGATCCACCAGGATCCCCTCCTGGCGAAATTCAACGGTTTGCGCACCCTGGTCAAGAATCACATCCCGGAAATTCACCCGGGGCAAGCCAGATTGTAGCTGCTCCTCCGTGGGCTTTTTGCCGGCTCTGAAGTCGTACAGGTAACCGACCGAACCAAAGGTGATGTCGAAGGCGCCATCACTGAGCACCGACACCTCCCGCGCTTTCTCAAGCACCGCGAACAAGTCGTCACTGACGGTTACGGGACCATTGGCGGCGTTGCGGTTCAGTCGGGAAACTTCCGAGTCCTCCCGGTAGCGACTCATCTGCTCATCAACCTGATGAAAAACCGCCAGCACCTCTTCCCCGACCTTCTCCGCCAGGTCCTCATCCTCTGCCCAGAATTCCAGTTCGATGGGCGTCGTCATGGCGGTGTCTGAGAACCGGTGCCATTCGGCGCCGGCCGCGCCCGCAAAGCTAATCAGCCAGAGACAGGATGCCACTGTCAGGACACGCCCTGACCACTCTCGGAATCCTGCACGCATCATTCTGGGTTTTCCATGTGTGTTATCCAATGTTCACCGCCATCGGTGGCTCCCCCTACTACTCCCCCCTCATCCCCCCGTCTACGCCAACAAAAAGTGGCGCAGGAGGATGAATGGAGCGCGAGCCAGCCGCAGTATGAATCAAGTCTATTTGGGTGGAATGCAATTACCACTTTCAACAATAACAACTTCTCACCGCCAGAAGTACAAGCGAGGCTACATGATCAAGAACCCGGACTGGTGGCGTGGCGCCGTCATTTATCAAGTTTATCCGCGAAGTTTCTACGACTCCAACGGCGATGGTATCGGCGACCTGCCGGGGGTAACCGCCAAGCTGGACTATATTGCCAGCCTGAACGTGGACGCTATCTGGCTGTCTCCGTTTTTTACCTCCCCGATGAAAGACTTTGGCTATGATGTCTCGGACTATCGCAATGTGGACCCAATTTTCGGCACGCTTGAGGATTTTGACGAGCTGATCGCCGAGGCCCACAAGCGGGACCTGAAGATCATGATCGATCAGGTACTGAGCCATTCCTCGGACCAGCACCCCTGGTTCGTTGAGAGTCGTGCCAACCGTGACAACCCAAAGGCTGATTGGTACGTATGGGCCGATCCGAAATCCGATGGTACGCCTCCGAACAACTGGTTGTCGGTCTTTGGTGGCTCGGCGTGGGCCTGGGACAGTCGCCGAAAGCAGTATTACCTGCACAACTTCCTGACCAGCCAGCCGGACCTGAACTTCCACAATCCGGAGGTTCAGAAGCAGGTTCTGTCGGACGTTAAATTCTGGCTCGACCGCGGTGTCGACGGGTTCCGCCTGGATGCCATCAACTTCTGCTTCCACGACCCCAAGCTGCGAGACAACCCTGCCAGCAAGGCTGTTGCTGAAGGCTCTATCGGCGTGCGCAAGGAAAACCCCTACGCCTACCAGTTCCACAAGTTCGACAAGACCCAACCGGAAAACATCGATTTCCTGAAGCGTCTTCGTGCGCTGCTGGACCAGTACCCGGGAACTACCACGGTCGGCGAGATCGGCGACGACAATTCCCTTCAGACCATGGCTGATTACACCAGCGGTGGCGACAAACTGCACATGGCCTATTCCTTCGATCTGCTGACAGAGCAGCACGGTGCGGATTTCTTCCACAAGACCGTGAACACCATTGAGGGCAAATTGACCGACGGCTGGCCCTGCTGGGCCATCGGCAACCACGATGTCGCCCGAGTGGCCACTCGCTGGAACGCAACCTCGGAGCAGCAGCTCAAGGCCTACATGGCCATGTTGCTGACCCTGCGCGGCAGTGTCTGTATCTATCAGGGGGAGGAACTGGGTCTGACCGAAGCAGAATTGCGATACGAAGACCTTGTCGACCCGTACGGCATTACCTTCTGGCCGGAATACAAGGGCCGGGATGGTTGCCGCACGCCCATGGTATGGCACCACGAGGAGTCCCACGCGGGATTCTCCGATGCGCGTCCATGGCTGCCGGTTTATGATGATCATTACAACGCAGCTGTCGCTGTCCAGCATGCTGAGGACAATTCCGTACTCGCCGCTTACCGGGCGTTCCTGGGCTGGAGAAAAGACCAACCCATCCTGCTCAAAGGGGATATCGAGTTCAGCAAGAGCCCGAAAAATACCCTGGTTTACACCCGCAGTCTGGGTGATGAAACCGTGATGGTGGCACTGAACCTGAGCGAGACCGCCGTCACCATTCCAATGCCCGGAGCCGGAACGCCCGAACCGGAAACCCCGGATTTCGTGGGCGGCCAGTGGCATGGCAAGGATCTGACACTCGGGCCCTGGGGCATCGACATTGCCCGGCTCTGACATTCAATGACCTAACAAGAAGACAAGAGATATGGCCAGCGTCACTTTACGCAATATCTGCAAGAGCTATGACGAAGTCCAGGTTACCCGAGACGTAAACCTGGACATCAAGGACGGAGAATTCGTGGTCTTTGTCGGGCCTTCGGGCTGCGGCAAGTCCACCCTGCTCCGCATGATCGCAGGTCTGGAGGACATTACCTCCGGCGACATGTACATCGGTAACGACAGGGTCAACAGCCTGCCTCCCAAGGAGCGGGAAGTGGGCATGGTGTTCCAGTCCTATGCCCTGTACCCCCACATGGACGTGGCAGAGAACATGGCATTTGGCCTGAAACTGGCCAAAACCAACAAGACCGAAATCAACCGTCGCGTCCAGGATGCCGCCAATCTGCTGCAACTGAACAAACTCCTTGAGCGCAAGCCCAAGGACCTCTCCGGCGGCCAGCGCCAGCGCGTGGCCATCGGCCGGACCATTGTCCGGGAACCGGAGGTATTCCTGTTTGACGAACCCCTGTCAAACCTTGACGCCTCCCTGCGGGTCCAGATGCGCATCGAAATCTCCCGCCTTCACAAACGCCTGGGCGCCACCATGGTTTACGTGACCCATGACCAGGTAGAGGCCATGACCATGGCAGACAAGATTGTCGCCCTGGACAACGGTTCCATCGCGCAGGTGGGCAAACCCATGGAGCTTTACCACTACCCGGCTACCCGTTTTGTCGCCGGCTTTATCGGCTCACCGAAGATGAACTTCATTGACTGCGCCGTTGCTTCCGCGAGCAGCCAGTCCGTCACCATCGTCATGCCGGGTGACCACCGCCTGGACCTGCCGGTAAACGGTGCCGAGCTCTCCGAGGGCGAATCCGTCACCCTTGGCATTCGCCCGGAACATCTGAGCGAAGATCAGGAAGCCGACATGTATCTGCAAGGTGAAGTGCACGTGGTTGAGCGCCTGGGCTACCAGACCCTGGTGCATCTGGACGTCAATAACGTCGATGGCGTTATCACCATGCGCACCGACGGCTCCAACCCGATTCAGGAAGGCGCCCGAATGACCCTGGGCATGAACGCCAACAAATGCCACCTGTTCCGCCAGGACGGCACCGCCTGCCCCCGTCTCTACCGAGAGCCCTGCATCGACTTCTAACCCACTCTTTGGGGCCACCCGGCCCCTTTCTGTTTCGATCTGTCGTCACCCCTAACGGGGCTACTCTCTGGCCGGTTCCGTCACGTACCGGCCCTTTTTTGTGACAAAAAAGCCCGGTCAGCAGGGGGAATTAACCTGACCGGGTCGCGAAAGCTAACGCTGGAAGACGCTGGGATCGCGTAAAGAGAAGTCGCCTACCCTTTCACACCACCGGCGGTGAGGCCGCCGACAATCCACTTCTGGCAGTACAGGAAGATCACGGTAATCGGCAGACCGGAGAGAACCGCCGCTGCCGCGAAATCGCCCCACAGGTAGTTCTGCTCGTACAGATATTGCTGGGCACCTACCGCCAGGGTCAGCTTATCGGTGTCCACCAGAAGCACCGACGCCATGGGGTACTCCATGATGGTCATGATGAACGCCAGGATGAACACCACCACCAGAATCGGCACCGAAAGTGGCAGCAGGATGTAGCGGAAGGCCTGCCAGGTGGTGGCGCCATCCACGATAGCGGCCTCCTCCAGGGAGCGGTCAATGGAGTCGAAGTAGCCCTTGATGGTCCAGATATGCAACGCCATGCCACCCAGGGAGGCCACGATGACCGCACCGTGGGTATTCAACCCGAGCCAGCTCACGTGATTGCCGATCTGATCGAACAGAGCGTACAAAGCCACCAGGGAAAGCACCGGCGGGAACATCTGGAAAATCAGCATCGATTTCAGGACAAATCCCTTGCCGGCGAAACGCATGCGCGCAAAGGCGTAAGCACTGGTTGTAGAAAGTGCGAGGATCAGCACCGCCGAAACAACAGCGATCTTGATCGAGTTCCACAACCACAGAAGCACCGGAAACGGCGGCTGCGTAGTCACACCATCTTCGCCGGTGTAGGGAATACCAAGCGCCAGATACCAGTGCTCGAGCGAGGGGTTCTCCGGCAGCAGGCTGCCGGATGCAAAGTTACCGCTGCGGAACGAGATGGATATAACCATCAACAGCGGGAACAGAATGATCGCGATGAACGCCAGCATCCCCAGGTGGGATGCCAGCACGCGGTATTTGGTGGAGCGGGGTTCAACCATGGCCATAAGAAGCTCCTTACACCTTGATCTTGGACAGTTTGAGATTGATCAGGGACAACGCGCCCACCACCAGGAAAATTGCAGTGGCAATAGCGGCGGCCAGACCAAAGTTCTGCCCGGAGTCCTGAAACGCAATGCGGTAGGTGTAGCTCACCAGAAGATCGGTGGTACCTGCCGGCGTGCTCGCGCCGATGATGTCCGGGGCGCCCCCGGTCAGCAGTGCAATCAGGACAAAGTTGTTGAAGTTGAATGCGAAGCTGGCAATCAGCAGCGGCATCAGCGGCTTGATGATCAACGGCAGGGTGATATTGAACAGATTGTTCACCGGCCCTGCTCCGTCCATGGCCGAGGCTTCATACAGGTCCCGGGGGATAGCCTGCAGAAGCCCCATGCACAGCAGCATCATATAGGGATAGCCAAGCCAGGTATTCACGATCAGAATCATGGTTCTGGCCAGCGCCGGGTCACTGAACCAGTCCGGACGAATACCGAAAACAGGCCCTCGAGAACCAGGTTGATCTCACCGAAGTTCTGATTGAACAAGCCTTTGAACACCAGAATCGAGATAAAGGCCGGCACCGCATAAGGCAGGATCAGCATGGTGCGGTAAAAGCCCTTGCCCCGAATCTGGTCCCACTGCAGGAGGTTGGCCAGCAGCAGCCCCAGCGCCAGGGTAAAGACAACCGTGGCAACTGCGAACGAAAGCGTCCAGACGAAGATCTCAAAGAATGGCCCGCGTATGGAAGGATCGGTGACCACCTTGAGATAGTTATCCCAGCCGATATTGACCGTCCAGCCAGGCGACAAGGCATTGCCATCGGCGTCCCGGTAGAAGCCGGTTTCCTGGTCCGGGAAATAAGTGACGCCGGTCTGGTTATTGGTCAGGCTCCCATTGTCATGCAGCGTAAACTGGGGATGGATCGCCGCGAATGAACGCAGGCTGGCCTGGCTCAGCTCGCGCCCGTCTTCGGTGATCAGGGTCAGTTCCGAAAGCTCACCCCTGAGCTGGATGATCTCGCGAATGGACAAAGGTTCACCTTGCGGCTTGCCCGACACCGGCAACACGGGTGCCGAGCGCTCGCCCTCATCCAGGTTTACCGGTGTTGAAGTCAGGTTCTGGTGTTCTCCCTCAAGCCAGAACACATAGCCTTCGTCGGTTTTGTATAGCTGGTAGTCGTAGCGAACCGCTTCTGACTGATAGGTCCGGCTCAGGAGGTTTTCCTGCACCTGCTCGAAACTCAGCAGATTGCTGGCACTGTAATTGGTAAAGCCGATACCAACGGTATACATCAGGGGGAAAATGACGAATAGCCCCATGCCGGCGATGGCCGGAAAAATGTAACGGTGCGCGTACAGCTTTTTGCTCACGAACACCGCAACAGCCGACGCGGTGAGCACCAGAAACAGCATAGCGAAGACAAACTCACGCTGGGCGTAGAGTGCCAGAATGAGGTAGAGCGCGGCACCGACCAACGCCGCCAGCGCGCCCCATTTTAGAAATACTCGGGTCATGGAGTGTCTGCTTTCAATACCGGGAGAGGACAGGGTTTCCGTTATCATTGTAGTCAGCCCGTTGATTACCGTCGCACGTCGGCAACGGCGAATGTTCATGCACGTCCAGGCGGCCCGGTGTCGGAGGGAGGAACCCCCTCCGACACCGGTTTACCCTTTGGTTACCGGGTAATTCGCTGTGCTGCCGCGTTCAGGGCATCTTCAACGGACTGGCGCCCTGACGTGATGTTCTGCAGGGCAGGCCCCATGGACGACCAGAAGGCACCCATAGCCGGTACGTTCGGCATGGGTTCACCCAGCTGGGCATTCTCGAAGGTCGCCTTGATATTGGGATCGGAGGAGAGTTCATCCATGAATTCCTTGTTGGCCACAGCACCCAGGGGAACGTCGTTGTTCACCATTTTCAGGCCCTTGACGGAGAGCGCGTAGTTCTCCAGGAATTCAACCGCCAGATCCTTGTTGGGACTGGCAGAGTTCAGGGTCGCGGCCATAACACCCACCATCGGTTTGCTGGGCTGGCCATCCACTGTCGGGATGGTGGTTACACCGAAGTTGATGCCGCTTTTCTCAAGGTTGCCCCAGGCCCAGGGTCCGTTGATCATCATGGCCGTCTCGCCCTTGTTGAAGCTGGACTCCATGGCGCTGTAGTCGGCTCCGCGGGGCATCACGCCCTCCTCGATCAGCCGGGTCAATGCTTTGGCACCTTTGATGGCCCCCTCGGTGTTCACGCCGGTGTCCTTCACATCCACGGAACCATCGGCGTTTTCACCAAAAATGTATCCGCCAGCTGCCGCCAGGATCGGCCAGGTAAAGTAGGTGTTGTTATAGTCCCACAGAATGGCGCGCTTACCGTCTTCCGCCAGCTTTTCGTGAACGGCAGGAATGTCCTCGAAGGCGCTGGGAGGCTCTGCCAACAGATCCTTGTTGTAGATCAGGCCTATAGACTCGACCGCCATCGGGTAGCCGTACATCTTGCCGCCCACCGTGACCGCATCCCAGGTAAAGTCATAGTTGGCGTCAATCACACTCTGGGACGGTTTAATCTCGGAAATGATGCCGCTCTGGGCCCATTCGCCGAAACGGTCGTGGGCCCAGATGAAGATATCCGGGCCATTGCCGGTTGCGGCAGATTGCTGGAACTTGTCGGTGGCGCTGTCCGGGTGGGCGACTTCAACCGGGATACCGGTTTCTTGAGTGAACCAGTCCCCCACTTCCTGCAGGCCGTCATAGCCCTTGTCACCGTTGATCCAGACCAAAAGCTTGCCCTCTTCGATCTCAGCATGGGCCGGCGCGGAGACGCCGAAGGTAGCGGCAACAATGGAGGCTGCGAGAGTGCTGCGGATAAAAGTTCGACGATTCATCAGGTGATTCCTCTGTATGTTCTTGCCTTATTCTTGTTTTCCGGCCATTCACGAGGTTGTCGGGCCGGACTGAACGCAAACTTTCTTTTGCGAGTATTGGCACTGTGTGGCAATTCCCGGTAATAGGCATCACCCCTTATTTCATTCCCCGAGGCGTAGTAGAGGGGAGTAGACGGGCGTAGAAAATTCCTTCTACCACCCCGGGGTGGACTCTGGTTTGATGGCATCCACAAGAATGAAAACCGTAACGGAGTATTTGCCATGAGCCCTCGCGCCAGACACCTGAAACTCTCAGCTTGTATCGCCTCAGCCCTGATGACGGCCGGTTGTGCCTCCGGCCCCGGAAAGCCGGCGGTTGTGGCCGGGCCACCCTCAGCCAATGATACCAATGTCTTTTGCGAAGCCGCGTCAGCCGAAATGACGATTCCAGTCGGTTCCGCATTTCCGGATGGCACTCTCGTCCGGGATTTCTACACTGGCAACACTGCCCGGGTTATCGACGGTGAGGTAACCATGGCGCCCGGTGCCAACGCTGAGGGTCTGGTATTACTGGAATCGGCAGACGCAGAGACGGGCCAGTTCAGCTGGGCGGGTGCAACTGTCTATTTCGCCGTTACAGACCGATTCGCCAACGGCACGACTTCCAATGATCTCAACTACGGCCGTCAACCGGACGGCAAGGACGAAATCGGCACCTTCCATGGCGGAGATTTTGTCGGCCTGACCCGAAAACTGGATTACCTGTCGGAGCTGGGTGTCAGCGCGCTATGGATTACCCCTCCGTTCGAACAGATGCACGGCTGGGTCGGCGGTGGCGACCGGGGCGATTTCCAGCACTACGGCTACCATGGCTATTACGCCCTGGACTTCACCGTCCCGGATGCGAACTTCGGTACCCGGGAGGAATTCCGTACCCTGGTTCAGGAAGCCCATAAGCGAGGCATCCGGGTGGTCATGGATGTGGTCATGAACCATCCGGGCTACAGTACCCTGCAGGATATGCAAACCTTCCGGTTCGGTTCGCTGTTCGAGGGATTCGAAAAGCATCTGCCCGAGCGCTGGGGCAACTGGCAGCCGGAATCCTGGGAAAACTTCCACGCCTACCATGCCCTCATTGATTACGACCATCCGGATTGGCGCAACTGGTGGGGCAAAGACTGGGTCCGGGCTGGAATCGCCGACTATGACACGCCACCGAATGCCTCCGTGGATGCCCAGCGTGGCTCTCTCGCGTTTCTGCCGGATTTCAAGACCGAGGCCGACCAGCCTGTGGATCTTCCGGTTTTTCTGAGGAACAAAGCCAGCTCCAGAAGCCAGCAACTGGACAATGCCTCGGTAAGGGATTACCTGATCACCTGGTTAACCGACTGGGTCCGGGAATTCGGCGTGGACGGCTTCCGGGTGGATACCGCCAAGCATGTAGAGCCGGAGGCCTGGCTGGCGCTCAAACAGGAGGCCCAGGCCGCCCTGGATGATTACCGCAGCCGCAATCCCGACGCCGACCTGCCGGCCGAGGAGTTCTGGATGGTTGCCGAGGTATTCCCCCATTCGGTTCGCAGGACCGCCTATTTTGATGCCGGCTTCGATGCGGTGATCAACTTCGACCTGCAGGAAGAAGCCCGGGCCGGCGCGCAATGCCTGCCCGCCATGGAACCCATCTACAGTGATTACGCCAGCAAACTGCACGGCGATGAAAACTTCAATGTGATGAGCTACATCTCATCCCATGACACCAAACTCTTCAGCCAGATTGCCGGCAATGATCCCGCGCTACAGAGGCGCGCTGCGGCGGCTCTCATGCTTACGCCTGGCGCAGTTCAAGTGTTCTACGGTGATGAGTCCGGCCGTCCATTTGGTGCAACCGGATCGGATCCGCATCAGGGCACCCGCTCAGACATGAACTGGACTGCCATTGAGAATGGCGAGGTGTCCGATATCCTTGAGCACTGGCAGAAGCTGGGGCAGTTCCGCGAGCGTCATCCCGCGATCGGCGCAGGCGAGCACCGTTTGATCAGCCAGCAACCCTATGTATTCTCAAGAACCAACGGCGATGACCGGGTGGTGATTGCGTTCGGGAAAAAGTGACCTGACCATGAGTTATTCGAGATTTCTGGAAGACACCCCTCTTGTTCCCGGCATGATGCGTCTGCTCGACCATGCCGATCTGTGCCAGCCGGCACGGCTGGCAGACTGGATCCAGGGGAGGCTGGATGAAGGACTGACTGTCTTCGATCATGCCGACATCTACGGCGATGGCGAGTGTGAGCGTATTTTCGGCGAGGCACTGATGGCCTCGCCGGAACTGCGTCAGAAAGTACAGGTTATTTCCAAAGCCGGCATTGTGCCTGCCCATCAGGACACCAGCCAGTGGACCACTAAACACTATCGGGCCGAAGCAGACTATTTTTCCGGGGCTATCGACAGGTCTCTCAGCCGGCTGCGGGTTGAGCAAATCCACACGTTCCTGATTCACCGGCCGGATCCGCTGCTGGACGGGGAAACCCTGGCGAGAACCCTGGAGCAGGCCGTCAGCGCCGGCAAGATTCGGCACATTGGGGTATCCAATTTCCTGCCGGAGCAGTGGCGCTGGCTTCAGAAAAATACCCGCCTGCCCCTGGTGTGTAATCAGAGCGAGCTGTCACTCAACCATGCATCACCGTTGTTCGATGGCACCTATGAGGCCCACCTTAGCGATGGCCTGCGCTGGCTTGCCTGGTCACCACTGGCTGGTGGTGCCCTGCCCGGCTCGGTTCCAGAAAGCCTGCTGCAAACCGCCAAAGAAGAAACCGGACTGTGCGCGACGGGGCTGGCCATCGCGTGGTTGCGGCAGCTTCCGGGTGCCCCGATTCCGGTTCTTGGCTCCATGCGTGAGGCGAGAATTGAGGCAGCGCTCAAGGGCGCCCGCACAACTCTCCCCAGACCGCTCTGGTTCGCCCTGCTGGAGGCAATGCGTCAAACCGCGGTGCCCTGAGGGGCATCGTAAAGTTGATAGAAGTCACTGACCTACAATTTGTTACCGAAAATTCCACTTTAGTCCCATTGTTGACTCCATAATCAGCGCTGACACTAGCTCTGCTTAACAAATAATCAAAAAAAGATTCGCAGCCCTCTCCCTCCATTGGCGCTGCAACTCCGGAGGCCAACCTGAATGAAGATCAGAAAAGTACTCTTTTCTGCTTGCCTGCTGTTGCTGGTGAGCTCCACTGTCTATGCCGAAACCCTGAAAATCGGCCTGAACTATCCGCAAACCGGTCGCTACAAGGATCAGGGCCTGCAACAGCGCCTGGGCGCCTTCCTGGCCGTTGACGAAATCAACAAGGCCGGCGGTGTCATGGGTCGCCAGCTGGAGCTGGTGATCAGAAATACCCGTGGCGAACCTGCGCAGGGCGCAAAAAACACCGCAGAGCTTATCGACCGTGAAGGCGTCCAGATGGTGTTCGGCGGCGTGTCCAGCGCCGTTGCCATTGCCTCTGGCAAAGCCGCCCGGGATCGCGACCGGATTTACTTCGGTACCCTCACCTACTCGAACGCCACCACCGGGGCCGAGGGTCACTCACACATGTTCCGGGAGCCCTACAACGCCTGGATGACGGCCAAGGCGCTTAGCCAATACCTCATCACCAATCACGCCAACGACGACTACTTCTACATCACCGCTGACTACACCTGGGGCTGGTCCGTGGAAGAGTCGGTACGCAAATTTTCGGGAACCGAGGACACCCAGCGCCACCAGGGCGTGAAAACGCCTTTCCCCCGAGCACTGATTACCGACTTCCGTGAAGCGCTGGAGCAGGCGGAAGCGAGCGATGCCAAGGTTCTGATGATGGTTCTTTTCGGTGACGACATGGTGCGAGCCCTGAATGTCGCCTATGAAATGGGCCTCACCAAAAAGATGCAGATCGTTGTACCCAATCTCACCCTCGGAATGGCGCGCCAGGTGGGCCCCACCATTATGGAAGGCGTTATCGGCGGCTCGCCCTGGGTATGGAACGCACCCTACGAGCTGAACTACCCGCGAGGCAAGGAATTTGTAGAGGCCTTCTCAGCGCGATATGAAATGCGGCCATCCACCGCTGCGGCCTCTGCCTACAGCATCGTTTACCAATACAAGGATGCTGTGGAGCGTACCGGAACCACCAATACCGCCCGCCTCATACGGGCCCTCGAGGGACACAGATACACGTTCCTGAAGGACGAGCAGTACTGGCGGGACTTCGATCACCAGAATATCCAGACTGTGTACGTGGTGAAAGTGAAACCACGCAACACCATCATCGCTGACGAATACAGTTCCGATTATTTCAGCATCATCGATTCGATGCCCGGCGATCAGGCAGCCCAGACCCGGGAAGAATGGGAAGAGCGGCGCCGGGAGGCTGGTAAGCCCCTCCGGCTCTGAGAGTCCGCGAAGTAAGATCCGGCGATCAGAACAGGTAATCGGTCGTAAGGATCTTCGATTGTCGCCCACGCACGATGCTGGTCACCAGGTCCCTGTTGCTGTCACTGGACTTGGTGGCCACCGTTGTGCGTATCGAGAATACCCTCAGGGCATCCGATACCGACAGCGTGCCCTCCGCAGAATCCTTTCTGCCATTGAATGGCAGGGTGTCCGGCCCCCTCTGGCACTGGGCATTGAGATTGATCCGGCCTACCTGATTGGCAAGCAGATCGATCAACCGTCCCACCATATCGGAATCCGTACCGAAGATACTGAGCTGCTGGCCGTAGCTGGAATCCCGGACATGGTCGATCACTTCCTGTTCATCCGAGAAAGCAACAACAGGAATGACCGGCCCGAACTGCTCCTCATGATAGATGCGCATGTCAGAGGTTACCGGGTATAGCACGGCAGGGTGAAAATACGTGCCGTTCACTTCGCCGCCACCGGGATTGACCACCGATGCGCCTTTGGCGATGGCATCATCCACCAGCTCCCTGAGAAACCCGATCTTGCCCGGCTCGGGCAATGGCGTCAGCGATACGCCCTGCTCCCAGGGCATTCCCGCAGCCAGTTCATTGACACCTTCCGACAGATGGCTGACAAACCGATCTGCAAGGGAATCATGGACAAAAAGCAGTTTCAGGGCGGTACAGCGCTGACCGTTGAAAGACAGCGCGCCGGTGACGCACTCGCTGACGGCGAGCTCGAGATCCGCATCCGGCAACACAATGGCCGGATTGTTGGCGTCAAGGCCCAGCACAGCCTTCAACCGGTGCGGTTTTGGATGCATCTGTTTCAGTGCGGACGCACCCCGGTGAGTGCCAATAAAGGCGAACATGTCCACCTTACCGCTTTTCATCAACGGCCCGACGGTGTCCCTGCCCCTCCCGAAGATGATGTTGATGACTCCAGGCGGAAACGACTTCCGGAATGCGTCGATCAGAGGACCAATCAGGAGCACACCGTATTTGGCGGGTTTGAACACCACGGTGTTGCCCATGATCAACGCCGGAATCAGCGTTGTGAAGGTCTCGTTAAGCGGGTAATTGAACGGCCCCATGCACAGGGCAACGCCCACCGGTAAGCGACGGGTCTGCGCCACAACGCCACCTACGATCTCGAATCTCGATGAACGTCGGTCGAGCACCTTCAGCTCATGGATCGTATCGTTGATGTAGTCACAGGTTCGGTCAAATTCCTTGCAGGCATCTTTACGGGTTTTCCCGATTTCCCACATCAAGAGCTCTACCACGGCCTCCCGATGATTTCGCATCTCCGCGAGGAACTGTTCGACGTGTTCGATTCTGTTGGCTACTGACATGCTGGGCCACTCTCCGTTGCCCTGACCATAGGCCTGCACTGCCGCATCCAGAGCTTCCAGGGCAGCGGTCTCATCCATCAGCGGCGTCCGGCCGATCACCAGAGGCTGAGGTTCGCTCTCGCCATGCCCGATAATGCAGATAGGGCTGCGAACGTCTGCGTAGGGACCGTCCCAACAGCGGAGTTCGCCCCCGACCAGTGTCTCGGCCAATTCCACACCGCCCCCGCGAAATTTTTCAGGTACGTCGCTGTCTTTTGGGAAAAACGTCGTTTGCATCCAGCGTTTTGACTGCATGTGCATGTCCATCTCCATCAATTGGTTTCGCATTCGCCGGCCAGAACGCCGGAAGCCTCGGCCAGGGCACCGGCAATCATTCCGAATTCGTCGGCGTGCAGCGAGGCACCGCCAATCAGGCCGCCATCAACGTCGGCAAGACTGAAAAGCTCGAAGGCGTTAGCCGCCTTGACGCTGCCGCCGTAGATCACGCGAAGATCCTGGCTGATGTCTTCGGATGCCTCAGGTGCGCTCTTCCCAATGAATTGACGGATCTGCTGATGCACCCGGGAAACCTGCTCTGGCGTGGCCGTTTTGCCTGTGCCAATAGCCCACACCGGCTCATAGGCAATAACTCCATTCGCCATGGCGGCAAGGCCAACTTCGTCAATCACCGCCTGAAGCTGCTGTTCAATGATCAGATTGGTGCGTCCAGACTCCCTGTCGTCCAGTGTTTCGCCAACGCACAATACCGGCGTGAGCCCGGCTCCAAGAACCGACCGGTAACGGGCAGCCACCTCCTGATTGCTTTCGCCAAACAGTAACCGGCGCTCAGAGTGCCCCACCAGCACATAGCGACACCCCATCTCCTGCAGCATGGTGGCACTGACTTCGCCGGTGTAGGCGCCGGAGACAAATCCAGACGCATTCTGGGCACCCAGCATAATGCCGGTGTAACCCAGCAGATCCCGCACCTGAAACAGATACGGGTGCGGCGGACACACGGCCAGATCAATGGACTTTCGGAACATCCTCAGCCGGGGCAACACACGAACCATCAGGGCCTGGTTTGCCTGAAGGCTGCCGTTCATCTTCCAGTTTCCAATCAGAATGGGTTTTCTCATGATGTTTCTCCCGAAAAGCAGTCTCAGGTGTCCAGGGCACAACGGATTGCGCCGACACCGGGGTAAAACGCGTGGGCGCCAAGATCCTGCTCAATGCGCAGCAGGCGGTTGTACTTGGCGACCCGGTCGGATCGGCAGAGAGAGCCAGTTTTGATCTGGCCCGACCGTGTGGCCACCGCCAGATCGGATATGAAGGTATCTTCGGTCTCGCCGCTGCGGTGGGAAATCACTGTGGTATAGCCGGCATCCTGGGCCATTCCGATAGCATCCAGAGTTTCTGTAAGAGTCCCGATCTGGTTGAACTTGATCAGTACCGAGTTGGCAATGCCCCTACGGATGCCCTCTGTGATGATTGCGCTGTTGGTCACGAAAAGGTCGTCACCCACCAGTTGCACACGTTCGCCCAATTTCTCGGTCAGCAGTTTCCAGCCGTCCCAGTCGTTTTCGTCCATGCCGTCTTCAATTGAAGCGATGGGATACTTCATGGCCAGGTTGAGCAGGTAATCCGAGAACTCCTCAGAGGTATACTCTTTACCGGCACCCTTGAGGTTGTAACGGCCGTCTTCATAGAATTCAGAAGCGGCACAATCAAGGGCAAGGACCACATCGGATCCAGGCCGGTAACCTGCCTTTTCAACGGCGGACAGAATGAGGTCCAGTGCCTCCTCGCTGGAACGCAGGTTCGGTGCGAAGCCACCTTCATCGCCCACCGCCGTGGACAGCCTGTTTTTCCGTAGAAGCGACCGGAGGGCATGGAAGGTTTCCACCCCCATCCTCAGCGCCTCGCTGTAGCTGGGCGCCCCGACCGGTTGGATCATGAACTCCTGGATATCAACGTTGTTGTCAGCGTGAGCGCCACCATTGATGATGTTCATCATGGGCACTGGCAAGATACTGGGGCCGTTACAGCCATAGAGCTCGGCAAGATACCGGTACAGGGGCTGTTGCCGGTAATTGGCGCCGGCGTTGGCTGTGGCCAGGGACACGGCCAGAATCGCATTGGCACCCAATTCCGCCTTGTTGGGCGTGCCATCCATCTCGCACATGAGGCGATCCATCACGAGCTGATCAAATACCACACGCCCCTCGAGCGCCGGAGCAATCCGTTCGTTAACACACCGAACCGCCTGCAGGACGCCCTTGCCGTTATAGCGGCTGTCATCGCCATCCCGCTTTTCCAGCGCCTCCCGGGTTCCTGTGGACGCGCCGGATGGCACCCGGCCCTGCCCGACCACGCCATTCCGGAGTTCGACGTCCACTTCCACTGTGGGAAATCCGCGGGAATCCAGAATTTCCCGGGCCGTGACTGATTTAATCTGTTCCATAGCGTTGTTCCTGTTCAATCATTTTTGTTTGCGAACTATATTTTTTTGATACCGAACATTAAAACCCATACTAATATTCGTAAACGAACATCATCAAGCGAAAAAGCTCGATCAATCAGACAAATTTGTTATATGGAAACGAAAATTAGTTGGTCCGTGATGGGCTCAGAGGATGCGAAATCTAGCCATCAGTGATTCAATACTGGTCACCGAATCCTCGAGGCGGTCACAGGTCGTGACCAATTCGTCAATACGCTCAAGGCTTTCAGCTACCGAGGCACTGATTTCACTGACCTGGCGCGCCACCGACTGACTGACATTCTCCTGCTCATCCATACCGTGACGAATATGCTCGGCGCCCTGATGGATCCGTCCCACCGCTGAACCAATTCTGCCCGCGCCCTCCGAGACACTGGCCATCAAATCACGCACAGATCCCAGCTGTTCAAAACTGGAGTTCATGGAGATGACTGATTCCGAGGCTTCCTGCTGCAGACCTTCTACGAGATCCCGTATGGTATCGGTGCTCTCAGTGGTTTTCCGGGCCAGCCCACGAACCTCATCTGCAACCACCGCAAAGCCGCGACCAGCATCACCGGCGCGCGCCGATTCGATCGCGGCATTCAGCGCCAACAGATTGGTCTGATTGGCAATATCATCAATGGCTTCGGTAATCCTGCCTATGTCAAAAGATGCCTGCTCAAGTTGCTTCAGTTTTTTTGCAGTCTGCTCCGCCTGGCGGCCCAGGCTTTCAACACAGTCCATGCCGCGCTCGGCTGCAGACAGATTGTCTTCAACCTGCCGGTTTACCTCACCAACGAGGGTATGGGTATCCCGAACCGAACCCGCTACCTCCCTGGCAGACGCCTCCATTTGAGTCATCGCAGCAGCAATAGAACCAAGCTCGTCGGACTCGGTTCGAATCCGTTCGTTAAAATCCCTGGTAAACCTGGCGTTACCCGATGCGATCACGGATATGTCCGATCCAGCCTGTTGCAGGCTTCCAAGAACCGTTGCCATGGCTTCGGACAACCGGTTAACGGAACGCTTCAGGTCGATAAACTCGCCACGCGCCGGAAACTCGAGCGCTCGAGAGTAGTCACCCCCGGCCATTGCAGCCAGATGTTCCTGAGTCGCCTGTAGCGGCCGGCTGATCATCCGCCCAAGCCTGACGGAAGTTGCCAGCGCAATCAGAACCACCAGGGGAAGCAGCCAGTAAACCAGCTGTTCCGAATTCAGCGCAGTTTCATCCAGCGCGAATACCGACGCGCTTGCCCTGTCGGCAACGATTTTTCGCGCTTCATCCAGCTCCGATGCCATTGCCGAAAGCGAAAGGTCTATCTTCCTGGCCAATAAATCCAGTTCAAGCCGGCTCTGGCGGTAGTCTGAATACTGGCTGATGATTCCGGCGTCATCGTTCACCGCGGCAAGAAACCTTTCAACCAATGATGGCAAGCCCTCCAGGCGAGGCACCTCGTTCACCAGGGCGGACATGTCCTGCTCAAACGTGCTGGTATTGAACCGAAGGTTCTCGACGATGGCGTTTAGCTCACTCGGGTTTTCAGTACTCACCATCTGCATGATTAGCAACTCGATGTTTGCGAGGTTTTCCATCACCGTCGTGAACAGGTCGCGAATATAGATATCCTGTCCCGCCGGCTCTGTACCCTCCCTGACCAGGGTTCTTTTCATCTCCCCGTTGTTGGCAAGGAAATCACTTAGCCCGGAATTTACCGAATCCGACACCGAGAGCAGTTGCCTTTTTATGCCCAGGATCGCTTTGACCGAGCGCTGCAACTCAGCCAGCCGGGCATTCGCGGACTCGTTGACCTCAGCCAGCTCCGGGAACATGGCCGTGCTGTCGGAGGCAGCGACGGCATCCAGGCTGTCGGCAAGCTTGCTGAGTGCACCGGAAAGTCTGTCAGACTGGGAGTTCAAAACCTTTTGATCGCCTGCAGCCACCACTTCCACTGAGTATCTTGCGGTTTCTGATCGATGGGCTTCGATTTCCTGAATCGATCCACTGAGTGGAAATACATCCGATGTCAGCCTGTCCGTTGCGCCAGAGAAGGACGACATAATGCTTATGTTGAATGTTCCCCAGCAAACGATAATCAGGCAAAGCAGGCCGAAACCTGCGTACAAACGATGAATTACGGAGATTCTGTTCATTAGATACACCCTTCCCGCCAGATTCTCGCAAAGACGGGCCAAACGGCAGAAAAAGGGCCGGCAGGGTTGACCCCGGGAGGGGCTACCTTGAAATGCTTGAAAGGGGGGGAACTAAAAGCAACCGGCCAAAACCCACCGTGACAACGGTGCTCTGCCTGCCGCAACCAAAGGGTCCTGTTGCGACAGGCATTGCTCTTGAGGGAATCAGCTCGTCTTAGCGGGCTTCTTCCCAGGTTTTCAGCAGCTCATCGTAGGCAACGGTCTTGCCCTGGGGCTTCTCGTTATCCAACTTCGGCTTGGGTGCGCCGGGTTGATCCAGCCAGTATTGCGGATCCCGGGGCTCGTTCAGCTTCGGACCACAAGTGGGTTGAACATTGGCGCGCTCAAGGCGTTCCATAACCCGATCCTGGGCCTGAGCCAGCCCGTCCAGTGCCTCCTGCGGAGTGGCTTCTCCACTGGCAGCCTGGGCAATGTACTGCCACCACAGCTGTGCCAGCTTCGGATAATCCGGCACGTTGGTACCAGTCGGCGACCACTGCACACGGGCGGGGCTGCGGTAGAATTCCACCAGACCGCCGAGTTTCGGTGCCATTTCGGTCATCACCTCGGACTCGATATCAGACTCGCGAATTGGCGTCAGGCCTGCAATGGTTTTCTCCAGGGACACAGTCTTGGAAACGGTAAACTGGGCGTACAGCCATGCCGCCAGACGACGCTTTTCAGGGGTAGAATCCAGGAACGTCCAGGAGCCCACGTCCTGATAGCCAAGCTTCATGCCTTCTTCCCAGTAGGGACCACGTGGTGACGGCGCCATCCGCCATTTGGGCGTGCCATCCTCGTTCACAACTGGCAGACCATCCTTGATCATGCTTGCGGTAAAGGCGGTATACCAGAAGATCTGCTGGGCAACGTTGCCCTGGGCAGGCACCGGGCCGGCCTCGGAGAAAGTCATACCCTGGGCTTCGGGGGGCGCGTACTCACGCAGCCAATCCACGTATTTCTCGGTGGCATACACGGCAGCGGGACCATTGGTTGCACCGCCACGGCTGACACTGGAGCCGACAGGATGACACTCTTCAACCCGGATACCCCATTCGTCTACGGGCAAACCGTTCGGAAGGCCTTTGTCGCCAGCACCGGCCATGGAGAACCACGCATCGGTAAAACGCCAGCCCAGGGACGGGTCCTTCTTGCCGTAGTCCATGTGACCGTACACGCGCTCACCGTCAATTTCCTTCACGTGCACCGAGAAGAACTCGGCAATATCTTCATAGGCAGACCAGTTGACGGGCACACCCAGGTCATAACCGTAGATCTCTTTGAACTGCTTTTGCAGATCTTCACGTTCGAACCAGTCCGCACGGAACCAGTAGAGGTTGGCGAACTGCTGGGAAGGCAACTGGTAGAGCTTGCCGTCAGGCCCGGTGGTAAAATCGAGCCCTATAAAATCGTCAAGATCCAGGGTGGGCAGGGTAAGATCCTTGCCAGCACCATTCATGATGTCTTCAACGGCCACTACCTTGCCATACCGGAAGTGGGTACCGATCAGATCTGAATCGTTCACGTAGCCATCGTAGATGTTCCGTCCCGACTGCATCTGGGTCTGGAGTTTTTCGATGACATCGCCTTCCTGAATCAGCGTATGGGTCAGGTTGATACCGGTAATTTCCGAAAACGCCTTGGCCAGAACATTGGACTCATATTCGTGAGTCGCGATGGTTTCGGAAACCACGTTGATGTCCATGCCGCGGAACTGCTCAGCCGCTTTGGTGAACCACTCCATTTCCTTGAGCTGTTCTTCCTTGGTCAAAGTGGAGTTCTTGAACGCTTCATTCACCCACTTTTCAGCCGCCTCACTGTACTGATCGGCGCTGACATGCAGGCTTAACCCCATGCTGGCAACACCGACGGCGGCGCTCAGCAACAGGGTCCTCGGATATTTATTGTTGTTGAACATATCCAACCTCGTTCGTCTTTTTATGAATGGAACGAAACAGCCGGGTTTCGTTTCCGCACTTATAGCGCTCTGGTCGCTATCCTTTTGCCGGAATCGCCCATGATCGATTCCGATCATTGAAATAAAAATAGTTCGTTTACGAAATCATTACAAGTGTTTTTAGAGAATTTCTAGAGCCGGATGTTCGCAAAAACAACATAACGAACATCCGGTCTCAGACTCATCCCCAGCGCAGCAGCACCAATAGCCAGGCCACCGAAACCGCAAGCGCAACCCATAGCGTGATATCGCTTACAGCCAGGAAAGCCAGGTGTATATACGCTGCCGAGAGCAATCCGATAAACAACCTGTCACCCCGGGTCGTGGCTATCGGCAGAAAGCCCTTCCTTTCGGTACACGGGGAAACAATCTCGTAAACCGTCATCACCGCCAGAATCCCCGCAATCACTGCAAAGAAGATGGCGACAGTCGGTGTCCAGTTCATCCAGGCAATCATAAAACCTCTCCTTACACGCGTCCGAGGGCGAAGCCTTTGGCAACGTGGTTGCGAACGAACCAGATCACCAGCAGGCCGGGAATGATAGTGAGTGAACCGGCAGCCGCCAGAACGCCCCAGTCGATACCGCTCGCCCCTATGGTTCGGGTCATGATCGCCCCGATCGGTTGGGCATCCACGGACGTCAAGGTTCGGGCAAGGAGCAACTCCACCCAGGAGAACATGAAGGCGAAGAATGCCGTGACCCCGATACCGGAACGAATCATCGGCAGGAAGACCTTCACGAAGAATTTGGGAAAGCTGTAGCCATCAATATAGGCCATTTCATCGTATTCGCGCGGCACGCCGGACATGAATCCTTCCAGAATCCACACCGCCAGCGGCACGTTGAACAGGCAGTGCGCCAGGGCCACGGCTATGTGGGTATCGAACAGCCCGATGGACGAATACAACTGGAAGAACGGCAACAGGAAAACCGCTGGCGGTGCCATCCGGTTACTGAGCAGCCAGAAGAACAGGTGCTTGTCCCCGAGGAACTTGTAACGGCTGAAAGCGTAGGCGGCCGGCAGGGCCACCACCAGCGTGATCACCACGTTGATCGAAACATAAATCATCGAGTTGATGTAGCCGCTGTACCAGCTCGGGTCGGTAAAAATTACCGCATAATTGTCCAGGGTGAAATTCTGGGGCCAGAGTGTCAGACCGCCCAGAATTTCCTGGTTGGTCTTGAACGACATGTTCAGCAACCAGTAGATCGGCGTCAGCAGCAGCAGGATAAACAGGGTTATCCCAAAATTTTTCGAACGTGTCTGTCTCATCACATTCTCCTTATTTTTCTTTGTCGGCGTGCGTGATGGCGGTAAAGAAGAGCCAGGAAATCAGCAGCACAATGAGGAAGTAGATCAGCGAGAATGCCGCCGCACGCCCCAGGTCAAACTGCCCTATCGCCATGGTGGTCAGCGTCTGACTGAGGAAGGTCGTCGAACTGCCAGGCCCGCCGCCAGTCAACACGAACGGCTCGATATAGATCATGAAGCTGTCCATGAAGCGCAGCAGCACGGCAATAATCAGCACGCTCTTGAGGCGGGGCAACTGTATGTAGCGGAACACAGCCCACTTCGAAGCCCGATCGATTTCGGCAGCCTGATAGAACGCCTCGGGAATCGCCCGCAGCCCGGAATAGCAGAGGAGCGCCACCAGAGGTGTCCAGTGCCATACGTCCATGAGCAGCACCGTCAACCAGGCATCAAGGGTGTCACCGGTGTAGTTGTAATCGATACCAAGTTGGTTGATGCCCCAACCGAACAGGCCAATGTCACCGCGCGCGAAAATCTGCCAGATAGTGCCGACCACGTTCCAGGGAATCAGCAGGGGAATGGCCAACAGAATCAGACACAGCGATCCCTTGATACCGGATTTGGGCATCATCAAAGCCACCCCGATCCCGAGGGGAATCTGTATCAGCAGGACCGCACCGGAGAAGATGAACTGACGGATCAGGGAGTCCTGCAGACGCTCATCCGTCAATACCTCCTTGAACCATTCGGTGCCCACGAAGAAGGCCTGGCCGGGTCCGAAAATGTCCTGGACCGAATAATTCACCACGGTCATCAGGGGAATCAGTGCCGAGAAGGCAACGAGCAGGAATACTGGCAGCACCAGCCACCAGGCTTTGTTGTTCTGTACCTTTTGCATCACTGTTGCTCCTGTACCAGGAATTCGTCCACATAAAGCTTCAACCATTGCTTCGGGAACGACAGATGAACCCGGCTACCTATCGATGCTGCGAAGTCCTCGCTCTGCCGAACTTTCATATTTTCGCGGTCAAGCTGCACGGTAACGATCTTGTAGGTACCGAGGTCCTCGACATCCAGGACCTCGGCCTCGAAGGTATCGTCTGAAGCCACGGAGGACACCTCCACGAACTCAGGACGTATTCCGATCTTGATGTTGGTGGACCTGGTCCGCTGCAGGACATCAACCTGCCAGGGCTCAAGTGCCACAACCGTGCTTCCGAAACACACGCCACGGTGGCATCTCTGTACCTCGATGAGGTTCATCCCCGGGCTTCCGATAAAGAAACCCACGAACGTGTGGTTGGGCTGCTCGAAGAGCTCGGTAGGGGTGCCAAACTGAACAATCTGTCCGCCGTACATCACGGCAATCTTGTCGGCAAAGGTGGAGGCTTCGAGCTGGTCGTGGGTGACATACACCATGGTAATATCGAACTGCTCGTGAATCTGTTTGAGCTTGCGGCGCAGCTTCCACTTAAGCTGCGGATCAATCACGGTCAGGGGCTCATCAAACAGAATTGCCGACACGTCTTCCCTCACCAGGCCACGGCCCATGGACACCTTCTGCTTCTCGTCCGCGGTCAGGTTCTTTGCCTTCTTGTAGAGCTTGTCCTCGATCTCCAGGACTTCCGCAATCTCATGAACACGGGCCTTGATCTTGGAGGCCGGAACCTTGTTGTTCTTAAGCGGAAACGCCAGGTTGTCGTAAACGGTCATTGAGTCGTAGATGACCGGAAACTGGAAAACCTGGGCAATATTCCTGTCTCGCGGGGAAAGCTCGTTGACACGCTTTCCATCAAACAGGACATCCCCCTCGGAGGGCTGAACAAGCCCGGAGATGATGTTCAGCATGGTGCTTTTTCCGCAACCGGACGGACCCAGCAGTGCGTACGCCCCACCCTTGTGCCAGACATGGTCGAGCTGACGAATGGCATAATCGTCTGGGCCCTGGGGCATATCACTGTAACTGTGGGCGAGTGATTTCAATTGAATTTCGGCCATCAGACAGACCCTCCTGAAACCTGAGACGGTGTGTGCACCAGTTGTTCGTTGTTATCGAACACGAACAGTTTATTGATGGGCAGGTACACCTTTATTGGTGAGCCTGTGTGGTACTGATGCACCCCCATCAACTGCAACACCATTTCGAAATGACTGTTCTCCACATGCATGAAGGTTTCAGAACCACTGATTTCGCTGAGTTCCACCTCCATGGACATTTCCAGATCATCGTCGCTCGTCGGCACAAGACCGATATGGCTGGGTCGGATCCCGAACCAGTAGTCTCCCGGTTGCAGCTTGGCCAGCTCCTGGGTCAGCGCGTGGTGCGAATACTCGTCGAAGGTCACCTCGGTTTCGGATACACGTCCGCGAATCATGTTCATCGGAGGTTCACTGAACAACTGTGCAGCGAGGGTGTTCACGGGCGCGCGGTACACATCCATCACCGGGCCCGTCTGAACAACCTGCCCTTCGTGTAACAATGTGGTTGTGCCACCGAGCGCCAGTGCCTCGTTGGCCTCTGTGGTGGCGTAAACCGCGATACACTGACGCTCGCGGAACAGGTCCCGCAATTCCGCCCTGAGCTCTTCGCGCAGCTTGTAATCGAGGTTGACCAGGGGCTCATCGAACAGCACCAGGGTGGCATCCTTCACCAGCGCCCGGGCCATGGCAGTTCGTTGCTGCTGGCCTCCGGACAGCTCCAGCGGGTAACGCTTGAGCAACGGGTCGATCCGAAGCATCGACGCGGTTTCTTTCACCCTCCGATCAATCTCGGACTCAACCATCTTTGCAAGCCGCAGGGGCGAAGCAATGTTTTCGTAGACAGTCAGGTTGGGGTAGTTGATGAACTGCTGATAGATCATCGAAATATTTCGGCTCTGCACGCTCTGCCCTGTAACGTCCTCACCGTTGTAGATCAGACGGCCGCTATCAGGCTTGTCCAGCCCTGCCATCAGTCGCATCAGTGAGGTCTTGCCGGCCAGTGTCCGGCCGAGCAGAACGTTAAAGGAACCTGCCTCAAAGGTGAGGTTGGCATCCCGGATATAGTCGACACCGTCGACCTCACGGGAGAGATTCTCCAGTGTTAAGGACATAGGCTTTCCTTTTTGTTCTTGTGGAAACGCACTCCTGACCGGTTTGCATCGGCCACGGAAATTCGATTTCGAATCTCCTTACGCAAAGGCTATACCAGCTTGCACTTCTGAGTAGGTAATCTTACTTACTCCATTGTTTTATATACCCTTTTATTTTGCGTGAAATTTCTCAAACGAAAATATAAATGTTCGTTTAGCAATACTTTGTTCAAATTGAACATTGACGTGAACAGGATTTGCACAGATGATTGAGCAGCACGTTTGACGAAGTTGCCCACGTTAGCTGCTCAAGTCGTCTGCCAGAACAACAAACGAACACCTGAGTGACGCCTGATGAGAAAAAACGAATATTCGGATTACCGGAGCGTTATTGCCGATTCCTGGGACCGCTGCATTGCCTGGGGCCTTGATCACGACCATGAGCCAACGCCTCTGGTTCCAGAGTCTGCCAGGCTGGAAGAAATAAACCGCAAATACAGCGAATTGCTCTCGGTAACCGAGGCTGAGGTTCTGCCCTACTACCGGAACGTACTTTCCAACAGCCGCTGCCTCATTCTGCTCGCCGATCAGCACGCCACGGTATTGAACAGCTGGGGCGATGAACGCATTACAGAGACCCGACTGAAACCCTGGTTCCAGACTGGGGCAAACTGGCAGGAGCAGAACTGCGGTACCAACGCCATCGGCACCTCTATTGCTGTCGGTGCCCCCGTTCAGATTCAGCGAAACGAACATTTCCTCAAAACGAACCGGAGCATCATTGGTTCTGCGGCACCAATTTTCGATGCCCACAGGCAGATTGCCGGTGTTCTCAGCGTGTTCAGCGATGCCTACCTGCCCCAGGCCCACACCCTGGGCATGGTCCGCCTGCTTTCCCAATCCGTGGAAAACCGACTCATCAACCGCCAGTTCGGTCCCGATCATTTCCAGATCACCCTGAACACCACGGCGGATAACTTCGACAGCCCCTGGTCCGGGATTCTATTGTGCGATGATTCCGGACGGGTCATCGCCAGTAACCAGCGGGCGGACCAGTTGCTGGGGATCAATACCGTGGGGGCCCGTCTGGAGGAACTTTTCACCGGCCGTCGGAATCACATTCTTGGCCATCCGGAAACCGAAAACCTGCAACTGACCACCCGTAGCAAGGTGCGACTGAGCGCCCGGATCAAGCGCCCTACCCGGGTTGTCGACAACAACGCCGAAAATGGTCCATTACCACTCTCGGACGAGGGCAGGCATTCCGATGAATTTCTGGGTATCGACAAACTCGAGTACGGGGATTCAGCCGTGAAGCGATGTGCGGCACAGAGTCTCAAGGTGCTGCAGCGGGGGCTACCGGTTCTGATCACGGGTGAGACCGGGGTCGGCAAGGAAGTTCTGGTCAAGGCGCTTCATCGGGCATCGCCGCGCAAGGATCAACCGCTGGTGGCGGTTAACTGCGCGGCCATTCCCCCGGAACTGGTCGAATCTGAACTGTTCGGTTACGAAGCAGGCGCCTTCACAGGCGCGCGGGCGCAAGGCTCACTGGGTTTTATCCGAAAGGCCCACAAAGGCATTCTGTTTCTGGACGAAATCGGCGAAATGCCCCTTTCTGCCCAATCAAGGCTGCTACGGGTACTCCAGGAACGGTTGGTTACTCCGGTCGGCTCTACCGACAGCGTCCCTGTTGATATTCTGCTGGTCACGGCGACCAACCGACCACTGGGCTCACGGATCGAAAGCGGTCATTTCAGGGCAGACCTCTATTACCGGATCAACGGGCTATGCGTGGAACTCCCTGCGCTTCGGGACCGCGCCGACAGATTGCTGCTGATACAGACACTCTATTCCCGTTACCGTGATCCGGGGCAATCAGAACAGCTGTCGCCCAAGGTACTCTCGGCCCTGGAAAACCACCCGTGGCCGGGTAACATCCGCCAACTGGTGAACGTGCTGCGGGTGGCTATCGCCATTGCCGACGGGGAGGACGTGCAGGTGTGGCATTTGCCGGAAGACTTCCTTGCTGAATTCGAGACCAGCTCGGGCGGGGAATCCGATCAGAATATCCCGCAGCCATCTGTTCCGGGCATTGAAGCGGAACCTGAAGATACACTCGCCAGAACTCTCAGGGTCTATCAAAAGTGCACAGGCAATGTATCTCAGGCCGCCAGAGAACTGGCAATAAGCCGTAACACGCTATATAAGCGTCTGCGGGAACTTGGGGTTCGATGAAACCCATACCCGCAGAAGCCTGGTGTCATAGCTTTTGAACCGCTTGGAACCAGCCATCATACAGCGCGTCCCGCTTCTCTTTCGTCATGACGGGTTCAAAACTCCGGTCACATCGCCATAGTTCGGAAAGCTCCTCGAGAGAGCCATAGACACCGGCCTTCAGGCCAGCCAGATAGGCAGCGCCCAATGCCGTGGTTTCAACCAGCGACGGACGATCCACGCGGGCACCGAGAATGTCGGCCAGAAACTGAAGTACCCAGTTATTGGCCACCATGCCACCATCAACCCTCAGGTTGACCGGCCGAATCCCGTCTTTTTCCATAGCCTTTTGCAGGTCCTTGGTTTGATAGCAAACAGATTGCAGGCCTGCCGTGACAATCTCCTTGATCCCGGTATCGCGGGTAAGACCGAAGATGGCGCCCCGTGCATTGGGGTCCCAGTACGGCGCACCCAACCCGGTAAAAGCCGGCACCAGATAAACACCGTGGTCGACGGGCGTCCCCTCCGCCAGCGGTTCTGTTTCACAGGCGTCACGAATAAGCTGAAGGCCGTCCCGCAGCCATTGAATGGTGGCCCCGGCGATAAAAATACTGCCTTCGAGGGCGTAGGTAGGCTTGCCATTCACTCTGTATGCCACCGTGGTAAGCAAGCGGTGCTCAGATTGCAGAGCCTTGTCACCGGTATTGAGCATCAGGAAACAACCAGTGCCATAGGTGCTCTTGGCCATGCCAATTCCAAAGCAGGTCTGGCCAAACAAGGCCGCTTGCTGATCGCCGGCCACACCCAGCACAGAGGCACCGTTGAGAGCCCCACCCTCGGTGATCTGCCCGAACTGATCGGCGGAGTCCATTACCTCAGGAAGCAGCGATTCGGGAATATCAAAGAGTTCCAGAAGCTCAGGATCCCATTTCTGGTTGTGGATGTTGAACAGCATCGTACGGCTGGCATTGGTGGCGTCCGTTCTATGCTCGCGACCACCAGTCAACTGCCACAACAAAAAGCTGTCGACGGTACCGAATGCGAGCTCCCCGCGTTCCGCCCGCTCCCTTACTCCGGAGACATTTTCCAGAATCCAGCGAATCTTGGTGGCCGAAAAATAGGGATCAATCAGCAAACCGGTCTTGCTGTTGACCCAGGGTTCGAGGCCCTCGCTTTTCAGGGACTCGCAATAGGAGGCCGTTCGCCGATCCTGCCAGACAATGGCGTTGTAGACGGGCTCTCCGGTTTTGCGATCCCAGACCACTGTGGTCTCGCGTTGGTTGGTGATGCCTACAGCAACCACTTCACCACGATCACCACACTCTTCGGCCATGACGGCGTTGCAAGTTTGCTGAACCGATGACCACAGGTCTTCCGGATTGTGCTCAACCCAGCCACTGGCGGGGAAATGTTGCGGAAACTCTTGCTGGCGGGTGGCGTGTATGTTGCCCTGCAGGTCAAAGAGTATGGCGCGGGAACTGGTAGTCCCCTGATCGATGGAAAGTATGTATTGGCTCATAATGTTCGACCTCGGTTTCTTATTTTTTCGCATTTTTACTTTTTTGAACATAAATGCCAAGCAATTTTCACCTCAAGCGCGCATATCACTAGCCAAACCTTTGAAAAAAGCTGCATAACCCGCTGAAAACTACTAAACTTTGAGACTGTTTTCGGACGCACAGCATTTCGCATGAGAAAAATGACAAAGCGGAGGAGATTTTAATGGCACAGCGTCGCCGACAGGATCTGATTATGGAGCTGATCCAGCAGAACGGATTCGTCACCACAGAACAGCTGGTAGACCAGTTCAAGGTAACGCCCCAGACCATCCGCCGCGATCTGAACGAACTCGCCAAACAGAAAAAGCTCCGCAGGCACCACGGCGGAGCAGGGATTGATTCGAGCACGGTTAATACCGCTTATCAGGCCCGCAAGATCATGGATCTGGAAGCCAAGGAAAGAATCGCCGAGGCGCTGGTAGAGTTGATTCCGGACAATTCCTCCATGTTCATCAATATCGGCACCACCACCGAGACCATCGCCAAGGCCCTGCTGGAAAAAAACAACCTGCAGATCGTTACCAACAACCTCCATGTCGCGTCCATTCTCTCGGCCAAGGAAGATTTCCACGTAATCATTGCGGGCGGCGAGGTCCGCAACCGGGATGGCGGGATTGTCGGCGAAGCCACCCGGGATTTCATCAACCAGTTCAAGATGGACTTCGGCATCATCGGCATAAGCGGCATTCATAACGACGGCTCTCTCCTGGATTTTGATTACCGCGAAGTCCGAGTGGCCCAGGCAATTATTGCCAACTCCAACCAGGTTCTTCTGGCAGCCGACCATTCCAAGTTCGGACGCAATGCCATGGTCCGTCTGGGAAGCATTTCCCAGGCTGATCACGTCTTCACCGACCAGCAACCCCCCGTGGAAATCCGCCAGCTGCTGACCGAACACAACGTACAGCTTCATATCGTCTGATTGTTTTTCGCTTCCCTCCCTATCCGAAAACGTGATCGTCTCCTCCTTTTCGTTTTTTTTCTATTTTTTCCTTTACGAATATAAAAGCCTTTCGCATAATAGTGTCATATCGCATGTTGAACATTGAAAAGTGCGCATGACAACAAAGCGTCTTTTCCATTGGCGTCAGGAGATGACCAACAATGACTTTGGAGCACGAACAGTTTGACGTTATTGTCGTTGGCGGCGGAGTCAACGGCACCGGCATTGCCATGGACGCAGCCGGGAGAGGCCTGAAAGTCCTCCTATGCGAAATGAATGACCTGGCGTCAGCGACGTCATCCAGCAGCAGCAAGCTTATACACGGCGGTCTGCGCTACCTGGAACACTATGAATTCCGACTGGTCCGGGAGGCATTGGCGGAGCGCGAATCGCTACTTCGCAATTCGCCACACATCATGTGGCCAATGCGTTTTCGGTTACCGCACCGACCGCACCTGCGCCCAGCCTGGATGATTCGCACTGGTCTGTTTCTTTACGATCACCTGGCGAAACGGGAAATCCTTCCGGGCTCACGCTCCATCAAGTTCGGTGAGAACGATCCGCTGAAACCGGATATCACCAAGGGATTCGAGTACTCGGACGGCTGGGTCGACGATGCTCGCCTGGTGGTTCTGACTGCGAAAAAAGCACAGCAGTTTGGCGCGAAGATTTGCACCCGCACCAAATGTGTCAAGGCCGAACAGGGCACCCATGAGTGGAAAGTCACCCTGCGTGACATGACCGATGAAACTGAAAGGATGGTATCAGCCAAGGCCATTGTGAATGCTTCTGGCCCCTGGGTAAGCAAGTTATTCGGTGAAACCCTGTCAATGCCAGCGCCGAAAATGATTCGCATGGTCAAAGGTAGCCATATTGTGGTTCCCAGACTTAACAAGGGTACCGAGGCCTACATCCTTCAGAACGAAGACGAGCGGATCGTGTTTGTTATTCCCTACGAGGATGAATTCTCGCTGGTGGGCACCACGGATGTAGATTACGAGGGTGACCCCAAGAAAGCGAAAATTTCGCCAGAAGAAACCGACTATCTGCTGAACATCGTGAACTCACATTTCAAGCGACAGCTTGACCCCTCGGATGTGATCTGGTCTTACTCCGGTGTGCGCCCTCTTATGGACGACGAGCAGGAAAATGCCCAGAAGGCATCTCGGGATTACTCCTTCGAGGTCAATAGTGAGAAAGGCAAGGCGCCACTGATTTCGGTATTCGGTGGCAAGATCACCACCTACCGAAAGCTGGCCGAAGCCGCCACTGACAAACTGTGCCAGTTCTTCCCTGAGGCCGGCGGGCGCTGGACCAAAACCGGAATTCTCCCTGGCGGTGACTTTGCCAACCACGAGGCTCTTGAAGAAAAACTCAGGCGGGACTTTCCCTGGCTCTCCGAGAAGGTGATCAGCCGCTACGTGCGTACCTATGGCACCACCAGCTATGACATTCTCCGGGACTGCCATTCGATGGACGACCTCGGCATTCATTTCGCCGGAACTCTCTACGAGCGGGAAGTCGAGCACCTGATCAAGAACGAATGGGCCATGACGTCGGAGGACATTCTCTGGCGCCGGACCAAACAGGGACTTTACGCCAGCGACTCGGATGTTGAAGGCCTGGAACGTTTTCTGATGAAAGCTGTCCCTACTGATAATCGCAAGACTGCTCTCCACCACAGCGCCTGAAGCTCTCTCAGGCATCTTTGCTCCGGCCGGATAAGCTCCGCCCGGAGCTTTTTTGTTGCGTCCCTTACATTTCCGGAATCTCCTACAACAAAAAAGGTTGAGGAACCAACCTCAACCTTTTGCACCCCTCTTTCGAGGGTACGTTTCACTGCCTATAACAATCAGAACGTCAGCTGCGAACCAAAGATGATCGCATCGTATTCGCCCTGACCATTGCCAGTGCCCAGTGTTGTGTATTCCGCCATCAGGGTCAGGTGGTCTGTCGCCGCATAGCGAGCGAAGAGCATGGTCAGGTCGGTATCATCACCATCGCCGGCGATGAAGTCGTCCTCACCTTCGCCATAACTGACCCCCAGCGTGGTTCTGTTGATCTGGTAAGTAGTTTCAACATACCACTGACTGGCATCTTCTTCGTTCGGATCCAGACGGGCGGCAAACACCCCGTTGCCTGTACCCTGGGTCATGCCGTAGTTGCCGCGAACAGACAGGCCACCAAAAGACACGGAACCGCCGAAGTCGATACCAGACATGGTGTAGTCATCAAAGGTACCGGTCTTGGAGTCCACGTCCTGCGTGAAACCACTGGACCAGATGGAGAAATTGTTGCCCGAATAGACCACGTTCGCTTCGATGCGCGGCATGGTGTACTCGGCATCGGCAATGCCATCCACCTTTGAGGGGCTGAACAAACCGACCTTGAACTGCAGGCCGCCCAGGCTGTTGGAGGTATACATCACACGGGGGGTGAAGTTGGCGTAGAAGTAGCCGTTTCCGATACGCCCGGCCGTTGCTGCTACCTGGTCCGGGCCACCGATCAGGCCGACGCCCAAAGCGCTGCCGTTATCGCCAATGGCAGGAACCCCATAAATACCAAAGCCCTTACCAATGTTCACCTTGCCGAAATCGCCGGCCACGGCAATCTCGGAGACCCGGCTGCGAAAATCGGCGTTGGCATCACCCGGCGCAATATTGGCGTTCATCTGGAAATGGCCGGACACTTCCAGACCATTTTGGGTCGGTGCATAAATGTTGGTTTGCAGTGTTGCCGGGTTGAAACCGGTCGTGATGGTAAACGAATCTTCATCCGTTGGTTGGTCATAATTGCCGAACACCGCAAAGATCGGAATGTGACCATTAAAGCCCGCCTTCCAACCGTTATCAGATTCAAAGGACACCTCCGCCAGAGCTGGCGAGCAGACCCCTGCCGCCAGCAGCAGGGAGGCTGCCAATGGGGCCTTCCGGAAAGAACGGTTGTTGGACGACACAGAGACATTGTTATTTTCGATCATGTTAGCTTCCTGTTTTTGTTAGCGCTGAACTGTCGAAGCCACCTGAAACGCTTTGCCCATGGACATAGCCGCGGCGAAACGCCTGGCGACTGACTTCGTTAACGAACCGCCTGGCTTTCGCATTGCGCCATACCGGTTCGAAACAGAACAAATTTAGCGCTGAAAATTGCAAATGAAAAGTTTATGATCGAAAAAATTTTCGTTTAGAACGCCTTAAGAAGGGTTACGAAAGAAGTTAAAACGTTTAACTTCATGTTTTTATTGTTTTTAAACCACAATTCTCCCAAAATAAAATTTTTCGTTGACGAACTTTCAAGCGAACCATATGATCGTAAATTGTACGAAAAGCAACAAAAACAAGAGGCGATCATGAACAAATACCCGTTACTAGTCGGCCTGATACTACTGGTGAGCCAGCAGGTAATCGCGGGCCCCCTCTTCGACTCACTTCCCAATGAGAAGCGATCGCTTATCCGCACATTGATCCAGGACCACTTCCCGGATTCGACCCTGCCGGAAGACGAACAGGCTGAAGAACTCGCCTGGTTTACCCACGCCGCCGCGGAACTCCAGGGAACATCGATATCGGTTCTCTCCGAACAATTGCCGACCCATGACTACGAGGCAGAGGTACTGGCACCGGCGTTTTCAATGCTGACAGGGATTCCGGTAGTCCAAGACAGGAAGCCCGAAGGCGAGGTGATTCGCCAGATCAACCTTCAGCGCATCATGGCGGCCAAGGGGCGGTACGACGCATTTGTAAATGACTCCGACATGATTGGCACCCATTCCCGCAGCGGCTGGGCTCTGGCGCTGAGCGATTATATGGAAGGTGTAGGGAAGGCATTTACACTGCCGACCCTGGCATTGGAGGATTTCATTGGCCTGGAGTTCGTCACTGGCCCCGACGGCAAGATCTACCAGCTACCCGATCAGCAGTTCGCCAACCTGTACTGGTTCCGTCACGACTGGTTCCAGCGCCCGGAACTGAGGGCCCAATTCAGGGAGCGCTACGGCTATGAGCTTGGCGTGCCCGTCAACTGGTCCGCATATGAAGACATCGCAGAATTTTTCACGGTTCACGTGCAGGAGATTGATGGCGAACGCGTCTACGGGCACATGGACTACGGCAAGCGGGACCCATCTCTGGGATGGCGCTTCACCGATGCCTGGTTCTCCATGGCGGGTGCAGGCGACCAGGGCATTCCCAACGGATTACCGGTCGATGAATGGGGCATTCGTATGGAGGGCTGCCATCCTGTTGGCTCGTCCGTCAGTCGTGGCGGTGCCACTAACAGCCCGGCAGCGGTCTACGCACTGGAAAAATACATCGACTGGTTGCAGCGGTTCGCTCCTCCCGAAGCTGAAGACATGACGTTCTCTGAAGCCGGACCCGTGCCGGCCAGAGGACGGGTTGCCCAGCAGATCTTCTGGTACACGGCCTTCACGTCCGATATGACAAAAGAGGGTTTACCCGTAGTTAACGATGACGGCACCCCGAAATGGCGAATGGCGCCCTCCCCTCGCGGCGCCTACTGGCAGGCGGGTATGAAGCTCGGATATCAGGGCGTGGGCGCCTGGACCATCCCGCGAGCGATGGGGGCGGACCAGCAGAAAGCAGCGTGGCTTTATGCCCAATTCACCGTCTCGCGCACCGTGTCACTCCAGAAGACCCTTTACGGCCTGACACCCATCCGGCTTTCAGACCTGGAATCGTCACAGATGCAGGCAAAAGCGCCAACACTGGGAGGCCTTGTCGAGTTCTACCGGAGCCCAGCGAGAACCGCCTGGTCGCCCACCGGAGTGAACGTGCCAGACTACCCCCGGCTGGCCAAGCTCTGGTGGCCAAACATCGCCGATGCGGTAACGGGGAAAATGACCCCGCAGCAGGCGCTCGATAACCTGGCGGCAGCACAGGACAGAACCTTGTCTATTATCGAACGTAACTTCCTGGCCGGTGATTGTGGTCCTAAAATGGCGGATGAAGAAAAGCTGAAGGGCGAAGAATGGTGGCTCGCCCAACCTGGTGCGCCCAAGCCTCGCCTGAACAATGAGAAACCCCAGGGCAAAACCATCCGTTACGAGGACCTGCTCAGGCAGTGGAACATCGCGGGCAGCTGAGCAGGCTCATCGGGGCTCGGGCTCAAGCAGCTGTGCGACGCGCTTCTGCAGTTCTGGCACCACTTCGCTTTCGAACCAGGGATTTCTGCGCAACCAAAGGTTATTTCTTGGGCTGGGATGAGGCATGGGCAGAATCTCTGGCCAATACTCCTGCCAATGCTCCACATTGGCCGTGACGGATTTGCGGCTGTTGTCCAGATGCCATGCATGGGCGTACTGACCAATAACCAGAGTCAGCCCGATGTGAGGCAGACGATCCAGCAACAGGTTGCGCCAGGCCGGTGCGCACTCCGGCCGCGGCGGAAGATCCCCGGATTTCCCGGTTCCCGGATAGCAAAATCCCATGGGCAGGATGGCGAGCTTTTGCTCGTCGTAAAAGGTATCCCGGGTTATCCCCATCCACTGTCGAAGCCGATCGCCGCTGGGATCGTTGAAGGGCAACCCGGTTTCATGCACCCGCCTGCCCGGCGCCTGCCCGACCACCAGAATGCGGGCACTTTCCGATATCTGGATGACCGGCCTTGGTCCCCGTGGAAGAACGTCCGCACAAATCGTACACGCCCGCACGCGCCGAACCAGTTCGTCGAAGGGAAGCCGGGAAAGATCTTCAGTCATGAGTGTTCCGTCATAAGGGCGATTGCATATACGGGCATTTCCCGTAACGATAGAGGCACAATCACGACACAACAAGTCTCGAAGGACACACCATGAATGCCAAAGCAGGCCCTCTTCCTCTGCCGGAAATTGATGTCGAGGAGTTCCGAAAAGTCGTTCGCACCCGCCGCTCCATCAGGCGCTTCACCGATGAGCCTATTCCGGAGAAGGTGCTTGAGGATTGCCTCGAGCTGGCAACACTTGCCCCAAACTCCAGCAACCTTCAGCCCTGGGAATTTTTCGTGGTTCGTACTCCGGAGCTGAAGGCAAAACTTGCCCACGCCTGTCTTGGCCAGAATGCCGCGAAAACCGCCGCCGCGCTGGTCGTGGTGGTGGCCCGACCGGATAGCTGGCGGGCTCATGCACAACAAGCCCTCACAGACTGGCCGGAAGAAACGCTGCCGCCGATCGTTGAAAAGTACTACCGAAAAATCGCCCCCATCCACTACAACCAGGGCCCCTTCGGGATTCTGGGATTAGCGAAGAAAGCGGCAGGACTTGCCGTGGGAATCACCCGGCCCGTGCCCCGGGGCCCCTACTCAAGCTGCGAGATGAAAATCTGGGCCACCAAATCCACCGCCCTGGCGGCCCAGAACCTGATGCTCGCGCTCCGGGCCCATGGCTATGATTCCTGCCCCATGGAGGGTTTCGACGAGCATAGGGTGAAGAAGTTGCTCAACCTGCCCGGAAAAGGACTGGTGACCATGGTACTGGCCGCCGGCCGCCGGGCGGAAAACGGTGTGTATAACCGCCAGTACCGTTTCGATCAGAGCCAGCTGGTCCACTACCTCTGACCCAGCAAAGGCACTCGGGCATCACACCTCCGGATTGCCCAGTGCCTCGGCCGCTCCCAACAGCCCGGTGTAGGGCTCTGTGACCACATAGACCGGCGTGAACTCCAGCAACGGGCGCATTCTGCCTTTATCCTCAAAGCCGTTCCGGAAGGGACTTTCCAGAAAGAAATCGAGGAAACGGGGCAGGATTCCACCGCAGAGATAAACACCACCGATGCTACCCAGGGTCAGAACCCCATTGCCGGCTACCCGACCGAGGATTTCACAGAAGTGGCGGAGCGTGTGTCGCGCCAGGCTGTCGGTGTTTTCCACCGCAGCCGCGGTGATTTTTTCCGGCGCATCCAGTGGGGCGGCCACGCCCTGGATCTCGGCATGGGCCTGATACAGATTCAGCAGGCCCTGACCACAAAGAATACGCTCTACCGACACCCGCCCAAATCGGGCCTTGAGAATCCGCAGCACCGCCATTTCGGTATCATCGGTGGGGGCGAAATCCACGTGGCCGCCTTCTGTCATCAACGGTACCCAGCCATGCTCAATGGGCACCAGGCCCGAAACACCGAGCCCGGTTCCAGGCCCCATAACCAGTCGGGGGCGACGGCTGTCACCCGGCCCACCACACACAGGCACAAGGTGTTCGTCCGGAACATGGGGAACGCCGAGCGCCATGGCGGTAAAGTCATTGATCACCTTGAACCTGGACCAGCCGAACTGCGCCCGGACCTCTTCGATATCAAAGCGCCAGTGATTGTTGGTCATGCGAACCTGGGTGCCCCGAACCGGTGAGGCAACGGCCAGACAGGCTCCATCCACCTCTGAAACTCCGACCCGGGCCAGGTAATCCCGCACGGCGTCATCGAGATTGGTGTATTCCCCGCAGGGCAGAATCTCGATAGCCCCGGGCTGCACACTGCCCTTCTCTACCAGTGCGAAACGCGCATTGGTGCCGCCGATGTCACCGACCAGTGAGTAATGTGTTGCTGTCATGCCTCATGATTCCAGAAAAAGCTGGCGCCTTCCTCGGGATTGCTGGCCGCACGTCGCATCCAGCCAAACAACTCCCGACCATAGCCGTGATGATACCCGGTCAGGTCCGCCTTTTCAGAGTCCCGGCCGGCGAACTCCTGCTCATCCACGCGGATGGCAAGCACACCGCTTTCGGCATCAAGGCAGACCGTATCGCCATTCTTGACCTTGGCCAGCGGCCCACCGTCCAGCGCCTCCGGATAGACATGGATCGCCGCGGGCACCTTGCCGGACGCACCGGACATACGGCCATCGGTCACCAGGCCCACCTTGAATCCTCGATCCTGCAACACGCCCAGGTAAGGGGTAAGCTTGTGCAGCTCTGGCATGCCATTGCTCTTGGGTCCCTGGAACCGCACGATCACAATGCAATCCCGATCCAGGTCGCCGGCCTCGAAAGCTGCCTTTAGTTCGTTCTGGTCGTTGAACACCACGGCCGGCGCTTCAACTATCCGGTGTTCCGGAGCAACGGCAGAAACCTTGATCACGCCTCGTCCCAGGTTGCCATCAAGCACCCGTAGCCCACCATCGGGTGCAAACGGCTCCGCAACCGGGCTCAGCACATCCGGGCGAAGGCTTTTTTCCGGCGCCGGCTTCCACACCAGCCTCTCATCCTCCAGCTCCGGCATCTCGGTATAGCGCTCAAGGCCATAGCCCACGACCGTGTTCACGTCATTGTTCAGGTACCCGCCGCTCAGCAGCTCCCGGATCAGGAACGGGGTACCTCCCGCCTCGTGAAACGCGTTCACGTCTTCCTGGCCATTGGGGTAGATGCGGGTCATGGAGGGGACTACGGAAGAAAGCTCGGCGTAGTCGTTCCAGTCGATGATGATACCGGCAGCCCGGGCAATGGCGATCCAGTGAATGGTGTGATTGGTGGAGCCACCGGTAACCAGCAGCGCTACCAGCGCATTGACGATGCTCTTCTCATCCACCATATCGCCAAGACCAAGCTCGCCTCCGTGAGGCTTAGACAATTTGATCACCTGCTCGGTTGCGGCACGGGTGAGTTCTTCGCGCAGCGGGGTATTGGGATTTACAAAAGCCGATCCCGGCAAATGCAGCCCCATGACTTCGACCAACAGCTGGTTGCTGTTGGCGGTGCCGTAAAAGGTGCAGGTGCCGGGGCTGTGATAGGACTTGCTCTCGGCCTCCAGCAATTCTTCCTTGCCAACCTTACCCTCGGCGTAAAGCTGTCGAATCCGCTGTTTTTCCTTGTTCGGCAGCCCTGAAGGCATCGGGCCTGCCGGAACCAGAATGGTAGGGAGATAGCCGAAGCTCAGCGAGCCGATCAGCAGGCCTGGAACAATCTTGTCGCAGATGCCCAATAGCATCGTGGCATCAAACATGTTGTGGCTCAGGGCCACGGCCGTACTCATGGCGATGGTGTCCCGGGAAAACAGGCTCAGCTCCATACCCGGCTGGCCCTGGGTTACGCCATCACACATGGCAGGCGTGCCTCCGGCCACCTGGGCTACGGACCCCATCCCCCGGGCCGCCTCCCGAATAACATCGGGGAACTTTTCGTAGGGTTGGTGGGCCGAAAGCATATCGTTATAGGCCGTTACCATGGCCACATTGGCCTTGTTCATGAACTTCAGGGTGTCTTTGTCGCCCTGACTACAGGCCGCAAAACCGTGGGCCAGATTGCCGCAGGACAGAGAACTCCGGTGCGGGGATTGGGCTTTGAGAGCGTTCATGCGGTTCAGGTAATCCTGCCGCGTTGAGCGACTGCGCTCAATAATTCTCTGGGTAACCTTGTCTACGGTCGGGTGCATGGTGGGCTCCATTGCATAATTTATTAGAGTGGTCGTTTTTAGACGTAATTTTACTTTCTTTTTTTAGCATTTCCACCGTTGAATCGTTCATTTATTCTTTTTTTGTTGTTATATTTACTACATTGCCGAGGTTAAACGAACAAAAAACGACCACCCAAGGAGTCAGACGATGACAATCCGTATCGCAATCAACGGTTTTGGCCGCATCGGTCGCAATGTTCTCAGAGCATTGTATGAAAATAACTACCGGAGCCAGCTCCAGGTTGTTGCCATCAACGACCTTGGCGACGCCGAAACCAACGCTCATTTGCTCAAGTATGACAGCGTTCATGGCCGATTTAACGCCGACGTCAGTCACGACGCAGAATCCCTGACCGTTAAAGGGGACCGGATTGCCATTACCGCTCTCCGCAACCCCGAAGAACTGCCCTGGAAAGACCACCGTGTTGATGTCGTTTTCGAGTGTACCGGCCTCTTCACCAAACGCGACAAGGCGGCTGCACACCTGACGGCCGGCGCCCGCAAGGTTATCATCTCGGCACCCAGCCCTGATGCGGATGCCATGGTGGTATACGGCGTGAACCACGAAACACTGACCGCCGACCACGACATCATCTCCAATGCGTCCTGCACCACAAACTGCCTGGCTCCGGTGGTTGAAGCCCTGCACAAGACCATTGGTATCGAGAGTGGCCTGATGACCACCATCCACTCCTACACTAACGATCAGAAGCTGAGCGACGTCTACCATTCCGACCTCTATCGGGCACGCTCAGCCACCCAGTCAATGATCCCAACCAAGACCGGCGCCGCTGCCGCCATTGGCAAGGTCATTCCGGAGTTGGACGGCAAACTCGATGGCCTGGCCGTTCGCGTTCCCACCATCAATGTGTCACTGGTGGATTTCGGCTTCATTGCCAGCCGGGAGACTACCGCAGAGGAAGTCAACGAAGCGGTTAAAGCGGCCGCCGAGCAGAGCCCGGTTCTTGGCTATAATATCGAGAAGCTGGTCAGCGTGGACTTCAATCACAACGCGCTCTCCAGCATCTTTGACGCCAACCACACCCGCGTTCTGGGCCGTCACGTAAAAGTCATGGCCTGGTACGATAATGAATGGGGGTTCTCGAACCGCATGCTGGATAATGCACTCGCCCTGATCAAGGCCGGCCAGTAAAACTGGCCGGCCCAGCTGATTCCGCTACCCTGTTCGAGACCATTTTGAAGAACCAAAGGACACAAACCATGCTCAGGCGTACCAAGATCGTCGCCACCCTCGGCCCCGCCACTGACTCGCCGGAATCCCTCGCAGCTATAATTGCCGCCGGAGTAGACGTTACCCGACTGAACTTTTCCCACGGCAGCGCCGAGGAGCACATCGGGCGAGCCCGCCGTGTCCGCGAAGCGGCTGCAGCCCAGGGCCGGTTCGTCGCGCTGCTCGCCGATCTGCAGGGCCCCAAGCTTCGCATCGCCCGCTTTGCGGAGAACAAGGTCACCCTTCAGGCCGGCCAGACGTTTATCCTCGATGCTGCCATGGACAAGGAGGCCGGTACCGAAGAAAGAGTCGGGATCGATTACGAGCAACTGATCGAAGATGTGGAACCGGGCGACATCCTGGTTCTCGATGACGGTCGCATAGAGATGGAAGTTCAGTCGGTGTGCGACCATAGCATCACCTCGACGGTTCTGATTGGCGGCCCGCTCTCCAATAACAAGGGCCTGAACAAGCGTGGCGGCGGCCTGTCCGCTGAAGCACTGACAGAAAAGGACAAGCAGGACATCGTCACAGCCGCCAAACTCGGTGCCGATTACGTGGCGGTCTCTTTTGTTCGCACCGCCGAGGATATGCACATCGCCCGGCGGCTGCTGAAGGAAGCCGGCTCTGACGCCGGGCTGGTCGCGAAAATCGAACGGGCAGAGCTTGCCGACGATGTGGAAGCCCTGGACGCGGTCATCGAAGCCTCCGATGCCGTGATGGTTGCCCGCGGCGACTTGGCCGTGGAAATCGGAGACGCACAGCTGGTTGGCGTCCAGAAGCACATCATCTCCCGCGCCCGGGTTCTTAACCGCGCGGTGATCACGGCCACGCAGATGATGGAGTCGATGATCACCAGCCCGATGCCAACACGAGCCGAAGTCTCAGACGTTGCCAACGCGGTGATGGACTACACCGACGCGGTGATGCTCTCTGCCGAGACCGCGGTGGGTGATTATCCGAAGGAAGCCGTGGAAGCCATGGTGCGCATCTGCCTGGGTGCCGAGAAGCATCCATCGATGCATCAGTCCAAGCACCGGATTCACGAGAGCATGGAAGCGGTGGACGAGGCCATCGCGCTTTCAGCCATGTACGCCGCCAACCACCTTGAGGGTGTCTCGGCCATCATCTGCATGACCGAAACCGGTGCCACGCCTAGGTTGATGTCCCGCATAAAGTCGAGCCTGCCAATCTTTGCGTTTTCGCGCCATCACTCCACGCAGCATCGGGTCGTTTTGTTCCGGGGCGTTCAGACGGTGCCTTTCGATTCTGCCAAGATCCCGAACGAGCGGACGAATGCGTTGGCCGTGTCGGAGCTGGTAAATCGCGGGGCAGTCAAGGATGGTGATCTGGTGGTGATTACCAAGGGTGATTATGTGAATGCTCAGGGTGGGACCAATACCATGAAGATTGTCCGGGTTGGTTCTGACATTCGCTGATTTTTACTTCCTGATTAGCCCGCTGTCGTCGGTGCACGACCTTGTAGCCTGAGAGTCTTGTGCCGGCGGCAGTGGGGCTCCCCTTTCCAAAAAACGCTACGAGCACATCCATGTGCGCTTGGCTGTGGCCATCCTTGGCCACAGACATTTTTGGAAAGGGGAGCCCCACTCCCTCCTTCAAAGCTTTCAGTTATCTCTGCGTGACAGTTTTTCGATTGCTACGAATGTCATTGTAGTCATGTAGGTCGGATTAGCCGTGGGCGTAATCCGACAAACAGTCTTTAAACCGGGAAACCCACGACGAGTCCGTCGGATTACGCCTGCGGCTAATCCGACCTACGAAATCACGGTGACTAATGGCGTTATCGGAAAGTTTGACAAGCGCTTTGGGGCAGGGCTTCCGGGAATGTCGCTGGCCAGGGACGGCCAGCGCCAAGCGCACATGGATGTGCTCGTAGCGTTTCCCGGAAGCCCTGCCCCAAAATGCGCCCACTCCAAAACTTCCAGTCTGGGAAACCAAGTCGGAAATTAGAGATCAGCAAGACTCCCACGCGCAATCTCGGTAATCTGTGCCCAGTCCTTGGCCGCCACCACATCCGCAGGGGTCAACCAGGTGCCGCCAACGGCCTGGACGTTGCCGAGGGCCAGGTAGTCGGCTGCGGTGTTTCGGCGGATGCCGCCTGTAGGGCAAAAGGTGACATCCGGGAAGGGGCCGCTGAAGGCTTTGAGGGCCGGGATGCCGCCGGCGACTTCGGCGGGGAAGAATTTGAATTCGCGATAGCCGAGGTTATAGCCGACCATCATTTCCGAGATGGTGGCAATGCCCGGCAACAGAGGCGCTTCAGAGGTCACGCCGAATTCCAGGATGGCCTCGGTTACCCCCGGGGTGATCACGAACTGGGCGCCAGCGGCTTCCACCTGCCGATACTGCGCAATGCTGGTCACGGTACCGGCGCCCACCCAGGCGTCCGGGATGGCTTTGCGGACTTCTTCGATGGCTTTGAGGCCGTGTTCGGTGCGCAGGGTGATTTCCAGGACGTTGATGCCGCCATCAACCAGTGCCTGACAAAGCGGCACGGCGTCTTCGAGCTCTTGGATAGCGATAACTGGCACCAGGGGTGAGGATTGCAGTACTGCCCTGACGCGCTCGCGATGGTAGTCGGAAAGTTGATTCATGGTTTTCTCCATAACAAAGGTCGGGCGTTTCAGGGGCTCCAGAACAGCTGGAGGCCAGGCTTGAGGAAAGCTCTGATGGGCATTTCGAGAACCTCGTCCGGTTCTGACAGGGCACGCTCCAGTGTCTGCAGCTTGTCCTCGCCCTTCAGATGCAATGCCTTGAAGCGGGCATCTCTCAGGGGCGGCCAGGTAAGGGTGATGCGCTTTTGGGGTTGCGACGCGGGCGTAGCAGCAGCAACGATGTCCTGACACTCGGTATCCATGGCACCCTTCAGCTCCGGTGCATCCGGGAACAGCGATGCCGTGTGGCCGTCGTTGCCCATGCCGAGAATCAGCACGTCGATGGGCAGGGCCAGATCCGCCAGCTCGGCCTTGACCCGTTCCAGGCTTTCGGCAGGTGTGGCACCGGGCTGTTTGAGCGACAGGAATCGGGCCGACGCCGCCTGGTTCTGCAGCAGATTCTCCCGAACAAGACGGGTGTTGCTGGCGTCATCGCTTTCGTCCACCCAACGCTCATCCGCCAGCAAGACGTCTACCCTGCCCCATTCCAGATTCTTGCTGGAAAGCGCCTTGAAAAATGGCAGCGGCGTGGAGCCGCCGGATACCACCAGGCTCGCCCTGGGCGCTTCTCTCAGGCGGGCAGCCAGAAACTCTGCAACCGCATCCGCAAGATTCAGGGCCACAGCCTCAGGCGTTTCACCTGAACAGTCGCGAACACCCTGGGGCAAGCGCAGATCAGACATCTTCATACCAGCTCCTCCCATCCCGGGTGATCATGGCGATGGAGGCAACCGGCCCCCAGGTTCCAGCGGCATAACGCTTGGGCGGTTCGCCGCTGTCTTTCCAGTTCTGGATAACCTGGTCTACCCAGCGCCAGGCGAACTCCACCTCGTCACGGCGGACAAACAGGTACTGGTTGCCTTTCATCACCTCCCACAGCAGACGCTCGTAGGCGTCCGGAATACGGTCGGTGGCAAAGGTCTCCGAGAATGTCAGCTCCAGCGGGCCCTGGCGCAGGCGCATGCCTTTGTCCAGACCCTGGTCTTTGGTGAGGATCTTCAGAGCCATACCCTCATCGGGCTGCAGTCGGATGATCAGCTTGTTGTTGGCCAGGTGTTTCTGGTCGGGATCAAAGATGTAGTGCGGGGCCGGTTTGAAGTGGATGATTATCTGAGACAGCTTCTCCGGCAGGCGCTTGCCCGTGCGAATGTAAAAAGGCACGCCGGACCAGCGCCAGTTATCGATTTCAGCTTTCAGGGCCACAAAGGTTTCAGTAGCACTGCCCTTGTTCGCACCTTCCTCTTCCAGATAGCCGGGCACCGGTTTGCCATTGCTGGTGCCGGCGGTGTATTGCCCGCGCACCACATAGCTGTCCATCATGTTCGGCGTTATCTGCTTCAACGCCTTGAGCACTTTCACCTTTTCATCCCGGATACTGTCCGCGGACAGATCGGAAGGCGGATCCATGGCAATCAGACACAGCAGCTGCAACAGGTGATTCTGGATCATGTCCCGTATCTGGCCGGCTTTGTCAAAATAGCCCCACCGACCCTCGATGCCCACGCTCTCGGCCACCGTGATTTCCACATGGGATATATGATTCTGGTCCCATTGCGAGGCAAACAGATTGTTGGCAAATCTCAGGGCGATCAGGTTCTGGACGGTTTCCTTGCCCAGGTAATGATCAATCCGGAACAGCTGATTCTCGTTATAGACCTCGCCCAGCTCATCGTTGATCACCTTTGAGGACTCCAGGTCGTGGCCGATCGGCTTCTCTACCACCACCCTGGTCTTCTCGGTACAGCAACTGGCGGAGCGCAAGTTTCGGGCTATAACACCGTACATGGACGGCGGGGTGGCCATGTATACGATGAGCTCATTGTTGGCGTCATCCCGCCAATCGTTGAGCACACCAAAGGCCTCCGGTTCGTTAAAATCCAGAATCTGGTAATCAACCCGTTTCAGAAAGGACTTGGCCGTTTCACCGTCGAACTCTTCCGGCTTTACATGCTGCTTCAGCTTGTCGAACAACTGCTGGCGCACGGTCTCGGTATCCGCCTCCGTGCGGGCAATGGCCAGCACCCGGCTACCGTCGGCCAGGAGGTTGGCTCGCTCCAGCTGGTAAAGCGCCGGAAACAGTTTTCGCTGGGCGAGGTCCCCCAACGCTCCGAATAGCATGAGGTCACAACGGGTATTGATCTTGTTGACCATTGGTTCCTTCTCTCTGGTGGGCAGTCCGTCGCAAAAACTCGACGACCGGACTCAATGTAGTAATTTTAAACAAATAATGACATTCAAAAATCAATATTCCAAGAAAAAACTGCTTTTCGTGATACTTTTACTACCCCAAAACCAGTAAAAAAGCGGTATAATCACCGCGTTTTCAAGACACCGACCGCCCATGATTCAGGGAGTACCATTGATGGCCGCGAACCAGGCGCACCGTGACGACAATCTGCTTGAGGACATCCAGTCCAGGCTGGACAGCCTTAACAAATCCGAGCGCAAAGTGGCCGAGGCCATTCTCCGCGACCCCAGCGCGGCCACCCGTTACAGCATAGCTGCACTGGCCAGAGCCGCCGATGTAAGCGAGCCAACGGTCAACCGCTTCTGCCGGGGTTTCTCTGCCACGGGCTTCCCGGATTTCAAGATCCGCCTCGCCCAGAGCATTGCCACCGGCACCCCTTACATCGGCCAGAATGTGGAGCCGGATGACACCGTTGCCGAATTCGCCGACAAGATCATGCTCAGTACCATTGCCAGCCTGGACAAAGCCCGGCAGGCGCTCGACCCGAAAGCCCTGGCCACCGCGATCGATTACCTGATCCAGGCCAAGCAGATCAATTTCTTTGGCATGGGCGGATCTGCGGCTGTGGCCATGGACGCTCAGCACAAGTTTTTCCGCTTCAATATCCCGGTCATGTCCTACGACGACGCCTTGATGCAACGTATGGTTGCGGCCGGCGCCAACGTCGGTGACGTAATCGTCCTTATTTCCTACACGGGCCGCACCCGGGAAACTGTTGATATCGCGCAACTGGCGCGGGCAAACGGCGCCACTGTGATTGGCATCACCAACCCCGACTCACCCCTGGCGGAAAGCTGCACGGTGGTACTGGGCGTGACCGCTCCGGAGGACACCGAGGTCTACATGCCAATGTCTTCACGCATCATTCACCTCAGCGTTATCGACATCCTGGCAACCGGTGTAACCCTCAAACGCGGCGCGGATTTCCTCGGGCACCTCAAGAAGATCAAGGAAAGCCTCAAACCAACACGCTTTCCGCCGAGCTGAATACAACCAAAAGAAAGATAGCAAAGCGAACAACAGAGGGGCTCCTCCTCCTACGCCCCTCCTCCCCCTGAAAACTCCCCCCCCAAATTCTTCGGGGCGGATGATGTACTACCCCCTAGGTTACAACACTATGAAATCCGGTTTCCCAATGTCTGATTGGCAGAAGCTGCAATCGCGGGAACCGGAAGCCTGATCCGGCCATTGCCAATCCAATCTCGGCATCCGGAGATTCCGCTTCCCTGACATTTAAAAAAGATAAAAAGCACAGGACACAGATGATGCAAAACAAAAAGCGCTTTACCGCAAACAAGCTTCCCCTTGCTGCCGCAATCACCGCCGCAGTCCTGGCAACGCCAGCCGTTGCTGTCGATTTCCACGGCTATGCCCGGGCCGGCGTGTCCACCAATATTGGCAGCGGTGGCGAGCAAACCTGTTTCGGCAGCGGTTCCACCGGCCACTACGTTGGACGTCTGGCCGATGAATGCGACACCTACTCTGAGCTGGCACTGGGTGATGAACTCTTCAGCCAGGACGGCAAAACCTTCCGTTTTGATTCCATGCTGGCCTACAGTGCCAACCGCCAGGGCAACGATTACCAGGCCCTGAACGGTTTCAACAACATCAACAACGTGGATTTTGGCAACCAGGAAACCACGTCGAACAGTTCAGACCCCTACGGCGGTGGTGACATTGCGCTTCGCCAACTCTATGTCTCCGCCAATAACGTGATCGAATCACTGCCCGGCGCCACCCTCTGGGCCGGTAAGCGCTTCTACAAGCGGAAGGATATCCATCAGCTGGACCTGTTCTATGTCAGTAACGCCGGCTACGGTGCCGGTGTCGAAAACATCACTGCAGGCCCCGGCCAGCTCTCACTGGCCTACACCAATTCCGATACCAGCGACGGTGACAATTTTGTTCAGAACAACAAGGTCGACGTGCGCTATTCCTTCCCTCTGGCAGGCGGCAATAACCTGGAGCTGATCGGCATCTACGCCATGGCCGACCTGACAGACGCCCAGAAAGACGCCGGTATTAATGATGAGAACGGCTATTTCTTCACCGCCGAGTTCTCTTCCGGCGTGATGGGCGGTTTCAACAAGTTCGCGGTTCAGTACGGCGCCGATTCCATGGGCTTTGCGCTGGCCGAGAATGCCAGTGGTGGCCGGGTGGACAACGGCAACGTGGCCGGCTACTTCGAATCCAGCTGGCGCGTACTCAACCATGGTGTAATCAAGCTTGGCAAAGGCTGGGATCTGGGCCATTCCGTGGTCTACGAGCAGGCCGAATCGCATGATCCTGCCGCCAAAGACGGCGAGCGTCTGAGCATTGTTGCCCGTCCGATCTACAACTGGTCGCCGGTGATGAGCACCGCAATCGAAGTGGGCTACAGCGACACCGACCGCCCCTGGTTCACCGAATCCCAGGACCTCGGTAAATTCGCCATCGCCCAGCAGTGGCAAGCTGGCCCCGGATACTGGGCGCGCCCGGTAATCCGTGCCTACGCCGCAACCTTCTTTGGTGACGAAGCCGAAGCAGCGCGCGGTGGTGAAGGTGTCGATGGAGATATCCAGATCGGCGCCCAGATCGAAGCCTGGTGGTAAGGCTCTAAAACCCACACTCTCGTTGGACCTCCTCTGGGCCGGCTTTTGCCGGCCCCTTTTTTTGTGTGCTGCCCCCTTTCTACTACCCCGGCACTATTCCATCTACGCCCCGAAAAAATGCCCGCCGAAGGATGTCCTTCCGGCTTTATCAGGCAACTATGAACTTGGCCCAAAAGGGTTCAAAGCCAAACAAAAACAATGGAAAAGAGGATTTCCCATGCCTGAGCAAAGATTGGTTGCGGGCAGCCTTGCACTGGCGTTTTCGCTGGTCCTGGCCGGCTGCAATTCCGGAAGCGACAACCCTGCGCCGGACGACGGCACCGGTAGTGGCAGCCAGACCGATGCCCTCCTGAAGCCGGGCGAAAACGAAGCATTGCTCTACTACAAACGACCTGACGACAACTACAGCGGCTGGGGCCTGCATCTCTGGAACAACCCCGCAGACGGCTGCGACGGCCTTGCCGAAGGCGTTCCCACAGAATGGAGCAGTCCCCGGTTACCGGATGGTGTCAGCGACACCTACGGAGCCTGGTACCTGATCCCGATGCGCGAAGCCGGAGAGTGCATGAACTTCATCATGCACAAAGGTGATGAAAAAGACCTGGGCGGCCTCGACCACCGCTGGCACTTTGGCGCCCTTGGCGATCGCATCTTTACCCTGAGCGGCAGCCAGGAGTTGTCCCAAACCCCGATAGAGGCAGAGGCTGTTACCATCGCCGGAGCCAAGGCTCACTGGCTTGATGAAACCACGGTAGTGATCAAGGACGCAGGCAGCCTGGCCCGGGTTGAACTGAGGCATGACCAGAATGCGCAAATCACCGTTACCGAAAACGAAACGCTTGACGGCGGACAGCCCCTGGCACTCTCGGCAACCTCTCTTGCCCCTGCTCTTGCGGAGAAATTCCCGCACCTGAGTGAATGGCCGGCCTTTGAGGTTCAGGCAGGCAACTCTGACATCAAAGCGGCTCTGAAAGGCCAACTGGTCGCCGCAGGCTTTAACAGCAGCGACGATCTGGTTATGGCCACCGGCGTCCAGATCCCGGGGGTGCTGGACGATCTGTTTGCCTATAACGGAGAGCTGGGTGCCGTGATAAACGGCGCAGACGTGGACTTCGCCGTCTGGGCGCCCACCGCACAGTCATTGCGCCTGCATGTTTTCGACAATTCAGGCACGCTGCTTCCGGGCTATCCCGTCAGCGTGTCTGAGGCCGATGGCGTCTGGACCCACAGCGGCAGTTTTGCGGAACTGGATCGGCAATTCTACCAGTACGAGGTGACTGTCTACCACCCCAGAACGGGCGCCATCGAGACCACGATGGTTTCAGATCCCTACGCGCTCAGCCTCTCAACCAACGGCCAGTATGCCCAGGTTGTGGACCTCGCGAGCAACCACAAACCGGCCGGCTGGGATTCGCTGTCAACGCCAGCCATGCTGGCTCCGGAGGACGTCGTTGTTTATGAGACTCACATTCGTGATTTCAGTGCCACCGATGAAACCCTCGATCCGGCACTGAGAGGCAAATACCGTGCATTCACCGCGCCAGCAGACGGCAGCGTCGACAGTGTCGCGCACCTGAAATCCCTGGCCGATGCCGGCGTCACCCATCTGCATCTGCTCCCAGCTTTCGACATTGCCACCGTCAACGAAGATCCCACCGGGGTTGTCGACATCAACGATGATTTCAGCCGCCTGTGCGATCTGTCCGACGAGGCTGCCAGCGCCTATCAGGCATACTGCGCCAGTGGCAAAACGATTCGTCAGGTGCTGAGTGAATTCGATCCGCTGACTGGGGACGCCCAGGCCCTCTACAACACCTTCCGCGATCTGGACAGCTTCAACTGGGGATACGACCCGGTACATTTCACCGTTCCGGAGGGCAGTTATGCCTCCGATGCAGACGGCACCCAGCGCATTCTGGAGTTTAGGGAAATGGTGCAGGCAGCTACTGCGCTTGGCCTGAACGTGGTCATGGACGTGGTGTACAACCACACCAACTCATCCGGGCTTGCCGAAAATTCTGTCCTGGACAAGCTGGTTCCCGGTTATTACCACCGCCAGAATCCGGAAACCGGAGCGGTCGAACAATCCACCTGCTGTGAGAATACCGCCAGCGAGCACGCCATGATGGAAAAGCTCATGGTGGACTCACTGGTAACCTGGGCCGACCATTACAAGATCTCCGGTTTCCGCTTCGACCTCATGGGCCACCATATGCTCAGTAATATGGAAAAAGCCCTCGCAGCGGTAAAGGCGGTCGATCCTGACACTTACTTTTACGGAGAGGCCTGGAACTTCGGCGAAGTGGCCAACAATGCCCGGGGGCAAAATGCCATCCAGGCGAATATGGCAGGCACCGGCATCGGGTCTTTCAACGACCGGCTTCGGGATGCCGTCCGTGGTGGTGGCCCGTTTGACGGCGGCGATGCCATCCGCGCTAACCAGGGCTTCGGCAACGGCCTCTTCACTTTTCCAAACGACCGCAACACTGGCAGCGACGACGAGAAAAACCGCCTGCTCCAGGTCAGTGACTGGGTGCGCATCGGTATCGCCGGCAGCCTGAAGGATTTCAGCTTTGAAACTGGCAACGGAGAAATCCTGAGCGGCGGCCAGATCGACTACAACGGGCAGAATGCCGGCTACACCGACGATCCCCAGGAAATCATCAACTACGTCTCCAAGCACGACAACCAGACCCTGTGGGACAACAACCAGTACAAGGCGGATTACGCAGCCACGACCATGGAGCGGGCACAAATGCAGGTGGTCAGCCTGGCCGTGCCCATCCTCAGCCAGGGCATCCCCTTCCTGCACATGGGTTCGGAGTTGCTGCGCTCAAAATCCATGGAACGGGACAGCTACGACTCCGGCGACTGGTACAACGAAGTGGACTTCAGTTACCAGAGCTCTGCCTGGAACCGGGGTCTGCCTCGTCAGGACAAGGACGGCTCAAACTGGGATCTGATCACCGAAGTGATTCAGTCAGCAGGCGCGGGTGCGGCGCCTACACCTGAAGCGATTGCCTACACCAACGAACAGGTCCGCGAGCTTCTGACCGTCCGCAGGGACTGCCCGCTGTTCCGCCTACAAACGGCCGAGGCCATCCAGAACCGGTTGCGGTTTCTGAATACCGGCACAGGCCAGATTCCGGGAGTGATCGGTTACAGCCTGCTGGATGACACTAGTAACGGCCTGCCCGACCTCGATGCCGCCAACGATGAGATTGTCGTCGTTATCAACGCTAGTAATAGCACCCAGACCCTGAGCACGGGGCTGAGCGGAACCTTTGCTGTTATGGCGGACACATCACCAACAGAGACTGCGAGCGCATCGGGCGGCGATTTCTCCGTTCCGGCGCTTTCCGTTGGCGTCTTTACCCGCTAAACAGCGGCTGCTCAGACAACGATATGGCCACCGGTTGGCCCGGTGGCTTCTACAAAAAGAAGGAGAATACCCATGAACATGAAACGCCATACTCTCGCGCTCGCTTCCGTCCTGGCCGTCACTGGTTGTGCGACCACCGGAGGTGAGCGGGATTACAGCGAATCCCTCTATCTCAGAGGCCAGTTTGCCTGGTGGGATGCACTGCCCGAATACAAGGTAAAGAAGGTCGACAGCGGACTGTACCGGACTGAAGTGGAACTGAAAGCGGATGGCCAGCCTTACGAGTTCAAGTTTGGCGATGCCAACTGGAGCAGCGGCACAAACTGCGGCTATCTCTCGGAGGCCGACGACAAGGTGGTGGAGCTCGACACGCCGGTAAACGCGAACTGTTCCGCCGTGTTCGAGAACTTCCGCTTTACCCCGCCGGAGTCGGCGGTCTACGGTTTTTTCTTTGACACCTCCGGTGAGGTGCCTCAGGTCTACATCAAGAAGGCCGAATAACAGAAAAGCCCGGGCATAGGCACCGGGCTTTTCGCTTTCTCTGGGCGCCATTAGGCGCCCTCTTTCATGGAGCGGACATCAGGGTCTCTCGACCTCTGCCCGATTCCTCAGGAACTGCTGGTAAGCGGCGTATTCACGCTGGCCTTCAAGCGACGCCAGGAACTCACGGAGCTGGTTCAGCTCGGTGCTTTCTTCGGCCACCTGACCGTCGGTAACCTCGTCCAAAGCGATCACTGCGGCTGAATTCGGCGTCACAGCCTTGCCGTAACGGGCATCGTCGGCAGGACGGGGCAGAGAGAAAACCTGTTGCATGATGGCAGGCCCAACATCCGAGGCGTTCCTGGCAAGACCCTCATAGCTCGCCCACTCTCCAATACCCTCGGGGGTATTGCCAGCTTCAAGCTCAGCGATAATCGTATCGGCCCTTTCGGAGAGCGCTTCACGGGTCTTGCGTTGCTCAAGCGTGGCACGGATCTGATCACGAACCTCGTCCAGCGGCAACTGCTCGGCCTCATGGTACTCACGAACCCGCGCGACAACGGAGACGTTGTCACCCACATCAATCAGCTCGGTATTGTAGCCAGCCTCCAGGACATCCTCGGAGAACAGCTGTCGCACCAGACCGGCATGATCAAACGGGGCCTGGCCACCGTCACGGGTGATGCCCGTGGCCTCTCGCACTTCCAGACCCAGTTCTTCCGCAGGGCCGGCCAGGTCATCGGCTGCATAGGCAGAGTCGGCAAGTTCGGCACGGACTTCCGCAAAACGCTCCCTGGCCTGTTCGCGAGCCAGTTCACGACGGAGTTGCTCTTCCATTTCAGCCAGAGACGGCACCTCGGACTCTCTAACATCTTCCAGACGGATCAGATGGACACCGAAGGACGTACGAACCGGCTCCGAAATCTCCCCTTCCTCAAGGGCAAACAACGCCTCCTCAAAGGCCTCGGCGTAAATACCGCGGCCAGCGTAACCCAGATCGCCGCCGTCCTCCGCAGAGACGGTGTCAATCGAATACTCCCGGGCCAGATCGGCGAAGGATTCACCGGCCGCCAGGCGCTCCTGGATCGTCGCCATGGTTTCGTCTGCTTCACTGCCGTCTTCGATCAGGATGTGCGACGCACGACGCTCCTCGCTCGCCAGATCAGCCGACCGCCGCTCGTAATAGGCCTGAAGCTCCGCATCGTCAATTTCGATGCTCTCGGCGAGGGCACCCTGGGACAAGGTAATATAAGCGGCATCGACCCGCTCCGGCTTCTGGAACGCCCCTGAATTCTCTTCATAGAAGGTTTCGATGTCGGCGTCCGTAACCGAGATGCTATCCGCCACGGAACTGGCGGGAATATCCAGTACCCGGAAGCTCCGGGTCTGATTCTGGATCTGGAGCAGTTGCTCGGCGTTTTCATCGGCAACAAGGCCACTCTGGACGATGCCGGCACGGATCTGGTTAACCACGTACTGCTTGCGCATGGCTTCGCGGAACTCGCCGACACCCATACCCATGTTGCGCACCGTGGAAACGAAACGGTCACGGTTGAACTGTCCATCCACCTGGAACTGAGGCATCTGGGTGATCAAGGCATCGATATCCGCATCATTGAGTTCCAGACCCTGGGCGTTGGCGTCCTGGATCAGGACCTGCTCCTGGATCAGGGAATCCAGTACATCCGTGCGGATCTGATCTTCGTTGAGCATGGAAGGATCGGGGGTTTCCATTCTGGATAGCCGACGCTGACTCTCCATCTGCACCACGCGGAGAAACTCCCGCTCGGTAATATCCTCGCCGTTGACCGTTGCCACCTCTGGCTCGCCAGAGAAGCCGCCAACAATGGCGTCCATTCCCCAGATGGATAGCGACACAATCAGAAGACCAATGATGATCTTGGCAATCGTGCCCTGGGCATTTTCCCGAATATCTTGAAGCATGTTTCTCCCGGATCCCTGTTCAAGGTCGTGCAGTGTTATTCGTTTCAGCGCGCTGTTACGGGCGGACCTAACGTAAAAAGGCGCACCCTGAGTGGAATGCGCCTTGAATTCTTCTTGGGTGGCCCCCTGTGACAGGAGCCACCGGAGAAAGAACCGTTACTTAACGGCGTCTTTCAGGGCCTTGCCTGCTTTGAACCCAGGCACTTTGGAGGCCGGAATCTTGATCTCGGCACCAGTCTGCGGGTTACGACCGGTACGAGCAGCACGCTCTTTAACGGAGAAGGTACCAAAACCGATCAGAGTTACCTGATCGCCTTTTTTCAGGGCACCGGTGATGGAGTTGGTCATTGCATCCAGAGCACGGCCAGCGGCGGCTTTGGAGATATCTGCGGACTCTGCAATTGCATCGATAAGTTCGGACTTGTTCACACTAAACCCCTTCGATTTCAGGTTGAAGATGTTATAGGTTGGTTTGTTTTTTCTCGGACGTTCTCGACTATCGCATAAGCGGTCAGAGAATTCCATTCTTCAGTTTTCTTATTCCTTTCGGCTTTATACCGGCATTCGGAATAGGCACTAACTGCGCGGGAGCCCTTGGTATTGGCTGCTTCACGGCGAAACAGTTATACCAATGGGCTCTCTGGCATGTCAACAACTCATCAAGGCTTTAATGTGTATTTATGCGTTCTGACGCGTCGCCTTCCTCATCACGCGGCTTGCCGGACCCGGTTTCCGGGGAGGAATCCTCAACCCTTGGCTCGGGCGGATACGCCAGCGCAATGTCGAGCACTTCGTCTATCCACTTCACCGGCCGTATCTCCAGTGACTCCTTGATGTTCTCCGGTATCTCTTTGAGATCCCGAACATTTTCATCAGGGATAATCACCGTCTTGATGCCACCCCGGTGTGCTGCAAGAAGCTTTTCCTTCAAGCCGCCGATGGCCAATACACGCCCTCGCAGGGTAATCTCACCGGTCATTGCCACGTCAGCGCGAACCGGAATCTTGGTCAATGAAGAAACCAGGGCTGTGCACATGCCGATACCCGCACTCGGGCCGTCTTTCGGCGTGGCACCTTCCGGCACATGGACGTGCAGATCGTGTTTCTCGTGGAAATCATCGGCAATTCCGAGACCGGGTGCGCGGCTGCGAACCACCGTCAAGGCCGTCTGGATGGACTCCTGCATCACATCGCCCAAAGAACCGGTCTTGACCACCCGGCCCTTGCCCGGTGTGAGCGCACATTCAATGTGCAGCAGTTCGCCGCCCACCTGGGTCCAGGCCAACCCTGTCACCTGACCAATTTCATTCTTTTCTTCGGCCAGGCCGTACTTGAATTTCTTGACCCCGGAGTAGTCTTCAAGCATGTCCTTCGTGAGAGTCACAGACGCCTTATCGCCACTCTCCACGTGGTCACGCACCACCTTGCGGCAGATTTTCGCGATCTCGCGCTCCAGGCCACGCACACCGGCTTCGCGGGTGTAGTAGCGGATCAGGTCGCGCAGGGTATCCTCAGGCAGCTTCAACTCGTCCTTGCGCAGCCCGTTTGCCTTGATCTGCTTGGGCAACAGATACCGCAGCGCAATGTTGACCTTCTCGTCCTCGGTGTATCCGGGGATACGGATGATTTCCATCCGGTCCAGCAGCGCCGGCGGAATGTCCATGGAGTTGGAGGTGCAAACGAACATCACATCGGAGAGGTCGTAATCAACTTCCAGATAGTGATCGTTGAACGTGTGATTCTGCTCCGGATCCAGAACCTCAAGCAGCGCTGATGCCGGGTCACCACGGTGATCCATGCCCATCTTGTCGATTTCATCGAACAGGAACAGCGGGTTTTTCACCCCCACCTTGGACAACTTCTGCAGAAGCTTGCCCGGCAGCGCACCGATGTAGGTTTTCCGGTGACCACGGATTTCAGCTTCATCCCGAACGCCGCCCAGGGCCATGCGGGTGTATTTCCGATTGGTAGCGCGGGCGATGGACTGCCCGAGTGAGGTCTTACCAACACCAGGAGGTCCCACCAGACAGAGCACCGGGCCTTTGACCTTCTTCACACGACTCTGAACCGCCAGGTATTCCAGAATACGCTTCTTGACCTCATCCAGGCCGTAGTGGTCTTTATCGAGGATCTCCCGGGCTTTTTCGATGTCGTGACGGACACGGCTCCGCTTCTTCCAGGGAATGGCCAGCATCCAGTCGATATAACCCCGAACGACGGTTGCCTCCGCAGACATCGGCGACATCATCTTGAGCTTGTTCAGTTCGGTTTCGGTTTTCTTGCGGGCTTCTTCCGGAAGGCCGGCTTCCTCGAGCTTCTGTTCCAGTTCTTCGAAGTCGTTATTGCCTTCGCCCAGGTTACCCATTTCCTTCTGGATAGCCTTCATTTGCTCGTTCAGATAGTACTCGCGCTGGCTGCGCTCCATCTGCTTCTTGACGCGGCCACGGATGCGTTTCTCGACCTCGATCAGATCGATTTCGCCGTCGAGCTTGCCCAGCAGAAGGTCCACACGCTTGCGGATATCCAGCGCTTCCAGGAGCTCCTGTTTTTCAGGAATACGCATTTCCAGATGCGCGGCCATGGTGTCGGCCAGTCGCTCCAGCTCTTCAATACCGGTAAGCGCATTGGAGACTTCGGAGGGCACCTTTTTGGAGAGTTTTACGTACTTTTCAAACTCATCCATCAAAGTCTTTACCAGAACCTCCTGCTCGCGCTCGGGCAAGCCTTCTTCATCCATAAGGACTGCGCCACCGGACAGGAATTCGCCCTCGGTGATGTCGCTGATGGTGGCTCGGGCGTTGCCCTCTACAAGCACTTTGACTGTGCCATCGGGCAGACGGAGCATTTGCAGGACCGTGGCCAGGGTGCCCATCTCGAACACATCCTTGGGGCCAGGTTCATCGGTGGAAGCGTCTTTCTGGGCAACCAGGAGGATTTCCTTGCTTCCTTCCATTGCGGCTTCCAGAGCCTGAATGGATTTTTCTCGGCCCACAAACAGCGGGACCACCATGTGCGGAAACACCACTACGTCACGCAGCGGAAGCAGCGGGTACTCTTGCACGGCATTTTCGGGTATACGGGTCATTGGGAATCCTCTGACGGTATTTCTTTCAGCATATCACCCTTCATTGGGGCGCCCGCAAAAATTGCAATCTTTTTACCAAACGAAACAGGGCAGGAAACTCGGGATACAAAACGCGAAAAGGGGCGTCACCGCCCCTTTTCATTTGAACCACTGAACAACGCTCAGTCTTCAGGCACAGCCTTGGCGTGATCACTGCTCGCGTAGATCTTGAAGGGCTCGGAATCCCCGCTGATTACGCTCTCGTCGATCACCACCTTGGTGACGTCATGCTCCGAGGGAATCTGGTACATGGTATCCAGCAGCGTCGCTTCCATAATGGAACGTAGACCACGGGCACCCGTCTTGCGCTCCATAGCCTTACGGGCAACGGCCCGCAACGCGTCTTCGCGGAAATCGAGCTCGACCCCTTCCATATCAAACAGCTTCTGGTACTGCTTGGTCAGGGAGTTCTTGGGCTCGGTCAGGATCTGCACCAGCGCTTCCTCGTCCAGTTCGTTGAGGGTTGCCACGACCGGCAAACGACCCACGAACTCGGGAATCAGACCGTATTTCACCAGATCCTCAGTTTCCACGTCCTTGATGACGTCGCCCGTGTTCTTGGCATCATCCTGACTGGCGACCGATGCAGAGAAACCAATACTGTTCTTTTCAGTACGCTCGCGAATCACCTTGTCGAGGCCCGCGAAAGCGCCACCGCAGATAAACAGCATGTTGCCAGTATCAACCTGCAGGAATTCCTGCTGCGGATGTTTACGACCACCCTGTGGCGGAACCGACGCAACGGTGCCTTCGATCAGCTTCAGAAGTGCCTGCTGAACACCCTCACCGGAAACATCCCGGGTAATAGACGGGTTGTCTGACTTGCGGGAAATCTTGTCAATCTCATCGATGTAGACAATACCCCGCTGGGCCTTGTCGACATCGTAATCGCACTTCTGCAGCAGCTTCTGGATGATGTTCTCGACATCCTCACCCACGTAACCGGCTTCCGTCAGCGTGGTGGCGTCGGCAATGGTAAAGGGAACATTCAGCATCCGAGCCAGGGTCTCTGCAAGCAGAGTCTTACCACTGCCGGTCGGGCCGATCAGCAGGATGTTGCTCTTGCCGAGCTCTACATCACCCTTGCCCTCGCCGTAACGAAGACGTTTGTAGTGGTTATAGACCGCAACAGACAACACCACCTTGGCCCGGTCCTGACCGATGACGTACTCATCAAGGGTATTGCGGATCTCGGCCGGTGTAGGAAGGCGATCGCTCGGCTCTTCCTGCGCGTTCTCCTGGATCTCTTCCCGGATAATGTCGTTGCACAGGTCGACGCACTCGTCGCAGATGAACACCGAGGGCCCTGCAATGAGCTTTCGGACTTCATGCTGGCTCTTTCCACAAAACGAGCAGTAAAGCAACTTGCCGTTATCGTCGCCCCTGCCGTTTCTTTCATCTGCCATTGAAATACCTCTGATCTCGTTTTGCCGGCGTCACTGCCTGATACGCCGGCCAAGTATGATGCGATTACTTCCAGTATTATTTATTCGGTACGCGCTTATCAAGTATTGAATCAATCAGCCCATACTCTTTTGCCTGGCCCGGATCCATGAAGTTGTCACGGTCGGTATCCTTGGCGATCGTCTCCAGATCCTGCCCGGTATGGTGGGCCAGGATGGAGTTCAGGGTATGCCGGATCTTCAGGATTTCCCGGGTGTGAATCTCGATGTCCGTTGCCTGCCCCTGGTAACCACCCAGCGGCTGATGAATCATCACGCGGGAGTTGGGCAAACAGGCCCGCTTTCCGGCCGCACCGCCGGCGAGCAGGAATGCACCCATGCTCGCAGCCTGACCTACACACAGGGTCGCGACGTCCGGCTTGATGAACTGCATGGTGTCGTAGATGGACATACCCGCAGTGACCGAACCGCCCGGGCTGTTGATATAAAGATGAATGTCCTTGTCCGGATTCTCAGACTCGAGGAACAGGAGCTGGGCCACGATCAGGTTCGCCATGTGGTCCTCTACCGGGCCCACCATGAAGATTACCCGCTCCTTGAGCAAGCGGGAGTAAATGTCGAACGACCGCTCGCCGCGAGCTGTCTGCTCGATAACAATCGGCACCAGTCCTGAATTGGTAACCATTGCGGGACCATCGATTGGTTTCTGCGTCATGATGCGCCTGAACTCCTTATGGACAATGGGTCGTGGACTCGCTCCACGGCAGTTTCAAAAGTATTGCACCCTATACTTTGCCAGCAGCGGCCCCAGATGAAAACAGCCGGACATGCCGGCTGTTCTCTGGGTCGGCCATCGGGACCGGCTTTTGATCCGATCCCGGGCAAAATCAGCGCTGGGGCTGACCGGCCTGAACGGCCTCTTCGTACTTGACCTTCTTCTCTTTGACCTTCGCCTGCTCCAGCACGTGGTCAACAACCGCATCCTCCAGAACGGAAGACTCGATCTGGCTCTTCTGCTCCGGGTTGCTGTTGAAGTGAGCAACAACCTCTTCAGGCTGTTCATACGTAGACGCGATTTCCTGGATCTTTTCGTCTACTTTTGCCGGATCGGCTTTCAGGTCGTTCTTCTTGACCACTTCCTGGAACAGCAGGCCGGTCTTCACGCGACGCTCCGCCTGCTCCTGGAAAATTTCCTTCGGCAGCTGCTGAAAATCAACCTGGCCGCCAAAGCGCTGAACAGCGTCCTGGCGGAGGCGATCGATTTCCTGGTCAACCAGAGCAGACGGAATATCCAGCTCGGTGGTTTCCAGCAGTCCGTCAACCACGTCGTTCTTGACCTTGTTGGAAACCGCCTGCTTGAGCTCACGCTCCATGTTCTTTTTGACTTCTTCGCGGAAGGTCGCTTCGTCTTCAGCATCGATACCGAACTTCTTGAAGAATTCGGTGTCGAGTTCGGGCAACTGCGGCTCTTCGACCTTGTGAATCTTGATCTCGAACTTGGCCGGCTTACCTGCCAGCTCTTCGTTGTGGTAATCCTCCGGGAAGGTCACCTCGATTTCCATGTCTTCGCCGGCCTTTCCACCAACGATGGCTTTCTCAAAGCCCGGAATCATCTGGCCGGAGCCCAGAGTCAGGCGATGGCCTTCAGCGGCGCCGCCTTCAAACTCTTCACCATCGATGAAACCTTTGAAGTCAATGGTCAACACGTCCTTGTTCTTGGACTTGCGCTTGACTTCTTTCATGGTGGCCTGCTGACGACGCAGGTTGTCGATCATGTTGTCGACGTCTTTGTCGGTGATCTCGGAAGTGAGCTTTTCAACGGAGATCTTGCTCAGATCGCCCAGTTCGATTTCGGGCAGCACTTCGAAGATGGCAACGAATTCCAGATCCTTGCCCTCTTCCATCGTCTTGGGCTCAAACTTTGGCCAGCCCGCCGGGTTGATATCCTGCTCCTGCAGTGCCTTGATGTAGTTGTCGCGCATAACCTCGCCAACGATTTCCTGGCGGACGCTGTCACCGAAACGACGCTTGACGACGCTCATGGGCACCTTGCCCGGGCGGAAACCGTTCAGGCGCACGGTACGCGCGGTTTCCTGCAGGCGTTTCTGGACCGCCTGGTCGATTTCCTGGGCGGGCACACCAATCGTCATGCGACGCTCGATGTTGGAGGTCGTTTCAACAGACACTTGCATGGAAGATCCTCAAATTACAGGTTCGGTATGTGAATGAAATTAAACCTAAAAGTCCGATTTCGGGGCGATTCCCAAGAAAGGACCGAAAATTAAAAGCCGGTAGTTTATCATGCTTTGCACCGCCGAGAGAATCACCCTGCAAAGCAGTTTGATGCTGCCCAATCACGGAACCGGCCGAATCTTGAAGACATAAATGGGGACGAACGAAAAAAAAGAAAGGGGTGGTGCGCGAGGAGAGACTCGAACTCTCACGGGTTGCCCCACTGGAACCTAAATCCAGCGCGTCTACCAGTTCCGCCACTCGCGCACAACAGAATGAAGAATGCCCGATGGCCAGACTGCCATCAACCTATTCAACAAACGCGGAATCAACTCTGAAAGAAAAGTGGGGTGGACGAAGGGGTTCGAACCCTCGACCGCAGGAGTCACAATCCTGAGCTCTACCAACTGAGCTACGTCCACCACATCGGGACATGCCTTTTACTTTTCAACTTTGCTGGTTACGGTCGCTCCGGCGCGGACCAAGCCGACGACTTGATGGCGCGCCCGGCAGGACTCGAACCTGCGACCATCCGCTTAGAAGGCGGATGCTCTATCCAGCTGAGCTACGGGCGCTTGACCGTTCGCCCACCTGAACATTCAGAAAATGGTCGGGGTAGAGAGATTCGAACTCCCGACATCCTGCTCCCAAAGCAGGCGCGCTACCAGACTGCGCTATACCCCGTTTGAACTGAACAACAAGTGCCTCAGCAAAGTTGGCGCGCATATTACCGGCGCCGGAGGGTTCCGTCAACACGGATTTCCAAATTCCCCGAAACAACAGTCTCTTCACTGACAAAGTGCGGTGCCGAAAGTTCCTTCGAGCCCGGTCAGGCGCCCGTTCAATTGGAGTTCGCCTGGAAGCATGAGACAATGCCCCACCTCCAATTTACCGATGCCCAACCGACAAGACGAGACATGACCGCCAAACTGATCAACGGAAAAGAGATTGCCGCCGAAGTAAGACAGCAAGTCGCCGCAGGGGTGGAAGCACGAACCCAGCAAGGCCTGAGAGCCCCCGGGCTGGCCGTGGTACTGGTCGGCAACGATCCCGCATCCCATGTATACGTGGGCAACAAACGCAAGGCGTGCGACCAGGCCGGAATTCTCTCCCTCTCATACGATCTGCCGGAAGACACTTCCCAGGAAGCACTTGAGGCGCTGATTGATGAGCTGAATGAAAACCCGACCGTAGATGGAATCCTGGTACAGCTTCCATTGCCGGCTCATCTGGATGCAGACCCGATTCTGGTCAAGATCCGCCCGGACAAAGACGTCGACGGCTTTCACCCGTATAACATCGGCCGCCTGATGCAGCGCAAGCCTACCCTGCGCCCATGCACACCGGCTGGCATTATCACCCTGCTCGACAGCATTGATACGCCTTACAAGGGCCAGCATGCCGTGATTGTCGGCGCTTCCAATATTGTCGGTCGTCCCATGAGCATGGAACTACTGCTAAAGGGTGCCACGACAACGGTTTGTCACCGCTTCACTCCAGATCTTGAGAAGTTTGTCCGGGAAGCCGACATCCTGGTCGCTGCAGTCGGCAAGCCCGGCCTGATCAAGGGCGACTGGGTAAAGCCGGGAGCGACGGTGATTGATGTGGGCATCAACCGGATGGAAGACGGAAAGCTGCATGGCGATGTAGATTTCGCAGCGGCTTCAGAGCGCGCCGCCTACATCACACCGGTTCCCGGTGGCGTCGGGCCGATGACCATTGCCACCCTGCTACAGAATACACTGTATGCCGCGGACGTCCTGCACAAGGACTGAGCCGAGGTGTTGGATTACGGCTCCGCCTAATCCAGCAAGCCACAAAAAACCCCGCCGAGGCGGGGTTTTTTTATGCGTAGCGCTTACTGTCCGTACTTGGCTTTCGCCTTCAGACGGTAGGCGTGCAGCAGCGGCTCGGTGTAGCCGTTGGGCTGCTCGCGGCCCTTGAGAACCAGATCCAGCGCTGCCTGGAAGGCGACACTGTCATCAAAGTTCCCGGCCATCGGGCGGTAGGCCGAATCACCGGCGTTCTGCTTGTCGACCACCGCAGCCATGCGCTTCATGGTTTCCATGATCTGCTCTTCGGAGCAGATACCATGATGCAGCCAGTTGGCCAGCAACTGGGAAGCGATACGCAGCGTGGCGCGGTCTTCCATCAGGCCCACATCATTGATGTCAGGTACCTTGGAGCAGCCAACGCCCTGATCGATCCAGCGAACAACGTAACCGAGGATACCCTGGGCATTGTTGTCCAGTTCCTGCTGGATATCTTCGGCACTCAGGGAGGCCGGATCATCCATTACAGGCACTGTCAGGATGTCCTCCAGTGCTGCACGAGTGCGGCTTTCCAGCTGCTTCTGGACATCAGCCACGTTCACCTGGTGGTAGTGAGTAGCATGCAGCGTGGCCGCCGTGGGAGACGGAACCCAGGCTGTGTTCGCGCCGGCCTTCGGATGGCCGATTTTTGCTTCCAGCATGCCGGCCATCAGGTCAGGCATGGCCCACATGCCCTTACCAATCTGGGCAACACCACGGAAACCGGTTTCCAGGCCAATGTCCACGTTCCACTGCTCGTAGGCGTTGATCCAGGTTGCCTGCTTCATCGGGCCCTTGCGGATAAACGGACCCAATTCCATGGAGGTATGGATCTCGTCACCGGTGCGGTCCAGGAAGCCGGTATTAATGAATACGGCGCGCTCTTTGGCGGCATGGATACAGGCTTTCAGGTTAACCGTGGTACGACGCTCCTCGTCCATAATGCCGACCTTCAGGGTGAAGCGCGGCAGACCAAGCGCATCTTCAACACGGCCGAAGAATTCGTTGGTGAACGCCACCTCTTCCGGTCCGTGCATCTTCGGCTTCACGATGTACATGGAGCCTTTGGTGCTGTTCTGGAACTTGCCATTGCCCTTCATGTCGTGAATGGCGATCAGCGACGTGATCAGACCGTCCATCAGGCCTTCCGGCACTTCGTTGCCGTCCTTCAGCAAGATGGCGGGGTTGGTCATCAGGTGGCCGACGTTACGGATAAACATCAGGCTGCGGCCTTTCAGGCTCAGCTCACTGCCGTCGGCTGCCGTGTAGGTGCGGTCAGCGTTCATCTTGCGGGTCAGCTGCTCGCCGCCTTTCTCGAACGTTTCCTGCAGATCGCCCTTCATCAGGCCCAGCCAGTTGCGGTAAGCCAGTGCCTTGTCGTCAGCGTCCACGGCCGCTACCGAGTCTTCGCAATCCATGATGGTGGTCAGTGCAGACTCCATCAGAACGTCTTTGACGTTGGCGCCGTCGTCTTTGCCAATCGGGTGGCTGGCGTCGATCTGGATTTCGAAGTGCATGCCGTTCTTGACCAGCAGCACGCCGGTGGGCGCGTCGGCAGCACCGGTGTAGCCAACAAAGCCGGCTTCGTCTTTCAGACCGGTGGTCTCACCGTTCTGCAGCTTGACGACCAGCTTGCCACCTTCAACCAGATACTTGGCAGCATCTTTATGGCTGCCTGAGGCCAGCGGCGCGGAGCTGTCGAGCAGGTTACGGGCCCACTCGATAACTTTGGCCCCGCGAACCGGGTTGTAACCACGGCCTTTGTCGGCGCCGCCTTCTTCGGAGATCGCATCGGTACCGTAAAGGGCATCGTACAGGCTACCCCAGCGCGCGTTCGCCGCGTTGAGCGCAAACCGGGCGTTCATGATCGGAACCACCAGCTGCGGGCCGGCCATGGTGGCCACTTCCGGATCCACATTGGAGGTGGAGATCTTGAATTCGGAAGGCTCGTCAACGAGATAACCGATGTCTTTCAGGAAGGACTTGTACTCGGCCATGTCCAGCTTCTGACCCTTGTGATCACGGTTCCAGCTGTCCATTTTTTCCTGGATCGCATCACGCTTGGCCAGCAGCTCGCGGTTGCGTGGCGCCAGCTCGTTCACGATCTTGTCGAATTCTGCCCAGAATTTATCGGCATCGACCCCTGTGCCCGGGATCGCTTCATTGTTCACGAAATCATACAGATTCTTTGCGACCTGAATGCCGCCGATTTGTACGCGTTCTGTCATCGTTGTCTGCCTCAGTGGGTTACGTTTCCCGACTCCCCCTTCATCTTGAGAGGGCATTCTAATTTGAGCGCCGCATTGTAAGGGAAAATCCTTACAAGATCATGCCTGCACGCGCAAAACTGGTCTGACCAACCAGCATCTCCCGGAAATTCAGGCTTTACGCCAGCTCGTCCCCTCTCGGGAATCGTCCAGAATAATACCCTTCTCGAGTAGCTCGTCGCGGATCCGGTCGGCCTCGGCAAAATTCTTCGCCTTTCGGGCATCGGCCCGGGCCTGGATCATCGCTTCAATGTCTGCGGCGCTGAGCTCACCACCGGTGTCCGCCTGGAAAAACGCCTCGGGGTCCTGTTGCAACAGCCCCAGGACACCGCCGAGCCTCACCAGAATCGCCGCACTACGTTTGGCATCCTCTTCGCGACCATCGCGACGGTGCTGGTTGATTTCGTTGGCAACCGCGTGGAGGACAGCAATGGCGCCCGCAGTATTGAAATCATCGTCCATCGCCTCGGCAAACCGCTCATCATGCTCGGATTCCGGCACATCGGCGGCCTTGGCGGGCACGATGCCTCTAAGGGCATGATACAGCCGAGTGAGCGTGCGGCCGGCCTCGGCCAGATTTTCCTCGGAGTAGTCCACCTGGCTGCGGTAATGGCTGGACACCAGGAAGTAACGGACCACTTCCGCCGGGTACTTCTCCATGATCTCGCGGATGGTGAAGAAGTTGCCCAAAGACTTGGACATCTTTTCCTTGTTCACCCGGATGGCGCCCGCGTGCATCCAGGTGTTCACAAAGGTGTGGCCAGTGGCACACTCGGATTGGGCAATCTCGTTCTCGTGGTGCGGGAACAACAGGTCCGGCCCGCCGCCGTGAATGTCAAACGTATCCCCCAGGCAGCATGTGGACATCGCCGAGCACTCAATGTGCCAGCCGGGACGACCATCGCCCCAGGGCGAGGGCCAGCTGACCTCCCCTGCCTTGGCCGCTTTCCACAACGCGAAATCCGCCGGACTGCGTTTGGCTTCCTGCACGTCAACTCGCGCGCCCGCCAGCAGATCCTCCAGTTTTTTCTTGCTGAGCTTGCCGTATTCCTCGAAGGAATCAACGGCAAAATAGACATCACCGTTATCCGCCGCATAGGCGTGGCCACTGGCAATCAGCTTATGGATCATCGCGATGATTTCGTCAATGTACGCAGTCGCCCGGGGCTCTTCGTCCGGAGACAGCACACCAAGACGGGCTTCATCTTCGTGCATCGCCCTGATCATCCGGTCGGTAAGCTCGTTATAGGGCTCACCGTTCTCATCCGCACGGCGCAAGATCTTGTCGTCAATATCGGTGATGTTGCGAACGTAGTTTACGTCATAGCCGCGATGGCGCAGGTAACGGGTAATCACGTCAAAGGCCACCAGCACCCGTGCATGGCCCAGGTGGCAGTAGTCGTAGACGGTCATCCCGCAGACATACATCCGCACCTTGCCCGGCTCAATCGGCCGGAACTCTTCCTTTTGCTGGGTCAGCGTGTTGTAGATGCGGATCACTTGCCCCCCTTACCCCAGGAATCCCTGAGCGTAACCGTGCGGTTGAACACCGGCCGACCGGCAGCCTCGGTATGGGCCTGATCGCAGAAGAAATAGCCTTCCCGCTCGAACTGGTACGGAAGATCCGTACGGGGTGCAGCAAGACTCTTCTCTACCCGTGCACCCTTCAGGACCACCAGTGATTCCGGGTTCAGGTGATCCATCAAATCACCTTCCTTGTCACTGTCCGGGGACTCATGGTTGAACAGGCGGTCGTACAGATTAATGTCCGCCTCCACGCTATCGGTGGCAGACACCCAATGAATCACGCCATTGGGTTTGTAGCCTTCGGGATTGACACCCAAGGTGTTGGGATCGTACTCGCATTTCAGCTCCACGATCTCACCGTTGTCATCACGAACCACTTCGCGGCAGGTCATCACGTAACCGCCCCGCAGACGCACCGCCTGATCCGGCGCCAGCCGCTTCCATTTGCGCGGCGGCTCCATTTCAAAATCTTCCCGATCGATAAAAAGCGTCTGGGTCCAGGGCACTTCCCGCTCGCCCATATCGGGGTCCTGCGGATGAACCGGCAGGATCAGGGTTTCACTCTTGTCGGCCGGGTAATTGGTCAGTGTGACTTTCAGCGGGCGCATGACACACATCGCCCGCGGCGCACGAGTGTTCAGATCTTCGCGAATAGCGTGCTCCAGCATGCCCACATCCACGGTACCGCCAGCCTTATTCACGCCAATCATGTCGCAGAAGGTGCGGATGGACTCCGGCGTATAACCGCGCCGGCGCATGCCCGAAATGGTTGGCATCCGGGGATCGTTCCAGCCATCAACCACGCCCTCATCCACCAGTCGCTTGAGCTTGCGCTTCGAGGTGATGGTGTAATTCAGGTTCAGACGGGCAAACTCGATCTGGCGTGGGTGACAGGGGCCGGAGATGTTATCCAGAACCCAGTCATACAGCGGCCGGTGATCCTCGAATTCCAGGGTGCACAGGGAATGGGTAATCCCCTCCATGGCGTCTGAAATCGGATGCGTGAAGTCATACATCGGGTAGATGCACCATTTGTTACCGGTCTGATGGTGCTCTGCGTAACGGATACGATAAAGAATCGGATCCCGCATGTTGATGTTCGGCGAGGCCATATCGATCTTGGCCCGCAGCACCAGCTCACCGTTCTGGTACTTGCCATCCCGCATGTCGCGGAACATCTGCAGACTCTCTTCCACCGGGCGGTCCCGGTAGGGGCTGTTTCTGCCAGGCTCTTTCAGGCTTCCGCGGTACTCAGCCATTTCGTCGGCTGTCAGGGCGCACACATAGGCCTTGTCCCGGGTAATCAGTTCCTCGGCAAATTCATAGAGAGCATCAAAGTAATCCGAGGCATAACGAACGTCCCCGGCCCACTCGTAGCCAAGCCACTCCACATCCTGTTTGATGGCGTCGATGTATTCCTGGTTTTCCTTTTCCGGGTTGGTGTCGTCAAACCGCAGGTTGCAGTCGCCGGAAAAGGTCTCGGCGATGCCAAAATTCAGGCAGATCGATTTGGCATGACCAATATGCAGGTAACCGTTGGGCTCCGGCGGGAATCGGGTGACCACCTTGCCGGTATGCTCTCCGCTGGCGATGGCGTCTTCGATCAGGCTCTGGATAAAGTTGTGGGCTTTCTTCGACTCGGCGCTCATACAATCTCTGTTAAAAGGGGAGTGAATCTTAAACCGCGTATTATACTCACAAATCCTTGCCGGACTCATGCATAGCAGGAAACTCTTGAGTACAATGGGTCCTGTAACGTACCTAACCTTTCTGAACAGGAAAACCTGATGATTCTGCTGACAACCAACTACGGTGACATCAAGCTGGAACTGGACTATGACAAGGCACCGGAAACCGCCAAGAATTTTGAACAGTACGTTCGCGACGGTTTTTACGATGGCCTTATTTTTCACCGTGTGATCAGCAATTTCATGATTCAGGGCGGAGGCTTCGAGCCCGGCATGACGCCGCGCAAAACCCGCGATTCCATCCAGAACGAAGCCGATAACGGCCTGAGCAACATGCAGGGCACCATCGCCATGGCACGTACCATGGACCCGCATTCCGCTACCGCCCAGTTCTTTATCAACGTTGAGAATAACGGCTTCCTCGACCACACCGCCAAAAACGCGGAAGGCTGGGGCTACTGCGTGTTCGGCAAGGTTGTCGAGGGCATGGACACGGTCAACGCAATCCGCGCGGTCCGCACCACCATGCGAGCGGGCCACCAGGACGTGCCTGCCGATGACGTGGTTATCGAAAAGGCTGAGGTTCTGGAGGACGCGTGACCACGCTGTTTATTTCAGACCTTCACCTTGAGGAATCCCGCCCGGATATTACTGAGGCATTTCTGGGGTTTCTCGACGGGACAGCCAGCGGCGTTGATCAGCTCTATATCCTCGGTGATTTCTTCGAGGCCTGGATCGGCGATGACGAACGCACGCCGCTCCAGGAACAGATTGCTGCTGCCCTGCGCAAACTGAGGGATAGCGGCACCGACATCTTCCTGATGCACGGCAATCGGGATTTTCTGATTGGTGAGGATTTCTGCAAGCGGGCCGGCGCAAGCCTTCTGGACGACCCCACGGTAATCGATCTGCACGGCACCCCTACCCTCCTCATGCATGGCGACAGCCTGTGCACGGCCGATGTGGAGTACCAGAAGTTCCGGGCCAACATGCGCAACCCTCAGTGGCAACAGATGATACTCCAGCGTCCTCTTGAGGACCGCCAGCAGATGGCCCGCCAGCTGCGGGAAATCAGCATGGCGAAAAATCAGGGCAAGGAAGAGTTCATCATGGACGTAACGCCGGAGGAAGTGATCAAGGATATGGAAGCCCACGGTGTCCAGCACATGATTCATGGCCACACCCACCGCCCCGCCGTGCATGAGCTCATTGCCAACGGCTTGCCGGCAAAGCGGATTGTCCTGGGCGACTGGGACAAGAACGTCTGGTGGCTCGAGGCGGAACCTGGCAAAGAGCCAGAGCTGAAGAAACAACCGTTATAAAAAAACCGGGCAAATGCCCGGTTTTTTTTGCCCTTTGCTTCAGTGCGCCAGTATCTGCTGGAGAAACTTCTGGGTCCGAGCTTCCTGCGGGTTTGTAAAAAACTCGTGCGGTGGTGCTTCCTCCACAATCTCACCACCATCCATGAAGATGACCCTGTCGGCCACGGTTTTGGCAAAGCCCATCTCATGGGTTACACAAAGCATCGTCATGCCGCTGCCGGCTAGCTCAATCATGACATCGAGCACTTCCTTGATCATTTCGGGATCCAGCGCCGACGTTGGCTCATCGAACAGCATGATTTTCGGCTTCATGCACAGGGCTCGGGCAATCGCAACCCGCTGTTGCTGGCCGCCGGACAACTGTCCGGGATATTTGAGAGCCTGGTCGGGGATCTTTACCCTCTCCAGATACTCCATGGCCGTCGCTTCCGCCTCTTTACGAGGAATCTTGCGGACCCAAATCGGTGAAAGGCAACAGTTCTCGAGCACGGTCAGGTGAGGGAACAGGTTGAAATGCTGGAATACCATGCCGACTTCCCGGCGAACCGTATCGATCTGGCGCACATCATCCGTCAGCTCAACGTCGTCGACGATGATTTTGCCTTGTTGATGCTCTTCCAGCCGGTTAATGCATCGAATGAATGTCGATTTACCGGAGCCGGACGGCCCGCAGATAACAATTCGTTCGCCCTGGGCCACTGTCAGGTTCAGGTCCTTCAATACGTGAAAATCCCCGTACCACTTGTGCATCCCTTCCACGCGGATGATATCGGGTTTCTTGTCGGTGTCGCCCTGCCCGGAGGACGTCACGTTGGATGTCTGGGTTTGTTCTGTCATTGGATTACCCATCAGGTTTTATGACCGGTGTCGAGTTTGCGTTCAAGGTTCTGACTGTAGCGGGATATGCCGAAGCAAAAGACCCAGAAACAGAAAGCGACAAAGACATAGCCTTCGATCGCAACGTTTTGCCACGCGGGGTCAGTCACAGTGGACTGGACCGTACCAAGCACATCGAAGAGGCCGATAATCAGAACCAGCGTGGTGTCCTTGAACAGTGAAATGAAGGTATTCACGATTCCCGGAATCACCATTTTCAGCGCCTGGGGAAGAATAACGAGCCCCATCTTCCGCCAGTAGCCGAGCCCGAGGGCATCAGCTGCCTCATACTGGCCGCGAGGAATGGCCTGCAGACCGCCCCGGATGACCTCCGCCATGTAAGCAGACTGCCAGAGCGTGATACCAATCAGGGCCCGCGCCAGCTTTTCGAAGTTGACGCCTTCAGGCAGGAATAGCGGCAGCATCACCGAGGCCATGAACAGCACTGTGATCAGGGGCACCGCCCGCCAGACCTCGATGAACACCACGCTCAGACCACGAATGATCGGCATCTCCGAGCGCCGTCCAAGGGCCAGTAGAATGCCAATAGGCAGAGAGGCGAGGATGCCGATGTAGGCGAGAATCAGGGTCAGCATCAGGCCGCCCCATTTTGTGCTCTCGACAACCTCAAGGCCGAACGTGCCGCCAGGTATCAGGAAATACCCGATGATGGGCAAGCCAGTCATGCCGAAAATCCCGAGCCATTTGCGGCCAGGGAACCGCTCGATGAACTGGGGTACAAACGCAATGGCCAGCAGCAAGAACATGGCGTCCACACGCCACTGAAGCTCATCGGGGTAGAACCCGTAAATGAAGAAATTCAGACGCTGACTTATAAACAGCCAACAGGCGCCCGCGCCAGTACAGTCACTCGCATCCTGGCCCTGGAAGTTCGCTTCGAACAGCAACCAGTTCAGCAGGGGGCCGACACTGGTCACCAGCAAATAGCCAACGGCAAGGGTCAGCAAGGCGTTGTACCAGGTTGAGAACAGGTGCTCTCGCATCCACTTGATCGGACTGAGCGCCTTCTTGGGTGGTTTCATGGTTGACTCAGTCATCATCGCTCCTTAATCGCCACAGCCCGGTTGTAGATATTCATGAACAGCGAGATCGAGAGGCTGATCGTGAGATAAACCGCCATGGTGATAGCTACAACCTCGACCGCTTGCCCGGTCTGGTTAAGGGTGGTGCCCATGAAGACTGCAACGAGATCCGGATAGCCGATGGCCGTCGCAAGGGATGAGTTCTTCGCCAGGTTCAGGTACTGACTGGTTAATGGCGGGATGATGACGCGCATGGCCTGCGGTATCACAACCAGGCGCAACGTAAGTCCGTTAGGGAGTCCCAGCGCTTTGGCCGCTTCCGTCTGGCCCTTGCTCACTGACAGGATACCGGACCGGACTATCTCTGCGATAAAACTGGCCGTGTACAGCGACAATGCCACCCACAGGGCGGCAAGCTCAGGAATGATGGTAATACCACCACCAAAATTGAAGCCCCTTAGTGCGGGTACTTCCCATTCGAGCGGGCTGCCTGCGGCGAAGTAGGCAATTGCCGGCAACAGGACCAGTAGTGCAACACCAACCTTGAAGGTGGGAAAGATCTGGCCAGTAGCCAGCTGCCGCTTTTTGGCCCAGATTCGAATGCCAACAACGGCGGCAATGGCGATTGCCAGAGCCCCCCCAGACCAGCCCAAAACCGTCCTGTGCCAGGGGTTCCGGGACATAAAGCCCGCGGTTGTTGAGAAACATGGTACCGCCCACATCGATACTCTGGCGCGGCGAAGGCAAGGCGCCCAGAACGGCGAAATACCAGAAAAAGATCTGCAGCAGTAACGGGATATTCCGGATGACCTCGATGTAAACGAGGGACACCTTGGCAACCAGCCAGTTACTGGACAGACGGGCCACGCCGATGATGAATCCGAGAATCGTTGCAGCAACGATGCCCATTGCGGAGACCAGGAGGGTATTGGTCAGGCCAACCCAGAAGGTTCGGCCATAGGTCATGGTGGCATCGTAAGGGATCAGGCTCATGATGATGCCGAAACCTGCAGTCTCATCAAGAAAGCCGAAACCGGTGCTGATGCCCCGGCTCTCCATGTTGGCGAGCGTGTTTTCTACCAGTGTCCAGCCAGCCCAGAAAACGAGGGCTATGGCGACAACCTGGAAAAAGAGTGAACGTACCCGGGGGTCATACCAGGGCTTGGGCCCCGCAGGTCTTGAATCAATTGTTTGTTTTTTCATGCAATGTTCCGAAAGGCTTCCCTGCAGCTGACTTCATCAGAGATCACCGGAGCGCCGCTTGCGAGGCGCCCCGGTGTGCTTTCAGGTGTTACCGGACTGGCGGGGCATACATGATGCCGCCATCGGTCCACAGGGCGTTGATACCCCGATCCAGACCGAGCGGTGTGTCCGGACCCACATTGCGGTCGTACATTTCGCCATAATTACCGACCAGTTTCACAACCTTGTGACCGAAGTCGTCAGGCAGGCCAAGCTTGGCGCCCATGTCGCCATCCGTACCCAGCAGGCGCTGAATGTTCGGATTATCAGACTTCAGCATGTCGTCAGCATTGGCGCTTGTTACGCCCAGTTCTTCAGCGTTGATCTGCACTGAAAGCACCCACTTGACGATGTTGAACCACTGATCATCGCCCTGACGGACAACGGGGCCAAGAGGCTCTTTGGAGATGGTGTTAGGCAGGATTTTTGCGGCGCTCGGATCCTGAAGCTTGGAGCGCAAAGCTGCCAGCTGGGAACGGTCGGAAGTCAACACGTCACAGCGTCCGGCAGAGAAGCCCTGCACAGTCTGCTCGGAGGTGTCGAATACGATGGGTTTGAATTCCATCCCCTTGGCACGGAAATAATCGGAGAGATTCAGTTCGGTGGTTGTACCGGCCTGGATACAAATCGAAGCTCCGTCGAGCTGGAGCGCATCGTCTACCCCGATATCCTTGTTGATCAGGAAACCCTGGCCGTCGTAGTAGTTAACCCCGGCAAAATTGAGGCCCAGCGAGGCGTCACGGGTCAACGTCCAGGTGGTGTTCCGGGAGAGCATGTCGATTTCACCGGACTGCAGTGCGGTAAAACGCTCTTTGGCAGTGAGCGGCGTAAACTCGACCGCGCTGGCATCCCCGAAGATCGCTGCAGCTACGGCGCGGCAGGTATCAACATCGATACCGGTCCAGTTGCCCTTTTCGTCAGGCTGGGAGAATCCCGGAAGACCTGTGGTAACACCACACTGCAGGTGCCCCTTCTCCTTGACGTTCTCCAGAGTGGTGGCTGCCATGGCCCCAGTAGCCGAGAAGGTACCTACGGCCAGAGCAATCCCCAGGGCAATCGATTTCGTCTTTCTCATTGTCTTTTCTCCGAACATCAGTTGGTTTTTCGAGACGCATGGCCTCAGCAATTTGCGAGCCACACATCTTAAACCCATGATTTGTATTGTTTTTATCCGCCACCAGAGCGTTACAGACAGATCTGGAACCGGGTGGCGCTGTTTTATGCACTGATACAGTGCCCTCACTGCGGCCCCATGCGCCGAAAAAAGGCAGCTTTGAGGGCCGTGCCCCTTAAAAGTAGAACAAGGTTCGGTAAATGAACTAGTTTTTCTGCAAAATTATTCGGATATTTTCAAGACGGGGGGCTCTTTGTAGGTCTCGAGGCGCCTCAGCCACCCTGGCAACCAGCGTTCCCTTTCAATCGGGTCCTCTGCATTTTCAGCACGTCGTGTGAGGACCGTGGCGGCCGCTTCCCGAAATTGCTCAAGGGCACTTCGGTCAGATGGGCCAGACATTTCCAATAGCACCTGTAGCAGGCCCCAGCCCTGGTTGTTATAGCGTTCCGTCAGTGATAGCCCCTCACCCTTGAAATTTACATAATCAATAATGGCGTAGACGCCACCCGGGGTCTGAGCAAGAGCGTCCAGTCGTGCCGCCACGTCTGACTGTTGATCTGCCGGCGTTGCCTCAACGATCTGCCCGAGCGACTTTCTGGCCCGACGGAATATAAATTCAGCCTGGATCCCCTGGGTGCCGGCCAGAAACTCCCGCAGTTCCGCCAGCCGGGGCGAGTCGTCGACAGCCAGAAAATCGTCCTTGTCGTCCCAGGGTGCATCGAAAGGCTCGAGAGTTCGCAACCATTCGGGAATGTTGACTTGCCGCTGTTCCATGTATTCCACCAGGGCTGGAAAGCTTTCTACAAACCGCCCCTCTACGCCCTTCGGATACCAGATAAAGTGGCCAATACCCAGCGACGGGAACGCCTCACCATCGTTCCAGTGCACCAGGCACTGGAAACGGCCTGCACACTCGTTCCGGAAAATCTGTTGACCGACCCATTCCAACTGGGCGGAGGTCAGCGCCAGAGATATATCCCCGATTTGTATGCCTGCACTCGTGGTATCCACTCTGCCGGAATCGATTGCTGCCAATTTTTTGTCAGAGTCGCATCCAGCCAGACCCAAAAGGCCGGCCAAAGTTATTGCTGAAAGGGTTTTGAAAACCAATGAATTGCTCCTGATAGCCGATTCGTTCCCACAATCGTCTCCAAACGACCGCACACCCTGGATACGGAAACTTGAGGTACGTCAATACACAACACTCTACATGAGTTCTAAATTGCAGGTGCCGATAGTGCATTTTTTGGCCAGATGATCGAACCATCAACGCATCTGCCAACAATATGGATCAAGGCTCGGCTACATCGCCAAAGAGAGCCAGGGAGGTTTTGATTATGGGTTGTAAGTTTTTTCGGTCCGCAATGCCAGGCCTGCTGACAGCGGGTTTGGCCATCACACTGACAGGCTGCGGCAGCAGTGACAACGACGCATCACTTGGAACTCCCGAGGGGCAGGCCATTATTGAAGCATTCCTGACGGAGAAAGCCGTTCAGATCGGTGGCGCGACGACTGCCGTAGCCCGCGCGGATATGGGCGAGACTGATTACGCCGTTTACAACATGGCGAACCGGCTGGCGATCACCCCGATTCAGACCACCGCTGGTGCGGTGCATGAAATCGAGCTGGCAAACTTCATTCAGGATATTCTCGTTCTGCCCTATGAGGGCCGAACCTATGCATTGGCGGCAGTACGTGAGTCCGGCATTGCAGTGGTAGACATCACCGATCCTGCTGCGATGCAGGTATTGCATACCACGCCGGTAAATTATTACCAGGAAGGGATCACATTCGCCGAAGGAGGTGGAGACCTGGTCACCGATGTAGTCATTGAGGGCCATGGTTTTATCAAATCGCTGGAAGCTGATGACACCAATCTCTGGATTGCGGACGAGAGTTACGGGATCCATCGAACGGCTCTCGCCAATGTTATCAGCGCGACACCGACACTGGAGGATGATGGAACTCTTCTTATCGATGAAGAGGTCTACACGCTCCAGTATTCAGGGGAACACCCCTGGGGTGCACCGGCCGATTTACAACTGCATGCTGACGGCAACCTGTATGCAGCCATTGGCTTTCTGGGCCTTGGCGTTTACGACCCGGCCACCCTGGACCGGGTCGGCTACTACAACCTTTACACGGATACCGGTGTCACGGAAGACTGGTTCCTCAACATGGACGTAGCCACCGAGGTTTTCGATCCGGTCACCCACATAGATCCGGACACCGGCATGCCGAACTTCAACCAGGCATCCTTCGAAATCAAGGAGGTCTGGCATGGTGATGTAGACGCACCAACGCCTTGGGCGGATTTCGACCGCTATGGCAAGTACTACTACAAGGCCAACAAGCTGGACGTCGAAACCTACCAGGGTAGTGGCGAGACCATCGTCTATCTGGCCTACGGCCTGGGCGGGCTGGTGGCGGTCGATGCGACTGATCTGGCCAACATTACCTACCAGGGCTATGCCCCGGCTGTTCCGGCCCACGGCCCAGATGAACCTACCGGCGAGCAGTCACAGAGTCTGTTCCCCTATTTCGGGGTGGGCATGCTGAAGGAAGCCGGTGTGATCGACGTGGAAGTCGATACCGTCAATAACCGGGTCTTTTACGCAGATCACTTCGCTGGACTGGTCGCCCTCGAAAGCGCCGATGCGCCAGCCGGAAACTGGCAACAGGCGGGCGCTCCCTATGATAACGACCTCTTCCCTGACCGGCTTCACTGGCCTGACTACGAGTTCGTAACCTCCTATGACATGGGCGCCTGGGATCCGGACGACAATGAATCCCTGCCAATCTGGATGTATCAGTCGCCCAGCCTGCTGGTGACCGGGGAAGTCAGCGGCCACGGCAACGCTTTGTTCCTGATGCCCTCAGTGAGCGACACATCCGGCGCCGTTGATGTGGTGCAGGCCACTGGCGCCGGTGGACTCAACTTCATGGATCTGGGCGACCTGACAACCGGCGCCACAGACATGAGCACCAAGTTCACTGTGCCGGCGTATTTCGCCAGTACCAGCGAAACCAATGCCGCTGCGGATGGTTCACCAACCGCACCCCTGGCAGTCGGTCACACCCAGGGCGTCGCAACTTCCGCCCAATACCTGTATATGGCGGATGGCCCCCATGGCATGAGCGTATGGCAGATTGCTGATGCCAACGGTGTGGCCATCGACACGCCCCATGTGGTTGCCAACACAGTGGTCGATGAATATCAGGTCGACAACCCCGATGGATCAACCGTTTACCCGACCCCCCATGCCTATAACGTGATTCTTGGCGACACCGACCTGGCTTACGTCATGTCCCAGAGCCTGGGCTTGCGTCGCGTCGATGTCAGCGCCGCCGAATCCGGCCAGGGTGTCGAGGGTGCACCGATGCTGCTGACACCGCAGCCCTCGGACTTCTACGAGCATAATCTGGCCAGCGGCTCCTACGGCGACATCAGCCGGCAGGACCACGCTTACGATGTCGATTTTCACGACAGCTATGCCGTGGTGGCCGATGGCAGCAACGGGCTCACAGTCTATGACATGACCATGAACCCGTCTGACGGCACGGGCAACCACGTGGTCGCCAACCTGGGCTCAGCCACCGGTAATCCGTTACTCGGACGTACTTCTGGCGTCGAGCTCTGGACCAACCCCGAAGACGGCAAGATCTATGCCTTCGTCGCGGCCGGCCACTCCGGTATCGCGGTGGTTGATATGACAGCCCTCCTGGTGGACGGAGTAGCCCCGGGGATGGAACTGGTCAAGATCTTCCAGCCAATCAAGATTGAGGAAGAACTGGACGGCACCGTACATATTGGCAAGGCCGATAGTCGCAGCGTGGATGTCGATGTCGTAGGGGACCACGCCTACTTCAGCTACGGCGGCTTTGGCCTGCTGGCATACAGTATCCAGGATCTTCTGGCACCTCTGCCCGATGGTGTTGAACCCGACAAGATCTGGACCATGGGAAGCGGCGGCTATGACTATCGCCCCGAAGCGGTCGCTCAATACCGCCTGCAGGCCGAACCGGGACTGGAAGAATCAGATCCTGAGGCCCTGTACATGACGCCCCAGTATTTCCCTGCAAACGAGCTGTTAATTGACAGCGAAGGCCACTGGTATACCCTGGACGAGCCTCGACTGCTGTTCTACGTGGCCTATGGCGAAGCCGGCGTTGCCAAGCTCGACTGGAGTGATCCGGCCAATCCGGTCCTGATGGAACATCAGCATACCGTGGGTGAAGCCACCGGGACCGCGATCGCAAATGGCCGGGTCTACGTGGCAGATGGCGGCGGTGGCCTGGTGATCTTCCGTCAATAAAGCGGATAAAGCACAACAAAGAAGGCCGGGAACTCCCGGCCTTCTTTTATTTCCGTTACGTGTATTTCAGTCACTTGCTTCGGCCTAGAACCGATAGCCTACACCCAGAGAGAATACGACCGGATCAATCTCCATCTCCACAGTTTCATCAATGGCTCCGGAGAATGCGGCATCTGCATCCAGCAAGGTATAGCGGGCATCAAAATTGACCGACACCGGGACACCAAAATCCATCTCAACCCCCGCCAGAAAGGTCGGAGTGAAGGTGCTGTCGAGATTCACATCCAGGCCAGGGGGGTTGGCGTTCTCATCATAAAACTTGTTGAACGCAACGCCGGCACCCAGGTAAGGCGTGACAGCGGATGTATTGTCAATAAACAGGTTCACTGTGAGATAGGTCGGGACATATTTAACGTCACCGATGGCTCCAATGCCCAGATCCTTCAACTGCCTGTTGCCCTCAAGGTCAGACGAGTATGGCAGTGACGAACTGAGTTCAAGGGCCAGGGCGTCTGTAAAAAACCAGCCCACCGACCCGCCGAGAGTGACATCGCTGTCCAGGCGGACCCCGCTTCGGGGTATGGACGAAAAGCTCCCACTTCCGGTATCCGGGTCCATTGCGCTCATGCCCGCACGTATGTAGAAGTCACCTGTCTCGGCAAGAACGGGACCAGCCAGAGACATTCCCAACACTGACACAAACGCCGCACTTGCCATACGTGGAACAGAAAATCCCTTCATGATGATTCCCTCCCCGGAACGAGTTTCGATGGGATGGCCTGCTGCTATTGTTGCTATTTCGATCTGTTTCAGCCTAGCGACAATTCGGTCTGGCAGTATTGACCGACATCATGATCCGTGATTCTGACAGGAGGTAGGGGTCCCGACCATTTGCAACGTCAGTCTACGAGGTGCTCGGAGAGCTTGGCTCTGATGTCGTCAGGAATCGGCAGGGCTTTCTCGGTCTCGTAATCAAAATGAATCAACACGGCGACGCCCCGCGCTATCTGCTTATCGCCCTGCCAGGCTTCCTGAACCACATGGAACGAGGAATTGCCGATCTTGCCGATACCCGTTTTGATCTTGACCGGAATATGCCAGTAGCTCTGGGCCAACAGGTCGATTTCCAGGCGCGCAATGATCAGCGGCCAGGTCTCCGCCTCAAGGGTGGGATGGAAAATCCGGAAAACCGGCGTTCTGGCCTGCTCGAACCAGACTGGCAGACTGGTATTGCTGATATGCCCAAGGGCATCGGTATCGCTGAAACGTGGTTCCAGTTCCAGATGAAACATGGTGGCTTCCCCTTTTCTGAAAACCGCCTACTATACACCGGCCACACGCAAACAACCCAGATCTCCGACTAAGGCACGATACGCAGAAGCTGCCCGTCGGCGCTGTCGGTAAGCAGATACACTGCGCCCTCAGGTCCGGTGGCAACATCCCGAATCCTCTCGCCACGCTTATGGAGCATCGTTTCTACGTCGCTTGCTTGCTGTCCGGAGAGCCTCACCCTGTGCAGACTTTTCTCGGCCAGCGCTCCGACTAGCAGGTCACCCTGCCAGCCCGGAAACAGTTCGCCCCGGTAGCGGGTCATCCCTGAGGGCGCGATAGAAGGCGTCCAGTGCAGCAAGGGTTGCTCCATACCCTCCCGTTCAACAAAGGGCGTGATCATTGCTCCGGTGTAGTCTATGCCGTGAGTGATCACCGGCCAGCCATAGTTTTTTCCCGGCTCTATCAGGTTAATCTCATCCCCACCGCGCGGGCCGTGTTCATGGGCGATCAGCAGGCCCTCAACGTCGTCGTAGACCAACCCCTGAACATTTCGGTGCCCGTAACTGTAGATTTCTGGTAGAGCGCCTTCCTGGCCGACGAAGGGATTATCCGCGGGGGCGGAGCCATCCGCATGAAGGCGGACAATTTTGCCCAGATGACTGGAGAGGTTCTGCGCCTGCTCACGGTAGTCGAAACCGTCGCCCAGAGTCACAATCAACGTACCATCGGGAAGCCAGGCCATACGGCCGCCATAGTGCGCACTTCCCTGTTTGGCGGGTTGAGCCCGGAATATCTCGACAACATCCGTCAGCGCGGATCCCTGCAACCGACCCCGGGCAACGCAAAGGTGATTCGCAGAGGCGGTGCCGCAGGCATAGGCGAGAAAAACCTCCCGGTTAATCTCGAAGTCTGGCGACAGCAGGACATCAAAAAGGCCAGCCTGGGCATCATTGTAAACCGGCGGCACTCCCGTAATCGGCTGCTCGCTCAAGGCCCAATTAGCGGCGATTCGCCGCAGTCGCCCTGCCCGCTCTGTTACCAGGGCGCCACCGTCTGGGAGAAATGCCAGGGACCAGGGATGTTCAAGGCCCGACACCAGGGTTTCAACGGAATAGCCGTCGGCAGACTCGGCCTCAACCGGCCCCGACTGCCAACCAAGGCCAACGGTCAGAAAGCAGACCGCGACAACGGGAACTGAGAAGCCGCCGGTCGCTGCTCTGCGAGGTTCCGTCAAACGGGCAAAGAGCCAACCGGCGAATGCCGCTGTCAGCAGCATTGCGAACAGTCCACCGGTGGTTCGGGTTGCCGCAACGAGCGTCGGCATTGGCAAGAGTGCGTTGACAGTTGCAAACGCAACCCACAAACCGGCGCCTCCCGCCAACACAAAAAGCGGAGATCGCGAACCCGGCCCCACCAGACGGGCAAGGCCTGCCGCAGTCATCTGGGAAACCAGGAAACTCACTCCAAAGAGAATCCCGTAGACAGGCGCGAAGGATCCCAGGTCATGAATCGTGGCGGAGAGTCGTGCCTTGGCGTCGATCTGAACCCCCAATTCCTGAAGCGCCAGCAGGTTGAACTGAGTCTGCACCAGGGTCCCGATAACGACACCGACGACGAGCGCAATGACAAAGCTCACCAGGTTTCTTTTGTTTTTGTGTGTGCCAGCCATCCTGTCGCCTCCGGAGTTTTACCCTTTATACGAACCATTCTGTCAGATACAAACACAAAAAAGCCGGAGCATCACGCTCCGGCTTTTTGGCGGCAGGTTCACCCTGCACATTTACTGCTCCACAAAGGCCCGTTCAATCACGTAATGCCCCATGTCGCCGCCCCGGGCTTCCTTGAAACCCATGTTGTTCAGGATGGCGCAGGTGTCCTTGAGCATGCTCGGGCTGCCGCAGATCATGAACCGATCGTTTTCCGGATCGAAGTCCGGCAAGTCCAGATCGCGGGTAATCTTCCCGGTTTCCATGGCATCGGTCAGCCGGCCCCGGTTGCGGAACTCTTCGCGAGTGACGGTGGGATAGTAAACCAGCTTGCCCTTGACCATTTCGCCGAAGTATTCGTTCTCCGGCAATTCCTCAATCTCCTTCTGATAGGCCAGCTCGGACACGTAACGAACGCCATGGGTCAGGATCACCTTATCGAAGGCCTCGTAGACCTCTGGATCCTTGATGATGCTCATGAAGGGGGCAAGCCCGGTACCGGTGCTGATCAGCCAGAGGTTCTTGCCCGGCAGCAGGTTATCCAGAATCAGGGTACCCGTTGGTTTGCGGCTTACCAGAATTTCGTCGCCCACCTGAATCTTCTGTAGACGGGATGTAAGTGGGCCGTCCTGCACCTTGATCGAGAAGAACTCAAGCTCTTCCTCGTAGTTCGCACTGGCAATACTGTAGGCGCGCATCAGCGGCTTGCCCTCGGTCTCCAGACCGATCATGACGAAATGACCGTTTTTGAAACGAAAGCCCGGATCACGGCTTGTGGTGAAGCTGAACAGGGTATCGTTCCAGTGATGGACGCTGGTAACTTTCTCTTTGATCAGGTTGCTCATGTAAACCTCTTGCCTGTTCGATACGCTGTTTTACGGCGAATGATTTAACTTTGGATTGCGCTCAGTCTAACCCGGCACTAACCTATCGGGAAAATGGGATATTCTCATAACCTTATTCGAGTGAGCCGATTAAGAGCGAAAAGTTATGAAATACAGTTTCCGACAGCTGGAGGTTTTCCTTGCAGCGGCACACTTCCAGAACATTACCCGGGCCGCCGAATCGCTGGCCATGTCGCAGTCAGCAGCCAGTAGTGCACTTAAAGAACTGGAGAATCAGTTCGATATCCAGCTCTTCGATCGCGTTGGCAAACGGCTTCAGTTAAACGAACTCGGGCGACTTTACCGCCCCAAGGTGGAAGCCGTCCTGGCCCAGGCGAACGAACTGGAACAGGCCTTCAGCAAGCACACGGAAGTGGGTGCGCTCAAAGTAGGTGCCACGCTTACTATCGGAAACTATCTGGCCGTGGGTGTCATGGCCCAATACATGAATACCCCTACACACCCCAGAGTCTCTCTGGAAGTGGCCAACACAAGCACCATTGCCAGACGAGTCAAGGACTTTGAGTTGGACATCGGGTTGATTGAAGGCGAATTACAGTCACCTGAACTGGATGTGTTGCCCTGGCGAGGTGATGAGCTGGTGGTTTTCTGCTCTCCGAGCCATCCTCTTGCCGGCAAGAAGTCTCTCTCCGACGAGGACCTGCGCAGCGCCACCTGGATCATGCGGGAGCCAGGGTCAGGAACCCGTCAGAGCTTTGAGCGAGGCATGCACGGGCTGCTGCCGGATCTGAACGTGCTGCTGGAACTGGAACACACTGAAGCCATCAAGCGCGCCGTAGAGGCGGACCTGGGCATTGGCTGCCTGTCTGAAGTGGTGCTGGCAGACGCGTTCAAGCGGGGCAGCCTGGTGCCGCTGACGGTCCCGGAACACCGACGATTTGATCGCCAGTTCTATTTTATCCTGCACAAGCAGAAATACCGCAGCGCCGGCATTGATGCCTGGATAGAGCTGTGCCGGCAGCTACGCTGAGACCGGCCCGCTGTGGAACCGGAACTCCGTATCCGGCTCTTCGACCAGCGCTTTCTCAAGCGCCAGAAATTCTGCCACTCGCGCCTCGATAGGCTCACCGGCAGCCTGCTCGGCCAAAGACAGATAATCCTGATAATGTCGGGCTTCGGATTTCAGCAGGCTGGTGTAGAAGTCCGCCAGCTTCTCATCCAGAAATGGCGCCAGGGCAGCAAAACGTTCGCAGGAGCGCGCTTCGATAATAGCGCCCACGATCAACACATCCACCAGACGTCCGGGATCTTCGGTGCGAACTGCCTGTCTCAAACCGGCAGCGTAGCGGGCCGGCGTCAGGTGACAATACTCCACGCCCCGCTTTTTCATGATCGCCAGCACCTGCTCGAAATGCCTCAGCTCCTCACGGGCCAGCCGGGACATCTTGTTCAACAGGTCGGTGTTGTCGACATAACGGTACATCAAACTCAGCGCTGTGGAGGCGGCCTTTTTCTCGCAGTGGGCGTGATCAATCAGCATCAGATCCTGATTCGCCAGGGCGTTGTCGATCCATTGTTGCGGGGTCCGGCACGGCAGGAAGTTGTGAATCTCTTGCAGGGCGTCGTTCATGGCTAAGCACATTGGTTAATTGGCGGCGGGCGAGTATAGCGCACTTAACAGATTCCTCCGACCTCTGTCCAACTTAACTTTATAAGGGGTTTCCTATAGAATGCAGCGCCAGATTGAGGAGTCTCTGAATAAACCCTGAAACCCCATCGGTGATTTGAGGCATTATTCAGAGGCTCCTGCGGCCTTTCCGCCAAAAACCGCCCGCCAAGGCATGAAGCCAACGGCGCGGGACATTCCAACTGATGAGGGTCCATATCGTGTTAGAAGCCTATCGTGAACACGTTGCTGAACGTGAAGCCCTGGGTATTCCTCCCAAGCCCCTGAACGCCGAGCAAACCGCTGCTCTGGTCGATCTGCTGAAAAACCCGCCGGCCGGCGAGGAAGATACCCTGGTGTATCTCCTGGAAAACCGTGTGCCGCCAGGTGTGGATGAAGCCGCCTACGTGAAGGCCGCTTTCCTGACCGCCATTGTGAAAGGCGAAGCGTCTTCTCCGCTGCTGGACAAGCAGACAGCGGTCAAGCTGCTGGGCATGATGCAGGGTGGCTATAACATCGCGACTCTGGTCGACCTTCTGGATGACTCCGAACTGGCCGAACTGGCCGGTGAACAGCTCAAGCGTACCCTGCTGATGTTCGACGCCTTCAACGACGTGAAGGAAAAGATGGACGCAGGCAACCCCGTTGCCAAGGCAGTCATTGAATCCTGGGCCAACGGCGAGTGGTTCACCAACAAGAAGAAGGTACCCGAGAGCACCAAGATGGTGGTGTTCAAGGTTACTGGCGAAACCAACACCGACGATCTGTCACCGGCTCCGGATGCCTGGTCCCGCCCGGACATCCCTCTGCACGCCCGCGCTGCCTACAAAATGGAGCGCGACGGCCTGAAGCCGGAAGAGCCCGGCGTTACCGGCCCCATGAGCCAGATCGACGAAATCAAGTCCAAGGGCCTGCCCGTTGCCTTTGTTGGTGATGTTGTCGGTACCGGTTCTTCCCGTAAGTCCGCCACCAACTCTGTTCTGTGGTTCTTCGGTGAAGACATCCCGGGCGTGCCCAACAAGCGTGCCGGTGGTGTCTGTATCGGTAACAAGGTTGCTCCGATCTTCTTCAACACCATGGAAGATGCCGGCGCCCTGGTTTTCGAGGCTCCCGTTGACAACATGAACATGGGCGACGTGATCGAGATCCGTCCGTACGAAGGCAAGATCCTGAACGAAGCCGGTGAAACCATCTCCGAGTTCAAGTTCAAGTCTGATGTGATCCTGGACGAAGTTCAGGCCGGCGGCCGTATCCCCCTGATCATTGGCCGTGGCCTGACTGCCAAGGCTCGTACAGCACTGGGCATGGGCGCGACCGACCTGTTCCGCCTGCCGAAAGATCCCGAAGCCGGCACCAAGGGCTTCACCCTGGCCCAGAAGATGGTCGGTAAGGCCTGTGGCCTGGAAGAAGGCAAAGGCGTTCGTCCGAACACCTACTGCGAGCCGCACATGACCACCGTAGGTTCCCAGGACACCACCGGCCCGATGACCCGGGACGAGCTGAAAGATCTGGCATGTCTGGGCTTCCAGGCTGATCTGGTTATGCAGTCCTTCTGTCACACCGCTGCCTACCCGAAGCCGGTTGACGTGGAAATGCAGCACACCATGCCGGACTTCATCCGCACCCGTGGCGGTGTTTCCCTGCGCCCGGGCGACGGCATCATCCACTCCTGGCTGAACCGCATGCTGCTGCCGGACACCGTCGGCACCGGTGGTGACTCCCACACCCGTTTCCCGATGGGCATCTCCTTCCCGGCCGGTTCCGGCCTGGTTGCGTTTGCCGCTGCCACCGGCGTAATGCCGCTGGATATGCCGGAGTCTGTTCTGGTTCGCTTCAAGGGCGAAATGCAGCCCGGCATCACCCTGCGCGACCTGGTACACGCCATTCCGCTGTACGGCATCAAGCAGGGCATGCTGACCGTTGAGAAGAAAGGCAAGATCAACGAGTTCTCCGGTCGCATCCTGGAAATCGAAGGCCTTGAGCACCTGACCGTTGAGCAGGCGTTCGAACTGTCTGATGCCTCTGCCGAGCGCTCCGCAGCCGGTTGTACCATCAACCTGTCTGAAGACTCCGTAGCCGAGTACCTGCGCTCCAACATCACCATGCTGCGCTGGATGATTGCCGAAGGTTACGGCGACCCGCGTACCCTGGAGCGTCGCGCCCAGCAGATGGAAGAGTGGCTGGCTGATCCGAAGCTGATGCGTGCCGACAAAGATGCCGAGTACGCCCACGTTATCGAGATCGACCTGGCTGACATCAAAGAGCCGATCGTATGCTGCCCGAACGACCCGGACGACGCCAAGTTCCTGTCCGAAGTGGCAGGCGACAAGGTGGACGAAGTCTTCATCGGTTCCTGCATGACCAACATCGGTCACTTCCGTGCCGCTGGTAAGCTACTTGAACAGCACAAGGGTCCGCTGAGCACCCGCCTGTGGATGTCTCCGCCGACCAAGATGGATCAGGCCCAGCTGATGGAAGAAGGCTACTTCAACACCTACGGCACTGCCGGTGTTCGCACCGAAATGCCGGGCTGCTCCCTTTGCATGGGTAACCAGGCGCGTGTAGCACCGAAGTCGACGGTTCTGTCCACGTCCACCCGTAACTTCCCGAACCGCCTCGGTGATGGTGCCAACGTGTACCTGACCTCTGCGGAACTGGCAGCTGTGGGTGCGGTTCTGGGCAAACTCCCCTCCCCTGCGGAGTACATGGAGTACGCCAAGGACCTGAACAGCATGTCGAAAGAGATCTACAAGTATCTCAACTTCGACCAGATGGAGAACTACACCAAGAAGGCTGCCGAGGCGAACGTTGCCTAAGCGCTGACCTTCAGGTCTAGCTCCACAAAAACGCCAGCCCTCGGGCTGGCGTTTTTTATGCCTGCTTACATACCCGGGACGCCCACATACTCAGTCGATAATAAGCCTCACCAGAATCGCAGCCACCATAACGAGGGTAATCCCCTTGATCCAACGTGCGCCGCGTTTGCTCATATTGACCCGGGTAGCGATAAACGCACCGGTAACGTTGCCCAGTGCCAGGGTCAGGCCCACGCCCCAGCGCACCTGATCGTTAAGGGCGAACACTACCAGTGCTGCAAAAGTAAATGGCAGCACGATCGAGACCTTGAGAACGTTCACCTGGCGCAGGTCGATCTTGAGCATGTGGTAAAGCACCACAAGGAAAAGCACTCCGACACCAACCTGAATGAATCCGCCGTACATGCCAACCACGAACATCGCCAGGTAGACAGCCGGACCCAGGCGCTCAGGCGTCAACGGACGGGTATTGAGAACGGGCTGCGGCAACAGCATGAAGACAGAGGCGCAAATCATGGCCGCCACGAGCACCCATTCGAACACCTTATCGGAAACCCAGGTAGCGACCCAGGCACCCACAAGAGAACCCAGAACCGCTGGAATCGCCAGGTGCAGGCTGACAACAAGGTTGCCATGCCCCATGCGGTAGAAGCTGCCTACCGCAGTGACACTCTGCAAGGTTATCGCCACCCGGTTCGTGCCGTTGGCCACCTGGGGCGGCAGACCGAGAAACATCAACAGGGGCAGGGTCAGCATGGAACCGCCGGCTGAGAGAACATTAATAAAACCGGCAATGCCGCCGATCGTCAGCAAAGCCCCGATTTCCAGAACAGTCACTCAGCGCGCTCCATCCAAGCTTGGGGGATACGACAGTAGACCCCTCGATAAGGAATCATTATGACTAAAAAAAGGACTCCCGAAGGAGCCCTTTTCACTTCTGATAACGCTTTTCAAGCGTTTTTTTTACCGTTCGATGTGCTGGTACTCACCGGCATCGGCGGTTACCGAGCTCACTACCAGGATTGCGATGAACGCCGCAATGAAGCCCGGAATAATTTCATAGACACCCGGGCCACCCATGAACGAGCCGTTCCAGCCCAGGGAGATCCAGATAATGACCGTAGCGGCTCCGACAACCATACCCGCAATCGCGCCTGCACCATTGGTGCGCGGCCACATCAGTGACAGGATGATCAGAGGGCCGAAAGCAGCACCAAAGCCTGCCCAGGCGTTGGCAACCAGCGCAAGGACCTGAGAGTCCGGATCGGAGGCGATGAAGGCTGCGACCAGACCGACGAGGACAACGCACACCCGGCCGATATTCACGCATTCCTTATCAGTTGCTTCCTTACGCAGGAACAGACGATAGAAGTCTTCTGTCAGCGAGGAGGAAGACACCAGCAGCTGACTGGAAATTGTACTCATAACCGCCGCCAACAAGGCTGCATACAGGAAGCCAGTAATTAGGGGATGGAACAGCATATCGGACAGAATGATAAAGATGGTCTCAGGATCCTGGATGTCCATACCATTGCGAATGGCGTAGGCGCGACCAAAGACACCCAGTGAGATCGCACCGATCAGGGAGATCAGCATCCAGCTCATGCCGATGTTCCGGGCAACCGGTACATCCTTCAGGGTACGGATGGCCATAAAACGCACGATGATATGGGGCTGACCAAAGTAACCCAAACCCCAGGTAACCGCAGACAGCCAACCTATGAAGGTCAGGCCTTCCGTCCAGGACAGCAGCGTCGGATCAACTTCATTCAAAGTTTGTGACGCCTGGGCAAAACCACCGCCACCTTCGCCAAACAGCACAACGGCCGGCATAATCACCAGCGCCAGCATCATGATGCAGCCCTGCACAAAGTCCGTCATGCTCACGGCCAGGAAACCACCGACCACGGTATAGGCCAGAACCACGCCCAGGGTAATGACGATACCAACCGCGTAATCACTCAAGCCACCGAAATTGAAGATCCCGGAGAAAGCGCTTTCGAACAGCTTGCCACCGGCAACCAGACCTGACGCCGTGTACACTGCGAAAAAGATAACAATGACGATCGCAGATACTGTTCTGAGGGAAAGTGCCTGCGTCGGGAAGCGATTCGCCAGGAACGAGGGAATGGTAATGGCATTTCCGTAGTGAACGGTCTGCTCACGAAGCCGTGGCGCAACCAGCGTCCAGTTAAAGAATGCCCCCACGAGCAGGCCAATACCGATCCAGGCCGATCCGAGACCGGAAGCAAACAGCGCCCCTGGCAGACCCAGAAGCAACCAGCCACTCATATCAGAAGCGCCGGCTGAAAGCGCAGCCACCTTCGGACTGAGGGCTCGACCGCCCAACATGTAGTCCTCGGATGAAGAAGTAGCTCTGCGCATGGCATAAACGCCAATGGCGATCATGAGCGCAAAGTAAGCAAATAGACTGATCCAAACACCAATAGCCATAAGGGCTCCTCCGGTTTAATGAGTCGGAATAGATCCGCTCGCAAAGCACATGGCTGACCTTCTGCCAACTCGCTGCACTATTCTTCTTTTGTTCCCGAATTCCATCTCAATTGAAGCAGGGATTTTTCCTTGTGGTAATTCCCTGAACCTGAGTGCGCAAAGGGCATTTGCGACTCTCACCCCGCACCGGGCTTCAGTCGCTATAAGTTAGTATTAGTGCGGATTTCAGGCTTACGAAATCCTACGATTCTTTTGCACAATCCTACGGGACTAATGAACTGAGGGGCCAAATCAGGCCACACGCTCGCCAACCTGTAATCGTGACGGCGTGGTCCCCTTGTATTTCCGCAAGGCATTTGTCAGCGCGCTTTGCGACGAGAAACCGGTTCGGTAACTGATTTCAGACACCGTAAGGGTCGTTGTTGCGAGAAGGTGCGCCGCCTGATCCAGGCGCGTCTGTAACAGAAACTGGTGCGGCGTTATGCCTGCAAGATCCCTGAACACCTCATGGAACCGGCTGACACTGAGGCAAACCTCTCCAGCCATGTCTTCAACGGTGATCTTCTTATGGAGATTTCTGAGGATGAAGCGGTGGATTGCATCAGGACTGATCGCATTCCGGTTTGAGGTGAAGGACTGGCCATCCGTGATCCGGTCAGCCATGCAATAAAGAATGCTGGAAGCCAGGTGCTGCTGGAGCGTTACATGATTGGGCGCGCGATCAAACTCGCCAGCGGCGAACTGGACGAGACCGTGCAGGCGACTATCCATTTGCAAGGTTCGCGGCTTTTCAAAGACCCGCATCATGCGCTCATAGTCGGCGTGAGCCGGAGAATTAACGGCGGGTGCAAGCGGATCCAGATTGATGACCAGAACATGGTTCTTGTCATTACCACGATAATCGTGTCGGGCCTCCGTAGGCACCAGATAAGCCCGCCAGGTGTCCAGGTAGGCCCCTGCTCCATCAACGCTCAACTCGGCTTCTCCACACACCCCGATAACAATCTGGTGGTGCTCATGCCAGTGCTGATGCGCGGCCGTGGGAAGCTTCAGAAGTTTCGCGTTAACCATTAAAACTGCCAGCGTTTAACTGAGAATGTTCCTCAATTAAAGCAGAACATTACAGAAAGTGCACGAATGGAACAAAAACGGCGGCAAAACCAGAGCATTTGTCGGACTTGAAACTATTGACCATTGACCCACCGGTTCAAAAGGCCCGACACCTGATCAGACACCTCTGAGAGCGGACGAGCGGCATCAATCACGTGATACCTGGCGGGCTGTGCCGTCGCCCTGGCAAGATAGGCATCCCTGATTCGCTGGAAAAAATCCAGATCTTCCTGTTCAAAGCGATCCAGTTCACCCCGCTTGCGAGCTCGGGCCATGCCTGTGTCCACGGGGGCATCCAGAACGATAACGTGGTCCGGACGAATGTCACCCTGAACAAGGGTTTCAAGCAAGGCGATTCGTTCTTCGGGAACGCCCCGACCACCACCCTGATAGGCAAAGGTCGCATCGGTAAAACGGTCGCACAGGACCCACTGGCCTCGCTCCAGTGCTGGAAGGATCCGCGTGTGGAGATGCTGCGCTCTGGCCGCGAACATCAGCAGCAGCTCGGTAATTTCATTCACCGGCTCGTCCCGGGGTGCCAGCAGGAGCTCGCGGATGGCCTCAGCCATGGGCGTACCTCCCGGCTCACGGGTAACAATATAATCAACACCCATCTGATCGAGTGTGCTGGCGGCGTTGGTCAACTGGGTCGACTTGCCAACGCCCTCGGTGCCCTCGAATGTTATGAACTGTCCCCGCGACTTCATCCGGCATCCTCATCAGAATCGGCATCCTGTGGCGCCGGCGAGGAACGGTAATCCTCACGTCGGTTTAGCTGAAACTCTCGCACCGCCTTCTGGTGCTCCGAGAGTGTGCGAGAGAACTTGTGGGTGCCATCACCCCGGGCGACGAAGTAAAGTGCATCGCCTTTGTCCGGGTGTAGCGCTGCATGAATGGATTCACGCCCCGGGAGGGCTATGGGCGTGGGAGGTAATCCATTGATTCGGTATGTGTTGTAAGGCGTATAGGTACGCAGATCCTTACGGCCAATCCTGCCCTGATAGCTGTCACCCATGCCGTAAATGACCGTGGGATCGGTTTGCAGCCGCATCCCCCTCTGAAGACGACGAACAAATACGCCCGCAACCTGATCCCGCTCATGGGGCGCTCCGGTTTCGCGTTCCACGATCGAGGCCATGATCAAAGCTTCATAGGGAGTGTCGTAAGGGAGCCCTTCTTCCCGCGCTGCCCACTCTTCGGCCAATACGGTTTCCATCCGGTTGAAGGCCCGCTTCAGAAGATCAAGATCCGATTCGCTACTGGTGAAAGCGTAGGTATCGGGAAAGAACCGACCCTCGGGATGCTCGCCTTCGGCGCCAACAGCCGCCATAATCTGCTCAGTGGTCCACTGGCCGGTCACTTTCTCCAGCCGCTCGGCGCGGGCCAGGGCTGCTCGCATATCCTTGAATGTCCAGCCCTCGATAAACTGCACATACCAGTGCTTGGTATCGCCGGACACCATGGCACCGATCATGTCCCTGGGGCTCATGCCGTCGACAAATTCGTACTCGCCAGCCTTGATCCTGGTTTGTCCAGGCTCAAGCCGACCATAGAGCCTGAGCCACAACCGGTCTGAAACCAGTCCTTGAGACTCAAGTCGGCCAACTACTTCAATAAAAGAACTGCCCTGGGGAACGTTAAAAAGCAGCGGCTCTTCGAGCATCACCGGCTTGTTCAGGCCTTGCAGACCCTGCCACACCCAGAGACCGGTTCCTGCCGAGGCGAGGACGGCGACACAAACGCACGCAAGCAATAACTTCTTGAGCAAACGATTTATTCCAGTGTTTCGAGAGGATTGAAGATTGTCGCAAGTCCGCCATCGACAGGCAAATCATGACCGGCGATAGTGCGAACCGGAACAATACCCAGCACGCTGTTGAGCAGAAACAGTCCCTGGCAATCTGGACCAAGCACATCGTCTACTGTGACTGGACGCTCTGTCACCGTATCCCCTCTTTGCCTGAGACGCTCCAGAAGCCACTGTCTGAGCACACCGGCAACCGCCAGGCTTGATGCCGGCGGTGTCAGCCAGCAATCGCCCCGGCGAAGCAGAAGATTGGTGCGGGTGCCTTCGACCAGATTGCCGTCGCGGTCCGCCATGATCACCTCGAATAGAGAAGGCCCGAGATCAGAGGCCGCCAGGACCTGTTCTATCCGGTTCAGAGACTTGATCCCCGCCAGCAATGGATTAACGGTCAGCGGCACTTTGGAGACATCAACCGCAACACCGGCTGGATCAGGCACAGGTGGCAAAGGTGAGGCAGAAACCATCAGGTTAGGCTCCATACCAGGGTCCGGGCGATACCCTCGCCCGCCACTGCCGCGGGTCAGCGTCAGTTTCAGAACCCAGTCCTCCGAATTGAAACGATCAGCGAAACGTTGCGCCGCCTCGACGCAAACGTTGGCGAGTTCCTTCCGGGAAACCTCGATTCCAAGGCGCGCGGCGTCACGAACCATTCGCTCCAGGTGGCGGGATAAAAGTACACCCCTGTGCCCGGACATCCGGATGGTTTCGAACAGCCCGTCACCATAGGCCAGACCACGATCACCGGCAGGCAGGCCGCCCTCATCTGCCCAGTAAAGACGAAACACGACGAGTGTCAGCCTTCGTAGCGACGGAAAATCAGGGTTCCGTTGGTACCACCGAATCCGAACGAGTTGGACAACGCCACTCGAACATCGGCCTGACGACTCTTGTGGGCCACAAGATCCAGCTCGCATCCTTCATCAGGATTATCCAGATTGATGGTGGGCGGCAGCACGCCATCGCGTATGGCCAGTACCGAGAAGATCGCCTCAACGGCACCGGCTGCGCCCAGAAGGTGCCCGGTCATTGATTTGGTACTGCTCATGGCCAGCTTTTCAGCATGTGCGCCGAATACTCTCCGAACAGCAGCCACTTCGGCGACGTCTCCGACCTGGGTAGAGGTGCCGTGGGCGTTGATATAGTCAATCTCGTCGGCGTCGAGGCCAGCGTCACGCACGGCATTGGCCATGGAACGGGCCGCGCCCTCGCCATCCTCCGGCGGCGCGGTGATGTGGTGGGCATCATCGCTCATGCCAAAGCCGACCACCTCGCCGTAGATCTTGGCGCCCCGCTGTTTCGCGTGCTCAAGTTCCTCAAGAACCACCACGCCGGCACCGTCACTGAGTACGAAGCCGTCCCGATCTTTATCCCACGGTCGACTGGCCTTTTCCGGTTCATCGTTTCGCGTGGACAGAGCACGCGCGGCGGAGAAGGCAGCCATACCGGTTCGCGTGGTCGCCATTTCAGACCCACCAGCCAGCATGACTTCGGCGTCACCGTAAGCAATCGTACGGGCAGCGTAGCCAATGTTGTGGGTGCCGGTGGTGCAGGCGGTGACAATCGCAATGTTCGGACCGCGATAGCCGAAGCGGATGGCAGCATTACCGGAGATCATGTTGATAACAGAGGCCGGCACGAAAAACGGGGAAACCTTTCGAGGACCGGACTTGTCCATGGTAAGAACGCTTTTCTCGATGTACTCGAGGCCACCGATGCCAGAGCCAATGGCAATACCGACGCGCTCGCGGTCAAGCCTGTCAAAAGATTCGAGGCCACTGTCGTCCACCGCCTGTTGGGCGGCAATCAGGCCGTAATGGATAAAGGCGTCGAGTTTCCGTGCATCCTTGGGGGACAGGTAGGGCTCCATATCCAGATCCCGGATGGCCCCTCCAATCCGTGTGTTGTACGCCGATGCGTCGAAGCGGTCGATCATACCAATCCCGCTACGTCCGGCCTGGATGGCTTGCCAGGACGACTCCACGCTATTGCCGACCGGAGACAGCATGCCCATGCCTGTGATGACAACTCGCCGTTTAGTCATAACCTGTTACACCTGATCTTGTCCGAATGAATCTGAACGCAGATTGAACCTGATTTTCAGCCAATAAAAAAGCCGTCCCTCGCTGTTTCACAAGGACGGCTTTTTGCCTGGCTTTCTTAAATGCAGAGTATCAGGTGTGCGCGACGATGTAGTCGATCGCGTCCTGAACACTTGTCAGCTTCTCGGCTTCCTCGTCAGGGATCTCGGTTTCGAATTCCTCTTCCAGTGCCATAACCAGCTCAACGGTGTCCAGTGAGTCAGCGCCAAGATCCTCTACAAAAGAAGATGAGTTCTGAACTTCGGACTCTTTAACGCCCAACTGTTCACAAACGATCTTCTTCACGCGCTCTTCAACTGTACTCATAATGTCCTCACTTTGTGTGTCAACCAAGCAACTCAAGTGCTGCCAGTTTAGTTTAAACCCTACCTGCAAACAAGCAGGGATTCTGATAAACATGTTGTGCGACAAGGAGTTGCGCACAGACCCCCACAGGGGGTCTATCCCATGTACATTCCGCCGTTCACGTTGATGGTTTCACCCGTCACGTAACCGGCTGCATCGGATGCCAGGAAGGCGACCACGGCGGCCACTTCTTCCGGCTCACCCAGACGACCCGCGGGTATGATTTCCAGCATAGCCTCGCGCTGCTTGTCGTCCAGTTTTTTTGTCATATCAGTGTCAATAAATCCCGGCGCCACGCAATTCGCGGTGATACCCCGGTTCGACATTTCTTTGGCCAGACTCCGGGTGAACCCTTCAACGCCGGCCTTGGCGGCGCAATAATTGCCCTGCCCCGGATTGCCCATGCCGGCAACTACGGAACTGATGTTAATGATCCGGCCCCATTTCGCCTTGGCCATGCCGCGCAGAACAGCCTTGCTGGTACGGTAGACGCTGGACAGGTTGGTTTCCAGAACCGACGCCCAGTCCTCGTCTTTCAAACGCATCAGCAGGTTGTCGCGGGTAATACCGGCATTGTTGACCAGGATCAGAGGCGCACCTGACTTCTCCGTCAACGCCTTGAGGCCTGATTCAATGCTGGCTGGATCTGCAACGTTCATGACCATGCCGTAGCCTTTGAAACCGGCCGACTGGAGGTCTTTGGTGATGGACTCGGCACCGGCCTCGCTGGTCGCGGTGCCAACGACTTCAGCGCCCTGCTCGGCCAGCGCACGGGCAATCGCCTGGCCAATGCCGCGGGTCGCACCGGTTACCAGTGCAGTTTTACCTTCCAGAGACATGAATAACTCCCTTTCGTTTCAGGACTGACCGAAGGCGTCCAGCGCCTTCGTCAGCGAGTCCGGATCTTCGATACCGTGAACGGCCAAAGTCCGGTCGATGCGTTTGGCAAGCCCCGCCAAGACTTTGCCGGTGCCGCATTCAACGGCGACCTCAACACCGTTGGCAACAAGAGCACGCACGGAATCCGTCCACAGTACCGGTGAATAAAGCTGCTTGAGCAGATTGGACTTCAGTGTAGCGGATTCGGTCTCGGCGGCAGCGTTAACATTTTGTATGACCGGGATGACAGCATCATTAAAGCGCACATCTTCCAGGGCTTTGGCCAACTCTTCAGCAGCGCCTTTCATCAAGGCGCAGTGGGAAGGCACGCTGACCGGCAATGGCATGGCCTTGCGGGCGCCTTTTTCCTTGCAGGCCTCAATAGCGCGATCAACCGCGGCTGCCGAGCCAGCAATGACGACCTGGCCGGGAGCATTGAAGTTAACCGCAGAAACCACATCACCCTGTGCCGCTGCTTCACAGGCGGCAACGACGTCGTCGTCCTCAAGACCGAGGATGGCAGCCATTTTGCCTTGCCCTGCCGGTACGGCGTCTTGCATGAGCTCACCACGCAGGCGAACCAGCTTTACCGCCTCAACAAAGTCGAGGCTTTCGGCGGCAACCAGGGCGCTGTACTCCCCCAGACTGTGACCAGCAAGGAAGTGCGGCGCAACACCGCCCGCAACAAACCACTGCCGCCAAAGGGCAACACTGGCCGTCAGCAGTGCAGGCTGGGTAACCATGGTTTTATTGAGTTCCTCGGCCGGGCCATTCTGGCAGAGCGCCCAGAGGTCGTAACCAAGCACGTTGGAGGCTTCAGCGAAGGTTCTGTCGATAATGGGCCAGGCTTCAGCGGCAGCTGAAAGCATACCCACCGATTGCGACCCTTGTCCTGGAAAAATAAAGGCTGATTTCATAAGCGGAATCTTATCGTCATTGGGTGGTTACGTGAGATTAGCCAATAGTACAAGTTAGGCAAATTATCGGCGAACGCGTGGTCAAACGGGGACAGACTTTAGTCTCAGGCACTCAAAGCATGAGATCGTCGAGACGCTCATTGATACGGCGGGGCACTTCCAGCTCAACTTCCCTGACAGCCTGACGAATGGCCGACAGCATGGCGCGCTCATTGGCGTTACCATGGCTTTTGATCACCACACCCTGAAGGCCGAGCAGGCTGGCACCATTGTGGCGGGAAGGATCCATCAATTGCAGAAGCCGACCAACAATCGGCCGGGCCAGCAGGCCGACCAGCCTGCCGTAGAGGTTCCGGGTGAACGCCTGTTCCATCAATTCGATCAGCAGACCTGCAACGCCTTCCCCGGTCTTCAGGGCGATGTTGCCAACGAAGCCGTCGCAGACAACCACATCGGCCACATCGCGAAACAGATCACTGCCTTCCACATAACCAATGTAGTTAATGCTGTCGCACTGGGCCAGCATATGAGAGGCCAGACGGACCTGTTCATTACCCTTGATCTCTTCTTCGCCAACGTTCAGCAGTGCAACCCGCGGCTCTGCCTGGCTGCAGATCGCAGAAGCCATCAGTGATCCCATCAGCGCGTACTGATAAAGATTTTCGGCAGTGGAGTCGACGTTGGCACCAAGATCCAGGACGTGACAACGTCCACGAAGCGAAGGAATCAGTTTGGCAATGGCCGGGCGTTCGATACCCGGATACATTCGGATAATGGTGCGACCAAAGGCCATCAGCGCGCCGGTGTTACCGGCGCTGACACAGCCCTGCGCCTCGCCATCCCGGACAAGACCCAGCGCAATGGCCATGGAGGAATTCTTCTTGTGGCGAAGGGCGTGGGAGGGGCGCTCGTTCATTCTGACCACATCCGCCGCTTCGACAATGCGGATTCTGGCATGCCCTTCACGCAACAAAGCCTCAAGCTCGCTCCGGATTCCCACCAGAACGATGCTCAAGGCTTCGTTTTCACGCACCGCCTGCAATGACGCGGCAACCACAACGGCTGCGCCGCGGTCGCCACTCATGGCGTCAATCGCGATGGTGACCGGCTTCACCGTTCTGCCATCCGATTCCTGGCGATGCATAGCGGCAACGAGATTACTCGTCGCGTGCTTCGATCACCTGCTTGCCACGGTAAAAGCCGTCCGGAGACACGTGGTGACGACGATGTACTTCACCTGTGGTCGCATCAGTGCTCAGAGCAGCGGCGCTCAGGGCGTCGTGTGAACGGCGCATGCCACGCTTGGAACGGGTCTTACGGTTTTGCTGTACAGCCATGATTATGCTCCTGACCTGTTAACGTAAACTTTGTCTTGCTGAACAAGTAACGTCTGTTCGTTAAATGTGCGCCGGCTTCCCAAGGGAGACCGCGCCCGGTTAATGCTTTGTCTTTTTGAGTTCCGCCAGAACACTGAACGGATTCTCGCCCGATTTTCTTACCGGCTCTGCCTCGGAGCCATCAGGCTCAAATGCTTCCAGATCTTCCCGAGCAGGGCATTCATCCCGTTCGTGAAGCGGAAATGGTGGCAACACCAGCAACAACTCGTCTTCCACCATGGACCAGAGATCCGCGGTGAAGTCATCGGTCAAAAACGGCTCAAGCTCTTTCGGTAGCTGTTGGGCCTGCTCGTCACTGGTGACCAGCCCCAGGGTGAACCCGGACTCCAGAGTCACACTCATAGGACCCATACACCGCTGACATTCCAGATCCACGGGAGCGGTCAGCTCACCCGACACCACGCGACGCCGTTCACCATCCATAAAGAAAGACAGTTTTACCCGGCACGCGGCACCTTCCGAGAACCCGAGAACCGCTTCGCGAAAACGGCCTAGCCCGCTGATAGGAATCTCTCCCTCCAGTGTGCTGTTCTGTTCCGCTAACCGGTAAGGATCAACAGATTTGGGCAACTCGGCGTTGGACGCGTTTGACATAGGCGCGCAATTTTAGGGGCGCAGCCCTCTGGTGTCAAAGACTTCGTTGCTTTTTCACGGGGGTTCCCGTGCAGATAGGTGTAATTTACGATAACCGCATCTCAATTACCGGGGCCAGGCACTCAAAGGACCTATCGATGACCCGAAAACCGCTTTTACTCGCGTCTTCTTCACCCTATCGGAAAACGCTTCTGGAACGGCTGGGCCTGCCGTTCACCTGCGCTAGCCCAGACGTCGACGAATCGCCAGAACCAGACGAATCCGGAGAATCCCTGGCCACGCGCCTGGCCGTAAACAAGGCCCGTGCACTGGCGGACCGCTTTCCCGGGCACTGGATCATCGGTTCAGACCAGGTGGCCTGCCTACCGGACGGTTCGGTGCTGAGCAAACCCGGCGGCCATGAACAGGCAGCGCACCAATTGCGTCAGAGCAGTGGCCACAGAGTCTTGTTTCTGACAGGCCTGGCACTGCTCGACGCCGACTCCGGAAAGCTCGAAAGTCTCTGCGAACCTTACAATGTCCGGTTCCGTGAACTGACTGACGCGGAGATAGAAGCCTACCTGCAGCAAGAAAAACCCTACGACTGCGCCGGCAGCTTCAAGATGGAAGGCCTGGGCATCACACTGTTCGAAGCGCTTGAAGGCCGGGACCCTAACAGCCTGGTAGGGCTGCCGCTGATCGCCCTGAACGACATGCTTCGGCGCTGGGGCCGGAATCCCCTGCTGGAAAACCGGCCTGAGCCCGAAAAAACTTAACGAAGCTCGAGACGGGACTCGACCAACTGACTGGCGACCCCCTCGCCAAAGGCGACACCAAGCTGATCGACAATATCCTGGAATGGCGACTTGCGACGACTGTAGTCCACAAGCTTTTCCTGCCCGATGATCTGCCGAGCCACGTGTGAAGCACTGCCTAACCCATCGGCCAGCCCAAGCTCAACGGCTTGCTCGCCACTCCACACCAGACCACTGAACAGTCTTTCGTCATCTGACAGGCGATCACCACGCCCCTGCTTTACGGCTGCAATAAACTGTTGATGGGTGTTTTCCAGCACGCTCTGCCAGAACGCCACCTCCTCTTGCTCCTCCGGAGAGAACGGATCCAGGAAAGCCTTGTTCTCGCCGGCGGTATAAAGACGGCGATCCACACCGATTTTTTCCATAACCCCGGTAAACCCGAAACCGCCAGCCACAACGCCAATGGAGCCAACGAGGCTGGCACGGTTGGCGTAAATTTCATCCGCTGCGGCCGCGATATAATAGGCTCCGGAGGCACCAATATCGGAGATCACGGCGTAAACCTTTTTCGCGGGGTATTCCTCCCGCAAACGCTTGATCTCGTCGTAAACATAACCCGCCTGGACCGGACTGCCGCCCGGACTGTTGATGCGCAGAATCACGGCCACAGAGTTCGGCTCCTCGAAGGCCGTTCGAAGGGAACCAACGATGTTATCAGCGCTTGCCAGCTCGTCAGCGGCGATCGGACCATTTATTTCTACCAGAGCAGTATGTTCCCCTGCCACACCTTCCAGAGAGTCGCCGATGGGAAACTTGAACATGAACAGCAGAGCGATCAGATAACCGAAGGTCAGAAATTTGAAAAAGATGCCCCAGCGCCGACTTCTTCGCTGCTCGGCCTGAAGCGACATCACCAGCTTTTCAATCAGCTTCCAGTCACGGCCGGATTCCGGCGGAAGTTTCGGCGATTTACGCCCGAACAGCGGCTTACCCTCCTTCTCTGGCTCTACCGGCTTATCCCCCCAATCGGCAGGCTTGTCAGATTCCCAGTCACTCATGCACGCATCCTGTCAGCAAATTCGATGAATTCGGTCTGTCTACAACCTACAACCCCAGCACCCGACGAAGGTCAGGCACCGAATCAACAATGGCGTGCGGCGAGTAATCGCCCAGCACGTCCCGCTTGTGGACACCCCACTCAACCCCGATGGAAGGCATGCCAATACGCCGGGCCATTTCCAGGTCATATCGGGTATCACCAATCATCACCGCCTCTTCCGGCTCAATGCGGTAGAACCGAAGGATCTCCTCAAGCATCGCCGGATCAGGTTTTGAGCGGGTTTCATCGGCGCATCGGGTAATTTCGAAGTGGTCACCCAGGCCACTGGAGACCAGAGCAAAATCCAGCCCGCGCCGGCTCTTGCCAGTAGCAACGGAACAACTTCGCCCGGATCCACGAAGATCTGCTACCACCTCGGCCATCCCTTCAAACACATTCTGGGGTGTTGTCACCTTGCTGAAGAAATAACGCGCGTAACCTTCCCGGATATTATTCATTTCCTCACGACTGATGCCCGGGTAGAGTTTTTCCAGCGCCTCGACCATGCCAAGGCCGATAATATCCCGGTAGGCCTCTCGCTCCAGGGCCGGATAGCCCAACTCGGTCGCAGCTTGGTGCAGACTGTCGGCAATGTGCTCAACTGAGTCCACCAGGGTCCCGTCCCAGTCAAAAATAACCACTCTGACGTTCATTGATCGGATCCTTTAAGACGCCCAGAAAGCTTCCTGAGTACGTCGTTGAATGCATCGTCGTAAGGCGCCTCCAGGCGCATCGACTCACCGGTGACCGGCAAGGTGAACTCCAGGGCGCGGGCATGCAGCATTAATCTCTGCCCGCCAATGGAGCGGAATGCTTTGAGGCTGACATCATCCATATACTTGTCGTCACCCGCAATCGGATGACCGGCCCAGGCACTGTGAACCCGGATCTGGTGTGTCCGCCCGGTAATCGGCGAGGCCTCCACCAGACTGTAGCCGGCAAAGCGTTCCAGGCAGCGAAAGGTCGTCAGGGACGCTTTCCCAGAGTCATCAACCCGAACCCGGCGCTCTCCGTTTGGCATTTCATAGCGCAGCAGGGGCACATCGACCCGGTCGATACTGGCTGGCCAGTCGCCGGCAACCAGCGCATGATAGTGCTTGCGAATGCGCTTCTGTCGCAGCTCATCCTGCAAGAAACGCAGTGCCGATCGCTTCTTGGCTACCATGACCAGGCCGGATGTATCGCGATCCAGACGATGAACAAGCTCCAGGAATTTTGCTGACGGACGAGCCGAACGAAGCACCTCAATTAACCCGAAGCTCAGCCCGCTGCCGCCGTGAACCGCAATACCGGAGGGCTTGTTGACCACCAGCATCTGGTCGTTCTCGAACACAACGGCCGCCTCCATGACGCCCTGAACCCGGGAACCTGGCGCCACCTGCTCCGGTTTTTCCTTGCGGGTAATCGGCGGTATGCGCACCTGATCACCGGTATTCACGCGGGTATCCGGCTTCACACGCCCCTTGTTCACCCGAACCTCGCCCTTGCGGATTATTCGATAAATAATGCTCTTGGGCACACCACGCAGCTGGGCAAGAAGAAAGTTATCCACCCTCTGACCGTCGTTATCCTCATCCACGGTAACCCGCTGAACGCCCAGACGAACTTCGCCTCGGGCAGCAGCATTCCCACCGCCAACCTCACTTGTCCTGACCGGCTTATCGGGCCTGGTCCGGGGTGGCTTTTTGCTGGCTGACTTTCGGGACATGAAGTTCCTTGGATGATGGAGTAGCTACAGGATTGAACGGGTGCATGAATACTGTTATATTCCGGCGTGCTCTGCCGTTTGTCTACGGCCTGACCAACTCAAGTCAGAAGCCGGAGCGGCAGAAGTATACCGACACTATTCGAGAGTTTGAACGCCGTGCGCCCAATCACTACCGGGAACGGCGAGAGAAATGCTCCCGGAGGACCAGGACAGATCTTCACAAGACTGCATCCTGTACCCGGGAGAAAGAAAAACCGCGCAGAAAACCGCGGGCGACATCGCGAAGAATCATTGCCACCCAGGGCCGGGCCGTCCAGCATACGAATACGACGTGAGACCCAGGCACCTGAGTGAACCTGAAAACGGATAACATGCGTCAACAGACACGAACCTTACACGACCTCTCCCTGCCTACAGGCAGACGGATCGTCGGCGTTGGTCTCAGACCGACAGGATCACATCCCCGAAGGGTCTGATTCGTCTGGCCGCCGGTCCGCCCTTGATGTAACAGGGCCCGCGGCACGCACATCCTGCTTCGCTGATGCGATCCCCTCTGGTTTTCTGTCAAATTAAACGACAGGAACTCTTTCTTTCCATGAAAAGAATGCTCATTAATGCAACTCATCCTGAAGAGTTGCGCGTCGCCCTCGTTGACAGCCAGCGTCTGTTTGATCTTGATATCGAATCCAGCTCCCGCGAGCAGAAAAAGGCGAACATCTATAAAGGCCGCATTACCCGCGTTGAGCCCAGCCTTGAAGCCGCCTTTGTCGATTTCGGTGCCGAGCGCCACGGTTTTCTTCCGCTCAAGGAAATTTCCAAGGAATACTTCAAGAAATCTCCCGGCCAGATCGAAGGCAAGATCAACATCAAGGACGTAGTGTCCGAAGGCCAGGAAGTAATCGTTCAGGTGGACAAGGAAGAGCGTGGCAACAAGGGCGCGGCCCTGACCACCTTCATCTCCCTCGCCGGCCGCTATCTGGTGCTGATGCCCAACAACCCCCGTGCCGGCGGTATTTCACGCCGCATTGAGGGCGATGAGCGGGCCCAACTCAAAGAAGCCATGAACGATGTCCAGGTACCCAAGTCCATGGGCATCATCGTCCGCACCGCCGGTATCGGCCGCAGCACCGAAGAACTTCAGTGGGATCTGGACTATCTGGTGCAGTTCTGGGAAGCCATCACCCAGGCCGCTGGTGAGCGCAAGGCGCCCTTCCTGATTCATCAGGAAAGCAACGTTATCATTCGCGCCGTTCGCGACTACCTACGCCAGGATATCGGCGAGGTGCTGATTGACGCCAACGGGGTTTACGAGGACGTCCTGAATTTCGTCCGCGCCGTCATGCCCACGTTCGAAAACAAGATCAAGCTGTACAAGGATGAAATCCCCCTGTTCAGTCGCTACCAGATTGAAGGCCAGATCGAGACGGCGTTCCAGCGGGAAGTAAAACTGCCCTCCGGCGGCTCCATCGTGATTGACCCGACAGAGGCCCTGGTTTCCATCGACATCAACTCCTCCCGGGCCACCAAAGGCCAGGATATCGAGGAAACCGCACTCCAGACCAACCTGGAGGCGGCCGAGGAAATCGCCCGCCAGCTGCGACTGCGTGACATGGGTGGCCTGATTGTCATCGACTTCATCGACATGACGCCGGCCAAGCACCAGCGGGAAGTGGAACAGAAGATGCGGGAGGCCCTGGAAATCGACCGGGCCCGGGTTCAGGTCGGCAAGATCTCCCGTTTCGGACTGCTGGAAATGTCCCGTCAGCGCCTGCGCCCCTCCCTGGGTGAGACCCGCAGCGAAGTCTGCCCCCGGTGCGAAGGCCAGGGCACTATTCGCGGTATCGAGTCCCTCGCCCTCAGCATCATGCGGCTGATCTACGAGGAATCCTCGAAGGACAAGACCGGCGAAGTACGGGCCGTTGTGCCGGTTTCCGTTGCCACTTTCCTGCTGAACGAAAAGCGCAAGCAACTGGCGGACATTGAAGCCCGCCAAGAAGTCAGTGTTGTTGTGGTGCCAGTACCACACATGGAAACGCCACACTTTGAAATCATCCGGATGCGTCAGGATGAGACCACGCCCGAGCATATCTCCAGCCACCAGGTGGCCCAGGAATACAGCGAGCGCGAAGAGGAAATCTTTGAGGCTCCCGCCCCTGAAAAGCCGGTTCGAGAGCAGGCCGCTGTGAAGGCCATCCGGCCCAGCGCGCCCGCGCCCACTCCGGCAGCACCGAAAGCAGAAGAAGCAGCCGATCAGGAAGAAGGCCTGTTCCGCCGGCTCGGTCGTAAGATCTCCGCCTTCTTCAGCGGCGAAGAAGAGCAAAAGACCGAAATTCTCGACCAGGGCAAGAGCCAGCGCGAAGACCGCCGAAACCAGGGACGGCAGGACCGTCGCAAGTCCCGGGTAGCCCGCGGTGACGAACAGCGCTCCGGTGGCAACCGCAGTGGTAACGACCGGCGCCAGGGCGGCCAACAAAGCCGTGGTGACGACAACCGCGGGCGCGGACGCAACCGCAGTGATGACCAGAACCGCGGCAACCAGAACCGTCAGGGGACTGACAACAAAGGCTCGGACAATCGCGGAGGCGATAACAAGGGCGGAGACAACAAAGGCTCTGATAATCGCCGTGATAACCGTCGCGATAACCAGGGCCGTGGCCGCAACAGGCCGCAGCGGGACCAGAAGGACAACCGCGACCAGAAGGACCAGAAGGATCAGGGCCCGCAGGATAACGCCACCAAGTCCGGCCCGGCTGACAAGTCCGGCTCTGACGAAAAGCGTCGCAAGCCACGTCGCCAGCGTAATCGTGACGGATCGCCCGCTGAGACACCGGCCTCCTCACCGGCGGACCGTAAAGCAGCCCGCAGCGAGAAGCACCAGAAGGACACCCAACCTGAAAAAGGTCGGGACGAGAGCAAGGCGGAAGTAAAAGCCGAGCAACCGATGGAGTCTTCAAACAAGGCGCCCGCAAAGTCTGAGAAGTCCGAATCCCGGACTGATACAGCTTCAGCGGCCAATGAAGCGCCGAAACCAGCTGCAGCCCAGGAACAGCCCACTAAAGAGCCGAAGCCTGAGCCGACGCCTTCAGCCAAGGCACCCTCTGACAGCAAACCGCAGGCCCAGTCAGAAGAGACGGCAAAGGCCAGTGGCAAGCCAGTTGATAAGCCTGAAGCTGATCAGTTGAACGCTGAAAAGGCCGAAAAGGGTGGGGCCGCCAAAACGGAAAAGAGCTCCGAACCTCGCCCGAAGCCGCAACAGGCTGGCGCAAAGGCTGCCGAGCAGGCTCAGCAAACAGACACCAAGCCAGAGCCGGAACCCAACACCGCAGCCGGAAGCGAGCAGGCGCTCGAAGCCAAAAAGCAGCCTGCTGAATCAAAAGAGGCAGCGGCGCCCAAGGCCAAACCCGAGCCCGCGGCAAAATCAGAGGCGGCAGCAGAGCCCGGAAAAGCTGAGGAGCCGGCGGAGGTGAAGGCGGCAGCCGGAGTCCAGGCCCCGGAAACCCAGCCGGAACCGAAGCAACCGGCACCGGCAAAAGCCGAGGAAAAGAAGGCCGAGCCTGAAAAGGCAGAAGCTGAAAAAGTCGAAAAGCCCTCTGCTCCGGAGCCTGCAGCGAAGGACACGCCCACCGAGACTCCGACAGTCGACGTTCCGGTGACACCGGGTCGCGCCTACAACGACCCCAGAGAGGTCCGCAAGCGTCAGAAAGCTGCGGAAGAGGCCAAGAAGGCCGGGAGTAACTAACTGATGCTATCGAACTCCGACATTGAAGCGCTGGAAGACATCCTCTTCGCGGAACCCTGGGGGGAGGATGCCCTGGACTTCTTCGGCTTCCACGGGGTGGTCTGCGCCAGCGTCGTCGGCCCGGCCGAACTGAGTGCGGAAGACATCTTCCGCCTCGCCACTGGCGCCGATCAGTTGCCCGACACCGGGATTCCCGAGGTGTTCAGGCGCTGCTCCGCCCAGTTGGCAAATGACATGGCCCATGCCCTGGATATGGGGCAGGCCCTGGAATTGCCGGAGCCGGAGGACGGCGACCCGATGAACGCTCTGGAAAACTGGTGCGCCGGGTTTGTGGACACTTTCCTTGAACATGAAGAGGAATGGCTGGAGGCATCCAGCGAGGAAGAGACCGCCGATCTGATGGTGCCTATGCTGACCCTATCGGGACTGTTCGACGACGAGGACTTCCAGAAAGTTCGCAACAGTGAGAAGTTGTCCCGGCAAATGGCCGATGCCATTCCGGACTCACTGACCGACCTGTACCTTCTGTTCCACGCGCCGGATTAACCCGTCGCAGACCTCAAAATGGGTTGCCTGAAGGAATGCCAGACCGGCTCAAGCCCGTCTGGCATTTTCATGATGCGGCCAAGCTCACACCAGGGCGCACCCGGAAAGTGAAAATCACTGCCCTGGGACGCCAGTAACTTCTCTTTCCTGCACAGCTCTGCCAGAAAGCCCAGGTCGCCACTGGACTGCCCGGAGGTGGACACCTCGATGGCTTGCCCCCCTGCCCTTCGGAAATCCGAGGTCAGCTCCCTCAGTTTGGTTGCCGTCAGCTGATATTTCCGGGGATGGGCAAGAACCGCAACGCCGCCCGCCTCGGTAATCCAGCGAACGACCTCCGAAAGCTCCGGCCAGAACGCCTTTACATCACCCGGCTTACCGGCGCCCAGATACCGTTTGAATGCCTGCCCGGTATTATTGACCACCCCAGCCTCTGTCAGAACCTGAGCGAAGTGCGGGCGCCCCGGCACGTCCCCGCCGGCGGCCTCCGATGCCCTGGCCAGCAGATCATCAATACCAAGCTTGCCCAGGCGCTCGGCGATCATTCGCGCACGCGCCCAGCGATTCTCGTTCTGCTGCTCCAGCGCCTGCCGAAAACCTTCGGCAGTGGGATCAAAATCCAGGCCCACGATGTGGATCGTGCGGCTTTTCCAGAGGCAGGAGAGTTCAACGCCGGGGATCAGCTCGATGCCCTGTACCTGTGCAGCAGTTTGCGCTTCGGCAAGGCCGGCGATCGTGTCATGGTCGGTCAGGGAAAGATGGGTGACGCCGCGACCGGCAGCCCGCTCAACCAGCGCGGCCGGTGATAGCGCGCCATCGGAAGCCGTGCTGTGGCAATGTAGATCAATGCACAAATGCGGGTCTTGCGGTATAGTCACAAAATATCCTGAATCATCAGATAACTGGCGGCGTGCCGCGGGCTTACAGTGTACCAGCCAACCCTTGCGCGACACGACCGCTGATTGTCTGGCTGTTCACCCCGGTTATGAGTGTCATTACGGAGAGCTGAATGTACTACGCGATTATCAGTGAAGACGTCGAGAACAGCCTGCCGTTGCGTCAGGCCGCGCGACCTGCTCACATCGAGCGGCTGCAGGCATTGAAAGCCGAAGGCCGGTTACTTGTTGCCGGTCCTCACCCGGCACTCGACACACCAGAGCCTGGCGATGCCGGTTTTACCGGCAGCCTGGTGGTCGCGGAGTTCGACTCCCTTGAAGCAGCCCAGGCGTGGGCAGATGCCGACCCTTATGTGGATGCAGGCGTTTACCAGAAGGTGGTGGTGAAGCCCTTCAAGGCTGTTTTGCCGTAAGCGACGCCATGGGGCTCTATGAGTTTATTGTAATGATGGCCCGCTTGCACGGCGGGGCATCTGTGACAAAATTGCGCTTTTAATCACGCTCAGATTTCAATCGCAGAACTTCAGGGAACGTAACCAGTGACGCTTTTTCGTCTCGCCATCAGTGTCTTGTTCGCAGTGTCGTCCATTGCCGTTGCCCAGGCCAAAACTGTCTGGGTGGACGACCAGTTGTATCTTCCGGTGAGATCCGGCGCGGGCTCCCAGTTCCGGATCATCGAGAACGCGGTTCCCAGCGGCACACCGCTGGAAGTGATTGAGGCGTCCGATTCCGGGTATACCCTTGTTCGCACGCCCAAGGGCACTGAGGGCTGGGTTTCCAGCCAGTACCTGAGCGAAACGCCTATCGCGGCAGACCGCCTTCGGACAGCCAATCGCCAGCTGGAAGAAACCCGCGCTGAGTTGGCCCAGGTAAAGGAGCAGTTGTCCAACGTCGTCAATGAACGTAACGCCCTGGAAAGCTCTGAAGCCTCTCTTTCTGACCGCTCCCAGGAGCTCCAGGAAGAGCTCCAGCGGATCAAGAGTATCGCCGCAGATTCCATTAACCTGGAACGTCGCAATCGCGAGCTCCGTGAAGAAAACCAGAAGATTCGCAACGACCTTGAGGTACTGACGGCCGAAAACGAACGTCTTGAAGCCAGCAAGGAATACGACTTCATGTTGCTGGGCGCCGGCCTGGTTCTTGGTGGTGTGCTGCTGGCACTGATCATCCCCATGCTCAAACCGACAAGAAAAACCGACAACTGGGCCTGATGCCATGAAAGACTATTCGGAAAAACGCGACTTCCACCGTATGCAGGTAAACTCTGAGATTGAGATTACCGATAGCCAGGGCAATAGCTTCAAAGGGGTGTGTCGCGACCTGAGCGCCACCGGCATGCAGCTTTACGTCGATCGGGAAGTAGCCGTGGGAGAGGAGCTCCAGACGGTTCTTCACCCCAGCAGTGATCAATTCCCGCCGCTTGAGGCGGTTTGCGAAGTGATTCGCTGCGAGGCCGAAGGCGACGGATTCCTGCTGGGAACCAACATCAGCGAAGTTACTCGCTAAACGAAAAACGGCGGCCATTGGCCGCCGCTTTTGTCTGTGCCCGCAGAAGCCTCAAATCAGAGGCTTTTCCGAGACGATAATGCCGTTGTTGTCGGCATAGACATAGTGCCCGGGGTGGAAGGTAACGCCGTGGAAAGTGACCGGAACATTCAGGTCTCCCAGGCCACGCTTCTCACTTTTTCTGGGATGAGTGCCAAGGGCCTGTACACCCAGGGCGGTGTTGCCAATCTCATCCACGTCGCGCACGCAACCATAGATAATAAGACCGGCCCACCCGTTGCTCGCCGCTTTTTCTGCCAGCATGTCACCCAGCAGTGCGTGACGCTTTGAAGCGCCACCGTCCACCACCATCACACGACCGTTTCCAGGTTGGCCAACCTGCTCTTTCACCACGGAGTTATCTTCGAAGCACTTCACGGTGACAATCTCACCGCCAAAGGCCTTGTTGCCGCCGTAGTTGTTGAAACCGGGCTCTACCACCTGCACTTCCGGAAATTCGTCGCACAGGTCCGGGGTAATTATTGTCGTCACGTTGCCGCTCTCCTTATCCTGGAAATAAACTCAGTCGATTTTTTCGTCGGCCAGGAAGAACCAGGTATCCAGCACCGAATCCGGGTTCAGTGACACCGTATCAATGCCCTGATCCATCAACCATTTGGCAAGATCCGGATGATCCGATGGTCCCTGCCCGCAGATACCAATATACTTGCCGGCTTTCTTACAGGCCTGAATCGCGTTGGACAACAGGGCCTTGACGGCATCGTTACGCTCATCAAACAGGTGCGCGATGATGCCCGAGTCCCTGTCCAGGCCCAGTGTCAGCTGGGTCAGGTCATTGGAGCCGATGGAGAAGCCGTCAAAGTGCTCAAGGAACTGATCCGCCAACAGCGCGTTGGCCGGCAGCTCGCACATCATGATCACTCGCAGGCCGTTGTCACCACGCTTGAGTCCGTTCTCCGCCAGCAGATTCACAACCTGCTCTGCTTCACCCACCGTACGAACAAACGGAACCATGACTTCCACGTTGGTCAGGCCCATCTCGTTGCGCACTTTCTTCAGGGCGCGGCATTCCAGCTCGAAGCAGTCCCGGAAAGTGTCAGAGATATACCGGGAGGCGCCCCGGAACCCGAGCATCGGGTTTTCTTCGTCCGGCTCGTAGAGGGTACCGCCGATCAGGTTGGCGTATTCGTTGGATTTGAAATCCGACAACCGCACGATCACTTTCTTGGGTGCAAACGCAGCCGCCAGAGTGGAGATGCCCTCAACCAGCTTGTCGACATAGAAATCCACCGGCGAGCTGTAGCCGGAGATGCGCTTCTCGACCGTCTGCTTGATATCCCGCGGCAGCCCGTCGAAGTTCAGCAGTGCCTTGGGGTGAACGCCGATCATACGGTTGATGATGAACTCCAGCCGTGCCAGGCCGACGCCCTCGTTCGGCAGCGCCTGGAAATCAAAGGCCCGGTCCGGGTTGCCCACGTTCATCATGATCTTGAACGGTATGTTGGGCATGGAGTCCACGGTGTTTTCCCGCAGCTCGAAGTCCAGAGCACCCTCATAGATCATACCGGTATCACCTTCGGCGCAGGAAACAGTGACTTCCTGGCCATCGGTCAGCAACTCGGTGGCATCGCCGCAACCGACCACGGCCGGAATGCCAAGCTCGCGGGCAATGATCGCCGCGTGGCAGGTACGACCACCACGATCAGTCACGATGGCGGAGGCCCGTTTCATGACCGGCTCCCAATCCGGGTCGGTCATGTCGGTGACCAGCACATCGCCGGCCTGAACACGATCCATTTCCTTGATGCTGGTAATGATCTTCACGGGACCGCTACCAATCTTGTGGCCGATACTCCGGCCTTCCACCAGTACCTTGCCGGTTTCTTTGAGGAGATAACGCTCCATTACATTGGCGGAAGCACGACTTTTCACCGTCTCAGGGCGAGCCTGAACGATATAGATTTTGCCGTCGTCCCCATCTTTGGCCCACTCGATGTCCATCGGACGCTGGTAGTGCTTCTCGATGATCATCGCCTGGCGCGCCAGGTCTTCCACCTCGGCATCGGTGATGCAGAAGCGGTTGCGCTCTTCCTGTTCCACCTTGACGGTTTCAACGAATTCTCCCTCGCCGGGCTTGGTGTGGTAGACCATCTTGATGGCTTTGCTGCCCAGATTGCGGCGAAGCACAGCCGGACGGTCCGCTTCCAGAGTCGGCTTGTGTACGTAGAATTCATCCGGGTTCACAGCGCCCTGAACGACCGTCTCACCCAGGCCGTAGGAAGCGGTCACGAACACCACGTCGCGGAAGCCGGATTCGGTGTCGAGGGTAAACATAACGCCGCTGGCCGCTGTTTCACTGCGCACCATTTTCTGGATGCCAGCTGAAAGCGCGACCATTTTGTGGTCAAAACCGTGATGTACGCGGTAGGAAATAGCGCGGTCATTGAACAACGAGGCAAACACTTCCTTCACAGAAGTGCGAACCTGCTCAAGGCCCACCACGTTCAGGAAGGTTTCCTGCTGACCGGCGAATGACGCGTCCGGCAGGTCTTCCGCGGTGGCAGAGGAGCGCACCGCAACCGCCATGTGTTCATTGCCATCCTGCAGGGCGGCGAACGATTCCTTCAGGGCATTTTCCAGAACGTCCGGGAATGGTGTCTCGATGATCCACTGGCGAATCTGCGCACCTACCCGGGCCAGCTCGTTTACGTCGTTGATATCCAGAGCGTCCAGAGCATTGTCGATGCGCTCCTTCAATCCGTCCGTGGCGAGAAATTCGCGATAGGCGTGCGCTGTAGTGGCAAAACCACCCGGAACGGTAACACCTGCGTTGGCGAGATTACTGATCATTTCGCCGAGTGAGGCGTTCTTGCCGCCTACCCGATCGACATCGGACATTCCCAGGTGATCAAACCAGATAATGTAATCTTCCAAAGCATGTCTCCCTTGAGTCTGTGAAGCTAAGAGCAAAATCGGGCCAGCGGTATCAAGCGGCAAAAGCAGGCAATATCCACTGCGGAGTCTCGAACTTGGCGTGTATGATACTGTAACCTGCGGAAATTACCTAGGCCACCAGGCCAGGAATCAAGGAACCATGGAACCGGACGATACAGCATGAAACGCACTGCTTTTTTCATTTCTGATGGCACCGGCCTGACAGCCGAAGCACTGGGGCACAGCCTTCTGGCCCAATTCGAAAAGATCGAATTCGAACGGGTCACCGTTCCCTATATTGCGGACGAAGAAAAAGCCCGGGAAATGGTCAAACGGATCAACAAGGCGGCCGAGACCGATGGCGCACGCCCGCTGGTGTTCGACACCATTGTAAATAGCGATATCCGGGAAATCATCGCCACCGCCGAAGGCTTCATGGTGGATATTTTCGGGACCTTTCTCAAACCCATGGAGGAAGAGTTGCAGTCCTCTTCCTCATATACCGTGGGTAAATCCCATGCCATCAATAACGAAGGGAGCTACGAGCGCAGGATCAATGCGGTCAACTTTGCTCTGGATAATGACGATGGCGCACGCACGCGGCATTACGATGAAGCCGATCTGATCCTCGTGGGTGCCTCTCGTAGCGGGAAAACACCCACCTGCCTCTATCTGGCCCTGCAATATGGCGTGAAGGCGGCCAACTATCCGATTACGGAAGAAGACCTGGCAGACCAACAGATCCCCAAAGCACTCAAACCTCATAAAGAGAAGATCTTTGGGCTGACCATTGATCCGGAACGCCTAGCGACCATACGCAACGAGCGCCGGCCAAACTCCCGCTACTCCTCCATCAAGCAGTGCATGCACGAAATCGAGGAAATCGAGTTGATGTACAAGCGTGAGCGGATTCCCTACTTGAACACCACGGCCTATTCCGTAGAGGAAATCTCCACCCGAATCATGGTAACAACCGGGCTGAAAAGACACCGCTGAACATCGCAGGGCGCCAGGGAAATGACCGGGTAACTGAAAAGGGGTCAGATGTGAAAAGGGGTCAGATGAACATTTCATCTGACCCCTTTTTCATAGCGCCTTTTTGTGAAGCCGTTCTCTAGAGTTCTTCGATAGCCAACCCAAGTTTCTCGGCCCTGGCCCGATTCTCCGGGCTGGTTACCACTGCGGTACTGGCTTTCTCGGGCACCAGCCAGGTTCTGGCCACGCGCTTCAGGTCATCCAGTGTGACCGACAGCACTCGCTCCCGGAACCTCGCCCGCTGTTCCAGGGTGCGGCCAAACAGCTTGTTGTGGAAAGCATGCCGAGCCGCACCGGCCGGGGACCGGGGCCTGTCGAGTTGGCCAATCACACCAAGAATCGACTCTTCAAGCTCCTGATAATCATGGTCGTTGTCCTGCAACCACGCCAGGGCCGCATCGAAATCGTCCAACGTTTCCTCCAGGCGCGGATCCCGGTAGGAGAAGAATCGGAAGGTACCATTCACGCTGTCCTGGCCAGCGCCACCACCGTAAGCACCGCCCTTTTCACGGATGGCACGGTGTAAATAACCGTTGCGCAGGAAGCCACCAAGCACGGTCAGTGCCGCCGCATCCGGATGGTCCACCGCTACCGTGCTGTAGGCTTTGGAACAGAAGTTGACCTGGGTAGAGGTCAGCCACGCCTCGCGGGTTGTGTAATTGACCGACTCCATTTTCCAGTCAGAAACGGCTGCTTCGGAAGCATCGCGCCAGCAGGACTTCAGATCATCAACCATCGCCGGGAGCTGTTCATCCTCGCCGATCACCAGGAACTCACGCCCCTGATTGCGAATTTTCTCATGCAACGCAGACAGTCTGTCACACAGAGCCGCCAGCTCCTCCGGATCCTTCAAGGCCTGATCCAGCTGCTTGGTACCGCGAATACCGGCAAGACCACCGAGCCGGAAAGACAGCCAGGCTCCCGGGCTCATGCCCTGAGACGCCGCGCCCATGGCCAGCGCATGACCACTGCCGGTCACCGCCTGCTCTCGACGAGCCCGAATCTGGGCAATAATTTCCCGGATCCGTTCTTTCTCGTCAAAGCGGGCGCTGGTGTAGACATCCCGCAGAAGACGGGTCAACTCACTGCGGTTACGGGCCAGCGCCTTGCCATTGAAGATGATGTATCCGGACAAATCCTGAACATCATCAATACGGCCTTTGGCGCTGAACGCCGCCCCGATACCACCGGATTCCGCAGAAATACGATCCTGCATCTGCAGGTAGTCCAGATCACCACAGCCCACTTCGGAAATCAGGGTGGTGTAATAAGGCACCAGCAGAAGCTCTTCTTCTGTCAGAGCCGGAACCGGGACAATAATCTGTTCGTATACCAGACCGTTGGTGCCACGAGCATAAACAGTCGCCGAAATATCGCCGTCATAACGGCCTTCCGGCTCAGGCATCTGCAGGGGCACGTCGGACAGATCCACTTTTGGCAGGATGGAATCGTCATCCTTGTGCATCTGGCGCTCTTCCAGAGCCTTGGCCCGATCCACAATCATCCGGACTTCTTCGTCGGTCAGCTCGGCCTTGCGACGGGCCAGGGCTTCACGGATAGCCTCCTGCCGGCGGGACTCGAGCTTTTCGTCCGGTCGCAGGGTCAAAGTGACCCGGTGTGGGTTCTCCAGCAGCTTGCGGCGGATCAGGTTTGGCACATACTGCGGATCCCGGATTTTCTCCCGGAGCGTTGCCAGCACCGGCTCCAGGTCGAGCAGTTCAACAGGATCACCACCGTGCACCATGGGTGCAATGGCGCTCATGATCAGTTGCAGACCGTACGGGAACTGGTCTCCAGCGATTTCCCGCTGGTGCAGTTCGAGCTGATGCAGGATGGCCTCGAGACGTTCCTCGCTGACGCCTTCCTCCACCACCTTCAGAAGCGTGGATTCGAGCAGCGCTTCCAGATCCTTGTGCTTGTCGGGTTCGCTTCCTTCGATGCCGCAGACAAAGGTCATCTCACGGTTGGAATCCTCCAGCCCGCACATGGGCGACGGTGCATGCCCAAGATCTGTGGTTTCCAGGGCCCGCATCAGCGGCGAGGCACTGTTTTCAAGCAGAACGGCGGACAACAGCTGCCCCTCCAGGTTCTCCTGAAGATCAAAGCTGTGGCCCAGAAGCCACCCCACCACGATGTGGGTCTTGTTGTCGGTATCCTCACCCTCGTTCACGGCGTAGCCCTGCTCCACACGAACGGGCGCAAACATGCGCTTCTCGTCGCGGACCGGCAGATCAATATCCAGTCGGTCAAAACGTTTCAGTGCCAGCTCTTCAAACTTTTCATGATGCTCCCGAGCCGGGATATTGCCGTACGTGGCGAATATCGCATTGCTGGGGTGGTAATGATGGCGATAGAACTGAAGCAGGTCGTCGTAACTGAGGTCAACGATGTGGTCCGGCTCACCACCACTGTTGTAGTGATAGGTCGTGGTCGGGAACAGATGGCTGCTCAGGTTCTGCCACAGCTGGGAGGTCGGCGAACTCATCGCGCCTTTCATCTCGTTGTAGACAACGCCCCGATAGACCAGATCGGTCGAGGGATCTTCGGGTTTGTCGAATTCAAGGCGGTGGCCCTCCTGGGCAAAATCCAGTGGGTCAAGCTTGGAGAAAAACACGCAATCCAGGTAGACCGACAGCAGATTGTCGAAGTCTTTCCGGTTCATGCTGGCGAACGGATAGGCAGTCCAGTCGCTGCTGGTAAAGGCATTCATGAAGGTGTTCAGCGACCGCCGGATCATCATGAAGAATGGGTCGCGAACCGGAAAACGCTCACTGCCGCAAAGCGCGGTATGCTCGAGAATGTGAGCAACGCCGGTGGAATCCATCGGGAAGGTTCGAAGCGCCACGAAAAACACGTTCTCGTCGTTATCTGCGGCCAGGTGCAGGTGCCGGGCGCCGGTTTTCCTGTGACGATACTCCTCAACCTCAAGGTTGAGCGTGTCGATCCGGTGACTGCGAAGCTTCTCAAAGGCCGGATGGGTTGCGTTGTCGATCACTGCAGCCATTCAAACTATCCTGTCTTTAAACAATTGGAGAATTGTAGGGTAACACGTAGTATCGCTTATCATGCATCACTCCAGTAGCTAAAGGGTACCTCGCCGTCCATGACAACTCCCGCTCCTCAGACTAAGGCAGTTGACGCTCCGGAAGTCGCCGCTTATTGGGCAGAACGACGAAATTACCTTGACCGAATCCGGAAGGTACCGGAAATCAGACAGCGCTTCTGGCGGGAAGTTGCCATATACCTGCTGCGTAGACTGCTCTGGTCTTTCGGATTTTTCCCGGTTTTTATCGCTTTCTGGGTTCCATTTGTGATGGCCAGCTTCAATCCTGTTGTGCTGGCTTCAGATCTGATCCCACTGTTGCAGGATTTCGTTGATTCCAATCCGGAGGTGCAAGCGACCACCATCAGTACACTGGTCATCGCCTGGGCCTCCATCGGGTTCTTCTTCCTGGTATTTGACTTCGTGCTGACCCCCTTCAAATCACCTTATGAATACGAAGCCGACGTGTACATGAGATCATGGGAACAACTCAACCATGATCAGCTTCCGGATAAAGTGTGATTTGGCCTGCATTCTCGGTAACTGCCGGACACTTTCTGTTACATAGTGTTGCAGTCACTGGGTAAGATGAAGCGGTAGACAGAATTCCAAGAATGCAGGATCACGAGGTTCCGTCATGGTCGATTTCAGACCGCTTCTGTTCATAAACGCCCTGGCACTTATGCTGTTGGTTACCGCCGGGTTCGCATCCGTGCGGGATGACCTTCGAATGACGGAAACCTTCGAGCCACCTGCCGTCGAGCAGGTGATCACATCCCGCCCTGATGAATCGGAGATCAGCGCGCTGCCTGAACCTTCTGCCATTGCGCCCCCCCTACCGGAGCCAGCTCCCCAGCAATCCAACACGCCTGTGGTCGACGCCACCCCTTTCACCATTCCGCCCATGCCTGAGAATCCGGAGGTTCTGGCGGTGGCTGAACCGCCGGCAGCCATGGCAACCCGGACTGACACAGCCAAGGCAACCCGGGAAAAACCGGCAAAACAACAGCAGCCAGAGCGACCAACGCAGGCTCTGCTGGTGCTCCGCTCCAATGTGGTCGGCGATCAGGTGACGATAAACGGAAAGCAATACGGCGCCACTCGCCTGGACCTGGAGCTGGATCCGGGCCGGTATGAGGTCACTATCAGCAAGCCCGGCTTCAAGCCCTGGAATCGCACGGTGGCCCTTGAAGCCGGCAACGAGATGACCCTGGTAGGCGAACTGGAAGCCTTTACCACGGTAAATTTCCGGGACGGGACCTGGGTCGGCGGCGTGAAAACCGGTGACGGCACCTATCAGGATGCGGACGGCCTGCGCTACGAAGGCCACTTTGTGGACGGTGAATTCCACGGCCAGGGCACTGCCTGGTATCCAGACGGCAGCCGCTACGAGGGAGACTGGGCTGCCGGACAACGCGAGGGCGAAGGCGAATGGCGCAGCGCTGACGGGTCCAAGTACTCCGGCGAATTCCGGACCGACCAGTTCAATGGCAAAGGCACCCTGACACTGGCAAACGGAGACATACTGACCGGACACTGGCAGGACGGGCAACTCAATGGCCACGGTTCCCTGACCACTGCGGACGGCATGCTCTATGTGGGCGGATTCCGGAACAACGAATTTCATGGCAGTGGCACACTGACCTACCCTGATGGAAGGCACTACGAAGGCGAATTTTCCAACGGCGCTTTCCACGGCACAGGAACCGAGGTCTTCGCCAGTGGCAAGAAATACGAAGGTCAGTACATCGAAGGGAAGTTTCATGGCAGGGGTTTGCTGAAAAACCCCAACGGCAGTTCAATCGAAGCCACTTTCCGTCATGGCGAGCCTTACGGACAGGTGCGCCTGACCACGGCGGCAGGGGAGATTTTCACTGCCCGAACCACTGAACCCGGTGTCTGTTATCGGGACAAGAGCTACCGGGCCACAGAGTGCCCGAAACTGGAAGGCTGGTAATCCCGGCAGCCCGATAACAAACGCGTTTGCAGTAAACGATTGAGGTAGTGACATGGCGATCAAAAACGCTCTGCTGGTAGATGACTCCAAGGTGGCACGATTTGCCCTGAGCAAACTGCTGGAGAGTCGCGATATGGAAGTCAACATGGCTGGCTCGGCCGAAGAGGCCCTGGATTTCCTCAACAGCCATGGCCGCCCGGATGTCATCTTCATGGACCATCTGATGCCCGGAATGAATGGCGTTGAGGCCACCAAGGCCATCAAGGGCAATCCGGAGACCGCCAGCATTCCCATCATCATGTGCACATCCAAGAAATCGTCCTCGTTTATGGAAGAGGCGCGAAACTTTGGTGTCTACAACATCCTGACCAAGCCGCCACAAACCGAGGGACTCAAAGAAGTTCTGGACCAGCTGGCCAGCGATGTCACAGAGGGAACCCTGCCAGAACCGCCCACTGAATCAGCGTCCGCCCACGTCGACGAGGATGAATTACTGAACGTCCCGGCGGATGCTTCGGTGGAACTGTCTCCCAAAACAGGCGATTCCGCCGGTCGTGGTAACCCTCAGGCCAACGTGGTTCCCCTGACCAGCGAGCTTATCGAGCAGATTGCCCGTTCTGCGGTCAAAACTCACATCAACAATCGCCTGCATGAACTGCTCAGCTCGCTCTTTGATGAACAGTTCGACCACCTGAAGCGCGCGCTGGACGAGTCTCGCAGCAAGCAGGACGCGGCTATCGAGGAGCGCCTGAACGCAGTGACTGAAATGGTCGAGGAGCGAACCAGTAACCTGCGCGACGACGTCGCCGCCGAGGTCAATCTCAACCTCGGCAGCGAGCTGGCAGTTCTCAAGAAGGAGCTGAAGAAGAATTCCGGCTTTACCAGCGATCATATGGCCGAGCTGAAAGATCACATCACCAGCGTTCAGACGATCGATACCGAGTTCTGGCAGACCCTTCAATCCGAGGCCATTCAGCAGGCCCACGAAATTTCCCGGGAAACCGCTGAAGACATCGCCCAACGGACAATCGATCTGTTCGTTGCCCAACAGCGTTCTGCAGCCTCTCGAGTCTACACCATTGGTCTTGCCGTAAGCCTCGGGATCTTCAGCGTCGGGATTGCCTGGCTGTCGGGCCTTTTCGGCTAAGCAGCGCCCGGATTCTGCGCCAGTCTGCCGGGGTGTCCACATCGTCGTGGACCCCCGGAATATCGACCCGGGTGGCCCGCATCTCTGCCAGCAGCTGCCCGGCGCCCTTATCCCCCTCCAGATCAAGCACCAGAGGCCAGAGCCAGCGTGGAAGGTAGGCAGGCACGCCCGGCCGCCCCCCATAATCTGCGGCAATCGGCTGATCCGGCACATAGCGCGCGGCCTTGCCAAAAGCCTCAAGGGCGTTCAGATCCAATAACGGTTGGTCCCCCACCAGAACGAAAGCCCCTTTCGCAGCGGGCCCCAGGCTTCGAAGCCCTGCAGACAGCGACGCTGAAATCCCATGCTGCCAATCCGGCGTTCTCAGCCATAACGATGGTTGGCGTCGGCAACGAAAGCGGATCAAGGGGTACCAGGCACCGCACACAACCCGGACGTCCGGGCTCAATACTCGGCCCTGGCCAATGGCTGCATCCAGCAGAATACGGTTGCGGGAATCGGTTACCTCCGGATCCCGGGGGCCCAGAGGCAACAGGGCTTTGGGCCGGCCAAGGCGGCTGGAGGCACCGGCAGCCAGTACCAGTACCGGGAATTGCTGATCGTTGAGCTTGTCGAAGTTTAAGATGATAAAACCCGTACAGTAAGAAATGGAGCCCGGGGAATCCGCCAGACTGCTGTATTCGATGATTTTTGCTAGAATTCCGCCATCAATCAATCATACCCGCCTGGAAATTTGATGAACCATCTGTTTGTAGACAACCTGACCGTTATCGATTTCGCTTACCTCGACCCGACCCGGGGGTTGGTGGGTGAAAGCTGGATTGCGGATGTGGTGCTTGGCGGGGAGCTGGACGAACAGGGTATGGTGTTCGACTTCAGCAACGTAAAACGCACCATCAAGCGGGTCATTGATGAGCGAGTGGACCATCGCCTGGTCATTCCCCGAGGTTACCACGGATTGTCATGGAACGAGGAAGAGCCAGACACCTTCAACTGGTCGCTGACCGATGGCAGCCAGATCACTCACCGGTCGCCGGACGAAGCCATCGTCTGGCTGTCCGCCGACCGGGTTGTGCCATCAGCCGTTGCCTCGCTGCTGGAACAGGAAATCAAGGCGGTGCTTCCCGCCAATGTCATTTCCGTGGAGATCAACCTCCGGGAAGAAGAAATCGACGGCGCCTACTATCACTACGTACACGGCCTGAAGAAACACCTGGGCAACTGCCAGCGCATCGCCCACGGTCACCGTTCGCCGATCCGTATCGACCGTAACGGGCATCGCGATTACGACCTGGAACGCCGCTGGGCGAAACTCTGGCGCGACATCTACGTGGGTTCCGAAGAAGATGTGGTGCGTCGGCATGTGGGTGAAGACGGCGTTCGCTATGTGACCTTCGAATACGAAGCCAACCAGGGCGAGTTTGCGCTGACCCTGCCAGAGGAGCGCGTGTACATGCTGGATACCGACACGACGGTAGAGCTGATTGCCGCCCACATGGCTGACAAGCTCAAGGTGGAGTTTGCGACAGACACCATCCGGGTGAAGGCCTATGAAGGTGTTGGCAAAGGGGCCATTGCGGAGCGTTGATTGAAGTCCTGAAAACGGGATCAGAAGAACTTTTCTACTGATCCCTGGTTTACAGGCACAAAAAAACCGCCCGAAGGCGGTTTTTTTGATGGCTTTCCGGTGGACTAAACCGAAAAGCCTAATTGGCGTCCCCTAGGGGGTTCGAACCCCTGTTGCCGCCGTGAAAGGGCGGAGTCCTAGGCCACTAGACGAAGGGGACTAGAAATTGGTGGAGCCAGGCGGGATCGAACCGCCGACCTCAACACTGCCAGTGTTGCGCTCTCCCAGCTGAGCTATGGCCCCTCAACGGCTGCGTATATTAAGGATCCGCCCTATGGGCGTCAACCTCTGAATCACACTTTTTTTCAGTTTTCTGAACATCCCTGTTCGAGCCGTTTATTAATTCACCAAAGCGGTCAATGAATACCCAGAGCCGCGTATTCCTTTTCCACTTTCTTTGTTTCTTTCTTGGAAAAGCCACCCATAACTTCCAGCGCATGCCGAAGCCTTGAACGGGTCATGTCCGGGCCCAGAAGCGCCATGGAATCCATCACGGACCAGGAGTTCGGCGTACCAGCCACCGCCACAAAGATAGAGAACATGAAATCACCCATCTTCAGCTCCATGGCCTTGGCCAGGGCCTTGATGTCCGCGAAGATGGTTTCCTTGCTCCAATGGCGCTGGGCTTCAAGCTTCCACAATGTAAACTGCAGAACCCGCTTGATCTGAGCTTCCTCCAGTTTGTTGTGGGCAAAGTCTTCCGGCTTCAGGTTGAGCATACCGGAGAACATGAACTGAGCCATGGGCGCCACATCCGAAAACACCTCTGCCCTGCCCTTGATGTGGGGCACCAGAGCACGCAGGGCATCCTCGTTGAACCACCACTGGCGCATGCGCTCCATGAACTGCTCTTCGGTCAGCTCTTCACGCAGCCACTGGCCGTTCAGCCAGCGAAGTTTCTCCACATCGAACACCGGGCCACCAAGGGAAACACGCTGGATGTCGAAATTCTCGATCATCTCGTCCAGGGTGAACTTTTCCCGCTCGTCCGGCATTGACCAGCCCATACGCCCCAGGTAATTGGTCACAGCCTCCGGCAGAAAACCCATGCGCTCATAGAAGTTGATGCTGGTGGGGTTCTTGCGTTTGGACAGCTTGCTCTTGTCCGGATTACGCAGCAGCGGCAGGTGACAGAGCACCGGCATCTCCCAGCCAAAATACTGATACAGCAGCTTGTGCTTCGGCGCAGAGTTGATCCACTCCTCGCCCCGCAAAACATGGGTGATTTCCATCAGGTGATCATCAACCACATTCGCCAGGTGATAGGTGGGCATGCCATCGGACTTGAGCAGAATCTGGCAGTCCACCTGAGCCCAGTCGATCTCAATGGTGCCCCGAAGCATGTCGTCGATCTCGCAGACGCCCTCATCGGGCACTTTCATGCGAATCACATATGGCTCGCCTGCATCAAGGCGGCGCTTCACTTCATCCTCAGGCAACTCCAGATCGCCCTTGATGCCCGGATTCAGCCCCTGGGCCTTGCGCTCTTCCCGAATGGCTTCAAGCTCTTCCGGTGTGCGGAAGCAGTAAAACGCGTGCCCGGCCGTGACCAGGTCCTCGGCATACCGGCGGTAGGAGTGCTTGCGCTCGGACTGGCGATAGGGGCCGTGAGGACCACCGACATCGGGGCCTTCGTCCCAGTTCAGACCAAGCCAGCGAAGCGCCTTTAGAATGTCCTGCTCGGACTCCGCAGTACTGCGGGCCTGGTCAGTATCTTCGATACGCAGGATGAACTGCCCGCCGTGCTGACGGGCAAAACACAGGTTGAACAGGGCCACGTAGGCGGTACCAACGTGAGGGTCACCAGTGGGTGACGGAGCAATTCGGGTACGTACAGTCATGAAACCTTCCTGAAAAATCGGTGGCCGTTTTGTAAGGCGGGCATTATACCGGCCATCGTCGGGTTTCGCATGATCAGCAAGTTAACAGGCGCACCCTGGACTGCCAGTAGAAAGTTTCTTTTGCCGACCCCACACCAATTTGTTACATTATAACATTACACAATGGCATTGCAGGATCTCATCTATCATGCGCGTTCCCGGAAAAGCACTTTCTCTGGCACTCGGTGCCGGCACCCTTTTGATCAGCGGCGCACTTCAAGCCGAGACCCGTATCGTTACCTCCATCAAACCGGTTGAACTGATTGTCAGCGCCATCGCAACGGACGACATGCAGACGACCACCCTGGTTCCACCTGGCTCCAGCCCCCACAACTACACCATGAAGCCATCCCAGCGTCGGGCACTGGAAAACGCCGACGTGATTTTCTGGGTCGGGCCCGACATGGAAACCTTCCTTAATCGCCTCCTGGCCGGGCAGGAATTCAGTGGTCGAACGGTCGCGCTCATGGATGCCGAAGACGAACCCGCAGAAGTTACCCACGATGAACACGCCCACGACGACCACGCGGACGATCACCATGGCCATGCTCATGAAGAGCAGACCAGGGAGGAAGAGCACCACAACGAGGGACATGGACTCGGCCATGATCACGGAGACGGCGAAGACCCGCACATCTGGCTGGATCCCGAACTGGCCATCGAAATGGCCGGGACGGTCCGCGATGCTCTCTCAAAACTGGAAGGTGTTGACGCTGGCGCGTTAAACGAGAATTTCGAGCTGTTCAAAGCCAGCGTTCGAGAAACCGATGCCAATATTCGCGACCGCCTTGCACCGGCCCACGACATCAGCCTGTTCGCCTATCACGACGCCTTTACCCGGTTTGCCGAACACTATGAACTAAAACTCGAGGGCGTTCTGACCCTGAACCCGGAGCTGTCGCCGGGGGCACGGCATATCGCGGAGGTGCAGGAAAAACTACGCAACGCCAACCACCCATGCCTGCTGACCGAACCGCAGTTCAACCGGCAGTGGTGGCGTTCGATCACGGAGAATTTGAACGTCACCTTCAGCACCTGGGACCCCCTTGCAACCGATATCGAGGCAACGGCCCAGGGCTACAACAACTTCCAGCACAGCATTGTCGACGCGGTACTCAACTGCCTACCAGAGGATACTGAGCATTAACGGAATGGTGACGATGGCCAGCAAGGTCTGGCCACTGATGATGCCCGCCATCAAGGGGGCATCACCACCCAGTTGCCGCGCCAGGATGTAGGCAGAGGTGGCCGTGGGGAGCGCTGCCAACAGAACCGCCACCTGCACCAGCATTCCTTCGAGCCCCAGCAACATTGCCAGTCCGGCGGTCATCATCGGAAACCCGATCAGCTTCAACGTAGACGCGACAATAAATGGCAGGGACGCACCTCGCAGGGCTTTCAATTGAAGCCCGGCACCGACCGTCATCAGCCCCATCGGCAACGCCAGGTTACTGAGCGGCTCGAGAATGCCGCCGATCAGCGGATGGAATCCGATTTCGAAAAAACTCCAGACCACGCCAATCACCGAGCCTACGATCAGAGGATTGGTCACAATCGCCTTGAACACCGGCACCAGCCTCACCGGCCCTTCCGTGGCCACCAGCGAGAACATCAGTATGCAGAGCAGGTTGAGCAACGGCACCATGATGGCCACGGCAATTGCCGTCAGCGACAGCCCTTGATCCCCCAGCAGCATGCCACCCGCGGCCAGACCCACGTAGGAATTGAACCGGATTGCCCCCTGGTAAACCGACGAGAAGACCGGACCGGACCAGCGCCAGAACCATTGGGCAAATGCCAGAACCAACGTCATCGCGATCAGCATGGCCCCGATCAGCAAGGCAATATCGCCATAGGCGGAAGCCGGCAACCGCGCCTGCCCCAGCTTGAAAACAAGCATGGCCGGGAACAGCACGTAGTAGGTAAAGCGCTCCGCCTGCGGCCAGAAATCGCCACCGGGAAAATCAATACGCCGGAACACATGCCCGAGCATGATCAGGACAAATACGGGCAGCAGGGCCTGCACCATCAGAGGCATATCTATGAGCTCCGCCGCAGTTTTTTCATCACAGCACGGGTCACTGCCGTGGGTGCCGAGCGGGCAATTGGCCATAGGATCTTGAACTGACCGGAAACCGCCCTGTGAAGTTGAGGCGAAGCGACCTGCTTCCAGACCTCGGCGGCAACTTCAGACGGCGCCAGATTAACGCCCAGGCTATCAAACAAACGCGACCCTCCGACGTTGGCCTGAACCATCGCCGTGTTCACAAAGGGGGGCATCAGATCGCAGACGCGAATGCCATGAGCTTGCCATTCGATATCGAGGGCCTCGGTCATGGCTCTCACCGCGTGCTTGCTGGCGGAATAGGAGGCGAAATCCGGTGTACCATAAGCCGCTGAAGCAGAACTCATGTTCACAACCACTGCACCGGAGGCAGCCTTGAGGTAGGGAAAAGCTGCGTACAGAACATTCATCAGGCCAATCACATTGATTTCAACGATCGCGCGATGGTCTTGAATGGCGATGCTTTCAAACGGACCTACTCTCAAAATGCCGGCGTTGTTGTGCAGCGCGTCAATGGTCCCCCCGGTTAATTCTGCGAATTCTGACAGGGCCTCAGCGACCGCCTTTTCGTCGGTCACATCGACGACATGAGTGGAGCACACTTCCTCACCCAGTTCGGCCTGCAGACGCTGGAGTGCTCTCTGATCACAGTCTGCTGCACCGACAATCCAGCCTTTTGAAGCGAACAGGCGTGCTGTTTCCAGGCCAATACCGGCACCTGCGCCGGTGATGAAAATGGATTTGGTCAAGGTTTCTTTCCTTTATCTTTTCATTGCCGAACAAAGGATTGGCAGTTTCCCATGGGTTATATGGTCTGTTCCACGACAAGATGTAATAGCTATTGAATATATGAGCCCAACGCGCAACGTTTTTAGAGACCTCAATCGCCACTCTCGCCGGCTTATCCTTTGAGGCATGGGGTAACTTGGGCATTTCGCCAAAGCCCTACGGAAATCTGCTGGGCAACCCTGTTAAACTAGGGCCCAAACAGCAACGTAATGATTAGCTGCACCAGCCAATCAGTCGATCAGGTAACCGCAATGCCAGCAATACCATCACAAGCCGCCGCAATGACCGAACCGGGCCTCTCCCGCCGCTTCTGCGTGGCCTCGATGATGGATAGAATCCACAAAGAACGTCAGGTCAGGTAGGACAAGGGTTAGACGGGAGGCGAAGCGTGGATGGTACACTAATGGTACAGCGTGAAATTACCCTTTGATCTAGTTCGTTGTAGTATGTTCAAGCTCTTACCAGTCTCGAACAAGTGTTAACATGAGCTTAAAACAATGAGGGGTAGTTATCGGCTTCCTACCAACCCATATATTCCTCTAGAGTTCCAGACATTCCACAAACAGCAATCCAAGGAGTAGGGTTGGCACGATCTCAACGACACGTGATCACTGCACCTCAGAACCTCTGTATATACAGCGATCTTTACTCAAATGATTTCGTTGTGTTTACGTCCGAGTTGGCTGCGCAGACAATCGTGCAAGGCAAGCGCGTCAAAGTGGACCTAGCCAGAGTCAGCAATATAACTGCGGCAGCCTGTGTGATGCTTTTTGCGGAAACCACTCGGGCACAACTGGTCACCAAGGATCCGGGTATAATCGAGTTTAGCCTTCCACAAGAGCCAGAAACACGAAAAACTTTAATTCGGTCGGGCTTGTGGGCGGCGATCAGGCCTGGTTCCGTCGGAAAATTGGACAATCTTTGGGAAAGAAGATCTCCTTTCGCATCTGGAACAGAGCCCCAAAAACATTTGGAGTCAACGCTGGAGACAGTCAGGGCCCTCTACCCTACAGGTCTACCTCAGCGCTTTGACAGCGCGATCTCTGAAGCAATGTTGAACGTATATCATCATGCCTACGAGGGCCTGTCCCCCGAGGGTGCCGAATCGGGGATAGGAAGGAGGTGGTGGCAGTACACCAACTTGAGACCCCAAAGAGCCAGCTTTATCATCTACGACTTAGGACTGGGCATTCCGCGCACCTGCAGGATTAATGGTTTACGTCACTTTCACGACGGAGAGCTTATTAAGGAAGCAATGCAGGAGGGTTTCTCAACACGCAAAGCAAAAGGAGGGCGTGGGATGGGCTGCTTGGATCTCCAAAGACCTGTAACCTCCAATGCTGTCGAACAACTTGCCATCTTCAGCAACCAAGGCATATATTGGTTCAAGGAGGGTGGCGAAGTCGAATTGCAGCATAGAAGCGCTAGCATACCGGGCACCATCCTAGAGTGGAGCATCAGGCTCCCGGAGGACACAAATGACAGCTAGTAAACAAGCCACTGTGGTAATTAATATCGGCAGAGATTACTCCCCCATTCCCTTTGGGAGATATCGCAGTGATGGGAAATATAGTGCAGAGAAATTTCGCGATGACATTTTGATTCCTGCGATGCGAAACAACAAGCTTGTTATCATCGAACTTGATGACGTGCGCATGAGTTATGGATCCTCTTTTCTAGAGGAAACATTTGGCGGACTCATCAGGAGGGGCTTCTCATCGAGAGAGATTCTAGAAAAGATCGAAATTAGAACTGAACTGTCGGACTATCGCACAGAGATTCAGAACTATATATCTCGCGCGGAGCAAGCAGTTGCCCACTGAAATTACTCCAACCGATTTCACATGGACCCCACACATTTTCTCCGCCTTGATGATCATATTAGGGTGGAGCGTAATATATAGAAATGCTAAGAAAATTTCTTCACGCAACGAAACCTTCACTATCATAAATCGCGTTGCAGACCATCTGAGGTCGATCGAAGAAAAAACCGTAGAATTTTACAGTCACGGGCATGAAAAACAGCATCCCGCCCTTTGGTACTCTGATATTGCGCTTCACATTGAATCAATCAGAGAACACATAACCCTTCTGAAGAGTAGGAAAATCGATCCTGGATTAAATCATTTAGCCAACCTTCGCGAACATACCTCTCTGCGATGTGAAGAGGCGGGAACAATGGATCAAGAGAGTAAAATTCTCATGTTTCAGGATCTAAAGGCTGCAAGCTCCCGTTTACTCGATACCCTGCACAAGAAATTTGAGCAAAGACATCCGTTCCTGAACTAGGAATTAGATTCAGTGACAATTTATTCAGCCCACCCCGGACTTGCACAACTCAGATTCCTGTCGGAGCTGTTTGTTCGGGAAACCCCGATGTGTTAACGAACTAAGTACTGTAAGATTTCACTTAGATTCTGATTGCCTTTGGGCGTTGAACCAGACTGATTGACACGGAATAGTTGTTATACCACTGGTGCATTTTTGGTGCAATCTCGAGAAGAGCAGTAAAAAAACTCTCTACATCAAACAGTTACGCCCGACGACTAAGCAACCAATTAAGCCTTCGGCATTTTTAACCAGTTGATTTTTATGCAAAAAAAGTTCTGTGTCGCCCCAATGATGGATTGGACCACCAGCCACTACCGTTATCTGGCGCGCCAGCTCAGCAGACACACTCTACTCTACACTGAGATGGTCACCACCGGAGCGCTGATCCACGGCGACACCGCACGTTTTCTGCGCCACGATGAGGCCGAATACCCATTGGCCCTTCAGCTTGGCGGCAGTGATGCCGGCGAACTGGCGCACTGCGCCAGGCTGGCCCAGCAATACGGGTTTGATGAGGTTAACCTGAACGTCGGTTGCCCCAGCGATCGGGTGCAGAACAACATGATTGGCGCCTGTCTGATGGGCCACCCCGACAAGGTGGCGGAGGGCGTTCGGGCCATGATTGAGGCAACCGACCTGCCGGTCACTGTGAAGCATCGGATCGGTATTGATGGCCGGGAGTCCTGGGACGATCTCTGCGAGTTCGTGGAAAAAGTGTCTGATGCGGGTTGCCGGACGTTTATCGTGCATGCCCGAATCGCGATCCTTGAAGGCCTGAGCCCCAAGGAAAACCGTGAAGTCCCACCGCTCAAATACGATTGGGTATATCGGCTGAAAGCGAAATACCCGCACCTGGAGATCATCATCAACGGCGGTATAAAGACCTTCGATGAATGCCACGAGCACCTGCGGCATACCGACGGCGTGATGCTGGGCCGGGAGGCCTACCACAACCCCTGGCTGCTGGCAGGTGTCGATCCGGAGTTTTTCGGGGAGGCAGCGCCGGTGGAAACCCGGCATCAGGCGCTTCGGGCCATGCTTCCGTTCATCCAGAGCGAACTCGAGCGTGGCGTATACCTCACCCACATGTCCCGACACCTGCTGGGCCTGTTCCACGGCCAGCCCGGTGGCCGGCAGTTCCGTCGCTACATCAGTGAGAACGCCCATAAAACCGGCGCAGGCCTGGAAGTTATCGAGACCGCGCTGGAAAAGGTGCGTGAACCGTCAATGCCGGAGATTGCCGAAGCTTAACCGCAGGCAATTGCCCACATACCTTTTGTTGTCTTGTTCCTGTCAGAGCAGCCCGTTATTGTAGGCGTATAGCCAGCGCCCGGGATTCGGGCGCACCAATAACAGATCAACCGGGACGACAGGACGAATGACCAGCAAGCTCGACCAACTGAAAACCATGACCACGGTAGTGGCGGATACCGGCGATATCGAAGCCATTGCAAAGTGGCGGCCGGAAGATGCCACCACCAACCCATCCCTGCTCCTCAAGGCGGCCGCTTCCGATGCTTATCGTCCCATGTTGGACAAGGCTGTGACGGAAGCCCGCCGGCATGGCGGCTCAGACGCCGAGCAGTTAACCATGGCCACCGATATGCTGGCCGTGCTCGCTGGCCGGGAAATCCTGAACCTGATTCCCGGTGTGGTATCCACCGAGGTCGACGCCCGGTTGTCCTTCGATACCGCCGGCACGCTGGAGCGAGCCCGCCGCCTGGTTGAGCTGTACGACAAACAGGGCGTCGATACCAGCCGCGTGCTGATCAAGATTGCTTCCACCTGGGAAGGTATCCGGGCTGCCGAGCAACTGGAGAAGGAAGGCATTCGCTGCAACCTGACACTCCTGTTTTCCTTCATCCAGGCGGCCGCCTGCGCCCAGGCCGGTGCCTTCCTGATCTCTCCGTTCGTTGGTCGTATTCTGGACTGGCATCTGGCCAACACGGGCCGCGACAGCTACCCGGCGGCGGAAGACCCCGGGGTGCTGTCCGTCTCTCGCATCTACAATTACTACAAAGCCAACGGCTTCAAGACGGTGGTGATGGGCGCGAGCTTCAGAAATACCGGCGAAATCGAGATGCTGGCCGGTTGCGACCGCCTTACCATCAGCCCGGCCCTGCTGCAGGAGTTGCAGGACGACCAGGGCGACCTGCCTCGTCGTCTGGTGGCTGATACCGCCAGCTCACCGGATCAGTTTGGCACCATTGACGAAAGGCTGTTCCGTTGGGAGTCCAACGAGGACGCCATGGCGACCGAAAAGCTGGCCGATGGCATTCGCCGGTTCACAGCCGACCAGATAGAGCTGGAAAACCGGGTTCGGCAGCTCGCCAGGGCCGCCTGAAACCGGGCCTGAAATCAAACACAGAAGTGGGACTGTCCGATCATGATCGAGAGCCTGAAAAAACTCTTTGCGGCACCGGAAGCTGAGAGCGAGAAACCGGATTCTCACCAACTGGCCGTGGCTGCGACCGCTTTGATGGTTCAGGTTTCACGGATCGACCAGCACGAGGACGAACGCGAGCTACAGGCCATTGTCGATGGGGCTGTGAAAGCGCACCAGGTCACCCGGGCTGAAGCAGAGGAAATTCTGCAGGATGCCCTGAGCCACGCAGACGATGCCACATCACTCTATGAATTTACCGGCCAGATCAACGAGCACCTCGACCAGGAAGGCAAGCAGGCCCTGCTTGAAAGTATCTGGCGCGTGGCCTTTGCCGACGGTCGGATCGACAAATACGAAGAACATCTTATTCGCCGCATGGCAGACCTGCTGCATCTTAATCACCGGGAGTTCATGCAGGCGCGGCACCGGGCGCAAGACGCCGGTTCTTGAAAGGAGACAGCATGCTAGCGATTCTTCATCCCAATACCTCCCTGGACAGCGAGGAATACAGGCAGACCATGCACTACCTCGAGAATCTCCCGAACGTCACGGTTCGGGTTCACGAGGTCCAGGGTGCCACCCAGAGGTTGACCGAAATCTATCTGCTTGGGGATACCAAACCCCTGAACAAAGAAGAGATTGAGGCCTTGCCAGCGGTTGAACGGGCGATTCGTATCTCGGAAGACTACCGTATTCTGGGCCGTCACCGGGATGATCGCCGGCAAAGCGGTTTCACCTACAACGGTGTCGAGTTCAACCAGTCCAATCTGAACATTTTTGCCGGCCTTTGCGCGGTCGATGTGCCCGAGCACGTCGAAATGATGATGCAGGCCCTTGAGGACAACGGCGAAGTCTGCACCCGGATGGGCGCCTACAAGCCGCGCACCAACCCCTACTCGTTCCAGGGGCACGGCAAGGGCTGCCTGCCCTGGGTGTTCGAGAAGGCTGGCAAGAACGGTATCAAGGTGATCGCCATGGAGATCACCCACGAGAGCCACATCGAGGAAATCGACACCTGCCTGGAGAAACTGGGCAGACCCACCGGCGTCATGCTGCAGGTCGGTACCCGAAACACCCAGAACTTCGAACTGCTGAAGGCAATCGGCCGCCAGAGCACCTATCCGGTACTCCTCAAGCGCGGCTTCGGGATTACCCTGAACGAATCCCTCAACGCCGCGGAGTACCTCGCCAGCGAGGGCAACGCGAATGTTATTTTCTGCCTGAGAGGCATGAAAACCGAAGCTGGGCAGCCGCATCGGAACATGGTGGATTTTGCCCATGTGCCTGCGGTAAAACGGCTCACCCGTATGCCGGTGTGCGTAGACCCGTCCCACTCGGTTGGCAGTCGCGAACAGTCTCCAGACGGAATTCTGGATGTCATGCACGCCACCGCACAGGGCGTGATAGCGGGCGCCAACATGGTGCTGGTGGACTTCCACCCCAAACCGGAAAAGGCGCTTGTAGATGGGCCCCAGGCGCTTCTCATGCAAGAATTGCCGGCCTACCTGGAAGATATTCGCCTTTGCCATGATACCTGGAAGAAGCGCCAGGCCATTTATCAACGCCTGAAGGATGACGCAGCGGAATGATTGTCTACGGACACAGAGGCGCAAAGGGAGAAGCCCCGGAAAACACCCTCCCGGGATTTGTTCATGCTCATCGGCACGGCATCCGGCATTTCGAGCTGGATCTGGTGCTTTCAAAGGACGGCAAGCCGGTTCTTGTGCATGACCTTTCGGTAGACCGCACCACCAGTCAGAAAGGCAGCATCAGCCAGTACACAGCGGCCGAACTTGCAGCCATGGACGCTCGTCGTAACACCAGCTCCTGGCCAAAACCTACAGGGATCCCCGCCCTGGAAGACCTTCTCGACCAGTTCGACGACATCGAACACCTGCAACTGGAGGTCAAGAAGGATACGCGTCAGCGGCTCAACATCCTGAGCAATCGGCTGACCGAGGTGATCCAGCGTCGCAACCTTTACCAGACGGTGGCGATAACCTCGTCAGATACCTGGTTCCTGAAACAGATCCGGAGGCGGAACACCAACATCCGCATCGGCCTCGTAGCGGAACGAAAGTTTCCACGGCCACTGAGCATGGCAAACCGGCTTGGCTGTGACTACCTCTGCATCAATTGGAAGCTGTGCTCTAAAATGCTGGTTGAACAGGCCCACCGCAGGGGTATGCATGTGTCCACCTGGACAGTGAACCGGATTCACGACATGTTGCAACTGGAAGCGATGGGGGTGGACAGCATCATCACCGATTATCCAACAAGCACGCGCATGTTTTTCGATAATCGCGCCAGATCGGCGCTGTCGCTCCCCCAGAGTCAGGACGGAGTTACCCCGAACCAGGAGGCCGTCTCGGCGGGTTGAGAGCAAAAATTGAATCAAAAGAAAACGGGGTCGGAGGAATGCTTTCCCCGGACCCCGTTTTCTATAGCAGCCTAGAAAATTCGATTCAGGCCATTCAATGCGGCAACCCGGTAGGCTTCCGCCATGGTCGGGTAATTGAACGTGGTATTGATGAAGTAGTTCAGAGAGTTGGCCTCTCCTTCCTGATTCATGATCGCCTGGCCGATGTGAACGATTTCTGCGGCCTGGTCACCGAAACAGTGGATACCCAGAATCTGGCGGGTCTCCCGGTGGAACAGGATTTTCAGCATGCCTACCGCTTCTCCGGTAATCTGCGCGCGGGCCAGATCCTTGAAGAACGCCTGTCCAACCTCGTAAGGCACCTTGGCTTCAGTCAGTTCACGCTCGGTTTTCCCCACGGAACTGATTTCCGGAATGGTGTAGATCCCGGTCGGCACATCGGACACAAAGCGGAAGTACTCGTCATCAACAATGTCTGAAGACGCCGAACGGCCCTGGTCATAAGCCGCGCTTGCCAGACTCGGCCAGCCGATCACATCACCCGCCGCGTAGATATTCTCCACCTCGGTGCGGTAGTGCTCATCAACCGCCAGTTGACCCCGACCGTTGGGCACCAGGCCGATGTTCTCCAGCCCAAGCTTCTCGGTGTTGCCACTGCGCCCGTTGCACCAGAGGAATGCATCCGCACGGATTTTCTTGCCGGACTGCAGCGACAGCACTACGCCGTGGTCATCACCCACAACCGACTCGTACTGCTCGTTGTGGCGCACCAGAACGCCGTTATTGCGCAGGTGGTAACTCAGGGCGTCGGAAATTTCGTCATCCAGGAACGACAACAGCCGGCTACCCGGGTTGATCAGGTCCACCTTCACGCCCAACCCTGCAAAAATCGACGCATATTCTGAGCCGATAACGCCAGCGCCATAGATAATCAGGGTTCTGGGGGTATGGGACAGGTTCAGGATGGTGTCCGAGTTGTAGATACGGTGGTGACGGAAATCCACATCTGGCGGCAGATAGGGCCTGGACCCTGTGGCGATAATCGCCTGCTTGAAGTGAAGGGTCTCGGAGGACTTGCTGCCACGGACCTCAATACGGTTCTGGTCGATGAAAAAAGCCCGCCCGTTGATCAGATCCACCCGGTTGCGGGAATAGAACTGGGTTCGGAGCTTGACCTGCTTGCCAATGACCTTCTGGGCGTTCTGAAGTACCCGGGGGAAGGAGAACCAGCGGGGCTCCCCGATATCCCGGAACATCTGATTGGTGTTGAAGGTGATGATCTGTTTGACGGAGTGGCGCAGCGCCTTGGAAGGGATGGTGCCCCAGTGAGTGCAGTTCCCGCCGACGGTAGGCTTGTCCTCGATGATCGCGACACGTTTGCCATGTTTCGTCGCATTCATCGCCGCGCCTTCGCCGGACGGGCCGGCGCCGATAACGACGACGTCGTAATGATGTTCTGCCATGCGCGCAGTGACTCCTTATCTACGTCGTGAAAAGTTGATTGTAATTATCAGAAACAGATCAGTGCTTGCTGGTATTGCTGGCGTCGTAAGCCAAAGCCTCGGGCTCTTTGCCCTCGTTGGCCAATCGCTCATTTTCTTCTTCGCATTTCTGGGTGTTGCCGCCGCAAATATCACAGGACTGGCTGATACCGAGCGCGCCAATCCCGCCGCAGGTTCCACTGATGGGCTTGCGGCCCAGAATTACGCCGATGGACATGGCTGCAACCAGCAGCACTACAATAAACAGAACCAAAAGAAAGGTACCCATATTGCCCTCCCCTCATTGAGTCACGTAGGACGAAAAAGCCGGCGTCTGGTGTGTCTCGAAGCCCTCTTCCGTCCTGACAATAAAATAGGCCGGGATGTTTTCCCTCACCGCAAGCTCATTGGCCTGCTCATAGCCCATCACGTTAAAGCCGGTCGCAAGGGCGTCCGCTGTCATACAGTCGTCTGCGATAACGGTTACCGACGCCAGCCTGTGCGCAATCGGTTTACCGGTTTCAGGGTCTATTGTATGGGAATAGCGACGCCCTTCCGATTCGTAATAGTTACGATAGTCACCCGATGTTGCCATAGCACGCGATTCCAGCGCCACAACCCGGTTCACCTCGCGCCCCTCAGACACCGGTTGCTCGATGGCCAGTCGCCAGGTGCTGCCATCCGGTTTGCGGCCGTTTACCCGAACCTCGCCGCCAATTTCCACCAGATAAGCCTCGATACCCTCGTTTTCCAGGAAACGGGCTACCGCATCCACTCCGTAGCCCTTGGCAATCGCCGAAAGATCCACGTATTGCGGTGGTGTCGCGCGCACAGCGGGCGGATCTGCCCGCAGTTCAAGTTTTTCGTAGCCAGTGGCGGCAAGAGCCATGGCAAGCGACTCTTCCGACGGCACCTGCTCCGGCCTTGCCTGGGGCCCGAAACCCCATAGATTCACAACCGGACCGATGGTTACGTCAAAAGCGCCGCCAGTCATTGAGGAGATCTCCCGGGCTTTCTGGAGCACCTCAAACAACCCGGCTGAAACGGGAACCCATTCGGATTGATCGTTCCGTTGGTTGAAAAGGGACAGCTCAGAATCATCGCGCCAGGTCGACATTGATGCATCGACGTCTTCAAGCACCTCATCGATGCCACTGGCCAGAGTTTCGAGCTTCTCCGGATCCTCGGTCAATACGACATTGATGTGGTAGCTGGTGCCGAACACGGGGCCGGAGATTTCCCAGATTTTTTCTTCTGGCTGAAACGAACAACCCGCCAGAACGGCAAAGACCAGCGCTGTGAAAGCGCTGGCCAGGGCCACCCTGGCGGGTCGTACCATGCGGGATGTCATCAGGACTGCTTAGCCTCCAAAGTCATCCAGCATGATGTTTTCATCCTCAACACCAAGATCCTTGAGCATCTTGATGCAGGAAGCGTTCATGATTGGGGGCCCACACATGTAGTACTCACAGTCTTCCGGAGCCGGGTGGTCCTTCAGATAGTTTTCGTACAACACGTTATGGATAAAGCCAGTCGGCCCTTCCCAGTTGTCCTCGGGCAGCGCATCGGACAGCGCAACGTGCCACTCGAAGTTTTCGTTCTCTTCCTGCAGACCGTCGAAATCTTCCACGTAGAACATCTCGCGGACGCTCCGAGCGCCATACCAGAAGCTGATCTTGCGCTTGGAGTTCAGGCGTTTGAGCTGATCGAAGATATGAGAACGCATGGGCGCCATACCGGCACCGCCGCCGATGAACACCATTTCAGCATCGGTCTTCTTGGCGAAGAACTCACCGAACGGCCCCATCACGGTTACCTTGTCACCCGGCTTCAGGTTGAAGACGTAGCTGGACATAATGCCCGGCGGGTGATCGGTGCCCGGAGGCGGCGTGGCGATACGAATGTTGAACTTGAGAACACCCTTCTCTTCCGGGTAGTTCGCCATGGAATAGGCCCGGATGGTCTCTTCCTTGTTAATCGCCTTGTAACGCCAGATGTTGTGCTTGTCCCAGTCTTCGTGGAACTCTTCCTCGATATCGAAATCCTTGAAGTCGATCTCGTAGGGAGGGCACTCGAGCTGAACATAACCGCCGGCCCGGAAGTCCACTTCCTCGCCTTCGGGCAGCTTGAGCACCAGCTCCTTGATGAAGGTGGCCACGTTGTGGTTGGAGATAACCTCGCATTCCCACTTCTTGACGCCGAAGAACTCTTCCGGCACTTCCACCTTCATGTCCTGTTTCACAGGAACCTGGCAGGACAAACGCCAGCCTTCTTTCTCTTCACGGTTGGTGAAGTGGGTCTTCTCCGTTGGCAGCATGGCACCGCCGCCTTCCAGCACCTTGCATTTGCACTGTGCGCAGGTACCACCGCCGCCACAGGCAGAGGACAGGAAAATACCGCTGTTTGCCAGGGTACCGAGCAGCTTGCCGCCGGCTTCGGTCTTCAGCGTGTGTTCAGGATCATCGTTGATCTCAATGGTCACGTCACCGGTGCTTACCAGCCTGGACCGGGCCGCAAGAATCACTGCGACCAGGGCCAGAACGATAACGGTGAACATGACCACGCCGAGAATAATTTCTGTATTCATGGTCTCGCCTTTTCGTTAAACCGAATCACCGGGTGAATTACAGTGAGATACCGGAGAAGGACATGAAGCCCAGGGACATCAAACCGACAGTAATGAAGGTGATACCCAGGCCACGGAGGCCTTCCGGAACGTCACTGTACTTGAGCTTCTCGCGAATACCCGCCAGGGCAATGATGGCCAGAGCCCAGCCGAGGCCGGCGCCGAAGCCATACACCACACTCTCGCCAAAGGTGTAGTCACGCTCCACCATGAACAGCGAGGCACCCAGAATGGCGCAGTTCACCGTGATCAGTGGCAGGAACACACCCAGAGCGGCGTAGAGCGCCGGGATATACTTGTCCAGAACCATTTCCATGATCTGAACAATCGCCGCGATTACACCGATATACGTCAGCAAGCCGAGAAAGCTCAGGTCTACGTTGGGCAGGCCTGCCCAGTCCAGGGCCCCTTCCCGCAGAATGCTGTTGTACAGCAGGTTGTTCACCGGCACGGTTACGGTCAGTACCACCACCACGGCAATACCGAGACCCGTCGCCGCCTCGATCTTCTTGGAGATAGCCAGGAAGGTACACATCCCCAGGAAGAAGGCCAGCGCCATATTCTCAACGAAAATAGCCTTCAGAATCAGGCTGATATAATGTTCCATCAGAAAGCCTCCTTGGCGACATGGCGGGACATTTTATAGTCCGGCTCTTCAACCTGCTCCGGCTTCCAGGTCCGCAGACCCCAGATGGCCAGGCCGATAATGAAGAACGCACTCGGCGGCAGCAGCAACAGACCGTTCGGAATGTACCAGCCGCCTTCGTTGACCACCGGCATCAGGGATACGCCGAACAGGGAGCCGGCACCCAGAAGTTCGCGGAAGAAGGCAACGAAGATCAGGAGTACGGAGTAGCCGAGGCCATTACCAACGCCATCCAGGAAGCTCAGCCAGGGGCCGTTCTTCATGGCGAAACCTTCCGCGCGGCCCATGACAATGCAGTTGGTGATGATCAGGCCAACGAATACCGAAAGCTGCTTGGAGATCTCATAGGCATAGGCCTTGAGCACCTGGTCAACCACGATTACCAGGGAGGCGATGATGGTCATTTGCACGATGATCCGGATGCTGCCCGGGATCTGTGTGCGTACCAGAGACACGGCCAGGTTGGAAAATGCGGTAACGGCGATAACCGCCATACACATAACCAGAGTGACGTTCATGCTGGTGGTTACCGCCAGCGCTGAACAGATGCCCAGAATCTGCAGGGCAATCGGGTTATTGCTGAAGATCGGTTCGAAGAGAACCTGTTTGGCTGATGCATCTGCCATGATCAGACCTCCCCTTCACGAAGTTTTTGCAGGAACGGCGCGTACCCGCGGTCGCCCATCCAGTAGTTGACCAATTGTTCAACGCCACGGCTTGTCAGGGTCGCACCAGACAGAGCATCAACCTTGTGCTCCTTATCCTGGGCATCGGCGCTGACGCCGCCCTTGACCAGGCGCACCTGGGGTTCGGAACGGTCTTCGTTGTAGACCTCTTTACCAACCCACTGGCGCTTCCAGCGCGGGTTGTCCACCTCACCGCCAAGACCCGGGGTTTCCGCGTGCGCATAGAAGCCCAGACCTTCGATGGTGTTCAGATCGCCCTCGAGGGAAATGAAGCCGTAAAGGGTGGACCAGAGACCGTAGCCGTGGATCGGAAGAACCACGCGATTGATCTGGCCGTTCTCACTCATGGTGTAGACCTTGGCAACATTCGGACGGCGCTTTATACCGGCCTTGTCTTCGGAAGACGGAATGTTGGTGGACATCTGAGGGTCCGAGGCGGCCTTGTACATGTCGTACTTCATGGGGTCCTGGACACCCACGTCGGAAGGCTCGACGAATTCACCTGTATCCAGATCGACCAGCCGGACGTCAAAACGCGCAAACGCCTCTTCGATCTGCTCGGCGCTGGAGCCAGACTCCAGCATGCCAGCGGCAGACAGAATGTTGGTCTTGATATCCAGGTTCTGGTTCTGGATCTGGGCCGGGCGAAGCAGAACCGCCGCCGTGGAGACCACGACGGAGAATACAATACTCAGCACCAGCGCAACGATCAGCGTACGGGAGACAGTTTCTTTAGCTTTAGCCACGAGCAAGCCTCCGTTTGATGTTGGCCTGAACCACATAATGGTCCATCAGCGGCGCGAACAGGTTAGCGAACAGGATGGCCAGCATGATGCCTTCCGGGAAGGCCGGGTTGATCACGCGGATCAGAACCGTCATCACGCCCACCAGAATACCGAAGCACCAGCGGCCGGTGTTGGTCATTGCCGCAGAAACCGGATCCGTTGCCATAAACATCATGCCGAAGGCGAATCCGCCCATGACCAGATGCCAGTGCGCCGGAATGGCGAACATCGGATTGGTTTCAGAACCGATAATGTTCAGCAACAGGGACATACCTATCATGCCGATCAGCACACCGCCAACAATCCGGTAGCTGGCGATTTTCATGGCCAGCAGGATCAGACCGCCGATCAGTACCGCAAGCGTTGAGGTCTCACCCATGGAGCCCTGAATGGTGCCCATGAAGGCGCTCATCCAGCCAATTTGCGCTTCCAGGGCTTCCAGGCCGCCACTTGCAGCCCAGCTCAGCGCGGTGGCACCACTGAAACCATCAACCGCGGTCCAGACGGTGTCACCGGAGATCTGCGCCGGGTAGGCAAAGTACAGGAACGCACGGCCGGTCAGGGCCGGGTTCAGGAAGTTCTTGCCAGTACCGCCGAACACTTCTTTGCCGATGACGACACCGAAGGTGATACCCAGGGCCACCTGCCAGAGCGGAATGGTGGGCGGGCAGATCAGTGCAAAGAGTACAGATGTAACGAAGAAGCCTTCGTTCACTTCGTGACGACGCACAGTGGCAAACAGGACTTCCCAGAAACCGCCGACCACGAAGGTCACGAAGTAAATGGGCACGAAGTAAGCCATGCCGTACACGAAATTATCCCATACGCCGGCACCGGCGCCGGTAATGGCAAGCGCCTGGATAAAGGCAGTACGCAGGCCGCCGTCAGCGACCATGGCATCCGGGTTAGATGCCAGGAAACTGTTGGCCTGATAGCCGATGTTCCACATACCGAAGAACATCGCCGGGAAAGTACACAGCCACACCGTGATCATGATGCGCTTGAGGTCAACGCCGTCACGCACATGGGCAGTGGTTGAGGTTACCTTGCCGGGAGTGTAGAAAATGGTATCCACGGCCTCATACAGCGCATACCAGCGCTCGTACTTGCCACCCTTTTCAAAGTGATGCTCGATTCCATCGAGAAACTGTCTGATAGCCATCGTATTAGCCCTCGATCTCGATTCGGGTCAGGTTCTCGCGGAGAATCGGACCATATTCATATTTGCCCGGGCACACGAATGTGCACAGCGCCAGATCTTCTTCATCCAGCTCCAGCGCACCAAGCTTCTGTGCCATCTCTGTGTCACCGACAATCAGTGAACGCAGCAGCTGCGTCGGCAGGATATCCAGAGGCATGATTTGCTCGTAAGCGCCAACCGGGACCATCGCCCGCTCACTACCGTTGGTCGTGGTGGTGAAGTTGAAAAGCTTGCCACTGGCGAGCTTGGACAGATATATGTTCAGCACCGAGAAGCGGTTCGGGCCCGGAGACAACCAGCCCATGAACTCACGCTTGTTGCCTTCTTCAAGCACGGATACCTGATTGGCAAAGCGGCCAAGGTAGGCGCAGGGGCCGTCGCCACGGCGACCACCGAACACGGAACCCGAAATCGCGCGGACCTCGCAATCCGTGGCAACTTCGCCCTCCAGAAGCTCCTCGAGGCTGGCACCCAGGCGGGTACGCACCAGGCGCGGCTTCAAAGCCTTGGGGCCACCGATCGCGACAATACGTTCTACCGGCACTTCGCCGGATTCAAACAATTTGGCGATGTCGATGACGTCCTGGTAATTGATGCTCCAGACGGTCTTGCTGCCGGATACCGGGTCCAGATGATGGATGTGGGTACCAACATTACCCGCAGGATGCTTGCCATCGAACTGGTGGACTTCAACGGCGTCGGTCTTGGGAACCGCCACGTTGGATCCTGGCTTGCCGGTAACAAAGACTTTGCCTGCGGTCAGCTTGGTAAGCAGTTTGAGGCCGGTTTCAAATGCCTGACTGTTCTCGCCAATGATGACCGTCGGGTCCGCTGCCAGCGGATTGGTGTCCATGACCGACACGAAAATGGAGTTGGGCGCGGAGTCAATCGCGGGAACCTTGCTGTAAGGCCGCGTCTTGAACGCCGTCCAAAGCCCGGATTCCACGAGATTGTCTACCACCTGCTGGCGCTCCAGGCCGGCAAGATCCGCGTCGCTGTAGCGCGCAAAGGTCTCAGCCTCATCGCCATCGATTTCGATAACGATCGACTGGAACACACGACGCTCACCACGGTTAATCTCTTTCACCACGCCGGCGGCGGGTGAGGTATAACGAACGCCTTCGGTCTTCTTGTCCGTGAACAGCAGCGTACCGCGCTTAACACGGTCTCCCTCTTTCACAGCCATCGTCGGCTTCATGCCGATGTAGTCAAAACCGATCAACGCCACGTGGCGAACGGGTTTGCCGTCTGTAATGGTCTGTTCGGGAGCGCCGCTGATGGGAAGATCCAGGCCTTTTTTGATCTTGATCATTAGCCTCATCCAATCATCAGAAACTTTTCAATGGATTCGTAACGCCCGACACCTGCGGCCCAGAAAAACCATGAGAAACGGAGTGCCAGACGTACCCAAAATCGCGCCAATTATAGAGATTAAGGAATCCTATTTCCACCAGAACTCGGAACAGGTTAAGCGTCGACATCGAAATACCCCGACGACATTGCCTGTAAAAACAAAAACCCCGACAGCACTCGCCATCGGGGTTTTCAGGACCTTCACTTCACCAGATCGGCGCGATCGACTCAGTCTCTCGCACGTTTGGGGAAGATCGGGTAACTTACGCCGGCCATCTGGTTGACCACGCGGATAACCTGAGCGCTATAGCCAAACTCGTTGTCGTACCAGACGTACAGGATCAGACGCTTGCCGCTGGCGATGGTTGCCTGCGCGTCAACGATACCGGCATGACGGGAACCGACGAAATCGGTGGAAACCACTTCCGGAGAGTTCACGAAGTCGATCTGCTTCTGGAGCTCTGAATGCAGCGCCATATCCCGCAGATAGTCGTTCACACCTTCCGCATGGACCTCTTTCTTGAGGTTGAGATTCAGAATCGCCATGGAAACGTTCGGCGTCGGAACGCGAATCGCATTGCCCGTCAACTTGCCTTTGAGCACCGGCAGCGCCTTGGCAACGGCCTTGGCGGCACCTGTCTCGGTAATTACCATGTTCAGGGCAGCGCTGCGTCCGCGACGACTTCCCTTGTGGTAATTGTCGATCAGGTTCTGGTCATTGGTGTAGGAATGCACTGTCTCGACGTGACCGTCTTCAATGCCGTACTCATCTTCAATCGCTTTCAGCACGGGGGTGATGGCATTGGTGGTACAGGAAGCCGCCGACAGGATCTTGTCTTCGTTGGTGATCCAGTCGTTGTTGATACCATAGACGATGTTTTTGATGTCACCCTTGCCCGGTGCAGTCAGGATAACGCGACTGACGCCCTTGGACTTCAGGTGCAGACCAAGCCCGGCCTCGTCACGCCACTTACCGGTGTTGTCGATCACAATGGCGTTGTTGATGCCGTATTCGGTGTAATCCACCTTGTCCGGACCATCAGAGTAGATCACCTTGATGTAGTTGCCGTTGGCAATCAGGGCTGATTCTTTTTCATCGACGGTAATGGTACCATCGAACGGTCCGTGTACGGAATCGCGGCGAAGCAGGCTCGCACGCTTCTCAAGATCGTTCTCCGCACCGCCCTGACGTACAACAATCGCGCGCAGGCGCAGGTTGTTACCACCACCGGCTTTCTCGATCAGGATACGCGCCAGCAGACGGCCGATACGGCCAAAGCCGTACAGAACCACATCCTTGGTATCGTTGTGGGCGTCTTCTTCGGACTGAGCCGCGTATTGGCCAACCACCGGACCGATTTCACGCTTGAGGAACTCTGTCAGGTCACCGCCTTCCTCTTTGAACTTGACCGCCAACTTGCCGATATCGATGTGAGCGCGGCCCAGATCAAGTTTGTCCATCGCCTGCAGGATCGGCAGGGTGTCGTGAACAGAAAGCTCGCTGTCTTCAACCTGGCGCACGAAACGGTGAGCGCGGATGATATCAATGACCGACTGGTTGATGATGGCGCGGCCATAGACAGAAGTAACCACATTGTTTTTGCGGTAGAGGCGGCCGATCAGCGGAATCATGGCTTCCGCGGTGGATTCTCTTTCTGTCCAGTTGGACAGGTGCTGATTGATCTGTTCGTGACTCACGCTTGAACCTCTGCAGTTGGCACTTGGAAAATGGGGCGCATATTATCCAACTTAATCCGGCTGACCGCAAATACGCCAGACCATGACCTTCGTATAGAACCCGCCCGTCGATTAAGTAAGTGTCAGCCACGGCTTCAGCGCCATGACAGTGCCAGTCGCGAGCGTTAGAATACGCGCCACACCGCCGCCCGGACACCCAAACCAGGAGAATCAGACCGCCCATGAGCCAAGGTGCCAGCACACGCCCGTCACTCCGATCCATGATTGCCCCGGAATTCCCTTCCCGAGCGGCTGATCACAGGACATGGGGCCAATTGCATGGCAGCAGTGATGCGCTGGCCATCTGTGAAAGCGCCCGCGCCCACAAAGGCCTGACTCTGGTGATAACCCGGAGCACCGCCGATGCCATCCGGCTTGAACAGGCGATGCGGTTCTTTCTCGGGCTGCCTCCTGAAGAGGATGGCCCCGCCATCAGCGAAGACGGATTGGAGCTGCTCTCCCTGCCGGACTGGGAAACCCTGCCCTACGATCTGTTCTCTCCCCATCAGGACATCATCTCCCGGCGAATCCGGACGCTGCACCGCTTGCCCTCGACCAGCCATGGGGTTCTGGTGGTTCCTGCAAGAACCCTGATGCACAGGTTGCCGCCGGTTAACTACCTCCAGGGCAATACTCTGCTTCTGGAAGTCGGGCAGTCCCTGGATATAGAAAACTGGCGCATGCAGCTGGAGGCGGCAGGCTACCGGCACGCCGAGAACGTCTACGAGCACGGTGAATACGCTGTTCGCGGCGCGATACTGGACATTTTTCCCATGGGAGCCAGCCTCCCCTACCGGATTGACCTGTTCGATGATGAAATCGAAACTCTCCGGACCTTCGATCCCGAAACCCAGCGTTCGATTGACCGGATAGATCGGATCGAACTGCTGCCTGCTTTCGAATTTCCGTGGCACAAGGAGGCACGGTCGGGCTTCCGTAGCCGCTGGTTCGAGCAGTTCCCGGACGCTGACAAGGACACGCCCATATACCAGGACGTGACCCAGGGCATCACGCCACCGGGGATCGAGTACTACCTGCCCCTGTTCTTCGACGAGACGGCAACCCTGTTCGATTATCTGCCTGGGGCGACCCATGTCTTTACCGCCGACGGGCTGAACGACGCGGTCAGCCATTTTGACAGCGAAACCCGTAACCGTTACGAAGACCGTCGCCACGATCGACTGCGGCCGATACTGCCACCCACCCGGCTGTTTCTGCAGCAGGAGGAGCTGTTCAGACACCTGAAAGCCTTTCCCAGGGTAACCATCTCCTCCGATTCCCAGGAGGCCACAGGATCGGTCAATTGCCCGACAAGAACCCTGCCGGATATCGCCATGGATGGTCGTGCCGCTGATCCTGCCGGCCGTCTCAAGCGGTTTCTCGGTGACTTTGACGGCCACGTACTGATCTGCGCAGAGTCATCCGGCCGGCGGGAAGCCCTGCTGGAGAATCTTGGCGAACAGGGCCTTGAGCTGAAAACCCTGGCCGGCTGGCAGGCTTTTCTGGACGATCACGAAACCCCGCTGGCCATTACCATTGCCCCGATGGAGCAAGGCCTGGTACTACCCGAGCATTCCATCGCCCTTATTACAGAAACGGCTTTATTTGGCGAGCGGGTATTGCAGCGACGTCGCCGGGAGAAGCCCACAGAAACCGACGATGCAGGTTTTCGGGACCTGTCGGAATTGCGGATCGGTGCACCGGTGGTTCACATCGACCATGGGGTGGGCCGCTATCTGGGCCTCGAAACCATAACCGTTGAGGGCGAGGCCAGCGAGTTTCTGATGCTGGAGTACGCCGGTGGCTCCAAACTCTATGTGCCGGTGTCCAGCCTGCATCTGATTTCCCGTTATGCCGGCAATGACACCGAGCACGCGCCACTGCATAAGCTGGGCACGGATCGCTGGAGCACAGCGAAACAGAAAGCCCTTGAGAAAATCCGCGATACCGCCGCAGAGCTTCTGGACGTCTACGCCCGCCGGGAGGCGCGCAAGGGTTTCAGCTTCGAGGATCCGAAGGAGGCGTACCGAGCGTTTGCGGCCGGCTTCCCCTTCGAGGAGACGCCCGACCAGCAGGTGGCCATTCAGTCGGTATTCGAGGACATGACCAGTGAGCGACCGATGGACCGCCTGGTCTGTGGTGATGTCGGCTTCGGGAAAACTGAGGTCGCCATGCGCGCCGCCTTCCTGGCCACATGGTCCGGCAAACAGGTGGCGGTTCTTGTGCCCACCACCCTGCTCGCCCAACAGCACTACGAGTCCTTCCGGGACCGCTTCTCAGACACCCCCGTGCAGGTCGAACTGCTCAGCCGATTCCGTACCGCCGGCCAGACCAGCAAAGCCCTCGAGGCGGTGGAGAATGGCAAGGCCGACATCGTGATCGGCACCCACAAACTGCTTCAGGGTGACATCAAATTCAAGAATCTCGGCCTGGTCATCATTGATGAAGAACACCGGTTTGGCGTCCAGCAAAAGGAAAGATTGAAAGCGCTGCGGGCCGAAGTGGACATGCTCAACCTCACCGCGACTCCGATCCCGCGGACCCTGAACATGGCCATGGGGCATCTGAGAGATCTCTCGATTATCGCAACACCTCCGGCCCGGCGACTCTCGGTGAAAACCTTCGTGCGCCAGAAAGACAATGCCATGGTCAAGGAAGCCATCTTGCGGGAAATTCTCCGCGGCGGTCAGGTGTACTTCCTGCACAATGATGTGGCAACAATCGAGAAAACCGCCGAGGATCTGCGGGCACTGATTCCCGAAGCCCGCGTGGGCGTCGCCCACGGCCAGATGCGGGAGCGGGATCTCGAGAAGATCATGTCGGACTTCTACCACAAGCGCTTCAACGTGCTGGTGTGCACAACCATCATTGAGACCGGCATCGACGTTCCCAGCGCCAACACCATTATTATCGAACGGGCAGACAAGTTCGGCCTGGCCCAGCTGCACCAGCTTCGGGGTCGCGTTGGCCGGTCACACCACCAGGCCTATGCGTATCTGCTGACGCCACCGCCGAAATCGATTACGACCGACGCCAAAAAACGGCTGGACGCCATCTCGGAGGCGCAGGACCTCGGCGCTGGCTTTATGCTGGCCACCCATGACCTGGAAATCCGCGGCGCCGGTGAGCTGCTGGGCGAGGAACAGAGCGGGCAGATCGAAAGCATCGGCTTTACCCTCTACATGCAGCTGCTGGACGAGGCCGTCAAGGCTATCCGGGAGGGCCGGACACCCAACGCCGACCTGCCCCTGAGCCACGGCACCGAGATGAACCTTAGAATTCCGGCATTGATTCCAGAAGATTACCTGCCGGATGTTCATAACCGCCTGATGCTCTACAAGCGAATCGCCAGCGTCGACAGCCCGGATGCATTAAAAGAACTTCAGGTTGAAATGATTGACCGGTTCGGATTGTTACCGGATCCGGCCAAGAATCTAATCCGCCAGACCGAGCTTCGGCTCCGGGCAGAAGGCCTGGGTATCGTGAAAGTTGACGCTGGCAAGGAATGGGCGCGCCTCGAGTTTGGCAGCTCGACGCCGGTGGACCCTCTGGTTCTGGTTAAAAAAGTGCAATCTGCACCGGACCAATACCGGCTCGAAGGTGCCAACAGCTTCCGTTTTCGGCTGAAGGATGCCACAACCGGTGGTAAACTCGACGGCATTTCCCGGATGCTTGGCGAGCTGGAGCCTGCGAAAAGTCACGCATCCGGCTCATGAACGGCCGACCAACATGTGGAGTACGACCCTTGCAGACTGACGGAATTCGCTGGTGCCGATACCCGACCCGGGCCTTTCTGGCCGCCCTCCTGCTGAGCTTCGCGGCCACAGGGGCTGCCCAACAGCCAGACCGGGCAACACTGCCCCTGGAGCCCGGCACCCCCATTCCCGACGATTACTACCGGGCCGAGTTCGTGATTCTTGAGCGGATTATAGAGCCCGAGGCCGTGAATGAGCGTATGTCTGGCCGCACGGTAGAGGAGCCGATAGAAACGGAGGAGGTTCTCTGGTCTGCGCTGGAGGATGGCACCACGGAAACCACCCTGGAACTGGCGCCCCGGGAAGACCTTCACCTTGCCAGCGCGGCGGCGCGACTTGAGCGCAGTGGACGGTACCGTGTGCTCCTGGCTGCCGGTTGGTATGAGGCGTTCCCGCCGGATTACGAGGGCACGCCCCTGCAGGTGGAAATTGGTGATTGGATTGACAACGCCCGTACCAGGGAGGTTGAAGGCCACATTACCATCGACCGGCAACGCTACCTGCACGTGAACGTTCACCTCAACCACTGGCAGCTGGCGGAAGATGCTCAAGCCCTGCCTGAAGACGAGACGACCGAGTTGTCACAGGAGACGCCCCCGCCTGCAGGGGCGACCGGCGCTGAAGACACCGCACCCTCTTCAACGACACTCGACGAATCTGCCGCTCAGCCACTTGCTGCAATGGCTGAGCCCGCCCCGCTGGAGTTATTGACCTGGATCCGGGAAACCCGGCGTATGCGCAGTGAGGAAATCCACTTCCTGGACTCCCCCACGATCGGCGTACTGGTGTTCTTCAAGAAGATTGAGGCAACGGAGTAAGCACTCCAAGGCCGGCCATCGACACTGCGAGAATCCGTTTAACACCGGACATTCCCTGCTCGATGGCCGCCTCGATCTCTTCCATCGTGATGATGTGATCGGATTTGCCAGCCGCCCAATTGACCACCAGCCCCAGACAGACATAACGCATCCCCAGTTCCGCTGCCAGCGCGGCCTCCGGCATGCCGGTCATGCCCACCAGGTCGCATCCGTCCCGTTCCATCCGGATGATCTCGGCTGAAGTTTCCAACCTTGGCCCCTGGGTTACGCCATACACCCCGAAACCGGAAAACGGCACGCCCTCTGCGCCTGCAGCATCAATCAGGATCTGACGGGCACTCTCGTCATAGGGCCAGGTGAAATCTATATGGGTCACCGACTCCAGGTCACCCTCGAAAAAGGTGCTGGCACGCCCCCAGGTGTAATCAATAATCTGATCGGGAATAACGACGTGGGCAGGCCCCATATCCGGGTGGATACCACCGACGGCGTTGACACCCACTACCGTCCGGACACCGGCATCGTAAAGGGCCTTCAGATTCGCCCGATAGTTCACCTGATGGGGTGGAATACGGTGCGGATTACCATGTCGCGACAGGAAGATAGCGGGCTGATCGCCAAGCCGCCCTTCCACCAGCGGCGCCGATGGACTGCCCCATGGCGTGCCAACCTGCTTTTCACCGGTGATTTCCAGGCCCGAAAGGGTGGTCAGGCCGGTGCCGCCAATAATGCCAACAGGGTGCATTTTCTCCGGTGACGTCATTCTGCCTCTCCTGAATCTTCTACATCTCCAGTGGTCTGGCGATTCTGCGACTTGCCGGAGCTCTTGCCGGATGAATCCGCCGCGCCCTTGTCTGAGGAACCCTCGGACTGTGATCCGGACAGCCTCACGCCCTCCGGAAGATGCAATGTGCGGGTCGGGAAAGCCACCTCGGCACCGTAACCCTCAATGATGTCACTGATTTTCAGCAGCACATCCTGCTTCACCTCGTGGAACCGGACCCACTGGGTTGTCTTGGTAAAGGTGTACACCATGATATCCAGCGAGGAGGCATTGAACGCGAGGAAGTTCACGATCAGGGTCTCATCGCTGTCAATCTCTTCATGCTCTTGAAGCATGGCCTTGATGTCATCAACGATGGACGCCATCTGCCCGACATCGGCATACCGAATGCCGATGGTTTCGTAGATCCGGCGATTGGTCATGCGCGATGGGTTCTCCACCGCGATGGTGGTGAACGCGGCATTGGGCACATAAAGCGGCCGTTTATCGAAGGTTCGGATGGTGGTGAGGCGCCAGCCGATGTGCTCCACCGTACCCTCGATATTGCGATCCGGTGAACGTACCCAGTCCCCTACCTTGAACGGCCGGTCCAGATGGATAATAAAGCCGCCGAAAAAGTTGGCCAGCAGGTCCTTGGCAGCAAAGCCAACGGCAATACCGCCCACGCCGCCGAACGCCAGGACACCGGAAATGCTGTAGCCCATGGACTGCATCGCAATAAGCACTGCAGTAATGATGACCACCGCCCGGGACAATTTGCTCACCGCGTTGACGGTGGTGTAGTCCATGGGCTGCTTCATTTTCAGAGGCGATACCAGTATCCCCTCAGCTTCCTTGATCAGCCTAAGAACGGCCCACACCAGAACAAAGATGAAACCGATCTGAAGGACGGACTCGTTCGCCTTGAATATCTCTGCTTCCGAGTATTTATGAGCCACTTCCGCAGCCCAGTAGACCCCTTGCAGCCAGACAAACGCTACAACCGGTTTGCGGGCCGCGTGCAATAACGCGTCGTCAAACAGGTTCTTGGTCTGACTGAATTTACGCTCCAGGGCAGCGATGATATGGCTGGCGATATACGCCACCGTGGCTGTCCCGAAAACCAGCGCAAACACGACAATTCCGACGCGCCAGGCTTCAGACAGCAGCCCGAAATTCTCGATCCAGCCATTCACCATGGCCATAACATCTCCGATCATCGGATCCCTCTGGTCTCGAAAGGTTTATCGAATGGAAACGGCCGTTCCCGGCGCGACGCGATCAAACAGATCAATAATGTCTTCATTGCGCATCCGCACACAGCCGTGGGACAGCGGCACTCCCATCGGCTCACTGTCCGGCGTGCCGTGAATGTATATGAAGCGACGGAAAGTATCGACACCCGGCCCCCGGTTTTCGCCCCACTGGCGGCCGCACAACCAGAGAATCCGGCTCAGGATCCAGTCGCGGTCAGGGTGCTGACGGGCAAGTTCGGAGCTGTAGATTTCTCCGGTGGGGCGCCGTGCCCGGAATACGGTTCCAACGGGAAGTCCTGCCCCGATACAGGCCCGGACATAGTGCTCTCCCCGGGGCGTACAGCCACTGCCATCGCTCTCTCCCGGCCCGTTCAACGCGGTGGAAACCGGATAGGAAGCAACAAGCTCTCCGCCTGCGGTTTCAAGCCGCAGGCGCTGGAGGCTCAGATCTATTTCAATGCGGACTGATGCAGGATGCGTCAAAACCGGCCAGGCTCCCTTGGGGTAAAGGAAGAAGCCTAACCGAGAGAGTGGAACTCAGGCAACCGAGACCTTGCTGCCAACCGGTGGAACCAGCATGGCGTCTTCCGCCTGCATGCCGGCGGCCAGGAAGGGGACCAATCGCGCGGCAATTTCCTGAACTGTGGTTTCCACACCCAACTTGTTCTGAAGGATGTCTCTCAATGCATCGCTGCTGGACATGGTGAAGGCTGTTGCTCCCAACATGAACTGGATGCGCCAGTATCTATCCACCGACGACAGCTGGGGAGTCGCTTCCTTGAGCAACCGCATGAAACGGCTGAAGGGCTCGCTGTATTCCTGTTCCAGGAACTTGCGCAAATGCCCCTGGGACTGGGTGTAGGCAAGCCCAAGCAAGCGCATGAAGATCGAGATGCCCTTCTCGTTGCGTTGAGGCATGCGCACCGCACTTTCGGTAAGCGCCCAGAGCGTCTGATTCAGCGTTGGCGGTTTGCCGTCACAGCGTTCCTCAAGCTCATCAAAGGCGTTCTCCAGGGTTGCAGAAAACGGCGTCAGAAAGCGTGCGAAAACGGCGTGAATCAGGGCGTTCTTTGAACCAAAGTGGTAATTGACAGCGGCCAGATTTACTTTAGCCTTACTGGTAATCATTCGGAGCGAGGTTTCCGAAAAACCCCGGTCGGCGAACAGCTCTTCGGCTGCATCGAGAATCCGGTCAACGGTATCAGACTGCGCCATTTTGTTATCAATGCCTCTAGCAAACGTCTGTTTGAAACATACGTTTGAAGCGCATCCGTGTCAAGTTCTGGGCTCAGGCTCTGCGGCCACTTCCTCCCAACCCCGGTCAATTGCTTCCTGGTTACCCTCGAAAAAGGCCTTCTGGACGCGGCTGTACGCCTTCTCTGCTTCCAGCAGGTAGATCAGGTACAGACGCACATGCTCCCTGCGCGTCAACTGTCGGGACAGAACCCGGCTCTCGGACAACTTCAGGAGATGACTGAACCGGGTATTCTTCAGCGCAGGATTAAAATCTGCCATCCGGGCGCATTGCCAGATCAGGCCGTCCGAGCCTTCAAGGTGGGCAACGTGCTGCCGCGCTTCACGGATCATCCTCTGGCGGGTCATGATCAGGTCAAGATAGGAAGGTTTGGTGGTATAGATTCTGCGTACCGCCGGTATTCCCAGCAACAGAATGATCACGAAGGCGCCGAAGCCGCCGCCTGCAATCCAGGCAGGGACAAACCCGGTCAGCCCACTCAGAAAAATGGCTGCGGCAATCAGGGCGCTGAACAACCACAGATCCCGCCCGCGACGGGCCTCAGCCAACGTAAAGTTATCCGGCCAACCGTTCATGGCCAGAAGATCAAAATCCATCAGCAGAACCCGATCACATTGCCGCAGCATCAGCCGGAGCTTGCGTTGCCGGGATTCTGCCATCACTCTCTCGGCCCCGCTGCTACCTGCCTCCCGGGATTCCTGACCAGCTGACGCGTTATCGGGCTCTGAACCGGTGTCCGGGCCCTGCTCGGACGGTGCACCTTTGTCAGCCTGACTGTCGGATACTGGAGCCGAAGGCTGGGCATCCGCCGATCTGGGGGCCGGCACAGGATCGGCCGCCCGCCCCGGCCTCAACACCGGCGCCTGCACCGGCTCATTCGCCTCGGTGGCAGCCTTACTCTGATTTTCAGCCATGGCAGATTGTCCGGATTAAAGGGTTTAAACAGGTATCGACCGTCACATCGGATACTTGAATTCCCTGCCCCGATCTTGGCATTCGCCAGTCCGGTCGCTATCCTTGGCGCACCTGCCAGAAAGGCATCCGAACACCACACTTTACGAGGTCAGGATTATGTTCACAGGCATTGTCCAGGGCATTGCAACCATCGACGACGTCAAGGCCGAGCCCGGACTGAGCACGTTTGCTATCCGGCTGCCCGCAGACAAGGCTAGCGGCGTGTCGATTGGCGCATCGGTCGCAATCAACGGCACCTGCCTGACCGTGACACGCCAGGAAGACAGCGTGCTTTACTTCGATGCCATGCAGGAAACCCTGAGACTGACTACCCTGGGGGATCTGAAAACCGGAGACGAGGTGAATTTCGAACGGGCCGCCCGTATCGGCGATGAGATTGGCGGTCACCTGCTGTCAGGACATATTCATACAACCGCCCGGATTGTCGAAATCCTGAGACCGGAAAACAACGTCACCCTGTGGTTCGAAGTTCCCGACGAGTGGACACGCTACATCTTTCCCAAAGGCTACATTGCCATCAATGGCGCCAGCCTGACCATCGGTGAAGTGCGGGGCAACCGGTTCAACATCCACCTGATTCCGGAAACTCTGAGGGCCACAACCTTCGGCACCTGTGAAGAGGGTCAACGGGTTAACATCGAAATAGACAGCCAGACCCAGACCATCGTGGACACCCTGGCCCGACTGGGATACGACCGCCCGGCCCCGACGCTCTGACTCATATGGCATTTCAGCGGTTGCCGGCCCGGAACACCACGAATTTGGGGCTGGCATCCAGCTGTTCTACCCGCGAAAAATACCGCCGCAGGCTTCGGTGATAACCCAGGTGGCGATTACCAACCATGAGCAAGTGCCCTCCTGGCTTCAGGTGCTTCGAGGCCTGCTCAAACAACCGCAGGGCAATATGATCACCGACCACGCCGCCCTCGTGGAACGGTGGATTCAGAAGGATCAGCTCGAAAGCGCCCGCACCGACATCAATGCCATCGCAGTGCGAAAAGAACGCGCTGGCCTCCGGGAAAGCCTGTTCGACATTACGTCGGGCACTAAGCACAGCGTGGCTTGAAACGTCACTGAAATCCAACTGCACATCCCCTCTTTCCGCGAGCGCCGTCAAGCCCAGCACGCCGTTGCCACAGGCCAGATCCATCACAGAGCTCCCAGCCTGCAAGGAGGATACCTCTCTCGCCACGTGAGGAAGGAGCAAGCGGCTACCGATATCCAGCTTTTCCCTCGCGAACACCGCGGGCAATGCCTGGACTGCCAGCTCACCGTTCCTGCCGGATAGTGCATACCCCTTCCAGAATCCCGGCCAGCCCGCCAGACTCTCAGTACCTTTCCGACATCGAATAACCCGAGCCTTTTTTCGTGCGGGAAGCACCTGTTCCGTCTGCACCGCTTCGCCAAATACCTCGACACTTTTGGCCGGCAAATGCTTGATCATCCCGCCTGCCAGCAACACACTGGAATCAGTTATCACGCCATTGAGCCAGCGCAGCAACCAGGCCAGATAGTCGCCCTGGCGCGGCATCCGCAACACCACCAGATCGAATGGGCCCGCAGGCGGATCGATCCAGCTATGCACCTGCTCTGCTGAAGAAAACGCGGAATTCAATGCAGCGTTGCTTGCCAGTGCGGCGGGCAGCACAGCACTATCGGCAACAACGATGGGCGACAGTCGCGAAAGCCCCAACGCAAGGGCCCCGAACTGATCGTCCACCACCAGGACCCGGGGCTCTTCTATACCCGCCGCAACGTCAAGAGCCTGTTCCAGCAAAAGCTCGTCAGCAGCATCCCACGCTCTCAGCGTCGGATCATCGGTCCCCGGGCGGCCCAGAATCAGCCTGCCTTCGGAAAAAACGAGTTCTGCAGTTGTCATTTCAGGCATCCTGGAGGCTTTTTGTCACAAAAGCGCCATTCTAGGCTGTTTATTCTAGAAATTAATCCTAACGTTGGAGGTGTTCACGCTGAACATCCCTTTTCCGGTTGGCTCCGTTGTTCTGGACGCAAACCTTTTGCCCCTCACCCCAGGGGCTTTTTTCGTTCAGGAACGCCGAAAAGCGCGATAAACCGAAAACCTGCGGTCTTCTCTCAGGCGCTCAACCGGGCCGATGCAGCGCTTCATCAATGGCTCATAGGGCAGAAAGCTGTTCGCGACCAGACGCACCTCACCACCCGGCGCCAGATGTCGCCCAACTTCCCGGAGAAAGCGCTCGGTCATCGACATGTCCGTTCTGACACCGGTATGAAAGGGGGGATTACTCAGAATAACGGGCCAGGTGCCCTCAACTGCGGAGAGACCATCCGAGGCCAGGATGCGTCCGGAAACGCCATTGCGCTCATAGGTAGCCCGGGCACAGATGACTGCCTGGGACTGAACGTCGATTCCGTCGACTGTGACCCGAGGTTGGTTCTGCTGCTCGTGCCAGCGGTGCAACCAGGCGCCAAGGACTCCGGCGCCACAGGCAAAATCCAGCATAGGGCCAGACCGCAATGGATTTTCCTCCAGCGTCTCCAGCAGCATGCGAGTACCCTCGTCCAGCTCGCCGAGGCTGAAAATGCCCGGCAGTCCCGCGACTTCCAGATGCACTGCTTTGCACTCAATGCCGGTCCAGCTCATCCATTGCTCAAGCGAGAATTCAGGCAGTGGTTCGATCTGATCAGCACACCAGACCTGGCAGTGTCTTGCGCTATCGACCTTAGTAGCCCCAGGGGCCACAGCCTTGAGCTGTTTGACGGCGCCGGCAATCCCTTCTTTTTTTTCACCTACAAGCACCAGCCGCGCGCCCGCCGTCGCCAGCCAGCGCGCCAGGGCAAGACGTAGATCAAGTTCGGCCCGGGCCTTGGGCAGAAATACAACCAGGGTGTCGAAAGCGCCGGCTGCCAGTGCCGGATCATCGTAGCCGAAACAGATCTGCCAGCCCGCTTGCCCGGCGAGCGAGGCACAGACACCGGCATGCTCGCTCATGGCCATGCCACCGGCAGGCAGGTCGGCCAGCAGCCCGGTGGCGGCTACGCCTAACAGGGCGACCCGCCCCTGCAACAGTTGGCGGTTTCGCAATAAGGCTTCATGGGAATTGGGCAATGACATTGATTAGCTGGTCCCGCGTGGTTGGTTCGCAAGCGGGATACTCTAACCGGAATGAGCCCTCGCGTCTCCCCTGCAAGGCAGAGGCTGGAGGGCTTTCAGAGGGTAACTACCACGGCAAACTCGGTCACTTGTAACGGGCAACGGTGCCAACCCGCAAGGCATCTTCAGGGGACATACCCCAGTCTTCGGACTGGCTGGCATCAGAAGGTTTCCGCCCCCGACCCTGTTGCTCCGCGCCGGCCGAGATGTCTTTACGCTGGCTCAGTACTGTCAGGGCTTTTTGCATCAGTTCTTTCATGGTCTACCTCCTCGCTTACTGCAGGATCCACTTTAGCAAAGCGGGAGGTGACCAACTGTGATGACGCCGAGGGTCAGGAAGTGACGCTCATCACGAATTTTTGACGCAATTTTACATTCTTTATTGGACGACTTTCTGACGCCCCGACCTTACCGGCCTTTGCACCAATTCGTCGATACTGTTCTGCCGGACCCGTTCACGATCCTCCTCGCTGGCGACCGATAGTCCCATATCCCGGAGAATCCCGTCGGCAACGTCATAAACAAAACCATGGACCGTTAGTGGCTGGCCCCGCCTCCAGGCTTCCTGAACAATGTTGTTCTGGCACACATGCCCTACCTGCTCAACGACGTTGAGCTCGCAAAGCCGATCCACCCGGTCCTGCACGTTAGGCAGATCATCCAGCACCTGCTGATGACGGTCACGGACATCCTGAACATGACGAAGCCAGTTGCTGATCAGCCCGAACCCTTCATTGAGCAAGGCCGCTCTTACACCGCCACAACCGTAGTGCCCAACCACCAGAATGTGCTTCACCTTCAACACTTCGATAGCGAATTGCAGCACCGACAGACAGTTAAAATCCGTATGGACAACCACGTTGGCCACATTTCGGTGTACAAACAGTTCCCCCGGCAGAAGGTCGACGATCTGGTTGGCCGGCACGCGACTGTCCGCACAGCCTATCCACAGGTATTCCGGTGCCTGCTGGTTCGACAGGCGGTGAAAAAACTGGGGATCCTGGGCCTTGATGCCATCCGCCCAGGCCCGGTTTTTTTCAAGAAGATGGTCAAGCTGACCCATTATCCCACTCCATTTGATGGTTCCCGATCAGCGATTGAACGGGAATGCGGGTTTCAACGCAATACTCAGTTGGTCTCAACCTCTGCCTCAGCGTGCGGCTGATGCATTGTGCTCTGGGCCAGATCCAGCAATTCTCGCAATGCCACCGAGAACATGGCGTATTCCGGCTCTCGCACACCCTTGAGTTCGGACAGCATGGACTTCCAGCGCTCAATCATCTGCTGATGACGCGAGAGCCAGTTCTCAACAGAGGCAGGGACGTCCTCCGGCTTTTCCGCGAGCTTCAGAACACCGGTGGTCAGCGCGCGCTGCTGCCAGTCGAGGTCCTCACGGAAACTCTCCCTGGCCAGTGCCTGCCAGTGGGAAGCCGGTTTGAGCGCAGCAATGGCGTTGGCAAACCAGTTCAGGTCCAGACGATCACCCAGCTCATAATAGAGGTTGGCAACGGTTTTCAGCGGCATGCCAGAGGCTTCGTGGGCCTCAATAATGCCCAGGGACGAATACAGGTGCCCTGTGCCCGAGACCACGGATGCCAGCTCCGAAGGCAGACCGGCATCCACGAGAGCCTGATGCCGTTTCTCCCAGTTGGTCCTGGCCTGATCACCCAGGTATTCAGGCAGCCCCGCAGTAATCGCCCAGACGCTGTCGGCAAAACGCTCCATATGGTGCTGGATGCTGAGCTCCGCTCGACGGTTGCGCAGCAGCCACCGCACCGAACGACGCATCAGACGCATCAGGTCCTGCATCAGTTCCATCTGCAGCTGGGCCGGCACATGAAAATCCAGGGCCTCAATCCTGTCCCACCAGTTATCAATGCGGAACACATCCCGGGCGATGATCCAGGCCAGGGCAATGGAAGCCGCATCGGCGCCGGTAGACTGATTCAGACGCTCCACAAAGGTAATCCCCATGTGGTTGACCATGTCGTTGGCAATCTGGGTCGCGATGATTTCACGGCGCAGTTGATGCTCTCCCAGCTCCTTCGAGAATTTCTGGGTCAGATCCCTCGGGAACACCTTGTACATCTCGCCAGCCAGCAGCGGATCGTCAGGCAGAGTGCTGTCGATCAGGGTCTGCTTCAGATCGCCTTTCACGTAGGAAATCAGAACCGACAGTTCCGGCCGGGTCAGACCCTTCTTGTCGAGCTTGCGCTCGGACAGGGTTTCATCATCCGGCAGGAATTCCAGGGTGCGGTTCAGTTTGCCCTCACCCTCAAAGGTGTTCATCAGCCGGCGATATTCCTCCAGCCGCGTCGCGGCATCCTCACTGGCAATACTGATCGCCTGGGTCTGCCGGTAGTTGTTCTTCAGCACCAGCTCTGCGACATCGTCGGTCATCTCCTCAAGCATGACGTTGCGCTGCTTGTTGGTGAGATCGCCCATGGCCACGGCCCGGTTGAGCAGGATCTTCATGTTGACCTCATGGTCAGAACAATCCACACCCCCGGAATTATCGATGAAGTCGGTGTTCAGACGCCCGCCCCGCAGGGCAAATTCAATCCGGCCAAGCTGTGTCAGGCCCAGGTTGCCGCCCTCGCCGACCACCTTGCAGCGCAGCTCCGAACCATTGATCCGCAGCCCGTCGTTGGCCTTGTCACCCACATCGCCGTGAGACTCACTGGCGCCTTTCACATAGGTGCCGATACCACCCACCCAGAGCAGGTCGACCTGGGCCTTGAGGATGTGCGAGATCAGCATGTTTGGTGGCACCCGATCCGATTTGATACCCAGCAGTTTCTTCATTTCCGGACTGACGGGGATCGATTTCGAATTCCGGCTGAATACCCCGCCGCCCTTCGATATCAGCTTGCTGTCGTAATCGGTCCAGGCCGATCGCGGAAGCCCGAACAGGCGCTTGCGCTCCTTGAAACTTTTCTCCGGATCCGGCGAGGGATCAATGAAAATATGCACGTGGTTGAAGGCCGCAACCAGCTTGGTCTTCTCCGAGCACAGCATGCCGTTGCCGAACACGTCGCCGCCCATATCACCAATGCCGATGGCGGTAAATTCATCGAGCGCAGGGTTGATGCCCATCTCCCGGAAGTGGCGCTCTACCGATACCCACGCGCCCCGGGCGGTAATGCCCATTTTCTTGTGATCGTAACCATTGCTGCCACCGGAGGCGAAGGCATCGCCCATCCAGAAGCCGTATTCCGCGGCCAGTCCGTTGGCAATATCCGAGAAGGTGGCGGTGCCTTTGTCAGCGGCCACAACCAGATAATGGTCATCTTCGTCGTGGCGAATAACCCGTTCAGGGGCCACGATTCCCGAATCCACCAGGTTGTCGGTAATATCGAGCAACCCCCGAATGAACGTTTTGTAGGCCTCGATGCCCTCAGCCTGGAACGCTTCCCGGTCTGACGGGTCCGGCAGGCGCTTGGCCACAAAACCTCCCTTGGCACCAACCGGCACGATGACGGCATTCTTGACCTGCTGGGCTTTGACCAGGCCCAGAATCTCGGTGCGGTAGTCCTCGAACCGGTCTGACCAGCGCAGGCCGCCCCGGGCGACCTTGCCACCCCGCAGGTGCACACCCTCAACACGCGGCGAATACACGAAGATCTCGAACATCGGCATGGGCAGAGGCATGTCCGGAATGCGGGACGGATCGAACTTCACACTGATGTAGGGTTTGGGGCCACCTGCCTCGTCCAACTGGTAGTAGTTGGTGCGCAGGGTGGCCTGCATCAGCTCCAGGTAGAGCCGAAGCACCCGGTCCTCACTGAGATTCTCAACGTTCTCGAGACCGGCATTGAATTCGATTTCCAGTTTCTGCTGGGCCGCCTGGCTCTTGCCGGGACTCTGGTAGCGCTCCGGGTTGAAGCGGATCTCGAAAAACTCCAGCAACAGACGGGTCAACTCAACATGGTTGACCAGCGTGTTGGAAATAAACGTCTGACTGTTGGAGAACCGGATCTGACGCATGTAGCGGGCATAGGTCCTCAGCAGCGCAATTTCCCGCCAGCTCATATAGGAGGAAAGCAGCATCCTGTTGAAGGCGTCGTTCTCCGCTTCGCCGTGCCAGACCCGACGGAACAGCTCCTCAAATATTGGCCGGATGCGATGGATGTCGACAACACTGCCGGTGTGGGCCTGGAGGGTGAAATCGTGGATCCAGACGGTTTTGTTGTGCCTGTCGGTCACCTCGAAGGGGTGCTCACCAATTACCCGGAAGCCCAGGTTGTCGAATATCGGCATCACATCCGACAGGGGCAGCGGCTCATCTGGATAGAAGAGTTTGAAATGCAGCGTGCTTTCGTCCTCCTCCAGGGCCCGGTAGAAGCTCATGGCCAGATCGTGATTGTTGGCCGATGCCGCAATGTGGTCCAGATCGATGGCCGCCCGCCTGGGCGAGAACATGTCGGTATAACTGGCCGGGAATCCACCCGCCCAAAGCCGGTACAGCTCATTACCCTGCTCTTCGCCATAAGCCTCGCTCAGGGCTTCGGAAAGTCCGTCGCGCCAGGACTGCGCAAGCTCAATGACCTTCTCGCGAATCTCGGCTGTGGGCAGTTGGCGGTTTTCAACCTGGGGGACCCGGATGGTGAACTGGACCCGTGCCAGTACCGACTCGGAAAAGTGCGTTACGAACTCCACGTCCTCGGCTTCCAGCCGGTCTACCAGCACCTGCTCTACCTTGAGTCGCAACTCGGTGTTGTAGATGTCCCGTGGGAAGAACGCCAGGCAGGTAACAAACTGGCCGTACACATCCTCCCGCATGAACAGCTCGATCCGGCGGCGCTCCTGAATATACAGAATGCTTTTCGCCACCTTGAGAAGTTCTTCCGGTTCAATCTGGAACAGCTCGTCGCGGGGATACACCGTGAGGATCTGCTCGAGTTCCTTGCCGGCGTAATCATCGCGAAGGAATCCGGACCGCTTCATGACACTCTGGAACTTGCGACGCAGCAGGGGAATCTCGTCGGGCCGCTCGTTGTAGACCCGGGCGGTGTAAAGGCCGAGAAAACGGCGTTCACCGACCACCTCGCCCTTGTTGTTGAATTTCTTGACGGCAATGTAGTCCGGGTACGCAGGCCGGTGGACCCGCGAACGCTGGGCCGACTTGGCGAAGATAAAAATATCGTCGCTTCGGGTCATTTCATGGCGGGTGCGCTGGGGCAGTTCGTTCAGGCGGACCCGGTCCGGGCGCTCGTTATTGACGCGGAGAATGCCCAGTTCCGAGTTCTCGACCCGGCGAACAACCATTCCGCTTTTGTCCTTGGCGAAGTCGTACTCGTCATAACCAAGGAAGGTAAAATGATCCCGGGCCAGCCATTCCAGAAATGCCCGGGCTTCCTCTTTCTGTTCGTCATTGATGCCCGCCGTGGTGCTGTCCAGCTCGCCCAGGATCTCGTTTACCTTTTCGGTAACGACCGGGAAGTCGCTGACGGCAATCCGAACCTCATGGAGGACATTCTGGAGCGTGTCCTCCAGGTCCCGGAGATCTTCCGGATCACTGTGTCTGTCGATCTCGAGGACAATGAACGCTTCGTAGTCCGAACCGGAGGCCTTCTTCTTGGTGGTGTGCAGTTTCTTCAGCTTCCCATCGCTCTGTCTTTCCACTTGCAAAATCGAGTGCTGGATAGAGTGGGTACCAATCTCCCGCTGGTTAATGGCGATACGAAGGGAATCGATCAGAAACGGGATGTTCGGGTGCAGAATAAAAACAACGGTGTGCGTCGACTGCCAGCCATCACTCTCCAGATCAGGATTGAATACGGCAACCGGCGTTTCTTCGGCAGACCGCTTCTGCAGAAACTGCCATGCGGCAAGAACTGCCCCATAGGTGTCGCCGAATCGTCGACTGACCAGTTCTTCAAGTGGGATATGCGCATAATGCTGCTTGGCAAATTCGCTGATTTTCCTGGCTTCGGTTTTTGAAATCTTCTTCGCGAAAGCGTCAGCCAACTGTTCAAAGAATTGATCCTTGCTGGCCACTGTCAGCGCATTCATGGTCGACCTCAGTTAGTGTGAAATAAACGTAATCGGCGTATCGTCACATAAGCATAGTCAAACCCTTGATTTTTGCCGGCCAGACGCCAAAACTTCGGCAACTACCTACGCACGATACGGGTTTCTCCGGAAAATCTTCAGATACAGAGAGCAGTCATTTCCAATGTCGCTACAGCATACGTTCGGTGAGTTACGGGAACAGTTAGCCAAACGGATAATCGGACAGGAAAAACTGGTGGATCGTCTGCTGATCGCGCTGCTTGCCGACGGCCATCTGCTGGTCGAAGGCGCACCGGGTCTGGCCAAAACCACCGCCATCAAAGCCCTTGCCGACCACCTGGACGGTGATTTCCACAGAATCCAGTTTACCCCGGACCTGCTGCCTTCCGACGTCACTGGCAGCGAGATTTACCGCCCGGAAACAGGGCAATTCGAATTCCAGCGCGGTCCCATATTCCATAACCTCGTGCTTGCCGATGAAATCAACCGGGCACCCGCCAAGGTCCAGTCCGCGCTTCTGGAAGCCATGGGCGAGCGACAGATCAGCGTAGGCATGCGCACCTTTCCGTTGGACCGGCTGTTTCTGGTCATGGCCACCCAGAACCCCATCGAACAGGAAGGCACCTACCCGCTGCCCGAAGCCCAACTGGACCGGTTCCTGATGCATGTGGTCATCCATTACCCGTCGGCGGAGGCTGAAAAGGCCATTCTGCAACTGGCAAGGAACGATTATCGGCATGGCCTGCCCAAGACAGATCTGCGCCTGACGGCAGATCAGGTGTTCGAAGCCCGGGCGGACGTCGCCAACATCTACATGGCAGAGCCTGTTGAGCAATACCTGCTGGCGCTGGTGCTGGCCACCCGTGATCCGGCCGCCCTGGACCCGGAACTGGCCCGCTGGACCGCCTTTGGCGCCAGCCCCCGCGGCACCATTGCCCTGGATCGTTGTGCCCGGGCACTGGCCTGGCTTGACGGCCGCGACTACGTCACCCCGGATGATGTACGTGCCATGGCCTTCGACGTGCTCCGACACCGCATCCTGCTGACGTTTGAGGCAGAGGCCGAAGGCATGACCGCTGATACCGTCATCGAGCGGCTGATCGAACGTGTTCCGGTGAGCGCCTGAAGCCATCGACGGAAGTAATACACGGGAGCCGTCAGGCATGGGCCACAGCGAAGCCATTACCCACATCAGCCTACCGGACCTGATCCGCTTGCAGGCGGACGCCCGGGCATTGAAACTGCCCTCCGCCCGTCCAGTGCGCTCACGCCAGGCTGGTTTGCAACGCTCGCCCCAGCGCGGCCGCGGCATGGCGTTTGCGGAAGTCCGGCTGTACCAGCCCGGAGATGACATCCGCAGCATCGACTGGCGGGTCACCGCCCGCCGCCAGGAGCCACACACAAAGCTCTATGAGGAGGAGCGGGAAAGGCCCGTGCTGCTCCTGTGCGATCTCGGCCCCAGCCTTTTTTTTGCCAGCACCGGCGCCTTTAAACAGGTCCGCTGTGCCCAGATCGCTGCCATTCTGGCCTGGCTTGCGCTGTGGTCGGGAGACCAGGTGGGAGGCATCGTATTCAATGATGAGACCCTGAGTGTTCTTCGCCCTGCCCGTCGTAAAAAATCGGTGCTGCGGTTGCTGGACACGCTGGACGAACAGCAACGACGGGACAACCAAGCGCCGGCACAGGACGAGCAACCCGCCCAGTGCAGGCTGGACATGGCACTTACCGAGGCCCGCCGGGTCGCCCACACCGGCAGCCGGATTTTCGTGATCAGTGATTTTCTGGATATTTCTGCAGAAACAGGCACGCTGCTCGGGGCCCTGGCCCGCCACAATTCAGTCAGCGCCCTGAGAATCGTCGACCCACTCGAAAAGGAGCTGCCAAAAAGTGGACGCTTCGCGGTTGCCGGCCCGGACGGTCCCGTGTGGTTCGACGCCGGAAACCCCCGGTTCCAGCGCGCCTGGCATGAGAAAGTCACCAACCACGAACACCGGTTGGAAGACTGTTTCCGAACCTCCGGGGTCACCATGGCAGAGGTGTCCACGGCGGAAGATCCGGCGGCGACCCTGAAACTACTGCTTGGGCCGGGAGGGCGCATCGGATGAACCCGCAGGATCCGCTCAGCCAGCTCCGGGACATACACCTGCCCGAGACTGGTGGTTTCTGGCCACCCGCTCCTGGCTGGTGGATGCTGGCCGTCCTGGTGATTGCGGCACTTGCAGCGCTGATCTGGCTAATCCTGAAGCGACGGAAACGAAACCGGTGGCTGCGATCCGCCCGCGCCCAGCTGGCGAGACTGGAAGGTTCAGCCAGCTCCGACCCCGCGTGGTTTGCGCAATTGAATACCCTGCTCAAACAAGCCGCCCGGGAGCGCTACCCTGACCAGCATCCGGAAGCGCTGACTGGTGATGCCTGGGTGAACTTCCTTCTGTCTACCGCCCCAAGGGACCGGGTTGCCTCCAGGCCGGTTGCAGAGGCACTGGTGCAGAGTGCCTGGCGGCCGACGGTTTCGGCGGAACCCGCGGAGGTACTGGCGTTCGCCCGGTTGTGGCTGGGAGGTCAGAAATGCTGACGCTTGCCTGGCCCTGGCTACTGCTTCTCGTACTGTTACCGCTGATCGTCAAATGGCGGAAGCCTGGGGGGCAGTCGGTGGCTGCGCCGGTGCTGCCGGTCGGTCACTGGCTGTCGGACTTGCCCGGTGTCAGTCGTCGCGGCAATGCCGTTCCACTGTGGCAGCAGCTGTTACTATTCCTAATGTGGACGCTTCTGGTGATTGCCCTGGCACGCCCCCAACACGTGGGCGAGCAGGTGCAAATGCCGGTTTCCGGCCGGGATCTGATGCTGGTTGTCGACATCTCCCCCAGCATGGACGAGCAGGATATGGTCCTTCAGGGCCGGAGCATCAATCGCCTGCAGGCGGTCAAGCGGGTGCTTGATGACTTCATTTCCCGCCGCCAGGGCGACCGGCTCGGTCTGATCCTGTTCGGCACTGAGCCCTATGTTCAGGCCCCACTGACCTTCGATCTTGAAACCGTCAGGACCCTGATGCGGGAGGCGGGTCTTGGCATGGCCGGGCGCGCCACTGCCATTGGCGACGCGGTGGGTCTGGCGACCAAGCGACTGAGAGACAGGCCCCAGGACCAGCGCGTTGTAGTCCTGCTGACCGATGGCGCCAACACGGCCGGGGAAATCACTCCGGACAAGGCCACCGAAATCGCCGCCGCTGCCAGTATTCGGCTTTACACCATCGGCATTGGGGCCGAATCCATGGTTCAGCGGGGCTTGCTGGGCTCACGGAGGGTGAACCCGTCCAGGGACCTGGATGAAAACCTGCTGACCCGGATGGCCCAGCGAACCGGCGGAGAGTATTTCCGCGCGCGAAGCCTTCCGGAGCTGGAACTGATTTATGAGAGCATCGACCAACTGGAACCGATCGAGCTGGAGGGAAAGTTCTATCGGCCTGTGACCGAGCTTTATGTCTGGCCCGCCGGCCTGGCGGTCCTGCTGTGGCTGGCCCTGTTCCTTGTTCGCCACGGGCATGAGTTGTTTGCTGACTCCCGGCGCAACAGGAAGGAGGATGAAGCGAATGTGGGCTGACTTTCACTTTCTGCGGCCGTTCTGGCTCTTGCTGCTTCTGCTGCTGTCGATCCTGTACCTGGCGTTCCGGCAAATGCGCCTGGGCGACAGCGGCTGGTCCCGGCTTATTCCGGCCCGCTTGCTGTCGCCGCTGATTCGTCACAACGGCAGCTCGGGGAAAACGGCAAAGTCGCCTCTTGCCCCGGCCACCGCTGCCCTTGTCATCCTGTCCCTGGCTCTGGCCGGCCCCGCCTGGCGGGAGGCACCCACCCCGCTGAAACAGCCGGGCGACAGCCTTGTGATTGCTCTGGACCTTTCCCTGTCCATGCTGGCCACAGACGTTGAACCTGATCGCCTGACGCGGGCCAAACGGAAAATCCGGGATATCCTTGCGCTGCGGGAAGGCAGCCTGACCGGTCTGCTTGTCTTTTCCGGCGACGCCCACGTGGTCACACCGCTCACCGATGATGGCCGCACGATTGAGGGCATGCTCAATGTGCTGGACCCGGTCATCATGCCGGCCACAGGCAACCGGGCCGACCTGGCGGTTGCCCGGGCAAAAGAGTTGTTGCAGCAGGGGGCCCCGGGCGAGGGCCGGATCCTGCTGATCACTGACAACATCAGCGATCGCTATACCGGGACGATCCGGGACACGCTTTCCGGGATCGGTTACGCCCTCAACACTCTCGTTGTCGGCACCGAGGAAGGTGGCCCAATTCCCCTGGCCCGGCGGGGATTTATCCGTGAAAACGACGACATCGTGATCAGTCGGGCCACTCCGCAAGCACTATCGCAACTCGCGGACAGCACCGGCGGCCGAAGCCACGAGCTGACCCTGGACGATACCGATATTCACTCCCTGAACCTGAGCCCGAAGGATAGTGACGACTGGCAGGAATCAGAGGAGGGCCTGACGGTCAGTCGCTGGCAGGACGACGGCTACTGGCTGCTCTGGCTAGCCCTTCCCCTGGTTCTGCTTGGCTGGCGCCGCGGAGCATTCAGTGCCCTCGCACTGATCCTCCTGCCGGTCTGGCCACAGCCCGCTGCTGCCATAAGCTGGGATGAGCTCTGGCAACGGGAGGATCAGAGAGCTCCCGAACTGATCGAGAAAAGTCCTGAGGCGGCTGCCCGGCAGATGGAAGACCCGGAATGGCGTGGGTCTGCACTGTATCGTTCCGGGCAATTCGAGGGCGCCGCCCAGGCATTCGCCCGGTCGCAGGGCCCACGTGCCAGTTACAATCGTGGCAACGCACTGGCCCGTGCCGGCAAACTACAGGAGGCTTTGGCCGCCTACGATGCCGCCCTGGAGCAAGCACCCGACATGGAGGATGCCCGACACAATCGCAAGATTGTCGAAGAGCTGCTGAATCAACAGCAGCAGGATCAGGAAGGCGGCCAGCAGGGCTCGTCTGACTCCTCCAGCAGCGAGGAAAATCAGGGCAATCAGCAACAGAGCCGCCAGAACCAGGAAGGCAACGGTGAAAGCGAATCTTCCAGCGGTTCGGGAAACAATCAGCAGGATCCCCGGAACAGCCAGACCGCGTCCGGCAACGAGGATTCAGCAAACAATCAGGGCGATGAGCAGAATCAGCAAGAGCCAGGTGAGCAAGGCAATCCCGAGCAGGCATCCGGCGAGGGGGAATCTCCCGCAGGCCAGGCACAGGCGCCCGCCCCTATTTCCGAAACGCCGCTGACCCAGAGCCAGGAACAATGGCTCAGACGGGTACCTGATAACCCGGGCGGCTTGCTGCAGCGCAAATTCCTGCAGCAGTATCAACAACGCCAGACTCCATCCGATGAGGGCGATACACCATGGTAAAACGGCTGATTACACCCGCCGTCTGTCAATTTCTTTTAGCCATGCTTCTGACGGCAATCTGGCTGCCGGCCCAGGCACAGTCACAGCAGCTGACGGTCGAACCCGACCGTACTCGCCTCTACGAAGGCGAGGTGCTGACATTGACTGTGAAGGGTAGCATGGAGATCGATATCAACCTGGGCAACCTGTTTGACTTTGACATGTCCAGCCTGCCCAAACCGGATATCGAGAAAGTGGAGCCGGATTTTGAAATCCTGGCCCAGAACCAGCAATACAGCATCCGCACCGTGAACAGTCAGATGGTGGGCGAGATTACCTGGACCTACCAGCTTGCACCGAAGAGCACCGGCGAGCTGACTATCCCGGCGCTCACCTTTAAAGAGGCAGTATCAGCGCCGGTTACCATAGAGGTGGTGGATGGCTCACCACCGGATCAGGCCAGTCCCGGTCGGGACAGCTTTATCGAATTGTCTGCCGACAAAGATGAAGTGTATGTCCAGGAGCAGTTGATCCTGACGGTCCGGCTTTTCTTCCGGGGTAACCTGATTCGCGGAGAGCTCTCCGAGCCCACCCATCCCCATGTCATTATCGAATCCCTGGGCAGGCAACAGGAATTCTCCCGCTATCGTGACGGAGTCCGATACCGTGTTGTAGAACGCCGGTATGCGATCTTCCCTCAGCGTGCGGGTACCCTGAAACTGCCGGCGATCCGTTTCGAGGGCCAGGCCAGGGACGCTTCCGGCAACCTTCGTTTTCTGCGGGACAGCGAGGAGCTGTTTGAAGTTCCGGTGAAGGATGTGCCTGCACAATTCAGTGGCGAAACGTGGCTGCCGGCAACCGGCGTGGCGCTTGAGGAGTCCGGGCTTCCGCCATCGCTGGAGGTGGCCACCGGTGAAAACATGACCCGCGAAATCAAGCTGACGGCAGCGGGCCTTCCCGGGGAGGCACTACCACCGCTGCCCGATGCGGTACCGAACGGATTAAGAAGTTACCCCGAAGAGCCGGAGCGACAGACCGAGACCACACCCGCTGGCCTCACATCCTCACTGACCCAGTCTGTGGCCCTGGTACCCGTGGAGCCCGGCCAGATGACCCTGCCAGCCATACGCATTGTCTGGTGGGACACGGAAGCCGATCAGGAGCGGGTAGCCACGATTCCACAGAAAACACTGACGGTGAAAGACCCGTCTACCGCTGCCGCGACTCCATCCCCGCAAAACGATCAGGGCAATGCTGGCCCGGAACCGGATGTCAGCAGCACGGAATCCACGGCTAGCCCGGCATCCGACCGAACCCGACTGTGGCAGTGGCTCGCCCTGCTGCTGGGAATACTCTGGGCAGGCACGCTAGTGGCATGGTGGTGGTCAGGACAAAACCGGAAAAGCACGCCAGCACAAACTGACAACCGGGACGAAGATGCCGCGTTCGACCGTCTGATCACGGCCGCAAGGGACGGCGCCGCGGTAACACCGGAACTGGTCGTGGAATGGGCCAATCTCCACGTGCCCGGCCACGGCTTCCGCTCGGCGTCTGAGGTTGTCAATCATTTCGACGACGAGACGCTGGCAGCAGAGCTCAGAAGGCTTCAGGCGCGGCTTTTTGCGCCCGGTCACGAGAACGACAGCTGGGACGGCCAACCACTGGCGCGGGCCCTTGAACAGGCCCGGAGGCACCGGCGGATGGAAACCAGCGCCGATCTGCCTCCGCTCTACCCCAAAGGCCTGTCCTGAGGATCAGTCGATAAGCTGCTGATCAATCACAACGGCGACCGGCGCGTCCTGACCTTCATTGACCGCGATGGGCAGGTCGGTGCTGCCCTGCCAGTCACCCGCCTGGGCGCTGACACTGCCGGAACGACTGAGACGGGCCGTCACAACAACCTCATCAACACTGGAAATGGTAGCCTGGGGTGACATCGCATAGCGGTCGTCCAGACGGATTTCCACCGGCAGTTGCTCGGCCGTAAGCCGCGCCACGGCGAGTGGCGGACCCTGCCGGACATTGGCCTCGCGGGCGAACAGGAATAGCGTCGTGTCAGCGGGCACCTGATCGCGCAGATCCTCGGCAAGCGTCACACGAACGGTGACTCCGGCTCCGGATGCTTCGGCTTCCGCCACCGATGCCGGAGGCTCCTCCCCGAGACGCGTGTAAGCTTCGCGAATCCCCTCGCGAATGGAGCCAATCTGCGGGTGATCCGGAGCAACCGTTTCGATTCGCTCCCAGTATTCGATGGCTTCACGGTAGTTCTGCTGGCTGAAAGCGTTGATGCCCAGCAACCCCAGGGCGTTCACTTCATCCGGATTCAGCTGGCGGGCCTGTTCAATAGCTGCGGTTACCTCCTGTGTCATGGCACCCTGGCTACCGAAGAACAACGCCTGCGCAGACAGACCATAGGCGACGGCTTCTGCCCTGTCATCGTCATTCACGCTGTCCGCCAGCTGGCGGAATGCCCAGGCCGCATCGTCGTATTGTTCCAGGCGCATGTAGGTGCGACCCAGCATTGCCCAGCCCTCCGGATTATCCGGGCTGGCTTCCAGCCGTTCCCGAAGCTGGCCTGAAAGTTCAATCATCTGGGCCTGTCTCGATCCGTCAGTAGCACCCATTTCCTGCATGGTGATGAACTGCTCGACCCGGTCCATCGCGCCCCAACGCTCATACAGGTATACGGTAGCCGCAGGGATCAGGAGAATCGACACCAGTGCCACTGCCATGGCACTCCTGCGACCACTGATCACCGGCCTAACCTGTTCCTGCTCCGGCACATCGTCCAGCATGCTTCCAGCGAGCTCTTCCTTGAGCTGGCGATAATTCTCGTCGTCCAGAATACCGGCCTCGTATTCGCTATCGAGCTCCTTCATCCTGGAGCGATAGGCCATCAGATTCTGGTTTTTCAGGTCCGTCTGCTTTCTCGCGCCCAGCCGGTGAAAAAAGACCGGGTACAACACAAACGAAAGGGCAAGAATGATCAGTACCGTTGCGGCAATCCAGAAAGTGTCAGTCATGGAGTTTCAGTCACAGGTTCAGAATTTAGAATGAGGTAGCAACCACGGCATCCCGGGCAGGGCCAGGTTCAGGACGGTTTGTCCTGGTCTGCCAGCATTTTGTTGACCCGGGCCTGCTCTTCGGCACTCAACGCCGGGCTTTCCGGCCCTGCCCGCCGGGAGCGGATGACCACACCGGCCACCACCAGAAGCCCACCCAAGACCGCAATGGCTGGTGTCGCCCAGAGCAGAAAGGTCCGGCTGTCCAGCTCTGGTTTGTAGCGAACGAACTCACCGAACCTGCCAACCAGGGATTCAACAATCTCCTCGTTACTGGCACCGTCTTTCATCATCCGGTAGACCGCATCCCGCATATCCTTGGAGATCGGCGCGTTGGAATCGGCGATGTTCTGGTTCTGGCATTTCGGGCAGCGCAGTTCTTCGATCAGGTTCTGGTAGCGTTGCTCCTGGGCCCGATCCGAAAAATCGTAAACATCGGCTACCTCGGCCGCAGCGCCTCCGGAAAGCAAGAGCACCAACAGGAAATTAACGATCCGTAGCATCAGCCGTTCCCCTGAACATCGTTGATCACGGGCAGCAACGTCTGTTCCCAGACCGTCTCATTGACCACACCCACGTGGCGATAGCGAACCACGCCACCGGCATCAATTACGAAGGTTTCCGGCGCACCGTACACACCCAGATCAAATCCGAGGGTGCCGCGGGGGTCATAGATGATTTTCCGGTACGGGTCGCCCAGACGGTCGAGCCAAACCAGGGCATCGTCGCGGTTGTCCTTGTAGTTCAGGCCGATGATGTTGACGCCTTTCTCCTCGGCCAGCCACATCAGGTCGTCGTGCTCATCCTTGCAGGCCGGGCACCAGGTACCCCAGACATTCAACAGCGAAACCTGGCCCCGGAACAGGCTCTGGTCCAGCATCGCATCCGGGTTATGCAGATCCCGCAGGCTGAACTCAGGAACCGGTTTGCCGACCAGGGCCGACTCAAGCTTGGTTGGATCCTTGCCGATGCCCGCGAACAACACTACGCCGACAACAAGGGCGACCAGTAACGGCAGAAAAAGCAGGAACCGCTTCATGAGGTCGCTCCGGCGGACGTCGCAGGGCCGGGCTCAGGAGAGGCTGTACCGGCCTGCGCCTTTTTGTCAGCTCCCTCCCGGATTCGATAGCGGCGATCGGCAATCGCCAGGAAGCCGCCAGCCGCCATGAAGAGCGAGCCCAGCCAGAGCCAGCGAACCAGTGGTTTGTACTGCAGCCGGATGGCCCAGGCCTCGTCGGTGATGCGTTCACCAATGGCCACGAAGATATCCCGGAACAAACCGGCGTCGATGTCCGCCTCGGTCATGACGCTCATACCAACGGAGTACTGGCGTTTCTCGGGATGAAGCACGGATACACGCTCACCATCCAACATGACATCGAAAGTGCCATATTGAGCCGTAAAATTGGGACCCTGGCGGGCACCGATATCCCTGAACACAAATTGATAATCGCCGACGGTCGCGACATCGCCGGGTACCATACGTACGTCACGCTCGATGCCGTAGTTGGAAACCACCGTAGCCCCCGCCATGGTAATTGCCAGACCCAGATGCCCGAGCACCATGCCATAATAGCTGCGGGACTGCCGCTTGAGGCCGTGAAGGCGACCTTTCCGGGAAGAAGACTTGTCCCACAGATCCCAGAACGTGGCAACGGTTACCCACAGGGCGGAGAAAATGCCCAGGAACGCCCAGGGCTTGAAGCCCCCGTAGCCAATCAGAACCGCCGTGGTACCCACAATGCTGATTGCCAGGGGCCACAGAAGCTTTCGCGCCAGCCAGCCGCCATCGGTTTTCTTCCAGCGAGAGAAGATACCGGCGCCCAATAACAGGCCTGTTGCCACCGCCAGGGGGCTGAACGTCAGGTTGAAGAAGGGCTCGCCAATCGACAGTTTGCCCAGTTCCAGGTAATCAAGCACCAACGGATACAGCGTGCCGACTGCCACCAGAAGCGTAGCGGATACCAGCAACACGTTGTTGAGCAGCAGGAACACTTCCCGAGACAAAGAGCCATACCGGGAGCGGACATGCACCACCGGTGCCCGGAACGCATACAGTGCCAGACTGGCGATCACTGTGACCGCCAACAGGCCCAACAGGAAAGTGCCCCGCTCCGGATCAGATGCAAAGGCGTGGACCGATGTCAGTACGCCAGACCGGACCAGGAAGGTACCCAGCAGGCTGAGTGCAAAGGTGACAATGGCCAGCAGCACGGTCCAGCTCTTGAACACACCGCGCTTCTCGGTGACCGCCAGCGAATGCATCAGGGCCGTCCCGGAAAGCCAGGGTAACAATGAGGCATTCTCGACCGGATCCCAGAACCACCAGCCACCCCAGCCAAGTTCGTAGTAGGCCCACCAGCTTCCCAGGGCGATACCAAGGGAGAGAAACGCCCAGGCAACTGTGGTCCAGGGCCGCGACCAACGTGCCCAGGCGGCATCGAGACGACCGTTAATGAGAGCGGCAATGGCAAAGGCAAAGGCCACGGCAAACCCGACGTAGCCCATGTAGAGCATGGGCGGATGAACGATCAGCCCGAAATCCTGGAGCAAGGGGTTCAGATCCGTGCCATCGGCGGGCACATTGGGCAGCAGACGGTCAAAGGGATTGGAGGTGATAACGATAAACAGCAGAAAGCCGACGCAGACCATGCCCAGCACCGAGAGCACCTGGGAAATCATCACCGCCGGCAGGCGACGGCTGAAGATAGCGACCGCCAGTGTCCAGCCCGCCAGCATCAAAATCCAGAGCAGCAGTGAGCCCTCGTGCCCGCCCCATACAGCGCTGAACTTGTAATACCAGGGCAACAGGCTGTTGCTGTTATTGGCCACATAGGCCACTGAAAAGTCATCAGTCACAAACGCATGGGTCAGGACGGCAAAGGCAAGCCCCACAAACACAAACATGCCGGATGCCAGGGGCCTGGCAAAGGCCTGAAGATTGTCCCTGCCGGTCAGGGAACCGGCCAGGGGGACTACGGAAAGGAGCACTGCCAACAACAGCGCGAGAATCAGTGCAAGCTGTCCGAGTTCGGGATACATCAAAGGCCTCCAGAAACCAGGCTGTCAGATAAATTGGTTAGTAGGACACGGTTTCCGCACTACCACTGGCTTTGTGCTGGCCCTTGGAGGCCTTCTCCAGTGCGTCGGCGACTTCCGGCGGCATATAGTTTTCATCGTGCTTGGCTAGCACCTGATCGGCCACAAAGCGACCGTTTTCATCCAGCCGGCCCATGGCAACCACGCCCTGACCCTCGGCAAACAGATCCGGAAGGATACCGGTGTACTGGACCGGCACAGATGCGTTGAAGTCGGTCACCTTGAACTCAACCTTCAGGCTGTCCGGATCACGCAGAACCGACCCCTCCTCGACCATGCCACCGGCCCGGATTCTGACATCGACCGGAGCTTCACCGGCAGAAATCTGAGTGGGGTCGTAAAACAGGTTGATATTCTGTCGCAGCGCGTAGGTGGTCAAACCCACGGCAATGCCCAGTCCCACCAACAGGAACAGGACAATGGTCAGCCGCTTTTTTCGGATTGGATGCATCAGTCATCTGCCTTTCAGTCTTGGGAAACCTTGACGCGGGTGAAGGACGCTGCCGAAGCCGATGCATCCTGCCGGCCTGCCTGAAACTCATAACCCCGACGGCAGGCCTCAATGGCAGCTTTGCGGCGGCGCAGGGACCACACCATGAGGCCAATCATCAGCAGGAAGAAGGCAGCGTAACAGGACCAGACGTAGGGCCCATGACCTTCCATCACCATAAATGCCGAAAAGGAATCAAATGCCATACTTCAGCCCCTCCCGGCCAACACGTAATCTTTAACCCAGCGCGTTCTCTGTTCGCGTAAGAGGATCTCGGTCTGCATGCGCAAACACGCCAGCCAGCCGAAGAGCAGGTACAACCCGAGGACAGACAACAGCAACGGGACCCACATCTCTGCCGGCATGGACGGCTTTTCCGTCAGCTTGAACGTCGACGGCTGGTGTAACGTATTCCACCACTCAACGGAGTACTGGATAATCGGTATATTCACCACCCCGACCAGCACCAGCACCGCTACCGCCCGAGCAGCAGATTTTTCGTCGTTAATCGCCCTGTCCAGCGCAATCACGCCCCCGTACAGGAACAGCAGGATCAGCATCGAGGTCAGTCGGGCGTCCCACACCCACCAGGTGCCCCAGGTGGGCTTGCCCCAGACAGCACCGGTGAACAGGGAAAGAAAAGTCAGCACCAGGCCCACCGGAGCGACCGACTTCACGAACACATCGGCCAGTTTCATACGCCAGACCAGAGTGACAACGGCTGCCACAGCCATCATTACGTAGACAGATTGGGCGAGAAAGGCCGTCGGCACGTGAATGAAAATAATCCGGTAGCTGTTGCCCTGCAGGTAATCCTTGGGCGCAAAGGCCAGCCCCCAGACAATGCCCGCCATCAACAGCAGGATCCCACCCGCCAGCAGCCAGGGCATCAGCCGGGTTGCAATCCCGAAGAACCATTTGGGAGAACCCAGCTTGTGAAAAAATTGCCACATCAGATGGTCACCGTCCTACCGTTACCTTGTTTTACCCGTTAGACAGGCTGATACGCAGCGCCGCTGCCGATGCGAAGGGCGCCAGAGTCAGCGCGAGCACCAGAAATGCGCCCATCAAAGCGAGATAGGCGCCCACGGGAGCGCCCTCCGCGGCCGAAGCCGCTGTTCCCGTGCCAAAGATCAGGACGGGAATGTACAGCGGAATGATCAGCAGGGACAAGAGTACCCCTGCCGACCGTAATCCAAGTGTCAGTGCCGCGCCGATTGCCCCTATCAGGCTCAACACCGGTGTACCGATCAGCAGCGTTAGACACAAAACTCCGATGGAGTTCCCGTCGAGATGAACCATTACGCCCAAAACCGGCGTGAGCACCACCAGTGGCAAGCCTGTCAGCACCCAGTGCGCCGCCGTTTTGGCCAATACCAGCAGAAACAGGGGCTGGGGCTGAAGCACGAGCTGCTCAAGCGTGCCATCATCGAAATCATGGCGAAACAAATGGTCCAGCGACAACAGCACCGATAGCAATGCCGCCACCCACAGGATACCGGCTCCGGACTCGCGCAAAAATGCCACTTCCGGACTGACCCCGAGGGGAAAAAGACTTACAACCATCACGAAAAACAGGAGCGGATTGAGCAGATCCTGGCGCTGCCGGAAGGCCACCTTCATATCCCGGGCAAACACAGCCTTCATCGCTGCCAGTGCACCGACGCTGTCCTGTTGCAAACTCAGTACCGGCCGGCAATCAGCATTCATTGGCCGCACCTCCACCCAGAACAATGCGCTGCATACCGGGCAAATTAAGATCGTGGTGCGTCGTCACAACCACTGCACCTCCCTCGGAGGCGCGCTGTTGAAGCAGGTTCTCAATGGCGCTGACACCGGCCGAATCAATGGCGGTAAAGACCTCATCGAGTAACCAGAGAGGCTCATCGGCAATCAACAGGCGCGCCAGGGCCACCCGCCGTTGCTGACCGGCAGAGAGATTCCGGCAGGGCACATCCTGAAACCCCGCCAGCCCGGTACCTTCAAGCGCCTGACGCAAAACGGGGTCCGGCAGCGGACGCCGCCCCGCCGTCAGTGCCCGGAGATTTTCCAGGGGTGTCAGTAATGGCTTGATGCCTGGACGATGGCCAAGGTACAGGGTATTCCGGAGAAACTCCTCCCACTGAGCTGACCTGGGAAGGCCGCACCAGAAGAGATTGCCGGACCAGGCATCGTTCAGACCGGCCAGCATCCGCAGCAACGTGGTCTTTCCAGAGCCGTTCGGCCCCTCGACACGGGTGACCGTACCGGGCAGTATGGAGAACGACAGGTCACGAAACAGGATCCGTTCATCCCGTTCGCACTGCAGTTCGACAGCCTGTAATAACGGCTCAGACATCAGGTCCCCGTAACCAGGACGATGCACGTGAAGACGGCATCGGGTGCATTCGTGACATCGACGGCCAAGAGCATTGTTCGCGCATGACCTGCCGGCGCGGCGTATTATAACGAAAGCGCCGGCGGATTACTCTTGCTCAACATCAAATCAGTGACCATGAAACTACCCAGCGGACAACAGCCCCCGACACCCCCGGCCCAGCCAGCAACGCAGACTTCCCGGCCGTCGGTCACAACCGAATCGGCCCGGGAGCCCCTGCCGGCCTCGGCCAGGCAGCTGCTCGACCAACTACAACTGAAAAACCGGGAAACAACCCTGGCCCGGGTCGCAGAGAGCATCAACCGTCAGGGCGGCAACAGCGCAGACCTTTTGCTGGACATTCGCGGCAAGTCACTTCTTGTCCAGGCCGCTGTTGGCAAGACCGAGCTGGCGACCGGTGACTGGGTGAAAGTAATGCGGGCGGGCAATGAGCTGCAGCTGATGGGCAAACTGGCGCCCGCGCCGGAGGCCGGGATCGCCCGGGCCCTGGCCCAGCGGCTGCCCTGGCAACAAACCCTGGACGCAGGCCTGGCAAGGCTGTTGGGCACACTGACACAGGGAGTCCGTCAGGAACCACTGCCAGGCCAACTGCCGTCATCCCAAAGCCCCCAACCTCTTCCGTCGGCCGCCAGGCAGGCTATTGAACAAATAGTGGCAAGGCTGCCATCGGGGAACAGCCTGACCCCCGGTGCCGGCAACCAGGAAACGACACCGCAGCAGGTCCGTCAATGGCTTTCTGAGAGCGGCCTTTTCGCCGAGTCCCGTCTGGCCCAGGCACCGTCTGCGCAGTTACCCGATCTGAAACTGGCACTTGGCAGGGTGATTTCCGCCTTGCTTGCCCACCAGGGCAGCACACCGGAACACTTCAACCGGCTGACCCCTATCTCAACGCCGGAACTCATGCAGGCACCCTTGCAGTTTCCCCAACCCCTCGCCACACCCCATCCCCCCGGTAGTGGTGATGCGCCGACCGTGGGCCAGATGCTCCGCCTGCTGGCCGGGATGCTTAACCGGATCACCGTCAACCAATTGCACAGCCAGGTACTCACGGCCCGTGGTGGCGGCGAGGCGCCGGGGCCGGCACCTGCTTCCACCCTGGTACTCGATCTGCCCTGGCTGACACCCCAGAACGAGCCAAGACTCGCTCAGGTTCGGATCGAACAGTACCCTGAAGACAGGGAATCAGAGGGCAGATCCGGGAAAACCACCACGGCCGAGTGGCGTCTGTCGCTGACCATGGATCTGGATGAGGCCGGCCCCCTGCATTTCGATGTTGCCCTTCGACAACAGGCAGTGAGCGCGCGGGTATGGGCAGAAAAACAGACGACCCTGCGCCAGGTGAACCAGGAGCTTCCCGCGTTGCGACAGAGCCTGACCGACCTGGGCCTCGAAGTGACTGACCTGGACTGCCGCCGTGGCACGCCTCAGAACAGCGTTACCCGACTCGAACACAGACTGGTGGATACACGGGCATGACATCACAGACCGAACAGCAAAGAAGGGCCGCCGTCGCCCTCAAGTACGATGGCGAGAAAGCGCCCACCATCAGCGCCACCGGCACCCATGAGCTGGCCGAGGAGATTATCCGCATCGCCCGGGAGCACAAGGTTCCCCTTTACGAAAACGCGGAGCTGGCCAGCATTCTGGCCCGCCTGTCACTGAATGAAGAGATTCCGGAATCGCTCTACCGGGTGATTGCGGAGATCCTGGCGTTTGCCTTCCACATTCGCGGGCTCACGCCTGATGATCGCAAACCTGGCGCTGCGGATAATTCAGTGAATCAGTGAGCGCAGCGCCCAGGCCTGCTGCCAGTTATCACCACGCCTTGGCGCCACCGTGGTTTCAAAGTAATGGCGCAACCGACGCCGGTCCTCCGGCTGGTCCTTCAGGGCCGAACCGATGATGTGGTGCATCAGCTGCTCAACCGTGATACTTCCGCCACCGTAATACCAGGCGTTCAGGCTGGCCGCGTGGGCGACCGACACGGCTTCTGCCGTGGACAGCGCCGAACCGGCGAGACGATCGGTACTTCGTCCGTCGAGAGTCTGGCCATTGCGCAGCTCGTGGAACATGGTCACCAGAATCTCGACCACCGGTTCCTCAAGCGCCACCTCGATGCCAGCCCGGCTGTTGGCCCTGCGGACCTCGCGGAGCACGACGTCCATCTCGTCGGCCAGGTGGCGGATCGGCCGGATCTCCTCAAAGTCCATGCGTCGCTTGAGAGCAGCGCTCATCCGGTGCACACCTTCGTCAATACTGTTGGACGTGGCGATGACGTTGAAGCCTTCCCGCGCGAGCACCACGCCGTCGTCACCCGACAACTCGGGAATCACCACCACCCTGTCGGACAGCACAGACAGCAATGCATCCTGCAGCGCCTGGGGACAGCGGGCAATCTCTTCAAACCGGACCATTCGACCTTCCATCATGCCCCGCAGCAAGGGGCTGGGCACCAGCGCCTTCAGGCAGGGACCCTCGGCATGCAGAACCGCTTCGTTCCAGCTGTATAGCAGTTGCCCTACACTGTTCACCGCACCGCCCTGAAGGGTCAGCGTTGAACTGCCCGAAATGGCAGCCGCCAGCAATTCCGACAACCAGGATTTGGCCGTTCCGGGCTCGCCCACCAGAAGGCAGCCGCGGCTGGTACACAGGGAAATGATGATCCGGACCACCATGGCCCGTTCGGCAACGAATTTCCGTTCAATACCGAGTTTCTCATCCCCCATCACGAACTTTTCCACCGCCCGGGGTGACATCAACCAGCCGGGTGGCACCGGGCCATGGTCCATACTCCTGAGCTTGTCCAGCTCCGCCGCGTGGACTACCTCCACGGGGTCCCGCTGGGCCGCCTTGTTAACCGATTGCTTATTGCTCATTCCTGACTCCTGCGGCCGCCCCGAACTTCCGGCGCCATGCGCTCCCTCGGGAGAATACGGGGCAGTTCGGACAGCGGGATAATGCCTTCGATCACATGATCCAGAGCACTGTCTCGCATGGTTACCAGACCGGCATCAAGGGCGCGCCAGCGCAGCTCCCCAATGGGCGGTTGACTGGAAATGGCGTTCCGGATGTCCGAATCGACTTCCATATACTCAACAATCGCCACCCGGCCCTGGGTTCCGCGACCATTGCATTTATCGCAGCCGGCGCCTTCAAAGCAGCCAAAATCCGCAGGCGGGCCATCCGGAAACGCCTCGGACAGGATCACCGGGTCCGGCTTGGCAGGCTGACGACAGTGTTTACAGATACGCTTGGCCAGCCGCTGGGCAATAACGGCCAACAGCTCACCGGCGATGGAATTGGGATGGATACCCAGATCATAGAGACGTTGCAGTGAGTCCACCGCATCGTTGCAGTGTAGCGTAGACAGAACCACGTGCCCGGTCTGGGAGGCCCGGATTGCTTCCAGGGCGGTTTCCTGATCCCGGATCTCGCCCACCAGAATCACGTCAGGATCTTCGCGGACAAACGCTCTCATGGCGTCAGCAAAACCAAAGCCGATTTCCGACCGAACCCGGGTCTGCTGGATGTTGTCGATGGAGTACTCGATGGGGTCTTCCACCGTAATCACTTTCCGGCGGCCATCATCGGCCAGGGTCTGCAGGCCGGCATACAGTGTGGTGGACTTGCCGGAGCCGGTCGGCCCCACCACCAGCACCAACCCCGACGGGTTATCCAGCAGCCGCTGATAGCGGGCCCCGATCATGGATGACATGCCGAGCTCGGCGATGGTCATGGCACGCCCGGTCTGGGGTAGCAGGCGTATGATCGCATTTTCGCCATGGAGGGAGGGCTGGGTCTGGATGCGCAGGTCGTAGGCCATATCGCCAAGCTGAAGCCGGGATCGCCCGCCCTGGGGTAATCGGTGCTCGGCGATGTTCAGTTCCGCCCGCAGCTTTATCACGTTAATCACCCCTTTGATCTCCCGGGGCGACAACTGGTACTGGGGCAGATCATGGAGATCACCATCCACCCGCAGGCGGATCCGAATCCGGTCACCATACTGTTCGATGTGAATATCGCTGGCTTTTTCGCTCACGGCATCCAACAGGATGGCCTCGTAGACAGACACCAGATAGGGGCTGACGTGCTTGTTTTTAGGATCGTTGCCCAACAACTGATCAGTGCTGCCGTTTGCATGGTCTGACTGTTCCGGGCCCGGCCCATGATCCGCCACGAAATTGCGGCCCTTCGCGGTCAGATCGAGTGCTGACCAGAGACGGCGGAAGTCTGTGGGAGTCACCAGCAGGCAATCAACCACCTGGTTGGGGCTCAGGCGCTCAAGCTGATCGGTGCGGGCATCCGGATCATCGGTCACAACGGTGATCCGGCCATCTTCCTCGGCGATGGGGATCAGTCGCGACAGGTCCAGAAACGTCCGGGAAAACCGGCGGAACAGCGCCGGGTGGAGCTCAGGCAGAATCTCGTCGGCATCGGTGAACGTCATGCCACGCTGGCGGGCAAGAGATCGATAGAGATCCATCTCTTCAAGATTCAGTTTGCGCCGGAGAACTTCAAGCAGGCGGCAATTCTGCTTGGCCGCCTCCGCCTTCGCTTCGGCCAGGATCTTGTCATCCACAAGGCCCTGATCGATGAGAATCTGCTCAACATTGCGATTGAAATCGACCCACCCCAGTGTCCTCACCCGCTCCAGTCCCGCCTCACGGCGCACAAACATGGCGAGGCTCGGAACAGGTCCGGCGCGCCCCTCCAGGCAAACCAGGTGCCCTCCTTGCCGCACCAACCGGGCCAGAACGTGGCGCTCGGTGATAAACGTTGTGCACAAAACGAGATCGCAAAGGGGATCCGGTTCCGATGCGTCTTCCGCACTGGCCACCAGAACATCCACATTATGCATACCGAGCCGGAAGAATCGCTCCCTGGCGGCCTCGGCGACAACGGCGTTTTTTTCCAGATAGATTACCCGATGGGCCAGGCCTGATAGCACAGCGGCGAGATATCCGGAGCCACCACCCACGTGCATCACCACCTGATCCGGTTCGATCTCTGGCAACAGGGAGAGAATGTGGCTGACGGTTTCTTCGCGGGGGATGGAATGGCCGGTTATCGATGGAACCAGATCAGAACCGGAAACAAAATCATGGCGGGATACAGATCGGAGGGCCTCAAGGGCCCTCGGATAAACTCTCTTCATTCAACAGCGTCCGTAACGGCATGGTATCAGGCCGCCTGACGTTTTCTGAGTGCTGACACCAGCTCGGCCTCGGGACGGGAAATTCCGCACGTGTTCATAAGATCGTCGATATCGGCGCCGAGATCAACCAGTCGAGAGGCTTCATCATAGGAGATTCGCAGCGGATCGTTCTGGCGCATTTCATCGAGTGTGGTCCGCAGCTCGTGCAGCTGGCGTTCACAGGCGACGAGCCGCTGCCCTACACCCATGCTGCCGCTGGTGGTCGCATGCAGTTCCCTGCCAAGGGTATCGCACCGCTCTTTCAGGTTCGCTTTGAGGCTACGCACCTGGCGCCCAAGCACGAGGCCCTGCACGAATACCATCGACAAGGCGGCAACAGTCAACGCCCAGGGAAGATACGAAGGAATTTCTGCAAACATGACGGATGTCTCCCGTTAATTGCCACGGAAGGCATCCATCTTCAGGCCTGCAACGGGTTGCCCCGGATTACAGTGCCGCGATTTCAGCCCACTCGTGGTCTGACAGCATCTTGTCGAACTCGACCAGAATGATCAGTTCGCCATCCTTGTTGCACACGCCCTGGATAAACTTGGCACTTTCCTCGTTACCCACGTTCGGTGCGGTCTCAATTTCGCTGGCTTTCAGGTACACCACCTCGGCCACGGAATCCACCAGAATGCCCATGACCTGGTTGGCCGATTCCATCACCACAATCCGGGTGGCATCGGTGACTTCAGCATCCGCCAGGCCAAAACGCCGGCGGGTGTCGATGACCGTAACCACGTTACCCCGGAGGTTGATGATGCCGAGCACGTAATCCGGAGCTCCCGGAACCGGAGCAATCTCCGTGTATCTCAGCACTTCCTGGATCTGCATGACATTCAGACCGTAGGTCTCATCATCCAGCCGGAAGGTAACGTACTGCAGTACCTGATCGTCCTGGGCCTGATTGGTTTGTCCGCTCGGGGATGCCATTGCGATGTTTCTCCTCTTGGGCTGCCCGGCGGGCAACCTGATCGTCAAAAAAATATCATCAGTGCCCAATACTATAGTTAAGGGCACAAACCGTGCCAGCACGGCTCGGTTTCATTCAGTAACCGTTGTTTGCGTCAACTAAGATCCAGATGGTGCTCTCTTTCCGCCCGCTCCAGCAAGTCTGCCATGGTGCGCACATCAATCAGTGCGCACATATGGTCAATCACCGTACCGGCTAGCCAGGGCCGTTTGCTGCGGGCGCTGCGCCAGCGCACTTCGTCGGGCCGGAGGGTGAAAGACTGGGCCACGTCGTCACAGGCCAGCCCCCACTCACTGTTATCAAGCCGGATCACGAAGCGATAGTTATCACGGGCGCCAGGGGGTACCCGCCCCGCCATGATCCATTCAGCGGAATCCACAACCCGCAGGTTCTGGTCCCGATCCGGGCGAATACCCATGTACCAGCGTGGACTGCCCGGGATCGGCCGGATCTCTTCCTCAATACGATGGATGGCGCCCAGAAGAATCAAAGGCACCGCCAGTTGCAGCCCGGCAACCGTGAATATCAGGCACTCGAAGGGCTGCTCCGACCACTCGGGGCGCGATGGTGGCGCAGCCGGCTCCGGCTCGGGCCGAACCTCCTCTCTGCTTTGGCACAGGCACTTCCGGAGCCTGGCGTACCACTGGCCTCGCTGGCTCTGCCGGCTTTTCGGGCGCCGGGCGCCGCGGCTCGGGTCTCGCCGCCGGTTTTTCGACGGTTGGTGCCGGAGCTGGACTCGGTCGGGTTGCTACCCGGGGCTCTTCACGCACCGGTTTCACGGGCGCCGGCGTCTCGGTTTCCTCCCGAAGTGCGGTGTCAGTGGCCGTATGCAGCAGTTCGTCAAGGTAACTGGCAATGGCGGTTTCCGGATCCGCCAGCCTTGTCAATTTATCGTCAGCCATGCTGACGCTCCTTGACCGTGCCCACCCGACTTATGAGGTCGTCCAGCAGGTGACTGTACGCCCGGACACCGTGGGTTTCCGCATCCAGTGCAGAGGGCGTGATACCGCCCTGGCTGGCATCCCGGAACTTGGTGTCCACTGGAATGGCAAATTGCCACAGGGAGTCACGGTAGGTTTTTCGGAGCAGATTAAGGCTCTTCACCGACGCCTGGGTACGGCGGTCAAACAGGGTTGGCACAATGGTGTAGGGCAGCTCGTTTTTCTGGGAACGCATGATCATCTTCAGAGTATGCAGCATGCGCTCCAGGCCCTTGATGGCCAGAAACTCGGTTTGCACGGGAATAATCAGATGCTGCGCCGCCGCAAGGGCGTTGACCATCAGAACCCCGAGCGAGGGGGTATTGTCCAGCAAGACATAGTCGAAATCGTCCCAGAGCTGGGCCAGGGCCCTGGAGATAATCAGCCCCATGCCCTCAACCCCGATCATCCTGCGCTCAAGGGTAGCCAGAGCCGCACTTGCCGGTAGCAGGGACAGCGCCTTGCAGCTGGTTTCGGTAATCAGCTGGGCCGGAAGACCCTCGGGCACCTTACCCTGATGCTGGAACAGATCGAAAACGCTGTGGGCGATGGTATCCGGGTCATACCCGAACCAGCTGGTGAGCGAGCCGTGTGGGTCCAGGTCTACAACGAGAACACGCTTGCCTCGCTCGGCAAGCAAGCCGCCCAGCGCGACAACACTCGTGGTTTTACCGACACCACCTTTTTGATTCGCTACTGCCCAGATTCGCACGCTTCGATTCTCCAGAGAACACGTCGGTGTGGCCGAACTTTAACGATATCCACAGCCCGGTTATCGGCCACTCCCCGGGCAACTTGAACGAATTGCATTCGGGAGTGCCGGCAAGCTCTTGCCGGCGCCTTTTTGTTAACGGGGATTAATACAGGAACCGTGCCAATGGCTCTATACGCATCTGCCGACGATGCCATTCAGCGCATAGCGCCGCGGATACTGGCGTCACGGGAAATCAGCAATACCACCCGCCGATTTCTGCGCCGTCCCTCTTCCGTGTCATTCCGGGCAACCGGCTGATACTGGCCATAGCCCACAGCCGCCAGACGCTCCGGCTCGATGCCCTCCATCACCAACATCCTTACCATCGAGGCGGCCCGGGCGGCAGACAATTCCCAGTTGGAGGGGTAGCGCGAGGTACTGATCGGCTGGTTATCAGTGAAGCCTTCCACTTTAACCGCGTTGTCCCGGTTATTCAGGACGGTGGCAATCTTCTCGACAACATCGAACGCGTCGTAATGGGGCTCGGCGTCACCGCTGCCAAACAACAAACTGTTGGGCAGATTCAACTCCAGCCACTCGTCACTGGTCTCGAGTGACACGACCCCCTGGTTGATCAGTTCATCGAATTCCATGGACAGCTGGTCGGCCATGGCCCGGAGCGCTTCCGTTCGGGCCTGGGCGTCCATTTCCGGATTACGGGTGGCTTCGGTCACTGCTGGCGGAATGACGTTTTCCGCAGGGGCGTTCAATGATCGTTGGGGCTGATCGCCAATCTCGATGGGCTGAAAGGACCTCTGGGGCGCGTTAAACACACCGGTCAGGGTTTCCGACAGGACTTTGTACTTGCCTTCGTTAACAGATGATACCGAGTACATCACCACGAAAAAGGCAAACAGCAGCGTGATGAAATCCGCATAGGAAATCAGCCACCGCTCCTTGTTGTGCAGATCATCCTGGGGTTGCCTACGGCGCCGCATAAGTTGGCCTGCGCATGCTTACTGCAGGAAGCCCCGCAGCCGCAATTCGATGGATTTCGGGTTTTCGCCTTCAGCGATGGCAATGAGACCGTCGATCATCATGTCCTCATATCGGGTCCGTTCCCGCACGATGCCACGCATCTTGTTGGCAACTGGAAAAAACAGGAGGTTGGCCAGGGCCACACCGTAAATAGTGGCGACAAAGGCGGTCGCGATCCCGCTGCCCAGAGACTGTGGATCCTCGAGGTTGGTCATTACCTGGATCAGCCCCATCACCGCGCCGATGATGCCGATGGTCGGCGAGTAACCGCCCATGGCCTCGAACACTTTGGCGGATTCCAGATCACGCTGCTCCCGGGACTCGAGATCCACCTCCATGATGCCCCTGATGGTTTCCGTTTCCGCTCCGTCCACCAGCAGTTGCAGCCCCTTGCGAGCGAAGGGTTCAGGTTCCCGCTCAGCAAGCCCTTCAAGACCCAGCAATCCCTGCTTTCGCGCTTTGACACTCCAGTCGATGACCTTGCCAATGCCATCTTCGAGATTGATAAACGGCGGGACGAACACCCAGCGCACCTGTACAAAGGCCCGTTTGAGCATGGGCCAGGAGGTCTGCAGGATAGTGGCCGCCAGGGTACCCCCAATGACGATGATGGCTGCCGGCCCATTAAACAGGGAGCTTACTGCACCGCCTTCAAGCAGATTGCCTCCAAGTATCGCGGCAAAGGCCAGTATGACCCCCAGCAAACTCAGGATATCCATCAGCAGACACCTTCGACCAGACGCGGACCGATTTCGTCCAGGGACAGCACGTCGTCAGTCAGTCCTGCCTTGGCAACGGCCATGGGCATGCCATAGATAACCGATGACTTTTCATCCTGGGACCAGATGTCCGACCCGCTCTGCTTCATCATCCGGCACCCTTCCTTGCCGTCCGAGCCCATGCCGGTAAGAATGACGCCGAGCGTCTTGCCCGGGAAACTGCGGGCCAGGGAACCGAAGGTTACGTCGACACAGGGCTTGTAGTTGAGCCGCTCGTCGCCGGGTAGGATGCGGATCCTGGCCTGCCCACCCCGGTTCTCAACCATCATCTGCTTGCCACCCGGTGCCAGCAGAGCAAGTCCCGGCCGCAACACATCGCCATCCGCGGCCTGCCGGACTTCAATCCGACAGAGCTTGTTCAGGCGTTCAGCGAAAGCCGGCGTGAAGCTGGCAGGCATGTGCTGTACCAACACGATGGGAGCCGGAAAGGTTGCGGGCAACGCCGTCAGCACCCGTTGCAGGGCAACAGGTCCACCGGTGGAGGTGCCGATGCCAACCACAGCGTAATGCTTCGCCGGGCCTCGACGGGTAGGACGCCTCGGCGCCTCGGGTTCAGTCGCAGCCGCAGGGCTGTGGGCGCCTGGCCGCTGGCGCGGCGTGACTTCCGCACGAGGACGGGTCGGCGTGGCCGGAGCGCGGGAGGCAGGCGCCGACGGTTCGGGGCGGGCCGGCGCAGCAGGGCGGTTGCCGGGGCGGCTGCGGGCCACGTCCAGAATCCGCTCAATCAGGATTTTCTGGAGCTGACTGTTGTCCCGGGCAATTTCTTCAAAGTTCTTGGGCAGGAAATCGACGGCACCCGCCTCGAGGGCATCGAGTGTGACCCGGGCGCCCTCGTAGGTGAGAGAAGAAAACATGAGTACCGGTATCGGATGTTTGCGCATGATTTCGCGCACGGCGGAGATGCCATCCATCACCGGCATTTCGTAATCCATGGTGATTACATCGGGACGCAGCTTTTCGGCCAGCTCCACTCCTTCCCGGCCGTTGGTTGCAGCCCCAACCACCTTGATCTGGCCGGAGCTGGTCAGGATTTCCGTCAGCCGTTTGCGAAAAAACCCTGAATCGTCAACGACCAGGACAGAAACTGTCATCCACTTCTCCTACCCAATCCAACGTTCTGCGGCCTTCTATGGCCGCAGTCACCTGAAAGCCCGGCTTAGCCGTAGTGTTGCAACAGGCTTGGCACATCAATGATCAGCGCGATCCTGCCGTCGCCGGTAATGGTGGCGCCGGCCATTCCCGGCGTACCCTGGAGGGCTCGACCGAGGGGCTTGATCACCACCTCTTCCTGCCCCACCAACTGGTCGACCACAAAACCGACCTGTTTGGTCCCCATGGCCACGATGACCACATGGGCGTTTTCCGGCACTTCCTGGGAAGTACCATCACGCACCAGCCATCGTTTGATGTGAAACAGCGGGAACACCTTTTCCCGGACCACAATACACTCTCGTCCGTCGACGATATTGGTCTTGGTCAGGTCCAGGTGGAAGATCTCGACCACATTCACCAACGGCAGCGCGAACGATTGGTCACCCAACATGATCATGAGTGTGGGCATGATGGCCAGGGTCAACGGAACCTTGATGACAATCCGGGAACCCTTGCCCAGTTGCGATTCAATGCTCAACTGGCCATTGAGTTGCCCTATCTTGGTTTTGACCACATCCATGCCGACGCCACGACCGGAGACGTCCGAGATCTGCTCCTTCGTGGAAAAACCGGCTGCGAAAATCAGGTTAAAGCACTCGGAATCGGTCAGACGATCCGCGGCATCCTGATCGTAAATCCCCTTCTCGACGGCCTTGCGACGGAGCACTTCCGGATCCATACCGGCGCCATCATCCTCGATGAACAGCAGGATATGATCCCCCTCCTGTTCGGCAGACAGGGTTACCGTACCCTGGCGTGGCTTACCTGCTTTCTCGCGCACTTCCGGGGCTTCGATCCCGTGATCGACCGAGTTTCGCACCAGGTGAACCAGCGGATCAGACAGCGCTTCGACCAGATTCTTGTCCAGATCGGTGTCTTCACCGTGCATCACCAGGTTGACCTCTTTCTTGAGGTTCCGGGCCAGGTCACGCACAACCCGGGGGAACCGGCCGAACACCTTCTTGATCGGCTGCATACGGGTCTGCATGACGGCAGACTGGAGGTCGGTGGTGACCACATCCAGGTTGGACACGGCTTTGTGCATGTGTTCGTCTTCGCTTTCCGCGCCCAGACGCTGCAAGCGGTTACGCACCAGCACCAGTTCACCCACCATGTTCATGATGTCGTCGAGACGCTTGGTGTCAACACGCACCGTTGTTTCAGCCGAGGGCGCGTGTTCGCGGGCGGGCATCGCAGGGGTGGCAGCGCCTTTGGTCTCCGGCTTCCCGGGCTTCGGTGCCTCTGCTTTTGGCTTGGCTGGCTCTTTGGGCGCTGAGGGCTCTTTCGGCGCTGACGGCTCTTTCGGCGCTGAAGGCTCCTTCGCACCCGCGGGCTTTTTCGGAGTGGAGGACTCTCCGCCGGCAGTCGGGCTTCCACCCTTGCCATGGAGATCGTCCAGCAGTTTTTCGAATTCGTCGTCGGTGATCAGATCGTCGCTGCCACCGCCTTCTGCCTTGGCCGCCGGCTTTTCTTCTTTGCTGACAGCATCGTCCTCGCCCGCAGGTGCGCCGGCAAACTGCCCTTTTCCGTGCAGCTGGTCGAGCAGCGCCTCGAACTCGTCGTCGGTTATCTCGTCATCTCCGGAACCCTCCCGGTCACCGGAAGACGCTCCGGAGTCTGAAGCCGGTGCCTGTTCTTCGCTCTTTTCGTCCTGCAAGGCATCCAGAAGCCGTTCGAATTCGTCGTCGGTGATGTCGCCGCCATCCTCCGACGGTTCATTCTCTTCGTGTTCCGGCTGAGGGTCGGCGACAGGCGCTCCCTCACCCTCTGGCAGGGCCAGGGCATCGAGGCGGGCAATCAGTTCGTCCGGAGCCGGTGTTGGTTCCTCGTGATTGCGAACCTCTTCAAACATGGCATTAACGTTATCCAGGGCCTCCAGAACCACGTCCATCAGTTCGGAGTCCACCTTACGCTTGTGATTGCGCAGGGTATCGAAAACGTTCTCGGCGGAGTGGCAGCAATTTACCAGCGCTTCAAGCTGAAGGAAGCCCGCGCCGCCTTTAACGGTGTGAAAGCCACGGAAAATGGCGTTGAGCAGATCACTGTCGTCAGGATGTTGCTCAAGATCTACCAACTGCTCTGACAGCTTTTCGAGAATTTCACCGGCTTCTACCAGGAAGTCCTGCAAAATCTCTTCATCAGCATCAAACGCCATGCGTTACCCTCTTTGTTCAGAAACCGAGACTGGACAACAGGTCGTCAACGTCATCCTGTCCCGAAACTACATCTTCACGCTCATCGGCCTTGATCTGGGCCCGGTCTGACTTCCCTCTCAATCGCAGAGCTGCTCCTCATCACCAGGGCGGTGCTTAAGGGCGGTGTCAAATCCCTGATAATCCTGAGCAAGCAGAATTTCCGAAAGATTGTTGTACATGGTGTCAGCGTCGCTGGCTGTGCTGACAAAAAAGCGATCAATACGGCCGTACAGTTCCCGGAACTCCGCCGGCTGCATCTCCCGACGACGCAGACGTTGCCATTCGTCCCGCAAGGAGGCCGCTTCTTCACGAAACGCGTTGGCCACCGGCATGGTTTCCTCAACCAGGTCCATGGTGCGGTTGGCCGCTTCGCCGGTCATCTGCACAACGTATTCGAGGCGATCGGAGGCGTCTGTCATCTTCGACAGCGCTTCCTGCTGTTCCGCGTTCCGGGGGTCAATCTGGAAGTTCCGGATGGCTTCGTGCAGGCTCCGGGTCAATCGCCCTACCTCGCGGTACAGACTTTGATCCCTGACCTCGCTGAGTTCATTGATCAGGGTCATGGCTTTGGCATAATCACCGGCATCAACACTCTCTGCCAGCTCTGCTGCCTGCCGCTGGAGCTTTTCGGTCACCTCCGGCTCAAGGCCCCGATGGTTCTTTTTGCTATCGCTCATGAGAGCCATCCGACCTCTGGTTACTGGATTCTTTCAAAGATTTTCTCAATCTTTTCCTTGAGCACAGCGGCAGTGAACGGTTTGACAACGTAGCCGTTCACGCCCGCCTGAGCCGCGGCAACAATCTGGTCGCGCTTCGCCTCAGCCGTTACCATCAATACCGGCAGGGTTTTCAGATTCTCGTCAGCCCGGACAGCCTTCAGAAGATCGAACCCGGACATGCCCGGCATGTTCCAGTCGGTGACCAGAAAGTCGTATTTGCCGCTCTTCAGCATCGGCAAGGCTGTGTTGCCATCGTCTGCTTCATCGGTGTTGGTGAAGCCCAGATCACGCAGCAGGTTTTTGATGATCCGTCGCATTGTGGAGAAATCATCCACAATGAGGATTTTCATGTTTTTGTCCAATGGGACCTCCAGTTAGTAACACCCGGAATTCGTTTGACCTTCGCGTTCAAAGTCTAGCAGGCCGCTGTTTAAACCGCTTATTGTCAGACCTTTGCTTCCGTTGTAAAGCATCGGTTACCAAAAACTACAGACTGCCCCTTCGCAGACACAGACTGAACGCAATCAGCTGTCCGGTTCCTGGCGCCAATCCGACAACCGCCCCCGAAGGCGCAAGGCAGCCTGGCTGTGAATCTGGCTGACCCTGCTCTCGCTGACGCCCAGCACGGCGCCTATTTCCTTGAGGTTCAGCTCTTCCTGGTAATAAAGGCTCAGAACCAGTTTTTCCCGCTCCGGCAGGTCTTCAATGGCCTCAGCCAGGCTCCGCCGGAAGGCATCGGAGGACAACCCCTCCAGAGGGTTATCCTGCGTCTCTGTCTGTTCTATCGGCAGCTCTCCGGATTCATTGAGCTCATCGAGGCTAAAAAGTCGGCCACTGTTGGAATCGGAAAGATAGGAATGATACTCCGCAAGCTCCATGCCCAGCTCCTCGGCCACTTCCTGATCCTGGGCTTCCCGGCCAAGCCGGTCTTCCACAGCCTTGATGGCCTGGGAAATGCGACGGGCGTTTCGATGCACGGAGCGGGGAACCCAGTCGCCCTTGCGGATTTCATCGACCATCGCCCCACGAATCCGGATACCGGCGTAGGTCTCGAAGGTGGCTCCTTTGGTGGAACTGTATCGCTGGGCAGCCTCAAGCAGGCCAATCATGCCGGCCTGCATAAGATCTTCAAGCTGAACGGAAGCCGGCAGGCGGGCCATCAAATGGAGGGCGATTTTCTTGACCAGCGGCGCGTGTTGCTCAACAAGCTGAGATGCTTTCTGCGCACCGGACTGGTTATAGATTCCGAGGTTTTTCGCCAATGTCATGTATCCGGTTTCTTGTTTGACTGGATCCGATTCAGACTTCGACGAGCCGCTCCACAAAGAATTCCAGATGTCCACGGGGTGAGGACGGCAACGGCCAGCTGTCTACCTTGTCGGCCAGAGACTTGATGGCCAGGGAGGCTTTCGCTCTGGGATAGGCATCCAGCACTGCCCTCTGTCTCTGGACTGCTTTCTTCACTGCCTCATCGTAGGGGACTATACCGACATATTGTAGTGCCACATCGAGGAAGCGCTCGGTGACCCGAGTCAGTTTTTCGAACAGATGCCGGCCTTCCTGCTCATTCCGCACCTGGTTGGCAAGAATGCGGAAACGATTGGTTCCATAATCCCGGTTCATCAGCTTGATCAGGGCGTAGGCATCGGTGATGGACGTGGGTTCGTCACACACAACCAACAGTAACTCCTGGGACGCCCTGAGAAAGCTGACCACCGATTCGGAGATACCGGCGGCGGTGTCGACGATCAGGACATCGATCTGATCCCCCAGCTCGCTGAACGCATTAATAAGCCCGGCATGCTCCATGGGACTGAGCTGGGTCATCCGCTGGGTACCTGACGAGGCAGGAACGATCTTTATGCCGCCGGGACCATTTACCAGAACGTCCTTGAGGTCACAGTCGCCTGCCAGAACATCCTGAAGGTTACGGTTGGCGGTGATGCCCAGCAATACGTCGATGTTGGCGAGCCCAAGATCGGCGTCGAGCAGCACCACTCTCCGGCCTTTCTGCGCCAGGGCAATTCCGAGGTTGACCGACACGTTACTCTTGCCGACTCCACCTTTACCGCCGGAAACTGCAATCACCTGTACCGGATGTGCTCTGCTCATACTGTTTTTTGTCTCTTGCCACGTTTCGCCGGTGCGTTTCCGACGCCTGCTGTCAATCTGTCCGGTCTCAGGCGTGCTCTTTCAGGCCCTCTGCGACCGCCTGCTGTTGCTGGAGTGTTTTAAGCCGATCCACGGCCAGCCGCACCAGCGGAACAGCTTCTGCGTGGTGCAGATCTTCAGGAATCTTCTGCCCGTCTGTGTAGTAGGCTACCGGCAGACCGGTTTCCATGACAAAACCGAGGGACTCACCCAATGTGAGGGCCTCATCGATCTTGGTCATCACACAGCCCGCAAGATTTGCCATCTTATAGCAATGCCAGACGGATTTCATGATGCGCGGCTGACTGGTTGCCGAGACGACCAGATGCGTTTTGACATTGTGATGGCTGCGAGCCAGTTCGGCCAGCTGTTCCTGATAACCTTTATCCGAACTTGTCAGCCCGGCAGTATCAATCAGAACCAGGTGACGGTCTGACAGCTCGTCCAGAATATCGTCCAGGCTGTGAGTCTCATCCACCACCCGAACCGGCACATTCAGGATACGACCGAACACGAACAACTGCTCGTGCGCCGCCACCCGGTATCGATCGGTGGTGACCAGAGCCAGGGAGTCGGAGCCATGCTTGAGCACATACCGCGCCGCCAGCTTTCCAATCGTGGTGGTCTTGCCGGAACCGGTAGGACCCACCAGCGCATAGGCGCCCCCCTCATCAAGCCACTCCATGCGAGAGGTCCGGACGCCGGTGCACAGCATTTTCAGGGACTGCTTCCAACCATCTTCCAGTCGCCCTGCCTTATGGCGACGGGAAATTGACCCTGCCAGCTCGCTGCCCAGGCCGAATTCCTGCAGGCGCTCGGCCAGCCTTTGCTGAACAGCCGTGTTTGTCGAAACCACAGAGTCCGGCTGCGAGCGACCACCCTGCATCATATCCCTGAGGGAGCTGATCTCGGCACGCATCTGTGCGAGTTCATCAGAATAGACATCCTTCGGCGCCTGGGGCTCAGCCACACTATCACCGAAATCGCCGCCGACCGTTTCCTGAACAGCAACAAACGACGGACCTGAGTAGCCGGCTCCCTGGGAGGCACGCTTTTCCCTGACTTCACGGATGCGGTCACGGGATCGGCTCAATTCATCCTCGAGACGACGATGCTGGTCAGCCTGCATTTCTGCCAGGCGGGATCCGTTGGTGGCTTCTTCGGCCTGGTTGCCCAGGCGCTGGCGCGCCATGTTTTCGTCATAGTCCAGCGCCGTCACGATTTCGACACCACCGTCGACCCGACGGTTGGAAAGAATCACGGCATCCGGCCCCATCTGTTCACTGACCTGTTTCAGCGCCTCTGCCATGGTCTGAGCAAAAAACCGTTTTACTTTCATGATGCCTCTTCCTCCACCGGCAACGCCGTGCCGGCGCTGTCCGCTCTGTCATCCGCGCCGTTACTGGCCAACGGACGCCACGATCGTAATCTGTTTGTTATCCGGAATTTCCTGGTACGAGAGCACGTGCAGTCGCTCTACCCCATAGCTGGCAAACTTCGCCAGGACCGGCCGCAGTGGCCCGGACACCAGCAGAATGGCCGGTTTGCCAAGCATTTCCTGGCGCTGGACGCTCTCCTGAAGCGATCGCTGGAGCTTCTCAACCATATTCGGCTCCAGAACCAGGCCAATGTCTTCCTGACCGCCGGATTGTTGACTCTGCTGAACAGACTTCAGCAATAACTGTTCCAAGTCCGGATCCAGGGTGATCACCGGTATCTCTGATTCGTTGCCGCAGATGCTCTGGACAATCATCCGGCGCAGGGACTGCCGGGCTACCGTGGTCAGCAGCTTGGGATCCTGACTCTTCGGATGAACATTCACGATGGCCTCGGCAATGGACCGCATATCCCGGATCGGCACTTCCTCCTTCAGCAGGTTCTGCAAGACCTTCAGGAGCAGGCTGATGGAAACGGTGGTGGGTACCAGCTCTTCGGCCAGCTTCGGAGAAATCTTCTCAAGCTGATCCAGCCACTTCTGGACTTCCTCGTGGCCCAGCAGTTCGTGGGCGTGTTTCTGCAACACCTGGTTCAGATGGGTGGCAACCACGGTACTGGCATCGACCACGGTATAACCAAGGGTCTGTGCCTGGTCTTTCTTATCGGGCTCGATCCAACAGGCATCAAGACCGAACGCCGGATCCTTTCCTTCAATCCCTTCAACCTTTCCAAATACCTGGCCGGGGTCGATGGCCAGCTCCCGGTCCGGGTGAATCTCCGCCTCGGCGATGGTTACGCCCATCAGGGTGATGCGATAGACGTTGGGCATCAGGTCCAGATTGTCGCGAATATGAACCGAAGGCATCAGGAAACCCAGATCCTGGGACAGTTTTTTGCGAACGCCCTTGATGCGACTGAGCAACTGACCGCCCTGGGATTTATCGACCAGCGGAATCAGCCGGTACCCGACTTCCAGACCGACGATATCGACGGTGGACACATCGTCCCAACCCAGCTCTTTGGTCTCTCCGGGTGCCGGCAGCTGACGTGCCTGATCGCCACCCGCGTCTCCGCCCGGCGGCAGATCCCGCCCCGCCGGTCGTGGTGCCGCGCCGCCAGCGCCCCTGGCCGGGAAGGCGCCCTCCTCGACAGTCTGCCTCTGGTGTTTCCAGATATACCAGGCAGCGCCGCCCGCCAGCGCACCCAGACCGAGGAAGGCCACGTGAGGCATGCCGGGAATCAGGCCGAGGATAATCAGGATTCCAGCGGCAATGGACAGTGCCTTCGGTGCACTGAACATCTGCTGCAGGATCTGGCCGCCCATGTCCTGGCTGGAAGTAACCCGCGTTACCATGATCGCCGCAGACGTGGACAGCAGCAGCGAGGGAATCTGTGCCACCAGGTCGTCACCAATGGTCAATAGCGCATAGCGCTCCATGGCCAGCCCGAAATCCAGGCCATGCTGGAGCATACCGATGGCGATCCCGCCGACGATGTTAATGGCAAGAATGAGCAAGCCGGCAATGGCATCGCCTTTAACGAACTTGGACGCACCGTCCATGGAACCATAGAAATCCGCCTCCTGGGCAATCTCGGCCCGGCGATGCTTGGCTTCGTCCTGATTGATCAGGCCGGCGTTGAGATCCGCATCAATGGCCATCTGTTTGCCGGGCATGGCATCCAGGGTGAAACGGGCACTCACTTCGGAGACCCGGCCGGCGCCCTTGGTGACCACCAGGAAGTTAATGATCATCAGGATCGCAAAGACCACCAGACCCACGGCGTAGTTGCCTCCGATGAGTACCGCACCGAAGGATTCGATCACCTTACCGGCCGCGTCGCCGCCCTCGTGGCCGTTCAACAGAACGATCCGGGTGGACGCCACGTTCAGGGCCAGACGCAGCAGCGTGGCCACCAGCAGTACCGTGGGGAAAGAGGCAAACTCCATGGGCCGAAGGGCGTAGACACAGACCAGCAGAATGACAATCGACAGGGTGATGTTGAACGTGAAGAACACGTCCAGCAAAAACGCCGGCATGGGCAGAATCATCATACCGAGCAAGCCCATCAGCATGATGGGAATGCCCAGATTTCCCCGCGTCAGGGTTTTGACGTTATTGAGGACTAAAGCTCTGTCCATGCCGGATACTTCTCCGATTGGCCGTGCCTGCAGGCGTTTCAAAGGTCGAAAATCTGACGCGGCGGCGTCGTTTGGAAGAGTTATCGCAAGATCCGTACCAGCCCTTAGTGGATTTCCGCGAACCGGCCATTTGCGGCCTGACTCGCCTTGCCAGATGCGGTATCCTTGCGCCATTTAATTGCGACGCTAAAACCCCAACCAGACACACAGGTGACCCCATGCCAATCCACGAGGTAAAACACCCTCTGATCCGCCACAAGCTCGGCATCATGCGCCGTGCGGATATCAGCACCAAGAATTTCCGGGAGCTGGCACAGGAAGTTGGTGCACTTCTGACCTACGAGGCCACCAAGGACTTTAACCTGCAGGAAAAAACCATCGAAGGCTGGGCCGGCCCAGTGAATGTGGAACAGATTCACGGCAAGAAAGTCACCATCGTTCCGATCCTCCGGGCCGGGCTTGGCATGCTCGACGGTGTTCTGAGCCTCATTCCTGTTGCCCGGGTCAGTGTTGTCGGCCAGATCCGCAACGAGGAAACACTCGAGGCCAGCACCTACCTGGAAAAACTGGTGGGTGAGCTGGATCAGCGAATGGCCATGATCGTCGATCCCATGCTCGCTACCGGCGGCTCCATGATTTCCACCATCGACCTGCTCAAGAAAGCCGGCAGCACCGAGATCAGGGCCCTGGTTCTGGTAGCCGCGCCCGAGGGCGTCAAGAAAGTCCTCGAGGCCCATCCGGACGTGTCGATCTACACGGCCTCCGTTGATGAACGCCTGAACGAGAAAGGTTATATCCTTCCGGGTCTCGGCGATGCCGGCGACAAGATCTTCGGCACCAAGCAGAAGGACGTTTAAGCATGCAGGATCATACCAACGACCCGGTCTGGAAACAGGCCATTGCCGGCTCACAAATGCTGCTGGTGGCCTTCGGTGCCCTGGTGCTGATGCCATTGATAACCGGCCTGGATCCCAACGTGGCCCTGTTCACCGCCGGTCTGGGCACCCTGATATTTCACGTGGTGACCGGCGGGCAGATCCCGATTTTCCTGGCGTCCTCCTTCGCCTTTATTGCTCCCGTAATCGCCTCCAAAGGCCGGTTTGGCATGGAAGAAACCCTGGGCGGCCTGATGGCCGCAGGTATTCTCTACATCTTCCTGAGTGGCCTGGTTCGGATGCGGGGCACCGGCTTTGTCCGCCGCCTGCTGCCACCAGTGGTCATCGGCCCCGTGATCATGACCATCGGTCTCGGCCTGGCACCGGTTGCAGTTCACATGGCCTCCGGCCGTACGGGTGACGGCGCCAACCAGCTGATCCCCTACGACACCGCTATCTGGATCGCGATGATTTCCCTGGCCGTAACCATCATCATGTCGGTCTGGGCCAAAGGCATCTTCCGACTGATTCCCATCATGTTCGGCGTGATCACCGGCTACATCCTCTCCGCGTTTGCAGGCATCGTAGATACTACGCCCATCAAAGAAGCCGCCTGGTTTGCCGTTCCCAACTTCGTTGCGCCCGAGTTCAGCTGGGGCGCCGTGCTGTTCATGATTCCGGTGGCCATCGCCCCGGCCATCGAACACATTGGCGACGTGCTGGCCATCGGCAACGTGACCCGCAAGAACTATCTGGAAAAGCCGGGCCTCCACCGCACCCTCCTGGGTGACGGCCTGGCCACCAGTGCTGCTTCCATGCTCGGTGGACCACCCAACACCACCTACTCTGAAGTCACCGGCGCGGTCATGCTGACCAAGAACTTCAACCCGAAAGTCATGTGGTGGGCGGCCGGCGTAGCCATCGTTCTGGCCTTTGTTGGCAAGTTCGGCGCGGCGCTGCAGACCATCCCGGTCCCCGTTATGGGCGGCATTCTGTGCCTGCTGTTCGGCTCCATTGCCGTGGTTGGCCTTAACACGCTGATCCGTCACCAGGTGGACCTGTCACAGTCTCGCAATCTGGTGATCGTCGGGGTCACCCTGGTATTCGGTATCGGCGGGATGGTGCTGGGGCACCTGGAAGGCATCGCGCTTTGTGCGGTAGCGGCCATCATCCTGAACCTGATCCTCCCAGGCAGCCGCGAGGCATGGGGCAAAGCCGTCTATGAGCAGAAAGCCGACTGACAGCTCCGGCATCAGCTTCACTGCCCTCTATACCGGTGCCGTCTGGCACCGGTACGGGCTTTCTGACGATACCCTGGCAACGGAAAAAGGCCGCTGGCTATACCGCCTGATGACACCCTTCGAGGCAGCCAGCAAGGCGGCCATCGGTGGCAACCTCCGCACCTTCCTCCTGCAACGCCATCTGATCATCGACCACCTGATCGACCAGGCCATCAAAGAAAAGGGCATCACCCAGGTCCTGGAAATCGCCTGTGGCATGTCTCCCCGGGGCATCCGGTTACGCCAGAAACATCCCCTGCTCCACATGGTCGAAGCCGACCTGCCCGACATGGCCGCCCGCAAGGCGCTCCGCCTGATGGCCACGGGCCGCCTCGGCGACCATCACCAGGTCACGCCCATCGATATCCTCGCGGATCACGGCGAGTATCAACTGGAAAAAGTAATCGACCGGGTATTCGAGAACAACGAGCCGGTAATCATCGTCACCGAAGGCCTGACCAGCTATTTTTCCCTGGAAACCATCACCTTGTTCTGGCGCAGACTCGCCGCCGCCATGGCCAAACGCCCGGGTTCGGTTTACCTTTCCGAAAGCTACTACCAGCCGAGCCAGCCTGTACTGAACACCACTCTCAAATTACTCGGCGGCGTTCTCGGGGCCGTTACCCGCAGCGAGGTTTCGTTCCACTTCAAGACCGACGATCAGGCCCGGGAGTATTTTCTGTCCTGCGGGTTTGCCTCCGCAACAGTGCACGATCCGCGATCCTGGTATGGGACGCTGCCGATTCCTGAAAGTCGTGGGGAGCCGATGGTTCGGGTTATTGAGGCTGGTTGTTGAATCGAACTCTCTGGGATTTTGTAGCCTGCCAATTTTGACGGAGCGTGGTGGTGGAAGGCCTTTCCAGGACACGCTACGAGCACATCCATGTGCGCTTGGCTGTGGCCATCCATGGCCACAGACAGTCCTGGAAAGGCCTTCCACCACCACTTGTCTAACGAATCAGATAACGCCACAAAAAAACTCTTCAGAGTAGAATTACGATTCTGGCTTTAAATGCGATATCGAATGGCTCAGAAGCGGGTTGTCGGGTGGGCCTCCCAAAAATGTCGGCGGCCAGGGATGGCCGACGCCAAGCGCACATGGATGTGCTCGTAGCGGTTTTTGGGAGGCCCACCCGACAAACCGCCAGCACAGAAACTCGCAGGCTACTTACCGAAATCGAACTCCAATCTAGGCGTCCCGCCGCAAATCAGAGGGAATCGGGAAATCAGGCATACCGGGCTTGGGCCCACGCCCCTTGCGGAACTGTCGGAGCTGGAACACATAGGCGAGCACCTGGGCGATCGCCATGTAGAGGCCATCGGGAATTTCCTCGCCGATATCCGTGTTGTGGTAAACCGCTCGGGTCAGCGGCGGTGTTCTCAGAATCTCGACTTTGTTCTCGCGGGCAATTTCCATGATCTTGAAGGCCACCTCATCGGCCCCCTTGGCCACTACAATCGGCGCAGCCATCGCCTTCTGATCGTACTTCAGCGCCACGGCATAGTGAGTCGGGTTGGTGATTACCACGTCTGCGGTCGGCACATCCTGCATCATGCGGCGCTGGGCCATTTCCCGCTGGAGTTGCCGGATTTTACCTTTCACCTCCGGTTTACCCTCGGTGTCCTTGTACTCGTCCTTCACTTCCTGCTTGGTCATCCGCAGTTTTTTCTGGTGATCGTAGATCTGGAAGGGTACGTCGATGGTCGCGATGACGATGGTGGCGCAAGCCAGGAGGAAGAAGCTCCAGGCGATGGTCCAGAGTACGTGTTCCATGGCCGGCACCACCGGCTCCTCCGCGATGGACAACAGGTCTTCGGTGCGCAGGTCCAGGATAAGGATGGCCAAAGCCATGACAAGGCCGACTTTTGCAATGGCCTTGACCAGCTCGATCAGAGAGCGCATTGAGAACATGCGCCCCAGGCCCTTGATGGGGTCCATACGATTGAGTTTCGGGGCCACGGCCTTGCCGCTGATCAGCAGACCGCCAATTCCGATTGAGCCGAAGATGGCGGCAATAAGAAGTAGTACCAGAATCGGCGAGAGGGCCCAAGCGGCTTCCTTGGAAGATTCGATGAGCTGGACGCTCATGTGCCGCATGTCAAAGATGGCGGACCGCTCGATCACGAAGCTGTCGCGCATGATGGCTTCCAGCGAGGCCCCCAGGCTGGCGCCAAAAATGAGCATGCCGCCGGCGCCGGCAAGGAGCACGGCCATGGTGGCCAGCTCTTTGGAACGCGCAGTCTGGCCCTCCTCCTTGGCTTTTTCGAGCCGTCGGGGGGTGGCCTCTTCCGTTTTTTCCTGACTGTTATCGTCTTCTTCGGCCATACGTCTCTACGGCTGCCCTTGCAGTCCCCGCATGAATTCAAAGGTCTCCCGGGTGTACTGATCAAAGTGCGGCAGAAAATTGGCGTGCAGCACCCATATGGCAAACAATCCAAAAATCAGGCCAATCGGAAAACCGAGAGCAAAGATGTTCATCTGGGGAGCAGCGCGGGTCATGACGCCGAAGGAGATGTTGACGATCAGCACGGCGGTAACCGCCGGCAGCGCCAGGAGCATGGCGGAGGCGAACATCCAGCTGATCCGATGGGCCAGTTCCCAGACGCCTGTCTGGCCCAACCCTTCCATGCCGATGGGCAGGGTCCGGAAGCTTTCGATAAAGACTTCGAAAGCCACCAGATGTCCATTCATGGCCAGGAACAACAGGGTGATAGTAATGGTATAGATCTGGGACAGGACGGGCACGTTCACGCCGTTGGCCGGATCCACCATGGAAGCGAAGCCCAGGCCCATCTGCATGGCGATCATCTGGCCGGCGATGACGAAGAGTTGCCAGAGCGCCGTGAGCGCGAAGCCCATGCCGACGCCGATCAGGATCTGCTGAAGGGTAATGACCACAGCATCGGCGCTGAGTGCTTCCACCTGCGGAACGGGCGGAATCATGGGTGCGATCAGGATGGTCATCAAAAGCGCCAGCCCGAGGCGTACACGCGCGGGTACCAGCTGGGTACCGAAGATGGGGATCACCATCAGGAAGCTGGCCAGGCGGAACAGTGGCCAGATGTGCTGGCCGACCCATTGGCCGATAACGTCCGCGCTGATTTCCGCCGGTATCATCCGTCAGCCGATCAGGTAGGGAATGTTACCGAACAGCCGGTTGGCGTGGTCCAGCAGCTGCGTCAGCATCCAGGGGCCCCACACGATGATAACGATCAGCGTGACCAGCAGGCGGGGCAGGAAGCTCAGGGTCTGTTCGTTGATCTGCGTTGCCGCCTGAAAGGTACTGACCACAAGGCCAATCACCAGACCCGGTCCGATGATGATCGAAGCAAGGAGAACAATCATCCAGAGGGCTTCGCGCAGGATGTCGATAACGGTTTCCGGAGTCATGGCGCCTCCTATATTCCGTAGCTGGCGGCGAGGGTGCCCATGATCAGGGCCCAACCGTCCACCAACACAAACAGCATGATCTTGAACGGCAGGGAGATGATGATCGGCGACAGCATCATCATACCCATGGCCATGAGAACACTGGCCACCACCATGTCGATAATCAGGAACGGGATAAACAGGATAAACCCGATCTGGAACGCGGTTTTGAGCTCACTGGTCACGAATGCCGGCATCAGTATCCAGAAGGACACGTCCTCGGGGGTATCGTATTGTACGTCCGAGATTCGCATGAACAGGGCCAGGTCACTCTCCCGGGTCTGCTCCAGCATGAATTTCCGGAACGGCTGGCTGGCCAGTTCCACTGCCTCCAGGGACGTCACCTCTTCCTGCATATAGGGTTGTAATGCCACCCGATTGGCCTCTTCCAGCACCGGTTTCATGATGAAGATGCTGAGGAACAGGGCCAGTCCCAGGAGAATCTGGTTCGAGGGCGTGGACTGCAGGCCGATGGCCTGGCGCAGGATGGCAAACACAACGATGATGCGGGTAAACGAAGTCATCATCATGAGCATGGCCGGCAGGAACGTCAGCGCGGTCATCAGCGCAAGGATCTGCAGGGTGACCGAGTATTCCTGCGCGCCCTCGCCTTCTCCCGGGGTCACGGTAAACGCCGGTATACCGGGGATGCCGGAGGGTTCCTGGGCGAACGCCAGAGGTGCCCAGAAAAAGCCTGCCAATAAAATCAGGGAAGGCAGCAGTCGCTTGATGGTTGCGGCAAGCATGGGGCTAATCGTTCCTTGTCGGGGAGGTCCAGGATTTGCCGATCATGCCCTGCAGGCGGCGGGCAAAATCGCTGGAACCGGCGCTGCCGGCCTCGACAACCGGCTCATCAAACACATGGAGGGTTCGGATTGCCGATGGCGTAATGCCCAACAGGATCTGCTGGCCGCCCACTTCAATCAGGGCAATACGCTCCCGGGCCCCTATAGCCATCACCGAAACCACCTTGATGGCGTTGTTGTTCATGCCGGTCATGCCGTTCATCCGCCGGATGATCCAGGCGCAGCCATAGATGACTGCCACAACGGCCACCAGACCCAGCCCGAGGCTGACGATGGTACCGAGCGTATCCGGGGCTCGCACCGGAGAGTCGGGCGCGGCCGTCTTTGCCGTTTCCTGGGCAACAACCGGATGGATTACCAGCAGCGCCAGTGCCGCAGTCAGTCTGGCCCACATGTTATTTCTGCAACCGCTTGATGCGTTCGCCCGGGCTGATCACATCGGTGAGACGGATGCCGAACTTTTCATTCACCATGACCACCTCGCCGTGGGCAATCAGCGTACCGTTGACCAATACGTCCAGAGGTTCACCCGCCAGCCGGTCCAGCTCGATAACCGACCCCTGGTTCAGCTGTAGCAGGTTCCGTATCGGGATCTGGGTGTTGCCGACTTCCATGGAGATAGTGACCGGTATGTCGAGGATAACGTCGATATCCGGAGCCGGGCCACCACCCTGAGCAGGTTCGCTTCCGGCATCAAATTCTTCCATGGGCGCAGTCTGAACGTCGTCTTCGTCGCCACCGGTCTCGCCGGCCTCGGCCATGGCAGCGGCCCACTCGTCCTCACGTTCGCCTTCGTCACCGGACTCTTCCATGGCGGCTTCCCACTCGGCAGCCAGCTTTTCGTCTTCGCTGAGTTCCTGCTCGTCTTTCTTGTCGTCGTCAGCCATTGCGTCCCACCTTCAGTTGTTTCTTTACCTTGGGCACAGATGCCCGTTCGTGAATTCGAAGCGCCAGTTTCCCGTCACGGGTTCCCAGAGTCGCCTTGTAGACCGGGATTCCGTTGGCGGTGACCGTCAAATGCTCGGGGATCTCAACCGGGATGATGTCGCCGGCTTTCATCTTGGCAATGTCCCGCAACGAGATCCGACGGCGACAGACCGTGGTGTTGATCGGTACGTTTACCTCTTTGATGTCTTCCTGAAGCGCATTCACCCAGCGCTCATCCACATCGTCGATATCACTCTGGACCCCGGCATCCAGCACATCACGAATGGGCTCGATCATGGAATAGGGCAAGGCAAAGTGCAGCTCACCACCGCCGCCATCGAGCTCAATATGGAACGTGCTGACGACAACCACCTCACTGGGGCTGACGATGTTGGCCATGGCCGGGTTGACCTCGGAGCTCAGGTACTCGAAGTCCACCTTGAGGACCGCATGCCAGGCTTCCTTCATGTCATGAAACACCTGGTCCAGAACCATCTGGACAATGCGGGTCTCGGTCGGGGTGAACTCGCGACCCTCGATCTTGGCGTGGCGCCCTTCCCCACCGAAGAAATTGTCCACCAGTTTGAAGACCAGCTTGGCATCCAGCACGAAGAGCGACGTGCCGCGCAACGGGCGTACCTTGCACAGGTTGAGACTGGTGGGCACGTAGAGGGTGTGGATGTATTCGCCAAACTTCATGATCTGAACGCCGCCAGTCGAGACATCGGCGTTACGACGCATCAAGTTGAAGAGGCTGATCCGGGTATAGCGGGCAAAGCGCTCGTTGATCATTTCCAGGGTCGGCATCCGGCCCCGGACAATGCGGTCCTGACTGGCAAGGTCGTAGGACTTTATGCCGGTATCGTCAGTCTCTTCATAGGTGTCAATGTCACCGTCGTCCACCCCGTGGAGGAGGGCATCGATTTCATCCTGTGACAACAAGTCCTGCATACGTAGTCCTGCCCCTGAAGTACCTTGGCCCGTGCGCTATTGCACGACGAAATTTCTGAATAACACCCGTTTGATCGCGGGCTCGCCTTCCTGCTCCAGCACCTGATTCACCGTAGTCAGCATCCGGTCGGCCAGGCTGCTCCGCCCCTCGGGCGTCTGCAATTCATTGAAGTCGCTGCTTCCAAGAACCGTGACCAACTGGCTTCGAATCAAGGGCATATGCAATTTGGCAGCTTCCAGCGCCTGCTGATCTGTTGACTCGAGCGCCAGATAAACCTGGGCGTAGCGCTGGCGACCCTCCGCCTGAACCGTGGTAACGATGGCTTTGTCGATCTGGTGATAGCTACTGGGAATGAAGGTTTCCTCTGCAACCTCTTCCGACTCACCGTCGTCGCCACCCATACCCGGCAAGCCATCACCGAGAAACCAGAGGGTGCCCACCACGGACAGTACAATCGCCAGAATGACCACCACAACCAGCATGATGATCAGCTTCAGTTTTCCTTTCTTGGCGGGCGCCGCTTCAGATTCGTTATTTTCAGCCATAGTCTTCGATTTGCCAGAAATCCGTCAGACGGAGCGTTTTCCGTGACTTTTCAGGATAAGATGCAAAGGACGGGCCAGAACACCCAACCTTCCCGTTCAGAACAGCAGTTTAGCGTTGCCGGGAAGGATGGGCAAAAGAGATTGGGGGGGAATTTTCAGGAGTGTCAGGCGAAGATGTCCACTTCGCCTTTCCAGCTCAGATCAAGGCTACCGGTATTGGCATTGTCATCTTCATGATCGCCAGCGACGAGGGACGTCGAATCTGCCTCGGAGCCGTCACCGCCTCCGGTTCCCTGTTCGCCGGTCTGCTGCCTGGGCGAGTCAGACACATCAAAGCCTGCCAGTGACAACCCCTGCTCACCCAGCATGTCTCGGAGCCGATGGGAGTGAAGTTCCAACTGATCCCGGACCACCGGATTCGCAGAATGGACAGTAATGTTCGCCTGCTCGTTCTGCACCCTAACCTTGACCTCCATGGGCCCCATGTCCGGCGGAGTCAGGTGGATTTCAGCAACCGACATATTGCGGGCGGTCAACCAGCTGAGCTTGCCGACCAGTTTGTCGCCCCATTCAGCGTGGCCGACCGGCACGTCGATCGACGTGGCATAACCTCGCAGGGGCGCAGCGTTCTCGCCTGCCAGCTTGGCTGCGCCATTCGCGTTATTGGCCACCTGCTGGGAGACAAGATCCATGGCTGACTGGAATCGGCCAGACCCCATCAGCGAGCCCGAATCCGGATTCCGACCCGAATCGGTGAGTACCGACGCTTTCATAACATCTGTCAATGTGGCATCGCCAGTGACGGCACCGGCCGAGGTCTGCCCCTTCTGACCGGACACGGACGAGAGAACGCCATTAAACATGCCGGCAACCGCAGTTGCCTGCCCCGTCCCGCCAGCCGACACACTGGCGCCGGTTCCAGCGCCGCTCACCGAAACGACGGCTTCACCGGAACGGCCAGCCTGCGGCCCCAGTAATGACTGTAACTCGGCAAAGGTCAGTGGCAGTGCGGTGGGCTCTGCTCCGGCTTCATCGCTGGCAACGGGCACGTCACTGGATTCCCGGGAGTCGCTACCGGAGGCCGCATCAGGCTTCTCGCCAGACTTTGCGCTGGCATTGGCATCGGGTTTTGTATCCGACGCATCGTCACGGGCAGACCGGGTTTCATCAGCAGACTTTGCATCGGCGTTGCGATCCGCTCTCTGGCGGTCCAAACGCTTCTGCTCTGCCTGGGAGACAGATTCAAAATCGTTTTTTCTGTCAGCCGGATCCCGGCTGGCTCCGGATTTCGACGGGCCGGAATCCTTTTGAGTCCCGGGCGAGGGAGTTTGGGGGAGAACCATCTGGGCCATGGCAACCTCTTGCCGCTTTTATCGCATCGTCGCCCTCACCTTGCCGGACTTCGCCGGTGTTTGGGCGGTTAATCAACTCTATGCGAAAGACTTAGCAATTGTGATGCCAGAGCACATGGGCGCTTTATGGGGGAAGACCTCCTGTTGACGAAAATTACCGGGCCATCAATCCATCAAGGCCATGAATCACCTGCGCGAATTCCTGATCGATATCATTCAATAGATCCGGCGCATCGCCCAGCCTGGACTCTTTTCCAGCCATCTCGGCCTTGAGACAAATTTCGCCAAGCCTGGGTGCACCGATATTGATGCAACTGCCCTTGAAACTGTGGGCTGTCTTCGCGAAGGCGTCGCTATCCTCTGCCTCGAGCGCTTCCCGCAGCGCCCGGATTCTGTCCCGGGAATCTGCCAGATAGGTCTGTATCAGGACTTCGAATTCATCCTCCATGACGTCCCGAAGTTCAGCCAGCGCCTCCTCGTCCAGGTGTGGTTTATCAGTCATCTCGATCCTCCGCTGTACGGGCGAACTGCCAATCATAAACAATTTCAACATGATTGCCCTGTTCATGAAACCTGATGGTTTCAGCCAGACGTTTCAACAGCAGCAGGCCCCGCCCTGCATAACGCCCGCCTTTCGCCGGGGAGATACCGGAAGCCACACTGGGGTGATTCCGGAAATCAAACCCCTGACCACTGTCCTCGCAAACAACACGAAGCCTGCCGCCATCCGGTTTCAAGGAATGATGCAGCGTAAACCGGATGTAGTGACCCTCTACGTTGGCCAGCCTCCGGTTGCGCTCGGCATAGTAACGGCCAAACCCCTCGGGCGAGTGCTTCCAGTCTGAGGGCAGCTCCAGAACGCCGTGTTCCAGTGCATTGTTGTAAAGTTCCGCCAGCAGGGTGTAGATTTCGCCGCTTTTCCGCCGAAGGCCAGGCACTTCCATGCAGATATGAAGCAACAGAGGCAAGGGACTGAATTCTCCGAGGGTCCTTTCCCGGATTTCATAGGTGCAGCGCCACTCCGCCGGCCCTGCAAGCGCGGACGGTGCGGCACGATCTGGCAGGGGCGCTAGCCCTGCCTCGTCCATCATTTCCAGAGAGCACAGCGTCAGATCGTCGCCATCCTCAAAGTTGCCGGTAAACCTGTGAACCGCCGCCATCATGGCGTCGAACGGGTGATCACCCGCTTCCAACTGATCAAGTGTTCCAGTCACACCCTGCTCGCCAAAAACGTTGCCCTCGCTGTCGGCGGACTCCAGAAACCCGTCGGTCATCATCAACACCCGGTCACCCGGTGCAGCTCCGACCCTCTCGAACTCGGCATTGAACTGATCCGGCGACAGGATACCGAGGGGCAAATGTCGTGATGGTAATGCCAGGTGCTCTCCTGAGGGCCGGATTAGCCAGCCATCCGGGAGCCCACCGTTCCAGATCTGAACCTGATTGAGCTTGAAGTCCGCCTCTATCATGGCGCCACAACAGAACATCCCGGTGGGCAGAATTCGTTTGAGCTTCTGGTTAATCTCGCGCAGTACGTCCTCACCATTAAAGCCCTTGTTGGTCATGCCGTAGAAGATCTCGGCAACCGGCATGGCCCCAATCGCCGCCGGCAGACCGTGGCCGGTGAAATCCCCCATAAAAATCAACATTCCGCCCGCGGGCCGGGGCGAAGCAAACAGCACATCGCCGTTGAAGATGGACTGAGGGGAAGCGTGATAGCGAATGCTGGCGGCGTCGAGGCAACCCGAGTGGGCCACATTATCGAACACCCGCTTGGCGATCTCCTGTTCCTCGGTGAGCTGGCGATTGCGCTCACGGATCAGATCGCGCTGGTCCGACAGGGTCTGGTGCATCAGCCGCATCCGATTGAACGCCTTGATCTTGGCTTCGATGATAATCCGGTTGTAGGGCTTGCCCAGAAAGTCATCACCACCGGCCTCCAGGCAACGGGCCAGGGCGCCCGCTTCAGACAGGGAAGTCAGAAAGATCAGAGGGACCAGCCGTTCACCGGCCAGAATCTTGATCTGACGGGCAGCCTCCATGCCATCCATGATCGGCATAAGGGCATCAAGCAGAACAAGATCCGGTGCCTCCCGCTGAAATACCGAGACGGCATCCAGTCCATTGGCGACGTCCAGAACCTCGTGCCCGAGCCGTTTCAGGAGTGTTTTCAGGATGAGGCGGTCGCTGTCCGAATCGTCAGCAATGAGTATTCTCAGAGGACTGCTATGTTCTGCAACGGAAGCATCCATGACTACTCCGGCAGTCCGCGAGCATCAGCGGATGTTGAACAATTGCTCGAAATTGGAGATGGAGAGAATACGCCGTACATCGTTGTTACAGTTCTCAATGACGATGCGGGCACTGTCGCCCCCGGCATAATCCCTGAGCAGCAACAACATCCCAAGGGCCGAGCTGTCCAGATAGGTGGTGTCCGACAGGTCCACAATGTAGTTTCGGACATCCGGGTCACCGTGCTCATAGGCATCCCGGAACGCCTGGTGGGTGCTGAAATCAAACCGGCCCTCGATACTGATAACAAGGGTCTGACCGTTATCATCACGGCGGGTCTGAATCGGCATTCCTCAACCTCCCAGGGTATCAAGAGCAGCGTTTAATCGGCGGTTTTCACCGATCCTTCTTCGGGTAAGGATAGCTGAGTGGACTGACTTTGCATCCGTTTTTGCTTGATGTGGAGCAAGATTCAGCGTCGACGGCGAGAAAAGGCCCGCCCGGCCGCCTCATCCGAGAGCTTTTGTTCGCGAAGATCCTGCTCTCTCTGCTCCTGTTGCCGACAGGTTTCTATGTATTTTTCCATGCCGCGACGCCGCTCCCAGGCCTGCTGCCATTCCTGTTTGCGTGTCTCAAAAACCTGTTCGGCCTGCTCCAGCTGCTTCTGCTGCTGCCGTATCACCTGGTCCAGCTGCGCAATAAAGGCCTGCCAGGCCTGTAGACGGGACACCTGCACCACGCCCTGCTGGCTGTTGCGGATCTGGTCCCGGTACTCCTGCTGGTAACGGTTCAGGTTCTGCACCTGTTCGCGCTGCTGTTCGGCCAGCTTACGGGCCTCACCCATTCTCTCCAGCGCTTCCTGTTCCTTGCGTTCTTCCAGGGAAAGAACCACCTCCAGCCGCCGGGATCGCAGCATCAGGCATCACCGCCGCCGGCAGAGGGATTGGGAACTGCCGACTTGCGCCGCTCGGGGGAACGACGTTCCGGCACCACCGCCAGCAACTGTTCAATGCTGTCTTTCAAGGGAGCGCTTTCGTTAAGCCCCTGCTGCAAAAACTGGCGCATATTGCCAATGTGGGTGATGGCAAAATCGGTCTCCGGGTCGGAGCCCTTCACGTAGGCGCCCACGGAAATCAGGTCCCGTGCCTGCTGATAACGGGAGTAAACCTGCTTGAAGCGCTGGGCCCTGGAGAAATGCTCGGTCTCGGTAACCTGGGGCATCACCCGACTGATGGACGCCTCCACATCGATGGCCGGGTAGTGACCCTCTTCGGCGAGCCGACGGGACAGTACGATGTGGCCGTCCAGAATCGCGCGGGCGGCATCGGCGATCGGGTCCTGCTGGTCGTCACCCTCGGTAAGCACGGTATAGAAGGCGGTAATCGAACCGCCCCCGGGGCGACCGTTGCCGGTTCGTTCCACCAACTGGGGCAGCTTGGCAAACACTGACGGTGGGTAGCCTTTGGTCGCCGGCGGCTCGCCCACAGCAAGCGCGATCTCCCGCTGGGCCTGGGCGTAACGGGTCAGGGAATCCATGAGCAGGAGCACTCGCTTGCCCTGGTCCCGGTAATATTCGGCAATCCGGGTGGTAAGCATGGCGGCGCGCAGCCGCATCAGGGGGGAGTCATCGGCGGGCGCGGCCACCACCACCGAGCGTGAAAGCCCCTCCTCGCCCAGAATATCCTCGATAAATTCCTTAACCTCGCGGCCCCGTTCACCAATCAGGCCCACGACCGTAATGTCGGCATCGGTAAAGCGGGTCATCATGCCCAGGAGCATACTCTTGCCCACGCCGCTGCCGGCGAACAGACCCAGGCGCTGACCCTGGCCGACGGTCATCAACGCGTTAATCGCCCGAATACCAACATCCATCGATTGGCGCACCGGCGCACGATTCAGGGGGTTGATGATATCGCCGGTGAGCGCAACGCGGGCTTCGGCCTGCAAGGGCCCTTTTCCGTCCAGGGGCTCGCCGCTGCCATCTACCACTCGACCGAGCAACTGGGGCCCGACCGGAACTCGGCTGGCGGCGGAGAGCGGCACGACTCTGGCGCCGGGCTTGAGCCCTTCAATGGCAGTGAGCGGCATCAGGTAAACCCGGTCATCCTCGAAACCCACCACCTCTGCTTCAACATTGCCGGTGTTCTGGCCGAAGATCACGCAGCGGTCACCGACAACCATGGGGCAGCCTACACATTCCAGTGTCAGACCGACCATTCGGGTCAACCGGCCCGAGAGTTCCGGTTCTGGTTCGTTGCCCAGAAAGCCCTGAAAGCGGTTCAGACGGTCAGCGAGGTTCGAGGTCATCACCGTCACCTTGATCTTGCGCCGGCTTTGCGTCGCCTGGGGAATCCCCGGCATCCTGAGAATCCAACACGTCCCGATGGAAACCGGTCAGGTCTTCCATCATCGAATCGAGCTCTTCGGTTTCTCCGCCCTCGCTGTCGTTCATTTGCTGGTCCAGCATGCTCTGAACCGCCCGCTGGAAGCGTTTTTCGACGGTGAAATCCACAAGGCTGTGACGGGTCTCTACCTTGCAACCACCAGGCAGAATGCTGGCGTCTTCAATGACCGAAGCGGAGGCATCCAGGCGCGCGGTCACCTCGCGAACCATCTCACAGTCTTCGGGATTTATATGGATCCGGATATTCTCGGCAGTGGAGGGCAAGGCTTCCATGGCACGGCGAACCACATGCCGGATCTGCGAGGAGTCGATGGTCAGTTCGCGGTAGACCACTGCCCTTGCCAGAACCGTAGTCAGGTTCACCAGAGAGGTTTCCAGCTCGTCCTCGTGCCGTTTGATTGGCTGCAGCAGCTCACCCAGCAAGTGCTCGAGCCGGTCGAGCTTGGCGTCGATCTCCTTGCGGGTGTCATTGTACCCCTGGGTTTGGCCCTGTTCCCTACCCTCTGCCAGGCCGGTTTCCAGTCCTTCCCGGTGCCCTTCTTCCTTCCCGGCCTTCAGACCGTCCTCGTAACCCTGATCCCGCCCCTCTTTAAAACCGTCTTCACGGGCGGCCTGACGAATCTCGTCGATGTCCGCTGCCGTCAGGGGTTTGACCTCGCGCTCCTCCTCCCGGGGCACTTCATTGCCACGGGCATCGAGTAAGGGCAACTCCCAGCGCTCATAGGCGGTCAGCTGCTCCTTGGGAATACGATTGACGTCTCGGCTGGAATCTTTCATTACATCATTTCTTCGCCGGCGCCGCCGAGGGAGATTTCACCGGCCTCGGCCATACGGCGGGCAATGGTAATAATGTCCTTCTGGGCCGACTCAACTTCGCTGACCTTGACCGGCCCCTTGGCCTCAAGATCATCCTGCAGCAATTCTGCCGCACGCTTGGACATGTTCTTGAAGATCTTTTCCTGAACCTCGTCGTCGGCACCCTTGAGGGCCACCACCAGGACTTCCGACGACACTTCCCGCAACAATGCCTGAATACCGCGATCGTCCACTTCCTTGAGGTTATCGAACACGAACATCAGATCTTCAATGGTGCTGGCAAGATCCGGATCCATATCCTTGATGGAATCCATCAGATTGCCTTCAATGCTGCGATCCATGAAGTTCATGATGTCGGCTGCGCGTTTGACACCACCAATACGGCTGGTCTGGGAGGCGGCACCGCCGGAGAACTGTTTCTCGAGAATATCGTTGAGCTCCTGCAACGCCTGGGGCTGGATACTCTCGAGAGAGGCCACCCGCATCATGACGTCAAGGCGCACTTTTTCGTCGAGGGTACCAAGAATTTCGGCTGCCTGATCCGGATCCAGGTAGGAAATGACAATGGCCTGAATCTGAGGGTGCTCGTAGCGGATGATGTCACCCACTGCACGGGGCTCCATCCATTTGAGGGTATCAAGGCCCGTGGTGTTACCACCAATGAGGATGCGATCGATCAGGCTCGATGCCTTATCGTCTCCCAGCGCCTGGGTCAGCATCGTGCGGATGTACTCATCATTGCCAACACCCAGACCGGTCTGGCCGCCCACGGCGTCAACGAACTGATTCATCACATAGGTGACTTCGTCCTTGCTGACGTCCTTCATCTGGGCCATGGCAACGCCCACACGCTGAACTTCCTTAGGCCCCATGTGCTTGAGGATCTCGGCCGCATCCGCCTCGCCCAATGACATCAGCAGAATTGCTGCCTGCTCCACACGCGGGATCTTGCGCTGAGGCTTCTGCGGCTCACCGCCACCCTGTTGATTGGCTTGCTCAGTCATCGACATTCACCCACTGGCGCATTACCTGTGCGACCCGCGCCGGATCCTCGGCAATCAGCCCTTTCAATGCGTTCAGTTGCCTATCATAACCGTCTGTGGCACCCGGCAAAAGCAGATCATCCTGAGCAGACATAGCCTTGCGCAACTCATCTCCGCCCTCGATATCGTCAAGACCACCGTAACCGCCACCGCTGCCAGAATCCAGACCGCGCTCCCGCTGGCCACCGCCCGACAGGCTCTTGAGTGTGGGGCGCAACAACCCAAGCACCAGCACCAGAATGACCAGACCTGCCAGCACCTGCTTCATCAGGTCCCAGAACCAGGGCTGCTCCCAGAAAGCCGGAGCCTCAAATTCAACCGCCTCTTCCGGTGCAAACGCGGTATTCATCACCGTAACACTGTCTCCCCGGGCGGCGGAGTATCCCACCGCATCCCGCACCAGCATGCTCAGACGCTGCAGTTCCTGCTCCGGCCAGGGTTCGTAGCTGACTTCGCCGGTCTGGGGATCAACAATTTTCATATCATCCACCGCAAGAGCAACAGTGACGCGCTTCACTCGCCCCAGTTCCTGGCGTCTGTAGCTGACAGTGCGATCCATCTCGTAGTTCCGCGTTGACTCACGACGCACGTTCACCGGTTGGGGCGCAGCCTCTTCACCATCAGCACCGGCGGCCTGTTCCGGAACAGTGGCATCGGCCGGGGGCTGATTCGCCAGCGCTCCGGGGATGCCGCCCTGGGCACCAGCTGCACGCTGTTCGGTGAGTTCCCGCTCGCTGCGCACCGCTTGCTGTTCGGGGTTGAACAGTTCTTCCGCCTGCTCCACCGAGGAAAAGTCCAGATCTGCCGAAACTTCCGCGCGATAACGGCCATCACCCACAATCGGTGCAATCAATGAAGCCACCCGGCGGGTCAGACGCTCCTCGACCTTCGCGGTGTATTCATATTGATCCGCCATCTGGTCAGCGGTGCTCTGACTCTCCTTGCCGGTCAGCAGATTTCCGTTCTGGTCGACGACGGTGACATGTTCCTTGCTCATCATGGGAACGCTGCCGGCAACCAGATTCACAATGGCGTTGATCTGCTCCTGTTCCGGCCGGCGGCCGGCAAACACTTCGAGGAATACCGAGGCCGACGGATCACGGGCATCACGAACAAAGACCGAGCGCTCCGGAATTGCCAGGTGTACCCGGGCATTCCGGACGCCACGCATACTGGCGACTGTACGGGCCAGCTCCCCCTCAAGCCCACGGCGGTATGAAATGGTTTCCATAAACTGGGAGGTGCCAAGACCGCGTTCCTGATCCAGCAACTCGTAGCCCATGGTTTGACGATCGGTAACACCCTCCGCCGCCAGTTTCAGGCGCGCGTCGTAAACCTGCTCGGACGGTACCAGCAATGCGCCGGTGCGCGGATCCATTTTGTAGTCGATACCGCTGCTGTCGAGGATGCTGGTCACGTCCTGAGGGTTGTAGGAGGAAAGATCGCCAACCACCGGCTGATAGTTCGGTTCCTGGGCCCAGAGCACGACCGCCAATCCCAGCGCTACGCTGGCGGCAAGCCCCACCATCAAACCGATCTGACGCAGCAGATTGAGCCGGTTGAAACCCATGAACAGGTCGCTGCGGCTCTCTGGTGCGTCGCCTTCGCGAGCTGCCGGCATGTTGGAGGCGTTGGATTCTGCAGGTACGCTGGCCATGACTCTGCTCCGTTATCAGATCGGCATGTTCATAATGTCTTCGTAGGCCCGAACCACCCGGTTACGTACCTGGGTCAGCGCTTCGAAGGAGACAGAGGATTTCTGGGCGGCAATCATCACGCGGGTGATATCGACATTCGGATCGCCCATATCGTACGCGGTTCTTAGATCCCCCGCAGTTTTCTGGAGTTCGTTCACGGTGTTCACGGCATTGCTCAGCATGTCGTTAAAGCTGGGCGTTTCCTGGGTTTCCTGAACCTGGCGGGGACCGTCTATGCGGCCACGAACCGATTGATCCTGTTCGATTCGCTGATTCTGCATCATCTGGGAACGCAGGGACCGGATATCGGACAAAACACTGTTAATGTCGGCACGCTGAACCATAACTCTCTCCTGGCTCCGCCCTCCCCGGGACGGATTTGCTCTTGGGGTGCTGTTAGCCCCGATAAAGCAATTGGCAGGCCAACTGGGATTTAATTATATACATCAGGAATTTATAGGATCCCCATTCATTCCAGTTGAAATCAATGACGGACTTTTGACGACAGGCGGGAGGCTTGTAAAAGCATTGACAACAGGAGGTAAAAAAACGGCACCCCGAGGGGTGCCAATGAAGGAGTTCGTTTTGCAGGGGGTCAAACCAAGGCCATTTCAGCATCCAGATCGATACCGGCGTCGCGCATCTGGGCCAGCTTGTACCTGAGCGTACGAGGACTAATCCCCAATTGCTCTGCTGCCCGATTGCGACGCCCGCGCTCTTTCCTGAGTGTCTGAATGATGATACGGAATTCCTGCTGTCGCAGATCATCTCCCAGAGATACCGCGCCCTCCGGCTCTTCGACCTGCCCGTGAGGCGGCTGATCGACAGCGGACATACTGGGCTCTGAACTCTCCGTCTCGCCCGCTGGGTTGGCAATGGGTTCGGCACGCGAAACCGGCTCCAGGCTGCGAAGGTCCGGTCGCCCGGTAATGCCCAGCTCCAGACACAGGTCCCCGGCGTGAATAACATTGCCCTGGTGCAGCACCAGGGCTCGCTGGATTGCGTTGTCCAGCTCCCGGACATTCCCAGGCCACTGATGATTCATAAGCGCGCTCTTTGCGTCCTGGGCGAAGGCAATTCCTGTCAGCTTCATTTTTCGGCAGTGCTTTTTAAGCAGTGACGTGGCGAGCGGCATGATGTCCAGCGGACGCTCCCTGAGCGGCTGCCAGTGCATCGGGAAAACCGTCAGGCGGTAATAGAGATCCTCCCGGAACTTGCCTTCGCGCACGTAATCTGCGAGATCGCGGTTGGTGGTCGCCACCACCCGGACATCGAGACTGATGGTCTTGCGACCTCCAACCCGCTCCACTTCGCGCTCCTGCAGAACCCGCAACAGCTTGGACTGAAGCCCAAGATCCATCTCAGAAATTTCGTCCAGAAGGATAGTGCCACCGTTGGCCTGCTCGAATTTACCGGGCGACGAGGCAACAGCCCCGGTAAAGGCACCTTTCTCGTGACCAAACAGAATGGCTTCCAGCATGTTCTCGGGGATGGCGGCACAGTTTATGGCCACGAAGGGCTGATCCGCCCGTGGGGACTGCTGATGGATATACCGGGCGAGCACTTCCTTGCCAGTTCCACTTTCCCCGGAGATCATGACGGTCGAGTCGCTGCCGGCCACTTTGGTCGCCAGCTGGAACATGCGCTTGCTGATCGGATCCTCGGCCACCGGCTCATCGCTGGCTTTTTCGCGGCCGCCACCCACAATTTTACTGACAGCGTCGACCAGGAACCGTGGCTCGAAGGGCTTCACAAGGTAATCGATAGCGCCGGCTTGCATGGCCGAGACCGCATCGCTGATCTGGCCATAGGCCGTGATCAGCATCATTGGCAAGCCCGGATACAGCCGCTGGACCTCGGACAGCAACTCATGCCCAGACAGGCCCGGCATATTGACATCGCTGACCACCATATCAACCGGGGACTCTGCCAGTCGCTGAAGTGCCTCGTTGGCATTTGACGCTTCCCGCACCCGGAATTTTGCCAGTTCAAGGGTGGTTACCAGCGCTTCCCGCAGGTCATGGTCGTCCTCAACAATCAGAATCTGGGCCTTTGCCATGGTTGCCTCCGATCAGTTTCTGTTACGTAATTGCGGCAGGCGCAAGGTAGCGATGGCGCCACCCTGCTCTGGCGATTCAATGGAAAACCGCCCCTGATGCGCCTTGATGACGGCTTGCACCACCGCAAGGCCGAGCCCCGTACCATGGGACTTGGTTGTGTAAAAGGCTTCGGTTAACCGGGCCGCGTCCGAGTGCTCGAACCCCGGCCCGTTGTCCACAACGCGAATAACCAGCTCGCTGTTCTCCTCGGTTACCCGAACTGCAACCTGGGTCGCTCCGGCCTCAAGACTGTTATTCACAAGATTGGTGCAGGCGCCGACAAGGGCGTCCCGGTTACACATGAGACGGCAGTCGCCGGAAATTTCGTTCTCGAGAGTCACCTCTGCGCCGGGAGCCGGCTTGAGCCCCTCCATTGCGGACGCCAGAGCCGAGACCAGCTTGCCGGCAGACAGCTCCTCTGCCAGCCGGGTTTCGCCCCGGGCGAATATGAGCATATCCCGCACCTGCTGCTCCAGGTGAGTCAGTCGAGACATCAGACGCGAAGCGCAGCGTTGACGCATTTCTTCATCGAGGTCGTCCTGGCTCAGGTGGCCACCATAGAGAATTGCCGCAGACAGAGGCGTACGGATCTGGTGTGCAAGGGATGCCACCATCTTGCCCATGGCAGACAGCCGCTGGGCGTGCGCAAGCTGCGCCTGAAGATGTCGGGTTTCAGTGAGGTCGGTCAGAAGGATCAGCTGGCCAGGCTGGTTTTCCATGGTCCGGATTTCAATGCTGACCCTGCGGCCATCTTTCAGGGATACTTCGTGGCCATCGTCCCGCCGGGGCGCAAAACAGCGATGGATGACATCCACCCACCGGGCGCCGTCCAGGGGTTCCCCGAGAAGCGCAATGGCGGCGGGATTGGTCTGCGTCACCACGCCCTGGCTGTCCAGCACCACCACGCCCGCAGGCAGTGCGTTCAACAAGGTCGACAGACGGTCTGCCAATCGCTCTTTCTCCTCCAACTCCTGCTGACGCTGGAGCGATTCCTGGTTCAACTCGCCGGAAAGCTGGTTCACCCGGGACTCAAGGGTTCGGTAGGAGTCGGTAATCTGTCGCGACATACGGTTGAACAGCTCGAGGGCGGAATCCACCGCCGCGTCGTCCTGCTCCGGGAACAGGGCCGTAACCTTGTCGTTTACATCCGCCGCCGCGTTGGCTTTCGCGCTGCCTGCGCCGGACTGAAGAACAAACTGTGCCTGACTCATAACCTGACTCCCCGATCGGTCCGTCGGATCGGACCTCCTGATTCGGATACTTCGTTTACAGGTCACTAAGCCAGCACCGTGCCAACTTAATTTTTCCTTTATATATCAGCAGGAAAGAGAATCCAGAAAGAGGCGAATGACAATTTTACGTCGGTCAAAAACAGAAACGGCGCCTCAGGTTACGAACCTTTGACGCCGTCTCAAAAACTCGAAAATGCGAACTATCCAGTTCACGAATCCTCGGATTCCTCTTCTCTCAGCCCGTACTTACGCACCTTCTCTACCAGTGTGGTTCGACGAATACGCAGCTTTTCGGCAGCCCTGGCCACGACACCGCCAGCCTCGTCGAGCGCCTGCTGGATCAACTGCTTCTCGAGGTTCGAGAGGTAATCCTTCAGATCGATGCCGTTCACCGGCAGCAACGCAGGGGCATCCAGCCCGACCAGTCCCGGAATACCGGAAGGCATGCCGGTGTCCTCGACCGGACGGTTCTCATCGTAGTCATCCACGTAGCGGAACTTCTTGGGCAACTCCTGTACGCCGATCACACCGTACGGGTGCATGATCGAGAGGCGTTCGACGAGATTGGCCAGTTCACGCACGTTGCCAGGCCAGTCGTGGCGGCAAAGACTCATGATTGCGGCCGAATTCATCCTCAGCGAGCCGCGCTTCTCTTTTTCCATCCGGGAAATAAGCTCGTTGATCAGCAAGGGAATGTCTTCCACCCGATCACGCAAAGCAGGCATCTCAATGGGAAATACATTCAGGCGGTAATAGAGATCTTCCCGGAAATCCCCGGACTCAATCATGTCTTCCAGATGCTTGTGGGTTGCAGCAATCACACGGACATCGGCCGATTGGGTCCGGTTACTACCCACCCGTTCGAAGGTACGCTCCTGCAGAACCCGAAGAATTTTTACCTGCATATTGAGAGGCATGTCGCCTATTTCATCCAGAAACAGGGTACCGCCCTCAGCCATTTCGAAGCGCCCTACCCGGGCTGTGATAGCACCGGTAAAGGCGCCCTTCTCATGGCCAAAAAGTTCGCTTTCCAGCAGTTCGGCGGGGATGGCGCCACAATTTACAGGCACAAACGGCTTATCCCGTCGGGAAGAGTGATAGTGCAGGTTTCGGGCAACCACTTCCTTGCCAGTACCGGATTCGCCGGTGATCAGAACGCTGACGTCCTTATCGGCTACCTGTTCCATCAACTGACGGACCTGCTGGACCTTGCGACTGGTCCCCACGAGACTACGGAAGAGTTGAAGACCGCGCTGCTGGCCTCGCTCCCGGGATCGACTGAACTGATCGCGGAAGACCTGGGCACGGTAGAGCGAATCAACAAACTTGGTGTAATTCAGCGGCCACTCCATGCGGGCAATAATGCGAGCGCCGGCATCTTCGGAAAGGCCTGAGAGTTCGGGGTGTCCAACCAGCAGTAACGGAACGCCCTTAACCGCATTGCAGACTGTGGTAATGGTCTCGGTGACTCCGGCATCTTCGCCGTTTACCACCGCGACCGCGATGTCCGAAAGGCTTTCCTCGTCGCCACTGCTCAAAAGTGCCCTGGCTTCATCGCCGGCAAGGATCTGTTCCTCGCCGATGAACTCAAGAATGGTGACCATGTCCCGCAGTCTTGAATCATCCTCGCTCAGCACCAGCACTTTGTTATTTTTAGACATTCAACCGAATCTCTTGGGGGATTTGTGCGGTATTTAAGACTGTAAGGGCGGCAGAGTCAATTTTATGACGCTATTTCGGTCGATTTGAAGAAACGTTCTGATAGGCCTTCGCTGCGCTGCGATTACGGTTAACACCTTTGAGGCCGTCCTCCGCTTCCTTGCGGGCAATACGCGCGGATTCGTCCGCGGCGTCAATAAACTGCTGCAATTCCTGCAAGCGGAGCCGCACCGGCTCCGCCTCGATCTCACCCGCTTCCAGGGCAACCATCAACGGCTCGACTGCCGGCTTCACCTTCTCATTAAGATTGGCCATCGCTTCCCAGTCTTTATCTGCCAAAGCGCGACCAAGCCTGGCCATCAACTGGTCGAGATGATCAAGGTGCGCTTGCGGGTCTGCCATATCGGCCTCCTTGGTGATCAGCGGCGAGCGGCTCTACGGGCAGCGGAAGCAGTAAATTCATTACCCCGGAACCCCGGGCTGAAATCGTACGCCGGGAAGCCATCATCCAGCCCATCAATGTAGTAACGCTCCGCCTTCAGGTCGTAGGTCATCTCCATGGTAGTCCAGAATACGGGCTCACTGTAATAGCTGATATTGTGGGCCTCCGACACTCGCCACAGGTTGCCTTCCGCATCGTACTCCTCGGATGCCAGAATCTGCCAGCTGTCTTCGTCCACGTAGAACACGCGGCGATCGTAGATGTGGCTGATCCCGGTCCTGCGTTTCGCCTCAACCACCCAAACCCGGTGCAGCTCATAACGGGTCAGTGCCTGATTGATGTGGCCCGGACGAATCACATCATCGGCCTCCACCTGCGGCCCGTGTAGCTTGTAGGCATTGTAGGGTACGAACAGCTCCCGCTTGCCTTTCAATTCCCAGTCGTACTGATTGGGTGCGCCGTTGTACATATCTTTCTGGTCAACCGAACGCAGTGACGATGAGTTCGGCAAGTCCGTCTCATAGGCCAGGTTTGGGGACCTGCGAAGCCGGCGCGAGCCGGAATCATACCGCCAGGCCAGCCTCGGCGAGCGCACCTGATCCAGGGTTTCGTGGACCAGTGTGATGGTGCCGGCCAGCGAAGAGGGTGCAATGGTGTCAGTCTTCAGGTAGAAAATCTTGTTATCGATTTCTGCCAGTTCCGCCCCTTTCTGACTATAGGCAAAGAAATAGTCGTAATCGTTTACCACCGGATTGTACGAACCGTCCCTTTGGGGCGTTGCGGACGCACTACGCAGGGAAATCTCTTCGCCCCGGTAGCGAAGAATGTGGTTCCAGATGACCTCCAGACCGTCTTTGGGGATCGGGAATGGGCTGGTCATAATGGTGTCACGAACACCGTTACCGTTGTCCAGCAACTGAGCTGTCAGGGCATTTTCACGAAACTTGTCGTAAACGTGCTCGGGAAACGCTGCCGTTCGGCGAGTCTGATAGACCGGCATGAAAAAGTCCGGCCCGTACTTGTCCAGCATGGCGATATGGCCATCGGAAAGCTTGTCGCGGTAGAGATGGACATTATCGGCGGTTATGACGAAGAGGGCCTCGTCTTCGGGAAAGGGATCAATTTCAACCTGCCCCTCGCGCCAGCCGTCAGGGGGCGTTGCAAGACCACCGGTCCACTCGGGTATGCTGCCTGACCTGTTGCCGGCCCGTTCGGCTCCAACCGGAGTGAGATCATCACCCAGCCGCTGCGCTTCGGCAGTCGTGACTTTGGACAGAGCCTGTCCGGAAAAACCGAGAAAAACCAGGGCGACACCTGCAACGATGTGGCTTCGCATCCCTTACACCTCCAGAAGTTCATGCTGTTGGGCAGCCGCAACGATCAGAACTCGCACAGCCGGGCGCCTTTTTGCCAAATTCAAACGGTCGTTTCAAGTGAATGTTTGTATTTTATTGTGAAACCTCCCCTGGCAGACAGTTGAAGAAATTTGCCGCCAAAAATGGTATGCTGTCGCATTAATTTTCCGGGGTTGCACCCGCGCTGGGGGATTGAAGGTATTCCATGGCCTCGCAATGGCACTCGCAGGTTTCGCAAAAACTCTTTCTCGCCCGCACTCTGCTGGGGCAACTGGATCGACCAACAGTCGAGGGCGTAGGCCATCCCCCCAATGAAGCTGAACAGGCTTTGCGCCGGGAAGCCGCGATCCAGGGGGCGATCGAGTTACTTCTCAGATCCCGGAAATTATTGCTGGTGATGATTGCCAGGTTGTACCAGAAAAAATCAGAAGAGCCTGACACTCTGGATGAACTGGCCTCGCTGATCGGACCGGAACCGAATGAAATAAGTCGGCTCAGAGACCTGGAACAGCGCTCAGGCAGCTGGTGGAACCATCTGGAACAACTGGAACGCTCTCAGAGCCGACCGCCAGCAACCAAAAAAACCGTGAGCGCGGAGAACATTATTGCGGTAGCCGCCGACACCGGCCCGGATCGCTCCGCGGCGGCCTTGCTGAAAACACTGAATGCCGTCAAACACTTTGCCGACGATCTGGAAGACCAGCACAGCGAGTGGTGAACCGCTCCAATTGCCGGTTACACTGATCTGATTAACTTGAAGGTTTACTGAATGTCACCATCGTTTTTTGAAATTGTGCAACTGACCAACGGCGATTACGCCCTGCGCCGCATTGACGATGACAGTGCGCCACTGGTGAAGATCTCATTCTCGGAGGAAGCCCGGGAAATGATGGAAGACCGTGATATGTCTGTTGCTAAAGCAATGATCGCCGCAGGTATCGAGGCGGTCGGAAATGTTGCCCACGATATCGACTGGGAAGACGACGAACTGGACGCTTCAGACGCCCAGCCCTCCTACACTCTCCACTGAGTCATTAACGCTGCCTGAGAACGACCCCATGGCTGTTGCCTTCGGCAGAGGCTTTTTGCAGGGACTCAAAGGCAGCGCGGCCCAGTTTACGGGTCCACATGACCACAGCATGGCAGGTGCCTGCACTGAGGGCTCGCTCGGCCAGTTCCTGCGCGGAATAATCCGACGTTGAACGAAGCACTAGCAACTCACCAGCCACGATCCCATGCATTTTCTGCCACTTGCTGACCAATGCCTGAGGCGGATCAATCCAGGCCAGCCAGCGCTTTTCCTGGTTCAGCTGCGTCAGCATGGGCAACAGCAACTGAAAGTTTTCCACCTGGCCTTCCGGCAAGATGATTTCCGTCACATTGCCAGAGACCTTGGTCTCGTTGGATTCCGGAGAACGTCGGGCACGAATGACAGAGCGTCGCTCGCGGGCGGCGGTTGCCGGCACTGAACAGGACAGAGCATTGGGATTGTAAGCCAGATTCTGATTAAAGCTCATTTGTTCCATAATTCACCCGTTTTCCAATCTATCTGAGGTTATCCGTACTGATCAGTGCAGATCAGAGCGTCGGATAACACCCACACCCAGGCCTTCGATGAACAATTCCTGCTCGGTAAGGTCTACTTCAATGGGTGCGAATTCTTCGTTCTCGGCAATCAGGTAGACTTTCGAGCCTTCCTTGCGGAAACGCTTTACCGTAACCTCATCGCCGACCCGGGCAACGACCACCTGGCCGTTGTGAACATCCTGGGTGCTGTGCACTGCCAGCAAATCGCCATCAAGAATGCCGATATCTTTCATACTCATGCCCCGGACCCGCAGTAGATAATCTGCCGAGGGCGAGAAGAACTCGGGCTGGAGCGTGCAGTGATCCTCAACGTGCTCCTGGGCCAGGATCGGACTACCAGCGGCAACCTGCCCGATCACCGGCAGCCCAAGATCCTCCTCTGCCTCTGGCAGCCGGATACCGCGGCTGGCCCCTGGCACCATCTCAATGGCCCCCTTCCGAGCCAGCGCACGAAGATGCTCCTCTGCAGCATTGGCCGAACGAAAACCCAGTTCAGCTGCGATTTCAGCACGAGTTGGCGGATAGCCGGTCTCATCGACGTAGCGGCGTATGATATCCAGTACCTGTGACTGCCTTGCTGTGAGTTTCATCAAGCTACTCCGTTGTATCGGGGTCGGTGCCAGTATCCGCAGTCCGGGAATGCCTGCTCCGGATAGCCTGCTTCAGGCGCCCTGTTTTTTTATACAGTAAACTGACTATATACAGTGTTTTATCCAGTGTAAAGTCAGGCCCGTGATTTTCTTGCATTGGGTTAACCATGATGATCAGCAGCGGTGTGATATGGTTAGTGTTCAAGCCCTCACAAGTCAGGAAGTAGCATGACGCAAGCCAGTAGTTGCAGGATGCCTGATATCCTAGAGACAAACGAAGGCCGGGAACGCCGCGTGGGTGTCGAGATCGAATTGTCTGGTCTGGGCTACGATGAACTGGTCACCCTGGCAGCAAGGCTTCTTGAAGGGACGCCGGTGCTCCAGTCACGCTACGTGACCAAGCTGGAGACCGCACTCGGCGAATTCACAGTGGAACTGGATTCCGACCCGATCAAGGACCTTGATCTGGCCGATGAACGCCTGCCTCAGTCGATCCGGGAACTGGGCGGCCAGGCGATGGATGTGATTGATGCTGCCGCAGAACGGGTTGTGCCCCTGGAAATCATCAGCCCACCCCTGCCTTTCTCCAGCCTGGAGACTATCGAATCTCTCGTTGAAGACCTCAGGAAAGCAGGCGCTCTGGGCAGCCGGGATGCCATCTATTTTGCCTTCGGCCTCCAGTTGAACCCGGAACTGCCCGATCTCAGCCCGGAAACAATGGTTCGATACTTCCAGGCGTTCGCGGCGCTTTACGACTGGCTCAAAGACCGGCATCAACTGGATGTCAGCCGCAAATTCACCACCTATATCGAACCCTGGCATGGGCGCTATACCGAGCTTTTGATGGAAGACAACTACCGGCCCAACCTCGGTGAGCTGATGGAGGACTACCTGGAGTTCAACCCAACCAGGAACCGGGCGCTTGACCTGCTGCCTCTGTTTGCTCACCTGGACAGTGAGCGTCTTGAGCGTCATGTTCACGATCCGCGGATCAAGAGCCGGCCAACCCTGCACTACCGGCTGCCGGATTGCGACATCGATAATCCGGATTGGCATTTTTCTACCGTGTGGAACGATTGGGTGGTACTGGAGCAATTGGCCAACAATCCGGACGACCTGGCGGACATGCGGCGGCTGTTCCGGGAGCGACGGAAGCTCAACCTGCATAACCTGACCCACAGCTGGCAGGAAACCACCGACGACTGGTTGGCCAAGAACGGGTATGTCTGAGCCGTTTCCCGAACAGGAACTTGAGGTTCCCGGCCTGACCATTGGCATAAGTGGTCCTGCTCGCAAAAGCCTGGCCCATCGCCTGATCAGCCTTGGATTGCGTCTTCACGGCGCTCGTACCCACTACATTCGTCCCGGGTCGCGGGTGGCCGTAGCAATGCTTGATGGCCTGGTGCTCTCCGGCGGCACCCATGTCCATCCTGAGCGATATGGCCAGGAACCCCAGGTTACCGCAAACTATGATCGCAAACGGGATGCGACCGATCAGTCGCTGCTGGAGCAGGCCGAGGCCATTGGCATTCCCGTGCTGGGGATTTGCCGCGGCGCGCAATTCATTAACGTTTTTCATGGCGGATCGTTGTGCCAGAACGTGACCCCGCTGAGGGTCAACACCCGGCATCGGCCTCTGCTGTTGCCCCTGCAAACGGTGCGACTGGTAACGCAAAGCCGGCTTGAACAAGCCATGCGCTCGCCTGTGATCGGCGCCAACCGCATTCACAGCCAGGCGATCAAACGCCTGGGCCAAAATCTGCGTGTAACCGCCGTGGATAATGATCTTTTTGTGCAGGCCATTGAAAGCACGCAAGGTCAGTGGCTGACGGGCATCCAGTGGCATCCTGAATATCTGCTTTACCACGGTGGGCACCGGCGCATTTTTGGCCAGTTCGTGGATGCCGCCCGCCGATTCAAACTGGCGCGCCTGGAACCGGATTCCGGCGAAGCCTGATCCATCAACGGTTGCCAAAGGAGGCAATGTCATGAACGGAAGGAACCCCAAGCTCCGTTTTAACCTGAAATCCCGTTTCCTTATTGCCCTGGCTCTCACAGTGCCAACCCTGGCGATGGCGGGCGAGGTGACGCTCACCGGTGAAGGCAGTGTCCGATACGAGCCGGACAGCGTCAGGCTTCAGTTTACGGCCAGTGCCGAGCACGAATTGCCGCAGAAGGCTACTGAACGTGTAGCTGCGCTGATGGAGCAATGGCGGGAGGGGATTGGCAAATACCGTGACCAACTCAACGACTATTCAGACGCCACCGTGAACCTGTATACCCGAACCTTGCCTGCACCCGAGCGGGATGAGGAGCCTCGTAAACAGGCCGTGGCTTCACAAACCATCAGCTTCAGCATAAGCGACCTTAACCTGCTCAACCCCCTCCTCCAGCAAGCCCAGTCTCTGGGCCTGGATTACCATCTGGGCCCACACCAGTTCTTCCACTCGGATGAGACCGGGATGGAGCAGGAAGCACTTGCCAGGGCAATCGCAGACGCGAAGGCCCGGTGCCAATTCGTGGCCAATCAGCTCGACCAGACCTGCGGCGATGTTGTCACCATCAGCATCAATGGCGGGCACCGCCCGGTTCCGATGATGATGGCCGAGGCCAAATCCATGTCGGATACAGTCGCAAGCGTGGGGGAGCGGGAAATCCGCGCTTCGGTGAGCGCGACCTTCGAACTCGACTGAGTTCAGAAATCCCGTGTGTAGAAAATATCCAGGGAGGCCGCCAGACCACTGGCCGCCTCCAGGTAGAAGTATCTGCCCAAGTCGTAACGCAGTGCAACGGTCGTGATCGGCTCGAAAATGCCGACACCATAGCGAACACTCAGCTCATCCGTCAGGTAGCCGCTGGCCACCACTGAAGTCTGATCGCCCGAGCCCTCTGCCTCAAGTGTCAGTTGGCGGATACCGAACTCCTCACCAATCTGCCCGGTTACCTTGCTGGCCTGGGTCAGCCCCAGCGAAAGCGCAGCCCGGCTCATCTGGCCTTCGTCGCCCTGGCTTTGGGGGGGCCTGCCAAGAATCACGTAGGACAAAGCTTCAGTCTGCGGCATATCGGGATTGGAGAACACCTCAGTCTCGGGTGATTGCACCGGCCCCGTCAGACGGATACCGGCAACCACGGTATCAACCCGCCGCACGGCTTCGATATCCAGATAGGGTTGAGCAAGATTGCCAACGAACAGGAGCCTGGCACGCCTGAGTTCGAGTTCCTGACCGTAGGCCTCATACTGGCCATTAACCAGCTGGAGTGTTCCCCGGGTATCCATATCATTGCTGATCCTGAGGGACCCTTCGAGATCGCCTGTGACGCCGAAGGCCGAAAACGTCACCTGATCCTCACCCACCACGACTTTCACATCCATGTTAAGTGAGCGAACTACGGGTTCCTCCGTCTCAACACCTACGATGACTTCGTCTTCAGAAACCGAGACGGCCTGCTCAGGTAGCCCCTTTATCTCGATGTCCCCTCTTGGGACTGCAACCTGTCCGGCGATTTCCAGAGTGCCTTCACGGAAAACCAGGGTCAGGTCCGGCTCCACCTCAACCTGGGCATAGGGCTCCACACTGAACGGTACGCGCTCCCCGGAAATCGTGATTTTCCCCCGCGGCGCCTGTTGCCAGTCGACCTCGCCATCCACGATGGTCTGACTCCGGGCATTGCTCTGGATCCTGCCGCTGATCTGTGCCGAATAGCCCGAGAATTCAATAGTGGCAATCATCTCCTCAATGGGCAGCGGCAACCGGGGATCTGAAACCCGGCCATCCACCAGATGCAATTCGCCGGTCACAGCCGGCTTCATCAACGGGCCCGAAAGCTGACCCTGGCCATTCACTTTCCCCGCCACCTCATCAAGCCCGGACAGCAATCCTGCAAGGGCGATATCAAGCCCTTCCAAATTGAACGAACCCTCGATGTTGCGATTTTCGGAGTTCGGGTCCAGCCCGATGTCCAGTTCAAACCTGCCCAATTGGGGGCCAGCCAGACGAACGGCGACATCGGCCTGTCGAGGTTTGAGGGTGACCTCGGTGGTAAAGGCATCATAGTCGAGGTCTTCCCACTCACCATCGACCAACAGCTGGAATTCGCCATCACCGGCATCAAGATACACGCGACCATCCGGCCCTTCCGCCGTGGTGGTAAAATCGATCTCGCCATTTAACCGCGCATTCCAGCGCACGGTTTCCGGAAACAAGGGCGCCAAAGCGAGCGTTGGGAACCGGCTGATTCGGTAGGCGATATCGGGAACCGGAAGCAATGTCTGATCGTCGGCGCAAACGGTGCTTTGTTGCCAACGCCAACAATGGCTGCCAAAGGTCAGTTCACCGTTGGCACCATAGGCAAGGGTCGCTGGTGACTCCAACTGCCATCGCTGCGACTGTTCCGGAACATTTATCACCCCGGTTGATAGCTGCCCCTGCCAGGTTTTCCATTCGGAACCAGCACCACCCTCGAAAGCCAGTTCCAGGTCGGCTTCGGAATGCTCAGCCCTCAGGCTCACGGTGTGCTGCCCCTGAGTGCCATTCGCCTGGAGCGTGAGCGTTTCAAGCTCCTGACCGCCCCCACCTATATTCTCCGCTTGCAACTGGCTTGTGAGCCTCAGCCCGTCGTCCAGGTCGGCCTCAAGGCTCAGGGTTTCAATGGTCAGCTGGTCGCGCCAGGCAAGGTTTTGGCCGCCCGCTCTCAACTCTCCCACCGGACGCTCCGGCGTTCCTTCAGCCATCAGGGTCGCTTCCAGATTGCCGGTCAGGCCGGGGAGTAAGATCTCGGGCTCAGGCAGGTTCAGGGCCAGATCGCCCCGCAACAGCTCGCCCCAGGTACCGCTTCCTTCTACCAGGTTGGCACCGATCGCCAGACTCAGCCCAGACAACTCTAAGCTACCGGATGAGGTATCAAGGCGCCCTTCGAGGGATGCAGGATTGGAACGCCAGTCACCCTCGAGGTTCCAGGTGGCGTTCATGGCAGGAATGGGACCGTCCCCGAGCTGCCCTTCGGTGGTGACATCGCCACTCAGGCTGGCTTCAAGAACCGGCACCCAGTAACCCGGATTGAAATTCTGAAGGGCCAGGGCTGCCTGCCAGGACAGTGAGCCGGCAAAGTTGACCGATCCGTTTCCGGTCAGCGACCCGGCGCCGGTGCTGATTCTCAGATCGGTCAGTGTGGTTTGCTCGTTGTCACCATCCACCGTGGTAGACAGATCAGCACGGCCCTGAGGGCCGTCAACGCCCGCTTCAAGCTCCGCATGGTAGCTTCCCTCTCGCCAGGACACCGTGCCATCCAGCGACTGAAGCGTAACCGCCGGCGGTTCAAGGCCCGGGACCAGGGTGTACCAGGGAAACCCGCGCAAGCGGACATCGGCACTGGCCTCCAAGACCTCACTCCAGGCCACACGCCCGTTGGCCACCACCGTATTCCGTTCACTGCCATTCGAGCTATCCGTGGCCAGTTCAATACGGATGCCCTGTGCCGCCTGCGTGGTCACGAGGCCCTCAAGCGCCAGCTGCACCGGCCCGGTTGTGCCGGGCAGTCGTGCTCGCCCCTGTGCACGGAACCCCTTCTGCAGACTGCCACGGGCCTCCACAGACCAGTCGTTGAGCACCAGGGTCTCTGGCAGCGCCTCAGTTGCCCGGAACTGGTCCGAGGTTATCCTGAGTCTTGCTGGCAGGCTGGGATCGAGCGGCGCGACCTGCCCCGAGAGTTTGGCATTCAGATAGCCGCGACTCGTGGCTGCCACCATCAGATCCCGCACGCTGCCAGAGAGTGTTGCATCCAGCGTCCACTGGTCACCGTAGGGAGGTGGAACCTCTGCCCTGACCTCAAGATTGACGGGCCAGTCCCGTCGGGTTTCTATCCGGCCGTTGGCAGAAACCGTGTAATCACCCAACCGATACCAGGCGCGCTCGATGGTCCAGTCAGCACCCGATCCGCCCGCGTCCAGCTCAAGCCGGTCCCAGACCCTGTTGCCATTGAAGGTGAAAGGGCCCATCCGGACGCCGCTGATATTCAGCGCCAGAGGCAAGTCGAGCCCAGGCAGCGTTATTGCACCGCCATCCCCCGATTTATCCGCCGGGGGCAACTGGGTAACCGCAAGCGTCTCTGCTTTCAGACCGTCAACACAAAGCTGTTTCCTGAAGAGGCAGGAGGGCGACCAGTCCACGAAAGGCGATTCAACAATAACCTCTACCCCATAACCTCGCCACTGGAGACGATCAGCCTGCCACTGGCCAAACAGCGAGCCACGGTCATTCTCGACCTGCAGCCCCGGCACCTGTTCAATGACCCACGCGGTACCTGTCTCGGAACGCAGGGCCAGCAGGACCGCTGTCAGCAGCACGATGGGCGCTAGGATCAACACTCCCAGACATACAATCAGCCAGAAGCGAAGCCGATGTGAACGGCCCGGCTCGTTCCGCCGGTTGTCTTCGTGTCTTTCTGGTGTCTGCGTCAAAGCTCGGGCCCCATGGAAAAGTGAATCCGCCACTCCCCGCCAAATTCGCGATCCAGCCCTTTGGCAACGTCGAACCGCAACGGGCCCACCGGGCTGATCCAGCGAACGCCAATACCGACGCCGGTTGCCAGGGGGTCGTTAAGATCATTGATGGCATTGCCATGATCGACGAACACCGCAGCCCGCCATTGGTCGGCAAACTGGTACTGATACTCACCGCTACCCACCATCAAAAAACGGCCGCCCACCGGCACACCGTTTTCGTTTTCAGGCGAGAGTGTTTCATAACCATAGCCCCGGACACTTTGATCGCCACCGGCAAAAAAACGGAGGGACGGCGGCACATCCGAGAACCGGTTTGTGGCAACGGCTCCTGCCTGAAACCGGCCGACAAAGCGGTGCTTGCTGGCTAAGGTAAACAAGCCCTTCACCAGCGCATTCACGTGCAGGATATCCACATCTGAGAGCACAGCCCGATGCGAGCCGGTAACATCAAACTGCAAACGATAGCCGCGGGACGGGTCCAGAGGCGAATCCGCGTGGATCTTGGAGTAGCCTGCGCCCGGGAGCAGAAGCGTGCTCGTGCCCTTCTCGTCGTTGCCGATATTGAACCGTTCGCCCTCCCAACGCAGTGAGAGTACCTGGAGCCAGCCATTATCAAGTTGATGCTGCCACTGCTGGCCTAGGGTCAGAAGTTCCGATTCAACATTCTCGATATCCTCCCGCTGATATCCGGCCGTCAGACGGATCAGATCCGTCATGGGCGGGTCCAGAGGCAGTTCGTACCAGGTACTCAGATTCTGACGGGGCACCGAAAGCTCCGTTTCCGCACCCCGCTTGTGCCCCATGGGATTGATCCAGTGCTCCCGCCATGTGCCGCGGAACCGCGGACCCACGTCGGTCGAGAAACCGACACCGGCCGACACCGAGCGCGCTTCACGCCGAGTCAGGCCTACGCTGACGGGAATGACACCATTTTCGGCTTCTTGCGGTGAGATATTGATGTCAACATTGCTGAAATAACCGCTATTAAGTAGATCCTTGTTCAGCCGGGCAATCTCGTCGGCATGATAGGGGCTCCCCGGTTCAAAGGTGACGAAATCCCGCAGAAGCTCGATCTCGAACCAATGTCCCTCCTCGAAAGTGACCTCTCCCAGCTGATATCGCTGACCACTCTCATAAATGAGCGTGATTTCGGCGCTGCCCATCGCCGGATCCACTTCCAGGCTGCGAGTGACAAACCGGCCGTCGAAATACCCCCTGCGCCGGGCACGGGTCTGGATGGTGTCTCTCAGCTTGGCGTAGTCGCCGTGATTGAGAATATCGCCCTCTGCCGGATGTGGCGGCAGATCAGAGGTAAGCCTTTCATCAGCCGCAGCCTCGCCCCGGATCTCCACGATCCGGGAGGTGACTCTTACCGGCTCACCGGGGGTAATGGACAGGGTGAGCGTCGCCGTTGTATCCGAGTCGCCTTCTTCTATCCGCCAGTCAATCAAGGGCCTGTAATACCCCAAGGCACGCAAGGCTTCCCGGGCCTGCTTGACAGCCGTGGGGGCATATCGCCTCAAATTGCCGGCGCTTCGACCTTCAACCTCACCAATGAAAGCCTCAGCGTTCGATTTCAGCTCCGGATAGTCTCCTTCCATATTAACAACCACCTGCTGAGCAAAAACCCACGACGGCAGCGAGCAGAGCAGGAAGATCAGAAGCCGGACCCGGCCCGAATTCACGACTTGGTAGATTGATAGCATCCGGCTATTTCAGTGTTGGTGGTAACAAGAAGGATTTACGTCAAAGCGTGGGAGTTTAATGGCAGACGGTCAAGTTAATCCATGGTTGGCCAATCGGCCGGCTTTATCCGGCCACAGGGCGAGTCGTTTGTGGCGTCGAAATAAGCTAACCTGTCAGATACTTAGCAACAGACCGGGCCTTGGCGAATGCTGAAGATAAATCGAGAAAACCTGAAGTCCAGCCACCAGCTTATCTGGTTCATCATTGATTTCCTGATGCTTGGGCTGCTGATCATCAACCTGGCCTTCATTATCTGGGACTCGATCTACAACTTTGTCGCGGTTCAGAATCTCCTGAAAGAACACGCCCCCGCTATTCAGTCCGCCTACCACCCCATTCATGAACGCTTCATCTTTTACGATCTGATCTTTGTCAGCATCTTCCTGACCGAGTTCTTTGTACGCTGGGGTTATGCCATAAAGGCCAAGGTGTATGACCGCTGGTACTTCTACCCGTTCATCCACTGGTATGACCTGGTGGGCTGTATTCCCGTAGGAAGCCTGCGTTTCCTGCGTATTCTGCGGGTGATCTCGATCATCTACCGCCTGCACCAGTACAAGATCATCGATATCACGAACACCAAAATTTACCGCTTCGTGAATTTCTATTATGAAGCCTTCATGGAAGAGCTTTCCGATCGCATCGTACTCAAGGTGCTCAGTGGTGTGCAGCAGGAGGTCAGACGCGGCTCACCGTTATTCGACAAGATCCAGGAGGATATTCTCTACCCCCGGAGGGACATGCTCTCAGACTGGATCTCCAAGCGGGTTGCCGAGGCAGCCCAGGAAGGCTATGTACCCAACCGCGGAGCGCTGCGCAGCTATCTGGAGGACCGGGTCGATAACGCCCTCAAGCAGAATCTTGAACTGTCGCGGCTGAAATACCTGCCGGTGGTCGGCCCCACCATTCAGGAGACCCTGGAAGAAGCCGTGGGAGACATCGTTGCCAACGTTATCCACCAGATTCTGGAAGACCTGGCCTCGGCCTCCAATCACGCCTTTATTGAAGACATCGTGAACGTGTTCCTGCCGACACCCGGAGAAGTGAGAGCCAACGAAACCCAGAACGAAGCATTGATCAATCTGATTATCGAGATCATTGATGCGATCAAGGGGCAGGTTAAAGTGAAACACTGGCGGTCCGAGCTGCCTTGACGAACCGGCGAGATTTTCCAGAAACCAACAACAAAGAGAACATCCATGGATGCATCGCACTTGCCACTGCACTATCAATCCGCCCATGACCTTTTGGCGCAGCTGGAGGCGGGCAGTCTGACCAGCGAAGCCCTCACTGCAGCAATTCTGGACCAGATCCGGAAGCACAATCCCGCTATCAATGCCGTTGTGACCCTGGATGAACAGCTGGCACTCGCCAACGCCCGTCAGGCCGATGAACAACGTGCAGCTAACGCGTTGAAAGGCCCTCTCCATGGACTGCCGCTTACCCTCAAGGACACCTGGGAAGTGGCTGGTATGACTTGCACCGCAGGCGCGCCGGCCCTCAGAAACCACAACCCGGAATACCACGCTGATGTCGTACAGAGGCTGGAAGACGCCGGCGCCATTATTCTGGGCAAGACCAATGTGCCCATCTACGCCACGGACCTCCAGAGCTACAACAAGCTGTTCGGGGTCACCAACAACCCCCACAACCCGGCTCACACTCCGGGGGGCTCCTCGGGCGGCGCAGCGGCTGCTCTGGCCGCCGGCATGACACCCCTCGAAGTGGGCAGCGACCTGGCCGGCTCCATTCGCACGCCGGCCCATTTTTGTGGTGTGTTCGGCCACAAGCCAACCCGCTCCCTGGTCTCGTTTCGCGGCCACATTCCCGGACCTCCCGGCACCCAATCCCGGCCCGACCTGGCCGAGGGCGGCCCGATGGCGCGTAACGCCCGGGACCTGGAGCTTCTGCTGAAAGTCATTGCCGGGCCACGGCCAGCCGAAGAGCGAAGCTGGGCGCTTCACATGGCACCGTCAGTGGTTCAGGGACTCGACCAGGCGCGGGTCGGCTTCTGGCTTGAAGACCCACTGTGCCCGGTAGAGCAGGAACTCACCGAAGGCTATCAGGCCCTGGGAAAATCACTGGCAGAGCGGGGCGCACTGGTCACGGAAGCAAAGCATCCTTTACTGAGCCTTGAGCATATCCTGCCCGCTTACTTCAACCTGCTCGGCACTCTGCTCAGTACCTCCCTGAAACCTGCCCAGCGCCGGCAAATGAAATGGATCGCGCGACTCGAACCCTGGCTCAAATTCCTGGGCCCGATGACGCCATTTATTGGTGAATACGGAAGGGGCGTGAACCAGCCTGTGTACCAGTGGATGGCCTGGAGCGAAATGCGGGAGAAAATGCGCGCCGAAATCGAATCCCTGTTTCAGGAAGTGGACGTTCTGCTGACGCCGGTCACACCAACCACCGCCATCCGACATGACCACACCCACCCAGTCTTCAAACGCCGAATCACCGTCGCCGGCCAGCCACGGGCCTACATGGACCAGTTCTGCTGGATCGCCTTCGCCACTCTGCTGGGGCTGCCCGCCACCTCCGTGCCCATCGGACGAACGCAAGAAGGCCTGCCTTTCAATGTTCAGGTAATCGGTGCACCGGGGATGGATCTAACTACGATCGGGTTTGCAGGACTGCTGGAAGAAGCGGGACTGGCGGGATTTGTCCAGCCAGAGGGATTTTGAAAACGCGGAAGTAAAAACGAGAAAAGCCCGCAAAAGCGGGCTTGACTTCAATAGTGGTAGCGGGGGCTGGATTCGAACCAACGACCTCCGGGTTATGAGCCCGACGAGCTACCAGACTGCTCTACCCCGCATCAAACTGGTTGTTTCTCAGGGAACCCCTGATCAACGTGGCGCGCATGATAAGGGGTGTGATCGACACTGTCAAAGGAAAGTTCCGGGTTTAACCAAACCTACCTCTCCAGAATCGCAGTAACCCCTTGCCCACCCGCAGCGCAGATGGAAATCAGACCCCGACCGCTGCCCTTCTCCTCCAGCAACTTGGCCAGAGTCGCAACAATGCGGGCACCGGTGGCCGCAAAGGGATGGCCGGTCGCCAGGCTGCTGCCTTTCACATTGAGTTTGTCACGGTCAATGCTACCCAGGGGCTTGTCCAGACCCAGGCGCTCCTTGCAGAAAGCCGGATCCTCCCAGGCTTTCAGAGTGCAAAGGACCTGAGCGGCAAAGGCTTCATGGATTTCATAGAAATCGAAATCCTGCAGTGTCAGCCCCGCCTTCTCCAGCATCCGGGGTACCGCATAGGCAGGCGCCATCAGCAGGCCTTCCTTCTTGTCCACGAAATCTACCGCCGCAACCTCCGAAAAGGTCAGCCACGCCTTAACTTCGTAATTATTGGCCTTCGCCCACTCCTCACTGGCCAGCAGCACGCAAGACGCGCCATCCGTCAGCGCCGTGCTGTTGGCTGCCGTCATTGTGCCGTTTTCGCGATCAAAAACCGGCTTGAGCGTCGCCAGCTTCTCCAACGAGGTATCCGGCCGCAGAATGTTGTCCTTCTCCAAGCCTGCCATCGGCGTCATCAAGTCGTTGAAGAAACCTTCCTCATAGGCCTTGGCCAGCTTCTGATGGCTCTCGAAGGCCAGCTTATCCTGGTCCTCCCGGGCAATGTCCCACTCCTTCGCCGTCACCTGGGCATGCTCGCCCATCGACATGCCGGTACGGGGTTCGCCATTTTCAGGCACCTCCGGCTTGAGATGCCCCGGCCGGAACCGCCCCAGAATCTTCAGCCGCTCGCCCGCCGTCTTGGCACGGTTCAAATCCAGCAAAATCTCCCGGAGCCCCTCACCCACGCCAATCGGCGCATCGGACGTAGTGTCGGTTCCGCCAGCGATGCCGCACTCGATTTGCCCCAGGGCAATCTTGTTGGCCACCAGAATCGCCGCCTCCAGCCCCGTGCCACAGGCCTGCTGGACATCATAAGCCGGCGTCTCCGGCGCCAGCCCACAACTCATCACCGCCTCCCGGGTCAGATTAAAATCCCGCGAGTGCTTGATAACCGCCCCGGCAGCCACCTCGCCCAGCCTCTGCCCCTCAAGACCATACCTGTCCACCAGCCCCCGCAGAGCCGACGTCAGCAACTCCTGGTTACTGATCTTGCTGTAGGCTGTATTGGAACGAGCGAACGGAATGCGGTTACCGCCCAGCACAGCTACGCGGCGAATAGCCGAAGGGGCAGCACTGGTCTTCTTTGATGTAGCAGTTTTCTTACGTGAAGTTTTCGATGCTTCTGCCATGATCAAACCATTCCTTTTATGAGATATCGAGATGTTCAAAGGAGCAATGGGGTTGGGCTTCCCAAAACCGTGGAGCGCCAGGGACGGCGCGACCGAGCCCTACATGGGTGAGGCCGAGCGCTTATGAAGCGAAGCTTCATGTGACAGCCGAACGACAGCAATCTGTGATTGCTGGCCGGACCCCGCAGGGGTATTAACGGGCGTGTTTTGGGAAGCCCAACCCCATTGCTCCCTGCACCCAACCTGAAAACAAGTGTAGCGAGAACACCAAGTGCCTCATTGGCACCCCTGACAACACCCTACAGGCATTGAGTCAATCCAAAAACTATCCGATTCTTTACCCTGTAGGACGATTCGCATCCAGCAACCCGAATGCAAAACAAGGAAGCCACCATGTCTGACCTCTATCTTAGAATAGTAAACACCCCGGTGGGTAAAACCGCCGCACAATCCCTCGGTCTGCCAGCACCAGTGCCCCTGAAACGCCTCAAACGTACCGACCAGCCGTTTATTGAGGGCGACGTGCTGATTGGTGCAGCAGCCGGCGGCAAAGCCATCGCAACCATTGGCAGCACCCTGAGCGCCAGTGCCGCCACTCTGCACCATGCCAGCGGCAACGACCGCCTGAACGATTCATCCAAAGCCGGCAACAAAGCTCAACCATTGGATCTGGATTCGGATATCGACCACAAATTCTCGGCCCTGGTGTTCGACGCATCTGGTCTGAAAGGACCCGACGACCTTCGAGCGCTCTACGACTTTTTCCACCCCACCATCAGAAAGCTCGACAGCAACGCTCGCGTTCTGGTCGTTGGCCAGAATCCCGCCACCTGCAGGAAAGCGCCCCAGGCCGCGGCTCAGCAGGCACTTGAAGGGTTTGTTCGCAGCGTGGGTAAGGAGATCGGCAAGAAAGGCTCAACGGCAAACCTGCTGTGGATGGCGCCCGGAGCTGAGAAACAACTGGAGTCCAGCGTTCGATTCTTCCTGTCTGCCCGCTCTGCCTTCGTCTCCGGCCAGGTCGTCAAGATCGGCAAAAGCGATGCGTCGCCCGCAACCAACCCCGTCGCCCCGCTGACCGGCAAGGTTGCATTGGTCACGGGCGCCTCCCGTGGCATAGGCGCCGCCATCGCAGAAACCCTGGCACGGGACGGCGCGACCGTCATTGGTCTGGATATTCCGCCAGCCATGGAAGATCTTCAAAAGGTCACATCCGCCATCAAGGGCAAGGCCCTGGCCTGCGACATTACCGACGACAAAGCACCCAAACTGATCGCCGACTTTATCGACGAGCATTTCGGCGGGGTGGACCTGGTGATTCACAATGCGGGAATTACCCGCGACAAGACTCTGGGCAACATGCCTGAACACTTCTGGGATATGACCATCGCAGTAAACCTGACCGCCGAAGAGTTGATCGACGAGGAACTGGCCAAGCGTGAGCTTATGAAAGACAACGGGCGCATTGTCTGCATCTCCTCCATCAGCGGGATTGCTGGCAACTTCGGGCAGACTAACTACTCAACCGCCAAATGCGGAGTCATCGGATACGTGGAAGCGATGGCCCGACAATTGAAAAACGGGGTGACCATCAACGCCATTGCCCCCGGGTTTATCGAAACCCAGATGACAGCAGCAATGCCGGTCACTATCCGCGAGGCGGGTCGCCGGATGAACAGCCTTTCCCAAGGCGGACAGCCGGTGGATGTGGCAGAAGCTATCGCCTGGTATTGCAGCCCGGCATCCAATGGAGTGAACGGCAATGTTGTGCGGGTTTGCGGGCAATCGTTGATTGGCAAATAAAAAAAGGGCCGATCCGCAAGGATCGGCCCTTTTTCGAAATTTGGTGGGTGGTACTGGGATCGAACCAGTGACCCTCGCCTTGTAAGGGCGATGCTCTCCCAGCTGAGCTAACCACCCGGGAATACTTTCCAAATAAAAAAATGGCGGAGCGGACGGGACTCGAACCCGCGACCCCCGGCGTGACAGGCCGGTATTCTAACCAACTGAACTACCGCTCCGCATCAATTCGGCCCTCGGGCTCGAACCTGAAACCGGATGGGGTGATCCGGTGATGCATTTGAAAGTGGTGGGTGGTACTGGGATCGAACCAGTGACCCTCGCCTTGTAAGGGCGATGCTCTCCCAGCTGAGCTAACCACCCACTTTCAAGCCTTTCAAAAGGCATTCACTTGCTTGGCAGCCGTGCTGTCTCAACCAAGTGAGAGGCGCATTTTAAGCATTTGGCTGGCGGTGTCAAATATTTTCCCGGAATTTTCTTTAAAAACCTGCAAGCCATTCAAAAGCGTACAGTTTTTAAGCAAACTCACTTCCGCCGCGAGGTTTTGACGGCCCGCACAACCGGACGATCCTGCCCCGCCTGCTGGGCTTTCTCCTGCAGGGACAACTCGCTGACACGGCTGCGCCTGTCTTCGGGCACGGCCCGATTCGCCAGGGAACAATTCAGGTCATCCAGCCTTTTTTGCAGATCGCCCCAGCTATCGAGAAGTTGGGGAACAACATCGTCCGCCAGCTTTTCAAATCTGAGTTTAAGAGAATCCTTGAGCGCCATTGTTTTTGAATTTCCCGCGTTTTTCACCTGACGTCAGTGTAGTCAGCACTCAGAAAATCCACCAGCCACCTCCGGATTCTACCTCTTCCCTTCGCTCACGCTCCTGCTCCAGTTCCGCGTATTCCCGCTCCAGTTGCTCAATCTTTTGATCTGTCTCCAGCGGAACGGTGGGGCCACCACCGAATGGCCAGAACCAGGAAGCGGATTCGTACTTGCCCTCTTCCTTCATCCGCTCGATCTCAAGCTCCCGCTCCTCTTCGAGCAACACCAGTTGCCGCTCGTAATCCATGTCTTCATTCACTTCCACAATCGAAGTTGCAGCGTGGTTCGGTGCCAGTAGATCACTGTTGAGGAATCGAGTGGAAACGATCTCATCTGCCTGCATGGCATACTCCCGGGTAACCAGCTGCAGGTCACCCTGGGTCAGCGGGTGGTCCGGATCCAGATCAGGGTGTCGCTGGCCCGGCTCGGAGAGCTCGTTATAACGCAGGTAATAGATCTTTCCGGGCTCGACTTCCAGCGTGGCATCGGCGATCAGGCTCAGACTGAAGGAGTTCATCCCTTCCAGCCCCAGCAGCGGCCGACGCATGGCGATATGGCGCTCCCCGGGGCTCACCTCCAGCCAGGTGAAGCTGTCGTTACGGATGTTGAAATAGTGGGTATCGTCTATGTAGACACTTGGGGCTTCGATCTCGTCTGCAGCCCACTGGGAATGGGTCCGATAGAAGTACAGCACGGCGTTGCGCCGGTCCCAGCTGTCGTTATCAATGTGGACGAAATCATGGCCGGAAACCGGGTGCAGGAACGAACCGACGCTTTTACCAATGGACTGATAAACTGTACACCCGGACACCGCCAGCAACAGAAGTAACGCGACCAGCGGCCGGAGCAAGGGAAAAACGGAAGGCACTCGGGTTTTCATTGTTGTTAACTCTTCATCCTGATTGCGAGTTGCCTGATCATAACAACTGCAAATCCCCAGAAATGAGAGCTACCGCAAGGGATGACTACAAACCGTTACAAAACCCGAAGTGCGATCAAATGAACGCGCTGCGCGCCAGTTACTGCCCGCTGACCTGACTCCGTAGCTGGTTCACTTCTTCAGACAGCCGAACAAGGCGGGAAGTCAGCTGTGAACGGGAAGCATCGATCGACTCGACAGTTCGCTTCAGACTGGACACCTCATTCCGGAGTGCCTGAACCCGGCCATCGCCGGCCAACTCATCCGTCTCCCGCTCCAGAGCCGAAATCCGCCCCTCCATACCACTGATTCCGAGCTTCTGCTCCTGCTCGAATCGGCGGATACGGCTCTCGATCACCTGATCCACATCCGCCAGTTGCTGACTGAGCTTCGTCAACTGATCCGTTGCCTGCCGGCTGGCCTCCTGTAGTGCCGTTATCGACGTCTCCGTCTGTTGTTTCAAAGCGGCAATATCGGCAGAAAGCGACGACTGGGCCTTCTCTACCGATGCCTCAAGTGCAACAATGGCCTGTTTTCCTTCCGCAAGACCGGATTCCAACGCAGCAATCCGCTCCTGCTGATCATCCAGACGCTTCTTGTTGCGCTCATTGGCAATGGCCCAAAGCTTCCGGATTTCACTGTCTGCCGTATCCAGGCGCTTGGTGTGCGCCGCGATCTGCTCCTCCAGAGTCGCTCCCCGCTCCTGCAGGTTCTCCCCCGTTTCCGAAAGTTCTCCCTCAAACCGGGCCAGCGCCAGCTTGCTTTGACGAGCCCAGTAATCTGCCTCCTCAAGCTGCCCTTCCAACGCCTGAACCCGCTGCTCCTGCGAATACCAACCGGCACCGCCCGCCACGGCCAGCACGATCAAGAACACCCAAAGCATGGCCGAGCCGCCACGACCATTGCCGCCGTTACCGCCTTTGCCCCCTTTGGGAGGCTTCGCTGGCGCCGACGGTTCGCCCTTCCCACCGGACGATGGCCTGGACTTTTTCTCCGCCGCTTTCTTCGGCTCGGCGCTACCAATCGGTCGTTCAGCCCTCAGCTCATCATCATCTGGACGAATGGGTTCCATTACAGCTCCTGACTATGGACGGTTAAAACAATAAGGTCCGATAATACCTGTACTTATAAGCAGGGTGAAATAAAGGCGTGTTATTGGCGGACCACACTGAGCTATGGGGCGTGGTTGGGATTTCTTTTCCAGAAATGTCTGAAGCCAGGGATGGCTTCAGTCAAGCGCACATGGAAGTGCTCGTAGCGGTTTCTGGAAAAGAAATGCCAACCACGACCTGCACCAGGCTTTGTTGCATGGTAGGTAGCCAAAACATACAATGGCCGGCTTTCCAATTATCACAGGACTGTTGCATATGCAGCCGCTTGTAGGACTCATCATGGGCTCCAAATCCGACTGGCCCACCATGGAACACGCCGCCAACATGCTCGAAAAACTCGGCGTGCAATATGAAACCAAAGTCGTCTCGGCCCACCGCACCCCGGATCTGCTATTTGAGTACGCCAAAACCGCCGCAGACCGCGGCCTGAAAGTTATTATCGCCGGCGCAGGCGGCGCCGCGCATCTGCCGGGCATGGTTGCTTCACAAACCGCCCTGCCGGTCCTGGGGGTGCCTGTTCAGTCCAAAGCCCTGAACGGCCTGGATTCCCTACTGTCAATCGTCCAGATGCCGGGTGGCATTGCCGTCGGCACCCTGGCCATTGGCAAAGCCGGGGCCACCAACGCTGGTCTGCTGGCAGCACAGATTATCGGCACCTCAGACGACAATGTTCGCCAGGCTGTAGAACAGTTCCGGGCCACACAGACCGAAACGATTCTGGACAATCCTGACCCTCGAGATCAATGATTCGAGTTGGGTGAAGGGAGCCTTCGACGGGAGCTTTTCCAAAACACGCTACAAGCACGTCCCTGTGCGCTTGTTTCGGGCCATCCCTGGCCCTCTACAGTTTTGGAAAAGCTCCCGCCAAAGGCTCCCCGGACTTTTGGTGGCATCCCCAAAATGGTCACCACCGCAGTGAGAAGCCAGAAGATTTAACGCCAAAACAGGCAGGAGAACACAAATGAGAATTGGTGTACTGGGCGCCGGCCAACTCGGAAGAATGCTGGCACTGGCCGGATACCCACTGGCCAAGACCTTTGTATTCTATGACATGTCTGGCAGCCCCAGTGCCGGCCTTGGTGAGGTCATCATCGACCGGGACGGCGAATACCTGGATGACTTCCTCTCTCGCGTCGATCGCGTTACCTACGAGTTTGAACACCTGCCGGTCGAGGTGGCGGAGAAGATTGCCGCCCACAAACCAGTTCATCCCTGCCCCCGGGCATTACAGGTGTGCCAGAACCGGGAAGCGGAGAAGACCCTTTTCGGTCAGTTGGGCATTCCTACGCCAGAGTGGAAGATTGCCGACAGCGCAGCCTCACTGAAAGCCGCTGCCGAGGAGCTTGGCTGCCCGGTGGTGGCGAAATCCAATACCGAAGGTTATGACGGCAAAGGCCAGGCTGTGCTGAGAACGCCCGAGGAAGCAGAGGCTGCATGGGCGTCCATTGGCCACCCCCGCCTGATCGTGGAAAAGTTTGTCGACTTCCGCCGGGAAGTATCGATTATCGCAGTGCGCGCTGAGGACGGCGAGCTGGCGTTCTACCCGATGGCTGAGAACACTCACCACGAGGGGATTCTGCGGTACTCGATTGCACCGGCGCCAAAACTCGAAAAGCATGTTCAGGAAGATGCGGAGCGCTATATAAAGTCACTACTGAACGAATTGAACTACGTCGGCGTATTAACCCTCGAGCTTTTCGAAACAGCCGATGGTCTGGTGGCCAATGAAATGGCCCCGCGGGTTCATAACTCCGGGCACTGGACCATCGAGGGCGCGATGACGAGCCAGTTCGAGAATCACATTCGTGCGGTCAGTGGCCACCCGCTGGGCAATGTGGCACCCCGCGGCGTCAGTTGTATGATCAATATTATTGGCGAGCATGGCGAAATCGATCGCGTCCTTGAACTGCCCTACGCGCACGTTCACCTCTACAATAAGGGGGAACGACCGGGCCGGAAGCTGGGCCATGTGAACATACTGGCCGACAGCTACGAGGAACTGGTTTGGCGGGTTAAGAACTGTGCGCAGTTCCTGCCCGGCAGCCCCGAGTTTAAAAGTTCTTTGACAGCAAAGGGTTGATATAGCTCAAAGCGCCCTTATATTGGGCGAGTGTACATCCACATAAACAGAGAGACAGGGAGAACGACCTCATGGCATTTGAACTTCCCGCACTGCCTTATGAAAAGAACGCACTGGAACCGCACATCTCTCAGGAAACTCTTGAGTATCATTACGGCAAGCATCACAACACCTACGTCACCAAGCTCAATGGCCTGATCGAAGGTACTGACAACGCCAACAAGTCTCTTGAAGACATCATTAAGAGTGCTAGCGGCCCGCTGTTCAACAACGCCGCACAGGTTTGGAACCACACCTTCTACTGGCACTGCCTGAGCCCCAATGGCGGCGGTGAGCCGACCGGCGCAGCCAAGGAAGCCATCGAGAAGGCATTCGGTTCTTTCGAAGATTTCAAAAAAGAGTTTAACGACAAGGCCGCCAACAACTTTGGTTCTGGATGGACCTGGCTGGTGAAGAAAGCCGACGGCAGCGTTGCCATCGCTAACACCAGCAACGCGGAAACGCCACTGACCGGTGCTGACAAGCCGGTGCTGACCGTCGACGTTTGGGAGCACGCTTACTACATCGACTACCGCAACTCCCGTCCGAACTATCTGGAAGCTTTCTGGAACCTGGTCAACTGGGATTTCGTGAACGAAAACCTGGCTTGATCGAAGCTCTGCTTCCAGACACAGACTGCAAACACTGCACTGTGTTAAAACGCCCGCCCCTGGCGGGCGTTTTTGTGTCTGCCATACCTGAGCAATTACAATTTGATACAAGCACACCCTGAAATCTTTGAAAAAATCGCCGATACTCCATGAAGATATCTGAACTCTGAACCATACTTAGCACCAACAATCAGGGTGGGGCCCCAAGCCATCGCCCGAAGTGGGACACTTTCGCCCTGAACAGTGCGGAACACTCGCCCTGCATAACCGGAACAAGACAGGCTTGAATGCAAAAATCCTTCGAGGTTGAACATCGCCTGGGCTATCGAATCTTACGGTGGATTCTTGCCGTAGCCCTTGTCAGTGGCGTTATTGTGAGCACCATACAGGTCATCCTGGACGCCCAACGCGTGTCCACGGGGCTGGACAGCGACGCTGAGCAAACCATCGCGATGGTAAAAGACGCCGCCACCCAGGCAGTATTCAGCATCGATGCCGAGCTCGCCCAACAGGTAGTTGACGGCCTCTTCGCCAAGGAAGCGGTGCACACGGCCCGAATCGTTCATCCAGACGGCGAGCCACTGGGCAATCGCGACCGCCCGTTGCAGCAAACCGCGTTTCGCCCGGTTACTGACCCCTTCTTCGATGATGAACGCCTCTTCCGCGAACCCCTATTCCGGGAAGGTAATCCAGAAGACGTCTATGGTTATCTGGATGTTCACTACGATACAGCACCGGCAGCGCGCACCTGGCTGGACAGGGCGGCGGTCACCTTCGCTTCTGGCATAGCGACGGCCCTCATCCTCGGGATGGTGCTGTTTTATGTCTTCCATCTGCTCCTGACGCGCCCTCTGCTGCGGATTGTCAGTTCCGTGAAACAGGTAGACCCAGCCCACCCGGACGACCGCCTGGTCACAACGCCACCCGGCCATCAGAGCGACGAACTGGGTCTGTGGGTAAACGCCACGAATAATCTTTTGGTCGCCATTGGTGACAGCCAGAAACGTCATCGCGAGGCGGAGGATCGGGTTAGCCGTCTCTCCCGCTACGATCAGCTTACCGGCCTGCCCAGTCGGGATACCTTTATGGAATTGCTGATACGGGACATTGAGGAGGCCAACAAACGCCACTCACAACTGTCTCTGATTGTCTGCGGCATCGACGACTTCAAATCGGTGAATGAGCAGTGCGGGTTCCGCTCTGGCGATCTAATCCTGCAGACGGTCGCAGACCGGCTGACCAACAAACTGGACAACGCCCGCTTTACCATTGCTCGTCTTGGCAGCGACCAGTTCGTAATTGTGCAGAAAGGACTACGGGACGGCTTCCAGGCAGCAGACACGGCCGAGCGAATTCTTGCTTGCATCAGCGCCCCCATGCTTGTGGAAGATCAGAGCATTTCCATGACTGCCACCATGGGGGTTGCACTGTACCCGTCTGACACCAACCAGGCAGACCGTCTGCTCCAGAGTGCCGAACAGACCATGACCCTGGCCAAGCAGAACGGCCATAACCACTTCCAGTTCTACGTCGCCAGCATTGACCAGGAAATCCGCGACAGGAAGCAGCTGGAAAAGGACCTGTCCCAGGCACTGGCCAACCATCAGCTGCATCTGGTTTACCAGCCCCAGATCAACCTGGAGAGCAAACGGGTGATCGGGGCTGAGGCGCTACTCCGTTGGGAACACCCGGCTCGGGGTATGGTGCCTCCCGACACATTCATACCTGTCGCCGAAGCGAATGGGTCTATCGTTGAAATCGGCCAGTGGGTCCTGGACCAGGCCTGCTGGCAGGCGGCTCGATGGGCAGCCGATGGCACGCCACTGCGTATTGCCGTTAACCTTTCGGCAGTACAGCTTCGCCAGGAAACCATCGTCGATGACATTCTCGACACCCTGCGACGACACAAGATTCCCGCCGGCCGGCTGGAGCTCGAGGTCACCGAAACCAGCTTCATGACCAACCTGTCTGATGCTGTTGCCAAGCTCCACAGACTGAACAAGGCCGGAATCAGCATAGCAGTAGACGACTTCGGCACCGGCTACTCCTCCCTGACCTACCTCAAACAGATGCCCGTGCAGCATCTGAAGATTGATAAGCAGTTTATCCGGGACCTTCTGGTCAACGAGGAAGACACCCGAATCGCCAACACCATCATCGACCTTGGCAGGAGTCTGAACCTGTCAGTGGTTGCAGAGGGTGTGGAAACGGCAGAACAGGAATACTATCTGAGCCAGCGCGGCTGTCAGCTGGCTCAAGGTTATTTCTTCAGCAAGCCGCTGCCGCCGCGTGAATTTGAGACCTTCGTAAAAGGTTTCCACGAGCAAATCGTGGAAAATAACGCCTGACCCATTACCCTGAGGAGTTGCCATGGGAACCACCGTTATCGGCCTGATTGTCATTGCCGTCGTAGTTTTCTACCTGGTCTTCATCTACAACCGCCTGGTTTCCCTGCGTAACCAGTTCAAGAACGGGTTTGCCCAGATTGATGTTCAGCTGCAGCGCCGGCACGACCTGATTCCGAACCTGGTGGAAGCGGCAAAGGCCTATCTTACCCATGAGAAAACCACCCTCACCCAGGTGATGGAAGCCCGCAACAATGCGGTCAGCGCCCAGAAAGATGCCGCCAAGGATCCGGGCGACGGCACCAAGATCCAGCGACTGGGCAGCGCGGAAAACCTGTTGACCAAGGCACTTGCCAACTTTTACGCCGTGGCCGAGAACTACCCGGAGCTGAAGGCCAACGAAACCATCCAGCAACTGATGGAAGAACTCTCCAGCACCGAGAACCGTGTCGCCTTTGCTCGCCAGGCCTACAATGACGGCGTGATGAGCTACAACATCTTCCGGGAGCAGTTCCCCAACAACATCGTTGCCGGCATGTTCGCGTTCAAGGAAACATCGCAACTGGAACTGGAATCACCGGAAGCCCGTCAGGCACCGAAAGTGGCCTTCTGAGGCCCTGAGGCATGGCTCATCCCGGTTTCTTTCAGCGCCAGGCCCATGCCCGGCGCAACACCAGTCTACTGGTGTTCCTTTTCCTGACGGCGGTTGCGTTTATTACGCTCGCCGTCTGCCTCGTAGGGTATTTCGTAACCCGCAGTGAATCCTCTGGTCTCGCCTTCCACCACTGGCTGCTCTCCAACCATGGCCTTTTAACGGCCGTTACGGTTATCGGGCTAATTGTTCTGGGCTCCCTGCTCCGCTGGGTCGACCTGGCTGGCGGCGGCGACCGGGTTGCCAAAATGGTGGGCGCACGACCGATTGATCCGGATACCCGGGACAGTGACGAACGTAAACTGCGCAATATTGTCGAGGAGATGGCCATTGCCAGCGGTGTGTCCGTACCGGAACTCTACGTGATGGATCAGGAAACCGGTATCAATGCCTTCGTGGCAGGCTATACGCCCGGCGAAGCCGTCATGGTCGTCACTCACGGAGCCATCACCCAGCTATCCCGGGACGAACTGCAAGGCGTGGTCGCCCACGAGTTCAGCCATATTTTCAACGGGGACATGCGGCTGAATGTCCGGCTCATTGCTTTGCTCGCCGGCATCCTGATGATCGGTCAGATTGGCGGCTTCCTGCTTCGAGCTTCCTTCTATCGTGGCCACAGAGTGGGTCGATCCCGGGACGGAAGGGCCCAGGCGGCCATGGGCATTATCGGCCTGGCGCTGTTCGTGATCGGCTATGTGGGGGTTTTCTTTGGCCGGCTCATACAGGCGGCCGTCTCCAGGCAGCGAGAAATGCTGGCCGATGCTTCGTCCGTGCAGTTTACCCGCAACCCCGAAGGCATCGCCGGCGCACTGTTCAAAATCGGCATGAAGGGCGGCTATCTGGACACCACCAGTCACGCCAGCGATATGAACCACATGTGTTTCGGCGAGAGTGCGCGGATGAAGTTTACCTCGCTGCTGGCCTCCCATCCGCCCATCGACGAGCGCATCAATGCCATCCAGCCCGGCATGCTGGCCAGATTGCGCAGCCGGCTGAGGGACACCGAGCCCGGCGCCGACCTCTACCGCAGCTCCGCACCAGCGCCTGAAACAGGCGCATCGGGATTCACCGGAGCGGCATCCGACATCCTTGGACCGGTCACCGGCAAGAGCGGGAGAACCTCGCCCCTGGCGTCGAGCCCGGAGGCGCCGATCAAGCCGGGGCGGAAATTCTCAGACCAGGTTGGAACCATCAACCGGCAAAGCGAAGACTTCGCGCTGCGCTTTCTGGAGCGACTGCCAGCCACTTTCCGGAACCTGCTTTACACCCGGGCCGGAGCCTCACAACTTTGTTACGCCATGCTGATCTGTGAATTGCCGCGACCACAACAGGAGGAACGACTGAACCTGCTGCCGGCTCACCCGGTCCTGGGCAGCCAGCCGGACCTGCTGGAGAAGCTCTTACCCGCCCTGAAGACTATTGGGGATGGAGTCCGCTTTCCTGCCCTGGAGCTGGCCATGCCGGCACTGCGCAAGCTGGATCCGGAAGAACGGGAGATGCTGATTACCAATGTCCAGAAGCTGGTTGCTGCGGATAACCGGGTCACCCTGTTTGAACTGGCCTTGACCAGTTTCCTGTCGCGCCATCTGGGCGACGAGGCCGCCAGAGTGGTTCCGGTTCGCTACAAGAGCTACAAACCGGTCATGCCGGCCCTGCAGCGACTTTTAAGCCTGATGGCACGGGCAGGGTCTCCGTCCCAGGCTGACGCCGAGAAGCTGTACCGGGAAGCCATGGCAGGCTTCATGAATGCGAAGGATGGCAATGAGCCGGTTCTGGAGAAAGTCACCATGCGCCAGCTGCGGGAGTCGTTGACTGCTCTGAACGGTCTCTCGCCGCTCCTGAAACCGGCGATCATTGATGCCTGCGGGTACTGCATCACCCGCGACGGCAAGGTGGAAACCCGGGAGTATGAGTTGATGCGCCTGGTGGCGGATCAGATGGACTGTCCGATGCCGCCACTGGCTGTCTGAACGCTTACTTACTGTACGCGAGTGTTTTCGCCTTCAAACAGGGCGTCCACCGTCGGGCGCTGCTCTTCGGTAGGCATGCCCAGCTTTTCCCGGATATTCAGGTTAACGTCCCACAGCTGATTGAACTTGTCAGAGGTGGCCGCAACGGCTTCCTCTTTACCCAACATGATTTTCGGGCGCAGGAACACCAGCAGGTTACGCTTTACCCGACGCTCCGATTCCGATGAGAACAGACGCCCGACGAACGGAATGTCGCCCAGAAGGGGCACCTTGCTCTTGTTGATCTGATAATCATCACGGGTCAAACCGCCCAGCACGATGGTCTCGCCGTCATCTGCGAGTACCGTAGTCTTGATTTCCCGCTTGTTGGTAACGATATCCGAGGCGTCCTCGATACTGTCCGCCACGTTCTCCGTGGTCTGCTCTACCACCAGACGTACCAGGCCATCGGCGCTGATGGTCGGGGTAACCTTGAGGGTCAGGCCAATATCACGACGCTCGATGGTGGTAAACGGGTTGGTGGTGCCATCGCCGGTGACTGTTGACTGGCCAGTCCGGAACGGCACGTTCTGCCCCACAATGATTTCCGATTCCTGATTGTCCAGGGTAATGATGCTGGGCGTGGACAGCAGGTTGGCTGCTGCGGAAGTGGACAGAGCCTGCAGGAGAATTCCCCAACTCACACCATCCTCGTTCCGCTGGCCGGCGCCGACGGTGATTCCACCTACTGCGGGGGTGATGGCGGACTCGGTCAGAATCGCGCTGAGTACCTCGCCCAGACTGCGACCCACGTTGCCGAAGTTGGTACCGGCAACCGGTGTGGATTCGCCGGACTCGTCACCCACGGCAACCTGAACGCCCAGATCCTGGCCCAGCTCGTCACTGATCTCGACAATGGCCGCCTCAATCATCACCTGGGCACGACGCACATCCAGAGCGGCCACAATCTGTTCGGCTTCCTGCATCAGGGACGGCTCGCCACGCACCACCAGGGCGTTCAGCCCTTCATCGGCGAAAACCGCGAAATTGCTCTGCGGCCGTGAGCCACCAGCAGAGCCCCCTGATCCTGAACCTTCTTTGACCAGCTCGCCCATCACACCTTTGAGAATTTCAGTGAGATTCTTGGCATCGGCGTGCTTCAGTCGCAGCACCTTGGTGGTACCGCCGGTTGCCGAAGGCTGATCCAGTTGCCGGATAAGGCCGCGCATCTTGTCCCGGAAGGTTTCATCGCCCCGCAAAATCAGCCGGTTACTGCGCTCATCGGCGGTTACGCTGTATTTTCTGGCGGCATTTTCGCCGCCGGCCCGGCCCAATTCATCGGGAGCCAGTTCCTGCAGCAGAGTGACCATATCACCCACCCAGGCTTCCTGAAGCTGGATAACCTCCACTTCGTATTTAGAGGGGCTATCCAGTTCCCGTACAATCTGCTCGATTCGCTGGATGTTGGAAGAATGGTCGCTGATGATCAGCGCGTTGGCAGCGGCTACACCGGCCAGGTGGCCATACTTGGCCACCAGCGGGCGAAGAATCGGGACCAGCTCCAGGGCATTTGCGTTATCAATCTGTATGACCCGGGTGATCAGCTGTTCCGAGGGCGTTTCCGGAAACCGCTCCAGAATCTCCGCCGACTGCTTGGCGTCAACCTGCTGCACCACCTTGATCACTTCTTCGCCAGGAATGGCCGTAAACCCGTGCACGTTCAGAACCGCCAGGAACAAGTCATAAATCTCATCCTTGTTCATGGGCGCGCTGGAAAGCACGGTAACCTTGCCCTTCACCCTGGGATCCACCACAAAACTGTACCCGGTAATATCGGCCACCTGGGTCACAAAGGCGCGGATATCGGCGTCCTTGAGATTAAGCCGCCATGTCTCGGCTTCCTGCCCGTGCGCCATGGACATAAAGGGCAGGAGAACAAGCAGGACAATAGCCCGCAAAAGATTGATCTTGTGGTTATACATCTGGCGATTTCGTCCTGTTTCAATGAACCCGATCAGCGCCACTGTTCGGGTATGGCATAACTTATGGTGAGGATGGATCCGTCACGCTCGATTTCGATCTCCAACTGGGCCTGACCGCGCCAGTTCTCAAGCAGGGCCTTGTCCTGACTGATATCTCCCAGTCGCTGGCCGTTGATCGCCGTTATTACGTCACCGGCCTGCAGGTTGACAGCATTCAGCATGGCATTGGAGCCGTCGTATACGTACCCTGACATGCCGCTGTCATCCACCGGGCTCAACCCGAAAGGCGCGAGAGCAGCAATGCCCTGGCTATCAATCTGCTCGCGGGCGCTGGCCAGAAACTCATCAGGTCCTGATTCTGCCGGCTCGGCAGTTACTTCTGCAACCAGATCTGAAGACACCTGCTCCTCAAATGTCAGGGTCTCGTACTGTCCGCCCCGACGAATCAGAATTCGACCCGGCTCGACTTCGGCAAGCTCGGCGTTGCCGGGCAACATTTCCCCGACCCGGTAATACGCCGTTTCACCATTGCTTCCAGCAACTATAGCACCGGAGTCCTCCGGGCGCTGCGCTACCAGCACCCCTTCGAGCCGAAGCCGAAGGCGGGTTTCCGGAGCCGAGCGGCGAACGGCTTCCGCCACCTGAACTGGCTGCTCCGAACGCCCGAAGAAATCGTAAACGGCCATGGATGTCGTCAGACCGCTGCCCCCGGCCATGTTCCCGGCACTGTTCGACGCTGGTGCACTTGGGACCGGCCTGTCCTCCCAGGCGAACAGCCAAGTCATCCGGGCGAGCGTGACAGCCAGATACACCACCAATACCAGCAACAACAGGTTCGCGAGAGTCCGCGAAATCCGGCGCTGGGCCGGGGTACTTAACATAGCCATACTATCGCGCCCCCGGGACAAGAGGCTGGCGCACCCGGAACACCACATCGCCGGGGCTGGCAGAATCCGGCCAGGGCTGACCTGCCAGGTCCACCATTCGCTTGTAGACACGCAGTTCCAGCATTCCGTTCCAGAACACCGTGGCGTCTGCCGCCGGACCCTGTCCGCCCTGTTCGGAAACGCTCAGGGCAACGCCCCCCTGGGTGGTATCCATGGTCGCCTGCATGGGCGGAAACTCCGCCCGACCCCGCTGGTCGCCCATGGGCCAGGTCACCAGACCACCATCCCAGCGCCCCAGGCCTTCAGCGCGTGTAATCCGGTTATCGGCCCAGGCCATAGTCAGCCGGTCGATCATCACCTCGCCTTCGATCATTGCACCGCCACTCTGGCGAATCAGGTCTTCAAACTCGGCTACCATAACCCGCCCACTCGCATCCAGCTGCGCACTGGCAGGCCAGCCAATCGTAACATCGCCATTAAGCGAGGATTGTGACGACTCGACAGAAATTGTCATTGGCCATTTCAGGCTGGTGACCTTTGGCATGTGAAGACGCCAGTCAACACGCAGCGGGAAGCCGGCAACCACAACCCCGGCCTCACCATCCCATACTTTTCCGGCAACCTGTCGCACCTGAACCTGGGGCGGCAAAGAAACGTGAGCAGAAGCCTGCTGCCAGACCCACCCAGCAGGTACCAGAAAGACCAGTGACAGCAGATAAACCAGAGCGCCCAGCAGCAGGAGCAGAAACACCTTGCCGGGGCGAAGAAAAGTTTTGGGTTCAGCGTCACTCATTCGGCGTTGCACAGATAATGGACCGGAAGCCGAGTCTAGCAAAGGCATTGCCCAAGTTCATGACAAAAAAACAAAAACCCCGCGTTGGCGTGAACCAACGCGGGGTTTTCAGTGGTGATCGGGCAGCGCCCCAAAACTTCGGAGCGCCTGGGATCAGGCCGGCATTACATCATGCCGCCCATGCCTCCCATGCCTCCCATGCCGCCCATGTCCGGCATACCGCCGCCGGCTTTCTCGTCTTCCGGCTCATCGGCAACCATCGCCTCGGTGGTGATGATCAGGGACGCAACGGAAGCAGCTGCCTGCAGCGCGGAACGGGTAACCTTGGCAGGATCCAGAATACCCATTTCCAACATGTCGCCATACTGCTCAGTAGAGGCGTTGAAGCCGAAAGAGCCTTCGCCTTCACGAACCTTGGCAACCACCACAGAAGACTCGCCGCCTGCGTTGTACACGATCTGGCGCAGCGGAGCTTCCATGGCACGGCGCAGGATGTTCACACCGGCTTTCTGCTCTTCGTTGATGGCATCTACCTTGTCCAGAGCCGCAATAGCGCGGATCAGGGTAACGCCGCCGCCCGGCACAATGCCCTCTTCAACCGCAGCGCGGGTGGAGTGCAGTGCATCTTCAACGCGGGCCTTCTTCTCTTTCATTTCCACTTCGGAACCGGCACCAACCTTGATGACGGCAACACCGCCAGCCAGCTTGGCAACACGCTCCTGCAGCTTCTCCTTGTCGTAATCGGAAGAGCTGTCTTCGATCTGCTTGCGGATCTGCTCAACGCGAGCTTCGATGTCCGCCTGTGCTCCTGCACCGCCGATGATGGTGGTGTTTTCCTTGGTCACGTTGACACGCTTGGCTGTGCCCAGGTCATCCAGGGTGGTGTTCTCGAGAGTCAGGCCGACTTCTTCGGAGATCACGGTACCACCGGAGAGAATCGCGATGTCCTGGAGCATTTCCTTGCGACGATCACCAAAGCCAGGCGCCTTAACAGCGTTGACTTTCACGATGCCACGCATGTTGTTCACAACCAAAGTTGCAAGCGCTTCGCCTTCGATGTCCTCAGCGATGATCTGCAGCGGCTTGCCAGCCTTGGCTACAGCTTCCAGCACCGGCAGCAGCTCGCGGATGTTGGAAATCTTCTTGTCGACCAGCAGGATGTAAGGGTCTTCCAGCTCGGCAGACATGTTGTCCTGGTTGTTGATGAAGTACGGAGACAGGAAGCCACGGTCGAACTGCATACCTTCAACCACGTCCAGCTCGTCTTCCAGGCCACGGCCTTCTTCAACGGTAATGACGCCTTCCTTGCCAACCTTTTCCATCGCGTCGGCGATGATCTTGCCGATGGTCTCGTCGCCGTTGGCAGAGATGGTGCCTACCTGGGCAATCATCTTGCTGTCGTCGCAGGGCTTGGCCATCTCGCGGATCGCTTTGACCGCTTCGGTCGTGGCCTTGTCGATGCCACGCTTCAGATCCATCGGGTTCATGCCGGCAGTAACGGCCTTCACGCCCTCGTTGACGATGGACTGGGCCAGAACAGTTGCAGTAGTGGTACCGTCACCAGCCGTGTCGTTGGCCTGGGAAGCCACTTCTTTCACCATCTGGGCGCCCATGTTCTCGAACTTGTCAGCCAGCTCGATTTCCTTGGCCACGGAAACACCATCTTTGGTGATGGTCGGCGCACCGAAGGACTTTTCCAGAACCACGTTACGGCCTTTCGGGCCGAGGGTCACTTTAACCGCGTCTGCCAGAACGTTGACGCCCGCGACCATGCGCTTCCGCGCGCTATCACCGAATTTAACGTCTTTTGCTGCCATGTCTTCTATTCCTGTTCGTTAAACCGAAGTAACTGAATTAATCGGATTAATGAGAGTTCGTGCGATTCGCCTCAGCGATCACTCAAGCACGCCGTAAATATCGCTCTCGCTCATGATGAGGAGCTCTTCGCCGTCGATCTTGACGGTGTTACCGGCGTACTGGCCGAAGACCACGGTGTCACCCACCTTGACCGCCAGTGAGCGGGTTTCGCCGTTTTCCAGGATGCGACCGTTACCAACGGCAATCACCTCACCCTGGGAAGGCTTCTCTTTGGCGTTACCCGGCAGCACGATGCCACCCGCAGTTTTCTCTTCTTCTTCCTTACGGCGCACGACAACACGATCGTGTAGCGGACGAATTTTCATTGCTCGGTTTCTCCAATAGTCAGATTAATGTGGCAATGACATTGTTGATGTTGGTCGGATCGGCAGAACCGGACCCGACAAATTGCCCGGCTGGATAACCAACTGTTTTCAGTGGAAATCAGCCTGCAGCGAACTTGTGGTTTCTATTTGGGGTAGCGGGTAGGTGTTTTCAACACCCCGGAGAGAAATTTTTTCACTTTTTTTCGATCCGGTCCCGATCGGATTCCGTCTCGTCCTGATACTCGCCTTCTATGATGTCGCCATTACTGTCCCGGTCAAACGGGCGTTGCCGACCGAAGGGATTTTCGCGGCCACCGAACGGATCCTGCCCGAAAGGGTTCGACCCGCCGCCGGCACGGAAATAGAAGCTGCTGCTCCGGCTTTGCCCAGCCACGACCATACGCTTGAGCGCCTGGGCTGCCAGCCAGTGACGGGACCCGGGAATCAGGCACAGAAAACCGACCGTATCGGTAATAAAGCCCGGCGTAAGTAATAGGGCACCACCAATGGCCAGAATCAGCCCCTCGGCGACCTCCTTGGCAGGCAATTCCCCACTGTTCAGCCGCTGATTGGCCTTTAATAGCGTGGCAAGGCCCTGCTGGCGAAGCAGCCAAGCACCGATGACGGCAGTCAGCAGCACCAGCCCGATGGTATTGACCACACCAATCATGCCGCCGACCTGGATCAATACCGCCATCTCGGCGATTGGCATGATGATAAAGAGAAAAAGAAACACGGACATCGGGACCTCAGGGTCTGAGCAGGAATTTCAGAAGGTCTGGTATACTCGCAGCCCTTCCGTTTTAAAAAGAAGCCATTTAAATGGCCCGACACACCAGTTTTACCGGTGAAAAGACGCACAGCAACCGTAAAACCACCTGATAACAGTAGTTAGGGCAAAACATGAAACTTCAAGATTCCGTGATTGCAATTACCGGCGGCGGCCAGGGCCTTGGCCGTGCCATGGGCGAATACCTTGCTGCCAAAGGTGCCAAGCTCGCGCTGATCGACCTGATGCCGGAAAAGCTGGATGAGGCGGTTGCCGCGTGCAAAGCCGCCGGCACCGAAGCCAGAAGCTACGTTTGCAACGTCGCCAAAGAAGAAGACGTTGAAAAAACCTTTGAAGCCATCGTAAAAGATTTCGGCCACCTCAATGGCCTGGTCAACAACGCCGGTATCCTCCGGGACGGTCTGATGGTCAAAGTGAAGGATGGCGAAGTCGAGCGCCGTATGGAGCTGTCCCAATGGCAGGCCGTTATCGACGTCAACCTCACCGGCGTGTTTCTCTGCGGCCGGGAAGCTGCGACCCAGATGATTAAAAACGGCGACCAGGGAGCGATCATCAACATCGCTTCCATTTCCCGTGCCGGCAACATGGGCCAGAGCAACTACTCCGCCGCCAAGGCCGGCGTCTCCGCCCTGGTTCCCGTATGGGCCAAGGAACTCGCCCGTTACGGCATTCGCTGTGCTGGCATCGCCCCGGGCTTCATCGAGACCGAAATGACAGCGTCCATGAAGCCTGAAGCCCTGGAGAAAATGACCGCAGGCATTCCGCTCAAGCGCATGGGCAAGCCGGAAGAAATTGCCTCGGCGGCCGCGTTCATCTTTGAGAACGACTATGTTTCCGGGCGGATGATTGAGGTGGATGGAGCTCTTCGGCTCTGACCCGTCGGGCTACCGCCGAATGGGGCGCCCAAGGCGCCCCATTACCACCGAAACCTCGACATCGAAACCCGCCCATCAACGACCTCGACACCCTCGGCCTCGAGCCGGCTTACCTGCTCAAAGTACTTCTCGGACCCAACGGGAAAGGCAATCTGGCCGTTACTACGAATAACTCGATACCACGGCACGACATGGCCTTCTGGCAGCTTACCCAAGGCCTTTCCGATATACCTGGCCTGACGACCCAATCCAGCCATCTCTGCAACTTGCCCGTAACTGACCACCCTACCCTTTGGGACGGCCAGTACCACTTGCCAGATTTTCTGGTCTTTGGTTGGTTCGGACATCAGGAGCTCACCGCTTCTGCGTCAGGCTTTGATTCATGTCGAGGCGCTAACGCATCCAATCGATCACCATGTCGAATCATGAAAATGGCCAACAGGATGGCCGGCACGCCCATGATGCCCGCCACCAGGAAGAACTCTGCGTAACCGAAACCGGCCACAACTATGCCTGAGAAACCACCGATGAACTTGCCAGGCAGGGTCATCAGCGAACTGAACAGAGCATACTGGGTAGCGGTAAATGAGGCACTGGTCATGCTGGAGAGCCAGGCAATGAGAGCCACGTTGGCAATGCCGCCACTGAGGTTATCGGCGCTAACCACTGCGGCCAGGGTGACGATGTTAGGCGGGTACTGGGCCAGAACGACAAACAGAAGGTTAGTGGCGGCGGTCATGATCGCCCCCAGCAGAAGAATCCGGCGAACGCCGTAGCGAACCACCATAACCCCACCCACCAGCGAGCCGGCGATGGTCATGAAGAAACCGAAGATCTTGGTCACATCCGCCACCTGGGTTTTGCTGAAGCCCATGAAATCCAGGTAGAAGGGGTTGGCCATCACGCCCATGGCGATGTCGGAGATCCGGTAGACGGCAACCATTAGCAGAATAATGAGGGCCAGCTCTTTGTACCGGCGGAAGAAATCCAGGAAAGGACCGGCGACGGCTGCATAGAACCAACCAACCAGCCTCGCCAACCGGGGATTCAGATGGGTGAGCTTGGCAGCCTCCTGCTCGATCTTATGGGCAATGTCCTGGGCGGCGGCAAAGTGGTTTACGCTGGGCTCGCGAACAATCAACACCGTCAGCGCCCCAACGCCTACCAGGGCGGCCATTACCTCATAGGAAACCTGCCAAGACCAGAATTCCGCCAGGTAAAGGGCACCGGCGCCGGCCACCAGAAGCGCCAGCCGGTAGCCAAAGATATAGGTTGCAGCCAAGGCGGCCTGCAACCGTTCCTCGGCAATCTCGATACGGTAAGCATCAATGGCCACATCCTGGGTAGCTGAGGAGAAAGCCACCAGCAGGCCACACAGAGCCATCATTTCAGGCGCTGCCGTGGCATCCACGTGAGCCATCAAGTAGAGACCAGTGGCGATACCCGCCTGCGCAAAGATGATCCAGCTACGCCGCTTGCCCAGCAGCCGGTCCAGCAGCGGCAGTTTCAGACGGTCCACCACCGGCGCCCAGAACACCTTGATGGAATAGGTAATGCCCAGCCAGCTGAAAAAACCGATGGTGGCAGTTTCCACCCCGACATCCGCCAGCCGCGCATTAAGCGTGGAAAACACCAGCAGGAACGGCAGACCCGCCGAAAACCCCATGAACAACAGGGCGATCACCTGCCAACGGGTGTAGGTGTAGAGCGTATCCCGAATCAGGGTCAGGCGGGTGCCGGTGAAGATGGTAAAGCCTCCGGATCAATCGCGGAAATTATTGAACTGAAGCGGGATATCCAGCTCAGCCTCGCGCAACATGGCGATGGCTCCCTGAAGATCATCACGCTTCTTGCCGGTCACCCGCACTTTATCGCCCTGGATACTGGCCTGGACCTTCATCTTCCGGTCCTTGATCATCTTCACAATCTTCTTGGCCATATCGGTCTCAATGCCCTGCTTCAATAGCAGGTGCTGTTTGACCAGCTTGCCAGACTTGCTGTCTCCGTCCTCTGCCAGGGCGCGGGCATCGATATTCCGCTTGGCAAACGCCATCCGCAGCATATCCAGCAACTGCTCCAGCTGGAACTCCTGCTCGGCACTGATGGTTATACCCTTGTCGTCCAGCTCAATGTCGGCTTCAACGTTTTTGAAGTCCCAGCGATTGCCCAGTTCCCGCTTGGCCTGGTCGACCGCATTGGTGACTTCGTGCATATCGATTTCTGAAACAATGTCAAAAGAAGGCATGGTCGTTATTCTCCAACAGAGTAAGAAGGTATACTTCTTCAATTTGCTGGGGATGATACCAACCCCCGGCATCTCCCGCACCTGACAACGGACTGGTAAAAGTAGATAACAATGCCCAATCTGGACCTTCCCATCCTCGTAGTAGACGACGCGAAATTCAGCAGTATGGTGGTTGGCCGCACGCTGCGAAATGCCGGATATCGCGACGTACGCATCGTGAACAACGCACCGGAAGCCCTCAAGCTGATCGAGCAGCGCCCGGTTAGTGTGTTGATTGCGGACTGGCTGATGCCCGAGATGGATGGCCTTGAGCTCACCGACCAGGTGCGACAACAGGACGAGCAGAACAATCACTACACCTACGTGATCCTGCTCACCGCCCGGGAGAGCGTCGAAGCCCTCTCTGAAGCCTTCGACCGGGGCGTGGATGATTTCATCTACAAGTCCGACATGACCAAGCAGCTGATCCCCCGCATCTTCGCAGCAGACCGAATGGCTGACCGCCAAAACACCCTGCTACGTGCCAACTCCCTGCTGATCGAGAACAACCGGGAACTGGAATCCACCAACATCATTGATCTGGAAACCGGCCTCTGCAACACGAAATACGGTCGCGAGCGACTGACCAAGACGCTGCGCCACGCTGAATCCCGGGGCGGTGCCTCTGCCTATGTACTGTGTGGCATTCGCAACTGGCAGGAGCTCAAACGCAAGCACCCGCCCACGGTCATGAGTGAGCTGGCCATCGGCATCGCTCGCCGGCTGAGCACCCTGATTCGTCCCATCGACGCCCTGTGCCGCGTAGGCGACAACCAGTTCGCCATCATTGCCTACTTCCCGAGCAGCGACCACTGCACCACCACCGCCTTCCGGCGCGTGTTTGACGGCATCAACCACAAGGCCCTGAAAACCACAGCAGGTTATATTTCCGTGGAAGCCGGCATGGTGCTGTGCAAAGCCGACGCCCAGAACGGCACGCCCTCAATCCAGGATATGGAACGGGCCGCGGTACAAGGGCTGGTGGATGCGTACGATACCCGACGGTTTACCGAGACTGCGCCGGAGATTGGAGCGACCGCCTGAAGGGGCGACACACTCGGTAACACTGATACACACTTCACAAACAGACAGGAAGGCCCGGAAGACTTATTCTGCAATTGTGGATTTAAGCAGTATCCCCCATGGCGGAGGAGCCGAGTAGTACCTCCGCCGCCATATGGGGAATCGAATCCACCGGATTAACGAATTTTTCAGGCACTTTCGTTTTTTCCTTGTTTTTTAGGCCAGCTTTTTAGCTGGCCTTTTTATTTTCTGCCCCAGACGTTTCCGCACCAGTTCCGTTATACTCCCGCTATAACGATTCCAAAACCAGTGCTGTAACCATGAAAACCCTCGGAACCGCCTCTGTCGCCGCCCTGCGCCAATACGTTCGTGCCGCCGAATCCGCCGGCGTGAATATCAACCGCCTTTTCGACCAGGCCGGCCTGGACCAGAACATCCTCGACACCGACGACGGCCGCATCAACGGCGAGCAGTTCCAGTACTTTATTCATTTACTGTGCGAACAAACCGGCAACCCGATCCTGGGCCTGGAGACCGGCGATTTTGTCCAACCCGGCTCCTACAGCGTACTTGGCTACATCACCATGAGCTGCGCCACCCTCGGCGAAGCCGTAGCACGCATTGCACCGTTTGAAAAACTCGTCGGAGATATGGGAACCACCAGCCTCGCCATGAAAGGCGACGACATCAAACTGACCTGGAACTGCAACTACACCGATCCCGTCGTCCGCCCGCAACTGGTGGATAACGTGTTCGCCTCCTGGGTGAACTACGCCCGCTGGCTTGCAGACAATCAGGAAGCATCACCAAGCTCGGTAAAACTTCGCCGATCCTCGCCGGGTTCCGAATTTGAAACGGCCTACCGGGAGCGCTGGCACTGCCCGGTCACCTTTTCCGCCGATGAAGACAGCATTACCTTAAAGAAAACCCTGTTGGAGACCCGCCTGCGGCAACCAGACCCCCTGCTCCGCAAAACGCTGGAAGCCCATGCCCTGAGTCAGCTGGCGTCCCTGGATACCGACAGCGACCTGACTTCGAAGGTCCGTCACAGCATCCAACAACAGCTCATGCACGGCATAACCCGGCAAGACATGGTGGCCGAAGACCTGGGGATGACCAGCCGGACCCTTCAAAGAAAACTCGGCCAGGAAGGGGTCTCTTACCAGAAACTGCTGGACGAAGTGCGGCAAAAAATGGCCGAGGATTATCTACGAAACAGCGAGTTAGCCATTCCAGATATTGCGCTAAGGCTGGGATATAGTGAAACCACGTCGTTTCACAGGAAGTTCAAAGCAGTGACGGGGAAGACGCCCGGAGAATTCCGGGCGTCCGTCGAGCAGACTTAAAGCTTGCGGCCTTTGCCAGCAGCGATTCGCAGACGCAGGGCGTTCAGCTTGATGAAGCCCTCCGCATCCTTCTGATCGTACGCACCCTGATCTTCCTCAAAGGTGGCAATCTTCTCATCGAACAGAGAATCCTCAGACTTGCGGCCAACCACATCCACATTGCCCTTATAGAGCTTCAGACGAACAGTACCGTTTACATAGTTCTGAGTCTGATCGATCAGCGCCTGCAGCGCCTCACGCTCCGGCGACCACCAGTAACCGTTGTAGATCACCTCGGCGTAGCGCGGCATGATGCTGTCTTTCAGGTGTGCCACTTCGCGATCCAGGGTGATTGATTCGATGGCACGGTGGGCACGCAGCATGATGGTACCGCCCGGGGTTTCGTAACAGCCGCGGGACTTCATGCCCACGTAGCGGTTCTCGACAATATCGAGACGGCCAATGCCGTTGGCACCCGCCAGCTTGTTCAGGGTTTCCAGAACCACGTGGGGCTTCATGTCCTGACCATCAACGGCAACAATGTCGCCCTTCTTGTAGGTCAGTTCAACGTAGGTCGGCTCATCCGGCGCGGCTTCCGGAGATACGCTCCAGCGCCACATATCTTCCTCGGCTTCCGCCCAGGGATCTTCCAGGTTGATGCCTTCGTAAGAGATGTGCAGCAGGTTGGCATCCATGGAGTACGGGCTCTTGCCCTTCTTCATTTCTACCGGAATGTTGCGCTCTTCGCAGTACTTCAGCAGCTTCTCACGGGAATTCAGATCCCACTCACGCCAGGGCGCAATCACCTTCACACCTGGCTTCAGCGCGTAGGCACCCAGCTCGAACCGCACCTGATCGTTACCCTTACCGGTTGCGCCGTGGGAAATGGCATCGGCACCGGTTTCATTGGCGATATCGATCAGACGCTTGGCAATCAGAGGACGGGCAATGGAGGTACCCAGCAGGTACTCACCCTCATAGATGGTATTCGCGCGGAACATCGGGAACACGTAATCGCGCACAAACTCCTCGCGCAGGTCCTCGATGTAGATTTCCTTCACGCCCAACGCCTCGGCTTTCGCCCGCGCCGGTTCAACTTCCTCGCCCTGGCCGATGTCGGCGGTGAAGGTCACCACCTCACAGTTGTAGGTATCCTGCAACCACCGAACGATAACGGAAGTATCCAGGCCACCAGAATAGGCCAGCACCACCTTTTTGATATCAGACATGCCCTTGCTCCAGACTGAACAGAATGGATGTGTTGAAAATAAGGGCGCTATTGTACGGGACAGCGGGGGGAATGGCTATTGGGCCGGGGTAGAACCCAGCCCAATAAGAGGGGAATAGCGTGGCAATCAGGTATTCGCTTTAGACAGCCTGCTGCTGGCTGCCGACTGCTTCCTCGCGAATGCCATCCCAACCTTCTTTGATGGCTCGGAGCAAATCAGCAACCTCATCCAGCTTGGCAATATCGTTCTTTGCGTTCGCCTCGAACAGAGTGCGCTCCATGTAGTCATAGAGACCTTCAAGCCGAACAGCCAGGTCGCCACCCTTTTCAAAGTCGAGGAAGCTGCGCAGACCGCCGATGATCTCAATTGCCTTGGAGATCAGTTTGCCCTTGCCCTCGTAATCCTTCGCCTGCATCCGCGCCTTTGCCATGTTGATGCGTTCAAGGGCACCGTTGTACAAAAGCTGAATCAGCTTGTGGGGGTCAGCATCGGTGATGCTGGTTTGGGTGTTTACGCGCTGGTATGCCTGTAAACCGTTCATATCAGACCTCTTCGTTCGCTAACCGGCTAAAGCCGATCAGTTGTTGTTCCGGTTGTTTTGGGGTGCAAGCGCGGCAAGCTGCTGGCTTACGTAATCTTGGGTGCTGTTCAATCGGGCGATCAGTGAGTCAGCGGCCGAAAACTGCGCAACCAGTCGCTCGCGATAGGATTCAATCCTCAAATCAAGACGCGCCCGGTCTTCGGAAATCCGCTCAAGATCTTTCTGAAGCCCATCAGTTTTGGCTTCAAGAGAGCCATCCAGGCCAACGATTCCGGAAATCAGATCCACCATCCGATCACCTACGCCCTGAATGAAATTGATGTCTCCTCGATTGCCCAACGAGCCACCGGTGACCTTGACCTGCATACCAGCAGCACTGCCAGTACCTTCCACGAATAGGACCTGGCCTTCTCCCGTTGCCCTCTGCCCATTGATGGTTCCGGCGACATCTTGCCCCGCGGTACCTGTCGCAACATCCAATCCCAGAGTAGCAGCGGAGTTCGTATCCACAGAGGTGAGGCTCACATTGGACTCACTTCCGTAAGCCTCCGAGGTAAACTTGAAGGCTCCAGCCGTTGCATCAAATTCAGCTGTCACCGAACGCCCAGTCGCTGCCAGTGCAGAGCTATCATTTAACTGCACCTGAATTTCCGCGGCGAGGGCCTCCCGCGTATATGTGCCCGCTGTCAACTGGATGGACACCGAAGTCTCACCATCTACCAGGAAGGATAGCTCATCATTGTCGGCATCAATCGTTACATCAGCGGTGCCGACATTAGCGCCTGACAATGAGCCCTGGGTCGCCAGTTGAGAGATATTGACGGAATAATTGCCGGGCTCGGTATTCACATTGCTGCGAATAAACTCAATCTGCTCATCAGAGGCACGCCCCTGCTCCGCAAAGAGGGCAGTTACATCATCAGGGTTAGCCTGCAGCTTTTCGGTAAATTTGGTGCGGTCAAAATCAAGCCCGCCTGTTTCATAATTCGTGGTGATGCCAACATCCGCGAGGGTTCGAACGGACGCGTTCTCCAGCCCGGGCACAACACGCCCCATAATCTGACGCATCTGACTCTGAATGCCACGGATAGCTGAGTCGCCCGAGAGAATTCCTCCCTGACCGGTTTCCGCATTGAACCCTGAAAGCCCCTGGATGGTTTGCTGGAGTGCATTGAACTTTTCAACAAACGCGCCAACCCGATCTGCAACCTTGCCTAGATCCTGACTGACTTTAACTGTAGAGGTAACGCCCGCCTCAGAAACTTCGAGCGAAACGCCATCAATGAGATTCTCGATGTTGTTTGTCGGCCGGCTTATAGAAATACCATTCACCTGAACGACCGCATCCTTTGCTTCCACCGTTTCGGTGAGATTGTTGGTGACGCCATCAAAGGCGAACTGCGACAGGCCGGTTGCATCCGTGTTGTTCCCGTCGGCATCATTGACGGCTATCGATATGGCGTTATCTGCCCCGGTTTTGTCAGATGACAGAACCAGTCTGTAACCATTACCTGTATCTATAATGCCCGCACTGGCACCGGTATCCGCGTCATTGATGGCTTGCGCGATGCCTTGCAGCGTGTTGTTTGAGCTATCGATGTCAAGGGTGGTGGTTTTGCCGCCAACCGTAATCGTCAAGGAACCACTACCGACGGCCGTCGAGTCACGATCGGCAAAGCTCCCAGATGCAAGAGACTGAGCCTGGGCAAGACTATCAACGGTAACTGTATAGGTACCCTGGCTGGCCTTGGATGAATCAACGCTGACGCTCACACCATCGTTGGACGAACTGCCCGAAAATGCCTTGAGGTTATCCGGAGCACTAAGCTGCCGCATCGGCAAGCGGAGATCGGTGATTGCACTCTTGAGTGTTCCATAGGCAGAAATCAACGCCTCAGTGCGCTGCTGATTGAAGTTGAGGCGCTGGTCTGTGGGCTGGCGCTCTGCAGAGACCAACTGATCCACCAGGTCCGAATTAAGGACCCCGGAGCCAATGCCTAATGAAGATATTCCTGCCATAACCATGTCTCCTCGAGGGAGCGAGCTTGTTTATTGATCAATGTATCGGCAGAAAGCGGCAAAACTTTGCCTTCTCGCCTGCCAATTTTGTAACAACTTGTAAAACGACAGCAAAGCCCACAAACCAGAACACCGCCGGCCCCTCTCGGGTGCGGCGGTGCTGAAATGCCATTGTTCCATCAACGCAAAAGCGGCAAGGCTTTACACTTTGATGTTAAACAATGTCAGCGGCTCATCCTGCTGCAAGTTCTCTGCCAACCTCAATGCCACTTCGTCCGGAATCTGGCGAATAACTTTCTGGGTCTGTTGATCCACAACCTTCACAATGGTCTGCCCTAGATCGTTATCCACCTCAAACTGCAGATCCCGCTGCACATTCTGAACAAAATCGTTCAGCTGACTGACCGCCTCATCCAGCTCTTCTCTCTGCGCTTCATTTCGCACCTGTAGCTTTTCAGCCTTGGACACTTCTGAAGCAACTTGAGAGCTCTGAGCACGGCTTGCAGCGGACGACGAAACAGCAAGGTCGGAGGCATTCCTGCCTTCGGCCTGAGATGACGAAATTGCCCGAGCCGGAGATTGCTCACTGGAGCGAACCAGCTTCAGATCCGGGCTGTTCAGGTTAACGTCATTCATAGCTCACCTCGCTATCCTATACGGCGTAAAGCCGGAACCCAAAGGTTCCGGCCGTTACCGCTAGCCCCTTACTGCAGGAGGGACAGAACCTGCTGCGGACGGGCGTTAGCCTGCGCCAGTACAGAGATGCCAGCCTGCTGCAGGACCTGGGCCTTGGACAGCTTGGCAGTTTCTGCTGCGAAGTCTGCGTCCAGGATACGGCTCTGGGCTGCAGAGAGGTTCTCGGAGGTAGTCGCAATCGCTTCAATGGTAGAGGTGAAGCGGTTTTGAATGGCACCGAGATCGGCCCGCTGGCTGTTGATAGAGGTCAGCGCTGCATCAATCGTTTCAATCGCGCTATTAGCACCATCAGCTGTTGTTATATCAATTGCAGCAACACTCTGGAGACTGCCGCTAGCGCCAGCCGTATCGTCAATGAAGCTGGCATCGTCGGAGGTAATGTTGAACACTGAGCTGGAGCTGAAGTCGACTTCGCCCGCAACCCGGGTGCTATCATCAGCTACCAAAGCTTCAGCCGTATCATCGCCTGATGTAACAGTAACGTTACCGTTTACTGAGTTCAAAACGATATCGTCGCCCGCGTCGCTTCTCAGCAGGACATTGCCATCATCGTCGAGCCGTGCCGTGATACCAGTGGTTGCTGTGGCATCGTTTACAGCGGAAACCAGAGTACTGTAATCACTTCCGTCTATCGTGGCAGAAATGGTCACAGCAGAATCGTTTTCACCCTGCAAACCAAACGAAATCGTGCCGCCAGCGTCGTCCAGGATTCCGGAGAGAGTCGCTTCGGTAAACGCATCAGCAGAAACACCAGTATCAGAAGATACAGCATTCACCGCAGAAGCAACATCTGCCGCGGTAGCATTTGCACCGTACGCGACCACTTCAGTCGCGCCGTTGCCCGAAATAGTCAGGTTCCCGGCTGCAACACCATTATCATCGGTAGCCACAGCACCACTGGTTACTGTCTGGTTTCCTGCTGCAGTGCCGTTGGAAGTATCCGCAGTGTAGTTGCCAACATCAGTCGCCCTGGCGCTGCCAAGAGTAACGTTGATGGTCTGATTGGCGTTTGCACCAACCTGAAACTGTGCGTTTGTGAAATCGCCATTAAGAAGAGTGCGACCGTTGAAATTGGTAGTGTCCGCAACACGATTCAATTCTGCTTGAAGCTGGGTAACTTCAGCCTGCAATGATTTCCTGTCAGAAGCTGAGTTAGTGTCGTTCGCAGACTGAACGGCCAGTTCACGAATACGTTGTAGAAGGTCGCCAGCCTGCCCGAGTGCACCCTCAGCTGTTTGCGCCAGCGAGATACCGTCGTTGGCATTTCGCTGAGCCACGTTCAAACCACGAATTTGCGCGTCAAACCGGGATGAGATCGCCAGACCTGCCGCATCGTCCTTTGCGGAATTGATCCGCAGGCCAGAAGACAAGCGCTCCAAGGCCTGATCGGACAGAGACTGCGACTTGTTCAGGTTATTCTGGGCAGACAGAGATGCCACGTTAGTGTTAATTCCGAGAGCCATATTGCTTCCCCTTTTCGACATTAGTCGTCTTTGCATGGAAAAGGTCTGGCGCTCTTTCTGGTTGATGGAAGCGCCGCCCTGTACCCGATTTAACGGCACCTTTTCGGCTACCTTTAGGGAAAGAGATAAATTCTTTGTAAATTAATGTAAAAGCGGCAAATTGATGCCATAACACCGGCACCAGGCCACCCCCTGCCCCCCCGGGGATGAAAAAACCCCTTATAACCAACTGTTTTTAAACTTTTTTTAAACATTGGCACAGCATTCGCTGATCATCCCGCAAACGAGCAATCTTTGCCGGTACTTGATGACTTTAAAACAATCAAGCGTCGGCATCTCTGAGCTGGGAGAAACGCCATGCCACAAATTATCAATACAAACATCGCTTCACTTAACGCCCAAAGAAACCTCAACGCGTCGCAGAGAGACGCAGACACAGCGCTTCAAAGACTATCGTCAGGGTTGAGAATCAACTCGGCAAAAGACGATGCGGCAGGGCTTGCGATCTCCGAGAGATTCACTTCCCAGATTCGCGGCCTGAACCAGGCGCAGCGGAATGCCAACGACGGTATTTCTCTCGCTCAGGTTGCTGAGGGTGCTCTGGATGAATCAGGACAGGTTCTCCAAAGGATCCGCGAACTCGCAATCCAATCGGCAAACTCAACGAATTCTGCCTCTGACCGAGCGGCCCTTCAATCCGAGGTGAATCAGCTGAAGCAAGAATTGCAGCGTATTGCTGAAACCACAGAGTTCAACGGTCTCAAACTTCTTGACGGTTCTTTTCAGGCGCAGAGCTTTCAAGTAGGCGCAAACGAGAACCAAACCATCTCCGTCTCGGTGACCGGCGCAACGAATCAAGATCTTGGAAACTATGAGATCAAGGAATCAAGTTCGGTTGACAATGTCGGATCAGGGTCCCCTTCCACGGCCGAATCCAATCTGACCGTGGCTCAGGCCAATCATCCCGTAGGGGCTCAGAATCTCACAGTAGCCAGCGCTCTTGGCCAGGAAACATTTGAAATTGACGCCGGATCGAGCGCCCGGACTATCGCAGCAGAGGTAAACGAGCGATCTGAAAGCACCGGTGTCTCGGCAACCGCCAGGACTACCGCAGAAATCTCAACCGATGCGGCTGGAACAATCTCCTTCGATCTGGTGAGCCCAAATGGGGAATCATCACGGATTACTGCCACGGTTTCTGATCCTGACGATCTGAGCGAACTTGCTTCAGTCATCAACAGGGCAGCCGGACAGACCGGCATTAATGCAGAAGTTGACGAAGGCACTATCAAACTGACCCAGGATGGTGGCGATGACATTCAGATCGACAATTTCACGCACAGTGGGCCTGGCAACCTTACGGTCTCGGGGGCTGATGGGAGCGGTGCTTCTACTGACCTGATTGGGGATGATGCTACTCAGGACTCACTGGTGGTAACAGGTGTAGTAGACTTTTCTTCATCAGATGCATACACCGTATCTTCGGATGCTGAAAACGACGCTACCGAGAAGTCCATTTTCAACGTCTCTGCCGACACGCCTGTTGGCTCTGAGAAACTCACCGTTGCTACAATAGACATCAGTACCGTTGATGGAGCCGGCGCCGCAATATCTGTTGTCGATGGCGCGCTTGCTGTTGTCAATGGAATCAGAGCAGATCTGGGTGCAGTTCAGTCAAGGTTCGAGTCTACCATTGCCAACCTGAGTACTACCTCGGAGAACCTCAGTGCAGCAAGATCCCGGATTCAAGATGCCGACTTCGCTGCTGAAACCGCCGAGCTGGCACGGACTCAGGTGCTTCAGCAGGCGGGCCTTTCGATACTCGCTCAGGCTAATGCCCGTCCTCAACAGGTGTTGCAGCTCCTGCAGGGCTAGAATAGGCTTTGAGATTGGCGCGAAAGCGCCAATCTCATCCATCGGCAGTTGAAGGAAAACCAGTGTCCATTCCGTCGCTCGAAAAGAAACTCTTCACAAATCAGTTAGACGCGTTTAAAGAGGAACTGTTTTCTCTTCTGGATGACATCGAAAAGGGTAAGGTAGTACTCGGCGGAGAGCGACTGCTATCGGATGGCAAGCACCATCGCGCATCGGGAATCTACCCAATGGCTTTGGGCCGATCTATGTTGGACAATCAGGCCTCAGCGCAGCGGTTGGCCCTCTGTATTACCGCCTTCCTCACATCACCGAACCTGACCCTCAGTCACCAGCAAATCCTCAAATTTATTCTCTACAAAACCCACCTGACTGATATTTTCTACCTGTCTGACTTTGGAAACCTTGACCACATTCTTCAGTATCGAGACCTCTGGAGTGAGACCAATGGATTCCAACTGAAGTCTGATTCTGACGTTTTTCTAATGCTAATCTGCTGGACATTGAACAGCAGAATCAAACCGCCATTTGACGTTTTGTTGCGACAGGTACCCCAGGAATGTTTCCACACCTTTGTGGCGGCATTTTATCAACTTGAGCAGATACAAACGCCCGAAGGGTTTGAGAACTTTGACCTGGCATTCAACTCCTTTCTGTCTCTACCAGACAACATTAATATCTCCGTCTGCACCGTCATGCTGGTCAATATCTGGATGGGCTGTTCTTACTGGGACACCCCGCGACGACACCAGATTAAAGCCAAGATCAATCGAATCATCTCTGCAAATTTCCCAAAAATGCCCGAGGTGCCATTCAAGAAAGCCCTCCCTCGAAAGCCAAGGGTCGCAGTTTTGGTCGAGCGCTACCGTTCGGAACACGCTATGTACCGGTGCTACCATGCCAGAATTGCCCCCCTTAAAGATGCTTTCGTGACGTGTCTTTTTTCTGTGTCTGGGGACGTGGATCCGACAAGCCAGTCGGACCTGCACTCATACGTGCAAGTCAGCAACAATCCGGCTGACCTAAAGAAGACCGCCAGGAAAATCATCGAGTTTCAACCTGACATCATTATCTACCCGTCCCTCGGAATGAACGTGTGGACGGTACTTCTGGCGAATTTTCGGCTGGCTCCGGTTCAAGTGATGGGGTACGGCCATCCGGCATCAGCCATGACAGACACCATTGATTTTGGCTTCTTGAGCGGAATGTTTGAAGGGCCGGATTATCAGCGCTGGTGCATAGAGAGGCTGATACCGTTTTATGGCGAGATTGGCCACACTACTCTGCACCCAGAACTTAATCCGCAGCTGCGAAGCCGGGCCCCCTCAGAATCTGACACAACAATCAGAATTGCGATCAACAGCTCACTCATGAAGATCAGTGACCGGGTGCTGCAAGTTTGCCGGATGTTGAGAGAGAACAGCACTAAATCCCTCGAGTTTCATTTTTTTCCTGCCCACAATAGGGGCTTCAAATTACTAGCATTTGAACGAAAGCTGATTCGCGCCCTCGGTGGGGGGATAACAGTCCATGAACCGCAGCCTTATTGCCAATATATGGAGCAATTAGCAGATTGCCATTTCGCAATTGGTACTTTCCCGTTTGGTGGCGCAAACACCAATATTGATTCGATTCTCCTCGAACAACCCAAAGTGTATCTTGAACCGCAAGATGATCTGGCAAGCTACACCGATTCAAATAACTTTAAGCGATACGATAGTCAGGCAGGTTTTGTCTGTGGTTCAGAGTTTGAACTTATCGGACAAGCAATCATATGGATTCATAACCATCGAGAATTTCACTCCGCCAAACAAAGAGTGAGCAAGATGCGCTCTACTTTCATGAATACAATAGCTCAGAATCCTAGCGATCAGCGCTCATATAGTTTTGTGAACAGTATTCAGAACATTATCGAGCTATCTAATTGATATAAAGAGAAATCCCACGGTCAAGCATTTTAAATGTCACTTGGCACACCTTTCGCATTGTTACCCTTAGAGCACTGCAAATTGTCAAAAAGCTGCAGACCTTTGCCGCTCCAAAATTGCGGCTGTATTCACGAGGTGTCCCATGCAAGCCAAGCATCAAGTACAGATAACACAATCCCAACAGGCCCAGGTTGCCCGCCTGCTTCTGCAGGCCAACCTTGCCTACGGGGAGTCCAATAGCAACGGCCTCAGCCATATCCAGCGGCTAAAGGCCCGGCAGGAATGTCGGGGCTATCTGAACGAGGCGCTGGCTCTGGAGCCGGAGCATGCCGGTGGGCTGGGGCTACTTGGTCGCGTGGAGATGGACGACGGGCAGCTTGAGAGGGCACACACCCTGTTCAATGCCAGCCTGAACCATCAGCCTGGCCAGGCGCAGCAGTATTGCAACCTGGGTTACTGGGCCCTGAAAACCGAGCGACCGGCCCTTGCAGAGCAGTATTTCCTGCAGGCCCTGGACTGCGACCGGCAATCTTCCGCCGCTTTCTGTGGTGTTGCCCATGCCAAGCGGCTGCAGGGGCAGTTCGATGTGGCCTATCTGCATTATCGTAAGCTTCTTGAAACCGGCGCCGAATGGGATTCCGTATACAGCGGCATGCTGAGCTGTGCCCAGCATCTGGAGGTGAACAAGGCCGATTCCGCCCTCGCCCACGATGCGATCGCCTTGCTCCAGCGGGATGGTTTGCCGCATCAGGAGCTGGGTCGGTTTGTCGGCGCGATTATCCATCAGCAGTATGATTTGGATAACCCCGATGCACAGATTTTCCTGGATGCCGCCAGCGACGATGAGCTGCTGATCCTGGCTCTACAGAAAACCCTGATGCCAAATCCGGCGGTGGAAGAACTGGTAACTATGCTGCGCCGGGCGATCATTGCCGAAGCTGCACAAACTGTTGAACTTCGGGACGAACTCCAGCGCCTGACTCTGGCCATCGCTCAGTACGCCGACAGAACCGGCTACGCCCTTTCCGCCGAGGACGATGAGGAACGACTGGTCTCTGCCATCAACGACAGCATCCAGGCCCAGTTTGCCCTTGGCGAGGAGCAGGGCGGACTCATCGGCTCGCTGATGATCAGCGCGATGTACGGCGCCCTCTTTCACCAGCCGTTCGCCGTGCAACTTGGCCAGTGGAACCTGGTGGACTGGCCCCTGGCATTGCAGCCGGTCATGGCCGCCAGCTATTACAACCGGGCCGAAGAAGAAGGCATCAAGCAGAACTTCGATGAGAAGGCCGAAGAGCTCTGTCTGGAGAAGACCGATGTTCCCCAGGCATGGCCGTCCTGGTCGCAGTTGGCCTATCGTACAGAAAGCAGCCTGAAAACACTGATGGCCACGGAACTGGGGCTGGACACGGAAAATCTCCCGACCACCCTTCGGATCATGGTTTGCGGTGCGCAGTCCGGTCAGCGGGCGATGGAACTGGCGGGCTATCTGGACGATGTAGAAGTGATCGCCGTGGACGAATCGTTAGCCAATATCGCCAAGGCCACGCGTATGGCGAACGAGATGGGTATGGACAACATCGTGTTCTGGCCCTGGTCTATTGCCCAACGTTTCGTGGCGGACGGCCACCAGGTGCACTGGATTGAAGTCGGTCGCCTGCCCTCGCCGGCCATGACCAGCCTGTCTCTGGCGGCCCTGGTCAACGAAGCCACCGGCTCCGGCGCGGTGGTGCACATGCATACCGCCATTGCCGAGCAAACATCGGGTGACAAACAGATCCGCAAACTGGTTGCCGAACATAAGCTTCAACCCAGCCGTCAGACACTGCGCCAGCTCCGCCGGATGGTGCTTTCCAATAGGAACGATGCCGCCTGGCAGGAATTGATCTCCGACGCCGATTTCTACAGCCTCGGCGGCTGCCGGGACCGATGGTTCCGGCCACAGGACACAGCCCAGCTGAAAGAGCTGATGGCTATGGCGAGCAACGAGGTGGAATGGAAACTCGTGAAAGCACGGGATGTGGATGGCCACAGCCTGGCAACCGGGCCGGTTCAGCAGCAGATTCAGGCGGAGGCACTGGGCAGTGAGGTGCAAAGCCTGATGGGGCAGAATTTAAGCGTTTATTTTGTAAAGCGGCGGTGAGCGTTAACCCGAGGTCAGATGAGATTGTCATCTGACCTCGCCACCGCATGCCAGTGCTCAAATATACGGAATCAAAGACTCCCCATACAAATGCAAATCTTCCAGAATATGTCGCCGTTGCGGCGTCAATTCAGAGTCCGCCGCCAGGCGCTGTAATTCCTGGGCGTACGCCTCTAGAGACCGCCACCCTTTCTTCGGGTGCATCAATCTCTGGCTACGGAACTCCTCCCATCGCTCCAACTCCTCACCCATCAGGCTGCCCGGATAGTTCCGAGCCCGATAGCGAAACAGCAGCTCCTGCAGGCGATTGTCTTCGAACGTCACATCCAGCTCGCCAAGCGTCTCGACCGGCTGCTCCAACACCCAGTTCAGCTTCTCTCGATCAGCTTTGCTGATGAAGCCACCTGCATAGAGCTGCTCATCCGGGTCTGTCAGATCGCTTTCGTGGGGCTGGTCGAAGGCCTCGGCAATCCTGGCTGGCAGATCCGGCGCCTTGCGCAGCATGGCAAGATTGGCCCGCAGGGTATCCCCATCAAGTGCCAATTCTTCGAGGCGCTCCGGCGAAAGGGTGGAAAGCATGTTCGCCGGCGCCAGCACCGGGCATTTGTTCAGCTGCACCCCTTTCAGTGGAAAGCGGCTCACGCCCTCCCCCAATTCTGCCTGGGAAGTAAACACCCGCTCACGAATCTGAGCAGCGCTGGCATTGATCAACTCGGTGGGGTCTTCCCTCAAGTCGTAAACAATCACCAGGTTCTTATTGGTGGGATGCTCGGCCACCGGAGCCACCATGGCGCAGCATCCCCGGCTGGCGGGGTACTTGGCGGATATATGGAAAACCGGCTTCATGGTGGCGGTATCCAGCATGGCCCGAGCCGAGTGTTTGTCCTTGTTCTGCAAAACAAAATCAAAGAGCTTTGGCTGCTTCTCCTTGATCAGTTTGGCCACTGCAATGGTTGCCTCCACATCCGACATGGCATCGTGGGCCGCCTCGTGTGCGATTCCGTTGGCAACCGTTAGCTCCTCCAGTTTGAAACTGGGGCTTCCATCCTCTTTGCGGGGCCAGTTGATGCCTTCGGGCCGGAGGGCGTAGGTGAGGCGCACCATATCAATAATGTCCCAGCGGGAATTGCCATTCTGCCACTCGCGGGCATAGGGATCCCGAAGGTTGCGGTAGAGGGTGTGGCGGGTCACTTCATCATCAAAGCGCAGGCTGTTGTAGCCCACCACACAGGTGCCTGGCTGGCTGAATGCCTCGTTGATCTGCGCGATAAACTCGGCTTCTGGAAAGCCGTCTTCCAGTGCTTTCTGGGGCGTAATGCCGGTAATGAGGCAGGCTTCCGGCGATGGCAGGTAGTCGTCCGCTGGCTTACAGTAAATCACCAGCGGGTCTTCGATGATATTGAGATCCGCATCCGTTCGCACGCCGGCAAACTGGGAAGGCCTGTCGTGAACCGGGTCTACCCCGAAAGTTTCGTAATCGTGCCAGTAAAACGAGCGGATCAAGGGATTAGGCTCCTGCCGAATGAATTTGCACTGGCAGGAGTTTAGCATTTAAAACAATCGGGTACCCATATCGTCCCGATGGGTCTGCAGCCGGTCCACACCCTGGGTGATCAATTGGCTCATATCCACTTTCATGCTTGTGGGCAGATTAATAAACACGCCCTTTCCAGCATTGATCACGGTGGCGCCATCCGGGCTCTGCCAGTCCACCCCTTCGCGCTGGAAACCAATGAAGAAGTCGCTGGTGAAATCAGTTACCCCATCGACGCCCTCTTCTCCAACATACAGCGACTGCAGGTGAGTTAATGGTGCACAGTTAGTGCCAGAGGCACAGTCCGCGGTTCCATCGTCAATGCCTATATGACTGGCCCGGTATTGGGTGGCCTGAGTGTTCCCATCAAACAGGGTCGCGTCGAATTCCTGCCCGGAGCCATCCACCAGTTTCAGGCCAATATCGCCACTGAAACTGCTGGTAAGCGAGGAAACCGACCCTCTCGCCTGCCCGAAACCCATACGAAAACCAGAGAGCTTGCCCTCTGCGGGATCTTCCGCAAGCTCGATATAAGGCTTGAACGCCTCGAAATGAACGGTGTCTCCGGCACTGTAGGTGCGGCCGTTAAACTGCTCACCGTCATTACGGGCAATATGCCCGAGCGCCACATGCTGGGCAGCGAAGTCCACGCCGCCATCAATGTCGCCGGCTTGCACGTCATCCACGTTCATCCGGGTTTCCACATCCATGGTCAGCGTCATACGCGTGAACGAATGGGTATCCCCAGGAATGTTCTCGATCTGCATAAAAGCCTGCCCGGTCACCTCACCCATTGTTTCCTCTGAAATGGGCTTCAGCTCAGCCTGGGCAACGGGCGCAATACCCAGGCAGAACAAGGTGACGGCAGCGTATCCATACGCTCGCTGTCTCATATTTTGCGTCTCTGAATTAGTTATTTAGAGTCAGTTTCCGACGCCCGACTCCTCTGCAGCCCGGTTTATTTTTGGTTTTCCGGTGCTCACAGGCGGCAGGGATTTACATTATTTTTTTTTGCCGCAAACACACTATAACCAAGGCAGATCGGCCAATAGAGTGAGCAGAGTCACAATCACCATTTACAATTCAGTAATACTCAACCAACTTTGAATACAGTCACAAAACCTTTGCCTTAAAATACTTACAACACCTTACCGATTGTTACGCATGCTGTAGCAAACGTGTACATAACAAAGACTACTGGTATACTTTCGCACCTTATGAGCAACCCCCTACGGCCCCATCAATGACCACCCGCATTCTGATCTGCGACGACTCTGCCCTGGCCAGAAAGCAAATGGCCCGAGCCCTGCCAGAAGAATTGCGCGGGGACGTCAGTTTCGCGAAAGACGGTGTAGAAGCACTGGAGAAGCTGCGGAGACACGAGGCCGAGCTGATGTTCCTGGATCTGAACATGCCGGAGATGGACGGCTACCAGGTGCTGGAACAGGTTCGCAAGGAAGATCTGCCGGTGATGACCATCGTGGTTTCCGGCGATATTCAGCCTGAAGCCCGGGAACGGGTCAAAAAACTCGGCGCTCTCGACTTCATCAAGAAGCCCACCGAAACGTGCATCGTGCTCGACCTGTTGGTGGAATACGGGGTGTACCGCCCCGGAGAACTCGAAGACACAGCGCTGCAGGACACTAGCCTCAAGAACACAGGCGGCGCCACTCCGGAAATCTCCGTTTCTCTGAACGACTACCTGCAGGAAATCTCCAACGTCGCCATGGGTCGGTCCTCAGATCTGCTGGCCCGCCTGCTACGGGTTTTCGTGAAACAACCGATACCCAAGGTCGCGTTCCTGGCCAACTCCGAACTGCACATGGCCATTTCCTCGGTCAGCGACAGCGACACCTATTCTGCGGTGTGCCAGGGATTCACCGGGGCCGGCATCGCCGGAGAGGCTCTTCTGCTGTTTGCAGATGCCAGCTTCCGGGAAATGGCAGAGATGCTTCACTACGACACCCTCGAAGGCGAGGCGGTCAACGTGGAGGTGCTGATGGACATGTCCAGCATACTCTTCGGCGCCTTCCTCAAGGGCATCGGCGACCAGCTGGACCTGAAACTCGGCCTTGGCCACCCCACCGTGCTTGGCCAGCATCGGCAGATCACCGAATTGCTCGAACACCACAGCGCCCGTGAAGAACAGTTGCTGTGCATCGAAATCTGCTACGCCCTGGAAGACCGGGACATCGAATGCGACATGCTGATCCTGCTTACCGAGGATTCAGTGCCTTTTCTCGAAGATCGCCTGCAATATCTGGTGGACTGACTCATGGCCATAGAAGAATCTGAAGCCAACTCCTTTCACTGGCTGATGGACATGCTGGAATCCGTGGAGGTGGGCCTTGTGGTGCTCGACCTGGATTTCCGGGTGGAAGTCTGGAACGGCTTCATGGAGAACCACAGCGGCATCACAGCGAGCAAGATCCAGGGCCAGGTGTTGTTCGACGTATTCCCGGATATTCCAAAGGCCTGGTTGACCCGTAAGGTGGACGCCGTCGCCTTGCTCAACACCAAAGCGTTCACCTCATGGGAGCAGCGCCCTTACTTGTTCCAGTTCCGCAATACCCGGCCGATCACCGGCACGGAAGAGTACATGTTCCAGAACCTCACCATCAGCCCGCTCTCCGGCACCAACGGGGAAGTCGAGAAGGTTTGCCTGATGGTGTACGACGTTACCGACATCGCCAGCAGCAAAATGGCCCTGGAAAGGGCCAACGAGCAGCTGGCCAAACTGAGCATGACAGATCGCCTCACAGGCCTGCTCAACCGGGGCACCTGGGAAAACCTGGTGGACGCGGAGTTCGAACGCTTCCGCCGCTATGGCCACACCACCAGCCTGGTGATGTTTGATATCGACCATTTCAAGCCAGTGAACGATACCCACGGCCACCTGGCCGGGGACGAAGTAATCAAACACACCGCCAGGATCACACGCAATGCCATCCGCCAGTCCGACAGCGCCGGCCGCTACGGCGGTGAGGAATTCGGCATCATCCTGCCGGAAACCGATGCCGAGGGCGCAAGAATCATCTGCGAGCGGATACGGGAAAGCATTGAACAGAGCGTGGTGGAAACCAGCGCGGCACCCATACGCTATACCATCAGCATCGGCATTGCTCAGTTAACGGACGAGCCTGAGAACTATATGCAGTGGATGCAGAAGGCAGACGAGGCGTTGTACGCGGCAAAGGAAGGTGGTCGAAACCGGGTAGTAGTGGGTTAATAGCCCCTCTCCATGCAAGGAGAAGGGCCAACTGACATCAGTCCTGCTGCCAGCTCTGCACAGCTTCCTTACCATGCTTCTGACGCCATTCATTCAGCGTCTTGTGGTTGCCACCGCGGGTTTTGACCACTTCACCGGTGTGCGGGTTCTTGTAAGTCTTCATCGGGCGCTTCGGGCGGCTGCCAGAAGTTGAATCAGATTTGCCGCCTGACACGGAAGGATCGATTGCAGAAAGAATCTGAAGTACATCCTTCGGTGACTTGTCATACTCCTTCATCAAGGCGCGAACCTTGTTTTCAAACTCCAGTTCACCTTTCAGAGCCTGGTCTTTTTCAAGCTGTTCCAGCTCTGCAGCAAGCTTTTCCATAAGCTGTTTTTTCTGGTAATAGTCGTTAATCTTTGCCATGGAGTTAAAACCTTATTCAAATAGGGGTTTTAAAAAACTTAAATGGAGTCGACTAAAAGTCCCGAAAATAATAAATCAATCAATCGGGTACCGCAAAGTTTATTTATTTAAGAGTTATTAATTCCGAGAACTCTTAAATTGGTTCAACTGCCAAGTGGAATCAAAACCTCGGAGGATAAAAGTCTATCCAGCTCTTTTTTAAATGCCTGTTTAGCGTCTTCGTCCCCGTGAACAATACGAATTTCTTGCGGGGCTTGGGAAATACCCTGAATAAATCGAAGTAAATCCGATTGCCCCGCATGAGCGGAATACCCACTTACCTGATGAATCCGGGCCCGAATATCGTATCGGTTTCCATCAAACTGAACCCAGCCCCCTTTAGGGCCATAGTTCAAGATATCACGCCCGGGAGTGCCCGCGGCCTGATATCCCACAAACAACACATCATTTCGCTTATCGCCCAACATTGCTTTGAGATAATTGACGATGCGGCCGCCGGCACACATCCCGGAGCCGGCCAAAACCACACAGGGGCGATGAGACCGCGCCAAATAATCCACAGCATTCAGATGTTCTTCATGGGAACCAATCACCGTCAGTTGTTCAAACGACAACGGGTGCCGCCCTTGCTTAACCAACTCAGTGGCCTCGGCATCCCAATAGGGTTTCAAATCCCGATATATCCGGGTGAACTCTGCGGCCAACGGTGAATCCACCACTATTTCCAGATTATTCCAAAGCTCTCCGCCAAACTCATGAATCAGACTTTCAATCTCAAAAAGCAGCTCCTGCGTCCGGCCAATACTGAACGCAGGCACCAAAACCGTCCCACCATCTTCAAGGGCATGCTCCAATACTCCCTTCAACCGGTAACGGCGCGTTTCCCGGCCCTCGTGATCCTTATCCCCATAAGTACTCTCAATCACCAGCCGATCCGCCCGTTCCGGCGATTGCGGGGCTGGTAACAATGGCGCTTGAGGCGCGCCGAGATCTCCACTGAACACAATCCGCTCTGCGGCATCCCCCACTCGAGCATCGCACTCAACATAGGCCGAACCCAGAATATGCCCAGCTCTCTGAAGCCGAACAGACAGCGAGCAATCATTCTCAGCAAACACCGAATACCACTGGCCATAAGGCACCGGCACCAGGCGGGAACGAATCAGCCCCAGAACCCGCTCAATCAATTGCCGGTCACGGGTAAACCCGATCTTCAGGGCATCTTCCAGAATCTCCGGCAGCATAATCGCCGAGGGTTCGGAACAAATGATGGGGCCGTCGAACCCCGCCGCCAGCAAATAGGGAATGCGCCCCACATGGTCGATATGCACATGGGTGACCACTAAAGCCCGGATGTGTTCGATGGGAAAATCAATGGAGAGATCGGAGGCGGAAGCGCCGCGGCCTTCGTCCTGGCCCTGGAACAGGCCGCAGTCGATGAGAATGCCGCTTTTTTGAGATCCCTGAGCCAGGGACAGTTCATGGCACGAGCCGGTTACGCCGGAGGTGGCGCCGTGATGGGAAATATTGATCATTCTGACATCCTTGTCGGGTTTGGCTTCCAAGCCGGTAACGGATTTACCAGGTACCTCTGGTATCCACAATAATGCCCCGTTGCGGCCTCACCCGTTTGAACTCCGCGTGATCAACCAAGAGAACGTGTATATCCGCCTCTTTCAGGGCGTGATCGACGGTGACCAGCTTTTCACTGGCCAGCCAATCAGGAAGCCTCCGTATATTTGGCTCCACCAATTGAACAGGGCCGCCATGCTCAGCGAGCAAAGCCCGGGCAATGTTCAAGGCCGGGCTTTCACGCAGATCATCAATATCGGCTTTAAAAGCCAGGCCGTAACAAGCCACGGTTACATCACGGATGCTCTTGTCCGGATTGTCACGCAGATAATCAGCAACCGAAGCTTTGACCTGGTCGATCACCCATCGCGGCTTGTCATCATTTACGTGACGGGCTGTCGTAATCAGGCGGCTCTCTTCAGGCGCGCTACTGACGATAAACCAGGGATCCACTGCGATGCAGTGCCCGCCAACACCCGGACCGGGCTGCAGAATATTGACCCGGGGATGTCGATTGGCCAGCCGAATCAGTTCCCACACGTTAATGTCCAACGCACCACAGATCACGGATAGCTCATTTGCGAAAGCAATATTGACATCGCGGAAGCTGTTTTCAGTGAGCTTGCACAACTCAGCGGTGCGCGCAGTGGTGAGCACGCACTCGCCTTTAAGAAACACTTTATAAAGATCGGCAGCTGCTGCGGCACACCGGGTTGTCATGCCACCAATCACCCGATCATTCTGCACCAGCTCACGCAAAATCTGGCCAGGCAAGACACGCTCAGGGCAATGGGCCACGCGAATGTCGGAACTCTCACCGACTTGTTGGGGGAACGTAAGGTCTGGCCTTTCCTCTGCAAGCCAGGCGGCAACCTGTTCAGTGGTGCCAACAGGGGACGTCGACTCCAGAATGACCAAGTCCCCTTTTTTGAGAGCTGGCGCAATCTTTCTGCTCGCGGCTTCGACATAAGTGAGATCCGGGTCGTGACGATCGCCCTTGAAGGGCGTCGGCACTGCAATGAGAAACGCGTCCGCCGGCTCCGCCTCAGAAGTAGCTCGCAGGTATCCCTGCATTACTGCCGCATTGACGACCATGTCAAGGTCGGGCTCAACAATGTGAACCTCGCCCCGGTTTATTGAGTCCACCACCTCCTTGTTCACATCCAGACCAAAAACCTTGAACTTTCGGGACGCAAACACGGCCGCCGTAGGCAGGCCTATATACCCAAGCCCTACAACGCAAATCGTACCAACAGCCATATCCTTAACCTCTCTACCATTCCCTGTGTGACAGGACTTCAACAATGCGATCACAGGCTTTGCCATCCCCGTACGGGTTATGGGCAAACGCCATTTCCTTGTACGCCGCCTCGTCAGTTAGCAGGCGCTCAACCTCACTTACGATCAAATCGACATCAGTCCCCACCAGGCGAACCGTGCCGGCATCTACCGCCTCAGGGCGCTCTGTGGTTTCACGCATCACCAGAACCGGCTTGCCAAGAGAGGGCGCCTCTTCCTGTATACCGCCTGAATCGGTCAGAATTATGTGAGACCTATTCATTAAATAAACAAACGGTAAATAGTCCAGGGGCTCTATCAGCCGAATGTTATCAATGCCCCCAAGCAACCGCCGCACAGGCTCCTGAACATTAGGATTCAAATGAACCGGATACAGGATCTGGCAGTCCGGGTACCGTTTCGCCACTCTCGCAAGTGCCTGGCAAATTCGCTCGAACCCTCCGCCGAAGCTTTCTCGTCGATGGCCAGTAACCAGAATAAGCTTCTTATTGCTGTCCAGAAAATCGAAGCGCTCTTCAAACCCCGAACGCAACTGGTGATCAGCATCCACGCGCGCAACCACTGTCAGGAGCGCATCGATGACCGTGTTTCCGGTAACCTCTATATGGGATGGTGGAACACCTTCCCGTGCGAGGTTTTCAGCCGATTTAGGCGTGGGCGCGAAATGGAGGCGTGTGAGAACGCCTGTCAGCTTACGGTTCGCCTCCTCCGGCCATGGCGAATAGAGGTTGCCCGTGCGCAATCCCGCCTCCACATGTGCTACCGGAATCTGTTGATAATAGGCAGCAAGTGAAGCCGCGAAAGTAGTGGCCGTGTCACCGTGAACCAGCACAATGTCCGGACGCGCCCTGGAGAGAACGTCTCGCATACCTACCAGAATACCCGTCAGCACATCGGTAAGGTCCTGCCCGGGCTTCATGATATTCAAATCAAAATCCGGACAAATGCCAAAGAGTTCCAGCACCTGGTCTAGCATCTCCCGGTGTTGGCCGGTTACACAAACGCCCGCATCAAAGCGGGCGTCAGAAGCTAATCTAAGTACAAGCGGAGCCATTTTGATGGCTTCAGGGCGGGTGCCAAATACGCAGAGGGTTTTGATCTTTTCCATAATCGAGCAATTTAGTCCATTTACGGAACGTATCTAACAGGCATTTCAACGATCTTTCCATGAAACAACCAATTAAAAAATACTCACGCCTTCATCTTACTATGAAACGCGAGAGGGCGATAATTTGTTATAGTCTTTTTAGAATTCTTCTCGCGTTTTAGAAATTTTCTCCCGGTTACTTCTTTATCAATACTACACCAAGGCTGCAGTTTCTTGCTCTTTGGTTGATACATCAAAATAAGCTTCCCAGATCATAGAGACAGCATACATGTTGGAGGCCGCCGACTTTGTCGCTCCCCTTCCTGACTAAGGAGCGTATTAGAGGCCTGAGCCACACGCCTCCGAGCTGAAATTGTAGAATGTAATCAAGATCATGCTTACCCAACCCTGTTGGATAAAAGAGCAAAGGCACTCATTACTCCACCACCAAATCCTTAGGGCACTAATAACACATCAAAGCCTCTGCAATCAGGAAATCCATCTCCGTATCAATATCCACTGAATGCCAGCCGCTCATTATGCAAGCTCGAGAATTAACATCGCTGTCGTAGAGCTTTTCAAGGCTCATTGCCAGTTCTCTACTGCAATAAAAGATGGCACCATTTAGCCGATAATAAACGTCCTGATCCTGTGAACGCACATTATTTTCGGACTTCACAAATCCTTGGAGACTACCGGAAGGCCCCAATTTGCCACATAGCTGAAATGGGTGTTCCATCTCGCAAACAGACACAACGGCATCCACCCCATCAGCCACCAATAATCTGTCTGCTTTCAGGATATCTTCAGCAGTGCGTAACGGGGACGTAGGCTGGAGAAGGCAGACAAACTGGACCGATTGACCTTTCAGCCGCTCGTATTTGTCAATGAAATCACGAAGCGCATCTGCAGTAGTTGCTGTGTCCGTCGCCAACTCCGGCGAACGCAAAAACGGGACCTCTGCGCCACATCGTCTTGCAGTCTCAGCAATTTCCTCACTATCCGTGCTCACAAATACATGGTCAAAAATGCCGCTATCAACGGCCGCATCTATAGTCCATTGAATAAGCGGCTTACCGGCGAGCTCCTTTATATTCTTCCCCGGCAAACGTTTACTGCCTCCCCGGGCAGGAATTACTGCAATTTTCATTCCAGGAGACCAACTTCACGCTGTGCACGCTTAAAGTCATCCATTTTCCCAATATCCAGCCAGTACTCGTGAACAGGGAACATCGAAACCTTCTTCCCTTTTGCCATATTGTTTTCGAGTAACGTTGGCATATCAATTCGTTTTCCTTTTTCTACAGACGCCACCAGTTCCGGTGCGACAACGTATATACCAGCGTTAATGAAACATTTCTGAACCGGTTTTTCATCCATACTCTGTATATAGGTGCCATCAGTTTGCACAACACCATAAGGAATCTGATGTTCGTACTGACGCACACACATAGTCGCAATACTTTCATGGCTGTTATGAAAATCGAGTAGCTCACGGTAGTTCACAGTCGTCAGCAGGTCCCCGTTCATCATGAGGACTGGCAAATCAATTTCCTCAGCAGGCAGCAAACCCAGAGCTCCCCCGGTGCCCAAAGGATCTTCCTCATGAACGTATTGGATGGATACGCCCCACTGAGAGCCATCACCAAAGTGCTCGCGAATCATTTCAGGCAGATAGTGCGTGGAAATGAAAAAGCGATAAAAGCCTGAGGCCACCAAACTCTCCAGAATCAATTCCAGGATAGGCTTATCGCCCACTTTAAGGAGAGGTTTCGGGCACTCATTCGTGAGGGGACGCAGCCGCGTGCCGAAGCCGCCGGCCATCAAAAAGACAGGATTATCGACCGTGCGACGCTCCATAAGACCATGGAGGGTTTCAAGCCCAACGATCTTCGATTCACTATCCACCACTGGGATCTGCAATAGCTCTAGATCCTCCATGACGGTCAAGATTCGCTCTTTGCTCCATGCACTGCCCGCCGTGTGCGGCGTTTTACACATGACATCGCGCACCTCACAGTTGAGGGGCAGATGCTTGAGCAGCGCCCGGCGTATGTCGCCGTCCGTTAGCGTTCCCAGAAGGTGTTTCTCGGCGTCAACCACCAATGCGATTCGAAGGCCACCACGATCCAACACCTCAATCGCCATTTCCAAAGGCATGTCAGGGCTTACCAGAATGTTCTGCCACTTCTTCAATGAACGTTGGGCTTCCATTTATGACTCCGGAATTGCCTGATCAATTATCAAACCCATGGACTACTACACCATATCTTTGCAAACCAGTGATCCGGCCTTAACGAAACTGTTTGCACGAACATTAATCCCCTGGATGATCGTAGCCCCGGCGCCAACGAACGTGTCGTCACCAATGATTGCATCCCCGCATACCGTCACCCCCGGAGCAATGTGTACTGAGGCTCCAATTCGGGAATCATGGTCCACAGAACTCAAAGTATTAATAATTGTGTTAGAGCCCACAAAAGCCCCGGCCTGCACGATAGCGCCTGCCATAATTTGCACGCCATCGTTCAGCGTAGCAGTTGGAGAAACCCAAGCCGACGGATGGACCAACGACACAAATAAAAAGCCGGCCTCTGAAAAACGTTCGAAGAGATCTGAGCGGGTGGTGCTACCCGGCATCTGGCCAACACCGTTCAGCAATAAGACATCTTCCGGTGACACAGAGAGCAAAAAATCATCGTCGCCCAACACCTTGAGGCCTTGCCATTCTTCCTTGCCGTCCCTCGCCAGAAAGGGATCGCATACACCCTCAATGTTTGCACCGAGGGCAAGAGCAAGATCAGTAACAACCTTCGCGTGGCCGCCTGCGCCCATCAAAACGCAGGTTTTTCCGCGCAGATCTCCCGATTTACTGATCACTCTGGCACCTCGCCCGCTTCATAATCCCGGGCTGCAGTTGAACCAATCAGATCCCAAATACCCATTGGAGAGATGCCCCGTCCGCAACGGGCCGTCGTCAAAGCCTCTTGGGTAATCACCTCCCCCTTTTTAACTGGTCGAGAAAAAAGAATCTGTTGCCTGGCAGCCTGCCTAGTGTCCCACTCACTCGGTTGAGGACGTTTACCTCCATTACCCATGGCCTCCTCTAGATCACGGATCTGGCGAATCATTGTTGCAAGTTCGTCAGGCTCGAGAGAGGCCCTGTGATCCGGGCCAGGCAAATTGCGGTCGAGAGTGAAATGCTTTTCGATAACAACAGCTCCCCGCGCCACGGCTGCAACGGGCACAGCAATGCCCTGCGTGTGATCCGAGTAGCCAACTGGCAAACCGAACGCGCCCACCAGTGTATCCATCGCCTTCAGGTTCACCTCGCGCATTGGCGTGGGATACTGCGAAGTGCAGTGTAATAAAGTCACCTTTTGCTCTATTGCATTGCGCGCATCGGCGGTACTCCAAAACCGCCAGACCTCCTCCAGCGAATTCGGGGCTTGATCTCGGCAATAACCGAACGCGACGACAGCCAAAGCCTGTTCAATCTCCGCCAGCGTAGACATCCCGGTCGAGATGATCAGCTCCTTACCCGTTCTGGCGAATTCGAGCAGCAAAGGACCATTGGTAATCTCCCCCGACGGAACTTTGTAAAAGGGCAGATCCAGGGACTGCAAAAAGCCCAGACTCTGTGTATCGAAGGCTGTCGAAATAAACACGATACCCAGCGAATCCGCATAGCTCTGGAGCTCCCCATGCCAGGACTCCGGCAACTCCAATCGTTTAAGCATCTCCAACTGGGATTCAAGGGCATCCGTGGTCTGGCGCTGGTAACTCGCCTTGGGTGCGCTCATGGCCGCCAACCGATCGGCATTAAACGTCTGGAATTTCACCGCATCTGCACCAGCCTCTGCGGCAACTCTCACGAGATCGAAAGCCATCTCGCGGTCACCATTGTGGTTCACACCCGCCTCTGCAATAACCCTGACCATTAATCCCCCCCTTTTCGGCAATCGGCAAGATCGTAAAACACCTTGGCGCCTGGTCGGGTCGTTTGCATCAGCACTTCCATAATCCTGCGACTGGTATCGCCATCTCCGTAAGGGTTTGCGGCTGACCGAGCCAAGTCCTCGGCTTCGGCCGTTACCGCCCACTCGATGCCCGATGTTATGTCATCAACGCTCGTCCCCACCTGAAGGACAGAATCCGCAGAAAGCCTGCCTTTTTGCCGAACTCCAACATTCACGGCGGGTGTTTTGAGGGAAGGCACCTCAATAATACCGCTTGAGGAGTTACCTATAACTGCAACGCTGTCTTCCACTGCGCTCAGATAACGGGCCAAACCGAGCGAAGGCACTGCCCAGGCCTTGCCTGAATGGTTAGCGACATACCTCTCAATCATCCCGATAAGCTTATCGCCACCGTTATCTGAATTAGGGTAGGTGAACAAAACTTGATGCTCTGAAAACTTCGAGATCGCTTCCAGAAGATTTCCGAAAGTTTCCTCAGGATCCTCATCAGCAGCGGTAACGGGATGGTAGGTAACCAGAAAAAATGGCTGGGAAAGATTCAAACCCAATTGCTGATTGATAGTTTCCAGCGAGATCCCAGGTACATTACGAATGTTCTCGAGCCCAAGCGCGCCAACGTTCCAAACAAAGTCCGGTTGCTCCCCGAGCTGAATCACGCGCCGCCGGTATTCCTCAGAGGCGACGAAGTGCAAATGGGACAGTTTGGTGATCGCATGCCGGATTGAATCATCGTAAGCGCCTTCTGTTACTTCACCACCATGCAAATGGGCAATGGGAATTCGCATGACAGCTGCGACCTGGGCTACCGCAAGGGCCTCGTAACGATCACCCAGAATCACCAAAAAATCCGGTCGAAGCCGATCAAGTGCGTCGGCGAAACCAAGAGTTCCAACACCCATGGATTTCGCGACGCCACAAGGCGTATCGGATGCCAGTAGCATTTCCACTTTGGCATCAATTGAAAAGCCATCCTCTTCGATAGTGCGCCAGGTCTCTCCAAACCGGGGCGAAAGGTGCATGCCGCTCACGATGAGCTGAAGCTCAAAGTCCGGAGAATCCTTGAGCTTTAACATGAGCGGGTGCAACAGACCATACTCCGCCCTGGTGCCGGTAAACACCGCGACCTTTTTCGACATCATCCAAAGCTCGCCTTACCAATAGAGTTCAAAGAAACGGTAATAGGTTCAGACATTGTAGATACCCGCCTTGTAGTGCTTCAGGTTATCCTGATCCAGAAACCAGCTCACCGTTTTCCGCAGCCCGGCTTCAATAGAATGCTCAGGTTTGAAGCCAGTCAACTCGACCAGTTTGGCGTTGTCCCCCCACAGGCGGAAAACCTCAGATTTTCCTGGCCGAAGGCGCTGCTCATCCGTCAGGAACTCAACATCTCCACCCATAATCTCGCCTATCAGGTTCAGCGTATCACCCACAGAGATTTCATAGTTAGAGGCAATGTTGACCGTCTCGCCAATAGCCTGCTCCGCTTGGGCCAAGGCCAGGAATCCGCGGCAGGTGTCCTCAACATAATTAAAATCCCGGGTGGGAGACACATCCCCCAGTTTGATCGATTTCATACCAGAGGCAATCTGCGTAATGATCGTGGGGATAACAGCACGGGCCGACTGTCGCGGACCATAGGTGTTGAAGGGACGGGCAATGGTGAGAGACAAATCAAAAGCATTGTAAAAACTCATTGCCATGGCATCGGCGGCAATCTTGGAAGCACTGTACGGTGATTGAGGCTGAACCGGGTGTTTCTCGTCAATCGGCACATACTGGGCTGTGCCATAAACCTCGCTGGTGGAGGTATGGATTACGCGCTTCACGCCATTTTCCAGTGCCGCCTGGCAAATGTTCAGCGTGCCTTTAACGTTGGTATCAACATAGCTGTCTGGCGCTACATAGGAATAAGGAATCGCGATCAGAGCAGCCAAATGGTAGATCGTGTCCACACCCTTGGTGATGTGCTTACAGTAATGAGGATCCCGCACATCGCCATTTAATACCTCAATAGAATCCAGGCAATCGGTATTCTCGAGCCAACCCCAATAATTGAAAGAGTTGTATTGAGATAGGGCCTTCACCTTGTAGCCCTCGCGAACAAGCAGTTCCGTAAGGTGGGAGCCGATGAAGCCGTCTGCCCCCGTCACCAATACCGTCTCATTACTCATATCTGCCTTCCAGCTGCTGTATTACCTTTTAAAAACAGCATTATCGCAGCTTAGGCAGAATTGAGATAGCCGCTTACGCGAACGGCACGGTGGTACAAACATCAATCATCGTCCACATTCCCTGTTCAAAAAAGAAAACGGGGGCAATCAAGCCCCCGTCATCGAATCATTTTCCAAGAGTCATATACTAAGCCAAGGGCAACCGCCGGACCTTATCCGCACTCCTTGCTTCACCAACCCGCTCCTGATTACCGTTACACCACACCAGATCCGCCACATCCCCATTGGGGGCAAACCCCGTCGGTGCCGTTTTAAGGATCTGAATGATCTCCTGACAGTCGAAGTCATGGCTTGCCCGCATCAAACGGTTTAGCGTTTGCTCCACCTCACCCCAAGGCATCGAGACTTCCCTGGCCATCATGATTCGTGGGTGAGCCGTACCCTGCGGGTTGTCGCCAATCAACAACTCCTCATACAGCTTTTCACCAGGCCGCAGGCCGGAGAATACAATTTCGATATCCCCATCCGGCCGATCGTCTGTTTTCTCCATCAACCCCATCAGGTGAATCATCTTGCGAGCCAGGTCGGCAATTTTTACGGGCTCGCCCATATCCAAAACAAACACTTCGCCGCCCTGCCCCATGCTGCCAGCCTGAAGGACAAGCTGGCTGGCCTCGGGAATAGTCATGAAGTAGCGGATAATATCCGGGTGCGTCACGGTAACGGGCCCGCCATCGCGAATCTGGTCCCGGAACAGCGGAACAACAGAGCCGGAAGAGCCAAGCACGTTGCCAAACCGCACCATGGAAAAGATGGTGTCAGATTGCCTCTGAGCCAGCCCTTGCAGGACAAGCTCGGCAAGACGTTTGCTGGCGCCCATCACATTGGTGGGGCGCACCGCCTTATCGGTAGAGATCAGCACAAAGCGCTTCACCCCAGCCGCAATAGCCGCTTCCGCCACATGGAAGGTGCCGAACACATTATTCTGAACACCTTCGATAACATTCTGCTCAACCAGCGGCACGTGCTTGTACGCCGCAGCGTGATATACCGTCTCTATGCCAAAACTCCGCATTGCAGTTTCGCAGCGACGACGATGGGTAACACTGCCCAGCAACGGGTGGATTTCTACGCCAAGTGCCTCAATTTGATTGATCGCCTGAAGCTCACGCTCGATTGCATAGAGTGAAAACTCGGACTGTTCAAAAAGCACCAATTTGGAAGGACGATGCAAAATGATCTGACGACAGAGCTCCGAACCTATTGAGCCTCCGGCGCCGGTTACCATTACCACTCTCTCATACAGGTTAGCGGCGACCTGTGCATTGTCTGGCTGCACGGGGTCCCGACCCAACAAATCCTCAATCTCCAGATCCCGGATATCATTGATGCGTGCCTGGCCTGCCACCAGTTCGGACATCGTCGGAACGGTCTGCACCGGAATAGCGAGGGGCTCCAGCTTTTTCAGCAAGCGCTTCCGGTCAATACCCGAGTCGGCATCCAAAGCTAAAAGCAATCGCTTGACACGATGCTCTTTCACCACGCGCTCAATATGACTGATATCGTACACCGGGATTCCATTGATCAAGGCCCGGTGGTTTGCTTTCAGCAACGTGATAAAAGCTGCAGGATGATATTCGGTGCCTTGATCCAGCGCGTTCGCAAGTTGCAGGCCAGTCTCGCCAGCACCAACAATCGCCACGAACTGTTTGTTGCGATGCCGGGGACGATTTACCAGCATACGAACCGTCATTCTGGTTCCGCTTACAAAGATAAAAGCCAGCGCCCCGTATATGATAGGCACAGAGCGAGGAACCTGTACCTCAAGCCAATATCCCAACAAGATCAGGGTGATCGCAGAAATAACCACCCCGGTTATCACCGTAATAAAAGCCCTGTCACTCAGATAGCGAATGACCGCCCGATAGAGACCCAGCCTTATGAACACGGCGATTGTAAAGACAACCGTTAGCCCCGAAACAATCAGTTGTCCCTGATCGGGCACCCAGAACTGCTGCTCCAGGCGCAGTGAAAATGCCGCCCATAAGGCAAAAAACAGTACCACCACATCGGCGAAAACCGACACCAGCCGTTTGTGGACTCGAGATAAATTCAGGAATTTTTCGAACATGGTGTTCCTTTACCAGAAAAGATAATCGCCAACGTCATCCAATAGTAACACTTTCGGCTAAATTGCCAGGTTTTTCCACATCGGTGTCAAAATTGCCAAACCAAAGGGACCAAGGCCAACACAACTATTCCGGCCAGAATGCTGAGCGGAAAGCCCAACCGCATATAATCTGAAAATCGATATCGCCCGGGGCCATAAACCATAAGGTTTGTCTGATAACCAAGTGGCGTCATGAAAGAAGCAGATGCCGCGAACATTACCGCGACAGCAAAAGGCAGAAAACTTACTCCTAGCTTTTCGGATACTGCAAGAGCAATGGGAAACATTAAAACCGCGGCCGCATTATTCGTAATTACTTCAGTAAATACTGCTGTAAGGAAATAGACGATTGCCAGTGCAACCCACGGAGTAAGTGGACCAAACCCTAGAAGCCTTTCGGCAACCCAAGTAGCCGCGCCAGTTTCAGTCATCGCGTTGCCCAACGCGAACGATGCGGCAATAACCACCAGAACAGGAAGATCCACACTACGTCTTGCACGGCTTGCCGTAATACACCCGGAGACAATCATTGCCCCGGCGGCCAGGAACGCCGCCTCCATGATCTGCAACACGCCGGAAGCACTTACAAGAACCATCAAGGCAAGTATTCCAAGGGCTCTCGGTGCCCTGTGAAAATCAGGAGGCGTGGAGTCATTCAGAGCGCTCACCAGTAGAAAGTCCCGCCGGAACCGGTATTGCTCTACAAACTGGTGACTGGCCTCCAGCAGGAGGGTATCACCCATTCGGAAAGTAATATCCCCGAGCTTGCCAGGCACCCGTTTGCCTTCGCGGGACAGGGACAAAATGACGGCATTGAAACGGGTCCGGAACCGGCTATCGCGAATCGTCTTGTTCAGCGCGGGAAACTCTGGCCCCAGAACCACCTCTACCAGACATCGCTGGTGGTTTGCCACATCCAGTTTATGAACGCTGCCATTCGCCGGTTTCAATCCCTGGATGCGACGAAGCTCACTGGCACATTCCGGCGCTCCGACAAAGTACAGCCTGTCACCGCCCTGAAGGGTCCGGTCCGGCTCTACGGCGGTAATCAGCCGCCCACCGCGATCAATTTCGGTGAGATAGCCATAATTCAGAGCCCGTAATCCGGCCTGAGCAATGGTTTTACCTACCAAAGGCCCCGGCGCCATCACCTCGACCTCAACCCCGTACTCCCGCACCTGGTCCAGTTCTTCTGTGACGCCACCACGGTCCGGCAAGATCCGCGAGGCGAAAAGAACCAGAAAAGTACCGCCCACCAACAACAGAGGAATACCAACCCAGGCCAACTCAAACAAACCCAGATTGATACCAAGACGGCTCTGAAGCATACCGTCCACCACCAGGTTGGTGCTGGTTCCGATTAAGGTGCAGGTACCACCCAGAATCGCCGCATAGCTAAGAGGTAACAGGAGCTTGGAGGCAGGAACGCCCAGGCGCTGGGCCCAGTCCTGAATAGCAGGAATGAACATGGCCACCACGGCCGTATTGTTCATAAAGCCACTCAGGATGCCCGTGGGCGCAATCATTCTGAGCTGGGCTCCCTTCTCCGTTTTCGGGTGTCCCAACAATTGACGGGCAATCCACTGCACGGCCCCCGTTTCCTTGAGGCCGGCAGCAACAACATAGAGAGTTGCGATTGTGATCACACCGGGGTTACCGAACCCTGCCAAAGCTTCAACGGGACCCAGGATGCCTGAAATCAGCAGGAATGCCAGAGCCGCCATCAGGATCAGGTCGGCGGAAACGCGAGTCAGTGCTAGCGAAGATAACACTACAAACAGCGTTATCAGCGTTACTATGCCTTGCCACTCCATGGAATTAGTCCCTGCGGATAATCAGGTTCCGCTCAAGCAGATAGGCAATAAGTGTATCCACACACGCTTCGACGGACATGGTTGACGTATCCAGGCGAAGTTCAGGGTGGGAAGGAATCTCATAGGGCGAATCAATTCCGGTGAAATGTTTGATTTCACCGGAGCGGGCCTTCCGATAAAGCCCTTTGGGATCACGTTCTTCACAGGTTTCCAGGGGCGTATCCATAAACACTTCAATGAACTCGCCTGCTGGAAAAAGCTTACGAACCATGCGGCGATCGCTGGTAAATGGCGAAATAAAGGCGCTCATCACAATCAGGCCCGCGTCTGCAAACAGCTTGCAGACCTCGCCTACCCGGCGGATATTCTCCTCGCGGTCATCATCCGAGAAGCCCAGGTCGCTACACAGCCCGTGGCGGACGTTGTCGCCATCCAGCAGGAAGGTGTGGTAACCGCGCTTGTGCAAAGCAACGTCAAGGGCATTAGCAATGGTGGATTTGCCAGAACCGCTCAGACCGGTAAACCACAGCAGGCAGGGTTTCTGGTTCTTATTAACCGAGCGCTCGGCACGAGTGATTTTGTGATCGTGCCAGACAATATTATCAGCCAAAACATCTCTCCCTTTTAAACCGGCTTGCAGCCCCACTCGGGGTAATTTTCCCGGATAAACCGGTTCAGATTGCGCTCAGCTTCCGAGTATTCACGCACCGTCGCGGCGCCCGAGCTATCCAGAGCCTTATCCACCATACCGGCTGCCACGGTCACATTCGTCAGCTTGTCGATGAGGATGAAACTACCCGTGCCAGGGTGCCGCTGATAATCCTCAACCACCACCGGTTCGGAAAGCTCCACATCACAAAGGCCAATTGAATTAAGCTCAAGGCCACTCTTCGCCTCCGGGTAGCGCTCGAGGGTGTTCACATCAATTTCTTCAAGCACTTCGTTAACGTAGCAGTTGGTCACACGGGTGCCGATCTTGATGCCATATTCGCGGCCGGGTTTCAGTGCCTGTTCATTCATCCAGACAACGTGGGCGGCAAGCCGGTTGCCCAAAGCAGGCTTGCTGTTGGCGTGTACCAGCAGATCACCCCGGGAAATATCCACCTCGTCTTCCAGGGTCAACGTAATCGCGTCCCCGGGCCAGGCGCGCTCGATTTCACCTTCGTAACTGTGGATGCCTTTTACCCGGGATGTCTTGCCAGACGGCAGTACCGCAATTTCATCGCCCTTGTGCACCACGCCACTGGCGAGCGTGCCACAGTAGCCCCGGAAGTCCAGGTTCGGGCGGTTCACATACTGCACCGGGAAACGCAGGTCGGTCACGTTCTGGTCCTCACGAACTTCAACCTGCTCAAGAATACTCATTAGCGTCTCGCCGTGGTACCAGGGCGTCTGCTCACTGCGGTTCACCACGTTGTCGCCATTCAGGGCCGAGATGGGCACGTAGTAGACATCTTCCAGGCCGAGTTGGGCCGCCAACTTCTGGTATTCCTCGCGGATGTTGTTGAACACCTCCTCGGAGAAATCCACCAGATCCATCTTGTTGATCGCCACCACCACATGCTTCAGGCCAAGAAGGCTGACAATAAAGCTGTGCCGGCGAGACTGGGTGAGCACCCCTTTACGGGCATCGATCATCACCACCGCAAGATCACAGGTAGAGGCACCAGTAGCCATATTGCGGGTGTACTGCTCATGGCCCGGGCAGTCGGCAATGATGAACTTGCGCTTATCGGTGGAGAAATACCGGTACGCCACATCAATCGTAATGCCCTGCTCCCGCTCGGAAGCCAGACCATCCACCAGCAACGCCAAGTCTAACGCTTCGCCAGCGTTGCCCTGGCGCTCGCTGTCTTTGTGCAAGCTCGCCAGATGGTCTTCAAAAATCAGCTTGGAATCGAACAACAGGCGACCAATCAGGGTGGACTTGCCATCATCAACGCTGCCACACGTCAAAAAACGCAGCAGGTCTTTGTTCTCGTGCTGGTCCAGGTACGCGAGGATATCGGATTCAATCAATTCAGATGCGTGCGACATAACAACTCCTTAGAAATACCCTTCGCGTTTTTTCTGCTCCATGGAGGCAGCGGAATCATGGTCGATTACCCGCCCCTGCCTTTCGGACGTCTTGGTCAGCAGCATTTCCTGAATGATCTCTGGCAACGTCGCCGCCTCGGACTCAACCGCCCCGGTTAACGGATAACACCCAAGCGTGCGAAAGCGCACCATCTTCATTTCGGGCTTTTCTCCAGGCTCGAGCGGCATGCGATCATCATCCACCATAATCAGCGTACCATCGCGCTCAACTACCGGGCGTTCCGCGGCGTAATACAGCGGCACGATGTCGATGTTTTCCAGGTAGATGTACTGCCAGATATCCAACTCGGTCCAGTTGGAGAGTGGGAACACACGAATGCTCTCGCCCTTGTTCACCTTGCCGTTGTACAGGTTCCACAGCTCCGGGCGCTGGTTCTTCGGATCCCAACGGTGGAACTTGTCGCGAAAAGAATACACGCGCTCCTTGGCGCGGGACTTCTCCTCATCCCGGCGGGCACCACCGAAGGCGGCATCAAAGCCGTACTTATCGAGCGCCTGCTTCAAAGCCTGTGTTTTCATCACATCCGTATGCTTGGCACTGCCGTGGGTAAACGGGCCAATGCCCTGGGCCACACCTTCCTGATTGGTGTGCACAATCAGCTTCAGACCCAACCGCTCAGTCAATTCATCCCGGAATTTGATCATCTCCCGGAACTTCCAGGTAGTGTCCACATGCATCAGCGGAAACGGCGGCTTGCCCGGCGCGAAAGCCTTCATCGCCAGATGCAGCATGACTGCCGAATCCTTGCCGATCGAATAGAGCATTACCGGGTTATCAAACTCGGCGGCCACTTCACGGATGATATGGATAGACTCTGCCTCAAGCTGTTTGAGGTGAGTTTTCTTGGGGGGCGTAAGAGTCATAGCAATCCTTTAGCTCCAGAACGTGGCAATAGTATTCAAAAATTCTTCCAGCTGATCGGCAGGAAGCGCATTAATCCCGGCTGCCGCCTTCCGCCCGCCACCGGTCGGAAACTGGCGTGCAACCTCATCGGCACCTGTGCGGTTGTTCAAAGGCGCACGAATACTCACCAGATAAGTATTATCGGCCTTTTCAGTAACAATCGCACAAGCTTTGTCAGGGTTCCGGTTAGCAAGCTCATTACCCAGCACACCGCTTACTCGGCGCGCCCAGGCCTCATCGGGTAGCTTCACCACCAGCGAGGAAGCTGACTCCGTGAGCACGGGCGCGGCCAACCCTTGGGCCATATCCGCTTCGTAGCCATCCCTCAGTTGTTGCCAGGTAACGGGCTCCGAAGTAATCAACCCTAGTGGATCCGAAAACTTCACGAATTCCCGGTATAAATCGGCTGGGTGAAAGTGGAGGTCCTCAACCGTGGCGCCGTAGCCGTTGTAGTTGATGCAAACGCCGAGTGTTTTTAGCGCCTCGGTATGTTCAGCCGACAACCCGGCCTTGGCCGCCAACTCCTCACCTACTGCATTAAGGTTGTCACCAAACGCCGCCGCAATTACCCAGTTATGGAACTGACCGCCAAGATGCTGATCCACCAACAAGCTGGTGCAAGTAGTGGGTTGTGTATCGATCAGCGCCTTAAAATCCGGCGCCTCTGGCAAGTCGTCGCCCGGAAAGTGGTGATCTACGTAGAAAATGGAACAGCCGGCCGCAAGCAACGCGTCCACCGCCCCACGGTTTTTGTCGAGGCTGATATCGAGAATTGTAACCTCAGCTGGCTCCGTGGCCGGTACTTGTTCTGCGAGCTCGATGTCCCGCTTTACACCGGTAACAAGAATACTTTCTTTCGGTTCTGCCAGCCGAAGTTGAATAAGCGCGCAGATTCCGTCTGCATCGCCATTGAATACGTCGTAGATGGGCATAACTACTCTTTAAGCGGTGTGAATTAGCTTTTAGGCTGCAGCCTTAGCCATAACATCGGCCAACACTGAACAAGTCTTTTCAATCTCAGCCTTAGTCAGAGTGGGGTGTACCAGGAACATCAAACTGGTCTCCCCCAGCTCCTCGGCGATTGCCAAACGCTGCTCGGGCCGCCAATCAGTCCCATCAAATGCCTTTTCCATATAAACCTCGGAACAAGATCCGGAAAAACAAGGTACGCCAGCCTCTAATATCTCCTGCTGGACCCGATCTCGGTCCCAACCCTCTGCGAGCTGGCCCGGCTCCACAAACACGTAACACTTATAGGCACCGTGTTCGACGTTTTCAGGCAATTCTGGGACACGCAGCCCCGGCAACTTACGGGCAGCTTCCCAGATGGCTTTGGCGTTGTGTTGGCGGGCCGCACGCCAATCCGGCATGCGCGTCAACTGAATGCGGCCAATAACGCCCTGCATTTCCGTCATCCGCCAGTTGGTACCAAAACTCTCGTGCAACCAACGGAAACCCGGAGGGTGCTCACGCTCGTACACAGCATCCCAGCTTTTCCCGTGATCCTTATAGGCCCACATGCGTTTCCACAAATCCCGATCATTAGTGGTCACCATGCCACCTTCACCGCCCGTGGTCATGATCTTGTCCTGGCAGAACGACCAGCAACCAACATGGCCAATCGACCCCACCGAACGCCCCTTGTAGCGGGCACCATGAGCCTGGGCACAATCTTCAATCAAGTACAAACCATGCTCTTCAGCAAGCGCCATGAAGCCATCCATCTCGCAGGGCCACCCTGCCAGGTGAACACATATAATTGCCTTGGTACGAGGGGTAATCACCTTACGAACGGATTCCGGCGTAATATTCTGAGAATCCCGGTCTATTTCCGCAAACACTGGTGTGGCACCAGCGGTTACGATACTGGACGCTGAAGCCAGAAATGTTCGGGGAGTAACCACCACTTCATCACCCGGGCCAATCCCCAGCCCCTTCAGGGCCAAATCCAATGCCAAGGTGCCGTTGGCCAAAGCAATGGCATACTCCGAGTCGGAAAAGCCCGCAAACTCACATTCAAATTCGCGGCACTCCCGTCCGGTCCAGTAGTTCACTTTGTTTGAAAGCAAGACATCGCGTACAGCGTTGGCCTCTTCCTCAGTGAAGGATGGCCATGGGGAAAAAGGTCCGTTAAGCATTTAATGAAACACCGTTTCCAATATGTATTGAAGATCCCGACGAAGAGACCAGTTCCGGATGTACTCCAGATTGATTCGCACCTTATCCGGCCATATAACCTCACAATTGTAGGCTTCGGGATCACTCTGACCAGCCAGGAGCTCCTCCTCATTCCTATACTTGAGGGTCGCGGGGCCGGTAATGCCAGGCCGAATGGCGAGCATCGCTCTCTCCTCCCCCTGAAGTTTATCCGCGAAACCGGGAACATCCGGCCTTGGGCCAACAAAACTCATATCGCCCAATAAAACGTTCCAGAGCTGGGGCAGCTCGTCGATTTTGGTACGGCGAAAAAAGGCTCCCAACTTTGTAATCCGAGGGTCCCCTCGGCGAGTGACCGTGGTCTCGAGCGACGCAATCGGACGCATCGTTTTCATTTTCACCACGTGGAAGATTTTGCCATGCCGGCCTACTCGCTTCTGAATGAAAAAACCATTGGAACGGGTATCGATACTGGCGGCCATCCAGGCCAAGAAGATAAGCCACCAGGTCGCCAAAAGCCCGAGCACCGCAAAAAACAGATCGAATGCCCGCTTCTGCAGCGCCTGAGAGGTTCCGAGGCCCGCAGCAGGGCTGGGTGAGGAGTCAGAGGTAGTCATAACGCTTCAGCGTCTCCCCTACCAAGGCCTCCAGATTTGCCACTTCCTGTTCACCGAGCGCCTTGCGGCCCTTACCCAAGCTGCGTGGTGAAACACCATCCACCGCTTTAGCAATTTTCTCCGGATCGACCCCTTTACCAATAAACTCAAGAATGCGAGTGAGCTCTGCTACAGGCTGGCGAACAAAATCCTCATAGCGCACACGAACCACTTTTTCGGCCGGCATGTCGGAAAATGCCTTTTCCGCGTTATCCACGCAACGTTGCCATTGCAGGGCGCACACTTCGTTCAAGGTGTGGTTTTGTAGGATATTCTGCATGCCGTCCAGAGCAGGCCCCCAGAAAGCTAGTCGTTTGTCTCGCGATAAAAGCCGATATATCCGCGCCCAGAAATAACGCAAGCCGTAATACGGCAGATCTGTTTTGGGAACAAAGCGCACTTTCTCCAGGATGTAGGGGATATCCAGTTTTGCCGTCCAGCGCTCCTTCGCCGAGCCGGTTGCATCAATACCGTCACGGTAGATGAAGATATACTTTGCATCGGGCAGAACCGCATCCACAAAAGGCACACGAAGCGAGTTTGCGCAGGTCTTCTCGACGACCACATTCGCATCGTATGTTCCTCGGATGTTGTCAAATTGCCGCTGGATATAAGTCTTTATCGCCGGGGTCGCCCGTTGTGAGGGAATCTCATCAGATGGATAGCGCACATTGCCATGGCGCCAGATATAGTTGATCTCGTCACAAGGCCAAGTGCAAACACCATCAAAAGACGTGAGCGCATCGCGCAGCATATTGGTGCCCGAACGGGGAGCCCCAACAATAATTATGTCCGTATTACTCATTCAAACTTCCGAATTACGTTGAAGAAGGGAAGACCACCTGGCTAGGACGACATCCGTCCCAAAAGCATAGTTAGAAAAGTCAAGTGCCTTTTGTCTCATTAAGTTCAGGCTCTCGGAGTCATCGGCAAGGGACAGAATGGCGGTCACAAGGGCATCGACATCGCCGCCGGGAACTGCCATTCCGGCGCCATTGTCCATCACATCCCTCGCCAGACAACTGTCAGTTTCAACCGCGACCAGAACAGGGCAGCCTTGCTCCAGATAGGTCATAGTTTTGCTGGGATAAGCATAATGGTAGAGCTCCGGCACGAGGCTCACAAAGCCTGCACTGGCCTTTGCCATTGCAGCTTTCGCAACTTCAACGGGTTGATGGCCGACGAAGGAGACATTTGCGCCATTTTCCTTCGCTTTGCGACTCAGTCGCTCTTTCTCGGTACCGTCTCCCATCATTAGCAACCGAATATCCTGCCGGCCACGCAAACTGGCCATGGCATCGAGTAGAATATCAAGGCCCTGAAAACGGCCAATATTACCGGCAAAAAGCAGCACGAACGGTTCTTTCGGCCAGGGAAAGGACAGCTCATCAACTGCCCCGCCTTCCGATGGCAAGCTGAAGTTATTGATCACAGCCGTTTGCGGCGGTTTATCAGGTTTGCGGGCGACTAACGTCTCGGCCATATCGTCTGACAGAACTACCACCGGTCTCGCCTGGTTGCAGGTCCACCTATCCAGACGTGACAAAAGCGAAAACACCCGAGGATTCCGAAACTCACCGGAAATACGACCAATTTCCGGGTGAATATCCATGCAGTGATAGATAAAGCGAGCGCCAGTCAATTTCGCCGCCACCGCCACAAACCAGCCTGCCAACACTGGCGGTGAGGTCGACACCATGATGACGTCATACCGTTTCCGAATGACGGCCTGCCAAAACACTCCCAGGCCCAAGACCAATGCGTTAAAAATACGCACCAAGGGTTTTCCCGCCTCTGATGGCAAATTAAGACGAATTACGCTCGCACCATCCACGCGCTCCTTGGGTGGCTGCCTTGGGTTTTCGACATCCGCCTTGTAAGAAGGCTGGGAAGAGAGCACATCCACATCGTGCCCATCTCGAACCCATTGACCAACAATGGCTCGTAGCATCGACGCATACGGCGGCGTGTCCGGCCAGTAAAACCGGTGAATGGCCAAAACTTTCAAGGACGCCCCCTCAGTACTGCTTCCAAACCGTCTGCATCACATAATCTCGATAGCTATGAATGATGCGGACAACCTTCTCTGCCACGTTGGGCATACTGTAATCTTCGACCAGCCGCATGGAACGCTCATCGTTCCTGCCCTGCTTTTCCAGAATAGCCAGCCCCTGTAACACACGCTCGACGCAAAGCCCCACCATCATAGCTGCAGTTTCTTCCATACCTTCCGGACGCTCATGGGCTTCACGAATGTTCAGGGCCGGAAAATTCAAAATGGAGGCTTCCTCATTGATAGTGCCGCTGTCAGACAGAACGGATTTCGCACTTAACTGCAGCTTATTGTAATCCTTGAAACCGAGCGGCTTGAGCAGGCGCACATTCTTGTGAAATTTCACACCTATTGCGTCCACCCGCTTCTGAGTACGAGGATGGGTGGATACAATCACCGGATAGCCATACTGCTCCGCCACGGCATTCAGAGTCTCCACCAGTGCCCCGAAATTACGGTCGGAATCAACGTTCTCTTCCCGGTGCGCACTCACTACAAAGAACTCACGTTCGGTGAGGCCCAGTCGTTCAAGAACATCCGAACTATCAATGCCATCACGGAAGTGGTTCAGCACCTCAAACATTGGGCTGCCGGTTTTAATTACCCGATCAGGCAACAGCCCCTCCCGTAACAGGTAATCCCTCGCGATGGTGCTGTATGTCAGATTAATATCAGCGGTATGGTCTACGATTCGGCGATTGATCTCTTCCGGTACCCGCATATCGAAACAGCGGTTACCTGCTTCCATGTGAAATGTAGGGATCTTTCGGCGTTTGGCTGGGATGACCGCCATACAGCTGTTGGTGTCGCCCAGAACGAGTAGCGCTTCGGGCTGAACCTCCGCCAGAACCCGATCCACCGCGATGATGACATTGCCGATGGTTTCCGCACCACTGGCACCTGCCGCACTCAGAAAGTGATCCGGCTTACGGATGCCCAGGTCTTGGAAGAAAATTTCGTTCAGCTCGAAATCATAGTTCTGGCCGGTGTGAACCAAAATATGCTCACAGTATTCATCCAGCTTGGCCATTACCCGTGATAGCCGAATGATCTCCGGCCGGGTGCCGACCACCGTCATTACTTTCAGTTTTTTCATGGTCTTCCTAAATCTGTTCAGGCTTCAGTACCCACCGGGCACGAGAACGTGTCCGGGTTGTCCCGGTCAAAAATCTCGTTAGCCCAGAGCATGCAGACCAGCTCGTCGTCACCCACGTTGGTGATGTCGTGAGTCCAACCCGGCACGGTTTCAACAATCTCAGGCTTGTCCCCGGCCGTAAACAGCTCGTAAAACTCGTCGGTCAACATATGGCGGAAACGGAAACAGGCTTTGCCCTTGATGACCAGGAACTTCTCGGTTTTGGAATGGTGATAATGCCCGCCCCTGGTGACCCCGGGGTGGGCAGTAAAGAATGAAAACTGGCCAGCATCTTGGGTTTTTAGCATCTCTACAAACACGCCGCGCTCGTCGCCGTGCTGTGGCACGGTGTAGGTGAACCGTTCTGGCGGCAAATAGCTCACATATGTGGCATACAAGGCGCGGGTAAGGCCGGTGCCAACGGGTTCTGTTATCAGGTTGTCCCGGGTGGCTTTAAAGCGGTTAAGTTGGTTCGCAAGGTCACCCACGGTAATCTGGTAAACAGGCTCTACCTCCGCAAAGGCACCAGAGGCGTTGCTCTTCCCTTTCATCAGCGAGAGGAAATGGCTGATTACATCGTCTACGTACACAAGGTTGATTAGCGCGTCCGGGTCATTAATCGGAACGGGCAAGTCCCGCGCAACATTGTGGCAGAAGGTCGCCACAACCGAGTTGTAATTGGGGCGCGCCCACTTACCAAACACATTGGGCAGTCGATAAATATGTACTGGGTTACCGGTATCTCCGTTCAGTGCCAATAACGCCTCTTCCGCGGCCCGCTTGCTGCTCCCATAATCGTTCTCCCGCTCAGCCTGAATGGATGAGGTGTAAATCACCGGGATCTTGCGACCGCTTTGTTGCACCTCATCACGGACGGCTTGACACAATACCTGCGTGAGCCCGGCGTTTCCGGTGACAAACTCTGAAGGGTCTTCGGGGCGATTGATCCCGGCTAAATGAATAACCCAATCAATACCCTCAAGCAAAGCTGGCAAATCCGCCTCGAAGTGCTCCCGAGTGAAGGGGACCACTTCCATTTCACCTATTTCACGCAAGTGCATCAGCAGGTTTTTACCAATAAACCCGTTTGCGCCACTAACCAGTACCTTCATGGCTCAATCCTCCGGGTTAAGGTATTCACCCCGTTCCAGGGCACGAATGAAATCAAGTTTGCGCAGCAGGCTTTGCATGCCAGCGACGTCCAAGCGCTCCGTATTATGAGAGTTGTAATCCTCGGTGTGGGAGATCTTCTCTTCACCCTGTTCAACATACTTGCCGTAGTTCAGATCTCGCAAATCCGGTGGTACACGGTAATACCCGCCACGGTCTTCCGCACAGGCCATTTCCTCCCGGCTAAGAAGTGCCTCAAACAGCTTCTCGCCATGGCGCGTTCCAATGACATTAATGGGATGCCCCGGCTTTCCCAGCAGATCTGTAAGGGACCGAGCCAGCGTTTCGATCGTGGCTCCAGGTGCCTTCTGGACGAACAGATCACCATTTTCGCCATGCTCAAAGGCGTAAAGCACCAGGTCTACGGCATCTGCAAGCGTCATCATGAACCGCGTCATGTTCGGGTCCGTAATCGTCAACGGCCTGCCGGCCCGGATCTGGTCGACGAATAACGGAATCACGGAACCACGAGACGCCATCACATTGCCGTATCGAGTACCACAGATGACCGTCTTCGCCGGATCCACGTTCCGAGATTTGGCTACCATCACCTTTTCCATCATCGCCTTGGATATGCCCATGGCATTAATGGGATATACCGCCTTGTCGGTACTCAAACAAACCACACGCCGGATTTCGTTCTGTATCGCCGCTTCAAGTACATTCTCCGTTCCAACGATGTTTGTTTTCACCGCCTCCATCGGGTGAAACTCACAGGAGGGAACTTGTTTGAGCGCAGCAGCATGGAAGATGTAATCGACACCCCGGGTAGCATTCAGCAGGCTGGTGTAGTCACGCACGTCGCCAATATAAAACTTCAGCTTCGGATTGGCGTAGCGTTTGCGCATGTCATCCTGCTTTTTCTCATCCCGGCTAAAAATCCTGATTTCTTCAATATCAGTATCAAGAAACCGGTTCAGGACTGCATTTCCGAACGACCCAGTGCCTCCGGTAATCAACAATTTCTTTTCGTCAAACATATACTGCCTTTCAGTTAGCGTTCAGCTCGTTTTCAATAAGCTCCAGATAGCGGCGCGCCCGGATCTCCGGACCAGGGAACCTCTTAACAAAATCGCGCGCTGCCGAAACCCTTTCAGCCCGAACTTTCTCAGGCAGTTCAAAATACTCATAAATTGATCTAGCAATTGACGCTTCATCAAGAGGGTCAAAATACTCAGCGTGAGAACCGCAGACATCGTGGATAAAGTCTAAGTCTGATGCAAAAATCGGTCTTTCGACCTTCATAGCCTCAATCGGCACGGCTGAGAAACATTCCAGGAGGCTCGGAAAGATCACACCATCCATTTTAGCGTAGAATGTCGGGCATTGAGCTAAACGCAACCCGCCAACATTAATAATGTTCTCCCTGAATTGGGCGTTACAGGCTTGCCATTCTCCGTCAGTAAACGTCACATAAAACGACACGTTCAAACCGTATTTCTCTGAAAGAATCGCCTTAACGCCTGGAAGCACCTTTAGATTCTTGTGGGGGTAGTTTCTGGAAATAATACCCAGTTTGATATCTCCGGAGGCCTCGGGAAGGTCTAGGTCAAGCCATTTACCTCTATCTGAGTAAACAGAATGCACAGCACTTTCTACAATAGTAATGCTTTTAGTGCCGAAAAGAGCCTTTCGCTTTAAACCTCTTCTTACATGATCTAACTCAACAACCAAAGAGCTCGCTTTCCAAAAGAACAACTCCTGAATAAAATATTTGACTCTTGTGTAAAACCGGCTTTTCCGGTCTAAGCTATTAAAGATAGGGTTGTCGGGATAAATTATATTTGGCTGGGCAAACCCCATAATATGTTTCAAACCGAAAGCGAAATCATAACTAGGACCAAAGACAGTGAACACTACATCATAGCCCGTTAATCTCTGGCTAAGGCCCTTCCAAAGAGCCGAAACGCCAAAAAAGTCTTTAACCTCATAAGATGAAAACGATCGAACATCCGCGCCGAGCGAAATGAGGTTCTTATTGACTTCGCTCGATGCCAGGACGTGGATTTCGGCGGAAGACCCTTCCAATTGCTTGCTCGCACAATCCAGAAACGAAGACGCTACCGCCACGCCACCTCCAGTGTGAAGATTGGAGCAATTAATAAGCACTTTTTTATTCACAGAAACGACTCATGAGACGGGGGACATAGTACCTTAAAACATTCCGCCAATAATTTGGCTGCAGCAATGGATCGTCTGGCGCTAAAAAACTCTCCAGAAATTCTATCGACACAGATTGATCATCCCCCCTTTCTTCCATTCGAAAGACAGGACTCAGGCCCATGATCGCACCGATCTCCTCAACTATTTTGACAACGCTAACATTACAGGCAGATGCGATTATCTGAACAGTATTTGCTGACCTTCCTGAATTGACAACCTCTGTCACAACCCGAACGAGATCCTCCACCCCGATTAAATTTCTTTTAGCATTAATTTGAACATCTAAGGTACTTTGAGCGAAAAGCGATCTAACCAAATAGCTAACCAATGTATTATTGTTGACAACGCCCACAACCTGAGGCAATTGAAAAATGTAAAAACTGCATCCACACGATTTAACCAAATCTTCCATATTACGCTTATGTTTCGTATACTCGCTATCTCTTCCCAACACAACATTCGTCGAGGAAAAATAAATGAAAATTGAACCTTGAAACTTACGCAAAGCTTTGTTGAGCAATTCTCTTTCTCTACTAAACTCACTTTGCCTGGTTTCACTGGAACGCGAAACACCTGACGCAAATATTACCACCTCATCGTCAAACCATGAATCTGCGAAAGCCTTTGCGATTAACCCTTCACCGATGACATGAGGTTTATTCATAACTATCCCACCTATGCAAAAACAGAATTCAAACGAAAAGGACCTTACGGCTTAACCCAACATCGCAAATAAGGTTCTAGATCAAATCAACTAAATATTGAAGCGACACAGTTTATAAAGAAACTCAAACACTTTCACCCGGATAAAAGCATCTAGGTAAAACTAAAACCTGAAAAAGCGAAAACAAGAATAAAGCCCAGAAATCATCAGCTTACTAAAATAGACTTGCATTGTATCTAAAACTCAATCAATCAGCGAAGATTAAAGAAGAAATGATTATCTAAAATATACAAACCACCTTAACCCAAAAATCCTTAACAAGCCAAAACCAAAAATTAATAAAAAGAAAACCACAAGATACAAATTGAGCGCCGAATGCTTAAAATAAAAAACCCCCATGAACCCGACTTGGCTATAAAGATAGATCGCCAATATCTGGCCAAATGACGTAATCCTAGAGACGCTATCTTGACTGTACTTTTTAATCAGCATTAACCACATCAACAATGAGGTGACCATAAGAAAAAGCATCGTGCCCACTTTCCCGAAATCCCTGAAGATAGAGCCTATAAAAAACTTAAAGGTCCAAGGATTTACATCTCGATTCAGATAATATTGCCAATGATAGTCGCGATCAATTTCACCACCAACACCCAACAACGACAATATCTCTCTGAAACCGTTCCAACCATGATACAATGGCGGATCGATCACATACTGAGCATTGAACTGATGGACCTGCTGTGCGCCGTACGCAAAAATAAAGAAAACCTCATTAAAGCGATCAATGGTAATTAAAATAAATGCACCACCGCCTAAAACACAAAATATCACAAGAACTAGCCAAAAAAGCTTTGGCAACTTGAGGTCAACCCATCGTCGGACAAAAACATAGCAAAAGGCGAACGAGAACAACCAGAAAACTACTCCATCCCTGCCTGCGAAGGCCAAAGAGTTAAAAATATAAGAAGAGCTCGAAAAAATTAAAGAAAATGCGCAAAAGTTACTCCAAGCACCGAATATTTTAGTTGCTAAGATAAGAAATGCCAATAATTGGCTAAGACCGAAAAATACAGAAAAGCCAACAGCGATAGTATCTTTTATTGAACCAGATAAGACAGAGTAATCGCCAGAATTTGTCAACGCTCGGAGGTCTTCGGCCCCAAATCTAAGCGCAAACGATGCTTTTGGGAAAAATACAATAATTGAATAGAAGCCACCAAAAACAAGAACGACACAAAGAAATAAAACTATATTCTTATCAATGAGATTGATTTTAACTTCTTTTCTTGACTGATGAAAGAAAAGCGGGGAAAAGTATATTATTAATGCCAAACTCAAATAAAGAAGTGCAGAGAAGCTCGGTCCTTGAGAGCTAGTTGCCTCGACCGCTTTGGCATAAAATATGGCAAAGCCCAGAGGGAACAAGTAAAGCAATAGTATAAAGTCGCCATATTTTCTAAAAGGCGAAAACCTCCCCCTGAAAAAAAAGAGTCTCGCCCCAAACACCAAAATTAACGGTAAAAGATAGAGATACACCTAATCGTTCCTGACCCACATCTTTTAACATCCTCTACGCTCAAAGGTTCTACCTTTACGCTCTGTCCCACGAAATCAATAACTTAATAGCTTGTATTTTGCTGAGTTATCTTAACATCAAAAATGGCATCAGCAATATTCCCAGCAACACCTGTCTAAAACTTAAAAAGGGCTTTAAGCGGAAGCTATTAGCAATTAATCGTGCAGACATCTTATAATCTTTCAGCCTCAAATAATCAACGCTGGCGGAGTAAGTGAATTTACTCCTAAGGAAATTGATCTCATCATTAAAATTCGAAAACTCTTCAAGTTTACCCAGCTCCGTAAGACAGGATTGCATTCTGCGATGGTAATTCAGCAATCGCCCCTCTCTTCCCCTAGCTGCGGACCAACTTCCAAGGACACCTACCCGATATACGGAGCAATTCTCGTTTAAGAAAACGGCACCACCTCTAGCGGACCCTAAACATTTTATAACCAGGTCCCCGACCGGAACGTGTTGAAATTGATTAGCAAATTTATCTATTATTTCTCTTCGTACCATAAGTGATGAAGTCGCACACCAGCCTCCGCCACCTTTAATGGCTCTCGAAGCATTAATTAGTTTCTTTTTTTGTTTTCCTAGAATGGTAGATAAGATCCGTCCATCTGTATTTATTTTTGCGACAGGGTGCGTGCACAGATCAACGTCCGGCGTTTTATCAAGTAATTCCTTCTGCTGCTGTAACTTGTTCGAGCCAAACCAAAAATCATCGCCTTCGCACATCGCAATCAACCTTCCTTTCGTATTCGGAAAATTCAACAATGTTGGCCGCATACCTTTAGAGCGTTGATTCTCAGCTTGTATGATGGATTTGATGATATTCGGGTACTTACGTTGATATTTTTCAATTATGGTTGCTGTTGTGTCAGTTGAGGCATCGTCATGAATACTAACCTCAAAAGGAAAATCCGTTTTTTGGATGAGAAAACCCTTCAAGGCATCCTCTATATATTCCTCATGATTATAAGTGTTGCAAATTACACTAACCTCTGGAATGGCTCGATCGCCATGCCAGTGTTTCATGATTTCTGACTCAGAGGGCAAATCATCTATTTGTAACTTTCTAAAAGTATCAATATTCTTCTGAATCACAAACGATTTCCTTTTCCACAATTCCAAACGCGTTCCTTATCAGGCTCATGAGAAGGTCGAATTCAGGATTACCGGCGCGCTATAATCAATCGTGCTCGCTGCATACAAATAATGGCACCATCTACCCTCAGCAAAAAACTGCTCAGCAAGTAGATGAAGCAGCCTGCACAGGCTCCCAGCAATAGCCAGACAATCGAAGGGTCGCCATTGTTTTCTGATAATAGGAACGAGAAGTAGCCGGCAACTGTAGCTGACACTGCTGGTTTCAGAAGATCCCATAACTGCTGCTTTAGGGAATAGTTAATAAAACGCACTGTAAAATACGTATTTGGAATGAGTGCTATCAATGAACCAAGTACTTGGCTGAAGACAATTCCGATCACGCCATAGGGTATCGCTGCAAAGAGTAACGACACGTTCACTGCCTTCTTCAACAGGCCCACCTTAAGAACGAGATCTGAACGACCTTTTACATTTAATAGATTGATATTAAGCATGTGCGCCGGATAAAGGAACCCGACAATGCACAGAAGCTGCAAGAACAGAACAGCATCCGACCAACTGTCATCCAGGAGGAGCTCGAACAGCGATGAAGCCAGGCCCGCGATTAATGCCATCACGGGAGCCATCAGGAACATCGTCATCTGCATTATCCGCCGGTATTTATGCCTGAGAAGATCCGTATCATCTTGCAGCGTAGCCAGAGCCGGGAACGTGGCTTGCTGCACGGCAGCGGCCAACTGCTGGGAAACCAGATTACTGACTTTTTTGGCAAAGAAATATAAGCCAGTAACTTCTGCGCTAAAGAATCGACCTATTACAAGAACGTACGAGTTTTGATAGAGAACTGAAAGCAGACCCTCGGCAAGTAGATTCCGGCCAAAACGGAAAAGGCGACGAAAAGACTGGGAGCTAAACTCCAACCCAGGCCGCCATTTGCTAATCAGCCAAAGTGTTCCAGCCGACACCAAGGCCTGGCCCAGCATCATGACCACCAGGCTCCAAACGCCCCATCCAGAGAGCGCAACCGCGATCGCTAGAATCCCCGAGCTAACGGCACCGAGAGTATTGGCTTGCATCTGAGCCTTGAAATTCATTTGGCGACTCAGTACCGCTATTTGAACTACCTTGCTCGCATTGACGAGAACAACCAGCCCCATTACCTGAAGCAAGCCAGTTAGCTGAGGTTGGTTGTAAAACTCAGCAACGAAAGGCGCGCCAATAAACAGCGCTACATAGGCAACCAAACTCAGGACAAAATTTGAATAGAACACCGTATTCAAATCAATTCCTGATACGTCCTTACTCCGAATCAGGGCCTGCCCGAGGCCAGAAGTCACAAAGGCATTTGCTAGTTCGAACGCTACCATTGCCATCGCCACAAGTCCGAATGCCTCGGGGGCGAGCAGTTTGGCAAGAAAAACTGTGAACAGCGTTGTAGAGCCTCTAGCCAAAAATAAGCTGGCTAGGTTCCATAAAACACCGACAGTTATTCTTTGGCTTATTCCATTCATTGGATAAACAATGAGGTTAATGATTGCGGGAAAATATCAGAGTCAGAAGGGACAACGTCGATGTTGTTCAAAAACTCTTCGCCACTAGCGCTGATAAAATTTCGCCTTTGCGAGCATATTATTTATTACACCCTCAGAGCGCTGTAGCTCTATTTCGGAAAGCTCCTTTTCATTAAGTCTCTCCAAGGTGTCCTCTGTAATGCTTAAAAGGTCATCACGTGAAAATTCCGTGTCATAACCCAAATGATTCATTTCATGAAAACAAATCTTTTCGATCGCCTTGATCTCGACCTCTGCAAGCTCCTTCAAATACTTTTTACTGTTGTTCCTAATAACACCCTTAGAAAGATTATTCCAAGTGGTCTGCATACCGGCATTTTTTTGAGTCAATTCATCTTTGTGAAATTCGAAAATCCCCTCGTCAAATGGAACCCCGAGGAATTGAACTAGTTTTTGCATCTCTAACTCGTTATCAGCAGTTAGCTCCTCGTATTTTATAAGATGCGCCTTTCCCTGCTGATTTAACAACTCAAAGTTTTTCAGGCTTTGTTGTTGATCATGTTTCCATTGCCTAGCGGCCTTGACCACACCACCGGGATGGTCGGAACTCTTTTTCCATGAAAGTGCCATGTCTCGAGGATCACGAGTTTGATACACAAACTTTGCCTCTGGAAAATTCACTAGCAGAAATGGAAAAAATTCATAAATATGGTTTTCTTTTATGAAAACATGTTGTTTTCCGTGAGCCCTAGCTTCCTCTAGGAAAATATTTTGCAGTAAAGACTTAACATCACCGGGTTGGGCCATATCTTGGAGGTCATCCAGCGAAAGCTTCACCTTCCAAACGGAAAAATCAACGCAAAAAAGTCGATGTATGTCGGTTAAAAGCTCATTCCAAGAGTTCTTATCAGTTAAATCGCCATATCGAAAGAGGTTTCGCGCAACTGGATTAATGATGTGTTTCGTAGATGGCCCGCATATATTTTTATGGCCATTTATAAGCTTGGAAATGAAATTACTTCCTGACCGCTCTGAGCACATTAAAAAGAAAAAAGACATTTGATTTCCTGAGACTATGTACCTAAATATTCTCAATAGTTAGCTTTTTGAAACGCTCTTTCAACTTGTTCCTTACTATATTCTTCAAGCACCCACTGATTGGTATTTGAAAAATGTTTTTCACCAGAATAGTCCTTGCCAGCCAGAGCCGAGATATCGGCTTGAGACCTGAGCCGACTCGTAATCTCGTCGTAATAAAACTCCGGGCGTTGACAAAAATCCTCGTATTGAACGATTAATTTTTTGTGCTCCGGGAGCGCGGCAATTCCCTGCTCTATTGAACGATTGATTGCCGAAACCTGACCAGCTGCGGAGTCAAGAGGATTTAGATCTTTTAGTTCAGGGTATTCCTTGATCTTGAAGGAATACCAAGTATCAAGGTCACCGAATTGCCGCTGCCGGGCCTGTAATACAGACTGGATATTGAAAACTGGGTCTCGACGAATCCAAATAAAGAATGCATTCTCGAACTGATCGTCTAAATCTGGGATATTCTGATTCAAAATCATAGCTTTTAACGCAAATGGCTTTTCCATTATGTTCGCCAGAGCGTTCAGCTCATTTCTAAGCCCTGCTAAATCTGCTTTCTTACTAAGCTCTTCCGAGGCCATGTAGTCAAGTGCGTCAAACGGAAGAAAACGTCGCCAGAAATACCAAAATTCGTTGGGCGCCAAAGCCCCTTTCGTTTTGCCGTTCTCGGAATTGAAGTTGATTTCAGACCTGAAATCCAGAATTTCGTTTCTGAAGTTATAACGCGGATCAGTGAGCAGTTGCTGGATTTTTGCACCAACCAGAGGAGCGCCATAAAATCGAGAAAGTAAGTTTGTCGGATACGCGACCAATCCAGTATTTGCAAGCCATTGAGTAAACAGGGTTGTTCCGGAACGCAAGGCACCCACAATGAATATCTTCGTATATTTTTCTGAGTTGTCCCGCTTGGATAGTTCAATATTCGCCGGCGACAAGAGCTCGGTGACTTCAGTTAGAAGATGTTCAAGGTCGTAGTTTTTAGAAAACTGTTTATCTCGCTTTCGATCTTCCATTTTCACACCAGTTCATATTTCGACAAAAGTGATCTGATTTCATCGGGCCGACAGTTCATTAGGACGTCAATAATGGAAAGCCCAGAAATAAACCCATTCGATAACTGCTTATACTCAACCAATTCTGGTTTCAAAAAGCTTAGCTTCAGCTTTTTTCGCTCAAAATTTTCTCGGCTGTACAGATCAATTCCACCGATCGGATTAATGTAGTGATCGGCATTAAACCTGTTACATAGGTCGATGATCCGATTTTCAGCGGGCTGTTCTCGGTCATAATCAATGGTACTTGTTTTTTTAAAGCTTTTTTCGAGGCCAAGATAAGAAAATATCTCTTTGTAAGAAGCCAAGCATAAATCAGCAATATCTCTTACAGGTTGCGAAAGTACCCTTTCGATCATTGGGTAAATTGTGTCGAAATGTTTTGCTTTTGAATAGGCCTGAGATATAGATTTCATCACCTTGTCGACATCATTGGAATAACTTAGCTCGTAGATTTTTTTGTTTTGCGAAGCACCAGGAACCGGAATGGTGAAGCGATACGGTTGACCATCCATCATTATTGAATTTCTGTTTATATACCCTTTTTTTATATATGCGACGTCATCGAATAACAAAAATAAATCGCTGGCATAAATAAGTTGAAAATATCCAATGTACGGAAACAAATACGGCTGCATAACCGCCAAATTCATTAAACTAACTCCGATTTGATAATATCGATAATTGTGCGCTGTTCATACCCGGTTAATTGCTCGTAAATGGGCAAGCAGAGAATTCGCCTAGATATATTATTTGAAATTGGCATAACTGGGTGGTCCCCAAGACACGCCACGCTCTCTAGTGATGGGTAAAAATATCTTCTTACCTGTATGGAGTTGTCCTTTAGAGCGGCGGCAACAGCCATGGCTTGTTCTTCGGTCTCAAATACAGCTGGGAAATAAGCGTGATTGTAGGAGAGATCTTCACTTATGTTCTGGAACTGCACTTTGTCATTCAGTTCTTGCTTATAGCGGCGCCAAATGTCGGCCCTGGCAGCCAGGTTTTGATCAATCTCATCCAATACACAGAGGCCCATTGCAGCCTGGAGCTCGTTGAGCTTTGCATTTACCCCGAGCTCTTCAATGCTTTCCGGGCCCGTAATACCAAAGTTTATTAACTTTTTGGCGCGCTCCAAGTCTTCCTTGCGTTTAAAGATAATCGCGCCGCCCTCTCCTGTATGGAACAGCTTAGTGGCGTGAAAGCTCAGCGTTGCAGCGTCTCCATGCTTCAGCAGACTCTCTCCTCTATACTGAACGCCGAAAGTATGGCACGCGTCATAAATGACCTTAAGGTTGTGCTTGTTAGCTAGTTCGCTGATCGCCTCTACCTCACAAGCATTGCCGAATACATGGACAGGGACTATCGCACGGGTATTAGCATTTATAGCGGTTTCAATATTTTTCGGGTCCAGGCACCACGTTCCAGGGTCAATATCTACGAATACAGGATTCACTCCATCCCACTTAAGAGAGCTTGCTGTAGCGATAAAGCTGAACGGAGTGGTGATGGCTTCAGGATGCTGGCCTGCCTCCTCGCCGCTCACACCGAGCACACGGTAAGCAATTTGCAAGGCAAGGGTGCCGTTACCAACCAATAGAAGATTTTCTACACCGAGGTATTCTTCAAGCCGACTGGTGAGTTCCTGCACCAGTTGACCGTTATTCGTTAGCCATTGGCGGTCGTATATGCCATCGAGGTATTTGTTGAGTTTTTCGCGGCTAGGAAAGTACGGTTTTGTTACGGGTATCATTCAGCGTTTCTCAAGATGTCTAGTAGGTATTCACCGTAGCCGTTTTTCCTCAATTGGTCAGCCTGAGCCAAAAGCTGATCTCTACAAAGCCAACCCTGATTAAACGCAATCTCTTCCAAACACGCAATCTTATAGCCCTGTCGCTTTTCAATGGTTTCTACAAACTGTGCAGCTTCTAACAGGCTCTCGTGAGTGCCGGTGTCCAACCAGGCAAAGCCGCGGCCTAGCAGTTCCACGTTAAGCTTACCCTGCTCCAGGTAGGCACTGTTTATATCGGAGATCTCCAGTTCGCCGCGATGGCTGGGTGTTACCTGCTTTGCAATGTCTACGACGCTGTTGTCGTAAAAATATAGGCCTGTGACCGCGAAGTGGGACTTGGGTTTTTCGGGCTTTTCTTCGATAGAGATGGCCCGTTTTTCGTCGTCAAACTCCACCACACCGAAGCGCTCTGGATCTTTTACCTGGTAGCCGAAAACAGTGGCACCCTCGGAGCGATGAGCGGCCTGTTTCAGCTTGGGAGTAAAACCCTGACCGTAGAAAATATTGTCGCCCAGCACCAGGCACACGTTGCTATCGCCAATGAATTCTTCGCCAATGATAAACGCCTGGGCCAAGCCGTCAGGACTCGGCTGCACTTCGAAGCTCAGTTTAATTCCGAATTGTTCGCCATTACCAAGAGCACGTCTGAACCCCGCCTGATCTTCTGGAGTTGTGATGATGAGAATGTCCCGGATGCCCGCCAGCATAAGCACAGAGAGCGGATAATAGATCATTGGCTTATCGTATACCGGGAGCAACTGTTTGGAGGTGCCGAGAGTTATAGGGTAGAGACGAGTGCCAGAACCTCCGGCAAGAATGATACCTTTCATGGGGTCACTCCTAGACGTTCTCTTTGGTAGCTTCCATCTTGCACTCGTCTACACCAATCAAGGTTGTCCAGGTACCACTGCACCGTTTTACGAATGCCGGAATCGAAGGTTTCTTCTGGAACCCAGTCCAGCTCGTTCTGAATTTTGCTGGCATCAATGGCATAGCGCATGTCGTGGCCGGGTCGGTCTTTAACGTAGGTAATCAGCTCCCGGTAGTGGGCGTCCGCAGGGCGGAGCTCCTGGAGAATGTCGCAAAGAGTGTGCACAACCTCGATATTCTCTTTTTCATTATGTCCGCCGATATTATAGGTTTCACCCGGTTGGCCCTGCGTGAGAACTTTGTAGAGGGCACGTGCGTGGTCTTCAACGTACAGCCAGTCACGAATCTGGTCCCCTTTACCGTAAACAGGAAGCTGTTTTCCTTCCAGAGCATTCAGGATCATCAACGGGATGAGTTTTTCCGGGAAGTGATAGGGGCCGTAATTGTTACTGCAATTGGTTATGAGTGTTGGCAGGCCATAGGTTCGGTGCCACGCCCTAACCAGGTGGTCTGAGCTGGCCTTGCTGGCACTGTAGGGGCTGCTCGGCGCATAAGCGTTCTCCTCGGTAAAAAGATGAGCTTCGGCGTTCGGGTCTTCACTGGGATGCGGAAGATCTCCATAAACTTCATCTGTGCTTATGTGGTGAAATCGGAAGTTGGCTTTCTTTTCACTTTCCAATGCCAGCCAATAGTGGCGAGTGGCTTCCAGCAAGATATAGGTGCCTACGATGTTGGTCTCTATAAAGTCTGCGGGGCCATCGATGGAACGGTCTACATGACTCTCAGCGGCGAGATGCATGACGGCATCGGGTTGGTAATGGGCCAACACACGCTCTACTTCTGAGCGGTCGCAGACGTCTATCTGCTCGAAAAAATACCGTTCGCTGGCACTCACCTCGGAAAGACTTTCCAGGTTGCCGGCATAAGTAAGTTTGTCGACGTTTACAATGATATCGTTGGTATTCTGAATGATGTGGCGTATGACTGCAGAACCGATGAAACCGGCGCCGCCTGTTATAAGCAATCTCATGTGTTTTCGTTCTCTTGTTTTCCGCTGAGAATGAAAGCGCGGACGAATACAATTAATGCCCCAAGTATACCGCCCAGCGCAGTCGCAACTATGCAAATTAAAGCTCTCTTGGGCTCAGTCTTCTCCTGCGGGACAACCGCGGGGTCAACCGTCTCAAACACGTACTCCTTTTGTGCATTGGCAAGCATCACGGTACGGGTTTCACTTTCAATGAGCTGGTAGAACACCTGCTGCATACCGGCTACATTAGTCTCATTAAGCTTGCCCTCGAGATACTCAATACGAGCGTTGGCTTTAGTTACATCCTGCTGTCGCATGTGTTCGTTTATATCAGTCACCAGCCATTCTGCCCACTGCTGCGCTGCCAGCGGGGAGAGGCTTTTAACGCTCAAAGTTATCATACCAGTGTCCTTGTTTTCGCTGACGTTCAGGTGGTCCTCCTTAAACGTCTTTACAAGGTCCCAGTCCGTTGGCTTGAGGCTTTCACCTTTCTCATCAGTCAGCCATTGGCCGCTTTCAATGTTGTAAACGTCGGCGTTGTATATCCAAACCTGGTCATTATCGTTCCAGGCTTCAGTGGCCAAAAGCGGAACTGAAAGACTGTGGCTGCGAATGAAATCGGCGATGAAAGCACGGGATTGCAGCACTTCACGGGCGATCATCGTCTGATTAGACCCACCACTACCAAGGCTTATACCTGCCAGACTGGCAAGGCCGCCAAGCTGCCCGCTGATGCCACCTGTTCCGCCTTCATCTTGCGCGGGAGCCAGCAGAACGCTGGCTTGGTATATATTCGGTTTGCTCAGTGCGTAAAGCACACCGACAGCGGCAAAAACTACTGTGAAAACAGTGATGATCCATTTCCCGCGCCATAAGATCGCGAATAGCTCCCGCAAGTCAATTTCATCGTCTGGATAATAGGACTGGCCCATCGCAGGCTGAACGGGCAACTCACGCTTAGTCATCACAGATTCCCCACAGCCGCAGCGCCCAGCGCCATCTGGTAAACGATCTGGCTTACGTTGCTCCACAGCTCCAACTGGTTCAGGCGGTCCACATCAATGGGCATAATAATGGTGTCTCCGGGCTCCAGTTGCTGGCTACGGCCACCAAACCAACGGCTTTTCTGAGGCAGCATCACAGAGCCGTCTGCCTTCACAACATACACTCTGCTGTCATCCGCCTGGCGGGTTGGGCCGCCGGAGCGTTCCAGGTAATCATCTACGGTGAGGCCGGGCTGATGTAGGTGACTGGTCGGGAACTGTACCTCCCCAAACACGGAGACCGACTGCGGTATATTTGGAACGCTCAACGTATCACCATCCTGCAAGCGGATGCTTTGATAGTCTTCATCCTGCATAACCGCAGCAAGGTCGATTACCATGCGGCCTACAGGTCGACTGTTCTGGACGTCCTCCAGCAACCCCTGAACCTGTTGTACCCGCTGGGCGTTCTGACCACCGAAGCTGTCACCTTGAAGCTGCACCCCCAAGAGATCTCCCTGCAGGCGCTCCTCGGCTTCCTGCAGGCGCTGAGCCTCCAACTGGCGAAGTTTCTGGCGTGTGAATACCGCTCCTCTTGGGAAGGCGTTCTCGGTGAGCCCGCCAGCACGAACAATGACGTCTCTCAGGGTTTCGCCTTCCCCGAAGGTGTACTCTCCGGGGTAGCGCACTTCACCGGAAAGCGTGATTCGGTATTGTTTGTCAAAATCTGGAGTAGGCTGAATCAGTATAGAATCACGGCTTTGAAGTCTTTGCCGCGTTTCGCCAGCCATTACATCCGCCAATGCAATCTGGCGGGTGATCACCCTGCGGTCGCCCTCTTCAGCAAGCTCCGATCTGGCCAGTTCCGCCGAAAGCAGGGATGCTGAGTCTTTCAGGCCTCCAGCGAGAGCAATTACATCGGCAAGCCCGCCGTTTTCAGGGATAGGGTATTGACCCGGGTAGCGAACTTCTCCGGATATGGTGACAAACGAGGCGGGATCACGGGGAGTTGCCTGGATGCGGAGCTGCTTCACCAACCCGGGCAGTAATTTCTCCCGCTTTGCATCCTGCAGCTGTCGGAGTTCGTCCTGCTCACTTTCGGTGAGTTGCTCTCGCTCCAGCATGGAAAGCCAACGTCGCTCTTCATAGTTTTCTTGGAGCTCTTCTTGCTGCTGGGGACGAAGATTAGCCAGCTGTTGCTCGGACGGCTTCGAGATTCGCTCACCTTTCTCCAGTCGCTCCTGAAGATCCTGGTATTCGGCGTATCTCAGGGCCCTTTCATCGAGCTCTGTTTTCTCCAGATCAGAGAACACGAGCAATTGGTCCCGTTCCTCAAGGATCAGATCGGCTTCACTGCCGGGGCTGAGAAGGGCATCTCGCAGATCAATCACCAGGGTGCTCAGGTGATCATCCGCGGACTTTCTTACGAGAAGTGCTACATCGCGATCTGCCGCAGGCAAAAGGTCGTTTCGGAGATTTTTCAGGACGGATGACACCCTCATTCCGGGGACGAATGCATAGCGCCCCGCCCGCGTGGCGGCCCCACGGACTTCGACATACTGCCCAGTGATGTCGGCAATAGAGGCAATGGTGATGCGATCACCCGGCAATACCCGAGCACTTCGGCCCTTCGGCTCGGTGTAGTCCGCTTCTGCGATGATTCTCAGGAAGTCTTCGTTGGTGCGCTCAATTTTTACTCGTTCCGGGTAAGCCTGAGGTGTAAGCCCGCCGGCCAGGCGCACCAGTTCTCTCAGGCTGGTGTCATCTTCCAACTCGTAGAGGGCGGGCCGGTAGACTTCGCCATCAATACCCGCGCGCTCGCCAACTGGCGGAATGAAAACAACATCCCCTGGCTGAAGGCGATGGTCGCCGGAGCTATCGCCATTGAGAAGCAGGTCATAAAGATCCAGGGTGCCGATGAGCTTGCCGTTGCGCTTATGCTGCACAGTGCGCAGGGACCCAGACTGCTTTACACCGCCTGATACATACAATGCATTGGTGATGGTGGAAAGCGAGCTTACCGTGTAGGAACCGGGGTTACGGGCCTCGCCCAGCACAAACACGCGCATACTGCGCAGTTCGCCAAGCGAAACACTGGCTTCCACGCCGATGTATTGTTCGGAGACCCGCTTACGGATCTGCTGGCGAGCTTCATCAAAGCTCAGGCCTGCAACGCTGAGAGGTCCGGAATTGGGGAAGCTAATGGAGCCATCTCGACTTACTGGGAGCTCAAGCTGTTGGTTTTCTTTGCCCCACAGCTGGATGCGAAGCACGTCTCCGGGGCCGAGTGTGTAATCGTTGGGAACGGGAATTTCCGTTACCGGAGCAAAGGTAGTGGGGCTAGCCGCGAAGAGGTCGTACCCGAAGGGTTTAAGCCCCCCATTTTTTCGGGCCAGCTCTTCCTCATTTTGCTGCTGTTCCTGCTCTTGTCGCATCCGCCGTTGGTTGTCACTCGCATTACTTTGTTCAGGCTCGACAACATCAACATTTTCAGGGCTCTGCTCGCTCTGGCGGCGGCCCTGTATATTATCCAGATCTATGCCGTACTGCCGGGCCAGGGCTTCTTGCTGCGCCCTTGGCAGGTTTTTGAACTGTTCAATTTGGGACTGACTAATGGACTGGGCGGTAGCGGCTAACGGTAGCAGTAGTGCGAGGGGGAGCAATAAATTCTTAAGCTTCACGGGTATGAGTCCGGCGTTTTGGTTCAGTCAAATTTAGAAACGATAAGTCCAGGTGGCGCCGACAGACCATTGGTCTTTTTCGCCAGTCAGGTACTGGTTTTTTTTGTCGGTTGCCTGAAGGTTTAGATCCAGCCAGCCATCTAACAACCGGCTACCGTATCCGAGATCAAAAATAGCGACGTTCTGATCACCCTCGGGTACGGTGTAAAAGATGCCTTCATTGTTCACAACCGTGCGGTTTGCACCGTCTTTGTTCAGCCTGGCGTAAGTTACCTTGGCAGTCAGATTGACACCATTGTCGAAAAAGTTCAGGGCGCCAATAGTAACGGCTTCTGCATCGCCATCGAAGCTAGCCGCCATACTGCGGCCGTAATAGCGATAGCCGGAGCGGTAGCGGGAGTGATCGTAGGTGATGTTGGGTATGGCGTCGCCAAGCAAGTCGTCCGCCAGGGTGCTGATGTACTCAACAAACCACTGCTGGTCAGCTTTGAATAGCTGCGTCGTCCAGTCCGCGCCCAAAAGCCAGGACTTACGAGCGGGAAAGGCTCCGGCTTCGTCTTCGCCCATCATCTGGGCGTATAGCCCCATGGATTGCTGGCCAATTGCGAATCCGTAGCGGGCATCGATGCTGGCGAGCTGGTTACCAGGGTCGTTTTCCTCGAGCTGGCCGTTATCCCGGCCGATCAGGGCGTTCCATATGGTCGACGCCCCTTCAGGCCGCCCTTCTCCACTGAACATGATGGCCCGTGAGAGGCCAATATCCAGACCATCGATCGGGCGGAACGTAAGGCGCATGCCAATCAGTTTGGCATCGGGTACTGCGCGATCACCTTCGTACTGTCCGGCAATGGCTGTAAACTGCCATGGGCCAATCCAGCGTAACCATGGGGTTTCGAAGGCATCAGTGTTGTTCCGATTAATCCAGAGCGCTGGCATGGGGCGGGCGTTGTTGGAGAGAATGAGGCTGGATTGCCAGCCTGGCCCCCACCATCGGTCAATGGCCCCAGCGCCCAAAACCCAGTTACCGGCGGCCGCTGCGAGGTAACTGCCATCCAGCCGAAGCTCTTCGTTATCATCGCTTTCATGGGCGTACGATGGCTTAAGCCCCAGGGCCCATACTTCGCCCTGCCACTGAAGGTTGATCCCCGTGCCAACTTTGGCAAGTGAATTCTGATCAAAACCGCGAACCCCGGGTATCTCGCTGCTGGCATAGAGGCTGTACTCGCCTCGGAAGCCCTGCTGACCCTGCTGTTCCTTTTCGAAGCGCAGGTAGGCAGCAGCGGAGCCCACCGAAGCCCGATCAGAACTAACGCTGTCCTCAAGGCCACTGTGGACCGTACTCCACATCATTGGCCAGGTGCTGATGGTGCGATCCATATGACCGCGGTCTGCCAGTTTCTGGGCCGCAAATCTCGCCCGCGAGTCTCCCGGCTCGAGCCAGGGCGCAGCCGATAGAGTAACACTTGTCAGACACGCTACCGCCCCACCGACCAGGGCCCAGTGTTTTAAGGTCATAAGATTGGATTATCTGAAAAGCGACAGGACACACGCAAAAGGAAGGGGACAACTGACTCCCAACTGTATCCTTGTCGGTAGATGAATGAACTGTTTCAGAAGCGTGACGATTTTACGGCAATGCCCATGACAAGCAAGTGACAAAAATTCTGACACATTGGTTATCAGGGGGTTATGGGGGTAAAGATTTGTTAAAGGTTTGGAACCTCAACCTTATCGTCTACATTTCGTTCAGGTTTGTTCTAACCAAGCTTACAAATTCGGCAAAAAACGAGAGAAAAATGCCGCCCATCAGACCCAGCATGGCAGCCAAAACCACAATCAGGCTCCGTGCGGGCCCTTTACGTTCTGCCATTTGGCGGTTGAGCACCAAAAGTTCTGCAGGCTGGATTGAGTGAAGAAGCACGTCAAGAGAGAGACGTTTATTCACTGCGTCGGCTATGGCTGCCCCCACATCCTGAGAACCTTCCAACCTTTCGATAGTTGAGGTCAAAGATTCGATTTGTCTTTCCAGGTTACTTTTGAGGGTAGACACCGCAACAGCTTGGGTCTGCTCCAGCTTTTCGATGAGCTTGCCATGAATCTGCTTAACGTCCTCAGAGTTCACCGGCACCGCTTCAGATACAATTCGGACAAGGCCTGTGTTCTCGGGATTCGAAAAGATTACATCGAAAGGAAGTGGCTGATCGTGCTTTGCAAGGTAAGTGGCCTCGATTTCAGGGAGCCAACGATTTTCAAGCGTGGCTACAACGGTGGCAGGCTTTTCAACAAAGCTCCCTGCTTCCTTTTCCGCCAATTTAAACAGGCTGACGTAATCATATTTCTCTGGAATCAGAATGGCATACAGAACGCCCGCAGCGAGCGTAATCAGAAAAACAATATAGAAGATTCGTCGATGCTTCAGAAAAGTGGAGGCCAAGTCCACAAGACTGATCTCGTCGTCCGGGATTTGTTGAGCTGAACGCTGCCTTTCTTCCATATAGATTCATCCTTTTTATTATTATCCGGGCAACCCATAGATGGATATTGGCCGGGGCTCCCACACTCAGAGTGGCACTTGCATGGCATTACCTTTAATTTTTTATAGCAGAGACCGGCACTTTTACCCTCTGCTGCTTCTGCATGAAGTTGATAAGCACTATCGCTCGGGCTTCGCCATCATAGGACTGGAAAATGGCATTGATGCCTTCAAATGGCCCTTCGTTCAACTGCACGGCTTGGCCAGGTTTGATGCCGCCCTGCTCTGCTACAGAATCGAGACTGCCCCTTATATGATGGATCACATCGTCACCAATGGCCGCGGGCTTGTTAGCAAAACCCACAATCCTCAACACACCGCGAGTAGAGCGCAGCTTTACCCACACGGGATCGGTTTGCTCCAGGTTGACAAACAGGTACCCGGGAAAGAGCGGCTCAAGCTTCTTTGTGCGCTTGCCAGCCTTGATTTTCTCCACCGTAATTTTCGGGTAGAAACAGGTAATGTCCTGATTTTGAAGATGCTGCAAGGCGCGGTCACCCTGCGCGGGCTTGTACTGAAGTGCGTACCATGTCATGGCTGCGGAAGGTACCAGCTTCCCGCCGCAATGAAATACGGATTTAACACATCTTGTTTACCGTATTTCAACGGTTTGCCATCTACCGTTTGAACTTTTCCGCCCGCTGCCACCAGCACCGCCTGCGCTGCGCCCGTGTCCCACTCGCAGGTTGGCCCCATACGCGGGTATATATCGGCGTGGCCCTCGGCAATACGGCAAAACTTGAGCGAGCTGCCTGCCTGCACCAACTCGTGCTCGCCAAGCTTGTCGATAAACGTTCTAGTTTCCGGGTTGAGGTGGTTTTTGCTAGCCACCACGCGTTTTACATCTTTGGCCTCCGCCACCCGAATTCGGTGAATTTTTCCCGCGCGATCACGCATGTGAGCGCCCTCACCGACCACTCCCCAGTAGGCTTCTTTCAGGGCCGGAGCGATGACCACACCCATAACCGGCTCACCGTCCTCAATCATGGCGATGTTGACGGTGAACTCGCCGGTGCGCTGGGTGAAATCCTTGGTGCCGTCGACAGGGTCCACCAACCAGAACCGGCGCCAGTGCTTGCGTTCTTCCCAGGGGATATCTTTCCCCTCTTCAGAAAGGATGGGTATATCCCGGCTAATTCTGCGCAGCCCGTGGGTGATGATGTCGTGGGCGGCGGTGTCTGCGGCCGTGATCGGAGAATCGTCTGTTTTGTAGCTCACCTTGAAATCAGACTGGTAGATATGCAGCACCTTTTCGCTGGCTTCGTCTGCTACCTTGATGACATCCGGGAGGATGGAGCTGTAATGCATGCGATTCGCTTCCTGCTTCAGATCAAAACGTTATGAACTAACATAGGTAATAGTAACACTCCCTTAACAAAGAACCAGAAGGACGCCTCTATGAAACTTCGCTTCCTTGGCGGCACAGGTACAGTCACCGGCTCCCGCTACCTGCTCTCGGACGACAAGCACCGGTTGCTGGTGGACTGTGGCATGTACCAGGGCGTGAAAACCCTGCGCCGGCGTAACTGGGCGAAGTTTCCGGTGGATCCCTCCACCATTGATGCGGTGGTGCTTACCCATGCCCATATTGACCATTCCGGCTACTTACCCGCCCTGGTGAAAAACGGCTTTAAAGGCAAGGTCTACTGCACAAAGGCCACCCATGAACTATGCAAGGTTCTGCTGCCAGATGCCGGCTTTCTTCAAGAAGAGGATGCGAAATACGCTTTTCGCATGAAATTCTCCAAACACGAAAAGCCGGAGCCGCTGTTTACCGAAAAAGATGCCTGGGAGGCCCTCAAGCATTTTGAATCCCTGCACTACCACGAGACATTCGAGCCGGTAAAAGGGTTCCAGGTAACTTTTACCCCGGCGGGGCATATTCTGGGCTCCTCCTGCGTGCACGTTCATCACAAAGGTGCCGACAGAACGGTTGTGTTCAGCGGAGACGTAGGGCGACAGAACGACATCATCATGCGACCACCGGAGCCACTGAAGAAAGCTGATGTACTGGTGTGTGAGTCGACCTATGGGGATCGCCCGCACGGCGAGACGGACCCGGAAGCGGAACTGGCCGACATCATCACTAAGACGGCCGGGCGAGGTGGCATTGTGCTTTTGCCAGCTTTTGCGGTTGGCCGAGCGCAGTTGCTGCTTTACGTGATTCACAAAATTATGGGAGACGGGAAAATCCCCAAGTTGCCAATCTTCCTGAACAGCCCCATGGCCATTAAGGCCACCGAGATCTTCTGCAAGCACCATAAGGAACACAAACTTAATGCCGCCCAGTGTGAATTGATTGATGAGAAAACCCAGTTTGTTCGCAAGGTGGAAGAATCGATCGAACTAGACGCAGTGCGCTACCCCTGCGTGATTATTTCTGCCAGCGGGATGGCCAGTGGTGGGCGGGTGCTGCACCACTTAAAAACACTGCTACCGAATCCTCGAAACAGCATTGTTTTTGCTGGATTCCAGGCGCCCGGTACTCGAGGAGATGCGTTGGTGAATGGTGCGGAATCGGTGAAGATCCACGGAGAGTATTGGCCGGTTAAAGCCGAGATTCATAATCTGGATTCGCTTTCTGCGCATGGGGATTATAACGAGATTCTTGCTTGGCTGGAGCAGGGGTCGCTCAAGCCGGAGAAAGTGTACGTCACTCACGGGGAGATGGTTGCGAGTGACGTTATGCGTAAGAGGATACGTGACAAATTTGGCTGGGATGTTGAAGTGCCGGAGCTGTTTGAGGAAGTGGATGTGTGATTTCCAAACAAACCTCAGTTAGATGACGGTGCAGTTGTCAGGCGCGTAGCTGTCGCTCCAGCTTGAGGCCTGCGAGGGGTCTATAATACAGTTCCATAATCCTATAGATGAGCGCTCAAAACGCACAATCACTCCTGACAAACCAGCCCTCACTTTGCCCCCCATGGTCACCTCTATGTGACCAGTACCGTCAGCATTGACAACAGCGATTTGGGTACTGAAGTCACCCGTCGTAAGTTCAGAAGGAATATAACCTAGTGTATCGTTAGTAATCGGCGCACTGCTGTGCAGGCTGGCCTCATAGGCTGTCCGGTAGTTTCCGAGCTCTCCAACTACACGGTACATTTGCGTTTTTCCCACGTTACCCTGATAGACGGGAATGGCAACGGCAGACAGTATTCCCAGTATAGCCACTACAATCATTAACTCTATCAGCGTGAAACCAGCCTGCAGTTTTTGCATGTTCACTACCTTGGAAGTGTTTATTATTCAGCTTCTGAAGAACGAAGCAAAATTCGCACCATAGCGAAATCGCGAAAAGCTGTTAGTCGGGAAGCTCAACGTCGCCAACACCTCGCAAGTGATTATTCTTTTCAGTCATGGACTCTATCGTTTCAGCCCAAACCCCTAGGGCATTTTGGACACACCGAGAAAGCCCAACCATTTCCTGCTCACCGATCCCTTGAATGAGTGACGCCTTCTCAAGAATGATAGGGCCAGCAGTCGGAAACCGCAGAACGGTCTCGTTCGCGCGCTCGCATGCTTCCTCAAATTCACCCATCATCAAGAGAAGAGTAACTTCCCTCAATTGGACTACATCCAGTGGTCTCCATTCACTGATGCGGCGAACCTCTTTCAACTGCCATTCAAGATTGACTGTTTCTGGAGAAAAGCGCCGGTACCGCGTCAATACAGCAAAAGGCCCAAGAAGCCCATCGTTAGAAAGAAGGGCGAGACGACGATAGGTCGACTCGCTGCTGTCACTGCTTACAGCCGTTTCCAGAATCACCTTTACTTGCCCACTCAAATTCAAAGTCAAGCCTACGACAACTATCAATGCGGCCATGCCAGCCGTTAAAAACAACCAGGGAGATGTGACTGTAACTTTGCGGGTAATAAACCAAGGCACTGCCAACAACACAGCAACAATGAGATACCAGGGGTACCAAAGTGGGTATTCCACCAAACTGTGAGCAAATATCACTCCAAGTCCACCAAATGCAGGAACGAACCACCCGCTCGCGCGGTTTCGCCACCCAGCGTAAAAGACGACACCAACCAAGAGAATTAGCACGATAAGCCCAAACAAACCGGCTTCAACAAAAATCATCGAAAATAGATTATGCGAGTGCAGCCAAGAGCCCTGCCCCCTTCCGGCCTCCCCCAAAGCAATCACCGGTTGCTGATAAGAAAACACACCGTACTGTCCGGCTCCTTGCCCAAAAACCCAATCTGTAAAAGTCCACTGGCTCAGTGACTCTGCAATTTTCAAATGCTCCATCACTCTAGGGCGATCTGAAGCGCCCCTATCAAAGAGCGAAACATTGTTCGCCTCTTTCACCCAACCGCTTGAGACCAACTGGCTCTCAAGAGGCTTAACGAGCTCGGGCAAAAGCATCAAGCAGATAAGGATAACCACTGCTCCCACAATCAGTTGACGCCCCTGAACAAACAACTCGGTTTTCTTTGAGTGAAGCAAATAACCACTGAGCGCAAGAGCAAATGGCAGAAGCAAAAAATTCAATCTGGATGCAGCCAACGCCAACGCAGCACCAATGAAAATGGAAAATGCAGATATGCCGATTACGTTTTTATTCCGACGTGTCACATAAACTGCCGCAAAAAACGTCACCCACAAAGTGGAGGTTGTTAGATTCGGCTGCTGCCACGCACCTTTGAGCCGGCCTATATTCGGCGCCGGCAGTCCCGTCAAGTAAGCCACAACCCCAAAATGCTGTATTAATGCAAACCCCGCGTAGACAAGGCCTGCAATCATTAAAACTTTAGCGACGAAACGTTGATACTCGTTCCTGCAGCCACCAAATTGCTCCGCCACAATTACCATTGAGGAGGCCAAAACCAAGCTGATAATCAGCCAATTCAAAGAAGCCTGTAATACAACGTCCGCGATCAGGTGGGATATTACAAATGGAATTATTAACCCTAACGGGAAAAACACCAAAGCCGAAAATCGAAGTTCTCCCGCAGCCGCCCCTCGAAGCAGCGCGAGTGAAAAAAGGATACCTGACAAGGACAAAACAAGTCCGTCGGGTATGACACTGTTGAGTGGCCAAACATGAATAAAAGCAATGCTGGGAAGCACCAGCATTAGCGTTAACAAAACGATTTGAGCAGAACGAATCAATGTTTAAACTCCAGTTCTTCCATTCGATTCTCTATGTAACGGCCATGCAACCAAAAACGTGGACTTAGAGAACTTTTGTAGGTTTCAAAAAATAGCTCTTGATCTCTTTTAGCTTCTACATACCAAGAGTGCATTGATGGCATCATTGCTATTGAAATACTGAACAGAACAGCTGCAGCAGCACTGCCCCCCCTTATATGCAATTCCGTCAGTTTAAGTGAAGCTTTTACCTTTATCATAAAAACAAAAAAAACAATTAAGACTGGAAATCCGACAGTAAGAGAGTATGGACTGGTAAACACTCCGGAGACACTGGCGTGGACAAATGCAGCCAATGCAGACCAAATAATTGCCAATTGAAAAGACTCAACCTTCTCGATGTTAACGCTCCGCATTTGCCGAAAAAGCGGCGAAGCTAACCAAACCAGTCCAGCGATGAAAACGAGCACAACCAGCCATCCATATTCTGCAGCCCATCGAAAATAAAGGCTATGGGGAGTGGCGTTTGCCGAAACTGGCGTTTCCGCAATGTAGGACAATGGGCCCGCCCCGAGAGGGAAATTTCGGACACTCAATTCAAGAGCAAAAGCCCAAAGCTCCACACGGCCCGAAGAGTGAGTACGCAAAGATAAACTGGCTTTTACCTCATCGAAGAAAAAGGATGGGATAACAAAAACTAACACCAAATAAAAAACAAAGCCTATCGAGAATAAAGTCACCCATAGTTTAAATATTGGCCAAACACTTTTCCCGAAAAAGACAAGCAAAAAAGCAAGGCTCAAAAATTGAGAGATCAAACTCCCCCTGGCACCAGAGCTAATAAGCACGAAAAACCAGAATCCGGCGGATGTAATCAGTACCCACTTCCAAAATCGATGCCGGAATAATGGCATTATTGAAGCCAGAAAAATCGTGACTACCGTGAGTGGCAGCAACCAGGTTGCTATTTGTGACCAAGGCCGAATTCCATAAAAACCGAAAGGGAGAAAATCGGTAATTCTTCCAGCCTCTTGCGCGTACCAGAACCCAACCCCCATAACTATCGTTGGCAGGTAAAGAAGGCAACCAATGCTTGCGCCGACCGATACCCACTTAGCGAGCTCAACGGGTTCGACCTTCTCCATGCTAATGTAAAGGGCTACCAAAATAACCGAAACCCAGTAGCCTAAGTCAAAAACAAGAAAAACAAATGAGTAAGGAGCTGGCCCAAGAGAAGTTACGATGAGCGCGACCACAAAAAATATAAGAGTGAACTGTTTTTTTCGAATTGTTGCTAAAAACAAAAAGCCGCAAGTAACAATAACGACCTGAAACCAGCGATAAGCATTGAAGTCCGAAATAAGGGGCAGGAACGAGTGAAGCAATGATGTAGCAAAAAAGACAAGAGTCGAGACGAAGAAAAAAGAAGTGCCACTTAACAATTTCAAAATCTGCACTCCGATAGACGAAAAAGGGGAGGTTCGAACCTCCCCTCTTCAACAAGCGCTCGATTGTTTAGAAGGAGCGTGTGCAACCAGTGGGCGTGAAATCGAAGTTTGCAGTATCGCCAATACCGTTGTCTGAAATTGAACAGCTCCAGCTACCATTTGTTTGACGGATTATGTTCACTACGGCACCGGAAACAGCAGTACCCGCGTCCTGGCCAAGTTCACCAGTAATTGACCCGGACCCGTCTGCCAAAAAGGCCACATTGATATCGGCGTTACCCGCGCCCGCCAAAAGGCTGGAGCCCGTCCATCCCAGACCGTCTGCGTCAAGTGACACGGCATTACCACGCATCAGGTTCTCCTCTGCAGCCGTCTTAAGTGCAGAAAGTTCGCCATAGGCACGGTTCATTTGAGAGCGGGCGATGTAGTCTTGATACTGCGGAATAGCGATAGCAGCCAAAATACCAATGATCGCCACAACGATCATAAGTTCAATTAGTGTAAAGCCTTTCTGGGTGTGATTGATTCTGATGTTTTTCATTACCGACCTCTGTATTTGTCGTTGATAAACTTTGTCTGGCCCGGGCCCGGTGGAGCCGTGCCCCGCGACCGGCGTGTTGAGCCTGTTCACGACCAAGCATTCGCTGTGCCAAAACTGACTTCTCATGATAAATTCGATCATTAACGGTTTTAAACCAATTAGTTACCGTTACCCGTTGCCCGTGAGGGTATTCAACTGGAGTTTAGGCCGGATACCGTGAAACGTCAGTCGGTGACAAAATTTGTCAGGCCAGGAAAGTTTATCCATTCTTAATTAATCGGGATTGAAACACGAGGTAAGCATTCCGCCGGCGCCTGTTTGAGCCGCACAATGGATCGGAGCCCTTTCCAAACGGTGGCAGGCCATCTAAACTCACTTAAATTGACTGAATATCGGTTTCAATAACTTAGGCTGCATTTCTTACTCAATTTATGTCTACCAATAAGAGCAATATCACGCTTACGGGCCTTGCGAGGCGCTTCGTGGATGACGGACTGCTGGATGAAGCAACGGCGAAAGATGCTTTTCTTCAGGCCTCACAGAACCGCATTCCGCTAATCACCTACCTGACTCAGAACAACCTTGCAGATAGCTCCAAACTTGCGTTTTCGGCAGCCATGGAATTCGGAGTTTCTGTGCTAGATCTTTCCGCATTCATGCCAGAAATGATGCCGGAAAAGGTGGTTGACGAAAAACTTGTCCGTAAACACAACGCCCTTCCTCTTTATAAAAGAGGAAATCGGCTGTTCATTGCCGTTTCAGATCCGACCAACATCCAAGCCCTGGACGAGATCAAATTCAACACTGGCCTGAGCACTGATGCGGTGTTGGTGGACGACGCCAAGCTTCGGGAAGCTATCGACAAGTACCTGGAATCCCAAGATACCACCATGGGTGATCTGGATGACTCAGACCTTGAAGGTGTTGAAACCGAGGGTGGTGAACAGGAAGACGATGGCGCCGTTGTTGCCAGTGAGGTGGATGACGCACCCATAGTTAAGTATGTTAACAAGATGCTGCTAGATGCGATTCGCGGCGGCGCCTCGGGTATTCACTTCGAGCCCTATGAAAAAGTCTATCGGGTAAGATACCGCACCGACGGTATTTTGAAAGAAGTCTCTCGCCCCTCTATTAAGCTGGCTCCTAAGATTTCCGCCCGCGTGAAAATCATGGCCCAGTTGGATATTTCCGAGAGACGCGTACCCCAAGACGGCCGAATCAAGATGAAGCTGTCCAAGACCAAAGCCATCGATTTTCGGGTGAACACTCTGCCCACTCTCTGGGGTGAGAAGATCGTTTTGCGGATTCTTGATCCCAGCCAGGCGAAACTGGGCATTGATGTGCTCGGTTATGAGGAGGACCAGAAACAGATGTACATGGATGCCTTGAAACAGCCACAGGGCATGATTCTCGTGACTGGCCCCACCGGCTCCGGCAAAACCGTTTCACTGTATACCGGACTGAATATTCTGAACACTCCAGACATCAACATCTCCACTGCGGAAGACCCGGCAGAGATCAACCTGGAGGGCATCAACCAGGTAAACGTAAACAACCGCGTGGGTCTGGGTTTTGCCGAGGCTCTGCGCGCGTTTCTGCGTCAGGATCCCGATGTGATCATGGTAGGTGAGATCCGGGATCTTGAAACCGCCAACATTGCTATCAAAGCGGCACAGACCGGGCATCTGGTTCTTTCCACCCTCCACACGAATAGTGCTGCAGAGACTCTCACGCGAATGATGAACATGGGCGTTCCCTCTTTCAACATCGCTACTTCGGTGAGCCTGATTATTGCCCAGCGTCTCGGCCGGAGACTCTGCAGCGCATGTAAACAGCCCTTCGAAGTGCCGAAAGACGTGCTTTTGGAGGAGGGGTTCACACAGGAACAAATTGATACAGGCTTCACGTTGTACCGCCCCAAGGGCTGTGATAAATGCAATGGAGGATATAAAGGCCGCGTCGGGATTTACGAGGTGGTCAAGATTACCGACGAGCTGGCCAACATGATTATGGAAGAAGCCAGTTCCATCAAAATTGCAAAGCAGGCTCAGGCCGAGGGCTTCCGTAACTTGCGCCAATCGGCACTTATGAAAGTGATCGAGGGCGTAACAAGTCTTGAGGAAGCCAACCGCGTGACGAAGGATTAAGCATGGCAGAGAAAGCGCAGAAGCTGGAATCGTACGTTTGGGAAGGTAAAGACCGAAAGGGCAATAAGTCCAAGGGCGAGCTAACAGGCTCCAACCTCGCGCTGGTTAAGGCCCAACTTCGCAAGCAAGGCATTATTCCGGATAAGGTCAAGAAGAAGCCCAAGCCGCTTTTCGGTGGTAGCAAGAAGATTACCCCCTTCGACATTGCCATGCTGACTCGTCAGCTTGCGACGATGATGAAGGCGGGCGTGCCACTGGTACAGAGCTTTGACATTGTTGCCGATGGCCTAGAGAACAAGGGGCTTCAGGAACTGGTTATGAGTATTCGAAATGATATTTCTTCGGGTACCAGTTTCGCAGGCGCGTTACGCAAACACCCCAAGTATTTTGACGACCTATATTGCAACCTTGTGGATTCGGGTGAAAAAGCCGGTGCGCTGGAAGCGATGCTGGATCGAATTGCGACTTACCTTGAGAAGACAGAAAACCTTAAGAAAAAAGTAAAAAAAGCAATGACATACCCTATCGCGGTTATTGTAGTCGCGATTGTCGTTACTGCCATTCTGCTTGTTAAGGTCGTACCTCAGTTCGAGAGCCTTTTCCAGGGTTTTGGGGCAGAACTGCCCGTCTTTACCCAAATGGTCGTGGAACTATCGGAATGGCTACAAAGCTGGTGGTTTGTGGTCTTGCTCGGAATTGTGGGAACCATTTTCCTTTTTAAAGAGGCTAAACGCCGCTCTCAGAGATTTTCAGACATTGTCGACAAATACGTTCTGAAACTGCCCGTGGTAGGTGAGATACTCGACAAATCAGCTGTAGCAAAATTCGGCCGAGTACTCTCAACTACCTTTGCTGCCGGCGTTCCATTGGTGGATGCACTTGACTCAGTAGCAGGCGCAACAGGCAACGCAGTTTACCGTGATGCCATCGACCGAATTAAGAACGACGTATCAAGCGGCACCCAACTCCAGGCATCCATGCGACAACAGGACGTATTCCCGGTAATGGCAGTCCAGCTAACAGCAATTGGCGAAGAGTCCGGTAACCTGGACGAGATGCTGGCCAAGGTGGCGGAGCACTACGAAGCAGTGGTCGACGACATGGTCGATAACCTGACTGCCCTTATGGAGCCAATGATCATGGCGGTTCTGGGTGTTCTGGTGGGTGGCTTGATCATTGCCATGTATCTGCCGATCTTCCAGATGGGTCAGGTTGTTGGCTAAAAGCCTGCTCAAACGGCCCGCTGCTACGAGGCGGGGTCAGAGAAAAGCGTTATTCTGACCCCGAGTTCCCCCGCCTGATTTTCGGATAATTTATGTTTACTCTGGATACGTTTCTCGCCACGCCCTGGCTCCTTTTTCTTTCTGTCACTCTAGTATCCCTGTGCATCGGCAGCTTCCTGAATGTTTTGATTCTGAGGCTGCCGAAAATGATGCACCAGGACTGGCGCTGCCAGTGCGAGGAATTCCTGGAGCTGCCTGAAAAACAGCGTAAAGATGAAGAACGGATTACCCTGTCCAAACCGGCTTCCACCTGCCCTTCCTGCGGCCATGGCATTCGGGCCTGGGAAAATGTTCCGGTGGTCAGTTGGCTGGTTCTTAGGGGTAAATGTGCTTCCTGCAAAGCCCCCATCTCGCCCCGCTATCCGATCATTGAGGCAGTCACCGCGATTTTTTCCGTGGTGACCATTACTGTCATCGGACCGAACGAGTCGGCGCTCTGGGCCCTTTTGCTGGTTTGGGCTCTGGTGGCCCTAACCGTGATTGATTTCGACACTCAGCTGCTGCCAGACAGTATTACTCTGCCCCTGATGTGGCTCGGACTGGTACTGAATTATTTCGGTGTGCTTACGGACTTCAACAGTGCCTTTTGGGGGGCGGTGGCCGGGTATCTTTCGCTTTGGTCGGTTTACTGGCTATTCAAGCTGGTTACAGGCAAGGAAGGTATGGGGCACGGGGACTTTAAATTGCTGGCTGCGCTCGGCGCCTGGCTGGGGTGGCAGTTGTTGCCGGCGGTGATTCTGCTTTCTTCGGTGGTTGGTGCGGTTGTTGGTATTAGCCTGATGGTGTTCAGGAAGCATGGGCGGGAGGTGCCGATTCCGTTTGGGCCTTATCTGGCGACGGCGGGGTTGATTTGTTTGTGGTTTGGGAGTGAGATTCAGGCGTTCTGGTTTGGCTTTCTGGGAGTCTGATTCATGGACATTGTTGGCCTTACCGGCGGGATTGGTTCCGGAAAATCCACTGTGGCTCGCCTGTTTGGTGAGCTTGGCGTTCACTGGGTGGATGCGGATGATGTTGCCCGGGAGGTGGTTGAGCCGGGCACGCCAGCGCTTGCTGAGATTGCACAGCACTTTGGGGAGAAGATTCTCACGCCCGAGAGTACACTGGATCGTGCGCAGCTTCGCGCAATTGTCTTTCAGGAGCCGGAAGAGCGGGCCTGGCTGGAGGCGCTGTTGCATCCGATCATCCGCGAGGAATTGATTCGGCAATTAAATCAGGAAAACTACCAGCTCCCCTATGTGCTTCTGGTCTCCCCTCTCCTTCTCGAAACCGATCAGCACGAACTGGTTGACCGCATTATCGTGATCGATGTACCCAAAGACGTCCAACTCGAACGCACCATGGCCCGGGACACCAATTCCCGAGAGCAGGTTGAGCGGATTATTGCGGCGCAGATTTCCCGCGAGGATAGGCTGGCGCGGGCGGATGAGGTGATTGATAATGACCGCCCTCTGGATGATGTAACGCGTCAGGTGCGGGAGCTGCATGAAAGGTTGTTGGTGGACTTTGGCTGACTGGTTTTTCCGCCCTCGTTTTACAGGTCTTGCGGCTGCACTTTTCCTGACACTCTCTTCCCCAACCCACAGCATCGAGCCGGTGTTTGAGGTTCAGGAGCGCTCTGTGGCAGAGATTCTGTCTCCGGCCCAGCTCCCCATCGGCTTCTACACGTTTGAGCCAGATGAGTACTGGGCCGATCCGCGTGATTCCTACTGGCTGAAATTCAGCAACTGGGTGTTGCGACAGGAGCGCCTCCACGGGCAGAAGGTCCAGACGGTTGGCCAGTGGGCAGACCGGACCCTTTCCGGGAGCGCCCAGAGCCTACCCAATAATGAGAGCTACCTGCGCGTTGGGTTTGCAACGGAATCTGAATATGGCGACCCGGCACAGTTTGAGCCGGAGGCCCGATTTCGGCTGGACATTCCCACCACCCGACGCAAACTGCGCCTGGTTATCGAAAGCGAAAGCGAGGACCTGATTCCTCTCGGAGAGCGCCAGAGGGACCGCCAGCTTACCGAGCCGGAGCGATCTGATACAGAAGCCACGGGCGCTTTGCGCTACCTGACCCAAATTGGCGATGCCATCAACTTTTCCAATGACGTGGGTGTGCGTCTTCGGCTTCCTCCGGATGCTTTCTGGCGGGCAACGGCTGAAAAGCGCTGGCGGCTTGACGACAAGTGGGTTCTGAACGCCCAACAGCGGTTTTATTATTTTCATCAGGATGGCTGGGGCGAGCGAACCTGGGTTGGCGTTGGTCGCCCGGTTGGGAATGACTGGTATTTCCGCTCGTCTTCGGAACTGGAATGGGTGCACAACGACAAGGAATTCGTGGCGGGCCAGATCTTCAGCATGCGCAAGCGCATGAATAATCGGCTGGTCGTGACGCCGAGACTAGGCCTGCTGGGAGAAAGCAAACCCTCCTGGCGCACAACTTCTGCATTCACCGATATCACATTTCGCTATCGGCTCCACAGCAATTGGCTTTACGCGGAGCTGATTCCTGCGCTGGAATTCCCCAGGGAAGATAGCTTTAAAGACCGGGCGTCTGTGGTGTTCCGGGTAGAGATGTTTTTCTCCGGTACTATCGAGGATGATCGTTTGTAATGCCAAGACACGTCTCAAAGCCGGCGGCCGAGGCCCTTACCCTCACGCCAATTGCCATTACCCGCTCCTGCTTCCGGGACAAGTTCGGGGTGCCGCGCCAACCTGGGCTGACCCGTCATGCCCGGGCCGACCTGATCATTCAGCCACCGTTTGACCGGGAAGATGCGTTTCGGGGGCTGGAGACAGCCAGCCACCTGTGGCTGACCTTCCAGTTTCACGAGGCGGTGCGGGCAGAATGGCGGCCCGTGGTGCGCCCTCCCCGGCTAGGCGGTAACCGCAAGATGGGTGTATTTGCCAGTCGCTCACCGTTTCGCCCCAACAGTCTCGGTTTGTCCGTGGTCCGCAATGAAGGGCTGATTCGTAAGGACGGCGAGCTTATCCTGCGCATCAGCGATCATGACCTGATCGAAGGCACGCCAATTCTCGACATCAAGCCCTACCTGCCCTTCGCCGATTCCGTGCCCGAAGCCACCCTTGGCTGGGCAGATTCTCCGCCCACGGAACGGCTGGAGGTGGTTTTTCTGCCGGAAGCGGAAGCGCAGATCCGTCAACTTTCACCGGAAGACTATCCGGAACTCCGCCCCCTTATAGAGGATGTGGTCGCTTACGATCCCAGGCCCTCTTTTCGCAGAGGGCGGGAAGAAGAACGCATCTACGGGGCGCATCTTTACGACCTGAACGTGCGATTCCGATTCGTGAATGATCATTCACGAAAACGTGTCGAAGTGCTGACGGTCTGTTAAACTGCTTCTGGTGATTTTGTAGTCGACACAGGGAATATGTGCCTTGCCTTCAACACGTTTGTTCAAACGATTGGGAATACGGCCATTGGCGGCAAGGTTGCTCGCCTACGTATTACTGTTCAGCGTGTTTCTCTCTCTGGTGGCCACCGGCGTTCAGCTGATTGGTGAGTTCGAGCGGCGGAAGAATGACCTTCTGAACGACCAGACCCGGGCGACCGAGCTGGTTTCCGGAAGCATGAGCAACAACATCTGGCTGATGAATTTCAGCGAGGTGGCCAACGCCCTGGATGATATGAAGGCGGTGCCCGCGGTCCAGTATGGTCGGGTGGTGACCAGCACCGGCGAAACCTTCACGACCGGTACCTACCCCGAAGGCCGGGTGCTCTCTCAGACGTTCCCCCTGGTGTTCGACCGCTCCAGCACCCGCAGCCCGGAAAATGTGGGCACACTGACGGTTACCTCCTCCATCGACCAGATATACACGGACCTGCGCAACCGCGCCCTGCTGAACCTGCTGTTCCAATCAATCGTGGTGATGCTGGGGACCCTGGGGCTGCTGGTGATCGTTCGTCTAACGCTGTCCCGGCACCTGGAAGCCATGGCAGATTACGCAGCCCGGCTGAATCTGGACGCGCTGGTCGACCCGCTGAAACTCAGACGCAAAACCCGGAAAACGCCAGACGAGCTCTCGGAACTGGAGCAGGCCCTGAACAAGATGCGCCTGCAAATCCTCGAGGACACCCGCTCCCTGCGCCAGACCACGATCCAGTCCCAGGGTGAGCGTGACGAAGCCGTACGCGCCAACCACGCCAAGAACCAGTTCCTGGCCAATGTCAGCCACGAACTGCGCATTCCTCTGCAATCCGTGCTGGGCTACGCCAACCTTTTGACCGACACGCCCCTGGACCAGGAGCAGCGGGAATACGTTCAAACACTCTTGAGTGCCTCCGAGAGCCTTTCGGCCATTATCAATGACTTACTGGACATCTCCAGCATGGAAGCTGGCAAGCTGGTACTGGATGACATTCCTTTTGATCTGAGGGAAACCCTCAATGATCTGGTGCACATGCTCGGTTCCCGGGCCCGGGAGAAGGGTCTGGCACTGGAACTTCGAATCGACGAGAACCTGCCCTGGGCCCTGAAAGGCGACCCGGTGCGAATCCGCCAAATCCTCCTGAACCTCACCTCCAACGCCATCAAGTTCACCGATTCCGGCCATGTGCTGATCAGTATCGAGGTGCTGGGGCGCCGGGACGACAGGGCGCGCATTCGCATTGCGGTGGAAGACACTGGTGTGGGCATCAATCCGGAAGACGTTCCCCTGGTTTATGAGCCCTACGTGCAACTGGGCCAGCAGTTCCAGCGCCAGCTCCCCGGTGCAGGCCTGGGCCTCACCATTTGCCGCCAACTGGTTGGCCTGATGGATGGCTCTATGGATCTGGAAAGCCGCCCCGGGGAGGGCTCAACTTTCTGGATGGAACTCACGTTGCCCATTGCCCCGGAGAATGCCGCCCGGGTTCGCCCAGATACCCGGATGGTGAAGAATCGCCGGATTCTGGTGGTGGATTCCTACGAGTTATCCCGCAAAATCACCCTGGAAATGCTGTCCCGGCACGACGTCCACATTGAGGCGGTGAAGTCTGCCGGCGAGGCCCTGACGTCCCTGCGTACGGCGTTCGATGGCCAGCAGCCGTTCGACGCGATCATCCTGGATGGATTCGTTCCGGATATGGACAGCGATCTGCTGTGCCGTCAAATCAGGAGCAATCCGCTCTGGGCAGACATGCGTCTGCTGATCCTGTCGTCCAACCCGCAACGGGGCGACGCCGAACATTTCCGCCAGGCCGGTGCCGATGCCTTCCTGAGCAAATCTCTGCGAGAATCCTGCCTGACTCCGATTCTCAACCAGTTGTTTGTTGATGCCGCGAGGGACGAACGGCGTTTCCTGACCCGGTTCTCACTGCAGGCGGTTACCGACACGGCGCGGCGCCGGGAACTCCCCTGTGGTCGCATGAAGGTTTTGCTGGTGGAGGATAATCCGGTCAACCGCACTCTTACCCGCAGGCTGCTTGAGAAACTGGGCTGCGACGTGATGACCGCCAACGACGGCGAGGCGGCAGCCAGCCTGTGGCAGTGGCATCCCTTCGACCTGGTCTTCATGGACTGCGTGATGCCCCGGGTGGACGGTTTCGAAGCCACCCGCCGCCTGCGGGAGTGGGAGACCGCCCATAACCGCGCACGAATCCCGGTGGTTGCACTAACGGCCAGCGCTATGGAAGAAGACGAAGAGCGCTGCCGCCAGAGCGGTATGGATTCTTTCGTTGCCAAGCCTGTCAATATTGAAATGCTGCGGGCAGTACTGGAACAATATTGTCAGGCGTCTGCTGCCTCCTGAAAGCTTCTTCCTGACGTACGGGCACAGACATCCAGACACCTTTCCAAACCCCGAAGGCAACCATGAACGTTGAATGCCCAACCTGCAAAAAGTCCGTGGAATGGACCGAGACCAACCCCTGGCGCCCATTCTGTTCCGAGCGCTGCAAACTGATCGACCTGGGGGCCTGGGCCAACGAGGAATACCGGGTACCCGCAGAAAATGCATCACCGGAGGATCTGGACCAGGGCGGTGAGACCACCCGGCACTGATCTGCGAAAAACGAAAGTTAACGGGGACTTACTGGCATTTAAGTTGAGTGGCCTGGTACACCCCGTTAACATACCGGCAATTCTGCTAAAAACGTAACGAAGGTGCACACATATGAAAGCGTCCCGGATTTCTCTCTTGGTTCTCTCACTGGCGGCCGCGCCGGCATTTGCGGCGGATGCCGATCTCAGCCTTACCAACGATTCGGTGAAAGGCCAGGTTAGCTTCTTCAACACCAACAATGATGTCCAGCTTGGCGCCGGTTACACCTATCACGAAGGCGGCCGCGACATTTTCAATGCCGATTTCCACGCTCAGGGCCGCACCGCTATCGGTAACCTGCCCACCACCGCGGGTATCGGGATGCGTGGTATCTTCTGGGATCAGAGCCGTGCAGATGGCGGAGCGCTGGGGCTCGGCGGTTTCGCTACCGTGAATATCCCGAATGTTCCCGGCCTGTCATTTACCGGTGGTCTGCACTATGCGCCGAGCATCCTGTCCTTTGGCGATTCCGACGATCTGACCAGCCTGGAACTCCGTGGCAGCTATCGGGTTATCCGCAACGCCGAGCTCTTTGCCGGCTACCGTTATCTGAACACCGATATTGAGAACTCTTCACGAGACGTCAATCTCGATGAGGGCGTTATGGCGGGCATGAAGATTTTCTTCTGATTCCAGCCCCTCCGAAACGGGCCCGGCTTGTTGGGCCCGTTTTACGTTCTCTCCGCAACGCATCTGCGCCATAACCCTTTCGTGCTTTTCCTCACGCTTTCCCGATAATCTGACTGTTAGACTGTTTGCTTGTATTTTCTGCACGGATAGCCAGGCATGCGTTTCACACTCGGTTTACTACTCTCCTCAACTCTGTTGCTCACCACCGGCTGCGGAAGCGGCGAAGACGCCATTGAAGGCGCGGCCAGCCAACCCAACGATTTCGCTGGAAACAAGAATCCGGTTGATGATTTCAGCTCTGGTAGCACCGGCGATTCCAACAACGCAGGTGGGCTTGCCAGCAACGAAGTCCGGGTGACCATGGAGGTACCGGATGGAGTCACCAGCGAGGGCGAGCTTACCCGCCGAAACCTGAGAATCGTTCAGCCGGAAAGGGTGAGCGTTTACTACACCAATCAGGCCCTGTCTGTGCTGGATGAACCCTCGATTTCCACGCGCACCGACAGCGAAGGCTTCACCATTATCGAGTTTACCGATGGCCTGCCCCTGGGGCCGGATGTGATTATCGATGCCACTTACGGCAATACCCGCATGCGGGCCCTGGCCGCCGATGCCGACCGGGATGTGAAGGTGAATCCTTTCTCCGAGTATCTGATACGCAACACCCTCAGCAGCTACACGGCCGGTGAGTTCCAGACCATAATGGATTGCGTTGCCGATGCCGGTGGCGAGCTGTGCCTGAACAAATATGTGTGGTCCACCCTGGCCGATCAGGTGCACGACTTTGAAATTGATATTCCCTCGAATATAGGCCTGGGCGGCGCCCTGGATGTCCTCGAGAATCGGGGAGACTTTGCCCGGTACGTAAGCGCCATGGCCGATTACGCCGTGCTGGACGAAACTTCTTCGGGCAAGATCAGCGCAAGTTCGGCGGACTACAACGCGGTATTTCTGGGCATGGAACTGGGGCAAACGTTTCTGGAATCCTCCCTCAGCGGATCGGGGCAATGGGGTGTTCGTACGGCACAGGAAGAGGTGCTGACGGACAATAACGGCACCGGCTATGTCTACCCGGCCCTGACACTTACCAGCTTCGATGCCTTCAATATTCGCGTTACGTCCCTGGCTAACGATATCCCCTACGATCGGGAAACCCTGATTCATCAGGATGGCAACAATTTCTTTGTGCGCGGCTCCGAGAACTGGGAACGTAACACCCACTCCTCCTCTCCCGGGGCTGCCACCTTGCTGGAAGACACTCGGTTACTGGCTGGCCGGGCCCTTTACCAGAGTATTACCGGTCGTGGCAGCTCCAAAATCATTGGCTGGACCCGGAATCCCTACTACCTGGATGCCTTCACCAGCACTCCGGTGGATGAAACCACCGGGCCTGACCGGGTGATCAGCGGCTATTTCAGTGCCGGCAAGGCCATTGAACTGGAAGCTGAGGGCGATCAGTTGCAGCGGCTCACTACGCTGGAAGACCAGTATCTGTCTGTTCTCGAGATAAACCTGCTGCGACAGGAAGGCTTTGACGCTGGCACTCTGAACGGCCGGGACTACAACGTTGTCTACCTGGCAAATCGGTTCAGCGATGGGACGGCACCTTTGACCATCGAAGCCGGTATTGGTCAGTGGCAAATCAATGGCGGCACGGTCAGCCAATCCCAGAGCTATACAACGGTACAGCGCGGCAACTCGGGCACCGTCACCACGGACCCCACCGGCTCCCGAACAGACTCCTGGACCGTGAGTTCCCGCACTGCGCGGCTCAGCAATGGCGATGCGGATATTGGTCGATTGAACCTGGACATCACCACCGCCTCCGGAAATTTCGAACAACCAGATATTGGTGTAGGCGCCAGCACACCGGACGGCTCCCTGATGGCATTTAACCTGGACGACAGCCCACTGGGTGACGGACTCCTGGTGGCTAGCGAGCAAACCACCAACAGTGCACCGGCCACGGGCCAGTTCCGGCTTCAGGGCGTGGCCCTGGCCCTGACACCGGATACAAACCGGCTCCGGCATTTCGACAATGCCTTGCTGACCATCGACTCCTCCAGTGCCGCAACACTGTCACCGGTAGCAATTACCAGCACCCATTCTGTCGATAACGAGACAGTGACAAAACCGGCCCTTGAGAGCCTGCCGGACATCGCCCTGACCTACACCCAATCCGGCGGTGGGCAGGTGCAGTTCACCAGCGGAAGCCTCGTTCTCGATGGCTTTCACACAGCAAGCCAGGATCAGTTTTACCTGCGATTCCGAACCACCGAGGCCAGCGAGGAACAGATAGGCCTCCTGATTGCCACGAGATTGCCCTGAGCCCGGCAGCATCCGACAAAACCCAACAGGCAGACGCTTACGTATAACCTGTTATAATTGTTGCCATATCGACTTTTACGAGAGGTTTTATGTCTGCAGGTAAACGTGCGGCCATGTTGATGGTTCCCTTGATCGCGTTTGCGATCGGGGGCGGGTTCTATACGCCACAGGCGAGCGTTGACCGGGGCAATTCTGATAACTCGGGTTCCGAACCTGCCCTTTCCTCCCTGCCACCACTGCCGCACTGGGCCAACGACGACCTTCCGGATTTCTCTCAATACGTCGACACAACTGAGAAGAAAGCCGCGTTCTTTTCGTTTCTATATCCAAGGATTGTCCTGGCCAACTCCCGGATTCTGATTGAACGCGACTACCTCGACAGTCTTTCCGACAAGGAAACCCTGACCAGCAAGGAATACAACTGGCTGGCGCAGCAATCCGAGAGGCTGAGAGTGGACGCCGAGCCGGGCAGCGAGGAGCAATTTTCCCTGTTACGCAAGCGTCTGGATGTGATTCCACCGTCACTGATCCTGGCCCAGGCTGCCAACGAATCAGCGTGGGGCACCTCCCGCTTTGCGACCGAGGGCAACAATCTGTTCGGCCAGTGGTGTTTTTCCAAGGGCTGTGGCCTGGTGCCCCTCGGGCGTGCTGAGGGCGCCAGCCATGAAGTGGCGAAGTTCTCTTCACCGTACCGGTCGGTTCGCGCCTATATTCAGAACCTGAACCGCCACCCCACGTACCAGCTGTTGCGGGACGTTCGCCTCAAGGATCGCCGAAACGATACGCCTCTGTCCGGCCTGGAACTGGCTGAAGGCCTGCTCGGCTATTCCGAACGGGGCGAAGAGTATATAGAAGAGATCCGGGCAATGATTCATTACAACAACCTTGAGTTCTATGATGACAATTTCCGCAGCGTCGTCAGTAACCTCGACCCCGGCAGCCTGGAGCAACTGGCCTCGACGGACGCACCAAACGGGTTGTTGCCCCGCCAATCCTCACTGAACACGAACCCGGCTGAAGGCTAGAGACCCTACCCCATGCTCGATTTTCTCCCCGCGCCGCTGAAGGGGACTTTGGCGGCCCTGCTGATCCTGTGTAACACATTGGTGCTGTTTCCGGTTCTTCTGGTATTCGCCCTGCTGAAACTCGTGCTGCCGATCACGTCCGTTCGCAAGGGCTGCACGGTGGTACTCAACACCATCGCGTGGGTCTGGATCGGTTTCAACAATCTGCTGATGGATCTGTTACACAAGGTCGACTGGGATGTGCGGGGCGTTAAGGATCTGAGCCGGGAGCACTGGTATTTTGTAACCTGCAACCACCAGAGCTGGGCCGATATTCCTGCCATTCAGTACGTGCTCAACAGCCGGATCCCGCTGCTGAAGTTCTTTCTGAAGAAACAGCTGATCTGGGTGCCGTTGCTCGGCGTTGCCTGGTGGGCACTGGATTTCCCGTTTATGCACCGCCATACCAAGGAGCAGTTAGCAAAACGCCCGGAGCTGAAAGGCAAGGATGTGGCGGCCACCCAGGCCGCCTGCGAAAAGTTTCGCTACACACCGGTGACCATCTTCAACTTTATGGAAGGCACGCGGTTTACACCCGAGAAACATGATCGCCAGAATTCACCCTACAAGCACCTCTTGAAACCAAGAGCAGGCGGAACGGCTTTTGTACTGGGCGCTATGGGCGAAATGATCCACACCATGCTGGATGTCACCATCGTGTATCCGGACGGCCGCGCCGGCTTTTGGGATTATCTGTGTGGGCGGATCCGCAGGATCATTATTGATGTGCGGACGCGCGAAATACCCGGCGAGTTTCTGGGAATGGATTACGAAAACAACCGGGAAACCCGAGTCGCATTCCAGCGCTGGGTAAGTGAGATCTGGGCCGAGAAGGATGCGCGAATCGAGGCGCTTAAAGCAGCCCCAACTCCCGGGCCCGGACGATAGCCTGAGTCCGGGATTTCACTTCCAGTTTGGCATTGATCCGGCGGGCATGGGTTTTCACCGTGTGGAGGGAAATGTGCAGTTTGTCGGCAATTTCCTGGTTTGACAGCCCTTTGGCAATCAACTCAAGCACACCCTGTTCCCGCTCGCTGATCGGTTCCGCCAGAGCGTCAGCACCGGCTGAGCCGGCACGCAACTCGAAAAGCTCACCCAGCGCCTCTTTGAAAGCACTGTCCGGCAACTGACCAAAGCCCTTTGCCATCAACTCCTGAAGCTCATTCCGCAGCTCCCTGAACGGACTGATGAAGTGTTCTGCCTCCGCCTCGGTAACAACGTTGGACAGAATCTTAACGGCAACCACGGGCCCCTTTTCATCCAGCACAATCACCGCCTCCAGCAGACGCATGTGGATCTCCACGCCCCACGGAATCGCGCCCTGATAACGCTCACGGATTCCCTGGAGAGTCTCCCGGGCGCGGATCAGGTCACCACGGGCGAGATCAACCCGCACCTGCAGGCAGTCCAGAAGCCCTGGCATCATTGGGAACAGCTCAGGCACACAGCCAGCCTCCCGATATGGAGCCAACTTACGAACAGCCTGATCGGCACTGTCGATCTGGTTCTGGGCCAGCCAGCAATTTGCCTTCAGTGCTTCAAGCACCGGTACAAACAGCGATTCGTCGACTTGCCAGGAATGCATGGTTCTCTCGGCCCTGCCAATCCAGACAAAAGCGTCTTCAAGCCTGCCCTGGGCCCGGCACATGAGTACGCGGATCGTCATTGCCAGTAGCAGGCCCAGATCGCGGGTCTGTTCCGCGTGACGCCCGCAGGTAACCAGCAAACGGTCTGCTTCGGCTTCCCGCCCCTGATGCCAGAGCACCAGAACGAGGTTCAACTGCAGTCGGGTTTCGCCAATTCGGGCGGGGCGAGACAGTTCCTGCATGGCGGTATCAAGGCCAGTGCGCAGTAACTGCTCGGCGTGTTTCAGTGCGCCTTTGCCTAGTTCAATCCGGGCATGGGCATAAACCGCCAGGGCTTCAGAACCGGAATCGCCCGCTTCCCTGGCCAGTCTCGAGGCAGCGCGATTCGCCTCGCGTGCTTCCTGGAATCTACCTGCTGCACAAAGGGCACTGGAGCGGACCATCTGGGTAACCAGTTGGCCCTGGGTACTGAGTTCACCCTCTGCCAGGGCCCGATCCGCCATTTCCAGGGCCGGGCCAACACTTCCCTCTCCGCGCAGAATAAAGGCTTTTAGTGCGCAAATGCGCGGAGCCTGTTCTTTCAGGTCAGGCTCAGCCAGGCCCTCTATCAAGGCTCGCGCCTGACGGAACTGTCCACCAATCGCATGAACCCAGCTATAGACGATCCTGAGCCGCACGCTCCGTTCCAGCAGCTGTGCGGGTAGACTCTTGCGGAGGCGAAGCAGTGAAGCCGTATCCTGCCCCAGCAACAGGGCTTCTGACCCCTCGGAAGCAATGCGGATTACCTCGTCGGCATCGCCGGCCAACAGGGCGTACTTGAGCGCTTCCGGGAACTGGTCACGCACACCAAACCACCGACTGGCCTGGAGCATGCGCTCCGAATAGCCGGCCATCACCGGCGATTTCAACCATTCCTGCAGCAACGGATTGATGCGGTACCAGCGACCACGACCCGGCATGGACTTTAGCGGCAGCCCCCTCTCAACGGCCTGGGAAGGAACGAAACCCGCTTCAGGCAGGAGGGGCTCAAGCGCCAGGAACAGCTCATCGGAACACAGCTCAAGCTCGGCAATGCCGCGCATGGAGCGCATTTGGCCCGGTGTCAGAGTGCCAAGGACCGATTCTTTGAGAAACCGCTCAACACTGGGCGTTTCCTGAATCGGTTTCCTTTCAACATTCTGGAAAACTTCTCGACGATAAAGCGCTAATGGCGTTGCCCAACCCTCGGTCATGTCATAAAGGTTGTCGACAGCCACGCTGGTCAGCCCACTGTTTGATGTGGCCGGCCGGAAAAACTCAAATGTTTCTGAACGAGAGAATTCCAACGCTTCCGGCCCAATGCGGACAAAACGGTTTTCCAGCTCGAGGCTGTGTGTTTCAAACGGCAATGCCTTGCGCGAAATCAGCACGATGGAGGAGCCTGCCGGAAAATCGATAACCAATTGCTGAAGCAGGTCCACGACGGCGGGGTTGCTGAGATTCTGGAGGTTGTCCAGCACCAGCACTCTTGGCTGATCTGAACCCTTGCGGGCCAGCGCCACCTGCATCATTGACAGGATATCCGAGAAGGTCGCGCCACTCTGCAAGCCCTGCTCCGGCGTTTCGGGGAGATCGAGGGCGGTGGCGAGCAAGGTCAGAAAACGGGAGGGCGCATTGTCCTGAGAGTTAAGGGCAACCCATCGAACCTGTTCAGCAGTCATTTCTGCACTGCGAAGCGCATTCACCACGGCATGGGATTTTCCGTAGCCACAGGGCGCCTCTATAAACAGAACACTTCTGGGATTCAGCGCTTCTGAGATCTTGCCATCAAGCCTGGGCCGGGCCAGTGAATCAGACGGAATCGGCGGAAGCTGAACCCGCTGTCTGAGCAGGTCTCTGACCAGTTCACCTCGCTGTAGACCACTATTCGCCGACTGAAATTCATCGTTGGCTGCACAGCCATCATTGAATGGTTTCACGCACTGCCCCATTTAACTCCGGCCTGAACTGCCTCGCACCGCCGGAAAAGTGGATCTTGCACTGACTTTTGAGTGGCGACCGGCATCGGGTACGCCTTTAGTATGATAGAAAGGTTAAACCAATTGAGGGGTAGGCTGCAAAATTTTGACGTGAAAGGATTTTCTCAGGTGTAAAAAAAACGGCGGGCCATGGGCCCGCCGTTTTTCAGATCTTCAGATGATCCGTTACCGGGTACCTGCGCGGCGCAGTGCGGCCGGCGTGTAATCCCTGGAGCGACGCTCAACGCCAAACTCGTACGGATTCTCTTCTTCGTTGGTCAGGCCCAGTGCAAGGTAGCGGCCAGAGAGCAGGTCGTACAGAGTCTCGATGGCGTACCAGGGCACGTTCTGATCATAGAACTGCATGTTGTGGGCTTCGGCAACGCGCCAGAGCTCGCCACGACCGTCGTAATGATCAATAACGGATGCCTGCCAGGAGTCTTCGTCAATGTAGAAGTCACGCTGGGCGTAAATGTGACGGGCGCCATCCTTCAGGGTTGCCCTCACGTGCCACACGCGGTGCAGCTCGTAGCGGGTGTATTCCTGATTGATGTGGCCAGCCTTGATGATCTGGTCATACGTCAGACTCGGATCAACCAGCTTGTAGGAGTTGTACGGAATGTACATTTCCTTTTTGCCGATCAACTCCCAGTTGTAACGATCCGGAGCACCGTTGAACATGTCGAAGTTGTCAGACGTACGCATACCGTCAGCTGCGGTACCCGGTCCGTCATAGGCTACCTGGGGTGCACGACGAACACGGCGCTGACCGGCGTTGTATACCCAGGCACGGCGAGGCTCTGCAACCTGGTCAATGGTTTCGTGTACCAGCAGAACGTTACCCGCCAGACGCGCCGGCGCGGTGATGGCCTGCTTGAAGTAGAACAGTACGTTCGGATCCATGCCTGGCTCGTAGTCTGCCAGGTAGGTCCGCCAGGTCAGCTCGTCCTGGAATTTGACCACCGAGAAGTCACCACCTTCTGTCGGGGTTACCTGGCCAACGTTACGCTGAACAGAACCACCCCGGTAGCGGGTAATATGGTTCCAGATCGCTTCCAGACCGTTCTGGGGAATCGGGAACGGTGTGGCGGACTGATAGTTGCCCAGACCATTACCGTCTTTAATGAGCTCCACCTCTGTCGCGTTCTCGACAGTCTGCTCCATTACCTCCTGCGGGTAAGCAGCGGTACGATGGGTTTCGTACACCGGCATGAAGTAGTCGTCGTAACGCTCAATCATCGCGACCTGACCCGGGGACAGGTTGTCCTTGTACTGCTCGACATTGCTCTGATCGATGGTGAACTTCGGCTGCTCATTCGGGAACGGATTCACATAGATTCCGTCATTCTTGTAACCGGCCGGTGGAGTTGTAAGGCCTCCAGTCCAGGCGGGAATCGCACCGCCATTACCGGATTTTTCTGCACCCATCGGTGTCAGCGAGTTACCCAGCTTGGCCGCTTCTTCAGCAGAAACCGCACCCCAGGCCTGGCCAGCAAACATGCTTGCTGCCAGTACGCCTGTGGCCAGTAGTTTCTTGTTCAGTTTCATTTAAATTCCCTCGTTCAACGAATTCTTTCCGGGTTCAGAATGAGTATGAAACGCTAGCACTCACGAAATCGCGGTCAGTCAACTCGTTATACGGCTTGCCGCCGAAAAAGTTTGTGTAACCGATCTCACCGGTAATCGAGTTCTGATATACCGCTTCCAGAGAAAGGCCAATCGCTTTGCTGCCCTCATTGAAAGCACCACCCGGCTGCGGGCTGTAACCCTGCACATCATGGCTCCAGGCCAGCTGCGGCGACAGGTTTACACCAGCCAATGCGTTCGGGTAGCTCCAGACCAGACGCGTACGGTAACCCCACGAGAAGTCAGTTGTGAAGCCTTCGTTGTTACAGTAGTTGGTATTGATGTTCAAAGCCGCTCCGGTTGCGCCACTGCCATCACAGGCGCCGCCAGGCAACTGGCCAATACCGAAGGTGCCGGACCTGCCGTAACGGGCAGTATCGTAGTCCGGAAGGTCATGAACGTAAGTTGCACCAAACTCGGTAATGAGAGAGAGACGGCTTGCGCCCATCACCTGGTCGAAGAACTTGATCAGCGTAAACTGCGCCTGGGACACACCATACTCATCCCAACCTCTTACGGCTTCACCGTTGAGAGACGCACCACCGGCTTCTGCTTCGCGGATAACCTGCAACTGACTTGCTGGTTCGCCAGTTTCGGGGTTGATAACCTCGTTGCCACCGTACAGAAGCTCGAAGGCGTTCCACTGCAGCGGCATCTTGTCACGGTAGGAGTATTCTGCACCCAACGACCAGCCACCCGGGGTAGTGGTGTTGATGCTCACGCCGTACAGGTTGATATTTTCCGGGTACTCAATGAAGTACAGGGGCAGGTTCTGACCATTGGCCGGATCCCGCACGATACCGCTGACGTACGGCAGACGGCTGTTGTACTTGATGTAGTAGAAGCCCAGTTCCGAATCGTTCAACTGCGGCACATACCAGCGCAGAGCAACACCAAACTGGTCTTTGGAATCAGCCTCGCGATCGCCTACACGATCGGATACCAGACCCTGGGCAAGCGCCTGGGAGTCCGGCAACTGGCCAGCGAGAAGTACCGGGCCACAGCCATCAGGCGCGAAATCGTTGGTAGAGAAGAAGGTGCCGCAATCGTCGGGACGAATGGGTTCCCAATCTGCCTGAACAAAGGTTTCTACCGTCACATTCTCGGTAACACCTGCAGACATGTAGAACATTTCAACGGGCAACAGAGCGTCTTTCAGCTCGGAACCAGGTGCGCGGAACGCGGGGACGTCAACAGGGTTGATGACGTTAATACCACCCTGGATAAAGGTGCTTTCGCCCCAGCTCACTACCTGTTTGCCGTAGCGCAGGCTCACAGGAACGTTGCCAAAATACCAATCAGAGAAGACATAGGCATCGAGAATTTCACCGCCAGAGGCATTGTCCTTGGCTTCCGGGTTCAGCTCACGCTGTTGGCCAACGTAGTCTACCGCCCTACTCTCATCCTTCAGTTCAAAATCGTACCAGTAACGGCCACGCAAAAGGCCGCCCACTCGGGTGAGGTAAGGATTGTCGACGTAATAATTCAGGTAGAGTTCGCTGTTACCCTTGACGATCTTGGAGTAGGTATCTCCGCTCTCGAAGTTGAGGTTACCGTCATCGTAGTTGTTTGTGGACGCACCAATGTTTTCCAGTGCTCCGCCCGGCGTGTACTCAGGGCCAAGGTTACCCTGGGCGATCAGACGCTTGTCCCGATCCTCAACTCGCCAACCTGCACCCGCAGAAAGCGTGGTGTTGAACTGGGCTTCCACATCTCCCATGTAAAACGATAAAGCTGCTGCGTTGCCAGACATACCGGCTGCAACGGCCACGGCCAGCGGTAATTTGGTCCAACGCTGCCATTGATGTGTTTTTCTTGTCATTGGAAGGCTACTCCATTGTTGTTCTGAGTCGCTGCTCTGATTATTGGTGTTCACGATGTATTGGAGGCTTCATGCACAGTGCTCGTGATGTTGGCACTATAGCTAACGCCATCAGGCGCTTTGATCAGTCAAAAGTATGATTTTGCTCTCATCCCTCTGTTAACGCCGTTTGCCGCCGGGTTTCTTCGCACAGAATCACTATAGACAACAAATTTGGATGCAACCACTTTGGTTTTGGTGGTTTTTCTGGCTTTCTTGAAGTCTTCAAGTCGGGTGAAAGCACTGCCGCCGGGGTGGGGCTGGCGGGAAGGGGCATTGGCCTTTCTGAAACTGTCGGCAGCAGGGATGCTGCCGTCAAGCCTACATGGACGTATTTACGGCGTGTTTCAGAAAGGCCAATGCCCCTTGCCGGAAATCAAAAGCAGAGGGCTATAAGAAGTCACAGCATCTCGATAGCCATAGCGGTTGCTTCACCACCACCGATGCACAGGGCCGCAACGCCTTTCTTTTTGCCATAGCGTTGAAGGGCGTACATGAGGGTTACCAGCAGGCGGGAGCCGGTGGAACCGACGGGGTGCCCCTGAGCGCAGGCGCCGCCGTGGATGTTGACTTTCTCGGGGTCCAGGCCGAGTTCGCGGATGGGCATCATTGCGACCATGGCGAAGGCTTCGTTGATTTCGAAGAGGTCGACGTCGTCTTTGCTCCAGCCGGTTTTGCCGAACAGAGTTTCGATGGCGCCAACCGGGGCGCAGGTGAGCTCGGACGGGTGCTGGGATTGGGTGCTGTGGCCAACGATGCGGGCCAGTGGCTTGAGGCCTCGCTTTTCGGCTTCGGATTCACGCATCAGGAGCAGCGCCGAGGCGCCGTCGGAAATTGATGAGGCGTTGGCGGCTGTTACGGTGCCGTCTTTCGCGAAGGCCGGACGCAGGCTCGGGATTTTTTCGATATTGGCGTTGTGAGGCTGCTCATCATCCTCGACAACGACCTCGCCTTTGCGACTCTTGACGGTAACCGGGATGATCTCGGCTTTAAGCAGCCCGTCTTCGATGGCTTTCTTCGCCCGCGTGAGGGAGGTGATGGCGTACTCGTCCATTTCTTCACGGGTGTAGCCTTTCTTATCTGCCATTTCCTGGGCGAACGCCCCCATCAGGCGACCGGTTTCAGCGTCTTCCAGGCCATCCAGGAACATGTGATCCTGGGGTGCCTGTCCGGGCCCCATGCGGTAACCACTGCGGACGCCCTGCAAAACGTAAGGGGCGTTGGACATGCTCTCCATGCCACCGGCAACCATGATGTCGTTGCTGCCGGCTTTGATCAGGTCGTGGGCGAACATAGCGGCCTTCATGCCGGAACCGCAGAGTTTGTTGATGGTGGTGGCGCCGGTGTGGTCCGGAAGACCGGCCTTGCGCATGGCCTGGCGTGCCGGGCCCTGCTTGAGGCCGGCGGGCAGGACGTTGCCCATGATAACTTCCTGCACATCCGTAGGCTGAAGGCCAGCGCGCTTGACGGCCTCGGCGATGGTGATGGCACCCAGGTCGGTTGCGCTGACGCTGGCCAGGCTACCCTGGAATCCGCCCATGGGGGTGCGGACACCGCTGACGATGACGACGTTGTCTGTGCTCATTTCTGAATCTCTCTGTTGATTGTATGGTAGGTTTTTGTCGGACTACGCTTCGCTAATCCGACCTACTCAGGGCTGTTTTCTTTTTAAGGTTTATGCGGCGCTTCGAGGTATTCCCGGGACTGCATTTCCAGCAGGCGGGATTCGGTTCGCTCGAATTCAAAGCCAAGGCGGCCGCCAGCATAGAGTTCGGTGATCGGTGCAGCGGCAGAGATGATGACTTTGACGTTGCGGTCGTAGAACTCGTCAATCATGTTGATAAAGCGGCGAGCCTGATCATCCTTTTCTTTTCCCAGGATGGGCACATTGCTGACGATGATGGCGTGGAACTGCCGCGCCATTTCGATGTAATCATTCTGGCTTCGGGGGCCGTCGCACACATCTTTGAAATCAAACCAGACCACGTCGTCCGCGTGGGCCTGGGCCGGGATTTTTCGGCCGTTGATTTCCATGGTTTTGCTGTGTTTACCGGCTTCGACCGCCAGGGCATCGAAGCTCTTCCGAAGGCTGACGTCCGCTTCCTCGTCAAGGGGGGAGTGGAACAGCTCCGCCTGCTCGAGAGTCCTCAGTCGGTAATCAACTCCGCCATCCACGTTGACCACATCGGTGTATTTCTTGACCAGATCGATCGCGGGCAGGAATCTCGCGCGCTGAAGCCCGTCTTTGTAAAGGCCGTCTGGCACGATATTGGAGGTGCAAACCAGGGTAACTCCGCGGCTGAACAGCCCGTCCATCAGGGTGGCCAAGATCATGGCGTCACCAATGTCTGACACAAAAAACTCATCGAAGCAGATAACCCGGGTTTCATCGGCGAATTTTTTGGAGACCAGCTCCAGCGGGTTCTTTTCGCCTTTCAGAGATTTAAGTTCATTGTGTACCCGCTGCATGAAGCGGTGGAAATGAACCCGCATCTTGCGATCGAAGGGCAGCGACTCGTAGAAAGTATCCATCAGGTAGGTTTTGCCGCGGCCTACCCCGCCCCAGAAATACAGCCCCTTGACCGGCTCTTCCTTGCCTTTTTTGAGCTTGCGCAAAAGTTTGGCCTTGGGCTTGCTGCGATCCCTTTCGGCTTCCACCAGTTTGTCGTACAGTGATTGAAGGCGCTTGACGGCATCTTCCTGGGCCGAGTCCTTCTGGAAATCGGGGCGTTCAAGATCCTGCTGGTAGCGTTGCCAAGGGGTCATGTTCGCACTGGTTTCGGAGGACATCGCAGCTGTCATCAGGTATTCCCGGAAGTTGAACGTAAATTTGGGCGCCGTATTGTCTCGCATTTAGCGATTTTTCGCCACGTTGGCCACCTTTGCGGCAATACGACGATAGGCGCAGGCCGCAATCATGGGATGATGGAGCCTGGGGCGTTATACTCGACTGACAGGGGCTTGGCTCACTTCTAGGTAAAAGGACGACACAGCATATGACAAACCTGATTCTGGCAGCGATTGCCGCATTGGTTGTTGGCATTGTCATCGGGGTATTTGTTGGCCGTTCCGGGCAGGGAACGACGCTTCGGCAGCGCCGGGCGGAACAGCAGATTGAGGAACTGAGAAGCGAATATACCCGCTACCAGGCCCAGGTGAATGAACATTTCATGGAGTCGGCCCATTTGCTGCGCCGTTTCAACGATGCCTATCGCGATGTAAACCAGCACATGGCCCGGGGCGCCAATCGTCTTTGCAATGACGAGGACTGGATGGAAGAGTTGGCTCATGAGACTTCCAAGAAGCGCCTGGAGGAGGTTCGCGAGGACGCTTCCGAGCCACCACGGGATTATGCGCCGAAGACGGATCCGAAGGATTCCGGGACGCTTGCCGAGGACTTCGGGCTCAAGAAGGGTGATAAGGCTCAGCAGGCCTGAGTTCTCCTCTGTTCTGGCGAAAGCTTGGGAGAATTCAGCCTCGATAGGACTGTCGAGCTCGGGGAGGGAGCGGGGTAGTCATCCCTTTCCGAGAACCGCTACGAGCACATCCATGTGCGCTTGACGTCGGCCATCCTTGGCCGCCGACATTCTCGGAAAGGGATGACTACCCCACTCCATCAACTCTGTGCAATTCGCTTCAAGCCTTCGTCTGACCACCTATTCGCGATCAGACCGGGTTGTCACAATCAATGAATTTGTGGGTTACCCCAAACTCCTCCACTAGCGCTTTTCCGAGAGCCTGAACGCCGTAGCGTTCGGTCGCGTGGTGTCCGGCAGCATAATAATGAATGCCGCACTCTCTGGCCGTGTGTGTCGTCGGCTCGGAGATTTCACCGCTGATATAGGCATCGAGCCCCGCATCCAGGGCCACGTTGATAAATCCCTGTGCAGCACCGGTGCACCACCCTACCCGCTTGATAGTTGCCGGACCCTCGCCAACCCAGAGCGGCTCGCGGTGGAGCTGCCTTGCGATGTGAAGACCGAATTTCTCGGGAGACATCGCTTCTTCCAGTTCCCCCTCCCAGACCAAACCGCCGAGCGGGCGCGGGTTCTTGATGTTGAGGATATCCGCCAGCTGACGGTTATTGCCGTATTCGGGGTGGTCATCCAGCGGAAGGTGGTAGGCGACAAGATTGATGTCGTTGTCGAGAAGCTGCTTTAGACGTTCTCGTTTCATCCCCTGAATACGCTGATCTTCGCCTTTCCAGAAGTAACCGTGGTGGACAAGGATCATATCGGCGTTTGCTTCAATGGCGGCTTCGATTAGGGCTTTTGAGGCTGTTACCCCGGAGATGACGGTTTTAATTTCGGACTTGCCTTCAACCTGTAAGCCATTGGGACAGTAATCCTGGAAATCATCGGGCTGGAGCCATTCGTTGATTTTATTCAGAATCTCATTTCGACTGGCCATAAAAACTCCATTCAGGACTATTTCCGGAAGGTTCGACGAGGGAGGCAGATGCCCCTTTCCGGGAATGTCGCCGGCCATGGATGGCCGGGGTCAAGCGCACATGGATGTGCTCGTAGCGGTTCCCGGGAAGGGGCATCGGCCTCGCTCTACCCGCCAACTAAGCAGGCTAGAGGGACCGGAGCCCCCCGATCAAGGCATCGTTCTGCTCAACAGTGCCAATGGTAATGCGCAGGAATTCGCTGATTCGAGGCTTATTGAAGTGCCGGACGATAATACCCTGCTCCCTCAGGCCTTTGGCCAAAACCTCACCAGGCTGCTCTTTGTGACGGGCAAAGATGAAGTTTGCCTTGGAGGGTAACACCTCGAATCCAAGATCTTCGAGGGCAGCCGTTACGCGCTCGCGCTCGGAGATCACGCCATCACAGCACTTCCGGAACCAGGCTTCATCCTCGTAGGCCGCTTTTGCACCAGCCAGGGCCAGGCGGTCCAGGGGGTAGCTGTTGAAGCTGTTCTTGACCCGGTTCAATGCCTCGATGAGGTCCGGGTGGCCAACGGCGAAACCTACCCGCAGGCCGGCAAGAGACCGTGCCTTGGAAAGGGTCTGGGAAACCAGCAGGTTCGGATACTTGTCGACAAGAGTGATGGCGGTCTCGCCACCGAAATCAATGTAGGCCTCATCCACAACGACAACGCGATCCGGGTTGGCAGCCAGGATTTCTTCCACATGCTGCAACCCAAGATACATTCCGGTTGGCGCATTGGGATTCGGGAAGATCACACCGCCATTGGGTTGCTTGAAATCATCCGGGTTGATTTCAAAATTTTCGGTCAGTGGGATCTTTTTACTCTCGATGTTATAGAGGCCGCAGTACACCGGATAGAAGCTGTAGGTAATGTCCGGGAACAGGATCGGTTCGCCGTGCTGGAACAGGCCAAAGAAGATGTGTGCCAGGACTTCGTCCGAGCCATTACCCAGGAAGATCTGCTCCGGCTTTACCTTATGGTACGCCGCAATGGTCTGACGCAGGCTTTCGCCTTCCGGATCCGGATAGAGGCGCAGGCTGTCGTTCAGTTCGGCCTGGATGGCTTCGATGACTTTTGGTGAGGGGCCGAAAGGGTTTTCGTTGGTGTTCAGCTTCACCAGGTTGGCCATTTTTGGCTGCTCGCCTGGGACATATGGAACCAGGTCGTTTACCAGGGGGCTCCAGAATTTGCTCATCGATTATGCACTCCATTTGGTGCAGACGGGCAACGGGCAGGTCACTCTCCGAGAACCGCTACGAGCACATCCATGTGCGCTTGGCGTCGGCCATCCATGGCCGCCGACATTCTCGGAGAGTGACCTGCCCGCCGCCCTGCATACATAGGGGGTGAAGTCTTTTAATCCTTAATACGGTATTCCGCCGACCGGGCGTGAGCGGTTAAGCCCTCGCCACGGGCCAGAACCGAGGCCACACGCCCCATACGATCTGCACCGGCAGCGCTGAAGCCGATAATGGAGGACCGTTTCTGGAAGTCGTAGACACCCAGGGGCGAGGAGAACCGAGCTGTGCCGCTGGTAGGCAGCACGTGGTTCGGCCCGGCGCAGTAGTCGCCCAGGGCTTCTGCGGTGTAACGGCCCATGAAGATAGCGCCGGCGTGACGGATGTCTTCCAGCATGGCTTCGGGGTCTTCAACCGACAGCTCCAGGTGCTCCGGGGCGATCCGGTTGGACACTTCGGCGGCTTGTTTCAGGTCGGCGACCTGGATCAGCGCGGCGCGGTCCGTCATGGAGGTGCGAATGATGTCAGCACGGTCCATGGTTGGCAGCAGTTTGTTGATGCTGGCTTCGACGGCATCCAGAAATTCCGCATCCGGGCTGATCAGGATGGACTGAGCCTGTTCGTCGTGTTCTGCCTGGGAGAACAAGTCCATGGCAATCCAGTCGGGATCGGTTTTGCCGTCGCTGATCACAAGGATTTCCGAGGGGCCGGCAATCATGTCGATGCCGACGACGCCAAAAACTTCGCGCTTGGCGGTGGCGACGAAAATGTTGCCGGGGCCGACGATTTTATCCACTGCCGGGATCGTTTCCGTGCCATAGGCCAGCGCGCCGACGGCCTGGGCGCCACCAACGGTAAACACGCGGTCAACACCGGCAATCGCTGCGGAAGCCAGGACCATGTCATTCACCACGCCATCCGGTGTCGGAACAACCATCACCACTTCACTGACGCCAGCAACCTTGGCAGGAATAGCATTCATCAGCACCGAGGACGGATAGGCGGCTTTGCCACCGGGCACGTACAGGCCCGCCCGATCCAGCGGCGTTACCTTCTGGCCGAGCACGGTTCCGTCCTCGTCTTCATACTGCCAGGACTTCTGGTTCTGGCGCTCGTGATAATCACGGATGCGCTCAGCGGCTTTTTCCAGTGCCCCGCGCTGATCCTGCGGAATCGCTTCGAGTGCCTGCTGCAAACGGTCCTGACTCATTTCCAGCTCGGCAACGGACCCAATCTTCAGGCGATCGAACTTTTCGGTAAATTCCAGAACCGCCTGGTCGCCACGGGTTTTCACCTCATGCAAGATATGACGCACCGACTCGTTCACCTGATGATCAACGCTGTCGTCCCAGGCCAGCAGTTTGGCCAACGCATCGTTAAAGTCACTTTGGGAAGCGTTCAATCGGGTGATCTTGGCGGTCATAACTCAAATCCTGTCTGGGATTAACGACTAACTGACTCTGCCCGGCTCTGGCACTAAGCCCGGCGTTTATCCACGGCTGCGGACATCTTCTCGATTATGGGGTTAATACGCTCGTGTTTCATCTTCATGGACGCGCGATTAACCACCAGACGGCTGCTGATATGCTCAATCAGCTCACGGGCTTCGAGGCCATTCGCCTTCAGCGTGTTGCCGGTATCCACAATATCGACGATCTCGTCGGCCAGACCAAGAATCGGAGCCAGCTCCATGGCGCCATACAGCTTGATGATGTCTGCCTGGCGACCCTGGGCCGAATAATATCGGCGGGCCAGATTGACGAATTTCGTGGCCACCTTGATACGACCGGATGGCGGAGTCTGATTTTTCGGACCGGCGGTCATCAGGCGGCAACGGGAAATATTCAGATCCAGAGGCTCATACAGCCCTTCCCCACCGTGCTCCATCAGCACGTCCTTGCCAGTCACGCCAAGATCCGCACCGCCGTACTGAACATAGGTCGGCACATCCGTGGCGCGGATGATCAACACCCGGACATTCGGGTCCGTTGTCGGGAACACCAGTTTGCGGGACTTTTTGACGTCGTCGATCAGCTCGATGCCTGCCTCTGCGAGAAGAGGCAGGGTTTCTTCCAGGATTCGTCCCTTCGACAAGGCGATGGTGATGGAATCTGTCATGGATTCTTCCGGTTTCCCGTATTGTCTGGATGGATAGCTTTTACGCTGGCAAACGGCGAATGGTGGCGCCCAGCAATTGCAGTTTCTCTTCGATACACTCGTAACCGCGGTCGATGTGGTAAATGCGGTCAACAATGGTATCGCCGTCAGCCATCAGCCCAGCGATAACCAGGCTGGCCGAGGCCCTCAGATCCGTCGCCATGACCGGCGCGCCGGTAAGGTGATCCACGCCCTTGATGATGGCCGCGTTGCCTTCCAGCGTGATGTCCGCGCCCATCCGGATCAGCTCCTGCAGGTGCATGAACCGGTTTTCGAATACGGTTTCCACAATGGTGCCGGTACCTTCGGCCACCGCGTTCATTGCAGCAAACTGAGCCTGCATGTCCGTGGGAAAGGCCGGATAAGGCGCTGTACGCAGGCTCACCGCTTTCGGGCGATTGCCTTTCATGTCCAGCTCGATCCAGTCCGGACCAGTGTTGATGTGGGCGCCGGCCTCTTCCAGCTTGAGCACCACTGCTTCCAGCAGGTCTTCCCGGGTATCCTTCAACTTCACACGACCGCCGGTTGCGGCGGCAGCCACCAGGTAGGTACCGGTTTCAACCCGGTCTGGCAGAACGTTGTAATGACAACCGTGCAAACGCTCGACACCGTTGATTTCAATGGTGGCAGTACCGTGACCTTTGATGTCTGCGCCCATGGCAATCAGACACTCGGCAAGGTCGACAACCTCCGGCTCGCGGGCCGCGTTTTCCAGGATGGTTTTTCCGTCTGCCAGGGCCGCGGCCATCATCAGGTTCTCGGTGCCGGTTACCGTGACGGTATCCAGGAAAATATGGGCGCCCTTCAGACGACCGTTGGTCTTGGCCTTGATGTAGCCATTCTCGACCTTGATCTCTGCGCCCATCATTTCAAGGCCGTGGATGTGCAGGTTTACCGGACGGCTACCGATGGCACAGCCGCCGGGCAGGGATACTTCTGCCTCGCCGAAGTGGGCAACAAGGGGGCCCAGCACCAGGATGGAGGCGCGCATGGTTTTCACCAGCTCGTACGGCGCATGGAAGTGTTTGATGGTGTTGGCGTGAATTTCCACGCTCATTTTCTCATCAATGATCACTTCAACGCCCATACGACCGAGAAGCTCGATCATGGTGGTCACGTCGTGCAGGTGCGGCAGGTTGCCGACGGTCACCGGCTCGTCCGCCAGCAGGGTTGCTGCCAGTATGGGCAGTGCGGCGTTCTTTGCACCGGAAATCCGGATCTCACCATCAAGAGGCTTTCGGCCCCTGATCAGAAGTTTATCCACAATAATTATCCTGTTTTGTCCGGGCCGCTCAGCCCTGGCGCTCGGCCCATTCGGCCGGAGTAAAGGCTTTCGGATGAAGTGCGTGAATCGAACCATCCATGATCTGCTGGAACAGCGCCTTGTTGATCAGCTGCTGGCGCTTGATAGTCGGCAGGCCTTCGAAGACATCACCCACCACAACGACCAGATAATGGGTACCATCAACCTGTACCTGAACTTCGCAGCCGGGCAATGCTTCCTTGACCAGCTCGGTGACTTGGGTGGCATCCATAGAAAATCCTCGGGTGTTTTGAAATCAGGGGCGAGATTGTAACCAATTCCGGCGCTCGGGTCAGCTTTACCGTCTTGTAAACAGAGGGCCCGAGACCGGAAAATTCAGTGGGGTGCCTGGGACGTTTCCGGGCGAAAACCCGTAAGCTGGTCATCCAGGTTGCTCAGGGCCGCCAGAGAGGCCAGTCGACTACTGACACCCCGGAATGACAGGCTAATACCGGCTTGATGCGCCAGGCGCTGCCAGCAGAGCAGCATAGAGAGCACCACACTGTGGGCGGTGACCAGTCCATCGAGGTCGATAACCAGATCCCCGGATACCGAGCGGATCAGTTTCTCGCCTTCGTTCCGCAGGCTTACCACCGTGTCCGGAGTAACCTCTCCAGACACAATCAGCGCTTCATCGGAAAGCTGAACCCGAGGCACACCTGCCGTCATGAGTTGTCCACTTCCCGCTCCAGGTTCAGCGATTCAACGGCATCGCTCCAGCCGTCAATCACCACCTGAATCTGGCCGCGGTTTTCCTCCATTTCCTGGCTGAACCGATCCCTGAAGGCCAGACCGATGTTCACGCCTTCAACGATTACGTTTTCCATTAACCACTTGCCTTCGGAGTTCCTGTACATCGAATAGGTCACCGGGTAACGGTTTCCGGACGCACTGATAACCTCCATCTGAACAGAGGCGCGGTCGTCGCTCTGCGGGTTAATGGTCGCTTCTTTAACCTGGATCTCGAAATCTTCGGCATTGACCAGCGCCTGCGCGTAGCTGTCAAACAGGCTGCGCTTGAACTTGACCACAAATTCGTCCCTCTGCTCGGGCGTGGTCTGCCGGGCGTAGCGCCCCATCACTCGCGCAGCAATACGGCGGAAGTCCACAAAATCTGTCAACGCCTTGTCCATACTCTCGTAGAACGCTTCCGGATCTCGCTCGTACAACCCCCGCTCTTCATTGAGCTTTTCCACGAGCCGCTGGGTGTTTTCATCCACATAGTTCCGGAGATCCTCCGCGTCACCAGCGTGAGCCGGCATAACGAGAACCAGAGCCATCAGAAGGCCAAGTAGAATGTGGTGTTTCAGTGCAAACATCAGGATCTCCTGTTAAATCTTTCCGGCCCGAGTCAGCGGCCCGATGCAAAGTTGCTGATCAATCGCTCCAGGTTCATGGCCGACTGCGTCGAATAGAAGGTATCGCCTTCCTTCAGCGAGTCCATCTCGGCACCTATAGATATATCAATGTACTGTTCACCAAGCAGGCCGGATGTACGTATAACTGCGGAACTGTCGGAGGGGATATTGTCGACGTCCGAGTGAATCGACATTTCCACCCGCGCCTGAAATGTCTCTTTGTTCAGGCTAATGGATTCAATGGTGCCCACGGTCACCCCTGCCATGGAGACTCGCCCTCGTGGAGTAAGCCCGCCGGTATCGTTGAAATTGGCGTAGATCGTGTAAGTGCTGTCGGCCGACTTCGGCGACAGTCCGCTCACCTGCAATGCGAGGAAAAGCAGCGCCGCGCAGCCTGCGATCATGAACAGCCCAACGATGATTTCAGTGGTTCTCTGTGCCATTTCCGGCTCCGGTATTCTCTCGTTAATCGATGATTCAGAAATCGCCAAACATCACAGCGGTCAGCACAAAATCCAGCCCCAGCACGGCCAGCGAGGAGTACACCACGGTTTTGGTGGTCGCCGAACTGATACCTGCCGAGGTCGGCACGCAGTCATAACCCTGATAAACCGCGATCCAGGCGCAGACAAAGCCGAAAACAACGCTTTTAATGACGCCGTTCAGGACGTCATCAACAAAATCCACCGACGACTGCATGTTGCCCCAGAAGGAGCCTTCAAACACGCCTAGCCAGTCTACACCCACCAGCATCCCGCCCCAGATGCCGACCACCGAGAAAATCACGGCAAGCACCGGCATGGCGATAAACCCGGCCCAGAGCCGGGGCGCAATGACGCGCCGCAGCGGGTCCACGCCCATCATTTCCATGCTGGACAGTTGCTCAGTGGCTTTCATCAGACCGATCTCAGCTGTCAGCGCCGAACCCGCCCGGCCCGCAAACAACAGCGCAGTCACAACAGGCCCGAGTTCACGCACCAGAGTCAATGCAATCATCTGACCGATGGCTGCCTCAGACCCATAATCGCTCAGGATCGTGTACCCCTGCAGCCCCAGCACCATGCCGATAAACAGTCCGGACACCACAATGATGGCCAGGGACAGCACACCAACAGCGTAAAGCTGTTTGAGCAGGAGCGGGAAACCGGTGGCCGGCCTGGGCACCCCGCCCAGAACGCCCGCCAGGAAACGACCGGATCGGCCGAATGAGGAGACAATATCAAGACCGAGACGACCGAAGGCCGCTATTCTGTCGATCAAGAGACACCCCCGGACAATCCGAAGTCCTGAGCGGCGCCATCCGCCGGGTAATGGAACGGCACGGGGCCGTCCGGCTGCCCCTGGAGGAACTGCTGCACCTGCCCTGAAGGATGCGCCCGCAACTCTTCCGGCGTACCTTCACCGATCACCTTGCCGTCCGAGATGATGCAGGCGTAATGGCAGATGCTCAGGGACTCGGGCACGTCGTGGGAGACCAGTACGCTGGTCAGCCCCATGGAACCGTTCAGATCGCGGATCAGCTTGACCAGAACGCCCATGGCAATCGGGTCCTGGCCCGCAAATGGCTCGTCGTACATGATCAACTCCGGATCCAGGGCAATGCTTCGGGCCAGAGCCACGCGGCGGGTCATGCCTCCGGACAATTCCGAGGGCATCAACTGGCGGGCACCACGCAACCCAACGGCTTCCAGCTTCATCAGGACGATGTCGCGAATCATGTCTTCCGGAAGTTTTGTATGAACCCGGAGCGGGAAGGCGACGTTCTCGAACACGCTCAGATCCGTGAACAGTGCCCCGCTCTGAAACAGCATGCCCATCTTTTCGCGGAGGCTGTAGAGGGCCTTACGCTTGAGCTTCGGGACCTCATGACCATCCACCACAATACTGCCGGAATCCGGCTTGAGCTGACCACCAATGAGGCGCAACAGTGTGGTTTTACCGGTTCCGCTGGGCCCCATGATCGCGGTAATCTTTCCGCGCGGAATGTCCAGGCTGACACCGTCGAAGATACGGCGCCCGGAGCGGGAGAACACGACATCCTTGAGCGATATGTAAGCCGGCGAATTCATAGTCCTTACCTTTCAAAGAGGGGCTACATTATGCCAAGGAGCGTTCAAGCTCAATCCAAACAGCCCAAAATGTACTGATAGCAATGATCAGTTTGACTGAACTTTCGGTAAGCGGGCATCGTTGCCGGGTGAAAATGGTATACTCTGCCCAACATTTTCAATGTCCCGACAGCCAGGCCCAAAGCCCGATGACCGAACCGACACCCAACGATTTCCGATCCTCTGCCATACGCGCCATCCGCATCGAGCGCGACGCCATTGATGCCCTTGAGAACCGGATCGACGACCAGTTCACCCGGGCCTGCGACGTCATTATGAACTGCAAGGGCCGTGTGGTGGTGACCGGCATGGGAAAATCCGGCCACATCGGCAACAAGATTGCGGCCACCTTGGCCAGTACCGGCACGCCCTCTTTTTTCGTGCACCCCGGCGAGGCAAGCCACGGCGACATGGGCATGATCACCCCTCAGGATGTGGTGATTGCGATCTCCAACAGTGGCAGCACCAGCGAGGTGGTCACCATTCTGCCGCTGATCAAACGCATGGGTGCCCCCCTGATCAGCATGACAGGCAATGCCAGCTCCATCCTGGCCCGGGAAGCCGTCGCCAACCTGGACGTCAGCGTGATGGTGGAAGCCTGCCCCCTGGGCCTTGCCCCCACCTCCTCGACAACGGCCACCCTGGTCATGGGCGACGCTCTTGCAGTTGCCCTGCTCGAAGCTCGCGGCTTCAGTGCCGAGGATTTTGCCTTCTCGCACCCCGGCGGCAGCTTGGGGCGCCGGCTTCTGCTCCGCGTATCCGATATCATGCACACAGGTGACCAGATTCCGGTCGTCAACGAGAGCACACTTCTCAGTGGCGCACTCCTTGAAATCTCCCGCAAGGGGCTTGGCATGACCACCGTCGTCAATCAGGAGGGCACCCTCACCGGAATTTTTACCGACGGCGACCTGCGCCGGACCCTGGATCGGTCGGTGGATATTCATAATACCCCCATCAACGAGGTGATGACCCGGAATGGCAAAACCATCCAGGCCGATCATCTTGCGGCGGAAGCGCTCAATATCATGGAGGAAATGAAGATCAACGCCCTGCCGGTGACGGACGACGCAGGTGCTCTGGTTGGCGCCATCAACATGCATGACCTGCTGCGGGCCGGCGTAATCTAAGGGCTATGGGGAGCTATGTGATATGACGCACCAATGGCCGAACTCCTTGCTTACAAAAGCTGCCAGAATCCGACTGATTGCCCTCGATGTCGACGGCATTATGAGCGATGGCAAGCTTTACTTCAGCGCCAACGACGATGAACTGAAGGCATTCAACATCCTCGACGGCCTGGGGTTGAAACAGCTTATGGCAGCCGGCATTACCGTCGCTGTTATTACCGGCCGGCAGTCGCCGCTGACTGAGAAACGGATGCGCGATCTTGGCATACCTCACCTTATGCAGGGGCGCGAAGATAAGAAAGTGGCCCTGCAGGAGCTTGTCAGCACCATGGACATTGGTCCGGAAGCCATCGCCTATATGGGCGACGATTTGCCAGATCTGCCGGCGCTAAGATTCGCCGGGCTCGGCATCACCGTACCCAACGGTTACTGGCTGGTGCAGCAACATGCGGACTACTGCACCCACGCTCGAGGCGGAGAAGGTGCGGTGCGGGAAGCCTGCGATCTGCTGCTTACCGCCCACGGCAAGCTTGATTCTACACTGGCACCCTATCTGGAGCCCGAGGCGTGAACTGGCTCCCGGACCGGCCCTGGCTGCGAACCCTGGCGCTGGCTGGCACCGTGGTGGCAGCCGTCTTTTTGCTCTGGCAAAGCGATGAGCCGCCGGTCATCGATGATGAGGCAGCGGCGCTGAGGGGCGATGCCGAGCCAGACGGCTTCGTGGTAAATGGTCGGTACACTTCCTTCGACGAATCAGGGAACCTGAAGATCCGGTTCTCCAGCCCTCGCATCGAACAGTTCGAGGAAGGCAACCTTGCCACCATGGACTCTCCCCGTGCCGAACTCTATGGCGGCGACGGCGCCCTACCCTGGATTGTTGAAGCCGAGAATGGCAGCCTGCTACAGAACCAGAATCTGGTGTACCTGACGGACAATGTCCGGATTCAGCGCACGATTGGAAAACGGGACGCCACCCTGACAACATCAACCCTGACCCTGGATAACGACCGGGGCATGGTATATACAGATGCACCCGTAGAAATACGCGACGTTTCCGGTATTACCCGGGCCACGGGCATGAAAGCGTGGATAGACGAGCGGATTCTGGAACTGAACTCCCAGGTGGAAGGACGCTATGAAACCGGAAACTAACCGATACCGGCGCCTGCTGGTTGCCCTGCTGACAGCCGCGATGATCGGCCCGGCGGCCGCTTTCGACCTTGATTCCGACACCCCCATCAAGGTTACCGCAGACAATGCACGCCTCGACGATGGTCAGGGCATTGCCACCTACACCGGGGATGTAGAACTTGAGCAGGGCAACACCCGGCTGAACGCGGATCGGGTAGTCTTATATCGCTCCGAGGTCGGGCTGAGCCGGATCGAGGCCTCCGGCACCCCGGCCAGATACCGGCAGCCGGCACGAGAGGGCGAAGGAGAAACCGACGCACGCGCCCTGAACATTACCTGGTCAGCCACCGACAGTCGGCTGACCTTTGAACGCGAAGCAGTCATCGAGCAGAATGGCAACCTGTTCCGCGGCGACGTCATTCATTATGATACCGCCGGCCGGGTAGTGACCGCTGAAGGCGGCGCAGACACGGGCGAAGGCAGCGGCCGGGTAGAGATGGTGATTCAGCCACGCAGCGCCGACAGACGCACTGACAGACAGGAAACCGATGGCAGTTCTGAGAGCCAGTAACCTGGCAAAGAGTTACAAGCAGAAAAAAGTGGTGATCGACGTTTCCCTGGAAATTCGCAGTGGGGAGATAGTGGGACTGCTTGGCCCCAACGGCGCCGGGAAAACCACCTGCTTCTACATGATCGTCGGTCTGGTCCCTGCCGATCGTGGCCGCATCACCATCGACAGCCGGGATATTACGCCACTGCCGATGCACGGACGCGCCCAGCAAGGCATCGGTTACCTGCCCCAGGAAGCCTCGGTGTTCCGCAAGTTGTCGGTACGCGACAACATCATGGCGATCCTCGAAACCCGTCGGGGGCTGGGCAAAGCGGATCGAGAGAAAAAGCTCGAGGAGTTGTTGGAAGAATTCCACATAACCCATATCCGGGACAGCGTTGGCATGGCCCTGTCGGGAGGGGAACGGCGACGGGTGGAAATTGCCCGGGCGCTGGCCATGGAACCGGCCTTCATACTTCTGGATGAACCCTTCGCCGGTGTCGACCCGATATCCGTAAGCGACATCAAGCACATCATCCGGCATCTGCGTGACAAGGGTATTGGCGTTCTGATTACCGATCACAACGTGCGAGAGACCCTGGACATCTGCGAGAACGCCTACATTGTCTCCGGAGGCCACATCATCGCCTCCGGCAATGCCGATGCGATTTTGGCCAACCAGCAAGTCAAGGAAGTCTACCTGGGCGATGAATTCAGGCTGTGACACCGAAAGGCTCATTGTTTTGATGACCTGTAGCAAGTAAACTCGGCAAAGAACTTGCTAGGGTAAAATAAAACGACGGCAAGTAACCGGCATATATAGAATTTTTCACGACTTATGACACAAAGCGCTGATGAGTGACGGATCCTGAACCATGGTTATGAAAGCCTCCTTACAGTTAAAGCTGGGTCAGAGCCTGACCATGACGCCCCAGCTGCAACAGGCGATCCGGCTTCTCCAGCTCTCCACCCTCGACCTCCAACAGGAAATCCAGCAGGCACTGGAATCCAACCCCATGCTGGAGACATCCGAGGACGATGATCAGGCTGACGCAACCGCCGAGAACGACGAGCGCGAGACTAGCGAGAAAGAATCCGCGGCCGAGTCAGCGCCGGAACCTTCGAGCGACTGGGACGAATCAGAGAATGGCCCGGATTGGTCCTCCGAAAACGACATTCCGGACAACATTCCGGACGACCTGCCGGTAGACACCGCCTGGGACGACATCTACCAGTCCGCGCCCGCGCCGGCCGCCCGCAACGACGACGAGAACGATCACGATTTCGAGACCCGCAACTCGCCCACCGAAACACTTCAGGATCACCTGGAATGGCAGCTCAATCTGACCCCGCTGAGTGAACGGGACCAGGCCATTGCCCATGCCCTGATGGACGCTGTGGATGAGCGCGGCTATCTCACCAGCCCTCTGGAAGAAATCCACGCCGGACTGCTGGATGAGAACGAGGAAGACCCTCTGGAACTGGATGAAGTGGAAGCCGTCTTGCACCGCCTCCAGCACTTTGATCCGCCAGGGGTGTTTGCCCGGGATCTGCAGGAATGCCTGCTGATCCAGCTCAACCAGCTACCACCCGAGACGCCCTGGCTGGCCCAGGCGCGACTGGTGATTACCCACTACATCAATCTGCTGGGCAACCGTGACTACGCCCAGTTGCTGCGGCGCAGCCGTCTGAAAGAAGACCAGTTGCGAGAGGTTCTGGCTCTGATCACCGGCCTTAACCCGCGGCCGGGCGACGTGATTGATCGCGCCGAACCCGACTATGTCATTCCGGACGTTATCGTTCGCAAGCACAATGGCCGCTGGCGTGTTGAGCTGAATCCGGAAATTGCCCCGCGCATTCGGGTGAATGCCAGCTATGCTTCACTTATAAGGCGTGCGGACAGCAGTGCCGACAACACCTTCCTGCGTGATCAGTTGCAGGAGGCCAAGTGGTTTATCAAGAGCCTGCAAAGCCGCAATGAGACCCTGTTGAAAGTGGCGACCCGTATTGTCGAACACCAGCAGGGATTCCTGGATCACGGCGAGGAAGCCATGAAGCCGCTGATTCTTTCAGACATCGCCCAGGCGGTAGAAATGCATGAATCGACGATTTCACGGGTAACCACCCAGAAATACATGCATACCCCAAGGGGCATTTTCGAGTTGAAATATTTCTTCTCCAGCCACGTCAGCACTGACGAGGGCGGCGAATGCTCCTCCACGGCCATCCGGGCGATGATCAAGAAGCTGATTGCCGCGGAAACGCCCAAAAAGCCGTTGAGCGACAGTAAAATTGCAGCCATGCTAGGAGAACAGGGAATCAAGGTTGCGCGACGCACCGTTGCAAAGTACCGGGAGGCCATGCACATTCCGCCGTCCAACGAGCGCAAGCGGCTGGTCTGAATACCCCGGTGCGGGGCGCAACACCGTATTCGCCGGCGCACAATGCGCCAGCACCCAGACCGGCTCCCGGGAGCCGGCACGATGACAACAGGAGACGCCTATGCAACTCAATATTTCAGGCCATCACGTAGAACTGACTCCCGCACTGAAAGATTACGTTTCAGAGAAGTTCGAAAAGCTCGAGCGTCACTTCGACCACATCAGTAACTGCCAGGTGACCCTGGAAGTGGAAAAGGTGCGCCAGATTGCGGAAGCCACGTTGCACGTGGTTGGTGGTGAGATTCACGCAAAGGCAGAAAACGAGGACATGTACGCAGCCATCGATGCCCTGATCGATAAACTGGACCGCCAGATCCTCAAGCACAAGGAAAAGAATGTAGACCGGATGCACGGAAACGGCTCTCGCTAACTGGCTGTTTTCATGCAAGTCATCTAATCGAGCTGCGACATGAACAACGTGTCGCAGCCTTTTTTTTAACGGAAACGCAGTCGATCCATGAGCGACACATCCCTGACCATAGACACTATTCTTGTTCCGGAGCTCACCCTCTGCAGGGTACCTGCGTCCAGCAAGAAACGGGCCCTGGAGTTTATTGCCGAGCAAATAAACCACCAGGACAATACGCTCAGCGAGACCCAGCTCTTCAACAACCTCATTTCCCGTGAGCGTCTGGGCAGTACCGGCATTGGCCAGGGGATCGCCATTCCCCACTGTCGCCTGGAGGGCCTTGATCACGTGGTGGGCGTGCTGATGACGCTCGAAGAAAGCGTTGAATTCGATGCCATCGACAATCAGCCGGTGGATCTGATTTTTGCCCTGATCGTCCCGAAAGAGGCAACCAGCGAACACCTGGAGCTGCTCAGCCAACTGGCAGAGAAGTTCAATGAGCGGTCGTTCTGTGATCGCCTCCGGCAATGTGAGGACGCCGGCACGCTGTACCAGCGCATGACCGCCTCAGGCGGCTGATTTTCATTGCAGTGGAGGTGATTTGGTCATGAAGCTGATTATCGTCAGTGGCAGGTCCGGTTCGGGTAAAAGTACCGCGCTTCATGTGCTGGAGGACCTCGGGTTCTACTGCATCGACAATCTTCCCATTGGCTTGCTTTTTCCTCTCACCCGGGAAGCCGCGAGCCAGACCAAGCCCGGCCGGCTCGGCAAGATGGCGGTCAGCATTGATGCGCGCAACCTTTCCGGCGAGCTCGCCAATTTCGAGGAAATTTACCGGCGCCTCCAGGAGACCGGGGTTACCGTTGAAATTATCTTCCTTGATGCCGACGAGCAGTCACTTCTCCAGCGTTTCCACGCCACCCGCAGAAAACACCCGCTGAGTGACGACAAGACCTCCCTCAGGGAAGCCATTACCAGCGAGAAGAAGCTGCTTGAACCACTTTCCAAGCTTTCCGACCTGTATGTGAACACCACCGGTATGTCGATGTACGAACTTCGGGATATGGTGAAGCAGAGAGTTGTTGGCCGGAAGGATCAGGAGCTGGCACTGCTGTTCCAGTCGTTTGGCTTCAAGCACGGAGTACCGCTGGATTCCGACTATGTTTTCGATGTCCGCTGTTTGCCCAACCCTTACTGGGATACCAGTCTGCGGAAGTACGTGGGCACGGATCAGCCGGTTATCGAATTTCTGGAAAAGGAACCGGCGAGCCGGAAGATGATCGACGACCTGAAGGCCTTCCTGGATACCTGGCTGCCCTCCTTCGCAGACAGCAACCGCAGCTATATGACGATTTCCATTGGCTGTACCGGCGGCCAGCACCGTTCAGTGTATGTTTGCGAGCAGTTGGGCGACTACTTCCGGCAGCGCTACAGCAATGTGCAGGTACGCCATACCGAACTGCCACACCTTCAGACCCGGGAAGAGATCTGATCGAACCATGATTCGCCGCCCGATTACCATCATCAACAAGCTGGGTTTGCACGCGCGCGCCACGGCCAAACTCGTTAACACGGCATCCAGATTCGACAGCAGTGTGCGGATTAGTGGCAAGGGCCGGGATGTAGACGCAAAAAACATCATGCAGGTGATGATGCTGGCCGCCAGCAAAGGGACCGATGTGGAGCTTATTGCCGATGGTCCGGATGAAGAGCAGGCCATAGAGGCCCTGGCCGAACTGATCAACGATTATTTCGGCGAAGGTGAGTAAAATAGACACATGACCGATATTCTGGAAAAAAGCCAGGCCCGCCAGCGCCTTCGTTCACTGAGCGAGGCCCTGGACAGTGGCGCACTGAAACAGGTTGCCCGCATCCTGAACGGTGGCCTGAGCCCCAGTGATATTGCCCATCTGCTCGAATCCTCTCCGCCCCGCCAGCGTGCCCTGCTCTGGAACCTGGTAGACAAAGAGCTGGAGGGCGAGGTTCTCCAGTATCTCAGCGATGATATCCGGGGTTACTTCCTGAGCCAGTTGAACGCCCAGGAACTGGCCGACATCATCGAGGATTTCGAATCCGACGACCTGGCGGACCTGCTGCAGCAGCTGCCGGATACGGTCATCCAGGAAGTCCTGGAGACCATGGACGAGCAGGACCGGCAACGGGTTGAGGAAGTGCTCTCCTACCCGGAGGACACCGCCGGCGGCTTGATGAATACGGACACCATCACGGTGCGTCCGGACATCAGTATTGACGTTGTACTCCGCTACCTTCGCCGACACCGCAACCTTCCCCCCATGACCGACAGTCTGATCGTGGTGAGCCGGAGGGATGATTTCATTGGCATGCTGCCGATTACCAAGATGCTGGTATCCAACCCCGCCTCCACCGTGCGGGAAGTGATGGATACCGACATCGAGCCGATTCCCGTAAGCCTCTCCGACACCAAGGTAGCGACATTGTTTGAACGCTACGATCTGATCTCGGCGCCGGTGGTGAACGAGGAAGGCCGGCTTCTGGGCCGCATCACCATCGACGACGTGGTAGACGTTATCCGGGAGGACGCTGACCACTCCCTGATGAGCATGGCCGGTCTGGACGAGGACGAGGACACCTTCGCGCCGGTGTGGAAGACATCGCGCCGCCGCGCCGTCTGGCTGGGAATCAACCTGATCACCGCCCTGATTGCATCGGCGGTGATCGGTTTATTCGAGGAAACCATCGCCAAGGTAGTCGCTCTGGCGGTGCTGATGCCTATCGTCGCGAGCATGGGCGGCATTGCCGGCAGCCAGACCCTCACCCTCGTCATCCGCGGCATGGCGGTCGGGCAGATCAGCGGTGCCAATGTAAAATGGTTGCTGAACCGGGAATTCCTGTCGGGCATCCTGAATGGAATGCTGTGGGCCGCCGTTGTTGCCGGCGCCGCCATGCTCTGGTTCCAGGATTTGCTGATAGGAGCCATTATCGCTGCCGCGCTGGTGATCAATCTGGTTGCAGCTGCCCTCGTCGGCACGGTCCTGCCACTGTTTCTCAAATCCCGCAACATCGACCCGGCCCTGGCAGGCAGCGTGATTCTCACGACCGTTACGGACGTGGTCGGTTTTATGGCGTTTCTCGGCCTTGCGACGATTTTCTATGCTTAAACGGATGTCGGATTTATGAAAGATCACCAAGACAACGACGCGCCAGAATACGACGGTCCCAGCAAATCCCAGTTGAAACGGGAGATGCATGCCCTGCAGGATCTTGGCAAGCGGATGCTCGATCTGAGCAATGATCAGCTGGAAACGCTGCCGATCAGCGACACACTTCGTGCCGCCATCGAAGAATCCCGGCGCATCCGCCAGAACGAGGCGAAACGGCGGCATCTGCAATACATCGGCAAGGTGATTCGCCAAGAAGATGATCCCGAGACCCTGGCAAAAGCCATTGATGCCTTCGACGCCGGTAGCGAAGAGCACACCCGCCGGCATCACCTGGCGGAGCGCTGGCGGGATCGAATGATCTCGGAAGGGGACTCGGTTGTTGGGGAATTCTTCAGCTATTGCCCCAGCGCCGACATGCAGCATCTGCGCAACCTTGCCCGCAACGCCCGCAAGGATGTAGAGAAGCAAAAGAACACCGGCCAGGCCCGAAAACTCTTCCGGTACCTTCGGGAATGCATCGACGACGCTGAGGCGATGTGAACCTGTGAAGTCAGGGGCAGATGACGGTTCATCTGCCCTGCTTTCAGCCTTTGAGCCGACGGTGCTCCCACACTGGCATCCGGGTGCGCAGGTTGGCCACCTGATCCAGGTCCAGCTCGGCGGCAACCAGTCCCGGGCCTTCACCCATTTCCGTCACCACCCGCCCCCAGGGATCACAGATCAGGCTGTGGCCATAGGTGCGCCGGCGCTCGCTGTTCTGACCACCCTGGCCCGGCGCCACTACCCATACCTGGTTTTCGATAGCCCGCGCCCGGATCAACGGATACCAGTGAGCATCACCCGTCTGCCAGGTAAAAGCGCTCGGCAGGCAAATCCAGTCCACATTCTGCTCACGCAACAGCCGGAACAGCTCCGGGAAGCGCAGGTCGTAACAGATCGCCAGCCCCAGCTTCCCGGCGGGCGTGTCCACGGTCACCACCTGCTCGCCGGGCTCGAAGGTGTCGGATTCCCGATACTGGCCATGGGCGTCTTCGACCATGGCGTCGAACAGGTGGATCTTGTCGTAGCGGGCAACTTCCCGGCCCTGATCGTCAAACACCAGGCAGGTCGCCCGAACCCGATCTTCGATCTCAGAACCATCCGGTCGCTTGGCCACAGGCATTGATCCGCCCACGATCCAGATTCCGAGCTTTCGGGCCTGCTCCGCCAGAAATGCTCTGATTACGGGCTCAGGGCCGGCTTCCTGACGGCCACAATCGATCATCTGAGACGTGGCCAGAACTGCAAAATTCTCTGGCAGCACCGCGACAGAAGCCCCCTCTGCGGCGGCCTCCTTCAACAGCTTTTGCGCTTCAGCCAGGTTGGCCTCGATATCATGGCCGCTGACCATCTGTATGGCCGCAACCCGGTTGGAAACACGCTTGCTCATAACTGCCTCCGCTATTGCCGAACAGAAAACTCATTCACCGGTATCGAAGACCCGCTGCAGATCCACCTCCGGCTCATCCCATGTACCGGTCACACTGTAGGTTGCGCTGGTCAGCCTGCTCAGAGGATCGCCCAGAATCTTGTCCAGTACAAACAGAGCGCCGCCAATCGGCGCTCCTGCCCCCATAAGCAAAGCGGCCAGGGGTAAGTTCTGGGTCAGAGGTAACACAACCACAAGTCGCATATCCAGATCTTCGCTGGCCATATTGGTGGTACCACTGAGCTTGAAAGCGCCCGATGGGCCCACAATCTGAAGTTCCGGATCCATGGTCAGCAATCCGTTGATAATTTGCGCCTTCCCCGAGATCGCGTCAAAGGCCACGCCCCGCTCATACAGATCAGAGAAGTCGAGCTTCAGCCGGCGCCAGAGTGTGTCGGAGTTCAGCAGATTGAAGACACGGAACAGTTGAGCTGTGTTGTTTCGTTCAAGGATGACCCCCTCATCCAGTCGCAGGCTTACGGAACCGCTGAGTTCGGGTATGGAGAACTCATCCGGGCGGCCGGGCCAGTCCAGGTCCAGCTCGATGTTCGTGCCCTCGTTGGTAACCGGCATTTCGGCATTCAACAATTCATTCAGGTCCGACAGGGCACCACCGGTTATCGAGCCTTTGAACCGGCTGGTTTCACGGTCTCCGACGATGCTCCAGGTCATATCTCCCAGCAGGGTCAGGGAGTTGAGGCGACCCTCGATGTCGTTCACCTGTAGCCGGAAAGGCTCAGGGCGAAGCCGGAAGGCCCACTGCCCCAGGGATTCTTCATTCAGCCGAAGTTCAGCGATCGACACATCGATATCTGGCCAACTGCCCATATCCAGCGCCCGGAAGGCTTCCAGCTGTTCTTCCAGCGTTAATAATTCTTCGGACTCCTCACGGGGGGTCTCGCTACGGACGAGCCGTAGCACCTGAAAATCAGCCTTCACTGTCTCGCCGCTCGTCGGAATCACCAACCGGCCTTCGGCGCGTCGGGAACTGGTGTTGACCACCCAGCGGTCATCAAGGTCGAGCGCATTGATCTCGATATCGCTCAGGACCTCTGGGCCAAGATAGAGCCGCCCCAGGCGCAGATCAAACCCGGTTTCTTTCCACAACAGATCGAACGTAGCCCGGTTTTCCCAATCACCGGTAATGCCGAGACCGCCGGAAGCGGATGGATTGATCGTGGCCCGCAGCGGTGCGGCCTCACTCGCTGTTTTTGACAGCGGCTCCGGCCAGTCCACTGACAGTCCCTCTAGACTGGAGCGAACGCGAATTCCGGATGTTGACTGGGCTCCTACATCCAGTTCGGCGCTGTAGGCAACTTTACCCTGCAGACCAAACCCGGAGTCCGTTGACAGCCCGGCTTTGGCGAACACTTCCGGTACCCGGAGAGAGCCGGACTGGCGAATGCTGAGTGCATTGCCGGCGCGGGCCTTGCTGAAGGCGATGGTTACCGGCTCGCCGAAAAACTCTGCAGCCAGGGGGCCACCCGAGAATCCATCTTCACTGTGATAGGTCAGCGCGCCACGAACCGATTGCCATTCCAGCCCGGCGGCCGGATAGGACACCGCGCCCTCCTCGACGTCAATACTCGCTTCAACCACGGGCACCTGGTCCGAGCCCAGCGGCAGATCAATGCCCAGATCCAGCTGATACTGACCGCGGTACTGAAGCTTTTGAGCCTCCGTCCCTGCCATATCACCCAACGGACTGTTTTCCATCCAGTAACTAACCGACTCGCCCGGCACCCGAGCCGAGGCATCCACCCTTATTCGGGTACCTTGATCAGAGGGAATAACCCGGACTGTTCCGGAAGCCAGATCCAAGCCTCCGGTTCGCCCTTCCTCCAGACGGACCAAGGTATCACCATTATGAACCCTGACATTGCCCCGGGCGCCTGTGACTACTGGCCAGGCGTCATCGTAACGAACGGACGCCTGGTCAAACTCATAGATCATGGACGTCACAAAGGACCCTTTCGGAGCATCCGAGCCTATCTGGCCATGGCCGAAGAAGGTTCCCGAGGTGATATCGGCCTCAAGGATCGCCGTGGTAAGCCAGTCATACAGTCCCTGATTGACCGCTTTGACCGGAACAAAGTCTGCCAGCATCCCGGCATTGCCGTTTTTCACCGAAACCTTGAGACCAAGGTTGTCCTCGCCTTCGCGATCCATCCTCAGGTCAAAAGCACCGTCGAGTTCTGTGGCTTCGCCATAACGCATTCGAACGCCGTCTGAAAAGACCCGGGTAATGGCACCATCCAGCTGCCAGGCCACGTCCCCCTCAATTTCCGGGAAGGACCAGGCGCCACCGAAAAGCTGGGGAAACTCGAGAGAGACAGGAGACTGCCCCGCCGCAATCCGGACATAGCCCTTTTGCCTGTCGAGAAAGATCTCACCGTTGGCGGAGGTGATGCCGGGTGCGCCGCCGTGGGCCCTCACGCTGACCTCGCGCAAACGTGCCGAGAGCTCGAAATCCTCCGGTGCGCCATCGGGGAAGAAGATTTTCAGTTGATCAAGGAAACCGCCCGGGCGATAGTTTCCCAGAGCACGGAGCGCGCGCTCCGGGAGTATCGGAAGCCTGGCCGCAAGGCGGCGGGTGGGCGCGAGTGGCAGGGCATCGGCGATCACGGACATGCCGCCATCCGACGGCGCCAGCCTCAGGCTGAAGGGGGAAACCACGTCACCATCCCAGGTCCACTGGAGCTGCTTCAGGTGCCACTCCCCGAGTGCGAAGGCGCCGGTTTCGACCAGGGTTTCATCGGTCATCACGCTATCGTGGCGACGCCAGCCGAATCTGGCCTGGATATCCTCCAGGGGCGCCAGGGATTCGTACCCGACACCCAGTTGCAGGTAGGGTGTTCGAACGGTTCCGGTCACCTGTTGCAGCAGGCCGTTGCGGAACGTGAGCCAGGCCTCGCCACCAAGATCGAACCCTTCCACCCGGAGCGTCCGCCACTGGTATTCGTCGATCAGCCCATCGAACAGCCGACCGGAATCCACATCAATGTACAGCTGACCGGTAAAATCCCCCCGAAAAAAGTGCCTGCCTACCAGGGCAAAACTGGCCAGCTGCTGGGTGGTTCCGGACTGCATGGCGCGGCCAGAGGCATGGAACAAGCCACGGCGATAATCAAGGTCCAGTTGGGGAATGTCCAGGTGCCGAGGATTGCCCTGATTATCGCGGATGCCCAGATTGACACGGGTAATCTTCACATAGGGATCGGACAGCCAGTTGCCGGCAAGCTCCAGCCACTCCTGCAACTGGTTGCTCACTGGTTCCGGTATGTCCGCCCCCCTCACAGCGACGTCACCACCCCGTTCCTGGTTGACGGTCAGCTCAAGACCGTCTGCCTGGAAGTCCTCAAAGACGATCCTCAGGCGGGTCAGCGAGGCGAGCGCATCAAAACGGATGTTCAGATGCTGGAGATTCGCTACAACGACGCCGGTATCAGGGTGACTGATCTGAATGTCCCGAGCGGTGAATGCAGGATCCAGCCAGTACCACTGGGAGTAAAGACCGCCGATGCTGACATCATGGCCCAGTCGATTGGACAACTCCTGTGCCAGATCATCGCGAAAGCTGTCCACATTCTGGGTTAGCTGGCGCCCAAGCCCGGCGTACAGTGCCAGGAGCACAAGCAGAGCCAACAGCATCCACCAGATCAGACTGGCCAGCCGCGCCAATAGCCGCACTGGAGGGCTCTCGGGCAGGTTCTCCGGAAGCGGCGGTTCGTGATCAGCGGAGGACATCCAGGCCCCTTAACCCGGTAACCGGCGCGGTTTCCCGGGTTCAGAGCAGAACCACATCATACTGCTCCTGGCTGTAGAACGGCTCCACCTGGAACCGAATGGTCTTGCTGATGAAAGTCTCCAGATCGGCGACGTTGTCAGACTCCTCATCCAGCAGGCGGTCCACCACGCTCTGGGAGGCCATCACCAGATAGCTTTCGGCATCGTAGGCACGATTGACCCGGAGAATTTCCCGGAAAACTTCATAACACACGGTTTCGGTGGTCTTCAGGAAACCGCGTCCGTCACAGATCGGACAGGGTTCGCAAAGCACCTGGCCCAGGCTCTCGGTGGTGCGCTTGCGGGTCATTTCCACCAGGCCCAGCTCGGACACCCCGGTAATCTTGGTCTTGGCGTGATCCCGTTCCAACATCTTTTCCAGCATCCGGTGCACCTGGCGCTGATGCTCGGGATCTTCCATGTCGATGAAATCGATGATGATGATACCGCCCAGGTTCCGCAGCCGCAGCTGGCGGCTGATCGCCCGGGCTGCTTCCAGATTGGTCTTGAAGATGGTCTCTTCCAGGTTACGGTGCCCCACGAACGCGCCGGTGTTGATATCGATGGTGGTCATGGCCTCGGTCTGGTCGATGATCACATAACCGCCGGACTTGAGCTGGACCTTTCGGCTCAGGGCTTTCTGGATTTCGTCTTCCACCGAGTAGAGATCAAAGATGGGCCGCTCGCCCGGGTAGTACTCTACCTTGTCGGCAAATTCCGTAACGAACTCTTCGACAAACTCCATCACCCTCTGGTGGCTCTCGCGGCTGTCGATGCGAACCTTTTCAGTCTGCGGTCGGATCAGGTCACGGATGGTGCGAATAAACAGCGGCAGATCCTGGTATACAACGGCCGGGGCCTGAACCCGGGCAATTCGCTCGTGTATGGACTGGCTCAACCGGTGCAGATAGGCCATATCGCCAATCAGGTCCTCAGGCGAGGCCGCTTCTGCAGCCGTCCGGATGATATAACCACCCTGAACGTCCTGATCTGCCGCTGCCGCCTCCTCGACGAGGGTTTTCAGGCGCGCTCGCTCGGCATCATCCTCAATGCGCTGCGAAATGCCAACGTGACTGACGCCGGGCATGAACACCAGATACCTTGAAGGGATTGAAAGCTGGGTGGTCAGACGGGCGCCCTTGGTACCAATCGGGTCCTTGGTAACCTGAACCACCAGGGACTGGCCCTCCCGGAGCAGGCTGCGGATATCCGGGACGGTCTTGGGGGTGTCGGCAGGCTCATCGCCATTGGACTGACTCGGAACCACATCGGAGGCATGGATAAATGCAGCCCGTTCCAGACCAATATCGACGAACGCGGCTTCCATGCCCGGTAAAACCCGCACCACTTTGCCCTTGTAGATGTTCCCGACAATGCCTTTCCTGCTGGTGCGCTCTATGTAGGCCTCCTGCAGCATGCCGTTTTCAACCAGGGCCACCCGCGTTTCCACCGGGGTGACGTTGATAAGAATCTCTTCACTCATAATGTTTGGCTCTCCAGACTGCGCGGCCAGTTTTTCCAGACCGGGTAACCGGCACCAGCCAACAACGCGGCGGTTTCCTGCAGCGGCAGGCCAACCACGGCACTGTAGCTACCCCGGAGCTCATTAACAAAAATACCACCAAGGCCCTGAATTCCATAACTTCCGGCCTTGTCCATGGGTTCGCCGCTGGCCACGTAAGCATCAATCTCTTCGGAGGAGAGATCCCGGAAACAGACTTCCGTTGTGACCAGAACGGATTGGCATTGCCCATCGTTGGCCAGCGCAACGGCAGTCATCACCTGATGCGTGGCGCCGGAGAGGCGGGCCAGGGTTTCCCGGGCTTCCGCCGCGTCTGTGGGCTTACCAAGGATTCTTCCATCGAGCACCACTGAAGTGTCCGACCCCAGAACCAGGCATTGCGGCGCGGATTCGGCCACAGCCAGCGCCTTCTCCCGGGCTAAACGTTCCACATAATGTTGCGGCGTTTCATCGACTTCCGCTGTTTCGTCGATGTCCGCCGGACGAACCGAAAATTTCAGGCCGATTTGCTGCAACAGCTCCGCCCGGCGCGGCGAAGCCGAAGCAAGAATGATGGATGGCATGGCTAACCCAGTTTGCGGTTAATGTTGTCCAGCAGGATACAGAATACCGGCCACACCAGGGCACTGGTCAGGGCCGGCCAAAGGTAGCTGAACCCGGCGTCATCGGCCCCCAGCAGCTGCTTCACGAAATGCACCAGCATCTGATTGATGCCCAGCAACAGGAACACCATCAGGCACTGCTGGGGCATCGGATACATGCGCAGACGTTGATGGATGGTAAGCACCAGAAAGGCGATCAGCGCCATGGCCATGGCATTGACGCCAAGGGGAGTGGCTTCGAGCACATCCAGCAACAAGCCCAGACACCAGGCCAGGAGGATTCCGAACTGGGCCGGAGCCCGGAATGTCCAATAGAACACCACCAGCCCCAGCCACTCCGGGCGGAACTCGAACCAACCCACAGGAAACAGGGAAATACTGAACACCAGTGCAACAACCACGGAGAGCGCGAAAACCGGATAGCTGATTACGGATAACATCAGTCCTCCCCTCCCTGGTTGCCGTCATTCTCGGCGTTAGCGGCAGTCTCACCCTCGACCACCTCGACTTCGATCGGAGAGGCGTTCTCCGGCGGGAATACCACCAGTACAAGACGGCTCTGGTTCAGCTGCGCCTTGGGCGACGCTTCGATGGAAACAAACGGTTCGCCCGGTTCCTTGGAAATACGGCTGACTTCCGCAACCGGGTACCCCCTCGGAAAACGTCCGCCAAGCCCGGAACTGACCAGCAGATCGCCCTCACGGATATCGGCCGTGTCCGGCACATGAACGAGATCCAGGGTATCGGTATCACCGGTGCCCAGCAGGATTGCGCGCAGGCCGTTGCGCACTACCTCCACGGGCACCGCGTGGCTGCTGTCAGAAACCAGCAGAACGCGAGAGGTGATCTGACTACTCTGCACCACCTGCCCCATCAGACCATGAGCATCCAGGATTGCCTGGCCCGGCGACAAGCCGTCGCTACGGCCCTTGTTGATGATGATTTCGTGGGAGAAGGGATCCGGGGAAACGCCGACAACCTCACCGACAATCACCCGATCATCCAGAACTTCGGAAGAGTTCATCAGGCGGCGCAGCTCGTTGTTCTCCGACGCAAGCGCGGCGTATTTCAGGGCGCGACGTTCAAGGATCAGCAATCGGGCGCGGAGATCTTCGTTTTCTTCCTGCAGATCCTGTTTGTTTTCGAACAGCCCGGCGACCCAGTCGGTGAATTCGTAAGGCGCATTGCCCAGCCAGTACACAGGGGCCAGGCCGGTGGCGATGGTGCTTCGCACGGTTGAGAGCTTGTCGAAACGCGCATCGGCAACCACCAGGGCTGCCGATACGAGAAGAACAATGAGGAGTCTGAAACCGGGAACAGGCCCCTGGACAAAGATGGTTTTAATGGCGAGCCCTCCCCACAGGATTATCCCTCCTGGGAGAACATTCCGATGCCACCCCGATCAATCACTTCCAGCGCCTTGCCGCCACCACGGGCAACACAGGTCAGCGGGTCTTCAGCGATGATCACCGGCAGGCCGGTTTCTTCGCTGATCAGTTTGTCCAGCCCGCGCAGCAGAGCGCCGCCACCGGTCAGTACAATACCGCGCTCGGCAATATCGGAGGCCAGTTCAGGCGGAGACTGCTCAAGAGCACTTTTGACGGTCTGAACGATCTGCGCCAGGGATTCCTGCAGCGCGTCGAGAATTTCTTCGCTGTTGAGCGTGAATGCCCGGGGCACGCCCTCTGCAAGATTGCGACCGCGAACGTCGATCTCACGAATCTCGAGGCCTTCATAGGCGCAGCCGATTTCGTGCTTGATGCGCTCGGCGGTCGAATCGCCAATCAGGCTGCCGTAGTTGCGGCGCACGTAGGTTACGATGGCCTCGTCGAACTTGTCACCGCCAACCCGCACGGATTCGGCATAAACGATGCCGTTCAGGGAAATAATGGCGATCTCGGTGGTACCACCACCGATGTCGACGATCATGGAACCGCTGGCTTCCTCAACCGGAAGGCCGGCACCGATAGCAGCCGCCATGGGCTCTTCAATCAGGAAGACTTCCCGGGCACCAGCACCGAGGGCGGATTCGCGGATGGCCTTGCGCTCTACCTGGGTAGACTTGCTGGGCACACACACCAGCACTCTCGGGCTCGGGGTAATGAAGCTGTTCTCATGCACTTTATGAATAAAGTGCTGGAGCATTTTTTCGGTTACCACAAAATCTGCAATTACGCCGTCTTTCATGGGGCGAATGGCGGTAATGTTGCCCGGTGTACGGCCGAGCATGCGTTTGGCTTCGGCGCCTACCGCGGCGACCATTTTCTGGGAGTTGTTGGTGCGAATGGCCACTACCGAGGGCTCGTTCAGCACGATTCCGCGCTCACGCACGTAAATGAGGGTGTTGGCGGTGCCCAGGTCGATGGACAGATCGCTGGAGAAGATGCCTCGGAGTCTTTTAATCAACATTCGTGTAGTTTCAACCTGAGAGTTGCAGTCGCAAAGAAAAGATGCGGCAACTTTAGCAGTGAGCACCCCCGCAGGCAAGGCGCTAGCGGGCCTCACGCCTTACGGTTCACACATTTACCTTATGGGCTGGGGCCTCCCGCCATTGTTCGAATCTGTTACCATGTCGCTTTAATTTTTTGGCCTGGGTGGAGGGCCGCTCGAAGATTGCCTTTCAAAACACGCTACGAGCACATCCATGTGCGCTTGTTTCGGGCCATCCTTGGCCCTCTACAGTTTTGAAAGGCAATCTCCGACCGACCCCGAACTTCAATAGCGCCTTCAATATCTTAAGATTTATTACCGACATTTCATTTACCTGGGAGGCAATGCGTGACCATTTCCCGTGAGGACATTGAGAAAGTCGCTGTGCTCGCCCGCATTCGTGTGGATGACGAGCAGGTTTCGGCTCTGGAGAAGGATCTGGGCAACATCCTGGATCTGGTTGATCAGTTGGGTGCGGCCGACACCGATTCGGTTGCGCCCATGGCCCATCCGCTGGATGCGGTCCAGCGCCTGCGCGCGGACGAGGTAACCGAGACCAATCAGCGGGAGGCGTTCCAGGCGATTGCGCCGGCTACCGAGAACGGGCTTTATCTGGTTCCCCGAGTGATTGAGTGAAAGGAAACGTCATGCATAGCAAATCTGTAGCAGAGCTTTCCCGGGATCTGGAGAGCGGCAAGGTGTCCAGCGTTGAGCTGACGCAGGAGTTCCTCGACCGCATTAAGCGGGAAGATTCGAAGTACAACAGCTTTATTACCGTGACCGAGGAGCAGGCGCTGGCTGATGCCCGGATGGCGGATGAGCGGCGGGCAGCGGGGAATGCCACGGCCTGGACCGGGGTTCCTTTCGCGCACAAGGACATTTTCTGTACCAACGGCGTTCGCACCACCTGTGGTTCGAAGATGCTGGAGAATTTTGTTCCGCCCTACGACGCGACCGTTACGGCGAATTTCCGCCAGGCGGGCGCGGTATGCCTGGGCAAGACCAACATGGACGAGTTCGCCATGGGGTCGTCCAATGAGAACAGTTATTTTGGCGCCGTGACCAACCCATGGGGATTGAGCGAAGGCAACAAACGTGTGCCGGGCGGGTCGTCTGGCGGGTCGGCTGCGGCGGTTGCGGCTCGACTGACTCCGGCGGCGACGGCCACGGACACCGGTGGCTCGATCCGACAGCCGGCGGCGCTGTGCGGTGTTACCGGGCTGAAGCCGACTTATGGGCGGGTGTCCCGGTACGGGATGATTGCCTTCGCCTCCAGTCTCGACCAGGGCGGCACCATGGCCCGCACAGCAGAAGACAATGCGCTGATGCTGAATGTGATGGCCGGCTTCGATCCAAAGGACTCGACGTCGATTGACCGCGAGGTGCCTGATTACACAGCCACCCTGAACGAGCCGCTGAAAGGTCTGAAGATTGGCCTGCCAAAGGAGTACTTCAGCGACCAGCTCAGCCCGGCTATGGAGCAACAGGTTCGCAACGCGGTCAAGGAATACGAGAAGCTGGGTGCCACTGTTAAAGAGGTGTCACTGCCAAACGCCAAACTGGCGATTGCGGCCTATTACGTGATCGCGCCGGCCGAAGCTTCCGCCAACCTGTCACGGTTTGACGGTGTGCGCTATGGCTACCGTTGCGAGGATCCGAAGGATCTGATGGATCTGTACACCCGCTCGCGGGCGGAGGGTTTCGGCGAAGAGGTGAAACGTCGGATTCTGGTGGGCACCTACGCCCTGTCCGCCGGCTATTTCGATGCCTATTACCTCAAGGCCCAGAAGGTTCGTCGGCTGATCCAGCAGGATTTCATCAACGCCTTCAAGGAAGTGGATGTGCTGATGAGCCCGACCACGCCCTCGCCGGCGTTTATTCAGGGCGAGAAGACCAGTGACCCGGTCACCATGTACCTGGAAGACGTCTTCACCATCGCGATCAACCTGGCGGGTATTCCGGCCATGTCGGTACCGGCCGGTTTCGTGGACGGTCTGCCGGTGGGGCTGCAGATCATCGGGGATTATTTCTCAGAGGCCCGTTTGCTCAACGCCGCCCATCAATTCCAGCAGGTGACCGACTGGCACCAGCGCGAACCGCAATAAGCCCGGGACAGGAGAACGAGTATGCAGTGGGACATTGTGATCGGGCTGGAAATTCACGTTCAGCTCGCCACCAAAACCAAGATTTTTTCCGGCTCCAGCACCGCCTACGGCGCCGAGCCCAACACCCAGGCCAACGCGGTTGACCTGGCCATGCCCGGCACCCTGCCGGTGCCCAACGAGCAGGCGTTCCGCTATGCGGTGATGTTCGGCCTGGCAGTGAACGCGGAAATTGAGCGGCGTTCGGTCTTCGAGCGGAAGAACTATTTCTACCCGGACCTGCCCAAGGGCTACCAGACCACCCAGCTTGAGCGCCCGATTGTCGGCCCCGGCTACGTGGACATTGACCTGCCCAACGGTGAGTCCAAGCGGGTGCGCATTCACCACGCCCACCTGGAAGAGGATGCGGGCAAGTCCCTGCACGAGGATTTCCACGGCATGACCGGTGTTGATCTCAACCGGGCGGGCACCCCACTGATCGAAGTGGTCACCGAACCGGACATGAACAACGCGGACGAAGCGGTCGCCTTTGCCAAGAAGCTGCACAGCATCGTGACCTCGCTGGGCATCTGCGACGGCGATATGTCCCAGGGCTCCATGCGGTTTGACGTCAACATTTCGCTGAAACCCAAGGGCTCCGACACTCTGGGCACGCGTACCGAAACCAAGAACCTGAACTCGTTCCGGTTCATGGAACAGGCCATTGCCCACGAAGTCGAGCGGCAGATGGACATTCTGGAAGACGGCGGCAAAATTGTGCAGGAAACTCGTCTGTACAATGGCGATCGTGATGAGTCCCGTTCCATGCGCACCAAGGAAGAAGCCAACGACTACCGCTACTTCCCCTGCCCGGACCTGTTGCCGGTGGAGATCGATGACTCGTTCATCGAAGAAGCCCGCAACAGCCTTCCGGAACTGCCGGACGCTCGCAAGGCCCGCTTCAAGGATCAATACGGCCTGAACGACTACGACGCTGACCTGCTCAGCGGCGACTCGAAACTGGCCGCATTCTTCGAAGAAGCCGCCAGCCAGGGCAAAGATGCGAAGCTGGTCGCCAACTGGATCCAGGGCGAATTCTCTGCCCGCCTCAATGCGGAAGAGAAATCCGTTGCCGACTCCCCCATCACCGGCGCCCAATTGGGCGACCTGGTTGTGCGGATTGCCGACAATACCATCTCATCCGCTGGCGCGAAGAAGGTCTTCGAGGCGCTGTGGACCGGCGAGAACGACAGCGTCGATGCCATCATTGATGCCAAGGGGCTGAAGCAGGTCTCGGACACTGGCGCTCTGGAAGCCATGGTGGATGAGGTTCTAGCCGGTATGCCGGATCAGGTGGCGCAGTATCAGAACGAGGAAGACCCGAAGAAGCGCAAGAAGATGCTTGGTGGCTTTATGGGGCCGCTGATGAAGGCCTCTAAAGGCCAGGGGAACCCGAAGCTGTTTAACGAGATCCTTGTTCGCAAGCTTGGGGGATAAGGCCGCCATCATGGGTCGGGACTTCTTGTTTCGGCCCTAGCCTGCGTGGCTCGGGGCAGCCATGGCAGGTAACTTCTCCCGAAAAACGCTACGAGCACATCCATGTGCGCTTGGCTGTGGCCATCCATGGCCACAGACATTTTCGGGAGAAGTTACCTGCCACGGCTTGATGCTTCACAGAAAACGCCGGCAGAAACACGCCGTAGGTCTGATTCGACCACGTTCAGAAGAACAGTCTGTTGACTATCCCCGAGAGTTACAAAGCCTTGGCGGGAGGAGCCTTTCAAAAATGTCGGCGGCCAAGGATGGCCGACGTCAAGCGCACATGGATGTGCTCGTAGCGGTTTTTGGAAGGCTCCTCCCGCCGAGGCTCGCCACCAAACTCACAAGGCTAGGTGCCCAAGCCGATCAAAGAAGCCGAGCCCAAAGATCATGCTCATCGGCATGCTCAACAACGGCCTGGACAATCTCGCCTGGCACAAGGCCGGTCTCCTCGTTGAGGTAAACCATGCCGTCAATCTCCGGCGCATCGGCCTTGGAGCGACCAATGGCGCCTTCCTCGTCCACCTCATCAATCAGCACATCAATTGTCTTGCCGATTTTGGCCTGCAGGCGGGCTGCTGAAATCTCTGCCTGTTTTTCCATGAAGCGGGCCAGCCGCTCTTCTTTTACTTCCTCGGGAACCGCACCTTCCAGTTCGTTGGCTTTGGCGCCTTCAACCGGGCTGTATTTGAACGCGCCAACACGATCCAACTGGGCTTCATCGAGCCAGTCCAGCAGGTACTGGAAGTCTTCCTCGGTCTCACCGGGGAAGCCGACGATGAAGGTGGAGCGAATGGTGAGCTCGGGGCAGATCTCACGCCATTTGCGGATGCGCTCCAGGGTCTTGCTGTCGTGGGCCGGGCGTTTCATGGCCTTGAGCACTTTCGGGCTGGCGTGCTGGAACGGGATGTCCAGGTACGGCAGGATCTTGCCTTCGGCCATCAGGGGAATGATGTCGTCCACATGGGGATACGGATAAACGTAATGCAGGCGAACCCAGACACCCAACTCGCCCAGCGCTTCGCACAGGGACTGCATTTTGGTCTTGAGCGGCCTGCCCTGCCAGAAGCCGGTGCGGTATTTGGTGTCGACGCCGTAGGCCGAGGTGTCCTGGGAGATGACGAGGAGCTCCTTCACACCGGCATCCACCAGGCGCTGGGCTTCGTCCATCACATCGCCGATGGGGCGGCTCACCAGGTCGCCGCGCATGGAGGGGATGATGCAGAAGGTGCAGCGGTGATTACAGCCTTCGGAGATCTTCAGGTAGGCATAATGCCTCGGCGTCAGCTTGATGCCCTGAGGCGGGACCAGATCGGTGAACGGGTCGTGTTGCTTTTGCTGGGGCACGAACTGGTGAACCGCGCCGACCACCTCTTCATAGGCGTGGGGACCGGAAACCGCCAGTACACCGGGATGAGTGTCGCGAATCTTGTCGGCCTCCACGCCCATGCACCCGGTAACAATCACCTTGCCGTTTTCGCTGATAGCCTCGCCGATGGCGTCCAGGGATTCCTGCTTGGCGGCATCAATAAAACCACAAGTATTTACGACAACGATATCTGCGTCGTTGTAGGTGGGCACGACATCGTAGCCGTCCAGCCTCAGCTGGGTGAGGATTCGTTCGGAGTCTACGAGAGCCTTGGGGCAGCCAAGGCTGATGAAACCGACTTTGCCGTTACCGGAGGAGGCAGGGGTCTGGGTGTTATCTGTCATAAAAGGCTTGGAATTCCCGGAGCTCGGCACGAGCCCACAAATGAATGAAGGCCAGTATTTTACACCAGCTGCGGGATCGGCTGCAGCAAGAGTCGAACCAGAAAAAGCAGCAGAATAATCTGACAGACGTCAAAATTTGTGACGCCCTGTTCAGAAAGATTTAACAAATCTGCCACTATAGACGGCAGGCTTCTTGCTGATCACAAAGTAAACAACTACACTTTCATGCGCTTAAGTGTTTTTTCTGGAAGAGATTTATGGGAAAGGCAGCCTCATTTGCAACCAGACACGCCAGAAGAGTCAACATGAAACCTGTCGCCGCCAAATTGAATTTGCGCAACCAACAACGGGTGGATGTAGCCACCGACATTACGATTGAGAAACCGGACGGCTGCTGCCTGACCTGTTCGGTGTCCAATCTTTCCCGCACCGGGGTGATGATCTCCTGTAATCAGGAGACGGTGAAACAGCTTATACCCGAGCAGAAGGCGCCCGCCCCCGGCAACTGGATTGCGGTAAAAACGCGCTTCGCCGTGCCCGTCGTCGCCACACAACCGGTTTCTATTATTGCCGACGGCAACATCGTTCACATGAGACGCATCGCGCGGGATGAGTTCCAGCTGGGCATCCAGTTCGCAGAGTTTGAAGGCAACGGCTTCGACTACGTTGACCGCTACGTCTCCAAACTGTTGGCCGACTCCCGCAATCCGGCCTGAACGTCACCTCTGGCTCACCTCCATTCAGAGCCTGCCACTGCTATATTGTTATAACGCCAATGTCTAGTTGGGCGTCTTCTTATGCCCTTACCCCCTCTGGTATAGTTGCCGTATTCATTCGCACAGCCAACACGGCCCGCACGGCGGCAACGGATTATCATGACCACATACAACCTCACGCACCTGAAACAGCTGGAAGCGGAAAGCATCCACATCATCCGGGAAGTGGCAGCCGAGTTCGACAATCCGGTAATGCTGTACTCCATCGGCAAGGATTCCGCGGTAATGCTCCACCTGGCCCTGAAGGCCTTCTATCCGGGCAAACCACCCTTCCCCCTGATGCACATTGATACCACCTGGAAATTCCGGGACATGATCACGTTCAGGGACAACGTAGCTGAGAAGTTTGGCCTCGATTTGATCGTCCATACGAACCAGGAAGGCGTGGATCAGGGAATCGGCCCTTTTACCCACGGTAGCGCGAAACATACAGATGTCATGAAGACCCAGGCCCTGAAACAGGCACTGGACAAGTACAAGTTCGATGCTGCGTTTGGCGGCGCCCGTCGCGATGAGGAAAAATCCCGGGCTAAGGAACGCGTGTATTCGTTCCGGGATGAATACCACCGCTGGGACCCCAAGAACCAGCGGCCGGAGCTGTGGAACATTTACAACGGCAAGATCAACAAGGGCGAGAGTATCCGGGTTTTTCCGCTGTCCAACTGGACAGAACTGGATATCTGGCAGTACATCTACCTCGAGAACATCGACATCGTTCCGCTTTATTTCGCCGCCGAGCGTCCGGTTGTTGAGCGTGATGGCACCCTGATCATGGTGGACGACGACCGCATGCCATTGAAGGAAGGCGAAAAACCGATGATGAAATCGGTCCGCTTCCGGACACTGGGCTGCTACCCGCTGACGGGTGCCATCGAGTCCGAAGCCAACACGCTTCCGGACATTATCCAGGAAATGTTGCTGGCCAAGAGCTCCGAGCGCCAGGGTCGGGTGATCGACCACGATTCAGCCGGCTCCATGGAACAGAAAAAGCGGGAAGGGTATTTCTAAGATGTCACACCAGTCTGATCTGATTGCAGAAGATATTCAGGCCTACCTGAAGCAGCACGAGAACAAGGAACTCCTGCGCCTGCTCACCTGCGGCAGCGTGGACGACGGCAAGAGCACCCTGATCGGCCGGCTGCTCCACGACACCAAGATGATCTACGAAGATCACATGGCCAGCCTGAAAACCGACAGCGCCAAGATGGGCACCACCGGCGAGAAACTTGACCTCGCCCTGCTGGTGGACGGCCTACAGGCAGAGCGGGAACAGGGCATCACAATTGATGTCGCCTATCGGTACTTCTCCACCGACAAGCGCAAGTTCATCATTGCCGACACCCCGGGCCACGAACAGTACACCCGTAACATGGCAACCGGCGCGTCCACGGCCCAGGTCGCCATCCTGATGATCGATGCCCGCCACGGCGTGCTGACCCAGACCCGGCGCCACTCTTACATCGCTTCTCTTCTGGGCATTCGCCATATTGTCGTGGCAGTGAACAAGATGGATCTGGTGGATTTCAGCGAAGAACGCTTCAACGAAATCAAAGACGATTACCTCGCGTTTGCCGCCAAGCTCGGCCTGAAGGACATCCGTTTTGTGCCGCTGTCCGCCTTGGAAGGCGACAACGTTGTGAACAAGAGCGAGAACACGCCCTGGTTCACTGGCCAGCCCCTGATGGAAATCCTCGAAACAGTGGAAGTCGGCCGGGACAAGAACCTGGAGCATTTCCGCTTTCCGGTTCAGTACGTTACCCGACCGAACCTCAATTTCCGGGGCTTCTGCGGCACTATTGCCTCCGGCGTGATCCGCCCGGGCGAAAAGGTCATGGCCCTGCCCTCACGCCGCACCAGTACGGTCAAGGAAGTTGTCACCTTCGATGGCAACCTGGAAGAGGCGTATATCGATCAGGCAGTCACCCTCACCCTGACCGATGAAATCGACATCAGTCGCGGAGACATGCTGGTCAAGGTGGAAGATGAACCCGAAGTGGGCAACCGCTTCAATGCCAACATCGTGTGGATGACGGATGCACCACTGGAAACCGGGCGCCTGTACGACATCAAGCTGGGACCGACCTTTACCTCCGGCACGGTGAAAAAGATCCATCACCAGACCGACGTAAACACCCTGGAACAGCAGGCCAACCCCAGCCAGCTGCAGCTGAACGAAATTGGTCTGTGTGAACTGACCCTTAACCAGCCGATTGCCTTTGACGCATACCGGCGCAACCACGTCACCGGCAGCTTTATCGTGATCGACCGCCTGTCCAACGTCACCATTGGTGCGGGCATGGTGGCCGGCCTGGCCGATTCCGGGGAATCCCTCGATCCGGTGTCAGCAGAAGAACGCGAACGCCGACTTGCCCAGAAACCGGCGATCATTGCCTGCAACGGCCGACAGGCGCCGGCACTGGCGCTTGCCGTAGAGCGTGCGCTGTTCGACCAGGGCAAAACCGCCGTGGTGGTCACCGAAGAAAACGCCGGCGATGCCGACGAGCGCCGCCGTGTTGCCCAGCTTCTGACTTCCCACGGACTGGTTGCCATTGCCGTGAACCTCGGCACTGACATCGCCAATGCGGCTGCGACCGCGGACAGCGAACAGGAGATTCCCGAGGCTGTTGGCAAACTTGTTCAGGGGTTGATTCGCAGCAAGCGGGTCTAAACTTTGAACTGACTGGAGATACCCTTACTTCGGTGGCTGGCGCCGGGGTGGGGGTATCTTTTTCTTTGGAAAAACAACTCGCTTCGCTCAGACATCTTTTTCCGGCAGAAAAAGATACCCCCACCCCGTCACCGGCATACTCTAGTGCTTATTCCCGCGTAAAATTACGGCAAAGCATTCATCCTTTTTTGGCGGACCACTGAGAGGCCCGTGGACGTGGGGTAGGTCATTCTTTTTCTCTAGAAAAAAGATGTCTGAGCGAAGCGAGTTGTTTTTTCGTAAGAAAAAGAATGACCTGCCCTGCGGCCCTCCCGCAGACCTTCAGGCTACCAATGAATCCGCCACCAAATCGTGGCAGAATCCCGCCTCCCTGAGTTAACCGAAACAACGAACAGGAGCCAAAAATGGCCATCAAACACCTCCGCACTGCCTTCGCCAGCCAGTACCAGCCGGGCCAGCCTGCCCGCCTCGTGACCGGCGAGGCCCTGCAGGAGCCCGGTGGCGATTACGAGGGGCTGCACAAACAGATGAAGCGGCTGTTCAACAGCAAGCCCGGCAAGAAATACGGCCGGTTTTCCGAAGATCTGGGCGAGTGCCCGTTCAGCGCCTGGCTAAAAGACTATCTGGAAGACAAACAAACCTTTGGCGCCATGACCGACCGCCTTTTCGGGCAGTGGCAGGAACTACTCACCGGCAGCCAGGAAGAATTCGATGGCCATCTGATGATTGTCCACGATGCCCTGGCCGACGCCGAGGTGGTTTACCTGTTTATTCTGGAAACCGACAGCGCCATGCGCTTCGATGGCAAGCAGTCACTGGATGCGACCGACGTCCTCAGTCTGTCCCGCCTGAACCTGGCCGTTCGCATCGAGCTGGACGACTGGCGCGGCAACAATCCGGCGGAGAACTACCTCACCCTGGTGCATGGCCGTGGAACTGGTGAGCCGGGCGAGCTGTTTATCCGTTTGTGCGGGTTTACCAATCAGGTAGACGTGGAAAAGGAAACCATGACGTTCCTGGACGCCGTGGAAGCCTTCGCAAAATCCTCGGAGCCAGAGAAAGCGGGCGAGGTTCGCAACAAGGCCTACGAATTCTGCAAGGAACAGCATGCCCTGGGCGAACCAGTGGAAATCGAGGCGCTATCCGGCTACCTGGACGAGAGCGAGCCGCAACGCTTCAAGGAATTCGCCTCGAAAACCGCCGAACTGCCGGAGAGCGGCGTATTGCACCCGGACCACCGTAAGGTGAAAAAGCTGGTGCGTATTGCGGGCTCCGGGGGTGGCATGAGCGTGTCGTTCTCGTCGGACCTGGTAAATCAGGCGGTTTACTATGATCGCGACAAAGATGCCCTGACGATTACCCGGCTTCCCAAGGCTTTGCGGGAACAGCTTCAGCGGTATCTTGAGGCTCGGGAGGAGTAACGGCCTCCCCGTTCCACCTGGAGCGGTTAGCTCGCAGTTTTCTTACTTCCTGCATCCAGCCTACGCCATCGATTAACTCGCCGGTGTCCGGATCGATTGGCGGGTACGGCAGGTTGCGGTCGTCGCAGTAGCGTTTGACGGTTGGCTGGCACCATCTGAACAGCAGGCGATTGTATTCGTCATCCGGCAGACGGCGCTGGTCGAACATACCAGCCAGTTTTCGTTGTCTCTGGGCTTCGGACAGGATAATCGCGCAGGCGGAGGACACGTTGAGCGACTCGACCATGCCCATCATCGGGATCACAATGTGCTCGTCGGCCTGGGCCGCAGCATCGGCGCTGACGCCATCCACCTCGTTACCCATGATCACCGTGCACGGCACTGTGTAATCCGCCTCCCGAAAATCAATCGCCCGGTCCGAAAGCTGCGCGGCGTACAGCTTTTGGCCCTGCCCTTTCAGACTGTCGATCGCCTCGTCCATGCTCCGATGGGTGTGGGTGGTTACCCAGTTGTAGCTGCCGCCGGCGGTTTTGCGAAAGGCCCGGAAGCCTTCCTTCGGCCAGACCACATGCATGTTGGCAAGGCCGAACGCGTCGCAGGAGCGGATGATGGCGGAGAGGTTCCGGGGTTTGTGGACCTGATCGGTGAGGACGCTCAGGTCCGGTTGCCGGGTGTTCAGGGTTTGTTTGATTCGGGCTAGGCGTTCGGGGGTCATGATCGTGTTCGGGCTTGATTGTCGATTTAAAGAACCAAAAATAATACCACAAGCGGACTAGCAACTAGCCGAGACAAAGGTGGTTGAAGTTTAAGCACCCCGTTATAATACGCAGTTCCTTTTTGCTGGCGCCCCGTTTAAACCATCCAGTTCCCGGCGCACCATCCACCAGAATACGTGAGACCCATGGCCAAGAAGCTGTACATCAAAACCCACGGCTGTCAGATGAACGAGTACGATTCTGCCCGCATGGCAGACCTGCTCAAAACCGGTGAAACCGTCGAAATGACCGATTCCCCGGATGACGCCGACATCCTGCTGCTGAACACCTGCTCCATTCGGGAAAAAGCCCAGGAAAAGGTGTTTCACCAGCTTGGCCGCTGGAAAAAGCTGAAAAGCAAAAAGCCGGAAATGATCATCGGCGTGGGCGGCTGTGTGGCGTCCCAGGAAGGCCAGGCGATCATTGACCGCGCGCCCTACGTGGACATGGTCTTTGGCCCGCAAACCCTGCATCGCCTACCAGACATGATCACCGAAGTGCGCGCCAAGGGTAACGGCGTGGGCGTTGTGGACGTCAGCTTCCCGGAAATCGAGAAATTCGACAACCTGCCCGAGCCCGGCGCCGATGGCCCCTCTGCGTTTGTTTCGATCATGGAAGGGTGCAGCAAGTACTGCACCTTCTGCGTGGTTCCGTATACCCGCGGGGAAGAAGTCAGTCGCCCGGCGGACGACGTGATCGCTGAAGTGGCTCATCTGGCCAGCCAGGGTGTTCGGGAAGTGAACCTGCTGGGCCAGAACGTGAATGCCTACCGTGGCGAAACCCACGACGGCGACACCATGGATCTGGCGGAGCTGATCGAGCTGATTGCCACCATCGACGGCATCGACCGTATTCGGTACACCACCTCTCACCCGGTGGAGTTCTCGGATGCACTGATCGACGTCTATGAGCGTGTTCCGGAGCTGGTCAGCCACCTGCACCTGCCGGTTCAAAGCGGCTCCGACCGGATTCTGGCTGCCATGAAGCGTGGCCACACGGCTCTGGAGTACAAGTCGAAACTCCGCCGCCTGCGCAAGATCCGCCCGGACATCAGCTTCTCTTCGGACTTCATTATCGGCTTCCCGGGCGAAACCGAGAAAGACTTTGAAGACACCATGAAGCTGATCAACGACATCGGTTTCGACATGTCCTTCAGTTTTGTCTACAGCGCCCGCCCTGGCACACCGGCGTCGGACCTGCCGGACGATACGCCGATGGATGTGAAGAAGCAGCGATTGAGCATTCTGCAGGATCGACTGAACCAGAATGTGATGGATATCAGCCGCAAGATGGTGGGTTCTACTCAGCGTATTCTGGTAACCGGGTTGTCCAAGAAGGACCCTGGCGAATACGCAGGGCGTACCGAGAATAACCGGATTGTGAATTTCCGGCATGAGAATCCGGAGGTTGTTGGGCACTTTATTGATGTCGATATTGTGGAGGCCTATCCCAATTCACTTCGCGGGGTGCCAGTGGATTCGGAGTTTTACTAGGCCCGGTTTCCCATCCGTCTGGGATTTGGAGTAGGACGATTGGTGCGTATGGCTTCCCAAAAACCGCTACGAGCACATCCATGTGCGCTTGGCGTCGGCCATCCTTGGCCGCCGACATTTTTGGGAAGCCATACGCACCAATCTCCGCCGAATACTCCCTTGCAGGCCACAGAAAGCATTCGTAGGTTGGATTAGACGAAGTCGTAATCCAACAATTTTTTCCGGAACGATGAAAACCGTCGGATCACGCCTCCGGCTAATCCGACCTACTTGTTTTTTAACTTTCGGGCCTGCACATAGAAAGATCAGGGCAAGGGCCGGGCGGACTTTCCAAAAACGTGGAGCGCCAGGGATGGCGCGACCGAGCCCTACATGGACGTACTTGCGGGCGCTTTTTGGAGAGTCCGCCCGGCCCTTGCCCGTTAACCGAACAGCAGAAACACGTACTCCCAATCAATAAACCATGGGGAGTAAACGAAACGGAGCACTTTTGAACGCCAACGATCACAGACAATTTGACCTGCACCCGGTGGACCAGCGTCGGCTGGCGACGCTTTGTGGCCAGTTTGATGAAAACCTGAAGATGATTGAAAAACGCCTGCATGTGAAAGTCGGCAGGCGGGGTCATCATTTCCGGGTGGAAGGGGAAACCGAACATGTGGCGGCGGCCGTCGAGGTTATCCGGCATCTGTATCGGGAAACCGAGGCCACGGATGATATTCCGCCGGATACCGTGCATCTGTTTATCCGGGAAACCGGCTTTGAACGCCTGCCGGAGGACGTGCCCTACGATGGTGCTGTGACGGTGATCAAGACGCCCAAACTGACAGCCAAACCGCGGGGTGCGAACCAGCAGAAGTATGTGCACAACATCCGCACCCACGATATCAACTTCGGGATCGGGCCGGCGGGTACCGGCAAGACCTGGTTGGCAGTGGCTTGTGCTGTTGAGGCCCTGAAAGACGAGCAGGTGAAGCGGATTCTGCTGGTTCGGCCGGCGGTTGAGGCCGGCGAGAAGCTGGGCTTCCTGCCCGGGGATCTGGCCCAAAAGGTGGATCCGTATCTGCGCCCGCTGTACGACGCCCTTTACGAGATGCTCGGCTTTGACCAGGTTACCCGGCTGATCGAGAAGAGCGTAATCGAGATTGCGCCACTGGCATTCATGCGCGGTCGCACGCTAAACAACTCGTTCATTATTCTGGACGAAAGTCAGAACACCACCCGTGAGCAGATGAAGATGTTTCTGACCCGTATCGGCTTTGGGTCTACCGCGGTTATTACCGGTGACACCACCCAGGTGGACCTGCCCCGCGGCCAGAACTCCGGGCTTATTCATGCCGCCGGTGTTCTCAGCAAGGTGCCGGGCATCGGGTTTACCCGGTTCGAAGCGAAGGATGTGGTACGCCATCCGCTGGTACAGCGGATTGTCGAAGCCTACGATTCCTTTGATGATGGGAGTGCGACCGGCCAGTGAGCGAGCTGACAGTAGATTTTCAGCAGGTTTTTAAGGCTCCGGGAATACCTTCGGAGGCGCAGGTTCAGAAATGGGCGCAACTTGCCTGGCAGGGCGAGGATCCGTCCGAGGTGACTGTCCGTATTGTCGGAACCGAAGAAAGTCAGGCACTCAATCACCAGTACCGGGGGCGGGACTATCCGACCAACGTGTTGTCCTTCCCATTTGAGGCGCCAGCCGGTATAACGGTGCCATTGGCCGGAGATCTGGTGATTTGTGCGCCGGTTGTCGAGAAAGAGGCCAGGGAGCAGGACAAAACCCTCGACGCCCATTGGGCGCATATGGTGGTGCATGGCATGTTGCACCTCCAGGGTTTTGATCATATTGAAGACGATGATGCCGAGGTCATGGAAGCCCTCGAAATCCGGCTGCTGATGCAGCTTGGATATGGCAATCCTTACGAAGCAGAGGAAACGGAACAAGACTCATGAGCGACGATCAGTCGAGTCGCAGCCAGGGCGGAAAGTCCTGGCTGGAACGTATATCACAGGCCTTCTCCAGCGGGCCTGAGTCCGTTGAGGACGTGCTGGAAATCCTGCGGGACGCCGAGTCCCAGAACATCATCGATGTCGATGCCATGAGCATCATCGAAGGTGCCATGCAGGTAATCGACATGCGAGTGGATGAGATCATGATTCCCCGCTCGCAGATGGTCACCGTAAAGGCATCCCAGGAGCCCAAAGAGTTTCTGGGCGAAATCATGGATTCTGCACACAGCCGTTTCCCGGTTATTGGCGACAGCCAGGACGATGTCATCGGCGTGCTGCTGGCCAAGGATCTGCTTCCCCTGGCCCTGAACAACGACCTGAACTGGAATCGTATCCGGGAAATTCTGCGGCCACCCAATTTTGTCCCCGAGAGCAAGCGCCTCAACCAGTTGCTCAAGGAGTTCAAGGAAAACCGCAACCATATGGCCATCGTGGTGGATGAATACGGCGGCACCGCCGGCCTCATCACCATCGAAGACGTTCTCGAGCAGATCGTTGGCGAGATCGAGGACGAGCACGACTTCGATGAAGAGACGAACATCAAGGCCCGGGGCGATGGCAGCTACGCCGTAAAAGCAGTAACGCCCATTGATGATTTCAATGAGTTCTTCGAAACCGAAATGGACGAAGAAGAATTCGATACCATTGGTGGCGTGGTTCTCAAGGAATTCGGACACCTGCCCAGACGGGGCGAATCGGTTGAATTCGGCGGCTTGCGCTTTACCATTGCCAACGCCGATAACCGTGTAATCCGTCTGCTGCAGGTAACCCGAAGTGACCAGTGACGCCACCAACACCAGAGCGCTGAAAACCCCGTTCTCTTCCAACGCCTGGCTGGGCGCCGCCGCCCTTTTGGTGGCCGGCGCTTTGCAAACCCTGACTTTTTCTCCATTCAACCTCTGGTGGCTGGGCCCGGTTTCGCTCCTGTTGATCCTTCTGGTTACCGTACCCCTGGCCCCGGAAAAGCTTTTCCGGGCCGGATGGCTGACTGGCCTGGGGCTGTTCGGCAGCGGGGCCAGCTGGGTGTACATCAGCATCAGCGAACACGGCAACACAGCGATTCCCATAGCCATCCTGCTCACTGTTCTGTTCGTAGCGGGTCTGGCACTGTTCCACGGCCTCGCTTTCTGGTTCTGGGGTAAGCTTGCCAAGGACAGCCCGGTCCGACGCCTGATCCTGTTCCCCGCCATCTGGATTCTTGGCGACTGGCTCCGTGGCTGGCTGCTTACCGGCTTTCCATGGCTGTATCTGGGCACGGCGCATACGGACGGCCCCCTGGCCGGGCTAGCTCCCTTGACCGGCGTGCATGGCATCACCCTCTGGATTGCTGCTACCGGTGCCGCACTTTACGGCAGCTGGTGGCTCGTGAGGCATCTGAGACCAGTTGCTGCTGGCATCATACTCGTTGTTGCCCTGATTCCCTGGTTCGTTGCTCCGGCCATGAATCGCCTCGACTGGACGGATCTGAGCGAGAACCCTACTTCCTTTGCTGCCATGCAGGGCAATATCCCCCAGCAGATAAAATGGGACCCGGAGTTTTTGAAGGACCAGATCGTAACCTATCTGGAAATGACGGAAGACCACTGGGACACAGACCTGATTCTATGGCCGGAAACGGCCATTCCCATCCCCCAGGATCAGGCTGGCAAAATCATTGACCACATCAGTGCAGAATTGGGGGAGAACAGCACCCTGATTACCGGTATACCCTGGTATGGATTCAGTGACCGAATTGAGGATTTCACCTTCCACAACAGCATCATGGCCATCGGCAACGGCGAGGGCATGTACCACAAGCAGAAGCTGGTGCCATTCGGGGAGTATGTGCCTCTACAAAGTGTGTTGCGGGGTCTGATCGGTTTCTTCGATTTGCCCATGAGCGATTTCAGCCGGGGACCTGAGTGGCAGGAGCCGCTCGAGGCCAATGGCATCAACGTGATGCCCTTTATCTGCTATGAGGTCGCCTATCCCGATTTTGTGGCCTTTAACGCCCGGGGCGCAGGCCTTCTGCTCACCATCAGCAACGACGGCTGGTTCGGCGACTCTATCGGCCCGTTGCAGCATTTACAGATTGCCAGGATGCGGGCATTGGAAACCGGCCGCTACATGCTTCGAGGCACCAACAATGGCGTAACGGCAATCATCAATAACCGCGGTGAACTGACCGAAACCATTCCCCAGTTCAAACGCGCCACCCTCACCGGCGAGGTGTTCACTGCCACGGGTAGCACGCCCTATATGCAAACCGGCTCCTGGCCAGTGCTGACCCTTGCGGTCATTCTGATCGTTTTTGTCCGGGAGCGGATTATTCCTCCTGTTTCGGCCAGCGGCTCGTGACCCGCTCGTAGTAGTGGGAGCCGCAGGCTTCACAGGGTTCCAGGTGACTGGTGGCAGTCAGACACCTCATATGCCCGCAGTTCAGGCACTGGAACATACCGGCGGTAGCCACTTCCCCTGAGATGTACTGGCCCACTTCCTTATTTTCCAGCTTCTGTTTCAGCTCCAGGAAGTCCACAACCGTTTTGTCAGCGACCGACAGCAGGCTGTCCGCCAACTGGTGTTCCAGCAATGCCATATCAAGCTGCAACCATTCACTCAGGCCTTCTCCAGTTTCCTCCACGAAGTGCAGAAGGTGCTCGAGATCCCTCTGGAGGTATTCGCCAAGCAGGGCCGCTTCATCCCTGGTCATCTCCTCGAGCTCGTACTCAAATTCCACCGCTTTCTGGACCTCTTCTTCGAGGTTCTGGAGCGATGTTTCTTCCAGGTCATGGAGACGCGTTTTTACCCGCTCCAGCATACGGTCGTAAACTTCCAGTGCCTTGCCTGAGAGATGACTTCTTTCTGGTTGTGTCATAACTGCTCCTTGAAATGGACCTCGGTGTTCCAAAAAACAGGCGTTAAATCAAACTATGGGTGTAGGAGTCAGGCTGCGTCAGGTCTTTCCGGGACACGCTGTGAATACATCCCTGTACGCTTGACTGCAGCATCCATGCTGCAGACAGTCCCGGAAAGACCTGACACACCCTGCCTCCCGGACCTTTGGTGCTCGTCTTCTTGACGATTGCTCCCAAGATTCGGGACGGCGGCCGGTGCGGCTTCCTGAGACTGTGAGCAGCATGGATGCTGCGATCAAGCCTACAGGGACGTATTTACGGCGTGTCTCAGGAAGCCGCACCGGCCGCCGTCTCCCACCAATACTGTAAGTCTGGCACAAGAACAGAAAATTGGCAGACTACCTGTAAAGGCTAGTGTGCGTTAGAATGTCTGGCCCGCTCCGGACGTGATTTTGATACAGGCTTTTATTTTTTCCACACAAGGTAATTTCGGTAATGGCAGGAATGGACGAGCAATACAATCCCCGTGACGTAGAACAGAATGCCCGTAATTTCTGGGAAGAGAACAAGACCTTCACGGTGAAGGAAGAACCGGGCAAACCCAAGTACTACTGCCTGTCCATGTTCCCCTACCCCAGTGGCAAGCTGCACATGGGGCACGTCCGCAATTACACCATCGGCGATGTGATTTCCCGCTACCAGCGCATGCAGGGCAAGAACGTGATGCAGCCCATGGGCTGGGATGCATTTGGCCTGCCTGCCGAGAACGCCGCCATTGCCAACAAGACTGCACCGGCCAAGTGGACCTACGCCAACATCGAGTACATGAAGAACCAGCTCAAGCAGCTGGGGTTCGGGTACGACTGGGATCGGGAACTGGCTACCTGCAAGCCGGATTACTATCGCTGGGAACAGTGGTTCTTCGCGCGTTTGTATGAGAAGGGCCTGGTGTACAAGAAGATGTCCACGGTTAACTGGGACCCGGTGGACCAGACGGTTCTGGCCAACGAGCAGGTCGTGGACGGCCGGGGCTGGCGTTCCGGTGCACTGGTGGAACAGAAAAAGATCCCGCAGTGGTTTATCCGCATTACCGATTACGCCGAAGAACTGCTGAACGATCTGGACGAGCTGGAAGACTGGCCCGAGCAGGTCAAGACCATGCAGCGCAACTGGATCGGCAAGTCTGAAGGCACCGAGCTGACCTTCCCGCTTAAAGACCGTGATAGCGGTCTGACCGTTTATACCACCCGCCCCGACACCCTGATGGGCGTGAGCTACATGGCCGTGGCCGCAGAGCATCCCCTGGCCAAAGAGGCGGCAGAGCGCCATCGCGACGTGGCTGAGTTTGTCGAAGAGTGCCGCAACAGCAAGACCGCGGAGGCCGAACTGGCCACCATGGAGAAGCGCGGCATCGATACTGGCTTCAAGGCGGTGCACCCGCTTACACAAGAAGAGATTCCGGTCTGGGTCGCCAACTTTGTGCTGATGGATTACGGCACTGGTGCGCTGATGGCGGTGCCCGGTCACGACGAGCGCGACCATGAGTTTGCCCGCAAGTATAAACTGCCCATCAAACAGGTGATTGCCGCCAGTGACGGCCGGGAGATCGATGTCCAGGAGCAGGCCTTCACCGAGAAGGGCATCCTCGTTTCCTCGGGCAAGTACAGCGGTCTGAGCAGCGACGAAGCCTTCGATGAGATTGCAAAATTCCTGGAAGAACACAGCATTGGCAAGCGCACCGTGAATTACCGCCTGCGCGACTGGGGTGTATCCCGCCAGCGTTACTGGGGCGCGCCGATTCCGATGATGACACTGGAAGACGGCACCGAGATGCCGGTGCCCGACGACAAGCTGCCGGTACGCCTGCCCGAAGACGTGGAAATGGACGGTGTCCAGTCTCCCATCAAGGCCGATCCTGAGTGGTGCAAGACCGAGTTCAACGGCCAGCCGGCGACCCTGGAAACCGACACTTTCGACACCTTCATGGAGTCTTCCTGGTACTACGCCCGGTTCTGCAGCCCCAATTACGATCAGGGCATGCTGGACCCGTCTGCCGCCAGCTATTGGCTGCCGGTAGATCAGTATATCGGTGGCATTGAGCACGCTATCCTGCACCTGCTGTATGCCCGCTTCTTCCACAAGCTGCTGCGCGACGTGGGCCTGGTGACCAGTTCCGAGCCCTTCAACCGGCTGCTTTGCCAGGGCATGGTCCTGGCGGAGACCTACTACCGGGAAGATGGCAAGGGTGGCAAGGTATGGATCTCGCCCGCCGATGTGACCGTCGAGCGAGACGAGAAAGGCCAGCCCGTTCGGGCCGTACATAAGGAAGATGGCGAGCCGGTGGTATCCGGTGGCGTCACCAAGATGTCCAAGTCCAAGAACAACGGCATTGATCCCCAGGCCATTATCGACGAGCACGGTGCCGATACCGTTCGCCTGTTCATGATGTTTGCGGCACCCCCGGAACAGTCCCTGGAGTGGTCGGACAGTGGCGTTGAGGGTGCCCACCGTTTCCTCAAGCGCATATGGCGCCTGGTGAACGAGCATGCAGCCGGCGGCCCTGCTCCGGCTGTGGCCGCGGCCGAACTGAACGATGGCCAGAAAAACCTGCGTCGCAAGACTCACGAGACTATTGCCAAGGTCAGTGACGATATCAGCCGGCGGCTGACGTTCAATACCGCCATTGCCGCCGTGATGGAACTGCTCAACGATGTCGGCAAACTCCAGGGTGACGAGCCCCAGACGCGTGCCGTCCGCCAGGAAGCCCTGGACACCGCGGTGCTTGTACTGTCGCCGATCGTTCCGCACATCTGCCATACCCTTTGGCAGGCGTTAGGTCACGAAGAGCCGGTTGTCGATGCCTCCTGGCCCAAAGCTGATGAGTCTGCCATGGTTCGCAGCCAGATCCAGGTGGTACTGCAGGTCAACGGCAAGGTTCGGGCCAAGGAAGATGTGCCGGCCGATATCAGCAAGGCCGATCTGGAAAAGCTGGCCCTCGAGAACGAGAACGTTATGCGCTTTACGGAGGGTGCGACGGTACGCAAGGTTATCGTGGTGCCGGGCAAACTGGTGAACGTGGTGGCCAACTGATATGTCACGGCACTCCGCTCTGAAATCTTCAGCACGCCTGATGCTGACCGCTGTAATGGCGGCACTGATTGCTGGTTGTGGATTCCAGTTGCGGGGTGCGCCTCCGGTTTCTTCGGCCCTTGAACCTCTGGCGGTGGATTGCTCATCCCAGGTACCCGACACCCTGTGCCGTTCCTTGCGCGAACAGCTAAACCTGGGCAATGTCCGTGTGGCGCCAGTGGCGGAGGCCGATTACATTCTGCGACTGAGGAATTTCGAGCGGGATCGCCGCGCAAGCGCCATCACAGCCCAGGCCGCGGCCGCCGAATACACGCTCCGTCACTCTGTTGATCTTGAAGTGGTCAGCTCGGATCGGGTTCCCATGGTAGGTACGACACGCCTGACGACCAGCGAGAGTTACCGCTACGACGAGACCAACGTGCTGGCAAGACAGCGTGAAGAAGAGGCCCTCCGCCAGCAAATGGACGATCGCCTTGCGCAGCAGGTGATATTCCGGCTGGCTCCTCTGACCCCGCAGCGCATCGACGCCATCCGGGCAGAATACCAGCGCAAACAGGAAGATGACGCCCAAGCCACAGGCCAGCCATGAAGACCAACCCGGGCCAGTTATCCCAGCTTCTGAAAAAGGGCCTCTCGCCGGTCTATCTTGTTTCCGGTGATGAACCCCTGCTGGTCCAGGAATGCTGTGATCAGGTTCGAAAGGCCGCAAAAGACGCCGGCTATCATGACCGCCTGACCTTCCACGCCGATCACCAACTGGACTGGAATGCCGTTGGCGAAGAATTCAGTGCCATGTCCCTGTTTGCCGAGAAACGGCGCATCGAGATTCATTTGCCCACGGGCAAGCTTGGTGACGGTCGCGCGGTACTGGAACGGGTACTGGCAGATCCTCCCGAAGATATCATTCTGCTGCTGATCAGCGCCCGCCTGGACGCCGCGGAGACACGGAGAAAATGGTACAAAGAGCTCCAGGGCAAAGGTGTTCACGTGCCGGTGTGGCCAGTAGATGCCGATAAGTTCCAGGGGTGGCTCCAGCAGAGGGCCAGCAACCGGGGCCTGAGCCTGACCCGGGGCGCCCTGGCCATCATGAGCGAACGCCTGGAAGGCAATCTGCTCGCCGCCAGCCAGGAACTGGACAGGCTGTCTCTGCTGGCAAACGGCAATACCATCGACGAGGAAACTGTTGAACAGGCAGTCCAGGACAGTTCCCGATTCAATGGCTTCGAACTGGTCACGGAATTGATCAGTGGCCGGGCCCCTCACGCCGGTAAGATGATCACTGTGCTTCAGCAAGAGGGAGAAAACCCGCTGGGCCTGCTGTCGGTTCTCAGCCGCGACCTGAATCTCTTGCTGGAGCTGAAGTCCTCAGCCGGTCAGTCGGAGAATCCCGCAGCCTTCCTGAAAAAGCGAGGGGTGTTCCAGCCCCAGCGGGCCCGGGCGCTCGAGCAGGCCGCACGCAGGCTGAACCGCTCCCAACTGAATGAGGCCATCAGCCTGTGCAGTCAGATCGATCGCGCCGCCAAAGGCTTCGATTCCCTCACTCCGTGGCACTATTTGCGGGATATGTCCGCCCTGCTTGCCAGTCGTTCCTGACCTGAATCAAACTCTGCCTTTCTTGTTATCGTCTGGCCTAGCCAGCCCCTTGACAGATTTTTACAATCGGGCGCATTGTAAGCACACCAACAATCCAAGGAGGTGCTTGATATGAGTCTTCAAGAAGAGCTCAAGAAGCTGTCGGAAAAGGTAAAACAGTACCGGGATGAGGCGCGCGTTCAGATGCATCTGGCCCGGGAAGACGTTAAGGACGAGTGGGAGGACCTCGAACAGGACTGGGATCGATTCAAAAACAAAATCGACCAGGTTCTGCACGATGCAGAAAACGCGTCCCAGGAAGCCCGCCAAACCGCGCAAAAACTTGGCGAAGATCTGAAAAATGGTTATCAGAACATCCGCAACAAACTGAAGTAAAACTGTTAACCCGTTAACATTACGCCACAAATCTCTACCTCAGAGGCTCTGTGCATTAGAGCCTCTGTGTCATACTTCACAGTATCAGTGAACAAAGCGTCATAGTTTTGACCCACCTGGTCATTTTCTGATCAGCCCTTCTCATCAGGGCCCGAATTGCCAGGACGTTTGGGAACACGGCGAGGTATAAAAGGCGTATGAAACAATTCTTACTGATACCCACAGCGCTCTGCCTGTTGCTCACCACTACCCTCGTGATTGGCCAGAATACCCGGTTCAGTGACCCCAAAACCGTCGTTTCCGATCACTTCTGGGGTGACCTCTACGCCAACGGCGGCAACTCCTTCTTTTGCAACACAGCCTTTACCAGCAAAGGGTTCGTGCTGACAGACGGCTATGTGTATCCATTGGCGGATGTCCGTAGCGCACTTGATTGCGGCACATCCCGTGAATGTGAACAGAACAATCGCTACCGCCAGATCGCGTCTGACATGCACAATATGATACCGGTACGCAGCCGGACCGAGATGGGGCGCCGCAATGCCCGTTACGAAGATCTCGGGGCGTCCGTCAGCGAGGATGAGTGTGGCATTCGCCAAAGCGCCCAGTTCTTCGAGCCACCGGTCCGGGTAAAAGGCGATGTCGCGCGCACCGTTGCCTACATGGTGGATACCTATGACCTGCCGTGGCTGGGCTCCTCCGCGGTCTTCAAGGGATGGAACCGTCTGGACCCGCCAGATGATGGCGAGATCACCCGTCATCGGCGCATCGCTGAAATCCAGGGCAACGACAACCCCTTCGTCACCGATCCGAACCGGATGGAGCGCCTGTAAGCTCTACAAGGATCAGGCCACTTGGTCAGCATCCATAAAAAAACAGGCCCGAAGGCCTGGTTTTTTGCACGTTGCCATTGCTGACGGAATCAGAATTCCTCTGCAGTCAACGCCATCATGGAATCACTCCCGCTGCGAATACCCTCGGCCAGCGAAACCGTCTTTGGCAACAGACGGTCATAGTAGAACCGCGCTGTCTTCATTTTGCCGCTGTAAAAGCCGGAGGTGTCCGCTTCGGCCTGGTGTGCCGCTGCTTTGGCAATCTTCGCCCACATATAGCCAAGCGCTGTCAGGCCAAACAGGTCCAGATAGTCCACGGAAGCCGCGCCAATGGCGTTCGGATTGTCCCCGGCCTGTTTGATCACGTGCTCGGTAACATCATCAAGACGCTCAACCGCAGCCGCTAGCGGCTCAAGGAACGGGCGCAAGTGCTCATCACCGCTATTCTCCTCGAGGAAGTTTGCCACGTCCTGGGCAAACAGCTCATAGAGTTTACCCTGCGTACCAACCACTTTCCGGCCCATCAGATCCAGCGCCTGGATACCGTTGGTGCCTTCGTAGATCTGGGTAATACGGCAGTCACGAACCAGTTGCTCCTGGCCCCACTCGCGGATGAAACCATGGCCACCGAAAACCTGCTGGCCCATGATACAGGCATCCAGACCGCGATCAGTCAGGAATGCCTTGGCTACCGGGGTGAGCAAGGCCACCATGCCCTCGGCATGTTTGCGACGCTCGTCGTCCTCGGCGTACTTGGAGATATCCAGCCACTGGGCAACGTAGGTCGAGAAGGCCCTGCCGCCTTCCACATAGCCTTTCATGGTCAGCAGCATGCGGCGTACATCCGGATGAACGAGAATTGGATCTGCTGCCTTTTCGGGCTGCTGGGCGCCGGTTGGCGCGCGGCTCTGGATACGGTCAAGGGCGTATTCCCGGGCACTCTGGAGAGAAGCCTCGGCAGCGCCGATTCCCTGGATGCCCACGCCCAGGCGCTCGTAGTTCATCATGGTGAACATGGCCGCCAGGCCTTTGTTCTCTTCACCGACCAACCAGCCTTTGGCGCCATCGAAGTTCATGACACAGGTCGCGGAGCCCTTGATGCCCATCTTCTTCTCGATGGAACCGCAACTGAAGCTGTTGCGCTCACCCAGTGAACCGTCGTCATTCACGAGGAACTTGGGCACGAGGAACAGGGAAATTCCCTTAGGACCCTTCGGCGCGTCCGGCAGCTTGGCGAGAACCAGGTGAATGATGTTCTCCGCCATGTCGTGCTCGCCCCAGGTAATGAAGATCTTGGTGCCTGTGACGTTGAAAGAGCCGTCTCCGTTGGGCTCGGCCTTGGTGCGGATAATTCCCAGGTCGGTACCGGCGTGGGGCTCGGTCAGATCCATAGCGCCGGACCAGACACCGGAATACATGTTCGGCAGGTACTTTTCTTTCAGCTCATCACTGCCATGGGCGTCCAGGGCGAGACAGGCACCTGCCGTCAGCATAGGGGCCAGGCCGAACGCCATGTTGGCTCCCTGCATCATTTCCTCGAACTGGGCCACCAGAGTCTTGGGCATGCCCATGCCGCCAAAGTCCGGGTTACCGCCGAGGCCGTTCCAACCGCCTTCAACGATGGTCTGGTAGGCTTCCTTGAAACCGTCCGGTGAGGTCACCTCGCCGTCGTTCCATTTGCAGCCCTGCTCGTCGCCCTCGCGATTCAGGGGCGCCAGTACACCGCTGCTGATCTTGCCAGCCTCTTCTAGAATCGCGTCCGCCGTTTCCGGGTCCACATGCTCGGCAACCTTGGGCAGCGAGGCCCATAGGGCGGGGGCATCGAAAACTTCATTCAGAACGAAGCGCATGTCACGTAAGGGTGCCTGATAATCAGCCATCTAAAACTCTCCAAAAATTCTGTCAGTCTGTTCAGGTGGCAGTAGGGCCTCATTTCGGGCCGGTCACACCTGCTCGGGCTATGTGTCCGCTGAAGATTATTTTTATGGGCGCCTATTCTACCCTAAAAGCGGACCGCAACTCATGAAAAAAGCCCGCCTCCGGGGAGTGCGGGCTTCCTGTCCTGTCGAACCGTCCTTCGGTGCCCGCGCCTTAGATGGCGAAGGCTTCCTCCGGCATGTCCATCAGGCTGTCGGCGCCGGCCAGCATGCTTTCTGCGTGGCTCTTGGCCCGGGGCAGCATTCGCTTGAAGTAGAAGCGCGCAGTCTGAACTTTGGCGTTGTAGAACATTTCTTCGGTAGTGCCTTCAACCATCTTGTCCAGTGCAACCTTGGCCATCCGCGCCCACAGGTAAGCGAAGACCGCGTAACCGGAATACATCAGGTAATCCACGGAAGCCGCACCCACTTCTTCGCGGTTCTTCATGGCGGACATACCGATCTTGGTGGTCAGCTCACCCCATTCCTTGTTCATGGCGGCCAGCGGCTCGATGAATTCCTGCAGCTGCTCGTTGTCAGCGTTTTCCTTGCAGAACAGGTGAACCTGCTTGGTGAAGCCTCGCAGGGATTCGCCCTGGGTCATCAGAACCTTGCGGCCCAAAAGATCCAGCGCCTGAATACCAGTAGTGCCCTCGTAGATCATGCCGATACGGGCGTCACGAACGTTCTGCTCCATACCCCACTCGGAGATAAAGCCGTGGCCACCGAACACCTGCATACCCAGGTTGGCTGCCTCGTAACCAATCTCGGTCAGGAACGCCTTGGCGATTGGTGTCAGGAAGCCCAACGCCTCATCGGCCGCCTTGCGCTCTTCGTCGGTCTTGCCGCTGTGCACGATATCAGCCTGTTGTGCAGTCAGGTAAATCAGGGCGCGAGCGCCTTCAGCGACGGCCTTCTGGGTCAGCAGCATGCGACGTACGTCCGGGTGAACGATGATCGGATCGGCAATGCCTTCCGGATTCTTGGGGCCGCTCAGTGAACGCATGGCCAGACGCTCTTTGGCGTAAGCCAGTGAACCCTGGAAGCCCAGCTCGGCGGCACCCAGCCCCTGGATGGCGGTACCGATACGAGCAGTGTTCATGAAGGTGAACATGCAGTTCAGCCCCTTGTTCTCCGGCCCGATCAGCCAGCCCTTGGCGCCGTCGAAGTTCATCACACAGGTGGCATTACCGTGGATACCCATCTTGTGCTCGATAGAACCGCAGGATACGGCGTTGCGCTCACCGGCGGAGCCGTCTTCGTTCGGCAGGCACTTGGGCACGATAAACAGGGAGATGCCCTTGGTGCCTTCCGGTGCGCCCGGCAGACGTGCCAGAACGATGTGGACGATGTTCTCGGCCATGTCGTGCTCACCGGCAGAGATAAAGATCTTGGTGCCGGTAATGGCGTAGGTGCCATCGGCATTCGGCTCTGCCTTGGTGCGCAGGGTGCCGAGATCGGAACCGCAGTGCGGCTCGGTCAGACACATGGTGCCAGTCCACTCACCGCTGATCAGCTTGGTCAGGTAGGTCTGCTTCTGTTCTTCGGTGCCGTGCTCTTCAATGGTGTTGGTGGCACCGTGGCTCAGGCCAGGGTACATCCCAAAGGACCAGTTGGCGGTACCGACCATTTCACTCATAACCAGGCCGAGGGAATGCGGAAGCCCCTGGCCGCCGTAGTTGGGATCGGCGGTCATGGAAGGCCAGCCGCCCTCAACGTACTGCTGGTAGGCTTCTTTGAAGCCAGTCGGCGTCTTGACGCCATCTTCGCTCCAGGTACAGCCTTCCTTGTCGCCCACCTGGTTCAGCGGAGACAGAACCTGCTCACAGAACTTGGCACCTTCCCCGATAATGGCATCCACCATATCCGGAGTAGCGTCTTCAGCACCTTCCAGATTGGCGTAATGCTGCTCGCTGTTCAGCAGCTCGGTCATAACGAATTTGATGTCACGCAGGGGCGCTTTGTAATCAGGCATGGAATCCACCTCAGTTCTCGGTCTCAGCTGAATCGGGTTTAACAGCTTCTGGCCTTGGGTTTGCTCAGACACCGCAACGCAATGCGCTGCAGCCTTAATTAAACACTTGTTTGAAACATACGTTTACAGGCACAGAATTGTCAATAGCCGGATGCAAAATTTGTGTTGCGAACTGTCACCGGATCATGCGCCACGACAGTGCATGCCGGACAGACGTGACCTTTAACTATGGGATATATTTACAGGAATCAGTGCCTGGCAAGGCTGGGGTCAGGCGGACACAGGCTTGAAGGATGACGCGCGGTTTTCGTCGCCTTTTTGTTCACTCTCGCCCATGGCGGAGACTTTGCGATAGGCATCGCTTGCCTCCCTTGGAGAGGATCCGGATTCGGCAGCCAGCTCGGACTGGGCATGAAGCATGATTTGCATGGCCTGGGCGGCAACGGCCCGATCCTGCCCGGAAGGCTCCGCCGGCGCCATGGCTGCCGCGCGGACGATTCGCATCTTTTCAATGGTTGCCTGGGGATCCCCCTGCACGGGGGAGATATCGATGGGGACTTCGCCACCCACCGCATACTGGGCGCCGTCCGGCCCCCGCTGGTAGGTAAACGACATGGCGCCGGCATACTGGCCGCCAACTGCCTGGTGCGCGGCTTCGTGGGCACGAACTTCACGGTCCCGCGCTTTCAGCTCAGTCAGTTGTTTCAGCTCTTGGTCAGTGAGCCCCTGAGGATTGTCGGCTTCCCCGCTGCGGGGCCCGGAGTCCGGATTTTCCCGCACGGACTCGGCTTTGCCCGCAGCATCAACAGATCTGGCTCCAGCGGTCGGCGCCTCCGGCTTTGCCGATACTGGGCCCGTGGCCTGGACTCGCGGAGAAACCGGGCCCTGAAACGAAGCCGCTGGTATAGGCGGAGGAACAGGAGGGAGAGAGGAAAGCACGAACTCTGCGCTCTTTGGTTAATCAGGCCATGATATCCAGAAGCGTTCCCAGCGTTTCGTCTGCTGTTTTAACCACCTGCGCGGACGCTTCAACACTGCGCTCATAAATCTTGAGATCAACAATGGGCTCGACGAGGCTACCCGCACCTTCCGCGGTTCCTTGGGGACCATCAGCACCGGCACGGGCAATCTTACGGGCGGCATTTTCCATGCCGACCATGCCATCCTGAATGCCCTGAATTCCAACTGCGAGAGTGTTATTGATCATGACCAAGCTGCCTGGTGACCATTTATTGACTCAATTAAGCCACACATTTGGTCAATTTTCAAACAATCCATCGATATTCAGATAGCCGGCCAGCATTTCCGGCCGCGCCTGCTCCAGCCAGGGAAGGATACCCAGGCAGGGCGCGCCCATGTGGTTCACCAGGTAATTGAGAGTGTCCTGCTCGCAACTCATTGGCTCGGATTCCGTCCGATTGGCAACCCACCCCGCCAACCGCAGACCATCACTTCTGATGGCTTCCGCCGTCAGCAGAGCATGGTTGATGCAGCCGAGGCGGAGTGAGACCACCAGAATAACCGGCATGGCCAGTTGGCGCGGAAACTCCGAATAGGTTTCCCGATCGTTTAGAGGCACTCGCCAGCCGCCAGCGCCCTCCACCAGCAGCAGGTCTGCCGGACGGATCTGCAAACCACGGCAGAACCCGACGAGGCGATCCGAAGTGATGTGACGTCCGGCCTGCTCGGCGGCAACGTGAGGGGCAATCGCCGGTTCCAGCGCCACCGGGTTGATGAGCTCATAAGCCAGCGGCTCGGTAATAGCGTTCTGCAGAATCAGGGCATCTTCGTTGCGGAGACCTTCGGGCGTTCGATCACAACCAGACGCAATGGGTTTCATCGCCAGGGTGTGTTTGCCCATGGTCCGGGCCGCGTGAAGAATGGCGGCAGAAACCAGGGTTTTCCCAACCCCTGTGTCGGTGCCCGTTACAAAGAAGGAGTGCTTGGCCATTATTGTTTCCCGGTTAACGCTTCCTGTGGTTTCTGCCAGTAAATCCAGGCAGCCTCATAACTTGCCATAATAGTGCCGTCCGGCTCTTTCGGGTAATGCCTGCACATTGCCCGCAACCTCCCGGGCGCCGTGACCACTCGGCGACGACAAGCGCCCCGGAAGCCGGCGCCAAGGTGGCGGAGCTCACCGGCCAGGGCCATCGGCGACTCGTAGGGCAGCCTTATTGTACGGTTCTCGATAACGGCATCCGGCAACTCGGCCCCCACCTTGGCCTGCAGGGCAAGGTGGGTCTCAAAGCGATTGACGTGCTGATGATCGGGGTCCGCGGCGTGCCAGGCCGCTTTCAGTTCTCGCAGTGTGCCATCCAGAAGCGTCGAGACCATCAGGAATCCACCGGGGCGCAGAATACGCTGGCATTCCCGGAGCACTGCACGGGGGTCATCACACCATTGAATCATCAGATTACTGAATATCAGGTCCACGCTGTCATCAAGCAAAGGGAGGTGCTCGGCATCGCCCACAATCCAGCCGATTCCCGCAGGCGAGTTCTCACGGGCCTGCGCCAGCATACCCGGTGAGAGATCAAGCCCGGCCAACACCCCAATGCCCTCAAGCCCAGCGAACTTACGGGTAAACCAACCGGTGCCGCAACCCAGGTCCAGGGTGGCCGAATGAGGTTGCTTGCACTCGACGGCCTGGAATTTTTGCAGCATGGTGTTGCCCATGAAACGCTGCAGCCTGGACGCGCTTTCATAGGTGCCACTGGCAATGCCGAAGCCCCGGGCAATATCCGATTTGAGGGTTTCAGAAACACCGGCCGATGCGCCGACCGGCGAGTTCATAACGCCCATGACAGTGCCTTTTGCGAGGCAAAGAACGACTGAATCGCAGCCCAGCAATCCGAGGCAGAGCATCCACCGGGCCAATGTGCCATGCCAGGGACAACCGCATGGCCACTTGAGGCGGGAAGTGAAAGATCCTGAGCTCTGGATCTGACCACAATATCGTTCTCGCCCATCACATGCAGAGCCGGGGTGACGAGTGATCGCCATAGTGCCCGCTGATCCCCGGCTTCCAGCCACGCGAGACTCTTGCTGAGGTGCTCGTGCGAAACCAGGGTGCCTTTTTCGAGCCAGGGCCTGAGACTCTGTCGCTCGTCTTTTTCGTTCGACGCACCGTTGATCATCAACAACAGAAAATGCAGCCAGTACCGTTGAGGGTCACGGCGAATGCCCAGGGCGAAAGCCCGGAAGTCCGCTGCCGGCATTCCATGGGGCCAGCTGTCATCGGCAACAAACTTCGGAAACCCACCCAGCGTTACGGCGCAGGATACCGAGCCGGTTTGTCGCGCTGCGGCCTCCATCACGACCTGACTACCCAGAGACCACCCCATCCAGACGGACGGCTCCGGGTACAGCGACAAAAGTTCATCCGTGACTTGCGAGAGAGAATCGCAACGTGCGAGTAATTCATCGTCCAGCGACACCGGCACAACTTCCCCGGGCCAGTAGCCATACAGCTTCGACAGCATCTCTGCGCGGACACCCCACCCGGCAACCACTACCAGGCGCTGACAGACCCTGGCGGAACTCATATCGCAACGTCCGTCTTTTGCAGCAGGTGACGGCACTCTGAAAGCCCGCCCAGCAGGCAGTCCAGATCCTCCTGGGAATGCGCGGCACTGAACGTAACCCGCAACCGCGCCTCGCCTACCGGAACCGTGGGCGGGCGAATCGCCGAAACCAGCAACCCCCGCTTCTCCAGGGCCTGGCTGAGCGCCAGCGCGCCGTAATTGTCGCCAATCATGATCGGCTGGATCGGCGTACGCGACGGCATCAATTCATACCCCATGGCAGAGGCCTCGCGACGGAAACGGGATACCAGCCCCATTACATGGTCACGACGCCCCTGATCCCGCTCAATAAGATCCAGACTCGAAATCGTTGCCATGGCAATTGCCGGCGGCATCGCCGTGGTATAGATATAGGTCCTGGCCTTCTGAACCAGATAATCCATCAGCATCGACGGACCGGCCACGAATGCACCGCTGGTGCCGACCGCCTTGCCCAGGGTGCCGATCAGCACCGGTACGTCTTCCTCCGACAACCCCAACTCCGCAACACTGCCCCGACCCTCGGGCCCCAGAACTCCAATCCCGTGGGCATCATCAACAACCAGTAACGCATCGTGGGCCCGGCAGACCCGGGCCAATTCCGCCAGCGGCGCAACATCACCGTCCATGCTGAATACACCATCGGTCACTACCAGCTTGTGCCCCGACGTCTCCAGCAGCATCGCCTCCAGCGCTGGCACATCACCATGGGCATAACGCCGAACCCGGGCCCGGCTCAGGATACAGCCGTCAATGATGGATGCGTGATTCAACCGATCCGAAAAAATCGTATCGCCCCGCCCGGCCAGCGCCGAAATAACCCCCATATTGGCCATGTAACCCGTGGAGAAAAACAGTGCTGAACTGCGCCCGGTAAACTCCGCCAGACGAAGCTCCAACCGGTGGTGGGCATCGTGATGACCACAGATCAGATGAGAAGCCGCGCCCCCGAGCCCTGTTTCAGGAAGCGCATTACGAAGGGCCTCGATATTGGCGGGGTGATTGGCAAGACCAAGGTAATCATTGCTGCAGAACGACAGCAAAGGTTTGCCGTCAGCAATCAGAGAGGGTCGCTGGGGACCCGTCACATGCCGACGTGTCCGGTACAGACCGGCCTGTTTCCGCTCTTCAAGTTCAAGGGCAAAGTCCCGCACGAGCATCGCTCCAGGTTAACCGTTACGCTTTGAATCAGAGTGAGTGCCTTGAGGATACCCGAAGGCTTGGGCAGGCTGCGTGCAGGGCTCTCCGGGATTGTAGAGGGCCAGGGATGGCCCGAAACAAGCGCACATGGACGTGCTCGTAGCGTATCCCGGAGAGCCCTGCATGCGGCCTGCTCCCCCGAGCTCAGCGACTCTTCTCAAGCTCAGGCAGATTCCCGCGTAGCATCATAGAACATGTGACGCGTCGCCTCATACTCCACGGCTTCGGCAATCGCCTCCTCTTCCTGTTCCTCAGAAGCGCACTGCTCCCGCTGCTCAGGACGAATACCCAAACGCTTGAACAGCAGCATATCGGCATCCGCCTCCGGATTGGCGGTGGTCAGCAGTTTCTCGCCGTAGAAAATCGAGTTGGCGCCAGCCATGAAACACAGGGCCTGCATCTGCTCATTCATGTTCTCACGGCCCGCTGACAGACGAACATGAGATGCCGGCATCATAATCCGCGCCACCGCAATAATCCGGACGAACTCGAACGGGTCCAGATCTTCGACGTTCTCCATTGGCGTTCCCTTCACCTTTACCAGCATATTAACCGGCACACTCTCGGGATGATGAGGCAGATTCGCCAACTGGACCAGGAGACCAACCCGGTCATCCTCATCCTCACCCATGCCCATGATGCCACCGCAGCAAACTTTCATGCCGGCCTTGCGAACGTTGTCGAGCGTATCCAGGCGGTCCTGATAGGTCCGCGTGGTGATGATGTGGCTATAGTATTTTTCGGACGTATCCAGATTGTGGTTGTAGTAATCCAGCCCGGCGTCAGCCAACTCGACCGCCTGCTCTTCTTTCAGCATGCCCAGCGTCATACAGGTCTCAAGCCCCAGGGATTTGACCTGCTTCACCATGTCCAGCACGTAGGGCATATCTTTTTTGGAGGGACTGCGCCAGGCGGCGCCCATGCAGAACCGGGATGCGCCCTTCTCTTTGGCGGCACGGGCCTCAGCCACCACTTTTTCGATTTCCAGCAGCTTCTCTTTTTCGAGACCGGTGTTGTAATGACCACTCTGGGGACAGTATTTGCAATCCTCAGGGCAGGCGCCGGTCTTAATCGACAGCAGAGTACTGACCTGTACTTCATTCGGGTCGAAATGCTGCCGGTGCACACTCTGGGCGCGAAACAGAAGGTCGTTAAAGGGCAGTTCGAACAGCTCGCGGGCTTCCTGCAGTGTCCAGTCGTGGCGGAGTTCTGTAGCGGTCATGTAAAAGTCCTGTTAACCTTTCCCGGTCTCTGGGTTTACGGATGAATCAGATGATAAAGAGACTGAACTGGCTGTCAACCTTCATGGAGAAAAAGGTTAACAGCGTCAGGCACGGTGGGCTATGTGTCGCGTGCCTCTCCTCCAACGCTTTCAATGGGTTATGCCAGCCTTGTCGGGACGATTTGCCGGTTAACCGCTGGCACTGTCGCTGCTGCGCCCTACCCCTGGCCTTTCCATCCTCGGAACTGCTCTGTGGCGACTGCCTGAAACACCCGCCACCTTTTGATACATCCTTTGTTCCCTGGCGCTACCAGTACCCGCTGAACGGCATGATTGGCCGCTACAAATACAATGGCCAACGTAAGTTCGGCCGGCCCCTGATGTCCGATTTTGCGAAATCTCTTGCAGAAGCATTACAGGATGGCAGCATCCCGAAGCCGTTGGCGCTGATACCAGCACCCATGGATGCGCGACGACGGCGCCAAAGGGGATTCAATCAGGCCCAGGACATTGCCGAGACCATCGGGAGTCAGTTGAACATTCCTGTAGCTACCGGGCTGGTGCGGCGCGTCCGGCGGGTCCGGGCACAGCGAGAGCTGAACCGGGAGGCGCGGCTGGCGAATCTTCGCGGGGTGTTCGAGTTGACAACGGTGGTGCCTGAGCGGATAGCCATTGTGGATGATGTGGTGACGACGGGGGCGACGGTTCGGGTGTTGGCTTCGGTACTGCGGGATGCCGGGGCTCGGGAAATTCAGGTTTGGGCTTTGGCCCGGACACCCGGTTAGTTTAAAAAAATCTGCTTTGGAGCATGCGTTGGGCGGCGTAGCCTTCCCGGGATACGCGACGAGCACATCCATGTGCGCTTGTTTCGGGCCATGCTTGGCCCTCTACAATCCCGGGAAGGCTACGCCGCCCAACGCCCGCACTTCAGAGTCAGTTGATCAATCCAGCTTTTTCTGAACGAAATCCGCAATCGCCAGACAGGACGTTAGTCCTGGCGACTCTATTCCAAAAAGGTTAACCAACCCCGGCAAGCTGTGATCTTCCGGTCCATCGATTCGAAAATCCGCAAAACCGCCATCAGGGCCCGCCAGCTTGGGCCGGATACCGGCATAGGCAGGTTGGAGGCGGGTCGGGTCAAGGCCTGGCCACCATTGTCGTATGCCTCTGACGAAGGTTTCCTGACGATTTGGGTCGACGGTGTAGTCTTCCGTTTCGATCCATTCCACGTCTGGGCCAAATCGTGCCTGGCCGGCGAGGTCAAGTGTAAGGTGAACACCGAGGCCGCCGGGTTCGGGGACTGGGTAGATCAGGGTTTTGAAGGGCGTTCGGCCGCTGTAACTAAAATAAACACCTCTGGCGAACCATTGCCGTGGTCTGTATTCATCAGGCAGACCGGCCCAGTTATTTGCAAGCGGCACAGCGGCGAGGCCGGCGGCGTTGATGACGTTTTTCGCTTTCAGAGTCAGCGGATGGTCGCCTCCCACGTGGAGGCAATGCCAGTGGTTATCCGATTCAGCGGCCTCCACCGGTGACCGGAGAACGAGTTGGCCGCCGGCATCCTCGAGCTCGCCGAGCAGTGAGAGCATCAGTCCATGGCTGTCTATGATGCCGGTTTCCGGCGACCAGAGACCGGAGCTGGCGCGGATTTCCGGCATTTCCCGTGTGATCCGGCTTAAGTCATGCAAGGTCAGCTCAACGCCATTGAGGGCCGCGGCCGCCTGAATATCCTTGAGTTTGCCATTCTGCGATTCATCGGCTGCCACGACCCATTTGCCACACTTCCGGTGGTCGACTTTGCGGGTTTGGCAGTACTCGTAAAGCCGCTGTCGGCCTGCAACGCAAAGTTCCGCCTTCAGTGATCCTTCCGGGTAATAGATGCCGGCATGAATGACCTCACTGTTGCGAGAGGATATGCCCTCACCAAACCGGCTAGCGCTTTCCAGAACAATCACGTCATGGCCGGCACTCGCAAGGGCGCGGGCGATAGCAAGGCCAACCACACCGGCACCGATTACCACGGTTTGTGTTTCAAGAATTTCTTTCAGCACCCTCACTCGCCCTCGCTCAACTGCCCAGCGAAAGAGCATACCCCATTCTCAGCGCTCTCAGAAAAGTGACTTAATGATGAACCATTACTCGATTGCGGATACCGGTTATACTTGGCTCCAAATTTACGTGGATGTCTTTTCCGCGAGGCCTTCATGGACTCGGAGCTGGATGAAAACTGGTACCATCTGCAATCCATGAAATCCAAATACGACACAAGGCTCTGAAACATCCCTTTATGACCCATGACTCCTCACTCGCTGCATCCACCCACCCTTACGATTCCCTGACGCCCGATACTATCCTGGATGCCATGGAAGAGGCCGGGTTCGCGGTAAGTGGGCGGCTGTTCGCCCTGAACAGCTATGAAAACCGGGTTTATCAGGTGGGTCTGGACGATAGCGCGCCGGTCATCGCCAAATTTTATCGGCCGGGTCGGTGGAGCGAAGAGGCAATCCAGGAGGAGCATGGTTTCACCCTGGAACTTCTGCAGGCAGACATTCCGGTTGTTGCACCAATGAAGCTCACTTCGGGCGATACGCTCGGTCGCCATGGTGAGTTCCTGTTCGCGGTTTTTCCACAGCGTGGCGGACAGGCGCCCGATACCAGCGTGACAGACACTCTCTACCGCCTGGGCCAGTGGCTGGGTCAGATTCACAACATTGGCGCCAAGAAACCATTTGCCCATCGCCCTGGCATGGATCTGCTTGAGGGCATTGAAGTCAGCAACCGGCTTCTGGTTGAAGGCGACTGGATTCCAGCGGATCTCAGGCCCGCCTGGGACAGCCTGATCCCCGACCTGCAAAGGCTCTGTGCGGTACGGGTTGATGAAGCCGGCCCGGTAGAAACTCTGCGACTTCATGGCGACTGTCATTCCGGCAACATCCTGTGCCGGGACGAGCAGATGCTGTTTGTGGATCTGGACGACTGCCGCACGGGGCCTGCTATCCAGGACATGTGGCTGCTCCTTAACGGAGACGATGTCGACCGGGGGGCCCAGCTCGGAGAACTCCTCGAAGGTTATGAGATGTTCCGTGATTTCAATCGTCGAGAACGCCACTTGATTGAGCCGCTGCGGTGCTACCGGCAGATCGCGCACTGCGCCTGGCTGGCAAAGCGCTGGGATGATCCTGCGTTTCCGCGCTTCTTTCCGTGGTTTGCTCAGCCACGCTTCTGGTCAGACCAGATTCTCTCGCTGCGGGAGCAACTATCCGCCCTGCAGTCTCCGGCCATCACGGTGCCGGGGCAATACTGAGTAACACTTTAAATTCGTTTGATTCGAGGTAGGCATGAGCCAGAGTGAGGCCCGTTACACCGTCCGCAGCCTGATCGTGACCGCACTGGTTGCGGTAATCGGAACCGTTCTTGCGCTGGAAATGAGCGGCAAGATCAGTCACAGCGACAACAAGGATCACATGCCGGTTGGCGATTTCCAGGCCATACATGTAACCGAGGACGATCCGTTCCGCATGTCACCCAAGGCATCGGAACTGCATGCGGTCTGCGAGAATGGCTATCTGGCAATTGCCGCCGATGTGGACCCCTCGTTCCGGGGCATTCTGGTGGACTACAAGAACCGGGGCGTGCGCTGCTCCCGACCGTCACCGACAGGCCCTGCGGTTCCACCCTCTCCGGAGGCAGCAGACTCCAATGGTTAAGCCCCGCAAGCCTTCGGAGCCACCCGATCAGGTGACAGACCGATTGTTTGCCACAGAACGCCGACCCGAGGATTTCCGGTTCGACGCGTCGGTGGCAAGGGTTTTCCCGGACATGATTCGCCGGTCCGTGCCGGGCTACACCACCATCATTCCGATGATCGAGGTGATCACCGAACAATACGCCCAGCCAGCCTCCCACTGCTACGACCTGGGCTGCTCCCTGGGCGCATCGACCCTGGCGATGCGGCACGGCATCTCATATGGGGATTGCACCCTTGTGGGCGTGGATAACTCCAGCGCCATGATCGAACGCTGCGAGCATTACATTGCTTTGGACGACAGCGCCCTCCCTGTCACCCTCAGGTGCGAGGATATTCTGGACACCGAACTCAGCAACGCCTCGGTGACCACGCTGAATTTCACCCTGCAGTTTGTGGATCCGGAAAGGCGGTCCAGCCTGCTCAAACGAATTGCGGATGCTACCCTCCCCGGCGGCGTTTTGATTCTGTCAGAAAAAATCCGCTTTGAGTCGGAGGACGAGCAGGAGATTCAGACCCGACTGCACCACGAATTCAAGCGTGCCAACGGCTATTCGGATCTCGAAATCAGCCAGAAGCGAACGGCCATCGAACAGGTCCTGATTCCGGAGACACTGGCGGCCCATAAGGAACGACTTCTGGCGGCGGGCTTCAATGATGTGGTGGTCTGGTACCAGTGCTTCAACTTTGTATCCATGCTCGCCATCAAGGCTGACAAAACCATCGAATGACCATGGCAGATTTTGACTGGAAAGCCCGATTCGGGCCAATCATCACTGAATTCGCAAAAGACGGTCTGGAGCAATGGGCCACTTCGCTTCAGCAGCAACTGGTTCACCGCTTCGAGGACCGCCCCCATGGCGATCTGGATCGTTGGCAGGCCGCCCTGGACCGCCTGCCCAACATTGAGCAGGTGGAGGCGCAGCTGAACCGCTCTGCCATTACCCTGAATTCACCCGAGCCGCTGAACCTGGCACAGCAGGAACAGCTGGAGCAGGGACTGCGCGGCCTGATGCCATGGCGCAAGGGTCCCTTCGATTTTTTCGGCGCCTACATTGATACCGAGTGGCGCTCCGACTGGAAGTGGGACCGGGTCGCACCCTACCTTTCAGACCTCTCCGGTCGCCGGATACTGGATGTGGGCTGCGGCTCCGGGTACCACTGCTGGCGCATGCTGGGCGAGGGGGCCAGCCGGGTGATCGGGATCGACCCGGGGCTCCTGTTCCTGTTCCAGTTCTTCAGCGTCAAGGACTACCTGGGCGATGTCGCCGTCGACCTGTTGCCGATCCGGATGGAGGATCTGCCAGCCGATCTTGAAACCTTCGACACCACCTTTTCCATGGGCGTCCTTTATCATCGTCGCTCGCCCCTGGATCATCTGCTGGAGCTCAAGGGAACGCTTCGCCGGGGTGGCGAGCTGGTTCTGGAAACACTTGTGGTGGAGGGCCCTGAAGGCTTCAGCCTGATGCCCGAGGATCGCTACGGCCAAATGCGAAACGTCTGGTTCCTGCCCAGTTGCGACACACTGCTGCGCTGGCTGGACCGCACCGGCTTCCGCAATGCCAGGGTGGTGGATGTGACCGCGACCACCACCGAAGAACAGCGAAGCACCGACTGGATGCGCTTCAATTCCCTGCAGGATTTTCTGGACCCGGACGACCCGTCAAAGACCGTGGAGGGTTACCCTGGGCCGCTTCGTGCCACTGTGATTGCCGAGAAGCCCTGAGCACAAAAAAACCGCCGTGCCTTTCGGCAGGGCGGTTTTTTTCATCCATCGGCGATTACTCGCCAAACGGATGACGGAGCGTGATGGTTTCAATGCGGTCCGGCCCCGTGGAGATCACGTCGATCGGTGCCTCGATCTGCTCTTCCAGGAACCGAATGTAGGCCTTCGCATTCTCCGGCAACTGATCGACGCTGGTCAGCCCAACGGTACTCTCACTCCAGCCAGGCAGCTCTTCGTAAACCGGCTCAATATCCTTGTAACTGTCACAGCCGATGGGCGGCCGGAAAATCTCGCCATTCGGAGTCTTGTAACCAACACAGACCTTCACGGTTTCGAGACCGTCCAGCACGTCGAGCTTGGTCAGGCAGATGCCGGAGACGCTGTTGATCTGGATCGCATGGCGAATCGCCACCGCATCGAACCAACCGCAGCGACGGGCGCGACCGGTTGTGGTGCCCACTTCGTTGCCTTTCACCGCGAGATGTTTGCCCATGTCGTCAAACAGCTCCGTGGGGAACGGGCCGGAACCGACACGGGTGGTATAGGCCTTGGTGATCCCCAGCACATAGTCGAGGAACAGCGGACCGAAACCGGAGCCAGTGGCGGTGCCGCCGGCGGTGGTATTGGACGAGGTCACGTACGGATAGGTACCCAGGTCGATATCAAGCAGCGAGCCCTGGGCCCCCTCGAAGAGGATATTCTCTCCACGCTTGCGGAAATCGTGCAGCATGTCGGTCACGTCCGCCGCCATGGGCAGAATTTCCTCACCCATCTGCTTCAGTTCTTCCAGGGCCGCATCAATATCTTCGGCTTCTTCCTTGAAGTACTCGGTCAGGATGAAGTTGTGGTAAGACATGATCTCGCGCAGCTTCGTTTCGAAGTCGGCGGGATTGCACAGGTCACCCAGGCGCAGGCCGCGGCGGGAAACCTTGTCTTCATAAGCGGGGCCGATACCGCGACCCGTGGTACCGATCTTGTCGACGCCACGAGCCCTTTCCCGGGCCTGATCAATGCGGACATGGGTGCGCAGTATGATCGGGCACGCCAGGCTGATACGCAGGCGATCGCGAACCGCCACATCGTTGGCTTCAAGCTCTCGGACCTCTTTGAGCAGAGCTTCCGGGGAGAGGACAACACCGTTGCCGATAAGACAGTAAACATGCTGCCGCAGAATACCGGAAGGAATCAGGTGAAGCGCTGTTTTCTTGCCGTCTATTACCAGGGTGTGTCCGGCGTTGTGCCCGCCCTGGAAGCGAACAACCGCTGCGACCTTGTCAGTCAGCAGGTCAACAATCTTACCCTTGCCTTCATCACCCCATTGGGTGCCCAGCACAACAACGTTTTTACCCATGATTCTCTCTCAATGCGGCTGCCCCGAAGGACACGCGTTTCGCAAGTTTACCTGTAAATGAATTCACCGAGGCCCCGGGGCCATCAGCCCAGCTTCTGCACGACCCACTGGCCGTTCTGTTTCACCAGCTCCCGATCACAGCCTTTGGCCGTCGGATTAACACCCTTGTCTTCGGGCAGAGCCCGGACAACGGTCTCTGTCATTCTCAGACCGGAAATCACGCCTTCAAGAGCGGGGTCATCGTCCGCCGGCGCCCAGACAGCACCCGCCTTTCGTGCCACCCGCTCTCCGAGGGCGACGAGAGCCCGTATATCGAGACTGAACCCGGTTGCCGGGCGGGCCCGACCAAAATCGCTGCCAATGGCATCGTAGCGACCGCCTTTGGCAACGGAATCACCATGGCCAGGCACATAGGCCGCAAACACCAGCCCTGTGTGGTAGTTGTAGCCACGCAGCTCGCAGAAATCGAATCCGAAGCTGATCTCCGGATAATCCCGACTCAACATATCGGACACCCGCCCGAGCTGGTCAAGTGCGGCATCCAGGCTATCGGAGGCGCCCTGCAGGATCCGGCGGGCTTCACTCAAGGCCTCCGGGCCGCCACTGACGCGCGCAAGCTCGCGCAGGCGGGCCCCGGCTGAACCTGCGGCACACTGCCCCAGCAGTTCGTCAAGCTCGGGGACCGATTTGCGGGCCATGGCATCAAAAATGGCGCGCTCGGTATCCCTGTCAAAATCCGCTTCGCCGATCAGACTCTCATAAATGGCCACGTGGGCCAGATCCAGGTGAATTCGCGGCAACCCCGCCACCCGGAGAGTTTCCAGCATCAGGCTGATCACTTCCATGTCCGCAGCTTCCGAAGCACTGCCGAATAGCTCGCAACCGGCCTGTATGGGGGTGCGACCGGTCAGCATATGCCGGGGACGGGTATGGAGTACGTGCCCGGCATAGCACAGACGGGTGATCCCTTCCTGGCCGAGGGTGTGGGCATCAATGCGCGCTGCCTGAGGCGTCATATCGGCGCGAACACCCATCATGCGACCGGTCAACTGGTCGGTGAGCTTGAACGTCTGAAGCTCCAGGTCGTTTCCGGTTCCGGTAAACAGGGATTCGAGATATTCAATGAGCGGTGGGATTACCAGCTGATAACCCCAGCGCTGGCAGGTATCCATTACATCCCGGCGCAGGGATTCGATCCGTCCGGCCAGTGGGGGCAAAATATCCTCTACCCCGTCTGGCAGTAACCAGCGATCAGATACTGTCATGAGATTCCGTTGTCCGTTATATCCGCTCCGGCGCAGTCGGCGGGGGATCACACAGGATTTAAGGCGGCACTCGTTAAAAAGCCCGACACAAAACCGGCAGAATTTTACACGGTTGGCGGGCACAAAAAAACCGGAATACGGATGTATTCCGGTTTTTGCTGTCAGGCTCCGGTTTACTGGGTGCCCTGGGGGTCGTTCAGGAACTTCATGAACGCGCTGTTGGAGTCGATCACCATGATGTCATCCTTGCTCATGAAGGTATTGCGGTAAGCTTGAAGACTCCGGTAGAAGCTGTAGAAGTCCGCGTTCGAGCCATAGGCATCGGCGTAAATCCTGGCCGCCTCACCGTCGCCTTCACCACGGGTTTCTTCCGACTGGGCAAAGGCCTCCGCCAGAATAACGGTTCTCTGACGATCCGCGTCGGCCCGAATACCTTCGGCCAGCTCGCGACCCCGGGAACGGAATTCCTGGGCCAGCTTTTCGCGTTCAGTCGCCATCCGGCGATAGACGTTTTCGCTCACCTGCCCCGGGAATTCAATTGCCTTGACCCGGATGTCCAGGACTTCGATGCCAAATTCGCTCTGAGCGGTCTGGTTTACACGATCCCTCAGGGTGTGCATCAGCTCATCCCGCTGGCCAGAGACTACTTCAACCATGGTCCGGATACCAAACTCATCCCGAAGTCCGTTGTCCACTCGAGAGGCGAGCAGAGACTGCGCACGGAACTCGTCACCGCCGGTCGCCCGGTAGAACTGGTCCACATCCCGGATCTTCCAGGCGATGTAGGAATCCACATCCAACGGCTTCTTTTCCACGGTCAGGTACTGCCTGGACGGCAGATCCATGGTCAAAACCCGGATATCGAATTCACGAACCTGATCGATGACAGGAACCTTGAAATGGATACCTGCCTGAATGTCAGTCTCTACCAGCTCACCGAACCGTAGCAGAACGCCCCGGTGGGTTTCCGGAATAATGTACACACTGGACAAGACCAGCAGGACAACAATAAGGGCGCCTGCAAGGCCCACTACACCTTTAGGTCCCATAATTATCTGCTCCTCCGAACGGTAGTATCCTGCCTGCTTCGCAGTTCCTGCAGAACCTGATCAGTCAGGGTCTGGATATCCACATTGCCTTGATTGCTACCGGAAGAAGATCCACCGGTGCGTGGCAGAGAACCTTGGGTCAGACGATCAAGCGGCAGGTACATCATGTTGCCGCTGCTCTCTGTGTCGACCAGGATCTTGCTGCTATTGGCCAACACTTCTTCAACGGTTTGCAGATACAGACGTTCACGAGTCACGGTCGGAGCCATCTCATACACAGCCAGGAGCTCGAGGAAACGGGCGGTTTCACCACGAGCCCGCTCGATCACTTCTTCCTTGTAGGCATTAGCCTCTTCGATCATGCGCTGAGCCTCACCACGGGCCTCAGGTACGACTCGGTTGCGATAGGTCTCCGCTTCTTCCTTAACCCGCTGCTCGTCTTCCCGGGCGCGCTGAACCTCACGGAACGCATCCTGAACCGGGGCGGGGGGCTGGGTGCTTTCAACGTTCACCCGCACCAACTCCAGACCGGTGCCATATTCTCTCAGAAAGGTCTGAAGCCTTTGCTCTACTCGAACAGCCAACTCGGCACGGCCTTCGGTCAACACGTCATCCAGGGTGGAGCTGCCCACCTCATGACGGATGGCACTATCGGTCGCAAATGCCAGCGCCTGATTGGAATCTCGAACGTTCAGGACATAGGCTTCTGCGTCGCCTACGCGATACTGCACCTGCAGATCCACAGTTACCAGGTTTTCGTCCTGAGTGAGCATCTGGCCACTGGACTCAGCAGTACGAACACTGGTGACACGCACCTTGGTTACACTGTCGATCAATGGAACCTTGAACCTCAGACCAGGGTTAGCGGTCTGATGGTACTCACCGAAACGGAGCACAACCGCCCGTTCCTGTTCGTCCACAGTGTAAAACGACTGGAAAATCACGTAGCCGACTACCAGGATGCCTGCAAGCGCGAGGATGGCCCCGAAGCCGCCGGCACTTCCGCCGCCGCTGCCACCACTTCCGCCGGACTTGCCACCCTTGCCGCCCAGCATTTTGTTGAGCTTGTCGAGACCTTTTTTCAGCGCCTCATCGAGGTCTGGCGGCCCCTGATCATTGCCGCGTCGACCACCACCGGTACCCCAGGGGTCATTGTCGTTACGGTTTCCACCCGGTTCGTTCCAGGCCATAGTGCTCTCCGTTACTGACTTATAGATAGAATGGCTGCAAATACTAGGGATTTATCTCCGCCCCGGCAATAGCCGGGGCGGTTTCATGCGTGTCCACCGTCCAGTCGGATTGACTTTTCGTTGACGCCGGCCCGGCTGAGCAGTTGTTGCCAGTCCCGATTCTGCAATCGCACCTCAACAACGGTGTCGCCGGAATCACGGTACTCCTCACTCAGCACCGAACCCGCTTCATGCAGCAGTGCGCGCAACTTGCCATCCGCAGGACCAAGCAGGACGAAGTGATGGACCACATCTTCCGCAACCCGCTCAACGATCGCATCGAACAGACCGTCCAGGCCCTCACCGGTTACTGCGGACACCCAGGCCCGGACTGGAATCCCCTCTTCATTTCGCTCGACACGCGGTGTGAAGTTTTCCAGCAGATCAATCTTGTTGAACACCTGCAGCATGGGAATCTCGTCTGCACCAATCTCCGCCAGAACCTCTTCAACCTGCTCAATATTCTCGTCGCGGCGCGGATCGTGGCAGTCGATGATATGTAACAGCAAAGTCGCCTGCGTGGTTTCTTCAAGCGTCGCCCGGAACGCCTCAACCAGCTTGTGCGGCAGATGCCTTATGAAGCCTACGGTGTCCGCCATTACGACCGGCCCGATATCCGGAAGTTCCAGCCGCCGCAACGTCGGATCGAGCGTGGCAAACAGCTGGTCTGCAGCATATACGGACGAAGTGGTAATCCGGTTGAATAGCGTGGATTTGCCCGCGTTGGTATAACCGACCAGAGACACCGTGGGAATGTCAGCCCGCTCACGGGCTCTTCGCCCCTGGTTCCGCTGGCGACGCACCTTTTCCAGACGCTTGTGGATGGACTTGATCCGCTCCCGCAAGAGTCGGCGGTCGGTTTCCAGCTGGGTCTCACCGGGGCCGCGAAGACCAATACCCCCTTTCTGACGCTCAAGGTGGGTCCAGCCCCGAACCAGACGCGTGGACATATGTTCGAGCTGGGCGAGTTCTACCTGGAGCTTGCCCTCGTGTGTCCGCGCCCGCTGGGCAAAGATATCGAGAATCACACCGGTACGGTCCAGCACACGGCACTTGAGCTCATGCTCAATGTTGCGTTCCTGGCGAGGACTCAGGGCGTGATTGAACAAGACAACATCAGCCTCATTGGCCGCCACTGCGTCACGAATTTCTTCCAGCTTGCCCTCACCGACGAAAAATCTGGGACTGGGCTGCTTCCGGGACCCCGTGACGGTACAAACAGGCTCAACACCGGCGGAGGTTACAAGCTCCCGAAATTCACCGGGGTCTTCGGTGCCATCGTGGGCAGTAAAATCGATGTGGACGAGTACTGCGCGCTCACCGACATCAGGACGTTCAAACAATTGGCGTCAACTCCGGGCAATCAGACTATGGGTGACATAAAAACAAACACCCGCGGCCACAAGATCCCTTGACTGGCGGGATCTTCTGGAACGCGGGTGACAAGATCGGGAATTGGGCGTATCAGTCTTCAGACTCGCCCTCTCCTCCCGGAGCCTGCTGCGGAATGCGAACATTACGTGCAGGTACCACAGTGGAAATAGCGTGCTTGTAGACCATCTGGCTGACAGTATTTTTCAGCAAAATCACGAACTGGTCGAAAGACTCGATCTGGCCCTGTAGCTTGATACCGTTGACCAGAAAAATGGAAACCGGAATGCGTTCCTTGCGCAATGCATTAAGGTAAGGGTCTTGTAAAGAATGCCCTTTTGACATGTGTTTTCTCCTGTTTTTAGTAAGTGCAGATCGTCATTTGTAAAATTTAAATGTGGTGCGAAGTCGGATTTTTTTCAAGGCTGCCTCAGCGATAAGTTTGTCGTCGCTATCCAGCCACTCCACATCGGACCACTTGCGCAACCAGGTCAACTGCCTCTTGGCAAGCTGGCGTGTTGCTGCCACTCCCTTGCCAACAAATGTCTCGTAATCGTCTTCTCCGGACAAATAACTCCAGGCCTGACGATATCCGACACAACGCATGGAAGGGAGATCAGGGTGCAAGTCTTCCCTGAGCATCAGTGCCCGCACTTCGTCAAGAAAGCCTGCATCCAGCATTTTCAGGAAACGCAGGCGAATTCGCTCATGAAGCACGCGCCGCTCCGGCGGCATCATGGCAAGCTGAACAACAGTATACGGAAGCAAAGATGTTTCGTCTGCCTGCCAGCGAGTGAAATAGGTGTAATCCTCAATATCACCGCCTTGCGCCGCGGCCGTTGGTTGTTCGCCGGCAACGGTTTCGGCCTTCCAGAATTCGGAAATCGGCTTGCCGGTAAGACGCAGTACCTCCAGGGCCCGCATCAGGCGCTGCCGGTTATTGGGGTGAATGCGCTCAGCTGCGACAGGATCGCTGCACCGAAGTTCCTCGTGCAGGGCCTCCCAGCCTCGCTCTTCGGCCTCTTGTTCCAGGGCAAGTCGAACGGTGGGACTCGCCGATGGCAGGCCCGACATACCATGAAGAAGCGCCTTGAAATACATCATGGTGCCGCCCACCAGCAGCGGCACCCGTCCCGCTGCTGTAATTTCTGCCATCGCAGCCAGCGCGTCCCGGCGGAAATCCGCAGCCGAGTATGTTTCCGCTGGATCGCAGATATCGATCAGTCTGTGGGGCGCCAGCGCAAGCTCTTCCGCGTTCGGTTTCGCCGTCCCGATATCCATACCCCGATAGATCATCGCAGAGTCCACGCTGATGATTTCACAAGGCAAGTGATCGCAAAGTGCCATGGCCAGATCGGTCTTACCCGAAGCCGTGGGGCCCATCAGGAAAATGGCAGGGGGCAGCGACACCTCAGCGGCCCCGGAGAAACAGCTTGTCCAGTTCGGACATGGTCACTAGCGTCCATGTCGGCCGGCCGTGATTGCACTGGCCGCTGCGTTCAGTTGCCTCCATATCCCTCAACAACGAATTCATTTCCGGAATGGTGAGCTGCCGATTGGCACGGACGGACCCATGACACGCCATGGTTCCAAGCAGTTCGTGAGTCACAGCCTCAACCCGGTCACTCTGACCATGCTCGATCAGATCCGCCAGTACATCACGCACCAACTGTTCTGTATCCGCACCACGCAGCAGCGCGGGTACCTGCCTCACCGCCAGGGTCTCCGGGCCAATGCGCTCGATCTGCAAACCAAGCTTCTGCAATTCTTCACCGTGGCTCTCGGTCAGGGCTGCCTCTTTCTGACTGACGGCCAGCGATAGCGGCACCAGCAATGGCTGGCTTTTCAGATCCTGCTCGGCGAGCGCACGCTTCATGCGCTCGTAGGTGATTCGCTCGTGGGCGGCGTGCATATCTACCACGATCAGTCCCGCGCGCCCCTGGGCAAGAATGTAGATTCCATGCAACTGTGCAATGGCGTACCCGAGAGGTGGTTCCTGATCGCTGTCTGCGGGCGGTGTGGGCATTGGCGCGGCGACGCTATCACTGGTGGAGACAGGCTGCTGCCCTTCGCTGCCCCCGCCGGCATTCAGGGACTGGTAAAAGGCCATCTGATCACTGGCCCGCCACTCCTGCTGCGGCTGGGGCTGCCCGCCAAATCCGGCACCTGAGCCGCCTGGATAACCGTAATTCGGTACCGGGGGCTGGCCGTTCCACCCCCCTCCATAGGAGCACCGGTTGCCGGAACTCCTTCTTGGGCTTGGGCCGATGCCTCGCGACCAAAGGACTGCGCCACCGCACCGCGAAAATGATCGTCCGGCCGCACATCGGCCAGCGCCTTATGCAGGGTTCTGAAGATGAAATCGTGGACCAGGCGACCATCACGGAACCGGACCTCATGCTTGGTCGGATGGACGTTCACGTCGACAGTGGCGGGATCCACCTCGAGATAGAGCACAAACGCCGGGTGCCGGTTATTGTAGAGCACGTCGCGGTATGCTTGGCGCACGGCATGGGCCACCAGGCGATCGCGAATAACGCGACCGTTAACAAAAAAGTACTGTAGATCGGCCTGACTACGCGAAAAGGTAGGTAGGGCCACCCAACCCCAGAGCCGCAAACCGGTTGCTTCGGCATCAATTACCACGGCATTGTCGATGAATTGCTGGCCGCACAGGGCACCAATACGCCGCTCGCGATCCAGAGCCGATTCCGCTGGCCTGAGGCTTTGCACAACCCGCTGATTGTGGCGCAGGGTAAAGCCTGCATCGAAACGGCTCAGCGCCTGGCGGCGCACGCACTCCTCAACGTGGTTGAATTCGGTCTTCTCGGTACGCAGGAATTTTCGACGGGCCGGGGTATTGAAGAACAGATCCCGCACTTCCACCGTCGTTCCAACGGGATGGGCTGCAGGCGAAATCCTCGCGTCCATTTCCCGGCCTTCGACTTCCACCCGGGAGGCCGCTTCCTGGGACTCGGTTCTTGAAGTCAGGGTAAGCCGAGAGACGGAACTGATACTGGCGAGCGCTTCTCCGCGAAAGCCAAGCGATGCGACAGCCTCCAGATCATCCAGGCTGGCGATCTTACTGGTGGCATGGCGGCTGAGGGCAAGGGGCAGATCATCTTCCTCAATACCGCTGCCGTCATCCCGAACGCGAATCAACTTGACGCCGCCCTGCTCAACTTCAACGTCAACCCGGTTGGCACCGGCATCCAGGGCATTTTCGACCAGTTCCTTGACGACAGACGCGGGTCGCTCCACCACTTCACCCGCGGCAATCTGGTTCGCGAGCCGTGGTGACAGCAATCGAATGGGGGGCATGTTACGGAAAAACCTCTTGATCAGGACGCGGGAATACGAATGGTTTGGCCTACCATAACACGGTCGTCCCGAAGGTCGTTAAACTGCATCAGCTCGCTGACGGTCGTCTGGTTTTTCCGAGCCACGCCGGAAAGCGTATCGCCGCGCTGTATGCGATAGTGGCTGATGCTGTTCCCGCCCTGGCGATTCTGCTTCTGCCACGCCAGAAGGGTGCCCGGCGGTGGCGTTTTCTGGAAGTAATCGTCAATGCCTTTCATGATGGCGCCGGCCAGCTTGTTGCGGTACCACTCTGTCGACAGGTTTTTCTCTTCCTGGGGGTTCGAGATGAATCCGGCTTCCACGAGAATGGAGGGGATATCCGGCGATTTCAGCACCGCAAAAGCAGCCTGCTCGACGCCGGGCTTGTGCAATTTCGCTACGCCACCCAATTTGCCAAGAACGGAACTGCCTACGCCAAGACTGGCGTTGATGCTTGCCGTCATCGAGAGGTCCAGCAAAACACCGGCAAGCATGTCGTCCCGGCCATCCAGAGACAATCCACCGGCGCCACCGATCAGATCGGAGCGGTTCTCACTGTTAGCCAGCCATCGGGCCGTTTCACTGGTGGCGCCACGCTGGGAAAGGGCGAATACGGAGGCTCCCCTCGGCTGAGGCGTTCGGAAAGCATCGGCGTGTACCGATACAAAAAGATCGGCGTTGTATTTTCTGGCCAGAATCGTGCGATTGCGGAGGCCAATGTAGTAGTCCCCTGTCCTGGTCAGTTTGGCGGTATATCCCGGCCGATCATTGATCAGGCTGGCCAGGGTTTTCGCCATTTTCAGAACCACGTCTTTTTCATGGGTTCCTCTCGGACCAATGGCGCCGGGGTCCTCTCCGCCATGCCCGGCGTCAATGACCACGATGATGTCACGCTTCCCCGAAGAATCCTGGGTCACGGTCGGCGTAGCCGCCTTTTCCAGCCGACTGCCACTTTCATCAATCAGATCGACCACCAGCCTGTGGCCATACTGCTGATTCGGTTCCAGCTGAAAACTCCGCGGCTTGATGTCGGCCTTGAGATCCAGGACTACACGCAAGTCAGTCCCGTTCCTTGGCGCGCTCCGGATCCGTTTGATCGGGCTGCCGGAAAGGTCCAGGCCGGAGAAGTCGGTTTTCAGATTGGCATTTTTCAGATCGATAACCAGCCGGGCCGGACTGCTGAGGGAGAAGATGTTGTGCTCGACCTGACCGCCGGTATCCAGAACCAGGCGAGTGTGATCGGGTGCGGGCCATATACGGGCACTCTCGACCTGCGTTGCAGCCGAACCGTGAAACGCCAATGTCGCAAGCAATAGCGCTATTGGCCAGATCAGTTGTTTACTCAGCTTTGTACAATTCATACAGCTTACCTGCCAGTCTGTTCCCGGTTTCGGAGCCGCTAACGCGCCGGACCCAACACATCCAATTCGTTCAGCAATTGGCCGCCCAACTCTGAACGGGCCCTGATCACTACAGAACGCCCTTCGCCCCGGGTCTCGAGATGAATCTCCAGATCCGGCTCGGGCAATATACCTTTACCACGCTCCGGCCACTCAATCAGACAAAGATTTTCACCGGAGAAATAATCCCGGATGCCCATATATTCCAGTTCTTCCGCATCGCCCAGGCGATAAAGATCAAAATGGTAAGTCGGTGGCTGCAGGGTTTCATAGGGCTCCACCAGCGTGTAGGTCGGGCTTTTTACAGCCCCCTGGTGGCCAAGCCCGCGCATGACACCCCGGCTGATGGTGGTTTTACCCATACCAAGATCACCATCCAGGTAGATAACCACACCGTGGCCAGATTCAGCGACGGTTCTCGCCAGCTCACGGCCAAGATGCTCGGTTTCCGCCTCACCCTCGAGGAAAAGCCGGCGTTCATTGCCCATTATGCTCATAGATCTCTTGCCCCCGGGTGGGTTTCAGACTCCCGAAAAACCAACGGCAGTGCATCTATTACATCGTTCGGGATCAAACCCATATACCCATGGGTTTGCGAGGCCCGATCCGCTGCTGCCAGGTGGGCCGATGCTCCGAGCACGGCGGCTTTTTGCCCATCCCCAATCTGGCCCAGAACGGCACCGATAATCCCCGAGAGCACATCCCCCATGCCGCCAGTTGCCATGCCGGGGTTGCTGCCACTGACAATGTCAAGGGCGCCGCCCTCAGAAGCGACAACCGTACCTGCGCCTTTCAGGAGAACCGTTCCGCCATACAGTGCCTGCAATTTTCTGGCTGCGGCCATTCTATCCGCTTCTACATCCGGCACCAGACAATTCAGCAGTCTGGCTGCCTCACCCGGGTGCGGCGTCAAAACATGGTTATCCGCCGGTACGGCAACCCGACCGGACAACAGGTTCAGGGCATCTGCGTCAAGCACCCTGGGCTTGCCACTGGCAATGACCTGCTCCAGCATCTGTTGCCCCCATGCGCTTCGCCCGATACCGGGGCCGCAGACGACCACCGAAGCTGCGTCAAGCAGCGACGGCAGCTCAGAACCATGGATCAGCCCATGAACCATTACCGACGGACATCGGGCCAGGGCTGCCGTCACATGCTCGGGACGCGTTGCCAGCGAGACAAGCCCTGCCCCCGAACGCGCAGCCGCCTCTGCCGCCAGCAGTCCGGCGCCGCCAAAGCCCCGATCGCCAGCCACCACCAGTACATGTCCGAAACGCCCCTTGTGGGCGTTGGCAGGCCGTGGCGGCAACCAGGACATCACAGAGTCCCAATCACGACGAGCGGCCACCGGCTTCTGGCCGCTGCCAGCTACACCATCGGCAGTATCCAGTGATTCAAAAACCACCTCGCCGCAGACCGCTGCACCCTGCCCGGTAAAAAGGCCGGCCTTGAGCCCGATAAAGGTGACCGTCATGACTGCGTTAACAACGTCTCCTTCGGCTGCCCCGGTAGTGGCATTCAGCCCGGAGGGCAGATCCACTGCGAGCACAGGCGCGGGCGCCTGGTTACATCGGCCTATCAGCGACGCAAACGGTTCCCGGGGTGCACCGGAAACGCCAGTGCCAAGCATCGCATCGACAATGAGCCCTGCGTCGGAAAACAGATCATCCAGTGATGAATCGCTGAGCGCCTCCAGATCGAGCACGTCAACGCCGTCTGCCAGTGCCTTTTGCCAGGCTTTTCGTGCGTCACCGGACAGTTTGCCTGTGGGCGCAACGGCGACACACCGGACATCCAGGCCATGCCTCCTCGCGCTGGCTGCAACCAGGTAGCCATCACCGCCGTTGTTACCCGCACCGCACAGCACCAGAACCGAGCCGCACTTGGGCCAGTGCCGAACCAGACAGCGAAAAGCCGCATGGGCGGCAGACTGCATCAGCTCAAAACCATCGACGCCCTGATGATCAATCACATAGCGATCAATCTGCCTCACCGCATCGGCGGAAAACAGTGCGTCTGGTAGACTGTGTCCAACGGACGGCGGCATGAACCTTTGCTCCCGTTACAGAAACCGGTTTAAGAAAATTGGCCAGATACCTGTAAAGCATAGCAAAACAGTGGAAAAGGTCATAACTTAATCAGATTAATTATCCGTACCCCGGTTCGAGAACGAACTCTGGCACCGGCCGTGACTATGAGCGCCACATCATTGAGCACCAGAACATATCCGGAACTCGCTGATCTGCCAGCGCTTATCCGCCAGTGGGCGGCTGAGCTCGGGTTCTCTGATGTGGGTATCACCACTGCGGATACCGGTGAGCACGCAACCCATTTGCAGGACTGGCTGGCAGCGGGTTACCAGGGCGAAATGGACTATATGGCCTATCATGGTGACAAGCGCTATACGCCCACCTCCCTGGTGCCGGGTACCACTCGGGTGATTTCTGTGAGAATGGACTATCTGCCTTCGCCGGACAGCCCGAAAGAAGCGCTTACTAACCGGGAGGGCGCCTATGTTACCCGTTACGCACTGGGGCGCGATTACCACAAACTGATCCGCAAGCGTCTCGCGCAGCTGGCAGCCAGGATTGATGACGCCGTCAGCGGATACGACTACCGGGCGTTCGTGGACAGCGCGCCGGTGCTGGAGCGCGCCCTTGCGCAGAGGGCGGGCCTGGGCTGGATCGGCAAGAACAACATGCTGATCCACCCGAAGGCCGGTTCCTTCTTTTTCCTTGGAGAAATTTTTACCAGCGCGCCCCTACCCGTCGACGAGCCCTTTGAGTCCTATCATTGTGGCACCTGTTCGGCCTGTCTCGATCTATGCCCGACAGACGCCTTTGTCGGCCCCCACAAGCTCGATGCCCGGCGCTGCATCAGCTATCTGACCATTGAACTCAAGGGGGGCATTCCCGAGGAGCTACGCCCACTAATGGGTAACCGGGTTTTCGGCTGCGACGATTGCCAGTTGGTCTGTCCCTGGCAGAAGTTCAGCAAGCCAACCAGGGAAAAGGATTTTCAGCCCAGACACGGGTTGGACAACAGTTCTCTGGCAGAGCTGTTTCTCTGGACGGAGGAGCAGTTCCTGAAGCGCACCGAGGGATCGGCGATTCGCCGGACAGGCTACGAAGGCTGGCTGCGTAACCTGGCTGTGGGGCTGGGCAACGCGCCCTCCACCATTCCGGTGATTGAAGCCCTGAAAAAGCGCGCGGATCACCCTTCCGAGATGGTCCGCGAGCATGTCCAATGGGCACTGAAACGGCACGGTTTATAGTTTGAAGAACTGTTCCCGGTAATGGCGCAGCTCGTTGATGGAGTCCCGGATGTCATCCAGGGCGAGGTGGCTGCCTTTCTTTTTAACCCCGGCCAGGACATCCGGGCGCCAGCGGCGCGCAAGCTCTTTGACCGTGGATACGTCGAGGTTCCGGTAGTGGAAGAAGTCTTCCAGCTCGGGCATGTACTTGACCAGGAATCGGCGATCCTGACCAATACTGTTGCCGCACAGGGGTGACTGGCCCTTTTCGACGTGCTTCTTCAGGAATTCGATGGTCTGCCGCTCGGCCTCAGACTCGGAGATATCGCTTTCCTGAACGCGCTTGGTGAGGCCGCTTTCACCGTGGGTTCGGGTGCACCATTCGTCCATGGAGTCCAGCAGGGATTGTGGCTGATGGACGGCGATGACCGGTCCTTCTGCAACAATATTGAGTTCTGAATCAGTTATGATTGTGGCCATTTCGATGATCCGTTCTTTTTCCGGATCCAGGCCTGTCATTTCCAGATCGATCCATACGAGGCGACTATTGCTCTCTGCCATTGTTTTCCTAGCCTTCCAGATTTGAGTTTGCGGTCGCGGGGATGTCATTCCGGGAAACGCTACGAGCACATCCATGTGCGCTTGGCGTCGGCCATCCATGGCCGCCGACATTCCCGGAATGACATCCCCACGCCCGCTTGCAACTAACGAGATATACAAAATGTGACGCCACTTCCGGAAAGCCGGTCCCAGCCCCACCGCGAAATCGAATGATATATCTTTGACGTGCCGGCATTGCTTAGGCCGATCAATTACGATTGCAGTATGATGGCACACCAAGAGCAAAACTTTCATCTGGTTATCCGGGACGTAAATGGCAAAACGGCGACTGAACAAACAGCAGCAATTCCGCATCAAGAAAGTCCAGGAAGAGCGGGCGGCCCGGGCGGCGCGCAAGGAGAAGAAGGTTCAGGAGCAGGCTGATGCCGGGGAGCTTGGTCCGGAGCAGGAAGGGTTAGTCATTGCTCACTACGGGCAACAGCTGGATGTCGAAGCGCTTGAAGGCGAGTTGGTCGGCAACGTGGTGCGGTGTTTTGTTCGGGCCAACATCGATAGCCTGGTGACCGGTGACAAGGTTGTCTGGCGGCCGGGGAAGAACGAGACCGGGGTTATTGTTGCCCGGGGTGAGCGTCGCAATCTGCTGCAGCGGCCGGATAATTTTGGCGCCCTGAAGCCGGTGGCCGCCAATATTGACCATATTATTCTTGTGATCGCTCCGGAACCGGAACCCCACGATAACCTGATTGACCGGTACCTGGTAGCCTCAGAGATCACGGATATTCCGGCCGTGATTTTGTTGAACAAGACGGATCTGATCACCGGCAGTAACCGGGATAGTATCGATGCGCTTTTGGGCCGGTATGAGGCCCTGGGCTATAAGGTGGTGCGAACGTCTGCCGCGGAGTCTGGAGATAAGCCGTCGCCAGAGGTTGAGGCGCTGGTGAAGGATCAGACCAGTGTGTTTGTTGGCCAGTCCGGCGTGGGCAAGTCCTCGATTATCCAGACCCTGATGCCGGATGAAGCCATTCGCGTTGGGGCTGTATCAGAGAGTACCGGCAAGGGAATCCACACTACGACCACGGCCAAACTGTTCCACCTGCCCCTGGGTGGCGAACTGATTGACTCGCCGGGCATTCGCGAATTCGGGCTCTGGCATATGACGGCGCAGGAGATCGAATATGGTTTCCGGGAAATCCGGGAGGTGATTGGCACCTGCAAGTTCCGCAACTGCCGGCACATGGGCGACCCTGGCTGCGCCATTGACAAGGCTGCCGATGACGGGAAAATCAGCCCAGAGCGGCTAAAAAGCTTCCACCGGATTCTTCAGGATATGGCGGAACAACAGGCCCGGGGGCTCAAGCTGGACTGACGTATCCGGCTTTACCAGTTCAACTCACCCGGTGCAGGCTCTTCCTTTTCCTGCAGCCATTCCCCACTCTCCAGGCGTTCACGGGCAGCCTCCTGCTCTTCTTCGGTTGGCTGGGTGAGATCGATCAGCGGCTCGTCGGACTGGCCTGCGCTGCTCTGGATGTTGTCGACGGTTTTCTTGTTAAGAACGATGATGGAAATGCGGCGATTGACCGGCGCATTCGGATCTTCCTTGTCGAACAGCACGGAATCGCTCAGCCCCACAACGCGGGCAATCTGCTGCTGGCGAACACCGCCGGCCACGAGGGCTCTTCTGGCAGTATTGGCCCGGTCTGCTGACAGCTCCCAGTTGGTGTAGCCGGGCCGGCCACTGAACGGTGTGGAGTCAGTGTGCCCGGTAATGCTGAGCTTGTTGTTCACGGAGCCCAATGTTTTGGCCAGCTCAAACAGAATATCCTGGGAGTAATACTTCAGCTCTGCCCGGCCGCTGTCGAACATGGGACGCCCCGACCGGTCGACGATCTGGATTCGCAAGCCCTCGTCGGTGATATCGATCAGCAGTTGATCCTTGAACTCCTGCAGGGTTTCGTTCTGTTCGATGCGATCTTTCAATTCCTGAAACAGCTCCTCCATACGCCGCTGCTCGAGGGTTTCTGAGAGCTCATCCACCACCTGGTCCTCGATCTGGATCTGGCTGGACTCGATATCCGGACTTGCCTCGTTGACCACCGATGCACTGCCCTCAAGATCGACCGGGTTCGGCGAGCCCCCTTCTGTGAAGCCAACGGGATCGCGGAAATAGCCCTCTACGGCTTTTTTCTGCTCAGGCGATGCTGTAGCCGTTAACCAGAGCACCAGGAAGAACGCCATCATGGCGGTTGCGAAATCAGCAAACGCAACCTTCCAGGAACCACCATGGTGGCCACCGGCAACAACCTTTTTCCGCTTGATGATGATCGGTTGCTCTTCCACGAATCGGCTCCGGGTTCAGATGGGGACGTTTTTACTTGGAACGAACGTGGTCGTTCAGCTCCTGGAATCCAGGGCGTTTGTCCGTGGGCAATGCCTTCCGGCCAAACTCGATGGCCATCTGGGGTGCCTGTCCGGATACGGTAGCGACAATTGACGATTTAACGCACTCGTAGGCCTTCAGCTCGTATTTTGCCGCGTGCTCCATCGCAATGGACGCTGGCCCAACGAAGCCATACCCCATAAAGATGCCCAGGAAGGTACCCACCAGGGCCGCAGCCACACTGAGACCGATTTTTTCCGGCCCCTCGGTGAGGAAGTTCATGGTAATCACGATACCAAGCACGGCGGCGACGATGCCGAGCCCCGGCAGCGCATCGGCAATTTTGTTGACCGCGTGGGCAGGCTCCTCAAGCTCGTGCTGGCGACTGTCGATTTCATTCTCCATCATGCCTTCCAGCTCATGTGTTGCCATATTGCCGGAGCTGATAATGCGCAGATAATCGGTGATAAAGGCCAGCAATTCCTTGGATTTCATAATGGCCGGGTAGCGACTGAAAATCTGACTGGACTCGGGGTTGTCGATATCTTCCTCGATTGCCATCACACCCTGTTTACGGGACTTATCGAAAATCTCATAAAGCAAGCTCAGGAGGTCCATGTAGAACGCTTTTTTGTAGGGCGAGCCTGTGAGCAGCTGAATACCCCTGCCAAACACCTCTTTCAGGGTGTGCATGGGATTGGCAATAATGAACGACCCCAGAGCCGCCCCGAAAATGATCAACACTTCGGTCGGCTGCCAGAGCACCATCAGATTGCCGCCGTGGAGAACATAGCCAGTCAACACGCTGGCCAGAACAATAATCGAACCGACGATCAGTAACATAGAATCTACGCACGCCCTATTTTCTTGGTTATTGGCCGAGGCCGGAAGCTGTCACGCACAAGTTGACCCGATAATAGCAAGGCCATGCCACAACCGCGAAGCCGTGAAACAATTTCTATACAGGTGGCAGTCTTTGGTAAACTTCGCGCCTTTGAGCGCAAAGGATCACATTTAATGTTCGACAAGCTTTTTGTTCTGAGCCAGTACATCACGCCGCAACTGGGGGTTTCCAACCTTGCCGGTCGTCTGGCCGACAGTGACAGCTCCCCTGCGCTCAAGAACCGGGTCATCAAATGGTTTATCGGCCGCTACGGCGTTGACATGAGCGAAGCCGCCGAAACGGATCCGGAAGCCTACCCTACCTTCAATGCGTTTTTCACCCGAGCGCTGAAGCCAGGCATCCGCCCTCTGGCTGACGGCGAAAAAACCCTCGTCAGCCCTGTTGACGGTGCCATCAGCCAGCTGGGACAGGTGACCGGAGACCGGGTATTCCAGGCCAAAGGCCAGTCTTTCAGCCTGAGTGAATTGCTGGGCGGCGAAGAAGCAACCACCGAACCGTTTACCAATGGCGAGTTCTCGACAATCTATCTCTCACCAAAAGACTATCACCGCATCCATATGCCGATGGCAGGTACGCTCAGGCAAATGATCCATGTACCCGGCAAGCTGTTCTCGGTGAATCCGGTCACTGCCGAGAACGTTCCTAACCTGTTCGCCCGCAACGAACGGGTTGTCTGTATCTTCGATACCGATTCCGGCCCCATGGCAATGGTACTGGTTGGCGCCATGATCGTCGGCAGCGTGGAAACCCGCTGGGCAGGCGTGGTTGTACCCGGCAGCAGGCAGGTTACCTCAACGCGGTATGAAGGTGAGCAAGCCATCAGCTTCGAGAAAGGTGAAGAGATGGGCCGGTTCCGCCTGGGTTCAACGGTGATTATGGTTATGCCCAAGGGAGCCGTCACCTGGAACAGCGATCAGGTGGCAGGTAAAACCGTCCGCATGGGTGAGGCCTTTGGAGCCCTGGCCTGATCGGTTCGTTTACGCTCACGCCCGCTCGAACGGAAAGGCGAGAACCTCACTGATATCCTGAACCCCGAGTTTGAGCATCAACAGGCGATCCAGTCCGAGGGCGACACCAGCGCACTCGGGCAATCCCTGCTCAAGACCGGCAAGAAACGCCTCATCCAGCGCCATTTCGGGCTTTCCGGAGTGCCTTCGAAGCTGATTATCGGCTTCAAATCTCAGCCTCTGTTCCTGCGGATCGGTCAACTCCCAGTAGCCGTTACACAGTTCAAGGCCATCTATGTAGAGCTCGAAACGGTGCGCCGTTTCGTAACCCTGCGAAAGTGAGACCCTGGCCAGAGAGGCCTGCGACGCCGGATAGCCGGTTATGAACACGGGTCTGTCCCGGCCAAGATGCGGCTCTACTGCAAAACTCATCAGCAGATCCAGGCAGCCATCGCGCCCGAGATCCGCCAACTGTTCCGGCTCCATCCATTGTTCGCAGCGACGCATCAGTTCCCGATCGGTTGCCGCAAAAGGATCAAGGCCCGCCCAGCGCTCCAGCGCGTCCCGATACTGGATAGTGACTGGTCGCTGACATTGCAACCAGCCGCACACGAGATCCGACACTTCTTCCATAAGCGCCACGTCATCAAAACCCGTCCGATACCATTCCAGCATCGAGAATTCCGGGTTATGGCGACGCCCCTGCTCGCCGTTGCGGAACACCCTGGAGATCTGATAGATCGAACCTGAGCCAGCTGCAAGCAGACGTTTCATGTGGTATTCGGGAGAGGTCTGGAGCCAACCCCCGGTCCTGGAACCGGCGGTGACCTGGGCGTGAATGCCGTCGAGGTTGACGTCGGTGACGCCGCACCGCCCCAGAATCGGCGTCTCGACCTCAAGGACCCCTCTTTTCGCAAAAAAGCCGCGCACAAACGCCAGTTGCTGTGCACGGCTTTCGAGGGCAGCCTGCGAGGCAGAAGGCTGCCAGACAGGTTTGCGGGTCATGGCTGGATTAACTGCTCTTCACCCGGCTGACGTATTCGCCGGAGCGGGTATCAACCTTGAGTACTTCACCGATGGTAATGAACAGAGGTACGTTGACCACGGCACCGGTGGAGAGCGTCGCGGGCTTGGAGCCGCCCTGAGCCGTGTCGCCCTTCATGCCCGGGTCGGTATCGACCACTTCCAGCTCGACGAAATTGGGAGGCGTTACCGACAGTGGCGAGCCGTTGTAGAGCGTCACGGTGTACACGTCCTGCTCTTTCAGCCACTTCAGGGCATCGCCGACCGCCTTGGCATCAGCCGGGTACTGTTCAAAAGAGCCGTCAGTGAGCATGAAGTGCCAGAACTCACCATCGGTATAGAGGTATTCCATGTCCTGATCAATGACATCTGCGGCTTCCAGAGTTTCGCCGGACTTGAACGTGCGCTCCCAGACCCGGTTGGTCATTAGGTTACGCAGCTTTACGCGGTTGAAGGCCTGCCCCTTACCGGGTTTTACAAACTCGTTCTCGAGAATGATGCAGGGGTCGCCATCCAGCAAAACCTTAAGACCGCCGCGAAATTCGTTGGTAGAATATGAAGCCATGAAATGTCCACCTGACAAAATGCTGTTTAGAATTCGAAGGGCGTTATGATACAGCGAACCCCCGCCCGTATAGAAGCCCACCTTTCCGACCACGAACATCGCAGCTGGCAGCAATTGCTGTCGGACTCCGTAACGTCGCCGGAAGAGCTGCTCCGACGCCTGGAGTTACCTGAGGAACCGTGGCTGTCGGCGGCACGGCAAGGCCATGGCCTGTTTTCGGTGCGGGTGCCCGAACCGTTTCTCGCTCGCATGGAAAAGGGCAATCCCGCTGACCCGCTGCTCAGACAGGTGCTTCCTCTTGCTGAAGAAACCGGTCACGCGCCGGGTTTTGTCAGCGACCCACTGGAAGAGTCGGGCGCTATTGCCACCACAGGGCTGATTCGCAAATACCGTAGCCGGGCGCTGTTAATGGTGACCGGGCAATGCGCGATCAATTGCCGCTACTGTTTTCGCAGGCACTTCCCCTATGATGAACAGCGACTGAACCCGGATGACAGAAAGCAGGTTATTGACACCCTGGCGGCCAGCCCGGAAATCAATGAAGTCATTTTCAGCGGCGGCGACCCCCTGGCTGTCAACGACCGACTTCTGGCTCAATGGGCAACCGCTATCAGTGGCATCCCGCACATTCGTCGCCTGCGCTTGCATACACGCCTGCCAGTGGTCATCCCGCAAAGGGTCTGTGACGAGCTTTTAAAATGGCTCTCCACAACGCCCCTTCAGATCGTGATCGTGTTGCACGTCAATCATCCGGCAGAAATAGACACCGCCACGCGCCGAGCCCTCTCGTATCTCCGGGCTGCAGGCGTAACACTGCTTAACCAGAGCGTTATCCTGAGGGGAGTAAATGATCAGGCTTCGGTGCTTGAGGAACTGAGCGAGACCCTGTTTGAAGCAGGCGTCCTGCCCTATTACCTGCACGCATTTGACCCGGTGGCAGGCGCCCACCACTACGATGTGCCGGATGAAGAAGCACGACACCTGGTGCGTGAACTGCTGTCGAGATTGCCAGGATTCCTGGTGCCAAAGCTGGTAAGAGAGGAGCCCGGCAAGGAAAGCAAGACCCCGATCAACCTGTTCCCGTGACCGGCATCGCAAAAAAGGGCCCGATTTCACTTGTCAAAGATTGTCAACTCATGATCTTCTCGCTTTTTACGACTGGTTTGCTACTTTAAAGTCCAGTAACGTTGAAGATAAAAACATGTATTTACGGCGTTTTCCTGACAGGCCGGTGGACACTCAGTAGCCACCAGTGGCCGGACAGGGCCAACCCCGGAATACCACCTGTGGTCCAGACATTGGCATGCATTCATGGAAGGTAAGACCCTGAAACCTGATCTCCGCGTTCCCGAACAGAAAACGGCCAGTCTGTCGTTCTGTGACACGACGCCCAAGGCGTTCCGGGTCTGGATCGACCAATTGCCTATGGCCAATATCGGCGAGGTATCACGGCAGCTCTACCATGCCATTATCGAGCTGAACCACCTGTTTCTGACACCCCAGCAACGCATGCAGTTCCTGGAGCTTATCCGGGAAAAGATTCATTTCGTGTGCAACGAGCTTTCCCGGCACTACCTCGGTCTGGCCGTGGCGCTTCCTGAAAAGCAGAGGAAAATCGCCAACCTGTCCCAGGCGCTTCAATTACACCTGGCCGGCGGATACAAGCTGTGCGTCCTGGAGTTCATCGACAACGGAGGCCTGGACAAAAACCGCCGCCAGATTGCCACCGCTGCGCATCGCGCCATTTCCGAGCTTTCGGCAACGATTCTGAGATCCCATCAACTCTATTGCCCCAGCCCTGCCCAGAGCTGGCTTGAGTGTCATCGGCTGTACCGGTTTGCCCATCGCAACAAGCTCTCCGTGGTTCAGGTGGAGGACGACACGCTCCTGCATCGTCGCACCAGCTCAGTAGCCGATGCCTACAAGAGAATTCTCCTTCTTGGCTGTGCTCGTCCCAATCAGCTGCGACAGTCGGAACTTCTGCACGTCTATGAGCTTTGTGAATCATGGACTGACCACACCCGTTGCGGGCCTGATATCGGTGACGACAGTCTCTTCGTAATCAACATGGAGCGGGACAACCCACCGTTTTACCGCAGCCTTCTGGACCAAAAGCCCGGTGATGAGAGCTTTGGCTTCGATACCCGGGATCTCTCGGCGATGCTCTCTGAAACGCTTCACGCCCGGCGTGAGCATAAGGAGACCGATCACGAACTGAGAGTACCGGCAAAGGTCAGCGACACCCTGCTCACCCATCTCAGCCAGGCCCTGGGCATTCTCGCCAAGCGAAATTTCAACCGAATCGCCAGCCAGGGATCTCTCGAAGTGTGCGTGGGTCTGACCGCCGCCCATTACTTCATCGCCGGCGAGAAAACGTTTACCGAATTCGTGAATGGCAATGACAACGGCCATCATGAGGATGAAAACCTGTTCGTACGGTCTTCACGCCAGAAACAGGATGCCTGGTCGGGCGCACACGATGCAGGGCCCAGCGATGAACGACTCCACGCCGCCGATACGCCCATCAATTTCAAAGGTTCCTTCGGCAACTCGCAGGCGCCATCGACGGACAGGAATCGGCCAAGGTCTCACCATTCCCTGTTGATCAATACAAGTCCGGGCGGCTACTGCGTTGCCTGGGAAAGCAATGTGCCACCCTCACTGCAGGCCGGTGAAATTCTGGGAGTTCGAGAGCAAAGCAGCCACCCCTGGAGCGTAGCCGTTGTGCGCTGGATTCGTCAGATCAAGAACCAGGGTACGCAGGTCGGAATTGAGCTCCTGGCCCCCAGCGCCTCACCCTGTGGGGTTCGCCTTGTTCAGAAGGTGGGAAATAGCAGCGAATATCTACGTGGCTTGCTGCTGCCGGAAATCAGCGTGGTCAACCAATCCGCCACACTGATCACACCTCGCCTGCCGTTCCAGTCCGGGAGCCGCATTTCCCTGCTCCACGACGGCCGGGAGGACCAGGGACAACTGTCTCGCAAGGTCTCCTCCACCGGAAGCATCAGCCAGTTCGAACTCAAATTGCAGAATGCCGCAACGTTGAATGCTGGCGCCCCACCAGCATCGTCCGGTGCCAGCGAGGATGAGTTCGACTCGCTCTGGCCATCGCTGTAAGGTCAACAAACTGAGACACCGGCCCCGGCAGAGGGTTGTTAATGAACCACAACCCCTGCATCATTCAGCGTTAGTGAATGAACCGTGTATCACGAGACGCCCTTCGAATGCAGAAAAAGAACGCGACCGTACACCTGCTGATTCTTGATCCATCGCAAAACGATGCCGAATCGCTGGTCAGCCTGCTCCGCAACTCCGGCAAGGCCACCCGAGCCCACAGAATCACCTCGGAAGAAGATCTTGAGGAGACGCTGAAAGCGGGAAACTGGGATCTCCTTCTGGCCCGTGATCTGGACCAGGAATTCTCGGCCGATGATGCCCTTGCCATGATCCGCAGGATGGACAAGGACATTCCGTTTATCCTCCTAACGGAAGAGGAAAGCCGCGAACGCACGGTTGGCATGATGAAGGCAGGCGCCCAGGATACTGTGGCTTTTGAGCATACCGACCTGATTGTTCTGAAGGTAAACCGGGAGCTGGCTGCCCTTGATGAGCGCAGAAGACGTCGTGTTCTGGAATCCCACCTGCGAGAGGCAGAACAGCGCTGCCAGTTGCTCCTCGAGAGCTCCAAGGATGCCATTGCCTACATCAACGACGGCATGCATATCTATGCCAACCAGTCGTACATGGAATTCCTCGGATACGACGATATTGACGACCTTATCTGCGTTCCTGTGCTGGACACCCTTACTCCGGAAAGCCAGGAAAAGTACAAGGAGTTCATGAAGTCGTTTGCCGAAAAGGGCGAAGACGGCATGACCATGAACTGCACGGCACGGCGTAGCGACGATCACGAATTGAACGTCACGATGTCGGTATCGGCTGCGACCTATGACGGCGAGGCCTGCACACAGATTGTGTTGCAGCCCGAGCACAGCGATGCGGAACTGGAAGAAAAGCTTCGCCAGATCAGCAGCCAAGATCTTTTGACTGGCCTCTACAACCGTCAGTACCTGATGGATGCACTCGCCGAAGCCATTGCCACTGCCGGCAAGAAGAATGAGACAGGTGCGCTGGCTTACATCGCCCTGGACAACTTCATGAGCATGAAGGGGCAGGTAGGCATTTCCGGCGCAGACTTGCTCTTGGGGGATCTGGCCAACCTGCTCAAGGAACAGGCCGGAGAGGATCTCACCCTGGCACGTCTGAGCGACGATGCCTTCAGCCTGCTGTGCCAGCCATGCGACGAAGGCACGATGGTCGAACACGCGGAGCGTATCCGTAAGGCCGTAGAAGACCATCTTTTCGACATCAATGATCGCACGGTACAGCTGACTGTGAGCATCGGTGTTGCGTCAATTACCGAGAACTCTCCGAAGGCCGAGGAGCTCATGGCCCGGGCGCATACGGCGTCTGCGGAAGTGCGCAAGCTTGAGGGTCATGCCGAAGGCAACGGTGTGGTGGTGTACAACCCGGCCGACTTCGAAACACTGGATCAAAGCAATTCGGTGGAAGCGATTCAGAAAGCCCTGGAAGACAACCGATTCCGCCTTCTGTTCCAACCGATCATCAACCTGCGCGGTGAAGGCGAAGAGCATTACGAAGCCTTCGTGCGTATGCTCGACAAGGACGACGAGGAAGTCTCCCCCTATGACTTCCTGCCGCCAACGGGCCCGAGCGACACCGCTATCAAGATCGACCGCTGGGTTATCCTGCAGACCATCAAGCAGCTCTCCAGCCACCGGTCACGGGGTCACGATACCCGCCTGTTTCTCAATGTGACGGCTGAAACCCTGCAGGATAAGACCTTCACTCCGTGGCTGAGTGTCGCCCTGAAGGCCGCTCGCCTGCCGGGCGACTCCCTGATCTTCCAGATCCGTGAAGGCGATGCCAACAACTTCATGAAGCAGGCGAAAGACTTCACCAAAGCGGTCCACGAGCTTCACTGCAAGGTATCCATCGCCCAGTTCGGCTGCGCCCTCAATCCGTTCAATACCCTGAAGCACATCGATACCGACTACGTGAAAATCGATGGTTCCTTCACGGAAGAAATCCAGAAGAGCGATGAGGCCAAGGAGCAGGTCAAGGAAATGGTCAAGAGCCTGCAGTCCAGCGGCAAGCTCACCATCATTCCGCTGGTGGAGAACGCCGGCGTTCTCGCCACACTATGGCAGGCCGGCGTGAATTACATTCAGGGCTACTATCTGCAGGCGCCGGTACCGGAAATGAACTACGACTTCGGCGACAACTGAGTCTGATCGGCTCAGAAGTCGGCGTTTTCCAGACTCTGGTTGGTTTCGCTCTCCCGGAAACCAATCAGATAAAGGATTGCGTCCAGACCCAGCGTGGAAATCGCATGGCGAGCCGACTCCTTGACCAGGGGCTTGGCACGGAACGCCACACCCAGGCCAGCCTGACTGAGCATGGGGAGGTCATTGGCGCCATCACCGACGGCAATCACCTGTTCCCGGGAAATATGCTCCTTCTCGGCGATCTCCAGCAGCAGTTCTGCCTTCCGCTTGCCGTCCACAATCTGCCCTGACACCCGTCCGGTGACCTTGCCAGCCTCGATCTCAAGCTCGTTGGCGTAGATGTAATCGATGCCAAGTTTGCGCTGCAGATGACGGGCAAAGTAGGTGAATCCGCCCGACAGGATGGCCGTGCGATAACCCAGTGCCTTGAGACTCCGAATCAGGTGCTCAGCCCCCTCAGTCATTCGCAGCCGTGAGGCGATGCCCTCAAGTACCGACTCGTCCAGCCCCTTCAAAAGCGCAAGACGCTCGGCGAAACTCTGGCTGAAATCCAGTTCGCCCTGCATGGCCCTCTCGGTAATCTCCGCCACCTGCTCGCCCACGCCGGCTTCCGCCGCGAGCTCGTCGATCACTTCGGCTTCGATCAGCGTGGAGTCCATATCAAAGACCACGAGACGACGATTACGCCGGAAAATGGAATCCTCCTGGAACGCAATATCCACATTCATTTCGCCGGCGATGTGCAGGAAGTCCGCGCGCAACTGCTCGAGATCCGATGGTGTACCCCGAACCGAAAACTCGACACAGGCAATCCGGTTATCGGCGGCGTTCAGCGAAGGCCGGGCAGACAGCCGGGAAATATTGTCGATATTCAGGCCGTGGCGGGCGGTAATGGCCGAAACACGGGCAATCTGCTCGGCTTTGATATCGCGGGCAAGCAGCGTCACGATGTAGCAGGCCCGGTTCCGGGCGGCGGCCCAGGATTGGTATTCCTCCACCGTGATGGGCGCAAACCGCACCTGCAGATCCAGGGCATGGAGCCGGAACAACAGATCCCTGATGACCGGAGAGGATTTGGACTCGTCCGGAATTTCGATCAGGATGCCCCAGGTCAGGTGATCGTGGATGACCGCCTGGCCAATATCCAGAATCCGCACATCGTAACGCCCCATGATGCCGGTGATTTCCGACGTCAGGCCCGGTTTGTCACGTCCGGAGACATTAATCAGTACCAATTCACTCACTGTCGACACCCTCACTGTCTGAGCCGGCCTCTTCCTGCGCCCGAGCAGCGGAAGGAATCACGTCGATGCCATCAACCCGTTGCAGTCCCCTGGGCAGCTTGTGGCCGCGCCGGCCCCGCTCTCCGAGGTAGTGTTCAAGGTCACTGAACTGGAGCCCCATCTTGCGCTTGCCTGCCCGGACCTCCAACTGGTCGTCCTCGGCAAATACGGCCACTGCTACCACATATTCCTCGCGGTTCTGGACCCTGGCAGAAGGAATGCTGATGATCTTGTTACCCTTACCCTTGGCGAGTTCCGGCAGCTCGCTCAGCGGGAACACCAGCATACGGCCCTCGTTGGACACCGCTCCAAGGTACAATGTTTTTTCAGTGCTCGGTATTACCACCGGAGCCATGATCCTGGCTCCTTTGGGGACACTCACTACCGCCTTGCCATTGCGGTTTTTGCTGATCATGTCGTTCAGTGATGTAACAAAACCGTAGCCGCCATCGGTGACCAGCAGTGCCTTGCGTGACGGATCCCCCATCAACAGCCCGGAGAAGCTTGCCCCTGAAGGAGGGTTGATCCGCCCGGTTAACGGCTCGCCCTGCCCCCTGGCAGACGGCAGGCTGTGAGCCATCAGCGAATAGGCCCGCCCGGTGGAATCCAGGAAGATCGCCTGCTGGTTATTGCGCCCCCGGGCTGCCAGTGAGAAACGGTCACCGGCTTTATAGCTCAGACCTTCCGGCTCAATGTCGTGCCCTTTGGCGGCGCGAACCCAGCCTTTCTCGGACAACACAACGGTGACAGGATCATTCGAAACCAGATCCACTTCACTGAAGGCCCGGGCCTCTTCACGCTCGACAATAGGTGAGCGACGGTCATCGCCAAAGGTTTCGGCATCTGCCTGCAGCTCGCTCTTGATCAGCTCGCGGAGCCGGTCTTCAGAACCGAGAATGGACTGAAGTTCATCCCGTTCGGCTGAGAGCTCATCCTGCTCGCCGCGAATTTTCATTTCCTCGAGCTTGGCCAGATGGCGCAGTTTCAATTCGAGGATGGCTTCGGCCTGATCGGCAGACAAACCGAAACGGGCCATCAACTCGGCCTTGGGCTTGTCTTCAGTACGGATGATTTCGATCACTTCATCAATGTTGAGATAAGCAATCAGCAAGCCTTCCAGGATATGCAGGCGAGCAAGAACCTTGTCCAGGCGATGCTGGAGACGACGGATTACAGTAGTGCGACGGAAGGCCAGCCACTCGGTCAGAATCTGCTGCAATCCCTTCACGCCCGGCCGGCCGTCATTACCGATCACATTGATGTTGACCCGATAGGTTTTCTCGAGATCGGTGCTGGCGAACAGGTGCGCCATCAAGCCATCAAGATCGACCCGATTGGAGCGGGGCACAATCACCAGGCGGGTCGGATTTTCGTGATCGGATTCGTCACGAAGGTCGGCCACCATCGGAAGCTTCTTGGTCTGCATCTGGTGGGCAATCTGCTCCAGCACACGGTTACCGGAGACCTGGTGTGGGAGGTCCATAACCACGATTTCGCCGCTTTCCCGAATCCAGCGGGCGCGCATCCGCAAGGATCCGCGGCCGGTTTCGTACATCTGCCGGATATCCTTCCGGGGAGTAATGATTTCCGCCTGGGTCGGAAAATCCGGGCCTTTGATGTGTTCACAAAGCTCTTCCACCGTCGCCCCGGGCTGATCCAGCAGGCGTATACAGGCGGCGGTCACTTCCCGCACGTTGTGCGGCGGGATATCGGTGGCCATACCAACCGCAATACCGGTGGTGCCATTCAGAAGTACATGGGGCAACCTGGCAGGCAGTACCGACGGCTCTTCCATGGTGCCATCAAAATTGGGCACCCAGTCCACCGTACCTTGCCCAAGTTCTCCCAGAAGCACTTCCGCGAAAGGCGCCAGGCGGGATTCGGTGTAACGCATGGCAGCAAAAGATTTTGGGTCATCCGGCGAGCCCCAGTTCCCCTGCCCGTCCACCAGCGGGTAACGGTAAGAAAAAGGCTGGGCCATCAGCACCATGGCTTCGTAACACGCGCTGTCACCATGGGGGTGAAATTTACCCAGCACATCGCCCACGGTGCGCGCGGACTTCTTGTATTTCGAGGTGGATTTCAGTCCCAGCTCGGACATGGCATAGACAATTCGCCTCTGAACCGGTTTCAGGCCATCGCCGACATTGGGAAGTGCCCGGTCAAGAATGACGTACATGGAATAATCGAGATAGGCCTTCTCCGTGTAATCCCGGAGCGAAACCCTCTCGAAGCCTTCATCCGTAGTCTGAAACTCTGGCATGGATGCCTCTTTGATTGCCTGTGTTGCCTGATTTGAAAACCGTCGGTGATGCAGTGCCCTGGTCCCGGAATAATCACCGGACAGCAGGAGCGCACATTATATGGAGCAAGGCGCCGATACACCAACAACCTGCGGATTTATTGGCCAAAAACGGACCTCTGCTGCACAGACGTCTGATTCCAATAGCGGAATTCCCGCATGGAGAGTCTGTAAGGTGGGCCGTATTCTCGCATTCAGTGAATAGAAGACCGTTTTACTTCTCTGACAAGCGGAACACTATGAAACCCAACATCAAAGCCTGCGGGCAAGCCATGGTCACAGCCATGGTAAATGCAGTTCTGGCGGTAGCACTGATGCTCCTTGTGGAGTTTGCAATCAGTGGTAGCTTCCAGATTCCCGAGACCTATCTCTGGGCAGGATTGCTGATCTGGGTGGTCATTTTCGCGGGACAGTTCTGGCGACAGCGACATCTCTGCAGATCCTGCGACACACCATCGGAATCACCCGACCCCTCCCGATAACCCGATCTGCTCCCGGCCAGAATGCTGCCTCCTTGACCGGGAGCAATTACCCGGTTGTTTTTCAAATCATTCTCTTCCCCGATGCTATATTGGCAATAAGCCAAACCGACAGTACGGGAGAGATCTATGGATTTTGGTAAGCGTTTGGGGCTTCGGGTAAAAGTTGCTTTGCCTTTCGCTATTACTGCAGTAGCCCTGATTGTTATCGGATTATTCGCTGTCAGTACCGTCCGGAATCTGGTCTCCGACACCGACAACATTGCCGAAACCTACCTGCCATCCGTCAGCGAAATCCTCAATGGTGACCGGGATCTCTACCAGGCAATGGTGGCCCAGATGGCCTTTGTGGACGCCCAGTTCAACAATGAGGAGGGTGAGAACTACCTCGCCAGTTTCGATGAAAATGCTGGACAGGCTCTCGAACGCTTTAACCAGGCGGTGGCCAGGCTTGAAGGCACTGGTGTATCCGATGTTGCCAGAGGGTTTGATACGGCCTATGAGCGTTGGCTGAGTTCCGCCCAACGAGTTCTCCAGCTGGCAGAGTCGGGAGATCCCGAGCAGGCACGATCGTTGGCAGCCAGTGAGACCAACGAGCTTTTCGATAATCTCCGCAATTACTTTGATGAGGTTGGCGCCCACGCCGATGCACAGGCCCAGATTCGAGCTGGTGAAGCCTCGTCTGAGGGCCAAAGCAGCTCGGTGACCATCCTTTTGATAACGGTCGTCGCCATACTGATCAGTATTGGGCTCTTCGCTGTATTCCTGAAAATGATTATCGCATCGATTGGTGCGCTCAGGGATCAACTTGACAATATCGCCCAGGGAGAAGGCGATCTGACCCAGCGAATTCCGGTCGAGATGGATGATGATCTGGGCAAACTCGCAAAAAGCTTCAACCTCGTCCTGGAAAACCTGCAATCGATGATTGGCTCCATCCAGCAGTTGACCCGGGAGCTTGGCACTGGTGCTTCAGATCTTGCCCGGGCGGCGAAGGATAACAACGATGGCGTGACGCGACAGACGGACTCCATTTCCATGGTCGCCACTGCCATCAACGAGATGCAGAGTGCCATCGAAGAGGTTGCCGGCAACGCCTCCAGGGCCGCGGAGATTACACGGGAGGCGGAAGAAAAGGGCAAGAACGGCGCACGAATTATCCGCAGCTCTTCAGAGCAGGTGCACCGGCTGGCCGCCCAGATTTCAAAAGCCGTGGAAGTCATCCGCAAGCTGTCTGACGATTCCGACAACATCACGTCCGTTCTGGACGTAATCAGGGGCATTGCCGAGCAAACCAACCTGCTGGCATTGAACGCCGCTATCGAGGCAGCACGTGCCGGCGAGCAGGGACGGGGCTTTGCCGTTGTTGCCGATGAAGTCAGGACCCTGGCGCAACGTACAGGGCAATCGACGGAAGATATTCAGACGATGATCACCACGCTGCAGACCGGCGTTGCGGACATTGTCTCGGTGATGGAGACGGGCAGCAAGGAGGCAAGCGAAACCGAAAAACTGGCCACCGATGCAGAATCTGAACTCAAAGCCATTCTGGAGGCTATGGCAAACATTGCAGATGTGAACACCAGTGTTGCGTCGGCCACTGAAGAACAGACTCAGGTAGTGGACGAGATCAACCGCAGCATCACTGAAATCAACGATCTGGCAACAGAGAGCGCAAATCGCTCACGGGATATTGATGGAATCAGTGAATCCCTCGAGGGCTATGCGAGGGAACTGGAAAGTCAGACAGGCAGATTCCGGGTCTAGGCCCGGAATCTGTCAGTGGCAGGGTCAGCCAGGATTACTGCCGGATACCCTCGACAGAAATGATGATCTCAACGGTCTCGGAGGCCTTTCCGAGATCCATCGGGATACCGAAGTCTTTCAGGCGAAGCTCGGTTTCCGCTTCAAAACCCATGCGATAGCCTCCCCAGGGGTCCTCACCATGGCCCAGCATTTCGGCATCCAGGGTAACTTCCTTGGTAACACCACGGAGAGTCAGGTCACCGATGATATCGGCCTCGCCTTCTTCATCCAGCACCACGCGCTTGCTCTTGAAAGTTGCCTGCGGAAACTCGTCCACATACAGGAAGTCTTCGCTACGCAGGTGCTTGTCACGCTCTGCATGATTGGAATCCACACTGCTGGTATCGATCGTTACGTTCACGGTGCTGTTTTCCGGATTCTCGGCGTCATAAACAAATTCGCCGTCAAAATCGTTAAAACGCCCGTAGAGCCAGCTATAGCCCAGGTGGGAAATCTTGAAAGTGACGAACTGGTGGGCGCCTTTGGTATCAAAGGCATAGGTGCCACTGTGCTCGTCGGCATGAACCGCACCAACGAGCGCCATCGACACGGCAGAGGCAAGCAGGACTTTTTTCATGATTAACTCCCTTATTTCATAGATGCCCGACTCCCGGGCGTTACACGATGAGAAAAACGGCAGACGGATCACTTCCCGAACATACGCCACAAGGTCCGATCACGATCAAACAGATGGTGTTTCAGAGCCCCGGCCGCATGGACCGCTGCAAGGGCCACGATTGCCCATGTTGACCAGTAGTGAACGATCCCGGCGGTGTCTTCCATTCCCTTGATCTGGCCGGTAACTGATGGCACCTCAAACCAGCCGAAAACGCTGATTGAAGAACCGTCCGCTGTTGAAATCAGGTAACCGCTCACCATGGCAACGAAGATCAGCACATACAGCAGGAGGTGGGCCATGTGAGCGCTTCGGATCTCCCAGCACTTGTGACCGGGCAACGGCTCCGGCGCCTCGTTCAACATTCGCCAGGCCACCCGAAACAGCATCACCATCAGCAAAAGAATTCCGATGCTGCGATGGATATCGGGTGCTCTGCGATACCAGTCGTCGTAATACGACAGATCCACCATCCAGAAACCGAGCCCGAAAAGTCCAAGAACAACCACTGCGACAAGCCAGTGGATAATGATCGCCACTAAACCGTAGCTGGCCGGAGTGTTTCTGAATTGCATGATGAAAAATGACCCTATTCCCTGGTTAAAGATGATTCGGCGAGTTTAGAAACTCGGAACGACGAAAAAAATCGAAATCTTTTGCAGCGCTACATCAGAATTTCTGACCATTCCCTCGCCTTTTGCCTTTGGTCGCATACGGGTTTTACGGATTGCTCAAAATTATAGCAACGATAGACTTGATGCATATTTGAACGCCCCGTCTGGGGCCTCAGTGACCGAGAGGACAGGACATGGAACTCGAATTCGACGAAAGCGTGGTTGTACCCAGCAACAATTGATTCTCTGGCGGTCCGCCCGGGCCGCTGGGCTCCTCTCCCCATCTCAAGACAGCCAAAGATACAAACCGTTTCCACTTTCCACATGAAACAGTGGTAATAAACGCGTTTTTTTGGCAATCTTCCCTCCAACTATCAGTAACTTCGCAAGTTTTACTGCGTCATCTGTACTGATAAAAGACAGTTCAGGCGCCAGACTGGGGCGGCTGATGCGTTCGTTTAATTGACCAGAATCAGCTATGTCGAAACGCCTCCCTGAAAAGCTGACAGATCCCGAAGTGGAACTGTTATCCCCTATGCTGAACAGGGAAGGTGATACATGGACTGCCGATTTTCGCGGACTGACCCTCAGAACAGCACTCCAGCCCATCTACAGCATTTCGCACAAGCGCATCGTCGGTTACGAGGCTTTGATCAGAGCGTTTGATAACGATAACTCCGCCGTCCTGCCGCTCCATCTTTTTCAGCTACCGACTTCAGACGCGGAAAACCTGCTCCTCGACCGCCTGTGCCGATACCTTCACATACGTAATTACAGTGGCATCCGCGATCAACTGAACTGGCTTTTCCTTAACGTCTCTCCGCAAGTGGTCACCAGCGGCAGCCAAGCCGATTCGTTTTTCGGTCAATTGCTCACCAAGACCGGGCTTCCGCCGCACCGTATTGTCATGGAAATCGTCGAGCAGCCAACAGACGATGCAGAAAGGCTGCGGGAAACCGTTGCCTACTACAAAAAACTGGGCTGCCTGACGGCGATTGATGATTTCGGCGCCGGCCACTCCAATTTCGAGCGAATCTGGAACCTGTCCCCGGACATCGTCAAGCTGGACCGGAAGCTGCTGACCCGGGCAACAGACGATCACAAAGCCCGACAGATTCTGAATGGCATCGTGTCACTGCTGCACCAGTCCGGCTGCCTGGTGCTTCTGGAAGGTGTTGAAACCCGCGATCAGGCGATGATCGCCATTGATGCCGGCGTGGACTTCGTGCAAGGCTTCTATTTCCGCAGACCTAGTACCGAACTGGACCAACTGGCCCACGGGCCTGCCGATTTCGACAATCTGTTGCAGGAATACAAGAACCGCAACCAGGTTACCCTGGACCCGACACGGCAATTGGTGGACTTCTTCAGTGGCTTTTTTGACCATGCCATCAGCAAGCTCCGCAGCGGTATGAGCATGCAACAATCCTGTCTGGAGCTGCTGAATCACCCCGCCGTCTCACGCTGCTACCTGGTCGACGATAAAGGCGTTCAGATCGATGACACGCTGGTTTCCGACACCGGTACCCGCAGCATGGACCCGCGTTTTAAACCTCTGGAGAGTACCAGCAGTGCCGACTGGTTCCGCCAACAGTACCTACGCCAGGCTTTGGCCCACCCGGAAAGCCTGCACGTCACCGCACCGTATCTCTGCGTTACCGGTGCTTATATGTGTGTCACTCTGTCATTGGGGTATTTTCAGGACGGAAAACTCCAGGTGCTCTGCTGCGACATTCTCGCCAACCCGACCGAGCAAACCTCATAATCCGGGATTTATGTCGTAAACCAGTGCAATGACCACGACCGTGACTGCCCCAATGAACAGGTTCATCGGCAGCCCCACCCGCACAAAATCACTGAATCGGTAACCGCCCGGCCCGAACACCATCATGTTGGTCTGATACCCCAGTGGCGTGGCAAAGCTGGCCGAGGCGGCCATCATGACGGCGATCACGAAAGGCTCGGCAGCGACTCCCATACTGGTCGTCATCGACAGAACAATGGGAATGACCAGCACAGCGGCAGCGTTGTTCGTAATAACCTCAGTTAGCACCGACACCACAAGATAGACCAGAAGGATGGTCAGAAGCACATTGCCCTGACTGAAGCCAAGAATGCCCTCAGCGACAAAGCCCGCGGCGCCGGTCTGTTCCAGCGCTGCGCCCATGGCAAATGACGCCGCGATCGTAAGAATAACCGGCACATCGACCGATTTCTGGGCCTGGCCGACCGAGCAGCAGCCGGACAGAATCATCGCAGCCGCACCTAACAAGGCCGCATTCAGCATGCTCAGCGTGCCGCAGGCAGCGAGGCCCACCAACACCAACAGGATTCCCCAGGACAGCCAGGCGCGGTCGTGCCGAGGCGTCTCGGTTTCAAGGTCATTGATCAGCAGGAAGTCCTTGTTATAGCGCTGGCGACTTACAAACGCGGGGCGTGCTTCCAGAAGCAGCACATCGCCCGGCTTGAGTCGAATGTTACCGAGGTTGCCGGACACACGCTCACCACCCCTTGCAACAGCCAGGACGACAGCACCGTATCGGTCACGGAACCGCGCATCGCGGATGGTCGAGCCCAGTACATCAGACTGCGGCGACAAAGCCGCTTCCACGAGACGGCGTTCGGCCCGGTCCTTGCTCAGGCTGGGCTCATCTTCGTGAACCGAAGGAACAATACCGTTGATGCGCAGGAGGTCTGAAATCGCCTGGGTATCGCCGGCGAACACCAGCCTATCTCCTCCCCGAAGCCGTTCCTCGGAAGGCACGGCGGTAACCACGCTGCCATCCCGTTCGATCTCGACCAGATAAAGCCTCTCCAGCTCCCGAAGCCCTGCCTCACCGACGGTCTTCCCGACCAGCGGCCCGTCGAATGACACCGCCACCTCAAGAGTAAATTCCCTCATGGAGCCGAATTTCTGCTGATCCTTGCGGTCCGGGAGTACCCGGGGCATAACCAGCAACAGCGCCGCGACTCCGATGATGGCCACCGGAAGCCCAACCGCTGTAATGGAGAAAATGGAGAATCCCTGCTCGCCGGTCAGTTGCTGATACTGGCCATTCACTACCAGATTGGTGCTGGTTCCGATCAATGTGAGAGTGCCCCCGAGGATGGCGGAATAGCTCAGGGGAATCATCAGTTTCGACGGAGAGATTCCAATTTTACGCGACCAGGCGTGCACCGCCGGAATCATGGTGGCGACAACCGGAGTGTTATTGAGAAAGCCGCTCAGAAGGGAGACCGGGAGTGCGATCCGCGCCTGTGCCGAGCGGACGGTCCGGGGATTGCGAAGCAGATGATGCACCAGCAGATCGACGCCGCCGGAATGGTGAATGCCCGCGGCCACCACAAACATGGCTACAACGGTAATCAGGCCGCTGTTGCTGAATCCGGCAAGGGCTTGATCCGCAGAAACAATTCCGCTGGCACTGAGCACCACGAGCACACCCATCATAATCAGATGGGGCGCAAATCGCCCTGCACTCATCAGTATCAGCGCGGTGCCTGCGAGGCCCAGCGCAAACCAGCCCTGCCAGTCCATCAACGGTTCTTCCCGATCAGAAAACTGGCAGGATAACGAGTTTACAGAATGCAGAGAAAGAATAAAGAATGCTTTTTATAGCACCTTACGGCATATCAAACTTCAATGTCGGCCATGTTGCCGTAGGTCTCCAGCCAGGCTCTCCGATCGGATGCGCGCTTCTTGCCTAACAGCATGTCCATACGGCTATCAGTGTCGTCACCGTCCTCTATGGTCAGCATAACCAGTCGACGGGTATCCGGAGCCATGGTTGTTTCCCGCAGCTGGAGCGGGTTCATTTCACCCAGGCCCTTGAAGCGTGTCACCGAAATCTTGCCCTTGCGTTTCTCGGCAGCAATGCGGTCGATGATGCCCTGCTTTTCATGTTCGTCGAGGGCGTAGAAGGTTTCCTTGCCCAGATCTACCCGATACAGCGGCGGCATGGCGACGAACACATGGCCAGCGGCCACCACAGGGCGGAAGTGTTTTACGAACAGCGCGCACAGTAGCGTGGCAATATGAAGACCATCCGAGTCCGCATCGGCGAGGATACAGATCTTGTTGTACCGAAGGCCATCAAGCTGGTCAGAACCCGGATCTACACCAATGGCAACGGCAATATCATGGACCTCCTGGGATGCCAGAATCTCGCCGGAGTCCACCTCCCAGGTGTTGAGGATCTTGCCGCGCAGCGGCATCACTGCCTGGAACTCCCGATCCCGGGCCTGTTTCGCGGAACCACCAGCGGAGTCGCCCTCCACCAGGAACAGCTCCGAACGGGCGGTATCACCGCCGGAACAGTCCGCCAGCTTACCGGGCAGCGCGGGCCCCGAGGTAACTTTCTTACGGGCCACTTTTTTACTGGCCCGCAGGCGGCGCTGGGCATTGCTGATAAAGAGTTCCGCCAGCGCCTCAGCGACATCGGTATGCTGGTTGAGCCAGAGACTGAAGGCATCCTTGACCACACCGGAGATGAAGGCGGCAGCCTCACGGGAAGAAAGGCGCTCTTTGGTCTGCCCCGAAAACTGTGGCTCCTGCATCTTGAAGGAGAGCACATAGGCTGCCCGCTCCCAGATATCTTCCGGTGAAAGCTTTACGCCACGAGGCAACAGATTACGGAACTCACAGAACTCGCGCATGGCTTCCAGCAGCCCCGTGCGCAATCCGTTTACATGAGTGCCACCCTGGGCCGTGGGGATCAGGTTGACGTAGCTCTCCATGATGGCTTCGCCGCCCTCGGGAAGCCACTGGATGGCCCAGTCCACCGCTTCCTTGTTGCCGGAAAAGCTGCCGGTGAAAGGCTCCAACGGCACCACTTCGATATCCGCCAGGGCAGTGCGCAGATAGTCCCGCAGCCCGTCTTCATAGAACCACTCATCTTTCTCGCCGGTTTTTTCCTGCAGGAAAGTCACCGTAAGGCCGGGACAAAGAACCGCTTTCGCTCTCAGGTTGTGGCGAAGCCGGCTGATCGAAAAGTTGGGGCTGTCGAAGTAAGTTATGTCCGGCGTGAATTTCAGGCGGGTACCTGTGTTGCGCTTGCCGACGGTATCGATCACTTCGAGCTCAGAGGCCTTCTCACCGTTGGCGAATGTCATCCTGTGGAGTTGGCCATCCCGCTTGATGGTCACTTCCAAATGGGTGGACAACGCGTTTACAACGGAAACACCGACACCATGGAGGCCACCAGAAAAGTTGTAGTTGCCCTGGGAAAATTTGCCGCCGGCGTGGAGGCGGGTCAGGATTAGTTCGACGCCAGGCAGGCCCTCTTCCTTGTGAAGGTCCACCGGCATGCCCCGGCCGTCGTCCTCAACGCTCAGAGAGCCATCACTGTACAACACCACATCAATACGTTTTGCGTGCCCTGCCAGCGCCTCATCCACACTGTTATCGATAACTTCCTGCGCCAGGTGATTGGGCCGACTGGTGTCCGTATACATCCCCGGCCGCTTGCGCACCGGATCCAGGCCGCTCAGTACTTCAATGGCATCGGCGTTATATTGTTGCTGGCTCATGGGCAGGAACTGACTCCGCGGTTGATATAAAAAGCTGAGCCATAGCTTAGGGATTCGTGACGAAAGATCAACGGTTGTTTTCTGCTCGGGTGATCTGGATATCGTCCCAGCCTTCAGCCGTCACCGCGATCACCGCGCATGGGGTGGTCAGGGCTTGAGTGACGATCATGCCGGGGGCGGGTTCGGTCACTCTGACCCTGAGTTCCAGGGTCCCACTCCGAATTTCGGAGGCGTCCAGGGTAACGCTGTAGCCGCCGGTTGGCTTCTGGCCAATAGCCGCCAGAACGATGTGCTCTCGCTCAAAGTCAATGTTTTTCAAAGACTCGAGGGAGAGGTTCCGACCAGGCAGGGCTTCCAGGTGCCGAACCTCCTCACGGCTTGTCAGATGAACATGACCCGGAGCGGTCAGACCGCAGTGTGCCGACTGGGTAATCTGGCGTGCCAGCGGCCCGCCCGCTGCAGTTTCAGAACGACTGCTCGCACACCCGGATGCCAGCAGCGTTGCAACCAGTAGAAATCCGGCGCGAAAGTAAATGGACATCAACGATTGGTCTCCAGGTTTCTCATTGGCTCAGCACTGGCGTTTCCATGGTTTTTCAGACGATAGCCCTCGAAACCGATGCGGGGCAATCCCATGGATGCAATGGTCGGGCGACGGAAGCTTGTGCTGAGACTGACTCCAGAAACCCGCCCTTCACCGATAACGATCTTCTCTGGCAGGCCATTTACCGGGTACTCAGCGCAAGCTTCACCACTTTCACAGATAAAGCCGTTGTTATCCGTGTCCGTTCCCGCAACCAGAAAATACTCCCCGGGCTCGATGTCATCGAACGAGAAGCTGTAGCTTCCGTCACGGGCAGTCACTACGCGCTGCTCAATGGTTTCGCGACTTTCATCAGGACTCACCAACAATACGTAATGGCGACCTGCGTCTCGCTCATCAGCCAATGCCCTGAGGTCTATAGAGACCGGGATCTCAACAGTTCCTGAATCTCCCCCGGCACTGTAATCGATTTCGATGGTGGTGGCATAAGTCTGCCCATCGATAACGTTTCCCTCCACCACAGTGACGGCCACCGACCCCGGCAGAGGGCTCCCAGCTGAAAGTGCGGGTTCGAGACTGATCAGATCGGAATTGAAGGAAACACCGTTTACCAAAACCGATTCGCCGTCGGGATACACTGAAAAGTCGAGATCACGACTGAAACGTGCAATATCAAACTCGAGTGCTGAGGGCGAAGGCAAGACAATGGTACTGACCGAACCTTCAAGGGCGGCGTCAACTGACTTGAGAGCATTCATCAGCCCGGCGCCGTATTCAACGCTGCTTCCGACGCTTTCTGTCAGCAGACCGGCTGCGAGCCAGGCGCGAAAGTTTGAGGGGCTGACAGTTTCACTATTCGCAGCTTTCATCAAGGCATAGATACCCGCGACGTGGGGAGCAGCCATCGAAGTACCCTGCAATCCCGCGTATGAGCGGATAAATTCGCCGCCATCGTCGACACCCCAGGTGCTAATGACAAGATCGGCATTACCATCCAGATTCGCATCCCTGGTGGCATCCCCGCCAGGGGCAACAAGATCCACTGACCCGCCGAAATTAGAGTAAGAGGCTCTCACCTTGCCCGCATCAACTGCGCCGACCCCAATCACTCGTTCAAAGGCTGCCGGGTAGGTCAATTCATCGGTTCCCTGGTTGCCTGCGGCTGCGACGACCAGCTTTCCGTTTGAATCCGCCCGGTTTATGGCCGCCTCCAACACGGTGCTTGGACCAACGCCTCCCAGACTGAGATTGATGACGTCGATATCCGGATTGGTTGCAGCCCAGTTCATCGCCGCCACCAGATCATCCAGAGTTCCTGCTCCGTCCCGGCCCAGTACCCGGACTGGCCACAGAGTGACATTGGGAGCCACTCCATCTACACCCTCGCCATTTGCCAGTGCCGCAACAATGCCGGCAACGTGAGTTCCGTGGAAGTTACTGCTCTGAGGTTTTCCGTCTCCCGGATCTGCGGGATTTCTGTCTCGACCTGGATCATTATCAATGTCGAGGTCTCCTGAGACGTAATCAAGAATCTGATTTGTATACGGAATGACGTTGGCATCAATGTCCAGATGCCAGTCTCCGTATGTCGATGGCGAAGAGCTGAACAACCCCGTATCCATAACCGCAACCCCCACACTCCCCCCCAAATCTGGCGCGGCCTGCCAGGCAAGTGGAAGACTGATGAGCGGCAGATTCCATTGCAGAGATGAGAGATCCCGATCCGCCTGAGCGCGATAGATGTAATTCGGCTCAGCAACCTCAACCCCGGGCTGCGTTTTCAGGTCAGCGATCCAGCGAAGCGTCTGATCACGCAAGCCTCCCGGCGTGCTGGAAGATTGAGAAACAACGACACCGACGGGGTCGCGCCGGATTAACCAGGCGCCCCGCCCCAGTGATTTCGCGGAGGAGGCTGACAAAGCGCCGGCGAGGCCCTGCGAACTGAAACGACCCTGTTCTTCCGGCGACATCAACACAATGGCCTCGTCGGGCACAAACTCTGGCTGGCTGTATTGAGCATTCTGGAAACTGGTAACGCCGGTAGTCGAAACAGACAGAACGTATCGAAAAGGACCACCACCTGCCGTTCTGACGCTGATTTCCGCCGGTCCTTCGGCAGGCGCACTCACCATCAGAGGCGTATCGCCTGCCCCCGAGTCTGAATCTGAGACACCGCCCTGCTCAACGGAAAGTGTAATCGTAGGCTCGGCAAAACCTGCATCTTTGAAAACCTGTACGGCAATCGTGCTGCCCGCTGCCAGATCTGTGCGAAATGTATCCTGGCCGTCGATGACATACTCAAATATAAACCCGTCAGGATCCGGGTAGATGCCAGAGGTGGCACTCAGATAGCCTCCCAAAATACCGGTTGAAGGGATTAACTGCGCGGTGCTCGACGAATCATTGGATACTGCTTCGTTCAGGCGGCTGTCATCAGCAGTATCCGAGTCCACCCGTGTTCCACTTTCGATCGTAATGGTGCCACTCAACCCGGGTTCCTGAGAATCCAGGCTGTCACCGCTACCTCCTCCCCCACAACCCACCAGGGAAAGCGCAGCGAGGAAAAGCGGGACTGATTTTGAAAGTGCAAGAGAATTCATAGGTCAGGCCACTGGCAGCAGGTCAATGTTGATTCCTAGGTTATACCAAACACGCTTCTCTCAAGTGTTCGGTTTCGTTCAAACTACGTTTCCCCTTGTATTCCAGATGCAAAAAAACCGCCTGAAGTTTCCCTCAGGCGGTTCTGTTTATCTCATTGCAACGTTACAGCGCGTAGAACAGCATCGGCACGAACGCCACAAACAGCAGTGTCGGCCCCATCACGGCCAGAGGCAGCAGCAGCCGCTCATAGCGATGCCAGAAGGAACCGGTGCGCTCTGCCGCCAGCACTTCGGTCTCGCCCACCACCTGGCGGGTTAGCAGGTGGTTCAGCGCCACTGGCGGGCTCAGATAGCCGAGCTCGAATGCCACCAGGCACACAATCCAGAAGTGAAGCGGATCAATACCCAGCTGGATCGCCGGCTGGGCAATGGTGGCTGAGACCAGGATCACCGCACCGAATGGGTCCATGACCATACCAATCACCGTGAGCATCACCACAATCACCAGCATGGCGACCCAGGGACTGGTTAAATCCTCCGGAAAGAGCGAATGAACAATATCCGAGCGCTCGAGGATACCCCCCAGACAAATGGAAAACCCGATCAGCGCAAGCAGTGCTCCAATATGAACCGCTGAATCGCTGGCCGCGGCGGAGCTACGGCTCCAGAATACCTGAGAGAGGGTCTGGCCCTGCTCCTCAGTACGGCGGCCGGAATCCAGCAACACCACGGCGAGCATGACCAGCGGCAGAATCAACGGTGCGCTGTACTCGTTAAACTTCAATCCGAGAACCACCCAGATAGACACGATGACCAGGGCCGCCACTGCCACATAAGGCAGCAAAGCCCGGCTTTCAGCGAGGGCGGCGCGAAAGGCCCCCGGCGCCGGACGGGGCTTCCAGTTGCCCTGGGTCTTGCAGACAATCAGCGAAAACAGCGTCGCTGACATGATGAAAACCCAGAAGCCCCAACTGTACATTTCGGTGGTCGTGACTTCTTTATTGAGGGCTGCGACAACGACAATCAGCAGGCATGGATTGAGAACCACCCCGAGACTGCCCGACATGGCGGTCGTTGCCAGAGACAGCTGGCGCCCTGCGCCGGCGCGGCGCAGTTCGTCATAGACCACCCCACCCACGGCCAGGATGAATATACCGGATGCGCCGGTAAATGCGGTCGGAAAGGCCGTGGCGAAGATGATTACCGAAGCCAGCAGCGGTGCAGGCAGATTGAAAGGCTTAATAAGATTCAGCAGAAGTTCGGGAATCCGGGTCTGCTTGAGCATCATGCCCACCAGCACGTAAAGGCCAATGTTGATAAACATGGACGACAGGTTGGACATCATTCCGAAATAGATGGCTAGGCCCGAGGCATACCCGTCTACCAGGAAGAAGTAACTCATGGCGATCAGGCCCATGGCGCAATACAGCGGAATTACCAGGCCCGAGGAGGCGGAAAGTCCGCCGGGACGAATCCGTTCCGGGACGTTCAGAAACCGGACCGCATTGATCACCATGAACAGACCGAAGACCCCGCCCCAGGCATATTGGAGGCTCATGGTGTCTTCCGATCCGGGCGATGTCGCCAGCTTGCCCAGGTAAGCGTTCAGGGACAGCACCATCAGACCGTTAACCACAAACTGCACACACTGGCTCAACCGCCATTCGGCACGATTGCGGGGCAGGCGCAAGGCTATGTGGTCCGTGTCCAGTGCCGCAATGGCGGCGGCCATCGCGAACATTGCGATGAACAGGTACTTGGTAAGCTCAATGTTGTCCAGAAGGAAATCCGCCAGCCCCTGCTCTACCGCCTTGAAAGCGCCGAGAGCCGGCGTGGCATGGGCAAGGTTCTGCTCGTAGACATCGTATTGCTGCTGGCAGAGTTCCAGATTGCTCTGCAGCGATTTACGAATGGCTTCCGGATTGGGCGGTGAACTGAACAGGTCGTCCGGATCCGGCTTATAGTTGGCTACCCGTCGGGCCACCTCAGCATCAATGTCCATCGCCAACTGACACGATGGCTCCGTGGCATCCGGGTTGAGCAGGTAATAATTTGGCCAGGTCTGCTCACCAACCCAGAGCAGACGGGAATGGAGAGAATTGCCCATGCCCAGCAACAGGGTGAATAGCAGCAGGAGCAGCAGAACGGCCCCGTACACGCGATGTACGGGGTACAGGGTTCGTGCGGCCGGGGCGGTGATGGCTCGCCAGTTCATGATGGTTTTGCCCCGTTATTCGCGGTTGGCCGCGGTGCATTCGGCAGCAGCGGGGTTACTGGCGCAACGAATCTTGCTGAGCAGCCCCATCATCTTCGGATGATACACATCCGGGGCACCGTTCAATCCATCACGCATCTCGATCCGGTTCTCCCGAAACATTTCCTGATAACCACGGATATCTTTTTCAGGGATGCGCACCCATTTTTCTTCAGGAATCGCCGCTTCCTGGCCTTCGATCAGGCCCATGGCCTGCGGGAACATATTCCAGGCTACTTCCCGGGCTTTCTGGGCGGTTTCATCATCGAGCACGTCATCCCGGGCGACCATCTGAAGCGTCAGCTGGGCCAGCGGATAGTCCACCACACCCCCGCTCTCGCCGATGCCTTTATAAAGTTCCAGGGCCTCGTAAGCGAAGGCCGGCGCATAGGCGGTATCCACAGAACCGTTGTTAAATTTGCCGGCGAAATTGGTGATGTCGGAAGGCACCACCGTGGCCTTGACGAAGTTCACCATGTGAATGGCGTCTTTCTGGTAATCGAGAGTCGCCATCCGCTTGCCCGCCAGCTCGCCGGCGGTATCGATGCTGCGATCGTTCACAAACAGATAACCGGCACCGACCGGAATGATTCCAAGCACTTCGTAGCCATTATCCTTCATCAACGGCGCTGCTTTGGGCTGGGCCAGCGTGGCCAACAGGGTTTTCAGGTTGTCGTAGGTGGGAAGGGCTCCCACGGCACTGATGCTGCCCGTGAACTTGTTGAATGGACGAATCCGGATGTCGGTGGCGGCAACCGCATCGCACTGCCCGGCATTGAAATCGCCTATGGCTACACCCTCGTCGGTGTAAGGTTTCAGCTGGAAATCCACGCCGTGACCTTTCATCTCCAGGGCATAGTCTTTGACAAAGTTGTAGAAGTCTCCATTGGCGCCGATGACATCGAATACACACATGGAGACAGACTGCGCCGATGCCAGAGGAGCGGCAGCGACAAGAGCCATAGCAGTCAGGGATTTGCGGATCATAACGACCTCCGGGTCATTCTTGTGTTTGTCAGTTTTCAGAGGATGTCGGCCACCTGCCTTACAGCAGGTCGTCCAGATTCATGGTTTCGACGTTTTCGGTTTGCCGCTCAGGGCTCATCCTGCCGAAGTAGGATTGCGGCGTCCGATAGCCGTAGTTGGCGGTCCAGTGCTTGTCCGAAGAAAAGCGAACCACTCCGGCAGCAACTTCATCCACGAGACGGTAGTCGTCCCAGACCTCAATCGTTGCATCGGCCTCGGCGAAAGTGGCGATGGCTTCTTCAAGTTTTTCGGGCCGGCCAAAGGTTTCGGCGGCAACAGCCTGGAGCGCGTGCGGAACCCGCATGCCTTTTTCGACGCCCAGCTTCCTGCTGTGCTCCAGCACCTGCCAGGGATCCGGCGCCAGTGCCGGCCGGGTATCCGGCAGCAGCAGCCAGACCAGCGCCCGGATGGCATTGGGCATTCCGCCCCACTTTTCATTGTCCAGACAGGTAGCTGCACGCTCGGCCTGAGGCGCAATGTTCCTGGGTACGCCGGCCATAGCGCCGGAATTGGCATCGTTTACGATAGCCTGCATGCCGGTCAGCAGGCCCAGCAGGAAGGTGATTTCGTCCTGCTCGGTGAACAGGAACGGGCATTCAAGGGGTTCGGCGGCGGGATCAAACTCATAGGCTGCCATCGCTCTCTGAAAGGAGGCGTACCGGCGTTTCGCGGTCAGCGCATTCAAGCGCTTGGCGACTTCTCTGGCGTCCTTGGCCGCTGCCACATCACCCTCATAGTCTGCCCTGAGATAGGCAAGCTCAGCCTCCCAGGCTTCATACTCGGCGCAATTGCCTGCCAGGAGCATCAGCAAGGAGCCGGTGCTGTCAGGGGCGTCGGTCACCCGTGAAAAGGAATAGAGCAACGGATCAACGCCCTCACCCAACGCACAGGCCATCTGGGCATCGGACATCTGCAATACGTAAGGCGTGGCTTCGCCTTCGGAGTAATTGGAGAGTACAACGCCAGTGGTGGTGTAGATGGGATTTGCCGAGCAACCTGCGAGTGCGGCAACCGCCGCCAGCGAGAGAGTCTTGAGGCGAGCCGCGAAAAGGCGCGGTCCGAGCCTTGCCAGAGAGGAGATCATATTTCACCCTGCATCACGTTGTTTTTGTTTGCCCGATCTGAACTCGGTTTTTGTCAACGGGTGCAAGAATGCGGTGAAAACTGTCCTACAAAAATGGCTCGAATGCCGATTTTGTTATGCCGATCGGGCCAATGGCCTCCAGGGAATGGAATTGCTCTGGGTTTTATTGATTTAAAACAAAGACTTTCGAAAATGACACCGATTCAGAGAGACATCATGGCCATGACCTGATCGGTCAAACCATCCAGCGTCAGGCCTCCCCGCTCCGGCTTGTACCAGGTTACGGTCCAGCTGAGAGCACCGGTCAACATCCTTCGGACAACGAAGGGATCCGCCTTCAGAGCGCCTTCGCGTTGCAGCGATTCCAGGACATCGAGCCAGAGCTTCTCATAGATATCCCGAAGTTCCAGCACTTCCACCTGGGAGGCGGCCGATAGACTCCGCCATTCGAAGACCAATACCGCCATGGCCTCGCCGGTCTGGCCGTTGATTGACTCCAGCTCGGCACGGACAAGACCCCGCAGCTTTTCTCTGTTGGTATCTGCAGCCTCCAGCGCCGCCTGCATGAGTGCGGTGTTCAAACGGATGGTTTCAACCATCACTGCTTTGAGGATCTCTTCCTTGGTCCGGAAGTGATGGAACAGGCTGCCAGACTGAATACCGACGGCGGCGGCCAGATCGCGAACCGTGGTGCGCTCATAGCCTTTTTCCCGGAACAGGCGGGCCGCCTCTGTGAGCAGGCGGCCGCGGGCACCATTGGGATCAGACACGAGGTTCTCGGCGATCAGGGACTGGAGGATCTTGTTCTGGCTCACTGAGGCTTTCCGGTTGGCAAAAGAGGCCTTTAATTCTACCTGAAACTTGCCTATTTACAAACCAAGCGCTTGCTTGGTATTGTCAATTCCATGTTAGACAAAACCGCGATTGCCCCGGGCATCGAATCGGTAACCATAGACAGGGCTTAAACAGGGCACAGGAACATGGCTGAATCTCAAAAAACTGTTCGCATCGGATGCTCCGCCGCTTTCTGGGGCGATACCGAGACCGCCGCCGCGCAACTGGTTCATCAGGGCAACATTGACTACCTGGTGGCCGATTACCTGGCCGAAATCACCATGTCGATCATGGCCGGGCAGAAGATGAAAGATCCGTCCCAGGGCTATGCACGGGATTTCGTCCAGACGGTCATGGCTCCCCTGCTTGAGGACATCAAGAAAAAAGGCATCCGCGTACTGGCCAACGCTGGCGGCGTGAACCCGGTAGCCTGTCGCGACGCCCTTCAGGCCCTCTGCGAGAAGGCAGGCGTAGACATGAGGATCGCCCTGGTTCTGGGCGACGACCTTCAGATGAAAAAGAAAAAGCTGGCCGATATGGGCATCACCGAGATGACCTCCGGCCAGCCAATGCCTCCCATGATGGTCAGCCTGAACGCTTACCTCGGCGCGCCGGGCCTGGTTGCTGCCCTGGAACAGGGCGCCGACATTGTCATTACCGGCCGGGTTGCGGACAGCGCTCTGGTGCTGGCGCCTCTGGTCCATGAATTCGGTTGGAGCTGGCAGGATTACGACAAGCTGGCCCAGGGTAGCCTGGCCGGGCATCTGCTGGAATGCGGCGCCCAGGCTACAGGTGGCAACTTTACCGATTGGGAAGAGGTGGCCGGTGGCTACGCGAACATGGGCTTCCCGATTGCCGAAGTGAGTGCCGACGGCAGCTTTTTTATCACCAAGCCCGAGGACACCGGCGGCCTGGTGAGCCGGGGTACGGTGGCCGAACAGTTGGTCTATGAGATTGGCGACCCCAGGGCCTATCTGCTGCCGGACGTTACCTGCGATTTCACGGGCGTTGAATTGGAGGAAACGGGCAAGGACCAGGTTCAGGTTCGAGGCGCCCGGGGCCTTGCGCCCACGGACAGCTACAAGGTGTCGGGCACCTGGCCGGACGGCTTCAAGTGTACTGTCACATTCCTTCTGGCTGGTATGAACGCCAGGGCCAAAGCCCAGACCGTGGCCCAGGCCATCCTCGCCAAGACCTCTCGCATGTTCAGTGAGCGTGGTTTGCCCGATTACAGTGAAACCAGCATCGAGCTTCTGGGTACCGAAACCACTTATGGCGCTCACGGCCGGGGTGAGGATTGCCGGGAAGTCGTGGTCAAGATCAGCACGGCCCATCCCAAGAAAGAAGCGCTTGTGCTGTTTTCCCGGGAAATTGCCCAGGCGGCAACGGGCATGGCACCGGGAATTACCGGAATTGTCGGAGGGCGTCCGACCGTGTGGCCGAAAATCCGGCTGTATTCCTGCCTGGTGCCTAAAACAGAAGTCGAGGTATCCGTGGATCTGGGTGGCGAGCGGCAGGCGGTTGAAGTTGAGACCAGCGGCGGCTTCGATAGTGCCGACCTTCCGCCACAGTCGTTCACTCATGACACCAGCGCCACCGATACCACTGTTCCTCTGGTGAAACTTGCCTGGGCCCGCAGTGGCGACAAGGGCGACCACACCAACATTGGCGTGATTGCCCGCAAGCCGGAATTTTTGCCGTTCATTGAAACCGCACTGACGGAAGCGGCCGTTGCGGAATGGATGGCACATACCCTGAATCCGGAAAACGGTCGGGTCACCCGCTGGGCCATGCCCGGTTTGCAGGCCATCAATTTCCTGCTGGAGCACAGTCTTGGTGGCGGGGGTGTCGCCAGCTTGCGGATTGATCCCCAGGGGAAGGCGTTTGCGCAGCAGCTATTGGAGTTTCCGGTGCCTGTCCCTTCAAAGATCATCAACTAATGGACCATGGAGCAGGCGCTCGGGCCGTTGGCCCCTCCCGGGACACGCTGTGAATACGTCCCTGTACGCTTGATCGCAGCATCCATGCTGCTCACAGTCCCGGGAGGGGCCAACGGCCCGAACGCCCGAACATTTGGAAAGGTTTTCGAGATATGAGCTATCAGTCTGTTTTTCATCCCGACTTGTTTAAAGGCCAAGTGTTTATTGTGACCGGCGGCGGTTCTGGCATCGGCCGGTGCACCGCCCATGAACTTGCTGCCCTGGGCGCGCGGGTTGCTCTGGTGGGTCGCAAGTCCGAGAAAGTGGAATCTGTGAAAGCTGAGATCACTGAGGACGGCGGCATTGCGTCCTCCCATGTCTGCGATATCCGTGAGGAGGAATCAGTCAAAGCCACGGTGAAAGCGATCATTGCCGAACACGGCGGTCTGAACGGACTGGTAAACAATGCCGGCGGGCAGTTCCAGGCGCCCCTGACCGGGATTAACCAGAAGGGCTGGGAAACCGTCGTGCGAACCAATCTGACCGGCGGTTTTCTGATGGCTCGGGAAGCATACACTCAGGCGCTGTCGAAGACCGGGGGGGCCATCGTCAATATCGTCGCAGATATGTGGGGCGGCATGCCCGGCATGGGGCACTCCGGTGCTGCCCGGGCCGGGATGGTGAACTTTACTCAAACGGCCGCTGTTGAGTGGGGTGCATCGGGCGTTCGGGTGAATGCCGTTGCTCCGGGCTGGATTGCCTCCAGCGGCATGGACAACTACCCCGAACACATGAGGCAGTGGATTCGCAGCCTGGGCGATAACGTGCCTATCAAGCGGATGGGTACCGAATCCGAAGTCAGCTCGGCGATCTGTTTCCTTCTCAGCCCTGGCGCAGCGTTTATCAGCGGCGACTGCCTGCGGATCGATGGCGGCGCCTCCCAGGGTGGCCGGGTGTGGCCGTTGCCGAAGGCCAAGAATAACGATCCCTACAACGGCTTTCACCGGGCCGTTACCCCGAAAGTTCTGAGCGACGACTGAGGAGCCTACCATGCAGGTACTTGAATCCACCGTAAGCTCCCAGTCCGAGGATTTCCGCACCAATGCTGAGGCCATGGACGCCCACATCACCACGTTCCGGGATGTGGAACAGAAGGTGCTGGATCTGGCGGAAGCGGCCCGGGAGAAGTTCACCAAGCGGGGCAAGCTGCTTCCGAGGGACCGTATCAACCGGTTGCTGGACCGGGGAACACCCTTCCTGGAGCTCTGCTCGCTCGCCGGCTACAAGATGCACGATGACAAGGACGGGAGCATGGCCGGCGGCGGGATCATCGCTGGTATTGGTTATGTCAGTGGCATTCGTTGCCTGGTAGTAGCAAGCAACAGCGCTATCAAAGGAGGCACCATTACCCCGGCCGGCCTGGACAAGACTCTGCGGCTTCAGCAGATTGCCATGGAGAACAAACTCCCCGTAGTTTCCCTGTCCGAAAGCGGCGGCGCCAACCTGAACTACGCTACCGATATTTTCGTGCTCGGCGCCCGGGGCTTTGCCAACCAGGCGCGCATGTCCGCCGCCGGCATTCCCCAGGTTACCGTCGTCCATGGCAACGCCACCGCCGGCGGCGCCTATCAGCCGGGGCTGTCCGACTATGTGATCGTGGTGCGTGAGCAGGCCAAGATGTTCCTGGCCGGCCCCCCGCTTCTGAAAGCCGCCACCGGCGAAGTTGCCACTGACGAGGAACTCGGCGGTGCCGAAATGCACGCCACTGTGGCAGGAACCGCCGAATACCTGGCCGAAGACGACGCCGACGGCATCCGCCAGGCCAGAAATATCCTCGAGGCCTTGCCCTGGAACGAGCAACTGCCGCCGAAGCGAGAACTGAAATGGGAGGAACCACTCTACCCGGCCGAGGAACTCCTGGGCGTGATCCCGGCAGATTCTAAAAAACCCTACGACGTTCGCGAGATTCTTGCCCGAATCGCCGACGGCTCGAAGTTCATGGACTTCAAGAACGAGTTCGACGACCAGACCGTCTGCGGCACCATCCGTATCGAAGGTCACTCGGTTGGCATCATCGGCAACAACGGCCCGATCACCCCGGCCGGATCCGCCAAAGCGGCCCAGTTCATCCAGCTCTGCGACCAGGCCGGAACGCCGCTGCTGTTCCTGCATAACACAACCGGTTTCATGGTGGGCACCCACTCGGAGCAGAACGGAATCATCAAACACGGATCAAAAATGATCCAGGCCGTGGCCAATTGTCGGGTGCCAAAGGTCGCAATTGTCATCGGTGGTTCCTATGGTGCAGGTAACTACGCCATGTGCGGACGTGGTCTGGACCCACGGTTCATCTTTGCATGGCCCAACAGCCGAACAGCAGTCATGGGCCCTGCACAGGCTGGCAAGGTGATGCGTATTGTGGCCGAAGACAAGCAGCGTCGCGGCGGCATGGAGCCGGATCCGAAGACACTTGATTTTCTGGAGCAGGCGACGGCCAAAAAACTGGAGGAAGGCTCAACGGCGTTGTTCGGAACGGCCAGATTATGGGATGACGGGCTAATCGATCCGCGGGATACGCGGCGCGTTCTGGCCCTGGTTCTGGACGTTTGCCGGGAAGCCGAGGCGAGGCAGTTGCGGCCCAATACCTTTGGTGTGGCCCGCCTGTAGGCTTTTTGGGTTTGGTGGGGCCCGCCTATGGGATTGCTTGTTTTGCGGGATGAACCGGTTGGGGCACCCTGTCCAAAAACCGCTACGAGCACATCCATGTGCGCTTGGCGCCGGCCATCCTTGGCCGTCGACATTTTTGGACAGGGTGCCCCAACCGGTTCTTCGGAATTCAGAGTTAACGCTTAAAACCAGCATGCTTTTCAGCGGCAGCATGCAAAAAACAACGGTAGGTCGGATTACGCCTTCGGTTAAGCCGACCTACAAAAACAAATAGCTGCCAGCGGGCAGCAACCAGTTTGCAGACGTAAGCGGCTGTGTGGGATCGGTTTCAGAAAATGTCGGCGGCCATGGATGGCCGACGCCAAGCGCACATGGATGTGCTCGTAGCGGTTTTCTGAAACCGATCCCACACAGCCGCCACCCAAGTTAAAGAACGTGCACTAGCAAACAGAAGGCACGAACTAACAATCAGGAGAACAAGAACGTGAAATTCACAGCCGAACACGAAGCCCTTCGAAAAACCGTCCGCGATTTCGTGGAGAAGGAAATCAATCCTCATTGCGACGAATGGGAAGCCGCCGGGGAATTCCCGATTCATGAGCTTTTCAAGAAACTCGGCAACCTGGGAATTCTGGGCATTCAAAAGCCGGAAGAATATGGCGGCATGGGTTTGGATTACAGCTACAACCTGGTGGCGGCGGAAGAATTGGGCATGGCCCATTGTGGCGGCGTGCCGCTGGCCATTGGGGTTCAGACTGACATGTGTACCCCGGCGATATCCCGGTTTGGTTCCGATGAGCTGAAGCGCAGCTTCCTGGCGCCGGCCATTGCCGGTGACATGGTCGGGTGCATCGGTGTCAGTGAAGTGGGCGCAGGTTCGGATGTGGCGGGGATGAAAACCACCGCCAGAAAAGACGGTGACGACTACATCATCAACGGCTCCAAGATGTGGATCACCAACAGCCCCAAGTCCGACTTCATCTGCCTGCTGGCCAACACCTCGGACGACAAGCCCCACAAGAACAAATCCCTGATTGTGGTGCCAACAAAAACTCCGGGCATCTCCTTCAGCCCGCACCTGAATAAGCTGGGTATGCGCTCTTCAGAAACCGCACAGATTTTCTTTGACGACGTGCGCGTGCCCCAGCGCTACCGCATTGGCGCCGAGGGCACCGGTTTCATGATGCAGATGCTGCAGTTCCAGGAAGAGCGCCTTTGGGGTGCCGCCAACGTCATCAAGGCGCTGGAAAATTGCATCAACAAGACCATCGAGTACTGCCGCGAGCGCAAGACCTTTGGCCAGCCACTGATCGATAACCAGGTGATTCACTTCCGTCTGGCCGAGCTGCAAACCGAAGTTGAGGCCCTCCGTGCCCTCACCTACCAGGCCTGTGAACTGCACGTTGAAGGCAAGGATGTGACCCGCCTGGCGTCCATGGCCAAGCTCAAGGCCGGGCGTCTGGGACGTGAGGTTACGGACAGCTGCCTGCAGTACTGGGGTGGCAACGGTTACATGTGGGATAACCCGATTTCTCGCGCACACCGGGATGTAAGACTGGTGTCCATCGGCGGTGGTGCCGATGAAATCATGCTCGGGATTATCTGCAAGATGATGGGGACGCTTCCGGGCAAAAAGCGCGACTAAGTGCCTTAGGCTTCGGTGGCAGGGCTATCGGGCCGGATCAGGCGTCCCGGACACGCCGTGAATACGTCCATGTAGGCTTGATCGCAGCATCCATGCTGCTCACAGTCCCGGACGCCTGACCCGACCCGATAGCCCCCAGACAAATTTCGTGGAGTCAGTTATGGATCAGCTACCACATTGCGAAACCCTCATTCTGGAGAAACAGGGCCCCACCCTGTTCATCACCATTAACCGCCCGGACGTCCGCAACGCCATGAGCCTGGAAATGGTGGCGGAGCTCTCGGCCGTATTTACGCAAATCGAGAGCGACCTGCACATCCGCGCCGTCGTTATCCGGGGTTCTGGTGGTCATTTCTGCGCCGGCGGTGACATCAAAGACATGGCCGGTGCCCGGGGGCAGAAGGCGGCCGAAGGCGAGGCCGATCCGTTTTACCGCCTGAACCGGGCATTCGGCCAGATGATCCAGCAGGTGAACGAATCCTCGAAAGTAGTCATCGCGGTCACCGAGGGTGCCGTCATGGGCGGCGGATTCGGCCTCGCCTGCGTTTCCGACGTTGCCATTGCCGGGCCAACAGCGAAATTCGGCATGCCGGAAACCTCACTCGGCGTGATTCCCGCTCAGATTGCACCCTTTGTGGTTGAACGCATCGGCCTCACACAGGCCCGCCGGCTGGCTTTGCTTGGTTTGAGAATTGATGCAGAGGAAGCATGTCGCCTTGGAATCGTTCACCAAGCGGCCACTTCTGGTGATGAACTGGAAGAGATGATGGCGAGCGCCCTGGACCGTGTTCACCAATGTGCCCCGGTTGCCACCGCAGAAACCAAGGCGTTGTTGCATCGGGTTGGTCATGAGCCGATGAGCGGTTTGCTTGACAGCGCGGCTGAAAAGTTTGCTGAAGCCATCCGGGGCAGCGAAGGAACAGAGGGCACCATGGCTTTCATGCAAAAGCGGAAGCCAGCGTGGGCAGGCGAATTGGACTGATGCGGAGCGAGGGTGAGTGCCGTCTGGCTTCCAGAAAATGTCGGCGGCCATGGATGGCCGACGCCAAGCGCACATGGATGTGCTCGTAGCGTTTTTCTGGAAGCCAGACGGCACTCAGCCTCGCGGCCTACTCCAAAGGAGAGAATAAGAACATGTTAAAGAAACTATTAGTAGCCAACCGAGGCGAAATCGCAGTCCGGGTCATCCGAACCGCGAAATCAATGGGTTACCGCACCGTGGCCGTCTACTCCGAGGCTGACGCCAAAGCCATGCACGTGGAACTGGCTGACGAAGCCGTTTGCATTGGCCCGGCCCAGGTATCTGCTTCCTACCTGAACAGCGACGCTATCCTCGACGCTGCCCGCAAGACCGGCGCCGACTGCATCCACCCCGGCTACGGCTTCCTCTCCGAGAACGCCACCTTCGCCAACGCCTGCAAAGACGCCGGCCTGGTGTTCGTTGGCCCGCCCGCCTCGGCCATTGAGCTGATGGGCAGCAAACGGCGCTCCAAAATTGCCATGCAGGAAGCCGGCGTACCCGTCGTGCCCGGATATGAGGGCCCTGTCGAAGGTAACAATGCCAGCGACGACGAACTGATCGCCGCCGCCAAAAACATCGGCTACCCGCTGATGATCAAAGCCTCAGCCGGCGGCGGTGGCCGCGGCATGCGCCTGGTTGAAAGCGAATCCGAACTGGCCGACAACATCAAAAGGGCCCGGTCTGAATCCAAGCAGGCCTTCGGCGACGACGAATTGATCCTCGAAAAAGCCGTGATTGAGCCCCGGCACGTGGAAATCCAGGTGTTCGCCGACCGACACGGCAACGCCGTCTACCTGGGCGAACGAGACTGCTCGGTCCAGCGCCGGCACCAGAAAGTGGTCGAAGAAGCGCCCTCTCCCTTTGTCACACCCGAACTGCGACAGGCCATGGGCGAGGCCGCAGTGAAAGCGGCGCTGGCCTGTAACTACGAAGGCGCCGGCACCGTCGAGTTCCTGGTCGATAAACACCGGAACTTCTACTTCCTGGAAATGAACACCCGCCTGCAGGTGGAGCACCCGGTCACCGAGCTGATTACCGGCCAGGACCTGGTGGCCTGGCAGCTCACCGTTGCTGAAGGCCGTGAACTGCCACTCACCCAGGACGAAATACAGCTCAATGGCCACGCCATTGAAGTGCGGCTCTATGCGGAGGATCCCGCTCACGGATTCACCCCCCAGACCGGACCACTGTATGCCTTTGAACCAGCAGAGGGAGAAGGCCTTCGATACGATACGGGCGTTCGCTCCGGAGACACCATCACACCCCACTACGACCCCATGCTGGCCAAAGTCATTGCCTGGGGCCAGAACCGGGACGAAGCCCGTCGCCGCCTGATCCGGGCCCTGGAGGACACCACCGTATTCGGCGTGACCACCAACCGACATTTCCTGAGCCGGATTATCGCGGACGACACCTTCGGGGCTGGTGAGGCTACCACCGCCTTCCTGCAGCAGGCGTTCAGCGAAGATCCATCCCTGCAGCCCCAGACTCTGGATATACGCCAACTGGCGCTGGCCGCCTGCGTGCTTGACCATGGCATTGCCGGACAGAGCGCCTGGAGCAATGCACCGGCCACCATGACGCCAATCAAGCTCGAAAGTGGCGACGCCACTGTGGAGTTACTGGTGACCCGCAGCGGTAACCGGTTGACGTTCAACATGGGCGAAACCCGACACACTCTGGTGCTTGAAAGCCAGCGGGATGGCCTGTTGTGCATTATCGACAATGGTGTTCGTCAGACTTGCCAATATCACCGCCAGGGCGATTCCTTATATTTGCAGGCGTTCGGGCAATCCTGGTCGGTTCGGGATGTTACCCATCAGCCTGCGCAAGGCGCAGGTGGCGCTGGCAGTGGAAGAATCCAGGCAACCATGGATGGCGCCATTATTGATGTGTTGGTAGAGACTGGTCAGAGCGTTCGCCAGGGCGATACGCTGGTGATACTGGAAGCCATGAAAATGGAGCATCCGGTAAAAGCCGATCGAGACGGCATTGTGGGCGAGGTTCATGCCGGCAAGGGCGACCAGGTCAAACGCAGTCAGTTGTTGGTTGAAATCAGCGCCAGCGAGACAGCCGAACAGGAGAGTAACGCATGAGTACATTGCGTAACCGCACCGTTTTTATCACGGGCGCCAGCCGGGGCATCGGCAGAGCTATTGCCCTCGCCTGTGCCCGCCAGGGCGCCAATGTGGTGATTGCCGCCAAATCGGACACTCCACACCCGAAGCTGCCTGGCACCATTCACACCGTGGCCGAGGAAGTGCGCGAAGCCGGCGGCCAGGCACTGCCACTGCTTTTGGATGTGCGGGACGAAAAACAGATTCGCCAGCGCATCGACGAAGCGGGCGAACATTTTGATGGCATCGACGCCCTGGTGAACAACGCCGGTGCGATTCGACTTACCGGCGTTGAGAAACTCAAGGTCAGCCGGTACGACCTGATGCATCAGGTCAATGCCCGGGCGGTCATGGCCTGCAGCCAGGCGGCTCTGCCCTGGCTCAAAGAGTCGGACCAGGCCCACATACTGAGCCTTTCGCCGCCCTTGAACCTGAATACCCGGTGGTTCGCCCAGTATGGGCCCTACACCACTACGAAGTACGCCATGACCATGCTGAGCCTGGGCATGGCCGAGGAATTCAAGCGATATGGCATAGCGGTAAATACCCTGTGGCCGAAAACCCTGATCGCCACGGCGGCCATCGAGTTCGAAGTGGGCGGTCCGCAACTGATGGCCCAGGGCAGAAAGCCGGACATTATGGCCGATGCCGCCGTCAGCATCCTGGGCCGGTCGCCTGACAGCATGACCGGCCAGAACCTGATCGATGAAGACCTGCTGAGGCAGGACGGTATGACCGACTTCGAGCACTACCGGTACGAGCCAGGCGACAAGCCGCTAATGCCGGATCTGTTTCTGGACTGAGGCCGCGACATGCGTTGTTACAGGCTCTCAGCTCGCACAATAAAAGGGACCAACGGAAAACACATGAGCCAAGACAACGTATCCGCACTGGACATTGCCCGCAGCCTGCCCGGCGTGCTTCGGCGCCTGCCGTCAATCACGCGGGGGCTTTATTACTATTCCCTCAAGAACGAGAAGCGAGAGCTCACTCTGGGCACGCTGATCGAGAATAACGCCCGGTCCTTCGGCAATCGACCAGCCATCCTGTTCGAGGATCGAACGATCACCTGGAGCGAGCTGAATTCGTGGGCCAATCGTATCGCACGCTATCTGCAAGAACAGGGACTCACCAAAGGCGATGCCATTGCGGTATTCCTTGAAAACCGGCCGGAGCTGCTGGCCGTGGTGGCCGGCGCCGCCAAGCTCGGCGTCGCCTGCGCCATGCTCAATACCTCCCAGAAAGGCAAGGTGCTGGAACACAGCATTAACCTGATTGAGCCGAAGATGACAATTGTGGGCGAAGAGCTGGTGGAGGCCTTTGACGGTATCAAGGCAGAACTCAAGACTGACCACCCGCAGCCCTTCCAGTTTCTGGCAGACACCAATACCCTGAACGCCTTTGGCGATGCCCCGTCCGGTTACGCCAACATGGCCGAGCAGGTCAGCACCTTCAACAGCGATAGTCCGGTGGTGAACACTCCCCCGAAAATGGGGGACAACGCCATTTACCTGTTTACTTCCGGCACCACCGGACTGCCCAAGGCGGCCCCGGGCTCGCACAGGAAGTTTATCAAGGCCTACGGCGGATTCGGCCTGATGTCGCTGGCCATGGAGACAGAGGACGTTCTCTACTGCACCCTGCCCCTTTACCATGGCACCGCCCTGCTGGTGTGCTGGGGCTCAGTGCTGGCCGGCGGCTCGGCCATTGCCCTGCGCCGTAAATTCTCTGCCAGCGCCTTCTGGGACGATGTGCGCCGTTACCATGCCACCACCTTCGGTTATGTCGGCGAACTCTGTCGCTATCTGCTGAACCAGCCGCCTGGCGAGCAGGACCGCAACCACAGCCTCACCAAAATGATCGGCAACGGCCTGCGCCCATCCATCTGGAAAGAGTTCAAGGAACGCTTCGGCATAGAAACCGTGGCGGAACTCTATGCCTCAAGCGAAGGCAACATCGGCTTCAGCAACTTCTTCAACATGGACAACACTGTCGGTTTCTCCACGGCGCCTTACAAGCTGGTGAAGTTCCACGAAGGCACGCGGGACCCGGTGCGTAACGAAAAAGGCTTGATGCAGGAAGTGGCAAAAGGTGAGCCCGGCCTGTTGATCGGGGAGATCACCAAGAAATGGTCATTCGAAGGCTACACCCAGAAGGAGGCCACGGAAAAATCCATCCTCCGCAACGCATTCAAAAAAGGCGATGCCTGGTTTAACACCGGTGATGTACTGAAGGAAATCGGCTGCGGCCATCTGCAGTTCGTTGACCGCATGGGTGATACCTTCCGTTGGAAAGGCGAAAATGTCTCCACCACGGAAGTCGAGAACATCATAGACGGCTCTGGCATGGCAGAGGAAGCCATTGTCTACGGCGTCGAGATCCCCGGAACCAACGGCAAGGCCGGGATGGTGACGCTCGTGCCCCAGAGCAACGGCCGGGCCTTCGATATAAATCGCTTGTTCCGCTATCTGCAGGACAATTTGCCAGCCTATGCGGTACCGGTGTTCGTGCGCGTCACCCACGCCATAGAGAAAACCGGCACCTTCAAGTACCGCAAAGTGGACATCCAGAAGCTTGGTTATTCACTTCGGGAAAGCGAGGAGGTTTATGCCTGGTTGCCGGGGACTGACGGGTATTCCCTGCTGACTTCGGAGCTGGTTTCGGAGATTAACTCGGGCTCGGTTCGGTTTTGATGATTGGCCGTTTGTCTGGGCCCTAGCCTTTTGGGTTAGCGGAGTGGTGAGGGTGGGTGCCTCCTCCCAAAAACCGCTACAAGCACGTCCGTGTGCGCTTGTTTCGGGCCGTCCTTGGCCCTCTACATTTTTGGGAGGAGGCACCCACCCTCACCAACGGGCTATAGCGATATAGTCTCTGCAACCTGAGATATAACTGATGTCAGAAGTTGCCGGTTGGAGGCACTTCCCAAAAATGTCGGCGGCCAGGGATGGCCGACGCCAAGCGCACATGGATGTGCTCGTAGCGGTTTTTGGGAAGTGCCTCCAACCGGCAACCTCCTCAGACTCGCAGGCTACGATATAACTCAGGAGCCGACCTTGAGCACAACCTTGCCGGTGGCCTTACGACCAGTCAGAGCCCCCAGAGCCTCGGCGTAGTTCTCAAAGTCGTAGACGGCGCTGATCTTCGGATCGATCTTGCCTTCGGCATAGAGCTTCATCAGCTCCATCATGTTCTGCGCGCTCGCCTCCGGCTCGCGCTGGGTGAAGCTGCCCCAGAACACGCCAACCACGGAGCAGCCTTTCAGGAGCGTCAGATTGGCGGGGATTTTCGGTATATCACCGGCAGCAAAGCCGATGATCAGGTGGCGGCCGTTCCACCCCGTGGCGCGAAGGGCCTGTTCGGTAAAGTCACCGCCGACCGGGTCGTAGATCACGTCCACGCCCTTGCTGTGGGTGAGCTTCTTTACCGCATCTTTGAGAGGCTCTTCGGTGTAGTTTATCAGCTCGTCGGCGCCGGCCTCTTTGGCCACAGCCAGCTTCTCGGCAGAACTGGCCGCTGCGATGACCTTGGCGCCCATGGCCTTGCCCAGTTCGACCGTGGCGAGGCCAACGCCACCACTGGCGCCAAGAACGAGTAGCGTTTCGCCAGGCTGGAGGTTGCCCCGCTGCTTCAGGGCATAATAGGAAGTGCCGTAAACCATGGTGAAGGCGGCCGCCTTCTCGTCTGACATGCCATCGGGAACGGGCAGCAGGTTCTGCTCCGGCACGATGACTTCTTCTGCAAAAGCGCCATAACCGGTCAGGCCTGCGACACGGTCCCCTACCTTGAAGCGCGTGACTTTGTCACCAACTTCGATAACCTCACCAGCCATTTCACCACCGGGCGAAAACGGAAGACTTGGCTTCAACTGATATTTGTTTTCAATAATGAGGGTGTCGGGGAAATTCAGGCCGGCGGCTTTTACGCGGACTTTTACGCCTCGGCCTTTCACCTCAGGACTGGGAACATCTTCGATGACCAGCGTCTCAGCGGGTCCATATTCCTTGCAGAGGATGGCTTTCATGAACTCTCCATTTTTGTTTGATCGGGCTCCAGGCAGTGCACGCCTGTGATTGTTATCCGTCAAGCTAAACAGAGTCTTATCATGAAGCAAATAAAGTTCTTTTATCCAACCGCATAAGCAAGGCTTATTTTTACAGCAATTCCATCAGAGCATGGTCCCGCCAATCACCAGAGCCCCTACCAGCACCAGACCGGCCACGATCAGGCCCATCTTCATTCCGGACGACAACACCTGGGGGACGTCGCCGACGGATTTATTGTCGTCCCGGTTGACCAGATTCTGATCCTGGCTGGAGTTGCGTATTAGCTCGATCATTTTCTCGCACTGATCCGATGTAAAAGAGGACGGCTCGAAGGATTCCAGCCCCTCTTCATCGAGAAAGTTCCGGACATCCCGGGAGAGAGGCACATACTTCATAGACCAGTTGCTAAAGGTCCGGCTTGTGAGCGGCTCTTCGATGAGGGTCACGACATTCTTATGGCGCTCATCCTTCAGAATGCGATCGAAGGTCCTGCGCACCGCATCTTCATCTCCTTCCAGATACTGGAAAAAGCGGTCGTTGCCGTAATAAAGACCACCCACCAGTTGGTCTCTGGCGTTGTTTTTTCGGGAGGTCATCAGGATTCGCGCAACGTGTGGCTCTACACCTTTTTCCACCGGCTTGGCTTCGAACGTGGCTTCACTGGCATAGGCCAGACGCATCAAGGACATAGCAACTCCGTACAACAGGATAGACGTAAGATGAATCCAAGATACGTCTGAACGTGTCGTTATGGATCACAGTTCCGGGTGGCCACAAACCTGACAGGCCCGATCCGTAGATGAAAGGAGGCGCTTTTTCCGCTATCCTCGGCGCTCAAAACCAGGCCATCAGGCCATTCTCCGCCTCTCCCGGGTTTCGCCATGCTCGACATCATCTACGTACTTGAAATGATAGGAATCGTCGCCTTCGCGATTTCCGGCATGATCGTGGCGCGCTCCAAGAATATGGATCCTGTGGGCGTGTTTACCATCGGATTTATCACGGCGCTAGGTGGCGGTACCCTTCGGGACCTGATCATGGACAACCACCCGCTCTACTGGATCAAGCATGAGGAACAGCCCATGCTGATTCTGGCGATGGCAATTGTCTTCAGTTACTGGAAACGGGCGGAGCGGCTTCGGGAGTCCAGAATCGTCTTTCCGGATGCCATCGGACTGGGAGTTTTTTCCATTCTGGGCGCCCAACTGGCCCTCGACCTGGGACACTCGTGGTTTGTAGCCTCTCTTCTCGGCGTCATGACCGGTACGTTTGGCGGCGCACTGCGAGACACTCTGTGCAACGAAGTGCCCTACATTTTCCGCAAAGACCAGATCTACGCATCCATTTCGTTTGCCGGTTGCTGGCTGTATTTCGTCTGCCAGTGGTTCCTGGACAACGAGGCCCTGCCTCTGACCATCGGACTGCTTTTCATCGTGATCGTGCGCATGCTGGCCGTGCGGTTTGATATCCGGCTCCAGCGGGATCCACATAACAGCTAGCCCCATCGGCTGGTTGACGAACTGTCAATCATCCCTTGGCCTGAGGCGCATGAGTCGGTAATATTGCCGTTTTTTCACGCAATCCACGAATTCCACTCAAACCAGATTCCCAAATACTAACTTTCAGCATCCTGTGAGGCAGACACCCGTCATGCTTGAACGACTGTTCCAACTCCAGGCCCACGGCACCACCGTTCGTAAAGAAGTGGTTGCGGGCATTACCACCTTCCTGACCATGGCATACATCATTGTGGTCAACCCGAGCATCCTGTCGTCTACCGGCATGGATTTCGGGGCTGTCTTCGTCGCTACCTGCCTTGCAGCCGTTATCGGCACGCTGATCATGGGGTTGTGGGCCAACTACCCCATCGCCCTGGCGCCGGGTATGGGACTGAACGCTTTCTTCTCCTTTACGGTCGTTGGCAGCATGGGCTACAGCTGGCAGATGGCGCTGGGGGCGGTGTTCATATCCGGCTTCCTGTTCTTCCTGCTGAGCATTTTCAAGGTCCGTGAATGGATCATTAACAGCATCCCGATGTCCTTGCGGTTCGGCATTTCTGCCGGCATTGGTTTCTTTCTGGCCCTGATTGCGCTCAAAAACGCCGGCATTGTGGTGGATCATCCTGCAACTCTGGTTGGCCTTGGTGAAGTGAAGGTTGCCGAAAGCCTGCTGTTCTTCGGCGGCTTCGTGCTGATCTGCGCACTGTCGTTCCGTCAGGTAACCGGCGCTGTCATGATTGGTATCATCGCGGTTACCGGCGTTGCCATGGCGCTGGGGATGGTGGAATACAAAGGCTTTGTTTCCGCGCCGCCCAGCCTGGCTCCCACTTTCATGCAGCTGGATCTGGCGGGCGCCCTGAACGTGGGCATGATCAGCGTTATTTTTGCGTTCCTGTTCGTTGACCTTTTCGACACCTCCGGCACGCTCATAGGCGCTGCCCAACGTGGTGGACTGCTGGACAAGGACGGCAAGCTGCCGCGCCTGGGCCGGGCCCTGATGTCCGATTCGGTCGCCACCATGTCCGGTGCTGCCCTCGGCACCTCGACCACCACCAGCTACATCGAATCAACGGCGGGTATTTCCGCTGGCGGGCGTACCGGCCTGACCGCTGTGGTTGTTGCCGCACTGTTCCTGGCGTGTTTGCTGCTGTCGCCCATTGCCAGCATCATTCCCGCCTACGCAACCGCTCCGGCGCTACTCTACGTTGCGGTTCTGATGGCCAGCGGCCTCAAACTGGTTGACTGGGATGACGTTACCGACGCGGCTCCGGCTGTGGTCACAGCCCTGATGATGCCGCTGACGTTCTCCATCGCAAACGGCATTGCCCTCGGGTTCATTACCTACGCCATCCTGAAGGCTCTGAGCGGCCGCTGGGCGGATTTGAACGCCAGCGTTGTTATTATTGCTGTCGTCTTTGTTCTGAAATTCATTTTCCTGGATGCGGCCTGATCCGCATCCAGAGCATTAACCGGAACGTTTATGGATTATTTTTCTGAGAGCATCAAAAAGGCGATTCGTACGGTGCCGGACTGGCCAAAGCCCGGCGTAGCCTTTCGTGATATCACCACGGTACTGCAGGACAAGACTGCATTCCGGAAGCTGATTGATGCCTTCGTACACCGCTATCACGGCCACAAGATTGATGCGGTGGCAGCTGTGGACGCGCGCGGTTTCATCATCGGTTCAGCACTGGCCTACGAGCTCAACGCGTCCCTGGTACTGGTGCGAAAGAAGGGCAAGCTGCCATTCGATACCCTGGTGGAAGACTACGAGCTTGAGTACGGCACCGCCTCCGTCGAGCTGCACAAAGATGCCTTCAAGCCGGGCGATAATGTGGTACTGGTGGACGACCTGATTGCCACCGGTGGCACCATGCTGGCCGCGGCCCGGCTGATCCGCCGGATCGGCGCCGAAATTGTGGAAGTGGCCGCCATGATTGATCTCCCGGATCTCGGCGGCTCCCGCAAGCTTCAGGAAGAGGGTCTTCAGGTTTATACTGTCTGCTCGTTTGAAGGGGATTAACCGAACGTGGACAGGGGGCAGCCATGCCGGATTACCAACATCACTGGAAAGACGGAACTTCGATTCACCTGCCGTTAGGCAAAATCGTCTGTATTGGCCGCAACTACGCGGAGCATGCAAAGGAACTGAACAATCCGGTGCCCGACGAGCCCCTGCTGTTCATCAAACCCTCCACCTCGGCCGTCCATATCACCCGCCCCCTGAGAATTCCGGCAGACCAGGGGGAGGTCCACTATGAAACCGAACTGGCCGTTCTCATTGGCCGCCCTCTGACCAACGTATCCGCCAGCCAGGCCGAAGCCGCAATACTCGGGTATGGCCTGGCGCTGGACCTGACCCTCCGTGATCTGCAAACCCGGCTCAAAGAGAAAGGGCAGCCATGGGAGCGCGCCAAGGGGTTCGATGGAGCCTGTCCCCTGTCACCGTTCATCTCGGCTGACAAACTCGCCGTGGACAACATTCACTTTACCCTGGATATCGACGGGCACCGCCAGCAAACCGGTGACACCCGGGATATGCTGAATCCCATTGTGCCGTTAATTGCCCACATCAGCGGCCAGTTCACCCTGCTTCCCGGCGATGTCGTGCTTACGGGTACGCCAAAGGGCGTTGGCCCGTTGGTCTCGGGCCAGACCCTGTCACTTGAACTGGAAGACCTGCTGTTCGTGGAGACCAAAGTGGTTTAACGTGCAGGACCGGCTAAACCCAAATCCGGTCAAAGGCGTAATGGTATTTATGGCAAAGAAACCGGTTACCTCCCGACGTGGTCGCTTCTTCAAGCTCGCTGGCATGACTGCTTCCGTGGCAGGCCAGTATGCGGGCCAGCGCGCTCGCAGGCTTTTTCGCTCGGAGAACGACGAGGGCGCTCAGAGTGAAAGCTATACCCGCATGGCCGGGCAGATAGCCGACACCCTCGGGGAGCTCAAGGGTGCCGTGATGAAGGTCGGTCAGATTGCCTCCCAGACGCAGGATTTTCTGCCCAGGGAATTCTCGGAAGCCCTGGAAAAACTGCAGAAAGAAGCGCCACCAATGCCGTTCGAGGTAATCGTGGGGCAGATCGAATCCGAGCTCGGGAAGCCGGTCTCCGAATTGTTCGAGTACCTCCAGGAAAAACCTTACGCGGCCGCATCCATCGGTCAGGTGCACCGCGCCCGCCTGCAAGATGGCACCGATGTGATCGTCAAGGTCCAGTATCCCGGCGTAGACGAATCCTGCGACTCGGACCTGAAACAGCTGAGAATGACGCTCAAACTCGGCGGCCTGCTGAAAATGCCAAAGGAGTCCGTGGATAAGCTGTTTGCAGAAATCCGGGAACGCCTGAAAGAAGAGCTGGATTACGAAAACGAGGCCCGGAACATCGAGCTGTTCCGCAAGTTCCACGAACAACAGCCCTGGGTCCTGATCCCGGCGGTCATTCCCGGCCATTCCACCCGGCGGGTGCTGACCATGGAACTGGTGGAGGGCGATCACGTCAGCAAGGTCACCCGGGAGCAATACGATCAGGACACCGTCAACCTGATCGGCCATCGCATCTTCACCCTCATGGCGGACCAGCTATTCCGGTTCCAGTGCATCCACGGCGATCCCCACGCCGGCAACTTCGCCTACCGACCGGACGGCTCCATCATCATGTACGACTTCGGCTGCGTGAAAAAACTCAAGCCGGAGATCGTCGAAGCCTACCGCAACGCCCTCGTGGCCGCGCTTGATGAAGACTATGAGGCCCTGGACCGCTACCTGATCGATCTTGGCGCGCGGGTGGGAAGCCAGCCAGCCGTGGATGAAGCGTATTACGCGATGTGGCGGGACATACTCGTGGTGCCTTTTGAGCAGCGCGACCAACCATACGATTTCGCGGAAGCCGACATTCATAAACGCGTCGCCGAAAAAACCAGCACGGTGTTTAAATACCTCGACTATTTCAAACCACCTGTGGAGAGCATTTTCATTGACCGAATGATTGCTGGCCACTACTGGATGCTGAAAAGACTGGGGGTTCAGGCGGCATTTCGGTCAGAGCTCGAGAAATACCTTAAGGCTTCAGAGACCGCTGCGCCAAGATGAGCCTCGAGAAATGGAGAATTACTTCAGGCTATCAGCCCACTCGGCCACACCCTCGGCAGCCCCCTTGCGAATGACCCGGGCACGGGACACTGAAGCGGGCTCTCCCGGGTCGACGACCGTGATGGGCACATCCATGTCCACCTCATACACCAGCCCCGCCGCCGGATAGACCTGGAGCGACGTCCCTACGATCAGCAGATGATCGGCGGTGCGCACAATGTCGGCGGCCTTTTCCAACATGGGAACTTCCTCACCGAACCAGACGATATGGGGGCGAAGCTGGGCGCCGCGGTCGCAGGTGTCGCCCGGATTGATATCACGATAACCAATGTCGTAAACCAGCTCCGGATACCGTGAACTGCGGGCCTTGGTGAGCTCGCCGTGAAGATGAATGACGTTGCTGGCGCCACCCCGTTCGTGGAGATCGTCCACGTTCTGGGTGATCACCGTTACCCGGTACCGCTTTTCCAACTCTGCCAGCAGGCGATGGGCCCGGTTGGGCTGGGCGGATTCCAGCTGGCGCCGGCGGTCGTTGTAGAACCTCAGCACCAGCTCCTGATTCCGGGCAAACGCCTCGGGCGTGGCCACATCGTACACACTGTGCTGCTCCCACAGCCCGCCGTTGTCACGGAATGTGGAGAGACCGCTCTCGGCGCTGATACCTGCGCCTGTCAGTACAACGATGTGGTCCTGCATCAGTCGAAAATCTTGCCTGGGTTCATGATGCCGTTGGGATCGAATACCTTTTTAATACCTCTCAGGTAAGCGATCTCCGCCTCACTGCGTGTATATTGAAGATAGGGCTTCTTGGTCATACCCACACCGTGCTCGGCTGACACACTGCCCTGGTAGCGCTCGACAATCTCGAACACCCATTTGTTAACCTGCTGGCACTTCTCGAAAAAGTCCTCGTTGGCCATATCTTCCGGCTTGAGGATATTGAGATGCAGGTTGCCATCGCCGATGTGCCCGAACCAGATAATCTCGAAATCCGGATAGTGCTCGGTAACCACGGCGTCGATTTCCTGCAGGAAACCCGGCACCTTGGAGACCACCACGGAGATGTCATTCTTGTAGGGCGTGCGGGGCGCGATGGATTCGGAGATGCGCTCGCGCAACTGCCACAGGTTCTGGGCCTGGGTTTCGCTCTGGCTGATCACACCATCGAGCACCCAGCCGTTCTCCACACATTGCCCAAACAGGGTCATGGCGTCGTCCATCACCTGGTCTGAGACAGATTCGAACTCGAGTAGCGCATAGTAAGGCGCTGCGGTTTCAAACGGCGCCTGCACCTGGCCATGGGCCAGCACGTGCCCCATGGCCTGATGAGAGAAAAACTCATAGGCGGTGAGATCAATTTTTTTCTGGAAAGTCTGCAGCACGTCCATGGTGTTGGTCAGATCGTTCAGCCCCAGCACCAGTACGGTCAGGTTATCCGGCTTGCGGGACAGCTTCATGGTCGCTTCCGTGATAAAGCCTAGCGTGCCCTCTGCACCGATAAACAGGTGGCGCAAATCGTAACCGGTGTTGTTCTTTTCCAGATCCTTGTTCAGATCCAGGATATCGCCCTTGCCAGTGACTACCTTGAGCCCAGCCACCCAGTCCCGGCTCATGCCATAACGGATCACTTTGATACCGCCGGCGTTGGTGGAGAGGTTGCCCCCCAGTTGGCTGGAACCGGCGGAGGCAAAATCTACCGGGTAATACAGATCATTTTCTTCAGCAAAATTCTGGAGCTGCTCGGTCACAACGCCCGCCTGACAGCGAACCACTCGATCACTGGCGTTGAAATCCAGGATCTGGTTCATGTTGTCGAACGCCACAACCACTTCACCATTGGCGGCCACGGCACCGGCACTCAGACCTGTCCGGCCGCCGGAAGGCACCAGCGCCACCTGATTCTCATTGGCGAACTTCACCAGCGCCTGCACCTGCTCAGTGGTTTTGGGCAAGGCAATCGCCAAAGGTTTGGGTGGGTAGATCTTGGTCCAGTCCTTGCCATAGGTATCCAGATCTGCCGGGTCGGTCAGCACCTTGCCGGGTGCATCGCCAGTAGCCATCAGGTCTTTGAGGGAAGCAATGATCTGTTCAGAATTCATGGGCTATTCGGTCTCGTCAGGTTTTGGCCGGAGCATCCTGCAACAGGAGTCACAGACAGTTGATTCAGGCAAACCGGCGCGCTGTGAAAATCTGCGTTTATGGTATCATACCGGCCCTGTTCTGTGAGCCAGCCCCGACGATCACTGGCCACAGGTCATTTCACGTGACGAAAGGTTCGGAAGCAAGCCCATGTCAAATACGTCTCTTGAGAAGAGCAAAATCCGTATCCTGCTGCTGGAAGGCGTCCATCAATCTGCCATTGATACCCTGAACGCTGCGGGCTATACCAACATCGAGTACCTGTCTCACTCGCTGGCCGAGGAAGAGCTGATCGAGAAAATTGCCGATGCGCACTTCATCGGCATCCGCTCGCGCACCCAGCTGACAGAGAAAGTATTTGAAGCCGCCAACAAGCTGGTGGCCGTGGGTTGTTTCTGTATCGGTACCAACCAGGTGGATCTCCAGGCAGCCACCCGGCGCGGCATTGCCGTATTCAACGCGCCCTTCTCCAACACCCGGAGCGTTGCCGAACTGGTTCTGGCCCAGGCCATTCTGCTCCTGCGTGGTGTTCCAGAGAAAAACGCCAAAGCCCATCGCGGCGAATGGCTGAAGTCCGCCAAGGACAGCTATGAAATCCGCGGCAAGAAGCTGGGCATCATCGGCTACGGCAACATCGGCACCCAGTTCAGTGTCCTGGCCGAGGGCCTGGGCATGGATGTGTATTTCTACGATGTAGTGTCAAAGCTGTCGATCGGTAACGCCACTCAGGTGGGCACGCTCCAGGAGCTGCTCAACATTGCCGACGTGGTCAGCCTGCACGTGCCGGAAACACCGGCCACCAAGTACATGTTCAAGGCCGAGCAGTTTGCCCAGATGAAGCCCGGCAGCATTCTGATGAATGCCTCCCGTGGCACGGTTGTCGACATTGATGCCCTGGCCGACGCTCTGCGCAGCGGCAAACTGCTGGGCGCCGCCATCGACGTATTCCCGGTGGAACCCAAATCCAACGATGAGGAGTTTGTGTCTCCTCTACGGGAATTTGATAACGTGATCCTGACCCCGCACGTGGGCGGCTCCACCATCGAAGCCCAGGAGAACATCGGTCGGGAAGTGGCGGAAAAGCTGGCCATGTACAGCGACAACGGCACGTCCGTTTCGTCCGTGAACTTCCCGGAAGTGGCGCTGCCATCCCACCCCAACCAGCACCGCCTGCTGCACATTCACGAGAATGTGCCGGGCGTGATGTCCGAAATCAACCAGGTATTCTCGGAGAACGGCATCAACGTCTGCGGTCAGTACCTGCAAACCAAGGAAGACATTGGTTACGTGGTTGTGGACGTGGACAAAGAATACGGCGAGTTGGCGCTGGAAAAGCTGCTCAAAGTGAAGGGAACGATTCGCTGCCGCGTCCTGTTCTGATTCATGGCCTGAGACAAAAAAACCGGAGCATTTGCTCCGGTTTTTTTATGGCGGTAGAACAGCCTGCTTACTGCATGGGCACCAGCGTCAGTTCAACGCGACGGTTCTGCTCACGACCAGCCGGGGTATCGTTGGACGCCACGGGATAGCGCTCACCATAGCCCACAGCACGGGTGCGCTTGGGCTCAATGCCCTGATTCAGCAGGAAGTCACGTACTGAGGAGGCGCGACGCTCGCTGAGCAGCTGGTTGTAGCTGTCCGAACCGGAGCTGTCGGTATGGCCTTCAATCTGAATAATCGTTTTGTCGAATTCCTTCAGTACCAGAGCAACTGATTCGAGAGTGCCGCTGAATGAAGGCTTGATCGTCGATTCATTCAGGTCAAAGGTGATGTTGCCCGGCATGATCAGCTCAATCTCGTCGCCGTTACGCACTACGCGAACACCGGAACCCTCCAGCTTGCGACGCAGCTCGGCTTCCTGCTTATCCATGTAGTAACCAACGCCACCGCCGATAGCAGCACCACTGGCCGCGCCAATCAGGGCGCCTTTGCCGCGGTCGCTGCTACTGGAAGTTGCAGCACCGATTGCCGCGCCGCCAATCGCGCCAATGATACTTCCCTTGGTCGCATTCGACGTTTTCTCTTCACCCGTGTACGGGTCATAGGTCATACAACCACCAAGACCAAACGTTGCCACCGCAAATGCAAGAATCGTCTTCTTCACAGCTTTCTCCTGTGCCTTGTTTCTTCAGCAAACCCGATTCAACGGGTCCTTTCTGCCGAATTCGTGAATGTATCAATGATGGTATTGAATACGGTTGCCTGTAAATCCTGAGCTTCGTTCACAAGATGATGACGTCCGTCAGGGATTTTCAGTTCCTCCACCGCCGAAAATTTATTCCGGATAATGCGCAAATTGTGTTGCCAATCGACTGTCAGGTCCTTTTCACCTTGCACGACGGTCACTGGAAAGTCGACAGGCCGGGCCGATTCGATATGGGGCACCCACTTTCGCAACGCACTCACCCAATCTACGTGTACGGCCCTGGCCTGGAGCGGATCGTGTTCACGCAGAAACCTCAGAAAACGGCTATTACCGCTGTTCTCCGCAAACACCCGGCGCCAGCGGGAAATGAACGGTTTGGCGATGCTATGGAGTACCTTGGCTCCTAACCAGCCCGCCGGCCTTACCAGTGGCGCCAGCAGCACTACTTTCCGAAAATCCGAGGTCTGCTGATTGTGCTGATTGGACAACAGATAGTCGATCAGGATCGCGCCACCGGTGCTCTGGCCCACCGCAAACCAGGGCTGGCGTACCTTGTCTCTGACCTTGGCCATCACATCTGTCAAGACACCCTGGTATTCGAGAAAACTTCCAATCGCCGCCGGCGTGCCGCTGGAAAGACCATGTCCCGGTTGATCATAAGCCAGCACATCAAAGCCGGCGCCCAGACAGCGGTCAATCAACTGGCTGTAAAGCCCAACATGATCGAAGTAGCCATGCATAATAAACACTGTGCCGCGTTCACCTGCCTGCTCCGGCAACCGGAAATAATGCACCATGACCTCGTGATCACACGCGTTGACGTACCCCTGATGGTAAGCAACGTCCGGGTGCTCCACCCAGAGATCCAGACCGTAAAAGCGGCAGTAGGCGACCATTTCGTCGCTGAGATCCCGCGCGCAGGCCGGATCGAAGGGTTCGAGCCTGTCCAGAAGCGAGTGCCTGTCCCAATCCGGTATTTCTATGGTATCTGTTTTCCAGTACACGTAGAGTTAAACGCCTGTCATGAATAGATTATAAATTTTGGCCTCCAATCCTAACCCATAGCAGGGGAAAGACACAGATGTTGCAACACCTTCTGGAGAGTGCGTTGCGCCAGACCATGAACCGGCTGGTAAGACCGGTTCTCAACCCGACGGTGCCGGTTCCGCTTCAGCGACGCATTGTGCGCCAGGCTTACAGGAGTTCGATACCGCCCAAGGGTGCAAAATTCGAAGCCACCACGGTTGGCGGTATTCCCGTTACCCGAACCAGTTTCAGCATCAAGCCGCACGGCGCTGTTCTCTATCTGCACGGCGGTGGCTATATCATTGGTTCTTCGAGTACCCACCGCGGCATAACCGGGCACCTGGCAAAAACCAGCAATTGCAGCATTGTTACGCCTGATTACCGGCTGGCACCCGAGTTCCCCTTTCCCGCAGCTCTGGACGATGCGGAAGCTTGCTGGAACGGCCTGCTGGAGCAGGGCCTCAAGCCAGAGCAGATCGCTGTCGCAGGGGATTCCGCCGGCGGCGGCCTCGCCGTTGCCCTGGCCATGCGGCTACGCGACAAGCAGCAGTCCCTTCCGGCATCGCTAACAGTATTTTCACCCTGGGTAGACCTCACTCAGGAGCAGCTCTATGAACCCGAATGTGAGCCGGTACTCCAGTCAAGCTGGACCAGTAAGGCAGCAAAGCTCTATGCCGGAAAGGAGTCCCTGAGCAATCCGCTGATCTCACCGGTATTCGGCGACCTGAGCGGCCTGCCGCCCCTGCTGATCCAGGTGGGTAGCCAAGAGATTCTGTTGAATGATGCCGAGCGGCTGGCTGAAGCGGCGAACCGTCAGGATGTGGAAACCCGCCTGGAGATATACAACAGCCTCTGGCACGTTTTTCAGGTGCACAGCGGTCAGCTCGACAGGGCCACAAAGGCGATGGAAACCGCTGGCGAACACATCAAACGTCATCTGGCAGGCTGAGTTCACCCCGGGCAAGGGCCTCTTTCCTTAGCCGGGGCCACTGCTTGATGTGCCACTCCAGACGGGAAGCCTGGCTTCTGTCGCCAGCGGCGGCGCTGAAGACCAGTTCCAATGGCCCCTTTCCCCTCAGACTACGGGCGCCCCTGGGCGCGCCCGCCTGATGCTCCCGGAAACGTCGTTCAACGTCGGTCGTGATTCCGGTGTAGAGCGCTCCACTGGCGGTTCGAACCATGTAGACAAACCAGCTAGCCAAGATTTAACGCCTCTTCCCTGTCTTTGACTTTTTTCTGCTGGATCCAGAGCCCCATCATGATAAGAACCAGGCCAATGTAGGTGGAGGGCAGAATATGCTCCCCCAGAATGAAATAGATGAACACCAGTGAAAGGAAAGGAGAGATGAAAATCAGATTGCTGACTTTCGACGTGTTCTCTGCCTTTTTCATGGCGTAGGACCAGAGCACAAAGGCAATACCCATCTCAAACACACCAACGTAAACCGCAGCGGCGAGCGACGTTCCCGAGGCGAAGTCCAGACCTTCCGTCCACCAGCAAATCAGCAGAATCACCGGGAGCCCACACAGAAAATTCAGGAACAGGCCAACCACCGGATCGCGGGTATCCCGGGTGGCAATAATCCAGTAGGACGCCCAGACCACGGTACTGCCTAGGGCGAGAGATACACCCAGAGGATCCTCGAAACTCAGTGAAGTCACCGCTCCACGGGTGGCAATGACCACTACGCCGGCGTAACAGATCAGGCCCGCCACAATATCGAGCTTGCGCAGCCGGTGCCCAAGAAACGGTACCGACATGTAGGCCAATACCAGCGCCCAGGTGTAATTCAGCGGTTGCGCTTCCTGGGCCGGCAACCTGTCAAACGCCCCGAACAACAAAAAATAGTACAGGCAGGGATTGATCAGCCCCATGCCGAACGACTGGGCGTACTGTTTGCGACTGAGAGAAAACACCAGATGCCAGCGCCCCTGCAGCATCAGAATAACGGCCATGACGACCACAGACGCACTACAGGCAATCAACAGCATCTGAACGGGCGCCAGGTCTCTCAGGGAGAGCTTGAACGCGGTTGCCACCGTTGACCACAAAAGCACGGTGCCAAGGCCATAAAGCATCGCCTGCTTCTGGTTTTTCATTCACGGCCTCCTGCCAGCCACTGGAACTCCATCGATTTTCTCCTCTACCCGCGGGATCGTCTGGCCGACAGTGTAATGCAATCGAACCCTGTTACCCACGGCAGGGCGCATTCTTGTGTTACCTTGTCTACCAATGTCGAAAAGGATTGAGAAAACTGGAGCCCCGTTATGCCCGCTGCCCGTATCAGGTTCTGGCCATTAAGCATCGCCTTGGTCATTGCGCTGGCCGGCTGCTCAGACAGCCAAACCGACCAAGGGCCCGAGGCCGCCAAGGCACCGGAAGCGCCCGAATATCCCGTCACCTGGCGCTTCGCCCTGGAGGAAATCGAGAGTAGCGTTCAACACGCCTATGCCGAAGCCCTTAAAGAACGCATAGAAGAGCGTTCTGAAGGCAAGATTGAAGTCGATATCTTTCCCTACGGCTCTCTCGGCACCTCGGCGCAGCTCACCGAACTCGTCAGGAACGGTTCGGTCAGTCTTGCCTTCGCCTCTCCCGGGCACCTGGCCAACACCATCCCGGAAGTGGGCCTTTTCACCTTGCACTACGTTCTGCCGGACGACGCTGAGGTGACCCGACAGCTTCTGGCGAGTCCGGAACTCCTTAATCTGTTTGAACAGCCCTATGCCGACCAGAACATGAAATTGCTTGGCTTCGTGCCAGAGGGCTGGATGGCCTGGACGGCCAACAAGGCGCTGCGCACACCGGACGATTTCAATGGCCAGCGGATACGCACCATGACATCCGACATGGCCGAGGAAGCCTTTCGAGCCTACGGCGCCGAACCGAGTCAGATCCCCTATTCCCAGGTCTACAGCGACCTCCAACTGCGTAAGATTGATGGCCAGAGCAATCCCGTTTTTGCCATCGAGGAAATGGATTTCTATGAAGTCCAGAGCACCATGACGCTTGCCCGGCCGGCACAATTCGTTGCCTCTGTGGTCTCAAATCTTGATTGGTACAACGCGTTGCCGGAAAACCAGCAACAATGGCTTGATAACGGCCTCAACGATGTTGCGCAGATTGCCTGGGAGACCCAGGAGGAACTGAATCAGACCCGGCTGGAAAAAATGTTGGAAGAAGGACACCTGAAAGTTGTCCGCCTGACAGATGCAGAGCGGGAGGCATTTCGGCAAGCCAGCATGCCTGTGCGTGACCTCTATCTGGAACGAACCGGCGAGAGCGGCCAGCGTATTTTCGAGCGTTTGCAACAACTGATCGAAGAGCTGGACGCCAATAAGCCGGAGTAGACTGCCGGACTATTCCGGCACCAGCCATCCAATATCATGGGTCAGATTCAGAACATCTGGCCCGGCTACATCACTCATCATCGCCGATAAACGGGAATCAAAGCCCCAGGGCGGATTCACCACCAGCATGCCCGATCCGACCATACCCCGCTCCGGCGGCTTTCTGAGATGCACCTCGCTGCACAGCACCTTGCGCACGCCGGTACGCCCGACAGCGTCTTTCAGTTGCTGCTGCAATCCGCTCGTCAGTATCGGATACCAGATAAGATAAACCCCGTGACGGCATTTCTGCCATGCTTTGCCAAGAGTTTCAGCAACCTCAATGTAATCCGATTTGATCTCGTAAGAAGGATCTATGAGCGTGAGCAACCGTGGCTGTTTCGGTGGCAGCTGCTTCAGAAGGCCGGCCAGGCCATCCTGTTTGAGCACGCGGACGGGGGCTTCGGCGGCCCATCCCGTCAGCTGTTCGCTCTCGGATGGATGGAGTTCGAACAACGTCAGAGCATCCGCGGGCCGTAGAAAATGCCGGAACCACACCGGAGACCCCGGGTAAACAGAGAGCTCTCCATCACCGGCATTGAATCCTGCCAGCACGTCCAGAAACGGCTTCCAATCCCCGGACCTTAGCCTATCTCTTCCGCTCCATACCTTTTGAACGCCGTAATCAGCCTCTCCTGTCTTTCGGGCACGCTCACTGCGCAAATCGTATATGGCGCTGCCGGCGTGGGTGTCGAAACAGGCAATGCCGGATGTTTTCGACTGCATCATCGCAAGGGCAAGCGCCAGTGAACTGTGTTTCTGGACATCGGCAAAGTTGCCGGCGTGGAAGGCGTGTAGATAGCTCAACATACAAAAATAGCTCCCTGGTAACGGAGCCATTAAGCCCGATCACAGTTGCCAAGAGCAAGAGACCCGACACGCATCATGGTCACACCCCTATTCCCGCTTGCCTTTTCATCAGTCGGCAACCATAATCGTGAACGCTAATTTTTCTCATTTTCACCACGATTACCAAAAATGGAGAAAGGAATGAAATCCATGTTTCGTCCGGCCCCACTCGCGCTGACAGTGGCCGCCATGCTAACTGCGGGATGCGCTTATACTCCCTGGACCTCAGAGAAGTCAGAACCCGCTACCAAGGCTTCCGTAGTTGATCACTATGCCGACCTTGCTCACGCCAACTATGAAGATGCCCTGATTACCGCCCGCGCGCTGGACTACGCTACCGATCGGCTGATTGCCAACCCGACCGAAGAGAACCTTGCAGCCGCAAAAGAAGCCTGGCTCGCCGCGCGAATCCCCTACCAGCAAACTGAAGTATTCCGGTTTGGCAACGCTATTGTCGATGACTGGGAAGGACAACTGAACGCCTGGCCGCTGGATGAGGGCCTGATCGATTACGTCAAGGCTGACGGCTACCAGCACGAGTTGGGCAACTCCGGGGCCACCGCCAATATCATCGCGAGCAACAGCATCAATGTGGGCGGTGAAACATTGAATGTGGCTTCTCTGTCCCCTGCACTGCTGGCCGATCTGAACGAAGTAGGCGGATCTGAAGCCAACGTAGCTACCGGCTACCATGCAGTTGAATTTTTGCTCTGGGGCCAGGATCTGCACGGTTTCGAAAGCGGCGCCGGTGAGCGCCCGGTTACGGATTACGCCGAGGGCGCTGATTGCACCAATGGCAATTGTGAACGTCGCGGGGAATACCTGGACGCGGTAACCGACCTTCTGGTCTCAGATCTGGAGTGGATGGTGGCCCAGTGGGCACCCGGTGCCAACGACAATTATCGCGCCCAGCTGACTGCCGCCGACGCCAATGAAGGTGTTCAGAAAATGCTGTTCGGAATGGGCTCCCTGTCCCTGGGTGAACTGGCCGGTGAACGGATGAAGGTTGCCCTGGAGGCCAACTCCTACGAAGATGAGCACGACTGCTTCAGCGACAATACCCACAATTCCCATTACTACAACGGCCAGGGCATCCAGAATGTCTATACCGGCACCTACCGTCGTGTCGACGGCAGCCTGGTGACTGGACCCTCTCTGTCTGACCTTGTCCAGCAGAGCAACCCTGAACTGGATGCGCGCCTGAACAACCAGTTGGATGCGTCCATGGAAGCCCTCGCCCTGATGAAGGCTCGTGCAGAGAGCAGCGAGAACCCCATGGCATTCGATACCATGATCGCACCGGGGAACGCCGAAGGTACCCGGATCGTCAACGGCGCGATCATGGCGCTGGTCGCTCAGACCGGATCCATTGAGCAGGCTGCGCGGGACCTTGGCATCGAAGCCCTGTCTCCGGATGACGCCGGTCACGCGTTCTGAGCATGATGAGACCGTTCGCCTTGATCGGTGCGCTGGCAATTGCCAGCGCACCCGTCTCCGCCCAAACCCACGCGGGTTACCCTATTCAGACCACTCCCGCCACCGGTGGCGAGGGGACGGTTCAGCAGTCAGATACCAACGCCTATTCGCTGCCCCAGGGCAATCTGTCCATGACCAAGCGTCTGGATTTCAGCGTGGGCAACAGCTTCTTCCGGAACCCCTGGGTCGAGGCACCGGCGAGCACCGATGCCCGTGATGGTCTTGGCCCGCTGTTCAACACCAACTCCTGCCAGGGATGCCACATCAAGGATGGTCGCGGACATCCCCCCGGTGTTGATGAACCGCCAGTCTCCCTGTTTCTGAGGCTGGCAGTGCCTGCTGACCCGGTACGGGACGCCGAACTTCTGCGCAAGCACGGTTTTAAACCGGCACCGGTCTACGGCAGCCAGTTGCAGACCGCTGCACTTCCCGCGGCAAAGCCCGAGGCCGATCTCGTCATTGAATGGACGCCGGTGAAAAAGACCCTGGCCGACGGCACTGTTGTGGAATTGCGCAAGCCTGTGTATCGCATCGAAAACCCAAACTACGGTCCGTTGCCCGACGACCTGCTGGTTTCACCCCGGGTAGCACCGCAGATGATCGGAATGGGCCTGCTGGAAGCCATCCCCATCGAAAAGCTGCAAGCCCTTCATGACCCTGACGATGCCGACGGCAATGGCATTTCCGGAAAACTCAACCAGGTCTGGGATCTGGCAACGGAACAGACGCGGCCTGGCCGATTTGGCTGGAAGGCGGCGGAGCCGGATGTCCACCAGCAAAGCATGGGTGCCTTCGCCGGAGATATGGGCCTGACCTCGACCCTGAAACCCACGACCGACTGCATGCCCGAGCAGAACTGTGAGCGGTTCGCCCATGGCGGCGAACCGGAAGTAAGCGATAAGGTTGCCAACTTTGTGACCTTCTATGCCAGGAGCCTTGCCGTTCCGGCACGCCGAAATCTTGAGTCCGGTTCGGTTCAACAAGGAGCAAAACTGTTCAACGAAATTGGCTGCGCTGGTTGTCATACTCCCCGACACCAGACGGGTGAGGTAGCCGAACGCCCGGATCTCAGCAATCAGACTATCTGGCCCTACACAGATCTGCTGCTCCATGACATGGGCCCGGCTCTGGCGGATGGACGTGATGAATTCCTGGCCAATGGCAACGAATGGCGAACACCCCCGCTGTGGGGCATTGGACTGGCGCAAGTAGTGAATCCTCAGGCCGGGTTCCTGCACGACGGTCGCGCCCGCACACTGGAAGAAGCCGTGCTCTGGCATGGTGGTGAGGCAGCGACAGCCACCGATCGCTACCGCCAGATGTCATCCGGGGATCGTTCGGCCCTGATTGATTTCCTGAATTCACTCTGAGGATCAGCCATGCAACCGATCACCAGACTGCTGTGCACATTTATCCTCGCAGCAACATCGCCCCTGGTGTGGGCAAGCGATGCCACCAGCCAGGCCCGCCAGCAATGGTATGAGGGCATTGCGACTGGCTATCAGTCGCTGAAAAAAGAAACGGGCGCTTTGGCTGAACGCGCCCGGGACTACTGCCGGAATCCTGCCCCGCAAAGCCGGGAACAACTGGAAGCCGCCTGGCTGGATGCCTTCCTGGCCTGGCAGCGGGTGCGCTTTGTCGATTTCGGACCGGTCGAAAACAACAATCTTTCCTGGCAGTTCCAGTTCTGGCCCGACCCGAAGAATCTGGTCGCGCGGAAAGCAGCTTACCTGACCGGCGACGAGGAACCGATCACTCCGCAGGTGATCAGCCGATCCGGCGTGGCCGTTCAGGGCTTCCCGATGATTGAATACCTGCTGTTCGATCAGACAATTAATACCGGGGATAACAAACTGCCCGCCCCCCGGACCTGCGAACTGCTGACCGGCGTGGCTGCCCACGTAGAGAGCAACAGCGACGAATTAATGACCCGATGGCAGGGCTTCAGGCCTCACTACTTGAAGAGCGAACAGTACTTCGACACTACCGTCCGCGCTGGGATGGCCGCACTGGAGATCCTCGAGGAGCGCCGACTGGCCCAACCAATGGGTCTGCGCGGGAATGGAAAGCGCAATCCTTACATCACGGACGCCTGGCGCAGCGGCGAAACACTGAAGACCATAGAGGCCACAGTCGATGGCCTGGACCAGTTCTTTTTGCCAGGGCTCACGACAGCGCTTGAAGGCAACGAAGAGAAGCACCTTGCTGAGCGCATTCGTAATCAGTTCAACGAAGTTCAGCAAAACTTTCCTGGTGCCTATCTTCCCATGGCAACGGCGCTCGACGAAGAAGACCAATTCCGGGTCCTTCAGGGCCTCTACGTGGACGTTTCGCAGTTGACCATTCTGGTGAATGACCAGGCCGCGGTTGCTCTCAACGTCGTAAGAGGCTTCAACTCGAGCGATGGCGACTGAGGAGGCGGCTGTTCCTATGCGTTTGCACCGGCGGACCTTTCTCAAAGCATCCGTTGGCGGTGGTATTGCACTCGCCCTGACCGGCTGTTCAATGCTTCCGCGAAAAGCCTCGGGCGAACCAGACCACTATGCCGGCGCCATCGGCTTACCGGATGGCAGCTTTGGCGTCAGCGCGTTCGATCGCACCGGTAACGTCCTCTGGCAAACGCCGGTTCAAACACGCTGCCACAGCGGGTGCAACCGGCCTGCCAGGGGCGAAACCCTTTTCTTTGATCGTCGCCCCGGGTGGTCGTTTTATGTGTTCGATACAACGACCGGAGCTTTCAAACACCGCATAGACGCGGCAGCCGGCGAGCACTTCGTCGGCCACGGTGTTTTTTCCCTGGATGGCCGCTGGCTATACGTAACCGCCAGCCGGTACGAACAGGGCGAAGGCATTATTGCGGTATACGACGCGGAAAAGGAGTACCAGCGAACCGATACCTTCGATCTTAACGGCATTGGTCCCCACGAGCTGACCATGCACCCGGACGGCGAAACCCTGGTGATCGGACTCGGGGGTATCCTGACCCACCCGGACTACGACCGTATAAAGCTGAATCTAGATACCATGGATCCTGCCCTGCTTCTGATGAATCGTCATTCCGGCAAAATCGTTGGACGTTTCAAGCCGCCCCATCATCAGCAAAGTGCCCGCCATGTAAGCGTCAGCGGGAGTGGCCGAGTGTACGTGGCCTTTCAGCATCAGGGTCCGCAGTACGAAACGCCGCCCCTACTGGCGCGCCTTGAACAGGGAAAACTGCGCGAATACCGATTCGATGCGGACACCCAGAAAGCTATGGCCAACTACATAGCCAGTGTCGTTGCCCATCCAGAGAACGACCTTGTTGCTGCCGCCTCACCTGTTGGCGGCACAGCCATTATCTTCAGGGCCAGTACCGGTGAACTTATGAACCGCGCCTCCATCGCCGATTGCGCCGGTGTCCAGGCCCTGGCCGGGGGCGACTTCCTGATCTCCTCCGGCCAGGGCAAGCTGGTTCGGATGGGCGCTACCACACCGGCCAGGGAACTGGCAGACCTTCCTGTTTACTGGGATCACCATCTGGTCTGATTAGCGGCAACCACCGTACTCCGCACTTAAGGATACCGGTCCACACTGGTATCCTTCTGACTCATTTTCCGGAGGACAGCGGTTTGCCCGAGAGCAGAAAGGACACCATCGACCAGCTTTACAGCCTGATTGCCAACGAAGAAGACGCACGGGTCTGCAAAGACATTCCGGAGGAAGCCTGTCGCGAGGTACCCCGAAATTTCTTCCTGATTCTCGCCAGCAACGTCCTGACCAAGCTGGGCGATCTCCTCATCAGTCCGAAAACCGTCCTGGCCTGGTTGATGAGTGCCATAGGTGCTCCTGCACTGGTGGCCTGGCTGGTTCCGATCCGCGAATCCGGCTCTCTCGTTCCACAAATGGTCATCGCAGCCTGGGTGCGCCGCAAACCCGTTCGCAAGTGGTTCTGGACCCTCGGAAGTTTCGGCCAGGCTGCCAGTGTGGTGGCCATGGCGGCGAGCATCTGGTTTTTCGAAGGCTATGTCGCAGGTTCCGGGATCATAGCCGCCCTCATTGTGTTTTCCCTGGCCCGAGGATTCTGCTCGGTATCCATGAAAGATGTTCAGGGCAAATGCATTCCGAAAACCCGCAGGGGGAGACTTGGCGGACTGGCCTCTACCATTGGCGGCACGGCCACCGTTGTGCTGACCGCCCTCCTGTTCTGGGAACGCGGCGACCCGACCATTGCGTTCTATACCGTGCTACTACTTCTCGCCGGTGTTCTCTGGGTCATTGCCGGATTCCTGTTTGCCGGAGTAGAAGAGTACGAAGGTGAAACCGGAGGTGGCGGTAACGCCATCACCGAAGCGTTCCAGAGCCTTTCCCTGCTCCGCGATGACGCACCGTTCAGACACTTCGTGATTACCCGGGCGCTTTTACTGTGCTCGGCCCTGGCGTCGCCCTACTTCGTGGTGCTTGCACAGAAGGAGTCCGACATTGGCTGGATGCTGGGCATCTTCCTGTTGGCCAGCAGTCTGGCCAGTTCCCTCAGTGCCAGCTTCTGGGGCTGGGCCGCGGACACCTCAAGCCGTAGAGTCATGATCCGTGGCGCTGCAATGGCCAGCGGCGTGTGTCTGCTCGTCGGTCTTACCGCGCTGTTTATCGGGACGGAAATCGGCAGTGTGTGGTTCTACCCGGTCGCCTTTTTCGTTCTGAGTATCGCCCACGCCGGCGTCAGACTGGGGCGCAAAACCTATCTGGTGGATATGGCAGGCGGCAACAAACGCACCGATTACACGGCGGTGAGCAACACGGTCATTGGTGTTCTTCTGCTGGTTACCGGCGGTCTGACCGCCCTCGTATCGATGATCTCAGAGGTAGCAGTCATCATTGTTCTGGGATTGATGGGGCTGGCAGGGATGTTCAGCGCAATCCGCCTGAAGGAAGTCACCGAAGACTGATCAGGGGCGCCCTCCTCAGGAGGGTGCCTTGCCATCGTTCAGAGCCAGAGCGCCTTTGACGATCCGGTAGATGATCCAGATAGAAATACCAAGGAGAATGAACCAGCCGATAATAATCGGCGTGGTCACAATGCCAATCACCGTCCAGAGCAGGCCAATCCAGAAGGTGCGGATCTGCCAGCGGAAGTGCTGCTCCACCCAGGTATTGCGAACGTCGTCCAGCTTCACGTAATTGATAATTACACCCACCAGACCGGTAATGCCTCCCACGAAAAAAGACAGTGCCTGAAGGATATAGACCACCACCGCCAGGTTACGCGCCGGGTCACTGCGGCGGGAAGCGGGATCCGTGTCGGCAGGTATAAACTCCGGTTCAGCCAAGACAACTCTCCTATCGATTGGACAATTGGAGTCTAGCACAGCCTCTAGAGTCGATAATCCCGACCCGGTCAGTGATTATCCGGACGGTAGCCCAGGCGGAAACCGCCCCAATGCTTGCCATTCACATAGATCGGCACCGAGAGATCATGCATGATTTCGCCGGTATCCCGTCGATAGGTCTGCAAAAGCATGTTCTCGGTGTGCTGACCACAGCGGATACCCGTGCGATCGTTGAACAGCCGCTTGCTTCGGCTTTTAACCAGATCCACCTTCGGATCTCCGGTTGGTGCGTGTGCAAAATCCCGGTTATGGGTCGGTACATACCCGTCGGGCGCAGCCGCTATGGCAAAGACAATGGCCTCATGGGCGTTCTTCACCTGTTCCTGAATGGCCGGCAGGTACTGATCAGTAAACTTGTCAAAGCTGCTGGAGTATTTCGGCGGATGCGTGTTCGGGATGGGAGTCCGCGTCTTGTCGAACAGAGCGCTTTCCGAAAGCTTGCCGTCCCGTATGGCCTGCTCGAACATCTGGCCAATCTGGTCAGCGCCGGCTTTTGCCTGATCGAAAAAGGGCCGGTGATAACTTGCTTCGCTGTTCAAGGCGAATGAAGCATTGGCTTTTTCTGCCAGTTCCATCAGCGTCGCAGCCTGCTCTGCCAGTGAAGAAACGCTGGTATCACTCTCCGAGATCTGGTCACGCACCGTTTCAATGGCGGAGAACACCTGGGCCAGACTCTGCTCGTTGTTCTGGTCGATCTCGGCAATTCGGGCTACTTGCTGCTGAACCCGGTCCGACTGGGAACTGATCTGGTCCAATCGCTCGCCCACGCTCTCAACTGAGGCGAGTCCTTCCTCGATGCTGCGGGCAAGGTCTTCAATGCGAGACACGATCAACGTGGTATCGGACCGTATTTCTTCCAGCGTTTCAGCCACTTCCCCCGTCGCCTGGGCTGTTCGGCCCGCCAGTTGGCGCACTTCGTCGGCAACCACTGCGAAACCGCGCCCCTGATCACCTGCCCTGGCGGCCTCGATGGCCGCATTGAGAGCAAGCAGGTTGGTCTGTTCAGCGATTCCCTGGATTGTGGTGGTTACACCCTGGATCTTGTTGGATTTCTCGTTCAGCTCCTGGATCAGCCGCAGATTTTCCCCGGACTGCTGATGCACTGCCCTGACGCTGTCGATGGCGGAGACAAGGGCCTCACGTCCCTCGGTGCTGACCTGTTTGTTCTGCAAAGCCATGGTGGCCGCATCCGTGGCCTGTTCCGAGGACTCCCGGACCGTCTCGGTAATCTGGCCTGCGTAGTCGGCCATTTGAGCGGTTTCTTCAACCTGACGATCGAGCCGGAGCTTCAGTTGATCAGCGGCAAAAGACACCTGGGCCGCCGATATTGCGTTCCTGTCGGCGCTTCCAGACAGGGTTTCTACCAACGCGCGTCCGGCCCTGGCATCGGCAAGCAATTGGTGACACTGGGCATGCAGCGGATGATTGTCAGACAGGGTGCCGTCATTCAGAGCCTTGAGGCCCCGTTCAGTTGGCTCCAACACCCGGACAATGAGGAAACCGCCAGCGGCCGCGAGGCCGACGACGAGCCCGATCAAAGTGGACGCAGGTTCCAGACCTAACAAAGGCGCCACCACTGCACAGACGACCGCAAGAACAACGGCAACCGCCAACCCCCATAGAATTGAAGCCCGATCCAGTAAGCCCATAGAAACCTCTTCTTTTTCGTTGCTTCTGCAAACATTTTGTTATTAAAGGCCATTGTGGAGACTAAAGAATTGACATGAGTTTATAACTCATACTTTAGTGTATTTAATATACATATCGGCGGGGAATAGCATTTCTGAAACAAAAAACCGCAAACCCGACTCACTCTGTTACCGAGCAGGCCGGGTTTGCGGTGTTCAGATTATTACTTCAATGTTGGCTCAGGCGCCAATCACGCCTCCATCGTCCTTGGTGACGATGACGGTTGCGTCACGCGGGCGCGGATCACTGGAATCTGGCCAGTTGCCATCGGGGTGCTGGATGTTGACGAACATGGTCTTCACATCAGGAGTGGAGACAACGCCGGTAACCTCACAACCTACGGGACCGACGAAGAAGCGCTTGATTTCGCGGGTCTCGGGGTTGGCAGCCAGCATCATGTTGTTCTGGTAGGGCGCTGCATCGGAGCCATCGGTCTGGATCCAGAGGCGACCGTTATAGTCGAACCACAGGCCATCCGGGCTGTTGAAGATGTTGTCGTCAGTCAGGGATACGATCACCTCGTCATCCACCACGGTTTCCGTACCCTGCTCACCGGCAAAGACGAAGATGTCCCAATCGAAGCTGGTGGCAGTATGGTCATTGCCTTCTTCACTCCAGCGGATGATATGACCGGTGCGGTTGTTGGCGTTCGGGTTAGCCGCGTTAACCTGTTCTTCCGTCCGGCGAGAGTTGTTGGTCAGCGTGAAATAAACCTGGCCCGAATTCGGGTCGACAGCCCCCCACTCCGGGCGGTCCATCGGGGTTGCACCGGCGATATCGGCGGCCAGACGAGTGTTCAGAAGAACGTCAGCCTGGCTTTCGAAACCGTCAAACTGGACATCACCCACCTGAGTGCCCTCGGCTGCAGCAACCTTGGCTGCAAAGTCCGCGTCGTCGAGATCCAGTGACAACCAGTCGCCGGAGCCGTCGTCATTGAACCGGGCTACGTACAGAGTACCTTCATCCAACAGATATCCACCGGCGGTGGCGGCGTAGTAGGGCTTCGACGATACGAACTTGTAGATGTACTCAAAACGGGAGTCATCGCCGGAATAGCAAACCACCGGCTCGCCTTCCTTTGCCGGTGCGAAGATGACGCCCTCGTGACCGAAACGGCCCAACGCAGTTCGTTTTTGCGGCTTGCTTTCAGGAGTAAACGGATCGATCTCGACCATATAGCCGTACGTGTTGGCCTCGTTGCGATAGTCATCCGCAGCGGTTGCGCCGATCGTGCTCACGTTGAATCGAACGTACTGGTCCGCGGCGCTATCCGCCAGTTCCCAATCATATCGGCTGGAACTGCCTACACCATGGCGGGTCTGCTCACGTGGCTGCGTGGCATCGCCATTGGCGAAGTAGCCGTGCCAGTTTTCTTCTGCAGCGAGGTAAGTTCCCCAGGGCGTCGGACCCATCGCACAGTTGTTGAGAGTGCCGCGGGTCTCGGTGGCATCCGGGCTGTACTTGGTGATCAGCTTGCTGTAGCCACGAACCGGGCCACGGATATCCATTTCGGTGTTACCCGTAATACGACGGTTGAACGGGCTGCCAAACACGATGTCCCACTTGCCATTGGTGTCGCGTTTAATGTGAACGACAGAAACACCGTGTGCTGCGATTTCCTTGCGCACTTCGTCCGCAGGGCGCATATCGTTTACATAGGTTGCGCCGTTGGCATGCAGGGCACCCTGGTTGATGTACTCGTGGTTCATCACGAGCAGACCTTCACTGGAGCTGTTGCCGCCCGCTTTCAGATCGATGGGGAAGAAATGCACACCGTCATGGTGCATACCCATCTGCTGTTCCTGCTCGGCGCCGGTATTGGTGCCATCCGGCTTGTAGGCAGGGTAAGACCCTGTAATGGGCGTGCCCCACGGCAGGAATGCCTCAGTAGAGTAACCTTCGGGAACAACTACCTCGTTGGCTGTAGATGTCGGTACCGCCTTGAAGCCGATATCGGTACTTGAAACATTGCTGCTGGTGGTGCCGTCGTTGCTGTCGCTGCCACAACCTGCCAGGCCCAGGCCCATCACACTGGCAAGGGCAGCTCCAACGCTGCCTTTCATCAGGGTGCGGCGCTGCATGCGCGCGGCCAGGACCTGGTGGAAGGGGGTGTTTTCAGTGTGGTTGACTACCGGCTCGTAGTTGGGATCCAGGTAATTGGGATCAAGGTCGTGCTTAGCCATGTTATTGCCTCTCTCAAAGAACAGCGGGTCAATGTTGTTGAGAGGCCAGTTTCGGCGGGAAATATGACAGTAAGCGGAAGTTAAAAAGACAAATTCGTTAACATTAGTTTACAAGCGCTCGAACCGGGGGACCGACCGCTCCGTGCAATCTGTTGCGGCGGAGCGGTCAGCTCACTCGGTTATTGCTGAGTGGCTTCTTCGTAGCCTTCCTCAATGGAATCGCCAGCTTCTTCGGCGGCATCAGTCATGGCATCACCAGCTTCCTCTGCGCCTTCCTGCAACTCGCCCATGGCACTTTCATCCTGGCCGGTAGCTTCTTCCAGGGTTTCCTCTGTGGAATCCGCAGCGTCTTCCATCATTTCTCCGGCGTTATCTGCTGCCTGCTCGACATCCACGCCTTCGTTGTCATCCGAGCTGCAGGCAGCCAGGCCAAGTGTCAGCACCATCAAAAGCGCACTCAGTGTGAGCTTGTTCATACCATATCCCTCTGTTGGTAAGTATTTACAACGGAGCACAGGGTACGGCGTGAACTCTGACAAACACAATTACCGGCCGATTACCCTTTCGTTAACCAGCGCTGTCGGAGAGCACCTGGCCATTGATGGTAATCACATGATCAAACGGCAACATGGTTCCCCGCCCGAGCAGAAGAAAATCCTGCCCGGCACGACTGAAAAGATCGCGAATGACATCGTGGACAAGACATACCTGACCGGCACTATCGCGGTAGACCACTTCGGTAAGCCTGCCGGTAGACAGGTATTCGCGAAGCATCCCCTGGACAGAGTATGAAGCAGTGGCAGACGAAGAGTTTGGCATGGCTGATTCTTCCTTGTGATCCAGCTCTTGTTGTCTATGTCAGTCTGGCCCAGAAACGGGGTTTGTGCCAAAGAAAAGCCATTTGTCATTTCGAGCCAAGGTTTGCTCTAAACCTGGACGCCCGTTGCATTGTTCGATTGTCCGACATAAATTGCAGGTACGCGCACCGAACGGGAGAAAACAATGAACGCCAAAACCCCAGACAATCTGCAATCACATCAGGTCTCATCGCCTGTCGAAAAGGAAGCCACTGGCAACTGGAAAGACCCGAAACGCTACATGTGGCTGCTCGGCCCTGCCCTGCCGGGAATCGGATTGGCCGCCCTGACCGGCTATGCCCTGGCTCCGAAGAAGCTGAAAGCCCTTGCCTGGACTGGTCCTGCTCTGGTGCACGGAATCATTCCCGCCCTGGACCGCGCTATTGGTGAGGATCAGAGCAACCCTCCGGAATCGGCGGTGAAGACACTGGAGCAGGACAAGTACTACGACCGGATTGTGAAGGCGTTTATTCCCACCCAGTACGCCATGACCTTTATGGGCGCCTGGCTTGCCAGCCGCAAAAGCACGCCCCTGGACGACAAGATAGGGCTGACGCTGACGGTCGGTGCCATCAATGGCGTGGGCATCAACACGGCCCATGAACTTGGCCACAAATCCAACAAACTGAACAAGCTGTTGGCTATGGCGGCGTTGGCCCCCACCGGCTACACCCACTTTGTTGTCGAACACAACTTCGGTCATCACAAACGGGTGGCAACGCCGGAGGATCCCGCCAGCAGCCGCATGGGCGAGAGTTTCTGGAAATTCCTGCCGCGCACGGTGCTGGGAGGCATCAAATCCTCCATCAAGATCGAGAAGGCGAGACTTGCCCGCAAGGGTAAAACCTTCTGGAGCCTGGACAACGAGCTACTGCAGGGCTGGGCCATGAGCGCTGGCTTCTTTGGCGCGACAACGCTGGTTTGCGGACCAAGAGCAGTGCCTTTCCTGGCGGCCCAGGCGGTGTACGGTGCCAGCCTGCTGGAAAGCGTAAACTACATTGAGCACTACGGCTTGCTGCGCCAGAAGGACAAGAACGGGAAGTACGAGCGGACCCAACCGGAGCACAGCTGGAACAGCAATCATATCGTGACCAACCTGTTCCTGTATCAGTTGCAGCGGCATTCAGACCATCACGCCCACCCCCAGCGCAGCTTCCAGGCCCTGCGGCATTTCGAGAAGGCACCCCAGTTGCCCGGGGGTTATGCTTCAATGCTTCTGCCGGCCTACCTGCCTCAGTGGTGGTATGAAACCATGGATAAGCGGGTAATTGATCACTACGAGGGGGATCTGAGCAAAATCAACTGGGATCCGGATCGGAAAGAGGAACTGATGGCCAAGTATGCGGACTACGCTGCGGAGGTGGCAGCAGAAGCTAAGGCCCGTCGCGAATCTCGGAGTTCCGAGGCAGCCTGAATTCGGGTGTGGGGGGTTGCCATCTTGGGGCCCCAGCCTTCGAGGTCTGGTGCTTGCAGCCAACCGGGGTCTCCCTCCCGGGAGACGCCGTGAACCCATCCATGGGGGCTTGATCGCAGCATCCATGCTGCTCACACTCCCGGAAGGGAGACCCCGGTCGGCTGCCCAGATTTCTGATGAGTTCGCCAGCTTCTTTTAGTTCCCGAGAGCAGGTTTTTCCCGAAGAAATTTAGAATTTACTTGCCTTTAAAAACAGCTTCGCGCCGTTCCAGGAAAGACTGGATTCCCTCTTTGACGTCCTCACTGGCCATCACCGGCTGCAGATCCGGGAACAAACGCTGCTTCGCAGCCTCCTGCCCTTCGCCGACGGCAATTTTTGACGATTTCAGGCTGCCCTGGACACCGAGAGGGGCGGCCTTGGCAATCTTTTCAGCGATTTCCAACGCGACGTTGAACTGTTCGCCAGGTTCCACCAATTCCTGGATCAAACCCCATTGATAGGCCTGATCGGCAGTCCACTCATCGCCGGTCAGCAGGTATCGCTGGGCATTGCCCCAGCCGATTTCCCGCTGCAGACGTATTGTGGCTCCGCCGCAGGCGAAGATGCCTCGTTTTACTTCCAGTTGGGCAAAGCGGGTGCCTTTAGCTGCGACGCGCACGTCCGTGTTTAACATCATCTCAACGCCGCAGGTGAAGCAGATCCCCTGGGCAGCAAAAACGACAGGTTTGCTCAGAGCCTGGCCAGTGATGTGAAACGGATCCAGTTCGCCTTCACCCGGCTCTATGCCTTTGCCGTTGGCAAACACCCCCGCCCAGTCGTCCAGTTGCAGGCCGCTGGTGAAGTGGTCGCCCTCGGCGTGCATCAATCCGACCCGAAGCTCCGGGTCGTTTTCCAACTGGTAATAGGCTGCCGCGATCTGGTGGTACATCTCGCGGTTCATGGCGTTCATTTTTTCAGGGCGATTAAGACCAATCAGGAGTATGTGGTTTTTCTTTTCAACGTTTACCAGAGCCATCGCTCTCACCTTTAATAGATTTCTCTTGTCTGCAGACTGCAGACTGCACCCGGCTCTGGGCGCAAGCGGCCGGGATCGCTTTCAGGGACCGCCTGTGGCCATGGATGGCCACAGCCGAGCGCACAGGGATGTGCTTGTAGCGTGTCCCTGAAAGCGATCCCGGCCGGTTGTGCCTACTCCAAAGTCAGAACCACTCAGATTTCATGTTCAGGCAGGTATCGTCTTGATTGCGCAACAGAACAAGATCCTGAGCCACAGTTGGCAGCTCCCAGTGAAAGAAATACTGGGCCGCCTGTAGTTTGCCCTGGTAGAAGTTGCGCTCGTCATCTGTGTTGGCGGAGCCCAGGGCGTGGGCTGCTGCGTTGGCCTGACGTAGCCACATCCAGGCAACGATAATATGCCCGAACAGGTGCAGGTAGCAGGACGCGTTGGCCAGAGTTTTATCGGGGTCGCCTTCCATCAGTGATTTACCCAGACTCTGGGTAACCTTCACCGCCTGCTGCAGGGTTTCACTCAGGGACAAGGCCCACTGCTGGCACCGATCGGTTGTAGCCGCCTGCAGGTCCACCTGCATTTCCTGCATCAGTAATTGCAGACCATGACTCTGATCCTGCCAGATCTTCCGGCCCAGCAGATCCAGGGCCTGGATGCCGTTGGTGCCCTCATGAATCGGGTTCAGTCGGTTATCGCGCCAGCATTGCTCCACCGGATATTCGCGGGTATAGCCCGCGCCACCGTACACCTGGATGGCCAGATCGTTGGCCTTGGGGCCATACTCAGACGGCCAGGCTTTGATCACCGGGGTGAGCAGGTCCAGCAGCTTGCCGGCTTCCTGGCGTTTCTGTTCGTCCGGATGGGTGTGCTGGTCATCCATCAGCCTGGCGCCATACAGGCACAGGGCAAGACCACCCTCACTGTAGGCTTTCTGGGCAAGCAGCATGCGCCTTACATCAGCGTGATCAATGATCGGCACCTGCGGGCTTTCCGGATTCTTTTCACTGGCCTTGCGGCCTTGCAGGCGATCTTTGGCGTATTCCAGGCTGTGCATGTAACCACGATAACCGATTACGGCAGCACCAAAACCAACACCAACCCGCGCTTCGTTCATCATCTGGAACATGTATTTCAGGCCCTGATGGGGCTCGCCCACGAGATAGCCATGGCACGGTGCATCATCACCGAAACTCAGTGCAGTCGAGGTGGTGCCGCGGTAGCCCAGTTTGTGGATCAAACCGGCCAGGCTTACACCGTTGCGCTCGGTGGGGTTACCTTCGTCATCCACCAGGAACTTGGGCACGATAAACAGGGAGATGCCCTTCACGCCCGCAGGCGCACCTTTGATTTTGGCCAGCACCATGTGAACGATGTTGTCGGTAATGGACTGCTCTCCGCCTGAGATGTAGATCTTGGCACCCTTGATCAGATAGTGCCCTTCGTCGGTGGGCGACGCGGATGTCCGGATATCTGCCAGGGAAGAGCCGGCGTGGGGCTCGGTCAGGGCCATGGTTCCGCTGAACCGGCCACTGAGCATGTTCGGCAGGAAGGTATTTTTCTGCTTCTCGTTGCCAAAAACCCGGATCAGGTTGGCGGCTGCCGTGGTGAGGAACGGGTACCCGGCAGTGCCCGGGTTGGCGGCTGTAAAAAAGCCATTGCAGGCGGCCATGACGGATTCCGGCAACTGCATGCCGCCCAGTTCATAGTCATAGCGTCCAGCAATGAAGCCCGCTTGCGCGTAGGCGTCGAAGGCTTCTTTTACCTGCGGCAGCATCTCGACCTGGCCATTGACGAATTTCGGCTCGTCTTTGTCGGCGGCGCTGTTGTGGGTGGCGAATTTCTCCCGGGCCATTTTGTCGGCGGTTTCGATGACGGCATCGAAGGTGTCGCGGTTGTGTTCGCTGAAGCGCTCGCGGGTGGTGAGCTTTTCGGTATCGAGTACTTCGTAAAGCTGGAACGCCAGGTCGCGGCGGTCGATCAGGGTGTCGGTCATGCTTGGTCTCCTGTTTGTTGTCGACAGCCTCTCACAACTGGTTTTTTCTGGGAACCGGCGTTTATGACATAATTATGGTCAATATTGCCATCGATAATCCTATCGTTATTAAAAACCGCGTTCGGCGGCCGGCCACCAGCGAGGCAGCGCCTCCCGGGACACGCTGTGAATACATCCCTGTAAGCTTGACTGCAGCATCCATGCTGCAGACAGTCCCGTAAGGCGCTGCCTCGCCGATGGCCTACTTTGGAGAATGCATGCGGAGAGTTTCTGTTATCGGTTTTGACGGGGCACTTGCCAGTGCCATCACCGGGATTATTGATCTTTTCCGTCTTGCCGGCGTTACCTGGGCGCGGATCAACGATGAACAGCCAGCACCCCAGTTTACGACTCGACTTTTGACGAAGGACGGAGCGCCTTGCCGCTGCATAAACGGGCTGACCATTCAGCCAGACGGCGCCTGGAATGATCTGCTGCCAGGGGGCGACGACAGTGATCTGGTGGTAATCCCGACAATTGGCGGTCCGATCGATGTTGTGCTGGCAGGGAATTCGGAGCTCATAGAGTGGCTTGGCGCCTTTCGGTCGTCAGACGCCGGGCAGGTCCGGGTGGCCAGTAACTGTACCGGGGCGTTCATGCTGGCAGAGGCGGGGCTGTTGGATGGTCGGCAAGCGACGACACACTGGGGGTTCAGCCATCAGTTTCGGCAGCGTTTCCCGGCGGTGAACCTGCAGCCGGACAAGCTGGTAACGGTGGACGGCGACGTTGCCTGTGCCGGGGGCGGGATGGCCTGGTGGGATCTGGGGATCTATCTGGTGGAAAGGTACGCGGGGGCGCAAGTTGCACGGGAGCTGGCGAAGGCGTTTGTGATTGATGCAGGGCGGACCAGTCAGGCGCCCTACAGTGCACTCCAGGCCCGGCGCTACCATTCCGATGCTGCCATTCTGAAGCTTCAGGACTGGCTGGATAGCAATTACAGTGAACCCGTCACCCTCCACCGAATGGCTTCTTTGGGCGGACTCACCGAGCGTTCCCTGATTCGCCGGTTCAAGGCAGCCACCGGCGATACGCCCACTGGGTACCTGCAGCTTCTACGGATCGAGGTCGCACGTCAGCATCTGGAGAAATCGCGGTTACCGATTGATGAAATCACGCAGTTGGTAGGCTATGAGGACGTGAGCTCGTTCACTCGTCTGTTCCGCAAACATACGGGGCTATCCCCGGGTGCTTACCGGTCCCGCTTTGTCAGGTAATGTTGCCAAACCCCCGACTGGCCCGGGTTATGCATCGGTTTTCAGCGAAGGCCAACATCCGGTCTTGAACGTAAAGAATACCGACAGGTGTCACTTTGGGGAGGCCCGCCATGAACGCACCGATCAGACAAAGCCAGGCAGATATTTTGAGCAAGCTGTACGACATGAAACGAAAGCAGATCGAGCAGGCGATGCAGCAGGGAAACAGCCTTCGGTGTCAGGTACTTGAAGCAGAAGCCGAAGCAATTTCCAATGCGCTGAAAGCCGCCCGTTAAACCTCACATCCCTGTTTATCCGGAGCCATACTTCTTCAGACGACGGCTCCAGCGCTGCTTCGCGTACCGGCGGAGGTTAGAGACATTGTCGGTTTCATCCATGATTTCCGTGCCCAAAAGTGTCTCCAATATGTCCTCCAGCGTCACTATCCCCAACCAGGTCCCCAGTTCGTCATAGACCACGGCCAGGTGTTGCCGTTCTCTCAGCATGTCCGAGAACAGGAATTCAATGTTGGTATTGCCTTTCACGCGCTTGATCTTGCGCATGTGCTCCAGGAGGTCGACGTCGGCATCGAGGTTGATCAGATCGGCCCGGTGCAGGTAGCCAAGTGCCTCCCCGTCTTCGTCTATCACCGGATAACGGGAGAAGGGTGATTTTCTGACCTGGTCGCGGAATTGTTCGTAGGTAACGTCCGGATCGACGTATTTGCAAACCGTCCGCGGTGTCATGACCGAACTGACCTTGATTTCGTGGAAGCGCAGAACGTTGTGAATCATCCGCCGCTCATCTTCATCCAGCGCCTGTTGGTCTTTTCCTATTTCTGCCAGGGCGCTGATCTCGGCGCGGATGTCCGTATCTGCCTCACCCGAGGCAATGCGCCGAGTGACCTGTTTGGACAACCAGATGAACGGCAACAGCGCCTTGATCATGAAGCCCAGAATGGCAGGCAATCGAGGAGCGATGCCCCGCCAATACTTTGCCCCGATGGTTTTGGGAATGATTTCCGAGAAAATCAGGATGGCGAGGGTCATAACGGCCGAGGCGATACCGAGCCAGGCCTCACCAAAGACCACGGTGACCTGGGCGCCGACACCGGTGGCGCCGACGGTGTGGGCAACGGTGTTCAGTGTAAGGATTGCAGACAGGGGGTCGTCCACATCGTCTTTGAGTTTGCGCAACCTGGAAAACAGCTGCGGTTTCTCTTTCTTCAACGAGGCGATGTAGCTCGGCGTCACCGACAGCAACGCCGCTTCGAGAATGGAACACAAGAAGGAGAAGCCAATCGAAAGAACTGCGAAGGCAATAAGTAATGTCATAGTTTGGCTGCGACTTCCGTTCCCTGCCGGATGGCCCGTTTTGCGTCGAGTTCTTCGGCAACGTCTGCGCCGCCGATAAGATGTGCGTTAACCCCAGAGTCCGACAACTGATCGAAAAGTTCCCGGAACGGCTCCTGACCGGCGCAAATTATCACATTATCCACCGGCAGCACCCGGCTTTCCGTCACCTTGCCCTCTTTATCGGTGACTGAAATATGCAGTCCCTGGTCGTCGATGCGCTCATAGCGACACCCACGAAGCATTTCCACTTCGCGATGCTTCAGGCTGTTGCGGTGCACCCAGCCCGAGGTCTTGCCCAGGCCCCCACCGACCTTGCCGGTTTTTCGCTGCATCAGATAAATTTTACGGGGTGACGGGGTCGGTTGTCGTTCCGCCAGGCCACCGGAACCATCAAAATGGGGATTAACGCCCCACTCCGCCTGCCAGTCGGCAACGCTGACCTGCTCGCCTTCGGGATGATGGCTGAAATCATGGGTCAGGAATTCGCTGACATCGAAACCGATGCCGCCGGCGCCGATAACCGCCACATTCTTGCCAACGGGTTTGTTATGGCGAAGTACATCGAGGTAGCCGAGCACCTTGGGATGGTCAATACCCTCAATGGACGGAGTTCTCGGCTTCACGCCGGTGGCGATCACGACATCGTCGAAACCCTGCGCCTTAAGTGACTCGGCATCCACACGAGTGCCGAGCTTGAGGTCAATCTCAAGCAGCTGGATCTGGCGCTCGAAATACCGAAGGGTTTCATAAAATTCTTCCTTGCCCGGGATGCGCTTGGCGTAGTTGAACTGGCCACCAATCTGGTCATCCGCTTCGAACAGCGTCACTTTGTGGCCGCGTTTCGCGGCTGTTGTTGCTGCCGCCAAACCGGCAGGTCCGGCACCTACCACCGCGACCCGGCGCACAACAGGCGCTACCGTCAATACCAGCTCGGTTTCGTGACAGGCTCGGGGGTTCACCAGGCAGGAAGCCCGCTTGGCCTGGAAGGCATGGTCCAGACAGGCCTGGTTACAGGCAATGCAGGTGTTGATTTCATCACTGCGCCCCTGCTCGGCCTTGCGCACAAACTCGCTGTCCGCCAACAGAGGCCGGGCCATGGACACCATATCCGCCTTGCCGGCCGCCAGAATCTCCTCCCCTTTCTCCGGAGTGTTGATTCGGTTGGTGGTGCACACCGGGATATCCACTTCGCCATAGAACTTGGCGGTGACATCGGCGAAGCCGCCACGGGGCACCGAAGTAACAATGGTGGGCACCCGCGCTTCGTGCCAGCCGATGCCGGTGTTGATAATAGTGGCACCTGCCTGCTCGATGGCTTTGCCCAGGGTTACGATCTGATCCCAGGTCTGTCCGCCCTCAACGAGGTCCAGCATTGACAACCGATAGATAATGATGAAGTCGGGCCCCACGGCTTCGCGCATCCGGCGAACAATTTCCACGGGCAGGCGCATACGGTTCTCATACGGCCCGCCCCACTTGTCTGTCCGCTTGTTTGTCCGTTCGCACAAAAACTGGTTAATGAAATAGCCCTCGGAGCCCATCACCTCAACGCCATCATAACCGGCAAACTTGGCAAGTTTCGCGGCACCGACAAAGTCGTTGATCTGCCGCTCAACGCCCTTCGTGGATAGAGCGCGTGCCTTGAATGGGCTGATCGGCGCTTTGGTGGCCGACGCAGAAACAATAAGTGGCTGGTAACCGTAGCGTCCCGCGTGCAGGATTTGCATGCAGATCTTTCCGCCCGCCTCATGAACCGCGCCGGTCACATGGCGATGCAGCAAGGCCGTGGCACGGTTGTTCATGGTTGAAGCAAGCGGAGCCAACTGCCCGACCAGATTGGGCGAAAAGCCGCCCGTTACCATGAGCCCGACGCCACCTTCAGCTCGCTCAGCGAAATAGCGGGCAAGCTTGTGAATGTTCCAGAACCGGTCTTCAAGGCCCGTATGCATGGACCCCATCAGCACCCGGTTCTTCAGTTCGGTGAAGCCGAGGTCCAGCGGTTTCAGAAGGTTGGGATAGCTATCGGTCATGGGACTCTCTCATAAAATATTTATCGGGAGTATACACTTGATCAATGGCAAGTTGACTTGACCTTCCAGACGGGCCACGTATCATCGGCAATCAAGTTTGACTGACGGAGCAACCATGACCGCAAGGTCCTTCGGCTGCACAAGAGTTACCCGCCCACCTGTTACCGCTGACATCGCGCGGCACCGGGGACGTCTACCGTACTTCCCGGATCCGCCTGGTCTCTGCTGATCCACGCCACCTCCTATGCCGTACTGGCAACGTTGCCCGATGTGCAGGGTGGCCGGCCTGAGACTAGACTCAGGCAAACATGCCTTCAATACTCACGTAAAAGAAAACCAATAACGAGGTTGCGATGTCGCTACCGCTGGTTGTTTTACTGCCTTTTCTGGGTGCCATAGCCGCACCCCTGTTCGCCCAGGGCGGCAGAACGGCGATAGCCGTTGCATCTTCAGTACCCGCGCTGATCGCTCTTGCAGCCCTGTTCCCTCACTGGGAAACCCTCGCCGATGGCGGCGTGGTTCTGCACAGCTACGAATGGCTCCCTGCCCTGGGCCTTTCATTCAGTTTCCGACTGGATGGACTGTCGCTGCTGTTCGCCCTGCTGATCCTGATTATCGGGCTGCTGATCATTCTTTACGCCCGCTATTACCTGAAGGCTCACGAGAACGTCGGCAAGTTCTACGCCCTGCTGCTCTGCTTCAAAGGCTCGATGTTGGGCATTGTGCTCTCCAGCAACCTGTTGCTGATGATGATCTTCTGGGAACTGACCAGCCTGACCTCGTTCCTGTTGATCAGCTTCTGGACACACAAGCAGGACGCCCGTCGCGGCGCCCGGATGGCCCTAGCAGTCACCGGTGGCGGCGGCCTCGCGTTATTAGCCGGCATACTGATCATTGGCAACATTGTCGGCAGCTTCGAGCTCGATGAGGTGCTGGCAGCCGGTGACCTGATCAAGGCCCATGCCATGTACCCGGTCGCCCTGACCCTGATTCTGCTGGGAGCGTTCACCAAATCAGCCCAGTTCCCGTTCCATTTCTGGCTACCCCACGCCATGCAGGCGCCTACCCCGGTATCGGCCTACCTGCACTCGGCCACGATGGTAAAAGCCGGCATCTTCCTGATGGCCCGGCTCTATCCGGCGCTGGCAGGCACCGAGCAATGGTTCTATATGGTCAGCTTTACCGGTATGGCTACCCTGCTCATTGGCGCCTATGTCGCCATGTTTAAGCATGACCTTAAAGGCCTTCTGGCCCATTCAACGGTCAGCCACCTGGGCTTGATCACGCTACTGTTCGGTATGGGTACGCAGCTGGCTGCAGTGGCAGCAGTTTTTCATGTGATTAACCACGCTACTTTTAAAGCTTCCCTGTTTATGGCCGCCGGTATCATCGATCATGAAACCGGTACCCGGGACATGCGGCGCATCAACGGCCTGTGGCGCTACATGCCACACACCGCCACCCTGGCCATGGTCGCGGCGTCATCCATGGCCGGTGTTCCGCTGCTGAACGGCTTCCTGAGCAAAGAAATGTTCTTTGCCGAATCCCTGGAACTGAACCTCCCGGGACTCATAGCCTGGTTACCCCCGATTGTTGCGACCCTGGCCGGGATTTTCGCAGTGGCGTATTCGGCGCGTTTTGTCCACGATGTGTTCTTCAATGGCAAACCAGTGGATCTTCCGATCTACCCTCCTCATGAACCACCGCGCTATATGAAATTCCCGGTGGAGATCCTGGTGTTTGCGTGCATCATGGTAGGCGTGTTCCCGGCGGTGTCTGTCGGTCCGCTACTCTATATTGCCGCCTCGGCCACGCTTGGCGGTGATGTGCCGGATTACACCCTTTCTGTCTACCATGGATTCAACCTTCCGTTGCTCATGAGTTTCGTCGCCTTCTTTGGTGGCCTGCTCATGTACAGTCAGCGTCAGCGTTTCTTCGACTTCCACGCCCGATTCAAGGAAATTGACGAAAAGGCTGTTTTCGAAGCGGTTGTTCTACGGATTGTCGATCTGGCCAACAGGCTCACTGCGCGAGTCGAGAACGGCTCGCTCCAGCGATACGCCATGTTGCTTCTGCTGAGTGCCATAGTGGTCGCAGCCATGCCGATTCTTGAACTTGGGATTTTTGTTGGCGAGAGCGGTTTGAGCCCGATCGATTTCCCAACCGCAATCGCGGCCGGCCTGCTCATCCTCTTCGCCCTGGCAACAGCCGTCCTTCATCGCCAGAGATTCTATGCGCTGGTACTGCTGAGCGTAGTTGGCCTGTTTGTGGCATTGGCCTTCGCACGATTCTCGGCACCAGACCTGGCCATGACACAGCTGTCTGTCGAAGTTGTGACCATTGTTCTTCTCATGCTGGCCATCTTCTATATGCCTTCCTGGACGCCCATCGAAACGCCGTTAAAGCGGAGAGTAAGGGACATCGCCATTGCGGCAGTAGCCGGCATTGGTATGACACTGGTGACGCTGGCCATGCTGACCCAACCGTTCAGCTCAATCTCTGATTTCTTCCTGGAGAACAGCAAAACCGGCGGTGGGGGCACCAATGTGGTGAACGTGATTCTGGTGGACTTCCGGGGCTTCGATACCCTCGGCGAAATCACCGTCCTCGCGATTGCGGCCCTGGGCATTTACGCGATGCTCAAAAACACCGCTCTGACGCCTCCGCCCAGCGATGGAGAGGGCCATGCCTGGACCCGGGATGCCCACCCGCTGATGCTGCAGTTGATCGCACGGCCCATGTTGCCGTTGGCACTGATGGTATCGGCATTTATTTTCCTGCGAGGCCATAACCTGCCAGGCGGCGGTTTCATAGCCGGTCTGGTCACCTCTGTGGCACTGATCCTTCAATACATCGCCGCTGGCATGAACTGGACTCAGGATCGAATCTCCTTCCGCTATCACAATGTCATCGGATTGGGGCTGCTGTTTGCAACCGTGGCCGGCGCAGGTAGCTTTGCCTTCGGGTATCCATTCCTGACCTCCACGTTCGACTACATAACCTGGCCCGTGGTCGGCAAGTTTGAGGTCGCGTCAGCCCTGGTATTCGATCTGGGAGTCTACCTCACGGTTATCGGCGCTACTCTGCTTGCACTGGTCAGTATCGGCCGGCTGTCTCCCCACTCCGCCATCAAGAGTAAAGAGGAGGGTGCGTAATGGAGCTTGTTTTCGCACTGGTGATCGGCGCCCTGACAGCGTCCGGCGTTTATCTGATTCTCCGGGCTCGCACTTTTCCCGTAGTGGTCGGCCTGACAATGCTGTCCTACGGCGTGAATCTTTTTCTCTTCTCCAGCGGACGCCTTACAACGGGGCAGCAGCCGGTCCTCGGTACCGCTGCGAGTTACTCCGATCCGTTGCCGCAGGCACTGGTACTGACGGCTATCGTGATTGGCTTTGCCATGACTGCGTTCGTGGTCGTGCTGTCTCTGCGTAACCTGGCAGACAACGAGGACGACCATGTGGACGGCAAACAACCTTACAAATCGCCTGCACCGGAAGAAGAGGAGGTAACCGGTAAATGAACCACTGGCTTACCGCTCCTGTTCTAATTCCTCTTTTAGGCGGCATTCTTCAGGCTTTCATGGGCTATGCGCCCATTAGTCTTCGCCGTACGCTGGCATTGGCGACTACCGTTCTGATGCTGGTGTCGGCCATTGTGCTCCTGGTACTGGCAGACGATGGCAGTTACCGCATCTATGCCTTTGGCAATTGGCAGCCACCGTTCGGGATCGTTCTGGTACTCGACCGCCTGGCCGCGTTGATGTTGATCATGACAGCCGTGCTGGCTCTGTTCTGTCACATCTACTCGATCGGGGGTGCCGACGAGGGCAATCGCCAGTTCCACGCTCTCTTCCTGTTCCAACTGATGGGACTGAACATCGCCTTCCTGACCGGCGACCTTTTCAATCTGTTCGTTGCTTTCGAGGTTCTCCTGATCGCTTCCTACGGCTTGCTGATGCATGGCGGCGGCACGGTAAGGACCGTTCCGGGCCTGCACTACGTCGTTCTTAACCTGATTGGCTCCGCTGTGTTCCTGATTAGTGTCGGAATGATTTATAGCATCACCGGCACCCTCAACATGGCAGATCTTGCGGTCAAGATTCCACAGGTCACCGGCGAGGGTCAGAGCATCATCAAAGCTGGCGGCATGATGTTACTGGTGGTTTTCGGGCTCAAGGCCGCAATCCTCCCCCTGTGTTTCTGGTTACCCCGCGCCTATTCCAAAGCGACTGCGCCGGTTGCCGCCCTGTTCGCGGTAATGACAAAGGTTGGCATTTACGCCATTTTGCGGGTGTACCTGCTGATCTTTGGCGAAGACGCAGGCGAGTTCGCCAATCTGGGCATGGACTGGCTGTTCCCGATCGCCCTGGTCACCCTAGCCATGGGGGTTATCGGCGCGCTGGGGTCCGGAAGCCTGAAAACATTGGTTGCCTGGCAGGTCATTATTTCGGTGGGTACGTTACTGGCGCCGATTTCGCTCGGCTCAGAAGCTGGCCTGTCGGCTGCCCTGTTCTATTTGTTGAGTACCACCTGGACGGTCGGTGGTCTGTTTCTGGTATCGGAGCTGGTGGCAAGCCAAAGGGGCAGCGCTCAGGATCGCATAGTTACCGCCCCCAAAATGCGGAACCGCACTTTCCTGAGCGTGCTGTTTCTGGTCGGGGCCGTTGCCGCCGCCGGTCTGCCACCACTGAGCGGATTTTTTGGCAAGGTACTCATCCTGCAATCCGTTCAGTCGGGAACTGAAATGGCATGGCTCTGGTCAGTACTGCTGATCGGCAGCTTCCTGACCGTTATTGCCTACAGCCGTGCTGGAAGCATTGTTTTCTGGCGTACAGTGGAGGGGCACCTGGAAAAACCTGATCCACTCAACGGCAGAATATCGGTTGCAGCTGGCGCTCTGACAGCCCTGGCGGTCGTCATCGTTGTGCTTGCCGGGCCGATTACTCGTTACACTGATGCCACGGCAGAGCAACTGCACAACAAAGATGCCTATATCGAGATTCTGCAAACCAAAATGGTCAGGGAGGACAGCTAATGCTTGATCGCCTCAGTTTTCCCCAGCCCTGGCTGAGCCTGACCCTTTTCATTACCTGGCAGTTTCTGAGTGACGGAGTAAGCGGTGGTAGTGTGGTACTGGGCCTGATCCTGGCGTGGGCGATACCCCAGATGACCCAGGGCTTTTGGCCGGACCCGCCCGCTTTCATAAAGGCCTGGAAAGTGCCTGCCTATCTGATGCGGGTCGTCTGGGACATTCTTGTTGCCAGTGTCGAGGTGGCGAGGCTCATTCTGAGCCCCCGACCGGCACGCCCCGCATTCGTCTGTTACCCCCTGGAGTTGGAGCACCCTTTGGCCATCACTATTCTGGCCAGCACCATCTCGTTGACGCCCGGCACGGTGAGCGCAGATGTCAGCGATGACAGGAAGCTGCTGTTGATTCATGCCCTGGACGCGGAAGACGATCAGGAGGTCATCGACACAATCCGGGCCCGTTATGAAAAGCCTCTTCTGGAGATGTTCCAATGATGGTTACCGCTCTCTACATTACCATCGCCATGGTCACGCTGGCGGTACTGTTAAACGTTTACCGTCTAATTAAAGGCCCGGATGCTCCAGACAGAGTTCTGGCGCTGGATACCCTTTATATCAACGCCATTGCCCTGATTATTCTGCTGGGCATCGCACTGGGAACGCGCATGTACCTTGAGTCAGCCCTTCTTATTGCCGTTATGGGATTTGTCGGGACGGTCGCGATGGCCAAATACCTGAAACGGGGCAGCGTCATTGAATAAATTCGCTCCAGATACAACCATGCTTTTGGAGAACCAATCAGATGAATCCGTTCGCTGAATATGCCATCGGCCTGCTGCTTTTGATCGGTGGGGCATTTACCCTGATAGGCGCCATTGGCCTCGCACGCCTCCCGGACTTTTTTACCCGCCTGCATGGGCCCACCAAGGCCACTACTGTGGGGGTGGGCGCTATCGTGATCAGTTCGGTGATCTACTTCAGTACCATAGGACAGGGCATTGGCATTGAAGAAATCCTGATTACAGCCTTCCTTTTCATGACTGCCCCCATAAGTGCCAACTTCCTGGCCAAATCAGCCATGCATCTGAAGGTTAAAACCACCGAAAACTCTCGGGGCCAAACCTGGGACCAATGAGTATTTCGATATTTTAAGAACCTTTTCTATCAACGAGTCGTATTAAATACTGGTTTTAAAAAAATCCGCCGTTAACCGCAGGACGTTTTAACTTGGGTCTTAAAGGAGCACCCTTGAATGATGTTACTGGCTGTGCTTTCGGGTTTTTTGCTGGCGGTCGCGGTACCAGCGCTCTATCGACTAACAGGCAGTTACATCGGTTGGGTTCTGTCGCTGCTGCCGGCCTTGCTCACGGCCTATTTTGCCAGTCTTGTCCCGGCGATCAGCGGTGGTGATAGCCTCCTGATACAAAACCAGTGGATGCCCGGCCTCGGCGTATCCCTGGATTTCATGGTTGATGGCCTGTCACTGGTCTTTGCTCTTCTAATCAGCGTTATCGGCACGTTCATCCTCATCTTTGCCGGATCCTACCTGAAAGGTCATCAGGACCTCGTTCGCTTCTACGTCGTCATGCTGTCTTTCATGGCTTCGATGCTGGGGCTGGTGTTGTCCGATAACCTCATTACGTTCTTCGTGTTCTGGGAACTGACCAGTATCACCTCCTACATGCTGATCGGTTTCAACCACGAAGACGCGGAAGCGCGGAAATGTGCGTTGCAAGGGCTCTTCGTTACAGCGGGGGGTGGCCTGGTATTAATGGCCGGATTGATTCTCCTGATCTTTATCACCGGCAGCTATTCGTTTTCGGAGATCCTGGCGTCCGATCTGGCTATTCACGAACACGGTTACTACACCGCAGCGGCGATTTGCATCCTTATCGGCGCCTTCACCAAGTCTGCGCAGGTTCCTTTCCATTTCTGGCTGCCCAACGCAATGGCCGCGCCCACGCCGGTTTCCGCCTATTTGCACTCGGCGACCATGGTCAAGGCAGGTGTCTACATGCTGGCGCGCCTCAATTCCTCAATGGATGGTGGTGCGCTCTGGAGTTACTCCCTGATGTTTTTCGGGGCCGCAACCATGCTGACTGGGGCTTACCTGGCATTCAGTAGCACTGGCATCAAGAAGGTGTTGGCGTACTCCACGGTTATGGCTCTGGGTACTCTCACCATGCTCATCGGAATAGGAACGGAAAAGGCTATCATCGCGTTCGTCTGCGTTCTGGTCGCGCACTCGCTTTATAAAGGTGCACTGTTTATGCTCGCGGGCGCACTGGACCACGAAACCGGGACCAAAGACATCACGAAAATGGGAGGGCTCTGGCGTAGCATGCCCCGGACCGCGGTGATTGCAGGGCTGGCGGCAATGTCGCTGGCAGGGCTTCCGCCCCTCTTCGGTTTTGTGGCCAAAGAACTGATGTTTGAATCGGTTCTCAGTTCCCCCGTGTGGTCCTGGGGGTTGCTGGCAGCGGCCGTCGCCTCGTCGATTCTGGTTGTGGCAGTGGCCGGGCTGGTTTTTGTGAAGCCGTTTTTCGGGCCCGTTCAAACTACCCCGAAGCAGCCTCATGACGCGCCCCTCGCCATGCTGTTGGGCCCCGCAGTACTGACACTGCTGGCCCTGATTTTTGGCGTGGCGCCGTTTCTACCCGCACCGTTCGTGCTCGATGCAGCGGTCTCCTCGGTCTATGGCAGCGGCGTGCAGACCGCTCTCGCCCTGTGGCACGGAGTGAATGTCCCGTTGATGCTCTCTGGCGTCAGCCTGCTGGCAGGCTCACTGCTATTCATAGCCTGGCAGCGGCTGCACCCCGCACTTTACGCCATCAACGCGGCGGGCAGCCGCGTTGGCCCCGAGGCGGGGTATTTCCGGTTCATGCTCGGGATCACCCAGGTTGCAAGCTGGCAGACCCGCGTTTTACAGAACGGCGTTCTCGGTATCTACCTCCTTATCCTCGTTCTTGTGACCTTCGGCCTGACTGGCTACACGCTCTTTACCCGTCACGGCTTTCATCTGGATTTCGATTTCAGCAATGGCTACTTCTACGAGTTTGGGATCGCTCTTCTCATCGTCGCGGCCACAGTTTTTGCCAGCGTTACCCGGTCCCGCCTTGGCTCCGTGGCCTCGGTGGGCGTGCTCGGCTTCGGAGTGGCCCTGATATTCATCCACTTCAGCGCCCCGGACCTCGGCATCACCCAGCTGCTGGTTGAGACGCTCACTGTCATATTGCTGGTGCTGGTGCTCTTCAAACTGCCCGCCTTCGTCAACCTGTCGTCGCCGTGGGAACGTTACCGGGACCTGACGGTTGCCGTCTTTGCGGGCGCAATCATGACGCTGCTGATGCTTGCTGCGCTGGACATCCAGTACTTCGACAGCATCTCCAGTTATTACATTGAAAACAGTTACGGGCTGGCCTTCGGCAAGAATATCGTCAACGTAATCCTGGTGGACTTCCGGCAACTGGACACATTGGGAGAGATCTTTGTTCTGGGCCTCGCGGCTATGGGTGTCTACTCGATGGTCAAACTGAGGGCGGAGGATCAGCACAAGCCATGAAGACCAACACACTCATACTCCACACCGCAGCCCTGGCCATCATGCCACTGCAATTGATGTTTTCGGTTTTCCTGCTTTTGCGCGGGCACGATGAACCCGGCGGAGGGTTCATTGGCGGGCTCGTGGCGGCAAGCGCTTTCGTGCTCTACGCCTTTGCCTTTGGAGCGGAATCCACCCGCAAGCTACTGCGTATCAGTCCACGGGATATCCTGGCAGCCGGATTGCTCTTCGGCCTCGCATCAACCATCCCAGCACTCTGGTCCGGCCAGGCCATGCTTACTGCCCACTGGTGGGAAGTGCCCTTGCCCGGCGAGGGCTATCTGAAACTGTCAACCGTTCTAATTTTCGACATTGGCGTTTACCTGGCTGTTCTGGGAACGCTAATGACCTTTGTGATCAGCCTGATGGAGGCTGAGGAATGACAACAGCATTCATTGACACGGTGGGGGCGCAACAATGGAAACCTTGATGGCCTATGTCGTTGGGCTGCTCTTCACGGCCAGCATCTACATGATGCTCAGGCGCTCGATCGTTAAACTGGTCATCGGCCTGATCATCCTGAGCAACGCAGCTAACCTTCTGATTTTCGTCGTCGCCGGATTGACTCGAGGCGCACCGCCACTGATTCCCGATGGCGCAAATGAAGTCATGGGCGCTGTGGCTGATCCTCTGCCCCAGGCGCTCATTCTCACCGCCATTGTGATTGCTTTCAGCGTTCTGGCGTTTGCGGTGGTTCTGATCCGGCGTGCCTATGAGGTGGTTGGAACCGATGACCTGGACAAGATGAAGGATACGGATACTTGAACCTGGAACTCGTTCTTCCGATTCTTATCCCCCTGACCGCCGGAGCTCTGTCCCTGGCGCTTTGGCGATCAATCCGGCTTCAGCGGGCCCTTGCCGTCGTTTCCACCGGACTTTTACTGGCGGCGGGTATCTGGCTGATGCGTTCAACCATTGAGCAGGGCTTTTTGGTGGTGGAAATGGGCAGTTGGCCTGCCCCGTTCAGCATCGTATTGGTATCGGATGTACTCGGCGCCATCATGATTGTGCTCACGGGCATCATCGGTCTGGCCATCGCGATCTACTCGCTGGCCTCGACCCCCAAGGGCCATGAAAAATTCGGCTATTACCCGCTGATGCATCTTCTGCTTGCCGGTGTGGCAGGTGCTTTCCTCACTGGCGATATATTCAATCTCTTTGTCTGGTTCGAGGTGATGCTGCTCGCGTCATTTGCCTTGCTGACCCTTGGCGGGGAACGCGCCCAGATGGAGGGTGCCATCAAGTACGTGACCCTGAACCTGTTTTCGTCGGCCATCTTCCTCTCCGCCGTGGGCCTGCTGTATGGCATGGTAGGAACTCTGAACATGGCGGACATCGCTCAGAAGGTGAACAGCGTTGACGATCCCGGCATGGTGACCGTCGTTTCCCTGCTATTCATGATCTCCTTCGGCATCAAGGCGGCTGCGTTCCCGCTGTTTTTTTGGCTCCCCGCTTCCTATCACACCCCGCAAGTGGCCGTTTCCGCGCTGTTCGCGGGGCTCCTGACCAAGGTCGGGGTGTACGCTCTGTACCGGGTTTTTACACTGATTTTTACGCAGGATGTCGCCTACACCCATACCATTCTGCTCTGGGCCGCCGCCTTCACGATGCTAACGGGCGTGCTAGGGGCCGCAGCGCAGTTCGAGTTCCGGCGCATCCTGTCTTTCCATATTGTCAGTCAGATTGGCTATATGCTTCTTGGACTGGCGCTCTTCACACCGCTGGCCCTGATAGGCGGAGTGTTCTACATCATGCACCACATCATCGTGAAGACGAATCTGTTCCTGGTGAGCGGTATCACCTTCCGCCTGCTAGGAAGCTATGAACTGAAAGACCTTGGCGGCGTCTATCGCCAGCGCCCTTACCTTGCGCTTCTGTTTTTGGTTCCAGCGTTGTCGCTCGCGGGCATTCCCCCTTTATCCGGCTTTTTCGCCAAATTCATTGTGGTGCGTGCAAGCCTGGAAGCCAGTGAATACCTGATCTCGGCGATCGCACTACTGGTTGGCCTGTTGACCCTGTATTCGATGATCAAGATCTGGGCGGAAGTATTCTGGAAAAAGCTTCCAGACCATGTACCGGATGTGAGCAGACTCAATGGTGAGGTAAAAGACCGGAACAATTGGGCCTTTTATCTGCCCGTGTTCGGGCTTGCAGCGTGCACGCTGATGATTGGTCTCTACGGTCAGCCTATTTACGTGCTGGCGGAAACCGCTGCAGATCAGTTGAGGAATCCGCAGCTCTATATCGAAGCGGTTCTTGGAGGACAGTCGAAATGATCGGCCTGTTCTGGAATGTGCTGCTGGCAATCGCCTGGGTGGTTCTCAGTGGCAGTGTCACTGCCATGAACCTCCTGGCCGGCTTTTGCTTCGGCTATATCGCGCTTATGGTACTGCAAAACCAGGTGCCTGCACTGAAGGGCTACTCCCGGAGGATTCCGCGATTGGTGGCTTTCCTGGCCTTTTTCCTGAAGGAACTGGTGAAATCCAACCTACGGGTTGCTTACGATGTCGCCACGCCGGTCTGGCACATGAAACCCGGTGTCATCGCCTTTCCTCTGCAGGCGAGAACCGACATGGAAATCATGTTTGTCAGTAGCGTCATCTCCCTGACGCCGGGAACGCTAAGCCTGGATGTGTCAGATGATCGACGGGTGTTATTCATCCATGCAATGTTTCTTCAGGACGAGGAGCAACTCAGAAATGACCTGAGGGAACTTGAGCGCCGAATCCTCAAGGTTATGCGCTAGGGGGCTACCATGCTTGGAATTGCAATCAACATCGTTTATCTCATGCTTTCTCTGGCGTTGCTGTTTGCTTTCATAAGGCTGACCAGGGGGCCCTCACTGGCGGATCGAGTGGTTGCACTGGAACTGATTGCTTCCGTGGTAGTTGGCTACGTGGGAGTCCACGCCATCGATACCGGGGTCGCAAGTTTTCTCGATGTAGCGATCGTGATATCCCTAACGGCGTTCCTGGCCGCGATAGGATTCGCCAGATTCCTGGAGCGGGGAGGCGTCAAGGATGAGTGAAATCCTGGTCTCCATTCTTTTGCTGGCAGGGGCTTCATTTATGGTGCTGGCCGCCATCGGCATCGTGCGACTGCCTGATCTGCCAACCCGCATGCATGCGTCCACCAAGGCAGGCGCAATGGGGGCCATACTGACGATGGCCGGGGTGGCTCTGCATTTTGCCGACAGCGCCGTGGCGGCACGGGCAATTGCCTTCATCGTGTTTATTCTTTTAACAGCACCGATAGCAGCTCATGTCATCGGCAGAGCAGGCTATTTCACCGGCATTACACTCTGGAGCGGCACCACCAAAGACGAACTGCGTGAGCGATACGATCCTGAAAGCCACAAACTATACAGCGGTTTTGAGACCAGACCAGGGCAAGCGGTCTCCGACATGGACAAGGACAGCTCAGACTGATGATTTGTCATTGGACTTCAAGAAAATTGCCGTATAGTAGGCTCCCAAACTTATTCGAGGAGCCCAGCACATGCTGAAAGTAAATGAATATTTCGATGGCAAGGCAAAATCCATCGCCTTCCAGACATCCACCCTGCCTGCCACGGTCGGCGTCATCAGCCCGGGCGAGTACGAGTTCGGCACCAGCAAGAAGGAAACCATGACCGTCATCAGTGGCGCTCTGACCGTCCTGCTGCCGGGCATGGACGAGTGGATGACCTATGGTGCGGGCGAAAGCTTCGATGTCGCGGGCCAGGCCAGTTTCAAGGCCAAGACCGATATCGATACCGCCTATCTTTGCACCTACGAGTAAGTGCGCACCTGCGCGTGATTCGACACCTCTGATTATCACGCCAACGCTGACAGACGTGTCCGCAGAGCGAAACGGGATTTGCATCTAAGCCACCGTTCGCTCTGCATTTTTTCACTGTTACCGGTTCCTGTTTCAGCCAAACTGTGTCAGATTTATTCCTGTTTCTCGCGATAACACCAACAACTGGGAAAGAGGAAACAGGTAATGGCACAGACCCGCATTCTGCCCCCGGCTGAAAACGCCTACGAGTACCCGCTGCTGATCAAACGACTCCTGCTGTCCGGCCCCAGGTATAACCCGGACCAGGAAATTGTCTACTCCAACCGCAGCAAGTACACCTACACAGATCTGGTTGAGCGCATCCACCGCCTGGCCAACGCACTGACCGATGCCGGCGTGAAGCCGGGTGATACCGTTGCAGTGATGGACTGGGATACGCCCCGGTACCTCGAGTGTTTCTTTGCCATTCCAATGATTGGGGCGATTCTGCACACGGTCAACATCCGGCTGTCTCCGGATCAGATTGTCTACACCATGAACCACGCCGAAGACGATGTGGTACTGGTACACGACGACTTCCTCCCGATCATTGACGCGGTCAAGGGCGAGATCAAAACGGTCAAGACCTGGATTCAGCTCACCGACGACGATGCCGCGAAACAGGCACCGGTTGAAACCATCGGCGAGTATGAGAGTCTGCTGGCCAAGGCGGATAACAAATTCGACTTCCCCGATTTCGACGAAAACAGTGTCGCAACCACCTTCTACACCACGGGCACTACCGGCAATCCAAAGGGTGTCTACTTCAGCCACCGACAGCTGGTACTACATACGCTCGCAATGACAGGCACCGTAGCGTCGTTCGATGAAATGCCGCTGATGCGCTCCTCGTCGGTTTACATGCCGGTCACCCCGATGTTCCACGTGCACGCCTGGGGTGTTCCCTATGCCGCCACCATGATGGGCATCAAGCAGGTTTACCCCGGTCGCTATGAGCCGGAGTTGCTGGTCGACCTAATCAAAGAGCATAAAGTCACCTTCTCCCACTGCGTGCCCACCATCATGCAGATGATGATGGCCACAGAGTCCATCAAGACCGCCGATTTGAGCAACTGGCACGTGCTGATCGGCGGCAGCGCGCTGACTAAAGGTCTGTGCGATGCCGGGGCCAAGCTTGGCATCAAGATGTTCACCGCCTACGGCATGTCCGAGACCTGCCCGCTGCTGTGCGCTTCCCACCTGAAACCGGAAGACCTGGAGTTGCCTCTTGAGGAGCAAACCGCAAAACGCGTGAAGACCGGTATTGCAACGCCAATGGTTGAATTGGAAATCGTGGATCCTGAGGGCAACCCGGTACCCCACGACGGCGAGGCGAAGGGTGAAATCGTGGCACGCGCCCCCTGGTTGACCCAGGGCTACTTCAAAGAGCCCCAGAAAGGCGAACAGCTCTGGGAAGGCGGCTGGCTACACACAGGCGACGTTGCTTCCATGGAGCCTGACAACACCATTACCATCAAGGATCGCATCAAGGATGTGATCAAGACCGGCGGTGAGTGGCTGTCGTCACTGGACCTGGAAAACCTGATCAGCCAGCATCCGGCCGTCGCCGGAGCTGCCGTGGTGGGTGTGCCCGATGAAAAATGGGGCGAGCGTCCTCACGCTCTGGTTACCCTCAAGCAAGGTGAACAGGCCAGTGTCGAGGATATCCAGAACCACCTGAAGCAGTTTGTGGAGAGTGGCGAGATCAATAAATGGGCAATCCCCGAGCATATTGATTTCGTCGAGGATATCCCGAAAACCAGTGTTGGCAAGATCAACAAGAAGCTGATTCGGGATCAGTTGCAGTAAACCGGCCGAACGCTGAAGACTGGGGCCAGATGAAGGCTTTCATCTGGCCCCTTTTCATTTCTATAGCCCGGAAAACGTAAAATCCACCTCAGGCTTACGGCCGTCAATAATGTCCGCGAGTGCCGCGGCAGAACCACAGGAATGGGTCCACCCCAGGGTGCCGTGCCCGGTGTTCAGGTAGAGGTTGGCAAAGTGGCTCTTTCCGATGTAGGGCACATTGGAGGGAGTTGCAGGCCGCAGACCGGTCCAGAATTCGGCCTGGTCCCAGTAGCCCGCCTCTGGCATAACTTCCGCAGTGCGCCGGACGATGGCGCGACAACGGGTGTAATTCAGTTTCCGGCTGTAGCCACTGAGTTCTGCCGTACCTGCCACACGCATGCGATCGCCCAGGCGTGAGAATACCAGCTTGTACTCGTCGTCGGTCAGGCTGACCTGGAACGCTGCCTCTTCGTTTTTCACCGGCACGGTAATCGAATAACCCTTGGCCGGATAGATGTTCAGGAAAATGCCCAGCTGCCGGGCCAGGGCCGCACTGAAACTCCCCATGCTCAGCACGTAGGCGTCTGCACGGAGCGTCTCATGGTGGCCGTCGTGAAGGGTCTGGACGCCAAGCACTCGTTCGCCAGCACGCTCGAACGCCAGAATTTCAGTGCCGTACCGGAACTCTACTCCGGCCTCGGCGCAGCGTTTTGCCAGGTTCTGGGTAAACATCCGGGCATCACCGGACTCATCTTCTGAGGTGTAGGTTGCACCCGCGATCCGGTTCTGGATCGGTTTGAGTGCCGGTTCCAGTTCAACTGCGCGGTCAGCGTCGATGATCTGCCGGTCACAGCCAAGATCCTGCATGATTCGGGTAGGCTCGATGGCGCCGTCAAATTCGGCCGGATTGGTGTAGAAATGCAGGATACCCTTCTCGAGGTGGTTGTACTCTATACCGGCCTCCTTGCGAAGAGCCTGCAACTGGCTACGGCTGTAGGTGCCAAGGTTCACCATCTGGCGGATATTGTGAGCAGCCCTGGCCGACGTGCATTGCCCCAGGAAGGAAAGCGCCCAGCGCCACTGATTGGGATCCAGCGTTGGCCGGAACAGCAGAGGCGCATCCGGCTTGGTGAGCCATTTCAACACCTTCAGGGGCGCTGATGGATTGGCCCAGGGTTCGGCATGGGAGACCGAGATCTGCCCCCCGTTGGCATAACTGGTCTCCACGCCGGCCTGGTTCTGGCGATCAACCACGGATACCTGGTGCCCCTGCTTCTGCAGATACCAGGCTGTGGTAATGCCCACAACGCCTGCGCCCAAAACCAGTATATGCATGCTCGCCTCCGGTCGAACGGAAACCGCCATCCCACAGGATATTCCCGGGGATTTTCGGCCAGATTCCAGTTGATGTGAAACTCGGGATTCGTTCTTCGCAGGGTCTATTGTAACGTGAGCATAAGGGAATTGCGTGTTATACCATCAGCCACCGGCGCGCTTGACGGTCCACCCTTTCTGTTCGAGAAGTGGAACCAGGAGGTCCCGCTGGTCGCCCTGAATCTCGACTACGCCGTCTTTTACCGTACCACCGGTGCCGCATTTGGCTTTCAACACCTTGGCGTAAGCCTTCAGTTCCTTGTCATCCAGTGGAATGCCGGTAATCAGGGTGACACCCTTGCCTTTGCGGCCCTTGGTTTCCCGGCTCACCCGGACAATGCCGTCGCCGGCGGGCCGCGACGCTGTCGCGCAGGTGCACTCGTTCACCGGGTTTCGGCAATCGGGGCACATGCGCCCCTGTTCTGTCGAGAAAACCAGGCCGCCCTCAGATCGCTTCTTCATTCCATCTCCGTGCCATTCCGGTCTTGCCCGGTCTTTCAATCAAGACCGGGAGGATACTTGGTAAACATTTCAGCCACGACCTCGTCGATCAGTTCCCTGCGGGTCTCGGGTGACTGGTTTTCATTGAGGTAACGGCGACTGGCTGCACGCCAGACAACTTCCTTCGACTTGCTGTCCGCCAGTTCGACCACCAGCTTGCCCTCTTCAATTTCACGCACCGGTGGCGGCGCGGACAGGGCCCAGCCGAAATTTCCGCTACCAAAGCCAAACCCGAGGCCCAGGCCAGTCTGTTCGAGCCTCTCTTCCGGCACAATCTGCCAGCTCACAAGCAAATCCGCTTCCGCCTCAGGCACCTGTCGCAACGCTTTGCGATTCAGCTCCCTCTCAACGGCACTGCGTACCCGTGTGCCGTCGAGTGAGGTGAATGACGACTCGTTCGTACCACTGGCAAACGCCCAGGATGAATAATTCCCAAAAACCACAGACGAGTTGTAGTCGGTCACCACATTACTGGCGCAACCGGTCATGGCCAGTGTGACAACCGCCAACATCAGAAAACGCATCATGATTTCTGCCCTCGATTGAGAATTCGCTTTTTCAACAGTATACGCTTAGCGGACGCGGTACGATGCCCCCGGGATCCATCACCTTTCAAAACTGTAATCCAGCTTCTGGGCATCGCAGAAAGCCCCGAACGCTGCCAGTTGGTCCTCCGGAACCAGCACCCGGGCGCGAACGGACGCGCCATAATCGACAGACTCCACCGATGCACCGTTAACGTCACACCAGTGTCGCAGGGGCTGTTCATCGGCGAAGGACAGGGAAACCAGCGCGTCCGTCATGGGTTTTTGCACCACCCGGTCAACCGCTGACAGCACGCTCTCTGCCGCCCCGGCATAGGCCCGCACCAGCCCGCCGGCACCCAGCTTGATCCCGCCGAAGTACCGGATAACCATCACCAGGACATCACCCATATCCTTGTGCTGAATCACGTTGAGAATCGGCTTCCCGGCGGTTCCGGAGGGTTCGCCATCGTCGTTCATGGCGGCCTCAGCGGCAGAACCGGGGCGGCCGATCTGGTAGGCCCAGCAGATATGGCGGGCGTCCGGGTGGTCCTGGTGTGCCTGCTCCAGCCAGTCTTTCACCTCCTCCCGGGAACCCACGGGCGCTACCCGGGCAATGAACCGGCTTTTCTTCACTTCCGTTTCACGCTCAAGGTATCCTGCCGGAACGGGGTAATCTTTTTTCATGGACACCGACCTATGGCCTCTGAAGACGAATACAACAACCCGGGCACTGCCAAACCCGCAAGAATCCGCAAAGCAGCGTGCGGAATTCGCTTTGACGAGGACGAGTTGGCGGAGGGTATCGACTTTTCCGGCGCGGAGAAACTCAAGCCCTCCGATCCGGAGCCAGAATCAGCCACCGCCGAAAAACACAGGAAGGCGAAGCGTCACCCTTAAGCCTCCATGCTCGCCCGCCGCTGCCGCGATCGTTCCATCGTGGGCAGCAACAATGTCTCTGGCGATGGCCAGGCCCAGGCCCCATCCCTTACCGCCGCGGGACTTGTCCGCACGGAAGAACGGTTCAAAAAGCTGACCAATCATCTCATCCGCTACGCCTGGCCCTTCATCATCAACCGTCAGAGTCAACAAGTCATCGGCCACCGTCACCGCCAGGTGAACAGCTCTGCCCGGTGGTGTGTGATCCAGGGCGTTTTGAAGGATGTTGTCGATCGCTCGCTGCAGAAGCCCCTCATCACCCAATACCGATGCCCGCGAGCTTTCAGGCGACACCACGAGCTTGCAGTCCACCCCCTGGTGTTCGGCATAGTCGGCTGCATCCGTAAGCACCTGATTGACTACATGTACCAGCCGGAGGGGCTCGCGCTCAATATTGCCGCCGGCCTCCGTAACCCGGTACAGCGTCAGTATCTGCCCGGTCATGGTTTCAAGCCGCTCGTTCTGGCGCAGAATACTCGCCATAAGCTCTTCGTCTGCGCCGGCTTCGTTCGCCAGTTCAATGGCAATACGCTGGCGGGTGAGCGGCGTTCGCAGATCGTGGGAAATATCCCGAAGCAAGTGTTTCTGGCGATCCAGAAGACTGCAAAGCTGCTCTGTCATTGCATTGAAGGCTGTTGCCAGTTGCCCTACCTCATCCCTGCGTTGCGCAATCTTTTCGCTGACCCGGAGTGAATTGTCCCCTCCCGCAATCGCGCGGGCGGTGGTTTCCATATGCCGCAGCGGTCTTGATACCATGCGGGCAATCCACCAGCACGCCAGGGAAATCATCAATAGAGCCAGACCCAGCTCGATAGCCCGGAAGAACCTGGGATTGAGCCAGCCGGCGCCCTGCACCCGCGGCCAGGCCACCAGGCGGTAATCACCGCCCACATCCAGAACCGCCGGTTTCTGCGGGTACCAGCCGGATTTCATTCGGTCGCGAATGAACGAAGGCAGCTTGCCATCATTTTCATCCTGCTCCAGCAGCACCAGAAACAGTTCAAGACGCTCGCCCTCGTCCCTCAGAAAACGCCAGGCAGCGCTTCGATCACCAGCCTCACGGATAGCGATTGCCTCCTCGGCCAGGTCCCTGAGCCCTGCCTGCCGCTCGATCGCTTCCCGTTCGCGATCCAGGAGCATTCTGGTTGCCAGGTTACTGGCCACCACGGTGACCGCCATGGCCAGCCAGATGGAGAGGAAGATCCGCCAGAATAGCGGGAACATGGGCCGCTGCTTCATTCCGGCACCCGATAGCTGTAACCCAGCCCCCGAACGGTCTCAATCCGGGGCGGATCGTCGTTGCCCAGCTTTTTGCGAAGGTTACTGATGTGCATATCCAGGGTTCGGTCGTAGGCCTCGAGCCGGCGTCCCAGGGCCCATTGCATAAGGTCCGTTTTGCGTACGACGCTGCCGGCGTGTGCCAGCAGGACCTGGAGAACCTCGTATTCGGTGGCGGTCAGTTCCATGGCTACATCGTTCTGATAAATCCGGCGATGGCCGGGCTCGACTCTCAGATCGCCATAGGTCCGGGCCGCATTGACTTCGGTTTTCTGGTCCCAGGCAATCCGCCGCAACAGTGCCTGCAGCCGGGCCACCAGCTCGCGAGGGTTGCAGGGCTTGGGAATGTAGTCATCAGCACCGACTTCAAAACCCACGATCCGATCGGTTTCATCGCCTCGGGCGGTCAGCAGCACAACCGGCAGATGCGTCTCTGCCCTCAACTCCCGCAGCACCTCAAGGCCACTGATGTCGGGCAACATGATGTCGAGCACGACAATATCGCAGTCCTGGCCAAGCGCCAGGGCCAGTCCGTCCCGCCCGTTTGCCGCCTCGCGAACGGTGAACCCCTGATTGGTCAGGTAACGTGCGAGCAGTTGCCGTAATTCATCATCGTCTTCGACCAGTAACACCCTGTTCTGCATCTTGCCTCTCCAACTGTCGTGCCGGCCACCATAGCTGGATGAAGTCTAACACGCTCGGGGTATAGTGCCGGGCTGGCCCTGCCCGCTTTGCAGAACCTTTACACAGTCACAGACGAGGTTCAGGAGGGCCGCCGAGGGTGATCAAAAGCCATGTTCTGACGTATGGTAACGGGTACACACAGGAGTTTTCCCGCACCATGCCAGAATCCGGACAAGCAACTCTTACCCTGGAAACCTGCGCCAGCATCAATGACATTCCCGTACGAGAGTGGGAACGACTGGCGGGCTGCACCAACCCTTTTCTTCGCTACGAGTTTTTCCAGGCTCTCGAAGCCTCCGGCTGCACGTCCGAAGCCACCGGTTGGTCTCCCAGCCACCTTGTGTTCAAGTCGGACGACAAAATCGTAGGCCTGGCACCAGCTTTCCTGAAAAGCCACTCCATGGGGGAATATGTTTTCGATTGGGCCTGGGCCGATGCCTATCAGCGACATGGCCTTGCGTACTATCCGAAATTGTTGATCGCCATCCCGTTTACGCCTTCTGCCGGGCCCCGAATGTTGCTGGCCCCGGACCTGCGGGAACAACTGACACCCGAGCAGATTCATGATCTGCTGGACACGCTGACCGACAAACTGGGCGCCCACTCCTGGCACCTTCTCTTTCCGGACAGCGAGGACCAGAAACTGCTCCAGCACGACCAGGAGCTACACCGCATTGGATGCCAGTTCCACTGGCACAACCACGGTTACGGGAACTTCGAGGATTTCCTGGCAGCTCTGACGTCCCGCAAGCGAAAATCCATACGCAAGGAGCGTCGCCAGGTTGCTGAACAGGGCATTTCCTTTGCCCGTTTCCACGGCCGGGACATTCCCGAGCATGTGCTGTCTGCCTTCTATGTGTTTTACCAGGCTACCTACCTGAAACGGGGCCAGCGGCCGTACCTCAACAAGCGCTTCTTTGAGCTGCTTCGGGAACAGTTACCCGAACATGTTCACCTCGTGATCGCCCAGCGCGAAGGCGAAATCATTGCCGGAGCGCTGTTCCTGGCAGGCAAAACCACCCTGTACGGGCGTTACTGGGGGTGCCTGGACGAATACAACCACCTGCACTTCGAAACCTGCTATTACCAGGGCATCGAGCTGGCCATGGAGCTGGGTCTCAGCCACATTGACGCCGGCGCCCAGGGCGAGCATAAACTGGTGCGCGGCTTTGAACCGGTGATCACCCATTCCTGGCACGGAATCCTTCACCCCGGCTTCCGCGAGGCGATAGAAAACTTCACCCATGAAGAAGCCGAACACGTCCTCGGGTACTTCAAAGAGGCACAATCTGTCCTACCCTTTCGACAGCAGACGCAGGATTAACTTCTATACTGAAAGACCCAGACAGGATTTGTGCAGGGGTCAGATATTATGGATGCAGACCCATTTTGGAGCACGGTATCGGCAGGTGGCCTGCCGCTCCTTCTTGCCGCCGGAGCGCTGGGCCTGGCGCTCATTGCCCTGTTTTTGGGCTCAGGGGCACGACGCCGATACCAGGAGCAACTGACAGCGCTGCGTGAGCGCTCGGACACCCTATGGCGGGAAGTGGACGATATAAGAGTCGCGCAGTTCAATCGTCCCGGGGAGGCCGGCAACGGAGCGTCAGGCTCGCCGGTTGAAGAAGCCCGTTATCACACAGAAGTGGAAGCCTACAGCAAGATATGGCCCCAGGTATGGCATCTCCATGAACGCCTGGGCATGTTCCTGAGGGCGGTTGAAGCGGGCGAGGCCGCCGGCGAACTCAGACTGGAAGCCCGCAATGCTGCCCTGGAGGCACGCAACCTGTTGAACCGGAACCGTCCGTTCTGCACCGAATCCGTTGATGAACTGGTTACCCGACTGATCGATGCGGAAATAAAGGCCCACCTGGCTGCCTGCCAGTATCTGGATCTGCTCAAGGACGTCACCAGCGCCTCATCCAACCACGACCGCCGAGTATTGCAGGAAAAATGCCACAGCCTGCATGAGGGCGAGGCCCGGGAACTGATGAACCAGTTGGTTTCGTCTATCCGGCACCGGACCATTCGGGGCGCCTGAACCCCGCCTGTGCCGGATACGGACGGGTCAGACTGAGACTTTCTTGAGCGTTTCAGCCTGCAGATCCTGCAGGTAGTCTGTGAATTCCACAGGAAAGGCCTTTGCCTGCTCCAACTCCCTGAGCGGTCCAGGCAGAGCAAACACAGACTCCCCGGCTTTCAATACCAGGTCATCGAGGGGAGCCGGAAAGCCGGGTAACAGCACCCCGTCCGCCATAACGGTCTCCAGCAACGGCAAGCCATCAACCTGCTCGTCGATTCCAGCAATGACGTCCCTCCTGGCCACACCATTGCCATCAAACTGCCGGAATACCTGTTTGGCTCCCGGCCAGGACGTTTTGCCCGAAGAGTTTTTCATCTTCGGCTCACCCGCGTATTCGGTTAATTTGTAGGCCAATTCAAGGGCAGGCGCGTCATTCGCTGCGCCGATGGCAGTGCCGACACCAAAACCGTCAATGGGAGCACCCGCCTGCAGAAGCGCGGCAATACGGTATTCGTCCAGCCCTCCGCTGGCCATGATTTTTATGTCGCTGAAGCCGGCATCGTCCAGTATTTTCCGGCAATCCCTGGCCTCTTGTTCAAGGTCGCCGGAATCGAGCCGGATTCCCCCGATGCGCACATCGGGCTCCTCCTGGAGCCAGTCAACAATGCGCCTCACCGCACGCCGGGTGTCGTAGGTGTCAACCAGGAGTGTGGTGCCCGGATACAGCCGTGCATACACCTTGAACGCTTCCATTTCGTCCGGGTACGCCTGCACAAAACTGTGCGCCATGGTGCCACTGACATCCAGGCCGTAATCGCGGCCGGCAAGTACATTGCTGGTTCCGGCCAGTCCCGCCAGCCGATACGCCCTCACGCCCCGGTGCGCAGCATCCAGGCCATGCATCCTACGCATGCCAAAATCCACTACCGGCTTGCCGCCAGAGGCAAACGCCAGGCGAACCGCCTTGGACGCCAGAACCGACTCAAGATGGACATAGTTCATGATCAGGCTTTCCAGAAGCTGCGCCTCGGCTATCGGCGCGGTCACCTCCAGAATCGGTTCCTGGGGAAACAGCGGCGTTCCCTCAGTAACAGCGCGGATACTGCCGCTGAAGCGCAGATTCCTTAGCCACTCCAAAAATTCCGGCTGAAAGCGATTCAACCGCCGCAGCCGTTCGATGTGGTCACTGGTAAACCGCAACTGCCCAATCAGCTCGGCAACGTGTTGCTGACCACAGGCAAGAACAAAATTTCTGTTCTCAGGCAAGTCTCTGAAAAACAGGCTGAAAACCGAAGTGTCGGCCATGTCTTCAGCCCAGTAGGCCTGGGCCATGGCCAACTCATACAGATCCACCATCAGAGGAAGATCTTCCTGCTTAATCAAAGCCCCTCCTCGCATAATCCTGAAAGTTCAGCCTATGGTTGCACCAGCGGCCCGCAGCTCCTCAAAGACCCCGGGGGCCCCTTCCCGATCAACTGCACGGGTTCCGTCGGCTATCAGCTCGATATCGAAGCCGCATTTCAAGCCATCCAGCACGGTAGCCCGCACACAGACGTCCAGTGCCAGCCCCGCAACCCTGAGTTTGCCGACACCGTGTCGCTGGAGAAAGCTGTCGAGCTGGGTACCGTCAAAGGCCGAATAGGCATCGGTGTCGAATCCGGTCCCCTTGCTGACCCGCACCGCGTCATCCGGCAGCTGCATGCCGGCATGGAACGCTGCTCCTTCGGAATCCTGAACGCAGTGGGGTGGCCAGGGGCCTCCTCGTGCCTCAAAACTGGCGTGATCGACGGTGTGCCAGTCACGGCTGGCAATAATCATCTGACCGGCGTCCACGGCCTCCTCAATCAGGCTGTTTACCACCGGCAGGATGTCGCTGGCGCCCGGAACGGCGAGGCTTCCGCCCTCACAGAAGTCGTTCTGGATATCCACGAGCAACAAAGCACTATTGTTATCAGGCATGTCGCACCTCCTGGACAACCATCTGTACCAGGTTCAGCTGTTAGCGATACGAAACCCTACTTTCATAACCACCTGATAATGGCCGACCTTGCCGTCGACGATATGGCCGCGGGTCTCGGTTACCTCAAACCACTCCATGTTGCGGACACTCTTCCCGCACTCCTCCAGTGCGTTCTCGATGGCGTCTTCAATGCTCTTCTTGGAAGACCCGACAATTTCCACTTTTTTGTACACATGATGGTCAGACATGGAACCCTCCTTAAAATCGCAGCTTGTAGTTTTCAGCCTAGAAGACAAGCCCAATGCCAGCAAACTACAGCCCGGCACAGTCCTCATCCGCAACAAGACGAAGGACGTATTTGTTCACTACAATGAATAACGCCATCCGGAACTTTCTGAGCCCCGACGAGTCCCGGATACCCTCACGTTCTGGATTGGATTCATGAAACGATTTCTGAAATACACCAGCTGGTTTGTCGGTGCGGTGCTCCTGCTGCTTTCCGGCCCAATCCTGCTGGCCACCAGCGGCAGCTTGCAGGGAGCGGAGAGCTGGCAGACAGCCACCCGGGAAAGCGCCCGCATTGCGCCCCTGCCCGAACAGGCCGACGAGGCCATCGTCCAGGTCTACGGGGCTCGGGCCTGGAGCTGGCGAGGCTACTTTGCAGTCCATACCTGGATAGCCACAAAGGAAAAAGGCGCCAGCCACTACCGGGTTCATGAGGTTACTGGCTGGCGCAGCTACGTGGTCAATTCCCGCCCGGGCGAACCCGACAGACACTGGTATGGTGCGAAACCGGAACTCTATGCTGATATCCGCGGAGAAGAGGCAGAAAAGCTTATTCCCGACATCTACCGGGCAGTGGAATCCTACCCCTACCCGACCGAATACGAAGCCTGGCCGGGCCCCAACAGCAATACCTTCGTGGCCTGGGTGATACGGGAGGTTCCTGGACTTGATGTCGCTTTGCCCAACCACGCAATCGGCAAGGACTACTTGGGCGATCGGGTGTTCGCAGAGGTTCCGGGTGGCACTGGTTACCAGGTTTCGCTCGGCGGGTATTTTGGCGTGCTGGCAGGTGTCCGCGAAGGGCTGGAACTGAACCTTTTGGGTCTTTCTTTCGGGATTAACCCGTTGGCGCTCGGAGTCAAGCTACCCGGCATTGGGGAACTGGCACTCAGAAATACCAACCCGATGCCAGAAGTCAGTCCTTAGGCACGGGAAACAGGCGGGCAGGGGTTCCCAAAAATGTGCGGAGCCAGGGATGGCGGAGCCAAGCGTACAGGGACGTATTTACAGCGTTTTTTGGGAACCCCTGCCCGCCTGTTTCATACTCCAGATCCGGAAGTCATAGGCTGGCAAACTCCAGATACCGGCTCGCCGCCTGCTTCTTTTCGTCCTGGCTGTTCAGCATTTCCAGCCGCATTTTATCGATGAGCTTCAGGTAATCATCAAGCGGTGATTCGGGCTTGCCCGCGTCTTTGGACTCTTCGATAAACGCTTTTTGCTTTTCGCGGATTTCGTTCAGCTTCTCCAGTGCCGAGCGGATAGCCTCCACCCGAGCCTCAACCAGGCCGTTACCGCCGCGATCTGGTGAGCCGCGGTCAGAGCTCAGTACGGTCTCCGCGGCCGGCGCGTCGGCGGTATTCTGCTCTGCAAGATCGATTTCTTCCAGGGTGCGGACTTCGCCTTCGGTCGTCAGGTAAATACCGGAACCCTTGATCTGGCCCAGGGGCACGCCCTGACTGTTCGCCAGAGTGAATCGGTCGTCCACGCTATCCACGTAGAGGGCCTGAACGCCTACCTCCTCCAGGGACCTCAGAGCCTCTGAACCATCGGCGGTCTGAACCCAGACGGACAGCGATTTGAAGATCTCATCATTGGCATCAATCCAGCGGTTGCCATCGTCATCGAATCGAGCCAGCTCACTGAAGCCGGAGCCGCTCCGGGGGCCAAACAGTTCAGTGCCGTCGTCCACCTTTCCGTTGCCGTTGCGATCCAACACCAGATAGCCGCTGCCACTGCCCAGGGTGGCGAACTGGCCGGTTTCTCCGTCGCCGTTCAGATCGAATTCGAACAGCGTGTCGGTCAGGCGCGCGGTGGCATTGCCAAAGTTAATCACCAGAGGATCGGTGAGCGGCCGCTCCTGGATCTGGACCAGCTCGGAATACTCGTAAGTGCGAGACTGCGACTGCCGTAGGGAGAGCGTGAAATCAATGGTTTCGCCATTCTCCAGGCTGATGGTGCCGGTAGAGGCAAAGCTTCTGGATTCGCTCTCCGAGTAGAACATATAGCGCCCGGCGGAAACCGAAAGGCTGCCACGACCCTCGACGCCAGCATCACCGCCCAGAGCCGCACGGCTTACGCTCAGCGCCTGCTGGCCCATCAGGAACAGCTCTGAGGTTTTCTCGGCCAGCTGTGCACTGGTGAAAACGCTCTGCTGACCATCACCCGTCACGGTGCTGCTTCCACTGAACGCGAGCTGCTCCTGGCTACTGTAACGGTAGGCAGCCTGGCGCATGAGTGTCAGTTCAGAGCCCACCGCATTCCCATTGGACTGGGGCGCTGGCGCTTGCCGGTTGATGCGCAGCTGGGTGCTGTCGAACGCCGATACCTGGCGGGAACTGTCCTGGAAAAGCGAAATCTGGCTGGAGGAAATCATGGCTTCGGGTACCTGTGGTCACTACACAGGTTTATCGGCCGGGCGGCACCAGACTTGAGCAGTTTTTGATCGCCTCAGGTTCGGGCGTTCAGTTCAGATAGCGCACAATACCGGCAGCGGCGATGCCAGCCGCTATCGCCGGCAGCGGCTTGCGCAGGGCCAGCATGATCACCGCAGTGACAATCAGGGCTGCCACTGCCCCAAGGTCTCCGCTGAAAGCCATGGGCACAATGATGGCAATCAGAACCGAGCTGGCCATGGTGTTGATAAAGCTCTCAATGCGGGGATTGATCTTTACGAACGACATGACGAAAGCACCGCCGAAACGGGTCGCCAGGGTTACAACCGTCATGATCGCGATCAGCAGGAGAATGCCCGCGGTGGTGGTTTCAATCGTCATGGTCGCTGGCTTCCCCACCTCTTACATCATTTCCATCCGTAGCAGGCTTTTGTTCCAGCCAGAAAAATCCGATAGCTCCACCTGCCAGGGCGCCGACCACAACGTGCGTATTGGGCGGCAGCCATTTCCAGGCCGCCAGTGATGCTACTGCGGCCACTGTCCAGGCCACGAGCACCCTGGGTGATTTCTTGCCGCCGAGGGCCATGGCCAGCAGGAAGCAGCCCAGCACCATATCCAGCCCGAGGGCCTTGGGATTCTGTAGCAGCCCACCAAAGCAGACGCCCAGGCCAGTACCGATAATCCAGGCCAGCCACAAAGCCAGGCCGCCTCCCAGAATGACCTCCAGGTTGCGCCGGCCGCTCTGGTATTCCTGGGCAGACACCGCCCAGTTGGCGTCTGTCAGCAGCAGCAAAAGGCCGTAGCGCTTGCCAGGCGATACATCTCGGAGCATCGGGTACAGGGAAGCGCCCATCAGCAGGTGGCGGGAGTTAATGGCGAAGACCACGGCAATCATTGGGAGGACAGAGACTTCAGCGCCCCACATATCGAGGGCGGCAAACTGGGAGGCCCCGGCAAAGACCGTGGCACTCATCAGCACGGCCTGAAGTGGTTCAAGACCTTTCTGGGTAGCGGCCAACCCAAAGGCAGCGCCGAACGCCACCACAAACAAGGAGATGGGAAGTAGCCGGAAAAACTCCACCCGTACCCGGGCCGGCTGAAGCTGATAAGAATAGGAAGCGACAGACATCAGGGGAAACTAGGCCAGTTTCCCCGAAACTCGTATAGGTAGTTCCCGCAGAAACCACCAGATCTGCGACTAATGGACCAGATCCGAGCAGAAAGCGCGAATAGATAAACCCGTGATTACGCCGAAACTTTCCAGGAAAGCCTGTAAACCGAAGAACAACCACCGCACCGAATAGTTCACTTTTACATGTTGACGTTAACGTTAAATGCGGCTAGTTTGTTTTTCGTCCAGCCCCAAAAGGGCAGTTTCAATGGGTAACCCCCAAGCGAAAAGCGGACACCTGAAATCGAAACGCCGGCCACAAGCCGGTCGACAAGAACAAGATACCCGCTCATGCCGAGATCCGGCCGGTGGGAGAGGATTTCACAATGCTATTCAGCCATCCCGAGTTCGATAACCACGAACATCTGTCCTTTTTCTGCGACCCCGAAACCGGCCTGAAGGCCATCGTTGCTATCCATAACACCTCCCGCGGCCCCGCACTGGGTGGCTGCCGAATGTTTCCCTATGCCTCCGATGAAGAGGCGGTGCGCGATGTATTGCGGCTTTCACGGGGCATGACCTACAAATCGGCCCTCGCCAACCTGGATCTGGGTGGCGGCAAGTCGGTGATTATTGGCGACCCGCGCAAACAGAAAACCGAAGCGCTGATGGAGGCCATGGGTCGTCATCTGGAAAGCCTGGGCGGCCAGTACATTGCTGCAGAGGATTCCGGCACCAGCGTACCGGACCTCAAGATCATGGGCCGACACACCGGCCACGTTGCCGGCATCGCCTCGCGCACCGGTTTCGACGGCAATCCCAGTAACGGCGACCCATCACCGGCAACTGCTTACGGGACGTTTATTGGCCTGAAGGCAGCGGTGAAACACAAACTCGGACGGGATAACCTCACCGGCTTGAAGGTGGCCATTCAAGGCATCGGCAATGTTGGTTTCCGGCTGGCCAGGCACCTCAGGGACGCTGGCGCTGATCTCTGGGTGTATGACATCCACGAGGACAACATGCAGCGGGCAGTGGATCAGCTGGGAGCCAGACCGGCCGCCGCCGAGGACATTCTTTCCCTGCCGGTCGACGTGGTTGCGCCCTGTGCCATGGGCGCGGTACTGAACGATCACAGCATTCCCCAGCTGCAGGCCCGGATTGTCGCCGGCGCCGCCAATAACCTGCTGGAGCACCCGGGGCATGATGCCATGCTGCGGGACCGGGGCATCCTCTATGCGCCGGATTTTGCCATCAACGCCGGTGGCATCATCGATGTGTTCTACGAGCGCACTGGCGCCACTCCGGAAACCGTTCGGGCCCACGTCGAGACCATCGGGGACACCCTGACCGAAATCTTCAACCGTTCCGACCGCTCAGGGCGCCCCACCGGGGAGATCGCCAACGAACTGGCGGAAGAACGGTTCAAAAAGCACACCGTCGGAGCCAGCCTGGCACCCGAGCGGTTGGCTCGCACCGGCTGAGCTGACACCGGCGCACCCCTCAGGAAGCTGCAGGCAGCTGCAGCTTCCCTCTTAAACCCTGATACAAAAACAAATACTCCGGGAGATAGTTATGTCCGTCACTTCTTCAGATTCCGCCGCCTATTCAGGGGCGCTTGAAGGTTCAAACGCCCAACGCGGGCTCTGGTCATCACGTCTGGCCTTTATTCTTGCCGCTACCGGCTCCGCCGTGGGCCTGGGCAATATCTGGAAATTTCCCTACGTGACCGGCGAAAACGGGGGCGGCGCCTTCGTGCTGGTTTATCTGCTGTGCATCGCAGTTGTGGGTATTCCCATCATGATGGCGGAAGTCATGATCGGTCGTCGCGGCGGTCGAAGCCCCGTCAAGAGCCTGAGCCTGATTGCCGAACGGGACGGCCTCAACCCGGCCTGGAAGCTGGTCGGTGCCATCGGTATTCTGGCGGGTTTCCTTATTCTCTCATTCTATTCGGTGATTGGCGGCTGGGCCATTTCCTACGTGGGCACAACCGCCAGCGGCCAGCTTACCGGCCAGACTGCTGACGCCGTCGGCGCTATCTTCTCGGGTCTGCTGAGTGATCCCACCACCCTGCTCGCCTGGCATACATTGTTCATGGCGCTGGTCATGGTTGTGGTTGTGAGGGGTGTTCGCTCGGGTCTTGAGCGGGCGGTCAGCATCCTGATGCCAGCCCTGTTCGTGCTCCTGCTGATTGTAGTGGGATATGCCATGACCACAGGGCACTTTGGCCAGGCCGCGGCGTTTCTGTTTCAGCCGGATTTCTCCAAGCTCACAACGTCCGGAATCCTGGTAGCTCTGGGCCATGCGTTCTTCACCCTGAGCCTGGGTATGGCAGTAATGATGGCCTACGGCTCCTACCTGCCCAAGAATATTTCCATCGCCAAAACCTCCATGACCGTGTCGGTCATCGACACCGGTGTCGCGCTGTTGGCCGGTCTGGCCATCTTCCCGATCGTGTTTGCCAACGGCCTTGAGCCGGGTGCAGGCCCGGGCCTGATCTTCCAGACCCTGCCGCTGGCTTTCGGCCAGATGCCAATGGGCTCCCTGTTCGGCACCCTGTTCTTTGTCCTGCTGATCTTCGCCGCCTGGACATCCGGGATCTCGCTGCTGGAGCCTATCGTGGAGTGGCTGGAGGAGCGTAAAGGCATGAACCGCACCGTCAGCACGCTGGGCGCCGGTTTTGTCTGCTGGGGACTGGGCATTGCCTCGATTCTGTCCCTGAACCTCTGGTCCGACTTCGCTCCGCTTGGCTTTGTGCCCATGCTGGAAGGCAAGACCATTTTCGACCTGCTGGACTTCTTTACCGCCAACATCATGCTGCCGCTGGGTGGTTTGCTTGTGGCCCTGTTCGCAGGCTGGGTGATGTCGCGCCAGGCCATGGAGAAGGAACTGGCACTGTCTCCAGGCATGTTCAATCTCTGGCTAATCACCGTACGCTTCGTGACGCCGGTAGCGGTGGCCGTGGTCTTTATCTACAACCTGATGTAAACAGCGTGGACTTGGGGTCAGATGAACGCTTTCATCTGACCCCTTCTTCGTCAGAGTTGCGTGAGGGCCGACGCCAGGGTCTCCCCGATACGGGCATTCAATTTCAGATCCACCAGATCCTCGGCCCGTGTCCGCCCCAGATTCAGGGTGGCAATGGGCTTGTTCCACTCATTGGCGTACCGGCAGAAACGGAAGCCGGAATACACCATCAACGACGAACCGATCACCAGAAGGCCATCACTGGCTTTCAGCGTATCCAGGGCCGAATACACCCGGTCTTTCGGAACAAAGTCACCAAAGAACACCACATCCGGCTTAAGAATCCCCTCGCATTTCGGACAGTCCGCCAGCCGGAAATCCTCGAAATCCACATCCAGATCGGCATCACCATCCGGCGCTGTCTCGGCGGTGTATTTCTGGAAGCCCGGGTTCAGATCCGCGCAGCGATCGTGCACCTCATCCCGCGGGCAACGGTAGCCGCAACTCATGCACACAACTTCATCGGCCCGCCCGTGCAAATCCGTTACCGCCCGGGTACCCGCCTTCTGGTGAAGCCGGTCGACATTCTGGGTAACCACCAGGCTGCTGTGATTAAGCAACTCCAGATCGGAGATGTAATGATGGGAGGGATTGGGCCTCGCGTTGCGCATCACCGGCCAGCCAATCAGGCTTCGGCCCCAGTAGCGCTGGCGCGTGTAGAAGTCTTCCATGAACGCCTTGTGCTGAACCGGCTGCTTGCGCTTCCAGGCGCCATCGCCGTCCCTGTAATCCGGGATGCCCGAATCGGTACTGACCCCGGCACCGGTCAGAATCAGCAAGCGGGGGTAGCGATGGATAAACTCCGCTAGCAATGCCCCGGCCTCCTCCGGCTCATGCAACACCGGCGGCTGCTCCGGCTCGGGCAGACGCTGGCTGGAACTGAAAGGTCGGCTACGGTGCGTGGTCAAAGACATACAGACTCCGGTTTTCAGCCCGGCTTGCGGGCCACATACACGGTGTTAAACGATTCCCTGTTCTGAAATGGATTGAAAAAGGATACGACATGGCAGGCCACATCGGTGAACACTTCGTTGAGAACGGCCATGAACTCGTCATCCTCACCCTCGTTCGACCACATGGCAAACACGCCCCGGGGCTTCAGTTGCCGGGCCATCAGGCGCAGATTGTTGGCGGTGTAAAAGCTGGCGCTTGAATCGTGAAGCAGCGCCCGGGGTGAATGGTCGATATCCAGGAGGATGGCATCGAATTGTTTGCCGGGGTTCTCAGGATCGAAACCACCAACCTCGGGATCGGTAACCGCAAGGTCGAAGAAGCTGCCATGAACATAGCGGTTCCTCGGGTCGGCATTCAGGTTTTTACCCAGTGGGACCAGTTCCTGCTGATGCCAGCCGATGACTGGCTCCAGGTACTCAACCACGAGCAACTCGGCAACCCGCTCATGCCTGAGCGCCGCCACGGCGGTGTAACCCAGGCCCAGGCCACCGACCACCACACTCAGGTCGTCACCCTCGGTTTCGCCCAGCCCGATATCCGAGAGGGCCACTTCGGCATCCACGAACATGCTGGACATCAGGAATTCCTCGCCCAGCTTCACCTCGTAGATATCCCGGTCACCAATAGCCGGAATCCGCCGCCTGCGAAGCGTGATCTCACCGATCACCGAAGGCTGGCTGTCAATTTGCTCGAAAAGCAGTCCCATTTGCTCTGACTCTTCTGGTTGATCTGGTTTGCAACTATGCCGTTATATCCGAGTTAACCGCCCGGGCCTTAGGATCCGTGCATTCGCCGGTGGGCAGGGCTTTCCAAAACACGCTCCTTGCGGCACATCCATGTGACGCTTGGGCTCCGCCATCCATGGCTCCGCACAGTTTTGGAAAGCCCTGCCCACCGGCTCCTGATCCTACTCCCCTGTTTCCGGCGAGTTCTCCACGCAGCTAACGAGGATTTTCCGCATCCTCTCCGCTCCCAGTTTCTCCATCAACTCGATGTTTCTTTGGGGTATAGCATCCACATCAGGATAACTATTAATCGCCGCTTCCAGGCTGGCTTCCCTTAGCAGATGCAACATCGGAAACGGTGAACGATTGGTGTAGTTCTCCGCCGCATCGGGCTCTGTGCCCTCAAACTGGTAGTCTGGATGGAAACTGGCAATCTGGTACACGCCTTCCATATCCAGGTACGACAACAAACCATCGGCGGCATCGAGAAACTCATTGTAGGGCCCGAAGTCCTGCAATACACCCGGGTGAATCAACAGTGTGGTTTCAATCTCAGGCTCCTCTTCCAAGCGCTGAAGCTCCGAGTGCAGGGCCTGTAACAGCTCGTCTTCCGTTTCGGCTTCCGACACTACAAACCGAACCCGGTTCCGGACCAGTTCCCGCTTGGCGAACGGGCACAGGTTGTAGCCGACGACAACGTCTTCGACCCATTTACGGGTTGAAGCGATAATTTCGGTCTCGCCCATATTTTTTCCTTTGTTAGTGAAGGCCGCTCAGAGGCACGCGCGGGCGGGTGGGTAGGCCTTTCCAAAACTGTGCGGAGCCATGGATGGCGGAGCCCAAGCGCCCCAGGGATGGGCCGCAAGGAGCGTGTTTTGGAAAGGCCTACCCACCCGTACGCAAACTCCCAAAGCCCGAATCAATAAGCTTAGAGGTACCCCTGGCTCCGAAGATAATCATCATAAGAGCCACTGAAGTCAGTCACCCCATCAGCCTTGAGCTCAATAATCCGGGTCGCAAGGGAAGACACAAACTCCCGATCATGGCTAACGAAAATCAGTGTACCCGGATAGTTCTCCAGCGCCAGGTTCAGCGCCTCGATGGACTCCATATCCAGGTGGTTCGTGGGCTCATCCATCAGCATCACATTCGGCTTCTGCAGAATCAGCTTGCCAAACAGCATCCTGCCCTGCTCTCCGCCCGAGATCACCTTCACCGATTTCCCGATGTCGTCCCCGGAAAACAGCATGCGCCCCAGGGTGCCGCGCACCAGCTGCTCACCACCCTTGGTCCACTGGGCCATCCAGTCGGTCAGGGTTTCATCCTCGGCAAAGTCTGCTGTGTGGTCCTGGGCGAAGTAGCCCACTTCCGCGCTGTCGGTCCATTTCACCTCGCCGCTGTCCGGGGTATAGGCGCCTGCCAGACATTGCAGCAATGTGGTTTTTCCGATGCCGTTGGGACCGATGATAGCGATGCGTTCGCCGGCCTCCACCTGCAGGTTCAGGTTCTTGAACAACGGCTTGTCGTCGAAGCCTTTGGTCATGTTTTTCAAAGTCACGGCCTGGCGGTGTAGCTTCTTGCCCTGCTCGAAACGGATAAACGGGCTCACCCGGCTTGAAGGCTTCACCTCTTCCAGCTGGATCTTGTCGATCTGGCGAGCGCGGGAGGTGGCCTGTTTGGCCTTGGAGGCGTTGGCGGAGAAGCGGCTGACAAACTGCTGCAGTTCGGCAATCTGCGCCTTCTTCTTGGCATTGTCCGCCAGCATGCGTTCACGGGCCTGGGTGGCGGCGGTCATGTATTCGTCGTAGTTGCCCGGGAACAGGCGCAGTTCGCCGTAGTCCAGATCCGCCATGTGGGTGCACACGCTGTTCAGGAAATGGCGGTCGTGGGAGATGATGATCATGGTGCTGTTACGGGCCACCAGGATGTTTTCCAGCCAGCGGATGGTGTTGATGTCCAGATGGTTAGTGGGCTCGTCCAGCAGCAGCACATCAGGATCGGAGAACAGGGCCTGGGCCAGCAGCACTCTCAGTTTCCAGCCCGGGGCGAGCGCACTCATGGGGCCGTTGTGCTGTTCCAGCGGGATATCCAGGCCCAGCAGTAGTTCACCGGCACGGGATTCAGCCGTATAGCCGTCCATTTCAGCGAACTGCACTTCCAGGTCCGCCACCGCCATGCCATCTTCTTCGCTCATTTCCGGCAGGGAATAGATCCGGTCACGCTCTTTTTTGACGTTCCAGAGTTCCTCGTGCCCCATGATCACAGTGTCGATCACCGAGCAATCCTCGTAGGCAAACTGGTCCTGTCGCAGTTTACCAAGACGGGTATTGGGCTCCAGCATGACCTGCCCGGCGGAAGGCTCCAAGTCGCCGCCGAGGATTTTCATCAGCGTGGATTTGCCACAACCGTTGGCCCCGATCAGGCCATAGCGGTTGCCGTTACCGAATTTGGCGGAGACGTTTTCAAACAGGGGTTTAGCCCCGAACTGCATGGTGATATTGGCGGTGGAGATCAAGAAACAAACCTGTCGATGTGGGGCCGGGCGAACGCCGGCGAAAAGAAAGCCGGCATTGTACAGGTTTGCCCGTTGGACTGTGAGGCCGCAGAAACACGGATAAAAAGGCTTGCCTCCGGCGAGCTGTGCGGGCAGCATTCCCGTTCTGATGTACCCATTCATCCGACACAAGGACATTGATCATGGCACAGGCAACAGCGCGCCACATTCTGGTAGACAGCGAAGCAAAATGTGAAGAACTGAAGAAGGCGATTGAAGGCGGTCAGGACTTTGCCGAAGTGGCAAAGCAGCACTCCTCATGCCCCTCCGGCCGCAATGGCGGCGACCTGGGTTCCTTCGGCCCGGGCCAGATGGTGCCGGAGTTCGACAAGGCGGTGTTCAACAGCGAACTGAACACGGTCATCGGTCCGGTCAAGACCCAATTCGGCTATCACCTGCTGGAAGTGACCAGCCGTAGCTGATGATTCCTGGTTTCATACCGGGAATACCAACCATCGGCCGGCAACTGCCGTTGCTGGCCGGTGCTGCTTCGCTACTCATTGCGCCCTTCCTGTTTATTGGCGGGCCGGATTAACCAAGCGTCCAGGGGTTATCCGTGATCGGTTCTGCACCATCTTCGGTAACCAGAATGGTTTCACTACACCCAATGCCCCACTGCCCCGGAATGCGCAAGCAGATGGGAAGATGGAAGACCATGCCGGGTCGGAACTCCATATTGCCGCCCCTGGCGATAAAGCCGGAGCCCTCTACCCAGGAGGGTGGAAATTGTGCGCCCACCGTGTAGCCGAAGACGCCGGAGAAGAACACCTTGCCCGCCAATGGCTGGAGTGCTCTCTCTGCGTCCTGGGCGGCCTGATCGAAGGTTACCCCCGGGCGGACCGATGCCAGCAGAGTGTCGACAACCCTCCGGCAGCCGTCATGCACATTTCTCATTTCAGAAGAGGGCTCTGCCCCGGCCACGACAGTCTGCATCATCGGGGCGGTATAGCGGTGCCAGGCTGATCCGAATTCCAGAAACACCGGATCGCCTTCCTGCACCACCGTACGCTTGTGATTGCAGTGGATTACGCTGCTTCGACGCCCGGTCACGACAATCGGCTGCATACTCATAAACTCACTGCCAGCCTCCAACAATGCCCGGGCACCTTCGGCGGCGATGTCATTGTCAGTGACACCCGGCTGGACCGCGGCCACGGCCGCCCTGAGACCTTCGGCGGTGATCCGCGCGCTTTCTCGCAAAAAACCGATTTCGGCATCCGACTTCACGATCCGGATCTGTTTCAACAGACCGCCGTTGTTCAGAAACCGAACGCTTGCCATTCGTGCCTTCAGGCTTTCCAGCACGCCATGGCGCAGGGACCCGTGCCAGGCATCAATGCCCACCGTTTCCACGCCGTCGTTAAGAGCCTGGACCAGTGGTTCGAGCACTTCACCGATGCCTTCCCAGCGGTAGCCGCTGACCCGGGCAACCCGGGTGGTCACCATGGCTGGCCCCATTTCAATGGAAGGCACCTGCAACAGGAGGTCCTCCTGGGTAACCACCAGGGCCACATGCACAGACACCTCAAAGGTGCTGTAACCGGTCAGGTAAAAAATGTCGGAAGGATCAGTCAGCAGCAGCGCACCAAAATCCTCCCGGGCCATCCTGTCCCGGACACGGGCCAGACGCTCTGCAAGTTCCTGCTCTGGAAACGGACATTCCACCCCCCTCAATTGTGAGGACAAGGCTTTCTGATAGGCGTTGAAATCCATAACGGCACTCCTCACTGGCATATACTAGGGAGATTGGACCCTATTCCAGCTTTGCACAAATCCCACTCACCGAATAATTCATCAATCGGGAGACCCCATGGGCCGCAAGCAACAGAGCGATGGCGCTGTCCAGGTCAGCGTCGAGTTGGGCGCCCTGACCAGCGTTACCAGCGATCCGCAAGTGGCAGTGCGTGCAGGGCCCGTGGTCGCGTCCCTCGTGAACGGTGTATGCGGTGACCCTTTGTTGCAGCTCAGGCTTCTGCATCAAGCCCGCAGTCTTCTGTTTGATCTGGGCGATACCGGGCGCATGCCACTCCGGTCTGCGCACCAGGTAACTGACGTTTTCATCAGTCATTGCCACGCCGACCATATCGGAGGATTCATGTGGTTTCTTCGCAGCCGGATCGGTCACTTCCAGCCCTGCCGGCTGTTCGGACCACCGGGGTTGGTGCGGCACATCACCGGAATGATCAACGGTATTCTGTGGGATCGCGTGGAGGATCGGGGCCCGAGATTCGTGGTTCACGAATGGCACGGCGACCACCTGAAGCGCTGGAGAATAACCGCCGGCGACAGCACGCCCACGGTGCTGGAAGACCAGCCCACCCCCGGCGATGTGCTGCTCCGGGAACCGGAATTCCAGGTTCGTGCTGCCATGCTGGACCACGGCACGCCTGTTCTGGCTTTCGCCCTGGAACCTTTTGGCAAGCTGCAGGTGCGCAATGACCGGTTGCGGGCTGAAGGCCTGACACCCGGCCCCTGGCTACATAACCTGAAAATGGCTGTTCTGCGCCAGCAGCCGGATGAACTGATCTCACCAGACGCCAGACGCACCTATCGCGCCGAGGATCTGGCCCGCAAGCTCCTGATTCAGGCGCCGGGGGAAAAAAACGCCTAGGGCACGGATTTCGCCGACACCCCCGATAACATCGGGAAAATGACGAATCTGGCCCAGGGGGCCCACACGCTGTTCTGTGAAGCCTCCTTCATGGCGGTGGACGAGGATCAGGCCCGGCGAACGCATCACCTTACCACCAGGGCGTGTGCCGACATCGCCAACGCGGCGAACGTTCGGCAACTGATTGCATTCCACTTTTCCCATCGCTATGAGCGCAAACGGGACGACGTCTACAGGGAGCTTGCAGGATTCACTGACCGCCTGGCGATTCCCGACTGAGAAACCGCGACATCTGCTTGCCGATGCTCTCCACCGGCTCGGTGATTGCCTGCTGAATGCTGTTGGTCACAACCTTCGAAAAGGCTGAACCGGCCGGGCTCTCCAGAAACTCCAGGTACAGACCCATCTCCTGTGCACCGATGTTCTGGTAGGTGTACAGATAGCTGTCGTAAACCTGCTGACCAACAACGCCCCTGAGCATGCTGCGCTGGCTTTCAATGCGCTGGCGTAGCTGTTCATAATTGGCCGAGTCACTGCTGAACGCCGCCATCGCAGTTGCCAGACCGAGCTGGACTGCGATAGTGGTATCTACCGCGCTTTCTGTCGCCCGGGCCGCCCGATCAAACCGATCGAACATGTCCGCTCTGCGGGTGCCTTTGTACTGGCTGTTCAGTTCCGCTGCGCTGGCCTGGATTTCCTGCCAGGCAGAGGGCTCGGAAGCCGCAATCTCGGCGGCGGAGATTTTTTTGGCCACGGGGGTTTCATACCAGTCATGAACGGCCTGAAGCTGCGAGTCGGTGAGGCTGGCTTGCAGATCGTTAACGATCTGCTTCTCGATGTCCACCGAGTTGAAGCCGCTGCTGACAATGTTGCCGATGGTATTGGCCATCATCGGAGGGAGCTGACCATTCTGCTTCAGCCCCTCACGGATGCCCTGGCTCATCATCGCCGGGTAGCGGGCCACAATGTCGTCAACAGGCGATACTGCCAGCACCTCCCGGGCATCCGGCGCCGCCTGGGCAGTGCCGGTCATCAGCAGGGCTGTGACTAAAAGAGGTTTAATTAGGGGAAATCGCATCATTTACCTATCATCCAGAACGTGTCGTTGATTCCCTTATGCCATGGGTGTGATGCGTGCGGCAAGCAATCCCGGGGGGCCGGAGATGACGGTTTGGTAGGAATACGGAAAACACCTCGCCGGCGAAACAGAGGCCGGCGCACAACTCTGGAGATCTGGAAAAGCCGGGCCAGATGGTATGGGCTCCCGATACTCGGTCTGTTGATGGGCACCTGGGCAACCCTTCGCTTCAGCCTGCTGGCACCGGATCCCCCGGCAAATCCCGAAGATGTCTGCGAAATTTTCCGGGAGCACCCCGTGTGGTACGACTACGCCAGCGAATCCGAGCAACGCTGGGGCACGCCCATCGCCACCCAGATGGCGTTCGTCTACTACGAATCCTCGTTCCGCAGTCATGCCCGGCCGCCACGAACCCTGCTGTGGGGATTTATCCCCTGGACCAGGCCGACAACAGCCTACGGATATGCCCAGGCCCTGGACCCTGCCTGGCAGGAATATCTCGTGGCCAACGGCGAAGGCTGGTTTACCGTGCGCACCGACATGGAATATGCGCTGGATTTCGTCGGCTGGTACAACCAGCTGAGCCACCAACAGCTGGGTATTCCCTATTCAGCCCCCAGGAAGCTGTATCTTGCCTACCATGAGGGCCGTGGAGGGTACGCTCGCCGGAGTTTCGAGCAAAAGCCGGCCGTCATGAACCTGGCGGGACGGGTGCAGAACCGGGCCTTCCGATATGACAATCAGCTCAAAACCTGCGAACAGGAGTTCCAGTGCTGGCGCTGGTACCAGTTCTGGCCATTTTGCGGCTGATGCGCGCTAGAAACTCGAAGAAATCTCCAGTTGGGACTCCAGAGCCTGAAGTCGTTCAACCAGGTATTCCATGACGATGCGAACCCGGGCCATTTGCTGGGTGTCCTGATTGACATGCAGCCACAGATCAACACTTTCACCTTCCAGCGGGTCCGACAAGCGGCGCAGTTCGCGGGTGCTCTCCCCCAGATAGCAGGGCAGAACCGCCAGCCCGGCACCAGCTTTCGCCAGAGCATGCATGGATTGCAAGCTGTTGCAGCGAATGAAAGAAGTGACATTCTTCAGGTGCTTCCTGTACCACCGGCCAGTGGCCAGATGGCTGAAGGTTTCATCCGGCAGGATCCAGAGGCAACCTTCCGGGTGATTCTCGATGTCCATGTTGCGGTGACGCCGGCAATAACGCGCAGACCCGTAAACGGCAGACTCGATGGCCGCAATCCGCTCGCCTTCGAGCGTTGCCTGGGGCTTGTTTTCCGATCGCAGTGTGAGGTCGGCTTCGCGATGACTCAGATTGGCCACATCGTTGTCGGTCAGTGTTTCCAGTTCTATGTCCGGAAACTCGCGCACCAGCTCGGCGAGGATCGGGCTGAGCAATGCATTCATCATTGCGTCTTCGGCCGCCAGCCTCACTTTGCCGACCGGCGCTGAATCCTGACCAACCAGTTTACGCTCGAGATTTTCCATCTCGATGGCCAGCCGCTCGGCCTCCCTAAACGCGGTTTCGCCCACCGGCGTCAGATGCAATCCATCCCGGCTACGTTCAAAAAACTGCACCCCCATCGACTCTTCCATCTGATCGAGTCGACGCAAAACTGTGGTTTGGTGCACACCCAGTAGTTCTCCGGCTTTGGCAAGTGTTCCACCTATTGCCAGAGCCCTTATATATCGAAGATAATCCCAGTCCATAGCTACTGCATATTTGCAACGTGAGTAGGGATTTTAACGTATTTGAGCTGCAAATAAGAACCCTTAAAATCGTCTGTAAATTAAAGGTAGATCGCTAATCAATTCACCAGAAATAAGGAGGAAGGCGCTATGACTCAGAACCATATCGCAACCGTAAACCCGCTGCCGTCCAGTATCCTCCACAACAGTGCTGAGGTCAGGCGCCAGTATACCCGTGCTGCAGCAAAGCAGGCGGTACAGTTTGTCAGTCGTAAGATGCGGAACTTTAACCGGAAAGCAGCGAACGTTGCTCCGGACATGAGCCAGATGCAGGGCGGCCACTAAACGGCAGCTGAGTCTGGCATGAGCGGGGAGATCGCTCAGGCTGAGAACAGATAGAACATAAGGATTTGAAAACGCCGGTGGTACCCTTGGGGCCACCGGCGTTTTGCGTTAGCGGATCAGAATTCCCAGACGACTTTACTCTTCTGGCTGAACCAGTCGTCCATCTTCTGGTTGTAGAAGTCCTCAATCACGTTCCGCTTGATCTTCATGGTCGGCGTTAGCATGCCATTTTCCATGGTCCAGGGCTCCCGGACCACAACCACAAAGGCGACCTTCTCGTGGGACTCGCACTCCGCGTTCACCGCGTCCAGCTCGGCCGCCAGTTCCTGCTCCAGCTCACCGCGATCAGCGCCGGTTTCCAGTTCATCCCGGGCTTCCTCGGAAAGCAGGACCATCAGGCAAGGCTGAGGCTGGTTCGCGCCAGCGACACAGACCACCTCGGCCTTGGGATGATTGAAGCGGTTCTCGATGGGCACCGGAACCACGTACTTGCCCTTGGACGTTTTGAACAGATCCTTTACCCGGCCAGTGATCCGGAGGGTACCGTCCCGGTCAATTTCGCCCATATCGCCGGTTTTCAGGAAGCCGTCGTCAGTAAGGTCCTCTTTGGTTTTCTCTTCATTCTTGTAATAACCCAGCATCTGCCCCGGGCTTTTCACCTGCACCTCGCCACCCTCGCCGATACGGTGTTCCACTCCAGGGTTAGCCATCCCCACAGAGCCAGCACGGGCCTGCCCGGGCCGGTTGGCATGGGAATACCCGAAGTTTTCCGACATTCCGTACACTTCCAACAGCTCCAGCCCGAGATTGCGATACCAGTTGACGATATCCGCTGACAGCGGCGCCGCGCCGGTAAGGGCTGCCCGGCAATAGTCCAGTCCCAGCTGTTTCAGAACCTTCTTTTTGACCAGACCGCTGATAATGGGCAGGTTGAAGAGCAGCTTCTGCTTCTTCGGTGGCAATTTGGCGTTAACACCCAGATAGAACTTCATCCACAGGCGAGGTACCGAGAAAAACAGCGTCGGCCTTGCCCGCTGCAGGTCTTCCTGGAAGGTATCCAGGGAATTCGCAAAGTAGAGATGGAATCCGTAATAGAGGGACTGCGTTTCAACCGCTGCGCGCTCCGCCACATGAGCCAGGGGCAGATAGGACAGCATGCGTTCTTCAGAGGAAACCGGGAACAACTGCTGCAGGCCATCGGCCACTGAAATCATGGTGCGGAAACTGTGCATGACGCCTTTCGGACGGCCGGTGCTGCCCGAGGTATACACAATGGTGGCCAGGTTGTCCGGATCCGGCAATTTGGGCTCTGCCGGTTGCTGGTCGGTGATGATATCCAGCCATTTCGGGGTGTCGTCCCGTGGCGACATGGGCAGCGAAATGATCGGTAGGTCGTCCGGAATGTGGTTCTTGATATCGTTCCAGCCGTCCGCAGTGCCATCCAGTTTGCCGAGGAACAATAACTTTGCCTCACTGTGCTCAAGCACGTAAGCGGCCGTGTCACCGTTGAGCGTGGGATAGAGCGGCACGGAAACGTGGCCCGCCGCCCAGATCGCCAGGTCGGCCAGGATCCAGTGCGCACTGTTCTTGCCGAGGATACTGATATTGCTGGGCTCGGGCAGTTCCAGGCTGTTCAGGTAAGCGGCCATCCTGGACACCTGGTCGGCAGCCTGTTTCCAGGTAATATCCTCGACACGGCCATCCGGGTACGGCTGGGTAAGATAAACGTTATCGGGGGTTTCCTCTGCCCAGTAGTACAGGCAATGGAGTGAGGTCTGCTTCCGGGGATCTACCGCCATAAACGGCTCCTTTTTGTTATTTTACTTTATGTTTTGGTTTGCAATTCCTGTTCATACTAGCGTCATTTCAGACCCGCTCAATAGCATTTAGTGCCCGCACGATTGGCAAATTAATCCTCGTCTGAGAGCTGTTCCTCAAAATTTTTCGTAACATTTGTCAAGTTTGAGCTACTGTGAATAGTGTGACTCCACTTTCCGAGCAAATTGGATATGGCCATGAGCAAAGCAAAACGTTCGTTTTTGATCTTTCCCGCCTGGGGCATCATTCTTCTGGGTTCGGGTGCCTTCTTCTACAGTGCCTACGCCGGAATGCTGGGGTCCTGATCGTAGCAGGCTTTTCTAGCGTCGGAACCGGGTTTCGAGGACCACGGCAGAGTTGGTCCTCTCAACTCCTTCCAGATTGCCGATGTCATCCAGCACAGCGCTCAGCTCCTCCAGGGACTGGGCCTGCACGATGGCAATCAGGTCGTACTCTCCGCTCACCGAGAACAGCTGCGAAACCTGGCTGATCCCCTCCAGTGCGGCATTGGTCCGGCTGGTCAGTTTCTGGAAAACCTTGATCGATACATGCGCCTCCACCTGGCTGGCAGAAAACTCCCCACCCAACTGCACCGAGTAGCCGCGGATCACCCCGCTGGCCTCCAACCGGGCGATGCGATTCTGTACCGTTGACCGTGACACATGCATGGCCTTCGCCAGCTCGGTAATACTGGCCCGGGCATTCTGCCTCAGCAGCATCAATAGCTTCTGATCCTGAGAACTGATCATTCTGCCAAAACTCCTTATCAATTTGCCGTTATTGTAGACCATTTCGAGCGTTATGCAGCTGCAATCTGGCAGCCTCGGCTTTCATACTGAGCCTAAACAATGCTCAGGATCCTCGCCATGATAATTCGACCAATCGCCCCCAGGGATCTCGATGCCCTGGAACAGATCGCCACTGAATCCGGCCCTGGCTTCACCTCGCTGATGCCGGATCGCGATGCCCTGAGTCGAAAGATCGATCACTCGGTGGAAAGCTTCGCCCGAACGGTAACGAAGCCAGGCGATGAACATTATCTTTTCGTGCTGGAGGACAGCACGACCGGCGATATTATGGGCACCACCGGAATTGAAGCCGCCGCTGGCGTCAACCGCCCTCTCGTCCATTTCCGTCGCAATGCCGTTATTCATCACGCAGAAGATCGACAGAAACGTCAGATTGAGGAAAGCCTGACCCGTTGCCAGCACTACACCGGTTGCACCGAGGTCTGTTCGCTGTACCTTCGGCCTGAATTTCGACGGGCCAATGCCGGCAAACTGCTCTCCAGGGTGCGTTTTCTCTTCATGGCCCTGCACCCGGAGCGGTTCGCAGACACCGTGATCGCAGAAATGCGAGGTGTTTCAGATGCTTCTGGCCAATCTCCGTTCTGGGACTGGCTCAGGCACCAGGTGGCGGATCTGGATTTCATGTCTGCAACACAGCTGGCCTGCTGCGGCCAGAGCGGCTTCATTGACCGCTTCATCCCCTCCACACCCTTGTATCTAAGGCAGATGACCAGTGAAGCCATCGCGGCTATCGGCCAGGTGCACGAGGATACCCGTGCGGCACGGCATATGCTGGAACGCGAAGGCTTTCGCCACCGGGGGTTCGTGGATCTTCTGGACGGCGGACCGACCCTGGAGTGCCGCAGGTCAGACATTGCCAGCGTGCGGGAAACCTTCCTGGCAAACACCGTGACCGGGCAACAGGATCCGGCGGACAATTCGGGAGGAACCGGTAAATCCGCTATAGTTGCCAACGCCAGTTGTTCAGAATTCAGGGCTACGGTGACCGATCAGGTCTGGCCTGCCACATACAGCAATGACCTTGTGGTGGAACCGCAAATCGCAAATCAACTGGACCTTGGCGACGGCAGTCTGGTGTGCTGCCTGCCCCTGGGCCAGACCAGCAAGCAGTCACAGAAGCGCCAACCGCCCCGTCACAAACAGGCTAATGAGGAGATTCGCTATGCATACTGATCCGGACACCCTGTTCGAGAGGCTATGGGAGTCCTATCGGCAGGTGACCCCCTCTGCCGAACGTATACATAAAACCCTGGGCGCCGAAGAGGGGCAGGCCATCGTCAACGATCATATTGCGCTTCGCACCTTCAATCTGGATCCGGTGCGCCTGGACGCCCTGGCCGAGCACTTTCTCAGCCTCGGCTACCGTCAGGGCGGTGAATACCATTTCGAGGCGAAGAAACTCTATGCCAGGCATTATGAGCACCCCTCCCTGGAGCTTCCCAAGGTGTTCATCTCCGAGCTGCTGGTGGAGCAATGTTCGCCGGAATTACAGTCTGTGGTGAAGCGGCTTGTTGAACAGGTAAGGCCGGAAGCGGTTGCCGCCGATGATTTCCTGTATTCGGGGCGCCACTGGCAAGTCGATTACAACACGTACCGCGAGTTGATGAAGGAAAGCGAATACGCCGCCTGGATGGCCGCCTGGGGCTATCGCGCCAACCATTTCACGGTCAGCATCAACCATCTGGACCAGTTCCGCTCGGTGCCGGAAATCAACCAGTTGCTGAAAGCTCACGGCTACAAGGTAAATGCATCTGGCGGGGAGGTGAAGGGCTCGCCGGAAGACCTGCTCGAGCAATCATCAACCATGGCTGACCGTGTACCAGTGGCGTTTGCCGACCAGACAGTGACCATACCCAGCTGTTTCTACGAGTTTGCCCTGCGTTATCCGAAACCGGACGGCCAGCTCTACTCGGGTTTCGTGGCAGCATCCGCCGACAAGATCTTCGAAAGCACAAACGCCGGCAGCTGATTCAGCACGTCAGATCTGAAAGTCAAGACCACCCCTGCTCGCCGAGCAGGGGGACAAACCGCACCGCGCCCAGGTTATCGGTCCGGAATTCATCCTCTGCCAGGCGGGTAACGCGCATTAGTGTCTGCACGGAATGCTCCGAGCCCACCGGAATGACCAGGTGCCCGCCAACTGCAAGCTGATGCTTTAACGAATCGGGCACAGCTGGCGCGCCCGCAGCCACGACGATACCGTCGTAAGGCTGGTGCTCCGGCCAACCCATGGTGCCGTCGCCACAGCAAACCTCGACATTGTCAAACCCCTCGGCCGCAAGCGCACGGGCAGCGCGATCGGCCAGTTCCTCTACCCGTTCAATACTGAACACTTCACCGGCAATGCACCCTAGAACCGCGGCGGCATACCCGGAGCCGGTACCTATGTCGAGAACCCTTTCCCCGCCCTCCAGGTCCAGGGCTTCTGTCATTAACGCCACGATATAAGGCTGAGAAATTGTCTGCCCGGCCCCGATAGGCAGGGGGCTGTCATCGTAGGCGCAGTCCCGCATGCGCTCGGGAACGAAGCGTTCACGCGCAACCCGGCCCATGGCCTCGAGCACCAGCGGCGATTCGATTCCCCGGGCACGAAGCTGATAATCCACCATGGAAGCTCTGCGCGATTCGAAGCCATTATCCCGATTCATTGTCTTGATCCCTTCCCGTGGTCTGGCTGATTACCGGAAGTTACAAAGCAGTAACTTTTTTACAACGGCGCACCCAACATTATCTGACTACTTTTTAGTCACCGGCAATGACAGATACAACTACCGAACGCCAAAAACAACAAACGTGCAACGGGAAGGAACACCGGGAACCCCGTTGTCGAGGAGGAGAAATGTCAACATCCGTGAACCATCTTGACGAGCGCACGCGGGATTCCTCCGATTTGCTCGAAGAGATCATGCCCTCAGCCATCACCCTTGCCATGATGCTTCGCCACCGGAAAATGGCGGCCTGGCTGCGTACCGAATTTGACGGCTACCAGGATGTTGCAGCCGCACCGCCCTACCGGCGTGGTTTGCACGGACACATTGTTGCCAAATCTCCCCAATACGGCTGGATTCCTGCACCGGTAGATGATCAGCAAAAAGAGGAATTCGGTTACATGGACCTGCCCGAGGGGGTAAAAGCCCTCGAGAAAATCTGCGTGAACTGCAAAAAGGGCAACGGCAACCGGGTGCTGCTGGAAAAAGACGAGATGGCGGTGCTGCAGAAGCAGATCAATCTGACGGCCGAACTGGCCATCAATCTGAGCCGCGACGCCTATTGCCGGCTGCTGAGAACCGTTCGCGCCGCGATCTACCTCTGGACCCAGGACCTCATGGCCGAGGGTATTGCCGGAGAACACAATCACTACAGCCCGGATGAGCGGGCTAAAGTGGCCCACCTGGATGAACCCGAGAAATTCTGGCGACGGGCCATGGAGGAAGTCGACAACCTCCCGATTCCGGACGTACGAGAGGTTGGGTTCTTCGAGAGAGTGTTCGGACGCGCGGGCTGAAGCCCGCCACTCCGCTTACCACAAGACGCTGACAATCCCGATGCTGCTCACCAGCAGCAGCACCGTACCCAACAACCGGAAGAAGACCGGAGTCTCGGCCCGGAGAATCCGGTCGTGAGCATAAAGCCCTATGACATGGCCCACCGCGGCACAGGGCAGCAGCCAGAGGTGGTGGATAAGCTGAAGATCGACGCCGGCCCACACGAAAGCGGCCATTTTGATCAGCACCAGAATAAACCACAGGGCAAACAAGGTATCCCTGAGTTTCTCTTTGGGCAAATGCTGGGCTGCCACGGCTATGATCAGGGGGGCGCCGATCAGGGATGTGCCGCTGATGTAGCCCCCCACCATCAGGAATATCGCATCCACCGTTTTGCTGCCACTGCGGAAGGGCCGGTTAACGATGTAGGAGACCGAATAAAGCGCCACGATCACGAATATGATGGCGCTGAGAATGTCGGACGGCATAGTAATCAGGCCAAACACGCCAATCAGCTTGGGCACGATCATGATGCCGAGAATTCGCCAGAGGTATTGCCAGTCGACGGTTCCCGTTCCCGCCTGACGTTGCTCACCCGACCCTCTGCGGTTGTTCATCCAGATGGTCAGGGAAGAAAACACAAGAAGATGAACCGCAATGATCGGCAAGAAGACCAACGGTTGATCCAGAACCAGCAGCAGGAATGGCAGGGACAGAACGGCACCACCAAATCCCAGCCCGGAACGGACAAAACCACTCCAGACGAAAATCAGTGCAATCAGGAGATATTGGTAAATTGCGAGATCAGACATGGATTCCCGGTTGTCGTCAAAAGGGCCGTCATTTGTCCGGAACTGGTCTAAACTCAGCTATTTGCGAAGAAAAATAACATTGTCCGGAGGATGAGAATGGCCCTGTCATGGAAGCAGAAGTTCCTGTTGTTGATTGTTGCCACACTGATTGGCCTGGCCATTGCCACACTGGCATCACTGAGCGGTCTTGGCAGAGTATCGGACGCATACGAGGCCCAAAGCGAAGCGAGAGCCTACGAATCAGCATCCCTCACCCTGCTGAACGACTGGCTGGGTCTCGAGAGAATGAGCGAAAGCCTGGAGCCAAACCAGGTTGAAACCTATCAGCAGCGGCTGGCGTCACTGGCCACCCAGTCATCGGCACTCAATGAATCAGCGCAAACCCTCCCGGGCGACGCTGTAAAGACCACGGCACAACAAATCCACAAACAGGTTGCGGAGTATACCCGACTTCGCACGCAATGGCTGGCCCTGAGCCAACAACTCGGGCTCACGCCGTCGGATGGGCTGAGAGCAACGATGTCCAATGCGATTGATGAGAGGCTCCGGCAAATCAGCATCTCGATCTTCAACGACGAAATCAACACCATCGCCTCTACCTACCGCGATTACCTGGCAACCTTCGACGGGACCTACGCCCAGACCACACGGGAAGCATTGGAGCGGATGCAGGCCACGGTCACAGAAATGGATTGGCAGGAAATCGACATTGGCAAGGCGGTACAGGCCTTCGACGATGCCTTTTCCGACGCCGAGACGCTGATCGCGAATCTATCCGCCATCGAGAACCAGCTCGCGGGCGCCGGCACTCAAATCAGGGACCTGATCTCGGAACAGAACACCCTGCTCCGCCGGGAGATCATTGTCGCAACGAGCGAACAGGCTGACGCAGCCAGGACAGCCTCAACATGGCTCATCGTTGCAACCGCCGCAGCGGTCGTCATCATCCTCGTACTCACACTCACGACGGCCTCCAGCACCCTGGTCAGGCGGCTCAATGAAACCGTAAACCTGCTGACCCGGGTTGCTGGCGGGGACCTCAGCCAACGCCTCGAGCCGGGCCGCAATCCGAATGATGAATTCAACCGCCTTGGCCAGGCGGCCAACAAAATGCTGGACGATGTCTCGGATGTTATCGGCCAGGTCGTCGAGGGTAATCGGACGCTGTCAGTGCTTCAGACCGAACTGAACGCACTGATCGATCAGATGGGAAAAAACGGCGAACAGGTCGAAGATGAGACCGAGCAAACGGCGACGGCGGTTCAGGAGATCTCCCACACCGCAGTGGATATTGCCCAGTACACCCAATCGGTCAATGACGCCGTTCAGAGTGCCAATGGGGCCGCCCATTCCGGTGCCGAGGTGGTCAGGCGCAGCGCCAAAACCATGACCGAACTTGCCGAGCGGATTCAGAAAACCCACGATCAGGTAAGCCAGCTGAGCAAAACCGGAGAGAAGGTCAATTCCATCGTCGGCGTCATTAACGGTCTCGCTGAGCAAACCAACCTGCTGGCTCTCAATGCCGCTATCGAGGCCGCAAGAGCCGGCGAGGCCGGACGAGGCTTTTCTGTTGTGGCAGACGAAGTTCGATCCCTGGCAGAAAAAACCGTGTCTGCCACTAATGGCATCGCCGACATCGTGGAGTCACTGAACCGTGAAACCCAGGCGATTTCCGGACTAATGAAAGAGGGCCTCAAGTCCGCCGGCGAGGGTGAGGAAAGTTCAAAAGAGGCGGCTCATTCGATCGAACAGATCACCAGCTCCATCCAACAACTGGCGGGGGATATGAACCAGGTGGTGTCGTCGGTTGAGGGGATATCAACCACCACCGAGGAAATCGCCCAGAAAGTTGAGCAGATTCACGGCCACACCCGAGAAACCGCGGATATCCGCCAAAAGCTCAACGCCCACATCGAGCGACTGTCGTCCCAGGTAACGGCCTTGACCCAGGCCTCCCAGGGCTTTCGGCTCTGACTCGCTGAAACAGCGGTTGCGCGGGCGGTTTACAGAGGTTAGCATACCCGATACTGTACATTTAAACAGTATCGGGTATGCCCATGAAAACTCGCGCCACCGCCCTGAATCCCCACAACCGTTTCCAGCCCATTGTTACTGACCGAGAGGTCGACCCCGACTGGTATAACGATCCCGAGGACGACCTCAATCCCGATACCCTGGCCACTGAAGTCATTCAGGAAACCGCAAGATCCATCATCAGCCGCAATTCCTCCCCGGATGTGCCTTTTGATCAGTCCATAAACCCCTATCGCGGCTGCGAGCACGCGTGTATTTACTGCTTTGCCCGCCCTACCCATGCGTACTGGGACATGTCACCAGGGCTGGATTTCGAGACCCGGCTGATCGCCAAGCCGAACGCTGCCGCGCAGCTGCGAGAAGAATTGGACAGGCCCGGCTACCGGGTTTCGCCGATTGCCCTGGGCGTCAATACCGATGCCTACCAGCCCCTTGAACGGGATCAGAAAATCACCCGCCAGGTGCTGGAAGTTCTTGCCGAGTACCGCCACCCGGTATCGATCATTACCAAGGGTGCTCTCATTCTCAGGGACCTTGATCTTCTCGCCAATATGGCCTCCGAGGGGCTCTGTTCTGTGCGTATCAGCCTCACCAGTCTCAGCAACGATCTGAAACGACGCATGGAGCCAAGGACAGCCGCTCCGGCCACTCGCCTGAAGATGATCAGGCAGCTCTCGGCGGCCGGCATTCCAACCGGGATTATCCTTGGACCGGTGATCCCCTTCATCAACGATCACGAAATCGAGTCCATTCTCGAAGCCGCTGCGGACGCGGGCGCTACCCGCGCCAGCTGGATTATGCTCCGATTGCCCCACGAACTGGACGAACTGTTCCAGGACTGGCTGCACCGGCATTTTCCGCAAAGGGCAGAGCATGTGATGAACCGGATGCGCGACCTGCGAGGCGGCAAGAGTTACGACGCCACCTTCGGCCGCAGGATGACCGGCACGGGCCCCTACCCGGATCTGATTCGCCAACGCTTCACCAAAAAGGCACGACGGCTTGGGCTCAACCTCCATGAAGAGGAACCGCTGCGGAAGGATCTTTTCCGGCGACCAGGTGGGGAACAAATGCCACTGTGGTAGCATCAAAGTATCGTCCCTCCGACCACCGCAATTTAATGCCTCTCAAGGATGAGGTGGAGAACATCCATGCATGGAATCAGACGTTGTTACCTCGCCCCGACCTTGTTTGCCCTGTTTGCCACCCTCTGGCAACCCAGCTGCCTGGCCGCAGACGAAGCCATTGTCTCCAGGATTGAAGCCATGGAGGCCGGTTTCCCGGTGCAGGTGCTCGGAAACAGGTTAATGGCCCATCAGGCACTGTCTGCCTTTTATGGCGCCAACGGATACCAGCGAGTATGGCAATCAGCCGAGCTTCGCCGGCAATTGATTGATTCGGTTGAACAAGCCAGCGATGACGGCCTGAACCCGGCTGACTATCACGCGGATATTCTTTCGGGGCTGACGCTCAGACCCATGAGCGATTTCTCTGAGGACCTGAGGGCCGATCTGGATCTGCTTTTCTCCGACGCCTTTCTGATGTTCAGCTCACACATGCTGGTCGGCAAGGTCAACCCACAAACGGTCCACGCAGAGTGGACGGCCAATCGGCGCCAACGCCAGATGGAATCCGTTCTGCGGGATGCGTTGGAGCGCTCGGACATCACCGGCACACTGGATTCGTTGCGGCCATCCGATCCCGCCTACCGAAAGTTGATGACTGCACGACAGGACCTGACCAGATTACTGGGCCAGCCCTGGCTGCCTCTGGCCTCTCGCCCGACCATTCGCCCCGGCGACAGCGATGAGCGGCTGAGTGAAATTCGCCGCAGACTCTCTCTGTTGGGAGAGCTTGCGCAGGAAACTGAAACCGGTACGGATCCTCTTGTCTACGATGCGGAACTTGAAGCCGCGGTGATGGGTTTCCAGGCCCGACATGGTCTTGAATCCGATGGTCTTATCGGGCGGGACACCGTAACGGCCCTTAACCTGATGCCGGTGGAACGACTGCGCCAGATTGACGCCACGCTCGAACGTTGGCGCTGGCTGCCGGAAACCCTGGGCGACACTTATGTACTGGTCAATATCGCCGGATTTGAGATGAAGATGGTCGAAAACGGGGAAGAAGTGCTGCGCAAACGGGTGATCGTGGGCCAGCCCTTCCGTCAAACCCCGGTGTTCAGCGACCGCATCCGGTATCTGGTATTCAATCCCACCTGGACCGTACCGCGCACAGTGATGATTCAGGATCAGTTGCCACAGATAGTCCGGGATCCGGACTATCTCTCCCGACTCAATATCAGCGTTTACCGGGGCTGGGGCGCTGACCGGGAAAAGCTGGATCCTCTGGACATTGACTGGTCATCACTGAGCCGGAATAACTTCCCGTACCAATTGGTGCAGGAACCCGGCCCCCAGAATGCCCTGGGGCAGGTTAAGTTCATGTTTCCGAATCAGTACGATGTTTACCTGCACGATACGCCGGGTCGCGGGCTGTTTTCCCGGGCCGAGCGATCGTTCAGTTCTGGCTGTATCCGGGTGGAGCAACCGTTCGATCTCGCAGAGCGGCTTCTGGCATCGGCGCCCGGCTGGTCCAGGGAAAAGATTGACCGGGTGGTTTCCGGGGCAGAACCGGAGACGGTCGTGCTCCCGAAACCCGTGCCTGTGCATATCCAGTACTGGACGTCGTGGGTGGATAACGAGGGACAACTGCAGTTCCGCAATGATTTGTACAACCGCGACGCCCGCCTGATCGACCAGCTCCGGAAAACCGCCGAGGGGGATACGCGCTACACTACACCGGTATCCGTCTCGAATCCGGAACGGGCGAAGCTCTGAAACAGGATACACCCATCAGTTGAGGAGAAATCATGAAACAGATTCTGCTCGTGGTTTTCGGGATACTGATACTCCAGGGCTGTCAGTCGCTGCCCGCCGGCCAGGACGGGATTGAGGCCGACACTGTCTTCGTCAGCGCCAGTCATTGTCTCAACGAATACCTGGATGATCTCGAGAAGGTGCATTACGGCCCCTGTCTCAAGATCATTGCTATCAATGGCGAAGAGCCGGATGTAAGAGAGGATGGCTTTGTTGAGCTACCGGTAGCCACAGCGCTGACCATCGGCGTGAGCTGTGTATATCGCCACGCCGACGGCTCGCCAATTCCGGCAACCATGGAAAATTCGGACTTCTCCGTGAGCGAAACCACATTCGCAGAACCCGGCCAGCGTTGGTATCTTCACGCCCACAAACAGGCCCGAGGCGTCGTCGGCTGCGCCCCTACCCTGTCCCGCTCGGTCTATCCAACACATGAAACGGACTAACGCCGCTGGCCAGTGGGATCGGGTTCTGACGCTCAGAGATGGCAGGATTTTGGCCTACACAGACCTTGGCGACCCTCTTGGCTACCCGATTGTCTTTGGTCACGGCATGCCGGGCAGCCGTCTCGAGGGCCGCTTCTTTCACGACAAAGCCCGGGAGCACGGATTTCGCATCCTGAGCCCGGACCGTCCCGGTATCGGCAACTCAGATTTCCAACCCGGGCGCAAACTTCTCGATTACCCGGACGATATCGAACAGCTTGCCGATTCACTGGAGCTTGCCCACTTCTGTCATATCGGCTGGTCCAGCGGCGGTTCGCGGACCCTGGCTTGCTGTTACAGACTGCCGGGTAGGGTTGATCTCGGTGTCTGCCTTTCCGGTCTCACACATTTTGCTGAATATCCGGGCTCCGGCGGACTGCTTCAGGCCACACGATGGCCAGGCCCGCAGCTGGTCCGGCTCAGCCCCCGACTGACCCGACTGGCTGTCACCTTGATGGTCTGGCTGTCCAGGCGTCACCCGGGGCTGTATCTCAAAGGTGCCGAGGAAATGACCAGCAGACGTGATCGCAAGCTCTTGCAGGCGTTAATTAACGAGGGAGAATTCCGGAGAGATCAGCTCATGTGTCTTAACAGTGGTGGACGAGCCATTACCACCGATTTGCTGACAGAGCTTGGAAACTGGGGATTCAGCCTTCGTGATGTCCGGACCCCGGTACTCATCTACCAGGGCGAAGAGGATCCTTTCGTACCCATGGACTATGCTCTCCATCTCACCAAAAACCTACCTGCCGGGGAACTGAGCACAATGCCCGGGCTCGGGCATCTTTACCCCCTATCCCGGGAATTTCAGGATCAGCTTTTTCAACGTCTCAAGCTGCAACTGGGCAGCGAGAAGAGAAAGGAGTTACACGCATCATCATGACCAACAAAATTGATATCCATTACTGCACGGGTTGCCGCTGGCTTTTGCGCTCGGCCTGGATGGCACAGGAGCTGCTGACAACCTTCGAAAGTGAAATCAATGAGCTCAGCCTGCATCCCGGCACTGGCGGGGTTTTCGAGGTATGGATCAATGACAAGCGCATCTGGTCTCGCAAGGAGGACGGTGGCTTCCCGGAAATTACCAGACTCAAACAGCTGGTTCGGGATCAGATTGCGCCGGACCGCTCGCTTGGGCATTCGGACAAAAAATCCGCTCCCTCAGAATAATCGTTCAAAAATATTGACAGGCTGTGTCGATATTCTTCGCTTTAAGAGTCCGTGGCGCGGCCCGATAGTAGGTGCCCATCAATTCACTGATATGTGAGGGTATCTATGAGCGACGTGATGCAATCCATAAAGTTCAACACCATTGAGGTACCTAACCGATTCGCCCTGGCACCGATGACGCGGACCAGCGCAGAGCCAGACGGCACTCCTAATGCCCTGATGGCCGATCACTACGAAGGCTATGCAAAAGGCGGCTTCGGACTGGTGATCACTGAAGGCACCTACACCGACGATAAGGCAAGTCAGGGCTATGCCAACCAACCCGGCATCATAAACCAGGAACAGATCGATGGCTGGAAAGCCATTGTCGATCGGGTTCACGCCGCAGGCAGCAAAATCATTGTTCAGCTCATGCACGCCGGCGCGCAGTTCCAGGCAAACCGTTTCACCGAACAGCCCCAGGGCCCCAGTGAAGTCACACCCAAAGGCGCACCGCTTGGGTTTTACGGTGACCAGACGGAATGGCAAACCCCTGCGGCCATGACCAAGGCCGACATTCAGGCGGCTGTTGATGGTTTCGCACAATCCGCCGCCAATGCGAAGGCCGCCGGGTTTGACGGTATTGAGATTCACGGTGCCAATGGCTACCTGTTGAATCAGTTCCTGAGCACGTATTTCAATCGCCGCGAGGATGAGTACGGCGGAGATCTGGAAAACCGGCTTCGCCTGGTGGTGGAAGTCGTCCGCGCAGTAAGGGAGGCTGTTGGCGAGAACTTTACCGTCGGCATTCGACTGTCCCAGGGCACCGTAACCGACCCCGACTACCAGTTGCCCGAGGGTGCAGCAGGGTTCCGCCAAATTGTGGAGGCCGTGCGTGATGCCGGTGCCGACTTCGTTCACACCACCGACGGTGACGTGAACCGGAAGCACTTTGTGGAAGGAAACGAAAGTCTGGCTAGCGTGGCGGCCAGCGTTGAAGGCATCAACCTGATCCTCAACGGCAGCATTGATGAAACCAATTGCCAGGACGTTGCCAACCAGTTCCCCCATACCCTGCTTGCGGTCGGCAAGAAAGCGCTCGCAAACCCCGACTTCGTGCAGCGACTCAAAGACGGCAAAGAGATAGCAGACATCGATTTCGCGATGCTGCAACCGAAGGCCACGATTACCAACGAACTGGCCTGGCGCAAGCAAAACGCCGCCTGATCGTCTCTCCCTCGCTATCGATGTTGCAGGAGGAACCCAGCTGGGTTCCTCCTGCGTAGCTACTTTGAACTGCTATGCTGACATCACAAGCGAAAGGGAGACTGAATGACCTCTGACATCAGTATTGTCTGGCTGGGAACCATGGCCAGTCTGTTGGCTGGCCTCGCCAGCGGCGTCGGCGCTCTGGGCGTGTTCCTTGTTCGCACCCTGACCCATAAACTGCAGGACGGAATGCTCGCGTCGGCCGCGGGTGTCATGCTCGCGGCTTCATTTTTTTCATTGTTGTTGCCGGGACTGGAGTATGGGGAGCAGATTACCGGCGAAACCTGGACTTCCGCCCTGATCGTCATTTTCGGTCTGCTATCTGGAGCTGCCGCGCTCTATTTCGTTCACCAGAGACTGCCACACCAGCACTTCGAGCTTGGCCGGGAAGGACCGGACGCCTCTTATATTCGCGGCATCTGGCTCTTCATCGTTGCCATCACCCTTCACAACTTCCCGGAAGGCATGGCCGTTGGCGTCGGTTTTGCCGGCGGTGATGTGAACAATGGCTATGTGCTGGCCACCGGCATCGGCCTTCAGAACATCCCGGAGGGACTGGCCGTGGCGTTTTCACTGCTTGCCATTGACTATTCCCGCACCAAAGCCTTCGGCATTGCCCTGATGACCGGCCTCGCCGAACCCTTGGGCGGCCTCTTCGGTGCCACCCTGGTATGGCTGGCCGAACCGCTGATGCCCTGGACTCTGGGCTTCGCAGCGGGCGCCATGCTGTTCATCATCAGTAACGAAATCATCCCGGAAACTCACCACCGGCAATGGAAGATCATGTCGACCTTCTGCCTGATGGGCGGGTTCGCTGTGATGATGTTCCTGGATGCTACGCTGGGCTAACAGCCCAGACGCCCGCAAGGGCTTCCAGCGCCTCGGCTATCAGCGGCTCGTCCTGCCGGTCCCGGTGCCATATAAAACTGAGTGCGCAAGGCAACTGTACCCCATCGACAATTTCCAGACCGGTTTCCTGGCGCTCAGCCATGGCCAGCGCATCCCTCGCGAGGCTGAGGCCCACTCCGGCCCGAACCAGGTCCAGCATGCAGGCCTCCTGATCGACCTGAGCCACGCCACGGGGCATTAAGCCCATGGGATCCAGAGTGCCTTTGAGTAGCCGGTGATGAACGGAGTCCTCGGGCGTCACAATCCAGGGCATGGTGGCCAGATCAGACCATTGCACAGACCGAATTCTCGGCCCCCAGCCCGCGGGGGCAACAACATAATAGTTGAACCGGGTCAGCTCACGATGAGTCACATCGGGTGCCAGTGACCCCGGCCCAACACCCGGCGGAGCCAGAAAAAAGCCGACGTCGAGCCGGCCATCCCGTACCTGCTCCAATACGCTGCCGCTCATGCCCTGCCTTAGTTCGGTCTCCAGTTGAGGCGCCCGTTCGACCAACCGGCGCAGAAACGCACCGAGACGGATGAATTCTGGATCCACAATGGTACCGATGCGCAATCGCCCTCGCAGCGTGCTGTGCATTGCCCGGGCGCTCTGCTCAAAGGCGGCCACGGCTGCCAGCGCTTTCTCTGCCGGCGGGAGCAGAGCCTGGCCATCCGGTGTCAGGACCAGCCCCTGGGGTTTGCGTAGAAACAGTTTCAGCCCTAACTCATCCTGTAATTGCTTAAGCTTCAGGCTAACGGCGGGCTGGGTCAGGTGAAGGCGAATTGCTGCACGGGAAACGCTACCCTCCCGCGCCACGGTAACGAATGCCCGAAGGCTCTGAAGGGGATGCATAGAAGACCTCGCTTACAGGACACGATATAAGATTAACTTATATTGTGCTTTTAAAAATCTCAATTGCTTTACCCAATAGCCACCCCTAACCTATATGGTCAGATATTAATCAACGCTCATTTTAGCCCGCAGAATCAAACATTCTGTCCCATTTTAGAGGCTGGGCACGAACAGACAGAGGCATCCATGACCGAAGCAACCATCCAGCATTATATTAATGGCCAAATATCTCCCGGCACATCCAGCCACTCCCAGGAGGTATTCAACCCGGCTACCGGCCGGGTAACCGGACGGGTGGCCCTGGCCAACCGCGAGGATGTGAACGCTGCTGTCGCTGCTGCCGATGCAGCCTTCCCCGCCTGGGCCGACACCCCGCCCATCCGCCGGGCACGGGTCATGTTCAAGTTTCTGGAGCTGTTGAACACGCACAAGGATGATCTGGCCCGCGCCATCACCGCGGAACACGGCAAGGTGTTCACAGACGCCCAGGGCGAAGTGGCCCGGGGCATCGACATTGTCGAGTTTGCCTGTGGTATTCCCCAGCTTCTGAAGGGCGATTACACCGAGCAGGTCAGCACCGGAATCGACAACTGGACCACCCGCCAGCCCCTGGGCGTGGTCGCCGGCGTAACCCCCTTCAACTTCCCGGCCATGGTGCCCATGTGGATGTTTCCGGTAGCGATCGCCGCAGGGAACACCTTCGTTTTGAAACCCAGCCCGCTGGACCCTAGCGCGTCCCTGATGATTGCCGACCTGCTGAAACAGGCTGGCCTGCCCGATGGCGTATTCAATGTGGTCCAGGGTGACAAAGAGGCTGTGAACGCCCTGATCGAGCACCCGGATGTTCAGGCCCTGAGTTTTGTCGGCTCTACACCCATTGCTAACCTGCTCTACGAGAAAGGCGCAAAACACGGCAAGCGCATTCAGGCCCTTGGCGGCGCCAAGAACCATATGGTCGTCATGCCGGATGCCGATCTGGACAAAGCCGTTGATGCCCTGATTGGTGCCGCGTACGGCAGTGCCGGCGAACGCTGCATGGCCATCAGTGTGGCCGTGCTTGTTGGCGATGTTGCCGACAAGATTATGCCCCGGCTTGCCGAAAGAGCCCGCGCCCTGAAAGTGAAAAACGGCGAACAGCTTGATGCCGAGATGGGCCCGATTGTGACTGCCGCCGCACACCAGCGCATTACCGGCTACATTGACAAGGGAGTGGCCGAAGGCGCTGAACTGGTGGTTGATGGCCGTGAGTTCGATGCGTCGAACACGGGCGAGGGCTGTGCCGATGGCTTCTGGATGGGCGGTTCACTGTTTGATCATGTCACGCCCGACATGACGATTTACAAGGAAGAAATTTTTGGCCCGGTTCTGGCCTGTGTCCGGGTACCGGATATCGCCACCGCCATCCGCCTGATCAATGATCATGAATTTGGTAACGGCGTAAGCTGCTTTACCGAGAGCGGCAGCGTGGCTCGGGAATTTGGCCGCAGGATCCAGGTCGGCATGGTCGGAATCAACGTACCCATCCCGGTACCCATGGCATGGCATGGCTTTGGTGGCTGGAAGCGCTCCATGTTCGGCGATACCCACGCCTACGGCGAAGAGGGCGTAAAGTTCTACACGCGCCAGAAATCCATCATGCAGCGCTGGTCTGATTCCATTGATGCCGGCGCCGAATTTGTGATGCCAACAGCCAAATAACGACAGACGCAGCTGCGGAGAGAGCGCCATGCCCGACAACAATAACGCGACGGGACAGCAGGAATTCGACTATATCGTGGTAGGCGCCGGTTCAGCCGGCTGCCTGCTCGCCAATCGCCTGAGCGCGAATCCCGATAATCGGGTATTGCTCATTGAGGCAGGCGGGCGGGATAACTACCACTGGATTCACATCCCGGTCGGCTATCTGTACTGCATCGACAACCCACGCACAGATTGGCGCTTCCGCACCGAGCCGGACCCCGGCCTGAATGGCCGTTCCCTGATTTACCCGCGGGGCAAGACGCTCGGGGGGTGTTCCAGCATAAACGGGATGCTTTACATTCGCGGCCAGGCCCGGGATTACAACCAATGGGCCGAGATAACCGGCGAGGACGCCTGGAACTGGGACAACTGCCTTCCCGATTTCATGCGCCACGAGGACCATTATCGCCTTGATGATGGCGGCGATGCCGACCCGGAGCATCACAAGTACCACGGCCACGGAGGCGAATGGCGTGTGGAGCACCAGCGCCTGAAGTGGAAAGTGCTGGAGGACTTCGCTACCGCCTGCGTTGAGGCTGGCATACCCCGTACGCGGGATTTCAACCGCGGCGACAACGAGGGCGTGGACTACTTTGAAGTAAACCAGCGCTCCGGCTGGCGCTGGAACACATCCAAAGCATTCCTCAGGGACGCCGAAAAGCGACCCAACCTGACCCTGTGGCACTCAACCCAGGTGCTGGGCCTGGAAACAGAGAACTCCGGCTCAGGGCCCCGCTGTGTCGGCGTCCGGGTCGAGCGCTCTGGCGGCGATGACGTCATCGCCCGGGCAAAACGAGAGGTCATCCTGTCCGCGGGCGCCATTGGCTCACCTCAGCTGCTCCAGCTTTCCGGCATTGGCCCTGCCGACCTTCTGAACGAGCACGGAATTGATGTGGTTGCCGACCTTCCTGGCGTTGGGGAGAACCTCCAGGATCACTTGCAGATCCGGTCCGTGTACAAGGTAAAAGGCGCCACAACCCTGAACACCATGGCCAACTCCCTGATCGGAAAGGCCCGTATCGGTCTGGAGTATCTCCTCACCCGTTCCGGCCCCATGAGCATGGCGCCGTCACAGCTGTGCCTGTTCACCCGCAGCTCCGAGGAGTACAAACACGCCAACATCGAATACCACGTTCAGCCCCTGAGCCTGGACGCATTCGGCCAACCACTTCACAATTTCCCGGCCATCACCGCCAGCGTTTGCAACCTGAACCCCACCAGCCGGGGCACCGTGCGCATCCGCAGTAACGATCCAAAGCAGGCGCCGGCCATTTCGCCGAATTACCTGAGTACGCCGGAAGACCGAAAAGTGGCTGCCGACTCTCTGAGGGTGACGCGCCGTATTGCCGAACAACCGGCTTTCCAGCAGTACCAGCCCGAGGAATTCAAACCAGGCCTTGAGTACCAGACCGACGAGGAACTGGCCAAGCTTGCCGGAGATATTGGCACTACGATCTTTCACCCGGTGGGAACAACCCGCATGGGGCGGGCCGATGATGACCAGGCAGTAGTCGACCCGCACCTTCGGGTCCGGGGCGTGGCCGGACTGCGCGTGGTGGATGCCGGGGTCATGCCCACCATCACCAGCGGCAACACTAACTCCCCAACCCTGATGATTGCGGAAAAGGCCGCCCGCTGGATTCTGGCCGGTGAGTGAGTATTGAACTGGTTGCAGTTTCCAGGTTTTTGACGGTGATCAGGCTGCTAGACTTGGCAGCCTGTTTCATTTGCAAAGGATTGACTCATCATGACGCTTGCCACCTGGTTGGCCGTTGTCACCATCTGCGTTCTGGGCGCCATGTCACCGGGCCCGTCATTGGCCCTGGTCCTCAAACAGACGCTTACCGGCGGTCGACGCAACGGCGTCATTACCGCCCTTTCCCACGGCATCGGTGTCGGCATCTATGCCTTCCTTAGCATTCTCGGGCTGGCCGCCATCATCACCGCCTCGCCAACGGCGTTTTCAATCCTGCAGTGGGGCGGCGCCCTGTATCTCGCCTGGCTGGGAATGAAAGGGCTGATGGCAAAACGGCAGCCGGATGACGAACTGCCCGAGCCGCCTACCACCAAGAGTGCCGCCCGCGACGGCTTTCTGATTGCCTTCTTCAACCCGAAAATCGCCGTCTTCTTTCTGGCGCTTTTCAGCCAGGTCGTGGGCACCGACACCAGCCTGATGGCCAAGTTCGGCTACGCCGCAACCGCCCTTGTCATTGATACCAGCTGGTACCTGATTGTTGCCTGGCTGTTCTCCAACCCGAAATGGCTTACCCTGCTCAGGCAGAAGGCCGTGTGGTTCGAGCGTATCTTTGGCGCCATTCTGCTTGGCCTGGCCGGCCGCCTGGTACTCGGCATTCTGAACGGCAAATAACCGGCTCAACCCGCCAACTGGACAATCTCATCGTACTCGCGAGTCTGAACCACCTGCTCGGCAGCCGGTTCTGAGGCCAGGCTGCAGGCCTCATTGACCATGGCATCGGCTACCGTCTGCGCCTCGATACCGCGGTACTTGTCCAGGGGACCAATCAGCAGTCGGTTGACCATAGGCATCGCTTTTATGCCCAGGGCCTCGGCGGTGCGCTGTTCTTTTCGGTCGCCCAACAACAGGCTCGGGTGATAGATGGAGAGATAGGGATAGCTGAGACCTCTCAGAGCGTCCTCGAGCTCGCCCTTTACCCGGTTATAGAAAATGGTCGACGAGGATGAGGCACCAATGGCGGACATCAGGATAAACGCCCGCACACCCTGGGAGCGACCGAGTTCTCCCGCTTTCAGAGGGTACCCCAGATCCACCTTCCGGAACTGGTCTTGTGAGCCCGCTTTTTTGATGGTGCTGCCCAGGCAGCAGATAATCACATCCACATCGAACAGCTCTGCGTGATTCTCCAGTTTGTCGAAATCGACCTCATGCTGGTCCAGCTTGTCATGCAGAGTTGGCAATTTGTGCCGCACCAGCGCCACCACCTGCGAAACTTCATCCCTGCCCAGCAAACCCTGCAGCACCTTGCCACCGGTCAAACCGGTGGCACCCAGCAACATTACCCTCATAAAAAAACCTTCCCCGAATTTCTCTGTTGTCATCCTACCAAAGACAGTTGGAGGAGGTCTGTCACCCTGGGGGATGATTCACGACTTTTTCGATGGCCTATAAAAAGGCACCGGGCCTGGCCCGGTGCAAAGACTGACAACAGATCGTCAGGTTGACTCAGTCGCGGCAAACCTAATCGCTGACCGGGTTTTCTTTCATGGCAGCGTTCATTCGCCGACGCAGCAGGGGACCTACCAGGTAGGGAAGAATCAGCCCCAGGCCTGCAACGATCCAGAGTCCCATTGCGAGCGGGCTGGCCCAGAGCACGCTCCAGTCCCCATCCGAGAGCACCAGGGCATGGCCAAGGTTCTTTTCCATCTCCGGCCCCAAGAGCAGGCCAAGGATGATCGGCACCAACGGTATTTCCAGCTTGCGCAGGAAGTAGCCGGCGACGCCGAAAGCCACCATGAAGTACAGATCGAAAGTGCTGTGGCTGATCGAATAGATGCCAACGAACGCCACCATGGTAACGATCGGCAGCAGATACATCGGCGGCACCGACAGCAGCTTCACGAAAAAGCCCACCAGCGGAATGTTCAGCACCAGAAGCAGGACGTTACCGATCAACAGGGCGGCGATCACGCCCCAGACGATGTCCGCGTTCTGGGTGAACATCAGCGGTCCCGGCGTGATATTCAGGGAAATCAGCATGGCCAGGAGAACCGCCGTGGTACCGCTTCCGGGAACCCCCAGGGTCAGCATCGGAACGAGGGCACCAGAAGATGCGCCGTTGTTACCGGCTTCCGGCGCAACAACACCCCGGATGTCGCCCTCTCCGAATTTGCCTTTCCTGCCAACTACCTGTTTCTCCAGGGTGTAGCTGATAAAGCTCCCCAACGAGGCCCCGGCTCCAGGCAGAACGCCAGAGATAAAACCAAGCACACCCCCACGCAGTTGGGTCGGAATGGTCATCACCAACTCTTTCATGGTCAGAGTCAGTTTGCCCACGTTCATCTTGTCGCGGCCGCGGCCCATACGGGATTCCACAAAAAACAGCAGCTCGGAGATGGCGAACAGCCCAACAATGGCCAGGATGAAGTCGATACCCTCATACAACTCCAGAACACCGAAGGTATAACGCTGGGTTCCGGTCGAGATGTCGATGCCCACGGTGGAGATCATGATCCCCAGAGTGGCGGCGACCACGGTTTTCACCGGGTTCTTGCCGGTGATTCCACCCAGCGTGGCAAAGGCCAGCAGGAACAGGGCGAAGTACTCGGCGGGTCCAAAGGTAAGGGCAAACCTGGCCAGCACCGGAGCCAGCATGATCAAACCGATAGTGCCAATCAGACCGCCAGCGAAGGAGGCAATTGCGGAAACTGCCAGGGCGTCGGCTGCCCGGCCCTTCTGAGCCATGGGATAGCCGTCCAGACAGGTCATCATCGCCGGTTCATCACCCGGAATGTTCAGCAGGATCGAGGAAATCCGACCACCATACATGGCACCAGCGTACACTGCTGTCAGCAGGATCATCGCGGTTTCCGGCGGCAGGCCAAGGGTGAAAGCCAGGGGAATAAGAATGGCGACACCATTCGCAGGCCCCAGACCGGGCAGACACCCGATCAAGGTGCCTACGAACGCACCGAATAGCGCAAACATCAGGTTGTAAGGGGTCAACGCAACGGCAAACCCCTCCATCAAGAAGCCAAGCGTTTCCATCAGTGCACCTCCAGCAAGCCGGCCGGGAGACTCAGGGACAATCCGTAATTGAACAGCACGAAGACCACCACAGCGCTCAGCAGACCGGTAAGGAACGCCGGTTTTGGCGCCGCGCCCATGCGCCAACTGAGGGTGCCCACAGCTAGGGTGGTGGCAATGACAAAGCCGAGAGGCTCCAGCAGCAGCGTGTAGACCACAAGAACCACCAGCGAAACCATAAGTTCGAAGGCGGATTTGCCCATCGGCCACTGGGCATCCGGATCTGGCTTGATCATGAGGTAGAGGCTACCTGCCACCAGAACAACCGCGAGCATGGTGGGAAAGGTTTCCGGGCCCACGGTCTCGGCACCACCGAATGGCTCGGGCCACTGCTGGGCGGCCCAGCCATAGGCAACGGCGAGAACGAGCAGACCCAGACCGAGAATACGATCACCGAGACTGGTCATTTGAGGAGCCCTATTTCACGTGAGAGGTTCTCAATGTCCTGCACCTGGTTGCGAACAAACTCGTCGAACTTGCTAGCCGGCGGGTGGAACGGAATCAGGCCATTGCTCTTCATAACCTTTTTCCACTCCTCACTGGCGTAGAGAGTATCGACAGCCTCAACCCAGTAGGACTTGGCTTCCTCGCTGGCGCCTTTTGGCATATAGAAGCCACGCCAGTTAGGACCAACCGCATCTATGCCCTGCTCCTTAGCTGTTGGAAGGTCGCTGAATTTTCCGGGCAGACGTTCCTCGGAGAGCACTGCTACCACCCTCAGGTCACCAGACTCAAGAAAGCCGGTGGCTTCCGAAATATCTCCGGTGAACGCGTCCACCTGTCCACCAACAACCTGACTCATAGCCTCGCCGCCGTTGTTGTAGGAGAGGTAGGGTATCGAGGGGAGCTTGTCGGCACCCGCTGCCTTGGCAGCAATCAGCACCTTGAGATGGTCCCAGCCGCCACGTGCGCTGCCACCGGCGAACTTCACAGACTTCGGGTTGGCCTTTACGGCATCCATCAGGGCATTGAGGGACTGGTACTCGGAGTCCTTGCCAACGGCAATGATGCCGTAATCGGCACCGAGCGCACCGACCCAGGTCACCATATCGGCGTTCATACCGGGGAACTGCCCCTGGGCGAGGCGGGTGGTGGTGGCAGTAGACGCGGCAACGAGCAGCTTATTATCGTCGGCCCGCTTGCTCACCGTGTGCGCATAGGCGACGCCGCCACCGGCGCCCGCCATGTTGACGGTCTGCACACTGCCATCCACAAGGGCAAGATCCTGCAACACGTTACCGACACTGCGGCAGGTGAAATCCCAACCGCCGCCGGGATCGGCAGGGGCAAGACATTCCACTTTCCCGGAGGGCTGCCAGGCCATGGCAGACATGGAGACGGCCGCAGCCGCCACGAAAGACAGGGTTCGTTTGATAAACATGATTGTCACCTCATCAACTTGTTTTTGTGATCACTCCTGAGGCAGGACCGCGTTGGCCGGGTCCCTGGCTGTGGCAGGCCAGAGGAGCAATTGCGGGCAGGTTAATAGGTGAAAGCCGAGATCCGGAAGCTTCTGCAAGTAACGCCTTTAAAGGGCTTAACGGGCATTTTGTTCATATTGATCACGGGCAACCCGGGCGATCATGCAGTACCCTGAGAACCAAACGACAACAAGCCATGAACGATCCGTGCTACGAAAAACCAAACTCAAAACCCGAATGATCCTCACGCTGGGTCTGCTGGGCGCGCTTCAGACCATGCTCATCGGTGGCTTTGCCGGCTATTACCTGAGCGATTCCCTGTACGACGAGATCGGCCAGCGGGCGCTGATGGTGGCAAAAACCGTAGCCGCCACTCCCGCCGTGATTGATGGCGTTCGCGCCCGTGACGTAGAGGGCCTGAACCGACTTGCCACACGATTGACCGATACCAACGAGGCTTTGTTCATCGTGATTGGCGATCACAACGCTGTACGTCTGGCCCACCCCGACCCCACCCGCATTGGCCACTCAATGGGTGATGATGATGGCGATTTTGGCCGCAAGGCCCTTGTGGAAGGCAATGCCTATGTCGCCCTTGCCAGGGGCAGCCTCGGCGAATCCATGCGAGGCAAAGCCCCCATCACCGTTCCGGAAACCGGTGAGATCGTAGGTATCGTCTCGGTCGGATACAGCCTTGAGCAGGTCGAAACCACGATTCAGCGATACAACTTTGTCCTCTATGGCGTGGTAGGGCTGATGCTGTTGGTCACTATCCTGTCAGCCATTGTCATCGCCGGCCGATTCAAGGAAGCCATCTTCGGGCTGGAGCCGGAGGAAATCGCCCGGCTGTTCCGGGAACGGGAGGCAACCCTCCAGTCCGTGCGGGAGGGAATCATTGCCGTTAACCGGGACGGCATCATCACCACAGCAAACCGTGCAGCCTATGAAACACTGGATTTGCCAACCAACAATCCTCTTGCCGGCCGCCCGATTCTGGAGGTTCTGCCGGAAAGCAGCCTGATGTCGGTACTGGAATCCGGCCACCCCGATTTCGACCGGGAGATCTGGCTGCGTGGACGCCAGATGGTAGTTAACCGATTGCCCGTGCGGCAGGGCGACGAAATCATTGGCGTCGTTGCCAGCTTCCGGCTGCGCAATGAACTGGATCAGGTAAGCCGACAACTGACGCGGATTCAGCAATATGCGGATACCCTGCGCAGCCAGACCCACGAATATTCGAACAAACTCCACACCATTGCCGGGCTTATCCAGATCGGGGCTACCGAAGAAGCCTTGAACCTGATTGGCAGTGAAGTGAGTGACCATCAGGCGCTTATTCACCTGCTGCTGGAGGCCGTGCCTGACCCGGTCATCGCCGGTTGCCTGCTCGGAAAATACAATCGCGCCCGGGAAATGGGATTAAGACTGGATATCGATCCCGACAGTCAGATGGCAGATTTGCCTGCCGCCCTGCCCCGGGATCAGCTCGTCAGCGTACTTGGTAACCTCATCGATAATGCCCTGGACGCTACACGCCTGGAGGCAGGTGCAAGTGGGCGAGTACAACTCTCGATGACCGATCTCGGCCAGGAGCTGATTTTCGAAGTCCAGGATCAGGGACCCGGTATCCCGGAGTCTGAACGACAGCGGATTTTCGAGAAAGGGGTCAGCAGCAAGGAAGGGGAAGCCCGCGGCTATGGCCTGCATCTGGTGCAACAGTTTCTTGTTTATTGGGGCGGCTCGGTAACCGTCGATAACATCCCGGAAGGCGGCAGTCGCTTTACCCTATACTTACCGAAGAGGCCCGAGCGGAGGTTCGAACATTGACCACCATTCGTCTGCTGATTGTTGAGGATGACCGGAAAATAGCCGAAATACAGCGACGCTTTGTTGAGCGGCTGGAAGACGTTGAGCTCTGCGGCATCGCCCATACGCTTGCCGATGCCCGGGACCAGATTGAAATACTGGCACCCGACCTGATTTTGCTTGACGTTTACTTTCCCGATGGCAATGGTCTTGAACTGCTTCGGGAACTGAGGGCTGAAGACAGCGGTAGCGATGTCATCCTGATTACCGCCGCCAAGGAGGTCGAAACCCTGCGCAGCGCTTTGCGAGGTGGCGTTTTCGACTATATCCTGAAGCCGCTGGTATTCGAGCGCTTGCAGGAGGCCGTGAACCGCTACCGTGAGCACATGGCGCGCTTGTCTTCACTGCATCATGTCGCGCAGAAGGAGGTAGACGCCCTGCTGCCAAGAACGTCCAACGAAACTGTCCAGAGTATGGATCAGCGATTGCCCAAGGGGATTGATGGACTGACCCTGGACAAGATCCGGGCGGTGATGGCGAGCGGTCACCACCTGAGTGCCGAGGAAGTCGGAGCAGCCATCGGCGCCTCCCGAACAACTGCGCGTCGTTACCTGGAATATCTGGTGGGTACCGAAGAGCTGTCCGCCGAAGTGACCTATGGTACTGTCGGCCGCCCGGAGCGGCGATACTGTGCCCCGCCCCCTTCTTCACGAGTAACAACGGAGTTCTGATTGAAGGCGCTGATTCTCAGTCTTGCAGCACTCATATTCCTGACCGGCTGTCAGGAATCCCCCACCGGTCGGAACCGGCTGGCCCTGGTTCCCGACGCTGTTCTGGCGGACATGGGGCAGCAGAATTTCGAGCAGATGAAACAGCAGAACGCCTTGATCACACGGCCTGATGTCAACCGGCTCGTCCAATGCATCACGGAAGCCCTGGTGGTCGCCGCCCAGACGGAGTATCCGGAAGCTCCTATGCCCCAATCCTGGGAGGTAGCCGTCTTCGAAAACCCCACGCCCAATGCTTTCGCCCTGCCCGGAGGGAAAATCGGCGTGCATTCAGGCCTTCTGGAGATCGCGGAGAATCAGGCGCAACTGGCCACGGTCGTTGGCCACGAAATTGCTCACGTTCTTGCCGATCATGGCAATGAACGGCTGACCCAGGAACTGGGTCTGCAAGCCGGCATGCTGCTGATCGGCCTGTTCACCGAGAGCGAAATTGCAGAGGACCAGATTCAGCAGGCCCTCGGCATCGGTGCCCAACTGGGCATCACCCTGCCGTTCAGCCGTGCCCATGAGGAGGAGGCGGATCTGATGGGTCTGGAAATCATGGCCCGAGCCGGCTTCGAACCGGACCAGAGTGTTCGCCTCTGGCAGAATATGGCGCGGGCTTCAGGCGCACAACCGCTGGAATTTCTTTCCACCCACCCGAATCACGATACCCGCATTGCCTCGCTGCAGAATCAATTGGCGGCTGCCCGCTCTGTTTTCGAAACCGTTCCGCCGGCCAACTGCCAGATCTGATCAGGTCGCGCTCACCGTATAATTGACTATCATCAAGTCAAGCGGCGCGTTAATACTGAGGCAGATTCCATGGTGGAACGCTTGCCACATCCGGACGGCTTCCGGCTAATTCTCACCCCCAACCGCTCCCTGAGCTGGCATGGCAATGTCAGAATCTGGGCCGCCCTGTTCGTGCTTTCAGCCCTCATAGCCACGGGATTCACGCTCATAGGCGCCTGGGTAATCATCCCGTTTGCCGGGCTGGAACTTGTCGCGCTTGCCTGCGGCATCTACCTCACATCCCGGGCATGCCAGCGGCAGGAGGTTCTCTCCATTAGCCGTGACGACATTCATCTGGAGAAGGGCAGAAAACGCAAGCAGGCAGAATGGACGCTCCCCACCCGCTATGCACGGCTTCGGATCCAATCACCGCCGCATCCGTTCACGCCGGCCAAACTGTCACTGACCCATCGGGATACAGAAGTATCAATTGGCGGCTTCCTGAACATTGAAGACACCGAGAAGCTCATCGGCCTGCTCGAACAGAAAGGCCTGATGATCGAACGTAAAGAGCCCGATCCGCAGATCGGGCTCTGGTTCTGAGAATTGAGGGCTATTTGAGCGGGGGAGTCTGTTTGCGGGCCAGAAAGTAATAGACAAGACTGGCCACACCACACACGATCATTACCCAGCCTGCTCCCTCGGCCATCTGGGTGTCTCCGCTGCCCAGCCCGATCAGCACCACAGTTCCGATGATGATGCTGTACAGAGCTGACAAAAAGAGAATGATCAGACTCTTGCGCGGCTCATACTTAATAACCGTCTTCGGATCTTCCATAGTCCATCCTCCCGTTCGGTCGATGAGCGGGCAGGCGATAGTCATACCTGCCATTTGCAACGCTCTATCCGGGAGTGTAGATCATTTTTTGCTCACCCACGGCTTTCAATCATAGCGAATACCACTTATCCGAGCTCTGATAGCGGAAGCCTTACTCGTAGCTGGACGCAATGCGGGCGATCTCTCCGGCTTCACGGGCCTGATCCAGAGCCCGTTGAAGATCTTCGATCACCGCCGGATCGGTATTGTTGCTGAATGCCAGATACATGGGCGTTTCCCGGAACACCAGCACGGGCTTCAGCCCGGTAATCCCGTGCTCCTCTTCCGCCACCAGAGGACCAACCAGACCATCGGTTACCCAGAGATCCGCCTGGCCCAGGGTGAGACGACGGGTATTCACGTCCCCGGAAATACCCATGATTACGTTGAAACCCTGATCGACCAGGTACTCGGACATCACATCGCCCTTGTAGCCAGCGATTCTCAGGTCTTTGGCATCTTCCAGGGAATCCAGTGTGATGTCGGAATCCGGTGCAGCAAAGAGTGTCCACTTGATGGATGCCAGGGGTCCCACCCATTGAAACTGGTCTTCCCGCTCGTCGGTTCGTGCGGTGCAGAAAAGTCCATGATTTTCCCTGTCCTGAACCCAGTTATAGGCGTAGCTCCAGTCCCGCATCTTCATGACATAGTCGTAGTCGACCCGGGAAAGCATGGCTTTCACCATATCCGTGCAAATGCCGGTAATGTCCTCTTCGTTATGGGCAAAGCCTTTTCCGGTTTCAGAGGCGTTATAGGGAGGGTAGTTTTCGGTAAAGATATACAGACGCTCGGCTGCAAGGAGCGGTTGACCGACGGCAGACAGCGTTAGCGCGATGATGCCGGTTTTTATGCCTTTGATTACCTTCGAGGAGAGCGATGCAGTTTCTGTGGGCATTCTCTAGTCCTTTTCGACGATTCAGCTGGAACGGGAGTCAGGCGGCCGCAACGGGTGGCCAGAAATCAGAAATATGATTGCAAAAGCGACACTCTGGCATTTAATGTCAGCCATTGTGGTTGATTATGCCAGCAAAGCCCATGATTGCGTTTCCTGCGGGAAAAGTCAGTGACAAAACGTATCTGAAAGCCCGCCACCTTTTATCAACCCTTCATGCAGTGCCGGGCATACCTAATCGGTCTTCAGTGTTGGCAGCGGTGCTGACGACCTTCGACCCGATCACACGCAGGCTGCTCTGCTTACACACTACGTTGAGAGGGGTCCGGGAGACCACATCACCATCGGCCGTCACCGTTTTCGGTTTGCCGGTATGCACCAGACAGCGCTGGCTTTTGATATGGACCAGGGTGCTGGTGCGTTGCGGAGCCTGCCTGTTGAGGCGGACCATCAGAAACGTGAACAGAAGCTGAAGAATTGGTCGTGGCCGGATGGCGATGATATCCAGCTGACCATCGCTGGCCGACGCGTCGGGAATTTCGTTGCCGCCCCCGAAAAAAGCGCCGCTGGCCACGGCAATGGAAAGCCACCGTCCCTTGACCACACCCCGGTCGCATCGGATGTTTGCCCGGAAACCTCGTTTTGCGTTTAACCGACGCAGCAATTCCACACCGTAACTGAAACGCCCGAGGATTTTTTTCTCAGCACCACGGGACTCCCTCGCAGGCAAGGTCCCCATGCCGATATGGGCTACATTCAGGAAGATGCCATCGCCATAGTCTGCAACGTCGACCGTTTGCGTGATGCCGCTGGCAATCAGCTCGCACAGGGCTTGCGGCTGGTCAGGAAGGCCGAGATTCCGCGCAAAGTCGTTGGCGGTTCCAGAGGGCAGAATGGCCAGCGTGGCACCTGTCGCCCGGCAGACGGCAGCCGCACGGTTCACTGAGCCATCACCCCCTGCAACGATAACGGTATCCCGGTCACCCAGATTCTCGGACCAGTCAGCCTCTTCAAAGTCATGGCAGTGAAGATCCCGGATACCCGCGGATGCCAGGTGTTCCAGCCAGAAGTCCCGGCCTCGCTCACCATCACCCGCTCTGGAATTGCAAATCAGCGAATAAGCCATGGCGCTTGTCTCTGCTCCCCTGCTCCAGCACAATCCTTTCGACCATTCCCTCACAATAATGAACAACAAGGCAAGCGCGATGGATTTTGTCAGAACCCCGGAGAAACGCTTTGAAAGACTGCTGGACTATCCCTTTGAGCCCCACTACCTGGAGGTGGGCGGTCTGCGAATGCACTACCTGGATGAAGGTCCCTCAGACGCAAGCCCGATTCTGATGATGCATGGGGAACCTTCCTGGTCCTACCTCTACCGTCACATGATTCCGATCTGCGCGGCGGCCGGACACCGGGTTATCGCACCGGACCTGATCGGTTTCGGCAAATCCGACAAACCGACGGCGATCGACGACTATTCCTACCAGCAACACATGGACTGGATGCAGTCGTTCCTGGACCAACTGAACCTGAACAACATCACCCTGGTCTGCCAGGACTGGGGGTCTCTGTTAGGGCTGCGGCTGGCCGCAGAGAATCCCGACCGGTTCCGGGCCATCGTGGTCGGCAACGGCATGCTGCCTACCGGCGACCAGAAAGCGCCGCCAGCGTTCAAAATATGGAAGAACTTCGCCCTGCACAGCCCGTGGTTCCCCATCGCACGGATCATAAACACCGGCTCCTTCCGCAAGCTGGGCCCCGATGAAATGCGCGCCTATGATGCCCCCTTCCCGGGCAAGAAATACAAAGCCGGCGCCCGGGCCTTTCCCCGACTGGTACCGATGCACCCCAACGACCCCGCCAGCGAGGCCAACCGCAACGCCTGGAAGGTGCTTGAGCGCTGGGAAAAGCCCTTCCTGACCACCTTCAGCAACGGCGATCCGATAACCCGGGGCGGCGATGCGTATATGCAGAAGCGGATCCCGGGCGCCAAGGACCAACCCCACGTGACCCTCAAAGGCGGCCATTTTCTCCAGGAGGATTCACCCGTGGCCTTCGCCCAGGCGATCAACGGTCTGCTCGCTACCCTGTCCTGACAAATGCAGGCCTGACGGTGGCGATGTCAGTCCTGGCCAACCGGCACCCGCGGCCGGTAATGCCAGGACGACCAGCTGTACAGGCCCAGTGCGATCCAGATCACCACGAAACTGATCAACTGAACGTCACTCAGTGGCTCGCCGAAAACCAGCAGGGCAATGAAGAACTGCAGGGTCGGGTTTATGTACATCAGAAAACCGACGGTCGCCAGCCGCAGACGTCGGGCAGCACCGGCAAACAGCAACAACGGGATGGCAGTCACAATACCGCTGGCCATCAACAGCGCGCCTATATAAGCGCTATCTCCGAAGTGGGACATGCCCTCCCTGGCAAGCCAGCCAAAGGTCAGCAGGCCAACCGGCAGCAGCAACATGGTTTCGACAAACAATCCGGATAATCCATCCAGCATCACCTGCTTTCGAACCAGGCCATAGGTGCCAAAACTGATCGCCAGAGCCAGAGAAATCCAGGGCAGCTCACCGAGTATCACCAACTGGATCAGAATTCCGACGCCGGCAAGCACAACGGCCGCCATCTGCCATGGCCCCATACGCTCACGAAGCACCAGCATACCGAGCGCCACATTCACCAGCGGCGTCAGGAAATAACCCAGACTGGCCTGGAGAACATGGCGGGTTTCCACGGAATAAATGTAGATGCCCCAGTTGGCGGCAATGAGCACGGCACAGGCCAGCACCCGCCATAGCTGGGTGGGATTCGCCAATGCGGCTTTAACCGCCGGCCAGCGACGCAGGCCACTGATAACCACGGCCAGAAAAACGCAGGACCAGATGATCCGGTGAATCAGAATCTCGAAGGCAGGCACGCCCTCGAACAGGGCAAAGAACAGAGGAAAACAGCCCCAGATGGTGTAGGCGCCCAATCCATACCAGACGCCTTTGGTCACTTCCGTCATGTGTCGATCACCCCTGGGAACATTGGCTAAGCCGGTTTTTTCTGGGTGACTACCAATGCCACGCCGACGATGGCGATCAGGCCGCCCGTCATGGCGAGCCCGCCCAGACGCTCATCGAACAGCAGATAGGCCTCAAGCGCGGTAACCGGTGGCACTAGATAGAAAAGGCTGGCGACCTGGGAAGCTGCGCCCTGGCGGATCAGCCACATCAACAGAAGAACGGCACCGGTGGACAAACCGATGACAAGCCAGGCCATGGAAAGCTGCAGCTGCAGGCTCCACTCGACTTCCCGGGTTTCGAGGGCAAAGGCTCCAATGGCAAACAGGACGGCCGCTGCCGCAAACTGGATCAGGGTGCCCGCCACCAGATCCGCATTGGTGCCATACCGCTTCTGATAGACGGTCCCCATGGATATACCGGCAAGCGCAAAAACGGCCCAAAGCAGACTCCAGGGGGAATACAACGAGTCTGAACCGTTGACGCCAAATTTTTCCAACAGCACAAGGGCAACGCCGACCAGCCCCAGGGTCAGGCCGACCCACTGCCGGACACTCACGGACTCCTTGAGAATCACGACGGCAGCCGCCGCCGTCACCAGCGGTTGCAAACCAACGATCAACGATACAATCCCGGACGCCATACCGTCCTGGATCGCGTAGTAGACCCCGCCGAGGTAGCAGCCATGCACCAGCATCCCGGTGACCGCAAGATGCCCGGCTCCCCGCCAGCCCGGCCAACGGGTTTTCATAACCCACGCCAGCGCCCCGAGTACCACCAGCGTCAGCAACATGCGGATCAGCAGAAGCGTAAACGGCTCCGCAAACGGCAGGCCGTACTTGGCGCCGATAAAACCGGTACTCCACAACCAGACAAACAGTGCGGGCACGAAAAACGAGAAGAACAGTGAGCGCATGAACCTCAACCGGATTCGATGTATTTATAGGCCTTCTACTTTATAAGTTAGCAGGCAAACAAAACAGATACAGAAATCCGGTTTCGCGACCAGTACAGTTCGTCAGTCTTTCGCGTCCGGCAGCCTTACCTCGATCTCAGGTTCCGAGTCATGCCAGCGGCCCTCCCAGGACACATCGGGCGAGGCACCGGGCCTTGACGTAATGGTGATGGATATGGTGCCGAAACTGGTTGGTGCGGGGCCAAACCGGATTGGCTTTTCCTGAGCCAGCCAGCGCGGAGGAATACCGGCCCCGAGAATGAGGCGGTCACCTTCCTCCCGGACAAAGCAGTTACGCACCATCAACACCCACTCTGCGGACGCCCAGACGTGATGGCCGTCGCCCATGCAGCCGCCGCCGGTCGCAGGATGGATCGCTTCCGGCCACTGTCCCGTTGGTGAGGCCAGCCCGGCCACCGCATCCACCAACTCCAGGAACCGCGGATCACCCGCGCGCAGCAGCACCTGCGCCACATGCAGGGTCAGGTAGGCGTTCAGGCCCGAATGAATCATGTCCTGATAGAAGGCGCCTTTCACAAAGCATTTTTCGAGCAGAAACTCGACGCAGTCGAGCAATCTGGGATCATCCGGTTCACACAATTGCGTGGGATATCCCATCGCCAGAGAGCCGATGGCGCCGGCATCCAGGCGACGATAGGGCGAGGCTGGCATTCCCGGTCGCTTGAGTCGCCGCTCGCAGGTTGCCAGGCTGCGGTCCACGGTCTGGCTGAACTCACGGGCACCGGCACCAAAATGCTCGCTGGTTTCCCGGTCAATCGGGGCAAGCATTGCTTCGGCCGCCTTGAGGCCGGCAATGCCCCAGAAATCGTCCCAGTAGTAATAATCATTGGGCCCCAGGTGCTCGGCACTGAATCCGGCGGGCAGCAGACCGGCATGGGGCTCATCAATCGTGTCGCTGAGACGTTTGTTCTCGATCCAGCGAGCGCCCTTGCGCACGGGCTCCTGCCATTCATGGTGCAGCGGCCGACCGGTCAGTTCATGGAACCGTCTGAGAATCCAGAGCACCTCACCGTTGGCGTCCCACTCCCCTTCCTGAGAGCGGAAATAGCCGCTTTTGAGTTGTCGTGCCGGAAACTGGTAAAGCGCTCGCTCGGCCCGGTCGGTCAGACCTGCGCATAGCAAGGCGTGGATGATGAAGGCGGCATCGCGAAACCAGAACCGTTTGTAGGTGTAGGGCCCGGGGTAAACATCTTCGGGAGAATGAAGCACCAGTGAGTGAAGAGCCGCCTGGTAGAGAAACTGCCAGTTCTCGTCCGGACACTCCAGCCGGGCATACTCCCCAATCGCGCTGTCCCAGCCATCCGAGCGGATGGTCGGCGCCGACTCATCCTTCAGCGGAATCCTTACCGTCAGTTCCGACTCTTCCCCGGCCTGAAGTCCGAACAGAGCCGCCGCTGTCACCATTCCGACATCGCATTCGCCCCGGCTCTGGTCTTCCTTATCCTGCAGGTGAATCCGAACATCGCCCTGGCGATAGTCTGACACGTGATGGCTTTCCGCGGGTCGACTGAAAAACACCGCCTGCCGGCCATCCACGCTCCATGCATCACGTTGCTCTGACAGGCCAATCCGATTGATGAAACTGATCCCCTCGGGGTTGGCCGGACGCAGCGAAAGCACCAGTGACCCGGATGTCTCTGACCGCGCCTTCAGGACCATCTCACACACCGGCCGGCCCTTTTCCACCACCACCCGGGAACGACTGGTCAGGCTCAGACCGTTCAATTCGGATTCGGTCACGACACAGGGGCCATCCTCGAATTCCTGGCGCTGCCGGGCCGCCTTGCTTCGAGAAGGTAAAAGACATCGGCCGTCGTCCGCCAGGACCCAGGCATCCAGTGACCAGCCGTCGTGGAACGGCGTCAGCAATCCACGGGGATCCACAACCGGCAATTCATCGACATCCGGCTGGCCGATCGCCGTCCAGTTGCGGTTACTGAGATTGATATGGGTGATCGAAAATGCGCGGGGAATGAAGGACGGATCCATAGGGTCAAACTGGCGCTCTACCCAGTAGGGCCAGACCCAGTCCAGGTTGTGCTGGATAACACGGCTGTTGATCAGCCCCCGAGCGTGGAACACCACGCCGGCTCGAAGCAGCTCGATGGGCTCACCGACTTCCGATGGCTGGGCAAAACTGTGCAGCTTACCAAGCAGCGCGATCGGATCCAGAAAACCATGACGATGGGCCACACGCTTAACCACATAACGCCAGGGCAGCCAGTTCATCCAGCTCATTCGTTTGCCTCCTGTTCCTTTGGTTCGGTTTCAACTTTGTAACGGGCCAGGGCCCGGCGCGCGAGACGATTGAGAAACACCACAGCCAATACCGTGCCTACGAAACCGGCACCGTAAATGGCCCACTCCAGGGGCGTACGGCCGGTTTCCCGCACCCCCAGCGTAGATAGGTCGGCGGCAAGCGAACCCAGGTACACGTTGTGCAAGGAAAAGGGAATCACGCCCAGAAAGGTGCCGGCAACAAACCCGCCGAAGGAGAAGTTGGTAAGACCGAACAGAAAATTGGACAGCTTGCCCGGAAAGAAGGGAATCAGACGGGTGAGCAGCACTATTTTCCACCCATGGGGCGCCATTTCATTGCTCACCACAGACAACCGGGCGCGACTGTGAATATAGACCCGGGCATGCTCGCCCAGAAAATGCCGGGCACTCAGGAAGGCGATGGCCGAGCCCAGGGTGGTGCCCACCACCACATACGCGGTGCCTTCCAGCACACCGAACACGAAACCTGCACCGGTGGTCAGCAGCACACCCGGCAATAGCAGCACCATGGCAAGCACCATGATGCCAATAAACAGGAAAGCTGCCCACGCGCCCTGGGTATCGAACCAGCGCAACAGGTCAACCACCTGCTGATGAACCCCGAACGCATAGAGCAGACCGACGATCAGTCCGACACCGGCTATGCTGCCGCCCATCCACAGGAAGGGCGATTTCTTCCAGTTCCTCATGCCCACACCCTACCCTGTGAAGACGCCCGGGCTCAAAGTGCGGGCAGGCTCATCTCCGGTTCAGCCGCTGCTGAGAATCGACTGAAGCTTCTGAGTCAGGTCTACTGCCTCTGCGCCCAGTGGGGTGAGATAACCGCCGTCTTTCTGGCTGATCAGCCCCTTGGCGTGCAGGCTTTCGGCCGCCCTCACCGTCTCCGGGGCTGCCGAATGAGCATGTACCTTGAGGCCTTCCTGGGTGGAAGTAGAGGGAAACTGGCCCAGCAGATTGAGTTCGGCAAGATGATCAACAGAGAATGGCATGGCATTTCCTCGTATTATTGTCGGGGTTACCTTCAGCATAGCCGATTCACACCATGAAGCTTTCGAGAATTCTCAGCAACCAGAATGGCGTCAGTCGTCGTCAGGCCAGGCTCCTGATCGCCTCGGGTCGGGTTGCCGTGAATGACGTTGCCTGCGGGGATCCTGCTGCCGAAGTGGACCGCTTTTCCAGTGTGAAGGTCGACGGCGAAATCGTTCAGAAGGCGGAACCCGGCCATTACCTCATGCTGCACAAGCCGGCGGGCTTCCTGAGCGCCACCCTCGATCACACGCACACAACCGTGATGGAACTGATAGCGCCGGAACTGCGCGAAGATTTACACATTGCCGGACGGCTAGACCGGGCCAGCACCGGGCTGTTGATTCTCACCAATGATGGCCGCTGGTCTCGCCAACTTACCGAACCGCGCATCAAGATCCCGAAAGTCTATCGGGTCTGCACCGCGTATCCGATTTCTCCGGACACGCCTCAACGATTCGCGGAAGGGATCTGGTTCGAGTATGAGCAACTCACCACCTCACCCGCTCAACTCGACCTGTTGAGCCCCTGCGAAGCCAGGGTGACCATCTACGAAGGCCGTTACCACCAGGTAAAGCGGATGTTTCATGCCGCCGGTAACCGCGTAACTGCGCTGCATCGGGAGCGAATGGGGAAGATCCGGTTGGACGATTCCCTGGCACCCGGCAAATACCGCCCTCTTACTCCTGAAGAAATCGACTTGATGCAGGCTTGATCTGTCTCACGAGACTTTCGCACGCATCGACTATCCTTGTATGGCGTTCCAGAGAAACAGGGATGGTTCAGAGTAATGCCAAGCCAGACGAACGATTTTTATCCGCGGCCACTTCGTCACCTCAGCAGCTACCTCTCGGGGCTGGTGCAGGGAAAGCTATGGCTGAAGGTTTTGATCGGCATGTTCCTGGGTTTGATCACGGGCATGCTCCTCGGCCCCTCCGTGGGACTGGTGGAACCGGACACCGGCACCTTGATTGGCAACTGGCTGGCTTTCCCCGGGCAATTGTTCCTCGCCACGATCCAGATGATTGTGATCCCCCTGGTGATTGCCTCGGTAGTTCGCGGGCTCGCCGCCAGCGAGGACCTGGAACAGCTGCGCAAGCTCGGCCTGAGGGTGACCGGTTTCTTCGTAGTCACCACGGCCATGGCGGCATCGATAGGGCTCTGGATCGGTGACCTGATCAACCCGGGCAGGATGATGACGGGCCTAGGCACCCCGGCGGCAACACCTCAGGACAGTGCGCCGGTTGCCAGCATGCCCGGTGTCGACGAGCTGCCCAAGACACTGATCGGCCTGTTACCGGGCAACCCCCTGGACGCGATGGTTGAGGGCCAGATGCTCCAGGTGGTGATCTTCTCGATCATTGTCGGCATCGCCCTGGTAAGCATGGCCCCGGAAAAATCCAGGCCCATGCTGGACCTGCTCGACTCCCTCCAGCAAATCTGCATGACCGTTGTCCGCTGGGCAATGCGCCTGGCGCCGGTTGCTGTGTTCGGCCTCATGGCCCAACTGACAACCACGCTAGGATTTCGGGCAATGCTGGGCATGGCTTCCTATGTCGCAACCGTTATTGTGGGTTTGCTGGTGTTGCTAGGCGTTTACATGCTGATCCTGAAGCTTCTCGCCGGCCAATCCCCCGTTCGCTTTCTGAAAGACACCCGGGATGTGCTTTTGCTGGCCTTCTCCACATCCAGCTCGGCGGCCGTCATGCCCCTGTCCATCAGAACGGCCGAAGACAAGCTGGGGGTGCGGCCCTCAGTTTCCCAGTTCGTGATTCCACTGGGTGCCACCATCAACATGAATGGCACGGCACTCTATCAGGCCGTGGCTACCATTTTTCTGGCACAGGTCTATGGTATTGATCTGAGTATGGGAAGCATGGCGCTTGTGGTTGCCATGGCCGTGGGCGCCTCCATTGGCTCGCCCGCCACGCCCGGGGTAGGCATTGTGATCCTTGCAATGGTACTCCAGACCGTAGGCATTCCGCCCAGCGGCATTGCGCTGATCATGGGTGTGGATCGAATTCTGGATATGTGCCGTACCGCGATCAACGTGACGGGAGATCTGGTGACCTGCCGGCTAATGGAGAATCTGGCGGGAAAGAGACTTCCGCCCGAGCCAGTTCCTGAGGAAACTGAATGAGCGGACGGAAGTGAAATGCTCGACGTATTTCTGGATCAGATACTTTCAGAGCGCTTTCCGGTGTCCTCATCCAGCTCCTTTTCGGTGCTGTTCCATTGCTCTGAAAGCGCTTCATAGGCCTCGGAGAAACCCTTGCGAGCGCGCTCCCAGGCAGATGCAGAACTCTCTTTCAGTTCCTGGTACCAGTTTTGCACACGCGCTCTCTGTTCGCGCAGAGACTCCAGACTCTTCTGGGACCGTTCCCGAGCGGTGTCGCTCATATCGTCCCAGTTTTCGGAAAGCTGTTGTTCCAGTTCCTGGATACGTTTGTCCAGGGCAGACAGTGTTCTATTGATCGAGTCCTCGGCCTGCTCCTTCTGGTCAGAACCATACTCCTGGAGCGCCTCGCCCAACTCCCGGGTTTCCTGTTCAAGCGATTCCACGGAAGAATCCCCCGATGAGGTTTCGGCGAGAGTCGCCGCCGAAAACATGCCGGCAAAAGCAATCGCAAGCGCGTAAATCCAGTTTTTCATCTTTCAGTCCTCCAAATTCATCTCCGGACTGTAGCAGCGAGGTAAAGCCCATTGCACCTTAACTAAACCTAATACTGAGGCTCACCGCTTGCCTGAAAGCAGGCCCTCGACGACCGCATCGCACACCTGATCCTGGTTCAGGCCTTCGCCTTGCACGGTAAGATCCGCATATCGGGAATACAATTCAAACCGCTCTTCGAACAAGGCATCCAGCGATTGATCCGGCCTACGGGAAATACCCCGCATGCTGTGATCCCCTATTCGCTCAACAACCAGCTCGAGCGGGATATCAAGAAACACAATGGTGCCGTTGGCCTTGAGATGTTCCATGGCTCGGGCACTGTAGACCGCACTGCCTCCGGTGCTGATAACCTTGTGCTCCACATCCAGCTTCAGAAGCACCTGCTCTTCAATCCGCCGGAGGGCTTCGTAGCCATCCTGGTCTACAATAGCCTGGAGGGTACGGCCGGCTTCTTCCTGGATCAGCAGATCGGTATCGACAAACCCGAGACCCAGACGCTTGGCCAGCAGAACACCCACTGTGCTCTTGCCGCTACCGGGCATACCGATGAGAACGAGGTTTCCTGTATCGGTCGGGTTAGCCATGATGCTTGTGTGTGACCTCTGCGGAGAATGAGAACTGGCTGGCAATAAAGGCAGAACGTAACATTTTTACGACAGAGCACGCGCTTTATTCCGGCCCGCAAGCCCGTATAATTCAGGCAACGGCGGTTTTCAGAGAATACCTGAAGCCGGCCACCGACGGCATCTTTCGCGAGTGAGTAATGACCACCGGCAGATCACTTCTGATCCCATCAATAGCAGCTTTGGTGCTTGCTCTGTCAGCATCCGCTCTGGCAGATGGCATCAAACGTATTGTGCATCCCGATGGCACCGTCGAATTCACCAACGTAAAAAATGCCGGCCAGCCCAGAGCCTCCAGCGGTAACGATACCGTCTACCGCTACACCGATGACAATGGCGTGATTGCTTACAGCAGCGTCCAGCCAACCGCGGCTGAGTTCGACGTTATCCGTTTTCACTGTTACGCCTGCGACCCGGAGTCCAGCGTCGACTGGCGCAAAACGCCACTGTTCACCAAACCGTACCGCTCAGAAATTCAGACCGCAGCCCAGGAATACGGAGTTGATCCGGCTCTTGTCCGCGCTGTGATCCATGCCGAATCTGCATTCAATGAAAAAGCCCTGTCCCCGGTCGGTGCCCAGGGCCTGATGCAGTTGATGCCGGGCACGGCCGAAGAGCTGGGTGTTCGGAACGCGTTGGCGGCTGCCGAGAATATCCGTGGCGGCGTCCATTACCTGGCCAAGATGCTCGACCGATTCAATGGCGACATCCGGCTGGCCACCGCCGCCTACAACGCGGGGCCCGGCGCTGTGAGCCGATACAAAGGCGTACCGCCCTATGCCGAAACAAAGGCCTACGTAGAAAGGGTTGGCATCCTTCACGAGCGCTATGCCGCGCTGTAGGCCCCTCAGAGGTCCGTTAATCAATGAACTTCAAGCGTCTGGAGACCTTCATCTGGGTTGCGACGCTGGGCAGCTTTCGCAAGGCGGCCGAGCACCAGCACACCACCCAGCCGGCCATTTCCAACCGTATTGCCGCGCTTGAGGACGAGCTTGGCGTACGGCTGTTCGAACGCGAATCCGGGCACAGCAAACTTACGAGCAAGGGGCAGGAACTCCTGCCCTATGCCGAGAAGATTGTTTTTATGGCCCAGCAGCTGCGCAAGCGCGCAGACCGTGGAGCCTCTTTATCGGGTATTCTCAGGCTCGGGGTTTCGGAAACCATTGTGCACTCCTGGCTACCGCGTTTTTTCCGGGAACTGCACGAAACGGCACCCAACCTGGATGTGGAAATCACCGTGGATGTCTCCGGCAACCTCCGGTCCGGTTTGCTGGACCGGAGCCTTGACCTTGCTTTTCTGATGGGCCCTGTATCAGAGCCAAAAGTCGAAAACCGGGCACTCTGTAGCTTCCCGCTGATCTGGGTGGCAAGCCCGGAGTTGAATCTGCCGAACAGGCTCCTGGACCTCAAAGAGCTGGCAGAGTGGCCTATCATTACCTACGCCCGAAACACCAAACCCTTCGCGGAAATCAGCCAGAAATTCAGCGAGCTGGATGAACTGCCCGCACGTTTCTACTCGTCAAGCTCGCTCGCAGCCTGTCGGCAGCTGACTCTGGACGGCATTGGCATCTCCACGCTGCCACTGAGCGTAATCAAACATGAACTGGAAAGCGGCCGCCTGATCCAGCTCAATACCTCGTGGACGCCCTCAGAACTTGCCTTCACTGCATCTTATTCCGGCACTCCTTTTAACCCGATTGCGGAGCTTGCAGCCAACCTTGGCGTGATGGTGTCCGATGAGTATGACCGGACCACACATCACAAAAAGTTATCGGAAGATGTAAAAAACGATAATTAGACTTTTTCACCAACCGGTATACCCTGAAATTTAGTTGTAATAATCAATGTCAATCAGGGGTAACCGACATGCACACCGGTGCGTATTCCGAATTCAAAAACAGCGTGCTTGATCAGGCGTCCGAGTTGCGCGCCCGTATCCGGTCCGGAGCCCATACCGGCACCACAAGCGGCACGGCCAGCAGCCTGCTCCAGGGTAATGTCGTTATCCTGCCGTCCGAATGGGCCGGCGATTTTCTCCTATACTGTCAGAATAACCCGGTTGCCTGCCCCCTGATCGGCATGTCTCAACCCGGTGATCCCAGCCTCCCCGATCTGGGGCATGATCTGGATATCAGAACCGATGTGCCCGAATACCAGGTATTCCGGAATGGCGAGCGAGCAGAGACGGCCACAGACCTCAAAAGCCTTTGGAGGGACGACCTGGTGACCTTTGTTTTGGGTTGCTCGTTCTCATTTGAAGATGCCCTGATCAGAGCCGGTCTCTCGGTGCGGAACGTGGACGAGGCACGGAACGTTTCCATGTTCCGTTCGAATATCGCTACCCGGCCTGCAGGCCCGTTCAGTGGCAACATGGTGGTCTCCATGCGTCCGTTCAACGGTACGGATGCGATTCGCGCGATACAGATTACCACACGCCTGCCCAAGGCCCACGGCGCACCGGTTCATATCGGTGATCCGGCGCTCATTGGCATCCAGGACGTAAACACACCTGATTTTGGAGATCCGGTAACGATCAGGCCGGGCGAGCTTCCGCTGTTCTGGGCCTGCGGGGTAACTCCGCAACTGGCTCTGGAGAATGCACGCCTGCCGTTCGCCATAACCCATGTACCGGGAAAGATGCTGCTTACCGAGCGGCTGAATGAAGAACTGGCGGTACTCTGAAGCCGCTGTTCAATTGAAACGATAAAAAAGCAGAAACACGGGAGATTCGTTATGTTCAAAAAACTCGCTACAGCCACCCTGGTTACCGGGGCGCTGCTGACCTCATCCGTTCAGGCCCAGCAATGGCACATGCCAACGCCCTATGGCGATGCCAACCTGCCTACCCAGATCGCCTACGGTTTTGCCGAGGACATCAAAAATGGCACCGATGGCGACATCACCATCACCGTTCATTCCGGTGCTTCCCTGGTAAAGCACCCGGAAATTCCACGTGCCGTGAGAACCGGCCAGGTGCAGTTGGGTGAAATCTTCATCGGCATCATGGGCAACACCCACCCGGTGTTCAAACACGACAACATTCCGTTCCTGGCAACCAGCTTCGAAGACGCCAAGACACTCTGGGAGGCCGCCAAGCCGCAGATCGAAAAGCAGCTGGACAAGGAAGGTATGACCCTTCTGTATACCGTGCCCTGGCCGGCCCAGAGCCTGTACACCAAAAAGCCGGTTAATACACTTGCAGACCTCGAAGGGCTGAAGATGCGGGCTTACAGCCCCTCGACCTCGCGCCTCGCCGACCTGATGAACACCACTCCGACAACGGTACAGGTTCCAGAGATTCCGCAAGCCTTCAGCACCGGCATCATCGACGCCATGATCACCTCACCGTCAACCGGTGCCAACGGCCAGGCCTGGGATTACCTCTCCCATTACACCGACATAAAGGCGTGGATTCCCAAAAACGTCGTCGTTGTTAACAAGCGCGCTTTCCGTCGCCTGAGCGATGAACAGCGCCAGGTCATCCTGGATGCAGCCGCCGCTGCCGAGGCGAAAGGCTGGGAAGGCGTTCGCAAGACCGCCGCGGAAGACACGGCCACGCTGGCTGAAAATGGCATCACCGTTTCAGAGCCCTCTGCTGAACTGATGGCCGAACTGGAGAAAATCGGCGACATCATGGTGAAAGAGTGGGAACAGGAAGCACCGGAGGAAGTCGGCGCTATTCTGTCCAACTACCGCTAAAAAGTTCACTCAACGGAAGCCTCCCGAGTACTCGGGAGGCTGTTCCGGGAGGCATCCGTTATGAACTCTCTTCGAAAGAAATTTTATCTGGCATCCGGCTACGCCGCTGGCTTCTGCATAGCTCTGATCATGGTCATTATTCTGGCCCAGATCGTCGGTCGGCTGTTCGGTTTTATCATCCCCTCAGCGGAAGACGTGTCCGGCTGGGCGCTCGCCGCATCCACTTTTTTCGGTCTGGCCTACACCTTTCATAACGGCGGCCATATTCGGGTAACCCTGGTGATCCAGAAATGGTCCGGGCGGCCACGCTTCTTTCAAGAGCTGATCGTACTGATTTTCGGTTTCGGGCTCGCCTGCTACATGACCTTCTACTGCTGGCACATGGTCTGGGAATCCTACGTTTTTGAAGAGGTCTCCCACGGCTATATCCCCATCCCCATCTGGATACCGCAGGTTCCGGTGGCACTCGGAATGACGGCACTCAACATTGCCGTCCTGGATGATCTGGTGGGTATCCTTCGCAAGCGAACGCCCTCTTACCAGCAGCATGAAGACGAACTCAATCTGGAGGAAGTGTAATGGATATTGCGTTTCTCTCCATTGTCCTGGCGGTTTCGATGATTCTGATGCTCGCTGTCGGTGTCTGGGTGTCCCTGACACTCGTTGGCATCGGCGTTCTGGGCCTGTTGCTGTCTGGCAACGATCAGATCGGGCTGCTGTTCGCAACGTCGAGCTGGGGCGCCAGTACCAGTTGGTCCCTGACGGCTCTGCCCATGTTTATCTGGATGGGCGAAGTCCTGTTCCGTACCCGACTGTCCGAGGATCTGTTCAAGGGGCTGGCCCCCTGGATGGGCGGGCTTCCGGGCAAACTTCTTCATGTGAACATTCTGAGTTGTGGCATCTTCGCGGCGGTTTCCGGTTCATCCGCGGCCACTGCCGCAACCATAGGACGAATGACCCTGCCGGAACTGAAAGCACAGGGTTACAGTGACAAGATGGCGGTGGGCACCCTGGCCGGTTCCGGTACCCTTGGCCTGTTGATTCCGCCCTCCATCATCCTGATCGTTTACGGCGTGGCCGCAGAGGTGTCTATTGGCCGCCTGTTTATCGCCGGCGCCCTGCCCGGCCTGATGCTGGTTGCCATGTTCATGGGTTACACCATGATCTGGGCCAAGCTCAACAAGGATCAACTGCCGACCACCAAGAAAGAAAACCTGGCGTTCTCGGTCAAGATCAAAGCGCTTAAGATGCTGCTTCCGATCGTTGGCCTGATCATTTTCGTGCTGGGTTCCATCTATACCGGCTTCGCCACCCCGACCGAGGCAGCCGCCCTGGGCGTTTTTGGCGCCCTTATCATCGCGGCAGCAACCGGCTCTCTGAGCGTTCAGAGTTTCCGCGACAGCCTGCTGGGCGCGGTGAAAAGCTCCTGCATGATCGGCCTGATTCTCGTCGGTGCACACTTCCTGACCCTGGCCATGGGCTTCCTGGGCATTCCACGGGAGCTGGCCTCCTGGATCGGCAGCATGTCCCTTTCACCGTTTGAACTTCTGATAGGGCTGACTGTGCTGTTCGTTCTCCTCGGCTGCTTCCTTGATGGGATCTCAGTCGTGGTCCTGACTGTCGCGGTTGTTATGCCTATGGTTCAGCAGGCCGGCATTGATTTGCTCTGGTTCGGGATCTTTATTGTACTGGTGGTAGAGATGGCACAGATCACGCCGCCAGTGGGCTTCAACCTGTTCGTCATCCAGGCCCTGACCGGAAAGGACATTCTCTATGTGGCCCGGGCAGCCCTGCCGTTCTTCCTGCTGATCATGGCCGCGCTGTTTTTGATCGGCTGGTTCCCGGAGATTGTCACTTACCTGCCCCAGACCATGAGCCAGGGATGACGCGGGCAACAACGTTTTTTGGAGGTACACAATGAAACTCAACTGCGATATGGGCGAGAGCTTTGGCACCTGGACCAAGGGTATGGATGCCGAAGTCATGCCCTACATTGACATGGCCAGTATTGCCTGCGGGTTTCATGCATCCGACCCGCTGACCATGGACCACACGGTCAAGCTGGCGCTGGCCCAGAATGTGACCATTGGCGCTCACCCGGGCTACCCGGATCTGCTCGGGTTCGGTCGCCGGGACATGGATTGCCGGCCGGACGAGCTCAAGGCCATCCTGGTTTACCAGATGGCGGCGCTGAACGGGATCTGCCAGGTGCACGGCACCTCCATCTCCTATGTGAAACCCCATGGCGCGCTGTATAACCGGATGATGGTCGATAACACCACCTTGTCCGTGGTGATGTCGGCGGTTCGTTCCTATGCCCCACAATGCCCTCTGGTGGTCATGGCGACGCCGGACTGGCAGCAGGTCAAGGACCGGGCAGACGAGTACGGTATCGAGGTCTGGTTCGAGGCTTTCTCTGATCGCGCCTACAGCGACGAGGGAAGACTGGTAAAACGGTCAGTGCGCGGTGCCGTTCACGAAACCACGGAAGCCATCGAGGCGCAGGTTACCCAGATTATCCAGGACGGAACGGTCACCTCGATTTCGGGCAAACGCATTCCGATCAAAGCGGATACCATCTGCATTCACGGCGACAGCTACCATGCCGTCGACGCTGCACGGCACATGCGACAGGTTGTGGAAGCGCTATGAGGATCGAGTCGGTCAACGAAAACACCTGCATGGTGTATTTTGGCGACCAGATTGGTGCGGAGTCTGCCGGCCTGGTGAAACAGGCCACCGATCGGCTCCGGCGCGATATGTCCGACCTTATCGTCGACCTGGTGCCATCTTACACGTCGATCCTGCTGACCTGGGATCTGGAGCAGGCCGACCGGTTTGCCATTGCCCGCAGGGTGCGCTCAGCGATCGACTCCGACGACCATGGCTCCACCGGGGAGGGTGCTGCCCGTATTGTCGAGCTTCCCGTCTACTATGATCCGGAAGTGGGTCTGGATCTGGAGGATGTCTGCGAGCATGCCGGCCTGTCACGAGACGAAGTCGTTCGCATTCACAGTGAACAGCTCTACCAGGTTTACGCCATCGGCTTCGCTCCGGGCTTTGCCTATCTGGGAAGCACCGACGAACGGATTGCCATTCCCCGGAAATCCACGCCCCGGTTGAAAGTCCCTACCGGCAGCGTTGGCATCGCGGGCACTCAAACCGCAATCTACCCGAGCTGCACGCCCGGTGGCTGGCAGATTATTGGCCGCACACCGCAGAAAATGGTTGATTGGGACAGCGACTCCCTGGCGCTGGTACAGGTCGGCGATCAGGTGCGCTTTCGCGCCATCAACCGGGACGAATTTCTCGAGCTGGGAGGGAAGGTCGATGAGCTTTGACGTCCTCGAACCCGGAATGCTGGCCCTCGTCCAGGACGCCGGCCGGTACGGCTACCAGCATATGGGCGTGACCACCGGTGGCCCCATGGACGAGTACGCGTTTTCCTGGGCAAACCGCCTGCTGAACAACGATCTCAATGCCCCCCAGATCGAAATCACTTTTGGCCGGTTCAGCCTGAAGGCAAACCATGATGCCTGCATTGCCATTACCGGCGGCGACCTGGGCGCCAGGATCAATGATCGGGCCATCGCGCCCTGGCGCACCCATCACATCAGCAAAGGCGACCGGTTGGATTTTAGCGCGCCGGTTAGCGGTCTGCGGGCCTACCTGGCGGTCAGTGGTGGGTTCAGGCCCGCGATAAAACTGGGCAGTTGCGCCACCGTGGCCCGGGAGGGCCTGGGCGGTCTCGATGGCAAAGGCGCGAAGCTGGCCAAGGGCGATAAGCTGGAGTTCGACCAGAATGCCCCCTTTGTTGAGGCGTTTCTTCCCGAGCCGGAAATTCCCGATTATCACCAGCACCTGCGCCTGGGTCTGATTCCCGGCTATCAATATCAGAGCTTTCCCGCCGTTCAACGGATGAAGTTTTTCTCGTGTGACTACGAAATCAGCCAGAACATCGACCGCATGGGCTATCGTCTGAAAGGCGATGCCATCCATTCGGATCTGGACGGGATTGTGTCGGAGGGAATTGCCTATGGCGCCATCCAAGTGCCGAAAGATGGCCAGCCAATTGTTCTGATGAAAGATCGGCAAACCATCGGCGGCTATCCGAAAATCGGCTGCCTGAGCGCACTGGATGCGGGGCATCTGTCCCAGAGGGGCCCGGGATCATCGGTCAGCTTTTATCTCTCGGACGTTGCCGAGGCCGAAGGCCGCCGAATGCTGTTTAACCAGCGGCTCAAAACAGGCGCGCCCGGCGTCAGCACTACCTGACGCCGGGCGCGTTTGGCACCGATTGTCGCCGCTTATTCGGAGGCGGCAATCAGGCTGGCGTTACCGCCCGCTGCGGTTGTGTCGACACACAGGTGACGTTCGATCACGAAACGCTGATCCAGGGTGTGCTCTGTGATCAGCGGCAGCAAGGCGCCATCGCGCTTGGCCAGTGCCTCGCGATAGGCTTTCAGCAGGGGCTGATCGCCGCAGCTGACCACCGCCTCGAAGCCATCGACGGATGCCAATGCGTCCGGCTCCAACAGCCCCTCGGCGCCCACAATCGGCAACCCGGCCTTGTTCGCCTGGTCGACCAGATCCTGAGTGCCCGGTGCGATCACCACCACCTTGTTGCCCTGTGACAACGCGGTGCCGGCTTGTTCCAGCGCGGTTTCCTTGTCCGGTCCCAGACACAGCACGACACCACGCGCATGGTTGGACAGGCGGTTGGTCTCACCCGTTGGCCCGGGCAAGGCCTCAACATGAGCGTCCAGCGGCTCTGGAACATTGCCGAAGATGGGCCGGATAGCGTCCATGCGGGCCTCAGGCCTGGACGCCTTCAGTTTGTCCAACTGGCCAATCAACTTCTGCAACTGCTTGGCGTCCACCTTCTTCGCGCTGGAATCCGCCTCGCGCTCGACCGTTTCGCCTTTCAGGAAACGACGGACGTACTGCGGTCCACCGGCCTTGGGACCCGTACCTGAAAGACCCTCACCACCGAATGGCTGGGAGCCTACGATGGCACCGATCTGGTTGCGGTTTACGTAGGTGTTGCCCACCCTGATCCGGCTGGTAATACGCTCTACGCGGCGATCAACACGGCTGTGGATGCCAAACGTCAGGCCGTAGCCCTTGGCGTTGATATCGTCCACCACCTTGTCGATGTTCTTCGCATCGAACGTGGCCACATGCAGTACCGGGCCGAAGATTTCCTCTTCCAGCTCTTCAATCCCGCTTACGCTGAGAACCGCCGGCGAAACAAACAGCCCTTTCTCGGGTACCTTCATCTTTTTCAACAGCTTGCCGTTGCGCTCGAACTTCTCGCAATGGTCGACGATCTTCTTGCGGGCGTTCTCGTCGATCACCGGGCCCACGTCCGTGGACAGCAACCAGGGGTCGCCGATGCCAAGCTCTTCCATGGCACCGTAGAGCATTTCCAGAAGACCATCGGCAATGTCTTTCTGCACGTAGAGCATGCGCAGGGCCGAACACCGCTGACCGGCACTCTGGAACGAAGACGCCAGCACGTCACGGACAACCTGCTCAGGTAATGCGGTGGAATCCACGATCATCGCGTTCAGGCCACCGGTCTCTGCCACCAGCGGCGCGTCCGGTGCCATGTTCTCGGTCATCACCTTGTTGATGCGCTGGGCGGTAGCCGTAGAACCGGTGAAGCACACGCCGCTCACCCGCGAATCGGAGGTCAGGGCCGCACCCACGGTTGCGCCAGTACCCGGCACCAGCTGAATAGCATCCTTCGGAATACCCGCCTGATGCATCAGCTCCACAGCGCGAATGGCCAGCAAGGAAGTCTGCTCAGCCGGCTTCGCCACCACGGTGTTACCCGCCGCGAGGTTGGCCAGGATCTGCCCGGTGAAGATCGCCAGCGGGAAGTTCCAGGGCGAGATACAACACATCACGCCGCGGGCGTCGCCACTGTCTTTATAGCGAATAGCTTCGTTGGCGTAGTACTGGGAGAAATCGACCGCCTCTCGGATCTCAGCAACCGCATCCAGCAGGGATTTGCCCGCTTCACGGGTAGTGAGGGCGAACAGCTCGGCGTAATTCTCTTCATAAAGGTCGCCCACCTTACGGACGCAGGCCGCACGCTCTTCAGCCGATTTGGCGGACCAGCTCTCGAACGCAGCCGCCGCTGAGGTAATCGCGGTATCCACATCGGCATCGGAAGCCTGGGTGACGTGGCCCACCAGATCGTCCGGATCGGCCGGGTTGCGCACCACCTGCACCTCGGTGCCGGCTACTTCACCGGCAATTACCGGTCCGCCCTTCCAGCGATAGTCCTTGTAGGCACCACGGCCCTTCTCGATCTCGTTGACCGTAACCGGATCGGTGATGTCCCAGCCCTTGGAGTTGCGACGCTGATCACCAAACAACTTGAACGGATGCACGATCGCCTTGCTGGAAATGTTGTTGCCCATTTCCTCAACACTGACGATCGGATCCTTGGCAATCTCTTCCGGAGTGATGCGCTTGTCGACAATCTGGTTGACGAAGGAACTGTTGGCACCATTTTCCAGCAGACGGCGCACCAGGTACGCCAGCAGATCCTTGTGGGGACCAACCGGCGCGTAAATCCGACAGGGCACACCACTGACCCTCAGAACCTCGTTGTGCAGGGACTCACCCATACCGTGGAGGCGCTGGAACTCGTAGTTGTCGACTCCCTTGGTCTTGGCCATTTCCAGAATGGCCGATACCGAATGGGCGTTGTGGGTCGCGAACTGCGGGTAGATGCGGTTCGTCATATTCAGCAGTTTGGTGGCACAGGACAGGAACGACACGTCGCTGCAGGCCTTGCGGGTAAACACAGGGAACCCGTTCAGCCCCATCACCTGGGCACGCTTGATCTCGGCATCCCAGTACGCCCCTTTCACCAGACGCACCATGAACTTCCGGTCGTACTTTTCCGCCAGGCCATACAGCCAGTCGAGCACGAACGAGGAACGTTTGCCGTAAGCCTGGACAACCACGCCAAAGCCATCCCAGCCGGCAAGCTCGGGATCGGCTACCAGCTCCTCGATCACGTCCAGGGACAGATCCAGCCGCTCCTGCTCCTCGGCGTCGATGTTAAAGCCCATGTTCGCGGCCGCCGCCTTCTTGACCAGTTCACGGGCCCGGGGCAGCAACTCGTTCATAACCCGCTCTTTGTTGCCGTACTCGTAACGGGCCAGCAGAGCGGAGAGCTTGACCGAAATGCCCGGGTTCTTGCGGACATCGCCCTTGCTTGCCTTGGCAATGCTGTCAATGGCCGTGGAATAGGCGTCGTAGTAACGCTTGGCGTCATCATCGGTGCGGGCGGCTTCACCCAGCATGTCGTAGGAGTAGGTGTAACCCTTCTCCATGTATTCCTTCGCCTCATCCTGAGCTTCATCGATATCGCGACCCAGAACGAACTGGCGGCCCATTTCCTTCATCGCCTGATTGGCCACAGTACGGATGACGGGCTCACCGAAGCGCTTTAGCAGTTTGCGCAGGGTTTCACCAACGGTGTTGCGCTCGGAATCTTTCAAGAGGTTGCTGGTCATCAACAAGGCAACGGTGGCGGTGTTGATCAGCCCAGAGGACGCCTTGCCCACGTGGGTGCCCCAGGCACCGGAGGTGATCTTGTCTTCGATCAGTTCGTGGATGGTGGTGTTGTCAGGCACGCGCAGCAGCGCCTCGGCCAGACACATCAGGGCAACGCCTTCCTTGGTGGTCAGGCCGTACTCTGCCAGAAACTTTTCCATGATGGTGGACTTGGCATTCTTGCGAACGCTGCGTACCAGTTCAGCGGCACGGGCGGAAATAGCATCGCGCTCGGCCTGGGACAACTGGGCACCGGCAATCATCTCGTGGATAACCTTGTGCTCGTCAGCGAGATAATAATCACGAATCGCCTGCCGGCTATCGACAAGCTCGGGCGTCTGTGATTGCTGCGGTCTCATAGTTGTACCCTCTTAGTTGTTTGTCTCTCCCGCATTCTACCGAGATCAACAAAGACAATTTCTCTATAAAATTCGGACAAGCACCCCATTACGGCTTTTTTAGATAATAAAAATTTAATAATTTTCTTCCAAAACCTCAAAATTAGGGCATTTTGCCTCTCTTGGCTCCCTAAGCTGCTTTCATCGCCAGCTCTCTGAGGACACCATGCGCCACCGAGAAAACGGCGCAATCCACGTCATTAGCGGCCTGCATGTCGTTCAGCATCCGCTCCCACCGGCCAAGTAACATCTGCTTGTCCCTGCGCCAGGCCTCGAGGCGTTGTTCCGGCGTTCCTTCGCCTTCGACAGGCTCGGAGAACACGCTGAACGTCAGGTTCCGCAGCTGGTGGTCCAGCTCATCCCGGAAATGGATGGTTGCCAGAACCTGCCAGTGGCCATTCGCCCGGAAGGCCCGCATCTGCCGGTCAAGCCAGGTCAGATTCAGACTCTCGCCGAGCGTGAAGTAGACCCAGGCCACTGACTCCAGATCCTCCCCCAGCTGACGGGCAATCTCGATCATATCCATCAACCAGTAGCGGCTTTCTGCGGAAGCGCACCACGCCGCCAGGTCCTCGGGAACCTTCCGCTCACAGTATTCAGCATAGCGGTCAAACCACCGACTTGCAGGGATCACCGATTCAAGACGGCTTCTGGAAGCCAAAACGTCAGCCATCGGCGCACGGTAATGATCAATGCAGGACACCGGGTCCAACGCCTGCCGACGGTTCTGCAACAGCCAGCTGGTACTGCGGGTGACCAGGCGAACCGCGTCGGCGAAAAGATCTGCCTGAACGGCTGCACTGACATTTCCATCCAGTGATTCCATGGCCTCCCAATGGGCGTCTACGTCATGGATTCGCAGGGAGATCAGGTAGGCCGCGGCGATCCGGCCGGCATCTGCCCCCGTGGCACTGCGAATACGGTCGAACCAGGTAATGCCCATCCGGTTCACCATATCGTTGGCAATCTGCGTGGCCGAGATCTCGGCCCGCAGAGGATGAGACTCGACCGCTTCCGGGAAGGCGGCCAGCAGGGAGGCGGGGAAGGCGGAATGCAGCGCCGAATTAAAACGCTTGTCTTGCACGATAGGCGACGCGACCAGCGCCTGCTTCAATTCAATCTTCGCGTAGGAAACCAGCACCGCCAGCTCCGGCCGGGTCAGGCCACCACCCTGATCGCGGCGGGCCTGAAGTTCCTCGTCAGAGGGCAGAAACTCAAGATCACGGTCCAGCTTGCCCTCGGCTTCAAGCCTGCGCATCAGGCGATCATACTGGTCAGCGGTGGCAACCGCCGGATTCTGCGCCAGGCTGAGCGCCATGGCCTGCCGGTAATTGTTACGCAGAACAAGCTCGGCCACTTCCGGCGTCATCGACCTGAGCATCCGGTTCCGCTCTGGAAGCGACATCAACTGCCGATGCACCAGATCGTTGAGCAGGATCTTGATATTTACCTCGTGGTCCGAGCAGTCAACACCACCGGCATTATCGATAAAATCGCTGTTGACCGAGCCACCGCGGCGGGCAAAGTCAATCCTGGCCTTCTGGGTAACACCCAGGTTGCCGCCCTCCCCGAGGGCTTTGCAGCGCAGTTCGGTACTGTCGATGCGCAAAGCATCATTGGTCTTGTCACCCACATCCTCATGGGACTCCGAGGGCGATTTCACGTAGGTGCCAATGCCACCATTCCAGAGCATGTCCACGGGCGCTTTCAGAAGAGCGCTGATCAGGTCCGCTGGCGACAGCGTCCGGGCCTTGATCCCCAGTACCTTGCGCATTTGCGCAGACACCGGAATGGATTTCATGGAGCGCGAAAAAACACCACCGCCGTCACTGATCAACCCGGTGTCATAATCGGCCCAGGAGGACCCTGGCAGGCCGAAAAGCCGCTGTCGCTCACGAAACGATGCCGCGGCATCCGGATTCGGATCAATAAATATGTGCTGGTGGTTGAACGCACCGACCAGGCGAATCCGGTCCGATAGCAGCATGCCATTGCCAAACACGTCGCCACCCATGTCACCGATCCCGACCACGGTGAACTCATCCGCCTGGGTGTCCGTGCCTTTTTCCAGGAAATGCCGTTTCACCGACTCCCAGGCGCCCCGGGCGGTAATACCCATTTTCTTGTGGTCATAGCCCTCACTGCCGCCGGAGGCGAAGGCATCGCCCAGCCAGAAGCGGTACTCGGCTGCCAATGTGTTAGCTATATCGGAAAAGGTGGCCGTACCTTTGTCGGCGGCGACCACCAGATAGGTATCATCGCCGTCGTATCGAACCACATTTTTCGGCGGCACCACCTGGCCGTTGTCGAGGTTGTCCGTGATGTCGAGCAGCCCCCTGATGAAAGTCTGATAGCAGGCAACGCCTTCCTCCCGCAGAGCCTCCCGTGAGCCGTCCCGTGGCGGCTGCTTCACCACAAAGCCACCTTTGGCACCGGCGGGCACAATCACCGAGTTCTTCACCTGCTGGGCTTTCACCAGACCAAGGATCTCCGTGCGGTAATCCTCTATGCGATCAGACCACCGGAGCCCGCCTCTTGCCACCGGCCCGGAGCGCAGGTGCACGCCTTCAATACGGGGCGAATAGACAAAAATCTCGAATTTCGGGGTGGGGCGCGGGATATCCGGGATGGAGGACGGATCCAGCTTGAGTGACAGGTAGGACGGAAACCCACCGTCCTCCCGGGCCTGAAAATAGTTGGTCCGGAGCGTTGCCCGGATCAGGGTAAAAAAGCGACGTAGAATTCGGTCGTCGTCCAGGCTTGCCACCGCCTCGAGGGCGTCGCGAAGCTCAGTTTCGATTCGCTCCACCTTCCCCTTGCGTCCTTTTATATCCGGCTCGAAACGGCTGAAGAAGAATGCAACAAGCCGCGAGGTGATCTCCGGATTGCGGGCCAGTGTCTCTGCAATAAAGGGCTGACTGAAACCGAATCGAATCTGCTTGATATAGCGAGCATAAGCCCTGATCAACGCGACTTCACGCCAGCTGAGACCGCACAGCATGATCAACTGGTTGAAATCATCGTTTTCAGCAAAGCCGTTCCATATCTCCCGGAATGCCGACTGGATCAATGGCCTGGCGGTGTCGAGATCGGCGGCACGGCACCGATCATGGAGCTCGACGGTAAAATCACTGACACCAAAGGTTTCGCCATCCCGTCGACGGACCCGATAGGGGTGCTCACCCAGAACACGCATTCCCAAGTTTTCCAGAATAGGGATCACGTCTGAAAGAACAACGGGCTGGCCTTCGCTGTAGAGTTTGAAGTGGAATCCGGTTTCGGCCGGGTCCCGCGGCTGGTAGAAGCGCATGGGGACATCGGTGCTCACGGCGATGGACTGGATCTGCTCGATATCAGCGAGTGCTTCCGATACCGGAAATCTTGCCCGGTAAGCCGAAGGGAAACCGCCGCTGAAAACCTGGGCATAGCGCCCGCCAATCGAGTCGCCGAAACTCCGAACCAGTTCAACATGCAAGTCATCGTCCCAGGATCGGGACTCTTCGACCATTCTGGCCACAAGCTCCCGGAGTTCGAGGGAGTCGTCGTTGTCGGCGGCCTGATTCTGGAGGACATCGGCAAGCTGTTCCAGCAGGGTTTGTTTTTGTAATGCGCGGGAATCGGTCATCGAAACTCTCCGGACTTGGTCAACGTTCTTACTGGACTGATGGAACTACCAGTATACGCAAGCCCAGAAAGTCACTTGGACCATATAGTTTCGGAATAGAGGAGTTTCGATTATATTTGCCACATGATTTAGCCGTTAATTCAACCTGGGACAGACAACATGGCCGATTTGGATCGAATAGACCAATCCATTATTCGAGAGCTGCAGAAGAACTCCCGAATTACGGTAACCGAGCTTGCCTCTCGGGTGGGTCTCTCCAAAACGCCGTGCCAGGTGCGGATGCGCCGGCTTGAAGAACACGGATACATCACCGGTTACACAGCCCTGGTGAATCAGACCAAACTCGGCCTCAGCCACATCGCCTTTGCCCAGGTAACCCTGAACGACACCAGCAGCGGTGCTCTTACCGCGTTCAACAAGGCCGTTCAAAACGTCTCGGCGGTCGAGCAATGCCACATGATTGCCGGCAACTTCGACTACCTGTTGAAAGTCAGGACCCGCAACATGCAGGAGTACCGGCAGGTTCTGGGGGAGGAAATTTCTGCCCTGCCCCATGTGCTGCAGACCAGTACCTTTGTGGTAATGGAGAACGTGAAAGACGCCGGCCTGTAGAGGATTCCTCAGACGCCGGCGCTGGCAGTCACTCAGACTGCTCGTATTTGGGTTTGTACCCGCTGGCGTCCACACGGGCCCTATCGGGCTCGGCTTCCTCCAGTGGCTGGACTTCCTGCAGACTGGCGAGGGAACGAAGCGTCAGTCGCTGGTATTCTTCGGTGCCCTTCTTCTTCCAGGCAATTTCCTTGTCGCTGAGCATCCGCATCACTTTGGCTGGAGAGCCAACGATCAGTGAGCCTGGCTCGCAGGTAAACTTTGCCTTTACGAAAGCGCAGGCGCCTACGATAGAGCGCGGCGCAATATGGGCCTCGTCCATTACCACCGCATTCATTCCCACCATGGCATCCTCGCCGACAATGCAGCCGTGGAGAATCGCCCCGTGCCCGACATGGCCATTCTTCTCGACCACCGTGTCCATGCCCGGGAAGGCATGCATCACGCAGGTATCCTGGACATTGGATCCCTGCTTCAGAACGATCCGACCGAAATCCGCGCGCAGTGATGCCGCCGGGCCCACGTAACAATCCGGGCCAATCCACACATCGCCAATCAGAACGGCTGTGGGATGCACATAGGCAGACGGGTGAACGACGGGAACAACGCCTTCTATACTGTAGCTGGGCATAGCGATCTCCTGGTTGGCAGGGCCCTGCAGCGTTCCGGGATACATCGGAGCAAAACGTGGGACCCGAAAAGTCATTGTGATTCATTTTCTGTATCACATTATCCTTTTCCTGGAGTTTTTTCATAGCCTGCAAGCTGTTTCCGGGGCACGATCCAACCATAATCTCCGGCCAACACAAAAGATCGCGAGAATTTTCACCGACTTTTCAGCAACATAGAAATCCCAGGCTGCCACACTGGACTAAAGTGATACAAAACATGGCCAGCACAATCCTTGACGAGTATCAATTCTAAGATATACTCATTTTCCACGATCGATAGCACCGTGCCGATCAAGGACACCTTTCACGCTATCCCCCTACAACAAACAACAGGACAACACCGCCATGACTCAGCCGAGCATTCTTCTTGAAATCGATCAGGGCGTGGCTCTGCTTACCCTGAACCGTCCGGACAACCTGAACAGTTTCAATGTCGAAATGCACGAACGCATGCGCGATGCCATCAGCACCGTGCGCAAGGATGAGTCTGTTCGGGTACTGGTCATCACCGGCTCCGGCCGGGGCTTTTGCGCGGGTCAGGATCTCTCCGACCGCAGCGTCTCTCCGGATCAGGAAATGCCGGACCTTGGCGCTTCCCTTGAGAACTACTACAACCCGCTGATGCGCAGCCTGCGGGATCTGCCAATGCCCGTTCTGTGTGCCGTTAACGGTGTGGCGGCTGGCGCAGGTGCCAACATTGCCCTGGCCTGCGACATCACCCTCGCCGCCCGCTCAGCCAATTTCGTTCAGGCCTTCTGCAAACTGGGGCTGGTACCTGATTCCGGCGGCACCTGGACGCTGCCCCGCGTGGCGGGCATGGCCCGTGCCAAAGGCATGGCGCTTCTGGGCGACAAGATCAGTGCAGAACAGGCCGAAAACTGGGGCATGATCTGGCGCTGTGTCGACAACGAGCAGCTCATGGACGAAACCATGAAACTGGCCCGTCATTTTGCGACCCAACCGACCAAGGGCCTCGCACTTATAAAGCGGGCACTGCATGCCAGCGCCAGCAACACGTTCGAAGAGCAGATCAACCTGGAGCGCGATCTGCAGCGCATGGCTGGACAGACCGAAGACTACCGTGAAGGCGTTGCCGCCTTCATGGAAAAACGCACTCCGAACTTCAAGGGGAAATAAGCCATGCCGGCACTGGACACCCAAACCAAAGTTGCCGTCGTCGGCGCCGGAGCCATGGGCTCTGGCATTGCCCAGGTGGCCGCACAGGCTGGCCATCAGGTTTACCTGCACGATCAGAGAGAGGGCGCAGCCGAAGCCGGACGTGACAGTATCGCCAAACAGCTCCAGCGCCGCGTCGACAAGGGCAAGATGCAGCAGCAGGAGCTGGATGATGTGATCGGCCGTATTCAACCAGTCGCGAAGCTGGATCAAGTAGCCGATGCCGGACTGGTGATCGAGGCCATCATCGAAGACCTTCAGATCAAACGCCAGTTGCTGGCCAATCTTGAAGATCTGTGTACCGGCGATGCGATCCTGGCCACCAACACCTCCTCCATTTCAGTGACCGCCCTCGGCGCTGAAATGAACAAACCCGAGCGCCTGGTGGGCATGCACTTCTTTAATCCGGCGCCACTTATGGCATTGGTTGAGGTCGTGATGGGTCTGGCCACCAGCAAAGCCGTTGCCGACACCATCCATGCCACGGCAACTGCATGGGGCAAGAAGCCGGTTTATGCGACGTCCACTCCCGGCTTTATCGTCAACCGCGTAGCCCGTCCGTTTTACGCAGAGAGCCTTCGCCTGCTTCAGGAGCAGGCCACCGATGCCGCCACGCTGGATGCCATCATCCGCGAAGCGGGCCAGTTCCGCATGGGTGCGTTTGAGCTGACCGACCTGATCGGACACGACGTCAATTACGCGGTTACCAACTCTGTGTTCAATTCCTATTACCAGGACCCGCGCTTTCTGCCTTCACTGATCCAGAAAGAACTGGTGGAAGCCGGTCGCCTGGGACGAAAGAGCGGCCATGGTTTCTATCCCTATGGCGAGAATGCGGAAAAGCCGCAGCCAAAGACCGAGCCGGCACATCAATCCGATGAATCCGTAGTCATCGCCGAAGGCAATCCCGGTGTCGCTGCACCGCTGCTTGAGCGACTGAAGGCTGCCGGCCTGACCATCATCGAGCGCGACGGCCCGGGCCAGATTCGATTCGGCGATGCCGTACTGGCGCTCACCGACGGCAGAATGGCAACCGAGCGCGCGGCCACCGATGGTATCGCCAATCTGGTGCTGTTCGACCTGGCTTTTGATTACAGCAAAGCAACCAGGCTTGCCCTGGCGCCCGCCGACCAGACGTCCGAGGCAGCGGTTTCCTGTGCCTGTGCTTTACTGCAGAAAGCGGGTATCGACGTCAGCCTGATAGCTGATCGTCCCGGTCTGGTGATCATGCGTACCGTGGCCATGCTGGCCAACGAAGCCGCCGATGCCGCCCTGCACGGTGTCGCAACGGTCGCCGATATCGACCTGGCCATGAAAGCGGGCCTGAACTATCCCGAAGGCCCCCTGAGCTGGAGTGACCGCCTCGGCGCCGGGCACGTGTTCAAGGTGCTCAACAACATCCAGAACAGCTACGCAGAGGACCGCTATCGCCCTGCCCTGCTGCTCCGTAAGAACGCATTTGCACAAAAGGGGTTTTATTCATGAGCGAGATGGACCCGCAAGTACTCGCCGAAGAATGCGCGAAAGCCATGTTCGCGCGGGACCGCGCCAGCCAGAAGCTGGGCATGAACATTGAATCTATCGGCCCCGGCAAAGCGGTTCTCACCATGACCGTGACCGGTGACATGATCCAGGGCCACGGCTCCTGCCACGGCGGCTATCTGTTTACCCTGGCTGATTCAGCATTTGCCTTTGCCTGTAACAGTTACGACCGGGCCACCGTGGCTTCCGGTTGCAGCATTGATTACATGTACGGCGCCAAAGAGGGCGACCAGCTGACCGCCACCGCCGAAGAACAGGCCCGCGGCGGCCGCACCGGCGTTTACGACATCACACTCACTAACCAGGACGGCCGCAAGGTTGCCCTGTTCCGGGGCCGCTCCTACGAGGTTCGTGGCACCGTTCGCAACTCGGAGGAAACTGCATGAGCACCGACAACACCCTGAAAGACGCTTACATCGTCGATGCCATCCGCACCCCCATCGGTCGTTATGGCGGCGCTCTCTCCGCAGTGCGCGCAGACGACCTGGGCGCCATCCCCATCAAGGCGCTGACCGAGCGTCATCCCGACCTGGACTGGTCGAAAGTTGACGACGTTCTCTACGGCTGTGCCAACCAGGCCGGCGAAGACAACCGCGACGTTGCCCGCATGTCCCTGCTGCTGGCAGGCCTGCCGGTAGACGTGCCGGGCAGCACCATCAACCGCCTCTGCGGTTCCGGCATGGATGCAGTGGGCAGCGCCGCCAGAGCCATCCGTACTGGCGAAACCCAGCTGATGATTGCCGGCGGCGTTGAATCCATGTCTCGGGCCCCCTTCGTTATGGGCAAGGCCGAGTCCGCGTTCAGCCGCAAGGCGGAGATTTTTGACACCACCATCGGCTGGCGTTTTGTAAACCCGGTCCTGAAAAAGCAATACGGCATCGATTCCATGCCCGAAACCGCCGAGAACGTGGCGGCCGATTTCGGCATTTCCCGGGAAGACCAGGACGCCTTTGCTCTGCGCAGCCAGCAGCGCACAGCGGCCGCCCAAAAGGAAGGCCGATTCGCTGCGGAGATCACACCGGTCACGATTCCCCGTCGCAAGCAGGACCCACTGGTGGTGGATACTGATGAGCACCCCCGGGAAACCAGCCTTGAAAAGCTGGCCTCGCTGCCGACCCCGTTCCGTGAAAACGGCACAGTCACCGCCGGTAACGCGTCCGGCGTGAACGACGGCGCCTGCGCACTGCTGCTGGCCGGAGCCGATGCTCTCAAGCAATACAACCTCAAACCGCGCGCACGAATCGTTGCCATGTCAACGGCCGGCGTGGAGCCCCGGATCATGGGCTTTGGCCCGGCACCCGCCACCCGCAAGGTTCTGGCCACAGCCGGCCTGGAACTGGCCGATATGGATGTGATCGAGCTGAACGAGGCGTTTGCCGCCCAGGCCCTGGCCGTTACCCGGGACCTCGGCCTGCCGGATGATGCCGAGCACGTGAACCCGAACGGTGGCGCCATTGCCCTGGGCCACCCCCTCGGCATGAGCGGAGCCCGGCTGGTAACCACCGCCCTGAACGAACTGGAACGCCGGCACGCTGCAGGCCAGAGAGCACGCTATGCCCTCTGCACCATGTGCATCGGCGTTGGTCAGGGTATCGCCCTGATCATTGAGCGCACGGATGCGGTGGCCTGAGGCCACCGCGGAGAACAGAACAAAGACCCTTGGCAGACAAGAACAACGCAGGACAGAACCATGACCTTACCACTCCAAAAACTTGGCAAACTTGACCGCATGGAAACCGCCAGCATTGATGAGCTGCGCCATGAACAGCTGCAGCGGCTGCGCTGGAGCGTTGTCCATGCCTACACCAACGTGCCCTTTTACCGTAAAGCGTTTGATGACCTTGGCTTGAAACCCATGGACATCAACTCGCTGGAAGACCTGGCCAAGGTGCCATTTACCACCAAGGCAGATCTGCGCGACAACTACCCGTTTGGTATGTTTGCCACCCCCATGTCGGATGTGGTTCGGGTTCACGCCTCCAGCGGTACCACTGGAAAACCTACGGTGGTTGGTTACACCCAGAGTGACATCAACACCTGGGCCGACATTGTGGCGCGCTCCATCCGGGCCGGTGGCGGCTCCCGGGGCGACAAAGTACATGTGGCTTATGGCTATGGCCTGTTCACCGGTGGCCTTGGTGCCCACTATGGCGCGGAGCGTCTGGGCTGCACCGTTATTCCGATGTCTGGCGGACAGACCGAGAAGCAGGTCCAGCTGATCAAGGATTTCGAACCGGACATTATCATGGTCACACCGTCCTACATGCTGAACATCGCCGACGAGATGGAACGGCAGGGCATCGATCCCCACAAGCTACCGCTGCGCCTGGGCATCTTCGGCGCGGAGCCCTGGACCAACGCCATGCGTTCCGAGATCGAAGAGCGCCTTGGCATCGAGGCACTGGATATCTACGGCCTGTCGGAAGTCATGGGCCCGGGCGTGGGCATGGAATGCATTGAAACGAAAGACGGCCCGACCATCTGGGAGGACCACTTCTATCCGGAAATCATCAACCCGGAAACCGGCGAAGTGCTTCCTGACGGTGAATACGGTGAACTGGTCTTTACATCCCTGACCAAGGTGGCACTGCCGATTCTGCGCTATCGCACCAGGGATCTCACCCGCCTGCTGCCAGGCACTGCACGTCCGATGCGCCGGATCGACAAGATCACCGGTCGCAGCGACGACATGCTGATTATTCGTGGCGTCAACGTGTTCCCGAGCCAGATCGAAGAGCAGGTTCTGAAGTGCGATGCGCTGGCACCGCACTACGAGATCGAAGTTTATAAGGATGGCAACCTGGACTGCGTGGACATCCGTGCAGAGCTGAAACCCGGCGAAACCGACACCCCCGAAAGTCGTGCCGCGGCCGCCAAGGAACTGTCACACCACATCAAGTCCTACATCGGCATCAGCACCCGTGTTGAAGTGGTGGAAACCAATCGTCTGGCCCGCTCAGAAGGCAAGGCCAAGCGGGTCTTCGACCGCCGGAACAAGTAAGTCCCCAGCCAGACAGAGAGCCAGACCGCAGCCATTGCGGCTGGCTCTCTCGCCCTTTCCTGCCTTCTCCTGCACATAATCGCCGATTTAATTTCACTTTCCGTTCGCTGATCTCAATAGCATTTTCACACGTATCATATTTTTTATTATGCAAATCAGCATTATAGGATTCTTTAAGGAAGCTTTTAGATATAACATGACACACAAAGGCAGTTCTTGATATTTATTCAGTATCATATAATATGGACACATTGACCCTCAGCCGTCACTGAGGTCTCTCTTGTTCACGGACAACAGAACAACAAGCCCGATCCGGAGGTATTTGTTTATGTACGCCCAGCTCGTTGAAACCGGCGCCAAGCGCCTGAAGACCAAAGAAGAGATGTCGCCTGAAGAGCGCGAGTTTCAGGAAAAGGTCGACGCCGAAACCAAAATCGAACCGAAGAACTGGATGCCGGAAGGCTACCGGAAGACCCTCATTCGCCAGATTTCCCAGCACGCCCACTCGGAAGTGGTTGGCATGCTGCCGGAAGGCAACTGGGTAACCCGTGCGCCGACCCTCAAGCGCAAGCTCCAGCTGATGGCCAAGATCCAGGACGAAGCGGGCCACGGCCTGTACCTGTACAGCGCCATGGAAACCCTGGGTGCTGACCGTGACGAAGAGATCGAGAAGCTGCATCAGGGCAAAGCCAAGTACTCCAGCATCTTTAACTACCCGACCCTGAACTGGGCGGATATGGGTGCCGTTGGCTGGCTGGTGGATGGCGCTGCCATCGTTAACCAGGTGGTTCTGCAGCGTACGTCCTATGGCCCGTACTCCCGCGCCATGATCCGTATCTGTAAGGAAGAGAGCTTCCACCAGCGCCAGGGTTACCAGATCCTGCTGGACATGATGCGCGAAGGCACCGAAGAGCAGAAAGCCATGGTTCAGGACGCCATCAACCGTCTGTGGTGGCCGGCCCTGATGATGTTCGGACCACACGATGACGAATCCCCGAACTCGCAGCAGTCCATGGCCTGGAAGATCAAGCGCAAGAGCAACGACGAACTGCGTCAGATGTTCATCGACCAGACCGTACCACAGCTCGAGTTCCTTGGTTGCACCGCACCGGATCCAGATCTGAAGTGGAACGAAGAAACCGGCCACTACGATTTCGGTGAAATCAACTGGCAGGAATTCTACGACGTTCTCAAGGGCAATGGTCCCTGCAACCGCGAGCGCATCAAGACTCGCAAGAACGCGATTGATGGCGGCGCATGGGTCCGCGAAGCGGCCGTCGCCTACGCCGAAAAACAAAAACAGCGCGCGCAAGCCGCTTGATACCGGAGGAATAGAACATGGCTGAATGGCGCCTTTACGAAGTTTTCGTGAGATCCAAGCACGGTCTGAACCACAAACACGTTGGCAGCGTTCACGCTGCTGACGCCGAGATGGCCATGGAGAACGCCCGTGACCTGTACACACGCCGCAACGAAGGCGTGAGCATCTGGGTTGTGCCCTCCGACACCATCACGGCGTCCGCGTCCGACGAGAAGGAAGTACTTTTCGATCCGTCGGAAGACAAGGTTTACCGGCACGCTTCCTTCTACAAGCTGCCCGATGAAGTCGGACACATGTAAGGAGCGGTACCCATGACACAAGCAGAAGCATTACAGGAATACCTGCTGCGCCTGGCAGACTCCGACATGATCCTGGGCCAGCGCCTGTGCGAACTTTGCGGGAAGGCCCCGGCACTTGAGGAAGAGATGGCTCTGATGAACGTTGCCCTCGACCTCGTCGGCCAGGCCCGCAACTGGTACGAGTACGCCGCTGAGCTGATCAATGATGGCCGCGATGCCGACAAGCTGTGCTTCCGTCGCGATGCCCACGACTACCGTAACCTGCTGCTCACCGAGCAGCCCAACGAGGATTACGCTGTCACCATGGGCCGTCAGTTCTTCTTCGACGTGTACCACTACTTCACGCTCAAGAGCCTGACCGAGTCGAGTGATGAGCGCATTGCCGGCATCGCTGCCAAGTCGCTCAAAGAGGTGACCTATCACCTGCGTCGCTCCTCGGAGTGGGTGAAGCGTCTGGGCGATGGCACCGAAGAAAGCCACCGCCGCATGCAGGATGCCGTTGATATCCTCTGGCGTTTCACCGGTGAGCTGATCACTCCGGATGACACTGATCGTTTGATGGCCGAGGCGGGCATTGGCCCGGATCCTGACCAACTGGCCAAAGACTGGCGCGGTATGGTCAATGAGGTGCTTACCCAGGCAACCCTGACACCGGGCGCAGAAGACGCCTGGATGTACATGGGCGGCAAGCACGGCGAGCACACCGAGCACCTTGGCTTCATCCTGGCAGAAATGCAGTTCCTGCAGAGGGCCTATCCCGATGCCACAACATGGTGATTCAGACAGCCGGTCAGCTGTCGACATTCTGATTGCCAGTGATCGGGTGCCGGCCAACGCCCGCCCCGATCTGCTGACAGAAGACGACATCTGGGCACTTCTTGAGGAGGTCAAAGACCCCGAAGTGCCGGCAGTCAGTGTCGTGGAGCTCGGCATTGTCCGGGCGGTTCACTGGGACGGCAAAGAGCTGTCCATCGACGTGACCCCGACCTATTCCGGGTGCCCGGCCACTGAACTGATTGAAGAACTGATCGCTGAAGCCCTGCGCGCTGCGGGCTTCCGGGATCCGAAAATCAATCAGGTGCTGACCCCTGCCTGGACCACCGACTGGATCACAGACGAAGGCAAAGAGAAGCTTCGGGCCTTTGGCATCGCACCACCCGAGGGCAGTTCCAGCAAGATGAGCCTGCTCGGGGAACCGGAGGTGATTGCCTGCCCACACTGCGGCAGCAAGGACACCGAACGGGTCAGCGAGTTCGGATCCACCGCCTGTAAAGCCCTTTACCGTTGCAAGGAATGCCTCGAGCCCTTCGACTATTTCAAATGCATCTAGAGCCGATACGATCATGAACAAATTTTACTCACTGACCCTCAAAGAGGTCAGACCTGAAACAAGAAACGCCGTATCACTAGCTTTTGACGTGCCGGAAGATCTGGCAGACAAATTTCATTACCAGCAGGGCCAGCACCTGATTGTGCGCACCAAGCTGGATGGCGAGGAAGTGCGCCGCTCCTACTCGATCTGCCGTAGCGTCAACGACCAGGAACTGCGCATTGCGGTCAAACAGGTTCCCGGCGGTCGCTTCTCCACCTTCGCCAACGAGCAGCTCAAGCCCGGCCAGACTCTCGAAGTCATGCCTCCCCAGGGCCACTTCTCCATCGATCTGGACCCGGAACGCGAAGGTAATTACCTGGCCGTTGCTGCTGGAAGTGGCATTACCCCGATCCTGTCGATCGTGAAGACCACCCTGGAGACCGAGCCCAAGAGCGAGGTCACCCTGTTCTACGGCAACAAGGCCACCAGCAGCACCATGTTCCGTGACGAACTCCAGGACCTGAAGAACGAGTACATGTCCCGCCTGAACCTGGTGTACATCTTCACCCGTGAAGAGCAGGACATTGACCTTTACAACGGCCGCATTGATCACGAGAAATGCGACAAGCTGTTCGACCACTGGATTGACGCCAAGGAACTGACCGCAGCGTTTATCTGTGGCCCGCAGATGATGACCGAAACCGTGCGTGACTCACTGCTCAAGCACGGCATGGAAAAGAGCAAGATCCACTTTGAACTGTTCACCCCCGCCGGCGGTGTACCACAGTCCCGGAAAGACCGGGATCCGGCCCACGTCGATCCCCAGTCAATCAGCGAAGTGACTGTAATTGCCGATGGCCGCTCACTGACGTTCCCGCTGGTGCGCGATACCAAGAGTATTCTTGATGCCGGAAACGAAGAAGGCGCGGATCTGCCGTACTCGTGCAAGGCCGGCGTCTGCTCCACATGCCGCGCCAAGGTCGTGGAAGGCGAGGTGGAGATGGACCAGAACTTTGCTCTGGAAGACTACGAGGTTGAAGCCGGTTACGTGCTTTCCTGCCAGTGCTACCCGATCAGCGACAAGGTGGTTCTGGACTACGACGAGATGTAGTTTCCGCCCTCAAAACAAGACACGAGCAAGGCAAGTTCCGCAGCAGCGGAGCTTGCCTTCGCGTTTCAGAAACGAATGGAGTTTCCCATGTCAGTCCTGAAAAGTTTCATTGCCGGCCAGTGGGTCGGTGAAAAGCCTGCCAAGGCTTTGCCCAGCGCGGTGAATGGCGAGATCGTCGCTCACACCCACGACGACACCCTCGATTTCAAAAACGCCGTTGAGTATGGCCGCAAAGTTGGCGGTAAAAACCTGATGGCGATGGATTTCCAGGAGCGCGCCCTGGCCCTGAAGGCCATGGCCCTGTACCTCCAGGAGCACAAGAAAGAACTCTACGCCTTGTCGATGCATACCGGTTCCACCAAGGGTGATAACGGTATCGATATTGATGGCGGTTTCGGCACCCTGTTCTCCTACGCCAGCATGGGTCGGCGCGAACTGCCGTCAGGCAACGTGGTTCACGAGGGGCCAGTAACTCCGCTGGGCAAGAACAACCACTTTGCCGGTACCCACATTCTGGTTCCCCGTGGTGGCGTGGCGGTTCACATTGACGCCTACAACTTCCCGGTGTGGGGCATGCTGGAGAAGTTCGCGCCCACCTTCCTGGCGGGCATGCCATCCATCGTGAAGCCGGCTACCTCTACCTCCTACGTGACCGAACTGGCCGTGCGCCTGATGCACGAATCCGGCGCACTTCCGGAAGGAAGCCTGCAGTTGATCATCGGCAGCACCGGCGACCTGTTTGACCACCTGGAAGAGCAGGACGTGGTGACCTTCACCGGCTCCGCCGCCACCGCGCGCAAGCTTCGTAACCACCCGAACATCATCAACCGTTCGATTCCGTTCAACGCCGAGGCGGATTCCCTGAATAGTGCAATCCTCGCCCCGGACGTGACCCCCGAGCACGAAGAGTTCGATGTCTTCGTAAAGGAAATCCGCCGCGAGATGACTGCCAAGGCCGGTCAGAAATGTACCGCCATTCGTCGTATCTTCGTACCGAAAGACCAGGTAAACGCGGTCTGCGACAAGCTGAAAGAGCAGCTCTCCAAGATCACCGTGGGTGATCCCTCTGTCGAAGGCGTCCGCATGGGCGCGCTGGCCTCCATCGACCAGCTGGAAGATGTCAAAGCCAATATCCAGGAACTGCTCAAGACCAGCGAGCTGGTTATCGGTGGTGACGGAAGCTTCAAGGCCACCGGCGAGGGCACCGAGAAGGGCGCTTTCATCGAGCCGCACCTGCTGCTGTGCCGTAACCCGGAAAACGGCTGTGGTGCTCACGACATTGAAGCCTTCGGCCCCGTGGCTACAGTGATTCCCTACGACACCATCGAAGATGCCGTTGAGCTGTGCTCCAAGGGTCGCGGCTCACTGGTTACTACGCTCACCACCCGCGATCCCGCCATTGCCGGCAAGGTTGCGCCTCTACTGGCTGCGTTCCACGGCCGTCTGCACCTGCTGGATGCCGAAGCGGCGAAAGAGTCCACTGGCCACGGCTCCCCCCTGCCGATGCTCAAGCATGGTGGCCCCGGTCGTGCCGGCGGCGGTGAGGAACTGGGCGGTATCCGTGCGGTACACCATTACCTGCAGCGCACCGCGATCCAGGGCTCCCCGACCATGCTCGCAGCGGTTACCCGTGAGTATGTGCGTGGCGCAGACGTTATCGAAACCGAAGTACACCCGTTCCGTCGCCATTTCGAGGACTTGCAGATCAACGAGTCTCTGCTTACCCATCGTCGTACGGTGACCGAAGCAGACATCGTGAACTTCGGCTGCCTCTCCGGTGACCATTTCTACATGCATTTCGATGAACTTGCCGCCCGGGAATCCCAGTTCGGCAAACGCATCGCCCACGGTTACTTCGTACTGTCGGCCGCGGCCGGCCTGTTCGTTTCCCCGGGCGAAGGCCCGGTCCTGGCGAACTACGGCCTGGATACACTGCGGTTCATTGAGCCGGTTGCGCCGGGAGATACCATCCGGGCGAGGCTGACCTGCAAGCGCAAGATCGATCAGGGTCGGACATCCCCCGACGGCCACCCCCAGGGTGTGGTGGTATGGGACGTCCAGGTGACCAACCAGAACGACGAGCTGGTTGCGAGCTATGACATCCTGACACTGGTTGCCAAGAAGCCCGAGTAACACCGGGCTTCCCTGCTTTCTCCCTGTCCTGGACCCCAGGGAGAAAGCCTCAGGCAAATAAAAGGGGGACAGGTCGCAAGACCTGTCCCCCTTTTATTGGTGCAAGGAAAATCCCTGGCGATTACATGCCCAGGTAAGCCTCCCGCACTTTCTCATTGCTGAGCAGCTCACGGCCGGTGCCTTCAATCACCACCTTACCGGTCTCAAGCACATAGCCGCGATCCGCCAGCGCCAGGGCCTGGGAGGCATTCTGCTCCACCAGGAAGATGGTAATGCCCTCTTCCTTGAGCTCCTTGACGATGTTGAAGATTTCTTCAACGATCAGCGGCGCCAGGCCCATGCTTGGTTCATCCAGAAGCAGAAGTCTTGGCTTGGCCATCAGGGCCCGGCCCATCGCCAGCATCTGCTGTTGACCACCGGACAGCTCACCCGCCAGGTTATGACGTTTCTGACGCAGAATCGGGAACTTGGTGTACATCCGCTCCAGATCGTCCATCACTTCGGGCGTTTTGCCTCGAGTGTAGGCCCCCAACAGCAGGTTGTCGTGGACGCTCAGGTCCTTGAACACCTGCCGGCCTTCGGGCACCTGAACGATACCGTTAGCCACCCGCTGATCGGCACTGATCTTCGCCAGATCCTTGCCTTCAAAGGTAATGGCACCGCGATCCGTAGGCTGCAGGCCGGAGATGGTCATCAAGAGCGTGGATTTACCCGCGCCGTTGGCACCCACCAGTGACACGATCTCGCCGCTGTTGATGTGGATGTCCACATCGTGCAGAACTTCAATCTGGCCGTAGGAGGTAACCAGTCCCTTGATCGACAGCATTTCCTGTTTGGCATGGGGCGCAGTAACCCGATCCGCATGTTTCAGGCCCAGCCCACCGAATTTCTCCGGGGTATAGCTGACAATCTGGTGCCGCAACTCGCGGAACTCTTCCCGGACGCGCTCACCGAACAGGGGATCATTTTCCACGTCCCGGGCTTCGATGATCTGCTGCCAGTCTTCCTCGGTCAGCAGTTTACGGGCCCGCGGGATAACCACGCCCTCTTCCTTGCGGATGTGCTTGCGCAGGGCTTCCGTGAAACGGGCCAGGGCATGACTGAATTCTTCGCGACCTTCCGGCCAGCCTTCTTCGCACTCGGCCAGCAACCGGCGCAGCTCCAAAAGCTTCTCATGGCCGATGACATAGCCCTTGGCCAGCTTTTCCAGAAGGGGCGCCGTCTCCGGAGACTTCTCGCTGAGCCGCTTGTAGAGCTCGATATCCGTCGGCGTACTATGGACACGCTGGGAGAAGTGCTGGATGTAATCGAAAATGGTCGTCAGCAGCCGTTCATCGGGCCGCTGATCGTTGACGTTCATGTCACTCAGCAACTGATCCAGCAGATCCAGAATCCGCCACAGCGCCTGGTGCTCATGAACAATAATCCGTACGGCCTGCTCACTGCGTGACTGGGCAGGCGCCATTTCAGTAGTTTGCTCGCTCATGTGAAATGTCTCCTTGCTCAGCCACCCAGATAGGCGGCAATAACATCCGGGTTCTGTCGGATTTCCTCGGGGGTTCCTTCAGCCAGAACACGGCCATAGTTAAGCACCAGCAACCGGTCCGAAATACCCATCACCAGCTTCATGTCGTGCTCAACCAGCATTACCGTGGTGCCCTGATCCGCAATCTTCCGGATCAGCTCCTCCAGGGCAGCGGTTTCAACCGCGTTCAAACCGGCCGCCGGCTCGTCCAGGAGTATCACCTTCGGTTCAGCCGCCAGTGCCCGGGCGATTTCAAGGCGCTTGAGGGCGCCATAGGACATGGCGGAGGCTTCCGTATCAAGGTATTCACCGCAGCCAACATATTCCATCAGCTCAGCGGCACGCTTACGGGCTGCAGCTTCATCACGGCGCAAGGACGGCAACCGGAACAGAGTCGTCAGCAGCGTGCTTTTCAGCTTGAGATGACGCCCCAACATAACGTTCTCTATGGCCGTCATGTTCATACAGATCTGCATTTGCTGGAAGGTACGGCACATGCCCCGTTCAGCGAGGTCATTCGGCTCCAGCTTGGCGGTACTCTCACCGTTCAGCAGGATCTCGCCCTTGGTTGGTGTGTAAAGCCCCGTGATCAGGTTGAACAGCGTGGTCTTGCCGGCACCATTGGGACCAATAACCGAATAGACCTGCCCTGCCTCTACGGCGAAGCTCACACCTTCCACCGCATGGACGCCACCGAAGGCTTTATCCAGCCCTTTGACTTCTACCAGCGCTGTCATGCCTCACCTCCCGCTTTCTTGCGCATTCTCTTGGAAACAAACGCGGAGAGAGTGGGCAACAGCCCCTTGGGCATAAAAATCATGGTAAGCATCAGTATCAGGCCGAACATGACGTGCTCCAGCTCCTGGAAATCCGCCAGGACCTGGGGCAACAGCTTCAACACCACGGCACCAAGAATTACACCGAAGGTGGATCCCATGCCACCCAGCACAACCATGGTGATGAACAGGATGGAAAATTCGAAACTTGCGACTGCGGGCGTAATAAAGCCCTGGAAATGGGCATAAAGACTGCCCATGAGGCTGGCGTAGATGGCAGAAATCACGAACACCAGGCTTTTGTACTTCGCGGTATTTACACCAACAACACTGGCAGCCACTTCCGAGCCGTGAACCGAACGCAGTGCCCGGCCAATAGGCGATTCAATAAGGTTCAGGGCAAACCAGACCGCCACCAGAAGTACGACACTGGCAAAGATATACCAGGCCTGGAAGCCTTCAATCTCGATGCCAAACAGTGAATAACTTCCAAACGCACTCAGCTCCCAGCCAAACACTTCGAACGCCGGCACCGGCATGCCATCCGGCCCGCCCGTCAGCGCCCGCTCGTTGTTCAGGATAATAGCGATAATGAAGCCCACGGCGAGGGTTGCCATGGAGAGATAATGGCCTTTCAGGCGCAAGATCGGACGACCAACAATCCAGGCAATGAAGCCGACAACGATTGCGCCCACCACCAGAGCCGGCACAGAAGACCAGCCATAGGTGCCGGTTGCGATACCGGTGAAATAGGCACCAAGACCAAAGAATCCGGCGTGCCCCAGGCTGATCTGCCCGGCGTAACCAACCAGAAGATTCAGGCCAACCACCGTTGCGGCAATGATCGCTATCTGGGTGACCAGCTCATAATGGAACGGGTTGCCCAGAAAAGCAGGGAGAATGATGAGAATCAGGGCTAGAATAATCAGCCCTCGGAGACGCGACTGCATAAAGGTATTCAACATCAGACGCGCTCCACTACCTTGGCACCAAACAAGCCGCGGGGCAAGAAGAACAGCACCAGCAGGATCATGGAGAAGGCCACGGCGTCTTTGTAGTCAGACGAGATATAGCCCGCCGCCATGGCTTCAACGATACCTAGCGACAGTCCGCCGACAACCGCGCCAACACCGCTACCCAGGCCGCCAATCGCAGCCGCCACAAAGCCTTTCAGCCCGAGAATGATACCGATGTCGTAGGACGTGAAGGTAATGGGAGCCACCACAATACCGGCTACCGAGCCCAGCAGTGCTGACACCATGAACGCCAGCATCAGAACCATCTGGGTCCGGATACCGACAAGGCGTGCCGCCTCCTTGTTCATTGACGTCGCCAGAATCGCTTTACCTATCAGTGTCTTGGTAAAGAAGAGCACCAGACCTACCACCAGAATGGCACCGATGCCCAGAACCCAAAGGCTCTGGCTGTTCAGCACCGCACCGAACACCTCGATGGGCTGGTCTGTGCTGAAATTCTGCATCACGTGGTATTCCTTTCCCCAGACAACCTGGGCAATACCGCGAATAAAGATCGACGCACCGATGGTGATGATAATAAGAGTCACGACATCCGCCTGCTTGGCCGGCGCAATGGCAAACCGCTGCAGGGCGATACCGAGAATACCGGCCAGAATAACGGCTAAAACGACCGCCAGGATCATGGGCACACCCATGGCCGTGAGGGAAACCGTCGCCATACCTCCAATCATCAGGAATTCGCCCTGGGCAAAGTTGATGACGTGACTGGCGTTATAGATCAGGGTGAAGCCGAGAGCGATCAGCGCATAGGTTGCGCCGATAGTGACCCCGGTAAACAGGTACTGTAAGAATTCTGCGAACATAGCGGTATTTCCGGTCGAACATCGGCTGGCAGACGCCCAGGGGGAGAGGGACGTCGCCAGCCGCGAGACAGGTTAAAGGAGGATCAGTTAATCAGCTTCCATTCGCCATTCTGGACTTCCAGAATGCGGAAGGACTCCGGATCAAGGCCGTTGTGGTCTTCCGGTGACATATTGAACACACCGGTCACGCCGACATAGCCATTGATGCTTTCCAGCGCGTTACGAACGGCTTCCGGATCGGTAGAACCGGCTTCTTCCATCGCGCGAACTGCCAGCATCAGGCCGTCGTAGGCATAGGCACCGAAGGTAGACACTTTGGAATCCCAACGGGCTTCGTATTCAGCCTTGTAGTTCTGAACCACTTCTTTCTGGGGGTCGCTGTCCGGCAGGGAGTCCGGCACCAGCAGCGGAGAGGCGGGCAAACGCAGGCCTTCGGCAGAAGAGCCAGCCAGCTCCAGGAAGCTGTCAGAAGCTACACCGTGGGACTGATAGAACGGAAGCTCCATGCCGAGCTGAGCATAGTTACGGGTCACGATGGCCGGGCCCTGGCCAAAACCGAAGTTAAGAACCGCTTGCACACCACTTGTGTTACGGATATTGGTCAGCTGGGCGGTCATGTCTGTATCAGATCCGCTGTAGGTCTCATCGGCAACAACTTCCATGCCCATCTGCTCGGCCACTTCCAGGGTCTGGGTGCGACCGGAGCTGCCGAACCCGCCGGTACCGGAAATGAGGCCAAACTTGGTAATACCGCGGTCTTTCATGTCTGCAAGGATACGCTCAGCCGCCATGCGATCGGTCTGGGGCGTCTTGAAGACCCACTTCTTGACAGGATTGGTAATAACGACAGCACCGGCCAGGGAGATAAACGGTACGCCCGCCTGCTCAACGAGCGGAACGGCCGCCATGGTTGCGCCTGTGGTACTTCCGCCAACGATGATGTCCACCCGGTCAGAACGGATAAGACGGCTGGCGAAATTACGGGCCGAAGAGGCGTTACCAACGTCGTCGTAGTGGATCAGCTCGAGCTGACGACCAAGGACACCACCTTCTTCATTGATTTTTTCAACGTACATTTCGAGCGTTTTCAGCTCGGGATCACCAAGGAAGGATGCCGGCCCTGTGACGGACAGGAACGATCCGATCCTGATGGGATCAGCTGCCTGGGCGCTCATCATCATGAGACTGGCGGCTGCAACGGCTGCGCATTTTCCTGCGCGACGAATCACTGTTTTAAACATTGTTTTTGTTCTCCCGAATTGTGCAGGGGCTTGAGTTTTTGTGTCTTCGCTCCCGGTATAATTCGATACCATTGACGAATATCAAACGAAGTTATTGTATCATAACTCTCGTGTCAACAGATTTAGGGAGAGCATCGACACAGCTCTTTCAGTAAAGCCGACACTGGCGCAACGCGCCAGCACGGCAAATACAAAGACAAACCTTTACCTGACACGTAAGAACCGCATAATACGTGCAACGTGTTTCATTGATTCTTATTTGCGAACTCAGGCCATGACTGCAAAAAGCCAGCTCGAATTGCTCGTCAAGAACTTCCAGAATAAGCGGCCGCTGCGCGCAGGCTCTCTCATCATTACCATCTACGGCGACGCCATCGTTCCCCGCGGCGGCAATGTCTGGCTGGGAAGCCTGATGAAGCTGGTTGAGCCCATGGGCATCAGTCAGCGGCTGGTTCGCACCTCCGTGTATCGCCTGGTTCAGGAATCCTGGCTGCAAACTGAGAAAGTGGGTCGTTGCAGTTACTACAGCCTCACCGGCCCTGGACTGCGCCGGTTCGAGCAGGCGTTCCAGCACGTTTACAACCTGGATACCGAGGAATGGAGCGGGAGCTGGTGTCTGGTGTACCTGAACCAGCTGTCCCCGGAGCTGAGACAAAAAGTCCGGGAAGAACTCAAGTGGTTGAGTTTCGGCAGCATGGCGCCGGGTTTGATGGAGCACCCCCGATTCACACGTAGTGAGCTGATCCCGATGCTCCAGGAATGGGGCGCCCTGGAAGACACCATCGTCATGCAGACCATGCCTATGGAGCAGAAGAGCCCAAAGGCGCTGAGACTGCAGGTTCGGGAGAGCTGGAACCTTGAAGAGCTGGGCGGTCGGTACCGTCGATTCCTGAGTCAATTCCGTCCGCTGTGGCGGGAGCTTCAGTCTGAGGACACACTGAGCCCCGAGGAATGCCTTATTCTCCGGATACTCCTGATCCACGAATACCGCAAGATCCTGCTGCGGGATCCGCTGTTGCCGGATGAACTGCTGCCCGGCGACTGGGAAGGACGCAGTGCCAAACAGCTGTGTCGCAACCTGTACCGGCAGATCTACGCACGCGCCGAGCAGTGGCTCGACGAAAACCTGGAAAACGCCTCTGGCCCCCTTCCCGGTCCTGGTGAAAAGTTCTACAAGCGTTTTGGCGGATTGAGAGACACCGCGCCCACGACAGAACCCAGAACAGAACCGGAAGTGCTATAAACCATGGCTAATCAGAGGATTGCCCGTCAGCGGACGAGAGCTGTTCTCTGGTTGCCAAACGCCCCTCGCGACGGATTTCCGCATTCTTGAAGCGGCGTTTCTGTTCGGCCGTCTCTGGAATCACTTCTGGCACGTCCACCGGACTGTCATTGTCGTCCAGTGCAACAAAGGTGAAAAAGGCCGAAAGAATATGCCGGGTGTCGCCGGTGTAGCTGTTTTCGGCCTCCACCCTCGCACCGATTTCCATGGAAGAGCCCCAGCTCCGGTTCAGCGAAAGACTGAATAACAGCGTATCGTTTCCCTTTGCCGGCGCCCTGAAATGGATTGAATCCACGGCAGCCGTCACACAAACATGGGCGGAATGGCGCTCCGCAACCACCAGAGCCAGCCGGTCGCACTTCGCCATGATCATGCCGCCGAACACCGTGTTGTGGGAATTCATGTCGTTCGGAAACACCTTGTAAACGTGCTTCTCAATAGCGGATGCTGATACGGGCTTTGAAGGCTTGTCAGCCATGAACGATCCTCTTTCCGGTTCTGTTAATCATAATTTGAACATCAGCAAGAAAGTCAGCGTCTACCCGACATCCCCGATGCCTCTAAGTGAAACTTCCACATACGGCATTCTCACTCTGTGTCACTGCGCAAAGATAGAACCTGAAATACTGGTTTAGCCCAAATGATGTATTACTATGGCCCCACATTTGTTGACTCAGGGATGATCAAAGCATGGTGAAGCAACATTTCCGTTATTCCGCCAGTATTTTAAAAACCGGCCAGCTACTGGGCGCACTCATTGCGCTATTCGCCTTCATGCTGGGAAGCCTCCTCCTGCTGGAACTGCCAAACCTCAGTGAAATGGACTTCGCCGAGATATTCAGAGACGACTATGGAAACATCCACTTCGAGTTACAGATTCTGGTTATCGTTTCGCTGATCGGCGCGTTGGTTGCAGCAGCCAACCGAAAAGTGAAAGTGACCCTGGACAGTGAAACCGTCAGCATCAAAATTCCCAAACTGACCGGGCTCGGGTTGATGGGATTGACCACTGGCGAGCATCGGATCCCGCTGCACACCATTCGGAAGATCGAGCTGACCCCGGTCACGGGGTTCCGGAATATGGCCCAGGCTATTCAGCAATCGCGGCTCCGCCTGATCACCGACAGTAAAACCTACCTGCTCCAACCCTACAACTTTTTGCAGGTTGGCGCGCCGGATCACCGACTGGGGCTTACGGGAGCCTTCGGGAAACCCAAGGCACGAGTGGAAGCCATAATCAACGAAGCGCCTCTCGTGAGGGCCCTGTCTGAAGCAGCCGGTGAAGCAAGTGTTGCCTCGAAACCTGTTGACCGTTCCGGACCCCTGGCCAAACAGTTCAACCTCCTCAGGCACCGGGGCATGGTGATCGAACTTGTACTGCTGACCGGCCTGGGCGCCTACGCGCTGATCGATTACCTATTGCTCACCAACTATCTGATTCTTGGAGACCTCCCCCTGTGGCCATTTGTCTCTGCAGGCCTACTCGCGGGCGCACTGGGAATACGGCTCGGCAGAGGTGCCCCTGGTGCTGAGCGGGTGGGAGTTGCAGCTATGCTCTGTATGGTGGCGATCGCTGCAACTTATCCCGGAATACAGCGTTACACCCTGATCGCTTCGCCTGAGCCAATGTCCGTTGCCTATGAAATGACCGGGGCGGCCCACTTTGAGCATTCAGACTATCCTGCGATTGACCAACGGAGCAGTAATATTACCGAATACTGGGAAAGCCTCGAGACAGGAACGAACGTCGATTTCCTGATTCATAAACCGGTGCTGGGCTTTAGTCTGGTTGATATGTCCCCTGTTTACGAAAAGAGCCGGGCTTTTTACCGGGCCAGGGAGTAACTGGATTCCCACAGGCACTGCGGCGATACTCACGGGGAAAGAGCAGGTTCGGCCTCTCTTTCCTTCGCCCGCCTTGCCAGGTGGAGCATCAACACCCCCAACGCCATCACCACCAGCGTCAGCCACAGACCGTTGGTGTAGTTGCCCTCCAAATCGGCGAGATAGCCAACCACTGCAGGCGCTACCATCTGTGCGATGCCATAGCTGAACGTGAGCCGGCTCATGGGGCGTGATGGATTTTCCGGGAACACCCGCCCCACCATTGCCAGCATCATGCTGACAATACCGATAAAGCTCGCGCCGTAAATAACCGAACTGAGCATCACACTGGCCAGACTGGTGTTCACGATCAGCATCAGGATGCTGACGGAGTTCAGGGTGTAAGCCAGATACAAGGCCAGCCACTGCCCCCAGCGGCGGGAGAACACATCCCACAACCAGCAGGCCGGCGTTGCCGCAAGGCCTGCAATCAGCCAGACCAGCCAGCCCTGCCCCTGGAGCTCGGGCATGGATTCTGCAATTGCTACCAGGAAGGTGGCCGTGACCACATAGCCCACGCCGGCGCAGAAATACGCCAACTGGAGGATCCGTATGAACCGGCTGCGTTCATCACCTGTTTTGGCCGCACCTGTTTTCGGCAAGGCACAGGCCCTGTAGTCCGGCATCCAGCGCCAGGCAGGCACCAGAAGCGCAAGGGCCACGAGGCCGTAGATTACCCATTGCTGATCCCAGGTAAACGGATCCTTGATCAGCTCCGCGGTAACGGCGGTCAGGACAATCCCGAGGCCGATACCGGAAAAGAACACCCCAAGCTCGGACTTCTGGTTGTGCTTGATCAGCCAGCTCATCAACAGCCCGGCGCCCAACAGCATCCCCGCTGAGGTGCTCAGACCGGAAATGAAGCGCAGCAGGTACCAGAGCCACACATTGGTGGTGTAGCCCATCAGCACAGTGGAGACCACGGCAACCACCAGGCCAAGCTGGTAAAGCCTGACCTTGAGATCAAGATCGCTGATCCGGGTAATGAGCACTGCCCCGGTCAGGTAGCCCGCGTAATTCACAGTAGCCAGCAGGCCCACCACGGACTTGCTCAGCCCGAGCGCAGCCACCATTTCCGGGATCATCGGCGTGTAGGAGAATCGGGCAATACCGACCATCACTACCACCGAAATCACGCTGGCGACCAGCACCTTGATTGTTTCTATCGGCTTCACGGAGATTCCTTACTGCGAAACGTCTTCAGATCAGGCGCGGCCCAGGAACTTGCGCTCCTCCACGTTAATGCGAATGCGATCTCCTGTGGAAATGTGCTCGGGAACCTGAACAACCAGGCCCGTGGCAAAGCGGGCGGGCTTGGTTCTTGCTGTCGCCGAGCCGCCTTTGACAGACGGATCTGTTTCGTCAATCACCAGCTCCACCGTCGGCGGCAGTGCCAGTGCAACCGGAGCATCCTTCAACAGGATGACCATCACGCCCTGAGTGTCCTCTGAGATGAACAGCAACTCGTCGGCGATGGCTTCACGATTCAGGCTGTACTGGGTGAAGTCTTCGGTATCCATGAACACATACTCATCGCCATCCGCGTAGGAGAAGGTGACCTCCCGACGAGTGAGATCGGCCAGGTTGAGCATGTCGGAATCCTTGAACGTCTCGTCCAGCTTCTGGCCGGTGACCACGTCATACATGCGCATGCGGTAGAGACTGCCGCCGGCACGACCCTGAGGCACTGAACGCTCAATATCCTTCACAAAATACACCCGACCATCGTATTCAACGGCGGAATTCTTTTTGATTTCACTGGCTCTGGGCATGTCTTATGGTTCCGTAAAATTTGGGGTTTTGGGGCTGCTGATATACCACGACTTCGCCCCGGAATCGATAGCTCTTAGCTCACGAAGGCTCGTACATCCGACAGGAAACGGTCGACCTGTTCAGTGCTCGTAGCCCAGGAACACATCAGGCGGGCACTGCCACCGATAAAGTTGTAAAAGCGCCACCCCCTGGCCCGCAGAGCTGCCTGCACAGAGTCCGGCATTTCCACAAAAACACCGTTCACCTGCCTCGGATAGCGTAACCGAATACCGGGAAGCCCTTCCAAGCCTTCGGCAAGACGCTGTGCACAGGCATTGGCATGGCGCGCATTCTCCAACCACACATCCCCTTCGAGAAGCCCGCACCAGGGTGCCGAAATGTAGCGCATCTTCGAGGCCAGCTGGCCGGCCTGCTTGCAGCGCCATTCGAAATCCTCCGCCAGAGAACGGTTGAAAAACACCACTGCCTCGCCAAGCGCCAGACCATTCTTGGTGCCCGAAAAACAAAGAACGTCGACACCGGCCTTCCAGGTAATCTCGGACGGGTGCACATCCAGCGCTGCCACCGCATTGGCGAAGCGGGCACCGTCCATATGGATATTAAGCCTGTGGCGATCAGCAACCTCTCGAATAACCCTGAGTTCCTCGGGCGTATACACCGTGCCCACTTCCGTGGCTTGAGTGAGACTGAGCGCCTTGGGCTTGGGGTAGTGAATGTCGGTCCGTTTGGTGACCAGGTGTTCGATACTCTCCGGCGTAAGCTTGCCGTTTTCCCCCTGCCCCAGAAGAAGTTTGGCGCCGTTGGAGGCATACTCAGGGCCGCCGCATTCGTCGGTCTCGATGTGCGCAAGCTCATGACAGATCACGCTATGGAACGACTGACCGATTGACGCCAAGGCCAGGGAGTTGGCGGCGGTGCCGTTGAACACAAAGTAAACGTCACAGTCGGTATCGAACAGCGTCCTCAGACCATCCGCTGCCTTTTGAGTCCAGCTGTCCTCGCCATAGGCTGGTTCATCCATGCGATTGGCCGCTTCCATGGCCTTCCAGGCCTGTGGGCAAACTCCGCTGTAGTTATCGCTGGCAAACTGCTCGGACTGGGACACAACCGCTCCTGAAATCTGAAAGGAAAGCCTTTTACGTTATAGCAACCGCCAGCAGTTGCCAACTTGCCAATACCCGGTTGCCACTGGATTGGCAGAATGGAAAAGCCGGATACTTTATACTCTTGCCCCTTAAAGCCAGCAGCACAGGGGCACTCCCGCCATGAGGCGTTTCAACATCGCCAGCATTCCCGGCCGGATCATTACCGCCATTCTCGCAATCGGCTGCCTGGCCGGCAGCTACTACGCCATGACCACCGGTCTGAGCCAGCTCACCGAGGCGCGGCAACTGGAACGACTTCCCGAGACCCCCGTTGGAGCATTGACCACGGGCCCTTATGTCATCGCCGGCGAAGTCACCGATCAGTTGGGAATCCTGGAAACGCCCTACTCCAAGACCGAAGCGGTCTACTATCGCTACAAGCTTGAGGAGGAATATCGCGACTCCGACGGTGATCTGCGAATCCGCACCCTGGATTCCGGCTCCCGCGGCCGGGATTTCCTGCTGCGCGACCAGACCGGCTCCGTCACCGTGGCCGCAGGCGGCAACCTCCAAAGTGCCGAGTGGGCCCTGGACCGAACCTATCGCCAACAATCGGGCCGACGAATCTATTCGGAGTGGGCACTCGTTCCTGGCAACACCGCCAGGGTAATAGGCCAATACAATAGCAACACCGCGTCTATCAGCTTCGCAGGGCTCGAGGACTTCAGCCTGCCCGCCATGGTTTCGAGGAACACCCTGGCCGCGGACAGTGGCGATCGCTTCTTTGAGGCAGCCATCCGTATTTCCATCGCAACCGGTCTGCTGGCTCTGGGCGTTGCGCTACTGCTGCCCCTTGTAAAGATTCACCGATTCTGGGTCTACGTATTGGTAATGACAGTTACGGTGTCCGGAACACTCTCGGTGCTTGGCATCAACAAACTCCGGCAGGAATGGTCTGCCATCGCCAACTTGTATGAGACCCGCTACCAACAGATCGATGAGGCCGGCAACCCCTCGCTGGTACTGGCCGACGTGGCCGCACTGCAGCAACTGATCCGCCAGAGCACCAGTGGCTGGCTGGATCGCTGGATGTTCCGGAGCGTGGTCCAGAATCGCCTGCCCGTTCCCGAGCTGGATGAAAGGACAGCAAACATGGCCCAATCTATCGTGGCCAGCCAGCCCGAAGGCCGATATCAGCACGCCTGGACCAGCCGGGGGCTGGCAGCAGCCAGCATTATTGCTGCCCTCTTGCTCTTGTGGTTGTCGATCCGGACCGTCAAATTCAAGCGCCTGATTGAGGCGGTTCCCACCAGCAGCACCCGAGGCCTCAGTTTCGGCCTGTCTGAGCTCAAGGCCATGGTGGATGTTGATGATGACCACCCGCCTCTTCGTGACCCACTGAAAAACGAAAAATGCGTGGCCTTCGATTACAAGGTGGAAGAGAAGCGTGGCTCCGGAAAAAACGAAAAATGGCGTGTGATAGAGCATCGCCAGGAAAGCGTACCTTTCTGGCTTGAGGACAACGAGGGGAAGGTTCTCGTACAGCCAGACGGTGCGAAGATCGAATACCCGCAATACCATTCAGAGCGCGAAGGTGACAGGCGTTACACTGTGCGCTTCCTCGACACCTTCGTGAATGTCTATTGCCTGGGCTTTGCCGGCCTGGACCCTGACAGGCCGGACCGACTCACAATCCAGAAGGACGAAGCTTCACCCTTCCTGATCAGTGGCAACGAAGAAGAGGACATAGTGCTGGACCGCGGAGCACGGGGTTTTGCGGGCATTGCCCTGACCCTCGGCCTGTTCCTGTTTGCAACCACCGCCCTGTTTGCGGCAGACGGCGGTTTCAGCCCGGACAACCTGATTCTGTCGGCACTGACGGTACCGTTTGTACTGCTCATTTACACCGGCATCCTGCACTACAACGACATTGTTTTTCTGAAAAACCGCGTTGATCGAGCAGCCGCCAATATCGGTACCATTCTCCAGCAACGCCATGACCTGTGGCCCAACCTGGAGAACGTCGTCAAGGCGTCTCTGACCCATGAAAAACAGCTGCTGAAAGCCATTGCCCAGCTGCGCAACGCTGACCCTGCCGAGATGAATTCGAGCGGGCAGGCAGACAAGCTGATTCAGTTCGAGAAGAAGGTAACCAACGCACTTCAGGCCCGGATCGAAGGCTATCCGGACCTGAAGAGCAGCGAGGTGATTCAGAAATTCATGTTGATCATGGCAGAGACGGAAAACTATCTTTCGCTACTGCGAAACAGCTACACCGAGAGTGCCATGATCTACAACACGCGGATTCAGTCGTTCCCCGACGTAATCCTCGCCAAACTGTTCCGTTTTCGCGAAGCAGCCCAGTTTGGTTCCGAAGCCTGAACTAGCCGTTCAGGCCGAGGTGCTCGGCATCCTGCTCGATGCAGCGATCCAGCAGCGCCAGATAGTCCGCCTTCGCCTTCACCTTGGTTTCACGATGAGCGCGCATGTTCAGGGTCTTGAAGTGGAGCGCCAGCTCGGTGGCCCGCTCAACCAGCTTGTCCTGGGCAACCACCTCATCCAGGAAGCCCGCCTCCACAGCTCCTTGCGGGTTGTAGATCTCCGCGTTCACGACCGAGCGATAGAAGTGCGCAGGCGCCAGTCGATGGCGGGCAATTTCGATCCCGGCGTGGTGCATGGTCATGCCGATTGCAACCTCGTTCAGGCCGAGTTTGAAGGGCCCCTCAATACCAATGCGGTGATCCACTGACAGCAGAATGAAGGCGCCTTTAGCAATGGCATGGCCGCTACAGGCACCAATAATCGGCAAGGGGAACGCCGCCAGTCGACGGGTAAAGGTGGAGCCAGTCTTGACCAGCGTGGCGGCCTCTTTGGGGCCTTTCTGCATTTCTTTCAGATCATAGCCGGCAGAGAAAACGCCTGGCTGGCCAGTCAGGATCACAACGGCCTTGTCCTGCTCTGCCCGATCCAGCGCGGCATTGAGCCCCTCGAACACCTCATGGCTCAGGGCGTTGGCCTTGCCATTGCTGATGGCAATCGTAGCGACACCGTCTTTCAAGTCATAACTTACCAGCTCAGTCACTTGTACTACCTCTCTACCGGAATTAAAGTGAGTGTTTGTTTACTTCACTGAACCTGATTGTGTGGCACACGAGCCCGAGTTTCAATATCCATTTGTCATGTCGCCTGAACGTGCATGAACATTGGCTCAATTAACCCGCCAGAAGCCTCCCCCCAAGACCCTTGAGATCAGGGATTATCGTTCCCTGCTCGCGGGCTGTGTCAAAGCCAAAGAAGAACCAGCATCATTAAGGCGCTAACCGCGGAAGCGAATAATGTCCTGATCAAGTTCCATTTCACCCACCTGGGCTCGAAAGATCGCCTAGCTGAATCGAGCGCGCGTTCATCCATCTCGTTCACATTCAACGTTTGCAAGGCGTTATTCAGCGGAACATTTATACGGAACGTTGGGAGCTGTACTCCAAGGATATAAGCGATTGCACTGGCACTCACCAGGGTTGGTACCATGCCGTCGTGTTGCAGGATGGCCAGAATTGCCGCCGCCACGATAGCGACGACGGACCCTATCCACACAACACCAAAGACCGGTTGACCGGCCTGGATCACGCCGTCGATGGTCTGGAAGGCACGGATGAATTCTTTATCCGACAAGCTTCCGATTCCGGGCATGATCACCGATGCGAAGGCAAAGACAAACCCTGCTGTTAAGGCCGATAACAATGTAGCCACGAGCAATGCCAGTTCAAACAAAGTCATGATCTTTCCTCCTGGAACTATTCTCAGGGTTCAATAATAGGAGGCAATGTAGGTAAGCAGCGGACCGATCCAAATCGCGAAAGAAACGCAGACTCCGAATTTACCGGGTTTCAACAGCGTGCTTTTCTTGGGATTGTTCGGGTTATAGAAAATCTTAACCAAGTCCCCCTGCCGATCCACGCTTTTGAACTGGTGCTCGAGAATACCCCTGGCGTTTCGATTGGTGACGAAGATCCAAGGTGAAACACGTTTGCCCTGATACCTTTTGCCGTGGACCTCATATTCATAGAGGGCGCTGACAACATAACGCGTATCAGCATCATATCGATCACTTCCACCAAAGGTGCGGGTGCCTCCGTCCAGTAATTTGCCTGTGACTGAAGGCCACTGCCTCATACGCAACTGGCCGAAGAGCGAAATGCTCATGATCAAAAAGCAGTAAAGCGCAATGAAAAACATGACACCCTGCTTTTCACCTGCTCTAGCCAGCTCCCACATCGTAATCAGGTATTCCACGCGGTTTGCTCTTTTGGTTGAGGATGGCCTGCCTATTCTCTTTATTTTTTGAGAGGGCAGAATAGTTTTCTTGATGCTGAGCGCAATCAATTAACTGTGACTCACCCCAGGCGAAGGTCGCGAAGCGAACATTCAGATCCAAGTCAGAGAGTTCCCAATTTAGCTTGGGTATGTCGTGCGCATCGGAGGATGCGCCAAGCGTCTAATCTTCATGGATATCTCAAATGCCTTATTTGAGTTTCTGGAATACACGTGGATCAACCGCCGCAGCGCTAAACATACCACCGGCAAGAGCCCCTGCGATTCCTGGACTCATCACGTCCTGGCCTGTCAGGAATAATCCGGGTACAGGTGTACGGGCATTGAGTGCATCCGATAGCATTCGACGCGGAGTGGTTTCGACACCATAGAAACCGCCTTTCTCGTGGCCAGTGAAAAATGCCGTTGCGAGTGGCGTGCCGAGTTCATGGTAGACGATAAGCGGTGCGAGATCCGGGAACTTCTCCTTGAAGAAGTCCAGCATCCTGGATTCGATGGTCTGCTTGAATGCCGCCCACTCGTCGGGATGTTTAGCCGCACCGCCATCCGCAAACCTGGCCACTGACGACCAGTCAGCCCAGAGCATCACATCGCCAGTGTGCTTGCTCGTCGGTCCTGGGTCATGAGCGGGGTTTTTAAGAGAAGAAAACGACACAAACGCCATCGAAAATGGCTCACTGTCTCCCCCTGCCCAGATAGCATCATTGGTGTCCCAGCTATTGTAAAACCAGTGGTTCGAGCGTGTTGCCCCGTGTTTGGCGATATCCCCCTCAAAGCCCAAATAAAGATCGAAGTGACAGATCGATGGTTTGAAAGTGGCTATCTCCTGAGCCCAGGACTGTTTGCGAATTTCCGCAGGCAGCAGGTGCTTCACGGTTTCACCGGCGCCGATCGCCGAGACGATGATTGGCGCATGAAATTCTTCACCGGACTGGGTGCGCACACCTACGGCTTTACCGTTTTCCAGCAATATTGCACTAACCGGTGTTCCAGCTCGCGCACAACCACCGGCCGCTTCGATCACAGGAACCAGTCCTTTTGCGATGGCACCGGCGCCGCCGACGGGATAGCCAGCACCTTCAAGGTAATGCCCCATGACCATGCCATGAAAGGCAAAGCTGGCTTCTTTCGGCTTGCCGCCATAGGTTCCCCACTGGGCCGACAACACAGCGGCGAGTTTTGGATTGCTGATGAGCTCATCTATCACCTCACCCGTGGTGCGATGGGCCCAGCGATTGATCTTCTTTTTATTCCACCAGCGATGGGCCGAGCGAAATGGCTCAGGTATCGATCGCTCCGCACCCACCATATATGCTGCTTCCTCAGCCGACAGCAATGCCTCAAAGTAGGCATCGATTTCAGCCGCATTGTCGGGAAACTGATCTTTAAGCTCCATCTTGTAGGCTTCCGCCGGGCGCCCGACGGCAATCTCGAAACCATCCGGGAAGTGCAGAGTGTCATAGATGGTGCCGAGTGAGCGAAATTCGATGGTTCCGCCACTGAGCCAGTCCAGAATCCGGCCGGCGAATTGGTCGTGGCCAAATATGCCGCAATAGTGGAGACCAACGTCCCAGCTGAAACCAGCGCGAGTGAAAGAGTGAGTCAGCCCGCCAAGTACCTGCGCCTGCTCAAGCATGAGAACCTGGTGCCCCATGCGGGAGAGTGCCGTAGCAGTTGTCATACCGCCCATTCCGGAACCAATGACAATAACATCGAAGCCGTTTTCATTAGATGCAGCAGTCATACGGCGAGACCTCCCTATCCATCTCCCTATGTTAAGCGACAACACCCGAGACTGATTATTTTAGTTCAAGCAATAACTTCTGAACGAGAACGTATATTCAAAATCAAGCCCATCGACCACACCCCGAACTTCCCCCTCGTGAACGCCCCTGATAGGACAAGCTGATGGTTTTAATACTTGTTCCTTTGGAATCAATACTTCTTGCGTTCTTCTTTCTTCATCTCTTTTTGAATCATCTGTTCATTAATAGCCGATTCTCGAGAAAACACGAAGACTCCCAAGGCATGAAAGAATACGCCAATACCCCATCCAATAAGTGGCCACTTGAACCAGAGGTATTGGCTTGATGTGAGAAGGTTGATGACAACAAGTAGGGTATTGATTACAAAATAGAGCGCCAGATGTCTATAAAATCCAATTTTAGCCTGTAGTCTTTTCTTCGCTTTGTGGTAAGCCTCTTGGTTTTCCACTTGCGCCTCCCTTCCTTTCTCAAGGATATGATGCAAAGAAGTCCTGACAGTTAATTAGTCTGCATTCTGCACTTTCTCCAGTTTAATGGACGCGAGCAGCCTGACCCATATTCCCTGACAGCCCTCCGAAAATAGTTTCAATTTAGTTGATCCATAAACCAGTTGGTTCAGTACTAAATCGAATTGGAGGATGCTTTTATGTCGAACACCGAACTTAGTGGAAGGCGAGCCGACTCCTGGCGCGCCGTTGTTGAAGCCTACCAAGTCTGCAGTCAGCGTTATGGCTCAGCCCTCAATCACGTCGAGCTGACGCCCGCTCAGTTCGAGGTAATGCTCTTGATTCGTTCGCTCAAGCAAAACGCCACGCCAAAACGTATCGCTGAACGGCTGCTGGTGACCAAAGGCAATATAACTGGGGTGACCAACCGGCTACTGACCCGAGGCTTGATTGATCGGCGAAGCCATCAAACCGATGGCCGCTCCCTGGTATTCGAGCTCACCTCGCGTGGCCAAAAGCTACTCCTGGAAGCCAACAAGGTGGCGGCTGAATTTGTTCGCCAGCAGCTGGAGCCATTCACCGATGAAGAAGTTGAAATTGTCGGGCGCCTGATGCGCCAAATGAAACAGCACCTGTTGTCGATGGACGCAGACAGCGTTGTGAAAGCCGCCCTGGATTAGGCGAAACCTTTGGAGAATGTCCATGTTGAACTCATCATTTCTCTCCGTGCCACCTGCCAGCTTGAGAGCGCTGGAACTCAGAGCTGCAGCCGACGTGCTGGCATTGCCCCTGTGGATGACCAGGCTGGCGTCACGCAATGTCACGGATGTTGGCCAAAACAGGGCCGTGTTCGTTCTACCAGGGTTTGGCGCAAGCGACAGAGCTATGGCTCCGATGCGCTACTTCTTGCGGCGCCATGGCTTCAATCCACTGGAATGGGGGCTCGGCGTCAATAAAGCCGGCCTGGATCTTCCCCACGATCCGCACATGCTGTCCTGGGATTTCGACATACCCGAAAAGGTTGCAGGCGAGACCGGCGTTCCCTATCTGTGCGATCAGATGGTGGAGCGGGTGTCACGTTTCTGCGAGGAACAGTCAACCACCGCATCGTTGGTGGGTTGGAGCCTCGGCGGCACCATCGCCCGGGAAGTCGCAAGAGATCTGCCACAGTACGTCGACCAGGTGGTCACCTTGGGTTCACCGGTGATCGGCGGTCCCAAATACACCAGTGCGGCAGGTCTTCTGAGCAAGCGAGGCTTGAATCTCGACTGGATCGAGCTCGAAGTAGAAAGACGCAATCGAAAGCCAATCAAACCACCCGTCAGCGCCATCATTAGCCGAACTGACGGGATAGTGGACTGGTCCGCCAGCATCCTCGCCAATGACAGCACCACCCGCTACATAACCACCGACGTCTCCCACCTCGGGATGGGGATCAACCGGCGAGTGATGGAGCTTGTGCTGCAGGAACTGACCCTTGAGCGGAAAGCGCAATGACAGATCTGCAAAACTTAGAACGGGTGGTTCTGTTTGTGCCAGGTGCGATCATGCGCCCCATATCGTTGGCCACTCGCTCGGCGGCCTGATCGCGCTCCATGCTGCCACCCCTGGGCGTGTATTCGCCTTAGTGTGAGCCCGAACGAGCCAAAGCCATAACCGCTCAACTCAAATAAATAGCTCATGACCGATGCCCGCTCGGGTCGCAAAGCGAACATTCAGATTTTGGAATAACGCCAACATTCAGCGGCCGCCTTGGCAGAGCGAGGCGGCGACAAGGCTGTCCGGTGGAGGGCCTTCTGGCCCATAACGAACTGAAACTATTGGTTAGGCCACTTTACACGGCAACCTTTTTAATAATTTGGTTCCATCGAAATAAAGAGATGAACAGAATCGTGGTGGATACAATGATCAGTATTAATGAAGATAGCGCTGTACCATCCAGGCCAATTATCTCCTCCCCTATTTGGGCAGCTACGAAAGCAACTGTCCAGTAAACAGCTATAAATGAAACGTGAGGGAGAACTGCACTAGAAATTCCTCCGACCACATCATGCTCCTGTCGGGCCAGCAAGTGCCAAGCCACTGCTGCACAGTGCCAAAATGACACTGCTGCGATAATGCTAACCCAGTCCGGATGAAGCTGGAAAGCATTAGCCATAAGTAGATAGAGGGTGAACGCCATCACCAAGTCGAGATAAAACCTCAGGAAGCTAAGGGAAGTCATACCAAACGGGAATTTATTGGTTAGCGCATGGTAGACAGCAATATCGTATACAACAAACGAGAATATGGAAATTCCGACGAATATCGTCAACAGGAACTCGCTGACGCCTTGCGACCAAGCTTCACGAGCGACCGGCTCGTAGATTTGTATGCCAAGAGCAACGATTGCGCCAAATACGACATCAATAAACCATACCCATCTCTGAGATTGTTCTGCTGTGATAGTCATACAGACTCCTTAAGTGCCTAGACATTATGACTCCCAACTAGAGGGCTGCCCCCACCTCGTGGGTTAGCCTCAGCCAGAGCCATAATTTACGTGTTCACATGCGTAAAATCGGGGGGCAGCACCATGAAAAAACATAGCACACTGTTTATTGGCCTGGATACGCACAAAGACTCTATTGCCGTCGCCTACGCCACAGATTCCCGAACAGAACCGGTCACTTACCTCGGGGCCATTGGTACCCAACATTACGCCATCCGCAAGATGGTCCGGCAATTTGAGTCCCGGAATCCAGGGTGTCAGCTTCAGTTTGTGTATGAAGCCGGCCCCTGCGGTTACTGGCTCTTCCGCCTGCTTTCAAGCTGGGACTATCCTTGCTTTGTGGTCGCACCGTCACTGATTCCGAAGAAACCCGGGCAACAGGTGAAAACCGATAAACGCGACTGTATGCAGCTGGCTCAGTTGCTGCGCAATGGCGACATTGATCCCATCTACGTGCCAGAACTGGAAGACGAGGCCATTCGCGATCTGTCACGGGCCCGGGAAACCGCCATGTGGGATCTCAAGAATGCCAAGAGCCAGCTCAAGGCGTTCCTGTTGAGGCACGATATCCGATACGCTGGTACGGCCAACTGGTCGGCGGCACACATCCGATGGCTCTCGGAACTGGTCATGCCGACACCAGCCCAGAACACCGTGTTCCGGGAAATGCTCTACACCATTGTCGAACGCCACAAGCGTCTCGAACGGCTCGACAACGAACTCACCTACCAGGTGCGTCGATGGCGGTTCTACCCACTGGTCAAAGCCGTCCAGGCGCTACGAGGTGTTCAGTTGCTGGTCGCTACCAGCGTTGTCGCTGAACTGGGGGATCTCCAGCGCTTCGACAACCCCAGGAAACTGATGGCCTATGTCGGCCTGACACCCAGCGAACGATCCAGCGGCAACCGACGACGAATCGGCCCGCTCACCTGTGCCGGAAACAAGCGGGCAAGACGCATGCTGATCGAAGCGGCTCATGCCTATCGATACCCGGCCAAAACCTCCCGGATCTTGCAGCAGCGCCAGGAAGACTTGCCCAAGGCCATTGTGGAGAAAGCCTGGGATGCGCAGGTCCGACTCTGTCGACGCTATCGATCGCTGATGCAGCGAGGTAAACATCGAAACGTGGTTGTGGCTGCCATTGCCAGAGAACTGGTCGGTCACATCTGGGCGATTGCCCGGGAAGTTGTGATCGCCAAACCCGATCCAAGGTTGATGCTATGACAACGATTATGGGACAGGACAGGCGCTTCAGGCCGCGGAGTGTGAAGCAACCCTCGACGCGCGTTAGGAAGCCTGGCTGAAGCCTCAGACCAGACGCTCGTTCCTAGACGGAGGACCGGCTTCACGACGGAAAAGTAAGGTGGTGAGAACCCACGGATATCAGCATGGGAACCGTCGACGATTACTGGCCTCAGCGTCTGTCCTGACCCGCCCTATATCAGCGGGAACCTAGCTCTGAAAAAACGGGCCTGGACTGGTACGTGCCTCTTGACGTGGGGAGTCATATCAACGCCAGCCATAACCGGCACTCTGACAAGAGCGTCCGGTCGAGGGCCGTAGGCCCAGACTCATTTTAGACATGTCCGCAGAAAGGGATAGAACCCTAACGTGTTGATTGATTTCACGCATCACACAATCACAGAGCAACACTTAATTTCAGCTTATCAAGGGAACTGATCCATTATGAACCCTGCCGATACAGTCAACGGATTTGCTTTCGCTTAGACCATTTCAACCGCATCGGCTCATCAAACATTTAGAACCACCTATGCAGTTGAGCTAGTGGCAAGCCTATGGCCTTATCAGGGAACCTTGCCTCCAACGACTATTTCTTACAAATTTTCGAAATTTCTTGTAAAGGGTATATGAGGTCGGGCGAACTGGATCCCGTCAAAATGTTTTGTCTCACTGAAGGCCAAGGCTTTTCAGGGCAAAGTTCTCTCCACACCGACCAAATCGATTCATCCGGAAGTACAGGAATCGCTCCATCGAGAAGTCGAAAACGCGGTGGTACAGTAATGGTATCGCCTGTAAAAATTGGCCTAGATAAGTCCTGAACGCCATTATACGCCGCTAACAAGTAAAAGAAATCGCCTCGGCCATACTCTGCCTCAGCAATACTCCAAAAGCTTTCACCTGCACGAATTATTCTTGTTTTGTCCGGTTCGCCTAAATTTTCAATGAAATCTTTCTCATTCAATTTTGCGGGATAATATAACCCCATCACTAAATCTGAAACATACACGCTATACGCAACGTTAATAAAAACATTACCACTTCCATCTCGATAAAGCCTTGTATCTCCAGCATCCAGCCGATAAATCATGGTAAGGAGGCCCTTCTTTTCAATATAATCTGAGGCTCTCCTAACGTCACTTACTCCAGCATTGAGTAGATTATTGACATATGCATAAGAGATTGACTGCCTGACCGGTGCGTTGAAAGCATCGTAAACGGAGGGTTCAAAAAGCCCGCTAAAAGCTAAATTAACAGACGCATCAATAATAAATCCACCAACTTTTACCAAGTCTCCAAATACTGAATTCGCATTTAAAAAACCAAAAAACGACCTACTCGTTTCTACAGCCTCAATAACCGGCTCTGAAAAATACAAAATGCCCCGATCATCGTTACTTTCCCATCCCGAATTAACCTCATTCAAGCGTAAGTACACGAGAAAATATCCTTTGGACTCACCAATTGTGGTTTTTGTACCAAAGTCACACCATTTTTCCACGTGTCGGTATTCAGCCCGAAATATAATTTGTTGATCGGTAATCGATAGAATTCTTGGATTTGGCAGCTTTGTAAATGAACAACCATCCTTTTCCTGTTCTCTTACTTTTTTTTGGAATTCCTTTTCTACACCTGGAATCTCAAATTTTATTAATCGCGTCACCTTATAGTGTGGCTCCTTGGATAATCGAATATCACGCGGTACACACTTATTAATGCTACGTTCGCAGCTTTCCAAACGCTGGAATTTATAACCATAACTCCTGATAAGCGGTAATGCTTTTCTGAGATCAGATCGGGAAGGCAGTGCTTCAACCTCTGAATAATATAAATGATCAATAAATGCTTCGATCTTTTTTGGGTCAGTGAGCGGATCTCTAATTGTCCAGTCGTCAAATTCCTTAGCATATGCTGGAAACACAAACATAGAAAGAGAAAGAACGAAAGCTTGCACAATAAACCTTAACATTGCGGTCACCTTTCGTTGATCTTATCAATTCGCATACAACCATTAGAGTTCGAAAGATAGATTTTGTTACGATAATCCGTAGCATATAATATTCTACCTCCAAATAAGTTTGTTAAATCTTTGCCTCCTCTACCGTCAAAATAGATTTTTGGAGCTTGATCAGCATCTTTGAAATTTAGTAAGGGCAAAGACAAATAATTCTTATCTAAGAATGGGTGATGCTCAGGACCTTCATAGGTCGCTACCACTTCATGCGGAAGCGACAAGTTGGTTGTACTCAGGACGGCACTAGAAGTAATTTTTCCGACCGAGATATTGCATTTCGATCCACTGCGCTTGAGGGAATCGTTCAAAGAATAGTTCTCAACGGATTCTTCAGTTACAAAAATATCAGAACGTTCGCAATTATCGTCTTCAGCAGATAGATTGTAAGATTTCAATATTTGCTCTTTTGGAATTTTCGTCCCGGGATTATTTTTAGCAGCCTCCAATAATGCTAGAAATGGTTTAGCCAGAGCAGCACCAGATTCGCCGTATGTCAGGCATGAGACACCTGCATCACATAGGGTTATGCAAGTAAGAGGATCGTTCGTGAAATATGGGCCCGGTAATGCTAACTCAGATCCAAGAGATGCCGCTGTCCTCATTACCGACTCTCTTTTTTTCCGAAACTCGTTCTTTTTCAGGCAGGCAGCTGGTTCACCAATAGTTTCTATCGTGCAACCGAGAAAAAGTTCCGACTTTTCAGTTGATGAAGGAGCCTTTGCCAGATTATCGTCTCTTACGAATTTGTCCAGCTCAGTAAACTCATTATCACCATTTTGACTGGGCACTAATACGGTGACCTCAGTTAAAACATAGCGGCGATTTACTGTATCAGAATTGCGAAGATAAACTTCTCGGCTTTGATCACAGGCACACGCAGAACTCGGATTGCCTACATCTGGATTGACGTATTCAATACTTACTCTATCTGCAACCTCAGGTGGCTCGGGAGCCTGAGAACAGGCAGCAATCAGGAACATGATTGATAGAATGCTAGATTTGAAAGCGTGATGCATTGTCACGACCCTCCTTGGTTTCTTTTTTGCAATACCTCCAACTTCATTGCAGCTTGTATATTGAACACTTCAAATCAATGATAGGCAAATACTGCGAAAAATAGAAGAATCCATCAATCTGTAAAAGCCCACTTCTGGGCTGCCCCTCTAGCTTCACCGTTTTTGGCTTGGTAATGTTCATCGCAGCAGAGAACGATGAACCTTAAGAAGCGATTTTCAGACTAGCAGAACATCAGCATTTTAAAGACTGTCGAGGACGAGGACTTGGTCCATGGATTTCGTCATAGACTTATTGGCGTGTGGCCGACGGCTCAAATGCCTGATCATAGTCGATAACTTCATCAAGGAGTGTCTCGCCATCCAGGTGGCCAATGGCATCTCTGGTGACCTTGTTGCTCGCACCCTGAATGCCGTATCCGCATTAGGAGGCTACCCCCAGTCCATCAGGACAGCTCAAGACCCTGGCTTCATCAGCAAAGCTCTAGATCAATGGACCTACGATAACCGGGTGGAGCTGAAGCTGGTTTAACCCGGAAAGCCGACTCAAAACGGCTTCATTGAAAACTTCAATGGGCGCTTCCGAGACGAGTGCCTGAACGAACACTGGTTCCGAGATTTGACTTCCAGGGAAATCGTCGCTAACTGGCGAAGAGACTACAACGAAAACCGGCCCCATTCAGCTTTGAGCTACCAGATACCATTGGAGTTTGCCGCTAGCTACCGGACTACCGGAAAAGGGTCAGAATTAACCGACATTACTAAGCAGTGAGTGGTTTAGTGATTGGGGGCAGGTCATCGAAAGTTCGCTTTTGTTTAGAAGCTGAGACTCTCGACCGGTCGCAAAACGACCGTCCATTGTTGGGATAATGCTATGAGCCTGATTTTTGCCATCTTTGGGAGGGACTCACACGAGCCAGTCTGAGAGATAATCATCCAAACCGAGACTGGCGACGACGACTCCAAGAACAAGACCTATGGGTAGGCTAAGCCGCCGCAGCAGCGGTCTTTTGCGCGCCTTCTCTGGTTCACGTGCTGGCCGCATAGCACTCGGAAAGAGCTTTTTACCCAAGAAGTCATGTAGAAACACGATAAAAGATAGTACAGCGGACAGCACTGCAATGTTGAACACCGCAGCCCAAGCCCCGGTAAACATCAATTGCACCAAGCCGTTAATTGCCACCCCAAGCAAAACACCAATAACGACATTTACGGCGGAGCTTGCCCCATTGCAGGCCTGTGAAAAAAATGCGGCAGCCCGCTGAGCACGTACCTCGGATTCCTGTTTGTCGGGTGTTGCATCTGGTTTGATCCTCGACCAGACGACCAACGCCATGACAACGCAGATGAAGGTTAAGGCGATGAGAAAGTCGACTAGGGTGAACATGGGGTCACACCTACTCCAGCCTGAGTATGAAAGATAAAAACGCCACTCTCTTCACCTCTGTGCTGGACCCACAGCGGCCAGATCTTGCACCATTAAAGGCCTGGCCGTGGCAGTCCGGGTAGCATGGCCTCCACGTCAATCTTGTAGGTAGTAAAAAAAGCTTCCGCCGCTTCAATCAGTGCCGTCTCGGTTTTGAGTATCCCGAGATAGACCGGCCATTCGGCGTCTATCAGTTCGGTTCTGTAACGGTCCGGGTCGATGGACCCCAGCTGTGCCAGGAACCGGAACTCCATTTCGTTCATGACGATGTAATCGCAGCGGTTGCGCAGAAACATTTGCAGCATTTGCTGGGTGTTGTATGCGTCATGGCGCACCAGCTGGCTCCCGATCCGCTCCTCGAGTCGATCACTGTAGACAAACCATCTGCGAAGGCAGATGCCTCCCTCAAGGTCATCGAAGGAGTCCGTTTTAAGGCTTGGTTGCGCGAACACACGATCGCGCCAGGTCAACAGCGGCCCAACGGCGTGCATTCTGTCCGGCAGAGGCATCCATAGCGGGTTGGCAAAAACCGCGTTGGCCAGTCCTCTTTCCAACGCCCAGGCCTGGCGTTTACGAGCCATCGGGAGGAAATCGGCCGAGATACCAGTCTCCATCGTGAAGTCATTGATCACCTCGACCAGAATGCCCTCTTTGAGTTCGCTGCCGTAATAAAACGGCATAAAGCCCTCATCCGATCCCATAATCTGAAGCGTTTGGGAAGAAACTGGATGGAGCCAGACTGCCATTACAAAAAACAGAACTACTCTCATTCGGTCCCCGTTGAAGTGATCAATCGGGTAAGGCCGTCGTTTGCCCAACGCTGCCTTACTGGTTAAAGACAGTTTGGCTCGAATTCCGGCCAGATGCCATGACAGAGTCGATATCGCTGCGAAGTCAGCTTTACCCACAAAAACTGTGGATAACTTTGTGGGAAGCGTTCGGATAGGTGCCTTCAGCCCTGCAATGGCAAGGCTTCAGCAATTGTGGCGTTTTAATGACCGGCCAAAGAACAAACAGTCTCACCAGGGCTATCGAATACCCTTGGACTGCAGCCACTGACTGATTTGCGCCTGATTCATAGCGCCACTCTGGCGGGCCACTTCCCTGCCATTCTGGAACAGGATCATGGTAGGGATGCTACGAATGCCAAACTGGCTGGCGGGGCCATGGGCCTGTTCAGTATTGAGCTTGGCAAACCGTACCTTGCCCCGCCAGTCCTTCGCGGCCTGTTCAAACTGCGGTGCCATCATTTTGCAGGGGCCACACCAGCTCGCCCAGAAGTCCACCAGCACCGGCAAATCACTGCGCCCGGTATGGGCTGCGAAGCTCTGGTCTGTGAGTTCCAGAACCTGGTCCGGCCACAACGGCTGTTTGCAGGCGCCACAATTTCCGCCGGCTGACAATTTCTCCGCCGGTACTCGATTGACCTTGTGGCAGTGGGGACAAACCAGGTGTCGGATGTCGGTCATGATTCATTACCCTCAGAGTGTTTACTGGTAAAGATGATCAGGGCAGACGGCAGGAAATCAAGCTGCAGCGCTCACGCTCGCATCGCCAGACCGGCCGTTTGCGACCATAATGATCAACAAGAGTGGGAAAGCATCAGGCATACAGGGGTTCAGCATGAGAAGACTCGATGGCAAAACGGCTCTGGTTACCGGAGCGGCCAGAGGCATTGGTGAGGCGATCGCCGTTCAGTTCGCCAAGCATGGAGCGAAGGTCATCGTGTCAGATATTGACGATCAGCAGGGTCAGGCACTCGTTGATAGCTCAGAATTCGACATGCACTATCTCCATCTGGACGTGAGCGATGAAGCCCAGTGGATCGATTGCGCCAGCTTTATCGAAGAGCAGTTCGGGGGCCTGGACATCCTGGTGAATAACGCCGGCATTACCGGATTTCTGGAGAGTAGCGGGCCTCACGATCCGGAAAACCTCGATCTTGATTCCTGGCAGACCGTTCATGCAACGAACCTTAACGGTGTTGCCCTGGGCTGCAAGTATGGGATCAAGCTGATGAAGACTTCCCGGGCCGCCAGTATCGTCAACATTTCCTCAAGATCGGGGATTGTTGGTATTCCAGGGGCGGCTGCTTACGCGTCCAGCAAGGCCGGCGTTCGGAATCACACCAAGACCGTGGCGCTGTACTGTGCCGAAAAAGGCTACCCGATCCGGTGCAACTCCATTCATCCCGGCGCCATTATGAGCCCGATGTGGGAAGCGATGCTTGGGGAGGGGGAAGCCCGGGACGCTGCAATCGCAGAGGTAGAAGCCGGCGTTCCGATTGGCAGGATGGGAAAGCCCGAGGATGTCGCCTATGCGGCTCTCTATCTTGCCTCAGACGAATCAAACTATGTGACAGGCATCGAGCTGAACATCGACGGCGGCATACTGGCCGGAAGCGCCTCCGCTCCGGCCAGACGCTAAGGCCCGAACTCAAAATTCGGACATCACATCCTGCAGATCCTGCTTGAGCTCTGCAGGCTCGGTGATCCAAACCGTTTTATCGAGGCCGGGAAACACGCCCACATCAAGGCCATCCTTTGTTAAGCCGGGAACCCACTTCCGGAAGAAATCGGGCAATGAAATGCTTCGAGGCGTCAGCTCTTCGCCGCCGCTGGCATACTCGGAAGCAAAGGCCGCAGTGGGCCAAACCGGCAGGTACTCCACATCGCCGTCGTCCGAGGCAATCTTCAGGAAGCGGCTGTCGTTGTTGACCAGAATCCAGATTTCCCGGTCCTCGGCCACCTGGCTCAGGAAGTAGTCGTACCGCTCTTCACCATCCATGTCCATTACCTGATTCTGTTCGTTACTGCTCATGTCGGGTACGCCACTCTAGTCGTTTGCTTTTGGGAATTGGTCGGAGACTAACACGTATTTAGAGGAGACTGGCGACCACTTTTCCAAAACATTACTAGCAACGCTGCAAGGGCCAAGTTGCCAAACAGCATGAAGGGGTACATTTCAGGGGAAATCCGCAACCATTCACCGGTGAAGTTCATCATGGCGTGGAAAATCAGGACCGCCATAATGCTTCGACCAGAGCGGTTATAAACGAGCACAATCAACAACGTATGGAAGACAATCATCGGCATCCACCAGTAAAGCTCGGGGTTAAACGTGGTGTTGGCGTAATACCCAGGGAAAAAGACGAAGGGTGCGTGCCACAGCGCCCAAACCAAACCGTTTACCAGGCCCGCCACAAGGGGACTGAAGCGCTGCTGCAGGGCCTCCAGATAAAAACCGCGTAACCCCACCTCTTCAACTGCCGGAAACAGAAAGGAGAGAACCAGCAAAAACAGTAAGGGCCCGGGGTTAACAAACAACTGCCAGTTCGTATCAAGGGGCTCACGAGCAACCCCCAAAAGCAAGGCCAGGCCGGCCATGGCAAGATCGTAAGCGAGCCAGAAGAACAGAATAATCAGCCACCAGCGCCCGGGAATTCGACGCCAGTCCGTCAGGCGCCGCCACAGTTCTACCAACTGCTCTTTGCCACCGTTCGCAGCCGCCAGTCCAAGACCAGCAACAACAGGGCTGGCCCCGCCGATCAAAAACCAGATCAGGTTTGGAAATGCCCAAACCGAGGAATCCGAGAGCAGCACCGGTATCCAGAAAAGATACGCCCACCCGAGGTAAACCAGGGGAAACGCCAGCAACGGTTGCCTGATCAATGGCACAACTCCCTTGAATGATTATTCCAGCCAGTATTGCTGCAGGCCCTGCAACCCTCTTGATATATATCAAGAGACGATCCAATAAATGAGAAGCCTCGTGGTTGCTTCTTTCCGCACTTCTTATCTTCTGAGTATGATAACGGCACAGTGGAAATGATTAAGGCTCCACCTGCCCCGTATACGGTATCCCGAGAATGCCCTCTTCAGTTCAAGACACCCAACCCGACGCTATCCCATTTCGGTCGATGGCGCTGTTTCTCTTTCTGACTTTCGGTATCGCCTGGGGAGTTCTGGCTGCCTTTATCTTTTTCCCGGAAACCATGGTTGGCCTGTTTGGTGAGATCACGGGCGAACATCCACTGTTTTATCTCGCGGTCTGGGCACCGGCGATCTCGGCGTTCGTGGTGATTTTGCGGTGGTCCGGTCTGGAAGGATTGCGCAGGCATTTGGGCCGCGCCCTTCTTTGGCGCTGCGCGTGGCCCTGGTATGCATTCCTGCTTCTTGGCGTCCCGCTCGTTTTCTTTGCGGGTTCGTTCGTCAAGGGCAACCTGTCTGAGGCGACCTTTCCATTCACCTCGGCTTCATCCTTCCTGGTCGCTCTTGCATTGATTGCCATTAAAGGCCCGATTGAGGAGTTCGGCTGGCGGGGCCTGGCACTTCCGCTTCTGCAACGCAAAATGGCGCCGGTTTGGGCTGCGCTTCTCATCGGTGTGATCTGGGGGCTTTGGCACACGCCAGCTTTTCTGCTCAGTGGTACCGAGCAGAGCGCCTGGTCATTCCTGCCGTTCTTTACCGGCACCATTGCGCTCAGTGTGATTGTCACCCCACTGTTCAATGCGTCCCGGGGAAGCATCTTCCTCCCCGCACTATTTCACTTCATACTCATCAATCCCGTCTGGCCCGACGCCCAACCCTACGACACCTATATTTTCGCGTTGGTCGCCGTTGTCATCGTCTGGTTACATCGGAAAAGTATGTTCTCGGGCATTGATAGCGTTACCGAGGTCGTTCCGGACAAACAGTGAACGCATTGATGACTTTCCCAAAAGGCCTGGTTTCCGGCCTCAAACTTTCAATTCTGGTAAGCCTGCTCTGGTTGACCGCTTGCCTGGCCAGCCCTCAGCGGGCAGCCAATGCGCCCCTGGAGGCCGCTTTCTCGAGTGCATTGGAGCGGTTTCAGAACGAGTACGATTTTCCCGGCATAACGGCGAGTTATGTGCTTGCTGATGGAACTGCGCACTCGGCAGCAGCCGGTTGGGCCGATGCCGAAATTCGCGAGCCAATGACGCCGGAGTCTAGAATGCTGGCCGCGAGTATCGGCAAGACATTCGTTGCCGCCACCATGGTGTCGATTGCCCAGGAACGCGCCATTGATCTGGACGCCCCCTTAGCGAGCTGGCTGGGCCAGAACAGCTGGTTCCAACGGCTGCCGAACCATCAGAGCCTGACTGTTCGTCAGCTGCTCAACCACACATCGGGTTTACCGAACCATGTGTACCTGCCAGCCTTTGCAGGAGCGGTCTCAAAACGCTGGGCGGAACCCGGAAACCCATTCCCGCCCGAGGCCCTGGTCGGTTTCGTTCTGGATACTGAAGCATTGTCCCGACCGGGCGAACAATGGGCCTATACAGACACCGGCTATATTCTCATCGGGCTTGTCATTGAGGCCATCACGGGTCGAACCTATTACGAAGAGGTTCACGACCAGTTTCTCGAACCACTAGAGCTGACGGCGACATCAGCATCGAACAAACGCGCACTTCAGGGCCTGGCTGCCGGGTACGTTGCTGACGACAATCCGTTTGCTTTCCCGGCAAAAACAACCGATCGAAATGGTGTTATGAAGTGGAACCCGGCGCTGGAGTGGACTGGCGGCGGGCTGGTCAGCACGTCCCGTGACCTGGCACGCTGGGGAGCTGCCCTGTTTGGCGGACAAGGAGTGTCAGAAGAGATCCTGAACACAATGCTCCAGCCTGTTCCGATCGGCGAAGACATGCCCGGCACCTATTATGGCCTTGGCGTCAGCATTTCCCGATCGGGCCCGCTTGCACCAGTCTACGGTCATGGTGGGTGGATCCCGGGCTACAGCTCGAGTCTCCGTTATTATGCCCGGAGTGGAATTACCATTGCCTTCCAGATCAACAGTGACCGTATCTCTCAACATCACCTGTCTGACATCGAACTATGCCTCGCCAGCCTAGTCATATCCGGTGGGAAGAACACAGATTGCGTGCCATGAACGAACCAGCACCCCTTTAGTCATTACAGTGGAGCTCCAGAATGAAAAAATACCTCGCCCTCCCGGCTCTGTTCATCGCGATGCCTGCCTTCGCGCAACCGGCGCCTCAGAAAGGGTTCAGTGGTGAAATCTCGCTGAATGCGGGGATCATCTCAGCAACGTCCAACTTTAACATCGATGGCGATGCGACCATCAGTTCCCTCGAGAACAAGGCAGACAGCGAGACCGAGGGGCTGATCGCTCCACTTGGCAACGTTGCCTACACGTTCGGCGATGGACTGAAACAGCAGGTTTATTTTGGTACCACTCGTGAAGACATTGCGGTCGGCACCCTGGCTGTGCAACTGGGGTATAAACACAAACTCAGCTCCGGCACGGAAGTGGATGTTTCCTTTTTGCCAACGGTAATTTCGGGAGAAACCTGGCAAAACCCGTACGAGCTGAATACGCCAAGACAAGAGACTGACATCTCGGGCAACGCCTATCGCCTGCAACTGAACAGCATTTCCGGCTCAAACTTCAGTCTGGACCTTGCCTTTGCTACCACTGATGTTGAGGACGACCTGATCGCAGGAACCGACCTTGCTCGCGACGCCGAGAGCTACTACGCCAAGGGCAGTTATCGTTTCACCCTCTCGCAGACCAGCTTTGTCTCACCTTCTGCCATTTACATCCAACACGACGCCGACGGCAGTGCCAGCAGCTTCGACGCCTATGGCGCTGAAGTCAGCTGGTTTAATATTCTGGGCCGGCACAGTCTGGTTTTGACGGCCGGATTCACACAGCGGAACTACGACAGCGCCAGCACGCTGTTCAATAAAAAGCGCTCGGACGATGAACTCAGTATGTTTGCGGCTTACGAGTATCCGGAATTCATGGGCTGGAAGGACTGGTCATTTATTTCGTTTGCCGGCTATGGCAACACAGAGTCCAACCTGACCTTCTACGATGAGTCGTCGTACCTGTTTGCGGTGGGACTGAACTACAGGTTCTGATCCGGCCTGCCGCTCAAGCGCGAAACCCGGGCTCAGTTCTCCACCACCCGGGCCCGGAGCCTCGGTAGCTGGGCCGGGTAGTGTTCCTGGATGAAGGTTACCATGCCCTCCCGAACCGCACATCTCAGGTCCCAGTTCTTGCTGGAATCGGCAGCGCTCATCAAAAAACGCACCTGGATCGCCTGATCACTGGAATCGGTTACCTGTACCGATGAAAATTCTCCATCCCAAAGACCGGATTCATTCAGCAAGCGGGTAAATTCCTGTCTGAGTGGTTCAACCGGCATGGTGTAGTCCACCCAGACAAAGACCGTTCCCAGCAGCTCCGAGGTATTTCTGGACCAGTTCTGGAACGGGTTCTCGATAAACCATTGCAACGGCACCACCAGGCGGCGCAGATCCCAGACCCGCAAGACCACATAGGTGGCTGTTACCTCTTCCACCCAGCACCACTCGCCCTGCACGTGCAGGACATCGTCTATGCGGAAGGGCTGAGTGAGGGCGATCTGCATACCTGCCAGCAGGTTGCTCAATACCGGGCGAGCCGCGAAGCCAAGAATCAGACCGCCAACGCCGGCAGAAGCCAGCAGGCTCGCGCCCATATGCTGAACGGATTCGAAGGTCATCAGGGCAGCGCCCAGGCCGATAATAACGATCAGGATGTTCAGTGCCCGAACGAGAAAGCGGGTCTGGGTTTCGACCTTGCGCGCCCGTTTCCACTGCCCTTCCAGCACCGGATTTAGCGCCACAATGACCTCGCCGATGGCTGAGGTCAGCCGAACCGCCGCCCAGGTAATGGCGAGCACAAGCAACAGGGTTGTCACCTGCTGGACCGCCGCCATCAGGGGCAGATCAGGTGGTGCAGTCTGTAGAGAGCCAGCCAGCGCAAGCAGGCAAAAAACCACACCGAGCGCCCGCGCCGCCGCATCCAGGAACAACCTGATAACCGTTCTGGACTCGGAAAAGTGCCGGAACACAGCGAGGGCAAGACGGTAGACGATATAGGTGACCGCAACCGCCAGAATCGCCGAAAACCCCGGCCACAACCACGCCGTGAAACCGGCTTCAAACGATTCCAGCATCAGCCCTCCAGGAGCTTTCGATCAGAAGAGTCCGCGGCGAGCATGTTCCTGGCTCGCCGCGTTCCATAAAAGCCTAGACCAGGCCCTGCTCTCGCGCCATTGCCATGGCCGCTTTCGGGCCGGTCCAGAGCGAGGGAAGGATAATCAGCGAAACCGGAATCGCCGTCAGCACAATGAACTGCTGCAGCACACCAATCTGGCCGGCGCCCATGTACAGGAGAATTGCCGCCATCAGCGCCATGGCACCACCCCAGAACACACGAATCCACGGGTTTGGTTCGTCATGGCCTGCGCCGACCATGGCAATGGAATAGCTCATGGAGTCGCCGGTGGTGGCGACGAAAATGGTTGTCAGTAGCAGAATCGCAGCCGCCATCCAGGTACCACCGGGCAGGGCCTGTGCCACCGTCAGAGTGGCGACATCAAAGCGGAAGTTATTCAGCGCTTCGGTGAGGTCGAAGGTACCGGCAAGCTGGTGGTAGATACCGGAGCCCCCCAGGAGGGTGAACCAGATAGTGGTGGCGATCGGCGCCAGCACGGCTACCGCCAGGACCATTTCGCGTACCGTCCGGCCCCGGGAGATTCTGGCGACGAAGACCGCCATCAGCGGCGTGTAGCCAATGAACCAGGCGAAGAAGAACACCGTCCACCATTTCATCCACCAGGCTGGCGCCGTTTCGGCAGTCATGGTTGCCATGGCAAAGAAGGAGGTGACGTATTCACCCATCGACTGGGTGTAGGTATTTGCCAGGAACAGAGTTGGCCCGAAAACAAAAATGACACCGGCAATCACCAGCGCCAGTATGACGTTAAAACGGCTCAGCAACTGGATACCCTTGTGCAGACCGGTCATGGCAGATGTCATGTAAACGCCGGCTAGTACCACTAAGACGGTCAACTGGGTGCCATACCCGTCCGCCACGCCAAACAGCTCGTGCAACCCAAAGCTCATCTGGGTGGCGAGAAAACCGATGGGGCCGACGGTTCCGGCCACCACAGCGATCACACAGAAAGCATCAATAACCCCGCCGAGGCGGCCCTGAATCACCTTCTCACCGAAAACCGGGTACAGCAGCGTTCTCGGTTGCAGCGGCTTGCCCTGGCCGTAATGGGCCCGGGTCAGTACCAGCGCGGTAAGGGAGCCGAGCACGGCCCAGGCCAGGAATCCCCAGTGAGTAAACGACTGGGCCATAGCCGGGGCGACCGCTGCGGCGGAGCCGGCTTCGGTGTCAAACGCCGGGGGCGTCACGACGAAGTGGTAAACCGGTTCACCGGCGGCAAAGAACACGCCGCCACCGGCCAACAAGGTACACATGATCATCGACAACCACCGGAAACGGCCTATTTCCGGCTTTTCCAGCCCGCCGATCCGTGCGGCGCCAGCGCGGCTCAGGGCTGTGCCAATTGCAATGAAAAACGTCAGAAGTAGCAGCAACTGGAAAAAGGATCCCAGGTAGGTGGCGGTCCACGCAAACCCGGCGCCGATCAGGTCGGCCACGTTGCTGCTGTCGATGATTGAAGCACCCACGAACAGAAGAATGAAGCCGATAGTGAGCACCAGAACGACGGGATCACTGTCTGAAAACGGTCCGCTTCTGGCTCGCGGGAGAGATTGGGATTGAACGGTCATCTGGTCTGCCTCCGGAAGAAAAAGCCGCGCAGGCTACAGGAAGTGAAAGCCTCTTGCACGGGGGATTTCTGAAAATACGCATGGTCCGATGAAAAACATCACCGTATTGTTAGGATTCTATCTTTTTAGGAGGTTTCTTTTGTCCCATCTGTACCTGGCGATATTGCTTGGCATGACCGTGGCACTCGGGCCCTTGGCACTTGATGCCTACTTGCCTGCGTTTCCGGACATCGCCTATGGTCTGGGCATTGATCACGGGCATGTGGGGCTGACCCTCAGCGCCTATGTCACCACGCTGGGTCTGGCCCAGCTGGTTGGCGGCCCCCTATCTGACCGATACGGTCGCAAGCCAATCCTTTTCGGAGGACTGCTGATCTTCATGGCCGGAGCCGTGATGGTGTCTATGGCCGACAGTCTGTCCGACATGGTGTTCTGGCGGATAGCCCAAGGGATTGGTGGCGCCTTCTGTGCGGTATCGGTTCCTGCCATTGTTCGCGACGAAGTCAGTGGGCAAGACGCCGCAAGGCTGTTTGGCCTGATTGGTCTGATCATGTTCATAGCCCCGGCTGCGGCTCCCTCGCTGGGGTCACTCATGCTGGCGCTTGGCGAGTGGCAGTGGATCTTTCTCATGCTGGCCGGCTACGCGGCGTTTCTAGTGGTAGTTCTGCAGGTGGCGCTTTTCCCGAAGCTGAAACCAAGAGCCCCCATCAAGACACCGGTTCGATCCCTGGTGACCAACTATCTGCTCGTGCTCCGGCACACAACCACCATGCGGTTCATCGGGATACAGGTCCTCTGTTTCAGCACCATGTTGTTATTTATTACCCATTCCTCGTTCATCTACCAGGAGTGGTACGGTCTCTCCAACAGCACCTTCGCCATCCTGTTCGCCGCCAACATTGGCTTCATGGCTGGCCTCAATTTGCTCAACCGCCCCCTGCTGAGACGATTTTCCTCAGTCCAGTTGGTGCGCGCGCAGGTCATCGCCCAATGGCTGGCCCTTGTCGCTCTGGTTACCAGCGTCCAACTCCAGGGACCGCTCTGGTTGGTGGCAGGTTGCATCATTGTTGCCATTGGCTGCCAGGGCGGCATCGTGCCCAACAACATGGCCAACGCCATGGAATTCTTTCCGAACCTCAGCGGCACCGCAGCGGCACTGTTGGGCGCGTCGCAATTTACCATTGCCGGCGCCATCAGCACCCTGTCCTCAATCACGGGGGATCAGACATTGTCCAGCATCGCAATTGCTATGCTGGCTTGTTCAACGGGTGCTGTTCTTTTGGCGCTGGGCGCGCCCCGTGCGGTGACTTTGGCGAAAAAATCCGGCGTGTAACAATTTCAGCACAGGGATCGTCTAAACAGTTTTCGGGGAGGAATGAACCACCTCCTTCCCACAAGACGTATTGCTGTTAGCGAACACAACAAAGGACGTGGCCAGAAATGACAATGCCAATACCGGAAGTAGAATCTCCTACCAGAACACTTGAATCACACGCAGGCTTACTGAGAACACCGAATCTCACAGCCGGGGGCGCCGAGGACAAGCGAGACGAAATCGCTTCCTATTTCACGAATACTTTTGACACCTATACCCGCCTGTTCGATTGCCTGGCCGATGATGCCGGATATTTTTTAAAGTCGATCCCCCTCAGACACCCGTTGATTTTCTACCTGGGCCACACAGCCACCTTCTTCGTTAACAAACTGGTACTGGCAAAACTGCTACCCGAGCGCATTGACCCGCACATGGAGTCTATTTTTGCCGTTGGTGTCGATGAGATGAGCTGGGACGATCTGGACGAGGACCATTACGACTGGCCAACCGTGGCCGAAGTGATGGATTACCGGGCCAAAGTCCGTGCCACGGTTCTGGAGGTGATGGAAACACTGCCGCTCAGTCTGCCGATCAACTGGGAGAGCCCCTGGTGGCCCATCGTTATGGGGGTCGAGCACGAGCGGATACACCTGGAGACCTCGTCCGTGCTGATCCGCCAGCACGATCTGGCACGGGTCCGCCCCCAGCCAGAATGGGCACCCATTCGCGAAACCGGTGAAGCGCCGGAAAATGAACTGATTACCGTGCCCGCCGGCACAGTCTCCATCGGGAAAGCCTACGATGACGCCTGCTACGGCTGGGACAACGAGTACGGCGAGCATGACGCCGAGGTAGATGAATTCAGGGCCAGCCAATATCTGGTCAGTAATCAGGAATTCCTTCAGTTTGTCGAGGCCGGCGGCTATCAGGAGGACCGGTTCTGGAGCGAGGAAGGCTGCGCCTGGCGGCAATTTGCCGAGGCCCGGCACCCGACCTTCTGGCGCTGGCAGAATGGATGGTATTTGCGCCTGATGACAGAAGAAGTCGAGATGCCCTGGGACTGGCCCGTGGAAGTGAATTACCACGAGGCCAAAGCCTTTTGCGAGTGGAAAAGGGAACAAACCGGCCAGCCTATCCGCCTGCCCACGGAGGATGAGTGGTACCGACTTTGTGGTGAGGCTGGGATCGAGGAAGTGGGTCACGACCCTGCCAACGCAAATCTTCATCTGGATCACGGGGCATCATCGTGCCCGGTTACCCGTTTCAGGCACGGCAACTGGTTCGATGTTGTTGGCAACGTCTGGCAGTGGACAGAAACGCCCACTTACCCGTTCGATAACTTCAAAGTTCATCCGCTCTACGATGACTTCACGACACCAACGTTCGACGGGCAGCATAACCTTATCAAGGGCGGTTCGTGGATCTCCTGCGGCAACGAAGCCCGGCTATCGGCCCGCTACGCCTTCCGCAGACACTTCTTCCAGCACGCGGGGTTCCGCTACATCGCCTCTGAAAGCGAGGCGGTGCAACCCAACGCCTACTACGAAAGCGACCGGTTGCTGACTGAGTACGCGGAATTCCATTACGGCGACTCCTGGTTTGGTGTCGAGAATTTCCCGAAAGCCATGGCGGACATTGCTCTGGAAGCCATGAGGGGCAAGTCGAGAGGTAAAGCGCTGGACCTCGGCTGCGCCTGTGGTCGCTCCAGTTTTGAATTGGCGAGAGAGTTCGACCAGGTTGAAGGTGTCGACTTCTCCGCCAACTTTATCCGTCTGGGTGTGGAGATGGCCGAGCAAGGCTCCATCCGCTACGCGCTTGCAGAGGAAGGCGAGTTGGTCAGTTACCACACAAGAACCCTCAAAGAGTTGGCACTTGACGAGCACGCGGCGCAAGTCAATTTTTATCAAGGTGATGCCTGCAATCTCAAACCGCAGTACTCGGACTACGACCTTGTTCTGGCGGCCAACCTGATCGACAGGCTTTATAAGCCCAGACGTTTTCTGGACAGCATCCACGAACGGATAAACGACGGTGGCCTTCTGGTTATTGCCTCTCCCTACACATGGCTGGAAGAACACACACCTAAGGAGGAGTGGATAGGTGGTTTTAAAAAGGATGGTGAAAACCACACCACCCTGGATGGCCTGAAGGAGCACCTCTCAGAGCATTTCCGGTTAGTCAGTGAGCCGAGAAAGGTGCCTTTCGTGATCCGCGAAACCCGGCACAAGTTCCAGCATACCCTCTCGGAAGTGACTATCTGGGAGCGGTTGCCACGCTGATCAGCGCGGTCACCCCCTCTTTTATTGCCTCGTGGTCCACCAACTGATCGAGCCAGTTGGTGGCTACTTGACCGCTCGCCAGGCACAACAGCGCCCCCAGCACCATGTCTCTGTCAACGTTATCGCCACCCAGGTTGGTGTTCATGCGAAGCGCCAAAAGCGGTATTTTTGTTGCGTGGACTGGTTTATCTTAACCATAGGAGACAATGTTTCTATTACGTTCATCACGCAGACACAGAGCTGCTTTGGCTCGGTAATCGGAGAACAATGAATTGAGTGACAACCCCGCTGGACTGGTTGAAGATAGCTCCGTTTACAGAACCTTATTGGAGTCAACCAAAGCGATTCCCTGGAAAATCAACTGGCGAACCATGCGATTCGAGTACATAGGGCCCCAGATTGAAGCCTTGCTCGGCTGGCCCCAGGACAGCTGGCTAACCGTAGACGACTGGGCCACCCGCATGCACCCCGAGGATCGGGAGCGGGTCGTCAATTTCTGCGTATCGCAATCCCAGGCCGGGGTCGATCATGAGGCGGACTATCGGGCCCTCACCGAACGAGGAGAATACGTCTGGTTGCGGGATGTGGTGCATGTACTGCGTGACGATAACGGTGATGTCGAGGCTCTGATCGGCTTTATGTTCGACATCAGCGAGCGCAAGAAAACCGAAGACGAATTGGTCGCTCTGCAGAAGAAATTGGAAGAGTATTCTTACAAGGATGGACTCACCGGCGTCGCAAACCGCCGAATGTTTGATACCGTCATGAACGAGAACTGGAACGACGCCATCCGACACCAGTCTTCTCTGTCAGTCATACTGCTCGATATCGACAATTTTAAAGCGTACAACGATCTTAACGGCCATTTGCAGGGTGATGAATGTCTCAAGCGAATCGCTACGCTACTGGAGAACGGGGCCCAACGGCCCCGCGACTTCGTGGCAAGGTTCGGTGGTGAGGAATTCGTGATCATCCTGCCCGAAACGGACACGCCAGCTGCCATCAGTGTGGCTGAACGTTGCCGTCAGTTGCTTCTTGAGGAACAACTTCCCCAGGGAGACAGCCCGCACAGTAAACAGGTTACTATGAGCATGGGAATAGGCACTGTGATTCCCTCACGCCACGACCGCATCGCCGATTTCTTGGATCTGGTCGACCAGCGACTCTATAAAGCGAAGCGGGACGGCCGTAATCGAATTGTCTTCGATTAAAATAGAAAAGGCCGCGCAGTAATCTGAACGGCCTCTATCCCGATTGACTTACTTCTGGACTTGCTCAAAGTAACCGGTCAGACGGTCCTTGTTCGTTGCAGCGGCTGCAGTGAGCTTATCCACGGCGGCTTTCGCAGAGTCGTAGTTGACAGCTTCGCCTACCTGAATGACACCGGCCATGTTCAACGCGGCATGGGGCGTGCATTTATAAACGTATACGCCCTCTTCGTTCAGGGTCACCGTGATGCCCTCATTCATGGCTCCCTGCCAACCTTCAGCACCCTCAGGCACCTCTACGGACACTGAGTTGTGGGCTGGATCGACAAGGACAAATTTGACGGTATCGCCAGGCTCGGCCTTAACAAATCCCGGTTCAAAGACCATGGCACCGTCAGCGCCGGAGTTCTTCATTTCAACGACGTGTTCGGCCGCCATTGCAACTCCAGAAATAAAAGTGAGTGCAACTGCAGCAACGGTGTGTTTCAGCGTTAATTTCATGGTGACTGCACCTCATTGGTTGGTCATTGAAAGCACTGAGTGTTACGCATCCTACCCATACCAGGATCCCTTTCGACTCTAAGGGCATATCCTTATGGGAATGACACCCCTGGTTCGCCAAGGCTCGGCCCTGAGAACCAATGAGGGCCTGTTTCGTACAAATTGGCATCATGTCTTCGGATATTGAATGATGGCGGAACCAAAGATCGACGGCATACACTGCAAGAGCAAGCTCGCTCCTTTGTGCAACAGCAGATCCTGAACGGAGATCGGGAATCGGCGAGCCATTAAGCTAAAAGGGGTTTATGCAACAAAAGACAATTACTGACGAAACCTTGAGAATGGGCGTTGACGTTCTGGCCGAGAGAGATTCCGATTTATACAGGATCCGGGACCGGCTTGGGTACCCGCCACTCTGGGCTCGAGAGCCGGGGTTTGCCTCACTGGTGCATATCATTCTGGAACAACAGGTCTCGATCAAAGCCGCAGCCACCATGTTTCAGCGGCTCGCGTCGCATCTAGGATCGGTAACCCCGGAATTGGTCCAAAAGGCTGGCGAGTCTGAGCTGAGGCAAGTCGGGCTTACACGGCAAAAAGCCCGGTACTGCGTCGAGCTCGCCAATCGGGTTGCCAGCGGTGCGCTGGAACTCTCAAAGCTTGACACCCTTGACGATGCGCAGGGCCGAAGCCACCTTTTGGATATACCGGGTCTCGGGCCCTGGACCGTCGACGTCTATTACATGATGGCGCTCCGGCGAGCGAATGCCTGGCCTCAGGGAGACCTGGCACTGGCATCCGCGCTACAGGACATCAAACAGCTGGAGGCCCGGCCAACCAGAGATGAACAACTTGTTTTTGCAGAACAATGGCAGCCGTGGCGAGCTGTAGCAGCTCGCATGCTCTGGATGCATTACCTGGACGCACGAGGTCAATGAAGGAGGCAACGTGATCTACGAAACCGAAATGAAGCACCTGGCCCGCTGTGTGGAGTTGGCCTCAATGGCAGTGGACAGCGGAAACCCGCCTTTTGGCTCCGTGTTGGTGGATGAAACCGGTGCCGTCAGGTACGAGGGCCATAACGAGACTGCCGGTGGAGACGAAACCCAGCACCCCGAGTTCGCAATAGCCCGTTGGGCAGCTGCCAACATGACCCCGGATGAGCGAGCCGCCTCAACGGTATACACCTCCGGCGAACACTGCCCGATGTGCGCAGCCGCTCATGGCTGGGTGGGGCTCGGCCGCATTGTTTATGCAAGCTCGTCAGAGCAGCTTTCAAGCTGGCTGGACGAGCTGCATGTGGCGCCACCACCCGTGGCAACCTTGCCAATCAATCAGGTGGTGCCGGGTGTTCCTACTGAGGGTCCTTTCCCCGCTCTTGCAGACGCCATCCGCGAGCTACACCAGCGCTACGCCTTGGCGGAGCGAAACAAAACATAGTTCCCCAACAGCGCCAGGCATGCTCCCAACACAGCCGTTGCTGTCCATTCGAAGCCCTCGAGCCAGGTCGAAACGCTCAGGGCAACCACAGGGAAAAGCACCGTCGCGTAGCCGGCCTTGTCAGCGCCCAGAGTCTGGATGACCGTGATGTAGCAATAAAACGCAATGATGGAGCCAGGCACCGCCAGGAATACAGTCGCTCCCCAGAATGTCGCTGAAGTGGGCACCACCCATTCCACACCCTGCAACAGGCACCAGATGCCAAGAATCACCGCGCCGTAAACCATGGCCCATGCGTTGGCCAGGAACAGCGGCACCTGTGACATCCGCACCTTGATGCTGACCAGGTTACCCATGGAGAACCAGAAAGTTCCTGCAATGGCGAACAAAATGCTGGTGGCGGTGGCGTTACCCAGCTGCAAATCGTGCCAGAACAGCAGGGCCACACCGGTGATCCCCAGAGAGATTGCCGGATACAGCCGAGCGGTGGGCCTCAATCGCAACCAGAGCCAGCCATTCAGGGCATTAAACAGCGCGGCCAGGGAAAATACCACCGCCAGCAGACCGCTTGTCATCGATTCTGCCGCACGATAGATCAGAAGGAAGTTGATGCTGTACAGGGTCGCTCCCTGCAGTACCAGCCAGCCGTGCTGTTTCAGGGTAAGCCTCTCCAATTTGCGCGCGACGGCAAGAACCACCAGTGTCACCACAGAGGCCATAACGAACCGGTAAAACACGGAGATATCGACAGGGGCTGCTTCAACCTGCAGCCGAATCGCTGTCCAGGTCAGCCCCCAGATCAGTACCGTCAAACCATAGTGAGCAGAGATGGGCATGCAATTGGGATCCTGTAACTATCGGGAAGAACCGTTGGCTAGTTCACGATTCCTGATCGGGGCACCAGACACGCCATGGCCGTGAGCGAAACATCCCGGAATACCGCCTCCGAGGCAACAACACTCGGGAATCTATCGTAAAGCATCCGCCGACACGTAGAGGTTCGAGCTTCGGCTTTTTCGACGCAATCAGACTGGGCCGTCGCGCCACTACCCTCGCCCGTAACATCCGAGCAGAAGTCCGGAATCTGCCCGAAAATCCAGTCGACTGCAGCACTGAGTTCAACGGGATTGGCCCGCAAGTTGGAAAGGCGGCTTGCGTCGATGGGGTCGGGCTGTTCACGGGTCTGGTCCCAGAGAACAAACAGCAGGGCGGCAGATACCAGTACAACAGTCACCTTTGGAAACTTCATAGGGGCCTTTTCAATCCGGTGAATCAGATCGCCGATCATAAACGCTCAGGCATGTTCTGTCCCGGTTTCCTATACTACCCGGGACTCAATGCATTGGGGCCCGCTACGGACAACGGCCCTGACACTCAGGAACCACCCTCCAAAAGCCACAAGGAGTTCTGCAAATGGCCACACTGATTGTTGGTCTGATTCTGTTTCTCGGCGTGCATTCGCTCTCCATCGTAAACGAGCCCCTGCGCAACCGGCTGAATGCCTCTATGGGCGAGGGAGCCTTCAAAGGACTTTATTCTGTAGTGTCCCTGATAGGTCTGGTTCTGATCGTCTGGGGTTATGGTGCAGCACGGATGGATCCGACGGTGATCTATGTGCCACCCGCCTGGCTAAAGCACGTGGCCTTCCTGCTTCTGGTACCTGTATTCCCGCTGCTGTTTGCTACCTACTTCCCGGGAAAGATCAAGGCGAAGCTGGGGCATCCCATGCTGGCTGCTGTCAAACTCTGGGCGCTGGCACACCTTCTCGCAAACGGAATGCTCCACGATCTTCTGCTGTTCGGCTCGTTCCTGGCTTGGGCCGTTGCCGACCGGATCTCCATGAAGCGCAGAACCCAGCGGGCCATTCCAACGCTGCCAGCAACCAAAGCCAATGACGTTATTGCAGTCGCCGGCGGCCTGGCAGTGTATGTGGTTATGGTGGTGTGGGCCCACCAGTGGCTGTTTGGTGTGGCGCCAGCCTGATTGGCCGGCGCAAACTCTCACTAGAGGCCCTGGGCGCCCCGGCGCAACCAGTCGTGCACGAACGCGAGTTTGCGTTGCGCCGTTTCTGACAACACAAACGGGTACAGGTCAGAAAGGCCCATGGAGCGGTTCACATGGTTGACCCGAATGGCCAGCGACGCCGCGACGTTAATCAGCATGGCTGTGTCGGGCTCGGCGTAAGGATCCCAGCCCTGTCTGGGCACTTCCGGCGATGTCAGCCCCGATGACACCAGGCTGTCGGTGATGTCTGTCAGGTGGAGCAGGTGCGCGGCAGTCTCTGCCCAGTCCTCGTGAGGGTGTGCCGAGGCGTAACTGGTCAGGTAGAACAGCCTCCAGTCCTCTGGCGGACCGTTATGATAGTGATGCTCAAGGGCCGCCGGATAATCGGCTCGTTCATCACCAAACATTTCCCGGAACGCATCAAGAAAATCTTCCCGCAAACTCAGACGCCACCAGAGCATATGAGCGATCTCATGGCGCATATGGCCAACCATGGTGCGGTAGGGTTCATCGAGGGCTTGTCGTCGAGTGGTACGAACCACCGGATCCGCCTCTGCAACACTGATGGTAACCACACCATTGGCGTGCCCCATGGCAACCGGGGTCAGCCCCTCCGCCAACATATGAAAAACCGGGCGGGTGCCCGGATCTTCCGGGCGAAACCAGTGCCAGCGCCCAAGGTTATCCAGCACCCACCGCTTCGCAGCCTCAGTCTCGGCCCAGTTCGGCATGGCATTGGGAATGTTCGGGTCCGGCGCCAGCGCTGTCATCGCGCACGACCTGCAGAAAGCCCCTTTCTCAGGCGCAATCCAGTTGCAGCCGATAATGTCCCGATTCACGCAGAAAGGCGGCATGGGGACGAATGCCCTGGCCTGTGGATCGTAAGCGACCGGCGTGCCCTCGGCAGTGGTGAGATTGTCAAACCACAGATTTCCGGAACCAACCGGGTTGGAAAAAACCTTCATAGAGCTGGTGCTCCTTTTATACGGCAGTTTGCTCGAGAATGTGTCGCCGTTCTCCCGAACCTATACCCTATAGCCACGGAACACCAGCCAGAGAGGCCAATCGGCCCAGCCAAACCTTACATCGTGATGACCAGATCGTCGTAATCAAAACGCACTTTCGGCAAGCCAGAACTCCGGTCACGGGCACTGCGGTAACCCAGGGCAACCATGGCCGAACTCTCCAGCCCCAACTCTGCCAATCCCAGCACGTCATCATAGGCGTTGTGGTCAAAACCGGTCATCGGGCAGCTGTCGATCCGCATGGAGGCGGCCGCGGTGAGCAGCGTGCCCAGGGCAATATAGGCTTGCTGGTGCGCCCACGCCTGTTTCTCTGATTGCGACTTGGATGCGAGTGCCTCTTTCATGTGAGTCACATAGCCCGAGATCTCCGCCGCAGGTACGCTCCGGGTTTTCTCAAACTGCGTGACATACCTGTCGACGGTGTGATCACCAATGTCTGTCTGCGCTGCAAAGATAACTAAATGCGAGCAGTCCAAGACCTTCTGCTGGCCATACGAATAAGGCAGCAAATCCTTCCGGACCGACTTGCTCTCAACAATCAGAATTTTGTATGGCTGCAGTCCATAGGAAGATGCGCTCTTGCGGGCTGCATCCACCAGTGTTTCCACCGTTTGGCCATCAAGCTTTTCTGGTGAAAACTCGCGGACGGCGTAACGCCAGTCCAGGGCTTCGTGTATGTTCATAGGGTTGCCTCCTTCAGATCGAGGTAACCACTCTATGGAACCGCAGAGCCCTGAAAAACGGATGGAATAGAACTACATATTTTCCAAAATGGAAATAGCGAGAAGTTAAGCCACGGGATCAGCGCTATTCCCAATAAGGTTTCTCGCCCAGGTGCTTGTCCAGGTGCTCAAGCAGCAGGCGAACCTTGGTGGGTTGTTTGCGCCCCGGCGGAAACAGGGCGAATACGGTATAGGGCTTGGGCGGGAAATTGGTCAACAACGGAACCAGGACGCCTTTTTCAATATCGCCCTGCACCAGAAAGCGCGGTAAGAAGCCAATACCAGTCCCTCTCAACAGACTCTGGCGAATCGCAAGGCTGCTGTCTGTCCGATAGTTACCGCTGACCATCACTTCCTGATCGCCGAGCTCCCAGACCCTGGGCCTGTCGTGAAGACTGAACGTCAGACAGTTGTGCCCTGCCAAATCATTCGGGACATGAACCTCAGGTGCGTTCTCCAGATACGCCGGTGATGCGCATACGATATTTCTGGATGTTCTGAGTGGTCTTGCCATGAGGGTGGAATCGGCCAAAGAGCTTCGAACCCGAATGGCGATGTCTACGCCCTGCTCCACCAGGTCAACCATGCGATCGGTGAGCTGGAGGTCAACGTCAATGTCAGGATAAAGGCGGAGAAAGCTGTCGATGGCCTCAGTTATGTGGGTCAACCCGAACGACATGGGAACGTTCAGCCTGATCGTGCCTCGAGGCTCTGCCTGCAACCCTCTTGCCTCAAGCTCTGCCTCGTCCAGATCATCCAACAACGCCTGAGTACGTTGCAGAAAAGCGAGCCCGGCACCAGTCAGGTTCATGCGGCGGGTGGTGCGGTTTATCAGCCTGGTATCCAGATCCCGTTCCAGAAAGGCAATATGCTTACTCACCGTTGCAGCGGTTATATCCAGGTCATCCGCAGCCCGGGTGAAACTACCCAGCTCTGCAACGCGCCTGAAAATTTTCATTGCCACCAGCTTGTCCGTAGCCACTTAAAACTCCTGATTATTTCTGATTTGGAAGGAGTATTATTCGCCCAGACCCAATTATCAACCCAATCGATTGCTGCACACTGAGTATCAACAACCCGCCTCACCAACCGGAGCATTCAGTGATGATAACGACAGCGCAGCGTTCCTTTATCCCTCCCCAAGCCCTGATCTGGGGCCTACTGCTGGCCAACGGATTTCTGATTGCACTGATGCTGGCGCTGGCGAAAGCGGCAACATCCCAGGGTATGCCTGCCGTCACCTATGCCTTCTGGCAAACGCTCATTGCAGGAGCCGTTCTACTGTTGTGCTCCCAAAAACGCCGTTCTCTGCTGGAACGTCGCCTGACCCGCTATTTCCTCATCAGCGGCTTGACCGGTATCGCGATCCCGAATGTGATCGGATTTTATCTGGTGACCAAACTCGGAGCCGGTTTCACGGGAATCATGTATGCCCTCCCCCCAATCTTTACGTTCCTGCTCGCCACCAGCATCGGCCTGGAAAAACGAAGCTGGATCAAACTGACCGGGTTATCCATTGCGGTCGTCGCCTGCGCCTGGATTGTGCTGCAACGTCATTCCGAGATCAGCAGCCCGAACATACTCTGGTTCGCCATGGGCCTGATTATCCCGGCGATGTTATCCATCGGTAACGTCTATCGCTCAGTCGCCTGGCCTGATGATGTAAAACCCATGATTCTTGCATCGGGTACGCTGCTGGCGTCGGCCTTCACGCTTGCCCTGGTCGCCAGCCTGACGGACACCCCTATTTTTCCGAAGGGCACGGGATCGGATCTTATTGGCATTGTGGTTCTGCAGGGACTACTAACAGCGCTGACCTACCTTTGCGCCTTTGAGCTTCAGCGTCGCTCCAACCCGGTTTTTTACAGTCAGCTCGGTGCAGTAGCAGCCATGTTCGGATTGCTAATCGGGGTTATCTGGTTCAGGGAAAACTATTCGTTAACCATCTGGCTGGGAGCCTTCATGGTGATTGTTGGGCTCAGGATCAGCAACAGGAAGAACGCACGAACCGAAGCATCGTGAGACCATCAGTCAGATTCATACCCAATGCTTAAACAAATTCATTTGCCTCATCGGTGGACCGTTCCTAGGATGGTGACTTCTGACCCACAAGAAGAACGATACCCGGGGAACCAACCACCATGACTTTCCGCTCCGTACTGATTGCCAATCGCGGAGAAATCGCGATCCGTATTGCCAGAGCATGCAGCGAACTGGGTTTGCCGGCAGTCACGGTATTCTCTGAAGACGACGCCTCCAGCCTGCATACCCGTATGGCCGACGAGGCGGTGGCTCTCACGGGCAGTGGCGTTAAGGCCTATCTTGATGGGGCACAGCTGATAGACATTGCAAAGACCCATGGCTGCGATGCGATCCATCCGGGCTACGGGTTTCTGGCGGAAAACGCCGGTTTTGCCCGCGAATGCGAGCAGGCCGGTCTAGTCTTTATTGGCCCGTCACCAGAGGTATTGGAAGGGCTTGGCGACAAATCGGCAGCCCGGGATCTGGCCGAGAACTGCAAGGTTCCTTTGATCAAGGGAATCAACAAGCCGGTGAGCCTTGGCGAAGCCCAGGCTTTTCTGAGGGAACATGGCCCTCTGATGCTCAAGGCCATTGCCGGTGGCGGCGGCCGGGGCATGCGGGCCGTTCACGCCGAGACAGAGCTCGAGCAGGCTTTCCGGCGCTGCCAGTCCGAGGCCCAGGCGGCGTTCGGCAACGGATCGCTCTACATTGAACAGCTCATCGGGCGGGCGAGACACATTGAAATCCAGGTAGTTGGCGATGGTACCGGAGCCGTCAGCCACCTCTGGGAGCGGGACTGCAGCCTCCAGCGGCGCAACCAGAAACTGATCGAGATTGCGCCGAGTCCTTCACTGGACGCCTCGATCCGTGATGCCATGATCGACTGCGCCCTCAGGCTGGCCAGCTCCGTTAACTACCGCGGCCTGGGAACCTTTGAGTTTCTGGTGGACCAGGACCAGCCTGGCCGTTTCTATTTCATGGAAGCCAACCCCCGCATCCAGGTTGAGCACACGATCACCGAAGAGATTACGGGTGTTGATCTGGTGCAAACCCAACTGCAGTTACTCGCAGGCCACAGCCTTGCGGATCTGGGTCTTGAGTCGGCACCGACGGTGCGGGGATTTGCGATCCAGGCGCGAATCAACACCGAGACGCTTCACTCCGATGGGCGTGCCAACGCGGCAACTGGCACACTCGGCACCTACGAGCCGCCCTCAGGCCCGGGTTTACGGGTCGATGGCTATGGTTATGCCGGTTACACCATCTCCCCATCGTTTGACTCCCTGCTCGCCAAGCTGGTGGCCCAAGGCAGCGATTATCCTTCAACACTTCGGCGACTGTATCGCGCCCTGTGTGAGTTCCGGCTAACCGGGGTCAGCTCCAATATTGGTCTGCTGCAGAATCTGGTTCGCCACTCCGGCGTCGAAACCTGGACGGTTTCCACCCGCTTTGTTGAAGATAATCTGAATACCCTTGTTCCGGTAGAGACCAAAAACGCCCATCCGCACCTGCACTTTGGCAACACATTCAGCGCGGAGGAAGCCAGGAGACCGGACTCCTCACTCGCACCGGCGGGTACCATCGGCATTGAAGCGCCCAGCTCAGGCACGGTCGTCAGTATTGATGTTTCACCCGGAGATTCCGTCGCCATCGGCGACCCGATCGCGGTGCTTGAAGCCATGAAAATGGAATTCGTGGTCAAGGCAACCGAGTCCGGCATCGTCCACACGCTTGCCGCAGAACCGGGAGCAACGGTGAACGAAGGCCAGGCAATGGTCTATCTGGAACCCGCTGAAGTAGACGCCAGTGGCATGCAGAATGAAGAGACGGTCGATCTGGAGTACATTCGAGCCGATCTGGCCGAGGTTCTGGAGCGACACGACCTGCTGACTGATGAGCGCCGACCGGAGGCCGTCGCAAAACGGCACAAAGCGGCCCAGCGAACCGCCCGAGAAAACGTTGAAGACCTGCTCGACCCGGACAGCTTCAATGAGTACGGAGCCCTGGCACTGGCGGCACAGCGCCGCCGACGTTCGGTGGACAAACTGGTTGAAATGAGCCCGGCGGATGGGCTGATTACCGCTATCGGCACCGTGAACGCGCCGATGTTTGGCCCGGAAGCCGGCCGTTGTGCCGCCATGGCTTACGATTACACCGTGTTCGCCGGCACCCAGGGGCTGGCCAATCACCGCAAGGCAGACCGTATTCTTGCTCTGGCGGAGCAATGGCGAATCCCGCTGGTTCTGTTCGCAGAAGGCGGCGGTGGTCGCCCCTCCGACACAGATACCAACGGCGTATCCTTTCTTGACTGCCATACGTTTGTCAGTATGGCCCGGCTATCCGGCGTTGTGCCCACGCTAGGTATTGTGTCCGGCCGTTGCTATGCGGGCAACGCGGCGCTGCTTGGCTGCTGCGACACCATCATTGCCACCGAAGACGCCAATCTGGGTATGGCCGGGCCCGCGATGATCGAAGGCGGCGGCCTTGGGCGCTTCAGACCGGAAGAGGTAGGGCCGGCTTCCGTCATGGCGCCCAACGGGGTGATTGATGTCCTGGTCAAGGATGAAGCCGAAGCTGTTCGCGTTGCGAAGCAGTACCTGTCTTACTTCCAGGGCAGCGGGAAGGACTGGCAGTGCGCCGATCAACGACGGCTCCGCCACCTGATTCCGGAAAACCGAATGCGGGTCTACGATATCCGCCAGGTCATCGAAACCCTGGCCGATCAGGACAGCGTTCTGGAACTGCGCAGGCAATTCGCGCCAGGCCTGATCACGGCCCTGGTCCGTATTGAAGGCCGCCCCATGGGGCTGATCGCCAACAATCCCGCCCACCTGGGAGGTGCGGTTGATGCCAGCGCAGGCGACAAGGCCGCCCGATTCATGCAGCTGTGCAACGCCCACAATCTTCCGCTCCTGTCATTGTGCGATACGCCAGGATTCATGGTGGGACCTGAAGCGGAAAAACAGGCCACCATTCGCCATGTCTCGCGCATGTTCGTGGCAGCAGCCAGGCTCAATGTGCCCTTCTTCACCGTGGTTCTGCGCAAGGCCTACGGCCTTGGCGCCCAGGCCATGGCTGCGGGCAGTATGCTAACGCCGTTCTTTACGGCTGCCTGGCCCAGTGGCGAGTTCGGCCCCATGGGCTGGGAGGGTGCCGTGCGTCTGGGTTTTGCCAAGGAGCTGGCCGCCCAGCCCGACGAAGAATCGCGAAAAACCATGTTCGACACCCTGGTTGCCAAGGCCTATGAGCAGGGCAAAGCACTCAACGTGGCCAGCTACCTGGAGATTGATGCGGTGATTGACCCCCAGGAAACACGGGCCTGGCTGGTTCGGGGGCTGAATTCCACTGCCGGCACGCACTCAGGGGATCACGGAAAATTCATCGATACCTGGTGACCCGGAGGGTCAGAACTGGCTTCGACCCCGCAACAGTATCTGAAAATCATCAATACTGTCGTCGCCGTCCAGCGGGAAGGCAAAGTCGAGGTGCAGCATCCGTTGCACCTCGATGCGACTGGACGCCAGCCTCATGCCAAAGCCGACATCTTTCAGCACCCCTTCGTCAGGACCACTATTCCGGTCGTCGGTGAACCAGGCCCGGCCGACGTCGGTAAACACCACGCCGCCCACCCGGAACAACTGGAACGGATGCCAATCCGGGAAGTAACGTCTCTCAAGGGTCCAGAGCACCCGGCGATTGCCCTGCTGGTACTCACTTGGGTAACCGCGCAGCCCGTTCTCGCCCCCGATGAGCAGCTGCTGATCGGCCGTCAGATTGTGCGCTGCGGTGAACGCCAGGTTGGTGTACCAGCTGTTCCAGCGTTCCGAGCCGCCATGAAAGTATCGCACGCTTGCTGTACCCAGCAGGTTTTCCACCCGGTCCTCGTCGAGGCGGTATGTGCCGCTCTGGCTGAGGGTATAGCTGGCATAGTTGGTCTCGGTTACGTGCAGCACATCCCGGAAATCCATATTGAGAACCACACGGTCCTCAGTGGCACCCAGCCCGCTGCCGGAATAACCCAGCTCGGTACGCCACACGAAGCCATCCCGCACATCTTCGACCCTCTGAAGCCGGGTCAGGTTGGTCATTTCCCGGAAGCGATTCTGGCGGTAATCGAAGCCAATCCAGGGATAACTCAGGGTTCTGTCTTCCGGCAGGATGTCGAGATTGGGTTCGTCGGGTAAACGGTCGAATACCAGTGCATCGTAGCGGTAGCCTGCAAGCAATCTCAGTTGCCGGTCGTCCTTCTCAGCCAGGCGCCAACCTCCATCAATGCTGAAAAATTCGTGGCTGCGCCGATAATCGGCAATGGCCTCCGCCCCTACGTAGCGGGATTCCTCCCGGACATCGTCGATACCACTCAGGCCAAATCGCCAGTTGGTGGTTTCGCTGAAGAAAGGCCGCTCAAGGTAGGCGCCTCGGCCCCGGCCATCGCTCCGTTCATCGAACGAGAACCCGGCCTGCCAGTGCGAGCCCAGCAAGTTCGGATCATCAAAGTAGAGACTTGTTTCCGTACGATCGGGGTCCTTTGCATAGCCGATACCAAGGCTCTTCCCTGACCCGGCAAAGTTGGGATCAGACAGCCCGAAGTTGGTGGTGTTCTCACCACCGGATCGCGACACACCAACGCTGGGGAAAAGCGTCCAGGTATCCCGCGTCAGAACACTTACCTCAAGTTCGTCCCCACAAACCCGGGTAACGCCCACCCAGGCTGCGGTGAGATACTCCCGCTGGCGCAGCACCCGCTCGGATTCGGAAATAAGCTCGGGCTCGTAGACGTCGCCTTGCTCGAACACCAACTGGGCTCGCAGCGCGGATTCCCAGGTAGGCGTGTTGAGGGCGTTAAGGGTTCGATACAGCGCGTTGTTCTGCTCCGGATCGGTGGTATCGAAGATCGGACGGCGAAGAATGCGGATGCTACCAATGCGCGCGCCCTCCGGAATGACCAGATCGTTCTGCCGGGCGAGTTGGTCCTTCGGTTTGTCCAGATCAATGGCTTCCGGCTGAATGCTGCTGGCAATGCAGTTGTATCTGTCCGATTCGGCCGCAGCGCAGGACCCTGCGAAAACCAGGCCTGAAACAACAAGCGCTTTCCTGAACACCACACTCACCTCAACAGCCGTACCGACACTAATCTAGCCCAGCGTTGTTTCACTGTCAGCGGTCGGGCGGTCGCCATACAGGAACATCCTCCTGTTTCGGCTCTTCCCAGTCACGGTGCATGGCGCTACTGAGCGCTTCTTCCAGCTTCATGAACAGTTCACCATAACGGGGGCTGAACCGGATACCTTCCTCGATTTCTTTCCAGGCTTCGAACAACTCATCCTCGTGGGCTTTTTCGTTGTCGAGAAATGCCCAGGTCATCTGGCGGGCACGCATCGGATGCACCCCCATGGCGGTCAATGCATGACCGCCGAGCTCAAGTGCCGAATGATAGGTTTCACTCACGACATCATCGGCACCTGCTTCCCTCAACCGGTAGCCGTGCCCCCGGTCGAAAGCCCGTGCCAACACCCAGACACCGGGGAAAAACTGCTTTACGTGCTCCACCATCTGGACCGAACGGTCCCGATCGTCGATAGCCACCACAAGCAAGCGGGCCTGTTCGATGCCGGCGGTCTCCAGCAAATCCGGCCGGCTGGCGTCCCCGAAGAAACTCTTGATATTGATTTGCCGGAGGTTCTCGATCTGTTCAATCTCATGGTCCAGCGCAACAATCGGGACATTGTTGGCCCGCAACAACCGGCAGACTATCTGGCCGAAACGACCAACTCCGGCGACGATAACCGGCGCCTGCTCGTCGATGGTATCCGCCTCCCGCTCATCGTTCTGGGATCGCCGGTAGCGCGGCAACACCAGCCGGTCATAGACAATAAACAGCAACGGTGTCAGGAACATGGACAGCGCGACTACCAGGGACAGAATCTGGGAGGTGTCCACAGGAATCACGTTGTTCTGGACGCTGTAGGTCAGAAGCACAAAGCCAAATTCACCAGCCTGAGCCAGAGATAGCGTGAACAGCCAGCCATTACTGCCATGAACCCTGAACAGCAACGCCAGGCCCAGCAGAATCGCGGCCTTGACGACAATCACGGACACCGCAAGGGACACCACCGTGCCCCATTGCTCAGCCAGAACGTCAAAATTGATGCCCGCGCCCACGGTAATAAAGAACAGGCCCAGAAGCAGTCCCTTGAACGGCTCAATATTCGCTTCCAGCTCATGCCGGAATTCACTGTTAGCCAACACCACACCGGCCAGGAAGGCCCCAAGCGCCGGAGACAGATTCACCAGGCTCATCAGGGCCGCAATCCCGATCACCAGCATCAACGCGGTGGCAGTAAAGACTTCACGCAAACCGGACTGCACCACATACCGAAACAGGGGCCTGCTCAGGTAATGGCCACCCACAACCACGGCGGCGATGGCCCCCACCACAACCAGCCCATGGGCCCAGCCTGGCAGGCTGTCTACCAGGCTCAAGCGGGTTCCATGGTCTTCAGCAGCCCCACCGGCCGCCATCAGTTCCGGCAACGCCAGCAGCGGAATCAGTGCGAGCATGGGAATGACCGCAATATCCTGGAACAGCAATACCGAGAAGGCACTGCGACCGCCTTCAGTTTTAACCAATCCCTTTTCGTTGAGTGTCTGCAGGACAATCGCCGTGGACGACAGGGCGAAAATCAGGCCGACCGCAAGCGCTGTCTGCCACTGAAGCCCGAGCCAGGCAGCCACTGCCATACCGGCGGCCGCAGTCAACACCACCTGCAGTCCGCCAAGACCGACCAGACGGACCCGCATGGCCCACAGCGCCTTGGGGTCGAGCTCCATGCCTACCAGAAACAGCATCATAACGACGCCAAACTCGGCAAAATGCTGGATGGTGTTGGCTTCCTGCCCTACCAGCCCGGTGACAGGACCAATCACCACACCCGCCACCAGGTAGCCGAGGACCGAGCCGAGCCCCAGTCGTTTTGCCAGGGGCACAGCAATTACCGCTGCGACCAGGTAGATAAACGCCTGGACGAAATATACTGTCATCTATGGTTTCCTTGATTGAAAATCGGGGGCCAGGGGTGCGCAACGGTCCATTCGTGGCGCCTTCGTTTAGCGTAGACCCTGGAACGCTTCTTTCACATGAGACGCGAGCGCATCATTCAGGGGGTTTGAACCCCGCCGTACCAAAGCCAGCTGATAGAATCCGATTTGCGGGAGGGTATCACCGGCTACCTCTTTCAGAGGCGGGCGGATCAGGCTTTGCGGAAACGGGGCCACGGCCAAGTCCGCCAGCATTGCCGCCTCCTGGCCGGAACAATGCTCACAGGTGTAGGCAATCCTGTAGGGTATGCCCGCCCTGTCCAGTGCCCTGAGTGTCATGCGCCGCCAGGCACATCCTTCGTGGGCCATGGCAATCGGCAGCGGAGAACGTTGATAGGCCGATGAGCCCTCTCTCCCGGCCCAAACCAGCGGTTCTTCGTGAACCACCTCGCCACGGGGGATTCGTCCCTCATCGGCCACGGTCACCAGAGTCATATCAAGCTCACCGGCATCCAGACGCGCCAGATTCTGTTTGCTAGAGCCAACCACAACGTCAACCAGCACGGCAGGGTAGGATCTGGCAAATTCCGCCAGAACGTCCGGCAGAATCCGGGTGCCAACATCGTCGGAAGTGCCAATACCCACTTTTCCCTCGAGGGTTGGCGCAAGGAAATGCTGCACGGCCTCTTCATTAAGGCGTAACAGCCGGCGCCCGTAATCCAGGAGAACCTCACCTTCCGCCGTCAGAGAGACTCTCCTGGGCTCCCGGATAAAGAGAGTTTTGCCGAGGTTCTGTTCAAGCTGTTTGATCTGCATGCTGAGGGCTGATGGCGTTCGGTGCACAGCCTTGGCGGCACTGGTGAACGTGCCGTGTTCCGCAATGGCAATGAAACTCCTGAGCACGTCGTTATCAAGCAGAGGCATATTCATGTGCGGACCTTTCGGTTGGATTGATGACCTGCAACTCCCTTAAGCATAACTGAACGAGATCTTAAATTCTTTTCGTTTGATTGAAGGCAAAAACAACACCAAAATATTGTCTACAGGCACCCGTTAGCGAGTAACACAACACCTCTAAACGAGCTGCGGCAAGCCATTCACCAACACTCGGGGCCGTAGACATGTTGAAGCACACAGAGCATCACGCAAACGCCGCAATGCAGTGGATTGAAGGGTACGCAAGGCGTCAGAAGTTCCGGCGTATGGCGCAGTCACTGCTTAAAGAAAAAGACGATACGCTTTCCGATCTTGGTTACGAACGCCTTGATCTGGAAGGGGCACTGCACCTTCCTATCCGGAATGATGCAATGCAGTACATTGAGGCACGCCGCTCCAAACGCGCCATGGAAGCGCGCAGGACGAAAAGCCCTCGACTCGCCGGTTAACGGCGGGCCAGTTCCGAGAACTTTATCAGGCGATACTCGTCTGTCAGCACATCGGCCAGATGGCTGATGTGCTCCGGCGTGATTTCACAACAGCCGCCAACGACGGCTGCGCCGTCCTCCAGCCACTGCTTCACCTGAAGCGCATACAGCCCGGGAGAAACGTCCGGTCTGGCTTCCAGTTCATCCACCAGCGCTCCGCCGGCCATCGGCTCAACCGTTTTGAACGCGTTGGCGTAGCCGCCGGTGCATGGGAACAAACCGGCCAGCTCTGGCATTGCCAGCGAAATGACTTCCGGGTCGCAGCAATTGAGCATAATGGCCGTTGGTCCTGACGCCTTCACCGCTTCGACGGCCTCTGCGAGGGTTTCTCCTGACCGGAGCTTGCCATCGGCCTCCAGCCTGAATGCCACGCCGAAAGGCTTACCTGATTCACTGGCGGCAGCACAAGCGGCGCTCGCCTCCAGCGAGTTGGTCATGGTTTCGATAAGGAAAACGTCCGCGCCACCCTGCAATTTCACGAGCACATCGAACTCTGACTTCAAGTCCTCGAACGTCCGGGCAGGTTGTTCACGGTAGCTACCAACCAGCGGTGGCAGACAACCGGCGATATCAACCTCGGCGCCGGCTAACGCGATGGCTCGCTCCAACACCTCGAAAGCGCGCTGATGGATTGCACCAATCTCGTCGCCGAGGCCCTCTCTGGCCAGTCGCGTTGGCGTCGCGGCATAGGTGTTCAGTGTAAGGGTCCGGGCGCCCGCCCTGATGAAGTCAGCGTGGACATCGGTGACAACCTCCGGTTGCTCCCGCATGACCGCCACCGACCACAGCAGTGACGTAACATTCATGGCCCTGCGATAGATTTCCTGGCCCAGGCCGCCGTCGAGAAGTGCAACAGGTTTCATAAAGTACTCATCAAGGTGTAACGATATTGAACCGGCCCTCGGGCTTGTCCAGCATGCTGAAAAAGCCTATCAGGTCGAGCCGGCTTCCCTCAAAGCTGATCTCGTCGCTGAACAGAAGTTCCTTCAGGCCAGCCCGGCCGATCAAGAGATCGACAAACAGCGGCCGGGTCAATCTAAGGGTAGCGTCAGCCGGCGTGTCCTCACTCACCAGACGGTTATGCAGTACCGAATGTTTCAGCGACAACAAATAACTTTCCTGAAGATCCGTAAACGAAATCTTGATAGTGGTGCTCTCGCCTTCTGCGTCCTCGGCGTTCAGCCGAACCGCCATGCTGTCAAAAAAGAGCGACACCGGCGTGTTCAGCAGCACCTCTCTCATCATCGCTGGTTTGATGCCTTCTTCCGGAGAGCCATGACGTAATTCATAGGCGCCGGTCAGGTAGAAGTCCCGCCAGGGGGCAGATTCTGCCTGATAGCCGAGCTGGTCATAGACGCGGGCCAGCAGTTGCTTTGCGTCATCGTTGTCGGGCTCGGCAAAAACAACATGGTTGAGTAACTCCGCCAGCCAGCGGTAGGTGTCGCGCCCATCGGTCGTGCTCATATCTGATGCCGCTTCGAATTCCTCGTGGGCTTTTTCCAGCACGTTGTCCGCACCTCCCATCATCGCCACATAACGTCTGGCGGATTCGCTTTCCGGCAACGGATTGAGCTGAGCCGGATTGGCGGTAAACCAGCCCAGGTAGTGCTGATACACCGCTTTGGCATTATGAGACACGGTGCCGTAATAGCCCTGGTTGTGGAAAGCCTGATTCAGCTCCGGCGGCAGCGTGAGCTGGTCGGCAATTTCTCGAGGCGTGGCGCCCTGGTTCATCAAACGCACTGTCTGATCGTGAATGAACTTGTAGGTATCCCGCTGAACCGCCAGGAAGTCCTGGATGTTCTCCTGCCCCCACAGCGGCCAGTGGTGGCTCCCGAAATAGATATCGGCATCGGCAAACAGGGTCTTTGCCTCATCGATAAAGCTGCTCCATAGCCGGGCATCTCGAACTTTGGCACCCCGCAAGGTATATATGTTGTGCATATTGCGGCTGACCAGCTCAGCACCGCAAAAGGCCTTCTGCTCGGGGAGATAGAAGGTGAACTCGGCAGGCGCTTCGGAGCCGGAAACAATCTGGAACACCATGGGCACGCCGTCAACTTCCAGCTCTGTGCCGGTTTCGCTGATCAGATCCGTGGCGGGCGCAAAGCCAAAGGTGCCGAACGCCGGCCCTTTTCCCAGCCCAGTGCCGACATGGCCGCGTTCGTCCCGCTCCAGGCGCTTGCCGTACATGAACATGGCGCGGCGAGTCATGGCGGGTCCGGCGATGATGTTCTCGCTGGTTGCCTCTTCCTCAAAACCGGCTGGCGCGATAATACGCAAGTTGGCTTTTTCGTCGTCCGACAGGTGCTTGAGAATGCCCTGCACGCCACCGAAGTGGTCAATGTGGCTGTGGGTAAAGAGAATGGCCCGAACCGGTTTTTCGCCGAGGTGTTCCCGAGCAAACAGAAAGGCTTTGCTGGCCGTCTCGCTGGCTGTCAGCGGGTCCACCAGTATCCACCCGGTATCGCCCTCGATAATGGACATGTTCGCCAGATCGTAACCCCGGATCTGGTAGAGCCCGTCGGTGACCTTGAACAAACCGTGAATGTTGTTGAGGGCTGCCTGGCGCCACAGGCTTGGATTGACCGAGGCCGGAGCATCCTCTCCATCCTCATCGATAAAGTCGTAGGCTGGCATGTTCCAGACCCCACCGCCTTCGAAATGATCAATGACAAGATCCGGATCCTGTGCAATCAGACCCCGCCGGGCATTTTCGAAATCGTCATGGTTATCAAAGGGCCGCTGGTCCAACACATCCCGATTAGTCTGTTCGGTCGTCGAGGTCGGCGCAGTGTGTCCGGCACTGTTGGCTGCCGATGAATTCGATCCGGAATCACAGCCGGTCAAGGCCAGTGCTACCGAAAACAGAGTGAGAAACAGGGTCTTCAGGGGCAGGAACATTCGGGAACCTATCGAGCTGTTGTTATTGGTTCCCGTGAGTTTACTCCAGAGTGTGCGTAAATCTGCGCAAGTCAGCCAAAATAGTCCTGAATCCACTCGAACAGTTTGGTGGTTGTCATGTCGCCAAGTGCCATCTGTTGAAAGTCATTGCCCACCTCATCCTCGATGGTCACAAACTGATATAGCAGAACGCCAGGCTTTTCATCGTGAAGAATCAGCGTAATTCTTCGCCGGGTGCGCAAACAGTCAATGGTCATCACATCCGCGGGTATACCGGCGTCGCGCATACCACGGCGAACTTCCACCACCGGATTGATGTGCTGATGGGCTGCCTGGATGCGGGCATGGGCATCGCTGGCAAGGTCGGAAAGGGTTTTGAGGGGATCTTCAGACATTGGCTGCGGTGGACTCCAATTTTTACGTATTCGCTCAGCAACAACCATGGTAGCCCAATACTCGACGACGGCGGAACCTCACGCCTCAAAACAGGCGCCAGGCCAGACAGCGTAAGAAACTCATTAACAGAGAATGAGCAAACCTTAAGTGAAATCAGGCTCTACCGGGAGTAGCCTGCGCCTGAATCGATCAACGCGGGGATTAAACACTATGATCAACATGCTGGCCGCGATTCCAGTGCGCGCCCTTTTCGCCCGGCTGTTTTCGCTGGTTTTCTTTGTGTTGGCTTTTACTCTTGTCAGCGCAACAGTCATGGATGTGATCAGTGACCTTCAATCTGGCCAGCAACTCATGCAGGCCCTGATCAAAGGCGTCAACGGGAGCATAATTGCTCTTGCCGTATACGAGCTGGCAATGGTTATCCGTTCCGAATACAGCGGACGCTCAGAATCGCACGATGTCATAACTATGATGCGGCGAACACTGCCGCGTTTTATCGGCACGGTTTGCGTTGCGATGTCTTTGGAAGGCCTGATCATGATCATCAAGTACAGCCAATTGGAGCTGGCTGGAAATCTCTACTATCCGGTCGCTATTATCGCGAGCACCGCTTTGCTGCTGGCGTCGCTGGGTGTATTCCTACGAATGGCTCCCAAAGATCAGAACTCCCCCGGAGAGCCGTCATAAGCTCGCTGGCAGAGTCCCATGCCACACCGGCAACCCCAGATCTTCCGGATCGTCATTCGGTCCGCCGGTGCGGCTTTTGAACGCCCCCTCTTCAATCGGTATGCGGAATAAAGCCGTTGCTTTTCTCTCCTTGTCATTTGGCGACCTGACCTGTTCCCACCGTCCTGGCTCAATCTGGTTGATAATCGCGCGGAACGCGGCATCAAAGTCGGCATCATCAGTTACCGGAACCGCATGGCCATACAACACCAGTGATTCATAGTTGGCACTGTGATTGAACGCCGATTTGGTCATCACCCATTCGTTTGTCACGGCGAAGGAGATGCAGAGCAATGCGCCCGATTCCAGACGCCGTGACAATCGTCCACCATTGAGCGTGTGCACGTAGAGGTCGTCATCCAGTCGCCAGGCCGTGATCGGGATGATGCGAGGCTCGCCCTCTTCCACAAATCCCAGGTGAGCCGTTTTGAGCCGATCGATCAGCCTGTAAGCTGTTTGCCTGTCATAGCTTGCCCGCTTTACTGCCCTCTGTACCCTGCTGCGTGGGCAGGAAGTCAGTGGGGACGCCTTGGTCACGGCCAAATCAGTGGTTGTCATCAGAAGCTCCTTTACGGTCTTGCACTTCAGAAAATGTACTTCTATTGAAAGGCACTTCTGATACCATCGAAAGATCCAGATTATGAATTTTAATGAGACCAGTTGATGTGATTGACGATATCCGGCTGGATGGTGAGCATCCACTACAACACCAGCTGTATCAGCAACTGGCCGAACGGATACTCGACCAGCGATACCCGGCCGGGCGCCAAATGCCCCCCAGCCGCCAGATGGCTAAAGATCTAGGCATCAGTCGTAATACGGTGAACGCGGTTTATGAGCAGCTCAAGGCGGAGGGCTTTCTTCAAAGCCGAGCCGGCAAGGGAATCTTTGTCCACGAAGACATCAAATCCGTCGTCAGGCCATCCGGACCAGGCCTGAATAAAGCTGCCCAGTTTGGGGTTGAGCTGCCCCCGCTGCCTGAACGACCCCCGGTTAAATCGAAACCGGTGGAAGACGCCAGCCTGCCGTTCCAGCCGGGCCTGCCGGACCTGGACGCGTTTCCAATCCGTGCCTGGAATCGCATCATGCACCACCAGGAAAGTCGCCGGTCACTCAGGGGATATGACAGCATCCAGGGGTATCAGCCCCTGAGACGCGCCATCGCCAATTACCTGCGAACCTCCCGCGGTGTTCGTTGCCAAGAGCATCAGGTGATCATAACCAACGGCGCCCAGCAGGCGCTTTCACTGCTAGCGGAAGTGTTTCTGCAACCGGCCGACAGCATCCTGTGTGAAAACCCCGGTTACCGTGGTGCACGGAACGCGCTGGGTCGCTTGGGCAATCCACTGATTCCAATACCCCTGAAGAATCAGGTACTGGATGTGGAGGCGTTGCCCGGCCTTGAGTCCGCCAGGGCCAGGCTCCTGTTCTGTACGCCCACGCACCAATACCCCATGGGCGGCATCCTCGACCTTTCCCAGCGAATGGCACTGGTGCATTGGGCCCGGCAAAACGGATGCTGGATCATCGAGGACGACTACGACAGCGAGTTCCACTTCTATAACAAGCCCTTCGCCGCCATTCAAGGCCTGTTCGAGAATGCGCCCGTGTTGTACATGGGCAGTTTCAGCAAGACTCTGCTCCCCGCATTGCGCGTCGGGTACCTGGTGGTTCCGGAAGCGGTTGTAGAACCCCTACTCTGGGCAAAGCAGATCAGCGGTGGCGAGACGCCGCTCCTTACCCAGGCGACCATCGCCGAATTCATCGAGAGCGGTCAGTTCACCCGCCATCTCAGGCGAATGCGCCAGCTCTACCGGGACAAATGGCAACGCTTCCAGCATGAGGTAATCGAAAAGCTCGGTGGACTTGCCCAACCAGTGGCGGAAAGCGCAGGAATGCATCTGGTGCTGGAAGGGGCTTTTGATGATGTGGCTCTCAGTCAATGGTTGAAAACCAGAGGCTTTGGCAGCACGCCGCTCAGCGCACACTTCCTGGGGAAAAACGCGAAAACAGGCCTGGTAATGGGCTTTGCCAGTGCCAACGAGCGTGAAATCACAGAGTGCGTCGAAACCCTACGATCGGGGCTCGCCAAGCCATGACATCGAAGTACGAAAAACAGATTCTTGCCGCCTGGCACTCAAATGCCCGACCCTGGATCAAGGCAGTGGAAGAGGCAGGCATACGTGCACCCGGCACGCTCTCGAGCAGCGCTGTTCTATGTGTCATCGAAGATTACTGTCCTGCGGGTGGTTCAATTCTCGACGCAGGATGTGGCGAGGGCTGGCTGATCAGAGAGCTGACCCGCCTCGGTTATCGTGGCACCGGAACAGATGCAGTACCAGAATTGATCGAATACGCCCGGCAACAGGGAAGTGAAACGTTCAGGTTACTCGCCTACGAACAACTTGAAACAGCGGGTTTAGGCAGGTTCGATCTTGTCGTGAGTAACTTTGCCTTGCTGGGAGATTCCTCAACCAGCGCGTTCCTCAAGGCTTTGCCTGACCTCCTCAATCCAAACGGCGTGTGTGTTATCCAGACGCTCCATCCGGTCGCTTTTTTCCGGGAAGGCGAATACATCACTGGCTGGAAGCCCGGCACCTGGGCTGGCCTACCCGGCGATTTCGGCGATCCGGCTCCCTGGTATTTCCGAACACTCTCTGATTGGCTAAACCTGTTCACGAAAACCGGATTGACGGTGCGAGAGACTAGGGAACCCTCAACGGAGGGCCAAGCGCCGCAGTCGATTATTTTTGTGGTTCAAAATACTCGGAAAGTTCAGCCGCGAGAAAATCAAAGACCGTCCGAACCCGCAGGTTCATCCTGAGTTCCCGATGGGAGACAAGCCAGACATCGCCGCCGAAAACCTTATCCTTGAAGACTCTCTCAACGTCAGGCTCTGCATCACCCAACTCAACGGGCATTATACCAATACCGATACCCGCGCGAGTCAATTGCCAATGAACCAGATGGCTGTCTGTCCTGGCAACAAATTGTTCCTCCTGCAGCTTGAGGCCACGTTGCGCCAAGGCTTCCATGTATCTCTCATTGTTCGAGAGAAAGCCGATGAATGGGGCCTCACAAAGATCGTCGGTCAACGGCGATGGCAGATCAGCCAGGATGTCCGGTGTGGCGAAAAGAGTCGCAGAGAATTCACCCACCTTTCGGGCGATAAGATCAGGTTCGGTAGGCCGAAAATTGCGTATGGCAATGTCTGCTGCTCGGCGGCGAAGATCGCTGGCTTCGTTGGAAGCAACAAGGTTAACGCGAATTCCAGGATACTGGTCCCGGAGCTTGTGAAAAATAGAGGGCAGAACGTAAGCGGCCGTGATTTCTGACGCCGAGATGGCGATCTCGCCCTCAATAGACCTTGCCTGACCGGTTGCGGCAAGTGATAGGCTGCTGGCGGCCTCTCCCATCGCTCGAACGTAGGCAAGCAGATCCAGGCCATTCCGCGTCAGTTCCAGCCCTCGACCACCCCGCTCGAAAAGCGCTGTAGAAAGCTCTTCTTCCAGTGCCGCAACCTGTCTTCCCAGGGTTGGTTGCGAAACGCCCAACGCCTTTGCGGCAGCAGAGAGAGATCCCTCCTCCGCAGTCACCAGGAATGCGCGCGCTCGGTTCCAGTCGAATTTTACAGCTCGCCAATCCATTCAGAAATGCATACCTGAAATAATTTTTTGTCGATATTACCAACAAAAGTGAAGATATAAAATCCGTTCCAGGTATTGAATCAACTACTCCTGAGAGCCGAAACCATGAACTCCTCCATCAGTTTCTGGAACCGCAGCGCCGCACGCTACGCCCAGCGCCCGATCACAGACCAGAACGCCTATTTGCGAAAAATCGCTGTTACCCAGAAGTACCTTCACCCGCAAATGGATGCTCTGGAGTTCGGCTGCGGCACCGGATCGACGGCACTTATTCATGCTCCCAGGGTACGCAGCTACCTGGCAACCGATGCCTCTCCCCGGATGATAGATATTGCCCGAAAGCGGAAGACAGAAAAATCCGCTGACAACCTCCGCTTTGTGGTTGCCACACTTGACGACATGCAACATCGGCAGCAAGCGTTCGACGCAATTCTGGGGTTGAACATTCTGCACCTGCTCCGGGACCCCGAACGTGCAATACAACAAGTTTCAAGCATGCTGAAACCCGGCGGAGTGTTCATCAGCAATACCGCCTGCCTACAGGATACCTGCCCCTATTTGAAACCAGTCGCTGCCCTGGCTCGAGTGCTGCGACTCGCGCCCTATGTTAATTTCTTGTCCCGAGCTCAGCTGGAGAGGCATCTGGAGCATGCCGGATTCCAGATTGATTACCGCTGGGTGCCTGAAACCTCGAAAGACGTTTACTTCCTGATTGCCAGAAAACCAGAATAGGACTGTGCCCATACTCAGAAGAGCAATCTCGACCAATGAAGACATCACTTTCTCTAACCGCCCTTTTGGTATTGACCGCCGGCTGCAGCCACAGAGCCGTCTATGAGAACGTTCAGATAAATCAACGAACCGAGTGCGCCAACGAGCCGCCGTCGACCTACTTCGAGTGTCTCGATCGTGCTAACAAACCCTTTGATGAATATCAGCGTGAAAGGAAAGAACTGTTGGAAAAACCAGAATCGGATGGCAAGCTTCCCTGACCCACGGCACGCTGCATTTCAGCGCCAATCAAAAAGGAGCACATAATGGGAAGTTCAAAGCTGGTCGGTATCGTTTTACTGGTTGTTGGCATAGGATTGCTCTATTTCGGCTATCAATCAACACAGTCTCTGGGAAACCAGCTTACCGAGACGGTCACAGGCCGATTTACCGACGACACCATGTGGTATCTGATTGGCGGTGCGGCCGCGGCTGCAGCCGGCGCTTTCCTGGCATTTTTCAAGAAATAACCCAGCCTGTTTTTCACCGCTCGGGCCTGACCACAAACCAGCTGGCCAGGACGAGCGCTCCGAACACCGTGTAAGCCACGATAAACACCCAATCCGGAGCGCTGTAGTAGAGGATTGACTGCAGCCAGTGCTGGATAAATGAGCCTTCATAGCCCGCCTCCCCGGCCTTTGTCCGAAGCGCCATTTCCCAGCTCGTAAGCGGGCATAACACGCCCAGCCAGGATTGCAGAACCACAATCGCAATCACGATCAGGTGGCTGAGGCGGAACCAGAAATTTCGAACCCATCGCCACTGAAGGAAATGACCAGCGAAGGTTGCCACCAGCCCGAGGATCACGAAGGCCACCAGCATCGTGTGCAGGATCAGGAGCGCATCAGCAAAGATCAGGAACCAACGGGAATCCATCACTAACCTCCAAAGACTGCGGTAGCCCCAGTTTTCGTCTATTGTGGAGACACGTCAATCACTGCGAGCGCGGGAGCGATCAATGAACCACGCACCACCTCCAGCCAGGCTCGGATTCCTCTACCCGGGCCATGCGGCCGAAGACGATTATCCCCTTATGGGCTCCATGATAGAGCCCCCGGCTCAGGTAACCCTTATTCACACCGAATTCCTGGAGGACGCTCACACCGTTGAAGCCCTCAGTGAAATGGGGAGTATCCACCGTCTTACGGAAGGAGCAGAAAAGCTGGCTGACTCGGGGATTGAATCGGTGATGTGGACCTCCACCAGCGCCAGCTTTGTACTCGGCCTCGACGGTATTCGTCAGCAGATCGACACGCTCGAGAAGGTCCTTGGTGTACCCGCCTCCACCACTGCAATGGCATTTGCCAGAGCGGTCAAAGCCATCGGAGCAAAGCGGGTGGCCATCGCTGCAACCTACCCCGAAAAGGTCGCGCAGCGATTTCGGGAATTCCTCGATCACTTCGAAATTGACGTGGTGCACCTGTCCAGCCGAGGCATCGTTACAGCGGCTGAGGTAGGTACTCTGGAGCGGGACGAGGTTATTGATTTTGCACTGGCAAATGCACGGCAAGACGCCGATGCGCTGCTCATTCCCGACACGGCCCTCCACTCTGCAGCCTGGCTGACTGATCTGGAACGGTCGATCAGTCAACCGGTGCTGACTGCCAATCAGGTCAGTTTCTGGGAGGCTTTGAGGTTATGCGGGAAGCTGACGCCCCAGAAGGAACTAGGGCACCTGTTCAAGCAAATGCCTATGGGCTAGCCCACAACGCAGGCGGACCTACACTGTTACCCCCCGAGCCTGCCGCTTTTAGACGGCTCGGTGTCGTATTGGATTTACCCGCCCAGAGCAATTAGAGCCACATTGACTGAAGGCTTAGCCGAGAATCGGGCAGCACGGTCGCGTTCAATGCAGGTACGGGGGAATCAAAATGGCACAACTACCGAAACGGGCAAAAGTCGTGATCATTGGCCAGGGCGGTATCGTTGGCTCGTCGGTAGCGCACCACCTGATCGAGCAAGGCTGGGATGACATCGTGGGTCTGGAGAAATCCGCGATTCCCTCGGATATCGGTTCAACCTCCCACGCATCGGATTTCTGCTTCACCACCTCCCACGACAAGCTGAACATATATACCACCAAATACAGCCAGGCGTTTTATGAGAAGCGTGGCAACTACGTGAAATGCGGGGGCATGGAAGTGGCCCGTGTTGATGACGACGAGCGAATGGACGAGCTTCGACGCAAGGTGGGTTCCGGAAAAGCCTTCGGCACAAATGTCAGCATGATCTCGCCCAAACAGGCCAAGGAGTTGTTTCCTTTACTGGACGAAAGCCAGATCCAGGGGGCCATGTGGGACCCGGATGCCGGGCTGGTGGTGCCGCGCTCTCAGAGTGTTGCCGGCGACCTGGTGGAAGAAGCCGTGGCCACCGGCAAACTGCAGGCCTTTGCCTACACGCCGGCCATCCGCATTGATGTCCAGGACGGCCAGGTGCGTGGCGTTGAGACCCACAAGGGCTACATCGAGACCGAATACGTCGTTCTCTCCATGGGTATCTGGGGACCCCTGATGGCCAACACCGCGAATGCGCCCTTGCCATTGATGCCACTGGAGCATCCGCTGCTGTTTTTCGGTCCCTATGAAGAGCTCAATGGCACCGGCAAGCAGATCGTCTATCCACTGTTTCGCGATCAGGGGAACTCCGCTTATGTGCGGGACACCGGCGACCCAACCACCACCGAAGGCGGCCGTATCGAGTGGGGCTACTACGAAGCGGAGAACCCACGGCTGGTCTACCCCGGCGCCATTGCCGAGCCCGGTGATGCCCGGATGTCCCCCTCGATGCGGGATCTTTCCCTGGAGCAGGTGATGGACGCGTACGAAAAAGCCATTGAGATGACGCCGATCCTCGGCGAACTGGGGTGGGAAGAGAAGCACTCGTTCAATGGCCTGCTGTCAGTAACGCCGGATGGGGGTTCACTTATGGGCGAATCCCCGGAAGTCCGTAACCTGTGGTTCTGCGAGGCGGTCTGGGTGAAGGACGGCCCGGGGGCGGGCAAGGTCCTGGCCGACTGGATGACCCACGGCTCCCCTGCAATGGACCCCCACAGTATTGATATTGCCCGACACTATCCGCTGCAGAAAACACCGGACTACGTGTATAACCGCTGCTACGAAACGGCCAAAAAAATCTATACCCCGGCGGTTCACCCCCGAGAGCCATACCTTACCGGTCGCAAGATGAGAACCAGCCCTTTCTATCTGCGGGAAGTCGGTCTGGGTGCTTACTTCATGGAAGCCGCCGGCTGGGAGCGTGCTCACGGTTATGCGGTCAACGAGTCCACCCTGCTGGCGAAATATCGCGACCGGATCCCGGTGCGGGAACACGAATGGGATGCCCGGCACTTCTGGGAGGTCTCCAACGCAGAACAGCTTGAGATGAGCGAATCCGTGGGTATGATCAACCTCTCACATTTCGCCATCTTCGACATCTCCGGCGCCGACGCAGAAGCACTGCTGGAATACCTGTCCGTTGCCAAAGTCGGCGGTACCACGCCCCACGGCAAGGGTGTCTACACCCATTTCCTCGACGAGCGCGGGGGCGTACGTTCCGACCTCACCATCATCCTGCGGGGTGAGCAGGACTATCGGGTCGTCTGCGGCGGTGACACCGGCCACCGGGACTATTGCTGGATCACCCGTATGGCCCGGGAAAAGGGCCTGGACAACATCCAGGTGCATGACCGCACAGACGAACTGGCGACCCTCGGCCTCTGGGGTCCCAAGGCCCGGGAGACACTGGCCCAGTTCGTTACAGACCCGGACCAGTTGTCCGCGGACAATTTCCCGTTTGCCACCGCCCGGGAACTGAACATTCAAGGGGTCCCGGTCTGGGCCTTCCGGATTTCCTACGTTGGCGAGCAGGGCTGGGAGCTCTACTTCCCCTTCAGTTATGGTTTGAGAATCTGGGACCTGCTCTACGATGCGGGCGTTACGCCGGTGGGCATCGAAACCTACGCCAACACCCGTCGCCTGGAGAAAAGCCTGCGACTGCAAAACGTGGATCTGGAAACGGAATACAACCTTTACGAAGCCGGCCTGCACCGGCCCAAGGTCAAGGAAGCCGATTTTCACGGCAAGGCCGCGTATCTGGAACAGCGGGAGTGGCCCAGTCAGGCCGCTTACCTGTGCACCATGACCATGACCGAGCATCGGGATGCCAACGGCATTCTGCGCTACCCGGTCGGCCAATGGCCGATTCTGGATCCACAAACCGGTGAAGTACTGGTGGATAGTCACGGCCGCCGCTCTTACAACACCAGCGTGGCCTGGGGGCCTTCGGTGGGGAAAATCATCCTGCTCGGTTACATCCCCGCCGAGTACGCCCAGGAAGGCCGAGAACTGACCCTGGAATACTTTCAGGAGCACTACCCTGTCCGGATCGAAGCGGTGGGTTACCGGGCACTGTTTGATCCGGATAATGAGCGGGTCAAATACTGATCACTTATTGCACGATTTAGGTGCAACAGCTACTGTTCAGGTAGTGGTGGGCAGTATGAAATTTTCGCGTACTGGCCAGCGCAACCGGCCCAGGCGGGGCAAGGGGGTTGATTATGACCACTGATACCGGCTCGCAGACAGACAGGCCCGTTCAGCCGCCCTATCGGGTCGGCTTCCTGCTGATCGACAATTTCACCCTGATTGCCCTTGCCACCGCGGTTGAACCCCTGCGAGTGGCCAACCAGATGGCCGGTACCGAACTCTACTCCTGGAAGCTGCTGACAGCCAACGGCGATTACGCCCGTGCCAGTGACGGCATCACCATGGTGCCGGATGCCTCCATTCAGGAAGAGCACAACTTTGATCTGGTCATCGTTGTTGCCGGGATTGACGTCACCCGCAGTTTTTCACGCCCTGAGGTTCAGTGGCTGAGACAGATGGCGCGGCAGCATGTGCTGCTGGGGGCTGTCTGCACCGGACCCTATGTGCTGGCCAGCGCCGGGCTGCTCGACGGCTACGCCTGCAGTGCGCACTGGGAATGTCTGGAAGCCATGCAGGAACACTTTCCGCGAGTACAAACCAACAACCATCTGTTTACGGTGGAGCGTGAGCGCATGACCTGCACCGGTGGCACCGTGCCCATGCACATGATGCTCAGTTTCCTGGCGCGACGGCACGGCCAGGAACTCAGCAATGCCATCTCCCACATGTTTGTCTGCGACCGGGTCCGGGAGGAGACCGAACAGCAGCCCATGCCCATGCATCCGGGCCTGGCCCGCGCGCAACCGAAGCTGGCGGAGGCGGCTCAACTGATGGAGTCCAACATCGAGGAACCGATCGAGCTGCAGGAACTGGCAACCCTGGCAGGTATATCCCGCCGGCAACTGGAACGCCTGTTCCTGAAACATATGGGATGCACACCGTCTCGCTATTACCTCAGGGTGCGACTGAACCGGGCCCGCCGGCTGCTGAAGCAGACCTCCTGCTCCATCGTGGAGATTGCCTCTATGTGCGGCTTCGTTTCTGCCACCCATTTCAGCCGTTGCTATCGTAAAATCATGGGGCGGGCGCCCAAATACGAAAGGATGGCAGTCTTCACTCCAGCCAGGGCCGAAGGTCTGCTGAACGAGACCATGGGCAGTTTGTCGTCTTCATCCCTGCAAGCCCTGAAGCGGGCCCGGACTGAGCCCACCTACGGCACCTTTGAGAATTCCGCTAAACAGACGGCTTCAGGTTAACCCCACCACAAGACCATTTTCGTCCAGGGCAATGTCCAGGGCCGCCGGGCGTCTCGGCAGCCCTGGCATGGTCATGATGTCGCCACAGACCGCCACCACGAAGCCGGCTCCGGCGGCAAGGCGCACTTCCCTCACCGGTAACATATGCCCGGACGGCGCGCCCTTCACCGACGAATCCACCGAAAAGCTGTACTGGGTCTTGGCGATGCACACCGGCAGGTGTCCAAAGCCCAGGCTTTCGTATTCCTCCAGCTGTCGTTTGGCGACCGTTGTAAACTCCACGCTGCCGGCATGGTAGATACGGGTCGCAATGGTGCGAATCTTGTCCGCCAGGGGCAGGTTGTCTTCGTAGAGAAACTTCACCTCGGGTTTCCCCTGGTCCATCTGGTCGAGCACAGCCTGGGCGAGTTCCATGGCACCTTCGCCGCCAGTTGCCCAGTGATCGGCGGGCACTGCCCGCACGCCCAAATCCTCGCTAATGGACTGGACCAGCGCCATTTCCTCCTCGGTGTCATCCGGGAAACGGTTGATGCACACCACCGGGTTCAGACCAAATTGCTGCAGATTGCGGATATGCCGCTCAAGATTCGCGGCCCCCTTGCGCAGCGCTGCCAGGTCGGGAATCCCCAGTTGGCTGCGGGGAATACCGCCCTGCATTTTGAGGGCCCGGATGGTGCACACCACCACGGCGGCATCCGGCCGCAGCCCGGTGTGGCGGCACTTGATATCAATGAACTTCTCCGCACCCAGATCGGCGCCGAAGCCGGCCTCGGTAATCACCACGTCATTCAGCGCCAGCGCAGCCCGGGTGGCCGTGACCGAATTGCACCCGTGGGCGATATTGGCAAAGGGCCCACCATGAATAAACACTGGATTGTGCTCCAGGCTCTGCACCAGGTTTGGCTGCAGGGCTTCTTTCAGCAGTACGGTGAGTGAACCCTCGACCCCCAGATCACGAACGGTCACCGGCGACATGTCCGAACGCCGTCCAACGATGATATTTCCCAGGCGCTGCTTCAGGTCCGCGCGGCCATCCGCCAGGCAAAGGATGGCCATGATTTCCGATGACACCGTGATATCGAAACCGGTCTCACGAGGCACGCCATGTGCCGTCCCGCCCAAGCCACAGACCATGTTTCGCAGAGACCGATCGGTTATATCCATGACTCTGCGCCAGCTTATGTAACGCGGATCCAGCCCGGCCTCATTGCCCCAGTGAATGTGGTTATCAATCAGTGACGCCAGCAGGTTATGAGCGCTGGTGATGGCGTGGAAGTCACCATTGAAATGCAGGTTGATGTCCTCCATCGGAATCACCTGGGCCCGGCCTCCGCCCGCAGCCCCGCCTTTCATGCCAAAGCAGGGCCCCAGGGACGGCTCCCGCAGACACACGGAGGAACGCACTCCCAGGCGGTTGAAGCCGTCGTTCAGCCCCACGCTGGTTGTGGTCTTGCCCTCTCCTGCCGGGGTTGGCGTAATGGCCGTCACCAGTACCAGTTTTCCACGGGGGGCCGATTCAGACGTATCGACATAGGCCATGTCCAGCTTTGCCTTGTAATGGCCACAGGGCACCAGGCTCTCCGCCGGCAAACCGAAACGCTGCTGCGCCAGCAGAAGAATGGACTGGGGCTGGACCGAACGGGCAATCTCGATGTCCGGCGTGCCCGGCGGCGGGAAAGCCGAAGACGCCGGCGTCTCGGGTGTGAATTGATTGTACTGAAGACTCATGACACCGCCTCCCTTTTGTCGTCGACGGACCCGCTGTGTTCCCGAATCCATTGCGCTGACTGGCGCAGCCCTCCGAACGGAAACAGATGGATGCCCCGGAGCAGGGTCTCCGGATTTTCCAGGCAGTACTGCACCAGGGCCCGGACCATGTCGTCGGGTTTCCAGGCACCCAGCATCCGGGCGCTGCCAGGCCGACGGAGCAGCATACGGGCGGATGCGCCCACCCCGCACATAGCTGCGTAAGCGATAAGCGTTTTAACCCGCGTCGGGCCCGCCATGCCGATATAGACAGGCACCTCCTCCAGAATGTTGCCCAGCCCCTGCAGCCAGTCGATCACCACTTCAGCGTCGAAGGTGAACTGGGTGACCACCCAGAGCCTGGTCGCGATCGTACGGGCGTACTCACGCTTGACGCTCAACGCCTGTGCCAGGGTTGCCCTATCCGCCATCGGATGGCCATCCGGATGCGCCGCAACACCGATACCATGGAACCGGAACTGGGCCAGCAATCCCGATTCAAGCACGGCCAGGGTATCGGGGAACGGACCGGCCACCGCATCGCTGTCGCCCGCGATCAGCAGCAAACGGTCCACGCCGCTTTCCTGCAACTGGGCCAACCAGTCCTCCATCTGCCCCCGGCTCTGAGCCATTCGGGCCGGCACATGTGGCACCGGCTGCATACCCAGCTCCAGCAAACGGCGGGAGGCTGCCAGCGTATCGCTGAATTGCCCCTTGGGCAGGAAAGGAACGTAAACAGAGGTCCCGAAGGGCAGGAGATCGGGTAGATGCTCTGTCGTCAGGATCTGACGGGGCGTGGCCTCAATGGAAGCCGAGCGCACCAGCTCACGGAACCGCGCTGCTGCTTTCTCCTCGGGCCGAATGAACGCCTGCCTTTCGCTCATCAGTGTCATAAACCGCGCACCCCATCGCTCAAGGTGTTTACCCGGCAGCCGTTACTGCCGGTTTCTCCCGCCCTGTTAATCGGCGAAGTCGATCCCCTTGGCCCGCGCCCTCTCGCGGGCGTTCGGGTTCACCGAGGGCCGGAAGGGCACTTCCACCACTTCCGCCTCCACAGCGGTTGAACCATCCGCGGCAGCGTATTCCACAGGAAGATGCACAGTCAGCCTCGTGCCGACAGTTCGAAGATCAAAGGGCACGTAAGCCAGTGCGATGTTGGTCTCAAGCTCCGGCGAGTACCAGGGGGAGGTCACATAGCCCTCCGGTTCGCCGCCATCAGGGCCGCTGATCAGCCAGAAATCATTGGAGTAGTCAGTCACCTTGCCACCACCAAAACGGATGCCCACCATGATGTGGCTGAAAGGAGGACGCCCCGCTTCCACCTGTTCACGGATCTGCTCAAGCTTTTGCTTGCCGATATAATCGGCCTCCTTGTTGCGCGGAACCTGGTACGCCAGGTTGCACTGGAACGGCAGGGTTTCCTGATCCACATCCTGACCCCAGGACAGAATGCCCGCAGCAATCCGGCGATGGTGGGCGGGTGCTATGACCCGAAGATTGTGAGGCTCGCCTGCGGCAAGCACGGTGTACCAGAGGTCCTCGGCGTATTTGGTCGCTTCCTTGAGATAAATTTCGTACCCCTTCTCACCGGTGAAGCCGGTCTGGGAAACGATCACGTCGTGGCCGGCCACCTGGCCTTCCATAAGACCGTAATAGGGAATATCCCGAACGGCGTCGCCAAACAGATCCGCCATAAGCGCTTCGGATTTGGGACCCTGGATCTGCACGGGCGCGACATCAATTTCCGCAATGGTGACGTTGAAGCCCATGCCAATGTTCACGCCCCGCATCCAGAGTTCCAGATCACTGTCGGAGAGCGAGAACCAGAACTCGTCCTCGGCAACCCGCAGCAGAACAGGGTCATTGATGATGCCACCTTCTTCATTGCAGAGAATGACGTACTTGCCACGCATGGGCTTTATCTTGGTCGCATCCCGGGTGATCACGTAATTCACGAATCGCTCGGCATCCGGGCCTTTAACCTGGATCTGGCGCTCGACCGCCACGTTCCACATGGTGACGTCGTGGATCAGCGACTCGTACTCCAGCATGGCACCGCCGTCCTCAGGGCGGACATAACCCCGGGGGTGATACATCCGGTTGTAGACGGTCGCCCGCCAGCAGCCAGCCTCATAGGCCAGATGCCAATAGGGTGACTTGCGAACCCGGGTGGAGATCAGCATTTCCACCGGCGTAGGCCCGGATTGGCGCAGATTGATGGGAACGCGCCGATCAGACTGGTCGACGCTGTCGGGCTGGCGCGCCGCTCCCGCCCGTTGTTGTGGGTAATCCAGAAGTGCTTGCTCGAATTTAACGGCCATGGCTTTTTCCCCCTTGCCGGGTTGTCGATAGCCCTAATGTGGCCGTCTTTGAGGTTTCCGGGAGGAACCAATACGACACCCAGTCGACTAAAAGCGTCAGACCGATCTCAAGTGTGTTGGCGCAGCTTCTCCAAAAAGTAAAAACGGGGAAGCACGCACCAAATGTGCAAACAAGCCCATATTTCGCACCATGACAATGCAACCAGCCCCCTACCCAATCGACTGCGGCTACCCGACTGTGCATATTGCACAATAAAGAACCGGCAACCTGGCACAAATCAGCCTGAAAAGCGGCCATGGCACAAACGTTGCCAACTCTCCCCGTGTTACCTACGACACGGAGAGAACGTCATGACCACTGAACCAACACCCAAAGAACAGGATTATCCCTTAAGCCCTGTCCCCATGGATCAGCGTAAAAGCGTCTGGTCCATGGGGCTGGTCCTCCTTGGCTTTACCTTCTTTACCGCCACCATGTGGGCCGGTGGCAGCGTTGGTGTTGCCTTCGACTTTTCCACCATGCTCATGGTGCTGGCGGTCGGCAATCTGCTGCTTGGCCTCTACGCAGCAGGGCTCGGCTATATCGCCGCGAAAACAGGCCTGAACACTGCATTGATGAGCCGGTTCACCTTCGGCGAGCTGGGCAGCAAACTTTCCGACTTTATTCTGGGCTTCACCCAGATTGGCTGGTACGCCTGGGGCACCGCCACCATGGCCATTCTGCTGGTTAAACTCACGGGGATGCCGGAGGGGATGACAACACCGCTGATGGTGCTGTTCGGTTTCGCCTTCTGTGTTACCGCATTTATCGGTTATCAAGGCCTCGAGTGGCTATCCCGGGTTGCCGTGCCCGCCATGATCATCCTGGTGGCCGTCAGCATGTCTATCGCCACGTCCGATGCCGGCGGCCTGTCCGGGCTTCTGGCGATTACCCCGACGGATGAAATGACCGTTGCAGCGGCAATCACGCTGGTGTTTGGCACCTTTGTCAGTGGCGGAACCCAGGCCACCAACTGGACCCGCTTCGCGAAATCCGGCAAAACGGCGGTGATCGCCACATTGCTTGCTTTCTTCCTCGGTAACGGCCTGATGACCCTGATCGGCGCCTTTGGTGCCCTCGTCTATCAGCAGGCCGACATCGTCGACATCATGGTCGCCCAGGGTCTGGCCACACTCGGTATCCTGATGCTATTCCTGAATCTCTGGACCACTCAGGACAACACGGTTTACAACTTTGCGGTCGCAGGCTGTAACCTGATCCGTACCCGCCGCCGCAAGTCGGTGACCATTGCTGGTGCCGCGATCGGAACAGTACTGGCTGTACTGGGCATGTACGAGTGGCTGATACCGTTCCTTGTTCTGCTTGGCACCTTTATCCCGCCGATCGGTGGCGTCATCATGGCCAGCTACTTTGTCGGCTATAAACGCCAGTATCCGGACCTGACCACGGTTACACTGCCAGCCTTCAATGTCCCGGGGCTCGCGGCCTACGCCATCGGCTCCGCAGCCGCCTATACTTCTCCCTGGATTGCGCCCATTGTGGGTGTCCTCGTCGCGGCCCTGAGCTACAGCCTCATTCTGGTCGTCAGCGAAGCAGTCCGTGAGCGCAAAGCACAGGTGATGGGAGCGATCTAAGTGACACTGCGATGCCGGGACGTGCCACTTCTCCCCGGCCTGGACGCCATTCGGCTCCGGGGCGGGGAGTCCGCCGGAGATAACCCGGTACGTTGGCCCTATGTGGCAGAAAACCGCTCGTTCAAGAGCTGGGTCAAAGGCGGCGAGCTGGTATTTGTTACCGGCATCAGCCGGCATCGCAGCCCCCAGAATCTGGCGGAATGCCTCTATGAGGGTAAGGAATGCAATGCCTCCGGTCTCGTCGTCCTGACCGGAGACGCCTATATTGGCCAACTGCCCAACACGCTCTGCCGGCTGGCCGACGAACTTGCGATACCTCTGTTCGAACAGCCCTATTCGCTGCCCATGGTGGAAGTCACGGAGGCCATCGGCAGGGCCATCGTCTGGTCCGAACACACATCGATTGAGCAGGTGGATCCGTCCATTCTGGCCGATTCTACCGAATTGCTCGACGCCTGGATCGCCTGCCGGGGCAACCAGAGTGCCATGGCAGAGGCATTACGCTGCCACAGAAACACGATACGCAACCGAATAAACCAACTCAGTGAATCGTTACCAGGCCCGGGCAACACCACTGAAAAATTCAGAATACTCTTAAAGGCTCACCTGCTATTGAAACCATAAAGGTTGGTGAGCGACTTACCGGAGACAATATGACTACACCATTGAATGCCATAGCGAACGCACGTTTACAGGGCCAGGATGGGCTGTACAGGCTGGAGATCACCAACGGGCGCTTTTCAGGTATCACGGCCCAACCCGACAAGGCCACCACCAGAGACGGTGAACTGGATGCAGGGGGCAACCTCGTCACCGCACCTTTCGTGGAACCGCACATTCATCTTGACGCCGCCATGACAGCCGGGGAGCCGCGCTGGAACAAAAGCGGCACCCTGTTTGAAGGCATTGAATGCTGGTCCGAGCGCAAGACAACTTTGAACCACCAGGATGTCATTAACCGCGCCACCCAGACACTGAAACTGTTTGCCGCTCACGGCATCCAGTACGTCCGTACCCATGTGGACGTAACGGATCCGAGCCTGACGGCCCTCAAGGCCATGCTTGAGGTTCGCGAAAACACCGCAGCCTTTGTAGACCTGCAGATCGTTGCGTTTCCCCAGGAGGGCATCTGGTCTTTCAAAAACGGGCGTGAGCTAATGGAGGAAGCCGTGCGGCTCGGAGCTGATGTGGTTGGTGGCATCCCGCACTTCGAGTTTACCCGGGACTACGGCGCGGAATCCGTTCGCTGGCTGATGGAGCTGGCCCACAAAAACGACCGGCTGGTGGATGTCCATTGCGACGAAATTGACGATCCGGAATCCCGGTTCCTGGAGGTTCTGGCCGCCGAGTCCCTGAGACTGGATTACGGTTCCCGGGTATCCGCCAGCCACACCTGCGCCATGGGCTCCTACAACGACGCCTATTGCAGCAGACTGTTCCGATTGCTGAAAAAGTCCGGCCTTCGCTTTCTTTCCATGCCTACGGAAAGCCTGCATTTGCAGGGGCGGTTCGACAGCTACCCCAAACGCCGCGGGATTACACGGGTCCCCGAGCTGCTTGATGCCGGACTGAAAGTCGCCTTCGGCCAGGATTCCATCCGCGACCCCTGGTATCCCATGGGCAATGGCAACATGCTCCGCACCCTCGATGTCGGCCTGCACGCCTGCCACATGCTGGGAATGAGCTGGATTGACCGGTCGCTGGAACTGATTACCGACAATGGCGCGGCTGCGCTGGACCTTGATGAGTATGGCGTTTATGAGGGGATGCCAGCACGGTGCGTGGTTCTTCAGGGAACCACACCCTATGAAGTGCTGCTCGGACAACGACCGGTGCTGGCTTCTGTACGAGACGGGCAAGTGCTGGTCCGGCGGGAGGCATCCCACCCGGAATCCGGCCTGATGCTTTAAGAGAGTTGCCCGGTTCAGAACAAAAGCGTGAGGCCACCGGTCACCACGGCAAACAGAACCGACAACCCGATGACAGTCATCCAGGGGAAGGGCGGTGGAGGTGGCTCAATGGCCAGTTCCTTCTCCAGGTAATTTCGGAGCAGGCGGGTATTCCGCGTGTTGGCTTTGTAGACCGCATCGAACGCATCACCGACCACCGGGAAGAGCCCGCCCAGGAAATCAATGCCCATGTTGCGCAGCATGCGAAGCTTAACCGTCTTACTGGCGCCCGCCCGCTGCGCTTCCACCAGCACGTAGCTTGCCAGCACCAGGCCGGCCATGTCTCCCACCACGGGCAACAGGCCAATCACCGCCTCCGCGCCAATCCGTACTTTGGTGAACGGAATCGCGATGTTGCTATCGGTAAAGCGGCTGAATTTATCCAGCCGTGCCAGAATGGCCCGCTGCCGGGCTTCGGAAGGTTTCGGCATTTCTACTCCAGCTCAGGATTTCATTCGGGCTTTCCGCCTATTTCCTCGAACGCCTGCACCAGCGTATCCGGTTCCTGGGCGCCGGAGATCAGGTATTTCCCGTTCACGATGAATGCCGGCACCGCAGACACGCCCGCCTGTTGGTAGGTGGCTTCGTCTTCGCGAACCACACTGGCGAATTCATCAGAATCCAGAATCTGCTCTGCCCTCGCGCGATCCAGCCCAAGGCTCTCGACACAGCCCAACAACACGTCCCGGTCTGAAACGTCTTCTGCCTTTCCAAAATAGGCGTCGAACAACGCCTGTTTCATCTCCGTCTGCTTGCCCTGCTGGCCGGCCCACTTCACCAGCCGGTGAGCATCGAAGGTATTGCAGGTGAAACGCTCCTGCATTTTTTCAAAGTTGAGGCCCAGATCCTTCGCAATCGTCATCATCTGGTCCTGAGTAGCACGCATCTCTTCCTCGCTCCGGCCGTACTTGCGGGCCAACGCCGGCAGGATTGGCTCCCCCTCACCCGTATGATCCGGGTTCAGTTCAAAGGCATGCCACTGGACGCCGAATTCGTATTCAGGCGCCAACTGCTTCATGGCCTGTTCCAAGCGCGCATACCCAATGGCACACCAGGGGCAGGCGATGTCGGAAACAATGTCGATGCGAATCTTTTGCATGGGGAATCCTGTCAGCTGGTTGAATACATCATCCCTCAGACTAACACGGACACCGATCAGCAATCTCCCGCAAGATGCCCGGGGTCAATTGCTTTTCCGTGGCTGCCTGTCGGCCTTTCCCAAATGACTTGCGTATACTCTTCATCTATCAATCAAACCGCATGAGGAGTCTGCCAATGGCCGATGAAGATACACTCACCGCCCTCAAAACCGCCTTCACCTTCATGCCCCAGCCGGTCGAAATTAACCGGTTTGAATATGGGGATGATGCCGACAGAATTCTGGCTCAGGTGAACTTTGTGAGGGAAGTGTTGACCCGTCACGGCATTGATCCAGAAGAAGTGGCCGGCGAGATCAATCCGGACTCGTCCCCCAATTCCTGCTACTGAACCAACAGCATTTTCAGGAGAAAGCATGCCTTACCAGTTCGATGACCTGAAGAAGAGCTGCCAGGCCGAATGGCAAGCCTACATCCAGCATAGCTTCGTGCAGCAACTCGGTAATGGGTCGCTCGCGCCTGAAGCGTTCCAGCATTACCTGAAGCAGGACTACCTGTTTCTGATCCAGTTTGCCCGAGCATTCGCCCTGGCCGCTTACAAAAGCCCGACATTATCCGACCTCCGCCAAGCGAAAGAGGGTTTGCAGGCCATCCTGGATGTGGAGCTGGATCTCCACGTCAACTACTGCAAGGAGTGGGGCATCTCCGAGCAAGAGCTGGCGGAATTGCCAGAAGCCCGGGCCACTTTGGCCTACACACGCTACGTTCTGGATACTGGTAACCGTGGCGACCTTTTGGACCTGCACGTCGCCCTATCGCCGTGCATGGTGGGCTACGGTGAGATCGCCAACTGGCTGAACAGCCGGGCGGAGACTATCCGTGGCGACAGCAACCCCTATGATGCCTGGATCGCCATGTATGATAGCAAGGAGTTCCAGGAGGCGGTGCAAGCTGAAATTTGCTGGCTCAATGAACGATTGGCCGATGTCTCCCCTGCCCGCTTCAAAGAGCTGACCCGGATTTTCAGCGATGCCACCCGGCTTGAGATCGATTTCTGGGAAATGGGCCTGAAGCAGAGCGACTGACTGGGCGCCAATCCTCTTTAAACGCCTCTCAGCTAGAGATCGCGCAGGTACCCAGCACCAAGCTGTGCGATCTGCCCCTGAATCCAGGCCACTCGCTCCCGCACATAAGCGGACGGTGTGTTGACACGCAAAACCTTCGGATTTGGAAGCACGGCCGCGAGCAGCGCGGCCTGGTACTCGGTGAGGTGACGGGCAGGCTTGCCGAAATAGGCCTGGCTGGCGGCTTCGACCCCGTAGATACCGGGACCGAACTCAGCAACGTTCAGGTAAACTTCCAGTATGCGCTGCTTGGGCCAGAGGCCGTCTATGACAAGGGCCAGCCCTGCCTCAAGAGCCTTGCGGACGAAACTGCGCCCGTTCCACAGGAACAGGTTTTTAGCCGTTTGCTGAGTGATGGTGCTGGCCCCTCGAAGCCCCTCGCCCGCCCTGTACTCCGAGAGGGCTTGGCGTATAGCCTCAAAATCCACGCCCGCGTGATGCGGGAAGCGTTGATCCTCGCTGGCAACCACCGCCAGCGGCATCCAGGCAGAGATCTCATGTATGGGCACCCATTCGTGAGCGAGGGATCTGTTCGCGCTTTGAAGCTGATACCCCAGCATGAAGGCCGAGGTGGGTGGATTTACGAACCGGAACATCAGCACCACCAACAGGACCAGCACGATAGCGCCAGCGCATAGCAGCAAAAACCACCGCAAAAGCTTGCGAGCACCTGATGCTCTGGCCATCAATTCAACCCCCATCGTTGTACATTGCGGGACTCAGCAAATCATTGACCCATGGCCCGCAGACCGCGCACACTGCTCTGGTGTTTCTGTAAGAGCGTATGCCACGAACATGCCTGGCAAAGTGAAGACCCGGATTCTCTTTCATTCAAGACGCCTGAATATATACCTGGTCCGATATCCTCAAGGCCATAAGGTAGGGCCACATGTGGACATGGTCTCCGAGGGCCGGCTGTACAAACTTAATTATGTTTTGGCCAAGCCCAAGGCCGGAGGGGAATTCATCTGCGAGAAGAATATCTTCAATCTGTTCGGACGATTGTATCTTTTCCGTCCGGACCTATATCAACACAGGGTTTCAAGAATCGAAAGCGGTAACAGGTGGTTGCTGAGTTTTGCTCTGACGACGCCCTGATATCATTCAACCCAAGCAGAAATCGAGGTGTGGCGGCCTCCTTTACTTACCGTCCCAGGTACCTGAAACGCAGCACATTCTGATACTTGTCGATGTATCTCTGGTTGATGTCCGCGATCACCTCTGATTGCCGCAAATCATCGAAGCATTGATCAAATGCAGTGGCACGTTCACGGTCCCGAAAAACCATTTTGTGCGGCGCAGGGTTGAATATCGGTGCGAATCGAAAGGTATCCATCTGCGAGGGCCAGCTTTCACCACGACGCTTCTCACGAAATATTCTTCGATTGACCTCAGCCACCACGAATCCATCAGCCAGAATCGCATCGGCCCGTCCCATGAAGAGTAGGCGCGAGTGAATTGTCTGATCGGCAATCTCGGTAAGAGAGGCAAATTCCGAAACATTGCCGCTGATTCCCAGAACATCAACACCCTGACGGAAAGTAAGCACATCAAGACCGGCGAGGTCATTGATCCGCTCAACTGGCCCGATACGGGAATAATTATAGAAGGCCCCGTTCTGGTACCAGATGTAGGCAGAAGTAGAATACCCTGGAAGACGCCAGTGCAGGGGCACAGTCATGATGGCGTCGAAGTCCTCACGTTCCCGGTAGGTACGAGCATGCCGCTCGAAGGGCTGAAAAACGAACCGGGCGTCAAAACCGCACTCATTGAACGTTGCCAGCACAAGTTCAATATCCCGACCTTTGAGACTTGGCTCGGCTGCGCCCGGGATTTCGGGCGCGAGTACTTTCAGCCGCTTTAAAGACTCGGCGAGCCCGAACTGGGGCAAGCCGAGTATAAAAAGCAAGATCCACGAGATCAGCGTTGATGTCTTCAACCGAGGCGCTCTCCCCCAGGCCCAGAGAAGTCCAATTTTTGAACAATATCGCTTACCGTCACCACAGGCAACCGACTCTGGCAAAACGCCTGCGAACCTCGCCGTCCTTCAGCCCAGCAAACACTCCTTGGCTTCATTAATGCGCGCCGCCAGATAATTGCTGCCGCCATGATCCGGGTGCAGCTTCTGCATCATCCGGCGATGGGCCTTGATAATCTCGTCGCGGCTCGCGCCGGGCTCCAGCCCCAGGATATCCAGCGCTTCGCTCTCGGTCAGAGGAGCTCCAGCATTGCCATTTCCGCTTGACTTCGTGCCTTCGGAGGCGCCCTCATCATCCTGTCGCCAGGAATCACCGAACCTGCGATCCAGATAGCTTTCCAGGAGCCGGGCCGAGTCTTCGTCCTGCGCCCGGCAATACCGCAGCAGTTCCAGGAACTCGTTCTCGCTCAAATCTGACAACTCACGGCCCTCCATGGGCCCCTTTATGATTCTGCCACTCATGTTTCCGGAATCGTGGTCCAGGGTCATTTCCAGGATGTCACTGGTCACGTGAGATTGATTGCCGGATTTGGCTCGGGCTCCGCCAGCCATACCACCCAGTCCACCGCGCAACAGTGAGGGCAGCAATCGACGCAACAGCGGATAAAGAAACGCCAACCCGGCGAACACAAAATGCAGGCGTCCGGTTACGGCGAGAACGACCACGATCCCGATACCGACCAACAAAGCGAGTTTGAGAATGGCTGCATTACGTTGGCTGGCTGGCTGATTGCGCAACCACACCCAGGCAACAACCGCGACCACGATGGCAACAAGCGTTAACGGCACTCAGATACCCCGGGCGCATCGGCCCTCGAATGGATTTCCACAAGCACTATCGGATCTGCTTCGTCAGGCGCTTCACTTCCGGGGAGCTGCGGCTCGAAAAATCCTGCAACGCCTTGGCTCCCCCGGAAGCATAGACCGCAACCGCCGCCATAAGATCCTTCAGAACCTGCGGGCTGCTCCGATCAAAGGGCGCGTATGCGCCGCCGGAGAGCTTGCTCACCTGCTGGAAAACCGCCCTGGCGTGGGCGTCACTGCCTTCATGAAACATAAATACCGGCGTGCGCAGCATGCCCAATTCCCCGGCGGTATGGCAGAGCTCGTCTACCGGTTCCTCGCAGCAATCTCCGATAAACACCACCGCCTTGACGGGGTTTGTGCGAGTCTCTTTCACCGCGTGGGCCAATACCCGGCTGATCTGGGTTCGCCCACCCAGACAGGAAACGCCGTTCATCAGGTTCAGTAGCTGTCCGGCCCCGGTCACAAAGCCTGTGGCCTTGAACTCGCCAAAACCTCGATAGTAACAGAGCTGAATGGCCAACCCGCCCAGATCCCGGGTTGCCATAAACAGTTCGCTCTGCAAATGGCAAGCCTGATCCCAGGTTGCCTCCCGGCTTGCGGTTGCGTCCAACGCGAAAATCAGACGCCCCTGGCCGCCACCCTGTTTAGGCAGCGAGCGAACCTCGTTAATAAACTGATCGATCGCCTGTTTATCGGATCGGATTCGTAAATCTTTGTCGGCCATGGGCTCCTGAAAATCGCAGCGATTGGAGAATCTGACGCTAAAATAGTAGGGCATAGATCGCTCAATTCACAGGTTTGGCAAGAGGCGACGCATCTTGGATACAGGGCGTTGGTACCGAATCGGGAACCTGGCCAGACTCCGGTTTTTCATTCTGGCTCCGTTCCTTGTTGCCATCCTGGCAATGCCCTGCGCGGTACAGGCCTCAAATTCTTTTTATCTGCTCTATCGCCAGTGGCAAGCTTACGATTGGCCAGAGGATCTCCCCGCTGCAAACGAGGTGACCCGCTCGCAGCGCGGCCTGGGCTGGCAACGGCAGAACTCTGCGAGCACCTTTGGCATCGATTACGATTACCAGCCACTGAGAATCCGCACAGGCGAACCGGCACACAACGGGCACCTCCATCGGTTGACCTTCGGTGGCGATTGGCAGCATCGGCTTTACCGCTTGGAAGCAACGGCCGGCGTTGCCGGCACTTCCAACATGTTCAAGTACCAGGACTTCCACAATGATCTGTTAAATGGACGTATCGCTCTATTCCGGGCTCTGAATGAGACCAGCGCCCTCAGCCTCGGCGTCGGCGGCGACCATCGCTTTGGCTCTTTCCGATGGCTTCCCAGGGCACGCTGGCAACAGATCAACGACAGTGGGCACTGGTTGTTCGACCTGCCGGTCTTAATCCAATGGCAAAGCACCGGGCATCTATGGGAGTTTCGGGTGGAACGAAACGGGGACCGTTGGGCGACTCTTGATAAAACCAGGGAAGTGGAAAACGCTCTGTATTTGCGGGAGTGGAGAACGGAAATTGAATACCGGGCCTACGACGGGCGCGGGGCTTGGCCGGCGGTGACTCTTGGCGTCGGCGCCAGCGTTGATACCCGTGTCCGGTACAAAGACCTGAACACGGGCACGGAGGATCTGAAACTGGGCGATGCCCTGCTCGCCAGCCTCAGGCTGGATTGGTAACCGGGGCATTAATGCCCGCGAGCCGGCAAACGCCGGCGCTCAACCCGCCAGCGCAGACCTCACCTTCTTGCTCAAATGCCCCATTTCTACCCGGCCAAGCACCTGGGGCTTAAGCTCGTTCATCACTTTGCCCATGTCCTGCATCCCCTGGGCATCGGTTGAACTGATGGCCATCCGAATCAGCCCGTCCAGGTCATCCTCGCTCAGGGCCGCAGGCATGAACTCCTCGATGATCACCATTTCAGCTCGTTCTTTGTCGCCCAGCTCCTCACGACCGGCATCATCATACTGGCTCGCGGCGTCGCGGCGCTGTTTGAGCATCTTGTCCAGCACCTTCAGAACATCTTCATCGTTGAGCTCGCGGCGTTCATCAATCTCGATCTGCTTTACGGCAGACTGGGCCATGCGCAAGGTAACCAGACGGGTTTTATCCTTGTTCCGCATTGCCTCCTTTACCGCGTTGTTCAGTTGTTCCTTCAGAGTTGGTGCCGTCATTTCCGATCTCCTGTTTGTTTGCGCCTTTTCCGTTTATATGGGGACAGGATCCCGAAAATGCAAAGGCCCCTCGGTGAGGGGCCTTTGGGTCGGTGACGTGGTTTAACGATCAGACTGCCGGTTACATTTTGCCCTCAGCGATCAGCAAGCGGCGTTCATGGTGAAGCCCCTTGAACAGGCTGTAGGTCATTACCAGCAGAACGAGAGTGAAAGGCAGACCCACGCTCAGGGCGCCGGCCTGAAGCGCCCCCAGCGCTTGCTCGCCGCCTACGAACAGCAGCACGCCGGCAATCGAACCTTCAATAACCGCCCAGAAAATCCGCTGGGCTTTGGGAGCATCCGTCTTGCCGCCCGAGGTAATGCTATCGATGACCAGCGAGCCGGAATCCGACGAGGTCACGAAGAAAGTCAACACCAGGGTAATACCGATAAACGAGGTAATGCCCGACAGTGAAATATTCTCAAGCGCCTGGAACATCGCCAGTGATACTTCAGTGAGTCCCTCCGAGGCCAGCACGCCAATATCATTCTGCACCTGATGGAGGGCACCGCCGCCGAAGGCGCTCATCCAGAACAGCGTGATGATGGTCGGGATGATCAGAACCGCTGTAACGAACTCACGCACCGTGCGGCCATGGGACACCCGCGCGATGAACATACCCACAAACGGCGACCAGGAAATCCACCAGGCCCAATAGAATACCGTCCAGCCATGGAACCAGGTCGTGTCCTCCTCCCGGCCGAACGGGTTACTGAGCGCGACCATGTTGGAGGCGTAGGACACCGACGTATCCCAGAGCCACTGGAACACCGCCAGCGTGGGACCGGCAAACATTACAAACAGAAGGAGCAGGCCCGCCATGATCATATTCGCGTTACTCAGGATCCGAACACCACCGTGGATGCCTCGAATCACAGAGTAAGTGGCCACAGCCGTAACGCCGGCAATCACGCCTACCTGAATATTCAGGCCTCCCTCAATATCAAACAGGTAGGAAATACCAGATGCGGCCTGCTGGGCCCCGAATCCGAGCGAGGTCGCAAGACCAAAAATGGTCGCCAGCACCGACACCGTATCGATCACATTACCCGGCCAGCCCCAGACCTTGTCACCAAGTATCGGGAAAAACGCAGAGCGTATGGTTAGCGGCAGGCCCTTGTTGAAAGCAAAAAAAGATAGCGAAAGCCCGACAATTGCATAAATCGCCCAGGGGTGCAGACCCCAGTGATACATGGTTGCACCCATCGCCAGGCGCGCACCCTCTTCGGTGTTAGGTTCAACACCAAGAGGCGTTCCATACCAGTCGGTGTAATAGGCCACCGGCTCAGCGACCGACCAGAACATCAGCCCAGTGCCCATACCGGCTGCAAACAGCATGGCAAACCAGGAAAGCAGGGAAAATTCAGGCTTGGCTTCAGTCCCGCCAATCCGGATCTTGCCTACCGGCATGAAAATCAGGGCCAGGCAGAAGAGAACAAACAAGTTTGCGCTGAGCAGAAAACCCCAGTCGAAAACAGCGATCGCGCCATTTTTGGCGCTATCTAGCAATTCCTTTGCACCGGATGGAAAAATGAGCGTCCCGACAACAAAGGCCACAATCAGGATGGCGGTTAACGGGAATACGATGTTGTGGATGTCGAAGCCGAATTTCTCGATATTATCCTGACCGGCCACGTAGTCAGTCTGGTAATCATCTTTAATGACGTCGCCCAATGTGAGGACTCCTATGACTGCATCGACCCGCAGTCGGTTGGAAAATTTACCTCCTTAAGTGCCACACCAATATTTTGAACTCTAAGAATTGAAATTTCCAACCGGTCTGCAAAGCTCCGCACAAACCACTGCGTTCACAAATTCCTATTCGTTCGCATCGCGTTGAATTTAATGCGCGAGCTACTCTGATAGACTTGCTTTAACGGTTATCTCCTCGAGCACGTGAATGGGCCAAACACCATGAAACTCAATCCCTTTAATACCCGCATTGGCCTTGCCCTCGGGGGCGGCGCGGCAAAGGGCATCGCCCATATCGGCGTTCTTAAGGCCTTCGAGGAAGAGCAAATCAGGATTCACTGTATTTCCGGAACCAGCGCCGGCGCACTCATTGCGAGCTACTACGCCTTCGGCCGCCCGGCGGAGTCCATCCTTTCCATTTGCTCCACCCTGAACCTCTCGAAAATCATCAACTTTACCTTCGAGCGCGGCGGGCTTTTCAGCACCAATGCCATTCGGGAAATGATTCATCGGGATCTCGGGGATGTCCGGATCGAAGATGCCAAGATTCCACTGGCCATCTGCGCAACGGATATCGAAACCGGCGAACAGTTGATCTTCCGGGAGGGCAACCTGGCAGACGTTGTGTGCGCCTCAATGGCGGTACCCGGCCTGTTTGTACCGGTAGAGATCGATGGGAGAACACTGGTGGACGGCGGGCTGGTTGAAAATGTGCCAATTTCACCACTGGCGAAAATGGGCGCCGGCATCACTGTAGCGGTTGATCTCAGCCATGTGAGCCGATACCCGAAGCCGGATAACACCTTCGATGTGATCACCAACGCCATCAACATTGGCATCGATTTCAACACCCGCAAGCAACTCAAGAATGCCGATATAGCCGTGCCTCTGGACCTGAGCAGCTATAGCCTCACCAATAACGCAGACCGTGTTGAGGAGCTGTACCTGGAGGGCTATCACCCCATGAAGAAAAAGATCCGCCAGGTTCTCTGGTACAAGCGAATGCACGTTGCCATCAGCCTTCTGAAGACAACCCGCACGTTGATGCCCTTCAAGGTGCCCGAGATTCTCAAGGAGCTCAAACGCCACGGCTTTGCCATGCGCAATCGGCATTAGCCCAACAATCACCTTCCGCGGTGAACCAAAACGCTTTTTGAAGCCTACTCTTCACACCAGATCATTTTTCGATGCGAACGGAGCTTGCGCATGATTACCGTCCACCACCTGAACAATTCCCGCTCACAACGCGTTCTCTGGATGCTGGAAGAGCTGGGTGTGCCCTATGAGATCAAGCATTATCAGCGTGATCCCAAAACCATGCTGGCGCCTGAAAGCCTGAAGAAGGTGCACCCGCTGGGAAAATCCCCTGTGATTACCGACGGCGATCTGGTGGTAGCCGAATCCGGCGCCATTATTGAATACCTGGCCCACACCTACGGCAAAGACACCTTGCTGCCCGAGAGCGGCGGCCAGGCCTGGCTCGACTACACCTACTGGCTGCACTACGCCGAGGGCTCACTGATGCCCCCTCTGGTCATGCGCCTGGTGTTTGAAAAGGTCAAAACCAGTCCGATGCCGTTCTTTATTAAACCGGTCGCCAAGGGCATTTCAGACAAAACCAATGAAATCTTCATCGGCCCGATGATCAAGACCCATCTGGACTTTGTGGAAGGCCACCTCGCAAAAAACACGTGGTTCCTGGGTGACAAACTGAGTGCTGCAGATATCCAGATGAGCTTCCCGCTTGAAGCCTCGGTAGCCAGGGGCATTGTCGGTAAGAACAGGCCTCACATCACCGGCTGGGTGAAACGGGTTCACGCCAGGCCGGCTTATAAGAAAGCACTTGAGAAAGGCGGTGACTACGACTTTGCCTGAAGAGGCGGCACAGTCATGTCGAAACTATTCACACACTGGCGCCCATCGGAGTGAGCTCGTCAATAGGTTTGAGCCGCGCGTTACTTTTTCAGGCTGATCTGCTTTGAACCTGTAGAGGAAACTTGTCCGCTCTGGCCCTTGCCGACATATTCGACAGATCCACCCGCTTTCAAAAAGGCGGCAGTCTGTTCCTCAATTTCGGCGGAGGTCAGGGTAGCTTTCTCGTTTTTCTTGCTCATGTTGGTATCCAGGTCAAGGTGGCTTGTTTTACAGAATAAGCCGTTCATTATACCCGATGTGGCTAAAAATTGTTCGCTTCCTAAAGGCCGCGTTCCTGGCGCGCCTCTGCCAGGCTGCCCTTGTTTTCCACATTCGTATAGCCCGCGCGCTCAAGTGCCGCTTTCGCCTTGCCTGCCCTGTTACCACTGCGGCAATAAAGATTGATCTCGGTGTCTTTGTCCGGGAACCTCTCGCTGACCTGCGCAACGATCCGGGTGTGCGGAATCAACGGGTCGCCATCAATGTGGCTTTGCCGATGCTCGGCCTCGGTGCGGACATCAATCCACACAGCGTTCGCATGGGCTACTATCGGTGATAGGACCAGTGACGACAGGATTAGCACCGCCTTTACTAAACCAAACACTCTCATTTCTATCTTGCTCCCTGTATTCATTTCAGACTTTCAGCAACAATTCATACGGTGAAACAGAACGGAGGAGTTCATTGCATGGAAACCGCTGACATCTTGCTGGCGCTGCTGTTCGGCTGCATCGGCTTCGGGTATTTCATGTATGGCCGGCGCAGGAAAAACATCGTCACCCGATACTGCGGCATTGCCATGATCATCTATCCTTATCTGGCCAGTAGCGCATGGGAAATGCTGGCCGTAGGGGTCGTACTCATGGTTGTGCCGAGGTTTGTCGAACTCTGAAGTTCGAGGCTTGAATCACTCCGCTGCAGGCAAACTCCCGCCTAGCATGTTTTCAATCACCGCTGCGTTATAGAAAGTTTCAACGCACTGGATCTTTTGCTCCCTTACGCGACACCAGATTGCCAGGCGCACATCACCAATCGGCTCGAAGTAGGTGCGATAATCCAGGATCGCAAACACGTGCTCACCGTCGGCACTCAGTTGCCGTAAAACCAGATCTTTCTGAATGGCAAACATGCCGAACTGATAAGCCAACATGTCGTCCCGGCTGAGGAATCGCATGTTGGGGCCCACATACTCAAAGCCCTCTTCAGCAAGCAGATCCTTGGCTTCATCCAGGCGCTGGGCACGGATGTTTTCGATGAACTGAGCCACAATATCCTTTGGCTGCATGACCGTTCTCCAGGTTCCGGAACTGACAATCCAAACTGCATCCACTAACCTGAACATTAGCCTATTCGGGCCTGCAGCAACACAGTCACCAATCAACCTTGGGCTCAAAACCAAAGGGCTTTCAGAACACACCCGTCTCCGCCAATTGCCGTATGATCTGAATGGTTTCCACGTCTGTGGCTACATACGCTTCATAAAGGTACTGATCATAGGGCATCGAGTCACCGCGGTTCTCGATGCTCGCTGTGTGATACCGGAAGCGGACAAAAAGCGCCCCAGGCTCCGGCTCCTCGATGTCCATGACAAGTGTTGCAGCTGGAACCGAGTGAGTTGGCTGAGTTCGATACTCGATCCTGGCCTCATGCCAAAATACGACCTCGTCGACCACCTCCAACCCCGGCAGCTGAAGGCTGCGCTTCAGGTAAGCTGGTCCCTGATCAAGGATCTCAAAATCGTCAACGCCCACCAGGAACTTGTCAGGGCGCCGGGCTCGGAGCACCAGGCCTTCCCAAACCTGGAATCGGGTCAGGACCGGTAGCTCTGGCTTGGTCAGGTCGTTTATCTGAACAATATGCTCGAACGTCATCTAGTCTCCTGTCAGGTGCAATACACCACACTGTGCCAGTCCTTTCGCGCGTACGGAACCCGCGCTTCAGAGACCCGAACGGAACACAAAAACGAGGAGAGTCGCGAACAGCGTGATGTTTACTGCCCAGACGATCCAGGAAACCCGGCGCCGTAGACTTGCCCGCTTGATGGGATTAGTCATAACTGAAACGCTCCGAAAGGATGTGATGGGAAGGCGTGCCTCGCTTGATCAGGTGATCCTCAACGACATCCATCATGGGTGCAGGCCCGCACATCACAAAGAGCCATTCGCTGAATTCTTCCTCGGAGAAAACCCTGTCGATCAGCGCGCCATCAATGAAGCCGGTCTCACCCTCCCAGTTATCTGGTGGTTCCGACAACACGTAGACCACATCCTCCGTCCCGAGCTCCTCCCGGTGAGCGATCTGATCAATCACGCGATTACCATAGATCAACCTCACCTTTCGGGGATCGTTGGTGGCCCGCATTTGCCTGAGCATACCCAGCAGTGGCGCAAGTCCTACTCCCCCGGCAATGAGGGCAACTCCGGGTTCCGCTCGACCGTCAACAGTAAGATTACCGTAGGGGCCGTCAAGGTAGGCAAGGGTTCCCGGCTCTATCTGGCCAACCGTGCGGGTAAAGTCGCCGAGCTCTTTGATCATGAAAGATACCCGTGGTCCCTCGGCAGGTGCCGAACAAATGGAAAAGGGATTTTCTTTCAATGAGAAGGGGCTGTGCCCCACATTCAGCCAAAGAAACTGACCGGCTTTATAATCCAGCCCCGCATGCCCTTCAGGCTCCACGGTCAGTTCCCATTGCCTCGGTGTCAATTGGTTCACGGAGACCACGCGCCAAGCGCGTGCCTTTTGCTGAAGGGGAACCCACAGGTAAACCATGAGCAATGACCCGACCGCAACTCCTGTCATTGCCAGCCAAACCCAGGTCATCACTGATTCTGATCCGTAACGCCCTCCGTAGACCGTGTGGTGCAAGAGAAGAAGAGCAATCAAGAGCGCGCCAATCCCGTGCATCAGGCGCCATGTCTCGTATTTATAGTCCAACTGTGTCCGGCCGATGGCGAGGAGCACAAGGCTGGGAAGAAGCAAAAAAGCGCCAATTCCACTTAAAATCGCGGAAAAGTCCGTTGTGAGCGTCAATTCACGGCTGGGATCCCATGGGCGGGGACCACCGGAGGGCGTTTCCTGGTAGAGAAATGGGTGCACAAGCGCAAAAACCAGGGCCGTACGGGCCATGATCTGGTGAAACCGCATCGTCACATCCATTCCGACGCCATTCGAAATGGCCTTGAAACGCCCGGAGAGAATGAATTCCATAAGGATCATCGAGAAGGCGAGGATGCCCAGACCCGAGGCGAGTTCCTGGTGCCATTCGCGCGGAGGTCCCCCAACCGCAGCGGACAGGATCAATGGCAACGTGACAGCACCAAGGTATACAACAATCAAAAAAAACGGCTTCATTTCCAGAACCTATGCCAACTAAGTCGCAACGCAAACACCCTGCTCGTCCAGGATATGTTTAACTATAGCCATCAAACATCAAAGGACAGCGTTACGTGCGATCGAAGTCCTGGGTAAGCCATTTGCGCCCCAAAAAAATTCCTTTCCGGCGTCGATTTGCCCGAGCGTCCGTCGCGCTGATCTTCCGGAGAGTGGAAAACGCCCACGAGGAACTGCTGTTTATCCAGCGGGCGCGTCGGGAAGGCGATCCCTGGTCCGGCGATATGGCCTTCCCCGGTGGCCGACTGCAACCAGAAGATGAATCCGCCCGGGCCGCCGCCGAGCGGGAAACGCTGGAAGAAACCGGCATGGATCTTGGCCGCCAAGGCCGATACATAACCCGACTGTCAGATCTGATCACCCGACACCACAGCCGCCTTCGCCCGATGGTCGTCACTCCCTACGTGTTCGAGTGGCACGGGTCGAGGACGATCTTGCCGAACCATGAAGTCGAACGGGCGGTCTGGGTACCCCTGGACTACCTTGCAGCCGGGGAGAACCAGAGCCAGCTTCCCTGGCGAACACCTCTTGGTACGCTGAACATGCCCTGCTGCCGCTATCAGGATGCCTGCATCTGGGGATTAAGCTACAGCATGCTGCAGGAATTGCTGACAGCAGGCATCAACGCAAAGTCAAAAATACCCCACTAACCTGCCAAGAATCAGTACGCTGATCCAGACAGCCAAAGACATCAGGCCCCCGACCCGGAGGACCACAGGCATAGGAGCCCTCATCGGGAGGCTCCGTATATCCCGGAGTTTCATTAACCGGCCTACCGCAAACGCATTCAACACACCCAGCAGGACAAGCGTAATCTTCGCCTGAAACAACGGCGAAGTGGCGTAGTCCGGGGCTGCGGTGGTAAACAGCAATGCTCCGCAAACCACGGCCAACGCCAAACCGACCGCGGCTGAGATTCGAAGCACATCGACAAACACCATCACCGGGTATTTACGCCAAAGCCCGAGCAGACGCAGATCCAGCGGCACGATGCCGCCTACCAGTAACGAAACCCCGAGGATATGTCCGGCATTCACCAACGGGTACATGAATGTGGAGTTGCGTAGGGCCGAGACAAAAGCCAAGCTTTCGATGGCAACCAGCGCTTGCTCAATCATCCCGGGTGTCAGGACGTTCGGCCCGGATACAGGTTGTAGTCCTGCCCGTCGATCACAACCCGCTCAGCCTTGACCAGCCGCTCGCCCTCCCGGGCGGAGCGATGGCCATGCACTGTGATTTCCCGGCCCTGACTCAACATCTCTTTGGTGAGTCCGACCCGGTCGTTGCGCCAGGGCTGGCCGACTTCCACAACCCAATCCTCGCCATCCACTCGTATGGTGACCTCGCCATGGGGATTACCCAGGCGTACAGACTGGATGACACCGGTGATTTCAAACTCCTCATCGGTCGCCCACGCCCACCCGTGATGGGCCTGTGCGGAAGAGGCGGCGAGGAAAGCGGCAAGAACAGCAAAACACATCAGATGGGTAAAACGAAGCTGAGGCATATCGAATCCTCTTATCGTTGTTTCGTCGGGACACTGCGCCCGCACACTCGTCAAGACTCGATAAATGTACGAGACTGCCATTACACCAGACTATGACCGATTGGCCCAAGAATGGTGCCCCGGCATTCTGATTCTCAGCTCTACCCGACCAATATACTACTGCACAAGATGGCCAACGTGACCTAAGCTTTCCAGACGAAATCAGTAGCACTGGTTTTGATCATCAGTGCAATCGCCTTCACCATAATGGCCGATAACAACAAACAACAACTTACTGACCAGAAGGAAGCATCATGAAAACCATAAAAACAGCATTGGTCGCATCGGTGGCCGCAGCCAGTTTTATCGCAGCCGATGTTCACGCGGCGACCGAATGGAACGTATCTTTGTGGGGCAAGCGTCGAGCTTTTACCGAAAACGTCGAGAAACTCGCCGAATTGGTTGAAGCCAAAACCGATGGGGAGTTTACCCTCAACATCTCTTACGGCGGGTTATCCAAGGCAAGGGAAAACCTTGATGGCATTTCATTTGGCGCTTTCGAAATGGCGCAATTCTGCTCCTTTTACCACACCGACAAGAATCCGACCATCACAGTAACCGAGCTGCCTTTTTCACAAGATGTGTCTCTGTCCCGGATCAGCGACATCTACACGGAAGTGTTCAAGCACCCCGAGGTCAAGAAAGATCTGGCTCGATGGAATGCCACTCTGTTGATGCCCACCCCGCTGCCTCAGTACAACCTCGTCGGTAAAGGAGAGCCGATCGGGACTCTGGACGATTTTGAAGGCATGCGCATCCGTGGCCCGGGCGGAATCATGGGCGTGTTGGGCAAACTTGGCGCTGTCAAGACAGGGGTGCCTTTCTCTGAAGTACGTCAGGCCATGGATTCCGGAGTTATTGACGCAGCCTCCTTCGCACCCCATGCACACCTGGCCACCACAACTTACAAGGTAGGTCAGTGGGCTACAACTAACCTCAATCTCGGTTCTGCCAATTGCCCGGTAGTCGTCAATACCGACGCCTTGGACATGCTTGAACCGGCCCATCGTGAAGCGCTGCTGGGCTCTGTTGAGGAAGCTCTCGACTATTACGTAGAAAACTACGAGCAGAACACCACGGCCAGGTTCGAGGCTGCCAAGGACGAGACCAACATTACGGAAGTTACCTTTACGGCAGAGCAAACTGCCCGGCTGAACGAACTTGCAGAGTCTGTCCGTCAGGAGTGGATCGAAACCCATAAGGGCGATTTTGATGCAAAGGCTGTTTTCGATTTCACAGCCAAGCTCTTCGCCGAACAATAACCTGACTCGTAAAACCGGAGCCCGATTCTAACTGAACGGGCACCGGTTTATTTTTTGGGAAACCACCCCTTCCCCGACTGGAGGCTGACATGTCTGCAGCAGCATCTGTGCTTGCTGATAACTCAACGCTGAGCCGTCTGGACCGTCTGTTTTTCCGGCTGGAATCATTACTCACCCTGGCCGGCGGTTTCGCGATTTTTCTGCTGGTTTTGTTGGCAACGGTCAACATTCTCGGACGTTGGATTTTTTCTTCGCCAATCAGTGGTTACGTTGATTGGGTCGAACAGGCCATGGCATTCATCGCTTTTCTTGGCATTGCCTACACCCAGCGAATGGGTGGCCACATCCGTATGGACATACTGGTTGGAAAATTCCGCGGCCGCTATCTGTGGTTTACCGAATTGGTTACAACACTGCTAATGCTGGCAGTCACCTCTGTACTTATTTACGGCAGCTACATGCATTTCTGGCGAGCCTACACCATTGGTGATTCATCGCTAGACATCAATTTGCCCACCTGGCCCGCCAAACTGGTGGTTCCAATTGCTCTCACCATCCTGGCAATGCGCCTGTTACTTCAGCTCTGGGGCTACATGCGGGCGCTCACGCAGGGCGGAGACAAGCCTGTAGCGGTCCCGCTTGTTGAATCAGCGGCCGACGTTGCCGCCCGTGAAGCCAGTGCCGTCAGTGGCCACGATGAAGAAAAAACAACATGACTGAACTGTTCCAAACCATGGGCAACATGGATTCCATCGACATCGGCCTCTGGGTCACCGGAGCCATGCTGGTTTTTGTTCTGCTGGGCGTTCGAGTCGCTTTCGCAGCTGCCACAGCCGGCTTTCTCGGTCTGGTATGGATTTTCTCCGCCAAGCTCGGTTTCGACCGGGGTTTTCTGGTCGCTGTGAAAATGGCGGGCACCATCCCCCATTCAAAGGTTTCCTCGCTTGCCCTGTCATTGATCCCCGCTTTTATCTTGATCGGCTTTCTTGCCTATCACGCAGGTCTCACTAAATCTCTATTCGAAGCGGCAAAACGCTGGGTCGGCTGGCTCCCCGGCGGCATGGGGGTGGCCACCGTATTCTCCACCGCAGGCTTCGCAGCAGTGTCCGGTGCATCGGTTGCGACGTCTGCCGTTTTCGCCCGGATCGCGGTGCCGGAAATGCTGAAACTGGGATATGACAAGCGCTTCGCCGCGGGTGTTGTCGCTGCCGGCGGCACACTGGCTTCGCTTATCCCCCCCTCTGCCATCCTGGTCATCTACGCCATCATCGTTGAACAGGACGTTGGTGCGCTGCTGATGGCCGGGTTCCTGCCCGGTGCCTTTTCAGCCCTTGTTTACGGGGCACTCGTCATAATCATGGCGGTCACCCGCAAGAACTTTGGCCCGCCTGTTCGTGGCTACACGTGGAAACAGCGCATTGAGTCAGTACCCGGCGCAATGCCCATCTTCGTGGTGGTTGGAATCATCATGGTCTGCATTTATGGGGGCGTGGGTACACCAACCGAAGCCGGTGCCCTTGGCGCATTTGTTATTCTCTGCATGGCGCTCTATAACGGAAGTCGGTGGCCAGAGCTGAAAGCTTCACTGATGGAAACGGCAAAGCTGTCTGCCATGATCTTTGCCATCATTTGGGGTGTTCTCATCTACGTTCGCTTTCTTGGATTCGCCGATCTGCCCACGGCATTTTCTGACTGGATCGTCAGCCTGGAGCAGAGCCCGCTGCTGACACTCCTTCTCATTCTCTGCGCTTACGCCGTTCTGGGGATGTTTATGGACGCCATCGGCATGCTACTGCTGACTCTGCCCGTGGTGTACCCCGCAGTGATTGCCCTGAATGGGGGCATCGATGTGACTGCCGCCGAATCGGCCTTTGGGGTTTCTGGAACCGGCTGCGCCATCTGGTTTGGCATTATTGTGGTGAAAATGGCAGAGCTCTGCCTGATTACGCCTCCCATAGGGCTGAACTGCTTTGTTGTTGCTGGCGTGCGTCCAGAGTGTTCAGTGCAGGACGTGTTCCGGGGCTGCACCCCCTTCTTTGTGGCGGATGTTTTAACCATCGCCGCCCTGATCGCGCTGCCCGGTATCGTGTTGTGGTTACCAGGCATGATGGGCTACGGCTGAAGATGCGCCGGGCCAGCTTTGCTATGGGTGTCTGAGATGACAACCATCGGCATGCTCACACCACTATACATTCTCAATGATGGTGCCCACCCGGGCCATGGGCGTGACCGTGGGCTATTTCTTCCGAGGTCGCGGCGCGCACGTCAATCACTTCGATATCAAAGGTCAGGGTCCTGCCCGCCATCGGATGGTTGGTGTCGACATCGGCAAACTTATGGCCAACCTTGGCAACAACCACATGGCGCGGGCCCTGCTCGGTCTGTACCTGCGCAACCATGCCTGCCTTCCAGCGTTTGGCGCCCATCAAGTGCTTGATCGGCACCCGCTGAATGGCGTCGGGCTTGCGCGGTCCGTAGGCCTTTTCCGGAGTGACGGTGACGCTGAACGTATCACCCGCATCGCGACCTTCCAGGGCCTCCTCCAGGCCCTTGATGATGCCGCCGTGGCCATGGAGGTAAGCGTTCGGCTCACCGCCGTGGGAGTCTTCAACAACGTTATCTTGTTCATCGCGGACACTGTAATGGAACAGGACGACCTGGTTCTTTTCGATTGGCATAGGATTCTCTTCGACGTTTAAAGATGCACCATTGTAACCGGCTGCGGCTTTGACTTCAGAGTGGAAATTGGCTTCATCCCTGCCAATATGCCTTACTCACCTCATCCATTGGAAAGAAATGCTCAATCCGCAAATTCTGAGCGGTGACATCCAGCGGCGTGCCGATGGTTGCGATGGTGGAAAAGATCCTGAGTTGCCGATCCCCCAAATTCAGCGTGAAAGGAATCGCCGGGTAGTCGAGGTGTTCCACCACGTGGCTTTTCCAGTTCTGAGGAACGCCGGGAACGGTCAGCGCCCGCTCCAGCAACCGGTTGGGCTGATCCCGGAAGGGGCCTGCAAGGTGCTCATGGTAGACCCGTTGCAGCATGTGGCAGGCAATATTCTCCCAGTCACCCACGAAGGGTTTCATGCCCTGCTCATCCAGCAGCGACAGTAAAAAATTTGGACGGGCCGGAAATTGAGCGCCCAGCTCAATCATTTTCGCCATCATCGCCTGCATGGCCTGGTTGGCCATCACCAGATAATACTCGTGGTCGAAAACCACCGCGGGGTATGGCAGATGCCCCTCCAGCAAGTGTCCAAGCGCCTCCCTGATCATCGCCATGCCGGGCGCGCTCAGATCCTGGTCGGAATAGACTTGGCCATAGCCCGCCGCCGACAAGAGCCGATTGGTTCCGGCCAGGTCCGCCTGCAGCATCTGTGCTAAATGCAGAACCATGCCTTTGCTGGGCTTGCTGCGGCCGGTTTCCAGAAAGCTGATGTGTTTGGGCGACACCTCGCACCCAAGGGCAAAATCCATCTGGCTCAGGCGCTTGCCCTGCCGCATTTCTCTGAACAGCGTACCGAAGGCGCTCATTGGTTTTCCCGTAGATTCCGAATGTTCAGACATTATCGTAGCCGAAGGTAGGCGGAACCATTACCTCACAGGTAATTGAGAGGATCACCGCCTGGGTAGAAGCTTTGTAGTGCAGTCCAACCCATTGTGAACCCCGATTGAGGTGATCCCATGAAAAATCTAATTCGTCGATTCAGCGTGAAGCAAATCCTTCTGAGCGATGTCTTCCTCTCCACGCCCCTGGCGTTGGCTCTCATTCTGGCCGCTGAACCAATTGCCCAGTGGGCGGGAGGCCCCGGCGCAACCTTCTACATGGTGGTCGGCATCGTGATGCTGCTGTGGTGTGTGGATATGGCCACTATCGCCAGCAAGGAACAGTGGCAGGATAAGTTCCTCAAGCTGATGATTGTGGTAGATGTCACCTGGAGCCTGTTGGCCCTTGGCCTTATGATCTGGTTTGCCCCGAGCCTCCAACCGTTGGGCTGGGTGCTCTTCGCCCTGAACGTGCTGGTTCCGCTGGACATGGCTTGGATGAAGCGGGTGGCTGGCAGTAAGCCTCATCAGGCTGCGTTCGGATGATGGATCAGCCCTCCAAACGCTACCCAGATTGGGTAATTTCTTACCCAATCTGGGTTTTCAATACGCCTTCCGAAAACTACCCCGATAATCAAAAACCCGCTCCTGCACCTGCCAATAATGCTTATGCTTGCGAGCGATCACGAAATCCGGGGCCGGCAACAGAGCCTGACATTCAAGCACCGTATCTGCTGAGCTGAACACTTTCGGGGCCTGGCCATTGGCAAAACGACGCCCGAATATCCGGTTGAAGATAGTGCGCTGGCCCGGTTTGCTGAAATCAAACGACTCGTTGAGCTCCTCCCCATCCTCACCGTGATAGGTAATCCTCAACTTGCTGCCGTCAGCGTCCAGCGATAGGCCGGCGCAGCGAATCACCATGGCATCCTTGAGCTTCAGGGCATCCCGGAGCTGATCGTCCGGGTCGATAATGGCTTTGTGGCATTGATGGCAGTTGCGGGCCGCAATGTCATTCTCGGCACCGCAGTGCGAGCATTCCTTGAAACGGAAACGGTAATCGCACTGTTGCGGGCGCCCGTCCTGCTCCGCGGCCTCTAACAAACCCTGGCAGCGACGGCCATAGTGCTCAATCACCCGGCCGTCACCGTCGGTCTTGCCCCAGAAGATATTGGCAAACCCGCATCCCGGACAAAACACCTGCACCGGCTCACTGTCGGGGTCCGGTTTCGGCTCACCCACTTCCGGGTGATGCAGGTTCACATGGTTGCCGGCGTAATCAATCACCAGGCAATCACGCTTCCCCTCGTCCAAACGAAGACCGCGACCCACAATCTGCTGGTAAAGACTTACTGACTGTGTGGGCCTCAGTATGGCTATGAAGTCCACGTGGGGCGCATCAAAGCCGGTGGTCAGCACGGACACATTGACCAGATACTTGAGCTCCCGGTGTTTGAAGCGCTGAATCAGCAAGTCCCGGTCCTTCAGATCCGTCCCACCCGTCACCAAAGCAGCCTCATGCTCCGGCAGATACCCGGTAATCTCCCGCGCATGCTCCACCGTGGCCGCAAAGATCATCACGCCCTGCCGGTCTGCGGCCAGCTCCATCACCTGCTCTGTAATCGCGCGGGTTACTCGCTTGTGCTTGCTCAGCAGCTGGTTCACGTCTTTCTCGGCGTACTCGCCAAAGCGATCCTGCGGCAGCGCCGAGAAATCGTATTGCGCCACCGCAGCGTTCACGAGTTCAGGTTGGGTGAGATAGCCGCGATTGATCATGTAGCTCAACGGCAGCTCATAAATGCAGTGCTGAAAGGGCTTGTCATCCTCACCCCGAACAAAGCCCCGATAGTGGTAGCGATAGATCCAGCCCATCGCCAGGCGATAAGGTGTGGCAGTCAGCCCGAGCACTTTCAGGGAATCATTCTGCTCGCGCAAAAGTTCAATGATTCGTTGATACTGACTGGTTTCCTCACCGCTGACCCGATGGCACTCATCAATGATCAAGAGAGAGTATTCATCCCGAAACTGATCGAGATTCGCCGACACTGACTGCACGCTGGCAAAAGTCACCTGATGGTGGCGTTCCTTCCGCTTCAGACCCGCCGAGAACACGCCGCCCTCCAGCCCATAACTTTCATATTTGGCGTGATTCTGCTCAACCAGCTCCTTCACATGGGTCAGCACCAGAATCTTCCGCCGGGCGAGACGAGCCAGCTCGGCAATCACCAGACTTTTGCCAGCGCCGGTTGGCAGCACGATAACGGCGGACTCATCGGACTTTCTGAAATGATTCAGCGTGGCCTCGACCGCATCCTGCTGGTATGGGCGTAATTTGAAAGGAGCATTCATGTTGCAGTATCTGGCCGTCTTCTGAACGAAAATTTGGCCATACTAGCAGATGCCATTACCTTTACCCTTGGGCCGACACGAGATCCGCCCCCTTTTTCTGAATGGCCAACTTGGACCGCCATGAACGACGCTGCGCCAGAGCTACCCATCACGCCCAATCCTGCTGAGAGCGGGCTTTCCAGCCAGCAGGCCAGTGCACGGCTGGAGGAGTTCGGTTACAACCGGCTGCCTGCCCCTCCAATGCCAGGTGTTCTGGAGTTGTTTGCCAGGCAGTTCCTCAGCCCTTTCATTTACATCCTCCTGATCGCTTCCGGGGTTTCATTTGCCCTCGGCCAGACCCCGAGCGGGGTTTTTATTCTGATTGTTCTGCTGATAAACGCGATCATCGGCACCGTGCAGGAGTTTTCGGCTCAGAAGGCGGCGGCTGCGCTGAAGCAAATGATGAAAGGGACAGCCCACGTGCTTCGGGACAGCCAGATTGTCACCGTTGACGTAGAGGAAATCGTCCCGGGCGATATTGTTTTGCTTTCCTCCGGCGACAAGGTACCCGCGGATCTTCAGTTACTCAGCGCCAGCAGCCTGGCAGTGGATGAGTCCATGTTGACGGGGGAATCCCTGGCGGTTGCCAAGAATGTCGATACCACAAGCAATGACAGCACCCCGCTAACTGAGCGCGCTGACCAGTGCTTTGCTGGCAGCATCATCACCCATGGGCGCGGGCGCGGCCGGGTGATCGCTACCGCCTCGGCGACCCAGCTTGGCAAGATTGCCCAGGGCGTTACCGGCAAAACCTCGGCCGAGCCGCCGCTGATGATCCGGATCCGCAAATTCACCTATCAGGTCGCCTTCGGCATTCTGGCGGCTATTGCCGCCCTGGCAGGCCTGATGATCCTGGATGGCGGTTATTCCATCGAAGAGATGATCCTCATGACCATCGGCCTGGCGGTTTCGGTGATCCCCGAGGGCCTGCCTGCCGCACTCACCGTTGCCCTGGCCATTGGCATGTCCCGAATGGCAAAACGCAATGTCATCATTCGCAAGCTTGTCGCCGTGGAGGCCCTCGGATCCTGCACTCTCATCTGCTCCGACAAGACCGGCACACTGACCGTTAACGAGCTCACCATTCGCAGGGTGATGCTGCCTGACGGGCGGCAGTTCGAGGTTACTGGCGAGGGCGTGGCACCGGGAGGGGAAATCACAGGGCATGCCGGCACCGAGATGGATGCGACAGGCCAGGAAACACTCAGGGAACTCTGTGTTGCAGGCGTCCTCGCCAATGAAAGCCACCTCGACTACAGCGGCGGCGAGTGGGTTTCCCAGGGGGATATCGTCGACATCGCCTTTCTGGTGATGGCCAAGAAGCTGGGTATGTCCATCACGGACCTGCGAACCCGGCAGGAACAGGTGGCCCTGATCCCTTACGAGTCGGAAAAGGCTTACAGCGGCGTGGTCAACCGGGTTGGTGATCAAACCGTGATTTACGCCAAGGGCAGCCCTGAAAAGATGCTGGCCATGTGTGACCGGATGACCACAGCTGACGGCTCCATAGCCATCGACAAGCCGGCCCTCGAGCGCCAATTCACCGAACTCGCCTCCCGGGGCTACCGGATTATTGCCCTTGCGAAGAGAACCTCCGCACACGGCGATCATGAAATGGCCGGGATGGTCTTTCTCGGCATGGTTGCCATGATCGACCCGCTGCGCCATGAAGCCTTCGACGCTATCGAAAAGTGTCGTACCGGCGGCATTGAGGTCGCCATGGTCACCGGTGACCACCCGGCGACCGCGAAATCCATCGCCCAGGAACTGGGCCTGTGTGACGCAGACGCAACCGTCGTAACAGGTCCGATGCTGGATGAAGCCAGCGCTCGAGGCCAGGAGGCCGTCGATCAGCTCATTCGCCCGGCCCGGGTATTCGCCCGCATAGAACCCACCCGAAAGGCCCAGATCGTGGACAGCTTCATGCGGGATGGCCATTTTGTGGCGGTTACCGGGGATGGTGTAAACGATGCACCAGCCATGCGGCAGGCCCATGCCGGAATCGCCATGGGTAAGCGAGGCACCGATGTGGCCAAGGAAACGGCCGACCTGATCGTCACTGACGATAATTTCTCGTCCATTGTCGCCGGCATCGAGCAGGGCCGGGTGGTATACAACAACATCCGCAAGGTCATCGGGCTGTTGGTGGCCACCGGTTTCTCCGCAATCCTGCTCTTTTTCCTCTGTGTCATGGCCGGTCTGCCAATGCCCATGATCGCAGTACAGCTCCTGTGGCTGAACCTGGTTGCCAACGGCTTCCAGGACGTGGCCCTCGCCTTCGAGCCGAAGGAAGGCGGTGAGCTCTCTGTGAAACCGCGCTCTCCCCACGAGCCCGTGTTCGATAAACACATTATTGAGCATGTTCTGGTGGTGGGCTCATGGATGGGTCTTGTTGCCTTCCTCAATTTCCAGTGGACGCTCGACCAGGGCCAAACCATTGAGGAAGCCCGCAACCTCACGCTGATGCTGATGGTGCTGTTCGGCAACATTCACGCGCTCAGCAGCCGCTCGGAATTCCGCTCGCTCTTCCGCATTCCTCTGCTCCGCAACCCGTTCCTGATGCTGGCGGTTCCCCTGGCCCAACTGGCACACATTGGTGCCATGTATGTGCCGGGGCTCTCCGATGTCCTGCAGATTCAACCGATATCCCTGGCAGAATGGCTGCAGTTGCTCGCACTTGCCATGAGTCTTGTCATTGTCGAGGAACTGCACAAGGTATTGATCAGGAAGCGGCGACGGTGAATCTGTGGTGAGATCCCGATAAGCTTGGAACAGGTTTTCTTCAGGACACTGAACACATGATCGATTTTCGCAGCGACACGGTCACCCGCCCTACCCCTGCAATGCGCGAAGCGATGGCCAGCGCCGAGGTGGGCGACGACGTTTATGGCGACGACCCCACCGTAAACAGCCTTCAGGCCTACGCCGCCGAACGGCTGGGCTTCGAGTCGGCCCTGTTTACCGCCACCGGCACCCAGGCCAACCTGCTGGCCATCATGAGCCACTGTGGCCGGGGCGATGAGTACCTCTGTGGTCAATCGGCTCACAACTACCGCTACGAAGGCGGTGGCGCTGCTGTGCTGGGCAGCGTGCAACCACAACCGATCGAGAACGAGCCGGATGGCAGCATCAACCTTGGCAAAGCCAAAGCCGCCATCAAGCCCGACGATTTCCATTTTGCCCCTACCCGACTGCTCTCGCTGGAAAACACCATCGGTGGCAAAGTGTTGTCGTTGGACTATCAGCGCGAGGCCCGCGCCTTTTGCGACGAAAACGGTTTGCTGCTGCACCTTGATGGCGCCCGGGTGTTCAACGCAGCCGTGAAATCCAACTGCGACATTACCGAAATCACCAGGTACTACGATTCGGTGAGCGTGTGCCTTTCAAAAGGGCTGGGTGCACCCGTCGGTTCGCTGCTGCTGGGGTCAAAAGTCTTTATCGAGCGAGCGACACGGCTGCGTAAAATGGTGGGTGGCGGCATGCGCCAAGCCGGCATACTGGCTGCAGCCGGGCGCATCGCCCTTGAGAAAGGGCCACTTCGACTGATTGAAGATCACGAGAATGCCGAGTACCTGAGCGCCGGCCTGGCCGACATTCCGCAGCTGGAGATAAACCCCGCCAGCACTCAGACCAACATCGTCTACGCCCGCTGCACGTCCGGCAGAGCCGCGCAGCTGCGAGACTACCTGACTGACCAGGGCATACTGATCACAGCGGGAGACCCCATTCGCTTCGTGACGCACCTGGACGTCAACCGCCAGGATGTCGACCAGTTGCTGGACGCTATCCGGCGCTTCTACCTGGATCAGTGATCCAGGTAGAGGTAGTGCTGCCAGCTCAGCATCCTGAGGAGAATTTTGCGCATGATCGCCACATGGTGCATGTGATCGGAATACACGGCCGCTTGGGCGCTGACACCGAGAGGCAGATCCTCGATCGCGCTGGCATCCTCCATTTCCAGGACAACAAGCGTCTCATTGTCCATTCTCCGGAAAGCTTCGCCACCGATTAACTGCTGCCCCGCAGCGAGCTGAGCTTCCGCGACGGCAGGTAGTACCTCAACCACCCGTGCCGGAAAAACCTCGCCGGGCAACGCGGTGAAGGTCAGCTCTGCCTCGTACCCCGGCTTCAGGCGCAACAGTGATTGCTGGCGAAAAGCAGCCACAAAACGTCGCTCCTCTTTATTGACAAAGTTGGCAACTGGCCTGAGCGGGAACGGCACCGCCATCATTCCGGGCCGAACCGCCAACTGAGTCACGAAGCCGTCTGTGGGTGCCCGCAGAATAGTGTTCTCCAGATCAAAACGAGCTTCCTCAAGCTGGGCCTCTATCGCAGCCACTGCCGGGTCCTGGCCATCCACCGAGCCGCTAAGCTGCGCCTCTGCTCTTTCCAATGCCGCCCTGGCCGCATCGAGATCTGCGTTGCTGGCCGCCACTCGTTGACGCTGGGTATCGATCTGCTGTTGGCTGAAAGCCGAGGCCGCCCCTTCGTAGCGGCGCAGGGTTTGCAAAGCCTGGTCTCTTATCGCTGTCACCTGAGCCACTCTGGCACGGGCCTCGGAAACACTGGCGACATTCGACGCCACACCCTGCCCCGTATCCGCCAGTTGGGCTTCCAGCTGGCGAATACGGGCCATAACGCGAGTGTCGTCCAGAACGATCATGGGCTGTCCCTGCTGAAGGGGTGTATTGGGCGATACCAGCACACCCACCACCCGGGCCTTGATCTCCGGCACAATGGGAGTCACCACAAAAACCTGTCTCGCCTTGTGGGTAAACGGGTGGTTGTAATTCATCAACAGCACCAGTGTGCCGACCAAAACCACACCACCGAGCACAGCGGTGGGCACGGTCCATTTATTGAGAGAAACCCGAAAGATCTTGAAAATAGCGATGCAGATAGCGGCGTAGGTTAGCAGCAGTAAGAGGTCCATAATTCACTCCCCTCCCTGCTTCTGCTCGAGGACTTCGAGACGCCTGGCTTGTTCCGCCAGTTTCTCATGGAGCTCGTTCAACAGGGCTTCATCCGAGCGGAGCGGCTCCGAGGACGTTTTGATACCCCAACCACGATCTGGCCGGTAAATCGTTGCCCAGATCCAGAGGAACGGCCATATGGCATGCAAGGTAAACAGGCTGACCCAGCCCGCCACATGAATAGCATCCTGATGGGGATGGTCACGGTGTTTGGCGATTTCGTAGGGAATATCGTGGATGGCAATCACTCCATAAAACAGCACCAAAACCACGAAAATCAACAAGAATAGAGCGACGTAGCTGAGCATTAGCAATTCCTTTTTACCAATAACTAGTGTCTGAGATAGGGAGAGGTCATTGACAGGCCCGCTTTCAGATTAGTACACGCTTACCAATGCTGCGCGACGGATGCGCATCGAAAGCTTTTGATCCCGCATTAGAAACAGTCTCACGAGGCCCACATGACAGACCCAAAACGCATTTATCTCGCCGGTCCGGAAGTGTTCTTCCCCGCCGAAGAACACCAGGCCATCGTGGCCGAGAAAAAGCGCCTGCTGCTGGAATACGGTTTGGAGGGCGTAGACCCGCTGGACGCCGAACTGGCCTCCTCCGACAGCGAGGCGAAATTCAGGCTTGGCCATCGGATCTACCGGGCCAACCGCGAACTGATGGACAGCTGCGATGCCATCATCGCCAACCTCACCCCGTTCCGTGGCATCAGTGCCGACCCCGGTACGGTCTTCGAAGTCGGCTACATGATCGGACAGGGCAAGCCCGCCTTCGGGTTTACCCTGGATAACCGGTACTACCGGGAACGAGCAGGCGGCACCGACCTGGACGGTCTGGGCCACAGCATCGAAGACTTTGAGATGAGCGACAACCTGATGATTGAGGGCGGCATCTACGGGTCCGGTGGCCAGCTCTTCGTGGCAGACCAGCCAGGCGAGAATCATTTTTTCTCAGCGGAACTGTTCCGTCGATGCGTGAGGGTGCTGACCCAGGCCTGAGCCGGGGTCAGTCTCCCTGTGATAACGGAACTACGTACTCGGTGAACAACTGGCTCTCGGCAGATAGTCAATCCAGCTGCGAATCAATTGAGCACCTTCCTGATGCACCGTGCTGCGGCCGAGCTCAGGCATCTTGTGCCTGCTGTCTGTCGTCTCTACCCGGAACAGCAGGTAAGACTCATCAGGATTGCCTGGAATCACATCGTACGGATAGCCCTCTTTGCCACCCGCCACCGGGTCCTTGCAGACTCCGAATTTACCCGGCGAGTCGGCATAGTTACGGTTGTACTCCAACTGTACGCCACTGCTCCCGGCAGGCCCTGCATAGTCTGCAGGGAGAGTCAGGTCAGCACGATGGCAGTGGGCGCAATTGATGTCGAGATAGGCCCTGGCGGCGTGGTTCAGTTCCACGTCGCTTAATGACGGAATATGGGTGCTGTCGTTAAATACCGCCGCTCTTTCCACACTGTTGAAATCTGAGGGCAACCCTGTCAGCAACTCGCCCTCAGCCCAATACTGGAGCTGGTTGTAAACCGTCCCGTCGGGATAACTGAAGTCAGTATTTAGATAGCGAGCCTTGGGACCAATCGGCAGGAAGATCTGCTCACGCTGGTCATCCGGACCGGCAAGATCCGGTACGATCGAATGGCAGGACGTGCAATCTGCGGCCTTGGGAACCGCGTAGTCGAAGGTGAGCGTTTGCCCCTGGTTGTTTATGGTGGTCAGATCAGTCAGACGTTTGCCCGCGATGGCCAGTGTCGCCTCGGACTCCGAAGACCAGTAATACGGCAATGCGATCCAGCCATCGTTACGGAGGATCAGCAGGCGGGTCTCGATCACCAGCTCTGCCCCGTTGGGCATCGCGGTGTTCTCTGGCAACGCAAAGGTTTTGGCAATGACTGTCCCTACCGGGAACTCCAGAACCTCTGACGCGCTGTAGCCGACCGTCTTGCCTTCAGGCACAAACACAAAACGATACTTGCTGGTGTAATCAGAGAACAAGGCGGTCGAGAGATCGTAAGGAACCCCACCCCTCGTCGGACCCGCCGTTGGATCACTGGCATCGGAAAACAAGTTGTAGTCAGACAGCTTGGGGCACACCTCGGTCATCAGCGCATCCCAATTAACGCCATCGGTTGCTGCGTTACAGTCGCCTTCCGAGCCTGTCGGCGCCCCTGCGTTGGCATTCAGTGCAGTGCCTGTTTGGCCGGTTCCGCCATCAACCGATGAATCACCGCTTCCGCCGCCTCCGCAGGCGGCCAGAAGCACCGACGCCCCCAGCACCGCTGCTATTGCTCTATGGTTGTTGCTCATCCGAAACCCTCCCTTACAGCGCGCAGGCGGCTTCGGCCAGGTCATCCCCGGTACAGCCGTAAATGTTGTTGCGGAAATTCACCACTGCAGGTGCCAGTCGGGGCTGAACGCAATTCAGGTATGTGTTGTTGACCATCTGATCAATCAACAGATGCGGGAGCGGATTGCCGCTGCCGTCGACCATGGTCAGATCAGCCGGTTCATCCGGGTAAACCAGGCCTGTATTGACCTCGTCATACTCTGGTGCCGGGTTGCCGTTGATATTGCTGTTCGCACAAATCTGGTCACCTGCACCGTATGGGTCGTAATTCACGCCATCGGCCTGGGCCTCGGCGCCAACGAGAGCGTTAAAGGGTGCCAGCTCACCGGCATTCGAGAGCAGCTCGCCGATTCCGTCATACAGGATTGCCGGGAAGGTTTGAGGCGTGCCCTTGTTGTTCATGTTCGAGGCGTAACCATCAATGATGGGCTGCAGCAGCGCACCCTGAGGATTGGCACCGTTGCGGGCAATGGTGTTGTTGTGCAGGTAAACGTTCTTGAGTGTGGGGCTCCAGCCGTTACCCATAGTGGCACCATAATTTGCCGGGTAACTGGCCAGGGCGTCATCAACCAGCAGGTAGCTGGTGATCGCTACTGCCGTGGTGTCGTTGTCGGTGATGAGGTTGTTGTATACCTCAACATCGCTGGTCGCAAGCACAAGGGCACCGGTTCCCGGAGGCACCATACCAACAACGCCAGCGCCCACATTGGGAGCGTTATTACTGTATGCCTGGTTATTGAACACACGCACATTGCCGCCATAGGCTTTATCCAGTCCCGGCAAGTCGAACACCAGAATGCCACCGGAATTCCCTAGCGCGATGTTGTTGTACACATCCGCCATAGTGGAGTTTTCAATTTCGATGCCAGCCACATTCTGCTTGGCCGTGTTGTTCCGCACCACGATGTTCTCGGACTGCCCCACGTAGATGCCCGCATCCGCCGATCCGAAGGCGTAATTGTTCTCCAGCAACACGTTCTGGCTCTTCAGGGGGTACAGCCCATAGGCCCCGTTGTTCGCTTCCAGCTCACCTTCCCAGACCGTGGCGGTGTAGGTCATGTGGATGCCGTTGACGTTGGTAGCTTTGATACCGTTCTTGGGCGCCTCGTAAACACCGAAGTCCCGCACCGTGATCCCGTTACCACCCTGGAAGCGGAAGGCATCGTCGCCATTGGAATTACTAAAATCCAGCGCGGTTTCGTTGATGCCGTGACCGGTGAGGGTCAGCCCACTGGCACTGTTGACAACAATGCTCTCAGTGACCACAAAACGCCCTTTGGGCAAAACAACCAGGGCATCCTCCGGCAGATCAAAGAGCGCCACCGACAGTGCCTCGGTAATATCTTCGCCGTCTGATGCATCCGGGGCTACCAGAATGGCATCCTCCGGGATTGAAAAACCGGAAGTGGTCACGGCAAGTTGTGCCACGACATCTGCGGGCTGCCCGTCGGCCCCATCCTTGCCATCCACCCCGTCTTGTCCATCATCTCCTCCACAACCGGAGAGCAGGAAACTGCCCGAAATCGCGGAAACCAACAGTAGCTTTTTGAACGTCCTAGCCTGGCGCATCTTAACCCCTGCTTTATGGTGTTTTTATTCTCGCGCTCTCAACGGAACGCGGTGTCACGAAGACACTAGGCTGTCGACAATGCGTTGGCGAGAGCAACAGGTATGCAGAAAAACACAGGCCCTGTGCAAAAACTGCAAAGGCCTGTGCACCAAGGGATTGAAGAGGTACGAAGGGGCGGTGTGCAAAACCTGAAATCAGGCCAATTGCAGGTTTTGATCAGTGGGTAGCAGCGCCCGAACACTGCTGTCGGAATTCTGTGGGTGTGGTGTTCTGGATATCCCGAAACGCCCGGTTAAACGAACTCAGAGTTCGGTAGCCAACATCCAGGGAGATATTCAAAACCGGGGTTTCCGGTTCATTTCGCAGACGTTCGGCCGCTTCTGCTACCCGGAGCTGGTTAATGTAATCGTTGAAATTGCGGTAACCCAGCGATTGATTGATAACCTTGCGCAGCCGGTATTCCGGAATTCCGGTGGCGTCCGACAGCTTCTTCAAGGTCAGCTTCTCCGTTCGGTAGAACCCGGCATCCATGGTTCTGCCCAAAACCGCGGCATCCTCATCCTGTTGCCCCGTCAGAGGTTCCCGGGCATCTGATACCGAAGCGCCACTCGATTGCAGTTGAGACGAACCGGAAGCCCTGTTGCTGCCCACCAGATCAAGGATGCCTTCACGCGACTTGACCAGGCAGATCAGAACGGCAAAAGCCGCCAGCCCTGTAATGATTCCTCGGATGTACTCATGGTAAAGCCCGAAATTCAGGCTGACAGTTGCGACACCCACCGCGCTGCCAACAATCAGGAGAAAGGCCAGGCGAGCCTTTCTACGGGCTTCCACCAGATCGTTTCGCCAATACCGGATTACCAGGCTGAGACCATGCAAGACCACAACGTATTCAAAAAACTGGCCCAGCCGCCATCCGAAGAACACCTCAGGTGTAAGCACATCACCTGGCGCTACGAACGGTCGTGCCAATGCAGGCGCAAGGAAGCTATAAAGCGCCATTGCGCCCCAGACCGAAAGTAATCGCAGGCGCGGAGCAAAAATCAGGTGACACAACAGCCAGAACAACGCCGGCAACGCAGTTTGCAAGTCAGAGGTAATCCAGCGCCATTCGATAGGGACCAAAGGATCAATCAGGAATGCCGCAGAGGCTATGATCACCAACAGAAAAACCTGGCCTACCAGCAAATGCCGAAAATCCCGTAACGTAACCACGAAAAGGGGGAGGAGGCACCCCAGTCCAAAGCCAGTTAGCAACATCACTTGAAGTTTACCTTCTTGTTATTCTCTCAACGTTGGCAACAGATCTTAGCCGAAGTGCTGAGAGCTTTAACAGGTTCTCTGGCCAGAAGAGCTGGAATGCCGGCCCGCGACAACCTGCGCTGCAATCTTGCGATACTCTCCCCGGAAATACAGCAATGGCCGGGAGGCTGTGGTTTCCTTCACATTCAACGCCCTCACTTCGCCAATCACGATCAGGTGGTCCCCTGCCGCGTGTTCAGCGTGGATTTCGCAATCCAGCCAGCGCAGGCTACCGGGGATGATCGGGTTGCCCAGCGGCGATGCCTGCCACTGGACGTCCTTCCATTTGTCGGCGCCCTGGCGGGCAAACAGATTGGAAATTGCTTCCTGCTCAGCGGACAGGATATTGACGACGAATCGACCGGCACGGCGAATCCGCGGATAGCTGAAGGAGCTGGACTTCACGCTGAATGACACCAGCGGCGGGTTCATCGACACGCTGTAGAACGACTGGCACGTAAAACCAACCGGTTCGCCCTCATCGATAGATGAAATCACCGTGATACCCGAGGCGTAGTGCCCGAGCACTTCGCGAAAGCGCGCGGGTTCGATAGCGCCGCTGGTAGACGATAGGGTCATCAAATCCGCACTCGTTGGAGACTTCCCGTCACCGAAAGCTCGCGCCTGACAATATCAGCGCCGGCACTCAGCGCTCGCAGCTTGCCGCTGGCCACCCGGCGGGACAGAGGCGTCATGCCACAGTTGGTGCAGGGATAGAGCTTGTCGGCATCGACAAACCGGAGCGCCTTTCGCAGCGTCTCGGCCACCTCTTCCGGCGTTTCGATGGTATTCGTGGCGACATCAATTGCACCCACCATCACTTTCTTGCCCCGGATCAGCTCAATCAGCTCCATCGGCACGTGCGAATTCTGGCACTCCAGTGAAATCAGATCGATATTGGAGGTTTGCAGCTGGGGGAAGATCTCTTCATATTGTCGCCACTCGGAGCCAAGGGTTTTCTTCCAGTCGGTGTTGGCCTTGATGCCATAGCCATAACAGATGTGCACGGCAGTCTCACAGTTAAGCCCTTCAATGGCCTTTTCCAGGGCAGCGATGCCCCAGTCATTCACCTCATCGAAAAACACGTTAAAGGCGGGTTCATCGAACTGGATGATATCCACACCGGCCGCTTCCAGCTCCCTGGCTTCCTGGTTGAGTATCTTGGCGAACTCCCAGGCCAGCTTTTCGCGGCTTTTGTAATGGGCATCGTACAGCGTGTCGATCATCGTCATGGGGCCAGGCAGTGCCCACTTGATCGGTTGATCGGTCTGCTCACGCAAGAACCGGGCGTCGTCCACAAATACAGCCTTCTGGCGACTCACAGCACCGACCACCGTGGGCACGCTGGCATCGTAGCGATCACGAATTCGAACGGTCTCGCGCCTCTCGAAATCAACGCCGTCGAGGTGTTCGATGAAGGTGGTCACGAAGTGCTGGCGCGTCTGCTCGCCATCACTGACGATATCAACGCCAGCCAGTTGCTGGTCCTGCAATGACACCCGCAAGGCGTCCTGCTTGCCCTCAACGAGTTCTTCACCCTGCAGCTTCCAGGGTGACCAGAGTGTCTCGGGCTGAGCAAGCCAGGCCGGCTTTGGCAGACTGCCAGCGGTTGAAGTGGGTAACAGTTTTTTCACGATGGCTAACCTATGGGTTCTTGGTGATCAAAGCGCGTAATCAGGCACGTAGTTGGCAGACCACTGCTCCAGGAGGGTTCGGTAAGGTTTGATGAGACGCTCCTCAGCAAATCTTCCCTGTTCAACCGCCAGCTCGCTGCGCTCCTCGCGATCGTAAACAACGTCTGTGCGCGAGTGATCACGGTTTTTCAGATCCGGTTGATAACGCTCGCCTGCTGCAGAGTGGGCGTTGTAAATCTCCGGTCGGTAGATTCGCTGAAAGGTTTCCATCGTGGCGATGGTGCTGGCCAGCTCAAGATTGCTGTAATCGTTCAGCAGATCACCAAAAAAATAGAACGCCAGAGGCGCGACGCTGCCTGCGGGCATGAAATACCGAACCTCCAGCCCCATTTTTTGGAAGTAGATCTCAGTCAACGAAGAGTCGTTGGGCTGGTATTCAACACCCAGCACAGGGTGCTGATTGCCGGTGCGGTGGTAGGTTTTGCTGTCTGAAACGCTGAGGCAGATCACCGGCGGCTTGCCGAAATTCCGCGTGTAAGCCTCGGAATGCACGAAATGCTGAAAGAGCTTTCCGTGCAGATCGCCAAAATCCTCGGGTACGCTGAATCCGGATTGATGCCGATTGTGCTCCTGCAGCCGCACACTGAAATCATAATCGCGCAGGTAGGAGGAGAAATTATTGCCGACAACGCCTTCAATACGCTTGCCGGTGTTGCGATCAACGATGCTTGTTTGCAGCACCTCTATCGCCGGGAAGTTGTCGGCCAAGTGTTCAACACCCACGATCATGTCGACGGAAACGATATCAAGCTGAACTGAATAGCGGTCGCCTTCGGGATTGTCCCAGTGCACCAGGGCGTTGAAACGATCGTTAATCATCGTCAACGCGCTGCGCAAATTCTCCCTACGCTTCTCTCCCCTGGCCAGATTGGCAAAGTTGGTGGTAATGCGCGTGTTCTGCGATGGACGGTAGTTTTCATCGAAACGAAGACGCTTGATGGCGAATGTGAACTCGTTGTTCATGACAATCCGGTATCCTGATTTCTGAGATAAAACCTGAATTCATTGGCTGTCTCCTGCCGCCGCCTTTTAGTCAGCCACGGTTGAGACTGGAATCTATGCTAGGCGCATGAACCAATGATTAAAATTGATTTAATCTCATCTAACTATGAACCGTTGTCATATCTCGACTTTCAGATCCTCAAGTCTGAGCAATGCCGAGCCTGCAAAATACGCAGCTCGACACCCTCACGCACAATAATGTGCTGGTTCCGCGAATCCTGATTCTTACATCGAGGTTTTATCCCCGTCGGACATTCCATCTTTTTTCATGGTGTCTTTGTCCATATGGTCCTTCTTCATTCCCTCATCCATCATGCCGTCGGTCTTCATCCCGTCATGCATGGTATCGGTCTTCATTGAGTCCTTGGCCATGCCGTCATCTTTCATGTCGTCATGCATCATGGTCTCGTCCATACCCTTGCTGTCCTTAGCCATGTCGTCTGCGTGGGCCGGTGCCATCAAGGCCAGGGTGGTACCAAATGCCAAAAGAGTGGCTGTCAGCTTTTTCATTGTGCATTCTCCTTGCTGGAAACAATTTGTGTTCGACACCGCCCGGCTCCTGAGTCGGGGCCGGCGGCGTCAGAATGCAGGATAAAAAGGAACGCTTACGCGGCCGTCACGGCCCGGTCAAAAGTCGGTAAAGAAGAGATCACAAAACCTTCACGGGGAGAACCAATTCACCTCGCTCGTGTCTATAGACCGAGGAGAAACCGATATGAAAAGACAGCTGCTACTCATCGCCTTTGCATTATTCGTTTCTGCAAGCGCATGGGGTTCCGAACCTGCTGTATCCACGGGCCTGCTTAGCAACACAGGAGCGGGCGGCTACGACACCGTCAGCTATTTCCAAACGGGAAAGCCAATCAAAGGCTCGCGCGAATACACTACTGAGCATCTGGGCGTAACCTGGCGATTTTCGAGCGCAGAAAACCTGGCACGCTTTGAGGCCAACCCTGAACGCTACGTACCGGTTTATGGTGGGTACTGTGCCTGGGCGGTCGCGCAGGGCTATCTTGCCAAGGGAGATCCAGAGCACTGGGCCATACGGGACGGCCGTTTGTATTTGAACTACAACCAGTCTGTTCAGGATCGGTGGCTGAAGAATACCGAGGGGTTCATTCGGCAGGCAGACGCAAACTGGCCTAAGGTTCTGGAATAATGGGAAAGCGTCGTCGCGGATTTCTGCCAGCGGTCTGACCCTCCACGAATTTCGTAGTACCCAGCAAGCATTTCAGAACGGGAATGAACTGTCTTATGAATTATGAACACGCCGTAGTGAGAACTGAAGGCGAGATTGCCACCCTGCTCTGCAACGGCTGTGGCATTAAGATCGCAGAAGGCACCAGCCATGAGGACCGCGAGCATTACTGCACCATGTGCATGAGCGGTAACTGCAAAGCAAAATTCAAGAAGGACGATTAATGTATCCCGGTTTTCAGTCCTTCTCAGAATCCCTCAATGGCGCCCCGTACCGGTAAGAGAGTATCCGCTCAGGTAATTACAACCTCCTCAATCGGTCGTCGCAACGAGCGCGGCATCTGCGGGCCATGGCCAATCCGTACTACCAGGTCGGGCCGCCGGCCGCCAATGCCAATGGCGCGGGCAAATTCCGGTCGCAATGCCGCCACTTCCACAGGCTGGTTGATGAACGCCGTGCGCAAACCCAGGGCGGCGGCCTGAAGCGCCAGGCGTTGGTAACACCGACCCGCCTCAATCCAGTGGGGAATGTCATCGGCCTCGGAATGGATAACGGCAATGGCAGACGAACTGTGGATATGCCGCCGATCTTTCTGGTTCTGGTTTTTGGCAGAGAACGAGCCCTTCATCGCCAGCAAACCCAGCCAACGGGGAACGGCCGGGTTTCCCATGGCAGGCCCGTAAAGGCCATCGCCGGAACGGATCGCCTCCTTGCCATTGAACCGAATCCAGCCTTTGAGTTCATCAGCCCAGGCCGCGTCCGAAAACTGTTCCTTGTTGCCCCTGGCGACGTAGTCGGCCACCAGGCTTTTCTGATCGGCCTCGGTCATCAGCAACACCGATACGCCGTCACCCTCGCCGGCCCTCTGAAGCAAATCCAGCTCTTCAGGGGTAAGGGGCACACCGTCATACTCTGAGCGGCTGCACTGGCGCAGGGGAATTGCCTCGAAAAGCGCAGACCGCTCGGCCTCGGCTTCTTCAAAGTCGACCACCAACCCGGATTTGGATGCATCGAATCGGCAGTACCCTTTCAGCCCGGCCGCCCGGGCGGCCAGCAGCAGATTCTCCGTCGCGCACCCCAGGCTGGCGTAAAGATGGTGATCATCCGGATCGACGGCGGGACAGCGCCTCGACAGATCCGGAAGCACCTGTATCTGGTTGGGTTCGAGCTTGAATATCCAGGGCTGAGTGTTGTGACTGGAGGCGGCCAGAGTGGCATAGCGCACCAACTCTCTGTAAACGTGTGGAGAGCTGCCGAGCTCACGATGGCGCCAGGTTTCGCTGACCATTTCCGTATATTTCACAGTGCCTCCAGCCTCCGAAAATACACCTGTCGAGATTTTCGCCGCGTTATCGATATCTTCTGATCAACGTGTTCAGCTCTGACTGAAATTCAGGATTCTGCGTGACCGCGTCAACCTCATTGATCACATCCATCGCGGAGGGATGCTGCCGCGAAACACCAATGTGGAAAGGGATCCGGGAATTCGGGATAAAACCAACCTGGCGAACTCTCAGCTTCTCCGAATAACCCAGTTGTTGAGCCATGTATCGGGCGTCTTCGGCGGGCTGCACCATGAAATCGCCCGCCTCCCGCAGCGTGAGAAGGTGCATCATCGCTTTTATGTCCCGACCCGGCTCGCGTTCCAGATAGCCGGGAATGTTTTCCTCTTCCCATCGGGAGCCCCTCTCGACGATCACCGTCAGACCGGACAAATCAGCAAAGCTGGTAGCCGATTCGATCAGGTCAATGTTGGGGTTGTCAGCTGAGTAGATCAGGTAGCCAAAGTCCTGAGTAAAGAGTGGCTTGTCTGAAAAGACAGCGTATTCCTTTCGCTCCTTCGACGGATACGTAAGAAGGCCATCAGCAAGGCCGAGCTTCACGTTGTACTGTGCCCTGGCCCAGGGCACCACCTCATGCTCCGTGGTATAGCCGGGGATAAACCTGAAGGTCAACTGCACCAAATCCGGAAGCAGCCCGAGAGTCTTCCCGTTGAGTGAGAAACTGTAAGGCGGTGATTTGTCGCTGTACGCGAATGTAAGATTGTTACTTGCTAACGAAACACCAGGCAAAGCAATCAAAACAACCATAAACGCGCGACACAGCGCCGCCGACAATCTTTCAAACCAATGCTTTTTCGCCAAGATAACCCCGCAGGACATCTGCGCCTGTTATCAGGGTGCCCTCTAGACACCCTGTCGATATCACTTCCTCATTCTATGTTGTCCAATCCTCCGAGGAATAGGCCTGTACCGGTTTTCTCTCATTCAAGCGCTGACACGGTTTCAGTCGACACGCATCTCGCGCATTCGCATCGGCATGGCATCGATACGGCGAAAGATAGCATCAAGATCGAGCCTGGCCTCGCGACTTTTGATACCGCCGTCCTTGCCGATCAACAAGACCCTCCCATCAGAACGCCCCCCGTCAAGCAGGGTTTTGATATCGCTCTCAAGGCTGTTCGAAAGAGACTGTTGATTTGAAACCACCTCGGAACCAGTGTTCACAAACCAGACAACATCACGATCATCGACCCCGGCCCGAGCACTCCTGAGCATCTCGATCTCGCCGGCATTCTCATCTGAGGCTTGCACAAGAATGAGTCGGTTTTTCCACTGGTAGTCGCTCAGGCTGTTCATGTCGGCTCCGTGAGTGGTCAGCGTGATGAGTAAAAGCATCAACGTCAGAAAGGTGCGTTTTCGAAGGATGGAAAAAATGAAGCTCATTTTCTTGCTCCCGTAATCGCTCTACCAAGAGAGCTACGAGAGTTTGTGCTCAGTTGATCAGGCGAGCTGAGTAATCTCCGCGCCAGAGGGAATCTGAGACGGTTGCTCGGGTTCACGCCCCTTGAGCATATTGGCGAGCCGCCGCTCCCGGACCTTGTGAACCGAAGGATCCAGCCGCAACACCTTCAACGGCAAGCGATCCCCTTCGCGAAGCTTATCGAATAGATCAGCCTTGTTCAGATAATAAGCCCCGCTGTGATTGCGGCCGTTGAACTGGTAATCAAATTCAACGAGCAGATTGCAGCTGTAATACTCACCGTTCACCCTGTTGTTATTGTCGAGAACCTGGTGCAACTGGCAATCCGCCTCTTTTCTGGTCAGGACGCCATCCACGTCCATGCCGTACTTTCTTAACAGGGCCAAGCCGTAGTAGTAACCTATGCTTGAGTGAGCGCTCACAAAGGCATAAATAAACAGAGCCAGACCGATCAACGCAAAGAATCCACCGAAAACCATGGCCCCTGCTTCACCAAAGCCAAGAAAGAAAATTCCGCCCCCGACTACTCCAAATATCAGACCCATGATCAGGAGAGTAAAAAAGGCGCCGGCATGATCCTTCACCGCTGACCAGAGGAGCGGCCAGTCTGTTGTGCGTTTCCTTCGCATTTTAGATTCCTTGTGATGGCTGGCCTAAACGTAGGCCACTGCAGTTTTCACCAGGCTTCAAGCTCTTTCCGGACGTTTCGATAGACCTTATGATTCCGCGATTCCAAAAACGCAGCAAACTCGAAAGCGTTAAAACCGTGAAAAGCCTTTTCGGGGTTATCAATCGGCACTTCCGGATCCGCTCCAAGGCGTAGCAATGCCTGTAGGTAGTCATTATTGGCGTAAAGCACCGCCTCATGCACTGGTGCAAGCCCGTGGTAATAGCCGTTAATGGGCTCTCCCCTTGCTGCAAAATGTCGAAGCAACGCGTAACTACGCTTCCTCATAATCGAATCAGCATCGTGAGTATCTAACGATGCGCCTACGAAATTTATCAGAGGTTGCGAACAGCCGCCCATCGCGCTCATCGCTTTACCACATCGCTCATACGGCCAGTCGGAATGCGTTAGAAGCCAATACGCTGCTGCAGGCCTGATTGCGAGGCTATCGGAGTCGAAAGGACTCCACGGCATTTCCTCGGGATCAAGAAGTGCAATAACTGTAAGCCCCCAGGCATCCGAGCCAAAAGCCCAGGTGCGATAGATCATCGGGAATAATGTCAGAACAATGGCCAGGATCACTCCGCTAACAGCGAGCGCCTTTTTGTGGCCTCGTAAATATTTGACAGGCATATCGCTCCTCCTTGAGCTTCATGAACTCGGTAACGAGCGCCTCGGCTAGTCATAGGCTCCTAGGTACCAACCGGTGAAAAAAAACAAAACCACTGCGACCGCATACACAGAGAAAGGCACAATCACCCATAGTTTCAGCGACAGCGGAAGCGGTTCGTTCTCGTCACCCATTCTGGCTTCGATCCGCGGCCCGATGCGCGGCAGGTGCCTGAATAGAAAGAACACGTAAACATGCGAAATTCTCATCCATCGACCGATTGGGCCGTTCCCCCAGATGATGCGAATGCTATCCAGTTGTTTGCCCGGTGTCGCAATTCTCCGTTCAACTTCTTCGGTTTTTCGGAAAAAGAACGTGACCATCAGGAACATCAGAATGATGGCAAGAACGAGAGATACAGCACCAGTGATAGCCGCTAATTCTGTCCATTGCTCCTCACTCATGAATAACCTCCCTGAGGTTTTCGCCAATGGCCTCACCAGTGTTTCCACCAACTTGGCCACCAGCCGCTGCGCCGAGCCCTCCGGCGATGACTGCACATGCGATACCACCGATTCCTGCGGTAGTCACAGCAAAGACCGTGCAGGCCGAAACTGCGACGGTCGCACCAATACTGCCTCCAGCAAGCGAACCAGCAAATTTACCGCCCTCCTGGTAAGCAACGACCTGACATTCGCTCGTGCTTCCAGTGGTGCATGCCTCTCTGATCTTTGATGCCGAGATAGACGCATCCAGAGCGATCCCCACATAGCCGACATTTCGGGCATATCGGGCTCCTGTTGCCAGTCGCTCATAGTACTTGGAGTAACCTGGAATGGCACCAACACCTGAAGTCTTCCAATGATGCACGATACTCTTGGACGACAATCCCAGCGCTCGCCTCAACCTTTCATCGCTGTCTATTGACATACCCTTACGTGCAACACGACCCAGAGCGAAATCCAGCTCCTTTAAAAGCGCCCGCCGCTTATCGAAGAACCCGAAATGATTAAGATGGCCATGCGTTCGGTAACTGTCCTGATAAAGCTGCTCAATACTCTTCAGTGTCTTCTCAATACTACCAATCTGCCTGGAGACCATAACTGCACCAGCCCCCAAACCTGCTGACCCTGTCGAAGTGACTGCTTCCAGCAGATCGTAGTAATCGACAATAAACTGCGCCTCGACTGGATCCAGCGACCTAACCTGGGCATTCACTTGAGCCGCCATCTCCATCAGATCAGCTTCTTCCGTGGTACACGCCTCCCCTTTCGGGTCACCCAGGACAATCATCTCTCCCGGCAGAACCCTGTCACCGAGGTCCGGATTCAACCGGTCAAAGTGATCAGGCTTTGCGGATGCGTCTCCGTATAATGCAGCCAACAACTGCGCTCTGCTCATTGGGCTGCGGACCACATGGTAGCCCGGTTCGACGGTACCTTCCTGTTCAGAAGCAATTGGGTGTGTGCCGAATACACTGGGTGCTGCCCGCACATCAGCCGTCGCGCCATCCGCAATAATCGCTGGACCGTTGCCGGCCGATGATAAGTTGGAGTCTGTGCTGTCACCAGAATGGCGAACATAAGATGACTGCGCCTCTGAAGCGCGCTTTGATGGCGCCGGCGAGATACCAGAGAACGGTGCAGGTTTATGCGTGTCCCCAATCACAACGCTGCCACTGCCGATGGTCACACCCCCGCATGAAATAGAGCTACCAGTCACCGCTGCGGGAATGCCATTAATCAGAACCGTTGCCGAACCTGAGGCAATTGCTCTCGGGTGGGGTGGGTGTTTGGGCTTGGAGTGTGGCGCGAGGGGATCCCCAACGCGGGCGACGGGTTTGCCATCAATCAGCACATTGGGGGAGCCGGCGATAACGGGAGTGGGAGGAAATCCTTCATGATCGGTTCCCATATCACCCAACAATACAACTTTCTTGCTCATTCCTTTGTTCCTTCTGTCCTTGAAGGTTTATCCCTTTTATCGGGCTGCCGTCACTGGCGACCTAGTCCGCTATAGTAAACAAAGAATCTACAATGCCCAAATTCTCTATTGCTTCTCCGAATCGCTTAAGGGCAACCCGGACCTCTGGGGCACCTTCCCCTACAGCCGCTCAATGGCCTTCAGCAGCGAACTGAAGGCTCTCGAAAAGCTGCGCTCAGCCATCCGATCCATCAACTTTCCAACCAAGGGCACCTGCACAGCCCCCTCAGAAATCCAGATCACACGTGTCTGTTCATCCTCGGGCTTCAAAACAATCTCCCCCTTCGTGTGCTGCACGCGGAACGGGCTGGATTTCTCAATGCGATAGTCCATCCGGTTCGGCCTTTCAAAACGGGTAATACGTTCAGTCAGCTCAAGCCGGCCGGCGCCGATCACCCGGAGCGCACCGGTGCCATTTTTCTCGTCTTTTCCCTCTTCAACCAGAACAGACTTGCTCACCCCGGGGAACCGATCGTAGCGAGCATGGTCGGTGATGGCCTCGAAAACCGTGTCGATATCCTTTTCAAGAACCTGCTCGACGTGAATACGAAACATACCTACTCCTAAAAAATCGCTGTCCCACACGATACGCTTACGCTTCCTCAAAAGAATGGGTTTTCTTCCATTTTTTGATACCTTCGTGAAAATCGAAAGGCGAAGCTGTTTCGCCTCTGTGTACGAGCGAGCGCCGATGTCTGAACCAACCCCACTTCAAACCCTGCTGGACACCCTCCCCCAATGTGGCCGTGTTGAATGGATCGGCATCCGCCCCGCGCGCGGTGAACCCATGCAGCCGCTGGACAGCGTGGGGATAATCCCTGGCAAAGGCCTGGAGGGCGACCGATTCAAGGGTCGAGAGACCAGCAAACGACAGGTAACCCTGATCCAGCAGGAACACCTGCACGCCATTGCCTCGCGCCTGCAACGCGAGGCCATCGCACCCGGGGTTTTCCGGCGCAACATTGTGGTATCCGGCCTGAATCTGCTGGCTCTGAAGGGCAAACGATTCCGAATTGCCAATGTGGTGCTGGAATACACTGGCCTTTGCCATCCCTGCAGCAAGATGGAGACGGCGCTCGGGCCCGGAGGCTATAACGCCATGCGCGGGCACGGCGGAATAACGACGCGGGTGGTCGAAGCGGGAAGCATTGCCCTTGGAGACGATGTCCAGGCCTGTCTCTAAACAACTTACGGAGCTAAACCCATGCAAACCATCCTTGGCGCCAGCGGACAGATTGGGCGGGAACTGGCGCTCAGCCTGAAACGCGACTTTACCAGTGACATACGGTTGGTCAGTCGAAAGCCGCAGCAAGTGAACGACACCGACCAGTTGGTCAGCGCCGACCTGCTGAATGCCGCTGACGCCTTGCGGGCGGTTGAGGGCTCAAGCATTGTTTACGTAACCGTGGGTTTGCCGATGGACACCCAGCGCTGGGTGGAGCAATGGCCGGTCCTGATGCGCAACATCCTTCAGGCCTGTGAGCGGCACAACGCCAAGCTCGTGTTTTTCGATAACACCTACATGTATCCGCAAACGGCCACACCCCAGACCGAAGAGACGCCGTTCCAGCCCAATGGCGAGAAAGGGAAAGTTCGAGCCGCCATCGTCAGAGAACTGATGCAAGCGATGGACGAGGGGCGAGTCAATGCCGTGATCTGCCGCGCCCCGGAGTTCTACGGCCCCGGCAAAACCCAGAGCATTACCAATGCGACGATTCTCGACAAGCTGAAAGCCGGCAAGAAGCCAACCGTGTTTCTTCGCGACGATACGCTACGAAGCCTGATCTACACACCGGACGCCAGCCGAGCCATGGCCCTGTTGGGCAACACGCCGGATGCGTACGGACAAACCTGGCACCTGCCCTGTGATGACCAGCGCCTGACCTACCGGCAGTTTATTGAGCTGGCGAGTGAGATCCTACATACCGACAGTGATTACAAGGTTCTCAAGCGCTGGCAGCTGAAGCTGGCCGGGCTGCTGAGCCAGCAAGTCCGGGATGCGGCGGAACTGTTGCCACGCTATGAGGTGGACAACATTTTTGTGTCTGACAAGTTCAAAAAACGCTTTCCGGAGTTTCGCGTAACGACATTCCGAGAGGGTTTGACGGCTGTGGCAGAGGAGCCTGGGGCCCGTTGAAGCTGTCGTGGTTTATATCCAGGTAGAAGATGGGCAGTTGCTTGTTCGGCTCAAGGAATAGAGCCTGACGCGTTCCCCTTAGTCACTTCTGTGTCATAAGGTCATAAGGCCGCTCCAACGCAGAACGAACATCGCCAACAGAAAACACCCTGGCAAATTCGGCGAATCGCTGCCCCTCAAACCATAGCTGGACAACAGGCAGAGAAAAAATACCCTGAGCCGCACACAACGGGCCGGCGGCTTCCTGGCAATCAATGTAAGCGGTCACCAGCTTCGGAAATTCCTCCTTAGCCAGCGTCTCCATCCGGGGCTTAATTGCCTGACAGACGCCACAGGTTGCTCCACCATAAAGAAGCAACACCGCAGGGCTGGACCGAAGTAATTCCGATAAAGCCTCTTCTGAGCAGACGTTTTGCATTACTAAATCCTGATAAGCATGACCGGTTTAATCTCCAGCGCCTGCCGCGCAAACTCCGCATCTGGCCAGAACAACAGCCAGCCGAGCACCGCAAGATTTCACGAAATTTTACCCCGGTTACCCGCCCAGTTCATAGCAAGCTCACCAACGCTCAGCTACCATGGCGCGCCGCTATAAGCTCCGGCTTGTCGGCAGGAAATAACCCAAAATAATCAATTAAGTAAGAAGGAATCTACCGTGCGAAACGCAAGGATCATGGCAGTGCTGGCTGCTCTGTTGTACCTCACCGGCTGCGCCTCAGGCGCCAAAATGGGCAACATGGTGTATGAAGGGCCTTTGAAGGCCTATGACACAGCCCTGGAAGATAATGTGGATGTCACCAACGTTTCCGGCGGCGAAGAAACAAACCCTGCATGGACCTCGGAGATAGACAACGACGCCTTCGCAGGCGCCCTGAAACAAACCCTGCAAAAACAGGGATTACTGTCTGGCACCGGTCGCTATCAGCTAGAAGCGCTCCTGCTGGAAGTTGACCAACCCATGTTCGGGCTGGACTTCGAGGTAACCACCCACGTGAGGTACATCCTGACTGACCGCGAAAACAACGGCGCCGTGGTCCTCAACGAAACGGTCGTTACCCCCTACACCGCCACCATTGGCGATGCGTTCGCCGCCATCAAGCGACTAAGGCTGGCCAACGAAGGATCCGGAAAAGCCAACATTCAGGGGCTGCTCGACAAACTCGCCGAACTTCGAATCCAGCCCGGCAACATTTCCCTGGCGCAATAACTCCTCAGGAATTCAGCACCAAGACAAGGAAGCATCATGAAGTCTTCACTACTCCTCACACTGGCCGCCATCGCCTTTCTGTCCAGCGGTTGCGCATCGGTGGTCTCCGGGACCGACCAGAAACTTACCTTCAACAGCGAGCCTGAAGAAGCCACTGTTACGGTTTCCGGCCGTGTGCTCGGTAAAACCCCGCTGACTGTGCCGGTGGACCGGGGCTCCAACCAATCCATTACCTTTGAAAAGGAAGGCTACGAGACTTACACCGCTCAGCTCTCCACCACAACCAACCCATGGTTCTTCGGTAACATCGTGATTGGGGGGCTACTGGGCTCCACTACCGATGGTGTATCCGGTGCCATCCACGAATTTTCTCCCGACCAGTACTTCGTCACTCTTAAGCCTGACACCCCTTCCGGAATATCGACCTCCAAACCGCGACAGATCAAGGAAATCATCATCGCGTTCAGTGGAGAGTTTCGGCACCAGTTGGCGAGCGGCGGCGGTGAAAAGGTGGACACCATCGTGCAACTGCTGGGCGTCGATGCCTCGGAGAAAGAGACCACCATTCGGGCACTGAACCAGCTTGCGCTGGTGAATGAGAACGATCTTGAGTTGGCCAAAGCGATTATTGAGGTTTACGAGGTTCGGTAAAGGTAATCTCCTGAAGCCGGGGGGCATCCATGGCGCAAGCGCCCTGCCCCCTCGCGTTTCAGCAGTTGCCCTTTTTCGCCTGATCCCGCTCTCTCCCGAAGACCTTCGTATTCAAGAACCGCAAACCCCTGTCACAAAACTCACCACCCGGGCTTTAACTTTATCTGCATATGTCGTATCTATTGGCAGTTCTTCAGGGATAGATAGGAAGCGACATTGGATGTTGAAAACATACCCCCGTTTTACCTCCCGTGCTCCCTTGAAATTACCTGAATGCAGACACGCGCGTCTGGAGCGGTCCCCAAAACACCGGGCTCCAGGCATCAAGCATTTGAGGAAATCTGAGAGGGAAGCATGAATAAAAAGAAATTGATCGGACGTTGCGCTGTAGTCTCCAGCTTGGCGCTACTGACCGCTTGCGGTGGCGGTGGCGGCGGTGGGAGCAGCAATAACGCAGAGCCAACTCTCTCGCTTGACTCAAACGGCTACGCGAGCAAAACGATTGCAATTTCCTCGTCCACGAACGTCAACAACGTCAACCAGCTTTCGGCTGATATAAACGGCGCTTTTGGTTTGCTTGAGGATCTTCATGAATCTCTTTGGGATCAGAACGGAGGTGTATCGGGAACAACCAATTGTGATGGAGGAGGCACGGCCACCGTCACCTACGCGGGCAAAGACTGGAACATAGATGAACGCTGGTCGTTCAATAACTGCGTCGTTTCCACCTTTAGCCACGGCAACGTCATGCTCAATGGCACTTTCCGGTACGTTGATACTCTCACCGGCGAAACGGCGACCAGCGAAACCTGGAAGGGGTATGAAAGCTACAACATCACCGGTGAGCTTAAAAACAGCGGCGAGCCATTGACCGTAAAAGGTCGCAGCGACTGGGATCAACTATTCCGCTGGGAAAACGACTCGGCAAGCGGCCGTTTTGTTGACACCATCGAAGCCTTCGAGCTGAAAGTCGGCAACCATTACATCGCTCTCACCAACACCGAGACGCGGCTGGAAGGCACGGAGTCTAACCTCGAATACTCAATGACTGGCACGCTGATCGGCTCTGCAATTCAAGGACATGTTCAGGTATCGACCCCCACTCCGGTGAGCCTCTCTGTCAATGAAGCCTGTCCAACCGAGGGAATCATCCGTGTTGCCAGTGATGGTTCTGCGGAAGTTCGATATGGCAGCAGTGCGGCTGGCACAGCAGGCGCCGTAGCTGTATGGATAGATGGCCAGATTGTTGAGAGCCATGCCGACTGCAACACCGTTGGCTTTGTACCGATCCTTTGATCAGTGGCGGCGAGGACTATGCTCCTCGCCATCCATTATCACATCCAGATTATGGCATGCGCCCGGTTCTCTCCAACCGCTCGCTCACCCATTTGTGATACAGCTTTGCCAGCGCTGGTCGAATCACCGGCAAACCAATCAGCCAGGCAAGCGGTTTCAGAAGCCAGACCCGCGACATTAGCAGGATATAGGCATCCAGTTCCCGGTGGATGTTGCCCTGGCCATCCTCCACATGGAGCTCCTGAAGCGCGGCTTGCGGGTCTATACCACGTTCCTTCAACGCCTCATCACGGCCAGTGATATCCACCCACTCTACCGATTCGCCGGTCCGGCCCGCCAGTCGCTCATAGAGCCTGCGATCCTTGACGCAGCTCGGGCAGGCGCCATCGTAGAACACGCGAAGCTGATCGCCTGGTGCCGTCATCGCCCTCTCCCTTGTTTGCATCGTATTCACCTAACTACACGATAAAACAATGTGTGGCTCCCGTTAACCGTTCGGATCCCAAGGCATGATCGGCTAGAGGTTGTGCCCTCGCTCTGAAATTCCAGGGGCGTTTCGATCATTGTCTGGCTCGCATGCTTGAAGGTCGAGAGTCTCAGGATAGCTCTTTGCTTCAGGATCAAACCGGCAGTTCAATAATCTCACCAACCACACCGTCTTCACTCACCTGCAACCGCCCTACCGTGATCGGCAGCGTAAAACGCCGGGGCCCGGCGCCACCGGGATTGAAGTAAAGCACGTCGCCAATCCATTCATTACGGGGTTTGTGGGAATGGCCGGCGATCACCACCCGGTAACGACTTTGCGGATCGAATTCGAGGGTTTTGACGTCGTGAAGCATGTAAAAGGCATGGCCGAGAAACTCCAGATCCTGAACATCAGGTAGCGTTGCTGCACGGCCTGCTGTATCTATATTGCCGCGGATAGCAACCAAGGGAGCGATGGCCTCCAGTGCCTCCAGAACCTCATCCCGCCCCACGTCACCGGCATGGAGGATCAGATCCGAGCCCTCCAGAGCCTCCAGGGCTTCGGGACGCATTTTGCTGTGGGTGTCTGCGATTACCCCGATTTGCATGTTTACGCCTCGGTCAAGCCGCGCGGCCAGATCCGTTATCCTCACCCGCCTGCAAAGTCCAGGTCATACCCAGAGCACGCCCAGCTTTAACAAGCGTTGTGATAGTCACACCGGTATCCTTCTCATCAAGAAGGCGGTTAACCACTGTACGGCTAGTATGCATTTTCTGGGCAAGCTGAGACTTATTCACACCGGTCTGACCCATTGCCTGCTGAATCTGCCAGACGATTACCCGCTTCAGCGCCTCAGCTTCTACTTGCTCAAGTGTGCCGTCAGCTTCAAGCAGATCATCGAGAGAGCTGCCAACGTGTTTGTGCTGTGTCATTTTCCTGCTCCCATTCAGACAAGATTCTTCTTTCGATCTCTCGCTTTCGCCAACTCTTGATCTGGTGTTTTCTGAGTCTTTTTGATGAAGCCGTTCAGCAGCACCATATCGCCGCGGAACATCGTGAATATGACTCGTGCAATCCGACCGCCTGATAGATCACTACGAACTTCCCACAAATCTGAGTTGACCTTCCCAGAGAAGCCCCTCACCAAAGGCATGCCCAGTGGCCATCCATATTCCACCGTCTTCAGATCAGTTCCGATCACTGAACGATCCTCTTTATCAAGCTTCAGCAACCACTCCTTGACCGGTTCTCGACCACTGTCACTTCTGTAAAATACGACGTTAACCGCTTTCCTTGTCATACAACCCCTTTCCTTGGCGCAAACTGATTGTACCTATTTAGGTGCGCCTATGCCATACCTCTATTAACTCATCAACTTCCGCGCAAAATAGCTCGACCACTCATACAACTCAGGTTTATCCACCATCCCTGCTTTAACAGGATTGAGCTCTACATAGCGACAACAAGCCAGCAGGTAGGCATCAGTATCAATCGGGCTAATCTTGTAGCGCCCTTCCCAGAGAGAACCACTGCGTTTTTCGAGGGCATTCACAAAGCGTGTCTGACGACCAGCCAGGCGCTTCATCAATTGAGGAATTGCGGTTACATTGTCGTTTGCCTGAACGACCAGATGAACATGGTTCGTCATCAGGCAGTAGCTGAACACCTCCAGCTCATAGACCTGCTTCCACTCTTGAAGGTTTGCCAGGTAGTACTCGAAATCACGGCGTTCGACGAACACCGGTTGGCGGTTATGGCCGCGTTGGACAATATGATGGGGATAACCGGGCACAATCACCCTGGTCTGTCTTGGCATAAGCGCCTCCTTGCTTTTCAACCACAGAATCCGTTCTGTGCGTGCAGACCCGATGTTAACCGAAGTGCCGAAACGGTTGGTAGCGGACCAAATCACGGCAGAACTATCAGCGGAGCCGCGAAAATAAATCTGCCCTGGCTTTGAATTGCGTTTTACCCCTCGTTGATCCTCCTTCCAATCACTGGCGCTTAACCGCCCAAAACCTGCTTAACTATAGGATTTGTAAACGTTTGTGAAACTTCATCGAGTACCCTCTCTTTTTAACAAACAGTCTCTAGAATGGTCGCCCGGCGAGCGTCGCATCGTAATCGCCGGTATCGATAACCAGAAAGATCAGGTGGCACTACCTCGGAGCCCGATACGGCTACTGAAGGTTTTCACACATTCTAGATCTTCATTCGCATCACGCTGAAGTAAGGAACACTATGAAACGATCACTCACCTCTTTTACTGCCATCGCAGTACTGGCAATGACGGGTTGCGCCACTCAGGGCAAGGATGGAAGCGCACCCACCGCTGGGGATCATTTGAACTCCTTTATAGCCGGAGCCACCGACGTCGTGTCTAAAACCGTCGAGGTCGTCGCAAAGGATTTTCAAAAGACCAACTTCACCCTCGGGCCTTCAGGTCCAGAGCGTACCGAAGATGGCGTTATCTTAAGTGGCCGGGCAACTTCCTCTGGCAAGCCACTCAACCCTGGCGGTAAGAAGAAAAAGCTTCTTGGCTTCCGAGAGCTCAAGTGGGGCGATGCGCCGACCGACAACATGGTGAAGGTGGGGACTGTCGATACTTTTGATATCTATAAAGTAAATAATAGTGACAACTCTATTGGACGCGCTAGCTTGTCGGCCATTCACTACCGCTATTTAGACGACAAACTTCACAGTGTCGTACTGGAAACCGCTGACTTCGATAATGGAGACGCGCTTCTTCAGGCGCTGGATTCGACTTTCGGTAAGGGCCTTCAGCCGGATAACGGAAACGTCCATCCGTCTAATGCGTCCTATGTGACCTCAAACAGCAGATATGCCGCTCAAACCAACGTTTGGTACTGGGACAAGCATTCTGGCTGGATTGACATGCGTTGCCAGGAAGGCGGTAGCCCCGTATGCAGCGCAACGCTTATTTCCAAAGTTGAATACGCTAATGAAATCAAGAAGAAACAAAGTGCTGCCAACAACGCTGTTTCTGATTTCTGATATAAGCCAGAACCTTCGCTGGGATTCCTAAAAAGTTTCTGAGCCACTTGCGATCCCGACAGATTTTCTCGGGATCGCTCCCTCTTCAGCGTTCTTTCCCTCTCTCCTAAGACTCACTTAGGCCTGATACTTGGCATCAGTCTCCAATCAACGAAGTGGCCAAGAGGATTTGCTGGCCCGCCACCGCTTATCATTAAAAATAATTGATTTAACAACTCCCGAGTGCTGAACTTGCCGAACCAAAAAAACCTAGACCGATCTATTTTTTTAAATGCCGGCCTTCCGGGCTTACGAATTTCAACCCTGATACCAACACGGTTTTCAACCTCAGTTAGTGCTCATTATCGATCGGGCTGATCTTGTAGCATCCTTCCCAAAGCGGACTACCGGGCTTATCAATGGCGTTCCTAAGACGGGTCGGTCGAACATCGAAACTCTACATTAGCCGCGAAAATAAATCTGTCCCGGTTTTCTTCGGGCTAAAATCACGCAGATTGGAAGTAAGAGCTGTAGATTTATCTTTAGATTTGGGCTGCAAATCGCCCCTCCTCGGCACCTAGGGTTATTCTCGAACGAAAACGGGATCAAGAATCAGGACAGCTGGAAAGTGGGACAATAAACCTGCGCCGGATTCCGAGCGGTCACGACTGGCCTGCCAAAAGCCATAAAAACAGGCCAGCAGCCCCGAGAGAAAGCACTGCAAAATGAACAGCCAGGTTCTTCCGAATCGTTGGGGCGGGCTTCGCGTCGAAACTGAAATAATCCTCACCAAACAGCCCGACACCGCAGCGCTCACAGTAGTTTTTCGAGTAAGAGACTCTGAGCTCAGGTGGCTCAAACTTTTTTCGGCAACTGTAACAACTGGGTTTGATCAATGGGGGCTCCGCTTTCTCTACAAAACCGGGCAAAATCACCCTGGTCTGTTTCATCATCCGTTCATCCTTGCTTTTGAAGCAAAGAATCCGTTCTCTGCAGTCCCGGTTTTGTAGAGCTTATCGAGATCACAGGGTATAGCGGTATCCCACCGTTACAGCATCAAAGCTCTCATTTTGGTCCACATTCAACTCAATACTGTGATGTTCCCTAAACCAGAGTGCCGCACCTATTGAAGTCGTGCTGTCAGAGTTCTCCTCATCGGAATCTGAGAAACCACCGCTGATCTCCAGGGTGCCCGGCACAACCCAAATACGGGCAAACAGGCCGTACGATAGTGCGCTGTCGTCTTCGGTGGCACAAATGTTATCCGCACAAGCTTCGACCTCGTTGCCCACATAGCCAACGCGGGGAATAAGGTCTACACGATCCCCAATGGGAATAGGTACAAACAGGTTTAAGCTAATTGAGGAGTTGGTGATTTCGGTGCGATTGCCTTCGTTGGTGAAAATATCCGCTGAAGCCCCGATCGCAAGGTTATCAGCCAACTGGACCGCACCATTGATGCCGGCTGCACCGAAGTCCTCGTAAACCTCATTCAGAAAAACGATTTCCTCATCCGGCGTTACCCGGCCCAGGTACCCGCCGACGGTACTGTATGAAAAATTACTTTTGCCGATACCCGATTGAGTTTTTTCCGCAAACAGCGGAGTGGTTGTCATAGCCAGAACAGCCGTAAGGGCTACTGCGTTCCTTTTTCGCATTTTGTTTCCTCTTATTGTGGCGTGACTTTACTGTCACTGGATTTAGGCTTTGCCTTCAACTCCCGATAAACCTCACAAGCCTTATCCCGCTCTCGCGCTAACCTGGGATCGCTATTACCCATGGCCGAAACCGTCGCCGCATTGCAGGCCTGTCGGGCATCTTCCAAGCTGGAGAGCATTTCTGCGGAGCCGATACTGGCAACTGTGGGCTTGAACGACACAGCAGCATTGCAGTACATATTCTGGATTTTCACCTGCCCCCAGTCGCCTGCTGACGACTGCTTCAATTCCGAACACAACGCATTGAACAGCCGAGAAGCCTTAACGGTACACTCGGAAAACTGGCTAATGTTTTGTTGGTAGTTTGCACAGACACTTTCCGGACGCACTCGCCATAGTTGGTGCTGGTATGAGACAGGAACACCCTCGTATTCGACAACGACGGAACGAACCTCAAGATTTCTGGTTTCATTGAAATGATTCGATACCGTCGACTGCACAGTATTCAGGTAAGCGGAAAACACCAAACTAACTGGGTCCAAAGTTTTGTACTCCGAAACAGATCCAGATTGGGGATAATAAAGTCAGGCCACGCACTCCACACCTGAACAGTAAATTTAAAGAAATTTTGAACCCTAACGTGGAACGAACCGGCGACCCATCAAGGGCGCCCGGCTTACTTGGTTCGTTAAGGCTTTCCTGGTAACTGGTAAGTCACCTTCGAGCCGTTAGTTACGACAATTTTTTGCCGGATCAATTCGTCCATGATTTTTCCCAACTCGTCCTCTTCAAGCTTCTTCATGAACAATGAATTAATCGAGTTGGACAGTGTTTTCACCGCTCTTGGCTTGGCAGCGCCACGGACCTTGAGAAACTCAACAATTGCGTCGATTCGCTCTGCCATTGACTTGGAGTTTGAGATTTTGAGTAGGGGAATCTCGGAAATATCCTTTTCTCTCTGGGCATAGATGCGCTTGGCCTTAAGGTGCTTAATCAGCGGATCGAAGCCAGTATCTTTTGAAATTATATGAAAGTAGCAATCTGGGTCCCTGGCCGCGATGTTTCCCATGTAGAAGGCAATATGAAAATCCAGCGCATTCGGTCCATTGCCCTCTATTTTCACATACTCTGCGTCAGCGCCAAGAGACTGCATGGCGCAAGCCAAATCGAATGAGATCTTTACCTGTTTCGAGCCAACAAAAACGATAACTTTAAAACCGTGCCCCTTGAGTAGCTCGAGATTTTTTGGCTGAACGTTTTCGAAATCAATCAGTACGTAATTGGTTTTCAAGAATACTTCCTCGCTTCCATGCAATTCGCCTTGACGCCATGCATAACGGGCCGGTTTGTGGAGCGACTAGCGGAACAAATCGGTCCCGTTGATGCGCTTATTAGCACCTATTGGGGTGGATGGTTAATAATTTTAAGCATAATGTTTGTAACGCGAATGAATGCGCCTGCACTGGCCAAACCCAGGCCTATCCAGGCCAAGCCATACCAAACTTCTTGCTTGGGAACAAAAAAGCCAATCAAAGAAACAATGCAAAATCCGAAACTAAGCCAAATAGCTTGACTTAGGTAAGAAACCATATCGCTCAAATACGATGTTTCACGGATCTTTTGCATTATTGGTGAGTTCAAAGTCATAACGATGGCTTTCGCCGTTGCAAGGAAGCCAGTCAATATTGCGCCCAGTGTTAAAGAAGAGCTCAAAATCGCATTTTCGCTTGGCAAAGCTAGATCGAACCTCCACCAGCAAACCCCACCTGCTACAGCGAGGATGTAAGGTGCCAACTTTTCAAGATATATGGATTTCATCATTTTAGAATGTTTTTCCAGCCCTTATATGCGCGGTGTAACGCTTTATACCGCTCTTTCCTTGGGAAGCGAAGATCACTGCCTATTGGAATATCATCGAATTGATGAATGAGCCTTTGAGCAATAAGGTCCAACACTTCCATACGACTATCTAGGTTCTCAAGAACCCCCACTCTCAATTTTGTTATTCCGTCGGGGTTTTGACCAGCTTTGGTTTTCAGCGTATCTGCGGTCTTATCAATGAATTTGCTCAGGTAATTACTCTTAGGCTTTCCTGCTGAAATCGTTAATTCAACCTTTTCACCTTGGGACTGATTGCCCAACTCGAGAGCTTGAGTGAGGGCGGTTCCTGCAACTTTATCTGCTTGGGAAAGAAAACGAGGGTCGATTTCAAAGATTATTTTTTTCGTAGCAGCACGATTTCTAAATTTACGCTCAACTGTTTGGTCATATTTAGGGAGAAGTTCGAATGTGTATGAATTATTGGGGTCGTAATTATTGAGGTATTCTTGAATCTTCCCTACACGAGCACCGTGATGGTTATACTGAACAATAAGATGTTTGGTTTTGGGAATGTAGACGCACGCTGTTTCCTCACAGAAAACTTCCCCATTGCTGAAGGTAAAGCCCTTTACCGGCGTCGCTTTGGAAGCTTTCCCAGGCCCATGCTGCTCACGAAATTTGCCAAAATCAAAGAACCAAAGCCCATTGACCTTTCGCACGTCTTCAACCCTAATATCGGCATATCCTACTGTCCTCACTCTTGCCGGCAGCGAATCGTTTTTTATCTGAGCTAATAGATCTTCGAGAGCCCCGCTTCCATCAAAAGCTTTCACCCCAAAAGCATGAACCTTTAACTTTTCCTTCATTCTTACCTCTTGTTTTTATGAGTGCTAACGCAAAGCGCACCAGCGACCTTGACGAAGCGAAGCGTAGACAAGGGCGTCCGACTGCCGCGTGTTGTTAAATCATGCGATCCTGCACCGAAATATTTCTACGTTGTTCCGCATAATGTTGCTCGCAAATCGACAAGAAATCGTCAGATGACGACAAAGCTTTTCCCAAAACGTCGTTCTTTTTCAGGCTAATGAATAGTGCTACTGCATGAGCTTGGCAATTTATGGACTTTTTCGGATTAAATTCAATATCTGAAAATGCGTCAAATTCTAAAACCGAATCGCACAAATCGCGATTTTGAACTAGTGCGTTGATATATATCCAATCATAAAAGTATGTTCTCGGCACTATTGGAAATTTTTCACCAAAAAAACTGAATCCCACAAGATTTCCCGACTCCTTGAGCCTTACATCACGCTTTGCTTCCAACGACTCTTTTAAAAATATGTCCTTGTAGGGGCCACCTCGTTCAAAAACTTTACTTGCTTGGAATGCCGACTCCACGCTGAATGTTTTATTATTTTTCTTCGTGGTTATAGTCAAATTGAACGCGCTTAATTCTATCCCGAGCGGATCTTCAGACTTGCTTGATACCTCCAATAGGCGTTCATAGCCCAAGTATTTTGCGGATTCATGTAGAGAGGCTATAGATTTCTTCTTTTGAGACGCGGCCATTCCAGGAAACCACTTAAACTCTATCAGCTTCTCAATTACTCCAACTTCGCCTTTTTTTGGGATAAACAAGGGCCTAGTTGCCATAATTAACGTCTCACATAGCCCCGAGCAGCAAAGAAACCTTTATTTCTGCTATGCTCGACAAGCTTTAACCGTTCTGATAGATGCTGATACTGATCTTTAGATGGCCGATCAGGAAATACTATTCCACCGATGTAGTCGGTTGGTATTGATTGGTTTACCAACACTTCGGCTTGTGGGTCCGTTGGGTCGAATATTTTAAGTCTTTGCTCTTCTCGCGAATCCAGAGATGGGATCTCATCAAACATTTCTCTTAAGGCCGATGCTGAAGAGAGATCGGCATCCGAAAGACCAGAGATCCTGCCGTCTGCGGCATTGTGTTTACAGAATAAACATTCAAGATCCCATAGCACTGATGGCTTAAGCGCCAACACACACCAAGGCACTTGATTCTCTTGCCTATACTTATAGAACATTCGATGGTTAGGAAATCCAATTGATAGAGAGATGGTATTTCGCCGACCGTCAAGACGCATTTCATCATTGATTGCGACATCTTCAGGGATGGCATCTCGACATAACAAGCCATTTTCCAGAATGCTGGGCAGATTTGCCAGTTGCGTGAAATGAACCAAAAAGGGCACCTGCCGATCTTTCACAACCTGCTTTATTTCTTCCTTGCTCACTCTACCTCCTAAAAACCGAACGCATATTTAACAGTGATTTGATAGCGCGCTTCGTTATTGCAATCATTTGAGCATCAATTAAAGCTCAGGACCACAAACTCATATTGAGCCAGTTAAGCCATTAAAATCAATCCTCTACGATGCAATAACACTCTGTTCGCGCCGTAATCATTTGACAGCTTCGTTATTGCAATAACGAAGCACCAACCATCCCCCGGCACTTGGGAAATGCCTTACAACCAAAAAACTCCTTCCCAATATTCTCTCCGCGCTTCACCGTGCGCTTTACCATCTCACCCTGGCACTTCGGGCACCGTGGCTCACTGTTTTTCTTAGCCACGACCTCCTTCACATGCGCCACGTGCTTCCGGTGATTTTTGAACGTAGCCACCAGCCGCCCGGATTCAATGGCTTCGATTACCTTCTGAACTTCAGCATCCGACAGCCGCTGCTCAGTTTGGGCTTTGATAAAGCGGACATACCCACCACCGTGGGTCACGTTCTCCGGCATAGGCGTTTTGAATGTGGAATCCCCCACAAAGACCACCACCGAAAACACCTGCTCATCAGTCAGGTCCAAGAGGCTTTGCAGTGTCTTAACGTGTTTGTAGTTCTGGTGCAGCGGGTTCTGAAATTTCTGCGAGTACTTGAAGATCTTCTGCGTCCAATACCGCTGTTTGGCGTTACCGAAGATCCAGCCTTTCATGTTCTTGGTTTCCACCACGAACACGCCGTACCGGGAGACAATGATGTGGTCGATCTGGGTGGTGCCGTCTTCCGTGGGCAGGGTAACGTTCTTGATGAGGTGGTAACGGGCTTTATCGAGAAAGAGTTTGGCTGAAAGGTTAACAACTGCCTCCCCAGCCTTTCCTTTGAACCAAGCCGATTTGATGACTACCGCAACGAGGAAGAACGGAATCAGATACCAAATCTGGGCCGGAATGTTGTTCTGGAGGGTGTGCAATATCTGGTTGTAGTCCATCCGTCATCCTTAACAGCGGTGTCTATCCGTTTCTTATAACTACACACTAGCCTAATCCTTAGGAAACTTCCTACCCGTGCGACGTAAATTTTAGTAAACCAAATACAACAAAAGCCGCCCGGTTTCCCGGGCGGCTTTCTTGTCTGCTTATTGATGGTTTTGAAGTACGTATCAGGCAGCCGCCAAATACGCCCCCGCAACCGCCAGCACACCACCAACCCCACGGCTAAACCGGCTATCCGCCTTCAGCATCAAGCTACCCAATCCACGGCCAACTAGGGTGATCGCCAGCGTAGCGATGGAGAAGCCAGCCAGGTAAGCGGCGAGAGTCGCGCCCGCGGGCATTTCAGCACCATGTGCAAAGCCATGGAACAACATAAACGCACCAACCAGAGTGCCACCCACAGCCGTGGGCAGTTTCGCCAGTGTGGCAATCAGGATGCCGGCGACCAGTACGGAAAAGGTAATCCCGGCTTCCACGCCCGGCAGGCTGAGGCCGCCCCAGGCGAGAGTGGCGCCGAGGATCATGCCGCCGATCACGAAGGCGGGGGTGGCGTTTTTCATGGTATTGCTCTGGCGCACGCTCCAGAAGCCGATGGCGGCCATGGCCAGCAGGTGGTCCAGGCCCAGCATGGGGTGCAGCAAACCGCTGGTGAAACCGCCTTCGGCGTGGCCGGAGTGGGCCATGGCGGTGGCAGAAGCCGTGAGTAGCGCAGCGGCGGTGAGGAGTTTGGCTGTGAATTTCATGGTTTTCTCCTGATGGTTCTCAAGTCGTTCGAAGTCGGTTGGCTCAGGCGGGTTCCGCCAGTTTTTCAGGACGACGCTCCGGCAGCATGCCCCGCTCCAGAATGAAGCTGATGATGGTCTCCAGCCCTACCCCGTCGTAGAGGTTGGTGAACACGAAGGGGCGTTCGCCGCGCATTTTCTTGCTGTCCCGTTCCATTACGTCCAGGGAGGCGTGCACCTGGTCGGCGATGTCGATCTTGTTGATGATCAGCAGGTCGGATTTGGTGATGCCGGGGCCGCCTTTGCGGGGGATCTTGTCGCCGGCGGAGACGTCGATGACGTACAGGGTGAGGTCGCTCAGTTCCGGGCTGAAGGTGGCGGAAAGGTTGTCGCCGCCGGATTCCACCAGTACCAGTTCCAGATCCGGGTGGCGGCGCTGGAGGTCGTCGATGGCCGCCAGGTTCATGGAGGCGTCTTCACGGATGGCGGTGTGCGGGCAGCCGCCGGTTTCCACGCCGAGGATGCGGTCTGCGGCCAGGGCTTCATGGCGCAGGAGGAAGTCGGCGTCTTCCCGGGTGTAGATGTCGTTGGTCACCACGGCGATGTCGTAGTGGTCCCGCAGGGCTTTGCACAGCTGGCGCAGCAGCGCGGTTTTACCGGAGCCAACCGGGCCGCCGACTCCAACTCTCAGACAATGTGTCATGGCAGATCTCCTCAATTGTTATTCAGCTTCTGAAAAGCCGTGAATACTGTGTTTCGTGTAAGGCACTTCCGAGCGCCAGTCCCGGCAGGATGGGCCCGAGTTCGTGATCGTTTCGTTCCAGGGCAGTGTCTACCGCCGCCACCAATTGCGGGCGCAGCTGTTCGATGATGCGTTGCGCGGCGGTGTGCCCCAGGGGCAAGGCCTTGCAGGCAACAGCGAGCTGGTTTTCCAGCCAGGCCCAGGCAAAACCGAGCAGCGTCTGGCGCACGGGCACAAACCGTTTGTGGGCGGCCCAGGCGAACATGGTGATGTAGCCCGGCTCCTCCGGAATCAGGCTTTGCTCCGGCAGCAGGTCCAGATTACGCAGCAGGGTGACCAGGGCACCGCCCAGGCGGGTGTCTTCGTCGCTCAGTTCAGCGGTTTCCCGGGTGGCGTGCAGCCAATCGTTCCAGTGGGCCAGCGTGTCGGCATCGTTTTCCGCCCAGGCGGTCTGCAAACGCACCAGCAGGGGCAGTTCACAGCGGCTCAGGCCATCTTCCAGCACGCCTTCAATCCACTCGGCCAGTTCGGCTTCGTTGTTCACCCAGCCCAGTTCGAAGGCGCTTTCCAGGCCCTGGGACCAGGCAAAAGCGCCTATGGGCAGTGCCGGGCTTACCAGCTGCATCAGGCCCAGCAGGGCCAGATCGCCAGCCGGGGCCGCGCCGGCCTCAGTGGGTGTGCTTGTGGCTGTGGCCATGGCTGTGCCCGTGGTCGTGATCGTGTGAGTGGCTGTGCCCGTGGGAATGGCCGTGGCTGTGACCGTTTCCGTGAGAGTACCCGGCCTGGGTGTAGGCACCGGGTTCCGGGTCAAACGGGGCGGTGTGGTGAATCAGCGTGGCGCCCAGGCGTTCCGCCAGTTCTTCCAGCACGTGGTCCGGAGTGATGCGTACATAGGCGCCCTTGTCGTCCATGCCAATAGCCAGGGTCACGTGGCGGTTGCCCAGGTGATAGCACAGCCGCGCCAGGGGCTGGCCACTTTCGATGCGGGCGGTCACCACCTGCTCTTCCGCTGCACGGATGCGGACGATCTCGCCGGTTCTGGCCTGCAGCAGATCGCCGTCTCGCAGCACGGGGCCGCGGTCGAGGAACAGGCCAACATCCACCCTGGTTTCGGTGGTGGCTCGCAGGCGGCCACGGATGCGCAGTTCGTAGGGCAGGATCAGGTTGTCGAGAATCTCGGAGCTCTCGATCCCGGCAGCTTCCTGTTCACTCAGTCGTTTTGTCAGTTCCAACATAATCTTTCTCCAGTGCCCGGCTCAGAACAGATGGTAGCGCTGGGCCAGGGGCAGTTCGGTGGCGGGCTCACAGGTGAGCAGCTCGCCGTCTGCGTGTACTTCGTAGGTTTGCGGGTCTACGGTGAGGTGTGGGCACGCGTCGTTCAGTTTCATGTCGCCCTTGCGCACTTCCCGCACGCCCTTGCAGGCGGACAGCGGGCTGTCCAGGCCCAGCTCCTTGCCAATATCGGCATCCAGCGCGGCCTGACTGACAAAGGTCAGGCGGGTGGCACTGGCGGCCTTGCCGAAGGCGCCGAACATGGGCCGGTAGTGCACGGGCTGGGGCGTGGGGATGGAGGCGTTCGGATCACCCATGGGCGCCGCCGCGATCATGCCGCCCTTGATGATGCAGGCGGGCTTCACGCCGAAGAACGCCGGGCTCCAGAGCACCAGGTCCGCCAGCTTGCCTACTTCCACGGAACCCACTTCGTGGGCGATGCCGTGGGTGATGGCGGAGTTGATGGTGTACTTGGCGATGTAGCGTTTGGCGCGAAAGTTGTCGGCGCCCAGCTCTTCGTCTTCCGGCAGCAGGCCGCGCTGCACTTTCATCTTGTGGGCGGTTTGCCAGGTGCGGCAGATCACCTCGCCTACCCGGCCCATGGCCTGGGAGTCGGAGGAGATCATGGAGATCACGCCCATGTCGTGCAGGATGTCTTCCGCCGCAATGGTTTCCCGGCGGATGCGGGAATCGGCAAAGGCCACGTCTTCCGGGATGTTCGGGTCCAGGTGGTGGCACACCATCAGCATGTCCAGGTGTTCGTCGATGGTGTTCACGGTGTAGGGCCGCGTCGGGTTGGTGGACGACGGCAGCACGTAATCCTTGGAGCACGCGGTGATGATGTCCGGGGCGTGCCCGCCGCCCGCGCCTTCGGTGTGGAAGGTATGGATGCAGCGGCCCTTGAAGGCGGCCAGGGTGTCTTCCACAAACCCGGATTCGTTCAGGGTGTCGGTGTGGATGGCCACCTGCACATCGAACTGGTCCGCCACGGTGAGGCAGTTGTCGATGCTGGCCGGGGTGGTGCCCCAGTCTTCGTGCAGTTTGAGGCCGATCACGCCGGCTTTTACCTGCAATTCCAGGGCTTCCGGCAGGCTGGCGTTGCCCTTGCCCAGGAAGCCGATGTTCATGGGCAGGCTGTCCACGGCCTGGAGCATCTTGCCGATGTGCCAGGGGCCCGGGGTACAGGTGGTGGCGTTGGTGCCGGTAGCCGGGCCGGTGCCGCCGCCAAGCATGGTGGTGATGCCGCTCATCAGGGCTTCTTCCACCTGCTGGGGGCAGATGAAGTGAATGTGGGGGTCGATGCCGCCAGCGGTAAGGATCTTGCCTTCCCCGGCGATGATTTCCGTGCCCGGGCCGATAACGATGGTCACGTCTGGCTGGGTGTCCGGGTTGCCGGCCTTGCCGATGGCGGCGATGCGGCCTTTCTGGATGCCCACGTCGGCCTTCACGATGCCCCACCAGTCGAGGATGAGGGCGTTGGTGATCACGGTGTCCATCACGGCGTCATCGCAGCGCTGGCTCTGGCCCATGCCGTCACGGATGACTTTACCGCCGCCGAATTTTACTTCGTCGCCGTAATGGGTGTGGTCTTTTTCCACCTGGATCCACAGCTCGGTATCGCCCAGGCGAACCCGGTCGCCCACGGTGGGGCCGTACATGTCGGCGTACGCCTGTCTGGAAATTTTCATGCCTTGCCCTCCAGCTTGCCCATCACTTCCTGGCGGAAGCCGTAGATTTCCCGGTTGCCTGCAAACGGAATCAGGGTGACCGAGCGGGTCTGGCCGGGCTCGAAGCGGATCGCGGTGCCGGCGGCCACGTCGAGGCGGTAGCCACGGGCTTTGGCGCGGTCGAAATCCAGCGCCGGGTTGGCCTCGGCGAAGTGGTAGTGGGAGCCGATCTGCACCGGGCGGTCGCCCGTGTTGGATACGTCGAGTTCGATGCGTTCGCGGCCGGCGCAAAGCTCAATGTCGCCGTCCTGGATCTGGTATTCACCGGGGGTCATGTCGGTCTCCTTACACAATCGGGTTGTGAACGGTGACGAGCTTGGTGCCGTCCGGGAAGGTGGCTTCCACCTGCACCTCGTGCACCATGTCGGCCACGCCGTCCATCACGTCGTCACGGGTGAGGATTTCCGTGCCGGCGCTCATCAGTTCAGCCACCGTGCGGCCTTCCCGGGCCCCTTCCATGATTTCGGCGCTGATCAGGGCCACGGCTTCCGGGTAGTTCAGCTTCAGGCCCTTGGCCTTGCGGCGTTCCGCCAGCAGTGCGGCGGTGAACAGCAGCAGCTTGTCTTTGTCTCTTGGGGTGAGTTCCATGGTGACTCCGTTCTCTCTCTGTTGCGGCCAATGCCGTCAGGTAAGCCAGATTCTGGGTGTGTGCGCCGGCACATTCGCGAGCATGGGTCGCAACAGGTGCCAGGCCTGCTCGCACAGGGCCCAGGCTTCGTTACGCTCGGTGCCCAGGTAGCGCAACAGCACCACCCCACGGCGCCGGGTGACGGCCCAGCGGTTGTTGTCCGGCAGTTGTTCTCTCAGCAATTCAATGGCAGCAGCCTCATCGTCCAGGCCAACCGCCCAGAGGGTGGCCTGCACGGTGGCGCCGCCCTGCCCCCAGTGGCCGGTAAAGCGCCGGTGGGTGGGGTCCAGAAGCTGGCGTTCCAGCCACAGGGGCCTGCCGTCCAGGCTCAGGTGAAAGCGTTGTTCCAGCACCCCGGAAGCAAACGGCAGCTTGCTGGCCGGGCGGCCCAGGGCGAGCACTTCCCAGCCCAGGGTCCGGGCGCCGCTTCCCAGTTCGATGGTGGTGGTCTGTTCGCCCCGGGAGCCGTCGAAGGCGATGGTTTCCTGGGGCAGGTATTCGAGGATGGCGTCTTTGGCCACCTGCAATCTCGTGTGCTGGCCCCAGGCCACGCCATGACTGTCGGCTTTGTAGAGTTTGGCGGCAGCCGGGGTGGTGAGCAGTGCGTGGCCACCTTCCGCCACCGAAGCTTCGATGCGCAGTTCGTCGCCACTCACCAGACCGCCCGGTGGGTGCAGCAGGTACACATGGCAGCAGCCGGTTTTGCCTTCCGGGTAGAAGGGGCGCTGCACCCGCAGGGGGCCGATGTGCCGGCGGCGTACCAGACGGGTTACGGGCACTGGATCACCTTCGCTACGGGCCTCGAACCCCAGATCCAGGGCCGCGGCCCAGCGCCGTTCGCCATCAAAACGATGGCCGGAGGCGTGGGCGGTAATGGGCTGATAGGCGGTCATACGGTCAGGTGCTTCTTGATCAGTTCATCGGTCAGCCCGGCAATTTCGCCGTCCGCCACCCGGCGACCCCGGTCGAGGATGGCGAAGCGGTCGGCGTATTTGCGGGCGAAGGGCAGCTTCTGCTCCACCAGCAGCACGGTGAGGCCGTCCTCCTCGATCAGCTTGCGAATCACCTCGCCAATCTGGGCCACGATGTTGGGCTGGATGCCCTCCCCGGGTTCGTCCAGGATCAGTAGGCGCGGTTCGATCACAAGGGCCCGGCCAATGGCCAGCTGTTGTTGCTGGCCACCGGAGAGGTCGCCACCGCGGCGATGCTTCATTTCCTTCAGCACCGGGAACAGCTCGTACACCCGCTCGGGGATTTTCTTGCTGCCGTCCTTGCGAACGGCCAGGCCGGTGCGCAGGTTTTCTTCCACGGTCAGCAGCGGAAAAATCTGGCGGCCCTGGGGCACGTAGCCGATGCCCAGGCGGGAGCGGTCTTCGACTTTCTTTTTGGTGAGTTCCACATCGCCGGCAAATTCAATGCTGCCGCTCTTGGTGGTTTCCTCGCCCATGATGCATTTCATCAGCGTGGTCTTGCCCACGCCGTTGCGGCCCATCACGCAGGTGCACTGGCCCTGGGGCACGTCCAGGTCCAGATCCCAGAGGGTGTGGCTTTCACCGTAAAACTGGTTGAGCTTTTCAATCTTCAGCATTACGCCTCCTCCCCGAGATACACCTTGATCACTTCCGGATCGTTGGAGACCTGGTCCATGCTGCCTTCCGCCAGCACACTGCCCTGGTGCAGCACGGTCACCTTGCGGGCAATGGAGCGCACAAAGCCCATGTCGTGTTCCACCACCACAACCGACTGTTTGCCGGCCAGGCTGGTGAGCAGTTCGGCGGTGCGCTCCATCTCCTGTTCGGTCATGCCGGCGACCGGCTCGTCCACCAGCAGCAGGCGCGGCTTCTGCATCAGCAACATGCCGATTTCCAGCCACTGTTTCTGGCCGTGGGAGAGAATGCCGGCGAGGCGGTCGCGGAGGGATTCCAGGCCGATCATTTCCAGCACTTCGTCGATGCGGTCCCGGTATTCGGCTTTCATCACGGCGGTCAGCGTGGGAAACACGCGCTTGTCCGCCGCCATGGCCAGTTCCAGGTTTTCGAACACGGTGAGGGCTTCGAATACCGTGGGTTTCTGGAACTTGCGGCCGATGCCCAGGGAGGCGATGTCCGGCTCGTTCATGGTGAGCAGGTTGTGGCGGCTGCCGAACCATACCGAGCCGGTGTCCGGCCGGGTTTTACCGGTGATGATGTCCATCATGGTGGTCTTACCGGCGCCATTGGGCCCGATGATGCAACGGAGCTCGCCGTCGTCGATGGTAAGGTTGAGGTTGTTGATGGCCTTGAAGCCATCAAAGCTCACGCTCACATCTTCCATGTAGAGGATGGGGCCGTGCCGCACGTCCACCGGCGATTGCACCTGAGTGAGAAACTCGAACACGTGCTCCCGGTCAGCCAGTTCCTTGAAAATGCTCATGCGGTTGCCTCCTGGCCTGCGGGTGTATCGTCATCGGCGTTGGCTTTGCGGCGTTTCTGCAACAACCCGGCAATGCCCTTGGGCAGGAACACGGTAACCAGCACAAACAGGCCGCCGAGGGCGAACAGCCAGGCGTCCGGCATGATGCCGGTGAACACGGTTTTGGCGTAGTTCACCAGGATGGCCCCGATGACCGCACCGTAGAGGGTTGCACGTCCGCCCAGGGCCACCCACACCACGATCTCGATGGAGAACAGGGGCGAGAATTCGCTCGGGTTGATAATGCCCACCTGGGGCACGTACAGCGCGCCGGCCACGCCCGCCAGCATGGCGGACACCACGAACACGAACAGCTGAACCCGCTCCACCCGGTAACCCAGGAAGCGGGTGCGTGCCTCGGCATCCCGGCAGGCCACGCTCACCCGGCCCAGCTTGCTGGTCACTATGCCCCGGCAGATCACGTAGCCAATGGCCAACGCGATGCCGGTGGCAATGAACAGTCCGAGACGCGTCGCATCGGTGCGCAGGTTGAAGCCGAGGATATCCTTGAAGTCGGTGAGGCCGTTGTTGCCACCAAAGCCCATCTCGTTACGGAAGAAGGCCAGCATCAGGGCAAAGGTCAGCGCCTGGGTGATGATGGAGAGGTATACGCCGGTCACCCGCGAGCGGAAGGCCAGGAAGCCAAACACCAGGGCCAGCAGGCCCGGCGCCAGCAGCACCATGATGAAGGCGAACCAGGCCATGTCGAACCCGTGCCAGAACCAGGGCAGCTCCTGCCAGTTCAGGAACACCATGAAGTCCGGCAGGATGGGATCGCCATACACGCCGCGATCACCAATCTGGCGCATCAGGTACATGCCCATGGCGTAGCCGCCCAGGGCAAAGAAGGCGCCATGGCCCAGGCTGAGGATACCGAGGTAGCCCCAAACCAGGTCCACCGCTACTGCCAGCAGCGCATAGCACAGGTACTTGCCCAGCAGCGTCACGGTGTAGGCGCTGACATGCAGAGCGCTGTCCTCGGGCATGAACACGTGGAGGAAGCTCACCACCACCAGGGCCACAAACAGCACCCCCAGAAATACTTGCGTGGATCGCTCTTGTAAGGGTCTTGTTAGCCACATAACTGGTGTCCCTTCTGGCTAATTATTTGATTCACTGAGCCTCTGAACGCCTTGAGAGCAAGGCGCAGTGGCGAAGGTTTGGTGGTTCCAAATCGAGGCGCTGCAACGCGGCTATCAAGGCGTTCAGAGGCTCCCGAAGGGCGAGGCGCGTGCGCCTCGCAGTGGATTAAAGAATTGGCTAGACGGGACACCCTAGCCCTCCGCAGCCCGGCCTTTCTGGGGGAAGAGCCCCTTCGGCCGTTTCTGGATAAACAGGATGATGAACACCAGCACGATGATCTTGGCGAGTACGGCACCGGCCCAGGGTTCGAGCAGCTGGTTGATGGTGCCCAGGGAAAGCCCGGCAATAAGGGTGCCCCAGAGGTTACCCACGCCACCGAACACCACCACCATGAACGAGTCGATGATGTAGTTCTGGCCCAGGTTCGGGCCCACATTGGTGAGCTGGGACAGCGCCACCCCGGCCAGACCAGCCACTCCGGAGCCGAGGGCAAAGGTCATGATGTCCACACGGGTGGCGCGGATGCCCATGGAGCGGGCCATGGCGCGGTTCTGGGTAACGGCACGGACTTCAAGGCCAAGGCGGGTCTTGCGCATGATCAGCATCAGGCCGGCGAAGACAATCAGTGCGAAGGCCAGCACATACAGGCGGTTCAGGGTCAGCGAGAGCGCGTCGTTGATCACCAGGGAGCCGCTCATCCAGTCCGGTGTCACCACGGTGCGGTTCTGGGGCGAGATCACCGTGCGCACCAGCTGCTGCAGGATCAGGCTGATACCGAAGGTTGCCAGCAGGGTTTCCAGCGGGCGGCCTTTGAGGTACTGGATAACGCTGCGCTCAATGATGATGCCGGCGGTGGCCGCCACCATGAACCCGGCGGGAATCGAGAGAATCAGCGCCAGGCCAGGTTGCCCGGGGAAGAGTTGCTGCATGCCCCAGGTGGTGTAGGCACCCAGCATGATCAGTTCGCCGTGGGCCATGTTGATCACGCCCATCACGCCGAAGGTTATGGCCAGGCCGATGGCGGCGAGGACCAGAACAGAACCGAGCGACAGGCCGAAATACAGGGTCTCGGCGGCGCGGTTCAGTTTGAGTTTCTGTTCGATGCTTTCGAGGGCTTTGGCTGCCCGTTGGGCCAGCGCCTCGTTGTCACCGCGAACGGCCTCGTTCAGGGCGGCGCGGGCGCGCGGGTGCAGGCTGCCGGCCAGCACGTCCACGGCCTCAAGATTGCCCTCGCCCACCCGGTAGATGGCCAGGGCTTCTTCAATGCGGTTGCGTACGGCGGCGTTTTCTTCTTTGGCCAGCTGCGCTTCCAGCGGCTCCACCAGGGAGGCGTCCACCTTGCCCATCATGTCCTGTGCGGAGGCTTCGCGCACATCGGGATCTTTAGCATTCAGGTCCAGCATGGCCAATATGCCTTCAAGCTGGCCCCGTATGCGGTTGTTGATGGCGACTCTGTCCAGCTCGCGGCGGGACATTTCACCCATGTTCTCTCCGGTCAGCGGGTCGGCAATTTCCCAGTCCCTGCCCCGGTTGTTCAGTACCAGTACCACCTGCCCGGTATCTTTGATCCGGCTCAGGCGATTGTTTCCATAGGCTTCGAGCCAGCCTCTGGCTCTTTCATCACCGCTGCTGACGATGGCGTTCACCGCCTCTTCCACTTTGCTGGCCGGCGCTTCTGCCAGGTTGATCAGCAGGGCCTTGCCAGGGTCGTCTTCCTGCGCCGTTGCGGGCAGCGATAGCAGGGAAAACAGGGCGATAAGCAGCAGTGTGAGCGATCGGAAGATGCTCATGAGAGTGTCCTGTCTGTTTCAAGCGTGTTGCGGGGAACAGCCGGGAGCGGCGCTTGCCACCCCCCGGTTGTCCATGGTGCTATGCCAACTGAGCCTTACTCGGCTTCAGCGGCCATTTCGCCCGCAGAGGCGCCACAGGTGCCGGTTGCGGTATTGAAGGTTCCGCAGAACAACGGCTTGCGCCAGTCAGCAATCATGTCGCGGGAACCCGGCAGGTAGTCAGACCAGGCGTCGCCAGCTACAAGCGACGGGGTTTCCCAGACGACGGAGAACTGGCCGTTATCCTGGATCTCGCCGATCAGCACCGGCTTGGTGATGTGGTGGTTGGGCATCATGGCGGCGTAGCCACCGGTGAGGTTGGGCACGGTCACACCGATGATGGCGTCTTTCACTGCGTCAACGTCTGTGGTGCCGGCCTTCTTCACTGCTTCAACGTACATGTTGAAGCCGATGTAGTGGGCTTCCATCGGGTCGTTGGTTACGGCTTGCTCGTTGCCGGTGTGCTCGATCCACTGGTCGATGAAGTCGTAGTTGGCGTCGTTGTCCACGCTCATGAAGTAGTTCCAGGCAGCCAGGTGGCCAACCAGCGGGCCGGTGTCGATACCGGAGAGCTCCTGCTCACCCACGGAGAAAGCAACAACCGGGATGTCGGAGGCGGAGATACCCTGGTTGCCCAGCTCGCGGTAGAAAGGCACGTTGGCGTCACCATTGATGGTGGAGACCACGGCGGTCTTCTTGCCAGCGGAACCGAAGCGCTTGATGTCAGAGACAATGTTCTGCCAGTCGGAGTGACCAAACGGGGTGTAGTTGATCATGATGTCTTCCTTGGCCACACCCATATCCATCAGATAGGTCTCAAGGATCTTGTTGGTGGTACGCGGGTAAACGTAGTCGGTACCTGCCAGAACCCAGCGCTCCACGCCGATTTCGTTCATCAGGTAGTTAACCGCAGGGATCGCCTGCTGGTTGGGCGCGGCACCGGTGTAGAAAACGTTTTCGGAGGATTCCTCACCCTCGTACTGAACCGGGTAGAACAGAAGGCCGTTCAGCTCTTCCACCACTGGCAGTACGGATTTACGGGAAACCGAGGTCCAGTTACCGAAGATCACGTCCACTTCTTCCTGGGCCAGCAGCTCACGGGCTTTTTCAGCGAACAGCGGCCAGTTGGAAGCCGGGTCTACAACAACCGCTTCCATCTGACGACCGAGCACACCGCCTTTGGCGTTCTGTTGCTCGATCAGCATTTCAACGGTGTCTTTCAGAACGGTTTCACTGATGGCCATGGTGCCGGACAGCGAATGCAGGATACCCACTTTGATGGGATCTTCCGCCGCCATGGAATTAAAAGAGATGGAAAGTGCGAGTGCAGAGAGGCCAAGTTTCACGTGTTTTTTCATGGTCATTTCAGGCGTCCTTTTCTTAGTTAGGTATGCAGTTCGTCTTAAAACGCAGCAGGGCCTCTGCATCTGCTGTTCCACACCCCTCACATCTCATTAAAAAACAATTAGTTATCTAGTATACAAGGCAGATTACGCAGGCCAGCACCACTAAACATGCCTCCAGAGCACAGCATTCATGAGCGATTTTGGTGCGCCCGCACCTGATGCGGGCAGATCTGAATCGTCCTGTGCATCAAAAAAACTCATAACCTTATGTTTTTCAGTCACTATCGATAAAAATCGGTAAATGGCACAGGCATTGCCATTCCTCATGTATACAAGTTGATTACGCACATGAGGAAGACGAATGCCTTCAATGCTCGGATGGACCATCAAGGACTGGCAGAACGCTTATAAGGAGGGCGCTACGCCCAGGTTACTGCTGGGTGAGTTGCTGACCGGCCTGGATTCAAACGATGCTGCGTGGATCTCGATTCTGGACCAGGAGGGGCTGGGTAAAGCGCTGTCTGAGCTGGATGAGCAGCTCGAGAAGGCTGGTGGCGATATCAGCACGCTGCCTCTCTACGGCGTTCCGTTTGCGGCGAAAGACAACATTGATGTGGCCGGGTTTGAAACAACCGCAGCCTGCCCTGCCTTCGCCTACACGCCGGCGGAAGATGCCCACACCGTGGCCAGACTCAAGGCCGCGGGTGCCGTGGTGATTGGCAAAACCAATCTGGATCAGTTTGCTACCGGTCTGGTAGGCACACGCTCCCCTTACGGTGCAGTCCCGAACACGTTCAAACCGGAAGTTATCAGCGGAGGCTCCAGCTCCGGCTCAGCATCGGTTGTCGCGAGAGGGCTGGTGCCTTTTGCCCTGGGTACCGACACCGCCGGTTCCGGCCGCGTGCCTGCCGGGCTGAACAATCTGGTGGGCCTCAAACCAACCAAAGGGCTGTTCAGCATTCGAGGCGTGGTGCCGGCCTGTCGTTCGCTGGACTGCGTATCCATTTTTGCGCTCACCGTAAACGACGCCGGCCTGGTGTCGGATACTCTGGCCGGATTCGACGCCGGCGATGCTTTTTCGCGCAAATCCCCGGACGCCTTACCGCTTGATGGCGCCGCCCTTCGGCGACCTGGACCCATTAAACGACTCGCCATTCCCGAGCATCCCCAATGGTTTGGCGATCAACAGTCGGAAGCGGCATGGAACACGGCTATCAGCCAGTGGCGTCAACAGAATGTGGAACTGATTCCAATGGACTTCAGCCCCTTGCTGGAACTCGCCGCGTTGCTCTACGAAGGCCCCTGGGTGGCAGAGCGCCATGCAGCCGTGGAATCGTTCATGGCCAGCCACAGCGATGAGATGAATCCGGTGGTCAAAAGCATTATCAGCAAGGCCGCGAACTTCAGCGCTACCGATACGTTCAAGGCCCTGTACCGCAAAGAAGAACTGCTTCGCCAGATCGATGAGCTGCTGGCCGACGTGGATGCCCTGCTGGTACCCACGGCTCCGACCGCACCCACCATCGAAGCGGTGAACGCAGACCCGGTGACCCTGAACAGCCAACTGGGCACCTATACCAATTTCGTTAACCTGGCCGACATGAGCGCCCTCGCTGTGCCAGCGGGGTTCCGGGATGACGGCTTGCCTTTTGGCGTTACCCTGATCAGCGGCGCGTGGAAAGATGCGGAGCTGCAACATCTGGCCTGCCAGTGGCTGAATTCACACCCCACACCGTTGGGCGCTACCGCCCGGGCGCGCCCCGAGGAGACACCCGGGGCCGCCATTTCCACACCCACCATCAAGGTGGCGGTTGTTGGCGCCCACCTCAGTGGCATGCCCCTGAACACGCAGCTCGGTGAGCGCCATGCGGTGCTGCTTGAGCAAACCACAACCTCGGCCCACTACCGGCTGTTCGCCCTGCCAAACACCACACCGCCGAAGCCCGGGCTTAAGCGCGCGGCCCCGGGCGAGGGGGAGGCGATCATTGTGGAAGTCTGGGAGATGCCCGCCTCCGCCTTCGGCTCCTTTGTGGATCTGATTCCCGCGCCCCTTGGTATTGGCAACGTTGAACTGGCGGATGGCCGATGGGTCAACGGCTTTATCTGCGAAGGCTATGGTTTTGAGGGTGCAGAGGATGTCACGGAATTCGGTGGCTGGCGTGCCTATATCGCCTCCAGATCCTGAGCATGGCAGGTAAATCTGGCGCCTGACGGGGGACAATCGGAGCCAATGGCAAACCAAAGAAGAAAAGAGTCCGTGGCAGACAGGGTGTATGAAGCCCTGAAAGAGGACATCTTCGAGTTCCGGCTACTTCCAGGCGACCGATTCAGCGAGGGAGATATCGGAACCCGCCTGAATGTGAGCCGGACGCCCGTCAGGGAGGCGCTTTACCGCTTGCAGCGGGAGGGCCATGTGGAGGTGCTGTTCCGCAGTGGCTGGCAGGTAAAACCGTTTGATTTCCGGCAGGTGGAAGAGCTCTATGACCTGCGCATCACCCTCGAGCGGGCGGCCGTGCACAAGATCTGTGGCCTGGCTGAGGAACCGGAAGCATTGCGCACACTCACCGCCCTCTGGAATCCCGATCATCCTTCGGAGCGTGCGGTGGGCAGTACGGTCCGGATGCTGGACGAAAGCTTTCACTGCGATCTGGTCGCCGCCGCAGGAAATCGGGAAATGACGCGGATTCATCGGGAGATCACTGACCGGCTCCGGATTGTGAGGCGCCTGGACTTCAGCCGGGAGGAACGGGTGGATGCCACCTACGTTGAGCATGCAGCCATTCTGGAGGCCTTGAGGAGCGGCATGGCCAGCGAGGCCGCCGATCGGCTGACCCGCCATATTCGTGCCAGCCAGAAGGCGGTTCGGGAGATTACGATGGAGCGAATCCGCGAGGCCGCGGCGGGCAATAAATTGCCTCGGAGGCCCCGCAAATACTGAACTCCGGTTCATTTTGCTCGCCTCCGAAATGCTTACAAATCTGTAAGACATATCGCACAACCCCCGGAGCGATTCTCCGATAGGTAGGAATTCTAACCACAGTAAAATGGTCAGTGTCAGGGATGACAAGCCAGCAAGGAATGTTGGCCCAAGGACGAGAGCTTCAAGGATCGAAGCCGCAAGGATGAAAACTCCATGGATATGGAGTTGCCCAAAGGATCAGGGCTTACAGGGATGACCACAGGGAAGACGCGCTCAGGATGAGTCGCACGCCTGAAGGAACAGGCAGGGGTCAGCCACGGAATCGGGGATCACAAGGAATGTGGTCCCGTCCGTGCACTCCCCATCCCCACAGACATTTCTGCTCTCCTCTTACATTTCGCTTCTGCTGCTTTGCGCCCTGGCACACAACCAAAAACGCAAATTAGCCTCAGGAGCTTACACCCATGAAGCGCACTCCGCTTTTCGCAACCCTCATTCTGCTGTTCAGCCTGGTTACCGGTTTTGCTTACGCCCAGGAAGCCGCTATCAATATCAACACCGCCGACGTGGCCACCCTCGCCAGCCTGAACGGCATTGGCCAGAGCAAGGCTGAAGCCATCGTTGCCTATCGCGAAGCCAATGGCCCGTTTGCAGTGACTGCAGATCTGGCAAACGTGAAAGGCATTGGCGAGCGCACTATCGAGAAGAACGCCGCGCGCCTGACCGTCAAGTAATACCCCGGGCAGTGGCGCGCTGCCGCTGCCCATCTTCCCTTCCTGCATCGCTCCATTTTCGATTTCCGGCTGCCCATAAAGTCGTCTGGCAACACCGCGCTCGCCACCCTATTATTGCTGGATAACAATTCAAAAATGACGAGCGTCGGCCCATGGTTGATCCCATCAAGGTTTATCCATCCAAACCTTCAAAAGTGTATTTCTACGGCACCTGTCTGGTGGACATGTTCTACCCGGATGCGGGCATTGCTGGTGTGGAGCTGCTGGAGCGTGAAGGCATTGAGGTGCTGTTCCCACAGGACCAGACTTGCTGCGGCCAGCCGGCCTACACCTCCGGTTACCATGACCAGGCCCGATCGGTAGCCCGTGCCCAGCTCGACCTGTTTCCCGGCGAATGGCCCATTGTGGTGCCGTCCGGCTCCTGTGGCGGGATGATGCGCAAGCACTACCCGGATCTGTTCAAGGACACCCCGGATGAAGTCAAAGCCGCCGAGGTTGCTGGCCGGGTCTGGGAGCTGACTGATTTTCTGCTGAACGTTTGCCATATCAAACTGGAAGACCTGGGTGAGCCCACCACGGTTGCCATGCACACCTCCTGTTCCGCCCGCCGTGAAATGGGCGTGGCCGAGGTGGGGCCGAAACTATTAGGCCAGTTGGAGAATGTGAATCTCGTGGAGCAGGTTCGGCCGGAGGAATGCTGCGGCTTTGGCGGTACCTTTGCGGTTCGCCACCCGGAGATTTCCGGCGCCATGGTGAGCGAGAAAATAGATGCACTGGTGGAGACCGGCACCCGACAGTTTGTCACCACCGATTGCGGCTGCCTGATGAACATTGCCGGGTACGCCGAGAAAAACCAGAAGCCTGTTGAAGGCCAGCACATTCTCAGTTTCCTGTGGTCGCGCACCCGGGGCAAAGGGGGGCAGCAGTCATGAGCGAGACAGCCGAGCACACTGGCCATCACATCGACGTAAAAGAGTTTCACCCGCGGGCTCAGGCGGCCATTCACAACCCCAAGATCCGCAAGAACTTCCGCAGCGCCATGGACGGATTGATGTCCAAGCGCAAGACGGCGTTCGAGGGCTGGGACCTGGAAACCCTCCGGGAACTGGGCGCCAATGTTCGGTTGCGGGCCCTGGCCAATCTGCCCGATTTGCTGGAGCAGCTTGAGAAAAAGCTGACTGAAAACGGCATCAAGGTGCACTGGGCCGTGGACGGCGACGAAGCCTGCCGGATCGTAAGGGATATCTGCAAGGCCCGGGATGCGAAGACGGTGATCAAGGGCAAATCCATGGTCTCCGAGGAAATGGAGCTGAACCATTACCTGAAAGCAGAGGGCATTGAAGCCCTGGAATCGGATCTTGGCGAGTACATCGTGCAGTTGGCGGATGAGACGCCCTCGCACATCATCATGCCCGCGATTCACAAGAATACCGGTGAGATCTCCGAGCTTATGCACGAGAAAACCGGCACGGATCTCTCCAACGATGTGGAATACCTCACCGCCAGCGCCCGCCAGCAGCTGCGGGAAAAGTTCATGAACGCGGATGTTGGCGTTTCCGGCGTGAACTTCGCGGTGGCAGAGACCGGCACGCTCTGTCTGGTGGAAAACGAGGGTAACGGCCGGATGACCACGACGGTGCCAAAGTGCCACATCGCCGTAACCGGCATCGAGAAGGTGGTGCCGAGCATGGAGGACGTCTCTGCCATGCTCGCCCTGCTGACAAGGTCTGCCACCGGCCAGCACATCACCACTTACTTCAATATGATTTCCGGCCCGCGCAAGGCCGAAGAGCTGGACGGGCCGGAGGAAGTTCATCTGGTGCTGGTGGATAACGGCCGCTCGTCGATCTACCAGGACGATGAGTTGCTGGATACCCTGCGCTGCATCCGCTGCGGCGCCTGCATGAACCATTGCCCGGTGTACACGCGGGTGGGCGGCCACGCCTATGGCACCACCTACCCGGGCCCCATCGGCAAAATCCTGATGCCGCATCTGATTGGCCTGGACGAAGGCCGGCATCTGCCGAGCGCCTCCAGCCTGTGCGGCGCCTGTGGCGAAGTCTGCCCGGTGAAGATACCCATTCCCGATCTGTTGGTTCGCCTTCGCCAGGAATCGGTGGATGGTGACAGCCTGCACCCGGCCAAGGTCCGCGGCCACGGCGCCAAGCGAAGCTCAAAAGAGGCACTGATCTGGAAAGGCTGGGCCTGGATGCACGCAAGCCCGGGCATTTACCGTTTTGGCACCAGCGCCGCGACAAAATTCAGGGCATTGCAACCCTCGAAAGCGGGCGCCTGGACCAACTACCGCACGGCCCCCAAACTGGCGGCCAAAACCCTGCACCAACGGATGAAGGAGCGTGGCCAATGAGTTCCCGGGAAACGATTCTTCAGCGTTTGCGCAATCGGACGGGTGGCGAACTGACGGTACCGGAATGCGACTTCTCGGTTCTGGTTCGGGACGACTGGTCCACCGCAGAACGCATCGAACGGTTCGAGAAGATGATCGAATCTGTGCATGGGGAAGTTCACCACTGCACCGAAGACATGTGGATGGACAGACTGGCCGAGGTACTGACCACCCGCGGTGCCAGGAATCTGCTGATCCCAAAGCAGCACGAAATCGGCCAGGCCCTTCGCAATGCCGGTCGTGAGGACCTGCCGGACCTTCTGATCTACGACGAGCCGATCGAAAGCTGGCAGGCCCATCTGTTCAACGAGGTGGACGCCAGCATCACCTCCACCCGCGGCGGTATTGCCGAGACCGGCTCGCTGATCCTGTGGCCAAACGACGACGAACCCCGGCTTATGAGCCTGGTGCCGCCGGTGCACATTGCCGTGCTGAAGGCCTCGGAACTCTATACCACCTTCCACGAAGCCATGCAGGCCCAGAACTGGGCCGCTGGCATGCCGACCAATGCCCTGCTAATCTCTGGCCCTTCCAAAACCGCCGACATCGAGCAAACCCTTGCCTACGGTGTTCACGGTCCCAAAGAGCTGATTGTGTTGATTATTGAATGATCCAAGGCGCCCTGTTGATCGCCCTGGCTGCCCTGCTATGGGCGACCACGGCCATTGTTGCGAAATTTCTGTTTACCGGTACCGAGCTGCAGGCCATTACGTTGGGCTTCCTGAGACTGGCCGTGGCCTTGCCTTTTTTCTGGCTGCTGATGCGGCGGGAGCAGACACGCCTTGAGCGCGCCAATCCGGGCGCCAGCGTGCCCGGCAGTTCTCTGCGAAGCCTTACGCGCAAGACCCTGATTCCGTTGGCGGCGCTTGGTCTGTTCCAGGCGTTTTACCAGGGCAGCTACCTTCTGGCCGTAGACCTCACCGGTGCGGGCATTGCCACCCTGATCGCGCTGTGTTTGCCTCCGGTGCTGGTGGCCATTCTGGCTGCGCCCCTGCTGGGAGAGAAGCCCAGCCTTTTAACCGTTCTGTCGTTGTTCGCGGCCATTGCAGGCACCGCCATGCTGGTTCTCAGCGATATGGACACCACCGGTACACTCCGGCTCGCAGGCATTCTGGTGGCGTTACTGGCCGCCTGTGTGTACACCGGGTTCACGCTCACCAGCCGCTACAGCTCTGCCGGTACACCGGTGTTCACCACGGCGTTTATCTGTTTCTTTACGGCGGCGCTGATTCTGTTACCGGTGGTGGCGCTGACTGGCGGGTTCGAGGGGCTGGAAACCCTCAACTTCGGCCACTGGCTGATGGTGATCTATGTGGGCGTGGTGCCAACCTGCATCGGGTATGTGTGCTTTTTCACAGGCATGAAAACGACACCGGCAACGCTGTCGAGCATCATCGTGACGCTTGAGCCGCTGTTTGTGGCGCTGCTGGCCTGGGTGTTTCTGGAAGAGATTCTGGGGCCGATCGGTATTGCGGGGGCGCTGATTCTGACTGCAGCGGTGGTGGTAGCCTCCCGCTACGGTCGTAAACCCGCAGCCGGCCAGGAGGCCGGTGCGGAGTAAGGAAGATCAGTCTTCCTTACGCTGTTTCTCGAGCATGTCCGGCTGCAGGATTTCAATCCAGTAGCCGTCCGGGTCCTTGATAAAGGCCAATCCTTTCATTTTGCCGTCGTCCGGCTTTTTCACGAACTCTACACCAAGCTTTTCCAGGCGGTCACAGGCGGCGTACACGTCGGGTACGGCAACGCCAATGTGGCCGAAGCCCTGGGGCTCGTCATTACCGTTGTGGTAGCCAAAGTCGTTGTCGTCTTCAGTGCCCCAGTTGTGGGTCAACTCAAGCATGGCTTCGCGGCCGAAGGTGTAGGTGGTGCGGTGGGCGTCGTCCTGGGGCACGAGGCCAGCCTGACGATCATCCAGGTAACCCAGGAAATACAGGGTGAACTTCATTTCGGGGAAGTCCAGTTTGCGAACCAGGCGCATGCCCATCACTCGGGTGTAGAAGTCCATGGAGCGCTCGGGTTCCTTGATGCGCATCATGGTCTGGTTGAATACGTAGCCTTCGGTTTCGGGAACGGGGTCTTCGTGCAGACCGGGGGCTTGTTCGAAATGCTTGGGCATTTTGGTTATCCCTTTTTTCCGTGGAGTTCAGAGGATATACCTGTGTGCGTTTCAATGGGATTTCAAGGGTGTGAAAAAGAGTGCGAAAAAAGACCCCGGGGTCAGAGACGAACCGCCGGGGTCTTGAGGGCCGGTTTTTTACGCCGGCGTTTCTTCAGAGACGCTCTGAAGATCTGTGGCTGGCAGGGCCATGAGGGGTTTCTTTCTTCCGGGAATCCGAACTCGCTTCGCTCAAACAGTCGTTTCCCTGCAGAAAGAAACCCCTCACACCCCTGCCGACCGAACCTTTGGAATGACCCGCTTTCAGGCCAACTGGTGTTCTTCGCCTTTGTAATAGGCCTCTACCCTTGGGTTCATTACCCGCCGCCAGAGTGGGGGGAACATTGCCAGGACGATCATTGCGGAGTAGCCGGCTGGTAGTTGGGGGGCTACGTCGTGGTGGCGGAGGATCTGGTATCTGCGTTTGGCCCAGGCGTGGTGGTCGCTGTGGCGTTGGAGGTGGAACAGGAAGACGTTGGTGAGGAAGTAGTTGCTGTTCCAGCTGTGTTCGGGGCCGGTGCGTTCGTAGCGGCCGTTTTCGAGTTTTCTGCGGTGCAAACCGTAGTGTTCGAGGTAGTTGACGATTTCCAGCAGGGTGAAAGCGATGAAGCTCTGGCCCAGGAAGAAGGCGGCGCCGAGCCAGCCGAAGGCGATGGTGAAGGCGGCCAGTACCAGGGCGCTGAGGCTGTACCACCAGATCAGTTCGTTGTTCCAGCTGAGGGCTTTGTGGCCTTTGCGTTGGAGGCGTTCGGCTTCCAGTTTCCAGGCGTTGAGGAAGTTGCGTACGTAGGCCTGGGGCAGGAAGTTGTAGAGGGACTGGTTGTACCGGGATGAGGAGGCGTCTTCCGGGGTGGAGACGTGGACGTGGTGGCCGCGTAGGTGTTCGACTTTGAAGCCGGCGTAGCAGACCAGTGACAGCAGGAAGCCGCCAGCCCGGGTTTCGAGTTTGTCGTCTTTGTGGATGAGTTCGTGGGCGACGTTGATGCCGAGGCCACCGACGATGCCGATGGAGACGATCCAGCCAATGCTTCCTATCAGGCTGAATGTACCGGAAGCCAGTTCCAGCATGCTCCAGACCAGCAAAGCTGCGAAGCCAGCAACCCAGCCCAGTGTGATGGCCTTGTAGAAGCGCTCGCCGACCATTCTTGGCACGTCGGTTTCTTCGTCCGGGTTCAGTGAATCCTTGCCCAGCAGCATGTCTAGGACCGGGATAATCCCGAAGACGACGACGGGGACGCCCCAGGAGAACAGGTTTACCAGATCAGTGGCCTGGCCGGCGGCCAGCAGCAGAGGGGGCAGCACCAGCGGCACCATGGCGATCAGGTAGCTGTACTTCTTGAGGGTCAGCAATATTCGCCGGCGGGTGGCATCGCGATTTACCGATAACTGTGTCGTGCTCATTGGGTTCTCTCCATCAAATGCTTGTTGGTGAAACTCTGATCACCTGTTGTTTTGTGCATTATTGTCCTACAATATATCAGTCGTCAACCAGCGACCGGGAGTTTTTTGACAAATGTCAGGAACCCTCAGCAGATCAAGGCGTTGTGACTGTCAGACTCGGAGGCTGTGATAAACTCATGCGCACGCATCCCCACGCCGGGCGGCTTACCGCAGCAGCCGACCGGTTTTTAAGACCTGTTCAGAGAGCCTTTATGGATTTTCAGGTGCCCAACACTCTGGCCGAGCAGATTGCCAATTACCTGGCCGAGCGGATCATGACCGGGCAGATTCGCCCCGGTGAGCGGATTCAGGAGGCGACCCTGGCCGGTGAATTGAAGGTGAGTCGTGCCTCGGTGAAGGAAGCCCTGTACACCCTGGAGCGCTGGCATCTGGTGGAGATCACGCCCCGCAAGGGTGCTTCGGCAACCCGGCTGGACGCGGACCATGCGTCCGAGCTTTACGATGTATACATGCATTTGCTGATGATGATGGCGGTGCGTTTATGCGAGCGCTGGCAGGAGAACGATAAGCCTCTGGTGCTTGGGGCAGTGAGCAGGGCTGTTGAAAAGATCAACGAGGGCTCTGCCGACATCTCCGGGGTGGTTGAGGCGAGTTTTGATGTGATGGATGCCTGTTGTGAGGTGGTGGGGAATCCTTATCTCACGGAGGCTTTGTCGAATTTCAAGCCGGCGGTCAGTCGTGCCTATTATCTGAGCGCGGATCGGTATCGGCGGGATCTGGCGCAGACCAGTGAGTTTTTTGCCAATCTGCCACAGGCTGTGCTGGCGCGGGATTCGGATAAGGCGCAGGCGTTAATTCGGGAGTTTGCGGAGCACCAGAAGTCTCTCATTCAGCAGGCTTTGGCTTCCTAGGCCAAGAACATTTGGTGCTAGCGGAGGAGATGGTCGGGCTTTCCAAAACACGCTGTAAATACCTCCCTGTACGCTCGGTCGCGCCATCCCTGGCGCTCCACGGTTTTGGAAAGCCCGACCATCCCCTCCTCCCTCACCTTTTCGATGCCTCGATTGTGACAGAGAGCACGGATCTAGAAGGTTTCGCCCTCTATCGTAACAGTCTGTAACAAACCAAAGTTCTGCTGCATAGGTTGTGTTGTCCCCCTGCGGCCCGGAAGCTCTGTTTGAGCTTCCTGAAAAAACATTAAAAAATGGATCCGGGGCACCATGACTTCCATTTCTCTCTCAACGTTCTCCAAATCAAATTGCACCTTGCGATTGTTCCGAGCCACCACAGCGTTCGTATTGGGTTTTGGTGTCGCCCTGCCCGTAACAGCGGATTTCCGGCCGCTGGGCGATGCCGCCATGGCAAGCGTAACCGGTCAGACGGGTGTCACAATTGAGATGGCAACGAAGATCAGCATTGGTCAGCTGACCTATCAGGATGAAGGACAATTGAATGTGGATAACATTCGACTGTCCGGTCAGAACGATACTATGTTGGATAACATGAAGCTGACCATTGATATTGCCGGTCAGGATGAAGTGCTGGATTTCGGGTTTTCGGAGATTGCTCGTCGTGCAGATGCCGGGACGCTGGATCCGAATGATCCCGACGTAGCGGATGCCCTTGCTGCCTACAAACAAGCCAATGGCGCGTTTGGCAAGCAGTTCAATGACGGCGATTTGGTGATGCACCTTGGCGCGATCGATTACGGTGATCCCTCCAGCCTTGGTGATTTCCGGGACGCGGTAGATTTCGAGTTGGCGATAGACAGCATTGCGTTGAGTAAGTCTGACGGCAGCGCACCGACCACGACGATGTTTTCGGATATTCTGCTGCAGGGAAACCTGGGGCCGACTGACCTCGTGATTCGCAACTCAGGCAGCGAACGCACGCTTTCAAACGGTAATGTAGTGTCCGAGTCGGAGCTGCAACTCGACAGCCATTTTGAGATCACCAACGGCAGGCTGAACTGGGATGTGGCCGATGTAATTCTGATCTTCAATCTCGCTGCCATCGGTATCGAGGATCTACAGATTCACAACCGCCGGGGCGACGACACTTTGGGGCATTTCGGGATGGCCAACGTCAGTGCCAAGCTGTCCAAAGGAACAAGCGCGGCAACCGGGGTGGAAGGATTATCCATTCATGATGTGGAGTTCAGGGCCGATATTGATATGCCTGTGTTCCGGGTTGGCGACAAAAGCATCGGCAGCGTTTATTTCACCGACTTCACCATTACCAACACCACCATGATGGTATATGGCCACTAGCCGGACACTGGACACCCACCACACCCTACCCTGTAAACTGCCCGTCTCACTCTGACGGGCAGCCCATGACTCACTCCACGGACATCGACTATTCGAAACGCGCCTCCGGAAAAAGGCTGGCGATGTTCAGTCTGTTGTTTGTGGCGCTTACCGCTGCCGGGCTGTATGCCGTTTACGACCTGTTTGCCGAACGCACCCTTACTTTTGATGCCAGGCTGATCGCTCCGGGGACCCTGTTATCGGTGGCTGGTCTGTTGCTGGTTTATTTCATCTCTGATGGCCTTCGGCTCTACTTTACCCTGCGTGCTTTAGGGCACCGGCTGCCCCTGCCGGCTATATTCCGGCTGGTATTTATCAACCTGTTTTTCTCCAACATCACACCGATGGCCACCGGGGGCGGTTTCGCCCAGATCTGGTTCCTCAGCCAACATGGTGTTCCGGTTGGCAGGGCCACGGCAGCCACAACGATTCGCACGGTACTGGCGGTATTGTTCATTTTCTCGCTCACGCCGGTATTCCTGCTAACACTCAAGTCACTGGACGGTAATTCGATTGTCGGCGATATCGGCACCGCGCTGGCCTTTCTGATCGTTCTGTATCTCGGCTTTTTCCTGGTGCTGCTGTTCCGGACGCGTTGGCTGATTGGCCCATTGACCCGACTGCTGAGGACTGCACGTCGACTGCACCTGATCAGTGAGCGCCGCCACCGGCGATGGCAGTTCAAGGCACGCAGGGAGATGCTGCGGCTGTCACGGAGCTTTGGTGATTATCTGCGCGGCGCTCCGGTGTTCGTCTGGCTGTCCATCCTGTTCACGGCCATCTTCTTACTCAGTCTGTTCAGTTTCCCGGCGCTTTTGATGCACAGTCTGGACTACAGTGTTGATTACGTGATGTCAGTGGGCCTGCTGGTGGTGACGACCTTCGTTATGTATTTTTCACCCACGCCTGGTGCCTCCGGTATCTCGGAAGGTGTTTTCGGGAGTTTTTTTCGGGATATCCTCTCGGGTAACCACTTGATTCTGGTCATCGTCTGCTGGCGCCTGCTCACCATCTACCTGGGCATGATCATCGGGCTGGTGGTGCTGCAGAAGGAACTTGTCGCCAATCGCAGGAGAGCCGGATGATTTTCCGCAACCCCCTCAAGCTTCTGTTCTACCTCTGCCTGCTGGTGGTGTTTCTGCTGGTGGGCTACAAGACCTATCTGAACCTGTTCACAGAGGATTTCGAGGGGATCCATACCGAGCAGGTGGAGCAGATCTATCGTGAGCTTGACCCCGGTGAATCATTCAGCTTTGCGGTGGTGGGTAACATCAACAACTCGGTGGGGGTTTTCGAGGACCGCATCATTCCGGAACTGAACCGGTCCGGGCTCGATTTTCTGGTCTCGGCGGGTAATGCAGTCAGCGGCGGTGGCGAAGACAAGTACCGCGCCCTCTACGGCACTCTGGGTCATCTGGAGATTCCCTACCTGCTGACCTTCGGCGCCCACGAGTTTGAGGATTTTGGCAGTTTCCGTTTCTACGATCACTTCGGCCCGCACTTCTTCAGCATAGAGGCAGGTGCCGCCCGGTTGATTTTCCTCGACAGCACTGGGAAAACCCCCTGGCGCTGGCAGATCCGCTGGCTGAAGGATCTGCTGGCCCAGGACAGCTCAAAGGCCCGAATTCTGTTCATCGGGCACCCGCCCCTGCACCCGGACGAGAACGCCCCGTTCGATCAGAAGGATGATTACCTGGCGCCGCCCGAGTTCCGGGACGAACTGCTCCGGACAATCGAAGAACATGATGTTGACCGGGTGTTTTCCGCCAACCTGTCGCTCTATTCCGAAAAGACGGTCGGAGACACCACGTTTGTTACCACGGGCGGTGCCGGTGGCCTGGTCATGAACAACGACACCAGTTTCTATCACTATGTGCGGGTGAATGTGGGCGCCGATGGCGAGGTAAGCCACAACCTGGAGCGCCTCGAAGTAGGCCAGCACCCAATTCTGAAGCGGCTGGAGAGTCTCTGGTTCTTTATTTACTCCCTGTTCTACACCGGCTACCTCAACTTCATTCTGATTGTCGCCGTGTTTGCGGCCATTGCCATCAAACTCTACGGCGCCATTTTTATCGGCAAGGATTATTACCCGGACTACGATCTGGACCCGGCCCCCTGGCTCGAAAAACCGATGCGGGTGGCGATGTTTACCAACAACTACCTGCCCTTTATTGGCGGCGTGCCGATTTCCATCGAACGCCTGCGGCGGGGTCTGGAAGCCCTTGGCGATAAACTGCTGATAGTGGCGCCCCGCTACAAGGGCCAGCCTGAGGCCGAACCCCACGTACTTCGGGTGCCCTCACTTCTGGCCATGGGAGAAAAGCGGGAATTCAGGTTGGCCAATATTTTCCTGGGCCGGATCCGCAAGCGAGTGAGGGCCTTCAAGCCGGATATTATCCATCTGCATCATCCCTTCTGGCTGGGGTCGCTGGGACTGTTCGTGGCGCGTACTCTGAGTATACCGGCCATCTATACCTACCATACCCGGCTGGAACACTATGCCCACTTTGTGCCCTTGCCGGGCATGCTGTTCCGGAACCTGATCTCCCACGCCCTGATCAAGCGGTTTGCCAACAAGTGCGACGGGGTCATCGTGCCCACCTACTCCACCGAGGAATACCTGCGGATGATCGGGGTGAAAACGCCGACGTTCGTGCAGCCGACAGGCATCGAATACCACAAATTCCAGGACGTTCAGCAGGAAGACATCAAGAAGCTGCGTGACAGGCTGGAACTGAAAGACGAAAAAGTGTTCGTCAGCGTTTCCAGGCTCTCCAATGAGAAGAATATCGACTTCATGATCGAGGCCATTGATGCCCTGAGGCGGGAAACCGATGTGCCCTTCCGGTTCCTGATGATCGGCGATGGCCACCAGAAAGACCGGCTGCAGAAAAAGATTGAAGACCTCGGGCTCCAACAACACTTCACCCTGGTCGGCGCCGTTCCGCCGGACGAAATGGCCATCTGGTATCGGCTTGGCGATGCCTTCCTGTTTGCCTCGATATCCGAAACCCAGGGCATGGTCATTCTTGAGGCCATGGCCGCCGGCTTGCCGGTAGTCGCGGTTCGATCCAGCGGTATTGAAGACGTGGTTCGGCACGGGTTCAACGGATTCAAAACGCCGGAGAAACAGGACCAGTGGCGGGCGCAGGTGAAAAAACTGCTGGAAGACGACGAACTGCGCGAGAAGCTCTCCTCCCAGGCCCTGGAGTTTGCCGGGGATTATTCGGTAGAGCAGTTTGCCAGTGACGTTCGCACCATCTACGCCACCACCCTGGCCATGTACGACAAAAAGCGGAAAGGATCGGTGCTTCGACCCGAGTAAGTAGGGTTACGGTTTTCCTGGCGGAGCTGATCGGGCTAGACTCAATTCACGTATTACAAAGACAGTTTTCACCCTCGGATCGACCTGAAGAATGGAGAGTAACGTGAGCGGTATCCCTGTCGGAATCAGCACCTGCCTGCTGGGAAAGGAAGTTCGCCATGACGGCGGCCATAAACATTCCCGTTACTGCACCCAGGTGCTTTCAAAGCATTTTGATTTCCGCTCGATCTGCCCTGAACTGGAAGCGGGCCTGGGCGTTCCACGCCCTGCCATCCACCTGCGCGAATACAGTGACGGCCTGCGCCTGATCGAAACCACGGGCGCGGCGGACCATACCGATGCCATGCAGGGCTTTATCGACCAGGTCATGCCCACCCTGGCTGACCTGCGCGGCTACATCCTGATGGCCAAGTCCCCCAGCTGCGGAATGGAGCGGATCAAGGTCCACAATGAGGATGGCAACGTCATCCGCCGCGATGGCCGGGGCATGTTTGCGGAAGCGCTACTGAAGGCTTATCCGCTGATGCCGGTGGAGGAAGAAGGACGTCTCAATGACGACATGATCCGGGAAAACTTCATTGAGCGTGTATTTGCCTACGACGACTGGATGCAGAACGTGGCCGGCGACAAGCTTTCCGCTCAGGCGCTGATCGAGTTTCATACCCGCCACAAGTTTCAGCTTCTGGCCCACTCGGAGCGAATCTACCGCCAGCTCGGCCCCATGCTGGGAGACCTGAAATCCGAACCATTGGAAGCTATTGCGGAACGCTACATCCACCAGTTTATGGAGGCCATGAGCAAGAAGGTGAGCCGGGGTTCACACATGAACGCCATGCAGCACCTGATGGGCTACCTGAGGGATTCCATGGGTGATGAAGACCGCAAGGTACTGATGGAGCAGATGGAGGCTTATCGCCGGGGCGAGGTGCCGTTGGTGGTTCCGATGACCCTTCTGCGCATGGCTCAGCGCAGGGAGCCGGTGGACTACCTGCATGCCCAGCAGTACCTCACACCCTATCCGGATGAGCTGGGCCTCAGAAACAACGTTTGATGCTGAAGGTGGGGTCAGATGAACACGTCATCTGACCCGGATTTCACGTCCTCAAAAACCATAGATAAGCGAAAGCGACGTTTCCGTGTCGGTGTCTTCAGAGCCTGCGGGCGGATCCGACAGGTGCTTGACCCGGAACGCAGCCTTCATGGAGAGGTTTCCCACCACATTCGCCTGCAGTGACGTTTCCCACTCGGTGACCGTGTTGTTCTCGTCCAGTCCGATTTCAGTACTCAGCTTCTGACGGAACAGTGAGTTCTCCGACAGCGCATAATCAAACTGGCCTGCCAGGCGGGCGATCGCCTCTTCTTCGGCATCCTCGCCCTGGGCATTCACCGTTTCCAGTTTGTTGTAGCGATAACCGCCACCGACCGAGAGATCCAGGAAGGAACGCTCGCCGGATGTCCACACACGGTGTCCATAGCCCGTCGTCACTGAAGATTCGAAATCGTAGCCGGAGAAACGGTCGTCCTCGTAGGAGCCCCGGAGGAACCAGTACTGGTTCTCTGCAAACTTGTAGTCAGTTTCCAGGGCGGCCAGATACTTCTCGGCTGTGGTTTCGTCGTCGGTCTCGGAATAATTGGTCCGGAATTCACCCGTGTTGCGCCAGGTTTCGACCTCATGGATCAGCCCCAGGCGCCCCTTGATGTTGGTCTCTTCGGTATTGCCCGAGGTGATCAACACACCCAGCTCGGTTTCACCCTTCCAGTTGTCTGCCTCCTGCGCACTGGCAAAGGGCGCGATAACAACTGCGGTAATAGCTACGGCCTGTCGTAAATCCATGAAGTCTCCTTTCCGGGTTGGTCAGGCCCTCTCGGTGCTGCTCGCCCTTTCGCCCTCCAGGCTTTTGCGGGCCTGACGTTCTCTTTCAGCCTTTTTCCGGGCCTTGCGCTCGGCGATGATGCGCGCCGCTTCGCCGCCAACGTGGGCCTCACCCCGCTCCTCCGCCAGACGCATCTGGCGTTCACGCTCGGCAAACCGGGCTTTCTGCTCTTCGGTCAGCGAATCGATGCACTGATGACAGCTCACACCCTGCTCATACTCCGGGCGCTGCTTGTCCTCTTCGGTAATCGGCCTGCGGCAGGCGTGGCACTGGTCGTAATCGCCACGCTCCAGTCGATGGTTAACCGTTACCCGGTCATCAAAAACAAAGCACTCTCCGTGCCACAGGCTCTGCTCCTCCGGCACCTCTTCGAGATATTTCAGAATTCCACCCTTGAGGTGATACACCTCCTCGAAACCCTGTTCCTTCAGATACGCGGTGGATTTCTCGCAACGGATACCCCCAGTACAGAACATGGCGACCTTCTTGTGTTTCGAAGGATCCAGGTTCTGCTTCACGTATTCCGGGAACTCCCGGAAGGTATCGGTGGCCGGATTGACGGCATTTTTGAAGGTGCCGATTTCCACTTCGTACTGGTTGCGGGTATCAACCAACACAACCTCAGGATCGGAAATCAGATCATTCCATTCCTTCGGATCAACATACGTGCCGACAATCCGCTTCGGATCGATACCCTCCACACCCATGGTGACAATCTCTTTCTTGAGCTTCACTTTGGTGCGTTTGAACGGCTGGATGTCCACAAAGGACTCTTTGTAATCAATGCCGTCGAACCGCTCGTCGCTGGCGATCCAGGCTTTCACGGCATCAATACCCTCTCGGCTGCCGGCAATAGTGCCATTGATGCCTTCGCGCGCCAGCAGCAAAGTGCCATGCACGTCTTTCTCAAGCATCAGGTCCAGCAGGGGCTGGCGGAGGGATTTGTAATCATTCAGAACTGCGAACTTGTACAGTGCGCAGACAACAACGTTGTTGCTCATCATTTTCTCCTGCGGGCCGGACCGTAAATCCGGAGCATGGTTTGGTAACTGTTTGAAAGTCTCGGAGGCCGGAGCCTGAGAGGGCGCAAATTTTAACCAACTCAGGCTCACGATCAAGTGCGGGGTTACCCTTGGAGCAAAGCGTCAGTCCGCCTCATTGGCCAGTTCACGCTCAACCACGGCAGAAAGTTGACCCCAGCCGGGACGAGTCAGGCGGATGTTATCCACCAGAACCGTTGGTGTGCTGGTGACTCTTAGTTGCATGGCCACCTGGCGGCTCTGCTCGACAGCTTCACGGTGCAACTCGGTAGTCATGCACCGGCGGAAGCGCCGTTCTTCCAGGCCCAGATCACCGGCGTAACGGGTGAAGGTGGCAACCGGGTCGTTCGAGCCGCTCCATTCGGTCTGGGAATCGTACAGGCGATCGTGCATGGCCCAGTAGGCGTCCTGATCCCCGGCACACCGGGCAGCCTGGGCCGCTGGCATGGCATTTTGATGCTGCTGCAATGGCAGATCAAAGTAGACGAAGCGAACCTTGCCCGCCTCCACATACTCTTCCTTCAACTGCTTGCTGGCAGAGGAAAAGCTGCCACAGGCGGGGCACTGGTAGTCGGCAAATTCACGCACCACCACGGGGGCATCCTCGGGGCCAACAGAGACGCCGTACTGGTCCAGTTGGGCCGGGAAATCATCGGCATTGGGCGCGGCGACGGGCAGTTCGTCAGAGGTCGGCTCGGGTGCGGCGGTCAGGAAAAAGACACCGAGGAGCACGGCGGCCAGAACCAGAAGACCAATACCGGCATACAGCGGCTTATTGGATTTTGCTTTTCGGGGAGGCGGTGCGCCGGTTTCCTTGCGACGTTTTGCTTCACCCATGGAAGGACTCCTTATTCTGTTTGTGGTTTCCGGAATTAATTAGCTCGCGACCGTTTTCAGATCGGGCCAGGCACGCTAAGATCCTTTATATCCTACAAAAGTTCCAACAAAAATTAAGGAATCCTCATGCCGTTGCCCGCGTCCCTGAAAGACTCGCTCTCACTGCCCCTGGTGGCCGCCCCCATGTTTCTGATCTCTGGCCCGGAACTGGCGCTTGCCTGCTGCAAGCAGGGCATTGTTGGCAGTTTTCCGGCTTTGAACCAACGCACCAGCGAAGGCTTTGAAGACTGGCTCATCCAGATGAATGAGGAGTTGGATGCTTTTCGAAGCACGAATCCGGATGTAACAACGGCCCCCTATGCCGTGAATTTGATCGTGCACCGGACCAACCCCCGTTGGCAGGCGGACCTTGAGCTGTGCGTTAAACACAAGGTGCCCATCATCATTACTTCTCTGGGTGCCGCCAGCCAGGTGGTGGAAGCGGTTCACAGCTACGGCGGCGTGGTGTTCCACGACGTGACCAACCAGAAGCATGCCCGCAAGGCTGCAGAAGCGGGCGTCGACGGCATTATCGCCGTGGCGGCGGGTGCCGGTGGCCATGCGGGCACCATCAACCCGTTCGTGCTGGTGCATGAGATCCGGGAAGTCTTTGATGGCACGATTCTGCTGGCTGGGGGGCTATCACATGGTGAGGACCTGCTGGCGGCTCAGGCCCTGGGGGCGGACCTGGCCTATCTGGGCACCCGCTTTATCAACACCTTCGAGTCTCAGGCCGACGAGGCCTATCGGAACATGATCATTGAGGCGGTGTCTGGCGACATTATTCACACACCGGCGGTATCCGGCGTGCCCGCCAGCTTCATGCGCCAGAGCCTGGAAGCGGCTGGCTTCCCCATGGACAAGCTGAACCAGGCCGGCGAGATCAACTACGGGGAAAAGCTGAAGCCCATCGATGATGAAGCCAAGGCCTGGAAAACCGTCTGGTCTGCCGGCCAGGGCGTCAGCCAGATCCACGACGTGCTCACCGTCCCGGACCTGGTACGTCGACTGACCGACGAGTACAGAAGCGCCCGGGAACGCCTGCTATCTTCAGGCGCCTAAACCTGGAACTGTGAAGCTTTGTCCTTCAGCGAGGTCAGTGTCCGGGCAATCTGGCCGCTGGCCTCGTCGGAACGCTCAATGGCTTCGACCGTCTGACGGGAAGAGCCGGCAATATCGCTCACGCTCACACTGACTTCACTGGCGTGCCGGCCCTGCTCTTCCGCCACGGTTGAAATGGCCATGGCCCGATCCTGGAGGCTGCTGAGCAACTGGTTGATGCGATCGAAGTGTTCATCGGCCCTACGGAACTCCGAGGAGGATTCGGCCACCTGGCCCGACACCTCGCCAATGGCGCTGACCGCCTGCCGGCTGCCCTGCTGAAGGCGCTCGATGATGGACTGGATCTCGGTGGTGGATTCCTGGGTGCGGCTCGCCAGGGTGCGGACCTCATCGGCCACCACGGCAAAGCCCCGGCCGGATTCACCGGCGCGCGCGGCCTCAATAGCGGCGTTCAGAGCCAGCAAGTTGGTTTGCTCCGCGATGGAACCGATCACTGACAGCACCGATCCGATCTCCTTGCTCTGGTGGTCCAGTTGATTGACCGCGTCCACCGCCTGCTCAACGTTGCGCACCACCTGATCAAGCCGGTTCCGAACTTCCCGGGAAATGCCCGCGGTGGCCTCGCTCTCGGCACTGACGTTGCTGACCGAGCCGGCGATATCCTGGATGTTTTCTGCCACCTCGGAAATACTCCGGGACATGGCATCCATGGTGCCGGACACCTCAGCCACCTCCTGCTCCTGACGATTCACGGCGGAGACCGCACTGCGACTGATATCCCCCTGAGCCTGGGCCTGGCCAGCGGCCGATTCGGCCGACTCCTTGACGTCGGAAACCAGCTCCTGGATACGGGCAATGAACCGGTTCACACCCTGGGCCATTTCGGTGAGCTCATCCTTGCCTTTCATGGATACCCGGCGGGTAAGATCTGCCTCACCATCGGCAATTCCCCAGATCGCCGAGCTTAAACGGAAGACCCGTGGCAGCAATCCGCCACCCAGGACCAATGCAACGAGCAGGATAAGAATCACCACAGAGCCGATTGCGAGCATGCTGAGGTTGGCCGAAAGGCTTGAGGCTTCGGCATTCAGCGCTTCCACAGTGCTCTGGATTCTGGAGCGGGTATCGGAGTCCATGCCCGCCAGCTGCTGCTGAAGGCGCTGGTTCACCTGTTCGGTTTCCGCCTCCAGGGTGTCGCGAAGAGCGTCTATGCTACCGGTAATCGTGGCACTGAATTCTTCTTCCAGGGCGGCCAGATCCCGGTTAATGCCTTCCAGGGACAAACCCAGCTTAAGCTGACCAATAGCCGACCCCTGGGGAGCAATATCAGCGGTAATGATGACGACGTTGGGGTCACGGCTTGCCGCATCGAGGACCCGATTTGCCGCACCACGACCTTCCCCCTGCTCCATTAAGGTGCGTACCCGATCATCGGTGCGATCCACGTAGCGGGTCAGTCGCTCACCGTACTGGTCGTAATACACGGCGAACAAAACCGATTCACGAGCGTCGGCCAGCTCCACCAGATCAGTCAGGCGGGGGACATCACGATCCCAGATCAGCGGAGCTGCGACCGCAGCCAGCACATCGGCCAGGCCCTGGGCTTCGGCCATAACAGCGGTTCGAACGTTACCGGCGACGCGTTCCTGTTGGGCGGTTTGCTGGCGGGTGAGTTCGGCGGAGAGTTCTTCGGTGGTCTTCTGCCGCATGGTCTCCAGGCGGGTCCGGACATCCTCGCGGGTATCCCCAAACGAGGCGCTGACCTGCTTACTGCTCGCCTCAAGGGCTGACCCTGCGGTGTCGACCAGGCGCTCCACCTGGCTGGAAATCAACCACTGGCTGACCAGAACCTGGACAAGACCGGCAACGACCAGAACTATAAATACCGGCCGCAGAAGGCGGCTTGAGATCAGCCGCCTGATAAAACTGAGTGACATACGGACTCCGCTAGCATGTGTACTTCATGCATCCTGCACAGTCGGCAACAGCGTCCCTGCTTGGCTTGTCCGTATGTATAGCAAAACCCGGGCCTGAATAGCGCGCTTTTATGCACGGGTTTTGTAGTTAATCGTCATCGTTCTCTTCGAGATCAATTTCGTCGGCGATGAAGTCGTTCCCGTTCTTCGAATATTCAACTTCGAGAATCAAAACCTCCCCATCATCGAAACGATCAATGATCTCACTCTGAGGATTACTGTCGTAAGCGCCTGGTCCGGCATCGATCAATACGCCGAGAACAGTGATGGTGCTTGGGGTGATGTTCGTGAGCCTGCCTTCAAGCTCGTAAAGGTTTAGATCATCAACGTCTGCAACTTCGTCGTCGACTTCTACTTTCAATGCTTCAATGAAGACGTCTACACCCTGCTCTTTCTCAATGCCCTCAACCTCAACGGTTGTGGTGCCAATTGGAAGAGCCTGGAGTGAGGTACCGGAGCCATCCTCAACGGTGAAGACTGTCGTCGAGGAAACCCGAACTTCAACACCACCGATAAAGAAAACATTGTCAGTTGGAGTAGAAACCACTCCCTTCACCTTCGCATTACCGTCCCGAAGTTCAATTTCCTCAGCCTCAACAACCGTATCCGAGAGGAAATGCCCCTCTACCTGAATCAGGAGTCCTTCGGTAAGTTCGTCGAGCGTAATGCTGTCATCCAGTTCGGTCGCATCTGTTACCCGAACGGTCAGGCCTCCCATCGTAAACTCACCCGGCCGAGAGCCAGCTCCGGAAGGTGTGTAGGAAGCATCAATGACTGCCGTGAATTCGATATCGTCGGCACTGTTGCGACTGAAGCGTCGGGCGTCGTCCCGGTCAATCGTAGTTGCTATCAGCGTAGTCCCGTTGAGTTCCCCCTCAACTTCCAGGGCGGTGGCGTTTTCCAGGTCTGCCTCTGTAAGTCCGGAGCCAAAGCTGACATTGTTTTCATCGTATTGAACAGTGATCGTTCCAATCGTGAATTCGTTCAGGTTGGTATCCACAGTGAGCACACTGCCTTCCAACTCGACATTGGTCAGATCCGGATCGATTATCTGGATATAGCCAGCCCGATAGGAGCCATCGGACTGGCGCCAGGCACTGACTCGAACATGATCGTTTATCGGCTGCTCGCTGAGCAGTGCAGCGTATGTTGTGCCGCGCACCACCGTCTGGCGATCTACTCGCACTGACTGCCCCATGACTGAGAGAGTAACGAAGTCACCGGCACCACTCGGATCAGCAGTCACCTGACCTACCGGACCACGCAATGTATCGTCGTAACTGAGCTTCTCAGCGGTTCCCGTACCATCATCACGCCATTCGCCTTCGACCCTGAGGATCATTCCCTCGCTCAGCAAGCTCTCAGCGGTGATGCCATCGTCGCTTTCGACTTCCCGGTTCGGAATGTCATCGGTGCTGAACTCGACGCCATTAACGAACACACTGCCGAACCCGGAAACCGGCCCGACACTGGACCCGGTACCGCGTATACCACCATCGGCAACATCCAGCCCTCCCCCGCCCGCGCCACCACAGGCGGAAATCACCCCGAAGGCCACGGTTCCGGCGGCCAGCCCGATAACACGATTGCGGATGTGCCGTTTCATAATTGATCTCTCCATACCCGGCATTCCTGGCCGGACTTTATTAAATAGCATCATTGAAGCGCCTGCGGGGAATTTCATCCTCGGATTCATGAACCTGGCCAACTCGGGATGCCCCCGTAAGCCACGGCTGCGCTGGCGCATAGACACTTCGCCTCAGCATGAGGTAACCACTATCCAGGGGCTCGACCACACCCTTGCGAAGCAGTTCATTGAGAACCACCGTGGGGGCGAAATCAGGATTGGTCGCTTGCACCAGATTGCGGAAAGAATTCGTTGCGTGATTGTCCATCAACAGCATGACAGGGTCGTGATGCTCATCGAGAAAATCGCTGGAGCTGATCCACGAACGAATCACCTGTCGGGAAGATGCAGAAAGTATTGTGCTTGCAAGCTCCGTGGGCTCCCAGCGACAAACAATGTTCGGTGGCCTCGTGAGACTCATAGCACTCAATCTCCTTTCGGCTCTTTACCGGCACGCTCTTCAAAGAAGAAGATGCTGACGCCGGTGCGGACCGGATCCCCGGATTCACTGCCAGACTTTTGCCCTGAGATATCGCGATCATGGGGACCAAGCCATTTGTCCAGCTGTTCCAGCAGTGCCTGGGACTGGGCAGCGGCATGCTTGCGCCAGCGCTCCATCACTTCCGGAGGGATGTTGTTGTAGGTCAGGGTTCTCTGGAACAGCGGTGGCTGCCCGGATTCTTCACTGACCAGATTATGATCAATCGTCGCTATGAGATCTGATACGTCTTCACCGAATATCTGGAGCATTTCCTCGCTGTCTCCAGCCGGTACATAGGCCCTTTGCTGCAGGATCAGCCGGCCCGATTCGCCGTCTATCGACACCACGCCGACCCGAAGCAGTTCATCCAGCACGGCGCGGGGCGGCATATCACCGCTGTAGCGCTTGACCAGTTCACTGAAACTGCTCGATCCGTCGAAAGACAGCATGGCTGGCTCTCCGTCTTCAGCCTGGAAACCAGCATCGTGGACCCAACCTGAGACCACCCGGGACGCCCGGTTGGCATGAATGACATCGCGGCTCCCGGCATCTTCCCCTGCCAGGATTTCCCGCTGGCGTTTTACTTCCTTACGGGTCAGCCCGGTCATAACCGCAGCCCGAGAATCCGTGGGCTTTCGGCGGCCGTCGGCAAAGTCTTCCAGGGCGGCTTCCACGTAGGCACGTTTCACCAGCTCCGAGAACTCACCGAAGGGTATGCCGTTCCGCAAGAGCAACCTCGCCAGAGGGCGCAGAATGCGGAACAGCGCTTGATGCAGGGGGTTGGTCTTTTTCATGTTTGGGATTGTATTCCCATAGCGACTTCGAAAGCCAGGAGTCGGGCCGACAACCGTCTGGCCCGCACCCTCGGCTCACTGGTCAATCATCATCACTGTCGTCGTCACTGTCGTCGTCGACTTCAACATTATCGGTCAGTTCATACTGACCACCGCTGGTCTGGCGGTAATCGATTTCCACTTCATCACCAACCTGGGCGCCTGAAAAGCTGTAGCCGTTGCGGAGCACCTCAAGATTCATGATGGTGATCGACTCGGCGCCGATCGCAGTCACCCGTGCTTCGAGTTCAAAATCGTCATCATCGTCGTCATCCTCACGCTCGATGCTGAGGGCTTCGAGGAATCCGCCCTCACTGCTGCGCTGGCGGCCTTCAATCTCGAGATAGTCACCCACCTGCAGGCTCTGGACGTCCTGAACTCGACTGCGACGGTCATCGTCATCATCATCGTCGTCATCGATCAGGGTATTGCTGGTGAGCTGAACCCGAACGCCACTGACGAGCATGGATTCATTGGCCAGATCAATGGACTCGATACGGCCATCCAGCTCTGCGTCGGACTCCCGGCCTTCGATTTCTTCAGCCACCAGGACGCCTTCGCGGAAATCCCCTTCCACTTTCACAAACAGGCCATCGGCGAGGCTGCTCTCGCGGAGATCGTCGAACTCGGTGCCGCCGTTAATCTGAACTCGTACCCCATTTATCGAGAACTGACGGCTGGCAGAGTCATAGTCGTAAATGCTTCCGGAGATTTCGACATCATTGTCATCGTCGAATAGGTCGTCCTCGTCGTCGATTTCCTCGGCCATGATGGTATTGCCGTCCAGGTAGCCTTCCACTTCCACCACGATTCCATCTGCCAGATCATCCAGGGAGAAGTCGTCATCGCCGACAGCACTGGTGTAATCGATCAGGAAACCGTTGATGGTGAAAGTTTCTGCGCTTGTATCCAGGTTCGCGACAACGCCTTCAATTTCCACTTCGTTGTCGTCATCGAAATCGAGGCCGATGGCACGAGCGCCAACAAAGCTGGCCCGGAAGCTGCCATCCTCCAGGCGCCAGGCGCTGACCCTTACCCGATATCCCTGGGGATTGCCGGCGAGAGCCGTCGGGGTGGCGCCGCGGAAGACCGTTTTGCCGTCCAATGAGATAGTCTGGCCCAGCATCGTCAGGCTTCCGGTGCGAGTCACCTCGTCCCAGCTCATACCGGAAATCGGGCCGCGCAGGGTATCGTCATAGCTGACCCTGTCGGCCCGGCCCTGGCCACGGTCATCCCAGTTGCCCTCAACTTTCAGGATCATGCCCTTTTCAAGCTGATCCTCGCGTTCCAGGCCGTCATCGCTGCTAACGCTCCCACTGGTTTCAAAGCGAGTACCGTTAACGTAAACACTGCCGAAGCCGGAAACCGCCCCGACACTGGTGCCCGATGAGGTGCCACTGGTAGAGGTGTCTTCCGAGCCACCGCCACCACAAGCGGCGAGGGCACCGGCCAGAGCCCCTGTCATGGCCAACTTCACTGCGATTGTTAAAGGTTTGCGATTCATCGTTCTTCTCCAGGCTTGTTATTGCGTCCGCGGGCAGTCACCGAGAACCACCCAAACCCTGATTGGGATTATTTTCCCAAAACATTATTTGGGAATTTAATCCCATATTTTCGAGCTGTCCAGTTTTTGATCATGAAAATTTTGTGAACTTTATGGGGCAGAGAGCGTAAAGCTCTGAACAGTCAGCCAAAACAGGGTCATCACCATGCTGGGATTTTTGAAAGGCGATCCGAAGAAAAAACTGCAGAAGGAATACGAGGCCAAACTTGCCAAAGCACTGGATGCCCAGCGCAACGGCGATTTGAGAACTCACGGTACGCTTATGGAAGAGGCGGAAAAAATCTACGCCGAGATTCAGGCGCTGGAAGAAAAGAAGTAAGCGGGGGAGCGTTTACTCCCCCATCAATTGCCGGATGCGATGATTGAGACGGCCCACTTCCCGACGCATTTCCTCCACCTCGTCGAGCAACTCCAGTGACATGGCCAGACCGGGCAGATTCATTTTCAGGTCCCGCTGCAGCCTCTGGGCCTTGCGCAACCGGCTCAGGGCGACGACATCGAACTCCCATTGCCGTGCTTCCGGTGACTCCTCAACCGGGGCAATGATGCCGTAGTCCACCAGCTTGATGACAAACTCTGCATGGCACTCACCGCGCTCGCAGATTTCACGCAGGGTGAAGGTGCTGCCATCCTGATCGAGCACCTCGACCGTCAGAATATGATCTTGCTTGCTCATACCTTACTCCCGCTCACACGTGAAGCTTGCTGCGTGGATTGAAGTTCTTCTCGGCCTCCGCAAGTTGCTCGTAGAGCTTCTCCGCTTCGGCGCTGTGTTTCTCGGGCATGGCGATCTGCAGGATAACAATCTGATCACCCGGATGTTTGCCCGGAAAGCCCTTGCCTTTGAGCCGAAGCTTACGGCCACTGGTGGAACCTTTGGGCACTTTCACATTCACCTTCGAGCCAACAGTCGGCACCGTCACCGTTGCCCCCAGAGCCGCTTCCCACGGCGCTATCGGCACAGTCACCATGACATCCCGGCCCTCCACGGAAAAATGGGGATGCGGCGCAAACTCGACTTCGATGAACAGATCACCCGGCTCTCCGCCGCCAATACCCGGCGAGCCCTGGCCCCTAAGGCGGATATTCTGGCCCTCGCGCATGCCGGCGGGAATCTTCACTTTCAGGGTCTTTTGCCGGGGAATCACCCGGCCATGCTCATCAGTCTCATGGACCGCGAAAGACACCTGTTTTTCACAGCCATGAAACGCCTCTTCCAGGAACAGCGCAATCCTGGCGTGCACGTCCTCACCACGCATTCTCATGTTCTGGCGGAAACCGCCGCCACCGAAGCCACCGGAAAAGCCGCCGCGACGGCCGCCACCGAAGATCTCCTCGAAGAAGTCGCTGAACTGGCGGGCGTCGGCTTCGGTGTAACCACCGCCACCGAAGCCGGATGCGCTTTGCCAACCCGGGGGCGGCTGGAAGGAGCCATCCGCTCTGGCGCCGTACTTGCGCAGCTGATCGTATTCTGCCCGTTTCTCAGGATCTTTCAGTACTTCGTAAGCTTCACCAACATCCTTGAATTTGGTGTCCGCATCTTCCTCCTTGCTGACATCCGGATGGTACTTCCGCGCCAGCTTCCGGTAGGCCTTTTTAATCTCCTCGGCGGAGGCAGACTCACTCACACCGAGTACGGCGTAATAGTCTTTGAAGTCCATGGCACTCCTCGTTACTGATCATCATGGTGATCAACAATTGATCTCAGTTACCTATAGTTGACGCTGGCAGCGAAATTACAAGCACCCGGTGCTGCGCAGTTGCGGTAGATCAAACACGTGAGAGCTTGTGACCCACCCCACTGTGATAATTCGTATGGCATCTCGTTCCGGTAGAGGTGAGAATTACCGGTTTTACTCTTTAAACCAGCGCCAGGGAGAGCTTTTTGAGTAGCGAACCAGCCACACGACTCCGGATTTTCCTGATCGAATTCGCATTGGCACTTGGTGGATTTGCCATCGGTACCGGTGAATTCGCCATCATGGGTCTGATGCCAAATGTGTCGCAGGATCTCGGCGTCACGGAGCCACAGGTGGGACATCTGATCAGCGCCTATGCGTTGGGGGTTGTCGTGGGCGCGCCACTGCTGGCCGTGATCGGAGCCCGCTTTTTCCGGCGCCAGCTGCTGATCTGGCTGATGGCCTTTTATGCGGCAGGGAATCTGGCGAGCGCCCTGGCGGAAGACTACACCGGGGTCATGATTGCCCGATTTGTAGCCGGCCTCCCTCACGGGGCGTATTTCGGCGTTGCCTGCCTGGTGGCGGCGTCCCTGGTTCCAGTCCATCAACGGGCAAAAGCGGTCAGCCGCGTCATGATGGGGCTGACGCTGGCGCTGCTACTGGGCAACCCCATGGCCGCCTGGATGGGGCAGTCTCTGGACTGGCGTTACGTGTACATGTTCGTGGGGCTCATTTCCGTACTCACGCTGACCATGGTGATTTCGGTGTTGCCAACTGATCCGCAGGAACAACGGAAGGGAGCATTCAGCGAGATTCGCGCGTTCAACCGCGCCGGCATCTGGTTCGCCCTGGCGATCGGCGCCATCGGTTTCTCGGGTATGTTTGCCGTGTTCAGCTACCTGGCGCCGACACTGCTGGAAGTCACACAAGTTGAAGAGTACTGGATTCCCCTGGCATTGGCCGTGTTCGGGCTCGGCGGCTTCACCGGCAACCTGCTGGGCGGCTGGTTGTTCGATCGCCTGGGGTTCCGGGCGGTCGGCGTCATCCTGTTGCTGAGCGCCTGCATCCTGGTGGTATTCCCCTCCACCACCGGCACGCTTCCGATACTGCTGGTTGCCTGTTTCCTGATCGCCATGATGGGCGCCCTGGGCCCGGCGCTGCAGACCCATCTGATGGATGTGGCGCACGGCGCCCAGAACCTGGCAGCCGCCTCTCACCATGCTGCCTTCAATGTTGCCAACGCCCTTGGGCCCTGGCTGGCAGGCATGGCTATCACCGCTGGTTTCGGCTGGTCTTCGACAGGCTATGTCGGGGCCACGACGGCAACCATCGGTCTACTCATTTTCCTTGCGGCCTGGCGCTACAAACAAAAAGGCCTCCGCAATGCGGAGGCTGATTCGGTTCCAGTCTCTTAAGCTTACTTGACCTTGGGATCCAGCTCGCCAGAGGCGTAACGCTCGAACATGCGCTCGAGGTTAACCGGCTTGATCTTGCTGGCGTTGCCGGCACAACCGAAGGCTTCGTAGCGTGCAACGCACACGTCGGTCATGGCCTTCATGGTTTCCTTGAGGAATTTGCGCGGGTCGAACTCGGCCGGGTTTTCGGCCAGGAAGCGACGGACGGCGCCAGTGCTGGCCAGACGCAGGTCGGTGTCGATGTTGACCTTGCGCACGCCGTGCTTGATGCCCTCTACGATTTCTTCAACCGGCACACCATAGGTTTCCGGAATCTCGCCACCGTATTCGTTGATGATCTTCAGCCATTCCTGGGGTACGGAGCTGGAGCCGTGCATAACCAAGTGGGTGTCCGGGATGCGGGCGTGGATGGCTTTGATCTGGTCGATGGCCAGGATGTCGCCCGTCGGCGGACGGGTGAACTTGTAGGCGCCGTGGCTGGTGCCGATGGCAATGGCCAGGGCATCAACGTGGGTTTTCTTGACGAAGTCCGCCGCTTCTTCCGGGTCGGTCAGCATCTGGCTGTGGTCCAGGGTGCCTTCGGCACCGATGCCGTCTTCTTCACCGGCCTGGCCGGTTTCGAGGGAGCCCAGGCAACCAAGCTCGCCTTCTACGGAGACACCACAGGCGTGGGCCATTTCAACCGTGCGACGGGTAACGTCGACATTGTATTCGTAATCGGTGGGGGTTTTGCCATCTTCACCGAGGGAGCCGTCCATCATCACGGAGCTGAAGCCCAGCTGGATGGAGCGCTGGCACACGGACGGGCTGGTGCCATGGTCCTGGTGCATGACCACCGGGATGTGCGGGAATTCTTCGATGGCCGCCAGGATCAGGTGGCGCAGGAAGGGGGCGCCAGCGTACTTACGAGCACCGGCGGAGGCCTGGACAATTACCGGGGAGTCGGTTTTGTCGGCGGCTTCCATGATGGCGCGCATCTGTTCCAGGTTGTTGACGTTAAAGGCTGGCACACCGTAACCATGCTCGGCGGCGTGATCCAGCATTTGCCGCATCGAAATCAGGGCCATGGGTCGTCTCCTTCATTTGGACTATGGGTAGTTGAATTCTGTTTCTGTGCAGGACTCGTCTGGTTTGGCCTGGGAGTCTGCTGCGGCAGGTGGGGGAACCCTTCCCGGGACACGCTGTTAATACGTCCCTGTACGCTTGACTGCAGCATCCATGCTGCAGACAGTCCCGGGAAGCGATCCTCCACCTGCCTTGCGATTCTGGTCTTGTTGTAGGGCCCGATCAGAACCGCTTCTGTTTGTTTACTCGCCGCGTTCTTCCAATACCGCTACTGCCGGGAGTGTCTTGCCTTCTACGAATTCCAGGAAAGCGCCACCACCGGTGGAGATATACGAGATTTTGTCAGCAACGCCGTACTTGTCAACGGCGGCGACGGTGTCACCACCGCCGGCGAGGGAGAAGGCGTCACTTTCGGCGATGGCTTCGGCCAGGGCTTTGGTGCCGTTGCCGAACTGGTCGAATTCGAAGACGCCAACCGGGCCATTCCACAGGATGGTTTTGGCGTTTTTCAGCAACTGGGCGAATTCGCCAGCGGTTTCCGGGCCGACGTCGAGGATCATGTCGTCGTCGGTGACGTCGGAGATGTTCTTGACGGTGGCGGTGGCGGTCTCGGCGAATTCGCTGGCAACAACCACGTCGACCGGCAGCGGGATTTCAACGCGGCTGGCGATGTCTTTGGCGGTATCTATCAAATCGTGCTCACACAGGGATTTGCCCACCGGGTGACCGGCCGCTGCCAGGAAGGTGTTGGCGATGCCGCCGCCGACAATGATCTGGTCGCAAACTTTCTCCAGGGCGTTGAGCACGTCCAGTTTGGTAGAAACCTTGGAGCCGCCAACAATGGCAACCACCGGTTTGGCCGGGTTATCCAGGGCTTTGCCCAGGGCTTCCAGTTCCGCCGCCAGCAGGGGGCCGGCGCAGGCTTCGGGGGCGAATTTGGCAACGCCGTGGGTGGAGGCCTGGGCGCGGTGGGCGGTGCCGAAGGCGTCCATCACGTAGACGTCGCACAGGGCCGCGTATTTCTTGGCGAGGTCTTCGTTGTCTTTCTTTTCGCCCTTGTTGAAGCGGACGTTTTCGAACAGGACGACTTCGCCATCGGCCACTTCAACGCCGTCCAGATAGTCCTTGATCAGGCGAACTTCCTGACCCAGTACTTTGGTCAGGTGATCGGCAACAGGCTTCATGGAGGAAGCTTCGTCGTACACGCCTTCTTCCGGACGGCCCAGGTGGGACATCAGCATGACTTTGGCGCCGGCGTCTTTGGCGGCCTTGATGGTCGGCAGTGACGCGCGGATGCGAGCGTCGCTGGAGACTTTGCCGTCCTTGACCGGCACGTTCAGGTCTTCGCGGATCAGCACTCGCTTGCCGGCGAGGTTGAGGTCGGTCATTCTTTTGATGGCCATAACGTTCGTCCCTTCAACAAAATTTCAGATTAAGAATGTTTGGTTAACCAGCTTTTGCTGACATCGAGCATCCGGTTCGCGAACCCCCACTCATTGTCGAACCAGCACAGTACTTTCACCATGGTGCCCCCGGTTACCCGGGTCTGGCCGCCGTCCACCACGCCGGAATGGGCGTCGTGGTTGAAATCGGAGCTTGCCAGCAGTTCGTCGGTGTAGCCGAGTATGCTCTTCAACGGGCCATTGGCGGCCTCTTTTAGCAGGCTGTTCACCGCTGCCACATCGGTGCTCTTGCGCACATTCACCACCATGTCGATGGCGGACACGTTCATGGTCGGTACCCTCATGGCCACCGAGCTGAACTTGCCTTCCATGTTGGGCAGCAGCCGCTCGATACCCTTGGCGAGACCAGTTTCCACCGGGACGATGTTGTGCAGGGCACTTCGAGTGCGCCGCAGATCCTGATGGTGGTAGGCATCGATGACCGGCTGGTCGTTCATGGCGGCATGGATAGTTGTGGTGCTGCCCTGCTCCACACCAAACGCGTCGTCCAGCACTTTGATCACCGGAACGAGGCAGTTGGTGGTGCATGAGGCGGCGGCCACGATCACATCATCAGCTGTGAGATCGGCGTGGTTCACACCGTAGACCACGGTGCGGTCTACATCTGACTCGGCCGGCTGCGAGAACAGCAGCTGTTTGGCGCCAGAATCGATATGTTTCTGGGCCGTGGCGCGATCTGAGAAGGCGCCGGAACATTCCAGTACCAGATCGACATCAAGCAGCCGCCAGGGCAGTTCTGCCGGGTCAGCATGACTCAACACGCGGATCGCATCGCCATTGACCATGAGATCCTGGCCCGATACCGAAATATCACCCTGAAAACGACCGTGGGTGGAATCGTATCGGGTCAGGTGGGCAATGGTGTCGATATCCGACAACTCGTTAATCGCGACCACCTGCAGGTGGTCGCGGAAGCCGTTTTCATAAAGCGCACGCAACACGCACTGGCCGATTCGGCCGTACCCGTTGATGGCGACACGAAAAGGCGCAGAGTCTGTCATCAGGCGTCCAGCAGCTCAGCCGCCACTTCCAGGACATTGTCCACGGTAAAGCCGAATTCCTTGAACAGTTCGCCAGCAGGGGCAGACTCACCAAAGGTGGTCATACCGATGATGCGACCGTCCAGGCCAACGTACTTGTACCAGTAGTCGGCAATGCCGGCTTCGATGGCGATGCGGTTGGTCACGTCCAGCGGCAGAACCTGCTGCTTGTACTCAGCGCTCTGGGCGTCGAACACATCGGTGGACGGCATGGAAACAACGCGCACCTTCTTGCCCTGCTCCCGCAGCTTGGCAGCGGCGTCCTGGGCCAGGGCCACTTCGGAACCGGTGGCAATCAGGATCAGATCCGGAGTGCCCTCGCTGTCGGAGAGGATGTAGGCGCCTTTAGCCACGTCAGCCAGTTGCTGGGCGTCGCGATCCTGGGCCGGCAGGCCCTGACGGGAGAACACCATGGCGGTCGGGCCATCTTTGCGCTCCAGTGCGGCTTTCCAGGCCACCGCAGATTCAACGGTGTCAGCAGGACGCCACATGCTCATGTTGGGCGTGGTGCGCAGGCTGGCCATCTGCTCGATCGGCTGGTGTGTCGGGCCGTCTTCGCCCAGGCCGATGGAATCGTGAGTGAACACGAAGATGGAACGCTGCTTCATGAGCGCGGCCATGCGCACGGCGTTACGGCAGTATTCCATGAAGATCAGGAAGGTCGCACCGTAGGGCACGAAACCGCCGTGCAGGGCGATGCCGTTCATGATGGCGGCCATGCCGAATTCACGAACACCGTAGTAAATGTAGTTACCGCTGGCATCTTCCTTGGTAAGGCCCTTGGTGTCGGACCAGATGGTCAGGTTGGAACCAGCCAGGTCGGCAGAGCCGCCCATCAGTTCCGGCAGCAGTGGGCCGTAGGCATTCAGGGTGTTCTGGGAAGCCTTGCGGGAAGCCACGGTCTCGGCCTTGTCCTGGCATTCCTGGATGTAGGCCTGGGCCTTCTCGGCAAAATCGGCAGGCAGGTCGCCGGCCATGCGGCGCTTGAATTCTGCGGCAAGCTCCGGCTCGGCCTTCTCGTAGGCGGCGAACTTCTGCTCCCACTCGGACTGGGCTGCGGCGCCTTTCTCACGCGCATTCCAGGCACTGGCAATGTCGGCCGGGATTTCGAACGGGCCGTGCTGCCAGCCCAGTTGCTCGCGGGTCAGGGTGATTTCGTCGTCACCCAGGGGAGCCCCGTGACAGCTTTCCTTGCCCTGCTTGTTCGGGGAACCGAAGCCGATGATGGTCTTGCAGCAGATCAGGGTGGGCTGATCGGTGTTGGCCCGGGCTGCTTCGATAGCAGCGCGGATGGCATCGGCGTCGTGGCCGTCGACGGCGGGAATCACCTGCCAGCCGTAGGACTCGAAACGCTGCGGGGTGTTATCGGTGAACCAGCCTTCAACCTCGCCATCGATGGAGATGCCGTTATCGTCATAGAAGAACACCAGTTTGCCGAGACCGAGGGTGCCGGCCAGGGACGCTACTTCATGGGAGATGCCTTCCATGAGGCAGCCGTCGCCGAGGAATGCGTAGGTGTAGTGATCAACGATCTCGTGACCCGGGCGGTTGAACTGAGCCGCCAGGGACTTTTCGGCAATGGCGAAACCAACGGCGTTGGCGATCCCCTGCCCAAGCGGACCGGTGGTGGTTTCAATGCCCGGCGTATAGCCGTACTCGGGATGGCCCGGCGTCTTGGAGTGCAGCTGACGGAAGTTCTTGATGTCGTCGATGGAAACGTCGTAACCGCTCAGGTGCAGTAGGGAGTACTGCAGCATGGAGCCATGACCGTTGGACAGCACAAAGCGGTCACGGTTGGCCCACTGAGGGTTGGCCGGGTTGTGGCTCAGGTAATCGTTCCACAGAACCTCGGCGATATCCGCCATACCCATGGGCGCACCCGGGTGGCCGGACTTGGCTTTCTGAACCGCATCCATGCTCAGCGCGCGAATGGCGTTGGCGAGATCTTTACGAGACGGCATTGACGTTTCTCCAGTGTTTTGCAGGAAAAGAATTCGTAGTGATTAAAGGGCGATCAAAATGAGGCGCGTATTTTCGCCGATTAGTGTGTGCCGGGGCAAATCGGCATACGCCTGTTTCACGATTGTTTGCCTGTGGATTTCCGAAAGGGTCTGATTTCAAAGAATGATAAATCTATATCAAAATTTTTTGATATGCCTATTGATTGGCCACCCGAAGCACCCTACACTTCGTTGCCATGACATCCATGAACGCACACGCCGATAACCCGTCCTCCGTGGACGCACTGGCCCCGATCTTCAAAGCGAGCGGGGATCCATTGCGCCTGGAGATTTTGCGTGTGTTGAGAAGGGATACCTTCGGGGTACTGGAACTCAGCCAGTTGTTCGATATGCGCCAGTCCGGCATGAGCCACCACCTGAAAGTGATGAACAAGGCCGGTCTGCTGGAGCCACAGCGCGAAGGCAATGCGATCTTCTATCGCCGCCCGCTGCATCTGGACAGCGACAAGCCAACCGACCAGACCATTCGCCAGATATTTGAGGTGGTCGACCGGGTGCCGCTGCCGCCGCACCTGCAGGAACGGATTGAAGCCATTCGCACCCAGCGTGCCGATCAGTCCCAGGCCTTCTTTGCCCGCCATGCAGAGCAGTTCCGGGAACAGCAGGAGCTGATCGCGGCCTTTGACCTTTATGCCGAGCCGGTGGCGGAGATGATCCGTAAGCGGTCTCGCAAGCACCAGTGGCAGTCGGCCCTGGAAATCGGCCCCGGTGAAGGCGCCTTTCTTCCTGTTCTGGCTGAACTTTGCGGACACGTGGTTGCCCTTGATAACAGCCGGGACATGCTGGCCAAGGCAACCCGCACGTGTATTGAAGAACGGTTGAACAACATCGATCTGATTGAGGGCGTAACCGACACCCTGCTGGCCCGGGGCGATGCCTTCGACCTGGTGGTTGCCAACATGGTGCTGCACCACGTGCCCAGCCCCGCTGACATCTTCCTGGATGCCGCGGCACTGATGAACAACGGCGGCTGCTTTGTGATCAGCGACCTGTGCAGTCACGACCAGGACTGGGCCAAAGAAAACTGCGGTGATCTCTGGCTCGGTTTTGAGCCTGAAGAGCTTACAAGCTGGGCAGCGGACGCTGGCCTGGTAGCCGGGGAACAGCTGTTCATCGGCTTGCGAAACGGTTTCCAGATCCAGGTTCGCGAATTCTGGAAACACAGCGGCCAGATTTGACGACCTGAATCGCAATATCAACAAATTTTGATATACGGATACGTAGTTTTACGTATCCTTACACAGACCACCAAACCGGATACCGGAAAGCGCTTTAAGAAAGCCACTTACCGGCCTGAATTTGAATCGCTCACAGAGGAGCATGCGTTATGGCTGACTACAATATCTTCACTTCCGAATCGGTCTCTGAAGGCCACCCGGACAAACTGGCAGACCAGATCTCTGATGCCGTGCTGGACGCCATTCTGACCGACGATCCCCACGCCCGCGTTGCCTGCGAAACCATGGTAAAAACCGGTGTGGCCATCGTTGGCGGTGAAATCACCACCAGCGCCTGGGTCGACCTGGAAGACCTGGTGCGCGGTGTGATCAAGGACATCGGCTACACCTCCTCGAAAGTGGGCTACGACGGCGACACCTGCGGCATCATCAACATCATCGGCAAGCAGTCGGTGGATATCGCCCAGGGCGTTGACCGCCAGAAGCCGGAAGACCAGGGTGCCGGCGACCAGGGCCTGATGTTCGGCTACGCCAGCAACGAAACCGACGTGCTGATGCCGGCACCGATCACCTTCTCCCACCGTCTGGTGCAGCGCCAGGCCGAGGCCCGCAAGAGCGGCCTGCTGCCGTGGCTGCGTCCGGACGCCAAGAGCCAGGTAACCTGCCGCTACGAGAATGGCCGTGTTGCCGGTATCGACGCGGTGGTTCTGTCCACCCAGCACGATGAAGACGTGACCCAGGAAGACCTTAAAGAAGCGGTGATGGAGCTGATCGTCAAGCATGCCCTGCCCGCTGAACTGCTCCACAAGGACACCCAGTTCCACATCAACCCGACCGGCAAGTTTGTGATCGGCGGCCCGGTGGGCGACTGCGGCCTGACTGGCCGGAAGATCATTGTCGACACCTATGGCGGCATGGCTCGCCACGGTGGTGGAGCCTTCTCCGGCAAGGATCCGTCCAAGGTAGACCGTTCCGCCGCTTACGCCGGCCGCTACGTAGCCAAGAACATTGTTGCCGCCGGCCTGGCCGACAAGTGCGAGATCCAGGTGTCCTATGCCATCGGCGTTGCCCAGCCGACATCGATCTCCCTGAACACCTTCGGCACCGGCAAGATCAGCGATGACAAGATCATCCAGCTGGTTCGCGAGAACTTCGACCTGCGCCCGTATGCGATCACCAACATGCTCGACCTGCTGCATCCGATGTACCGGGCCACGGCAGCTTACGGCCACTTTGGCCGCGATCCGTACGAAATGACCGTGGGTGGCAAGACCTTTACTGCCTTCCCATGGGAGAAGACCGATCGCGCCGCCGCTCTCAAGGATGCTGCTGGTATCTAAACCGATTTGGGGCGTATGTCACCAGACATATGCCCAAGCCAAACTGACTGACAGGAGAACACCATGAGCACTCCCGCAGAAAAACTGAACAGCTTTGACGACTACAAGGTTCGCGACATCTCCCTCGCCGGCTGGGGCCGGAAGGAAATCAACATCGCTGAAGGCGAAATGCCGGCCCTGATCAAGCTCCGTGAGAAGTACAAAGCAGAGCAGCCGCTGAAAGGCGCCAACATCATGGGCTGTATCCACATGACCATCCAGACCGCCGTGCTGATCGAGACACTGGTGGAACTGGGCGCCAACGTGCGCTGGTCTTCGTGCAATATTTTCTCAACCCAGGATCAAGCTGCTGCGGCCATCGCGGCACAAGGCATTCCCGTGTTTGCCTGGAAAGGCGAGACCGACGAAGAGTACGACTGGTGCCTTGAGCGCACCGTGGGTGCCGACGTTGACGGCTGGGAGCCGAATATGATCCTGGACGACGGCGGCGACCTGACTGCCCTGCTCCATGAAAAATACCCGGAGATTCTGGCCAAGTGCCACGGCGTGACCGAAGAGACCACCACCGGCGTGCACCGCCTGCAGGAAATGCTGCGCGAAGGCACCCTGAAGGTTCCGGCCATCAACGTGAACGACGCGGTCACCAAGTCCAAGAACGACAACAAGTACGGTTGTCGCCACAGCCTGAACGACGCCATCAAGCGCGCGACCGACCACCTGCTTTCCGGCAAGAAAGCCCTGGTAATCGGTTACGGCGACGTAGGCAAGGGCTCTGCCGCCTCGCTGCGTCAGGAAGGCATGATCGTGAAAGTCACCGAAGCCGATCCGATTTGCGCCATGCAGGCGTGCATGGACGGGTTTGAAGTGGTTTCTCCGTACATCGACGGCGTTAACACCGGCACCGAGGCTGGCGTGGACCGTGATCTGCTGCAGAACACCGACCTGCTGGTCACCACAACCGGCAACATGAATGTGTGCGATGCACACATGCTCAAGGCCCTGAAGAGCGGTGCCGTGGTGTGCAACATCGGCCACTTCGATAACGAGATCGATACCGCCTACATGCGCAAGAACTGGGAATGGGACGAGGTGAAGCCGCAGGTGCACGTGGTGTACCGCGACAAGGCCACCAACGACCACCTGATCCTGCTCTCCGAGGGCCGCCTGGTAAACCTGGGCAACGCCACCGGTCACCCGTCGCGGATCATGGATGGCTCCTTTGCCAACCAGGTTCTGGCCCAGATATACCTGTTCGAGCGCAAGTTCGCCGACTTGCCGGAAGATGCGCGTGAGAAAGGCGTGTACGTTCAGGTTCTGCCCAAGCACCTTGACGAGGAAGTGGCCCGGGCCATGGTGGAAGGCTTTGGTGGCGTGATCACCAAGATGACGCCGGAGCAGGCCAAATACATCGGTGTACCGGTCGAAGGCCCGTACAAGCCAGAAAGCTACAAGTACTGATCGGGTAAACAGATGCAATCCCAGAAACAGTTCAAGCGCCGTTTCAGCTTTGAGTTTTTCCCGCCCAAGACCGATCAGGGCAAGGAAAAGCTGCAGAACGTGCGCAACCAGCTGGCCGAGGTGAATCCGGACTTTTTCTCGGTCACCTTCGGCGCCGGCGGTTCCACCCGGGACCGCACCATCGAGACCGTGCTCAACCTGCATAGCCAGGGCATTTCCACGGCTCCGCACCTTTCCTGCGTCGGGGGCACCCGCCAGGAAATCGGCGAGCTGCTGGATCTTTACAAGGAGCATGGAATCAACCGGATTGTCGCCCTGCGGGGCGACATGCCCTCTGGTATGGGGGCAGCCGGTGAGCTGCGCTACGCCAACGAGCTGGTGGAGTTTATCCGCGAGCACAGCGGCGACACCTTCAACCTGGAAGTGGCAGCGTACCCTGAGTTTCATCCCCAGGCCCGCAACGCCGAAGAAGATCTGAAGAACTTTGCCCGCAAGGTTCAGGCTGGCGCCAACAGTGCCATCACCCAGTACTTCTTCAACGCAGACAGCTACTTCTATTTTATCGACCGTCTGGAGAAGATGGGCGTTACCATTCCGGTGGTGCCGGGCATCATGCCCATCGTCAATTTCTCCAACCTGGTTCGTTTCTCGGACATGTGCGGCGCGGAAATCCCCCGCTGGATACGCAAGCAGCTCGAGGCCTATGGCGACGACAGCGATTCCATCCGCAAATTCGGTGAGGAAGTAGTCACCGATATGTGCGAGAAGTTGTTGAAGGCCGGCGCGCCGGGCTTGCATTTCTATACCCTGAACCAGGTGGAACCCAGCATCAGCATATGGAAGAACCTGGGCATCAGTGAGCGGGAGAAGATTGCTTTCTGATGTGCGTAACCGGTGTCGGATTACGGCCCGTTGGGCCTAATCCGACCTACCTCTCTCCCTCAAATTCAAGCCACTCACCGTAGGTTGGATCAGGTCCAAAGGACCGTAATCCAAAAACTCCCGCCACCCGCACCTCCCCGCCAAGCATTTGATTTCCTGTGTCCATCTGCGTAATAGTCTAGAGTGTATGTGATGCAGTTCCATCAACGCTCCCCGGAGATCGCAGTCAACAGCAGTGATTGGTCCGGCTTGCCTTACCGGGCAAATGGAGCCTCATAAGAAAGAAAAGGAGAATGTATGAGCACGAAGTGGCTAAAGACCGTAAGCGCCAGCCTGGCACTCACCGTTGCCGCAGGAACCGTCAGCGCAGAGACCCTGCGCGTCGTCACTGACCCCAGTTTCGTTCCGTTTGAAATGATGGATCAGGAAACCGGCGAGATGATCGGTTTTGACATGGAAATCATCCGCGAGGTGGCCGACCGTGCCGGTTTCGAGATTGATCTGAACACCATGGATTTCAACGGCATCATCCCTGCCCTGCAAACCGGTAACGTCGACATTGCCATTGCCGGCATCACCATTACCGAAGAACGTGAAGAGATCGTCGACTTCTCAGACCCGTACTACGATTCCGGTCTGCGCATTCTTGTTCGCGAGAGCAACGGCGATGTCAGCGAATTCGACGACCTCGAAGGCAAGAAAATCGGCACCAAGATTGGCAGCACCAGTTACGACTACCTGGTCAAGAATCTGGAAGCCGATGACGGCGTAACCCCCTATCCGGGCAGCTCGGACATGTACATGGCGCTGATGTCCCGCTCCATTGATGCTGTCTTCTATGATGCGCCGAACGTTGGCTACTTCGCCCGCACCAAAGGTGAAGGGAAGGTGAAAACCGTTGGCCCGCTGTATGAAGGCCAGCAGTACGGTATCGCCCTGAAGAGTGGCAGTGAGTGGGTTGATGACGTTAACGAGGCCCTGGCCGCCATGAAAGAAGATGGTACCTACAAGACCATCTACGAGAAGTGGTTTGGCCCCATGCCCGAAGACATGTAAGGCCTCCCGGACCCTATTGGTCTGATTCCCTGTGCCGGGGCACCATTGCCCCGGCAATCCGTGACTCCAAAACTCTGCGGAGACTCTCACTGTGGAATTCCAGTTTCAGTTCGACTGGCAGGCAGCCATCGACTCCATCCCTTTTCTGATCAAAGGGATCCCCTACACCCTGCTGATTTCTTTTGGCGGTCTTCTGATCGGTTTTGCTCTGGGCATTGTCTTTGGCCTGCTGAGCATCAACAAGAAGTGGTTCCTGCGGTGGCCGGCAACCGCCTACATTGAAATCTTTCGCGGCACGCCGATCCTGGTTCAGGTGCTGTTCATCTTCTACGGTCTGCCCGACCTTATCGGCGGCCCGATTGATCCCCTGACGGCCGGCATCGCGGCGATCGCATTGAACTCCGGCGCCTATATATCCGAGGTGGTCCGTGGTGGTGTGCAGTCCATCGACAAGGGGCAGACCGAAGCCGGGCTTTCCCTTGGGCTGTCCCGCACTCAGACCTTCTGGTCTGTGGTCTGGCCCCAGGCGTTCCGCCGGATGATTCCGCCGCTGGGCAACCAGGCCATCGTCAGCATCAAGGACACGTCACTGTTCTCGGTGATTGGTGTGGGTGAGCTGGTTCGCCAGGGTCAGATCTATATTGCCAACACCTTTACCGCGTTTGAGGTGTACTTTGTGGTCGCGATCCTCTACCTGGCCATTACCCTCTCATTGTCACTGATTCTCCGCTTCGTTGAGCGGCGCGGTCTGGCTTCTGTCTGAAGGAACGTTACCCATGACTCAGATTGTAAAAATGAAGGGCATGAACAAGTACTTCGGCAAACTGCATGTCCTGAAAGATATTGATCTTACTGTCGAAAAAGGCGAAGTGGTGGTGATCATCGGTGCCAGTGGCTCCGGTAAATCCACCCTGATCCGCTGTGTAAACGGTCTTGAAGAGTTCGAGTCCGGCACCCTGGAGGTGGATGGCCACCCGCTGGCGCCCAAGAGCGGCAACCCGAAATCCCTCGCGGAAATCCGCAAGGAAGTGGGCATGGTATTCCAGCAGTTCAATCTGTTTCCGCACCTGACGGTGAAGAAGAACATTATGCTGGCACCCCAGAAGGTGAAGAGCACGTCTCAGACCGTAGCCAACGCGACCGCCGAACGACTGCTGAACAGGGTGGGCATTGGCAACCAGGCCGACAAATACCCAAGCCAGCTGTCCGGCGGCCAGCAGCAGCGGGTCGCGATCGCCCGGGCCCTGGCCATGGAACCGCGCCTGATGCTGTTCGACGAACCCACCTCAGCCCTCGATCCGGAAATGATCGGCGAAGTGCTGGACGTTATGCGCGAGCTGGCCAAGGAAGGCATGACTATGATGGTCGTGACCCACGAAATGGGCTTCGCCCGTGAAGTAGCCGACCGTGTGATCTACATTCACGAAGGCCAGATTGTGGAACAGGGCAAACCGGACGATGTGTTCGACAACCCGCAGAATGAGCGCACCCAGGCATTTCTTTCGCGGGTGTTGGCACACTGAGCCAGGCCAGCTTCGAAAGCCTCCGCTTGCGGGGGCTTTATTTTATCTGTCGCCAACAATGACAGTCCCCGACCCAATAGTCACCCCACCACATGAAATCGAACCGCCTGTCACCGCTGCCGGCCTGCCATTGATCAGGACAGTCGACGAACCTCCTGTGATGGTCCTCGGATGAGGCGGATGCTTAGGTTTGGAGTGGGGTGCCAGCGGGTCGCCCACCCGGGCAACGGGCTTGCCATCAATCAGTACATCGGGGGAACCGGCAATCACCGGCGTGGGCGGGAAACCTTCGTGATCGGAGCCGAGGTCTCCGAGCAGAACAATCGCTTTACTCATGTCGCGTCCTTTGCGTTTTTGCAGAGCCATCCTGGCTCTTTAGCAGTGAACCGGCAGTTTATACTGAAGCTCTCTGCCAGCCAAACCCTTCGATCTCACAGTGTGATGGAATCAAGGGGTAGGAAACGTCAGGCAATTCCGGGCCAGGTCGACCCGAAATCCGGGTGGCCGATATCCGCTGTTAACTGTAACATCCGCACAGGTTAACAGCGACAACCCAGAATCAGACCGTCTGACGGAGAATTATCATGCGCAATGCTGACCTCGTCACCCGTGGCCTCAAGTCCGTGTGGCACCCCTGCACCCAGATGAAAGACCACGAGGGCGCCGTGCCCCTGGTGCCCATCAAGCGGGGCGAGGGTGTCTGGCTGGAAGACTTTGAAGGCAATCGCTTTATCGATGCCGTCAGCTCCTGGTGGGTCAATCTGTTTGGCCACGCCAATCCGAGAATCAACGCGGCAATCCAGAAGCAGATTGGCGAACTTGAGCACGTTATCCTTGCCGGTTTTACCCACGAGCCGGTCGTCAATCTGTCCGAGCGTCTTATCGAAGTCACTCCACCGGGCCTGAACAAGGTTTTCTACGCAGACAACGGCTCCTCGGCCATCGAAGCCGCCCTGAAGATGAGCTTCCACTACTGGAAGAACCACGGTAAACCGGGCAAGAAAAACTTCGTGAACCTGAGCAACAGCTACCACGGTGAAACCCTTGGCGCTCTGGCCCTCGGCGATGTATCGCTCTACAAGGACACCTACCAGCCATTGCTGATGGAGGTAATGACAGCCCCTTCCCCAGACGCCTTCAACAAAGAGCAGGGTGAGACCGATGAGGCCTACGCACTGCGCCAGTTTGAGGCCATGGAAAAGCTGTTGGCAGAAAAGCACGACGAAATCTGCGCCGTGGTGGTGGAACCGTTGATCCAGTGTGCCGGCGGCATGCGGATGCATCACCCCATCTACCACACCAAGCTTCGGGAGGCCTGCGACCGCTATGGCGTGCACCTGATTGCCGACGAAATCGCCGTTGGTTTTGGCCGTACCGGCACCCTGTTTGCCTGTGAACAGTCCGGCATCACTCCGGATTTCATGTGCCTGTCCAAAGGACTTACCGCCGGCTACCTGCCACTGTCCGTGGTATTGACCACCGATGATGTCTATAACGCCTTCTATGACGACTACGAAACCCTGAAGGCCTTCCTCCACAGCCACAGCTATACCGGCAACCCCATTGGTTGCGCCGTGGCGTTGGCGACCCTGGACATCTTCCGTGATGACAATGTCATCGAGAGCAACCACCGGCTATCTGCCTGCATGGCCGAATCCGTCGCCCATCTTGTGGACCACCCCAATGTCGGCGACATCCGCCAGCATGGCATGACCCTAGCGGTGGAAATGGTGAAAGATAAAGCCTCGAAAACGCCCTTCCCCTGGCAGGAACGCCGTGGCATTCGTGTTTACCAGCATGCATTGACTCGCCAGGCCTTGCTTCGCCCCCTGGGTAATGTGGTTTACTTCATGCCGCCTTACGTGATCACCGAAGAACAGATCCGCCATCTGGGCCAGGTTGCAACGGAAGGCATTGAGATCGCAGTTCGCGACTGACAGCCGCCCGGAACCTGAGAGACCAGCCCATGCGTATACCCCGCATCTACACCGATTCCGCCCTCACGGAGGGCGGCACCGCAGCACTTGATGACAACGCGGCGCAACACGTCGGGCGGGTATTGCGCATGCAACCGGGGCAGGAACTGTTGCTTTTCAACGGCGATGGCAACGACTACCCCGCCACCATCACCAGCGCCAGCAAGAAGAACGTGGAAGTCCAGGTGGGCACTCCACAGGCCAACGCCACAGAATCCCCCCTCGAAATCGTCCTCGGCCAGACTCTCTCCAAGGGCGACCGCATGGACTACGCGGTGCAGAAAGCCGTGGAAATGGGTGTTACCCGTATCGTGCCGCTGACAACCGAACGATGCGACGTAAAACTGAAGGGCGACCGGGAAGACAAACGCCTGCGCCACTGGCAATCCGTTGCCATCAGCGCCGCCGAACAGTGCGGGCGCGCCCGGGTACCAGAGATACTGCCGGTGATGACGGTTTCCGAGTGGCTGGAACACAGCCGCGATTGCGAAGTCCGCCTGGTTCTCCACCACCGCACCGAACACGCCCTGAAGTCCATTATTCCCCCAGAACGGGTGGCTCTGATGATCGGCCCGGAAGGCGGACTTTCGCCCGAGGAAATCGCCCAGGCCGAAAAAGAAGGTTTCCTGCCGGTAGCCCTTGGCCCCCGGGTGCTGCGCACCGAAACCGCACCGGTTGCGGCCATGGCGCTTTGCCAGTGGCTGTGGGGTGATATCGGCAGCTGATCGATCCCGACCGTGCCGCCGTCTCATGTCGGCACGCAAGTCATTGACATGGAGGGGTGTCAACAACATTATCCCTGTCGACTCCGACATCAAAAAAACGATCACACGCGAGTAACGGGATGACAAGCCTGCTAAGCACCCAAGAATTCTGGCAATACCTCAGTATCCCGGTTATTGCCGCCCTGATCGGCTGGACCACCAACTGGCTGGCCATCAAAATGACTTTCTATCCCCTGGAATTCATTGGCAAACCACCGCTGCTCGGCTGGCAGGGCATCATCCCCTCGAAGGCCCGGAAAATGGCCGCTATCAGCGTCGACGCCACCATCTCGAAGATCGGCACCGTTCGGGAAATCTTCCAGCAGATTGACCCCAAGGTTCTGGCCACCCACATCGTTCACTCTGTCGACCCCCGAATCGAGGAGTACGTGGACGAGATGATGCTCAAGGAATACCCCACCTTCTGGGAAAACCTGCCCGCCTCAGCTCGCAAGATGGTCTACGATCGCGTCCGCAAATCCACCCCTCAGCTGGTGGACAACCTGGTGGAAGACGTCTCCGACAACATCGAAGACCTGCTGGACATCAAGGGTATGGTCATTGACCGCCTGGCCAGCGACAAGGAGTTGCTGAACCGGATCTTTATTGAATGCGGTGAGGTCGAATTCCGCTTCATCATCAACTCGGGCCTCTACTTCGGCTTCCTTTTTGGCCTTATCCAGATGGCGGTCTGGTATGTCTACCCGATCTGGTGGGTGCTGCCCTTCTTCGGCCTGCTGGTGGGCTGGGCGACTAACTGGATTGCGCTGAACGTGATTTTCCGGCCGCTGCACGCCAAAAAAGTCGGCCCATTCCGGATTCAGGGCCTGTTCCTGAAACGCCAGCCGGCCGTGGCGGAGTCCTTCTGCCACATTGTGACCCACGAGATTCTTACCGTGGGCAACATCATTAACGCGATTCTCGACGGCCCCAAGGGCGACCGCGCCCGCAACATGGTCAAGAAACACATTAAACCGCTGGTGGATGAAACCGCTGGCATGGGCAAGGCGCTGACGCAGATGGCCTTTGGACCCACCGGCTTTGCAACGCTTAAGAACCAGGTGGGCGAAAAAGCCATCGAGATATCGCAGACATCGTTCAACAACCCGGTGTTCGAAAAGGACCGGGCCCAGGCGGTCGAATCAATCATGGTCGAGCGCATGATTGCCCTGTCTTCCGAAGAATTCCAGGACCTTCTCCGACCCTGCTTCCAGGAGGATGAAATCAAACTGATTCTGGTAGGCGCTTTCCTGGGCTTTGGTGCCGGCATCTGCCAACTGGTGTTCGTGTTCGGAGAATCGTTACTGTAGATTTCCGTAGTAATTCACGGGCTTGAAACCTGTGCAAGGATGCGTCGTACATCTATACTCTCGGAAACGGAGGTTCATTACTTCGAACAGGTTCGACCCGGAGGCAACGGATGCCAGGTTTTCTCTCCTGGATTTCAGGATTATTCGCGACACAACAGCCGGCACCACCAGCTCCAGAAGCGAGGTTGTTCAATCCATCCCCGGACAACCCGGCCAAAGATACCCCGGACACAGGCCCTGAACTGGCTAAACAGTTGGAAGAGCACCTGTTCTGCTGGCTGCTCGACGCCGAACCCGCGGCGTTACGGGCTGACCTTTCGTCTTATGACGAGGTACTGGCGGAACTCTATCAGCGCCTGTCCAACAACAAACTGGAAGAACTTCCACGGCAACCCATGAGCCTGCCCATGCTCATGCGGGCTCTCTCCGATGAATCGACCGACCGCCATCGGCTGACCGAAATCATCCTGGGTGATCCATCGCTGACCGACCAGCTACTGCAAATTGCCAACAGCCCCTACTTCCGCACCAGTGACCATGCGATTGAATCCGTGGACCAGGCGGTGTTCGTACTTGGGGTGGATGGCATCAGGAACGTTATTTCCGCCGCGGTAATGCGCCCCATGATGGCCGCGAGGAACAGCCGCGAAGCACTTTTCGGGCAACGCGTCTGGCGCTGGGGCCTGACCTGCGCACGATCGGCGGAATTGATTGCAAGGACTCAGGGCGAGGATACCAGTGCACATTTCATGGTGGGTTTGCTGCCTGCACTTGGGTACATCACCATCCGCCGGGAACTGCAACGGATTTGCCGCTCACTCTCTGCCGCAGGAGAACCAGAGCCAGCGCTTATCCGCCACGCTCTGGCAAGGTACCAGTGGGCGACCTGCCAGTTACTGGCGAACGAATGGAACCTTCCCCCCAAGTATCATGCCTACCTTCTGGCGGCCGAACGGCCGGCGCCGAGGCAGAAGCACACGCCGCTAACGGATGGCATGGTCATTGGTACCCGAGAAGTACTCAGGCACGCACACCAGCGGAATCTTGCCGAAGAGCAGTTGCCAAAACTGGTGCGTCTAACCCCGGAGCAAATCAGCGACGTGCGCAACGCGGTGCAGAAGATGCTCCGGGAAGGCGGGCGCTCAACTGTCAGGAGCTGACACCGGCTCGGGTTCGGCCAATGATGTGGTCGTTTCCTGCTCATCATCAGCTCGCAACAACTCGGCGAATGTTCGCGTTTCCTCAACCTTGCGCGAGCCAGTTAATTCAGCCGGGATCACCGCTGGCAACCGGTCAACGATCCGATCCTCATCGTTGCGAACCACTTTCAAGACTTCCCCCACGGTGATGAGATCCAGCGCACGCCCCGGCACGAGTCGATCGCCCTGGCTTCCGGCCAGGCTAAGCAAACCCGCCCGGATCAACTTGTCACTGAGCGCACGGGTCACTTCGCCTGGCACTCTCAACTGGTGCTCCAATACTTCCTGCTGAGGCGCCGGCTTCCCCTCGCTGAAGGGTTTGGCGACCAGCCACATGGTTGCAAGCGCTACCTTCTCCTGCAGTTCCGGCGCCAATTGCACCTGGCGTCGCTTGGCCACTGATCCGGGATTCTGCAGATAAAACGCCAAACTGGCACCGAGTAGCAGAATCATCCAGTTCAGATAAATCCAGATCAGCAGGATGATGCCGATGGCGAAACTGGAGTAGATCGCGGCGTACTTGGCCGAACCCGCCACAAAAGAGGCAAACAGCATTCCGCCAGCCTGCCAGGAAACCCCGGCCACCAGACCGCCGATGGCTGCGTAACGCAGTTTGACCCGGGTATTGGGCATGAACACGTAAACGAAGGTGAATGCGCCAACCACCAGGAAAAACGGCGTGAAGCGGCTGGCAACCAGAATGACCGAACCGAACGGCTCGATTTCAATCAGTTTCTGGACAATGGTGGAGGAAAAAATGGTCGCGCTCACACCAATGGCTGAAACCATCAGCAGAGGCCCCACCATGATGACGCTCAGGTAGTTGCTGAAGCGCTGCGCCATGGAGCGCATGTCTGGTACGCGCCAGATCATGTTGAAGGAGCGTTCGATTTTCTGCAGCAGGGAAACCACCGTGTAGACCAACAACGCCAGACCCACAGAGCCGAGCACCCCAACCTTCATGTTATCCACGAATCCGAGGATCTGCTCGGCGAGCTGTATCCCCTGGGGGCCCAGGGGTTCAAAGAACTGGAACAGGAACGGTTCCATCCGCTGATGCACACCCAGCGCCTTGAGAACCGAAAAGCTCAAGGCAAGAAGCGGCACGATACTCAGCAGCGTGGTGTAGACAAGGCTCATGGCATGGAGAGTGAGCTGCCCGCTGAGTACGTCCCGGGCCATGGCATAGGCCGTGCGCCCGACCTTGTACAACCAGGTCCAGGGCCAACTCTGGGGCGGGTTGGGATTTGCCAGAATCCAGCTTTCAGCGGCCTGAAGCCGTTCTTTCAATTGGAATGCAGCCACTTTAGGTCCTGTTGTTCCATGTTTTGTTCAGATTATCAGTCAGATATCCGGTCTAACCAGAGTATGGCCGATTAATAGTCGTTTGCGAGGGCGATGCCTTCAATATAACCATATCAGCATTTATTACTTCCCCTTATAACAGAATTTGTGTAAAACGACCGCTAATTCCGATATGACGTTTTCCTGATCAGGTATGTTCTCATGCGAATCAAGCTTGCTCTGGGAGTGGCCGCACTCACGGCCCTCTCTCCTTTGACCGCCCAGGCCACCAACGGCTACTTCAGTCATGGTTATGGCACCATCAGCAAAGGGATGGCCGGTGCTGGCACTGCTCTGTCCCAGGACAGCATTGCAGCGGCGACCAATCCGGCGGGCATGGCGTTTGTTGGCAATCGCATTGATGGCGGTCTCGAAGTGTTTTCTCCCAGGCGGGAATACACAGTAGAGGGTCCGGTCTCTCCTCCCCCCGCGTTCTCCCTGCAGCCGGGCACTTACAAAAGCAGCCGCAACGGTTTCGTTATCCCCCACCTGGGCTTTAATCGGGAACTGTCCGACACCACAAGCTTCGGCGTTTCGGTGTTTGCCAATGGTGGCATGAACACCGACTACTCCGGTGAAAGCGGTGGTCCGTTTTACGCGGGCCGCACCGGGGTCAACCTGGAGCAGCTATTTATTGCGCCTACCTGGTCCTGGGAGTTCTCAGATAACCAGGCCATCGGCATTTCGCCCGTTATTGCCTATCAGCGTTTTGAGGCAGAAGGCCTGCAAAGCTTCGCACCCTTTTCCTCAGACGCCAGTGCCCTTTCCAACAATGGCACTGATGACGCCTGGGGTTACGGCTACCAGATCGGCTGGCAGGGCGAAATCACCGACACCCTCCGCGGCGGCGTAAGCTGGCGCAACATTCTGAAGATGAACGAGTTCGACAAATACCGCGGCCTGTTCGCCGAGCAAGGCGACTTCGACATTCCACAGATGTTCAACGCAGGCATTGCCTGGTCTGGACTCGAAGACCACTGGTTCCTGCTGGATATCCAGCATATCCGCTACAGCGAGATCAACAGCGTGGGCAATCCGCTCCTGCCCAATCTGCAGACGGCTCAACTCGGCGACGATGACGGCGCAGGCTTTGGCTGGGACGACATGACCATCGTCAAACTGGGCTGGCAGTGGCAGCAAACAACCTCCCACGCATGGCGGGCCGGCGTAAGCTACGGAGAGAATCCCATCTCCGATGAAGATGTGCTGTTCAACATCCTCGCACCGGGAGTCCAGGAATGGCACTTTACCGGCGGATTTACCCACAACTTCAGCGAAAACCTGGATGTGTCGGGTATGGCGTTTTACTCACCAGCCAAGACCGTGACCGGATCCAACCCGCTGGCACCGAACCAGACCATCGATCTGGAAATGTACCAGTTGGGTGCCTCTGTCAGCGTCGGCTGGAAGTACTGAGCCAACCCTAGCTAGTCCCAAAAGCCCCGGTTCGCCCGGGGCTTTTCTTTTACAGCACCGAATTGAGATTCGCCGCAGTAATACCAACAATCCGCTGCCTCGCCTCACGGCTGGCCCAGGCAGAGTGCGGGGTAATAATCAGGTTCGGAATATCGTCCGCCAGCAGGGGATTGCCGTTGCGGGGCGGCTCCTCGGTCAGCACATCGAACCCGGCACCGCCGATCTCGCCGGCACGCAGCGCGTCTGCCAGCGCCTGCTCATTCACCAGGCCGCCGCGGCTGGTGTTGATCAGCAACGCGTCCGGCTTCATCATTTTCAGTTCACGGGCACCGATCAGATCCCGGGTTTCATCCGAGAGCAGGCAATGCAGTGAGAGCACATCCACTTGAGGCAAGAGTTCATCCAGGGGGATCCGGGAATACCCGTCCACCTCTCCGGCTTCCTGACCCGGTCGGGCCCCCAACAAGACCCGCATGCCAAAGGCCGCAGCCCGCTCCGCCACGCCTTCACCCAGATCGCCGTAGCCGACAATACCAAGCGTGCGCCCCTCCAGCTCCATAATCGGATGATCCATCAGGCAGAACATATCACTCTTGCCCCAAAGCCCGGACCGCACATCCCGGTCGTAATCCAGCAGCCGGGTGGCCAGCGCCAGCATCAGAGCCATCGTGTGCTGGGCCACCGTCGAGCGGCCGTAGTTGGTCACGTTCATCACCTTGATGCCATGATCCCTGGCTGCCGCCTGATCAATATTGTTCAAACCGGTCGCAACCACCGCGATGGTTTTGAGCTCCGGGCACGCCTCGAAATGCTCTCTGCCCAGCACCACTTTGTTGACCAGCACGGTGTCGAACCCCCGGATGCGCTCCAGCACGTCATCCGGCGCAGTTCGCTCATACTTTTCAAGCCCGCCGGTCACCGACTCGATGGGCGAGAGATCCACATCATCGCCAAGCGTTTTGGCATCAAGGAACACCGCTTTCATACTTTTCTCCTGAATCCAGATGGCCACAGATTAGGGTAGACTGAGGTAAACGTCCAAGACTCAAAATGTCCAAGCAATAACAGGGTGTGAACCATGGAACATGAATTCTGGCACGAACGCTGGGCCAAAAAGGAAATCGGATTCCACGAGGGCACGGTCAACCAGTACCTCCACGACCACTGGCCGGAACTGGCCGGCAAAGGCACTGAGGCCGTTTTCGTACCCCTGTGCGGCAAAGCCCACGACATGTGGTGGCTCCACGACCGCGGCCACCCCATCATCGGCGTGGAACTCAGCGAACTGGCCTGCAAGGACTTCTTTGAAGAAGCCGGCGAAAAAGCCAAGGTCCACCCGGGCGAGCCCTTCATCACCTTCAAACACGACAACCTGCAACTCTGGTGCGGCGACTTCTTCCAGCTGGTTCCAGACGACCTCAAACACGTGCGACTGGTCTACGACCGCGCTGCCCTGATCGCCCTGCCGCCCCACATGCGCAAAGACTATGTAAACCACCTCACCGCCATCATCCCCGACGGCACAAAAATCCTGCTGATCACCCTGGACTACGACACAGAGATCAAAGGCCCCCCGTTTAACGTCAGCGACGAAGAGGTGCGGGAGCTCTACCAGGACGACTACAAAATCGAACACATCCTGACCAACACCCTGGCCAAGGATCATCCGTTTACCAAACGGAAAGGCCTGGAAAACGCCTCGGAAAGCGTGTTCCGTCTGACCAAAATCTAAGCTGCCTTCAAGCGGTCGCATCCGTAGTCCGATCGGAGTGTATCGGGGGTCTTTCTGAAAACGAATTTGATGTCTGAGCGCAGCGAGTTGCCAATTCGTTTTTAGAAAGACCCCGGTGCACTCCAGCCCCTCATTTCGACTCTCCGAGAACTAGGCAAGCTACAAAACCAACACACCCGCCTAACATAATTTAATGAACCTTAACCACTCACACACTGTCCAACTCCCGAACCGTGAACTAAGCTCAAAATAACCAAGCCGGCCACGAGTTGATCGTTCACAGGCTTGTAAGTATCCATTCCTTCCACCCATAACTAAACGAACCGCCCGGATGGGCGGAGCCGACTGCAACGGGGAAATTGCGTGAATTGAAAGCTGAAGATACAGCGAGCGAGGGCAATCTATGAGCATACTGCAGCACTTCAAAGACCGGTATGAGAGTACCCAGGAAGAAGAATACAGCCTGGAGGAATACCTGGAGATCTGCAAAAAGGACCCAACGGCCTATGCCACGGCCGCTGAGAGAATGTTAATTGCCATTGGCGAACCAGAGCTCGTCGATACTTCCAAAGATCCGAGGCTTTCAAGGATATTTTCCAACAAGGTCATCAAGCGGTACCCCGAGTTTTCCGAGTTCTATGGCATGGAAGACGCCGTGGAAAACATCGTTTCCTTCTTCCGCCACGCCGCCCAGGGCCTGGAAGAAAAGAAACAGATCCTCTACCTGCTGGGCCCAGTGGGCGGTGGTAAATCGTCCCTGGCGGAAAAACTCAAGTCACTGATGCAGAAAGTGCCCTTCTACGCCATCAAGGGCTCGCCAGTAAACGAATCTCCCCTGGGTCTGTTCGACCCGGCCGAAGACGCCCAGATCCTCGAAGAGGAATATGGGATTCCTGCCCGTTACCTGAAAAACATCATGTCGCCCTGGGCCGTGAAACGCCTGCATGAGTACGGCGGCGACATCAGCCAGTTCCGGGTTGTAAAAATGTACCCCTCGGTACTCGACCAGGTTGCTGTTTCCAAGACCGAGCCCGGTGACGACAACAACCAGGACATTTCCGCCCTCGTCGGGAAGGTCAACATCCGCATGCTGGAGGATTTCTCCCAGGACGATCCGGATGCCTACAGCTTCAGCGGTGGCCTGTGCAAGGCCAACCAGGGGCTGATGGAATTCGTGGAGATGTTCAAGGCACCCATCAAAGTGCTGCACCCATTGCTGACCGCGACCCAGGAAGGCAACTACAACACCACCGAAGGCATGGGCTCTGTCCCGTTCGACGGTGTGATCCTGGCCCACTCCAACGAATCGGAGTGGCAGACCTTCCGCAATAACAAGCACAACGAGGCGTTCCTTGACCGGGTCTATATCGTCAAGGTGCCCTACTGTGTGCGGGTGACCGAAGAAATCGAGATCTACAAGAAACTGCTCAGCAACAGTTCGCTCGAAGGCGCTCCCTGCGCGCCAGACACCCTGGACATGCTGGCCCAGTTCTCGGTGCTCTCGCGCATCAAGGAGCCGGAAAACTCCAGCATCTTCTCCAAGATGCGGGTTTATGACGGCCAGAACATCAAGGATACCGACCCGAAAGCCAAATCCATCCAGGAGTACCGTGACGCCGCTGGCGTGATGGAAGGCATGGACGGGCTCTCTACCCGCTTCGCCTTCAAAATCCTGTCCAAGGTCTTCAACTTCGACACCACCGAAGTGGCGGCGAACCCGGTACATCTGCTCTACGTTCTGGAAAAACAGATCGAACAGGAACAGTTCCCGCCGGAGACCCATGAGAAATACCTGAGGTTCATCAAGGAATTCCTGGCGCCGCACTACGTGCAGTTCATCGGCAAGGAAATCCAGACTGCGTATCTGGAAAGCTACAGCGAATACGGCCAGAACCTGTTCGACCGCTATGTCACCTATGCCGACTTCTGGATCCAGGATCAGGAATACCGGGATCCGGACACCGGCGAAATCCTCGATCGCTCCTCCATCAACGAAGAGCTGGAAAAAATCGAGAAGCCCGCGGGCATTTCCAACCCGAAGGATTTCCGGAACGAGGTGGTCAACTTTGTGCTGCGGGCCCGGGCCAACAACGGTGGCAAGAACCCGTCCTGGCTCAGCTACGAAAAGCTGCGCAGCGTGATCGAGAAGAAGATGTTCTCGAACACCGAGGATCTGTTGCCGGTGATTTCGTTCAACCCGAAAGCAAGTCAGGAAGACCAGAACAAGCACAAGCAGTTCGTCGAGCGTATGGTCGATCGAGGCTACACGGAGAAGCAGGTCCGGCTGTTGGCCGAATGGTACCTGCGGGTTCGCAAGTCTCACTAAGTCAGTGACCATTCACTGATCTGGAGTAACGCCATGGGAATGACCCACATAGTCGACCGGCGACTGAACGGTAAAAACAAGAGCGCGGTGAACCGGGAACGGTTCCTGCGCCGCTACCGCCACCACATCAAGCGTGCGGTGTCGGATGCGGTTCAGAAGCGCTCAATCACCGATATAGAACGGGGCGAGAAGGTCAGTATTCCGTCCCGGGACATTGAAGAACCCATCTTCCACCACGGCCAGGGCGGCAAACGGGAGGTGGTGCACCCCGGCAATCAGGAATTTGTGGCCGGCGACACCATCCCCAAGCCAGAGGGCGGCGGAGGCCAGGGCTCCGGACAGGGCCAGGCCAGCCCGGACGGCGAAGGTATGGATGAGTTCGCCTTCCAGATCACTCAGGAGGAATTCCTCGATTTTCTGTTCGACGATCTCGAACTGCCCAACCTGGCCCGCAAGAAACTCAAGGACACCGAGGCCTTCAAGTATATCCGCTCCGGCTTCAGCACCGAGGGGGTGCCGGCCAAGCTGGATGTCGTACGCTCGTTGCGCGGTGCCCACGCCCGACGCCTGGGCCTGGGAGGCGCGCGCAAGAAGAAGATCCGGGATCTGGAAAAACAGCTGGAAGCACTGAAATCAGCGCCGGAAGACCTGGATCCCGCGTTCAGCCACGAAGACCAGATTCAGGTTCTGGAGGAGGAAATCGCGCGACTGAAGGCGAATGTTCGCCGCATTCCCTTCATTGATGAGATCGACCTGCGCTATCGCCAGCACGTGAAAAAGCCACAGCCGGCCACCAGTGCCGTGATGTTCTGCCTGATGGACGTGTCCGGGTCCATGACCCAGATGCACAAAGACATTGCCAAGCGCTTCTTCATCCTGCTGTATCTGTTTCTGAAGAAGAACTACAAGAAGATTGAAGTGGTCTTCATCCGGCATCACACCAGCGCCAAGGAAGTGGACGAGGAGGAGTTCTTCTATTCCCGGGAAACAGGCGGCACCATCGTCTCCAGCGCCCTAAAGCTGATGCACAAGATTATCGAATCCCGGTATTCCCCTGCCGAGTGGAACATTTACGCTGCCCAGGCATCGGACGGTGATAACTGGAACGATGACTCGCCGGTGTGCGGGAAGATCCTGGCAGACAATATCCTGCCCCTGGTGCAGTATTTTGCCTACGTGGAGATCACACCCCAGGACCACCAGATGCTCTGGTACGAATACGAGAAGATCCAGGAGCAATTCCCACAGAGCTTTGCCCTGCAGCAGATCGCCGACCCCGGCGAAATTTACCCGGTATTCCGGCAGTTGTTCGAGAGGAAAGCCGCATGACTAACCTCATGGACCGTCCAAATTCGCCCGAAAGCGATCAGCCCAGAGCCCGGGAGCCGATCTCTACCGGTTCTGAATGGACGTTCGAGCTGATCCAGAAATACGACGACGAGATTGCCAAGTGCGCCGCCGAGTTCGGCCTGGACACCTACCCCAACCAGATCGAGGTGATCAGCGCCGAACAGATGATGGACGCCTACAGCTCCGTGGGCATGCCGGTTGGCTACCATCACTGGTCCTTCGGCAAGCAGTTTCTCAGTACCTCCAAAGGCTACCAGCGCGGCCAGATGGGCCTGGCCTACGAGATCGTGATCAACTCCAATCCCTGCATCGCTTACCTGATGGAGGAGAATACCCTTCCGATGCAGGCGCTGGTCATTGCCCACGCTTCGTACGGCCACAACTCGTTCTTCAAGGGAAACTACCTGTTCCGCACCTGGACCGACGCCAGCGCGATCATCGATTACCTGGTGTTTGCCCGCCATTACGTTGCGGAGTGCGAGGAGCGCTATGGCGTGGATGCCGTCGAGGAAATCCTGGATTCCTGCCATGCCCTGATGAACTATGGCGTAGATCGCTACAAGCGCCCTGCACCGATATCGGCTTCAGAAGAAGTGCGGCGCCAGAAGGAGCGTGAGGAGTACCAGCAGCGGCGCATCAACGATCTCTGGCGCACCATTCCGAAAATGGACGACGAGGATGACCCGGTTAGACGCGGCAAGCGCTACCCGGAAGAGCCACAGGAGAACATTCTCTATTTCATCGAGAAGAACGCGCCCTTGCTGGAGACCTGGCAGCGGGAAATCATCCGTATCGTGCGGAAGCTGGGCCAGTACTTCTATCCCCAGCGCCAGACCCAGGTGATGAACGAGGGCTGGGCCAGCTTCTGGCACTACACCCTTCTACACCGTATGTACGACAAGGGCCTGGTGACCGACGGCTTTATGCTGGAGTTTCTCCAGAGCCACTCGGCAGTGGTGTATCAGCCACCGTTTAACAGCCCCTGGTACTCCGGCCTGAACCCTTACACTCTGGGATTCTCGATCTTTAGCGATCTGCGCAGAATCTGCGAGAACCCCACAGACGAAGACCGGGAGTGGTTCCCGGACATCGCCGGCGGCGACTGGCTGGAAACCCTGCATTTCGCGATGAAGAACTTCAAGGACGAGAGCTTCATCCAGCAGTTCCTCTCACCCAAGGTGATGCGGGATCTTAAGCTCTTTGCGATCCAGAACGACGATCAGGAAGACGTCTACCGGGTAACCGCCATCCACGATGAACCTGGCTACCGGGACCTGCGCGAGAAACTGGCGCGCCAGTACAATCTCAGTTATCGGGAACCCAACATCCAGGTATGGAATGTGGATGTGCGCGGCGACCGCTCCCTGACCCTGCGCCACATACCGGTAGACCGTGTGCCACTGGGCAAGGAAACCGACGAGGTTCTGCGCCATGTGCACAGGCTCTGGGGCTTTGATGTGCATTTGGAAAGCGTGGACGATGGCACCGTGGTGGAAGACCACCACTGCCCGCCAAGGGAACTTGAGGAGGACTGAATCTGGAGCCTGATGGCAAATTCGGGCCGGTACTGGCCGGCCCGATTCTACGTCATTCCGCGCCGGACTCGCTTGTTCTGTGGCTGGTAACCAGCGAACGGACAGCGCTCGCCGTTCAGGTATTCAAAGGCAAAGAGCTCCTGCTGGATCGTCCGCTAGCCGAATCAGAGGTTTCACGGCTTCGAATTGGTACCCGTGCCTGGCTGAACCTTCTGACCATCACACCGGACTCCGCTCTGCCCCGGGACACCCCGCTTGAGTACGACCTGGGGCTCACTGGTGACGGATCCGCCCCACCCCGATGGATCCGCAGCTGGGCTACGCATCTTTGCCCGGAGAGCCGCGATCGCCCTGGCTTTACCCTGAAGTCGAAACTGGATCGCATACTCCATGGCTCCTGCCGGAGACCTCACCATCCCTCGCGAGACGGTTTGGTTCGGGTGGATGAGGAACTGCAGAAGGCACAGAGACTAGAGGACGTTCCGTCTCTGCTGCTGATGACCGGCGACCAGGTCTACGCCGATGATGTGGCCGGTCCGATGTTGCACGCCATCCAGTGCGTTATTCACCAGCTGGGTCTTTACCAGGAAGTGCTGGAAGGCGCCTCGCTTTCACACAGCAAGGAACTGACTTCGGTAGCAAATGCCTATTACCACCGGGATGAACTGCTGCCGGAATCCGAATTTAACGAGGACCTCACCGAGCGTTTCTTTGGTGGCGTCCGCAAGCCAGTGTTCACAACCGCCAACGCCGGCAATCACCTGATCTCGTTCGCCGAGGTGATGGCCATGTACCTGCTGGTGTGGTCGCCGGAGCCCTGGCACCTTGTTACCAGCGCGGAGCCAGTCGAAGATCCGGACGAACTGGCGCGTTATCGGAAAGAACATGCCGCTATCGACGAGTTTCGCAGAACCCTTCCGCGGGCAGCGCGGGCCATGGCTAACGTGCCCGTCTATATGATCTTTGATGATCATGACGTTACCGACGACTGGAATCTCTCGGCCCTCTGGGAAACCACCGCTTATGAACACCCCTTTTCCCGGCGCATCATCGGCAATGCCCTGCTGGGCTATCTCTTGTGCCAGGGCTGGGGTAACCAACCGGGTAATTTCGGGGACCTGATCGAACAGTGTCAGAAGCTGTTCGATTCCAGTGACGGACAACACGAGCTGGACAAGGCCATCCAGGATGAATTGATCGACCAACTGTTTCACTTCCAGCACTGGCATTACAGCCTGCCCACCTCGCCCAGACTGGTGGTTCTGGACACCCGCACGCACCGCTGGCGCAGTGAGATCCGGCGCAGCCACCCGTCCGGCCTGATGGACTGGGAATCGCTGACCGATTTCCAGCATGAGATCATGGGCGAGGACGCGGTCGTGGTGGTCTCCCCGGCGCCCATGTTCGGGGTGAAGCTCATCGAGATGATCCAGCGGGTGTTTACCTTTTTCGGCAAACCCCTGCTGGTAGACGCTGAAAACTGGATGGCGCATCGAGGCGCCGCCAGTGTACTGCTCAATATTTTCGGCCACCCCCGAACGCCCAGACACTTCGTGATTCTTTCCGGGGATGTCCACTATTCGTTTGCCTATGATGTTAGGCTGCGCCACAAACAGAACGGTCCACATGTCTGGCAGATCACCAGTAGCGGCATCAAAAATGAATTCCCCAACACCCTGCTGGAATGGCTGGACCGGCTCAATCGCTGGCTGTTTGCGCCCTGGTCGCCCCTGAACTGGTTCACCAAGAGACGGCGAATGTGGATCTCTCCCAGGCTACCGGAGGGCCGGGAGGCCGGTGAGCGGCTGTGGAACGGAGCCGGCATCGGAGATGTGCGGCTGGATGAAGAAGGCGCACCCACCGCCATCCGGCAACTGGATGCCGGCGGCGGGGGTACGATTTTTCAGCGGCGCGCTAAAGACGACTGATCAGGCGTTGACCGAAGGCAGTCCGGACAGCGCCATCGCCAGTTCCTGTTCGTCGTATTCGTGGTCGCTCAGTTCACCGGCGAAGTAGGAGGTATAGGCCGCCATATCGAAATGGCCGTGACCGCAGAGGTTGAACAGAATCACCTCTTCCTTGCCTTCCCGCTTGCAGCGCAGGGCTTCATCAATGGCGCCCTTGACCGCATGGTTGGCTTCCGGAGCCGGCACGATACCCTCATTCTTGGCGAACAGCACACCGGCCTCGAAGCACTCCCGCTGGGTATAGGACACTGCATCAAACAGCCCCAGCTCCTTGGCGTGGGAAACAAGTGGTGCCATACCGTGGTAGCGCAGGCCACCAGCGTGGAAGCCGGGCGGTGTAAATCCGGAGCCCAGGGTATGCATCTTGGTGAGCGGGGTCATATGGGCGGTATCGCCGTAATCGTAGGCGTATTTGCCCCGGGTCAGGGTGGGACAGGCCGAGGGTTCCACCGCCACAATCCGGGATTTCTCACCGCCTCTCAGGGCGTGGCCCATGAACGGGAAGGCAATACCGGCAAAGTTGGAACCACCGCCGGTGCAACCCACGATCACATCCGGCCAGCAGTCCGCCATTTCCATCTGCTGCATGGCTTCCAGACCGATGATGCTTTGATGGAGCAGCACATGATTGAGTACCGAACCCAGGGCGTACTTGGTGTTCGGATCCTGCACAGCCAGCTCCACCGCTTCGGAGATTGCGATGCCCAGACTGCCGGTGTGGTCAGGATTCTCGGCCAGCACTTTGCGGCCGAACTCGGTCAGCTCCGAGGGTGAGGCCACACATTTGGCGCCATAGGTTTCCATGACGGCCCGGCGATAGGGTTTCTGGTTGTAGGAAACCCGCACCTGGAAGACGGTAACGTCGATATCAAACAGGGAGCCAGCAAACGATAGCGACGTGCCCCACTGCCCGGCACCGGTTTCAGTGGTCAGGGTACGAATGCCCGCTTCCCGGTTGTAGAAAGCCTGCGGAATCGCGGTATTGGGCTTGTGACTGCCCGCCGGGCTAACGCCCTCGTACTTGTAGAAGATTTTTGCCGGCGTGCCGAGGGCCTTCTCGAGGCGATGGGCCCGGTACAGAGGCGCTGGACGCCAGAGATTGTAGACGTCACGCACCGGCTCCGGAATCTCGATTTCCCGCTCGGTGGTTACCTCCTGTTCGATCAGCGCCATCGGGAACAACGGCTCCAGATCCGACGGTTCCACCGGTTTCTGGGTGCCCGGGTGGAGTACGGCCGGCAACGGCTCAGGCAGGTCCGCCTGCAGGTTGTACCAGTATTTGGGCATCTGGCTCTCTTTGAGAAGGAACTTGGTTTGCATGAATAAAAAATCCCTACTGTTTGTGTTGTTATAGGTATTCAGAATACCCATTCCAGGCCCGCATAAAAAGTTCTTCCGGGACCTGGTTCGAAATATCCCCGGTCTTCCACCGGGCGGTTCGCATTGGCGTTTATGCGCACATTACTGAAATAACCCTGATCCAGCAGGTTGCGAATGCCGGCATACAGGTTCAGGGTCTGATCCGCCATGCGAATTGAATCGCCGGCCCGCAAACCAGCCAGCCAGTAATCACTGACCAGGGTCTGGTTACTGTTCTCGGCGTAGAACTCGCCCACATACTGCCACTCGAGGGCCGCAAAACGGCCGCCTGTTCCGCGCCACTCCAGTTCGTTCACCCAGAGCTGCTCGGGCAGACCGGGAATGGCATTGCCGCTGGCATCGTTGCCCTGCTCATCGGCAAAGTCCCGTAATTCGTAATCCGCCAGGGTCAGCGCGCTGGTTACCCGCCAGGCGTAGGACAGCTCCCAGGCCAGCCCCAGTTCGAAGCCATTGCGACGGGTTTCACCGGCGTTTTCATAGAAGGTCTGATCGCCCACGTTGAAGGGCAGGATCTCGTCCTCCACCCGAATGGAAAACAGCGCCATATCATAGCTCAACCCTGCACCCAGCATGCCGCGCATACCCAGCTCGCGATTCAATGCCTGCTGGGGCTCCAGATCGGGATTGAAGCCACCGCCGTTGGGGTTGGCAAACTCGGTAAAGGTGGGGGATTCGAAGGCGGTACCCAGGGTGACGTATACCTGGTGCCTCGGTGCCAGTTTGTAGCTGATTCCGGCAACACCACTGTACTCCCGGAAGGTCCGGTTGCCCGAATCATCGCTACCATCCTGCAGCCATTCGTCGTCGATGGCCATACGCAGCCGGTCGAACCGCACGCCCAGGGAGACATTGAGTGCGTCGCTCAGGGCCAGATCGCCCTGGCCAAATACCGCTACATTGGTGGCACTCTGGTTTTCGGCCTGGGTCTGACCGGTAATATCGCCATCAATCGATACCGAATAGCGACGCCGGTCGTCGGACTGATGATGTGCATCCAGGCCAGTAACCCAAACCAGAGGCAATCCGGCCAGCATCAATTCCTGCTGGTACTGGGAACTGATGCCGTAAAAGTGCCGGTCGTAGGCTATCCGGCTGCTTCCGGGAAACGGCAGTTGCTGCGCGAAATCCCGGTGGGTGTAGAAGGTATCGAGGGTGAGCTGACCGGGCAGCAAAACGGGATCCTCCCATCTTACACCCAGGGTCTGCTGGTTCACGGTCTGGCTGCTGTCCAGTCGCTTGGCGAGCGCGGTGGCCTGCTCTGGATCCTCTTCGGCCTGGGCCAGGGTAAGCCCGCCGGGGTCTTCGGATTTCGGGTTATGCAGCGCGTTGAACGTTACGGTCAGACGCCTTCCTGACTCCAGATCCCGCGCGACACGGGCGTTGAACAGCGCCTTTTCCGCCTCGCTCTGCTCCCTGTGGCCATCGAATGTCAGCCACGAAAGCGTCGCTATGCCACTGGTATCGCCATCCACGCCGTTGCCCTGTATGGCAGCCTTGCGATAGTCGTCACTGCCGCCATCCAGCCGCAGCCGACCACCCTCAGGCAACTCATCTCCCAACGCAGTGGAAATATCGATGACACCGCCGGCAGCGTTTCCGTACTGTACCGAAGCAGGCCCCCGAATGACCTCGATGCGCTGGGCCGAATCCAGATCAATGGCATCAATCTGCGACTGGCCGTCCGGCAGCGTGTAAGGGATGCCGTCCACCTGGATCCGGATACCCCGAATACCGAAAGGCGCCCTCGCCCCGAACCCGCGAGTGGACAGCCGAAGGTTCTGGGCAAAGTTGTAGCGGTTCTGGAAGAACAGGCCGGGGACGGTATTGAGAGATTCGTCCAGCTGCAACCGCTGCTGTCCCTCACGGATGTCCGGAGCATTGACCACGGAGACCGCTGCGGGCGTTTCATACAGGTCCCGCACCAGCCTCGGAGACGTAACCTCCAGAACCAACTCTTCCTCTTCCTGGCCTGCCGTTGCTTGGGCCGTCACTACAGGGGAGACTGAAAAGCAGATGGGAACCAGTGCCAGAGTTGCAAGGTAATTATTCTTGTTCAAAGGGCCTCCAGGGGACTCGTTATCAAGAACTTCTCCTGACAACGGGTACGCCAGCAATCGGAAAATGGTGTCATCCCATTCAATCCGGCGGAAAGCCAGTTTTAAATAATCATTTCATCTGTTTTTTATAGGACTTTGGTTGCAGGTACAAGGCGGCGAAATCAGGCGGGGATCCAGACCGCAAGCAGATCAACCAGCCAGGGAACCAGCAAAGCCGTTGCGAACGCCGAAAGTGCCATCGCCAGACCTGAGAAAGCCCCCATCTGGGAGCTTACCTGAAACGCCCGGGCGGTTCCGATACCGTGGGCTGCAACACCCATGGCGATGCCTTTGGCGGTGTCATCGCGAACCCGGATCCACTCGAAGAGTTTTGTGCCCAGAACGGCGCCGGTGATGCCCGTTATCACGACCAGGACGGCCGTCAGAGACGGGAGCCCGCCAATTTTTTCAGAGATACCCATGGCTACCGGTGCCGTTGCCGATTTCGGGGCCAGGGACATCTGGATCTCCGTAGACCCTCCGAGAACGCGGGCCAGACCAATGGAACTGCCGGCAGCGATGACGACGCCGCAGAGGAGCGAGATCGTCACGGGCAGCCAGAGCTGTCGCAGCCGGGAAAACTGCTGATACAGGGGAACAGCCAACGCCACCGTCGCCGGACCCAGCAGAAAGTGAACAAACTGGCCGCCTTCAAAATAATCGCTGTAGGAGGTGCCTGTTGCCAGCAGCAGGATGATGAGCATGGCGACGGACGTGACGACCGGATTGGCCAGGGGATTGGAGTTGGTTTTCAGGTACAGCCGGTAGGCCAGACCATAGGCCACCAGGGTAATGGTCAGACCCAGGAGCGGCGACGTGGAAAGGTAGACCCAGATGTCTTTCAGCCCCGGCTCAGTCATCATCAGCCTCCTTTTCCGAAACGGGCGACGCAAACCAGCGCGTGGTTACCTGCATGATCAGGGCCGTGGCAACCATGGTTATGACCGTACTCAGCAGCAGCGCGAGGGTTATTGGAATCCACTCGTCGGCGATGCGGCCGAAATGCGCCATCATGCCCACACCAGCCGGAACGAAAAGAAGCGAAAGATGGCTGAGCAAGGCGGTAGACGCCTGGTCAACGGACTCCGGGGCTTTGCCCCGGATCATCAGCGTAATGAACAGCATCACCATACCCAGCACCGGCCCTGGAATGGGCAGCCCCAGCAATCGAACCGTGATCTCACCCACCAGCTGATACACCAGTAGCAGGGTAATGCCGTTCAGGAACTGCATGGCGCAGGACTCCAGTCAGGGTTTGCTTTGTAAGGTCGAAATGGGAATGATACTCCGGCCATACATGGCCAGGACAAAACCGATCGGGAACATCAGCACTCCATATACCGCTGCCGGAATGGACATGGCGCTGTACTCCAGCAGGGTCAGGGTAACCATCAGGGCAATGGTACCGTTCTTTACCCCCAGTTCCACCGCCACCGCCAGCGACTCCCTTTGGGTCAGACCCGCCAGGCGACCGGCAGCAAGGCCCAGCCCGATACCGGCCACATTCAACAGAATAGTAGCCGGCCCTGCCTGCTTCAAAAGCTCCCAGATCTGGTCACGAACCCCGTACACCAGGGCCACAATCAGGACGGCCAGCACAATACCGCCGAAGATGCTAACGATGCTTTCTGCCTTGCGGGCAACTTCAGGGTTGCGGGTACGAACCACCATTCCAATGGCTACCGGGAGGAGCACAATACCAACCAGCATGCCGATGGTCTTCCACACCGGCAGCACAATGTCTTCCTCGGTTCCCATGTAATGCTGAAGGGCAATGTTGGTGAACAGCGGCAGGGTAAGGATGGTGATCAGGCTGGCACTGACCGTCAGCACAATAGACAGTGCAATATTACCCCGTGAGAGCAGCACAAACAGATTCGATGTGGTGCCCCCGGGGCACGCGGCAATAATCACCAACCCAACGGCGATGGCCGGTGGAACCGCCAGCAATGTGGCCAGCATGAAAGCAATGAGGGGCATGACCAGAATCTGGGCAACGGTGCCGACAATCATTCCTTTCGGATACACCGCTACCTGGCGGAAGTCACGTATCGTCAGGGTCATGCCGATACCGATCATGATAATGAACAGAGCAATCGGCAGTCCTGCCGAGATAAGCGGGCTGGATTCCACAACGCCTCCGGATGTTTTTGTTTTTACTGCAACCAACCGATGAAAAGTAGCACACACTGTGCCCTTTCGGGAGCTTTCAACGGCAACAGCGTGTAACCGTCAAACGCTGTAAAACCGGGAACTTTGTGGCCGCAAGCATCGTGTCCAGAAGCAGTTGCACGTATACTTGCATCAGACAATTAAAATACCTGGACACTGGTGGAGACACACAAGGAATGAAACGCCTGGGAACCCTGGATGCCTCTTGGCTGGCCGTAGAATCTGAAGACACCCCCATGCACGTGGGCAACCTGCAGATTTTTTCGCTACCGGAGGGCGCCCCTGACACTTTTCTGCGGGACATGGTGACCCGTATGAAGGAGACCGGCGATGTAGCGCCTCCCTGGGGTTACAAGCTTGCCTGGTCCGGATTGCTGGGCCGGGTTCTGGCGCCGGCATGGAAAGTCGACAAGAAAATCGATCTGGATTATCACGTTCGCCATTCCGCCCTGCCGCGCCCTGGCGGTGAGCGGGAACTGGGTATCCTGGTATCGCGCCTGCACTCCAATCCCCTGGATTTCGCCCGCCCGCTGTGGGAATGCCACGTTATTGAAGGTCTTGAGAACAACCGGTTTGCGCTCTACACCAAGATGCATCATTCCATGATTGATGGCATCAGTGGTGTGCGCCTGATGCAACGGGTACTGACCACTGACCCTGACAAACGGGATATGCCGCCCCCCTGGTCGGTACGTCCGGAGCGTCGCCGCGGCAGCAAATCCGACTCCGAGGCCAGCGTGCCCGGCGCGGTTTCACAGGCCATGGAAGCCCTGAAGCTGCAGGCGGATATGGCGCCACGCCTGTGGCAGGCGGGCAACCGGCTGGTGCATTCGGTGCGTCATCCCGAAGACGGCCTCACCGCGCCGTTTACCGGGCCCGTTTCCAAGATCAATCACCGGGTCACCGGGCAGCGCCGGTTTGCCACCCAGCATTACCAGCTTGACCGCATCAAGGAGCTTGCCCACATCTCCGGCGGCTCCCTGAACGACATTGTTCTGTACCTCTGCGGTACTGCCCTCCGACGTTTTCTGGTGGAGCAGGACGAGCTGCCAGACATTCCGCTGACCGCCGGTATCCCGGTGAACATTCGCCCCTCCGATGACCAGGGCACAGGCACGCAGATCAGTTTCATGATCGCATCCCTGGCGACCGACGAGGCGGATCCATTAACGCGGCTGCAGAACATCAAGACATCCACCCGCAGGGCCAAAGAGCACCTGCAAAAGCTGCCCAAAAGCGCCCTGACCCAATACACCATGCTGTTGATGTCTCCCTACATCCTGCAACTGATGTCGGGTCTCGGCGGACGGATGCGACCGGTGTTCAATGTCACGATTTCCAATGTGCCGGGCCCCCAGAGGACCCTCTACTACGAGGGCGCGAAACTGGAAGCCATGTACCCGGTGTCCCTGATCGCACACGGCGGTGCGTTGAACATCACCTGCCTGAGTTATGACGGATCACTGAACTTCGGCTACACCGGCTGCAGGGACACACTGCCAAGCATGCAGAGACTGGCGGTTTACACCGGTGAGGCGCTGGACGAACTGGAAAGCCTGATTCTGCCGCCAAAGGCCAAATCAGAAGCGGCGGCCAAGCCCAAGGCACCACGAAAGCCGGCGACAAAAAAGAGTAAAGCAGACTGATCGAGCGTAAGATCAGCCCGCGCTTTGCCAGTGGGCAGCGCCCACGAAAATCAGCTGAAGGAAGCGGGTGGTCCGCTTCCGGATCTGCTCGATCTGGTAGTCGTCATCGGCCGAGACGCCGAGCAGATCGGTCAGGCTGAAGGCCACACTGCGCACTACCAGATCACAGGTCATGTCCAGATCCTGGTCGGTGAGGTGATCTACCATCCTCAGCCTGCGCAGGTCGTTGGCAAGCTCACTGGCAAAGAAACGCATCTCGCTCCGGATACCTTCCTGCACCGCCCTGCTTTCACCGGCCAGCCCTTGAGCCATAAACAGGAAAAAGCTCCGGTTTGCCTGGGCGTGACTGATAAAAATGGCCACCGATTCCTCAATCAGTTTATCCGCCTGCGACACGTTGGCCCGGGCCTCTCGCATCATTCTGCGCAACACCAGTCCCAGCTCATCCACGAGCTGAAGCCCCAGATCGTCCATATTGCGGAAATGCCGGTAAAACGAGGTTGGCACCACACCCGCCTGACGGGTCACTTCCCGGATACCAAGACTGGCGAAATGCCGCCCCTTGCCGACCAGCGTTAACGCCGCGCTCATCAGTTTTTCGCGGGTTTCGCCGGGCTTTCTGCGTTGTTTTTCCGCCATCTTTTGTCCGTACCGCCTGCCGTCAACGAATGGTTCACAAGTGTACACATCCAAAAAAATAAAAGTACAGAATGCTTGTCATTTCGAGCCATTACCAGCTGATCCGTTGTCACTTTCATTCGTCGTGTGTACAGTCGTACACATAAGTGAACACTTGTACACATGGATAACCGAAAGCCTCAGGGAGGCACTCAGCATGTTAGCGAGAAACACCCAGCACAAAGCTCTGCAATGGCTTGGCAGACAGCTGTTCAACCGAAACGATCCAGAGGCATTTTTCGACCCTCTGCTTGAGCGCATCAATCCGATGTGGGTACAAGAGTACACACCGGCCCGAGTAGAGCAGGTTCTCTCTGAAACCCATGACACCAAAACCCTGGTTCTGAAACCGGCCCGACGCTGGTCCGGCTTCAGCGCCGGCCAACATGTGAACATCTGTGTTGAAGTCGATGGAGTCCGCCGCAACCGCACGTTCAGCCTCTCAAGTTCGCCCCTGCTCTGGCGGGAGCAGGGGCTGGTCACCCTGACCATCAAACGCCTTCCGGGCGGCCTGGTGACCAACTGGCTTCACGATCATCTGCAAACTGGTGCGGTAATCGGTATGGGCGAGGCCTTTGGCGACTTCCTGATACCAGAACCTGCCCGACCGGTCCTGTTCATTGCCGGCGGCAGCGGCATTACGCCAGTCCTGAGCCAGCTTGAGAGCATGGCGGCACAGGATTATCGGGCACCGGTGACATTGCTTTATTTCGTTCGAACCCGTGAAGACGTCATCGCCCGGGAAAAACTGCGGGCACTGGAGGCACGCTATAGCGCACTGACGCTGAATATCATTGCCACCAACGAGTCAGAAGAACCCCGCTACCTGCGTGACCGGGATCTGGAAGCGGTGCCGGGCATCAAGGCACGGCAGGTCTATCTGTGCGGACCGAAGGGGCTCATGGATCTGGCCCGGGACCTTCTGTACCGGAGGGGTATTGCTGACTCGGATATCCACAGCACCTTTTTCTCGGTGCCAACGGCGGATCTGGACAGAGCAACGCTTGGTGGCGAGGTTCAGTTTGAAACCAGTCAACTGGAAGTCGGATCCGAGGGCGATGCCACCTTGCTGGAGATCGCCGAGGCCGCAGGCCTGACTCCGCGCCACGGCTGCCGTATGGGCATATGCCACCAATGCAGTTGCCGGAAAACCACGGGCACCGTCATCAACCGCCTGACCGGCCAGGCCTCCGGCCCCGGCGAGGAAAACGTTCAGCTTTGCATCTCCGTACCCCGGGGCCCGGTGTCACTCGACCTTTAAGCCTATCACCCGATTTTATCGTGGAGCCTTGATGCTCCGCAGGGAGAATCACCATGAAAAAGATGACTGAAGCGCAACTCGCAGAACTTGAAACCGATCTGAACGCGATCCGGGACGAGGTTCTAGCAGACCTCGGCGACCGGGACGCGCGCTATATCCGGCGGATGGTCCGCCTGCACCGAAGTCTCGAAGCCGGCGGCCGGCTCATGATGCCGTTTGGCTTTATACCGCCTGTATTCGTTGCCGCGACGGTGACCCTGGGCATCGCCAAGATTCTGGAAAACATGGAGATCGGCCACAACGTCATGCACGGCCAGTATGACTGGATGAATGACCCGAGCCTCCACTCCCAGACCTACGAATGGGACACGGTGTGTACAGCAGATTCCTGGCGCCGCACCCACAACTACGAGCATCACACCTACACCAACATCATCGGCAAGGACCGTGACTACGGCTACGCCGTGCTGCGACTCACGGATGAGGAGCCCTGGAAACCCTGGCACGCACTTCAGTTCATTAATTACATCCTGCTGAGTGTGTTTTTTCAGTGGGGCGTGGGGCTGCACGAACTCGAAACCGAGAAACTTCGCAGCCGGGAAATCAGCTGGCGTGAAAAGCTTCCGTTTCTCAAAGAGTTTGCTCGTAAGGGTGGCCGGCAGGCGTTCAAGGACTACGTCTTCTTCCCGCTGCTCACGTTTCCGGTGGCCCCGATTGTTCTGGCGGGGAACGTGGGCGCCAATCTGATCCGTAATCTCTGGTCGTCCACGGTAATTTTCTGCGGCCACTTTACGCAGGATGCGGAAACCTTCACGGAAGAGGAGTGCGAGGGTGAAAGCAAGGGCCACTGGTACCTGCGCCAGCTAACAGGGTCCTCAAACTTTACCGGAGGCCGCTGGCTTCACATTCTGAGCGGGCACCTGAGCTACCAGGTGGAGCACCACGTATTCCCGGACCTGCCCGCCCACCGGTATCCGGAAATTTCCGGGAAGGTTCAGGCCGTGTGTCAAAAGCACGGCATTCACTACAACACCGGCCGCTTTGCGAAGCAGTACGGCACAGTGTTGAAGCGGATACTCCGGCACTCACTGCCTGAAAAGGTGACCGGAATGGCCAGAGCGGCTTGAGCAGACCCGACCGGCCAGTCGCTTAAAGGCGGCTGGCCGGATCAGGCTATCTGAAGCAATCTCAAAAGCTGGGGTCTGTGCTGATCCTGGATAACGTCGGCCAGAGTGTATTTGTCGAGCACTTCCAGAAAAGCCTTCAGAGCTTCACCAAACATCGATTTCAGACCACAGACGGGAGTTATCTTGCAGGCATTCTTGGAGGAAAAGCACTCCACGATGCTCAGATCCTGTTCGGTTTCCCGAACCAGAATACCGATACTGATGTCAGAAGGGGAACGGTGCAGGCGCATGCCTCCTTTCTTGCCCCGGATGGTTTCAATGTATCCCTTCTTGTTCAACTGATGCACCACCTTCATAAGGTGGTTCTTGGAAATGTCGTAGCTGTCGGCGATTTCCTGAATGGTGGCCAGACGATCACCCTGAACTGCCAGATATATCAGTACTCGAAGTGAATAATCCGTGTAGCGGGTGATGTGCATTCAATACTCCAGTTATTGTCACAATCGTTCAGTAAGAAGGTCGGGTTAACAGATAGCAGGCTGTGCCACACAGAAATACGCCAGAGATACCCAACACCACTCCGGACGCCCCAAGCGCAAACAGCATTCCCCAACTCAGCGCCATCATGCTGCAGGCCAGCACCTTCGCCCGTGCCGGCACGGCTCTGCGTGTGCGCCACTGATCAATGGCCGGACCAAACCTGGGATGGTCTTCAAGCCACTTGGCAAAAGCCGGAGACCCCTTGCTAGCGAAAAATGCAGCCAACAGAACAAAAGGCGTCGTGGGCAACAGTGGAAGCACGACACCAGCGGCAGCCAGCGCAACAGACATATACGCAAGAATTCGGAATCCGGTTTTCCCAAAACGGTCGCCCATTGCGGGGTTCTCACCAAGGTTGATAACTGCATCTATTCTACCGGGATTCAATGAACAGGTCTGCCCAAACGGCTCAGAAAAACCAGACGCGCCACATAGGCCACCTTGACACCAACTGCAAAAACCAGGGTTCCGATGTGCGCGGCAATTTGCACAGAGAGCAACAGCGCGTCCGCAAGCGGGTAGGCAAGCAGAATCGTAGCCAGCAAACCGAAGACGGACAGTCCGAGAGCACCGTTTGCTGCGAACAGCCATTTTTCATAGTCAGCCATGACAAACCTCTTTAACATTTACTCTAAATGCATTTTAATGATATGACCACTTCCTCAGAAAATCAAACCGGAGAGGTTCACCTGCTCTTCTCAGAAGCTCTACGGGCAATACCTCATCGGATATACCCATAAATTAAATTTGACACCTGAAATGCACCTAATCAAAATCCCGCCATAAAGATTTATTTTGTATGAATGTTAAAGAGGAGAAGTTTCATGAAGTTCAAAGAAGCCTACACAAGCCGACTGGAGGGAGCGCACCATGGCTAAATATCGCCGCCTGTGGTTTTTGCTGATCGGAATCCTGGCAGTAACTTTCACGCTACTGGGGTATTTCGGTGCGGAGGTGTATCGCGAAGCACCGCCAATTCCGGAGCGGGTTGTATCCGCCGATGGCGACACCCTGATGACCGGGGAAAGTATTCTTGATGGCCAGACAGCCTGGCAGTCCGTCGGGGGTATGCAGCTTGGCTCAATCTGGGGCCACGGCGCCTACCAGGCACCGGACTGGACCGCCGACTGGCTGCACCGGGAACTGCAGACCTGGCTGGAAATCGCTGCCCGGGAAGAGTACGGACAGAACTGGCACAGCCTCAGCGGGCAACAGCAAAACGCCCTGCAGTACGCCCTGAAAACCGAGTACCGCACCAACACCTACGACGCCGCAACCAGCACCCTGCACCTTTCCGAGCGCAGGGTCGAGGCCATTGCCGAAACCGCCGACTACTACAGCCGACTGTTCAGCGATGCGCCGGAACTGCAGTCTACCCGTGAAAACTACGCCATGAAGGAAAACACCCTGCCCAGCGCCGAGCGTCGGGAGCGGATGACCGAGTTTTTCTTCTGGACCGCCTGGGCCGCCGCTACCGAGCGCCCGGACAGTGACGTTACTTACACCAACAACTGGCCCCACGAGCCGCTGATCGACAACCGGCCAAGCGGCGAGAACGTGGTATGGTCGTTGATCAGCGTGGTTCTGCTGATTGCCGGTGTCGGTGGCCTGATCTGGGCCTGGGCCTTCCTTCGCAAAGAGGACGAGGAGCCTGAGGCGCCAGTCCAGGACCCGCTGACTGCCGTTGGCCTCACGCCCTCCCAGAAGGCACTGGGCAAGTATCTGTTGCTGGTGGTTGGCCTGTTCACCTTCCAGGTAATGCTGGGTGGCTTTACCGCCCACTATACGGTGGAAGGTCAGGGCTTCTACGGCATTGAAACGTCCGAGTGGTTCCCCTACTCCCTGATGCGCACCTGGCACATTCAGTCGGCCATGTTCTGGATTGCCACCGGCTTCCTCGCCGCCGGCCTGTTCCTCGCCCCCATTATCAACGGCGGCAAGGATCCCAAATTCCAGAAACTGGGTGTCGATGTGTTGTTCTGGGCACTGGTGGCTGTGGTTGCCGGCTCGTTTATCGGCAACTTCCTGGCCATCAACCAGATCATGCCGGCCAACCTCAGCTTCATGCTGGGCCACCAGGGGTATGAGTACGTCGACCTGGGCCGCCTCTGGCAGATCGGCAAGTTCCTCGGCATCGTGTTCTGGCTGGTGCTGATGCTTCGCGGCATTGTGCCCGCCCTGCGACAGCCCGGTGACAAGAACCTGCTGGCCCTGTTGACTGCGTCGGTCGTTGCCATCGGCCTGTTCTATGGCGCTGGCTTCTTCTACGGCGAGCGCACCCATATCTCGATCATGGAGTACTGGCGCTGGTGGATCGTCCACCTGTGGGTCGAAGGCTTCTTTGAAGTGTTCGCAACGGCGGCCCTGGCGTTCATTTTCTGCAGCATGGGCCTGGTATCCCGCACGGTGGCGACAGCTGCCAGCCTGGCTTCCGCCAGCCTGTTCATGCTCGGGGGTGTACCCGGCACCTTCCACCACCTGTACTTCTCCGGCACCACCACACCGGTCATGGCAGTGGGCGCCACCTTCAGTGCACTGGAAGTGGTACCGCTGGTGGTCCTCGGCTACGAAGCCTGGGAAAACTGGCGCCTGAAATCCCGTGCCCCGTGGATGGAAAATATCCGCTGGCCGCTGACCTTCTTTGTGGCCGTAGCCTTCTGGAACATGCTGGGTGCCGGCGTGCTCGGGTTCATGATCAACCCGCCCATCGCGCTGTATTACATCCAGGGGCTGAACACCACGCCCACCCATGCCCACGCAGCCCTGTTCGGTGTCTACGGCTTCCTGGCACTGGGCTTCGCACTGATGATCCTGCGATATATCCGCCCGCGCATCGTCTTTGACGAGCGGCTGATGAAAGTCGGCTTCTGGTGGCTGAACATTGGCCTGGTTCTGATGCTGTTCACCAGCCTGTTGCCGGTCGGGTTCATCCAGTTCATTGCCAGCGCCAGCGAAGGTCTCTGGTACGCACGCAGCGAAGCCTTCATGCAGAGCGATATCCTGCAGACCCTGCGCTGGGTAAGAACCATTGGCGACGTGGTCTTCATCGTCGGCGCCCTGGCCGTCACCTGGCAAGTGGTGAAAGGGGTCTTCTTCCCGGATCTCGAGCCGGTTGCCCTGGAAACCGATGAAAAGGGCGCTGCCAGCGAGCTAAGCGCCTGATCAAACAGAGGAGGGGCCAGGGACGGCCCACTCTGGAATACCGGATGGGAGGCTTACCTCCCGAGGGGTATCGGAATTGGTGATCTGATCTGTAATACTTGGTCTATAATCAGGTTAAAAAACAATCGGCAACAGGACCAACCCGATGCCCCAGAACAAGCTGACAGACCGTTTTGGCCGCACCGTCAACTACGTGCGTCTGTCCGTCACCGACCGGTGTGACTTCCGCTGCGTGTACTGCATGGCCGAGGACATGACTTTCCTGCCCCGTCAGCAGGTTCTGACGCTTGAGGAAATCGCCCGCGTTGCCCGCAACTTTGTTGATCTGGGTACCGAGAAAATACGCCTGACCGGCGGCGAGCCCCTGGTTCGCAAGGATATTCTGGAACTGGTCAAGGAAATCGGCACCTACGGGCTGCGCGATTTCGCCATGACCACCAATGGCAGCCAGCTACCTGCCATGGCCGAGCCCCTGCGCAAGGCCGGTATGCATCGCCTGAACATCAGCCTGGATTCTCTGGATGCGGATAAATTCCACAACATTACCCGCACCGGCAAACTCTCCCAGGTGCTGGACGGCATTGATGCTGCCCGGGAGGCCGGCTTCCGCGGCATCAAGATCAATACCGTGGTGATGAAAGGCCGCAACGATGAAGAGGTCCCCGATTTGGTCGAGTTCGCCCGGAAGAAGAACGTGGACATCACCTTTATCGAAGAAATGCCCTTGGGTGAGATTTCGGAGCATGATCGTGGCCTGGCCCTGTGCACCAGTGAGGAAGTGCGGGACATCATCCGAAAGCACCACGAGCTGGTGCCTGCCACCGAGGATACCGGCGGTCCTGCGCGTTATTACCGCATGGAAGATAGCAAGACCCGGGTCGGTTTCATTTCACCCCATTCCCACAACTTCTGCTCCACCTGCAACCGAGTGCGGGTAACCGTCGAAGGGCGGCTGCTACTGTGTCTGGGCAACGAGCACTCGGTGGATCTGCGCCGCGTGCTGCGGGGCAATCCGGTGACCGATGACAAGCTGCGGGAGACCATCATCAACGCCATGGATCTGAAGCCGGAGCGGCATCACTTCTCCAGCAATGGGGATGTGCAGATTCTTCGGTTCATGAACATGACTGGCGGTTGAACAGCCAGCACAAAAAAGGGGTCAGATGAAGGCTTTCATCTGCCCCCTTTTTCATTTCTAGTGATCCATTCCACCCATACTGTGCATTGCCATGCCGGAATTCAGGTGATCCATCGTGATCTCCGGGAAAGCCATAGTCTCTCCGCCGTATTCCATTGCAAACTTCTCGGCTTCGGCCTTTGCTGCAAAGGAAGCTAGCGTTGGGCCCATGGCTCCCTTGCGGTTGGAACCGACAACATAGAAGGCTTCGCGGGCGTCGATCAGGGCGATGTCGTCCGGGCTTGCCCACTCGGTTTCGGCCATGTCGTGTACGTACAGGGTATGATTGCGGTTAACGTTCTCTGGCTGGAGCGCCCACGCGAACATGTCCCGGGTGGAGCAGAATTTGCGCACGTGCTGGTCCTTTTCGGTGATCGCCTGGCCCTTGGGACCGGGGAAGTTGGTAATGACCATGCCGCAGACGTGGCACTCGTCGCCGGTTGCGAAATTGACCGGGGCGGCTTTGGCAGTTGTTTGTTCTTCGCTACCTGAGCAAGCGGTCAATGCGAAGGCTGCCAGGGCGACCAGGAGCCAGTTGGATTTACTTCTGTTCATCGGGATAACTCCGTTCAGATACGGCGGTTTCGGAAAAGTAACAGAGCGCCTGCCAGCGGGATGGCAAACCACAACACCAGGCCAATCCACAGGCCTGCGGCGCCGACGGGCAGATCGGCGCCAAGGCTGAGCACGCCACTGAGCTGGGCGCTGTCGCCAAAGGCAACGATATTGAGCAGGCGGTAGATATCCGTGGGGTTAAGCATCAACAGCCAGGGCAGCAGTTCCGCGCTGAACTGGCCTTCGCTGGCCACCAGGGTACCCAACAGCATCAGGTCGAAGATCAGCACGAAGAAGAACCAGATCGCCAGGGCCAGGCCGGCGGCGATGGGCTTTTCGCTGACCCGGACACTGATCACATAGGCAAGGGCAATAAAGCCCCACCCCAATAGCACGGTAGAGCCGATGAAGCGCAGCATGGCTGCCGCGAGACTGGCGATGGCCACGTCTTCGACCAATACCGCAATGGCCACGCCCGCTACGCCGAAACCAATTACGGTGGCCAGCGCGAGGGTCAGACCATGGCCCAGAAACTTGCCGAGTAGCAGTTGGCTCCGACTCAGTGGGTAGGTCAGCAGCAACAAAAGGGTTCCGCCCTCTTCTTCGCCCACGATGGCGTCGTACGCCAACAACAATGCGATCAGTGGAATGAGGAAAATCCCGAGGCTCGCGAGGCTGGCAATGGTGGCCGGCGTGGAGGCATACCCCACCTGCCCCGACGCTGCGGCGCCAAACCAGGCGATGCCCAAAGCCAGGGTCGCAAACACCAGGGAAATGGCCATCAACCAACGATTGCGCAGGCTATCGCTGAGTTCTTTTCGGGCAATGGTCCAGATACTGTTCACTGGCTGCCTCCCCGGTGGGCCAGGCCACCAGAACCGATAAAGTGCACGTAGATGTCCTCCAGGCTGGGCTGATGAATGCTGATATCGGCCACTTCCCCCGAGGCCATTACGGCATTCAGCAGCGTCATCTTTTCCCTCGGCTGCACATCTACCTGCAGGCGCCCGCTGTCAGTCCTGAGGATCAGGCCGTTGTTACTCGATGCCCTGTCAATTGCCTTTTCCAGCGCCGAGATACTGTTCGCGGGTTCCAGAGACAGGGTTACCGGCATGTTCGCCTGCCGCCTCAACGCGGCCAGATCCCCAGCAGCCTTCAGCGCACCATTGGTAAGAATGGCGGCACGATCAATGTAGGGCTCGACACCGGGCAGGACGTGGGAACACAGCACAATGCCCGTGCCCCCATCTCGCAAATCCCGTAGCAGCCGGTACAGGTCTGCCGTGGCGACCGGATCCAGTCCAACGGTAGGCTCATCCAGCATCAGCAGCTTGGGCTCGCCCAGCAGCGCCTGAGCCAGACCAAGACGCTGGCGCATGCCCTTTGAATAGGTCTTGGTACGGGCATTCATGGCATCGCCCAGGCCCACCTGTTCAAGCAGTCGGGGCACTTGCTGCAATGACGCACCTTTCAGCCGGGCAAAATGGGTGAGAATCTCCCGCCCGGTCAGCTGCGGATAAAACATCACATTCTCTGGCAGGTAACCGATATGCTGGCTCACCTGCGGATCTCCGGCGTGACCACCCAGCACGGAAACCGAGCCCTGATTGGGCGTCATCAACCCCAGGATCAGCTTGATGCACGTTGTCTTTCCGGCCCCGTTGTGACCAAACAGTCCCAGGATCTCGCCCGGCTCCAGGCGCAGATCAATTCCGTGCAGCACCGGGCTCTTGTCGTACCGGTAACTCACATTTTCAAGGTAAAAACAGCTCATCGGATCTCCGGTTGAAGCTCTGCGGGCATCCGCATCAGAGGGTGGGAATCGGTGACACCGGCGGCCTTGACCACCGGAAACGCATCCTGCACCCAGCGCAGGGTATCCACCGCCGGGCTGAACATCAGAACCTTGGCTTCCGGGTATTTCCACAGCAGCCGGTCCACGTTGTCATTGGGCTCATAGGGCACATCGCCAACGCCATCCTGATTCCGGTCCCAGCCCAGGTAATCACTCCAGAAATTGCCGCTATTCCCTTTCGACCACTCCTGGGTGCGGGTGGCCACATACTTGACCTGCCGCTGATTGTTCACGAACGCATTGCCAAAAACCTCGTTGTCTTCCGAGCCCGCCGTCAGGTGAATGCCGATATTACTGTCAGCGAAAACATTGCCCTCAAACGTGTTGTACAGGGAGTTATAGATAAACACCGCCTTGCCTTCGGCGCCCTCAATCGCAACACCAGCTGTCTGCCCCTGGGACACCCCCGTCACCACATTCCCCCGCAACTCTGACTGGGTAATGAAATTCATCAGAATCCCGTAGTTCTCATCATTCACCGACCGGTTGTTGATCACCGTCAGACGCTTGCTCTGCATCAGCGCATAACCCGTTCGGGTGTTGCGGGTAACGTTGTTCTCCAGCAGATTGTTCATCGAGTACATGTAATGAATGCCATAACGCAGATCCGCCATCTCATTGCCGCGGATCGTATTGTTATTCGCCGTCTCGATATAGATCGCATCCCGGGTCTGACGAATGTCATTACCCTCAATCAATGCCCCCGTCGTATTGAACAGATGAATCCCGTTACCCCGGTCATTCGGACGCAGCGAGTCATCACCTCGAATCGTATTATTGCGAACCGTCACATCCGGCGTTGCATCGAGCCACACCCCAAAACCCGGCCCCTCTAACCGGTTGTTCTCCACCACGGCACGACGCGCCTCCCGGGCCACAAAAATCCCCGCATCCAGCTCGTTCAGATTGCTGCCCCAGTTGCGAACGGCACAGCTGGAAAACGTCACCCCCTCGGCGACGATATCCACCGCATTGCCCTGCCCGCCCGGGTCAATCACTGTTTCTTCATGACAAGACACAGACACCCCGGGCACCCGGATTGCCAGAGACGAAATCTGCTCAGGGGGAAGCTCAAAGCTCGCACCCGGTTCCAGGGCATCAAGCTGTTCTTGCAGGTCCGCTTGCGCGGTCAGCGATAACAGAGCGACTGTCAGGGCCACTCCATAACGCAACTGTGGATACATCAATGTCTCTCTATAAAACGAAAAGGTTGCAGAGGCCTGCACTCAAGCTTGGCGAACCAAGAGGGAAGCCCTTTCCAAAACTGTGCGGAGCCATGGATGGCGGAGCCCAAGCGCCACAGGGATGTGCCGCCAGGAGCGTGTTTTGGAAAGGGCTTCCCTCTTGGTTTGCTTCTCCGAAGTCGGTGGATGGAGTGCCGGGGCCCGTTCAAGAGCCCCGGCAAGCTAGAGACCTATCAGGCCTTCTCTACAATCATGCGACCGCGCATCTCCATATGCAGCGCATGACAGAACCAGTTGCAGTAGTACCAGTGCACCCCGGGACGATCCGCCTTGAAGGTCACTGAAGACGTCTGCTGCGGACTGATCTCCATGCTCACGCCATGGTTCACCATGCAGAAACCGTGGGTCACATCCTCAATGGTGTCCAGGTTGGTCACATACACCGTAACCTCATCACCCTGCTTCACCTTGAACTCAGTCATCCCGTACTGCGGCGCAATCGAGGTCATGTAAACACGAACCTTGTTGCCATCCCGGATAACCTTGTTGTCGGCTTCCAGAGTCACACCATCCTTCTTGGCCTGCTCAACAGCAGAGGCAAAGAACGGATCGTCGCGCTCGTAGATCTTCCGTGTCTTGATCTGATCACGACGTACAAGGATGCAGTCGTGGGGCTCAGCGAAGGTCGGGCCGTCGTGAACCAGCTTCATCTCCTCGCCGGAGATATCGATCAACTGGTCGTTCTCCGCGTGCAGAGGTCCAACCGGCAGGAACCGGTCCTTGGAGAACTTCGACAGTACCACCAGCCACTTGCCATCCGCATCCCGGGATTCGGTCAGGGACGCGTGGTTGTGGCCCGGCTGATAATGCACGTCCAGCTTCTGGCGGATGTAGTTCACATCCTCGCCGTTGTAGTGCCTGATGGCATCGGCAATGTTCCACTTGGCCACCTGGCTGTCGATAAACAGAGTGGTGTAGGCATTGCCACGGCCGTCAAAGGTTGTGTGAAGGGGCCCAAGACCCAGTTCTGGCTCGCCCACCACGGTATCCCGCGGCTCGATCTTGCCATCAAACAGATCATCCAGCTTGTCGATCGCAATGATGGTCACCGTCGGAGACAGCTTGCCGTTGGCAATGAAGTATTTGCCGTCCGGGGAGGTATTCAGGCCGTGCGGGTTCTTCGGAACCGGAATGTAGCGGGTCAGCTCCGAGCCGGCCCGACCGTCTACGACAGGCACCTTGGAATCACCCAGGGTCTTGTAGTTGCCATTCTTGACCGCCTGCTCAATACGCTCGATGTTGAACACCACCGCCCAGTCGCGATCGTTGCGCATGGTACCGGCCAGATCCAGCGCCTTCTCCGAGTTGTAGCAGGTGGAGCAGGCGTATTTGCCGGTGTAGTCGGCATCGGTGTTATCGAGGTTACCGTCAACAATCACCTGGAAGGCCACCTCCATGGTTTCCGCATCCAGGGCGTTAAACATGGTAAAGCTGCTCTCAAGGCTGGTGTCGCTGCCATCGTTCGGATGGGGAATGACATACTCGGCGTTGCAGAACACATACTTGGTCTTGGGCACCTTCTGAAGCCGCAGGCCGTGAATGGCCTGAACGTTCGGAATCGTGGTGATCTTGTCACACTTCATGATATCCAGGCGGATACGGGCAACGCGGGTGTTGGCCTTGTCGTTGATGAACAGGTATTTGCCGTCGTAACGACCGTCCGTCATGGAAATGTGGGGGTGGTGGGAATCGCCGTTCAGGTGGGTATTGTCATGGCCCAGAACGTCCTTGCTCTCGTTGCTGATACCCCAGCCCGTCGCGGAATCCACGTTGAATACGGGGATACGCATTAGCTCCCGCATGGAGGGTACGCCCAGAACCCGAACCTCACCGGAGTGACCACCGCTCCAGAAGCCGTAATACTCATCAAGCTCTCCCGGATGGATCACATATTTGTTGCGGGCCTCCTCGGCTGCGGCCGCGAATGCCTCACGGGACATTACCGCGGTGCCAAGCCCTGTTGCACCGGCGACACCCGCCAGAGCAGCAGCCCCCATGAACCGACGGCGACTCTGGCCGCTTTCCGGAAGCTCGTTCAGGTCTTTGGTCAGATCATCTCTTCTTTTCATAACATCCAACTCCGTTATTGGTAATGGCGGTTTACTTCTCATGCTTTCTTTTTTTGGGACTACTCAGGACACCTGAACCACGGGTATTTCCTCCGGGTGGCCCGGTGCATTATGACCACGGCGCTTACCGCGTCGCTTGACGATCAGCGGCGGGCACTTGTGGTCATCGAAATAGGTCATCTGGCAATCCAGGCAGTAATGGCATTCCATGTAGTTGATGTGCCCGTCCGGATGGATCGCCTGGACTTCGCACTCGTGATCGCACAGCCGGCAGGGGTTGCCACACTCCTTGCGCCGCTTGAGCCAGTCGAACACTCTCAATTTGCTGGGCAGCGCCAGGGCTGCACCCAGCGGACACATGTAGCGGCAGAACACCTTGCGGGTGAACAGGTTGACCACCAGCAACAGGACGGCGTAAGTCACGAAAGGCCAGCTACGATCAAACTTGAGGGTGATCGCGGTCTTGAACGGCTCTATCTCGGCCAGGCGCTCGGCGGTTGCCATGGAATCGAGGGACACCCCGAACAGCACCAGCAGGATGATGTACTTGATGGCCCAGAGCCGTTCGTGCACTGCAAAGGGCACGGTGTATTGAGGCACCTTCAGCTTCCGGGCAATTTCATTCAGCAATTCCTGGAGTGCACCGAATGGGCACAACCAGCCGCAGTAAACCGCCCGCCCCCAGAGCAGGACGATGGCAGCCACCACGGCCCAGAGGATGAACAACATCGGGTCGATCAGGAACGTGCTCCAACTGAACCCGCTGATCAGGCTATTGGCAAATGTGAGCACGTTGACGATGGACAGCTGCCCCATGGCGTACCAGCCGATGAAGAACAGCGTGTAGGTCAGAAAGGCGTGGCGAATCCAGCGCATCATCTTCGGCTTTTTCACCAGCCAGTCCTGGAAAAACAGGATGAACATCAGCACACCGATACCGATACCCAGCACCACAATCTGGAATTCCCGCTGGTACCACACCTGGACCCACATGGGCTGGCTCTCCAGCCATTCTTCCTCGGAGACGACAGGCTCCGGACGGGTGTAATACTGCTCCGGCAGCTGATACTCCAGCAGAAACACCTGGAATTCACTATCCAGGGGACCGGTCTGGCGCTTGACCGTGAGTTCGAGTGTCCAGGGGGTGCCGGGATCGAAGTTGTACTGCTGGCGAATAATGAAGATCGCCATCTCGGTGAATTCCGGCATGCCCTCGGCGTAGACATCGCTCAGCCGGTAGAAATCCAGGTCGCGGAAGTTGAAGGTGTCGCCGAACTGACGGATCTGGATGCGGTCGAAAATGCCACCGCGAACATAACCCGAGCCCTTGAAGGAGTACTCGCCGTTGGCCATGACGGCAATGGCGTGCTCGCCCTCCTCAAGCTCGGATGTCAGCCACTGGTACTGGCTCTCTCCCAGCAGGTTACGACCAATAGTCGGAACATCCAGGTAAGCGGTATACAGATCGATCAGTGGCTCATTTCGTTCTTCGGGCCCTGCGGTATCAACACCCTCGGCTTCCGTACCCTTGAAGGAATCATCCACCTGCCCCTTGGTGAGCAGCAGCCGGCGCACCGAGCCGTCTCCGGTCAGTTCCTCCCAGGTTTTCTGCTCGAAGGCCTGCTTGTCCACGGTAGCCAGCGGCGGACGGGTGCCGTCCTCGCCCTCGACCATACCCAGTTCCACGCCCACCCGATGGGCAGTACGCATGATCACTTCGTTGATGACCATTACGGTTACCGTGGCGCCGGACAGTCCGTCAACGGCTACCTTGCGCTCCGAGGACGTTCCGCCCACGGTTACCCGCTGGTCGGCTTTCAGGCCCGTGTACTGATCGGTAAAGGTGTGAAGCTTGCTCTCCGGAATACCCACCAGAAGTATGGGTTCATCGTGGTGGATGACCTTGGCGGCCTTGATGGTGCCTTCGGTATCCAGTACCACCAGGGCGTTGACGGGCTTGCCCGAGTACGCGGGTGTCTGGACAAAGTCCAGGGACTGATAGGCGTAGCCCACCAGTTCATCACGGGTATAGAGTTCCTGAATGGCTCGGTTGCCCTTCCGGGGGACAACCCGGGTGACTTCCGGGAAAGCCTGCCCGATGACCTGGCGACCGGCAACGGGCTCATACTTGGCCAAAGGCGCTGCATTCAGGGCCATGGCCATGATCGACGCGAAAAAGAGAACAGCGAAGCGGGAAAAAACGGACACAGAAGACTCCCTGAGAAAAAGCGCCTTATTGCTTCAGCCTAGGCAAATTAGAGGAAAATCAAATACCTCTTATTGAATACACCTGGCAGGTAAACCGATCGGATTCTCGCTGTCAGCCCAGGCTGACAGCGTTTCCCTGCGTATCGAGAGGGAGGTAATTATTGATATGACCAAGGCGGATGGACTCCACCATCATGGTCAATGGTTGCTGCGCTTCGTCAGTGGATGGAGGCGTGCCGCCCCGGCCAGACATGGCGGCAACAAACACCACGTCCCAGGACTGGCCCGTGGCCCGGGACTCTTCATGCAGCATCGCGAAATCCGGGGCTTCATCGGGGGTCTTGTCGACGCAGACTACCGGCGTCAGGGCGCCACCCTCGCCGCGCTCGAAGGCGGCTTTTTCTTCCGGGGAGGCCTCGTCCGGCAACTCTGCCCGGCAGAACACGAATAGCAGGCGCTGGGGCTCCTGCTGGCTGTAGGAGGCCTGAATCAGGTCACTGTAACTGCTGATCATTTTGGTGAATCCTTACTGGTACCGGGCCGCAGCGATTTACGCCTGGCGGGCAATGAGCTGGTCGTTTGATGCGAGCCTGCGAACTTCGTCGCACACTTCTGCCACGGCGTCTTCGCCGTAGCTCTGTCCATAACGTTTTTTGAAGCCGAAGTCGTAGAGCCGGACATGCTCATCCGGCTCGACACCGATGTTCTCGAGGCAAGCCCGGGCACAGTGCAGCGGGCAGCCATCAATAACCGTGATCGGGCGACCGGATCGGGCGGTTTTCACCAGGGACCGAACCTTGCCACCGACGCCCGAGATGCAGGACATTTCAAATTCGCCGGCATGGTCGAGCCTGACCGCCACATTGTTGGCCAGCTGCGCCACGTCGGAGCAGCCGGAACATGAGTAGATCAGTGGGCGCTGTTTTCTCGCGGTCACTTGTCCTCCCTTCCAGACGCCTGGAGGCTCGCTTTAATGTGGTTAGTTACTGACTGATCTCGATCAGTCGCTGGGGGTCTGAAATAAACAGTCGGCTACGGTTAACCCGCACCAGGCCGTTGGATTTGAGATCCGCCAGAATCCGGGAGAAGGTTTCCGGCTGCATGGCAAGTCTGGAAGCCACCAGGCACTTGGGCAGCGGCAACTCTACTTCTCCACCTTCCTCTGCGCCGTTGGGCAGCAGGTCGATCAGGTAGCGGATCAGGCGGTCACGGGCGTTCTGGACGGTCATGATTTCCAGGTCATGGAACCGGGAAACGGCGCGTTTGGCGTAATGCCGCAGCGCTGCCTGGGCGTATTCGGGGTTGCTTTCCAGCATGTCCTGATAGGCCTTGACCGGAATCATCAGCACTTCGCTGGATTTGAGGGCCTCAGCGTAGCAGGCATACCGGGGCGGATCGGCGTAGATCATGACTTCGGCGAAGCAGTCACCGGGGGCAATGCTGTCGAGGGTTCGGTCGATGCCGGAGGAGTCCAGGCGGTAAAGACGCAGGCGGCCGGAGATCACGAAGAAGAAGTGGTGCGCCGGCATATCCTGGCGGTAGAGCAGCTGGTGATGGCCAAGGCGGATTCTTCGGGATTGCTGGATCAGGTGCTGCAGATCTTTGCCATTAAGTTCCGAGAACAGTGGATGGCTGCGCAGGGCCTGAAGGCCGTCTTCGTCATCGAAAGGCTTGTTGACGGCGACGAGCACGGGTTTGGTGTAGCGGGTTTCGGCCGTTTGGGTCATTGCCATGGGTGTATCCTCTCTGCATATTCATGCATTCAAAATCATGATTAAAATAGTAGAAGGATACTGGGGGAAAATCGCTCCCCCCATGGGGGTAGTTGGGGGGTTATTCGGGAGTAATTGACCTAACTCAAAGTGTTCTGTTGCTAACTGATTTGAGCCGAAAAGACCAGTTTTGAGCGTTGCCCGCGGCGCATCGGACATAGAGCACAGGTTGGCAGCCAGTAGAGCTTCCCAAAACGCGCTCCTTGCGGCACGTCCCTGTGACGCTTGACTGCAGCCATCCATGGCTGCAGACAGTTTTGGGAAGCCCTACTGACCACCAACCTCCCGATCCTGGAGCCATACTTTCAATTACTGCATCAGGGGCGAGTCCGGGAGTTCCAGATCGACACCTTCTACACCCGTTTCCGCTGCCAGAACCTGCAGGTACTGACGGAATGCCCGTCTTGTGACGCTCTCGCTCAGGTACTGGCGGATCTGGGGTTTGACGTGCTCGTACGGGAGCTGCTGGCCGTCGATTCGCTGGTCGACGCGGACGATGTGCCAGCCGTAGCGGGTTTCGATCAGTTCCGGGTTCAGGCCTTCTTCCAGAGCGAGAACCGGGCGTTCGAATTCGTCGACGGTCTGGCCCTTGCTGATCTGGCCGAGGCTGCCGCCCTGGTGACGGGATTCGCAGGCGGAGTATTGTTTGGCCAGTTCGGCGAACTGGGAGCGGCCGTCGATAAGGGACGACAGTAACTGTTGGCCGGCTTCTTCCTGGCGGATGCGTTCCTGGACGTCGTCCGGGGCAGCGGCGAGGAGGATGTGGCTGACGGCCATGAGCGTGGGGCTGCGGAAGCGGGCCGGGTTGGCGTTGTAGAAGCGTTCGCAGTCCTGTTCGGTGGGCTCCGGAACGTTGAGCTCAAGTTCCAGAACGCGAGCAATGCGGTCTTCTTCGTCAGCGATGTCGTCGAGCTTGAGACGGTTGGCTTGCTGCAGGAGTAACTCGCGGATGACGAGGCTTTTGGCAGCTTCGTGCCAGGCTTCGGCGACTTCCTCGGCCGGGTGATGCTGCATTTCCCGGGCGATGTCGTCTTCGCCGATGAGGGTTTCACCCACATAGACCGGCGGGAACTGGTTTCTGGGTTTTTCGGCGTCGCCGACGGGGATGAGTTGCATAGCAATAACCTCAGGGAAGATGGGGTCAGATGAAGGCTTTCATCTGACCCCGTTTTCATTTACATCAAGCGCGCTTGCGTACCACCTGGTACTTCCGCCCGAAATACTCCACCGGCACGCTGAGCATGTGCACCAGGCGGGTGAATGGGAAGAGTACGAAGATGGTCAGGCCCAGGAAGATGTGGGTCTTGTAGATCCAGTGCACATCGGCGATGTAGCCGGCCACGCCGCCCTGGAGGGTGACAATGCCCTGGGCCCAGGCCGAGAACTTCAACATGGTGCTGCCATCCAGATGGCCCATGGTGGGCAGGATGGTCAGAAGGCCGAGTGCCAGCTGAACCACCAGAATGACGATGATCATGTTGTCCGCAAAGGTGCTGCTGGCCTTCACGCGTGGGTCGGTCAGGCGGCGCCAGGCGAGCATGCCGCCGCCGATGATCGCCATCACGCCTGCAATACCGCCGACGACGATGGCCATGACCTGCTTGGTGCCGGGGGTCATGAACGGCTCGTAGAAGGCGTGTGGAGTCAGCAGGCCCACCAGGTGGCCGAAGAAGATCACCAGCACACCCACATGGAACAGCACGCTGGCCATCACCATGTTTTTCTTGCGCAGCATCTGGCTGGAATGGGCTTTCCAGGTGAACTGGCCCTGGTCATAGCGTGCCCAGGTACCAATCACCAGAATCGCGAGAGCAATGTAGGGATAAACCCCGAACAGTAGTGTATTCAGATAGGACATCATTTCCGTTTCCTCCTGCGCCCTCAGGCGCGCCCTGCCTGACGGGGTGTTGCATCCGTCATCAGCTGATCACTCAGGTGAATGGTCTGGGTCTGTTCCAGTTCGCGGCGGCGTTGGCCTACAACGCTGCCGGTACTGCAGGAGCTGCCCTGATCATCAACAAATTTCACCATTTCCTCTTCCCAGACCTTGTCCAGAGCCTCCGGGGTATCGTCGCGTTCTTCCGCGGCGACAATCTCCGCAAGCTCCTGGCGGTTCGCGCTTCGACCGGACAGGGTCAGCAGGGAATCCATCACCACGTGATAGAAGCTTTCCCGTTGATACAGTCGCTCGCCCAGCAAACCCAGGATGTGGTGGATGTCCTCCAGCCAGTTCCGGATCTCGTCCCAGGGGCGGGTGGAGAGGTATTCCAGGAACAGCGGCAGGTAATCCGGCAGCTCCCGGGCGTCGATCTCCAGACCGTTGGTACGGTACTCCTCCATCAGGTCCACCATGGCCTGGCCCCGGTCGCGGGATTCCCCGTGCACGTGTTCGAACAGCAGCAGGGATGTCGCCCGACCCTTGTCGAACATGCCCACGTAGTTCTCCTGCATGTCCAGCAGGTCGCCATCGCAGATCATTTCCACGCAGCGCAGCAGTTGCTCCTTGTTCTGCCTCGGCAGCCGGCTGTCCTCAAGGACAGCGGCTACCAGGGCGTCTTTGGAGGCCTGGAGTTCTTCGGTCGGGTACTCGAGCACCCGTGCCAGTACTTTCAAGAGTTGCATCTCGGCCTCCTTATTCCTGCAGCTGTTTCGGGTCAACCTGCTTCACGGTCGACAGCTTCTGGACCATGCTGGTGGTCTGCTTTCGGCCACCGAACATGTTGAACTTGCTGTCGCCGTTGCAACCTTCACCGAAGCTGAAACCACAACCGTTGCGCTCGCCGTGGGCGGTGGCATCGGGGAAGGCTTCCTTCGCCAGCTCGCGGTGGCTGGTGGGAATCACGAAGCGATCCTCGTAGTTGGCGATGGCCAGGTAGCGATACATTTCGTCCGCCTGGGCCTTGGTCAGACCGGCTTCCTCAAGGGCGCGCAGGTCTTCCTTGCCTTCAACGGTTTCAGCACGCTTGTACAGGCGCATGGCCATGATCCGCTTGAGAGCCAGCACAATCGGTTTCTCATCACCGGCAGTGAGCAGGTTGGCCAGGTACTTCACCGGGATCCGCAGGCTTTCGATCTTCGGCAGTACGCCGTCGAACTCGACCTTGCCGGCCTCCGCCGCAGACTGGATCGGGCTCAGGGGCGGAACGTACCAGACCATGGGCAGGGTGCGGTATTCCGGGTGCAGCGGCAGGGCCAGTTTCCAGTCCACCGCCATCTTGTACACCGGGCTTTGCTGGGCCGCTTCGATCACGTTCATCGGAATGCCATCCTTCTTCGCCTGCTCGATCACTTTCGGATCGAACGGGTCGAGGAAGATTTCCAGCTGCTTCTCGTACAGCTCGTGCTCGCCCGGGGCGCTGGCCACTTCCTCAATGCGGTCGGCGTCGTACAGCAGCACGCCCAGGTAGCGAATCCGGCCAACACAGGTCTCGGAGCACACGGTGGGCATACCGGCTTCGATCCGCGGGTAGCAGAAAATGCACTTCTCGGATTTGCCGGTTTTCCAGTTGAAGTAGATCTTCTTGTACGGGCAGCCGGAGACACACATCCGCCAGCCACGGCACTTGTCCTGGTCGATCAGGACGATGCCGTCTTCCTCACGCTTGTAGATGGCACCGCTCGGGCAGCTGGCCACACACGCCGGGTTCAGGCAGTGCTCGCACAGGCGCGGCAGATACATCATGAAGGTGTTCTCGAACTGCCCGTAGATATCCGCCTGCACCTGGTCAAAGTTCTTGTCCTTGCGGCGCTTGGCGAACTCGGTACCGAGAATCTCTTCCCAGTTCGGGCCCCATTCAATTTTCTGCATGCGCTGGCCGGAAATCAGCGAGCGCGGCCGGGCAACCGGTTGATGCTTGGTATCGCCAGCGGTGTGCAGGTGCTGGTAATCGAAATCGAACGGCTCGTAGTAGTCGTCGATCTGGGGCAGATCCGGGTTGGCGAAGATGTTCGCCAGTACCCGGAAACGGCCACCGATCTTCGGGCGGATCTTGCCGGAGCTATCGCGCATCCAGCCGCCCTTCCACTTGTCCTGGTTCTCCCACTCTTTCGGGTAACCGATACCTGGCTTGGTCTCAACGTTGTTGAACCAGGCGTACTCCATGCCTTCGCGGCTGGTCCAGACGTTTTTGCAGGTGACTGAACAGGTGTGGCAACCAATGCACTTGTCCAGGTTCAGCACCATGCCGACTTGGGAACGGATTTTCATTTTACAGCCTCCTGAACAGTGTCATTGCCTTCACCGTCGAGCCAGTCGACGTTGTGCATCTTGCGGACCACTACGAATTCGTCGCGGTTGGAGCCAACAGTGCCGTAGTAGTTGAACCCGTACGAATACTGGGCGTAACCGCCAATCATGTGGGTCGGTTTCGGGCATACCCGGGTAACCGAGTTATGGATACCGCCCCGGGTGCCGGTGATTTCAGAGCCGGGAACGTTCACGATCCGCTCCTGGGCGTGGTACATCATCACCATGCCGGGCATCACGCGCTGGCTGACCACGGCCCGGGCCGCGATGGCGCCGTTGGCGTTGAACAGCTCGATCCAGTCGTTGTCTTCAATCGCCAGTTCTTTGGCGTCGTCCTCACTCAGCCACACGATGGGGCCACCGCGGGACAGGGTCAGCATCAGCAGGTTGTCGCTGTAGGTGCTGTGGATACCCCACTTCTGGTGCGGCGTGATCCAGTTCAGCGCTTTCTCGGCGTTGCCGTTGCTGCGCTGGTTGAGCATGCTGCCCACCGCCTTGGTGTTGATGGGCGGACGGTACACCAGAAGGCTTTCACCGAAGGCACGCATCCACTCATGGTCCTGGTAGAACTGCTGACGACCGGTCAGGGTGCGCCAGGGGATCAGCTCATGCACGTTGGTGTAGCCGGCGTTGTAGGACACATGCTCGTCTTCCAGGCCAGACCAGGTGGGGCTGGAGATGATCTTGCGCGGCTGCGCCACGATGTCCCGGAAGCGGATCTTTTCCTCTTCCTTGTTGGTCGCCAGGTGGGTGTGGTCCAGACCGGTAATGTCAGACAGCGCCTGCCAGGCCTTCACCGCCACCTGGCCATTGGTTTCCGGAGCCAGGGTCAGGATCACTTCCGCCGCATCAATCGCACTTTCAATTTTCGGGCGACCCGCGTTGGCGCCGTCGATGTGCTTGTAGTTCAGGTCACCCAGGAACTTCACTTCTTTCTCGGTGTTCCAGTTGATGCCCTTGCCACCGTTACCCAGCTTGTCCATCAAGGGACCGAGAGAGGTAAAGCGCGCGTAGGTGTTCGGGTAATCCCGCTCAACGGTCATGAAATTGGGCGCGGTTTTGCCCGGGATCAGGTCGCACTCGCCTTTCTTCCAGTCTTTCACATCAAACGGCTGGCCCAGTTCCGCTGGCGCATCGTGCAACAGCGGTAGTGTGACCACGTCTTTCTCGACACCCAGGTGGCCTTCGGTGGCTTTGGAGAACGCCTTGGCAATGCCCTTGTAGATCTCCCAGTCACTGCGTGCTTCCCAGGCCGGATCGGTGGCCGCGGTCAGCGGGTGAATGAACGGGTGCATATCCGAGGTATTCAAATCATTCTTTTCGTACCAGGTTGCGGTCGGCAGAACGATGTCCGAATACAGACAGGTGGTAGACATGCGGAAGTCCAGGGTGACCAGCAGGTCCAGCTTGCCTTCGGGCGCTTCGTCACGCCATTTCACTTCCTGGGGCTTGGCACCACCTTCGTGGCCCAGGTCCTTGCCCTGCAGGCCGTTCTTGGTGCCCAGCAGGTACTTGAGCATGTACTCGTGGCCCTTGCCGGAGGAGCCCAGCAGGTTGGAGCGCCAGATGAACAGGTTGCGCGGGCAGTTCTCGGGTGCTTCCGGGTCCTCGCTGGCAAAGGCCAGGGAGCCATCCTTCATGGATTTGGCCACATAGTCGGGCACTTCCATGCCCGCCTTCTCCGCTTCAGCGGCAATGGTCAACGGATTGCGGTTCAGCTGTGGTGCCGACGGCAACCAGCCCATGCGCTCGGCGCGCACGTTGTAGTCGATCAGGCTGCCACCAAACTTCGACTTGTCAGCCAACGGTGACAGGATCTCGTCCACGCCCAGCTTCTCGTAGCGCCACTGGCCAGAGTGGGCATAGAAGAAGGAGGTGGAGTTCATGTGCCGGGGCGGACGCTGCCAGTCCAGACCAAACGCCAGCGGCTGCCAGCCGGTCTGCGGGCGCAGTTTTTCCTGGCCGACATAGTGGGCCCAGCCACCGCCACTCTGGCCGATACAGCCACACATGATCAGCATGTTGATCAGGCCGCGGTAGTTCATGTCCATGTGGTACCAGTGGTTCATACCGGCACCCACGATAACCATGGAACGGCCCCTGGTCTTGTCGGCGTTATCGGCGAACTCACGGGCAATGCGGATCACTTTCTCGGCGGGCACGCCGGTGATCTTTTCCTGCCAGGCCGGGGTGTAAGGCTTCACTTCGTCATAGGAAGTGGCGCCGTCGTCGTCGCCCAGACCACGACTGATGCCGTAGTTGGCAACCATCAGATCGTAAACGGTGACAACGCGGCCTTCGGAGCCATCCGCCAGCTGTACCTTGCGGGTACCCAGCTTGTGCTTGAGCACATCCTTGATTTCAACGTGCTTGAAGTGGTCATGCTCGATACCACCGAAGTACGGGAAGGCAACGTCCACAACCTCGTCGTGCTTCTCGACCATAGAGAGCTGCAGGTTGACGTCTTTTTCCTTGGCGGTCTGCTTGAGGTTCCACTTGCCCTTCTCGCCCCAGCGGTAGCCGATGGAGCCGTTGGGCGCGGTCAGTTCACCAGACGCCTCATCAATGGCAATGGTTTTCCATTCCGGGTTGTTCTCTTCACCCAGTCCGTCCACCAGATCGCTGGCGCGCAGGAAACGGCCCGGCACATAGCTGCCGTCGTCCTTCTCTTCCAGCATGACCAGGTAGGGCATGTCGGTGTAGCGGCGTACGTAATCGGTGAAGTACTCACTGGGCTTGTCGACGTGGAACTCTTTCAGGATCACGTGGCCCATGGCCATGCCCAGAGCCGCATCGGTACCCTGCTTGGGGTTCATCCACTCGTCGGACAGCTTGGAGACTTCGGCGTAATCCGGAGTAATGGCGACGGTCTTGGTGCCCTTGTAGCGCACTTCGGTAAAGAAGTGGGCGTCCGGGGTACGGGTCTGGGGTACATTGGAGCCCCAGGCAATGATGTAGCCGGAGTTGTACCAGTCCGCGGACTCGGGGACGTCGGTCTGCTCACCCCAGGTTTGGGGGGAGGCCGGCGGCAGGTCGCAGTACCAGTCGTAGAAGCTCATGCAGACGCCACCGATCATGGACAGGTAACGGCTGCCGGCCGCGTAGGAAACCATGGACATGGCGGGAATCGGCGAGAAGCCGATGATGCGGTCCGGGCCATACTTCTTGGCGGTGTAGACGTTGGAAGCCGCGATCAGCTCGTTGACTTCATCCCAGCTGGAGCGAACGAAACCGCCCATGCCGCGACGAGGCTTGTATTCCGCCGTTTTCTTGGGATCTTCAACAATGGACGCCCACGCATCGACGGGATCCTTGTGCTCGACTTTTGCCGCGCGCCAGAGCTTCATCAGGTGCTTGCGCATCAGCGGGTATTTCAGGCGGTTGGCGCTGTACATGTACCAGGAATAGCTGGCACCACGGGGGCAGCCGCGAGGCTCATGGTTGGGCAGGTCCGGACGGGTACGGGGGTAATCGGTTTGCTGGGTTTCCCAGGTTACCAGGCCGTTCTTGACATAAATCTTCCAGCTGCAGGAGCCGGTGCAGTTTACGCCGTGGGTGGAACGCACGATCTTGTCGTGCTGCCAGCGCTGGCGGTAGCTGTCTTCCCACTCGCGACTGACTTCGTGGGTTTCGCCGTGGCCGCCCGCGAACGGTTCGCGCTTCTTCCTGAAGTAATTCAGTTTATCGATCAAATGACTCATGGTCTCTCTCTCCGTCTGCCGGATCGTTGCTCCGATTTGAGACCATTGTGTGTGAGAAAAACCGCGAAATCTGCGTGGTTACTACCTCATAACCCGCTTCTACCACCCAGGGGGTAGACGGCTTATATCCCCGGGTGGAGAAGATGTTCGCGCTCGTGCCGACGATTCTCCCGCGCAAACAGAAACAGGCAGCCCACAAGCAGCAGGAAAAGAATCATGAACACCGCACTGCGTATGCCGAGCCAGTGGTTAACACTGCTGAACACCACCGGCAGGGCAAACGCAACCGAGCAGGCACTCACCAGAAGCAGACCGGCGACAAAGGCCGCCACCGGACGGTTTTCGATGATCACCAAGCGCTGGAGGCTCCCCATGGTGCAGCCCATGGCAAGCCCTAGCGTGACCACGAACACGCCCTCCACGGGCATGGGCAAGGCGAACTCAACGCGGATGGTGGCGTCCACGCCCTGGATAAAGAGCGTCATTGGCGGGTAGGACAAAACAAACAGGGCGATCAGACAGACAACAAGGGCACGGCCAATCACCCGAGCACTGCCGAAGCGATCGGAAAGCGCGCCCCCAACCACCTGCGCAAGGGCACCTGGAATGACAAACCATTGCGCCAGCCGCGCGCCGGAGTCTACTGGCAGATCAAACTGGGAAGAAAGGTAATCGGGCAGCCACAGGGCCAACGCGAAGAAACTGCCGGCGACAACCCCGAAATAGCCACAAAGCTGACCGGCCCGCCTGGTCTGCATACGGTGCAGCAATACCCTGACCGATGTTTCGGCGGTTGGATCCGCCTCCGCATCTTCCGGATCCGTCAGCATGATCAGTAGCGCAATGATCAGCACCAGCACAATGAGATAGGCCAGTGGCACTCCGTGCCAGGAAAAGGCCTCGTGAAACAGTGGCACCAGGTAGTAGTTGAATCCCGCACCGGTGACACCCGCACCGAACACTCCCAGCACCAGGCCCAGGCGTGAGGATTCACAGTGCCCGGTCACGAACTGCAAACCGGCACTGTAAAAACCACCGGCCAGCCCCAGGCCTCCGGCGGCAACCAGGTAACCGGGGAACGTATCGGTAGTCAGGAGTATTACCATGCAGGCTGCGAGCCCGGCCAGACAAATAAGCATGATCCGGCGGGCACCAAATTTTTGCGCCGCCAGCCCGGCGGGAACCGCCAACGCCGCACCCACAGCCATCGGCATTGCCAGCAGGAAGCCAAACTGGAAGTTGCTCAGATCGAGTTCGGCGCGAAGATGAAGCCCGGCCACCGCGAAAAGGGTCCAGCAACCGGCAGCTACAACAAAGCCCGCCAGTGCCAACGGCAATACCACTGCCAATGACGCCAGCCGGTCATCTGCACGATCCGTTTCGGACTTCATTACCGTCGCTCTTATGGAAACCTGCTTTTAAGTGTCATCTTTTGATCGTAAAAGGGTCAAAGATTATGATGGGTTACCAACCATTGGGGTAATTGACTATCCTCAAGGAGGTATCACGGAATCCGGGTGTGGGGCATAATCCTTCTGCCCCTCCAAACGCATTGATGCGTAAGAGACTGAATGAAATCCAGAAGCCCGCTTGTAACCCGAATTGCCATCGTTGTTGGCGCCGTAGTGCTGACCGCCCTTGTCAGCATGGCAACCACCCTTGCGGTGTCCAAAAGCATCGAAGGCAATGCCACCGCGATCAATCTGGCTGGCGCCCTGCGAATGGGAGCCTTCCAGCTACTCGCCCGCAGTGCAGGCCCCTTTGCCGTCGAATCCGGGCAGGGATCAATCCGGGAACTGCTGGATCGGTACGAAACAAAGTTGGCCAACACCGGGATCACTGACGCTATTCCGAAGAACCCTGAGCATCCTCTGGCCCGCCAGTACCAGGCTATCCTCGACTCCTGGAAAGCCATGCTTCGCCCGGCGCTTCAGAATCACCTGCAGGGCACACCGGTCGATGATGCCATGCTGGACGCAACACAGAACTACGTGGACGATGTGGACCAGCTGGTTACCATGCTGGAACAGAGAACTGAAGCCCGCATTGACCTCCTGCACCTTATTCAGATCATCAGCCTGGCCTTCTCTATCCTGATCATTGTGGCGCTGTTCATTGATCTGAAAAACCGCATCCTTCGACCACTGCGAAAGCTGGTCAGTATCGCCATTGCTGTTGGCGAGCAGGACTTTACCCGTAAAGCCAACCTGGGCGGCTCCGACGAACTGGCGAAGCTGGGCCAAGCCTTCGACCAGATGACCAGCGAGCTGGCCCTGACCTACTACGAGCTGGAAGAAAGGGCCCGCCTGAAAACCGAGGAGCTCGAAAAGAGCCATGCGGCCCTGCAGCTCCTGCACTCCGCCAGTCGGGACCTTTTCGCCAAACACGACCTGTGTAACGGGGCGATTCCCATGCTTCAGGAGCTGGAGCAGCTACTGGGCATCGGCCCGATTCGCCTGTTCCTCCATGACAAACAATCCGCGGAACCCGTGGAGGCAATCACAACAGCCACTCGTGAAAGGCCCTTCTATTGCCGCGACCACCACTGCAATGCGTGCCTGGTGACACCAGAGGCGTACGACGAACTTCCCGTGGAATCCAACGACGGTCGCCGGCTCCTGCTTCCCATCCGCACACCCGGGCAACTGCTGGGCACCCTGGAGGTCTGGTACCCGGCCGAGGAAGGCCTGTCGAAAACCTCCCGCCGGCTTCTGGAAACCCTCAGCGACCAGCTGGCCACCGCCATTTTCCTGGAGCGGCAGATTACCGAGGAGCAGCAGCAGACACTGGCCGAGGAACGCACAGTAATCGCCCGGGAACTACATGATTCTCTTGCCCAGTCACTGTCGTACCTGAAAATGCAGGTTGCCCGGTTACGGCGTCTCAACATAGAGGGCGATCAGCAGCAGATTCACGAAGCCATTCTCGATGAACTGAGCACCGGCCTGAACAGCGCCTACCGGCAGCTGAGAGAGCTGCTGGCCACCTTCCGGTTAAAGCTGGATACTCCCGACCTTGCAAGCGCCCTGGAGAAAACCATTGAGGAATTTTCCGAGCGGTTGGGTAAGCCGGTTGAGCTGAAGTACAATCTGCCGCCACAGACCCTGTCTGCAAATGAGGAGATTCACACCCTGCAGATCGTCAGGGAGGGCCTTGCCAACGCAGTGAAGCACGCAGATGCCACAAACATAACCGTGGATGTTCTGTTCGAATCACCACAAGTGCGGGTACGTATCCGGGATAATGGCAAGGGCCTGCCCGGCAGTGATCAACCCATCAACCATTACGGCCTGATCATCATGCAGGACCGTGCCCGAACCCTGGGCGGCAAGGTCGAGGTAAGGAACCGGGATGAAGGGGGCGTGGAAGTTACCCTGGGCTTTGTTCCCAAAAGCCGGAATCTGATTCCCACTGAAGCATCAAAAGCCTGACAACAAGAGAGAGCCCCATGTCTGAGTCACCCGCAAGCATTCTGTTGATCGACGATCACCCGCTTCTTCGCCAGGGCATCAAACAGTTGATCGACATGGAAGACGACATGGTCGTGGCCGGGGAGGCCAGCAACGCCGCAAAGGGTATTCAGCTGGCTACCGAACTGGAGCCCGACCTGATTCTTATGGATCTGAACATGCCCGAGATGGACGGCATCGAAGCGCTGAGAAAGCTGCGGGAACAGAACATCAGCTCCCGCATTGTCATGTTTACCGTGTCGGACCAGGAAGACGACGTTGTTGCGGCACTTCGGGCCGGCGCCGACGGCTATCTGCTCAAGGACATGGAACCTGAAGACATGATCGCGCAGCTTCACCAGGCAGCAGTGGGCAAAATGGTGATCAGCGACCGACTGACCACGCTGCTGGCCGAAGCTCTGCGCTCCAACAAGCCCCAGCAGGCATCGCGCCCGGATTTCGACAGCCTGACACCCCGGGAGAAGGACATTCTGCGCCTGATTGCCGAGGGCCTTTCCAACAAGATGATCGGCCGCAAACTCGACATCAGTGACGGCACCGTCAAGGTTCACGTGAAGCACCTGCTGAAGAAACTGAATCTGCGCTCACGGGTGGAAGTTGCCGTTTGGGCGGTGGAAGAAGGCCTTCACAAAGGCTGAGTTATATCAAATCGTTGCAGAACGCTTTGCTTTACTCTGTGCCGGTTACTGACCGCCCGGAGTAAAGCATGGCTCTTCCATTACCTTCCATCGCCTCTCTGAACTCCCCTCTTTTTGCCCAAACGCTCTCGGTAGTTCGGGAATACCTGCCCTCCCCCGTGCCCATGCTGGGCACTATTGATCGCAACATCCCGGTCCCGCTCAAGCAGCTGGCTGCAGAAGCACCGCTGAACCGCATTTTCGCCCAGGCAATTGATGACGGGGAATTCGATGACTTCGAAGGCAGACGTATTCGCCTGGAGGTAAACGGCGGACAACCCGGTATCACCATTGGTTTCTGGGCCGGCCGCCTCAGGGTGATCGACGGCCCCGGCGAGGCAACCATCCGCGGCTCGCTGACCGCCTTCAAAAAGCTGGCTGAACGCAATCTGGATCCGGACCAGCTATTCTTCCAGCGTAAACTCGTTATCGAAGGTGATACCGAACTGGGATTGGCGCTCAAGAACCTACTGGACAGTGTCGAGTGGCGCTTCCACCTTCGTTATCTGCTGATGCGATGATGCTTCAGATTCGGTGGCCATTCTGCCATCGGGACAGGACGACAATGAGAGAGTAGCGCCAGGCGAGGAGCAAACAGTTCAAAATAAAGGCATAATCACCCAGTGAAACCTGCAACTACTCCTCATGGAGTAGGCCTTTAATAGGTATGGCACAGGCTGTCAGAGTGGGCGAGAATCATACCAAGACTTTTCCAAAGCTAATCCGCCAGATTCCATGACCAGCCCGCCACATCTATCAGCAGAATCATTTGCCGTTGCTGACCGTTTAAAGACCCCGGTTTGGGTTTTCGATATTGAAAACCTCGTTATGTGCGGGGCCAACGCTGCCGGAGTATCGATATGGGGCGCAGGAGATCTGGAGGAGCTACGCTCAAGGGATTTCGCTACGGAAATCTCAGTGTCCGCGCGAGCCCGCCTTCGGAACTATCTGGCCCGATTCAAAGCCGGCGAAACGGTGCTCGAGACCTGGACCCTCTACCCCAACGGCAAGCCAGTGCCCATGCGTTGTGTCTGTTCGGGCTTTCCCTTGCAGAATGGCCAGGGAATGCTGGTAGAGGCGCAGCCTGTTACAGAGCCGGATCTTCAGGCCCTTCGCGCCCAGGAGGCTCTGCGTCATACCCCAACGCTGATGTCCGCCTTTGATAGTCAGGGCAACTTGCTCACCCGTAATCCGTCGGCCATGACCATGCTGTCGGCTGGCGCAGATTTAACCAGCAGCTTCGCTCGCCAGTCAGACAGGGAAAAAGTACGCCTCTGGGCGGAAAGCGGCGCAGAAAGCTACTCGCTGGAAGCACCGGTTCAGACCAGCGCCGGGGCACGTTGGCATCGGGTGGATTTGCGACGGACTCTCGACCCTGCGACAGGCGAGCGTGTGATACTGGCCAGTGAAACGGACATTACAGCCCGGGTGGAAAGCGAAACGGCTTTGATCAACGCCCGCGAACGATTCGCTGCTCTGCTACAGAACCTTCGGGGCGGCATTGTGGTGGAAGATGAAAACCGCAAAATGTTGCTGGCCAACCAGAGCTTCTGTGACATATTCAGTATTCCTGTGCCACCGGAAGCACTGCATGGAATGGACTGTGCGGCCGCCGCGGAGCAGAGCAAAACGCTCTTCCGCGACCCCGACGCTTTTATCGCCGCCATTGAAGCCGCATTACGCGCCCGGCAAACCAGAACTGACGAGCTGCATCTGTGCGATGGACGGGTCCTGGAGCGCACCTACATTCCGGTCTTTAATGAGCAGACTTACGTTGGCCACCTCTGGCAATACTGGGACATAACCGACCATAAAAAGACCATGGCCAGGCTTGAGCACGAGGCCTTCCACGACCCCCTGACCGGACTATGGAACCGGCGACGTTTCGAACAGTCGCTGCTGGAGACTCACGAAGAAGCAATCCGGTACAGCCAGCCTTACTCCCTGGTCCTTGTCGACATTGACCACTTCAAGAGGGTCAACGATCAATTCGGCCATGACGCAGGAGATGTAACCTTACAGATCCTGACCGATGAGCTACGTCAGCGCCTGAGGCAGGCGGACCGGTTGGCACGATGGGGCGGGGAAGAATTTTTACTGCTGCTTCCGCAAACTTCATTGCAAGGGGCCCTGCTACTGGCCGATGCCCTTCGTAAGAGAATCAAGGAAGTATCCTTTCCTCTGGTGGGCCGCCTGACAATCAGCCTTGGCGTTGCTGAAGTTTCGCCAGATGAGCTGCCCCAGCATGCATTGATTCGGGCGGACAAGGCTTTATTCCGAGCCAAGACCAATGGTCGAGACCGGGTGGAGGAAGCTGAGTCGGGCACCTAGAGCACGCGCCCCGACTGAGCCTGTCTTTTAGAAACGTTCACGCACGCAAGTTAAACCCAATATCGAGGATAACCTGATGAAACGAGAAAACACCGACCTCCCCAAGACCTTTGTTGCCTTCACCGACCGCTTTCCGGAACTTCAGGAGGCACACCAACAGGTCGGCAAAGCCCTCGCCGATGCCGGCCCCCTGGATGAAAAGTCCCGTGCGTTGGTCAAACTCGGCGTTTGCGTCGGTGCGGGCCGCGAATCTGCGCTGAAATCCCACATTCGCCGCAGCCTGGAACTGGGCCTCACCCGTGAGGAAATTGAGCATGCGCTGGTGCTGGGCATGAACTCAATAGGCTTTCCGGCGACGGTTGCGGCCTGGCAGTGGGCACAGGAAGCGCTCAGCCAGAAATAGGGTTGGTCTGAAAGATCAACTCCCGACACGGTCCATCCCCGGCTTGCCATACCAGTACCCGTTGCAGGGTGGCGCCTCCACCAACTGCAGCGGGTCAGTGGCCGGTATCTCCCCTCGGCGTACCTGGTCAAAACGCCTGATCACTGCCTCCATGCCCTGATGCTCCGGGCTGAGGCGTACAGTACTGACGCCCATACGCTCCATGTCCGGTAGCTCCCGCATCAGGTCGTAACGGGAGCCGGACAAGGTGGAAATGCCGTTGATGCGAAACAGCTCCTGGCTTTCCCGGGAGCGCAACTCCATGCCGTCCGGATGCTGCAGGCAGCGGAACTCGCAATTGTCTTTGGGCAGATTGTAATGGCGGGCGGTAAAACAACGGGAGGACCAGGCCAGGGGCAGGAAGCCCCAGGAAAATACCTCGGCGGGGAGATCCAGTCCTTCCTGCTGCAGTTCCTTGATTAGTTGCTCAAGGGTTTCCTTGCCCAGTTCCACCGGCAGGCTCCAGGCTTTCAGGCCCTGCCTGGCGAGGATCTTCAGGGTGGCCGTGTTGTAGATGTTCATCGAGGGGCCGGTAATAAACGGAATCCGGTTCCGGATAGCCACTTGCAAGGCGCTCTGATCGTTGGCCTCCACCAGGAATTCACCCTGCTCACAGAATCGGCGCAAGCGACGCAAATCGGCCTCCGACTCAATCAGTGTGAGCGTGGAGAGCACTACATTCTTGCCACAGGCTTTCAGGTCACGGGCCAGATCCAGCCAGTCATCCGGTTTCAGTTCCCGCCGGCGAGAGCACACCACCTCGCCCAGATAAATGGTTTCCACCGGCCACTCGGCGGCATTGGCGTAGAAATCGAAAACCGTCTGCCTGGACCAGAACCACAGGATCGGCCCCAAGGATAACTTCAGCATGGGTGGTGAAACCTTATTTCCATTTGCGATGGTAGGCGCCCAGTGTGGTCAGGCCGCCTTCGGAAAGACCCGCCAGCGTTCGTTGCCATTGCGGTTCAACAGTAAAGCTTCCGGTGCCGTCCTCAAGATTATCCAGGGCATGGCGCCAGGTCCTGGCTACATCTGCGATGTAGGCAGGGCTTCGCTGACGCCCTTCAATCTTCACGGCACTGATACCCAGCGTCTGCAGCTCCGGCAACAGGTCCAGGGTGTTCAGGCTGACTGGCTCCTCAATGGCATGGTAAACGTTACCCTCCACCTCGAAACGGCCTTTGCAGAGCGTGGGATAACCGGCGGATTCACCCGGGCCATAACGGTCAATCAGCACATCGTTGAGACGGGATTCGAGCCCTTGCGGTGTTTCCTGCCAGCGCACCGCCTTGGCTGGTGAACAGGCACCGCGGGTATTGGGCGACTCGTCGGTCAGATAGGAGGAGAGATAGCAACGTCCCTCGGCCATGATGCACAGGCTGCCGAAGGCAAAGACTTCCAGCTCAACCGGGCTGTGTTTGGCCACGCCACGCACCTGGTCCAGCGACAAAACCCGGGGCAGCACGGCCCGACGAATGTCGAAATTGTCCTTGTAGAAGGAGAGCGCTTCGTGGCTGGTGGCAGATCCCTGAACCGACAGATGCCTGGGGATATGCGGGTACCGGTTGGCGGCATAATCCAGCAGGCCCATGTCGGCCAGGATAATGGCGTCCACGCCGAGACTCGCGGCGCGGTCTACCGCCCCCTTCCACTGCTCCCAGCCATCTGGCTGGGGGTAGGTGTTGATGGCACAGAAAACTCTCGCGCCTCGGAGGTGAGCGTACTCGATACCCTCGGCAGCGCGTTTATCGTTGAAGTTCAGGCCGGCAAACTGGCGGGCGTTGGTGCTGTCTTTAAAACCGAAATACACGGCGTTGGCGCCGTTATCAACGGCGGTTTTCAGGGCCGGGAGGCTGCCGGCCGGGCAGACAAGTTCCATGGCATTCTCCACTGCAAGAATGCTCATACGTTACCGTCACTTACGCAGTAACTGCCTTGACCATTGTCAGCCTCGGGCAAGCCGCTCTCCTCGCTGGTTCATCGAACGAGAGAACTACCCCGGGAGAGGTACCCTCAGCAATGCTACTCACCAGCAACGTTTCTTGATCAATATCAGGCGATTAACACAAGATCACAGGAACTTACACACCTGAAACTACCCCATCGGCTACCCCGTCAAGATTATAGAACCTGCCTGGGACAGGCCGGGATAATTGACTCAACGTCTATTTGATCAAGGCACGGCTATGAAACTCATTAACAACCTCTCTATGCGAGGCAAGCTGGTTACCCTCGTGGTACCGGCTCTGCTCGTTATTCTCTTCTTTGCCGCAGGCAGTATCGTGCTGAGCTATGGAAAACTCGGCGACATGCGTGAGCTGGGCGAAATGGTGGAACTGGCCCAAGCCGGCGATCCGCTGACCGAAGCCTTGCAAAAAGAGCGTGGCCGTTCTGCAGTGTTCCTTGCCAGCAAACCGGGAAGCGATGCTGCTCGCCAGGCTGAGAGAGACCTCAGGGACCAACGGAACCAGACCGACAGCCGGATCTCAGCCTACTTTCGCGAAATCGAGGCCCTGATGGCTGACACGGAGTTCGATCAGTCGGTTGAAACAAGCATTCGGTCTGTCCGCGAGGGCCTCGGCAATCTCGGTGCCCTCCGCAACTCGGTGGACAACCGCAGCGACGCTGCTCCCCGCTATACAGCGATGATTATGGATCTGATCGACCGGATTGGCCTCATCGTCCGGCGCTCGACGGATCCCGAAATCACTCGCGAGGTTAACGGTTACTATGCCCTCGCCAACGTCGCAGAGATGGCCGGTCGCGAGCGGGCTGTCGGCGCGTCGATGATTCGCAGCGGTGACTTCAATCTGCCTACCGTGGCCCAAATTGCACGACTTGGTGGCCATCAGGAAGCCTACCTGAATGAAGCCATGGCCATGCTCTCGGCGGATGACAAGACACGTGAAACCCTGGAAAAACAGCACCTGAGTGTCGCTAGCCGGGCTCTGGCGGAGCGTCGTGAAACCTTGTTCAGCAGTCCATCTGGCATGTATGCACTGGACGCATCTGAGTGGTTTGCCACCACAACCCAGAGAATCGGTGTCCTCAATCAGGCCAGACAGGAAATGCTCTCCGGACTCATGAGCCTCACCTCGGCAGGCGTCGCCGATGCCCGTCGGGACCTGATGGTGGCTGCCGTCATTTCCGCCGGCGCGGTTCTGATCGTCTTGATCCTGATGCTGGTTATCATCCGGGCGATCAATTTGCAGGTCGGTCGACTGCTGGATGGAGTACGCTTTGCCATGGACCACAAGGACCTGACCCGCGAAATCGAAATTTCGAGCCGCGATGAAGTGGGCACAATTGGCAAGGCCATCAACGAGCTGTTCGGTCGCTTTGGCAACGCACTGCTGCACATCGACAAATCCAGCGTCCAGCTAGCCACTGCCACGGAAGAAACCAGTTCCACCGCCGGCCAGAACGCCAGCCAGGTGAAGAACCAGCAGCAACAGATTGAGCAAGTGGCGGCGGCGACCGAAGAGATGTCTGCCACTTCCGAGGAAATCTCACGGAACACTCAGCAGGTTGCTGATGCCGCACGCAGTGCCATGGAGAAAAGCCGGAGTGGCGAGCAGGTATTGCACGGAAGCGTGAAGAGTATCCGGTCGCTGGCCAGGTCGGTTCAGAAGGTGAACGAGGTGATCGAAGAGCTGGAAAGCCGCAGCTCAACCATCGCCGATGTGGTCGATGTGATCCGGAAGGTTGCCGACCAGACCAACCTGCTGGCGCTGAACGCGGCTATTGAAGCCGCCCGCGCCGGCGAGCATGGTCGAGGGTTTGCGGTGGTCGCCGACGAAGTCCGCACGCTGGCGCAGCAGACCCATGAATCCACCACCCAGATCGAGGAGATTATCACCAGCTTTCAGAGCATTACAGACAATGCCAGCCGCTCGATTGTCGAAAGCCATAAGTTGGCTAACGCCACCAGTGAGCAGGCGTCCGAACTGGAGCAGACCTTCGCGGATATCCTGACCGATGTGAACAGCATCTCCGATATGGCCAGCCAGATTGCCACGGCCTCTGAGGAACAGGTAGCCGTTACAAGGGAACTGGCAGGCAGCATGGAATCGGTCAGTGAGGCCGCCATTCTGACCCTGACCGGCTCCCAGGAAATCACCCAGGTAACCGGCGAGCAGGCAAGGCTGGCGAGGGTGCTTCAGGATCTGGCCAATGAGTTCAAGGTGCCGGCGTATAGCTGACGCCAGTAGATGCACAAAGGGGCTGTCCGGTAACGGGCAGCCCCTTTTTTAATTTGGAAAAATGAAAAGGGGTCAGATGAAAGCCTTCATCTGACCCCGTCTTCGGTTCCCGCCTATCAGATAATCCGGGAGAACCGCTGGCTGGCGCCTTCCTTGCGATAGAGATCAAAGATCTGGCAGATAGCCCGGATCAGCAGACGGCCGGCAGGCTGAACCTGAAGCGCATTGCCATCATCTGCTATCAACTCATCCTGAATCATGGGCTTCAGACGGCTGAGCTCATCGGCAAAATAGCGGTTCAGATCTTCCTGCCAGACATCTGCAAACAGCTGACGATCCAGCCGGAACTGGCAGATCAGCTGGCCGATCACCCAGCGGCGAATCCGGTCGTCGCGAGTCAGATTCACGCCCTTGGTGATGGCCAACTGACCGGCATCAATGGCGGCCTCCCAGGAAGGCAGGTCGTGATTGTTCTGGAAATAGGCATCGTCGGTCTGGCCGATAGCGGAAACACCGAGCGACACCAGGTCGCATTCGGAGTGGGTGGTATAGCCCTGGAAATTCCGGTGCAGGCGGCCTTCGCGCTGTGCCACAGAAAGGCTGTCGTCCGGCTTGGCGAAATGGTCCATGCCGATGTATTCATAACCGGCGTCCAGCAGGCGATTGATGGTGTTGTGCAGGATGGTCAGCTTCTGCTGCGGACTGGGCAAGGTGTCGCCCTGAATCCGGGTCTGCGGATAAAAGCGGTCCGGCAGGTGGGCATAGCTGAACACCGACAGCCTGTCCGGAGACATCTCGATTACCGCTTCCAGTGTCTCGGCAAAACTTTCCGGCGTCTGATACGGCAGGCCGTAGATCAGGTCCAGGTTGATGGACCGGAAGCCGATGCGCCGCGCTTCGTTGAGGACGGCTTCGGTCATGTCCCTCGGCTGGATGCGGTTCACGGCTTTCTGAACCTCAGGGTTTACATCCTGTACCCCCAGACTGATCCGGTTGAAGCCAAGTTTCCAGAGCGTGGGCAGCGTGTCCTGGTCCACTTCCCGCGGATCAATTTCCACGCTGTAATCCCGCTCATCACCGGTTTGCAGGTTGAACAGCTCACCGTATCCCGCCATCAGGTGCTCCATCACATCTTTTGGCAGGAACGTGGGGGTACCGCCGCCCCAGTGCAGCTGGGTTACCGGCCGGTCGGCCCCGAACAGTTTTGACTGGATGGCCGCCTCTTTCAGCACCCGCTCCACGTAGGGCATGGCTTTGTCGCGCTTCTTAGTGATCACCTTATTGCAGGCGCAGTAGTAACAGAGGTGCGCGCAGAACGGCAGGTGGGTGTAGAGCGACAGCGGACGGTTGCTGGCCTTGCTGCGGGCCGCAGCCTTGACCATCTCTTCAATCGGGTAGTTCTGGTTGAACTCGACGGCCGTGGGATAGGAGGTGTACCTCGGGCCGCTCAGGTCGTAGCGGCGGATCAGGGCGTCATCCCAGATGAATTCTGGCAGTGTTGAGTCCTGGGCTTTGAGTGCGGGTGTGGAGGTCATAATAAGCGCTCTGGGGTATAACGGGGGCATCGAGGATTTGCCGGCATTCTAGGGCAATCCTTTGGCTGGCTTCTTGATTCGGGTCAGGTGACTGATGGTTTGAGTTTACCAGCCTGGATACTGAACCACCCTTGGGCTCTTGGCGTACTTGGTTTACCCCTTTGTGGGCATAGCCCGCAGCTTACTGACTGGAGGATTCCCCCACCATGGCCAACCTGATTCTGATTCTCGGCGACCAGTTAACGAGAAACATCAGCGCTCTCGACAGCGCCGACAAGGATCGGGATCTGGTGGTGATGGCCGAAGTTCATGACGAAGCCAGCTACACCAATCACCACAAGAAGAAGATTGTGCTGCTGTTCAGCGCCATGCGCCATTTTGCCCGGCAACTGGAGAGCGATGGCTGGCAGGTGCACTACCAGCCGTATCACCCGGACAACAAGCACCAGAGCCTCGAAGCGGTGGTTTGCGAGCAGGTGGAGCGTATCAACGCGGAAAAAGTCATCACCACCGAGTGCGGGGAATGGCGGCTGCACGAACAGATCAGTGGCTGGCATGAACGCCTCGGAGTGCCGGTGGAGATCCGCCCGGATACACGGTTCATTGCCACCAAGCAGGAATTTACGGACTGGGCCGAAGGCCGGAAACAGTTGCGGATGGAGTTCTTCTACCGGGAGATGCGGCGCAAGACCGGTTTGTTGATGACCGCCGATGGTGAACCGGAAGGCGGGCAGTGGAATTTCGATGCCGACAACCGCAAGAAGTGGACCGGAAAGCCGCCGGCCCCGGCGACCTTTCGGGTGGAACCGGATGCCATTACCCGGGAGGTGATCGCGCTGGTGGACGAGCATCTTGCCGATCATTTCGGCACCACCGACGACTTCCACTTCGCCGTGACGGCGGAAGACGCACAGGCGGCGCTTGAGCACTTCATTGACTATGCCCTGCCCTGCTTTGGCGATTACCAGGACGCGATCTCCGACACTGAAGACTGGCTGTTCCATTCCATCCTGTCGCCCTATATCAACTCCGGGCTGCTGGATCCGCTAACGGTTTGCGAAGCGGCGGCCCAGGCCTGGTATTCGGGACGGGCACCGATCAACGCGGTGGAGGGCTTTATCCGGCAGATCCTGGGGTGGCGGGAGTTTGTTCGGGGCATTTACTGGATGAACATGCCGGAGTATGCCCAGGAGAATCGCCTGGGCAACACCCGCTCCCTACCCTGGTTCTACTGGACCGGGGATACGAAAATGCGTTGCATGCACAAGGCCATCGATGCCACCCGCCGCAACGCCTACGCCCATCACATCCAGCGGCTGATGGTCACCGGCAACTTCGCACTGCTGGCAGGCATCAAACCAGAGGAAATCTGCGACTGGTACCTGGCGGTCTACGCCGATGCCTACGACTGGGTGGAACTGCCCAACGTGCTAGGCATGGTGATGCACGCCGATGGCGGTTACCTGGGCTCCAAGCCCTACGCCGCCAGCGGGAAGTACATCCAGCGCATGTCGGACCACTGCGCCAACTGCCACTATAAGGTGAACAAGGCCACCGAAGAGGACGCCTGCCCGTTCAACGCCCTGTACTGGCATTTCATAGATCGCCATCGGGACGACTTCGCCAACAACCCGCGAATGGGCATGATGTACAGGAACTGGAACAAGCAGAAACCCGAGAAACGGGAAGCGTTGCTCCAGCGCGCCGAATACCTGCTGGCGAACGTGGAGCAACTATAAAGCCGCAACAGCCAGTCAGTGCGGGGCGATCCGCTTTTCTGTGTCCGGATCGAAGAACACGACCTTTTTCATATCGAACATCAGCTCGGCAGTCTCGCCCCAGGTCACCGGGTGCTCCGGGTCGATCCGGCAATGGACGTTGGTATCGTTCAGCTGAATCAGAGCGATCACATCCGGACCGGTGGGCTCGGTGACTTCAATCGTGAACTCACCTTTCGCCACCAGAGACTGGTCGTTCTTCTGATCCTGGGGCTGGGTGATGTGCTCCGGTCGGATACCGAGAATCACCTTTTTTCCAACCCGGTTGGCCAGGTAATCCGGCACCGGAAGCCTGAGGGTGCCGCCATTGTTTCCCCGTACCTCAGCATACAGCCCCTGTTCTCCCTGGGCCACTGTCACCGTCACAAAGCTCATGGCCGGCGACCCCATGAAACCGGCCACAAACAGATTGGCAGGGGTGTTATAGACCTCTTTTGGAGTGCCCAGCTGCTGCAGTTCGCCGTCCTTGAGCACGGCAATCCGGTCCGCCAGGGTCATCGCCTCGATCTGATCGTGGGTTACGTACACGATGGTGGTTTTCAGGCGCTGATGCAGCTTCTTGATCTCGGTACGCATCTCCACCCGCAGCTTGGCGTCCAGGTTGGACAACGGCTCGTCAAACAGGTAGATGCGCGGCCGCCGGGCCAGTGCCCGGCCCATGGCGACCCGCTGCTGCTGGCCGCCGGACAGGTTGGCCGGCTTCTTGTTGAGCAACTGGGAGATTTGCAGCAAATCGGCCACGCGCTCCACTTCCTGATCGATCTCGTGCTTTGGCAGACCGCGAATCTTCAGGCCGAAGGCGATGTTCTCGCGCACGGACATGGTCGGGTAAAGGGCGTAGGACTGGAACACCATGGCGATGTCCCGGTCTTTGGGCTCCATGGTGGAGATGTCCTTGCCGTCGAGCACTATCGAACCGTCGCTGATCGTTTCCAGACCGGCGATGGTGTTCATCAGCGTGGACTTGCCACAGCCGGACGGGCCCACAAGAATGATGAATTCACCGGAGGCGATGTCGATGTCGATCCCCTTTAGGGTTTCCTCGGCCACGCCCGGATAGGTTTTGCGGATGCTCCGCAGTTCCAGTTGAGACATTGTTGTTATCCTCTCAGATCAACCTTTCACAGATCCGGCGGTCAGACCCCGGATGAAATATTTGCCGGCGACGATGTAGACCACCAGTGTGGGCAACGCCGCGATCATGGCCGCCGCCATATCCACGTTATATTCCTTTACCCCGGTGCTGGTGTTGACCAGATTGTTCAGCGCCACGGTGATGGGCTGACTATCACCGCTGGCGAACACCACGCCAAACAGGAAGTCGTTCCAGATCTGGGTGAACTGCCAGATCAGCGACACCATGAAAATGGGTGTGGACATGGGCAGCAGGATGCGGAAGAAAATGGTGAAAAAGCCGGCACCGTCCAGGCGCGCTGCCTTGATCAGGGCATCCGGAATGGCCACGTAATAGTTTCTGAAGAACAGCGTGGTAAAGGCCACCCCATAGATCACGTGCACCAGCACCAGACCAGTTGTTGTGTTGGCCAGGCCCAGTTTCCCCAGGGTGGCTGCCATCGGTAACAGAACCACCTGGAACGGCACGAAGCAGCCGAACAGCAGCATGCCAAAGAACAGGTCAGAGCCCTTGAACTTCCACTTGGACAGCACATAGCCGTTGAAGGCACCCAGCAACGTGGAAATCAGTACCGCGGGCACGGTCATCTTGAACGAGTTCCAGAAATACCCACTGATCCCTTCGCACTGGACCCCGGTACAGGCCTCGGACCAGGCTTTGGTCCAACCGAAGGTAGTCCACTCCGTGGGCAGGGCCATCAGGTTGCCGGTGCGGATATCCATGGGTGTCTTGAAGCTGGTCACCAGCATGATGAACAGCGGAATCAGGTAGACTAGGGCGGCCAGGAGCAAGAGCCCGTAGATGGCCACGCGGCTCGGACGAAAGCCGGTGCGAACGACATCAGTCATGGCGTTTCTCCCTCAGTTCCGAGTACAGGTAGGGCACGATCAATGCCAGGATGGCGCCAAGCATCAACATGGCACTGGCGGAACCCAGGCCCATCTGGCCGCGGGTGAAGGTGTGGGCGTACATGAATACCGCCGGCAGGTCGGTGGAATAGCCCGGACCACCAGCGGTCATGGCCATCACCAGGTCAAAGCTCTTGATCGCAATGTGGGCCAGTACCATGACGGCACTGAAGAATACCGGCCGCAGGGACGGCAGGATGATTTTCCAGTAGATCAGCGGCAGGCTGGCGCCATCGACCCGGGCGGCCCGGATAATGGATGAATCCACACCGCGAAGCCCGGCCAGGAACAGAGCCATGACGAAGCCTGATGCCTGCCAGACCGCGGCCATCACGATGGTATAGATGGCCATGTCCGAGCTCACCAGCCAGTCGAAGCTGAACGACGTCCAGCCCCAGTCGTGCATCAGCTTTTCCAGCCCGAGGCTGGGATTGAGGATCCATTTCCAGACGGTGCCGGTGACAATCATCGACAGGGCCATGGGGTAGAGATAGATGGTGCGGATGGCACCTTCCTGACGAATCCGCTGATCCAGGAAAATCGCCAATATCACGCCAATAACCAGGCAACTGAGAATGAAAAGGCCGCCAAAAATGCCCAGATTGACAGAGGCGGTCAGCCAGCGGTCGTTGGCCATCAGCTTGGCGTACTGATCGAAGCCGACAAAGTCATAAACCGGCAGGAAGCTGGAGCTGGTGAACGACAGAACGCCGGTCCAGAGCATGTAGCCGTATATGCCAACACCGATAAGAACGAATGTGGGTGCCACAACCAGCTTTGGCAGCCAGCGCTGCAACGCGTCCAGAAAGCGTGACGGCGCCCGGGCCACCCTGGCAGGTTGGCGTTGAGTGTGTTCCATGATGAGTCTCCCGAGAGGATAGGGGGCCACCCGGACGGGTGGCCCCTACCGGATCAGAGCGCCGCCTGGATGGCCGCTGCCAGCTGATCGGTGGCCGTGGCCGGATCCTTGTTATCGGAGTTCACGAAGTTGGTGACAACGTCAAAGATCTGGCCCTGCACATAGCTGGTGGTGGCCAGGCCATGGGCAAAGCTGGGCACCAGTCCGCCGTCGTCAGCACTGCTCTTGAACGTGTCCATGGACGCCTGGGCGCAGGTGTCAAAGCCGGACATGTCCATGTCGGTACGGACCGGGATCGAGCCCTTGGCCTTGTTGAACACGGTCTGGAACTCTGGCTCCATGATCGTGCGGGCCAGGTCTTTCTGCGCCTTGGTGTTGTCCTCATCGCTGAGGCTGAACATGGCGAACGAGTCGACGTTGAAGGTGAACTGGCCACCAGTACCTGGGGCCGGGGCACAGATGTAATCCTCACCAGGAGTCAGGCCAGCAGCAGTGAACTCCCCCTTGGCCCAGTCGCCCATGATCTGCATGGCCGCCTCGCCTCGAATAACCATGCCGGTGGCGGTGTTCCAGTCACGGCCGGCTGCATTGTCATCCACGTAGCTCATCACCTTGGCAAACTCGGCGAAGACCTCTTCCATCTGTGCGCTGTTAATCACGTCCATGTCATGCTCAACGAAGGCACTGGCAAAGTCTTCCGGGCCCATGACCGCAAGAGCCACGGCCTCGAAAACCGTTGCGTCCTGCCAGGGCTGGCCACCATGGGCCAGGGGAACAATGCCATCGGCTTTCAGCTTCTCGGCCGCGGCGTAGAATTCTTCGAGGGTCGTGGGCAAGGAAACCCCGGCGTTCTCAAGTACCTCCGGGTTGGCCCAAAGCCAGTTAACCCGGTGCACATTCACCGGTACGGCGACATAGCTGTCCTCGTACTGCATGACATCGGCAATAACCGGCGGAATCAGCTGATCCCAGTTGTTGGCCTCGGCCACATCATCCAGGCTGGTTAGAAAGCCCAGCTTGGCCCACTCCCGGATATCCAGGCCCTTGATCTGGGCTGCAGCCGGCGGGTTGCCGGAAACAGCGCGGGTCTTGAGCACAGTCATGGCCGCTTCACCGCCACCACCGGCCACGGCAAAGTCTTTCCAGGTGTGGCCCTGCTCTTCCATCATTTCCTTCAGTGCAGCCGCGGCCCGGGCTTCACCGCCAGCGGTCCACCAGTGCAGAACTTCTACTTCGCCCGCCTGGATGGCCTGGGTGGGAAGCAAGGCTGCAGATACGGCTGCAGCAGCAAGCGTTTTCTTGAACTTAGTCATGGTCAATTCCTTCCTGTTTTGTTGTCCAGATCAGGTTCAGAACCAGATTTCCATCTGGGTACCAAAGGTCCACTGACTGCTTTCGAAATCACTGTCGCCGCCAAGTGCATCGCCAGCAGCGTAGGTTTCAAGCTCGTCATCCCAGGTTGAGTAACTTGCAAACACGCGGATTTCCGGACGGTTCCAGAATCCGCCGACCTGGGGCTTGAAGGTGGGCGCTACCGTAAAACGGCTGTAGTCGCCATCCACGGAATTTCTACCCTGGTAGCCGAGGGTGGTGAGATCCATGGTCTGCCAGGAGGCCTCGTACTGCATTTCAAAATTCGCACTCAGTTCCTGGGCAACACGGGCATTGAAGGTCAGCCACTGGTATTCGTCGCCCTTGATGTAACGGTCCTCACTGGTTTCCGCCAGAATCGCCGGGGCAAACCGCCAGCTTTCGCTGAGATAGGTGGTGCCGTAGACAGCAACACGGGTGCTGACTGCATCCTCATGCAGGTCGCCATCAGCGCCGATGTTCTTGGTTTCGGCACCCAGACCGGTGCCGTGGATGACCGCGGCCTTGAAGTTACCGTCTGACAGCCCGAAGAAACTGTCCCCGTGATACGCCAGCATGGTGTGCAAGCCGGTTTCGGCAGCTTCAGTGACACCACCAACCACGCGGAGATCGTTTTCCTGGGCCTTCATGCCATTGATCAGAAACTGCACGTTACCGAAGTAGTTATTGGCGGTAAGGATCAGGTTGTCTGTGTCTGATGTGATGTCCTGGTCCTGAATGTCGGAAGGGAATTCCAGAAAGCTTCGGCCGTAGAGGGAGAAGTTGGACTTTACGCCGTCCGCAAAGGTCACGTCGTAGACGCCCGCGCCCAGACCACCCAGAAAAACGATGTCGCTGTCGAGCCAGTGGATATCGAAATTCAGGTCCCGGTCAAAACGCTTGCCAGCCCATATCGCGGCCTCCTCGAAAACACCGGAAAAACTGGCCAGGTTACTGAATTCCACGTAGGCCTGACGAACGTTCAGAGCGCCATCGCCGGCGGTCCAGTCATTCGAAGACGTTGTGGAATCGGCGATCATCAGCCGGTAGTGGGATCTGGTACCGTTCTCGGCCACCTGTTTGTAGTTCAGGATGGCTTCAAGGTAGGTATCAGGCTCATTGCCGAGGCGGCCCACAGCGCCACCAACGGAGCCCGCGGGGGTCAGGTAAGGACCACCCTGTGCGCTTTGCAGGTCGCCATTGAGAAGCAGCCCGGACCGGGCATAGGTATTGAACGAAAAGCCCTCCAGGCCACTGGCCTTCGGTTCCACTTCGGCCAGCTTTGCCTCAAGGGCCGCGAGCCGCTCTTCGACCGTCTGGTCCTGGGCCTGCGCCTGTCCGGCCATCAGACCCAGCGATGCCAGGCCAACCGCAGCGGGCAACAGACGTGCGATAGGTGTTCTTTTTGCAGGGGTAGTGCCATCGATAACATTGAGCATTCTTGACTCCTTGTTTTTGTTTTATTGGCAACGATGGAGTCTATGGCAAGAAACGAACACTCTACGTATCAAAGGGAAATAGCCATGTAACAGGGTTGTTACATGGGCTGTCAGTGGCGCGGCAAACTAAGCTCTACATGCAGCCCACCGGCGGGGCGGTTACTGATCTCCAGGTCACCGCCATGGCTTTGTGCGATGTTACGGGCTATTCCCAGACCGAGACCAAAACCCTGGTGCTGGTTTTTATCCAGCCGGTAATACGGCTCGAAGATGCGGGACAACTGTTCCTCGGAAACACCGGGGCCCTCATCCTCCACGTGGATCACCAGTTGGCCCGCCATGTCTTCAATTCGCACCAGGGCTGTGTTGCCATACTTGACGGCGTTATCCACCAGGTTTCCAAGGCATCGTTTCAGAGCCAGAGGCTTGCCCCGATAAGGGCTGCAGTGGCCCTGCACGATCACCCTGTCGGGCCCGTCGCCCTGATAGGCTTCTGCCATTCCCCGAAGCATACGCTCCACATCCACGGGCTCGGCATTTTCGTGTATATCGGTGTCTTTCATGGACTGGAGGGCATTTTTTGCCAGTAGCTCCAGCTCATGGAGATCAGCCTCCAGGCGTTCGCGCATAACGTCGTCGTCAATCAGATCCACCCGCAAACGCAACCGTGTGATCGGGGTTTTGAGATCGTGGGAAATGGCACGGAACAGCTGATTCCGGTCGCTGATGTAACTTTGCAATCGGCGACGCATGGTATTGAAGCTTCGGGTCACTGCCCGAATCTCCGCACTGCCCTTTTCCACCAGTGGGGGCTGATCATCCTCCAGGGGCAGATCCCGGGCGGCCTTGGCCAGCTTGCGTAGCGGACGCGTCTGTTGGCGGATCAGCCATGCAAGTACCGGAAACAGTATGGCGATCATTACCACCAGGAACAGGACCTGCTGCCCGGGAATACCCTCATCCTCAAGCGACACGAAGGGGGCCGGCAGTGCCGCGGCCAGGTATAGCCATTCGCCGTCAGCGACTTCAACCTGGGTAACCAACACTGGTGGATTCAGGGGCTCCAAGGTCAGTGCATAGTGGGCCCAGGACTGTGGCAGCGCATCAAGTGGCAACTCAGTGTTCAGGATCCTCAAATCGGCTGGATCCACAAAGTCGACGTAGAGGTTGATCTCATTACCCAGTCTTTTGCGAAGTACCGTTTCGACCTCTTCCGTTACCAGCCGTTTCCGCTCAGTGTCCGGTAAAGGCTTCATATCGATACGTTTGTCATTGAGAGAGACGAAAAAGCGGGTCCCGCCCATGTCCCGTAGCTGATCGAGCACGATATGACGGTATTCCAGCGGAAGCGAATTGAAGAATTGCGCCGTTGCAGCAGCCGACTGCGCCAGGTTACGGGTGGTGGCCACCAGACCCTCAACCTGCTGGGCCCGGAATGTAGCAATCCAGGCGGCGCTGGAAATAATCTGGGCACTCGCCATTGCCAAAAGCGTAAGCAGAAGCACCCGCCCGAGCAGTGAGGAGGGAAACCAGCGCCAGTTTCTTTCCTCCGATCGACCTTCCCTACTCGGAAACATGGGTCACCGTTGCCGCCAGAAGGTAGCCGGCGCCCCGCACAGTCTTGATCAACCTGGGATTACGCCCCTGATCGCCCAACCGTTGCCGTAAACGACTCACCGCCACATCCACCACCCTGTCCAGGGGCATGGATTCACGGCCACGGGTAACGTCAGAAATAGTGTCACGGTCCAGCACTTCATTGGGATGACTGAGAAACAGCTGGAGCAGGGCAAAGTCTGCGCCGGACAGCGCCGTGCCCTGCTGATTCTCGTCGATCAGTTCGTGGGCCAGGGTATCTAAACGCCATCGATCAAAGACGACGTAGCGGGGGTTGTCGGATCGACTGAAGCTGGCCCTGCGAAGAAGCGCCTTGACTCGGGCCTGTAGCTCCCGGGCACTGAAGGGTTTGGCGAGGTAGTCATCGGCGCCCAGCTCTAGCCCAACAACCCGATCAGTTTCGTCGGAGCTCGCCGTGAGCATAATGATCGGCACCCGACTGTGTTCACGAATCTGCCGACACAGGGTGAAACCGTCATCGCCGGGCAACATGACATCCAGAACAATCAGGTCAACATGAGCCGAATCCAGCTGTTGACGCATCTGATCGCCGTCGCCCGCGGTCCTGACCTCATACCCGACCCGGGTCAGATGCTCTTCCAGCAGCTCACGGATCGCAGCGTCGTCATCCACTACCAGTATCGATGCTTTTCTTTCATTCATGGGTTGGACTTTGTTGTTATTCATACCTATCAGAATATGTCCTAACGTTGTGCAGCAAAAGCCCCACATTGGTGCTAGCCTGACATTAGGATTGTTAACATCACGGATGCTGCCTTCACGATGAACCTTCGACTCGCTCTGAGTCTGACAACAATACTGTATTCAACCGTGTGTCAGGCCCAGCCTCCGACACTGAACCTCTACACTTTTGAAAGCCCACCCTACCAGGTGGCAAGCCAGGAAAAGGGTGGAGGCAATCGAATTTCCGGCGAAACCGCCGACACGGTGGTTTGTGCCGCAAACCGCGCTGGCTGGGCAACGCGTATTCGGATTACGCCCCAGAATCGCGCCATACACTCGCTGGAACGCAACATGATCGATGGCTATTTTGCCATTGATCCCTCCGCCGAACTCGACAACATAGCCAGGCGCAGCGATCCGGTGGCTCTGGAGAAATGGTACTTTTTCACCGGGGGCAATAAAGCGTTTACCGACAACCTGCGAATCGGAGTCGTGGCCGGCAGCAACGAAGAGGCCTGGCTGGAAGCCAACGGCTATGCCATCTTTCTGAGCGTGTCTTCGCCCTCGCAGTTGCTTGCGCTGCTCGAACGAGGCCGAATCGATACGGCATTGATGGATGAGCGCGTGATGAATCGTTTGCGTTACGAAAACGATTCAGAAGCAACACAACTGACTGCGAATTTTGTCCGTTACGCGCCGCTTTACCTGTACCTGAGCGAAGCGTTCGTTTCCGACTATCCTGATTTTCTTGGCACTTTCAACCGTACTCTGAACAGTTGCATGGCCGGTCAGCTCGCACTGTCCGAAGAGGAAACACGCCGAATCACGGAACTATCGGGGCGCCTGTTCAAAGAAATGAACAGCGTTCTGGACATCAACCAGATCATTGAGGCAGGCCCCAGGCAGGAAAGCTTTACCGATGTCATGACCATCGACAGTCAGTGGCAAGCGCTGGTGCCGGTCACAACGCCGGATCTGGCCGAAAGGATCCTCGCGCTGCCCGGCTCCAGGGCACTTCTGGCCTGGCAGGAGTCTCACAGGGGCCTTGTTACCGAGGTAATGCTGATCAACGACATGGGAACTCTAGCGGCGATGAGCCAGCTAACATCTGACTACTGGCAGGGTGACGAACCCAAGTTCCAGAGGGTAATGGAAAACCGGGTCACCGGCACCGAAGCCGAAAGGCGGCTGTACATATCCCCGATTCGCTATGACACCTCCGCGGCCCGATTTCAGATCACCGCCAGCACGCCAGTGGTACCCGGCCACGGGAAGTCAGCCATCGGCGTGGCTGTAATCGGTCTCAGCATCGAGGAAGCACTCAGCCAGGTTGAACAGTACTGACCATTCTGGTCGCCTTCCCAGGTTCCGCCCTAATTCAAGGTGGCCCTACCTCGCAGGCCAGCACTAGCGCCCAGAACTCCGAGAAGTCATTAACTACCACGTCCGGTTTATCCGGGTGCTTGTGGGTGCCCGGGAAAATCTTGTTCAGCCAGGGCAGGTCCCATTGGGCGCCGTTGAAAAAAACCGAGGTGAGGCCGGCGCGCTTGGCGGCAATCACGTCGGTGGTGCTGTCGCCCACATACCAGACGCTCGGATCCGGCGGATAGTCCAGCTTCTGAACCGCCAACAACAGTTGATCGGGGTGCGGCTTTCGCAGGGGCGTGTCGTCGCCGCAGACATCGACATCAAACAGATGAGTCCATCCAGTGTCTTCCACAGCCGCCAGCTCATGCTCGAAAAACTCGCGATCCCGATTGGTAATAACGCCCACCTGGATACCAAGCCGTCTTAAACCTTCAAGAACCTCCCGAACCTTCGGTTCAAAGGCCTTCACGGTACCGTAGTGCTTTCGATAGTGATGATTGAACGCCTTGTGTGCGACCTGTTTGGCTTCCTGATCCTCCCCGAACAGTACCTCAAAGATATCGGTCCTCGAAATCTTCCGGTCCGCCTTCACCTTCGGGTGCAACTTCGCAAACTCGCGCACGTAGGCAACCAGCTTCACATCTTCCGGAGTCTTGCTGTCTTCCGGCGCTACCATGCGGTCCATCAGTTTTAGTTTGTGGAAATCCGGCAGCATGTCATCCACCGCGTGGTACATGGCGTCGAGGGTATCCACCAGGGTGGCGTGCCAGTCGAACAGGATGACCGCCGGGCGAATGAGCTTGACCACCGCCGGGTGCCAGTCCGGCTCGATGCGCCGCTCCGGGCGCTGTGGCGGCGGGAAGGGTCGTGGGCGAACCTCGGCAGGCGTCTGTTCAAAAGCTTCCGGCTGGCTCCGTTCGAGCAGGGCCAAGAGATCCATCAGGTCTTCAAAGCTGTCCAGAATGGCCGCGGGGGCGTCCCGGTGGGAAAACCAGCTGTCGATCCGGCCGGATTCCCAGCAGGCCCCGTTGTAGAACACGCCCGACACGCCCGCTTTGTTGGCGGTGAGCATGTCAACGTAGCTGTCACCCACGTACCAGGCCTTTTCATCGGCCGGAAGATCGAGCTTCTCAAGCGCCTTCAGGATCACCTCCGGGTCGGGTTTGTACTCGGTGACATCATCGGCGCAGACCGTGGCATTAAACAGGTTGCGCCATCGGCCCTCGTCCACCGTCTGTAATTCCCGGTCCAGAAACTCCCGGTTCCGGTTGGTGGAGACCGCCAGTCGGATTCCCATGGCTTTCAGGGCGGAGAGGTACTCGTAGGCGCCAGGCTGGAACGGCTTTACCTGACCGAAGTATCGCCGATAGGCCTCGTTATAGGCCTTGTGGGCGATCAGTTTGGCGTCTTTGTCATCACCAAAGATGGCGTTAAAGATGTCGGTCCTCGACACCCGGCGCTCCGCCAGGATACGTGGATGCAGCCGCCGGAAAATCCGGATATAGCGCACCAGGCGCGCATCGTCCGATGTTCGGCACTTGTCCTCGGGCAGCAGCCGTTCCACCAGCCCCAGATCCTCCAGCTGCGGCAGCATGTCTTCCATGGCACTGAACATGGCATCGTGAGTATCTACCAGCGTGCCGTGCCAGTCGAAGATCAACACCGACGGCGCTGAAATGGAATCGCAAAATCGGGCCATGCCCCGTCTCCGTCAGAAGTTTCCTGAAGCCGGCCTTGAAATCCGCCGCCGGGCCGGCAAAACTCGGCGGTACTGACAAGAAAGATAAACCCGGTTTCCAGTGCGTGCACGCATCGAGTCCGATCCATGCCAATATCGAGCTACCTGCTGCCCTACGATTTTTCGCCTCTGACCCTGCTCAGTTACATGCTGGTGCTCGGGTTTTATGGTGTCGCGCTACTGAAGATGCCGGAGAAAGACCGGCCGGGATCGGGCCGGATTATCACGTTCACACTCGGGGTCATGCTCTGTTACGGGGTGATGCAGACCCGATTCGACTACTACTCCCAGTACATGTTTTTCGTTCACCGGGGGCAGCATCTGATTCTGCACCACCTGGGGCCAATACTGATCGCGCTGTCCAATCCGCTGCCAGTAATGCGCTTCTGGCACCAGAAAATGTCACGGTCTTTGCGCTACTGGCTACAACCATTTGGCTGGATTTACCGGGTATTGCAGCAGCCCTTTATCGCCTCGTTCCTGTTCGTGGGGCTGATCTATTTCTGGCTCTGGCCGCCTATCCATTTTGACGCCATGCTGAGCCGGCAGCTCTACTGGATCATGAACTGGAGCATGTTGCTGGATGGCCTGCTGTTCTGGTGGCTGATCTTCGACCCCCGATCGCCGGCCATTACCAACGCTTTGGGTTACGGCAAGCGTATTCTGCTGCTGGCGCTGGTGGCCATCCCCCAGATGATACTTGGCGCCTGGATCGTCTTTTCCCGGGGTATGGTGTACGACGTGTACGAAGTATGCGGCCGGGCATGGCCCATGCCTCCCGAAACCGATCAGTTATTGGGCGGTCTGCTGACCTGGATCCCCCCGGCCATGATGAGCATCATCGGCATTCTGATCGTGCTCCGCCGGGCCATGCATGAAGATGGCAAATTTCCCAGGCGCCGCTCTCTGGCAGGAGGAAACGCATGAACCGAACGCTGCCACTGTGGTTCGTCTTCATTGCCCTGGTACTCGCTGGCTGCGCTGGCGATGAGAAAAGCTGGCATGGCAAGGACATATCGGGCCTGATGCCCGAGCTCCAGTTCCAGCTGGAGGGCACCGATGGGAAAACCGTGACTCCTGATGACTCACAAGGCAACATCCGGCTGGTGTATTTCGGCTTTACCTCCTGCCCCGATGTCTGCCCAACCACGCTGACCGATCTGCGCCGCTCGGTTCAGCAACTGCCCGCAGAGTATCAGGACGATGTCACCACCCTGTTCGTCAGCGTTGACCCGCGCCGGGATACCCCCGAACGCCTGGCCAGTTACGTAAGCTTTTTCGGGGAAGGAATCGTTGGCCTCACCGCCGAAGAGCCCACGCTTCGAAAGCTCGCCAAACGCTACCGGACCACCTTCGGTTATGACCAGCCCGACGCCAACGGCAACTACAACGTCTCCCACAGCAGCGCCGTTTATGTGTTCGATCGCAGTGGCAGCGCCCGGCTGCTGCTTCGGCCCGGCCTATCGCCTGAGCAGATCAGTGAAGATCTGGCCCAGCTGGCCAGGGAGTCGGGTTAATCTGATTCTTGACCCTGTAGCTACTACAGGGTTTTGAATGCTCACCAGACGCATCAGAAAATGGAGAGCAGACAATGCACAGCCACCACGATCACGGGTACGGCCATGCGAAGCATTTCGACACCCACAACCGCTCGTTTGCGCTGGCCGTCGTGCTTAACGTGGTCTTTGTTGCCATAGAGGCGGTCTACGGAGTCCTGTCCGGATCCCTGGCCCTGCTGGCTGATGCCGGCCATAACCTGAGCGATGTGCTGGGCCTCATCATGGCCTGGGTTGCGAGCTGGATGGCCACAAAGAAAGCGACCGACCGGAACACTTACGGACTGAAAAAATCCACTATCCTGGCAGCCCTGTTCAATGCGCTTTTTCTGATCGCAGCCGTTGGCGGCATTGCCTGGGAAGCCATTGGCCGCTTCAGCGAACCGGCGGAGGTTACCGGTTTGACCGTCATCGTGGTCGCCGGCATCGGGGTCGTTATCAATGGCCTCACGATGCTACTGTTCATGAAAGGCCAGGAGGGCGACCTCAACATCCGCGGCGCGTTCCTGCACATGGCTGCAGACACGGCGGTGTCCGTTGGCGTTGTGGTTGCCGGACTTGTGATCATGTTTACCGGCCTCAACTGGATCGATCCTCTGGTAAGTCTCGTGATCGCAGCCGTGATCTTTCTGGGAACCTGGCGGTTGCTGAAAGATTCCCTCAATCTGGCAGTGGACGCGGTACCGAGAGAGATCAACCCCGAGCAAGTTCTCGATAGCCTCAAGGAACTGCCCGGCGTCGAATCGGTTCACCATCTTCATATCTGGGGGCTAAGCACAACGGAAAACGCCCTCACGGTGCATCTGGTAAAGCCTGACCCGGCCAGTGACGATAAGGTCATCGAGCAGGCCACCCGCATGCTGGCAAGCGACTTCAACATCCATCATGTGACCATCCAATGGGAGCGCGAGGCCGGCAGTTGCCCAACACTCGCCTACTGCTGATCCCCGCGTGTGAGCCGGACGTACTATGGCCAGAAACCTGAACGGAGCCCGCTAGTGCCCCACAAAAAGCTCAACCTGCCCGAAAAGACCTGCCCGGTCTGCCAGCGGCCCTTTAAGTGGCGGAAAAAATGGGCCAAAGACTGGGACAACGTGCGCTACTGCAGCGAACGTTGCCGGCGTGAAAGGAGCGCATCGTCATGACCACCGTGGTGTGGTTCAAGCGCGACCTTCGCACCCGTGATCATGCCCCGCTGGTGGCGGCAGCCGCCCTGGGAGAGCCGGTCATACCCTTGTACGTCATCGAAGATGAGTACTGGCAACTGCCGGACACCAGCGGCCGCCAATGGGCGTTTATCCGGGATTCTCTGGACGACCTGGACCGGCAGTTGCGCAAGGCCGGCAGTCAGCTGCTGGTGCTGCGAGGGTCGATGATTGATGCCCTCAAGCAGATTCAGGCCCACCAGCCAATTAACCGCATCTTCTGCCATCAGGAAACCGGCGGGCAGTGGACCTACGAGCGTGACAGGTCGGTGATTGGATGGTGCTCGGAGAACCATGTGGAGTTCCGGGAGTGGAACCAGTTTGGTGTGGTTCGTCGCCTGAGCGACCGGGATGTGTGGGACAAAGCCTGGACCGATCTGATGCGGCAACCCGTACTTGAGGCTCCGACTGTAATTCCGACATCGGATACGTTGAAGACCCTTTGCGCTGGCAACAATGACAAGGCTTTTGAAGTACCTGACGAGTGTCCGGACCGCCAGATAGGTGGTAGCGCGAGAGGCGAAAAGCTTCTGACCTCGTTCCTGGATCGCCGTTGCGTCGGCTACCAGTACAATATCTCCAGCCCGAACACCGCCGTAAGAGCCTGCTCGCGCCTGAGTCCGCACATCGCTTATGGCACTGTCAGCCTTCGGGAGGTGTATCAGGAGGCAAAGGCCACCGGCAATCACCGCAACACCCTGCCCCGGAAAAAGAAAAGCCTGACCAGCTTCCGCTCCCGGCTGCACTGGCACTGCCATTTTATCCAGAAACTGGAAGATGAGCCCGAACTGGAATTTCGGGCCATGCACCGGGAAATGGAGGCGCTCAAATCGGGGCCTAACGATTCCGAGCGCCTGCAGCGCTGGCAGGAAGGCCAGACCGGCTGGCCCCTCGTGGACGCCAGCATGCGGGCCCTGGCCCATTCGGGCTGGATCAATTTCCGGATGCGCGCCATGTTGATGGCAATCGCCAGCTATCAGCTCTGGCTGCACTGGCGGGACCCGGCCCTTCATCTGGCCCGCCTGTTTACCGATTTCGAGCCGGGCATCCACTACTCACAGACCCAGATGCAGTCTGGCCTCACCGGCATCAACGCCCTGCGCATCTACAATCCGGTGTTGCAGAGCCAGAAACTGGATCCAGAAGGCGAATTCATCCGGCGCTGGATCCCGGAGCTGTCGGGCGTGCCCAGTGAAATGATCCACACGCCCTGGCTGATGACTCCGGCCCAGAAAGAGCGTTATGGCGGCAATACCTACATCTCACCGGTGTGTGACCATGAGCAGGCGGCCCGGGTTGCCCGCAAGGCGGTTGGCGACTTTCGCAAGCAGCACGTCAGCAAGGCAGAAACAGACCGGGTGCTGGTCCGCCACGGCAGTCGCAAGGGACCTGTCCAGAAACGCCCCGGCGTGCCAGCGAAGCAGCAGCCCGATCAACTGTCACTGTTCGACTAGAAGGAAGGAACACATCAGTTGCGGTTCATTTGCCGCTGATGCTCCAGCATTTGCTCCATCATCATCTGCATCTGGTTCATCCGGTTCTCCATCATCTGAAGACGCTGCTCGTTGTCCATCCCCGGACCACCAGAGCGATTCCCCTGGGCATTACCGGACTGCTTTTTACCCTGGCCCTGATTATTCATCATGCCCTGGTTGTTCATCATGCCCTGGCCATTACCCATCATTCCTTGGCCACTGCCCATCATGCCGGGGCCCATCATGCCGCCACGCATCATCTGCATGTGCTCCTGCATGTATTCCATGTGTTGCTCGCGCAGTCTCTGGCGTTCAGCGTTGGAATTGGCATTCCGCATTTCCTGCATCATGGCCTGCATCCGTGCCATGTTTTCATTCATCTGCTGCACTTGTTCCTCGGTCATCATGCCGCCGCGAGGCATTTGCCCCGAGTTTCCCTGTGCAAAAGCAAAGGCAGGCAAAGCAACGAGCACGGAACACGCTACAAAACGGGTTAATCTGTTCATGAGATCCTCCTTATCGGCTGCAACTCTGTGCATCCTTCTCAGTAAAGACCATGAAACTGAATTGAGGCTGAAAAAAGACTCTGGAGAAGCATTAACAGCTTGCATCTTGACCTGAGTCATCCAGATATGTCGCAGACTATTACCAGGGATCAGTCCTTCTATTGCTTTGGTTCAAGTTTGATAACCCGAAGGCGAAGAGCATTTATGATCACGCTCACCGAAGAAAGCGACATTGCTGCGGCAGCAAAAATCGGCGACAGCAGTATGCCGAAAAATGGATACAGAACACCCGCTGCAATAGGCACGCCTGCAGAATTGTAGACAAACGCAAAGAACAGGTTCTGCCGGATGTTACGCATGGTTGCCAGCGACAACTGACGCGCCTCAACAATGCCCATCAGGTCGCCGCGCAGCAGAGTAATACCAGCACTCTCAATTGCTACATCGGTGCCAGTGCCCATAGCGACACCCACATCCGCCGTGGCCAGTGCAGGCGCGTCGTTCACGCCGTCGCCCGCCATCACGACAACCCGACCTTCGTCCTTCAGGCGTTGAACAATCTTGCCCTTATCTTCCGGCAGCACTTCCGCTTCCACTTCGTCGATATGCAACTTGCGGGCAACAGCCTCGGCTGACGTACGGTTATCGCCGGTCAGCATGACGACGCGAATCCCGTCTTTCTGCAGCGCTGAAATGGCGGCTTCAGTGGTTTCCTTCACCGGATCGGCTATCGCGAGCAAGCCTGCGACGTTGCCGTCGACGGCCGCAAAAATCACAGTAGCGCCGTCTTTCCGGAGCTGGTCGGCTTCGCCGTCATATTTTGCGGTGTCGACATTCTCGGACTCCATCAGGAGGCGATTGCCGAGCAGCACCCGCTTGCCATCGATTCGACCGGTAACCCCTTTTCCGTTAGGCGAATCAAAGTCCTCTGCATCCGGGAGCTCCAGATCCATACCCTTGGCCTTATCGAGAATGGCGTGGGCCAATGGATGCTCGCTGCCCTTTTCCAGACCACCGGCATAGCGCATCAGATCGTTGTCACTGAACCCGTTTGCCGCGACAAGTCGGGTGACTTGCGGCTTGCCTTCTGTCAGCGTGCCGGTTTTATCCACCACCACGGTGTCCACCTTTTCCATCCGCTCAAGAGCTTCTGCATCACGGATCAGCACGCCACTCTGGGCACCGCGTCCAACCCCAACCATGATAGACATGGGTGTTGCCAGGCCCAGTGCGCAGGGGCAGGCAATGATCAAAACGCTTACGGCAGCAATCAGGCCGAAGGCCATGGGCGGCGTGGGGCCAAAAACAGACCATGCGATAAAGGCGATGATCGCAATCACGATGACTGCCGGCACGAAGTAAGCGGCAACCTTGTCTGCGAGCCCCTGAATCGGCGCCCGGCTGCGTTGCGCGCTGGCCACCATCTGAACGATCTGCGACAGCATGGTATCGCGGCCAACCTTGTCGGCGCGCATGATGAAACTGCCCTGCTGGTTAATACTGCCGCCGATCACCTGATCGCCGGATTTCTTGCTGACGGCCAACGGCTCACCGGTCACCATGGACTCATCCACGTTGGAACTGCCTTCGAGCACTTCGCCGTCCAACGGCACCTTGTCGCCGGGGCGCACCCGCATACGGTCACCAACCTTGACCTGATCCAGCGACACATCGGATTCGCTGCCATCGTCATCCAACTTCCTGGCAGTGGCAGGCGCCAGATCCAACAAAGCCTTGATGGCGCCGGAGGTTTTCTCCCTGGCCCGCAGTTCCAGCACCTGACCAAGCAATACCAGCACGACGATGACGGCTGCCGCCTCGAAATACACCGCCACCGAGCCGTCTTCCTGCCGAAAGGCACCCGGGAATATCTGTGGCGCCAATGTCGCCACCAGGCTGTAGATCAGTGCCACGCCAGTACCAATGGCGATAAGAGTAAACATGTTCAGGTTACGGCTAACCACGGATTTCCAGCCACGGACGAAGAAGGGCCAACCGCACCAGAGCACCACCGGCGTCGCCAGCACCAACTGAATCCAGTTAGACATCTGAGGAGCAATAATGTGATCAAGCCCGGTCAGGTGTCCGCCCATTTCCAGCACCAGGACCGGCAATGTGAGCACCAGGCCAATCCAGAATCGGCGAGTCATATCCTTGAGCTCTTCCGACGGCCCGTCGTCCAGACTCACTTGCTCGGGCTCCAGGGCCATTCCACAGATGGGGCAGTCCCCCGGGCCTTGCTGACGAATCTCCGGGTGCATGGGGCAGGTATACATGGTGCCCGGCGCTACCGGCTCTTGCGGCTTGTCCTTCTGGCCGAGATATTGCTGAGGATCCGCCTCGAACTTTGATTGACAGCGGGACGAGCAGAAATACCAGGTTTTTCCAAAGTGCTGACTTCGATGCTCCGCCTTATGCGGATCCACATTCATGCCACAAACCGGATCTTTGACCTGATGTTCCCCTGCCTCAGCGTGATCGTGACCGGCGGTATCATGGTGGTGGGCGTGTTGGTGCTCAGCCATTTTGGTCTCCCGTGGTTTCTGTCGGCCAGTCCGCAAACGCAATGAAATACAGCAAAAACAGATTGGCGACTGGAATGAGGATCAGAATGCCCATCCAACCCGGATACCCCGTGCGCTGGCAAATTCGCCAGGCGGGTATAACCACCACAATGGCAATCACCAGCATCCAGAGCCAGTGGCCTGCCCACATCGTGTTCCCAAACATGTTGTCGTCCATCATGGCCTTGGCCTCCCGCCCAATTACAGTTAATGGTGATGTAAGTGACTCCCTTCCTGATAGCGTGTCTTCCCGTCCTTCGTTTCGGCCGTTCAACCTCCGATCATTTTCGTTTAATTGGTGGCATTTTGGAGCAGCAGTGGGGCTGATGTTGCGCGTTAGCCCGAACGTTGTCATCGGTGAATCGGTACCAGGCCAGCTTTCGCTGAGCCCACCAACCGCCTTTCAGCTGGCCGCCCCGGGCAGTGACCATTTCCAGCAGATCGTCGACGGACCAGTGGCTTGCATCGTAGGCAATCCGCAGAACGTTGGTCGGTTTTCGTTCGGCAAGATCAACGCAGGGATGGTGATTGAGATCCTCAAGCAGGTCGTCCCACTGGCTTTCCGCCAGGCCCCTTATGGGGAGTGTGCGGCGCTGAAGGAAGGCCTCCTGAGTGCCCATTTTGTGTGCCTTGGCCATGGGATTTCACCTCGGGTGTCGGTGACTTCAAGACCATTACAGCACCGTTAACTGAATTGCCGCTGAAAACCGGCGTTCAATTCAGATTGATTTGAGGTGCATCAAAATTAAGAAAAAAAGCCCGGGTGCGAGCGCCCGGGCTTTTTGAAGTGGCGTTCAGAATGCGATTCGCGCACCAACAACGGCAAACCAGTCTTCGGTACTGCCGCCCTCGGCCTCAGCCAGGTCGGCGGTGTCGCCGTATTTGCGTTCGTGCACCACACCAATGTAGGGAGACACGGCCCGGTCGATCAGGTCATAGCTCAACCTGAGGCCGGCCTCTGTTGAGCTAAGCCCCTTACCCAGGCCAATCTCCCGATCCTCACTGAATGCCACCGTTGCATCCAGAGCAGCGGAGAGAATCCAATGGTTGGTGAGCAACAACTCGTATTCGGCATCTACCTCCGCCGATGTGTCGCCCTCATCACTGACGTACAGGCTTGCGTCCACTTCGAACCACTGGGGCGCCAGGCCGGTTACCCCAAGAACCGCATAGGTTCGATCGGGTCCTTCCGGCGTATCGAACCGAACGCCCGCCTTGGCATCGAAAAACTTGGAGATGGGCGTCTGCGCAACCAGCTGGTTTTCGAGGCCCTCGTAGGCCTGCTCCTGAATGGCATACTCTCCCTTGCCCAACCAACGGAACTTGAACTCGTCGGTGCCATAGAACACGTCAGATTTCCAGACACCAAGCTCCTCATCCGAATCGCTGTAACGGTACTCCAGCTCCTCGAATTGAACACCCCAGGTCGCCAGGGGCTGCTTACGGGCAGTGGTGTCCTGGATCATGGTCTGGGCCGTCACCGGCGTTGACACTACCAACGAGCTCAAGAGCCCCAGAGTCAGGAATTGCACACGGCTCATGCTTCACCTCCATTGTCGGCAACAGCGTCAGTTTTCGCCTGAGTCGTGTCGGGACCACCCTCAACAATCACCTTGCGGAACATACCCGCGGCGGCGTGGTAGGAAAGATGGCAATGGAAGGCCCACTGTCCCGGCTCGTCCACCTCGGTTTCCATATAGACAGTGGTGCCAGGCTGAACACTGATGGTGTGCTTGATGGGGTTCCACTGATCGGCGCCGACATCCAGAATGGACCACATGCCATGCAGGTGCATGGGATGCGTCATCATGGTTTCGTTCACAAACTTAAAGCGGACACGTTCGCCATATTGCAGGCGGATCGGGTCAGCGTCCTCGTATTTCACGCCGTTGATGCTCCAGGTGTAACGCTCCATGTTGCCGGTGAGCTTCAGCTCGATCTCGCGGGTGGGTTCACGGTCCTCATAAAGGGGGTTCTGTGCCCTGAGATCGGCGTAGGACAGAAACTTTCCGCCATTGGCGGCGACGGGGACAATCCCACTGCCTTCGGCGTAGAAAGGATCGCTGGCACCTTTGCTGGACATCATCATGCCGCTGTGATCCATGCCCGCCATGTTTGAATGATCCATCCCCGACATCTCAGACTCATTCATACTTCCCATGGCAGAATGGTCCATACCTGCCATATCACCGGAACCGCTCATATCCATGCTTCCGTGATCCATACCGTGCATGCCGGCCATATCGGCCATGGTCAGCCGAGCCGGCTCGCGCAATTCGGGGACCACACCTTCCATGCCTTCTTCTGGTGCCAGCGTTGCCCTTGCATAACCCGAACGCCCCATGGATTCAGCAAAGATGGTGTACGCCTGCTCATCGCGGGGACGAACGATGACGTCATAGGTCTCGGCCACGCCGATGCGGAACTCGTCCACATTTACGGGTTGGACATTGTTACCGTCAGCCTGAACCACCGTCATGTTCAGACCCGGGATACGAATATCGAAGTAGGTCATTGCCGACGAGTTGATAAAGCGCAATCGGATTCTCTCGCCTGGTTCAAAAATGCCCGTCCAGTTCTGGTCAGGACCCTTGCCGTTGATCAACGCGGTAAACCCCTGCAGGTCCTCGACATCCGCCTTCATCATCCGCATATCGCCCCAGGCCATCCGGTCCTTCAGGGTATTCATGAAGCCATGCTCGGCGGCATCGGAGAAGAACTCGCCAACAGTCTGCTGCTGCCGGTTGTAGTAGTCAGGCATCATCTTCAGGTTGCGCATGATGCGATCCCCGGAGTGCGGGTGTTTGTCAGTCAGCTGAACCACATACTCGCGGTCATAACGGAACGGCTCTCGGCCTTCCGGTTCGATAACAATGGCACCGTAGGCACCGTCGGGTTCCTGGAAACCGGAGTGGCTGTGAAACCAGTAGGTGCCGGCCTGTTGGATGGGAAAACGGTAGGTGAAGGTTTCGCCTGGCTTGATACCCGGGAAACTGATGCCGGGCACGCCATCCTGTTGATAGGGCAGGATAAGCCCGTGCCAATGGATGGAGGTCATTTCATCAAGATTGTTGGTGACATTGATGGTCACCTCTTCGCCCTGCTTGAAGCGCAAAACGGGTCCCGGGGATTCGCCGTTATAGCCAATGCCCTCTTTGACAAAATCGCCGGTATCAATCTGGACCCGGTCCACTGTCAGGTTGTATTCACCAGCCAGGCCAAACGCCGGCATCAGCAAGGCCGCAAGGCCTGCCAGAAAGGATTTCTTCATGGTTGACTACTCTCAACTACGTCGTTGTTTGGAGGGATCAGTTGAAATTCACATCTCCGTACATGCCGGCCTGATAATGCCCGGGCACGTTGCAGGCAAACTCGATATTGCCCTCCTCGGAGAATTTCCAGACGATCTCTTTGCTCTTGCCGGGCTCGAGAAGAACGCTGTTGGGATCGTCGTGCTTCATGGAGTGGCCGTCGCCCATGTCCATTTCCATCATGTCGTGATTGAGAGTTCCGCCCTGGATCACGCCATGTTCAACCATCATCATCATTTCTTCCTGATGGGCCTCATGCATATCGGGCGTGCCAATGTTGAACTCGTGAACAAGGTTGCCCTTATTTTCGATAACAAAACGAACCGTTTCACCGGGATTGACCTCGATGGACTCGGGCTCGTAATAGTTGTCGTGCATCTCAACGTTGATCGTTCGGCTGACCTCGGAGGCCTTGCCCGGCTCTCCGCTTCCTCCCCCGTGGCCACCGCTGTGGGCGCCGGCGGCAAAAGCCGTTGCTGACATGGTCATGGCTGTGGCGGCAACCAGAAATGCGGATGCGTTCATCTTGTATACTCCTGTGAATTGGTGAGACTCAAACGAACCATGGTTTGCTTCGAAAATTGAGCAATATCCAGAAACGATGAATACCATCGCGCACAAACCTGAATCCTTTCTGAAAATGACGAATTATTTAGCGTTCAGGCTGGGTTCAGTTAACACAGGGATACTGAGTCGCTGAGGTTCACATTCTGAAGGACAGACTTATGCGTTTACTGCTCGTCGAAGATGACCGACTGCTGGCCGACGGTCTGGCCAGCCAACTTGAAAAGGCGGGTTTCAGTGTGGATTCAACGTTTACTGCCAAAGAAGCCTTGATGCTGGCAGAGCAGGAGGATTATCGGGCTGTTGTCCTGGATCTGGGCCTGCCTGACGGCAACGGACTGGACGTTCTGCGCAAGTGGCGGATGAACAGGGCCAGCTTCCCTGTCCTGATTCTGACTGCCCGAGGCGACTGGCAGGACAAGGTCAACGGACTAAAAGCCGGCGCCGATGACTACCTGGCCAAACCCTTCCAGACCGAAGAGCTGATTGCACGACTGAACGCCATCATTCGCCGGAGCGAAGGGCGGGTGCACTCTCTTGTGAAAGCCGGCAATCTCGAGCTGGATGAGAATCGCCAGAGCCTGAAACTGGCCGATGGCACAGAACACAGCCTCACCGGAACCGAGTTCCGCTTGTTACGTTGCCTGATGAGCCGACCAGGGCACGTGTTCTCGAAAGAGCAACTTATGGAGCAGCTCTACAACCTGAACGACAACCCCAGCGAGAACGTCATTGAAGCCTACATTCGCAGGCTCCGGAAACTGGTAGGCACGGACACCATCTCTACACGACGTGGCCAGGGGTACCTGTTCAATGACCTGGTTTAAAAAACCGGCATCCGTCAAGGGAACCCTGCTGGCACTGCTGCTGCCGGCCGGCATTCTTCTGATGGCTCTCGCATGGTTAGTGCACGGGCTGCTGCTTGACCGCATGTCCCGCCAATTCGTTGAAACCCGCCTGAAAGACGAAGTCGCTTTTCTCGAACATCAGATTCGCGATTCCAGTGGTCGGCTGGACACTTTACAGACCGGTGATTATTTCCAGGAAGTTTTTCACCACGCATTTGCGATCCATTCCGATACCCGAACCATTATCTCCCCGGAAACCTGGGCCCCACTTTTAATGCCGCTTGTAGAGTCCAGTCAGGAGGGTACGCTGCGGGTCAGTGGCGCCCAGATTGAAGAGGCGCCCTCGGATATCCTTGCTTACCGGAAGTCCTTTCGTGTGAACGACCAGCCCATCGTGGTGATCGTTTCTGAAGACCTTGGTGCCTTGAGCCGCAGTCAGGCCGAGCTTCATGCATGGACAGCCGTTGTTTCCCTGCTCCTGATCCTGCTGCTGGTTGGCGCACTCTGGCTGGGCATCAACCTGTCCATGCGGCCCGTAGTGAGTCTCAAGGCGGCATTGAGGCGGCTGCAGGATGGCGAGATATCACGGATCGATGTGAAAGCGCCTGAGGAGTTCCAGCCCCTGGTACTGCAACTCAACCAGTTACTCGACTCCCTGGACCAGCGGCTGGAGCGCTCCAGGGACGCACTGGCCAACCTATCCCACAGCGTAAAAACGCCCATCGCTGCCGTTCGCCAGATTCTGGAAGATACGGACCGACCTCTGGCCAACGATCTCAGACAACAGATGGCCGGCAGGCTCGACGATATCGACAGACAACTGGAAGCAGAAATGCGGCGCAGCCGCTTCGCCGGCCCACAGGTGGGCAAAAGCGCCTATCCCCTGAAGCAGGCCAGGGACCTTCTGTGGATGCTCGGCCGGCTGTACCCGGCAAAATCTTTTGAAATGTCGACCGTCCTGACCGAAGAAAGACGCTGGCCCATTGAGGAACACGACCTGAACGAGGTGCTGGGCAACCTTCTGGACAACGCCGGGAAGTGGTCCACCAGATTCGTGGAGCTAGGCCTGAACGAGGACCGGCAGGGATTTACCATCACCGTCAAAGACGACGGCCCCGGAATTCCTCCGGACGCGCTGGACACCCTGGGCACCCGCGGTCTGCGTCTGGACGAACAAACGCCGGGGCACGGACTGGGGCTTGCCATCGTGCGGGAGATTACAGAGCGCTATGGTGGTACCCTGAATTTCAGCGCCGACTCGATCGGAGGCCTCAAGGCCACGGTGCATTTTCCGGGTACAACCGGGGGGACCCCTCAGTGAAAATTGGCGAACTCGCAAAGACAACAGCCATTCCTGTTGAGACCATCCGCTACTACGAAAAGATCGGCCTGCTGCCGGAACCGGACAGGGACAGCAGCGGCTACCGCTCCTACCGCAACGCCCACCTGGACCGCCTTCTCTTTATCAAACGCTGTCGCAATCTCGATATGGCGCAGGACGAGATTCGTGAGCTGATAAGGCTAGCCGAACAACCGGAAGCGGATTGCAGCGAAGTCGACGCCCTGCTGGCTCGCCACCTTAATCACGTTCGGGAACGACTGAAAGAGCTAACGAGCCTTGAGGATACGCTCCAGCAGCTTCAGGAAGCCTGCTCCGATGGACGCACTGTGCGCGAATGCGGAATTCTCGGGGGACTCAACAAGGAGCTTGAGACGGCTGAGCCCGAGGATCCACACAACCACGTTCCTGGCACCCATGGGCCCGGCCATAACTGAGAGTTTCCACCCGCCGACTATCTCGCATCCAACAAGCAGTCCCCGCCTTAAATCCAACCGGCACGATTCGACAAAACTCTGGCAGTCATTCAAAAGCCCTCTCGGCATTGAAATGATATTTCTATGTCTTACAGATGCACGGTTAGGTTCGCCCGCCCCTGGAAAAGCCGGGTTGGTATTGGTAGCTCGGCTGAACTGTTTCTCATGAACACAGCAAACATTGTCAGGAGTCATTATGTACAAGAATAAACTCGCACTCTCGGTCGCTCTGGCCTCGTCGTTGTTCGTTGCCAATCCGGCGGCTTTCGCGCATGGAGGCTCAGCGGAGTACATGCCAGTCTCGAAAGCGCTGATTTCATCAGGTGCCCACTACCAACTGAGCCAGGACAAAAGCGAATTACTCGTCACTTCTGGAGACCGCGAATTCCGGGTCCCTCTGGGCGAAAAGACCGCCTTTTCCAATGGCGACCAAATTGAATTATCTGCTCCTGTAAAGCAGCACGATGGCGAAATTCTCGTAGAGAGGAGTTTTGCCAATGACCTGTTTTCCGGCCACGTTTCCCAAAACCTGAGGATTGGCAGTAAAGCCCATCCGCTGGATCCGTTATCCGCAGAAGAAATCACCACTGCAGCAAATGCAGTAAAGGCTTCCAAGCACTGGAAAGACACCATTCGCTTCACACAGATTCGACTCGCCGATCCCAGTAAAGAAAAAGTCTGGGAGTGGTCATTTGGTGAAGGCCACGACTTCTCACGTCAGGCCATTTTTACGGTCGTGGATGGCAGGAAAGTCTATGAGGGCACTGTTGATCTCGACTCAGAGTCAGTGGTTGCCTGGAAACACATTGAAGATGCCCACGGCATGGTGACCTTCGATGACTTCCTGGCCGTTCAGGAAATTGTCTCGAACAGCGAGGCCTACAAGAAAGCACTGAAAAAACGAGGTATCGAAAACGTCGAAAACGTGGTCGCTACGCCTCTGACCGTTGGCTACTTCGGTGGAGACGACGGTCTTGAGCACGATCTAAAGCTTTTGAAAGTGGTGTCTTACCTCGACATCGGCGACGGCAACTACTGGGCGCATCCGATCGAAAACCTCGTGGCTGTCGTGGATCTGGAAAAAAAGAGCATCCTCAAGATTGAGGACGATGGCGTTATCCCCGTTCCGATGGCCCCCCGTCCTTATGATGGACGTAATCAGGAAACAATCGCTGATGTGAAACCGTTGATGGTGGTCCAGCCTGAAGGCTCCAACATCGCAATGTCCGGCAATACCATCCAATGGCAGAACTGGAATTTCCATCTAAAGCTCAATTCCCGCGTTGGCCCCGTCATTTCCACACTTACCTATAACGACCAGGGTGAAAAACGGAAAATCATGTACGAGGGGTCACTGGGTGGCATGATCGTGCCCTATGGCGATCCTGACGTGGGCTGGTACTTCAAGTCTTACTTGGACTCGGGCGATTATGGGATGGGCAACCTGACCTCGCCTCTGGTTGGCGGCGTCGACACCCCCAATAACGCGACTCTGCTGCCGGCGACCCTGGTCGATAACGGAGGCGAGCCCTTTACCATTCCCAACGCTATCGCAGTCTTCGAGCGCTACGCGGGGCCGGAATTCAAGCACACGGAAATGCTGGGCAGTAGCCCTGGCAACGAAAGCCGCGAACGAAGAGAGCTGGTTGTGCGCTGGGTAAGCACTATTGGCAACTACGATTACATGTTCGACTGGATTTTCATGGCCAACGGAAATATCCAGTTAACCGTCGGAGCGTCGGGCATCGAGGCGGTGAAGGCCGTGAAATCGCGCACCATCCATGATGAAACTGCCGAAGAAGATACTCGTTACGGCACCTTGATCGATCACAACATCGTTGGGACTACCCACCAGCACATCTACAACTTCCGACTGGATATGGATGTAGATGGCGAACAGAACAACCTCAAGGAAATCAATCCGGTAGTCGCGGAAAACACAGCGGGCGGCCCACGGAAGAGCGTGATGATTACCAATGAACGAGTTGTCTCCACAGAACAGGAATCAGTGCAGAAGTTCGACCCATCGACCGTGCGTCTGATAACCAACCCCAACAAAGAAAACCGAATGGGCTACCCGGTTGGCTACCAGATCATCCCATTCGCTGGTGGCACCCACCCCATCGCTAAAGGCGCTTTGTTCAGCGAGGACGAGTGGCTGTTCAAACGTGTCAGTTTCATGGACAAGCAGATATGGGTAACTCAGTACAAGCCAGAGGAGCGTTATCCGGAAGGCAAATACCCGAACCGGGCGAAAACTGACACGGGGCTTAAAACCTTTGTCTCGGACAACGAGTCTATCGAGAACGTCGATACGGTGCTCTGGATGACTACCGGTGCCACGCACGTAGCCCGGGCTGAGGAGTGGCCCATCATGCCGACAGAGTACGTCCACTCGATGCTCAAACCATGGAACTTCTTTGACCAGACCCCGACCCTGAATCTGCCCGAGCAACAGACGCCGGAGAACTGATTCGCTGAAAAAGGAACACCATCCAGGCAGGGAAGCCTGAACATAAAAAAACAGAGATACGGGAATCATAAGAGATGAAACATCAGCATTTCATGAAGAGCATTTTGTGCCTGGCGGTCGCCGGATTGTCGGCACCCGCTTCGGCCTACAACGTTTACAACCAGAACGGTACAGAATTGAATCTGGATATCGAGGCAGCTCTGGGTGTTTTTTCCAGCCAGGAAACCTACAACCTTGGCGCCAAAACCCAAGTCGGTGATTCGCAGTGGCAGGAGGGTTACATCAAGTATGGGCTTTCCGGCACCCAGGGTGTTGGCTCTGGCAGCCAGATATACGGCGCAGTGAATCTGGTCTCCTCAGGGACCTGGGGCGATGGCGATGCCGGAGGCATTACGTCCGGTAACGAGCGGGAAACCGATCTGGAAGATGCCTACCTCGGCTGGCGCTCCGGGACTCTGATCCCTGCGCTCGGCGAAGACGGTCTGGATCTTTCCGTAGGCCGCCAGCAGTTCGCCATCGGCGACGGCTTCCTGCTCAATAGCGACGCCCTGAATTTTGGCGATGCACTGAATGGCGGGGGCCTGGACTTTGACCGGGGAGGCGCCTACTGGCTTGCAGCCCGCAAGGCCTTTGACCAGACCGCCATTGCCCGTATTGGCGGCTCGGACGGCCTGCGTGCCGACCTTTTCTGGCTGGCCTCTGACAACAAAGCTCAGGCTGAGATGGAGCTTGCAGGTTTGAATGCGGAGTATGTGACTTCACAAGGCATCTTTGGACTGGCTTACATCGAAGGGTTGGACGTTGATGACACCTTTGCTCCGCTTCTGGGGTATGGATCAAGAGACGGGCAACAAACCACCAGCTTCCGTTATCAAGGAAATGCGGGTGTCGAAAATCTGTTCCTGTCCGCTGAGTTCGTCAATCAGGAAGCCGGAGAGGGCTCTGACGAGAATGCCAGAGCGTGGTACGCCGAGGCGGGCTGGACCTTCAGCGAGACCCGCTGGTCACCCAGCGTCAATTACCGATATTCGAGCTTCGATGAGGGCTTCGACCCGCTGTTTTTCGGCTTCAACCGGGGCTACGGAACCTGGTTTCAGGGTGAAGTCGCCGCCAACTACGCTGGACCGTTCAACTCCGATGCCTCCGTGCATCACGTGGGTCTGAAGGCAACTCCCTCAGAAACCCTGAGTATTGGCGCGCTCTTCTTCGACTTCTCTGACACCACAGGCGGTACAGGGAATCTGAACGCTCAGGAAGTAGATATCTATGCCGAATGGGTGGCAGCACCACACCTGATCATCAGCCCTCTCGTTGGCTTTTATATGCCTGACAAAAGTGCCGCCGAGGGGGGCAGCCAGATCGGCGGTAACGACACCAACGCTTACGCTCAAATCATTGCCATTGTTCCATTCTGATCCATCTCCATAAGCCGTGCCGGAGACTCTGCCCACGGACCAAACCATGGGCAGTTCTAACGGATTCTCAGTCTGGCTCTAACGAACACATTTGGGAGCGCATTGTTATGCAAACCTTTACAAATCTGGTGAATGGCAAGGCGGTTGAAGCAGCCGATCACCAGGAAATTTTCAATCCCGCCACTGGTGATTCTCTGGGGTTAGCGCCTCTGAGCAGCGAGCAGGATGTGAACGACGCCGTCATTGCGGCCCGCAAAGCACAGAAAATGTGGGCGAACACCAGTGATCAGGAACGTCAGGAAACGGTTACACGGGTAGCCGAGATACTCCAGGACAACTCGGAGTACCTGGCCCAACTGGTCACCCGCGAGCAGGGCAAACCTTTGGCTGGCCCTGGTTCCCGCTTCGAGATACAGGCATGCATCGGCTGGACACAGGTGCCAGCAGCATTGTCACTACCTCCGGAAACCGTCTACGAAGACGAAGAACGCAAAGACACACTCCACAGGGCGCCACTCGGGGTTGTGGCAGCGATTGCCCCCTGGAACTGGCCTCTGATGATTGCGATCTGGCAGATTATCCCCGCCATCCGCATGGGCAACACGGTGGTTCTGAAGCCGTCTGAATACACGCCGATTGCAACCCTGGAAATGGTCCGCCTGATCAATCAGGTGCTGCCTCCGGGTGTTCTGAATACCGTTTCCGGAGAGGGCCGCATCGGAGCTGCGCTGACCAGCCATCCCGACATCGACAAGATCATGTTTACGGGTAGCGAAGCCACAGGCCGTCGGATCATTGAGGCTTCTTCAAGAAACCTTGCACCGATAACGCTGGAGCTCGGCGGCAACGATGCTGCCATCGTGGTTCCCGGAACGGACGCCAAGGCCATCTCGGAGGGGCTTTTCTGGGGCGCATTCCTGAACATGGGCCAGACCTGCGCTTGCATAAAAAGGTTATACGTTCACGAAAACGACTACGACCAGGTGATTGCGGCCCTCAGCGACATTGCTCGAAAGATGCCCATTGGCGACGGCATGAACGATGCCAATCTGATCGGCCCGCTTCAGAATGAAATGCAATACAAGAAAGTAAAAGAGCTGGTCGACGACGCCCGGACCAATGGCTGCGACGTCATGGAATTCGGCGATACCCCTGAGAAAGGCTACTTTCTTCCAGTAACTCTGGTGGGCAACATCTCGGACGGGCAAAGGCTGGTAGATGAGGAACAGTTCGGTCCTGCTCTGCCCATAGTTCGTTACAGAAATCTGGACGACGCAATCGCGTCTGCCAACGGCCTCTCAGCTGCCCTGGGCGCATCAATCTGGGCTAACAGCCTTGAGGAAGCGGAACCCATCGCCCTGATGCTGGAAGCCGGGACCGTCTGGATCAACCAGCACGGTGCCATTCATCCTATGGTTCCTTTTGGAGGCAATAAAGCATCTGGCTATGGGGTCGAGTTCGGCCTGGAGGGGCTTAAAGCGGTCACCCAGCCCAGAGTCATCAGCATCAAGAAGTAAAGCGGCGGCGACACTGCGTCTTTCGGGAGCTGCCAGAATCAACGGCCTGACAGCTCCCCTTTTTCAAGACACTTGGTCCTGGCAGAAGCTTGAGGGTGTCATCCCAAAATGCTGCCTGAAAGCAGTGGAAAAGGCACTGGGGCTGGCAAAGCCGAAACGGTATCCGACTTCGGTCAGGTTCACTTTGCCCTTGGACGTCTTCAGGTAATCGGCACACATTTCCAGCCGCTGGGTCCGGATATACCCGGATACGGTCAGAGATCGGGCCGAAAACGCCCGGTAAAGTCCGCGAACCGATGTTCCAGTGGTGTTTGCTACCATCCGCGCGCTCAGCTCGGACTCTCCAATGTTTTCCCGTATGTACGAGGCGGCTTGCAGAAAGATACGCTCGCTGGGACTTTTCTGTCCCACGCTTCGGATCACGGAGGGTTTGATCAGCATGATCAGCGAGTCAATGATCGCGGCGCCTTCTTCCTCATCAAGACTGTCGTAATCAGCTGCTCCGCTAATTAACAGGTTCGCGACTCGGGCAATGTGACTATCGGAGGGAATGCGAACACCAAGCTCAATGCCTGACACATTCAATGTCCGCTCGATGATCGCGCGTGGCAGGATCAGGGAAATCTGCTCAGATTCATAATCATAGGTAAAGCTAAACGGAAGGGCGGAGTCTACCAGGACAATATCCCCTGCCTGCAGAATGGACCTATTACCTGCCTGCTCAACCCGCGACTTTCCTCGCAGCTGGAACACACAGAAGAATTCAGGGGTGACGCAACGACGGATTTCTGTTCGGCCCCGAACAAGCTGCGCTCCACGAATGGTAACGTGGGACATATCCAGTGCGCTGGAGCCCATTTTACTGATATTTCCGGAGAATTCCTGTTTGAGAGGTTCTGCCGAAAAAGGCCCACAAATCTGGTTTACATCACTGATCCAGCGATCAAATCGTAGCTTTGGGGAGGTGTCTGCAAGCATAACCGGCCTACCGAAATCGGCTTTTATGATTGTTTGCACAGAGATTGACCAGTTCCTTCGTATATGTCAAGAGCGCATATTTGGCGACATTGAGAGCACTTAGCAAGAAACTCGATACCCAATTGCCATTCTTTTTGGCATTTCTGAATCGCATCTTTCATCGTTCCAGAAACGATGAGTGCATGAAATTTTGTCGGTGAGGCTTGACCCTGTAGCAACTACAGGGTTTTCAATAGAGGCATCTGGACGAAGGAGGTCTTTATGGCGTGCAGTTGTTCTGCCCCCGAACCCAAATCCCCGGCCCCGGGCTTTCGCAAAGCGTTGTGGATTGCCTTGTGGGTGAACCTGGCCATGTTCGTCGTGGAAGGCATCGCCAGCCTTTCGTCCGGCTCGGTCTCACTAATGGCGGACGCCATCGATTTCTTCGGCGACAGCGCCAATTACATTCTATCCCTCACCGTGCTCTCCATGGGTATGCTCTGGCGCGGACGAGCTGCCATGGTGAAAGGCATTACCATGGCGGTGTTTGGCCTTGTGGTCTGGGCCAGGGCAGTCTGGGTGGTACAGGCCGGCATTACGCCTGAACCGCTGACAATGGGGGCCGTTGGCATGTTGGCACTCACCGCCAACATGGGTGTGGCCGCATTACTGTTCAAATTCCGTGAAGGCGACTCCGACATGCGCTCGGTCTGGCTGTGCAGCCGGAACGATGCCATCAGCAACATCGCCGTTATGGTAGCCGCCCTGGGCGTGTTCGGTACCGGAACCGCCTGGCCCGACCTGGTCGTTGCCGCGATCATGGGTACGCTGGCGATAACAGCCGGCATCAGTGTGGTGCGCCACGCCCGTAGTGACATCGCGGAAGCCAAGGCCTGCACTGTTGAGCCGGCAGCGGCAGGCTCAAGCAACCGTTAGAACGCCAGCGAAATCATCACCGGAATGAACGCCAGGGCAAACAGCGTGGTAAGCAGGACGGTACCCGCTGCCTGCCTTGGCGAGGTATCCAGCAACGTGGCAATAACCACGGTGTTGGCGGCAATCGGGGTGATCGAGATCAGGAACATGGCCTTGTGAACGGCCGGCTCGTAAATGCCCAGAACCGCGGAATCCACCCACCAGAACACGATAGCCACCAGGGGCCAGATCACAAACTTGCCGAAGAACGCCAGTGCCGTGAAACGGACATTACCCGCCAGGCCGCGAAAGCTGGTGATGCTCATGCCGATGATCATCATGCCCAGAATGCTGTAGGCGCCGCGCAGGTTATCGAACAGCGGCACGAAGATATCCGGAATACCAACACCGGCCAGGTTCAGGGCGACGGCCGCCAGGAAGGCGTATACCGACGGCAGTTTCAACACCCGCCAGAGCGCATCCTTGATGCTGTAGCGTCCTCTCGCCGCCAGATAGAAGCCCACGGAGTTCTCGAACAGCGTGGTGCCCAGCATGCACACGATATAGAGCCCGAGCCCCTCTTCGCCAAACAGCAACAAGGCGACCGGCACGCCGAAGTACCCGGTGTTGCCGGAGCCCACACACAGGGGAATGATGTTGGCACTGCCGTCATCAAGCACCCGCTTGGCCAGCTTTAATTGCACAATTCCCAGAACAGAAGAAATCCCGAATACCAGAAACGGCAGCAGGATGACCTCGGGAGAAAGCGGCGCCGCCATAACCCCTGAAAACACCACAGATGGTGTCACGATATAGAGCATTATGCCGGCAATATGACGACCACTGGCCTCAAGGTAACGACCGGCGACCCAGCCCAGGGCGACCGTCACATAAAGCGGAATAAGCTTGAAGAAAAGGGCAAAGGCTGCGGCCATCGGGACTCCGTGAGGAAAGGGGGTAACTTCCAGCAACAGGTGCCGGAGTCTATCACTGAATGTTCGTCAGATCGCGATATCGACTCAGTGAAAAAGCCTTAATGATTTAAGTCATTTCAAAAGATGCTTCTCTGATACCATAATTGACCGGACACTCGTAACAGGGTCATCGCCATGAACAGCATTTTCAGGCCAGACGTTTCCTCCGCCCCCTGCATGATGGGAGAAAACAACCCCGAGATTATCCAGCAGGACGCCGCACCTGAGTCGGCCGCCTTGCTGAATGGTCTCAGCCGGGTCTTTGGTATTCGCCTGGCGGGGCACGAGAATGATCCGGACGCACGGTTTCTGGCAGACCTCGCGCGGCTTTTTCATCTTTGTCGGGTTGATTCTGAGACCGCTCTGGAAAAACACGATAAACCCTGGGCAAACGTCTATCTGGTTCAGTACGGCATACTGCGGCTGTTCCGGGAAGCCCCCAGTGGCAAGGTGTCCGTGCACCATTTCTTTTCTGAAGGCGATATGGTCTGGCCGGTTTTTGGCCGTAGCCGAACCGTCAGAAATACCCTCTGCCTGACTTCAGTAACGCCGGTAACAGCGTGGGTTGCCGACTTCGCTGCCTTCCGGTCTGCAATCCAGTCTCACGGTGAGGGACTCTGGCCCCAGTTCGCCCTTGCCCTGACGGAAGAAATTGCCGAGCTGACCAGCATGAGAGAGTTCCGCAAGCACACCATGCCGGCAAGAGAACGATACAAGTTACTGCTTGAGGAATACCCGGAGCTGGTTAAACGGGTACCGGATAATCAACTGGCATCATGGCTCGGCGTCGTGCCAGCGACCTTTTCCCGGCTGAAAACCGCGAGTGCGAAAATTCGGCCATGAGGCGACACGCCAACCAGGCACAAGATAAAAAAGGGCAGCATGCTCTCGCCTGCTGCCCTGGAAAACGCTCAACGCTTTGGTAATGCTTCAGATTCAGCCGTGCAGTTTTACCGCCAGCTCGGCCACATGCTTGCCCTGGAAGCGGGCGATGGCCAATTCTTTCTCACTCGGCTGCCGTGAGCCGTCGCCCCCGGCGATGGTTGACGCCCCGTAAGGCGTTCCGCCATTCACTTCCGAGATGTCGAAAAACTCAGGGATACCATAGCCCAAGGGGACGATCACCATGCCGTGATGGGCCAGGGTGGTCCAGAATGAGCTGATGGTGTGCTCCTGCCCACCACCGGTGCCTGTAGAGGTAAACACGCTCGCCACTTTGCCGTGGAGTTTGCCCTCAGCCCACAGCCCACCGGTCTGATCGAGGAACGTCCGCATTTGACCGGCCATATTGCCGAACCGGGTCGGTGTGCCAAAAATCACCGCGTCGTATTCGGCCAGTTCTTTCGGGTCGGCTACGGGAGCTTGCTGGTCAGCCTTACCGCCAGCGCCCAGGAACGCCTGATCAGACATGGTTTCCGGCACCCGCTTGATCGTAACTTCGGCGCCATCAACCTCTTTCGCACCTTCGGCAATGGTATTTGCCATCGTCTCGATGTGGCCGTACATGGAGTAATAAAGAACAAGTACTTTTGCCATCTGAAAAACCTCCTCTGTCCGAATTCTGTTATACGCATGCTAACCAGCGGTGGACTCGAGAGAAATCGGAACTTTTCCGACAGGTCGTTCAGTTTTTCTGAACAGCTTCACAAGATGGTCACCATCAGCCATTGCGTACACGTGTACGCTCAAGTATTTTATGGACATGGCTTACAAGGAAGACCTCTCAGTGACAGCATCTGTATCCGCGACACAGAACATCCATCACCGCATTGAAGAGTGGCTGAACAGTGCCACCCACGGCCTGGGCGCCATATTGAGTGTTATTGGCACGATTGCGCTGATCGTGGGCGCCAGTCAGGTCGGGGATGCCTGGAAAATCGTGAGCTTCAGTATTTTCGGCGCTTCCCTGATTCTGCTCTACCTGGCGTCCGCCCTGTATCACGGTGCCCGGCGGCCAGAACTGAAAAGGGCATTCAAAACCCTTGATCATTGCGCCATTTTTCTGCTGATCGCCGGAACCTACACGCCGTTTCTGCTTGTGAACATGCGTGGAACGGTGGGCTGGACCCTGTTTGCCGTGATCTGGTCACTGGCGATCACCGGCGTGGTGCTGAAGGTGATTTTCAAGAACCGCTTCAAGCTCGCAAGGGTCGGCATCTATGTGGCCATGGGCTGGCTGATCACGTTCGCCTCTTCCGACCTGGTGGCCAACCTGAGTGAAACAGCCCTGAACCTGACGATCGCCGGCGGCGTTGTCTACACCGCCGGTGTCGCCTTCTATCTTGCCGACCGCATTCCCTACATGCATGCGATCTGGCACCTGTTCGTGATCGGCGGCAGCGCCTGCCACTTCAGTGCCATCTATTTTGGCGTGCTGCCGCACACGGTCTGATCAGAACGCCCAGACCATCGCCATCAGCACGCCCCACGCCAGCAGTGAAGCCGCCATCACGGTGTAGGTGGCGGACATGACCACGACATCGTTATCACTTCGCTCGCAGAATGACCGAACGCCCTGATAGACCAGAGCGCAGGACAGGAACAGTGCGGCAAACATGGCCACAACACTCACCGCCAGCACGGGCACCAGCAACGCCAGTGATGACAGCCAGAGCGGTAGCGGTGCGATTGCAGCCAGCAAATAGGCATCCTGATAACTGATTTTCAGTTGATGGCTGTCCATAACGGCGCGTATCAGCCAGCCCATCACGAAGAACGTGAGCAACTCTGCCAGGAACAGAATGGTAGTGATGAAGCGCCACTCCTTGTCTCCAAAGCCCTGCATAAAGGCGTCTCCATACTGCGTACCAGCATAGTAGAGCAGCACCGGCGGCAGAAACGACATAGGTACTACAACCACCCATGCCAGGAACGGAATGGACAGGTCCAGGCACCGCAGCTCTGACCAGGCGCCATTGCCGGAAAACGGTAGACGGGCAAGTTGTGTAATATTCATGATGCACCTTTAAAATGTATCCCGCGTTATTTTTACTGATAGTTACGGTACGCCGACGGGTCAAGGACACGAGATGACTTCAGACAACTCGGGCATGCCACGAAAGAACATCCATGCTTTCTGGCTGTTCTTCCCCGCCGCATCACTGTTCGCAGCATTGACGGTTCCCCTGTCGATTTTCAGCGTGCTGTCCGGGACAGGCTGGCCACCTGGATTACTGGGTGCAGGACACGGCCATGAATTGATCTTCGGCTTCGCCCTGGCTCTTGTCGCCGGCTACACGCTTGGTCCTCAACCGTACCGGGTGCTTACCGTACTCTTCGTACTCTGGTTACTCGCGAGGGTGAGCTGGATCCTGGCCCCGGAAAGTCTTGCAGCCCAGCTGTTAAGCCCGGCTTTCGCTCTCTTGCTGGCGCGCCACGCTGTCCCGAGATTTCAGGCAGCCAAAAAGTGGCGTAACCGGATTGCCGGCCCGCTGATTCTACTTCTCTGCCTGTTGTCGGCGGTTTTCTGGCTCGCCGGCAGCACAATGGCCGCAAGCGCATCGGCAATACCGGATAGTCGCCGGGTACTGACGATCGCGATTGTCGGCTTGCTGCTTCTGATGACGTTTATCGGGGGGCGCATCATCGCACCGGCCGTAGCGGGCACGCTGGAGAAGCAAGGCATTGCAATTGAGGCCCGGGTTCAGCCACAGGTTGAGGGAACCCTTCTGGCCACCTTGCTGCTGGCATTGCTATTGAGTTTTCTGCCAGTCGCGGCCCCGGCCGTTGGGCTTTTATTGCTGGCTGCGGGTTTTCTGATTGTGATTCGCACGGTTCGCTGGAAACTCTGGCATTGCCGGAACCGGCCAGACCTCCTGGTGTTGGCACTGGGCTACCTCTGGCTGGCTGCCGGTGCGGTTTTGAGCGGTCTAAGCCTACTGACAAGGAACGATCCTCTTGCTTCCATGCACCTGATTACCATCGGGGGCCTGGGCACGCTTTCCACCAGCGTCATGCTGCGCCTGGCCTGGCAGCGAGCCAGACGAACGGTGCCACCCGCCTGGCAGGTTGCTGCCCTAGCTTCAGGCATGGCCGTTGCTGCAATCGCTCGCCTCTTCGCAGGAAACACGCCGTTTCTCGAACCGACTGCTCTCTGGCTCTCAGCGGCGAGCTGGTCCTGCATCTATGGCCTTGTGGCGCTGCAGGTGGCTTTGCTGTTCAGACACGCCCAGAACCGGCGGAAATGATTGGCTACCTCTACTGCGCCGACAACCGGTTTGCCTACCCCCTTCGGAATATCACCGCTGCATCTTACTGATTTTTATAGCTTTTAAAGGGCAAAAACGGCATGAAAATAGCGCCTGAAAATCGACCACTCGCGCCGCATTCTTGTCCTTGAGCAATATCAAGAATTACTCCCCGCACTGCTTTGCACAATGGCACAAAGCCCTGAAGCCTCTGACCCGAGGCCACGGGTAACGCAAACCGAGGAGCACACATCATGGCCAACAGTACAGCGAGCGCCGGACAAATAGGCGCCAAGAACAGGACAAACGCTGACATCGAAAACTGGGATGTCGAAAGCGAAGAATTCTGGCAACGGGAAGGCAAGCGCATTGCGTCCCGCAACCTCTGGATTTCCATACCCAGCCTTCTGATGGGCTTTGCCGTCTGGCTGATGTGGGGAATGATCACCACCCAGATGAAAAACCTGGGGTTTCCGTTCAGCATTGAACAGCTGTTTACCCTGTCTGCGATTGCGGGTCTGTCTGGCGCTACTCTGCGGATCCCGGCCTCGTTCATGATCAAGATTGCCGGCGGACGGAACACCGTATTCCTGACCACCGCCCTGTTGATGATTCCCGCTGCCGGTACCGGCATTGCTCTGATGAATCCGGATACGCCGTTTATTGTCTTCCAGGCTCTTGCCCTGCTCTCCGGCATCGGTGGCGGTAACTTTGCCTGCTCCATGAGCAACATCAGCACCTTCTACCCGAAAAGCAAACAGGGCTATGGCCTCGGCATGAATGCCGGTCTCGGTAATTTCGGTGTTACCACCATGCAGGTGGTCATTCCGCTGGTAATGACCGCAGGTATCTTCGGCGCCCTGGCCGGTGACCCGATGCAGCTGCAAAGCCCCAGCGGTACGCTGATTGGTCGTATTGAGGCGGGAACCGATACCTGGATCCAGAACGCTGGCTTTATCTGGCTAGTTTTCCTGATTCCGTTGGCATTCGCCAGCTGGTTCGGCATGAACAACCTGAAAGTGGTTACTCCGAATCCCGGCAACCCGCTCTCGGCTTTCGGCAAAATTCTGGGTCTCTACGGGGTCGGTATTCTCGCCTCTATCGCTGGCGTCTGGGCCCTCAGCGTTATGAACATGTGGCTGGCTCTGCCGCTGACCATTGTGCTCACGCTGATCCTTCTGCGCCTTATCCCCGGGGACATAAAGCCCAACATCCAGAACCAGTTTGCGATCTTCAGCAACAAGCACACCTGGTCCATGACCGTGCTTTACATCCTCACCTTCGGCTCGTTCATCGGCTTCTCAGCTGCCCTGCCGCTGTCTATTACCGTTATCTTTGGCAACATGATGGAAGTGGCGGCCGATGGCACGGTCACCCGCGTAGTGAACCCGGATGCGCCGAGCGCACTCACCTGGGCCTGGATGGGACCGTTTGTAGGCGCGCTGATCCGTCCGGTGGGCGGCTGGATTTCCGACAAGGTAGGTGGCTCCATTGTTACCCAGATCATCTCGGTTGTGATGGTTGCAGCCTCTGTAGCAACCGGTTATGTGATGATGCTGGCCTACAACTCCACCGATCCGAACGCCTACTTTGCGCCGTTCCTGATCCTGTTCATCATCATGTTCGCGGCCAGTGGTATCGGTAATGGCTCTACCTTCCGCAGCATCGGTTTTATCTTCAACCAGCAGCAGAAGGGCCCGGTCCTGGGCTGGACCTCCGCGGTTGCCGCCTACGGCGCATTTATCGCCCCGCGGGTGATGGGCCAGGAAATCCAGGCCGGCACTCCGGAAGTGGCCATGTACGGGTTTGCGGTGTTCTATGCACTCTGCCTGGTGGTTAACTGGTGGTTCTACCTGCGCAAAAACGCGTACATCAAGAATCCCTGATAACAGGCCTCTTGTAACAACCGGCGCCCGTCAAAGGCGCCGGTTTTTTATGTCTGCTTTCCAGCGGGCCCTGTCTCCCCATCTGCACCGAATGACGCCCACGCCGGCAAATGCTAGATTCAGGATATTGGATTAATTCCCGACAAAGCCAGGGAGCCAGCCATGTCCTTCGAAGAGCTCTTCGATGCAAGCTACGAACGCGTGCTTCAGCCCCGCCCCGGCTTCCCGGACTTCTTTGAAGCCTTCTACCGCCGGTTCCTGATGGCTTCGCCGGAGGTGCGAGCATTGTTTCGCAATACCGATATGGCGGTTCAGCGGAGTATGCTGAAGAAATCCTTTTTCAGCCTGGTAGCGTTTTACGCCAGCGGCAACGTGGACGATGTTCTCCACCGGATTGCCTGCCTGCACAGTGCCCGCCACCTGAGTATCAAGCCCCACCTCTACGATCTCTGGCTGGACTGCCTGACGGATACAGTAAGAGCTTATGACTGGGAGTGCAGCGACGATACAGAACTGGCCTGGCGCCTGGTGCTGAGCCCTGGCATCACCTACATGAAATTCGGCTACGATCACTTTTGATCGACGGGCGCAAGCCTTATTAAGAGCGACTCAAACAAACGCAAAAAAGCCGCCGGGCAATGCCTCGGCGGCTTTCTCTTTGACAGCTACGGGTTAGCTGGTAGCGGCAGCCTGACGGCGACGCTCTTCTTCCTCGATTTGCAGATCCACGGAAGACACGTGATATTCCTCGGAGAACCCGCTTTCCGGCTCTTTCAGCCACATCATGCACAACAACCAGCTTATAAACGCACCGCCGGCAATGATGTAGAAGAACTGGGTCGGGGTTACGAAGGTGAAGATAGTCAGGTAAACCACCGCACCCACGTTGCCATAGGCGCCCGCCATCCCGGAAATCTGGCCGGTTAGACGCCGCTTGATGGAGGGGATAATGCCGAAGGTGGCGCCTTCTGCCCCCTGCACGAAGAAGGAGGTGAATACAGTAATGCCCACGGCAATGATCAGCGGCCAGTTGGAGTTCATCAGGCCCATGAGTGCGAAGCCGACGGAGATGCCGAACATGTAGCTGAGCATCACGAACCGGCGGTTACCCATTCGATCTGATACCAGGCCACCCATGGGGCGCGCCACCAGGTTCACGAAGGCAAAGGAGGCAGCGATAAGGCCGGCAGCGGTCGCGCTCAGGCTCCAGGTTTCCTCGAAGAACATCGGCAGCATGGAGACTACCGCCAGCTCGGCACCAAAGTTGGCGAAGTAGGTACTGTTCAGAGCGGCAACGCTGTTGAACGGGTACTTGTCATCTTCGGGCACGCCTTTCTTCAGGATCGGCACATTCACCCGCAGGATCTGGATAATCTGGTAGGTCACGATGGCCACAATAACCGCGTAGCAAATAGCGGCGCCGGCGGCGCTCAGATAGCCCATGTTCTCGATGCGCCATACCAGGATGGCCAGGACACCCACCAGGGGAATTGTCCAGAGGATCAGCTTGATCATGTCGCCCCAGCTACTGACTTCCAGCGCTACTGCCTTGCGGGGCTTACGGTGGACTGTGCCGGCCGGGCCGTCGGTAATCGCAAACCAGTAATACACGCCATAGGCCGCCATAACGATTGCACTCTGGGCGATGGCCCAGCGCCAGCCGTCCTCACCGCCATACATGTGCAGCGCGATGGTGGGCAGGGTAATGGCCGCAGCGGCAGAACCGAAGTTGCCCCAACCGGCATAGAAGCCCTCGGCAAAACCGATGTCTTTGGGCTTGAACCACATGGCGGTCATGTGGATACCGACCACGAAGCTGGCACCGATAGAGCTGAGCACCAGACGGCTGACCAACAGTTGCGTCATGGTATTACCAAAGGCAAACACCAGAGCCGGGATGGACATCAGGACCATCAGAACGGAAAACACCCGACGGGGACCAAAACGGTCCAGGGCCATGCCCACGATGATCCGGGCAGGAATGGTCAATGCCACGTTACAGATGGCAAACAGGCGAAGGTCATCGGCGGTCAGCCAATTGACGCTTTTGAGCATGCTCGATGCCAGCGGCGCCATGTTGAACCACACGTAGAAGGTAATAAAGAATGCAATCCAGGTCAGGTGCAGTGCCCTGACTTCCGGATTCTTGACGTGGAAAACGTCTGCGACTTTCATGTCAGCCTCCCTGGGCTTTCAGATTCAGAAACGGTTGCTGGCCAGACTCAACGGCTGGGCAGAATAAGAAGCGGGCACTGGATGCGGCGGGCAAGGAATGAGCTCACGCTGCCGAAGGTCATGTAATCCAGTTCGTCCACGAAATAGGTCAGTGAGCGGGCGATGAAGCCACCGTCGGGCTCATGGCTGTGGCGCGCGATAACCAGCATGTCCGGGTGGACCTTCTTTTCCGCGGCGAACAGCAGCATTTTTCTGGGGTCGCCCTCCAGAAGCATGTTCTCGGCTGAAATCTGTTCCTGGTCACATAACTCCATGGCCTCGGCCAGGTGCTTTTTGAGTTCTGAAACCTCTTCCTGGAACAGGTCTTCGTTGCCGGAAGTGATGTCCCGCGGATTCTCGGCCACTGCAACCAGGGTGATTACAGGTTTGAGATCACGGAACATGGTGATGGTCTGAGCCAGTGCCAGCCTGGCATTTCGCGAGCCGTCGTAGGCAATCATGATTTTCATTTCTGGGTTCTCCCGAGGGCGTTTCCGGCCCCCTCTCAAAGGCGATTTCAAAAGGCATCCATTGATATCTGTCAGCATTAGCCCACACTCTGGTGGCGCCCATAATTGACGTATATCAACCCTTTCAACGCGTACCCCACGAGAGAAATCAAGGGCCTATCCCCTGCGCGCCAAAACCCTCAAATTGCCTACCACCACTGCACCCAGCAGGAGGTACCTCCAATGCCCCGCATGAAAAAACCCTGTTTTTGGTATGGTTTCAGAGACGCTTTCAGACAGCTCTCGATGGAGATGAGAAAGGAGGGGGAACATGGCCACTAGCCCATCAAAACCCGAGCAATACCGCGCGCTGGGTTTATCCACGTTCGCTTTCACTCTGTGCTTTGCGGTCTGGACCATTTTCTCCATCATCGGGATTCGCATAAGCGAAGATCTCGGGCTCTCGGATACCCAGTTGGGTCTGCTGATGGCGACGCCGATTTTGACCGGCTCAGTAAGCCGGCTATTCCTGGGCATATGGACAGACCGGTATGGCGGTCGCTGGGTATTCGGCATTCTGATGCTGACCACCGCCGCCTGCGTGTATCTGCTCACCTTCGCTACGACCTACCTCATGCTGTTGATCGGTGCCCTGGGTGTGGGCCTGGCAGGCGGGGCTTTCATCGTGGGGGTGGCCTACACGGCGGCCTGGTTTGAACCGGAGCACCAGGGCACAGCGCTGGGCATTTTCGGGGCGGGTAACGTGGGCGCGGCGGTGACCAATTTCGGGGCCCCGTTCCTGCTGGTGGCGTTCGGTTGGGAGAGCACGGCGCAGATCTATGCCTCGGTGCTGGCAATCATGGGGATCGTTTTCATCCTGTTGGCCAAGGAAGATCCCCTGGCCGCAGAGCGGGCCGGCAGCAAGTCCAAGACCTTCATTGAGCAGATGGAACCCCTGCGGGAACTGAGGGTCTGGCGTTTTGCCCTGTATTATTTCTTCGTGTTCGGCGCCTTTGTGGCTTTGGCACTTTGGCTGCCGCACTTCCTGATTGGCGTATACGGCCTGGACATCAAGACCGCGGGCATCATTGCCGCGCTTTACACCATCCCGGCTTCCCTGTTCCGGATTCTGGGCGGCTGGATGTCAGACCGTTTCGGCGCCCGCCGGGTCATGTACTGGACCTTCGGCGCCTCGGTTCTGTGCACGTTTCTGCTGAGCTATCCGCCCACCGATTACGTGGTCCAGGGCATTGATGGCGATATCCGCTTTACCCTGGCCATGAACCTGCCCATGTTCGTGGCGCTGATCTTTATCCTCGGATTCTTCATGTCCCTCGGCAAGGCAGCCGTGTACAAGCACATTCCGGTCTACTACCCCATGCACGTCGGCGCCGTAGGGGGCGTGGTTGGCATGATTGGCGGGCTTGGAGGGTTCATCCTGCCACTGACCTTCGGCGTACTGAACGACCTTACAGGCATCTGGCAGAGCTGCTTTATGCTGATGTTCGTGATCGTGGCAGCTGCCCTGGCGTGGATGCACTACGCAATCCGTTCTGCCGAGCGGGTGGAGTGGGCCGCAAACGAGGAAAGAACCGACCTCCCGGAACTGGCCTCGCCACAGCTGTTTTATCCGCTTAACCGCAAAAAGCCCTGACCGGGCATGACCCTGCGCCTCTGTGCCCCCTCTCCGGGGGCTTTTTTTGGCTTATAATTCAGGCGAATTCAGCGATGGGAGGACTCAATGGCTAAGTGGCTGGTTAAATCAGAGCCCGCGGAATGCGGCATCGAGGATTTCGCCAAGGCGCCAGACGGGATTATCCCGTGGGACGGCGTACGCAACTACCAGGCCCGCAACTTTCTGGCCCGCATGACAGAAGGCGACGAGGTCTTCCTGTACCACTCCAGCTGCAAACACATCGGGATTGCCGGTATCGTCAGGGTTGTTCGCAGCGCCTATCCCGACCCCACCCAGTTTGACCCGGAATCGCCCTACCACGATGCCAAGAGCACGAAGGAAAAGCCTCGCTGGCAGGCTGTAGACATGAAGTACGTCCGCACGCTGCCAAAGCTGATCCCACTGGATGAGCTGAAATCCATGGCCGGGCTCGAAAACCTGCCTCTGGTGCGCAAAGGTAACCGGCTTTCCGTCATGCCGGTGAGTGAAGAGGAATGGCAGATCATCCTGAACCAGGCTGGCTGAGATCCGGGATCTGCCTCCTACCAATCACTCGTCGTGCGGAATGGGATCCGGGCTCCGGTCCCAGCCTACCAGAGCCAGGGTTGCCACCACGCCGATCAAAAGCCCCATCCACGGTTCGAAGAAAGCCAGAGCAGCGCCAATCAGAACCACCGTGCCCCGGGAAGCATTGTCCCTTGGAATCGACATGGCAATGTAGGCACAGGCAAAGCCGGTCAGCACCAGGGTCAGCGACAGAGCGACGCCCAGCAGCGGTTTTAGCCCGGTCAGCAGCGGCAGGAGGAAGAAAATGAACGGCAGGCCCATCAGGTAGTAGGAGGCAAGGCCACTGTGCAGGCTGTTCATAGCCTTCGGCCCCTGCTTCCAGCGCTGCACCACGATCACGTGTACGCCGGTCCAGACCGCGCCCTGGGTCGGGAAGAACGGCGCAACGATGCCCATGATGGCGTTGCGGATCGACAGCGAGAAGTGGGTACGATTGAGGTTGATATCCACGTGTTCGTCCTTGCGCACCTTCAAACCGTCCCTAAGCACTTCGTTCCCCGTGACCAGGTCGCCGAACAGGATGATGTAGGCAATCAGCGCCAGCGGAATACTCTGGAGAATCATCTCCTGGGACGGCCAACCTATCGCCAAAGGCGAAACCTTCGCCAAGGCTTCGCCCAGCGGTGGCACCAGGATTCCCCACTGGATATCGAAATCTACCTCACCGACTAACGGCCCGACGATGGCCGCAGCCAGAAAACCTGGTAGCAGGCCCAAGGCTCCTAGCATGAAGAAGAATCGGCTGCGCTCCTTGAGCTTCTGCATTGGAATCGAGAAGGTGAAGATCAGGCAAATCGCGCAAGCAAGCCCCGTGGCAATGGGTTGCTCAAGCAGAAAGCGTTCGGCATCGTCGACGAACACCCGCTTGAGCGCCGCAATCGAGGCGCCCAGGATAATGCCCGCCTTGAGTGTGTCGGGCAGCCAGATCACGAAACGCCGGCCCAGGCCGGTTATTCCCAGAAACAGCACAAGGGTGGCAAATACCAGGCTCAGCGCGGTCATTGCCTGGAACCGGCTGACCGGGTCCTCATAGCCCCCTATGACGAACGCCAGGATCAGGGGCAAGGCCGGGGTAATCCAGCCTCCCGCGTAAGGCTCACCAAAGACGATCACCGCCGAGGCGATCAGGGAGGCGTGAATCATGGACAGCGCGACGGCCTCTTCAAAACTCAGGCCAAAGAAGGCGGTCATCACCGGGATCAATGCCAGGCCTGTGGCGGCAGAAACAAACAGCCCCTGCAGGAACTCGGACCAGCACAGGCGCGTGTGGTAAAACGGCACGCGGAAGGTAAACGGCCCCCAGCGCCAGCCGGCTAACTCCGGTCTGTCTTCCATGGAATGTCACTCGCTTTTTGGTTTTATTTTCGGTGACCTGATTATGGGAAGGGTTTCCGGATCGCACGAATGAATATTTCTGATCAAGCTGAATAACTCATACTTATTACGTATCTCCGCGTCGCCCCCAGGGACGCGCGACCATCATTCAGGCTATCCAATTCAATCCCGGCCCTTTAGAATTCGGCCTTCCCCGAATTGTCTGGAGCCGCCGTCTGCCATGTCGTCCCAATTAAGCCCCGCCTCCGGTTTCGAGAGACTCCGCCGCATTGAATCAAGCAAGGTTTTCCAGGGCGCCGTCATTACCATCATCATCTTGTCGGCGCTGACCATTGGCGCCAAAACCTATGATCTGCCGCCCCTGGTGGAGAAGTCGCTCATCGTGATGGACAACGCCATCACCCTCTTCTTCCTGGTGGAGATCCTGTTCCGTTTCGGTGTGTGTGCCAACAAAAAACGCTTTCTGTTCGACGGCTGGAACCTGTTCGACACCCTGGTGGTGATCGGCAGTCTGATTCCTCTGGATAATTCCGAAGCGGTGTTGCTGGGGCGCCTGCTGCGGGTGTTCCGGGTGTTGCGCCTGGTGTCGGTGGTGCCCGAACTCAGGTTCCTGATCAATTCGCTGTTAAAAGCGATCCCGCGCATGGGCTATATCGCGCTGCTCATGTTCATCATCTTCTACATATACGCGGCCATGGGGTCCATGTTCTTCGCCAGCGTGGACGAGGAGCTGTGGGGCGACGTGGCCATAGCCATGCTGACGCTGTTCCGGGTGGCCACCTTCGAGGACTGGACCGATGTGATGTACGCCACCATGGAGCAATACCCGCTTAGCTGGATTTTCTACCTCACCTTCATTTTCCTGACGGCGTTTGTTTTCCTGAACATGATGATCGGGGCGATCCTGGAGGTTATGGGCGAGGAGCAGAACGCCAAGCAGGCCCAGAAGGCCCACGATGAGCGGGACGAAATTGCCCGCCAGCTCCAGGCAGTGCAGGTTCAGCTGGCGGAACTGACAAAGCAGGTCAGCGAAAAACGTTGACTCAGAATGGCTTGGTCATCGCCAGATGCAGAATGGCGCTCACCTGTACCAGGGCAAGTACGGCGGCTGAAATTCGAACGGGCTTGCCCAGCGTGGTCTTCAGGGCGAATACGCCGGCAATGATGTAGCCGAACAGCAACACGATCTTGGCAATCAGCCACCCGGGCATGGCCGAGGCGTAGCCGGCGACAAAAACCAGGGAAATGGCCGCCACCAGCAGAATCGTGTCGTTGATGTGGGGAATAAACCGCAGCGGGGTCTGGCGCCAGCCAGGCCGACCGACCGCGTCCAGCAGCAGCCGCAGGGCAAACAGCGTGATAGTCAGGTACGCAGTGGTCATGTGCAGGTGCTTCAGGATCATGTACGACGTCATGGAAGTTCCCTTGTAATTGAATGGGTTGCGCCTATTGTACGCAATCTACCTCCAAGCAGGTATGGTTAACAAAGTCGGCAGGGTTTAACATATACACAAAATACATGTATATGGGAGACATCTATGCGGGCCATTCCGACTTCCCCTGATCGGGCGTCTGCCAGCGTCGGTCAGTTATTTGCCTATCCATTCCGGATCTTCTTTCTGTCCATGACCGTTCTGGCTCTCGCCGCCATCCCCCTCTGGGTAATGCAGGTAAACGGAGTTATCAGCCTGCCTCTGGCGATGCCAGGATTATTCTGGCACCAACACGAAATGCTGTTCGGGTTCCTCTCGGCAGCTATCGCGGGGTTCCTGCTGACCGCCGTCTGCGTGTGGACCCAGACCGAGCGTACCCACGGATTCAGACTGGTGCTGCTATGGGGCGTCTGGCTCGCCGGCCGTCTGTTGTTGGCAACCGGAGCAGACCTTCCATACTGGCTGGTACAGGGCGTGAACCTCGCTTTCCTGCCTCTGGTAATGGTGGATGCCGGCAGGCGAATCTGGCATGCCCGGCAAAAAAGACAGCTGATGATCATGGTGGTGCTCGGCCTGCTCTGGCTGATGCAGATCGGCTTCGTTACACGTCTGGACATGACCTTCAGTTACGGCTCCCTGATCATGGCCATGGCACTGATCAGCATCATCGGAGGGCGCATCACGCCGGCATTTTCCGGCGGTTGGTTGCGCCAGCGCGGCTTCGACGGCAACGTGGTGAAAACGGTCCCCGCCCTCGATATGGCAACGATTTTCAGCCTGATTCTGCTGATGGCTTCCCTTGTCACCGGCTGGGAAACCGTTACCGGTGCGCTGGCCCTGCTGTCCGGTACGCTTATGCTGGTGCGGCTGGCTGGCTGGAAAGGCTGGCTTGTGCGTCGGGAACCCCTGCTCTGGATTCTGCACCTGTCCATATTGTGGGTGCCGGTCGCCCTGTTTCTGCTGGCAGGCACATTGTTCGCCGGCTGGCCGTCCAACGCGTGGAGTCACGCTGCCGGAACCGGGGCGGTCGCATGCCTGATTCTGGGGGTTATTGCACGGGTGGCACTCGGCCACAGCGGCAGACCGCTGGTGTTACCAAGGGGGATGGTGCTTGCGTTCGTCGCGATTCATCTGGCCGCGCTGGTACGGGTGCTCACGGCCTTCGAAATTATCCCATGGCACCCCGGCATTGGCAGCAGCACCCTGCTCTGGCTGTTTGCTTTCGGTATGTTCCTTTACCGCTACACCGGCATCCTGGCCAGCCCCAGACCGGATGGCCGCGAAGGCTGAAACCGCTGGCTGGTCAGGCGGCTAACTCCTGCCTGACCAGCGACTCGAACCTTGCCCTCGCCTGGCGAAACCGGCTCGCCGGGAAGTGAATACTTATTCCTTCCAGGGCCGCCAGTAGCATTTCGAGATGCGCATCCCAGCCCGCGCACGCAATGGGCACCAGTTCATCATCGGGCAGCAGCAATGTCAGTGACAGACGGGTTCCCTCGTCGATGGGATCAAGCTCCCATACCAACGGCCGCTCGGCGGAATCGCCGGAACTCCAGGAATAGGCCAGGCGACGATTGGGCTGGCAATCCGTCACGCGGCAATCGATCGGCATACCGCTGTTACCGAAATCAAGCTGAACCCGACCGCCCGGCCGGGCGTCGAGTGTGCCAGGAGCCAACCACTCTGCCAGACACACCGAGTCGGTGAGCATTTCCCAGACGCGTTCCGGCAAATGCCCGGTCTCTCTTTCCAGACATACCATGACCCGGTCACCCTTGCGCCGGATCTTGCCTTCGATGGTTTCCTCATACCCGGACATACGATGTCCTCCTTGCCGGTTTCGACTCTCCGGATTTCGCAAAACGGACTCTGGATGATTGTATTCGCGGGCACGTGCATCCACCTTGATGACCATCAAACGGGTGGGAACAGAAGTAAGGCGGGAACTTCAAACGGGCAATCATCCACTAAAGGTCAATAGCTCCTCGTGAAATTCGAGCTAAAGTATGAGGAAATCATTTTGTAACAGAGACACTGGCACTATGAACCCGGATCATTTTGATAAAGAAGACCTGATCAAATGCGGCCATGGCGAGCTCTTCCCTGGCTCCATGCGTCTGCCCATCAACGAGATGCTGATGTTCGACCGCGTCACGCATATCGCAGACGACGATGGCCTCTACGGCAAGGGCAGCCTGGTAGCGGAGCTCGACATCAATCCGGACCTGTGGTTTTTCAAGGTACACTTCGTTGATGATCCCGTAATGCCCGGTTGTCTTGGCCTGGATGCCATGTGGCAGCTGGTTGGCTTCTTCCTGGCCTGGGGTGGCGGTGAAGGCAAGGGTCGCGCACTGGGCGCCGGCGAAGTGAAGTTTACCGGCCAGGTGCTGCCCACAGCCAAGAAGGTCACTTACCACCTGGATCTCAAGCGTGTGATCAGGCGCAAGCTGACCATGGCAATCGCTGATGGCCGGATGGAAGTAGACGGCCGGGAAATCTACACAGCCAAAGACCTGCGGGTTGGCATGTTCACTTCGACCGATGATTTTTAGGAGTTAACAGGATGCGTCGTGTTGTAATCACCGGTATGGGCATCGTTTCCAGCCTTGGTACCAACCAGAAGGAAGTCGCCCAGTCCCTCAAGGAATCCCGTTCCGGCATAGGCTTCAGCGAAGAAGCCCGGGATAACGGTCTGCGCAGCCACATCTGCGGCCAGATCAACCTGAACCTGCCGGAATTGATTGACCGTAAACTGTGGCGCTTCATGTGCCCGGCTTCCGGATATACCTATCTGGCCATGCGCGAGGCTATCGAACAGGCCGGACTGACCGACGAACACATCAAGGCCGATACCACCGGCATTATCTTTGGTCAGGGTGGCGCGTCGACGGTTGAGCTGCTGGATTCCATCGACACACATCGCGACCGCGGCATCCGCCGTGTCGGCCCTTATCGCGTGCCGCGCACCATGGGAAGTGCCATCAACGCCTCACTGGCAACCGGTTTTGGTATTCGCGGCATCAACTACGGCATTACCTCTGCCTGCGCCACCAGCGCGCATTCCATCGGCCATGCCGCCGACCTGATTGCGCTCGGGCGCCAGGATGTGATGTTTGCCGGCGGCGGTGAAGATATCCATTGGACCCTGAGCCTGCTGTTCGATGCCATGGGTGCCCTGTCGACGAAATACAATGACACGCCGGAACTGGCTTCACGCACCTATGACGCAAACCGGGATGGCTTTGTCATCTCTGGGGGCGGCGGCGTGCTGGCACTCGAGGCCCTGGAACACGCCGAGGCCCGTGGCGCAAATATCCTGGCGGAACTGGTTGGCTTTGGCGCCACCTCAGACGGCGCGGATATGGTCGCCCCGAGTGGCGAAGGCGCAGTGCGGTGCATGAAGCAGGCCATGAAAAACCTGGATGGCGAGATCAGCTACATCAATACCCACGGCACCAGCACACCGGCCGGTGATGTAACCGAGCTGAAAGCGCTGAAGGAGACATTTGGCGACAAGATCCCGCCGCTCAGCTCCACCAAGCCTCTGTGTGGTCACGCCCTGGGTGCCGCTGGCGTGCACGAAGCCATTTACAGCCTGATCATGCAACGTGAAGGTTTCATTGCGCCGTCTGCCAATATCCAGACCCTCGACGAAGGCGCAGAAGGTTATCCGATTGTCCGTGAGCGCATGGACAACCAGAACCTCGACCTGGTGATGAGCAACAGCTTTGGCTTTGGCGGTACCAACGCCACGCTGGTATTCAAGAAAGTCTGAGCCTGATCAGGAAAGCCTGACAGAGCGGTATTCAGCCGGGGATGTCCCCATCCAGCGCTTGAAAGCCCGGCTGAATGCGCTCAACTCCGAAAACCCGAGCTGCTCGGCAATTTCCACCAGCGGTTTGGTCCTATCCTGCATATAAGTCAGCGCCTGCCGACGCCGAACATCTTCAAGCAGACGGGCGAATGTCAGCCCTTCACGCTTCAGTTTCTTGTGCAGCGTGTAACGGCTCATATGCAGCTGCGACGCCACGACTTCCACACCAACCTTGCCACGGGCAAGCTGAACACTGATCAGGGAACTGACCCTGACACTCAGCGAAGCCCGCGCCACCTCTGGCGTCAGAGGCTTTGATGCCATCTGGAACTCCTCCTTTGCAACGCGTCGGCTCGAAATACTGGAACCGTGAGCGTACACATGTTAGCCGAAAACAATCAATACGACCTTTGAGCAGGATCAAGGGAACATCCGCCCGCATACGGCAAAATGCCCCGCTTTCAGAATCCCCCGGAGCCACTATGAACACCCCGGAACTGCTCGCCCCAGCGGGCACCCCCGAACACCTGGAAACGGCCTTTGCCTACGGCGCCGACGCGGTCTACGCCGGCCAGCCCCGCTACTCGCTGAGAGTAAGAAACAACAGTTTCAAAGACGTTGCAGCCCTGGGCGCCGGCATTGAACGGGCCCACGAACTGGGCAAACAGTTCTACCTTGTCTCCAACATAGCACCTCACAACGACAAGGTGCGCTCCTACCTCAGGGATCTGGAACCGGTACTGGAGCAAAAGCCGGATGCCCTGATTATGTCGGATCCCGGCCTGATCATGCTGGTGCGGGAACAATGGCCAGAACAGCCGATCCATCTCTCGGTGCAGGCCAACGCGGTGAACTGGGCTACCGTAGAATTCTGGCGCCGACAGGGCATCAGCCGGGTCATCCTCTCCCGGGAACTGGCCCTGAATGAGATTCGCGAGATCCGCGACCGGGTCCCGGACATGGAACTGGAGGTCTTTGTACACGGCGCCCTGTGCATGGCTTATTCTGGCCGCTGCCTGCTCTCGGGTTACATGAACCACCGGGACGCCAACCAGGGCGCCTGCACCAACGCCTGCCGCTGGAACTACAAACAGGTCCAGCACGGCCACGACCAGACCGGCGACCTGATCGCCACCTGTGGCGGTGCCGACGTACAGGAAGTCGCACCGAAAGAAATCCTGCTCGAAGAGCCCAACCGCCCGGGCGGATTCATACCCGCCTACGAGGACGAGCACGGCACCTACATCATGAACTCAAAGGATTTGAGAGCCGTTCAGCACGTCGCCGAACTGGCAAAGATGGGTGTCCACTCCCTGAAAATCGAGGGCCGTACAAAAAGCACCTACTACGTGGCCCGCACCACCCAGGTCTACCGCCGCGCTATCGACGAAGCCATGCAGGGCAAGCCCTTCGACATGAACCTGATGAACGAACTGGAAGCCCTCTCCAACCGCGGCTATACCGAAGGCTTCCTCCGCCGCCACATGCCCCGCGAGTACCAGACCTACGAACAGGGCTCATCATTCCTTGGCACCCAGCAGGTGGTCGGCACCATCTCCGACACCGACGACCAATGGCTGACCATCGACGTGAAAAACAAATTCGCCCCCGGCGATCACCTCGAACTGATCAGCCCGGCCGGCAACATCCAGTTTTCCGCCAGCATCATGGAAAACCGAAACGGCCAGGTCATGGACTATGCGCCCGGTAGCGGACACATCGTTCGAATTCCCAGACCGGCTGATCTTCCAGAGACTCTAAACCACAGCTACCTCACCAGAATCCTGGCTACCGGCGACTAGCAATTAGTCTGAGGCGCCGGGCGGGACTGCCTCCCAAAACCGTGCATTGCCATGGATGGCAATGCCGAGCCCCCAGGGATGGGTTCACGGCGTGTTTTGGGAGGCTTCCCGCTCACCCCGCCCTGCACTCACCTCAAAAGCCCCAGACCCACAAGAACCAGACTATCAGCCTCATTACCACCCCCTTAGTGCCCCAAAGGCCGATTAAGGTATAATCACTCCACGCACAAATTAATACCTGACTAATTTACTCTGGTATTGTATAATCGCTCGCCAGAAGCGATGGATCCAGGCTGCTTTTTTGTTCAGTTACCAGCGACAGCCTGGGCAATCCGTCATCCAAAAAGCGATTGCAGGGCGTACTCACAGGACGAGCGACCACTGCAACACACAAACTGATGATATCCGATCGGCAACCCATCCTTGAGGCTGCCGGCGACACCAAGGGCGAAAGCCCGCGATGAGAGAATACGGAGCGACGATCATGGCGACCACCGACCAAGAGGTGAACGAGCTGATCAAACGGGAATACGAGCACGGATTCGTAACAGACATCGAATCCGACACGTTCGAGCCCGGCCTGAATGAAGACGTTATCGCCCGCCTGTCCGGCATCAAGAAAGAGCCGGAATGGATGCTGGAGTGGCGTCTGAAAGCCTACCGTCGCTGGCTCGAGATGGAAGAGCCGGACTGGGCCCACGTGGGCTACCCGAAAATCGACTACAACTCGATTTCCTACTATTCCGCGCCCAAGCGCAAGGAAGACATGCCCCAGAGTCTGGATGAAGTGGATCCGGAACTGCTGAAAACCTACGAGAAGCTGGGCATTCCCCTGCACGAGCGCGAAAAGCTCGCGGGCGTGGCGGTAGACGCGGTGTTCGATTCCGTCTCCGTGGCAACCACCTTCAAGGAACCGCTGGCCAAGGCCGGTGTGATTTTCTGCTCCATTTCCGAAGCGATTCGCGATTACCCGGAACTGGTACAGAAATACCTCGGTTCAGTTGTCCCCCATGGAGACAACTTCTTCGCCGGGCTCAACTCAGCGGTCTTCTCTGACGGCACCTTTGTTTACGTGCCCAAAGGCGTTCGCTGCCCCATGGAACTGTCCACCTATTTCCGCATCAACGCGGCCAACACCGGTCAGTTCGAGCGCACCCTGATCATCGCCGACGAAGGCAGCTACGTGAGCTACCTTGAAGGCTGCACCGCGCCCATGCGGGATGAAAACCAGCTGCACGCGGCAGTTGTCGAGCTGGTGGCCCTGGACGATGCCCAGATCAAGTACTCAACCGTACAGAACTGGTACCCGGGTGACGAAGAAGGCAAAGGCGGCATCTTCAACTTCGTCACCAAGCGTGGCGCTGCCATCGGCAAGAATTCCAAGATTTCCTGGACCCAGGTCGAAACCGGCTCCGCGGTTACCTGGAAGTACCCCAGCTGCGTCCTGCGTGGCGAGAACAGTGTTGGCGAGTTCTACTCCGTGGCCCTGACCAACAACTTCCAGCAGGCCGACACCGGCACCAAGATGATTCACTTGGGCAAGAACACCTCCAGCACGATCATCTCCAAGGGGATTTCCGCCGGGAAGAGCTCCAACGCCTACCGTGGCCTGGTTAAATTCGGCCCCGGCGCGGAAGGCGCGCGTAACTTCACCCAGTGCGATTCGCTGCTGATCGGCGACCGCTGCGGCGCGCACACCTTCCCGTACATCGAGAGCAAGAACAAGTCGGCCATCGTCGAGCACGAGGCGACCACTTCGAAGGTGAGCGACGAGCAGATGTTCCTCTGCCGCCAGCGCGGCATCGACCCGGAACAGGCGGTGTCCATGATTGTGAACGGCTTCTGTAAGGAAGTGTTCAAGGAGCTGCCCATGGAGTTCGCGGTCGAAGCCGGCAAGCTGCTTGAGGTCAGCCTCGAAGGGTCCGTCGGTTAAGGGCTCCGCTGGTTAACAGGACGGCAAACGCAAAAGCATAGCGGAAGCCGTCGGGCAGGCCCTTCCGGGATCGTCGAAATCAGGGATGATTTCAACGAGCGTACAGGGACGTATTTACAGCGTATCCCGGAAGGGCCTGCCCGATGGCTGACTCACCCGATTCAGCGGTCAGCAAGACCAGGGTGAACATCAGAATTCAACGGTTAAACGAGAGAGAAGCCACAAATGCTGAGCATCAAGAACCTGCACGCATCCGTTGAGGGCAAAGAAATCCTCAAGGGCATCAACCTGGAAATCAAGGCCGGGGAAGTTCACGCCATCATGGGCCCGAACGGTTCTGGCAAGAGTACCCTGTCGCAGGTGCTTGCAGGCAACGAGGCATTTGAAGTCACCGAGGGTGAGATCAGCCTGAACGGTGAAAACCTGCTTGAACTTGAAACCGAAGAGCGCGCCCGTGAAGGCATCTTTCTGGCATTCCAGTACCCGGTGGAAATCCCCGGGGTAAGCAACCTGCAGTTCCTGCGTACCGCCGTGAACGCCATGCGTCAGCACAAGGGCCAGGACGAGATGAACGCGGCCGAGTTCATGAAGCTCGCCAAAGAGATTTCCAAACAGGTGGATCTGGATCCCTCATTCCTCAAGCGGGGTGTCAACGAAGGCTTCTCCGGTGGCGAGAAGAAGCGTAACGAGATCCTTCAGGCTCTGCTGCTGCAGCCGAAGCTGGCAATTCTCGACGAGACCGATTCTGGCCTTGATATCGACGCCCTGAAGGTTGTTTCTGACGGCGTAAACGCTCTGCGCGCTGAAGACCGCGCCATCCTGATGGTGACCCACTACCAGCGTCTGCTGAACCACATCGTGCCGGATTACGTGCACGTGCTGGCCGGCGGCAAGATCATCAAATCCGGTGGCCGCGAGCTGGCCCTGGAGCTGGAAGAACGCGGCTACGGCTGGCTGGGCATCAAGGATGAAGAAACTGCCGACAGTTCAGCCAATTAAGGAGGTCGCGGAATGAAACCAGCACCCACGCTTTCCACCGCGTTCCTGCATCCGGCCGGTCAGTCACTGCCGGAGCCGCTGCTCGCCCTGCGCAAGCAACGGGGTACCGCGTTGGTCGACATGCCGTTGCCAACCCGGAAAACCGAAAACTGGAAGTACTCCAGCAAGTACCTGAAGCTGACCGACGAGATGGCTATTTCGCTGCCGGCGGAAGGCAAGACCGGCAGCAGTCTGGCAGTGCCCGGTTACAAGGTCGCGTTTCTCAATGGCGTGATGATGCCTGAGGCCTGTGAATACCCGGACCTGGACGGCATCAGCATCCAGAGTTTCGGTGATCTGAGCGACGAGGAGGCCAGTGATCTGGCGGACCGTCTGGACAGCACCCTGGACAACAAAGCCGTCCAGATGGCGCGGCTGAACTCCGCCCGTTTTGAAGACGGTCTGCTGATTCGCCTGAAGCCGGACGCTGTGCTCGACCAGCCGCTGTTCATCGTTCACGAAGTCACAGCTGAGGCCAGCGGTTCGGCCTTCCCGCGTATTTTCGTAGACGCCGGCCGTCACAGCCAGATTACGCTCGTAGAGGAATATATCTCCAGCGGCTCGGCCCCAGTCATGGTTAACACCGTTACCGAGTTCAACGTCGCAGAGGGCGCCAACATCACCAGCATTCGCCTCAACATGGAAGGCGAGAATGTCCAGCACATTGGCTCTACCGGTGTCCTGCAGCAACGCAGCTCCCGGTTCGAGAGCCACACGGTCGGTTTTGGCGGCCCGCTGCGCCGGCACGATCTGCAGGTTCGGCTGGAAGGCGAAGGCGCCGAGTGCAAGCTTAACGGCGTGGTTGTTACCCAGGGCAAACAGCATTACGACAACCACACCACCATTGAGCACGTGGCTGCCCACTGCAACAGCGAGGAAACCTATCGCAATATTGCAGCCGACCAGTCACATGCGGTTTTCAATGGCCGGATTCATATCCATCAGGACGCCCAGAAGTCCAATGCGGATATGAACAACAAGAACCTGCTGCTGTCCAACGGGGCAGAAATCGATACCAAGCCGGAACTCGAAATCTACGCCGACGACGTAAAGTGTGCCCATGGCGCAACCATCGGCCAGCTGGATGAGACCTCTCTGTTCTACCTGGTTTCACGAGGCATCGGACGGCGTGAGGCGAACGTTCTGCTCACCATGGCCTTTATCAACGAGCTGGTGGAACAGATTCCGGTTGAAGCAGTGCGGGAAACGGTCCAGGGCCGGCTGAACCACTTCTTCGAACAGACATTCCAGGAGGCGTGAGCGGTTATGACCGATCTTTCCGTGGCAAGCACAGCCAAGCGCACCACCTTTGATGTGGACGCCGTTCGCCGGGATTTCCCGATCCTGTCTCAGCAGGTGAACGGCAAGCCCCTGGTGTATCTGGATAATGGTGCCTCGGCCCAGAAGCCTGAGGCCGTGCTGAACGCCATGGATCGGTATTACCGTGAGATGCACTCCAACGTCCATCGTGGCGCCCACACGCTCGGAGACCGGGCGACCGCTGCGTTCGAAGGGGCCCGTGAGACTGTTCGCAGTTTTCTGAATGCGGAAAGTACCCGGGAGATCATCTGGACCCGTGGTACTACCGAGGCCATCAACCTCGTTGCCAACGGCCTGGCTCCTCGCCTGAAGGCCGGAGACGAGATTCTGGTGAGCCACATGGAGCACCACGCCAACATTGTGCCCTGGCAGATGATTGCCGAGCGCACGGGTGCAAAAGTGGTTCCTGTTCAGGTAACCCCGGACGGCGAGCTGGATCTCGAATCCTTCACCAGCCTGCTCAATGAAAAAACCCGGGTGCTGGCAATCACCCATGTTTCAAACGTGCTTGGCACCGTAAACCCCGTGGCAGCCCTGATTGAACAGGCAAAAGCGCACGGCATTATTACCCTGGTGGACGGCGCCCAGGCAGTACCCCATTACCAGCCGGATGTGCAGGCACTGGGCTGCGACTTTTACGTGTTCTCATCGCACAAGCTGTTTGGCCCCACCGGTATTGGCGTGCTTTACGGCAAGGCCCAGTTGCTGGAGGAAATACCTCCCTACCAGGGCGGCGGCGAGATGATCGAGCGGGTGTCCTTCGAGCGGACTACCTGGAACACCCTGCCCTACAAATTCGAGGCCGGCACGCCGGCCATTGCCGAGGCGGTGGGCTTGGGCGCAGCCATCGACTACCTGAACGGTCTGGACCGTGCTGGCATGGAAGCGGCCGAGGCCGCCCTGCTAGAGCGAGCCAATCAGCTGGTGGAAACCGTGCCCGGCATGGAGATCATCGGCACCGCCAAACAGAAAGTGCCGGTCATGTCCTTTAAAATTGCTGGTTTGCACCCCAGTGATATAGGCACGCTGCTGGATCAGCAGGGCATTGCGATCCGCACCGGCCACCATTGCGCCATGCCGCTGATGGATTTCTATGGAGTTCCCGGTACAGCCCGGGCCTCATTCGCGTTCTACAATACACTGGACGAGGTGGATACATTGTTTACCGCCCTGCAGAAAGTCCAGCGTCTGTTTGCCTGATGGAGGTGGAATCATGACAGCCGAAGTCTTCACCCCGACCGTTGCCGTCACCATGACGCCGAGCGCCGTTAAACACGTGCGCAAACAGCTCGAGAAAAAGCCGGAAGCCAAGGGCATCCGGCTGGCCATCAAGAAGAGTGGCTGCTCCGGCTTCAAATATGAAACCCAGTGGGTGGAAGAGGCCTCGGCTGACGACAAGGTGTTCCACATCGACGGTGTCGATGTCTTCGTGAAAGAGGAGCACCTGCCTCTGGTGAACGGCATCGAGATCGACTTCGTGACGGAGGGCGTGAACTCCATGTTCCAGTTCCGCAATCCGAACGCCACCGCGGAATGCGGCTGCGGCGAGAGCTTTACCGTAGCGTAATCCGACACCAGAGATTTAAGAAAAGCGAGGCCAGAACAGGCATGCAAGAAAGGGAAGTGGTCCTGACCAAACGCGAGGTGGAAGCCCGCCTTGTTCCTGCCGGAACCGAAATCATGATTCCGTCGGACACCTTTGTGACCATCACACAGTCACTGGGTGGCACTTTCACGGTCGCCGTGAACGGCAATCTTGCCCGGATTGAAGGCCACAACGCCGATGCCCTCGGCAAGAAACCCCTGGAAAGCAGCTTTGAAACTCCCGAAGACGGCACCGTCAACGAAAACCAGGTCTGGGAAGCCATGCGAAACTGCTACGATCCGGAAATTCCGGTAAATGTGGTGGATCTTGGCTTGATTTACGAGTGCAAGATTGAAAATGGCACCGAAGACGGCAACCACGTCTACGTCCTGATGACGCTGACGGCCGCCGGTTGCGGCATGGGCCCGGTGATTACCGAGGATGTGAAAACCAAGCTTGAGCACGTGCCCAACGTGGACAAAGTCACCGTTGAGCTGACTTTCGATCCGCCCTGGAGCAACGACATGCTCACCGACGAAGCCAAACTCGAACTGGGAATGCTGTAAATGACTGCCAGTGAACAGGACTTTCTGAACAACCCCCTTGGCAAAGACACCACCCTGGAAGACGTTCTGGATGGCTTCGAGCTTCTGGACGACTGGGAAGAGCGCTACGCTTTCATCATCGATCTGGGCAAACAGCTTCCTGCCTTCCCGGAGGAATCCCGGATTGAGGAAAACTATGTTCACGGCTGCCAGAGCCAGGTCTGGCTGATCCACCACTTCGACGAAGACAGCGGCCGGCTTTACCTCTTGATTGATTCAGACGCCATGATTGTACGCGGGCTGGCCGCCATCATTCTGGTTGCCCTGAACGGCAAAACCCCGAGGGACCTGCTGGCAACCGACATCGATGAGTTGTTCGAGCAACTGGACCTGTTCCGCCATATTTCGCCGACCCGGGGCAACGGCCTTCGGGCCATGGTCGGGAAAATCCGGGATATTGCGGCTGCAGAGGCGGCCGGCGCCAGCAACTGATACCTACCCGCCTTACCAGATAATCGCGATATCATCTCTCTGGATGTTCAAGATGCCGCCGAGCTGCGGCATCGTGCCCCGACTGAAATGGGGCTGAACGCTATCAAGAGTGACGGTGACCTCGGTGTCATGTAGCTCCGGAGAATCTTCAGGAGCATCCAGATAGCGCTTGCTCCGGTAAAGCTTCAACTCGTCGCCCGGCCTGAGCCCGGCGGTAGCCCCCGATTCCAGCGTCACCCCGTGGCCGTCCACCCGCGCAATCCGGGTAATAAAGGGCTGACACGCCAACGCCTCGGTCACGGCGGCCGCCATTTCCCCGATTAAACCGTTCACTGCCTGTCCATAGGCGGTCTTCTGGAAGCCCGCTGAACCAAATCCGGCAGAACTTCCCGGACCGGCATCCCACTGGGCTGCTGTTGCAAACCTCTGCCGGTAGACAGGCGCACCGCTGAATCCGTCAAATATAATCAGATCAGCCGCGAACCGACGGCGTTGATCCACCACGCCAATGCCCCGTTGCATCCTGTCCAGTACAGAAGTGCCCCAGGCCGACGGGTCTGCCACACCCAGATCCCGAATAACCCCGGTCACCACGAACTGCACACCCATTTCCCGGGCCAGCTCGAGTACGTTGCTTAATCGATTGTCGTTCTGCTGAACCGTCGGTGCGTTCAGCAGGTCGGTAAACATTCTTGAAGTGGTCGCGCCGAAAACCTGCAGACCGCCCTGGGCCACCAAACGCTGTTGCAGCTGTTGCGGCAAGATCTCGCCGGCATCGTCAATTCGCCCTACCCTGGCCTGGTCCGGATACAGCATCGGGAAGCCGGTCACCGCGACCCGCTTTTTCAGCCGGCCGGCATCGCCCGCGCCGCACTGACTGCGACTCTCGCTGATATCTCCACGAACAATCACCCGTAACAGGTTACCACTCTGGTACTCATCAATTATCCGCACGTTCCGGGCTCTGGCGCTTGAGGCCAGATCCATCCGGGATTCGGTGATAACGCCATTTTTCATGGTGTCGTGCGTGCTTACCCGGGCCTCATACTGGAGCGAGAGGTCCCGGATAGCCGCCTTGCGGGCTTCGGCCCGGGCGGCTTCCAGATTTCCGTTGTGGATATTGGCGTGACCAACACCTTCAAGGACAACAGCCTGGGCACCCGAGACCGGAACAAGGGCGAGAATCCCGAATACAGCCAGTGACAGCAAGCGTTTCATAGCTTTCAGTACTCTCGATCAATCAAGGTAATACAGGGAATCCACGCCCTTGCTCTGCACATCGCCCACGCTGTCATTCTCCTGCGGCATGGGGATCGGGCAGAGATCCTGCACCTGATCATCAGCCACCTCGGCGACACAGGCCCGGAAACGGGGCTCAAGTTTCAGTTCCATCACGGTCTCGAACACGCCGTCGCTGTGCTCGTTCACGGCGACCAGCTTCGCTCCCCGAATGTAACTGTCGACGTAGGTTCTGAACATATCATTGCGCAAGACAAAATCGTTCACGGTGGAACTGCCGTATACGACGGTACCGTATACGCGTTCCACGAGATTGCGGTATGCATCCAGCTGGGACGCTCGCCGGGCCATCAGGCGTTTGCGGGTATCCGAACGGTCGGCCGCAACATCCTCATAGGTCCCCAGACCGCTCACCCGCACCGTTATCGGCTCAAGCATCGTATCCTGGCGGGGCTGGCTGCCGTTATCCCCCTGGTGGCTGCCAATCGGCGCACAGGCTGCAACCGTTGTCGCCAACAGAGGCATGAGTATCCAGCGAAGATTCATTGCGTGTCTCCAGAAAACATCATTTCCGCTTGACCATGAAAAAATTACGCCAGTTTTTCTAAACCACTGATATTTCGATTAACAACGTCCGTTCCTCTCATTCTGCAATCCCCAAGCGGCAAAAAACTGCCTCCGTTTACACATCAAAAACAAACCGTTACCCCATGCGTCATGTGCTGGAAAACGTTCTGCATTAACCTTTCTAGTACGTCATATCTATTTTGCTTTTTTACACGACAGGATTCTTCATGACCGGACATCGTCTGACCAAACTTTCTGTGGCCATCGGCCTATCCATTGCCACCTCATCAACACTGGCCAGCCCCCAGTCTTTTATGTCTGCGCGCTCTTTCGCCATGGGCGGCACAGGGGTGGCGGTTGCAACACCTTCTACAGCGCCCTCGGACAACCCGGCAATGATTGCTGCGGATCACCACAGCTGGCAGGATGATTTCGGGCTGATGCTGCCCTCGGTGAACGCCCGGGCAGCCGATGAAGAAGAAACAGTTGATCAGGTAGACGACATTCAGGATGTGATCACGGATCTGGAATCGCTCGTTTCCGGCTTTGATCCGAATAACGACAACCCGGACGCTATACAGGCTGGAGCGGCGGACCTCAGCAATCGCCTGACCGAATTCGACAGGGATACCATGAGAGTGAACGCAGGTCTTGGATTGGCTCTGGCTGTGCCCGGACAATCCCTTTCTGTTGGCGTATTCACCAATGGTAATCTGACGGCGACGGTTCGTGGTGATGTCTCTAACCAGGATATTACCGCCCTCGACAACATTGCTACTGCCGCAACGGCCCAGGATGTGCAAGATGCCGTCGACCAGATCAGCACGAATGGCAACCTGGATCTGACATCGCAGGGACAGATACTTGCATCCGCCGTCGGGGAAGTGGGCATCAGCTTTGCCCGCTCCTTTGAGCTGCAGAATGGCAACAGCTTCCAGCTGGGCCTTTCACCGAAATACGTTGAACTGCGCACGTTCCAGTACACCGAGTCGGTTTCCGGTTTCGAAGATGACGAATTCGATGACGACCAGTATCAGACCGAAAAGAGTGGGTTCAACGTGGACGTTGGTGCAGCCTACAGCTTCGGTGACTCCAATCAGTGGAACACAGGTATTGTTGTTAAAAACCTGATCCCCATGGAACTGGACTCTGCTGCCAGCCGGCCTCTGCTGGGAGAAGAAGTTCGTACACTGAAGCTCGACCCGATGGTTACAGCCGGCATTGCTCATAAGAGCGAGTACCATGTTGTTACTGCAGAAATTGACCTGACCAAGAAGGAAGCCTTTGGCTTCGAGGACGACACCCAGTGGGCAGCCCTGGGCGCCGAATTCGATGCCTTCCGTTACGCGCAGCTTCGGGTTGGCGTTCGCCACAACCTGGCCAGCAACGATGACAACGACGGCATTGAAGAGAAAACCCAGTTCACCGCCGGTCTTGGCCTGAACATTGTTGGCGTCCGCCTTGATCTCGGCGCCCTCTACAGCGATGCGGATGTGGGCGCATCCCTGGAGCTTGGCACCGCGTTCTGATCAAAAACTGAAAGAGGAAGCAGATGAAGGTTTGATCTGCCTCCAACTTCCGATTAAAGCCCGCCCATGGCTATCACGGGCGGGCTTTTTTATGGCCTGTCGTGTTACAGGTTTGCCTGCCCTGCCCTGGAACCGGATAATCCACCGACACACTCCCCCGAAAGGAATCAGACATTCCATGCAGGCCTATCTGGTTGGCGGTGCCGTTCGTGACGAATTACTGGGCCTTGAGGTCAAGGACCGGGACTGGGTGGTGGTCGGCGCGACACCAAAGGAAATGCTTGCCAAGGGGTTCAAACAGGTGGGCGCGGACTTTCCGGTCTTTCTGCACCCCCGCACCCGGGAAGAATATGCCCTGGCTCGCACCGAGCGCAAAGAGGGGCGCGGCTACCACGGTTTTACTGTTTATAGCGCACCGGATGTCACCCTCGAGCAGGACTTGCGGCGACGGGACCTGACCATCAATGCGATAGCCAAAACCGAAGACGGCGCCTTGGTGGACCCCTTCAAGGGCCGAAGCGATATAAAAGATCGCAAGCTCCGCCATGTCTCGGAAGCCTTCGCCGAAGACCCCCTGAGAATTCTTCGCACCGCCCGGTTCGCAGCCCGCTTTCAGCCACTTGGATTCAGCGTGTGCGATCAGACCATGGGCCTGATGAAGCAAATGGTGGCTAGCGGAGAAGTGGATCACCTGGTTCCGGAACGGGTCTGGCAGGAATTTCAGCGGGCACTGCATGAAAAGGCGCCCCGGGCCTTTTTCGACGTTCTCCGGGACTGCGGGGCCCTGGAGGTACTCATTCCGGAACTGGCACCCGAAAAGGTGTTTCAACTTGCGATCGCGGCGCTTGGCTGTGTCCAGAACCAATCTGACGCCCAGACGGAAGAACGCTTTGCCGCCCTGCTGTCCCCCCTGGATGACTCTGCAGCCGTGGCACGGGCCAAGGCACTGAAAGCCCCCAATGATTGCCAGAACCTGGCGCGACTGGTTACAGCCTTCAAGCCACAAATCAGGAACATCGATGCTGAGCACCCTGAAGCCGAAGCCTTGCTGGACCTGCTGGACCAGGCGGACTTCTGGCGCCGCCCGGAGCGCTTTTCGCAACTGATGAACGTGCTCGAATGCGCCCTTCCCGGCGAGTCGGGCCCACTGAACCTGCTTCGAACCGCCTCTGGGGCCGCTACCGGTGTTGACCCAAAAACTCTCCTCGCCCGGGGCTACAAAGGCAAGGAGCTGGGCAGCGCAATCCGAACCGAACGCTTGAAACGTATCGGCGATGCCATCGCCCCGACCAACCACTGAGGAGTCACCATGCCGTCCACAACACCCGTTGCCCTGGTCACCGGCGCAGCCCACCGTCTTGGCGCACAGACGGCCCGGACACTTCACGAAAGAGGCTGGAACCTGGTGATTCACTACCGGAGCCGAGAAGAGCAGGCGAGGTCACTGATTGAGCAACTGAACCGGCAACGGCCCGACTCTGCCTGCGCCCTTCAGGCGGATCTCAGCCATACAGCCGGCGTGAAAAGATTGGCCGGTGATGCCATCGCACACTGGGGCCGACTGGATGCACTGGTTAACAATGCGTCGGTGTTTTGCCCCACCCCGACTGCGGACACCTCCGAAGACGACTGGGACACCATCCTGAACACCAACCTCAGGGCCCCGTTTTTCCTGCTTCAGGAATGCCTGGCCGAACTTCGGCGAAACCGCGGCAGCGTGGTAAATCTGATCGATATTTACAGTGAAAGACCCATCGATGACCATCCACTTTACTGCGCCAGTAAAGCCGGCCTCGCCGCCCTGACACGCTCCTGGGCGAAAGACCTGGCACCGGACGTGCGGGTGAACGGTGTATCACCGGGCGCAATCCTCTGGCCCGAGGGCGAGGCCGAAATGGACGAGACCGCGCAGCAGGCGATTCTCCAGAAGACCCCACTGGCCCGCACAGGGAATCCTGATGATATTGCCCATACCATCGCATTCCTGGTCTGCGATGCGCCTTTCATCACCGGTCAGGTTATCGCCGTGGATGGTGGCCGAAGCCTGAACATGTAATCCAGACAGTGGCCTCCAAGGCTGCCCACTTTGGCCGGGCGAAGCTTTCCGGATACAATGCCGGCAGATTTCAATCCTGCACGCGCCGGACCTGATTCCCCGCGTGCCTCTGATCCGGAGATTTCCCATGCGTGATGTCGTTATTGTTGCCGCCCGCCGTACTGCTATCGGAACCTTTGGCGGAGGTCTCTCCAGCCTGAGCGCAGACCAGCTGGGAACCGCTGTGATCAAGGCAATCCTTGAAGAAACCGGCGTCGCCGGCGACCAGATCAACGAAGTGGTGCTCGGCCAGGTGCTGACCGCCGGTTGCGGCCAGAACCCCGCTCGCCAGTCTGCCATCAACGCCGGCATTCCTGCCTCCGTACCCGCAATGACCATCAACAAGGTCTGCGGTTCCGGCCTGAAGGCCGTGCATATGGCGGTACAGGCGATTCGCTGCGGCGACGCCGAACTGATGATTGCCGGCGGCCAGGAAAGCATGAGCCAGGCGCCGCACGTGTTGCCTAACAGCCGCAACGGCCAGCGTATGGGCAACTGGTCCATGGTGGATACCATGATCAAGGACGGCCTTTGGGATGCCTTCAACGATTACCATATGGGCATTACCGCCGAGAACATCGTCGAGAAATACGGTATCAGCCGTGACGAACAGGACGAGTTTGCTGCGGCGTCCCAGCAGAAAGCCGCAGCAGCCCGCAATGCCGGCTACTTCGATGGCCAGATTGTTCCGGTCTCCATCCCCCAGCGCAAAGGTGACCCGATCGTGGTCGACCGCGATGAAGGGCCGCGCGATGGCGTGACCGCCGAGAGCCTGGGTAACCTGCGTGCAGCGTTCAAGAAGGACGGCACGGTGACCGCCGGCAACGCCTCCTCCCTGAACGATGGCGCCGCCGCCGTGATGGTCTGCAGTGCCGAAAAGGCAAAAGAGCTGGGACTGACTCCGATTGCCACCATCAAGGCCCATGCCAACGCCGGCGTGGACCCGACCATCATGGGCACCGGCCCGATCCCTGCCAGCCAGCGCTGCCTGAAACTCGCAGGCTGGAGCGTGGATGACCTGGACCTGGTGGAAGCCAACGAAGCCTTTGCCGCCCAGGCCATTTCTGTCAATCGCGACATGGGCTGGGATACCAGCAAGGTAAACGTGAATGGCGGCGCCATTGCCCTGGGCCATCCCATCGGCGCCTCCGGCTGTCGTATCCTGGTCTCCCTGCTGCATGAAATGGTTCGCCGCGACGCTCACAAGGGTCTGGCCACACTGTGCATCGGTGGCGGCATGGGCGTTGCCCTGGCTGTCGAGCGCTAAGCTTCATGCTCCACGTGGTCCTGTACGAGCCGGAGATACCGCCGAATACCGGCAATATTATCCGGCTGTGCGCCAACACCGGTTGTCAGCTGCATCTGATTGAACCGCTGGGTTTTAACCTGGAAGACAAGCAGATGCGGCGGGCCGGGCTGGATTACAGCGAATACGCGTCGGTAAGGATTCACCGGAATTACCGGGACTTTCTCGCCAGCGAGCAACCGCAACGCCTGTTCGGCCTGACCACCAAAGGCAGCACTCACTACCATCAGGTGCAGTATCAGGAAGGCGACTACCTGATGTTCGGCCCGGAAACCCGTGGCCTCCCTGCTGAGGTTCGCGAAGGCCTGCAGCCCGAGCATCGCCTGCGGGTTCCCATGCAGCCGGAGAGCCGCAGCCTGAACCTTTCCAACACCGCGGCCCTGGTGGTTTACGAGGCCTGGCGGCAACTGGGATTCCAGGGCGCGGTGTAGGTGCCCGAGAGCCCGCTGCGCCGTGGCACCACCATCGGGTAGCCCTCCTCAAGCTCCACAACCCGTGCGGCAAAGCCGTAAACCGTTTCAAGCAGGTCAGGCGTGAGCACTTCCCACGCAGAGCCCTCCTGAACAAGATGGCCCGCCTTCATCAACAGCAGCCGATCTGCAAACTGGGCCGCCAGATTCAGATCGTGGACAACCGCCAGAACCGCCACACCCTCTTCTTTGGCCAGACGTCGGACCAGATCCAGCACCAATTGCTGATGAGCCGGGTCCAGGGCGGAGGTGCATTCGTCCAGCAACAACAACCGGTCGCCCGGGCTGTCGATGATCTGGGCCAGCACCCGTGCCAGCTGCAACCGCTGCTGCTCACCTCCGGACAGGCCCGGGACGAGCCGATGCTTCAGGTGAGCAATATCCAGTTCGTTCAGCAACCGCTCCACCGCCGGATCACTGCCACGCCGGGCGGCCCCGGGGCGACCCAGCTGTACCACCTCCTCCACCGTCAACGGGAAATTAACCTCCACCCGCTGGGGCATGACCGCGCGCTGACGGGCCAGCCGCTCCGGGCGCCATTGCCCGAGCTCCTGGCCGGAAAGCGTCACACTGCCGCCATAGGGAAGATCACCACTGATCGCCCTGAGCAGAGTCGACTTGCCAGCACCGTTCGGGCCCAGGAGCATCAACACTTCTCCTGCTTCGAGGTGGCAATCAATGCCATGGACAATCCGGGAACGCTGGAGAGAGACACTGACGTTGTTAATGCAAAGAACCATCAGATCACCTTTGTTCTCAAAAGCAGCGCAAGGAAGAAGGGACCGCCGATCAGCGCCATCATCAGGCCTATGGGCAGTTCCGCCGGTGCTACCACCACCCTTGCCAGGGAATCCGCGGCCACCAGAAGGGTGCCGCCCACAAGGGCACTGAGGGGTAACACCACCCGGTGACTGGCGCCAAGTAGCTGGCGTACGAGGTGAGGCACCACCAGGCCGACAAACCCGATCAGTCCACTGACCGCAACAGCAGCTCCCACACCCAGGCCAACCACCAGGATCGCGGCTTTCTTGACGGTATCGGAGCGATAGCCCAGGTGCCCGACGACGGATTCTCCCAGCAGAAACGCATCCAGCGGACGGGCCAGCCAGGGGGCGGCCAATAATGCCAACAGCATGAACGGAGCGCCCACCAGCAGATCATCCCAGCCGGCGTGGCCGAGACTGCCCATGGTCCAGAAGGTCAGCGAACGCAGCTCTTCGTCGTTGGCATAAAACGTCAGCAACCCTGTGGCCGCGCCAGCTATGGCGTTAATCGCAATGCCGGCGAGCAAAAGGGTTGCTACCGCTGTTTGTCCCGACTTGTTGGCAACGCGCCAGGCCAGCAGAACCGTGCCACTGCCGCCAAGAAGGGCGGCAATGGGCAAAGCCCACTCACCGGTCATGGCCAACCAGCCACCCAGCCAGGTATTACCCAGCACGATCACCGCAATGGCCGCCAGTGAAGCGCCGGCGGATACCCCGATCAGCCCTGGGTCGGCCAGAGGGTTGCGAAACAGTCCCTGCAGCAGGGCTCCCGAGACGGCCAGCACTGCTCCAACCAGAAAGCCGAGCAGGAATCTCGGCATTCTCACTTCCAGCAGCACCATGGACGCCACCGGATCGCTCGCTTCCCGGCCGCTGATGACACTCAGGATATCCCCCAATGCCAGCGGGTAAGCGCCACTGGTAATAGACACCAGAGCAACAAGCGCGGCGGCCAGTAACGCGACCACCAGTGATGGCGCAAAACCGAAGCGCCCCGCGGCATCACGAATCATTGGCTGCCACTTGCGATGGGTCAGGCAATACGCTGTTCACTGCGGCCATGGCGTCAGGCAGCCTCGGGCCAAAACCCAGCAGCATCATGCCGTCCGCCACCAGCCGGCGACCGCTCTGCCAGGCATCGAGATGCTCCACCTCCGGCCAGGAATCGATCATGAACTGCCCCGGCGTGGATTCAGCAATCACAATGGCATCCGGTCGGGAAGCCAGAACGGCCTCCCGATTGACCGGCTTGTAGCCCTTCAGGCCGGACACCGCATTGTCCGCGCCAACGGTATCCAGCAGTGCTGATGCAGCGGTTTCTTCGCCCGCCAGCATCACCGAGTGATTGCCAGCTGCAAGAATGAACAGCACCTTCGGCCGACTTCCCCGGGATTGCGATGCCTGCTGGATACGGTTGATCTGCAACCGGAGCTCGGAGGCCAGGGTCTGTGCCCGCTCCTGTTGGCCCAGCAATTCACCCACGTTAACAATGCGCTCCAACGCAGCATCCGGTGTTCTTGCCGACGACAGTTTCTCGACCTGAACACCCGCCCTGGCCAGTCGCTCCAGGTTTTCTTCCGGAGCGGCCTGCTCGGAGGTAATCAGCAGATCCGGCTTGAGTGCGAGCACCCCTTCAAAAGGTAACGCCCGCAGGTAGCCAATTTTGGGCAGCGAGTCGGTCTGTTCCGGATAACCGCTGGTGGTGTCCACGCCTACCAGCAATGACTCCAGGCCCAGTCGGTACACAATCTCGGTAATTGCTCCGTCAGCCGTCACAACCCGCGGCGAATCCCCCGCCTGGGCGGAAGACGCGATTGCAGTAGCCAACAGGAGCCACCCAATAACCCTCGATATCATGACAAAGCCTCCAGGGTCGCCGCCTGCTCCCGCCAGAGTTCGGATTCCGGAATGCCGGGCTTGCGCTCACCAAACACGGTCAATACCAGCTCACCGTCGGCGTTAAAGGCCTCTACTGAGGTGATAATCCCGTCTGCAGAGGGGCGGCGGACCAGCCACCAGCGCCGGATTGCTTCGGTGTTGGCATGGAGGTTGAAGCCGCTGTCAAGAACGTTCATCCAGGGACCAGTACGGCGCAGATTGGCCACCTTGCCCGTGAATATCTGCACGATGCCGGGATTGCCGACGAAGAACATCGCCGGGCACTGATTATCCCGAAGCAGCTCCAGTAGCCGGTCCAGCACGTCGCCATCGGTACGCTCAAGCTCGGTCGCCCATTCGCCTCTCAGGAGTTCCAGCGCCGTCAAACGATCTGTACCCGCCCGTTTCAAAAGCGCACCAAAATGATGGACATCCTTGAGTTCCCGCCAGCCCTCTCGGAGAACCTCTGTGTTGACGGCTTCTGGCGCTACCCGTTGAGGAACCGGGCGCGTGCCCTGAGACTTGAACGGCCTCAGCTCTTGATCGGCGAAAGAATGGACCAGACGCTCCCATGCCTCGCCATCCGTATCGGCAACCCGGTAGATCTTGTGGACCGCAGCGCCGTAATGATCAAAGAACTGCAGACTCTCCCTTGACCCGGAACGAACCTGTTCCTGCACCTGGTAGCCATAGGCCCAGTGTTTAAAAAAGACCCGGATATCGATCTCGCCGACGGCCAGCCCCATGGCCCCGGACCTGCCACTGGTGAAATCCTTGAAGGTGCCGGTAACCTCATGAACCACCTCGTTGTTACGGCTCAGTATCATGACCGGCCCGACGCTCTCAAGGGCCTTTAGAAGTTCCCCGAAGTTGTCCTTGAGAGGAATCAGTGCATCGCCGCCACGCAGCCGAACCAGCTCCATCTCGCTGACGCCCAGCTTGTCCGCCATCTGGCGGATCCTCATGTTTGGCTCTGCTTCTTGCAGTGTTCGCCAGCGCGCTGCGAGCGACCCGGTTGCCGTGCCTGTTGCCATCGCTGTCTGTTGCATGGGGTTACTCCTGCGCCTGCTGAAGTTCAACCGGCAGCCAGCGCACGGTCGGCTGGCCGCTGGTTCCGTTCTGGTCGTAGTAACCGACAATCTGCAGCGCCCAGACCATGGACTCCGAATCATCGATATCCGCCTTGATCAGGAAGGTCCGGAAGTTTGGCCAGATCTTGTGCTGATCGGTCAGGTTGTAGGCGTACCAGGTGTTATCAGTGAATACCCCGCCGGTTGAGTCCGTGTTGTAAAGCTGGGGAACCCCTGGATCGCTGTCATTGGCTGCAAGCTCGGTCCAGGTCATCGGATCAGAGGCGCCGCCACTGCCGTTGCCGGACACGCCGCTGTTGGATTTCAGGTACCAGTCGCGTCCGGAGAAACCGACCTGGACATCCCAGAGGTCGCTGGTCGCGCAATCAACAACAGTGGCCGAATCGAAATCGAAGCACGCATCGCCGCCGTCGTAGCCTGCGGGCGGCGTGAATGTGACAGGTGTGGCACTGAATTGCGACGCACCGGAGGCCTGCACATCAAACTCCAATGTGAAATCCTCAATGCCCTGCCCCTCGCGGGTCGGGAAGTTGAAGTCGACAACCCGCATCCGGGCGAAGCTGTCGCCCTCGGCGGATCGCACCAGATAGCCAACGTCCGACTGTTCGGAGATGACCCCGGTGGCGAAATCGTACTGGGACCAGGCGTCGGACGCCCCGAACGCGCTGGCGAAGGCATCCTCTTGCCAGTTTGCCGGTTCCTCGAGGATGCCCAGCAAATGCTCCTGCTCGGAGTTGGCGGTGGCGTTGGTGAATACGTTCGGGTCGGGATCCCCGTTACCGTCGTAGAAATCGTCCTGGGCGATGGCCAGGGCACCACCAACACGGCCGGTTCCCGACGCACCGCTGTTTACTTTGAAGCTCAACCGGCTGGCAGCGATGTGCCAGTTATCGCCTTCTTCCACCATCGCTCCAGTTTCCAGATTCAGATAGACCGTCTCCGTAGCCGCTGGCATCAACTGCTCGGAAAAACTGCTGACATCATCCGCGTCGTCCTGTGCAATGGAGTTGTCACTGCCTCCGCCACAGGCCGTCAAAGCCAGGGCGGCCAGCACAATGGCCGGGGGTCTGGTATCGAAAAGATCCATGGATATCTCCTTCCTATCGTTTTTTGGTGGTCAGGCATTATTCGCCAAAGGAAACCGTTAGCCCGGCGTAGAGGAACCGCCCGGCAACCGGTCTGAAATCTTCACTGGCATTGGAAAAGTCGCGCTGCTCGTCGGTGATGTTGTCGGCACCGGCAAACAGCCGAAACTGGTTGGAAATCTGGTAATTCAGCTTCAGGTCGGCTGTGGTATAGCCCGGGGATTCGGTTCCCGCAGCAGCATCCACAAACTCCTCGCTCTGGTACTTAAGCCGCGCACTCCAGGACAGGCCGGTTACCCCGAGCGGACCATCCAGTCCGAGACGCGCCTGATGCCTTGGCCGGCGATTAAGCTCATTGCCTGTCGCCAATTCCTCCGTTCGGGTCAGGGTGTAGCCAGCGGTGAGCCGCCAGTGCTCGGAAGGCTCCCAGCCGGCAGTGGTCTCGAACCCCCAGGTCCTTGCCTCGGCAAGGTTTTCATAGGAGAAAACCTGAACGCCGTCGTTCCGCGCCTGGGTGGCCTCAGTATCCGGTGAGGTCTGGATCAATTGCTCGATGTCGTTCAAGAAGGCGTTCGCTTCCAGCCATGCAGACCGGTTCCAGGACAGCCCGCCCCCAAACTGATAGCTGATGGATTCCTCCGGTTGCAGCCCTGGAGTCCCCTGCACGACGTAGCCAAGCTGGCTGTGATCAAAGGTGAAGTACCTTTCCTTCAGATTCGGCACACGGTATCCGGCGCCAACACCACCACGCAGGAAGCCCGTCAGTGAATCGGTTCGGACCAAGTCGTAGCGTGCATTAATCTTGGGTGCTGTGTGAGTTCCGAAGTCGGAGTCATTCTGGAACCGGACGCCAGGCACTAGCTCAAGATGTTCATTGGGCATCCAGGTGTCCTGCACCCAGGCTTCCTGGCTTTCACGCTGTCGGCGAGGTTCTGCACCGAGCTCGGAAGCACCGTCCTTGGTCTGATCGAGCGTTTCACGGTTGAAATCGACGCCACCCTGCAGGTGATGACTGAGCCCCACTGGCTTGCCCAGATGGGCCGAAAAACGGGATAACGTAGATTCGGCACGACGGTCATCAAAGACTCCGCTGCCGGTGTACTTCAAGGTATCGTCGTTGAGGATCTCCTGGACGGCGGACCAGCCCGCTCTCAGATCAGAGTTGCGGCCATGATCTCCGGAGAGGGTATAGCGCGTACGGGTAACCGTTTCATCCTTACCCTGATTGATAACAAAAGGCGGGTTCTGTTCGGTGAAACGGGATCCGGACTCCTCCTCGAATCGTGCCACTGCGGCGCTGAGGCGATGATCTTCGTTCGGAGACCAGTCGGTGCGGAAACTGAGATCGGTACGATCGTATTCATCGCCGGGCCTTGCCCAGGTATCCGGCTCCGGGTCGATGCCATCGGAATGTTGGTGTGACGCGGACAACCGCAGGGCGAATTCTTCGCTCCCCCCCTGGACCGTGGCTCGGGCCGAATATCGGGCGGGGTCGGCTTCATCGCCCGAGGGATTCTGGTCACCATAGGTGCCTGCATCGGTGGTGAACTGACCGGAGAGCCCCGGCGCTGGCGGCCGAGTGATAACATTCACCACGCCACCGATACCAGAACTGCCATACTGGGCAGAGACGGCGCCCTTGACCACTTCCACCCGCTCGATATCGAGCACGGACAACTGGCTGACATCGACAGTCGACCCGGTTGTGGCTGTCATCGGCAAACCGTCAATCAGAACCAGCACCCGATCGGATTCAACGCCCTGGAGCCAGACCTCATAACCGGGCTTGCCGTGGATTTCCCGAAGCTGCAAACCCGGAACGTTCTCCAGAGCCTCTTTCAGATTGCGAGCGTGGGTTTTCTCAATCTCTTCGGCAGTAACCACTTCGGTTCGAACTGGAGTATCCAGCAACTGACGCTCCGTGCGGGTTCCGGTAACAACAAGCTCATTCAGGTAACCGGCCGACCGGTTGTCGGCAAGCGTTGCCGTAGAGACCATGGCAACCAGGGAAAGGCAGGACAGAGAGGGATATGATTTTCGAAAATGCATAGATCAACCAAACGACTCACAATTTAATGCGAACGATTATCGTTTGATTTTAGATTTATATCAATGCCTGGACTGGAATTTTTGTATAGGCACAAAAAAAACCGGCCGGAGCCGGTTTTTCTATTTCTTTTTCATCTGCCGCAGATCAGTGAGTCTGCTGCTCTTCGTTTGCCTCGCCCGCAGCTTCTTCCTGCTTGCGCTTGAGCGCCTGGGCATAGATGGCATCGAAATTCACCGGCGCCAACATCAGGGCCGGGAAGCTGCCCTTGTTCACAATGCCGTCGATGGCTTCGCGAGCGTAGGGGAACAGGATAGTCGGGCAGTAGGCGCCCAGCATCTGGCCCAACTGCTGGCCTTCGATGCCCTGAACCAGGAACACACCGCCCTGCTGGATCTCGACGATGTAAGCCACCTTCTCACCCACTTTCGCGGTAACGGTCAGGGAAAGCACAACCTCGTACTGGTTGTCGCTGACTTTGTTGTGGGAGGTATTCAGATCCAGGTTAACCTGCGGCTTCCACTGCTCCTGAAACACAGTTGGAGAGTTGGGCGATTCGAAAGACAGGTCCTTCACATAGATGCGCTGAAGGGCAAACTGGGGTTGGTTCTGGTTGTCACTGCCTGCTGCGGCTTGCTGATTCTCAGCCATTTTCGGTCCTTTCGTTCTCAATCGTGGGCTCGGGGCCCGTTGTTATGGGATGCTCTAGAGCTTGCTGCCGGGACATTTTACGTTCAGGCCGGGCCGGCTAATGTGAAACAGTGCGGCAGAATGATCTTCAGATCAAGGGCCAACCTATTTCTTCACGAGCGGAAGGTTGCTTGCCTTCCAGTCCGCCACACCACCGTTCAGGCGAACCACATTGCTGAAGCCTTCCGCGTTCAGCTGCTTGACCGCCATGGCGGAATGCTGGCCCATTTTGTCGGCAACGATAATCTGCTTGTCCTTGAACTTGCTCAGCTCGCCAACGCGACTCTTGAGACTGTTCAGGGGAATGTTGATAGAGCCGGTAATACGCCCCTCACCAAACTCCTTACGGTCCCGGATGTCCACTACAACGGCTTCATCCTTGTTGATCAGATTGACCGCGCCCTGGGCCGAGATCTTGGCACCGCCACGACGGGACTCCAGAATAAGAATGGCGACCAGAAATGCCACGAACAGCGACACAAGAATGTAGTGGTTAACGACAAATTCAAACAACCGGTCCATGAATTTACCCTGATGATGAGTTTGGCGCGATTATACACAGCCTGCTCCCCGGACAGAAGGTGACGAAACTGGCCAGTAAATGCGAAAATAGATAGACTCGATTTTTGTTTTAGTAAATTTACTAACATTTCACTTCCGGACCGAATGATGACTGCAATGCGCAAGCCGACTGCACTGATTATCCTGGACGGCTGGGGCCACCGTGACCCGGCTGAAGACAATGCCATCAGCAACGCCAGCACCCCGTTCTGGGATCAACTCTGGCAGAGCCAGCCCAGAACCCTCATCAACACGTCAGGGATGTTTGTCGGGCTGCCGCAGGGGCAAATGGGTAACTCGGAAGTTGGCCATATGAACCTGGGCGCAGGGCGCGTGGTCTATCAAAGCCTGACTCGTATCGACAAGGACCTGGAGGAAGGCACTTTCCAGAAGAATGAGGTTCTCTGCTCCGCTATCGACAAAGCCGTTCAGAGCGGCCGCGCCGTCCATCTCATGGGACTGATGTCTCCCGGTGGTGTGCACAGCCACGAGGACCACATTATTGCGGCCGCGGAGCTGGCTGCTGCCCGCGGCGCGAAGGAAGTCTATATCCATGCCTTCCTTGATGGCCGCGATATGCCGCCTCGCAGCGCCAAACCGTCACTGGAGAAAGCGGCCGCGAAACTCAAGAGCCTGGGTGTTGGCCGGGTTGCGTCGATTGTCGGTCGTTACTATGCCATGGACCGTGACAACCGCTGGGACCGGGTGGAAGCCGCCTATAACCTGATGACCCAGGGAACCGCAGAGTTCGTCGCAGCCGATCCGGTATCCGGGCTGGAACAGGCCTACGAGCGCGGGGAAAACGACGAATTCGTAGCACCTACCCGCATCCACGCCGCGGGCGAGCCGGAAGGCACCATCAACGATGGCGACACGGTGCTGTTCATGAACTTCCGTGCCGACCGCGCCCGGGAGATGACCCGCACCTTCGTGGAAAAGGACTTTGACGGTTTCGAACGCAAGAAGCACCCGGAACTGGCCGATTTTGTCATGTTGACCGAGTACGCGGCCGACATCAAAACGTCCTGCGCCTACCCGCCGGAGCAGCTTACCAATGGCCTTGGCGAGTATATGGCGAAGCAGGGAAAGACCCAGCTGCGAATTGCCGAAACTGAAAAATACGCCCACGTAACCTTCTTCTTCAATGGCGGCCTGGAAACGCCGTTCGAAGGCGAGGACCGGATCCTGGTGCCGTCCCCCAAAGTGGCCACCTACGACCTGCAGCCGGAGATGAGCGCGCCGGAAGTTACGGACAAGCTGGTAGAGGCCATCAAAAGCGGCAAATACGATCTGGTGGTCTGCAACTACGCCAATGGCGACATGGTTGGCCACACCGGCAAGCTGGATGCGGCCATCAAAGCAGCCGAATGCCTGGACGAATGTGTAAAGCGTGTTGTCGAAGCTCTGGATGAAGTTGGCGGCGAAGCACTGATTACCGCCGACCACGGCAACTGCGAGCAGATGACCGACCCCAACTCCGGTCAGGTCCACACCGCCCATACAATCGGGCCAGTGCCACTGGTATACACCGGCCATCGCAAGGTTGAGCTGAAGAACGACGGAAGCCTGAGCGATGTGGCACCTTCGCTGCTCACCCTGATGGGGCTGGAGCAACCAGAGGAGATGACCGGGCACAGCCTGGTTGAGATCGGCTGATCCGGGAACGGAACCAACCTTTGCGACTCACCGCACTACTGGCGCTCACCCTTTTTCTGGGTGCAGCGCCGGCACTCGCCCAACAGGATGTTACCCCGGCCCAGATCGAGGAACTCAAGGAACGCATTGAGGACATCGACGATTGGCTGGAGGACGCCGAAGAAGACCGCTCCTCCCTGGAGCGGCAGCTTGCCGCGACCGAAAAGAATATCAGCCGCCTGACCCGCGAGCGGCGAGCCCTGCGCCAGCAGGCCGAACAGCAGCAGCAAAGACTCCGGGAACTGGAGAATGAGGCGCAGGAGCTCACCCGAACCCTCGACCGCCAGCGTGAGAGCCTCAAGAAGCAGATCCGCGCAGCCTGGATGGAAGGAGACGCGCCGGCGGTAAAAGTCCTGCTCAATGAGATAGATCCGGACAAGATCGCCCGGACCATGACCTATTACGAATACCTCAGCAAGGACACCGTCAACCGCCTGGAAGCGTTCAGGAAAAGCCTGCAAGAGCTCAGAAACACTCAGGCTGCCGTGCAATCGACACGGGTCGAACTGGCCAGAACCGAGGAAAACGTCGCCAAACGCCAGCAGGAACTGACCGAATCCAGACAGAAACGCCAGCAGACCCTGGCAGCACTCAAAGCCGACATCCAGAACCGCCTGAGCGAACGGGAAGATCTGGAATCAGATCGCAAACGGCTGGAAAACCTGCTCGAAGAAGTCCAGCAGGCAATCAACAACATCCCCTCACCCAATGAATCCCAGCCCTTCGCTTCACTGCGCAACAAGCTGCCATGGCCAGTGGAGGGCAAGGTATTGAGCCGCTATGGTGAACGCTATGCCGATGGCAAACTCCGACGCAACGGCCTTCTTATCGGCACCGGTGATGAAGCGGAAATTCGGGCAATACACTACGGTCGGGTGGTGTTCGCCAACTGGCTTCGGGGTTTTGGCCTGATTACCATCATTGATCATGGCGACGGCTACATGACACTGTACGGCCACAGCAGCAGCCTGTTCACCAGTCCCGGGGACTGGGTGGTTGCAGGTGAGCCCATCGCCCAGGCAGGCCGTACCGGTGGCACCGATTCCCCGGCTCTGTATTTTGAGGTTCGCCACAATGGCAAGCCCGACAACCCGGGCCGGTGGCTGGCGAACTGAGGCACTCGTCGAGGGCTGACAAACGCCGCGGCTAACGCCATACTGTCCGGAGTCAGGGAATCCAGTCCAACTATCGGAATAAAAACAGGATATGTGAATGAAACGGGTCAGAAGTACACTTAACGCCTTTCCATTACGCAGCATTGCGCTCGCTACCTGTTTCGCAACCGCCTCCGGACTGGTCTGGGCCCAGGATGAAGACACCACCACCGAACAGCTTCTCGAAGGCATCCAGAATGGCGAACGGGTGGAAATCAGCCTGCCGGATCCCGAGAAACAGCTGCCGTTGGAAGATCTTCGGAAGTTCACCGAGGTATTCAGCCGCATCAAAGACGCCTATGTCGAGGAAGTAAGCGATCGCAAACTCCTCGAAAGCGCCATCAAAGGCATGCTGTCGGACCTTGACCCACACTCCACCTACCTGGCACCGAAGGACTACGAGGAACTGGAAGAAAGCACCTCCGGCGAATTCGGCGGGCTGGGCATTGAAGTGGGCATGGAGAACGGCTTCGTAAAAGTGATTGCGCCCATCGACGACACGCCGGCCCAGAAAGCGGGCGTCCAGGCCGGGGACCTGATCATCAAGCTTGATGAAAAGCCGGTCAAAGGCATGAGCCTGGAAGAAGCCGTCAAACTGATGAGGGGCAAACCCGGCTCTGTGCTGACACTGACGATCATGAGGGAAGGCGAGACCGGCCCCATTGAAATCGAAGTGGAGCGCGACATCATCAAGGTCACCAGCGTGAAATCCCGCATGCTGGAGAATGGCTACGGCTATGTTCGCATTACCCAATTCCAGGCGGATACCGGTTCACAGTTCAGGGATGCACTCAACGGCCTTGAAGACGAACTGGGGCAGGACCTTGACGGGCTCATCATCGACCTTCGCAATAACCCGGGTGGCGTCTTGCAGGCAGCCGTGGAGTCTGCCGATGCCCTCCTCGATGAAGGACTTATCGTCTACACCGAAGGCCGTATCCAGAGCTCACGCCTGCGCTTCAGCGCAAGGGCCGGCGACATCATGGCAGGCACGCCCATTGTGGTGCTGATCAACGGCGGCTCCGCCTCGGCATCGGAAATCCTGGCCGGTGCACTCCAGGACCATGAACGGGCCGTGGTGATGGGCACCCAATCCTTCGGCAAAGGCAGTGTCCAGACGGTGATTCCACTGGATGAGACCCATGCCATCAAGATGACCACCGCCCGCTATTACACACCGGATGGCCGCTCCATCCAGGCAACCGGAATCAAGCCGGACATCGTAGTACGCCCGGCGGAGCTGAAGGAACTCGACAGCAAACCTTTCTTCACCGAAGCGGACCTGAGCGGTCACCTTGAAGGCCAGAACGAAGGCCAGGAGAAGGACGGCGAAAGCGAGGCAAACGCCGATTCAGGCTCCCTCGCAGACCGGGATTACCAGCTGCGTTCGGCACTGAACCTTCTTAAAGGCATCCGGATTCTGAACCCGAACAAGAAGGACAAGGCAGAAGGAAGCGATCAGTGACAGTAGCGCGTACTCTGCTGGCACTGGCATTCTGCATTGCGGCCGGCGCGGTGTCGGCAGAGCCGACAAGAACGGCCCTGCCCCCAACCATTGCCATCATCATCGATGACATGGGCCACAGCCTTGCTGAAGGTGAGCGACTGGCTAACCTGGATCAGCCACTTACACTGGCCTTCCTGCCCTACCGGCGCCACACCGACAGCCTTGCCCGGCTCGCCCACAAGCAGCACAAGGAAATCATGCTGCACGCGCCCATGGCCAACACCCGCAATTACGGCCTCGGCCCGGGCGGCCTGACCCCGGACATGGACGAACAAAGCATGGTAACCACGCTTCGCCGTGCGTTGCAGTCGATTCCCCATGTGCAGGGTGTCAACAACCACATGGGCAGCCTGCTGACCCAGCAACTGCAGCCCATGGACTGGGTCATGAAAGAACTGTTCCGCTACCCGGTATACTTTATCGATAGCCGCACCATTGCCTCATCCGTTGCTGGTGATGTCGCTGCCGCCTACCGGATTCCAACCATGACCCGGGACGTGTTTCTCGACCACGAACAAACCGAAGAGTTTGTAGACCGCCAGTTCAAACTGCTGATCAAGCGCGCCCGGGAAAACGGCAGTGCCATCGGCATTGGCCATCCTCACAAGGTCACTGTGGATTATCTGGAGAAGCACCTGCCAACACTGGATGAGCAGGGTATCGCCATAGCCACCGTCAGTGGGCTTTGGGCAATGCGTAACGGTAATCGTGAGATGTTTGCGGAGGGAGAAAAGCAGGCCATTCGACCTGCTTTCGCAAAGAAGGATTAATCGCGGACTTCTATACCCTGGGCCTTCATAAAGGCCTTCGCTTCCGGAATGGTGTGCTGCCCAAAGTGGAAGATAGAGGCCGCCAGTACAGCATCAGCACCACCCTGGGTAACGCCATCAGCAAGGTGCTGGAGCTCTCCGACGCCGCCTGAGGCAATCACCGGCACAATTACCGCATCGCTGATGGCCTTGGTCAGGCCCAGATCAAAGCCGATCTTGGTGCCGTCCCGGTCCATGCTGGTCAGCAGTAACTCACCAGCGCCCATATCTACCATCTTGCGCGCCCATTCAACGGCATCCAGCCCCGTGGGCTTGCGACCACCGTGGGTAAAGATCTCCCAGCGGGGCTCCTCACCCTCTTCACTGACGCGCTTGGCATCAATGGCCACCACAATGCACTGGCTACCAAAGCGCTCGGCCGCTTCCCGCACAAACTCGGGGTTGAACACAGCGGCAGTGTTGATCGACACCTTGTCTGCACCTGCATTCAGCAGCTTACGGATGTCATCCACCGTGCGCACACCGCCGCCCACCGTCAGCGGAATGAAGACTTCCGCTGCCATTCGCTCGACGGTCTCGTAGGTGGTGTCACGGCTTTCATGACTGGCCGTGATGTCGAGGAAAGTGATCTCGTCGGCGCCCTGCTCGTTGTAGCGACGGGCTACCTCCACCGGGTCGCCGGCATCACGGATATCAACGAAGTTGACGCCTTTCACCACGCGGCCTTTGTCGACATCGAGGCAGGGAATGATGCGTTTTGCCAGAGCCATAAGCCGTCCTTACCCCTTCAGGCCGTCGCAGAAGGCCTGAGCTTCAGCCACGTCCAGCGTGCCCTCATAAATGGCACGTCCCGTGATGGCACCCAGGATACCCTTGTCGGCCACGGTCGCCAGGCGCTTGAGGTCGTCCATGTTGGTGACACCGCCAGAGGCAATCACAGGTATTCCGCCCTCTTCCGCCAGCGCAGCAGTGGCCTCAACATTGACGCCCTGCATCATGCCGTCGCGGCTGATGTCGGTATACACGATGGCGTCCACGCCATCGGTGGCAAAACGCTTAGCCAGATCGGTGGCCATCACTTCCGAAACTTCCGCCCAGCCATCGGTGGCCACACGGCCGTCTTTGGCGTCGAGGCCCACGATGATGTGGCCGGGGAATTTCTTGCACATCTCGGTGACAAATTCCGGCTCTTTAACGGCCTTGGTTCCGATGATGACCCACTGCACGCCTGCCTTCAGATAGGCCTCGATGGTTTCAGCCGAGCGGATGCCGCCACCGATCTGTATCGGTAGATCCGGATATTTGCGGGCAATAGCCTGGACGATTTCACCGTTGACCGGCTCGCCGGCGAAGGCGCCGTTAAGGTCAACCAGGTGCAGGCGGCGGGCACCTGCTTCCACCCAGCGGGTCGCCATATCGACAGGATCGTCACCAAACACCGTGGAGTCATCCATACGGCCCTGACGAAGGCGTACGCATTTGCCGTCTTTAAGATCGATCGCGGGAATTATCAGCATTTTCCAGTCCAGTTTGTAAAATTCTCAAGCAGCTGCAATCCCGCCCGGGCACTTTTCTCCGGATGGAATTGCACTGCAAAAATATTGTCTCGCGCGACGGCTGCCGCAAGATCCACCCCATAGTGGGTGCGGCCTGCCATATCAGCGTTGCCCTCGGCTTCTGCGTAGAAGCTGTGCACGAAGTAGAAACGGTCACCCTCGGGAATGTTTTGCCAAAGGGGATGATCCATGGTCTGCTGCACCTGGTTCCAGCCCATGTGGGGCACTTTCAGACGCTCGCCGTTTTCCGTGAGGTGGTCACCGAAATAACGCACTTCCGAGGGGAACAGGCCGATGCAGTCAACGCCGCCGTTCTCTTCACTGCGGGACATCAGGGCCTGCATGCCAACGCAGATACCAAGGAACGGACGGTCCCGAGAGACTTCACGAACCAGATCCACCACCCCAAGGCGATGCATTTCCGCCATGCAGTCGCGAATGGCACCAACGCCTGGGAGGATGACACGGTCGGCTTCACGGATTTTCTGGGCGTTGTCGGTGACCAGTACGGTGGTGTCCGGGGCAACGTGCTCCACCGCTTTTTTGGCAGAGTGAAGGTTACCCATGCCGTAGTCGATTATGGCAACGGTTTTCATGATTGTTGCGGTGTCCTTGATTGACCGGCCACAACTGACCGGTTAAAGCGAGCCTTTTACAACGAGCCTTTGGTGGACGGCGTAATACCGGCCATGCGCTCGTCCATCTCGATCGCCATGCGCAGGGCACGGCCAAAGGCTTTAAACACGGTTTCAATCTGGTGGTGGGTATTCTTGCCCTTCAGATTGTCGATGTGCAGGGTCACCATGGAGTGGTTCACAAAGCCGTGGAAGAACTCCTCGAACAGGTCAACGTCAAAACCGCCGACGGCGCCACGGGTGTAGGGCACATCCATCATCAGGCCCGGGCGGCCGGAAAGATCGATAACCACACGGGAAAGAGCCTCGTCCAACGGCACATAGGCGTGGCCATAACGGCGGATACCCTTTTTGTCGCCAACGGCCTGCTTGAAGGCCTGGCCAAGGGTGATACCGATGTCTTCAACGGTGTGGTGGTCATCGATGTGCAGATCGCCCCTGGAAACGATATTCAGATCAACCAGGCCATGACGGGCAATCTGATCCATCATGTGCTCCAGAAAGGGCACGCCGGTGTCGAAACTGGATTTACCGGTACCGTCGAGATCAATCTCAACGGTGATCTGGGTTTCAAGGGTATTTCTTTCTACCCGAGCCTTGCGTTCGGCCATGGGGACTCCGTGACAATTGAGCGGCATAACGCCGGAAAAATTCTATCCGGCGATTATACCTTTTATGTCCGCCAGAGTCCCACAACCGGTTTAATCGCTGCGATAGCGAAACGCGGTTATTCAGCAGACCGGGTCTTGTCAGAAAGCCTTTTTGAGGTTGTTCATGTAGGTGTCCACGAGACTGTTGAACTCGTGTTTGATAACCGGACTTATTGCCAGCTTGAGCAGGCTTGGCAGGGGCACCGTCAACTCTGCACTGGTCTGGAATTTCACGGCCGTGGCATTGTCGCCCTTGGATTTAATGGTCCAGGAACCGCTTACAACGCCGTTGCCTTCGCCTTTTACCGGCTCCCAGGTAATCCTTCCGGCGTCTTTGTCCGAATGGTATTTGCAGGCGTAAACGGACTGGATGGCGTGCTTGTCGACACCAACTTTTTCCATTTCCCAGCGGTAGGTGTTGTCGCCGAGGTCGGTCAGTTTGTGAACCTTGGGAAAGTGACTGGCTGAACGTGGCACATCGGCCAGCAGATCAAACACTTCATCATAGCCTCCGGGAATCTCAAGCTCCCGGTTCAGCTCAATAGAGACGGTAATAGCCACGGCCAACTCCTTCTTGTGTTTATAGGTATCAATGTAGTCGGAAAATCAAGGACGTGTATTTTGGCCCAACACTACCGCATTGTCATACTCCTGCGCTGTTAATTTGTTAACCCTGCGTTATCCTTTGGGTCATTGGCGTCGGTATTCGCCGCGAATACTGCAAGCTCCCAACATTAGGAAGGAAGCCTGAATCATGAAAGCCGTCCGTTATGTGCTGATTGGTATCGTTGCACTCATCGTTCTTGCTGTGGCTGCCGTTGCCATCGCCATGGCCGTGATCAACCCCAACGACTATAAGCCTCAGATTGAACAAGCCGTTGAAGATGCAACGAACCTGGACCTCATCCTTGAGGGCGACATTGGCTGGTCTTTTATTCCACTCGGTCTGGAGCTGAATTCCGTAGAAGCCACACTGGAGGGTGATCGCTTTGTGGCCCTGGAGCAGTTGGTTGCCCAGATCGATTTCTGGTCGCTTATTGCCATGTCGCCACGGGTAAACACCTTCGTGCTGGACGGGTTGGACGCCCGGCTGGAAGTGGACGAACAGGGCAACGGCAACTGGACCAGAATCATGCCCGAGGAGTCAGCCGGAGCGGCAACGGAAGAATCAGCCGGCACCCAGGATGAGCAGGCTCAGGAAGGTGAAGGAGCCGGCGGCGAGCCCTTGAACTTCAACGTTGAGAACGTTCAGATCAGTAATGCCCAGGTGCACTACACGGACAAGAGCACCGGCCAATCGGTCACTCTGGAGAACTTCACCGTTAACGCCAGCAATATCACCCTGGGTTCCGAGTTCCCGCTCGAAATCGGATTCCGGGTTGCCACTACCCAGCCCACGTTTGAAGTGGATGGCAGCATCAGCGCCCGCCTCGCTGCCAACGAAGCGCTCGACGAATTCGCCGTATCCAGCCTGAATGCTGTGTTTGACATGACCGGCGAGCCGTTCGGCGGCAAAGAGGTCACTGCTGAACTTGGCGGCTCTGCCCGGGCGAATCTGGAAAACGAAACCGCCACTCTGAGCGGCTTTACCGCCAGCCTGGCCAACCTGAACCTGTCTACCGATCTGGATGTCTCCGGATTCGGCAACAAGCCAACCCTGAGCGGCAAGATCTCCATCGCTGAGTTCTCGCTGAAAGACCTTCTGAACAACCTCGGCCAGCCTGCAGTGGAAACCAGCGATGCGGACGTGCTTGAAGCCATCGCATTCTCCACCGGAATTGGCGGTCCGGCGGGCAAGGTGGAACTCACCAATCTGACCATCAAACTGGATGACACCACGTTCAATGGCTCTGGCAGTTACAACCTGGCCGATTCGGGCATCGTCTTCAACCTTCAGGGTGACCAGTTGAATGCCGACCGCTACCTGCCACCCAAGGCAGAGGGGGAAGCCGAGGAAGCACCTACTAACCAGGAAACCGCGGCAACTGGACCGGAGGGCGACCTGCTGCCCCTGGAGACCCTTCGCAGCCTGTTGCTGGATATTGATCTGGGTCTCGGACAGCTGATCGTCAGCAACCTGACCATCAACGAAATCAAGGCGAGCACTACCGCGAAAAACGGCCTGCTCAAGATTGATGAGTTCAGCGGCAAACTTTACAAAGGCAGCTTTGGCGCCAATGTGACCATCGACGCCCGCAGCGACAACCCGAAATGGACCGTGGCTTCAGACGTTACCAACGTTCAGACCCTGCCCCTGCTCACCGATCTTGCGGAGGTAGACATGCTCGGCGGCGGTGCGAACCTCAAAGTGAACGCCACCACCACCGGTAACCGAATCTCGTTACTGCGCAGCAATGCTGACGGCCAGATCAGCTTCAACCTGGCAGAGGGCGAGTTCCGTCGCATGAACCTGACCCGCATGGCCTGCCAGGGCATCGCACTGGTCAACCAGGAAGATCTGACAACCACAGACTGGGGCACCAGCACGCCGTTCAACGACATGCGTGGCACCCTGGACATCAACGGCAACACTCTGAATAACACCGATCTGGTCGCCGCACTGGCCGGCATGCGCCTTGAGGGCAACGGTACCGTGGATATGGCCCAGAGCCAGCTGGATTACGAAGTGGGCCTGAGAATCGTCGGTGAGATCCACAGGGACGAGGCCTGCCGTGTCACCGAATACGTGGAAAACGCGGTTATTCCTGTAGAGTGCCGGGGCAACTTCGCCGAGGACCCGGCCGGCCTGTGTTCTTTCGACGGATCCCGCTTCCGGGACACTCTGAAAACCATCGCGGAAAACGCTGCCAAGGCAAAAGCCCGAGAGGAAGTCGACAAGGCAAAAGCCAAGGCGGAGGAAAAGGTGAAAGAAAAGGTTCAGGAGCAACTCGGCGACAAACTGAAAGGTCTGTTCAACTGATGCACGACCGTTTCGCCGACAAGCTGCTGCAATGGTACGACAGCCACGGCCGGCATGACCTGCCGTGGCATCACAACCGGAACGCCTACCGGGTGTGGGTCTCGGAAATCATGTTGCAGCAAACCCAGGTAACCACCGTTATCCCCTACTTCGAAGCGTTCATGAAACGCTTCCCGGACGTCCACGCCCTGGCCGAAGCCCCCGTGGATGATGTGCTCAGCCACTGGTCCGGCCTTGGATACTACGCCCGGGCCCGTAACCTGCAAAAAGCCGCGCAGACTGTTGTTCAGGACTTTGCTGGTGAGTTCCCACAAACCCAGGAAGAGCTCGAATCCCTGACCGGCATCGGCCGCTCCACAGCCGCCGCCATCCTGGCCCAGGCCTTCGGCATTCGCGCCGCCATCCTGGATGGCAACGTCAAACGGGTGCTGGCGCGCTACCATGCGATCCCCGGCTGGCCCGGACAGACCGCCGTTCTCAATCAACTCTGGCAACGGGCGGAAGAGCATACTCCTGAACAGCGGGTGCGTGACTACACCCAGGGCATCATGGACCTGGGCGCCATGGTTTGTACCCGCAACCGACCGGCCTGTGAGAGCTGCCCGCTGCAAGAAGGCTGCACGGCCTACGCTCAGAATGAAACCTCACTCTATCCCGGCTCCAAACCGAAAAAGGCCAAACCGGAGAAAACCACCTGGATGGTTATTATCGAGGACGGCGAGGGGCGCATCCTGCTGGAGCGCCGCCCGCCCAGTGGCATCTGGGGCGGCCTCTGGAGCCTGCCGGAACTGGACCCGGCTTACGGGGCCGACGAACTTCAGGAGGCCTGCGAGCAGAGCCTGGGGCTGGATTGCGGAGAGCCGGAGCTGATCAGCGGCTTTCGCCATACCTTCTCCCATTACCACCTGCACATTCAGCCGGCCCGCCTGAACGTCACTGGCCAAGCCAACACCGTTGCAGACAGCGATCATCTGAAATGGCTGCACCGCCATGAAGCCCTCAACCTCGGTCTGCCGGCGCCGATCCGGTCGCTACTTACCGAACCTGAGCAAGCTGCCTTGCTTTGATCTGACCGGCCAGCGCCCTCACCCGCAACGATCTGTTATCATCACCGCCAGCAACATTTGCCAACAGGAGCCACCATGAGCCGTACCGTTTTCTGCCGCAAATACCAGAAAGAACTGGAAGGCCTGGACTTCCCGCCCATGCCCGGCGCCAAGGGCCAGGATATCTTCGAGAATATTTCCAAGCAGGCCTGGGAAGAATGGCAGGCCCAGCAGACCATGCTTATCAACGAGAAACACCTGAGCCTGATGGACCCTAACACCCGCAAGTACCTGCAGGCGCAGATGGAACATTTCTTCAATAACGAGCCGTTCGACAAGGCCGAAGGCTACGTTCCACCGGAACAATAACGCCGGATTGATCAAAGCCTGAGCATGCCTGAAAAGATTCGGAAATTTTTCCGGCTCAGTCTTGACTCAATACATCGAAACCGGTTTAATAGCGCCCCGTTGCACAGCAGTAGCGCAACATGCCCGGATAGCTCAGTTGGTAGAGCAGGGGATTGAAAATCCCCGTGTCGGTGGTTCGATTCCGCCTCCGGGCACCATTAAGAATTCAGACAAAACCCGCCTCGTGCGGGTTTTGTTGTTTTTGACTTTCAGTTTATTGCCCCTACCCCGGAAATTAAGCCCATCTGCAATTGGCAAATCCGGAATGATAGATCCCTCTGCGAGTCATAGCCATCTGACTTGCGCAGGTTTCATCAATGTCACCCCCCCTATGCGCATATATCTAATGACTGGTTTTGGATTCTGGAAACTACCGTTCCTATAAACCAATAGTGGTTTCCGATGCCGCTAAAAATGGCTCTCACATCGGGCTCAAGGCCGGCCTGCCTCAAAGACTTACCCACTAGGTCCTGCGCAAAACGCAGTCCAGACAAAAGTCTAATAAAACTACTAATTATTCGTAAGATGAACTAGAGTTAAGGTTTGAATTCTAATTCAAGAATTGTTTTACAGACTACAAATTTCTGCAGGGAGGCCTCGATCAAAGGATAAAATTGCTATGCGTGCTTTCTGGGCAAACCTTGCTGTTGGGAAGAAACTCTCGTTCAGCTTTGCTCTACTCGTTCTATTAATCATTATCGTATCCACTCTCAGCATCCTTTCGCTCAACGAATACAATCATCGCGTTTCGATATTAAAACAGGCAAACACGGCCGAAATCGCGCTTTTGAGCGCGGAACTCAAGGAAAAAGACTTTCGGATTTCTAGAGATCCAAGCGCCATGGACGACGCTGAAACTCTTTTAAATGAGACGAAAATTGCCCTCTCCACCCTCGTCGAACTGATCGAAAGACCCGAAGACCTGCGACTCGTTGAGGAGATTCATACTGATGTAGCTGCCTATGAAAAACTCCTGAAAGAATATGCCGTAAACATTTCCTCGAATACCGAAGCGGTTTCTGTTCTCGAAGAACAGCTTTTCGCAGCCGCAAAAAATGCAATAGAGAAAACAGAACAGTTAAAAGCTCGCGAAATGGGGTTAATGGCTGAGCGGTACAACCTCACAGTAGTCGAAACCGTGAGTGGAATGATCGTTGCCGTAGCGATTGGCTCCATCGTCGCTTGGACCCTAACACGAACAATCACACGTCCCGTAAACGAATCATTGGACGTGGCAAACAAGGTTGCTTCCGGTATTTTAACCGTCAATAGCCGTAGCGATCGGGGAGATGAGTTCGGACAGCTTCTGACAGCGTTTGGAACCATGGTGACAAATCTTCGGGAGTTGATCCGAGAAATAGACCTCGGAGCAAACAGCATTGCTTCCTCATCAGAGGAGTTATCTACTGTTACCGATCAGACGAACAGGGGGGTTACCGAGCAGCAGAGCCAGACTGATCAAGTTGCCACCGCAATGAACGAAATGGTTGCTACCGTGAGTGAAATTGCCAAAAGCGCCGAGGCAGCATTCCAGGCGGCTGAACTTTGTAGTGAGAAATCTGTCAGCGGCGAAAAAGCCGTCAAGGAAACGCTAACTTTCGTCTCGGACTTGAACACACAGAGCGAAGAAGTAGCAAGACAGCTCAATGCCCTTAAATCAGAGACTGACAACATCGGCACCATCTTGGATGTGATCAAATCTGTTGCCGATCAGACTAATTTACTGGCTCTGAATGCAGCTATCGAGGCCGCACGGGCTGGCGAGCAGGGCCGTGGATTTGCCGTTGTGGCTGATGAGGTCAGGTCTTTGGCTCAACGAACACAGACATCGGCAGTTGAGATCGAAACTCTGATTGGCAATCTTGTCACGAGCGCTAATGGAGCTGTCAGCAGCATGGAGAAGGGGCAAACACTTGCAGAACAGACTTTGCGGCGAGCCAAAATTTCAGGCAATGCAATTCAAGAGATTTCACATGCGGTGGAGGAAATTCGCCGTTACAACAGTCAGATTGCGACTGCCGCTGAACAACAGAATTCTGTGGCCGAGGATATCAATAAGAACATGACCCAGATTAGGGATATCGGTGATCAGTCCGCTGCATCCACAGCTCAAGTATCGGCAGCGAGTGAGGAGCTTGCCAGGCTTGCAGAAGGTCTCAATACTCAAACAGCTCGATTCCAGGTCTAGGTTACAGCCGTTGCTGAACCGTCCCTGCCGGGGTATGAGTCTAGAGACTTATACTCCGGACATGACTTGCCCTGGGATCAATGCGCTCTTCCATCAGCCGTCGTTCACTCATGGCTCTTTTCAGTTCCGTGTAATTGGTGGGGCTGGGATCTTCCTCGTAACGCTCCTGGGCCAGTCTCGCCAGGTCACATTTATCGAGCCATTTCTCAATCAGCTCTGTCGTCTTCATAGCCACCTCGTTTCGTTGAATTCACTCGGTCAGCATAAAGACTTGGCTGCCACCCTTTCTCGGTGGGTTTTCGCTTGAATTGTGGCGAATCGTGGAGGGCGTGGGAATCAGGAACGAAAAAGCCCGCATGATGCGGGCTTTGGAGTGTTTACCGAGCTTTGCCGTTTATTCACTAACAACTGTCACTGGTCTATGAGCATGCCTCACGACTTTTTCACTGACACTACCAAGAGTGAGACTTCTCAGCATTGAGTCGCCTCGCCGACCGAGGAACATGTGGGAGCCGGGATTTTCATCGAGATACTCGACGATTTCCTTCGCTGGGTCCCCTTTGAGCAGAACCTCCTCAGCCGGCTCAACAATCCCGCTTACCGCCTGCTTCGCGGCATCAAATGCCTTGCGTCCGTATTCGCTGGCTTCTTCGTCTATGTCGCTCTGTGGAATACCACTTACGATCATTCTTTCGACCTTGGTGCCGGGGAAGACGGCAAGCAGTTTGAGTGGCTGGCTGGTCGCTTTGGCAAGCTCCGCTGCCATTTTGGCGGCGTGTGACGAATGCTCTGAACCGTCGCATGCGACTACGATGTTCTCAGTTCCTTGTGCCATGTTTCCCCCTCCTTTTCTGATCAATGTTTGACCAACGTAACATTCCTGGGCACCTCCGGGGGTTGACTGAAATCAATTACCTTGAGATCAAGTGATGGAAGGCAGGGCATTTATACCTATTGCAGGAACCTGTGGCACCATCGATTCTTGCGCTGCCGAGAAGGCAATTGATTACAAGGAGTGACTGAAATGCTGATGGCCATTGGGGCGATCATTGCAGGTCTGATTCTGCTGGTGTGGAGTGCAGACAAATTCGTAGAAGGCTCGGCTACCACAGCCAGCCACTTCGGGATGCCACCACTGCTGATTGGCATGGTTGTGGTGGGCTTCGGCACATCGGCGCCGGAGATGGCCGTCTCTGCGCTGGCCGCGTCCCAGGGCAACCCTGGGTTGGCGCTGGGCAATGCTTATGGTTCGAATATCACCAACATAGCCCTGATTCTCGGCATCACGGCGCTACTGGCGCCAATCGCGGTGCATTCCCAGGTCATGCGCAAGGAACTGCCCATCCTGATTCTGGTAACCGCCTTTGCCGGCTGGCAGCTTTGGGACGGCAATCTGAGCCGAATGGATGCAATCGGCCTCATGCTGGTTTTCGTGGCACTGATTGGATGGAGCATTTACCAAAGCTTCCGGCAACCGGACGATGCCCTGGCGAAAGAGATGACCGAAGAAGTTCACGCCATGCCGTTGCGAAAAGCGCTTTTATGGCTCGTGGTCGGACTACTGCTCTTGATTGTCAGCTCCCGCATTCTGGTATGGGGCGCCGTTGATCTGGCCACCATGTTTGGCATCAGCGATCTGGTTATTGGCCTCACCATCGTGGCCGTTGGCACCTCACTTCCGGAGTTGGCGTCATCCATTATTGCTGCTCGTAAGGGTGAACACGACCTGGCACTGGGCAACATTCTGGGTTCCAACCTGTTCAACACCCTGGCCGTTGTGGGCATTGCAGGGCTGATTGCGCCCATGTCGGTGGCACCTGAGGTGCTTGCCCGGGACTTCCCGGTCATGGGGGCCCTCACCCTGGTTCTGTTTGCAATGTGCTATGGCTTTCGTGGGGCCGGACGCATCAACCGCTTTGAGGGCGGTGCCCTGTTGCTTGCCTTCGTGGCCTATACGGTGTATCTCTTGGCTTTTTCAGGAGCATAAATCATGTCACTTGCAGCCTGGCTGACCTTCCTTGTTGCGGCCGTACTGATCAGTGTTTCCCCGGGCGCCGGGGCGATCAATACCATGAGCAATGGTATGCGTTACGGTGTCCGCCGTTCGCTGCCAGCCATCATGGGGCTGCAGCTGGGTTTCGGGATCCAGATTCTGCTGGTGGGTGCGGGGCTGGGGGCCATCATTGCCTCCTCGAACATCGCTCTGTCGATCATCAAGTGGCTGGGTGTTGCCTACCTGATCTGGCTGGGCATCTCGAAATGGCGCGAACCGGTTATGGAGTCCATGGATGACGACCGCCAGCCCGTGAGCGGCCACAAACGTTTCTGGAATGCAGTGTTCGTGAACCTGACCAACCCCAAGGCCACGGTCTTTCTCGTGGCCCTGTTCCCGCAGTTTCTGGTTGCAGGTGCACCCCATGGCCCGCAGCTAATCACCATGGGCGTTACCCTGATATTAGTGGATTGCCTGGTGATGCTGGGCTATGCCCTACTCGCCAGCCAGCTGTTCCGGTTCATGACCACCGCCCGCCGCCAGCGGCAGATGAACCGGGTGTTTGGTGGGCTGTTCGTTACCGCCGCGGTTGCCCTGGCCAGCTTCAAACGCGCCTGATATCAGGCTGAGTCAGCGCAGGATGCACTCGCGGCTCAGCTTCTGGCTGAGCGTCCTGCGCTGCTGCCGGAGACTGTTCCCCCTGTCGTTGCTATAGCCTGCCCGCAGCTTGGACTGGATCCGCTCCAATTTGCTTCTGTAGGTTGCGCAGGTCTTCTCCAGCTCGGCATCGGCCTTTTCTTTTGCCGTTGCTCCGGCGCCCGTCGGGCGACCTGAGGCAAGCAGGCCTTCAACCTCTTTGCGGATTCCTGAAACGCGTTTTCCTTGCCCGAGGTTCTCGGACATCGGCACCGTGACAGGCGCCTGCACGTCAAGCTGCTTATGGGGAATTTCTCCAGGCGGGTAATCGGAAAAGTGCGCTACGCCCCGACTGTCTATCCAGGTGTAGACCTCGGCACTGACTGCTGAAGTGAGAAAAAAAGACAAAACGAGACCAGCCATCATCCTTGGCATACGGTTCCACTCCCTGTGGTTCGGTAATTTGGTGGGGCAGTATAGCGGAAAAAGCCGCTAACCTGGGGGCAAACGAAAACGGGGTCAGATGAAAAGTTCATCTGACCCCGGATTCAAGCTACTGATCCAGAAGCTCAATCCAGTGCTGTACTGGCACCGGTGATTTGGTCTCCAGGTGCATCTGACAACCGATGTTGGCGGTTACGATGCGATCCGGATTGTCGACGGTCAGAGCCTTCAGCTTGTTGCCCAGCAGCTTCTGGCTCATCTCCGGCTGGGTCACCGAATAGGTGCCAGCGGAGCCACAGCAAAGATGCTTGTCTTTGGTGGCCGCCAGGTTGACTCCGGCCCGGGTCAGTACCTGCTCAACCACACCATTTTGCTTCATGGCGTGCTGCAGGGTGCAGGGGCAATGGAACGCCACCTTACCCGGATCCTGACGAACCTTCAGCTTTTCCAGATCCTGCTTCAACAGGAAGGCGCCAAGATCGGTGCACAGTTCGCTGACCTTCTGCGCCTTGGCTGCATAGACCGGGTCGTCTTTCAGCAGGTGGCCGTAGTCCTGAACCATGGCACCACAGCCGGACGCCGTCATGATGATGGCTTCTGCACCTGCTTCAATAGCAGGCCACCAGGCATCAATATTCTGGCGCATTCTTTCCAGGCCTTTCTCGTGCTCGGATAGATGGTAGTTTACGGCGCCACAGCAGCCGGCCTCGGGCGCTTCCACCATGGTAATACCAAGGCGATCCAGAACCCGGGCTGCTGCCGCATTAGTGTTGGGCGTCGCAGAAGGCTGCACGCAGCCAGCCAGTGCCAGAACGATCCGGCTGTGACTGGCCGCCGGCCATGGGCTGGCCTGCTTTCTCGGAGGGACCTTGGTGCGAAGCTTCTCCGGCAACACCGGCCGGAAGATCTGCCCCATCAGAAGCAGCACGCCGAACAACTGGCGATTCGGAATCACCCGGGCCAGGGCCCAGCGCAGCCATTTGTCTTTCGGTTTCCGGGGCAGCTCCTTTTCCATCAGGCCACGGCTGATATCCACCAGGCGGCCATACTGAACCCCAGAGGGGCATGTAGTCTCGCAGCTCCGACAGGTCAGGCAGCGATCCAGATGCTCCTGGGTTTTCTCGGTGACTTCCGCTCCTTCCAGGAACATTTTCATCAGGTAGATCCGGCCCCGAGGGCCATCCCGCTCGTCGTTCAGCTCCTGATAGGTCGGGCAGGTAGCGGTGCAGAAACCACAATGCACACAGGCCCGCAGGATGGACTCGGCTTCCTGGCCTTCCTTGGTGTTGGCAAATTGTTGAACCAGATTCGTCTGCATAATTACAACCAGCTGTATAAACGTCCGGGATTGAAGATATTGTCCGGATCGAAGGCATTCTTGATACGGCGCTGAATCCCCTTCAGGGCCTCCGGCTGATGGTGCATCACCTCACCGCTGCGGTCGCCACCACGGAACAGGCTCACCTGGCCACCGGCAGCACGGGCGGCAGGTTCCAGGTCCTTCAGTTCACCTGCGCCCCGGAACCAGCGCTGGGAACCAGCCCAGTCGATAAACCAGTTACCTTCAAGTTTCGGTGTTTCGGCAGTCGAGCCCACCGAAAAACGCCAGAGCGGCACGTCATTACCGGCAAAAAACTCATGGTGCATGTCCTGCACCCGGCGCCAGAACTGGTCGCCCTGCTCCATCACCTCGCCGGTCCATTTTTCAGCCGTGGCTTCCACTCCGGATTTGGCACCGGCCAGGCGCAGGTATACCTTCCCGTCTACCCAGCAGGCGGCCGTGATCGGCTTGGGCTCGGCGGCGCGGCTGTTCATATAGTGAATCACCTCGTCCATGCCCATCTCCTGAACCAGGGTCAGGGAGGCCGCCGGTTTCGGCATCACTTTCATACTGATTTCGGTGATCACACCCAGAGTGCCAAGGGCGCCGGCCTGGAGCCTGGATACGTCATAACCCGCCACGTTTTTCATCACCTGGCCACCAAAGCGAAGGTGTTCGCCCTTGCCATTCAGCAGCCGGATACCCAGCACCTGGTCCCTCACCGAGCCCGCCCAGGGGCGTCCCGGGCCAGAGAGGTTACAGGCCAGGGTGCCGCCGATGGTGGAGGCCTCGCCGAAATGCGGCGGCTCAAAGTGCAGGCACTGGCCTTCTTCGGCCAGAGTGGCTTCGATCTCGCTCAGCGGCGTGCCGGCGCGAACCGTTAGCACCAGCTCTACCGGGTGGTAATCCACGATGCCGGTATGCTCGCCCACGTTGAGGGTTCCGGCATCGGCGTCGGCTTCCCGGCCCATAAAGGCCTTGGTGCCACCGCCGACAATGTTGAGTTTGTGCCCGCTGTCCCGGGCCTGGAGCACCTGCTCCTTCAGTTGTTGGGAAATATCAGCCATGGGCGGCTTCCGTATGCTCGTGCGTGTGTTGTTTGTGCTCGAGTGAGCGGTATTCCTGGCAGAACCGCAAGGCGGGAACACCCTTGCCCGGGTTCAGGATACCGGCAGGGTCAAACGCTGCCTTCACGTCGTGGAACTGTTGCAGCTCCTCATCGTTGAACTGCACCGCCATCTGGCGGATTTTCTCCACGCCCACACCGTGCTCGCCGGTTATGCAGCCCCCCACTTCCACACACATTTCCAGAATGCGGGAGCCAAAGGCTTCGGTGCGCTCAAATTCGCCAGGTACGTTGGCATCAAAAAGGATCAGGGGGTGCAGGTTGCCATCACCGGCGTGGAACACGTTGGCGACACGCAGACCAAACTCTTCGGACATCTTTTCCATTTCCGTAAGAACGTAGGCGATCTCGCGGCGGGGAATGGTGCCGTCCATGCAGTAGTAGTCCGGGGAGATCCGGCCCACCGCCGGGAACGCCGACTTGCGGCCTTTCCACAACAGGGCACGTTCTTCCTCACTCTGCGAGGTTCGTACCGACGTGGCACCCAGTTTGCGGAACACTTCCTCGGCTTCGGCAATATGCTCGTGGACCTCTTCCTCGGTACCGTCCACTTCACACAACAGCAGCGCCTTGGCATCCCTCGGGTAACCCGCCTGGGCAAAGTCGTCCGCTGCGATAATGGCGTGGCCATCCATCATTTCCAGACCACCGGGGATGATACCGTGGGCGATGATCCCACCCACGGCGTCACCGCCTTTCTGCACGTCATCAAACCCGGCCATGACAACCTGAGCCACTTCCGGCTTCGGCAGCAGCTTCACCTTCACTTCGGTAACAACACCCAGAAGACCTTCCGAGCCGGTCATCAAAGCCAGCAGGTCCATGCCGCAGCTGTCCAGACCATCACTGCCCACAGTCACCACATCACCCTCGGCAGTGACCATTTCCACACTGAGGATGTTGTGCACGGTCAAACCGTACTTGAGGCAATGCACGCCGCCGGAGTTCTCCGCCACATTACCGCCAATGGTGCAGGCGATCTGGGACGAGGGATCCGGGCCATAATACAAGCCATACTGGGCCGCCTCCTCGCTGATCGCGAGGTTTCGAACCCCCGGCTGCAGCCTTGCCGTTCGTGCCAGCGGATCGATCTCCACGATGCGATTGAACTTGGCCAGCGACAGCACCACGCCTTCCTTATTGGGCATGGCACCGGCACTGAGCCCGGTTCCGGCACCGCGGGCCACGACCGGCACTGAGTTTTCGTTACAGATGCGCATCACTCGCTGCACCTGCTCTACGGTCTCCGGCAGCACCACCAGCAAGGGCATCTCGCAATACATCGACATGCCGTCGCATTCGTAGGGCTTCATGGTCTCGTCATCGGTGATGACGTAGTCCGGGTCGATAAACGCCCGGAACTGCTCCGCCAGCTCGGCTTTGCTGGCTTTCGGCTTGGTAGTCATAGCATTCTCTGGGTATGAATTACGTCTGTGTGACAGTCATCAACCGCGTTTTGTTTCAAAGTGGTCGAGACCGGCCTGGGCACAGTCCATATCCTGCTGGGGAGTACCGGAACTGATGCCGATACCACCCACCACATCGCCGTCGACGATCACCGGCAGGCCACCGCCGACAGAACTGATACGCCCACCCACTTCGGTATGGATACCGAAGGCCAGACTGCCGGGCACGTTCACCTTGTTGTAGTCATGGGTGGCCTTCTTGGCCGCAGCCGCCGTAAAGGCCTTGTCCTGGGCAATGGTCACACTGGTGATCTTGCCGCCATCCATGCGCTCAAAGGCCACCAGATTGCCGGATTCGTCCACAACAGCGATGCACATGGGCACACCGATCTCGCGGGCTTTTTCGGCAGCGCCCTCGATGAGGATCCGCGCGTCGGCAAGGTCCAGTCGTTTGATCGTCAACATAAAGCATTACTCCTTGATTTGATTAGCCGTAAACCAGCCCTGGTAGCCAGGTCACGATGCCGGGAATCAGAACACACATGAACAGTCCGAACGCCTGAATCGCCAGGAACACCAGGGATGACTTGAAGATGGTACCCATGGAGATTTCCGGGGGACAAACGCCACGGATGTAGAACAGTGCGTAACCAAACGGCGGACTCAGGAAAGACATCTGCATGTTCACCAGGTACAACACACCGAACCAGAGCACCACGTCGTCACCGGCAACCGGCGGGAAGCCGAACAGGCCGGGGAACTCCAGCGCTTTCACGATCGGAATAAAGATGGGTACCGCAAGCAACAGGATACCAACCCAGTCAAGGAACATACCCAGTACAACCAGCAGCACCATCAACAGGAACAGGATGCCGTAGGCAGACATACCGGTACCAAGAATCGCGTCCGTTACGAACTGTTGACCACCCTGGAGGATGTAGAAGCCCACGAACACCGAGGCACCGAACATGATCCAGAGAACCATGGCGGATGCTTTTGCGGTGGTCACAGATGCTTCACGCAGACCCGCGATCGAGAATTTCTTGTGCATCATCGCAACGATGATGGCACCGAACGAGCCGATACCTGCGGCTTCAACCGGCGTGGCAATACCGCCGAACAGCAAACCAAGAACCAGACCAACCAGCGCGAGAGGCGCGATCAGGTTGCCGAGAAGCTTAACCTTCTCTTTCAGACTGATCCGGTCTTCCGGCGGAATCGGCGGCCCAAGCTTCGGGTTTATCCAGCTGCGAACCAGCACGTAGGTCAGGTACAGGCCTGAGAGCAGCAAGCCTGGCAACAGCGAACCCAGGTAAAGCTCGCCCACCGACTGCTGCGCTACTACTGCGTACAGGATAGCGAGAATCGAAGGCGGAATGAGGATCCCCAGGGTGCCGCCTGCCATGATGGAGCCGATGGCAATCTTGTGATCGTAATGCCGCTTCAGCATGGCCGGCAGCGCGATGATGCCCATGGTGACAACGGCAGCGCCGATAACACCCACCATCGCCGCCAGAATCGTTGACGCGACAATCGTTGCAGCGGCAAGACCGCCACTGATGCCACCCATCCACTTGTATACCACGCTGAACATCTCTTCGATCAGGCCCGCGCGCTCAAGCATGGATGCCATGAAGATGAACAGGGGAATCGCCGCGATGTCCGGGTTGGCCATCAGCGGGAAGATCCGGCCGGGGACGATGTTCAGCATCATGGCGTCGCCGACCAGATAGATGAACATGACACCCAGGCCACCGGTCACGAAAGCCAGGGGCAAGCCCATCATCAGGGCGACGGCAAGGGAGCCGAACATCAGATAGGTCAACGGACCGATTTCTACGCCGGAAAGGCTACCCGAGAGCTTGAAGAGAAATTTCTCGTCACTCCACGGGTCGTAAAACAGAATGTTAATCAACTCAACACAGATGACAAACGCCAGCACAACGGTGGCGATGATCATTAACCAAGTGCCCAGCTTCCCGGCCATGCCGTTGTTGGGCGCTGCAGTAGTAGAACTCATGATGTGCGCTCCTGACCGAGACGAATGAACAGAACGATGTCTTTAAGCAGTTTGGAAAAACCGGCGAGCAGCAACAGGATTGCGCCCACAAACATCACACCTTTCACGGGGTAGTACTGAATGCCCCAGGTCTCGACAGTGGTCTCCTGCATCATCAGAGAGTCCTGGAAGAAGGTCCAGGAGGTGATGGCCAGAACCGCCGCGAAAATAAAGAAAAACATGGAAGTGAAAATATCCATGCCCACTCGCCCGCGAACCGGCAGGAAGTTGTAGACAACATCCACCCGCACGTGAGCGCCATGCAACAGCGCGAAAGCGCCGGCAAGAATGTACTGCATACCGAAAATCAGGAAGCTGGCCTCGTGCACCCAGATCGTTGGCATGTTGAAGAGGTAACGCATTACCACTTCGAAGAAATAGAACAGCACTGCGTTGATGGTCCAGAACGCAACGAAAAGGCCTGACTTCTCGCACATCCAGTCAACGATTTTCGTAAACCAGTTACCCTCATATTCAAACTGAGCAAGCGGATCATCTTCTTCAGACTGTAACTCGGAAACCGTTTTCTCGGGCTCGGCCTCATCCCCGCCATGCTTGCTGCTCCACTTGTCCCAAGCCATCATGAGCAGTGGCATTACGGCAAGCCAGCCCCAGTAGAACCAGTGCGGCATGACAAAGCCAAATGCACTCAGATCAGACATGTTGTTACCACCTAGATCAAAGAGCGGGGAAGGAAGAGTTAATCCAGAATCGGCTAACCCTGCCTTCCCCGTTTATCGTTATTGTTGAATGGTCAGACTTTACTGATAGTCCGCAACGTCTTCTTCCGTGATGTAACCCACCGTCTCGTTCATCATGTAGTCAAGCTGGATATCGAGGATGGCGCGTGCGTCCTCGTTCTTGTTCGCCCAGTTAAACCAGATGGGAATCGCGGCCTTCCGCCAGGTTTCCAGATCTTCCTGGCTCAGGCGGGTAACCGTGTCACCCTCTGCCTTGAACTTCTCCATGGCGGCAATGTTGCGTTCCTGGATGGCCAGATAGTGCTTCTGGGAGTAGATGCGCACTTCGTCTTCAACCAGCTGCTGAAGCTCCGGGGAAATCGAGTTCCAGGCGCGCAGGCTGACCGTCAGGTCCATCAGGTCTACCGGCTGGTAGATAGACATGACCCCTGGAGGTCCGAAGATGATGTAGTCGGTTACCTGGGAGAAACCCAGTTCGTAGTTAACCGCGGGGCCTACGTAGTCCGCAGCGTCAATGGTGCCCTTCTCCAGTGCCGGGAAGATATCCGAGCCCGGAAGGCTGACCGTAGAAACGCCGAACTGCTGGAACACCTCGGCCACCATGCCACCCGGCACACGGATCTTCATACCCTTGAGATCTTCAAGGCTGTTAACCGGCTGCTTGGAGTGGATGATGTTGGCGTCGTGCTGGATAGGACCAACGTAGAACAGGCCGAATTTCTTGTAGATTTCCCGGGTCTTTTCGAGCATGCCCATGGAGTAGAACATGGTGTCCCACTGGTGGGGCTGGTCGGGACCTGCAGGGTAGGAGGACAGGAACACGGAAGCAGGAATCTTTCCTGACCAGTACAGCGTGAACGGGTTCATGCCCTGAAGAACACCGTTACGCACGGCGTCAAAGAGTGCGTTGTTGTCGGCGGCGACAGCCTTGGCCGGGAAGCACTGGAACTTCAGCTCTCCGCCAGACTTGGCTTCAATACTCTTACACCATTCCTCGAACAGCGTGTACCCCACGGTACCTGCGTCCCAGGTTGACTGGATTTTCCAGGTGGTTGCAGCCTGAGCCTGGCCTGCGCCCATCAGCATTGCGCCCGCCAAAGCAGCGCCCATGGCGGCGGTTTTGAGGAAACTTCTGCGAGGTGGGGTCTCGCCGGTGTCACATTTGGTTCGGATGTTATTCTTCGAATTCATCGAAACGTCTCCGTTGGCTTTGTTGTTATCAACGTTGAAGCAACGCCGGCTCGAGCCGACATTAGAAGAATATTCGTCGGCAATCCGTGTTTAGTCCAGTTCGGGCAGCACTGGTCTGACCAGTTTTTGAGGCATTAAAAATGGACGAAATACGCTGAATCAGCCATATTTAACGGGCTCGGACGCATAGTAGTCAGTAAAGGAAAAATGATTAATCAGAAGCAATCACTGGTCAGACCAGAGAGCGCACACAGGCACTCACATGGCAATCTCCCAGGAAATCTCATACCGGCTTGAGCGCCTCATACTCGATGGTGGGCTGGCTCCCGAGCAGAAGATACCGTCCGAACGACAATTGGCAACGCGTCTGGGTGTGTCCCGCGCGGTCATTCGGGAGGCCTTGCACGAGCTTCAGGGTCGCGGTGTGATCGAAACCCGCCACGGCAAGGGCTCGTTTGTTGCGAGCATGGTTCCCGGAGCAGACGAGCTGGGGGAACAAAGCCCGCTGATGCATCTTTTCGAGGGGCACCCTCGAACACTGTTCGATCTCCTGGAAGTACGGGAGCAGTTGGAAGGTCAGGCCGCTTACCTCGCCGCACAACGGGCGACCCGGCTTGATCGCCATCGCATCACCAAGGCCTTCCGCGCCCTGGAAGACACAGACCCCCTCAGCAATGCCCGGCTCGACCACGGGTTTCACCTGGCGATTGTTGAGGCCTCCCATAATCCGGTTCTGGTGCATGTACTCAATAGCCTGAAAAACATGATGTTGTTGACCGTGCAGGCCTCGGTTGCCAACCTGAACCCAAGAGAAGAAATGCGCAAGAAAATCGTCCGCCAGCACCGGCAGCTCTATGAAGCCGTCATTGCCGGAAAGGCTGCCAATGCACAGAAGGTGGCGATGGCTCATGTACGCTTTGTCAGCGAGGCAATGAGAGACATGGAGAAGGACGGCGGCACCCTCATCCGGCTGCCAGTCAACCAGGAAGCGGCTAATGAATATTCCCGGGCCGGCACCTGAGCATGGCAAAAAGCTTGCATTGAACAATCATTCGACCACAATGTCATGCAGCCAACGGCGGTGAATTTCGGTAAAACGCTCTCATTAAGGGATTGATTTCCGGATCCACAGTCCGTAAAACATGCGCCTTTGAATTACAGCCCCAGGAGTCACCCATGGCGGACCAAGCGCCTTTGATCTGCAGGGACATTCACAAAACCTTTGACCAGCTTGAAGTGCTCAAAGGTATTTCACTGGAGACCCGCAAAGGCGATGTGGTTTCCCTGATCGGCAGCTCCGGCTCCGGCAAGAGTACCTTCCTGCGTTGCATCAACCTGCTGGAAACACCCACTTCCGGCGACATTATCGTGCACGGCGACCCAATAAGGTTCACAACCAACCGTAAGGGCGAACGTATCCCGGCGGATAACAAACAGGTTGAACTGATCCGCGCAAAGCTCTCCATGGTGTTTCAGAGCTTCAATCTCTGGTCCCACATGACCGTGCTGGAGAACATTATTGAAGCGCCGATTCACGTGCTCAAGGTTCCCAAGAAAGAAGCCATCGAGCGCGCCGAAGCCTACCTGAACAAGGTGGGTATCTACGAACGCAAGGACTACTACCCGGCCCAGATGTCCGGTGGCCAGCAGCAACGCGCAGCCATTGCCCGCGCCCTGGCCATGGAACCGGAAGTCATGCTGTTTGACGAACCCACCTCGGCTCTGGACCCGGAGCTGGTCGGTGAGGTACTGAAGGTTATGCAAAGCCTGGCCGAGGAAGGCCGAACCATGATCGTGGTCACCCACGAGATGGCATTCGCAAGGGATGTGTCGAGTAAGGTCCTGTTTTTGCATCAGGGCGTGATCGAGGAACAGGGTACCCCCGAGAAAGTGTTTGATCACCCGGATTCGGAACGCATGAAACAGTTCCTGACTCCCAACTTCTGACACTCGGTGCTATCTTGAACCGGTGAAGAAATAAAATGTTGGAACCAAAAACTTCCATCAAAAATAAAGCCCAAAAGGCAAACCACTGGAGAAGTGACACATGAAAAAAATGATTTTTGCAGCAAGCTGCGCCCTCGCCCTGATTGCTGGTAGCGCACAAGCCCAGGAGCGGGATCTCCGCATCGCATTCGACGTGCCCTACGCACCGTTTGAATACAAAGATGAGAACGGAAACCTGACCGGCTTTGAAGTAGAGCTGGCTGAAGCCATGTGCGAGGAAATGAATGCCAACTGCGAATTCGTAATTCAGGCGTGGGACGGAATGATTCCGGGCCTGCTGGCACGTAAATTCGATCTGATCATGTCTTCCATGTCCATTACGCCGGAGCGCGCAGAGCGGGTTCTGTTCTCCGAGCCGTACTACAACACCCCGGGCGGCTGGTTCGGACCTGAGAGCTTCAACACTGACGTCACTGACATGAGCGCGATGGAAGGCAAGACCGTTGGTGTTCAGCGTGGCACCACCATGGACACCTACGTCACAGAAAACATGGGCGGCGTTGTTACCATCAAACGCTACACCACTGCTGATGACATGGTTCTGGACCTGGAAGGTCAGCGTCTGGATGTCGTGTTCGTAGACTACCCGGTGGGTGAAGAAACTGTGCTCTCCAAAGACGGCTTCAAGGAAGTCGGTGAGCCGGTCAAGCTGGGTCAGGGCGTGGGTGTTGCCATGCGCCAGCGCGACACCGATCTTGCAGACGAAGTAAACGCTGCCCTTCGCACCCTGAAGGAAGATGGCACCTACGACACCATCATGCAGAAGTACTTCGCTTACGACATCAAGATGTAAATCTGCCGAGGGGTGGCCCATCAGGGCCGCCCCTGCTTACCGGACACTCCCATGCTCGATCTGAAAGGCTATGGCCCGGCCCTGTTGGAAGGGGCAGTAGTCACCATTGAACTGGCCTTCCTGTCTCTTGCTCTCTCGGTTGCGCTGGGACTCATTGGCGCGTCTGCCAAATTGTCGCAAAGCCGGGTAGCCAAAGGTATCGCAACCACCTACACCACCCTGATTCGTGGCGTGCCAGATCTTGTGATGATGCTGCTGTTCTATTATGGCGGCCAGGTTGCAGTGAATATGCTCTCGGATTACCTCTGGGCAGCTTACGAAATCGACTTTTTCTTTCAGTTCGACCCGTTCATCTCCGGCGTTGTAACGATCGGGCTGATCTTTGGCGCCTACATGACCGAAACCTTCCGGGGTGCCTTCCTGGCGGTTGAAAAGGGCCAGATCGAAGCGGCGCGGGCCTACGGCTTTACCCGGCTTCATACCTTTCGCAGAATCATGCTGCCGCAAATGCTGCGCCATGCCCTGCCCGGCCTGGGTAACAACTGGCAGGTTCTGCTGAAGACGACCGCCCTGGTTTCAATTATCGGACTCACTGATATGGTTCGTGTGGCCGAGGAAGCTGCCAAGGCGGAGCGCATGCCGTTCCACTTCTTTATCCCGGTGGCTGCCGTGTATCTGGCCCTGACGGCGGGATCAGAATTGTTCATCAAGTGGCTCGACAAGCGGGCCAATGTCGGCGTGGTTCAGGGGAGTTAACAGATGCCTGATTTCATTGCCGAGTGGCTGAACCAGAACGAAATCTTTACCGCCATGACCCTGATGGAGTACTGGGATGGCATGGTCACGACCGTGCATCTGGTGTTCCTGTCCCTGGTCATCGGTTTGTTGGTGGCTGTTCCGCTGGCCATCCTGCGGACGGTTCGCAATCCGTTCGTGTCCGGTCCGGTCTGGCTTTACACCTATCTGTTCCGCGGTACGCCGTTGCTGATCCAGCTTTACATCATCTATTACGGCATTGCGCAGATTCCCGGCATCCAGGAGACCTTATGGTGGGAGATTTTCCGGGAGCCTTTCTACCCGGCCCTTCTGGCGTTTACGCTGAACACGGCGGCTTATACCACGGAGATTATCCGGGGCGCGATTGTGTCTACGCCCAATGGCGAGATTGAAGCGGCCAAGGCCTATGGCATGAACTGGTTTATGCGGATGCGGCGGATTGTGTTGCCGAGTGCAGCACGACGGGCGGTGCAGGCCTATTCCAACGAGGTGATTTTCATGCTGCATGCCAGTGCAATTGCCAGTGTGGTGACCATCGTGGATCTGACCGGGGCGGCCCGTAACATTTACTCCCGGTTCTATGCGCCGTTTGATGCGTTTATCTTTGTGGCGCTTTGCTATATGGCGCTTACGTTTATTCTGGTGTTCGCGTTCCGCAAACTGGAAAACCATCTGCTGAAGCATCAGCGACCGGTTAGTGGCTAAGTCTGCAAAAATCATACTTCAGTGTCCGGGCAGGCAGGGTATTGCCTCCCGGGAACCGCTACGAGCACCCGCACGCGGGTCCAGTCAGCAATCACAGATTGCTGCCGTTCGGCTGTCGCATGAAGCTTTGCTTCATAAGCGCTCGGCCTCACCCATGTGCGCTTGACTGAAGCCATCCATGGCTTCAGACATTCCCGGGAGGCAATACCCTGCCCGCCCCCAGACCTGGTTCGGGGATTCTATGTCAGCAAAACACGATCTGTTTGGAACGCATTCAGACTGGCTCTCCCAGACGCTCGACAACGCCAATGCCTCACTCCCGGAAACAAAGACTTTCCTCCCCGATGGCACCCGTATCAGCCGCAAGACTGTTGGTGTGCTGGACATTGTCCCGCCAGCCAGCCGCAACAATCCGAATGCCGAAGCGATCATTGTTTCAGCGGGTGTTCATGGCAATGAAACGGCGCCGATTGAGGTTCTGAACGGGCTGGTTTCGGAGCTGATCGGGGGCGAGTGGGAGCTTGCCTGTCCGGTGTTGCTGATTCTCGGGAATCCACCAGCAATGGTGGCCGGGGAGCGGTTTATGGAGGTGAACCTGAACCGGCTGTTTGATGGTGCCCACGGGCGGAGCGAGTATCAGGGGCTGGCAGAGGCTGCGCGGGCGCAGGAGCTTGAGGAGGCGTGCCGGCAGTTTGCGATGGCGAATCCGCAGGCGCTTTACCACTATGATCTGCACACGGCCATTCGGCCTTCTCACCGTGAGCGGTTTGCGTTGTATCCGTATGTTGAGGGGCGGACCGTTCCGTCGGAGCAGTGCGAATTTCTGTTGGAGGCGGAGGTGGAGACGCTTTTGCTGCAGCACAAAGCGGGTACGACGTTTTCGTCGTTTTCTTCGTCGCTGCTGAAAGCCGAGAGCTTTACGGTGGAGCTGGGTAAGGTGCGGCCGTTCGGGCAGAATGATCTGGGGCGTTTCTCGGGTATCCGGGATGCCTTGCGACGGCGGTTCCGGGGGCTACCCTCACCTGCTCCACAGCCGCCGTTTGATCACCTGACGGTATTCGAGGTGGTGCATGAGATTCTGAATACCGGGAAGAATTTCCGGTTTCATATTCCGGACGATGTGGCCAATTTTACCGAGTACCAGCCCGGCACAGTCATCTGGGAGGATGATGAAACCAGCTACCGGGTTGGGCATTCACCAGAGGCGATTGTGTTTCCAAATCCGGAGGTGCCTGTCGGCCATCGAGTCGGGCTGTTGATCCGGCCAAAAACGGGGTCAGGTGCAAGCTTCACCTGACCCCAGTTTCAGCGACTCAGGCCGGGGCGTTTTCGGGTTCCGGCACGCTGACTTTGATTAGCTGGGTACACACAGCCGGTATAACCAGCAATGTAAGCACTGTTGAGGCCAGCAGGCCGGAGATGATGGCCCAGGCCATGGGTGGCCAGAGTGTCGAACTGGAGAATGCCAGGGGCAGCAGGCCGGCCACGGTGGTTGCGGTGGTCAGCAGGATTGGTCGGGTACGCTGCTCTACGGCGTTACGCATCGCATCGCGGATGTCTCTTCCTTTCTCCAGTTCCCGATCCATCACATCCAGCAGAACGATAGCGTTGTTCACCACGATCCCCACCAGGGCGATCACGCCCAGCAGAGACTGGAAACCGAAGGGTGAGCCGGACAGCACCAATCCGGGGAAAATACCAACGGTAGCCAACGGCACCGTCAGAAGGATAATGCCGACCCGGCGGAAGGAGTTGAACTGCAGCAGCAGGAAAAAAAGCAGCAGCAACATGCCAATAGGGGCTGCGGTGAGCAGAGCTGTGTTGGCTTCACCGGAGCCTTCGGCATCGCCGCCCATGGCCATGCGGGTGCCGGGCGGTAACGGGTTTTTCTCAAGGCCGGCGTACAGGCCATCCAGGGCCTGGCTGAAGCTGTAGCCGGTTTCGAGGTTCGCGGTGACGGTGTTCATACGCACGCCATCCCGAAGGTATCGGGCCGCCGGCTCCCAGGTGGTATCCACGGTGGCCACGGCTGACAGTGGTACGGCGTCGCCGCGGTCGTTGTAGATGTTGACGGACAACAATCGCGACAGTGACAGAGCCGTGCCCTCACGGGAACGCAGTACCAGGGGAATGGGATCATCTTCCTGGCGATAGCGCTCGGCAACCACACCAAAACTCTGGCCGTACAGGCTCTGGGCCACATCCGCTCGGGTAAGGCCATATCGGGCCGCGGTGGCGTCGTCCACGTTGATGGCGATGCTGGGTACGCCGATGTCCAGGTCGTGGCGGACGTCAACCGTACCCTCAACACCTCGCAGGATGCTGAAAATCTGTTCCACCGCTTCTATTCGCGAGCCGTCGTCGGCGTGGTAAACGCGGATTTCCACCGGGGCAGCTCTGGGGGGCCCCTGCCCGAGGATACCCACGGTGACATCCAGCTCCGGCATCTCGGCTTTCACGTGGGCGCGGATCCAGCGAATCATGCCGGTGGTGTCTTCCAGTGTCGGTGTGGTAACGACCAACCGGGCCCGGTTCGGTGCCTGGGGCGCGCGCTGCAGGTTGTAATAAAAAGAAGGTCCGGTGAAGCCTACGAATCTGTGAATCTCAAGCGCATCCGGCTGTGAGCGGATCATTCGCTCCAGACCTTCGGTTGCCTCTGCCGTACGAGCCTGGTCGGTGCCCTCGGGCATATAGACTTCAACAATCACCCGGGGGCGATCGGCATTCGGGAAGAACTGCTGGGCCATAAAGGGGGTCATCGCAACACTGATAGCCACCAGGATGGCACCGGCGGCAATCAGTCGCCCGGGATAACGGGAAACCAGGCTCCCCAGGAAGCGGGCAACGCCAATCAATCGGTCCTGGCCGGCCTTGCGCCGGGGTTTCAGGAATCGGGCCGCCAGCAGCGGAACGGCGGAAATAGCGAGCAGATAGCTGACGGACAGTGTCAGCATGATCATCACTGGCACACCGCGGGTAAAATCCGCGGCACCGCCCTTGGCCAGCAGCAGAGGGGCAAAGGCCGCCAGCGTGGTGCCCGTCGAGGCGCCCAGCGGGCCAGCCAGTTCACTGACAGCTTTGCGCAGGGCATCCAGCCGGCGCATGCCCTCATCCAGATGCCCCTGGATGTTTTCGACAATCACGATCGCGTTGTCGATGAGGATGCCCAGGGAGATTACCATGCCGATCACAGCTATCTGGTGCAGCACGCCGCCGCCAAGATCATAGAGCCCGACACTGATCAGGGCCACCATGGGCAGAATCGAGGCCACCAACAGCCCCATCCGGATGCCCATGCCGGTGAAGACCACCGCCACGATAATCAGCACCGAGAGCACCAAGCTCCAGGCCAGGTTGTCGAGTCGTTCCTGTACTTTGTCTGGCTGGAAGAACATCTCGCGGATCTCGTAGGGTTCGAAATCTCCGCGAATCTGCTCCATGCGTTCTCGCACCCGCTCACCGAAACGGATCGCATCGGTGGTGCCCTCTTCCATGATGATGGAGACCAGCACGACCCGTTCGCCGTCGTACCAGGTTTCCGGCTGACGCGGTTCCACGGGCCCGCGCCACACATCCGCCGCCGCAGCCAACGGTACCTGGGAGCCATCCGGAAGTTCGATGGGTGTAGCCCGGATGGCATCGATATCGGCAAACTCGCTGTTGGGAAGCACCGACAGGCGGCGGCCGTTCACCACGACGAAGCCACCGGGAATGGTCTGGTTTCGGCGTGCCAGCGTGTCCAGCACCCGCGCCGGGGATATGCCAAGGCGGTAGAGCGCGGCATCGTCCAGGGCCAGGGTAATCTGTTCGTCGGCATCGCCTTCCAGATCAATCCGCGACACACCGGGTAGATCCGAGAGATTCTGCTTCAGCCGTTCGGCAACATCGGACAATTCGGTGACCGAGGGTGAACCACCCACGGCCATGACAATGGCGGGAATATCGATCAGGCGATCGTCGAGCACCATCCGCCCCACGTCATCCGGAAAGTCCTGCTTTGCACGCTCCATAGCTTGGCGAACCCGGTCCCACGCGGGGTCGGTGTCGTAGATATCGTCATTGAGGCGCAGACGCACGATGGCTACGCCGGTACGGGCCGTGGATTGCGTATAATCCACCTCCTCCACCTGACGCAGCTCATCCACCAGGGGCCGGAGTACCAGACGCTCGACAGCCTCGGCACTGGCACCCGGATAATTAATGCTGATCAGGCCGGCCCGGTACGGAAATGAAGGATCTTCCTGGCGCGGCATGGTGCTGTAGGCAGCCACACCCAGCAGGCAGAGCATGGTCACCACCATGCCCAGCAGGCGCTGGCAATTCAGAAGCCGGCGGGTCATCAGCGCACCTCCACGGCATCACCGTCCGCCAGCCGTGTCATTCCGGCGTAAACCACCTGATCACCGGGAGACAGATCGCCGGAGGTAACCACCACTCGTTCCCCGACAACCCGGTCGACTTCTACCGAAACCCGGTTGGCCACACTATCCCGAACCCGGAATACGCTGACGCCCTCGGCGTTGCGAATCACCGAAAGCAGCGGAACCGTGAGAGCGGATTCCCGTACCGGGGTAATCCCCACCTCTACGGGCGCTCCAGGCTCAAGCGTGTCAATCGGAAGGCTCACCAGAACAGGATGCAACTCACCGCGAATGGCGCTGGCCTGGGCGATTTCAACCACCGAACCGGTTTGCGGCGGCTGACTGCGATCCTGCACCGACCAGACCGGCAACGTCTGCTCCAGCTCCACGTGATCCAGCAGGTACGCGGGTACCCGCACTTCCACTTCGCGCCCTTCTGGAGAGGACAGCCGCATCACCGGCTGACCGGCGGCAACAAATTCATCCTGCTCAACCAGCAGCGCTTCCACCCGCCCGGAAAAAGGCGCCCGGAGTGTACTCTCTTCCAGTAGCTGGGTTGCTTCAGCCAGGGACGCCCGCGCCGTTGCCACGCTGGCTTCCAGGGAATCCCGCCGCGCTGCAAGCTGCTCGAGTGTCTGTTCGGATACAACGCCACGCTCATGCAACCGTCTGGAGCGCTCCCACTCCCGCTGGGCCTGCTGATACTGCGTTCGCAATTCTTCCAGCCGGGCCCGGGCAGAATCCCGGGCCGGCTCCAGGCCGGGATTGTAGACCCGGGCGAGAAGATCACCGGCCTGCACTTTCTGGCCCAGCTCCACCGCCCGCTCCCTGAGGGTGCCACTGACCTGGAATGTCAGCGTTGCGCGCTGGGTGGCGCGAACAATACCTGAAAACCGCAGCGGCATATCCTGGCGTTCACCGCCAGTAACCTCTGACACACGCACTGAAACCTTCTGCTCCCCGGATTCCGGGGTTACGTCACTGGCTTTGCAGCCCGACAGAAACAGTGAAAAAACCGCAAGCGAAACGATGGCGACGGGGATTCGAAGTGGTGTCATGACTCTTCCTTTCATCCATGCTCGTGTAGTTGGCGGGGTCCAGTCCCTGGAGAAACCCGATGGTTGGTTTAGACATCATGTCATTCTTTGACATTTTGTCAATAATCGGGTTTGATTCGTTTTCAGGTATCCTATGCCTGCTGTTGCCAACCAACCGGATGATTGAATGAGCGAACCGCTGAAAACCCGCCGCGAGCGAGAGAAACAGGCCCGTTACGACACCATTCTGGATGCCGCCGAACTGGTGTTCTCCGAGAAGGGCTACGAGCGCACGTCCATGGACGACATCGCCCGAACCGCCAGTCTCAGCCGGGCCTTGCTGTACGTGTACTTCAAGGACAAGGCAGCGATACAGCGGGGCATCATGCTCAGGGCGGGGCACAGCCTGTTCCGGCGGTTCGAAGAGGCAAGACAGACCGCTGACAATGGTCTGGCCCAGATACGGGCAATGGGGGAATCCTATTATCGCTTCTATCTGGAGGAACCGGATTACTTCTCGGCGCTGACCAAGGCATCCACCGCCATGGCCGAGGCTGACGAAAGCCAGGCTGAGGAAATGCTGTGCTCGAAATCAGACCTGATGGAACTGATGGTGGGGGCAATAGAGCTGGGGCTTCAGGACGGCACCATGAACCGGGACCGGATTACCGACCCCGTTCAAACCGCCTTGTATCTGCGCGGTGCCCTGCACGGGGTAATATTGCTCTGTCAGTCGGAAATGGGCGAAGGCAACCCGGAATTTCCGGCCGAGCAGTTGATCCGACACACCATGGATATGCTGACGTCGTCGATCTCAGCCTGACGGCCCCGGGCTCAACACCTTCTAGAGCTGGAAATCATAGATGGAACCCAGGCCCATGATCCCAGTTAACTCATCCAGGGCTTTGCGTACCTCTTCCAGCAACATCGGATCGCCAAGCTCATCCTGGCTGAGCTCATCCCGGTAGTGGGCTTCCACCCAGGTGGTCAGCCGCTCGTAGAGTTCGTCAGTGAGCAGCACGCCCCGGTTGATAGCCCTGAGCTCCTCGTCATTCAATACCACTCGCAAACGCAGGCAGGCCGGTCCGCCCCCATTGCGCATGGACTGTTTAACGTCAAAGACTTCGACCGCGGTAATCGGCCCACCGGACTTCACCAGGTTATCCAGATAACGGCTGACAGAAGGCACTTCCCGACACTCGCCGGGCACCGCCAGCAGCATGCCATCCGGCGTATTCAGTAACTGGCTGTTGAACAGGTAGGACGCCACCGCATCGTCCAGTGGCACATCGGCACTGCTGACCCGCACCGCTTCCAGCTCGGCGCCGGTAAGGCGCTCACGGATATCCGCCAGCACCTGTTCTTCGTCGAGGAACGCCATGTCATGGTAGAAAAGGGTATTGCCGTTACCGACGGCAATCACATCGTTATGAAAAACACCACCATCAATGGCCTCCGGGTTCTGCTGTGCAAAGACCACATTACGATCCTTGAGCCCGTGCAGTCGCGCCACCGCCTGGGAGGCTTCCAGCGTCTGCCGCGCCGGGTATTTCTTCGGTGCCGGCGCCTGTTCGTTGAATGCAATCTGGCCGTACACGAAAAGTTCCACACCGGGTTCGCCGTAACCGGCGCACAGCCGGGTGTGGTTGGCGGCGCCCTCATCCCCGAAGTGACTCACGGATGGCAGTGCAGGATGGTGGGCGAAGTAGCTCTCGTCAGCAAAGATGGCCTTCAGGGAACGCCCAGTCACGGCATGTTCGATGGACCGGTGAAACTTGGCACTCAGGTTGGCCGGGGTGAAATGCACGCGGTGGTCTGACGTGTCAGCACTCGGCGACACCGTGGCCGCATTGGCCGTCCACATCGGTGACGCCGACGAGACCGCCGCCAGTATCGATGGACTGGATTTGGCCGCCTGCGCCAGCACCTCGGCATCCGCACCCTCAAACCCCAGGGCACGAAGGGTGGGAATGTGCGGGCGCTCATGGGGCGGCAAAATCCCCTGCACATAGCCACGATCCGCCAGGCGCTTCATCTTGGCCAGGCCCTGCAATGCCGCCTCCTTGGGATTGGAGACGGAACTGACATTGGACTTGGAGGCCACATTTCCCCAGGACAGCCCTGCGTAATTGTGGGTGGGGCCAACCAGGCCATCGAAGTTTGCTTCAACCGCGTGTTTCACCATGGCACTGGGTCCCGTTAATCGAAATTGAGGCCGGGTGCCAGAGACTCTGGCAACTCACTCTTGCCGGCCTCCAGAGACGCCATCGGCCAGGCGCAGTAGTCGGCGGCATAGTAGGCGCTCGGGCGATGGTTACCGCTGGCGCCAACACCACCAAAGGGCGCGGCACTGCTGGCGCCGGTCAGTGGCCGGTTCCAGTTCACAATGCCGGCACGCACTTCCTCCACCAGCCGTTCATAGAGTTTCCGGTCATCCGTCAGGATACCTGCGGAGAGCCCGTAGCTCGTGTCATTGGCCAGCTCCAGGGCGTCGTCAAAGCTTTTGTAGCGATACACCATCAGCAACGGCCCGAAGAATTCCTCATCGGTGACGTCGAGCCCGGTGGTATCAATGATACCCGGGGACAACAGGCCGGTTCCTGATTTCAGGGATTTCATTTCCAGCAGGGATTTGCCCCCCTTCTCCAACAGGCTGGCCTGGGCCGCCAGGAGTTTGTCAGCGGCTTCCGCGGAAATAACCGATCCCATGAACGGCTGCGGATCGGCATCGAATTCACCCACCTTGATCCGTGCGGAGACTTCCACCAGCCGGTCGAGGAACGCGTCGCCTTTCTTGCCCTTGGGCACCAGCAGTCGCCGTGCACAGGTGCAACGCTGGCCGGCCGACAGGAATGCCGACTGCAGGGCGTGATGCACGGCGCCATCCACATCGGCCACGTCCTGCACGATCAGCGGGTTGTTGCCGCCCATCTCCAGGGCCAGGATTTTCTCCGGCTGGCCACCGAATTGTTTGTGCAGAAGATGGCCAACGGTTGAACTGCCGGTAAAAAACAGGCCATCGATTCCGGGATGATTGGCCAGGGACTTGCCAGTCGACGAGTCACCCTGCACGAGGTTGACCACTCCATCCGGAATGCCAGCCTTCTCCCAGAGTTTCACCGTTAGTTCGGCGACACCGGGGGTCAGCTCGCTCGGTTTGAACACCACCGTGTTACCGGCCAGCAGAGCGGGCACTATGTGGCCGTTCGGCAGGTGCCCCGGAAAGTTATAGGGGCCAAATACCGCAACCACACCATGGGGCCGGTGTCTGAGCACCGCGTGCCCACCCGCAACATCGGATTCGGATGTGCCAGTGCGGTCGTTGTAGGCTTTCACCGAAATGCCGATCTTGCCGATCATTGCCGCTACTTCGGTGCGTGACTCCCACAGGGGTTTGCCGGTTTCCAACCCGATCTGATGAGCCAGCTCTTCCTTGTGAGCTTCCAGCAACTCACCAAAGGCTTCGACCACGGCCTGACGTTCGGCAAAGCTTTTGCGCTGCCACTTCACAAAGGCATTGCGGGCCTCACGAACGGCCGCATCCACATCTTCAAGGTTGGCGCTTTCACCATCCCAGATTGTCTCACCGGTCACCGGCTGGACAGATTCGAATATCGGCCCATGGCCCTGCAGCCAGAGCCCGTCGATAAACAGTTCACCTGTCAGCTTTGCCATTTTGATGCACCTCCCGGTACTGAACTTCTATAAGTATGTTTGGTCAGCATCCCCGAGTCTTTCAAGGGGGCCAGACGAACCGGATCACCCGATTCAATCTGCAACGCCTCGGCCACTTCCGGCGGAAGGCTGACGGTATCCGGCCCTATGCAATCTATCGGCAGGGTGGTCACCCGGAAGTCCCGGAACGAGCGGTTCGACACCATCACCCGCTCATCGGCAGGCACGTTAAGGTTCACTGGCTTTCGAGTCACCATGGCGTGCCGATTCATGCCTTCCCTCACCGTGCGGATGTTGTGCACGAAGGCTTCGACCACGGGGCCACCATCAAAAATGTCCACCAGCCCGTTAAAGTTGAACCCCTCTGATTGAAGCATGCGAAGCGCTGGCGCGGTGTTGTCATGAACCCGGCCAATGACCGCCCGGGCCGAATCCGGCAGCATGGGCAGGTAGATCGGGTACTTGGGCATCAGCTCGGCAATAAAGGATTTGTTGCCCAGGCCAGACAGCATGTCCGCCTCGCTGAATTCCATGTCAAAGAACTTGGTTCCCAGTGCGTCCCACAACGGGCTTCGACCCTGGGCATCGGACACGCCGCGCATTTCCGCGAACACTTTTTCCGAAAAATGCTTGCGGAATTCATCCAGATACATGAACCGGCACCGGGAGAGCAGCAGCCCGCTGCCCCCGCCTTTGTATTCATCCGACAGCAGCAGCGAGCAAATTTCGCTGGTGTCGGTCATGTCGTTGGACAGGTGCAACGTGGGTGTCCGTACATGCACACCCAGCTCTTTAGAGGCATTCACCGTAACGCTCAGGCGGTAATTGTAGAACACCTCGTCCAGACCAACCCGGGCTTGAATACCACTGATCCCAACGGTTTTTTTGCGCTCGATATCCTCAAGAGCAAACAGATACAAGCCTGCTTCCGGCGCAATGCGCTGATTGAAGGTCTCACGGGCGTGATTGATTTTTTTCTGGAGGAGCTCTCGATCCGCCGGCAAGGTGGTCAGCCCTTTACCGGCACCCTGGGCCATGGCGTACAGGTCATCCAGATCGTTTTCCTGTAACGGGCGAATTACCAGCATAAGGTCGCCTCCCCGAGATCGACAGCTACAAACTTTGCCATTCCCAAGCTTGTCATAGCGGCGCAATCCTTACCCGGTCGCCCGCGGTACTGTTCAGCGCCTTCCAGGTCGAAACCGGAACCTTGAGTTTGTCGTCCAGAGTTTCAGCGACCGGTGTGAGGGTGCAGCGAAACTGCTCCCGCTCGCCAGCAGCGATCAGACAGGTTTCACCCACAGCCTCATTACTGCCATGAAGCTCCTTGGGGTGGCTGGTCACCAGGGTTTTCAGGCTATCGGTGCGCCCCTCCAGAACCGGGCCGGCATCAAAAATGTCCAGAAAACTGCCCGGCTGGAATCCCTCTCGCTGAAGTAGCTCAAAATTAGGGACGGTTATCTGATGCGGCTGCCCCATCGCCTTCTGGGCAGCCTCACTCAGCAGCGTGACATAAATGGGATTCGGGGGCATGAGCTCGGCAATGAAGGTCTTGCTCAGCTGACCGGAGTACTGGTCTGCCGTCTCGAAATCCATATCAAAGAAATGCCGGCCAAGACTGTCCCAGAAAGGTACGCTGCCATCCTCCAACTGCACCCCCTGGATTTCCACCGCCATCCGAGGGGTAAACCATTCCCGATGATCGGCAATAAACAGAATCCGGGCACGGGATAGCAACTCGAACGCGTCGGTATTCTGGAGTTCGGGCCGTATGGAGAACGAACACAATAACGAGACATCGGTCAGCGAGTGAGAGGGGTAGAGCACCTCCACCCGGCGCGACACCCCCAGCTCATGAGAGGCATGGATCAGGGCATCCCGACGGTAACTGTAGAAGGGCTGGCCATTGCCGGCGCGGGCATCAATGCCGGCGGTGCCAGCAATGTCTCCGGTCTTGGTGTTTTCCAGCACGAACAGAAACCTGGGCGGATCGTCTTCGGCGCTGATCCTGCCGGAAAAAGACGCCAGGGATTGCTCGATCTTGTAGGCCAGGGCATCGCCCTGCTTCGGCAGAGTGGAAGAAAGACGGGCACACTGGGTGCCCGCCATGGCCAGAATCTGGTCCAGATCATCCGGCCGAGCCGGACGTACCAGCCACATAAAATCTCCTTAGGCCGCCAGTTTTTTCACCGCCGCTTCGAAACGTTCGAGGGCTTCGTCAATGTCCGATTCGGGGATAATCAGGGACGGCGCCAGACGAATCACATTCGCACCGGCCACAAGTACCATCACGCCCTCTTCCAGGCCGGCATTCAGAAAATCCTTGGCCTTTCCCTGCCATTTTTCGGTCAGCACACAACCGAGCAGCAGACCGGCGCCACGAACCTCACTGAACACACCGTAGCGCTCACCAATATTCATCATACCCTTGCGGAGTTTGTCGGAACGGGCTTTCACGCCCTTGAGAATCTCCGGCTGGCTGACGGTGTCCACCACCCTCTGGGCCACGGCGCAGGCCAGTGCGTTACCACCGTAGGTGCTGCCATGGGTCCCCACACCCAGACTGGCGGCAACCTTGGCCGTCGTCAGCATGGCCGCTACCGGGAAGCCACCACCAAGCCCCTTGGCACTGGAGAGAATGTCCGGCACCACGTTGTACATCTGATAAGCATAGAAGTGACCACTTCTGCCCACACCAGACTGCACCTCATCAAACACCAGCAACGCGTCATTTTCATCACAAAGCTCGCGAAGCCCCTGGAGGAACGCCTGGTCGCCGGGCATGACGCCGCCCTCACCCTGAATGGGCTCCACCACCACGGCGCAGGTTTTTTCTTTGGAGATGAGCTTCTTCACCGATTCCAGATCGTTGAACTCGGCGTGATGAATACCGCCAGGCGCAGGCTCGAAGCCTTCCAGGTATTTTGGCTGGCCACCTACGCTCACGGTGAACAGGGTTCGCCCGTGGAATGAGTTCTTGAACGAGATGATCTCGTTCTTGTCTTTGCCAAAATGCTCCCAGGCGTAGCGCCGGGCCAGTTTGAAGGCTGCTTCGTTGGCCTCAGCACCGGAATTGGCGAAAAACACGCGCTCGGCGAAGGTGAGGTCACAAAGGGTCTTTGCCAGACGCAGGGCCGGCTCGTTGGTCATCACGTTGGACAGGTGCCAGATTTTCTCGGCCTGATCGTGCAACGCACCCACCAGTCCCGGATGGGAATGGCCCAGGCAGGTCACTGCAATGCCGCCCTGGAGATCAATGAACTCGCGGCCTTCCTGATCCCAGATCCGGGAGCCCTCTCCTCGCACCGGAATAATGGAACCGGGAGCGTAGTTGGGCACCATGACTTCATCGAACAGTTCGCGGCTGACGGGGTCTTTATTCATAAATCTCTCTCGGGAAAGCGGCTAAGCACATAAAAATAGTTGAGTGACCACACCAGACAAGTAAGTAGGTGTGCGGACTCTTGCACCATAATACGCCACTCAAGGCATAAGAACATCCGGTTCCCCGATGGCCGGCAATGCAATCACCCTGTGCGGCATCTTCTCACTCTTGTTGCGATCCAACAGCGTGCCGATCAGAAGCTTGTAGGAGTCCAGATCAAAGGTGACCGCCTGGCCGCGGAGAGAAAGATCCTGCAGCTCGTTTTCGTCATGCAGGGTAGCCACGTGCATCCAGTTATAAACCACTAGGATATCGGTGCGGCCGGTTCGCGCATTGCGCTCGACAATCCCAACCGGGCCTTTCCAGGGCCAGGTTTTCAGCCGCAGGCTGTGAAAGGCAATTTGTACCCTGAGATTATAGCGCTCGACATTCTCGAGCTCTTCGCAGGCTCCCTTGCAGCGCCCCAGCGAACGCTGAAAACATGGCCCTTCGTTTTCGGGCTCCAGCCCGAGCAGTCGATTGCACAGCTCGTTCTTGGCCGCGATGCCGCTCAAGGCGCGCTCCGCATCCCGCTTGCTGCGGAACAACCCAAAGTAATCCCCCAACCGGTGCGGCTCGATCTCACGAACCAGCCGCGCCTGCAGATACCCCGCCTCGTTTTTCGAAAGCTCGATGCTCACCAGATTCTTCGCGGCCCGGGACCGACGATTGAACAGGGGCTTCAGCGTCTTGATCTGTTTGAGTTCGAGAAGAAGTGCTCCAAGCTCACCTGCCGTTTCTGTGCACTCGACGCGACGGAGGCTTTCGGACATCCGCACACCCCGGGACGAGTTATGATCGCCGGAAAAGTGCGACGCCACCCGCTGGGCAATGTTCGTGCTCTTGCCCACATATAAAAGCACATCGTTCTCACCGTAAAAGCGATAAACCCCCGGCCCACGAGGTAGATCCTGAAGGGTATCCGTTGGCAGATGAGAGGGTATACTCGGCCGTTGCAGCAGCTCCCGCAGGGCACTTTCGAATCTATCATCCCCCTTCTCTGCACGGGCATGCTCGAAAAACGACAGCATGGCCGAGACATCCCCCATGGCCCGATGCCGCTGAACCTGGGCAAGACCATGACGGGCTATGAGAGCATCCATGTTATGACGCCGAAATTCCGGGTAGAGCCTTCGGGAAAGCTTCACCGTACAAAGCACCTTCGCCGAGAAAAGACGCTCCAATCTGCGAAACTCGGATTTTATAAAACCGTAATCAAAGCGGGCATTGTGAGCGACAAACACCTTGTCCTTGAGCTGTTCCTCCAGCTCGTCCGCTACATCCGCAAACAGCGGCGCATCCGCCACCATGTCATTGGAGATGCCGGTAAAGTTTTCGATAAACGGGGAAATCCGCGTTTCCGGATTCAGCAGCGTCTGCCACTCGCCCACAACCTCACCGGCCCGCCAGAACCGGATACCAATCTCGGTAATCCGGTCCCGGGCTGAATTGCCGCCGGTGGTTTCAATATCAAGAAACGCGAACGTCGCTGACTCAAGAACTGTACTTTCGGATACCATGGAACAACTTTACGCCTCGCTGGCAACTGCAGATGTCTGTATATGAACGAAAAGCAGTTATAGACATTCGTCTAATTTCTGCATGAATTTATTTGAATTGTCACGAATTCGTAACTACCTTGTTTTTGGGTCCAACAACAAAAATGTGTGGAGACAACAACGATGCAAAGCAACAAACTGAGATTGGCAATTCGTGCGACGGCAGCAGCGGCGATTTTTGGCGTAGCTGGACAAGCTGGCGCAGTTAACTTTACTGCTGGCGATTACGAAATGGCCGTATACGGCTATGCCCGCCTCAACGCCAGTTACGACATTGACGAAAACGTTTCAACTTCGACGCAGTCAATGAACTACAGCGCCATTAACGTGGGCGCCGCTGAAGACAACGAAGCAACCGGTTATTTCGATGCTGACGCTGTCCAGAGCAGGATCGGCGTTCGTGCTACCTCCCCAGAAGGCGTGATGGTAAACATCGAAGGTGATTTCCGTCCGGGCACCATCCGCCTGCGCCACGCTTACGGCTCTTACAATGGCGTTCTGGCTGGTCAGACCTGGTCAAACTACACAAGCTTCGTGGGTAACACCTCCACTCTCGATTTTGACTCGCTCCCGGGTCTCGCAGGCTACCAGAGCCGCGTAGCACAACTTCGCTACACAACTGGCCCTCTGTCTATCGCAGCTGAAGATCCGAAGAATTCAATTGACGGCGCAGGCACCGCGACCAAGGATGGAATGCCAGCTCTGACAGCTCGCATCCAGGACTCCGCTGGAGGTCTGTCCTATGCTGCTGCGGTGCTTGCACAGCAGGTTGGCTATGACACAGGAACTGCAGACGACAGCTCATTTGGCTTCGGCGCATTCGTTGCAGGCAAGATGGCTGTGACTGACATGATCACCATTCAGGGCACGCTGAGCTATAGCGATGGCGCAAACAGCTATCTGTATCGCTCAGGTGCAGACAGTGCTTATGTGGATGCCAACGGCGATGTTGAGACCATCTCTGGTTATGGCGGCAGCGTTGGCGCGGGCATCAGCCTCGGTAACGGGCGCAGCATCAACATCGGCTACGGTACTGTAATGGTCGATCTGGATGACGCGGTTGCTGACTCCGTTGGCACCATTGACGGCAACACCACAGAGTCAGTCAGCGCAGTAATGGCTAACTACCAGTGGACACCGGTCAAGAACGTTATGATGGGCGTGGAATACAAGTATGGCATGCGCGAAACCCAGAATGGCGATGACGGTGACGCAAGCAGCTTGGCATTCGCCGCGCAGTACAACTTCTAATTCTTCCGTTAGAAGTTAGTTAACTCAGCAGAAACCCCGGCTTCGGCCGGGGTTTTTGTTTGGGCGGAGTTTATGCCGGCCTCTGGGATAATTGCTAGCTTAGAGAGCAAGCGATCAGCCATTACTTGAAGGCCATACGCCGAAATGACGGAAGGAGAATAAGAGGAAGAAGCGAACAGTAGGGGCCAAAACGAGAGAGGCGGGCAATACGATTCAGGACTGTAGAGGGCCAGGGATGGCCCGAAACAAGCCCCCATGGATGGGCTCGTAGCGTGCCCTGAATCGTATTGCCCGCCTCTCGCCGCCCCCAACCTCACAGGCTGGGAGCGGAACTACCGGCTATCACAGTAGAAGAGTACGAATGTCCCCAAGAAGCTGACTGAGCACCGTCGTAAACCGGGCCGCATCAGCCCCATTCACCGCACGGTGATCGTAAGACAGCGACAGCGGTAGCATCAGGCGGGGCTGGAACTCCTTGCCGTCCCAAACCGGCTTCATCGCCGCTTTGGACACCCCAAGGATTGCCACCTCCGGCGTATTCACAATCGGCGTAAATGCCGTGCCGCCAATACCACCCAGACTCGTGATGGTAAAACAGGCACCCTGCATCTCTGCCGGTTTCAGCTGCTTGTCCCGGGCTTTCTGGGCAAGCTCGGCGCTTTCCGCCGCCAGCTCCCACAGGCCCTTCTTGTCCACATCCCTGATCACCGGCACCATCAGCCCGTGAGGCGTATCCACCGCGATTCCGATGTGAATGTAGCTCTTGCGAACCACCTCCTTGCGCTCCATATCCAGAGACACGTTAAACTGGGGCAGTTCCGCCAGCGCCGTGGCACAGGCCTTCAGCAGGAACGGCAGCGGCGTCATCTTCACGCCCTTCTTCTCGCCGGCCGCTTTCTGGGCCTTGCGGAAATCCTCCATATCGGTGATATCCGCATCCTCGAACTGGGTTACATGAGGCACGTTCAGCCAGCTGCGCTGCATGTTGTTGGCCGTGGCGAACATCATCCGCGACATGGCCTCACGCTTCACTTCACCAAACTGGCTAAAGTCTGGCAGCTTCACCCCGGGAATACCGGAACCGGTGGCAACACCGCCACCCTGCTGAGCCTGCTTGAGCTGGCTCTTCACATAGGCGTGGACATCGTCCTTGATAATCCGGCTCTTGGGGCCAGAGCCCTTTATGCGGGCCAGATCAGCACCCAGTTCCCGGGCCAGCTTGCGCACGGCCGGGCCAGCGTGGACCTTGGTGCCGGGCGTGGGCGGCTCATAGGTTGCACCCTGGGGCTCGGGCGCTGACTCTGCCTCCTGTTTCGGCTTCTCTTCGGACCTGGGCTCAGGCTTCTCTTCCTTCGCCGGTTCCTCAGACGCGGGCGCCGAGGCTTCTTCCTCTTCGCCACCACCTTCCTGAACCGTCATCTCCAACAGTTCATCGCCCTCGGAGAGCTTGTCGCCCTCGGATACCAGGATCTTGCCCACCTTGCCGGCATAGGGCGAAGGAATCTCCATGGTGGCCTTGTCCGATTCCACTGTTACCAGGGGATCGTCGGCCTCAATGGTATCGCCTTCAGCGACGTTGATTTCTATCACCGGAACATTGTCGAAACCATCCAGCGCAGGAACCTTGACGGTCTCCTTGCGGGAGCCACCAGAAGCCTTCTTCGGCGCTGGCTTGCTCTCTTCGGACTTCTCATCCTGCTTTGCTTCTTCCTTTTCCTCGGCCTTTTTCTCGGGCTCGTCGCTGCCGGCATCGTCAGAGCCACCGGCGCTGGCTTCCATCATGCCAACAACATCACCTTCCTTTACCTTGTCACCCACCTTTACGGTGATCTTGGTGATCTTGCCGGCACCGGGTGACGGCAGCTCCACCGAGGCTTTGTCTGACTCAACCGTCAGAATCGGATCTTCTTCCTCAACCGAATCCCCTGCGCTGACAATGATTTCGATAACCTCGACCTCATCCGCACCGCCGAGATCCGGAACCTTGATTTCCTGTTCACTCATGGCGGACTCCTTAGCTCAGCACCGGGTTCGTTTTGTTGCGATCGATTCCGTACTTGCGCATGGCTTCGAGAACCACATCGTTCTTCACCTCGCCATCCTGAGCCAGGGCTGACAGCGCGGTGACAGTTACGTAGTAACGGTCCACCTCAAAGAAGCTGCGCAGCTTTTCCCGGGTGTCGCTACGACCAAAGCCGTCGGTACCCAGGGTCAGGTAGGTTTTGGGGATGAACGCCCGGAGCTGCTCGGAGTGCAGCTTGATGTAATCGGTAGAAGACACCACCGGACCCTGATGCTTCTCAAGCATCTGGGTCACGTAGGCCTTCTTGGGCTTGTCGTCCGGGTGCAGGCGGTTCCAGCGCTCAATGTGCTGGCCCTCGCGGGCAAGCTCGTTGAAGCTGGTAACACTCCACACGTCGGAGGCAACGCCCCAGTCGTCTTTCAGCATCTGGGCCGCTGCGCGCACCTCGTTGAGGATCGCGCCGGCACCCAGCAGCTGAACCCGCGGGGTCTTCTTGCGCCCCTTGGTTTCAACAGACTCGAACAAATACATGCCCTTGATGATGCCGTCTTCGCATCCCTTCGGCATGGCCGGCTGCTCGTAGTTCTCGTTCTCGATGGTCAGGTAGTAGAAGACGTTCTGGTTGTCTTCGAACATCTCTTGCATACCCTTGCGCAGCACAACCGCCATCTCGTAACCGTAGGCCGGATCATAGGCCTTACAGTTGGGAATGGTGTTGGCCAGCACATGGCTGTGACCGTCCTGGTGCTGCAGACCCTCGCCGTTCAGTGTGGTCCGGCCGGCAGTGCCGCCAATCAGGAAGCCACGAGCCTGGATATCGCCGGACGCCCACGCCAGGTCGCCAACCCGCTGGAAGCCGAACATGGAGTAGAAGATGTAGAACGGGATCAGCGGGAAGTTGTTGGTGCTGTATGAGGTGGCCGCTGCCATCCAGGCGGCCATTGAGCCATCCTCGTTGATACCTTCTTCAAGGATCTGGCCCTTCTTGTCTTCCCGGTAGTACATGATCTGGTCACGGTCTTCAGGAACGTACTTCTGCCCTTCTGCCGTGTAGATACCGAGCTGACGGAACATGCCTTCCATCCCGAAGGTACGGGCTTCGTCAGGCACGATCGGCACCACGCGCTTACCAATTCGCTTGTCCTTGGTCAGTGCCGTCAGGATGCGAACGAAGGCCATGGTGGTCGAGATCTTCCGGTCACCGGAACCGTCCAGGACCGCCTTGAAGATGTCCAAATCGGGAATCTGCAGTGGCTGACAATCCTTCCGACGCTTGGGATAGAAACCGCCCAGCTCCTGCCGGCGCTTCTTCATATAGACGATTTCCGGACTATCCGGCGCTGGCCGGTAGTAAGGAACGTCTTTGAGCTCATCATCCCGCAGCGGAACCGCAAAGCGGTCACGGAATGACTTCAATTGCTCGATATCCAGTTTTTTCAGAGAGTGAGCGGTGTTCTGCGCCTCACCAGCCTCGCCGAAACCATAACCCTTGATGGTATGCGCCAGGATAACGGTTGGACGGCCACTGTTGTTATGGACTGCATGATGGAAAGCCGCATAAATCTTATACGGATCATGCCCACCACGATTGAGCATATTGATATCGTCGTCGGAGAGGTTTTCGACCATCTTCGCAAGCTCGGGATGCCGCCCGAAAAAGTGCTTTCGGGTGTAGGCAGGGCCGTTACTCTTGAAGTTCTGCAGTTCACCGTCACAGACCTCGTCCATAACGTGCTGCATCTTGCCTTCCTTGTCCTTTTCGAACAGCGGATCCCAGTGACGACCCCAAATGACTTTCAACACGTTCCAGCCAGCGCCCCGGAAGACACCTTCAAGTTCCTGAATGATCTTGCCGTTGCCACGTACCGGCCCGTCCAGACGCTGGAGGTTACAGTTAACAACGAAAATCAGGTTGCTCAGGTTTTCCCGGCCGGCCATGGAGATGGAACCCAGGGTTTCCGGCTCGTCGCACTCGCCGTCACCTACAAAGCACCAGACCTTGCGATCGCCCATCTCGATGAGTTCACGGCTGTCCAGGTACTTCATTACGTGGGCCTGGTAAATCGCCTGAATCGGACCAAGTCCCATGGAAACCGTGGGGAACTGCCAGTAATCCGGCATCAGCCAGGGGTGCGGATAGGAAGAGAGGCCAGTGCCGTCTACTTCCTCACGGTATTTGTCGAGATCTTTCTCGTCGAAACGGCCCTCAAGGAAGGAGCGCGCATAAATGCCCGGGGAAGAGTGACCCTGGAAGTAAACAAGGTCGGACTCGCGCTTTTCGTCGCCGCCGTGGAAGAAATAGTTGAAGCCAACATCGTAGAGGGTCGCTGCCGAAGAAAACGAGGAAACGTGCCCGCCGAGATCACCGGGACGCTGGTTGGCACGCATAACCATGGCCATGGCATTCCAGCGGATCAGGGAGCGGATTCGGCGCTCCATAAAAAGATCGCCAGGCATCGGCGCCTGCTGGGAAACCGGAATACTGTTCCGGAACGGCGTGGTTATGGAATATGGCAGTTCGGTTCCATCGCGGCTCGCCCGCTCGGAAAGCCTCTCAAGAATATATTTGGCCCGGTCTACGCCTTCGTTCTCGATCAGAGATTCCAGCGCATCCAGCCATTCACTGGTTTCAATGGGATCATCGTCCTGGTACATCAAACCCTCCCCTTGGCATCAAAAAGTGCAGCGCCGCCACGATCAGCAGCCGGGCGCGTTGCGGTGTCGATAAGCTGCGATGGAATGCAGTGTTTTGTTATGGGTATTTTCAGCCTGACAGGTGTACCGGCTACCAGTACACAGAACCTGTACAAAGCATAGAACAGCTTTCACACTTTTCCTGCCTGATCACCTCGGTTTCACGGGCTTTTGGCCCCGGGGATGACCGGCATGCCGGCGAAGTGCGTGGATTAGAACACCCGGTTTCGTAGTATTTTTACTACATTTTGACCATCAAGTTCAATCAAAGCCCTCCATACATCCTTTTGTAACGGGCTTCTTTCGGTTACTTACGGAAGAATGACCGTTTTTGGACCAACAGACAACCAGATTGCGACCAATGTCGTAGCATTCGTATCAACCCGAAAATTGATTATCACGCTAAACGATCTTCTCACCGCCATTCGCAGATAATTCAGGACATTTAACGCTTTTTATTGAATTTTCGACTCTTTCCTCACAAGCGCCCCACTGATCTATTTCAGCTTTTTTATTAGACCTGAAAATATTTCCGGATTTATGTATACTCGCCTGCCTGATTTTTAACCACTCAGGAAAAAGTGGTCGGACCACTTTTTTGTCATTGGCATCAACAGAGGGCGATCTATGAACTCCATCGTCACCTTTCCGAACCGGATTCCCACTACGGAGTTCGAGGAACGGCGTTTCAAGGTCTACACAGACCGCCAGCTCGACAAGATCGAAGTCATTCAGAATCTCCCTGAAGAGACCCTGTTTGAAATGAAAGTGGTAGCCAGCGTGCTGCCGTTCAGGGTCAACGAATATGTGATCAATGAACTGATCAACTGGGACAAGGTACCCAACGACCCGATCTATCAGCTTGTTTTCCCCCAGAAAGGGATGTTGAAAGACGAGCATTACGAGCGCATGGCGAAACTGCACCGGGAAGGTGCCGACAAGAAAGAGATCCAGGCCGTCGCCAAGGAAATCCGGGACGAACTCAACCCGCACCCGGCTGGCCAGATGGAAATGAACATGCCGGAGCTCGACGGTGAAGTTCTGGACGGCGTTCAGCACAAGTATCGCGAGACAGTGCTGTTCTTCCCGGCCCAGGGCCAGACCTGCCACTCCTACTGCACCTTCTGTTTTCGCTGGGCGCAGTTCGTGGGTGACAAAGACCTGAAAATGGCCAGCACCGAAGCGGAAAAGCTTCATGGCTACCTGCAGGAGCACACCGAGGTCACTGACCTGCTGGTCACCGGCGGCGACCCCATGGTGATGAAAACCAAGAACCTGGTGCAGTATCTGGAACCGCTGCTACAGCCGGAATTCGATCATATCCAGACCATTCGCATCGGCACCAAGGCCCTCACTTTCTGGCCCTACCGCTTCGTGACCGACAAGGATGCCGATGAACTGATCGACCTTTTCGCGAAACTGGTCGACGCCGGCAAGCACGTCGCCATCATGGCCCACTATAACCACTGGCAGGAAATCACCACCGAGATTGCCGAAGAGGCCATCCGCCGTATTCGCGCCACCGGTGCCGAGATCCGTGCCCAGGGCCCGCTGATCAAGCACGTTAACGACGATGCCGACGCCTGGGCAAAGCTGTGGAAGAAAGAAGTGCAGCTGGGCATCATCCCCTACTACATGTTTGTAGAGCGGGACACCGGCGCGAAGAACTACTTTGAAGTGCCTCTGGTCGAAGCTTTCCACATCTACAGGGAAGCCATGAAGAAAGTCAGTGGCCTGGCCCGAACCGCCCGCGGCCCCTCCATGAGCGCCGGCCCCGGCAAGGTGGAGATCCAGGGGATTACCGAAATCAACGGCGAGAAGGTGTTTGTACTGCGCTTCCTGCAGGGCCGCAACCCGGACTGGGTTCAGCGCCCATTCTTCGCCAAGTACAGCGAGACGGCCACCTGGTTGCATGAGCTGGAACCGGCCTTTGGAGAAGAGAAATTCTTCTTTGAAGATGAGTATGAAGAAATGAAGAAAGGGAACGGCTAAGAGGTCACTGCCTTTCTGCAAACAGGGCCAGATGCAAGACTCCATCTGGCCCTGTTTCGTTCATCTCCTACGAAACTTCGGCACAAACCCTTCCGGCTTGTCGCTCAACCACTCAACAAACGTCCGCAATTCTTCCAGCTCCAGCAGCTTTTCCCGGGTATTGAAGTACAGCCCCAGCTCGTATTCCGAGCGAGCCTTATGAATGGCGTTGTGGCAGGGGCGACACACCCACAGCGTGCGGGTGATCAAATCTTCCTTGGTGAACAGTTTCTGGAACCGCTTTTTTCGGTGCAGGTGCTTGGGTATCAGGTGGTGTCGGGTGAGTTTGGCAACCGGGCGTTCGCAGAGTTCGCAGTTGTCGGGTTGGGGAGGTAGTTTGAGCATTGCGGAAATACCAGTCGGGTTTCGCCTATGGCTCCACCCGACCTACGTTGTATTTGGCCAGCGCCAAAGAATCAGTGCATCAGGGTATAGAGCTTGCGGCGATAGGTCCTTACGTCCGGGTTGTTGTTACCCAGCTTGTCGAACAGCTCGATCAGCGTTGTCTTGGCCACTTCGTCTTTGTACTTGCTGTCCACCTGCATCAGGCGAATCAGCAAGTCCATGGCCTCGGCGTTGTTTTCCTGTAGTACGTGATGAAGTGCCAACTGGTGCAGTGCGTTCGGATCCTTCGGGTCTTGCTCCAGTGCCATTTCCAGATCCTTGATCGGTGGCAGCTCGGCCGACTGTTTGAGAAACTTCAGCCGGGCAGCCAGCTGTTTGGCCTGGTGCTGCATTTTCTCTTCCGGCGGCAGGCTTTCCAGCACCTGCTCAGCGGTCTCGATATCACCCATTTCCGCCTTCAACTGGGCCAGGTCGATCAGGACTTTGAGATTTTCCGGGTCCTCTTGGTTCATCTGGGACAGGATAGCCAATGCTCCCTCCACATCGCCTTCTTCCCAGATCCGATGCGCCTTTTCATAGGGATCTTCCTTGGGGGCTTCCACGTGTTTGTCCAGAACCTTGCGGATTTCGCTTTCCGGCAGGGCACCGTTGAAGCCATCCACGGCCTGGCCATTCTTGACCAGGATTACGGTCGGTAGGCTACGCACACCAAGGCTGGAGGTGAGCTGTTCCTGCTCGTCGGCGTTCACCTTGGCCAGCATAAACGCACCCTGGTAGTCCTCCGCCAGTTTTTCCAGCAGGGGCATCAACTGTTTACAGGGGGCACACCACTCGGCCCACACATCCACCAGGATGGGCGTGCTTGCAGAGGCTTCCATCACCTTCTGCTGAAAGTTTTCCATGGTGGCGTCAAAGATGTAGGGAGAGTTGCTCATGCAAGGCACCTGAAAAGTCGAATGATTCGTTCGGAGTTGCCAGAAACATGGGGCCAACTCCCCGAAATTCAAGCGCCAAACGGGCTAACCCAAGTCCTTGAAATCACCGTATCTGCCGTTACATAGCTAGTAAGCAACACGCCGGGACAATCACTCCGCAGCCTGTCCCGGGCCGATTCACAACCTTTCCGGATGGACACTCGCGGCATGAATGACGAGACGCAAAACGATTCTTTTGAGGAATTCGAAGAGGACGTGACCGAGTACATTGGCAAGGACGAGCATAGCAAAAGCCTTGCCCTGCCCCAGCAGATGATGCCCCGGCGCATGTACGTGCTGCCGGTTTCGAATCGGCCTTTCTTTCCGGCCCAGGTACAGCCGATAGTGGTAAACCAGAACCCGTGGCAGGAAACCCTGAAAAGGGTCGGTGAGACTGACCACAAGGTCATGGGCATCTGCTTCGTGGAAGAACCGGACGCTGAAGAAGGCGTCCCGGCCAGTGAGCAGCTGGAGACCATTGGCTGCGCCGTGCGTGTGCATCATGCCCAGAATGACAGTGGCAAGGTCCAGTTTATTGCCCAGGGGCTTCAACGTTTCCGGATTGTCCAGTGGCTGCGTCGTAAGCCACCGTATCTGGTGGAAGTTGAGTACCCGGCAGAACCGGAAGAAGACGCCGACGAACTCAAAGCCTACACGCTGGCCATTATCAGCGCCATCAAGGAGTTGCTACGTACCAACCCACTCTATGGCGAGGAGGTAAAACAATACCTGTCCCGATTCGGGCCGGACGATAGCTCACCTCTGGCCGATTTCGGCGCCTCAATGACCAGCGCTCCAGGCAATGAGTTGCAGGATGTGCTCGACACCGTCCCCCTGCTCCGCCGCATGGAGAAGGTTCTTCTGCTGATGCGCAAAGAGCAGGAAGTTGCCCGGCTGCAGTCGGAAATCAGCGAAGAGGTGAACGCGAAAGTGCAGAAGCACCAACGCGAATTCTTCCTGAAGGAACAACTCAAGGTGATCCAGCGCGAGCTGGGCATGGCCAAGGACGACAAGACCGCCGATGTCGAGCGCTTCCAGCAGCGGATGGCAGAACTCAACCCGCCCGAGGCTGTGCAAGACCGCTTCAACGATGAAGTCGAAAAATTGCAGGTGCTGGAACAGGGCTCGCCGGAATACGGTGTCACCCGAAATTATCTGGACTGGCTGACGCAGGTGCCTTGGGGCATCCATTCAGAAGACCACTTCGACCTGGCGAAAGCCCGCCAGATTCTCGACCGGGATCACGACGGCCTGGACGATGTCAAAGACCGCATCATCGAGTTTCTGGCTGAAGGGACCTTCAAGGGCGAGGTGAGCGGCTCCATTCTGCTTTTGGTCGGTCCGCCAGGTGTTGGCAAGACCTCCATCGGTCACTCCGTGGCAGATGCACTGGGGCGGAAATTCTACCGCTTCAGTGTGGGCGGCATGCGCGATGAAGCTGAAATCAAAGGCCACCGCCGCACCTACATCGGCGCCATGCCGGGCAAGTTTGTCCAGGCGCTCAAGGATTCCAAGGTGGCCAATCCGGTGATCATGCTGGATGAAATCGACAAGATCGGTGCGTCCTTCCAGGGCGACCCCGCGTCAGCCCTGCTGGAAACACTGGACCCGGAACAGAACCGAGACTTCCTGGACCACTACCTGGACGTCCGCATGGACCTGTCCAAGGTTCTCTTCATCTGCACCGCCAACCAGCTCGACACGATTCCACGGCCACTGCTAGACCGGATGGACGTGATTCGACTATCCGGATACATCGCGGAAGAAAAGCTGGCCATCGCCAAGCACTTCCTGCTGCCGAGGCTGCTTAAACGGGCCGGGCTGCTGAAAAAACAGCTCAACATTACCGACGCCGCTATCAAGCAGATTATTGAGGGCTATGCCCGCGAAGCCGGTGTGCGAAGCCTGGAGAAGCTGCTGCACAAGGTGATTCGCAAGGGCATCGTGAAGCTGCTGGAGAACCCGGACCAATCTGTGAAGGTGGGTGTATCGGATCTGCAGAGCTACCTGGGACAGCCATCGTTCAAGAAAGAGAAGTCGCTCAAAGGCATCGGCGTTGTCACCGGACTGGCTTGGACCGCCATGGGCGGGGCCACACTGAGCATCGAAGCATCCAGAATCCACAGCTCTCAGCGCGGCTTCAAACTGACCGGTCAGCTGGGGGATGTGATGAAGGAGTCCGCGGAGATCGCCTACAGTTATGTGTCATCCAACCTCAGACGCTTCAAGGGCGACCCGACTTTCTTCGACAAATCCTTCGTGCACCTGCATGTACCCGAGGGAGCCACGCCCAAAGACGGCCCCAGCGCCGGCGTCACCATGGCCACCGCACTGCTTTCCATCGCCCGCAAGGAAGCGCCACAGCCGAACATCGCCATGACCGGTGAGCTCACGTTGACCGGACAGGTGCTTCCAGTGGGAGGCATTCGCGAAAAAGTGATTGCGGCGCGGCGGCAGAAAATCAGTAACCTGATCCTGCCGGAAGCGAACCGGGGTGACTACGAGGAGCTGCCGGAGTATCTCAAGGAAGGGCTGTCGGTGAACTTTGCCAAACACTATAACGATGTATTTCAGGTGTGTTTTGGCAATAAGCCCAAGAGCGGGTCTTCGGTGCATTAATATCAGGAGAAAGCCTGGCTCATTGAAGTCAGGCTTTCTCTTTCCAGCCGTCGTCCTTCAATACCGACCCAACGGTCAGCACCGGCGACGCATCAATATCGTCGGCATCCATCATGTTGGCCACACGCTGGAGCGAGGCCAGAATCATGGTCTGCTCCCACTCGGCCAGACTCTGGAATTTCTGGATGAAATCCTCCTGGAGCGGATTCGGCGCCCGGGCCAACAAATCCGCCCCCTCATCGGTCAGGTGGGCATGCACTTTTCGCTTGTCCTGGGTACTGCGCACGCGATAAACCAGATTCCGGTGCTCCAGACGGTCCAGAATCGTCGTTACCGTTGCCTGGCTGAGACTGACCTTTTCTGCGATGGTGCCGATGGTGACTTCGCCAAGATCCCGAATCGTTCTCATGATCAGCAGCTGAGGCCCGGTCAGCCCGGCATGCTTGCTCAGGCGCTTCGAATGGAGGTCAGTTGCCCGAATGACACGTCGTAAAGCCACCAGCACATCTTCATAACTGTTCACAGCAATGCTCCGATTCGGATTTCGCGATTTATTTACACCCCTAAGTATTAGAGGTCTTTGCACCGAGAATTGCAAGTCGGCGAGTTTCCCGGCATTTTTTCGGCCATCCACTATGCTAAGGTTTCGCCTTTGTTCCATTTACGACAGACGGACGGAATACGCCCGATGATCAAGTTTTTCCTGCCTTTTCTTTTCATGATGACATTCGCCGGCACCCTCTACGGTCAGGATGAGCTGGGCCCCGAGAAAGAGCTCACTGCAGAAGACCTGGAAGAGAGCATCAAGACGCTGGAAGAGCCCATGTACACGCCCTTCGTGGAACTTTATCTGCTGGAAGAGAGCAAGGCGCTTCGCAAGGAGATGCAGAACACCCGCGCAGAACTGATTGAAAAGGTGGTCGACAAGGAACTGTCCGTTGCCGACAAAACCATGTCCTACGCGACCGATACGGTTACCTACTTCTTTTACCTGATCGCGGGCGCCACATCCATTCTCGTGGTTATCGGCTGGAACTCCATCCGGGATATGCGCAACCAGCTCACCAGTCTGGCGGAAAAACGGGTCAACGAGCTGGTGGTTGAATACGAGAAGCGCCTCGAATCCATCGAAGAACAGCTGAAGCAGAAATCAGACATCATCCACCAGAACCAGGCGGAGATCGAGCGCACCAACGAAGTGCACTCGCTGTGGCTCAAAGCCAGCCAGGAAACCTCCCAGCAGAACAAGATTGCCGCCTACGATCAGATTCTGGACCTTCGCCCCGACGATGTGGAAGCATTGAGTTACAAGGCAGACGCTGTTCTGGAAATGCAGGAACCGCTCTGGGCCATCAGTCTTTGCCAGCGGGCACTGAAGCTTGCACCGGATAATGGCCACGCGCACTATCAGTTGGCATGCGCCTATGCAGAGATCGGCCGTTGGGAGGACGCCGTCAGCACTTTGAAGAAAGCTATTGAAATTTCGGAGGCATACCGCGACGATGCATCCGTAGACGTCAGTTTTGACCAGCTTCGCGAACACGAGAGCTTCCGCGCGCTGGTCTCCCAGGATGAAGAAGACGGCACGGATGCGTGACACCGCTCAGAGCGGCACGGGATTTGCCTTTGCAGACAGGCCCGTGTTCCGGAGCAAGCGCCACCCGTCGGCTTGACAAGCAGCGAGGTGTGGTGTTTGTTTAACTCTCTGAGAACACAAGAATAACCCTGAAATAAAACAGGACAGACTCAATGAGAACTTCAGTAAAAAAACTCGTAACCGCTGTTAGCACTTCCGTAGCCCTGATGGGCGCTGGCCACGCCGCTGCCGAGATCCAGATCGGTATTGCCGGCCCCATGACCGGCCCCGTTGCCCAGTATGGTGACATGCAATTCTCCGGCGCCCGCATGGCGATTGAGCAAATCAACGCCAACGGCGGCGTGATGGGTGAAGAGCTGGTTGCCGTGGAATACGACGACGTGTGTGACCCGAAGCAGGCCGTGACCGTTGCCAACAGCCTGGTCAACGACGGCGTGCGCTTCGTGATCGGCCACCTGTGCTCCAGCTCCACCCAGCCCGCCTCTGACATCTACGAGGATGAAGGCATCCTGATGGTAACTCCGGCTTCCACCAGCCCGGAGATCACCGAGCGTGGCTATGAGCTGGTATTCCGTACCATCGGTCTGGACAGCATGCAGGGACCGGTTGCGGCCCGCTACATCGCCTCCCAGAGCCCGGAACGCGTTGCTATCGTTCACGACAAGCAGCAGTACGGTGAAGGTATTGCCACCGCCGTTCGTGACACCCTGAAAGACGCTGGCGTTGAAATCGCCATGTTTGAAGGCATCACCGCCGGTGATAAGGACTTCTCATCACTGGTAACCAAGCTCAAGCAGGCCGATGTGGATTACGTCTACTACGGCGGCTACCACCCGGAGCTAGGCCTGATTCTGCGCCAGGCTGACTCCGCTGGCCTGGATGCCCGCTTCATGGGCCCCGAGGGCGTGGGTAACAAGGATATCAACACCATCGCCGGCGAAGCCGCCGAAGGCCTGCTGGTAACCCTGCCACCTGCATTCGACCAGAAAGCTGAAAACCAGGCGCTGGTGAAGGCATTTGAAGACAAGGGCGAGGATCCTTCCGGTCCGTTCGTTCTGACCTCCTACACCGCCGTTCAGCTTGTTGCCGAAGGCATTGAAGCCGCTGGCTCCACCGATCCGTTCGATGTTGCCGCTGCTCTTCGCGAGGGCACCTTCCAGACTCCGATCGGCACCGTTGAATACGACAAGGCCGGCGACATGAAGTCATTCGAGTTTGTTGTGTACGAATGGCATTCAGATGGAAGCAAAACTCCGGTAAACTAAGCCAAATCGTTAACAAACGGTAATCATGAGAGCACCTTCTCACCGCGATCCGGGAGAAGGTGTTTTTCTAGGCTCCTGTTGATCCTCCCCCACTTCCTGCACGGTTATCCCGGGCATGGGGTGTGGTAGCGGAGGGAGCAGGCTTTCGGAGTCCCATAACAATGCAAGACCTCCTGTATTTCTTTCAACAGCTCATCAACGGGCTGACGATCGGGAGCACCTATGCCCTGATCGCCATCGGCTACACGATGGTTTACGGCATCATTGGCATGATCAACTTTGCCCATGGTGAAATCTATATGATCGGTGCCTACACGGCGCTGATTGCCATTACCGGTCTGGCTGCCCTGGGCATTGCCTGGCTACCACTGATTCTGATTGTTGCGCTGATTTGCGCCATGATCGTCTCCAGCTCCATGGGCTGGGCCGTGGAACGGGTGGCCTACCGGCCTGTGCGGGGGCGCCATCGCCTGATCCCGCTGATCTCCGCCATCGGCATGTCCATCTTCCTCCAGAACTACGTCCACCTGGCGCAGGGTTCGCGGAACGTCGGTTTCCCGGCTCTGATCGACGGCGGTTTCAACTTCGGTTCCGGTGACGGCTTCCAGATGTCTCTGTCCTACATGCAGATCACAATTTTCATCACCACGCTGATCTGTATGACCGCCCTGTCTCTGTTCATATCCCGCTCACGGACGGGCCGAGCCTGCCGTGCGGTATCACAGGACCTGGGTATGGCCAACCTGCTTGGCATCGACACCAACCGGATCATTTCCGCAACCTTTGTAATTGGTGCGGCTCTGGCAGCGGTTGCCGGCCTGCTTCTGGGCATGTACTACGGTTCGGTTGACCCTCTGTTCGGCTTCATTGCCGGCTTGAAGGCCTTTACCGCGGCGGTACTTGGCGGCATTGGCAGCATTCCCGGCGCGATGCTGGGCGGATTGATACTGGGCGTGGCAGAGAGTATGACTTCCGGCTACCTCAGCGGTGAATACAAGGATGTTATCTCGTTCAGCCTGCTGATCCTGATTCTGCTGTTCAAACCCACCGGCCTGCTCGGCAAACCGGAGGTTGAGAAGATCTGATGGCTGCTAATAACTTCAGACACGCGCTGTTTTGCGCGATCATTACACTGATCATTTCCTACCCGATCATCGGCTTTAACCTTGAGGCCCAGGGCATCAACGTAACCCTGACCGGAGCCGATGCCAGCACCGTTGTCATGGTGTTGCTCGCTGCCGTGATCGTATTCCTGTTCCAGCTGTTCCGGGAACAGATCATGGGCGGCCTGAAAAGCCTCCCGCATCCCCTTCCCCAGGCCAGCAAGGAGCCCATGGCGGAGAATCGCCGGGCCAAGATTGAATCCTGGGTGCTGACAGGCATCGTGGTTCTTGCCCTGTTCTGGCCGTTCTTCGTATCACGGGGTGCAGTGGATCTGGCCACGCTCGTGCTGATCTACATCATGCTCGCCCTGGGCCTGAACGTGGTGGTTGGCCTGGCCGGCCTGCTGGATCTGGGTTACGTGGCTTTCTATGCCGTGGGCGCGTATACCTTTGCGCTGCTCTCCCAGTACATCGGGATTTCCTTCTGGCTGGCACTGCCCATCGGCGCCCTGCTTGCCGCGCTGTTCGGTCTTGTGCTCGGTTTCCCGGTGCTGCGGCTACGGGGCGACTATCTGGCGATCGTGACTCTAGGGTTCGGTGAGATCATCAGGATCCTGCTGAATAACTGGACAACGCTGACCGGTGGCCCCAACGGCATTGGCGGCATTCCCGATCCGACCCTGTTCGGCATGGAGTTTGGTCGCCGGGTGAAGGAGGAAGGCAATACCTCGTTCCACGAAACCTTTGGCATCGCCTACAGCGGTGAGCACAAGGTGATCTTCCTGTACCTGATCGCCCTGGTACTGGCGGTGTTCACAGCTCTGGTCATCCGTCGCTTCATGCGCATGCCGGTTGGTCGTGCCTGGGAGGCACTGCGGGAGGATGAAATCGCTGCCCGCTCCCTGGGCCTCAGCCGCACCGCGGTCAAACTGTCGGCCTTTACCATCGGCGCCTTCTTCGCCGGTTTCGCCGGTACCGTGTTTGCCTCCAAGCAGGGCTTTATCAGCCCCGAATCGTTTGTCTTCCTGGAATCGGCCATCATCCTTGCCATCGTTGTACTCGGCGGCATGGGCTCCCAGATTGGTGTGGTGCTGGCGGCAATCGCTGTCACCATCCTGCCGGAACTGGCCCGTGAGTTCTCCGAGTACCGGATGCTGATCTTCGGTGCCGCCATGGTGCTGATGATGGTCTGGCGTCCGCAGGGCCTGATGCCCATGCGCCGCATTCACATTGAACTGAAAAAGCAGGAGTGACAGACGATGCTTGAAGTACAGAATCTGTCCATGCGCTTCGGCGGCCTGCTGGCGGTAGACGAAGTGTCTCTGGACGTCCAGGAACACGAGATTGTGTCCATCATCGGCCCCAACGGGGCCGGAAAAACCACCGTTTTCAACTGCATGAGCGGCTTTTACAAGCCGACTGGCGGCAAGATCCTGTTCGAGGGGAAGGAGGTACAGGGCAAGCCTGACTACAAGATCTCCCGACTTGGGATGGTGCGCACCTTCCAGCATGTTCGGCTGTTTAGCCAGATGACCGTGGTGGAAAACCTGCTGGTGGCGCAACACCGCCACCTCAACACCAACCTGATTTCCGGTTTGATCAAAACCCCCAGTTATCGGGCAAAAGAGCAGAAATCCCTGGATCGGGCCGCCTACTGGCTGGATCGGGTAGGCCTGCTGGACCTGGCCAACCGGGAAGCCGGCAACCTGGCCTATGGCCAGCAACGGCGCCTGGAGATTGCCCGCTGCATGGTAACCGAGCCCAAGCTGTTGATGCTCGACGAGCCGGCAGCCGGTCTCAACCCGGCGGAAACCAAGGAACTCAATCAGCTGATCGTCAGCCTGAAAGAGGACTACAACGTTTCCGTGGTGCTGATTGAGCACGACATGAGCCTGGTAATGGATATTTCCGATCGCATCAACGTCATCAACCAGGGGCGCCCCCTGGCCAGTGGCACTCCGGAAGAAATCCGCCAGAACGACGACGTGATCAAAGCCTATCTGGGCGAGGCCTGAGGTAAACACATGCTAGTACTAGAAGATGTCCATACCCATTACGGCAAGATCGAGGCCTTGCACGGCGTGTCTGTCGAGGTCAAAAAGGGTGAGATCGTCTCGCTGATCGGCGCCAACGGCGCGGGCAAGACTACCCTGCTGATGACCGTTTGCGGGAATCCCCAGGCCAGCTCCGGTCGCATTTTCCTGGAGGGCCGTGAGATCACCCGCGAACCCACCGCCCAGATCATGCGCTCCGGCATTGCCATCGTTCCCGAAGGACGGCGGATATTCTCAGGCCTCACCGTTGAGGAAAACCTCCATATGGGCGGTTTTTTCAACACCAAGGCGGAAATCCGCAAGAGTATCGATCACGTTTATGAGCTTTTTCCGCGCCTTCAGGAGCGGGAACATCAGCGTGCCGGCACCATGTCCGGCGGTGAGCAGCAAATGCTCGCCATCGGGCGGGCCCTGATGAGCAAGCCGCGCATGATCATCCTCGACGAGCCCTCCCTGGGCCTGGCACCGCTGGTGATCAAGCAGATTTTCGAGATCATCGGCCAGCTTCGCGAGGAAGGCATCACCGTCTTCTTGGTCGAGCAGAATGCCCACCAGGCGCTGAACCTGGCTGACCGGGGCTACGTGTTGGAAACCGGTAAGATTCGCCTGCACGACACGGGCAAGAATCTGCTGGAAAACCCGGATGTCCAGAACGCCTATCTCGGCGGTTGATACGCGCGAAATCCGCTTCTTTTTATAACCTGCATACCAAAGAGTTTATTGGAACCCCCTAAGGTGCCAATAGACTCTTTGTTTTATTTTCGCCACTCCCAGGCCAGCCAATACCTCCCCAAACATCAGTTTTTACATTCTTTAAAGAAATCCATTAGTTACTGGCGCGACACAAGTCTAACCAATCTGTAATATTCGGCCGTTCGGAACCTACCTGGTTCCGACGTTTTGGAGCTGTAACTAATTAAGGAATTTAAATGAGTGTATCTAAATCAAAGGGCGTGGTACTGAGTGTCATCCTGAGCGTTCTGATGATCTCTGGTTGTGCAACGCCGCTCTCTTCGGGACAAAAGCAAGAATATCGTGGCTACCAGGCCAAAGGTCTCGCAGTGGAAGAAAAGAATCCGGGAGCGGCGGCTGCACTCGGTATCCTACCGGGCTTTGGCTCTTTCTATGTTCGTGAATACGGTGCCGGAGTTGTAAATCTTCTGCTTTGGCCAGCATCAATCCTGTGGGACCCGATGAGCGGCTACCAAGGAGCGCAATCAATTAACTATTATGCAACGAAGCAGAAAGTTGACCGATTGAAAGACAAAGAAATCGCCCAACTGGAAGATCAGTTGATGATGGAAACAATCGACAATAAAGAATATGTTTCAGCAAAACGCGAGATCGACAACAAGTATTCAGCGTACTGACGGAGCTTAACTGGCTGAGATCAACACTCAGACTCAGCTCTCGCCATACCTAACCGAAATCAGGGCCGCCCACCGGTAGCCCTGATTTCACAAGACCTGCCAATACCCTTTCACGCTCTTGATCGTTCCCTAGTAGTCTTTAACCAATACATCAATGGTGCCGTAAAAACCATAATGGTTGTTTTCACGGTGTAGCGCGGTGCCACAATCACGTTCGCACCAGATGCGGAAATAGAATTAAACGCTGCCGCTGATTTAACTGCGGAAACCTGATCAAGTCCGCCGAGACCTAAAGCGCCGCTGCCATTGGCAGTATGCGTTGTCGTCGCTTAACGTAAAGAAAATAATCTTGGTAGCGGAGGATTTACCGGAAATGTTCTCGCCAACTTCAATATCAGCCTTGACCGCCGTATCAACAGATCCATTCAGGGGAACGGAGCTGGAATTGACATTGAGGGAATAACAGCCGGCCATTGCGCCGGCCAGCATCAGACTGGACGCGATAAGCAGTTTTTCAGGCCAAATCAAATACTCACCAATCTTTAAACTTGCGTTGGCTGGATATCAACTATACTCAGACCAACGGTCAACCTGTCTCCACAAGACCAGTCAGGGCCGTTTTCGCAATGCTGCTCCACGCTTGGGGCAGTATTGTGTATTGCGACGACAGCTTTAAACCACAGAAAGGAGTGGATAATGAAAAAACTGATCGCAGGTGCAATTCTTCTTGGTGCTTCCTCCATGGCCTTTGCCCAACCGGGTTGTGGTGTAGGCGCCATGATCTGGAAAGGACAGTCCGGTATTGCCCCCCACGTACTGGCTGCAACCACCAACGGAACCTTTGGTAACCAGACCTTCGGTATGACCACAGGCACCCTTGGCTGCCAGACCAACCAGTCTGTTCAGTCCATGGCCATGTACATGGACAGCAACATCGACAAGGTTGCCCGTGACATGTCCCGCGGTTCCGGTGAAAACCTCGATACCCTTGCGGTATTGCTGGGCGTGGACGAAGCTGACCGTGACACCTTCCGCAAGGTGCTGCAGGACAACTTTGCCACCATCTTCCCGAGCTCTGACACCACCTCCGGCGAAGCGGTCGATGCCATCGTCGCGCTGCTGGAGAAAAACGAGTCACTCAGTAAATACGTAGCAGCCTGATCCAGGCTCGCTGAAGGGACGCGCTCTTGCGCCAGGGACGGCGCATCGCTCCACTCTCTACCGTTCAACCCCGGATGCAGCACATTCCATGGGCAACATGCTTCGCATTGGGCCAGCCCTGATCTGGCTCGCAGTCAGCCTGCCAACCCAGGCCGATACTCCTGCAGATACATCCGAGCTCCATCTCGATCCTGCCTGGCTCACACTGATCCATTACCAGCCCGACACCTTCGGCGATGGCTACACCAGCCAGGCCGACGACCCGGCCTTTTTTCTCAGCGAAGACGGCAAGCACTCGCCAAAGTCAGAGCTGCAGGCCACTCTGGAGGCAATACAGAAACCCGGCGAGGGTGATGACCACGCACGCTGCCAGTTTCCGGCAAGAACCACCTGGCTGCAGCAAGAGCTGAATTTGGCGCTGCCCGAAGTCAGCTGCCCCGGATATCAGGAATGGTCGGAGACACTCAACACTGAAACCGTGACCCTGGTGTTCGCCGCCTCATACCTGAACAGTCCGTCTTCCATGTTCGGTCACACATTCCTGCGCCTGGACCCGCCCCAGGACGACGAGGAAACCAACCTGCTGCTGGCCAACACGATTTCCTACGCGGCGGATGCTGCAGCTCACGACAGTGAACTGCTGTTTGCCTACAAGGGTATTTTTGGCGGCTATCCCGGAATAACCACCGTCCAGCCCTACTACGAAAAAATACGGCTGTACTCGGATATCGAGCATCGGGACCTGTGGGAGTACAAACTGAACCTCACCCAGGACGAAGTGGACCTGATGATCGCCCACGCCTGGGAAATCAGGGATCGTAACTTTGACTACTATTTCTTCGACGAGAACTGTGCCTACCGCCTGCTGGCACTGATAGACATCGCGCGCCCCGGCACTGACCTTCTGGGCGAAGTAAGCACTCACGCCATTCCCTCGGACACCGTCCGCTGGGTAGTGGACAAGGACCTGGTCAGCGATGTGTATTACCGGCCGTCAGCCGCCACCTCCGTGGCCTACAGCCTCTCTACCCTGCCCGACGACCACCAGACCCTCGCGGCGGCCATTGCCACTGGTTATGTAGACGCCGATTCCAACGAGGTGAGCTCGCTGCCAGCCGAACAGCGAGCCCATGTACTGGACGCCACCTACGATTATGTTCGCTATAAAAGCGAGGCCGACGGCTGGCCCCGGGAAATTGCGGCGCCACTCTCCCATGACCTTTTGCGAGAACGCAGCCAAATCAATGACGTTGCCCCACCAGAGGAACCGCCCGAGCCGGTTGTGAGGGACGACGAGGGCCACGACACCTTCCGCATGAGCCTCGGGGCAGGCCAACTGGCACACAGGGAGTTCACTCAACTGACCCTGCGTCCGGCCTACCACGACGTTCTCGATCCTCCGGCCGGCTACCGCACCGGCGCCCAGCTCCAGTTCCTCCGCCTCGACGCGCGCTTGTATACAGACAACAACGAGCTGCAACTGGAACAGCTCACCGGCGTGGAGATCCGCTCATTGAGCCCGCGGAACGCCTTTTTCTCGCCACTGTCATGGCAGGTAGGTTTTGGTGGCCGCCGCACTGACACTGGCAACGACCGGGTTCTTACCCCCTATCTCGAAGGCGGCGCAGGGGGCAGCTGGAGCCTTGGCCATCAGACCCAGGCGTTTGCCATCGCTACCGCCGACCTGGAAATCGACGACGACCTGCGCCGCGGCTACGATGCTGCCCCGGGCGCTGACATCGGCCTGCTCCATCAGAACAACCAGTTCAGCCTGCTAGCCGGTGCCAAAACCAAGGCCTGGATCGTCAGCAGCCAGCACCGCCAGGACCAGCTCTACGCCAAAACCAACTGGCACATCGGCCGCGAGTTCAGTCTGTTTGCCGAGTTCACCCGGGAAGACCACTACGACAGGTACCAGAGCACATGGCACGCCGGAATCCACGCGTATTTCTGAACGCCACCACGGCCCGGTTAAGCGGGCTTCTGGTTGCGCTTCTGCTGTTATCCGGTTGCAGCAGCGTCTTCTTCTACCCGGACCGGGTGACTTACATCACTCCGGACCGGCTAAACCTTGAATACGAAGACATCTACCTCGACACCGCCGACGGCGAAACCCTCCACGGTTGGTGGCTGCCCGCAGAAGCCCCTGAGAACAACGCCAGGGGCACGGTCTACTTCCTCCACGGCAATGCCCAGAATATCAGCAGCCACATCCTGAACGTGGCCTGGCTGCCCGAGAGAGGCTACAACGTCTTCACCATCGACTACCGGGGCTACGGCCAATCCACCGGTGACCCCGACATCGAAGGCGCCCTGCACGACGTGGAAACCGGCCTGCGTTGGCTGGTGAAGAAGCCGGGAGCAAGTGAACGTCCGCTATATATCCTTGGCCAGAGCCTCGGCGGTGGACTGGGCATCGCCCTCGCAAGTGAATGGACCCAACGGCAGGAGCAACCCCGCTTGGACGGCGTCATTCTGGACGGCACCTTTTCAGGGTTCCGCAGCATCGCCCGGGAGAAACTTGGCGAGTTCTGGATTACCTGGCCACTCCAGATTCCTCTGAGCTGGACTATTCCTGAGGACTATGAGGGTGTGGATCATATTCCCAGGATCAGCCCGGTTCCCGTTATGGTAATCCACAGCGTTCGGGACGGAATTATTCCGTTCCATCATGGCGAAGCACTGTATGAAGCTGCGGAACAGCCCAAGGAATTTTTGCAGACGGATACGCCTCACGGGGCGACGTTTGTTATTCCTGGGTACCGGAGAGACGTACTTCGCTTCATGGATTCTGGGCGATAGAGTATGGGCGGCTGTTGGTTTTCCCTTTTCAAAAGTGTTGAGGGCCAGGGACGGCCCGAAACAAGCGCACATGGATGTGCTCGTAGCGTCTTTTGAAAAGGGAAAACCAACAGCCGCTTGCAACCAAGCCAAGCACAATAAAAAACCCGCCAATCCAGAGGAAAGGCGGGTTTTTATTAAGCCCGAAAAAGATCAGGCAGAGAAATCGGTCGGCTGGTCGCCTTCCTTGATTTCCTTCATGGACAGCTTAACGCGACCACGGTTGTCCACATCCAGCACCTTCACCAGAACTTCCTGACCTTCACTCAGCTCGTCAGTCACGTTCTCGATGCGGCGATCAGAGATCTGGGAGATGTGCACCAGACCATCTTTGCCAGGCAGGATGTTTACAAAGGCACCGAAGTCAACAATGCGCTCAACGCGGCCCTTGTAGATAGCACCCACTTCGATCTCGGCCGTGATTTCCTTGACCCGGGTCACCGCCGCCTGGGCAGCTTCCTGATTGTCGGCGTAGATCTTCACGTTGCCGTCATCATCCAGATCGATGGAAGCACCGGTCTCATCACAGATCGCACGGATAGTAGAGCCACCCTTACCGATAACGTCGCGGATCTTCTCCGGGTTGATCTTGATGGTGGTGATGCTCGGAGCGCGGGCAGACAGCTCGGCACGCGGGGTAGCGATAACCTTGTTCATCTCGCCAAGGATGTGCAGACGCGCAGCGTGAGCCTGCTCAAGCGCGATTTCCATGATCTCGTCGGTGATGCCGTTGATCTTGATATCCATCTGCAGGGCAGTGACGCCCTCCTGGGTACCGGCAACCTTGAAGTCCATGTCACCCAGGTGATCCTCGTCACCCAGGATGTCGGTCAGAACCGCAAACTTGTCGCCTTCCTTGACCAGACCCATGGCGATACCGGCAACCGGTGCCTTGATGGGTACGCCCGCGTCCATCAGTGCCAGGCTGGAACCACAGACCGAGGCCATGGAGCTGGAACCGTTGGACTCGGTGATCTCGGAAACCGCACGGATGGCGTACGGGAATTCTTCCAGGGTCGGCATGACCGCCAGAACACCACGCTTGGCCAGACGACCGTGGCCCACTTCGCGACGGCCCGGCGAACCGACACGTCCAGCCTCACCTACGGAGTACGGAGGGAAGTTGTAGTGGAACAGGAACGGATCCTTGCGCTCACCTTCCAGGGCATCGATGATCTGCACATCGCGGGAAGTACCCAGCGTGGTGGTCACGATGGCCTGGGTCTCGCCACGGGTAAACAGGGCGGAACCGTGAACGCTGGGCAGAACGCCCACTTCAATTTCGATCGGGCGAACAGTCTTGTTGTCGCGACCGTCGATCCGGGGCTTGCCATCGATAACCTGCTGGCGAACCACGCTCTTCTCGATCTTGCCGAAGTACTTTTTGACTTCGTCTTCGGAAGGCTGGCCTTCCTCTTCACCGGCCAGTTTTTCAACGGCAGCGGCTTTCACCTCGCCCAGACGCTCATAGCGGGCCATCTTGTCACGGATACCGTAGGCTTCCTCAATGGCACCGGCGAACTCGGCCTTGATGGCATTCAGCAGTTCGGTGTTTTCCGGCTCCGGCTGCCAGTCCCAACGGGGCTTGCCAATCTCGGCGGCGAATTCCTTGATAGCGGCAACCGCTGTCTGCATTTCCTGGTGGCCGTAGAGCACACCGCCCAGCATCTGGTCTTCGGTCAGGCCCTTGGCTTCGGACTCAACCATCAGCACCGCGTCTTCCGTACCGGCTACGACCATGTCCAGCAGGGAGGTTTCCAACTCTTCGAAGGTCGGGTTCAGGAAGTAACCGCGCTCGTTGGTGTAACCCACGCGGGATGCGCCGATGGGACCATCGAACGGAATACCTGAAATGGCCAGGGCCGCAGACGCAGCCAGCATCGCGGCAATATCCGGATCCTGGTTCTTGCTGGAGGACATGACCGTGGTGATGACCTGGACTTCGTTCATGAAGCCGTTCGGGAACAGCGGACGAATCGGACGGTCGATCAGGCGGGAAGTCAGGGTTTCCTTCTCGGAAGGACGACCTTCGCGCTTGAAGAAACCACCCGGGATTTTGCCCACGGCGTAGGTCTTCTCGAAGTAGTTAACGGTCAGCGGGAAGAACGGCTGGCCTGGCTTGGCTTCTTTCGCGCCGACAACGGTACCGAGCACGGAAATGTCATCGACGGTTACCAATACAGAACCGGTTGCCTGACGAGCAATACGGCCGGTTTCCAGAGTGACGGTCTTGCCGCCCAGCTCAAATGATTTCTTGAAAGGTTTCAGATCCACAAAAAACTCCTGGTCTATCTGGTCCAGATTGATTCGTTCCGAGCGCCCCTGCGCTCGAAACCATAGTCCTGCAGATGATGTGCTGTGGTCTGAAGAGCAACCCGTCTGAAAGCTAACAGGCTGTTGCAAAACCCCGGTCTGGGAGGCGGCAGTTGCAGAGGCCGCCGGGCCCGGGCTTTTCAACAACCTGCTATCAATTTCGGCTTTCCATTACGACAGGGAATCCTTCGAACACACAGACAATCCAACTGCAGCGGGAGAAAAACACAACCAGCAGACCCCACAAAGGGCCTGCTGGTCGACGGCTGCCACCGAACAAGCCGGCGCAGCCCTCAGGTCGTAAAGACCCGGATTAGCGACGCAGACCCAGACGCTGGATGAGCTCCAGGTAACGGTCGGCGTTCTTGCGCTTGAGGTAGTCCAGCAGCTTACGACGCTGGTTAACCATCCGGATCAGGCCACGGCGGGAATGGTGATCCTGCTTGTTGGCCTTGAAGTGATCCTGCAGCTTGTTGATGTTGGCGCTCAGCAGAGCCACCTGAACCTCAGGGGAACCGGTATCGCCATCACCTTGCTGAAAATCCTTAACGATCTGTGCTTTCTCGTTGGCAGAAAGTGCCATAACTCACCTCATTGTTTGCGATGCTTTCGAATACGGCCGAACCGCGCATCTCTACAGCCCGGCTAAACAGCGGCGCGTCTAACGCTTTCCGCTGTTCTTCACCAGTCGGCGCGGGACCAGATTGGTCTGCTCGCCTTCCGGGAATGCTTCTGCCAGCCCCACAAAGCTTTCGTTTGCGCTCTCGTTAGCATAGAGACGCACGAAGCCTTCGTAGGCCTGACCCGGTATTCTAACCGGTTGTCCGTTCAAGATCGATACCAGCGCCTGCCCCGCCAGACGGTGCTCGGGGAACATCGACAGAGCGGCATCCGGTGCCACCAGGAGACCATCGAGGCTCTCACCCCGTTCGCGCATCGCCTCGAGATCACTGACGGCATGGGCATTGGCCAGAGTAAACCCTGACGCCATGGTGCGGCGCAATGCAGTCACATGGGCACCGCAACCGAGAGCTTCACCGATATCCTCAACCAGTGAGCGAATGTACGTACCCTTGGTGCAGCTGACCGCGATGTCCAGTTCGTTCTCACGAATGTCCAGCAGCGTCAGTTCGTAGATGGTCACCGGCCTTGCCGGACGCTCAACCTCAATACCCTCGCGGGCATATTCGTAGAGGGGACGCCCCTTGTGCTTGAGCGCCGAATACATGGAGGGAACTTGCTGGATATCACCCCGGAAGCCATCCAGTACCGGCTCCAGCAAGTCAGCGGTCAGACCGTCTGGCACAGGCTTTTCGGCAACGACCGCGCCCTCGCTGTCACCGGTTTCGGTTCGGATTCCGAGCCGGGCGGTGGCAATGTAGGCCTTGTCGCTGTCGAGCATCATCTGGGAGAACTTGGTGGCCTCACCGAAGCATAGCGGCAGAACGCCGGTCGCCAGGGGGTCAAGTGCGCCGGTATGGCCGGCCTTGGCCGCCCCGAACAGACGCTTGACCTGCTGCAGAATGCCGTTGGAGGTCACACCCTGCGGCTTGTCGATAACCAGAATACCGTTGACGTCACGGCCTTTGCGTCTGCGGCTCAAGCGTTACGCTCCGGATCATCCTGGTCGTCCTCTTCATTCCGTTGCACGGCCGGCTTGTCGCCAACTGCTTCGCGAATGAGGCTGTCCATCTTGCGGCTGTAACCCTGCAGCGTGTCGAAGTGGAACCGCAGCTGGGGTACGACCCTCAGCTTCATCGCGCGACCTACCTGGCCCCGCAAAAAGCCCGAGGCCTTGTTCAGCACCGCAATCGATTCCTTGACCTCCGGAGACTCCTCCGTCAGTTCCTCGGTGGAAAGCAGGGACACATAAATATCGGCGTAGCCAAGGTCACGACTGACCTTGACCGCGTTTACCGTGACCATGCCCACCCGCGGGTCTTTGACCTCCCGCTGGATGAGCTGGGCCAGTTCCCGTTGCATCTGATCGCCGATGCGATCAATACGACTGAACTCTCTTGGCATCAGGTTTCCTTCAAAATCGGGCGCATCAGGCGCCGGTGGACTCAAGCTTGCGCTCGACCCGGACGCGATCGAAGACCTCGATCTGGTCGCCGACTTTTACGTCGTAACCCTTAACGCCAATACCGCATTCCATGCCGTTACGGACTTCAGGCACGTCGTCCTTGAAGCGACGCAGGGATTCCAGCTCGCCTTCAAAGATAACCACGTTGTCCCGAAGAACCCGGATCGGCTTGTTACGGTAAACGGTACCTTCAGTAACCATACAACCGGCCACCTGACCGAACTTCGGCGAACGGAACACGTCACGGACATCGGCAATACCAACGATGTCTTCGCGGAATTCCGGAGCCAGCATACCGGTCAGAGCTGCTTTCACATCATCAATCAGGTTGTAGATGATGCTGTAGTAGCGCAGATCCAGACCTTCCTGCTCGACCAGGCGCTTGGAAGCACTGTCGGCACGCACGTTGAAGCCGAAGATAACCGCGTTGGTTGCCATGGCCAGGCTGACGTCGGTCTCGGCAATACCACCCACACCGGACGATACGATCTTCACCTGAACCTCGTCGTTACCGAGATCCTGCAGGGCTTTGGTGATGGCTTCCAGAGAACCACGAACGTCGGTCTTGAGCACCACATTGAGGGTTTTGACCTCGTCTTTGCCCATGTTCTCGAACAGGTTCTCAAGTTTGGCCGCCTGCTGACGCTGCAACCGCTGCTCCCGCTCGCGGCTCTGACGGAATTCAGCCAGCTCTTTGGCCTTCTTCTCGTCGGCAACGGCGAAGAACTCGTCACCGGCATCCGGTGTACCGTTCAAACCAAGGATCTCGACCGGAATCGACGGGCCTGCTTCCTTGACCTGCTTGCCAGCTTCATCGGTCATCGCCCGGACCTTACCGAAGTAGGAGCCGGCCACAACCATGTCGCCCTGACGCAGGGTACCGTTCTGAACCAGTACGGTTGCCACGGAACCACGTCCACGCTCGAGACTGGATTCAACAACCACACCCTTGGCAGGCGCATCAGTGGCTGCCTCAAGTTCCAGTACTTCCGCCTGGAGCAACAGTGCTTCAAGCAGGTCTTCGATACCCTCACCGGTGTGCGCGGAAACTGGCACGAACTGGACATCACCGCCCCAGTCTTCCGGAATCACTTCCATACCGGCCAGTTCGGTCTTGACGCGATCGGGATCGGCTTCTTCCTTGTCCATCTTGTTGATGGCGACGACGATCGGAACGCCGGCAGATCGCGCGTGATCAACCGCTTCTTTGGTCTGGGGCATGACACCATCATCGGCGGCAACCACCAGAACCACGATGTCAGTACACTGCGCGCCGCGGGCACGCATGGCAGTAAAGGCCGCGTGGCCCGGGGTATCCAGGAAGGACACCATGCCGTGATCGGTCTCTACGTGGTAGGCACCAATATGCTGGGTAATGCCACCAGACTCCCCGGAGGCCACCTTGGTACGGCGGATGTAATCCAGCAGGGAGGTCTTACCGTGGTCAACGTGACCCATCACGCTCACAACCGGAGCACGCTTGGTTTTTTCGCCACCTTCGAAGGAGAACTCGCTCAGAACCTCTTCCTCGAACGCGTCTTCACTGACGGTCTTGGCTTTATGGCCCAGCTCCTCGGTCACCAGAACCGCAGTTTCCTGGTCCAATGCCTGGTTGATGGTGGCCATGACGCCCATGCCCATCAGGGTCTTGATGACATCCGCCGACTTGACCGCCATACGCTGGGCAAGGTCACCGACAGAAATCGTTTCTGGAATCTCTACTTCTCTGACCATTGGTTTGGTCGGCCTCTCGAAGCCATGACGCTTCTCTTTGGGTTTCTTTTTCGCACGCAGCGGCTTACGCAGCGTGGTCTCTTCCTCGTCCTCGGAGATAACCAGCGGCTCTTCCACCGGGCGGCTGCGAGGACCACGATGGCCAGCCTGCTTCTTCTTCGGCTTGCCCTCTTCAATCTCGTCGCCGCGCTCGCGAACTTTCTCTTTCTTTTTCTTCGGTTTGCGATCCTTGCCTTCGCCCTCAGGCGGCGGCATCGGCATGTCTTCCGGAGCGGGAACCGGCTCGGGCTCAGGCTCGGGCTCTTTCTTCGGCTCTGGTTTTTCTGCCTGTTCCGGCTGCTCGGATGTTGCTGCCTCGGCCGGCTTCTCTGCCTCAGGCTGCGGCGCCTGCTCGGCTGCTACCTTTGGCGCTTCTTCAACCGGTGGTTGCTCCGGCTGCTGCTCTGCTACCGGCTCTTCCGGTTTCGGTGCTTCAGCCTCAGGCTGCAATTCAGCCCGTTTGATGTAGGTACGGCGCTTGCGAACCTCAACATTGACGGTCTTTGCCTTGCCGGCCTTGAGCGTGGTGGTGGTCTTACGCTTAAGGGTGATCTTGCGCGGTTCGGCGTCTGCCTCACCGTGAGTTTTTCTCAAATAGGCCAGCAACTGCTGCTTCTCATCGCTGGAGACAGAATCATTCTCGGAGCGGGCTTTCAGGCCAGCCTCCACAATCTGCTTCAGCAAACGATCCACGGGAGCGCCTACATCTTCGGCCAGTTGTTTTACCGTTACTTCAGCCATACTGGTCCTCCTCCCGAATTAGGCCTGGTCTTCAAACCAGGGGGCACGTGCGGTCATGATAAGCTGACCAGCACGCTCTTCATCCATACCTTCAATCTCGAGCAAGTCGTCTACCGACTGCTCTGCCAGATCCTCCATGGTGCGCACACCCATACCGGCCAGCTTAAAGGCCAGGCTACGGTCCATGCCGTCCATTCCCAGAAGATCTTCGGCCGGCTCGGCACCCTCGAGCGCTTCCTCGCTTGCCAGGGCCTGGTTCAGCAGAACGTCCTTGGCACGACGGCGCAGCTCGGTGACGGTCTCTTCGTCAAAGCCTTCGATCGCCAGCATCTCTTCCATTGGCACATAGGCCACCTCTTCAATGGAGGTAAACCCTTCCTCGATCAGCACTCCGGCAAATTCTTCATCAACGTCCAGATTGCCAGTGAAATGCTCGACAAGCCGGCTGTATTCCTGCTCCTGACGCTCACCGGCTTCTTCCTCGGTCATCACGTTCAGGGTCCAGCCTGTCAGGTCCGTGGCCAGGCGAACGTTCTGGCCGTTCCGGCCGATTGCCTGTGCCAGGTTGTCCTCCGCCACAGCCACTTCCATGGTGTGCCGGTCTTCATCCATAACGATGGACGCAACTTCTGCCGGCGCCATGGCATTGATTACCAGTTGGGCCGGGTTGTCGTCCCACAGCACGATATCAACACGCTCACCGCCCAGCTCATTGGACACTGCCTGAACCCGGGAGCCTCGCATACCAACGCAGGCGCCAACGGGATCGATACGCCGATCGTTGGTCTTCACCGCAATCTTGGCCCGGGAACCGGGGTCACGGGCGGCACCACGGATCTCGATCAGCTCTTCAGCAATCTCCGGCACTTCAATGCGGAACAGTTCGATCAGCATCTGCGGAGAGGTGCGGCTCAGAATCAGCTGAGGGCCGCGATGATCGGTGCGAATTTCCAGCAGCAGGGAGCGCACACGGTCGCCCATGCGGAACGTCTCGCGCGGGATCAGGTATTCACGGGGCAACAGCGCCTCTGCGTTGGCACCCAGATCAACAATGACATTGTCCCGGGTCACCTTCTTTACAGTACCCGAAACCAGCTCACCAACGCGGTCGCGGTAGCTGTCCACGATTTTGGTGCGCTCTGCCTCACGAACCTTCTGGAAGATAATCTGCTTGGCGGCCTGGGCTCCGATGCGGCCAAAGGCTTCAGACTCGATCTTCTCCTCGTGGATATCACCGGGCTTCAGGGCCGGGTCGATCTCTTCGGCTTCCTGCAGGGTAAGCTCAGTGCCAAGCGCAGGAACGGCATCGTTATCGACCACGAGCCAGCGGCGGAAGGTTTCGTATTCGCCGGTTTTCCGGTCGATTGCTACGCGGATATCCGCCTCTTCGTCTTCAAAGCGCTTTTTGGCAGCGGTGGCCAGTGCCAGCTCGATCGCCTCGAAAATCACATCCTTCTCGACACCTTTCTCGTTCGAGACGGATTCAACCACCAGCAAGATCTCTTTACTCATTGGATTGCCCTGCCCTTTAAATCAACTGTGCGTCCACGGACTTCGTTCAGTTTGTTCATTCAAATACCGGCACGATGTGGGCTTTTTCAATGCTGTCGAATGGCAGCAGGTATTCGTGATCATCAACGACCACAACCACATCATCACCTTCCACGCCTTTGATCAGCCCCTGAAACTTCCGGCGACCTTCAAACGCCATCCGGAGACGAATCTGAACCTGGTGACCAACAAAGGCCTCGTATTGCTCAAGACGAAACAGCGGGCGATCCATCCCCGGGGATGAGACCTCAAGCGTGTATTCGGTCTGGATGGGATCTTCCACATCCATCACACCGCTGATCTGACGACTGACTTTTTCGCAGTCGTCGATGCCGATGCCGTTCTCGGCATCGTCAATAAACACCCGTAACAGGGAATGATGGCCCTGCGAGCGGAATTCAATGCCCCAGAACTCATACCCCAGACCTTCCACGACGGGCTGAAGAATGTCTTCCAGTTGCTTAAGCTTGGCTGACAAGTTGTGCCTTCTCCGTTATCAATTTACCGGCCCCAAAAACAAAAAAAGGGCTGTTTTATCAGCCCTTTTTATGCACCAGGGCCCGTTGCGCCAGGCCCCTTAATCAAAAAGCCCCGAACAATGGGGCCTTTTGTTGCAAGAACTCGCAGGAAACAAACCGGTGTACCGTTTCCTGCTGACAGACACCTGGCCTGCCAGAAACCCGCCAGCACCACGCGGCAGGTCCCAATATCCGCCGGAGTATAGAGACGCCGGACAGACTGGTCAAGGACTGACCAAAAAAAACGGCCTGGAAACTCCAAGCCGTTTTTCTTCTAATATGGTGCCCGGGGCCGGACTCGAACCGGCACGGCTTTCGCCACTACCCCCTCAAGATAGCGTGTCTACCAGTTTCACCACCCGGGCAACATTCTTACTCGAGCTCAGGGAGATCAGACTCCCCACCCTCGGCTTCGCTGGCTGCGGCTTCGCCGTTATCGGCAGCGGTGTCAGCCGGGGCGGCACTGCTGGACTCCTGAACAACAGGAATACCCGCTTCCCCTGCCACTTCGGCACGCTGCTTGGCAAAAATCGCCAGCGAGAAACTTGTTACAAAAAATACCACTGCGAGCAGGGTCGTAAAGCGGGTCAAAAAGCTGCCGCTGCCCTGGCTACCAAAAACCGTCTGGGAAGCACCACCACCAAAAGCAGCACCAGCGTCGGCGCCTTTGCCCTGCTGGATCAGCACCAGACCCACCAGCGCCACCGCGATAACCACGTGCACAACGACTACCAGTGTTTCTACCCAATCCATAACGACTCTCGCGAACCTTTAAATTCAGGTACCCGCCGGAACACTCCGGCAAATACTCACAAAATCTTCTGCTACAAGCGACGCTCCGCCGATCAAACCGCCGTCAATATCCGGCTCGGCAAAAAGAGCGGCTGCATTATCCGCTTTTACGCTGCCCCCGTAAAGCAGGGATATCTCATTTGCCGGCGCGCCCATCTCTGAAAGCACCTGCCGGAGCGACGCATGCATTGCCTGGGCATCTTGCGCCGTCGCGGTTTTGCCTGTGCCAATTGCCCAGACCGGCTCGTAAGCAACAATCACGCGCTGCCACTGACCCTTTGCTACGCCTGCCAGCCCGGCCTTCACCTGGGAAGCGACCACAGACTCGGCTTTTCCCGCCTCGCGCTCTTCCAGAGTCTCACCGACACAGAGCACTGCATGAAGCCCAGCGCCGATGACGCGGCCAACCTTTTCCGCGACCACATCGTCTGACTCACCAAAGAGCTGACGACGCTCGGAGTGTCCGACCAGCGCATACTGACAACCCTGATCCACCGCCATTTCCGCAGAAATCTCGCCGGTGTAGGCACCGGAACTCCACTGCCCCACGTTCTGAACGCCAACTGACAGACTACCACCTGCGTTCGCGACTACGTCTCCGACATAAATTGCGGGAGGAATAATAACAACCTCGACGCCATTATCAAGAGAGGCCGCCTGGGATTGCACATCGCTTACCAGCGTCTGCGCCAGGCCTTTCGACCCGTTCATTTTCCAGTTTCCGGCTACGATCTTTCGACGCATAACAGTTCCCGAACGTGAGGGAGGGCGAACTATACAGCACTCCCTCCCGGCAGACAACCGCCTGAAAACACAAAATTAAGCGGTGGATTTCTCCACGACTTTTGCCAACTCCTCGACCACTCGCAAAATTTCGTTGGCATCCTGGCCTTCCGCCATCACCCTGATCAGCGGCTCGGTTCCGGAGGCCCTGAGCAGAATTCGGCCGGAGCCGCCCAACTCTGTTTCGAATTTACGAACCGCAGCTACGATATCGTCACGACTGAACGGATCGAAACGCTGTTCTACCCGGACATTGATCATTTTCTGGGGCAGCTTGCTCATACCCTGGCGCAGCTCGGAAAGCGTTTTCCCGGACTTCCAGACAGAGAGCAGAACCTGCAGCGCCGAAACAATACCGTCGCCGGTGCTGGTGCAGTCGCGGATAACCATGTGGCCAGAGCCCTCGCCACCCAAAACCCAGTTGTTCGCCAGCAGCCGCTCCATCACGTAACGATCGCCAACTTTCGCGCGCTCGAATTCGATTCCGATTTCATTCAGCGCAAGCTCAACGCCCAGGTTGGTCATCAGCGTACCCACGACGCCGCCTTTAAGGCGATCTTCCGCAAACCGCTGGGAGGCGATCACGTAGAGCAGCTCATCGCCGTCCACTTCAGAGCCGTCACGGTCCACCATCAAAACCCGGTCGCCATCACCATCGAACGCAATGCCCAGGTCAGCGCCTTTTTCGACCACTGCGGCCTTGAGTGCGTCCAGATGCGTGGAGCCGACGTTCAGATTGATGTTAAGGCCATCCGGATCAGCGCCAATCACCGACACTTTGGCGCCAAGCTCACGAAACACCTTGGGCGCCACGTGGTAAGTCGCCCCATGGGCACAATCCAGCACGATGTTCATCCCGTCGAGGGTAAATTCGTTGGGCACGGTGCTCTTGCAGAATTCCACATAACGGCCGGGGGCATCATCCACCCGGGAGGCCTTGCCCAGCTCGGTTGGCCCGCAGACTTCAATGGGCCTATCCAGCCAGCGCTCAATCTCTGCCTCCAGGGCGTCATCAAGCTTGGTACCGGCCGCCGAGAAGAACTTGATACCGTTATCATGATGAGGGTTGTGGGAGGCACTGATCACAATACCCGCCGAGGCACGGAAAGTGCGGGTCAGATAGGCAATTGCGGGCGTCGGCATCGGGCCGAGAAGCTTTACATCGACGCCTGCAGCCGCAAGGCCGGCTTCAAGGGCGGACTCGAACATGTAACCGGAAAGCCGGGTATCCTTGCCGATCAGCACGCTGTTGCGCTGACCATCCCGCTTGAAGGCCTGGCCCGCGGCCCAACCCAGTTTGAGCATGAATTCCGGCGTTATCGGAAACTCACCCACGCGTCCGCGAATACCGTCCGTACCAAAGTACTTTCTCTCGGACATTAACCTGCCTCCTTCACTGCCGCCACCACACGGACGGCGTCTACTGTTTCCCTTACATCGTGCACGCGAATAATGCTCGCACCCTTCATGGCCGCTATTGTCGCGGCCGCAACGCTTGCAGGCAACCTTTCGTTCACGTCCCGGCCGGTGATATGCCCCAGCATGGACTTCCTGGAAACGCCAACCAGTAACGGATGCCCAAGGATATGCATCTGCTCAAGACAGGCAAGCAGCTGCAGATTGTGCTCAAGGCTCTTGCCGAAACCGAAGCCGGGATCGAGAAGGATATTTTCGGGGCGAATACCGGCAAGCTCTGCAACACGCATACGCTCCGTGAGAAAGGCACTCACCTCGCGCCGCACGTTACGGTATTCGGGGCGATCCTGCATGGTATCCGGCTCCCCCTGGATATGCATGATGCAAACGGGGATACTCGCCTGTGCAGCAACTTCCGGAGCACCGTCACGCTGAAGCGCGCGAACATCATTAATAAGCCCGGCGCCGAGTTTTGCTGTCTCGGCCATGACTTCCGGTGCACTGGTGTCTACCGAAATCACCGCATCCAGCTCCCGGGCAGCGGCTTCCACCACCGGGCATACCCGATCCAGCTCCTCCTGGACGGAGACCGGCGTCGCTCCCGGCCTCGTGGATTCGCCGCCGATATCGATGAAAGTGGCGCCATCGGCAACCATCTGCCTTGCTCTGGCGAGGGCCGCATCAGGCCGGTTGAATTGCCCGCCATCGGAAAACGAATCCGGTGTTACATTCAAGATGCCCATCACATGGCAGCGGGACATATCCAGTTCCCGGCCGGCAAAATTCATTTTCATGGCAAACCTTTTTTCAATGACAAAAACAAACGCCGCCCGGAATCCGGGCGGCGCAGGGAACTACACTATTTCTAACCGGAAGCCACTGACTGTCAGTGCTCTCCAGCCGGTCGACCAACACCGGGATGACGGCCGTCATCCGAGGACTTCGGCTCCGGCGCCGCTTCAGGCTCATCGGCCTTCACGCCTCCAGTGGGGCCACTACCATCCCAACCTTTGGGCGGACGCGGTTCGCGACCTTCCATGATGTCGTCGATCTGGTAACGGTCGATAGTCTCGTATTTCATCAAGGCTTCGGCCATCAGATCGAGCTTTTCCCGGTTGTCGATCAGGATCTGCTTGGCTTTCTCGTAGCAGCTGTCGATGATATTCCGGACTTCTTCATCAATGCGCTGGGCCGTCTCCGGCGAATACACCGTCTGGGACTGGCCCGCAGAGCGGCCGAGGAACGGCTCTTCACTGTCGGTATCGTACTGCAAAGGCCCAAGCTTCTCAGACAGCCCCCAGCGAGTCACCATGTTCCGCGCCAGGCTGGTCGCCCGCTCAATGTCGTTGGACGCACCGGTGGTAACGCCATCAAAGCCGAGTGTCAGCTCTTCGGCGATACGACCACCAAACAAACTGCAGATGGAGCTGATCAGGAAGCGCTTGCTGTGGCTGTACTTGTCCTCTTCAGGAAGGAACATGGTGACACCCAGAGCACGACCGCGAGGAATAATACTCACCTTATAGACCGGATCGTGTTCCGGCATCAGCCGGCCGACAATCGCGTGCCCGGACTCGTGGTACGCCGTGTTGCGCTTTTCTTTCTCGCTCATCACCATGGACTTGCGCTCGGCGCCCATCATGATTTTATCTTTGGCGAGTTCGAATTCTTCCATGGACACCAGACGCTGGTTGCGACGGGCCGCAAACAGAGCTGCCTCATTGACCAGGTTAGCGAGGTCCGCACCGGAGAACCCGGGCGTGCCGCGAGCAATCAGAACCGGCTCCACGCCGTCAGCCAGGGGTACTTTCTTCATGTGCACCTTGAGGATCTGCTCACGACCAATGATGTCTGGCAGGCCAACAACAACCTGACGGTCAAAACGGCCCGGACGCAACAGTGCCGGGTCAAGAACGTCCGGACGGTTGGTTGCAGCAATGACGATAACGCCTTCGTTACCCTCAAAACCGTCCATCTCAACCAGCAACTGGTTCAGGGTCTGCTCACGCTCGTCGTGACCACCGCCCATGCCGGCACCACGATGGCGGCCGACGGCATCGATCTCGTCGATAAAGATAATGCAGGGGCTCTGCTTCTTGGCCTGCTCGAACATGTCGCGAACCCGGGACGCGCCCACACCCACGAACATCTCGACAAAGTCAGAACCGGAGATGGAGAAGAACGGCACCTTCGCTTCGCCGGCAATGGCCTTGGCAAGCAGGGTCTTACCCGTACCAGGCTGGCCGACCATCAGAACGCCCTTCGGAATACTGCCACCGAGTCGCTGGAACTTGCTCGGATCCCGCAGGAAATCCACCAGCTCTTTCACGTCTTCCTTGGCCTCATCAACACCGGCCACATCCGCAAAGGTGGTCTTGATCTGATCTTCGCTCATCAGGCGCGCCTTGCTCTTGCCGAACGACATGGGGCCTTTGCCGCCACCGCCGCCCTGCATCTGGCGCATGAAGAACACAAACAGTGCGATGATGATCAGTATCGGGAACGCAGCGACCAGCAGCTGAGTCCACAGGCTCTGGCGCTCAGGCTCCTTACCAATGACCTCGACGTTGTTTGCGAGCAGATCGTCCATCAGCTTGTTGTCAGACACCTGGGGACGGATTGTCTGGAACTGGGAGCCGTCACCACGGGTACCCTGAACCTGCAACCCATCAATTGTGACCTGACGGACCTGTCCTTGCTGGACCATCTCCACAAACTGGGAATAGTTGACTTGTTGGCCGGTGGTGGTGGGAGAGAAATTCTGAAACACCATCAGCAGCACAGCGGCTATGATTAGCCAGAGAACCAGATTTTTTGCCATATCGTTCAAGGATCATCACCTGTGAATTGAAGGGAATGCCTTTCGCAAAGCACCCTTTTCCGACACCTTACACCAATTGTACGCCCGTCCACCAGAAACGGCCCATCCGTATCGGCCACAAACCACGCACAACTACCTTCGATGAAAAGTACCCTTTAACCCTCATATTGGGTGCCATATCTGAAATTACAACAGCAACCCAGGATATGGCTCAGTTCGTTCAAGCATTTTGACCCGTCGCCCCTGGGTTGGTTCCTTCAGCCTGCAGCAACCACGTTGGTACGTGTTAACGGCCATTTTTACAGCAGGGCGATCTGGTACAATTCTCCGATTATACGTTTGAGTCAGCACTTTCGCCGCTGACCTTTTGTTAATTGCACCGATAAAGAGATTACATCATGAGTCTTTCACCGGAACAGCGCCGGGAATACCGGGCCATTGCCCACAACCTCAAGCCCGTCATTATCGTAGGCGACAAAGGCCTGTCCGAAGGACTCCAGGAAGAACTGGAGCGCGCACTGAACGACCACGAACTGATCAAGATCAAGGTGGCCAGCCAAGACCGTGAAGCGAGGCAGGAAGCTATTACGGCCCTGTGCGAGTCCTCCGGCGCCGAGTTGGTCCAGACCATCGGAAAGATCGCGGTTATTTTGCGTCGGGCCAAGCAGCCCAACCCCAAGCTTTCCAACCTGTTGCGCCACAAACACTGACCTGACGCCAGGGGAAGCAGGAACAAAAAAAGCCGGCTGGGGAAACCCGAGCCGGCTTTTTTGTTACCTGCAGATCGGATCAGACGTATTCGACCTGTTCGATCTCGTATTCCACGGTACCGGAAGGCACGCGAATCGCAACCACATCGCCTTCGCTCTTGCCCACCAGTGCCCGGGCAATGGGAGAGGAGATCGACAGCTTACCCGCCTTGATATCCGCCTCATCCTCACCAACGATCTTGTAGGTTACCTGCTCGTCGGTGTCCATGTTCAGCAGATGTACCGTGGTACCGAAGATCACCTTGCCGGTGTTCTCCATGGTGGTCACGTCGATAACCTGAGCAGCTGAGAGCTTGCCTTCGATTTCCTGAATCCGGCCTTCAATAAAGCTCTGTTGCTCTCGGGCAGCGTGGTATTCGGCGTTCTCTTTCAGGTCGCCGTGTTCACGGGCATCGGCAATCGCCGCAATAACCCGCGGACGGTCCTCGGACTTCAGCTTCTGAAGCTCCTCGCGGAGGCGGGTTTCGCCCGCCTTTGTCATCGGTACTCTGTCAGCCATAGTCTCACTTTCCTGCGTGAAGATCCTGGAGGCGGCGTACAGTGCGCTCCGGGCCAAACTTGATGGCCCGGCAGAAGGCTTCGCCGCCCGCCAGTGTTGTTGTGTAGGTCACCTTGGTCTGCAAGGCCGACTGGCGGATCTGCGCTGAGTCGGAAATCGCCTTGCGACCTTCAGTGGTATTGATGATCAGTTGAACCTGACCGTTCTTGATGGCATCCACAATATGCGGACGCCCCTCACGGACCTTGTTCACCCGATCCACCTCGATTCCGGCCTCTTTCAGGGCCTTGGCGGTGCCGGTGGTGGCAATCAGCTTGAATCCGGCTTCCACCAGGTCCCGCGCCACCTTGGCGGCGCCCGGCTTGTCCACATCCCGTACGGACATGAAGGCGGTGCCTTTGGCAGGCAGACGCTCGCCCACCGCCAGGGCTGCCTTGGCAAAGGCCTCATCAAAGCTGTCACCCAGGCCCATGACCTCACCGGTAGACTTCATTTCCGGCCCCAGGATCGGATCCACTGCCGGGAACTTGTTGAACGGGAATACCGATTCTTTCACCGCGTAGTAACGCGGAATGATTTCCTGGGTGAAGCCCAGTTCGGCCAGGGTCTTGCCGGCCATTACCCGGGCGGCGACTTTGGCCAGGGACACACCGATGGCCTTGGAGACGAACGGCACGGTCCGGGAGGCTCGCGGGTTTACCTCGATCACGTAGATCTCACCGTCCTGCCAGGCCAGCTGCACGTTCATCAGGCCGATCACGTCCAGCTCGATGGCCATCTTCTTGACCGCATCGCGCATCTCGTCCTGAACCTGCTGGGACAGGGTGTACGGCGGCAGTGAACAGGCGGAATCGCCGGAGTGCACGCCAGCCTGCTCGATGTGCTGCATGATGCCACCAATCACCACATCTTTACCGTCGGAGATGGCGTCGATGTCTACCTCGATGGCGGCGTTCAGGAAGTGGTCCAGCAGTACGGGGCTGTCGTTGGAGACCAGCACCGCGTTGCGCATGTAGCGCACCAGCTCTTCCTCGTCATAGACGATTTCCATGGCCCGGCCGCCCAGCACGTAGGACGGGCGAACCACCAGTGGGTAACCGATTTCCCGGGCCGCCAAGATGCCTTCCTCGTGGCTGCGCACGGTGGCGTTCTCCGGCTGCTTCAGCCCCAGGCGCTGGATCATCTGCTGGAACCGTTCCCGGTCCTCGGCACGGTCAATGGCGTCCGGGCTGGTGCCGATGATGGGCACACCGGCCGCTTCCAGGCCACGGGCCAGTTTCAGCGGAGTCTGGCCGCCGTACTGGACGATCACACCCTTGGGCTTCTCGACGTGGATGATTTCCAGCACGTCTTCCAGGGTGATCGGCTCGAAGTACAACCGGTCGGAGGTGTCGTAGTCAGTGGACACGGTCTCCGGGTTGCAGTTGATCATGATGGTTTCGTAGCCGTCCTCACGCATGGCCAGGGCTGCGTGGACACAGCAGTAGTCAAATTCGATGCCCTGCCCGATCCGGTTGGGGCCGCCACCGATGACCACGATCTTCTCGCGGTCGCTGGCGTCGGCCTCGCACTCTTCCTCATAGGTGGAGTACATGTAGGCGGTGTCGGAGGCGAACTCGGCGGCGCAGGTATCCACGCGCTTGTACACCGGGCGGATGCCCAGGTCGTGTCGCAGTTTGCGCAGGCTTACCTCGGAGATGCCCAGCAGTTTGGCCAGGCGGGCATCGGAGAAGCCCTTGCGCTTGAGGCGGAACAGGGTGGCCTGATCGATGTCGGCCTTGCCGGCGCTCTTCAGGGCCTGCTCTTCTTTGATCAAGTCTTCAATCTGCACCAGATACCAGGGGTCCACCTTGGTGTGGGCGAATACGTCCTCGACACTCATGCCTGCGCGGAAGGCGTCACCGATGTTCCAGACACGATCGGCTCCCGGCACGTTGAGTTCCCGGGTCAGGGTTTCCCGGGCGTTTTCCGAGGTCAGTTCTTCCAGCTTTTCATCAAAGCCTTCGGAGCCTACTTCCAGGCCGCGCAGGGCTTTCTGCAGGGACTCCTGGAAGGTGCGGCCGATGGCCATGACCTCACCCACGGATTTCATCTGGGTGGTCAGGCGGGCGTCGGCCTGGGGGAACTTCTCGAAGGTGAACCGCGGGATCTTGGTGACCACGTAGTCGATGGACGGCTCGAACGAGGCCGGGGTGACGCCGCCGGTGATTTCGTTGCGCAGCTCATCCAGGGTGTAGCCCACGGCCAGTTTGGCGGCGACCTTGGCGATCGGGAAGCCGGTGGCCTTGGAGGCCAGCGCCGAGGAACGGGACACCCGCGGGTTCATCTCGATGACCACCATACGGCCGGTGTCCGGGTTGATGCCGAACTGAACATTGGAGCCGCCGGTTTCCACACCGATCTCACGCAGGACCGCCAGGGAGGCGTTCCGCATGATCTGGTATTCCTTGTCGGTGAGGGTCTGGGCCGGGGCCACGGTGATGGAATCCCCGGTGTGCACGCCCATGGCGTCGAAGTTCTCGATGGCGCAGACGATGATGCAGTTGTCGTTCTTGTCGCGAACAACTTCCATCTCGTACTCTTTCCAGCCGATCAGGGACTCGTCGATCAGCAGTTCGTTGGTCGGTGACAGGTCCAGGCCACGGGTACAGATTTCCTCGAACTCGTCGCGGTTGTAGGCGATGCCACCGCCGGAGCCACCCATGGTGAAGGAGGGGCGGATGATGCACGGGAAGCCGATGTCGTCGGCCACTTTCCAGGCTTCTTCCATGGAATGGGCGATGGTGGCCCGGGGGCATTCCAGGCCGATCTTCTTCATGGCCTTGTCGAAGCGGTCGCGGTCTTCGGCCTTGTCGATGGTGTCGGCGTTGGCGCCGATCATTTCCACGCCGTGCTTTTCCAAGATGCCGTGGCGCTCAAGATCCAGGGCGCAGTTCAGTGCGGTCTGGCCGCCCATGGTCGGCAGCAGAGCATCCGGCTGTTCTTTCTCGATGATCTTCTCGACGGTCTTCCAGGTGATCGGCTCGATGTAGGTGGCATCGGCCATGACCGGGTCGGTCATGATGGTGGCCGGGTTGGAGTTCACCAGGATAACCCGGTAGCCCTCTTCGCGCAGTGCCTTACAGGCCTGGGCTCCGGAGTAATCAAACTCGCACGCCTGCCCGATCACGATGGGGCCGGCGCCCAGGATCAGGATGCTTTGGATGTCGGTACGTTTTGGCATGTCTTGGTAAACCTGTCAGCAACTTTTGAATTCTTGCAGCGCTACATATGGCGCCCGTGAGCTTTCCGTGGCGATCGACCTCAGGCCGATCGCGCTTCCATCAGGCGGATAAACTCGTCAAACAGCGGGGCCACATCATGGGGACCGGGGCTGGCTTCCGGGTGCCCCTGGAAGCTGTAGGCCGGCTTGTCGGTCCGGCGGATGCCCTGCAGGGTACCGTCAAACAGGGACTTGTGAGTCGCCTCGACGTTGGCCGGAAGTGTTGCCTCATCCACGGCAAACCCGTGGTTCTGGCTGGTGATCATCACGGTACCCTTGGCGATATCCTGCACCGGATGGTTGGCGCCGTGGTGGCCATGGCCCATCTTCATGGTTTTCGCACCGCTGGCCAGGGCCAGCAGCTGGTGCCCAAGGCAGATACCAAACACCGGGATCTCGGTTTCCAGTACTTCCTTGATGGCGGTGATGGCGTAATCGCAGGGCTCGGGGTCACCGGGGCCGTTGGAGAGGAAGATCCCGTCCGGATTCATCGCCAGCACCTCGGAGGCCGGGGTCTGGGCCGGCACCACGGTAATGTCACAGCCGCGGGAGGCGAGCATGCGCAGGATGTTGAGCTTTACACCATAATCCCAGGCAACCACTTTGAACCGGGATTCCTTACGTTCACCGTAGCCCTCGCCCAGGGACCACTCGGTCTCGCTCCAGGACCAGATCTTGTCGGAGGTAACTTCTTTCGCCAGATCCATGCCTTTCAGGCCGGGGAAGGCTTTGGCCAGCTCCAGCGCGCGCTCGGCGGTGGCGTTTTCTCCGGCCACGATGGCACCGTTCTGGGAACCTTTGTCCCGGAGGATGCGAGTAAGGCGACGGGTATCAATGTCAGCGATACCAACAATGTTGTTGCTTCGCAGGTAGTCGTCCAGGCTTCCCTTGCTGCGCCAGTTGCTGGCCAGCAGCGGCAGATCGCGAATAATCAGGCCGGCGGCCTGGATGCGGTCTGACTCGATGTCTTCTTCGTTCACACCGGTGTTACCAATGTGCGGGTAAGTCAGGGTTACGATCTGGCGGGAGTAGGACGGGTCGGTCAGGATTTCCTGGTAGCCGGTCATGGCGGTGTTGAACACCACTTCACCGCTGGTTTCTCCGTCGGCGCCAATGGCGCTGCCGTAGAACAGGCTTCCGTCTGCGAGTGCAAGGATTGCGGGTGTGCTCAAGGCTTGTATCCTCATCGAGTGGCGTATCGGTTCGTCACGAACAGGAACGCAAGCGCAAATTCAGGTTGCAAAAAAGCGAGACGGAGTCTTAACTCGGTCCCGCTTTTTCAGAAACTTTGTGCAAAGGTACGCTTGGTGCAGTCAAACCGCCTTATTGTAAAAAATATGGCGGTTTGTGTCCATGAGAAATGGACTCACTTCAGATCAAGCACATCCTGCATATCATAAAGCCCCGCCGACTTGTCCTTTAGCCACAATGCCGCCCGCATGGCGCCCTTGGCAAAAGTCATCCGGCTGCTGGCCTTGTGGGTCACTTCGATTCGCTCACCCTCGGTGGCGAACAGAACGGTGTGGTCGCCCACCACGTCACCGGCACGAATGGTCTCGAAACCGATTTCCTTGCGGGTGCGCTCACCGGTAAAGCCTTCACGGCCATAGACGGCGCATTCTTTCAGGTCGCGACCCAGTGCGTCGGCGACAACTTCACCCATGCGCAGGGCCGTTCCGGAGGGCGCGTCTTTCTTGTGGCGGTGATGGGCTTCGATGATTTCCACGTCGTAGTCGTCACCCAGGGTTGCAGCGGCGGTGCGCAGCAGGTTGAGGACTACGTTGACACCCACGCTCATGTTCGGGGCGAACACCACTGGCGTTGCTTCGGCGGCCAGAGCCAGCTGCTGTTTTTCGGCGTCAGACATGCCGGTGGTGCCGATGACGAGCATCTTGCCGTTGGCCTTGCAGAATTCAGCATTCTCCAGGGTCAGGTCCGGGAAGGTGAAGTCGATGAGGACATCGAAATCGTCCTTCACATCGGCCAGGCTTCCGGCCATTTTTATGCCGGTTTTGCCGATACCGGTCATCTCGCCCGCATCGGCGCCGATCAGGCTACTGCCCGGCTCGACGACCGCAGCGCCTAGCTCAAGGCCTTCGGTTCCGTCAACGGCTTCGATCAGGACTTTTCCCATGCGCCCGGCGGCGCCGATGATTGCTACCCTCATGCTCGCGTTCCTTTTTGTCGGGCCGATCAGAATTTCATTTCGTCGAAGAAGCTTTTAACGCCTTCAAACCAGGAGCTCTTCTTCGGGCCATGCTCGGTGCCGTTGCTGCCATCCAGGGTTTTCTGGAACTCTTCCAGCAGTTCTTTCTGGCGCTTGGTGAGGTTCACCGGCGTTTCCACGATCACGCGACACAGCAAATCACCGGCCGGACCACCCCGAACCGGGCTGACGCCCTTGTTACGCAGACGGAACAGTTTGCCGGTCTGGGTTTCCGCCGGAATCTTCAGCTTCACCCGGCCATCCAGTGTCGGCACTTCGAGCTCTCCACCCAGGGAAGCATCAACGATGCTGATGGGCACTTCGCAGTACAGGTTCCGGCCATCGCGCGTAAAGATGGAGTGTTCGCGCACTGCGATCTGTACATACAGGTCGCCCGGCGGCCCACCATCGACGCCCATCTCGCCTTCGCCAGAAAGGCGAATGCGGTCGCCGGTGTCCACGCCGGGGGGCACTTTAACCGACAGTGTTTTCTCTTCCTGAACCCGACCCTGGCCATGACAGGCTTTGCACGGGTTCTTGATGATCTGGCCCGAGCCTCGACAGGTCGGACATGCCTGCTGCACCGTGAAGAAACCCTGTTGCATGCGCACCTGACCCATACCCTTACAGGTACTGCAGGTTTCCGGCTGGGAGCCTTTCTCGGCACCGCTACCGTCGCACACTTCGCATTCACGATGCCCCGGAATCTTGATCTGGACCGTCTTGCCTTTTACAGCTTCCTCCAGATCCAACTCCAGGGTGTAGCGCAGGTCGGCGCCACGGGTGTTGCGGCCACGACCACCGCCACCACCGAAGATATCACCGAACACATCGCCGAAAATATCCGAGAAGCTGGCACCGCCGCCTCCGAATCCGCCACCGCCGGCCTGGCCGTCCACGCCGGCATGGCCGAACTGGTCATAGGCAGCCCGCTTGGACGGCTCTGCCAGTACTTCGTAGGCTTCGCTGGCCTCTTTGAACTTGTTCTCGGCTTCGGTGTCGTCCGGGTTACGGTCGGGGTGGTACTTCATGGCGAGCTTTCGGTAGGCTCGCTTGATTTCCTTCTCGTCCGCGTCCCGGGAAATCCCGAGAATCTCGTAATAATCGCGTTTGGCCATGCTTTTAAAACCCTGTTTTTAAACGCGGAAAACGCGGGGAGCTCCCCGCGTTTTCCAACTGCCTGATGTACGTCAGATTTACCGCTTGTCGTCGTCTTTGACTTCTTCGAACTCAGCGTCGACGGCGTCGTCAGACTGCTGGCCCTGGGCCTGCTCCTGCCCACCGGCCTGCTGCGCCTGATCAGCCTGATCTGCATACATCTTCTGGGCCAGCTCGGAAGAGACTTCAGTCAGCTTCTGAGTCTTGGCTTCGATGTCTTCCTTGTCGGAACCTTCCAGAGCTTCCTCCAGCTCTTTGATGGAAGCCTCGATAGACTCTTTCTCGCTGTCGCTGACCTTGTCTCCGGCTTCGCTCAGGGTCTTGCGAACGGCGTGAACCATGGCATCACCCTGATTGCGCACCTGAACAAGCTCTTCGAACTTGCGGTCTTCTTCAGCATTCGCTTCGGCATCGCGAACCATCTTCTCGATTTCGTCATCGTTCAAGCCGGAAGAGGCCTTGATCACGATGGACTGCTCCTTGCCGGTAGCCTTGTCCTTGGCGGACACGTTCAGAATACCGTTGGCGTCGATGTCGAAGGTAACTTCGATCTGCGGTACGCCACGCGGTGCCGGCGGAATGTCTGCCAGGTCGAAGCGGCCCAGAGACTTGTTCTGGTTCGCCTGCTTGCGCTCACCCTGAACCACGTGAATGGTAACGGCGGTCTGGTTGTCGTCCGCTGTGGAGAAGGTCTGCGACTTCTTGGTCGGAATCGTGGTGTTCTTCTCGATCAGCGGAGTGGCCACGCCACCCATGGTTTCGATGCCCAGGGTCAGCGGGGTTACGTCCAGCAGCAGCACGTCTTTCACGTCGCCAGACAGAACGGCTGCCTGGATCGCAGCACCCATGGCCACGGCTTCGTCCGGGTTAACGTCCTTGCGGGCTTCTTTGCCGAAGAATTCTTTAACCTTCTCCTGAACCAGCGGCATACGGGTCTGACCGCCGACCAGGATAACCTCGTCGATTTCACCGGCCTTCATGCCTGCGTCTTCCAGAGCCACCTTACAGGGCTCAAGACTGCGCTGGACCAGGTCTTCCACCAGGGATTCCAGCTTGGCACGGGTCAGCTTCACGTTCATGTGCTTGGGACCGGACGCATCGGCCGTAATGTACGGCAGGTTCACGTCGGTCTGCTGGCTGCTGGAAAGCTCGATTTTCGCTTTCTCGCCAGCTTCTTTCAGACGCTGCATCGCCAGGGAGTCGCCACGCAGGTCGATGCCGCTGTCTTTCTTGAACTGGTCTGCCAGGTACTCGATGATTTTCAGGTCGAAGTCTTCACCACCGAGGAAAGTATCACCGTTGGTGGCCAGAACCTCGAACTGGTGCTCGCCGTCAACATCGGCAATTTCGATGATGGACAGGTCGAAAGTACCACCACCCAGGTCGTACACGGCCACGGTGCGGTCGCCGCTCTTCTTGTCCAGGCCATAGGCCAGGGCGGCCGCGGTCGGCTCGTTGATGATCCGCTTTACTTCCAGACCGGCGATCTTGCCTGCATCCTTGGTAGCCTGACGCTGGCTATCGTTGAAGTAGGCCGGCACGGTGATAACCGCTTCGGTCACTTTCTCACCCAGGTAGTCTTCTGCAGTCTTCTTCATTTTCTTGAGAACTTCTGCAGACACCTGCGGCGGCGCCATCTTTTCGCCTTTCACTTCTACCCAGGCGTCACCGTTGTCCGCCTTGGTAATTTTGTAAGGCACCATCTTGATGTCTTTCTGAACAACATCGTCTTCGAAACGACGACCGATCAGACGCTTGATGGCGTACAGGGTATTGTTCGGGTTGGTTACCGCCTGACGCTTGGCTGACTGGCCAACCAGAGTTTCACCATCATCGGTATAGGCAATGATGGACGGGGTGGTGCGATCACCCTCGGCGTTTTCAATTACCTTCACCTTATCGCCATCCATGATGGCAACACAGGAGTTGGTCGTTCCCAGATCGATACCGATAATTTTGCTCATTGAGTCACTCCAATTCTTCTGAATGCTTTCCCGGAGGGGATTAGCCTCCGCTTTCGCTATTTACTGGCTATATTGGCGCTTTAATCGGCTTTTCAAGCCTGCTCATCAATTTTTGGTGCGTCTTCCGACTTGGCGACCATCACCATCGCCGGCCGCACAACCCGACCATTCAGCAGATAGCCTTTCTGAACCACGGCAACCACACTGTTTGGTTCTGCATCAGGCGCGGGCACCATGGACATGGCTTCGTGCTGTTGGGGATCGAACGGTTCGCCCACAGGGTTAAGCTGCTCAACGTTGAACTTCTTCAGGCTGGACATGAACAGGTTCAGTGTCATTTCCACACCTTCACGGATGGACGCCACCAACTCGCCCGATTCCTCGTGCCCTTCGGTGCTCTCGACCGCCTTCTCAAGACTGTCCGCAACCGGCAGCAACTCCTTGACGAACTTTTCAAGGGCAAACTTGTGAGCTTTTTCCACATCAATTTCGGCGCGACGCCGAACGTTCTGCATCTCCGCCTGGGAGCGCAGCATCTGCTCCTGAAACTCCTGAACCTGAGCCTTGAGCGCTTCCACTTCGGAGACTTCGCCGTTTTCTCCAGCCTCGCCTTCGGCAGATTGGGCTTCCTCTTTGGCAGCCTCGAGGGCTTCATTCAGTTCCTCGTGCTCGTTCCGGTTCTCGTCAGTGCTCATGGCTACTCCTGCTTGTTCGAATGCGGCCCGCTGTCAGTGGCCGGTTAAACATGGGCTCCGGCCGCAGCGAGCCGGAAAATGTCGTTGCGAACGGATATGGGGCCCGCTCTTCAGGTTTCAACCACCAATGCCTGCATTCCTGAAGAAAATCCCATCCGCCGATTTGCAAACAACAAAAACCCTGTATATATTCACAGCAACTGTATACATCCACAGTGTTTTGCCGGTCTCAGGAAAAACGCGGAGGTTATCTGCATGCTGACTCAACTTACGGTTTCCAATTACGCCATCGCCGAACGGGTGGAACTCCAGTTCAACAAGGGCATGACGGCGCTCACCGGCGAGACCGGCGCTGGCAAATCTATCGTACTGGACGCCCTGGGCCTGGCCATGGGCGGGCGCGCAGATGCCGGAGCTGTCCGCCATGGCGCCAAGCGCGCTGATATTACCGCCACCTTCGATGTGTCCAATATTCCCGAAGCGGGCGAATGGCTGGCCCAGCACGAACTGGATGACGACAACGACTGCATCCTGCGCCGGGTGATCAGCAAGGATGGCCGCTCCCGGGCCTACATCAATGGCCAGCCCTGCCCACTGAACCATTTGAAGGAACTTGGCGGGCTGTTGATGGACATTCACAGCCAGCATCAACATCAGTCGCTGTTACGCAAGGACACCCACCGCAAACTGGTGGACGAGTTTGCCGGCGTTGAAGCCCTGGCCGCCGACACCCACGAGGCCTGGAAAACCTGGAACCAGATCCGCCAACGGCTGACCGAGCGCCGGCAGAACGCCGACGAAGCGGAGGCCAAGCTGCAACTGCTGCGTTACCAGGTGGAAGAACTGGACCGCCTGGCTCTGGAAGACGGCGAACAGGAACAACTGGAACAAGAGCAGGCGCAACTGAGCCAGGCCGACGCGGTTCTGCACAGCAGCCACCAGGCTGCGCTGCTTTGCACCGAAGATGAGACCAGCGCAGCCGACCTGGTTCGCCAGGCACTGCAACAACTGGAACAGCTTCCCGTGGACGTGCCCGCGCTGGCCGACACCATCCAGATGTTGAACGAAGCCCAGATCCAGATCAGCGAAGCCGGCGACAACCTGCGTCATTTTGTCGAAGATTATGAGGCCGATCCGGCTCGCCTGGCGGAAGTGGAAGAGCGGCTTAGCGCTATTTACCAGATGGCTCGCAAACACCGGATCACACCGGAGGAATTACCGGAATTGCATCAGCGCCTGAGCGCGGAGCTGGCGGAATTGGACGGGGGCGAAGGCAGCCTGGAACAACTGGAAGCAGAGCTGGAAAGCCAACGAGGACGTTTCGACGATCTGGCCGGCAAGCTGTCAGAGGCCCGCGCCAAAGCAGCAGCCGAACTCGATCAGCGGGTCGCAGCCGAACTTGCCCAGCTGAGCATGCCCAACATGCAGTTCATTACCCACCTGAATCGTAACAACGGTGAGGAGCCGGCACCTCATGGGCTGGAAGAAGTAGAATTCCTGGTCAGTGCCAATCCGGGCCAGCCGGCGCGGCCACTGGCCAAAGTGGCCTCCGGCGGCGAGCTTTCACGGATCAGTCTTGCCATCCAGGTGGTGGTCGCCCAGACCTCAACCACACCTACCCTGGTCTTCGATGAGGTGGACGTAGGCATTGGCGGTGGCACGGCCGAAGTGGTTGGCCGACTGCTCCGGACGCTTGGCAGCAATGGCCAGGTATTGTGCGTTACCCACCTGCCGCAGGTAGCAGCCCAGTGCCATCAGCACCTGTTTGTCAGCAAGTTTACCGAGCAGGATGCAACCTTTTCGAAAATCGAGACGCTGGACGATCAGGGCAGAATCAGTGAAGTGGCGAGAATGCTGGGAGGCGTTGACATGACCGAACACACGATCGCTCATGCCCGGGAAATGTTTTCGAAGGGGCAGGCAACTCATCACTGAGCCGCACGCAACGATCCACTACCCCTCTCGATCCTGAGAGCTGTTGGGGCGGGCAAAACCCGCCCCTTTTTTTGTCAGGCTGACTGGATCAGGTTCAGGACTTGATGGGCTTTACGTACAAAATCAGGCTGTGATCGACGATTTCGTAGCCGTGCTCTTCGGCGATCTTCTTCTGGCGCTCTTCAATGATCTCGTCGACGAACTCGACAACTTCACCAGTCTGGGTGCAAACCATGTGGTCGTGGTGATCGTCGCCAGCCATCTCGAAAACGGCGTGGCCGCCTTCGAAGTTGTGGCGGAGAACCAGGCCCGCCGCCTCAAACTGGGTCAGCACCCGGTAGACTGTTGCCAGCCCCACGTCATCGCCTTGATCCAGAAGCTTCTTGTACACATCTTCGGCGCTAAGATGATGCTCCTCCGCAGTCTCCAGGATGTTGAAGATCTTTACGCGTGGCAGCGTCACTTTCAGACCGACTTTTCGTAATTCGGCGTTTTCAGATGACATGTTACTATTCACTCTTTGGTGTGCCTCACGGCTTCCGGTATGATGAAGCCGCCATTGAACGGTCAACCCGTGTCACACCTGCCTCTGGCAGGCGATTTCAAGATAGAGGATTTCCCCCGGCGATGCAAAAGCTCACAGCTCTCATTCTCACTCTCGTTCTATCCGGTTGCGTTTTCCCGGGCGTTTACAAGATCAACGTCCAGCAGGGGAACATCGTTACCGATGAGGAGCTGACGCAGCTGACCGAAGGCCTGCCCCGCAGCCAGGTGCACGCCGTGATGGGAACGCCCCTTATGCTTAACCCGGTGGATCCCTCCCGCGAGTACTACGTGTATACGTTCCAGAGAGAGGGTGGAGACATCCAGGAACAAAGAATTATCGTGTACTACGAAGGCGATCAGTACGCCTATTACGAGGCCCAATTGCTGGAAGAAACGCCGGCTTACTGAGCCCGGTCTTTCTTTTTGGCCCGGTTCAATCGCGCCTGCTTGGGATCGATCTTCAGCGGGCGATACAGTTCCACCCGGTCGCCTTCACGCAACTCGTGGGCGGCCGCGTCTTTGATCACCTTTCCAAAAACACCCATATCGATGCTGTCAGGATCAATTTCCGGAAAAATATCGGTGATTCCTGACAGCTTGGCAGCCTCAAGAGCAGTCGTTCCCTCTGGCACATTCACCGGAATAATTTCCTGCCGGTCAGGCCTCGCATAGGCCACTTCCACCTGAATCATGCGCCCTCCTTCCGGTACAACTCATCGGCACGACGACAGAATGCATCCACCATGGTATTCGCCGCCTGACTAAATACCGGCCCGAAGGTCATCCTTGAAAGCGATCCGGAAAACTCGAATTCCAGCGTAAGGATCACCTTGCAGGCGTTCTCATCCAGGGATTTGAAGTGCCAACGGCCCGTCAGGTTTCGAAAAGGGCCGTCCACCAGATTCATCTCGATTGCCTCGGGCATCAGCAACTGATTTCGGGTCGTCAATTTGTGGCGAACTCCACCCTTGGCGATCTCCAGGGACGCAGTTATCTGCTCTGGCTCCTGCTCGTGAATCTCCGCTCCCGCACACCAGGGCAGAAACTCCGGGTAACGGGCAATATCGTTGACCAGGTGAAACATGCGCTCGGCGGAGTGCATAACCAAAGCTGTTTTATCAATCTGATGGGGCATTGGAACCGGTTGTCCTGCTTGCAAACACGCTGTGAAAAGGTTGCAGACTTCTGGAAATGAAGACAGCCTCAATCACACGCTATGATAAAGGATATCGTCCTGTTTTGGGGCTTTTTCGCCTGGCTTACCACCGCTCTCGTCCTTTTCGGGCGACTTCTGGTCGGCCGCAGGCGTCGCCCTGTCTCCTTCCGCCTGCTCATCGGATTGTGCTGGTGTCCCGGCAGGCGACCGATCGTTCGATGGCGCCTCATCAACCTCTGAGAGCAGGCTTGCAGGCCGCTCGCACCAGGCCGCCGCATTGCCATTGCTGCACAGATTCGCCAGTGAAAAGGCCGTGTACTGCACCCCTATCCAGGCGACGACCAGAGGTAGAACAAGGCGCATCACCCAGAACCAGATGCCAGCGAAGAGCCTTGGCGCTGCGCCCAGCATGGTACCGGAAAGATGCCTGGTCAGGCACCAGCCCGTAAACAGCGCTACCAGGATGGCCACGAGGGGAATCAGCAAACCACCGGTAACCAGTTCGAGCCAGCGGAACAGGGTAGCGCCGCCAACCCGCTGTTCTGCCCAGACATTGAAAGAGAGCAGAGAGGCAAGCCCCGCCAGCCACACGGCCAGGCCAATGAGCAACACCGACAGTTTTCTCGGCGCGCCCGTCCACTCCCGGAACCAGCCAACAATCGGCTCAAGCAAATTCAGGGATGTGGTCCAGACAATCAGCACCACCAGCAAAAATACGGCCGCAATCACAAACTGGCTTGCCGGCAACTGGGCCAGTGTGACCGGCATGGAGACGAACAGCAGGCTGAAGCCTCGCTCACCGTCAAAGCTGTTGCCGTCGGTCGCAATCGCGAAAATCATCAGGCCTGCCAGGATGGCCACCAGGGTATCCATCAGCACCACCGCCAGAATCGAGCGCTTCAGACGGGTGTGGGAGGTGGTGTAGGAACCCAGTATGGCCCAGACGCCCATGCCGAGACCAAGCGTGAAGAAGGCATGAAACAGCGCCGCCTTGAGGCTCTCCCAGGACAGATCCTCAGGATGCATTGCCAGGATGTGATCGATGGCGCCGTCGACCCGCCCGTGCCAGGCTGCCAGGGCAAAGAGCACAAGCATCAGCACCAGGGCGCCCGGCACCACCACTCGCAGGGCCCGCTCCAACCCTTTCACCACCCCCTGGGCCGAGACCCACAACACCAGCAACAGAAAAAAGACATGCCAACCCATGAAAACCCGGTATGCCTTGGGGTCGGATACCAGGCCGGCCAGAATGCCGGTTGCCTCCGGCTCGCCGGCACCGGAAAACCGGCCGAGCGCCCCGAAAAACACGTAAGCCAGGGCAATGGCGCCGAACACAGCGGTGAACGAAAGCACCAGGAACGCCGCCAGTATGCTGAGCCGGCCCACCGCCATCCAGGCACGGGACTGCTTGGCACTGCGGATCAGCCCGTCCATAGCGAGGACAATGCCGTGACGGGCATAGCGGCCAATGGCCGCTTCGGTCACCATCAGCGGCAGGGTAACCAGCAGCAGACAGGCAAGGTAAAGCAGGATGAAGAGGCCGCCACCATGCAGGCTGGCCAGGTAGGGGAACTGCCACAGATTGGCAAGCCCCACGGTAGCGCCCACCGCGGCCCAGAAGAAGGTTGATTTTCGGGTAAAAGACCCGATATGTGTCTGATACGGCTTAGGCATTCGCTTCCCTGAGGCCACTGAACAGGTCGGGGAGAAGGTCTGGGCCAGTATTGTAGCTGAAGGATCCCATCGCACACGAGCCAGAAACCGCCACAACGCTGAATTCGTGACCGGTCTGGCAGTGTTGGGCTACAATGCGCCTTTTTCCGGCTGCAGCAAGGCCGGCCCGTTCATTCGTCCGAACCCGGATTCATTGATTCATGAGCAAGAAAAAACCCGGAACGCCGAGCAACACGATTGCGCTGAACAAGAAGGCGAAGCACGAGTATCACATCGAGGAACGCTTTGAAGCGGGCCTCGCCCTCCTGGGCTGGGAAGTGAAATCCCTCCGCGCGGGCAAGGCCCAACTGGTGGACGCCTATGTGCTGCTCAAGGACGGCGAAGCCTGGCTGCTTGGCTCCCACATTACCCCGCTGATCGCAGCATCCACCCACGTAATCGCGGACCCGACGCGTACCCGCAAACTCCTGCTGCACGCCAAGGAAATTGCCAAGATCGTCGGCAAGGTGAACCAGGCCGGTTATACCTGCATTCCGCTGGCGTTGTACTGGAAAAACAACAAGGTGAAGTGCGAAATTGCCCTGGTTAAAGGCAAGAAGCTGTTCGATAAGCGCGCCACCGAGAAAGAGCGCGACTGGAACCGCCAGAAGCAGCGTATCCTGCGCGAAGCCAACGTTTGATTCCATCCCCCACGAATTAGCAAATACCTGACGCCGGTCATGTCCGGCGTTGGCGGGTATGTCGCATACTCATTCTCTTTGTTCAGAATTCCTACAGGCCTATACTCGGGAACTCTGGTGCAGGGCAAAGGGAGCCGCTTATGTCACCCAAACAGATACCAATGTCTGCCGTGGACCGCGCGTGGCTGCGCATGGACTCACCCCAGAACCCCATGATGATCTGTGGGGTGTGGACTCTGGAGCGTCCGCTTTCAATGAGCCGCTTCCGGCATACGCTGGAGGAGCGATTTCTCTGCTTCGACCGGTTCAGGCAGCGGGTGATAGATACGGGCGACCGGGCCTACTGGCAGGACGACCCGCTGTTCGATCTGGACAACCACCTGCACCGCATCGCCCTGCCGGGCAAGGCCGACAAAGCCGAACTCCAGAAGCTGGTCAGTGACATGAACAGCACCTCGCTGGATTTCCGGCAACCGCTCTGGCAAATGCACTACATCGACAACTACGGCGACGGTGGCGCCCTGCTGATCCGTATTCACCATTGCATTGCCGATGGCATTTCGCTGGTGCGGGTGATGCTGTCACTCACCGACAAAACGCCGGAACCCAGGCTGGAGAAAGTGGCTCGCAAGCGTCGCTCGAAACGCCGCCAGCGATCGACCGTCAAGAACTTCCTGCACCGTGCCGTAGACAGCGCGGAAGCCGCCACCAATCAGGCAAAACTGTTTATCCAGTCTGTTCGGGAAGAGCCCAACTACCCCCTGAAACTGGCGACGACCGCCAGTGGCGTGGCTCTGGACCTTCTCAAACTCGGCCTGGCTCCGGTAGAGCCCAAAACTGGTTTGAAGGAACCACTATCCGGACGCAAGCAGGTAGCCTGGGCGGATCCCCTGGACCTGAACGAAGTGAAAGCGTGTGCCAAGGCCCTGGGCGGCACCATCAACGATGCCCTGCTCTGCACCGTCACCTTGGCTCTGCAGCGACATTTCAAGGCCCACAGAGAAACCATCCCCGAATGCGGAATCCGCGTGGCCGTGCCCTTCAACCTGAGGCCTCTGGATCAACCCATAGAAACCCTCGGCAACAGGTTTGGCCTGGTACTGGTCACGCTGCCGGTGGAGATACAAGACCCGCTCATGTGCTTCCGCCAGGTACAGGAGAACATGAACCGGCTCAAGCGCTCCTATCAGGCACAGGTTACCTATAGCCTGCTTGATATTTTCGGGCGAGGCCCCGATGTTATTGAGCGGCGGGCACTGGATCTGCTGAGCAACAAGGCGTCCGCCGTGCTGACCAACGTGCCCGGCCCCAAAGAGCCTCTGTACCTGGCAGGCAGCAAGGTGACCCAGCCCATGTTCTGGGTGCCCCAGAGCGGCAGTATCGGTATCGGCATGAGTATTCTCAGTTATGCAGGCACCGTGCAATTCGGCATTACCGTGGACAAAGCCATCCATGCCGACCCCGATGCCGTGATGAGCTACTTCCGGGGAAGCTTCGAGGCCCTGAGCCACGCGGCTCTTGCCGGCCGACAGGATGCCATTGAACGCAAGGCAAGCTAGGACTGTAGGTACATCTACAGCCCTGAAAGCACAAAACTGCAACAAACAAACCTTGAAGTCCGGCAAACCGGACACATATACTGATCAGAAGGGGACGACATGGCTTCGACGCCGGTGGCGAACCCTTGAGTGCATGTCGAGATGGCAGCCAATCTCGTTAATCCAAAGCTGCAACGCAATAGTCGCAAACGACGAAAACTACGCACTAGCAGCGTAAGCTGCTAGTCGTCCTGACCGGGTCGCCCGTAGCCCGGAAGCAACATCTCAGGACGTCATCGCTTACGGGATGCTCCGTTACCCAGAGTTCACTGGTTAACGGCTAAGATTTAAAGAACTCGGTTCTTGCACCCTGGCTCTCGGGTCGCTTGAACTTAAATCAATAGAGAGACGCTAAACATGTAGACCTCAAGGCTGAGTACTGGCGGACGCGGGTTCAATTCCCGCCGTCTCCACCAAACAACCAAGAGAAAGCCCCTGATTTCAGGGGCTTTTCTCGTTATGCGTTCTGGAAAACCTGGCCGAACATCAACGAATCGCCAACGGGCATGTGCCCATGTCCGCCTGCGCCTCAGCCAGCCAAGAATCGCCGGTACCGCAAACATACCGATTCACAATGGCCGCATAGGTCCCGTCGTCCAGCATTGCCTGCAGCACACGATCAAAATCCGCCACAAACTCGGAACTGACCGATGCTTTGGAGGAAACGAAGAACGCCGGTTTATTGGACACGACCATCGAGCTGGACGTAATCATGCCTGACAGTCCCAACGCCTGAATTTCGTACAGACCCGTGAGCCTGCTGGCGACCACACCGTCTACCCGGTTGCGGGCCAGCATTTTCCAGAGCGACTCCCGGCGGGAAACATACTGTATGTTTTTTTCGTAGTCCGGATTCTGGATAAGGGCATTGTATTCGTCGCTGTAGGACACGTTGATCTGGGCGCCGAGCCGGAAGCCCGATTTCAGCAATTCTCTCAATCCGACCGGGTCGAACCTGGCCTCATCCGACCGCCGGATAAACAGGATATTGGGGGATACCAGGCCCACCACGTTGGAGTAATAGGCATATTGCTCTCTTTCGGGCGTCCGGTAGGCACCGGAGAGCATATCCACGCGCCCGTCACGCAGCTCCAGAAGCGCTCTCGCCCATGGCAGTTTTTTCAGTGAAAGACCGCACCCAAGCCGCTCCATGGCTTCACGAACCAGATCGGCATCAATGCCAACCACGTCGCCCTCCTGGACCATGAAATAGGGAGGATCATCATCCCAGCGCAAGGAAATATCGCAGTCGGCATAGCTTGAGGCTGAAAAACCCAGAAAAGAAACCAGGACCAAAGCAAATTGACGCATGAACGGTCCGAACGAGGGCGAGGGCAAAAACCGTGAGAACGGAACTCCGTTACTCTTGCCTTGATACATCTTTGGTGCCGCCAACAAAGAGAGTTAGGTTCACTATAGACCACTGAGGCCTGCTCTCAAAACCGTCGACAAGACCGATCCAGGACTAACGCTTCCGTCATCCTGTCGTCATGCAATCAGCATCAAATCAGGGTAGTGTCTGGAGCACACGGTAACGGAGCCCTCACCAACCCCATGAACCAGCCAGACGACCCGGCCAGCCTCACAGAGCTTCTGGAACGCCTCCGCTCGAATACCGCCGGACAGGTACAGGTGTCTGTGGGCGATATACTGGAAGCCGTCGGTGAGCGCTCATTCGGCCCGCTGGTTCTGATTGCTGGCGTGATCACCCTGGCGCCGCTGATCGGTGACATCCCCGGGGTACCCACCCTGCTAGGGCTGATGGTGCTGCTCACGCTGGGACAACTGGTGTTCCAGCGACATTCAATCTGGATTCCGTCGAAGCTGGCCCGCCGGAACATTGAAAGAGAAAAGCTTGCCAGGGGCCTGGACTGGATGGCCAGGCCAGCCCGCTTTATGGATCGCTGGACGAAACAGCGGCTGCTCTGGCTGGTTCGCGGGCCGGGGCAATATCTTATCGCCATCATTTGCATGGCCGTTGCCGCTGCCATGCCACTGATGGAGGTAATCCCATTCAGCGCCAACGGTGCCGGCATTGCCCTGATGGCCTTTGGCCTGGCTATTGTGGCGCGGGATGGCCTGCTCGCCCTGGTGGCGATCCTGGCGACCGGTGGCACTGCCTGGTTCGTTTTAAACAATCTTCCCTGGTGACACCCTGGCAAAGAGGGGGGCTGTCACCATTTGAAACAATCCTTCTGAATCCCGATTTACGGTAAAGCTGCTACTATTGCTACATACCCTTGGCTTGCGGGCTTCAAAGTGCCCGTTATTCAGCCTGCTGAACCCATTTCTTGAAAAGCTCCTGCCTCAGGGGCTTTTGCAGTTGAAAGGATCCGGTTTTATGTCCAGCAAAGCGAAGCAGACCCAGAAACTTCTGCTGTTCCGGCTTTCCGGCGAACGTCTGTTCGGGATCGGTACCCTGAAGATCCGGGAAATCCTGCCTTTCATGCGTCTGACAAAACTGCCTCACAGCCATCATGCGGTCATCGGCACGGCCACCTTCCGGGGATCCGCCGTACCGGTGATTGATATGGCCGCGGCCGTGGGCTACCCACCGCTAAGCAGGGAAGAACAGGAAAAGGCCTCGATTATTATCACGGACATCCAGCGCCAGGAAATTGGCTTTCTGGTGCGCAGCGTTCAGCAGATTATCGAAACCGACTGGAAGCAAGTGATGCCGCCGCCCAAGGCCCTGGGCAACAAGGCCTTTATCACCGGCCTGCTGGACGTGGATGGTGATATCATCCAGTTGCTGGACGTGGAATTGCTGCTGGCCAAGGTGTACCCGGAATCCCTGGACACCCAGGAGGTGGTTCTCACAGATGTGCAGAGTGAGACCCTCAAGGCCCTGAACATACTCATGGTGGACGATTCCCAGGTGGCCCGGAAGCAGCTCTCGGATGTGCTGGACAGCAAGGACATCCCCTACCAGGTAACGTCCAATGGCGATGACGCCCTGCAGATCCTGCTGCGCGATCACGAACTGGGCCGGCCCACGGATATTCTGGTCAGCGATATCGAGATGCCGGGGCTGGACGGGTACGAGCTGGCGTTCAATGTGCGGGACAACTCCGCACTGAAGCAGCCCTACATCATTCTGCATACATCATTGAACAGCGAAATGAGCCTGAGCTACGCCAATCAGGTTGGTGCCAACGAAGCCCTGACGAAGTTCGATGCCGAGGAACTGCTTCAGGCCATGCTCAGAGGCGCCGAACAGGCCCGTTAGGGCCTGAGCTGCTGGATGAATTCCTCGGCATCGGCGCGCATCTCAGCCAACTTTCGCTGCCACTCATCCTGATAACGTTCCTGGGTATCCTCACTCAGGCGGGTGAAGCGTTCGCCGGTTTCCGCCACCGTGCGGCTGGCGTTGGCGAGGGATTCCATGGTCGGGTCGCCCAATTCATCGGCCCTGCGATCCAGGTCCCGGGCAGCCTGCTCCAGAATCACCCGGTCCTCCTCCGGTGTCGGCTCGCTGTCTTTCAGGGCTTCCTCCACCGCCCGCTCAAGTTCCCGCATGGCTTCCTGCAGTTTCTGACCGAATTCATTCATGGCGCTTTCTGCCTGCCGGCCCATTTCATCAGAATAGGCTTCCAGGTCGCGAGCCAACTGCTCCATTTGCTGCTCAAACTCATCAGAAGATGAGGAGAAACGGGCACTGAGCTCCTCGCCAAGCCGGCTGAGCTCACCCATGATGCTGTTGAACGGTGAGGGATTGAGGATGGCCTCTCCGGTGCGATCGTAATCCACCAGCCATTGCTCCTGGAGGCGCACGAGGTAGGTCACCAACTCCAGCCGTTCGCCTTCGGTACCCGCCTCGGCGGGCAGGCGGGTCACGATGGTGGCTTCCCGATCTTCGATGATGACCCGCCCGAACGAGGGCACGGCATCGGTCCAGCTCCGCTTATAACCGTCGAACGCAGCGGTGTCCGACAGGGTGGAGTATTCCATAACGTCGCCAGCGTCATTCTCGGCCATGGCCTGCCAGAACGCCGCCGCCACTTCCTGGGGCGTCTCGGGTTTACTGCAACCGGCGAGAATAGTAAGTGCAAAAGCGGCAATCAGGCCACGAATAAGGAGACGGATCATTGCTGCGCTACCTCGGGTTCAATATCCGCAGAGCATGATACACCCCTTACAACCTGCAGGTCAGTTCCGCCAGTTCCTCATCAAACACCCGGCGGTTTTCACTGTAATCCACAGGCACCTCCACCAGATGGACACCGCCTTCCGCCAGGGCCTTTTCCAGGGTTGGCTGCAAATCCTGCGTGCGGGTTATGCGATGGCCTTTGGCACCATAGGACTCGGCATAGGTGACGAAATCCGGGTTGCGGTAGTCCAGCCCGAAATCGGTATACCCCTCCTGCCCCTGCTTCCACTTGATCATGCCGTAGGCGCTGTCGTTGATAATCAACACAACCAGGTTGAGGTTCAGGCGTACCGCCGTTTCCAGCTCCTGGCTGTTCATCATGAACCCGCCGTCGCCACACACCGCCATCACTTTCAGATTCGGATACAGCATGGAGGCCATCATGCCGCTTGGCAGGCCAGCCCCCATGGAAGCCAGAGCGTTGTCGAGCAGCACGGTGTTGTTGTCGTAGGCCGGGTAATTGCGGGCAAACCAGAGTTTGTACATACCGTTGTCCAGCGTGATGATCCCGTCCTCGGGCATCACCTGCCGGACATCGTGGACAATGCGCTGGGGAATCACCGGGAAGCGGTCGTCCTCGGCCCGTTCCTGCAGGTGGGCGTCCACCGCCTCCTTCACTTCCATCAGGCGAGTGAAGTCGTGGTTGGCGCATTGGCCACAGTTTTCGGCCATGTATTCCACGCTGTTGGCGATATCTCCCACCACTTCGTGCTGGGGGAAATAAACCGGGTCGACATCGGCAGCACTGAAGTTCACATGGATGACTTTCTTGCCACCAGGCGTCATGAAAAAGGGCGGTTTCTCCACGACATCGTGGCCGACATTGATCACCAGATCGGCGCGGTCGATTGCGCAGTGGACGAAGTCGCCGGCCGAGAGGGCCGCGTTACCGAGGTAACGGGGGTGCCGTTCATCTACCACGCCCTTGCCCATCTGGGTGGTGAAGAACGGGATGCCGGTCACATTCACCAGGTGCAGCAGCGCCTGTGAGACCCGCTTCCGGTTGGCGCCGGCGCCAATCATGATCAGCGGGTGCCGGGCTTCGCGCAGCATCTCGCAGGCCATCTCCAGGCTTTTCGGGCTGGCTGAGGGGCGGCGGGCATCGCTGGGCTTGAAGATATGGGTGTCGGACTCAGGCACTTCGTCGGCGATGTCCTCCGGCAATTCCAGATGCACCGCACCCGGACGCTCCTCGGAGGCCAGGCGGAACGCTTCCCGCACCTTGGCGGGAATGGTGTTGGCATTGGTAATCTGTCGGGTGTACTTGGTGAGCGGACGCATCAGGTCCACCACATCCAGAATCTGGAACAGCCCCTGCTTGGAGGATTTGATGGGCTTCTGGCCCGAGATCATCATCATGGGCATACCGCCAAGCTGGGCATAGGCTGCTGCGGTGACGAAGTTGGTGGCACCCGGCCCTAACGTAGACAGGCACACACCCACGCGCCCGGTCAGGCGTCCATAGGTGGCGGCCATGAAGCCGGCGGCCTGTTCATGACGATTGAGCACCAGCTTGATGCTGGAGGTTCTCAGGGCCTCAAGGAAGGCGAGATTTTCCTCGCCGGGCACCGCGAAAATGTATTCAACGCCTTCGTTTTCCAGCGCCCGGATAAACAACTCGGCCCCGTTACGGGCCGGCGAGTGTTCGTTGGCCATGGCCTTCCTCTTGATCTGTGGATTCCGGGTGATCGGCAGGTACCGGGATCAATCGGTTCTGGGCGGCTCCGCCTGAAGCGCTTCTGCCGGTACGCGATCCTTACCCCAGCTGCGATACACACCCTCTGTTACGCGCCGGAGGGCGTCTTCGTTCACTTCCGCAGGCTCGCCCCGCTCCAGGGGATCGTAATGGAAGATGTACAGCCGCGATGTGAACTGCTCGAAAGGCAGCGACGACTCGCCGAAACGCTCGCCGTAACCGGAGGTGCTTACCTTGACGCCGTCGCCCCAGTTCTGGCCGCTGTCGTTGTTGGGGTTGAAGAAGTAAATCCGCATCTCTCCATCCGGGTCGAGCGCGGCCCGGAGAATGGTGATAGCGTGCCAGCCGATAAACCGGGCGGCACTGTCGGTAACGGCGATACCCGCCGGCTGCGGATGAATCAGTGGCTGATTGCCATTGTAGTAGGGGTGATAACTGGCGTAGAAGTGGCGGATAAAGCCTTCCAGATCGTGCAGTTTGCCAGTCGCCACATCGACGTTGATGGCAAAGCCGCGGCCAGCCGACCAGCCGTGGAATTCCGGGTTTACCCATTTATGGGGATCACCCTCGCGCCCGACACACAATCGGCCCATTTCCACATAAATGCGGTCCAGGTGTGGCACCACCACCAGCGAAACCGGATCCAGATCGAGTGTTACCTCGGAAGCCACGCCACCGACACTCCGGGCCGATGACACTGGCTGGCCCTCGAAGTGCATGACGATCTCGTTATCACGGGCGGCCCAGGCCACCATCTGCAACAGATAGTCCGGATCGTTGTAGGCCCACATAGACAAGGCGCGGGCCGACTGGCAAGTGGGGTTATTGCCCTGCCCTACACCCAGGGGCTGCCCGAGCATGTTCAGCACGCCCTGGATCAGCCAGGCACCGGGTTGTGGCTGGTAGCCATAGGCCAGCTCAAGGCGTTCCCGGGCGTGGGGGCAGAGGGACAGACGGGCCTGGCGCCAGAGCGCCGGCGCGACCGGAGGTTGATAGAGAATGCCCCGCTCCAGCAGCAGCGCCAAGCCATAGATGCCCTGGGCCGTTTCCGGATAAATACCTTCCTCGATCAAGGTGTGCACCAGCTCCCGGTAACACAACAGGCAGTCCCGGCCGGTACTGGACAGACCAAGCGCTTCACTTAGGAGGGTGTCCTGGTCGGCCAGAATGAACCGTATGAACGCGGCGTGGTAGGGCGACACCAGCCCGGTGTCGTGCATGGAACGCGCGAATCCGGTGGCCTCGTTCTGCAGGGCCTGGGCATCCATGGTTTCCAGTCTTTGCTGGTACACCACGGTTCCCGGGTCTTCACTGCAGGCGCGGGTGGGCCCGTAGAGGCTTGAGATCAGTCGGTCGGCACCTCGACCTGCGCTACCCAGGTCGGCGTGCGGGTCGGCCCGGCACAGAGCAATCTGCGTGATCATCCTGCGCACGTCCGACACCTGGATTGGTCGCTGTTCGAGGATCCGCCAGATTTCCTCGATCAGACTGTCAATCACATGTTCGTAGCCGATATGGTGGGCCACATACTGAACAACAGCCTGGCTGATCAGTGCCAGCTTGCCCTGCTCCCGCTCGGCCTCACCGGTCATACCGAACAACAGACCCAGGTTGATGGCCAGCACCTGGGTCAGGTAGTGATGGGCCTGTTCGGATGAAACGGAGGGATGGAGGTAACTGCCCCGGGCCACGGCCAGCAGCCTCAGCTCGCTGAAGGCCTCGATGACCACGGTATCGGCATTCTGGCTTTGTAGCGAGTGGGTTGTCAGCGTGGGGAGCAGTATCCCGGGTTCGGCCCAGTCAGTGCCGGCGAACACGCCCGCCAGCTCGAGGCGCTCGGCCCGTTCCTCGATGATCCGGCAACCTTCAGGTTGCAGCAGAACCCTGCGGGCAGTATCCAGTACGCGCGGAAGCTTGCCGGCCCTGGCGAAGGGCCGGCTCTCTTCCATGGCCTGGATCGCGTCATCCAGCCGTTGCACCAGCTTGTCGAAATTCACAGCTGGCGTTGCGCTGCCCGGTTGGTGATCGTTCAAACGATAATCCTCAGGGCCTGGCACCAAACCCGTTTGTTGTTAATGCTTCTCCTGATTATACATAGAAATCGAGGTCTTCCTGATGTTTCAGGAGGTCCCGCATGACGTAAGGATCCTCACCGAAGAAATACACCAGACCCCAGTGGGTACCGAACGCAGTACGCTTGGTAACGGTTTCTTCCAGCGGCGGCGTCAGCTCGTGAGACTCGAAATATTCGTGATTTTCGGTCTCTTCCGGGATCTCCAGTCTGCTGACCACCCGGCGACGCGGATAGACCCCGAAGCAGCCGGCATAACCCTTGGCATCCACCACTTCCTTCGGGAAAAAGGCTTTGATTTCTTCTTCGGTGGTTTTCGGATCGAAGGCCAGAATCAGACCCTGATAGGCGTTGAAGCCATAGGCCTTCTCCAGCAACTCGAACACCTTGAAGCCCGGCGGACGATAGGCAACCTCGCCAAAGTACATGGTCCGGTCGCTGGTTACGAAATACTCGGGATGGATAAATCCGAACTCGATATCAAAGGTCTTGATCAGCTTCTCGATTTCGCCCCGGATCTGGTCCCGGTATTTCTCAAGGTCGGGTGTTGCCGGGACGAACACGGAGTAGCCCAGGGTTACATACTCGGAGATATTCAGGAAGGCGATCTTGCCGTTGTGGATCCAGGCCTCGACCGCAAATTCCCAGCCATCCAGGTGCGACTCCATCAGAACCGGAAATTCTTCTTCCGGGATGGTGTCCACTTCGTCCGGCGTGCGGATCACCCGGTGGCCCAGACAGCCGGCCTTGTCGAACGCCTTGAGGTGGATCGGGTCGTTGGGGTCGCCATCCAGTTTCAGCAGAGTCTGATTTACCCGCTTGAGGAACCGGATAACGTCGCCCTTATCGTGGGCCTCCTCGAAGATACCCACCCGGATGCCACCGAGCTGGGCCCGGCGCTTCATCAGCGCTTTGTCACGCAACAACATGGCCTGACCGAACAGACGCGGCTTGTCCATCAACACCGAGTTGATGGCACCGGCCCACTCCACGGTTTCCTCAAACAACGGGATGGCAACGTCAACGCCCATCTCCTTGAGGGTCTGTGCAATCTCCACAGAGCGGTCGTTCAGACGCTCAAAATTCCAGGGCACGTAGGGGATGTCGTGCTCTTCGCAGTAGGCTTCCGCCCAATCCGGTGCCACGACAACATACCGACGGTCAAACTTGTCGGCCGCTTCTACCGCATTCAGGCTCCAGCCCAACAGCGCAATATACCCTTTCTCAGGATTGTACTTTTGCTCACTCACAGGCTCTCTCCTTTCCTAAGGGTTGCCTTATAACCCTACGCGGTAGCTGTGAAATCGCAAATTTCGCCCCCTTCTAAAACGCGAAAAGCACCGCGATCAGCGGGATAAAACCCAGTGTTCGCAGTGCCTTTCGGTTTCTTAGACCGTTTGGGAATATCAGCCCAGTTTCAGGGTCGACAGGGTCCTCGCGCGGACTTCAGTCAGCAGTGCTTCGTCTTCAACCAGGGAGTGGCCGTAGGACGGCACCAGCTCTTTCATGCGCTCCTGCCACTCCGGCGTCTTGATCTTTTCCGGGAAGCAGCGCTCGATCACATTGATCATGGCATTGGCTGCGGTAGAGGCCCCGGGGGAAGCGCCAAGCAGTGCTGCCAGGGTCCCGTCCTTGGCCGCCACGATTTCGGTGCCGAACTCGAGCTTGCCACCGCCGCCATCAACCTGCTTGATGATCTGCACCCGCTGGCCGGCCATACGCAGCTGCCAGTCTTCTTCCATGGCGTCCGGGAAGAAGTTGCGCAGCGAGGCCACCCGGTCACTGTGGGACTGGAACACTTCCCCGATCAGGTAGCGGGTCAGGTCCATGTTGCTCTTGCTCACCGAGAGCATCGGCTTGAGGTTGGTGGATTTCACCGAGCCGATCAGGTCAAAGATGGAGCCCTGCTTGAGGAAGCGGGTGGTGAAACCGGCAAAGGGGCCAAACAACAGGGCCGGCTCGCCGTTGATGATACGCGTGTCCAGGTGCGGCACCGACATGGGTGGCGCGCCGATCGGCGCCTTGCCGTATACCTTGGAATCGTGCTGCTGGACGATGTCGGGCTTGCCACACACCAGCCACTGACCACTGACCGGGAAGCCGCCATAGCCCCGGGCTTCCTCGATACCGGACTTCTGCAGCAGCGGCAACGCACCACCACCGGCCCCGAGGAACACGAAGCCGGTCTCCAGCTTGGTCAGCTCGCCGGTCTTCTGGTTCTTGACGCGAAGCTTCCAGCGGCCGTTGTCCCGCTGGTCAATGTAGTGCACCGGCGAGCTGAGCATCAGCTCGAAGTTCGGCTGGGTCTCCAGCCAGCTCACCATGCTGCGGGTGAGAGAACCGAAATCCACATCCGAGCCGTGCTTGATCCGGGTCGCGGCAACACGCTGCATCGGGTCCCGGTTATTGACGATCAGGGGCATCCATTCTTCGAGATCCTTCGGGGACTCGGTGTATTCCATATCACGGAACAGATGATGGGCGCTCAGGCGCTCGTAGCGGCGCTTGAGGAAGGCCACGTCCTTTTCACCCCAGACAAAGCTCTGGTGTGGCGTGCGGTTAATAAAGGTGGATGGCTCGGGCAGGATGCCCTGCTCCACCAGATAGGACCAGAGCTGCAGCGACACCTCGAACTGGGCGTTGATCTGCAGGGCACGATCGATGGTCACGTCGCCATCGTCGGTTTCAGGGGTGTAGTTAAGCTCACAGTATCCGGCGTGTCCGGTACCTGCGTTATTCCATCCGTCTGTGCTCTCATGGGCAACGTGGTCGAGACGCTCCACCATGACGATGTCCAGGGACGGATCAAGCTGCCTGAGCATCATGCCGAGAGTGGCGCTCATGACGCCACCACCGACCAGCACTACGTCTGCCTGTCTAACGGCCATTGGTTTTCACCCTAGCTAGTGTTGAGCCTTTTTACCTCCTCACGATCAGCAAGGAGGCCTGTCGAAAGCCGGTCGGGCGCGAGGTAAACGGCGCCGCCGTCTGCTTCCGGTCTGAATGTGCGCGCAATTATCCCGATTTTCGCCGGGATAATAAATTGCGATTGTCAATCGTTGCGGCCTTATCAGGCTTTTACTGGTTCCACCTGCCGATACGTGCACTTGCGAACAGTGGTTTGCTTCGGGCCAAAGGTCTAAAATCCGCCCGCATGATCTGTCTGGCCGGCTTCGGCCTTTACTCTGACAAACCAGGACGGGATTTCCCCAATGTCTGCCCTTGATGCGTTTCTGATTGTTCTCGCGGTTCTGGCGCTGTTGGGCGTCATATTTGAAGAAGTCATCCACATCAACAAAGCCAAGGTAACGCTGTTCTTTGGCACCATGAGCTGGATGCTGCTCTTCCTGTTCAGTGATAGCCCGGATGAAACGTCTGCCATTTCCGCCGGCCTGTCCGAGAGCATTGCCGAAATCGCCGGATTGTGGCTGTTTCTCGTCGCAGCCATGACATTCGTCGCCTACCTGAATAAGAAGGGTATGATCGAAAACGTGATTTACCTGATCATGCCGAAACAGGTAAGCGAGAGGCGGTTACTTTTCCTGACCGGTCTTTTTTGTTTCATTTTCTCCTCTTTGGCAGACAATATCACCGCCACTTTAGTCTCATGCTCCCTGATTCTCTCGCTGGATCTGGAGCTGAAAAAGCGCATCCAGTTTGTCACGCTGGTTGTTTTTGCGGTCAACTCAGGCGGCGTTTCCCTGATCACCGGCGACGTTACCACTCTGATGATTTTCCTCGCGGAAAAGGTGGAAATACTGACTCTGCTGACCCTCGCGATCCCGGCCTCGATTACGGTTTTCATCCTTGCTGTCTTCCTCTCACGGGGCCTGACAGGTACCGTGACACTTCGTTCCAACACCACCCCGGTGCGACGGGTTGATGCGGTCATCAGCGGACTGTTTTTGTTAACAATCCTTAGCACGATCGCTGGCAACGCCCTGTTCGGAATCCCACCGGTTCTGACCTTTCTGTTCGGCCTGTCCATCATGTTCCTGGTATCGCGATTCATGAGTGACGACTCGGACCTGGACCCGATTCTCGAATACATCCGTATCATCGAGTTTGAAACCCTGCTGTTCTTCCTCGGCATCCTTCTGCTGGTGGGCATGCTCAAGGAGATTCATGCGCTGGACTCGCTGGTGGCCATCTACGATGTCCTGCCACCGCTTTACGCAAACTACCTGATGGGTATCTTCTCGGCGGTGATCGATAACGTGCCGTTGACGGCAGCACTGCTGAAGGCCGGCATCGACATGAGTCCCGGCGAATGGATGGGACTGACTTACGCCGTGGGCGTGGGCGGCTCGCTGCTGGTGATCGGTTCGGCCGCCGGCATCGTGGCAATGAGCAAGGTCCCGGGGCTGACCTTTGCGGCTTATATGCGGTATCTTGCACACCTCCTGGCAGCCTACACCCTTGGCTATGCCGGGGTTTTCATGCTCGGACGTTTCATCAACTGAGGTCTATCTATGCTAATGGCATTTGGCGCAATCATCGCCGGCCTGGTACTGCTGGTCTGGAGTGCCGACAAATTTGTCGAGGGCGCTGCGGCGACCGCCAAACATCTGGGCATGCCCACCCTTCTGATCGGCATGGTGATTATCGGTTTCGGCACCTCGGCACCGGAACTGGCGGTCTCCGCCATGGCCGCGTCCGACGGCAACCCTGGCCTGGCCCTGGGTAACGGCTATGGCTCCAACATCACCAACATTGCCCTGATTGTCGGCCTCACGGCGGTTATCGCCCCGATCGCGGTGCACTCCCAGGTCATCCGAAAAGAGTTGCCGCTACTCATCGGACTCACTCTGATTGCCGGGGTCCAACTGTTGGACGGCCAACTCTCGCGCCTGGATGGCTGGGTGCTTCTGGCGGTCTTCGCGGCAGTCATGGGCTGGTCCATCTACCAGGGCCTGAGAGGTAAAGCCGACCCCCTGGCCGGTGATGCCGATGCCGAAATCATCGCCCATCCCATGCCCCTCAAAACCGCTGTTATCTGGCTGGTGATCGGCCTGGTACTACTGATTGTCAGTTCCCGCCTGCTGGTGTGGGGTGCAGTCACGATTGCACAGAGCCTGGGTGTCAGCGACCTGGTGATCGGCCTGACCATTGTTGCCATCGGCACCTCCCTTCCCGAGCTTGCCTCGGCCCTGGCGGCGGTCAAGAAGAACGAGCACGACCTCATCCTGGGCAACATTCTGGGATCCGGCATCTTCAACACCCTGGCCGTGGTGGGGCTTGCCGCCGCTATCGAACCCCTGGCGGTGGATCCGGAAGTGCTTTACCGGGACTGGACCCTGATGCTGGCACTTACGGTGGGCCTGTTCCTGATGGGCTACGGCCTGACTGGCTGGCGCAAGCTGGTAAGCCGTGTGGATGGCGGCATCCTGGTACTGGTCTACGTTGCCTATACCGGTTATCTGTTGTCCACGGTGGTGGCCGCCGGCACCGCCTGATATGACATAACTGTGTGAGGCCTGTGCTAACCGGCTTCACCATCCCCCAGCAACTCAGTCAACCTTGCGCGCACCTCGGTCATAACCTCATCCAGGTCGGCCTTGGTCTTGCCGGCCGTCTCCAGAGGCTCACCCACCCGGACGTCCACCGGTTGGCCAAGGTTGATTTGCCAGGTGCGGGCCGGCAACACCCGATGAATCCCGCGCACGGCCACCGGCACAATCACCGCCTCGGTATCCAGCGCCAGATGAAAGCAGCCTTTCTTGAAGGGCAGAAGCTTGCCATCCGGTGAACGGGTTCCTTCAGGTGCGGCCCAGAGCACGATTCCGCTCTCCATCATGGCACGGGCCTTTTCCAGGTCTCGCACGGCACGTTGTCGGTTGGAACGGTCCACCGAGGGGAATTCAGCTGCACGCATGGCCTGCCCCAGCAGTGGAATACTGAACAGTTCCTTTTTCGCCAGCATTCGAATGGAGCCCGGCAACGACACGAAGGTGACCGGGATGTCGTAGTGGCTGGCATGGGTGCACATGATGATGTAGCGCCGGCCATCACCGAAATCCGGCACCTGCCCTCGCACCGTGAGACTGGCACGAACCAGCCGTAACAGCGACGCCGACCACTCCCGACAGTATTGATCAACGATGGGCCGGTTCAGCCTTCCGAACAGTGCCCGGAGCAACACCAACAGGGAGAAGAGTGCGGTGAGCCCGACACTGCCAAGAACCACACCTGCCCGCCGAAGAAGCGTTGCCGACTCCGTTAGCGGATTCATCTTCAATCGAATCATCACAGCGCCCCTTCTCTGTTTCCCGGTTTCGTTCCCGGCCTTGCCGGGAATTTCAATAGCGGCGAATTATAGCGACTGAAAAACCCGTTGGATAACGCACAAAAGCATTGATTAATTTTTGATCATTATCTATAAGATATAAGGATATAACCCCAAAGAATCGAAAGAGCAGTCCCACCGTCCGACGACAACCCTAAAAAGGAGACGGATCATGAAGCAGGAAACAGCTCTGATGCGCGGCCCGAATGACCCGGGCCTCCAGAACCCTACCCGGCGCACCCTGCTGCTTGGCAGCGCCGGCGCCATGGCGGCGGTTTCCGTGCTGGGGTTTACGCCCCTGGCCAAGGCCGATGAGCCAAAATCACTGCCGGATTACGCGGCCTGGAAAGAACGCAACGCCCTGATCGTTCATAGCACCAACACCATGGAAACCCAACGGGGGGCCATCGGCAACGGCGTCATCACCGCCAGTGACCGTTTGTTCGTACGCAACAACCTGCCGGCACCACCGGCCTCGGTGACCGACAACCCGGATGTCTGGGAGGTGCGGATCGAGGGCGTCAAAAACCCCAGAACCCTGACAGTCGGTGACCTGAAGCAGATGGGCGTAACCACCGTTGCGTCTGTACTGCAGTGTTCCGGTAACGGCCGGGCGTTTTTCCCTCACGGGGCAGGTGGCACCCAGTGGTCTGTTGGCGCCGCTGGCTGCATCATGTGGACCGGAGTGCCATTGAAGGACGTTGTAGAGGCTCTGGGCGGTCCTGTCGAGGGGGCACGCTACATCACCAGTACCGGCGGCGAGACACTGCCTGACGGTCTGGACCCGAAAACCGTGATCGTTGAGCGCTCCGTTCCCACCCGAGCCATGGAAAGCGCCCTGCTGGCCTGGGAAATGAACGACGAGCCTCTGACCCATACCCACGGTGGCCCGCTGCGCATGGTGGTGCCGGGTTACTACGGCGTGAACAACGTGAAGTACGTCAAGAACGTCGCCTTCACCGAAAACCAGACTGACGCCAAGATCCAGGCCTCCGGTTACCGGATCCGTGATGTTGGTGTAAAAGGCGCCCCGGATCAGCCCTCCATGTGGGAAATGAACGTGAAATCCTGGGTGACCGCCCCTCTGGAAAGCGGTCGGACCGGCCGAAACATGATTTACGGTGTGGCCTTTGGTGGCACCGTTGCCCTGGAAAAAGTCGACGTTTCCGTGGATGGCGGCAAAACCTGGAAACAGGCCCGCTTCCTGGGCCCGGATCTGGGTCCCTATGCCTGGCGGCCGTTTGTACTGGCAGCCGATCTAACCGCTGGAGAGCATCGGATTATCAGCCGTGCCACAGACGTGGAGGGCAATACCCAGCCTGAGGGCCGGGTCGAGAATGAACGTGGTTACGGCCACAATGGCTGGAGCGACCACGGAGTTACGGTTGCCATCAGTTGATGACTGGTCGGGTCGGCCGGGAGTAGGTCGACCCCGATCTTTGCGGAAAGCAACAACATGAGAAAAACTGCATTATTTTTCGCGGTAGCCCTGATCGGGCTACCTTCACTGGTTGTCGCCAGTGAGCTGGAGAAAGGAAAGCAGGTCTTCACCCAGGAGGCACAACCCTCTTGCACGATATGCCACACACTCGCCGACGCAGGTTCAGCCGGTGCCGTCGGCCCGAACCTGGACGAACTCAAGCCAACCCTGGAACAGGTGGCCAATGCCGTCACCGGCGGGGTTGGTATTATGCCCGCGTTTAACGAGTCGCTGTCTGAGGAACAGATCCACGCGGTGGCACACTATGTAGCCACTGTGACAGGCGGCAGTAAATAGAATGGGGGCCTGACGGCCCCCATCAGTTCTCAGGCGTTTTCCTCAAACACCATGGCAACCGAGTTCAGGCAGTAACGCTGCCCGGTTGGCGGCGGGCCATCGGGAAAAACATGGCCAAGATGGCTGTCACATCTGGGACAGCGGATTTCGGTGCGGGTCATGCCTAGACTGGTGTCCTCGATGTACCGGATGTGTTCCGGATCAAAGGGCTGGAAGAAGCTCGGCCAGCCGGTTCCCGAGTCAAATTTCGAGTCCGAACTGAACAGAGGCAGATCGCAGAGCCGGCAGTGGTAAACTCCGGCTTTCTTGTTATCCAGCAAGGTCCCGCAGAACGGATGCTCGGTACCATGGTCCAGCAATACACGTCGCTCTTCCGATGTCAGATCTGCGGCCTTTTCCTCAACCTGCGCTTCGGTCAATGGCGTCAGGTCATAGCCTGCCTTGGACACTCCCATGGTCTGTCTCCTCAGGCGGTACTGCCTGTGTCGTTGTCTGTAAATTCCGGCTTCAGGCGGTCAGGATAGCTGTCTACGAGCTTTTCCATTTTCGGCGCGGCCACGGCCATTATGTAGGGCTGATAGGGGTTCCGGGCCGCAAAATTCTGGTGATATTCCTCGGCTGGATAAAACGCTTCGAGCGGTTCCAGGGTGGTCACTATCGGATCCGGATATACCCCGGCCTGATTGAGCTGTTGGATGTAGGCCTCGGCCACTCGCCGCTGTTCCGCCGTTTCATAAAACACCGCCGAGCGGTACTGGGTGCCTCGGTCGTTGCCCTGGCGATTCAGCTGGGTGGGATCATGGGCAACCGAGAAGAATACCTTGAGCAGCTCGCCAAAACTGACCTTGGCAGGATCATAGTGGACATCCACCACTTCGGCGTGGCCGGTAGTACCCGAGCACACGGCCTCGTAATTGGCGGAACTGGCATGACCGCCGGCGTAACCGGATTCGACGCTGGTGACGCCATCCATTGCCAGGAAAACCGCCTCCACACACCAGAAGCAGCCGCCCGCCAGCACAACCCGCTGCTCACCTTCTGCCGCTGGCAGATCCTGCTCGGGGTCGGGAAAACGGCTGCGCGGAACGTTGAGACCCGGAATACTGCACGATGTCGTCATGATGACCTCTGCGTTCAAGTTTTCTGCCTGTAACGGCCCGATTGTGGCTGGAAACCTGCGGATTTGCCAACCCTTGTACCCGCCGGCGTTAGCCGGCTTATATGTACGCTGTTCAAGGCAGCAGGATCACCCCGCCCAGCGCACTAAGCGGCGCCAGCAGCCAGACCGGCACCCGCCATACGGCCAGGCACAACCAGAGAACCAGCACCAATCCCAGGTCCAGGGCGCTATGGACTGCCGAGGTCCATACCGGATCATAAAGCGCCGCCAGCAACAGGCCGACCACGCCAGCGTTGACGCCGGCCAGTGCAGACCTTGCCCGACGGTGCTCGCGAAGCCAGCTCCACAATGGAAGACCGGCGAAGACCAACAGGGTTCCGGGCAGAAAAACTGCGATAACGGCGACAACACCACCGATAGCACCCGCCTGTGAACCACCCAGAAATCCAGAGAAAGAGAACAGCGGCCCCGGCATAGCCTGAGCAACGCCATACCCCGCCAGAAAGGTGTCCGCGGCCATGGCACCGGAAGCCACGAAGCCTTCCTGCAACCAGGGCAGCACAACGTGCCCGCCACCAAACACCAACGCGCCGGCCCGGTACATTTCCGCAGCGATCCAGCCGAGGCTACCTGTCGCCTGTGGCAGGAAAGAAACCAGCAACAGGACCGCAAAAGCCACGGCAAGAAGCGCAGGCTTCCGGGATTGCAAAGGCACCTGCAGCGGTTCGGATGCCGCACTGCTCCCCAACTGCATAACAGAACCGACAGCTCCGGCGATGGCCAGGGCCAATATCTGCATCCAGGTTTCGCCGATTATCAGGAGACTCACGGCAACCAGCAAAGCCATGGCGATTCGGGGACGGTCCGGACACAGGGTTCGCCCCATCTGCCAGACGGCCTGGGCCACCACCGCCACAACAAACAGTTTGAGGCCGTGTATCCAACCGCCACTGCCGGCCTCGGGCCAGGCGCTCAACCCCAGCGCGAAGCTGATCATGATCAGCGCCGATGGCAGGGTAAATCCCAGCCATGCTGCGAAGGCACCGCGGTAATGGCCGCGCAGGAATCCGATGGTCAGACCCACCTGGCTGGACGCCGGACCAGGCAACAGCTGGCACAGGGCCACGACTTCTCCGTAGGCACTGTCCGAGAGCCATCGCCGACGTTTCACGAACTCATCATGGAAGAACCCAAGGTGCGCTGCCGGCCCGCCAAACGAGGTCAGCCCGAGCCGGAGGAACAACAGAAAAATCTGCCACGAGGACAGCTCTTCTTCGCCTGGTGATGCAGTCATAAATACTCTGACTCTGATCGTTGGCCGGTTCGGCCTGCCAATATGTCATCAAACATGAACATTATGTCGTTTTGGTTGCATACCTTCGAGGGCCATCCATAATGAGAGTCAGGGTTTGCCACATTGCATATCGGCCATGCCCCGCTCGGCATACAAAGGAAGAAAAATGACGGCAAGGGCTCGCACACCGGAAAACCAGGATGAACTCCTGGAGTACCGCCTGAGCCTGCGGCTCGGCCCTGTTCACGCCCGCCAGAGGCTCGGCATTGAACGGGAGGCTGAAGCGAAGGTATTCGGGCAGGATCACAGCTCCTTCCATCTGGAAAACTGGGCCACGGCGCCCGGGTTTATACGCACCTGTCTGCGCATGGTTGGTCTCTGGGGCCGCGGCCAGAGCAATAGCCGACGTCTGAATACCGTGCATAATCGCTTCCACCTCCCCGGCCTGCCCGAGGCCTTTGAAGACTTTCGCATTCTGCACCTGACCGATCTTCACGTGGACATGGACGAAGCCAACCTGCAGGCGGTGCTGCGCCAGATTGAGCCACTGGACTATGACCTGTGCGTGTTGACCGGCGATTACCGGAAACTGACCTGGGGGCCCATCGAGGGCGCTCTGGATGGCATGGCAAGGCTGCGGGATGGCATAAAGGGCAAACCCTACGCCGTGCTGGGTAACCACGACAGCGTTCGCATGGTACCGGCGCTGGAAGATATGGGCTACCAGCTGTTAATGAACGAAATGGCACCCATTGAGCGCGACGGCCAGACCCTGTACCTGGCGGGCGTCGACGATGCCCACTTCTTCAAAGTCCACAACCTGCACCAGGCCGGAGACAAGATCCCGGCAGGGGGCACCAGCATTCTGCTCAGCCACACGCCGGAGATCTGGCGCGAGGCCGCCCACGCGGGCTATGACGTCTTTCTTTGTGGTCACACCCACGGCGGGCAGATCTGCCTGCCCGGTGGCATACCGGTGACCCTGGATTCTGACTGCCCGCGAACACTTGGACGAGGCTACTGGCGAATGAACGGTATGCAGGGTTATACCTCCCCCGGTTCGGGCACGTCTGTTGTCAATGTTCGGCTCAACTGCCCACCGGAAGTCACCCTTCACACCCTGACCCGTGGGCCGGATTAATGAGGTTGCCGACGGATCCCGAGGCGGTACAGCAGCGGTGAACCGAAAATGTTGGAAAGGGTAAAAAGCACCACCACAATCAGCACCACCCAGAAACTCACCGGCAGCCACGCCATGGCCAGCAACATGGGCAGGAGTGCTTCAGGAATCTGATCCAGACCGATGGCCCGGGCACTGGAGGCCAGCCCCAGCCGACGCTTGATAAAACTGCTCAGCATATCTCCAGCCAGCCCGAGCAGGCCGAACAGAAGCCCGAAAAGGAACCCCAGACCGGTAAACAGCGCAAACACCGCACAGGCGAGTGCGCCGGAAACCACCCCCCGCCAGGTTTTGCTTTCACCGAAGACAGGCCGGCCATCGGACCAGAGTCTTCCGCCATCAACCGGCGCTGACCAGCGGTTTTTCAACAACCCGGCTGCGACCACCGGTGTACCGTTGGCCAGCACCAGCATCAAAAACAGCTCCAGAACGATCAGCAAGCGTTTGCGCCTCTCTGAAACGGCCGATCAGGCAATCCCGCCCCGGGTCAGCTTGAGCGGGTCCATCAACTCCTCAAGCCGTTCCCGGCTGAGGCCGCTGCGCTCCTCCGCCACATCAATGACCGGACGCCCCGTCTTGTAGGCCTCCTTGGCGATGTCTGCCGCCAGGCTGTATCCGATTTCCGGATTCAGCGCGGTTACCAGCACCGGGTTCTTGCCCACACCTGCATTGAGGTTGTCGGCATTGACCGTAAAGTCCTTGATCGCTTTGTCTGCCAGCATGATGGCTGCATTGGAGAGCAAATCGGTCATATCCAGCAGGTTCCCACCCACCAGGGGCAGCATCACGTTGAGCTGGAAATTACCGGACTGGCCGGCGATGGCCACAGCGCTATCCAGCCCCATCACCTGGGCGCCCACCATGGCAACGGATTCCGGGATCACCGGATTGACCTTGCCCGGCATGATGCTGCTCCCCGGCTGCAATGCCGGAAGACTGATTTCAGCCAGACCGTGAATCGGACCACTGTTCATCCAGCGCAGATCATTGGCGATCTTGGTGAGCACAATGGCTGCACCGCGCAGCTGCGCCGACAGCGCCACCGGGGCGTCCACCGCGCTCTGGCCGGTAAACTTGTGATCGAGCGACGTAAACGGATAACCGGTATTGGCCCGCAGGAACTTGACGAACTGACCGGAAAATTCCGGCAGCGCATTGATTCCGGTACCCACTGCCGTACCGCCCTGGGGTACCGCCAACAGTTCATCAGCGGCGGCCTCTACCCGCTTTTCAACGGCCAGAAGCTGTTCGCGCCAGGTTTTCAGCTCCTGACCCAGCGTCACCGGCATGGCATCCATCAGGTGGGTTCGACCAGTCTTAACCTGACTGGAGAATGCCGCCTCCTGTTCGTAGATTACACCGCACAGATGCGACAGCGCCGGCAGCAGCTTTTCCTTGGCCGCAATCACCGCGCTCACGTGGATGGCCGTCGGAATCACATCGTTCGAGCTCTGGCTCATGTTCACATGATCGTTCGGGTGCACCTCGAAACCTGCATTGCGGGCAATACTGGCGATCACCTCATTCACATTCATGTTGGTGCTGGTGCCGGAGCCGGTCTGGTAGCGGTCCACGGGAAACTGATCGGCGTACTCGCCTTTCACAATATCCTCACAGGCCTGGGCAATGGCATCCCTGAGATCGTTATCGAGCAGACCCAGGCTGGTGTTGGCTTCTGCGGCTGCCCGCTTGATCTGCGCAACTGCGGCAATGAACGCCTGGGGCATTGGCTGACCACTGACCGGGAAATTCTCCACGGCACGCTGGGTTTGTGCGCCCCAGAGCGCATCCGCAGGTACCTGGACGTCTCCGAGGCTGTCCGTTTCCGTTCTGAATTCGCTCATATTCCCTCCTGTCCGTCCATTTGCTCGTGGCTTTGGGCGTGTACGCTCCAGGGCCGGCCCTGGCTCAACCGCCGCCCTGGGACCTGAGCCGAACATGGTCGCAGATGCCCGTAACCTGTTCAAAATTCAGGATCAGGGTATGAACCGTGTTGGTGTAGGTATCATGCAGATGGAATTTGTAGCGGTGCTGCTTTTCACCCTGCAGGAAGGCGTCGTATTCGCGGACCAGTTCACGCACATCGCCCCCGGAATCCTTGCTCCAGGTGGCATTGAACGGCCCCAGAACGGCACCGCCAGCCAAGCAGACTGTCACTTCGTGGTTCGTCAGACCATTTTCCGGAACTGTCATGGTTATCTCCCTTTCGATGAACCTGTGATAAGTGTAGTCGCTCCTGACTTTGAAACAGGCCATAGTGCCAAGGCCGTCACAGAACAACGCTTCCAACATTAGACAGGCCCCATTTGTAGGAATTTCCTACACCACTAATTCTCTGCCGTTGCTAGTCTCTTCCAAAACCCATCAGCAGGCCCCCCGCACAACAATGGCTACCAGCGCAGTGGCGGAGATCCTTCTCCGATATGACGATAACCAGGAACGGCAGCAGTTCGAAAACCTGTTTGGCGAGGATTTCACGATTCAGGCATTCGCCTCTGATCAGACTGCCCTCGATCACCTCGCCTCGGCTTCCACACTACCGGTCGCCATCGTTCTGGTGCCTGACCAGCCTGATAGTCACCTTGAATCGTCGCTGCTATCAGAGGTCCGGGACCGCTACCCCGGGATCCTGAAGATACTGATCGGGGATGCCATTGCCCTGAACCTCCTGGTGACGCTGCTTGATGATCAGTTGATCGATCGCTGCTTTGAACAACCGGTCGATCGGGATGTCATCCGGTCTCACGTGCTGGCCGCCGCCCTTACCCGGGAAGCGCAATCATCCGCTCCGGATACCAGAGAGGCCCCGGAGGGCCCCAGCCCGGCGATTCTGATTGTCGATGACGAACCGACTGCCACCCGTTACCTGTCGAGGCAGCTGGGGCACATGCAGACCGAGTTCCGGGTACTGAGCGCCATCAGTGCCGAAGAAGCCCTGTTGACCCTTCGGGATGACGGCAATGTTGCCGTGGTGATGACCGACCAGAGAATGCCCGGGATGCACGGCAAAGAGCTGCTGGACGAACTCCGACAGTCGCATCCGACCATTGTCCGTATTCTCACGTCGGCCTGGGGCGAAGTGGATGTGGCGATGGATGCGGTGAACGAAGGCCGGATTTTCAGGTACCAGAGAAAACCCTGGCGCGCCGATGAACTATTGAACCTTTTCCGCAAGGCACTGGCCCATCATCGTGCCCTGGTTGCAACACGGGACAGCTCCCGCTCAATGGCCGAGCAACAGTTTGCGGAACTTCGCCAACAACGACATGCCCGGCTGCTCGAACACCTGTCTGACAGAGTGGACAGTGTTACCGGCGAACCGACAACCGCCGATTTTCTGGACGCCCTGACAAGCATCCGCACGCTTCCGGCCCAGCCGCCTCACCTGAGGGCGAGCCGGGAAACCGCCCTGGAACATGATCTGATGCGAGACTTTGTCGGGTTGGTGGGCCGGCAGTTGGACAACCTGGAACCAGACGCACCACCCAACCCCCTGACCAGACGAGCCTTTGAAAAGGCCCTGACCGACGCATTGGACAACCCCGCCGCCGCAAGCGAAACACAAACACCGCTGATGATGCTCTGCCATTCACTGGCAACGCTTCTGAATGCGTCGGGACTGAAGGGCACTGCTTTGGAGATCACTCAGGCCGGGGACCACCTCACTGTAACCAACGCCAATGCGTTTCATATGTACAGCCACCTGCTGGCGCCCATCACCCGGCTTTCACGCCCATTACTGGAGCAGCAAACCGCCCTGCTGATGCTATTCGTAAGTAGCCGGCTGCTGGCAGGCGACATTGATACCGACGGGGGCGACCAGAGTCTCTGGGTCAGCCTGCGACTTCCGGCCAGGGCCGACTGATGGTGGCGGGCCAGCGCAGACTCAGGCTGTACATCACCATCGGGCAACGCCTGCTCCGTGACAGCCTGCTGTTCCAGATCCTGCTGGACAGCGAGGTCGAACTGGTCGGCGAATCCGAGACCGGCGTTGCAACCCTCAATCACCTGCAGGCGGCCAGGCCGACGGTGCTGTTGATTGAAGAAAACCTCCAGGACAACGACGGGCTCACCATCGCCGAGCATGCACTGACGATGAACCCTTCTCTCTCGGTATTGCTGATTTCGGACACACCGGTCAGCAACGGGCGAATGGCAATCTATCTGGAAGCGGGCATCAAGGCCGTAGTGTCCAAGGACCAGCCAATTCAGGAGTTGATCAAGACCCTGTTCTACATTCGAAACGGGCAGGTTTATATCGGCAATTGGAGGCAGCAGCCCGAACCGGCGGCCATGCTCGCATACCAGGCCCTGTCCGGACGGGAACGGGAAGTGGCACAGCTAATGGCCAGCCGGCTTCCGGTACGGGACATTGCCGGTCGGCTTGGCGTGTCCTGCAAAACAGTGCACTCCTACAAGGATCGGATATTCGTGAAGCTCGGCTTCGAACGCCTGCCCGAGCTGATACTGTTCATGCAAAGACACCAACACGGAGCCGCCGAGTGAAACTGCTTTCCGGCATCGATCAGATCCGCCAACTGCCCGCCTGGCGCCAGCGGCGCTTCGAGCGCTTCTACCACACCCAGTATCGCTACCGGGTGCTGCCGCTGTTCGCGGACGTTTACCTGGTCATTGCCTTCATCGGCACCCTGCTGTTCCTGGGCGGGCTGGCGCTGAACCCGGACGCACCGGATATTTTCGGCACCTACCTGATCTACACAGCGATCCTGACCGGCCTGATTGCCGCTCACCGGTTCACGCGCCTGCGCCGGTCCGCGCCGATGATCGTCTACCTGGTATTTTTCAACATGGCCGTGTTCAGCTACCTGGGGTACATCACCACAGGTGCGACTCTCGCTCCCATCGTGGGGCTGTTCTTTTTTATCAGCTCCGTGGGCATCATTACCCTGTCTCTGCTGCACACCAGCCTGATTATCCTGATTAACCTGTCACTGCTGGTACTTTGCACGTTTTTGGCGGTAGACAGCCACGAGGTGGCCGAAACCCTGATCGGCATTCTGACCAACTGGCTGATTCTGATGTGCCTTGTCGTCGCGCCCCTGTCGGCCTGGTTCCTGTCGCAGTTTCTGCGCAATCTGCTGGCTCTCCAGTTCCTGCTGCGCGACCGGAACCGCCAGCTGTCCCGCACCCTGGAGACCCTGAAAATCACGGAAGAGAGACTGGCCCAGGAGCAGAAACAACAGGCTCTGAGCCATATGGCCAAAGGACTTCTGCACGAAATCATGAACCCGCTGAACTGCGCCAGCCAGGCGGTGGATTTTGCAAGTTCGGTAAACCGGGATTCCGAAGTGGCAGATGCCCTGACGGACGCCAGTACGCACCAGAAACGCATCGCCGATATTGTCTCTGACCTGATCGAATTTTCTCGTCCCGTGCCGGAACACAATCTGGAAACAGCCGATCTGCGCAAACTGGTGACCACCGCAACCGGGTTTTGCCGGCATCAACTGAGAGGCGTGGAGCTTCACATAAACATTCCGGACGGGACCCTGCTTCCCTGCTATCCATCGGCGCTGACCCAGGTGTTCGTGAACCTGCTGCTCAACGGTGCCTCAGCCGTCAGCAACAGCCTTGGGCACGGCAAAATCGAGATAACCGCCGAAAGCACCGACACCGCGCATCGCATCCGGATCCGGGACAACGGTCAGGGCATCGCGCCGGAGGATATCAAGCGCCTCGCTGATCCGTTCTATTCCACCAGCGATACACCGGACAACCTGGGGCTGGGCCTGAGCATCTGCCAGACCATCATGCGACATCACAAGGGCAGCATGCGGATTACCAGCGAGCCCGGGCAATGGACAGAGGTAACCCTCACGCTCCCTAAAACCGCAGCACGGCGCGGAGGGTAACGGCGTCTCCGTCCGGCGCGGCCATCAAGGTGTTGCCGCTAACATCCGGTATCAGATAGTTGAGGCGCAGCTGGAAAACCTCGCCCAGATACCAGGCAAAACCCAGTAGCGTTACGCTCGCCTCGGCCCCCAGGTTCCTGTCTCGCAGGTCTACCGCACCGTGCCGGGCGACCAGTTCCAGGGCGCCCGCCCGATGCCGGGGCTCAATCCGGTCAAACTCACCACGGCTGTAATAGCGTTGATCGTCAGTCAGGAACACACCGGCCTGGAGGTAAGCGCCAGCGAACTGCCAGCGTGACCCGTCGGTTCGCCGCACGTTCTGGGCCATGGCTTCCGCCACGAGGGTCAGGCGATGATAAAGCCAGGCGGCTTCAAGGCCCGCCAGCCAGGCATCACGAGCCTCGAATCTCGGGCTGCGGATAACGTTGTCAGCGCTGAACACCTCCCCCTCATCCTTGATCTGGAAACGGCTGTCGCCGAGGTCACGGTAGGAGACCGCCGCGCCAAGATGCACCGTCTGGGTCTCAGAACGAACAGGGGAACGGGTCAGTCTCGCGGTTACGGCGTGAGTGGCGCCGCCATCGGGTTCATCGGTAAACAGACCCAGTGACCAGGTGCCTCGATTGCGATACTGCCCCGCCATAATGCCAGTGGATCGCCCGGGTGCGAACGCCGAACTCACCAGCGAACGCTCGCTGGTGTTCAGGTTGGTGTAGCTTGCGAGGCGCTCCAGGCCGAAAGGTTCTTTGAAGCGCCCCACCTGGGCTTCGAACCGGCTCGGGCCATCGTAAACAAGGTAGGCATCACCAAGATCCAGCTCTTTCTTGTCGCCTTCGATCTTGTAGCTGCCGTCCAGCTCTGCCTCCCAGCGCTTTCCCCAACTCAGTTCCAGTTCAAGCTTCGCATTGCGCAGTACGCCCCGGGTGGTGCTGCGCTCGCCATCCTCGTCATAAAACGCACCGTAATGGTCGACACCGGCGGCAACATAACCACCCAGTTCGGCTTCCAGCGGTGACGCCATAACAAGCAGGGGCTGCAGGCTAAACACCAGGGTCAGACCGATAACCAGAAATGCCCATTTCAGCTCAGCGAACATGATCGGGCTCCTGGCGAAAGTGCATTCGCAACATTGCGGTATCCCGCAGATAGCTGACGGACACCACATCCACCCGGAACACATCCAGACCTGTGCGGTCACGAAGATCCGCAATGAGCAGTTCCCGCCGGTCCCGATGGACGTTCTCGATCTTTTCGTACTCCACCTCCCTCTCGCTATGCCTCGGCAGCAGCACCCGGGTTTCGAGTACCAACGCAAGCACAATAACCAGCAGATTGAGACACACCAGCTCCAGGTGGTGCATGGTGCCAACCGCCGCCAGCAGGGCCATGGCAATCACCAGAAACAGATAGGTCATTTCCTTGATGCCCAGCGCCTCGGTTCGGTACCGAAGCATAGAAAAGACAGCGAAGAGTCCGAAGGCAAAACCCATGGTGACGGTGACCGAATGCAGCAGGGCAGTCACCAGGAAAACGCCGACCCCGAACAGAATGAACGAGGCGGCGTTCTCCCTATGGCGGGAAAAGGCGTAGTAACAACGGATCAGCACGAACACCGAGGCCGTATTGATCAAAAGCCGGATCACAAAATGGAAATCAACTGCCGATTCCATGGAGTCTCCTCAACAGCGGTTTGAAGCGATTGGTTTTGCATTCGTGGCCGAACAACAGGCTGGTGCCAACGCAGTACTTGCTGAACTGCACGGGTCGGCAGCCAAGCTGACCAAGGCGGTCAAGCAGGGGGGAACAGGGGATTTTCCGATCATACTTGACCTCGAAAACCGCAACGTCGGGCAAGCGAATACCGCTCTGGCGGTCGGCCGAATGAAACGCCAGTCCGGTATCCAGGGTGATGCGCTCAGTCCCCCTTGGGCTCATCAGGGTCATCCGACGATAGCTGACAAAAAGAGCCGGCAGCATCCCTGCCACCGGAAGGCCCAATTGCTCTTCCAGAAAATGGCTCACCTGACCGCTCGCAACGGTTTGCGAGGTGAGCGGTAAACGGTTCTTGATGGTTCTCTCCCGATTGCTCTTTTTCTTCACCTCCAGGAAGCTGTCCCCGGTTTCGCGGTAGTGGCGGACGCGGAGCTTGAACCGGTTCAGTTTGCCGTTGTGGTGATCCAGGTACAGCTGACGTCCGGGAGTGTCGAAATACAGGGTGTCGTAGGTGAATCGCCGGTTGCCGTCGATCTCCAACATGGAGTAGTGGTGCTCCAATCCACGCAGGCAAGCATCCAGCCGGTGGGCCGGCACCAGGAACTTGGTGTCGACCCGGTTCATCAAACGGGCCTGCATCTGATCAGCCAGGCTGTGCCCGCGGAATCCTTCCCGCGGGCCGGTGACGGCCATGTTCATTGGATGCCCGAATCGTATTCCAGGGTGGCATCCAGGGTCAGTTCCACGTCGCCCTCACTGGCGCCGGTGCCTGCGCGGGTGATGGTCATCGTGCCCTCGGCGCCCAGGGCCAGGGTACGCACATCGCCGGGCTGGCTCTCATCCACCTCGAACAGCAGAGCGTTGGTGGCAAAGCCGTGGAACTGGTGGTTACCGGGCACGTAATCGGATGCCTCGATAAACAGTTGCAGGACATAGGGCGTGAAGTTGTCGTTAACATCCGCGCCAATCAGCAGCAGGCTGATGACGGCCGGCTTCGACTCACGATCCACCGAGTACACCAGGCTGTCCACCTCAAAGGCAGCAAAAGTCAGGCTCGCATTCACCGACTGACCACCCGGCAGCGTAAAGCGGAAAGATCCTGTGTCGGCACCGCCCTCGGACTTGATGCTGCCGGTCAGGCTGGTTGTCGCCGGGGCACCGCAGTCAGGCTCTGTATCCGCAAGCCGGTATACTTCCCCGGTGGGCGTTTCCTCGGCGATGGCCTGTTCAATGACGGCCCTGCGCGCTGGCCGGTATTCGGCATCGCCGGGCTCACCGCGGCCGTTGATAAAGGTTTTCAGGCTGGCTGCCGCGTCCGCGGTGGTTCCCGTAAGTTCGCGAATCCGCTCCACTTCCGCCAGTAATGCGGTTTCGTCCCACTGGGTGGCCAGCAGGTCTTCGAGCTCGGCCTCATAGCGCGCCCGGTACTCGGGGATATTGAACAACCGGTCGGCCAGCGAGAAATTGCGATAGAGCACCCCCGTCAGGGGCTTGAGGGGATGCGCGCCACGGAATGCCGTGTCGGCACCCCAGGGAATAAAATGGAACAGGCCGTCTCCGGGGTCCCGGTAGATGTGGAAGTTGTTGGCGTTGCCACTGGCAGAATCCCAGGCGCCCAATAGCGTTTCCACCGCCCAGAACCGGATAAATTCATCCACATCCACCAGCTGCGGCAGTACATTCACCATCTGCTCATCGGGCAAAGCCAGAGCATCGGTAACCGCCTGCAGGTCAGTACGGTCGTTCTCTTTTTCGTTGGTTTTCTTCTCGAAACGCTGGCTCAGCCAGGTGCCGAAATCCGCCGTCTGGGCCTCGTACTGGTTGCCATCGTCGTCGCCGAATGCCCGTGCCAGAAACGGCTTCTTGATGGGTTCGACATTGGTAAACACACCCAGATCCTGCCCATTCACCGACACCCTGGCGTAGTTGCATTTCGGCGCCGCGATCCCGGCCTGGCGGAACTGGTCATAGGCCAGGCACTGGCGGGCATTGGATGGGTCCTGACGGTTATTGTTCAGGGTCATCCGGGTCATGTTCTGATAGGTGCGACCTGGCCAGAGATCGTCAAAATCCAGCTTCAGAGAGGGAATACTGGGGCTCAGGGAGCCCATGTAGCCTTTCTTGCGCACAATCACCCGGTCCATGCGGTCACCGTCGATGGTGACACTGGCGGCAAATTCTGTGTAGTCGAACTCGGGGACACATTCCCGGTCGGTGCTGGCCAGGGTGCGGGCTTCCGATTTCAGTTGGCTGAAATCGGCAGGGCTCATGGTGACCGACACGTTTATCAGCCGATCAGGATCGTAAAGTTCGGCATCGCCGCCGATATTCACGGGCTCCGCAGGTGGTTCGAAATCGGAAGGGCTCGAAACCTCGGTGTCTCCACCTCCGCCACCGCAGCCGGCCAGCAGCGCCATGCCGACAAACGCCAGTGACCAAAGCCCGTGTCCATAGCCGGTTTTCCGGCCAAACGTTGTTATTTTCATCTGTTACTCCCTCAGATGTTCTGAAACCTGCCGGTGTCGAAAACCGGTTGAGGGAGTATTTCGCGAAGGGGTTTGTGCTGTATGTAAGAACGTCTTACAGGAGCTGTCAGGCCGGGGCAGACGTCAGCAGGCTGGTCATCAGGGCCCTAAGCCGGTTCGGCTTCACCGGCTTGTTCAGGATCGGCAGGTACTGGGCGCGCAGTATCTTGCGGGTGTCGTCGCTGCGATCTGCGGTGATGATGGCGGCAGGAATATCCTTGCCAAGGAAGCGACGAACACCGTGCACGGCATCGTAGCCGGTTCGCTCATTGTTCAGGTGGTAATCCGCGAGAATGATCGCGGGAATCCGCCCGGTTTGCTCGAGAGTCTGTACAGCTTCAGCCTTGCTGGCGGCCGTCAGTACCTCACAGTCCCACTTCTCAAGCAGCAACTGCATGCTCTCAAGTACCGCCGGCTCGTTGTCGATGACCAGCACCGGCACGCCGTCAAATCCATCGGCGAAATTGTTCAGCGAATCGGCGCGAGCCAGATCCGGTCTGGCCCGGGCGGGTTCCAGTGGCAGGGTCAGTACGAACCGGGAACCGCGGCCGGGCCTTGAGGCTACATCGATATCGTATCCCAGCACCCGGACCATCCGTTCCACAATGGCCAGTCCCAGGCCCACGCCCTGCCGGCCACCGGTGCCCTGGGGCAACAGCTGGTGAAACTCGGTGAAAATGTCCCTCAACTTGTCTTCCTCGATTCCGACACCGGTGTCCCAGACTTCAATTCTCAGACGGTCGCCCTGAGATCTCAAAGCCATCACAACCCCACCCTTGCGGGTGTAGCGGAAGGCATTGCTGAGCAGATTACGGAGGATACGGGTCAGCATGCGCTGATCCGTTCGTACCGTCGCAGGGATCGTGCGCACCCGGAAGCCGAGGCCGGAATTGGCGGCAACAGCCTCGAACTCCTCCCCGAGGGATCTGGCCAGGGCGGCGACATCGGTGTACACCAGGTCCGGCTTCATCGCCTGTTGGTCAAGCTTGGAAATATCAAGCAGGTCTGCAAGCAGGTCTTCGGCGCCCTCCAGAGCCCGATGCACCTGATGAACCATACGGGTTTCCTGGTCCGGAAGCGCACTCTCCTGCAGCGCGGAGATCATCAGCCGGGCGGCGTTCAGGGGCTGGAGCAGGTCATGGCTGGCCGCAGCAAGGTACTTGTCCTTGCTGCGGTTGGCCTCTTTTGCCGCCTCCATGGCAACAAAGAGCTCGCGCTCAACCTTCTCGCGCTCCTCAATCTGGTAGCGAAGACCCACGTTGGCATTCTGCAGCTCTTCAGTCCGCTCTTCGACGCGCCGCTCCAGGGTGGCGTTCAATTGCTCCAGCTTTTGCCGGGCCAACACTCGTTCCGTGATGTCCGCGACGAAAGCTTCCACCACTTCCGGACCAAGGTCCGGGCGTCTCAACAGCGTGACCGCAACGTGGACCGGTGTGCGATCAGCACGCTGGAAGCGGGTTTCCCGGGCACTCAGGCTGCCCTCATCGAGGAGCTCCTGACGTATGGCATCGAACTCACTGGAACTGCAGAACAACTGCTCACGAAGCCGGATGACTTTCTCAGTTAACGCCTCGGGGCTGTCATAACCGCAGATTCTGGCCATGGCGGGATTACAGGCCAGAAATCCGCCCCGCAGGTTGGCCTGGAAGATTCCGTGCAGGGCATTCTCGAACAGCCACTTGTAGCGGTTGCGCTCCTGTTCCAGCTCATCAATGCGCTCCTGCAGAGCGGGGTAATAGTTCTTGCGGACAGACTGGCTGCCCAGCCCGAGAAGATCGCCAATTCCGTAGCCGCCGTCGTTTTCGCCGTCCTGCTTGTCAGAGGGCTTCTTCATAGACAACCTGGACATCCCGCAGCGATGACTTACGGGGGTTGGTGAGAATACAGGGGTCCTGCAGGGCGAATCCGGACAAATGCGGTATGTCGGATACCGAAACACCCAGCTGGGCCAGCCGTGCTTCAAGTCCTACCCGACGTTTGAGTTCCACAATGCGGTTCATAAGTCGCTTCTTGATTTCCGGTTTGGCCATGCCACGGGTATCAATATCCATAGCCTCGGCGACCCGCCGGAAACGGTCCTCGGCAGACTGGAAGTTGTAAGCCACCACGTGCTCCAGGAGTAGCGCGTTACACAGGCCATGGGGCAAATCCAGGAACCCGCCCAGGCTGTGGGACATGGCGTGTACCGCCCCTAGAATGGCATTGGAAAACGCCAGCCCCGCCTGCATCGAAGCCAGCATGATTTGTTCCCGGAGGTAAGGATCGGCGGTGTTCTCCACCAGCAGTTCCAGATTCCGATTGATCAGGCGAATGGCCTCCAGAGCATGGGTATCGGTCAGCGGGCCACTGCCTGTGGACACATAGGCCTCAATGGCATGCACCAGGGCATCAACGCCAGTGCAGGCGGTGAGGTAGGCATCCATGGTCTCGGTGACTTCCGGATCGATCAGGGACACATCCGGCACCACGGCCTTGCTGATGATCGAGAATTTGAACCGGCGGTTGGGGTCCGAAATGATCGCGAACTGGGACACATCCGCGGAGGTGCCCGCGGTGGTGGGAATCAGGATCAGGGGCGGCGACGGATTGGTGATGGTGTCCACGCCCTCGAATTCCAGGATACTGCGGCCATGGGTGGCCACGATACCGATCCCCTTGGCGCAGTCCATGGGGCTGCCGCCACCGATGGCGACAATGACATCACATTCACTGGATTTGTAGAGCTCGGCCCCGGCCATCACCTCCTCCACCTTGGGATTGGGTGAAACACCGGTGTAAACGGTCGAGCGGATATTTGCATCCGTCAGCAGAGTGACTATCTCGTCAACCCAGCCGGCGGAGGCGACACCAGGATCTGACACCAGGAATACGTGCCTGGCACCGAAATTACTGGCGAAATTTGCCACGGACTTCCGGGAGCCGGCACCAAACACAATTTCCGGTGACACAAACTTTCGCAAGGAAGAGATATCGTGACTCATCAGACTGCACCCGACCGCTTATTTTTATAGGAATAGCCGAGAGTTTAACTCAAGTTTTCCGCCTGATCATTGGCCTTTTGGCTATGCTTTCGGTAGAAGCTGAACATCCATTCGAGCATACCGGCCTGGTTGCCCTGGCGCCGGAAACCGTGCCCTTCATCTTCGAACCAGTGCAACTCCGGCGCCCGGCCTGCAGCTTTCATGGCTTCTATCATGGCCCGGGTCTGTTCCGGCACCACCACCTTGTCCTGCCCGCCCTGGAAAAAGATCATGGGCGCGGTGATACGTTCGGCGTGAAACAGGGGCGTTCTATCCCGCCACCGTTCAGGGTATTCGTCTGGCGAGCCCAGAAGCCAATCCAGGTAACCGGACTCGAAGCGATGGGTCATGGCCCGTAAACGCATGGGATCCGTGACACCGAACATGCTGGCCCCTGCGGTGAATCGCCGGCTCCGTATCATTGCCATCAGGGCCGTGTAACCGCCGGAGCTGCGCCCCTGGATAAATACCCTCTGGCCGTCCGCCAGGCCAAAAGAGGCCAGGTGATCCGCTGCGCGCTCCATGTCCTCGACGTCCACTTCGCCCCATCGGCCTTCCAGAGCCATGCGGAAAGCCCGACCGAACCCGCTGCTGCCACGGTAGTTGATTTCGGCCACTGCAAAACCCCGCTGGCACCAATACTGGACCTGGGGATTGAACACCGGGTAGGCCGCCGACGTCGGGCCGCCATGGGCGATCAGAATAAGTGGCGGGAGGTCGGCGGAAGCGAGTTTCGGGGTGTAGAAAAACCCGTGGATGGAGCTTTCACCCGGCTTCAGTGCCGGAACCTCGATATCCAAAGGCAGAGCAGCACGGGCACCTGCCATGGCCTCTTCGCCTCCGGCAATGGTTCGAACCTGCCCGGTCTTTGCATCAATCATCAGAACCGCATCCAGACGGCTTGCGGCTCGCCCGATGCAATAGAGTTGTCCGCCAGCCGACTGCAGGCAGCGAAAGTCACCGAAGTCCCTGGCAACCCGGATTTCTTCTCCGGTATCGCCGGAACTCAACCAGAGCTCGCCCGTGCCATTGCAGTAGCGGACTCTCGCCCAACCACCCTCGCCTATCGGGCAATGATGGGATTCGCCCAGTTGCCAGGGTGCGTTGGCGTGATCCCGCGCCGGCGCAGCGATCGTCTTCCAACCGCCCACGCCCGAGGTCTCGATACGCCAGGGTTGCCACCAGCCTTCATGATCAGACAGGGCCCACAGCTCATCACCATCAAATACCGGCTGCTGAACAGACCCTTCGGTGGGCGTTGGCCAGTCCCGGCATTGGCCCAGAAGACCGTCACTGCCAATATTTGCTGTCCAGAGCAGGGTGCGCACCCAGGGCATATCCGGGAGCTGCCAGCTCGTCCAGGCTATCTCACGGCCGTTGGCAGAAACCGCCGGCGCGCTGTAAAAGTCCTGCCCCGAATGAAGCACCGTTCGTTCACCGGCCATGGAAACAGCCACCAGTTGCTGCTGGCCACCGGCCTCCCGCACGGCGAGAACCCGTTCCCGGGATTCGTCGGCCACCAGACCGCCGTAGGCCGCCTCCGGGTCATCGGTCAAGCTGATGCATTCGTCTCCGGTGTGGTTGATGAACCGTATCTGCTGGTCCTCACCCACCACGAAAACACCCTTGTTTGACGCTGCGACAGCGCCGCCACCGTAGCCATTCACCCGGCTGCGAATTGCAAGATGATCGGGGCCAAGACGGACCGGGCCATGATCAGAGAGATGCCAGAGCGTGTTGCAGCCCCTCGCCGGGTCGGTCTGCAGCCAGAACAGACCGGCCGAAGACACGGCCAATTCCCCACGCTGGATATGCATTGCGCAGGCCTCGTAAGCACTCATCACAGATTTGTTATGAGCAAGGCCTGCAAAAGTAGAAGCTGAAATAGAGCTTTCCAGCCCGGCCAGGGAATCTTCAGCCCCGGAAGAATAACCGTGAATTGTCCGCATTTCGGTAAACCAGTCCAGTCAGGCCGGCCGTGGCGTGCTCCGCAGCTTTCCTGGCTGCCAGTATTCGATCATGATACGACGATTTGTTGCATACTGGATCTGCATTATCCGCATTACCGGTCAAAAGATAGGCCTGGCAGCGACAGCCGCCGAAGTCCCTTTCCTTCTCATCGCAGGAACGACAGGGCTCCGGCATCCAGCTGTCGCCGCGGTAATGGTTGAATCCCGGGCTGTCGTACCAGATGCCCTGAAGATCCATGTCCCGGACATTGGGGAAATCGATGGGCAGAAGCCGTGCGCTGTGGCATGGCAATGCTGTGCCATCCGGCGCCACGGTCAGGAACAGATTGCCCCAGCCGTTCATGCAGGCTTTCGGCCGCTCCTCGTAATAGTCGGGAGTCACAAAGATCAGCTTCATGGCGGAGCCAGATTCCTGAAGCCGCTGCCGGTACTGGTTCACTTCCAGTTCCGCCTGCACCAGCTGGGCTTTCGAGGGCATCAACCCTTCCCGGTTTTCAAACGCCCAGCCGTAATACTGGCAGGTGGCCAGCTCCACGTAGTCCGCACCCAGACGCTCGCAGAGGGACATGATGTCGTTCATCTGGTGGATGTTGTGCCGGTGGATCACAAAGTTGAGCACCATCGGATAGCCCGCTTCCTTCACTGCCCGGGCCATGGCCAGCTTCTGGTCAAAGGCCTTACGGGAGCCAGCCACGGCATTGTTCAGCTCCGGATCCGAAGCCTGGAAACTGACCTGGATATGGTCCAATCCGGCCTCGGCAAAAGCATCCACCTTGGCCTCCGTCAGGCCCAGCCCTGAGGTAATGAGGTTGGTGTAATACCCCAGGTGCCGCGCTTCGGCGATCAGCTCCACCAGATCCTGCCTTACCAGGGGTTCGCCCCCGGAGAAGCCCAGCTGCGCCGCTCCCATTTTCCGCCCCTGTCGAAGCACACTTACCCACTCCTCGGTGGTCAGTTCCCGTTCGGTCTGGGCAAAGTCCAGCGGGTTGGAGCAATAGGGGCATTGCAGCGGGCAGCGGTAGGTCAGTTCTGCCAGCAGCCACAGGGGCGGCCCGGCATCATGCGGGTTATTGGGTTGATTGTGCGCGTGGGAGCAGCTCATGACAGTTCAATCCAGTGTTGTTGCCGGGCGTCCTTCAAGAACTCACTCACGTCCTTGCCGAGCGGGCCCGCGTCCGGGAACTGCTGTTCCAGGCTGGCAACGATGTCGGCCACAGTACGCTGGCCGTCCACCTCGTTGAGAATCGCCCCGGCACTGCCGTTGAGCTTCACCATGCCCTCCGGATAAAGCAGCACATAGCTTTCCTGAGCCGGTTCCCACTGGAACCGGAATCCCCGGCGAAATCTTGGTATCTCCTGCATACCCACCTCCATCACAGACCCCGGTGCCAGACCTGGTCGTCGGTCACGGTGTGGTAAGGCGGGGTACGGTGGCCGTAGGCCATGGTCATGGCATCCAGCATGGTCCAGAGGATGTCCAGCTTGAACTGAAGGATCTCCAGAGCCCGGGCCTGCTGGGCCTCGGTGGTGAAGTGGTCCAGCGTGATGGTCAGACCATGCTCCACGTCTCGTCTGGCTTCCGACAGGCGCTTGCGGAAGTAGCTGTAGCCGCTCTCTTCAATCCAGGGATAGTGGGCAGGCCAGCTGTCCAGTCGGGACTGGTGGATTTCCGGGGCGAACAGTTCGGTCAGGGACGAGCAGGCCGCCTCCTGCCAGGTCGCCCGGCGGGCGAAGTTCAGGTAGGCGTCCACCGCAAAGCGGACACCGGGCAACACGTGGCGCTGGTCAATCACTTCCTCCCGGCTCAGGCCCACCGCTTCGGCCAGGGATAGCCATGCCTCAATGCCGCCGACGTCGCCGTCGTGGCCATCGTGGTCCAGAATCCGCTGCAGCCAGAGCCGGCGCACACCAGCGTCCGGGCAGTTGGCCATGATGGCGGAGTCTTTCTGGGGAATCTTGATCTGGTAGTAGTACCGATTGGCCACCCAGCCGCGGATCTGTTCGGGCGTGCACTGCCCGCCGTACATGGCTTTATGGTACGGGTGGTGGATGTGGTAGTACTGGCCCTTGGCGCGCAGGGCCTGCTCGAAATCCGTCCGGTTCATGGCGGTGTTGGCTTTGGCGTTCATGGCTGCCCCGACAGGTCGATGTGCATTCCGTCCCAGGACACCTCGATACCATGGCGGGTCAGCTCCGCCCGTTCCGGGGAATCCTCATCCAGGATCGGGTTGGTGTTGTTGATGTGTATCAGGATCTTGCGGCTGGCCGGCATGGCATCGAGCACCTCGATCATGCCGCCCGGGCCGCTCTGGGCCAGATGGCCCATGGCCTGTCCGGTCTTGGTGCCCACTTCCTGGCGGATCATCTCGTCGTCGTGCCAGACGGTGCCGTCTACCAGCAGCACGTCGGCCTGGCGCATCCAGCCGAGAATACGGTCGTCCGGCTCGCCGAGGCCCGGGGCATAGAGCACGGTCTGACCGGTGCGGGTGTCTTTCAGGAAAAGGCCAATGTTATCGCCCGGGTGCGGGTTGTCCCGGCGCGGTGAATACGGGGGTGCGTTGCTCAGCAGCGGGATGGCGGTCAGCTCGATGGATGGTGCGCAGGGAATGGTAAAGGGGGTCTGCTCGGACGCCTCGATGCGCTGCCAGTTCAGGCCACCGTTCCAGTGCCTGAGCATGGTGAACAGCGGAAAACCGCCGCTGAGGTCTTCATGCACCTGTTCGGTACACCAGACGTCCATCGGCAGTCCCTCGCGCAGAGACAGCAGGCCGGTGGTGTGGTCCACCTGGCTGTCCATCAGCACAATGGCATCAATACCGGTATCCCGCAGAGCACGGGCCGGCTGCATCGCTTCGAAGGATGCCAACTGAGCGCGAATGTCGGGGGACGCGTTAAACAGAATCCAGTGCTCGCCGTCTTCACTGACGGCAATGGAGGACTGGGTACGGGCCCGGGCGTTCAGGGTGCCCTTGCGGAAACCGTCGCAGTTGGCGCAGTTACAGTTCCACTGGGGAAAGCCACCGCCTGCGGCGGAGCCCAGAACGTGAATAAACATGGTGGGTCACTCCACAAGCAAAACGGCCAGCGCAAGGCTGGCCGCTTCAGCACTCAGCGGTTGGCGAAGTACATGGTGATTTCGAAACCGATGCGGAGATCTTCGTAGGCTGGTTTGGTCCACATAATGCTCACCTCTATTGTCATGATTGTTAGCGCATTGCGGGTGAATCAACGACATTGCCGATAACCCAGTTCCCATCCTATCGGCCGGGGCAAGGGGCCAATATGGTACTTTGGAACTGTTTTGGTGCCTCCCTAGGTCGCAAAATCCGGGCGACGAAAGTGACTCCGGCCTGAAACGAAAAAAGGCCCTGGGAAGGGCCAAAAGAGAGTGACAGAAAAACCCGAACTCTCGTCAGAGAGCCGCCCCGGCCAAGCGCCGGGGAATGAAGGTGCACGTCCAATGTGCTGACTCACAGGCGGGCCCGTGTGGGAGGCCCGCTTACCGCTCACAGATTCAGAAGAAACCCAGCGGGTTGGTGTCGTAGCTGACCAGCATGTTCTTGGTCTGCTGGTAGTGCTCGAGTGCCATCTTGTGGGTTTCACGGCCAACACCGGACTTCTTGTAACCACCGAAGGCGGCGTGGGCCGGGTAGGCGTGGTAGCAGTTCATCCATACACGACCGGCCTGGATGTTGCGGCCCATCCGATACGCCAGGTTGGTGTCGCGGGTCCAGACGCCGGCACCCAGACCAAACTCGGTGTCGTTGGCGATGGCCAGGGCTTCTTCCTCGGTCTTGAAGGTGGTCACACCCACCACCGGTCCGAAGATCTCTTCCTGGAACACACGCATCTTGTTGTCGCCCTTGAACAGTGTGGGCTGGATGTAGAAGCCATTGTTGAACTCTTCATCCAGATGCTCGCGGTCGCCACCGGTCAGTACTACAGCGCCCTCTTCCTTACCAATGGCCAGGTAGGACATGATCTTGTCAAACTGTTCCTTGGACGCCTGGGCGCCAACCTGAACATCGGTGTCCAGCGGGTTGCCGCGCTTGATCGACTTGGTGCGCTGTACCACCTTCTGCATGAACTCTTCGAACATGTCTTCCTGAACCAGCGCACGTGACGGACAGGTGCACACTTCGCCCTGGTTGAAGAACGCCAACACCAGACCTTCCACGCACTTGTCGATGAATTCCGGCTCGGCCTTCATCACATCAGAGAAGTAGATGTTCGGGGATTTGCCACCCAGCTCAACCGTGGACGGGATGATGTTCTCCGCCGCGCATTTGAGGATGTGGGAGCCAACCGGCGTGGAGCCAGTGAAGGCAATTTTGGCAATACGCTTGCTGGTGGCCAGGGCCTGACCGGCCTCGATGCCGTAACCGTTGACGATGTTCAGCACGCCCGGCGGCAGCAGGTCGCCAATAATTTCCATCAGTACCAGGATGCTGGCCGGGGTCTGCTCGGCCGGCTTCAGCACGGTGCAATTACCAGCCGCCAGGCAAGGGCCCAGTTTCCAGGCAGCCATCAGCAGCGGGAAGTTCCAGGGAATGATCTGACCAACAACGCCCAGGGGCTCGTGGAAATGGTACGCCACGGTGTTGTGGTCGATCTCGCCCATATGGCCTTCCTGGGCACGGATACAACCGGCGAAGTACCGGAAGTGGTCGGCGGCCAGGGGAATGTCGGCGTTCAGGGTTTCACGAACCGCTTTGCCGTTATCCCAGGTTTCGGCAACCGCGAGCTTCTCGAGGTTGGCCTCGATGCGATCGGCAATCTTCAGCAGGATGTTGGAACGCTCGGTTGGTGAGGTCTTGCCCCATGCCGGCGCTGCCTTGTGCGCGGCATCGAGTGCGAGTTCGATGTCCTCAGCGCCGGAACGCGGAATTTCGCAAATCACTTCGCCAGTCACCGGGGTGATGTTCTCGAAATACTGGCCTTTTACCGGGGCAACCCACTCGCCACCGATGTAGTTCTCGTAACGGGATTTGAAAGAAACGACGGAGCCATCCTTTCCTGGTTGTGCGTAGATCATGATCTCGACCTCTTGTTGTGTTTGTCGCAGGGCAACGCGGCCTTTCGCGTTTACTCATTCAATGTAGACCTCAATCTTCGAGGTTTGAATGATGCGATGGAGGCGAAAAACTCCTCCCTTGGTAGTAGATGGCTCGAAGGCCACGCCACCAGTGACCCGGCTCCGAAATCAAGCTCCGAAAATAAACGCACGAAAAGCGCACTGATTGATGCACCAAAAAAGTGCACCCGCCCAGGCAGGAAGCACCTATACTCCACGCTCGGACCACGACCTCAATGAAATCAAACAGTTGGCGATTGGCATGGACTCTGCAGTGAACAGCGTACGCAGCGAGACGTCGGTTACTGAAACCACAATCAAAGCGCCACAATCTGACCAATGGTCAACTAGGGTTCCGGTCTGCAACCACCAAACGCAGACGACTGGTCCGAGAGTTGACGACCTTTTCCAAGGTTACACGGCGGGACAAAAGCCCGGGAGGATCGCTCAGTTACTGACGCCTCTCGCTTTTTTAAATGCCCTAACCAGGAGGAAAAGGCCATGTTGCAAACCGCAGCCTCCCCGTATGCAACACCCCTCTACGACGATCTGATTCCCGGCGGATCCCACTGGTCCTTTATCATGCGCCGCGGCCATGTGCTGCGCCTGATTGACGAAACCGGCGGGGCCAACGTCGGCATGTTGATGTACAACCCCGAGAATCCCCTCGAGCGTTACAACATGCCGGATACCCTGAAGAACCAGCACACCTTTCTGCTTACCAAAGGCCATGTCTTGTTATCCGACATGGGCCGGGTCTTTGCCTCCATCATCCGCGATGACCTCGGCTGGCATGACACCGTCGCCGGCACCTGCAATGCCGACCTGGTGGAAAAGCGCTGGGGCCAAAAGACCTACCAGGAAGCCCACAACCACTACCATCGTAATGGCTTCAACAGCTTCCTGAACGAGCTGGCGAAGTACGGCCTGGGCAAGAAAGACCTGACCGCCAACCTGAACTGGTTCAGCAAGGTGAAAACCGATGACGACGGAAACATGACCTTCGCCGAGGGGCACTCCCACGCCGGCGCCACCGTCGACCTGCGCTTCGAGATGGACACCATCGTGGTACTGCACACCTGCCCGCACCCGATGAACACGGCCAGCGAATACCCCCGCCATCCTCTGCGCTACCAGTTGTTCAAGGCAGCCCCAGTGACCGACGCCGATCCGTGCAAGATCTCGTCACCGGAGGCCGCCCGGGCCTTCGCCAACACCGCGCTCTATCACCTGATGCAGTAATGGGAGGCCCGATATGATCAAGCAAAGCAATTTGAAGCCTGAGAACGCTGCCTTCCGCGAAACCGTCCCGGCGGGCGAGTATTTCCTGAAAGTGGTAAAAGCCGGCGAAACCGTCCGCATTCTGGACCTGGAAGGCAACCAGGCCGCCGACACCCTGTTCTACAACGCCCACAACCCGACCGAACGCTATAGCGCCGTCGACACCATCCGCGAGCAGGGCAACGTGTACCTGACCGCCGGTTCGAAGCTGATGTCCTCGGAAAACAACGTGATGCTGGAAATCACCGCCGACACCTGTGGCCGGCACGACACCCTGGGTGGCGCCTGTGCCGCCGAGAGCAACACCACGCGCTACGCCCTCGAGAAAAAGTGCATGCACGCCTGCCGCGACAGCTGGCTGGTGGCCGTCACCGAACACGAAGAACTGGGCATGACCAAGCGGGACATCACCCACAACATCAACTTCTTCATGAACGTGCCAGTGACCGCCGACGGTGGTTTGACCTTCGCAGATGGCATTTCCGATGCCGGTAAATACGTGGAGATGGAAGCGAAGATGGACGTGCTGGTGATGATCTCCAACTGTCCGCAGCTCAACAATCCCTGCAACGGCTGGAACCCGACACCGATTGAGGTGCTGGTATGGAACTGACCGGCGCCCTCAATAACCCCGACAAAGTCCTGATCGCCAACCGCGGCGCCATCGCCTGCCGGGTGATCCGTACCCTGCGTGAGATGGGCCTGACCTCTGTTGCAGTCTACGCGGAAGCGGATTCCGATTCGCTGCATGTGCGTCAGGCGGACGAGGCCTATTCCCTGGGCGAGGGGCCAGCAGCGACCACCTACCTGGATCAGGACAAGCTGTTTGAAGTCATCCGTAAAAGTGGTGCCGGCGCCATTCACCCTGGCTACGGCTTCCTCAGCGAGAATGCCGATTTTGCCCGGCGCTGCGACGCCGAGGGCGTGGTTTTCCTGGGCCCGACACCCGAGCAGATGGAGCAGTTCGGTCTCAAGCATACGGCCCGGTCGCTGGCCCAAAGCGCCGGCGTACCGCTGTTACCAGGCACCGACTTGCTGACCAATCTGGAGGAAGCGCTTAAAGCCGCTGACACCATCGGCTACCCGGTGATGCTGAAAAGCACCGCCGGCGGCGGCGGTATCGGCATGTCCCGCTGCTACGGACCGGACGATCTGAGCAAGAGCTTTGAGTCGGTCCAGCGCCTGAGCCAGAACAACTTCAGCAACAGCGGCGTGTTCCTGGAAAAGTTCGTGGAACATGCCCGCCATGTGGAAGTGCAGCTCTTCGGCAATGGCGAAGGTCAGGTCCTGGCCCTGGGCGAGCGGGATTGCTCCGCCCAACGTCGCAATCAGAAGGTGATTGAAGAAGCTCCGGCACCCGGACTCACCGAGGACGTCCGCTCCCGCATGCACGCAACTGCCCGTCAGCTGGGCGAGAGCATTGCCTACCGCAGCGCTGGCACCGTTGAATTCATCTATGACCCGGACACCACCGAATTCTATTTCCTGGAAGTAAACACCCGCTTACAGGTAGAGCATGGTGTGACCGAGCAGGTGTATGGCGTGGACCTGGTTCGCTGGATGGTGGAACTGGGCGCCGGCACTCTGCCCGACCTTTCCGAACTGGGCAGCAAGCTTGTGCCTTCCGGCCACGCTATCCAGGCCCGGATCTATGCGGAAGACCCCAACAAGGATTTCCAGCCCGGGGCCGGTTTGCTCACCAATGTGGCCTGGCCCAACGAGGGTGGCCTGCGAATCGACACCTGGATCCAACCGGGTACGGACGTATCGCCGCTCTACGATCCCATGCTCGCCAAGGTGATCGTGCATGAGGCCGATCGCGAGTCGGCCCGCCAGCGGCTGATGCAGGCCCTGGACGACAGCCAGCTCTATGGCATCGAGACCAATCTCAAGTATGTGCGCCAGGTGCTGGACGACCCACGCTTCGCCGAAGGGCGACTGTTCACCCGTACTCTAAACGAATTCCATTACCAGCCAGCCACGGTGGATGTGATCAGCGGCGGCACTCTGACCACCATTCAGGACTACCCCGGTCGCATCGGCTACTGGGAAGTCGGCGTGCCGCCGTCCGGCCCTTTCGACAGTTATTCATTCCGGCTTGGGAATCGACTGCTGGGCAATCCCGAAGGGGCTCCGGGCCTGGAAATCACCCTGAAGGGGCCCGTGCTCACGTTCAACCGCGCCACCCAGATTGCGCTGACGGGCGCCCAACTGGACGCCACCCTGGATGATAAGGCCATCGACTTCTGGCAGGTGATCGACGTGCCCGCCGGCGCCACCCTCAAGCTGGGCGCCACCACGGCGGAAGGCGCCCGGGCCTACGTGTTGTTCCGCGGTGGACTGGACTGCCCCGAATACCTGACCTCCTGCAGCACCTTTACGCTCGGGCAGTTTGGTGGCCACTGTGGCCGCGCCCTGCGTGCCGGTGATGTGCTCGCCCTGGCGGATTGCGAGCCAACCGGCCCGACCGCCCTGCCTGCCGAACTGAAACCAACCATCGGCAAGACCTGGAAGCTGCACGTCACCTATGGGCCCCATGGCGCGCCGGATTATTTTACCGACGAAGACATCAACACCTTCTTCGCCAGCGACTGGGAGATCCACTACAACTCCAGCCGCACCGGCGTCCGGCTGATTGGCCCGAAACCGCAGTGGGCGCGCAGCGACGGTGGCGAGGCCGGCATGCACCCGTCCAACATTCACGACAACGCTTACGCCGTGGGCACCGTGGACTTCACCGGCGATATGCCCGTGATTCTCGGTCCCGACGGCCCCAGCCTGGGCGGTTTTGTTTGCCCGGTAACAGTGATCAGTGCCGACCTCTGGAAGCTTGGCCAGCTGAAAGCCGGTGACAAGGTGAAGTTCGTGCCTGTTAGTCAGGATCAGGCCGTGGCCCTGCGGGAAGCGCTGGACGATTCCATCGCCACCCTGACCGCAGCGACCGCCCATATTAAACCGATCACGCCAACCTCGCCGATTCTGGCATCACTCAGTGCCGATGACCACGAGACCGGCGTGGTCTATCGGGCCGCCGGCGACAACTACGTGCTGGTCGAATACGGCCCCATGGAGCTGGATATCCGCCTGCGTTTCCGTGCCCACGCGCTGATGCTCTGGCTTCGGGAGCAGAACCACGACGCCATTCTGGAGCTGACCCCCGGTATCCGATCCCTGCAAGTACATTACGACAGCCAGAAGCTGAATCAGCGCACGCTACTGGATCTTCTGATTGGCGCCGAAAAGGAACTGGAAAAACAGCCCGAGTGGGATGTGCCCGCGCGAATCGTGCATTTGCCCCTGTCCTGGGACGATGAGGCCTGCCAGACCGCCATCGCGAAATACATGCAGTCGGTCCGCAAGGATGCCCCATGGTGCCCGAGCAACCTGGAATTCATTCGCCGCATCAACGGGCTGGACAGCATCGAAGACGTGAAGAAGACGCTTTTCGAGGCGAGCTACCTGGTGATGGGGCTGGGGGACGTTTACCTGGGCGCACCGGTCGCCACCCCGCTGGACCCGCGCCACCGGCTGGTGACCACCAAATACAATCCGGCCCGGACCTGGACCGCAGAAAACTCCGTGGGCATTGGCGGCGCCTATCTGTGCATCTACGGCATGGAAGGCCCGGGCGGCTATCAATTTGTTGGTCGCACCCTGCAGATGTGGAACCGGTACCGCACCACCGAGCTGTTCGAAGCTGGCAAGCCCTGGCTGCTCCGGTTCTTCGATCAGGTGCGCTTCTACGAAGTCAGTGCCGAAGAACTGCAGCAGATCCGCCGGGACTTTCCCAACGGCGATTACCCGATAAAGGTCGAGGAAACCCGCTTCAACCTGAAGGACTACGAGCAGTTTCTGGCGAACAACGACGACGAAATCCAATCCTTCACAGCCAAGCGCAAACAGGCTTTCGATGAGGAACTGCAGCGCTGGATCGAGTCGGGCCAGATCAATTTCAGTTCCGAAGCACCGATCGAGGATACCGGCGAAGACGACATTGCCAACCTGCCAGCAGGCCAGCACGCGGTGGAAAGCCACGTAGCCGGCAACCTCTGGGAGTGCCTGGTGCAACCCGGCGACACCATCGATGCCCAGCGGCCGGTAGCGGTTATTGAATCCATGAAGATGGAAATCGAGTTACTGAGCCCCGTAACCGGACGCGTAGTGGACGTGCGTCGGGAAGCGGGACAGGCGGTCTCGCCCGGAACACCAGTCGTGATCGTCGAAGAGATTACCGAGTAATGCCAGCAACCCAAAAAAACTGAAGAAAGACCAAACCTGCAAACACGGGCAAAGCCCGAGGAGAGACACCATGACTACACGCGACATCACCAAACGCCTGGCGGCCGGTCTGTTCACGGCCTCCCTGGGTCTGGGATCCATGGGCGCAATAGCCCAGGAAAGGGATTCCTTCAGCATCGCCTGGACCATCTACGCCGGGTGGGTGCCCTGGCAGTATGCCGAGGACTACGGAATCATGAAGAAGTGGGCGGACAAGTACGATATCGAGGTGGATATCGTACAGGTGAACGACTACATCGAATCCATCAACCAGTACACCGCCGGCCAGTTTGACGGCGTAGTCGCCACCAGCATGGACGGCCTGTCAATACCGGCTGCCTCCGGCGTGGACACCACCGCGCTGATCGTCGGTGATTACTCCAACGGCAACGACGGTCTCGTATCCAAGGATGCCAAGACCATCGAAGAGCTGGAGGGTGAAACCGTTCACCTGGTTGAGCTCTCCGTATCCCACTACCTGCTGGCACGGGCACTGGCAAGCGTCGGTCTCGAAGAGCGTGATCTGAGCGTGGTGAACATCTCCGATGCCGATCTCGTTTCCGCGTTCCAGACCGACGATGTCCGCCATGTGGCTACCTGGAACCCGCTGCTGGCCGAAGTGGAAGCCTACCCGGGTGCGACCAAACTGTTCGATTCCAGCCAGATTCCTGGCCACATCAAGGATCTGACCCTGGTGAACACCGAAACCCTGGAAGATAACCCCAAACTTGGCAAGGCACTTGTAGGTGCCTGGTTTGAAACCATGAGTATTCTGGCTTCAGATTCAGAAGAAGGCGAGGAAGCCCGGGCGTTTCTGGGTGAGCTGTCCGGTACCGATCAGCTAGGCTATGAGGCACAGCTGGATGGCATGAAAATGTTCTGGAAACCGGGGAATTCTGTAGAGTTTATCCGCAGCGATGAGGCCCGTGAGGCGATGGACAGCGTTCGCCAGTTCTCCTTCGACAAGGGCCTGCTGGGCCAGGGCGCCATGAGCCCGGACTTCGTAGGCATTGAGTTCCCGGATGGCTCCATCATGGGTGACACCGGAAATGTGAAGTTTCGATTTAACGACAGCTACATGCAGATGGCGGCTGACGGAGAGATTTGAGCAAACCCCACCCCAAGGGTGAAGTCCACGGGCACGAACATTCGTGCCCGTTTTTGTTTAAACTTCGCGGGAGGGTTGGTGTGGGGGAGCCTTTCCAAAACTGTGCGGAGCCATGGATGGCGGAGCCCAAGCGTCACATGGATGTGCCGCAAGGAGCGTGTTTTGGAAAGGCTCCCCCACACCAACCCGAAACTCCCAAGCCAGATTGAATAGACGACTCTCATGCGCCGTACCAAGGAAGATGCCGAGAAAACACGCCAGACGGTATTGGAAGCTGCTTTAAAACTCTTCAGCCGAGATGGTTACTCATTGACGACTTTGAGCCGTATCGCCAAAGAGGCCGGCTGCAGTCGGGGGCCGATCTACTGGCATTTCGAGAACAAGGACGACCTTTACGAGGCCGTACTGGCCTACTCCCAGGAACCACTGGAGGCCCTGGTCGCGGAGTGTTCGGGCATGCGGGAAACGCCCATCGAAGCCATGGATCATTTCATAGAGCGCTGGCTGGGCTTGCTGGCCAATGATCGCAAGTACCGTCAGTCGTTTGAAATTCTGCTGAACAAAACCGAACTCACCGATGCCATGAGTCGGACACTGAAACGGGAACGGGCGCTGACCCGGTCGATTATCGCCATGTTTCGGGATCTGGTGAGCCGGGCCATCGAGCGGGGCCTGATTAGCACACGGGAAGAGCCGGAGGACCTGGGACTGCTGAGCTACACCTATCTGATGGGCATTACCCAGACCTGGCTGTTTGCGCCGAAGCTGTTTTCACTGAAACAGGAAACGGCGTTTTTCCAGCGACAATTCTGGCGACTGTTGGGCAAATCCAGCTGAATGGCTCATTCGGACAGACAATCCTTTCACCATTCCGGCACCATAATCTTTTGCATTGTTTTACCCTCTGGCGCCATTGCTCGGCTAAGCTAATTGTGAGCAACCTCGTTTTTCACTGGATTGGCCAGAGACTGTTACCGTCCCACACAGCGCTCACTGCCTGGGTGTTGGCGGTTAATTTAAAAGGAACTTTTCGCTGTGACAAACGCCAGCATTCCCTACCCTTCAGATTCCAACACGGAACTCGCTTTTCCTTTCCCAGCCCTGGGAGGTGAGGACCTTCAAGCGTATAACACGCTTGTCAGTACCCTTTACCGCTGCCTCCATGACAACACCGGCTTCCAGCCTTTCTTTGATGCGTTCAAACATCATTTCAAAGCCCTGCAAGGTGGAATTCTCGGGCTGGCAAGCAACCCACAGCGCATGGTTTATGGCTGGACGTTTGGCTACCCGGAAGGGTTCGAAGAGTGGTATATCAACAGTGATCTGCCGGAACGGGACGAAGCGCTCACCCACTATGTAAAGCTTCCACCACGCCAGTTTGACTCCCTCCTTCGTGGTGACACCAGCCGTAGCATTCTCGATATTCTCAGCCCGGAAAGCCGTGCCTGGGTCGAGGAGGCTGGTATGGTCGATAGTGCCGGCATGTTGGTTACTCGTGAAACCGGTACCAATGTGGTATTCATTGCCAACCGGCACAAGGAGTTCGGCCCTTACACCGAGAATGAACTCCTGCAGATGAATCTGCTGGCTCCCCATATCGAGAATGCCGTCGCCCTGCACCTGAAACTGTATGAGACGCGCAGCGACAATGAAAACCTGGCGACAGCACTCAACCACGTGAAAAAGCCGCTCATTGTCTTCAATGCACTGGGCAATGTTGCCCAGGCAAACGACGCGGCGCAGGCTCTGATGGAAAACAGCAAAAGCCTGTCCATCAACGACTCCGAAAGACTGCAAAGCTCAGACAGTCAGATTACCCGCAAGCTTCAGGATGCCATTACCACCTGCATCGTCCTCTCGCACAAAGGCATTCTCTCACCACAAACGGTATTTACTCGTCGCGGCCAGGAGCGTATCGCGGTCTGTTTGACGCCACTGATTGCTGATAGCGCTGAGAATAACGGCGTATTGGCGGAGCTGTTCAGTTTTGACTCCTCGCTGGAACCGGATCATGACCGATTGCAGGCGCTGTTCCACTGTACACCAACGGAGGCGGCTGTCGCCGCGCTTCTGGCCCAGGGCCTGAGCGCCAGTGATGTCGCCGAGAGAAAACAGATTTCCATCCATACCGCCCGCCAACACATCAAGAGCCTGCTCGCGAAAAACGGCTATCGCAAACAGACGGAGCTGGTGTCCATGCTGGTGCGGGCATTGGCGTAGAGCGCAAGCCGTCACTTGAACCAATAAGTGTTTTGCCGCTTTTACAGTTGCCAGACAAACAGTTACACATTTCAGAAAAGCTATAGGTTCAGAGCACTTAGTCGCTTTTCGGTGCAACATACGTCGCAGAATCGACCTCTCAATCATGCCCATCCCTAAAATGGGTCATGTCTTGATATAAATCCGATGCTAGTTTCCCGATTACCCAATCAATCTGATATTCATCAAAAAGGTGTGGTTATGGGAAAGTTCAAGAAGTTGACTCTGGCGACGGCCATTTCCTCCGCGTTCGTTCTTACCGGTTGTGGTGGTAGCAGCGGCGGTTCTTCCAATGACAGCAACACGGGCGGCACCACTGCCACTGAAACGGGCATCTTCGTTGACGCCGCAGTTGCCGGCATCAATTACACCACCTCACCAAGCGGTACATCCGGCCAAACCAACGCACTGGGCGAGTACAATTACGAAGCCGGCGATACCGTGGTTTTTAGCATCGGCGGTATCGACCTGCCGGCCGTCGAAGCCACCGGCCGCATCTCCCCGGCCGACATGGGTAGCGGTGCTACCGACTGGAGCTCTGACCAGACCGTCGTGAACATCCTGCGCTTACTGCAGACCCTGGATTCCGATGGCGATGCCAGCAATGGCATTACCATTTCCGACGCTGTGCATACCGCTTTGCAGGATATGGATCTCGACCCCTCGCTCAGCGAGGCGGACTTCGAAACCCAGGCCAACACGGCCATCAACGCCACCGGCAAGACCCTGATTGCAACAGCAGATGCGGTTGAACACTTCAAAAGCTCCCAATCCGGCGACCTGGTTGGCAGCTGGGTCTTTGAGGAAGCTAATGGCAACGTCAACGTGCTGACTTTCCTGAATGACAGCGAATACCTGATTGCCCACTCCAAGGCTGATGACGGTGACCAGCGGGCCGCAAGTGCGGAGTACGGCACCTACACCTGGGACAGTGCATCCGGTCAACTCGAGCTGACACTGATTGACGAGTCAGACCTCAGTGGCGGTCTGATCGACAACAATTCCACCGCAGCCTGGACAATGCAACTGAGCGACGGCGCACTCGTGCTGACGTCTGTCGGAGAAAGCGAAGAAGTCAGGTTTGAAGCAGTACGTAATGCCCAGCAAAGCCTGATCGGCAGCTGGTACCTGGGCGAAGGTTTTAACGAAGAGAAGCAAATCGATCGTCACAACGTCCTCACCATTCTCGATGACAGCAGCTACGTCGTTGTCCACAATGACAATAGCGAGGTCTACGACGGCGACGTCGTCGAGCCGGTTTCCTCAGAGTGGGGCACCTACAGCTTCGACGGTTCCACGTTTGCGGTAACCTCCGTATCGGCGGAACTGGACGGCCCGGGAGGCCTGTTTGACGACCCGGCGAAAGACGAAGGCGGAAATGGTTTCGTCGATGGTCCGGCCGAGCTCCACCCGACAGGACAACTGACCCTTTCCGACAACCTTCCGGTTGCCGAGGGAGGCGAACCATTCACCCTGCGTCGCTTGGGCCGTTATGCGGTCACGCTGAAGGACTTCGAGGGCGATACCCAGCAGGTCTACGTCGAGGCCAGCGGCAACGACTTTATCGGTGGCGTTACCCAGACCCTCAGCTTTGCCGATATCGATGGCCGAACGCCAGCCGAGGCCGGCATCTACAACATGGATGCTCCGGATAGCGCGACCATTGATCTGGTGCTGAACCAGGATGGCAGCGGTTACATGGACTTTGATGTCACTGGCGACCAAAACCAGATCGACAGCAACGGTTGGTCCGTCCTGACTTCCGGCTCCCTCACCTACGTGGAGGGCGGCGCGGAATGGACCTACCTGCCGATTGAAGGTGACAGCCCCTACACCACGCTGGTGTACCAGGGCGACATGGATCTCATGTTCATCACGGAAGTGACCGAGGCCCCCCAGTAAAGCAGGAATCTTCTGCTCGATCAGAGCCCGTAACGTGGGCTCTCGAATGACCGAGGAACCCCGGTTTTCCGGGGTTCGCTTTGTTTGGCGTTACGCTCACGATTACGAACCTTGGCATTCTCTTTCAAGTAATTTCCGTTTGCGATCCAGCCCCCAGCGGTAACCGCCCAGGGAGCCGTCACTGCGCAACACACGATGGCAGGGAATCAGCACGGCGATGCGATTGCGGCCGCAAGCGGAGGCCACAGCTCGAACGGCTTTGGGCTCACCCAGTCGTCTTGCCAGTTCCGTATAACTCACGACCTCGCCCTCGCGAACGCTCAAAAGAAGCTTCCAGACCCGTGTCTGGAAAGCAGTGCCACGGATATCCAGAGGAACCTCCGGGCGAGGCGTGTTCTGGCTGAGGTGGTCGTCCAGGGCGACAATCCAGGCATCCAGTTCTGGTGACATCTTTGCCTCGGAGGGGGAGAGTCGTGCCTTCGGGAATTCCTGTTTTAGCTGCTCTCGCAGGGCCACCTCGTCGTCCCCGAATTGGGCAAAACATACACCTTGATCAGTGGCGGCCATCATCAACAAGCCAAGTGAGGTTTGCCGGCAGGCATAGGTAATGGTTTCACCCTCTCCCCCCTTGCCGTAACGGGACGGCGGCATGCCAACCTGTCGGTCAGCCTTGCCATAGACGCGGCTGACGGAACCAAAACCTGCATCGTAGATTGCTTCGGTCACCGTTTGTCCACGCTTGAGGGCCTGCTTGTAGAGGTTCAGGCGCAGCGCGTCCTGATAGGCCTTTGGCGAGACACCGAAGGCTTCCTTGAACACCCGCTGTACCCGCGATGGCGACAACCCAGCGACAGCGCCGAGGTCGGCAAGGCTCAACGATTCATCTGGCCGGCTCTCGATGTATCCGGCCAGAGCGACCATTCGATCGGCAACAGGGATGGATGAGTCCGCCTTGCTATCTCTCTCGTCACGCATCGGGATTCGGGAACTTGCCATACTTTGGCTCCTTCATGTGCACACAACCCAGCATCCCTATGATGCGCGTTTGCCTCGCCCCCTTCCATCCGATTCTTGCGGGCGCTAAATTGACGGTCAATCAACAACAAAACCAGACGATTCCGAGGAGTCAGCATTATGTCCGAGCAATTGGCAATTCCATCCAAGAAGGGTGAAGTAAGTGAGGAGGAGTGGCAGCTTCGCATTGACCTGGCCGCCGCCTATCGCCTGATTGCTCTCTACGGCTGGGACGACCTCATCTTCACCCACCTCTCCGCGCGGATTCCCGGTGAGGAACATCATTTCCTGATCAACCCCTACGGCATGATGTTCGAGGAAATTACGGCTTCCAGCCTGGTGCGCATCGACCAGGACGGCAACAAGATCAATCCGGAAGATTTCGACATCAATCCTGCCGGGTTCACCATTCACAGTGCTATCCATGCGGTTCGCGAGGATGCCGCCTGCGTCATGCATACCCACACCACCGCCGGAGTGGCAGTTTCGGCGCAAAAGGAAGGCCTGCTGCCCCTGTCCCAACAAAGCCTGTTCCCATTATCCGGGCTGGCGTACCACGATTACGAAGGTGTGGCGCTGCGGGAAGACGAGAAAGCGCGCCTGCAGGCAGATCTGGGCCAGGCCCGGTTCATGATCCTGCGCAACCACGGACTGCTGACCACAGGCCCCAGCGTTGCCGACGCCTTCCTTAATATGTACATCCTGCAGCGCGCGTGTGAGGTGCAGATCCAGGCCATGTCTGGTGGGCAGCCACTGGTGCGTATTCCGGACACCATCCTGAGCTCGATTCGTGAGCAGGCAAAGAAGGTCACCAGGGGCATGGGCGGCAACCTTGCCTGGCCCGGACTTCTCCGGAAGCTTGACCGCATCGATCCTGGCTTCCGGAGCTGACCCCCTCCCGGATAGCTATCAGAACATTTTCAGGTAACGATCCACCTCCCAGGAAGAGACGTGGTTCTGATAGCTCTCCCACTCGGCTTTCTTGAAGTCCACGAAGCTTTCGAACATGGCGTCACCGAAGACCTCTTTGGCCAGCGAATCCGCCTCGAATGCTTCCACCGCCTCGCCCAGGTTCCTGGGCAGATACTCAATGCCCTGCTCGGCGATCTCGGCATCGCTGTAGTTGTACATATTCTCGTGGTGGGGTGCGCCCGCATCCAGGCCTTCACGGATGCCTTCCAGGCCTGCGGCCAGTATCAAGGCACTGCCAAGGTACGGGTTGCAGGCAATGTCTGCGGCCCGACACTCGATACGCCCGCCCATGCCGGGAATCCGGATCATGTTGGTGCGGTTATTTGAGCCATAACACATGAACACCGGCGCCCAGGTGGACCCGGACATGCTGCCCTGGCGTACCAGACGCTTGTAACTGTTCACTGTCGGCGCGATCACGGCACTGATCGCCGCGCCGTGTTTCAGCACACCCGCAGTGAAGTGATAGGCAATCTTGCTGATGCCGCAGTTGTGCAGGTCGTCGCCTTTTGGCTCGAACAGGTTCTCGCCAGTTTTCAGATCCGCCAGCGACATGTTGTAGTGGGCACCACTGCCCGTGCGGTCGGCAAAGGGCTTGGGCATGAAGCTGGCGAAAGCGCCGTGTTTGCGGGCAATCTCGTTCGCCATCATCCGGAAGAACACCAGGCGATCGGACATGGTCAGGGCGTCGGCGTATTTGAAGTCGGTCTCGAACTGGCCGTTGGCGTCTTCGTGATCAAACGAGTACACATCCCAGCCCAGCTCGTTCATGGCATCCACCAGCTCATCCATGATGGGCAGGTTGTCCATGAGGGTACGGGGGTCATAACAGGGCTTGCCCAGGTTGTCGCGGTCGCTCAGGGGCGCAAAGCCGCCATCCTCGGTATCCCGGAACAGGAAGAACTCGGTCTCGATACCCAGGTTGAAGCGATACCCCATATCCGCCGCCGCACCCAGCTGACGCCGCAGAATATTCCGGGAACAGGCTTCGAAAGGTTGGCCGTTCAGGAACAGGTTACCCGGGAACCAGGCCAGCTGGCGATTCCAGGGGCAGATGGCCAGGCCGTCAGGATCTGGCATGGAGGCCACTTCGTCGTCGGAGATATCCTGGGGCACGCCATCTAGGGCAGCGCCGGTATACAACTCCGAGCCTTCCATCATTTGCCCCAGATGGGCCAACGGCACGAACTTGCCCTTGGTCACACCGTGGATATCCACATAGCTGGCAATGGCGTATTTCACGCCCGCCTCGCTGAGTTTCTCTTTCAGGGCCTGGGTATTGGTCAATTCCGTCATCCTGTTTTCTCTCCGGCCCGGCATGCGGGCAATCAGTTGGGGTTCTGGCACATTTCTTTCTTGGTTTTTGCCATTCAACATACATGCCAGCGTGTATATATAAGAGCGAAAGCGAGAAACTTCAGGCCACCAGCCAGCCTGAAAGCGAGGACAAAATGACGTCGAAGCAATGGCTTACAGAGGATTTTGAGGCGGGAGACCTGCCCCTGACCTCCGGCGAAACGCTTTACTCAGCAAGATTGCGGTACCACCGGATCGGCGAGCTGAACGCACCAAAAGACAACCTGATCCTACTGCCGACGTACTACGGTGGTGCAGCGGCGGGTAATTACCCGTGGGTCGGGAATAACAGCCCACTGGATCCGGAGCGTTACTGCATCGTCATTCCCTCCCTGTTGGGCGCCGGTGAATCATCCTCTCCCTCGAATACTTCCGGTGAACAGGGCGGCCCCGACTTTCCCGCGGTGTCCTTATACGACAACCTGATGCTGCAAAAGCGATTGGTGGAGGAGACCTTTGACGACGCCGGCATTGCACTGGTGATGGGCTGGTCCATGGGCGGGATGCAGGCGCTGCAATGGGGCTGCCTGTTCCCTGGTCAGGTCCGCGCGGTGCTGGCCACCTGTTGCACCGCCCGATGTCACCCCCATAACCGGGTGTTTCTGGAAGGCGTAAAGGCAGCACTGACCTGCGACCACGCCTTTAAGAATGGCCGCTACCGCACTCCACCCGAATGCGGACTCAGGGCCTTCGGCCGGGTTTACGCCGGCTGGGCCTATTCCCAGGCGTTCTTTCGTCGCGAACTCTGGCGTGGCCTGGGCTTCAATTCCATTGAAGACCTGCTGCAGTTCTGGGAACAGGATCATCTGGGCCAGGACGCCAATGATCTGCTCACCGTGCTGAACACCTGGCAGACGGGCGATATCAGCGACAACCCCGTATTTGGCATGGATTACGAAGCGGCGCTTTCTGCCATTGCCATGCCTACCCGCATGATGCCCTGCACCACCGATCTCTACTTTAGCGAGGAGGACGCCAGTGAGGATGGCCTCCGTATGCCCGGCGCAACCGTGGAATCGTTGGAATCGGACTGGGGCCATATTGCCGGTGGCGCCGGCCGGGAGTCCGCCAGCCATGATCGCATCCTCGCGGCTGCCCGTGCCCTACTTGCGGGAGAGGCATCATGATTGAACACCCGAACCTGCAATGCACCAACCCGGTGCACATTTTTGCTGAGGCCTTTGCAGGAATGACCCGTTTCCGCCCTCTTCCAGAATATGGCATGCCATCTGCACTGTATCGGACTAACGGTTTTCAAAACCCCGATCCGTTTACAGCACTGTTCACAACACCGCAGACCAAGCGGCGAACACGACGGAAACAATGGGTGACTAGGGTTCCGGTCCGGGCATTCAAGATTCCCGGATGGCTGGTCCGAGAGTTACCGACCTCTGGGGAGGTTACACGGCGGGACAAAAGCCCGGGAGACTGAATCGCAAGGGACGCTGTTACCCGCGATGACCTTGCCGTGTTGTGTAACCAGAGGAGACGATTCATGCGAATGATCAACCATCACCCCGGGCGAGTGTCCGCCACGCTGCTGGGTTTGCTTCCCTTCCTGTTGATCATGCTCATCTACAGCCTCGCCTCCCAGGAGCGGCTGGCAGAAAACCCCAATGACAAACTCCTTCCCGGCCTTGAGCAGATGACTGCCGCCGTGGAACGCATGGCGTTCCAGGAAGACCGCCGTAGCGGTGATTACCTGATGATACAGGACACCACTGCCAGCCTGGCACGCCTCGGGATGGGCGTCGGCATCGCCGCCTTGCTGGCGTTGGTGGTCGGCATTCTCAATGGCGTATTGCCACTGGTCAGGGCCAACCTGGCGCCACTGGTTTCGGCACTGTCCATGGTGCCGCCGCTGGCGATATTACCCATCCTTTTCATTGTGTTCGGGCTGGGTGAGCTTTCCAAAGTCATGCTGATCGTAATCGGCACCGCGCCGATCATGATGCGCGATGTGGCCCAGCGGGTTCGCGAACTGCCCGGCGAACAACTGATCAAGATCCAGACGCTGGGGGCAAACTCCTGGCAGGTTATTACCCGAATGGCGCTGCCGCAGGTGTTACCGAGACTGATCGATGCTGTACGCCTGAGCCTGGGCCCGGCCTGGCTGTTTCTGATTGCTGCCGAGGCGATTGCCTCCACCGAAGGCCTGGGCTACCGGATCTTCCTGGTCCGGCGCTACCTGGCCATGGATGTGATCCTGCCGTACGTCATCTGGATCACCATTCTCGCCATCGTCATCGACCAGTGTCTGCGCCTTGCCAATCGCAGACTGTTCCCCTGGTACAACGCAGGAGGCCACTGATGAGCTTTATCACCGTCAACAAACTCTGGAAAGAATACGGCGACCAGGTGGTTCTGGAAAACCTCAGCCTGAGCGTGAAACAGGGGGAGTTCTGCACCCTGGTGGGCGCCTCCGGTTGCGGCAAATCCACCTTTCTGAAAATGCTGCTGGGCCAGGAAACCCAGACCCGTGGCGAACTGCTGCTGGAAGGGGAGGCCTTTCCCGGGGAACCCGACCGCAACCGGGGCATCGTGTTCCAGCGCTACTCGGTATTCCCGCACCTGACGGTGCGCCAGAACGTACTGATGGGTCTGGAACTGGAACAGAAGCCCTGGCTGGGCAAACTGTTCGGAAGCGCCCGCAAGGAGGCGCTGGAAAAGGTGGACGCGATGCTGGAGTCCGTCGGCCTCAGCCCCTCTGCCCACAAGTGGCCCCACGAACTCTCCGGCGGCATGCAACAGCGCCTGGCCATCGCCCAGTCCCTGATCATGCGGCCACGGGTACTCCTGCTAGACGAACCCTTTGGTGCGCTGGATCCCGGTATCAGGGGCGACATGCACGACCTGTTGCTGAAGCTGTGGCAGGAAACCGGCACCACTATCTTCATGGTGACCCACGATCTCAAGGAAGGTTTTTACCTGGGTACCCGGCTGCTGGTGTTCGACAAGGTGCGAAACGACCCCCACGATCCGCAGGCGTTTGGTGCAACCATTACCTACGACTTGCCGATCGGGCAGACGGATCGAAAACTGCTCGAGGACATTCACGAGTCGGTCAGCGAGACAGCCCGGAACCAGGCAGCCTGATGGTGATGCCAGCCAAATAAAAAAAGGTCGCCCGAAGGCGACCTTTTTTGAAGCGTTCGGATCAGTTGCTGGCAACCCGATCCTTCGGCAGCTTGAAGGTCCAGACCATACCGCCCTGGTTGAAGTCCTTCACTACCTTGGCAACTTCGCCACCCCAGAGCGGAACCGCACCGCCCCATCCGGAAGCCACAGAGACGTATTGCTCGCCGTCCATGGTCCAGGTCACGGGCGTGCCCACCACACCAGAACCGGTGTTGAAGCGATAGAGTTCCTCGCCGGTCTTGGCATCGAATGCCTTCAGGTGGCCCTCGGGAGTGCCGGTGAATACCAGGCCACCGGCCGTGGTCATCACGCCACCCCACAGTGGCGCGGTGTTTTCGTAGCGCCAGACTTCCTCACCGGTTTTCGGATCCATGGCCCGAAGCACGCCGATGTAATCATCGTTGGCCGGCTTGATGGTAAAGCCCGCACCCAGGAACGCAGCGCCCTTCTTGTAGGAAACAGGCTCGTTCCAGATATCCATGGCCCACTCGTTGGAAGGCACATAGAACAGGCCGGTCTGCTGGCTGAACGCCATCGGCATCCAGTTCTTGCCACCGAGGAACGCAGGCTGGGCCACAACTGTCTCACCCTTGTTACCGTCCATATCGGCCGGGTTACCAGGGCGACCACCCTCGGTGTAGATTGGGCGACCGGTCTCGGGATCCAGGCCTTCGGCCCAGGTGATCTTGTCCACGAACGGGAAGCCACGGATAAAGTCGCCGTTTTCGCGATTCAGCACGTAGAAGAATCCGTTACGGTCGGCGGTGGCCGCTGCTTTGACGGTCTTGCCGTTCTCTTCGTAGTCGAAGGAGATCAGTTCGTTAACACCGTCATAATCCCAACCATCGTTCGGAGTGGTCTGGAAGTGCCACTTGATGCTGCCGTCGTCCGGATCGATCGCCAGCCGGGATGAGGAGAACAGGTTGTCTCCCGGACGCAGGTGCGAGTTCCAGGGTGCCGGGTTACCGGTACCGAAGAACAGGGAGTCGGTGTCCGGATCGTAGGTGCCGCCCAGCCAGGTTGCTGCGCCGCCGTTTTTCCACATTTCGCCGGGCCAGGTTACGCCTGCTTTGCCGCCGGAAATGCCATTTTCGATTTTCTTGCCGTCTTTGTAGACGTAACCCATATGACCTTCAACGGTAGGACGGGTCCACACCAGGTCACCGGTATTGGCGTCGTAGGCTTCCACCTTGCCGACAATGCCGAATTCACCACCGGAAACGCCGGTAATGACCTTGCCCTTGACGACCATGGGCGCCGCAGTGATTGCATAGCCGGCCTGGTAATCGGCAACCTTTTTGATCCACATCGGCTTCCCGGTGTCCTTGTTCAGGGCAACCAGTTTCGCGTCGAGGGTTCCGAAAATGATCTTGTCGCCGTAGATGGCGGCACCGCGGTTAACAACGTCGCAGCAAGGCATGATGCCGTCCGGCAGGCGGGCATCGTACTGCCAGATCTCTTCGCCGGTTTTGGCATCAATGGCATAGATCCGGGAGTAGGAAGCGGTCACGTACATGACGCCGTCCTTGACCAGCGGCTGGGATTCCTGGCCGCGCATTTTTTCGCTGCCGAAGGAGAAAGCCCAGGCCGGTTGCAGATACTGGACGTTGTTGGTGTTCAGATCTTCCAGGATGCTGTAGCGCTGTCCCTGGGTACCCATGCCGTAGCTGACAATGTCTTCAGGGGTCTTGTGATCGTTGATGATGTCTTCGTCGGTTACCGCATGGGCCCCGTAGGATACTGCCATGGCCAGGGCGCTGGCCGCGATGCGAATCCCGAACTTGTTGGTTCTCATGGTTGCGCTCTCCAAGTCTCTTGTTTTCAGTTCTCTTGAGTTCGTTTCAGGCCGAACCGGGAACTTTTCCCGCCTCTGATACGATTCTTCGCTTTGTGGAAAAAACCAACAATTGCTCCCCGGAACAGGTTTTCTCATCACTTGGTAGTACGACTACTCCAGATCTTCCGGCCCGGATGCGCCAAGCGCGCACTCAAAGGTCGCCCTCAGCCCGGGCGATGGCTTCCTCCTCGAGAAACGCCCGGTAGTAGCCCGGAACGCTGTAACGAAGATTCTGGCTGGCCATGAGCTCATCCATCTCTCCGCTTTTCACCAGTCGGTCGACGATAGCTTCGAGGGCATAGCCCAGCTGGCGATGGGTATGTTTGATTGCCATACCCACATCCCAGACCTGTTTACCGATACCGGGAAACCCGTTGCCAGCAGCTTTGAACGCCGTGTTCTCGGATTTTGCCAGTTCGTGATCAATCTCCGATCGCATCCCCATGACGGCACTTACCTCACCGTTGCGCATGGCCTCGAATGCGTCAGCCACGTTGGTGTAATGCCGCACCTGCTCACGCATGCGCCCGCCGAAAGCGGAGGTCAGGTAGAAATCCGGAAGCGTGTCTATCTCAACGCCAATGCGGTTGTACTGGAACACCGCCACGGTTTCGACGCTGTCGAGTTTTTCCGGGTTGTAGGCAATCTGCCAGGTTTCCTGCTGATAGGGGCCGAACAGCACCACCTGTTCATTGATGTACTCGCCTGTGGAGTCCTGCATGTAGGCGTAGGTCTTGTCGTAGGGCACCCGAAGCATGACGTCGGCAAGCCTTTGTTTGGCCAGGTAGTGCCCTTTCCAGACGTTGTTACGCAGGTCGTCGCCGAGATTCTCGTCGGGTATGATCCAGTGCACCTTGAACTCAACGCCCATTTCCTCCGCAATCCGTCGCCCGAGCTCTATATCGATACCGCGGGCCTCGCCATCAACCTGGTAGGAGTAGGGTGGAAAATCCTTGTAGACGCCGACCTTCAGATAGCCGGAATCCAGAATGATGTCGTAGGTGCGCTCCGCGGGTCGGTTCAGCAATTCATTCCCGTCGTTAACTTCCTGGGCCAGGACCACCTGGGCGAACAGCAGCAGGGCAAGCATTCGAGACAGAATTTTCATTGTTTTCTCCCAACGACGAAGGGCCGGCACGAGGCCGACCCGGATTCAGGCATTCGATCTGACAGTAGCCAGGTTCATCACTCCGGCTTGGGCAGGGATTCCACGTAAGTGCGGATTGCCCACATGGCGTTCTGATCCATACTCTTCTTCCAGGACGGCATGCCCCGATCCGTGCCGTTGCGGACGCGATTGATAAAATACTCGTCGTCCCATTCGGTGAGCTCACGAAGATCAGGCGTGAGGCCTCCGGACATTGCACGGATGCCGTGGCAGGCGGCGCAGTTGCCCGCGTAGGCGCTCTCGCCAATTTTGACCGCCTGAGCGTTGAACTCGCCGAACTCATTGCCTTCGCGGAAGGGGTTTTCGATGCGGACGTCGTCGCCCAGCTCCGGCAGATTGCCCGTATCCACTTCCTGTGGTGTGACATTGCCATGCGCGATAGCGAAGCCGGCCAGGCCAAACATGGCCGAAGCCACGATTGCTTTGAGTGAAAAGGACATTGCCATTGGTCTTACCTCTGTTATTGGATTCCCCGTGGTTGGCTATTGGATTTGTCAGTTGCCAACTTGCTGATTACCAGTCTAGGAACCCCGCTGCCCAATCCGAATGCCACTTTGGGGGTTTTGGTTTAGTTCCTTGGTAGTAGATTTTTGGTCCCCGAGCGGAAATCTCATCCTTTGGTACTGCCTGATTCCTACTTTCTGAATATTTCCGGCCTTCTCACCCTTCCATAAGCTGGAAGCACAACAATAAGCCGGAGAATTCCATGTCTTTTCTATCCCGGACAGCGGCCACTTCATTAATCACCATGGCAGCAGCATGCCCGCTTCAGGCGGAATCCCTGGGAGTGCAGATCGGCTACCTGCAGTGGGTACCAGACCAGGGTCCGGTGCTGTCCAATGTGATTCCGGAACCTGAGGACGCCGGTCTGCGAGGGGCTGAGCTGGCCATCAACGACAACAGCACCACCGGCAGGTTTCTGGGCCAGACTTACTCGTTGCAGACTGATGTAGCGAATTCGGAAGAAGCGGCCATCGCGGCCTTTAATGCCATGCGCGAGCGCGGCCTGGAGCTGTTCGTGGTGAACGCGCCGGCGTCGACCCTGAAAGCGCTCACCGAAAAAGCCGACGACAACTCCCTGATCTTCAATGCCGGCGCCAAGGAAGATGCCCTGCGCACCGGCCAATGCCACGTCAATCTTCTTCACACCATGCCCAGCTATTCGATGCTCACCGACGCCCTTGGCCAGTGGCTGAACCAGCGACGCTGGGATGAGGTGTTCCTGATTACCGGGCCCACCGATGCCGATAAAAGCTGGGCCGATGCCTTCCGCCGCTCCGCCAAACGGTTCGGTCTGGAGATTGTCGAAGACAAGCCCTGGACCTTTGACGCCGACCTGCGCCGAACCGCCTCGAAGGAGCTGCCGCTGTTCACCCAGGCCAGCGATTACGACGCGGTGGTGGTGGCCGACGTGCGCGGCGATTTTGGCGAGTACGTGCCATTCAATACCTGGCTGCCACGCCCGGTGGTAGGGACCCAAGGCATGACTCCGGTCACCTGGCACCGTGTGGTGGAGAGTTGGGGGGCTGCCCAGCTACAGAACCGGTTCCGCGAGCTGGCCAATCGCAACATGAACAGCGAGGACTACGCCGCCTGGGCGGCCATTCGAGCCATAGGGACCGCCGTGACCGACCTGAATTCCGCAAAGCCTGCCGAGATCCGGGATTTCCTGTTCAGCGACGAGTTCCAGCTGGCCGCCTTCAAGGGCCGCAAGGTTACTTTCCGGGACTGGAACGGCCAGATGCGTCAGCCCATTCCGCTGGTGCATCCGAGAGGGCTGGTGGCCACTGCCCCGTTTGAAGGCTTCCTGCACCCGAATACCGAACTCGACACCCTCGGCTTTGACCGGCCCGAGAGCGAGTGCCGAATTAACGGCTGACCCAGTGGCTACGAACGTTTAAACAAGAAGGAGCTAAAAGATGAAAACCCTGTTCAAGCGCACTGCCCTGGCTGCCATGATCGGCCTGTCGACACCGGCTCTGGCCAGCGTGGCCTATGTTTCCAACGAGAAGGACAACACCCTGTCGGTGATCGATACCGAGACCCAGGAAGTGATTGAGACCATCGACGTCGGCCAGCGGCCCCGGGGCATTCTGCTCTCCAAGGATTTTACCAAGCTGTACATCTGCGCCAGTGACGATGACACCGTACAGGTGCTGGACCTGGCCACTCGCAAAGTCGTGGACACTCTGCCCTCCGGTGAAGACCCCGAACAGTTTGCGCTGCATCCGAACAACAAGCATCTGTACATCGCCAACGAGGACGACGCCATCGTGACGGTGGTGGATGTAGACACCAAGGATGTGCTGGCCCAGATCGACGTTGGCATTGAGCCGGAAGGCATGGCCGTGAGCCCGGACGGCAAGTGGGCGGTGAACACTTCCGAGACCACCAGCATGCTGCACTGGATCAACACGGAGACCTTCGAGATCGAGAAGAACATCGTCGTAGGTCAGCGGCCTCGCCATGTGGAGTTCACCAGGGACAGCAAGATTGCCTGGGCCTCTGCCGAAATCGGTGGCACCGTGCACATCATCGACGTCGATAACCTGGAGCAGATCCATGAGATGTCTTTCAAGGTGCCCGGTGTGAACCAGGACCGGGTGCAGCCGGTGGGTATCGAGCTGACCTCAGATGGTAAGTACGCCTTCGTGGCGCTCGGCCCCTCAAATCACGTGGCGGTCGTGAACGCCCAGACCTACGAGGTTCTGGACTACCTGCTGGTTGGCGCCCGGGTGTGGCAGCTGGATCTGGACAAGGACGAGAAGCACCTTTACACCACCAACGGCGTGTCCGGCGATGTCTCCGTGATCGACGTGGAAGACCTGAAGGTGATCAAATCCATCAAGGTAGGCCGCTACCCCTGGGGTGTGGTTATCGACCCGACGTCATGACCATCGAAGCGAGCAACCTCAGCTTTCGTTACGGCGATAAGCCGGTGCTTAGGGAGGTCAGCTTTGCGCTGACCTCTGGCCGCTTTCATGCCCTGCTGGGCCCAAACGGGGCAGGCAAGTCCACGCTGTTTGGGTTGCTGACCCGGCTGCTGGCCGTTCAGCAGGGCGATATTCTATTGGGCGGCCTGTCACTGAAAAAACAGCCCGCGGAAGCAATGCGCCAGATCGGGGTGGTGTTCCAGCAGAACGCACTGGACCTGGACCTGACCGTTCGCCAGAACCTGCAATACCACGCCGCCCTGCACGGGCTGTCCCGCAAGGAAGCCAGAGCCCGGGGTGACAGGGAACTCGAACGCTTCGAGCTACTGGACCGTGCCAACGATGCCGTCCGCCAGCTCAACGGCGGCCATCGCCGGCGAGTGGAAATCGCCCGGGCCCTGCTGCATGAGCCCTCGCTGCTGTTGCTCGACGAACCCACGGTGGGCCTGGACGTTGCAAGCCGCAAGGCGCTCAACGAACACGTTCGGACCCTGTGTGAAGAAGACGGCCTGACCGTACTCTGGGCCACCCACCTGATTGAAGAAGTTCGCGCGGACGACCGGGTACTGATCCTGCACCAGGGCCAACTGCTGGCTGACGGCAATGGCCAGGCCATCTGCGACGCCGAAGGCACCCGCGATCTGGCCGAAACCTTCCACGCCCTGACCGGAGCCGGCTGATATGAAAGCAGCTCACTACTGGCACTGTTTTGTAGGTATCCAGACACGGGAATGGCTCCGGTTCTGGCAGCAGCGCACTCGCTTTGCCAGCGCTCTGGTCCGGCCACTCCTCTGGCTGGTGGTCTTCGCCGCCGGTTTCCGGGCGGTGCTGGGCATTTCCATCATTCCGCCCTACGACACCTACATCACCTATGAAACCTACATCGCCCCGGGTCTGTGCGGCATGATCATCCTGTTCAACAGCATGCAGGGCGCCCTGTCCATGGTGTATGACCGGGAACTGGGCAGCATGCGGGTGCTCCTGATGAGCCCTCTGCCTCGCCCCTTCCTGCTGGTTACCAAACTGCTGGCCATGGGCGTGGTGTCCATCGGCCAGGTATATGTGTTCCTGCTGTTGGCCCTGCTGGTAGATGTCGAGCCACCTCTCTGGGGCTACCTGGCGGTGTTGCCGGCACTGATTCTGACCAGCCTCATGCTGGGCGCGTTGGGACTGCTGATCGCCACCTGGATCAAGCAGCTGGAGAATTTCGCCGGGGTGATGAATTTTGTCATCTTCCCCATGTTCTTCATGTCCTCGGCGCTCTACCCGCTCTGGCGCATGAACGAGGCCAGCCCCTGGCTGTACTGGATCTGCCAGTTCAATCCGTTTACCCATGCGGTGGAGGCGATCCGGTTTTCACTTTACCTGGAGTGGAATCCGATGGCTTATGGGATTACCGCAGGTGTGACTGTTTTCCTGGCGTTATTTGCCACAGCCGGCTTTCGTCCGCAACGCACGAAAATACTGGGCGGGAAGCCCGCATAATGCCCGGAAGCTGACTTACACGGATTCAGGAGCCGGCCAAATCCAGGCCACGAAGCCTGCCAAGCAGCACGTCGACCAACCCGGGTTCGCCTACCGAACTATCCCACTGTAACTGAGCGGGCTTGCCATCGAGATACCACAGACGGTTCGCCAGGATCTCCGCATCCCCGCCATCATGGGTAACGCAAATCATCGCCATATCCGGATGCGAATCCAGAATCCCGGTTATCAGCGCCTTGAGTTCACCCGCCATGACCGGATCCAGTGACGCAAACGGTTCGTCCAGCAGCAGCAAGTCAGGTTTCACGGCCAGGCAACGGGCCAGTGCCGCCCTTCTGGCCATTCCCAGGGAGAGCTGGTCCGGTAGGTAATCGCCGTAACCCGACAATCCCACCTGTTGTAACAAGCCCTTGGCCTCCTCTTCGCTGGCGCCAACCAGCCTCAGATTCGCATCCAGACTTCTCCACGGCAGCAGTCGATGCTCCTGGAACAGATAGCCCACCCGAAGTTTGTCGCGCCCAATAACCGCCTCATGTGGAACCGATTTGTCGAGACCGGCAATGGCGTTCAATAACGTGGTCTTACCGATACCCGAAGGTCCAAGCAGGCAGATGCGGTCGCCTCGGTCGATGGTGGCAAACACCTCGCCAAGCACCGGCTGGCCGAAATCACGGCCGGCGATTCTGAGTTCAAGCATGGGCGGTCTCCGGCTGACGCCAGCGGCTGGATCGACGCTCGAGGGGCTGCAGGATGGCCAGTTCGATCAGCTGAACAACGGCTATGAAGGCCAGGCTATAGGCCAGAATGGCGGCCACGTCGAATACCTGAAACGCCATATGCAGCTGGAAGCCAACACCGCTGGAGCGGCCCAGCAGTTCCACTACAAGAACAATCTTCCAGATCAGGGCGAGACCACCCCGAGTGGCGGCCATGAGGTAGGGAAACAGCTGCGGCACCCACACTTCGCGCAACCGTTGCCAGCGGGTGAACTGGTACACGGTGGCCATTTCCTCAAGCCGGTAGTCGAGGCTGCGGGCGCCTTCGCGAACCGTCACCGCAACGTTGGGCACTTTATTGATCACGACCGCCATCACGGCAGCCACTTCCACCAGGCCGAACCAGACATACATAAGGATGATGGTGACCAGCGCCGGTAGGTTGAGTAACAACACCAGCAAGGGATCGAACAGGGCATTGGTGGTTTGTGAACGGCCCATCACAATGCCGATGGCAGTGCCAATCGCCATGGCCAGAACAAAGGCGACCACCACACGGGCGAGGGTCGCGCCCAGATGATGCCAGAGCTCGCCTGTCGCCGATTCCCGAGCCAGGGTGTCCAGTACACTCAGGGGCGTTGGTAGCAGAGGCGACTGAAGCAGCGAGGCGGTTATCGCCCAGAGCACAACAAAAGAGGGCAGAACTATCCAGTAGCTCCAGAGCGGCGGGCGGCCGACGCGGCCTTTCACGGCTGCCTCCGGTAAAACAGAGAGGCCGGCATTAGGCTGTCCGGGTCGGCACCGGTGAGGATCATCAATCGCTGCAGGTCTGCAATACGCTGGTCTGTTTGCGGCGCAGGCGTGCCGGCGACAAAGCCTTCTCGCAATGCCGTGAAGACGCCATCTTCAGGATTACCCATCAGGGGACGCAAACGCTGCCAGGGTGATTCACTTTCCGCCAGCTCGGCTTTAGCCTCCTGCAGGGAGGCCGCGAAACCATCTATCAGGGGGCCATGCTCTTGCGCCCAACGTTCTGGAAACACATATCCAAGCACCGGCAGGTTGCGATCCAGGTCAAGCTCCGTGAGCAGATCGGCCATGCTGAAGGCCGACCGCCAGCCACCCTCACCCCGGAGCCGGGCTGCGAAATGCCAGTAGGTGACAATCACGTCTACTTGCCCCCGCTTGAGAGCCTGACTGAGCAGCGGCGGCGCAGCGAACTGGATCTCTGCGGATTCGTCCAGGTTGATGCCATGCCGCTGTGCGACTTTCTGAAGCAGTACCCAGCCTTTGCTGTCCGGCCCGCCGGCAACGCCGATGCGTTTGTCCGCCAAATCTACCACCGAGCGGATCGGGGAGGCATCGGCGACAACGATATCGCCGATCTGGGATGAAAAAGGCACATAGAGGTACGGCGCTCCTGCCTGGAACCGGGACTGCGCCCACAGCAGGTCGGCCACGGCGCCATTCACCGAACCGCTGGTGACCGCCAGCCTGGATGCGGGAAGGTTTGCAACCGGTTTCAGCTCCAGACGATAGCCATTCTCCCGATCCAATCCCCGATGCAGGATATGACCAAGCTCCCAATGGGCCGTGCCGAACTGCAACACGCTGACCGACAGAACGGGCAGCTCCGAGGCTCTCGCCACCGCCTGAGCACCACCTGCGAGACTGAAGATAAGGCACACCAGGGCGGCCACTCCCTTTTTGATCCAGCGGTCGGCAAAAAAGGGTAGAGAGACTGGCGTTTTTGTTGGTTGTAGGCACATGGCTTCACGATACGAAGCCCGCAGCCCGGCAAGAATAGTACTTTGGTGCCTGTTTTTTGGTGCGATGGTCGCATTCAACCCGAGACCAAGATGGCGTGTAATGAAACCATCACAATAATAAACAGAGGATCGGACCCGACTCCGGCGATTCTCTGCACAGGAGGCCGCCATGCTGAACGAGCTCGATGCCGCACTCTCTTCCGAAAACCGCTATCATGATTCGGAAGCCATCCCCGATACTGAAAACAAACAGGTAGACCCATCCATGGAGCCGGCTTACAAGATTCTGATTGCCGACGACCGACCACCCGCTGTTCCGCGAGGCCATCAGCAGTGTTATCGCTTCTGGTTTCGAAGGCAGCGAGATCATCGAAACCGACGATCTGGACAGTGCCCTGGAAATTACCCGCGAGAACGACGATCTGGATCTGATCCTTCTGGACCTGAACATGCCCGGCATGCATGGGCTTAACGGCCTGATCACCCTGCGCAACGAAGCCCCGACCATTCCCGTGGTGATTGTCTCTGCCGAGGAAGACAAACAGGTGGTACTGCAGGCTATTACCTATGGCGCCTGCGGCTTCATTACCAAATCCTCGCCCCGGGCCCAGATGACCGAAGCCATCCAGCAGATCCTGAACGGCAACGTTTACCTGCCCTCGGACATCATCCGAACCGGCAAGGAAAGCAATACCCGGCGCAGTCGCAATGAAGACAACCCGATTTCACCGGAGCTGCTCAACTCCCTGACCCGCCGCCAGCTACTGGTGCTCGAGCGCATGTCCAAGGGCGAATCCAACAAGCAGATCGCCTATAACCTGAACATTGCCGAGACCACGGTGAAGGCCCATGTGTCGGCGATACTGCGCAAGCTGGGGGTTCACAACCGGGTGCAGGCGATTCTGTCTGCCAGTGATGTGGATTTCAGTCAGTATCTGAAGCGGTAGGGTGGCGTGTTTGTCGGGTTAGGCGCAGCCGTAACCCGACACCTACCTCCGATCTCAACTTCTCAGCAGATGACTCAACGCACTGCGCAACTTCAGGGGCTTCACCGGCTTGTTCATCAACAGGTGCCCGAGTTCCCGGATATGCTGCTTGAGTTCGTTGGTGTAGTTGGCGGTAATCATCACCACTGGCGCCGGACATCTCCGGCGGCCATTGATCTCTGCAACTACATCCACGCCGTTTTCATCGTTGTTCAAATGGTAGTCCGCCAGAATAAGGTCCACCGCGCTGCTGGCCGGGTCCAACTGGCGCTCGAGGTCCTCCAGGGACACTGCCGTCACTACCTGGCAGTCCCAACCCTCGAGCAGGGTTTGCATGCCCTGGCAGATAGACTGGTCGTTGTCGATCACCCAGATTCGGGCCCCGCCCAGACCGCTATCGAAAGACAGGGCCCGATTCTGGTCGGGCATTGCTTGCCTGGGCTTCAGCTTGCCAACCGGGACCCGGACGCTGAAGACTGACCCCCGGCCCTCGATGGAGTTCACCGTCACCTCGTGTCCGAGCATTCGGGATATCTTGTCGACAATGGCAAGGCCAAGTCCAAGACCTTTATCGGGCTGTGAGCCGGCCGGGCGAATACGCTTGAATTCCTGGAAGATCTCGGTGAGCTTGTCTTCGGGAATACCCGGGCCGGTATCCCAAACCTGCAACAGCACATGATCCTTTTGTCGGCGAACGCCAAGCAGGATCCGGCCGTTGCCCGTGTAGCGAATGGCGTTGGTAAGGAAATTCCGGAGAATCCGCGCCAGCAACTGGGAATCGGACTCCACAATCGCGGAGCTGGCAATAAAGTCCAGTTGCAGGCCCTCGGCCATCGCCATCTGCCGGAATTCCCGGGCAATGTTGTTGAGCAGGTCCCGCAGGTCAAAGGCGGTGACATCCGGTTTGATCACGCCAGCGTCCAGCTTGGAAATATCCACCAGGGTGCCCAGAAGATTTTCAACATCGTCCAGCGAGGTGCTCACAGACCGAACCAGGCCTTCCGCCTTGGGCCCGAAAGACTGTTCCAGCAGAGCACTTGTAAACAGGCGCGCGGCATTCAGAGGCTGCAGCAAGTCGTGGCTGACCGCCGCCAGGAACTTGGTTTTCGAGAGGTTGGCCCGCTCGGCCTCCAACTTGGCGTCCCGAAGCCTGGCCTCCACCGCTGCCCGCTCCGTGATCTCCTGACGTAACTGGCTGTTCAGCCCCGTGAGCGCCGCAGTACGTTCCTTCACCCGTCGCTCCAGGTTGTCATAGGCCTGCTCCAGGGCCAGGGCGGTCTTGCGGCGGTCGGTGATGTCCCGGATCAGCACGAAGAAACCGATGATGTCGCCCTGCTCATCGAAGTTGGGCACATAGGAGCGCAGCATATGGCGCACCTCACCCTGTTCACCGGTCTCCTCGAATTCGAACGTCACGTTGTGGCCGTCCATGACATCTAGAATCTGGGGAAGCAGGCGCTGGTAGAACTCTGGCGAATGGACCTCGTTGAGCCGTTTACCCAGTGGCGACTCGCCTTTGCGCCCGTACCAGGAGGCATAGACCTTGTTGCAGAACTGGATGGTCATGTCGGCCCCGATGTAGGCAATCAGCGCCGGAACATGGTCGGTCACTACCCGGATCCAGCGCTCGCTCTCTTCGAGCGCCTTGATCCGTCGGGCCATTTCGCTGTTCTTCACATCGGTGATGTCGGAGTAAAGCACGACCAACCCGCCTTCCCGGGTCGGTCTCTCGGTCACCTGAACCCAGCGGCCGTTGGCCAGCAGGAACACCACGCCTTCCGAGTCGGGATGGCTGTGCTCCTCGAGAACCAGACCGCAGGCCACTGCCTGCCGCTTCACCTCTGAAATCCGGGTGCCCTGGCCCGGCGCATCAACGCCGGCGTGGCGCCAGTAACTGCGGAACCGGCTGTTGCTCTGAATCAGGCAATGCTGGTTATCGAACAGCACAAAGCCATCGGCAATACTCTCGATGGCGTCGCTCAGTCTCTGACGGGTGGTTTCGGCTTCTTCCCGGGCGCGGTTCAGGGCCTTGTTGCTGCCCTTGAGCTGTTCCATGGCCTGATTCAAAGCCTCGGTACGCTCGCGAACCTGCTCGGCCAGTACCACCGAGTGCTCGAAGGCGGCGTAGGGTTCCGGCTTGTGGGCCGAGCCGGACTCCACCCGGACAATCAGGGCATCACGAATCCGCTTCAGGCGCTCATTCTCTGCCTCAAGCTCGGCAATCCGCTGGTCCCGCACGTCCTCGACGGGTGTTTCAATCTTGTCCGGAACGGACATCAGGCTGGCCAATGACCACCCCCGTAAACGTCTGGTTGATGTGCATACCGTCGAATTGCTCGCCGTAGGTATTAAAGCCAATCACATTGTGGTGGCGGAGGAACTCCGAGACCGCCTCCACCTCGCCGGTCAGCTCTGCCTCCAGGCGCCTCAGAAAGCAGTCGCAGCCGATAGTGACCAGGGGCGGCCCGACGACCTTCTCCGCCGCCTCGATCTGCGTGCGAACGCTGTCCAGCAGGGATTCCGGCTCCATGGCCGTCATTACAATCCCGGTTTCCACCGCACAGTAGAAGGTCAGGCTCTTGTCCGGGTTCACCCGCTGCACCGAGCGGACAAAATAGTGGCCGCCGATCTTCACCCCCATGGGCCGCAGCGCGAACACCTTGCGATCCAGGGCATCCACATCCACACCGACTGCCCGGGCATAGGCATCGGCTGCCGGCTCGGCATTGAGCTCGTACACCGTCCGGCTTTCCGCGCAGGCGTCGGTCACCACCAGCTTTTCACTGCGTTCGACCATGTGGTGCGTGGAAAACACCCGGAAATCCAGTGGTGTGTTCACCAGCAACACCGTGGCGGCTCCGGTGTGAAACTCGCCATCAAAAAACACATGGGTGTTGGCCAGGCGCTCATCGTCGCCGGCGGAACCGCCAAACTGGGGAATGCTGCCAAGGGCCGAGTTGAGCGTTGCCAGCACCAGCTCTTCACGGCTCGACAGGCCGTCCAGCAGCGTGATGGCAAAGGTGTTGCCCTTGACCGGTGCCAGCCTGGCATCCCGGCAAGTCGAAAGCAGGCCGTCGATCACGCCCTGGGCATCCTGCAGGGTGAACCGGTCCAGTTCGCGGATCAGCGCACAGTCGATGGCGAAATAGCGGCGGTCGAATCCGATGGCGGTGATGCATCCACGCCCATAGCCCTCCGGGGTGATCTCCCCGGCGGAGGTGCAGCCGCAGACGCGCACGCCCGGAAAACTGTGTTCAAGGGCACTACCAAGTCGACCCAGGTCGTACTCCGCTGAACAGAAGAACAGCACACAGCCAAGGTGCTCGTGGCTGAGCTGGCTGGCGAGATTGGTGGCGGCCAACATCGGATCGCGAACACTGGAGCTCGCTACCCGGACCGCGGGCAGGGTCGTCGCTGGCTTCATAAACGCAGATCCCGGGAACGGATGACTTTTCACCGATTCTACGGCATCCGTAAACGCAGCCAATGCGACTTCAGTGCTTTTAATGGGCGCGCCAAAATGATCGTAAGCCATTGATTAAACTGCCTCCTGAATCAATGTCTGATGGCGCTGCCGGTTTCCCTTCAGGCAAACCGGCACTTTAGTCTTAGACAAACCGGCGCGGCGAGCAGCCCCCTGCCACCCGCAACGCCGGATAGTGCTTAGAACATCACGATGGCGCCAAGGGCGATGGTGTCCGCCTCAGTGGTGGTTGCACCGGTGGTGCGGTTGTTGTCTTCGTACATGTTGTACTCGGCAACCAGCTTGAAGTTGCTGTTTACATCGTGGAAGAAGCCAAGCGTGGTGCTCTCGGTCTCCAGGTTCAGGATTTCCGCATCGGTCTCGCCGTAGGACAGCACCACCCGATTGGCTCCGAAGGCGTAGGAGCCCTGAACCAGGAAGCCGTCGGCATCGTCTTCGGTCACCGCGCCGTTGCCGATCAGAACCGGGTTGTCACCCTTGGAGGTGAAACCGGAAGCGGCCAGGGTCAGCCCCGCGACCGACGCCTTGACGCCGTAGCCAAGGCCTGTGCTGTCGACGGTGGTGGTGCCGTTTTCGGCAGACTGGTAGCGCCCGTTCACCCACCCGGTAAGAGCCACATCGTTCAGGTTGGCGTTGTAGGTTACCTCGGACTCGAAACGGGGCGCTGAGTTTTCATCGTTGGCACCGGTCACCGTGTCGGCAGGATCCAACACGCCGGCCGCGATTTTGAGGCCACTCATATCCGGCGAGCGGTAGGTAATCTGGGCGGAGGGTGTCGGGTACGGATAGCCAGCGCGGATATTGCCAAAGGAAACGCCACCGGCAACGCCCGGAGAGCCGAAGCCCATCAGGATCTCGTCCAGGAAGATATTGGATCGGGCGTACAGGCCGAAGTCCTTACCGATCAGCACCTGGCCAAAATCGCCGTCCACCGTAGCGTAGAACTGCCGCACATCGATGGCAGTATCAGTGGGCGTGTCGAGGCTGTCATTGATAGTGGTCCAGAACGAAGAACGTCCCCCCAGGGTCAGATCACCCATGTCCTTGCTGAAGTTAAAACCGATAGTGTTCGGCAGGAAGCCCATCTTGATGCGGGAATCCCGAACGTCGTTCTGCTTGTCGTCGCGGTTTACGTAGAACGCGTTGAAGTAGCCATCCACGGAAAAGCTGGTGCCATCCTGGTTATACAGCTCGACAGCGGCATTGGCCCCTGCGCTTGCGCCCATGGCTGCTGCCATGGCGATGGCTAACCCTGACTTTCTGACGTTATTGTTTTTCATAGTTCCCCCGGTTGTTTTTGGAAATCTGGGATCGGAGATCCGGGTTATCCGGACACTCCAGGCGCGGTCTGTCGCCTGAATTCCATGGTCGGTGATGCACGGGAGGGGGAAAATGCTTCCAGGGAGCAGGTTTTCTGCTCATTTGGGAGGCAGTGGAAATGAAACTTTGGGAGTACGACCCGGCGGGTTAATCGCCGGGGAACTGCGCCAGTTCCTGCAGACAGTCGTTGAGGAACTCTTCGGGATCGGCCATTACTGCCTCATCGGCCACGACGCCAAACTGTACCTGGCCGGCGTAGCTGACAATGCTGATGCCCAGGCCGATGTCGCCGGCCTGGGGAACCCAGAACATCTGCTCAGCAATCCGGCAACCGGCAATGTAACGGGCCTCCGGGGTGCCCGGCACATTGGACACCACGGCACTGGCCTTGCGGTAGAACACCTCGGCCAGGGGCTCCCGCCAGGGCTCCGGTACGACAGTCGCACTTGCTGCCAGCCCCCAGGCAATGCCCGGCTGCCAGCTTTTCTTCAGGCGGCGGGTTTCATGCTTGATCCGGTACAGTCTCTCAAGGGGACTTTCGCCATCCACCGGCAGAGGCACAAACACCGTACCGAAGTAGTTGCCCAGGGCACCGGGAGCCGGCTTGAGCTCCTCCGGCAGGCGGCTGCGAATATCAACCGGAACGGCGGCATGCAGCACGGCTTCATCGAGGTCCTCGCCTTCAATGCCCAGGCGGGTTCGCACAGCCGCGGCTACACAACTCAGCAACACATCGTTGATGGTCACGTTGGTGATTCGGGCAATGCTCCGGAAACGTTCCAGAGGCACAGGTTCCGACCAGCGACAATGCCGGCGCCCGAGCAACGGGCGCCGGAGGTCGGTGTCTGAATCCTCCGGCTCCACCAGAAATTCCGAAAATTCATGGACCAGCTTGAGACTGTTCTGGGCAACCCGCTCCACCAGCCGGCCAGCATCCTGCCACTGGTTACCACCGGATTCATCGGCTCCTGCACCGTCATGGAGTTCTTCCCGGGAATCCCCGGAGGCCATCAGTTGACCGAGCCAGACCTTTGCCGCAGCGGTCCAGCGTGACAGCTCCGCGGTCTCGGGTGCGCCGTAGATGGCCGGATGCTGCTGGGGGGAAGGCGGACAGAGGCGATCAAAAATCCCCAGCAAGGACAGGCCATCGGCGTAACAGTGATGAATACGCAACAGGAGCACCGCCCCGCCCTCGGCATTGGGCGCCAGCCAGAATTTCCAGCGTGGGCGATACATGGGCAGAGGCTGGTTCAACCGCACCGACACCCATTCCTGCAGGCTTTCTGGAGTGAAACGATCTACCACCACGTCAAGATGGTGGCGGACATCAAACATGGGGTCTGGCTCCCACCACCAGGCAGGCGAGCGCTTAACCGGCATGTACCGGAAACGCTCCCAGGCCATCCAGTACACACGGAGGAACTCCCGGAAACGGGGTGCGGTAAGACCATCAACCCGCAGCATCACGGTGATGGTCATGGGGTTTTCCGGGCGTTCCAGGGCCAGCCAGGCCGAATCCGCAGGTAGCAGGAGATGCGATTGTTCGTGACTCAAACCCGAACGTCCCTGGAAAAGTGGTGGAGGTAAGTAAAAACCGAACTCCGCATTGTGCCAGACAAGCCCCGTCGGCTCCATATGCGGCACCAGCGCACGCTGTTACAAAAAATTACACGTGAGTAACTGTTCAGTCCTATACTGGTTATAAGCCTTGGTGCCATGGTTATTACACGCTGCCGATCCGTGATCGATTGGCCCTGAGACATCAAAAACTCTGCACTCAGAGCCAGTAACAAAGCGAGTTGATCGGGGTACAAAAGGCTTACCAGCACACCCTAATTCCAATAACAGGCCATTGCCGTGCTGGAAGGGAGAGCAGTTATGAAAGCGAGCCATGTTCGCAAGCTGATAAAACCGATTGAGAGCGCCTACTCGGAAATGTTCTCCGGGCGGGTGTATCGCGTTGGCAAGGGCGCGGTGTCCGTTCGCAACCACAGTGGCAAGGCCGAACAAACCGTGATCGGCGTGCACGGCTTTCTGGAAAACCACTGCTACTTTACCCAGGCCTACGAAGCACCCACCACTGAGCTAATTCTGCTCACCTGCAGCAATTACCACATTCCGGTGAACGGTGTTACGCCGGAGGCCCCGGACTGGGAAGTGCCGATCAAGCACCTGGAAGGCACCATCGAATACGATGCCTGCATTCTCAACCAGGCGCTTTCCAGCCTGCCCACGACTGACAACATCCGGGTACATGGTCACTCCCGGGGCGGGGCGGTGATCCTCGAGGCCATCAAACAATGGCCCGACCTGTATGAAGACGTTGAAGTGGTGCTTGAAGCGCCCGTACTTCCCGACGGCCGACTCTCGGCGCTGGTGACCACCATTCTGGAGCCGGTAAGCCATGGCATGTGGCCCTGGCTGATTCGTCTGATCAACAGCGCGCCCTCGTCTGCTTACGGACAGACCTTCTTTGGCAAGATGAACCCGCGCAAGAAGCAATTGCTCAGCAAACTGTTCTCTGCCACCAAGGATCATCTGACCATTGTTCGTAACATCGAAAACATCATGGACTGGATGGCGCGAACGGATACCAGCGTCTACAGCCACGTGCGCCACGGCACCTTCCTGATTCCAGCGGTAGACCGCATCCTGGATCGCTCATCCATGCTTGCCAGTGCCCGCCAGAGTCCGACCACCATGCGAATCGTCGAAACCGAGGCACCGAGCCACTTCATCACCCTGGACAGCAAGGAATGGGTCCCGGGGTTCGAAACGCTCCCCGCAACCGCACAGGGCTAGCCCGGGCATTGCCCTGCTGCAAGACCACCGCAGCTCCGCTAAACTACGCTCTTTTCCTGAGGTTTAGTGGAGCCATCGCCCATGTACCGTGAGCGCCTTGTCGCTACCGAAGCCCGCACAGAAAGCGCTCGCCGGCTGCAAACACTGCTGTTGGACTACCATGATTTCAGGCGTCTGAAAGCCGAGCACCCACTGGTGGAGAATGCGTTCCACCTCGCCGACTGGCAGGCGGAACGGCTGAAGGCAACCCATGAAGACCTTTACCACCACCCCGGCTACCATCACGGCCTGGAGTTCCTGTTGACCGATCTGTACGCGCCTGCCGGCATGACCCGTCGGGACGACAATATTGATCGAGTATTCCCGAAGATGGTGAAGTGGCTGCCGGATAATCTGCTGGACACGTTTGCCGGGCTGGTGGAGCTGAACCTGATCACCCAACGGCTGGACCTTGAACTTGCCGAGCTGTTAGAGCAACAGGGCATCCGGGCCGACTCAATTAACACTGACGACTATTGTGCCGTCTACCGCCAGAGCCGGATGCTGAGTCAGAGGGAAAGACAGATCTCCCTGGTAGCGGAGGTAGGACAGCAGCTTGATCGCTATGTCCGCAACCACACTCTGGGGTGGCTGCTGTCAATGACCCGGAGCCCGGCGGAAATGGCCGATCTGACCGATCTGCACAGCTTCCTGCACCGGGGTTACTCCGCCTTCCGCAAGATGGACGATGTGGAACTACTGATCGACCGGCTGGTGTCCCGGGAACAGCAGGTAATGCGCAACATTCTGAACCATCACCCGGACCCGTTCAGCCTGCCGGGCGATCTTTAAGCCGACACGCAGCAACGAATCAGGCCTTGATGATCTGATCCAACTGCGAGTGGATTTCCTGCTCGATGCGGGATTTGAAGGGCCGCAACATCAAGCCCAGTTCCAGATGAATGTGCAGATCCGTCGGGGTAATGTTCAGGTGCCCCTTGACGCCACTGCGTTTGAATTTCAGGTGATCGCCCTCCCACTGGTAATGCACGTCGAACTGGCTGGAAAGGTCTTTGGCCAGGGATTCGGCAGCCTCCCTGGCGTGTTCTTTATCCAGGGCATGCGGGCGGTGTACATCAATGACGGACATGAAAACGTTTTCTCTCGGATTTGGACGAATTTACAGTTTAGGGCGCTATTTAACTCACCGCCACCCTTGTAGCAACCCCGTCAGCGGTTAGAATACGGGGTTCAGATTCTGACAGGACATCTCCCATGAGCGAGCAGCAAACGCCAGCCAACCAGGCCGCAAACAATAACGGCCAGGATGACGTCACCCACTTTGGCTTCCGCAATGTACCGAAAAGCCAGAAGGCGAGCCAGGTGGCCGAGGTATTCCACAGTGTGGCGGGCAAATACGACCTCATGAACGACCTGATGTCCATGGGGATCCACCGGCTCTGGAAACGCTTTACCATTGAGCTTTCCGGGGTACGGCCCGGCCATCAGGTACTGGATATTGCCGGCGGCACCGGCGACCTCACCATGAAGTTTTCAGACCTGGTTGGTCCCTCCGGCAAAGTGGTGCTGGCTGACATTAACGCTTCCATGCTCCAGGTGGGCCGCAGCCGACTGACGGATCGTGGTTACGCCGGCAACATTGAGTACGTACAGGCGGATGCCGAGCACCTGCCATTCCCGGACAACAACTTCAATGCGGTCTCCATCGCGTTCGGTCTGCGCAATGTCACCGACAAGGACCAGGCCCTGCGTGACATGACCCGGGTTCTCAAGCCCGGTGGCAAGCTGATGATCCTGGAGTTTTCCAAGCCCACCAATCCGTTGCTGAGCAAAGCCTACGACACCTACTCGTTCTCCGCTCTGCCACTGATGGGTCAGCTGATCGCCGGCGACAGCGAAAGCTACAAGTACCTGGCCGAATCCATCCGCATGCATCCCGACCAGGACACCCTGAAAGGCATGATGGAAGATGCCGGCCTGGTGAACTGCAAGTACTACAACATGACCGGCGGCATTGTTGCCCTGCACGTGGGAATCAAGCCCTGATGTTTCCCGGCCCCACCCTGCTTTCGGCTGTCTCCGCGATCCTGGAAAGTGCCCTGAACCGGGCCCTGGAACTGGATCCAGCGGGGCATCGTGCCCTGATGGAAGCATTGGCGGGCCCGGTGCAGTTTAATGTCACCGATCCGGTTCCCCTGACCTACACGCTGGATAGGGCCGGAGAACGTATCCGGGTGGGCAGCCAACCTGTGGACCAACCGGCTCTTGAGATCACCGGCAAACCCATCGCCTTTGCGGCACTGGCCACCGGTGATGATCGGGTCTTTGCCGACGGCCGCCTGGAAGTGACGGGCGATACAGCGCTGGCTCACCAGCTGCAGCGCGCACTGAACCAGCTTGAGCCGGACTGGGAAGCCGCCATGGCCCAGCACATCGGTGATGTCCCCGCGCACTTTCTGGGCAAACGCATTCGCAGCGCCATCCGGTGGAGCCGGCAGGCCTTTCAGTCGCTGAATGCCAACATCGAAGAATATGTGCATGAAGAAAGTCGTGCCTTGCCCGGGCGACGGGAACTGGAAGCCACGTTCGAGGATATCGACGAACTGAATCTGCGCACCGAAAGACTGGAAGCCCGACTGAACCTGGTTGAGAACCGCGGCAAGACTGACGAACCGGAGAACCTGTGACCCGCCTGCAACGCCTGTTTCGAATTGCCTGGGTATTTTGCCGCTACCGGCTGGACACGTTCCTGCCCATCGCGGAACTGCCAGCGCCCCTGAAGGTGTTCTTCCTGCTTGCGCCATGGCATCTGTTCCCCAAACCCAAACTGGACAGGGGTGATCGACTGCGGCTGGCCCTCGAGGAGCTGGGCCCCGTGTTTGTAAAGTTCGGCCAGATACTCTCGACCCGACGGGATCTGTTGCCGGATGACATGGCCGAATCCCTGAAAAACCTTCAGGACCGTGTGCCGCCGTTTCCGAGCGATGAGGCCCGGGGCATTATCGAAACCTCGCTGGGCGCCCCGGTGTCGGACCTGTTTGCCGAATTCAGCCCGGACCCGCTGGCCTCCGCCTCGGTTGCCCAGGTGCATGCAGCCACCCTGCCCAACGGCCAGAAAGTAGTGGTAAAGGTACTGCGCCCGGGTATCGAAAGGGTGATTCGCCAGGACCTTGCCCTGATGTACCTTATGGCCGGCCTGCTGGAAAAATACTGGTCCGAGGGCAAACGCCTGCACCCGGTGGAAGTGGTTGCCGACTACGATTCCACCATTCACGACGAACTGGACCTGCAGCGTGAAGCCGCCAACGCAAGCCAGCTGCGCCGGAATTTCGAGAACTCCTCCCTGATCTATATCCCGTTTATCGACTGGGACTACACCCGCAAATCCGTGCTGGTGATGGAGCGGATTCACGGCATCCCCATTGCCGATACCGCCGCCCTGAAAGCCGCCGGCGTCGATATGAAGGTGCTGGCCGAAAAAGGCGTGGAGATCTTCTTTACCCAGGTGTTCCGGGACAGCTTCTTTCACGCCGACATGCACCCGGGCAACATCTTCGTGGATACCTCCAACCCCTCGGATCCTCGATATATCGCCATCGATTTCGGCATCGTTGGCACCCTGGCACCGGACGACCAGAGCTATCTCGCCCGCAACCTTCTGGCATTTTTCCGTCGTGACTACCGGCAGGTTGCGCAGTTGCATATCCAGTCTGGCTGGGTACCACCGGATACCCCGGTGAACCAGTTTGAAGCGGCCATTCGTACTGTCTGTGAACCGATTTTCGAGAAGCCGTTGAAGGACATCTCCTTTGGTCACTTCCTTTTGCGCCTGTTCCAGACAGCGAGGCGATTCAACATGGAGGTGCAACCCCAGCTTGTTCTGCTGCAGAAAACCCTGTTGAACGTTGAGGGCCTGGGTCGACAGCTCTATCCGGATCTGGATTTGTGGAGTACCGCACAACCGTACCTTGAAACATGGATGCGCAAACGGATTGGGCCGTCGGGGTTGATCAAGTCGCTGCAGTCCCACCTTCCGTCCTGGCTGGAACAGTCGCCAGAAATGCCGCAACTGGTGCACGACGCCCTCCTCCAGCTGCGGCAGGCCGGGCCCACCGAGCCGCAGAACCAGGCTACACTGGAGTTGCTCCGTGAGCAGCAGGTTCGCACCGAGCGGCGCTGGCGGCGGGTTACACTGGCGGTACTTCTGGTTGCCGGAGGCATTCTGGGCACCCAGCCTGAGGGCCAGCAATGGCTTGAAAGCGTGCCCACCTGGAGCTGGGCCCTGTTTGCAATTGCCGGTGGACTCATGCTCCGCGGCAGCCGATAACCGACAAAGATTTCAGGATTCACAAAAATGCAAAATAGCTCGGATAACGTCGAGACCCCTGACTGGCTGGATGCCATTCGCTGGACAGAGGACGGCTTGGTGCCAGCCATCGCCCAGGATGCCGAAACCGGCGATATCCTGATGATGGCCTGGATGAACCGGGAATCGCTCAGGCTGACCGCCGAAGAAGGCCAGGCCATTTACTGGTCCCGCTCTCGAGGCAAGCTCTGGCGCAAGGGGGAAACCTCAGGACACCAGCAGGTCATTCGGGACATTCGACTGGACTGCGACGAGGACGTCATCCTGCTGAAGGTGGAACAAAAGGGCGGCATCGCTTGCCATACTGGCAGGCGCAGCTGCTTCTACCGGACCCTGGAAGATGGTCAGTGGGTCAGCGTTGACCCGGTGATCAAGGACCCCGGCACTATTTACGGCAGCAACTGAGGAGCACGGACAGTGAGCGATGTACTGGAAAACCTGGCGCGGGTTCTGGAGGCCAGGAAAGAGGCAGACCCGGAAACCTCCTATGTAGCCAGTCTCCACGCCAAGGGTCTGAACAAGATTCTGGAGAAAGTCGGGGAAGAGTGCACCGAAACCCTGCTGGCCGCCAAGGACGCAGAACACTCCGGTGAAACTCGGGATGTGGTTTATGAAACAGCCGACCTGTGGTTCCACAGCTTGGTGATGTTGTCCCGACTGGGCCTTGGCCCGAAGGACATCCTGGATGAGCTGGCCAGCCGGTTCGACCTGTCAGGCCTGGAAGAAAAAGCGTCACGGGAAAAGTGAGCGGTAATACCTCTAAAGGGGTTTCCGCGTAACCGTTCTGGTAACGTACAATGTCATTGAACAGAAACATTAAAACGAGGACCCCGTAATGGGTATCAGCATCTGGCAATTACTTATCGTACTCGGCATTGTCATTCTGTTGTTTGGAACCAAGAAACTGCGCAACATCGGCAGCGATCTGGGTGGCGCCATCCGCGGCTTCAAGAAGTCCATGAACGATGAGGACTCCAAGGCCGAGAACCAGGAATCCCTGGAAGGCAAGGAAAACGAGCAGCCGCAACAACAGGCCGCGGCCGAAGACAAGCCCCGGGACAAGTCCCACAGCTGAGACCAGGCTGAATGTTCGATATCGGCTTTCTTGAGCTGCTGATCTGCGGCGTCATAGCGCTGTTGGTACTCGGCCCCGAGCGCCTGCCCACGGCTGCCCGTGCTGCGGGCCGCTGGGTGGGTGGCGCGCGACGTATGGTCAGCCAGTTCACCTCGGAACTGGACCGGCAATTGAAAGCCGATGAGCTCCGCGAAGAGCTTCGCAAGGCAGGCGATGTTGGTCTGGATGATGTGCAGAAAACCGTGCGTGGCGCCCTCGACGAGGCTAAAAAGTACGAGCACATGATCCTGCCCGATAACGAAACCCAGAAGCCAAGGCCCGCGCCGGCGACACGACGTGTGTCTGGCCAGCCAAAGCCCTCCGAGTCTTCTGACCGGGAGCAGGCTGGTACCAGCGACGCTCCGCAGACGCCGGATACAGGCTCTGCCGGGAACGACCAACCCAAAAACGAAACCCCGCAAAGTCCGCCGGATAACCGTTCATGAATGCAAAACCCGACGGCAACCAGATGCCTCCGGAACACCAGGAAATGCCTCTGATCGAGCACCTGCTCGAACTGCGCAACCGCCTCCTGAAGATGGTTTTAGCGGTGCTGGTGTGCTTCGCTGCCATCTATCCGTTTGCCAACGAGCTCTACCTGTTCCTGTCTGAACCGATCCGCTCCCTGTTGCCGGTTGGCCAGACCATGATCGCAACGGATGTGACCTCGCCCTTCTTCGCGCCGTTGAAGCTGGCGCTGGTACTGGCGGTGTTCGCCGCCATCCCGATCATTCTTTACCAGCTCTGGAGTTTTATTGCACCGGGCCTCTATGCCCACGAGAAGCGGCTGGCCTTTCCTCTGCTGTTTACCTCGGTAATCCTGTTCTATGCCGGCGCGGCATTCGCCTATTTTGTTGTATTCCCCCTGGTGTTCGGCTTCTTTACCGCGATCGGTCCGGAAGGCATCGTCGAATTGCCGGACATCACCAGCTATCTCAATTTCGTGCTCAAGATGTTCTTCGCCTTCGGTGTGGCCTTCGAGATTCCGATCGCCACCGTGCTGTTAATCCTCACCGGGGCCACCACGCCAGCGGATTTGGCGGCCAAGCGCCCCTATGTGGTGGTTGGCTGCTTTATCATCGGCATGCTGCTGACCCCGCCTGACATCATCTCCCAGACGCTGTTGGCTGTTCCCATGTGGATCCTGTTCGAGGTCGGCATCCTGTTCGGGCGACTGGCAAAACGGGAAGTGGCAGACGTGGACAGCGATGAGCCTGCCGGCGAATGAATCTGGCGTTACTGTTTGATGAGGATTTCATAGCGCCTGACCGGGCCGTATTACGCGGCCGGCGTCTGGCTCACCTGCACTCGGTGATCAAAATCGTTGCTGGCGATACAGTGCCGGTGGGCCGCGAGGGCGGCCAAATAGGCACCGGAGTAGTCGTCCGACTAACCGATACCGAGGCGGAACTCCAGGTAACCCTGGACCAGCCTCCCCCTGCACCACTGCCGCTCACCCTGGTTCTGGCGATGCCCCGACCGAAGATGTTCCGCCGGATACTGCAGACCTGCGCCGCACTTGGCGTGAAAGACCTGTGGTTGATCAACAGCTACAAGGTGGAAAAAAGCTTCTGGCAAACACCGTGGCTGTCAGACCAGCAAGTGCGGGAAAACCTCACCCTGGGGCTTGAGCAGTCCAAAGACACCCTGATGCCCCGGGTGCAGATCCGCAAGCTGTTCAAACCCTTTGTGGAAGACGAGCTTCCGTCGCTGGTGGCAGGCAGAAAAGCCCTGGTAGCACACCCCGGCACGAGCACACCCTGCCCGACGCATCTTAATCAGCCGACGGTACTCTGCATTGGCCCCGAGGGTGGTTTTACAGATTACGAAGTAGGCAAACTCGAAGACGCCGGTTGCCAGGGTGTCCACCTCGGCCCCCGCATCCTGAGGGTGGAAACTGCGGTACCAGTGCTGGTTAGCCGGCTGTTCGACGCCTGTCTCTAGCAGCCTGCCACCACCGGGCCAGTGGCGTAATCATGGCCACCAGTAACGCCCCGGCCAACACCCCGAACAGGCCGTTGGCTATCGTCGGCACGAGAGCACCAACCACACCACTGAATCCCTCGGCAAAGTGATGAATGGCGTCGTAGACCGGCGTGAACCCGTGGGTGAGAATGCCACCACCCACCAGGAACATCGCCAGGGTGCCGAGAATGGAGAGCGCCTTCATCAGATAGGGGGCCAGCCATAGAATGCTTGCGCCCAGCTTCTGGAGCACGGGGTTGTCCTGCTGACTGAGGTAGAGACCGCCGTCGTCCAGCTTGACGATCCCTGCCACCAGGCCGTACACAAAGACTGTGATCATGATGGCAACCACCGCCAGCACCATGAACTGCATGCCGATCGTCTGGGTTGTTACGGTGCCCAGCGTGATGGCAATAATCTCCGCAGACAGAATGAAATCGGTACGGATGGCGCCCTTGATCTTGTCTTTCTCGATCGCCCGAAGGTCGGTTTCCGGATTCTTCAGGGCTTCACGCAGCTGCCCTTTGCGCTTCTGATCTTCCTCCCGATGCAGAAACTTGTGGACCAGTTTCTCGAAACCCTCGAAACACAGGAAGGCACCGCCAAGCATCAACAACGGCGTGACCAGCCAGGGCATGAAAAAACTGATCGCAAGGGCCGCCGGCACCAGGATGGCCTTGTTGATCATCGACCCCCTGGCTACAGCCCAGACCACGGGTAACTCCCGCGCAGGTTTCACGCCAGTTACCTGTTGGGCATTGAGTGCCAGATCGTCACCCAGAACACCCGCCGTCTTCTTGGTGGCGGTTTTGGTCATCAGGGCGACATCGTCCAGCACCGTGGCGATGTCGTCGATCAGAACCAGAAGACTGCTTCCTGCCATTACAAAATTCCTTTTCTGTTCAACCGTTAAGCCCCATGGCCTCGGCCGCAATGCGGTTTTTCACCGGGCCCAGCTGATTGAGCCAGCGCAAACCGGTGTTGCGCAGCCAGCGCACCGGCAACTCATCACGACCAAACAGCTGCTTGAACCCCTCCATGGCCGCCATCATGGTCAGGTTTTCACCTTTCCTCCGGCGCTGATAGCGCGCCAGAACCAGTTCATCCGCTGGCCCCAGGCCTGCCTTCCTTGCCCGCGAAAGCTCGTCCAACAGAGTGCGTACATCGCCGAAACCCAGATTGGCACCCTGCCCCGCCAGCGGGTGAATGGTATGGGCTGCGTCGCCGACCAGTGCGAAACCGGGCGCAATGTAGTCTTTCGCGTGGCGCTGGCGAAGCGGAAAAGCAAACCTTTTGGAGACTGCCTGAACCGATCCAAGCTCGCGCTCGATCGCCTGCTCAAGCTCGGCCGCAAATTCTGTGTCCCCCAGTGCCATCAGGCGCCTGGCTTCGTCGGTATCCTGGGACCAGACAATGGAGCAGAAATGCTCACTGCCCGATTCGGGCAGCAAAGGCAGGAACGCCAGCGGCCCAGTCATTGAAAACCGTTGCCAGGCGGTAAAGCGATGGCTCTGACTGGTTTGCACCGTGCACACGATGGCCTGTTGGTCGTAGTCCCATTCGCGGGTTGGCAAACCTACCCACTGACGCAAACGGGAATTGGCACCGTCACACCCCACGACCAATCCGGCCGACAGGGATTGGCCATCCTCCAGCTCAAGGGCGTAACTCCCTGAGGACCGCCTGCAGCCGGTAATCCTTGCGCCCTCGATCAGCTCAACCGGGCTTTGCTCCAGGGCGCCGAACAATGCCCGCACAATACTGCGGTTTTCGAAGATCGTCCCAAGGGCCCGTGCCTGAAGCTCGGCAGCTTCAAACTGTATTCGCCCAGTACCATCACCATCCCAGACTGTCATGGTCTGATAAGGACAGTGTCGACCGGCGGTCACCTCGGACCAGACTCCGAGCTGCTCCAGCAAGCGTTGGCTCGCCACCGAAATGGCACTGACCCGAGGCTCGAAATCGACAACGGTGGCGGCAGGCTCCGGTGCCCTGACCAGGGTTTCGTGATCGGAGCCCTCCACCAGCGCCACCTGCCAGCCCTGCCGCGAAAGCCCGAGAGCCAGGGCGGATCCGATCATGCCACCGCCGGCCACCAGAATATCGAAGGTTTTCACTTCACTCATGGCCAGGCGCCTCCCGGCCCAGATTTCCAGGCCGGTCAATCACCGCCCGGCGCCCTCCCAGGCCCATCGCCTTGCGCGCAAACCAGCGCTTGGCCCCGGGCAACAGATCAAGACCCACCAGACCGGCATCGCGGGCAGCAGTTACCGGCAACATGGAGTGTCCGAACAGGCGTACAAGAGAATCCGAGAAGCGTACCGTCTGTTGCCAATCCTGGCGATGCAGAGCCTGGTAGCGTTTGAGGACCTCGAGATCCCCGATGGACCTGCCCTGCTCTTCCGCCAACCGGAACTGCTCCACCAGAGTCATCAGCCCTCGCAGGGCCAGATTGAATCCCTGGCCTGCGACCGGATGCAGGGCGTGGGCGGCATTGCCCACCAGTGCAACCCCGGGCCGCACCGGCTCGTCCACCGTGGTCAGGGTCAGCGGATAATGGTGACAGGTACCGATGCGGGTAAACCGGCCAAGACGCCAGCCAAACCGGTCCTGGAGCCAGCGACATTTCTCCTGGTCGGGAAGCTCGAGAACCTCCTGCAGGGCTTCATCGGATAAGGTCCAGACCAGTGCCGACTGGTGCCCTGCACGCGTGGGAGAACCATGGGGCAAAAGCGCCATGGGGCCGGCATCGGTGAATCGTTCAAAGGCAGTGAAACCGTGGCTGTCACTTGTGGAGACATTGGCGATCAGGGCATTCTGGCCATAGCTGTGACGATCCGGCCTGAAGCCAAGCTTCTCACGCAGTCCGGAGCGACCGCCATCCGCCACCACCAGGCAGCGAGCCGTCAGTTCCGGGGCATCTTCGCCATCCTCCGACAGCCGGACCCGAACGCCGCCGGGAATGGGCGTCATATCAGTCACCTCTGCCGGCGCGCGCCACTGGACGTTGGTCTCCAGCAACTCACGCATCAGGCACAACCCCATCCAGCGGTTGTCAGCTACATAACCAAGGGCCTGCTGACCATGCTCGGCGGCATGCAACCGGGTGGCGCCGAAATGCCCCCGATCCGACACATGGATATGCTCAATGGGCGTGGCATGCTCGGCGAGACGATGCCACAGCCCAAGCTCTTCAAAAATCAGCCGGGAGCCCCACGCCAGAGCAGTGGAACGTGCGTCGTAGCTGGGCTGGTAACCGTCCGGCAGGGCATCGGGAGATAGCGGAAAGGCCTCGACTACGGTCACGTGCAGCGACGGCACCATCCGGGCCAGCGCCAGGGCGAGGGTTGCTCCGGCAAGGCCACCACCGGCAATGATCAGATCGGTATCGGGCTTGGTCACAGGGTGTCAGTCCGCCATCAGGGCTTCGATTTCGGCAATGGTTTTCGGCACCGCTTCGGTCAGGACCCGACAGCCGTCTTTGGTCACCACAACGTCGTCTTCGATACGAATACCAATGCCACGCCACTTCTCATCCACATCGGTGTTATCCGGCGCAATATACAGCCCGGGTTCAACCGTCAGGACCATGCCCGGCTCCAGCTGGCGCCAGGCATCACCGACCTTGTAATCGCCGACATCATGCACATCCAGGCCCAACCAGTGGCCGGTGCGGTGCATGAAGAAGGGTTTGTAGGCTTCATTGGCAATGGCGTCTTCGAGGGTGCCAGACAACAACCCGAGATCGATCAGGCCCTGGGTCAGCACTTCCAGTGCCGCTTCATGGGGCCGGTTCCAGTGGTTTTCCGGCGACACAGCCTCAATGGCCCGATACTGGGCCGCCAACACCACCTCATACAACGCCCGCTGCTCGTTGCTGAACTTTCCGCTGACCGGGAAAGTGCGGGTAATGTCGGAGGCGTAGCACTGGTATTCACAGCCGGCATCAATCAGCACCAGATCGCCGTCTTTCAGCGGTGCGCTGTTCTCGATGTAATGCAGGATGCAGCCATTGGCGCCTCCGCCCACAATCGACGGGTAGGCCGTTGACCGGGCGCCGTGCTCCATAAACGTGTGGATAAGCTCGGCCTCGAGGTTGTACTCGAAGCCACCCTTGCGGGCCCGCTTCATGGCGCGGCAGTGGGCTTCGGCGCTGATCTGGCCCGCCTTGGCCATAATCTTGATCTCGTTGGCGCTCTTGTAGAGCCGCAGGTCATGAAGCAGGTGCTCCAGGGCCACGAATTCGCCGGGCGGATGGGCGCCGCTGCGAACCTTGCTGCGAATCATCTTTACCCAGTCCATCACCCGGGCGTCAAAATGATCGTCCTTGCCCAGGGGATAATAGACCCGGCTGCGCCCCTCGATCATGCCCGGGAGTATGTCGTCGATGTCGGCGATCGGGAACGCATCGTCCAGGCCGTAGCGTTCAATGGCGCCTTCCGGGCCCACCAGGAAACCGTCCCAGAGTTCCTTCTGAGGATCACGCTCTTTGCAGAACAGAACCGATTCCCCGTGTTCACGGCCGGGGATCAGGGCCAGCACGGCCTCCGGCTCGCCAAAACCGGACAGGTAATGAAAATCACTGTCCTGGCGGAACGGGTGCAGCACATCGCGATTGCGAACGCGCTCCGGGGCGGCCGGAATAATCGCAATGCTGTCTGGCGCCATGCGCTCCATCAGCTTTCGACGGCGCTCGGCAAACTCCTTCACGGGGATCATGGAGTTCATAGTCTCTCCTGCAATCAGGACCCTGCTCAGTGCAGGGTCGGCGAATCAGACTTCGGCGGTTCGGGGGCGTTGAATTCGGTAAAGACGGCAAGCGCCCCCAGCCGGATGTACTCGGTAATCTCCAGCAACTGCTGCTCGCTTTCGTCGTCCGCTTCTTCCTCATCGGACAACTGACTGATGGCGACCATATCCTCGATCAGCTCCCGGATCTCATCCGGTGCCTGGCCCAGCGATTCACCCGCTGACAATGCCATGCCTTCGAGAAACCCACGCACCCAGGAAACCAGGGCCTCAAGGCGCTGCTCAATGGCGTAGTCGTCATCCGGTAACAAAGGATGGAAACTCATGTCTGCTGATTTCAAGAGCTCCAGGGTCTGCTCGTAGGCCCTGTTCATGAACGGAGCGAGATCGTCAGACTCCTCGACTGCGTCTTCAGCCAGGCCCATGTGCTCACATACCATGGCCAGCCACTCCGGCTCATTGATACGGGATCCGGCCGCCAGGCGACCACAAAGCGCACCGTGCAATTCGGATGGGTGGCTGAATGCCTTGTGAGCGGTAAAAACGTTGGCCCAGCGCTCGAATTCTGCGGCGCGGGCAGCACCGGAAGTGTCGGTTTCTGACATGAAACAGGCGAATCCTGTGTTGGTGGATTAGACGCCTACTTTAGCATTCAGGCGCCCTCAAGGCACTGCCTGTTGATTTTTAACCGGCGAGAGAACAATATGTTATAACATATCACTTAACGTGGAACTTCCTGCCATGAAGCGATCAAAACTCAACGCCGTATTTCTGGCTACCAGCAGTGCTTTGATGGCCCTTAGCGCGAATGCCAGCGACAATCCGGGAGCTCACCAACATGGTCATGCCGAACTGCAGGTAGCACTGGATGGCAATCAGATCGATCTGATTTTCACGTCGCCCGCCTACAACCTGCTCGGATTCGAACACCGCGCCCAGACAGACGACCAGAAAGCCCTGGTCAAGGAAACCGAAGAATGGCTCGAGCGCACACCGCTGATCAACACGCCAGATGCCAGCTGCAAGGTGGCGAGCGCTGAGGTTTATCATGAGGCTGGTGATGGGTCTGGCGACCAACACGACCATGGCCATAACAGTAATGGACACGACCACCACGAGCATAACGAACACGAGCATTCGGAAGGATACGGCCACTCGGATTTCGAAGTGACCCAGGTTCTGAATTGCACCGGACTGGCATCCGCAGAAGCGCTGCTGATTCCCCTCACCGAGCGCTTTCCCGAGATTGAAGATCTCGGTGTCCAGTGGGTGTGGTCAGGAGGTCAGGGATCAACGCGCCTCGAACAGCCAGAAAGCAGTTTCAGCCTGAAGGGCCAATAAGGCAGAGGACAGAGTTTTGCGAGCCCTACTCCGTATAGGGCTCAACATTCGTTGCAACCATCGAATAGGACGAGGTGCCAATGTCATTTTCGGTGCGGTCTATCACCAGCTTGCCTTCGATCCAGACCGGATCGTACAGGGCCTCAAGGGTGAAACCTTCCTTGTACTTCACGTGAATGATCTGGTTCGGCGGTGGTGGCGGCACATGAATACAGGCGCCGTAGTAAGGCACCAGGAAGAACTCCAGGATGCGCATGTCCTCGGTTGTTTTCAGGGGCACCACGAAGCCGGGGATGCGCCCCTCCACGTCGCCCATTTCCGGCACAACCCGGCCGGTCATGATCTCGTCCGGCAGCAGCGGCGGGCCATCGCCCTCGTGTTCAATCTCTGGCATATTCTCCAGCAGCGCCAGGTCCTCGGCAGGCATCAGCTCGAGCCAGTCGATTTCCCTGGTTTCGGCCTGACTGGCTGCCGGGAGCAAGAGCGCCAGGACAAGCGCAGTGATAGAGGGCAGCGCAAAGCGCGAACGCGCCGGGGCAAACATCATTGGACCACAAACTCCTGATACGGAAACTGGGAAACCGCCATCATACACCGGGCAGACAGCAACCAACATGACCAGCAAGACAGACTCAACCAGCAACAGTTCCCGAAGTACGTCAACCGCGATTGACGTCAGCGGGCTTGTGTTTTCCTGGGACCCGGCACAGGCACCCCTCAGTTTTCCGGATATCAACCTCAAGCGCGGCGAGCACCTGTTTCTACACGGCCCCAGCGGCAGCGGCAAAAGCACACTCCTGAGTCTCCTGGCGGGCATGCTTCGGCCCCACGCCGGCTCAGTGCGGATACTGGATACCGACATTCACCGGCTCGGCGCCGGCGCCCGGGACCAATTCCGCGCCGACCATCTGGGTGTTATCTTCCAGCAGTTCAATCTGGTGCCTTACCTGACGACCCGAGCCAACGTCACCTTACCCTGCGGATTGTCTGAACTGCGCAAACAGCACACCGAACCGACGGTCGCAGAGGAAGCTGAGAGATTGCTTGCCGCCCTGTCGATCCCCGAAGATCACTGGCAGCGAAAAGTCACCAGGCTGAGCATTGGCCAGCAACAGCGGATCGCAGCCGCCCGGGCACTGATTGGCGCGCCGGGTCTGATTCTCGCGGACGAGCCCACCTCAGCGCTGGATGCTGACAACCGTGACCGGTTTCTGGAACTGCTTCTGCACCTTGCCCACCGGCATAACACCTCCGTGCTGTTCGTCAGTCACGACCAGTCCCTCGCCCGCCATTTCGGTAATCAGCTGGAACTACGGGGTAACCGGACATGAAAGCACGCCTTGCTTTGACACTGGCCCTGGCCAGCCTGTGGCACCGGAAAAAGGTACTGGCCCTGGTGTGCCTGACGCTTACCCTGAGTGTTTCCTTGCTACTGGGCATCCAGTACCTACGTACCGAAGTCAAACAGTCTTTCACCAGCACCATCAGTGGCACCGACCTGATCGTCGGCGCCCGCAGCGGTCAGCTAAACCTGCTGCTGTACACCGTGTTTCATATTGGCGATGCCACCAACAACATTCGCTGGTCTACCTACCAGAGCCTGAAGGATGATTCTCGCCTCGAGTGGCTGATTCCGATTTCCCTGGGAGACAGCTACCGCGGCAATCGAGTGGTCGCTACCGACGAGAACTTTCTGAAGCACTTCCGTTACGGCCGGGATCTGCCGCTTGAACTGGCAGAGGGCCAGTGGTTTGAAGGGGTCTTTGATGTTGTGTTGGGCGCAGGCGTAGCACGGTCGCTGGCTCATCAGGTGGGCGAAGAAATCATACTGTCCCATGGTGGCGGCAGAACCAGCTTCTCCAACCATGAAGACACGCCGTTTACGGTTACCGGCATACTGGCGCCCACCGGCACGCCGGTGGACCAGGCGGTTTACATTGGTCTGGATGGCATCGATGCCATGCACGTGGGCTGGGAATCCGGGGTCGCCATTCCGGGCCGGACAATTACCCGGGAGCAGGCGGAAGGCCGTGATTTCACCCCCGATGCCATTACCGCCGCGTTTATCGGCATCGAAAGACAGGTGCTGACCTTCCGGATACAACGGGAAATCAACCAGTTCGCCGGTGAGCCGCTGTCAGCCATACTACCTGGCGTTGCGCTGAGCGAGCTCTGGCGGCTGATGGGCCAGTTCGAGCGGGCGTTGCTGGGCATCACCGTATTCGTCGTGATTACCAGCCTGATTGGACTCATCGCTGTTCTGTTAACCATACAGGCGCAACGGGCCCACGAAATTGCCGTACTCAGAGCTACCGGTGCCTCTCCAGCGCTGATCGCCTCGCTATATATCATTGAATGTGTCGCCCTTGCTGTCGCGGCCTGCGTGCTGGCCCTTGCCATTGGCATGGCAGGCGTCTCACTGGCAAGCCCATGGCTGCTGGCCAACTATGGCCTGCAGATCGCGCTGCGTCCGCTGACTTCCGAGGAATGGGCATTGCTTGTCTCGGTGCCAATCGCAGCCTTCATCGTGGGGCTGATACCGGCCTTCAGCACCTGGCGCCAGAGCCGACGGCTGGGCTTTGGCGAACCCGCGGATCAGTGATGCGCATCACGCAGGGAACGCAATGACAAGCCTGTAAATTGACCGACTTAGCGTCCACACTTATAGTTAGTTGCAATTACCTCAAACCACTGCTGGGCACGTCATGGAACAGTCCGAAGTACAGGCATTAGCGGACAAGCTGGACAGGCTGATTGAGCGCTGTCAGAAACTTGAGCGGGACAACGCCACATTGCGGGAGCTGCAAGATGACTGGAACCGGGAACGGGCCCAGCTGGTGCAGAAGAACGATCACGCAAAGCACAAGATCGAAGCTATGATCAGCCGCCTTCGGGCCCTGGAGCATCACTGATGGCACAGCAATCCACCACGGTTGAGGTGAAGATCCTCGACAAGGAATACCTGGTCGCGTGCCCGGAAGAAGAGCAGGAAGCACTGCTGCGGGCTGCCCGCCACCTGGACAGCAAAATGCGCGAAATCCGTGCCAGCGGCAAGGTGTTCGGCACCGAGCGCATTGCCGTTATGGCAGCTCTGAACATTACCCACGAACTGCTCGAGCGGGACACCATGTCGGACGCCACCAGCACGCTGCTGCGTGCCATGGACAGTAAACTCGACGGTGCCCTGGGTGACGGCTCGGGCCGTTGAATCGGCAGAGAATCGGAGACAGGTGTTGCAATCGGCCCCGCCACTGCCCGTATAATGGAATCAACTTCCTGGGCTGTTCGGGATAGTCGGATACGTCCTCGAGCCGATGCGCACTACCCAGGTGGCTACTTCAGGGCATTGTGAGCACGTCCCCGACAGGGGAAAGCCTAATATGTCACAGCGGCCACCGACCTTGAACTCTGGGTTCAAGGGCCACATCCGATAACGGCAGCCCGGGAAGCTTTATTTTGAGCCAGTTTATCGAGCCTCAACCGTTCCAGACCCATCCTGACACCTTCTCACGCAGTGAACTTCGCAAGCACCTGCGACATCATCGCCGTGCGCTGAGCTTCGAGCAACAGCAGCAGGCCGCCGAGTATCTCGCACTCAACCTGCTGAGGAATCCGGACCTTCACCGCGCCCGCCATATTGCCATTTACCTGCCCAATGACGGCGAGATTGATCCCCACGTCTACCTGGATATTGCCCGCCGCAAAGGCATCCGTTTCTACCTCCCGGTACTGCATCCGATCCATGAAGGCAGGCTGGTTTTCAGCCCCTATTACCACGGCGTGGAGCTCACTGCGAACCGGTTTGGCATACCCGAGCCGGCGTTCAGCAAAGGCCTGCGACGCCCGGCCTGGGCATTGGATGCCGTGCTGTTTCCGTTAGTGGGATTTGACGAACAGGGCGGAAGACTGGGAATGGGTGGGGGCTTCTATGACAGGACGTTCGCCTTCAGCCGGATACGACCAAGGCTGGCGCCGAAGCTGATTGGCCTCGCCCATGATTTCCAGAAGGTTAAGAAGCTGCCAATAGAGCCCTGGGATGTGCCCCTTCACAGCGTGGTGACCGATAAGCGACGTTACCGGTTCAGCGGCTGATTCATGACCTGAACGGAGCCGACCAGATTGGCCGCTCTTGCGTCTTTGTCTTCAGAGGCGTGGATGGATGTGAAACCAGTAATCACAAGGCCGATGGCAAAAATCAGCACAATGGCTTTGATGATGTCAGGCTTGCCGCCCATGGCTTCAGTTCCTCAAAATGCGCTTTAAAAGTGTCGGGAAATCAGTCAACTATTCTTGACTTCAAGAATCAGAAGAAAGACTAACACCTATCTGCGCTTTTACAATTTTTGACAGATTAAAATTCAGTAAGCTTTGTGTGCGGCGACCGGCCAGGGTCTGGTGGAGCTTTCCAAAACACGCTGTAAATACCTCCATGTACGCTTGGCTCCGCCATCCATGGCTCCGCACAGTTTTGGAAAGCTCCACCAGACCCTGGCCTACTCTGCGTTAATTCGATCGGGCATTTCCTTGCCCAAGAAACAGCTGATAGGCCTCGTTATCCGTCATGTTTTCATAGCGGAAACCGACCTTATCGAGCATCTTCTCGAAGTCCTGAACTTCATCGTCATCTACCTGGGCTCCCAGCAGAACGCGGCTGTAGGCCGCCCCGTGGTTGCGGTAATGGAACATGGAGATATTCCAGCGGGTACCCAGCGACATCAGGAACTTCAGCAACGCCCCCGGGCGCTCCGGGAATTCGAACTGGAACACTTTTTCGTTGGTGATAGTCGGCGCATGACCGCCCACCATGTGGCGAATGTGCTGCTTGGCCAGATCGCTGTCAGTCAGATCGACGACCGAATAGCCGTTCTCCCGCAGATCCTGCACCAGGTCTTCACGGCCGTGGCCGCCCGCTGCGATCTGGATGCCCACGAAAATGGTGGCATTGGTGGCGTCCGCGTAGCGGTAATTAAATTCGGTGATGCTGCGCTTGTGCAGGGCGTTGATAAAGGTTTTGAAGGCACCCGGCTTTTCCGGGATGGTCACTGCCAGGATTGCCTCGCGCTTCTCGCCCACTTCCGTACGCTCGGAAATGTAGCGAAGGCGGTCAAAGTTCATGTTGGCACCGCTGAGGGTGGCAATCAGGTTTTCGCCCTCCACTTTCTCCCGCTCGATGTACTTCTTGATGCCCGCCACACCCAGGGCACCGGCCGGCTCGGCAATGGAGCGGGTGTCCTCGAACACATCCTTGATGGCGGCGCAGATTTCGTCGGTGGATACGGTGATCACCTCGTCCACGTAGTCTTTACAGATTTCCCAGGGATGCTTGCCGATCTGCTTGACCGCCACGCCATCGGCAAAGATGCCCACCTCATCCAGCACTACCCGCTTGCCCGCCTTCATGGCTGCCTGTAGGCAGTTGGAGTCCTCCGGCTCAACGCCGATAACCTTGATTTCCGGACGTAGGTACTTGATGTAAGCAGCCATGCCAGCGATGAGACCGCCGCCACCAACACAAATAAAGATTGCGTGAATCGGCTTGCTGAACTGCCACATGATCTCCATGGCCACGGTCCCCTGGCCGGCAATGACATCCGGATCGTCGTAGGGCGGGATGTAGGTGTAGCCGTGTTTCTCGATCAACTCCTGGGCGTGAGCAGCAGCTTCGTCGAAGGCGTCGCCTTTCAGGACCACTTTGGCGCCATGGTCACGCACCGAACGCACCTTGATCTCCGGCGTGGTCTGGGGCATTACAATCACCGCTTTGATGCCCAGGTTCTTGGCAGCCAGCGCCACACCCTGGGCGTGATTACCGGCGGAGGCACAGATCACGCCCTTGGCCTTCTGCTCCTCGGAAAGCTGCGCAATCCGGTTGTAGGCACCGCGAATCTTGAAGGAAAACACCGGCTGAAGATCTTCACGCTTGAGCAGAATATTGTTGCCAAAGCGCTTGGACAGACTACGGGCTTCAGTCAGGGGTGTTTCGATGGCCACGTCATAGACGCGCGCATCGAGAATCTTCTTGATGTAGCGTTGCGGCATAGCAGTTCCGGCTTTTGGTTGGTGTGTGATGGCTGGCTGAGAAAAACCCACAGTGTAGAAAGTTTGCACGGCAGCCGTCTATAAGCAGAGGGTGCTTAAGCGTTATAATCCGCCTAAATCCAACCTGATTTGCAGCCGGAGCCCCAGATGACCCAGGACGAACTGAAAAAAGCCGTCGCCAAAGCCGCCATTGACTACATCGCCCCCCGCCTGGATAGCGACAGCGTGATCGGCGTGGGCACCGGCAGCACGGCCAATTTCTTCATCGACATGCTCGCGGAACTGAAAAACGAATTTGACGGCGCAGTCGCCAGTTCGGAAGCGACCGCCGAGCGCCTGAAAAGCCACGGCATCCCGGTTTATGATCTCAACAGCGTCAGTGGGCTGGAGTTCTACGTGGATGGCGCTGACGAAACCAACGAACGCCTGGAACTGATCAAGGGTGGTGGCGCCGCACTGACCCGCGAAAAGATCGTGGCAGCGGTGGCCAAGACGTTCATCTGCATTGCCGACGACTCCAAAATGGTTGGTATCCTTGGCGCTTTTCCCCTGCCCGTGGAAGTCATCCCCATGGCCCGAAGCCATGTTGGCAGGGAGATTGTAAGACTGGGCGGCGACCCGGTTTATCGCGAGGGGGTTGTCACCGATAACGGCAATATCATCATCGATGTTCACAACATGGATATTTCCCAGCCGATCCGGGTGGAAGAGCAGCTCAACAACATTGTTGGCGTGGTCACCAACGGCCTGTTCGCCCGCCGGCGCGCAGATCTGTTACTGCTCGGAACCAAAGACGGCGTGAAAAGTATCTCCAGCGAGGGCGCCTGACCGATTTCTATCGCTGCTCAATTGTCGAAGCTGGCCATTCAGGCCAGCTTTTTTATTGCCTGGAAAATCAAAAACCAAGCGCTTGCTTGGTAGCAGTTTTTCGGCGACACTGCTCTGCATTGATTCCGATCAGAGGGAGCTCCACCGTGTCCGACTACTTCAACGAAACCCACCAGCAGGTCCGTGCGACCGCCCGCAAGTTCATCGAAACCCACGTACTGCCCCACATCGACGACTGGGAAGAAGCGGGCGAATTTCCCCGAGAGCTCTACAAAAAAGCCGGGGATGCAGGGCTGCTTGGCATTGGCTTTCCCGAAGCATTGGGCGGCATCGGGGAAGGCGACATTTTCCTCAAAGTGGCTGTATCTGAAGAACTGATGCGCTCTACCTCCGGCGGCCTGGTGGCCGGCCTCGGCTCCCTGGATATCGGCCTGCCGCCGGTCGCCAAATGGGCGAAAAAGGAAGTCCGGGAACAGATCGTGCCGCCGGTTCTTCGCGGCGAAAAAATCGCCGCCCTGGCAGTGACCGAACCCGGCGGCGGTTCCGATGTCGCCAACCTGAAAACCCGTGCAGTCCGCGATGGCGACCATTACATCGTCAACGGCAGCAAAACCTTCATCACCAGCGGCATGCGCGCCGACCACTACACCGTTGCCGTGCGCACCGGCGGCGAGGGCCACGGTGGCATCAGCCTGTTACTGATCGACCGCGACATGCCCGGTTTCTCCACCGGCAAGAAACTGCGCAAAATGGGCTGGTGGGCCAGCGATACCGCGGAGCTGTTTTTCGAGGACTGCCGGGTTCCTGCCGACCGCCTGATCGGCGCCGAAAACGCCGGCTTCATCGCCATCATGAGCAACTTTCTGGCCGAGCGCCTGAGCCTTTCCATCATGGCCTATATGACCGCCCAACTCGCCTACGAGGCAGCACTGGAATACACCCAGCAACGCAAGGCATTCGGCCGCAACATCGCCGGCTTCCAGGTAACCCGCCACAAACTGGTGGACATGGCCACCCAGATCGACGTAGCCCGAGAATACACCTACCGCTGCGCCGCCCTGATGCAGGCGGGCAAGAACCCCATCAAGCAGGTGGCGATGGCCAAGAATTTCTCGGTGGATGTCTGCGAAAAGGTCACCCGGGAAGCGGTGCAGCTGTTCGGCGGCATGGGGTACATGCGTGAAACCGTCGTCGAGCGCCTCTACCGTGACGCCAAGATTCTCTCCATCGGCGGCGGCACCACCGAGATCATGAAGGAGCTCATTGCCAAGCAGATCAAGCTCTAGACCGCTGGCGTCGATCGTGCCTTCAGGTTCTGCCCCAGCCTGCCAGATTGGGGGCGGGCTCCTGTCGGCGGCCTTTCCAAAACACGCTACGAGCACATCCATGTGCGCTTGTTTCGGGCCATCCTTGGCCCTCTACAGTTTTGGAAAGGCCACCGACAGGACCCGTTCAAGCAATGTGCAATCCACCTGTTGTTGGCCTCTATCATCAGGGTTCGCTTTTGAGTGCTGCTCAATGGTTCGGGCAGCTATCTGGAAGGGCCTTCCGAAAACGTGGAGCGCCAAGGATGGCGCGACCGAGCCCTACATGGACGTATTCACGGGCGTTTTTCGGAAGGCCCTTCCAGATAGCTGCGTGCGCCAGAATGAAAGACCTACCAAGACCCGCAACCAAGCCAAAAACCAACGACCAAGGTTTAGTTTCGAACTGCAGGATACTCCCGTATAATTGCGCCCACTTTTTAACCGCAGTTAAACGTACCGTTAACGTACCAGGAAGGATCGCACATGCAATTCGACAACATCCCCGCAGGCAAGAACCCGCCTGAAGACATCTACGTTGCCATCGAAATCCCGGCCAACAGCTCCCCGGTGAAGTACGAACTGGACAAAGACATGGGCGCCCTGCTGGTAGACCGTTTCATGGCCACCCCCATGTTCTACCCGGCCAACTATGGCTTCATCCCGCACACCCTGGCCGACGACGGTGACCCCCTCGACGTACTCGTGGTCACACCCTACCCCGTGCAGGCCGGCTCCGTGATCCGTGCCCGTCCGGTGGGTGTTCTGAACATGGAAGACGAAGCCGGTGGTGATGCCAAGCTGGTAGCGGTACCCCACGACAAGCTGACCACTACCTACCACGATGTGAAGGAAATCACCGATCTGCCGGAGCTGCTGCGCGACCAGATCAAGCACTTCTTCGAGAACTACAAGACTCTCGAGCCGGGCAAATGGGTGAAGGTGCAAGGCTGGGATAACGCAGAAGCCGCCAGGAAAGCCATCGTAGATTCCGTGAACGCCTACAAAGGCTGAGCCGGACTTTTCGTGGCATTAAAAAACCGGGCCTTGTGCCCGGTTTTTTAATGTCTGGCTGAAAGCCCGTTGACCTCAACCCCGGGACAGCAGATCCCGCATATCACTGATTGCCGAGTTCGCCCGTGAAAGGTAAGCGGCCATCGTGAGAGAGTGATTGGCCAGCACGCCGAAGCCACTGCCATTCAGAATAACCGGGCTCCACATTTCGCCCTGGGCACCCTCAAGCTCGATAATGACCTGCCGCACGCTGGCCATGGCGTTCTTGTCCTGGAGAACTTTGCGGAAATCCACTTCGATCGCCCGGAAGATGTGCAGTAGCGCCCAGGAACTGCCTCGGGCTTCATAGAACACATCGTCAATCTGGGTCCATGGCGTTTTGATATCTTCTCCCGTGGTTTCTTCAGCCAGAGGATCTCCCGCATCCATATTCACCACGGCATCAGAAACGGAAGCTTTGCCCACACTTTCCCCCAGAGTCCGGGAGAGGCTGCCCAACCGGGTTTCCAGGTCTGCCAGCCAGTTACTCAGGTTGTCTGCACGCGCGAAAAACTGGGCATCAGCCTGTTCCGGGTTCGACAGACGGTCAAGATAGCGCTTCAAAGCGGTGATACCCCGGCGGTACTCAGCCTCTGTTGAGGGAATGGCCCAGCTCTCGCTGTCGAAGTGGAACTGGGGCTCGGCAATGACCAGATCCTGGTCTTCGGCCGACTGACTCTGGGAGCGGCTGATGTCTTTGCGCATGGCACGCGAAAGGTCACGGAGCTGGACCAGCACGCCATATTCCCAGTTGGGCATGTTGTCCAGCCAAAGCCCGGGAGGGAAAACGTCGTTGGAGATGTAGCCACCAGGCTTGTCCAGCAGGGTTTCGCCAATTCGAATCATGGTCACCGTGGTGGCGAAGCCGGTAATGGGTTCCCTTTCCATGGCGTTGGCCACCGACCGGGTATGCTCGCGCACCGAGAAAGTTTCCGGCTCGCTGCTCCAGAACATGCCAAGCACCAATGCCACCAGCAGGTAGACCACAACCAGCGCAAGAATCAGTTTGCCGATCACGCCGCTGCCACCGGCATAATCCTGAACATCGTCTTTCTTGTCCTTGAAGTACTGTCTGATTTTGCCTGGCATATGACTCTTAATCCCCTGTCTGTTGATTATCAGCGGCAAACGGCCGACCAAGATGGTAACCCATGGCTCCGTCGACACCCAGCTTACAGAGTACCGAGTATTCCGCGGCTGTTTCCACTCCTGTAGCGAACACTTTCACGCCGCGGCTGTGTGCGATGGCCACAACGGACTCTATGTAGAAGCGGTTATCCTCGTGGGTGTCGATGTCATGGATGAAACTGTTATCGATACGCAGGCCCTGAAACCTCAGATTTCTGAGATAACTGAATGGCACGCCACCAACGCCGAAGCGGTCTACCAGTACCGGCACCCCCAGGCGCCCCAGCGCCCTGACCAGCAGGCCCACTGCCGTGCGGTGATGGTGAATGGTCTGTTCGGAGATCCCTATCCAGAGATTTCGGGCCAGCGAACCGGCCTGCCCCAGTTGTTCAAGCAAGTCCGTACGAAAGGCCTCGCTGGCCACGGACGCATTGCCAAGCGAGACGGCCAGTGGCTGATCGGGCAGGTCTTTCAAACGATCCAGTACCCGCTGTACCAACAGTCGATCAATATCGGAAATCAGGCCGAAGCGCTCGGCCATGGGCACAAAGGTACCTGCCTTCAGGGCCCCTTCAACGGAATCAATGCGGGAGAACACCTGGTGATAAACCGGCATGAGACGACCTTCGTGGACCATGGGTTGGAGCCAGAGCGATAGTGTCTGTCGACGGATCGCCTCACTGATGATTACCCGCCAGGTCTCCAGATTGTGATGGCCATCCTTCTCGGGATCCGCCAGGTGACAGCCCGTGCCGTTGCTACTCTGGGCTGTGCGCAGGGCTTCGTCCGCAGCAGCCATGAGATCGCGGGCCCCGCGGCCCTCAAGCGTTCTCGCCAGCCCGGCATGCACGGCTGTATCCATGGGTGAGGCAAGATCCGCATAGACGCCGTCGAGATCATTTACCAGTTGCCGACACCAGACACCGGCGTCGGCCGGCATGACACCGGGCAGGAAAATGGCAAACTCGGCACCGGTTCGTCGACCGGCAAACGATCCGGCATGCTGCCTGACGAACTCTGCAATCACGGTGGCCACCCTCAGCAGCAGCCGATCCGCTTCGCTCCGGCCATAGGTCTGGTTATACCCGGAAAAATCCGCCAGCTGAATCAGCATGACAACCCCGGGCGCGGCCTTTTCCTCGGATTCCACTTCGACTTTCAGGCGCTGGTCAAAGGCACCCCGGCTGGCCAGCCCGGTGACCGAATCCTCGTTATTGACCCGCCGCAGGTGCTGGATGAGTTTGGCCTGGCCCTCAAAAAGCTGGCCCAGATCACCCGCCATCTGGTTCATGGCGTCCGTGACCTGGTTGATTTCACGGGTCGACTTGATCGACACCCGCTTCCTGAAATCCCTCTGGCCCAGGGCCCTGGCCTGATCCTCAAGAGCATGCAGTGGGCGCAGGGTCCGGCGAAGCAGCAGGAAAACCGCAAATAGACCAATACCGCCAATAACCGCAGTACTGGCAGTCAGACCAACGGTGATTCGCCAAAGGTCTTCGTAGGCCCGACCGGGGTGGCTGATTACCTGAACCGTGCCAAGTCGGCTCCAGCCGCGGACCACTTCTGCCTCGGCGATCGGCAGGGGAAGATCCGCAAAAGTGCGGAACCAGGCCGGCACAGCGACCTTGTTCAGAGTCATTGCGCGCCCGGCAACCTGCTCACCCTGATGATTCAGGTAGCTGACGGACAGGTATCGCCCACTGTCGAACACCGCATCAATCAATGAGGCGGAAGCCACCGGGTCACGGCCATCAATGGCGTTGGAGAGTGACAATCCGATGGCCGTAGCCCCGTCACGGGCGTGGCCGGCTAACTGATCGGAGACATAATTCCGGAAGTACCCGAAGCTGGTAATGAAAACCGCAACCAGCAGGGTTACCAGCAAACCTCCGGTCAACACCAGAAGCATTGTTCGCAGAGTAACCGCACCCTGCTGCCTGCGTTTCAAGAGGATTTGCTTCCGTGCCATGGGGAGCTTCTCCGGATTGGCTGTGAGCCAGCCGGCCAGGTGTTTGTGACTTGCGCCGCAGAGTTGACAAACATTTACATAGCGCAACCTACGCCGACAACATTAAACACTATAGACTCTGCAAAAGGACTAAGGTTGAAAAATCGTCCGCACCGGGGAAGGACGACCAATAACGAAAAAGAGACAGGCCCGAGCCACATGAACGACGAAAGCCAGAAAGAAAAACTCAGGCAGCATTTCGCACGCCGTGTAACAACCCAGGCCCGGGTTGTTCTGGACACCTGGCAGAAAATTCACGAAGACCGGGACAAGGCCGCCGCCCATCGCAATGAGTTTGCCGCTGCCACCGACAAGCTGGTGCGTTACGCCCAGCGCTTCGAAATGGAAAGTCACGCCAGGGCCGGGCAAACCACGCTGGAACTGATCAACCAGTGGGAACCGTGTTCGGCACTGGACGAAGGCCTTGAGCGACAGCTCCAGGATGCCATCGAAACCCTCTCCCAGAGCACCCTGCGCAGGACGGACCGCAACAGTTCCGAGGCGCCTCACCAGTTTCGCCGCACCCCGGTCTACATTGCTCTGGCCAACCAGGAAATGGCAAGCCGCCTCATCCGGCAACTGGAGTTTTTCGGGTTTCGGGCTTCGGCCTTTGCCAACGCCGATGAACTGACCGAAGCCTGTGCACTCCACAAGCCCGAGACCATCCTGGTGGACGTAAATTTCGGCGGTTCTCCCAACGCCGGCATTACCACCATCGAACACCTGCAGGAACGTCACGATACGCCCATCCCGATCATCTTCATGAGCGATGAGGATGGCTCCATCGAAACCCGTCTGCAGGCCTCACGGTGCGGCGGGGAAGAGTTCTTCTATCCCGCCGTCGATCCGGGCCAGTTGATCGAGAAGATCGAAACCTATACCCACGGCAATACCGTGGAGCCTTACAAGGTTCTTGTTCTGGACGACTCCCGGGCCCAAGCCAAGTACATGGAAACGGTGTTGAAAAAGGCTGGCATGACCGCCCACATCATCACCGACCCGATGCAGATCATCCACGCGCTGGAAGAGTTCTCCCCGGAGATCATCATCCTCGACATGTATATGCCGGGCTGCACCGGGATGGAGATCGCCCGAGTCATCCGTCAACAGGATCGTTTCCACAGCGTCCCCATTATTTACCTGTCGGCAGAGGAAGACGTCAGCAAACAGCTCCATGCCATGAGCCTGGGGGGCGACGATTTCCTGACCAAGCCAATCGACCCGAAACACCTGATAGCCACCATCCACAACCGTGGCCGCCGCGCCCGCTCTCTACTGGCACTGATGATCCGTGACAGCCTGACTGGCCTGTTCAATCACACTCACACGCTCCACCTGCTGGACCAGGAGATTGTGCGGGCTCGCCAGAAAGAGCAACCACTGTGCTTTGCGATGATCGACATCGATTACTTCAAGAAGGTAAACGACACCTTTGGCCATCCGATCGGCGACCGTGTGTTGCGAAGCCTGTCGATGTTCCTCAAACAGCGCCTGCGCAAAACCGATCACATCGGCCGGTATGGCGGTGAGGAATTCGCCATTATTCTGCCCAACACCCGCCCGAGCGATGCCCGGAACGTTCTCAATGAAATCCGGGAGCGGTTCTCGGAGCTCCAGCAGCCCGCCGGCGACCGGGAATTCAACGTCACCTTCAGTTGCGGAATCGCAGCCTGGGATGACGACACTTCCCAGGCATTGTGCGAGCGGGCAGACCGGGCGCTCTACAGCTCCAAGGAACTGGGCCGCAACTGCGTGACTCTGGCCGACACCTGATTCCGGGCCGTTCCGGCCCGCATCCCCCCCGCGCAGACCTTCCAGAACAAATTTCGGTCGGGCATGGCTGAGTCCCTGCCCGGCTGCTACCTTTTATGAAACCAACGTCGTATAGAAGTTAGATCCTCCGTTCACGACAATGATTGTCATCAGCGGAAAGATCCCGTTTCGATTCATTTGCCGTCTTTTTTACGACCAATGGACAACAGGGAAGATTGTCAAAAAGTGTTGATCTGAACAAAACAAGCACGCACCATTGGGGGAACATGCCGTTAAATTCGGCGATCCTGTAAAAAGACACCAAGGCAGACAGAACCATGTCGACAATTCTCGTACTCCATGGACCCAACCTGAACATGCTCGGCACACGCGAGCCAGAGGTCTATGGCTACGAGACGCTGGCAAACATCGACGACCGGTTGCGTTCACAGGCGGCGGAGCACGGGCACCATCTGCTGCATCTGCAATCGAACGCCGAATACGAACTGATTGAACGGGTTCACGAGGCCCGGGCAGAAGGCGTGGACTTTATTATCATCAATCCAGCCGCTTTCACCCACACCAGCGTTGCCCTTCGGGATGCCATGCTGGCTTCGGGAATTCCTTTTATTGAAGTGCATCTTTCCAACGTGCATGCACGGGAACCGTTCCGGCATCACTCCTATTTCTCGGATATCGCCGAAGGCGTTATCTGTGGGCTGGGTAGCCAGGGGTACGATCTTGCACTCCAGGCGGCCCTGACACGCATTCACCGATAGACCTGACAAAACGGGACTGGACTGACTATGGATATTCGTAAAATCAAGAAACTGATCGAGCTGCTCGAGGAATCCGACGTCGAGGAGCTGGAGATTCACGAGGCGGACGATTCGGTTCGTATCTCCCGCCGCCGTGAGCCGGCCGCCGGCGCCCAGTACGTGAGTCATTACCCGGCCCCGGCACCAGCACAGCAGCCAGCTCCGGCCCCTGCGGCGGCTGCCCCGGAGGCTGAAGAACCATCAGCGCCAGCGGGTCCGTCCGGACACACTGTGAAGTCCCCCATGGTAGGTACGTTCTATCGCTCGCCGTCGCCCACCGCCAAGGCGTTTGTGGAAGTTGGCCAGACGGTCAACGTGGGTGATGTCATCTGCATCGTGGAAGCCATGAAGATGATGAACCAGATTGAGGCCGACAAGAGCGGCACAATCCAGGACATCCTGGTCGAGAATGGCCAGCCGGTTGAGTTTGACCAGCCCCTGGTCGTCATTTCCTGAACGCGGTGATAGCTACTCATGGCCATGTTAGAGAAAGTTCTGATCGCAAACCGGGGTGAAATTGCCCTCCGGATTCTGCGCGCGTGCAAGGAGTTGGGTATCAAGACCGTGGCAGTGCATTCCCAGGTCGATCGCGACCTGATGCATGTGCGCCTCGCTGACGAGTCGGTCTGCATTGGCCCCAACAGCGCCACCGACAGCTACCTGAACATCCCGACCATCATCAGCGCCGCCGAGGTAACCGATTCCGTGGGTATTCACCCTGGCTACGGCTTCCTTGCCGAGAACGCCGATTTTGCCGAACAGGTTGAAAAGAGCGGCTTCCGCTTCATCGGCCCCAAGGCCGATACCATTCGGCTGATGGGCAACAAGGTGTCCGCCATCAACGCCATGATCAAGGCCGGCGTTCCGACTGTGCCGGGATCGGATGGCCCGCTGGATGACGACGAAGAGCGGACCCTGAGAATTGCCCGCGAAATCGGCTATCCAGTGATGATCAAGGCCGCTTCCGGCGGCGGCGGACGCGGCATGCAGGTGGTGCACTCGGAGGCGGCCCTGTTAAAAGGTGTCCAGATCACCCAGAGTGAAGCCAAGAATGCCTTCGGCGACCCGACGGTGTACCTCGAGAAATTCCTGGAAGCGCCCCGGCACGTGGAAGTACAGGTTCTGGCCGACATGCACGGCAACTGCATCCATCTGGGCGACCGCGACTGCTCCATGCAGCGCCGGAATCAGAAGGTCATCGAAGAAGCCCCGGCCCCGAACATCAACCAGGAATCCCGGGAGCGCACCTTGAAGGCCTGCGTCGATGCCTGCAAGGAAATCGGCTACGTGGGCGCTGGCACCTTCGAGTTCCTGTACCAGGACGGCGAGTTCTATTTCATCGAAATGAACACCCGGGTCCAGGTGGAACACCCCGTCTCCGAGATGGTCACCGGCGTGGACATCGTGCGTGAGCAGCTACGCATCGCCAGCGGCCTGCCGCTGCAGTATACCCAGGACGACATCCGGATTTCCGGGCACGCCATGGAGTGCCGGATCAACGCCGAAGATCCGAAAACTTTCATCCCCAGCCCTGGAAAGGTCAAGCATTTCCATGCGCCTGGCGGGAATGGAGTGCGGGTGGATTCCCACCTGTACAGCGGCTACACGGTTCCGCCCTATTACGATTCCCTGGTGGCCAAACTGATCACCTGGGGCGACGACCGAGACATTGCCCGGCGCCGGATGAAGAACGCGCTGGACGAACTGGTGGTCGAGGGAATCAAGACCAACCAGCCTCTGCATCGGAAACTGGTACGCGATGGTGGCTTTAAACAGGTAGACTTCACCATCCACTACCTTGAGAAACTGATGCGGGATTAAACATGCCCTGGATACAACTCCAGATCCCGGCTGATCCGGACAACGCGGATCAGCTGGAAGATCTGCTCATGGAGATGGGCTCCGACGCCGTCTCCATGGAGGATGCCGCCGACCAGCCCCTGTACGAGCCCGACCCGGGTACCACCCCTCTCTGGAGCCAGACCACCGTCACCGGATTATTCGACTCCGATCGGGATATCGAACAGCTATGCGCCGATATCCGGGATGCCTGGCACCAGCGAACCCAGCAGGCGCTTCCCGAAATCGAAGTAACGCTGGTTGAGGACAAGGACTGGGAGCGGGCCTGGATGGACGATTTTCAGCCCCTGAAATTCGGCGAGCGGCTCTGGATCGTGCCCAGCTGGCATGACGCCCCGGACCCGGATGCCGCGAATCTGATGCTGGACCCGGGCCTGGCCTTCGGTACCGGTACCCATCCGACCACAGCGCTCTGTCTGGAATGGCTCGATGGCCAGGACGCCCAGGGTAAGCAGGTCATCGATTATGGCTGCGGCTCCGGCATTCTTGGCCTGGCAGCCCTGCTGCTTGGCGCAGACCATGTTATTGGCGTTGATACCGACCCGCAGGCCCTGGAAGCCAGCCGGGAAAACGCCCGGCGTAATGGTGTCGAAGACAGCAAGCTGGACCTGTTTCTGCCAGAAGACGAACCCGAGACCCAAGCCGACATCATGCTCGCCAATATCCTGGCCCAGCCTCTGATCGGCCTTGCCTCTCATCTGGCTTCCCGGACCAGACCCGGCGGCGACCTCGTGCTATCCGGCATTTTGTCCAGCCAGGCCCGGGAAGTGATGGCCGCCTACGAGCCCTGGTTCGTGATGGACGAGCCCGAACAGCGGGAAGAGTGGATACGCCTCACAGGACGGCGCAACGACAGATGACGAAACCGGTCTTAACGACTAAACTCCGACACTCGTAGCCCAGTCGCTTTCAGGAAGAAGCATGACCCAGAGCAGCCTGCAGACACAGTGCCCCAATTGCCAGACCCGGTTCCGGGTAACCGAAGAACAGCTTGGCATTGCCAAGGGCAAGGTACGCTGCGGGAACTGCATGAAAGTGTTCAACGCCATCGAACACCAGGTTATTCCCGGCGGCGATAAACCACGAACCCAACCCATCCCCGAGCAACCGGCGGGCACCCAATCACCGGCCGGCTCCGGCGTCAGCGAGGAAGATTTTGTCTTTGCTGACAACCCGGAAGAGGATGCGGCGGAAGGCCGGTACGCCGGCACAAAACTGACCTTTTCCGATGACGAGCTCAGCGACAGCTTCCGCAGTTTCGACGAGCGCGACGAAGCAGACTATAAAGACGCTGAGACTGACAGTTCCGACGAGAATGTGGATGAAAGCTGGGCCGAAGCCATTCTGCAGGATGACGAGCCAGCGCAACGGAAACCGTCTGTTACAGAGCGGCCAGAACCGGAGCCCGAACCCGAGCCCGAGCCGGAAGAGCCAGCGTTCGAGCCACAAACCAGACAGGAACCCGACCGCGAGCTAAGCCTCGAGGAAGAACCGGTGTTCGAGCAGACCCAAACACCTGCTTCCCGGGGCGACCGGACCGCCAAAGAGCCTGATCCTTTCGATGACTTTGTGGAGGAATCCGGTTTCGATTTCGATGAGCCGGATCGACCGGCCGACACCTTCCATGCCGACCCACCCTTCCGGGACCTGCGTCGCGACCCCGTTGCCGTCGATTCGGGCGGGAGCGGCATTCGAACCATCGTATGGAGTGTCATTGTGCTGGGCCTGATCGGTGTTCTGATCGCCCAGGTCACCTGGTTCCAGTTCGACCGCCTGTCGGCCATTCCCGAGTTGCGGCCGTTTTATGAAAAAGGGTGTGAACTGGCCGGATGCGAGCTCAAACCGCTGATCAATGTTGAGGCGATACAGAGCCGGAAACTGGTGGTTCGGACCGATCCGGATAACCGCTCGCAACTGGTGGTCGATGCCGTCATCATCAACCGGGCCGACTTCGAGCAGCCGTTCCCCGCCATTGCCCTGACCTTTTCCAACCTGAATGGCGATGTTGTTGCACAAAGCCTGTTCACGCCCGAAGAATACCTGGCCGGCGAGGGTCGAGAGCTGGAAGCCATGCCCACGGATACCCCCGTGCGCATTGCCATCAACATTCGGGATCCAGGCCGTGACGCAGTGAATTACAACATCCTCTTCCGCCCCCACACTCCCTGATCGAGTCAGGAAGTATTCACTCGACAGAGATGGCCGACGGCCATCGCACAGAACAAAAGTCAACCAGAAAGGGCGAAAAATAATCAGTTTTTTCACCGCCCAGCCCCTTCAATCATGGTCCACCCGGCGGTATCATTACCGCCCTTCGGATGCTGGATCGGTTACTTATTGAACAACCGCTCAGCCCGACCTTTGCTTAACCCGCTGTGACACGGACTCAGATCATGCTGCCAACGGCAAAAATCGGGCCGTACACCTTGCCCAACCCCTTGATTGTTGCGCCCATGGCTGGCGTAACAGACCGCCCTTTCCGTCTGCTTTGCCGGAGATTGGGCGCCGGTCTGGCGGTGTCGGAGATGGTCATAGCGGACAGCAAACTCTGGCATACGCGCAAATCCCGGACACGTCTGAATCATCAGGGTGAGCCGGAGCCCCGTTCGGTGCAAATCGCCGGCGGTGATCCGCAGATGCTCGCCGACGCCGCACGTCAGAATGCGGAATTCGGTGCCCAGATCATCGACATCAATATGGGTTGTCCGGCCAAGAAAGTCTGCAACAAGGCCGCCGGCTCCGCCCTGATGAAAGATGAAGCCCTGGTGCGCGACATTCTTGAGGCGGTGGTTCAGGCGGTTGATATTCCCGTCACCCTCAAGATGCGTACCGGATGGGACAGGGACAATCGCAATGCACTGGTCGTTGCCCGAATGGCGGAGGATGCCGGTATTCAGGCGGTTGCCATTCATGGCCGGACCCGTGCGGACAAGTACGAGGGCAACGCCGAGTACGACACCATCGCCGATGTGAAGTCGCGCATCAGCATCCCGGTGTTTGCCAATGGGGATATTACATCACCGGAGAAAGCCCGGGACGTGCTTCGACACACCGGTGCCGATGGCTTGCTGATAGGCCGTGCCGCCCAGGGTAGCCCCTGGATTTTTCGGGAAATCCGGCATTTCCTGGAAACCGGCAGCCACATGGCCGCACCGGAGCTGGACGAGGTCGAAGATATTCTGACCGAGCACCTCCAGGCACTGCACGCCTTCTATGGCGAGACCATGGGTGTGCGCATTGCCAGAAAACACGTGGGCTGGTACCTGCAGTCCCACGATCCGGGTAAACAGTTCCGCAAACGCTTCAACGCCATCGACGATGCGCTGGAGCAGAGAGACACGATTCAACGGTATTTTGCAGGCTTACGAAATGGAGAGGTATTCGCAGCATGAGCGCTGAGACTTTGGCAAACGATAACCTGAGCACCCCGGCCAACGATGATATTCATCAGTTGCAGACGGTGAACAGCAGCGGCAACACCGTCACCCTGCGTGACAGCGTGGAGGTTGCCCTGAAAAACTACTTCGCCCAACTGGACGGCGCTCCGGTGACCGAGGTCTACCAGCTGGTACTGTCCGAGGTGGAAGCTCCGCTGCTGGAGCAGGTGATGAAATACACCCGCAACAACCAGACCAAGGCCTCCACCATGCTGGGCCTGAACCGCGGCACCCTGCGCAAGAAGCTGAAGCAGTACGGTCTGCTATAATCCAGACACCCTGATTTGACGAGGGCCTCCCGGACACCATTCGCGAGGCCCTTATTCGTTCATCTCCAGCGAAGAAAGTGACCCATGGCAAACCAGGCTAACACCTCCGTCCGTCGCGCCCTGATCAGCGTGAGTGATAAAACCGGCATCGTCGATTTCGGACGTGCCCTGACCGAACGCGGCGTTGAGCTGCTCTCCACCGGTGGCACCTTCCGGCTCCTGAAAGAAAACAACATCCCGGTTACCGAAGTCTCCGACTACACCGGTTTTCCCGAGATGATGGATGGCCGGGTAAAAACCCTTCACCCGAAGATTCACGGCGGGATACTTGGCCGTCGGGGCACTGATGATGCGGTCATGTCCGAGCATGGCATCAACCCCATCGACATGGTCGTGGTCAATCTCTATCCCTTCGAGGAGACGGTTGCCAAACCCGACTGTGATCTGGCGACTGCCATTGAGAACATTGATATCGGTGGTCCGACCATGGTTCGCGCTGCGGCCAAGAACCACAACGACGTTGCCATCGTGGTGAACGCCTCTGACTACAGCCGGGTCCTTAAAGAGCTGGACGCCAACGATGGTCAACTGAGCTACAGCACCCGGTTTGATCTTGCGGTCAAGGCATTTGAGCACACTGCGGGCTACGATGGCGCCATTGCCAACTACCTGGGTGGCCGCACGCCGGACAACGACAACGCGGATTTCCCCCGTACCTTTAACGCCCAGTTCGTGAAGGTCCAGGACATGCGCTATGGCGAAAACCCGCATCAGCGCGCCGCCTTCTACGCCGAGCGCAACCCGAAGGAAGCCTGCGTAGCCACGGCCAAACAGCTCCAGGGCAAAGAGCTCAGCTACAACAACGTAGCCGACACCGATGCCGCCCTGGAATGCGTGAAGCCCTTCGCCGACCCGGCCTGCGTGATCGTCAAACACGCCAACCCCTGTGGCGTAGCCATCGGTGCAGATATACGTCAGGCCTACGATCTGGCCTTCGCCACCGACCCCACCTCGGCGTTTGGCGGCATCATTGCCTTCAACCGGGAGCTCGATGCAGAGACGGCCAAAGCCATCATTGACCGCCAGTTTGTGGAAGTGATCATCGCCCCCACCGTCGCTCCGGAAGCGGTGGAACTGGTCGCCGCCAAGAAGAACGTGCGCCTGCTGGCCTGCGGCGAGTTTGATGGTGAACGTGCACGCTCCATGGACTACAAACGGGTAACCGGCGGCCTGTTGGTCCAGGACCGGGATCTGGGCATGGTGGCGATGGAAGACGTCAAAGTGGTCACCGAGCGCCAGCCCTCCGAGCAGGAACTGAACGACCTGCTGTTTGCCTGGGAAGTGGCCAAATACGTTAAATCCAACGCCATTGTCTACGCCAAGGCCGGCCGTACCATTGGCGTGGGCGCTGGCCAGATGAGCCGGGTCTACAGTGCCAAAATTGCCGGCATCAAGGCCGCGGATGAAGGCCTAGAAGTGAAAGGGTCGGTGATGGCCTCTGACGCCTTCTTCCCGTTCCGCGACGGCATTGACGCTGCTGCGGCGGCTGGTATCACCGCTGTCATTCAGCCTGGTGGCTCCATGCGCGACCAGGAAGTGATTGATGCGGCCAACGAGCACGGCATCGCCATGGTCTTCACCGGCATGCGCCACTTCCGGCACTGAGGGATACGCAACATGAATATTCTCGTTATTGGCTCCGGCGGCCGCGAACATGCCCTGGCCTGGAAAGCCGCCCAGTCACCCAAGGCGGACCGTGTTTTAGTGGCGCCCGGCAACGCCGGCACGGCACGGGAAGCCGGCCTGGAAAATGTCGACATCGACGTGATGGACCTGGACGGACTGGCCAACTTCGCCGCCACCAACCACGTTGGACTGACCATCGTCGGCCCGGAAGCACCGCTGGTGGCTGGCATCGTGGACAAGTTCGAACAGCGTGGCCTGCGGGTATTCGGCCCGACTGCTGGCGCCGCGCAGTTGGAAGGCTCCAAGGCCTTTACCAAGGATTTTCTGGCACGCCACAAGATTCCGACGGCCGGCTATGGCAACTTCACCGACGTTGACGAGGCTCTGGCCTATGTCCGTCAGCAGGGCGCCCCTATCGTGGTCAAGGCTGACGGCCTGGCCGCCGGCAAGGGCGTGATCGTGGCCATGACCCTGGAAGAAGCCGAGGACGCCATTCGCGACATGCTGGCCGGCAACGCCTTCGGTGATGCCGGTAGCCGCGTGGTCATCGAGGAATTCCTTGACGGCGAGGAAGCCAGCTTCATCGTGATGGTGGATGGCGAGCATGTACTGGCCATGGCCACCTCCCAGGATCATAAACGGGTGGGCGATGGCGACTCCGGCCCCAATACCGGGGGCATGGGCGCCTACTCACCAGCTCCGGTGGTTACCGCCGACGTGCACCAGCGCATCATGGATGAGGTCATTTACCCGACTGTGCGCGGAATGGCATCTGAGGGCCACCCCTACAAGGGTTTCCTTTACGCTGGCCTGATGATCGACAACAGCGGCGCCCCGAAAGTGATCGAATTCAACTGCCGCTTTGGCGACCCGGAAACCCAGCCGATCATGCTGCGGATGAAGTCCGATCTGGTGGAACTGTGCGATGCCGCTATCGACGGCACGCTGGACCAGTGCCCCTCGGAGTGGGACGACCGGGCCTCCGTCGGTATCGTACTGGCAGCCGGTGGTTACCCGGGCAGCTATAACAAGGGCGATGCCATCTCCGGCCTGCCGGAAACCGAAACCGAGGGCGAGAAGGTGTTTCACGCCGGCACTCGCCTGAACGGAGACCAGGTCGTCACCAACGGTGGCCGTGTACTTTGCGCCACCGCACTGGGCAACACCGTTACCGAGGCTCAGAAACGGGCTTATGAACTGGCCTCACGGATCCAGTGGGACGGCGCTTTCTATCGCAAGGACATCGCTTTTCGGGCCATTGCCCGCGAACAGTCCTGAGCCCTGGCAGAACCAGTCGGCGAAAACACAGCCCGGTCATTGACCGGGCTTTTTTATGGAGTAATGTAAACGCCTCGCAACGGATGCCGACAAGCCAACCGAAAGGAGCCCCTGATGCCACGCCCGCTAACCCTCAATCTGTTCCTGATTCTGACTGTCTCGCTGGTTCTGAGCGCCTGCTCACGCCAGGGCATCTACGAGACGGCCATCGGGCTCGAACGGTCCTCGGCAGGCCTGGAAGCAGATACCGTGACTGTCGATAGCCTGGATATCGCCTACCTGCGGAATCACAAGGCGGTGGATGGCGACACCATCGTTATGATCCACGGGTTCGGGGCCAACAAAGACAACTGGACCCGCCTCGCCGGCCACCTGACCGGCGATTTCAATGTCTACGCGATCGATCTGCCCGGGCATGGTGAGAGCAGCAAACCCCTCGATATCGGCTATCGCCTGGAAGACCAGGCCGGTTACGTCGCACAGATTCTCGACGCGCTTTCCGTCGATGACGCCCACATTATGGGCAACTCCATGGGGGGTGCGATTACGGCTCTCTATGCCGCCAACCATCCCGGTAAAGTAAAATCGGCGGTGCTGTTCGACCCGGCGGGTATTCTGGAGTATGAAAGCGAGCTGGTGGATCTGGTGATGGAGGGAGACAACCCCCTGATTCCCAGGAAACCCGGTGATTTCGAGCGACTCATGGAATTTGCTCTTGAGAAAGAGCCCTTTGTGCCCTGGCCGATCATGGGTGTAATGGAAGAGCGGGCCATTGCCAATCGGGAAGTGAACGAAGTCATTTTTGCGGCCATCCGGGACGCCGGTTTCGAGTCGGACTTCCGCGACGCCATCACAGAGATTCAGGCGCCGGTCCTGATCATCTGGGGCAAAGAGGACCGGGTTATAAACTACCGCAACGGCGAGGTGTTTGCGGAAGCAATACCGGGTAGCCGCCTGGAGCTGATGGAAGGCATTGGTCACGCCCCCATGGTGGAGGCCCCCGCAGAATCGGCAGAACTGTTCCGAACCTTTATCGGGCAACCAGCAGAATGAAGCCTTTGGGGGTTACTTTGCCTGCCTTCCACCTTCTGCGAGTACACGAGCAGAGGAAAACAGGGTAGCCTAGCAACTATTGTGTTTTTGACATCCGAATTGATACCCCATGCCTGAAGCGATCTGGATTACCTTTGCCTTCGGCCTTGGCCTGCTGGTCAAGCTTGTTGGACTCCCTCCGCTTGTTGGCTATCTGGCCGCAGGCTTCGTGCTCAGTGGCATCGCCGAGGCAACCGGTGTTGTGATCGAGGAGACCAACGTTCTCCAACACATCGCGCACCTTGGGGTACTCCTGCTGCTATTCACTGTCGGGCTTAAACTTAAGCTCCGTTCCATCGTCAGCCCGGAAGTGATTGGCGGCAGTTTGCTTCATTTCGGAATTACCTGCGCGGTCTTTACGCCCGGGCTGTACCTGCTCATGGATATCGAATGGTCGACAGCCTTGATGCTGGCCATTGCCCTGTCCTTCTCGAGCACCGTACTGGCGGCGAAGGTGCTTGAATCCAAACGGGAGCTACGGGCATTCCACGGTCGGGTCGCCATCGGCATCCTCATCATGCAGGACCTGATTGCGCTGGTCGTCATGAGTCTCGCGGCCGGGAAGACACCTTCCGAGTGGGCGCTGATTGTGTTCGGGTTGCCGCTACTTCGACCTCTTCTGTTCCGACTGTTGGATGCCAGCGGCCACGACGAACTGCTGGTTCTCTTGGGCTTGCTGCTTGCGCTTGTTGTCGGCGGACTTGGCTTCGAAGCGGTTGGTCTGAGTTCCGAGCTTGGCGCACTTGTTTTCGGCGCCATGCTGGCCAATCACCCTCGCTCCCAGGAGCTTTCCAAATCGCTCTGGAGCGTCAAGGAAGTGTTCCTCGTGGGCTTCTTCCTGCAAATCGGCATTGGCGGGCTGCCCGATGGCGACGCGCTTCTCTTTGCCGTGATTGCCGGCCTGGTCCTTCCGCTGAAAGGCATTCTGTTCTTTTTCCTGCTACTGGCCTTCCGCCTGCGGGCCCGCAGCGGCTTCCTGAGTGCGCTGGCACTGACCAACTACAGCGAATTCGGCCTCATTGTCGCCAGCGTTGCCTTGCCTGAATGGCTGGTACCTCTGGCCATTTCCGTGTCTCTGTCGTTCCTGGTATCAGCCCCCATCAACCGGTTCGCGCACGGCCTTTACGAACGCTACGCCCAGGGGCTCAGCCGGTATGAGGGCAGCAAGCATCATCCGGACGAACAACCGCTGTCATTGGGCGACACCCGGGTGCTGATCATGGGCATGGGGCGGACAGGCACCGCTGCCTACGACTGGCTGATCGATGACCAGCCCAAACTGATGGGGCTCGACTCTGACCCGGCTAAGGCCCAACAACACCAGAAAGAGGGCCGCAACGTGGTCTTTGCTGACGCGGAGGACGCTTCTTTCTGGAATGGTTTGCACATGCCGGCGGTGCAATCGGTGATCCTTGCCATGGGTGATATCGAGGGCAAGCTCATCGCCGCGCGCATGCTTCGCAAGATGGGGTTCAAGGGTTTTATCGTGGCACACACCATGTATGAGGACGAAGCAAAGCAGATCCGGGAAGCTGGCGCCGACGAGGCCTATCTGACCATGAGCGAGACCGGCGTTGCGCTGGCCAGCCACCTGATAGACGAGACACCGGCGAAACCATCCCTGGTGACGGGCAATCCGGAGTAATCGGAGCGGCCCGAGCGCCTACCGTTTACTCTCGCTCAAGTGCACAGGTCCTGAAGCCGGTATAGACATCATTGCGCTGGGGCAGATAAGCCTGACGATAGGTGCCGCGGATCAGACAGGATGATGTCGCGCACCCACCGCCTTTGGTGACCTTGTGATCGCCGAACTGCAAGGTGGACATGAAAGGGTACATGTCCACCTTGAAGCCGTCGTAAGGGAGAAACTGATCACTGGTCCACTCCCAGACCGTTCCGGTCACCTGGCGGCAGCCAAAGGGACTGTCGCCTTCGGGAAAATCAAACACCGGGTTCTGGGCCATGGCTCTCCCGTCCAGATCCGCGAGCTGACTGGTCGGCGCCTCATTCCCCCATGGGAAACGCCGGAACGGCTCGCCCGGACGATTCCCCAGAGCGGCAACTTCCCATTCGTGTTCTGTCGGCAGCCGACGCCCTGCCCAACGACAATACGCCTCTGCTTCCCAGAACGTCACATGGGTAATCGGAGCGTCCGGATTCAGGGGCTGCCACCGGTCGAACACTCGCTCCTGCCACTGCTCATCATGCCAGCGCCAGTACAGCGGGTGACGTGGAGCACGGAACAGGGGTTCCCGACTGCCATGAACAAGGGCCACGTCGGTTTCGGTCTGAAGCCATTTGCGTCCGCCAAATGACCAGAGGTCAGGGCGCCGATAGCCGCCGTCTTCCACGAACTCCAGGAATTGGCGGTTACTGACCAGGCATTTCGAAATGGCGAAAGCATCGAGCTTCACGCTGAAGCGCGGCTTTTCATTGTCAAAGGCGAAGTCGTCAGTGGAATAACTTTGGGATTCGCCCGGCATCCCGATCAGCCACTCTCCTGCCGGAACCAACGCATCTCCGTGATGCGGTTCACCCGGTGCAGGCCGGTACAGATCGGTGTCTGGAGGCGCCGGGTAACCGACGGTCTGACGGCACCAGATCATCGACTCGATGTGCATGTTCTGGTGGTAGATCGCGTAGCGGTAAAGGTAACGGGCCTGATCGGTCAAAGGCTCTTTTTCGATCCGTTCGGCCACGCGGTCATAGATAAGATTGAAGTAGTCTAGGGTCTTCTGGCGCCCGGGAAACAGCTCCCGGTTCCAGCGATCCCGGTGCTCGATATGGAACGAATCCCAGAGATCGTCCATGGATGGATCGTGGCTGGGCGTGCCATCCAGCAGATTGAATACAAACACCTCGTAGAAGAAGGCTGCATGCCCCATCTCCCAGAGCGGTGGATTCACGCCCGGATGGTAGGGAACATCCAGCGCGCTTTCCGGCAGAGAACGTACAAGGGTTTCAGTACGCTTGCGTGTCCATTCAAGCTGATCCAGCAATTCCGCCTTTGCCGCATCGATTTGTTCAATCGCTGTCATCTGGCCAACCACTTATCATCAACGGTTTTGTCAGCATACCAGAGAGTGCCAAACAGCGTTAAACAGACTCACCCCCAGACTGCCAGAATGACAGGGACTGCCACCAGGGCCACCAGTAAAGACAGCGGAAGTCCCAGGCGCCAGTAATCGCCAAACCGGTAGCCACCGGGTTCCATAACGAGCGCGTTGGACTGGTGCCCCACGGGCGTCAGGAAGGCGCAGGAGGCGCCAATAGCCACTGCCATCAACATGGCGTCTGCGGCAATGCCCAACTGGCCCGAAAGACTCAGTGCAATGGGGGCGACCAGAATGGCCGCCGCCGCATTGTTCACGACGTTCGACAGCAGCATGGTCCCCATCAGTACAATCGTAACGACCACCCAGGCCTCGCCCCCGGAGCCAAGCATCAGCATCCAGGACGCTATCAGCTCCGCTCCACCGGTGGTTTCGAGGGCCTGACCCACCGGAATCATAGCCGCCAGCAAAACGATGACCGGCCAGTCGATCGCACGGTAGGCTTCCTGATTGCTGAGCACGCCACTGAGAACCATGGCGACGGCACAGGCAACCAGGGCAACAGGCGACGACAACCAGCCCACAACGATTCCTGCGATGGCAGCCACAAACAGCCCACCGGCCAGTAAGGCGTTGCGTTCGCGGCCGAACCGGAGTCCTCGTTCTGCCAGCGGAAGGCACCCGAGCTCCTGAAGGGTAACGCGCAGGGTGTCCTCCTCACCTTGCACCAGGAGAATATCACCAGCCTGAAAGCGAATGTCCCCCAGGCGGCGCTGCAACCGCTGCCCCTGGCGTGCAACCGCCACAATATTGAGGCCATTCTGCTCGCGAAGATTCAGCCTGTTGGCGGTTTTCCCGATCAGGCCTGATTCCGGCGTGATGACCGCTTCCAGCAATCGGACATCACCCTCGGACAGAGACTTTTCGCGCGGTTTTTCCGGTGCACTCTCCTGCTCGTCAGACTCTTTGGAGGAGGACTCCTCTACATTCGCCAACTCAAGAGCAGTGCTGTCGAGAAATTCCTGCAAAGCATCGGTATCCGCCTCCACCAATAGCAGATCGCCACCACGCAAAACGGAAAACGTCGATGGTGCCAGAGACCGCTTGTCATCCCGGATCAACGCCAGCACCACCACATCCTTGTCGGCGTCAGCCCGGGTCAGCAGGCCATGGAGTGTGGCGCCAACATGCGAGGAATCGTCGGGAACCCGGAGTTCGGTCACATAATCCCCGACACTGAACAGCTTGCCGCCATCATCGGGTTTGCCTCGTCTTGGCGTCAGGCGCCACCCGACCAGCGTGATAAAGGCAATGCCTGCCAGGGTAATCGCCAGGCCCACCGGCGCGAAATCAAACATGCCAAAGGACCCCGTTTCCCGATAACTGGCAATGATGATGTTCGGGGGCGTGCCAATCAGCGTCATGGTTCCCCCCAGCAGAGAACCGAATGCCAGTGGCATGAGCAGCAGCGATGGAGAGCGCCCCGCTTCCCGGGACATCCAGATTGCCACCGGCATAAGAAGCGCAAGCGCACCGACGTTGTTGATGAAGCCCGAGCACAGGGCCACCACCGACGTCAGCATCAGCACCTGCAGGGTCGGCCGGTGCCCCACCTTACCGAGCAGGCGCGCCAGGCGGTCAACCACGCCGCCATTGACCAGCCCCTGGCTGATCACCAGAACCGCAGCCACGGTCACAACAGCCGGATGGCCGAAGCCATCGAATAGCTGATCTGCCGGCACGATCCCGGCGATGGCAACGGCGAGAAGCGCCATCAGGGCGACCAGGTCAAACCGGATTCGATTCCAGACGAACAGCACCAGGGCGATGCCCAGTATCGAAAAAACAATAGCCTGACTGACGCTCACTGTAACTCCATGCTTTCAGTCCCTGCCCGTCTGGTTTGCAGTCTGTGTCGGCAAACTTTACAGGGAGCCAGGAATGACAGAACCCTCTCTCTTTAAGCTCCTGAAAGGCCTACAAGTGTATAAACTGGCATACAAACTGAATGTCCGCCAGCAGGAGTTGTTTGCCTGTTTCCCCCAGCCGTATGCGGTCACAGGGCAGTGATCGGATCGAGCAGTTCCGGTATTACCAACATTTACTGAACGTCCAGCAGTTCGTTTTCCAGGCAAAGTCTCAGGGAGAGTCGCCATGAAGGAAAAACGACCGCTCGTTTGGTTGTCGGCGGTGTACCCGTGCCCTTCTGCCATCGGACCCTTGCTCAGGGACTGGCAGCTTGTTCACATTCCCATTTCAGACAAACCCACGGCAGGCGAGACGCCCGTCGATGGGGCCAGAGTCGGCGTGTTTGATCTTGGCTCGTTGAGCGCCGATCAACTGACCCACCTGCCCGAATGGCTGGACACGATTCCGGTCCAGCACTGGATTGCCACGCTGGAGCCTCACCAGATCCAGAACCCGGACGCCTGTGCCCTCATTAACCGTTACTGCACGGACTATCACACGAGGCCTCTGCAGGCCGAACGCCTCAATGCCATTCTTGGCCACCTTTGGGGTATGTCTGAACTTCAGGCGGAGGCGTCACGGACCAAGCCCGCCTGTTATCACGACGTTGCTCTTGAGGGTGGCTCGGTGGCGATCCGACATGTCAGAGCGTTATTGCAGAAATTTGCCCGCACGGAGGAATCCGTACTGATCTATGGCGAGAACGGGACCGGCAAAGAAGCCGCAGCCCGTTTCATACACGATCATTCACCACGTAAAAACAAGCCACTGATCGCCGTGAACTGTGCAGCCCTGCCCCGCTCACTGACCCAAAACGAGCTCTTCGGCCACGAAAAAGGCGCTTTTACCCATGCCATGAGCGTCCAGAAAGGGCGCATTGAAGCCGCCAATGGCGGCACTTTGCTATTGCTCGGTGTCGACGAGCTTGAATCAGAGCAACAATCCGCCATTCTGCGCTTCCTCCAGGAAGGCCTGATCGAGCGCCTGGGCTCCAACCATCCCATCAGTGTCGACACTCGACTGATTGCAACAAGCACCAAGCCGCTTGAACAGCTGGTCAAGACCGGGGCCTTCCGCAGCGACGTATTTTACCGGCTTGGAAGCCTGCATGTGTTGTTACCACCGTTGCGGGAACGCAAGGAAGACATTCCCATCCTGGCCAGCCGGATACTGTCGGCCACACCCTCAGCCAGAGGCACCAGGCGCCTCACGGACGATGCAATGATTTGCCTGGCCGGGCACCCCTGGCCCGGCAACCTCAGGGAACTGCAGAACCGTTTGCGTCAGGCATTATTGCTGGGAGAAAGCCCACAGATCGGGGCCGAAGACATGGGGTTTTCCACCAACCCGGCGGATAACCACGACCGAAACCGAGACCTCTCACTGGACGCTTTCCGCTCCAGAGCCGATCGGCAGGCGATCTCGGTAAGTCTCGCGCTTGCCCACAACAACGTGTCGGCAGCTGCCCGGCTGCTGAATATTTCACGGGTTTCGTTCTACCGGCTGATGGACAAGCACCACGTGCCCCATGGCCCCTCAACCCGGCTCCAGAAAGACAGCTGAAGGAGTTTCCCATGAACAAAAACACACTATGGCTCATCCCGCTTGTTTCTCTGGGTCCGGCGATGCTGGTTGAAGCCGCTCAGGCAGACCGGGATACCGCCCCCCTGGCCACCGAAATCCGGACAACCTCTGACGCGGGTCACGACCCGGCGACCGATATCGCCTCCATAACCGCCGACCGCGGTATCGTCACCCGGCCGGGCCGGTTTTCCATTGAGCCATCCTTTTCCCATGCCCATAGCAACTCGACGGCAGTCGCGATCGAAGGCTACACCGTCATCCCTGCGCTGTTGATCGGACTGATCAATATTTCAGAAATCCAGCGCGATATTTTCGTCGGCGCCGTGTCACTCAAATACGGATTTACCAGCAAGTTTGAAGCGGCGGTCCGGGTGCCTTACCTGAGCATCAACGAGGACCTGAGAGAGCGTGAGGTGTTCCAGGGCACACCGGTGGATACCCTGCGTGAGTCTTCTGGCGAGGGTCTCGGTGATGTTGAAGTATCAGCTCGCTATCAACTGACTGATGGCCTCGGGGGCTGGCCCTACGTAATCGGCGCGCTGCGTGTCAGGGCGCCAACCGGTGAAGGCCCCTACGATGTTAACCAGCGGGTCATCGAGGATAATCAGGGCAACCCGATTGGCGTCGAGCTGGAGAGCCGGCCAACAGGTTCAGGCTTCTGGGCATTCGAACCCGGACTCTCTTTCATCTACCCCACAGACCCGGCCGTGTTGTTCGGCAATCTGAGCTATGTCTGGACCCTCAAAGAGGAGCAGGGCTTTGAAAATGGCGGCACCGTTGACCCCGGCGACATCGTGCGCTTCGGCTTCGGGATGGGATTCGCGTTTAACGATCGCACATCATTCAGCCTCGGCTACGATCACTCGATCATTCGAAAAACCACATTCGAGAGAGACATTGATCTCTTCGAATCCAATTTCGACCGAATTCAGATCGGGTCTCTTTCATTCGGGCTGTCCCAGCGCCTGTCGCGATCCACATCTCTTAACCTGACGGTAAGCATTGGCGTTACGGAAAACGCGCCCAACAGCGAGATTACACTCAAGCTTCCAATCAGTCTCTAGCATGGGGTCGGGGTTCTTTCAGCGGCCAAGCAACTGAATCAGTTGATCACTGAATCGGGCCGGGAACTGATTTCCCGCACCCAGGTTATTCAGCTCGATATTCAACTGATGCATATTCTGTATGACAGTGCTGTCCAGGCTGTTCTGAACCACCGTCATCCAGCCATTCGGACCTGCCATATGGCTGGCCACCCGTGCTTCACTGCCACGGTTGGCGCTGATCACTTCCAATACTGTTTCCATCTGATGGCCAGGCAAACGGCTATTGACGGGCTGGTTGAGGTTGGGAATGGTCAATCGATTGATCACCAGAGTGTCACCGTTAATACCGACAACCTGTTCCAGACCAATACTGATCTCCAGATTATCCATCAGGAAGCCACCCCGGAACTCCGAAAGCTCTCTGTCACTGATGGGGTCAACTCCGGGGTTCAGTTCCGCGTGAGCCACTGGCGTCAGGGCCAAACAGGCAATAACGAGTAATGCGACCGCAGGCATCCTGCCCTTCATGATCATCACCATTCCCTCGTGGAGGGCCAGTAGGGCAGCGTGTGACCGAGAGATGGCCCCCCGAGCCCTTTTTGCAAAGGGGCCCTGGCCACCTGTGGCCAATGGCCGTCGTCAAGAAAGTGGTCACGCCCCTGATCAAGGTGACTGCGGATAACGAAGGCAGTGCCATCCCAGTATTCGCTGAATGTTTCGTGGGGATAGACTTTCAGCCCCCGGGCAGGATCGCCTATCAGTACCTCGTTATCGCTGATGCCCTTGATCAGCACGAAATGACGGAAACCCTCGATGTTCAGCAAGACAATCATCGGCAGGCGCACCTTCTCCCTTAGCCCTTCCAATGGCAAGCGAAACCCATCGGCCTGATACCCTCTGGACCCCAGGTAACGTTTCATATCCAGCATGGAGAACCCATGCCGGCGCACCTTCTCTTCATCTGCCAAGGCCAACATGTCGATAAAGACTTCGTGCTCGGTGACCTGATCCTCGTAATGAAACGACAATAACGAGGCCACTGCCGCAGAGCCGCAACTGAAGTCGTACTGCTGGCGCAGGACACTGTCGAAGCGACGGCTTTCAAAACTCTTTACGGTAAGACGAAAATCCCCGCCTATCCCGGGAACCATGACCGATCCGGCAAATGCGGTGGACCACAGCAGCCCGGCACTCGCGCAAACCGCGACAAGAACCTTCCTGGTCATGGCCCACCTCCGTCAGTGATTGATCAGTATGTTGATCTGGGTACTGTCCTGAATGACCACCTGATTACCCGTGTTCTGGATAACCGTGGCGACTCCGCTCATGTTGCCGAAGGCGTTGTCGGAAATACTGTTATTGCCAGTGACAACGTTTCCGGACAGCAGGTTATCGGAGACGTTCGCATTCTGCTGGTTATTGTTGATCTGCCATTGCAGCGGGATTCCCTGGCGACCGCTGGCATCTTCCAGTTGATCTTCCGACAGGGAATGGGCGTCCATCCACTCCTCGGCCGAAGCATATCCCGCTCCTGTAACCAATAGCGCCAGCAAGGCAGCCTTCAGTTTCCATCTGATGACGTAACCCATGGCAGTTCTCCCGGAATAACCGGGCCGCACCCGCCAAGGTGCGGCCTGGATTCCTTACTGGCCGCCACCACCGGTGGACAGGTTCGACATTACACTGACATTTGCCTGTGTAACGCTGCCGTTGCCGGCATTCTGGGCAAAGGCACCAACACCGGTGTAGTTCGCTGAACCGCCGGAGATTTCGTTGCGGTTACGAGCCTCGGTGTAGGATGCTCTGCCGTTGGCATCGCCATAGGAGGTTGAAGAGCCCGACACACTGCCATCCAGATCAGCGTTGTTCAGGAACACGTCCAGATCCAGTGCCAATGAGTTATCGGAACTGTCGTTACCGCTGTCGGAGACTGTCGTATTCCCGCTATCGGCAATGTTAGTGGAGTTGTCGGAACTGTCGTTGCCACTATCCGAGACGGTGGTATTACCGCTGTCAGCTACGTTGGTGGAGTTGTCGGAATTGTCGTTTCCGCTATCCGCAACGTTGGTGGAATTATCGGAACTGTCATTCCCGCTGTCTGCCACATTGGTAGAGTTGTCGGAATTATCGTTTCCGCTATCTGCTACTGCGGTATTGCCGCTGTCAGCAACATTGGTGGAGTTGTCGGAATTGTCGTTTCCGCTGTCCGCAACGTTGGTGGAGTTGTCGGAACTGTCATTTCCACTGTCGGCGACATTGGTGGAGTTGTCCGAACTATCATTGCCGCTGTCCGCGACATTGATGGAATTATCGGAACTGTCGTTTGCACTGTCTGCCACATTAGTGGAATTGTCGGAGTTATCATTTCCGCTATCGGCCACAGCCGTATTTCCGCTGTCAGCAACGTTGGTGGAATTGTCCGAATTGTCATTTCCACTGTCGGAAATCTTGAACGAATCGGCCACGTCGGTGCTGTTATCGGAATTGTCGTTGCCACTGTCCGCAACATTGGTTGAGTTATCGGAACTGTCCGTGGAGTTGTCGTTACCACTGTCGGCAATCTTGAACGAATCAGCCACGTTGGTGCTGTTGTCCGAGCTGTCAGTGGAATTGTCGTTACCGGAGTCAGTGTTGCCGGATTGGTCGTTGTTAGCGGTGGAGGTGTTGTCCGCATTGGTATTCGGATCACCGTCCCCGCCCTGATCGGCATAGGCAAAACCGGAAACGCCCATTGCCATCGCGATGGCAGCTGCTAGCAGTGTTTTTTTAGTATTCATGATGTCATTTCCTTTGAGTTGTTGGCTTTTAAGGGATCCGACCCAACCCGCTAGCCTTCGGGTAAGCCAAGGTTCAGACCCGCCAGAACAAAGGAGCAATTCCCGTGCCAATACCGAAAATTCGCATTCATAGCATTGTTTTTAATGGTTTTTCCTTTGAGCGCCTGAAATCCATCCGGTCTTGGTGATGACGAAACTGTTTCAGCGATGAAACAGCGAGTGCAAATGAAAAGGGGGATATGGGAGGTTTATGCGGTCGTTTCAGACACATACAGAAGAAATGAGGTGTCAGAAAAACAAAACCCCGCACAAGGCGGGGTTTTGTGGTTTGAAGCGAACCGGTCAGGCCCGCCTCAGCAACATCCGAACCGTCGATTAACCGAACTGGTTCATGGTGTTGTCTTTACCACCGGCCTTCAGGGCCGCATCACCAGCGAAGAATTCCTTGTGGTCGTCACCGATGTTGGAACCAGCCATGTCCTGGTGCTTAACGGTAGCGATACCCTGACGGATTTCCTTGCGCTGTACACCGGCAACGTAAGCCAGCATGCCTTCGTCACCGAAGTAGCCCTTGGCCAGGTTGTCGGTAGACAGGGCCGCAGTGTGGTAAGTCGGCAGGGTGATCAGGTGGTGGAAGATACCCGCTTCGCGAGACGCGTCACGCTGGAAGTTCTGGCACCACTGGTCAGCCAGCTGACCCAGCTCAGTGTTGTCGTACTCTTCGCTCATCAGCTTGTCACGGTCGTAGGCAGATACGTCCTTGCCTTCTTCCTTCCAGGCGTCGAATACCTGCTGACGGAAGTTCAGGGTCCAGTTGAAGGACGGGCTGTTGTTGTAAACCAGCTTGGCATCGGGCACCACTTCACGGATGCGGTTAACCATGCCGGCGATCTGGCCAACGTGGGGCTTCTCGGTTTCGATCCACAGCAGGTCAGCGCCGTTCTGCAGGCTGGTGATGCAGTCCAGAACAACACGGTCTTCGCCAGTGCCCGGACGGAACTGGAACAGGCCGGAGGCCAGACGCTTGGGCTTCATCAGCTTACCGTCAGACTTGATCACAACGTCGCCGTTGTTGATCTCGGAAGCGTCCTCGATGTAGTCACCGTCGAGGAAGCTGTTGTACTGGTCGCCCAGATCGCCCGGCTCGTCGGTAACAGCCAGCTTCTGGGTCAGGCCAGCGCCCAGGGAGTCGGTACGGGCTACGATTACACCGTCATCCACGCCCAGCTCGAGGAACGCCAGACGAACGGCGTTGATCTTGGACAGGAAGTCAGCATGGGGAACGGTTACTTTGCCGTCCTGGTGGCCACACTGCTTCTCGTCAGACACCTGGTTCTCGATCTGGATGCAGCAGGCACCGGCTTCGATCATCTGCTTGGCCAGCAGGTAAGTGGCTTCGGCGTTACCAAAACCGGCGTCGATGTCGGCAATGATCGGCACAACGTGAGTTTCGTGGTTGTCGATCTGTTTGATCAGCTCTTCAGCCTTGGCGTTGTCACCAGCTTTCTCGGCTTCTTCCAGAGCACGGAACAGGTGGTTCAGTTCCCAGGCATCTGCCTGACGCAGGAAGGTGTACAGCTCTTCGATCAGGCCGGATACAGCCGTCTTCTCGTGCATGGACTGGTCAGGCAGCGGACCAAACTCGGAGCGCAGGGCGGCAACCATCCAGCCGGAGAGGTACAGGTAACGACGCTTGGTGGTACCGAAGTGCTTCTTGATGGAAAGCAGCTTCTGCTGACCGATGAAGCCGTGCCAGCAGCCCAGGGACTGGGTGTACTGGGAAGTGTCCTTGTCGTAGTTCGCCATGTCTTCGCGCATGATCTTGGCGGTGTACTTGGCGATGTCCAGACCAGTCTTGAACTTGTTCTGGGCGCGCATGCGAGCGGCGTGCTTCGGGTTGATAGCGTTCCAGGTCGGGTGCTGCTTCAACAGGGAAGCAATCTGGTCAACGTCTTGTGCGTAGGGCATGGTCTCAATCCTTTCTACGTTGGTTTTCTAAGTCGTTAGGGAGAAGCGTACAGCAACTTCCGAAGCCAACAACCTGCTCACTTTTTGAGCAAAGCGATGACGTTGAGGGTTACTTTAGTGGTTTCAAATTTATAATTGAAATTTATATGATCTATTTTCGGCATTTTCCTGGTGAATGACGAATTGACGCCGGTCTTGAGCTGGATCAACACGGGAACCATGGCTATTGTTACGGTGTCCAACGAGCACTTTTAACCGGAACCCACCAGGCGCAAACAGTGTTCTATCTGCACGCTTTCAGTCATTCCTTGCTGCATGCCCTGAAAAATCTGTTTCCGATCATCGCCGTCGTTGTCTTCTTCCAGCTTCTGATTCTCCAGCAAATACCCGAGAACATCTTCGTGATGGCGGCAGGCCTGCTGATTGTGGCAGTGGGTGTCGCCCTGTTTCTTCAGGGTCTGGAGCTAAGCATTTTCCCGGTCGGGAAAAGCCTGTCCAACCAGTTTGCCCGTAAGGGCTCGGTACCCGTGCTGTTGTCTTTCGGCTTCGCCATGGGTTTTTCCGCCGTGGTCGCCGAGCCGGCGCTTATTGCAGTAGCCCAGCAGGCCGAGGAAATCAGCGAGGGCAAGATCAAGGCCCTGACGCTCAGGATCCTGGTAGCGGTGTCCGTCGGCCTGGTGGTGGCCCTGGGCGTGTTCAGAACCATCTTCGGTTACCCGCTGCAGTGGTTCATGATCATCGGCTACATCGTTGTGGTAATCATCACCTGGTTCGCACCGCCCGAGATCGTGGGCCTGGCCTACGATTCCGGTGGCGTTACCACCAACATCGTTACCGTTCCTCTCATCGCAGCCCTGGGCATCGGGCTGGCAGCCTCAATCCGGGGGCGCAATCCGCTACTGGACGGCTTCGGTCTGGTAGCCCTCGCCGTCATGGTTCCGATGATCACCGTTCAGCTGTACGGGATTGTTGTGTATTCCGGAGCCCCCGCAGACCCGGTAGCTTTGCCAACGGCGGCCCAGACTGGAACAGTCGACCAGACACCCGTTGTGCTGGGCATGCTGCTCGATCTTGCCGGGATGGTCCGCGACGTCCTTCCCATCATCATTACCATCCTGTTTTTCCAGTATCTGGTTCTGCGCCGCGGGCTGACCAATCCCCGCAAGATCCTGTTCGGATTTGCGCTGGTCGTGCTGGGGCTGTATGCCTTCGTGGTCGGGCTCAAGCTTGGCCTGTTTCCCATCGGAACAAGCATGGCTCGACAGTTGCTGGGCATGGAGGGGTATCTGTTCGTCTACCTCTTCGCCTTCATGATCGGCTTTGCCACCACCATGGCCGAACCCGCGTTGATCGCGATCGGACACCAGGCGGAGCAGGCGGCCGCCGGCACCATCAACGGCAACGCCATCAGACTCATTGTGGCAGTCGGCGTCGCGATGGGTATCACCCTTGGCGTTCACCGGATTATCAGCGGCGATTCCATTCACCATTACATCATTGGCGGCTATATTCTGGTCATCGTCCTGACCGCGCTGGCCCCAAGGTACATCATCCCCCTGGCGTACGATCTTGGCGGGGTCACCACCTCAGAGGTGACCGTACCTCTGGTGACCGCGCTGGGTATTGGCCTGGCAAGCAGCATCGAAGGCCGCAACGTGCTCATCGACGGTTTCGGCCTGATCGCCTTCGCCTCCATCTTTCCGATTGTGACGGTGATGAGCTACGCCATCATTGTTGAAATGCTCGCAAAGCAGAGGAAAACAGACCCATGAAATTTTCGGTACTGGTAGCAATCGTTCCCGAGGATCAGGAGCAGGACTGCGTTGATGCCGCAAGGGATCTTGGTGCCGGCGGCATCACGGTGCTTTCTGGTCGCGGTATCAGCAATACCGCCAGGAAAACCTTCTTCGGTCTGACCTACGATGGCAGCCAGAGCATTCTGCTGATGGTCCTGGAAAAGAGCCTTTCGCTCGACATTCTCAAAACCATCCAGAAGATACTCATGCCAGACCATAGCGATTCAAAGGGGCTTGTATTCACACTTCCCCTGGAACATCTGGGTGGGATCGACATGTCACAAGTCGAAAAATTCGAACAACACCTGAAAGATTCACTGTAACCGGAGAACACCCATGAAACTGGTCAAAGATGTGATGGTTCGGGACGTGATCACCATCTCTCCGTTTGCCAGCATCCGCGAGGCGCTATCAAAGATGAAGCAGCATTCCTTGAAGTCGCTGGTGGTGGAAAAGACAAGCGAACACGATGCCTGGGGCCTGATCACCTACACCAATGTACTGAAAACCGTCATCGCCGAAGACGGCGATATCGATCTTCTCAACGTGTATGACGCCTGCGCCAAGCCGGTGATCAGCGTCGGCGAGAACCTGAACGTTCGGCATGCGGCAAGCCTGATGAGCAAGTACCGGGTAAAGCGCCTCCTGGTGCTGGCGGATAACGACCTCAAGGGCTTTGTGGTCATGGACGACATCATGGCGGCCCTGCTCGACAGCATCGACTGAGGACGCTCAGGTCAGGCACAACACCACCAGACGGTCGCCCGGCTGCAACTCCAGGTACTCCTTCCGGGACGGATTCAGTTGCAGGTGACGCCCACGTTCATTGGCCTTTTTGCGAAAGACGCCGAGGGCAAGCTCACCCTCAGCGGCAACCGTCTTCTCCAGCACCTGAAAGGTCGCACTGGCAGGCAAGGGGTAATCCGCCGGGTCCCGGAACTGGATCTCGGCACCACCCACCGTAAACAGTTCATCCAGCACGATCCGAAGCTCCCGCCGCAGGGCCACCTGGGCCAGTACGTGACTCAGAATCATGGGACTGATCAACATTTCACTCTGGTGCCCATACAAGAGGTGGCGGTTGTCCGGGTCACTCAACTCCATGATCAGCTGGGGCCTACGGGCAAAATCGGCCAGGATGTCTTCGAGCTGAAGATACCCCACCATTGCACGGGCATCGGCCTCTTCGCCGGAGGCCAGTCGGTCGCTACTGAGCAGGATCACCGTATCGTAGCCCGCTGGCCCGATCCGGCGCAGTTCTCCCTCCACCATGTAATCCGCCTCGATATGCCGGCAGGTCAGGCGATCGGCATTCTCCACGTACTGGGCAATCGCCTGTTCCCGCTCGGCTTTCGGAACCACGGATACCAGGTCCACCTCGAAGTGACGGTGTCCGTAACTGAGGAATTCCGCAATCAGGCTGGGCACCCGCCGGTTCCAGCCCAGCACCAGAACCCGGTGGTTGGCCTGGTCAGAAGGCCGGTCGACGCGCACCGCCTGCCCCCTTTCCAGCTCCGGCAAAGGTGTCTTTTTGGGATCGGGCTCGGTCTCGGAGTAGTCCCGGGCCATGATGACCACCCGATCGGCCGGATCAATTCGTGAGTCTGAGGGTGCCAGCAGTTGCACGTCCCAGCCTGAACCGCGCTGTTTCAAAAGGCCCAGCACGATAACCTCGGGCCGGGCCGCGGCCAGCTCACCAAGCGTTATTCCGCCCAGCGACTCTCCGCCCCGGATGTAGATCTCGTTGCCCTCACCGGCAGTGAGCAATTCGTTGTATACCTCCGATAGCCCAGGATGAAGAATATTCTGAACCATCAGACGACTGATCGTGGCATCGCCCGCTACCACTTCCACCGCGCCGGGATAGGCCCGCTCAATCACCGGAAGCTTGCGAACGTCCTGGATCTCGGCCACAACGAAAGGCAAGGAAGACTTGAGCTGTCTGGCCTGGGCCGCAATGGAGAGCAGTGCCTTGACGGTTTCCACATCCGAGGTCACCAGGCTTCCGGCCTCATGGGCGGCGCTGGGGACGATAACCGCCGCGGCATCCAGACAGGCCACCCGATGCAGGGCGTCCGGCTGGATCGCCGAGCCAGAACGCAGGATGATCTGCCGGGCCCTGCGACCGATGCCCGGTTCACTCCGCAGCTCGTGAACCTGGGCTGCGGAAGCCTCCTCCGACAGCACAACAAGATTCAGTTTCTGGGCATCGTGCTTTTCCAGAAAGCGGCGCATCCGGCCACTGGAGCCCAGCAATTCAGAAAGCAAGGGCAGGGTCTGGCTGGTCCAGCCCAGCACCACCACATGGTTTTTAAGCGTTACCGGTGTGAGACCGCGTTCCAGGTCCGCCATCTTGGCTATCAGCCATCGGGTCAGGATGGCCACCAGGGTGCCCATAAACACCACGTACCCCAGAACTGTCAGCAGCGTCGAGACGATTCGCTGCCAGGTGCCGACATCATCCCCCAGATATCCGGGATCGGTCAGCCGAAGGAAAGCCCACCAGATGGCCGAGCCCGGCTCCTCGAAGTCTCCGCCCTGGGGGACCACCAGAAGGCCGCCAATCAGGGAAATCAGGCCGATGAACACACCGACCACTAAAAGCTGGAACCCCGCCCCCTTTACCAGTTGGCGTTCCAGTATGAATTTCACTCGGTCGATCAGCCGGAAAGGCAGCATGGCATTCCTTCTTTTGCGCGTAGTCTTATCGCCTAAGGGTAAACCATTCCGGGACTTCGGGAATCAATGTTTTATCCGGCGGGCTGGCCAGGCTCAGCGCCGGGTTCAGCAATCAGCCGCAAGGCTTCGTCCAGGGAGGACGTGTAGCGGCTCACACCAGGCACCGGCATGACACCGGCGCGAGAGAGGGCTCGCAGCGGCTGGAACTGAAGATCGGCGATCACAATTTGCGTACCGTCCCGCTCACAGGTGGCAATCAGTTTGTTCAGGGCAGACAGCCCTCCGGCATCGAGAATGGTGACGCCGTCCATATAGAGGACGAACCCGCGCGCGTTTCTGGCCATCAGCGCCAGCTCGCCGAAAATCCGGTCAGCGGCGGCAAAGAACAAGGGACCATTGATCTTGAAGACCTGCCAGCCCTCGGGCACTCGAGCTTCCGCAATCCGTTTGCTCAGTGTGATATCCGTGACCTTGGTCATCTGGGCCATTTCCCGCATGAACAGGACGGCCGCCAACAAGACTCCGGTGGTGATGGCAATTACCATGTCCAGCAGCACCGTAAGCGAAAAACAGGTGATAAAAACCAGGATATCGCTGCGCGGCGCGGTTTTCAGCAGATGCAGTGACTTGGGCGCCTCACTCATGTTCCAGGCCACCATCACCAGCAGGGCCGCCATGGCCGGCATCGGCAGATAGGCCAGAAGGCCCGCCAGTGAAACCAGGGCAAGCAGCACCACCAGCGAATGCACCATGGCCGATACGGGTGACTCGGCGCCAGCGCGGTAATTGGCGGCAGAGCGGGCAATAGCTGCGGTCGCGGTAATGCCGCCGAAAAACGGCGTGATGATGTTGCCAAGCCCCTGCCCCATCAACTCGCTGTTGGCGCTGTGGCGTTTTCCGGTCATGCCATCCAGTACCACGGCACAGAGCAGGGATTCGATGGCGCCGAGCATCGCAATGGCAAACGCGGCAGGTAGCAGGTCACGAACCAGCAACCATGACAAGCCAATTGGCTCGCCCGATGCCCCCGCCTGCTGCCAGGGCCAGGCAAACTCTGGCAGGAAAGGCGGAATACCCGCCCCCATCGAGCCATCGGGCAGCAGATAGCTGAACCTTGAACCAATGGTTTCGACAGCAGCGCCCTGTGTATTCAACCACAGTGCCAGAAGACTCCCGATCACCACAGCCGGCAGATGCGGAGGCAACGGGGTTTTAAGTCTTGGCCAGAGCAACATTACAGCCAGGGTGACACCGGCCACGAGCGTGCTCATGGCATCAAACTCCGGCAACGCGCTTGCCAGCAACGCCAGTTTATCCCAGTAGTGCTCGGGCATATCGCCAACCGGCAGACCCAGAAAATCCCGGACCTGCAAAGTGGCAATCACCACCGCAATGCCTCCGGTGAACCCCAGGGTGACAGACTCCGGAATGTACTCGATGAATCGCCCCAGCCGCATCAGAGCCATGATCATCAGCAAAACGCCGGACATCAGGGTAGCCAGCAGCAAACCACCCAGACCATAGCTCTGGGCGATCGGATAGAGAATAACAACGAAGGCAGCCGTAGGCCCGGAGATACTGAACCGGCTGCCACCAGTCAGTGCAATTACAAACCCGGCAATAATGGCGGTGTAGAGCCCATACTGTGGCGCAACACCACTGGCAATCGCCAACGCCATGGCCAGAGGTATGGCAATAATGCCCACCGTTACACCGGCCATCAGATCCCGTAGAAAACGCCTTCCGCGATAGGGCTCATCGATGCAGGCTTCTCGGAATGCGTGGGCTATCCGGAGTGAAAACAGGTGGGCGCGATGCGGCATAAAAGACTCGTTAATTGCAACTGATGCCTGTAAATTATATGCTCATAAAATATTCATTCAATGTTAATATGATTAACATACTTAGCAATCACCAAAGGTTATGAACAACTCCATGGAAAAGCGCACTGCCCGTCTGACGTTACTGATCGACCCGGAAAAAAAGGCCGCCTTTGAAGAACTGTGCAAGCAGGAAGACGTAACCCCGTCCCAGAGGGTGCGCCAATTCATCCGGGAATACGTGGAAGAAAGGCTGGGCCCCGACTGGCGAGAAGAACGCGAAAAAAGATCCTGAATGTGATCAAAACGTAAGGACTGTCATGAACGTTTTTGCGCCAGCCCTGCTCATTGCCACACTGTCCGCCCTGAACGGATGTACTGCCATGCCTTCATCAAAAGACCCTGATGCGGTTCTGACAGCACCGCAGACCCAGTACGATGCCCGCATCATTCAGCCTGAAAACAACACCGTTCTGACGCCTGAACAGCTGGCGCAGAAGCTGATCGACACAGATGTGGTCATTGTTGGCGAATACCATGGGCACCACGGCTCACATCTTCTTCAATCCCGGCTTCAGACCACCCTGTTCCAGCAACGGCCAGAGCAGATTCTCAGCATGGAACAGTTCAACCTGGACCGTCAGGACCAGCTGAACCGCTACCTGGAGGGAGAAACCGGCGAAACCGAGATGATTGAGGATGCCGATGCCTGGGATAACTACCGGGCCTCCTACCGGCCACTGGTGGAATTTGCCCGCCGGCATAATCTGCCGGTGATCGCGGCGAATGCGCCGGCAGACGTCGTGCGCTGTGTCGGTCGGAAAGGTCCGGAATACCTCGAGCGTGTCTCGGACAGCCTGAAACAGAAGTTGCCCTCCGCCCCCTTCATGGACACCCCGGCCTACCGGGAAAAGTTCATGGCAGCCATTGGTGCGAGCCATCAGGCAGACGACACCATGAGCGAGCGCATGGAAAACACCTACAAGGCTCAGCTACTTCGCGACAACACCATGGCTGCCCGCATTCTGCAGGCCCGGGCAGAGCATCCGGGGCACCAGGTGCTGCACCTGACCGGCACGTTTCACAGTGAAGACGGCCTGGGAACCGTGGCGCTGTTGAAGCAACGTGCGCCGGAGCTGTCTGTCGCAGTAATCAGTCCGGTGTTCTGGCCATCGGACATCAACCAACCACCACTGGACAGCAATCGCCCGAAAGGTGACTTCGTTTACTTTATCCAGCCCCTGCCCGAGGAATTCCGGGATGCCGAGCGGGAACGCGAAGCCATGAGGGCCCGTTTCAGCCGATCAACCGACAGGTCCTGTGACTAAGGTGACCTCTACCTACCGGAAAGGTCCGGTTCCAGCTTGAGGGCCTCATCGAATATGGAAAGATCCTGATCGCTGAAAAGAACAAACCGGACCAGGCGAACAGAGTTGAGATCTGCCAGGGTGTCGGCGACCGTTTTCATGGCCACAGCCGCTGCGTCTCTCAACGGATAACCGAAAACCCCGGTAGAAATGGCGGGAAAGGCAATGGACGACAGGTCGCGCTGGTCCGCCAGGCGCAGCGCGTTCCGGAAACAGTCCGCCAGCAGACGGTCTGACGGCTCATCCACCCCATAAACCGGGCCCAGGCAATGGATGAGATGCCCGTTAGGCAGGTTGTGGGCGGAGCTGATCACCGCCTCGCCAGGACTGATGGGCGCCAAAGTCCGGCACTCCTCTGCCAGACCGGGGCCTGCGGCACCGTGAATGGCACCGGCCACACCACTGCCGGGCAGAAGTTCGGCATTGGCCGCATTCACGATGACATCGATATCCGGTTGTGCGGCAATATTGCCTTTGACGCACTCAACTTTCACAGCCGTCATGATTCCTCCCTTCCAGCTTTTGGGGTGAAGCGCTAATCTTGTTCCTGACATTCAGGATAGCAGCCATCAGCCGGACGCTTTCCGGGACTTTCCGTAACTCTCAGGTGATGCCAACAGGGACACTCCATGAAGCTTCTTGCCTCGCTGATTCTCGGCATCAGCGCCATCATCTCCGCCGCCCTGATCAGTGACGGCCTGACTGACCTGAAAACCGGCGACCGCTATGTCACCGTCAAGGGTGTGGCTGAACGGCAAGTAACTGCAGATCTTGCCTTGTGGCCCATTCGCTTTGTTGCAACAGGGGCGTCGTTGAGTGAGGCCCAGGACAAGGCCAGAAGCAGCCGGGATGCAATCATTGCCTTCCTGAAACTGCAGGCCATTGACCAGGATGCGGTCGAACTCCAGCGCCTGGATGTCACCGATACCCGGGCCAACCCCTACCAGGCCAATAACGGCGAGCAGAAATTCATCATCAGCCAGACCCTGATGGTCCGTAGCACCGATATTGACCGAATCCGCCAGGCCGCACAGGGGGTCAGTGAACTGGTGGACTCGGGAGTGGTGCTCTCTTCGGACTACGGCCCATCGGGGCCTACCTATCTGTTTAACGGACTCAACGATATCAAGCCCGAGATGATCGCCGAAGCCACGGCATCAGCGCGGGAAGCGGCAGCCCAGTTTGCCCAGGATGCCAAGGCGGAACTCGGGGGTCTGCGACGCGCCAATCAGGGTGTGTTCCAGATTCTGGCCCGGGATCAGGCACCGGGCATCATGGAAGGACAGCAACCCGTCAAAACCGTTCGCGTGGTCTCGACCGTTGAATATTACCTTCGCTAGCCGAGCGGGTTACTGGGTAGCCACCATCTCATCGGTAACCTGATATTCACCCGCCAGCCAGCGCAAAACCTCGTTGGCTGCAGGGTGGTCGAAGGCATCGTAGGTGTGCTGCAGACTCTGCCGCTTTTCAGCACTGATCCGGCCCAGGCCAGCGTCCTGCAGTACCAGCAAATCCGCCTCCAGCTGCGCCGCCAACTCCCGGCCCAGCACCTCCCGGGCCGCGTGGCGGAACGCCTGGCCGTATTGATAGGAGGGTCCCAGACGATAGGATTCTGCCAGCGTGATGGCCGGAACTGCCGTTAACGTCGGCTGCAGTGCCGGATTGATCCCGTGGGCTGCCAGATGCGCGGCATTGGCCGCCGGTCGCCCGGTGAACGCGCGCAGGTGCAGATGCTGCGACATCCGGTCACCGTCATTGACCGGGTAATTGTCCCAGAGTACCGGCTTGCGCCCGAGCAGGTCCCCGACCCTCTTCAGGTGCCCGGGCGATACTTCCCGGGAGCACACCTCTTCCCCGGTCCAGAAGATATTCACCGAATGGTCCAGTTTGCGCCCGAGTGTTTCCAGATAATCTGCCGGACGCTCTCCAAACACCCGATCCAGTACGGGGTCGTCAGAATAGTAACTGGGACAGACGCTCAGAAACTTGATGGCTGTGTGCTCACGAACCCAGTGCACTATGTCAGCCTGAGTACCGGCAAGGTCCGGGGTATCGGAACGCATGTCGTCAAACAGGATCGCCAGTTCATCAATACCGATACGTTCCAGCAGCGCGAGTTTGTCTGCCAACGCCGCGCGGGCCTCGTCGTCGAACCGGTTGAATATCTCGAACGGGCTCAGCCCTATGCCGAAGCGCATCCCCTCATGACGACAGAAACGGGAAAACTCGGCCAGCTCCGAGGCCATGGCTGGCGGGTGTGGCTGCCGCCATTTTCGCCGGAGGAAGGCATCGGCCTTGGGGGCATAGAGATAAAACCCGTAACCGTGGGGGGCCAGGGTACGGACCAGGTGTCGACGTTCCTGCCAGGTCCACATGGGGCCGTAGAATCCTTCAATGATGCCTAATGTCGTTGTCATGACCAATTTCCGTTTCGCTGATGCCGGAGCCCGGCGGGTACCCCATAACCCTCAATTTTGACTAGACTTATCTGTAATGCCAACTACAAACGATCCGCCCCGGTAAGGAGCAAAACAATGGAGATAACAACTTTCGAGGACCTGATTGACTGGACACGTCAGCTGCACGCGCATCTGTCCCGTAGCCTTCATGAATCGGCCAAACTGAACAATGACGAGAGAGCCTCCGCGTTACTCGATTACCTGTCGCGCCATGAATCGCTGCTGGAAAAAGCCGTGCGTGAATTCGAGAACCAGGCCGAACCCAAGGCCATGAACACGCGCCTCTACGATTACCTGAACAACCAGCACAAGCCGATTGGCCCCAGCGCCGACTCCTACACCCATTACGCGTCCATGTCTTTCGAGGACATCGCCCGGGAGGTCTTCCAGTTTCACGACCAGGTCATGGACCTCTACGATTCACTGATCGGCAAGGCGGAAATCCCCGAAGCCAAGTCGCTGCTGGAAGACCTCCTGGCGCTGGAAGAACACGAGGCAATGCGCCTCGCCAGCCAGATTGGCAGGATGCAAGACCTCTGATCCACCTTACGACCAAGGTCGTACATGCACCGGTTTTTGATTTCGTTTGTTAACGATAATTGCTAACGTGAACTAGCATCAAGAGTAGTTTTCCCCCAAAAGGGGGAACGCTCGACCCACAAAAAAGATAAGAGGATAGAAGAGCAATGAAGATCCGTTCTGTTCTTTCCGCGGCTGTGTTGGCTGTGGCAACTACCTTTGCCTCCTCGCAGGCGCTCGCCCAAGACACATTCACCCTCCGCCTTGCGGAAACCTGGGGACCAAACTTTCCAATTTTCGGTGACACCACCAAGCGTTTCGCCGAAACCGTAGAAAAAATGTCTGACGGCCGCCTCAAGGTCCGCATTGATTCATCCAACAAGCACAAGGCGCCCCTCGGCATTTTTGACATGGTCAAGGCCGGCCAATACGACATGGGCCACTCTGCTTCCTACTACTGGAAAGGCAAGGTGCCCGAGACCCTGTTCTTCACCAGCATGCCGTTTGGCATGAACGCCATGGAACAGTACGCCTGGTTCTATCATGGCGGCGGCATGGAGCTGATGCAGGAAGTCTACGAGCCCCATAACATGCTGTCCTTCCCGGGCGGTAACACCGGCGTTCAGATGGGCGGCTGGTTCCGCAAGGAAATCAATTCGCTGGAAGACCTTCAAGGTCTGAAGATGCGTATTCCCGGTTTCGCCGGTGAAGTGTTCGCGGAAGTTGGCGTTAACCCGACCAACATCGCTCCGGGCGAGCTTTACACCGCTCTGGAACGTAACACCATCGATGCCGTTGAGTGGGTGGGTCCGGCACTGGATCTGCGTCTGGGTTTCCAGCAGATTGCCGACTACTACTACACCGGCTGGCATGAGCCTGCGACCGAACTTCAGTTCCTGGTGAACAAGCGCGTCTGGGACAAGCTCCCGGCTGACCTGCAGGAAATCATGCGTGTTGCCATGCGCACCGCTTCCTACGACATGCTGGTTCACTCCCAGCACGCCAATGCCGAAGCCTGGGCCAACATTCGCGAGGAATATCCGAATGTCCAGATCAAACGTTTTCCGGACGAAATCTTTGATGCCATGTATGAAGCCAACAACAAGCTGCTGAAAGAAGCCGCTGCTGAGAGCGACATGGCTGCCAAGATTATCGACTCCCAGGAGAACTACCTTGAGCAGAGCCGCGCTTATACCAACATTTCCGAGCGCGCCTACCTCAACACGATGGCCGAAGTCGAGTAAGATATAGGCTTTAACGGAGCCGGGATCGCTCTCCGAGTGATCCCGGTTTTGTCGTTTATAGCAACGGATAAAAACGCCAGCTCTCCTGGCGGGGGATCATCAATGCGGTGGATCATCAAACTGGACGACGGGCTTGCCCGGCTGTCCATCTTCTGTGGGTGGGTTGCCTGTGTCGCAATGATACTGATGGCAGCCAACGTCTTTTATGACGTAGTGGCCCGCTACGCTTTCAACAACGTTTCAATCGGCATGCAGGAAATGGAGTGGCACCTCTATTCTGTGGTGTTCCTGCTGGGCATTCCCTACGCATTACGCACGGATGGTCATGTTCGGGTCGACGTTTTCTACACCAAATGGGGCAACAAGGCCAAGGCCTGGGTCAACCTGATTGGCGCCCTGATCTTTGTAATTCCATTTGCCTATCTGATTGGCATCTACGGTTACGATTTCGCGCTGGACTCCTACAACATGGGAGAAGGCAGCGGTGATCCTGGCGGCCTCCCACACCGCTGGATCATCAAATCCGTTATCCCTGTCAGTGCCGTATTCATCGGCATTGCCGGACTTAACATGGCCACCTACGCCCTGCGAGTGATGGCAGGAGACAAGGAATACGAAGGTGAGCACAGCGCAGGAGGCCTCGCATGATCGGTATGATTATGTTCGGTGTCGCCCTGCTGATGCTGATGCTGGGCTTCCCCGTCGCTTTCACCTTCGGTGGCGTCGCACTGTTCTTCGGAATCTTCGCCGAGGGCATGGATCTCTTTGCCTTCATGCCCTATCGCATCATGAGCGTGATGCAGAATACCGTTCTGATGGCCGTGCCCCTGTTCATTTTCATGGGCGTTGTGCTTCAGCGCACCCGGTTGGCAGAGCAGCTATTGACCTCCATGGGCCGTCTCTTTGGTGGCCTGCCAGGCGGTCTGGCGATTTCGACCATCCTGGTTGGCGCCCTGTTGGCCGCATCCACCGGTGTCGTGGGCGCCAGTGTGGTGGCCATGGGCCTCATCTCCCTGCCGGTCATGCTGGCCCACAAGTATGACAAGCGGCTTGCCACCGGCACTATCTGCGCCTCCGGTACTCTCGGCCAGATCGTCCCGCCATCGATCATCCTGATCATCCTGGGTGACGTGCTTGGCCTTCCGGTCGGGGACCTGTTCAAGGCAGCGGTCTGGCCCGGCATCGTGCTGGTCGGGCTCTATATCGTGTATATCCTGGTTCTGACCAGACTGAAGCCTGAAACCGCTCCGGCCATGCCGGATGAACCGGGCGTGTCCCGCAAGAAGGAAATCTTCAACGCGCTGCTGGCAATCATTCCGCCGCTGGCATTGATTGTGGTGGTTCTGGGCTCGATCTTTACCGGCATTGCAACACCCACGGAATCGTCCGCACTGGGCGGTGTTGGTGCCATCGTACTGGCGATCATCTACCGACAGTTTTCTTTCAAGATGGTATGGGATGCGTCCAAGGACACGGTGAAGGTGACTGCCATGGTCTTCGCGATCCTGATTGGTGCCACCGCTTTCTCCATGGTGTTCAGCTACACCGGAGGCGACTACCTGCTGGAAGAGTGGCTGCTCCAGCTGCCCGGTGAAAAGTGGGGCTTCATCATCCTGGCCATGGTGGTCATCCTGGTACTGGGTTTCTTCATCGATTTCGTGGAGATTTCCTTCATCATCGTGCCGATCCTTGCGCCGGTGGCCGAGGCTATGGGCATCAACATGCTCTGGTTCGCGATTCTGATTGCAATGAACCTGCAAACCAGCTTCCTGACGCCACCATTCGGGTTTTCGTTGTTCTATCTGAAGGGGGTAGCACCGCCCGAGGTGCGAACAACGGACATCTACAAAGGCGTGCTGCCCTTCATCCTGATACAGATGTTTGTGCTGGCACTGATAGTCATATTCCCAGAATGGTTTGGTATGAGTTCCTCATACTGATTCGAAAAATACCGGGCCTGAGGGCCCGGTATTTTTTTCTGTCCCTCTCATTTCCTGCGACTCTATTCTCACGATAGCTTTCTTCTTCATACGCCTCACCTGACAAAATCTGACTGTTTTCTATACTGAACGGACAAGCGGTGATTCTCAGACTGGTATTCGGGAACCCTGGAACACGCACGTCGGCAAAACATTGATGTTGAGGTTATGAAGGGAGAGTGGAGTCCATGAACCAGAGCACTGCCCAGAAACCCCGTGACCACGGGCAAGAATCCAAAAGCCATGTTCTGACCCTGCCACTGGAAAGCACCCACGTGGACCGGTCACCGCACACGTACGAGCGCTGGCTGATTGCCAAGCTGATGCGCATGGCCGGCTCACCGCCGCTCCGGTTCCGGCTCTGGAACGGCGATGTCATCGAACCGGATGGCCAACAGGCACAGTTCACTCTGCACCTCACCGACCCCAAGGCCCTGTACGCACTGGTGACCAACCCCAACCTGGCGTTCGGCGATCTCTACAGCGCAGGTCGTCTGGAGGTGGAAGGCGACCTGCCCGACCTGATGGAAACCCTCTACCGCTCAGTTCATCAGGCGCGCCAGAAGTGGCCGAAATGGCTGGAAGCACTCTGGCGCAATCACAACCCCCGGTCCACCGGGATCTCCGAAGCCAAAGAAAACATTAACCACCACTATGACCTGGGCAACGAGTTCTACCGGCTCTGGCTGGACAGCTCTGAAATGCAGTACACCTGCGCCTATTACGAGAGCCCCGACCTGACCCTGGAACAGGCTCAACTGGCCAAGCTGGAGCATGTCTGCCGCAAGCTTCGTCTCAAACCCGGCATGACCGTGGTCGAGGCAGGCTGCGGCTGGGGTGGGCTGGCCCGTTACATGGCCCGTAACTACGGCGTCAAGGTGCACTCCTACAACATCTCAAAAGAGCAGCTGGCCTTTGCCCGGGAGGAGGCCCGCAAGCAGGGGCTGGATCATCTGGTGGAATACGTCGAGGACGACTACCGCAACATCAGCGGCCAGTACGATGCCTTTGTCTCCATCGGCATGCTGGAACACGTGGGAAAGGAAAACTACGAGGCCTTGTCCGAACTCATCAAGCGGAGCCTGAAACCCGACGGGATTGCCCTGCTCCACAGTATTGGCCGCAATCGCCCGATGCTGATGAACGCTTGGATCGAAAAACGCATCTTCCCCGGCGCCTATCCGCCCAGCATCGGCGAATTCATGGAAATCTGCGAACACGGCGATTTCTCGGTGCTGGATGTGGAGAACCTGCGCCTGCATTACGCCCAGACCCTGAGCCACTGGATGGATCGTTTCAACGAGAACGAAGACAAGGTAACGGCCATGTACGATGGCCACTTTACCCGGGCCTGGCGCATGTATCTGGCGGGCTCCATCGCTGCGTTCCGCGCCGGCTCACTGCAACTGTTCCAGGTGGTTTTCACCCACGGCGACAACAACAGTCTGCCGCAGAACCGCCGGGACCTGTATGAGTTTCCAGCGGCACCAGAGGAGGCCTGATGGATTATTACGACCTGATCATCGTGGGTGCCGGCCCAGCCGGCTCCACCCTGGCCAGTGCCCTTGAGACCAGCGGCAAAAAAGTACTGATCATCGACAAACAGGATTTTCCCCGGGATAAAACCTGCGCGGGCTGGGTGACTCCTGCCGTCATGGAAACCCTGAAGATTGACCTCGACGAGTACGCCAACGGACGGACACTCCAGCCCATTCGCCGGTTTCGCATCGGCATGATGGGGCAGCCGGCTGTGGAAAACGACCACGGCGATGTGGTCAGCTACGGCATTCGCCGGTGTGAATTCGACGATTATCTGCTCAGCCGCGTCACCGGTCCGAAACAGCTCGCCACGCCGGTCAAGTCCATCGTCCGGAAAGACGGCAACTGGGTCATCAACGACACCTGGGAGGCCCCCCTTGTCGTGGGCGCCGGCGGGCACTTCTGCCCGGTTGCACGGTTGCTTGGCGACGGCCCGGGTAGCCACGAGACCGTTGTCGCCGCCAAGGAGGTGGAATTCGAAATGACACCCGAACAGGCTTCCGCCTGCGAGGCCCGGGGCGACACCCCGGAGCTCTGGTTCTGCCGCGATCTCAAGGGTTATGCCTGGGTGTTTCGCAAGGGCAATTACCTGAATATCGGGCTGGGCCGGGAGGATAACCACAAGCTGAGCGGTCATTTAGAGGCTTTTGTCGATGAGATGAAGTCCGCCGGGCGCATTCCGGAGGACCTGCCCGGGCGCTTCAAAGGCCACGCCTACCTGCTTTATGCCCATGCCGAGAGGCCACTGGTGGACGACGGTATTCTGTTGATTGGCGATTCCGCCGGCCTGGCTTACACCCAGAGCGGCGAAGGCATCCGGCCCGCCATCGAATCGGCGCTGCTGGCGGCAGATGTGATACGGGACGCGCCGGATTATTCGGCCTCCTCATTGCAGATCTACGGCGATGCCATTGCCGAACGCTTTGGCAATCGGGCGGCAGACACGGATCAGGGCTGGCAGGTTCCGGACTGGATCAAGACGCCACTGGCCAGCAGCCTGATGCGCTCGCACTGGTTTACAAGAAAGGTGGTTACGGAGAAGTGGTTCCTCCACCAGGAAGTGCCGCCGCTGAAAGCCGCTGTCTGAGGCGGAAAACAAAAAAACCCGGGAGGATCGATAACGATGCCCCCGGGTTTCTTTCAGGCCCTGAACTCAGTTCGCCGTCAGTTCAATCACGTCAATACCGTACAGGGTGGTGGTTCCGCTGATTTCATTTCCCACTGCCAGCAGGGGCTGCCCATTCGGGCTGTCCTCGGCGGCGATGAAGGCAATGCCCTCCGGCCCAAGATCTCCGGCCATACCGGCTTGCAGATCTGCATCCGACACCGAGAAATCCCGATTGTTCAGATACTGGACGAATTCCGGATTCTGGGGATTGGTCACGTCGTAAACCATGATTCCGCCAATTCGCTCAAGACCGATAAACGCGAAGGTCTGGCCGTTGATTGTGCCAACCGTGACGGCTTCCGGCTCAGGACCTTTGTCATCGGATCGGTTGTCGAAATTGTTCTCGTCGTTGGTGGCATTGAAGTTCTCAGGCAACAGACTGGCGGTGATCCGCTCGAATTCGCTGCCGCTGTCAAAGACCCTCTGGCCATCGGCAGACCAGATAGAGAAGGATCGTGCGCCGTAGGTGTAGATTTCGCTGTATTCGCAGTCTACTTCCGGATCTGTCGCCAGGTCAGAGGGATCGCATCCATTGCTGACACCCAGTGTCGAGGTCACGTTGATGCGCCCCAGGTTCTCCTCCAGCTGAAGATCGGGCGCATTTGGAAAGGCCGTGGCATCCAGGGTCAGATCCCCGAGCCGGAACTCTTCGGAGAAGCCATCATAGTCCCGGGAATCACCCTCGTTGGCGGTGATGTAGTAGGTCTTGCCGTTATAGCCGTAGCTGGTGATAGCGTCCGGCATATACATACCTTTTACCGGCCAGTTGCGAATGTTGATGCCGCTATCCCGGTTGCTGACGTCCAGCTCGTTTCCTATCACGCTGTGGTCCTTGAAACCCAGGGGCAGGATCGCATTGATCACACCGGCCTCGATATCCAGTTCGGCTACGGCGTTGTTCTCCTGCAGGGCGACCCAGGCGGTCTTGTTGTCGAGGGAGACCGCAATGTACTCCGGCTCCATATCCTGGGCGACGGTTGCTCCCGGCCCAAACACCCGCACACCGCTGGCTTTCAGGGCCAACTCATCGGCATTGAAGGCTTCGAATCCTGCGGTGGTTACCGTTGCACCGGCAACGCCCGCTGACAGATCAATAATGCTGACGGATCCCACCGGATCGTTGGTGTAGTCGTCGCTGGGTTCACCCTCGTTGGCGACCAGCACTTTCATGCCGTCCCGGGTAAAGGTAACCATATCGGGCAGCGCCCCTACCGTAACTTCACCAACCTTGCCAAGATCAGTGGTGTTGTAGAAAACGACCTTGCCGTTGTCCTGCTTGACGTCGGCTTCGATGGCCACCGCCACCAGGCTGCCGAAGACAGCCACACTGTTGGCGGAAGCACCCTCGGCGGTCGCATCGATGGTTTGCAAGAGAACCGGTTGGGAGGGGTCCTGGATATCAAGCACGTCTACCGTGGAGGCACCGGCGTTTACAACGAACAATCGCTGGTTGGCAGCATCGTGGGCAACAATTTCGGCGGCTCCCACGTCGAACACATCGCCCGGGGCCTGATAGGTGCCCAGGACATTAAGTTCGATCAGTGCTTTGCTGGTGCCGTTGATACCATCAGCGCCATCGTCACCATCATCGGTACAGGCGCTCAGGCCCAACAGGGAAGACAGGATGGTTGCGGAAAGCAGGGTCTTACGGAACATGACATTGTGCCTCTGGCATTGCTTGGTGTAGGGAATTCCTACACACGCTAGGCCACAGGCGTGACAGTTCAGCGTCAATTCCGAGTCATTACCATGACGAATTGGTGACAGGAACAAAAAAATGGCGACCCGAGGGTCGCCATTCCGTAATGCAATCGACTCAGTGACCGAGGTAACTCCGATACATCCAGACTGTCTTTTCCTGCTGAGAGATGTAGTCACTCATAAGGGCAACTGTGCCCTCATCTTCCGCGTCACCCGCCAGACTGAGCAACGCACGCTGTTTGCCGATCAGTTTGGCAAAGCTTTCCACGATGTTCTCCATCGCTTCCTTGCCGTCTGATACATCTTTGCGCTCCGGCACTTCAGACCGCTCAATATAGGTGCTGTAGGCGTGAGCCGGCCGATGGCCAAGCGTCAGCACGCGCTCTGCGATCTCATCGATCTTGAGCAACAGATCATCGTACAGCTCCTCGAATTTGACGTGCAGCTCGAAGAAGTTGTCGCCCTTGATGTTCCAGTGGTAGCCACGGACATTCATGTAGAAGATCTGATAGTTGGACAAAAGATCATTCAGGGAATCAGCAAGTTGCGCTGTTTTCTCAGTATCAAGACCAATAAAGTTCTTACCCATAACGCATCTCCTTGGCAGTTATGTATGACATTTCGAAAAAGTATACGACCGACCAAACACGGCCGGGAAGTTTAGTTTGCTAATCTCGTTAATAGCGACGCTGAATAATGCTATGAACGGAGCCAAATAAATAGCCCGAAGCTATTCTCATTCTCAATACAATTCATTTAACAATCATTCTCACCCGGTCTTAAATGAGCAATGAACCACGAGCGAAACCGGAGATGACCATGAGCACGTTAAAACTGTTTGTACATAACCATGGCCCGAATGGCGACCAGTCGCTGATCAAAACGGTAACGTTCGCCCTCACCCATTTTACAGTGGCCTTCACCGTGGCTTATCTGCTCACGGGTGACATCCTGATTGGCAGTTTGATCGCCATGGTGGAGCCAGCCATCAATACGGTTGCCTATTTCTTCCATGAAAAGATCTGGGCCCGCCGCCAGCGGAACGCAAGGACAGCAACCGGAACTTTATCCCAGACTCAGCCCCACACCTGTTGATTCTGATCAAGGGCCGGATCAAACACCCGGCCCACAATCGGTGCAGCCCTCTTCTGGCGCCGGTCCGATACTGAGATTCCGGTTGAGGTCTTTCAGGGCCGTCCGCACCCCTTCCTCGATAACCGGATGGTAAAATGGCATCTCCAGCATTTCGCTGACGGTCAGTCGTCGCTGGGCCGACCATGCGAGCAGATGGGCAATATGCTCCGCCGCAGGGCCGAACATCTCGGCTCCCATGAACAGGCCGCTGCCATGCTCACCATAAACCCTCAGTAGCCCCCGGTTTTTGCCAATCACCCGACTGCGCCCCTGATCCTCGAACGATACCTCGCCCACGGCGAAACAACCGCGACACCGCTCGTCCACCTGGTGAATGGTCAGGCCTACGGTCGCAATCTGCGGATCGGTGAATACCACCGCCAACGGGGTACGGCGAAGTCCCGTCCGAACATCCGGGTAAGACGCCGCGTTGTCGCCCGCGATTCGGCCCTCGTCGGCCGCTTCATGCAACAGCGGCAGGCTGTTATTGGCATCACCGGCGATGAATATGTGGCTGTCGCCACATCGCAGGGTATGGGGATCAAACAGGGGTAGGCCCTTGTCATCGAGCTCAATACCGGCGTTCTGGATATCCAGCCCGTCCACATTCGGACGACGGCCGGTAGCTGCTAACAGGTAATCAAAGGTTTCGGTCTTTTCACCGGCATCCCCATCCACAAACGTAATGGCAACACCCTTATCAACCCGCTCAACGTTCTTGACCTCCGCATCGGGATCCAGCGGGAACTCTTCGTTAAAGATTTTAAGGGCGTAGTCCCGGATGGAGTCATCCTGGATGGGACCGACAGACCCGCCAACCCCGAACATTCGCACCCGGACACCAAGCCGGCTCAAGGCTTGCCCGAGCTCCAGGCCAATCACGCCCGGACCAAATACCGCCACCGAGTCCGGCAGATCCTGCCACTCGAAAATATCATCATTCACCACCAGCCGGTCTTTGGCCTCTTTCAGAAACCCGGGAATGTTGGGCCGTGAACCGGTAGCGATGATGATCCGGCCGGCCTCCACCTCAAGGTTGTTGCCAACGACTAGATGATTCGGGCCGACAAACCGGGCATGACCTCTCAACCGGTGCGCCTCCGGAAACTTCTCGACCGAGTTAAACACTCCAGAAACGAAACGGTCCCGCTCGGTTCGCACCCGTTCCATAACCCGTTTGCCATCAACTCTGATCGCTCCGGCAGACACACCAAACAGGTCGCCAAGCTGCATCTGATGGGCATTTTCGGCGGCCGCAATCAAAAGCTTGCTGGGCATACACCCGACCCTGGCGCAGGTGGTTCCGTACTGGTCGCCCTCAATCAGTACTACTCTGTCGGTCGCCTTGCGCACACGCTGATACGCCACCATTCCTGCGGTACCGGCTCCGATAATGGCAACGTCTACGGCTCGCTTTTCCATACAAGGTCTCCTGACAGGCGTTCCCGGCATCGGGGAACACGGAAGGTTGGAACGGGTGAGACCTCAGTATAGAAGTCATGGCAAGTTTCACCCATACCGTGAAAAAAGACCGGATTCGGCCTATGCTGTCAGACTTTTCAGACCTTGGCAGGCTCAGGAGAGGAGTTGGAACTATGCAGAGTTACTGGCCGGAATTTCTGACGGTGGCCCTCGTCCACTTGCTGGCAGTGGCAAGCCCCGGCCCGGATTTTGCCGTGATGCTCAGACAGGCGCTCTGCCAGAGCCGAAGGAACGCGCTGCTGACAGCCATCGGTATCGGCGGGGGCATTCTGGTGCATGTCTGCTATTCCTTGCTCGGAATCGGCCTGCTGATCCAGCAATCGATCATGCTGTTCAATGTTCTCAAGGTGCTGGGGGCACTCTACCTTGCCTGGATTGCCGTTCAGTGTTTGAGGGCCCGGGCCGGTGGCGTTCATGTAGAACAGGCCCCGACGGGAGGGCAATCCGGTCTTGCCGCCCTGCGGCTGGGTTTCCTGACCAATGCCCTGAATCCCAAGGCAACGCTGTTTTTTGTCTCCCTGTTCTCTGTTGTGATCAGCCCGGGCACGCCCATTGCGCTCCAGGCCGGCTACGGCATTTACATGGCTTTGGCCACGGGGCTGTGGTTTGCCATGGTCGCTGTTTTCTTCACCCTGCCCCGGATCCGCCGCGGGTTTAACCGGTTTGGCCACTGGCTGGACCGGCTGATGGGCGGCGTTCTGCTGATACTGGCTGGCCAGCTGCTACTGTCTACAGTGAGCGGATCAGAGCCTCCGTCTGCGCCCATCCCAGACAAGGATCGGTAATCGAGCAGCCGTAGCGCAGGTCTTCACCATCGTCCTGGCGGCCCGGTTCCAGGAAACTTTCCAGCATCAAACCACGGATATGCTGGTTGCCGGCACGGCGCTGGGCCATTACTTCCCGGGCGATATCCAGCTGTCGTTCGGCCTGCTTGCAGGCATTGTCATGGCTGCAGTCCACCATCACCGCAGTCGACAATCCGGCTTCTGCCAGGACCCCAACGGCCTGTTCAATACTTGCAGCATCATAGTTGGTAATACCTCGGCCACCGCGCAACACCAGATGGGTATCAGGGTTGCCCCGGGTGGTAATCATGACCGGCGCCCCGGTCGCGGACACCCCAAGGTGGTGATGAGGATGGGATGCCGACTTCATGGCGTTGGTTGCCACGGCAATACCGCCATCGGTGCCGTTCTTGAAGCCGGTGGGCATCGGCAGGCCACTGACCATTTCACGATGTACCTGGGATTCGGTGGTTCGGGCACCAATGGCAGTCCAACTTACCAGATCACCCAGGTAATCCATGGCGAACGGGCTCAGGGCCTCGGTGGCCAGCGGCAAACCCATGGCCGCCAGATTCAACAGCAGGCGGCGGGAGCGGCGCAGCCCCTCATTCAGATCGCCTTCTCCTGTGCGCTCCGGGTCGTACAGCAGCCCTTTCCAGCCGACCGTGGTCCGGGGCTTCTCCAGATACGCCCGCATAACGATGAGGAAGCGGTCGCTGACGTCGTCCGCCAGGGCCTTCAGCTTCTTCCCGTATTCCAGGGCCGCCACCTCATCGTGTATGGAACACGGCCCCATTACGATCAGGGTTCTGCTGTCCTCGCCCTGTAGAATGTCCCGGATGGCCTGCCTCTGATCTTCTACCTGTTGGACGACAGCGGCACTGGCCGGCATCTCAAGTCTCAGCTCCGCGGGCGTCGGCAGAACCACTTCCTGTCGGTGCCGCGCCTGAGTCTCCGCATCCTGGTGTGTCAGTTCAGTGTTCAAGGGCATGTTCATGTCAGTGTTCCCGTTTCCCTGCGTCAGAATCAAAAAAGCCCCGGCTGGGCTACCAGTCGGGGCTTTTTGAGTCCGGTGGCAGCCTGGGTTTTCTGCCGGGCTGCCTTCCTCGTTATTCGTTCGATGAAGATCCTATGGGCGGCCCCGGCTCTGGCTAAAATAAAAGCCATAACCAAACCACCAGAAAAACACAGCAGCGACGGCAGCCGCCGGCTTGGCGCCGAAAGCTTGCAAAACATTCAATTGACAGGTCGCGTGTGTCGTCTTCATGCTTTTCAATATATACCCCTGGTTTTCACCTTGGCAACCCGTGTGTCGGAGTTTTTTCGACTCCGACAGAAGGATTGGAGCACTGAATGGTCGTTTTTGTCCGAGGATACCCCCTGCAGCTTTTTCTTGTTCTGCTGCTGGGACTTTGTTCCAGCCAGGCTCTGGCCCAGGCGGAATCTCGCGTGTACCAGCTCAATAACCGACCAGGCGACGATGTGGCGGTGCAGATCCGCGAGCTTTACCAGGGCTCGCCGGTAACCGTGACCGCCCGGGGCCAACAACTGGTGGTACGCGGTGAACCCGACCTGCTGGACGAAATCGGACGGCTTGTCGAAACGCTTGATGTAGCGCCCGTTCAGGTCAGGATCACTGTTCGGTCCAGAACGGATAGCGGCGGCAAGCGCTCAGGTGCCGGCATTTCCGCGTCTAACGGCCGCGCCGAACTCTCTGCCGAACGTCGCGTTACCACTACCGGCAGCGCCCAGGAGCGGACCCTGGTGATGCAGGATGGCCAGTCGGCACACATTACGTCAGGCCAGGTCCGGACGATTCCAGTTGCCATTCGCGGCGGTCGTAATCCGGCGGCTTTCCTGCAACAGGTCGAAACCCGCAGCGGGTTTCTGGTCAGTCCCCAGGTCATTTCCGATCAGGCGGTGGAACTGAGCATTGTCTCGTTCGAGGAGGAACCGGCAAACCTGGACGGATATGAAACGGAAGCGGTCGTTACCATTCGACGGGTTGAGCCGGGACAGTGGGTGTCACTGGGTAGCACAGCAACCCGTTCCAGCCAGGAGCACAGTGGAATTACCTATCAGGTGAACAGTAGCCACTCGGACAATCGCAGCTTTGAAGTCCGAGTGGATATTCTGCCCTGAATCAGGCCTGTCGCTTGCCGAGAAGTACCTGTTTGGCTTCGTTCAGTTTGGCTGCCAGGTAATCGTTTCCGCCCCGGTCGGGGTGAAGTTTCTGCATGAGCCGTCGATGCGCCATCACGATTTCCTCTTCAGAGCAGCCGGCTTTGACCCCGAGGATATCGCAGGCCTCTCGTTCTGACATCTGCCCCGCCAGATCCGTGCCCGAGCCAGAGTGATTGCTCGCCTGCTCACGGCTTTCTTGCCCCTGCTTCCTACCCATGAACCGATTGATTTCCGGAGCAAATTTCAATAAGGCGGGAAGCTTGCGCAAGAGGGGAATCACAGCCGCCACCGCCGCCGTGAGCACGTGCACACGTCCGGTCAGGACCATGAACACCAGCAAGGCTCCACCGACCACGAGAATCACCTTCCAGGTCGCCGCCTTTTTCTTTTCGGCGGACAATGCGCCCCACTGTTTCAGAATCACAAACACGGCGGCTGCCAACGCAAGCCCCAGAATCCACTGCATTATTGATCCTCACCCTGAATACCGTCGTAATTCTGTCATCGACGCGAGCCACATTACCAGCACCCTGCAGGGAAAGCCGCCCCTCATGAAAACACCCATACAGCCTTGATGCTTGTCAAATCCGGCAATCCCGGAGTCTAGATAGAAATACTTACAACCCGGTGACAATAGCGACCCTGATTTTGTAGCATGCTATGCTTCCCAAAATCTGACACAGATCCCCAGGACCCGAACCATGCGCACTGCTTCCCGCTTTATAATCGTCATTATTTTTCTCGGCGTAGTGCTCGGAGGCATCTTCGGCTACAAGTTCTACCAGTTTGGCCAGATGCAAGAGCAGATGTCCCAGCCTCAGCCACCCGCCCAGATTTCCGCGGTTGAGGCCCAGAAAGAAGCCTGGACGCCCGCCATCAAGGCTGTCGGCAGTGTTGAAGCCATCAACGGCATTCAGGTAGCCAACGAAGTGCCCGGCGTCATTGAGACCATCAATTTCGAATCCGGTGACCAGGTCAGCCGTGGTGATGTATTGATCCGGATTGATTCAGCAATCGATGAGGCCGCCCTGCGCACACGTCGCGCCGAGGCACAGCTGGCCGAGCAGGAGTTCAAGCGGGTGTCCGACCTGCTCCCCAAGCGCGCAGTATCCCAGTCCCAGTACGATGAAGCCAAGGCCAATTTCGACGCGGCCCGCGCAAGAGTGAATGAAGCCGAGGCACAATTGAGCAAGAAAATCATTCGTGCGCCCTTCGATGGCACGCTGGGTATCCGGATGGTCGACCAGGGTGAGTATATTGCCACCGGCACCCCGATTGTCGAGATCAACATGCTGGATCCGATCTACGTTGACTATACCCTTTCCGAGAAAAACCTGCCGAACGTGAAGACCAGCTATCCGGTAGTCGCCACTGTCGCTGCCGTTCCGGAGCAGGATTTTGAAGGGTCCGTCAGCGCCATTAACACCTCGGTCAACCCGGAAACCCGGACGGTCCGTGTCCGCGCCACGCTCTCCAACCCGGACAACCTGCTGCGCCCCGGCATGTTTGCCACCGTTCTGACACAGCAGCCGGAAGACAACGAGGTTGTGACCGTGCCACGCACTGCAATCTCCTACAACACCTATGGCGATTTCGTGTTTGTGGTTGAGGAGAACGACGAGGGCAATCTGGTCGTTAGCCGCCGCACGGTAACCACCGGCGAAACCCGTAACACCCGTGTTGCCGTTCTGTCCGGCCTGGAAGCCGGCGAAACCGTCGTCGAGAAGGGTTTGCTGCGTCTGCGCGCTGGCCAGCAGGTGGCCATACAGGAAGAAGACCAGAAGCAGGGGGCGTCTGAGTAATGCGCTTCACCGACATATTTATCCACCGTCCCGTCCTGGCGACGGTGGTCAGCCTGCTGATCCTGCTCCTGGGCGCCCGGGCGGCCATGGAGATGGAGATCCGCCAGTACCCCGAGCTCGAAAGCACGACGGTAACCGTCACTACCGCCTATCCCGGTGCCAGCTCAGACCTGATCAAGGGCTTTATCACCACGCCGCTGCAGCAGGCCATCGCTGAAGCCAGTGGCATCGACTATCTGACATCCACCAGTTCCCAGGGCACCTCCACCATCGAAGCAAAGATGGTGCTGAACTATGACGCCAACGCGGCCCTGGCGGAAATTCAGGCCAAGGTGGCAAGCCAGCGAAACGTCCTGCCGGCCGAAGCTCAGGATCCGGTGATCACCTCCACCACCGGTGATTCGACGGCGCTGATGTACATTGCCTTTTACAGTAACGAACTGGCCGTACCCCAGATTACCGATTACCTCACCCGCGTGGTCCAGCCCAGACTCCAGGCGCTCTCCGGAGTGGGCAAAGCGGAACTGCTGGGCCGCAAATTCGCCCTGCGGGTGTGGCTGGATCCGGAACGCCTGGCGGCGGTGGACATGACACCCCAGGAGGTGGTGGCCAGACTCAGGGCCAACAACTACCAGGCTGCCGTCGGTAACACCAAGGGCACCTACACCGAAATCAGTATGACCAGCGACACCGATGTGGGTGATCCGGATGCGTTCCGCAATCTGGTGGTCAAGCAATCCAATGGCACCCAGATCCGCCTGCAGGACATCGCCCGGGTTGAGCTGGGTTCTGAAACCTACGATCAACTGGCCCTGTACAAAGGCCAGCCGGCCACTTACGTCGCCATTGAACTGGCTCCCGGGGCGAACCCGCTGACGGTCGCCGGCCTGGTGAAGGACGAGCTGCCTGATATCGAAAGCCAGTTGCCTTCCGGGCTGGATGTGCGCCTGGCGTACGATGCCTCTGACTTTATCGAGGATTCCATCAACGAGGTTATCCAGACACTGCTGGAAGCCATGATCATCGTTCTGGTGGTGGTGTTCCTCTGTCTTGGTTCGGTTCGGGCCTCTGTGGTGCCATCGGTTGCGGTCCCGCTCTCATTGATCGGCGGCGCCTTCATCATGCTGATGTTCGGTTTCTCGCTGAACCTGCTCACCCTGCTCTCCATGGTACTGGCCATCGGCCTGGTGGTGGATGACGCCATCATCATGGTGGAGAACGTACACCGACACATCGAACAGGGCGAATCGCGCTTCGATGCGGCCATAAACGGTGCCCGTGAGATGGCGGTTCCAATCATCGCCATGACCACCACCCTGGTGGCCGTATACGCCCCCATCGGCTTCATGGGCGGACTGGTCGGCTCGCTCTTCACCGAGTTTGCGTTCACGCTGGCAGGGACTGTGGTTATTTCCGGCATTGTTGCCCTGACGCTTTCGCCCATGCTGTCGGGCAAGGTTCTTAAGCCCCACGGCAACCCCGGCAAATTCGAGCAGGTGGTTGAGAAAACCTTCAACGGCCTGGCGGCAGGCTACAAGTCTGCTTTGAGCTCACTGATGCAGACCAAATCGGTGGTGGTCTTCTTCGCCGTCGTTGTACTCGGCTCCATCTACTTCATGGTCTCCATGAGCCAGAACGAGCTTGCTCCCACGGAAGATCAGGGCATTCTCTTCTATCAGGGGCTTGGTCCCCAGACCTCGACCCTGGACTACCTGCTTGAGCATGGCGATGAAATCCAGGAGCGGATGTCGACGGTCCCGGGCTACAACGAGGACTTCATGATCATCGGTATTACCGGGCCCAATGCGGTCTTCGGTGGCTTCAAGCTGGCGCCCTGGAGTGAGCGGGAGATCAGTCAGTTTGAAGTACAGCCGAAGCTGGATGCCGAGCTCAAGAATGTCACCGGACTGCAGACCGCGGTGTTCCCGCGGCCCTCACTGCCCGGTTCCGGCGGTGGCCTGCCGTTCCAGTTCGTGATTACCACCGGCAGCAGCTATGAGCAGCTGGACCAGGTTGCGGATGAGCTGCTGGGCAAGGCCATGGGCAGCGGCAACTTCATGTTCCTGCAGAAGTCCATCAACTTCGATCGGCCGATCACTCGTATCAACGTTGATCGGGACCGGGTTGCCGACCTGGGCCTGTCCATGCAGGACGTCGGTCAGAGCCTGTCGAGCATGCTTGGGGGCGGTTACATCAACCGGTTCAGCATGGAAGGTCGTTCCTACCAGGTGATTCCACAGGTTGACCAGCAGTTCCGGCTGGACGCCCAGGCGCTCAATGAGTACTACATTCGTGCCGACAATGGTGAACTGGTACCACTGGGCAGCGTGGTGAGCTTCAGCCAGGATGTTGAACCGTCCAACCGAACCCAGTTCAACCAGCAGAACTCTCTGACACTTCAGGGCGTGGTTATGCCGGGGATTGCCGCCGGCACTGCCATGGACTTCATGGAGCAGACCGCAGCTGAGGTTTTCCCCCAGGGCTTCAGCTACGACTACACCGGTCAGAGCCGACAGTTGGCGACCCAGGGTAGCGCCCTGATGGTGACCTTCTTCCTGTCGCTGCTGGTGATTTACCTGGTGCTGGCGGCCCAATTCGAAAGCTGGCGGGATCCGTTCATTATCCTGGTTTCGGTGCCCATGTCGGTTGCCGGCGCCATGGCGTTCATCGTGCTTGGCTTCGCCACCATGAACATCTACACCCAGGTGGGGCTGATAACGCTGATCGGGGTGGTCTCCAAGAACGGCATCCTGATTGTCGAGTTCGCCAACCAGTTGCAGAAGGAACGCGGACTTAACAAGGTGGATGCGGTGATCGAGGCGGCGGCGATTCGCCTGCGGCCAATCATCATGACATCACTGGCGCTGATCTTTGCCATGGTGCCGCTGCTGATCGCCATTGGTCCGGGCGCGGAAAGCCGCTTCGCCATCGGCCTGACGATCAGCGCAGGTCTTGGTATCGGCACCCTGTTCACCATCTTTGTGTTGCCGGCGTTCTACATCCTGCTGGGCCGTGATCATCACGGTTCAGCCTCCGATGAGTACGGCAACGGGTCCGAATCCGAAGGTAAATCGGCCCCCGCCCACTGACCCGGAGTAAGGCATCAGGCCCGGCCACGGCAACGTGAGCCGGGCTTTTTTGTGAATCACCTCAGGACATCAACAGGTCCGGCTCGTCCACGATCTGTTTGCCAGCTCCACCGCCCTGAAGGTTTCGCCGCCATTGAACCGTTTCGCTGGGCAATTCCCCGAAGTGTTCCCGGTACAGGGCCGCGAACCGCCCCAGGTGGGAAAAACCTGCATCGGCGGCATACCATGAGATGTGCGGCACGTCGCACTGGCAGTCCACCAGACGCTGACGCACCCTTAGCAGCCGGTTTCGCTGGTACAACCGGTAAGGTGTCATACCGGTTTCCCGTTTCATCAGATAGTAGAGGTTACGTTCGCTGACGCCGGAATGGCTGGCCAGTTCCTGAAGGTTGAAGTCCCAGCCCGGCTCGTATCTGATTTTTTCGATGGCCCGGAGTAACCGGCGATCGAGTTTCGGGCACTGACAGGCAAAATCCGATTTCACCGGGGGACGTGTCAGGTTGCAGAAAAGCTCATTCGTGAGCCTGATGGCATCCGAATCATCCCGAAAGAAGGGTGCCCGATGAAGATAACAGGTGATGAGCTCTTCGTAGTTTGACAGACAGGCGTCACTTGCATCGGGAAAAACCGGGGCCGAAAAGTCCGGTTCCAGCCTGACAATCAATACCCTCGATCTCGGCGTCAGACGCAATCGAAACCGGTCTTCCGGCCATGCCAGGGCCAGCCCGCTCAGGTATTGCCAGGGTTCATCACGTGTTGCGATCTCAGGGTTGCCGGCCCTCGGTAACAGGAAAACAGGCTCAGTCGCCCGGCAGCCTGTAATTTCCATGCCCTCCGCTGCATACAGACAGATCAGGCGGCCACGCTCGGTGGTCAGCGTCGACAAGGCACCTACCTGGTGGCCACTGCCCTCAAACAGGGAGCAGTCGATGTCATCACACCCGGACAACTCGCGAATCGCGGCCAGCCACTCAGCGATGGAGGCACGATTAAGTCGAAGATAGGCACCGAGTTCCAGTTCTGGCGCAGTATTTGGCATAGAGACCCAGGATGAGAGTTTGCCCCTTATTAAAACAATCGGGGTGTCCGACCTAGCCAAATCTTGCAAAATGCCCCTGGAAAGGCATCGAACTGACCTAATCTTGATTTCGATCAAAAAATAAGGGAATCAGTTTCTGCCAGGGCGCTGGCCTGGCCATCAGGAAACCCTGCCCACGGTGGCAGTTCAACTCCCGCAGTTTGTTGTGCTGCTCCTCGGTCTCGATACCTTCGGCAACCACTTCCAGATCGAGGGCCTCGGCAATTCCCAGGATCGCAGAGACGATTCGGGAATCGCGGGATTTTCCGCCAAGACGCCATATAAACTGACGATCAATCTTCAAGACCTGCACAGGAAGCGCATGCAAATAGGCGAGAGAAGAGTAGCCGGTCCCGAAATCGTCGATCGCAACCACCACGCCCTGCTCGCCGAATTCCTGCAGCCGGTTCAGACATTGTCGCGACAAATTCATCAGATGGGTTTCGGTAATCTCGATTTCCGGTACCCAACCCACACCACGAATGCGTTCAAACAGCGGCGTCAGCAAGGCCTCCAACCGGGAATCGGTAATCTGACGCGCTGAAATATTGATCGCCAGACCGAGCCCTTCAGGTAACCTTGCCGTCTTGTCTGAGAGATCGGCTAACACACACCGCACCAGATGCTCGGTCAGCTCATGGATGTGGCCCCGCTGTTCGGCAATGGCAACAAAATCCCCCGGTGATACCGGGCCGAATTCCGGATGATTCCAGCGCAGCAGCGCCTCCACCACAGCGACCTCACCAGTCGCGAGGTGGTACTGGGGTTGATAGACCACACTGAATTCCTCTGGGGCGGTCTTCACCGATGCGATCAACGCCTCGGAAAGACGCTGCCTGTACCGCCCCCTTTCGGTATCCACAGCACTGTAAATCCGGTAGCAGGACCGCCCCGCCATCTTGGCCGAGTACATTGCCCGATCTGCATTTTGCAACAGCTCAGCACCGGTTCGGCCATGACCCGGGTAGACGGCAGCGCCAACCGATGCCGACAGAAAGTACTCCCGCGCACCTACGATGATCGGCGCCTGGAAAATCTGCGTCATGCGCTGACATACACTCTCCAGGTCCTCATCATTCTGCAGTTCGATGATAACCGCGAACTCATCCCCGGAAAGCCGTGCAACCACATCGCCCTTTCGCAGAACGCTCTTTATACACTGGGCAGCTTGCTGCAGCACCTGATCGCCACATTCATGTCCGTGCAAGTCGTTAATAGACTTGAAGAAATCGAGGTCGACGTACAGCACCGCAAAACATCCGCCGTCACGCTCCCGCTGAGCCACACGAGCTTTTAGAAACTCCTGGAACAGCGAACGGTTGGGCAGCTCCGTCAGCGGATCGTAATAGGCCAGCGAGGCCAGACGTTCATCGCCGGCAGCAATGTCGCCAACATCGGTAAAGACACCGGCAAAGAACTGTCGCCCGTCGCGGATCACAGGATAAATCGTCAACCATTGGGGGTAAGTCTCGCCATTCTTGCGACGATTCCAGATCGCCCCTTCCCAACGCCCGTAATCACTCAGGCTTTTCCACATGGCCTGATAGAACTCCGGCGAATGAAGCCCGGAGCTGAGCATCGACGGCGCCTGACCAACCACCTCCTCCGCCTGGTACCCGGTTACAGACCGGAACATCCGATTCACATAGGCAATTCTGGGCTCCGTCGTCGACAGCATGATTGCCCTGGGGTGGTTATCCACCAGCGCCCTGAAATCTTGTTGTTGTAATACCTGCATGCACTGCTCACTCCCTTCGTGCAGCCTTGAACCTGGTCAGACCAGTTGCAGTCACCAGCATAATCAGTATCTGTCGCCAACCTAGCCACATATTGCAAAAACACAATTGCTACGACCAAAGCAGGAGAAAACATGAAGAAACGTTCAATTTTTGCAATAACCGGATATCGAACAGACAGAAGGCGGCCGATAGTTAGTCAACGTGACAAGAACCGATACCGAGGCAAGAATACTTCATGCGAATCAACGAACCCGTCAGCCAAAAAGAACGGGGATACCCGGACCACTATCACCTGATCACCACCACCGACCTTCGCGGCAAGATCACCGCCGCCAATGAAGAGTTCGCCGAAGTGGCCGGCTACACAGTGGACGAACTGGTCGGCCAGCCCCACAACCTGATACGGCATCCGGACATGCCACCGGGCGCCTTCGAGAATCTCTGGCAGACCATAAAATCCGGTGAATCCTGGCGGGGTATGGTGAAAAACCGCTGCAAGAATGGCGATCATTACTGGGTGGACGCCTTTGTCACCCCGATCCGCAAAGACGGTGAAATTGTTGAATTCCAGTCGGTTCGCACCCGTCCCCGGCCAGACCAGATTGCCCGGGCCGAAAAACTGTACGCAGCCTGGAACCGGGGCAAGGTGCCACGCCGATACCTGGCGATCAGCCCGCCGTTGTCACTGAAAATCGGCAGTCTCTATGGACTGCTCGCTTTCGCGCTTGCCTGGTTTGGCCTGTCCGAGCTGACGCTGCCTCACCTGCTGTTGTTGCAGGGGCTCGTGTTGTCGGTATTCATTGTCTTTTTCTGGCTGGCGCTACCGATGATGCGCAGTGCCAGGGCGGCCTGCTGCGAAGCGCATCCGGCCATGCCCTGGGTCTATACCGGCCGTCGGGATGAAGGCGCATGGATCGAATTCGATCGTCAGAAACGGGACGCGGTACTCAGGGCGGTGTCCGCCCGCATGCATGCCAACGTCGGCAAGCTCCATGGCCGGAAACAGCGCACCGTCGAGTGGGTTGCCAACTCGGTGGCCAGCATTCGCAGCCAGCAGGATGATATCCAGGACATAACCCGGGCCTTCGAGGAACTGGCAGAGAGCGTTCGTCGGGTCAGTGAGCTGACCGCCCGTACTCACGAGGCAACAGACGATGCACGCCAGTCAGCGGGCCAGTGTCGTGGTCAGATGACCTCCATGAACCAGTCATTGTCGGATTTGAAGGAACAGCTCGCCGTCGCCAATGGACGCATGAAGACGCTGTCTGAAAAAAGCGACACCATCGGCATGGTTCTGGACGTCATCTCGGACATCGCCGAGCAAACCAATCTGCTGGCATTGAATGCCGCCATCGAGGCCGCCCGCGCCGGCGAGTCAGGACGCGGCTTTGCCGTCGTTGCGGATGAGGTGCGAGGCCTGGCCCAGAGAACCCACGAATCCACCCGAAAGATCGAAGAGATGATCGGCGCCCTGCAAACCGAAACCCACGAAGTGGTCGAGGTGATCAACAGCGGTACCCACTGCTGCCAGCAGACGGCGGGCATCGCCAGTGAAGCCAGTGAAACCCTGGAGGCAACACTGAAAGATGTCGATGTCATAACCACCTGCACGCACGAAGTGGCGGGTGCCGCCGAGCAACAGGCCGCGTTGAGCGTTCAGGTGGAACGCCAGGCGGCACGACTGCTGGAGCTCGGTAACCGCTCGGTCCAGAGCAGTGAAAACGCCCGGGAAGAATCCGAACACCTGGGCAATAACGTGGATCAGGCCCCGCTACTTACCAGCCATTTCCTGCAGATGCTGGTCGATCGACTGTTACCGGCACCCGTGTCTGGAAGCGGTAAGCGATTCCCCGAGCCGACACAATAGGGTAGGCTGGCGATCAATCCTCAGACCAACCGTGGAAGATCGCTGAAACCGTGACCCTTGGAACCCTGTTCTGGCTGTTCGTGGCCGGATTCGCTGTCTGGTACTGGTGGCGTGCCAAAGCCATCAAGGATTTCGTGCTCCAGGCGGCGCATCGCTACTGCAAAAGCATGGACGTGATGCTGCTGGATGATGCGGTATTCCTCCGTGGTCTCTGGTTCAAGCGCGACGACCAGGGAAAGATCCGCGTGTGGCGCCGTTTCCTGTTCGATTTCACGTCTACCGGCGAGGAACGCTACACCGGACGTATCATCATGCTGGGCCAACGCATCCAGCATATGGAACTGGAACCCCACCGGTTTTCCTGAATACGCAGCCTCCCTGTCCTCACCCATTTGGGCGATTCCTGATCGTTCCTTACACACCAATAATCGACAACGCATCGACGACCGTCGGCTGCCTGACGCAGCCGTCAACAAAAACAACAGGAGTCACACATGCGTATTCGATTTACCACAGCAGTTCTGCTGGGGCTGGCATTGCTGTCCGCCTCATTCTCAAGCTTCGCCGGCTATACCCAGACCCGCCATCCGATCGTTCTGGTTCATGGTGTCACCGGGTTCAACACCATTGGCGGTCTTGTAAACTATTTCCATACCATCCCCTGGAATCTTGAGCGCAGTGGCGCACGGGTCTATTCCGCCAGCGTTTCTTTCGTCAACAGCAGTGAGCAGCGCGGCCAGCAACTGGCGAACTACGTGAACAGCCTCGGGCATTCCAAAGTCAACCTGATGGCCCACAGCCAGGGCGCGCCAACCTCCCGGGTAACCGCAGCCCTGATTCCTCACCGTATTGCCTCGATCACCTCCATCGATGGCGTCAACAAGGGCTCCAAAGTAGCCGATGTGGTTCGGGGCATCCTGCCACCCGGCAGCTACGTCGAGGGCGGCGCCAATGCCATAGCCAACGCCCTGGGGGACCTGGTGAATGCATTGTCCGGTGCGGACAATCCGCAGAACGGGCTGGCAGCTCTGGAAACCCTCACCACACCCGGAACAACCAGCCTCAACGACGCCCTTGGCTGGAAAGGCGTCAACAGGAATAGCTGCGCCGGCACCAGTGAAGATGTCTGGATCAATGGCAACCGCATCAAGTTCTTTTCCTGGACCGGACGGGGCGTGTGGACCAATGTGTTCGACATTACCGACCCCTTCCTGGGCGTGACCGCCCTGGCTTTCGGTAGCGAGCCCAACGACGGTCTTGTGGGCGTCTGCTCCACCATGATGGGCCGGGTGATCGGCACCCACTACGACATGAACCATGTGGATGCCATCAACCACCTCCTGGGTGCGCGTTCTCTGTGGACCAACCCGGTCACCCTTTACCGCACCCAGGCCAACCGGCTTAAAAACCGCGGTCTGTGAGGTAACCATGAAACGAACATCCATCGAAGCCCGTCGATGGCTGTTTCCCGGTGCCCTGTCGGCCATTCTGGCCGGCAGTGGTCTCTGGTACGGCCTCACCGATAACGCACCATCACAAGCCAGCAGCGCGGTTTCAAAGCCAACGCAATCCGCCATCCTGGCCGACTCAACAAGACCTTCGCAGGAGTCTGGCGAGCAACGGGGCTTAGAAAACCTCGCCCAGGAGTCTGAGCCTGCCACGACGCCCGATTCGCTCGGACCGCAACCCTTTGCCGCCTCACTTTCAGGCACGGAAATCGACGGTGCGCTGACCGCCGATGACAACGGTGAGCTTGTCATCAACCTCCAGGTCCGCGACTTCTTCGATTACTTCCTGAGCACAGTCGGCGAAGTCTCTCCGGAGACAGCCATCCAACAGATCGAGGCGATGGCCCGGACTCACTTGCCAGAGCCCGCATCTGCTCAGGCAATGGCGTTGCTGGACGAATACCTAGCCTATAAGCAGGCATCCCTTCAGGTCATGCAGGTGCGCCTCGATCCTGCCCGGGCAGGCGAGCCGGCCTATCAGCTGGCTGCGCTGGGCAACGCCCTGGCACAGCTCAAGCAGCTGCGGTCTGCCACCTTCAGTTCCGAGGCCCACCGGGCTTTCTTCGGGCTCGAAGAGGCCTACAGCGAATACACCCTGGCGACCCTTGCCATTCAGCAACGCACGGACCTCAGCGAGCAGGGCAAACAGGCGCTCGTCCAATGGCACCGCAACCAGCTGCCGGAGCAACTGAGAACGACGGAACAACACCTGCATGCCAGCAGCCAGCAGCAGCAGGCCCGAACCGAGGCCATCGAATCGGCCTCTTCGCCCGAGGAAGCCGGACGGAAACTGGCCGAGCTGGGCGTGAACCAGGACGGAGTCGAAAGTGTCGTGAGTTATCTGCAGCAGCAGAAACAGTTCGACCAGCGTTTTCAGGACTTCCGGGAAGCGATGGACCAAGCAGACTCATCAGGATTGGCAGAGGCCGATCTGGAGAAGCAGCGTCAGGCATTACTGGAGCGACATTTCCCGCAGCAGCAGGACAGAACCTGGGCACGACTGAAACTTCTGGGCAACGGCTGACCAGAATGTGCTCGGGTTCCCGAACACGTGGGCCGTGCCAGATACAATCCGGAGACCCACGCGATACTGGACACGGCCATGACGACCGAGCAGATCGAACAGCAGCAGACCGCCGGATTCCGCAACCTGCGCTTCACGCCAGACCTCGAAGAGGCCTTCCGGCGATCACGGGCCGGCCTGATCAGGCATCGGGCCAGGCCAGTCTCGATCGCCGGGCTGATCCTGTTTTTGATCTACGCGGTGATGGATGCACTGACCCTCCCTGCCGAGCTGGCCCAGGTCACGATATCCATCCGGCTCGCCATTACCTGCCCTGTAATTGCCATTGTGATCTGGCTCGCCTACCGTCCAGTTCCTTCCGACATCAACTTTGAACGCATCTATACCCTCGCCTATCTAATGGGTGGCCTGAGCGTGGTGGCGATCATCGCGGCGGCGCGGCAGGCCGGGTATCCACTGCCCTACGAGGGCATGATCCTGATGCTCATGTTCGGATACTTCGCCATGGGGCTGCCGTTTTTCAGCGCGTCCCTGGTGTCACTGGTGCTGGTGATCAGCTACCTGATGATCGAGCTGTTAAACGGCATGTCCGGCGCCGCCCTCGCCACCAATCTGTTCTTTCTGACCACGGCCAACATCATTGGCATGGTAGGCGCCTGGACCAGCGAGTACCGTCACCGTGCACACTTCCTGGATCGTCAACTGCTGGATCGACTGCACCAGGCAACCAGGGATGAAAGCCGGCGAAAAACCGAACTGATCACCGCGGCCAGCCATGACCTTCGCCAACCCCTGAACGTGATCGACATAACGCTGGAGAACCTTTCGCCTGGCCAGGACGGATCCACCACCCGGCAGTTGAAGGATATGGTCCGACATCTTCGCCGCCTTCTCGGCACCGTCTTTGACAGCGCCAGACTGAATGAAGGCATGGTGCAGGCTGATATCCGGCCCACCTCACTGGCGCCGATTTTCCGGGATCTGAATGACCTGATGGCTGATTCATCGGGCAACAGTGACGTGACAGTGAAAATCGACCAGGGCACTGGCAACCTCAAGGTCATGGCCGATCCGTCCCTGCTGTCCCGGGTGCTCCAGAATCTGCTGTTCAATGCGGTGCAACATAGCGGTGGCAATCGTATTCACCTGTCCGCACGCAGCGTGGGTACGCAAGTCCTTTTGGAGGTCTTGGATAACGGAACCGGCGTGCCCACCGAGCTGAACGATTCCCTGTTCTCACCCTACGTCAGGGGCCAGGGCCAGACAGACTACCCCGGCCTGGGTTTGGGGCTGACCATCGTAAAGGAATTCGTTGTCCTGATGCAGGGAACCTGTGGCGTCGAAACAGGGACCGGACGGGGGTCTGTGTTTTGGGTGCGGCTACCGGCGGCCCTCACAGCCAACCGCGTGTACGAGCCAGATTCACGCACTCCGTCCGGTTATGAACACCAAGCTGGGTGAAGATGGCCTTGAGGTGGGTTTTTACCGTGTGTTCTGTAAGGTTCAGACTCTGGCAGATGCGTTTATTGGGGAAGCCTTGCGCCAGGAGGAGAAGCACATCCATTTGCCGTGGAGTCAATGACAGATCCTGCGCCACGGGTTCCAGACCGCCCGGGAAATAACCCTCACCACGACTCACAGACCGAACCATACTCACCAGAGCCGACCGACCGGCAGATTTCGCCAGAAAACCACTGGCACCGGCCGCCCTTGCTGCCCGCACCGTCGCCTCATCTTCACTGCTTGAAATGATCACCACCGGAGGTGGGTCCCGGTGGACTGCCAGTCTCGGCAGCAAGGCCAGCCCCGTCTCACCCTGGAGTGCAATATCGAGCAGGATAAGCTGAAAATCGTCCTGGTGGGCCAGGAGACTTGAGGCAACCTCAACCGAGCTGGCCGTTATAACAGATTCGGCCAGCCCCTCCTGCCGGATTAAACCGGCCAATCCCTGGGCAAAAAGGGCATGATCATCAACCAGCAACACCTTGTTCAGAGGAAGCGGCTGAGTGGGACAGCCAACAGACTGCCCCGTTTCTGATGTGATGGCATCCATGGATGAGCCTCTGCCCGCTGTGTTTATTTTTGTTACGGCGGATGACTCACTATAGGCCAGCGCGCCCTTGCTCTCCGCGTACTGCTTAACATTTTTTTACAGCCCCCGCCCGGGCACCTCCATTGCGTGGGACTGATGAAACACAACTGTCATATTCCTGAAGCATCCTTCTCGGCTCCAACCAACTGACTGGTAAAGGCTTTTATCAAAATGCCGCGATTTACACGGATGACTTCAAAACTGCCGGGGCTGCTACTGCCAACGATAATGGCGTTCCAGGCCCAGGCCTATGACCTGGAAATTCATGGTTCCAATACTGTCGGCGCCACCCTGGCACCCATGCTGGTCACCGGCTACCTGGAAGAGCACGGCGGCGGGCAGGTTACGTCCAGGGGCACGGGCGTGGAAAACGAAAAGGTTCTGCGCGCACCGGTGAACAACCGGGCGACGGAGGTGCTGGTGGCAGCGCATGGTTCAAGCACCGGCTTCAAGGCCCTGGCCGCCGGCAAAGCCAACATCTGGGCCTCTTCCCGGCCGGTAAAACCACAGGAAGCCGAGCAATTTCGTGCCAGGGCCGACCTCAATGCGCCAGAGAGCGAGCACGTCATTGCCATCGATGGACTGGCGATTCTGGTTCATCCGTCCAACCCCATCAGTAAAATGAGTATCGAGACCCTGGGCCGGGTATTCTCCGGACAGATCCGGAACTGGTCGGAGCTGGGCGGCCCGGATCGCCCCATTCAACTCTATGCCAGGGACGACCGTTCCGGGACCTGGGACACCTTCAAATCCCTGGTACTGGGGAAAGAGTTCGAACTGGACAACACCGCCAGGCGCTACGAATCCAACGACCAGCTATCCGATGACGTTAGCCGGGATCCCTCCGGCATCGGCTTCTCCGGCCTGGCTTCGGTTCGAGACAGCAAACTGCTGGCCATCTCGGAAGGCAATGCGCCAGCTCTGCGCCCCAATCAGCTCACCGTCGCCAGTGAGGACTACCCGCTGTCACGTCGATTGTTCATGTACACGCCGGGAAGTGATGTCCCGCCGCTCTCCGCCGGCCTGATCGGATTCGCCCTCGGCCAGCAGGGGCAGGCACTGGTGGCCGAATCCGGGTTCATTTCACAGAACCCCATCGCGGTGAAGCCGGAGTTCGACGACTCGACGCCCGAGAGCTTTCGCCGACTGACAGGTAACTACCATCGTCTGACCGTCAATTTCCGCTTCTCCGAAGGTCGAACCAAGCTCGATAACAAGGCGCGCCGCGACCTGCTGCGGGTTCAGCAGTATCTGCTCCAGAACGGTCGATCCGCTGATGACCTGTTATTGATCGGGTTTGCCGACACCCAGAGCCACGAGCTGCGAGCCCAGATGATCTCCGAGCTTCGGGCCCTGTCGGTCCGCAAGGCCCTGCAGGAAGTGAACGTGCCGGATGTTGCCTACACGGGTTATGGCCAGTACATGCCAGTGGGCGGCAGCGGCAACTCTCGCAACGGGCGCGTGGAAGTCTGGATCAAATCCCGTTAGCCGCGACCAAAGTCTGATGCCAAACTGCGGCAATCACCTATCCGCTGCGGCATCACACCTATGTTTGGGTTTTCTATACTAACGAGGTCATTTCCAACCAACAGACAGGGACAATGGACATCCAAAACGACCACCGTTACGCGATCAACCTGAACGTTCGGGGCATTCAGCCCTCAGCCACCCTTCGCATCAATGAGCTGAGCAATCACCTCAAATCCGAAGGCAAGGACATTATCAAACTCGGGCTGGGGCAATCCCCCTTCCCGGTGCCCGATCGCGTGGTGGAGGCGCTCAAAGAGCACGCCCACGAAAAGGACTATCTGCCGGTTAAAGGCCTTAAAGGCCTGCGTGAGGCCATTGCCGGTTACATCCGCCGGAGCGAACGCATGCACTGTACCTGGGAGGACGTGCTCATCGGCCCGGGCTCAAAGGAGCTGCTGTTCATGCTTCAACTGGCCTACTACGGGGACCTCCTGATCCCCCGCCCGAGCTGGGTTTCCTATGCGCCGCAAGCCCGGATCATCGGCCGCTCCGTACACTGGCTGCCTACCCATGCCGAAAACAACTGGCAACTGACCGCCGAAGAGCTGGATATCATCTGTCGCGATGATCCCTCGCGGCCCCGGATCCTGATCCTGAACTACCCGTCCAACCCCACGGGTTGCACCTACACCGACGACCAGCTGCTGGCCATCGCCAACGTGGCCCGCAAATACAAGCTGATTCTGCTGTCGGACGAAATCTACGGTGAAGTGCATTTCGAGGGCAAGCACAAATCCATCGCCCGCTATTACCCCGAAGGCACTATCATCAGCACGGGTCTGAGCAAGTGGGCCGGTGCCGGTGGCTGGCGCCTGGGCACATTTATTTTCCCCCGGGAACTGCGGCCGTTGCAGGACGCCATGGCGATCATCGCCAGCGAGACCTATACCGCCACCAGCGCACCAATCCAGCACGCAGCGATAGCGGCGTTCAACGGCGGTGAGGACATTGATGAATACCTGAAACAGTCCCGCCGTGTGTTGAAGGTTGTGGGCGAGTACATGCATCGCCGCCTGACCGAGATGGGCGCCGTGGTCCAGAAACCGGAAGGTGCGTTCTACCTGTTCCCCGACTTCTCCGGGTTCCGGGAGCAACTGGCCAGGAAAGACATCAAAACCAGCCAGGCCTTCTGCCAGGCTCTGCTGGAAAACACCGGCGTCGCCATCCTGCCCGCCAGCGACTTCGGCTTTGTGCCGGATCATCTTGGGGCACGACTGGCCTTTGTTGACTTCGATGGAACCGAATCCCTGCACCTCGCCGGCACTGACTATGCCGAACAGGAGCTGGGCGACGATTTCGTCAAGCAGGCGTGTCCAAGACTGGTTCTGGCCATGGACAAGATGGAGCAGTGGCTGAACAGCCTCTGATTCTGCCGTGTTAGACTGGCGTCCTCATTCCTAGGGGATATCAACGGGGGCGCCATGTCTGATTCTGTTTCTCTGCTCGAGATTACCGACTTTGCCGAAAACCTGGCCCGCGAAGCCGGCGAGCTGATTCGCCGCGAGCGGGACAACAACGCCCTGCGAACCGACTACAAACACCAGACCGAACTGGTCACCCACGCCGACGTGATGGCCGACGAATTCATTACCGGCGCCATCCGCAAGCGTTTCCCAGACCATCGAATCCTCTCCGAAGAAACCATGCCGGACCTGAGCCAGGCGGAAGAACTGGACACTCCGCTCTGGATAGTCGACCCCATCGACGGCACAGTGAACTATGCCTACGGCCACCCTCAAGTGGCGGTGTCCATTGCCTATGCCGAAAAAGGTCGGGTCCAGGCCGGCGTGGTCCACGCGCCCTTCCCCGGCGAAACCTTCCGGGCAACCCGTTCAGAAGGCGCCACTCTCAACGGCCGCCCAATCCGGCACAGTGGCGCCACGGTTCCTCGTGACTCCCTGTTCGCCACCGGTTTCCCCTACACCAAAGACGCCCTGGAGCCGTTGGTCAAACGCCTGGACGCCATGATTCACCAATGCCGCGACCTGCGCCGTATTGGCTCCGCGGCCCTGGATATCTGCTGGGTGGCCTGTGGCCGACTGGATATCTACTACGAGAACGTCAGCCCCTGGGACTTCGCCGCCGCCCGCCTGATTGCCCTGGAAGCAGGTGCCACAGCGGGCCACTTCGGCGAGGTGCCTGAAGGCTATCCTGCTGACCTCTGGGGCCGCGATATCCTGATCTCGGCGCCGGCGGTTTGGGAGCCTGTTCGTTCTATTCTCCGGGCTGCCTCTGGGTACGACTGATTGTGCAGGTAGGTTTAAGGCGATATATCTCAAGAGTCTGAGAGGCTGAGGCAGGAAGGGCTTTCCCGAAATGTCGGCGGCCATGGATGGCCGACGTCAAGCGCACATGGACGTGCTCGTAGCGGTTTCGGGAAAGCCCTTCCTGCCTCCGCCCAACCACCGAACATCCAGGCTACATGAAAGAAGCAAACTCCAAGCTCAGCCCCAAACACCCTCAGCAACCAGCCCCCAACTCTCGTCGAAGTCGGTCGAGGGCAACCGCGAGAACGAAGACCGGATAAATCGCTGGATACGTCCTTCAACGAACACCAAGACAAAATCCGCACCGCGGGCAGACGTGGTTCTGGGGCGAAGCCCCTGGCGGATTTCACCTTCCTTGAGGGTCTGGCGAACCTGGGTTTCCAGGCGCTCGAAGAACTGGGAGGCACGTTTACGAAGGGTGTCGTTCTCGCCCATCAGGGCATCTCCTGTCAGCACACAACACAGGCCAGGATTGCGCTCAGCGAACACCAGGACCAGGTGCACCAGTTGCTGAAGGCGAACCCGCACATCCTCCTGCTCCTGCAGGATCACCTGGCAGCGGGAGAACACCGCCTCCTCAGCAAACTCGATAAGTGCCTCGAACATTTTCCGTTTGCTGGGAAAGTGTCGGTAAAGGGCCGCCTCGGTAACACCCACGGATTTGGCAAGGCCGGCGGTGGTGATTCGGGCTCCCGGATCCGTCTCCAGGAGTTCCACAAGGGCATGAAGAATCGCCTCACGGCGACTGGGTTTCTGATCAGTCATGGCAGGACAGCAGCGCTCTGATTTATCGTTGTCGGGGCCGGTCGTTCAGCGCCGGCCCTCGGTTATCGTTAGTCAGGATTGTGCCCGAGATCAGAAGAAGGTGCCATCAATGGGCGAGGACGCACTGGCATAGAGTTTCTTCGGCATCCGGCCTGCCAGGTAGGCTTCGCGGCCAGCCTCGATGGCGAGGCGCATGGCATTGGCCATCTTGATCGGGTCTTTGGCCTGGGCAATGGCGGTATTCATCAATACGCCGTCGCAACCCAGCTCCATGGCGATGGTAGCGTCTGACGCAGTGCCGACGCCGGCGTCAACCAGTACGGGTACCTTCGCGTTTTCCACGATCAACCGGATGTTGTACCGGTTCTGGATACCCAGTCCGGAACCGATTGGCGCGCCCAGCGGCATGATGGCCACGCAACCCATATCTTCCAGGCGCTTGGCCAGCAGCGGGTCGTCCGAGCAGTAGACCATCACCTTGAAGCCATCCTTGATCAGCTCCTCAGCGGCCACCAGCGTTTCGGTCATGTTCGGGTAGAGGGTCTTCTCCTCGCCGAGGACTTCCAGTTTCACCAGATCATGGCCATCCAGGAGCTCCCGGGCCAGCTTACAGGTGCGCACGGCATCCTTGGCGGTGTAGCAACCGGCGGTGTTCGGCAAAATGGTGTAATGATCCGGGGAAACCACATCCAGCAGGTTCGGCTCATCCGGATTCTGGCCGAGGTTGGTGCGGCGAACGGCAACGGTAACAATTTCTGCACCGCTCGACTCGATGGCATGACCGGTTTCCATCATGTCACGGTATTTGCCGGTGCCAACGAGCAGACGGGACTGGTAAACCCGCCCGGCAATTTCTAGCGGTCTGTCTTCTGGAAGCTGGATTTCGGATGTCTCTGTCATAAAGTTCCTGAATAATTTGAATACGGGAGGACGGAAACCGCTGTGGTTGCCGGGTCGGGCGGACCGGCCAGTTTAACCGCCGCCAATCGCGTGAACGACTTCCACACGGTCGCCATCGCTCAGGGTAAATTCCGGGTGTTGGCTGCGTGGCACGATGTCCTCGTTTACCTCAACCGCCAGCCGCTTGCCCGCGAGAGCCATCTTTTCAATCAGCGTGGCAACGGTTGCGCCTTTCGGTAGCTCCATTGCATCGCCATTTACCTGAACCTGCATCGTGACTCTTGCACCTCTGTATTCATCACTTGTTCCGGCGGAGACCGGAGGTTATTAACAGCGCCCAGCCCACCATGAAAGACATGCCGCCCAGAGGCGTAATCGGGCCGATCCAGCGGATGTCCGTAAGCACCAACAGGTAAAGACTGCCGCTGAATAGCAGAATGCCGGCGAGGAAAAATCCTGCCGACCAACCAAGCCATTTCCGGGGAAGCCCCTGCCCGCTGAGCAAAGCCAACAGAACCAGCGCAATGGAATGATACATCTGGTATGTGACGGCGGTCTGGAAAACTTCAAGTCCCCGGTCACTGACCAGGCCGCGCAGGCCGTGGGCGCCGAAGGCGCCTGACATTACCGCCAGAAGCGCCAGAAAAGCTCCCGCGACCAGGGGCCATACAAGGACCCGCCCCGGGGTTTGATGTACGGGCTCAGCAGTCACAGTGGATCTTTTCTCCGGTATCCAGATTCATCATAGTCAAGGCACCGCCCCAGACACAGCCGGTATCCAGGCCGATAAACCGGTCGCTGCCGGTTTTTCCTTCCAGGGCTGCCCAGTGGCCAAACACCACTCGGACATCGTCATTGCGCGGAAAATAAAACCAGGGCTCGAAGCCTTCCGGGGCACTGTCAACGGTTTCCTTGGCCGCCAGCTCCAGGGTGCCGTCCTCGGCAATGAAGCGCATGCGGGTAAAATAGTTGGTAATAACACGCCAGCGATCCATACCCTGCAACCTATCGTCCCAGCGCTCGGGTTGGTTGCCGTACATATGGGTGAAGTATTCCTCAGCGGCATCGCCATGGATCACAGCTTCCACTTCACGGGCGCAGTCCATGGCCTGACTGACCGACCAGACATGGGGCAAACCGGCGTGGGTCATCACCAGATTCCGGGCCGCATCGTGAACGCAGAGTTTCTGTTGCCTTAGCCAATAAACAAGCCGGTCGTGATCGGGCGCGTCGAGGATATCCGACAGGGTGTCTTTGCGACGGGTCTGGTGGCCGCCCATCGACACCGCAAGCAGATGCAAATCGTGGTTGCCAAGCACCACAACCGCAGAATCCCCGAGGCTCTCGATATACCTGAGAGTTGCCAGTGAGGACGGGCCACGGTTGATCAGGTCGCCGGCCACCCACAAACGGTCTCGGGAGGGGGAGAAATCCACCTTGTCCAGGACGTCTCTCAGGCGTTCGTAACAGCCCTGAATATCGCCAATGGCGTAATCAGTCATCACTTACCTCGTTTGCGGTGCTGGCTGCACCCTTCTCTTCGAAAAGCAGATCCGCGATGGCCACGTAATCGGCCAACCCCAGATTCTCCGGGCGCAGACCGTCATTGATTCCCAGGCTCTGGAGCTGTTCAACCGAGACCATACCGCCCAGGGCCTTGCGCAGGGTTTTACGGCGCGCGTTAAAGGCCGTGCGAACCACTGCCTGGAGCGTCGCCAGATCCTTCGCGGGATGGGGCAATGTTTTATGAGGCACCAGCCGGACGATGGCAGAATCCACTTTCGGCGCCGGGCGGAACGCGCCGGGTCCCACCTCGAACAGCGGCTGCACCCTGCAAAAATACTGGGTCATGATACCAAGGCGACCGTAATTGTTGTCGCCGGGCACCGCGGCCATCCTCTGAACCACTTCTTTTTGCAGCATGAAGTGCATGTCCTGCACCACGCCGGCCTGGGACAGCAGGTGGAAAATCAGGGGCGTGGATATATTGTACGGCAGGTTACCGATGATCCGCAGGGGACGATCCACCATGAGCTGGCTGAAATCGAACTTGAGCGCGTCCGCTTCGTGAATCCGGAACTCGGGATAGTTGAAGAACTTGGTGCGCAGCACCGGAATCAGGTCGCGATCCAGCTCCACTACCTGCAGCCTTGGATTCACGGCCAGTATCTCTTCGGTCAGCGCGCCCAGACCGGGACCAATTTCCACGATGGCGTCATCGGGTTTCGGATTGATCGCGCGGATGATCCGCTCGATGGTCCCTGGATCATGGAGGAAATTCTGGCCAAACCGTTTTCTGGCCTGGTGGCCGGCTTTGTTGCTCACGAACGGGTCTCTTCAATTGCAGATTTACGACAACGAGCCATTTGCTCACCCACCTTCAAGGCCGTATGCAGGCTGCCGGCATCAGCCCGGCCGGTGCCAGCCAGATCCAGGGCCGTGCCATGGTCCACCGAGGTTCGGACAATGGGCAGCCCCAGGGTAATGTTTACGGCGCGCCCGAAGCCCTGAAATTTCAGTACCGGCAGTCCCTGATCATGGTACATGGCCAGAACCGCGTCGGCCTGGTCCAGCCAGTGCGGCGTGAAGAGGGTGTCGGCCGGCAGTGGTCCGGTCAGCGAAAGGCCTTCCGCGCGCAGACTCTCCAGGGTGGGCTCGATGGTGTCGATCTCTTCCCTGCCAAGGTGGCCGCCTTCCCCGGCGTGGGGGTTCAGGCCTGCCACCAGAATTCGGGGCCGTGCAATGCCAAAGAACTTTTTCAGATCGGTATCCAGAATCCGCGTCACCTGAGTCAGGCGCTCGGGGGTAATGGCGGCGGAAACGTCCTTGAGCGGTAAGTGGGTGGTTACCAGCGCAACTCGCAGCTCTTCGGTCGCAAGCATCATAACCACTCGCTCCACGCCGCAGAGCTCCTGCAAAAATTCGGTGTGACCGCTGAACAAAATGCCGGCATCGTTGATCACGCCTTTGTGGACAGGGGCCGTCACCATGCCATCAAACTCGCCGTCCAGGCAGCCATTGGCGGCAACCTCCAGCGTCCTGACCACATAGGCACTGCTGGCGGTATCCAGCGAGCCAGCCTGATCATTGGCGCAACCATCCACGTGCAGCACCGACAGCAGGCCCGCCTCCGTTTCCGGCGCCTCTCCGGGCTGCCAGGGACGCAGTTCAACCGCCAGATTCATTTGCTTCGCACGTGCCTCCAGCAGCGGCCTGCTGGCAACCACCACGACACCACAGGTTCTGGACTCCAGCGCCAGCTGCAGGCACAACTCCGGACCAATTCCAGCAGGCTCGCCGGCGGTGAGAGCCAGAACCACAGGATTACTCATCAGGAGACCGGCTCTTGTTCTGCAGGTTCATCCTTGGCGTACTCGCCTTTGAACTCGATAAAGGCCTCGTCGCGGATCTCCTGAAGCCAGTTTTGCAATTCGGTCTCGAACTTGCGCCGGTAGATGGCCTGACGCGCCTCGGCGTCGCGCACATCACCGCTGATGTCTTTCTGACGGCGCTCCTGAACCTGCAGGATGTGCCAGCCAAACTGGGAGCGGAACGGCCCTTGGAACTCACCGATATCGGCATTCAGCATGGCCTGCTCGAACGCGGGCACCATCTGACCGGGACTCACCCAACCCAGATTGCCGCCATCGGAACCGGACACCGGGTCATCCGAATACTCCTTGGCCAGGGCACTGAAGCTGGCACCGTTCTGCAGTTGCTGATACAGATCCCGGATCATGGTTTCCGCCTGGCTGTCGGTGGTTGCTTCGGAAGGCCGCACCAGAATATGGCGAACGCGATGCTGCTGGATCAATTGCTGCTGCTCGCCCCCGCGTTTATCCATGACCATAACCAGGTGGAAGCCGCTGTTGTTTTCAAGAACTTCCGACGGTTGACCCACCGGCAGCTCCGGCACCACCGGGGCAACGAGAGACGGCAGCTGGCCTTCGGCACGCCAGCCCATATCGCCGCCTTCCAGGGCATTACTGGCATCGGACTCGGCAACAGCCACCTCGCGGAAATCACGGCCGCTGGCAATCTCATTGCGCAGACGCTGGGCCTTTTCCCGGGCCGCATCGACCTCCGCCTCGTCGGACGGATCATCAACGCTGACAAAAATATACGCCAGCCGGTACTGGGCGTTATTGCCACCACGGGCCTCCAGGCTCTCCAGATAGTTTTCCACTTCCCTGTCGGTTACCCGCACCCGGTTGCCAACCTGGCGCTGCTGAACGCGACTGGTCAGCATCTCCCTTCGAATCTGCTCGCGGGCCTGGTTGTAGCTCACGCCTTCGGCCGCCAGCTGGTTTTCAAACTGGGCCAGGCTCATGCCGTTGCGCTCGGCAATGTTGGCCATGGTTTCGTTCAGCTCATTATCGCTGATACGCATACCTGCGCGATCCGCCATCTGCATCTGGATGGATTCGGTGATCAGTTGATCAAGCACCCGCTCTTCCAGGATCTGCCGCGGCGGCAACGCCGTGCCCTGGGCGCTAAGACGACTGGTGATGGTACTGATTCGCGCTTCCAGCTCGGTCTGCAGGATGACATCCTCGTCGACAATGGCCACCACCTGATCCAGCAGCTTGCGCTCGGCCTGAACAGACAGCGGAGCCAGAACGGCAAGAAGAACCAGTAACGCTTGTACACCATGGCGAAGGGTCGCCTTCATAATCACCTCTGCAAATAGAATTTGAGCTTTTCTGGCGTTTTGGGGGCCTTAGTCCGGGATCCACTCAGGGAGTTCCAAAACGACGACGCTCCCTTTCATCGAAACCGTAAATGGCCTCGGAAATACTCGATGAAGCCCCATCACTGCCACCAAGGCCCTTCAGCTGGATCTGGAACAGTATACGGCTATCGAGCTCCCGGTCGTCGGTCAGATAGTTCTGGTGAACAACCTGAACACTCCAGCAGCAGTTATTGTATTCCAGTCCGGCCAGGGATCCGACGGTCCGGTCAAGGTCGGAATCATAGACCCAGCGGCCGATCAGACTAACACGGTCCGATACCGGGAAAACCGCCGCAATGTCCGACTGTTCCAGTTCGTCCCGGCTGTAGGTGTGCCCAACACTGGCCAGGTAGCGATAATCACTGGAGTGAAAGAGCAACTGACTCCGGCCTTCCTCCGTGTTACCCGTATCCGGATCCCACAGCCCGGAAGAACGGATCTCGAGGGTATCCAGCGGGTTTAGCACCACCTCGCCCGCCAGGGGAGAACGACTCCGGGTACCGGCACCCTCACCAAACAGGGTCACCTCCCGATCCTCAAAATACTGAACCTGGCCAATACTGAACCGAGCGCGCTCGGCGCCGGTAAGCAGATCATTGAAACGGCTGGTCAGGGCAACGGTCAACTGATTGGCATCACCGACGCGGTCACCGCCGGTGAAACGGTCCGGACGAAACAACTGCTCGAAGCGAAAGGTCTGGAGGTCGGTGTCGAAATCCGGGATGTCGTTCTGGTCCGGATCGGCATCGGCCCAGGCGTAATAGAGGCGGGGCTCAAGGGTCTGGTTATAGGGCACATCGAACAGGCTGCTCTGCCGGTCGAAATACAACCCGTTATCCCATTCGGCAACTGGCACGGTGCGATCGAAGGCGCCATCGCCCAGGGTGTAGTCATCCAGATCGTAGCGAGTGTAATCCAGGCTCACCGAGGGCCGGCTGAATCCCCACAAGGCCCGCATCGGCAACGCCAGCTCCGGTCGCGCCCGGAAGCGCTGGCCGTTGGCACGATCGAGACCGGTCAGGGCCTCGTTATCCCGATAGAAGACCGTGTACTGGCTTTCCACACTGGCTTCCACAACACCGGCATCGGTCTGCCCCGCATAGATAATTTCAGGCAGCTGGGCATAGGGCTTGTCAACATCGGCGATGCGGTCGCTGATGGTCTGGTAGTCATTGAGGTAGGCGTCAAAGTACTGCTGGTCGCTCCGGAAAGTCACCCCGCCCTTTCTCTGCAGGTGGGTGGCCTGGTTGATCTCCAGGCTGCGGTTGAGGTCGCTGAGATAGTCCTCGTCGCTTACCACGGAAAAATCCCCGTAGCCTCGCCAGCCACCGCCAAAGGCAGCCCGGGTGGTGGCATCCAGGGCCCAGCGCTCTCCGGACTCACCGGGATTCTCCTCCTCGAACGCCGAATCATTGCCGATATATCCAAGCTGCAGGGTGGTTTCCCCGAGCGAACTGAGGTACCGACCTTCAACTTCGTTGAACAGACCCCGGCCATGAATGTACTGGGGCGTCAGGGTTGCATCGTAGTGGGGTGCCAGATTGAAGTAGTAGGGAACAGCGATGAAAGCGCCACTGCCAGCACTGGAGGAGCCGAACTGAGGGTACAGGAAGCCGGATTTGCGGCGATCATCAATGGGGAAGCTGGCCCAGGGCCAGTAAAAAACCGGTACATCCAGGACTTCCAGCCGAACATGCTTGGCAGTGCCAAACCCCTCCGCCCGATCCAGGCGAATGTCCGAGGCGACGATGGCCCAGTCATTCTGTCTGGGGCCGCAGGTGGTGAGCAAACCATCTTGAATGACCACCTGCTCCTCGCTGATACGCGACAGGCTGCCGGCATTGCCACGCATTTCCGGCCCATGCAGCAGAAAGGTCGCCGTATTGATGTCTAGGCGACCGGTTTCCACATCATAATTAGCGTCCTCACCAGTCAGTAAAAAGCCTTTACCTCGACTGACCAGTGGCCCCTGGACCGAGACGGCGCCGCGCTCCTGACTGTAACGGGCTTCCGAACCGGTCACCTGGAAGCCGCCCTGGCGAATCCGGACGTCGCCCTGGAGAAACAGCTCGCGATCGATCTCATACCGCGCATTCAGGCCACTGGCTTCCAGCGGTTGTTCGGCATCGCTGCCATTGGCAAACGCACCGCCAACGCCGTCGGCACCACCAGAAGGCAAGTAGCCCCCTTCGCAGAACAAAGGCAGCGAAGACCGAACCTCATCTGGCAGTTCCGCCCTGGGGCGCCAGTCAATTTCCGCCGCCGACGGCGCTGCCTGGGCATAACCTGCGGAACTTCCACCCCCCAGAAACGCGGCCAGCAGCAAATGGCCATACCGGCTCTGCCACCGGCTTTGCGGTGATTGCAGTGGGCGTTCGGGACATGGCACGGTGGCTGGATCCTGTTCCGGGTGAATTGTAGGACGGGCGATAATAACCGCCGACTAGTTTACACGTGCCCTCCGGGGTTGTTAACGGAAACTCCGCTGCAAAACCGATTTACCCTCTTTATACTCCTCTGCTAACTTTCGCTGTCAGCGACAACTTATTTTCAGGATCGCAACCCGAGTTATGGATACCCGCCTGCAGTTGCTGACCAACTGGGTCAGACAGTTCCCCGGCTTCGAACAGAGCGAAGCCGAACCGGTCTCCGGCGATGCCAGTTTTCGCCGCTATTTTCGGGTCTGGCAGCACGCCGGTCAGGCGAAGACCAACGGTGGCGATGTTCCGTTTATTGTTATGGATGCGCCCCCGGAACACGAAGACTGCGAACCCTTCGTGGCCATCGCACGGCACTGGCATCAGCAGGGCATTGCCGTGCCCGAAATCTTCCAGGCTGATCTGGAACAGGGCTTCCTGTTGCTGGAGGATTTTGGCGACCGACTGATGCTTGGCCAACTGAACGAGAAGTCTGCAGACCGGCTGTACCGGAATGCCCTTGAGGAACTCACTCTCATTGCCCGCCAGCCCTCTCCCGAGGCGTACCCACTGCCTCCCTACGACGCCACCCTCCTGGAGCGAGAGATGGCGCTGTTTCCGGACTGGCTACTGGAACAGCATCTGGGCATGCAGCTGGAAAACAGTGAGCGGGCGCTGCTGGACACCACGTTTTCCATGCTTCGGGAAAGTGCGCTGGCGCAACCGGAAGTAACGGTTCACCGGGACTACCATTCCCGCAACCTGCTGGTCCGCCCCAACGAACCGCGCCCCGGCGTCATCGATTTCCAGGATGCCGTCACCGGTCCGGTCACCTACGACGTCGTGTCCCTGCTGAAAGATTGCTACATCCAGTGGCCGGAGGCACGGATCTGCGACTGGCTGGAGGTGTTTCGACAGGGCAGCCGGGACGCAGGACTGCATCGGGCCGATCCGGAAACCTTCCGTCAGTGGTTTGAACTGATGGGCATGCAGCGCCACCTGAAGGCCGCCGGGATTTTCGCCCGGCTGTCGATCCGCGATGGCAAACACGGTTACCTCAATGACATTCCGCGCACCGTGCAGTACCTGATCGTTGCCAGCAGCCGGCAGCCGGCCCTGCGCCATTTCCACGAATGGCTCAGCGATACGGTTATGCCGCGCATCGAGGCGAGCATTGGCCCGACCCCCGGCCAGGAGCATTCGCACCAGTGAAAGCCATGATTCTCGCCGCCGGCAAAGGTGAACGCATGCGGCCGCTGACCCTGGCCACACCAAAGCCCCTACTCAAGGCCGCCGGCAAGCCTCTGATCAGCTATCACCTGGACCACCTGCGGCGAGCGGGATTCCGCGAGGTGGTCATCAACCACGCGTGGCTGGGCGACCAGATTGAGGAAACGCTGGGCAATGGCGATCAGTTCGGCCTGTCAATTCAATACTCCCGCGAGGGCGAGCCCCTGGAGACTGCCGGCGGCATAGTGCGCGCCCTGCCCCTGCTGGCCGATGATGAATCAGACTGGTTCCTGGTGATCAATGGCGACATCTGGAGCGATTTCGACCTGGCCCAACTGATACCGCCGGCCGACGCCGACGCGCTGCTGGTGGTCACCCACAACCCGCCACACCATCCCGAGGGAGACTTTCACCTGACCGACCAGGGATTGCTCATGGACGATGGGTCGGACAAGTTGACCTTCACCGGCATCAGCCTGCTGCGCAGGTGCCTGTTCGACGGCCTGACAGACCGGGCGGGAAAGCTCGGGCCGGTGCTGCGCAACGCCATGAGCGATGGCCGTGTGAGAGGCCTTTACCATTCGGGACAATGGGTAGACGTGGGCACCCCGGAACGGCTGCAAGCGCTGGACAGCCAACTGGGCAGAACGGAATCCGAAAACCATGGCAGGCAGTAACAGACAACCGGTGTTGCCGGCCCGGATGGAAGCCGAGTTTTCCAGCCTGATGCAGGAACTCTCGGCTTGCGGCCACCAGGCTCCAGCGCTGATCGAGCGCGCCCGCCTGCCCCGCTGGTGCAGGCGCCCCCTGTTTTTCTTTCTGGGCTACATTGCCAAATCAGAGGGTCGTGTGACCGAAGCCGACATCGGCTATGCCGAATCCCTGATCAAGGCCATGAAGCTGTCCAAGCGTCAACGACGACGCGCCATTGGTTGGTTCCAGGACGGCAAGTCAGCCGGGCAACTGCCCTTCATCCGCGGCCTGGCCATGCGCCTGTCCCGCCGCCTGTGGCCAGCACCGGCCCTGAAAACCGCCATCTGCCTGTGCCACGCCAGTCAGCTTAACGGTCGGCCCGGCAAGCCCAGACGCTACCGCTGCGAGGATGCCATTGATCAGATTGGTCTGCCGGTCAGCGTCACCGAGGACATCTTTGACAGCTACGCCAGCAAAGTCTGGACCCGGCACAGCGAGAACCTCTCCAGACCTACCAGTTATCAGCAAGCCTGTGAGATTCTAGGGGTTACCCGACGGGATTCTCTGGAGGTGATAAAACGGGCCTACCGCAAGAAGGTATCCGAGTGCCATCCGGACAAACTGGCCCAGCAGCAGATAAGCGTCCGTGACCAGAACCTCGCCAAAGAACGTCTGCTTCACTATCAGCAGGCCTGGGAGCTGATCAAACGTCACAACACCTAGGCCACCCCTAGCGGGACTCAAGCCAGGCGGCAACGCGGCTGGCAACCGTATCGCCCAGAGTTCCGGGTGCGGGTGTGAGCCAGGGCACCGGCTGTCGCTCAAAGCCACTCATCCCGGCCCGGCGCAACCTCATGCCAACACTCCAACCTGATCGATCATCAACGTCTCCGGAGGGATACAGCTCCAGCAATTCCGTGCCCAGCGACTCGAGACGTTCCGGCAGATCTGGCCTGTCGACCGGGTAAAACTGCGGAGCCACCCAGACAAGCGCAGAAGCATTGCCACCCTCCAACACCTGGTTGGTCACGTGTATGCTGGCCCGCCCGACTCCCAGAACAGCCGGAGCCTCATAGCCCCGCTCCACCAGAAGAGCCAGTCCGGCCGCGAGCATCTGGTTGATTCGACTTCTGTAGCGCGCCTCGAGATCGTCGGCGCTCTCTGAGGCCATGACGTCAATCATGACCGATTCCGATGCTTGCTGCTCCTCTGCATCCGCTTCAGCCGCCGGTTTCTCTGACACCGGCCGCATCAGGATCTCACTCAGTACCGGTGAAGGCGATTCCAGGCCCAGCGTGAGCACGGCCCATCCCCGCGAAGCCAGCCCCGCCGCCAGCGCTCCGGTCACGCCGGAGGCGGCGGTTTCGCCCTCGTCCGACAGAGCCAGCACGGCACCACGGGCCGGCAGCCGGGCTTCCGGATAGAACAGCCCCAGCGCCCGGTCCCCCTCCTCAAGTTCCAGCCATACCGCCGCCTCGGGAAAGCTCTGGTTAAGGGAGCGCTCCCCGGTGCCCGTCCAGACCAGGGCCCGGCTTGCAGAATCGGTAGCCGGCGCCGCCGAATCTCCAGGCTCGGCGGCCTGATCACCCTCTTCCTGGCCGAAGACAGCCGAGGGCACGGCAAACATCAGGGCCAGGATGACAGACCGGAACACGACCGGCCGGTAAAACTCGAATCTCTGCACAGATACTGATCCTTTGACTGCGAAAAAACGCGACTGAGCTGTTAGACTAGCAGCCATCCTGAATGTGCGGCAGGGACCGCTGACCACGCCATTATCCATTGTTGTGAGAGAGCCGTCATGAACCCTTACCTGATTGCCCCATCCATCCTGTCCGCCGATTTTGCCCGCCTTGGCGAGGAAGTCGACAACGTGCTGGCCGCTGGCGCAGATGTCGTGCACTTCGATGTCATGGACAATCACTACGTGCCCAATCTCACCATTGGCCCCATGGTCTGCGAGGCCCTGCGCAAGCATGGCGTGACCGCCCCCATCGATGTCCACCTGATGGTATCGCCGGTGGACGACATGATCCGTATGTTTATCGACGCCGGCGCCAGTTACATTACCTTTCATCCGGAAGCGACCAACCACATTGACCGATCACTGCAACTGATCCGCGATGGTGGCTGCCAGGCCGGCCTGGTGTTCAACCCGGCCACGCCGCTGCATTACATGGATCATGTGATGGACAAGCTGGACATGGTACTGCTGATGTCCGTGAACCCCGGTTTCGGCGGCCAGAAGTTTATACCGGGCACCCTCGACAAGCTCCGGGAAGCCCGCAAACGCATCGATGCCAGCAACTACAACATCCGCCTGGAAATCGACGGCGGCGTGAAGACCGAGAACATTCGGGAAATCGCCGAGGCCGGTGCCGACACCTTCGTGGCCGGTTCCGCCATCTTCAATACGGACGACTACAAGGCCACCATCGACGCCATGCGCGAAGAGCTGGAGCAGGCCCGCAGGGTGATCAGCCAATGAGCCTGGCGGGTTTGTTCAACGCCCGCTGGCCAGGGGTTGCCCTGTTCGATCTGGACGGCACCCTGGTGGACAGCGCGCCGGATCTTGCGGCAGCGATTGATCAGATGCTCGAACATCTTGGTCGCTCTCCGGCCGGCATCGACCGGGTGCGGAATTGGGTCGGCAACGGCGCCAGCGTGCTTGTGCGCCGGGCCCTGGCAGGCCAGGTGGACTGGGAACCGGCGCGGCCGAAAGACGACGCCCTGTTCAACGATGCCCTGGCAATCTTCTATCACGCCTATGGCACCATCAATGGCCGGCATTCGGTGGTCTATGCCGGCGTCGAGGCCTGTCTCACACATCTGAAAAACCAGGGCTGCCGGCTGGGCATTGTCACGAACAAGCCGGAACAGTTTGTGGCGCCGCTGCTTGAACAGATGGGGCTGGACCACTGGTTTGATCTGACCGTGGGTGGTGACACCCTGCCGGTCAAGAAACCAGACCCGACGCCCCTGCTCCATGCCATGGAGACGCTGGGGGGCACCCGGGGAACCACGGTAATGGTGGGCGACTCCGGGGCGGACATTAACGCCGCACTGGCAGCGGGCATTCCCTGCGTGGCGGTCCGCTACGGCTACAATTATGGGCCAGCCGTAGATACCCTGGGCGCCGATGCGGTTGTTGATTCGCTGGCCGAGCTTTTGTAATCTCACAAGGAACTTACATTGAGCACTTCTTTACGGGAGATTCCTGCCGTGCAGGGACTGAATCTGACTGCAGCGCGAGGCATCCTGACAACCCGCGCAACACGATGGTGGCGATGGCGCACCGGCTGAGCAAGCCCGGCGGCCGACCGGCTCCTGCCCGTCGAGCCCGCAGCACCTGATGGAAGCACTGGCTTCCGTCCACAATGCAGATCAGATTTCAGGAAACCGTACCATGAAACCCGAGCAATTCTCCGAGCTCGCCAACGCCGGCTTTAACCGCATCCCTGTGTACCGCGAGGTGCTGGCCGACCTCGATACGCCTCTGAGCACCTACCTCAAGCTCGCCAGCGGGCCGTATTCCTATCTGTTCGAGTCCGTTCAGGGCGGCGAGAAATGGGGCCGTTATTCCATCATCGGCCTGCCCAGTCATGAAGTGCTGAAGGTTTTTGACCACCGGGTGGAGATCAGCCGCGGCGGCGAGATCGTCGAAACCGAAGAAGTCGACGACCCTCTGGCGTTTGTCGAGGCCTACCAGAAGCGCTTCCATGCGCCCGACCTGGGCGAGCTACCCCGGTTCAACGGTGGCCTGGTAGGCTACTTCGGCTACGACACCGTGCGCTACATCGAAAAGCGCCTGCGCCAAAGTTGCCCGCCGGACAAGATCGGCACGCCGGACATCCTGCTGATGGTGTCCAACGAGATCGTCGTGTTCGACAACCTGCGTGGCAAACTGCACCTGATTGTCCATGCTGACCCGGCCGTTGAGGGCGCCTTCGAGAAGGCACACAGCCGCATTGATGAGTTGGAGAAGCACCTGCATCGGCAAACCGCCGACGCGCCGCGCACGCCTCAACACCTTCGCGGCAAAGCCGTGGACGAGAGTGACTTCGTCTCCGGCTTTACCCAGGACAAATTCGAAGCGGCCGTGGACAAAATCAAGGGCTACGTGCTCGACGGCGATGTCATGCAGACGGTGATTTCCCAGCGCATGTCGATTCCCTTCGAGGCACCGCCGCTCAACCTGTACCGCTCACTTCGGGTGCTGAACCCGTCCCCGTACATGTACTTCCTGGATCTGGAGGACTTCCACATCGTTGGCTCCTCCCCGGAAATCCTGGCCCGGGTGGAGGACGAGGAAGTCACCGTGCGCCCCATCGCCGGTACCCGCAAGCGCGGCGCCACCGATGCCGAGGACAAGGCTCTGGAAGCGGAACTGCTTGCCGACCCGAAAGAGATTGCCGAGCACCTGATGCTGATCGACCTGGGCCGCAACGACGCCGGCCGGGTATCGGAAACCGGCACGGTCCGGCTCACCGATAAAATGATTGTCGAGCGCTACTCCCACGTGATGCACATTGTTTCGAACGTCACCGGCCGGCTGAAAGACAACACCAGCTGCCTGGACGTGCTTCGGGCCACCCTGCCCGCCGGCACCCTTAGTGGCGCGCCCAAGATCCGCGCCATGGAAATCATCGATGAACTGGAGCCGGTGAAGCGTGGGGTCTACGGTGGCGCCGTGGGCTATCTGTCGTTCAACGGCAACATGGATACGGCCATTGCCATCCGTACCGCCGTAATCAAGGACAACACCCTGCACATCCAGGCCGGCGCCGGCGTAGTGGCCGATTCGGTGCCCCGCCTCGAGTGGAAGGAAACCATGAACAAGGGCCGCGCCATTTTCCGGGCAGTGGCCATGACCTACAACGATTTCGACCACTGAGGCGGAGGAACGGATTATGTTGCTGATGATCGATAACTACGATTCCTTCACCTACAACGTGGTGCAGTATCTGGCCGAGTTGGGCGCCGATGTGCAGGTGTACCGGAACGATGAAATCACTATCGAACAGATCGAGGAACTGAACCCGGAACGGCTGGTGATTTCCCCTGGCCCCTGTACTCCGAACGAGGCCGGCATCTCCATGGAGGCCATCCGGCATTTCGCCGGCAAGCTGCCGATCCTGGGCATTTGCCTGGGCCACCAGGCTATCGGCCAGGTCTACGGCGGTGACGTTATCCGGGCCGGCCGGGTCATGCACGGGAAGGTGTCCCCGGTCTTCCACAAGGACACCGGCGTATTCCGGGGCCTGAGCAACCCGCTGCAGGCCACCCGCTACCACAGCCTGGTCATCGACAAGACCACCCTGCCGGACTGCCTGGAAGTGACCGCCTGGACCCGCAACGACGACGGCTCCATCGAAGAAATCATGGGGGTTCGCCACAAGACGCTGCCGATTGAAGGCGTGCAGTTCCATCCGGAGTCTATTATGACGGAACAGGGCCACGAACTGCTGCGCAACTTTCTGAGATCACAATAAGAGGCCGACACATGGACATGAAAGAAGCTCTCAACCGCATTGCCTCCAACCTGGACCTGTCCCGGGAAGAGATGAAGGACGTGATGCGTATTGTCATGAATGGCGAGGCCACGGACGCCCAGATTGGCGCGTTTCTCATGGGGTTGCGTCTCAAGAGCGAAACCATCGATGAAATTACCGGCGCCACCGAAGTCATGCGCGAACTGGCCACCAAGGTAACGGTCAAGGCCGAACCTCTGGTGGACATCGTTGGCACCGGCGGCGATGGTGCCAACCTCTTCAACGTGTCTTCCGCTGCCTCGTTTGTGGTAGCCGCTGCCGGCGGCTTTGTGGCCAAGCATGGTAACCGGGCGGTCTCGTCCAAGAGCGGCAGTGCCGACTTGCTGGAGAAGCTGGGTATCAACCTGAGCATGAAACCGGAAGAGGTGGCCCGCTGTGTCGAGGAAATCGGTGTCGGCTTCATGTTCGCTCCGGCTCACCACGGCGCCATGAAACACGCCATCGGCCCCCGCAAAGAGTTGGGTTGCCGGACCATTTTCAACATCCTGGGACCCATGACCAACCCGGCGGGCGTCAAGCGCCAACTGGTGGGCGTGTTCAACCGGGAACTCTGCCGCCCCATGGCGGAGGTGCTGCATCGCCTTGGGGCCGAGCACATCATGGTGGTTTGCTCCAAAGACGGCCTGGATGAGATCAGCCTGGCCAGCGCCACCCACGTGGCGGAACTGAAAGACGGCAAGGTCACCGAATACGACATCACCCCGGAGGATCTTGGCATCAAGAGCCAGGCTCTGGTGGGCCTGACCGTGGACACCGCCGACGATTCCTTAAAGCTGATCAAGGCAGCTTTCGGTCGTGGCCACGATGAAATGGCCGAGAAAGCCCGGGACCTGATTGCCCTGAACGCCGGCGCAGCCATCTACGTCGCTGGTTTGGCCAAGACGCCGAAAGAAGGTGTCGATATGGCCCTGGACGCCATGGGCTCTGGCCTCGCTGCCGGCAAGATGTCGGAGCTGGCTGATTTTTCTCAGTGCTTTTGATCCTGGTCTGCTGACTTCGCAGCCGGACGAGCCGGAGCGGAGGGAGCTTCCAAAACACGCCCGTGAATACGTCCATGTAGGGCTTGGCTGCAGCCATCCATGGCTGCAGACAGTTTTGGAAGCTCCCTCCGCTCCGACTCTCGCTAACTTTGTACAGGCCTGTTATGACTGAACGACATTTGGACAAGACTCCCACCATTCTTCGCAAGATCGTTGACCGTAAGTGGGAAGAAATTGACGAGCGGAAACCAAAAGTTTCGCTTGCTGACCTTAAGGCCATGGCTGGGGATCAACCGGCAGCCAGAGGTTTTGCCAACGCTTTGCGCAGCCGGATTGAACAGCAGACTCCCGCTGTTATCGCCGAGATCAAGAAAGCCTCACCAAGCAAAGGTATTTTGCGGGATCCGTTCGAGCCGGCCGTCATTGCCGAGAGCTACGAGAACGGCGGTGCCGCATGTTTGTCGGTGCTTACCGACCACGATTTCTTTCAGGGTCACGAGGACTATCTGGTCGCCGCGCGCAATGCCTGCAGTCTGCCGGTAATCCGCAAGGATTTCATGGTGGCGCCCTACCAGGTCTACGAAAGCCGGGCCATAGGCGCCGACTGCATCCTCCTGATTGCAGCCTGCCTGACCAAAGACCAGATGCAGGAACTCGAAGGTATTGCCCATGAGATCGGCCTTGATGTGCTGGTAGAAGTCCACGACGGCGAGGAACTGGACGATGCGTTGACGCTGACGACGCCTCTGGTCGGCATCAACAACCGCAATCTGCACACCTTTGATGTGTCTCTGGACACCACGTTTGATCTGCATGAGCGTATCTCCCAGGACCGGCTGACAATTACCGAAAGCGGCATCATGACGCGCAGCGACGTAGAAGCGATGACTGCTCGCGGGATTTACGGTTTCCTTGTGGGGGAATCGTTTATGCGGGCGGAAGAGCCCGGTCAGAAACTCCAAGAATTGTTTTTTCCAGAAGGCTAACTCACAAGTTTGAACAGTTCAGCGGGTACGACCTGCCAAAATCGTGCGGAGCCATGGATGGCGGAGCCGAGCGTACAGGGAGGTATTCACAGCGTATTTTGGCAGGTCGTACCCGCTGGACTGTGCACAAAAGTACGCAGCAGGCAATTGATACTAGGCTTCGGCCAAAGCCTCCTGCAAAAGTTCCAGAAGATGCGCCGGCATGCCCTCGGCCAGCTTGAGTGCCGCCTCGTGCCCACGGGGCGACATCTTGCCCCAGGTCCGGCGGACAATGCGTAACCACTTTTCCCGGTCGTAGTCCGCCTTTTCCTCGTAGAAATCCGCGAAGTACTTCTCCAGGAACACCATGCAGGCCACGTCCTCCAGGAGTTGCGTATCGGCATCCTGCCTTAGCTCCCGCTTGGTAAGAATGGTCTCCACCCGCTCACACTCCTCCTGCGGATAACCGCACTCCGCCATGATCTCAGCCGCCCGCCGGCCATGCATCCGGCCACAGGCCTGGCGCCATTGATAATAGGCTTTACGGCCTTCCGGATAGTACTTCCGGGGCATGGTCCAGCGCTCAATGTGCTGGGCCCGGCAGGCGATCTGCATGCGTTCGGAAGGGTCGGATTCAAGCTCGAACAGCCAGCGGGTCATGTGCAGGCTGTAAGCGTATTCCTTCGGCAGGTGTTCGTCGCCAAAGGGTTCCAGGTTGGGATCGGCCTGGTTCGCTGTATCGATCGCCGCCAGCGCGCACTGGAGTCTTGAATCCATTGTGGTCATTTACGTCTCTCTTTCGCTTACGACCTCAGGCCTGGGCCGAGGGGCGGGCCTTGATTCGGTCGTACCACGCCTGAAGATTGGCCTGCTCGGGCTGGATACGGATACCGACCACGCGGGCAAAGGCCACTGTTGTGAAGGCGTTGATATCAGCTGCTGTAAATCGATCGCAGCAGATGTATTCCTTGCCCTCCAGTTGTTTGTCGAGGAAATGCATGAACTTCTCGACGCTCTTGCCGCACTCCTCGCCCCACTCCTTGATCGGGTTCATCCGGTCCTTGAAGTAGCCGGTGGTGTGCTGGAAGCACATGCCGGTAGGCATGAAGAAGAACAGCTCAATCCACCGCAGCCATTGCTCAAGCTGCGCCTTTTCGAGCAGAGTATCGCCGAGAAGGCTCGGTGTATCCGGGTAGCTTTCCTCGAAATAACGGCAGATGGCCATGGTCTCGGCGATGCAGGTGCCGTCATCGAGCTCCATTACCGGCACTTTCTTCATCGGGTTTCGAGCAACAAACTCCGGAGTCAGGTTTTCACCCTTCTGCAGGTCGATTTCGATGAATTCGGCCTTGTCCAGCAGCCCCTTTTCAGCCATGAACATACGGACACGACGCGGGTTGGGGGCGGTTTTGGTTTCGAAGATTTTCATTATTATGGGCTCCGTTCCTTATCAATGACGGCTTTGGCGGTTCGAAACGAGAAGACTGACGGGAAAGAAGAGTTGCGTCAAGCAACCGGCGTTACCGGGGCAGCCAGTTGCGGAGCTGCTGGATAATCCACTCCGGGTCGTCTAGCGGGAGATCATGCCCGGCATCAGGATGCAGTTTCATGGTCCATTGCCAGCGTTCTTCCAGCGCGGCACTGCAGCGCCAGTGAACAATGCGATCACCCCGACTGGCCAGCAAAAGAGCGTCTGGCATCGGTCGTTTTTCATCAGGCTTGTAGCGGGCGGCCGCCGTCAACTGGTTGAGGGCGTTCCGGGGATTGACAGGGCGTCGTCGCTGAATGCTGTACCACTGCTTTGCCAGTGACAATGGGACCTCTCGATTGGAAGTAAGTCTGAGGATGTCCCGCTCGCGATCAAACAGCTCCCTGCGCCCCAGGAGTCGTAGCACCCGAGGCCAGGCGCCCGGCCGCATGCGCTGCCAGGGTGGACTGAAACCCGAACTGGTATTGATCAGCACCAGGTTCTGAATCTGACCCTCGGGGACATGCTGGGCCCAATCAAGGGCCACCATGCCGCCCATCGAGAGTGCCAGGACGCTGAAGGGTCCGGGAATATGGCTGACCTGCCTGGAGACCTTCTGACGGATAGCGGCCACGGTTGACGGGCTGTTTTCCAGATAGTGCACTCCCGTTCCGGGCAGATCGACCGTATGGAAAAGTTGATCGGGAAACGCCTCACGCAGGCGGGACGGAAAGTTTCCCCAGTGCGCGTGTTCCCGCGTCAGCCCCCGCAACAGAATCCAGTGCATACAAGTGTTCCGTTTGATGAGTGCCCGGGCCTACCGAATCGCTAATTCGCATCGCGATACCAGTGCATGATCGCGGCTTCCCTCAGCATGGACTCCTCTTCCCGAACCGGCAACCAGTTCTCATGGCTGGCCGCGGCGTTAACCAGAAAATCCATCCAGGCCAGGTGGCTGCGTAAAACCCGCTTGTGGCGATGGGGAACCAGGGGGTTGAAAAAGCCATCCAGTCGAAGCAACTGGCGCGGACGCTTGCGGATCCATCGCCAGGACCCCATTTCCAGGGTGAGAGGCAGAAAAACACCGGCATTTTCACGATTGACCTGCTTGTAGAAGTAGTCCCACAAATCACCGTGTGTCAGGTAATGCCGGGATTGGGGCTCAAACCGGTAATCGTGGTTGGGATACGCCTGCTCCCAGATCAGTTTCAGCGCCATAACCGAAGCAATCCGGCGCATCGGTCGCCGCCGGTAGGCATAAGGAAACCAGATCTGATCCTGCATACCGAAACCGGAATGACAGTCCAGCGCCACGCTAAACGGTCGGCCGGGCAATAATTCCTCTATCACGGCCTCCAGCGCCTGGTTTTCAGGCTCCATGCCCTGCTCCGGATCGCCGGTGTACCACGGCAGGCGGGGGGAGATGCGCTGCCCCCCGAGCAGGAACGCACTGCGGTCCTGGGCAGTAATCGGCGCGTTGCGCATCAGATCCACACCATTGGGATTGCTGCGCTGATTCAGGTACATGCCGCCCGGATTGAGAATCGGCAACAGGGTGATGCGTACTTTTTGCAGCAGCCCGGCCAGATGCTCGTCCCAGGTTACCCGGGCGATTAGCGACTTCAGCCACGCCATCACCACCTGACTGCCAATGCGCTCCAGCCCATGCACGCCCCCCACAATCAATACCGCCGGCACATCCGCTCGGGATGAGCCGATATCGACCCGGTAGATGGGTAGCGATAAATCCTTTAGGGCAATGCGCTCAACCACTTGCGTGGTTACGAGTTCCGGTGCTTCTGCCAGCAGACGTTCAAGACCGATCAGCTCCGGGAGAAAGGTTCGTAACAGTCTCCGCTGGCGACCATCACGGCTGCCCTGCTCCTGGGTAATCGACGTGTGAGGCGTCAGGTCGCGCAGCTCTGTCATGGCAATCTCCGGTATCAGTTCCGCGGAGTGTAGCCGCTGATTGCTACAGCTTATTGACAGCTATCGGAACGCATAATCTGTCTAATTTATAGATACATTTGGAATACGCCCTTGTAACTAAGCTGAGGTTCGTTATCCTAATATTAGGTATTAACCGAGATGTTCTGATTTGTTCGAGCATAACAGCGACCATAAAACGGCTGTTCTCCCGATCCGTCCGGATCGCGGCACCCCTGTATCGGAACTAACACCGACCACACCCTTCAAAAATCACAAACCCTGAAGAAGGAGAAGTGACTATGCGAAAGCTAAAGTCTGCTGCACTGCTTTGCGCGCTATCCGTACCCGTCGCCGCCCAGGCTGATTGCGGCGAAGTATCCATCACCGAAATGGGCTGGGCCTCCAACACGGTCGTCACCAACGTGGCCACCTTTATCATGGAGCAGGGTTACGGCTGTGACGTCACCATTGTCCCTTCCGATACCGTCCCTGCTGTCACCTCGGTTGCCGAGAATGGCGAGCCCGACATCGTCACCGAGCTGTGGCTCAACTCCGCGGGCGAGGCCTACCTGCGCCTTGAAGAGCAGGGCAAGGTCGAGCGCCTCGGCAAAGTCCTGGATCCGGGCGGCGTTGAAGGCTGGTGGATTCCGACTTACCTTGCGGAAGAGCACCCGGAACTGAAAACCATCGAAGGCGTGATGGCTAATCCCGAGCTCGTTGGTGGCCGGTTCAACAACTGCCCGGACGGCTGGGGCTGCCGTGTTGTCAGTGACAACCTGATCCGCGCCCTGGATCTGGAAGAGTCCGGCATTGAGGTATTCAACCATGGTTCCGGCGAGACCCTCGCATCCTCCATGGCGTCTGCTGTCCAGAATGAGGAACCCTGGTTCGGCTACTACTGGGGCCCCACCGTTCCTCTCGGCAAGTACGACATGACCCGGGTTGACCTGGGCGAGATCAAACCGGACGTGCACCAGAAAAACCAGACACCGGATGTCGATAACCCGGGTGTTTCAGACTTCCCTGCGGCCACAATCCTGACGTCAGTAACCACTGACTTCAAAGACCGCGAGCCGGAAGTGGCCGAGATGCTCAGCAAGCTGACCTTCAAAACCGAGACCATGAGCGGCATTCTGGCCTGGATGGACGCGAACAATGCCTCCGGCGAAGAAGCTGCGGTTTATTACCTCAGCAACAACAGCGACGAGTGGTCAACCTGGCTGAACGACTCCGCCCGTGAGCGTCTGGCCAACGTTCTCAACTGATTGACCTGCCCCTCCCGGGGCATCCTCAGGGATGCCCCGGGCCGTTTCCCGAAAACCGTTCTGATTACAGACGTGCGCAGGAGAGACTGACCGCCCATGGCAACCTACGACCCCCTTTTTTCATCGCTTGGCCTTGAGCAATGGTGCTCGGAAGGTCAGAGCAGCGGCCCGATGTCGATGGCCGATTTGCTGAACAAAACCAAGGGAGAGAGCGCCGAGCCGGCCTCTGTGTGGGAACTCCCGTTTCCGTCCATGGACGCCCTGAACGAATCCTGTGCCGCTTTCCCCCAGTCCAGGGAGCTTACCAAGGGCCTGGAACAGGGCTTTCTGGCCATCAAGGACAGCCTGAGCCTGGTTCTGGACCCGCTTACCCAACCGCTTAGCTGGTTCCTCGACGGCGCGCTGTACGCCATGCTCAATACCCCCTGGTGGATCGTGATTCCACTGTTATTGGCGGTTGTTTACCTGGTCACCAAATCCTGGAAACTGGTGCTGTTCGTCGGCGGCAGTATCGTGCTGCTGGCATTTATCGACCATTACGATTACGCCATGCAAACCCTTGCGATCATCTTTGTATGCGCCTTCCTGTGCGTTTTACTGGGTGTTCCCATAGGCATTGCCATGGCGCGAAGCAACCCCTTGCAGCGTATGATCGTGCCGATTCTGGACATGCTGCAGACACTGCCACCCTTCGTGTACCTGATCCCGCTGATCTTCCTGTTCAGTGTCACCGAATCGAAGCTGTACGGTATCGCCATCATCCTCTACGCCATCGTTCCGGTGATCCGGCTGACGAATCTGGGCATCCGGCTGGTGGATAAAGACGTGATTGAGGCTGCAGACGCCTTTGGTATGACGCCCCGACAGAAGCTCTACAAGGTGCAGATCCCGTTGGCGCTCCCCAACATCATGGCCGGGGTCAACCAGACCATCATGATGAGTCTTGCCATGGTTGTCATCGCATCCCTGGTATCGGCGCCCGGGCTTGGCGTTCTGGTACTTCGGGGTATCCGCAACCTGGAGCTGGGTGTTGGCCTGGTATCCGGCCTTGGCATCGTTATCCTGGCGGTTATTCTCGACCGGGTAACCAAGGCGTCCCTGGCACGAATCAACGTCTCCCAGAAGCAGTGAGGAACGCCCCATGGCGAAAGACATCAAGATTTCGATCCGAAACCTTTACAAGATCTTCGGCCCGACCCCGGATGTTGCCCTGGAGCACGTTCGCAAGGGCATGGGCAAAGCCGAGTTGCTGGAACAGCAGCGACACGTCCTCGGCCTTCGAGATATCAACGTCGATATGCACGATGGCGAGATCACCGTCATCATGGGCCTGTCCGGCTCCGGAAAATCCACTCTGATCCGCCACCTGAACCGGCTGATCGACCCCACCGCTGGCGAAATCCATGTCGACGGTGAAGACATCATGAGCTACACCGAGGAGCAGCTTCGAAAGCTGCGTCGTGAGCGGATGTCGATGGTATTCCAGAAGTTTGCACTGCTGCCCCACAAAACCGTGCTCGAGAACGCTGGCATGGCCAAGGACATTCGCGGCTACACAACCGCGGATTTTGAGGCCGATGCCCGGAAATGGCTCGCGCGGGTTGGCCTGGAAGGCAATGAATACCAGTATCCGCACCAGTTGTCCGGTGGCATGCAGCAGCGCGTGGGTATCGCCCGGGCCCTGGTGTCCGATGCCCCGATCATGCTGATGGACGAAGCCTTCTCGGCACTGGACCCGCTGATTCGCTCCGACATGCAGGATCTGTTACTGGAGCTGCAGGAAGAGCTGCAGAAAACCATCGTATTTATCACCCACGATCTGGATGAAGCCCTGAAGCTGGCGGACCACCTGGTCATTCTGAAAGACGGTGAGGTGGTACAACAGGGCGATCCCCAGGAGATTCTGCTCAATCCCGGCGACCCCTACATTGTCGACTTCATCAGCGATATCAACCGGGCGCGGGTGCTCAGGGTTCGTTCTGTCATGAGCCCGCCGAACGATGCTGACTCAGAGTTTGCCGGCGATATCTCGGAAAAAGACAATCTTGAGTCGATTCTGCTGAAATCGGATGGTGACATGTCGCTGAATTTCCGGGTTGTGCGGGACGGGCAGCACGTTGGCACCCTGCACATGAAGGATCTGGCCAAGGCGCTCGTGCCAACCGCGGCATCTGCCGAACGGGACAAAACCGCGGCCTAGCATTACAAAACGGCATCCAGGGTCTATGCTTGAGGGAAAGCCGACGGTATCGGCATCCCGGTTTTATTACCATGGCAAAAACCCTGGCTCTTTTCATTGCGTTCTTCCTTGTCGCCTGCTCGCAGCCAGAGGACCCGCCACCACTGGTTCCTGAAACAGCAGCAAAGGCAACGAAGACCGCTCCCGCGGCACCGGCACCCTCAAATCCGCGCCAGCGCGTTGTCATCGCCGCCGATCCGTGGTGCCCCCATAATTGTGAGGCCGGTTCCGAGCACGAAGGCTACATGATCGATATCGCCAGGGAAGCGTTCAGCCTGGCAGGTATCGATGTGGAGTATGTCAACATGAGTTGGGCCCGGGCCCTGCAACAGGCCCGGGACGGCTATATTGATGCTGTTGTCGGGGCCCTTCCGGGGGACGCACCGGACTTTGTATTCCCGGACGCCGCAACCGGCTACTCAACGATTGCGCTTTACACCCACCCGGACAACGATTGGCAGTACGGTGGCATCGAGTCGCTCAGCGAGCTCACACTGCTTGCAATCAATGGCTATGCCTATTCGCCGGTATTGAACCGATATATCGAGCGCTACCAGGATGACCCGGAACGGGTCTGGATACTGTCGGGCCCGGCGCCACTCAGCAGGGCAATAGAACTCCTGCATCAGCAGCGGTCTGACGTATTCCCGGAGGATCGGTACGTGATGAACTGGCAGTTGCAGCAGGGAGGCGACACCGAGAGCCTGAGAATGGCTGCGGTAATCCACGAGTCACCGATCTACGTGGCCTTTTCACCGGTCGGCCGTGATTCCACCCAGCTCGCAGCACTCCTGTCTGAAGGAGCAAGAGCACTGCAAAGGAGCGGGCGGGTATCAGAGATCCTGGCTCGTTACGGCGTATCGTGGTCAGACTGAAACGCCTTGATTGTCTTGCCGTCGGCCGTCGACAGAAGCAGCTCACCATGTTGCCCGATACGCGCTGAACTCACCTGATCCAGCAGGCTGAGGAACCGATCCTCCTGGTTCATCAGCGCGGGTGCGCAGGCCATGCGGGTCGATGCGACGGGTCCGACTGCAATGCCCTCGCCCCTGAGCTGGTAGCTGCCGGTGTACCGGTTGCACGAGGCTCGACCGGCCATCCGGTTGTCCTCAAGAAACTCAATGGTGATCCGCGACCGATCGATGATTCCGGCACCAGCTAGGTCCTCGACAACCCAGACCGCACCGCGCAAGAGCCGTTGCCGATCCCCACCACACCCGGTGTATTCATCATCGCCGACCGTCAGGCGCACCTGTGCCGGGTATTGCGCTCCGGACATACTGTCTTCGCAAAGCTGCCGGGCCACCGTGAGCGTGATGGGCAGGTCATCCAGTGTCGCCGCAAATTCCCGTCCGTGGCGGTTGGCTGTTTTCACTCCAACCGGAACACGACGGGTGCGCTGTTCCTCGAACGGGCGTGTTAACAAGAGCTCGCTGCCCTCAATCGTCGCGTGCCAGAAAGGCTCATTGCCCCGCGCCTCGAATGGCATTTCCAGATCACCTGGCTGCAGGCACTCCGGGTAAGTCTGCCCACGTATGGTCAGGGTCGCTTTTTCACCTTTGTTCCAGAAACGGGTCTGGTCATCACCCGGGGCAACATACAAGGCCCCCGACGCGCTCACTTCCGGCTTGAGCAAAATCCGCCGATCCAGATAGTCCACACTGATCAGATCGCTGTTCTCGCTCCCGGATACCGCGATATCAAGTTGCCCGCAGGCATAGCTTCCGGAAACCGGCTGACTGGTTTCGGGTAGAGAAGAGCAGGCGGAAAGAGCAAGGCCCGAGGCCGTAACGACGGACAACATCAATACTCGTCGTGAGTGCATGGTCAGTTCCCTTGTAGGCATGTTTTCGGGCTACATTCTAGAACCCAACGACTGGCGAGGCCACCGCGAGTATTCGACGAGGCTTCTTCTCGCGCCTCACCGACAGTATGCTAGAACGCTGAACCGAGGAGACAAGCCCATGGCACTGAAACTGTACCAATTTGCCATTTCCCACTACTGCGAGAAAATTCGCTGGGCCCTGGAATACAAGGGGCTGAACTACGAAACGGTAAACCTGCTGCCCGGACAGCATGTAAAAACCATCCGGAAGCTGACCGGCCAGGCTTCTTCGGTCCCGGTGCTGGAGCACGATGGTCAGGTGGTCCAGGGCTCGGCGGCCATCCTGGATTACCTGGATCAGGCCTTTCCCGAGCATTCCCTGACACCGGAGGATCCGGACCTTCGCGAGCAGGCGCTGGCCTGGGAACGGCGACTGGACGAAGAAGCGGGCCCCGCCATTCGCTGCTACTCCTACCACCACTTCCTGCAGCGACCCAAAATCGTAGTGCCCATGCTGGCTGCCGGCACGCCCTTCTATAACAGGATTCTGCTCAGCCTGGCGTTCAGCCGGGTTGATGAAGTGATGCGTCAGTGGATGAAGATCAACGAGAAAACTTCAGAAAAATCCAGGCAGGTCATGGAGGATCTTCTCACTGAGCTGGCAGCGATCTATGCCGAGCGCCCGTTCCTGGTTGGCAATCAGTTCACCCGCGCCGACCTCACGGCCGCCGCCCTGTTTGCACCCATGTTCCAGCCAGCGCAGTACCCGGTTCCCTGGCCGAAACCTGCCCGGATTCCCAAAGACATCAAGACCTGGCTGGACCAGTGGCAAACTCAGATCCGGGCTCTGGAGAAAGTCTACAGTGATAATCGCCGGCCAGACTGAATCGGATCCTGTCGGAAATCGCCAGCCAATCTGGCGTGAACCGACATTCCGTTGGCCCAGCTGCGTGCGAGAATGGTCCTGTTACCAATGGAACCCGGCAGGAATTCGATGGCTCTGACCGACATGATGCTGGCCGTACTGGAAGAAAGCGGCCTGCTTGCCCTCTGGAAGGCGGCCTCTCCCTGGCTGGCGCTGGATGAACGGCAGCTGATCTTTGTGATCGCCACCCCCGTCTTCGTGGCCGTTACACTTTGGGAATACCTGAAGATTCGCCACGATCCGCGGCTGATGGATAGCCGTGAAGCGATTCGGAACTTCGCCCTGGGTGCCGGCTATCAGGTTACCGAGCTGCTCTTCGCCGGGCTGATTGCGTTTCCTGTCTACGCCCTGTGCTATCACTATCGGCTATTTGACCTGGAGCTGAACGGGTTCACGGTCCTGCTGACCTTCCTGGGCGTGGATTTCTGTTTCTACTGGATGCACCGGGCCAGTCACAGGGTACGCTGGTTCTGGGCCGCCCATGTGGTGCACCACTCCTCCGAGCGGATGAACTTCTCCACCGCCATGCGCCAGAATGCCACCAACATTTTCAACGGCATGTGGATTTTCTATCTGCCCCTGGCACTGCTGGGGCTCAACCCTGTCTGGATCGGTGTGGCCTATGCACTGTCACTGGTGTACCAGTTCTTCATTCACACCACACTGGTCGGGAAGCTGCCCCGCTGGCTTGAACTTGTTTTCAACACCCCGAGTCACCACCGGGTTCATCATGGCCGCAATCCCGGCTATATCGACCGTAATTACGGCGGCACCCTGATCCTGTGGGATCGGCTGTTCGGCACCTTTGTTGACGAAGACGCCCAGCATCCGCCCGAGTATGGCATCACTCGGCCCATCCGCTCCAACAACCTGATTGTGCTCTGGACCCACGAATACGTGGACCTGTTCCGCGACATGGCACAGCCAGGCGGATTATTGTCTCGCCTCACCCACCTATGGAAACCGCCGGAGTGGCAACGCCCGGCCACAGTGAAAAATAACAAGGAAACGGGCCGTGACAATCAACGAACATCCCCTGACGCTGAACGCCGGTGATGACCACACGATAACCGGGACAGTCTTTACCCCGGCGACACCAAGCGCCATTCTCATCATCAGCCATGGCATGGCCGAACACGGCGACCGTTACCAACCACTGGCCCACTGGCTTGGCGAAAACGGCATTGCGGTCATCACCTACCACCACCGCGGCCATGGTCGGAGTTGCCCTCCCGAGGGCCTTGGACACTATGCCGACCAGGGTGGCTGGGCCTGCGTGCTTGCCGACCTGCACCTGGTGGTTCAACACGCCCGCGCGCAATTCCCACGGCTGCCAGTCAACCTGCTGGGCCACAGCATGGGTTCCTTTATCGCCCAGGCCTATGCCCAGACCCATGGCGACCAGCTGGACGCCCTGATTCTCAGCGCCACCAACCGGATTGACCGGGGCCACCTCCTGGCGTCCAGGACCCTGATAGGCCTGATTCGACTGGTTCGTGGCAAGCGGCACCGCAGCCGCCTGGTGGCCCGAATGACCTTTGAGCAGTTCAACCGCAAGTTCCGCCCGAACCGAACCGGGGCCGACTGGCTCAGCCGCGATCCGGACCAGGTGGACCGATACGTTGCCGACCCTCTGTGCGGTTTCGATTGCACGGTTGGCCTCTGGTGGGACTTTATTGGTGGTATGCTAGCGCTTGCGCCGTCTGCCTTCCGGAAAGATCTTCCCGTGCACCTGTTTTCCGGCACCGCGGATGCGGTTGGTGAGATGGGGCGTGGCGTACGCCGACATTTCCAGACAATCCGCGAAGCGGGGGTGGAGCATGTAACCCTGCGATTGTTTGAAGGCGGGCGTCATGAGATGCTCAACGAAACCAACCGGGAGGAGGTCTGGGAGTATCTCCGGTCCCTGTGCCTGACCTCGGAGTCGCCGTGGACGTCAGAGCAACCAGGGATGTCACTCCCGGACACTTGCCATCAATGATTGAACGAATAAGGATGTTGTGTGGGTTATCCTCGAGGCCGCAGGATCTTCCGTACCCTGATACTGTTTGTGCTGTCCGGCTCCGCAATTGCCGGAGCAGTGGCGGGCGAGGTCAGTCTCGGCGTCGCCGCCAACTTTACCGACACCACCCGGGAACTGGCCAAACGCTTTGAAACCGAAACCGGTCACACCGTTTCAGCAAGCTACGGCTCCACGGGCAAGCTTTACGCCCAGATCAAAAACGGCGCCCCGTTTGATGTTTTCATGGCTGCAGACGCTCTGCGACCGGCACTGATTGAGGAAGAACAGGCGGGCGTTCCTGGCACCCGCTTCACCTACGCCCGGGGCAAACTGGCGCTGTGGAGCCCCACGGTCGCCGCCTTTGACAATGCCGAAGACTATCTTGCCCGCCAGCCGTTTTCGCGGCTGGCCATTGCCAACCCGAAAACCGCTCCCTACGGTCTTGCTGCACAACAGGTTCTGGAGCACCTGAATCACTGGGAGGCCCTGCAACACAAACTGGTCCGGGGGGACTCCATCGCCCAGACTTTCCAGTTTGTGGTCAGCCGCAACGCCCAGGCAGGCTTCGTGGCCCTGTCCCAAATCAAGGCCTGGCACGAAGATGATGGCACACTGTGGCACATACCCCAGGCCTATTATCAGCCCATTGACCAACAGGCCATCCTGTTGCAACACGGTGCAGACAAAGCCGCGGCCAAGGCCTGGATGGATTTCCTGAAATCAGACACCGCAACCACCATCATCCGAAACTACGGGTACGACACGGCCAACTGATGCTTGAAACCTACTGGGACCCGGTCTGGCTGACACTCAAGCTGGCCACGACGACAACCCTGCTGCTTTTACTGATCGGCACCCCCATTGCCTGGTGGCTGGCGCGAACCCGACACTGGCTTCGTCAACCGATTGCGGCCGTCGTAGCACTGCCCCTGGTTCTTCCGCCCACTGTGCTGGGGTTCTATCTGTTACTGGTCATGGGGCCGGAAGGCTGGGTTGGCCAACTGACCCAGTCGTTGGGTATCGGTCTGCTGCCGTTTACCTTCGAGGGTCTGGTGGTCGCGTCGGTCATCTATTCCCTGCCCTTCACCGTCCAGCCCCTTCAGAACGCGTTCGAGGCCGTCGGGGAAGGTTTCCTGGAGGTTGCTTCCACTCTCCGCGCAGCGCCCTGGGACCGGTTTCTGTTCGTTGCCGTGCCCCTGGCCCGGAACGGCTTCCTGACCGCCGCCGTATTAACCTTCGCCCATACCATTGGCGAGTTCGGGGTGATCCTGATGATCGGCGGCAACATTCCGGGTGAAACCAAGGTACTGTCGGTTGCCATCTACGACCATGTGGAGTCGCTGGAATACACCGAGGCCCATTGGCTGTCCGCCGGCATGGTGGTGTTTTCATTCGTGGTTCTGGTAACGCTCTACGCGCTGAACGGCAAAGCCCGCTCCGGAGCGATCAGATGACCGCCTCCAGCACCATCGACGCCCGCTTCCAATGCACCTTCCCCGGCTTCAGCCTGGACGTTGACATAACCCTGCCAGGCACAGGCATCTCCGCGCTGTTCGGGCACTCCGGGTGTGGCAAAACCACCCTGCTACGGTGCATGGCGGGCCTGCAAAGTGCCCCGGGTTCCATGACCGTTCTCGGCGAACCCTGGCAAACCGAGACGTTCGTTCGACCAGTCCATAAACGGCCTCTGGCTTATGTCTTCCAGGAAACCCACCTGTTCCCTCACCTGAACGTGCGCAGGAACCTGGAATTCGGGTACCGGCGCATCCCGGCTGGCGACCGGCAGATCGGGTTCGACGAGGCAGTACGTTGGCTTGGCCTGGAATCACACCTGGACCGCATGCCTGTCGGCCTCTCTGGAGGTGAACGCCAGCGGGTGGCAATCGCCAGGGCTCTGCTGACCAGTCCCCGGCTGTTGCTGATGGATGAGCCGTTGTCCGCCCTGGACCTCAACAGCAAACAGGAAATTCTCCCGTATCTCGAACGACTGCACGATACGCTGGCCATTCCGATCATTTACGTTTCCCATTCAACCGAAGAAGTTGCCCGGTTGGCGGATCATATTGTGATGCTGGAGGAAGGTCGTGTGGTTGCCCAGGGGCCACTGCGGGAAACACTGGCAGGCATCGATAATCCTTTTCGCGTTCAGGACGACGCTGGTGCCTTGCTGGAAGGCCAGATTATCGAACTTGACGATCACTGGCACCTGGCACTGTTCCGGTTCGAGGGCGGCCAGCTCTGGTTACGGTGTGAGCATCGCGTAAAGCCCGGAGACCGCGTTCGGGTTCGAGTGTTGGCCCGGGACGTCAGTCTGGCCCTGAGCGAAAATTCCGACCAGAGCATCCAGAACCTGGTGCCTGCGGTCATCGACCAGATCGACCCGGATATTGCTCCTGGCATCAGCCTGGTGCGACTTCTGGCAGGACCGACGCCAATATTGTCAAGACTGACCTCCAGGGCCGTCGCCCAGCTCGGCCTTGAGCCAGGCATGAACGTCTGGTTGCAGATCAAATCCGTTGCCGTGATAGGGTAGCGCTGGCGGTCACAGCCGGCCAGGATGGTGGCTGCCAAACGCAAAAAGACCGCTGTTGATAGCGGTCTTTTCAAAAACAGGATGAACGGTAATAACGCTCAGCGCGTGCCGTAGACCACCATGGTCTTGCCCTTGACGCGCACCAGTCCCTGATCCTCCAGCGTTTTCAGCACCCGACCAACCATCTCCCGGGAACAGCCGACGATCCGCCCGATTTCCTGGCGCGTGATCTTGATCTGCATTCCATCCGGGTGAGTCATGGCATCTGGTTCCTTGCACAGGTCCAGCAGTGTACGGGCAACACGGCCGGTGACATCCAGGAACGCCAGGTCGCCGACCTTACGGGTAGTCTGGCGCAGTCGCGAGGCCATCTGTTCGCCGATGAAGTACAGGACCCTTGGATCCTGCTGGGCGATTTCCCGGAATTTGGTGTAGCTGATCTCCGCCACCTCGCACTCGGTTTTGGCCTTCACCCAGGCACTGCGGGAATCCATGTTGTCAAACAGGCCCATCTCACCGAAGAAGTCGCCGGCGTTCAGATAGGCCATGATCATCTCGCGACCATCATCATCCTCAATGATGACGGTTACTGATCCCTTGACGATGTAGAACAGTGAATCGCTCTTGTCACCGGCATAGATAATCGTGCTCTTGGCTGGGTAACGACGACGATGACACTGCGAAAGGAAATAGTCGAGATGCTTGGTTTTCTGCTCAACCGGCTTGACGATAGTGGCCATAATGCGAGTCGTGCCTCCTCAGATACTGGCGGGTCCCAATGTTTTTTATGCACCCGGCTTTCCTTGCGGGTTCGTTCTTTTTTACTGCAAAACTGCGCAACTTATAACAAGAAGGTCTGTTGCGGGCAACCGGAAAGAGTATACAACATGTATCCGGGATCAGCCTGCCTGGCGAGGCCGGTTGTGCTAGCATCCCGTCACAGATCATTTTCACCCGGGCCACCGCAAGTGTTGGTCCCGTCTTATTACAACGGAGAGTCGTCCCATGAAAGCAACCATTGACTGGACCGGCAACGCCAGTTTTAAAGCCACTAGCGGCAGCGGCCACAGTGTCCAGCTGGATGGCCCACCGGACCATGGCGGCCAGAACCTGGGTCCGCGCCCGATGGAAATGCTGCTGATGGGTCTGGGAGGCTGCTCTGCGTTTGATGTCATGAGCATCCTGAAGAAAAGCCGCCAGGACGTGACCACCTGCCATGCCGAACTTGAGGCAGAGCGTGCCGACGCGGTGCCCGCCGTGTTTACCCGCATTCACCTGCATTTCGTGGTAACCGGCAAAAACCTCAAGGAGAACCTGGTCAAGCGGGCCGTCAGCCTGTCGGCAGAAAAGTATTGCTCAGCTTCCATCATGCTGGAAAAGGCGGGCGTTGAGATCAGTCACACCTATGAGGTGCATGAGGCAGAATAGCAGGCCTGACAAGGCGCTTCGACACCATCCATGGGCCAGATTCCGTGGGTCGAATGCAGCGGAAATCACGGATGCTAAAATGTCATTGCAAATACTATTCAACGTCACTTGCGGTGTGCATAATACGCACCCTCTCCGCCGGTCTGCGCAAAAGGTGAACAACCCGGTCAGTAGTCGGTGGCGGCCTCGGCAGAGCGCAGCAATGCAGCTCTGCAGTCATTCATCTCCACGATCCGGAGGGGCTGAGCATGGAATCAAAACTCCAGCTGCATGGTTTTAACAACCTGACCAAATCCCTGAGCTTTAACATCTACGACATCTGTTATGCGCAGACCGAAGAGCAACGCAAGGCCTACATTGACTACATCGATGAGATGTACAACGCCGAGCGTCTCACACAGATTCTGACCGACGTGGTCAAAATCATTGGCGCCAACGTCCTGAACATTGCGCGCCAGGATTACGAGCCACACGGCGCTTCGGTCACCATGCTGATTGCCGAGCATGAACTGACCAATGGCGAAGAACCGGACAACGAGGAATCCCCGGGGCCGCTGCCGGATACCATCGTTGCGCACCTGGACAAGAGCCACGTCACCGTGCACACCTACCCGGAAAGCCACCCCCATGATGGCGTAAGCACCTTCCGGGCTGACATCGATGTCTCCACCTGTGGTCTGATCTCACCGCTGAAAGTGCTGAACTACCTGATCCACAGCTTCGATTCTGATGTCGTCACTGTGGACTACCGGGTTCGCGGCTTTACCCGCGATGTGGACGGTACCAAACACTACATTGATCACGACATCAATTCGATCCAGAACTATCTGACCGAGGATACCCAGAACGCGTATCAGATGATCGATGTGAACGTGTACCAGGAAAACCTGTTCCACACCAAGATGATGCTGAAAAACTTCAATCTCGATAACTATGTCTTCGGGGTAAACGCCAGTGATCTCGACCCGGCGGAAGCACAGTCCATCGAAGACCGCCTGCGCCGTGAGATGCTTGAGATTTTCTATTCCCGCAACGTCGAATGATCGCCTCCCGTGACGCTCCGCCCGGGGCGTCACGGGTCCTTCAGTTTTTTTGATGTCACCCGCCAGAATTCTGCGTTTTATTCTCCCCTCGTCTGCCGTTTTAATGGAGTCATGAGCTAACGAGAGGAGGACACCATGACCCTGCGCTCCCTGAAACAGATTATTCCAGCCCTGGAAACTTCCGACGGTGCCGGCGTGCGCATCAAGCGCTCCATCGGCCAGCAACAGAATATCCGCCTGGATCCGTTCCTGATGCTGGACGAGTTCGGCTCCGCCGAGGCCGCCGACTATATCGCCGGTTTTCCATCGCACCCTCACCGGGGTTTCGAGACGGTGACCTATATGATCGAGGGGCACATGCTGCACGAGGATCACCTGGGGAACCGCGGCGACCTGCGCAATGGCGGCGTTCAGTGGATGACCGCCGGCCGTGGGATCATTCACTCGGAAATGCCGCAGCAGGAAGAAGGCGTGATGCGGGGTTTCCAGCTCTGGCTGAATCTGCCCGCGGCAGAGAAAATGACAGAAGCGGGTTACCGCGATATCCAGCCGGAAGAGATCCCTGAGATCGTCTTTGAAGGCGGCAAGGTGAAGCTCATCGCCGGCAACATGGAGATCGAGGGCCAGCTTCACGAGGGCTCAGTAGCGGATCGAAGCACCCAGCCAATCTACGCTGACATCCACCTCGAATCGGGTGCAAGTGTGACGCTGCCGGTTCCGGAGGGTCACAATGCCATGCTGTACCTGTACGAGGGCACCGCCAACCTGGCCGATCGCGCACTTCAACGCAGCGCTGCCAACATTCTGGGTGACAACGGAGACCGGATTGCTCTCACTGCCGGAGAATCTGGGGCGCGCCTGCTGCTGATCGCCGGCAAGCCCATTGGTGAACCTGTGGTCCAGTACGGCCCGTTCGTGATGAATACCCGGGAGGAAATTGAGCAGACGCTTCGGGATTACCGGGACGGCCGACTGACGGCCTGACGGATCAGGCGAATGGCTTTCTTGCCATCAGCCGCTGCACCATGGGCCTGACAATCAGGTCCATGGCCAGCGGCATTTTTGTGCCCGGAATCACGAGGGTGTCGTGTCGGGAAAGGCTGCTGCCAGAGATCACCTGCAGCAGGTAAGGAAAATCCACTTCAGATTGATCGCGGAACCGGATAACCAGCATGCTCTCGTCCTCGGTCGGAACGTCCCGGACAACAAAGGGATTGGACGTGTCCACCAGTGGAATGCGCTGGAAGTTGATGTGGGTATGAGAAAACTGGGGAACGATATCGTGAACATAGTCATCCATGCGGTTGATGATGGTTTCCACCACCGCTTCCTGGCTGTATCCCCGCTTGTGGGTGTCCCGGTGGATCTTCTGGATCCATTCGAGGTTCACAATGGGCACCACTCCGATCAACAGGTCCACGTACTGGGCAATATTGCAGGTTTCGCTGACGACGCCGCCATGCAGCCCCTCGTAAAACAGCAAATCCGTGTCCGGGGGTAAGGGCCCCCAGGGCGTGAAGGTTCCGGGCTTGTGTCCGGCTTCCACCAGCCGTCGGTCCTCGTCGTGGACATATTGCCTGTAACGGCCGTTACCGGTGTGACCGTAATCGTAGAAAAGGGCTTCGAGCTTGTCGATGTGATTGGCCGCCAGCGCAAAGTGGTTACGCTCACCGAACTGGCCCTTCGCAGCGAGCCTGGCCATCTGTTCACGGTTGTAACGGTGGAAGCTGTCCCCGCTGACCATGGCGGCGTTCAGCCCTTCACTGGCGAACATCCGGCTGAAAATCTGGCCGGTGGTGGTGGTTCCCGCACCGGATGAACCGGTTACCGCTATGATCGGATGGCGTTTTGACATAGGGGCAGATTGCCGGAATCAGGTGAGACTGTCGAGTAAACGGGGCTTCTCGACCACGAAGCCCTGGGCATAGTCGACACCCAGCTGCCTGAGCATGTCCAGGACGTCCCGGGACTCAACCTGGGAAGCAATCACTTCCCGACGCATGTAATGGGCCATATCCACCATAGAGCGCACCATTGCCCGATCGGTCTCGCTGGTTGCCAGCTGGCCGGTAAAGGCGCTGTCAATCTTGATCAGATCCACGGGCAGGGAACGCATGAACTCGAACGAGCTTGGGCCACTACCGAAGTTGCCCAGACAGAACCGGCATCCGAGTTCTTTCATCTCGATAATGAAATCCGCGACTGACTGGACGTCGTTGATCGCCGAGGCTTCGGTCAGCTCGAACCACAACCGCTCTATGGGCGCATCCTTCTCACTCAGCTTCTCGTAGATGAACTCCAGCAGCGATTGATCGTTCATGGAGTAACCGGACAGGTTGATGCAGACACCACCAAAATGCCGTGGGTCCGGTGCCTGCTCCCTGAGCCAGTCCAGCATGTGGCCGACCACCCAGCGATCCACCGCCTGCATACGGTCATAACGCTCGGCCATCCGAACAAAGTCCCGACCGGTAATGAGGTTGCCGTCGTCATCGTACATGCTGATCAGCACCTCGTACTGCGCCGCCATGGAGGCTTTGGCGTGCAGAGGTATGATCTTCTGGCAACGCAGCAACATGCGTTCCTCATTCAAATCACTGAGACTGGCAACCTTGGCGGCAATCTGTTCCTGGCGGGCCTGATCCCCGGCATCAAGCGCATACTCCGACACCTTTCCATGACCCTGCTGCCGGGAAGCTGCCAGGGCCTCTTCAGAAGCCCGCAACCAGCGTTCGGCACTGACCAGTGCCGGCAAGGTGGGAACGACGCCGGCGCTGGCAGAAAGCCGGTAATCCCTGCCACCAAATCTGAACTCGGCGGCCTCCACTGCCTTGACCAGATCCCTGGCGGCATCACTGGCACTCTCGGAGGGCACCAGCATGGCAAACTCATTGCCCGCCAGCCTGGCCACAGGCATACCATCCCCCACGTGACTGCGCAGAATATCCGCCACCCGTTTGAGGGTCTCATCGCCGGCCTGGTAGCCGGCAGTATCGTTCAGCAGGCGGAAACGGCGGAGATCCAGACGCACCAGGGAGCGCTCGTCTTCCCGGCGGGCCAGTTGCTGATCCAGCATCCGTTCGAACTCCCGGCGCCCCAGAAGTCCCGTCAGCTCATCATGGGTGGAAGCCCAGGACAGCTGGTCGTAGACCTTGCGAACCATGCGGTCGATGCTCTCATCCACCAGTGGTCGCTCGTACTGACTATCGGGGACGATAATCCCCTTGCGCATCTGACGGGCCAGGGCCTCAAGCTCGAGCTCCACCACCCGCATGCCCTGATGGTTCACAAACACAAACCGGCTGAACCCGCGGGCAATCCAGACCAGACGGATGTACTGGGGCTCCTTGGGGTTTTCCTGGTCCCGCAGCCAGTCACCGGTGCGCAGTTGCTGGGCCCGATTGATCCAGCGCTGAAGGCTGCGCTGTTCACGATCGGACAGTTTTTTCGTGTCCGGCTGCTCCGGCTTGGCCGGCGGCACCTCAACCAGCTCGGGGCTTTTTTCCGGGCTGCGAACCAGGAACTGCTTGAGCTCGTCACGGATCTGGGATGAGGGCATATGGTTACTGGAAATGGAAGCCAGGCCATCCTGAATGACCCGCAGCAATTCAGGCAGGTTAATCGTGCTGTTGGGGTCGTCGGCGAACGACAGCAGGGAATCAATCACCGCCAGGTAATCCTGCCAGAGCTGGCTGTCAGGCCCCTGTCGGATCCAGGTCAGCGAGAGCAGATCACGCCATCCGCCGTCCAACAGGCTCAGCACCGCCCTGGGAATCTTGCGCCCGCCCAGTTTCTGGTCCAGCACGTCGGCCACGGCCTTCTTGGATTCCGCTACCTTCTGGGCGCCTTCTGCTGCGGCCGTCACACGCTCCACATTCCTGCGATAGACAAGATTCTGGCGATCGATCAGGGTGTCCAGCTCTTGGACCGTATGCTCAAATACTCCGGTATCCTGCTCAAAATCCGTGGTGATCCGCTGCACCAGCTCATCAACCCGACGCTGGACCACCGGATTGATCCGGCCACCCTTGACACCCAATTGGGCCAGGCGGTTCATCACCCCACGAACCGGGCTGTCCTGGTCATCAAAGAACGCAGGGTCCCTCATGACCACTTTCAGAACGGGCACTTCCAGCTGCCGCATGCGCTGCTGGGCATATTCACTGAGTTTGGGGCTTTCCACCACCGACTTGAAAAAGCGGTCGACCACATCAACCGTTTCCTGCTGTTCTTCATCCAGCCTGTTGTCACCGCTCGCCTTGACCTTCTCTACCACCCGGTCTTTTAAGGGCGCGAGCTCTTCCCCGGGTTCGACGGTCTGTGACTGCAACTGCTGGAGCTCTCGCTGGAGCTCTCCGGGCGACAGTGGTCTGGCGTTTGGCTGGAACGGCATGGGTTCCGGATCGCCCCGGGCCACTCGGCTCGCACTCAGGGTATTGAGAAGATTGCGTACAGTTGCAAATGCAGTCTGCGCGGCCTGGGCATAGCCCCGGAATTCGCCACCCAGCATTCCGGGTTTGCGGCGAGGTTGCGCCGATCTGGCGCTGTCCTGTTCCGCCTTTGGGGCTGGTTCCGATGCGTCAGGGGCACTCTCCGCCGAAACCGGCTCTGGCTGAACCGTCTCCTTCTTTTGCTCCGGCTTCGCCCCGGCCTGCTCGCTCAGATACTTGCTGAGATCCAGGTCCGGCAAAACGCCGTGTCGGATCAGGATATCGTTGAGTTCCTTGTAAAGAGGCCCCAACTGCTGCAGCACGGTCTGCTCGAAGACCCGCAGGCAAACTTTCTCCACCTCCCGGGAAGCCTTGAGCTGATTGAGTCCATTGTGGAAGGCTTCACAGACCAGGGATGGTCCGAGGGGATTGTGGTGGCCCGTGGCATTGGCGATGCCAAGTTTGTCCAGCCGGAGCTTGAGCTGCAGAAGGTCGCCGCGGTACTGAGTATCCGCTTTGGTCACCATCACCCGGATGGTCAGCCAGTCCTCGAACTCGCCCTTGTCCACCACCGAGAGCTCGGAGCCGGGAAAGCCTTTTGGGGCAGGCTTCAAGGGTGATTCCAGGCTTCTCGCCATCTGGTGCCAGATGACCCGTTGCCGGGCCTGGATCTGCCCCGAGGCGTCCATGTATTCATTCGCCTGTTGATCATTTGAGGCTTTCTGGGCCGCCTGTTTCAGGCCGTCCACCATCTGCACAAAACAGGCGTCCATCAACGGCTCGATGAACTGGATCACCGCCTTGGCGGACTGATGCAGAACAAACTGGATCCGGTCGCTGGGGGCCCGGAGAGAGGAGCGCTCCTGTCGGCGGGAGCCACCGCACTGCTGAAGCATGGCATCAACCGCTTCCGGGTTCGGGCGGCTGAAATTGACCCCCATGGCGCCATCAATCCGCCGGACAATACTGACGTGCAGTTCATGGCGGCGGGCGCCATCCAGTCCACGAAAACGAACCACCAGTTCCGGCGGCGTGCCGGACGCAAACGCCCGATCCAGCTTCTTCGAGGTTTCACTCGAATAGCGAACGAAAAGGCCCTCTGCACAAAAATCGGCGATCTGGCACGGCCACGCCTCACCGGTTCCCAAATCAATCTGAGCGGCAAGCTTGATAGGTTGGCGGGGGCTGCTACGACGTTCTCTCGGATCCATGAACTACCTGATATCTCGCAAAGCCGGAACAGTCACCGGGGACACTGCCCGGTACCGACTCACGTCCCTGAAACGATGGCGGATGCCACCGGCTGCTACTATAGAGACCATGATTGTACTATAGCGGCCTGGCCCCCACAGGCAAACCAATCCACTATAACATCCTGACCCATGAAACAGCTTAGTCAGATCTATCTACTTTTGCTACTGGTAACAATGCTTAACGGCTGTTCGACCATTGGCTACTATTCGCAAGCTGTCAGTGGGCATCTATCGTTGATAATGGCCGGGGAACCGGTGGAGAAGATCCTCACAAATAATGAAACCCCACTGGAGTTGCGAGGAAAACTCTCGCTGACACAGCAGGCCCGGCACTTCGCCGCCCAACGACTGGCCCTGCCGGTGGGAGACGCCTTCAGCGACTACGTGGAGCTCAACAGACCCTGGGTGGTGGTCAATCTGGTGGCCGTGCCCGAATTCTCGCTGGAGCCACACCGCTGGTGCTACCCCGTTCTGGGCTGCCAGGCCTACCGGGGGTACTTCAATCTGGAAGATGCGCGTGCCGAGGAGGCGCAATTCCAGGACAGAGGCTTCGACACCTTCATTGGCGGTGTGACGGCCTATTCCACCCTTGGCTGGTTTGATGACCCGCTGCACACCGGCTTTACCCGATTGGCGGCAGACCGCATGGTCGCGCTGATGTTCCATGAACTGGCCCACCGGGTGGTCTACATTGCCGATGACACGGCCTTTAACGAAAGCTTCGCCACCGCCGTGGAGCTGGAAGGACTGAGACTCTGGCTCTCGGAGCAGGGCACCCCCGGTCAGTTCCGGCAAGCCCTGGACCGTCTCGCCCGCCGCAACCAGACACTGGCCCTGGTGGAGGACTTCAGCGCCCGCCTGCAGGCACTGTACGCCGAACAGGACCGCTTGTCTGATGACCAACTGCGAAACCGGAAAACGGCCATTTTCGAAGACCTGGCGCTAGCCTATCAGGAGCTTTCCGCAGACTGGCCCGAGCCGGGCCCTTTCGGACCCGCACCGGTCAGTCTGAACAATGCCAACGTTGCGCTGTTTCGCCAGTACAACCAGCATGTACCGGCATTCCGGCAGATGCTTCGAAATGCAGACTACGACTTTGCGAGCTTTTACAAGGCCGTCGAGACGCTGTCGGAGCAACCGGAACCCCAGAGGTCTGAACACCTGGCGGCCCTGTCACAGCGGTTTGAAGAACACCTTTGAGTTCCGCTGGGTATTGTAGGAGGCCAGCTTCGGCCCGGGCAGGGCCTGCACGGTGGAAGGCTGGAAGCCCCGCTCCCGGAACCAGTGCTCCGTCTGGGTGGTGAGCACAAACAGCTTCTGGATGCCCTGCCCCCTGGCCAGCTTCTCCACCATCGCCAGAATCTCGTCACCCCGCCCGGCGCGGCGATAGTTTGGATCCACGGCAAAACAGGACAGCTCGCCGGCACCTTCCTCGGGGTAACTGTAAAGAGCGGCACAGCCCACGATGGTCCCGTCTCGCTCTGCCACGACAAACCGGTCAATTTCGGTTTCCAGCATCTCCCGGGAACGGCGCACAAGAATGCCCTGCTCCTCCAATGGCTGAATCAGTTCCAGAATCCCGCCAATATCCTCAACCCTGGCCTGGCGGAACTGTTCGTAGTGATCGCCGCTCACCAGCGTGCCGGCACCGTCCCGAGTGAACAGTTCTTTCAGCAACGCCCCGTCGTCCACATAGCTAATGATGTGAGCACGCCGTACGCCCTTCACACAGGCATCACAGGCCGCCCTGAGCAGATCCGCATCGTGACCGGTTACCGCACCGGAAGCCAGACGTTCGGACGCCTGACGCGCTGACAGCTCCCTGATCAGGCTGCCGTCCTCTTCCTGCAAGCCGGGATCATCAATAAACACCATCAGCTTTTCGGCCTGCAGCGCCGCCGCTACCTGACTACCAACATCCTCGTAGGAGAGGTTGAAGGCATCCCCGGTGGGCGAATAACCCATCGGCGGTAGTAGAACAATGTGACCAAGCTCCAGCAGTTTCTCGATGCCGGCCACATCCACCCGACGCACCTTGCCGGTGTGGCCAAAATCAATGCCATCCAGCACACCCACCGGCTTGGCGGCCACATAATTGCCACCACTTACCCGAATACGGGCATTGTGCATTGGCGAATTCACCAGGCCCATGGAAAGGTGGCTTTCCAGATAGGCTCTCAGGCCACCGATGGCTTCCATCACCATGCCAAGGTGCTCCTGTGGTGTGATCCTCAGACCTTTGGCAAACGACGATTCCACACCGGCGCCATCCAGCCGCGCCTGGATTTGCGGGCGGGCACCAAAGGCAACGACCAGTCGCACGCCAAGGCTGCTCAGCAGCGCGATGTCATGGATGATGTTGATAAAATTCCCGTGTTCAATCGCATCCCCCGGAATGGTCAGCACCACCGTGCGCCCGCGGTGGGCGTTGATGTATGGGGATGAATGGCGGAATCCATGCAGCCAGTCGTTTGATTTCAATTCGAATACTCCAAGCTCTTTTCTTTACGCGGCCTGCAATTCAGTCTGACGAACACTGTCGGGAGCCCTCTCCAAAACCGTGGAGCGCCAGGGATGGCGCGACCGAGCCCTACAGGGACGTATTTACGGGCGTGTTTTGGAGAGGGCTCCCGACAGTGTTCAGTCCCCTATTTGACCCGGACTCCGTCTTAAAGGCAAAACTGTCGGATAAGCCCTCGCAGTACTTTAACGGTTGGCTCCAGCTGGGACAGCTCGATAAATTCATCGGGTTGGTGCGCCTGATCAATGGATCCGGGGCCCATGACCAGGGTTTCCAGGCCGAGTTTCTGCAACCAGGGCGCTTCCGTGGCGAAGGCAACGGCGTGGGCGGTATGGCCCGTCAGTTTCTCACAGGCTTTGACCAGGGCTGCATCGGCCGGGGTTTCGAAAGGCGGCACCCCGTCGAAGAGTGGCTCGAATTCCAGGGACAGTTCCCGCCTTTCCGCAATCGGCTGGACCTTGCTCAGGATGGTCTGACGCAGGGTTTCCATGTCCATGCCCGGTAGTGGGCGCAGATCGAAGTGCAGTTCGCACTGGGCGCAGATGCGGTTGGGGTTGTCACCGCCGTGGATGCAGCCCAGGTTCAGGGTTGGAAACTGCACTTCAAAGTTCGGGTTCCGGTATTTTTCCTGCCAGCCTGACCGGAGTGCCAGCAATTCGGTGAGCGCCTCGTGCATCCCTTCCATGGCGTTGCGGCCGAGGGCCGGGTTGGAGGAATGGCCGGACTGACCCTCGAATTTCAGGCGCTCCATCATGATGCCCTTGTGCATCCGTACGGGCTTCAGGCTGGTGGGTTCGCCGATGACCGCGTAGCGGGCCTTGGGCTTGCCGGCTTCGGCCAGGGCCCGGGCACCATCCATGGAGCTCTCTTCGTCAGCCGTGGCCAGTATGATCAGGGGCTGCTTGAGATCTTCGTTCACAAAGGCCCTGGCCGCTTCGATGGCCAGAGGGAAAAAGCCCTTCATGTCACAGGTACCCAGCCCGTACCAGCGGTTATCCCGCTCGGTCAGGGTAAAGGGGTCGCTCTGCCAGCGTTTGTCATCAAAGGGCACTGTGTCGGTGTGGCCGGACAGCACCAGACCACCCGGGCCGCTGCCGAGGGTTCCGATCAGATTGTACTTTCCGGGCATCCCCGGCACTTCCAGGATTTCCACAGAAAACCCGAGAGCCTCGAGCCATTCGGCCAGCGTTCGCACCACGGGCTCATTGCTGTGATCCCACTTCGCCGACGCGCTGCTGATGGAAGGCAGCGATATCAGGCGGGCAAGCATGTCACGAATGCCCGGCACCGTTGCGGATTTGCTATCGGACTGCGACATAGTTTCCTCTCAGATTCCCACTGGAATCATTGTGCACGGCCACGACGCCAGACTTCAAAGTTGACGATCGCCCTGGTCAACATCGGATAGGCGACTTCACCACCGGCAACCACGCGGGCCACTTCCAGCTCACGCTCGCTGACGCTCACCAGACGACCCTCCACAACATTATCGTTGGACAGGGTTACCCGAACCTGCCGGTCAATCCATTGTTCGGCGCTCTCCAGTTCCGCCGGGTACCAGCTTTCGGTCTCAGGATCTTCTCTTGGCACCACTGGCTCAACCGCCACTTCTGGTGTTTCCTGAACAACAGGCTCGGCCTCGGTCAGAAAGACGTCCGGTACGCCGGCACCATTGTAGCGAACTTGCCAGCTTGGGCCCTGGCCACCGTTGTCATCCACTCTGACAGGAACACCAAACATGGACTGATCCGGTTGCAGGTTCACGGTAAGCTCACCGCCCTCAAGCAGCCACTGCCGGTAAAGCGCCTTCAGCTGATCGCTGGCGGCCAACCCCCGGGCTTCGAGTCCAGCAACCAGCGCGGCCACCGCCCGCCCCGCCCATTCGCCGGTTTCAATGCCAGCTTCGCGGGCACAGTAGGCGGCGATTCGGCGCATCAGGCCGCCATCGCGCAGGGTCAAACGCATAGGCTCGTCACCGTCCAAAACGGACAGTTCGGAATCCTGAACCCGGATTCGGGCATCAGGCCAGTCCAGTTCGAGACTACCGGTGCTGATGGTATTCAGCTCCGCGTGGAGATTGCCTTGGGTCTGGCGCACGAAACCATCGCCGGCCAGCGCAGTGATGCCCATGCGGATCAGATCGCCGCTCCCCAGTTGCTGCCGCGGATCTGGCGCACAGGAAAGGACAAACAGCGCCGGATCTCCCTCACTGTTAACGCCCTCTGCGGTGACCCAGTTCCGGAGCATGGTCGGGTCCAGAGTCAGGCCAAGGCCATCAAGTCTCAGGGTCCACTGGGCCGGCAGACTGGTCGGATCGGCAAGAGCAGACAGCAGGTCAACGGGTGAACCAGTATCAAACTCCGCCCGGGCGATATCCAGCGGCTGGGTAAGCTCGAAATCCTGCCAACTGGCATTGTTGAGAACCAGTCGGCCCTCAATACCGGAACTGATGCTGCCTCGATGCAGCACACCGTACGATTCCAACGCCTGTCTTGCTTCAGCCATGCGCTGGTCTGCCAGCCACCAGACACCTGCCTTGAACGCGGCAAAGCCGATCAGAACCAGTACTACCAGCGTCGCAAGCAGGCGCTTCATCCGGAGACTCCTTGTCGGGTGCCGTCAGTTACGTGAAATCAGGGTGCCGACACCCTCATCGGTGAAGATCTCCAGCAAGCACGCATGAGCGACCCTGCCGTCGATGATATGGGACGTGCGTACACCATTCTCCACCGCACTGAGGGCGCACCGGATCTTGGGCAGCATGCCGCCATGAATCGTACCGTCTTCGATAAGCTCGTTAACCTGCTTGGCCGTGAGCCCGGTAAGCACCTTGTCGTCCTTGCTCTTGAGTCCGGCCACATTGGTCAGCAGGATCAGCTTTTCGGCTTTCATGGCCTCGGCCACCTTGCCTGCCACCAGGTCAGCGTTGATGTTGTAGGAAGCGCCATCGGGCCCCACACCAATCGGTGCGATCACGGGAATCAGGTTGCTGCGGGTAAGCATGTCGATAACATCCACGTTCACACTGGCAACCTCACCAACATGGCCGATGTCGATGATTTCGGGCCGCTCCAGTTCGGGAGAACGGTTGACCACCTCCAGCTTGCGGGCCCGGATCAGGTTCGCATCCTTCCCGGTGAGCCCCACCGCCATGCCACCGTGGGAATTGATCAGGGAAACAATTTCCTTGTTGACCTGGCCGCCCAGCACCATCTCCACCACGTCCATGGTTTCAGAATCGGTGACCCGCATGCCATTGACGAACCGGGACTGGATATTCAATCGTTCCAGCAACTCTCCGATCTGGGGCCCACCACCGTGGACAACGATCGGGTTGATACCTACCAGTTTCATCAACACCACATCACGGGCAAAACTGCTCTTCAGGTCTTCGTTTTCCATGGCGTTACCGCCATATTTGATGACCACGGTCTTGCCGGTAAACCTTTGAATATAGGGCAGGCCCCGGCTCAGTACCGAAGCCACCTGCATTGCTGTTTCACGATCCAGCGCCATGTTTTCGCCTTGTTAATCCTGAGTTGTTATCGATCTGCAAATCGTCAGTGGGCTTTCAAATCAAAACTCTGCCACCAGATCCGGCGCTGCCTTTTGCAGCTGATCCCGGAACACAGACTTGATTCGTTCCAGTGCCTCCTCTGTCTCCGCCTCGAAGCGTAGCACCAGCACTGGCGTGGTATTGGATGCCCGACACAGCCCCCAGCCGTCGGCGTAGTCCACCCGGATGCCATCAATGGTGCTGATGTTGCCGTCACCAAAGTCACCGTCCTCGCCGAGCCGTTTTATGATGTCGAACTTGGAGCTTTCGGTCACTTCGACATTCAGCTCCGGGGTGCTGATATCGTCCGGGAAATCCTCGAAGACCTCATCGCTGTGCCGGTCTTCAATGCCCAGGATTTCTAGCAGGCGGGCGGCGGAATAAAGGCCATCATCAAAACCGTACCACCGCTCACCAAAGAAGATATGACCGCTCATTTCCCCGGCCAGGAGCGCGCCAGTCTCTTTCATTTTTGCTTTCATCAGTGAATGACCGGTTTTCCACATGATGGGCCGGCCGCCCGCTTCAGATATCACACCGGCCAGCCTGCGGCTGCACTTCACGTCATAGAGAACGTCAGCACCCGGATTGCGGGACACCACATCCCGGGCGAACAACATCATCAGGCGATCTGGCCAGATGATCTTGCCGGAATTGGTGACCACGCCGAGTCGATCGCCATCGCCGTCGAAAGCCAGCCCGATGTCAGCACCTTCCGATTCGACACGGGCAATCAGATCCGCAAGGTTTGCCGGTTTGCCGGGATCCGGATGATGGTTCGGGAAGTCACCATCCACCTCGCAGTACAACGGAATCACCTCACAGCCCAATTCTTCAATGAGCATGGGTGCGAGTTCGCCGGCAATGCCATTGCCGGCATCAACGACAACCTTCAGCGGTGCCGCTACCGCAATATCGCCAACAATCCGGTCCAGATAGGCACGGCGGACATCCTCGGTACTCTGACCGCCCCGACCACTGGCAAAATCGCCGGTCTGAATTCGCTGATACAGTTTCTGGATGGCTTCCCCCGAGAGGGTTTCCCCGCCCAGCATGATTTTCAGGCCATTGTAATTGGAGGGGTTATGACTGCCGGTGACCATGACACCAGAGCCAGTCTGGAGTTCGTGGGTGGCAAAATAGAGTACCGGTGTGGGCACGGCGCCCACATGAATCACGTTGCACCCGGTGGCCATCACTCCACGAGCAAGGGCATCCGCAAGATCCGGGCTCGAATGGCGACCGTCATAACCAATGCAGAGGCTGTCGACACCACGCTCCAGGGCTTCGGAACCAATGGCCCGGCCGATCACCTCAACGCCCTCGGCAGTCAGGGTTTCGCCGACAATGCCTCGAATGTCATAGGCCCGGAAAATATCCTGGGACAGCTCTACCTGAGGCAGTGCCACCTCTTCTACATCCGGGGTGTCGCCGGAACCAAAGACGGTATCTTCGCCACTGCCAAAACCGAGAACGTCCTCATCGCCATCAAGCATGTCGATATCGAGCATGTCCTTTTCCTGGAACAGGGGTTCATCGCTGCCCTTGGCGGTACCTGTACCGGCCTTCCCGGCAGCAGCCTGCTTTGGCTTCGCCGCTTCGCCAGCCTTGGCGACCCGCTTATCGACAACCTGTGACAACCGGTACAGCACCTCACCGGTTGACGCTACCATATCCCAGCGGAAGGTCGGCAACTTCACCCGCTCTCCGCCAAATACCTTGTGAGCCCACTGGATCAAAGCGGTCACATCCTGGCGCAGACCTTTCTGGGCTCCGCCCAGCAGGACCCAGACAATGATGGCTGCGATCAGCGCGGGAACCCCAACCAGAATAGCGATCATCACCGTATCCACCGGCGCTGCGGAGGACCTGGCGGGGGTATAGGTTACCGTCCAGTCAGGATTGCCGAGCTTCCGGGATTCGGCGCTTCCGGATCCGTTGCCATTGCTGACTACGGTGCGGGACGAACCTGACACCGTCTGGACCAGCGCCAACTGGCCGCCGAGACTGGAATTGACTACCTGCAGCAACGGCTGGATCTGGGCGGAGTCGAAGATGATCAGCAGGCTTCCGATGACCGCATTGCTTGTCGGGTTGCGCACCGGGGTGGCCATCTGGAAAAACCAGCGATCATCCCTTGGGAAGGCATCCGGGAAGAGCCGCTGGCCGGTTTCAGCGCGCCGGGCCAGTTCAAGGCCCGAGAACCCCAACAGTCCCTCATTGCTTGAAGTACGGGGAATGTCACGGTAGGGAAACAGATGGACTGCCTCTATACCGGGCAGTGAATCCGCCAGCTGCACTTCGGTTGGCGGTATCTCGTTCGGGCTGCCCAGCGCCTGAACCACATGCGGCTGGGTGGCAAGACCATTGACGCTTTTCTGGACCTGGTCGAAATACTGGTTCAGTCGAAGCGCTGCGGCATCGGCCTCCAGCGCTTTCAACGAGCCAAATCGTTCCGTTGCCGAAGGCTGGACCACCAGAAAATGAAGCAATGCAACGGCAATTACGCTCGCCAGAACCACGACCAGTGACTGGTTTACTGCCACGGTATTCAGCCGCTTGAGCTTGGGGCCCGAGGCACTGGCCTTTTCCTTTTTTACCGCCTTCTTCGACGGTTTTTCATCAACGGACGCGTCGGCATCTTTCTTTTTACCCAGCTTCATAGTCCATCCTGCAGTTGTAATTTTATCGTCCTGGACAAGCAGTTACCCGCAAAGTATAGACGCCGGCGCGTGGTTCTGCGTGGCCGGCCTCCTGGTCACCGCGTGCCGGTGGAGCCAAAGCCGCCGTCACCACGGACACTGGCGTCAAATTCCGAAACCACCTCAAAATCCGCCTGGACGACCGGCACCAGTACCAACTGGGCCAGGCGTTCGCCTACATCCACGGTAAAGCTGGTGCGCCCACGGTTCCAGCAGGACACCATCAACTCGCCCTGGTAATCCGAATCGATCAACCCCACCAGATTGCCAAGGACAATGCCGTGTTTGTGGCCGAGCCCGCTTCTGGGCAGGATCATGGCCGCCAGGGAAGGATCTGCAATGTGGATCGACAAGCCGGTCCGGATCAGTTGGGTATCGCCCGGTTCCAGGGTCAGCGGCTCATCCAGGCAGGCTCTCAGATCAAGGCCGGCGGAGCCTTCGGTGGCATATTCGGGAAAGGGAATCTGGTTACCGATACGGTCATCCAGAATACGTACCTGAAGATTTTTCCTGCTCATGAGGTGTCCTGTCGATTGTGGTACCGGAACGCTTCGCTGAATTAGCGGGCGGCCTGGTCGAGATGTTCGCTTATCATTGCCACCAGCTCCCGGGCAATGTTCGTTTTGCTGTTCGGGCCGATAGACGTCTGACCACCTGGCCAGAACACGGTTACCGCATTATTGTCGCTGTTGAAACCAAGGCCCGGCGCCGATACGTCGTTGGCCACGATCATGTTCAGCTTCTTGCGCTGCATTTTGTCGATGGCATAGCTGGCCACGTCAGTGGTCTCCGCTGCGAACCCCACTGTAAAGGGCGCGTCGTCACGCCCGGCAATGGTTGCCAGCGTATCCGGGTTGCGCACCAGCGAGAGTGCCATGGCCTCACTGGATTTCTTGATCTTGTCTCCGGCGCAGGTTTCCGGACGGTAATCCGCCACCGCCGCCGTCGCAATAAAAAGATCGCAACCCTCATCCACGGCATTCGAGGCTTCTCGCAACATGTCCTCGGCCGTTAGAACCTGGCGCACTTCAACACCGATCGGAGGCGCCAGGGCCACCGGTCCGCTGACAAGAATCACCCGGGCGCCCGCCTTGCTCGCTGCACTGGCCAGGGCGTAGCCCATTTTCCCGGAACTGTGGTTACTGATATAGCGAACCGGGTCGATGGGCTCTCGGGTCGGACCTGCCGTAATCACCACGGTCTTACCGGAGAGCACCCCCTCGCTACCCCGATCAATAAGACCGAAAATGGCCTCTGGCTCCAGCATTCTCCCGGGACCGGTATCACCACAGGCCTGGGCGCCCTGGTCGGGCCCCCACAATTCGATTTGGGGATCTTCTTCCAAAAGCCGGATATTTCTCTGGGTACGGGCGTTGCTCCACATGGCCTGATTCATGGCCGGCACCACGGCAATGGGCGCCTCGGTTGCACAGCAGACAGTGGTTAGCAGATCGTCTGCCATCCCCTGGGCCAGACGGGCGATGAAATCCGCCGACGCCGGCGCTATCACCACCTGATCGGCCCATTTGGCCAACTCGATATGCCCCATGCCCGCTTCCGCCTCCGGGTCCAGCAAGGAGGTCCGAACTGGCTCGCCACTCAGAGCCTGAAAGGTCAGTGGTGCCACAAAAGCTTCTGCTCCACGGGTCATCACAACCCGCACCTCATGGCCGGCCTTTTTCAGCTGACGCACAAGTTCGGCGCTTTTATAGGCTGCAATACCACCGGTCACTCCCAACAGGATTCGTCTGGCGGCCATAGGGGCTCCGTTTCCGCATAAAATGAAAGGCTTATAAGATAGCATGCTCAGGCCACAGCGACAGCCTGCCAGGCCAGGCATACGTTTACCGATTGTTACTTTTTGAAGTAACCTTTGTAACCCTGAGAGGCCCGTCGCGGCGCAGGATGCGCCCGGGGCCGGACTTGACCATCGCAAGGAAGCCAAGATGACAGATTCCACCTGGCCCACGGACGAACGTCCGCGGGAACGCCTGCTCGCCCACGGGGCGCCAACCCTCTCCGACGCCGAACTGCTCGCCATATTCCTGCGCACGGGCACCACTGGCATGCCGGTGATGGCACTGGCGCGCCACCTGATTGAGGAATTTTCGGGGCTCCGGGGGCTACTGACCGCCTCCCAGCGCCAGTTCTGCAATGTCAAAGGCCTGGGAACCGCCAAATACGCCCAGGTTCAGGCGGCCATGGAAATGGCACGCCGGGTCATGGAGGAACCACTACGCCAGGGGGACCCCCTGCGATCTCCCGAGGATACTCGGCGTTTCCTCACCAGCCGGCTGGGCACCTATCCCCACGAGGTGTTCGCAGGCCTGTTCCTGGACAATCGTCATCGCGTCATCCAGTACCGTGAGTTGTTCCGGGGCACCATTGACGGCGCGGCCGTCTACCCAAGAGAAGTGGTGCGACAGGCCCTGGAAGACAATGCCGCGGCAGTGATCTTCGCACATAACCATCCCTCGGGCGTGGCAGAGCCCAGCCAGGCCGACATTTCACTGACCCGTCGGCTGAAAGAGGCGCTGGGTCTGGTGGATATCAGGGTTCTTGACCATATGGTTGTTGGCCATGGTGAGGTAATATCCCTCGCTGAACGGGGTCTGCTGTAAAACCGTCTTTACGATGGTGAACGTCAATGCCGGAAAACTGGCCAAATTCCCAACAATTTTTTGCGTTGGGGTGCGAGTTCTGGTATAAAAGCGTCCCTTTCTGGCGGCGTCTGGCGAGCAGCGTTCAGTTTAGAGGCGCGAACGGGGGCGTGATGGCTCCTTTGCAACCAGAGACGCATTAAAAACGAATTCGTATTATTAAGACCATTGCTCAGGTCGGAGGCAAGTATGTCCAGAGTTTGTCAGGTTACCGGTAAGCGTCCGGTATCCGGTAACAACGTTTCCCACGCGATGAACCACACTCGTCGTCGTTTTCTGCCGAATCTGCAGAACCACCGTTTCTGGGTTGAGTCCGAGAAGCGTTTCGTGAAGCTGCGCGTTTCCACCAAGGGCATGCGCATCATCGATAAAAAAGGCATTGACGCTGTGCTGGCCGATCTTCGTGCCCGCGGCGAGAAATTTTAAGGAGCCGCATCATGCGCGAGAAAATCAAGCTGGTTTCATCAGCAGGTACTGGTCACTTCTACACGACCAAGAAGAACAAGCGTAACACTCCGGAAAAAATCGAGATCAAAAAGTACGATCCGGTTGTCCGCAAGCACGTTGCGTACAAGGAAGCCAAGATCAAGTAATTGATCTGGCGACCTGAGAGAAACCCGACCAAGTGTCGGGTTTTTTATTGCTCAAAAAAACCCGGCGCATAGCCGGGCTTTTCGGGTCTAACGTGTGGCTATCAGCTCAGAACTTCAAGAGAGCACCCACAAAGAGTGTGTCCACATTCTCGTAATCGCCTGCATTACGGTCCAGTGAGTTGTTGTTGTAACCGGCGTAGGCGCTGAAGTACTTCACCGGCGTGTAAACATACCCCAGACCAAGGGTTTCCGCGGAGTCACCTTCGGCAACGCGATCCGAGGCTTCCATCATATGGATATCCATTGCGTGACGGCCTGTCTTGTAACCCAGCTTGACCAGGAAGAAGTCTGAATCCGGGTTTGCCGCGTCGTCATCACTGACAGTCGAGTATGCGCCGGTCACGTTAAATCCGCTGTCGTGCAACCACGACACCGAACCACCCAGAGTGTCTACCCTATCTGCCGCACCCCCAACGTCACGACTTGAATAACCAAGCGCGGCAGACACCTTGCCACCCAGCTCACCGTCAAAACGTGCACCAATTTCAGTGACATCCTGATCATCGTTCTTGGTACCCTGACTTAATGCTACTTTGAGCGGTCCGACGCTTGGGAGATCGTATCGCACCCGGGTGTAACGGCTCTCGAAATCCTGGTCACTCATGGCTGCACCGAAACGGACGGTATCCGCAGGGTTGCTCTTTTCGACAAAACTCAGACCGCCACCCATCAAACCAGGGTTGGCATAAGAGATTACCGCGGTACCCGAAAGGTCTCGTTCGATATTTCCATTAGCCGCGCCATCACCCTGACCAACAGAAACCTTGCCAAATGCACCAGCGACATAGACATTCAGGTGTCGCTCCGCGAACTCTCCGGAAATGGTTCGCTCATCCTCAGAAACCGCATTAGATGGGTTAACCTGGTACTCGAGCTCCACATGGGCGCCAACCGTCAGACCGGTATCGGCTACATCACCACTCAGCCTCACACCAGCCCGACTGGCACTGTTATCGTTGTCGGCTGTGTAAGTCTTGGTGCCAGCGGCCGAGTCAGTCACCATCACGCCGTAATTGATCTGGCCGTAGGGATCTACACTGACATTGGAGACCGACGCCTGGGCCAGAACACCTGTGGAAGTAATTCCGCAGGCAATTGCGACAATGGCAGAACGAAGTTTGTTTTGATTGTTCACAGATTTTCTTCCCGTTTTATTTTTAGTTGGACGGCAGGCCGCAAGAGCCTGCGCTTATGCGTGCCAGCCCGACCTGAAAAGCAGGCTGGCACCGGGAAGACATTGGCAAGGTTTGCGCCAATTCTGTTGAATCGCTTACCGCGACGGGAATGGGTCGATTTTTCAATTCTCTAGACGCCAGCGCCCGTTTTTCCGCACGCCGACAACCAGGAGTTTTGGGTGATATTCCACCCAAGTCCGTTTGGAAAGGGGTGCAACGCCACCCATCCGGACATTGGCGTGCCCATCTCGCATACGACTGGTGGCAACGAAAGTCAGAACTTCTCCAGGTAACCCTCGGGTAACGCCACGTCCATGGCAATAGGAAGGTGATCTGACATCGGATAGCTGACCACTTCTGAACGTCGGATCTCCAATGAGGGACTCACCAGAATATGGTCGAGGGCCTTCTCGGGCCGCCAGCTTGGAAAACTGTGGGCTGTGTCTGGCAAGGGCACCAGATCGGTTTCCTTGAGGGGTGTCTGGGTAAGCAGCTGCTCCGCATGAGCGTTCATGTCTCCCATCAGAACCACATGCTGGTAATCAGCGATCAGCTCCCGGATGTAGCCTAACTGGCGTTGCTGGGCCGTTTTGCTCAGAGACAGATGCATCAGCACCAGCACCAGAGGGTCATGCTCGGTGCCATAGCGGGCGATGATCGCCCCCCTGCCCGGGATCAGCCCCGGTAACTTATGCTCGGTAACGTCGAGGGGCCGGTACCGGCTCAACAGACCATTGCTGTGCTGAGCGATCTGGCCAAGATTCCGGTTCAGCTGCTGGTACCAATAGGGAATGCCGGCCGCTTCGGCCAGGTATTGCACCTGGTTGATGTAGCCGCTGCGCAAACTGCCGCCGTCGCACTCCTGCAAGGCCACCACGTCGTAGCTGCGCAGCAGAGAGGCAATCCGGTCCAGATTCTCGATTCGATTGCGATGGGGCAGTATGTGCTGCCAGCTTCGCGTGAGATAGTGACGGTAGGAAGAGGTATTGATACCCACCTGAATGTTGAAGGTGAGCAGGCGAATGTGTCGTTGCGGCTCAAACTCGGGGACATGCTCGGTCCCGGAGCAGGCACCCCTCGGCCCGCCGGCCGGCTTCAGGATGCCATTCAACTGCTTTCTTATATGCTTGTACATAGTGGCGGTCTCAACCGGCCGGCTGCTTGTTGAACTCGGTTCTGGCTCTTTGGCGCTCCCTTACTCCACCTCGCCCCGCTCTTTGGCGACAAGGTAGTCCACCACTTCCAGAACGGCCTCGTGGCTACCGGCCATGGATGCACTGACAGTGTACTTGCCATTAACCAGCATAGTCGGAGTTCCGGTGATCCGCGCGCCACGGATTTTCGACTGGGCTTTCTGCATGCGGGCATTCACACCGAAGCTTTTATAGGTGCTGACAAATTCATCCGGATCCACGCCATAATCTGCAACGAAGTCCGCCAGGGCTTCCGGCGAATTCAGGGGGCGGCGCTCGCCAGCAAGCGCATCGAACAGCGCATCATGGACCTTGTCCAGCTCACCCATGGCTTCCAGGGCGTAAAAGGCGTAGGCATGGGGCTCCCAGTTTCTGCCGAGCGCCGCAGGAATCTTCACATAGTTGACGTAATCCGGTGCATCGGCCGCCCAGGCCTCAACCAGGGGCTTGAAGTTGTAGCAATGGGGACAGCCATACCAGAAGACTTCGGCTACTTCGACACCAGAATCGCTATCGGTTCTTACCGGGTTATCCAGACGATTGTAATGAGTCCCTTCTTTCCACTCTGCGGCGTTGGCCAGGCCAGAAACCGACAGTGCCAACAGGAGCAGGAAAACCATTCTGAAGGATCGAAACATGAAACATCTCCGGTTATTTGAATATCGTTTTGGGAGGATTATGACCCAGCGTACCTGAAAAGTTCCACAGGTCGGCAGTTACAGAAACGAAAGGCAACAAAAAACCCCGCACCAGGCGGGGTTTTCGGTACAGTCCGGCGATTTCAGTTCAGGCCGGAGATGTAGCTGGAAACCGCTTCGATCTCGGCATCGGTCAGCTTCGAGGCGACATCCATCATGATCGATGCGTTCGTGCCGGCATCCCGGGAACCATCGCGATATGCATTCAGCTGCTTGATCAGATACTCTGCGTTCTGACCACCGAGAGCCGGGTAACCGGCCGGCTCGTTGCCAACACCTTGCGGGTTATGACAGCCGGCACAGGCCGGTACGCCCGTTGCCATGTTGCCGCCACGGTAAAGTGCCGCACCCTGATCGACCAGATCCGGATCAGCCTGACCAACCACCATGTCCTGGGCGTTGAAGTAGGCAGCCAGGTCCTGCAGATCCTGGTCGTTCATGTTGTCCAGAATACCGGTCATTTCCGCGATATTCCGCTCTTTGTCCTTGATCAACACCAGTTGGCGATACAGGTATTTTTCGCCCAGACCGGACAGCTTGGGATAAGACCCCATAATGGGCTTGGCACCATTCTGGCCGTGACAACCGGCACATACCGCTGCGTTCTGTTCGCCTGCTTGAGGATCTCCCGCCCCGTGCGCCATCGCCGTGAGGCCAACACCGAGAACTACTCCTGCGATCAGTTTTTTCATGCTCGCTCCGCTTCTCTCATCTTTTAAGGGTATTCTTCGCTATGCAGCCGGTAGGCGCTGACCAGTTCAGGCTCAAAACCGGGGCTGACAGCGGTCGCGCGCAGCGCGCCGCCCGGAATTGGTGTAGCATTATACATTAATCCCTGATAACTGAAATCCAAAGGAAAGCCAACCGCTGTGGACCCTGATCTGACTCAAAAAAGCCTCTCTTTCAACAGCGCCCGATTTCTCATCAGCGCTTCCCGTCTGGATGAGTGCCCGCCGGATTTCGGTGCTGAAGTCGCCTTCGCCGGCCGCTCCAACGCCGGAAAATCCAGCGCCCTGAACGCAATCACGGCCAACGGCAAGCTGGCCCGGACCAGTAAGACTCCCGGGCGTACCCGGCTCATCAACTTCTTCTCTCTCAACCGAGAGAACTGCCGAATGGTCGATCTTCCCGGATACGGCTACGCCAAAGTATCCAGGGACATGAAAGACGACTGGCAGCAACACCTCGGTCACTACCTGAATGACCGGCGCTGTCTGCGTGGCCTGGTTCTGGTGATGGACATTCGTCATCCGCTGACCGATTTCGACCAAATGATGGTGGAATGGTGCGAGCATAACAACCTGCCGTTGATGATTCTGGCCACCAAAGCCGACAAACTGAAGTTCGGCCAGGCCAAAACCGCCATGCTCGGCATCGCAAAGGATCTGAAAGCGTACACCTGCGTGGAACACCTGATCATGTTCTCTGCAACGTCAAAACGGGGCGTGGAGGAGTGCCGGGAGGCGTTGATCGACTGGCTGGAAGGCCATCCCGGGGACGAAGGCGCCAGCCTCTGATGACATAAAAAAAACCGGCCTGCCAGGTAGCAGACCGGTGAAACGTCAGGGTTTGCGACGTGCTAAAACCTGAGATCGCACTCAGGAGACGCAAGGAATGTCCGAATTCCCAACGTCACCCTTGTGACTCTAATCTTCGCGCAAAGTTCCAGGTTAGATCATTTTTTGACCAGATCTTCGGGTTTCACTTACACACTGCGGAACCTGGAACATCTCAGTCGTGCAATGCCGGGCGGTATTTTTCTCTCAGGGCCATCACGCGCTCCCGATACGCCGGTGTCAGATAGGGAATTTCGAGTGTCAGCACCTGATAGATGCCCTGCTTCAACTCGGTGAGGGTAAGGCAGGCGGATTCCTCGGCTGCATGGGCTGTTTTCAGGAACGCCATCCAGTTGGTAATCACCAGCCACACATTGAGCGACATCGCCGACCGCAGGTCCTCCTCCTGGGGCTCAATAATGCCAGCTTCCGCCAGTTTCTCGAAGATCCGACTGATGGATGCCAGGCAGCGGTTTGTAAAATCGCGATAGTCCTGCCGCAACCTCTGATCGCTGTCCAGAAGGTATTCCAGATCCCGGTGGAAGAATCGGTAACTCCAGAGACCGTCAAAGACCGACTCCAGATAAAAGGTCATGTCGTCCAGTGTCATGGCCCTGTCTTCCGGAATATCCAGGTAGAAATCCACCAGCTTTTCGTATTCCAGGAAGATCTCGTAAATGATGTCCGACTTGTTGCGAAAGTGGTAATAGAGGTTGCCCGGCGAAATGGCCAGGTGCGCTGCAATGTGATTGGTGGTGACATTGCGCTCGCCCCGTTCGTTGAACAGCTCCAGGCTGGAGAGCAGTATTTTGTCTCTTGTCTTCATAGACCCGTCGGCGTTTGTTGTTGTACAGCTCACAGATGGCCTGATTCGCCATCCGGCCCCGCTTGACTCACTAGAGTATATACTCTAATAATACCCCCAGACGCAAACTGAACACTTTTTCGCCAATCGTTCAGTATCCGAAATGCCAGGCCGCGAACCAACTCTGGTCGTCGCCACAGAGGAGCAAGCATCATGGGAGCCACTGTCGTTCAGCTCACCGAGAGCAAGAAACAGATCCAGCACACCCACCGGGTGTTCGAAGATCAGAAAAAGGCGTTCCGTAACAACCCCATGCCTTCCCTGGCGGAGCGGCAGGAGAACCTGAAACGCCTTAAACGGGTCCTGCTGAGCAACCAGGACCGGCTACTGGATGCCATTGACCGGGATTTCAGTTGCCGTTCGAAGGACGAATCCCTGATTGCCGAGGTCATGCCGTCGATCCAGGGCATCAACTACACGCTCAGGAACCTCAGTGGCTGGATGAAGCCATCCAAACGCCATGTATCCGTGCTGTTCCAGCCTGCCAGCAACAAGGTCCACTACCAGCCAAAAGGCGTGGTGGGTGTGATCGTGCCCTGGAACTATCCCCTGTATCTGGCGGTGGGTCCTCTGGTCGCATCCCTGGCCGCAGGTAACCGGACCATGATCAAGATGTCGGAATACACACCCCATACCTCGGCCCTGTTCAAGGAACTGATCGAAGCCAGCTTCCCGGAAGACCTGGTCTCGGTGATTACCGGCGAGGCTGACGTGGCTGCGGACTTCTCGGCGCGCCCGTTTGACCATCTGCTGTTCACCGGCTCTACGTCAGTAGGCAAGCTGGTCATGAAGGCAGCGGCTGAGAACCTGACGCCGGTCACCCTGGAGCTGGGTGGCAAATCCCCGGCCGTGGTCTCGCCGGATGTACCGATGGAAGACGCTGCGCAGCGGATTACCTTTGGCAAGGCGTTCAACGCAGGCCAGACCTGCGTGGCGCCAGACTACGTGCTTTGCCCCGCCGACCGGGTGCAGTCGTTTGTCGACGAATTCCGGGCCCGCTTTTCCGAGATGTATCCGAGCCTGCGGGACAACGACGATTTCACCGCCATCATCAATGAGCGGCAGTACGATCGCCTGCAAAGCTACCTGGAGGACGCCCGGGAGAAAGGCGCCGAGCTGGTGGAAATCAATCCGGCCCGGGAAAATCTCAAGGATGGCACCCGCAAAATCCCTCTGACACTGGTCCTGAAAACCACGCCGGACATGAAGGTGATGCAGGATGAGATCTTTGGTCCGATTCTGCCGGTCGTCAGCTATGGTGGGCTGGACGAAGCCATCCATTACATCAATGACCGCCCGCGGCCCCTTGCCCTGTACTTCTTCGGATACGACAAGACCCAGCAGCAGCATGTGGTAGACAACACCCACTCTGGTGGCATGTGCATCAACGATTCACTGATGCACGTTGCCCAGGACGATCTGCCGTTTGGTGGCATCGGCGATTCCGGCATGGGGCACTACCATGGCCGCGAAGGGTTCCTGACCTTCTCCCATCACCGCGCCATTTTCACCAAGCAGAAATTCAACAGCGGCAAGTTTGTCTATGCGCCCCACGGGACGACGGCGCACAAGATGGTTTACAAGTTCTTTATCCGCTAGGGCCCATTTGTGGGAGTCTGTCGAGGGCCGGTTCTGCCTTCCGAAACACGCCGTTAATACGTCCGTGTAGGCTTGAGCAAAACATCCCTGTTTTGCACAGTTTCGGAAGGCAGAACTGGCCCCCGACGATCAGGCAACGTCAGTGCCTTCAATAGAACAATAACGAGAATACACCCATGCAGAAACAGACCCCTGATCCGTCAGGACACCCTCAATTTAACGATCTCAACCGCCGAAGCTTTCTCAAAACCGGACTGGGCGGCGCTCTTTTTCTTGGTACCGTCAGTGTCACCGCCGGGCTGAGCGGTTGCGCGACGCAGCCAGCGGGCAGACTCAGTGCCGTTGGCACCCGTATGGATGCCAGTTACCAGTTCCGGTTTTTGACCGAGGATGACATAGCGCTGTTCGAGGCCCTGCTGCCCGCCATGGTTGGTCCGGGTTTGCCAGAGCAGCCCCAGGCCAGAAACATGGCAATTGCCGGGACGATCGAGCGAATTGATGCCGGCATCCACAAGTTCGGACCGGCCAACCAGAAGGAACTGCGGCGGTTGTTTGACCTGTTGAACTTCGGGCTCACCCGGGTGACCGTTGCCCGGGTCTGGTCAAGCTGGCCGAATGTAACCACAGAGGAAGCGGATGCGTTTCTGGAACGCTGGCGCACCAGCCGTATCGGGCTGTTCAACAATGGCTACATAGCGCTGACCAAGATCAGCAACGTGGCGTTTTATGGCTATCGCGATTTCTGGCACCTGTCCGGCTACCCCGGACCGCCCCAGTATGCTGTCGACGCACTGCCACAGTTCCAAAATGCCTGATTACCAGCTGATCTGACGGAGCCAAAAGCATGTCATTAACCGATCGTATTGCCCGGGGCCTGGAATCGGGCTGGAAAGTCACCGATGGTGCTCGACTGACGGAAAGCCTGACCACGGAAGCCGACGTTGTTGTTATCGGAACCGGCGCCGGTGGTGGGACCACTGCAGAGATTCTCGCTCGCAGCGGATTGTCCGTCATCCTCGTTGAAGAAGGCCGGCTGTATTACCAGAAAGACTTCAAGATGGACGAGCAGACCTCCTATGCCAACCTCTATCAGGAAGGCATGAGCCGGGTTACCCGGGACGGAGCGATCGCCATTCTTCAGGGCCGCTGTGTTGGCGGTTCCACCACGGTGAACTGGACCAGCAGTTTCCGTACACCAGAGCCGACCCTGAACTATTGGGCCGACCAGTTTGGACTGGAAGACCTCCGCCCGGAGGCCATGGCGCCCTGGTTCGACGGCCGGGAAGAACGGCATTCCATGTCGCCCTGGCAGGTAGACCCCAACGTCAACAATGACATCCTGCGCCAGGGCTGTGAGAAACTGGGCTACAGCTGGCAGATCATTCCTCGCAACGTCAAAGGTTGCTGGAACCTGGGTTATTGCGGCGTCGGCTGCCCGACCAACGCCAAGCAGGGCGCCCTCATGACCACCATCCCCGGTGCACTCGACAACAACGCCCGCCTGTTCCACAGCCTGCGCGCCGACCGCCTGGTCATGAACCAGGACAAGATCGACCACCTGGAAGCCTCTGCCTTTGCGGATGATGGCGTCACCCCAACCGGGATCAAGGTCACGCTCAAAGCCCGACACTTCGTGGTCGCCGCCAGCGCCATCGGCAGCCCCGGCCTGCTGCTCCGCTCCGACATCCCGGACCCGAACCAGCGCATCGGCAAGCGCTCATTCATCCATCCGGTCAACGCCACCGTCGCCCAGATGCCTCAGCGCGTCGATCCGTTCTACGGCGCGCCCCAATCCATCTACTCCGACGAATTCAACTTCCGCGACGGCGTCGACGGACCCGTTGGCTACAAGCTCGAAGTACCGCCCTTGCATCCTGGCATGTCCAGCGGCGTCATCCCCGGCCACGGCGAAACCCAGATCAACAACATGGCCGGTCTGCCCCACATGCAGTCCGTCATCGCCCTGCTCCGGGACGGCTTCCACCCCGAAACCCCCGGCGGCACAGTATCCCTACGCGACGACGGCAGCCCGGTACTGGATTACCCGGTGACCGACTACCTCTGGGACGGCCTTCGCAAGGCCTTCCACACCATGGCCGAAATCCAGTTCGCCGCCGGCGCCGAAAAAGTCCGCCTCATGCACCTGGATTCCGACTGGTACACCAACTGGACCGACGCAAAAGCCGCCATCGACCAACTCCCCATGGCACCCCACCGCGTCCGCCTGTTCACCGCCCACCAGATGGGCGGCTGCGCCATGGGCACGGACCCGGCAACCTCGGTTGTCAACGGCTTCGGCGAGCAACACCACGTCAGCAACCTCAGTGTCCACGATGCCTCGATCTTCCCGACCAGCATTGGGGCAAACCCGCAGCTGTCGGTCTATGCGCTGGCAGCGAGGAACAGTACGAGGTTGGCGCAAAAACTGAGTGAGACTTAATGAAGCTGACGGGGAGGTAAAACCCATGGTCAGCTCGCGCCTGTGGCTGACCTCCTCCCGGGAATGTCGAAGGCCAGGGATGGCCTGAGCCAAGCGCACATGGATGTGCTCGGAGCGTTTCCCGGGAGGAGGCCAGCCACAGGCGCATGGCACGAGCCCTGGAACGCATGCACAGGGATGCCCGGACTACAGCACCAAAGGTGATCCTGATATCCTGTTGGCCTCAAACAAAAGGAGCTGTGCATGTCCAAAGTCATCTACCCGGGCACCTTCGATCCCATCACCAACGGCCACACCGACCTGATCGAACGTGCCGGCCGAATGTTTGATGAAATCGTCGTCGCCATTGCCTACAACCCCAAGAAACAGCCACTTCTCGACCTCGAAGAACGCTGCGAACTGGTCCGCCAGGCAACTGCGCATCTCCCAAATGTCAGCGTCACCGGCTTCAGCAACCTGCTGGCCGATTTTGTCCGTGAACAGGGCGCCACCGTGATCCTCCGGGGACTCCGGGCGGTATCTGATTTCGAATACGAATTCCAGCTGGCCGACATGAACCGCCGACTCGCACCGGAAGTGGAAAGCGTGTTCCTGACACCGGCCAATCACCTGTCCTACATCTCCTCCACCCTGATCCGGGAAATTGCCTCCCTGGGCGGCGATGTATCGGAATTTGTCGATCCGGCGGTAGAGGCTGCACTCAAAAAGAAATTCAGCTGAATTTGAAGCCGTAAAAAAGCCCCGATCAACGGGGCTTTTTTACGACAGGGAACCAGGCCTCAGAGCAACGGCGGCAAAGGGATCTCCACCCCGTTCACCTCGAGCATGAGGTCTCTCATACTGGCATCAAGCACCAGTCGATCGTCTTGCTGGACCAGCAACCCTTGTTTGATAAGGGGTGCCAGTTGCAACCGGAACTCCGGATATTCCTCCGCGAGCGCAACCGGCAGACTCAGATCCATTTCCCCGGTCAGTTTCTGCATCACCATCAGCATCTCGCCTTTCTTATCGGCTGTCAGCTCCGGATGGGAAATACTGGCGCTGCCCTCCACCACACCTTCCGGCGTGGTTACGGTCAGTTCCGGAAAACCAACGGAGAAGCCGGCAGCTGCAAGGTCACGCAGGGCTGTGTTTACCTCCTGCATGGCATTCATCTGCTGCTCGAACTGCTGAGGACCACCGGAAGCCTGGTTAAGCGCAAGGGCCTGCAGTGATGACAGGCTTTCCGTCAGCCCGCTCCAGGCCGCCACGTCCAGCCCTGACAGTTCGAACACCAGCCGCTGGGGGCCATACGTCTCATCGGCCGTTGCAACTCTGGCAACCTCGAAAGCCATCCGCGAATCCAGGCGCTCGCCATCACTCACCGGCTCACTGCTGCTGCGGATCGAAATCTCCTCGAGCCTGACGGGCGCTTCCGCAACCGGTGTCACCGCAACCGAGTCCACCATCACTTCGCCAGAGCCGGTCCAGACCTCACCAGACAGATGGGTCATTGTCTGTTCCAGGTGGAAGTCGCTGACCCGAATATCCAGGTCCGGGCCAGACAGAGTCAGAGCCGGCCAGACCATCAAGGCATCCGCCTGCGAGCCCGAATCGCTGATTTCGATTCTTGCCAACCCGCCGCTGGAGGCAACGGTCTCGCCGGTACTCGCATCAGTTACGCTCATCTGGGGCGCTTCGAGCTCAATCACTGCGGTGCCCCAGAGCCGGGTTTCCAGCGTCAGCCTTGGCTCCTCGCCAGAAAACCAGTCCGTCCCTCCTGATGACCAGCCTCCTTCGGGCTCGAAATCCATCAGGCTGCCGGTTACCCCGTGAGTTACGTCGGCACGATAGGAAAACTGCTGGGACTCTCCGGTTTCCGGGTTCGTGAGGTTGATCGAACCAGTGAACCGGGCACCGAGAATACCTCGGTCGTAGTTATCGGTTTCCATGCGAAGGAACGGTTGGGCACTGTTCACCTCCGCCGTTGCCTGCTGCCACTGCTGTTCAGTCAAGTACCCCACGACCCAGGGCAGGCCACCGGCCACAGCCAGTACACCGGCACCAGCAATCATCCATTTTGCATTCAAAGGTTTTCTCCAGTTCGGGAATCAGGTTTTTCCGGTCAGCCGTTCCAGCAGTACCAGTTGGGAGGCCAGGCGCTCTTCGTCCTCGCCAGGCTGGTTCTGGATATAGCTGCCGTCCGGTTGCAGCACCCAGGACTGGCAATTGTCGGCGAGGTAGGTGTCCAGATCTTCCCTGACTCTGGCGACCAGCTCGGGATCATCCAGCGGGAAGGCGGTTTCCACCCGGCTGAGCAGATTGCGCTCCATGCCGTCGGCGCTGGAACAATAGACATCCGGGCGGCCGTTGTTGCCGAAGTAGTACACCCGGGTATGCTCAAGGAAACGTCCAATGATGGACCTGACCCGAATATTCTCGGAAAGCCCTGGCACCTCTGGGCGCAGGCAGCAGATACCGCGGATAATCAGGTCGATCTTCACACCGGCCTGGGAGGCGCGGTAAAGCGCCTTGATCAGCTGGATTTCCGTGAGCGCATTGAACTTGAAGATAATCCGGCCTTTCTCGCCATAGCCGGCTTCGCGCTCGATCAGGCTGAGCAGGCGCGAGTGCAGTGTGAATGGCGAGTGGAACAGCTTCTTGATCTTCAGGGCCTTGCCCATGCCCGTGAGCTGCTGGAACAGCTTGTTGACGTCGTCACCGATAGACTCATCGCAGGTCATGAAGCTGTAATCGGTATACAGGCGGGCATTGCCGGCGTGATAGTTACCGGTGCCCAGGTGAACATAACGACGCAGGCGCCCCTCTTCGCGACGGACAATCAGGATCATCTTGGCGTGGGTCTTGTAGCCGACCACACCGTACACCACGATCACCCCGGCCTCCTGCAGCCGGCTGGCCAGCTCCAGGTTCTCCGCCTCACTGAAACGGGCCCGCAGCTCGATAACAGCGGTAACCTCTTTGCCACGGCGCGCGGCGTCCGCCAGGGCTTCAACAATTTCTGAATCGGCGCCGGTGCGGTAGAGGGTTTGTCGAATCGCCAGAACCTGGGGGTCCTTGGCGGCCTGGCGCAGCAGATCCACTACCGGGCTGAAATTCTCATAGGGATGCAGCAGCAGGATTGGACGCTTGCGGATGGCGTCGAACATTGATTCCTTGCTGCGAATCTGCCTGGGAATGGACGGTGAAAACCCGGAATAGGTCAGATCCTGACGGTCTACCAGCCCACCGACTGCCATGAGCCGCGTCAGGTTGACCGGGCCATGCACCTGATACAGATCCCGCTCGGTCAGACCAAACTCCTTGAGCAGGAACTGAACCAGCTCTTCCGGGCAGTTGTCGGCAACCTCAAGGCGCACACCATCACCGAACCGGCGGCTGAGCAGTTCACCACGAAGGGCCGAGGCCAGGTCTTCCAGGTCATCCTCCAGCTCAAGGTCAGCGTTTCGGGTCAGCCGGAACTGATAGCAGCCTTTCACCTCCATTCCGGGAAAGAGCTCATCGGCATGGGCGTGGATCATGGACGACAGGAACACCAGGTTGTCGCCACCGTTACAGACATCATCAGGAAGCCGAACCAGACGTGGAAGCGAACGGGGTGCAGGCACGATCGCCATACCGGTTTCCCGGCCGAAGGCATCCTTGCCGTCCAGTTCCACAATAAAGTTCAGGCTTTTGTTGACCAGGCGTGGAAACGGGTGCGACGGATCCAGCCCGATGGGGCTGACCACCGGAAGGATCTCCTCTTCGAAGTAAGTGCGCACCCACTCCGCCTGCTCCGGCGTCCACTCCCGGCGACGGACAAAATGAATGTTCTCCTGTTCCATTTCCGGAATCAGAACATTGTTGAGGATGTCGTACTGTTCGCGAATGTACTCGTGGGCAACACGGCTGATTTCCGCCAGCGCCTGCTCGGGCATCATGCCGTCGGCACCAACGGTTTCCCGGCCGTACTTCATCTGCTGCCGCAGGCCGGCAACACGGATCTCGAAGAACTCGTCCATGTTGCTGCTGAAGATGCAGCAGAAAATCAGACGGTTGATCAGTGGGTGGGTCGTATCCAGTGCCTGCTTGAGAACCCGGTAATTAAACTGGAGCTGGCTCAGTTCACGGTTGAAGTAGTTTTCGTTGGCGTCCAGGTTGATTTCCTCACCAACCGGGGGCACGTTCACCGGAGCAGGCACACTCCGCTCATCCCCTGCCGTCTGATTCTTCGCCGTATCCGTTGTCATGATTCCTCGATTCCAGTTTGCTCGCCGCTACCGGCGAATGACTTGCTTGACCTATCCGTGTTTTCGATCCCGCATCAGTCGGGCCGCGCGCACCGCAAAGTAGGTCAGGATTCCGTCGGCCCCTGCCCTTCGCATGGCCATCAGGCTCTCCATCATTACCGCATCGCCATCCAGCCAGCCGTTCTGGGCTGCCGCCATGTGCATGGCATACTCACCGCTGACCTGATAGACAAATGTCGGCACCCGCAATTCCGCCTTCACCCGATGCACGATATCGAGATACGGCATGCCGGGCTTGATCATCACCATATCCGCGCCTTCGGCCAAATCCATGGCAACCTCATGCAATGCCTCATCGCCGTTGGCAGGATCCATCTGATAGGTGGACTTGTTGCCCTTGCCGAGATTGGCCGCAGACCCCACCGCATCCCGGAAAGGTCCGTAATAACTCGAGGCGTATTTGGCAGAATAGGCCAGGATTTTCGTATTCACATGACCGCCGTTTTCCAGGGCTTCGCGAATGGCACCTATCCGCCCATCCATCATGTCTGACGGTGCCACCACATCGGCACCGGCGTCGGCATGGGAAAGCGCCTGATTGACCAGCGCCTCGACGGTGACGTCATTCAGCACATAGCCGTCGTTGTCGATGATGCCGTCCTGGCCATGGGTGGTGAAAGGGTCCAAGGCTACATCGGTAATCACACCGAGTTCCGGATGCGCTGCCTTCAGGGCGCGAACCGCCCTCTGCGCCAGACCCTCAGAATCCCAGGCCCCGGAGCCGGACAGATTCTTGTTTTCGGACGGAACAACAGGGAACAGCGCAATCGCCGGGATGCCCAATTCCACCAGCTCCGCCGCCTGCTCAACTAGCAGATCAATACTCAGGCGCTCCACCCCTGGCATGGAAGGTACCTGTTCCCGCTGTCCCTCGCCCTCCAGCACAAACACCGGATAGATCAGGTTGTCCGGCGTGAGCTGGTTTTCCCGAACCAGGCGACGGGAAAAGTCGCTGGCCCGGTTACGGCGCAGGCGGGTGGCGGGAAACGCACGGGGAGTCGGAATCGGCACTGACAACCTCCTGAATGGCTGAACGAATAATCTGATGGGCCAGCGCGGCATCGGCCGGGCGCCCTTTGCGTCATCATACACGGCCAGCGCCGCCGGTTGCAGACTCCCTCAGCAGGATAAGGCGATTAAATGACAGGCTGATTACCGGATCGAATCCAACGCCCGGGCACGGATCCGTTCGGTTTCATTGAAGTGGCTGGCTCTGAGTCGCTCCAGCGCTTCCCTGCGTTCCGGTTCGGCCAGCCCGGAGGACAACAACCGGTCCCGCTCCCCGGCATAGGCCTGCCAGCGGCGGTCCCAGTCCTGTTGTTCCGCCTCAAGCCGGGCGAGCCTTTCGGCTGCTGCATCACCAAAAGCTTCCCGGCGCCAGGCCTCAAGAGCCCTCGGGTCATCCGACAGTTCCTGACGAACCTGCTCATAGTCCTCAAACCGGCGTGTTTCCTCCCGGGCCTTGCGGAGGGGTTCCGGAAGGGAGGACTCAGCCTGGCGCAGGGCTTCGGCTTTCTGCTCGTCGGTCAGACTGTCATCGCTTGCAATCCTGAGTTTCTCGACCTGGAAACGATCCACCGCTTCATCGTCGGCAAAAAAAGCGTTGGCCGTGTCGGCGTCCAACCAGGTACGGCGCAGAGCCTGGATCTCTGCCATCCTGCGCTGCAGCTCCCCGGCCCCGAGCCCGGAAACCTCTCCGTAGCTCTGCTCCAGTTCCGAAACTGCCAGCTTGTAGTCCAGATAGGCGCCAAGGGTTACCAGGGCCTGGGCTCTCGCCGGCTCATCGAGAACCGACAGGGCCCTCTGTATGCGAGCCGCCAACTGCGGCAGGGATTCCTCGCCCAGGGCAGAGAGAAAATACTCAAACAGCTGTCGCAGTTGCGGGGTTGGTATGAGATTGCCCAGCCCGTCCGTTCGGGCCCAACCGTCCGGCACTGACGTACCCGCCAGCGAGGCTGGTAGCTGCTCAGGAACAGGAACCGAGGACGCGTTGTTCACCAACTTCGATGGTGCGGCAGCAACATCCTTCCGGGCCACTGATATCGGCGGTTCCCCGGTGGTCTGCGGCGCATTCGAGTCGCCATGGCTGGCAAGATCTGCTCTCATCAACCAGAAGCTGACAACAGCTGCTATTATCAGTAGCAAAACAAGCAAAAGACGGAAATGGGACTTCATTGCCACAGGAATTCCGGGTCTTCGGGTGACTGACGGCTTGCCCAGGTTACCGGCGCAAAACCACAGAGAATGAGGATAAACGAGGCTGGCCAGTCATACCGAGACAGGGATCAAAAATGGAGCCGGGGCGGAGCGCCCCGGACTGCCGCGCCAGCGTTCAGAGGGAGCGGTTGTTAAAACCCACATCCACCTTTCGCGGCGTGTCAGAGCGGAAGGAGGTATCCACCTCCTGAATTTTTCCGCCCTGGCTCAGGAAGGCTTCGATGTCTGCCTGCAACTGTGCACGAACACGTGCACGGCCGGCTATGGAATGGTTGTCGTCACTGTCGCTGGTCCAGCCTCCGGACTGCTCCAGGTTGCTTTCGTCGAATTCACTCATGATCTTTTCTCCATCAACGAAAACAGATGGTCGAGTGCTGCGACCCCGCAGGGGACCTCACTCCGTATCGACGAAGTCCGCCTGCGGCCTCGCCTTGGCGTCTTTATAATCTGCTTTTGGTGACCACGCTATTTCTTGGCAACGTCTTTTTTGTAATTTTTTGTAAACATTGACAACCAATTGAATTGCATGCGGAAATTTTACATTCGTCAGTAGGTCAAAAAAATTGACACAAAGAATGAATAATGATTCACTACTTGTAGGGAGCCGGAATGGCCTATCGAGAAACGGAAAAAATGCGCCAGCGTAAAGCCGAGGCGCGAAAACGAATCGTGGAGTGCACTTATCAGTGCGTGGCCGAGGGCGGCTTCAGAAGCGCCCGCATCACCCGGATAGCCGGTTTGGCCGGCGTTGCCACAGGAACTATTTACCGGCATTTCGAGTCCAGAGAGGACCTGTTCGCGGAAATTTTCCGGTTGGCAACCCAGCGGGAAGTCGACAAGGTTGCCGAGGCCCTTGGCTCCCCCGGGAACGCAGCTGAACGACTGGAACGGGCACTCAGACAGTTCGCCGAACGGGCACTGAAAGGCCCGCAAATGGCCTGGTCGCTGATCGCCGAGCCGGTAGACCCGAAAGTTGAGGAAGAAAGGCTGGCGTATCGCAAGGCCTACGCCAACCTGTTTGAGAAAGCGATCCGCGAAGGCATTGAAGAAGGATGCATCCCGGATCAGGACGCTCTCCAGAGCAGTACATGCCTGGTCGGCGCCATCGCGGAAAGCCTGGTTGGCCCACTGTCACCCACACAGACCAGCCAGGCGAACAGCGCAAAAGAAGACAACAATGACCCGCTGGTCAATTCCATCATTCGCTTTTGCATGCAGGGGTTGACCGGCACCAGGAGGTAGCTATGAACGCGCGGCAGCCCCAGCCAGAGATGCCACTAAAAGACCAGGAAGATCGCTACCTGGCCAGCACCCACGAGGTCTTCAACCAGCCTCCGGCTCTGGAGAACTACAACCTGTTCGAGCAGGATATCGCCCTGCAGGAAGCAGCCCTCCGGGAAGGTGCCGGCAAGGCAGCCGAGGATCTCAAGGCATTCGGAGCTCTGGCCGGAGCAGCGGAAACCATCGACCTGGGGTTTCACGCCAACGCCAACAAACCGGTGTTCAATACCCACGACCGCTACGGCCACCGGATTGATGAAGTGGACTTCCATCCGGCCTACCACGAGCTGATGCGCATCGCCTTCGACAACGGCCTGCACAGCAGCCCCTGGAGCCATCCAGGACAGGGTGCACATGTTGCCCGCGCCGCCAAGTACTACATGCACTCCCAGGTGGAGGCCGCCCACTGCTGCCCCGTGACCATGACCTTCGCCGCCATCCCGTCGATCCGGAAACAACCTGAGCTGGCGGCGGACTGGGAAGCCCGGATACTGGCCGACAGCTACGATCCCCGCAACCTGCCGGACAACCAGAAAACCTCGGTTACCATCGGCATGGCTATGACCGAGAAGCAGGGCGGCAGCGACGTTCGCGCCAACAGCACCAGAGCCTATCCGATCGGCACTGGCGGCCCCGGCCAGGCCTATGAGCTGGTGGGCCACAAATGGTTCGTTTCTGCCCCGATGTGCGACGCCTTTCTGGTGCTGGCCCAGACACAGGGAGGCCTGTCCTGCTTCCTGATGCCCCGCTGGCGCCCGGACGGCACCAAGAATCCCTGGCAGGTCCAGCGTCTGAAGAACAAGATGGGCAACGTCGCCAACGCCTCCAGCGAAGCCGAACTGCGGGGCGCACTGGCCTGGATGGTTGGCGAGGAAGGCCGTGGTGTCCCCACCATCATTGAAATGGTTGCCATGACCCGCTTCGACTGCATGATCGGCAGCTCCGCCGGCATGCGCCAGGCCATCGCCCAGGCCAGCCACCACTGCCGACACCGCAGCGCCTTTGGCGCCCGCCTGGTCGACCAGCCCCTGATGCAGAACGTCCTGGCCGACCTGGCCCTGGAAAGCGAAGCGGCGCTGGCCTACACCATGCGCATCGCCCGCGCCCTGGACAACCAGGATAAGGAACACGAACGTCTGCTGGCACGCCTGGCCACCCCCGTCGGCAAATACTGGATCTGCAAGCGCACACCGAACCATGCCTACGAGGCCATGGAATGCATCGGCGGCAGCGGCGTGATGGAAGACTGCATCATGCCCCGGCTGTTCCGGGAATCGCCGGTCAACGCCATCTGGGAAGGCAGCGGCAACGTCCAGTGCCTCGACACCCTGCGCGCCCTGCAAAAAGAGCCCGACACCCTCGACGCCTTCTTCAAGGAAGCCGCCGAAGCCAAAGGCGCCGACCGCCGCTTCGACCAGTTCCTGGCCCAGCTACAACACGACTTCGCCGACATCAGCGATTTCCAGTACCGCGCCCGAAACCTCGTCGACCGCATGGCCCTGGCCCTGCAGGGCTCCCTGCTGCTGCGACACTCGGATGCCGCCGTCGCCGACGCCTTCTGCGCCTCTCGCCTGCAGTCCAATGGCGGGATGAACTACGGCAACCTGCCCTCGGGCACCGATCCGGCAGCCATTATCAAACGGGCGACGCCTGTAGTAGGCTAGACACAACAGAATCCAACTGAGAGATCGAGAACCGGCGGGGAACTCCTTTCCAAAACCTTGCGGAGCCATGGATGGCGGAGCAGAGCGTACAAGGACGTATTCACAGCGTGTTTTGGAAAGGAGTTCCCCGCCGGTTCCTGCACCCAAGTCTATGTCTGAAGCACTCAGAAAACTCCTGCGGGAAGGCCACGCTCTCCAGCAGCCAGTCATCACCCCCCACGTGGGCGTGCTGACCCTGCACTTCCAGCTTTACGGCTGCGACGACCTCAAAGCCAAGCGCAAAGTCTTCACCGCCCTGAAGGCCGTCTGGGGCAAAGAGCCCGACCTGGCCGTCGCCGAAACCGCCGACCAGGAGGCCCTCGACTGCGCCACCTGGACCATTGCGGCCCTTGGCACCTCATCCCAACAGATCACCCAACGCCTCGACCAGATCGAAAAAGCCATCGAAGAACGCGTGGATGCTGCCATACTGGATATACACCGGGAGATACTCTGACCGGAAAATCCCGGGCAGCAGCCGTGTGGCGTAACCCGTTGTCAGGCCGTATACTACGCCCCCTCAGGGATGCCAGTGCGCCTGCCAGCGGCGGGTGACCAGAAACCAATGCCGGACATGAATGCCGGCCGTATCCGCAGGGCATCCGGAACCGGCCCTTCGGATGACCACTGAGTGTGAGTGGCACCTATGACCGGAAAGAAAAAATCCGCCCAGGCTTCGGTAGAGGCCATGTATCGCGTATTCACGGTGCCTGAGGCGCCGGAATCGACGCTGAGCCGGATTGACCAGAACATCTCCAGCAATCTTGCAGGCTTTCTGCAGGAGCACATCGTAGCGGTTGAGCGGGATCTCTCGGATGTGGAGAAAGACTTCTCCGATTACAGCATCCCCGAGAAGCCTGTCTTCGTGTCTGAGCAGGCCCAGTTCCTGCTCGACAAACTGGTGGCCAACTCCGTTCACACTGCGTCGCCGGCCTTTATCGGGCACATGACCTCAGCGCTGCCGTACTTCATGCTGCCGCTGTCAAAGATCATGATTGCCCTGAACCAGAACCTGGTCAAAACCGAAACCTCCAAGGCCTTCACGCCCATGGAACGCCAGGTACTGGGCATGATCCACCGCCTGGTATACCAGGAAGACGGCGCCTTCTACCGCAAGTGGATGCACGACCCCCGTTACGCCCTGGGGGCCATGTGCTCCGGCGGCACGGTCGCAAACCTCACCGCCCTGTGGGTTGCCCGCAACCGGGCGTTCCCCGCGGAAGGCAGCTTCCGGGGTCTGCACCAGGAAGGCCTGTTCCGCGCGCTGAAATACTACGGCTACGAAGGCGCCGCCATCGTTGTCTCGCGCCGCGGCCATTATTCCCTGCGCAAAGCCGCCGACGTACTCGGCCTGGGCCGCGAGTCCCTGATACCGGTGGATACCGACGACGAAAACCGCATCAACACCGATGCCCTGCGGGACAAATGCCTGGAACTGCAGCGTCAGAAGATCAAAGTCATGGCCATCTGCGGCGTGGCCGGCACCACCGAAACCGGCAACGTCGACCCCCTGGATGCCATGGCCGACATCGCCCGGGAATTCGGCGCCCACTTCCACGTGGACGCCGCCTGGGGCGGGCCGACCCTGTTCTCCCGCACCTACAAACACCTGCTGCGCGGTATCGAGAAGGCAGACTCCGTCACTTTCGACGCCCACAAACAGCTCTACGTCCCCATGGGCGTTGGCTTGGTGGTATTCCGCGACCCGAGCCTCGCCAGTGCCGTTGAACACCACGCCCAGTACATCATCCGGAAAGGCTCCCGGGATCTCGGCAGCACCACCCTTGAGGGCTCGCGGCCGGGCATGTCCATGCTGATCCACTCCGGCCTGAAAATCCTGGCCCGGGAAGGCTACGAGATCCTGATCGACCAGGGCATCGACAAAGCCAAGACCTTCGCGGACATGATCGAAGCCGAATCGGATTTCGAACTGGTCACCAGGCCCGAACTGAACATCCTGACCTACCGCTACTGCCCGGAAAACGTCCAGGAAGCCCTGGCGATTGCCGACCCCCTACAGGCGGAAAAGCTCAACACCTGCCTGAACCGGATCACCAAGTTCATTCAGAAAACCCAGCGGGAACGGGGCAAGGCATTCGTGTCACGGACGCGCCTGGAACCGGCCCGTTACTTCAACTTCCCGTGCATCGTGTTCCGGGTGGTACTGGCCAACCCGCTGACCACCAAAGAAATCCTGGCGGACATCCTTTCGGAACAGAGAGAGTTGTCCCGGGATGAGGGTATCGAGGATGAGATCAGCATCCTGCACCAGATGGCGGATGCGGTATTGAAGCAGGCAACGCCAAACGCCAAACAGGCTTGAGTACGGCGGGAAACACTGGAGCCTGAAGAGTCGGCTGGGGGGACGTTTCAAAAACTGTGCGGAGCCAGGGATGGCGGAGCCAAGCGTACAGGGGTGAAACAGAGCGCTGATGAAGCGAAGCTTCATGCGATAGCTGAACGACAGCAATCTAGGATTGCTGGCTGGACCCCGGAGGGGGATTCACAGCGTGTTTTTGAAACGTCCCGCCAGCCAACTCCTCCCCGAGCTTTCAGGCCAAGAGCCTGGATTAGATCAGTAAAGCGCCTCTTCATCATCCAGCACATCGTGGATGATATCCAGGAACATCTTGTCCGCTTCACTCCAGTTCTCCGGAATCCGGATGTTGGTGCTGGCACTGATCTCCTGTGCAATCAGCTCCTCGGCATTCGGCTGACCGCGATGCTTGCGAGCGATCTCCATGGATTTTACGGCAATAGTCGGATCGCTCAGAACCTTCTTGATAAAGGTCCTCAGCTCATCAATCATCTTCGCCTGACGGCTCTCAACGGATGAACTCATACTTCACTCCATGGACAAATAGGCTTGCGGGGTGAAACACCCCTTTTGAAAGATAGTATGACCAAACTCGGTTTATACAACCAGCCCGGTCAGATCAACAAGCCCCGGAGCGTAAAGAACAGCGTCGCCGCCATGATGGCAGATGCAGGCACCGTAATGATCCAGGCCGCAGCAATTCGCACAAGGTGCGAACGCTTGACCATCTCTTCGCGGTAAATCTTCTTCAGGCGCTTGCGCTCCGACTTGGACAGGGGTACCTGCTTTTTCTTCTTGGCCTGCTTGAGCAGATTCTCCATCTCCTCAACCGAGGCATTGCGGAAATCATCCAGGAAAGGCTTGAGACGCTCCTGCTCTGCCGGATCATGGTGCTCCATGATCTTGTGCAACTGGGTTGCATAGTTGGACTTCAGGTACTCACGGAGGAAGCCAACGCCGAACACGCCACCTATGGCAATATGGGTGGAGCTGACCGGCAAGCCCAACTGGGACGCAAGAATCACCGTGAGTGCTGCCGACAGGGCAATACAGAAGGCCCGGGTCTTATCCAGTTCGGTGATCTCACTGCCAACGGTCTTGATCAATCGCGGCCCAAACAGCATCAGGCCAACAGCCAGGCCCAACGCACCCACCATCATCACCCACATCGGGATACTGGCGGAAGTCACCACAGAATTCGCGGACAGGGCATCGTTGATCGCCGCCAGCGGACCAATGGCATTGGCGACGTCGTTAGCTCCGTGAGCAAAGCTCAGCAGAGCTGCAGCAAAGATCAAAGGCCAGGTGAACAGGGTATTCACGCCCGCCGAACTGTTCTCCATGGTCGATGCCATGCGCCCCACCAGGGTACGCATGATGAAAAAGACCACGGCAGCCGTGGCAAGGCCGATGAGCGTAGCCTCAAGAAAATCGACTTTCACGATCTTCTTGACGCCCTTGATCATGAGATAGGTGCCAAAGGCCCAGGCCATGATCGCCACCAGCCAGGGCACAAAGGTTCTGGCCGCCGGAATGACCTCCCTCCTGTAGAGCACCGTTTTCTTGATCGCAAACAGGAACAGGGCGGCCAGAGCACCACCGAGGACAGGCGAAATCACCCAGCTTGCGGCGATCTTGCCCATGACCGCCCAGTCGGCGATCCCCCAGCCACCGGCAGCAATACCGGCGCCCAGAACGCCGCCAACGATGGAGTGGGTGGTGGACACCGGCGCACCCATCCAGGTGGCCAGGTTCAGCCAGAGGGCGCCCGCCAGCAAGGCGGCTGTCATCAGCCAGACAAAAGCCCGACCGTCTTCCAGATTGGAGGGATCGATGATGCCGCCCTTGATGGTGGACACCACGTCACCGCCCGCAATAATCGCACCACCGGCTTCAAAAATTGCGGCGATAACGACAGCCGCACCCAGGGACAAGGCCCCGGAGCCCACGGCAGGGCCCACGTTATTGGCAACGTCATTGGCGCCAATATTGATCGCCATGTATCCGCCAATCACCGCAGCGGCCATCAGCAGCATACTGTTGGGCATTCCCTGACTGAATGATCCGACAGTCAACCATACGCCAAGTAAAAAAAGCAGGCTGATGCCGACCCTGTATCGTTCCGTGGTAGGGCTGGTAAGAAGGGTATCCAGGTATCCGCTCGAACGGGCCATAACAGATCAGGTCTCGTTTAGTCTGTGAGGATTGGGGGCGACCTCAGTCGCGCGGCAACTATAAAATTTTTGACATGAAAATGAAATAAAACGGTCACAATTCACACAGACTAAACACATCACAGACTGGAGTGCAAAAACCCATTAAATTGACTCATAATTCCAAAAATAAGCGTCAAAATTACAAAAACAGCAAAAAAAGGTCCCCATGCCCCATTCACCCTCCTCCGGACAGCTGGCTGCCGGCGAGCGGGAAGACGGCCAGGTTTCGCGACTGCTTACCTGGCTCTCGGCAACCGCTATCGTTTTTCTTATTGGCATCGGAACCAAGGCCTGGTTTGCCGGGCACTTGACCCATGCCTGGGTGCTCTGGTCATTCATCGGCCTGATCGCGCTGAATATGCTGTACTTCGCCAGCACCGGAAACCGTGCGCGCCAGAAAGCCGGGATGATCGTAATTGTCGGCCTGCTGTTTACCTACCTGATTGCCTCCGGCGGCGAGAGCAACACCGGGCCACTCTGGTTTTATGTCTTCCCCCCTCTGCTGTTTTACCTGACCGATCTCAAAACCGGCACGGCCGTCCTGCTGTTCTGTTACCTGATTGCCGTCGTGGTATTCCAGTTTCCGGGGTTGCCCCTGGTCTCAGCGGAATACAGCATGGATTTCAAGATCCGTTTTTTTGCGGCCCTGACCTTCGAATCGATTTTCTGTTTCGTCCTTGAGGCCAGCCGACTGAAAGCACGCAACGAGCTTCTGATCCTTGCCGAAACCCACGAGCACGCCGCCCGCACCGATGACCTCACCGGGCTGGCCAATCGCCGTGAAATGCAGAACCGCCTCAGCATGGAGTTTTCCCGTTACCAACGTTCCGGCCACCATTTTTCCATTGCCCTCATCGATCTGGACCTTTTCAAACAGATCAACGATCGGTTCGGACACGACGCTGGCGACCATGTACTCCGGGAGTTCGCCGAATTGATGCGAACCGTGATTCGCCAGGCGGATGTCGCGGCCCGATGGGGTGGTGAAGAGTTTCTGGTCTTGTTGCCGGACACTTCCCTGCTCCAGGCCCTGACGCTGGCTGAACGCTTACGGTCCCAGGTTGCCCGCCATCCGTTCCGGTTCCGGGACCAGGCCTTGCCTGTGACCATCAGTGCCGGTGTCTGCTCCATTGCCAAGGCCCGCTCCCTCGACGATCTGCTAAAACAGGCCGACCTGAACCTTTACAACGCCAAGGAAGCCGGGCGCAACCAGATAGCACCGCGGGTTCGAAGCCAGGAAAGCGGGACTTCCGCCAGCCTCTCGCCTTGAGGCAGCATATTACTCCCGCTATGATCGAGCGCCACTGAACAACCGTAACGTCATTTCCATGGCAGCGAACAGGTAACCTATGACATCACTCAGAATCCTGGTGGGCAGCGTCTACGGTGGCGCACTCCTGACGGCCAGAACCATCAAAAAGGAACTGGAAAAAGAGGGACACCACGTGACGGTGCTGGAGAATCCGGCGCTGGATGACATCACCTCGAACGATGATCCACTTCTGGTGTGCACCTCTACAACCGGGCAGGGCGAACTGCCGGCGAACCTGTTGCCCTTCTACCTGGACCTTCGGGATCAACTGCCCCAGCAGCCGGGCCGGCCATTTGGCATTATTGTGCTGGGCGACAGTTCCTACGGTGATACCTTCTGTGGCGCCGGCGACCTGATTGAGGAAGCTCTGTACGAGACTGCCGCCCGCAAGGTTGGAGACACGCTTCGGATTGATGCACTCGAAACCATGGAGCCGGAAACCGAAGCACTGCCCTGGGTCCAGTCATGGCTGCAGCAGGTATGAGCCACGGCTACAAAAATTTGCCAAACAGGGCCCACCGGTGACTTGAGCCGCCAAAGGCGACACGCCATACTCGTCTGGACAACGACAATTAAACGGTACGACGTGGCATCCATTTACTGGCTTCGTTTACTGATAACGCTTCTGCTGTTATCGGGTCTGGCCGCCCCATCCCTCGGGGCTGAGGTTTCCTATGTTCCGCAGATCGAGTATCTGCGTACCGCCACCGATAACAAGCTGACAGCCAGTGAAGCGCTGGCTTCCGACGACTGGCAAACGCTCGAGGAAGAAAGTCCGAATTTTGGCTATATCCAGGACATCGTCTGGCTGCGGTTTCCGGTGGGCCAACCTGCGACCATCAATCTGCTGGAAGTTCGTTACTCACAACTGGACGAGCTGACCTTTTTCCTGCTTGAGAACGGTCGGATCGCACAGCGCGTGGAAACCGGCGATCACGTTCCCTTTAACCAGCGCCCGATACTACACCGTCATTTCCTGTTCCCTTTCGAACAGAGCATTGCCAGCGAGTATGAGATATTGCTTGAGGTACGCACAGACGGTGCCATGCAGATTCCGGTTCGACTCTGGAACGCCCAGGCGTTTTTCGAGCATTCATCCACGGAAGACCAGATGCATGCGGTCTACTATGGCATCCTGATCACCGTCATTTTCTTCAATCTGTTTATTTTTGCCGCGCTGCGAGAGCCGGTATACCTTCTCTACGTTCTGTCGACACTGGGCTATCTCCTGCTGATTGGCAGCTTGAACGGGACTACATTTCAGTTTCTCTGGCCCCAGAGTCCCGCACTACAGAATCAGATCATGTTGCTGGCGGTACCCTTCTCTCTGCTGTTCACGCTCATTTTTTCCCGTTCGTTCCTGAAGCTTGAAGCCACCGGCCCCGTTCTGAACCGGCTCGTGGTGTTCATGGTTTCCGTGAATGCAGTGGTCGGGCTTATGACATTCTTCCTGGACTACAGCACTGGCAGTCGCCTGACCGTGGCCCTGGCAATACCCAGTTGTCTGCTGCTCACTGTGCTGGGGCCGGTGCAATGGTGGAAGGGAAACCCGCAGGCCGGCTATTACACCGTGGCCTGGGCCGCATTGACTCTGGGCAGCGCGATTACGGCGGCTAACAAGTACGGTTTGCTGCCCAACAATTTTGTGACCACTTACGGTATGCAGATCGGATCGGCACTGGAAGCCATTCTGCTAACCCTGGCCCTGGCGGCACGGCTTTATCAGGAACGGCAGGACAAGGTCGAGGCGCGGGAAGCGGAACTGAAGGCTCTGGCGGCACGGCGGTCAGCAGAGCTGAAGCTGATGGATCATGCATTGCACAACCCCCTCACCGGCCTTCCCAACCGGGGCAGTCTAGAGATGATGCTGAATGATCTGATGATTCGCAGCCCTGAGCGACGCTATGGCATTGCGGTCATCCACCTGAACAATTTGCAATCGGTCACCAAAACCCTGGGGCATCGCAACAGTGACCGGATTCTGGAGCTGGCATCCAAGCATTACAATGCCGTTGCGCGTGAGCTTCCGGGCACCCTGCCGGTGGAACAGAGTGACCAGCGCAATTTTTACCTGGCATCACTGGATCCTCAGACCTTTGCATTCATTGTCGACGCCGATGCCACAGGCGCCGTGCCCAGGGCCATTCTCAAGGCACTGGAAGGCATACGTTACCCGATAGACTATCTGGGTATGCAGATTCCCCTGGACCCAAGGCTTGGGGTGGCCATCTTTCCGGAACACGGCACGGATGCCAACACCCTGATACGCCGTGCCGTGATCGCCGAAGGTTCGGATTCCGCGCGAGAGCGGGGTATTGCCTATTACAAATCCAAAAAAGACTCTTACAGTGCCGACCGGCTGACCATGGTGTCGGAGCTGCGACACGCCCTGAACACCAACGAGCTTGTCCTGTTCATGCAGCCCAAGCAGAGCCTGAAGACAGGTCGGATTGTCGGAGTTGAGGTTCTGATTCGCTGGCCTGGCCGGGCGAAACCGATCCGCGCCGATGAGATAATTACCCTTGCGGAACAGACGGGCCTGATCAAACCGCTGACCCGGTGGGTACTCGAGCAATCACTGGAGCTGCGTTCACGGTTGCTGGATCGTGGCTGGCCTATGAACATATCCATCAACATCTCGCCCAACAACCTGCGGGAACCGGACTTTCCCATTTTCGTTCAACGTTTGATGAACAGCTATCACAGCCATCAGGGCGCCATTATTTTCGAAGTAACCGAAACCTCCATGATGCAGGACCCGGGCAACTCTCTGAAAGCCCTCAACTCTCTGAGCGCCACGGGTATCCCGGTATCAATCGATGACTTCGGCTCCGGGTATTCCTCCCTGTCCTATATCAAGCAGTTGCCCGCAAGCGAGATCAAGATCGATCGTTCACTGGTTACCGAGCTCACCACCGAGGCGGAAGACCGTGTGATTGTCCAGACCACCATTGAAATGTGCCACAGCCTGGGCTACCAGGTGGTGGCAGAAGGCGTGGAGGATGACGTCACAGCCAATCTGCTCCGGGACATGGGCTGCGACATGATCCAGGGCTATCTGCTGACGCCGCCGCTGCCGTTTGATGAACTGTTGGAGTGGCTGGAGCGCAGTCAACAACAGCCCGAGCGGCGCAAGCTGGGGTGACTGGCTAGGACCTCTGTCGGATCAGCGCTTCCTGGGTGGTGGATGCCACCAGCACCCCCTCCTGATTGAAGAAATTACCGCGATTGAAACCCCGCCCGGCCGACGCGCTGGGGCTGTCCTTGTCGTACAGCAGCCATTCGTCCATGCGGAAATCCCGGTGGAACCAGATCGCGTGATCCAGGCTGGCCACCTGCAGCCCCTTACTCATGAAGGTCAGGCCGTGTGGGTTCAGTGAAGTGCCGAGAAACTGGAAATCCGATGCATAGGTCAGCAGGCAGCGGTGCAGCACGGGATCGTCGGGAAGATGCCCCTGTGCGCGGAACCAGCTCTGTTTATGGGGCGGGCGCTTCTCCGGCTTCAGGGGGTTGACCGGGTTCACCGGCCGAATCTCGATTGGGCGGTCGCGGGTCAGGATCGGCCGCATTTTTTCCGGCACCTGGGGGGCCAGCAGTTCGCCCCACTCCTGTTCCGAGCGCAGTGTTTCCGGGTCCGGCGCATCCGGCATGGTCAGCTGATGCTCGAAACCCTCCTCGGCCACCTGAAACGACATCGACCCGGTCAGGATTTCCTTGCCATCCTGACGGGCAATCACCCGACGTACCGAGAAACTGCCACCATCGCGGACGCGCTGGACCTCGTAGTCGATGGGCATGCTCTGGTTACCAGGGCGCAGAAAATAGGCATGGAGGGAGTGACACAGGCGACCTTCGACCGTCCGGCTGGCCGCCATCAACGCCTGGCCGAGCACCTGGCCGCCAAACACGTTGGGAAAGCCCAGATCCTCACTGTCACCCTGGAAATGATCGTCACCGATGGGCGAGAGATCCAGCAACTCCACCAGTCTCTTGGTTACCTCAAGCATGCCTGCTCCTGTGATTTCGTTAGCACACGAAGGAGTTTTCTACCGCAAGCGGCGAAATTTCGCAACGGAAAGCCGTGATCGGTCATTATAAAACAGCCCCGTGGGAACGGGGCTGTCGCATGGAACGGGAGAGTCAGCTGTGTATCGGTGGCACTTCCTTCGAGAGGGCCTGCTTTTCCATGGCAAAGCTGCCGGTCACCGCAAATCCAAGGACATCGCCACCGGGGCTCTTGAACAGTGCCTTGACGCTGGTGCCATCCTGCTCCACCTCCCAGCTGCCCTCGGCCTCCGAGGGTGGCGGGCAAACCGCCGTGGGACAACAGGGGGTTTTGATCATCACCGGCATGGTGCCGTAGCTCACTTCAGTGCGCTCACCCAGCAGCGTTTTGGCAAGCGCCCGGGAACAGGCCATCAGCGGCAACACATACAGCAGGACGTGTCCGTCCACTTCGGCGCAGTCGCCGAGTGCGTAGACATCCGGTGCCGAGGTCTCCAGAGCGCGATTGACGACGATGCCACGGGACGTCTCGAGCCCGGCAGCCCGGGCCAGATCGGTCCTGGGACGCAGGCCGACGGCGGACAGTACCAGATCTGCCTCGAGAACTTCGCCATTGGCCAGGGTAAGACTGACACCATTACCCTGGCGGTCCACCCGTTCAACCACGGTACCCAGGTGAAAGCCAACCCCCAGATTCTCCAGCTCCTGCTGGACAGCGCTGGCCGCAGCCTCCGGTAGCAATCCGGGCATCACCTCCTCGGAGGGTGCAATTACCTCAACGTCATAACCGCCGTTGCGAAGGTCGTTGGCAAACTCACAACCGATCAGACCGGCCCCCATGATCGCCACCCGCTTACCCTCGCCCAGGGCTTCCCGGAAGGCGCGATAATCCATCAGGTCATTGATAGAGAACACATGCTCCTGAGCATCCCCGTCGAGGCTAAGCCGGATTACATCGGCACCCCAGGCGAGGACCAGCTTGCTGTAGGCAAGGCGTTCATCACCGAGAATCAGTTCGTGGGCGTCGGTATCAATGCCGGTAACCGTGGCAAAGGTGCGGATCCGGACGTTCAACTGCTCTGCCATGGCGTCGGTCGCGCCCTGGGCCAGCCCGTCGGCATCCTTCCCCTTGGTAAAGCCGGTGGACAACATGGGCTTTGAATAACTCACGCCATCGTCGGCGGTCACCATCAGAACCGGTGACTCCTTGTCCTGCTTGCGGATTTCCCGTGCCAGCGAATAGCCGGACAACCCGGTACCAACGATGATGATGGGGGCCTGTTCAGTCATAACCGCATTCCTGTATTTAACGAACCCTGGCAGATTTCACCTGCCGCGCGCCGGTCAAGATCAGCCGATCTCGATCATCTCGAAGTCTTCCTTACCGACACCGCAATCGGGACAGACCCAGTCTTCCGGTACATCTTCCCACTTGGTACCAGGCTCAATGCCGTCCTCGGGCCAGCCCTCGGCCTCATCGTAAATCAGGCCACAAACCACGCACTGCCACTTCTTCATAGGTTTTCTCCAAAAAATCAGTCGGGCGCAATAATAATTGTCGGACAATCATGCACGCAAGTGTTTAGTTCGCATAACAGATACGAACAACTGTCGAATCAGGCCATCATACCCATCGCTCCGGAATTGACCAATGCCAATACCGACGGCCCCGCCGGGGGTTTTCTGCCAATAGCCACAATTACAGATCTGACAACAGAAGCCGCCCCTCCCTTCTGCCGCCCCTCTCCGGTATAATCGCCGGTTTTACGACAGGACCGACCGATATGACCGATACCGTCGCCGAAATGAACCAGGTAATGGCCGAGGCCGACTGCCTGGTCGATGAACAGCAGGTACAGACTGCAATCGGCAACCTGGCCGACGATATTACCGCCCGCCTGAAAGACAGCAACCCCCTGCTATTCTGTGTGATGAATGGCGGACTTATCCTTACCGGACAACTGCTTCCCAGACTCCGGTTTCCGGTCCAGGCCGAATACCTGCACGCCACCCGTTATCGTCAGGAAACCACAGGCGGCATCCTTGAGTGGAAGTTACAGCCCGAGGCCGACATGAACGGCCGTACCATCCTGATTGTCGATGACATTCTTGATGAGGGCACCACCCTGTGCGCCATCGCCGACTACTGCCGCGCCCACGGCGCCCGTGAAGTACTCACGGCGGTCCTTGTCGACAAGCAACACGACCGCAAAGCCCGCCCGGATCTGAAAGCCGATTTCACCGGCCTGGAAGTGGAAGACCGCTTCCTGTTCGGCTACGGCATGGACTACAAGGGCTACTGGCGTAACGCGCCTGGCATCTATGCTGTCAAGGGACTCTGACATCGACAGCCGCCTGACCATACCTCCGACGGACTGGTACCAATCGCTGACGGCTGCCGGCCTCCGAAATCCGAAAGTGCATGGGCCCGCCCGGTACTGGCTGCAGGTTGAGGGCTCATTTACCCGGGCCCTGCAGAAACAATGCAGCCGCTCCTTTCACGTTGAGGTCCGCCGCGAGGGTTTTGCAACGCCCACACAGGAAGAGGCCCGACATCTTGGCATTCCACACCGGCAGTTCGCGTGGATACGGGAAGTCAGCCTGTGTGGTGATAACCAGCCCTGGGTTTTGGCCAGAACGGTCATTCCCCTGAACTGCCTGGAAGGTGAGGGCCGACGACTGCTGCACCTGGGAAACCGGCCGTTGGGCGCCTACCTGTTCACAAGCCCCCATTGGCAACGGGGACCACTGGAAACCGGGCTCTGCAACCCGGCACTGCCCGGCCAGCCGGAACTGGCCCGTCGCTCCCTGTTCAGCGGCCACAACAGCTCCCTGCTGGTTGGTGAATACCTGCTGCCAGCCCTGTTTCAGCGAAGCACGCTTTAACCGGCCTCCTGCGACTGGCTATAATCGCTGTTCTCATTCAATTCCCAGAACACCAGACGGACGCCCGCCATGCTGCCTGATGTTGTGCCAGAACCTATCCAGCGCCGGTTGGCCGATTATGCCAGCCTGCTGAGAATCGACCGCCCGATCGGCACCCTGCTCCTGCTGTGGCCAACCTACTGGGCGCTCTGGCTGGCCGGTGATGGTAGCCCTGGGCTTGGCAACGTTATTGTGTTCACCCTGGGCGTCTTCTTCATGCGTGCGGCCGGCTGCGCCATCAACGATTTCGCCGACCGGGACTGGGACAAGCACGTCAAACGCACCAAGGATCGCCCCCTGACCGCCGGCCGGGTCAAACCCTGGGAAGCGGTGGCGCTGTTCGCCGGCTTGTGCCTGGTTTCCTTCCTGATGGTGGTTCTGTTCACCAACCCGCTGACTCTGTATCTCTCCTTCGGCGGTGCGCTGCTGGCGTTTATCTACCCGTTCATGAAGCGCTACACCCATTTACCCCAGCTGTTCCTCGGCGCAGCTTTTTCCTGGGCCATTCCCATGGCCTGGGCGGCGGAAGCGGGGGAGCTGAGCCAGCTCACGTGGCTGCTCTTCACCGCGAACGTGCTCTGGACCGTGGCCTACGACACGCTCTATGCCATGGTGGACCGTGACGACGACCTGAAAGTGGGCATCAAATCTACGGCCATCCTGTTTGGCGATGCCGATAAAGCGATCATTGCCATGCTGCAGGGCATGGTGGTGCTGATACTGATCATGGTAGGGCACCGCGCTGAACTGGGCACTTTCTATTACCTGGGTGTTGTGGCCATGGCCTGCCTGTTCGTGTACCACCAGTACCTGGCGCGGGAACGGGAACGTGAGGGTTGCTTCAAGGCGTTTCTCAATAATAACTGGGCCGGCTTTGCGGTTTTTGTGGGCCTGGTGATTGATCTCATGGTCAACTGAACCTGTCATATACTTGTAACACTTGAGCGTTGTAATGAGGCAGCAACAAATCAAGGTCTGACACAGGTTAACGCCCATGAATGGAAAAACTGTCCTGATCGTCGATGACGAGGCACCGATTCGCGAGATGATCGCCGTGGCCCTCGAAATGGCAGATTATGACTATCTGGAGGCAGAGGATGCCCGGGAAGCCCATGCCCTGATTGTCGACAAACAACCGGATCTCGTGCTCCTCGACTGGATGCTACCCGGCACCAGTGGCGTGGAACTGGCACGTCGCCTGAAGAAAGAGGAAGCGACGGCCGATATTCCCATTATCATGCTCACCGCCAAGGTTGAGGAAGACAACAAGATCCAGGGTCTGGAGGTGGGTGCCGACGATTACATCACCAAACCCTTCAGCCCCCGGGAGCTGGTTGCCCGTCTGAAAGCGGTCCTGCGTCGTGCAACGCCACCGGGCGTAGACAGCCCGATTGAAGTGGAAGGCCTGACCCTGGACCCGGTCGGTCATCGCGTCACCACCCAGGAGGGTGCCCTTACCATGGGCCCCACCGAATACAGACTGCTACAGTTCTTCATGACCCACCAGGAACGGGTATATACTCGCTCCCAGCTTCTGGACCAGGTTTGGGGTGGCAACGTCTACGTTGAGGAACGGACAGTCGATGTTCACATCCGCCGGCTCCGCAAGGCGCTCGGCGACAAGTACGACCACCTGATCCAGACGGTACGGGGAACCGGCTATCGTTTCTCGACCAGAGCCGCGTAAGTAACTCCGGCCAGCTGAGCATCGGCCCCGGAACGGACACAAGGCAGTTTTTGATGCAGCACAACTGGTCGCGATACCTGCGCTACATTATCGGTGGCCTGATTGGCTCCACCCTGGTTGGCCTTTACTTCGGAGAGCCTGTCTACGGCCTGACCTTTGGTCTGATTGTCTACCTGTGGTGGACGCTGCTTCAGGCCCGGCGCCTTTACCAGTGGCTGACCAACCCCAGCGCCACCGACGAAGCACCCCAGAGTATCGGGCTCTGGGGCGACATCTTCGACAATCTCCACAAACTGCATCAGACCCACCTGAGAACCCAGGACCGGTTGAGAGCCCAGATAAACCGGGTGCAGGAGTCCACCAACGCCATGCGCGATGGTGTGATCATGACTGACTCCCGGGGAGCCATGGAATGGTGGAACGGCTCCGCGGAATACCTGCTGGGCTTTAGGCGAAATACCGACCAGGGGCAGTACATCCATAATCTGATCCGCACGCCAGCGTTCAAAACCTACTTCGATTCGCGCGATTACCGGGACCCCCTGGAAATACATTCGCCGGCCAAGCCTCACATCCACCTGCAGATTCAGATCAGCCTGTTCGGTGATGACGATCGCCTGATCGTCGCCAAGGATGTAACCCGCCTGTACCAGCTCGAACAGATGCGCCGGGACTTCGTCGGTAACGTTTCCCACGAGATGCGCACGCCTCTGACCGTCATCAGCGGTTACCTGGAAACCCTGGTGGACAACGCTGAAGACCTGCCCCCGAAGTGGCGCCGCGCCATCAACACCATGGCCGCCCAGTCATCCCGGATGGAAGCCCTGATAACCGACCTGATCCTGCTATCGCGGATCGAAACCGGGGAACAGACGGTGAACGACACGCTCACGGACGTGGACCAACTGCTGACTCAGATCTGCCATGACGCCCGGGCACTCAGTGGCGAAAAACAGCACGAGATTTCCGTGCATATCGGCGACCACCGGTTGCTCAAAGGCGATGAAAGCCAGCTACGCAGTGCGTTTTCGAATCTGATTTTCAATGCCGTGAAGTACACGCCTGCAAACGGCCAGATCAGCGTATCCTGGTCGACAAACCGGGAAGGCGCTCACCTGTCCGTGAAGGACACCGGCATCGGCATTGATCCGGTTCACATACCTCGCCTGACGGAACGCTTCTACCGGGCCGATCCCAGTCGCCATAAGGATACCGGCGGCACTGGCCTTGGCCTGGCAATCGTCAAACACGTATTGCTCAACCACGATGGCAACCTGGAAATTCGCAGCCGGATTGGCGAGGGCAGTGAATTTATCTGCCATTTCCCCCGGGAACGACTGGTCGAACGCATCCCGGAGAGTGCGGAAGGCTAGCGCATACCCGCACGGAAACGGGCGACAAACCTCGATAAGTCCTCAAGCTTTTTCGGGTCTTCATCGACAAAACGGATGGTGACGCTGACAAAATCCGTGTCCTGGCGTTTATCCACCGCCTGCAACTGGTGCACGTAACCATTGAGGCGGGCCATCTGGCCTTCGCCGGTATCGATATCGACCACCGCCTGATCGAGAATGCCCGGAAACACCTGATCCCGCTTGGCAATCACCCGCACCTCGGTCAGGTTGATATCCTTGACCACCGATTTCAGGGTGCTTTCCGCAAAGCGTACCGAAGCCATGCTCATGGAACCGCGGGACGGGGTCTGTTTGGGCGTTGCGGCAGGGGCTGCCTGCGCAGGTGACGAAGGAGATGCAGCAGCTTGGCTATCCGCCACGGTGTCCGGCTTGCGGGTGAGCAGATTGGCCGACTCCTTGAACGCATCGGCCGGACTGGCCATGGACTTGCCACTGCGATCCATGGCGTCTTTCAGTTTGCGGCCCATCACCTTGATGATCTTTTTGCTCAAGCCCTCGGGACTGAACGGCTTGCCCAGGTATTCGGAAACGCCCCCCTTGACCGCTTCAATCACATGATCCTTGTCGCCGCGACTGGTGATCATGATAAACGGGACGTTTTCATATTGCGGCTGCTGGCGCATCCACTGCAACAACTCCAGTCCCGACATTTCCGGCATCTCCCAATCGCACAGGATCAGGTCAAACGCCGTCCGCGACATCAGCGACTGGGCCCGACGGCCATTCTGGGCATCGGTTGTCTCAATCACCGGAAAACGCTGGCGCACGGTTCGTTTAACCAGATCACGTACAAAGCTGGCATCATCAACGACCAGCGCTTTCAGCATTGCCATGGTTCAGACCTTCCCCTAGCTACAACCCGAATCTATGGTCCAACTATAGAACAAAGACTCGCGCCAGAAACCTGCCGGCAACAAAAAGACGACAATCAACAGAGTCCGGGAACCCGCAGGTTAAAGAATTGTCACTCCACCGGGCCCCGGACAGTGTTTCTCCGGCTGGAAAACGCGCTAACATGGGCTCAGGATCATTCCACCATCAGCCTGATAGAGGTTTTGTGTGCTGACCAGACCTGCAAGGATTCTTCGCCAGGGCTGCCTGACCAGCGGCTTGTTGTTTTCCGGTTTTCTCTCTTTCCTGTCACTGCCTGTTCTCGCCCAGGACGGCGCTTATTCCGAGCCGGCAGGCTTTGCTGAATGCAAAGCACGGCTTCAGGAGCAGGCCATTACTGCCGGCGTCAGCAGCAAGACCGCCAGCGAGGTGATGTCCGAGGTCAGGCACCTGGCCCGGGTGATCGAGCTGGATCGGCGTCAACCGGAGTTCACCACCACATTTGCCGATTACCTGAACCGGCGCGTGAACGACGCCCGGGTCAGCAAAGGCCGTGAGCTTCTGAAGGAACACCAGGAGCTGCTGGCCAGAGTCACGCGGGAAACCGGCGTGCCTGCGCCCTATCTGGTAGCCTTCTGGGGCCTGGAAACCAATTTTGGCAGCTATTTCGGCAAGATGCCGGTGCCCAGCTCCCTGACAACACTGGCCTGCGATCCGCGCCGCAGCACCTTCTTCACCGAGCAGCTGATCGCCGCCCTGCGCATTATCGACGAGGGCGCCATTCCGGCCGACCAGATGGAAGGCTCCTGGGCCGGCGCCATGGGCCATGTCCAGTTCATGCCCACCGTCTTCCTGAAACACGCGGTGGATGCCGACGGCGATGGCCGGAGGGATCTCTGGAACAGCCTGCCGGACGCCATGATGTCGGCCGGCAGGTTCCTGGAATCCATGAACTGGAATGGCGACTATCGTTGGGGGCGTGAGGTGTTGCTGCCAGCGAATTTCGACTATTCCCTGGCAGATGGGCGTCGCCTGCCACTGAAAGAATGGCGAGAAATGGGGATCACCGATGCCTTTGGCAATGCCCTGGCCCGTGAACCGATTGATGCCGCCCTGGTGGTACCCGCAGGACATCGCGGCCCGGCGTTCCTTGCCTATGACAACTTCCGCGTGATCATGGGCTGGAACCGCTCCGAGTTCTACGCCATAGCCGTTGGTCATCTGGCGGACCGGATTGCCGGTGCCGGCAAGTTGCAGAACCCTCCGCCCGTGGATGCTCCAGCGCTGTCCCGCGACAACATCATCAGCCTGCAGAAAGCCCTTCAGCAAAAGGGCTATGAGCCCGGCAAGCCCGATGGGATCATGGGCCCGGCAACCAGGTCTGCGATCCGGCAGTTTCAGGCCGCTAACAACCTGGTGGCCGATGGCTATCCGGGAGAAGCGGTTCTGGCGCAGCTGGGAATACCGGCAGGCCAGTGATCCACGGGAGAGCCTTGGGCCTACTACTGCAGGTACCTTTCTTGACGCGAGACTGATCTGATATGGACTCCATAACGCAGGCTGCCCTGGGCGCCTCCCTGGCCGGCGCCGTAGCCGGCAAGACCCTTGGCCGCTCGGTTTTGCTGACGGGCGCCGTGCTGGGCACCCTGCCGGATCTGGATGTGGTCATCGACTACGGAACAGCGGTGGCTAACTTCACCCAGCATCGGGGGTTCAGCCACTCTCTCTTCATTCTCGCCCCTCTGGCGGTGGTGCTTGCCTGGCTGCTCTGGCGCTGGAAACCGCAACTGAGTTTCCAGCGATGGCTAGCGCTGACTGGCCTGATCCTGATCACGCACCCACTGCTGGACTCCTTTACCACCTACGGCACCCAGCTGTTCTGGCCCATCGGCCCTCCGGTGGCCATCAGCAGCATTTTCATCATCGACCCGCTCTATACCCTGCCCCTGCTGGCCGGCTGTCTGTTATTCCTGGCCCGGCCGCCTGCCAAATCGGCGGTCATCGCGGGGCTGGCCGTCTCCACTCTCTACCTTGGCTGGAGCCTGATTGCGCAACAGGTCATTACCCAAAGGGTGCAACCCGCGCTCGCGGAAGCCGGGCTGGACGACCCCGACCTGCTTGTTCAACCCATGCCTTTCAACACCCTGTTGTGGCGCGCCACGGCTCTGCAGGGTGACCAGCGGGTAGAGATTGTTACCGGCTTTCTGGACGGCGATACCCCTCTGAATCTTGAATATTTTCCGCGCCGCACGGATCTGCAGGAGGCAGTGTCGGATCTGCCCGAGGCCCAGCGCCTGGAATGGTTCACCCGTGGCTTCCTGGATTACGACCAGGTTGGTGACCGCATCATGGCCACCGACATCCGGCTGGGAATTCCCGGCGCGCACCCCTTTACCTTTGTTCTGGCAACCCGGAATGGCAGCGGTATCGACCCGACGGCAAGCTTCCGGACTCCCCGACCCGATGTGAACACCGAAGCCCTGGGGCTGCTCTGGTCCCGGATGACGGGAGAAACCCCGGTGCTTTGCCTGGCCAGCCTGAGCTCGCCAGCACCGGGACAGCGCTGTTGAATCGCATGCGACTCGACCAGTTTATTGCCACCAGTACCGAACTCTCCCGAAAAGACGCCAAACGGGCTATTAGCCGAGGTGAGGTAACTGTCAATGAACAGATCTGTAAGGGCGCCAATACCCGGTTGGCGGGCCATGAACGGGTGGCATTGTCCGGCAAACTCCTGAACCTGCCGGGAGAGCGCTACCTGATGATGAACAAGCCAGCAGGGGTGGTGAGCGCAACAACCGACAGTGACCACCCAACGGCACTCGACCTGTTGCCTTCAGATGTCACCCGGAACCTGCACATCGCCGGCCGCCTGGACGCAGACACCACCGGCTTGCTGCTGCTGACCACTGATGGCAAGTGGTCCCATCGGGTCACCTCACCACGAACCGATTGCCCCAAAACCTACCGGGTAACGCTGAGCGAACCGCTGACCGACGCAGCGGCACAACAACTGGAGCGTGGGGTGGAGTTGCACAACGACCCGAAGCCAACGCTACCGGCCGGGGTAAAGGTTCTGGAAGAACGAATCATCGAGCTCACGATTTCGGAAGGGCGCTACCATCAGGTCAAGCGTATGCTGGCAGCGGTTGGCAACCACGTCGACGCGCTGCATCGACTGAGGATCGGGAAGGTTGAACTGGATACAGCGTTAGGACCGGGTGAATACCGGGAACTGACCCCAGAGGAAAAAGACAGCCTGGCGTGACATTCAGGTGCGCTCGAAACGCTGCGCCTTCAGGTTCTTGCGCACGGCTCCGGCCTCGAACACCTCGCCATTCATCGCGATATAGACTCCCGGTGGCAACAACTGCACTGCGGCCCAGGCAAAGCCGATATTGAATACGGCATCGGTTCGACGCATGCGGGCCGGCTGCATGGCGCCGGTCAATACAATGGTCTTGTCCTTGAGGCGGGCCAATACTGCGGCCGTATCGGCCATGGTATCAGTGCCGTGGGTGATGACGATCCGGTCACAATCACATTCCGTCGCCGCCGCCAGCACCAGTTGGCGGTCCTCATCGGTCATTTCCAGGCTGTCCTTGCGCAGCAGTTCCCGCAGGCGATAGCCCTCGTGGATGTTGGATTCCGACAGCAGCTCCGGCAGCATGCTGTGCCCCACCTCGAACTCGCTGTTGGCATCGAAGTACACCTTGTCGATGGTGCCACCGGTCGTGAAGATCTGGATCATGGCGGAGTTCCTTTCAGGATCAGTTCACACTGACCGTGCTGTTACCTGCGGTCGCATAGGCCGCGTTCTTTTCCTGTTCATAGCGTCTGGCTGCCGCAGCCACCGAACCCCGGGCTCCGGTATCGAGCCAGCGCTTGATACGCCCGGCATCGCCCATGGGCGAGCGCGTACCCAACGAATCCAGCAAAACGGTCACAACCTCTTTACCGTTCATCTTCGAGATCATCACCAGACAACGCCCGGCCTCGGAGAGGTAGCCGGTCTTGCTCAATCCCACACCCCAGCTGTCGCGATGAACCAGGGCGTTGGTGTTACCAAACGACAGGCTGTAACGGGGCTGGCGGAACTGGCCACGGAAGTAACCGGTGGTGGAGTATTCCCGGATTTCCGGATATTCAGCCGCGGCGTTTACCAGCTTCACAAGGTCCGCAGCGGTGGAAAGATTCTCGGACGACAGTCCGGTCGGATCGACAAACCGGGTACCGGTCATGCCCAGGGCCACGGCCTTGGCGTTCATCGCCTCGATAAAGGCATCGAATCCACCGGGGTGGCTTCGGGCCAGGGTGTAGGCGGCAAAATTTTCAGAGGACATCAGTGCTATGCGCAATACATCTTTACGACGCATCTCCGAGTCGATACGGATCCGACTGTAAGCATTCGCGGCGGCGGGCGTGTGCCGCTCCCGGAAAACCAGCCACTCATCCAGCGGCTCTCCGGATTCCAGGACAACCAGGGCGGTCATGACCTTGGTGACCGAGGCAATGGGTACGGATCGGTCCGCATTCTTGCCGAAAATGAGTTCGTTATCGCCTGCCACCGCGACCGCCGCATTCACCGAAGCGAGCCTGGGGCCATTTTCTGTTTCCGCCTCCCGCTCCTGGGATTCGCCCCCCGTTTGATGTGCCACAAGCACCCCGGGCAGCCAGAGCAGCATCAAGATCACGTTAGGAGAAAAGCCGGCAAGTCTCATTTGTACAGATCCTGTGATTTATTCATGCGTAACACTATCGGTCCGGAAACAGACTTCTACAGATATGGCAGTCAGGTCTAACTATAACAGCGAATACCTTGTTTGATCAGGTGAAAAGTTTCTTGCGCCAATTTCACACAGCGAATGCACGTGCGTTTAGAATCCATTAAAATTCTGCCTGATTCATTGAGTTAGAAAACACACTCAGCGGGAATTGCACTTCATATGGACGACGGCACACAACAGACTGAAAAGGCCGTGCTGTCAGAACTCCGAGCCCAATCAGGGCTGACACCATTCCGACGCTGGCTACCCTTTCTGTTTCTTTTCGCTTCTATGGCCTACGGCCTTCTGGCAGCCTTGCTCCATCAACCTGCAAACCCGCTTTCGCCGCTGCCGCATGTTGACGCTCCCGCCTCAGCACCTCAGTCCCCTCGCATTGTGCAGATCGACTATCTGGTTGCACCTCTGGAGCAGGTTATCGACAACGAAAACTGGCGCCGGCAAAACTGGCAGGCAGCCCCTTCAGAGAACTCCGGCATTGGCTACTACGACGGCCCCGTCACCTTCAAGGTGACCGTGGAAAACCCCGGAACCGCAGACGTCGAACAGTGGGCACTGGTATCCGCACCTTACATCGACCGGCTCAGGCCCGCCATTCTCGATGAAAACGGCGTTTTCCAGAGGCTTCGCGAAATGGGAGACATCTACCCGTTCGGTAACCGGCTGGTCTCGCTACCACCATGGATCTGGCCAGTTTCATTACCAACGGGCACGTCCACACTCCTGTTCGAGGTTCAGAATACAGGCCCCACGTTGCTGCCCATTACCATTATGGAACCGAACAACGTCGTGAGCAGCATCGCAGGCACCATGGCCTGGAAGGCATTCATTACCGGCCTCCTCGTCTTTGCATTTTTGCTGAACCTCAGTTTCATGATGAAGTTCAGGCTTCCGGGACTGGCCTGGCTGGGCGTTCTCACGCTATCCGTTATTCACGTGCAGCTGGTCATGGAGGGCTTTGGACTCTGGTTAATCTGGCCAAACTTACCGGAAGTAAACGCACTACTGAACATCAGCTTGTGTCTTTGCCTCATCTCACTTTGCCAAATCACGCCAAACTTCATCCAGGTCTCTAGACTCCCGAGGCTGCTACTGAATGCGACGAGTGTGCTCGGCCTGTTGCACCTACTGGCCATGCCATTGCAGCTACCGTTGCTCGGGCAGGACTCCTTTCTGATACTGGCCCTCGCCGGTGGTTCAATGATTCTGGCCCTGGCTCTCAAACAGGCCCGGCACGAGGTGTATGCCCGCTACTTTGCTCTATCACTGCTCTGTATTCTCCTGGGCACAGTGATATCGGCAGCCCGGACTGTCGGCTGGGTCCCGGTGAACAGTTTTACCGACTCGGCATTCTTTATCGGCGCGGCGGCCGCGTCTCTCATTCTGACCAGTGGCATTGGCCGTCAAATACTGGAAGAGCGTAAAAAAAGGCTGAATTCCGATATTCGCGCCCGCCAGGAACGAAAGCTGCGATCTCACGTTGAGCAGAATTATAAAAAACTCCTCAAAACCCATAGCGTAACCGGCAAACCCAATCGGGCCATGCTCGAGGAGTCATTGGACCAGTTTGATAGCCAACAGCGGCCCTACACCGTCGCCATGATTCAATTGACCCGCTTTAACGAAATCGAGCAGGCGCTTGGCTATCGGACGGCAGAGGATCTGCTCAGAAGCTATCTGTGGGAGCTGGACGGATTTCTCAAACGGATCATGGGGGATCGGCTGATCATGGTTGACGGCTATGCGCTTGCCAGCATTGATACCAGCAACCATGCCTTCGCCTTTTACCAGAGCGATACTGCAGGCACTGATACGGAAAAACTGAAAACCATCGTGAACTGGTTGGGAGAGAACTTCCGCGAGGGCCGATTTTCGCTATCCTGGAGCCCTTCCGTGGGTATTGCTCATGCGCCGGAACATGGAGTCGACGCGTCAGCAATCCTGTCATCTGCCGGCTTTGCTGCCCTGAACACGCATCAGTCCCTGACGGTTTACGACCCGGCTATCGCAGACTTGCAGTACCAGCAGCAAATGCTGATGCTGGATATCGAAGAGGCGCTGGGCAACGGCTGCATATGGCTGGAATACCAACCGACAGTGCGTATAGAGGATGCAAGTATCGCGTCATTGGAAGCCCTGATCCGCTGGCAACATCCGGATTTCGGGACAGTTGCCCCGGATCGATGGATCCCGTTAGCCGAACAGGTCGGGATGATTCACCATGTTACGCTCTGGGTGGTCGACCGTGTCTGTGAAGAAATGAGCGCCCTGAAGTCTCGACACGGAGACCACATTGCAGTCGCGGTCAATATTTCTGCAAACGATCTCACCTATCCAGACTTTCTTGAAAAGGTGAAGGGGATTGTTCAGCGCCATGGAGCACAGCCCTCCGACCTGATTCTGGAGATTACCGAAACAGCGATGATGGCCGACACAGCCCTGGCACAGGAAGTCATTCGGACACTCAGCCACAGCGGGTTCAGAATTGCCGTCGATGATTTTGGAACGGGGCACTCTTCGCTGGGAACCCTTGCCACATTCGAGCTGGACGAGTTGAAAATCGATCGTAGTTTTCTCAGCGGCATACTCACCCAACCGGCCCGACAGCGAATATTCCGGGCGGCGCTGGACCTGGGCGAGGCCCTGGAGCTGGATGTCGTAATCGAAGGCGTGGAGGAGGAAGCTATCGCCGCCTGGCTGCAGCAGTTCCCCGGCCTTTACGGCCAGGGATACTACTGGGGTAAGCCAGAACCGTTGAAGAGCTGAGCTCCAGCTATATCACGGCAGATCGGTCACCGCCCCTTTTGAGGCCGAACTTACTGTTCGCGAATACTTCGCCAGTGTGCCTCGAGTAAATCGCGGAGGCGGCGCCTGCCAGGCCTGGCGCCGGCGTTCCAGCTCTTCACCGGAGACGTCCAGCTCAATCCGGTTGCTGACGGCATCAATGGTAACGGTGTCGCCATCCTCAACCAGTGCAATGGGGCCGCCTTCGGCCGCTTCCGGCGTAATATGACCAACCACAAAGCCATGGCTGCCGCCGGAGAAACGGCCATCGGTTATCAACGCCACGTCGCTACCCAGGCCCTTGCCCATGATGGCGGAGGTTGGGCTCAGCATCTCCCGCATGCCCGGTCCACCTTTGGGGCCTTCATAACGGATAACCAACACATCGCCGGCCACCACCGTGCCGTCGAGAATCCGCTCCTGGGCCTCTTCTTCCGAATGGAATACCCGGGCACGGCCAGTAAAGTGAGTACCTTCCTTGCCGGTAATCTTCGCCACTGCCCCGGTTGGCGCCAGGTTCCCGAACAGGATCCGTAAATGGCTGTCCGCCTTGATCGGATTATCAAAGGCATGAATGATGTCCTGTCCCTCCGGATAGGGCGCCACGTCGGCCAGGTTTTCCGCAATGGTCTGGCCGGTTACAGTCAGGCAGTCCCCATGCAGCAGCCCATGATCGAGCAGCATCTTCATAAGCGGCTGAATGCCGCCAATGGCCACCAACTCCGACATCATGTAGTGGCCACTCGGGCGAAGATCCGCCAGCACCGGCACCCGCTTGCCAATCTCGACAAAATCCTCCAGTTCCAGATCCACACCGATCGTGCTGGCCATGGCCAGCAGGTGCAGCACCGCATTGGTGGAACCGCCCAGGGCAATCACCACGGTGATGGCGTTTTCGAAGGCTTTGCGGGTCATGATGTCGCTGGGTTTGATGTCTTTCTCCAGCAGATTCAGCACTGCGGCACCGGCACCACGACAATCCGCCGCCTTTGTATCTGATACGGCATTCTGCGCGGAACTTCCCGGCAGGCTCATGCCCATGGCCTCGATGGCCGACGCCATGGTGTTGGCGGTGTACATGCCACCACAGGAGCCTGGCCCCGGTATCGCGGTTTCCTCGATCTGCTTGACCTCGATCAGATCCAGGTCGCCACGGGCATGGGCACCCACGGCCTCAAACACGGAGATGATATCGGTATGGTTCTCGCCGGGCATGATCGTGCCGCCGTAGACAAACACCGATGGCCGGTTCAGGCGCGCCAACCCCATCATGCAACCGGGCATGTTCTTGTCACATCCACCGATCGCCACCAGGCCATCGAAGCCCTCGCAACCTGCCACCGTCTCAATGGAATCGGCGATCACCTCCCGGGACACCAGGGAATACTTCATACCCTCGGTACCGTTGGCAATGCCGTCCGATATCGTGATGGTATTGAAGATCAGCGACTTGCCGCCTGCCTCATCGGCGCCGGCAGCAGACTCTTCCGCCAGCTGATTGATGTGCATGTTGCAGGGCGTGAGGTTACTCCACGTAGACGCAATACCGATCTGGGGCTTTTTGAAATCCTCATCGGTAAACCCGACGGCCCGAAGCATGGCTCGGCTGGCGGATTTGCCAATGCCATCAACCACCGGAGCCGAATATTTACGGCGCTTGTCCTGGTTCTTGTCTTGCGTCATGGGAGTCTCCTTTTCAGATGCCTTGTCCGACCAGACTCTCAGAAACCATCGCATTCGGCAACGGGCGGGCGAACAAGCCTGCCCGCAGAAAGATGCAGTTTCGACTGACCTGCATCAATGGCAGTTAACAGCGGTGGTTTTAAAATCCACTGACATACTGACGCCATGGAGGCATCTCATGCCATCGCCAATTCACTCAGCACCGGCGGATCACACCGCTACCGACTGCCCGGATTACCGGCGCTGGTGCGATGGCTATGGCGTCATCGAGCACAACGAAACCACGCGACATCAGGTCAGGTTGCTGGCAGAGCATCTGGTTGTCGCCGGCCACCAGCCGGACGCCGCCACCGTTTATCGCAGGCTTGCCGATCTGGACCGGCTGACCAGTGCCGGGCTGTGGCTGGTGGTGCATATGACCTATGCCCGCCGGGTCGATGTCTCCGGTCAACCCCTGGCACCCCAGGATTTCAAAACCAATCCGGAAGGTCACACTGGCGGTGCACTGAATATGGTACCGGCCTATGCCGGCTATCTCGCCCTGAACAACCTGACCGGACGGACGCGGAGCTGGTTGATGGGCCAGGGACATTGCGTGGCCGCGGTGGATGCCCTGAATGTCCTCACCGGAAACCTGCATCCGGAACAGGCAGAACGTTATCGCGGGCCCGACGGGCTTTCCACCCTGGTGGCCGATTTCTACAGCTACCGGCAGAAGCCGGATGGCAGCATGGCAGCCCCTCTTGGCAGCCATGTCAATCCGCACACCGCCGGTGGCATTCTCGAAGGTGGTTACCTGGGTTTTGCCGAACTCCAGTATGCCCACATGCCCTTGCCGGGAGAGTCCCTGGTGGCCTTCCTCTCGGACGGCGCTGCCGAGGAACAGCGCGGTAGTGACTGGATCCCCCGCTGGTGGCGCGCCGAGGACTGTGGCGCCGTGATGCCGGTCTTGATTGCCAACGGCCGGCGCATCGAACAGCGCACCGAACTGGGTACCCGCGAGGGCCTCGAACGTTTTGAAGCACACCTTGAGCACCGGGGCTTCGTGCCCTTCCGTTTCGATGGCCGGGATCCTGCCGCGTTTGTCTGTGCCCTGTATGAGATGGAGCAGGCTCTGGCTACCAATGGCGAGGCCGCTCTGAGGGGCGAAAGCAGCTATCCCGTGCGGGTGCCCTATGGCATAGCGGAAACCAACAAGGGTTACGGGTTCTATGGTGCCAGCAGCAACGCTGCGCACAACCTGCCGTTGCCCGGCAACCCGCGCATGGACGCCCGGGCCAGAGAGCTGTTTAACGAACATGCAGCCAGATTGTGGGTGGCTCCTGACGAACTGCTCAGCTGTATTGCTCAGCTGAACCAGCACGCCGGGCAATCACGTGCCCTGGAACGGGACCATGCCCTCGCAGTGCGCAATCCACCGGATCCCGTGATCCCGAGACTGCCGGCCAATCCCGCCCCCACCTCGCCCATGAAGGCCGTGGATGATTTTTTCCGGGCTCTGGTGGCCAACAACCCGGGGCTCAGGGCTCGAGTGGGCAATCCGGACGAACTGGCAAGCAACCGGCTTGAGGGTGTCCTTGAAGATCTGAAACACCGGGTAAACGAACCCGAGAACGATCAGGAATCGGTCCATGGCAAGATCATCACGGCCCTGAACGAAGAAGCCGTGGTATCTGCTTGCCTGGCCAACAAGGCCGGCTTGAACCTGGTGGCCAGCTATGAGGCGTTCTGCGTGAAGATGCTCGGCGCCATCCGCCAGGAGCTGATCTTTGCCCGGCACCAGAAGGAAGTGGGTCGACCGGCACGCTGGCTCGGACTGCCGGTTATTGCCACCTCACATACCTGGGAAAACGGCAAGAACGAGCAATCCCACCAGGACACCACCTTCTGCGAGAGCATGCTCGCGGAGATGAATGACGTGTCCCGGGTCCTGTTTCCGGCAGACTACAACAGCACCCTGGCGACGCTGCCCTCGGTGTTCAGTGAAAGAGGCAGGATCACGTGCATGGTCATCCCGAAACGTGAACGCCCCTGTGTGTTTGACAGACGGGAAGCGGAACTGCTGGCCAGACATGGTGCCCTGGTGGTCGATGAGGATACCGCCGGTGGCGAACCGTTGCTGCTCATGGCCAATGGTGCCTATCAGTTGTCCGAGGCCATCCGGGCGTGTGAACGATTGCGTGAAACCGGCACCCCATTCCGGCTGGTCTATATCCAGGAGCCGGGCAGGTTCCGCCAGCCAAGGGACACGATGGAAGCAGAGGTATGCCTGTCGGAATTCGAGAGGGAGCGACTGTTCCCCCATCGCATTCACCGGCGGGTAGCCCTGACTCACATGCGGCCTGAGGTGTTCCGGGGCCACCTCTACCCGTTGTTCCCTGACCCGTCCCAATCCCGGGTTCTGGGCTACATCAACCGCGGGGGCACACTGAACGAGGCCGGCATGCTGTTTGCCAACGGCTGCTCCTGGGGCCATGCCCTGGCTGCCTGCGCGGGTGTTATGGACAAGCCACCGGGGGAGTGGCTGTCCAGCGCCGAGTTGGCAGCGGTTGAGGGCCGGGGCGACCCGGCCGTTATTACACGGGGTCTGCCATGAGTACGCCCTGACCCGCCAATACCCGTCGAGAAGCTGTTCGGCCCGCATCGATCTGGTACTCCCGGGACTTGATGGTGTCCACGAAGTACCAGTCCGCTTTTGCTTCTTCCGGAGTGAAGGTAACCAGCATGTATCCCCGCTGATTCACATTCAGGTAATCCAGATCATCGACCAGCAGACTGATCGCCTGTTCCGCACCCTGAATCATCTCATCCGGAATGCCCAGGTACTCCTCCAGACCGGGTGATGTCACCGAGGCCGTGGCGAATTCCACGCCAATCTGGCCCCCATTGATGTCCTTCAGATTGTTGGCCCAGGCATTGTGGGTATCTCCGGCCAGCACGACCAGATTCTTGTTCAGCGCCTTGGCGGTCCCCAGAACCACCTCCCGCTCGTACTGGTAGCCATCCCAGGCGTCCAGATTGTAGGGGGCAACGGTGTTGATGCGAGCCAATTCCTCTTGCGTCAGAGACGGATCCCCCTGGAGGGCGCGACCTTTGAGCTGCGCCAGTTCGGCCAGGTTTTGTGGCAGGCCTTCAAACTGCTCGGTAGCAATTGCTACCAGCAGTTCCGCGGGCAGATTCATACGGCCCATCAGTACCTGTTGCCCCAACACCTGCCACGTGGCCGTGGAATAGTTCAGGGAAGACTGCAGCCACAGCAACTGCTCCGCGCCCAGCAGGGTGCGGTTCTGACTGCCGACATCCGCAGTAAAACGGGCCGCATCCAGCCCTTCGCCTGTGAAGTAGTCCATATAGTCCAGTTGCTGGTCGCGCCCGATAATGCGGGTATCCAGCATGTGAAGATCCACCAGATTGCCGAACCGGAAGGTCCGGAAGATAGCTTCGTCGCTGCCTTCGATCACCGGCCGGATCGGCATCCACTCGAAATAGGCCTTGAGGGCATTGAGTTTGCGTTCGGTGAAATCCCCTTCTCCGTCATTATGGTTTTCGGCGCCCTCCTCCCAGGTGTCGTTGGCCACTTCATGGTCGTCCCACACCACGATAAACGGCACTCTGGCATGGAGAGACTGAAGATCCGGGTCTGACCGGTACGCAGCGTAACGCCTGCGATAATCCGCCAGTTCAATCAGCTCAAGGTTGTTGTTCTCGGGGAAGGTCCGGCCCAGGTCCTGGGCATCCTGAGCCGCATAGCTGCTGCTGTCAGAGCTGTATTCGTAGATGTAATCGCCCAGATGCACCACGGCATCCAGATCAGTCTGTTTACTGATTTCCCGGTAGACGTTGAAGTAACCGGCCGGGTAATTCGAACAGGACACCACGGCCAGACGCACCGAGTCGATACTGCCCTCCGGCAATGTCCGGGTTACGCCCACCGGTGACTGACGATCGGTCGTCTGGAAGCGATAATAGTAGGTTTGCCCGGGCACAAGACCGCGCACATCCACCTTGACGGTGAAATCATGGGCTGCAGCAGCCTCCGCTGTACCCGAATGCACCAGGTTCTCGAAATCCTCGTCCGTGGACACCTCCCAGGCCACGCCCACCGGGGCGCCGCCATTCGCAGGCGCTGCCCGGGTCCAGAGCATGACACCGTCAGCAAGCGGATCGCCACTGGCCACACCGTGAGTGAAGGTGATTGTGCGCTCATCCGAGCTGTCCAGCACACAGCCTGCCAGGCCGGTAGAGACCACCACGGCCCCCATACCCATGGCTGATGCCTTCAGAAAATCCCGTCGTGTCAATCGTTTCATTGTTATGTCTTCCCCTGCATTCATCCTTCATAGCCCGGCATCCTGCGATCCTTGCCGGTACTACTCCAACTGAAGAACCTAGTCGGGCTTCGTTAAGAACGCATTGCCAAATTGCGACAGGGGGATGGCAAATCACGACAGGCCTGCGCTAACTGCCAGAATTCATAAAAAAGGGGAGCTCGATGCTCCCCCTTGGCATTCCGTTCAGATCCGGCCTATCCGCTGACGAATACCGGCCCTACGCCAAAGTTCCAGAGGATGACCGAGCCGACCCGTGTCGATACCAGAATCACCAGGGCAACAGTCAACAACGCACCGGCATACATGACGGCCCGTTCCTTCTCGATACCCATGACAATCGGCAGCCCGTCGTACATGAGGTAAGCCCCATAGCAGGCCGCAACCAGGAAAACGATGGCGTTGAACCAGGGCACCGGATACAGCAGGGCAAAACCCGCCAGGAACAGGGGCGTGCAGGAGTATGCTGCCAGGGCAATGCCGTTGGAGGGCACGTGTTCCTCCTTGGCACCATAGGTTTTCGCCATCCAGTTAATGGCATAGCCGAGTGCGAAAACGCCGACCAGCATCGCCAGATAGGTGAGCACACTGAGCTGCATCGCACTGATCTCGGTTAACTTGATCAGCCGCTCGTTGCCGACCGTCCAGCCAAAATAGGCCGTCGAAATGTAGGCGCAAACCGGTGCAATGGCCGCAAGAATCAGGACATAGGCCACGTAGACCCGGCGCGGTGTTTCATGTTCTTTTCGTATGGAAGCCCACTCTTCATCAGGATGGGTGAAGAGACCGAACGCATGTGACAGGAGCATGGACAACCCCCTTCTTCGCTGTTGTTGGTATTGTGAAATACGGGATGCGGAAACTGTCAGATCAGCAACCACTCCTTACTCTTAACTATAGTCAAGAATGGCGGATGGGAAAGGCAGAGTGCTCAAAAAATGCCCTGACATGGGCTGAGGGGCGGCCGGCAGTGGCCGGCCGCCTGAAATCAGGCGTTGCGGGGATCAGTTTCTGCAACCCAGGGGTAATCCCTGCGGCTGTCACGGTAGGACAACAGGCTTTCCACGCCCGAGAAGTCCACCAGGTCCCTGAATTCGAGCCAGTCCACCAGGCAGTAAAGGCAGATAGCTGGGTAATTCCAGGTTTCGAACTGACCGTCCTCCACCATCGCCGCCAGCGTACGTAAGGTGGTCATGATCCTCTCACGCTGGAGGTTGTAGAACATCAGATCTGCGCCAGTGTCGATACCGGATTTTTCCGAAAGCAGCATGGTGACCGCAGAATCATTGGCGCCGTCAATCATGGTGAGCTGGTTTTCCTGGTCCCAGGTCAGCGGATCACGGCCCTGCTTGGCACTGATGTAACGGGCGATAATCCGGGAATCATAGATTTCCTGACCGCCGTCTTCGAGCACCGGAATTTTCAGTGTCGGATTGTTGCGCCGCAGTTCATCCCGACCTTCACCATAGATATTGAGATTGACGAATTCATAGGGCTCTTCATCCAGCAGGATACGAATGCGCCGAACGTAGGGTGAAGTAGTGGATCCGATCAGTTTCATGGTTTCTCCGAGGGTTTCACACTCAGGATCCCAACAGGGATTCAGGGTTTGTGTATGGGTGCCCGGTCGCCTCTGCCACTTCCCTGTAAGTCACCTTGCCAGCGGCCACGTTCAGCCCGGCCCTGAGATGCGGATCTTCCTTCATCGCCCGGTCCGGGCCCTTGTTAGCCAGGGCTGCCACAAAGGGCAAGGTGACGTTATTCAGCGCCAGTGTGGACGTGCGCGCCACGGCACCCGGCATATTCGCCACGCAGTAATGTACCACACCGTCGACAATATACGTGGGATCGTCGTGGGTGGTTGCCCGCGAGGTTTCAGTACAGCCGCCCTGATCAATGGCGACATCCACGATAACGCTACCCTCCGGCATGCGACGGATCATGTCACGGGTAATCAGCTTGGGCGCAGAAGCGCCGGGAATGAGCACACTGCCAACGACCAGATCCGATTCCGTTACCGCCTGATCAAGAGTCTGGGCCGTGGAAAACAGTGTGGTGATGCGGTTGCCATACAGGTGGTCCAGTTGTCGGAGCACATCCATATTCCGGTCCAGCACCGTCACCTGCGCGCCGAGACCGACCGCCATGGCAACGGCGTTCTGGCCGACAACACCACCGCCAATCACCGCGACCCGAGCCGGGCTGACACCGGGCACACCGCCCAGGAGGACACCGCGCCCACCCATGGCCTTCTCAAGACAATGGGCGCCTGCCTGAATCGACATACGCCCCGCCACTTCCGACATCGGCGCCAACAGGGGCAAATGGCCCGCACGGTCGGTGACAGTTTCGTAGGCTATACAGGTGGCGCCAGACTGCACCAGGTCATCGGTCTGTGCCTTGTCCGGAGCGAGATGCAGATAGGTGAAGAGTGTATGTTCCGGTTTCAGCAGTGCCCGTTCCTCGGCCTGTGGCTCCTTGACCTTGACGATAAGCTCGGCAGTGTCGAAAACCTCCCTCGCGGTATCAACAATACCGGCCCCCGCCTGACGATAATCATCATCGGAAAACCCGATGGCAACGCCTGCCCCGGTTTCCACAAACACCTCATGATTGTGGCCACACAGCTCGTGAACGGCCGCCGGCGTCATGCCTACACGGTATTCGCGGTTCTTGATCTCCCTCGGCACGCCGATTTTCATACACAACCTCCAAAACAATCGGGATTCACCAGTGTCTGAATGTAGTGTAGTCAAAAGGTCCTATACTGGGTTGGCAACTGATTGCATCGGTTTACCCGTTCCGGGCGTAGATCTCCGGACAAAAAGACAATCCGACCCAAAAGGAGCAGGACTGATCATGAGAACCCTGAAAGCAACAGCGGCAGTGGCAACCCTCTCACTTACTCTGGCAAGCACGCAGGTACTGGCAGAAATGCAAACCAAGACCGTCGAATACAAGATCGGTGAGACCACCTTCACCGGCTACATGGCCTGGGATGACGAGTTCGAGGAGAAGCGCCCGGGCGTTCTGGTGGTTCACGAGTGGTGGGGCCACAATGAATTCGCCCGGGACCAGGCAGAGCGGCTTGCAGCATCTGGCTACACGGCGTTTGCCCTGGATATGTATGGCTCCGGCAAGCTGGCAGACCATCCCGATACCGCCCAGAAGTTCATGCAGGAAGCGACCAAGGATATAGACCAGGTAAAGGCGCGTTTCCTGAAGGCGATGGAAATCCTGCAGAATCATGAAAGCGTTGATGCTTCCCGCATTGCCGCACAAGGCTACTGCTTTGGCGGGGCGGTGGTCCTGAACATGGCCCGTATGGGCGTGGACCTGGACGGCGTCGTCAGCTACCACGGCGCCCTTGGAAGTCCAATCACCGCGGAAGCTGGAACCGTGACAGCCAGGGTTCAGGTATATACCGGTGGCGCCGACAAGATGGTTCCTTCAGAGCAGGTCGCCGGTCTGGTAAAAGAGATGCAGGACGCAGAAGTCGACCTCACGCTGGTCAGTTTCCCGGGAGTGCTGCACTCATTTACCAATCCCGGCGCTGACAAGGTCGCCGAGGAGTTCGGTATGCCGATTGGCTATGACGAAGAAGCCGCGAACCGCTCCTGGAACGGCACCATGCGTTTCTATGAGGAGATTTTCGCCCGGTAACACAGTGGGCTCTGAAAAACCGGAACCCGGCCTGACCGCCGGGTTTTGGTTTTTAAAGGGAAGACGCAATGCTGTTGCGAACGTCCGTCATAAGGTCATCCAGCGGCAACGCCCCGGAGGCCATCGGGGGATGGATGACAATCTCAATCTCACCGCTGCTGAACGCCGCAGAGCCCTTGGGTAAACGCTGGTGAGAGCCGCAGATGGTGATCGGAAGGATCGGAAGCTGGCCGTCCTGGGCAATGACAAAGCCACCTTTCTTGAAGGGCAGCAATTTGCCATCCCACGAACGGGTACCTTCCGGAAAGATCAGTATGCTGGTGCCATCCGGAAGCTGGCCAACCCCACGCTTGATGCTCTCCAATGCATCGCTGCCTTTGGAGCGGTCGATAAACAGGTTGCGTGAAGTTTCCAGGGCCAATCCGAACAGGGGTACCTTGCGCAGCTCCTTCTTGATCACCCATCGGTACTGCAGGCCGAGCGCAAGCACCAGCGCGGGCGGGTCAAAGTAGGATGCATGATTGCTTAGAATCACGTAGCGCTGGCCCGGCTCAATGTTTTCCTTGCCACGCACTCTGAGCCGAATACCGCAGACTTTCAGGATGATCCAGGCATAAACCTGGGTGCCATGGAAGGCTGCATCCCCCCGCTTTCCCACCAGGGCTGCAATCACAATCGGAAAAAACAGAATCAGGGTCAGCAGTATGGCCCAGAACAGGATCCAGGCAGCTTTTAGCACTCGGAGCATGTAACGATTCCTGGAGATCTCGACTTCCGCTTAAACGAGCAGCAGGCCCGTAAAGATTACACAAAGAAGGGATAATGACAAAAGCGAGGCATGACCCAATGTCCTTTTTCAGACATTAAAAAAGGCAGCCGAAGCTGCCTTTTTGGCGGTTATTGCCGAATCCGTCAGGGATTACAGGGCAACAACGTTCTCCGCCTGAGGACCTTTCTGGCCCTGGGTAACGGTGAACTCAACCTGCTGGCCTTCTGCCAGGGTCTTGAAACCGCTGCCCTGAATAGCGCTGTAGTGAACAAAAACGTCCGGGCCGCCTTCACGAGTGATAAAGCCAAAGCCTTTTGCTTCGTTGAAGAACTTAACAGTACCGGTAGTAGTAGACATACTTAAACTTCCTGAAATCAATCATATTATCTGCCGCCTCGCACCTGCATGGTGTCAGGTCGGCGTTTTGCGGAAATACAGAACTCGCGGAATCAAAAACAGGACGGTCACTACTAACTGCGGAGGTACGTCTTATTCATGAAATGCTTTGCTGAATCTTTCCTACGCCCTTCACTGTACTCCTGAATCAGAAGCTTGCCAAGGGTATTTTCGAGAATTTATGTAGGTAGTGGTACCCATCATCCCTTCAACAGACCGAAGGTGTAAATTCCCAACGCTGTCATGAGGATGGAGCCGATCACGTGCGCCAGGATGCCGGTAATCGCCATCGCCCATTTGCCCTCCTGGATGGCGGCAAACATCTCGAGCGAGAAGGTGGAAAAAGTGGTCAATGCGCCACACAGGCCGGTGATTGCAAACAGTCGCCATTCCGGTGCGAGCGCGCTGCCATGGCTAAAGTAGCCAATCAGCAAGCCGATCAGCCAGCCGCCGCTGAGATTGGCAACCAGGGTTCCGTAAGGCACGGCATGGTAGGTGGTGTTAAGCCACAAACCGAGGGCCCAACGCAGGTTGGCGCCGATCACGGCGCCAACGCTGACTGCTACAAAAGACAACCACATTTCAGGACAGATCCCTGTCAGGCGGGGTTGTGATCAATCACAGACTCCTTGTTCTGGGCAAAGGCATCAAAGGCAAAGTCATCGACCGTCAGCATTTCCAGTACCACAGTCTCGTACTGGCGCATGAAATCGGCTTCTTCCTTGGTGTAAACACCGGCCTCAAGCGCGGCCTCGAAACGTTCTTCCGGATGCAATGCCGTCATCGGCAGCTCGCCCTTGGCGTAGGCCTTGGTCACCTTCCGGTAAAGCTGCTCCGCCTTGTCGTAATCCTTCAGCAACCCGTTATAGCGGGCGACCGGATTCTCCACGGTTCCTTCGCTGTCGGTCGTCCACACACTGGCAATCAGCTTGTTGCGGATCGGTGTGTCAGTGGAGATCGCACGGGCAAGCTTGCGGGCCAAATCGTCATGGGGGCTGTCCCAACGGCGACCCAGAGGCATGGTCACACCTCGCAGTACCATCGCAACAGCGCGGTTCGGCAGATTTTGCAGGAACTCATCCAGTGCGTTTTCGGTGCGATGCAGCAGCAGGCTCATGCTGTATTCCATCACTTCCTTTTCACCTTCCACCGGCTGGGTCTCGTGCCAGTTCTTCAGCACCATGGAGGCAAGGTAGAGGTTAGACAGCATATCCCCCAAACGCGCGGAGATCAGTTCACGCATCTTCAGCTCGCTGCCGAGAGTGGTCATCGCCGCATCCGAACACAGACCAAAGGCGGCACTGAAACGGGCAACCGCCTGGGCGTACCTGCGGCTGGCGCTGTCAAACGGCACATCGGCCCGGCCAAGCCCCAGAGCCTGGGTAAAGGCGCGGGCCGCATTGCCGAAGATCAGGCCGGCATGGCCGAAGAAGGCATCGTCAAACGCCTTGATATCGTCGTTATCCTTGGCCGCCAGCTCTTTCAGCACGTATGGATGGCAGCGAATTGCACCCTGACCGAAGATCATCAGGCTTCGGGTCATGATGTTGGCGCCCTCAACAGTGATCGAAACGGCCGCACCGCTGTAGCCAATGCCCAGGTAGTTGCGCGGGCCAAGGGTCACTGTCTTGCCACCGTGAACATCCATCGCATCGGTCAGGACACCACGCTGGAACTCGGTGAGATGGTATTTAAGGATGGCCGACGGCACAGCCGGCTTTTCGCCCTTGTCGATCATGTTAGCGGTGTGATTAACAGCCGCCTGGGCGATATAGGTCTTGGCGCCAATCCGGGCCAGCGGCTCCTGCACGCCCTCCATGTCTGCAACCGGGGTGTTGAACTGGCGACGAATACGGGTAAACCCGCCGGCGGTGCCGACCGAGTAGGCGGCTGCCCCAGCAGCGCCTGAGGGCAGCGTGATGCAACGGCCAACAGACAGGCATTCAACCAGCATGCGCCAACCCTGGCCGGCCATATCCACACCACCGATGATGTAATCCAGGGGAATAAAGACGTCTTTACCCTTGATCGGGCCGTTCAGGAACGGACTGCCAATCGGGCAGTGGCGACGGCCGATTTCCATGCCCTTGGTATCCCGGGGAATCAGCGCGCAGGTAATGCCGTAGTCTTCGGTGTCACCCAGCAGCCCGTCCGGATCGAACATACGGAAGGCCAGGCCGACGACGCTGGCGATGGGTGCCAGGGTAATCCAGCGCTTCTCGAAGTTGAGTCGGATACCGACCACTTCCTTGCCATCCACTTTCTGTTTACACACGATACCGGTGTCCGGCAGCGACGTTGCATCAGAGCCTGCGCGAGGACCGGTCAGGCCGAAGCAGGGAATCTCGCGGCCATCCGCCAACCGGGGCAGATAGTGGTCTTTCTGTTCTTCGGTACCATATTTGACCAGCAACTCACCCGGGCCGAGCGAGTTGGGCACACCGACAGATACCATCAATGATTCATTGGCAGCCAGTTTCTGCAGCACCGCAGTCTGGGCCTTGGCGGAAAACTCCAGGCCGCCGTATTCCTTCGGGATAATCATGCCGAAGAACTTCTCTTTCTTCAGGAAATCCCATAGCTCTTTCGGCAGGTCCGCCCGCTCGACGGCGACATCCCAGGCGTTGCACATGGAGATTGCCTGGGTGCATTGGTTGTCCACGAAGGCCTGTTCTTCCTCGCTCAGGCCTGTGTTGCGATTAATCAACAGGTTGTGCCAGTCGGGGCGACCGGTAAACAGCTCGCCATCCCAGCCTACGGTACCGGCTTCCAGGGCCACTTTCTCGGTATCGGAAACTTTCGGTGCGACTTTCTTGAACATCGCGAAAATGCGGGGTGTCAGCCAGCCCTGGCGGAACCCGGGCAGGCCGGTGGCAGCGGTGACGGCGGCACCAATAAACAGAACAAGGGCCAGCCAACCAGAGGCAAAAATCAGCGACAGCAGGCCGGTGATAGCCATGACGCCAATCGCGGACATTGCACCGGACTCGCGCCGCATCACTATCAGCAGGCCAGCCAGCGCCACAATAAACAGTATGAAAGTCATCATAGGTTCTCTCTGTCATCCATGGTTCGGGAATGTCGAAGACTATAAACCGTTACGTTTACGGTACCGCATCAGATGAGGGCTGACCAGCAAATGCCGCTCAGTCAGCCAGTTACAGCCGTCCCACCCCGATTTATGAGGTCACGATCACACGAATACCTTCCAGAGCAAGGCTGGCATGGCCTATGGCATCCCTCGCCGCTTCGAACTGGTTCCGGAAAAAGTCGATCTCCTCCTCGCGGATGGCAGGGTTCACTTTCTGCAACGCTTCCAGTCGCCGGATTTCCGGCTCGAAACTGGCAGCGAGCTGTTCAAGCGCCCGGGCTTTCAGGGGCTCCAGATGAGGCTCTGACAGGCGCTCGACGTGATCCACCATGGTTTCGACCTGGGGCCGAATCTGGGGCACGATAGCCTGGGCCGTGCGCCGGCGGATGTTCGAGCACATCTCGTTCAGCCGGTTGTGGGGCAAAGCCGCCGACAGCTCCTTGCCATTCACGTCCACCAGCAGGCGCAACGGCGAAACCGGCAGGTAGCGGGTCAGTTGCAGAGCGTCTGGCGCCGGGCAGTGCACGGTAAACAGCGCTTCCATCAGCAACGTTCCCGGAGGCAGGGCCTTGACCGACAGGCTGGCGAGCGCCGCTTTGCCCAGACCGGAGCTGGTGACCGAGTCCATCACCCCGGTGACCATCGGGTGCTCCCAGCTCATAAACGCCAGATCTTCCCGCTCCAGGGCATTCCTGCGATCCCAGGTCACGGTCATGCCATCTTCGGGCAATTCGGCGACATGGCCGGCCCGGTACTGTTCTCCCGGCCGCAGGATATCGGAGTGTTCGGCATGGTCTTCGACATCGACCCCGAGAATATCGAAGGCTTCCATCATGTAGTCCCGAACCTGCTCCTCAGATTCCTCTTCTTCAATGGCGGCAATCAGGTTCTCCGCCACGTTCGGGCGACAGGAATTCAGTTCAATCAGGGCATCCCGACCGTTTTGCAGCAGGGTTTTCAGGCGCTCCGCCTCTTCGGCGGAGGCTTTAACCAGCTCGTTCGCAATGCTGGCATCGCCATCAATGGCCTGCTGCCATAGGGAATGGACCGCTTCCTGAACCGCAACGCCGACGGCGCAACTTTCGGCAAAAGCGTTCAGCCCTTCATGGAACCATCGGAACTGGACCTCCTGGCTGGTATCACGCAGGTAAGGAAGATGAATATCGATGGTTTCGGTCTGACCAATCCGGTCCAGCCGACCGATACGCTGTTCAAGCAGATCCGGGTTGCCCGGCAGATCGAACAGCACCAGGTGGTGGGCAAACTGGAAGTTGCGGCCTTCGCTGCCGATCTCAGAACAGATCAGCGCCTGGGCTCCCTGTTCGGTGTCGGCGAAGTAGGCGGCAGCCCGGTCTCGCTCGATCAGGCTCAGGTGTTCATGAAACGCCGCACTGCGGATACCGGCGCGCAGCTGGAGATAGTGCTCCAGGGCCATGGCGGTCTCAGCGCTGGCGCAGATAACGACGACCTTTGCGGGACGCAGGCTGACCAGCTTTTTCTCGAGCCACGCCACCCGGGGATCGTCCGACAGCCATTGCTCCTCGGGCACCAGTTGCTCGGGGGTCAGCCCCTGAAGACCTGAAGCCTGCCCTTCGTACATGGCCGGGCATGGCAGAGGCTCCGGGTTGGGACGGCGTTCGGGGAATCCCTGGATGGCCGCCCGGGTGTTCCGGAACAGCACCCGCCCGGTACCATGGCGATCCAGCAGGGCATCAATGACCGCTTGCCGTGGATGGTCTCCAGTCAGCAGTTGGTCCAGCTCTTCTCCCAGCCATTCCCGTAGCAACTTCTGGTCTTCGGCGCTGATTGCGGATTCTTCGTTCAGAAGCCGGCGGACCACCGCGTTGATCGTCTCGTACTGCTGCTCCTCTTTCCGAAAGGCTTCCAGATCATGGAAACGGGCCGGATCCAGCAGCCGCAACCGGGCGAAATGACTGGCGACACCCACCTGCTCCGGCGTTGCCGTCAGCAACAGCAAGCCCCGGCTGATCGCCGACAACTCCTCAACAATCCGGTATTCCGGGCTGACTTCATCCGGGCTCCATGCCAGGTGATGAGCCTCGTCCACGATCATCAGATCCCACTCAGCCTTGCGGGCATCGTCCTGCGCCTTCTGGCTTTGCTTCAGGAAATCGAGACTGCAGAGCACCAGTTGCTCGCTCTCGAAGGGATTGACCGCGTCTTCGTCGCCAAAAATGTGGTTAACCAGGGCGTCGACATCGCTTTCCTGCTCTTTCAGGGCATCGTAGCGACCCTGATCCACGATCGAGAACCGCAGATTGAAGCGCCGAAGCATTTCAACCAGCCATTGATGGGTGAGGGAATCCGGCACCACGATAAGGGCGCGTTTCGCCCGCCCGGTGTGCAGCTGATAATGCAGGATAAGCCCCGCCTCGATGGTTTTGCCAAGGCCGACTTCATCGGCCAGAAGCACCCGTGGCGCATGGCGCCGGGCAACCTCATGGGCAATATAGATCTGGTGCGGCAGGTGCTGGGTGCGTGCACCAATCAGCCCCTGGGCAGCAGACGCCCTCAGGCGGTTCATATGTTGAAGGGTCGCATACCTCAGACGAAAAGCGCCGTTGCGATCGAACTGGCCCGCGAAAAGCCGCTGGTGTGGCGCTGAAAAGTTCACCGAGCCCGCAAGTTTGACCTCTGAAATCTCATGCAGGTCAGTGCCATCGTCGGCGTGGTACATGAGCACGCCACCAATATCCTCGACCGCTCGAACGATGTACCGCTCGCCGTCAAAGGTCTCAATCTCCTCGCCCAGCTGATAGATGATGCGGGACAAAGGTGCGTTATCAATCGCGTAGGTGCGTTCCTCATCGGCAGCAGGAAACCCCAGGGTTACCCGACGCCCGGAGATATCCGTGACAATGCCCAACCCCAGGCCGGTATCACTGTGGCTGACCCAACGCTGACCAATAACAAATTCCGATGTATCCAAGAAACCTCCAGACCAATTACGTTCTTGTGGCGCCGTTCTCACGCACCCAGTAAGCCGTTGCCCCGCACACCGCCGCCGGTACCACAACCAGGTTCAGCACGGGCACCATCGCGGCCAATGCCACCGGCAGGCCAAAGCCAAAAGCGGACAACCGAGTGTCACCAAGCAACCGACGCAGGACGGGAAAACTGACCTTGTGGTTGTCTGCCGGGTAGTCCACGTATTGCAGCGCCATCATCCAGCTGTTGAAGAGAAACCATAGAACAGCCGCAACCAGATTGACGACGGGTATCAGGCCGATAGCCCTCGGCAGGTAATACAGGATTTTCTGAACCTCACGCCAGAGCGCACGGGGAATATCCTTGATGATGGCCGCCCAGCTGTCGTCGGTATTCACTTCCTGACCGGTCAGGTGCTTTTCCGTCAGCTCGGCCAGATAGCCGTAGAAAGGGGAGCCAATCAGGTTGGCAACAATCACAAAGCCGTAGGCGAGCATAAGCACGATGACTGCGCCGTAAAGAATCCAGAACAGCCAGTCCAGCGCCTGTAGCCACGCCCAGTCCGGCAGCCAGGCCATGGCGGCGGCAATCAGCCCGGCAAAAAGCTCTCCCATAAAGAAGAAGAGCAATCCGAAGAGCAGAATATTAATAACCAGTGGAATAATGACGAACAGCCGCAGACCGGGCTGACGAATCAGGCGGAAACCTTCCCCCAGGTAGCCCAGTCCACGAAAAAAATTACCCTTGAGCATCGCTGGCAGGACCTCCGCTTCCATGACAATGACGGGCCGCAAAGCATATCATGTTGACAACATTCCCACAGCCCGAGAGCACTCAGGGACTTCCGCGATGGATACACTGAAACAACAAGTGACCAGCCTACTGCAGTATCGCCCACTTTGGCGGGCAGCCTTTGTGATTTCCGTGCTCGCCATCGGGTTTCTTGCAACAACCGACAACCCTTACCCCATTCCCTCCTCTTCAAGCGACAAGATAAACCACTTGGTCGCCTTCCTTGAGCTGACCATCCTGACCCGTCTGGCCTGGCCGGAACTGCGGGCAATCTGGTTTGTACCGGCGCTCCTCGGCTTTGGTCTGGGCATCGAAATCATCCAGGCAAATCTGCCCTACCGCGAATTTTCTCTGGCAGACCTCGCTGCCGACGGCGCAGGCATCGCACTGGGACTCCTCCCCTGGCCGGGCGTTCGAAAACTGGGAAAACCGGATTTGCGAAATTCGCCAGAATCTTTGTAAGAGATTTCTTACAAAGGCGTGAGATCTTGCAGTGATATCACGTGCGCAGTGGTGCGAATACGCCCTTAGCAAAAACCTAACCCCTTGATAACCATATTTTATTGGATACGACCTCGCTGAGAACACCTGCGCCCCGTGCAGAGTTCACGCGTTTGTAAGAATTCAATTGGTATAGTGTTTACATCAAGGACGACAGGGAAAAGGACGACGCACTGGATGCACCCCGGCACGGAATGCAGGGAGAGGCAGGGACTCAAGGACGCCTCGCTTAAGGGATAACTATTCGGATAGCCGGCTCGGATGCCGGCACCACGGAGTGGCTCAAGGATCTCGCAACACGGCTGTTGCCCAATGCGCACGGATGCGCCGACCTGTTCCGAGAAAGGGTAACCGGGTGGTTGCCCTTTATTTTTTCTACGCTTCCTGCTGCTCTCCCATTATCTGCCGACGCCTTCGGCCATGTAGATTCGCACCTTATTGAACTCCTCGAATTCGTGAAGATCCGGCCAGGTCCGGGCCTCAATCGTTGTCTGCCTGTGATAGGCAGTGTCACCCAACACTTTCATTCGTGAATCCGCCAGAAGCACTCTGTGTGCCGCCTCTCGAAAAACGCCGAGCAACGGCCGGTTTTCCGGATCGTAGAGCACATCCGCCGCTGTCACGACATCCAGCTCCTCCGGGCGATCCGCCCAGTCCTGGCAGAGGACAATGGAAACGCCGTTAAGAGCCGCATTGGCACTGGCTGCGTCCAGCGCTGCCGGATCAATATCACAGGCGATGGCTTCCCGGGCGCCAGCCATCGCCGCAGCCACGGCCACTATCCCGGAACCGGAACCAAAATCTAGAACCCGCTTGCCCTCGACCCAGCCGGGGTTGTCCAGAATCCAGCTGGCGAGCACCTGACCGCTGGCCCAGCAGAACGACCAGTAGGCAGGTTCGGCAACCACCGCCTGCGCTTCTTCGTGGGACAGGGGCCCCTCAAGAACGGTCGGGTCAAAAAGATAAAGCGCGATGCGCTCACAGCCAGCGGGACGGGACACGGCAACCCGGCCACGGGCCAGCGTTTTGCGAAGATGCGCATTCAGACTGTAGGCTGCCATGGGCTATCCAACCTCAGGTTTCAAGAAGGCGACATTGTACCCATGACAGGGACGGGAAACAGGTCGCGACAAGCAGAAAACCCCCATTTCCGCTATACTGCCGCCTCCATCTGACAACTGGTTTACCGCTGAAATGGCAAGCAGACCCGACACCGACGACTACCTTTCCCTGTTCCTGAATGACGTACCACTGATGGACGTCCGGGCACCGGTGGAGTTCAGCCGTGGCAGCTTTCCGAACACGGAGAACGCGCCCCTGATGAACGATGAGGAGCGCCACCGGGTCGGCATCTGTTACAAGGAAAAAGGCCAGGACAAGGCCATTGAGCTGGGCCATCAGTTGGTGTCCGGTGACATCAAGGCCCAGCGCATCGAAGCCTGGAAGCGCTTTGTTGCCCGGCATCCCGAAGGTTATCTGTTCTGTTTCCGGGGCGGCCTGCGTTCCCGGCTTACCCAACAGTGGATACGGGACGCTGGCATTGACTACCCGCTGGTCAAAGGCGGCTACAAGGCGCTGCGCCGGTTTCTGATTGACAGCCTGGAAGCGCAGGTCAAATCTGGTGAATTCCGGATTCTCAGTGGTCGCACCGGCACCGGCAAGACGCGGGTTCTACAACAGCTGCCAAATCCCGTGGATCTTGAAGGCCTGGCCAACCACCGGGGCTCCAGTTTCGGGCGCCAGGTGACCCCCCAACCTTCACAGATCGATTTCGAGAACCGGCTGGCCGTGGCCATGCTCAAGGCCCATCACTTCAAGGGCGGCCCGATCTATCTGGAAGATGAGAGCCGACTGGTGGGACGATGCGCCCTGCCCGAATCCCTTAAAAACCGCATGGCGGAGTCGCCACTACTGATTCTCGAACAACCCATGGAAGAGCGTATTGGCATCATCCGGGAGGACTATGTCGAGGGCATGTTTGCAGATTACGTAAACCGCGACGGAACCGAAGCGGGCTGGCTGAACTTCCGGGACTATCTGCTGAGCGCCATCGACCGCATCCGCAAGCGCCTGGGCGGTGAACGTCACAAGCAACTGCGAGGCCTGATGGAAGAGGCACTGCTGCATCAGGAAACCACTGGACAGACTGGCGCCCATGACGCCTGGATTGAGGCACTGCTGACGGACTATTACGACCCCATGTACGACTACCAGTTGAGCCAGAAGGAAGGCCGGATTCTGGTCCGCGGGGGCCCGAAAACCATTCTCGAGTGGGCCAGCGAGCGCTCAATTGCGTAAGCGACTGACTGAACATTTTTTCCTGCGACACACATCCCTGACATTTGTCTGCTATATACAGAAGTAGACGAATCACGTTGTTGCAGGATTTTGTCCGTTAATCCGACACTTATGAAAAATACCAACGAACAAGGAGTCCATTATGGAAGATCTCTTCGGCGCTGAGGGAGGCGCCTCGGAACTCATGAATCAAGCCGTCTCCCTGGTGATGACTTACGCACCAAAAGTCGTGCTGGCCATTGTCACATTGATCGTGGGCATGTGGCTGATCAACCGCTTTGTCGGAGTTCTCGACAACAAGCTGGGCAAGAAAGACCCCACCCTGAACAAGTTTCTCTGCGGACTGATCGGCGCAATTCTCAAGATTCTACTGCTGATCTCTGTCGCCTCCATGGTTGGCATTGCCACAACATCGTTCATTGCCATCATTGGTGCTGCCGGTCTGGCCGTCGGCCTGGCGCTGCAGGGCAGCCTGGCCAATTTCGCTGGCGGCGTGCTGATCCTTATCTTCAAGCCTTTCAAGGTTGGCGATACGATTGATGCTCAGGGCTACCTTGGCTCCGTCCGGGAAATCTCCATCCTTTACACCATTGTCGATACCTTCGATAACCGCCGGATCGTGATCCCGAATGGGCAACTGGCCAACGCCAGCCTGACCAACCTGAGCGCCTATGAAACCCGTCGTTGCGACATGAGCTTCGGCATTGGCTACGGCGATGACATCGACAAGGCCAAGGCCGTCTGCAAGCGCCTCATCGAAGAAGACGAGCGGGCACTGAAAGACCCAGCACCCCTCATCGTGGTGGGCGCCCTTGGCGAAAGCTCCGTCGACCTGACGGTTCGGGCCTGGACCAAGTCCGCTGATCTGTGGCCCTTCTACTGGGACATGCACGAGAAAGTGAAGAAAGCGTTCGACGCCGAGGGCATCAGCATTCCGTTCCCTCAGCGCGATGTGCATATGATCAAATCCGACTGAGATTCGCGATCGGTTTCTCATTGATACATCCGGTTACTCGCAAACTGCGTAACCTCGACTAAGCTGACCATTAATGGCGGGGTTTAGCGACCCCGCCAAGCCATCGGGGCCAGGCAATCTGATCCACACGGGCTCCGGAACGCTGTCATTGCTGGTAGGAGGTTGTCACTATGCCGGTACAGCAGTTGAAGGAATTCCTCGATGAGGCAGGTGTCGAGTACATGTGCCTCTCTCACCCTCCTGCGTATACCGCCCAGGAACTGGCCCACCACGTAAAAATCGCCGGCGACCGCGTCGTTAAAACGGTCATCATCGAGCTTGATGGCAAAATGGCGATGCTGGTGATGCCGGCGACCTGGCGAATCCGCTGGGACAGGCTATCCCGTATTCTGGACACCGACTTTATTGATCTTGCGGACGAACAGGAATTCAAAGACCGCTTCCCGGATTGCGAAGTGGGCGCCATGCCGCCCTTTGGCAACCTGTTCGGTATGACCGTGTACTGCGCGGAAGCCCTGACCGAACAGCCGGAACTGGCCTTTGCCGCTGGCAGCCACAGCGAATCGGTCCACATGAAAACTGCCGATTTTATTAACCTTGTGCAACCGATGGTACTGAACCAGGGCTTCAATAAACCGGGGGCCCAGAAGCCCGCCTGGCTGGTCAAAGGCCGTCGCCGGCCAGAGGAGGCTGACAAGCAGCGGGTATCAGGCATGGTCGGGTATTGAGGCTTTTTCTGCCGGCTTGATCCCGGTCTCTTGTCTGGCTGCCGCCATCGCGTAAACTTGGGGCATCAGACAGGAAACCTATATGACTCAAGCCTTTGATATTGTGGTAGTTGGCGCCGGTATGGTCGGTGCCGCACTGGCCACTGGCCTCGGCCAGAATGGTTTCAGTGTTGCACTCATTGATCGGTCTCCGCCGCCCGCCTTTAGTCCAGACACCGCCCCGGACATCCGGGTTTCTGCGCTTAGCGCCGGCAGCGAGCGCTATCTTCAGAGCCTCGGCGCCTGGGACCACATCCTTGGAATGCGCGCAACGCCTTACAAGCGACTGGCCGTCTGGGATGAAACCCGCTTTCCGCTACAGAATCTCGTGCCCCGGAAACTGGCCGAAGTCCAATTCGACGCCACCGAACTGGGCGCACACCACCTGGGACACATCGTCGAGAACTCGGTCACCCAGCAGGCACTCTGGCAAACCGCCGACGCTTGCCCCCATGTGACGTTGTTCCACGGCCATGGTGTTGCCTCCCTCGCACAGTCCGGTGATACGGCGACTGTTACTCTGGACGATGGCCGCGAGCTACTCGCAAGTCTGGTAGTCGGTTGCGATGGCGCCCAATCCCGAATCCGAGACCTCGCCGGCATCGGGACCACCCGGAACCAGTATGACCAGCAGGCAATGGTCATCTCTGTGCGTTATCAGGGGCCGGTTGAAGACATTACCTGGCAGGGCTTCCATCCTTCCGGACCCCGGGCCTTCCTACCCCTGCACAGCGCCGGGCCGGAACATCCCGGCGAAAGCTGGGGTTCCCTGGTCTGGTACGATTCACCCGAGGAACTCGCTCGCCTGAAATCGCTGGACGACAGCACCCTGATGAGCGAAATCCAGTCATCATTTCCCGCGAGCCTGCCACTGCTGACCCACATCGACAGCAAGGCCTCGTTCCCCATCGCCCGGCAACATGCCAAACAATACCATTCCGGGCGCGTGGTTCTGGCCGGCGATTCCGCCCACACCATCAACCCCCTGGCCGGCCAGGGCGTGAACCTGGGCTTCCAGGATGCCCAATCCCTGCAATCCGCGCTCAAGGAAGCCAAGCGGGCCGGCGATGATCTGGCGGACCCGAAGTGGCTTACCCTGTATGAACAAGAACGCAGGCCGGCGAACCGCCGAATGATGCTGACCATGGATCTGTTCTACCATCTGTTCAGCAACCGGATTCCGCCGGTCCATCTGCTGCGCAACCTCGGCCTGGGCGCCGCCCGCGCCCTGCCCTTCGCCCGCAACCGCGTGGCCCGTTACGCCATGGGCATCGACGAGGAACTGCCGGCCGTAGTCAGGCAGATAACATCCCGAATTCCGGGCCTGAATCAGCTTTAACACCGAACAACAATCCCAAGGAAAATCCAGAAGGAGCCACCATGTCAGAGACGATTTTCACCAAGATCATCAACCGGGAAATTCCCGCAGACATTCTCTACGAAGACGACCTCGCCCTGGCGTTCAGTGACATCAACCCTCAGGCGCCGGTGCATTTCCTGGTCATCCCGAAAAAGGCCATTGCCACGATCAACGACATCACCGAAGACGATAGGGAGTTGGTGGGGCATCTGTATCTGGTGGCGGCGAAGATTGCCAAGGAGAAGGGGTTTGCCGACGACGGCTACCGGGTTGTCATGAACTGCGGGGAAAACTCCGGGCAGACGGTTTTCCACATCCATCTGCACGTTCTTGCCGGAAAGCCGCTGGGCTGGCCGCCGTATACCGACAAAATGAAGCAGGCCTGATTTTTTTAGACTTGGGTGGAGGGACGGCATGTGGTGGGGCTTTCCGTGACCCGCTCGAGCCGTCCCTGGTCGCTTGACTTTCGCCATCCTTGGCGAAAGACAGTCCCGGAAAGCCCCACCACACGCCGTCCGGCCAGACTCTCACTACGCCTGCAAGCAAACACCAAAGATAATTGAAGCGAACTGGAGAGCAGCACCCAGCTTCGGGCGAGTGGGCTGGTAGTGCTGTTTGGGACTATCTTTCGCCAGGGATGGCGAAAGCTAAGCGCGCATGGATGCCTTGAGCGTGTCCCAAACAGCACTACCAGCCCGCTTGCTTCCTCCCAAGCAAAAAATCAGCGGCCGACGACTTTCTCAGCTTCCTCCACAGGCGTATGACGAACGTCCTCGCCTTTGACCATGAAAATCACGTTCTCGGCGATGTTGCACGCGTGGTCACCTACCCGCTCCAGGGCACGGAGCACCCACATCACGGACATGCACCGTGAAATGTTGCGGGTATCTTCCATCATGAACGTCAGCAAGGTGCGGGCCGCAGCCTGATATTCCTCGTCAACGCGCTTGTCTTCCTTCATGATCCGCAGGGCCTGCTCAGAATCCAGGCGAGCAAAGGCGTCAAGGGCATCGTGCAGCATGCTGAGCACGTGGGTGCCGATGTGGCGCACTTCCACGTAGCCGCGCGGCGCCTGGCCTTCTTCCTGCAGCTTGATGGCCAGCTTGGCGATCTTCTTGGCCTCATCGCCAACGCGCTCGAGATCGGCAACCATCTTGATGACCGAGATCACCAGACGCAGGTCCCGTGCCGTCGGCTGCCGACGGGCGATGATCAGGGTGGCTTCCTCGTCGATCTCCACTTCCATTTTGTCGACTTTCTTGTCGTTGGCGCGGATTTCGTCGGCCATGTGACCGTCACCATCCACCAATGCCTGAATGGCATTCTCGACCTGGGCTTCTACCATGCCGCCCATTTTCAGGAACTCGGTCTTGAGCTCCATCAGTTCGTCATTGAACTTGTGGGAAATGTGATCCCCGTAAACGTCGTCCTTCTTAGTAGGCATACTGTTCTTCTCCAAAATTCCTCAGGTCCGGAATCAGCCGAAACGGCCGGTGATGTAGGACTCAGTCAGTTCATGTTCCGGCGAGGTGAATACCTTGTTGGTCTCATTCACTTCCACCAAATGCCCCAGATGGAAATAGGCCGTACGGTGGGATACCCGGGCCGCCTGCTGCATCGAGTGGGTGACGATAACAATCGTGTAACTCTCGGACAGTTCGGCAATCAGTTCTTCCACTTTCGCCGTGGCAATAGGGTCCAGCGCCGAGCAGGGCTCATCCATCAGCACCACTTCCGGGCTGACAGCAATGGCGCGGGCAATACACAGACGCTGCTGCTGACCACCGGACATGCCGGTTGCATTGGCGTCCAGGCGGTCCTTGACCTCATCCCAGAGACCGGCCTTACGCAGGCTATTTTCCACGATTTCATCCAGGTCGGATTTGCGATTGGCCAAACCGTGGATGCGCGGGCCGTAAGCCACGTTGTCGTAGATGGACTTGGGGAACGGGTTGGGCTTCTGGAAAACCATTCCGACCCGGGCCCGCAATTCAACGACATCCCGTTTGGGATCATAGATGTCGTGATCGTCCAGATGCAGGGAACCCTTCACACGGCAGATATCAATACTGTCGTTCATGCGATTCAGGCAACGCAGGAAGGTGGACTTACCGCAACCGGATGGCCCGATAAAGGCAATAACTTCGTTGCGGGCAATATCCAGGCTGATTTTCTTGATAGCACGGGTATCGCCGTAGAACACGTCGACATCGCGAAGCTTGAACTTCGGATCATCGGCGAACGGCTTACCAACGGTTTTGCCCTCTTCAATCACGGTTTCAGCGGGCTTTGATTCCTGAACAGGCACGGCGACCTCGTCCGGTTGGGAAACTTCACTGGCAATGGTTGTGTTCACGGTATTCATCTTGATTCTCCTTACCACCGGCGCTCGAGACGTTTGCGCATCCAGATGGCCAATGCATTCATGCTGATCAGGAAGGTCAACAGCACCATAATGGCTGCCGACGCACGTTCAATAAAGGCCAGTTCAGGGCTGCCGGCCCACAGGAAGACTTGTACCGGCAGCACCGTGGCCGAATCAAAGAAGCCGTCGGGCACATCCACAATAAACGCCACCATACCGATCAGCAGCAACGGCGCGGTTTCACCCAGTGCCTGGGCCATCCCGATGATGGAACCTGTGAGCATGCCAGGCATGGCCAGCGGCAGAACATGGTGCAGAACCACCTGCATCTTGGAGGCGCCGATCCCCTCAGCGGCCTCGCGGATCGAAGGCGGCACGCTTTTAATTGCGGCCCGGCTGGAGATGATGATGGTTGGCAGAGTCATCAGTGTCAGTACCAGACCACCAACCACTGGAACCGAGCGCGGCATACCAAAGAGGTTGATGAACACCGCCAGACCAAGCAAACCGAAGATAATGGAGGGCACCGCCGCCAGGTTATTGATATTGACCTCAATAAAGTCGGTGAACTTGTTCTGGGGTGCAAACTCCTCGAGATAGATCGCAGCGGCCACACCAATCGGAAACGACAGAATCAGGGTGACAAACATCGTAAGCAACGAACCAACGATAGCCCCAAGAATACCGGCCTTGGATGGATCACGGGAATCGCCACCACTGAAAAACACATCATTGAACGATGTTTCGATGACATCCCGCTCCAAAAGCTCATCCACCCAGGCTTTTTGCTGATCATTCAGTTTGATCGAGTAGGCGTCATCCCCTGCGTGCTTCACGTAGACATCCACGTCGGTGTGCGTGAGGAATGTCATGGACTGGGTGGTACCCAGCCATTCCGGATTGGCCTTCAGTGCATCCCGGAGCGTCACCGAGGCGTAGGGGTTGATCAGTTCGCGAACGTTTTTCCGGTCATCCTCCGTTGCACCGGGTATCTCCTTGATCAACGCCTGAACCAGCGGCTCGACAAAATCGGCCATCTTGATCTGACGCTCGTCCGTGGGATCATCCAGGTACATCATTTCACCATCCAGATTGACATCCATGGTGATGGTGGTTTTGACGAAGCCGGTATAACCCTTGCCGATGATATCGGTGAACAGGATTAGCAGGGCTCCCAGGGCAATGGCGATGGCCATGATGCCGTAGGCCCGAAAACGGCGTTCCTTACGGTAGCGGCGCTTGAGCGACTGGCGGACAATCTCCGCCTGTGAACGTTGGTCAGTCATACTGTTCCCGATATTTGCGTACGATTTTCAGTGCAATGACGTTGAGCAACAGGGTTGCCAGGAAGAGCATGGCGCCCAATGCGAAGGCAGCCAGCGTCTTGGCGCTGTCGAATTCCTGGTCACCGGTGAGCAGGGTCACGATCTGGACAGTAACGGTGGTGACTGTTTCCAGCGGATTGGCGGTCAGGTTGGCCGCCAGTCCTGCCGCCATGACCACAATCATGGTCTCGCCGATGGCCCGGGAGACTGCCAGCAGAATGCCACCCATGATGCCCGGAAGTGCGGCAGGGAAGATCACCTTCTTCATGGTTTCCGACTGCGTTGCGCCCAGCGCGAGGGAACCATCCCTCATGGCCTGGGGCACCGCATTGATGACGTCATCCGACAGGGACGAAACGAACGGAATAATCATAATGCCCATCACGGCGCCTGCGGCGAGGGCGCTCTGGGACGAAGCTTCGATACCAATGGAGGCGGCAACGTCACTGATAAACGGTGCCACGGTCAAGGCGGCAAAGAAGCCGTAAACCACGGTCGGGATACCCGCCAGCATTTCCAGCAAAGGCTTGACCACGCCACGAACCTTCTTGCCGGCGTACTCGGACAGATAAATCGCCGAAAGCAGTCCAACCGGCACCGCCACGATCATGGCGATGGCGGAGATCAACAAGGTGCCGGTGAACAGGGGGATCATGCCAAAGGCGCCCTGGGACGCCACCTGATCAGCTCGGAGGGCGGTCTGGGGACTCCAGTGGCTACCAAAGAAGAATTCGGTAAACGGCACCTTACCGAAGAATCGGAACGTCTCGAACGCCACCGAGAAGATGATTCCAATGGTGGTCAGGATCGCCAATGCCGCGCAGGCAAAAAACACCCATTTGAGAATGGATTCAACCTGGGCACGGGCGTTCAGGCGTGGCCGGATTCTCAGCCAGCCAAGGAAACCCGCCAACACAGCAACCGAGATGACCAGCGCAGACATCAGGAACCGGCTCTGCGTCCGCAACGCCTGCAAACGCTCTGCGGCCTCGGCAATAGGCGCCTCCACAAAACCCGGGGGCAAGGAACCGCTGGCAACGTTACTGATTTTACTCAGCAGCAGACTCGCTTCACCCTCGGTCGCCGGCATCATCCCGTCCGGCAGGCCACCAATCACAATCAGCTGAATGACTTTGCCTTGAAAGGCCGCCCACAAACCGAGCACGATCAGAGCGGGAATACCACTCCACAACGCCGCGCGGGCCCCGTAGTAAAAAGGTAGGGATTTCAGGTGACGGATCCCACCCAGCGGCATCGCCAGTGACCGGGAGCGGGCGTAACCGAGCCAATAGGCCACGATCGCCAGCACCAGGGTCAGTAAGAGAAGATTAGCCGGTTGCATGAAAATTCCTGTTATCGACTTCAAATAGATGCACAGTGTACAGATTCAACCGAACGCTGGCATCGGATCGTCCAAACGTGCAAAAGGTGCGGACCCCATTCGGGATCCACACCTCTGTTTTCTCTAGACCTCTGACTTACTTGAGCTCGTCCAGGGTCAGGTTCGGCATGTTCTCTGCCTTTTCCATCAGATCCATCAGCGCAGCGCGGGGCGGAACGATCAGACCAACATCCTTCAGGTAACCGTTTTGACCCATGGCCGCGTTGCTGGTGAACTCACTTACGTACTCTGCGATGCCCGGAACCACACCAACGTGTGCCTTCTTCACGTAGAAGAACAGGGAACGGGCAACCGGGTATTCGTCAGCGGCGATGCCTTCTGCAGTCGGAACCATGCCATTCAAAGTAGCGGCCTGGAGACGGTCAGCATTTTCTTCCAGGAAGCTGTAACCAAATACGCCGTACATGCCAGTGTCGCCAATCAGCTTCTGAACGATCAGGTTGTCGTTCTCGCCGGCCTCAATGAAGGCACCGTCTTCACGAACGCTTTCACAGATGGAAGCGTGCTCGTCCTTGCTCAGGTTGGCGGCTTCCGGCAGCTCATCGCAACCAGCAGCCAGGGCCAGCTCGTTAAACGAGTCACGGGTACCGGAAGTCGGGGGAGGACCCATCACACGGATCGGCTTGTTTGGCAGACTGGAATCAACGTCGCTCCAGTTCTTGTTCGGGTTGGCAACCCACTCGCCGTTAACGGGAACCTTGGAACCCAGCGCCAGGAACAGCTGCTCCAGGGTGATGTCCAGGTTCTCGGCTTCCTTGGAGCTGGCGATCACGATGCCGTCAGAACCGATGCGGAATTCAGTGATGTCCGTTACACCGTTGCTCTGGCACAGCTCGAACTCGGACGTCTTCATGCGGCGTGAAGCGTTGGTGATGTCCGGGTGCTGGGTGCCGATGCCCTGACAGAACAGCTTGAGACCGCCGCCAGAACCGGTGGATTCCAGCTTGGGTGTGCTGAAGTCGGTCTTGGTGCCGAAACGCTCGGCAACAACGGTAGCGAACGGATAAACGGTAGAGGAACCCACGATGCTGATAGTGTCACGGGCCATGGCCGGTGCAGACACGGCGGCTACAGAGCCTGCCAGCGCTACAGTTGCGAGTGCTTTGTTCAGTTTCATCACGTCAAGTCTCCATTATTCGGTTTTGGACGTTGTGTCGGATGTGCTTTACCGATGGGTGCAGACTAATGACACTCTATGACAACTTTGTTACAGCCCCTGAAATATAGTCGGGAATGTTCAAATTTGCTTGCAGCGGCGCTCCAGCCCGTTACCATGCGGGGTAAAACAATTCCAGGCTCGCAAGAAGGCAGTACTATGACAGCGTTAGACGACGACAAACCCACGCCCCGTGGTGATCTTACCCTCCAGGTCATTCCTCTCCCCGCCGATACCAATGCCAATGGCGATGTCTTCGCCGGATGGCTGGTGAAACAGATGGATCTCGCCGCCGCCACCATGGCCGGGCGTATTTCCCAGGGTCGCAATGCCACGGTGGCTATGGATCGGATGGAGTTTTTGTCACCGTTGCGGGTCGGATCACAGGTAGGTTGCTACTGCGAGCTTGTCGATATTGGCCGCAGCTCCATGAAGATCAGCGTGGAAGTGTGGACCCTGGACCGGACGGCCAAGAACCCGCGCAAGGTGACCGAGGGTCTGTTTGTCTATGTCGCCATCGATGAGCATGGACGGATCCGGGAAGTCCCCGAACAGAACCTCTAGGCTGTCACTTCCAGCCGTGCAGCAAGCGGGCATAGTTGAGGCGCTCCCAGGTGCGACTGTTGGGCGCCTTGTCCATTGACAGCGCACCTCGCGCCTCGGCCAGATCACGATAGCCCATATCGGACAAGCGCCGGCTCAAACCGTGGTGTATTCGCCCCAGGGCATCGGGACCGTCCGCCAGGATCGCTGATACCACCTGAACAGCGGCTGCACCGGACAGGATTGCCTTGGCCGCATCATCTCCGGTGTGAACCCCACCCGATATAGCCATCTCCAGGGACGTCTGTCCATAAAGCATGGCCGACGCGTGTAGCCGCAATGGCAGCTCGGCACTGGAAGACAGCACCACTTCCCGGCTCAATTCCAGCTCATCAAGGTCCATCTCCGGCTGATAGAAGCGGTTGAACAACACCAGTCCCCGGGCTCCTGCCGCTTCAACACCGGCGACAAAGGCCGGCAAGGCCGAATAGAACGGCGACAGTTTGACGCTGACGGGAATGGTGACCTGTTCGGCCACCGAGCGCACCACCGCCAACTGGCGCTGTTCCAGACTGGCGGCTGTCTCGGAGGGATCGGTGGCCGGGTCATAGAGGTTGAGCTCAATGGCATGGGCACCGGCGGCCTCCAGCTCAAGGGCGTGTCCGGTCCAGCCTCCCGTCGAAATGCCGTTGAGCGAGGCAATCACTGGCACATCCAGTGATCGGCGCAACAGCTCCAGCCGTTGGAGATAGCTGCCCGATCCCATTTCGAAAAGCTCCGACTCCGGGAAAAACGAGCGGGCTTCGGCGTCCGTATTGATCCGGGAATCGATAAATCGATGAGCCGCCATCTGCTCCTCGACCAGTTGCTCCTCGAACAGCGAGTGCATGACAACCGCACCGGCACCGGCCTTGACGCAGGCCTTCAGTGCATCCAGGTCGTCGGTCAGCGGACTGGCGCCTACCACCAGGGGCGAGCGGAGTTCGAGGCCCAGCCAACGGGTTGCCAGGTCAGTCATGACGTTCACCCTCTTGGTTATCTGCGCCGGAAGCTTCGTGGGGCTCAAAGTGGATCCCGGCCAGCTGTTTGTAGAGCTCGCGCTGTTCGGTGGCCGCCTCCGACGCCGCAGCCACCAGCTGTTCGTAGCGTTGGGGATCCCTCAGCTCCAGCATCCGGAAACGGGCCTCTTCCTGCATGTAGGCTTTCATGGTGATTTTCTGGCGCGGGGAATCCAGTTGCAGTGGCGGCAGCCCCTCGTGGGTGCGACGGGGATCAAACCGGTACAACGGCCAGGCCCAGCTGTCCACTGCCCGCTTCTGGTGTGACGGCGAGTGCACCAGATCGTAGCCGTGGGCAATGCAGGGGCTGTGGGCAATGATCAGTGCCGGGCCCTCGAAGCTCTCGGCTTCCTGCAGGGCCTTGGTGGTGTGGTTACTGTGGGACTGCATGGCGATCTGGGCCACGTAGACATGGCCGTAGCTCATGGCCAGCAGGCCCAGGTCCTTCTTGCGGGTCGCCTTGCCGGCGGCGGCAAACTTGGCAATGGCACCCATGGGCGTGGCCTTGGACTGCTGCCCGCCGGTGTTGGAATAGACCTCGGTGTCGAGCACCAGCAATTTCAGGTTCTGGCCCGAGGCCAGGGCGTGGTCCAGGCCGCCATAGCCAATATCGTAGGCCCAGCCGTCACCGCCAATCACCCAGACGCTCTTCGGGCAGAGCTCGTCGGCCAGGCTGTCGAGTTCCCGGGCCTCCGGTCCCTCCTGGTCCGTCAGCCAGCTACGGAGCTGCTCGATGGCTGCGCGCCGGGACGCCATGGCGGCTTCATCGATTGTCATGCAGGGAGAGGTCAGGTCCGCATAAAGCCCCCCGGGCAACTGACCCTGCACTGCGTCCAGCAACTGCCGGGCCCGGCCGGCAAGCTTGTCCAGCCCCAGGCGCATGCCCAGACCCAGTTCCGCCGCGTCTTCAAACAACGAATTGTTCCAGGTGGGCCCCCGGCCGTCAGCATTCACCGTGTAGGGCGTGGTGGGCAGATTGCCACCGTAGATCGAGGAACAACCGGTGGCGTTTGCAATCAGCAGCCGATCGCCCACTAGCTGAGTCAGCAGACGGATATAGGGTGTTTCACCGCAACCGGAACAGGCGCCCGAGTATTCGAACAGCGGAATCAGCAGCGGCAGGGCTTTGAAGTCGCGGGGGATGCGGTCTCTGGGCACATCCGGAATACTCCGGAAGAACGCCAGGTTCTCCGCTTCCACCTCACGGTGCTGCTCGATGGGCTGCATGTTGATGGCTTTGCGCTTTGGCTGGGCCCGGTCCTTGGCGGGACAGACTTCCACGCACAGACCACAACCGGTGCAGTCATCCGGCGCCACCTGAATCCGGTAATCCAGGCCTTCCAGTTCAGAGGTCTGGGTTTCCGGCACGGCTTCGAAGCTCTCGGGGGCCCCCTTGGCCGCCTCGGGCTCGAACACCTTGCTGGTGATCGCGGTGTGCGGGCAGATCATTGCGCAGAAGTTGCACTGAACGCAGAGGTCGGACTCCCAGATCGGAATTTCCAGGGCGATGGTTCGCTTCTCGTACTGGCTGGTGCCGGTTGGCCAGGTTCCGTCAGGAGGAAAGGCGCTGACCGGCAGCTTGTCCCCCTGCCCTTCCAGTAGCAGGCGAGTGACTTTCTGCACAAAGTCCGGCGCACCCTCTGGCACTCTCGGTGGTCGGTTGCGGGTGGCCGTTACCTCATCCGGCACCATTACTTCATGCAGGTTGTCCAGTGCCGAGTCCACCGCCTCAACATTTCGGCGCACCACTTCGGGACCGCGCCGGCCCCAGGTCTTGCGGATGGACTCCTTGATCTGGGCAATGGCCTCATCCCGGGGCAGGATATCCGCCAGGGCGAAGAAGCAGACCTGCATCACCGTGTTGATCCGCCGCTCCAGTCCCGCTTTTTCTGCCACCTCGGCGGCATCGATCACATACAGGCGGGCCTTGCGCTCGACCAGCACACGCTGAACCTCCACCGAGAGCCGATCCCAGACCTCGTTTTCTGGCCAGGGCACGTTCAGCAGCACCGTTGCGCCCTCGGCGGCGTGTTCCAGCACTTCAAACCGTTCCAGGAACTGGGGCGCATGAATGGCCACAAACTGGGCCTTGTTGATCTGGTAGCTGGAGCGGATGGGCAACGGGCCGAATCGCAGGTGGGATACCGTGGTCGCGCCGCTTTTCTTGGAATCATAGACGAAATGGCCCTGGGCGAAGAGGTCCGTGCCCTCGCCCAGAATCTTGATGCTGGCTTTGTTACTGCTGACAGTGCCATCGGCGCCGAGACCGAAGAACAGGGCCCGACGGGTTTTCGGAGACTCGATATCCAGCTCACTGTCCACGTTCAGCGAAAGATGGCTGACATCGTCCCGCACGCCCACGGTAAATCGGGTTTTTGGCGCCTCGGCCTTCAGTTCGTCAAAAATGGCGCACACCATGGCCGGAGTGAATTCCCGGGAAGACAGACCATAGCGACCGCCGATCACCCGGGGCAGCACCTTGCGCTCGCCCCGGCTCCAGGCTTCCATCAGGGCGCCACTGACTTCCAACAGCAGTGGCTCGCCCTGGGCACCGGGTTCCTTGGTTCGGTCCAGCACGGCCAAGTGCTCGACGGTGTCCGGCAGAGCATTCAGGAAACGGTCGGTCGCAAAGGGCCGGAACAGGCGCACCTTGAGCACACCGACTTTCTCGCCCTGCTCCAGCAGCCATTCGACCGTCTCGTGGGCGCATTCGGCGCCGGATCCCATAAGGATAATCACACGGTCAGCGTCGGGGTGGCCGACATAATCAAACAACCGGTACTGACGGCCGGTAATACCGGCAAACCGGTCCATCACGGCTTCCAGCTTGTCCGGAAATGCCTGATAGAACGGGTTGATGGCCTCCCGGGCCTGGAAGAAGGCGTCGGGGTTCTGGGATGTGCCCCGAACCACCGGCCGGTCCGGCGTCATTCGGCGGCTCCGGTGTGCCTCCAGTCCTTCATGGGGTACCAGAGCCCTCAGATCGTCATCGCTCAGGGCGGCGATCTTGGAAATCTCATGGGAGGTACGGAAGCCGTCGAAAAAGTGCATCACCGGGACACGGCTTTCCAGAGTGACGGCGTGGCCGATCGCCGCCATATCCTGGGCTTCCTGGACCGAACCGGACGCCAAGAGGGCAAACCCGGTACCGCGGGAACTCATCACATCGGAATGATCGCAGAAGATCGACAGGGCATGGGTGGCGATGCTGCGTGCGGCAATATGCATGCAGAAGGGCGACAGTTCACCGGCAATCTTGTACAGATTGGGCAGCATCAACAGCAGGCCCTGGGACGCGGTAAAGGTGGTCACCAGGGAGCCGGCCTGCAGCGCCCCGTGCATGGCCCCGGCGGCACCGGCCTCGGACTGCATTTCCACCACGCTGGGCACCTGCCCCCAGAGATTGGGTTTGCCCAGGGCCGCCCAGTCATCAGCGTGTTCGCCCATCACCGAGGCGGGCGTAATCGGATAGATGGCAATGGTCTCGCTCAGGCGATAAGCCACCAAGGACACCGCTTCATTGCCGTCGAGGGTATGGAACTCCATGGCCACGACTCCCTGTGGTGAGGCCGACAGACAGTTCTGAGTCTAGTATCGACGGTGACAACCGCAAGAGGACGGGTTTGATCTGAGACAGGTTTGGAGCAGAAACAGGATCAGGGCTTGCCTGCTCAGGTTTTAATCAGCTCATCAAACAAAGTCTGGTAGTCTCCAGCCAGTCTTGATGCCCGCCAACCCTCGGGCGGACAGGCTGGCACGTCTGTTTTGAGCAGTGCTTCGAGGCAGTCGGCGGCTGCTTCCGCCTCTCGCCTGGCATCCTGTTCATGGCTAACATAACGACACTGCTCCGGGACATATTCCTGATAGGCCAGTCGATTGGGGGCTAGCGGAACGCAACCTGAGGCCATGGCCTCCAGCATCGCCAGCCCCTGGAAATCGTGAAGTGCCGTGGAGACGACCAGGTCCGCCTGACGCAGCAAATGATCGTAGTCGTCACGGCTGTCCAGGAAGCCCCAGTGTTCGATTCGATGACTGAACTGTTCACGAATCCGGTCAAATGCCTCTGGATAGCTGCGAAACCGCTCCCCTACCACGCTCAGCCGGAAAGGCACCGAGCGTTGTTCCAGTACCTGCAGCAAATTCAGCAGCCGATCAGGCCCCTTGTCGTATTCCCACCGATGGTTCCAGAGCAGATGCGGACAGGCCCGGCCCGAAAGTGGCGGGCGCTCGAAAAACAACCGATCCTCAATCGGAACCGGGATGACACGGGACCGGTCGCGCAAGGTTTCGATCAGGCCTTCCGGTACCTCATCGGGCAGTTTCTGAAGGAACGCCCGGGCTCCGGCCAGAAAACTGTCCCGATTCCAGCCACTGTTGAAGACCACGCAGTCGGCACAGAGGGCGCTGTAGAGGTTGACCATTTGCGGATCGGCACTGGCGTTCTGGCCGCTGGAGATCGGGAACGCAAACTGGTTTTCGTGCATGTACAGCAGGCAGGGCGTGCGGACGAGGCGCGGGTTCAGACCCCGCAGGGTAGCCAGATCCACCATGGATGTGGCGACTATCAGATCCCAGGGTTCCTGCAGGAGTGGCTCCTTCAGCCAGCTCAGCGGGTTGCCGCGGATGCGCCAGCGGAAGAATCTGGGAGGCAGTGCCAGTGTGTGCCAATGGAACTCGGGTAACAGGGCCGCCAGGTGCTCGCGCCAGCGGCGGTGACTGGCGGCATCGTAGCCGGACAGCAAAAGAACCCGTGCGCCAGGTTTCTCGGACTTCGTCATGCTCACAACCATTAGCCGGGCTGAACCTCAGGCCGGGCCCTGGACAGTGACCACAACCCAAGCACCGGCCCCGGGAACAGAAGCAGAACCACCCAGACATCCAGCTGCCCCCATAAGCCACTGGTCAGCCAGATGGCCGGAAGAGTCAGCCCAAACCCGACCGCATTCATCACCGCCAGCGAGGAGCCCACTGATTCCCTGGGTGCCGCTGCCGAGGCCAGCGCGGAAAACTGAGGGGAGTCTGCCACTACAGCAACACCCCAGACAATCAGCAACATAATCAACACGTCCGGCGGGAGCCCATTCAGCCAGGGATACACAAGACAGAAAGCACCGGAAATCATCAGTGCTCGGCGGGCTACCCACTCGCTGCCCAGGGTGCGACTGAGCCTGCCGCCACCGACACAGCCCGCCGCGCCAATCCCGATAACGGCAAACGACAACCAGGGAATGAGCGCGTCACTCTGACCTAATCGCTGCAGCTCCCGACCGATGAGCAGCGGCGTGAGTGTCCAGAATGCATAGAGCTCCCACATATGGCCGAAGTAACCTCCGGCCACGGACCGGAATCTGGGGATACGCAGCGCCGCCAGCCCCTGGCTCAGAGGCAAACGCCCGCTGCTTTTGGGCAAGTGCGGGCCGTCCCCCAACAGATACACCAGAAGGCCCCCAGCCACTGCTAGGCAGGAGGCCGCCATCAACGGCCACTCCCAGGGCATGCCCAGAGTTGCTCCTCGCATCAAGTGTGGCAAGGCCGTGCCGAGGGTGAGCATGCCCACTAGCCAGGCCAGGGCAGCGCCGGCGTATTTCGGGGTCCAGGCGATCACCATTTTCATGCCCAGCGGGTAGATTCCAGCCAGACACAGACCCGTGGCAAACCGCAGAAGAAAATCGAGCGGCGGTGCTCCGGCTGCGAAAATAAATCCGCCATTAACCAATGCACCAACCAGACTCGACAGCGCAAAGATACGGCTGGCGCCGAACCGGTCAGCCAGACCGGTCACTGCAATGGTCAGGGTACCGGCGATAAACCCGGCCTGCACCGCCAGCGTCAGCCGTCCCAGATCGGTTTCCGACAGGCCCAGTTCCGCGGACAGCGACAGCCAGACACCGTTGATACTGAACCAGAGCGAGGTGCCAAAAAGCTGGGCCAGCACAATCACCGGCAAGGGATAACGTCTTAGCAGGTCGATCATTGTTGTTGTCTTCTTCCACGCGATGGACCAAGCCTAGCCCCGGGAGACTTGCTTCGCCCATGCTACTTTGGTGTTTTGTTGACGTAAGGCTGCGGTTTCACCAATCGATCCAGCCGCAAGCGCTCCCGCTCATCGAACAGTCTTCGACCACCCCACGAAACCGCCATCAGCGCACCGAAACCGGTGCCGACGGTAATAATCAGCATCACCAGAATCTGGTATTTGACCGCCACCGCCGGCGGGCTACCCGCAAGAATCTGGCCAGTCATCATACCCGGAAGACTGACAATACCAGCGGCGGCCATCGCGTTGATGGAAGGCATCATACCGCTGCGCATGGCGTCCCGACGGATATCCTCCAGCGCCTGCTGCGAGGTTTGGCCCAGCATTAGCCGGTTTTCGATAACCGCCCGCTGCCGCCAGACCGATTCATTCAGACGGTCCAGCGCGAGACTGACGCCGGTCATGGTGTTACCGAGCATCATGCCCAGGAGCGGAATAGCGTATTGCGGGGCGTACCAGGGCTCAGGGCCGATGACCACTGTCAGGGCCAGAACGGTAACCGCAAAGGACGACACAAACATCGCCCCCGTGCCAATACTGAATGCCCACCAGCCCCGAAGCCGGCGCCCCTGGCGCGCGACAACCTCACGGCCTGCAACCAGGAGCATGATCAGTGCCAGCAGGGCAATCCAGTAGAACGCAGAGGACGCGAACAGGGCCTCCAGCACCAGCCCGATCAGGGCCAGCTGAATGATCGTGCGCAGGGCCGCAATCAGCAGGCTTCGGGTAATGCCGAGTCGGGCCAGATACCCGGTGCCGGCCAGCGCCAGAACCAACAGGGCCGCGAGCCCCAGCTTCCACCAGGCGAGATCAATGACCTCCATCGACGCGCTCCAGCGTGGTGCCATGAATCCGGTAGTGGGCATTCGCCACCCGATGGATCTGCGCCGGGTCATGGGCGACCCAGAGCACAGCAATCTGCCGCCTCCGGATCTCGTCAAGCAGCCAGGTTTCAAGGGCTTCGGTGCTGTCGTTGTCCAGATTGGCGGTAGGTTCGTCCAACAGCAGAGCCTCTGGTTCAAGGGCCAGGGCACGCCAGAGTGCAAGCCGCTGCCGTTCTCCGGAGGACAGCCGACTCACCGACCAGCCCATGACCTCTGGAGTAAAACTCAGCGCTGACGGCAATCCTGCCTTCGCCTCATCGGGAAAGTGACCACCCACGTCATCAAACCACCATTGACTGTCTGCCGGAACCATGACAACCCGACTTCGCCACTGGTGTGCCGGAACGTCCAACTGACCGGTATCACCCAGAGAAACCCTGCCATCATGGGGTTCCAGGTCTGCCACAGCCCTGAGCAAACGACTCTTGCCGCTGCCCGAAGGCCCGGACACGCAGACAACCTCGCCACCGGGGACCCGTAATGACACGTTACTCAAAGTGCCAACGCTGAGATTTTCCAGCACCAGATCTGTCAAGATAGCATCACCAGGTTTAGCCCAAGTTCGTAACGGCTATACCATTACACAGTGTTCCGCCAACAACCAGTCGACATTCGCTCAGGCCAGGTAGGTATGAAGCTTCGATCTCTTGTCACGTTCACACTGGCATCTGCACTGATCGCCGCTCCGGTCGCAGCGGAAGTCAGCCTGGCGCCCTTTGCAGGATATCGGATGAGCAGTTCGGTGGATATCAGGACCGCCGGGGCCAGCACCTCAGACCAGATCGACTTCCGGGATACCCTCAGCCAGGGGCTGGTGTTCAATTTCGATCTGCCGGATCCCGGCAAGCAGGGAGAACTGTATTTCGGGCGGCAGACCACTTCGGCCAGACTGGACAATGGCCTGTTCGCTCCGGGTGTGGAATCCATCGATCTGACCATCTACCAACTCCAGTTTGGCGGACTGTATTTCCCTGGCGGCCAGAATCACGGCGGCTTTGTCTCGGGTGTTTTCGGGGTTACTCGTCTGGAACCGGACGATTCGAGATATGAAACCCACCACCGGGCCGCCCTGTCCATTGGCGGCGGCTACCAGTTTTTCCTGACTGAACAACTGCGCCTGAGGCTGGATCTGCGAGGTGTTTACACCGCCCTGAATTCGGGGGGTTCGGCCTTCTGCTCAGGGGGATGCGAACTCCGGTTCGACAGCAGCGGCTACCTGCAGGTAGAAGCCGCAGCCGGGCTGGCCATTCGGTTCTGAGGCCCGGTCAGGCTGTTACTGGCCGACGCTCGGGCAACATCAGCGACAGCAGCGCAGCGGTGGCCACCAGTCCGGACGATATCCACAGGCAGGCCTCCAATCCGTAGGCCTGATAGACCCACCCCGACAGAATGGTGCCGAGCAAACGCCCGGCCGCGTTCGACATGTAATAGAAACCAACGTCCAGCGACACGCCATCCCCACGGGCATAGCTGACGATGAGATAGCTGTGCAGCGACGAGTTGACGGCAAACAGCACGCCAAACAAAAGCAGACCGCCAACGACCACGAACTGGGGTGACCAGCCTGCCGTCAGGCCAATGGCAATTCCTGCCGGAACCAGCGCCAGGGCCGCCGCCCAGATTACCGCAGGCTGTTTGCCTTCCATGTCGCCGGTGATGCGTGGCGCCATAGTCTGGATAAAGCCATAGCCGATGATCCAGGTGGCCATAAAGCCGCCCACTTTCCAGAAATCCCAGCCAAAGACCGTGTGCAGGTAGACCGGCAAAGCCACCACAAACCAGACATCCCGGGCACCGAACAGAAACATCCGCGCCGCCGAGAGCACATTGATAGCCCGGCTTTTGGAGAGGATCTCGCGGAATTTAGGCTTGGCCTTGCTCTTGCCCAGATCCTGCCCCAACAGAAACAGGCTGGCCAGCCAGACCAGTCCCAAAGCCACGACCATGATGATCACGGCGCCTGTGAAGCCGGCAGCCATCAACAGCACACCACCAAGGAAGAAGCCAACGCCTTTCAGAGTGTTCTTCGAACCGGTGAGAATCGCCACCCACTTGTACAGCGTGCCCTGCTGCTCATCCGGCACCAATAACTTGATGCCGCTTTTGGCAGACATCTTGTTCAGATCCTTGGCAATACCAGACAGCGCCTGTGCTGCCATCACCCAGGGAACCGTGAGCATGGCCGCCGGTACGGCCAGCATGGCCAGCGCCACAATCTGCAGGAACAGCCCGATGTTCATGGTGCGGTTCAGCCCCATGCGGGCGCCCAGGTAACCGCCCACCAGGTTGGTCACCACCCCGAAGAACTCGTAGAAGATGAACAGCAGGGCGATTTCCAGGGGCGAGTTACCCAGCTGGTGGAAATGCAGTACCACCAGCATCCGTAGGGCACCATCAGTAAGCGTGAAGGCCCAGTAGTTACCTGTAATGACCAGATACTGTCGTATAGCCGCCGTCATATCAGGCCAGACCCACCCTGCGCGCCAGTTCTGCGGTGCGGTTGGCATAGCCCCATTCGTTGTCGTACCAGGCGTAGATTTTCACCTGGGTGCCGTTGACCACCATGGTGGAAAGCGCATCGACGATGGACGAACGCGGGTCGGTCTTGTAGTCAATTGAGACCAGCGGGCGCTCTTCATAGCCCAGGATGCCTTTCAGCTCGGCTTCGGCCGCTTCTTTGAGCAGTTCGTTTACAGTTTCACGATCCGTGGCCTTCTCCACTTCAAAGACACAATCGGTCAGTGACGCGTTAGTAAGCGGAATTCGCACCGCATGGCCGTCCAGACGGCCTTTCAATTCCGGGAAGATCTCGATAATCGCCGTTGCCGAGCCGGTGCTGGTGGGGATCAGTGAGCTGCCGCAGGCCCTGGCCCGACGCAAATCCTTGTGGGGCGCATCAATAATGGTCTGGGTGTTGGTCAGGCTGTGAATGGTGGTGATGGAGCCGTGCTTGATGCCCAGCTTCTCGTGAATCACCTTGACCACCGGCGCCAGACAGTTGGTGGTACAGGAGGCGGCGGTGACAATGCGGTCGTTGGCCGGGTCGAAAATATCATCGTTCACGCCTACAACAATGTTTTTGGCACCCGACTCTTTCACCGGTGCGGTCACCAACACCCGCTTCACGCCCTGATCCAGATAGGCCTGCAGCACGTTGACCTTCCGATTTACACCGCTGGCCTCGATCACCAGATCGCAGCCGGACCAGTCGGTTTCACCGATGGTTTTGTTGTGAGTCACGCGGATGCGCTTCCCGTCGATTTCAATCTCAGTTCCGTCGGCAATGGCTTCCTGACTCCAGCGACCATGGATGCTGTCAAAGTTAAGCAGGTGGGCCAGCGTGGCGGCATCGGCGCCCGGGTCGTTGATGGCCACAAACTCCATATCTGGCCAGCCCCAGGCGGCCCGCAAGGCCAGACGACCGATTCGGCCGAATCCATTAATGCCTACTTTGATCTTGCTCATGGTGTGCTCCTGATGAAACTGTTCAAACATTAAACCGCGCGAGGATTACAGGCATTGGACAGACGGGCGGTCTGCCATGGCCTGCAATCGTGCCAGCGGGTTCTCTATCAATCGGTTGTTATGGCTGGCGGTTTCATCCAGCACCCGTGCCAGCCACTGAGGAATGCCCGGGTTCAGGGAATAGTAGATCCACTGGCCCCGACGCTCCGTGGCCAGCAGGCCGACATCCCGCAACGTGGCCAGATGCCGGCTTACTTTCGGCTGAGGCGCTTCAAAGGCTTCAGTAAGCTCGCAGACGCAGAGTTGCTCTTGGCTTCGAATTAGCAGAAGGGCTGCCAGGCGGAAATCATCGGCCAGAGCCTTGAACACCGCGACCGGCTCATAGCTGGCGGGTTTCGCTCCGGTTTCTTTCTGGTGGACCAGCGCGAACAGCGCAATGCGCTCCCTGATTTCCTTGAGAGTAAGGGCAAAAGTGGAATGGCGGTTTGCCGGCACCGGATCGGCAAAATCCCAGGCAATCTGCTGAGCGGGCTGGCAGACCGTACCGCACTCGTTCGAGGCTTTCTCGCACAGGGTGATCACATAATCCCAGTATTGCCCCTGCACTTCGGCCAACTGCTTGCTCTGCAGACCTTCAGTCGATATTCCGGCTTCTTCCAGCACCTGCAGTGCCGTCGGGTGAGGACTGGTAGGCTCGGTACCGGCGCTGGCCACTTCGAACCGGTCTCCAGCCATATCCCTAAGCAAGGCTTCTGCCATCAGGGAACGGGCACTGTTGGCGGTACAGACAAATAAAACACGGCGTTTCATATCTGAAATCCCATATATTCGTTTTCACGCATATCTATATTTGTGCATAATAGTCACCGCATCTTCACGAGTAAAGGAATCCGGGCAACATGACGACCAACCCAGACATAGCCCAGAAGGAAGGCTCCGGCGAAGGCATGGACCTGTTCGGCAGGTACCTGTCGGTGTGGGTGGCCCTGGCCATCATCGCCGGTGTAGCTCTGGGCCAGATCGCACCGGTGGTGCCGGAAACCCTGTCCCGTTTCGAATACGCGCAGGTCTCCATCCCCATCGCCATTCTGATCTGGGCGATGATTTTCCCGATGATGGCGCAGATTGATTTCAGTGCGGTGGTCGGGGTACGCAAAGAACCGAAGGGCCTGGCGATCACTACCATAGTGAACTGGCTGATCAAGCCCTTCACCATGTTTGCCATTGCCTGGTTCTTTCTGATGGTGGTGTTCGAACCATGGATCGCGCCGGGACTGGCCAGCGAGTACCTGGCCGGAGCGATCCTGTTGGGTGCGGCGCCCTGCACCGCCATGGTGTTCGTGTGGAGTTACCTGACCAAAGGCGATGCCGCCTATACCCTGGTGCAGGTATCCCTGAACGACATCATCATGCTGTTCGCTTTCGCCCCGATTGTTGTGTTCCTGCTGGGCATTTCCGACATCCAGGTACCTTGGGATACCGTGCTGCTGTCCGTCGTCCTGTACATCGTGATTCCGCTGACGGCCGGCTACTTGACCCGCCGCGCCCTGATCTCTCGCCACGGTCAGCAGTGGTACGACGATGTGTTTATGAAGCGGCTCAGCCCGGTCACTCCGGCGGCGCTGATCGTCACCCTGGTGCTGCTGTTTGCCTTCCAGGGCGAAGTAATCCTGAACAACCCCCTGCACATTGCGCTGATTGCCGTGCCACTGATTGTTCAGACCTTCCTGATTTTCTTCCTGGCCTATGGCTGGGCAAGGCTCTGGAAAGTACGCCACTGCATCGCAGCGCCGGGCGCCATGATTGGTGCCAGCAACTTCTTCGAACTGGCCGTGGCCGCGGCCATCGCCCTGTTCGGCCTGCAATCCGGAGCCGCGCTGGCTACTTTGGTTGGCGTGCTCGTGGAAGTACCGCTCATGCTGATGCTGGTAAAAATAGCCAATCGCACCCGGGACCGGTTTCCCGCCTGAATCCCGGTGGTCAGCACCGGGGTTTCAGTCACGGTGCTGACCTTACCCGCTACCTGTTCAGCTCACGCCCACCCTGCTAATATCCCGCCCACATTTCTGACGCACCGAACCTGACGGAATCCACGCAATGGACGTTTTCCAGGCCCTATTCCTTGGCCTTCTCCAGGGACTGACCGAATTCCTGCCGATCTCCAGCTCCGCCCACCTGATCCTGACCCCTGCATTGTTCGGCTGGACCGATCAGGGCGTAGGTTTTGATCTGTCCGTGCACGTCGGGACCTTGCTGGCGGTTGTGCTCTATTTCCGGCGGGACGTCTTTGGCATCGCCCGGGACGGACTGATCTCGATTGGCCAGCGCAAAATCGTCGGCCAGGGTGCCCTGGCCTGGTACCTGGTGATCGGCACCATCCCGGCAGGCCTGGCCGGCCTGGCCTTGCTGGACATGATCGACAACGAATTGCGGGCGGTGGAAGTCATCTTCTTCACCACCCTGTTCTTCGGCCTGCTACTGGGCGTTGCCGACTGGCTGCCAAAACGCCAGCGCACCCTGGACAAGCTCAACTGGAAAGACGCCGTCCTCGTCGGCATCGCCCAGGCCATGGCATTGGTCCCGGGCACCTCCCGTTCCGGCGTTACCATCACCGCCGGCCTGTTCCTCGGCATGACCCGGGAAACCGCCTCACGGTTCTCGTTTCTGCTGGCAATTCCCATTATCGTGCTGGCATCAGCCGTGAAACTGCTGGAAGTGGCAACCTCGGACGTGATCGTCGACTGGGGTGGCTTCCTGATTGGCGGGGTAACTTCGTTCCTGATGGCCATCACCGCGATCCACTTCTTCCTGAAGTGGCTGAACAAGGTGGGGATGTGGCCGTATGTCATCTACCGGATTGTTCTGGCAGGTGTGATCTATGCGGTTCTGATGTAAGACCGGTAGCGCGAGAAAGGCGCGCGGAACGTCAGGAATTTTCAGACGCACAGGGACGGGTAGCGCTCTCCAAAACTGTGCGGAGCCATGGATGGCGGAGCCCAAGCGTCACAGGGATGTGCCGCAAGGAGCGTGTTTTGGAGAGCGCTACCCGTTCCTGGGCATAACTCCAAAAACTCAAGCCACGCCATAATCGCGCGGAATCTAGCAGGCCTCCAAAGGCGCATAAGCCAAAACCAGCCACTTCGCGCCCTCATCAAAGTTCACCTGCACCCGCGTATGGTGCCCGGTACCCTCAGAGTTCATCACAATCCCCTCACCAAACTTCGGATGACGAACCCGCTGCCCGAGGCTGAAGCCGGATTGCTGCGCCGAATCCTGAGCGAAAAGACTCTCATTAGGGCGCTCAACCATCGCCGGTCGAGTCACGGTATTGCGTAGCCGCACTTCCTGCAGACAATCGCCCGGAATTTCCCGCACAAACCGGGACAGAGCGTTAAACTTCTCCTGCCCGTACAACCGGCGGGATTCGGCGTAAGTAAGCACCAGCTTTTTCATGGCCCGGGTAATACCCACGTAGGCCAGACGACGTTCCTCTTCCATGCGACCCGGCTCTTCCAGGGACATGCCGTGAGGGAACAAACCTTCCTCCACACCGGCCAGGAACACCATCGGAAACTCCAGCCCTTTGGCAGAATGCAGGGTCATCAGCTGCACGCTGTCCTCATGGGCTTCGGCCTGGGATTCGCCGGCGTCCAGCGCGGCCTGGGCAATAAATTCCGCCAGCGGGTCCACGCCGTCTTCCACTTCATAGTCAGACAGGGCGTTGACCAGTTCCTCCAGGTTCTCCACCCGCGCCTGACCTTTCTCGCCCTTTTCGCTGGCGTGATAGTCCTTCAGCCCGCTGTCCTCAATGGTCTGCTTCATCAACCCGTGCAGGGTTGCATCCCCCACCATGCCGGACAGTTTTTCGATAATCGCAATAAACGACTGCAGCCCGGTTTTGGCGCGGCCTTTCACCTGCCCGGCTTCCAGCAGGCGCTCGGCGGATTCCCACAACGAGATGCTCTGCTCGGTGGCGTATTCCCGCAGCTCCGCCAGGCTCTTGGCGCCAATGCCACGGGGCGGCACGTTCACCACCCGCTCAAACGCCGCATCGTCGCGGCGATACTGAACCAGCCGCAGGTACGCCAGGGCGTTGCGTATTTCCTGGCGATCATAGAAGCGCAGGCCGCCGTAGACCCGATAGGGAATCCCCTGGCGCATCAGCGCCTCTTCCAGCACACGGGACTGGGCATTGGAGCGGTATAGAATCGCGCACTCACTGCGAAGATTGCCGTCCTGAACCCAGGCGGAAATGCTGTCGGCGATGTAGTTCGCTTCATCCTGTTCGTTGAACGCCGCGTACAGACTGATCGGCTCGCCTTCCGGGCCGTCGGTCCAGAGCTCTTTGCCAAGCCGACCCTGGTTATTGGCGATCACAGCGTTGGCCGCCTTCAGAATCATCTGGGTGGAACGATAGTTTTGCTCCAGGCGCACCAGCCGAGAATTGGGAAAATCCCGCTGGTATTGCTGGATGTTCTCGATCTTGGCGCCTCGCCAGCCGTAGATGGACTGATCGTCGTCACCCACCACCGTCAGCGGCACCCGGTTGCTGGCCAGCACCTGCAGCCAGGCGTATTGAATGGTGTTGGTGTCCTGGAACTCGTCAACCAGAATGTGCTGGAACCGGCCCTGGTAGTGGGCCAGCAGCTCTGGCCGGTGCAGCCAGAGCTCGTGGGAGCGCAGAAGCAACTCGCCAAAATCCACCAGACCACCCTGCTGGCAGAGCTTCTCGTACTGGCGGTAAATCTTCAGCATGATCGACAGAAACTGATCGCCCGGATTCTCCTGGATATGATCCGCCCGCAGCCCCTCGTCCTTCTGGCTGTTGATAAACCACTGGGCCTGCTTCGGCGGCCACTTGCTCTCGTCGATCTGGTTTTCGCGCATCACCCGTTTGATCAGCCGCAGCTGGTCGTCGCTGTCCAGCACCTGGAAGTTCTCGGGCAGTCCGGCGTCTTTCCAGTGCGAACGCAGTAGGCGGTGAGCGATGCCATGAAACGTGCCGAACCAGAGTCCACGGGCCGGAATCTGCATCATCTGCTCGATGCGATAACGCATTTCCTTGGCGGCCTTGTTGGTGAAGGTCACCGCCAGGATGCCAGTGGGCGGAACCCGATCCACAGTCATCAACCAGGCGATCCGGTGCACCAGAACACGGGTTTTGCCACTACCGGCACCGGCCAGAACCAGAAGGTGATCGTTCTGTGCGGTAACAGCTTCACGCTGGGCATCGTTCAAAGGATCGATGATGTGGGAGACGTCCATAAAGAATCGGTTCGCTACTGGTTAAATAAACAGGTCTGAGAGTATAACAGGAGAAATGCGGGATTTCTTTTGGGCTTGGGTTAGCCCTTTTCTTGAGGGGAATAGCACGAGGGCGGGGCTCTGTTCAGGACACGCTACGAGCACATCCATGTGCGCTTGGCTGTGGCCATCCCTGGCCACAGACAGTCCTGAACAGAGCCCCGCCCCCGCGCTTATCTCGCTTTGGAGATGGCTTCTCTCTTAAAAACCTCTCGGCACCGTCTGAGCTTCCACAAACTCGAACAGACCTTCCAGACCACCTTCACGGCCTATACCAGAGGCCTTCATGCCACCAAACGGCGCTTCCGGCGTCGGGCCGGTGCCGGTGTTCCAGCCACAATGGCCGAAGCGAAGGCCGGCAGCCACGCGCTGGGCTCGCTCGGCGTCGTTGGTGAACACGTACGAGGCCAGGCCGAACTCGGTGTCGTTGCCGGCTTCGATCACTTCCTCTTCGGTGCGGAACAGCGCCATGGGCACCAGCGGGCCGAAGGTTTCCTCCTGGTAGCAGCACATATCGCGGTTTACACCGTGTACCACCGTGGGCGGGAAGAACAGATCGTTGCCCAGCTCCTCCGGCTTCTTGCCGGCGACCAGGGTCGCGCCTTTCTCAAGGGCGTCCTGCACGTGGCGTTTGACCTTGTCGTAGCCAGCCTGGTTGATCAGCGGGCCAATATCCACGTCGCCATTGATGCCGTCACCGACGGTCATTTTGTTGACCCGCTCGGCAAGCTTTTCACCAAAGGCATCGGCCACTTTCTCATGCACGAAGATCCGGTTGGCACAGACACAGGTCTGGCCACCACCACGGAACTTGTTGGCGATGAGGTTGTCCGCCGCGGCGTCCAGATCGGCGTCGTCGAAGACGATGAACGGCGCGTTGCCGCCCAGTTCCAGGGCCAGTTTCTTGACCTGCTCGGCGGTGTCGACGATCAGCTTGCGGCCCACTTCTGTGGAGCCCGTAAAGCTGAGCATGGGTACATCCGGGCTTTCGCAGAGTACCTTCCCGATCACACTGGCCTTGCCCATCACCAGGTTCACCATGCCGTCGGGCATGTCCGTGTGCTTGTCCATCAGGCTGAACAGGGCAATCATGGTCAGCGGGGTTTCACTGGCGGGCTTGATCACGGACGGACAGCCCGCGGCCAGAGCCGCCGACAGCTTTTTGGCAATCATGCCAATGGGGAAGTTCCAGGGCGTGATCAGGCCGGCGACACCGATGGGCCGGTAGTGAACCGTCCAGGTGCAGTCTTTCGGTTTCTCGGGAATGGTGTGCGCGTCCAGGGCCTGGATGTGCTTGGAGCAGTAATCGAAGAACCCGGCGGCATAATCTACCTCGCCCTGGGCCTCTTGCAGCGGTTTGCCATGTTCCATGCACAAAATCCGACCGACTTCTTCCTTGTTGGCCTTGAGCGCGTCCCGTATGTCTTCCAGCCACTTGCGGCGGGTCTCGATGCTGTAAGGACTTGTAAGCCGAAGCGCCGACTTGCCGGATGCGATGGCAGCGTTCACTTCCTCTTCCGACATGGATGCGACCTGGGCGATCACCTTGCCCGTTGCCGGGTTATAAACATCGAAGGTGTTGCCATGCTCATTGTCAGTCCAGCGACCACCGATATAGCCGGTCAGCTTTTCCAGCAGGGGTGACTCGATCATCTCGGCTCCTCTTCTGTGATTGGCTCCGCCCCCGTGTGGAGCGCAGTATAGGTAATCTGGTTGCGTCAGTGTTTTATGTCTTCCATAGTGGATGTTGTATCCCGACCTGTAAAGTCAAGGGCAGGCTTTTGATCATCCCCTGAGTGTGCCTATACTCGGGGAATCAGACACTCAGGAGACCGGACAATGAAGGCATTTTTCCATCACGCACAGGATGAGCATATTCCACAGACGTACTTTACCCGTGGACAGATGCGCCAGCCCCAGGAGATCCCTGCTCGTACCGGTGAAATGTTGGGCGGACTGAAGGAAATGGGCATTTCCGTGCTGCAGCCAGCGGACCAGGGTGCGGGGCCCATCTCGAAGGTTCACGATCTGGGTTACCTGCGTTTTCTGGAATCCGCCCATCGGCGCTGGAAACAGATGGATGACTGGGGTGATGAAGTCATCTCCAATATCTTTGTCCGTTCCCCCAACCACCTGACAGGCATCCTGGCCGAAGCAGCCCGCTACCAGGCCGACGGCAGTTGCCCGATCGGCGAGAACACCTGGCACGCGGCCTACTGGTCGGCCCAGAGCGCGCTCGGTGCTGCCGATGCGCTGATAGCTGGCGATCGCACCTCCTACGCTGTGTGCCGCCCGCCGGGCCACCATGCCCGCCGGGATGCGGCCGGCGGGTTCTGCTACCTGAACAATGCCGCGATCGCCGCCGAGCACATGAAAACCCGGTTCCCCCGGATCGTGATCCTGGATACCGACATGCACCATGGCCAGGGCATTCAGGAGATCTTCTACGACCGCAGCGACGTGCTCTACATCTCAATCCATGGCGATCCCACCAACTTCTACCCGGTGGTCACCGGCTTCGAGAACGAGCGTGGCGAAGGGGAAGGCTTTGGCTACAACATCAACATGCCGATACCTCACGGTTCAACGGAAGACGATTTCTTTGCAAAACTGGACGACGCCCTGGCGGCCATAAAGCTTTACCAGCCGGACGCCCTGATCCTCGCCCTCGGTTTCGATATCTACAAGAACGATCCACAGGCCAAGGTATCAGTCTCTTCCGAAGGCTTCTGCAGGCTCAGCACCCACGTGCGTCAATTGGGGCTACCAACCTTGGTGGTTCAGGAAGGCGGGTACGATCTGGACGCCCTGAGCGAGAACGTCCAGCAGTTCTTCAAAGGCCTGGCGGGCTGAAGCTTCAGGCGGCGGGCACGTAGACTTTCACGTTCGCGTGCCCTTCGGCCTTGAGGTGGCCCGCGTGCATCCGGCTCATGGTACCCCGATCGCAGTACAGCAGGTATTGCCGGTTGGCCGGCAACTCCGGCAACTGCTGGTTCAGCTCGTAAAACGGGATCTGAAGAATCTCGTTATTGGTGAGCTTGAGCGGTGACTGTTCGCCCTCCGAAGGGTGGCGCACGTCGATGATCACATCATCCACCGATGGCGTCTGCACCAATTCCACTTCTTCAGGTGTCACGGTCGTCTCCAACAACCGGTTCACGGGTGTTTCCTCACGGGCCTCAATCGCACTGGCGAGCACCGAGGCGTCCATCTGGGCCTCGTCTTCCTCCACCCGGTGCAGCTTGGCTCTGGTAGCCGGCTTCTGGGAGATCACACCGCAATACTCGGGCATGTTGCGGGCATAGACTTCAGTGCCAATTTCACGGGCGATACGGATAATGGATTCCTTGTCCATGGACACCAACGGGCGAAGAACCACTTCGTCACTGGCGCGATCCACCACGTTAAGGTTGCTCAGAGTCTGACTCGACACCTGGGCTACCGCGTCGCCGGTCACCACCCCGGAGGCGTTGTTCTTTTTGGCAATCTCGGCAGCCGCCATCAGCATCTGGCGCTTCAGCACCACACCCCAGTGACGGTGACTAACCGAACGCATGATTTCGGCAACCACGCCCTCGAAGGGCACGGAGATAAATTTGGCGCTGTGGGAGGCGCCGTAGCGGTCCCACAGGTAATGCACCACCTGGCGTACACCCACCTCATGGGCGGCGCCCCCCAGATTGAAAAACAGGAAATGGTTGCGCAGGCCCCGGCGCATCATCAGATAGGCGGCTACCGAAGAATCGTACCCCCCGGAAATCAGAGTCAGGACATTTTCGACACTGCCCAGCGGATAGCCGCCTAATCCGCGATGTTTGCGGTGGGCGATGTGGAACTGGTCGTCATGCACTTCAATTCGCACTTCAACCTGCGGCGATTTCAGATCGACACCTCTGGCCTCCGATGCCTGCATCAGGGCGCCGCCGACTGTCCGCTCCAGATCGATGGAGCGGAAATTGTGCTCGCCATGGCGCCGGGCCCTGACGGCGAAGGTTTTGCCTTTCAACCGGTCAGCAAACGCTTCAACGGCTTTATCGGCCACATCGTCAAGGCTGACAAACGGAAATGCCCCGATTTCCTGAATCGTGGAAATACCCGGTATGCGCAAAAGCGCCTCCAGGACAGGGCCGGAGAGTCCGCGGCCATCAGGCACTTCCACATCCACCCGGTCCCAGCTACCGTCCACCCGAATCTCGGGATCCAGCCGTGCCAGCAGTTTTCGGATGTTCTGCCGCAGGTGACGCATCTGCTGACGACGGACGGGTTTACTCTTGATCGCAACTTCCGGAGCGGGACGAATAAGCAGTTTCATAAATCGGAATTTTGTCGGGTGGCGTATTGTATGGAAAGGCCTTAGTCTACCCTTTTGACCCGATGCCTCAAAATCGGGCATTTCCGCAACATTCAGGAGTTTCACCGTTAATGCAGGAATCGACCATCAATGCTCTGGTGTCACCCGAGGGCAGTCTCGAGATTCTCTCCAACCACGAGGTCAACCGCCTCAAGGACCGCAGCGAAGGGGGCCTGTACCGGCTATTTCGCCAGTGCGCCCTGGCGGTCCTGAATACCGGGGTGGAAACCGACGACTGCAAGGCATTGATGGAATCTCATGCCGACTTCGATGTCCGCCTGGTACCTCAGCCCCGGGGGCTGAAACTGGAACTGATCAATGCGCCTGCGCATGCGTTCGTTGATGGACAGATGCTTAGGGCAATCCGTGAGCACCTGTTCTCTGTCCTGAGGGATATCATCTACTCCCATTCGATTCCCCAGTCTGCCGCCGGTTTCCGGCGGGACGACCCGGAAGACCTGACCAACTACGTTTTTCACATCCTCCGCAATGCCCGGGTGCTGCAGGCCGGGCGGCAGCCAGATCTGGTGGTCTGCTGGGGAGGCCACTCGATCGGGCATGACGAATACCAGTACAGCAAGGATGTGGGCCATCAACTAGGGTTGAGAGCCCTGAGTATCTGTACCGGATGTGGCCCGGGCGCCATGAAGGGGCCCATGAAAGGCGCCACCATCGGTCACGCCAAGCAACGGGTTAAAGACGGCCGCTACATTGGCATCACCGAGCCCGGCATCATTGGCGCGGAAGCCCCCAACCCCATCGTCAATGAACTGGTGATCATGCCGGACATCGAGAAACGCCTGGAGGCCTTCGTCCGCTGTGGTCACGGCGTGATTGTGTTCCCGGGCGGGGTCGGCACCGCCGAGGAGATTCTGTACCTGTTGGGCATCCTGCTGCATCCGGACAATGCTGATCTGCCTTTCCCGGTGGTGTTTACCGGTCAGCAGGAGAATGCGGAATACTTCGAAATGATCGACAAGTTCATTCGGAACGCCCTTGGGGACGAAGCCGCGAGCAAGTACGAGATCATCATTGATGATCCAGTGCGCGTGGCGCAGACCATGAAAAAGGGCATGAAGGAGGTGGAGACTTTCCGGCGCGCCATGCAGGATGCCTACTACTTCAACTGGATGCTGAAGATCGACCCGGTGTTTCAGCTACCGTTCGAGCCAAATCACGACAATATGCGAGCCCTGGAGCTTCACCGGGACCAGCCCGTGCACCTGATAGCCGCGAATCTGCGCAAGGCATTCAGTGGCATTGTGGCCGGGAATGTCAAAGAAGGTGGTATTCGACAGGTTCAGGAGAAGGGGCCATTTGAAATTGCCGGTGATCCCAGCCTGATCAAACCGCTTGAGGCCATGCTTGAACAGTTTGTAGCCCAGAATCGGATGAAACTGCCGGGTTCCTCGGCCTACAAACCCAGCTACCGTATCGTCAGCGGAGCGGCCTGAGCCGCCTCGCTGACCTTTACGCGTTTACTTACCGCCGTCTGCCGGCAGGCTGGCGTAATAAGCTGCCAGATTTGCGATATCTGTATCACTCAAGGCAGCAGCCTGACCCTGCATGATGGCCGCCTGGCCGCCGGAGCGCTGCTTGTTCTTGTACGCCTTCAGAGCCGATACCAGATATTGCTCATTCTGGCCCGCCAGGTTCGGATAGGTCGGGATCTGCGCAAGACCATTCTGACCATGACACGCAGCGCAGACGGCCGCCTTGGCCTTACCAGCTTCCGCGTCGCCGGCAGAAACTACTGCAGGCACAGCAGCGCCAAGCGCAAAAATTCCCGCAACAGCGTAGTGTTTCAGATTCATTGTCATTACCCTCTCATCATCGTTTTCAAGATTTTCAGGCCGGTTCGGACGCCGGACGGTAAACTGATTAGCACTTATAGCACAGAGCCGGGGAACCTCAAATGCGATAGGTCAAGGACGGCTTTTCGACGTTCGTCCTCTTTCCTGGCCGGGCTATTAAGGTGAAAGTACGTTCAATTCCGAATCCAAGATCGATTTAATTCTCCGGAGATAACGTCAATGTCTGTAGAGGCCCAGGAACTTGCCTGTCGCGAAGGCCACATCGGTGTTCTGACGCTCAACTCCCCAGGCACGCTCAATGCGCTTTCCGAGCACATGATCCAGCAGACCCAGGAAATCCTCGATCGGTGGGCCGAGGACGATCGGATCTGCATTGTGGTTATACGGGGAGCGGGCGACAAAGCCTTCTGCGCCGGCGGCGACATCCGTGAACTTTACGACGCGATTCAGAGCCCGGAAGAGCCAGAGAAACCGGTACGCTTTTTCACCCGGGAATATCGGATGGACTACAACATTCACCGTTTTCCCAAGCCGGTATTGGGTATCGCCCACGGCGTGGTGATGGGCGGTGGTCTTGGTGTGTTTTCCGGCTGCCGATACCGGCTGGTAACGCCGGATGTCACGCTTGCGATGCCCGAGATCACCATCGGCCTGTTTCCGGATGTTGGCGCCAGCTGGTTCCTCAAAAGGCTACCCGGCCGGCTGGGCCTGTTCATGGGCCTGACCGGTGCTCGCCTGAACGTGAGCGATGCACTTCGGGTCGGCCTTGCGGACATGGCCATCCTGCCGGAAGACCGGGACCGTTTGCTGGATCGCCTGGCCTCTGAACGGTGGACCGGGCAGACCGCCGCGGACGACAACCGCCTTTTCCGCCTGCTCAATCAGATCCAGACACCGGATTACCGGTCGCTGCCGCCCAGCCATTTGGCAAAACACGAACAGCGGATTGCCCGGCTGAGCGCGGGCGATGAACTGCCCGAAATCGTCGATCAGTTGCTCACGGCGGAGGTGGACTGCGACTGGTGGCATGCCTGCATGAACACACTGAGGATGGGATGCCCGGTGTCGGCCTGGCTGGTCTGGACCCAGTTGCAAAAGGCCCAGCAGATGTCCCTGAAGGACGCCTTCCGGATGGAGCTGGCGATGGTCTCGGAATGCATCCGCCGGCCGGACCTGGCCGAGGGCATTCGAGCCCTGGCCATCGATAAGGATCGGCAGCCAAAGTGGAGTTACCTGAGCGTTGCTGAGGTACCGGAAGAAGTGGTTGCGGCCCATTTCACCGCGGAGTGGGATGACGAAACCGATCCGATGGGGCTGGAATAGCGTCCGGGAACTACAGCTGCGCGCCCGCCTGCACCAGCAGCATTTCCAGATCCCGGTTATTGGTGGCCCGGGCGATGTCCAGCGCGGTCTGGCCGTCGCTGGCCCGGTAATTCACATCAGCCCCGGCAGCCACCAGCCTCTCCGCGGTCAGCAAGTCGCCATTGGCCACTATCTTCATGAGCAGGGATTCCCCACCCTGGCTGACATTGACGTTGGCACCGGCCGCCAGTAACACCTTGACCACCGAGAGATGGCCGTTTTCGGCGGCGCGCATCACCGGGGTATAGCCGTTGCGGTCGCTGGTGTTCACATCGGCGCCGGCGGAAAGCAACAGCTGCACGCGTCTTTTTTCACCATTGCCTGCTGCTGTAATCAGCAGCGCGTCGGCCTCGGCCAGGGCCTCGGGGCTGAGCGTAACCGGCTGGCTCTGGGAAGCGCAGGCAGACAGGAAAGCAAGAAGCGGAAGCAAAATCAGCAAAAAACGGGGGGCGCCGGTTCCCTTGGCCATAGCAAACAGTCTCTGTGGGGCTTTGTAGAAGGATACGAGGCCCTATTCTGGGCAGACACCATCGGAAATTAAATCGAGCGAGTCACAAACCCGGACCGTCCTTGAGAAGATCGCGAACCAGCTGCCGCAAGCGATCTTCGCCGTCTCTCTGCCCCAGGCACAGCTTCTCGGCCTGAAGCGAGGACCATGGCGCACCCTGAAGTACACAGCGGCACCAGAGGGCGCGGTCTGCATGGCCACGCAACCCTGCCATGGCACCGGGCGTCTGACTCAGCTTCCGCAGCACCGGAACCGTTATCTGAAACCCCCGGTGGCCGTTGGCGAAATTCCGAAGCTCCCTAAAATCGTCGGCATCCAACGCCAACCCGGGTGGCAATTCTGCGGTTATCTCCGCCAGCGTATCCGTGTCCAGCCCCGACCAGTTGTCCGGCACCAGGGTTAGCCAATGGCCAGCGAGCCGCTTGCGGATACGCCCCTCCAGTTCCCGGCCTGGCCGCGAGATACCCTGGATCATCTGCAGCGGGTACTCACCACTGGACGCCTCCTGTTGCAGCCCCACTCTCACCACACGAAGACCACAGTTTTGCCAGAACGCCAGCAGGTCGGCGCTGCCACCAAAACTGGTTCCCAGGTAATCAACGCCCTGTTCAGCACTGTAGGCTCGTGCGGCCTCCACCAGGCTTCGGCCAATACCCGACCGCCTGGCGTCGTCTGACACTGCAATCCGGACCACCCGGAGCGCTTTCAGGGCAGCGGCTTCAGGATAGCCGCTGTGGCTGGCCAGTGACTGCGGCAGTAAATGGCCGCGAATTCGACGGGTCCCCAGACTGACCTGCTCCGCCAGCCCGGCCGAAAGCCCACCTTCGAGGGCACACCAGAGTATTCCAACCGTGCGTTCGCCAATTCTCGCCCGCCAGCTTCGGGCGGCAATATCATCCAGCCATTGCCGCAGATCAGCGGGACTGGTCCGGTAATGGGCATCCACCAGCAAGCCAAAGGCGTTCGACAACGCCTCGTCACTGGCGGTTGCCGGCTGCCAGGGCTCGATCACCAGTTCCCCGGCGCTGTTTTCGGTTTCCACGGCTGAACCACTGCCATCTGCCGCCAGCAGGAAGAGCTGGGTGATCAGGGTCTCCAGTGTATCCCCACTGGCCCAGCGCACCGGTTCGGTCAGCGTTGCCGCCTGCCAGTGAGGCGTTGATTGCTCAAGGACCTGTCGAAAGCGTATGGCAAAGCCACGGCCGGCGCCCTCGTAACCATGCACCGTGGTGGCAAACGCTACCCTGGGCCAGCCCAGAAGGATCGATTTCAACAGAGGCGCGGGAAGAGCCGCTGCCTCATCCACCAGAACCACCTCGGCCTCCGGCCGCGATGCCAGGAGTTCCTGAACCGGAACATACCTCAGGCGCGCGCCCGACCGGGTTGTCAGCGTACCAGCGCTGGCCTGCTCCAGTTGATCGGCCAGAGCCTCGCGCGCGTGACGGAACAGGGTGTCCACATTCTGTTTTGACGGCGCAGTAACAACAATTTCCTGCCTGCCTTTCTTCAGCAATTCCGCGGCCGCCATACCCAGAGCGGCGGACTTACCCCGCCCCCGGTCTGCCGTGACAACCAGTGGCCGGCGTCTTCGGCCCTGGCCAAACCGAACCAGGCGCTGGATCAATTGTTCCTGGTCCGGGGTTGTTTCAATCCGGAAGCTTTGCTCCGGTATCTGCGGAATGGTCAGCGAGGGCGTTTCGGCACGGCCCGGGGATATGCGGATCACAGCCTCATGGTCGGCAAGAATGTCGGCCATGCGGGCGGCGAAAGGATGCTCGCCACCATGGTCCAGGCCGGTTCTCGGGTAATCCGGGTCGGCAAAACGGCGCCATTCATCCAGCGGTGGCATCAGCCAGAACAGCATGCCGCCGGCGGTCAATGCTCCGGAGAGCGCCGCGAAGGCATCCGGAGGGTTTCCCTGCCAGCCGTCCCAGACAATCACGGAAACCTCACTGCCGAGCCATTTCCTGGCCTCAGTGGGAATAATCCCCGTCAGACGAGAATCAGGGCTCTGGTCTGCCGGGCCGGTCCAGACGCCGGTTTGAATGTCGAGCTCAGGTAGCAGGCCAGAAAGCCACCTGAGGTTGCTCTCCCGATTGCCCTCCAGCAGGACCAGACGGCGTTCGCCTCTGGCGGCAAGACTGGCCTGCAGGGCACGCCAGATTGCATGATCTGGGGCGGCATCGGGTTCAGGGTGGCTCATCAGCTGAGGTCGGCACCGTGGGCTTTGAGGTCATCCAGGGCGCATTTTTCCAGAGCGGCCTGGTGGGTGGCGCGCAGGCGCACTCTTGGTGCGCAACCAGCCTCAAAGGCTTCCTGCCAGCGGCCGGCGCACAGGCACCAGCTGTCGCCTGCTTTCAGGCCTTCGAAGCCAAACTCGGGCCTGGGGGTGCTGAGGTCGTTACCCCGGGCTTTGGAGAATTCCAAGAAGTCGTCGGTGACTACGGCGCAGACGGCATGCAGGCCAAAGTCATCGGGGCCGACGTTGCAGCAGCCATCGCGGTAGAAGCCGGTCATCGGGTCTTTGCCGCAGGTTTCCAATTTTTCGCCGAGTACGTTGATCGATTCTGCTATTTCCATCTTGCATAAACCTTCTGACATTGGAGTTAGCGGTGTTTGGATAGACTTTCAAAAACACGCTCCTTACGGCACATCCCTGTGACGCTTGGGCTCCGCCATCCCTGGCTCCGCACAGTTTTTGAAAGTCTATCCAAACACCGCAGTCAAGCTGAGAGTTATAGTCCTTGCTTAAGTCCATTTCAGGAAGACCAATTATGCGGCAGCGGTATCCGCTCTACCAGCGGGCCGTTACAATACCGGCCATGCCGACCGAACCCCAAATTTCTGATACCACCAACCTGCCGGATTACCTTACCGATGAACAGCGGGCGATTATTACCGCCGGCTATGAACATGCGGTGATTACCGCCGTGGCCGGCAGTGGCAAGACGTCGACGCTGGCGTGGCGGATTCGGTATCTGCTGGAGCAGGGGCATGATCCGGACCGGATGCTGGTGCTGATGTTCAACCGCAGTGCCCGGGTGGATTTCGAGCGCAAGCTGCAAGAGGTTTGCGCCCAGCGCGGGCTGGCGCTGCCGGAGATTCGGACCTATCACGCCATGGGCCTTCGGCTGTACAAACGGTTTGTTCGGGAGGGCTATCTGCCGGGGTTTTCGGAGAAGATCCTGACCGAGCAGGAGATCAGTTTTCAGGCCTGGCAGTTAACGCGTCGGTTGGCGCCGGAGGATCTGGCGGATGAGATTCGGCGCAACAAGAAGGATTTCGTCGAGACGGCGACGGGGTTTATTGATCTGGTGAAGACGACGCTGTCGCCGGCAGAGATTGTGTTTGAGGAGTTGGGGTACTCGGACAAGCACAAATACCTCATTGATTTGTTCCACAGTTTTGAACAGTGGCGCAAGAGCCAGGGTCGGATCAGTTATGCCGACATGCTGTATGAGCCGGTGATGGCTATTCACCAGAATCCTCCGTTGCAGCGACTTGTTGGCAACAAGATGGATCTGATCCTGGTGGATGAGTACCAGGACACCAATGAGATACAGCATTTGCTGTTGCGCTACGTGGCCGGGGACCGGGCCCGGGTGACGGTGGTCGGTGACCCGGATCAGACGATCTACGAGTTCCGGGGCGCGAAGCCGGAGTTTATCCTCAAACGGTTCAGCGATGAGTTCGAAAGCCCGCTGGAGCAGACTCTCAGCTACACCTTCCGGTATGGCCACCGGGTGGCACTGCTGGCAAACCATCTGATCTGCCACAACACGGGGCGCAAGGATGTGCTTTGCCACTCCCACCCTTCCACTCCGGGCACGAAGATCACCCTCCATCGGGCGGAGAGCGATGCCGATACCGTTTTGCAGATTCTGCAGGGTCAGTCGGAACCGGCCCTAGCCGGAACGGCGATTCTGTTCCGGGTCTGGAGTCAGAGTGTCCCTATTGAGCTGAAGCTGCTGGCCCGGCAGATTCCCTACCGGATTGATGCCGGCAAGGGCGCGCTGTTCAGCCGGGAAGTGCAGGCGATCACCGCCCTGCTGATGGTGGTGACCGGCAAGCTGGAAAACCTGCCGGACGAGGATCGGCTTGAGCTGGCACGGCAGTTGTTGCGTTTCCCCCACGTTGGCTTGAAAGAGCCCGAATTGGAGCAACTGGCACGGTTCCTGTCAGGGTTTTCCGGTGGCTGGCACGAGCGGTTGCTGGCCATGGATTTTGACGCTCTGGCACCGATGGCGGCCCGTAAGCTGCGAAAGCTTGGCGAGGTGCTTGCCCAGCTTCGCAGTTATGGGGGGCCGGTTGCAGGACTGATCAGTGTCTATGCCGAGCATACAGACCTCTATGAAGGCATCCGGAGCCTGGCCCTGACCCACGAAAGCGCTGAAGAGCGGATTGATACCGTTCAAGGATTCCGACAGTACCTGAAAAGCCTGGATGTCACCGCCGAAGGCGCCCTGGAGCACCTGAAAGCCCTGAAGCAACAGGCGGGCGAAAAGCGTCAGGGGGGCGTTTTGCTCTCGACCATTCATCGCACCAAGGGGCTGGAATGGCCAACCGTGATCATTCCCGGCCTGCAGGAAAAATACCTGCCGTACAGCCCGCGCCCGCAGGACGACGCCAGAGGATTTCTGGAGAGTGAACGGCGGCTACTCTATGTGGCCATGACGCGAACCCGCCAGCGGCTGCATCTGATTACCCGCCCCGCCAGCAAGCAACCCCATCTGGACGGCGATCTGGGCCCGAGCCGGTTTGTGGAGGAATTCTGCTTCGAACTGGCCGAGGAGTTCGGACGCTGGTTGGATGAACGAAGTCCAGCCCAGTCCTCAACCATCCGGTTGACCGCCCCTCTCACGCCGGTTAGCCAACGCTATGCCAACCGGGAAAATGTCGCCATCGAAGGCAATGCGGCAACGTCTGCCAACTCGATGGAACCACTCTGGCATCAGAAACGTCTTAGCCACGCGATTTTTGGCCCGGGCTCGGTGGTTACCGAGGATGAAGGCTCCTTCGAAGTGCGCTTCGATAACGGCGAAATCCTCAACTTCAGCAAAAAGAGCGCGCATCTGTACTTCACTGCTCTGGCCTGAAACGACTTCCGGCTCGTAACGGTCAACTGGGTAAAATTGCGGACGTAACAATCCGTATCATTTTTTTGTCTTTTTTGGCCTACTAGCCTAAATTCCGGGTATACAAGCACTTTTCATATAGAAGTGCGGTACCACAACGACAATGAACAGGAGGTTCTGCATGAACGTCATGCGTCCGATTTCCGCGGCTGTTCTCGCCGCCACCCTTGCAACTCCAGCCATCGCCGACCGTCAGGAAACCATCTATATCAACCCGTTTGCGGGTTTCCAGCTGTTTGACGACAAGCGCGACCTGAGCGAGACCGGCACGTTCGGGGTTGGCGTGGAATACCGTTTCCGTCCCCATTGGTCCGTTGAGGCGCTATACTCGCGCGCCGATGCCGATCGCAAGTACGTGCCCGGTGAGTCCGAGTTCGACGAAGTCAGGGTCGATGGCACCTACTACTTTGCAGGCCCGGACGAAGCCTGGAATCCGTATGTTTCCCTGGGTGCCGGCCATGCAGACTTCGGTTCTGACAATAGCGGTGTTCGCACCGCCGGCAGTAACCACGATGAGACGCGGGTGAACGTCGGCACCGGCTTCCGCTATAACATCAGTGATTCCGTATCGCTGCGCGGCGATCTCCGTGAATTCCATGGCATTGATGAAAGCACCTTCGACACCCAGGTCTCTCTGGGCATCAGTTTTGCCTTTACCCGCACTGTGGCCCAGGCAGCCGCAGAGCCTGCACGTCCTACAGATGCTGATGGCGATGGCGTCCCGGACTCACGTGACCAGTGCCCCGGCACGCCGGCAGGCGCAACCGTTGACGGCAATGGCTGCGAACCGGATTCGGATCGCGACGGCGTTGCCGACAGCCGAGACCAGTGTCCCGACACCCCGCGCGGTGCGGAAGTAAACAGTCGTGGCTGTGAACTGGACAGCGATAACGACGGCGTAGTCAACAGCCAGGATCTGTGCCCGAACACCACCGCCGGCGCAGAAGTGGATGACACAGGCTGTGAGGGTGTCACCGAAACCATCCAGACCTTCACCATCGAAGTGAAGTTCCCGACCAACAGCTCCGTGATTGGCAACGCCTACGATGAGGAAATCCGTCGCGTGGCTGATTTCATGCAGGAAAACCCGGAAACCATCGTGGAGATTGCCGGTCACACCGACAGCGCCGGTGCCGCCGACTACAATCAGTTCCTGTCCCAGCGCCGTGCCGAAGCAGTTGCCGGCCGTCTGACAGGTCCTCTGGGCGTTGATCCGGCGCGGGTGGAAGCCGTAGGTTATGGTGAGGAGCAGCCAATTGCCTCTAACGAGACAGCAGCTGGCCGCGCAGAGAACCGCCGGGTCGAAGCTCGCATTCAGGTTCGCCGTTGAGTTACGGGCTTTCGCTGAGTGGATTGAAAAGGCGCCTCCGGGCGCCTTTTTTGCGTCTGGAAACACGCGAGGAACTGATGCCGCTTCTCAGTCCGGGTTTACAGACCCGCTATTACGGTGCACTTTATGAGCTGACCTATGTGTATTTCAGGGATGGCTGTGTTGAACGGGTGGAGTACCGGAAACCCTGACCGCATCGATCAGCAGGTTACGGGGCGTCAGAGCCCGATCGCAGAAGTGACCAAGACGTACCTGGTAGCCCTGCTCTTCCAGGAAGAGCGCATAGTCGAGCACCATCCAGAGTTCCAGTGGGCGCCGGAACAGGTGCCGGACCAGCTCATGACGGCGAACCTCTGCCAGCCGACGCTCGCCAAACGCCAACCAGTGATCAAACTCGACCCTGTCGGGTAACTCAAGGTGCTTTTTCGCTGCGGCCCATCGACAAAAAGCTGGAAAGCCTTCCCTCAGCAGTCGCGCCGGATGGGAAGGTACAGGAAGGTATTCGTCCTGCCCCCGCAAGAACCGTTGCAGGCCATCGAACGCCAGGCGCCACTGGCTGATCAAACGCGTCTGTTCCCGAACCCGGGCAGGCGCCGTCACCGTTTCCTGGACCGCCAGCCGCAGATCATTTCGGCCCGGTTGCAGCACCCCCTGATAGCCCGACGCCCGCCGGGAAAGGGGGCGGTAAATGTCCTGGTCGGTCAGGTGGTAGCAGCAGGGTGAAATACTCAGCCGGGGCAATCCAGTCTCGCTGCCGCGTTTGAGCAGCTGCCGGTGCAGATCGCCGCAGGCATGGAGTGCAACGCCATGGTAATCGTCTGGAAGCTTCAGTCCCGGGGCCATTACGTCCTGGCAGCCGATCGACACCCGATCCCCGAAGTGCTCGGCCAGACGGTTTCCATCATGAACCAGCTCCGGATTCCACTCGAAACCCTGGATCTCACCGGGGCACAACGGCGCCAGCGTCCGCGCAAGATGGCCCTTGCCGCAGCACCAGTCCAGGGCGGGGTGGTCCAGTGGCGCCAGTGCGGCGGCAAAGGCACCCGACTGTAGACGCTTTCGGCCGGGCATATCCGTAGCCCGGATTTCCGGCAGGGTCGCCTTTGATGCCTCATCGTCCGAGGGCAAAAGCGCCGGCAGTTGCACGATGTCCGCATACCCTTCCAGGGACGGCAGCCACCGTGCTGCCCGAGCCGCCAATTCAACGGGCCTGTCATCCAGGTACTGGCATTCTGCATCGCTTAGCTCTGCCAGCATCGCTGCCAGTTCCGGATAAGCTTTTGTCCAGGCCGGCTGCGGTGTCATGAACGGCACCGGCTGCCAGAACGCCTGGTGCTGCACCAGCCAGTCGTTCAGCTGCTGCCATCGCTGGTAAAAAGATTCCGCGCCGTGGTGTAAACTCGCCGCCGGAGGTAACGTCATGAAACTGGCCTTTGTACTTGTTGAGCCCAAGGTTCCCGAAAATGTCGGTGCGGCCGCCCGTGCCCTGTGCACCATGGGCTTCGGCGAGCTCTGGCTGGTCAACTCGGACCTGCACACCCGCTCCGACGCCCACTGGCTGGCTCACGGCAGCGACCACATCCTGGACAATGCGCGCATTTTCCCCGATCTGGCAGCGGTAAGAAACTCCGTAGACCTGCTAATGGGAACCTCCGCCAAGACCCGGCATCAGCGCCAGGATTGGCACGGCCCCTCTGATCTGCGGAAGCTTCTGGCTACGAAGGGGGCGTCCGTCGCAACCGCAGCGCTGGTGTTTGGCCGGGAAGATCGTGGGCTTTCCAATGACGAACTGGCACTCTGCGATCTGCTGACCGGCATTCCCATGAAGGTCGCCTACCCCTCCCTGAATCTGGCCCAGTCGGTGATGCTCTATGCCTGGGAAATGTCCGGGCTTTCAGATTCTATGGATGATGAACCTGAGCCTGCCGATGAACATCGGCTTGGCGCCCTCCGCAACCGGCTCGAAACCCTGCTACCCGAACTCGATACGCCGCCTGAAGGGAAGCTGTCCCAGTGGGTTTTCGAGCGGCTGCCATTGCTGTCTGATCGGGATATCGGGTTTGTTCATACGCTGTGTTCGAATATTGAGCGTAGACTTGGGCCTCATTCGCGCTCCGATTCCGAGTAGTCACAGGACGGATAGCCCTTCCCGGGATACGCTGTGAATACGTCCATGTACGCTCGACGAAAACATCCATGTTTTCGACGATCCCGGGAAGGGCTATCCGTCCTCCTCCCAAGCCTTTTGCGCGCACCGGTTTGTTGAGACTATTCCTGGAATCTTCCGGGTCGGAAGGCATCCAAAGATATGGCTGGCTCCTCGCCTTCGATTATCTGGGCGATGACATCGGCACTGCCGGCTGACAGGGTCCAGCCGAAGGTGCCGTGGCCGGTATTCAAATAGAGATTTTCTCTGGGACCGCGGCCAATAATCGCAGGGCCGTCGGGGGTCATGGGGCGAAAACCTGTCCAGGTTTCAGCGACATCGAGGTCGGCACAGCCGGGGAACCGGGATTCGACCGACTTCTTGATAGTTGCCAGTCGGGCTTCGGGAATCTCCCGATTAAAATCGGCCAGTTCAACGAAGCCGGTGGCCCGTAAACGGTTGCCCAGACGGGTAGAGACGACTTTGTAGTTGTCGTCGTGTATGGTCGATGACGGACCGCGCTCCGGGTCTTTCATCGGAACCGTCAGGCTGTAGCCTTTCACCGGATAGATGGGCAGTTCCAGGCCCAACGGCTGCACCAGATGATTGGACCAGCACCCGGCGCTGATTACGAAGGCATCCGCCTCCAGGGTTTCCATCACCCCTTCGCCGGTTCTGAGTGAAATTGCACTGACCTTCTGCTCATCGGCAATCAGCTTTTCCGCTTCCACGTTGTAACGAACGACAACCCCCTTTTCCTCGCAGGCTTTCGCTAGCTCCCGGGAGAACTTGTGACAGTCACCGGTGCCATCGCTGTCGTAGCTGAGGGCCCCGTATAGCGGGCCGTTGCCGACCATGCCGGGTTCGGCCTCGCGCACCTGTTCGGGGGTGAGCAGACGGGAAGGGATGCCGAGCTCCTTCAGAAGTTCATGGGTTGTCCGGTAGCCTTCCAGCGCCTCCGGGGTGCTGGCCAGGTGCAGCAGGCCCTGATGGTCGCCATCAAAGGCAAGATCCAACTCCTTTTCCAGCGCGAGAAACCGTTCCCGGCTGTGGATGCCCAGGCGCAACATGGCGCGACGATTCAGGCCGAACAGGCCAGGCGACCAGGCGTAACGGAGGGTGGCGAACATGAATTTCAGGGTTTCCACCGACGGCGGGAAGCGAAGCTTCAAGGGGCCGTCCTGCTTGAGGATCCAGGGGATGGCCTTGAACACAATCGAGGGATCGGCCCAGGGGTAGACCACGCCGTAGGAGCGCTGGGCCGCGTTGGCCTTGCTGGTTTCGTTGCCGGCAATTGCGTGACGCTCCAGCACAGTCACCTGGTGGCCCCGGCGATTCAGTTCGTAGGCCGTGGTCATTCCCACCACGCCGCCACCGACTACAACAATGTGCATGCATTCCTCCGCTGTGTTTATTTCACGCCATTTTTTGCCAACAGGCGTCGGTATTCTTTCAGGACAGTCTCATCTTCTTTCGGATAATCCGGCGCCAGATTCTGCAGTTGCTCTGCCAGTATCGCCGCAACAATGGCACGGGCCTGGGGTTTCCGGTCACCCGGCACAATGAACCAGGGAGACTGCTCCGTATGGGTCTCGGCCAGGGCCTCTTCGGCGAAGGCTTCGTACTGGCGACGTTTCTCCCACCCGTCGATATCCGACTTGTCGAATTTCCAGCGCTTGCGCGGTTTGTCGAGGCGCTTCAACAGGCGCTGTCGATGCTCGTCTTCAGACAGGTTGAGCCAGATCTTGATGATTGTGGTGCCCTCTTCCACCAGGTGGGTCTCGAAGTTCCGGATGGAGCAGTAACGATTCTGCCAGTTGTAGCTGTCGGGCTCATGGACCGGCCATACCCGCTCGGCGATCACAGCTTCGTGATGGCTGCGATTGAAGGCCACCATCTCGCCAAAGCCGGGCAAGAAGGGCGTGACCCGCCATAGAAAGTCATGGCGGGTTTCGGCACCCTTGGGCCGGCTGAATGACCATGCGTGAAAGCCGGCGGGATCTGCAAAGGTGGCCAGTGTGCGGATCAGGCTGTCCTTACCGCTGGTATCCGGTCCGTGTGTGACCAGCAGCACCGCCCTTGCCTGATTTGCCCAGAGTCGGCGCTGGTATTCACCAATCTGTTCCAGGTTGGCCTCAAGGCCGGGCAGCTCCGTTTCATCGCTGTCCAGCAATGTCGGGTAGTCCCGGAATCTGGGTTTTCCGGGGTCGAAAAGAAAAGAGCTGGCAAACGCCGACAGCTTCATCAAAGTGCTCCGTGCAACTCCCTATGGATGTAATACAGGTCAACAATCGAACAAGCTGGTAAACTTGTGAGAATGAATTCACAGAATAGCAGCCTGGACGCAGGTTGCGATGGAGTGTAGTACCCGGCAATGAGTAAGAAACGTCGCGAGATTCCCGTATTCGATCACCCGATCATCGAGACCCACTGTCACCTGGATTACCTCAAGGACCGCCCGCTTGAGGAAACACTGGAACAGGCACAGGGGGTCAATATCGAGAAGGTGATCACCATTGCGGTGTCCCCGGACAACCTTGCAAGGGTACGCGAACTCAGCCAGGTGGCACCCTGGGTTTACGGTACCCAGGGAATCCACCCGCACGATGCCGAAAGTTATTCCGACGACGTGGAAGCGGAAATCCGCGCCCATGCCCGGGACGAAAAGATCGTTGCCGTGGGCGAGATTGGGCTGGACTACTTCTACGACAACGCCGATCGGAACGTACAGCGCGAGGTGTTCCGGCGTCAGTTGCAGATTGCCTGTGACACGGACCGGCCTGTCGTTATTCACAGCCGGGAAGCAGACGACGATACCATCGAGATTCTTGGCGAGTTTGAGGCCACCCTGAAGCGCCGCGGTGTCATCCATAGCTTCACGTCCGGCCCCGGGCTTGCGCGGTATGCCCTGGATCAGGGCTGGTGCCTGGGCTTCAACGGCATCACCACGTTCAACAAGGCGGAGAACGTCAGGGACATCGTGCGCATGGCACCGATCGACCAGATCCTGCTGGAAACCGATTCACCCTTCCTCACCCCGGTACCCTACCGCGGCAAGGAAAATGCACCGTTTTACCTGCCCTTCGTCGCCGAGAAAATCGCCGAGGTGAAAGAGCTGCCCCTGGACGAGGTGATTGGTAAGACTTATCAGAACAGCCTGAGGACGTTTTTCCCCGGCGAATGATAAAACGCGTCCCCATCTCCGCACTCAAGGTCGGCATGTACATAACCGACCTGAACAACGACTGGATTCCCCATAACACCCAGCGCAAGCGCGGTGTGATCAAAAAAGAGGAAACCATCGAGAAAATCCGCCGTATGGGGGTGGAGTTCGTTTATATAGATGCGTCGAAGGGTCTGGACACCCAGGACTCGGAAACGGCCGCCGAAGTGGATCGCCGGAACGAGTCGGCCCTGCAAAAGGCGGGTGCATTAGCCCCGGCGCTGCAGCCACATGTTCCGCTCGCGGAAGAAATCGTGATCGCTCAGCAGATCCACAGCCAGGCCCAGAGCCTGGTGGGCGATTTCATGAACCACGCCAAAGTGGGTGGCGCCATTGATGTGGCACCCATCCACGAGCTGGCGGATGAGCTCCAGCATTCGGTGCTCCGGAATGCCAATGCCCTCAGCTGCCTTGGACGAATCCGGGAGAAAGACAACTACCTGCTGGAACACTCGGTCAATCTCAGTGTGTTGATGTCCCTGTTCGGGAATCATCGGGGTCTGTCTGCGGATGTGCTGCACCAGACTATCGTGGGCGCGCTGCTGCACGATCTGGGTAAGATCCTCACTCCCGACGAGATACTCCACAAGCCCGGCCGTCTGACGCCGGAAGAGTTTGAAGTAATGAAGCTTCATGCTCGCCATTCACGAGACATTCTGGCTACCACCGAGGGCATCGGAGAGCTCACCGTCATCACAGCAGCCCAGCACCACGAGCGCCTGGACGGTACCGGTTATCCGGAAGGCCTGAAGGGCGACGAGATTTCGGAGTATGGTCGCATGGTCGCGATCAGCGATGTTTACGATGCCATCACGGCAGACCGGGTCTATCACAAGGGCATGACACCAACCCAGGGCCTGAAGAAGCTCCTGGAATGGAGCGGCAGTCATCTGGATCCAGTTCTGGTCAAACAGTTTATCCGCTGCCTTGGGCTTTATCCGGTGGGCTCGCTGGTGCTGCTGGAAAGCGGTCGTCTCGGCGTGGTGGTCGAAGCCAACGAGAGCGATCAGAGACTGCCGACTGTGCGCGTTATGTATCACACCAAATTCCGTATGCCGATCACGGTGGACACCATTGATCTCTCGAAGCCGGGCACCCAGGACCGGATCCTCCGGGCCGTGGATCCGGAAACCTACAAGATCGATGTCCGGAAATTCCTCGCCTGAGTATTCGCCTCGTCCACCCCGGGCTCTGCTAATCTGAAAGCAACCCAGCTTCGAGTAACAAGTTCCGACATGACTGCAACTGTCTTTCAGATTCTCGGTGGCCTTGCCCTGTTTCTGCTCGCCATGGAGATGATGACCAATGGCCTGAAAAGCGCTGCAGGGCATCAATTACGCCATATGCTCGGACACTGGACCCGCAGCCCTCTAAGGGGATTTGGGGCCGGTGTATTGATCACCGGCATCGTCCAGTCTTCAAGCGCGGTCACCGTCGCTACCATCGGCTTTGTGAATGCGGGCCTGCTCAGCCTCAGTCATTCACTCGGGGTGGTTTTCGGCGCGAACGTAGGCACCACCATGACCGGCTGGCTGGTCAGTTTTGTCGGCTTCGGATTCAAGATCGAGGCGTTCGCCATGCCTCTGCTGGCAGCCGGTGTGGCCCTGAAGCTGCTGGCCCGGAGCCAGCGGAACCAGTCACTTGGTGAGGCCCTTGCCGGGTTTGCTCTGTTTTTCCTCGGGCTCTCGGTTCTCAAGGACTCCCTTGGGCAACTGACCGTCGGCCTTGATAGTTCTGAATTTCTCGACCAGGCCATCGCATTACCCCTCTTCGTTCTATTCGGGTTTCTGGCGACGGTGCTGACTCAATCATCCAGCGCGGCCCTGGCCATCATCCTCAGCGCCGCCGCCAACAGTCTTCTTTCGCTTGAAGATGCCGCAGCGGCAGTCATCGGCGCCAACCTGGGCACCACCTCCACCGCCGCCATTGCCGTACTCAAGGCCACCGCGAATGCCAGACGCCTCGCCCTTGGTCATGTCATGTTCAATCTTGTCACGGGCGCCATCGCCATTCTGATCCTGCCTTTGATGCTCTGGCTCATTGCCTGGTTAACCGACTGGCTGGACCTGGACACCAATGCCGCCCTGTCGCTCGCCATATTCCATACACTGTTCAACCTGCTTGGCGCAGCGATCATGCTGCCGCTGTTGAAGCCATTCGCACGTATCCTCGGTCGAATGTTCCGAAGCAAGGAGGAGGACAACGCAGAACCCCGATTTCTGGATGACACCCTGATCAACACGCCGGAACTTGCGGTGGGCGCCGTTGATCAGGAAATGAAGCGACTGATTGGCCTGACTCGGGGGCTGCTGAGAGTCTGCCTTGACCGGGAGGATCTGGCTCCGGAAAAGATCAGGGCCACCATGGAAGCTGCGCAGAGTCTCAATAGTGCGATAACGGAGTACATCTCTCGCCTTCGTGCCGAGAAGATGCTGCCTGCCACGGTCGATACCCTGACCCTGTCCATTCGCACCTGCCGATACCTTGCGGAAGCAACAGAGCTGGCTCCTGCGCTCCTGCGGCTCCGACAGTCAGGGAAACTCGTGCAAACGGCACCACTGAAAGGTGAGATGGACGCCTATACCAATTTATTACGCGAGTTGGTGGCGTCGGAAGTGGGATTGCCGGAAATCTTCGGGGAAACCGAGAAGATCTACCATATTCTGAAGTCGCGAATGCTGGCCATGATTGTCAAACGCGAGCTGCCAGCAGTTATGGGGGAACGAACGCTGGATGACCTGAGTTCAGTTCGCCGGCTCTGTGACCAATGGACCAAATCCCTGGATTGGCGCCCCTCTTCAGAACTGCTCAATGGAGAGACTCAGGCCGAAGGCTCAGCGAACCGCACATAACGATTACGGCCTTCGTGTTTTGCCTGATACATTGCCTGATCCGACTGCCGCAGGAGCTGATCCCCGTCGAGATCCGCAGTTTGCGGGAACAGCGTGTATCCGATACTGGCTGAGACTTCCACACTGTGGTCAGCCACCCAGATCGGTTCAGCCACGCGGGCCAGCAGACGTACCAACAGGCTTTCGAGGGATGCGTCATCCTGAACATTCATGACAATAGCCGCGAACTCATCTCCCCCAAGCCGCGCCAGAGTGTCCTCCTCCCTGAGTTCGGCACGCATTCGGTTAGCGATCTCGACCAGCAACTGGTCCCCCGCCTCATGGCCGAAGGCATCGTTTACCGGCTTGAACTCGTCCAGATCAATGTAAACCACCGCCAGTTTCCCACTCTGTCGCCGGGTCAAGGCCATGGCCTGCTGCAATCGGTCGGCAAAGAGAACCCGGTTCGGCATTCCGGTCAGGGCATCGTAATGGGCCATGATCCTGAGCCTTCTTTCCTGCTCCTTGAGCCGAGTGACGTCACTGAAAATGCCGACAAAATGCGAGACGTCGCCCTGATCACTGCGGACACTGCTGAGCGTCACCGACAGGGTAATCTTCTCACCATCGTTTCTTGTACTCGGGAATTCACCCGACCAGAACCCATGGCCACGGGCGCTGGCGAAGATGCCACTGCCTTCCTCCATCGGTAAGGGAGGCAGTCGCCCGATCGCCCGATTGCGAGGCCGACCGGTAATTGCAAGGTACGCATCGTTGGCATCAATGACGATACCGTGATTGTCGGTAATAAAAATGGCCTCGCGGGCGTATTCAAACACGCTGGCCGCCAGACGCTGGCGCTGCTCCGCCTTTTTCCGCAAGGTGATGTCGTACAGGGAGCAGAGAATCAACGGTTCCGGGTCATCCTCGGTGTGGACCGGCGCCATGGTGAGCTCAACCCAGACTTCGGTGCCGTCAGAACGGTTAAGCACCCACTCGCATTGCTGTACCTGCCCACCGGATACCTGGGCAAGCATGGGCGCCAGTTTCTGCCGGGAAATCTGGCCATCCGGCTGGTATTCTGGTGAAAACGCCGCCAGCTCCTTGCCAATCAGCGATTCGCTTGAGGAATACCTGAGTAGATCGACAGAAGCCCGGTTGGTGTCGCTGAAAAGCCCACCGCGGATCAATAGCGCCGCTTGTGGCCAACTCCGAATCAGCTGTCGCAGACGCCTCTGCTCCGAAGCCAGTTGCCGCTTGCTTCGGCCCAGCCAGAGCGACGATGCCACCAGCAGCATGACCAGTACCAGAATGGTAAAAACCCATAACCGATACTGGTGCAGAGCATCTACCCAGGTGAGTCGGGGCATCTGATCGTAAGGCGGCTCCCTCAGCGTTTGCGCAAGAAACTCAACAGACTGGTAATCGGCGGGAGGTGAGAACCCGGCAATGCCAATCGCAAGCGCAACCTCATCTTCTGGTTCGATAGCAAAAAGCGCCGACGCGATCCGGCGCACAGACCGTTCGTTCACGTGGGGCAAAGCCACCAGGGGCCATTCCGGGTAGAGCCGGGTGGAGACAACGTAGGGAAAACCGGCCAGCCGTTGACGATTCAGAACCTTCACCCGGGTAAAAAGATCAGGGTCCGTTTGCGCCATCTGTTCCAGAATACTGGTGCGGACAAAACCCACGTCCGCATCACCGGAGAGTACCGAGCGAACCACCCGGTCATGAGTGCCCAGGAATCGAATCAGGTTCACTCTCCGGATATCAATACCCGCGTCCAACAGCTCGAGCAGCTGGGTCTGGTAACCCCCCAGAAAATGAACGCCGGGCGAGGCAATCGTCTTGTCATGGAGATCAGCAAGATCTTCAATATCGTCACGCCCGGCCTTGGTAAAGATAACGCCGCCAAGACTCGCGGTCGAGGACTCACCGGAGCGTCTGACCAGCGTAGCCAGCACACCAGTCAGACTTCTTTCACTGCGAATCAACAGAAAATGGCTCGGGTTAGTGAGAAAAAAATCCAGCCGGTTCGCGGCGATCGCCCGGCTCATGTTCTCCTGGTTAAGAATCTCCAGTTCTATCCGAATACCGGTTTCTCGGGACAGATATTCAGTCAGAGGTTGATAGCGTTGCTGCAGCACATGATCGGGACGATAGGCGAAGATCCCGAAAGTTAATGTCTCCTCGGCACTGGCGGGTGCAACCGCCACAAATTCCGTAGCGAACAGAAAGACAAGAGCAACAGCAAATCGGCGAATATTCAATAGACCCTCGCTGGCAGAAACGAAGCATCCGACAACTGCTGGATTTCCGGATTCTGTTCAATCATCCCTTCTGCCATCATCAGACCGGACAGGGATCTGGCCATGGTTTCGATGGATCCCTCTGTTCTGAGATAACGCTGATTGGCCGCCAGATCCGGCAGCATGACAGTGGCCAGCGCTGTCCGGACCTCATCCGGGCTGATCCCCTGACGGGTCGCAATGCGGTATACCGAGTCGTGCATGCTGCGCACCAGGTGCTGCAGGCCCCTGAAGTGCCCTGACACCAGGTCGCGAACCGCACGGGGATTTCTGTCTGCCGCTTCCCGGGTCACCACCAGCACATCAAATATGGTTTCCGGGATATCGCTGCTATCGAACAGCCTGACGCCACCAGCGTTCTCGATCATCGACGCTGTTGGCTCATAGCATACGCATGCATCCACTTCACCCCGCGACCAGGCTTGTGCATGCTCGCTTACCGGCAAATCGACTTTAATCACGTCGTTCGGAGAAAGGCCCGCAACCTCTAGAATCTTGAACAGCATAATGCCCGAGACGCCGTTCAACTCCACCGCAATTCGCTGCTTCTTCAACCCGGCCAGATCGGTAATCGAGGGCCGCACCATGAGTACATCAGCGCCGGCGGAAACATCAACAACAGCCACCACAAGCAGCTCTAACCCCCTGGACGATAGCCGTATGGTTTCATCCAGAGTCAGTGCCGCGCCATCAATGGCCCCCGAAAGGAGTCCATCCATAGAGTCTTTTGCAGAGGTACCGGGCACCAGCACAATCGTTTCCGGTAGCCAGTTGAAATCATCGGCGAGGTAAAGCGGTTCATAGCCGACCCAGGGGTGGATACCGAATCTCAGCGGGCCGGAACCGCTGCAACCGGCCAATCCCGCGACGGACAGCCCGGCTGCGATCGATAAACCAAGGAATTCACGGCGTTGCATCAGGATCCGGACCGGGCTAGGACATTAACAATTGTCAATAAACGCTAGTTTACTGTTTCCCATACTACCCGTAAAACCGCAACTTGCATTGCACCGTGTCAATTTATCCCAAAGACAGGAACACCCCCATCAGCACCGGGGACAGAAAAGACAGCAGAAATCCGGAGGCAATCGCCACCGGCACACAGGGTAGCCCACCGCTACTGCGGATCACCGGCAGCGTGAAGTCCATGGCGGTCGCGCCGCCGTATCCGATGGCCATGGCCGGCCGGCTGGCGATCAGCAGAGGGATGATGGCCAGCGCAACAATCTCCCTGAGTACATCATTCAGGAAGGCAACTCCTCCCCAGGCAGGCCCGAGGGCTTCACCAATCACAATGCCGGACAGCGAATACCAGCCAAACCCGGAGGCGACCGCCAGGGCGTCGTGCCAGGGCAGCCCCAGCCACGGAATCAGAACGGCGCCGGCAGCCAGGGAGCTGACCGTCAGGGCCAGGGCGATCCCCAGGCCCTGACGGTTCATCAGCAGCTTACGCAACGACAGACCGGCATTGCGCAACTGGAGTCCAATCAGGAACAGGAGGAACATCAGGGCCCAGGTAGCCAGCTGTTCAGCCATCGGCATATCAGGCAGCAGGTAGTATCCGGCGAGCAGCCCGGCAATAACCGCTATCAAGGGTTTCAGGCCGGCCAGGAACAATCTGCGGTAACCCGGGCTGACACTGCCTTCAACACGCTCAACCGACATTGGCTGCCAGCGGTGGAACAGCCACAGCCCCATCATGTTGGCGACGAACAGCACCAGTACCAGCGTTATGACCTGGGTAGCCATACCGCCCAGTTGCGCCGCAAGCCCCTCCATCTGGCCAAGCCCCAGGCCAAGCAGCAGCAATATGAAATAAACCAGGCCTTCCACGGTGTAGTGAATAACAGTCATGGCCCTGCGACTCTCCAGGGCGATAGCAAAACCCAGGAACAGGGGCGCAAGAATGAGCAGGGCTCCAGTCAGCATGGTGTCCTCAGAAAAAGAAAGGAAGGTTATCAGATCAGGGGTTTGAACTGGTCGGGCTCGGCGTCAGCGTTTGACTGTTCAGGCTCTGGCGTTCCGATAGCCCGTGCAAGACGCTGTGCGGTCACGGACCACACCACATAGTCGCCGGGCATTGGATCGAAACCTTTTCCCATCATGGTGCCGGCAACGCTTCTGAGAACGGATTCGGCACGGGCCTGGGTGGGCCAGGGACCCCGGCAAAACTGGCCATCCGGTCGCCCCTGATCCGGCCCAGACAAAGCCACCAGCCCCCAGCGACCCTCGCTGACGGGCCTGATGTGCAGTTCAATCCGCTGCCCCTCTTTCACCATCACGAGGTCCCGAAGCGGGCTGCGGCCGTGAAAATAGTGAAGTTTCATGAAATCAGGGTGTCAGTGCAGAACATGACCGGACCTGTCCTGGACCAGAACCCAGGGTGCGATGACGACCGCCCAGAGCTCGGCATTGCGGTTGTACCAGTCTTGCGCGGTATCCGGCGCAACCTCGCCAACCCGACCATCCTGCATCCACTGCTCGAAACGGTGTTTGTTATCTGCCGCCAGCTCGGTGGCCACTTCGAGCAGATCAAGCTCCGGCGCCACCCTGACCACCTGCCCCCGGGCGAAGTAGGTCTGCAATTCATGCCAGCGGATGCGGGAAGTCTCAAGATTCAGTTTGGCTTTCAGTTCGTCCCGGGACGGGGAAGATGACATGGGAACCTCAACAATATAAACACAGCTCAGGCTGGCCAGACTACCTGAAATCACCCATGGTCGCACCTTTCCAGGCCCAACGAGGCTACGCTGTTCTAGCTTCCGGCATGCTCCAGAATCTCGTAGATCTTGTCCGATAAGGTCATCGGATCAAAGGGCTTCGGGATTACGCCCAATGCACCCAGCTCCCGGTACTCCCGAATTTCCGAGCTCTGAAGCCGTGCGGTCATAAAAATGACAGGAACATCGGCCATGCCATCGAGCTGCCTCAGGGCTTTGAGCGTTGTGGGACCATCCATGCCGGGCATCATGACATCCAGCAGAATCAGCTCAGGATCGAAATCAAGGGTCTTTTTCAAAGCCATATCACCCGATTCGCAGAGCAAAGCTTCGAAACCGCCAACATCCTGAAGCGCAATTTCAGCAATTGCGCGAATATCCGGGTCGTCTTCTACATACATAACTCGCGAGATTGGTGCATTTGCTGAAGTCATACCATCAATCCTTGACTGATTCTTCTGTCTGCATCCCCAGCCGCCGGAGAAGACGCTTACACTCCTCCGTTTCCTGTCTGCCGGCCGCGAGCATGGCCGCCGCCCGCATGGTAATTCTATCCTCACGGGTGCAGTCACTGGGCAAATGATGCACTGACCCGATAAGCTCGCGCATGCTCAGAGGCAGGTGCCACTGCACCTTGAGCCGATTGCCGTATTCCTGTGCCCACTGTTTAAGCAGTTGCTCAGCCTCGGCGGCCTGTAGTTCGCCCCCCAAACTCACATATTGGTTCAGGACTTTAAGCACCGCGAGCTCACCCAGCCGGCTGAGCAACCCGGCTTTCTGCAGCAACACAGGTTGCTTTTTCAAGCGGATGGCCAGTCTCTGCGCCTCCTTCCCGACATCGACCGCCTCCTGATAATGTTTCCTGGCAAGATCACGAAGCATGTCGTTTTTCAACTTGCTGGAGACATCCAGCGAGAGAGCCAGCGCCTGATTCAGGGTCAACGCGACCCCCATCGACGAAATGGCGTCCCGGAGCGTTTCCACCGGCTTGCCGGTGCGGCGGAACGAGGTGCTGTTGGCCACATCCAACAATCGCGCCGTCAGGCTTGCCTCGTCTCGCCACCGCTCTGCCAGTTGAGCCGGCGACAGATCTTGCTGACGGCTCATGAGCTCGAGAACCTCGGATGGATCCATGTCAGAGGGTAGTTGGATTACCTCATTGAGGGATTCCTTGAGTAGAACGGCAATCTCGGGAGTTTGGGAGTCTGAGGTCTGTAAAAGCTTTACAAGCCTTGCGTGCAGCTGTTGCACATCGAAGGGTTTGGTCATGTACCCGTTGATGCCGAAGTGTGCTGCCTTGAGCACAGATTCACGGTCTGAACGACCGGAAACCATGACAATCGGCACCTCGGCATCGGTTTTCCGCACCTTTTTGACGAGATCAAGTCCAGAGCCATCCGGCAGACTCCAGTCGGTTACAACGAGATCGAAAGCGGTTGCACTTACAAGCCCGTAAGCCTCCCCAAGGGTTTCTGCGATTTTCACCTGAGCGCCCGGGTATATCCCGGCAACCACAGTCTCAAGCAGCTCGGAAACCAGATCATCGTCTTCCAGGATTAGCGCTTTCAAACAACCACCTCATCATAGAAAACACCGTTATGACTTCGCCTCGTGAATCGTCACTCCGGCGCGACCACCACGCTTGCGGCGATAGAGAGCCTGATCCGCTGCTTCCAGTGCCGCCTCTCCACTCTCGAACTCGTTGATGCCTGCGATCCCGGCACTGAGCGTGACATGGAAGCTTTTCTCACCAACAGGAAATGACAGCTCTGAAAAGCTCTCGCCTATGCCTCTCACCAGTTTTTCCGCAGACTGGACCTGGCAATCGGGCAAAACCAGCATGAACTCCTCCCCACCGTAGCGGCCGATCATATCCGTTTCCCTGAGGCGATTCCTTAACAGATTTGCAAGCGCTCTTATCACCATATCGCCACAACGATGGCCCCAGGTATCGTTGACCTGTTTGAAATGGTCCAGATCAATCATGACAACACTGGAATGGTGACCAAGACGGCGGCAGCGGGCCACTTCCTGTTCCAGCTCCTGTTTGATTAACGAGTGCTTGAGTAGTCCCGTCAGGCTGTCACGATTCATCAGATCCGAGAGCTGCCGGGCGCGATAGCAACGGATACGTACAGAGCGCACGAGGTAATCATCAGAGACAGGCTTTACCAGAAACTCATCAGCCCCTTTGGACAGGGCTTCCAGCTGATCGTCCCGATCGTCTTCGGATGAGAGGTAAATGATTGGCAGGCTTAACCAGCGAGCCTCGAAACGAATGAGGCGAGCAAGAGTGACACCGGAGTAATCACCAATCTGAACGTCCATCAGAACGATGTCCGGTTGAAACGCAGAGAGCTCGGACATCAGACGTTCAGGATTGGTCAGGGCACGTGCTTCAATGCCGGCAGCACGGAGCACCAGACAATAGTGCTCCGCCAGCTCAACGTCATCCTCCACGATCAGTACCCGACCATTGACGCCGGCACTGCGTTCCGTGGCCGACGACTCAATACGCTCAGCCAGTTCAGTCACATCAATCGGTGCGGCGAAATAGGCGGAGGCGCCGGCCCTCGCGACGCGATAGCTGTTGTCAAAAGAATCATCGTTGCCGATAGCAACAACGGGAAGTCGACGTCGTGGCCCCTCGCCGCGACAACTTTTTATATGACGCATAACGGCGGGCAAAGCGGTATCACGACACAGAAGTGAGACGGCACCGTCGCACGCACGAAAAGACGCCTGTAGCGCCTGGTCGTCCTGTTCGTCTACAAATTGACAAACAAAGCCGTAGCGGGCCAGATCGGAGGACAATGCGCCAACAGCGCCATCCATGTCGGTATCCACGAGCAGAACCCGCACCTGCACACCATGGCTGCCGTCACTATGCTGTCGCTGCGGTGCGACGGCAGTATCACCGGGAGATGCGGCTAAATGATCGGCATCGCCCTGCAGCAGTACCGCCAGGGCATCAATACCATCGGCAAAGCCATCGGAAATCTCGATCGACTGCTGATGGACACCGGAAGACTCACTCAGATTCTCAGCCTGGCTTTTCAGTTCCTTTTCAAGCGAACGAGCATGCTGGCCCAGTTCAGGCAGCCCGAACGTTCCTGCGGATCCTGCGAGCCGGTGCAAAGACTGGTAACAACGAATCAGCCCCTCTGCAGAGAGCGTGCCGTTACGAGTCTGCTCCGCGTAAACACTTAATTCCCGGATATCGTCTCGGGCCCTCTCAAGAAATTTACTTCTCAGAGCCTTCAACTTCTCGGAAACATGGTTATCGGACTGCACAGCCACAGACTCCCTCCCGGCAATGACAGTTTGCCGCGCTCAACAAATCCACTATTCTCGCTTGTTATGAAATCACGTTAGGGGCCGCAAGGCTATTACTCCAAGGAATTACTTTGAAAAGCTTGTCCCTCGGTACCCGGATTGCCCTGATAACCATTCTTACCAGCGCTGTTACGGTTCTGATATTGCTGGGAACCGCCTACAACGAATTGCTTCGGGATTTCGAGCGGGTTCTTAGCCAGAAGCAGCTTATTGAAACCCGCAGCCTTGCGGACGACGTCAATCGTTCTCTCGAGACACGAATGTCAGCCTTACAGGCTTTTGCATCCACGCTCACAGATGGTGAAAAGCTGGTATCTCAACGCCAGATGGGCAATCTGATGGGGCGCCAACCCTCTCTCAGCAACTACTTCCAGGCAGGTCTCACCGTGATGGACGCAAACGCCGTCGCCATCGCGGAAAATATTTTCGTCCCGGGCCGGATTGGCACTTCCTACGCCGATCGAAGTCACTTTCGAAGAGCCATCGCCAGTCGGGAACCGGTGATCAGCAGCCCGATCATCGGACGCAAGACGGGTCTGCCGCTCCTGTCATTTCTGGCACCAATTGAAAGCGACGAGGGCGACCTTCTGGGCTTTGCCAGCGGCATTGTCAATCTGGAAGAGTCTGACCTGATCCCGCACCCCGCCGGCACTGATCAAAATGTAATATTCAAGGTCCTCGATACCGAACGCTTTATTCAGGTTGATTCGCTGAAATCCAATGCGCCCATGCCCGAGCTACCCGCTCCTGGAGAGAACCTTATTGTCGACGCTGCGCTTTCCGGGGTTACCTCCGGTGTTGTCACCGACCGTGATGGCCAAAAGTGGATCTATGCAACAGAGCATCTTCAGCGGGTCGGATGGATGTTCCTGCGCGCCGTACCCTATGAAACGGCGACCCGCCCAGCCTGGGCCTCGTTCCGGAAATTCCTGCTGGTGAGCGTTTTCGCCACCCTGCTCCTCGCAGCAGCCGCACTGGCGCTGACCCGGGCCGCAACCCGTCCTCTCGAGCTGATGTCGAGAAAAATACGGAGCATGACCCGGGATGGCTCAGCCTCGGGCCGGCTTGCCGAATTCGGCCCCCCGGAAGTCCGCAACCTGGCTACGGCGTTCAATACGTTGATGACAGAGCGGGAGGGTCTCGACCGCCTGAAAGACGAATTCGTCTCCACAGTCAGCCATGAACTGCGAACCCCGCTCACCTCAGTGAACGGCTCGCTGAAGCTACTGCGCTCCGGCGCGGCCGGCGAACTGCCCACCAAGGCCCAGGCTATGGTCGACGTGGCCTTCCGCAACAGCGAGCAGCTACAAAACCTGATATCCGACCTGCTGGACTTCAACAAAGCGGTCGCCGGCCGAATGCAGGTTTATCCAGAGACAGTGAGCGCCCAGAAAGCCATAGCTGATGCCTGTGAAGGCAACAGCTCCATGGCGAAACACTACCGTGTTCCACTCAGGGCGGACGATTCCGGGGACCTGCACCTGGTCGCTGACCCGGTGAGACTGCGCCAGGTACTGGATAACTTTGTAAGCAACGCCATCAAGTTTTCACCGGTGGGCGGGTTGGTGCGTATCTGGTCCGCCAAATCACAGGATGGGCAGATAAGAATCACGGTTTCGGATCAGGGTGACGGAGTTCCCCAAACCTTCGAGGACCGGCTGTTCCAACGCTTCGAGCAGGCGGAATCCGGAACGGACCGTGCGAAAGCAGGTACCGGCCTGGGGCTCGCGATTACACGGGAACTGGCCAGACTCATGGGTGGCGAAGTGGGTTACTATTACGATGGAGGAGCGAATTTCTGGATAGAGCTCCCCGCGTCAATGTCGATGCATTCAGCTGGAGGCGAACATGAGAACGCCTGAATTCCCGCCCGATGAGTCTCACCGCCTGTCAGCCCTGGATGAGCTGGCACTTCTGGACACCCCGCCGGAGGAAAGATATGACCGGCTGACCCGGCTGGCTGCATGCGCACTGAACGCCCCGATTGCGCTCGTTTCCCTGATAGACAGGGATCGGCAGTGGTTCAAATCCCGACATGGCCTGGACGCCCCAGAGACAGCACGTGACATCTCGTTTTGCGGGCACGCCATTCTGCGCGAGGAAACGTTTGTCATCGAGAACGCACTGAATGACGAGCGATTCCATGATAATCCCCTGGTCACCGGAGACCCCAGCATTCGGTTTTATGCCGGCGCCCCCCTGCACGACCGCCACGGATACAGGGTTGGAACCCTGTGCATCATTGACCGAAAGCCCCGTTCATTTTCCGAGGAAGAAGAAAGAATTCTCAGGGATCTGGCCAATCTGGTGGAGCGGGAGTTCTCGATCGGTGAACTCCGGGATTATTACGATGACCGCAATCGGGCCCTGAATGTGCTGACTGAAATCGCCATGGATTCCAGTGGCGATGCGAATCAGAGAGCGACCCGAGCCCTGGAGATCGCCTGCGAATATCTGGGCCTTGAAACCGGCATCGTCAGCCGCATCACCGAGCACGCCTACACCATCCACTGGCATCACACGCGCCAGGCTGAGCCAATCGAAAATGGCACCACTCTGCCGGTAGACCAAACGTATTGCTCACTGCTCCTTGAGTCCGGCGATAAGTTGCTCGCCATTCAACACATAGAAAAATCCGGCATGAGCAACCACCCGTGTTACGGGAATTTTGGACTTGAGACTTATCTGGCAGCGCCCATCTGGATCGATGGCGAAATCTTCGGAACGGTGAACTTCTCTTCGCGCGAACCCCGAAGCCGCCCATTTACCGCGACCGAGGAAATGTTTGTCACTCTTTTTGCTGACTGGGTAGCCGATACCCTCTACCGTATCCAACACACAGAGACCCTGAACAAACTGGTCACCCAGGCCCCCGGGATGCTCTACCAGTATCGCCTGTGGCCCGATGGCCACAGCAGTTTTCCCTACACCAGCCCCGGCATCCAGGATATCTATGGCATTGACCCGGAGGAGGCAGCAGCCGACGCAACCGGGGCGATCGATCGCGTGCACCCCGATGATTTGCCCGGGTTGCTCGATTCGATCGAGGCGTCGGCAGAATCATTATCTCAATGGCAGCATCGTTATCGAGTAAGACTTGAGCCCGACGGCTGGCGCTGGGTGGAAGGGCTCGCACAGCCTGAGTCGCTACCCGATGGCAGCACTCTGTGGCACGGGTACATTACCAACGTTGATGAGCGCCAGAAAATCGATGAAATGAAAAACCAGTTCATCTCCACTGTCAGTCACGAGCTCCGAACACCCCTGACCTCCATTTCGGGCTCTCTGGGGCTGATCTTGGGCGGCGCGACCGGCCCGATCAACGAGAAAACCGAGCAAATGCTTGATATTGCGCGACGCAACAGCAAACAACTGCGACGCCTAATCGACGACCTGCTCGATATTGAAAAACTGATCAGCGGTAACGTCAGCTTCGATCTATCGGTGGAAAAACTCGACCGTGCTGTAATCGCAGCTATTGAAGAAATTGAGCCAATGGCAGACAAACGCGGTGTCAAAATCAGGTTAAACCAGGTAGCTCAGAATCTTTACGCAGAGTACGACAGCGGCAAGCTCATACAAGCCCTGACGAACCTGCTTTCAAATGCCATTAAATTTTCTCCTGAGAGCGGTGTAGTGGACGTTTGCCTCGTTCGAGCAGGCTCCAAAGCAAGGCTGGAAGTCACTGATCGAGGGCCTGGTGTACCCAACAGTTTCCGGGATCGAATCTTTCAGAAATTCGCGCAGGCAAATTCCACTTCCTCACGATCAAAGGAAGGCACAGGCCTCGGGTTATCCATCACGAAAGAAATCATGTCTCAGATGGGCGGCAACGTTGGATTTGAATCCCATGAAGGCAAGGGAGCAACCTTCTGGTTGGAGCTCGCGCTGGTGCAGGCGCCGGATTAAATGGCCATAAAATCAGCGGATCGAACATTTTTCTTCATTATCCTGGCTGCTCGTGCGGTCGTCTTGTCGTTACTGCTCCTGGTCGCCTTTGTGTTGGACAATGCTGCCACTCAGAGTCACCGCCTCGATATCCGCCAAGAATGGCAATCCAGGCTCAACAACCTGAATCTGAGGCTACAAGGCTCCATTCTCCAGAACGTTCAGACGGTTTGGGGGCTGGCAGCCAATGTTGCGGTGCAGCCGGACATCACCGAAACCCGATTCCGACAGCTTGCGTCGGTTATCTTCGAGCTGGGGCCGCAACTCCGCAACATAGGCCTGGCCCCCGACCTGGTCATTCGCAACGTCTACCCGCTAGCAGGAAATGAATCCGCACTCGGTCTCGACCTCACCACACAGGGACTGGATTCCGCGCAGCTATTGGAGCTACAAACCTCGAGAAGACCGCTTTTCAGCGGCCCCATTACGCTGGTTCAGGGTGGCCAGGGTTTGGCAGCCAGGATTCCGATTGTGGAGAAAGAATCCGGTCGTTTCTGGGGTGTCATTTCCGTGATTCTGGATCTCGATCGCCTATACGATACTGTTGATCTGCAATCATTCATGGAAAACGGTCAGCTTGCGTTGCTCAAAACGTCAGCAATGGGGACCGACTCCGCTCTTTTTTTCGGCGAAGCGGACGTTGAGTGGCAACAACCGGTCGAAACAGAGCTTGAATTGCCAGGCACCCGATGGACTTTGCTTGCCCAGCCCGAACATGGATGGCCCAATTCACCTGAATCACCACTGCTGACTCGCTCTCTTTTGGGCTTTACCGTGTTGCTCATCGCAGCCTTCGTGTACTGGTTCACCAGACTTCTGCTTCGCGATCACAGAATGCAACGCCGGTTCTGGGGGTTATTTCAATTGGCACCCTTTGGCATCGGGCTTTATAACGCCCGTAACAAAGAGCTTATTCGCGCCAATAATAGTTTTGAGAATACCTTTGGAGACAAAGCCAGGAACCTGACTTTCTTCAATACTGCTCAAAAACAGACTGGATCGGCAAGCCTGCCCGAACGTGATATTGAGGCCATTCTGGAGCGTGACACTCGTTTCAGCGGGTTAGAGGGTTACTACCCCAACAAAAGCGGAGAACTGACCCCCATACTCTTGCAGGGCCTCACACTCGATAAACAGAACGGGGAGCCCGTGATCTGGCTGGTCACCGAGGACATCTCCGAACAGAAAGAGGCGGATCGCCTGAAGAACGAGTTCATTTCGATTGTGAGTCACGAGCTTCGTACACCGTTGACATCCATTGCCGGCTCCATGGGCTTGTTATCCAATAATGCGGTCGGCGAGCTGCCACCCAAAGCTTCGAGACTGGCGCAAATTGCCTACAGAAATGCCCAGCAGCTAACCATTCTTATTAACGACCTGCTGGATATCGAAAAGCTGATTGCCGGGAAGATGGCTTTCGAAATGGCAAGATGTAAGGTGACCGAGGTCGTGCATGAGTGCCTCGAAAGCCTCGAAAACTTCTCTGTCGAGAAGCGGGTTACACTGAAAGCGAAACATATCCATGATGTGCAGGTAAACGCAGATCGCGGTCGGCTTTGCCAGGCACTCAACAATCTTCTTTCCAACGCCATCAAGTTTTCGCCTGAAGACTCTGAAGTTACGGTTGCTAGCGAAAAATCGGAAAACGAACTACGAATTTACGTGTCCGATCAAGGACAGGGCATACCCACAGAATTCAGAGAGAGGATCTTCCAGAAATTTTCGCAGGCAGACTCATCTGATCAAAGAGCAAAAGGTGGTACCGGACTCGGGCTGGCTATCACACGCGAACTCATGCATGCCATGGGCGGGGACGTCGGCTTTGAATCCGAGGAAGGTAAGGGCGCCAGCTTCTGGCTCAGCCTGCCGTTAACCGAACCGGCAATCGAGAGCGCTACCTCAACGGCAGCGCCCTGACTAAATCCATGTCGGTTCGACAGGCTCAGCTATCCAGCCCTTCAAGCAAGCCGGCCATATCGTCGGCGTGCTCCTCTTCCTGGGCCAGGATTTCCTCGATAATACGCCGGGAAGTGGGGTCCTGATCGCCCAGATAGCGGGCAATTTCCCGGTAGCTGTCGATCGCGATGCGCTCGGCTACCAGATCCTCAACCACCATGTCCCGGAGCGTTTCACCCTCAACGAACTCGGCGTGCGATCGGGTCAACAGGCCTTCCGGTGAAAAGTTGGGCTTGCCACCCAGCTGCACGATGCGTTCAGCCAGCCAGTCGGCATGCTGCTGCTCCTGGTCTGCGTGCTCCAGGAATTCCTGGGCAGCAACATTGGCGTTGATGCCATCGGCACGGAAGTAGTGGCTTTTGTAACGCAGGGTGCAGACAATCTCGGTGGCCAGCGCCTCGTTCAGAATCTTCACGACATTGTCGCGGTTGGCGCCATAGCCTTCCGTCAGAGCCCCCTCTTCAATGTGTTTGCGGGCTCTTTCGCGGAGGGTTTTAACGTCCGTCAGAAACGGTTGATCGGTCATAAGGTCTCTCTCGTTTCTCTCATGTATTTCTTGAATTCGGCATGGCGGAAGCCCGCCATGCCATGTTCGCCCTGTCCATTCAGGCAGTGCGCAACATTTCCCGCACCACGTAATGGAGAATGCCACCGTGCTTGAAGTAAACGGCTTCATTGGCGGTATCGATCCGTGATTTCAGCTCACAGGTCTCGGTGGAACCGTCCTTGTATTTCACCGTCATGGTCAGCGTCTGGCCCGGCTTGATCTCGCCAGACAGGCCTTCGATGCTGATGGTTTCTTCACCGGTGAGTTTCAGGCTCTTGCGATCGGTGCCTTCCGGGAACTGCAGCGGCATCACGCCCATGCCGATCAGGTTGGAGCGGTGGATACGCTCGTAGGATTCGGCAACCACGGCTTTCACACCCAGCAAGCGGGTGCCCTTGGCCGCCCAGTCCCGGCTGGAGCCAGTGCCGTATTCCTTGCCGGCAATGACCACCAGCGGCGTGCCTTTCTCCTGGTATTTCATGGCAGCATCGTAAATGGCCATCTGTTCACCCGTGGGCACGAACTTGGTGAAGCCGCCTTCCACGCCGTCGAGCATCTCGTTCCTGATACGCACGTTGGCAAAAGTGCCGCGCATCATCACTTCGTGGTTACCCCGGCGAGAGCCATAGGAGTTGAAGTCTTTCGGCTCAACCCCGTGCTCCTGTAGATATTTACCGGCAGGGGTATCCGGCTTGAAGGAGCCCGCCGGGGAGATATGGTCCGTAGTAACCGAGTCACCCAGCATCGCCAGGATGTTGGCATCCTGGATGTCTTCAATCGCATCCGGCTCCTCCTTGAGTCCTTCAAAGAACGGCGGGTGCTGGATGTAGGTGGACTTGTCGGACCACTCGTACACCTTGCTTTCCGGCACCTTGATGGACTTCCAGGTGTCATCACCGTCGAAGACCTCCGCGTACTCCTTGCGGAACATGTCGGTTTTCACCTTCTCCACGGCTTCGGCGATTTCCTGCTGGCTCGGCCAGAGGTCTTTCAGGTACACGGGATTACCATCCTTGTCGGCGCCGAGGGCCTCTTTCTCCAGGTCCAGGCGAACGTTGCCCGCCAGCGCGTAGGCTACGACCAGGGGCGGCGATGCCAGCCAGTTGGTTTTCACCAGCGGATGCACCCGGCCTTCAAAGTTCCGGTTACCCGAAAGCACTGAGGCAACGGTCAGATCACCATCGGTGATGGCCTGCTCCACCTCTTCAGGCAGCGGCCCCGAGTTACCGATACAGGTGGTGCAACCGTAACCCACCAGGTTGAAGCCAAGCTTGTCTAGATCGTCCTGGAAACCACCGACCCGGAGATAATCCGTGACTACTTTGGAACCCGGGGCCAGGGAGGTCTTGACCCAGGGCTTGGTGTTCAGCCCCTTCTCGACGGCTTTCTGGGCGATCAGGCCGGCGGCCATCATCACGCTCGGGTTGGAGGTATTGGTGCATGATGTAATGGCGGCAATCACCACCGCGCCAGGATCCAGCCGGGACTTCTCGCCGTTCATGTGCAGCGGTTGGCTGGAGGGGTGTTCGAAGTAAGCGTCCTGCGCACCAACGGCGGTGCCACCTCCTTCGGACTCGAGATTCGCTTTGCGGGTCTCCGCAGGCCCTTCGGCGGTTTCCATCAACAGCTCGAAAGACGACTTCATGTTTTTCAGGGCAACCCGGTCCTGTGGCCGCTTGGGCCCGGCAAGGCTGGCTTCGACATCCCCCATATCGAGCTCCAGGTTGTCGGTATACACCGGCTCATGGCCAGGCTCCCGCCAGAGTCCCTGGGCCTTGGCATAGGCTTCCACCAGCTCCAGCTGCGCCTCCTCCCGGCCGGTCAGACGCATATAGTTGATGGTCTGCTCGTCAACCGGGAAGAAACCACAGGTGGCACCATATTCCGGCGCCATGTTGGCAATGGTGGCCCGATCAGCCACTGGCATATCTTTCAGGCCATCACCGTAGAATTCCACGAACTTGCCGACCACGCCTTTCTTGCGCAGCATTTCGGTGACCGTAAGCACCAGGTCCGTCGCGGTAATGCCTTCACGGAGCTTGCCGGTAATCTTGAAGCCCACCACCTCGGGGATCAGCATCGAGACCGGCTGGCCCAGCATGGCGGCTTCCGCTTCAATACCGCCAACGCCCCAGCCAAGAATGCCCAGGCCGTTGATCATGGTGGTGTGAGAGTCGGTACCGACCAGGGTGTCCGGATAGGCGATGGTCTTGCCGTCCTGATCCTTCTGCCAGACGGTCTTGCCCAGATACTCCAGGTTCACCTGATGGCAGATACCGGTGCCCGGCGGCACCACACGGAAATTGTCGAACGCCTGCTGACCCCAGCGCAGGAATTCGTAGCGCTCCTGGTTGCGCTCCATCTCGATGGTGACGTTGTCTTTGAACGCTGATGGATCACCAAACTTGTCCACCATCACCGAGTGGTCGATGACCAGATCCACGGGCGACAGCGGATTGATCATGGCCGGATCCTTTCCGGCGGACTTGACCGCCTCTCGCATGGCCGCCAGATCAACCACCCCCGGTACACCGGTGAAATCCTGCATCAACACACGGGCGGGCCGGAACTGGATTTCGGTATCGGAGCGGCGGTCTTTCAGCCATTGCACCATGGCATCAATGTGGCTGCGATCAACGGTGGAGTCGTCCTCATTGCGCAGCAGGTTCTCCATTAACACTTTCAGCGAGAACGGCAAACGATTGAGGTCCCCGAGGGTGTCTGCAGCCTTGGGCAGGCTGTAGTAATGAAAGGTTTTACCGCCAGCATTAAGGCTGGAAAGGGTATTCAGGCTGTCTTTGCTGAGACTTTCGTTCGACATGTGGTGCCTCCTTTTTCGTCGTTATCCGCGTATTCCGGAAGGCTCTTTCGAAGCCCTTTCAGCAACGCATCGACCGGGAAAACGATCAAGAACCCGTCCATAGCCTGATGAAAGGACTCCACAGCGTGAAGTCACCTTTAACTATTGCAGCAATTAACGAGAGTTCAACCGCGAGCCAATGAATGTTCGGCATCATTACGGTGAATATCAGACCAACGTCGGAGAGCCCGGGGACTCTCCAACGTCAGCCTTTGGAAAGGTTAGATGCGATAAAGCTTGACCAGTTCATCGAGTTTTTCGGTGACTGACTCAAGCTCCGTGGCCATGGTCCTGACCCGCTCGGCCTCGGACACCACATCGTTGTTGCGGGTAGCAACGGAATGAATACTCTCGTTGATCTGGAGTGACGTGGCCGCCTGTTCTTCCGAGGCCGAGGCAATCTGGTAATTCATTCGGGACACTTCGCTGATGGCAGCTTCCACCTCGCGCATGGCCTCGCCCGTTTCCCGCATGGCCCGGGTGGATTCTGCAGAACGGGTGCGCCCCATCTGCATGGAAGCCTTGGTGGCTTCGGAGATGTCGCTCAGCTCGCCGATGGTTGCCCGAATCTGGTCCGTAAATTCCTGGGTGCGGAGAGACAGCGCCCTCACCTCATCCGCCACCACGGAAAAACCACGTCCATGCTCGCCGGCCCGCGCTGCCTCAATGGCGGCGTTCAGCGCCAGCAGGTTGGTCTGCTCGGAGATCGCATTGATGGAGCCGACGACAGAGGAAATGGACTCGATCTTCTCGCTCAGCTCATCCACCCGGTTTGCGCTGCTCTCAAGGGCCTCATCGGTGGACTCCGTGAGTTTCGACGCATTGGCCATGGCCTCGCCGCCCCTGGTGGCTGCCCCTGACGCATTACTGGCCGCGTCGGACGCCAGCTGCGCATTACTGGCCACTTCCTGGATACTGGCCGACATCTCGTTGGTCGCTGTGGCCGCCTGGTCAGTCTGGACCTGCTGCTCACTGGCAATCGTGGTGGTGGTGTCGCTCACGCTGGTCAGATCATCCGCGTTTGAACGGAGTTGGCCAGACAGCTCCCTGAGCTTGACGATCAACTCAACAAACCGCTCCAGCATGTTGTTGAAGGACGTGGCAGTTACACTCTTGTCCCCCTCATCGAGTCGGGCCGTCAGATCATGGTTGCTGTCAAATCCCCGGACAATCTCGATGATCTGTATCGACTGTTTTTGCTCCGCACCCATCCGAATCGCAAAGAACACAAGGATCGACGCCTCAAATACCACGAAGGCGGCGTGAAGGAACGCAATTGACCAGCTGCAATCGTAGTTAAAGATCATCAATGCCATGTCGCCGAGGGAGGCACCGCCGAGCTGAAGCGCGGTCAGCAAAAGGTGGTGAACGGCGATGGTACCGGCTGCAACAATCACCGGGAGCCAGTCCCTGTAGATAATCACCAGGGCAAGGGCAGCAAAAATATGGAAATGCATTTCGATTCGACCCATCTGGGCCTGGATCATGATGGCGGAGAACAACATCAGGCAGACCGCATACAGGCAGGACAAAGCCCGCGTACCCCGCATGGTCCCGTAGCCCGCAGCTGCGAGCCCTCCGACCAGCAGAGACGCCACCAGTGCAAAGGTTGTTGTGCCATAGCCCATGGGCACGAACAGACCCACCACAGGAATATGTGCCAGAAGAAGAACCAGCATCTGAAGGTCGGTGCGTTCCCGGATTTGAGTTTCATAGGACTGACTGCGTGCCGCTGTCGTCATGTCGAGCTCTCACTTTTATTGTTAAGCAAACGGCGAAGGTCCTGTTCAACCCGTTCAAGATTCAGATCCGGTGTGGTGTACACCAGTCTCCTGCGAAAATCGGCTGTCACCACGTGCAGGGCTGCACTGTGGGTAATCGGGTTTTCCAGACCATGGCTCTTGGCAGCAAAGCCGTTATAAGCTGAAGCCAGTTTCTGGGCAGCGTTGAAGCTCTCGGGCCGGTAAGCCCTGAACGCCTCCCCCATACTTTTAACCATGTGTCGCAACGCATCCTCAGTGTCGGTTTCGGGATCCAGAGTGACGAACAGGAACTCGACTTTCTCGCCTTTCAGACGCTCACCAAGCTCCATCAGATTGACGCTTTGAACCGGGCAAACGGTTCCACACTTTCGGTAGCCGAAAAAGACGATGGCGAGCCCGTCCTCGGGAGGCCGGTAGTCACCAATGGCGGTTCCGGACTCATCGATCGCCATGCCATAAAAACCACTGTTATCAAGCAAAGACGGCATGACATGAAGTGCCGCTACCAGGAGAAACGCCGCACTGAAAAGCAGAATGGTTGAGGTTTTTTTGCGCACAAAGATTGCTCGTCGAAAACCGGATCAGATTCCGTTAGAAACCTTTACCCCGAATTTAGTTGCATTACTCAGACTATTAGCAGAGACAGCCTGACGTTGCTAACCAATACGGTCGCCGAATGCGACAGATCAATTTTTGTTGTAAGAGAGAGTAACGTTTGGAGGGTAAGCCTACATTTGCCGTTCGCCATACAGCTGCGCATACAGCCCTTCTCTGGCAATGAGCTCATCGTGATGCCCTTCCTCGATGATACGGCCGTCCTCGAAAACACAGGCACGATCTGCCTGTTTAACGGCGCTCAGTCGATGGGCAATGATCAGGGTAGTGCGCTGCTTCAGGAACGCTTCCAGATCGCGATGGAGCTGGAATTCGGTTTCCGCATCCAGTGCCGAGGTGGCTTCATCCAGTATGACCACCGAAGGTTCCGAAAGGATCATCCGCGCAATGGCCAAACGCTGACGCTGGCCGCCAGAGAGGCGAACCCCCTGGCGGCCGATCACCGTATCAAGCTGATCATGCATGGCCGCAACCGTGGCATCCAATTGGGCAATGCGCAGGGCTTCCCACAGCTCGGCGTCGGGCTTCTCCCGCCCCAGGGTCAGATTCTGGCGAACGGTATCGTTGAACAGCGCCGGGTGCTGGAGCACCGTCGCCACATGCTCACGAAGGCACGGCAGGCCGATACGCTGAACCGGCACGCCATCAATCAGCACCTCACCCTGTTGGGGCGTATACATGCCGAGGATCACCTGGATCAGGGTCGATTTGCCGCCGCCACTGGCTCCCACCAGCGCCACCTTTTCGCCCGGTGCCAACTCCAGATTAATGCCCCGCAGGACCTCTTCCTCGCCGTAGGCAAAGTGGATATTGCGCAGGGTCAGTCCTACTGTGTGACGATCGCGGAAGGGGTTCTCAAGCGCCGGATAGCGTGGCTCTTCTTTCAGATCCAGCAATCGGTTAATCCGTGCCAGGGCCGCATTGGCGGCAAACCAGGCATACTGCATGTTCAGCATCTCCTGAACTGGCGTCAGCATGAACCAGAGATAGCCGAAAATAGCGAACATCATGCCGATGCTCAGGTCGCTGAACAGCACGGTGATCATGGCCGCGGCCCGAAAGGCATCGACACCGAACTGGAACAGGGCAAAACTGGCCCGGCTGGCGGCGTCGCTGCGCCACTCAAACTGAATCGCGTGGTCACGTACGTTGCGGGCGCGATCAATCAGCTGGCGCAGGTAATGTTTTTCCCGGTTGGCCGCCCGCAACTGGTGAATGGCGTCCAGGGTTTCCGTAAGGTCACCCTGGAACTCCTCGTAAGCACTGTTCTCCCGACGCTTCAGTTCCTTGACCCGCTTGCCAATCAGAATCGTGGCGAAGATCACCAGCGGGTTGAACAGCAGAATCAGAAGGGCCAGCTGCCAGTGCACCCAGAGAAGCACAAGGGCGGTACCGAATACCGTAAGGCTGGCCACCAGAAACCGGCTGATGGTGGTCCCCAGAAACTGGTCGACGGTATCCAGATCGGTAATGAAGTGGCTGCTGATCCCGCCGGAGCCACGGGTTTCGTACTCCGACATGGCCACGCGCTGCAAACGCCCGAGCAACCGGGAGCGGATACGGAACACCACATCCTTGGAGACCTTGGAAAACTCCCGGGACTGCAAGACATTGAACGACAGTGCCGCCACCCGGAGGAGAAACGCGGCCAGAACCATCAGCCCGATATAAACCACCGGTGTTTCCCAGCCGCCCGGCAGTATCGAATCCATCACCGGTAACACCGGGCCAGGCTCGTCCAGCAACACTTCATCCACCAGAACCGGAAGCAGCAGGGGCACCGGCACACTCATGACGGTGGCCATGATCGCCAGCAGATTGGCGCGCACCAGCCGGGGCTTGTGCTTGAGCGCAAGCCCGAAGATATCCCGCCAGGTATACGGCTGTCGGGCTTCACGGGTGTCGATACCGGTTACGCTGCTTTGGGGGTGTTCCAAATAACCTCCGGAAAATGAAATCTGCCCGGTTGGATACGCCCGGGAACTGACAATAGTCTACCTGTTAACTGGTTTGCTGCGATCAAAACCGACATCTGTCATCATGAGCCAACGATTTTCTGATGGACCAGGACACAAGCACCTGTGAAACACGATTGCCACTACCATCCCGGCGACCCCGCAAAATGGCACTGCGGCGAGTGCCAGATCCACTACTGCAGCCGCTGCATGCCCGACGCCGACACTCGCCAGCGCCGCGCGCTGTGCCCGCACTGCAGCAAGGCCATGCGATACCTGGGCGCTGCCACCGAAGTGGTCCCGTTCTGGCAGCGACTCGGCGCGTTCTTCCGCTATCCATTCCATACCGATCCGCTGATCGTCATCGCCATTTGTACCCTGGTGCCGGTGGTTGCACCTGCCAACCTCATAGGCATCCTGATCTGGCTGGTGCTGGCGCTTGCGCTCTTCAAATACACCTATGCGGTGATTAACCACACCGCCGAAGGTCACCTGAAACCGCCCGCCGTGTCCGTGGCCTTCACCGGCAGCGGGTTTGATATTGTCATCCTGCAGCTACTGGTGTTCGTGTTGATGGGCGGGCTGGTCGGCGCTGCCGCCATGCTCGGCGGCCCGATCCTGATGCTGTTGGCGCTGGCGTTTGTCATTCTGGCATTGCCGGCCAGCATCATGGTGCTGGCCATGGAGCGCTCAGTGGGCGCGGCGGTAAACCCAATGAATCTGGCGGTGCTGATCTCGCGAATCGGCACCCCCTATTTCCTGCTCTATGGCTATCTGATCCTGCTTACCCTCGCCTCTGGCGCGGCCCAGGACTTCGCCGTCAATCACTTTCCTTTCTGGGTGGCCCAGCCCCTCGCCGGTTTCCTGAACAGTACCTTCACCCTGATCCTGTTCCACATGCTGGGCTACCTGTTGTTCCAGTACCAGGAAGAGCTGGGATTTGCCTCGGACATTCAAGACGAAATTTCTGGGCAGGACACCCACCAGCGTGACCGAACTGCCCGTTTCGATGCCGATATCGACATGAACCTGAAAGACGGCAACTACGACCGGGTGCAGAGCATGTTGAAGGAAGCACTGAAGCGGGATCGGGACAACGCCCTGAGAATCGGCCAGTTGTACCAACTACTGACGGCCCGCCAGGACACCGACGAACTCTACCGGTACCACCCACGAATTCTGAGCTGGCTGGCAGACCGCAATGACGGAGAAGGCATCGCCGGTGTGCTGAACACGCTGCAGCAAGCAGAACCCGGCTTCAAACTGGAGGATCCGGATCTCTCGGTACGCTGCGCCCGGGCCCTGTACCACCGGGGCCAGTTCAAGCCGGCCTTGCGGGTACTGCAGGATTTCCACAAGCGATTCCCGGACAGCGAACAACTGGCTCCCGCCTACCTCCTGGTGGCCCAGACCCTGGCCAACGGATTATCCCAGTGGGAAAAGGCGACGGCCTTCCTGACGTTTATCCAGAAGAAGTGCGTGAACCATCCGCTGCATGAGCAGATTACGGTGTATCTGGAGCAGGCTAAAAATCAAGAGCCATTGAAGGGACCGAAAGCAACGTTTTCTGTCCAGGACTGACGCAGGGTATGGGAGGGGCTTCCCAAAACCGTGCGGAGCCAGGGATGGCGGAGCCGAGCGTACAGGGACGTATTCACAGCGTGTTTTGGGAAGCCCCTCCCATACCCTGCTCCCCCGAGGCTAGCCGGCCTGAAGAAGTTGGCGATAATGACGAGCTTTGGGCGCCATCTGCCGCTTTTCGAACTCTTCCGCCAGCAACCGACAGGCCTCGGTGGTCAACATATCATCGCCGGTGCTTTTCAGCCGCTCGAAGGCTTTCTCGGCAGCTTTCAAATCGTGCTGTCTCAGGCTGGTGAACAACACCCGATTGTGATCCTCCGCCGCTAAAGGCTGATAGCTCTCACCCTTGCCCAGGTATTCCTGCCAGATGGCAATCATTTGCTCTGGCTGTCGGCGGCTGAGGGCATCGTTCATCAGCTCTTTGGTCCGATCCCGGTACTCTGGCAGATCCGGCCGGAGCTTGGCCAAGTGGTAAAGATGTTCCAGCAGAATATGGCGTTCCGGGTAATGCTCGCGCAGGGCCTCGAATTGCCGTCTCGCCAGATCGAACTCCATCCGGCCCAGGCTGGCCATGGCTTGGGCGTAACCACTGGTAAACCGGGCGTCCTGCTCTTCCTCTTCCGGCTCGAAGAACTCTTCGCGCACCTGCAACCAGCTCTTGCCGAGCAGCCAGACGAGTCCTGCGCCAGCAATAAGGCCGCCGGCATGCGCCATGTAGGCGATACCGGTGGCACCCGCGTACCAGTAATCGTAGATTTCCTTGCCTACCCATACGGGCAGCAGGGCGATGGCGGGCGCCCGGAAGTAGTTGAAATAGACACCCAGAAAATAGAAGAAACGGATTTTCTGTAGCCCGTAGATGGCCACATACATACCCATGAGGCCAGAGATCGAACCGGACGCGCCCACCAAGGGCACGTAACTGCCCGCCGAGAATGCAGTAAACATCAGACCGGAAAGGGCGCCGCACACCAGATAGGCAATCAGGTACCGACCGGGCCCCAGCGCCTTCTCGACGGTAAAACCGAGCAGGAACAGGAAGATCAGGTTACCAATGATATGGCCCCAGCCGCCGTGCAGAAACTGGTAGGTAATCAGGGTGTACAGCGACAGATCCGCCGGCACCAGACCGAGCTGGTTGGCACTGAGTTTCTGGAGGTAGTCCTGCTCGATGATGCTGCGTTGTTCCTGCCAGTGCGCCCGCTCCGCCGGTGCCCAGATGACATCGCGATTCTGCAGCAGGTACTGGTAGAACTCCCGATCCATCATCAGGTTGATGGCCAGCCAGAAATTTTCGTTCTCTTCCCGGAGTTGCTGGAACTGCTGGAGCTCGTAGACCCGGCTCTCCTCGCCCTGGAACTGGATTTGCCGCTGCAGGTAGTCCTCGTACGCAGGTGCCTCCAGCTCGTGAAGATCGGCGGACAGGTATTGTTCAACGGCCTGTTCGAGTTTGCGGCTGTCACCGCCCTGATAGAACAGGAAAACCAGCAGGCAGGCCATGATCAGGCCAAGGGTCACCCACGGCGGGCGTTTCCAGTTGATGGCGTTTTCAGCGGGAATAATCAGCATGGGCGGTCACAATTCATCACAATCTGTCCCTGAAACTCTGCTTTTTACCACAGCCCGGCCTTCTTTTCGCGCTCAAATGGAATCCAGCGCGAAGGTCGTAACGGGTCAATCCCGGAAATGTGGCACACCCCACAGAGTCGGCAAAGCCCATGACACTGGCCCGGCTGTCATTCGGATGTCACACAAATGACATTCAATCGGTTTCATCGAGAGAGTGGACCGGGCCACATATCGACCTTTCGCCAATTGCCGTTGTTCCTGCTCCAGCCAATAGTGATCAGGAATAACAAGAAAAACCGGACACCGAACCAAGGATTTTTCAGATGACCGTACTCGTATTGGATAACCCGGAGCTGATAGCCAATGCCGCGATAGCTGCCGGCTTTACCACGGCCAACTTCGAAGCCGGAACCAGGCGCCCGCACCGCATGAAGTTCCATTACGGCTTCAACAAACACGCCCTGGGCAGCGACGACGTTGCTTTCCTGCGACAGCACGCAAGCTACCTCAGGAACCATCCTGCCATCTCCGTCAGAATTCACGGCCACTCCGACAACTTCGGTTCGGAAGACTACAATCGGTTTCTTTCACGACTGCGCGCCAACGCGGTCGCCCGGTTCCTGATGCAGGAAGGTGTGGCCGAATCCCGGATTTTCATGAGTCACTGGGGCTCAGATCGACCTCTGGCAACGCCGGAGGACCGGGCAGCCAATCGCCGCGTGGAACTCGAATACCTGACCATGGATGTGGCCCGGGCGCTCTGAGCGAAAGCACCACCCAGAACTCGCCCCCGATCCTGCTTTTTTTCGGGGGCCAAATCCTTTCCGCGCGTCAGGGACGTTTTGCCCTACAGTGCCGACGCTGCTCTTTCCATAATGTTAATTGTTGCGATTTATATAACGTTAAACGGAACATCCCCATAAAGTTTAAGAATTTTTATTCAATAAAATCAGAAAGTTAAATTACAAAAAAGAGAGCAAACTTACCTTTATTTAACGAACCTTTTGGCCGAATCTTCGTCTTAGTGATGTATCCCGGGTTTAACCATTACCTGACTTGAGAGGTCACTATGAACGCAAAACCCTTCATCACTGCCACACTCATTGGTTCAATGCTTCTTGCCAGCACTGCATTCGCTGCAGGCGGCCCCCGCAACGGCGACGGCGGCGGTCGATCGGCAGACACTGCCAGTTCGGGCGACCTGACCACCATTGAAGTCAGCGATCTCCAGTTCATGCGGGAAGAGGAAAAGCTGGCCCGTGACGTTTACCTCACCATGGATCAGTACTGGGGTGACAGGACACAGGTCTTCGCTCAAATCGCGCTTTCGGAAGAAAGCCATACCAGTACCGTGGATTACCTGCTCAACAAATTTGGTGTTGAGGATCCGGTAGTGAATGACACCATTGGTGTCTTCACCAATGAAGAGCTTCAGGCCCTGTTCGACGAACTGGTTGCCAAGGGCAAGAATTCCTTTGTTGATGGCCTGTTCGTGGGTGGCCTGATCGAAGAGAAGGATATGAGAGATATTCTGGCCGCTATCAACCAGACTGACGAACGCGCCATTATTCTGGCCTATTCCAACCTGCTGGATGGCTCCAAAAGCCACCTCAACGCCTTCGTAAAGGTCATCGAGGCGCAGGGACTGACTTACGAGGCTCAGGTTCTGGATCCCGAAGAGGTGGAACTGATTCTTCACGACGAGAGCCAGATTGAGGACTGAACGTCCTTGAAGTAGGGGGCCCGAAAGCAAAACGGGGCGGCCGATGGCCGCCCCGCTCTTTTACTGCCTTAACCGTAGACCTGCCAGACATTCCATAGCAGTAACAAAGCAGCCATCAGAATCGACAACCAGGTCAGCAGTATGCCGATCATCCGGGCCCAATGGGTGCCGCCCCGCCCGTTGATCATGCCGAAGGCATGAAGAATACGGCCAACCACCAGAGCCATGCCGGTCCAGTAAATAAGTCCGCTGGCAACGCCATTGAGTTCTGCAATAGCGAGCATGATCAGACCAATCGGGGCATACTCCACCAGGTTGGCGTGGGCCCTTACCGCCGCCTCGAAATCCCTGTCATCGGTTACACCCAGGCCCTTCTTGTACTTCAGACGAAACTTGACGACCTGGGCCGACAACACCAGCAAAAGAATGCCGATAACGGCGGCAAACACTCCGGTTACGGGTACGATCATGCTCAGGCCTTCTTGATTGCACTAACAATAGCGAGAAGTAACACTGCGCCGACCGTCGCCGTTACCAGCTCACCGACAGCACCCTGGGCCGCCAGACCCAGAAGACGGAAAACAAAACCGCCGACAAACGAGCCAACAATACCAATACCGATGTTGGCCAGAACGCCGAAGCCACGGCCTTTCATGATCAGACCAGCCAACCAACCGGCTACACCGCCAATAATCAGAAACAGAATCAGATTCATCTCTTGCCTCTCCCTGAGGGTCGTTGAACGAAACGATCAGTCCCGCAAGACTGCCCTGTTTCCCATGGTGCTTCAAGCACTTCCAGATCCGACAATTACAGTGTGGCAATCGTCTCTGACATTTTTCGGTGGCAACGTTCGATCAGCTCCGGAATATCGTCAACCGTGAGACCCTCGGTTTCGATGGGTGGCAGGACCCGAATGGCGACCGATTCACGGCGGCCAGTCCAACCGACGGCCTCATCGGCATATTCCTGAACACAGACCATCGTGATCGGCGCACCCGATGCCACCGCTGCATGAAATGCGCCTTTCTTGAATTTCTGCAATCCTCGCCCCCTGCTACGAGTGCCTTCGGGGAACACCCAAAGACTTTTGCGATCCCGAGCAATGGCACTGCTGGTGGCCTTCATAACCGCAATGGCCTTGTGGGAACGCCCGCGGTTGAGGATAACGTTGCCGCCGAGCCAGAACACCTGGCCAAAGAAAGGCACCCAAACCAATGACGATTTACCAACCGTGACGGTGCGCGGCGGCAACAGGTCGCCCAAAACAAACAGATCGTCATTGTGCTGGTGATTGGCAATGACGACGGTGGGCCGATCCTGCGGCATATTTTCCCAGCCTTCCAAAGGCCGCTCCATACCCAGGACTGCACGCCCGAAACGAGCCACAACCCACGCAAGATAACGGTTGTTATCCGGATTGAAGGGCCTTGCCGCGTAGAACACCAGCGCGAACAGGCAGATGATCGGCACGCTCAGCCAAGCCAGCAGTTTTCTGATAATACCCATGCAACCAAACTCTGCAGCACAATTTTGGCGCACAAGTGTACGCCAACTCTATATTCCGGCAACAGTGTCAATTTGTTCCGTTTGTTTACCCCTTGCCGAGGCCCTGACGACGTACCGCAGTGGCCCCCCGGCGTCGACACTGTCGAACGGGTAACAGGTCACCAGTAGAAGCGTCCCCTCCGGCAATCTTTGGGTATCGATAAGCTCTGAACGGCTGTCGACCACCCGGGCCCCTTCCACCAGGTAGCTTTGCCAACGACCATCCCGGGCCTGCAGACGCACTTCATTGCCGGTTTCCAGCGCTTTCAGACTCCGAAAATGGGTATCCCGGTGCCCGGCAATGATCACGGCTCCCCCGGTGCCTTCGCCTCCGGTCAACCGGCCTGGCCCGAAGGCCAGGCTTTCGCCATGGGTATCGGCCAGCACAATCATGGAATCGTTCAGCTCCGGAATAGCCAGTCGACCGACCGGCCAGGTGTCTGCCCAGGGCCAGGGCCGCGATTCCGTTTGCCGGGCCTGGCTTTCCGCCCAGGCAACCTCCAGCAATTCCTGGGCAATCACCGCCTTTAGGGGAATCCATAACCCGAATACCAACAAGGTAGCAGAGCTGGTCAACAACAGGAGTAGGAGCCTGGTCATGCGAATGCCCTCCTCTGCAGCAGCACGAGCGCCAGGGAAAACATCAGACCGACCACACCAAGCGCGATCAGTAACAGCGCCGACGTTGCCGTCTGCGGGTAGCGCAGCATGCCGGCCTGGCTACCTGCTGGCAGGAGGGTGGGCAGATTATCCGAGACCATCGGCGTTTCTGTGCTGCGGGCCGGTGTGGAATCCACGGCGACAAAACTGGTGTAGGCGGACATCAGTCCGTGCTTGACCGCCAGCCCGGTAATGCCGGCCCTGTCTGGCTCCCGGCCCACCACCTTCGCCTCATCCTCCAGACTGTCGATCTTCTCTCTGGCCCAATGCCGATGAAGCCCGGTTGCGGAGGCAGCCTGTTGCAGATCCAGTGTCCTGTCCCAGTCCTTGCCACCTGGCAGGCGCCCCGACACCTTCAATTCCCCCATTGCCGGGACGCCTCGGACCACATGAATCAGGGGTTCGCCCTGGAACAGATCCCCCGGGCGTGCAGGGAAGGCCTCCCTGCCGGTTTCCTGGCCGGGCCAATTGACCCGGATATCCGTCAGAGCCGGCGACTCCATGGCTGAAAACAGGGCCTGCAGAGGTCCGTCTACATCGGAAGGCGACTGGATCGCTGTATAGGTCCCCCGGCCCCAGCGGGCGGCCTCACGCATGAAATGCCGGTTGGGCGCAGAGCCAATAGCCACGGTAAACAACCGCTGGCTGCCCAGCTGCTCGCGAATCTGCCGAAACAGCGCAGCCTCATTGCCCACTGCGCCATCGGTGATGAAAATCACCTGACGCACGCGCGCTCCCGCTTCAGTCTCCACCCCAGTGTCCAGCGCCCTGGACAGGGCCGGCGCCATTTCCGTTCCGCCATCAGCCCGAAGGCGATCCACGTACTGACGGGCTCGGGCAAGATTATTGCCGGTGGCTACTTCCGGCTGCATGAACAGGGAGTGCGTCTGGCTGTTGAACTGGATCACGTTGAAACGGTCCCGTGGTGTCAGTGTGTCCAGCCCCGCCTGAAGCGCACTTCGAGCCTGTCGGATCGACTCCCCCGCCATGGAACCGGAGGTGTCGATTACAAACACCAGATCCCGCGGCAGCACCATTGAACCGTTATCACCCGGCACCAGCATGGCCATCAAATAGTCCTCCCCCTGCCAGGACTGATGAAAGACCGCTGCGGAGGGTTCCAGCCCGGCAACCGGGCGCCACCGCACCACAAAATCGCGGTTCATCAGGATTTCGCCACCCTCGGGACTAACACTGAACGTCTGGCCATCCTGACGGCTAGCGAGACGGTGCGACGGACTGGAAACGCTCTCCAGCGGCAGCCCGGAATCAATCACCAGTTCAATGGAGGCACGATGGCTGTCTGTCGCCACATCGGTCGGGTTAACGGTAAACGGGCTGATCGCACTGGCATCCGGCACCTGAGTCGTGGGCAGCGCCCACCCACCTTGCCACTGATCCGGTGCCTTGCTGACCGGCCGTCCCGGCATGTAGCGGGGCGTCAGCGTGGTGGGAACCGTGAGTTCGAACACCCCGGCCTGATACTGCACCGGCTGCTGGTATTTCAGCTCCACCGACACCGTCTCCCCCGGCGGGATATTGGCTACCCGGGCGGTAAACAGGTTCGGACGCTGCTGCTCCACATTCGCCGCATGCTGCCCGGCCTGTTTTGCCTTCTCATAGGTCTTACGCGCCGTTTCCTTCGGCTGCACCTTGCCCTCGATGGTCCGCTCCCCCACTTTCATGGTCAAACCGTAGACACTGGCCTTCTCCGGCAACGGGAACACGAACACGCCTTCCCGCCACTGGTCGCTGGTATTGCGGAAACTTCTCAACAGCCGGGAGTCGGCAATCAGTCCGCTGACCCGAATGTCGAATTCACTGTCCAGCACCAGCGCCGGTTCCTGCCACTGCCCCTGACCATCAACAAAGTGCAGCTCGCCGACATTGTCTGCCTCGTTCGCCTCTGCATACAGTGGATGAACAAAAAGCATCAGCAAAACTGCCAGCCAGAGGCTAATGCCCTCACCGAGTCGCTTAAATCGTAGTCGTCGAGAGCCAGCAAAATCAGAGGCAGCTCCGCGGTGGTTTCCAAAACCGTGCGGAGCCATGGATGGCGGAGCCGAGCGTACAGGGACGTATTCACAGCGTGTTTTGGAGGCCACCGCGGAGCTGCCGGGCGTCGAACTCCTGTCTAAAACAGGGGAGTAAAGCCGTAAATAAGTGAGCATCATGAGAGAATCCTTGTGACTGCATGACTGTGCGAAACACCGCCATTCCAGCAATCCGGAAAGGAACTCCCATGGTAGATTGCGACAAACCGCCCTCAAAAAATGATGAATTGTGGCAACAATGCCCTTCGAACTTGTTATCACCCTCTGCCGTGTTTAAATAGGCACACATCGGCAACGGGAAGCAGCCGCCACCATGAAAAAACACGTTGTACTGATCGAAGACGAACCCGCCATCCGCGACAACTACCGCGCCGCGTTCGAGCGCCGTGGCTACCGTGTAAGCGCCCACGGCGACCGGTCGTCTGCCTGGCAGGTTCTGCGTCAGTCGTTGCCCGATCTGGCGATTATCGACGTCGGTCTGGGCGATGAACCGGAAGGTGGGTTCGCCCTGTGCCAGGATCTGCGGTCACTGTCCCAGACCCTGCCCATCATCTTCCTCACTGCCAGGGACAGCGACATCGACTCTGTCCACGGCCTGCGTCTTGGCGCCGACGACTATGTCACCAAAGACATGAGCCTGGACCACCTGCTGGCACGGGTGACCGCCCTGCTCAGACGGGCCGATGCCTGGGCCGAAGCCCTGCAGAAGCCGGATGAAGTACTCCAGCGAGGCAAACTCACGCTCAACGTGGATCGCATGACCGTCGCCTGGAATGAGACGCCCATCGATTTGACCGTCACCGAATTCTGGATGCTGCACTCCCTGGTACAGCACCCGGGCCATGTGCGCAGTCGCGAGCAGTTGATGGAAGCCGCCAGCACAGTACTGGACGACAATACCGTCACCTCTCACATCAAACGTATCCGCCGCAAGTTCCTGCAACTGGATGAGACCTTCGATGGCATCCAGACCGCCTACGGCATGGGTTATCGCTGGAATGCCCGTGAGGTCTGAACCTTGAGTCTCAAACGACAGCTGTTCGTCGCCAGCCTGCTGATGCTGCTAATCCCCTGGGCAGGTCTGCAGTTCGTTCTGGAATTGGACGACGCGCTCCGGCAGCAGGCCCGGCTGCAATTGCAGGCCCAGGCCGAGAGGCTGGCGGAAACCGCCGGCGATCAAATCATTGGTGCAACCGTCATCACACCCGAGGAGTCAGCCATCTATGTTGAGCCGCTAACGGGTAGCCTGAATCTGGATGGTTATGGTGCTGACTGGCCGGGCTTTGACGAAGAAAATCAGGACAGAAACTGGCAAGGCCAAACCCGCAGCCAAACCGGAGAGCACTCTCTTCAATGGCAGGCCATGACCGACCGGCGGCACCTGTTCCTGCTGATCCGCGTTAACCAGCGACAACCGGTGTTCTTCAACCCGGGCAGCCCAGACCAGGCCCATGATCGTCTCAGGCTGTGGCTGGAGCCAGCTCCGGGCAACCTGACTCCCGGTGCGCAACTGACATCCTGGCTGCTGCGCACGCCGGCTCCGGGTCAGCTGTATGGTCTGGAAGAAGCCAGCCAACAGCCGGACTACCGTATTTCCGGATTCATGCAACAAACCGGCAGCGGCTGGCAACTAGAGCTGAAGTTACCCATGCCTGCAAACCGCAGCCGCCTGGGTTTTGCGGCATTGTGGGGAAATGGCCAGGAAGCCGGCGTTTCTACGCCGGTCGATCCGCTGCCGATTCTGGTCAGTCGCAATCTGGCCCTTGAGCGCCAACTGGAACCGCAGTTAAACCAGGGCCAGCGGGTACGCCTGGTTGAACCGGCGGGCTGGGTGATCGCACGGCAGCATTCGGACACTGCGTCGCAAGCGCCGGATTTCGACAGCCTGAGCCCGTTGCAGGTGGTCGAGCAGATCAGCCTCAACGCCCTCCGGGGCCTGGTGCGCCTCTACCAGCCGGAGCCCACCGCCATTGAAACCGGCACAAACCGTGTGGCTATCGAGGCTCTCCCGGAGGAAGGCCTCGTTCGACACGAGGATGACAGCGTCTGGCTGCTAACCACGAGGGAGGTTTTCGGTGGTCGCACACTGATCCTCGAGCAGTCACTGGACCAGCTCCTGACTCTTTCCGGCTCTGCCCTGGGCTCGGTCATTGCCCGAAGCACACTCATCATTGTCGCACTGACCCTGGTTCTGCTCGGCTACGCCAGCTGGCTGTCATGGCGAATTACTCGCCTGCAGCGCGCTGTCAGCGCAAGCATTGACGAAGATGGCCGGATTACCGGCCGGGTGCCGGATGCCCGAAGCAACGATGAACTGGGCCAACTGCAGCGGCACTTCAGCCTGATGGTGGACCGGCTCCACGGCTACAACCGCTACCTGGAGAGCTTCTCGAGGCGACTGTCCCATGAGCTGAAAACCCCTGTCGCGGTGGTTCGTTCCTCGCTGGAAAACCTGAACCACAGCGACTCGGAAGAAGAGCAAAGGCAGTACATTGAACGGGCTGCTTCAGCCACGGAACGTCTCCGGCAGATACTCCATGGCATGAGCGAAGCAGCGCGGCTTGAACAGAGCCTCGACCATGCGGATAAAGAACAGTTTGATCTGGCCGCAGTGGCCGCCGAAGCCACGGCCGCCTACCAGGCACTTGATCCCAGCCATCAGATTCGCTATTCGGGGCCCGATGCGGGCTGCATGATCACCGGCTCTCCGGAGCTCATGGTGCAGCTTCTCGACAAACTGGTGGACAACGCCCGTGATTTCACACCACAGGAAGGCCTGATCGAGATAGCCCTGGACTCAAGTTCAGAAGGCCTGTGCCTATCCGTTTTCAACCAGGGCTCGGCGCTGCCAGAAGACACCACAACGGACATTTTCAGCCCGTTTGTCTCGATGCGGGACGGCCAGGAACAGGGCCACCTGGGGCAGGGTTTGCTGATCGTCAGCCTGATTGCCGACTACCATGGTGCCCGGGTGGAAGCCCGCAACCGCACCCAAGGTGGCATTGACGGCGTGAGCTTCCGGGTTATTATCCCGGCCATCCATTCTTGAAAACAGGAACTGCCCGCCGTGAGCGCACGCCTGGACTCCCTTGATATCCACCCGCTTCGGAACGATCTCTACAACGAGCTCCATTCACGACCGTTCCAGGTGTTGCCGACACCGGCGCGGGTCACCCAGATGGCGGTGTTGACCACGCCCGAGCAGCGGGAACAGCAATTCCGGCATCTGCAGGAGCTCCATCGGCTGATGGGGCACCCGGTGCCCGAAAAAGAAGTGGGCTGCTTCGAGCACACCTTTGGTTCTTTGCGGGTTCGGCGCGAGATGCACATGGAGTTTGCGTCCTACACCTTCATCAATCTGGACGCGGGCGATGAAGCACCATTTACCGAGACGGGTATTACGCCGCTGCCGGCAGGTTGGCTGGAACAGCTGACCGGCACAGTGATTGCTGCCTTCCATCTGGAAGTCCGGCCCGCCGCTGATGGCACCGAAGGCGACCTGGATTATGTCCGCAAGCACTTCGAAGGCATGCGACTGGTCGGCTCCAGCCCCCAGGAAGGCGCCGCCCGCGTGTGGGGCACCTTTCGGCTGCATAGTGACGGTTTTGGCCGCTTTATGGTGATGAACCACCACATGTCAGACAGCCAGCTGGGACGCCTGACCCAGCGCCTGATGGAAATTGAAACTTACCGCCTGATGTCACTGCTGGCGCTACCGGTTGCCCGGGAAATCACGCCCTCCCTGAACGATATGGACGAGAAACTGGCAGTGATTACCCGATCACTGGCCGAAAACGAAACGGTGGATGAAGAAAAGCTCCTGGCCCAGCTGACCAACATTGCGGCCCGTATCGAGGCCTTCCGGGCCCACTCCACGTTCCGGTTTTCCGCCACCAGAGCTTACCATCAACTGGTCCTGACCCGCCTGGAAGAACTGCGGGAAGACGAACTTTCAGGCCACCTGACCCTGACCGAATTCATGACCCGCCGGCTGACACCGGCGGTGAAAACCTGCGAGGCGGTCAGTGAGCGGCTGGAAGATCTGTCACGCCGGATCGACCGGGCGTCAGACATGATGCGCACCCGGGTGGAACTGGCCATCCAGAGCCAGAACCAGCAACTGCTCAGCTCCATGGACCGGCGCTCCAAAATTCAGCTGATGATGCAGCACACGGTGGAAGGTTTCTCCGTGGTGGCCATTACCTATTACCTGATTGGCCTGCTGAAATTCGGGCTGGATTCGGTTTATGAAGCTGGCGTGGCCTTCAACAAAACCTTAGTTCTCGGCATCGCCATTCCGGTGGTGATGACCCTGGTGTTTCTCGGGGTTCGTGTGGTCCACCACCACTTCATCAAGATGGCAAAACGGCAGTAGCTACTTCAGTTTGCCCAGCTCCCGCTCGCCGGCAAACTGCCGGTAGAACTGCTGGGCCGTTCGGCCGTTGCGCACGCCCTTGGCGGTGGCGAAGCGAATGGCCTCCCGGTGCAGGCCTTCACGGTCATCAAATTGCGGGAAAAGTGCATCCACGGCCTGTAGGAAGACGTCCTGCGAGAAGGCATAGAATGATAGCTGCAGACCGAAGCGGTCCGCCAGCGAGACCTGCTCTTCGATGGCCTCCGCCGGGTGCAGCTCCCCGTCCCGCATCTCGCTCTTGAGGTTGTCAGACATGAACTCCGGCATCAGGTGCCGGCGGTTGGAGGTGGCATATACCCGCACGTTCTCCGGCGGCAGTTCCAGGGAACCCTCAAGCACACTTTTCAGGGCCTTATAGCTGGACTCGCCCACGTCGAACGACAGATCGTCGCAGAAAATCACGAATCGGAGCGGCAGATCGCAAATGTCGTCAACAATCTCTGGCAGATTGACCAGATCGTCCTTGTCCACCTCAATCATCCGGAGCCCGCGCTCCTTATATCGATTCAGCAATGCCTTGATCAGGGACGACTTACCCGTGCCCCGGGAGCCCCAGAGCAAGGCGTTGTTGGAGGGTTCACCAGCAAGAAAGCGCTCGGTATTGCGGGCCAGGGCTTGTTGTTGCCGGTCGATACCCTTCAGGTCCTGCCATTGCACCGGATCGAGTCGGCGGATGGCACGAAGCCCTGAACGATGGCGACGCCAGACCGCCGCCGGAGTGGATTGCCAGTCAAAGGGTGCAGTCGCAGACATAAACCTCTTTCCTATTCCGTCGCGGGTCAGGCTGTGAAACACTGACCCTGAAAAAACCTTGATAACAGGAGACTTTACCCCAAATGGCCGTAAAATCCGTCGCTTTGGTGGCACACGACAACAAGAAAAAGGAGCTGGTGGACTGGGTTGCCGAAAACCGCACCCGCTTTGCCCCACTAAAACTCTACGCCACCGGCACCACCGGACGGCTGCTACGGGACAACCTGGAGCGGGATGACATCCATTGCCTGCTCAGTGGACCCCTGGGCGGCGACCAGCAAATCGGCGCAAAAATTGCCGAGGGCGAAATCGACCTGCTGGTGTTCTTCTGGGATCCACTCGAACCCCAACCCCACGACCCGGATATCAAGGCCCTGCTGCGGATTGCCGCGCTGTGGAACATCCCGGTGGCCTGCAACCGGGCAACGGCCGAATTCATTCTGACCTCAGCCTACATGACCGACGACCAGCACCAGCCGAAAAAGCCCGACTTCTCCGATTACACCGGTCGCTCGGTCAGCGCCTGAATAATGTTCAATCGGGCCGCTTACAGCTACACTAAAATAGAAGCTGTAAAGGAACGCCGGCCTGCCGATGAAAACTCGCGCGACTCACAAAAATAGCGGATGCTGGAGGGTGGCCGCTGCATTTCTCTGGGGCTTTTATCTTTTGCTGACAGCCCCATTGGCGTTTTCCGAGCAGCCCGACGAGACCATTACCGTCGGTATCGTTGGCGACAACAAACCCTACTCGTTCGATGATGGCCCCGGCGCCTCCGGCTTTTCTGTGGATGTTCTCAGGGAGGTGGCCCGACAGTCGGGCCTGAACTTCCGGTTCCGGGCCGGCAGCTGGCCGGAAATCTACGATGCGTTTCTACGCAGTGAGCTGGATGTTATTGATGGCATTTCTTTCAGTGCCGAACGCTCGGAAAAAATCCTGTTCACCGAGCCCTATCATCTGCGCCAGACCTATCTGATGCATAACAGCCAGGAGCCGATGGGGCAGATAAGCTCGCTGGCGGACCTCGAAAACAGGCGTGTAGGCGTCGTACGCGATGTCTATTACCGTGACGCTCTTGAGGAACACGGGCTGTCCATTACCAGCTACGATTCTGTTCACAGCATGATTCGTGCCCTCGCGTTTGGCTGGGTTGATGTCATTATCGGCCCAAGACTGACCCTTCAATATTATGCCAACCAGGCCGGCTTTGGTTTTCTTGAAATCGCTGGGACCGCCCCCCTTGGAGATCTGGCAACCGAGGATTTTCGCATTGGCGTACTCAAATCCAATGAGGGCCTTTACCAGAGAATCACTGAGGGCCTGGGGCAGATTCCAGTCGAGCGCATCAACGAGCTGCTCAACCGTTGGCAGGAACTGGGCGGTAATAACCTTTCCAACGGCGTCAGCTTTACCCTGACGCCAAGGCAACGCGAGTTTATCGCCGAGACCGGCCCCGTTCGCGTTGGCCTGATGCGGGACTACGCGCCCTACAGCTTCGAGAGCGCAACCCGGATTCACGGGTTGAGCGTTGATGTGCTCGGCCGAATATCAGACCTGACCGGGTTGCAGATCATCCCTGTGGAAGGCCAATGGATCGAACTGCTCCCGCTGTTCAGAGACGGGGAAATCGATGTATTGGCCAACATGTCATACCGACCCGAGCGCGAGGCATTTACCCGATTTACCCAGCCCTACCATACGATTCCCAACGTGGCGTTTACCCGGGACCCTGCCCTGAGAATCAACAGCCTTGAAGACCTGAAGAGCCAGCGCGTGGCTCTGGGCTCTGGCATCTACTACGAAGAACCGGTGCGCAATGCACTCGGTGAGAATGCGAGGATCTTTACCACCCAGGACACCATGTTCCAGGCACTTGCGAGAGATGAGGTGGATGTGGTGCTCGCGGCCCTGCCCAACGGCAACTTCTGGGTGCGTGAGATGGGCATAACAGGCGTGAGAATCGCCGGCGAGCTAATCATCGACGGCCAGAGCGGGGAGGATCTGAGGTTCGGTGTCAGACCTGGTCTGGCACCGTTGGTGGACATCCTGAATCAGGCATTGTCAGCAATCACCCCGGAAGAGATGCACGCCATTGAAACCCGCTGGCTGGGTGCCAGTGTCGACCTGGAAGTGCAGGCAACGGGAGAAGTGACCCTGAATGCTGCAGAGCTGGCCTGGCTCGAGTCCCACAACCACCAGATCAACACCTGCATCGATCCGGATTGGTTTCCACTTGAAGGCCTTGATGCAGAGGGTAAGCATGCCGGGTTATCGGCGGAAGTAGTCCGCTTGTTTTCAAAACGGACGCCCATTCAATTCGAACTGGTTCGCACCGACACCTGGACAGAATCCATTCTCAGCATGAAGAGGGGCGAGTGCGATATCTTCACGATGGCGATGCAAACGCCAGAGCGGCTGGATTACCTGAACTTTACCGACCCCTATCTTGAGGTGCCCACGGTTGTCCTTGGCCGGATTGAGGCTCCGTTTATCGAACGTGTTGGCGATCTGCGAGGCCAGCGAATCGGCATTGTTGAGGGTTACGCCTTTGAAGAACTTCTGCGAAGCCGCTACCCCTCAATGAACCTGGTTGAAGTCGCCAACGAGCAGGCAGGTCTGCGTAAATTACAGAGCAACGAGTTGGATGGGTACATTACAACACTGGCAACCGCCAGCTATTACATGCAGGAACTCGGGCTTGCCGACGTGAAAGTCATCGGCCGTATTCCGGCAGACTGGTCACTGTCGGTGGCTACTCGCAAAGAGGAGCCCGTGGTTTTTGGCATCATGCAAAAGCTGGTATCCAGCCTGACTTCTGAAGAGCGGAAAAATCTCGAACGGCAATGGCGCAATATTCAGATTGAGGAATCCGTGGACTACACGCTGATCTGGCGCTTATCCATCGCCGCGATATTCATAGCCGGCCTTCTTGTCTTCTGGAACCGAAAACTAGGTCGGCTAAACAGGGATCTGTCCCACGCCAACGAAACCCTCGCCCGGCTGAGCGTTACCGACGACTTGACCAAGCTGGGCAACCGAAGCTATTTCGACCAGGAATTCCGCAAGAGTTTCCAATGGTGCCAGCGCCACGGTTCGGGCTTTGCCGTCGCGATGGTGGACGCCGACCATTTCAAGATGATCAACGATAATTACGGCCACGAGGCGGGGGATGTCTGCCTGCAAACACTGGCTGGCCTGATGCGTGAACACTTCCGCCGGGAAACCGACAGGCTCTCCCGCTTCGGTGGTGAAGAGTTTGTTATTTTTGCCAGCTACGAAGACAGGAACGAGATCAGGAATCGCCTCGAGACTTTCCGCAAGGCCGTACAGAAAAGCTGCTCGGTGTGCGGCGAACACGAAGTCAACCTGACCATCAGCATTGGCCTCGCCACGGGCATTCCCGGACCCGACGACTCGCCAGCGGAATTTCTGCGGCAGGCTGACCAGGCGCTCTATCAGGCCAAACAGAATGGCCGCAACCGCCTCGAAGCTCGTTCGGTGGGCTCCTGAGTGGTGCTAGACTAGAATAAAAACAAAGCTACAAGGAGAACACCATGGCACGCATCTACGAGGACAACTCCCTGTCCATCGGCAACACCCCGTTAGTCAGACTGAACCGCGTCAACGATGGCGCCACCATCTGGGCCAAGATCGAGGGCCGCAACCCGGCCTATTCGGTCAAATGCCGGATTGGCTCAGCCATGATCTGGGACGCCGAAAAACGCGGCACCCTGAAACCCGGTATGACCATCGTGGAGCCCACCAGTGGGAACACGGGCATCGCCCTGGCCTATGTGGCAGCCGCCAGGGGCTATAAACTGATCCTGACCATGCCCGCTTCCATGAGCCTGGAGCGTCGCAAGGTGCTGAAAGCGCTCGGTGCAGAGCTGGTACTGACCGAACCAGCCAAAGGTATGCCGGGCGCCATCGCCAAGGCTGAAGAAATCTTTGCCAGCGATCCAGACAATCATTTTCTGCCTCAGCAGTTCCAGAACCCGGCCAATCCCCGAATTCACGAGGACACCACCGGCCCGGAAATCTGGAACGACACGGATGGTGAGGTCGATGTCTTTGTGGCCGGGGTTGGCACCGGCGGCACACTGACCGGTGTTTCCCGCTACATCAAAGGCACCAAGGGCAAGAAAATTGCCACCATTGCCGTCGAACCCGCCGACTCGCCCGTGATTACGCAGGTGATGAACGGTGAGGACCCCAAACCATCCCCTCACAAGATTCAGGGCATCGGGGCTGGCTTCGTACCCAAGAACCTGGACCTGGAAATGGTCGATCAGGTGGAGACTGTCACCAATGAAGACGCCATGGACATGGCCCATCGACTGATGCAGGAAGAGGGCATTCTCTGCGGCATTTCCTGCGGCGCGGCGGTGGTGGCTGCAGTTCGAATCAGCAAGCAGCCGGAATACCAGGGTAAGAATATTGTGGTGGTGCTGCCGGATACGGCGGAGCGTTACCTGTCTTCGGCACTGTTCGCCGACCGGTTTGGTGAACTGGAAAACGTTCAATAGTTGTGAAAAGGCGCAGCATGTTGCTGCGCCTTGCACTCATCAGAACTGATACTTCAGGCCGACCCGACCGGTATCAAACTCCGGCCCGCTGTTGGTAACCTGGCCGTTGAAATCTTCTTTATCAATGTCGACGTTGTAGCGATTGTATTCCGCGAATGCCGTCAAATGAGGTGTCACCCGGAAATCCACACCGGCACCCACGAAGGGCGATACCTCATCGTAGGTCTCACTTTCGTTGAATGCATCAACATCGAAAGCGGACGCAAACGCCCCGGCCTTGCCATACACGCCGAAGCTCTCAGTCAGGGGCAGTCGGCCAACCGCGCCCAGGCCAAAGCCTTTCAGCTTGCCTTCAACATCGTCCTCGCCAAAGTTGCCGAAATCAATGTACTCCGCCTCCAGGGCAAAAAACGGGCTGAACTGGTAGCCAACAGCGGCGCCAAGCAGATCGTTTTCATCCTCGAACTCGCCGCCGTGTGATTTGTAGCCGCCGTAGCTGCCACTAACATAAGGACCCGACCGGTCCCGCTCCACGCTGCCCTGAGCCAGAACGGCGGGCGCAGCGGCGAAAGACGCTATGAACAGTGCGGCAGTGGTAAAACGGATTGCGGAATTCATAGGGCGTTCCTCCTGATGAGTTCAAATGTCCTTTCATTCCATGGGAATCGAAAGTTGCCTTCCAATTTCCTGAACTCACCCTACAGAGGATTCCCTCAGATTTGGGTTAAAACCCAACTACGATTCATTCATATTCCCTTAATTCTTCAAGACAGGCGCCCCCAAAGGGAGCACCTGTTCGGATCAGCGACGTTGGTCCAGCCCCATGCAGTTGGCATAGAAAGTAGTGGTTGCTGGCCAGTCCGAGAAGATACCAATCACCCCCACCTCACGGGCCAGAACATCAATCACGGTCAGCATATCGCCGTCGTTGTTAATGGCATCAGTCACTGTCTGGTAATACCAGCCACCTCCGTTTTCCAGTGGGCCGCTGCGCTCAACCGTCCAGGCGATTAGGTCCAGACCCGCGGTACGGGCATTTTCGGCGTACTCTGACGGAACAATCGCACCATAGCTATCAAGCGTCAGCATCTTCCAGAGGGCCGGAGCCAGGATATTCACGCCCTGTGCCTTCAGGCTTTCCATGTAGGCTAGCGAGGTGTTTTCCGGCGTAGGGGCCGACTGATCGAGGAACACCGCCTGCCGGCCAAAGCGGGGTGTCTCGTCTACCCAGAACAGCACATCGTCCAGATTGAATGACTGGGGCCATACATCCCTCGGCCTGACGCCCGCATCGATGTAATCCTGGATCATCTGGCGGGCATAGTCCTGCTGGCTATAGTCGCCCTCAAACGGCATATCCACCACCGGGGATTTCAGCTCCGGGGTGAACTTGACGCCCAGAGCCTTGAAAAGCTCGATGCTCTCTTTATGGGTCATCAACGTGCCACGACTGGCATAGAGGTCTGTACGCCAGTCGGCCGTGCCAGCCAGATACTCCTCCGGCGTGGTTGCCATGGGGTTATAGGCGTCCATCTTGCCCTTCAGGGACTTGAACTCTGCGAGGGTAATATCACTGGTTCGGCACTCGGCACGGGCCGGTGTGCCCGATGCCGGATCGGCCGGTACAAACGGCTGGGTGCACTTGGCGTTCAGCTCCGGGACCGCGACGATGTTCGTTGTGGTGTGCAGGTCGTTCTGGGCGTGCCGGCAAACCAGTTCACGGTCCTTGGTGAATGCCACATCACACTCCACAATGCCTGCGCCCATCTGCGCTGCGGCAACGTAAGACTCCTTGGTGTGCTCGGGAAACTGCAGAGGGGCGCCACGGTGGCCGATAGAAAAATCCGAGCGCTTTAGATGGCGGGTATTGCAGGACTGCAGGCGCTCCTTCAAGGGGCCCTCATCCATATTATCGACCAGCCAGAACGGCCGAGGCCCCAGGTGGATCGGCTGCTTGTCCGCCGCGCGCTTATGCCAGGATTGGGCAGGCACATCTTTCCAGTCGTCCAGACCGGGCGGCACCCAGGATTCAGGATGGGACTTACCCGGCGCGGCCTGCGCCACAGAGAGGGCTGCCGTGCAGAGTGACAACCCGAAGATCGTGCGTAACTTCATAACCAGCTCCTTGTGAAATGAATGATACTGCATCACCAGTGTTCACAAGGAGGGTTACGACGGTAAGACGTTTCCGTGAAGGCGGCGTGATACTCAGCTGGCCGTTGAGGCCTCGTATTCACGTATCATTGAGAACAACTGATCCTTGTGGTTCAGCCGTTTCTTCTTGAGCGTTTCCAGATAGTCGTCGGACGTGTTCTCAGCGCCCGTTTCGATGCGATGCACCTCATGATCCAGCTCATGATATTCATCAAACAGCTTGGCGAAGTGAGCGCTGTTGGTTTTCAGAAGGTGGATGGCCTCTTTGTATTCCGGCAGTTCGTGAATCAGATCGTGCTTTTCCAGGGACATTCGTGCAGTCTCCATGACTGTGGGGGATGAGATTAAATTCACTGATCCCAGTGTATGGCTCGCTGGTGTGGTCGGTCTTGATCCCCGTCAAGCGGCCGAACGCCTGCACACCCAATTACCGCACAGGTTCATCGTTCCGTATACGAAGGAAGCTGGCAAAGCGAGGCAAACCGGTGGCTGTGAGGCCATAGTACTTGAACGTGATCGTGGTTCCGGGGTCAGGAGGCGAGGCTCTCTCTCCATCGGTAAACCCCGAACCGATCCGGAATTGCCTGCCATCTTCCAGTTCCACCAGCAGTGACCCCATCAGCCCCTCGAATTTGCCCTGGCCCGGTAGGTGACGGACCACTAATGCTTCGGCATCCTGATACTGTTTCACTTTCAGCAGATCGTTCGAGCGCCCGCTGCGGTAACCACTGCCCCCCAGCCTCAGCATTAACCCCTCTGCTCCGCCGTCGACCGCCTCATCCAGCCGCTGCATCAGCTTCTCATGGGTGCTTGCCCGTTGTTGATCGACCAGCGCCATGTACGGTGATCCAACCTCCTCAACTAATACACGTAGCCGTGTCAGGCGTTGATCGAAGGTTGCCTCCTTATCCGGAAGATCAAACACCATGAACCGAATCCGCTGCCAATCGTCGTCATCTGGCACTTCCTGACGCACCGCCCCCGACAACTCGGCAAAACGGCCACGCCCCATCCAGAGCTCGCCGTCCAGAGGGTGATCCGGAAACCCTTTGGTGAACCATTCGGGCGCGCGGTAATCATGCCCGCCTCGGGAGAGAAAACGTTCGCCAGTCCAGTAAGCGCGAACCCCGTCAAGCTTTTCACTGACCCAGTAGCCGTCCAGCGACATGCCTTTTTGATACACGTTGGCAAGTGTCAGCTCGGGCGGTTTGCCTACCGACACTGGAGAAAACAGAAGGGAAAGCAGCACCGGCAGCACGACGCTGAACAATCGAAGAGACATGGCAATTCCTTTGCTCTCAGTTGCGTTTATACAGAGGCCTGATTTCCCTTCCGCCCCTGGTCATCAACAGCGGATTAGTTGTTTCCGCAGGTGCTCCTCACCTTTTCCCGGAAATCTTCGCGAATGCGGGTGTTCTCAGCCTCGCTCACGAATACCCGCTCCCCCTGATCGTTTACGTTGTAAAAGGTAGAGACGCTAGCCAGATACTTGAGGCGCGCCCGAAGCTTCCTGCACAGCTCAGCTTGCGTCTCCGCTTTCTCTTCTGCCTTGGCACTAGCGGCCTGCCGGGCCTCACGCTCTTCCTGCTGCTGCTCCAGAAACTCGGTCATCTTCTGATGCCGTTCCCGCACTCCCGCATCCACACTGGCCGGAGCGGCCTTCACCGAGACTTCACTTGATGCCGCCTTGGCCGGGGGACGGTCCCCGAAATGGGTCTGGCCGTTGGCATCGACCCATTTGTAGACGCCGGCGTTTGCGGAGAGGGGGAGAAGGCAGAGGAGCGTTAGAGCAATTTTTACAGACACTGCGAATTCCTTTTCAAAGGCTAGTAGTAGTTGGCTTTACCGAAAATGGCTTCAATCGCCTTCGGCCACTTGTACTTAAAGGGTGTATACTTCGACCATATTATGGTCGGCATAAAGAAGAAAAATAATACATTCCCAAAAATACGACGACCGATTTGGCCAGCCACGTGCTGATTATATGAGTCATAATTTGCTCCGTAGAGATTCTCCTTATCCTCTTCAATAACTCCCTCGTTGTAATACCTGACAATAAAATTCCATTTCCGATACATATTCTCTTCTTTAAACCCAGAATAGATCTTCTTGCGCTGCAGGGGCATCTTAGGGGGCTTCCCGCAAAAGTAATGCTTCTCCCGCATGAACAGGTGGGCGTAGTACTGCCGCTCCCACACAACACCAGAGCCCAGATACTGCCAGTTGTAGGAAAAGGTCACTTCCAGCTCGTCCCAGGGAATCCTGTAGAAGGTACCGCGGTGCCCTATGTAAACGACCCCCTCCTTACGGTCGATCCGGACCGGCAGCGTGTACGGAAAGAAAATCTCGAACAGGTAGACGGCTACCCATACAGGACCAAAAGCGATCAATACTCCAAGCAACGCCTTTGAGTAGAACAAGCTAACAACCCAACCCAACGCCAGGACAATTATCATGAACATACTTACGATGACTGGCATGGCCCTTCGAAGAGACAAGAAGGCAGTTCTAATGTCTATGAACCGTTCACTAATGTAAGCGACACCCTGATCCATATCTTCCGAGGAATCGGACACTCCCGACACCTTCCTGCCCGGCGGGCTGGCGAGCCGCCCACCATGAGTACGGTACAGCTTCTTTTCCAGCTGTTGCTCCAGGCCCGTCTCCGGAAAATCACACTTCAAAGGCGAGTCTTTCATCGACACCCAGTTCCTCTACATCGTTACCGTCTAGAATAAAACGAAGCCCGTTTTCACCCGTGACTTTGCGGCCGTCCTTCTCGTACTCAATCAGCATTTCAAGCTGATCACACTTGTTGTGGTTGTAGTGGTCAAACCGAAATAAAACACCCCCAGTAGACGCGTCTAACTGCTTCCTCCTATGAAACAAGTCTGAGATATCCTTCGGTTCATCTTTCCCAAACCAGTTGGTGTCCACCTCAAACAGCCTGATGTAATACGTGCAACTCCCATCACTGTAACCCGGCAAATACACCACAAAAGAGGTCATTTCCGACATGACCTGATGCTCACCCCGGTTTATATCCCAATGTCGACCGATGTGCTCGGTTATCCGAACAATGGGAGAAAACAGCATGTAATAAAACGAATCCAATTCCGCTTCAAAATAACGCCTGACATCGACGCCTTCATCCTGAGAAAAAACGGTTCGGCTTTCCTCCAGCAGTTCCGCGCTCGATGGCCTGGACTTCTCATCCCAGTAACGCAACGTGGGCGCATTGCCCCAGAATGACATAGAAAGGAAGTCCTCGATCCGGGACCGGGCGATGTATAGCTGTACCATGCTGATAACGAAGGAGATGGCAATCAGAACCGCGCCGACCACGAGCACAACGGCCACGCCTACCCCGGTGGTAACCGCACCCGCCACCGACAGAGTAGCCAGGTAGGTGATACCGATGCTCAGCCCTATCTGGAGCCCAGACAGGGCCACCATAGCGTGATGGCCTGTGTCCAAGGCCTTGAGGCCCAGCCTTCCTTCCAGACCTATCGACAGTAAAACACCTACGTAGGGAAGGGTCTTTGTGGTGATTGTCACGAAGCTCTTTGCAGCAACAGACAAAATTTTCACATCCTTTAAGATACGTAGAGCCACCGACACCCTCGCCCCAGCTGCCGACAGGTTTGCCCCGAGAGCTTTCGCGTACTCCTCCTTGATCAGCAACCCGCTGAGGTTAACCACACCTTCGCCGATGCTCCACAGGCCAGATACAAAATACCCCCACCGGTCGATGACGGATCGATCGCCCAGCATTACATCCTGCTGGGTCTTGTCCAGGCCGGAGAAAAGGCTTGCCACATTAATCGCGTGAAAGAAGGTCACAGCCCCAATGAACTTGCCCCGGTTCTGTTTAATGCTTTCAACCACCGGGTCCAACCGGGTATGAAGCCAGCCAAAGGGATTGTCCTTAAAGTCCGGGGTCAGGTGGAACACGTCGATCATGGTGCCTCGCAGGTAATTCCTGATCCTGGCATCCGCCATGCCGGCAGCCAGCGGCGTCATTGTCAGCTCAGACTGGTTATGGCCAGCGGCTTCCAGTGACGTGCGGTGGACCGCCATGAGCAGGTCCGTTGCGGTATTCAGGGTTATTCCCTGCCGGTGAACATCAATCCCATAGCGTTTCTGGACAGCCTTGGTCCATTTTTTCCACTGCGGCCAAGTCTGAGGGTCTTTCGCCCAGGCTCCCAACTTTGCGGCGGGCGCGGCAAATTCCAGCATCAAGACGTCGGTGGCGGTGCTCACGCGCACATACGCCGGCATGTCGAAGATATTGTTCACAATCTTCAGGCGACCAAAATCAAAACCGGGGAGGTCTTTCAGTTTCTGGGCAATACCGTTGGTGGCAGATGCCAGGAACAACACGGTGTTGAGCATGTTACCGACAGTGCCGGCTTCGCCTTCGTCTGCTTCCAACCACCGCTCGGCGTCTTCCTTGCCCTTTTCCGCACCGACATATCCGTCCAGTATATCCGCCAGTTCCTGCTCAACCGCCTCAAACCCTTCCGCGCAATAACAGTCGTTGAACTCCAGCTTCCCGGCCAACTGGTCGGAGTCGATCCACCGCTTCCAGTCATCGAACACCAGTGCACGGGCCTGGTCATACTCTTCAATCTGTGTGTGGTAGCTTTCAACGAACGCGTCTTTTTCCCCTGAACGAATTCTTTCTTTTAGTTCCTCGGTCACTACTTGCCGGTCTTCTTCCGTTTCCTTCTTGCTGGCCTCACGGGCGATGAGCGCATCCACCATCTGGGAGATGGTGTAGGCGTAGGCGTTCTCCTCCGCATAATTCGTAATCAGGTTTACATGAAGGGCATGGAGTTGGCCCAGCTCAGAGGCGATACCTATTTCATCGGCAAGGGCGACGCAGTAAGAGAATTCAGTTTCTTTTTTGCACTGCCCCTGCAAATCCGACTCACTGATTCCTTGTGCAAAATCCGTCAAGCTCCACTCGAAATCCACTGGCTCTGGCCGAAAATCTTCAACCACTTCGTTTATGGCTTCGGTTTCACTGATATTTATGTCTTCACGATTTTCCGGAAGCCCGCTCAGGTCGAACGACTGCATGTGCTCTTCACGAACTTGTGCGTCCGTTCGTACTAGTTCCTGCAAACGCACAGTCCACCGATGCTGCACGAATTTCAGAAGCACCTTGCCTTCTGCAGGGTGGTGTATGGCGGGCAAAGCCCTTTGTGCGTCGGCACCTGGAAGCAGTACCGAGTTCACACCGGGCTGTACTTCGGTTATCAGGCCCTGCTCATTGACCCGGTATTCATGCAGCGCTCCGAAAACTTCGGAGAACATGTAGACCCAACCAGGTGTCAGTTTTCGAACACAGTAATGAGTAGTTCCAAGCGCCACGGAAGGTGGACGGAAGTTGGAGGGTAAAGCAACCTCTTCCTGACTGATCGCCCAACGTACCGGATACAACGCAACGGTTTTGAGCGGAAGCGGGCACATCTGCGCCGCTGAGTCGATATCATCAGCACCCTGTAAAAACGCTGAGCTGTTTGCACTACCCATGAACCAGTCCCTCCGTTGACTTTTTCTCGGCGAATTCTGCAATTCGCGCTATGGCTCTGCCTGGCGCTGCGGAATGCTCTTTCCACAGATTCTGTACTTCACTGTTGTCGAATGCCTGGTGTCCAAGCCAGCCAATCGTATTGATAAACAGCGCAATATCTCGGGTACTGCAGAGCCCCCGCGCTTTCGCAGCGTCGACTAAAGCAGAGACCGTCCCCCAATCCTGCCCATCGGTATCCGTTTTCTGAAGCAAATGGGGAAAGTAGTCTGCAACGTGAAGTTCTAGCTTTCTGAGGGCTGTCTTTTCGGCCGCTCTTTCCATGGCAACCTGGTGTTCCTCAAGGATGCTGAACCTCTCAGCCTGCTGCTCGATACTGGGCTGATCATTATGAAAATAGTCCCACTCACCAGTTCGGCGCCCCTGAATGGCGAACAGGCTACAAGGCCCCATCAATCGCCTCACATTTTCACCTGATGCATCCAGCTTCAACAGGTGCCGCGCGATTTCAGGATCATAAAACCGGAAAACAACCTCATCTCCTGTGACCAGCCTCGCCAAAAGCAATCCACGCAAGTGGTGCATGACCTCTTCGAAGTGACAGTCAGCCCGCAATACAATGGCAACACCCTGATGTTTCCAATCGTCGAAGCATTTCAGTGCCAGGGAGCTATCTATTCCCGCTTCAACCAGCCACGGTGAAATTTCCAATAAGTCGACAAGCTCAGTTTCCCTGTAGAGCGCATCACAATGAGGTGTTTCGATCTCACGAAAAATAACCTGGGGCAAATTATTTACTTTGGCGCCATCAATAAGAATGAACGTCTTACCCTTACCGGGAAGTCCAGCAAGATACCCCATCAGATCGCACCTTGTGATTCTGATGAGCAGACCTGGCAAATTCCCTTCCCCTGATTCGCGGCATTCTTGATGGCACGTATCTGGTCGGACTTGGCCATCAGTCTTTGGGGTGCCTCCGGGAGGGCCACCGGCGCAACAGCCCCCCCATTCTTCTCCACCAGGGCGGGCATCTCCGGCATCTGAACCTCCTGCCCGCTCCCCTTACCCGGCGAACCTCCAGCATTAAGTTTGATCGCCGCGCCTCCCATGGCCACGCCACTGGGATCAATCTTCACAAAGCTGCCACCAGCTTTGAGGGTGATTTCCGCACCCGCCTCGATAACGGTTTTCTGCCCGGCTTTGATGTGCAGTTCGGTGCCGGCTTCACTGAGCCAGGCGGTGCCGACCTTGACGTGAAGTGTGCCGGTGACGTTCAAACTGCGATCCTTGCCCGTTTTTTCCCGTTTCTCACGCTCGACCTTGGCGTGTTCATTGCCTTTGATGTGGGCCCTCTGTTCGTTTGCCACGGTCAGATGGCTATCGTTCTTGATGACTTCAGTGCGGTTGTTTCTCGTGAGCAGTGCAAGGTCTTTCTGGGCGTGAACGTAGATCTGTTCTTCGCCGGCTTCGTCTTCAAACCGCAGCTCGTTGCTGCCCTCGCCCTTGTGGGTTTTGGATTTCAGGGTGGTGCGGGTTTTATGCTCCGGCAGCGCATACGGTGGCGTGTTGGTGGCGTGCCAGGTTCGGCCGGTGATGATGGGCTGGTCCGGGTCTCCGTCCAGGAAGGAGACGATTACTTCATGACCGATCCTCGGCAATGCGGTGAATCCATACTGGCCGCCGGCCCACTCCTGGCTGACCCGAAGCCAGGCACTGCTGTGTTCATCGTTGGCCCCATAGCGATCCCAGGGAAACCTCACTTTCACCCGTCCGTACTGGTCACAATGGATTTCTTCGCCTTCCGGGCCGGTAACCATGGCCATCTGGGGCCCGTCCATCAGGGGTTTGTGCTCACACAGCGGCCGCCAGCTTCGGTCTGCGGGGATGGCGCTAAAGTGGTTGCCGTAGCGTGTCGGTTCGCTGCCACCCTCTTCTTCCAGGGCCTGGGGTTGAGAGCCGGTGTGGGTGAGCGCCGTAAGCAGCCAGTCGCGATTCAGGGTTTCGTTGTTGTGGTCGGTCAGTGCCACCCGGGCACCAGGTGCGAAATCCGGGCGATTGCTTTCGCCAAAGGCTGTGCTGGCGTCACTGCGCAGGGCCTGCAGCCTGGTTTCAGTGAACGGCTGACCACTGGCGTCCTGTTTAAAGCGGCCAGGGTAGTCATAGTGCTGGTAGTCCGTCCGGTGGAGGATCTGGTCGCCAGCTTGTTCATGCATCAGGGCGTAAGCCGGGTTTTTGAAGGTGTAATCCTTCATGACGACCGAAGTGGGGCGCACCCGCTCCCGGTACGCAAACCGGAACACACAGGGCGTTCGGGCACTCCCTCCTGCTTTTTCGTTGTATGGGGCAGCCTCAAGCCTGGGCGAATCGCGATGATGATCGGCAAAAATCAGTGCAGGTGGCTCCTGGCCATCCAGGCCGCCATGCTGGTAGCGGTAGTGCCAGCCTTCCTCCGCAGCCAGGCGTTCGACAAAGGCCAGATCGCTTTCCCGGTGCTGGACGCAGTATTCCCGCTCCTCAGGACCGCGTTTAAGGTCGAAGACGGTATCGACGATCCCACGCTCCTCCAGCAGGGTACGCACAATCTCATCCGTGCCCCGGTTCTGGAAAATACGGCTGTTGTGCATCAGCGACAGGCGCCAGGGCGGTGGCCGAAACACCAGCTCATAGCGGGTACGTCGATGGCCGGAATCTCCACGGGCGAATTCGCTGACTACACCGGTAAAACGACGCAGTGGTGCCCCATCCTGCCAGACCACCAGGTCCACCGGTTGCTCCAGCACATTCGAGGCGACAACAGATGGATCGGTACTGGCCAGGTCAATACGTCCCTGAAACAGCTCGGACAGTCGTTCTGTCAGCGCAAAGCCAACAACGGAAAAGTGATCAGAGGGGAATTCGCCTATGGTGGCGGTGAATTGCAGTCCGCTTGCCTGGGGCATGTCTTCGGTCCCTGAAGAAGAAAAAAGTCCGGGCTTTCGCACCATCCTGTGCGAAGGCCCGGCCCTGATGAAAACGTCCTGCTCTCATCAGGGCGGTCCTGATTTAATGCGAGAGTTTAATACAAGCTAAGGGGTATGCGGTACCCCGCCAGTAGTTGCTGTGTGAACGGGTTGGTATTGCTGGCCGCATGCAGGCGATAACGCATATCCCCATCATCAACCCGGAACCGTACGTCCACCGCGCTGCTGCTCACGCCGGTAATGTCGGCTTTATCGAGCAGTCGGAACAGAGCCCAGGGGCCGCTTTCCGACAGGCTTCGGGGTGAACGGTTCACCTGGACAGGCACCAGAGTAATACGGCTCTCAACAGAGTCTCGCAGGGTGTTGGGCCAGACCAGGGGAATGCTCTGGCGCGGCCCGTGGCTGAATTCCACCAACTGGCCGTCCACGTTAACCACGCTGCGGCGCTTGTTGGCTGAGAGGTTGAGCGGTTCCAACGAGAACTCCACATCCAGGGAGCCACCCCGGGTAAAGTAGGCCCTTCTGATTCGGTCGGCATTTTCCAATGACGTCAGTACCGCACCGCGCACCAGTCCCGCTCGTCGGGCATCGCCTACCTGTTCGGGATGATCCTCGAGGAACAGTTTCAGGTTGTCTTGATAGAAGGCGTCCAATACGCCGCCCGGGGCGAAGAACCGTTCAAAGTCCTGCAGTGCAACATCCCGCCCGGAGTCCGGATTAAACGGATAATGGCGGGCCAGATTCTGCTGGAAGGGCTGATACACTTCTCGATACCACTCACGCTCCAGCTGCGCCACCGCCTGGTCCAGAACCACTCGCCAGCTTTCCGTGGCCAACCGGGTCAAAAGCCGATTGAGGGGCTCGGGCTGGTTATCGGCCATACGCTGCAGTGTGAAGATCGGGTCCGCACCCTGCAGGCCCATACGGGCCCGGGCAGCGACCAATGCAGCCTTGCCCTTGTCTGGCGCTTCCTGGATGTTACGTATGTACTCGTGAAGCTCGCCGACCACCAGCATGATCTGTTCAAGTCCGGTTGGCTGATCCCCATTATCCCGGGTCAAATCGTTGAGCTCCGCAAACTGGCGTTCAATATCCTGCAGCATGCGGAAATGGGGCGACTGCTCCAGAAGCTCCCGGGCTGCGGCACTCTCCACTTCGGCGGAAGGCACAAGACGCGTGTTATGGCGAACCTGCCCGAGCAGGCTTGCCAGAGGCTCGTGGCCACTGGTCAGGCTCTCGAGAATGCGTACGCCGTGGTTCAGGTCCTCAAACCGCTGGATATCGATGCGGCTCAAGGCAGTACGCCAGGCCTCGGCGTAGTGCTCAGCATAGAGGGTCTGCAAACTGGCCAGCAGTCTGGCTTCATCCGCCTTGCTGAATTCAACGTTGTCCCTGCGACCCAAAACCCAGGCGTCCACAAGGGCCAGCTCCGTAACCGAGCCGGATTTACGCAGGAACCATTTTTCCAGCCCCTCCCGGGTCAGCAACGCGGGGATGGTCAATGGATCTTCCTCCCCCGATCCGTAAGATACGACCGGCTCGCCATAGCCATCTACCCGGCTGAATACCGTGCTGAATGCTGGCCCGGCTGCACGTGCCAGCTCCAACGGAGTGCGGAACTCCTGCTCTGCTTCTATTTCCAGATCCCGGTAGACCCGGTCTGGTGTGGCAACCCGTCCAAGTTCATGCTGCGCCCATTGGACACTGCTGCGGAACGGCGCCAGGGTCATAACTGCAACCGCATCTCCCTCTTGAGTGAGACGCGCCAGATCGGTATGGGCCATGGCATAGTCCAAATGACCCATGAGCCTCTGCTGCAGGTCGCTCTGGCCGGGAAACGCCTGCTGCCAGTAGTTCTGCATGTAGCGGGTCACAATATCGTTCCGACGACCGCTGGCGTCATACAGCATCCGCAACACCCGCAGGTGCTCCAGGCGCTCGGTGCTATCGTCCGGCGCCCGGCCCATCTCGGCCATCACACCGAACATCAGCGCTGGCAGGTACTGGTAAGCGAGCATGTCGAGGTAGGATTCCTCCACTTCCGGGCCAACCTCATGGCCACGGTATAGGCCCATATCACTGAGCAACGGCCAGTTCCGGCGATGGTCGCCAAAAGCCAGAGTCGCCTCACGGAGCTCATCCAGCGGGCCGAGCAGATTCCGGCCGGTGTTGTCCGGTTCGAAACCAACAGGCTGCCAGTTTTCAATAAAGCCCTGAACACGAGCTTCCACGGCGGCAGCGGCCTCTGCATTCCTGATAAAAAAATGCTGCCAGCCGGCAGTCAGACCCGCACCAGCGCAAATAGCCACCACGGCGGCCACGGCCAGCCGGCGTTGCCGGGACTGAATCACCCGCCGGTTATCACCGGCCAGGCCGGCCTCCGGGTAGATGATCTTGGGAAACAGTTCACGGGTAAACAGATTGGCGGACTGCCCTGACCGTTGAGCCGGCTGAATGGGCTCGGCAATCTGATAGTTGGCGGCGGCGGCTGAGACAAAGGCATCCTCCGGCACGCCTTCCTGCAACACCGACGTGAAGAAGGTGCCACGCACCATCGCTGGCGTCGAAAACACATCTGCCGACAGCAGGTCAGTCAGGAACTGCTCCAGAACAGGCTTCAGGCCGGCAAGCTGGCGAGTAAAGGAATAGGCCGCTGCCCGCTCCTCGGCGTCCCGGGTATTGGCCAGAACATCCGGCAATCGATCTGTAAGCCGCTCAACCATGGCGGTGTATCGGTCCGCGAACTGGTGCAGCCAATCGTCGTTATCCATCTGGCCTTCGAGGCTGAAGGTAAAGCCAAGGGCCTGTTCCTTCTCCTGCTTGCTCAGGGTCCGCACGAGCGGGCCAAAACCGTAGAGCAGGTCCATCTTGGTGAAGGTGACATACACGGGCAGGCGGGAGCCGATTTGCTCCATCAGTTCCCGCAGGCGCGTGCGCAAAAGGATGGCCCGATCCCGCCTCTGGTCAGGATCTGCCACGCTCAATCTGGCCAGATCGATCGTCAACACCACACCATTCAGGGGACGTTGCGGGCGATTTCGCTCAAGCCAGGCAATGAAATGATTCCAAAGACGCTGCTGGATCTCAGCGCCAGCGCCCTCACCCTGACTCTGGCTCAGCAGTTCACCATCCGGATCAATAAGCACGCCTTCATCGCCGATCCACCAGTCAAAACCGAAGGCATTGCGATCGCCCCGATTGTTGCGGGTGACATTGGTGAGCGTGTAGGTCTGTCCGGAGCGTTGAATCAGGCTGGTCTTGCCGGCATCTTCAAGCCCCATCACCAGATACCAGGGCAGCCGGTAAATGCCTTTGCGGCCCGGAAGGTTGCTCTTCAGGGCCGCCAGTTGTCGATCCAGCAGGCGCTGCTGCTTGCGCTCCATGGGCAGTATCGGATCTTCCTGTTCCTTCTGCGCCTCGGACTGTTTGACATTCACCTTGCGCAGACGGCGCGCCAGCACCATGCCCCACACCATCGCGACCACAAGGACAACGCCCAGGGTAACGAGGGCCCGCATCTGCCAGGCCGCCAATGGAAACTCACCATTCACCTGCCAGCGCGGCCCCAGCCACCAGGTGGCAGCCAGCAAGGCAATAACGCCCAGTGTCAGGGTGACCGGGGCTGCGTTTTTTAGGTATGGCAGAAGCCAGCGACCGATGAGTAAAGCTTTTCTCCACATGGTGTCCATTCCTGCTGTGATTCCTTGGTGTGTTCTGGGGATCAGCCCAGCTTTTCAAGCTGTCTGATCAGGGCGGGCTCCCAGTCCTCGAGAGCCAGCCCGCGAACCTGCGTTTGCAGATCCTGAACCTGCTGCGTGGCCAGTGATTTCAGGCCCGCGTCTTTCATTAATCGGGCGCTGGCAAGGCGCCAGTAAAAGCGGTCTCTTGGCTCTCTCGCTTCCGCCAGCCCGTCTTCCAGGAGTTGCATCGCGGCAGCCAGTCCCTTTTGCGCGACCAGCTCCCGGGCCTTCTCGTAAGTCTGCTCCCAGGCGTTGGCGCCGCAGGCGGAACCACCGGTCGCTGGCACGGACCAGAGCCACTCTTCCGCCTCCCGGGAAAGGAACGGGGTGCCATTGTTGAAGGTGATTTCCGGCAACTGGGCAAGGCGCTCAACAAACTCCTTTGTAGACACACGGATGGCTTCAGCACAGGCATGGTGGCCCAGGGCCCCGGCTACCCGGGCACTTAACCAATGGCCGTCGAGCCAGAACGGACTGACCGACAGGCTCTGCTCGATTTTCTGCCACAACGCCAGATCTGCTGATTTTTCCAGGGCTTCCCGATAATCGGCCACACGATCGGCACTTACGGCGGCAAGATCGGTCCGCTTTCCGTCCCGTGTCGGTGGCACCGTAGTGATGTTCTGCCAGATAGCGTAACGGCGAATCTGGTATCCCAGAGGCTGATCCGGCTCTGCCTCGGTAAGCATGTCCGCAACCTTCAGAAGACTCTGTCGGGTTGCCCTTTCGTCACCGGGATCCAGGGTGAGCGATCCCAGGGAAGGCTTTGGCTGTGCGGGTTTCTGCTCAGGCGTTTCCGTTCCGGAATCCTGGTTGGCCTGCTGCCCTGCCGATGGACGGGGTTCGGGGGCTGACGTGGCGTCGTTCACCCTGGGCAGCTTTTCAACCGCCCGTCTGAGATCCTGCAGCGACTCGCCCGGCAATTCCAGGCTATCGGCCTGGTCCACCAGTCTGGCAAGAAGTTCAAGGCAAAAAGCCCGACCATCGCCAACACTGCCATCGAACGCCAGGGAATCTATACCCTTGCTAGCGCGCTGGAGCATCTGGGTGAACATCATCTTGCGGGCCCGCTTGCCCTTGTCCCCGGGGTACGGCCAGGTCTGCTCCCACCACCCGTCGAGAACCCGGTGCAGCAGGTACAGGGACAGGGCGAAGCGTTCACCGTCGCCACCACGTTGCAGGGCGATCAGCAAAAAACCCAAAACTTTCAGATCCTTGCTTCGGTCTGAAAGAATTGTCAGCGCATCGCTTTCCACCTTGCTCCAATCGATATCGTTATGGGCCAGCGAGCCCACCTTCATGATCTCGTTTTCCAGAAACTCGAGCGTTGCATCGTCTCCGAGTGCCTCGCCGACACCGGAATCGCCGGGCAATGGTGAGACGACCTGTTCAACGTAGGGATGTTGCTCAATGATCTGCATGTTGCTGTCCTGAATCACTGTGTTCACCCGGGATCTACCAACCACAGGCCTCGCGTAGCGGTTCGATCGCCCGGCGGTATCCCGAGAGATCAAACAGCAGGCCGTCAATGCGGCTGTTGGGCGAGTCGATGCGGGCTTCTGTGCCGTTGATCATGGCTTTCACGGTACGAATGGCTGGCAGTCCCCGGCCGCCGCTGAGTACGAAACCGTTGTCCCGCACCCGCCAGACAGTCTGTTCCCGGCCAAATCCCAGTTGAACCCGCTCCTGGTCCATTGCCTTGGGCAGCATCAGCGTCAGTTCCGTGATGTTGTTGTGGCACTGAAGAGCCAGCAGCGGCCTGGGAGGTTGAACCCCCAAAGCCGGAACCGTCACCAGTTGGCCAGCCGCTTTTCCGGTATCCCGGTAGAGCACGCCAGCACCGGCATTCTTGCCATCAAGGCTGGCGTAAGCCTGCCGCCATCGCTCAGATCGCCGGGCGTCCGGGGCCACATGTTTCTCGCTGGATACCGCCAGGGGAGTGCCGAAGACCTCGTCAAAGCAGGCTAACCGTTCAAGTCGCTGGGGCTCACTGGTACAGGCCCGGGCATCTTCAAGCTGGCCAGCGCAGGCATGGGAGACCAGAAAAGCCAGAGCCCATGCCCCGACAACTCGACCGGTTAATCGCAGCTTGCGGTGACTCATGACTCTGCCACCTGATACTTCAGACACTTATGGGCAAGGGTCCGCTTTGGCAGACCGAGGCTTTCCGCCGCCTGGGCCCGGTTGCCACCATACTGGCGCAAACGCTCACGAATAATTGCCGCCTCAAAGGCCTGTGCTGCGGCTTTAAGATCCCGGATGTCTTCCACTGCGGGCAGATCAACGGGATTTCTGTCTCCGACATCCCATGGTGCGCTGGTCCAACCATCTGATGACTCTTCAAACAGGTCATTTATCCTCAGAACTTCAGGCTGGATATCATCTCCGCCCGGGGTCTGCAGACAGGCCAGTTCAATGATGTTGCGCAGCTCACGGACATTGCCCGGAAAATCGTATCCAGCCAGCAGGTGCAGGGCGTGGCTGGAAATTCCCATGGGCCCGCTACCCTCACGCTCGGTATACAGCCGAATGAAATGACGGCTCAGGGCTTCGAGGTCGTCGGGGCGTTCCCGCAAGGGCGTCACCCTCAGTGGAAACTGGCTCAGGCGGTAAAACAGATCCCGCCGGAAGCGACCGTCTTCGATACGTGTCTGGAGCGGCTGGTGAGTGGCCGCTACCAGGCGAAAATCCGAATGCTGTTCCTTGCGGGCCCCGAGCGGGCGAAACTGACGGCTCTCCAACACCCGGAGCAGCTTCGACTGCAGGGCCATGGGCATGTCGCCGATCTCATCCAGGAACAGGGTGCCGCCGTTGGCCTGCGCCAGAAGCCCCTGTTTGTCCCGGTCGGCACCTGAAAACGCACCTCGGGTATGCCCGAACAGTTCGCTTTCCAGAAGGGTATCCGGAATGGCGGCGCAGTTGACCACCACCATCGGGCCCTCGGCCCGATTGGACAATTCATGGATACCGCGGGCGACCACATCCTTGCCACATCCGGTTTCACCCTGCACCAGGACGGATAGCTGACTGCCGGCGGCCCGGACGATCTGGGCCCGAAGGCTGGTCATGGCCTGTGAGTTGCCGACCAGGGTTCGGGCCAGTTGTTCGCAGCGGGTGCGAACGCTTTCGGCGTCGTGCAGATGATCCAGTGACCGCTTGAGCAGGCGGCGTTGCCAGACCTGATCGCGGCTCTGAAGCTGGGTAATCCATTGATGAACAAGCAGTTGCCGCAAGCCTCCATACAGAGGTTGGCCGGTAATACCGTCCCAGTCGGGTTCGTCTCGACACAGAACAAGTATTCCCAGGGTTCGGCCATCATTGCCGGTGAGGGGCTCGAGCCACAGGGAGCGCGGTCGATCGCTGGCCTCGAACAGGGCCTGGAAGCCGACGTGGTCCAGGCGGTAACTGGCGGCACGGGTAAGTTCACGGGCTTTGCCGGTTTGCAGTACGTGGGCAAAGGGGTGGCTGAAGTCGCCGCAGTCGAATTCGCCGTGTTCTGCCAAATCACTGCAGTGCAGGGTTCGGCCACTGAGGTCGAGTTCGAGCGCCCAGCAGCGGGTCAGCCCGAAAGCGTTTTCCAGCTGCTTTGTGGCGGTTTTCAGCAGGTCCGGCAGGTTGTCCTGCTGGATCAGGGCCACCGCCAGGTCAATGCCGGTGTGCAGTTCCATCTGCATCCGTCCCATTCTTGTTCCCTTTATTGAGTTCTCGCCGACCGCGCACCCTGTGGTTCGGCTTTCCAAAACACGCTGTGAATACATCCTTGTACGCTCCGCTCCGCCATCCATGGCTCCGCAGGGTATTTGGAAAGCCGAACCACAGGGTCCGCTACCTCCAGTTACCTCAAACGACAGTTCCCACAAACTGTTGCTCATTAACACCGAGAGTCACTTTTCTTACCGGCTCCCGCGCCGCCAATTTCTCCAGCAACGCCAGTGAAACAGGCGGCAACAATTCACCCTCTATGATCGACTCAAGCATCCTTGCGCCGTTTTCACTTCTTGTCGCACGGCTTCGAATAGCCTCGATAAGTCCTTCTTCCAGTTCCACGTCGGCGTGGTAACGGGCCTTGATCTGGCCCGCCAGGCGCTGGAGTTTGTAGCCAACGATGCGGTTCAGGGTTTCCTCGTCCAGGGGTAAATAAGGCACCACTTCCATCCTTGCCAACAAAGCGGGCTTGAAGAAGTTGGCCAATTCCGGGTACAGGGCCTCTTCCAGACTGGCCGGGGACTCGGCGTGGTTGACGATGGTCTGGTAGCCGAGGTTGGAGGTGAGGAAGAAGACGACGTTTTTGCAGTCGATCAATCGGCCTTCACCGTCGGCCAGTTCGCCTTTGTCGAACGCCTGGTAGAACAGGTTGAGGACTTCCGGATGGGCTTTTTCGACTTCGTCGAGCAAGACCACTGAGTAGGGTTTCTGTCTGATGGCTTCAGTGAGGATGCCGCCTTCACCGAAGCCAACGTACCCCGGAGGTGAACCGATTAGCCGAGAGACGGTATGTTTCTCCTGGTACTCGGACATGTTGATGGTGGTCAGGAACTGGCGGCCGCCGTAAAACAGCTCGGCCAGTTGCACCACTGTTTCGGTTTTGCCAACGCCACTCGGGCCCACCAGCAGGAACGCGCCCATAGGGCGACCGGGCCGGCGCAGGTCGGCGCGGGCGGTGAGCAGGTGCTGGTGCAGGCAGTCGATGGCGGTGTCCTGGCCTTTGATGTGCTCCTGCAGATACGCCGGCAAATGGGTGATTTTTTCCAGCTCGTCGGTGGTCATGCGGTTGACCGGGATGCCGGTCCAGTCGGCGATGACTTCGGCTACCTGGCGCGCGTCGACGCGAGCGTGGACCAGCGGTTCGTCGGCCTGGAGTTCCAACAGCTCCTGCTCGATCGCCGCGGCTTCGCTCTTCAAATCCGGGCGTTCTTCGTGGTCGGCCTCCGCCAGCTCTGCGGCCTCAGTCGTTTCCACCTCGGAGTCTGCCTTTAGCAGGTGCTCACGAATGTCGACCAGTTGGGCGACCAGTTCCCGCTGGTCGTTCCAGCTCCGATCCAGGGCTTCGGCTTCGGCGGTCAGATCGTTCATCTTTTGTTGCAGTGCGCGCTCGTGCTCGTTATCCACGCTCTGACCGAGGGCATGCTCCCGGTTCATCAGGTTCTGCTCCATCGCCAACTGGTGCAGCTGGCTGCGCACGTGGCTCAGGCGCCGGGGCGGCATACTCAGATTCAGGCTGACTCGGGCGCAGGCGGTATCGAGAACATCGATGGCCTTGTCTGGCAGTTGTCGGCCGGCAAGATAACGGGCGGACATCTCCGAGGCGGCTCTCAGGGCGCTGTCGGTGATCAATACCTGATGGGCTTTTTCGTAGACCGTGCGAAGGCCACGGAGGATATGCACGGCCTCGCCTGGTGTGGGCTCGTCCAGGGCCACGGGCTGGAAACGTCTGCTCAGGGCGGGGTCTTTTTCGAAGTATTTCTTGTACTCGCGCCAGGTGGTGGCAGCGATGGTGCGCAGCTCGCCCCGGGCCAGAGCCGGTTTAAGCAGGTTGGCGGCGTCTGAGCCACCTTCGCTGTTACCAGCGCCGATCAGGGTGTGGGCTTCGTCGATGAACAGGATGATCGGCGTGGCAGAGCCTTTGACCGCTTCAATCACGCCTTTCAGGCGTTTCTCGAACTCGCCTTTCACCGAGGCACCAGCCTGCAGGGCGCCCATGTCCAGGGTCCAGAGCTCAACGTTTTTCAGGCTGTCGGGCACGTCGCCATTGACGATGCGTAGGGCGAGGCCTTCCACCACGGCACTTTTGCCCACGCCGGCGTCGCCCACCACAATGGGATTGTTCTTGCGGCGGCGGCAGAGGATGTCGATCATCTGGTCGATCTCGGCGTCACGGCAAACCACGGGGTCCAGTTTGACCTCCCGGGCCAGTCTGGTGAAATCGTTGGCGTAGCGGGTGAGCGGGTCCATATCGGACTGCACGGTCGGCTTGTCCGCGCCGTTTTCCGCCAGCTGCGGGCGTTCGACGGATCCGCTCGTCAGCCGGTCAAATTGCTTGCGCAACTGCTCACGGTTGATGTCCACCAGTGCCTTTGCCACCCGGGGCATCAGGTATCGGTCGGCATTCATCAGCAGGGCGAGGAATACCGCGCCGGAACGCAATTCGGTGTGGCCCAGTTCGGTGGAAGCCAGTAGCCAGGCATCCTGCATCAGCTCTACTAACAGCGGCGAGAAGGATGGATAGGGCTCAGCGCTTTGCGCCTCGCCGTGCAGGCTGTCGCCCACCAGCGGTTTCAGTTGCTGATGCTCAATGCCGGTATGCTCCAGTATCTGGCGCACGTCGGAGAACGGCGTTTCCAGCAGTTTGAACAGCAAATGCGCCGGGGTAATCTCGGCGCCCTGGCGGCTGATGCACAGGGCGGCTGAGGCTTCCAGGGCCTGGCGTGAAATGTCGTTGAGGCGCCCGATCAGCGCCGGCAGTTCTACCCGAATCACGTGAATATCCTTATTTCGGTAGTTGGTCGAGTACGCGCAGTACGTCCGTGATGCGCTCGTTCAGTGCCGTGTTGTAGAGGGAGTAGATTCCGGCCATGGCCGCCACAAACAGACCAGCGATGCCCCAGACGGGCATGCCGCTGCGCAACCGGTTCCGGGTTGGTGTCACGTTCGCCATGGCATCCGATAGAAGCTCCAGGTCCTGCTCCTCCCGTAAAGCTTTCAGTTGTTCGTGCAGGCCCCGGACAATCTGGTCGTATTCATCCCGACCGTTTTCCATCACCTTGTACCGCCCTTCAAAACCCAGACAGAGACACAGGTAGATGAACGACAGCATGTCACGATAACGGGCCGGTTCCTGCTCCATCCGGGCAAGAATGGCAAACACCTTTTCCCCACCCCAGGTCTCGTTGTGAAAGCGGGACAGCAGCGAGTGCTGTGACCAGACGCTGTGGGCGCCCCAGTCAGTTCCCAGCACTGCCTCGTCGATGAAGGCGCAGAGGACATACCGGTAGGCGACAACAACCGGCCGATCGTAACCCTCTTCCACCAGTTCCCGATCGATGGCGCCAATCTCATCCACCACCTGCTGGTAGAGGGTTTCCACCGCGCGATACTCTGCCAACCTGCGTATCCTGATGACCAGCCCAAGCAGTGGTGTGGCCGCGTCAATCAGACGGTTATTTTCCAACCCTCTGAGCTGGAACTGCTGGTCGACCTGGCCGTCCCTGTTGCCCTCACCTCCTCTCTGGCTGTCGGCAAAAATCAGATCACTGAACGCACGGCTGCCGGAATTCCTGCTGCCATTGGGTAAGTCCATTACCTGTGCATCTGCCATGATTTAGCTCCTGATTGCCCAGAACTGCATTTCCATGCCCGGGAAACTGCCGGCTACGTGGAACGCGAAGCCGCTAGCGTTGTCGAGCATTTGCCAGGCCTGGCTCTGGTCGTCCAGGCGGAAGTAGACGAAGCCGGCGTGGTACGGTAACTGCCGGGGTGCGACCGGTAACGGGGCGAGCGGTATACCCGGCAGTTGCAGGCTGATGAGGTCGCGGATTTTTTCCACGGAGGCCACCTTGCACTGCTGGGTGAACTGTTTGCGCAGATCGTCCAACGGCATGTCGGCTTTGACCGCAAGAATGAATTCCGCATCCCGGACCAGCTGGGCATCCTGAACCGGAGCAACGGTCAGGCCGTACTGGCGCTGCTGGAGCTGGATTGCCAGGGCCCTCGGTTCCAGCACCGTACTCAGGGACTGCCGCAGAACCTGCATGAGCGGGCTAAAACAATCCTCAGGCAGATCGTGGTCATAGGCCGGATACTCCCTCGGCAAGCGCCCTTCATCGGTGAAGGTCACCAGCTCACCACAAAGTTCAAGCAGGGCTTCGAACAGCCGCTCGGGATGCAACTGGCGCAGGCGGGCCAGATGCATGAACCTGGGATGAGCCCGGTTCAGCATCTGCAGCAACATAAAGTCCGCCACGTCGGCAACGCCGCCTTGCCCTGGGGCTCCGACACGCTCGGCGATATTGCGTGCCCGCTCCCGCATCAAGCCTGCCATTTCACCGACGAATCGCTGCAGCCTGGGTGCGGCTCGCACACTCAGCATGGTAGGGAGGAAGTTCGGATCCATCACCAGGCTTCCGTCCGGGCGCTTTTCGAGGATCCGGCCAATCGCCAGGGCCGCATAGGCGCTGCGATCTTCCCGCTCCAGCATCAGGCGGGGCGCCACTCGGCCCACATCAATGGTGTGGGCATCGCCGTCGATCGAATGCAGGTCCCGGATTTCCCGGGAGTCGGCACGGAACCGACCGGCTACAGGCGCGTCTGGCCATTCCACTTCCGCCAGGCTTTCACTGCCCAGAGGCAAAGCCAGATAGACGACCTGATTGGCCACTGAGGCATCGGTGATTTCCATCGGCTCCGGCATCACATCGTCCTGCGGAAGGCTGAAACGAGTGCCATCCGGGAATAGCCCGGATGCCCGAACCAGGCCAACCCGGCCGAAACTCAGGTACTCCGAGTTCAGTTCCAAGTCGCTGAAGCCGTACAGATAATCGGAGACCGCGAGCGCCCGCTCATTGATCTGGTGTTCCAGGTATCGCTGCTGTTGCTGGAAGTGTTGGGGCTTGATAAACAGGCCGTCACTCCAGACGACTCGATTGGTTACCGCCATCAGGTATCATCCGAATGCTTGAGTTGAACTTCCCGCTCCCGCAGGTTCACCAGCAGGTTGTAGCGGCCCCCGATCGGATCCACCTTCACCACCTTTTTCCACTGGGACAGGTTGGGGTAGGCGTAAAAGGCAATGACGCCGATAAATCGGGTGTCCTCGCCAATTTCGAAGGGTTCGATGAATTTGAACTGGCCCGGCACAAGAGAATAATCGCTGTGGTCCACATAGTTCTGGCCGAGGGACGACTCCAAGTCGCTTAATAGCTGGTCGAAATCCCCGGCCATCAACAGTGAGCTGTCGCGCATCTCGATGATCTGAAACGCAACGGGCGTGGGTGCCAGGGATTCATTCGGATTTACATCCGGTTCAGCCACCATGGTCAGACCGACCCGGCTGGGAAGATCCTCAGGGTATCCGACCGGGATATCAGGGTCCCAGAGCACTTTTGCGGTTTTGGTAACCGCGTTATAGGGTGTGCTGCATCCGGCAATCACGAATACGATGGCCAGCAAACTCCATTTGCAGGTCTTCACAACGGGTTCTCCCTCTGTAGTTGGCGCAAGTTCTGGTCGTAAGCCTGTTCGAACACTTCCTGGAACAAACGCTCGAATCCCTGCTGACGACTGGATTTCAACTCTCGGTAATAGTGCTGGTACATATCCCAGGCCCAGCTTCCCTCGTCCTCGTTCTGGCGTAGTCCCCGACGGTAACCATGGAAACGACGCAGCAAAGCCTCGGGAGAAAAGGCGTGCAGGATGGCCTCCAGCGCCTCGCTGATGGCGTCACGGGTTGCCTGCTGGTGCTGATTCAGGCTCTGCAGACTCTCCCGGACCGCTGCCGGCGCCGACAGGTGAACCGGGCTGCGGTGGCTGGCGAACAGGGTCTGCACTGTATCTTCATAACCCTCACCCAACCGAAGCGGGTTATCCTCAATGGGTTGCAGGCGGGTTCTCAGCGCCTGATGCCGGCTGTCTTCCCCCTGGTGCAGCGCCAACAACCCTTCTACGGTCGCCTTCAGGGTCTGCCCCGCTTCCTCCAGGAAAAGGCGCATTTCATCGCTATCAGCAAATTCCAGCCCGGCGTCCATACCACGCAACAGGGGGGCACCACTGATGTGTTTACTGCTCTGATCTGAAGGCTCCTGGCGACCAGCGTTCTTTGCAATCTCAGACATCCTGTCTTTTTCTCCTTTGCGAACAGGCAGGCCCATCGCTACGTCTCGGTTTTCACGGTACTCATCCGAAACCTCCCTTTCAGCAGCTCGCCAGGAGGTTTCATTCGCCATCAGTGCGTCAGGATCCGACGTCTGTTCGTCCGGCTGATCGTTCCAGGGTGCCAATGGGTCATCACTGACTGCCTCCGCGGCTACCCGGCCAAAATTCTGCAGCGGCTCCGGGTTTGGGGTTGGTCCGGTTGAGCTCTCAGCTCGCAGCAACGGTCCTTCATCGACATTAACCAGTTGCCCGGCCCGCTCTGCTTCACCTCTCTCCAGCAAAGTTTCACCAAAACCCTCGGCCATCTCCGCACGAAGTTGATAGCGGCCAATGCTGACGGTATCACCAGGATTCAGTCGTGCCCGACGGCCCCGGCCGACAGGCTGACTGGCGCTATTGATGTAGGTCCGGCCACTGCGATCGATCAGGCAGAAACCGCCATCCAGAAACCGGATTTCCGCGTGGCCGGGAACCGCACCCGTTCGATGAGAAGATAACCGCCAGGTATCACTGGCTGCGGTGCCGATGGAGCCGCCTCGAACGCTGAAACAGTGCTCTGCGGTAACCCCACCGCCGGCAACGGTCGGATTGGTGACGGTCAGTTTCAGGCCCTCGGCCTTTGGTTCATCCATGAATACCTTCCTTGCAGGAATTACCGGCGAATCTGAATCCGGACTGCCGGTCGGCGCCGGGCCTTCTCCGGTGTCACGAAAGAATTCCAGCCCAGCCGCACATCCTCGCCCAGCTCCATGGGGCGAACGTCCTTCGGACGCATCTGAAGCTCCAGGTCGTAAGCCAGTTGCTCCCGTGTGGCGAACTCCACGAGTTTGACCAGGCGCTGGTGGTCCTGGCCATTGGGCAGGAAATCCGCAAAGCGCTTTCGGCTGAGATTCCTCAACCGGAGCACGAATTTGCCACTGCGATCCCGGATGGCCGATCCCACCAATGTGTTGCTGCCCAGACAGGCGTTGGCCTGGCCCAGTCGGGTCTGTTGATCATCGGCGATGGCCACCTTGCGCAGGACCCACTGTTCAACACTGACATCGTCCAGATCGAAGCAATGGGCGACGATGCCGCTCACCACCTCCGGCGACCGGCTGCGACCGGCCATCAAGCCTGAATAGGCCAGCATCTTTGACCAGTTAACCGGTGTCGCCTCCCGCAACCGGCTGTCGCCGAGCCCGATCAGGGCAAAGATCAGCTCTGAAAAGCCATCCGAGGCACCCGGTTGAAACCGAACGTAGTAGCGATATTTGCGCCACGCCCGATGGAACAGCGTGACCAGGCGATGATTGAAAAAATCAAGAAAATGCCGCCGGATGCCCAGATTCTGCCCCGCCTCCCAGGCCAGATCTTCAAGGTAATAGCCCGGCAACGGCGACTGTGAGCCGTGTAATCCCAGAAAGCTGACTTCCATCTGATACGGCGCGTGCTCGTGCTCCGGCGAAAGCGCCGAAACCACATCGCTGCCGGGAAACCCCAGACCCGCAGAGGCAGAAAACCGGATCCGCTCCTGGCGGGGTTGGTCTTCGCTGTTTCGCTCCAGATCGTCCCCGTGGTGCCGGTGAATCAGATCCACCAGCTGAAAAAAACTATAGCGTCGCGCATTGCCCAGGACGGGTTGCAGCTCGGCTACATCAGCGGCTGCTGACCTTGCTGTAACGTCCATGTGTACCGTTCCTGATTATCAGTGTTCACCACTTCCAGTTGGTGAAATGCGTTGATGCTGGCGTACAGGGCGAAGAACTGGCTGAGAACTGTGCCGAACAGATAGAGATCGCCCTCTGATGCAAAAGCCTGCTGATCCAGCTTCAGCACAGAGCGAATGCCACGCACCGGCAGGCCCCTGACCATCCGGTCAACTGGAGCTGTCTCGATCCCGATAATGCCAGCCAGTCGTTTCTGGGACACCCGTTCTGCCTGGCGGTCTACCAGGGCCCGAAAATCATAGACTCGAAGGACCGTGCGCAGGGCGTCCACATCCAGCATTGACAGATAGTTAAGGGACAGGTTCGAGATCAGCGTCCACAACAGGCTGCCGTCCAAGGTTGGCCGCAGCGTCGCGGTGGGCCTCGTGATGTTGCTGAAAGTGGCGAAAGCAGGCGTGCTCTCGGTGGCCATGCAGATTTCGCCCACAGCCAACTGGCTGGGCAACTGGCGGTTGGTGCAGGTAAGCGTCAGGGAGATCGCTTCCTGCCGGCTCAGGCACTCGGACTCGTCGCCCCGAACGAAAGCCATGTAGTGGTCAAAGCCGTCACCGCGCACACTGTCCCGTGCCCGAACCCGGTAGTACAGGGCGTTGCGGCCGCGATCCCGCTCCACCTCGTGCTGGAAGCTCTCGAATGCGGTGTAGATGCGCGGTTCACCGCGCCCGGACCGGCCCTCCAGCCAGCCTTCGACCTGCTCGATGCTGAACACCTCGTAGTGGTCCGGGGAGCGGCTGGACGGCGAGATGCGGTACTCCGTCTGGCGGCCGTTAAGATCCACCGGTTCGCCCTCGTGGGTAAACAGGTTGACCGCCGGCGTGCAGTAGAGCTGGAAATTCTCCTCCCGCACTTTCACATCCGGTGGCAATATCCGGCTGAAATGGAAACGCAGGCTGATTTCGTCCGCCTGTACTGCCGGAAGCCGTTTGGAAAAGCCATGGATGTCCACGAAACGGAAGGCCTCAGGGAAGCTGAGGTATTCCTGCAAAATGCGGTAGCCGGGGTATGCGTTCTTTGGGTACGGCAGCAACGCTTCGTCATTGCCGAAGCCTACCGGCTGCAACAGTGAGGCAGGCAGGCGATAAACAGCGTCACCCACCACCAGATCAATGCGTTCCAGATAGTGGTTCAACCAGAGAAAAAGGGTTTCGGCGATATGACTCTCGCCGCCCAGATAAAAGCGCAGGCTGTCCATGCCCAGTGACGACAGAGGCTGATCAGTGTGCAGTGCCAGGTCCACGGTCACTGAGGACACTTCCCGTGAGTGCTCTGCATGGGCCGCGGCAACGCTCACAGGAAATACATCCACCGCCCGGCAAGTGCGGAACCGACACTGGGTCTGACGATTCGCATCGCCCAGCGGACGGCTCTTGATCTCGGTATGACGCTCTACCCTCTGGCGTTCACTGATTGCATGCAACTGCGGATCAAAGCGCATAATCGTACAACTGGGTACCGGCCGCAGATAGTTCGGCCACAGCATGTTCAGCAGGGAGTGGGTAATCTCAGGGAATTCGTCCTCCACCTTTTCCCGCAGCTTGCCGGTCAGGAAGGCAAAACCCTCCAGCAGTCGTTCCACATCCGGATCGGTGCTCTGCTCGGAGAGAAAGCGGGTGAGCTGCGGGTGGGCGTCCGCGAATTCCCGGCCCTGAAGCCTGAGAAAGCTTAATTCGTCTCTATAAAAGCGATTCAACTTCATACAACTACCCAATCCTTGGGAGTATGAGCCGGTCGGTATACTTTTCTTCCGGGAAAAAACAACTCGCTGCGCTCAGACATCTTTTTTCCCTGCAGAAAAGCATCCCCACCGACTCTCGCCATCCTTGGTGTTTACTGATCGTTTCCGTTACACCACCTGGTAGTAACGTTTGTCATCCAGAACCAAATCTATGGTTGTTTTGTCGTCTTTCGAACCGACCTTGAGATAGACCGTCACCTGAAACCGCAATTGCAACGGGTCCGGTCCCTGCGGCAGATTGACCACATCCACACGCTTCACCCTGGGTTCGAACTTTTCAATGCACTGCCGGATCGCGCCTCGGATCTGGACGCTCAGATCGTGGGTGCCGAGCGTGGCGTCGTTGAAGTCCAGCAAGCCCAGGTCCGGTACGCTGGCACTGTTCCCCGGGTGGGCGTTCAGCAGCCGAACCAGGTGGCGCTTGATGGATTCCACAACGTGGGTGACGTCTCCCATACTCTGGCCGGCCGGTTCGGCTGCCTGTTCCAGTCGTTCGAACAGGCTGCCGCTGCCGGCCTGCGATCCGTCGCTGGCCGGGTGCCTGAACACGGATCAGTCCTTGTCCAGCCGGCCAACCAGTGACAGTTCGAAGTTGGCACCCATGTACTTGAAGTGGGGACGCACGGCCAGGGACACCTGGTACCAACCCGGATCGCCTTCCACGTCAGAGACGGTGACCTGTGCCGCGCGCAGGGGGCGGCGGCTGCGGACTTCCGCGGGCGGATTTTCCTGATCGGCCACGTACTGGCGAATCCATGTGTTCAACTCCCGCTCCAGGTCCTGGCGCTCTTTCCATGAGCCGATCTGCTCCCGCTGCAGCACTTTGATGTAGTGGGCCAAACGGTTCACGATCATCATGTACGGCAGCTGGGTGCCCAGCTTGTAGTTGGTCTCCGCCTCCTTGCCTTCCTTGGTGTTCGGGAACTGCTTGGGTTTCTGCACCGAGTTGGCCGAGAAGAAGGCTGCGTTGTCGCTGCCCTTGCGCATGGTCAGGGCGATGAAACCCTCGTCGGCCATTTCGTATTCGCGACGGTCGGTGATCAGCACCTCCGTCGGGATCTTGGCCTCAAGCTGGCCGAACGACTCGAACAGGTGCACCGGCAGGTCCTCGACGGCGCCGCCGCTCTGAGGACCGATGATGTTCGGGCACCAGCGGTACTTGGCGAAGCTTTCGGTCAGGCGGGTGGCCAGCAGATAGGCGGTGTTACCCCACAGGTAGTGCTCGTGATCGCCCGAGACGTCTTCCTTGTAGTTGAAGCTGCGCACCGGGTTTTCTGTAGGATCGTACGGCACCCGCAACAGGAAGCGCGGCGAAGTGAGGCCCAGATAGCGGGCGTCTTCAGATTCACGCAGGGAGCGCCACTTGGCGTATTTCGGGCCCTCGAACACGGCGTTCAGTTCCTTGATGGCCGGCAGTTCCTGGTAGCTGTCGACGCCGAAGAACGACGGAGCTACGGAGGACAGAAACGGCGCATGGGCCATGGCACCAACCGAGGACACGTACTGAAGCAGCTTCATGTCCGGCGTCGACGGGGTAAACGCGTAGTTGCCCACCACGGCGCCCACCGGCTCACCACCGAACTGGCCATATTCCGTGGAATAGATGTGCTTGTAGAAACCGGTCTGGGTAACGTCCGGCGCGAATTCGAAGTCTTCAAGTAACTCGGTCTTGGTGGCGTGAAGGATGTCCACCTTGATGTTCTCGCGGAAGTCGGTGCGATCGACCATCAGCTTCAGGCCGCGCCAGGAGGATTCGAGCTCCTGCAGCTTGGGCGCGTGCAGGATCTCATCCATCTGGGCGCTGATCTTGCGATCCAGCTCCACCACCATCTGGTCCACCAGGGCCTTGTTGACCGGCTGGCCTTTTTCGTCGCTTTTCAGCAGGTTGGCAATAAACGTTGCCACGCCCTTGCGGGCAACATCGTAACCCTCATCCGCCGGCGCCATGCGGCTGTTGGCCATGACCTGGTCCAGCAAGGACCCTTCGGCAACGGATTCGGAGGCAGCAGAGTGCTGCACGGCAGTATCAGACATACCACGTCCCTTTAGTACGTTTTGAATTCAATCGAACGTTATGAGTGTACGTTCGCTTACTCGTTGCTGTCGGTAGCCAGTTCCAGTTCGGCCAGCAGCTTGTCCCGTGCGTCGTCGTTGTCCAGCAGTTCCTGCAGCTTGGAACGGAACGACGGTACGTTACCCAGTGGGCCTTTCAGGGCCACGAGGGCTTCCCGCAGCTCTATCAACTTATTCAGCTCAGGCACCTGACGGGCGACACTGTCGGGGGAAAAATCATCGAGGGTCTGGAATTCCAGGTTTACCGGTAGTTCGTCGGTTTCCTCATCCAGTTTGTTGGTCACAGTGGTAGAAAGGGTCAGGCCGGCTTCTTTCATGACAGAACGGAAATTGTTCTTGTCGACGGAAATGGCCTTGCGATCTTCGATGGGGGTTTCTTCGGCGTGTCCCTTGAAATCGCCAACCACGAACATTTTCAGCGGCAATTCCGTTTCGGCCTGCTGATCTCCGGTGGCGGGGACATATTTGATATTGATGCGCTCTTTAGGCGCGACGGAACCGTCTTTTGAAGACATGCGCTTGCTCCCTGTGCAAATCATTTGCAGTTGTTCAATCCCTTGTACGCACCTTCCTGGCACGCAACGCCAAAAACTGTACACAGATCATTTGTCTTTCTCAAGCAAAAACTGGCCAGCATTATTCCGGAATGTGCACCCGGGCAAGCTTTTGCCAGAACCCCGGCATTTCCCCTTCCGACAATGCCCTGGAAAGATTCAGTCAATGACGGAGCCGGCGGCTGTGGCTATACTCGGCCAACAAACAGGACCAAAGTAGAACCATACGGAGATCAACATGAGTGACCTGAAAACCCGCTTCGACGAAGCCGTCAACTACATCCAGACCGCCGAAGGCGACTTCAAGCCCTCCAACGAGATGAAACTGGAATTCTATGCGCTGTACAAGCAGGCCACCGAGGGCGATGTGTCCGGCAAGCGCCCGGGCATGATGGATTTCGTGGGCCGCGCCAAATTCGATGCCTGGGAGAAACTCAAAGGCATGTCCAGCGATGACGCCATGCAGAAGTACATCGACAAGCTCGAAGCCCTGAAGTAATCGGCCTTCCAGCCCAGACTCTGGTCAGAAAATGACCAGAGTCAATCTTCCTGAATAAAGCTTTGCGCTCGTAAATCTCTTGTCATAAGATGCGCCCAAAATAACAATACCAATTCATCAGCAAGAGTTATTTATGGACATCACAGAAGCGCTGGAACAGTCCCAGCCAGGCTTGGTGGCACGGGTCAAGGACGCCATTCATCAGCACAAGCTCAATCAACGCTCAGAGCAGACCTACCTGCACTGGATCACCCGATTCGTGCTGTTCAGCGATATGAAAGATCCCGATGCACTGGCAAATGAAGACCGCCAGAAGTTTCTGGACTACCTGAACGAACGCATGCGGGTATCCCGGGCGCGATTCAATCAGGCCAGCCAGGCGCTGACATTTTTCTACGAAGATGTCCTGGGTAAGACGCCCGCGGGGGACAACGGCTGCGCCGCAGCCTGAACGCCTGTCTCAACGCTCGTTCATATTGATGTTCAGCGCGTCGTAGGTGCGGTTCTCGGGTGGGCGGATCACGTAGTTGTTGCTGTGAGTCTGCCCGGGAATGGATTTTGGATTGCTGAAACGGAACTCCACCGGGATCTGTGAGCGGCCAAGGTCCGTGCGGCTGTCACCGGGGCGAAGACCAAGCGGATCCAGGTAAAAGTCGTCTTCGACCCTTGGCTTGAGCGGTACGCCCGCAGCCGGAGCTGTCAGACCACCTTCAATGACCGTATTGGCCAGAGTTTCCTCCTCCATGGAATTCAGCTGGATGGTGTGAATGGTAGATCGCTCTTCGTACTGGAAAGCGCTTTCCTGATTGTCGCTCTGGGCAAACACCCCACCTGCAACGGCCCACGCCGCGACAAGCCCCACCAACACCAGCGGACTGCTTATCCTGCGCTGAACGATTCCGACTTTTCCACGCTTACCCATGGCATTTCCCCGGCAGACAATCCTGTCTGCGACCAGTTGTGACAAATTTTGATCAGTTTATCGACAAATCCGTCAAACTGCCCGGGCACTCGCCAATTTTGTGACATCATTCACTAGTCGTCTTCAGGCGCCTGGTAGCGAATACCCACCACGAACACCGACTTCCAGCCTTCGGGGGTGCGAACGCTCACCTCGTCGTCCAGGCGTTTGCCAATCAGCGCCCGGGCCAGGGGGGAGTTGATGCTGAGATAACCTTTGGTCAGATCGAACTCATCCGCGCCGACCAAACGATAGGTCTGTTCTTCGCCCTCCTCGTCTTCCACCGTCACCCAGGCGCCGAAAAACACCTTGTTACGGTCATCCGGTAATCGGTCAACAACCGTCAACTCTTCCAGGCGTTTGCTCAGGAAGCGGACCCGGCGATCGATTTCCCGCAACTGCTTCTTGCCGTAGATGTATTCCGCGTTCTCGGACCGGTCGCCAAGGGCAGCAGCTTCACGTACGGCCTGGGTGACCTCGGGGCGTTTCACCTTCCAGAGATGCTGCAATTCTTCCCGCAGGGCCTGTTCGCCCTCGGGCGTGATGTATCTGGGGCGCGGGCCACCAATACCGGGAACCTGACTCATTGGTCTCGCAACGTCCTCTGCAGCTGGAAATCAGAAAAATTCAGGGCATAAAAAAACCCCGTAAAAACGGGGTAAGGCTAGCGCTGTGCTGGAGGGAGAAGCAAGCAACAAATCTGCAGGCTTCCAAAGCTACAGTTTCAATTATGCACACCGTTGGTTACACCATCGTGGCCGAGGAATTACCTTTTAGTCAGGGTATCGATGAACGCTGGCACCCGGAATTAGGTTGCAGACTCTAGGAACGAAGCATAGCGTTGGCGTTATACGTTTTTGCAGATTCCACTTTTGGAGAAATCAACATGAATACCGAAACGCTGCTGAATATGGCTCTCAATGGCGTGGATGCCCTTGGCTATCGTCTGGATCAGTACGGAATCACCGGCAAGGTCAACCGGCACAACATCGCGGCTTTCCTGGCGGCAGAACAGAAGCATCTGGAAGGCGAATGGGACAGCATTCAGGTACGGGTAAATCGTCGCCGTTCGCAATTTGAGAAGATTACCCACGAGATCGAATCCCGCAAAGATGCGCTGATCGGCCCGGTGCTTTCGAAGATCAACCGGTTCCGCGCCAGTCAGTGAGTCTTCACGCCGGTGGATTGAGAGGCGGCTTGGGTTTCCCCGGCCGCTGAATCTGCCGACTGCTCTGCCTGGGTCGCTCGAATGCGTTTTCGGGCCTCGCTAAAGGCAGGGATCTTTACAGCCACAGTCAGCCCCGGCGACTCTTCTCCCGGATGAGTATCGCTCAAAACGATCCGGCCCTGGTGGATTTCCGCAACAGCGCTCACCAAGCTCAGGCCCAGCCCGTTCCCCGGTAACGAACGGCTCTTGCCCACCCTGTAGAAGCGCTGGAAAACCTGGTCTTTCTCCGCATCGGGAATACCGATGCCACTGTCGCGAACTTCGAAGACAGCTTCTGAATCTTCCCGCCGAACCGAGACGCCGATAACGCCGTGTTCAGGCGTGTATTTGATGGCATTATCAATCAGGTTGCTGACCATCTGGAACAGGAGGTCCCGGTCACCCTCGATCTTCACACCGCTTTGCAGATCCTGTTCAAACGATTGGTCTTTGTCCTCGGCCAGGGCTTCATAGAGTTCGCAGGCATCCGCAACCAGCTCGTCCAGAGGCACAGGTTTCATGTCTGCGGTATTGCCGCGGGTTTCCAAACGTGCGATGCGCAACAGAGCGTTGAAGGTGGCCAGCAACTGGTCGGCTTCCGCCACTGCGCGGCCCGCCTGCTCCCTTGCTTCATCGTTATCCACCGACATCAGTGTGTTTTCCAGCTGGTTGCGCAGTCGGGTCAGGGGGGTACGCAAATCGTGGGCAATGCTGTCGGAGACGTGCCGGATGCCTTCCATCAGGTACACAATCCGGTCCAGCATCTGGTTCAGGTTTTCCGCCAGCTGGTCAAAATCATCGTCGGTGCCACGAGTTGGAATTCTCAGGGACAGATGGCCGTTCATGATCCGGCGGGAGGTGTTGTTGATAACCTCGATGCGCCGGGTCGTACTTCGGCTCATCAAGAAACCACCGAGTAACGCCAAGGCAAGGGTGATTCCCATTCCCCAGTTGATGGCGGTTTCGATCACCCGCTTCAGGTTGGTAAGTTCGTCGACATCGCGCCCCACAAGCAGGCGCATGCCACCCTGCACCTCGAAGATGCGGGCTCGGGCCAGACGCTCGGGCCCGTTCCAGCCCACCGATTCGTTCAGGGTGAAATTGATCCAGCCACTTTCGGAACGACTGCCTTCCGGCCAGGTTTCAATATTTCCGGCCAGCTTGAGGAAATCGTCGGTCGTCAGCAGGTAGATGGATTTGGCGTTGGGGTCGCGGGCAACACGCTCACGGATAATAGTGATCAGGCCGTTCACACCACGGCCACGATACTGCTCCGCCAGACCGGCGATTTCCGCCTCGATGGTTTCGTCGGTCTGGGCGGTCATGAAGCCCGCCGTACGCCAGTAGATAAAGGCCAGTAACAGGAATACCGAGGTGGCAAACACCACCATGTACAGCAGGGCTAGCTGGAAGGATGATGTCCTGAGCTGGCTAAGCAGTTTCACGTAACATGTACCCTGCACCCCGGATGGTCTGCAGCAAGGGTGTATCGAATTCCTTGTCGATCTTGGCTCTCAGCCGGCTGATGTGCACATCAATCACGTTGGTCTGGGGATCAAAATGATAATCCCAGACCTTCTCCAACAGCATGGTCCTGGTCACCACCTGACCGGCATTACGCATCAGGTACTCCAGCAAACGGAATTCCCGGGGCTGGACATCGATATTCTGTCCGGCCCGCTTGACAGTCCGCGCCAGAAGATCCATTTCCAGATCCGCCACCCGCAATACCGTTTCGGTCTCTGCGGACTGGCGATTACGACGAACCAGGGATTCGATCCGAGCCAACAGTTCGGTGAACGAAAACGGCTTGGTCAGGTAATCGTCGCCACCGCCTCGCAAACCTTCAACACGGTCGTCTACATCACCCAGGGCACTGAGAATCAAAACCGGCACCTGGTTTCCAGTCGCCCGCACGGTCTTGATAATGGAGAGACCGTCCATGCCGGGAAGCATGCGATCTACAATCATGATGTCGTAATCTTCGCTGGCCGCCATCATCATGCCTTCCTTGCCATCGGCCGCGTGGTCGACCACGAAGTCGGATTCCTTCAGCCCTTTGACAAGATAATTTGCAACGTCCTGATCGTCTTCGATTACCAGCGCTTTCACCGGTTCTCCTCCCGATAGCGGATTACAGATAGGACAAGGGTACGAAGAAGTTGGCAACCCGGCCAGTTACGATCTTGTAAGAGGGTGTCGCCAATGGCGACGGTCAGAGCTTGCCTGAAAACCAGCCAAGACTGTCGCCCGTTGCCCCGGTAGGCCGGTATTCCGCGCTTACCCAGCCGTCATACCCCATGGCATCGATGGCCGCAAAAACATTCGAAAAGTTAATCTCCCCGGTACCGGGCTCGTGTCGGCCGGGGTTGTCGGCAAACTGAATGTGGCCGATCCAGGGCAACAGGCACTCCATGGAGCGCACCAGATCCCCTTCCATAATCTGCATGTGGTAAAGGTCGTACTGCAGGCGCACGTTGTCCGCATCCACTTCCTCAATCAACGCAAGTACCTTGCCGGAGGTATCCAGAACAAAGCCTGGCATGTCCACGCGCGAATTGATGGCTTCCAGACACAGGGTGATACCCTCCTCCGCAAGCCTGGGGGCTGCCCAGGCGACATTGTTCGCCAGCGTGTTCCAGGCAATCTCATCTGAGACATGATCGGGTTTCAGGCCCGCCAGGCAGTTTAGCCGCCGACAGCCCAGGGCTTTGGCATAGTCGATCGCCTGATCCACGCCGGCCTGGAACTCCTCAACCCGGTCCGGCAGGCAGGCGATACCCCTCTCCCCAGCATCCCAGTCGCCGGGCGGCAGGTTGAACAACACCTGGGACAGTTTGTTGTCGTTCAGAAGATCCTTGAGCAGGTCTTTGGGGTAGGCGTAAGGGAACAGATACTCCACCCCCTCAAAACCGGCGGCCCGGGCCATGGCGAAGCGCTCGGGGAAATCCACTTCCGTAAACAGCATCGACAGGTTGGCAGCAAAACGGGGCATGGCGTGATTACTCCTTCGGGCCGCGGCCAAGGGAGCCAAGCAGGGCACCGTTCAGATGCTCCAGCTCCAGCAACAGGCCGCTATGGTCGACATCACTGTGGCCATTCGCCACCAGCGACAGGTACTCGTTGTGAGTCTGCTGGGCCAGGGGCAGGGTCAGCCCTTCCGCCCGGGCCTCATCCAGGATCATCCGCATGTCCTTGAGCTGAATCCGTGCTGGCGCACCGGGGGCAAAGTCACGGTCGATCATCCGCTGCCCATGCAGCTCCAGAATCCGGCTACCGGCGAACCCACCCAGCAAGGCCTCCCGGACGGCCGATGGATCCGCACCGCCTTTCGCCGCAAGCAACAGCGCCTCGGACACGGCACCAATGGTGATTCCAACGATAGCCTGATTGGCCAACTTCGCCAATTGCCCTGAACCCACAGGCCCGATAGGGGTGCATTTGCCGAGCGCCTCAAACACCGGCCTAGCACGATCGACATCGGTTTCGGAACCACCCGCCATGATACTCAGGCGAGCTTCCGCAGCACCTACAGTACCTCCGGACACCGGCGCATCCACATAGCCGGCACCCCGCTCCGCCGCCAACTCAGCATGCCTTCGGGCCACAGAAGGCTGGATCGAGCTCATATCAATCACCAGCGCCCCCGGCTTCAGGGCCTCAAGAGCCCCCTGCTTCACCAGCACCTGCTCCACCACATCGCTGTTCTCCAGCATGGTGATCACCACATCGGCATTGGCAACCGCCTCCGCCGGGGATTTGGCAATGGCTGCTTCAGAAGCAAAGGGCTCGCACTTGCTGGCCGTTCGGTTCCAAAGGGTCATCGGAAAGCCCGCGTTCAGGAGGTTACGGGTCATGGGCGCACCCATCAGGCCGATGCCGAGAAATGTGATATGAGGAAGTTTATTAGTCATTCTTTGGGCCTCTGCACAAAGGTTCGAGAAGGGATTGGGTGGGCCTTTCCAAAACCGTGCGGAGCCATGGATGGCGGAGCCGAGCGTACATGGACGTATTCACAGCGTGTTTTGGAAAGGCCCACCCAATCGCTTCTGCCCCCAGGGTAAAGTTTCCGATTATACAAACAAAAACGCCACCAACCGGAACCGGTGGTGGCGTTTTAACGACTCAGTCGCGGGATTGGGCCGCCTAGTCAGGCCGCCTCAACCATCTGCATGCGAATCTTCTTCATCGCATTTTTCTCAAGCTGCCGGATGCGCTCCGCCGACACGCCGTATTTGTCCGCCAACTCATGCAACGTCGACTTGCTTTCGGACAACCAGCGCTCCCGAAGAATATCCTGGCTGCGCTCATCCAGCTGCTCCAGAGCCTGCATCAGCCTGCCGTTGGAATCGTCGGACCAATCGGCGTTCTCCAGTTGAGTGGCCGGATTGCTGCGAGCATCTTCCAGATAATACGCCGGTGCCTGATAAGCGTTATCGTCATCGTCGTCCTGCGGACCATCGAACGCCGTATCCTGGGAAGCCAGTCGGCCTTCCATTTCACGGACCACCCGTGGCTCAACACCCAGATCTTCTGCAACCGCGTTCAGCTCATCATGGCTGAGCCAGGCAAGCTTCTTCTTCTGGCTGCGCAGATTGAAGAACAACTTGCGCTGGGCCTTTGTAGTGGCCACTTTCACAATCCGCCAGTTGCGCAGAATAAACTCGTGAATCTCTGCCTTGATCCAGTGAACGGCAAAGGACACCAGGCGCACACCGTATTCCGGATTGAACCGTTTGACCGCCTTCATCAGGCCAACGTTACCTTCCTGAATCAGATCCGCCTGAGCCAGACCATAACCCGAATAGCTCCGGGCAATGTGAATCACAAAGCGCAGGTGAGACATAACCAGCTGACGGGCGGCCTCTACGTCGCCCTCATAATGGAGCCTTTCAGCCAGCTCCCGTTCTTCGTCCACTGTGAGCACCGGGATGCGGCTCGCAGCCTGAATGTAAGACTCGAGATTCTGACCCGGAACCAGTCTGTCAACCAGTTGTAAACTCGTACCCATGCTCTAACCTCCGAACCCGACGGCCCTTAAATATACCAACTACTTTTTGGACCGCCAAGAACTCTGAAAGTTCCCGAAATCTCCAGTAAAACGTTCTAAATCAACTACCTGAAAATTTCACCTTGGCTTTGCTGGCTTCGAAATTACGCCAGCAGAAGCTGTTTCTTCAATACGGTTTTCCCGCTATCCGGATCATCCGCCTCCGGCAATATCACCCGGCTCCATGTCATCCAGATGACGTTTCACAGCGACCCAGGCGCCCAGCCAGCCTAGCAGCATCGCAACAATTATCAACGCCAGTGCCCCATCAAACTGCAAACCGTCGAGGGAAAAATCACTCCGATACAGACCTGCCAGCCGCTCTATGGGCCCGCTGAGCCACCACAGAGACAACTGCAACAGAATCAGCGCCACAATCCCGCCACCGAGCCCAAACCATGCGCCGGTGTACAGAAAGGGCCTGCGGACAAAGCTGTCCGTTCCGCCCACCAGTCTCGCAACCAGAATTTCGTCCCGGCGACTCTCAATCGAAAGACGGACCGTGTTGCCGATCACCAGTACAACCGCAGCAGCCAGCAGAATCGCCAGTGCCCAGACCGCACGGGCCAGAAGATCCGTCATGGCGTTCAGACGCTGCAACCAGCCGAGGTCCACCTGAACCCGCTCGACGCCTTCCATACCTTCGATAAACCGAACAAGGCCTTCCACCCCTTCGGTGGAACGGGCGCCTTCCTCAGGGGTAATCAGCAGGGTATGTGGCAGAGGGTTGTCTTCGAGATAATCCAGGGCATCTTCCAGGCCCGATGAGGCCCGAAATTCTTCCAGGGCCTGGTCCCGATCAACCAGCTCGACACCGGCCACCCGGCCGTCGCTGGCAATGTCACTGCTCAACACCCGTGCCCGCTCAAGCGGCACAGTCAGCTCAATGTAAGCGGTCACCCGGGCACTGCTCTCCCAGCCCGCACTTACGCCCTGGAGACTGGTGAGCAGCAACAGCAGCGCCACCGGCAAGGCCAGGGCAACGCCCATCACGGTCCAGGTCATCAAACTGGCCACCGGATTGCGCCAGAGACGCCGGGCACTATCCTCGGCAACCTTGCGATGATGGGTGAAATAGCTCTCAGCCTGCTCACGCCAGGGCGACCGGGCCTTGTTGGCGCCTCGTGCAGGTTGCGGCTTTTTACGCGGATCAGCGGCCACTGACACCTCCGCCAATAACCGAGGTGCCGCCAGCAACCAGGCGACCATGATCCAGCTTCAATGTTCGCCGCCCCATCTCATTGATCAGGGCAATATCGTGGGTTGCGATCAACACGGTAACGCCCACCTGGCTGAACTGCCCAAACAAATTCATGATGTCGGCGGACAGCGCCGGGTCCAGGTTACCTGTCGGCTCATCCGCCAGCAGTACCGGGGGTTTGTTGACCACCGCCCGGGCAATACCGACGCGCTGCTGCTCACCGCCGGAGAGCTGCATCGGGTTCATTTTTTCCTTCTGGAGAAGCCCCACCTTGTCCAGGGCAGCACGTACACGCCGGCCCGTGTCTCTCGGCGAGGCACCCATGACTTCCAGCGGCATGGCAACGTTGTCGAACACGGTACGGTCAAAGAGCAGCTGGTGGTTTTGGAAGACCACACCAATGTGGCGGCGAATGTAGGGGATCTGGCGACGGGGCAAGCGGTTCAGAACCTGTCCACCTACCACCACCTCACCGGCGCTGGGGCGCTCCATCACCATGATCAGTTTCAGCAGGGTACTCTTACCCGCACCGGAATGGCCGGTCAGAAACGCCAGCTCGCCTCGCTCCAGGCCAAAGTTGACCTGACGCAGGGCGGTATGATCACTGTCATAACGCTTGGTGACCTGGCGAAACTCAATCATGGGCGGTTTCCGCGCGGCTGGATTCCGGGCTATTCGTCAAACAGGGCATCCACAAAGGTTTCGGCATCGAAGCTGCGCAGATCATCCACCTGCTCACCAACACCGATAAACCGGATCGGCAACTGCAACTGACGGGCAATGGCAAACACAATACCGCCTTTGGCCGTGCCGTCCAGTTTCGTCAATGTAATGCCACTCACGCCCACAGCCTGCTGGAACACCTGCGCCTGGCTCAGCGCGTTCTGGCCGGTGCCCGCATCCAGCACCAGCATGACTTCGTGGGGCGCAGATTCGTCCAGTTTCTTCATCACACGGACCACCTTCTCCAGCTCCTGCATCAGGTTATCCTTGTTCTGCAGACGACCGGCGGTATCGGCGATCACGACATCAACGCCACGGGATTTGGCTGACTGGATGGCATCGAAAATCACCGAGGCGCTGTCAGCACCGGTGTGTTGTGCCACCACCGGCACATTGTTGCGCTCACCCCAGACCTGCAACTGCTCGACCGCCGCAGCACGGAAGGTATCGCCGGCGGCCAGCATGACCGATTTGCCTTCGTTCTGGAATTTCTTGGTGAGCTTGCCGATGGTGGTGGTCTTGCCCACGCCGTTCACGCCCACCATGAGGATGACGTAGGGGGTCTTGCCGGAATCGATTTCCAGGGGCTTGGTCACATCCTTCAGCAGCCCGTGCAATTCATCCCGTAACGCCTGTCGCAGGGCCTCACCGTCCTTGAGCTGATTGCGCTCAAGTTTTTCGGTGAGCGATTCAATGATCTTAGAAGTGGCGGTAACGCCAACATCCGCCATTAACAGCGTGGTTTCGATTTCCTCGAGCAGGTCCTCATCAATTTTCTTGCTCAGGGAGAACAGGTCTGACAGACCACCGGTCAGGCTCGCCCGGGTCTTACCCAATCCCTTTTTGATGCGTTCGAAAACGCTGACCTGAGGCTCGGGTTCCGGTGCTTTCTGGGGCTCTTCTGCGGGCTGAGGCTCCAGGGCCGGCTCTGGTTCAGCCACCGACTCTGGTTGCGGCTCGGGAGTGGCAGGCGTTTCGCTCTCGGCTTTTTCCGGCTCCGGTGCCGCCCCTCTGGCAACCTCTGGCTTGCGCTGCGGCACCGGCTTCGGGCGCGGTGCCCGGCTGCGGTTTCCGGCGATATCCAGAACAAATACAAACACAAGAAGGGCCAGAAGGCCGATTGAAATCCACTCTGCCGTCATAAAAGTCAATCCATCAGTCTGAATGGGCGGGACAAAGAAAGCCGACATTCTAGCAGACTGTCCCGATGAAGTGAGGGCCACCCGGATTATCGCGCGGGGCCCGGTTTCCGGTAAGATGCGCGCAGATACCCAGAACCCCGCACAGTCCCGGAGCTGCGACGATGGCGCGCCGAAAATCCACTAGCCACAGCATTTCGAAAAGAAACCCGACCGGTCGCGGTACCGGGGCCGCACCCGCTAATAACAGCACCGGCGAACTGCGCATTATCGGCGGTGACTGGCGCAGCCGGAAACTGCGTTTTCCGGATGCCGGTGGTGTGCGACCAACCCCCGCCCGCACCCGGGAAACCCTGTTCAACTGGCTTAACTTTCACCTGGCAGGCAGTGATTGTCTCGACCTGTTCGCCGGCTCCGGCGCGCTTGGCCTGGAAGCACTGTCCAGAGGTGCCGCAGGCGCGACACTAGTGGATCATACGCCTGCCCTGGCCAAGGCACTCAGGGACAACCTCAGGTTATTGAAGTCTGACACCGGAGACGTGGTGTGCGCAGATGTCGAGAGCTACCTGCGTCAGAGAAACCGGCCGCCGTTCGACATCGTTTTCATGGACCCACCGTTCCGACAGGGCTGGCTGGAGAAACTGTTTCCATTACTGGATGAGCAGGGCTGGATTAAATCCGGCGGCTGGGTTTACGTGGAACACGAGAGCGAATTGCCAACACCGGCAGTGCCTGGGTCATGGCATCTGCATCGGCAAAAAAGCGCGGGGCAGGTCACCTACTGCCTTTTCCGAAAAGCCATAGACCCGGAATAGCAAGGGGCCTGAAAGAAAAAAGGGCCAGGTGAACGCGCTCACCCAACCCCTTGTTCAGCGACCTGACTGTCTCAGACAGCAGGGCGCAGCGAGTATGCCCGAAGGTGCTCGGCGAACTCCTCAAGATACCGGATACCGCTGGCTTCCGCCTCCCGGCACCACTCCATCAACGCGTTGAGCTTGTCCTGGGGCTTGAGCCCACGCTGACGCCAGAGCGCCTGCAGTTCATGGCTCTTCTCGTAGATCTGGCGCAGCACCGCGTTGCGCTCCAGTACCGATTCAAGGGTTTCTTTTTCCTTGGGGTGGATCAGCGTAATCTCACGAGAAAGCAACTGCTTGAGCTTCCGATACCGCGGCCGAATCTCGTCGTCCATCAGAGACTTCTGCTGACGCAACACCGGCTCCATGACGCGCTTGCGGTACTGACGCATGATGTCGAACCGGTTGTTGGCAATCGCCTGAACGGTTTCTACGTCAACCTCGAGTTTACCCGGCACATGATGAGCAATGGGACGATAGCCCTTGGGCTTGGCCATGCCGAACAACTGGAACAGACGGATGTAGCCCCAGCCAATATCCACCTCGAACCAGCGACGGGACAGCTTGGAAGAGTTCGGGTAGGTGTGGTGGTTGTTGTGCAGCTCTTCGCCGCCAATCAGCAGGCCCAGCGGACTGATGTTGCGGGCGTTGTCGGCGCACTCGTAGTTCCGGTAACCCATCCAGTGACCAATTCCGTTCACAACGCCGGCCGCCCAAACCGGGATCCACATCATCTGTACTGCCCAGATCCAGATGCCGTGAACACCGAACAGCGCAAGGTTGATGACCGCCATCAAAGCGATGCCCAGCATTTTATGGCGGCTGTACACGTTCCGCTCCACCCAGTCTTCCGGGGTCCGCTGGCCGTAGCGTTCGAGCGTTTCCGGGGTCGCGGATTCGGCGTAGAGCTCTGCACCCTGGAACAGAACCTTGCGAATACCCAACACCACCGGGCTATGGGGATCTTCTTCGGTTTCGCATTTGGCGTGGTGTTTGCGGTGGATAGCCGTCCACTCCTTGGTGTTCTGGGCGGTGGTCAACCACAGCCAGAACCGGAAGAAGTGCTTCAATACCGGGTGCAGGTCCAGCGAGTTATGCGCCGAATGGCGATGCAGATAGAGCGTTACACTGACAATCGTGACGTGTGTCATTCCGAGGGTGACCAGAATGAGCTGCATCACCGACAGGTCAAGAAGACCATTAAACCACATAGCTAATCCTCAAAATCATTATCTTTGGCCCATGGCCAACTCAGCCACTTTAGCTTACAGCTGTAAGCCACAACAACAGCATTTGGATGCAAAATTGTTACTGATTACACTTATGCGTTTTCCACCGGAGATTCCCGTCCGTGCCAGAATTGCCAGAAGTAGAAACCACCCGTCGCGGCATTGCACCCTATTGCGAGGGCGAGACCATCACCCGGGTTACCGTGCGCAATGGCAGCCTGCGCTGGCCTGTTCCTGCCGATCTGGCAGAACGCCTGGAAGGCCAGCGCATAGAGAATGTTGATCGGCGTGCCAAATATTTGTTCCTTAATATGATGCAGGGCACGGTCATTGTTCACCTCGGCATGTCGGGCAGCCTGCGCATCATCACCGACAACACACCACCGCTGACCCATGATCATATCGATCTGGCATTACAATCCGGGGTAATCCTGCGATTCAATGATCCCCGAAGGTTTGGCTGCTGGCTCTGGGCCGACTCTGCCGAAGAGCACCCGCTGATCAGCCATCTCGGCCCCGAACCCCTGGCTCCCGAATTCAATGGTGCGCACCTGTTCCGCCTCTCCCGCGGCAAGAACACGCCAGTCAAGTCTTTCATCATGGATAATCAGGTCGTGGTTGGCGCAGGCAACATCTACGCCAATGAAGCCCTGTTCAAATCCGGCATCCATCCCCGCCGAAAAGCAGGAAGAATCAGCCTCGACCGCTATCACAGGCTGGCCGAAGCCATCCGGGAAACGCTCAGTGCCGCTATCCTGATGGGCGGAACCACCCTGCGGGACTTTGTGAACAGCGACGGCAAGCCCGGCTACTTTGCCCAATCTTTGTTGGTCTACGGTCGCGGCGGACAGCCCTGCAAAGAGTGCGGGACGACGTTGAAAGAAATCCGAATGAACAACCGATCCACTGTTTACTGCCCACGTTGCCAGCGCTGAACGCTTACGAGAAGGCACATTCAGCAACGAAAAATCGTTTGAAAATGCGCAAATATGATTCATAGTTAACAGAGGATTTACGCCCAAGGTATACAATGGGGCGGTATTTAGGGCCAAAAAGCTCAGGAGACAGTACGATGACCCGCAAGATTTCACGCACTCTGGTGGCCACTGTGGCGGCCTGCCTGATGGCATTCTCTTCTCTCGGACACGCCCAGGCCGTGGATGAAACCCCGTCAGCGCTGGCCATGACCGGCGATGCGATTTTTGTTCGTCCGGCCCTGCTGGCAACCACCATTGTGGGCGGCGCTGTCTACCTGGTATCCCTGCCCTTCTCCCTGCTGGGCGGCAACGCCGACGAAGCCGGTGAGGTTCTGGTCATGGGGCCTGCCAAGGCGACATTCGTGCGCTGCCTGGGATGTACCCGCACCGGTAAGAAACCCGAAACGGTACAGACCAGCAACTGATCCGACTCCATCGGGCGCGCCTCCGTACTATCACGGCTTGCCCCGACGAGAGAACTGCGGCAGCCTGAAGCAAATTCTTCAGGCTGTTTTTGTTTATGGTTGACTGGTCCTCGCTTAACACCGTGTTCCTGGATATGGACGGGACACTTCTGGATCTGCATTTCGATAACCACTTCTGGCTCGAGCATCTACCAGCTCGGTACGCCGAGCACTATGACCTTCATCCCCAGGAAGCGAAAGACCGACTGATCCCGATGATCATGGCCGAGCGCGGCTCACTGAACTGGTATTGCACCGATTACTGGAGCGAGCGCCTGTCCCTGGACATTACCGGGCTGAAAGCAGAGGTGGGCGACCGGATCGGATACCGTCCTCACGTAACGGATTTTCTCGATGCCCTGAGGCAATCCGGGCTTCACTCGGTGATTGTCACCAACTGTCACCCCGACCCTCTGGCCCTGAAGCTGAAACGAACCGGCCTGGACACACGGGTGGATGCCATAGTCTCCAGCCATCAGCTAGGCAAGCCCAAGGAAGACCCATCATTCTGGCAGGATCTCCAGAAGGTAACGCCCTATGAGGCCGACAGCACCCTGATGGTCGACGACAGTTTCCCGGTATTGGAAAGTGCCCTGGCAGCCGGCATTGCCCAGTGCCTTGCGGTACTGGCGCCGGACAGTCAGCAGGAGGCTCGCCAACGGCACCCGGAAATCCCCTGCATCCATCACTTCGACGAAGTTCTCCCGGCCCTTCGCCAGCGGTCACCCCTGCCATCCGGCCGATGACAGGGTTATAATTGGCGTATAAGCCCATCAGGTGAGGAGACATGACGGCATCAACTGCTGACGACCAAAGGGTAAGACTGGATAAATGGCTCTGGGCCGCCCGCTTCTACAAAACCCGCTCCCTGGCCAAGGAAGCGATCGAAGGAGGCAAGGTCCACTACAACAGCCAGCGCTGCAAACCCGGCAAGCTGGTGGAAGCCGGCGCGAAACTCACGCTGCGTCTGGGTTGGCAGGAGAAGGTTGTCATTGTCGATGACATCAGCGACCGCCGCCGTGGCGCGCCCGAAGCCCAGAAGCTCTACCACGAGACGGAAGAGAGCGCCAAGAAACGCGAAGAAATGGCCTGGCAACGAAAAACCATGCAGGCAGCGCAACTCCCTCCGGCCAGACGCCCTTCAAAGAAAGACCGAAGGGATATCCAGCGCTTCCGCGAACAGAACGGCCTCTGAACACTTTTTAACACCCCCGCCCTCAGTCAACTTGCAACGACCGGCATTCAGCATTCAGGAGAGACAACATGGCATCCCGCGACCAGTTCCAGCGCTTTATTTTTGAACATAGCCAGGTGCGGGGAGCCTGGGTGCGGCTGGCCGACAGCTACCAGGAAATCGGCAGCCAGGCGCCCTATCCGGACACGGTCCGCGAGCTCCTCGGCGAAGCCCTGGTGGCGAGCATCCTGATGAGCAGCACCCTGAAATTTGAGGGCACGCTGTCCGTTCAGGCGCAGGGAGAAGGCCCGTTACGCACTCTGATGGCAGAATGCAGCCACGACCGGCACATCCGTGGTCTGGCCCGTTTTGACGAGCACGCCGTCAGCGAAGACAGTTTTCATAATCTGCTCGGTGAAGGCCGGATGGCCATTACCATTACGCCGAACCGGGGTAATCGCTACCAGGGCGTCGTGCCCCGGGATCAAGAGACACTTGGCGGCTGCCTTGAGGAATACTTCGAACGCTCGGAACAGATTCCCACCAGCCTGTTCCTTTTTGCCGATGAAAACGGCGCCGCTGGCCTGATGCTCCAGCGCCTGCCGGGCGCCTCCGAGGAAGACGAAGATCTCTGGGATCGGGTTAACCACCTGGCGCGGACCGTGGAAGCCGCCGAGTTGCTGGAACTGGATAGTGAAACCCTGCTCCATCGACTGTTCCACGAGGAAACCGTTCGATTGTTCGACGCCGAACCGGTCGCCTTCCGCTGCAGCTGCTCAAGGGAGCGCACCCTCGGCGCCCTGGAGGCCATTGGCCGCGAAGAATGCTACAGCATTCTGGAAGAACAGGGATCCATCGAGATGGACTGCCAGTTTTGCCACGCTCACTATCGCTTCGATAGAAATGATATTGATCATCTTTTCACCGGTCATACGCTACACTAGAAGCACGTTCGATTGGCCGGGAAACCGCTGATAGCAAGGGGTTCAGGGCAGTCGTTTTTTACCGGCGTCTCTGGCATAATAGCGCGCCTGAATTGACTCGATTGCTCAGATTTCCGTCAATTTTGGGGGGCGGCCTGAGCAATCACTAAGACATCCCGAGGGCGAGGTCGAAGTGAGCAGCACTTATAATGATCTGAGTACAGCACGACTGGTTGAGGTTGCACTGGCACGTGAAGAAGGCCAGCTGGCATCCAACGGTTCCCTGGTTGTAAAGACCGGTGACCGTACAGGCCGGTCTCCCATGGACCGCTATATTGTCGAGGAGCCCAGCACCTCGGACGATATCCACTGGGGTCCGATCAACCGTCCCTTCGACGCCGAAAAGTTCGACGCCCTCTGGGACCGTGTTGAAGCCTACATCGCCGAAAAAGACCAGTTCGTGTCTCACGTTCATGTCGGCTCCGACCCCGAGCACTACCTGCCGGTCAAAATGACCACCGAGACCGCGTGGCAGAACCTGTTCGGCCGCAACCTGTTTATCCGACCGGAAAGCTATAACCCGGCCGACAAGCAGGAGTGGCAGATCCTGAACGCCGCCAACTTCGAGTGCGTGCCCGAGCGCGACGGCACCAACAGCAATGGCTGCGTGATGATCAACTTTGCCAAGCGCAAGGTTCTGCTGGCCGGCATGCACTACGCCGGTGAAATGAAGAAGGCCATGTTCTCGGTGCAGAACTTCCTGCTGCCAGAGAAGGACGTGCTGCCCATGCACTGTTCCGCGAACGTGGGTGAAGACGGCGAGACCTGCCTGTTCTTCGGTCTTTCCGGCACCGGCAAGACCACTCTCTCTGCCGATCCGCACCGCTACCTGATCGGCGATGACGAGCACGGCTGGGGCCCGGGCACCGTGTTCAACGTCGAGGGCGGTTGCTACGCCAAGTGCATCGACCTGTCCCGCAAGAACGAGCCGATCATCTGGGATGCCATCCGTTTTGGCGCCATTGTCGAAAACGTGGTGATCGACCCGGAAACCCGCGAGCCAGATTACACCGATGTATCGCTGACCGAAAACTCCCGTTGCGCCTACCCGCTGGACCACGTTGAAAAGCGCGTGCTCGAGAACCGTGCCGGAGAGCCCTCTCACATCGTATTCCTGACCTGCGACATGACTGGCGTGCTGCCACCTGTGTCCATCCTCAGCCGCGAAGGTGCCGCTTATCACTTCCTGAGTGGCTACACCGCACTGGTTGGCTCCACCGAGATGGGTTCTTCCTCGAAGCTGAAGTCCACCTTCTCCACCTGCTTTGGTGCGCCCTTTTTCCCGCGCCCGGCCGGCGTTTACGCCGAGCTGCTGATGAAGCGCATGGACGAGTTTGGCAGCAAGGTCTTTCTGGTGAACACCGGCTGGACCGGTGGTCCTTACGGCGAAGGACAGCGTTTCAGCATTCCGACCACCCGCGCCATCATCGCCGCGATCCAGAACGGTGACCTGGACGATGTGGAAACCGAGCACCTGCCAACCCTGAACCTGGATGTGCCCAAGCATGTGCCAGGCGTGGATACCGAGCTGCTGAACCCGCGCAACACCTGGGTGAGCCCGGACTACTACGATGGCAAGGCCCAGGAACTGATCGCGCAGTTCGTCGAAAACTTCAAGAAGTTCGACGTGGCGGATTCCATCGTCGAGGCCGGCCCGAAGCTGAGCTAAGTCGATTCCTGAACGTAAAAAAGCGCCCTGCGAAAGCACGGCGCTTTTTTTGTATGATGGGGCAACACATTCAAGGAAACGGCTTCATGAAACAGCGTCTGCGCCAGCTCTTCTCGTTTATTCTCAAACCACTGGAATCCGGACAGGTTGGGCCCAGCTACAAGGAATCACACCGCACCGTGCTTAACGTGGTGGGCGCTCTGTTCCTCGTTCTGGCGACGGTGTCAGCAACCGCGCTGGTTTACACCGGTAAGCTGGGTGCCCTGATTCCGGTGCTTGTTTTCTTCGGGATTGGTGGTGTTTCGTTGATCGTTGGAACCCTGGGATCCGATGCCGCGGTTTCAAAAATGTGGGGCAATCGGTGATCTGAACTGCTTCCGACAAAAAGAATGTTTCGAGGGGGAAACTCTCATGGAGCTGAAGCGCAGTCTTCTCGATCAAGCCGCAAGCAAGCAGATCATCACGGACGAACAGGCTGAGCGGCTCTGGACGTTCTTATCGGAGCAGCAGCAACAAACCCCTTCTTTCCGCTTCACCCACATCCTCTATTACTTCGGCGGCCTGATTGCCATCGGGGCCATGAGCCTGTTCATGACCCTCTCGTGGGAAAGCCTTGGGGGATGGGGTCTGCTACTGATTGCCCTGGTCTACGCCGGTGCCGGCCTGTGGCTCACCGAGTTTTTTCTGAAGCGGCTGGACCAGAAGATTCCCGCGGGGATCACGGCAACCTTTGTGGTTGTCCTCACACCCCTTGCCGTTTTCGGGTTTCAGGCCGGCATGGGCTGGTGGTCGGGCGGCCATGAATACCGGGACTACCACCGCTACATCGACTGGAGCTGGTTATTCATGGAACTGGCCACTCTGGCTTCAGGCGCAGTCATGCTCTGGCGTTACCGGTTGCCCTTCCTGGTCATGCCGGTGGCCGTCACGCTCTGGTACATGAGTATGGATCTGGCTCCCTTCCTGTTTGGCGCGGAGTACGTTTCCTGGGAACTTAGGAAATGGGTTTCGCTGTGGTTCGGTCTCCTGATCGTCCTACTGGCTTTCTGGGTGGATATCCGAAACCAGAGCAGCCGCGATTTTGCGTTCTGGTTATACATTTTTGGTGTCACGGCGTTCTGGAGCGGACTTTCATTGATGGAGTCTGATAACGAATGGAGCAAGCTGTTCTACTGCCTGATAAATCTGGTGATGATCATGGCCGGCGCCATTCTGGGCCGGCGGGTATTCGTTGTGTTCGGCGGCCTGGGCATCGCGGGTTACCTTGGCCATCTTGCTTATGAGGTCTTCGAGGACAGCCTTTTATTCCCAATCGCGCTTACGTTGATCGGGCTCGCGATCGTGTGGCTGGGTATTCTCTGGCAGCGGCACGAGCAGCGGGTTTCAGAACGGTTGCGAAGCCTGTTGCCCGCACCGCTCAGGGAACTGATCGAGCGCCGCCATTAGTCTGAGGGATTTCACCAAAAACCTCAGGCGTAAAACATCAGAGGCACAAAGGCCACCAGCAACAAAGAGATCCCCATGGCAATCAGCGGCATAATGATACGCTCGTGGCGCTGATAAAAGGTCCCCGTTTCCTGCTGCGCCGCGAGCACCTCTGCCTCTCCGACTACCTGGCGGGTCAACAGATGGTTCAGGGCGACCGGCGGACTCAGGTAGCCCAGTTCAAAGGCCACCAGGGTCACCATCCAGAAATGGATGGGGTGTATGCCGCTGGAGTAGGCAATCGTGGCAACGGTGGCTGTCACCAGGATCACGGCACCGAACGCGTCCATGATCATGCCCAAAATCACCAGAATCACCACCATCAAAAGCATGGCCGACCAGGCACTTTCAAACGATTGCGGGAAAGCCTCCATCAGGTGAGCCCGCTCGATTACCCCACCGATACTGACCGACAGACCAAGCAACAGCAGTAATGCGCCAATTTCCGCCGTTGTGTCGTTGGTGGCGCCACGGAGACTTCGTTCGAGCCCCTGATGGTTGATCTCTCCAGAGGCTTTGCCCTTCCGGTTTTTCAGGCTGACATGTTCATAGACGAGGATGGCCAGCATGATCACCGGCAACAGTCTTGGCGCCGAGAATTCGTCCATCCCGACATCCAGTGCCAGACGGTAGAACAGGACCACGGCAGCAATTACCAGGACATAGGGAATCAAAGGTTTGAGCGCCTGTGTCATGGCCGGGAAGGCCTCGGCAGAGGGCGCCAGGTTGAACTGGCTCTGGCGGTTCACACTCAGGGCCACAATCGCAAACATGGTGGCAGTGAGCACAAACACCCAGATACCCCAGCCGAACAGTTCGTCGGTTGTGACTTCCCGATTCAGGTAGGCGATTACCACTACCAGCAGACAGGGCCGCAACACCACCCCCAAAGAGCCGGACATAGCGGTGGCTGCCAGGGCCAGATGCCGTCGGGCACCGGCCGCGCGCAGCTCGCTGTAGATAACCGCGCCCGCCGCGATCACAAAGATGCCGGACGCTCCGGTGTAGGCCGTGGGCACGGCGGCAACCAGAACCGCTACAACCGCCAGCATTTCCGGCGGCATGCGCCAGGGCCGGAAGACATTGAACACCAGGGTGGCAAGACGGGTCTGCTTCAGCATCATGCCCACCCAGACGTACAGGCCGACATTCAGGAACATGTCGGACAGTTCCATCATCTTGCCGAGATAGATACCAATCCCGGAGGCGTGTCCAATCAGAGCGAAATAGGTGCCAGAGATCAGGCACATCACGGTATACAGGGGAACAGCCAGGAAAGCCTTGTTCAGGCTGCCGCCCTCCTGAAGGTCATCGGGAACCCGGAACAGCCGGTACAGGCTGGCCAGGGTCAGGCAGGCGAAACCGATAATCCAGAAATTGTGCAGCAACAGCTCTTCCGATGAGACCGCCGTGTCCGAGCTAAGGCTGGATTGTCGGAAGATCGCACTCGAGCCCAACAACATGGCGTTGGCAATGGTTTGCAGGGTATGAGAGACGGTGTAATCCAGCCGTGTCTCCATGGCGCGCATGGCGATATGATGCCGGGTCAGGGTGGCTGTTACCGCACACAACATGACCAGGATGACCAGAATGAAGCGCTGGGACTCCAGACCGAAGGCAATCAGGTCGGCAATAAAGAGTTCAACGGCCCGATAGGCTTTCACTCCCGGTGTCAGTTGGTCCCTGAGGTTCTCAAAATTCCGGTGTGCTTCACGGCAATCCGCAACCGCCCGTTCGATGGCGATCCGGACATCGTCCGGATCTTTCTCCTCGGCCCCCAGCAACGCTGCCATGGGGTCGTCCGCGGAATCATCGGCGGCCATTTCGGCCGCGACCGCTGCCTCAATATCACGGTTTGGGTCACAGGTCGGTTGAACCGGGTCCATCCGCAACTTGTAGTAGCCACTCCAGAGCTGCTCGCCTCCGCGCAACATCTGGTTATGGATATCACTGCTTGTGGAGAAGATGACCACCGCAAGCAACAGCAGACAGGCCGGTAGCGATGAAAACCACTCCAGCCCGCTCCGATGAAAACCGCCCTTCGACATAACTGATTACTCTGGGTAGGAAGTGATTACAGCAGATCGTCCAGATCCATGGTTTCAACCTCTTCCTGCTGGTCATCCCAGAAGGTACCGAGCTGACCCATAGGCGTGCGATGCCCGGTATTCTCAACCCACAAACGATCAGACACCGCGACGATCATATCGGTGGCCATCGCATCCACGAATCGCCAGTCGTCGTTGGACGGAGTATTCTCGACGGATTCTGCGTGTTCCCTGATTACCTCCCGAACCATCGCCTCGTCCCCCTTGTTCAGGGCCGCGATAGCATGGAAAACATGAGGCAGGCGAACGCCCGCAGCTTCACCCTGCTCGTCGGCAATGGCCAGCCGTTCAAAGGCATCCTCACCGTCTGGCTGGGCACCGGGAATCATGGCCCAGACCGTTGCCCTCAGAGCCATGGGCGCACCCCACCATTTCTCGTTATCAAGGCAGCTGGTAGCACGGGCAGCAATGGAACCCACGTTTGCCGGCACGCCGATGGAGGAGGTGGACTGAATCTGGGCGTTGAGAGCCTGAAGACCGGAAAGCAGGCCGGCCATGTAGATAAACTCATCCATGTCGTCATCGAAATCCGGGCATTCGCCATCTGCAGGATTTCCGTAATGGGCATTGTGGTGTTGCCAGGCCGTGTAATAGCGCCGGGCGGCGAGGGTATGGGCCCGCTTCTGACGGATCATGGCATCTTCCGCGGCATTCCCGTTCATGGCGTGCAGAGCCGCAAGGGCAGCAAGCTCATGTTCCCGGGCCTCTTCCTCGGCACAGCCGCCGGCAGAGAGGTAGAGCATCACCGCAAGCTGGTCCGGCTCATTGGTGACTCGGCCAAAGGACATCAACAATGGCGCTGTCGCCTCGCTCATGGCGCACCCCATGGCCAGGTCGTTACTCTCCATCAGGAAGGGTACCGTGTGACTCCGCGAGAAGCCCTGCATCACATCACCGGTGGTCTTGTACATCATGTGATTGACCATACTACAGCCGCTCAGAACCACGCTGGCCGTGAACGCTGCCACGAGATTGCGAACACGGCGCGCCGTCAAAAGCGCCTTTTGGGAGGGATTCCGGAAATGGGTCATGCCTTCTTCACCTTTTGCGTTTTTGTTCTGATGCAGTTCTGCGCCGATCCCGCGGGCCAGACTCCGTCGGATGAACCGGTTTGTTACAGACTGTAACCAGGTGGGCATTATGGCCCAGGAGTCCCGGCTTTTATGCGACCGATGCCGCAAATGACGCTAAATTAAACACACCGATGCCGCCCGGAGGTTTGCACAATGGGACGGAAGCCACTATAGATTGCAGCAACCGTGAATCGTTGTGATTCCGGCCAGGACAGAGACTGAAACAGCAGAAATACAATAAAAGGAGTATCCGATGCGCAAACCTGAACTCGCCGCGGCCATTGCCGACCGAACCGGCCTCACCCGGGACAAGGCCAGCGAAGTGATTACCGCGTTCACCGACCAGGTGTCGGCCGCTGCCTCCCGGGGCGAAGATGTCACCCTGATCGGCTTTGGCACCTTCAATATCCGCAGTCGTGAGGCGCGGGACGGACGCAACCCTCAAACCGGCGAGACCATTCGCATCCCTGCCAGTAAAACCGTGGGCTTCAAGGCCGGGAAGGCACTGAAAGACGAAATCCGCTAGTCAGCCGCAGGCCCGCTCATGCGGGCCTGATTCACTCCAGTGTCAGGTACCGGCGACGGAGGCACACTCGGAACGGGTGGCATCTACCCGGCACCGAATCGCCTTCATCAGCTTGATGGCCCGCTCATCGTAAACACCGTCTTCCAGTAACGACAGCCGCACCTTGCGCAGCATCTTGTCGTATTCGGCGGTATCTTCCCGCGGCAACTCCATCCACACGTCTTCAGGAATCTCCGCCTCTGCCTGGGCAATGATTTCATACGCCTCATCAATGCGCTTGATCGCCTGGTCACGGACCATCTGGCCGGCGGAATCGGGGAACCGGTCGCGGTGGATGATCACCTGGAAATTCATGTAGCCCAAGGCATATTTGACCACGGCCCCGTTGGGCTGGACGCCCTTGTATAACTCCAGCGGGGTATAGGCGACGGCCGGGGCGTAAGCCAGGTCAACGCTGCCGTTATTGAACTTACCGGCAAAGTTCGCGGAATTGGACCCCACCACGGAGGCGCCGACATGGCGAACCATCCGGACCGATGCCTGATCGTAGTCCAGGGTGGCAATCCGTTTGCCCTGAAGCTTTTCGACCGAATCGATACTGCGGTCCCGGGTGTGAAGGTAAATGGCGCCGCCAGGGAACACGCCTGCCACTTCGTAGGGGCCGTCAATCAGGAACGGCCGGGCCTTGGGCTGGCTCAGGGTGTTGTACAGCAGGCGCATTTCCTCTTCGCCAGGCACGGCGCCCATGGCTTCAAGGCTGCCGGTGAACTTGTTGAATTCACGGGCACGGGTGCCGGTAAGCAGAACAGCATCGCACTGCCCCGCCTTGAAGTCCTCGGCAGCCACCTTTTCATCGGTATAGGCGCGAAGATCCAGCTTGATGCCATTTTTCAGGGCAACCGGCTGAAAGGTCTTGGTGATGGCAAACAGGGGGCCATTGGCACCAACCGGGTCAAAAACGCAAAAACTGCGTTCCAGAGGCTCATTCTGTGCCTGCGCCTGGCCCATTGAGGGAAAGACCAGACTGGCACAGAGGGCAGCCGCCATGGCTACCCGCTGGGGGAAGTTTGCTGATTTCACGGGATGACTCCTGGTTATTATTGTCGGGCGCCGGTCTGGGTTTCTGGACCGGCCAGGCCACGCTTTCCTTGGTCGACCATAGGGCGACGGCTACAAGAATACGTTGGCACAGGTGCCTGCCATCAAGGGTTTTTCAGCAACAGGGGGAGATTCTGTGATGGTGTCGACAGAGGTTTCGCAACCTCTGCCGCACTTTCAGACAGTTCGCCGGGATCAGATCACCGGCTGGGGCCAGGCCTTTCGACCCTCACTCAAAGTGAGCCTGATCACACCTGGCAGTTCGCGGTCCGTCACCGGCGCGTGACGACCGGCCGAAACCAGTGTTTTCGCGCTAGGGGTCCAGAAGGCATCGGGATCGAACAGACAAATATCGGCGACTTCGCCCTCCGCCAGACGCGCGGTCCGGCCAAGCACGGAGGCCGGACCGGCAGTCAGAGCCCGGATCAGGTCGGGCAACGCCAGCTCGTTCATTTCCACCAGCTCCAGACCCAGCGAGAGCACACTCTCGATGCTGGACAGGCCCGGCTCGGTAGCAGCCATGGGCGCCTGCTTGGCGGCGGTATCATGAGGCTGATGCTGGCTGACGATGGCATCAATCACCCCTTCCCGGACACCGGCTATCAGCGCCTTGCGATCGCTCTCGCCACGCAGTGGCGGGCGGACGTGGAAGCGACTGTCAAAGCCCGCAAGCGCCTCCTCCGTGAACACCAGTTGATGCATGGCTACATCGGCGGTGACCGCAATACCCCGGCGGCGGGCATCGGCCAGCATTTCAACACTGCGACCGCAGGAGAGCTGGCTGAGGTGCAAACGTACCCCGGTTTCCTCGGCCAGTAACAGCATCTCCATCACCGCAGCGGTTTCCGCCACTTCCGGAATACCAAGCAGGCCCAAACGCGAGGTCACCAGGCCATCATGGGCGTATCCGTCGGCGGCCAGGGCCTGGTTCTCGGGGCTGAACATCACCGTCAAACCAAACGTCTGGGCGTAGGCCATACACCGGCGCAATATGCGGGCATTGCGCACGCCCCGGGAACCATTACCCACGGCAACACAGCCGGCTGCGGCCAGGCCAGCCATATCACTGAGCAGATCGCCCTCAAGGCCCCGGGTGATAGCGCCAATGGGCAAAACCCGGATGGGCGAACGGCTGGCAGCACCATCACGGATCAGGTGGGTGACGGCACTGGAATCGTTTACCGGCGAGGTTTCCGGCGAGGCGCACACGGTGGTAAATCCGCCGTGGGCCGCGGCAAGGGTCTCCGAAGCGATGTTACCTTTCTGACCGTTGCCCGGCTCACGGACATTACAGCAAAGATCGACAAACCCCGGTGTGATTATGCCGTTGTCTGCGCTGATGGTCTCGTCGGCTGTCTCCCGGGCGGCGGCTTCGCCCATCGCAACAATACGGCCATCCCTTATCAACAGTGCGGTATTCTCCTGCTCTGCGCCCTGGCCATCGAACAGGCGGCCTCCGGTGATTTTCAGACTGCTTCCGGATGTATTGACACTGCTCATGCCTGGCCCCTCTCACTCAGTTTCTGCTGGCGCTCGGCGACCTGACCGCCCATGGCCATGGACATGACCGCCATCCGTATGGCAATGCCGTTAGTGACCTGGTTCAGAATCACCGATTGCGGCCCGTCGGCCACCGCCGACTCAATTTCAACGCCGCGGTTGATGGGCCCCGGATGCATGACGATGCATTCCGGATGCGCCAGAGCCAGTTTCTGCTGGTTCAGTCCGTACAGCCGGTAAAACTCCCGCTCGCTGGGCAGCAAAGCGCCTTCCATCCGCTCTTTCTGAAGCCGCAGCATGATCACCACATCCAGGTCCCTCATGCCCCGGTTCATATCGTATTCAACCGTGCAGCCAAGACTTTCCACGTCTTTGGGAAGCAGCGTCCCGGGAGCAATGACCCGTACCTCTTCGGCACCCAGCTCGTTGAGGGCCCTGATCTGGGAACGGGCCACCCGGGAGTGCAAGACGTCTCCGACGATAGCGACTTTCAGTCCCTCGAACCGTCCCTTGTGCTGGCGGATCGTCAGCATATCCAGCATGGCCTGGGTCGGGTGGGCGTGACGGCCATCACCGGCGTTGATAATGGCGACGCCGGGGGTCACGCTCTCGGCGATAAAATGCGGCGCACCACTCTGGGAGTGGCGGACCACGAACATGTCGCTGGCCATGGCTTCCAGATTCAGCAGCGTGTCAGACAGGGATTCGCCCTTCGAGGTGGCCGAGGTACTGATGTCCAGGTTAAGCACATCCGCAGACAGTCGCTTGGCCGCCAGCTCAAAGGTACTGCGGGTGCGGGTACTGGATTCAAAAAACAGGTTCACCACGGTCCGGCCCCGGAGCAGCGGCACTTTCTTGATGGTGCGCTCCCCCACCTCGATAAAGGAATCCGCCGTGTCGAGGATGTCGGTCAGCAAGGCTTGATCCAGGCCGTCGAGGGTAAGGAAATGCCGCAACTGACCATCCCGGGTCAGCTGCAAGTGGTGCGGGGAAGAGTCGTTCGCGGTCATGGGTCGCCTGTTATCTGATTCGGAGGTTTATTGTCCGGCTTCCTGGAGCTCGATGCGGAGCGGGTCGGGGCCACGCAGTTTGACTCGCTGATGGGATTCCAGCGCCATCGTCTTGCCAGCCACGTCGGGCTGGATGGGCAGTTCCCTGGCGCCGAGGTCAATCAGGGTGGCCAATATGATACTGGCTGGGCGGCCATAATCGAAGATCTCATTCATCGCGGCGCGGATGGTCCGGCCGCTCATGATGACATCGTCAATCAGGATGATGTCCCGACCCTCGGTATCGAAGGGCAGGCTTGAGGGTTTGACCCGGGGATTGAGGCCAATGCGGCTGAAATCGTCGCGGTAGAAGGAAATGTCCAGTTCGCCGAACGGCTCATCGATACCCAGGCGCTTGCTGAGCACATCCGCCAGCCAGACACCACCGGTACGGATACCGATCAGAACCGGCGATTCCACGCCCCTTTGCTCCAGCGTCTGACGCAGCCCTGACTCCATCTGGTCAAGCAACTGATCAATATCAAGCAATGCCGTCATTCGGTCCTCACTGTTGAAAAAAGGTTTCCAGGATCAGCACCGCGGCCCGGTCGTCGACTCCGTGACGTCCAAAATCACGACTGCCCCCGGCGGCCATCACTTCGCCCTTGGCTTCGAAGCTGGTGAGCCGCTCGTCCACCATCTCGACCGGCACGTGGTAACGCCCGTGCAGGCGCTTGCCGAACTTTCGCGCCCGGGCACACATATCGTTTTCGGTGTCGTCCATGTTCAGAGGCAGGCCAACCACCACCAGGTCCGGGCGCCACTCCTCAAGCAGGGATTCAATCTGTTGCCAGTCCGGAATACCGTCGCGGGCGGGAATCAGCGCCACTGGCTGGCCGGACCCAAGCAATTCCTGGCCTACGGCAACGCCAATCCGGCGGGTACCAAAATCAAACGCCATAACCCGGCGACTGGTAGTCTCAGGCATGGCCGACCGATTCACTGAGCTGGTTGAGATCTATGCCGATCAGTTTGAGTACGGCCTTGTAACGTTCTTCCCAGGGGGTACGAAACAGGATCTCCGTGGTGGCCGGGCAAGTGAGCCAGGCGTTACTTCCCAGCTCCTCTTCCAGCTGCCCCTCGCTCCAACCGGAGTAGCCCAGGGCCACAAGATATTCCTCGGGGCCCTCACTACGGCCAATCCCTGCCAGTATGTCGCGGGATGTGGTCAGCAGAATATCTTCTGTGACCTTTGCCGTGTTCTGCCAACTGGTTCCGGGGGGATGCAGCACAAAGCCCCGCTCCGGCTGCACCGGACCACCGCTGAATACCGGCAGATCCAGTTCGCCCCCTGGCATGTCCAGTTGTTCCAGAATCTCGCCCAGGTGAATGTCCAGCGGGTGATTGATCATCAAGCCCAGAGCACCGTCGTCGGAATGCTCACAGATATAAATAACGCCGCCATGGAAACGGGGATCCGCGAGATAGGGTGATGCAACCAGAAAATGGTGCCGCAAGCTGTGGGGAGAGTGTTTTGATGCTGTCATCCGGATGTCAGCCCCCGACGCTGGAAGGACCAGGTACGTATGATTTCGAGTTCATCCACCTCTTTCCGCATTTCGTCCGGAAACGGTGCAAAAGGCGCGGCCATCCTGACAATGCGTATTGCTGCATCATCCAGCACGGTGCTGCCGGAAGACTGAAGGATAGCCACCTCTTTAATGGTGCCGTCTTTCTTCAGCGACACCAGCAACCTCAGTGTGCCATAGATTCCGGCATTGCGCGCCTCGGTGGGGTAATTGATGTTGCCCACCCGGGTTACCTTGCTGACCCAGTTCTGGACATACCAGGCGTTGGTAGACTTGAGCGTGGAGGCAGCGGTAACACGCATCACCCTGGGTTTGCGGGCATAGGCCTGCTGCTGGGCATCGAAGCGGGCCTCCAGGCTGGCAATTTCAAGGCTACGCTCCATCAGGCTCTTTTTCTCCCGCACGGGCAGGGGCTCTTCTTCGGGCGTGGTGCGTTCCTCAGGCGCCTGAACCTTCTGACTGGACGCGCTCTCGGTCTGCACCACCTGTTTTTCCTGGCGCGGCTGCGGCTGGGTCTGGGACGGCGGCTCGGGCTGAACCTGAGCCACTTCAGGCTGACTGACCTCCGCCGGCTGGGGCGTGGTCATTTCCCGAACCTCTTCCTGGGTACCGCTGCCCTTCTGACTGGTCTGGGCCAGAAAATCCGCTTTCTCGGGAGCTTCTTCGTCGTCGAACTGGGACAGGGTGATCTCCATGGTCTGAGCCGAGGAACGGGGCGACTCAGGCGCAAAGGTGATACCCAACACCACAATGGCGTGCACTGCCAACGCCATGAAAAGGGTGAAGGAAAACCGGTCGAAGTCGCTTACCTGAACTGCCATTCCTGATACGGATCCTGTCGTTAAACCTGCCCGGTGACCACTACCGGATTAAGCCTGGCCCAGGCGTTTTGCGATTGCATCCATCAACAGACCACCAATATCGATCCCGAAGGCGGCATCGAGTTCCCGGATGCAGGTCGGGCTGGTGACATTGATTTCGGTAAGATAATCACCGATCACGTCCAGGCCGACAAATATGAGGCCCTTCTCTTTAATCACCGGCGCAACGCGCTCGCAGATCTCCCGATCCCGGGCGGTCAGTTCCCGACCTTCGCCGCGGCCGCCGGCGGCAAGATTGCCCCGATTCTCCCCTTGGGATGGGATTCTCGCAAGGGAATAGGGTACCGGCTCACCGTCGATCAACAGGATACGTTTGTCACCATCGCTGATTTCCGGAATGTACTTCTGGGCCATGGCCTGGTGAGTGCCATAGTTGGTGAGGGTTTCGATAATGACCCCGAGGTTGAAATCGTTTTCGCGGATCCTGAAGATCGAATGACCGCCCATGCCATCCACCGGCTTCATGATGACATCGCCGTGCTTGGCATAGAACTCGCGGAAACGGGTTGCCGAACGCGAGACCAACAGAGGTGGCGTCAGGTCCTCAAACTGCGTGGCAAACAGTTTCTCGTTGCAGTCGCGAAGCGTGGATGCCGGGTTGACCACCAGGGCACCCTGCTGCTCCGCCGCCTCCAATATATAGGTGGCCATCAGGAACTCACGGTCCACCGGCGGATCCTTGCGCATCAGGATGACATCGAGATCCCCCAGCGCCCGATCCTGGCTGGGCCCGAAGCTGTACCAGTTCTCGGGATCCATGTGGACGGTCAGGTCGCGGGTGTGCGCCATGGCCGTGCCGCCATCGAGATACATATCCGGCAGCTCCATGTATTCGATTTCCCAGCCACGTTTCTGGGCAGCCAGCAACATGGCCAGTGAGCTGTCTTTCTTGAAGTGGATATCTTCAATCGGATCCATCACGATCCCGAGTCTGACGGTCATGAGCGTTCCTGCAGTCCTGAGGGTTAAAAACACGAACCGGTCTGCAGAGCGGACCGGGCATTAAGTGCTATGCTGTGAAATCAGATGGTATTGTACCCGAGCTGCAAATGCATCCGGAGAAATCCTCAGTCAGTTACGTGACGTTGCGGGCAGAAGTACATTTGGTCACAAACTAATACTTTTTATCCGGCCATTGATAATCTATAAATGAGCGGGGTTTATAGAAGAACCTTAAGGTTTGTGTTAAAACCCCCGTTTTAAAATAACGACAGTCGCTGAGCGCAAGGCAGTTGGACAATGGATGACAACTTCGAGAATTTGAAGATCATGGTGATCGACGACAGTAAAACCATACGTCGCACCGCAGAAACCCTTCTGAAAAAGGTCGGCTGTGAGGTCATCACCGCGACTGACGGCTTTGACGCTCTTGCAAAGATTGCCGATTCCCAGCCGGACATCATTTTTGTCGATATCATGATGCCCCGCCTGGACGGCTACCAGACCTGCGCACTTATCAAGAACAATTCCTCCTTCAAAAAGACGCCGGTTATCATGCTCTCCAGCAAGGACGGGCTGTTCGACAAGGCCAAGGGCCGGATCGTCGGCTCGGACCAGTATCTGACCAAGCCGTTCAGTAAGGATGAGCTACTCAATACCATCCGCCAGTATGTTCCACAGGCGGAACAGTAAACCTGCTGACCCCAAGAACTTTCGAGGAAACCATGGCCCGCATTCTGATTGTTGACGATTCCCCTACCGAGGTTAAGAAAATTTCCACGATCCTGGAAAAACACCAGCACGAAGTGCTGACCGCCGATAATGGTGCCGACGGTGTTGCCAAGGCCCGTGCCGAAACCCCGGATCTGGTTCTGATGGATGTGGTTATGCCCGGCCTGAATGGCTTCCAGGCAACCCGCCAACTGACCCGCGCACCGGAAACCGCCTCCATCCCGGTGGTCATCGTAACCACCAAGGATCAGGAAACTGATCGCGTATGGGGCACCCGCCAGGGCGCCAAGGGTTACCTGGTCAAGCCGGTTAACGAAGACGACCTGATCAAAACAATCAACAGTCTGATTGCCTGATCCCCAACCGTGGAGTACGCATGTCCGCCCAGGCCGCCCCTTTTGCCGTTCTGACGGATATCGCCGAGCGCAGCCGGTCTCTGGCTGCCGGCCTGCCGGAGCAACAGGAAGCCGTTGAACTCTGGAACGGCATCGGTTTTGTTCTCGCAGGTGAACGCTACGTTGCCCCCATGGGCGAAGTCACTGAAATCCTACATGTCCCCAGGTTCACCCACATACCTGGGGTTCGCCCGTTTTTGCTTGGCGCCGCCAATGTTCGTGGCCGCCTCCTGCCTCTGGTTGATCTCGCCGGCTTTTTCGATATTCCCCGCTCTTCCCGCAGCCAGCGGGAGCGGCGAGTGCTGGTTGTTGAGCAGGGCGATATTTTCAGCGGGCTGGTAGTCGACAGTGTCCTGGGTATGCAGTACTTCGCAACTGACAGTTTCAAGGATTCGCCCGAGGGCGTACCTGAAAACGTTCAACCGTTTGTCTCAGGCGGATATGAACGCAACGAGGAAGTCTGGAAAGTGTTTTCGGCCGTCGACCTGCTCGAGGACGAACGGTTTCTGGACGTCGCACAGTGGTAAGGGTGGTGACAATGGCAGGAACATCACCCTGACCGCCTGAAACCCGAAAAAACAAACTTGCCAATTTCTTGAAGAGGCCGGGAGCCAGAAAATGAAGAACAGAGCCGGAAGACTCAGTATGGGACAGGGAGGCAACAAGCTGGTTGCCGGCCTGATCGCCGCGCTGATCGCACTCACCATCCTGCTCGTTGTCGTGCTGTTCATTATCAATCAGGACAGCCAGAACGATCAGGAGTACATCGCCAACACCGCCGAGCTGAGGGTACTCTCTCAGGAGATCGCGAAGAACGCGACCGAGGCTGCCGGCGGTACCGCCGAGGCCTTCAACCAGCTGCGCCGCTCCCGTGACGAATTCCAGCAGCTCTGGACCAACGTAACCGAGGGTAATCCGGAAACCGGTCTGCCGCCGAGTGAACTGGCCCAGCAGAGTGGCGTTCAGGAAAACTGGAACACCGTGCGGGAAAACGCCGACAGCATCCTCTCCACCCAGGATGCGGTACTCGGCCTGCACGAGGTAGCCCGGACCCTGAACGAAACCATCCCGCAGCTGCAGGTTGAGTACGACGATATCGTACAGATCCTGCTCGACAATGACGCGCCTGCCGAACAGATCGCACTGGCCCAGCGTCAGTCGCTGCTGGCGGAGCGGATTGTTCGCTCGGTCAACAACGTACTCTCCGGTGACGAAGACGCGGTTATTGCCGCTGACCGTTTCGGTCGCGACGCAAGCCTGTTCGGTCGAGTGCTCGAGGGCCAGCTGAACGGCAACCCGGCGATGGGTATCTCTCAGGTTAATGACGAAGACGCCATCTACGGCCTCGAAGCGGTCGATGAACTGTTCCAGTTCGTTTCCCAGAACGTAGACGCGATCCTTGAGGCCTCTCCCGACCTCTTCAAGGTTCGTACTGCCGCCAGCGACATCTTCCAGAATTCAGAGATCCTCCTTTCCGAACTCTCGGTACTGGCTGAAAACTTCCGGACCCAGTCTGGCTCACGACTGGTCAGCCCGACCCTGGCCTTCGCCATCCTGGCCGCCATGGTGGCGATCGTTGTCTTCATCGGTCTGGCCCTGTACCGCGAAGCCCAGGCCCGACTGGCTGCCACCCAGGAGCAGAACGAGCAGAACCAGAACGCGATCCTGCGACTGCTGGACGAACTGGCCGACCTCGCTGATGGTGACCTGACCACCGAGGCCACGGTTACCGAGGACTTCACCGGTGCCATCGCCGACTCCATCAACTACGCGATCGACCAGATGCGCGGATTGGTACAGGCCATTCGTGGTACTGCGGTACGGGTAGCGTCAGCGGCCCAGGAAACCCAGGCTACGGCCATGCACCTTGCCGATGCTTCCGAGCACCAGGCCCAGGAAATTGCCGGCGCCTCCGCCGCGGTTAACGAGATGGCTGTGTCCATCGACCAGGTATCCTCGAACGCTGCCGAATCCTCTGCGGTTGCGGAGCGGTCGGTTGCGATCGCGAAGAAAGGCGCGGAAGTGGTACAGAACACCATCCGCGGCATGGACAACATCCGTGAGCAGATCCAGGAAACGTCCAAGCGGATCAAGCGCCTGGGTGAGTCTTCCCAGGAAATCGGTGACATCGTATCCCTGATCAACGACATCGCCGACCAGACCAACATCCTGTCCCTGAACGCCGCGATCCAGGCCTCCATGGCCGGTGACGCGGGCCGGGGCTTCGCGGTGGTTGCGGACGAAGTTCAGCGACTGGCGGAACGTTCCTCCGCGGCTACCAAGCAGATTGAAGCGCTGGTTAAGACGATCCAGTCGGATACCAACGAAGCGGTTATCTCCATGGAACACACCACCGCCGAGGTGGTCCGTGGTGCCCGTCTGGCCCAGGACGCGGGTATCGCACTCGAGGAAATCGAGAACGTATCCATGTCTCTGGCGGAACTGATCCAGAACATCTCCAACGCCGCGCGTCAGCAGTCGTCGTCGGCCGCGCACATTTCCAACACCATGAACGTTATCCAGGAAATCACGTCCCAGACCTCCTCGGGTACCAATGCGACCGCGAAGTCCATCGGTAACCTGGCAGAAATGGCGTCCGAGCTGCGGTCTTCCGTTGCCGGCTTCACCCTGCCGGAAGAAGACGTGGCGGAACAGGAAGAAGAGGAAGACAGCGACGTTCCGGTGGTGGGCTGATTTCCGTTCCAGGGCTGTTGACGGTTTATGGCGCAAATGCATAACAACCTGTCACCTGCCGAGGGCATCTGGTCACTGCGCCGACTCCCGGATATGGACGAGGCGCAGTTCAGCCAGTGGCAAACCCTGCTGGAACACCGAACCGGCATAACCCTGTCCGCGGAACGCCGTTCGTTTCTGGAAACGAACCTTGGCATCCGGATGCGGGAGATCGGCTGCAGCAGCTATCAGGCCTATTACGAAAAAATCGTATCCGGGCCCGATGCAATCCGGGAATGGTCAACACTGGTCGATCGGCTCACGGTTCAGGAAACCCGGTTTTTCCGCGACCCCGACGCCTTCCGGCTGGTTTCCGACTACGTCCTGACCCGGCCTCGGGAGCAGCTGAAAAAGCGCCCCCTGGAGGCTTGGAGTGTCGGATGTAGCACCGGAGAGGAACCATACACCCTGGCCATGGTGCTGAATGAATGCATGAGCCAGCTGGCGTTGCAGCCGCTGTTCGGTGTCACCGGCTCTGATATCAGCAAGCCGGTGATCGAGAAAGCCCGGAACGGTCAGTTCAATCCCCGCAAACTGCTGGGAATGGATGAAGACATGAAAGCCCGGTATTTCCGCCCGGCCGAGCGGAATACCGTAGAAATTGTGAACAGCATCCGTGACAGGGTGTGCTTTACCAGACTGAATGTTCTGGATCTTGATAAAGCGCCCATGCACGGGATGAACATTATCTTCTGCCAGAATCTGCTGATTTATTTCCGTCGCTGGCGCCGGCGGGAGATTGTCAAGCGACTTGCAGAGCGGCTGGCGCCCGGGGGGTTGCTGGTTCTGGGCCAGGGAGAGCTGACCGATTGGCAGCCTCCCGGGTTACAGAGAGTCCCCTCGGAACATGTGCTGGCGTGGATCAAACGCCAGACTGACGAAGAATAACCGGAGTGGTTATGGGCAATCACCATGACAGCATCGCCCTCGACTGGGTTCGGGGAGAGATACAGGACACGCTGACCCAGGGTCAGCATGCACTGGAAGCGTATGTCGAGAATCGTGACGACACCGCGCGCCTGCGCTTCTGCCTGAATTATCTCCATCAGGTACACGGCACCTTGCAAATGGTCGAGCTCTACGGTGCAGCCCTGCTCACCGAGGAGATGGAAAAGCTCACCCAGGCCGTACTCAACGAAACCGTTGCCAATACCGACGAGGCGGTTGAGGTCCTGATGCAGGCCATTCTGCAGCTGCCCCAATACCTCGAGCATCTGGCCAGCAGTCAGGACGATTTTCCGATGGTGCTGCTGCCACTGCTTAACGACCTTCGGGCCGCCCGTGGCGAATCCCTGCTGTCTGATACTTCATTGTTCAAACCGGATCTGGCGCCCTCACGAATCACAGTGACCGGCAAGGTATCGCAGCGCCTGCAAGACCCCACCGTTCTGGGCCACATCCGCAAGCTGCGCCAGATGTACCAGTTTGCGCTGGCCGGCGTCATCCGGGAAGCGGATCTCGATGCCCATTTCGAGTACATGCAGAAGGTGATCCAGCGGCTGATCCGTTTGTGCCAGAAAACGCCCCGGGGTGAGCTCTGGAAAGCGGCCAGTGCGTTCGTGGAAACACTGCAGGCACACGTCAATCCGGTGAACGCAGCAGTGAAATCCCTGCTCAGGGAACTGGACAGTGAAATCCGCCGGCTTACCGACGAGCATGCGGATATCCTCCAGCAACCGGTACCGGAAGCGCTGCTAAAACACCTGCTCTATTACGTTGCCCGTGCCCGGGATCTGGATTCGCCTCAGGTCAGCGCCCTGCGGGAGGCCTACCAGCTGAACCAGGCACTGCCATCGGAAGACGATGTTGATGCCGCCCGAACCCGGGTATCTGGTCCGGGCCGGGACGCCATCCATTCGGTGGTGGGTGCGCTCAACGAAGAGCTGGCCAAGCTCAAGGACCAGCTGGACTTGTTTGTTCGCTCAGAGCTGCGCCAGAACAGTGAGCTTGAGGACCTGCTCCCAGGTTTGCGCCAGGTGGCCAATACCCTGGCCGTGCTGGGTCTGGGGATACCGCGAAAAGTGGTGACCGAGCAGGTCGAACTGGTAGAAAACCTGAGCGCCCAGTCCGAACAGGTTGATGACGGCACCCTGATGGACATCGCCGGCGCACTGCTTTACGTCGAAGCCAGTCTCGCTGGCCTGGACAGTGACGGACAACAGGAGTCGTCCACAGAGGAGGCCTCCGATGCCCCGGTGAACCTTGGCTCACGTGAGCTGGGTGAAGCCAGTGGCGCGCTGCTCCGCGAATCCCGCAACACCCTGGAGCAGGTTAAGTCCGCCATCGTGAATTTCATTGCCTCGCAATGGGATACCCGGGAAATTGAACACGTCCCGGGCCTGCTGCACAGCATTCGCGGCGGCCTCAGCCTGATCCCGCTGGATCGGGTTGCCGGCATGCTGGCCTCGGCAGAGCGCTACATCACTGACGTGTTGTTGGGCAGCAAACAGGTTCCGGACTGGAAACAGCTGGATATTCTGGCCGATGCCGTCACCAGCATCGAGTATTACCTTGAACGTCTGGCCGAGGGTATTGGCGAAAACGACTCGATTCTCAGAGTTGCCGAGGACAGCCTCGCATCCCTCGGGTTCCCGGTCGGCGCAGAGCCCACCTGGACCGAAACTGCCGCAGAGGACGTGCCGGTTGTTGAACCGGCTGAAGAGCAACCGGAAACCACCGTTACGGCTGCCCCAGAAGAAACCAAGAGCTCGGATTCGGAGCTTCTGGACGATGAGATTCTCGGCATTTTCGTTGAGGAAGCCGAAGAAGTTCTCGAAACCATCCACGAATTCTATCCCCGGCTGCGCCAGAACCACGATGACCGTGAAGCGCTGACCGAGGTTCGTCGTGCCTTCCACACGCTTAAGGGAAGCGGCCGACTGGTTGGCGCCACCAGTATTGGCGAACTGGCATGGTCTGTTGAAAACCTCTTGAATCGGGTGATTGACCAGACCATTCGACCCACCGACGACATGTTTACCCTGGTGGACGAGGTCAATGCCCGCATCCCCTCGCTGATCCGTGAGTTCAAGGAAGGCCAGACCGCTGGCGACGTTGAAACACTCATCAGCCGCGCCGAGGCCATGGCGACAACCCGCCGCACCGACGATGAAGCCGTCGAAACACCGGCAGTTGCCGAAGTGGAAGACACAGCGGTCGATGCGCAAGAAGAGACCCTGGAAACAGAGTCACCCGTCGAGGAAAACGACACCGCCGAGGCCGCACCTGAAACGTCTTTCGATGAAGACGACCTGATTGACGATGAAATACTCGAAATTTTTGTTGAAGAAGCCGGCGAGGTGCTGGAAACCATCCGCGAATACCTGCCGATGCTTCTGCGTCAGCACGATGACCGCAGCGCCCTGTCGGAAGTTCGCCGTGCCTTCCACACGCTGAAAGGCAGTGGCCGCATGGTCGGCGCATTGGTTGTCGGCGAATTGGCGTGGTCCGTTGAAAACATGCTGAACCGCGTGATCGACGGCAGCATTTTCATGAACGATGACATTGCCAGCCTGCTGGAAGATGTCACCGCCAACCTGCCGGCCCTGGTCGAAGATTTTGAAAAACGCCGTGCGCCGTCGGTCGACACGTCCAACCTCGAAGCCCGTGCCAACGCCCTGGCCAACGGCGAAATTCCCGATGCCAGCATGATGCCGGTGGCGGAGTCCGATGGCTCGGAAGCCATGGCTGAAAGCGAATACGCAGCGGCTGAGGAAGAGGCCGGGAGCACAGACGAAGATGCGGTCGACCCGGTATTGCTGGATATTTTTGAAAGCGAAACCGAGACCCACCTGCAAACACTGAAGGACTTCCTGTCGGCAGCAGGTGACAAAACCACGGTTGCCTATACCGATGATCTTTCCAGGGCCCTGCACACGCTCAAGGGCAGCGCACATACCGCCGGCATCGGCCCGATCGCAGCGGTGATCACGCCTCTGGAACGATTCGTCAAGGAATCCCGGGCTCAGAACAAGCGTGCCAATCGTGACGTCCTCTCACTGATCGAATCCGCCTGCGACTTCCTGACCCAGGGACTTGCCCAGATTCGTGAAAACCCGCAGGCCTCGCTCCCAGGCACCGAAGCGTTCCTTGGGAAGCTGGATCAACTGACGGAGGAAACGCTCCGCAGCCACAGCGAGGAGGCGCCAAGCCAGCATCCGGAGCAGGCACCATCGCAGCTGGTCCAGCTGTTCCTGAACGAGGGTCTCGACATTGTTCTTGATGCCGACCGGATCCTGGATCACTGGGCTGACAACCCCGGCGAAATGGCCTCGCTGAACCCACTACGCTCCGAACTGGAACAGCTGACCTCTGGCGCTTCCGAAGCCGGTCTCGGCGAAGTCGCCGCGCTCTCGGGTGCATTGAAGGAAACCTATGACGAGGCTGCACGGCGCGACCAGGCGCCGGACCAGACTTTCTTTGAAACTGTCCGCGCCGCTCATGAACAGCTGATCAACATGATGGACCAGGTGGCAGCCGGTCTTGCCACCGAATCCAGCGAGGATATGGTCGCCGCCCTCGAAGGCCTGAAGCAGGTCCAGATCCCGGAAAATCAGGAACCGGACGCCTTCGACCAGGAATTCACCGGCGACCTCGAGGAGATCGATCTCAGTCTTGAGATGGACGAGACCGAGACACCAGCCAGTGAAGACGCCCAAACCGCAGAGCAACCGCCGCTCCCGGAAACCACTGAATCCGATGACGAAATGGATGAGGAACTGGCGGAAATCTTCCTGGAAGAAGCCCGCGACCTCATCGACAGCACCGCCGAAGCGCTCCAGAACTGGAGCGAGAATACGGCCAACCTTGATATCCTGCGCCTGCTTCAGCGGGACTTGCATACCCTCAAGGGCGGCGCACGGCTGGCAGACATCCCTGCCGTCGGCGATCTCTCTCACGAACTGGAAAACCTGTTCGAGGGGCTGACTGAACAGCGGCTGTCGATCAACGACGAGCTCTCGGACTTGCTGTTCCGCTGCCACGATCGTCTGGCCGGCATGGTCGAAAACCTGGAAGCCAAGGAGCTTCCGCGTCCTGCGCCGGATCTGATCGCTGAAATCCAGGCCTATATGGACAACGCCACCGGAACGCGCCCGGTTACCAGCGTAGCCAGCCCCGATGAAGAATCTGAGCCGGCTGAAACGGCAGAAGAACAGGCGCCGCTTCCTGACGTGGAAGAACCGGAAGAGACCGATGTTGCCGGAACCGATGAAGCTGCCGGGTCGGAGGAAGGCGTTACCGATCTTTCCCACCTGGATCCTGAGCTGGTCGGCATTTTCCTGGAAGAAGCCTACGATCTGATCAACTCCACGGGCAGCGCTCTGCATACCTGGACCGAAGATCCCACGGATCGCAGCATTGCCGCAGAACTCCAAAGGGATGTTCACACTCTGAAGGGCGGTGCCCGGATGGCCGGAGTAGAGGCCATCGGCGACCTGACACATGTGCTGGAAGACCTGTTCGAAAAGGTTGCGGAAGGTCAGCTGGAAGCCAGCGAGTCCATGAACGACCTGCTGTTTGCCTGCCATGACCGGTTGGCGCAGATGGTCGAACAGGTGGCTACCCAGAAGCCCTGCCCGCCGGCCAATGAGCTGGTCGCCCGGGTCCAGTCCATCTTGCGGGGCGAGGAAATGCCTTCAGATGCCCGCGACGAGGAGCCGGAGCAATCGACAGAGACTGAGCAAACTGTATCACCGGCCGAGGAAGTGCCGGAAGCCGCCAGCCTCAGCGAGACTCTGACCCAGGCCAGTGACGACGATCTGATTGGCATCTTCCTGGACGAAGGTCTGGAAATCTTTGACGCCATCAGCGAATGTCTCGACCAGTGGCGCGACGAGCCGGAAGAACTGACCGGCCTGACCGAGCTGCAGCAGGAACTGCACACCCTCAAGGGCGGCGCACGGCTTTCCGACGTTGATCCGATTGCCAACCTGGCGGAGGCCTGGTCAGACGCTCTCGACCCACTGATTTCCGGTTCCAACAACCAGAAGACGCTGCTAAGCCTCAGTGATCGCGCCCTGATCAGCCTCAAGGCCATGCTCAACACCCTGGAGGAAGGCAACAAGCCGGAACCGGATACCGGGCTTATTGAAGACTTCCGGGCCGCCCACGAGGTGGCAGCCGAAGAAACCGCTGCGCCCCGTGAAGAGTCCGAGCAGGAGGCCATTGACCCGGAAGTACTGGAGATCTTTCTGGAGGAGGCCGGCGAAATCATGGATCAGCTCGAGCAGCTGCTTGATGACTGGCGCAAGGAACCGGCAAACCACAACTTCAACCAGGAAGCCCAGCGGGCACTCCACACCCTCAAGGGCGGCGCCCGTCTGTCCCAGCTGACCGAGCTTGGCGACAAGGCACACGCCTTTGAAACCCGTTTGATTGATCTGGGCGGCAATGCCCCGGATGAATCACAGTGGCAGTCGATCACCGAAGATCACGACGCCATCATTGCCCTGGTCGCAGATATCCGTAAGGGCTATGAGTCCGGCTCGGGCGTGCCTGCACCGGCGAAGGCCGAAACACCGGCACCTGTCGCACCGGAACCCAAGAGGCCCGAAGAGCCGACACCGCCCGCCAAGGCGGAAAAGCCGGTGGCACCGGCGCCGAAGCCCGGAAAATCTCCGGCCAAGGCCCGCAAGCAGGCGGCCGAAGCGCAGCGCGCTGCCCAGGAAACCATCCGGGTCTCCGCACCGCTGCTGGATGACCTGGTCAACCTGGCGGGTGAAACCAGTATCACCCGTGGCCGACTGGAGCAGCAAACCAGTGATTTCGGCCACACCCTGGACGAAATGGCCGCCACCATCGAACGTCTGCGTGAGCAGCTGCGCCGGATGGAAATCGAGACCGAAGCGCAGATCCTGTTCAGTGCCGAGAAAGAACACGGTCCGGATTACGGTGACGACTTCGACCCGCTGGAAATGGACCGTTACTCGTCCATCCAGCAGCTGTCCCGCGCATTGACTGAATCCTCGTCGGATCTGGCCGATCTTCGTGAGACCCTGTCTGACCGGGTTCGCGACACTGAAACCCTGCTGGTACAGCAGTCCCGGATCAACACGGAACTCCAGGAAGGTCTGATGAAGACCCGGATGATTCCGTTTGCCTCCATGGTGCCACGTCTGCGCCGCATTGTTCGCCAGATCAGCGGCGAGCTGGGCAAGAAGGTGGATTTCGATGTCCGCAACGCCGAAGGCGAGATGGACCGGAACATCCTCGAGCGCATGATCGCGCCCCTGGAACACATGCTCCGGAACGCCCTGGACCATGGTATCGAGAGCCCGGCCGACCGGAAGAAAGCGGGCAAGCCGGAGACCGGCGAGGTGACCCTGTCACTGACCCGTGAAGGCGGCGATGTGGTCCTGCGCATGATCGATGATGGCGCCGGTATTCCCTCTTCGGTGATCCGCGACAAGGCCATCCGTCAGGGCATGCTGCGCGAAGATGAAGACCTGTCCGAACGGGAAATCCTGCAGTTTATCCTGCAGCCAGGCTTCTCCACCGCCCAGCAGGTCACCCAGATTTCCGGCCGGGGCGTGGGCATGGACGTGGTTGCCAGTGAAATCAAGCAACTCGGCGGCAGCCTGGATATCGATTCCGCCGTGGGCCGCGGCACCACCTTCACCGTGCGCCTGCCGTTCACGGTGTCTGTGAACCGGGCCTTGATGGTTTCCACGGGCGAGGATTTCTACGCGATCCCGCTGAACACCATTGAGGGTATCGTCCGGGTCAGCACTTACGAGCTTGAGGAATATTACAAGCCGGATGCGCCGCTGTATGAATACGCCGGCCAGGAATACCGGCTCCAGTACCTGGGCAGTCTACTGAACAGTGACCACCATCCGAAGCTGCAGGGACAGGCTCTGCCGCTGCCGGTAATTCTGGTGCGCGGTGCCGAGCAACCCATGGCCCTGCAGGTGGACAACCTGATGGGCAGCCGGGAGATTGTTGTTAAATCCCTCGGGCCCCAGTTCAGCTCCGTTCGCGGCGTGTCCGGTGCCACCATCCTGGGTGACGGTAACGTGGTTGTGATTCTCGACCTGCCGGCCATGATCCGTTCCGACATCCTGTCCGAACGCCAGCGCCTGGCCAATCTCGAGAAGGCTCGCGAGTCCGCCCGGTACGAGGAACAGGCCACCGTGGTCATGGTGGTGGACGACTCGGTTACGGTGAGGAAGGTCACCTCGCGGCTGCTGGAGCGAAACGGCATGGAAGTCATCACCGCGAAAGACGGGCTCGATGCGGTGGCACAGCTGCAGGACCACAAACCGGACATTATACTGCTGGATATCGAGATGCCGCGGATGGACGGTTTCGAAGTTGCCAGCTTTGTTCGCCACGACGATAACCTGCGTGAAACACCGATCTGCATGATCACCTCCCGGACCGGCGAGAAACACCGCGAACGTGCGCTGGCCATTGGTGTCAACGAGTATCTCGGCAAGCCGTTCCAGGAAACCGAGCTGCTTGAGACCATTGAGCGGCTGACCGGAAGGCAGTGATGACCGGCCAATGTGGCCGGCCAAAGGTCGGGATCGTCTCGGATGTGGTCCTGCAGCGTCATCGGCTGCAGGCCGCCACATCCAAGTTCGGTCTCGAGGTGCGCTTTTCCGGGGATCCGGACCGGTTGCTGGGTTATCCCGAGTTTCCCGATGCCAGCCTCTGGCTGGTAACCCTGGAGGACGAGGCCGACCACCCGTTACTGTTCGATCACCTGCTTGAAAACACGGAAGCGCCGGTGCTGTTCGGGCTGGACGAAGCACCCAAGCCCGGGAGTACAGAGTACTTCCGGTGGGAGCGACGGTTGCTGGGCAAGCTGGAACAGCAACTGGGGCACCTGGAAGAGCTGGATTCGGAAGCCACACTGGCAGAGCTGGAGCAGGACACGCCGGCGGCGACTCCATCACCGGACCTGCCACACTGGATTCCTCCGGCTGCCCCCGGATCGGTCGCTGAGGAAGTCTGGATTCTCGGCGCCTCGCTGGGCGGGCCCGCGGCGGTCAAGACGTTTCTGGATCACCTGCCTCCGAATCTGCCCGTTGGCTTTATCTATGCCCAGCACATTGATGGCAACTTTACCGAGGTTCTGACCCGGGTGCTCGGGCGTCACGCCCACTATCAGCTCAAGCGGGCGGAAGAGGGCTACCAGGTCAAGAATGGTGACGTCGTGCTGATGCCGGTGGAGCACGAGTGGAAAGTGAGTGAACAGGGTACCCTGACGGAAACCAGCACCGCCTGGCCAGGTCCCTACGGGCCCTCTATTGATCAGGTTTTGCTGAACGTCGCTGATCATTACGGCCAGCGCTGCCATGCTATTCTTTTTTCCGGCATGGGTAATGATGGCGCCATTGCGGCGCCGTTACTGAAAGCTTACGGTAGCCGGATCTGGGTGCAGGAGAGCACAAGCTGCGGCAACAGCTCCATGCCCGAATCCGTGGCCGCAACCGGTTGTGCCGGTTTTTGCGGCACCCCGGAGCAGCTGGCCCGGGAACTGGTTAAAACCATTGAAGAATCCTGCCTGCTCAAGAGCAGGCAGAAACGGGACTCCGCCTGAGGTAACAAGCAATGAATGACAACAGCCAATCCCTCTCCTGCGTCATGATTCCCATGAGCGGACGGCAACTGTTGCTGCCAAACGTCTCGATTGCGGAAGTGGTCGACTACGCCAGCTCTGACGCGGGCGCCAACACACCCGAATGGCTGGTTGGCTACCTGGACTGGCGGGGCCTCCAGCTCCCGGTGATTTCCTACGATGCGGCCAACGGCGGCGTGCTCACCGTCCCTGGTGACAACCGTGGCCGGATTGTTGTGCTCAACACCATCGGAGACCATCACAAGGAAATTCCCTTTATGGCCCTGGTAACCCAGGGCATTCCCAGCCAGGCCCGTTTGAGCGAGGAACAGGTCAGGAAACTGGAGGGTGAGCCAGGCCCGGCAGATCTGATGCTGGTTGAGGTAGAGGGTGAGAACGCCTGGATCCCGAACCTGGAATATCTCGAATCCCTGGTACTGAAGTCCAGACACTAACCGGTTATCCGTTCTGCTGCCGGGCATGGCAGACATCCCTGCAAATGTTATAATGTTTCAAATTTTGCAGGATTTTGACCATGTCCGCCCGAGCCATTCCCTATCGGCCACACAACCACGACGCCTGTGTCAGCCAGGCCCTGACTGACGCACGGGCCATTTGCCAGCGTCAGAATGCCCGTCTGACCCCGATTCGGGAACGGGTGCTGGAACTGATCTGGCAGTCCCACAAGCCGCTGGGCGCCTACGATGTGCTGGCCGAGCTTTCTTCCGATGGTCATAACGCTGCTCCGCCTACCGTATACCGCGCACTGGATTTCCTTCAGCAGCATGGGCTTGTGCACCGCATCGCGTCGCTCAACGCTTTTATCGGCTGTACCCACGCGGGTGAAAGCCACACCGGCATGTTTCTGATCTGTCGGGCCTGCGGCAATGTTCTCGAACTGACCGCTCCCGAGGTGTCAACAGAAGTTCGCAAGGCCGCCTCCGGCCAGGGCTTCCTGGCCGAGAACACTACCCTCGAGATAGCCGGGCTTTGCCCCGGTTGCCAGGCGGAGCCGGAGCATGAGTGAACCTCTGGTCAGCCTTGAGAATCTCACCGTCCAGTTCGACTCACGGCCCGTGGTCGACCGGGTCAACCTCAAGATCCATCGAGGCGATATCATCACCATTATCGGGCCCAACGGTGCCGGCAAAACCACGCTGATCAAGGCAGTCCTGGGCATTCAGAAGGTGTCCTCAGGACAGGTGTCGATCAAGAAGAACCTGGTCATCGGCTACGTTCCCCAGCATCTGACTCTCGAGGCCACGCTTCCCCTCAGCGTCAAACGTTTCATGCTGCTCAGCGGCCGGTCGCTCGGCGAATGTCAGACCGCGCTTGCCCGCACCGGTGTTGGCCACCTGCTGCACGCCTCGGTACACCATTTGTCCGGTGGTGAAAAACAGCGGCTGTTACTGGCCAGGGCCCTGGCCCGAAAACCGGATCTTCTTGTGCTCGATGAACCTGCCCAGGGGGTCGATATCAATGGCCAGGCGTCGCTGTATGAACTCATTCGCCAGCTTCGGGACGACCTGAACTGCGGTGTGATCATGATCTCCCACGACCTGCACCTGGTGATGGCAGCCACGGACAAGGTTATCTGTCTGAACCAGCATGTCTGCTGCAGCGGTTATCCCGAAGACATTTCCCATGACCCGGCGTTCATCGAGACATTTGGCCGCCCGGTGGCAGAATCCCTGGCGGTTTACCACCATCACCACAACCACAGTCATGATCTACACGGGAACGTGGTGGACAGCGAGTCTCAGAACGCCTCCTCCGGACACGGCGGACACACGGAATGTAATCATGCCCATCATTAATGCCGTTCTGGACGATTTCTTCTGGCGTGCCTTGATTGGCGGCCTCGGCGTTGCCCTCGTGGCGGGCCCCCTGGGCTGTTTCGTGGTCTGGCGTCGCATGGCCTATTTTGGCGATACCCTGGCACATTCGGCGCTGCTGGGCATTGCCCTGAGCTTTCTGATCAGCGTGCCGCTGAACCTTGGTGTGATCATAACCTGCGTGGTCCTGGCCATGGCCCTGGTGTTGTTATCCCGAACGAGAGCCCTGGCAACGGATACGCTGCTCGGGATTCTCGCCCACAGTGCCCTGGCCATCGGCCTGGTGACCCTGAGCTTCATGCCGGATGTTCGCGTCGACCTGACCGGTCTGCTGTTCGGCGATCTGCTAGCCATGAGTCGCGAGGACCTGTTGTGGATCTATGGCGGCGCGGCACTGATCCTGTTCCTGTTGTCGGTACTCTGGCGCGGATTGCTGATGAGCACGATTCACGAGGAGCTGGCCCGGGTGGAAGGCGTTGCCGTCGAACGCCTCCGTCTGGTTCTGATGCTGATGTTCTCTCTGGTGATCGCGGTGGCCATGAAAATCGTCGGCGTGCTGCTGATTACCGCCCTGCTCATCATTCCCGCGGCCACCGCCCGGCGCCTGGCCCACAATCCGGAGATCATGGTGGCCATGGCAATCGGTTTCGGCTTTGTTGCGGTAAGCGGAGGCCTGAGCCTGTCATGGCATCTGGACACGCCTGCTGGCCCGTCCGTTGTGGTGACCGCTTTTGCCGTTTTCCTGCTGGTTTACGGTGCTGCCGGAAAAGTCCGCAGTTGAGCATTTCCCTCTATTCACGAGCTGGACTAGAGTATAGGGGTACAGACGGCCTGACCCACAGGTAATGGCCTCGCCGCACAGGACGCCCAGCATGGAAAGCTCAGTTCCAGGCCGGTTCCGCAGACCGGTACTTTGGCCAGGGGTCTGGATCCCACTGCTTCTGGTCGCAGCCGGGCTGCTGGTAACCGGAATCACGGCAAATATCGAAGGACGGCGGGCCATGGCCCTGGCTGAAGCGCGCTACTACGCCCAGCATCAGGCCCTGGTCAATCACCTGCTGGCCAACGTGCCGAATCGTCCGGGCGCGGGCGACAGCAGCCAACCGGTCTCGGCCTGGCTCCAGGCTCTGTTCAGCGACACCCTGCCTGATTCCCTCGGCCTGCGTATCGATACCCTCGAACGACACACCAAGACGCCACTGCTGGAGATACGAGCCAACGGTTCGGTGGACCCTACACGGGCATTGCGCACCGAAGTGTCACCGCTGGACCATCACTGGATACTCACCACCGTGCCCTCACCCAAAGGCCTGGAAGACGTCGCCCGGGCTGCCTCGCAGACCGTCTGGCTCGCAGGTTTCGCTCTGTCCCTGTTTGCTGCCTCGCTTGCTCTACTACTCAACCGCCGGCTTCATCTTCAGGCGCTCCATATCCGTGGCCTGGAACAGAGGGAAATCGGCGCTGACCATCAGATCGCCAACTTTCAGGTCGAGAAGTCGATATTGCGCCAGGCACTGAATGACAGTGAACAGCGAAGTCGCGATCTGGTAGCCCTGTCTGGGGCCGTGATCTGGGAACTGGATGAAAATGGCAGAATCGGCTTTGTTTCAACGCAAATCGCCGAACTTCTGGATCGAGCGCCCGCTGACCTGGTGGGACAGCCACTGGAAGAACTGGTTGCGCCGGCCTTTCAAGACAATTTCAGGCGGGCCCTCGCGGCCGCTCGCAGTGACAGCTCCATTGAGCGGATTGATCTTCCTCTCCTTCACCGGGACCAGGAAGCAGAGGTGCCAGTCGTGCTCAGGGTCCGGGCTTTGAAAGATCCGGTCCACGGACTGTCAGGTTTCCGGATAAGTACCCTGCAACGTATGACCCACTAATCGAGGGTCTTGTGGGTGCCGTCGCACAGGGGGGCATTGCCTGTTTGCTTGCATCCGCAGAACCAGACCCACTCTTTCTTTTCCGCCTCATACTTGACCGGCGTTATACCGGTACCCTTGTGGGAACCGTCACAGAATGGCTGGCTGTTACTGCGGCCACAGGCACACCAGAGGTAGTTCTTTCCTGCCTCTACCATGACGGAGTAAGGCGTCTTACTGGCGATCAACGGTTTCTCATCGGACATAATCTGTTCCTCGAGTCATGACTGTAGTCAACCAGTATAGCCACTCATGGAGAAACACTGCGCTCAGAGCGGCCTGACGATATCCGCAAGGCGCCCGGTCTCGATAAGCTCCATAAACTCGTCGCCCAGACGGTCACTTTCCGCGATCGCCGCCCGCCAGGCCCGTTCTCGGCCAGCATCATCACCCACATAGCGCTCAAAATCCTTACGGTCCGGTAGTTTGCGGTCAGGCAGGGATTCCAGATACTCCTTTGACGGTGCAATCAACAGTACATCCTGCAACCGGGTGGCGTCACCCCGCCGCCAGGGCAAGGACTTATCGAACCAGCCGGGCACCACCTTGTCGGTGAAGTGTGGGTATAGCACGATGCCCGGCTGCTGGTAGGGCAGATCCAAGTGATAATCCAGAAGCCCACCGTCACGATAGATGCCTTCTGGAGCACCGGGTATGTTGCGGACACCGGACATCACCAGGGGGATAGACGCAGAAGCCAGGAGGGCCGGCAGCAGGTTCTCCCGGGTAAAGGCGACCTCGTGGCTGGGGAAATCCACCAGCTTCGCCACGGGCGTTTTCAGACGGGCGTCGTGGATGATGCCCCGCTCCATGAAACGCCCCAGATGCCGGCGACTGACCATGTTGGCGCTGATCGCACCCATGAGGCCCAGCCCCAGGCGGCCTCGCGCATCCTCCGCCAGCATGCCAAGACTGCGAACCACCACAACGTTCAGCCGGTACCAGGGGTGATTCAGAATGGCGTCTTCCCGGCCACCCAGTAATTCTTCCAGGAACAGCACGCTCTTGCGGCTTACTTCAGCACTGCTGACGCCCTTGGCAAACCGCTGGGCGGTATAGAGTTCAGCCAGCCGACCAAGCTGCTCTTTCGGGTCATCGGACGAGGCCACGGCGGCAAACCGCCAGCTGCCAATCGACGAGCCGATCAGCGATCGCTCCTGTGGAACCTGCGGCAGCCAGTCACCAAATATAGCTTTATCCAGGCCGCTGATTCCCAGAGCCTTGGGACCACCGGCAGCGCCCGGAATCACGTGCACGTCTTCCGGTGACAGCGGCTTTTCCTTGAGTCGTTGCATCGCGCGACGACCGGCCCGGATGGTCAAGGCCGGTTCTCGGGTGTGAATAGCAGTCATTGGGTGATCCCTGGGCGTGTCCCTGAAGTAATCTGGCGGAGTTTAGCGAAGTGGACGATGCCCGGCCAACTGAACAAAACTAATGGTGGTCATAAACAGCACTATCTGCTTAATTAAACCAATGGCCATGCTAGACTTCACTACACTCCCGACACAGGACGCGGGCGGATACGACTCTGACAGCAGGAGTATGCTGTGAATTTTTCGGTACCACCCTCTACCCTTGCAAGCAATCCGACGCTCGCGGTGCTCGGCTTCAAACGCCAACTGGTCTACCACCTGCACTTCTGGGCGTTCATCGCGGTAGCGCCGCTGGTAATGGTGCAATGGCAGCAATCCCACTACCTGCTGTCTTCCGTACTGGTGCTTTTTTGCGTCAATGCCCTTCTGGTGATCGCGTTTCTGCGGTTGCGCGGCACCTATTTCCTCAAAGGCCGATTATTCCCTCTGCTCGCGGTGGTTAGTGCCGCCTATTCGACACATATAAATGGCCACGCTGGCCTTTACTGGGCCTATCCTGCCGCTACGGCCCTGTTTTTCCTGCTGCCGCTGAGGGAAGCCATCGGCAGTAACATCGTCTTTGTGGTTGTCATGGCGGTCGTGTCGTTCCTCCGCTTTCCCGAAGCCGACTTTTGGAGAATCACCTTCTCCCTCGGCCTGACTTGCCTGTTTGCCATGATTTTTGCGTTTCTGGTGGGCAAACTTCAGCAAGAACTCACACGACTGGCCACCACCGACCCATTGACCGGCTGCCTGAACCGGTCGCAACTTGCCGATATTCTCAACGGCCAGATTCAGATGCGGGAACGGTATGAGCGGGTATCAAGCCTGATTTTGCTGGATCTGGATTACTTCAAGACCATCAACGATCAGTGGGGCCACCTGGCCGGTGACAAGGTTCTCACCGAAATGGCTCTGCGTTTGCGCAAACGACTTCGGGAAAGCGATCAGCTGTTCCGGATCGGGGGCGAGGAATTCATGATCGTGCTACCGGAAACCCGGCAGAAAGACGCAGATGCCCTGGCCCACCAGCTTCTGACCAGCATCAGTGCCCGGCCATTCCTTGACGATATCAAGGTGACTGCCAGTGCCAGTGTCGCTGAAGTCAGCAAGGGCGAGACCTGGTCGATCTGGCTGAACCGGGCTGATCAGGCCCTTTACGAAGCGAAATCCCGGGGTCGCAACCAGGTAGTCAATGCCGCTCGACCGCTTCCGGTTGTGGGTCGGGGCGCCGAGGACATGCCCGATTCAGCGTCGGGCTGAAGCACGGCACCTACCGTTTCGCCTTTACTGATCGCAGCGTTTACGAAATTCCCGGTAGGCGCTGAAAACCTCCCAGGGGCACTCAAAATGAGGGTAATGCCCGATGTTCCTCAGGGTGACCACATCGCCCTCCGGTATCAGTTCGCGATACCGACGCGCCATGCCGGCGCCAGAGACGGGGTCGGCCGTACCTGAGATCAGCCGCATCGGTTGCGTCGCCTTCTGCAGAGCGCCAACCCAACGATTCCGATGACATCGACGTTCCTCCATGAACTGTATCAGCTGGTGCAGGATGCCCCGACCATTGTTGTAGGTCAGCAGGTGCCAGAAGTCTTCCATGTCCTGACGATCCGGCGGATTCTGGCTGCCGAACAGGCGGCGAAAGTTGCGTTCGAAACTGCGCCGGGTCAGACCACGGCTGATCAAGCCGCCAAAGGGGCTTCTCAATAGCTTCTGAATCAGCAACGGATTATGAACTTCCGGGAAAAGGGCACCATTGAGAAAGCAGACACTGGCAATCCGGAAAGGCAGTCCGTCTTCCTGCTCCCGCGCCAATAGCTCCTGGGCCACACTGCAACCGTAATCGTGAACCAGCAGATGCACCGACGGCAGGCCAAGCCCCTCGATCCAGCCCTGGAACAGATCGGCCTGGTCTTCAATGCTGTAGTCGTAGTTGGAGGGCTTGTCCGAAAAGCCGAAGCCCAGCATGTCCAGCGTCAAAACGTTGTTGTGCTGGACCAGCATCGGCCAGACACGGTTCCAGTCCCAGCTGGCGGTAGGAAAGCCATGGATCAGCACCAGCGGTTCCCCTGAGCCCGCCATCCGACTGAAAATGGCATGTCCCTCGAAACTGAACCACTTACCTCCCTGTTGCCACCCTTCAAGGGTGCCTTCCACGCGCGCTGCGGCGGAACCCCCACCGACGGTGGGCATCACCTCTTCCATGTATTGTCCCCGGCGAACATTTACAGCCTGAAACTGTAGAACAAAGCAGCCCCCTCTGCCATAGCCGTACTGCCCAGACCGCCGGGCGGGTCAGCCAGAGTGGTCTTTTCCTGCAATGACGTCGTAAACGTAGAGATGGTGGGCAAATTGCCTTAAGCTTTGGCCCTCGTAAGACACTGCTAACCGGAAATGACTATGAGCAAACTCCTTGACGACCTCTCCGGACACTTTCGTGCCATTATTGATGGCCTGGGCGAAGACCCGGACCGCGAGGGTCTGCAAGACACTCCAATGCGCGCCGCCAAGGCCATGCAGTTCCTCACCTGCGGTTACAATCAGGATCTGGGCGACCTGGTGAACGATGCGGTATTCGAGTCGGCCATGGACGAAATGGTCGTAGTACAGGACATCGAGTTGTACAGCATGTGCGAGCACCACATGTTGCCGTTCATCGGTAAGTGTCACATCGCCTACCTGCCCGCTGGCAAGGTGCTGGGACTTTCCAAATTCGCCCGCATCGTCGATATGTACGCCCGTCGCCTGCAGATCCAGGAAAACCTGACCCGGCAGATTGCCGAAGCCGTCGAGAGCGTAACCGGCGCGAAGGGTGTGGCGGTGGTTATCGAGGCACAGCACATGTGCATGATGATGAGGGGCGTGGAGAAACAGAATTCCCGCATGAAGACGTCGATGATGCTGGGGCAGTTCCGTAAATCCCAGGCAACTCGCACCGAGTTTCTGACCCTGATCAGTAACAACCGCTGAAGCACCTGACCACTGGGAGGCCGCATGACAGACGTTCACGGGAATCATCTCGCAAAGGTCCGCATCAAGGATCTTCTTTTGAGAGCCTACATCGGCATCAAGGAAGAGGAAATCAACAATCAGCAGGACGTATTGATCAACGTTGCGCTGACGTACGATGCCTCTGAGGCGGTGAATCGGAACGAAATCTCGGCCGCCCTGAACTATCGCACCATCACCAAGCAGATCATCCATCATGTGGATGGCAACCGGTTTGCCCTGCTCGAACGCCTGACCCACGAGGTTCTGACCATCGTTATGGAGCATGAGGCGGTGCAGTGGGCCGAAGTGGAAATCGACAAGCCTCACGCGCTACGCTACGCGGAGTCCGTGTCTGTATGTCTTCAGGCACACCGTTAATTCAAAGAGGCTCTGCCAGCAACATGCCCAGCAACACCCCGGACCAGATTCGCGACATCCTGACGACGGTCAAAACCATTGCCCTGGTGGGCGCCAGTGAGAAGACCAGCCGCCCCTCTCACGAAGTTATGGAGTTCCTTCAGAACCAGGGTTACCGGATCCTCCCGGTGAATCCCCGTCTGGCAGGCAAGACGCTACTCGGTGAAACCGTGTACGCCGACCTTCACGGTCTGCCGGAACCTGTAGACATGGTTGATCTTTTCCTGGCACCGGAACGCACCGACGCCGTCATCGACCAGGCCATCGAACTCAACATCCCGGTGGTGTGGCTGCAGATTGGTGTGATCAATGACGAGGGTGCAGCCCGGGCAGAGGCTGCGGGGCTGAAGGTTGTGATGGATCGCTGCCCGAAGCAGGAAATCCCCCGTCTGGGTATTCGCAGGGTTGCCGAACAGCCCTGAAACCTGATCTGAATCAGGAACTACGTCACACTTCCGGCACTCTTCTGTAACCGGTCTGTCAGGTCTGACATAATCACCGGACATAAACAGAAGACTGGTAGAGCCATGTGGTTCCGACGTAAATCCAGCAAACAGCACCGGCCCCAGGTATCGGCGCCATTGGCGCTCGCTACCCATTCTGACGCCCCTGTCTCGACCCTTCAGCGGGTGAGACTGCCTGTAGACCTTCTTCAGCCCGGAATGCGCATTGTCAGCCTGGACAGGCCCTGGACCCAGGTACCGGTCCTGTTTCAGGGGTTTACCCTCACAGATGACAACCAGGCGCAGATTCTGCGCCAGTACTGTGAGTGGGTGCTGGTGGAGGATGAGGAAACGCGCCTGAATCCCGTGCTCGATCAGATTTCCGTACTCAAGCGACGCACCAACGAACCGCTCCCGGAAACCCGCTCCTTACCGCAGGAACTACCCAGGGCTCAGGCAGCCTGGAGCCGGACCCAGGCCTTTGTTGAGGAGGTCACCCGACAGATCGAGGCCGGCAACGACCTTAATCTGCAGAGCGCCCGCCCCATCATCCGCGAATGCGTGGACAGCGTGAAGGCCAATGCCAGCGCCATGTTCTGGATGAGCCGCATCAAATCCCGGGACGCCTACACCGCCGAACATTGCCTCAGGGTGGCTATTTTCTGTGTCGCCTTTGCCCGCTTTCTGGGGATGCCTGACGAGGATCTGGAAACCGTTGGTATGTGTGGCCTGCTGCACGATCTGGGCAAACTCAAGGTACCGGACGAGATTCTCAACAAGCCCGGGGCGTTGACGCCGGAAGAACACGGCATCATGCGCCAGCACACAACCCTGGGTTATGAACTGCTGAGTGCCGATCCGCATCTGAACCCGATCATCAGTGATGTTTCCCGACACCACCATGAACGCATGGATGGCCGTGGCTATCCGGAACAGCTGGCCGAATGGCAGATCAGCCGGTTTGCTCGCCTGGTTTCCATCGTTGACGCCTACGATGCCATCACCAGCGACCGATGCTACCGGGACGGACTGCCGGCTTCCGATGCCATCCGCATCCTTTTCAGAAACCGGGGCCAGCAGTTCGACACGACCATGGTCGAAGCATTTATACGCATGATTGGTGTATACCCGCCGGGCAGTCTGGTAGAACTGTCAACGGGCGAAGTCGCGATTGTGGTGGCGACGCACCCGGGAAGAAAGCTCAAACCCAGGGTGGAAATTTTGCTCGACGGTGACAAACGTCCAGTGACGCCACGGGTCATGGATCTGGGAGCCTCCGATTCGGGGCCTGGTGAGGCGACACCGGATATTGCCCGGCCACTGCCGGACGGTGCCTTTGGAGTGTCACTTCGGGGCCGGATCAAGCAACTGATGGCGGTAGCCGATACATATGCCTCATAATTGCGTAGGCGTTGCCAATTGTTTGGCATTACCGTTCAAACTCACGGAGTAACCTGTGGATCAACCTGCATCACCCCCCAAAGCTGTGGTTTCGGGCCTATTGAGCCCGGCGTTTCCGGTGGTGATTTTCCTGGTTTTCCTCGGCCTCGCAGCCGGCCTGCGCTATGGCCTGGTACAACAGGACAGGAATCAGGTTGAGGCAAACCTTGCCAACGAAGCCAGGGCCATGGCCAATCACCTTGAGCGGGAATTCCTTATCCACGCCGAAGCAATCCGGCGCATGGCCAAACGCCTTGAGGCAGACCCTTCCAAAACCGAACAGGAATGGCGACGGGATGCCCGCAACTACCTAGACGATTTCGGCGTCTACCAGGCCATCGAGTGGATTGACTCCGATTTCATCATTCGCTGGCTGGAGCCAGTCACCGACAACGAAGAGGTCATTGGCTACAACGTCGCCTTCAATAAGGAGCGCCGCCAGGCACTGGAGCGGGCAAAGGAGTCCGGCACCTGGGATCTTTCCGGTGTGATCGATTTGCGCCAGGGCGGCAAGGGCATGGTCATTTATGCGCCGGTGGGTGCCGGCCCGGAAAACAACGGTTTTATAGCCGGGGTATTCCGAATGGAAGTACTGGCCCGCCAGCTTCTCACCGAACGGGTGCTGGAGTCTTTCCAGATCGAAATCCGCGAAGCCGGACAAGTGACCTATGAGCTGAACGCCTCGCAGCCGGTCAGTGGCAATTTCTCTCGAGAACAGGCGGTTGATCTGCCAACACTGGACTGGACCCTGACCCTGCGCCCGTCCACCGAATGGGTGGAAAGCCAGTACAGCCACTGGCCAGCGCTGACCTTTACCACATTTCTCTTAATGGGCCTGCTGACCAGCCTGACCACACTGCTGGTGCAACTCATCCTGAAACGCAACCGGGCCCTGTTGAAGACCCGCCGGGAGCTGGACCAGGAAATCGAGCAGCGCACGGCCATTCAGAAGGATCTGGCCAGGCTGGAATCCACCGATACTCTCACCGGGCTGGCCAACCGTCGGTTCTTTATGGAGGACCTGTCCCACACCCTGAACATTGCCGACCGCCAGATGCGCCAGGTTGCCTTGGTGATGCTGGATCTGGACCGTTTCCAGACGCTCAACGACTCCCTCGGCCACCAGTTCGGGGATGAACTGCTCATCAAAGTGTCCGAGCGCCTGAACCGTCTCAGCAACGAACGCCTGCTGGTGGCCTACTCCGGGGGCGATGAGTTCATGTTCTGTCAGCAACAGGTGGACGACATTGATGACATCATCCACTTGCTGGGTCAGATCAAACAGTGCTTTGATCAGCCCTTCGAGGTTCAGGGCCAGTCCCACAGCATCACCGCCACCATGGGTATTGCGGTCTACCCACAAAGCGGCCTGGACGCGGATACACTGTTGCGAAATGCAGACATAGCCCTCTACCGCGCCAAGGAACAGGGCCGAAATACCTACCAGTTCTATACCGAGGGCATGCAGGAGCGTGAGGTCATGCGCCTTGAGCTGGACAAGGATCTGAGCCAGGCCCTGGCCAACAATGAATTCGTGCTCTTCTACCAGCCTCAACTGAACCTGGACACCGGTGAAATCCAGAGTGTCGAAGCGCTCATCCGCTGGCGCCATCCCCGCCGCGGGCTTCTGCCGCCGGTGGAATTCATCCCGCTGGCGGAGGAGAGTGGGCGAATCACCGATATTGGCCGCTGGGTGGTCCTCGCGGCATGTCGGCAGCTGGCAGCGTGGAGAGGCACGCCTCAGGAGAACTTGCGCATTGCGGTCAATCTTTCCGGCCGGGAGCTGGACGACGAAGATCTGGTCGACCACATTCGGGAAGCCCTGGCGGCGGAGAATGTGCCGGCGGATCGTCTGGAGGTTGAGCTTACCGAGGAGATTTTCATCCAGAATATCGAGCACAACCTGAATCAGCTGTCCCGTCTGCACCAGTTGGGAGTGCACCTGGCTATCGATGACTTCGGTGTGGGCTATTCGTCCCTGGGTTACCTGAGGGATTTCCCGGTCGATCTGCTGAAAATCGACCGGTCGTTTATCACGGAAGTCACGGAGCGCCATGACGACGCAGTGATCACCAGGGCAGTCATCAACCTGGCTCATAACCTGGGTATTGAGGTGGTGGCCGAGGGGGTTGAAACCGAGGAGCAGCTGAATTTCCTCAAGAGCTACCGTTGTAACTTTGCCCAGGGTTACCTGATCAGCCGACCGATTCCGGTTTCAGACCTTGAAAAGGCGCTGGCGTCAGGCGTTCTGGTGGCAGATATTACGGCCGATTCCGGATTGTAATTGCTGCGGCCCGTCCCCAAGATACGGGTAAATCATTCTGGTGAAATTCTATGGCTGCCCAATACCTGACTCCGGAACAGGACGAGAAGATCCGCCAGTGGGAACGCTGGAACCGGAACTATTTCATTTTTGCGTTTGTGGCGCTGACCATCATTCTGGTGTTCAGCAGTCAATTGGGGTTGTCCAGTGGTGAAAGCTGGGGCCCTCTGGGCGTTCTGATCGCTGCCCTGATCACGCCGATCATTGTTCTGCAGCTGAAGCTGGCCTGTCCGGCCTGCGGCCAGAAAATTGGCTGGCAGGCGAAGCTGATGGCGCCGGATCAGTGCAAGACCTGCGGGACGTTTTTGCGTTCGCGGGATTGATAGCTGAAAACCTTTGCCGTTTCGCTGAAATCGAGAGAGCGAACCACAACCAAGGCGATGTAGATCATTGACCAATATGGACGTGTTCTCGTACCTGGTCATTTACGACTCCGGATTCGCTCCAAACCCATTCCAAGGGTTTCTCATCCGTCCAACGGCCAAATCTCTGGTACAAAAAAACGATGAGTGTGGGGCCCGGCAATAATAGGAACAACGCTTTGAATTACGGGAAATAACTCTCCGCTCTAGTCTCACTTTAGAATCTCAGGCCCGTTGCACAGGAGTCTACGATACGAGTTCTCTTGATCTTTGGAAGTCCACATCCCAGTTAAATACTTTTTGCGACAGCAGCGTAACTAGCTAGCGCATTCGCTCTTGGTACCGGAGGCGGTGATGTAAAGAAAAGCTCACCACTCTCGAAAGCACGTTTAATTTCCTCATTTTCCATAGAAGAAGTCATATCTCGATATTCTCTATGAAACCAGTCCGGCACTTTTTGAGAGTTGATCATGATTTGATGCTTGTTCAATGTGACGCTACTGCCTGCGAATGACGTACCGCTTTCTTCAGCAGCTTTCGAAAAAGCTTCTTGGAACGCCTTTCCGGCTGCGACTACACTTTCATCTGAAATCAAAAGGCCCTTTGACGACCATTCTTGCATCGTGTTTATGCCAAGAGCCATTCTACCCAGCGTGTAGGTCCCAATCTCGCCAGTAACGCTTACTAACCCGCCATTAATTGGCTCACCCAAGGTAAGAGATTTAGCCTCCTTGCTGATTTGCACGGTGGCCTCAGGAGGCTCTTCTTTTGGCAAATCATTGCCGCCTGTTGCGGCAAGTTTTCTACTATTTTCCGTAAAACCAGTCTGGTTTAGCGCAGAAAAATAACCTGTACTGTTCGATATCATGTCTATTGCCCCTCCCATTACTCGGGGTAGCAATATCAATGCCGCTTTCCCACTGAATCACAGCAGTCGTCGCCTGCATTAAAATCGTCACCTGAGGCAATACCGCACGGTAGAATCGCCATTGAATTTAAACTGATTGCAAAACTAACAATTAATTCGATTTTCAGCGTGCAGATAGAAGATGCATTGCGACATGAGTAGCCATAGGCCGATGTGCATGCGCAGAGAATTTCGCGGGGTTTACTTAATCACGCAGTAAGAGCTTTTCTGCACCGTGTCTGGCAAGAGCCTCGTTTAAGGCTCCCTCATAATCAGGAAGGGAGTTTGTGATCAGGTCGAGCCCACGGTCTTGAGCAAAAGCGAGCAGTTCAAACGCCTTATCAGTCCGTGGCTGCGGAGAAATTCATCGCTGTTTCAACACATTGGCATCAGCTTATAGCTTGCGCCCCCGCCCCTGTTCATCCAATGCGATAACTGTGCTTTAGCCCGCCAATCGACCAATATCAATAAACGCAGTCAAACTCAGTTATTTGACTATTGCATTCAGTACCCATTTAAACCAGAATATTAACACGTCGGGCGTTTGTGTCCCTCGTTTCACTGGCAGTCCCGTGGCAGAGGTTTATCAACAAGGTCGAGCGGAGCAGAACACATTCAAGCCATTGCATCTATCGAGGTTCGAGAATGATTTCGTCAAATTCATCACGACCCAAAACTGCTTCTCCAGTACCGAAGTCGGAAACTGATCTTGTGGAAGAAATGAAAGAGGGCAGACCAGAGGCTTTTGCGGAGGCGTACAAACGCTACCAACCCTCAATGGTTCGCATGGCAAGAAGGCTGGTTGATCGGAACCTTGCCGAAGATGTCGCCCATGAAGCCTGGTTGGCGGCACTCCAGAGGATTACAGGATTTGAAGGTCGGTCGACGCTTCAAACGTGGCTGTGTCGAATTACCTTAAACGTGGCATTCAATGCGCTGCGAAGAAATAAACATGAGGTCCAACTAACACCAGACCCGGGTGAATGGAGTAACGAGCATAATCTGGGTTTGGCACCTGACCAATCATTGCCACTGAGTGAACCAGAGATGGCAACTCATGTTGCAAGAGTCCGAAGCCTTGTAGACGTGCAGCTAAAGAATATGAGCCGTATTCAAGCGAATGCTTTGTACCTTACAGGCACTTCCTCAATGGACGGAAATCAAATCTCCAAGATATTTTCGATCTCGCACGGAAATTTGAGAGTTATTCTGCATAGAGCCAGGGCGGATTTAAGCAGTAGCATCAGCATCAATTAGCAAGGTCAGTCTTTGCTGGAGTGAACACGCGACTCTCCCCCCACTACTCTCTACTATTCCACCTGAGTGACTAAATCGTCACTTGGTGGAGCACCCCGCAATACTCCCACTGAGCACCAAGGTCTTTCCTTCAAAGCAACGTCAGTGTTGCGCCAGCTGTTTTCCGAATTCTTAAAGCGCATACGTTTGTCGCAAAAACCCCAAAATGATTTCGCGAATACATCCCGCTTTTGGTTGTGGCAGATGAGGCTCGCCAATTGGTCAGCAGAAGTGCCGAATCTGCCGACAGCATTCAGGAGCTATTGGAGCAATTCAAAATCTGAGTGATCGGTAGAGGCGACAAACCCTCCATGTTTGCAGTCTCTACCATCCAACCCTCAACGGACCTCAACGAACCCTGAAATTGAGGTCATAGATTTCTCTATCGTCACCGTTAACCGGTGTTATGTCCTGAGGGCAAGCAGACATCGCAACGATCAGATCGTCTAAGGCCTCAAACTCAATCACATCGCCTGCCTTTGAAATCGGTGGAAGAAACTCAATGGCACCATTCTTACCGAGCCCGACGTTCATCCATAAGTTCAGAGGCGATGGGAGATGCGTGGCAGTCTCACCGATTGCTGCGAGTGCCATCCTCAGGTTATCAGTACAGTTATCGTGGTAACCATCGACTCCCAGCCCCATGTACCGATTGAGATCGCAGGAAGCAATGAGCATGTCATGCACACCCGGAGACGTGTCACAAAGCACCTTCAAAACGGGACGCCGCCAGTTCGTGACTAATTCGTCCTGTTCCTTGATCGAGTTCCTTCCCAGATGAGTCCTGCAATGCTCCATAGACAGCGATTCGTGAAGGTTATCTTCCTTAAACGCCCAGAAATCACAGACCTGGCTCCCACTGTCATTCCTTAACTCGAGCGTGTTGCCTTTTTTCAGGCGCACGGCCACACCGCAACGAGCCGGAACCCTGTACCATTGTCCCGGACTGGGGGTGCCATCCGAGGCAATTGCGCTAGTCAGAGAATCGTTACTGCCTTCGGGTATCCCTGGAGCAAAACTGCGAAAGTTCTCGTTCATGATGATCTTTACGCCTCTGCTGATTTCGGAATGGCCCTTCTCGCTACCTTCTCTAGGGCGGCGGTCAGAACTGCGTAGCTAACGATGGTTGCAACGATGGCATTCAAAGGTGCGACACTGAAAACACCCGTGTCTGGCGACGCCACCGAGACGGCAATTGCAATTAACCAGGCGACAATCGCGACGCCGTTGAATGTTTGTGGTTTAAAGCTCTCAACGGCTGGGTACTTTGTTCTGGCACGGAAGAAGAAATCGGCAATGATGATCCCACCGATCGGTGGCAGCGACACGCTCAGGAAACTGAGCCATCCTATGAAGTTGTTGTATAGAAAATCCGATGCGACTGTACCGAAAATGCCAGCAGCCCATACCAGGTGGGATCGCTTCAGGCCGGTAATATTCACCAACCCAAGACCCGACGCGTAAAGCGCGTTGTCGTTGGTTGTCCAGATATTGAGAACCAGCAAAATAATCCCAGCGCCCAACAGGCCTTGAAGAGCCAGAACCTCTGCAATGTCCGAAACCCCGGTGGCGATTGCGCCGACAGCGCCAAAAATGAACATCAGGCTGTTACCGAAAACGAACCCGATTGCAGTAGAAAAAACACCGATTCGCTTATTCTTTGAGAAGCGCACAAAGTCCGGAGTAAGCGTCGCCCCACTGATGAATGAACCAACCGCGAGTGACATCCCGACAGCAATCGTCATAGACCCACTCGGCTCTGAGAAAAGGATCGTATCGATGCCTTCGGGCGCGTCAAAGATGGCCTTGAAGACAGAAGTAAAGCCGAGGATAAGTATGGCAGGAACCGCAATCATGCTGAGCAATTCTATGGCCTTGAAACCTACCGCTACGGTATAGGTCATTGCCAGACCGCCCACCAAAAGCAGAGGAACATAAGGAATGCCCACATACTTGGTAATCGGGGCGGACAACATCGCTATCCCCACACCGAACCATCCGATTTGCGTTATGGCCAACATGAAAGAGGGCAGCTTCGACCCTTTAACGCCGAAGGAATGCCACAATAAAACATGCGTTGAGAGGTTGGTCTTAGATGCAGCGTAAGCCAGGAGTGAGCCGTATATCCCAAGTAGCAGGTTGCCACCAAGAATAACCAGCAAAAGATCGGGCCAAAGACTGAAGTTCTGGCCTAACGTGCCGCCGGTCCACATGCTCGACGCAAAGAATGTGAATCCCAGCATTACCGCTGTCATAGAAATAAAGCCCCTTCTTGCATTAAGAGGGACCGCTGTTAATGCGTAGTCGCCATGACTCTCCAGCTCGTCTTTGTTGGTTTGACTGTTCATAGCCTTATCCTTGTAGTTTGATCAAACTTCATTCTTGAACGTCCAACCATCGTCTTGAGAGATAGTTGTGTTCGTCCATCACCGAATTCCAAATTGCTATATTTGATCTGCGCTCGAGATAGTTTCCGCCTTCGTGCACCTCCCCTGGGTCAATGATTTTGTTGCCAAACGGATCTTTGAGAGATTTTTGGGTCTCACGACCTTCGTACCAATAATTCCATTCATCCTTCTCCAGAAACTTCTTGGTGCTTTTCGGGTTTGCGACATATGCACCGTTTCTGGTCATCGAAGCGCCGGCAAATCCGTCAAGCCACCAATTCAAGTAGCGATATGCCATATCAAGCTTTTTACCCTGCGCTTCACTGGATATTGAGAGCCCGCCAAACCAGCCGCGATATCCTTCTTTTGGTGTACACATATTGATGTTTATTCCGAGGCGGCGAAGATAAACGAAGCCTTGCCACCACATACTTGATATTTGAACTCGTTTAGCATTGATTGCATTAGCCACTTCAGATTCTTCTTTCCAGAACTGTGCAAAATGCTTTTTCTTTTTTAACCCCAAAAGAAAATCGATCAATTCGTCTATTTCAGGAATTTCAAAGTTTCCCGGATCCTTAAAACTTTTCCCGGAGTACGATTGGTAGGCGAGATAACAATCGATGACACCGATTGCCGCATCGTTCTGGATGCTCACTTGGCCGGAGAATTCGGGATCAAATAAAGCTGCCCAACTATTGGCGGATTCCGTTGCTTTACCAACCATGGCAAAGGTGTCGGCGTTGTAGACCGTTGGCAACATACTCAAATTGCCCGTGCAATCTCCAGTTAAACGGTCCGCTGAATCGATAAAAAGTCTTGAAAATGGATTCCCTCCGGGAGTTCCTTTGGAATCGCAGGAAACTCTTAAACTATTAAGGGACTCAGATATTTCATTCCAATGGGCAATCCTGTTGATGTCTATCGTTTGTAAGCTTTTAGTCGGCCAAATCAAATCCAGGTCGTGAAACCACTGATCGTATACATCAAACTTGTGGGGACTTAGCGCAGCAACCCGCTGCGCCTCAGTACCGTCCAAGGTGATATACTTAATTGGAAATCCAAGATCTGACTCAGCCTTTTTCTTTATTACTTCCAAATGCGTAACTGATGTTCCCAAGACTGTTAATTCTTCTGTGCTGCTATTTTTTATAGTCTTCATCACATACTCCATTTCACATATAGGACGGTGCTTGTTCCATAATTTCTTTAAAAGTACAGAACTCCACACCCTCGTGGCTTAACATGTAATCAATTAACCTTTCGTGCATAAGAAGGACTTGAGGCCTTCCCGAAACATCTGGATGAATCGTCATTGGAAAAACCGCAAAATCGTATTCTCGATAAACCCAATCAAATTGGTCCTTCCATAACTCTTCAATTTGCCGAGGCGTGACAAACCCATGGCTATTAGCCTGGTTTTTCACAAACATCATCGGGACTTCATCGTCCAGGTACCAATTTGCGGGGATCTCGAGGAGATCAGTCACCTGCCCTCTTTCAATGGGTTTCATCCACTCCGCAGCGTCTTTGGAATAGTCGATCTTCGTCCAACGATCGTTCTTTCTCAGGTAATAGGGCTGGAAGTCGTGGTGCATCAGGCTGTGGTCATACTTGATGCCGCGTGAAAGCAAAAGATCGGCGGTGTTTTTGCTGAATTCCCACCATGGTGCGACGTACCCAACAGGTCGCTGACCGCTGAAGCGCTCCACCAATTCGATGGATTTATCCAAGACATCACGCTCTTGCTCGTATGTCATTGAAATCGGGTTTTCGTGACTGTAGCCGTGCAACCCAACCTCGTGCCCTGCCTCTACGATCTCCATAAACTGATTCGGAAAGCTTTCAATCGAGTGACCAGGTACAAACCAGGAGGCTTTAATCCCGAATCGATCGAACAGATCAATCAGTCGCGGAGTGCCAACTTCACCCGCGAAGACGCCTCTGGAGATATCGCTGGGTGAATCTTCGCCTCCATAGGAGCCAAGCCAACCGGCTACGGCATCAAGATCTACTCCATAAGCAACCATTATTTTTTTCATCGGGATCACCTCAATGAGACACTGTGTCTGGTGTGTAAATGTTTTGTTTTGATAGCGCTGCTTCCAGGAAGAGCGCAGTCCTGAGAAGAAAATCGTCTTTGCCGGACGCTGCAGACAACTGGATAGACGTCGAAAACCCATTGGGGGCGTGACCATTCGGAATGGCTATCGCTGGCATCCCGAGGTAATTCGCGTACATCGTGTTGCCAAGGATGAGTTTATTGAGCGCCTTGAACTCGTCGGCGCTCTGTAGGACCGATTCAATAGCAGGCGGTAGAATTCTTACTGTCGGCTGGAGAAGGATCTTGTTACCAAGACTGGAAGTCAGCTCGGCCCGCATGTTCCTTCTAATCTTCTGTAGAAGTGCATAGCTCTTGGGGTTGAGTAACGCTCCCTCTCTCAACCTCTGCGAAATCTTTGGGTCGAGGTACGAAGTCAGTCCATTCTCAAATAATGCTTCATACTGTTGGGCCGCCTCATGGGCGACCAGGCTTCCATGTATATCGAAGAGTCGGTCAACTTCGGCGTAGGGTGAAAAATCAACTTCGTGAATCTCGAACCCAAGGTTGGACAACAGATCCAGGGTTTTATCGAAATTGTCTTTGATGTGCGGATCACGTGGCTGGATCGATTTATTCCGTGGCACCAGAAACTCGGTTTGCTCGGAGAGCATTCGAACTTTCGGTATGGGGGCCAGACCTCTCAGGGCCTGATCCAGAATGATGCAGTCCTGTACTGTAAGAGAATTGATGCCCAAATGATCCAGGGAGGGGGCCAAAGGGGCCACTCCCCTTAGGGGATACCTATCGAAAGATGGCTTGAATCCGACGACGCCACAAAATGCAGCCGGGATCCGGGACGATCCCGAGGTATCAGTACCCAGTGAAACGGGCCAGAGTCCTGAGGCGACACCTGCGGCACTTCCCGAAGACGAACCACCCGTGATGTATTTCCCGGTAGTTGCCCTTGGATTAATGGGAGTGCCAAATAAGTCGTTTGTCCCAACTCCCGAAAATGCCAGTTCGGACAGATTCGTCTTCCCGCCGAAAACCATTCCCTGAAAACCAAGTCTCTCGACGGCCTCAGCACTTCTCTTCGCAGGTGGCGCATTTCTGTATACGAGAGAACCGCGAGAGGTAGTGCACCCTTCAACGTCGATGAGATCTTTTACTCCGAAAGGAATGCCGTCGAGCAATCCAAATTGCTCATCATTCAGGTACCTTTTTTCACTGGAGCGAGCCTGTTCGAAAGGGGCTTCTCCCAGAGGCGTCACCAGTATTCCTTGGTTCTTCGAATACCATTGTTTGAATCGAGTATCCCTCAGAACATCGACCGGACTTAACCGCCCAGACCTCATCCCAAAGCTAAAAGCCTCAATTCGACTTCTTAGGGCCCCCTCACGAAGAATTTCGCTAATTCTCATCACAATTGCCTTCCAGGTATTGTTCTATTTTTGAAAGATATCTGAAAATGACTATTGGATACAATACCTATTTGTGATTAGCAACGCTCTGTTAGGTCCAATTTGCATTACAGTGCAAAGTCGCTATGCTCCGACAAGCGTTTCGGGAGGAAAAAGGCATTGGCAAAACAAAGGGCTAGTGGGAAAAAACCGAATTTTGAGGTCATCAAGGACGCACTGAAGGCGGCGCTTGAAAGGGGCGCTTTTCCGGAAGGACAGGTTATTCTCGAGAGACCAATCGCTGAGATCTTCAACACAAGTCGAGCGCCGGTAAGGCGTGCCCTGGCCGAGCTCCATGAAGAAGGCAAGCTGTTTAAGTTCGAAGGCAGAGGCTACAAAACCGACAACTCTGACATCATCCTGAGAGAGGATATTCGCCCAGAGACGCTGGGTTTGGACGACAAAGTCCAGAGTAGCGCCCCCTCGGAATCTAATATTATTGACGAGGTTTACAGAGCGACTAAAAGATCCACCTCAATCGCTATGACGTTTGGCCAATTCAGGATCCGCTCTGAAAAACATTCTCAGCATTTTGGAGTCAGCAGGACGATCTCCAGAGAAATTCTCGGCAAATTGATGGACGAAGGGCTTGTTGGGAAAGACAGTACCGGGCACTGGATTACAGGGCCGCTCACGGCTCGGGATGTAAAGCAGGATTTTGAAACAAGAAGGCTTTTAGAGCCTTACTCCCTTGAAACCTGCGGACCATTAATTCCAGTGGAACTCCTTGAGCAGATGAAACTTCGCCTCCAGGAAGCACTTTCGCAAACCCCCGAGGACAAGAATCCGAGTCTTTTGGAGACGATTGAAGCTGACCTCCATCAGCTATGCCACTCGTTCAACCCGAATAGAAAGATCGCCAAATTTATCAACCAGAGCTTAACGCCTCTGGTTGTCGGGCTGGTTTTTAGCGACGCAGTAAGGGCGTCAGTTGAAAAACCTGGCCTTCGCGAGCACCTTGATATCATTGAGTCGCTGATCGCCGGGAAGCACTCTGAAGCATCTGAGCATCTTCACGATCACTTGCTCAACGCAGAAACCAGGACTTTGGAAAGGATGAAGTCCCTATCCGTTATCCCAGAGCCTTCTTTGCCAAACTACCTGGTAAAAATTTCCTAAAAAGAGCCGGGCGAACTTCCGCCCAGCAAAAGGCTGACACTGTGCCAAGCCCATACCTCCCAGCAGAACAGCTACATTCTAAAACTCCGCACCCAGCTGGCTAGAGCCGTCTCAGATTGCACACCAACTGCGTACCAAATACCTCATCCTCAAGTTGCCCTAAAAAACCTTTGACCTGTGAGTTGCTCACAGGTTTTAGTCTCTATCTTATGTTTTGGAGTTCGCCGTGTCTGTGCGGGGCGGGCTTCCGAAAACCGCTGCGAGTACATCCATGTACGCTTGCGCTGAGCCATCCATGGCTCAGCGCATTTTCGGAAGCCCGCCCCGCACAAACACTCCGCCAACTTCAGCGATATTTCCTGACAATCTCCTATTGGGGAGTTGAGGCAAATGAAAGTCAAAGAAATTGCACAAGCCGCTGGGGTAAATCCGGATACGGTGCGTTTTTACACCCGGGAGAAACTCCTTCAGCCAACCCGTAACCCGGACAACAACTACCAGCAATACGATACCGAGGACCTTCGGCGGCTTCGATTTGCCCGGAAAGCACGGCAGCTGGGATTTTCCTTGCCGGAGATTCGACAGATTCTGGATCAGGCCGACGATCATCATTCGCCCTGTCCGATGGTTCGTGATGTATTCCAGCACCGGTTGGCGGAAGTTGAGCGGGAGATTCGGGAGCTGCAGCAGTTGCGCAATCGGATGACCGCTGCGCTGGCGGCCTGGCAGGACATGCCGGATGGCACGCCCGATGGCCATACCATTTGCCGGTTGATCGAACACTGGGATGATCCGGCGCCCTGTCGCGGGGCAAGCGAACAGAACGAGGAGTGATTCTGGATGACTGACACACCTGTTTTGCAAACCACGCTGAGCATTTCCGGGGCTTCCTGCCAGGGCTGCGCCAAGAAGATTCGCAATGCGCTCGAGCCGTTGACCGGCGATACCGAGCTGGTTGAAGTGGATCTGGAAAACCAGACGGTGGCCTTGCCGGAGGGAGTGGATGCCGCTGAGGCGGCGCGTATTGTTACCGAGACCGGCTATCCTGCCGAGCCTTTCGAGGAGGATGCCCAGCCAGCCAGCTGCTGTGCTTCCGGGAACAAGAGCGAGAACCTTGCCGGCGACGATTCCGAAGACCATGCAGTGACCGAAGAATCGGTTCAGTCGAGCCCTGAATCGGCAACAGCGGCCGACGGGCAGGTTCATCTGTCGGTGACCGGTGCCACTTGTGCCTCCTGCGTCAACACGATTGAAAAAGCCCTGATGTCCGTCTCGGGTATTCACCATGCCCATATGAACCTGGCAGACAATACCGCCACGGCCACAGGTGATGCCGACCCTGAGGCACTGGTGCAAGCAGTGGAAAGTGCCGGCTATGGCGCCAGCGTCATCGAAGACGAGGACGAAGCCGACGACCGGAAGCAGGAGGAAGACCGCAAGCAATACAGGTCACTGCTGGTGAAGATGGCGGTCAGTCTGGGCCTGGGGCTTGGGCTAATGGTCTGGGGTATGGGCTTCGGCACCATGATGGTTACCGACGCCAATCAGGGTACCTGGCTCGGTCTGGGTGTGCTGACATTGATCGTCATGGCCGCCACCGGCGGGCATTTCTATACCGGCGCGTGGAAGGCGTTCCGGCACCACAACGCCAATATGGATACCCTGATTGCCCTGGGTACCGGAACCGCCTGGCTCTATTCCATCGTGGTGGCCAGTGTTCCGGGCGCGTTGCCGGAGATGGCCCGTCATGTGTACTTCGAGGCCTCGGCCATGATCATCGGTCTGATCAATCTGGGTCAGGCGCTGGAGCTTCGGGCCAAAGGCAAAACCTCGGAGGCGGTGCGCCGGCTCCTGGACCTGCGGGCGAAAACCGCCCGGGTGATTCGCAACGGGGAAGAGCAGGACATTCCGGTCGAGGAGGTCCGCAAGGGCGATCGTATCCGGGTTCGGCCCGGGGAAAAACTGCCGGTGGATGGCCTGATCGCCGAAGGCTCGACCCGCATTGACGAGAGCATGCTCACTGGCGAGCCGATGCCGGTCAGCAAGTCGGAAGGCGATGAAGTGTCCGCCGGCACGCTGAACACCCACGGTTCCATCGTCTATGAGGCCACTCGGGTGGGCAGTGAAACCGCATTGGCCCAGATCATCAAGCTGGTGAAAAAAGCCCAGGGTTCGAAGCCTGCCATTGGACGTCTTGCGGACAAGATTTCCTCAGTGTTCGTGCCTACGGTCATGCTGATTGCCGTCGTGGCGGCGCTGGTCTGGTACAACGTCGGGCCGGAACCGGCGGTGGTTCATATGATGGTGGCCGCCACCACGGTGCTGATCATTGCCTGCCCCTGCGCTCTGGGCCTGGCGACGCCCATGTCGGTGATGGTCGGCGTTGGCAAGGCCGCTGAATACGGCGCGCTGATCCGCCAGGGTGATGCCCTGCAAACCGCGGGCAAGCTGGATCTGGTCATACTGGATAAAACCGGCACCATTACCGAGGGCCATCCGGCGGTTACGCGGCTTCACGCCAGCGACGGTGACGAGAAGCGCCTGCTGACCCTGGCGGCCGGGCTGGAACAGCACTCAGAACACCCTCTGGCCGAAGCCATCCTGGCGAAGGCCAAAGAGAAGCAGGCTGATCCCGAGAAGGTAACCGATTTTAAAGCCCTGAACGGCAAGGGCGTACAAGGCGAATTCGAAAGCAAGCCACTGCGCCTGGGCAACCGGCGGTGGCTGGAAAGCGAGGGTGTGGAACTTGCCGACCTTGCAGGTGCTGCCCGGTCGATTACCGAAGAAGCCGGCACGCCCCTGTTCCTGGCATTGGGCAATGAGGCTCTGGGCGTCATTGGAGTGGCCGATGCCATCAAACCGGACTCCAAGGCGGCCATCCAGCGTCTTCACGACGCCGGCATCAGGGTGATGATGGTGACCGGCGATGTCGACGCCACCGCCAAAGCCATCGCGAAAAAGGCCGGCATCGATGACTATCGCGCGGAAGTTCTGCCTGAAGACAAGGCCGAGGTGGTCAGTGAAATGCGCGGCAAGGGCCACACAGTCGCTATGGTCGGCGACGGCATCAATGATGCGCCGGCCCTGGCGGCGGCAGACGTCGGCTTTGCCATCGGCACCGGCACGGATGTCGCCATTGAGAGCGCCGGTATCACTCTGATGCGAGGTTCGCTCCACGGCGTTCCCGATGCCATCGAGATTTCCCGCGCCACTGTGAAGAACATTCACCAGAATCTGTTCGGCGCATTCGTATACAACACAATGGGTATTCCGGTTGCCGCCGGCCTGCTCTACCCTGTCTGGGGAATACTGATGAGCCCGATACTGGCCGGCGCTGCCATGTCCCTGTCTTCGGTCACCGTAGTCTCGAACGCCAACCGCCTGAGATTGTTCCGGACCAGTCACCGCCCGGAACGGAGCGACAGCGACAGTGATCCAAAACAGCAACAGGAGCGGAACTGATGGAAACACTACTGGTCAACGTCGGAGGTCTTGCCCTGATGACAGCCATCGTCTGGTGGTTCTGGCTTTCCGGTTCTGACGACACAGGCTCAAGTGAACATCAACATCACCACTGAGGTACTTGCCATGAAAAAACACACCCTGGCTTTTGGCCTGATGGCTGCCCTGGGATTCAGCACCACCACGGTGGCGGCCGGCGCTGCCCAGAGTATCCACGTCTACAAATCTCCCACGTGCGGCTGCTGTGAAGACTGGATTGATCACCTGGAAGACAATGGCTTCGAGGTGGAGGCGACCAACACCAACGATATGGGCAGGATCAAAGCCGACGCAGGTCTGCTTGCCGGTCTTGGCAGTTGCCATACCGCGTTTGTCGGCGATTACGTCATTGAAGGCCACGTACCGGCCGATGACATCAAACGCCTGATCAGCGAAGCACCCCGGGCCACCGGCCTGAGCGTACCCGGGATGCCCATAGGGTCACCCGGCATGGAGATGGGCGACCGGAAAGATCATTACAAGGTCATCCTGTTCAACGAAGCGGGACAGACCCGAATCTTTTCCCAGCACAATTAACGGGAATCACCAGACAAGGGCCGGCATTTACCGGCCCTTGCTACCGCTTTTTCCTTCCGGTTTACACCTATCCCTGTCTGTTTTTCCTACACTCTGGTTAACCAGTGTTCTATCATTGGCGCCCAGAAACCCGGAAAATCCGAGAGGGATACTCGTTGAGTCTTAAAACCCGCATCCTTGGTCTGGCTGCCACTCTCATCATCGTGGCTTCTGCGGCTTCGTGGCTGGCCTATCGGGAGCTGTCCGAGAGCATCATCGAACGCTGGGGCCAACAGGTCGCGGAAATACAGGTGCGCTACGACAGCGCCCGCCTGCTGCAATCCCTGGAGCGGGAAATCGGCTTGGCCAAACAAATGGCAAGCTCGTCCGCCCTGATCAACTGGGCCGCCAATCCGGGTGACGCCGCGCTCCAAGCGGAAGCCATCCGCCAGATGGAAAGCTTTCGCTCCAATTTCAGGGACAACAATTACTTCGTTGCCCTCGTCCAGAATGGTCACTATTACTACAACAACGAAGAGAACGAATACGCTGGCAACCAGTTCCGGTATGTTCTCGATGAAGAAAAACCCGATGACGCCTGGTTCTTCCAACTCATTGAGGAAGGTCGCGACTTTCACCTCAACGTAAACCCGGATACGGAGCTGGGTGTCACCAAACTCTGGATCGATGTGCTGATGCGCGATGAGGCTGGCCAGATCGTCGGCATGGTCGGCACAGGCCTTAGCCTGGACGCTTTCCTGCAGGATATTGTCGACATCGGTCAGGATGGCATCACGACCCTGTTCGTAGATTACAACGGCGCCATCCAGCTGTACCGCGACCGGAACTACATCGACTTCGCCAGTATCATCAAACCCGAAGGCCAGAAGAACACCGTCGATCTGCTGTTCGATGATCCCCAGGACAAGCAGCAGATTCTCGGTATGCTGCAGTTGCTCAAGAAGCGGGGCGACCAGGCAGGCCAGGTGGAAAGCGGCTTTGTGACCGTGGATGGCCGAAAGCATCTGGCCGGCGTTGCCTTCCTCCCGGCCATTGGCTGGTTTGAGATCACCCTGCTCGACCTCAACACCCTCCTGCCAACCAGCTATCTGTGGCCGCTGGTAGCCGTGTTCCTGGGCACCTTGCTGATCACCCTGGTACTGTTCCACCTGATTATCCAGACCCGGATTCTCAAGCCCATCATGAGTCTGGAGCACGCTGTGGAAAAAGTCCGGGAAGGCAGCTTTGATCTGCCACGGCTGGATAAGCCGGATAATGAGATCGGCTGGCTGGCCGATCACTTCGAGAAAATGACCCAGAGCCTGGGCCACTCCACCCGGGAGCTTGAGGAAAAAGTTGCGCAGCGAACCGATGAGTTGAATCGACTGGCCCGGATTGATCCCCTCACCGGTCTGAAAAACCGTCGGGGCCTGGACGAGGTGCTGGATGAGGAAATCCAGCGGGCCCGCCGCCAGGAGTCCGGCTTTGGCGTGATCTGGCTCGACATTGACCATTTCAAGAGCATCAACGACAACCTTGGCCACCAGGCCGGTGATCAGATCCTGTGCCGGGTTGCCCTGTGGCTGAAAGCCGGCGTTCGCCCCTACGATCATCCCGGACGCTGGGGCGGCGACGAATTCGTTGTTCTGCTCTCACCCTGCGACCCGGAGACCCTGGGCCGTATCGCCCGTCGTATCCGCGAATCCGTGGAACAGGAAAGCCGCAAAACCGGGACTGCCGTCACTGTGAGTGTTGGTGGTTACTTCGCCCTGCCCGGCGATAACAGTGACACCATTCTTCGTCACGCGGATCGGGCCCTCTATCAGGCCAAGCATGAGGGGCGCAATCGGGTCTGTATCACCGTCTCGGAAGACCCGGAGATTAACCCGGCGTAACAGGTCTGACTCATACCGCCATAACCGTTATACTCCGCCCCATCATTCATTTTTCTACCAGCCAGGTTACTTCATGCTCAATGCCGACGCCCTCAGCCAGTTGCGCCAGCTGAAATCGGATATCAAGGACAATAAGGTGGTGTTTCCCGGGACGGTCAAAGCCACCAATGGCCGCTTCGGATTCGTTGCGCTCGACGAGGGCCGGGACGTCTTTCTGCCACCTGAGGAAATGCAGAAAGTGCTGCCCGGGGACCGGGTGAATGTCACCGAGCAGGAAGTTGAGAAAGGCAAAACCCAGGGCGTGGTGGACGAATTGCTGGAAACCCGCCTGAACACGTTTGTCGGGCGCTATCTGATCAAGGGCAAAGGGCATTTCGTGGTACCCGAGACGCCGGGTATCAACCGCTGGATCTTCATTCCCCCCAAGGAACGGATGAACGCCCAGCAGGACGATTACATTTACTGCCAGATTCACCGGCATCCGATCAAGGACGGCAAAGGCCAGGCCAGGGTCCTGCGGGTGATCGGCAAGGCCGGGGAACCCGGTATCGAACGCTCCTTTACCCTGGCGACGTTTGATCTGGCGGACACCTGGCCCGACGCGGTGCGCGCGCAAGCCGACAGCCTCAGTGACAGCGACATTGAATCCCGGGAAGCCGGGCGGGAAGATCGCACGGATCGCCCCTACGTGACCATCGACAGTCCGGGCACCCAGGACATGGACGATGCCCTGCTGGCCGAACCCAACGCCACCGGCTGGACCCTGTCGATTGCCATTGCCGACCCGACCGCTGTGATCGAGACCGACAGCCCCGCGGAGCAGGAAGCGTTCAACCGCGCCACCGCCATTTACTTTCCGGGCGAGCCCCTGCCAATGCTGCCGGACAGCATCAGCACCCGACTGTGCTCATTGATGCCGGATATGAAACGCCTGGCTCTGGTGTGTGATCTGCAGGTCAACAACGATGGCAGCCTGGGCGATTACAGCTTTCACCAGGCGGTTATCCGGTCCAAGGGCAAGCTCAGCTACGAGTTGGTCTCCAACCTGATTGAAGGCCGGGAAGACGATGAGATCAAGGCGCTCCCGGACGCCGTTGCCAACAGCCTGGATCAGTTGCACCAGGCAGCGACAGCGCTCAGGAAATGGCGCAGCGAGCATGCGTTGCTGAGCGGCGACCGGCCGGAATTCCGGCTCCGCCTGGATGAAAACAAGCGTATCCGGCTGATCGAGCCGTCTATTCAGAACGAAGCCCACCGCCTGGTGGAAGAGTGTATGGTTGCTGCCAACCGCTGCGCCGCGGATTTTCTTGCCAACCAGACAGCGGGCTTGTTTATCCAGCACCCCGGGCTTCGGGATGATCGCGCCGAGAACATCCGTGCGCTGCTTGACAGCCACGCCCCACATCTGGCCGGGGTTGATGCGCATCAGGCCGAGGGCTTCCGCAAACTGATGAAAGAAACCGACGCCTTGGAGGCCGAGGTGCCGGTCAAGGCCATACTGTCCCGCCAGCTCGCCCGGGCCGAGCTGAGCTTCAAGCCGGCTCCGCACCAGGGAATGGGCCTGGATGCCTACACCACGTTTACCTCGCCGCTGCGAAAGTTCTCGGACTTTTACGTGCACCGGCTGATCAAGTCGGCGCTGTGGGATACTCCCATGAAACCCTTGACCGAGGATCAGCTTGAAGCCCTGCAAGCCGCCCAGATCCGCGCCCGCCAGGCGGCAAACAGCCTGGAGGCCTGGCTCAAGAGCGACTTTGCCAAGACACTGAGCGAAGAACCCATGACCGGGGTGATCAGCCGCACGGTACCCGCCGGCTTCTTTGTGCGGTTGGACACCAACGGGCTGGAGGGGTTTGTCAGCTGCAAGGACCTGGATGGCAAATACAGCTTTGACCCTGTCACCCTGCGCCTGATCCATAACAAGAACGGGCGCATCTTCCAGCTGGAGCAGCCGGTGACGGTTAGCTTTGCCGGGGTAGACGAAGAACGCAGGCAGATTAATTTCAAGCTGGTGGAAGCGCAGGAGATAGCCACCGGAGCCAGTTCCAAAGACGGTTGAAAAACCACGCTGGCGGGCGCATCGTATCATTCAGGACATGTTCCTTTGATGGAGGTGCGCCATGCCCATCAGCCCTGACGAATTTCTCAGAAAGTACGGTTTCGACAAGGAGGAGGAAGAACGGGACCACAGCCTCCGCCACAACGCCATGGAGCACGCCAAACACCTCCGCCGGCCCCATGCGGGAACGCCTCATGACTGGGAAGAGTGGGAACGCTACAAGCGGGAGCATCCGGATGAGGTTGAAGACGATGATCAGTGAACGATAAACGCCTCAGCAACGCCTGTTTCTGGCGTGGTTAACAAATTTTTGCATTGTTTTTCATTTCTCTATATTTCCGGAAAGTCCCCAAGAATCTTATACATTTCATTTAGTTAGAAAAAACACCTTCCTGCCCGAACCATGCCACAGTGGCCCATGCCTCATGATGGTGCGCCTGAGGCAAGACGGGGTCATTAAAAATTGTTTATACATTTACCCGAATTCCGGAGTGTCGCTGTACCGGACTCATTACAACCAGTGGAATTTGGGTATCAAAATGAAGTTCAGTCGTTTTCAAACCTTACTGAAAAAAGCCATAGCGGCCTCCGCCGTCGGGAAAGCGCTTGTCAGCCTTGCCACGGTCTTTTTGCTGGCAGGATGTCAGGTGTACCAGTTTGACCGGAGCAGTGTGAGCGCCAACAGCACAGGCTCCTACGATACAGGGACAGTCCCTTTCACCATTGTTGGCGATGAGCGTCCTGACTGGCTTGTTCCGGAATCCCCCACAGCTCCCCAGGTAGTCGTCAGCCGGACCACAGAAACCAAGGGATCGACGGGCTTCAATGGCGCCAGCTTCCTCGGCTACATGGTCACCCTGTCACTGATTCCCTACTACGATGAGGTGCAGTACGAGGATGTCTACGCACTGAGCTGGCAAGGTGAGACCTTGCTGGAAAGCCGCGTTACCTATTCCATTGACTCCTACCTGTCCCTGTATTTCCCGACGCCCATGATGTTCATGGGGTCACTGAATGATGAAGCGGCCGAGCAGGCGGTGGCACGAGACTTCATCACCGATCACCACAAGGACAGCGTCCTGGCAACAATCGATCAGCAACGCAGGGACTTTGAGCAGGCAAACCCGCAAACTGCCGCCGACATTGCCGCCTATCTGAAGGCGGGAGGAGCCAATTCAGTCTATCGCCCCTCGGCTGTCCTCAGGTTGATTGAACTGGCCCCTGAAACCGACACGCTTTCCTACCACGCAGCCAACAGCCAGGTACCGGGCTACGTCGAGCTGCTGCCTGCCCGCTACCAGGCCTGGTTGATTGGTCCGGAGGGTCTGCGCGGCATTGATTTGAAGACACAACTCGCCAACGGTGTCGATGCCGATCAACTTCTGGTACGCATGCTTAATGCCTATCCGGAACAGACTGGTGACATTCAGTCCGGTTATTACACCGGCATGACCCGGGCGCATCGGGAGTTGCTGAAAGAAGCTGGCCTGCCCGACGGACTCGTCGATCGCATGACCAATGAAGCCCCCTCCGCCCAGCTGTTGGCCGCCGCGAAAACCGGCAAACTTCGCGACAAGGATGGCAACATCCGGATTCCCACCGAAGAAGAACTGCTTGAACAGCTGGTGCGCCAGGACAATCTCGGCAAATACATGAGCCCCTATACCAGTGATGATGTTCTGGCTGAGTGGGTAAACTCCGCCATCAATGCCAACATTGGCGCGACGGTTGGCACGGGACTCGGAGCCGCGGCAGGCGCCTATGCAGGAGAGAAGGCCCTGGAGCAAATACCGTTCGTTGGTGGCTTCCTCGGCGGTGCCGTGGGGGCTGAAATCGGCAAGTCTGTTGGCCGGGAAACGGCGATCAGCGCCTCAGGCGGCTGGGAAGCCATTCGCGCCTCCTCAGACCGCAGCTTTGATGACATTCATTCCATGGCTCGCTACCTGAAAGCAAAATACGGCCACACCGGCAACTTTGCCGATGCCATGGAAGCCTCCCGACAGATCTACCCGGAATTGGCAGAAGCCCTCGCGCGTGCCTACTGACCTAATTGGAGATATACATGTTCAGCAAAAACACCTTTAAACCGGCCTGCGCTCTGGTCCTGACTTCCCTGGTCCTTTCCGGCTGTGCCAGCAAGATCGAAAACGTACAGGGCAAGCCCAGCGTCTACGAGGACGTATCCACCACAGGCAGCGTGGGCGGCGTCGGTATCGAAAGCCAGGACGTGGTCGCGATGACCGACCAGATGATGCGCGACATGCTGGCCAACCCGATGCTCACCGGTCGCTCAACACCACCCCGGATCATTATCGATAACGAATACATCAAGAACGAAAGCACCTCCGTGATCAACACCAACATGCTGACTGATCGCCTGCGCATCGAACTGAATCGCGCCGCCAACGGTCGGATGATCTTCGTGGGTCGTCACTTCTCCGACATGGTCCAGAAAGAGCGGGATCTCAAGCGGGATGGCGCGGTGGATGGCGGCACCATTCGTCAGACCGCGGCCCAGGCAGGTGCTGATTTCCGCCTTGGAGGCCGCATCTCGTCACTGGATGCCATCGATCGAAACACCGGAACCCAGTCCCGGTACAGCCAGGTCACCTTCGAGATGGTCGATCTTGAGCTGGGCACCATCGTCTGGAGCGGACTCTATGAAATGAGAAAGGCGGCCCGTGACAATGTGGTTTACCGATAAAACCTGGCTAAAGCCGGTGCTGGCGACAGCGATTGCCGGCACACTGGCCGGCTGCGCCAGCGGCCCGAAAGTCTATGACCGGGCAGCACTGGCACCGGCCGAACAATCGCTGATAGAGAGCAAGCCCGCGGTTCTTCAGGCCGACTTCCAGAACCTCTTCGAGGAAGGCCAACGGAACAAGGTCCTGAACCTGATGGAGATCGGGGTCAAGGCATACCGTGCCGGCTATCGACAGGAAGCAAAGAACACGCTGACCCAGGCACGCCTGGAGATCGAGAATGTTTATGCTGACAGTGACGCCGCGCGAAAGGCGCGAAGCATCTGGTACGAAGAAGCCGAAAAGGACTTCAAGGGCGAGCCCTATGAGCGCGCCATGGTCTACCTGTATCTGGGCCTGATTTACCTGGAAGAAGGCGACTACGGCAACGCACGAGCCAGCTTCCTGGCTGGATTGCTGCAAGACGCGTTTGCCGAGGAGGAGCAGAACAGTACTGACTTCGCACTGCTGCTGTACTTGGCTGGCTGGTCCGCCATGCAGATGGGCAGTGACCAGCTCGCACGGGAGCATTTCGAAGAGCTGAAACTCTATCGGCCGGACGCCCCCATCCCGGAAGCCGACGACAACGCGCTTTTGATCGTGGAAACCGGCAAGTCCCCCAGGAAGCTGGGTGACGGTGTCGGGCACTATCAGCTGGTCTATCGGCGTGGCAAGAACTTCCAGGATGTGGCTGCCGAAGTCCGCAACGGTGAAGAATGGTCCGCGCTGTACCCCATGGAAGATATCTTCTTCCAGGCCTCCACTCGTGGGGGCCGGGCTATCGATCGGATTGTAGAGGGCCAGATCCAGTTCAAGGAAAATACCCGGGCCGTCGGTTCAACCCTCAGCAGTATCAGCCAGGACAGCATGCTGGCCGGCTTCAGTAGTGCGGCCGGCGGTGCCGTCGGCGCCGGATACGCTGCCATCAGTCTGATCAGCGTTGCGGCGGAAGGTATGTCAGCGTCCGCCAACACCCGGGCAGATATCCGGTACTGGGAGGGCCTGCCCGACACCATACATCTGTTGCCCGTGACGGCCGCCGAGGGCGATCCGGTCACTGTCCGCTTCCTGGATAAAAACGGTCAGCCTGTGCCAGGCCTTGCCGACACTACCGAATTCAAATTTGATGGTCGCGGGGCCGGCCTGGCCTTTGCCACGTCCCGCCGTCCGGATTCCGGAGGAACCCAATGAAAACACTGATTAAATCCATGGCCACAGCGGCGATCTGTCTGGGTCTGCTGTCTGGCTGTGCCGCTAAATCCGCCAGCAGCACGGACCTGATTGAGCGCACCGCGCCCATCACCATGAACTCCGTGGCATTCACCGACTACAACCTGAAGCGCACCTACACCCGCGGTTTTGGGCAACTGGAGGACGGCGAACGCTATCGACTGTCACTGGTCCAGCACGGCCAGCGGCCGACGGCAACGGGAACCACCGAGGTCTACGTGGTCCTTCGCAACCACACGGATTACGATTACCGGATCGAAGCCCGCACCCAGTTCTTCGATCAGGACGGCGTACCCACCGATGTGAAACCGACCTGGCAGCGCTCGACCATCCCGGCCAACAGCATCGCTACCTATCGTGAACTGTCTACCACCACGCAACCTCTGCAGTATCGCGTGGAAGTCCGGGAGCTCAACTGATGAAGCGATTTGCCCTGGCACTCTGCGTGCCTTTGCTGGCGCCAGGTTTTGCCCTGGCCGCCGGCCAGTCCCATGAAGCAGCGCCGATGATGGCGCCGGCCCAGAAGCCGTTGACCGATGAAGATCTGAAAGAGGATCGAGCGGCAGCCCAGCGCACAGAGAGCGCAGATGTGATTATCGCGCGCTTCAAAGGTGCCTTCGGCGACCAGCCTCCGCGCATGGCCGTGTTCTGGAATCGCGCCTTCGATGACCAGGTCAGCGACTGGAGCAGCAATACCCGGGGTGTAGTATCAACACGGGGCTCCCTGAACGGGGAGGTGCCTGACGGCAACGTCAATCTTCAGGCACAGGGCCAGGCAGCGGCCCAGGGGGAATACCGTTCAAATCGCCAGAAAGGCCCGGCAGGGCCGGCGTTTGAACTGCAGAGTGGCCTGGTCAGCCAGATGGTTGAGGCCGGCGTCACGGTCGTGGATCGGGCTGCCATCATGCGCATTACCGATAATGCGCTGGAAACCGGGGAGTTCTCTCGCCTCTCTCCAGATCAGCGCCGGCTGGAAATGCGCGCACTGGGCGAACATGCGGATATGTTGCTGGTGTTTCGCGAAGTAACCAGCGACCAATTCCAGGTGGAGGTTCTGGACGTTCGCAACGGCAGCATTCGCGTGATGTTGAGCTCCAATGGCGTTCCGCCCGAAAAAGCCGGAAGCAACCGTTGGAAAGCCACAGACCGCGGATTCCAGAAAGTCGAGCAGACCGTGACCCTGGATGAAATTGGCCGTGAGCTGGCACTGCAGACACTGGCCAAACTGTCCTCCTGATTCAGGAGGACAGCATGCTGTCCAACTTCTCATCCTTCTGGCTCCAGATCTCTCCGAGCCAGTTCTTCACGTTTCGGCGGTGCTCCGCATCCGTTGAGTAATCCCGGCCTTTCAGGTGGTCCGGGATATCAACGGTGTGGATTTCCAGTTTCACTTCCTTCACCCGGCCACAGATAAACTCCCAGAAGGTGGGGGCGCCACCCGGATAGGCGATGGTCACATCCACCAGCGTCTGGATAGAGTCGCCCATGGCGTCGAGCACAAAGGCGGCGCCGCCGGCCTTGGGTGTCAGCAGGTGCTTGTAGGGCGACTTTTGCTTGTCGTGTTTGGCCTGGGTGAACCGTGTGCCTTCCACAAAGTTCATGACGCTCACCGGGGTATAGCGGAACTTCTCACAGGCCCGGCGGGTTGAACGAAGATCCTCGCCCCGCTTCTCCGGGTGCTTGATCAGATATTCCCGGGTGTAACGCTTCATGAATGGGAAATCGAGGCCCCACCAGGCAAGACCGATGACCGGTACCCAGATTAGCTGCTGCTTGAGGAAAAATTTGAGAAACGGCGCCCGGTGGTTGAACACCCGCTGCATGGCAAAGATATCCACCCAGCTCTGGTGATTAGCCAATACCAGGTACCAGCTTTCCCGCTTCAGGTTTTCGGCCCCTTTCACGTCCCAGTTCGTGCCATGGGTCAGCTTCATCCAGCCGGTGTTGCAGGCCACCCAGGCCTCGGCGATCCAGATAATCACCTTGGTGCACAGAACCCGGAAACCGGTGATGGGGATGATGAGTTTCAGGATGGCCGGAATGTAGAGCAGGATGCACCAGAACAGGGTGTTGATCCCCAGCAGGATGGAATTGATGACACCAATCACGGGGGCGGGTAGAAAGCTGAGCATGGCGATCCTGTTTTCTGGTTATTCTTTGCAAATGGGGGCTAATGATAGCAACCCCGGGGCCCCTTGGGCAGTGGCCTGAAGTGACCGGTTTGCCCTTCGCTTTGGACACTTCTGCCATGGTGATTTCCGCCTCACCATGGATAATCCCGGTTTGCAACCTGCAAGACCAGGTCTTCATAAATCAGTAAAGTGTGCTTCGAATTCTCCATGGATACCCCCATGCCCAATCTCTTCAAATCAGCTGCTGACCGCGCGGCAGGCGTTACCCGGCAAACGGCCCTCTATGCCGGCAATGCCTTCGACCGTATCTTCCGAGCCGCCAGTCTGGTCCAGGCCGGACAGACGCCGTTTGAGACGCTCCATACCGATGGCCTGGTCAGCCTGCGCTACTATCCGCCGCTGGCCGAGGATTTCATCGAGCTGGACGGTGAGACCATTGCGGTGGAGCGGACAGCCCACAAGACCCCGATTGTGATCGTGCCGCCACTGGCGGTAAACATGCTGATTTACGATCTGTTTCCCCAACGCAGTCTGGTCCGATTTCTTCGCGCCAAAGGGTTCGAGGTCTATCTGATTGACTGGGGCATGCCAACGCGGGAGCACAGTCACTACAACCTGCATACCTATGTGGCGGAGCTGTTACCGGCGTACCTTAACCGGGTTCGGGAGCACAGCGGTGAGCAGGAGCTGTCGCTGCATGGCTGGAGCATGGGTGGCATGTTTACGTTGTTCTATTCAGCGCTCAGCAACGATCAACACGTGCGCAACGCCATTGTGCTGGGATCGCCGATTGACAGTCACGCGTCGGGGATTCTAGGGCTTTTGAACCAGCGTATGGCGGATGTGGCCGGCTTTGTGCGCAAGCGCACCGGGTTCCGTCTTCACGATGTGAAACCGCACTGGTTTCATACCCCGGGCTGGGCCAACACCATCGGGTTCAAGCTGACCAATCCGATTGCCAGCGTGATGAGCTATTGGGAGCTGATTATCCGACTGGGTGACCGGGAGTTTGTCACCAGCCACGCGACCACGTCGGCGTTTCTGGACCGTATGGTGGCCTATCCCGGCGGGATCATTCAGGACACGGTGGTGCGGGTGTGGATCGACAACCAACTGTCGAAAGGTGAAATCCAGATCGGCGAGGATATCGCCAGGCTGGATAATGTGAGTGCCAACTTACTGGCTATCGCAGGCGGCGACGATACGCTCGTGACGCCGGGTGCGGCCAAGCGGGTGATGGATCATGTGAGCTCTACCGACAAGACGTTTCGGGTTGTGCCGGGTGGGCATATGGGCATTCTTGCGGGGAGCAAGGCGCCTCGTCAGAGTTGGCTGGAGTTGGCGGAGTGGTTGGCTTTGCGGTCGGACTGATTTTCTGCCTCGGACACTTCGGAGGTTAGAGTTCGCCGGCAGATGTCGGGAGCGCTTTCCAAAACACGCTCCTTGCGGCACGTCCATGTGACGCTTGACTGTCGCCATCCTTGGCGCCAGACAGTTTTGGAAAGCGCTCCCGACACCTGCCTCCTCTTGCTTCAGAGGTTCTTCAGGATTGCCTCTAGCTCTGAAAGACTGTTGATCACTGCTGAAGGCTGTATGCCCCAATCTTCAAAAATTTTATCCGGATCCCTCTGTACCCAGATGGCGAGTAATCCTGCAGCCCGGGCACCGATGACATCCCAGGCATTGCTCGAAACCAGACACAAGGGCTTTTCCCAACAGCCCGTGGCCCTACGGGCATAGGTGTAGACAGCCGGATCGGGTTTGAAGGTTTTGATGTCATCTACTGACACCAGGCCTTCAAACTGGTCCAACAGATCGTTATGCCCCAATACCTTCTCCAGCGCGGGATAACTTCCATTGGAAAACGCGAACAGCGGATACTGCCCTTTCAGTGTTTTCAGTGCCGGCAAGGCATCGTCGAAGGCGGGCAGGGACAGGTAGGCCGCCATCAGGTCGCTTTCGCGTTCTTCGGACAGGGCCAGTTTGTGGGTGGCCATGGCGTAGCGCAGGGCTTGCCGGGTGCAGACACCGAAGTCTTCGTAGGCTTTCATCAGGCCCTTTCGGAATGAGAACTCCAACTGTTTCTCCCGCCACAGTGCAGCTACGGCTTCTGCCCTTTCGCCAGCGTCCTCCGCCAGGAGGCGGGACATGCCCATGGGGTCGACCAGGGTTCCGTAAACGTCGAAAGCGAGGGTCATGCTCATCAGTGGGGCTCCTCATCCGGAAGGGGGTTCGGGGTCGTATACTGAAGTCACAGTATCGGGATTTGAACGATCACTCAACACAGGCGGTAATGACATCAGTAGGGACGAAAGGAGCGCAATTCTCTCGCCGGCTATGACTATTCTCAGGAATTTGTTCATTCTATTGGCGCTGGGCACCCTTGCTGCCTGCGCCACCAGCACTCAACTCTATACGCCCGGGCCCTCAACATTGGGCGCCGAACCCGTGTCCGATTTCGACCGCTATGTCGAATCTGCCAAAGCCTATGTCGATACCAATCTGGTGCCGGTGGAAGGGTTTAAGCGGGAGCAACAGGTGTTGTGGAACCTGCCATACCGGTTATCGCCGGCCGCCGACTGCAACTCCGGAGATCACACCGGGCTGTTGCTGGTGCACGGTCTGAGCGATTCGCCCTTTGTGTTCCGGGATCTGGCCCGTTACCTGGCGGATCAGTGCATTGAAGTCCGGACCCTGTTGCTGCAGGGGCATGGTACACGGCCCGGCGATATGGTGACGGCCAGTGCCGAGGTGTGGCGCGAGCAGGTGCGCAATCACTTCGTGGCCCTGTCGCAGGAGGTGGACCGGGCGTTTATTGGGGGCTTTTCACTGGGTGGTGCTCTGGCCACGGATTATGCCCTTTCGGAAACCGGGCCCAGACCGGCGGGCCTGGTTGCGGTCGCACCCGCCTGGCAGCTCAACGGTCTTCGGGACTACCTCTGGTTGGCGCCAATTGCCGACGTGTTTGGTGACTTTGTGGAGAAAGAGCCGGAGCTGAACCCGGTAAAATACGAGTCGTTTTCGTTTAACGCCGGCAGTCAGATCGGCGATGTTATCTCGTCAGCTCAGGGCCGCATCGTCCAACAGGAAAATATTGATATGCCGTTGTTCCTGGCTGCGACAGAGGCCGACTCGGTAATCAATCTCGAGTATCTGGTCACTCAGTTCCGGGAACGGTTCCGCCAGCCCGGGAACGCCATGATGATTTTTCGGGATAGCCGCACCCCGTGGCCCGACGCACAGGCTGATGAACGCATCCGGTTTATGAACAGCTACCTGCCTGATGCCAATATTCTGGAATTCTCTCATCAATCCCTGCTGATCTCGCCTGACAATGAGCTCTATGGTCTGGGGGCGCCGCTGCAACGCTGCCTGGAACCGAACAATATTTCCCTCGAGGGTTGCCGCCGGCTGCCGGAGCAAGACCTCTGGTTCAGTGCCTGGCACGACACGGAACGCCCGGTATACACCAGCCGGTTGACCTACAACCCCTGGTTCGATGATCTGGCAGAGGCGATTGGGGCATTTATTCATTCACACGCTTCAGCCGAGAGGCCGTAGCGCCACCTCGGGCATCGGGTTACACTGCCATTCATGAACCCGATTGATACATTCAACCTGGATTTCCGGGCCCTGAGCACGTTTCTGGCAGTGCTTGATGAAGGCAGCGTGTCCCGCGCTGCGGTTCGGCTAGGCGTTACCCAGTCCGCGGTGAGTCACACCCTGGAACGCCTCCGCCAGGCATTGGGCGATCCGCTGTTCGTGAAGTCGGGGCGAGGCATTGTGCCAACCCGCTACGCACTCCAGGCAGGCCCCCATGTTCGCCAGATTCTGGACGACCTGCAGTCGCTGTCTTCTGGCCCTCCGTTCAGTCCTGCCACGGCCGAGTTCACGTTCACAATTGCTGCCAATGACTACCAGCGAGATCTTCTGCTGCCCGGTCTCGTGCGTACGTTGCGGCAAGAGGCCCCGGGTATCAGTCTGCAGGTTATTCCTTCTGGCATTCCCCGGGCTGACCTGTTGCGGAAGGATGTATGCGATCTGGTGATTTCGCCCCACGCGCCGGAGGCGACGGACATTATGCAGCGGGGCTTGATGGCTGATCGGATGGTGGTGTTCTACGATCCCGAACACCGGAAACCACCAGTGGATCTGCCGGAATACCTGAAGGCAGACCACATCGCCCTGTTATTCGCTACCGGCGAGAAACCCACGGTGGAAACCGCGATTGAGGCGCGTGGACTGGTTCGTCGCAATGTGGTGACGGTGTCCAATTTTTCGGGTCTGCCTGAGTTTCTGCGGGGTACCGACATGCTGGCGACGGCGCCTGAAGGCATGAGCAAACACTTACTTCGCGACTTCGCCTGGGTTCCCCTGCCCTTTGATTTCAAGCCGTTCACCTTGCTCATGCTGTGGCATCGCCGCAATCAGAATGACCCTGCCCACAAGTGGCTGCGCAATCAGGTGAATGCCGTGGCCGCTACGCTCAACGGTCTGAAAAGTTAATCAATTAGTTTTGCTCATAGGTTGTATGAGCCTTCTTGCCGTTATCTTCCATCTCCTTCTGCCCTAGACTGCGTTTACTCCCGTGTCGGCCGGGTCGGGTAGGGCTCTCCAAAACACGCTCCTTGCGGCACGTCCATGTGACGCTTGACTGTCGCCATCCATGGCGACAGACAGTTTTGGAGAGCCCTACCCGACCCGGCCTGTTGGACTTTTTGAGATAACACATCAGGAAAACCATGCTGACTTTAACCAGTGTCTGGACAACGATACTTCTCGCCGCCGCTGTGGCCCTTGGGCCGCTGGCGACGGATATGTATCTGCCGGCGCTGCCACAGATTGGTTCAGACTTTGGCACTGGTACCGATCAGGTTCAGCTGACGCTGAGTCTTTATTTGGTGGGGTTTGCCATTGCTCAGCTGATTTGCGGTCCGTTGGCGGACCGTTTTGGTCGCAAGCCGATCATGATTGGTGGTTTCGTGCTGTTCGCCATCGCCAGTATTGGCTGTGCCCTGGCGACCAATATTGAAACCCTGATTCTCTGCCGTTTTTTGCAGGCCCTCGGTGGTTCTGCTGGCCCGGTTCTGGGCCGAGCGGCGATTCGGGATATCTATACACCTCGCGAAGCCGCGAAGATCCTGGCGATTCTGGCCAGCATCATGGCCCTGGCGCCGGCCGTGGCGCCGACCATTGGTGGTCTACTAACCGCCAGCCTTGGCTGGGCTTCTGTGTTCCTGGCGTTGGGTGGCTATGCCCTGGTCATGGCGTTGGTAGTGGCCTTCGGCATTCCCGAGCCCATGCGCCCGGAGCATCGGCAATCTTTGAAGCTCTGCAGTCTGCTGCGGAACTATCGGACTATCGCGAAGGACATCAGCTTCGTGGGCTACACCCTGACCAATGCGCTGATTTTTTCCGGTCTGTTCGCCTTCCTGTCTGGTTCTTCGTTCGTCCTGATCGATTTCCTGGGCGTGCCAACCGAGCAGTTCGGTCTTTACTTTGCGTGCATGGTGGCCGGGTACATCGTAGGAAACCTGACTGCCGTCCGTCTCGGCCGTCGCCTGTTGCCGGACCAGATCCTGATGCGGGGACTAATCATTGCCGTGGCTGGTGGCAGTCTGATGGCCGTGCTGGCACTGAGTGAAGTGTTCAACGTCTGGGCGGTGATCCTGCCCCAGGCCCTGTTCATGATCGGAACCGGGATGGTGCTGCCCCAGACCATGGCCGGCGCCCTGGCCAACTTCCCGAGCATGGCGGGCTCCGCTTCTGCCCTGTTCGGCTTCACCCAGATGGCCGTTGCCGCCATCGCTGGCATGCTGGTCGGCCATCTGCACGACGGCACCTCTCTGGTCATGGCCCTGATCATTGCAGCCTGCGCCGCCATCGCCATGGGCTGTTATCTGGTGCTGGTTCAGCGTTATCCTGCAAAAGGTTTCGAGCCACAAGGCGCGACCGGCAATTAAGGCAAAATCATCCAAAGTGGTCTACACAGAGTACTTAACACTCTAAACCAGACACCGAGGAGCTAAGACTATGAGCAGCGTTAACCTGGACGGCAATCCCATTGAACTGAGCGGCAAATTTCCCGAAACAGGCGACAACGCGCCTCCCTTTACCCTGACCAACAGCGGCCTGGAAGAAGTCAAACTCGACAACTGGGCCGGCAAGCGCAAGATCCTGAACATCATCCCCAGTATCGACACCGGCGTCTGCGCTGCGTCTACCCGGAAATTCAACGAAAAAGCCGGCAGCCTGGACAACACCGTGGTACTGGTCGTTTCCGCCGATCTGCCCTTCGCGGCCGCCCGTTTCTGCGGCGCTGAAGGCCTGAAAAACGTCGAAACCCTCTCCACCTTCCGGAACTACAGCTTCCAGCAGGATTACGGCGTCGCCATCCAGGACGGCCCCCTTGCCGGTCTCTGCGCCCGGGCGGTGGTTGTACTGGATGAAAACAACAAGGTAATCCATAGCCAGCTGGTTGATGAGATCAAGAACGAGCCGGATTACGATGCGGCGCTGAAGGTGCTTTAAGCGCTCGAACTAAAGCTCTGCAGTTGGAAAGACCACCAAAAGTTGGGGCGAAGGTGCCGGAGCGGCCCGCCAGGAGTGTCATTGCCATGGATGGCAATGCCAAGCCCCCAGGGATGGGTTTACGGCGTCTCCTGGCGGGTCGCTCCGGCACCTTTGCTAACACCAAAAGCCAGACCTGTTAGAATCTCGCCTCCCAGCCAAACCCAAGGCATCAAAAACCAGTGCAGACCACCACCCAAAACCCATCCCTGGCCCGCCAGCTCTACAGCATGACCTGGCCCATGCTCTTCGGGGTACTGTCCCTGATGACCTTCCAGCTGGCCGACAGTGCCTTCGTGGGTCAACTGGGTCGGGATCCGCTGGCGGCCCTGGGCTTTACCCTGCCGATGCAGCAACTGATCATCGGCCTTCAAGTGGGTCTGGGTATTGCCACCACGGCGATCGTCTCCCGCACATTGGGTGCTGGCGATGAGATTAGAGCCTATCGCCTGGGCGGGCTGATCATCACCGTTGGCGGCAGCCTCGTTTTCGTCATCTGTGTGGCCCTGTGGTTTCTGCAGGAGCACATCATGACCGCCCTGGGCGCGGAGGAATCACTGCTGCCACTGGTCCGGCAATACTGGGTCCCCTGGCTGATGGCGGCGTGGACCGGGGCCTTCCTGTACTTCGGCTACAGCGTTTGCCGGTCCCACGGCGATACCAAATTGCCCGGGTACATGATGGTGGCCACGAGCCTGACTAACATCGCCCTGGACCCGCTGTACATCTTCGTTTTCGGCTGGGGACTGCCCGGCGCCGCCTGGGCTACCGTGACCTCTTTCGGTATCGGCTGCCTGGTGATCTACCCGAAACTCCTGAAACGCCACTGGGTTCGGTTCGATCTTCAGGAGCTTGCGCTCTGGAAGGCCCTGAAACAGCTCAACGGCATCATGGCGCCGGCCATGGTCAGCCAACTGATGCCGGCAGTTTCGGCGATGCTGGCGACGGCCCTGGTAGCGGGATTCGGCTCGGCCGCGGTGGCCGCCTGGGGCCTGGGCACCCGCCTGGAATTCTTCTCGATTGTGGTGGTACTGGCACTGACCATGTCGATGCCACCGATGATTGGCCGCATGCTGGGGGCTGGCGATATCGAGCAGATCCGGAAGCTGGTTCGTCTGGCCGTGCGTTTCGTGGTGGTCTGGCAATTGGCCATTGGCCTGGCCTGGGTGGTGGCATCGGGGTTGGTGTCCGAGCTGTTCTCCAGCGACGGTGACGTTCAGGAGGTTCTGGCCGGCTATCTGTTGCGGGTGCCGCTCAGTTATAGCGGTCTGGGCGTGTGTATGCTGATGGTGTCGGTGTGCAATGCCCTGGGGCTGGCAATGCGGGCCCTGCTGGTGTCCACCCTGCGCCTGTTTCTGTGCTTTCTGCCTCTGCTCTGGCTGGGCAGCCAGATCAATGGCATCTATGGCCTGATGAGTGGTGCGCTGGTCGGCAATCTGTTTGCCGGCGCCATGGCGTACAGCTTTTACCGGTCCGGCATGGCGCACTTGAAGGCCGAGGTGGCCTCAGGCAAAGCGTGAACGGAAGCTTTCGGGTATTGGTACCACTTCTTTGCGGTGGTAGTTGAAGAAGACGAAGCCGTATTTCGCCAGGGCCACGGGCTGGCCGCTTTCGGCCTTGGTGACCCGGAATACGAAATCCCCGCCATACTTGTTGAAGTCCATAACGCCTACTTCAAACCTGAGCATTTCCGGAAAGAAGGATTCGGACTGATACATGGTGGCCAGGTCGGTGACGATGATGCCGGTGCCATCCTTGCTGGCTTCCTGGATGCCATAACTGACCAGGAACTGGGCCCGGGCTTCGGACAGCATGGAGATCAGGGCGTCGTTGCCAAGGTGGTTGGCGCCGTTGATGTCGGTGATTCTGACCGGCATTCTGGTTTCGAAGCAGAAGACGTCGTCCGGGAAGGAGAGTTTGATTCGGGCCACGGGGGTTCCTGTTTTCGTTTCGTATCTTGGGGCGAATCATACGCTGTTCGACTTTAGTGTTCATCTCAAGACGCCCCGTCCCAAATCGGTTATCTTGCTATGAGATCTCCGCGCCGTTGGTTTTGGTGGAGCGACGGCAGGGAAGGGCTTTCCAAAACACGCTCCTTTCGGCACGTCCATGTGACGCTTGACTGTCGCCATCCCTGGCGACAGACAGTTTTGGAAAGCCCTTCCCTGCCATCGTTCGTATCACTCCCGCGCACTGGCAATAAATATTTGAAAATGGAGTTTTATGGATATTCGCCCTGCTGCCACCTTGGTTCTGGTTCGAGACACGGCCGAAGGCCTTGAAGTCCTGCTGCTGCAACGTACCTGGGACGCCGTGTTTATGCCCGGTTATTTTGTATTCCCCGGCGGTCGGGTCGAGGAAAACGAGGCTCACGGTCAGGATCATGTTGTTGGGGCGGTAGACGCCGAGATAAGTCAGACCATGAGTGTCGATGAGGGCGGCGCGGACTACATGCTGGCGGCGGTTCGGGAGTGTTTTGAGGAGTCCGGGGTTCTGGTTGCCGTGGACAAGCAGGGGCTTCCCATAGCCGGGGATCATCCGGTCCACGCTGACCGAAAGTCCGTGTTCGACGGCGAGCTGTCTTTGGCGAGTCTGTGCCAAAAACACGAATTGGCGATTCCCCTGGACCGGCTGGCTTATCTGGGCCACTGGATCACGCCACCGGGACCACCAAGGCGTTTTGATACGCGGTTTTTTGTAACCCCCGCTCCCGATGGCCAGGTGGCCAGTCATGACGGGGTGGAGACCATTGATCATGTCTGGATTCGCCCGGAGCAGGCCCTTGAGGATCATCGGAATGGCCAGCGGTTGCTGGGGTTGCCGACGATCCGGACGCTGCGGGTGCTCAGTGATTTCGACACCACTGAGGCGCTGATGCGCTACGCCCATGCCAATCCGCCGGAGCCCTACCCGAGTCAGCCCTGGCCGGCCCTGAAAAAGGGCAAGGCGGTGACGCTGGAACCGGGGGCGCCAGCCTATGATGAGGCGGCGAAGCTGGATCCGGAAGGTGAAGGCTCAACCCGGGCAGAGATTATTCCCGGTGAACCGGTTGAGGTTGCGGCCCGGGTGATCCGGCTGACGGCGCCCAATCCGGGCATGATGACGGGGCCGGGCACCAACACCTATATCCTGGGCCATGAGCGTTTCACGGTGATTGATCCAGGTCCCGCCAACGAGTCTCATATCGAGCGGATTCTGGAGGTGACCGGTGGCGTGGTTGATCAGGTTCTGGTGACCCACACGCATCAGGACCATTCGCCGGCCGTAGCCGCCCTGAAAGAGCGCACCGGCTGCCGGGTATTCGGTTGGCCGGCGCCCGAAGGTGCGGGGCAAGACCAGACCTTCCGTGCCGACGATGAGCCGGAGCACGGCGATCTGATTGTGACCGAGGCCGGGATTCTGAAGGTGCTGCATACCCCGGGCCATGCCTCGAACCACCTGTGTTTTCTGCTGACCGAGCAGAAGCTGCTGTTTTCCGGCGATCACATCATGCAGGGCTCAACGGTGGTGATTAATCCGCCGGACGGCGACATGAAGGCGTATATCGAGTCGCTTTATGAGTTGCTGGCCGAGCCCGTTCGCTACATTGCGCCGGCACACGGTTTCCTGATGGGCCATCCCGAGGCCGTGATTGATTTCCTGATTACCCATCGATTGTCCCGTGAGCACAAGGTGGCCCGGGCGCTGGAGGCGCTGGCTCCAGTGGATCTGAAAACCCTCACAGCGAAAGCCTATGACGATGTTCCGGCCGCCATCCATGGCCTTGCGGCGCGGTCAGCACTGGCGCATTTGCTGAAACTGGAGGCCGAGCACCGGGCGTTCCGGGAGCACGACCTGTGGCATGCCGTACACGACAGCTAACGCGGCAGTAACGAAAGCACACCGGATTTCGCAAAATAACCATATAGTTGCTCGCTTTTGGGGCGTATAACTGTTGCCGTTAACACTTGCCCGGATTTCATGAAAGTGGCATTAAACCTTTGTCACAGCAGTATTCATGACCGCCAGAGGCACTCTATCCTTGAGCGCACACTGACGAACCGTGAGGAAATATGCTGTTTGAGCGGCTTGAAAAACCATCCCACCGGACCCTGCTGATTGCACTGGTTATTCCCTGGCTCTCGGCCCCCCTGTTTGCCGAAACCGATTCGAAAGAAGCCGGCAAAAAATCCGAGGTGCTGATTGCGGAGCTGGCCGAAGACGAGAGCGTCGAGGATGTCGAGCATTCGGCTCCGCTGCAGCGGGACGGACAGAAAGAAAAAGCCCCGAAACCAAAAGCCTCACGGGGCGGTGCCGGTGTTGATACCCCCTCATCAGCTTCCCGCAAGGTGGCTCCGAACATCGATCTGAAAGAGGTAGCGCCACCACCCGAGGCGCAGGCCTCTGCGCCGCCTGAAACCGATGCGGACGCTGCCGAATCCGAGGTCATGGCAACGGAAGCGTTGGCTGAACCCGAGCCGCAACCCGAGATTCGCGAGGGCAAGGTGTTTACCCTGCTCGACAACGATGTCATGCCTGGCACCTCTACCCGCCTGGCGTGGACACCCGGCATCCAGATTGCCGGCCTGTCCCAGACAACCCCGGTTCTGGTGGTCAACGGCATCAACGCCGGCCCCACCCTGTGCCTCACCGGCGCCATCCACGGGGATGAGTTGAATGGCATCGAGATCATCCGCCAGACCATGTATGACCTGAACCCCGAAAAACTGTCGGGCACGGTGGTGGGTGTGCCGATCGTGAACCTGCCGGGGTTCCAGCAGGGCAGCCGGTATCTGCCCGATCGTCGCGATCTCAACCGGCATTTCCCGGGCAGCCCCGACGGCAGCCTGGCCGACCGTATTGCGCATTCGCTGTTCGAAAACGTGATTCGCAAGTGCGACATGCTGGTGGACATCCACACCGGCTCATTGAAGCGCACAAACCTGCCGCAACTTCGTGCCGACATGAACAACCCGGACGTGGCGGAATTCACTCGCGGCTTTGATCGCATGGCAGTGGTGCACAGCACAGGTTCGGCAGGCATGCTGCGCACGGCGGCTGTGGAAGCCGGGATTCGAACAGTCACCCTGGAAGCCGGCGAGTCTCACCGCATCCAGCAACACCAGATCAGCGCCGGCGTGAACAGCCTGACCAGCCTGATGGAACGCCAGGGCATGATCTCCCGGATGTTCGTCTGGGGCGATCCGGAGCCGGTCTATTACGATTCCGACTGGATCCGCGCGGACCACGGCGGAATCCTGTTCAGCGAAATCGAGCTGGGGGCAAACGTGTCGGAAGGGGAAATTCTCGGTTACGTCTCCGACCCGATCACCAATGCCCAGCACCCGATTCGGTCCACCAGCGATGGCCGGGTTATCGGCATGGCCGTGGATCAGGTGGTGATGGCCGGTTTCGCCGCCTACCACATTGGTACGGAGGCAGAAGTTCCCGGAGAGTAGTATGCTAGGCTTTTTTCGGGCACCACCAACCCCACAGGAGCCTTTGTGTCTTCCGAGAACGCCGGAGTCTTGTCGCGTATTCCCGGCCTGGCCTACATTGGCCTGGTTCTTACACCCCTGTTCTGGGCCGGCAACGCGGTTGTGGCCCGGGGCACGGTAGAGAGCATACCGCCACTCTCCATGTCGTTCTGGCGCTGGGTGATCGCCCTGGCTATCCTGCTGCCTTTCGGGCTTCCGGGAATCTGGCGCCACCGCGAGGTTATCCGTCAGCGCTTCGGCTCCATGCTGGCCCTGGCGACTTTCAGTGTTGGCGCGTTCAATACTCTGCTGTATCTGGCGGCCACCACAACCACCGCCACCAATATTGCCCTGATCAACGCCACCATTCCCATTTTCGTCGCACTGCTGGCGTGGATTCTGCTCGGGGACCGCACCCGTCCGATCCAGGCCTTCGGGATAGCCCTGGCCATTACAGGCATCGTTACCGTAATCGCCCGCGGTGACCTCTCGGTGCTGACCAGCCTTGAAGCCCAGCCGGGGGATCTGATCATGGTGGCGGCGGTATTCAGTTGGGGACTGTTTTCAGTGCTGTTGCGGCGACAGGCCGTGCCTCTGCCTGCGTTGACCTTTCTGACCACGCAGATCCTTCTGGGAACCCTGGTTGTACTGCCGTTCTACCTGACCGATCTGATTTTCTTTTCCGGTGGCTTCGAGCTTTCCCGGAGCACGGCACTGCCACTCCTGTATTTCGCAATCTTCCCGGGGATCCTGGCCTATGGATTCTGGAATCATGGTGTGCATAAAATTGGCCCGGCCCGAGCGGCCATCTTCATGTACCTGACGCCTGTCTTCGCCTCGATTCTGGCGAGCATTTTCCTGGCCGAATCCCTCGGGCTGTTTCACATTATTGGAGGTGCGCTGATTCTTGCCGGGCTGGTGCTGGCCACGCAGACCCGAAAACGCACCCACTACCCAACCCCAGAACAGTCAGCAAAAGGAGACCCCAATGATTAGATCTATCCCAGGAAACGCTCACAGCTTCTTTTGCCTGGTTCTGGTCCTTCTGGCCGCCGGCCTGTCTTTGCCGGCTGCCGCAGAACCCTGCGATCCTGAAGAGTCCAAGTGGGTACCCAGCCGCTACTACCCGGCAGGCTCCGCAGTGTTTCACAAAGGCAACTGGTACGAATCCCGCGAACTGCATCAGGGGCTGGAGCCAGGCATTACCTTCGACTGGAAAGAGCTGGATTCTGTGCCGGACTGCGAGGGCCGTAAGCAAGCGGTTGAACAGTCCCAGACCGAAGAAGGTCAACAGGGACCCGAGGCCGGTACCAGCCAGACTGCCGGCAAGAGCAAGCGGGGCGAGACGGCTTCCGGCATGTGCGTCCGGCCCGATCCATGGCTCTTCTCCAAAAGCTACACGGTTGGCAGCCTCGCTACCCATGGCGGTCAGATCTGGGAGGCCATTCGGCCAACCAATGGCGATATGCCCGGCATGAACAAGCCTCCGCGCTGGAAACTGGTGGAGGATCACTGTTCCATGGAGCGCCAGTAACCATCCTGGCCAGTAGTCAGAGAGCCGCTTCTATCCGGCCGAAAACCTCTTCCAGAACCGATCGCGGGCAGCCGATGTTCAGGCGCATAAAGCCGCTGCCCGGATCGCCGAAGGAGATCCCCGGGTTCATGCCCACCCCGGCTTGCCGGACGAAAAAGCGTTTCAGGCCCGCATCGTCCAGGCCCAGCTCGCGACAATCCAGCCACATGAGGTAGGTGCCCTCGGGAGCGGATACGCGAATACCGGGCAGTCGCTGGCCAACAGCTTCCACCACATAGTCCCGGTTTGCCTGCAAATAGACCATAAGGTCGTCCAGCCACGGGCCGCCGTGCCGATAGCCGGCCTCAAACCCGGCAATACTGAACGGATTGCACTGGGGCAGATGCATGGACTCGAACACTGTCTTCATCGCCTTGCGTCGGTCCGCATCGGGGATCACAAGGGCTGACAGACCCAACCCTGGCATGTTGAAACTTTTGCTGGGTGCGACTGCCGTGACCAGTGCGTCGTCAGGGCCGGCCAGGTTCGCCAGCATCCTGTGGCGGGGCTTGTCACGGAACGTCAGGTCGCAATGGATCTCGTCGGACACCACCACCAGCTGGTGTCGTCGCGCAATATCGAGAACTGCCCCCAGCTCCTCCTCCGACCACACCCGGCCAACCGGGTTATGGGGCGAACACAGCAGCAGAATTCGGGCATCGGGGCGGGCCGCACACTGCTCCAGGTGATCCAGATCCATGCGGTAGTGGCCCGGGTCTCCGGTGTCCGGATCTTCCGGCACCAGCGGGTTCTCGATCACCACCCGGCCACTGTGCCGCACCGAACTGAAAAACGGCGGGTAGACCGGGGGCTGGATGATGACCCCCTCACCGGGACCGGCGTAAGCCATGCAGGCCGCGTTGATCGAGGGCACCACGCCGGGCGCCATCAGTATCCACTCTCGCTGGATTTCCCAGCCATGGCGACTGGCGAACCAGTCAATCATCGACTGGTATAGACTGTCCGGAAACAGCGTGTAGCCATAAACCGGATGTTTGGCCCTCTCCGCCAACGCCCGGGTGACCGCCTCCGGTGCCGCGAAATCCATATCGGCTACCCAGACCGGAATCACATCCTCGGTGCCAAAAACCGCCTTGCGGGCATCAAATTTGACGGAACAGGTATGTTCCCGGCGAACGGGGTGATCAAACGGGCTGGACACAAGCACTCTCCAGGGCAGATAACGTGGTAAAAAACGATATTGTGGTGGGCCCCGGCGACCATCGCAACTGTCGTCCAGAGATGTCGTCAACGTGTTCATATCCGGCTTTGGTCGAACATTGTCGATAAACACTTGCCCAGGCAGGGCAATACTTGCGAACCTAACGGTTTATCCAATAACAATGCCGAATTTTCTCCCGGAGCCTTTTCAATGATTGGCCAGATCCTGTCCACCATGTTGCCGGTATTCCTCATCGCCGGTTGCGGCGCCCTGTACGGTCGCTATCGGACGCCCGACATCCAGGGGCTGAACGTTCTCAACATGGAGCTGTTTGTACCCATGCTGGTCTTTGCCGTGCTTGCAGACCAGCAGGCCCCGCTGCAGGAGTATGCCAGGCTGGCATTGGCCGCCACCGTGGTTGTACTCGGATCGGGGATTGTCCTGTATCCACTGGCCAAGGTTCTGAAGCTGAACCTGAAGACCTTCCTGCCACCGATGATGTTCAACAACTCCGGCAACATGGGCATTCCGCTGCTGGTTCTGGCCTTCGGTGATGAGGCCCTGCCGGCGGCCATCGTGCTGTTCATCGTGGAAATGCTGCTGCACTTTTCGGTGGGGTTGTACATGCTCGACCCCCATACCTCCATCGTAAAACGCCTTAAGCTGCCCATTGTCTTTGCCAGTATTGCCGGGCTGTCGGTCAATCTCGGCGGCGTGCCCCTGCCGGAGTGGCTGCTGGAAACCCTGAACATGCTCGGTGGTGTGTGCATTCCGCTGATGCTCTTTGCCCTCGGTGTGCGCATGCTGGATATCGATTTCAGCGACTGGAAAATGGGCATGCTGGGGGCCATTGCCTGCCCTGCCAGCGGCCTGCTACTGGCCTGGCCAATGATTGCGATTCTCGATCTTCCCGGGTTGCAGGTGGCGGCGCTCTGGGTATTCGCAGCCTTGCCTCCGGCGGTGCTCAATTACATGGTGGCGGAACAGTATCGTCAGGAGCCACATACAGTTGCCTCGCTGGTATTATTAAGCAACCTGGGCAGTCTGGTGGTGATGCCCGTTGTGCTAGGCCTTGTGTTTGCCGCCGGCTACGTGTGAACGCCTGCCAGGTGACCGGCTCTGTTAGCTGAGGAAAGAACGGATGTCTGAAACCGTTGCGGTGGTGCGCGCCTCCCGACCCAATTTTCTGGTACTCGCCCCCCTGTGCGCCGGACTTGGCGTGGCGGTAGCCTGGTACCAGGGCGAACCGCCGACGCTGATCAATACTCTCCTGGTTCTGATTGGCGCCCTGTTGGCTCATGCCGCCGTGAATCTGCTCAACGAATACGAGGATTTTACCTCCGGGCTGGATCTGATGACCCGCCGCACCCCGTTCTCGGGCGGCAGTGGAGCCTTGCCGGAAGTGCCCTCGGCCGCCAGACAGGTTTTGCTGGCCGCGTTTGGCACCCTGGGACTGGTGATAGCCATTGGCCTCTACTTCCTCTGGCTCCGGGGCCTGCCCATGCTGGTGCTAGGCGCCGCCGGCGTGGCACTGGTGCTCACGTACACCCGCTGGATTACCCGTTCTCCGCTGATTTGCCTGCTGGCTCCGGGGCTGGGCTTCGGCCCGGTCATGATTCTCGGCAGCGTGATCGCCCTGGGGGCACGGTTGGATGCAACTGCCGTGACTGTGTCTGCCATCGGCCTTTTGCTGGTCAGCGAATTGCTGTTGATCAATCAGATTCCGGACGCCGACGCCGACCGGAAAGTCGGCCGTCGGCATCTGGTTATTACCCTGGGGCAGCCAGCCGCGGCCCGCCTGGTAGCGCTCCTGTTACTGAGCAGCTACGGCCTTCTCGAGGCTGCAATCTGGATCGGCTGGTTGCCGGTATGGGCCACTCTTGCCCTTGCGCCTCTGCCGGCAGCGATCTGGGTAAGTGTCAAACTGCCAGGTGCGCTCGCCAACCCGGTACAGCTGAATACCCTCCTGGGAATCAACGTCGCGGTGCTGCTCGCAACCCTGGCGCTGTTGATCTGCGGGCTCAGCCTTTAAACCGGAACACACTGACCCGGGAACGCAGTTGCCCGGCCAGCACCGCCAGATCCCGGCTGGCCCCGGCCACCTGCTCAGAGCCGGCTGAAGTTTCCACCGTGGCATCGTGAATGCGGCTGATATTGCGGTTAACCTCTTCCGCCACGGAACTCTGCTCTTCCGACGCACTGGCAATCTGAGCGTTCATGTCGTTGATGGCGCCGACCTCGCTGCGGATTCTGGCCAGGGCAGCCTCCGCCTCACTGGTCTTGTCTACCGTGGTGCGCGCCAGTTCCCGGCTGCTTTCCATAACCTCGGTCGCCTCGCCGGCACCGGCCTGGAGGTTTCCAACCATTTCCTGAATTTCCCGGGTGGAATCCTGGGTCCGGGATGCCAGGGAACGGACTTCGTCGGCCACAACGGCGAAGCCCCGGCCATGTGTACCGGCCCGGGCCGCCTCGATTGCAGCATTCAGGGCCAGCAGGTTGGTCTGTTCGGCGATGGCGTTGATCACCTCGATGATCTTCTCGATGTTCGCGCTGTCCTCCGACACCCGCTGTACGGTCCGGGTTGCCTGCTCCAGGGTCTCGGCCAGCTCTCCGATGGAAGCAGCCGTTTCCTGCACCACGCGATTGCCACTTTCTACTTCGGTATCGGCTTTCTGGGTGGCGGTTGCAGCGCTGGCGGCGAATCCGGCCACTTCGTTCACCGTGGCCGCCATCTGGTTCACGGCCGTGGCCATCTGTTCCGCTTCGCTGGCCTGCAGACGGATCTGCTGGCTGTTGTTGTCCGAGGTGTTTTCAAGTTCAGACGAAGAACTGGATAGCTCTTCGGCCGCAGACCGGACTTCCCGGATAATGCCGCCCAGTCGCTCAACTGTATCCTGCAACGCGCCCATCACGCTGTCGGGATATCCGGTTTGAATATCCTGATCCAGCTCTCCATCAGCCAGATGGCGAATGGCCCTTGCAACATCCTCCGGCTCACCGCCAAGAATCTTCTTCAGTCGGCGGATGATCACCAGGGCTACCAGAGCACCCAGAACCACCGCAAGGCCGGTCACTGACAGGTTCAACGCATTGAATGTACTGGCGGCCTCCCGTACTTCATCCACGCCGGTGGTGACCACGTCTTCCTGGTAATCGATAAAGGCGTTCACCCGCTTCAGCCACTCAGAGTAGGCGCCGGACACATCGCTGAGCAGAAACGACCGGGCCCGGTCGATGTTGCCGGCCAGTCTGAGATCTAGGAGTTCGTCGGTCAGGGTCAGGGCCCTGAGCTCTATCTCTTTAATCGCGGCCAGAAGTTCCTTTTCCCGGCTGGTTGCGCCTTCTTCCCGGAACATGGCATCCATCGGGCCCGCGGAATCCCGGTAAAACGCTTTCAGCCGCTCGATGTCGGCTAGGTGCCGTTGCAGATCCCGGTCGTTCTCCACCAGCACCGCATCGCGGATGGCGATGGCCCGATCGTGGACACTGCCGCGAAAATTGATCGCGTATCGCTGTTTTACGGCAGCGCCATCGCCCACGTCGGTGAGGGTCCGGTCGATAAAACCGACCCGCTGGTTGCCAATCAAACTGACCGCAATGACCAGGGACAGAATCAGACCAAAGCCAAGGGCGAGGCGTTTCGCAACGGTGAGCTGGCCAAACATGTTTACACTCCGGACACTTTTTATTGAATGAGGCTATGTGTTCTCTAAAAGTTGCAGTCTGGATCAATCAATAACCTCTTCAGCCCGGTTTTTTGACAAGACTTTTCATTACTGCAATCAATCTTTACATACCGCCCCCGAACCCCTTGCAACCGCATGGACTTTGACCGATGGTTAAAGTTGATTCTGAGCGATTGCATTCACGATACGGAGGTCTCCCCATGAGTGTTCTTCTCCTGCTGGTCAGCGCCCTGGTGCTGATCTATCTGGGTATAGGGGGCAGCACAGCCGCTGCCGTCATGTCCATTGCCACCGTTGTGGGCCTGTTCCAGGATGAATGGCACCTGATCAGCATTCTGTGCGGCGGCGTTCTGCTGGCCCTGGCCCTGATACTGGTGATTCCCGGCGATTTGCGCCTCGACAAGCTCAGCCGCCCCCTGCTTGGCTGGGTGCGCAGCCGGCTCCCGAAACTTTCCGACACCGAAGCTGAAGCCCTGAAATCCGGCTCGGTGGATTGGGACGGCGAACTCTTCTCCGGCAAGCCGCAATGGAACAAGCTGCTGGACGCCAAGCCCGCGCATCTGACCAGCGAAGAGCAGGCCTTCCTGGACGGTCCGGTGGAAAAGCTCTGCGCCATGCTCGACGACTGGAAAATCACCCACGAACAGTACGACCTGCCGGACAAGGTCTGGAAATTTATCCGTGAGAACGGCTTTTTCGGTCTGGTGATCCCAAAAGAAGACGGCGGCCTGGGTTTTTCGAACACCGCCCATTCCGAAATCGTGATGAAGATTTCCACCCGGAGCGTGTCCGCAGCGGTTACCGTGATGGTGCCCAACTCCCTCGGCCCCGGTGAGTTGCTGATGCATTACGGCACTGATGAGCAGAAACAGCACTACTTGCCCAGACTGGCCGGCGGCGACGAGATTCCCTGTTTCGCACTGACTTCACCAGTGGCAGGCTCCGACGCCGGCGCTATCCCGGACAAGGGCATCGTCTGCAAGGGCCAGTGGAACGGCAAGGAAGTGCTGGGCCTGAAAGTCACCTGGAACAAGCGCTACATCACCCTGGCCCCGGTGGCGACACTGATCGGCCTGGCCATCAAGGTCTACGACCCGGACAAGCTACTGGGTGAGTCTGACGAGATCGGCGTTACCTGCGTGCTGGTACCGAGGGACACCGAGGGCGTCAATGCCGGTGCCCGCCACCTGCCCATGAACACTGTCTTCATGAATGGCCCGACCTGGGGCAACGATGTGTTTATCCCCCTGGAACAGGTGATCGGTGGCCAGGACATGCTTGGCAAAGGCTGGACCATGTTACTGGAGTGCCTGTCCATTGGTCGGTCCATCTCCCTTCCCGCCCTCGGCACCGGTGCCGGCAAGGTGGCCAGCCTGGCCACCGGTTCCTATTCCTACACCCGGGAACAGTTCGGCCGCACCATCAGCCAGTTTGAAGGCGTGCAGGAAGCCCTGGAGCCCATCGCCGGCTACACCTACATGATGGACGCTGCGAGGCTGCTGACTTCCGGGATGCTTGACCGGGGCGTGCGGCCCTCGGTACCGTCCGCCGTGCTGAAGTACCGCAACACCGATCTGATGCGTGAAGTCATCAACCACGCCATGGACGTGGTGGCAGGCCGCGGCGTTATCACAGGGCCTCGCAACTTCCTGGCCCGGGCCTACCAGGCGGTGCCCATCGGTATCACTGTGGAAGGCGCCAATATCCTTACCCGAAGCCTGATGATCTTTGGCCAGGGGTCCATCCGCTGCCACCCGTTCATTGTTGAAGAAATCGAAGCCGCGGGCATGGAAGACGAAGACAAAGCCGCCAAGAAATTCGACGGTATCTTCTATCGCCACCTGGCCCACACCACCCGCAATGCCCTGCGAGCATTACTGCTGGGGCTGACCCGAGGCTGGATTGAATCTGTGCCACGGCAGGGCGATATCAAGCCCTGTTACCGGCAACTGGCCCGGTTCTCTGCGGCTTTCGCCCTGATGACTGACGTTACCCTGCTGACCGTTGGCGGCGGCCTCAAAGCCCGCCAGCGGCTCTCCGGGCGCATGGCCGACTGCCTGGTACAGCTGTACTACGCCACCGCCGTCATCAAACAGTGGCATGAGGAAGGCTACCCGGACGACCAGCGGCCGCTGGTGGAATGGTGCCTGAAGACCTGCCTGAGAGACCTCCAGGGCTCCATGCGCGAGGCCATCATCAACTTCCCGGTACCGGCCCTGCGCTGGCCCCTGCGTCTGCTGGTGTTCCCGCTGGGCGCCACCGGCCTGAACGGTCCGGATGACAAGCTCGGCGCAAAGGTCGCGGAATCCATCGTCAAAGACACCCCGGTACGCCAGCGCATCAGTCGCGGCGCCTACACCACCATGGACCCGGACGATCCGCTCGGCCGCGTATTGAATGCCTACAAGCTGGCGAATGAAACGGCGGATATGCGCAGCCGTCTGCACGATGCCATGCGTAATCGGGATGAGGACGAACTGGGCGGCATTGACCTGCTCATGGGGCATCAGCGCAAGGAACTGGTGGACTGGGCCTGCGCCCAGGGCGTGGTCAAGGCGGACGAGTGCGACAAACTGCTGGAAGCACTGGAGGCACTCTACGACGTGATCCGCGTGGATGCGTTCGATGCCGATGGCCTGAAGGCGCTTTCACGCTGCGCCAAGGGCAAGCGCAAGGTCGTCGAACGTCCGCCACGGGAAGAGAAATAAGGTGCAGATCAGCCCATGACCGACCCCGGAGATCTGCGACCCAACGAGGAGGCCGTGGAACTCGAACCGGCCTCCGATGCCTCGCTTCGCTTCATCGGCACCATCCGCACGCCCTGGCGCGACCGCAAAGACTGCCCGCGCCAGGGCAAGCTCGACGGCCCGGAATGTCAGCTGGTGCTGGATCCCGTCTGGCACAGTGGCTTGCAGGGCCTGGAAGACTACGACACCATCGAAGTCCTCTACTGGCTTGATCAGAGCCGCCGGGATCTGGTCCGGCAAAGCCCCAGAAGCGACGGCCAGACGTTTGGCACCTTTGCCCTGCGCTCGCCGGTTCGGCCCAACCCGATCGGCACCTCCATGGTCAAACTGGTTCGCGTCGAAAAAGGAACGCTGATTGTGCGCGGCCTGGACTGTCTGGACCGAACGCCATTACTGGACATCAAACCAGACCGGTGCGCCTTCAGCCCGAAGGCGCCGGATAAACCGGGTGTTTACTGAGATACCTCTTCCGGACGCAAACCTGAACTGATCGCCTCTGCGACCAGCCACCGGCGAAGGAGCTGAATCCCTCGTTCACGGCGCCGGCTGGTTTTCCATGCAAAATAGAAAATATCGCCCGTCATGACGGAATGGCAGGGCAAGCGCACGAAGTCGCTGGAATCCTTCCGAGTACTGAGCATGTAATCGTTGGTCAATGCGATTCCCTGGTGAAAGCGCGCGGCTTCCAGCGACAGCAGCATATGGCTTGAATGCAGCAAACGGCTCGATCGGGGCAGCTCCAGGCCCGCCTCGCGGTACCAGGCCTCCCAGTCCCCGCCCTGCCGGTCATAGATACTGTAGGTCGATAACAACGGAAACTCCGCCACCATTTCCGGCGTCAACGAGACCGATGACGGGTCGCCAGCCACTTCCTCCAAGTCCAGTTCCCGACGAATCTTCTGCCAATAGTCCTGACTGCACACCGGGAACAGACGCTCCTCATAAAGCAGCTCATAGCTGAACGCCGGCGACGTGGGTTTAACGGTAACAAAACAATCCGCCACCCGATCCGACAACACCGGATTCTGACTGCTCATTTCCAGCGACAGATCCAGCTGAGGATGCAACCGCTTCAGATCCGGCAGCCTGGGCACCAACCACCGAACCGCAAATGAGCTGAACACCGACAGCCGGAGCAAGGACTCCTCATGGCCCAGCAACTGCTCACTGGCTCGCTCAATCTGCAGCAGCGCTGAGCTGACTGCATCCAGATACTGCCGCCCCTCATCGGTCAACGACAGCGTTCGCCCACTGCGCCAGAACAACTGCTCCCCCAGATAGGTTTCCAGCTGTTTTATCTGGTGACTGACCGCACTCTGGCTCACCGCCAGTTCTTCGGCAGCAAGGGAAAAGCTGTTGAGACGGGCAACAGCTTCAAATACGGGCAGGGCTTTCAGGGGTGGTAGCTTCATTATCTAATTTTCTAATAGGTCGTGAATAATGATCATTTTATCGGATATTAAGGCCCAAATAGAATGCCTGAGCCAGTTAGGGGAGCCCGGGCAGGAAATGGCTTCCGAAAATGCTCGGAGCCAGGGAAGGCGGAGAGCAAGCGTACATGGGTGTACTCGCAGCGGTTTTCGGAAGCCATTTGCTGACCGGGCTCATGCACCCAAAGTTCAGGAATCGAGGAGAAAAACATGTCAGGAAAAACCGTAAACAGCGCCATCCTTCTGCTGGTGATCGGCAACGCCATGGCATTGATCTCTGACGTATTCATCAAACTGCTCGAACCCGGCGCCCCGGTGTTCCAGTTTGCTTTCCTGCGCTGCCTGATCACCCTGGCCTTCCTCTTGCCGCTGGCGAATCAACTGGACAGGAAAAACCTGTTCGCCGGCCTGAAAATCCACACCTTCCGGGCCCACATCCACTTGGCAGGCATCCTGTGCATGGTCATCGCCCTGGGCAACCTGCCCCTGGCGACTGCCAACGCCGTGTTCTATGCAGCGCCGATCCTGGTCATGGTGCTCTCGGTGTTCCTGTTCCGGGAAAAGCTGACTCCCCTGAGCGTCACCGCCGTATTCAGTGGCTTTGCCGGGATCGTGCTTATCCTTCGGCCGGTGGAATTCAACTGGGCGGCCGTGGCGGCACTCGCCTCTGCTTTTGCCCTGGCCATCAACGCCGTGCTGGTAAGAAAACTTCCGAAACAGCAGAGCACCGTTCACAAACTGTTCCTGAACTACCTGCTGATTCTGCCAGCGGCTGGTGCCCTGGCCTGGTGGGAGGGTGCCGAATGGGATTCGGGCATCCTGGTCGGGGCCATGGGCTCGGCGTTGTTCATTCTGGGCTACAACATTACCGTGCTGCTGGCCTACCGGCAGGTGGATGCCAACCAGGTTACCAGCGCCGAGTACACTGGTCTGATCTGGGCCGTGGGGATTGGCTGGATCTGGTTCGGGGAAGTGCCCGACCTGTGGTTCCTGGCGGGCAGCCTGATGATTGTTGTGCCTTTGCTGCTGATCGGGTTGCAGCACCGGCGCAGGGAACCGCCCAGGGGATTCAATCCGGCCCCTGAGCAACAGGAACCCAGGGGCCGGGAGGCGTCATTCAGTGCCGGGAAGATTCGATTAGCACATGAGTGTCGTGAATGATCCGACCGATCCTGGCCTCCGGTGGCAATCCGTCACCGTAGCCCAGCTTGATGCGGTAATGGCCCGAATGGTGGCGATGCCAGTCACGCCGGCGGTCATAGCGGTCACGATAGACATCGCGCTTGTGTTTCTTGCCCCAGTGACGCTTGTCAGCATGATATCTGTGGCGATCGTGGTACTTTCGGTCCCACTTATGCTGCTTGTGGTGCCGGGGCTTGTGATGATGCCGATCATAACGGTCGTCGCGGTAATGGGCCTGCAGGAACTTTTTCTGTTGGCCCGGCGGAAGGGCATTGCCCCGCTCATGGTGCTTTTGCCAGCCGTGACCACGGCGGTCATCGTCGGCCATCACCGGAGCAGATCCCATCAGGAAGGCCGTTATCAGGCTTCCGATCAACAATCGTTTCATGATGATTCTCCCGTTCTGTTCAGAGACGGATCCTGCATCCGGACCCAGTGCCGGATGCCTCTGAACCCAGATTATCGAACCGGGAGAGAATGTCAGTGCCCCGGGGCGGGCTTTGCAGGATCTTTACGAAATGCCCGGTCTGCTTGACGTTCTAGTGGCCCTTCGTGTCGTTTTCGAAGGCAGACTTCAGGTGGGATTCAAGGGCAAACGTGTGGGGACAATCGGCACCGAGGGCGCGGAGCGATTCAGCCAGCCGTAACAGATACTCGGCATTGGGACCACTGGGCCCCGAGGCAGAGGCGATTTGCCTGGCAATGTCGGCGTCCGGCGCATGGCCGAGGAAGGCCTCATTGTCTTCGGTGGCAATGTAAACCAGACCCTCGGCATGACTGCCATCGTCAAAAGTGAGTCTGGTACTCAGGCGCAGATAGCCGTTCTTCTCCCGGACATCCAGATGTTCGAACACATTGGGCGACACCCGGAATGCCATACCCTTGCAGACGGCCTCGGGCTTTTCTATCAGGGTTACCACCCTGCCAGGCGCCTCGGGGGTTCCCCGGTGATCGTGTGACCCCTGCCAGAACCGCCGCTCCCAGCCCCGAATCGACGCCGGACGCTGTTCCAGGAAGGGAAAATCGACCTTGTAGATCAGGGAACCATAACCAAACAGCCAGACCGACTCGACACCGGAAAAATCGTGCCTTTTGCGATTGTGTTCAATGGTATTGGCAGACATCAGACACCCTGCAGCAAAAACGGACCGCCGAATACTTTAGGTGGAGGCAATAAAACCGGCAATACCCGTCAGGACAATTTCAGCCGCCATGGCCGAGAGGATCAGGCCGCTGATCTTGGACATGATGTTCAGGCCGGTCTTGCCCAGCACTTTCTCAAGATAGCCTGACAGGTGCAGCAGAGCCGCCAGGATCAGCAGGCTGGAAACCAGCCCCAGCAGCCCGCCAACCACCTCGGAGACCCGGTTGAGCTCCGCACCGTACACCATGATTGCACCAATGGTGGCCGGGCCAATCATCACCGGAATGGCCAGGGGCACGACGGCAATATCGTCCCGATCCTCATCAGGCAATCCTGTGGCGTGATTCCGGGTACCACTGGTCACCAGGCTGATGGCGGTCAAAAACAGCAGGCTGCCAGCACCGATCCGGAACGAATTAAGAGTAATGCCGATGGCGCTGAACAGCAGCGGGCCGGCAAAGAACAGGATCACGCCGAGAATAAACGCCGACACGCAGGCACGGCGAATGATCGATGTCTTCTCGGTTGCCGGCAAACCCCGGGTCAGTGCCAGAAACATGGTCACCACGAAAAATGGCGCCAGCAGGAACAGAAAGCGAATGGTGCTGCTGATGTAGGTGGCAAAAAACGTCTCAATCATTCCATGTCGTCCAGGAGTCATAAAAAGGCGGCAAGCATAGCTTGCTACAGTGCTATCTGCCGTAAGGAACTGAACGTATGGCCGGGCTCAGGCCGGTTCAGGGCGACAGCTCTTCCAGGTAGGTTTCGCCATCGGCATACAGCGAGGCGAACTCCTCCTCTGGCACCACGGTCACCGCAATCTCCGGTTCATGGTCACCGCCACCCAGTAAGACGCCGCGCATGGGGGTAATATCGGAAAAGTCCCGCCCCCAGCCGAGGGTGATATGTTCCCGATCCGCCCTCAGGGCGTTGGTGGGATCCAGCTCCAGCCAGCCGAAATCCGGTACGAATACGGCTACCCAGGCATGGGTGGCATCGGCGCCAACCAATCGCTCCTTGCCCTCGGGCGGATGGGTGAGGATATAACCACTCATGTAGCGGGCAGCCAGGCCTACCGATCGCAGGCAGGCAATCATGATGTGGGAGAAATCCTGGCAAACGCCTCGACGGGCCTTGAAGGCCTGTTCCACCGGGGTAAAGGTTTCCGTTGCCGAGGCATCGAACTTGAAGTCCCGATGGATCATCCGCATCAGGGCATCTGCCGCCTCCACCAGGGGCCGGCCCGGAAGAAAGGCCTCTCGTGCGTAGGCGGCATACTGGGAATCAATGGGCACGTTGGTGGAGACAAACCGGAACGCCGTGGCCTGAAGATGGTCCGGCGGGAACTTCCTGTCTGCACGGTACCGCAGGCTATCGCGCACGGCCTCCCAGGGCACCTTGGCAGCCGCAGCCGAGGGCTTCGGCCGGTCGCGCAATTCCACCCAGAACTCGCTGACGATCTCCAGGTACTCGTGGTCACCGGTGAAATGAATCTTGGTGATCCGGTTGCCGAAGCAGTCGAGAAACGAGCGCCGTGCCGACGGCTCCGGCGAGATCGCCAGGTGGTGCTCGAGGTTTCTCTGCCATGGCAGCGCCCGTGGCGTCAGCCTCAGCAAATGATGGGACTCCCCCACCACCTGATCGTACTGGTACAGGGTCTCATGACGCACATGGTAACGGACAAATGTCATGACAGCCCCCTCAATCCGGTTTCACAGGCCGGTCCGAATACCGGGTGTGAATGAAACACTGCCGCTGGATTTCATCCGATACACGATAGGCCTCCGACCGGATGTCGTACAACAAATCCGCCAGAACCTCGCAGGCTTTGTCCGGTCGTTTACGCTCAAATGGATGCAGATCAAGTGCCTGGAGACGCTGAAGTGATTCGTTCAGGTCCGGGGGGAAGAGTTGGCCGGTTTTCCGGCTCATCTCCGGCAGATCCTTCTGTAGCTGCCGCAGCTGGAACATCACCGAATGGGGATTGCTCGCGTCGATCACCAGGGTATGAATGACGCCCAGCAACTCCGGTGTCCGACGGTATCGGGTCCGATAGGTCACTTCCGAGTTGGCCACTTCCAGCAGCCACTCCAGCATAGCCTGACGGCTGAATCTGTCGCTCAACAACGGCACGCAGATAAGGGTACAGAGATTGGCAAGACGCTCCAGGCGCCGACCGATCACCAGGAAAACCCAGCTGGCATCCCGTGTGATGTCATCCATGGCGAAGCCGGCCAGGGAGATACAGTCCAGCAACACCAGATTCAACGCCCGGATGGACTGGTCCGGGGTGGTTGGCGCCGGTCTCAGGGGCTTACCCACCCGATTAAGCGTGTGCCAGTTGTCGGAGGACAGCCGATCCCGAACCTGGCTGGCATTGAACAGCAGCGCCTGGAGAATGGCCGCGATCGAACCAGGGGATGTCACGTCGCTCACCGCCCTGAGCAAGACGTCTGGAAGCGGCTCGGGTACCGCATCTTCTTCAGGTTCCGGGAGAGTGCCGAACTGCTCGGCCGCCTGCTGCAGCCCGAGCAGGGCTTCCTCGCTGGCCTGGTCGTGCCCCGACAGGCGGTTGAAAGCCGCCCGCAACAACCGGGCGGTACCCTCCGCCCGCTCCGAGTGCCGGCCCATCCAGAACAGGTTTTCGCCCACGCGCGAGGGCGTGTCCCGCTCTCCGTCCAGGAGGTCGGAAACCTGCAGACGTTTCTTGATCAGCGATTTGGAGGGTGCCGTATAGCGAGCCTGCACCCAGGTATCCTTTGAAAGTCCACCCCGCTGCATGGAGATGACTTCCACACCCTCATCCATGGCCACCCGGGTCAGCCCACCGGGCATGACCCGCCAGCCCGAAGGCGTGGCTGCCGCGAACAACCGCAAGCCGATAGACCGGGTTTCCAGTGGCTGGTTCGGGTCTCCCTTCCAGACCGGTGCCTGCGACAGGTGCACCAGTTCCTGCCCGACGAAGGCATGGGGATGGGCGTGCATCTTCTTGATCAGCGCCTCCCGCTCGGCACCTTTCACCTGATAGCCGAATACCGGTTCCATGCGCATGCTCGCGAACGCTGGCTTGATCACCAGTTCGTCCAGGTGCTCGATCACATAGTCCAGGGCCGGTTTCTCACCACACCACCAGGACGCCACCGATGGCATGACAAGAGACGAGCCCAGCAATTTCTTCGAGATCTCGGGCAGGAAGCCGAACAACGCGGCACTCTCGAGAACGCCTGATCCCAGGGCATTTGCCATCAGCACCTTGCCTGCCCGCACCGCACCCAGCAGCCCGGGAATACCCAGCACCGAATCGGCGCGAAGCTCCAGCGGATCACAGAAACCGTCGTCCAGCCGGCGATAGATGGCATGCACCCGGCGCAGGCCCTGGAGGGTTTTCAGGTAGACGGTGTCATCACGCACGGTCAGATCCTGGCCTTCAACCAGGGGGAACCCCAGATAACGGGCCAGGAACACGTGTTCGAAATAGGTTTCGTTGAACCGCCCGGGGGTCAGAAGCACGCAAAGCGGCGATTCGGTTCCGGCTGGCGACATACCCGCCAGGCTGTTCTGAAAGCCCTGGAAAAACTCAGAAAGGTTGGTCACCGGCAGGTTGTGGAACGGCGCCGGGAACGCCCGGGAAATCACCAGCCGGTTCTGAAGCGCGTAACCAGCCCCGGAAGGCGCCTGGGTTCTGTCCGCCATCACCCACCAGCCGCCGTCCGGCGCGCGCGCCAGATCCACGGCGTACAGGTGCAGGAAACGGCCACCCGCAGGCTGGATACCCTGGCAGGGCCACTGGAAGCCCGCCTGTCCATAGACCAGGGCCGGCGGCATAAGCCCCTCTTTTAAAAGCGACTGTTCGCCGTAAAGATCGGCCAGAACGCTGTCCAGCAGCTCCGCCCGCTGGGCGACGGCTTTCGAAAGCCACTGCCACTCATGAGAACCCAGCACCAGCGGAAGCAGGTCCACTTCCCACGGGCGGGTATCGCCACGAGGGTCTTCGTAGACGTTGTAAGTTACGCCGTCCTCGGCGATGGCGTTGGATACCGCCTGGGCCCTGAGGTTGAGACCGGCCACTGACTCCAGGTTCAGCTGCTGCAATAACGGCCGCCAATGGGATGGCGGCACGGAGCCCATGGAGCCAAGCTCATCGAACCGATGCGGCACCGGGTGGTACTGGCGGAGGATGTCAGTTACTGCGCGCTGCTTCGCCACCGTGAATTCAGGCTCCGTTGGTCAGTGAGCTGGAAGCATAGCCGCTTTACAGCCCCCTGAGCCAGTATCAAACGGTAAGTTCCCACATGTTATTTGTGATACCGCAAATCCAGGGTGAACGGGAACTCTCGGTGCTCCGGCACCGGCCGCAGGGGTTGCTGGCCTGAGCTGTGGCCTATCCGGAAGAAACGGGCCATACGGCGGCCTTCAGCTTCGAACGAATTCACCGGCAGCGTCTCGAAATTCCGGCCACCGGGATGGGTCACGTGATACTCACACCCGCCCAGGCTGCGTTCATTCCAGGTATCCACGATATCAAACACCAGCGGCCCATCCACCCCGATGGTAGGGTGCATGCACTGCGACGGCTGCCACGCCCGGTAACGGACACCAGCAACCGATTCACCCACCATGCCAGTAGGCTGAAGCGGCAGCGGCACCTGATTGCAGGTGATCTGGTAGCGATCCGGCGCGGCGCCGCGCACCTTCACCTGCAAACGCTCGAGGGAAGAATCCACGTATCGGGCGGTGCCGCCAATCGCGCCGTGCTCGCCCGTCACGTGCCAGGGCTCCAGGGCCGAACGCAGCTCAAGGGTGATGCCCTTGACCTTGTAATCGCCGATCCGGGGGAACCGGAACTCGAAATGGGGCGCGAACCACTCGCTCTCGAGCGGGTAACCGCGCGCCTTCATATCGTCGATCACATCTTCGAAGTCCTGCCAGACATAGTGGGGCAGCAGGAAACGGTCGTGCAGTTCCGTACCCCAGCGCACCAGCCCTGGCGGCTTGTAGGGTTGCTCCCAGAAGCGTGCCACCAGCGCGCGCAACAGCAGCTGCTGGGTCAGGCTCATGCGGGCATGGGGCGGCATCTCGAAGGCACGCAGCTCCAGCAAACCGTGACGCCCGCCCGGACCGTCCGGGGAATAGAGCTTGTCGATACAGAACTCGGCTCGATGGGTGTTGCCCGTGACATCCGTGAGCAGATCCCGGAGCAAGCGGTCCACCACCCAGGGCGCGACTTTCTTGCCCACCGGGCAGAGCCGCTCCATCTCCTTGAAGGCCAGCTCCATTTCGAACACATGGTCGTTACGGGCCTCGTCAATCCGCGGCGCCTGGGAGCTGGGGCCGATAAACAGGCCGGAGAACAGGTAGGACAGACTAGGATGGTTGTGCCAGTAGCTGATCAGGCTGCGCAACAGATCCGGGCGCCGCAGGAACGGAGAATCCTCGGCCTTTCGTGAGCCCAGCACGAAATGGTTACCGCCACCGGTGCCGGTATGACGGCCGTCCATCATGAACTTCTCGGACGTGAGCCGGCATTCGTAGGCGTCTGCATAGAGCGTCTCGGTCTGTTCAACCAGCTCATCCCAGGTCTTGACCGGCTGTACATTCACTTCGATCACCCCCGGGTCCGGCGTGATGCGGAAATGACTCAACCGTGGGTCGGAGGGTGGCTCATAGCCTTCCAGCAAGACCGGTTGCTTGAGCTCTGCGGCGGTTTTCTCGATGGCCGCGACCAGCGCAAGATAGGGTTCCAGCTCCGCCAGCGGCGGCATGAAAACGCGAAGGATGCCATCCCGGGGCTCCACACAAAGGGCCGTGCGGACAATCTCGGGTGCCGACTTGCCTTTGGCAGGTGGCTCCAGCTCCGAAGACGGCTGGCCAGCCTGGCTATGGCTGTTCCACTGACGAATCTGTTCGCTGACAGGCAATGGCCCGCGAGGGGCAAACGGGTCCTGTTCGTGGATCCAGGGGTAATCCGCTTCTTCCACCCAGGGCTGACTGTCCAGGGGCAGCCGGTGGCCCATGGGGGAGCCGCCCGGAATCAGGTAGCAACGCTCACTGCGCAGGAACCAGGGTCCGGTCTCCCAGGCCTTCTCCTTTTCGGAAACACGCAGTGGCAGCACGTAGCCGACGGGCTCATCCAGACCCCGGCTGAAGATCTGCTGTAGCTGCTTCCTCTCAAGGGCATTCTCAAGCTTGGCATCAAAGGGATCGACGTTGACCGGCAGCCGTCGTTCCCGCCAAAGATAATAAAAGGCATCCTCGAACCCCGGGAACAGGTGCTTTTCATCGACACCCAGTTCCGTCGCCAGGGCCGACAAAAACCGGTGAGCCTCCTCCGGGCCTGCCTTGCCTTCCGTGCGCTCATCCGCCAGCCAACGCTCGTCATGCCAGATCGGCTCGCCATCCTTGCGCCAGAAACAGTTCAGTGACCACCGGGGCAGCGGCTCTCCCGGATACCACTTGCCCTGGCCGAAATGCACCAGCCCACCGGCACCATAGCGGTCCCGCATCCGGTGGTAGAGCTCGATGGCCTTCTTGCGCTTGGTGGGGCCCATAGCCTCGGTGTTCCACTCCGGCTCGTCACGGTCGTGATTGGCCACGAAGGTGGGTTCACCGCCCTGGGTCAGGCGCACATCGAGCTCGGTCAGGCGCTGGTCCACCTCATGACCCAGATCCACGACCCGTTGCCACTGCTCCTCGGTGTAGGGTTTGGTCACCCGCGGCGCTTCCCAAATGCGCTGGACGCCCATCTGATGCGCGAATTCGACCTCGCAGTCTTCCACCATGCCGGATATGGGCGCGGCCGAAGACGGATCCGGGCTGCAGGCCAGCGGAATGTGCCCTTCCCCGGCAAACAGGCCAGAGGTGGGATCCAGTCCCACCCAGCCGGCGCCGGGCAGGAAGACCTCGCACCAGGCGTGCAGGTCGGTGAAGTCTTCCTCCGCGCCCGAGGGGCCATCCAGTGCTTTCAGGTCCGCCTTAAGCTGAATCAGGTAACCGGAGACGAACCGCGCCGCCAGCCCAAGGTGCCGAAGCGTCTGGACCAGCAACCAGGTGGAATCCCGACAGGATCCGGAGCCTTTTTTCAGGGTCTCTTCCGGCGTCTGCACGCCCGGCTCCATCCGGATCAGGTAGTCGATCCGGTTGGCTAGCCGCTGGTTTACGCCCACTAGGAAATCCACGCTGGGCGTTTCCTTGCGGTCTATGGTGGCCATCCATTTCCGGAATTCCGGTGTTTCCGGCAGTTTCTGCAAGTAAGGCGCCAGCTCCGCCGTCTGCCATTCCTCATACTCGAAGGGAATGGTCTCCGCCCGGGGTTCCAGGAAGAAATCGAACGGGTTGATCACGGCCATCTCGGCAACCAGGTCCACCGTGATCTTCAGCTCGTCCGTCTTTTCCGGAAACACCAGCCGGGCCAGATAATTGGCCTGCGGGTCCTGCTGCCAGTTCAGAAAGTAACCTTCCGGCTCAACCTTCAGTGAGTAACTGAGAATTCGGGTTCGCGCATGTGGACAGGGGCGCAAACGAACGATCTGCGGCCCCAGGGTGATGGGCCGCTCGTAGCGATAGTGAGTGGTGTGGCTCAGGGCAACGTGAATCGACATGGAACCTATCTCGCAGGCGAATAGTGTTGGGAGTTTCAGGCTGTCTCGTAGACAGGAAACCAGGTCTCTGCAATGTCTTCGTGAAGCTCACCGATCTCCAGCTGCAGATTTTCCAGAAAAAGGATCACGTCTTCCTTACGGATCAGCGCCTCCACGTCGCCTTCACGTGTGTGACGTACCGCCTGCAGGGCCGTGCGCAGCGGAATCTCATTCCTTGGCAGGCGGTCCAGGGCACCGGCGACCTCACTGAGACTATGCAGCACAGACCTCGGGAACGGCTCGTTCTGCAGCAGGAAGCGAATAACCAGGGGCCCGCTGACCTTGCGCCGCACGTTATGGCGGTACATCTGGAAGGCACTCTGGTAGCGCAGCACGCTGGTCCACAGCAGCCCGCCATAGGTTTCCGTGCCGTCCCAGCCATCGAGGAACTGCAGGGCGCCCACTTCAATCTGACGGGTGGCCATGTCGGCCCGCTCAAGATTGCGACCCACCCGGATGAAGTCGTAGCCCTCGTCGTGACTCATGCAACCGGCCAGCAAACCATTGAGCATCTGGCAGCGACCGACGATCTCGTTGAGGAATTCGTACCTCGCCCGTTTCCCCACCCCCTGGTCGATGTGCTCCTGGATGTAACGGTAGAGTTCATTGATGACTTCCCAGGCGTCAGTCGGCACCTGGTCCCGGGTGGTACGCACATTCTCCCGTGCAGCCTTGATGCAGGAGGCGATGGAGCTCGGGTTATAGCTATCGGCCATCAAAAACTTTACACAGTTGCGCTCATCGGCCTTCTGGTGGTGCTGGTCAAACAACGCGCCCATGCCCGTCACCGCCACCAGCCCCTTCCAGGACAGCTGGGTCTCCCTGGGCATATCCAGCGCCAGGGAATTGAAAGCCATGATCATCCGGGCGTTGTTCTCGGCCCGTTCAAGGTATCTGGCCATCCAGTACAGTCTTTCCGCTACACGTGACAGCACATCAGTTCTCCTCGTCCACGATCCAGGTATCCTTGCTTCCACCACCCTGAGAGGAATTCACCACCAGGGAGCCCTTGCGCATCGCTACCCGCGTCAGCCCGCCGGCCGTTACGTAGGTTCGCACGCCCTGCAACACGAACGGCCTCAAATCCAGATGCCGTGGCGCCAACCCCTCGTCGCACAGAGTGGGCGCCACCGACAGGCTCAGCGTGGGCTGAGCGATGTAATTGCGCGGGTTCTTCTTGATCAGGCGGGCGAACTCGGTGCGTTGCTTCTTGGTGGAATGCGGCCCCACCAGCATGCCGTAGCCCCCGGATTCGTTCGCCGGCTTCACCACCAGCTCGTCGAGGTGCTCAAGCACATACTCCTGATCCTGCTTGTTTACGCACATATAGGTGGGCACGTTCGGGATGATCGGCTCCTCATCGAGGTAGTAGCGGATCATGTCCGGCACGAAGGCGTAGATCACCTTGTCATCGGCCACGCCGGCACCGGGCGCATTGGCAAGACCAACCTTGCCGTTGCGCCAGGCCCGCATAAGCCCTGGTACACCAAGAGTGGAATCCGCCCGGAACACCTCGGGGTCCAGGAAGTCGTCATCAATTCGGCGATAGATCACATCGACACGCTCCAGTCCCTCGACCGTGCGCATGTAGACACAATCGTCCTCACCCACCACCAGGTCAGCTCCCTCCACCAGTTCGGCGCCCATGCGCTGGGCCAGGAAGGAATGCTCGAAATAGGCGGAGTTGAAAATACCCGGCGTGAGCACCGCAATCTTCGGGTGATCCTGGGGCCGGGGCGAGATTGACGCCAGCATGTCGAACAGCTGATTGGTGTAGTCATCCACCGGCAGGATGCTGGTGTTGTCGAACAGCTCCGGGAACACCCGCTTAGTGAGCTGACGGTTCTCCAGCATGTAGGAAACGCCCGAGGGAACCCGCAGGTTGTCCTCCAGGACATACACCTTGCCGTCCTTGTCCCGTACCAGGTCCGATCCGCAGATGTGGGCCCAGACCCCCAGGGGTGGCGTAAAGCCCCGGCACTGCTCGCGGAAGTTCTTGGAGTTGGCGAACACGTACTTGGGGATCACCTTGTCCTTGACGATGTTCTGATCGTTGTAGATGTCATTGATGAACATGTTGAGGGCGGTCAGGCGCTGGGCAAGTCCCTGCTCAATGGTCTCCCACTCGCGGAGCGAGATCACTCGGGGAATGATGTCGAACGGCCAGGCCCGGTCGATATTCTCGCCCTCACTGTAGATGGTGAAGCTGATCCCCATCTCCAGTATCGCCAGCTCGGCCGCTTGCTGGCGTGCCTGGATTTCCTCTGAACCGAGATTGCCCAGGTAGTCGGTAATCGCCGTGGCCGCGCGTCGGGGCTTCCCCTTTGCAGCGATCAGCTCATCGTAGAAGTCATTTGGATCGTAATTTTTCCAGTCTATCGATTTGTTCTTTTTCATTTGGGGTCCTTTCGTTAACCACCGCGTGCTATTCGGTGCACCAGACGGAGCTTTTCGACCACCGGAGCTGCCAGCACGAAGGGGTAGGCGTCCTCGTGCCCCATGCTCCGGTTCAGGCTGTTGAGTGCGAGCGTGAGGGGAAACCAGTGCTTGATCAGCGCATCGAAGTCGTCTGCCTGATAGGGATCAAAGGCAGGATCAAGTTCACTGCGCGTCGGGCTCTGTTCGGCATGCAGTCGCAGGCCGAACTGCCAGGCCGTTTCCAATGTGTCCACCATATGCAGGTAGTGTGCCCAGGTCTCGGCCCAGTCTTCCCAGGCATGGCTGCTGGCGTAGGCGCTGATGTACCAGCTTTGCCAGTCACCCGGCGGACCGTACTGGTAATGCTGGTCCATCGCCTGTTTATAGTCTCTGGTGTCATCGCCAAACATCTCCCGGACCGGCCCGAGCCATGGCCCGGACCGGACCAGCAGATCCCAGTAGTAATGGCCGGATTCGTGGCGGAAATGCCCCAAAACGGTGCGATAGGGTTCAGCCATCTGGCTGCGCATCCGTTCCCGTTCCACCGGGTCCGCCTCGGCAATGTTCACAGTGATCACGCCATTGGCATGGCCGGTTTTTACCTTCGACCGCTCGTCAAACATCGCCGGCTGGTCGGCCAGAAAATCGAATGCCATGCCGTACTGATCTTCGTTCCTGGGTTCGCAGGGCAGCTTGAGACGCAACACGGAATACACCAGGCGCCGTTTTTCCTTCTCAAGACGGCGCCAGAGATCCTGATTTTTGGGGACACTGAGATCGGGAATAGTGCGATTGAGGCGGCAGGCAACACAGAAAGCGTGAGGGTCGGTCAGAGGGATCAGCCAGTTGCAGGTGCCCTGGCTCTGGTAGTTGCCACAGAGCCGGTAAAGATCGCCCCGGGCGACTGCCGCCCAGGTGCCATCATCTTTTGGCTCGATAGCCAGCAAGTCCATGACATCGGGTGAAAAGCCGAGGCCAGACCCGCAACTGGTACAACGACAGTTTTCAAAATACAGCAGGTTGGCGCATCGGCCGCAGTGAAACAGCTTCATCGGGGGACATCCTTGGCCGATACCGGCAAGACCATTGCTTCAAGTATTGGCCATTCGGGCCAAAACGCAACTTAACTACCGCGAAACCCGACCGGATGCCCCCGAAAATCCGACGCTAGACAGCCATGGCAGTCTCAGTTCCGGAAACGCTGTCACTCGCGCCTTTACACAGGTATTGCTCTGAGTCGAAGCGCCGCGTCTGGTTCCGGAACTGCCACGTAAAGCCCGGCCACAGTGTGGTGTTCTTACCGTTTTCATTCACGTACCAGCTCTTGCAACCGGTTTGCCACACGGAGTCGCCCAGCCTGGCATGAACAGAGGCGTTGTAACGGCTCTGGGCATCCAGTTTCACGTCGATGCTGGTCCACTGCTGCCGGCGCATCTGTTGGAGGGCATCCAGCACGTACTGGATCTGACTCTCGATCATATACACCATGGAGCTGTGGCCCAGACCGGTGTTCGGTCCCATCAGCATGAAGAAATTCGGAAAGCCACTGACAGTGGTGCCTTTGTACGCCTCGGCGCCGTCTTTCCAGGCATCCAGCAGGTCCTGGCCATTGCGGCCAAAGATCATGCCCGCAGGGATCGGATCCTGGGCCCTGAAACCGGTTCCGTAGATGATGCAATCCACCTGCCGCTCATTGCCCTGACCGTCGATCACGGTGTTGCCCTGCACCTCACGGATACCCTCGGTCACCACATCCACATGGTCCTGTGCCAGCGCCGGATAGTAGTTGTTGGAAATCAGCACCCGCTTGCAGCCGAAATGGAAATCCGGAGTGACCTTCCTGCGCAGCGCCTTGTCCGAGATCTGGCTACGGATATGCCGGCGGGCCTGCAGCTCACCCAGTTTCAGAATCCGCGGGTTGCCCACAAAGCCCAGCACCCGTGCCTCAAGCGACCAGTAGATACTCTGGCGGAAGGCGTTGAGTGTTTGCGGGAACACCCGGAACAGCCGCTTCTCCAGCGGTCGGATAGCGCGATCCGGCTTGGGCATGATCCACGGCGGCGTGCGCTGGTACAGGTCCACCCGTGCCGCCTGCTTCGCCACCTCCGGAACAAACTGGATGGCCGAAGCACCGGTGCCAATCACCGCTACCCGCTTGCCCCGCAGATCGTAGTCGTGATCCCAGTCCTGGGAATGAAAACGCTTGCCAGGGAAAGACTCGATCCCCTTGATCTCCGGATAGGCCGGCGTACTCAATCCTCCCATCCCCGACACCAGGATATCGGCTTTCAATGTGTCGAATTCCGGCAAGCCCTTATCGGTGCGATCCAACCGGTCTCCCGGCTTCACGCCCTTATCCTGCATGTACGCCCACAAGGCCGGGCTATCACAGGTTTCAACAATCCACCGTTGATGGTTCTCGTCGAATCGAGCCCCGGCCACGTGGGTGTTCAGCCGGATGTGCTTCATCAACCCGTATTTCTCGGCGCAATGTTTCAGGTAGGCCTTGATCTCGTGCTGCTGGGCATACATCCGGCTCCAGTTGGGGTTCTGTTCGAAGGAGAAGGAGTAGAGTGCAGACTGCACGTCACAGGCACACCCCGGGTAATGATTCTGGTGCCAGGTGCCACCAATGTCGTCACTCTGCTCCAGGATCACGAAGTCGTTGTAGCCGGCTTCCTTGAGTTTGATGGCCATGCCCAGGCCGGAGAAGCCGGTGCCGATGATGGCGATCTGTGTGTTCTGTTCCATTGCTGCACTCCTGTGTTGGCCTGCCTGGCCTTGTCTGTTGTTGTCTAGTTGGTCATGATGACTGGTAGACACATGTATACACAGGTTGGTAGACAACCGTATACTCCTGGATCGGTGATTGGCCTCGGTTGACTGGTAGTTGGCCTTTACGGCGGGCTCTGGTTGGGGGGCTGGCCGTTTGTGGGAAGGTGGCCCCGGCAGCCGCTCTTGCACCCCACCAAGAGGAAAAGATGAACGGATTAACCGGCGGAAAACTCAAACTCATTCAGGCGGCGCTTCGGCTGATTACCGAAACCCGGAGCCTGACCTCGCTGGGACTGCGGGAACTTGCCCGGGAGGCGGGGCTGAATCCGAATACCTTTTACCGGCACTTCAAGAGCCTGGACGAGTTCGGGCTGCAAGTGCTTGGATACATCGCCGAGGAGATGAAAGCCGGGGTCCGGGATTTGCGGCAGATGGCGGATTCTTCCGAGCAGGCATCGCGGGATACCGTGGCGTTCGTTTACCACTACTTCCTGGCCAATCCCGCCGCCACTACGGTGGCCGTCCGGGAACTCCACGGCCCTTCCCCGATACTTCGCCGTGCCCTGGAATCACAACTTGAAGCCAGCGCCCGGGAAATGGCGGAGGATATTATCGAGCGGCAGCTGGTGACCGCCGTGCCGCCCGAGACCATTCATGAAATCTCCCGCATGACGATCCGCTACATCCTGTTCCGGGCCATGGATTACATCGAGAAACCCGCCCAGCGGGAAACCATCCAGACCGAAACCGAGCACTTCATCAACCGGCAGTTCCGCGGGGCAATGCTTGATCACCTGTCGCAGACAGAAGTCGAACGCCTCGCCCTGAAACACAGCTGAAAAACCTGCGATAACTCCGCTTTCCGGGCAGATCTGGCAACCTGCACTAGTATGTAGATAACCAGAACAAGTGATTGATCGGGAAATCCGGAGGCACTCCAATAATGAAAATCGGTATCCCCAAGGAAATCTTTGAGGACGAGCGGCGAGTAGCCGCGACGCCACCTTCTGTTCACAAGTTAATCGGGCTCGGCTATGAGGTGATCGTTGAAAGCGGCGCCGGCGAAGCCGCGAACTACTCCGATGCTGCATACGAGAAAGTCGAGGCAGCCATCGCAACGGATACCAGCTCTCTCTGGAAAGAGGCCGACTTCATCCTGAAGGTTCGCGCGCCCATGGAGAATCCGGCACTGGGCAAGCACGAAGCGGATCTGATGAAGGAGGGCGCATTTCTGGTGAGCTACATCTGGCCGGCGCAAAACCCGGAATTGCTGGAAAAGCTGGCGGCCAGAAAAATTACGTCTTTCGCCATCGACAGCCTGCCCCGGATCAGCCGCGCCCAGAAAATGGACGCTCTCAGTGCCATGGCCAACATTGCCGGCTATCGGGCGGTGATTGAGGCGGCCAACCACTTCGGGCGATTCTTTACCGGCCAGGTCACCGCCGCAGGCAAAGTTCCTCCGGCGAAAATCATGGTGATAGGTGCCGGGGTTGCGGGCCTCGCAGCGATCGGCGCCGCCAACAGCATGGGCGCGATCGTGCGGGCCTTTGATACCCGTCTTGAGGTGAAGGAACAGGTCGAGAGCATGGGGGCCGAGTTCCTGGTTCTGGACTTTGAGGACGAGGATGGCAGCGGCAGTGGCGGCTACGCCAAGCAGATGAGCGACGAGTTCATCAAGGCGGAGATGGCGCTGTTCGCCGAACAAGCAAAAGAAGTGGACATCATCATCACCACCGCCCTGATTCCCGGCAAGCCGGCGCCGAAACTGATCACGGCCGATATGGTGAAATCCATGAAGCCTGGCAGTGTCATCGTGGATCTGGCGTCCGAGCGCGGCGGCAACTGCGAACTCACCGAGCCAGGCAAGGTGGCGCACCATCATGGCGTTACCCTGATCGGGTACACCGACCTGCCCAGTCGCATGGCCAAGGTGGCCAGTGAACTCTACGCCACCAACCTGGTGCACCTGCTTACCGAGCTGACCCCCGAGAAAGACGGCAAACCCGTGGTGAACATGGATGACGAAGTCATCCGGGGCCTGACGGTGGTGCACGAGGAGGACATCACCTGGCCGCCACCAAAACCGGAATCGCCGGTCAGCCCCAAGCCTGCACCCGGCACCGAGGAACCCTCGGCCGCCGACAAGGCAGCGGCCAAGAAAGACGCCGATCGCAAAAGCCTGATTGGCAAAACCGTTCTTCTGGTTGTAACGGCCCTCGCCCTCTACGGCGTTGGCGCTCACGCACCGGAGAGCTTCCTGCAACACTTTACGGTGTTTGTTCTGTCCTGCTTCATCGGTTGGCAGGTCATCTGGAACGTTACGCCTTCCCTGCATACGCCACTTATGAGCGTCACCAATGCGATCAGTGGCATCATCGTTATCGGCGCCATTCTGCACCTGGCCCAGGCGGAGAACATTGCCGTCGGCATCATGGCGTTTGTCGCGGTGCTGATCGCCAGCATCAACGTGGGGGGCGGCTTCCGGGTCACCCATCGCATGCTCAAAATGTTCCGCAAGTAGGAGGCGCCCGATATGAGCACAGGACTGGTGAGCGTGGCCTACGTGGTCGCAAGCATTTGTTTCATTCTCAGCCTGGGTGGTCTCAGCCACCAGGAATCCGCGCGGCGCGGCAATCTTTACGGGGTCGCCGGCATTATCATCGCCGTGGGCGCAACCCTGGCCAGTGTTGACGGCGGTATCGTTTCGATCGTGATTGCCGTGTTGCTGGGTGCGGGCATTGGCATTGCCATCGCCAACAAGGTGGAAATGACCCAGATGCCACAACTGGTGGCCCTGCTGCACAGCTTCGTGGGCGCGGCTGCCGTGTTTGTCGGCTTTTCCGGCTACATCGAGCCGTTGATTGCCACCTCCGGTGCCGAGCACACCATCAAACTGGTGGAAGTCTACGTTGGCATCTTCATTGGCGCGGTGACGTTCACCGGCTCCCTGGTGGCCTGTGGCAAGCTCGATGGTCGCATCGACAGCAAGGCCCTGACCCTACCCGGCCGGCATATGATGAACCTGGTGGCCGTTATTGTCTGCGTGTTTCTGGGCGCCTGGTTCCTGGGTACCGACAGCATGGCCCTGGGCATCGTGGCGCTCGTTCTGATGACGGCCATTGCGTCCGTCCTCGGTATTCATCTGATCATGGCGATCGGCGGTGCCGATATGCCGGTAGTGGTCTCCATGCTCAACAGCTATTCCGGTTGGGCCGCGGCCTCCATCGGCTTCATGCTGGGTAATGATCTGCTGATTGTTACCGGCGCCCTGGTGGGCAGCAGTGGTGCCATTCTCAGCTACATCATGTGCAAGGCCATGAACCGCTCGTTCATCAGCGTGATTCTTGGTGGCTTCGGCCAGACCAGCAGCAGTTCGGCGGCCGCCGATGCCGACCAGACGGTGCACGAATCCAGTGTCGACGACGTCTGTGAAGAGCTGCGCAACGCCCAGTCGGTGATCATCGTGCCCGGTTACGGCATGGCGGTGGCACAGGCCCAGAACGGCGTCAGCGAAATGACCAAGATCCTGCGGGACAAGGGTGTGAACGTGCGTTTCGGCATCCACCCGGTCGCCGGTCGCCTGCCCGGGCACATGAACGTTCTCCTGGCAGAAGCCCATGTGCCCTATGACATCGTGCTGGAGATGGACGAGATCAACGAGGATTTCCCGGATACCGACGTGGTACTGGTGATTGGTGCCAACGACACGGTGAACCCGGCCGCCGCCGAGGATCCGGGCAGCCCGATTGCCGGCATGCCGGTGCTGGAGGTCTGGAAGGCTCATCAGGTGGTTATTCTCAAGCGAGGCATGGCCACCGGTTATTCCGGGGTGGAGAACCCGCTCTTCTTCAAGGATAACGCCCGCATGCTCTTCGGCGATGCCAAGGAAAGCATCGACAAGCTGGTGTCAGGTCTGCGGGGCTGAGCCAGCCCCGCGCCTGTTTACCTTAGTAATTACTCAGTCGTGTTGTAAACGTAAGACGAGACAGTGCCGTCCTGGTTGAACCGAACGACCAGGTCGGTGGTTTCGGCATCACCGAAGGCAGACCACTTGTACTTGCCATAGGTCCAGGTGCGTTTGCCATCCTCGATACCGGTACGCCACGGCTCCCCGAACATCTCCTGGATATCGGCTCGCGTGGTTTCACCAATCTGGATCTGGTCGACATTGTGGGTGGCAAAGTCTTTACCAACGGTCGCACAACCCACCATGGCAACCATCACAAGTGCCACAGACAGCGCTCTAATCGAACTAATCATCGACATACTGATCCCTCATATTCGGGTGAATTTCATCCATCATAACGTGTCTCTGAGCAGACGCGATTACGAAGACGACAGGTTCATCGGATAAAAAAAGCCGCAGGCCCGAAGGCACTGCGGCAAGTGTCGATCGTCCGATCGAAGGGGATAATCAATACAGTTTGGCGAGGGACTTCTTGGCGAAGGATTCCACTTCGTTCAGGCGGCCTTCTTTCACCTTGATCAACCATTCAGGGTCTTGCAGAAGTGCCCGACCAACGGCGATCAGCTCAAACTCGTGGTTGTTCATCCGCTCCACGAGTTCATCGATACCGGCCTTCTCAACCGCTTCCTGCTTGCTGGCAAAAGTGCCGCTGATGAAATCCTCAGTCAGCCCGACACTGCCTACCGACATGGTGGGCTTGCCCGAAAGCTTCTGGGTCCAACCAGCGAGGTTCAGGTCCGAGCCCTCGAATTCCGGCTCCCAGAAGCGGCGGGTGGATGCGTGGAAAATGTCCACACCGGCTTCCACCAGAGGCTTCAGGAACCGCTCGAGTTCCTCGGGGCTATGGACCAGTTTGGCTTCGTAATCCTGCTGCTTCCACTGGGAGAAGCGCAGCATGATCGGGAAGTCGGGGCCGACCCGGTGACGCACTGCTTCCACAATCTCGACCACAAAGCGCAGGCGATTTTCCAGGCTGCCGCCGTACTCGTCATCGCGCTGGTTGGTGCCCTCCCACAGGAACTGGTCCAGCAGGTAACCATGGGCGCCATGGATCTCCACGCCGTCAAAACCGAGGGCTTTGGCATCCTGGGCTGCGTCGGCAAACGCGGTGATCACGTCTTCAATGTCTTCTTTGGTCATGGCCTTGCCGTTGGGCTTGCCCGGGGCAAACAGACCGGAGGGGCTGTAGCCCGGAACTGCGGGATCCGGAGGTGTTCCCTCCTTCCGGACGGCACCCACATGCCAGAGCTGCGGGAAAATCGCACCACCCGCCTCGTGTACCGCGTCTACCACGTTCTTCCAGCCCTCAAGGGCCTCAGACCCATGAAATGCCGGTACGTTTGGATAACCATTGGCGGCGGAATGATTCACCGTTGTACCTTCGGTGATGATCAGGCCCACACCGGCTTCGGCACGGCGGCGATAATAGGCCACCACGTTTTCCCCCGGAACACCATCCGGCGAGAAGTTGCGGGTCATGGGCGCCATGGCCACACGATTGCGCAGTTTGAGGTTGTGGAGTTCAAACGGTTCGAAAAGCGGTCCAAGATTCATGCTCATGGTAATGTGCAACCTCACTAATTTGGTTTCGTAAAGCAACCCTATTGAATCTGGTTTTAAAATGCAACCCTATTCGGTACACTCCGGACATGGCCAGAAAACGTTTTGATGATTCCAGCTGTTCCGTCGCCCGCGCCCTCAATGAAGTGGGTGACTGGTGGTCCCTCCTCATTGTGCTGCACGCCATGTATGGCACCCGGCGCTTCGTCGATTTCCAGCAGGAGCTGGGCATTGCCAAGAATATCCTGTGCGATCGTCTGGCACGGCTGGTGGACAATGACGTGTTGCGCAAAGTTGACGTGGGCGAGCATGGATCACGTTTCGAATACCGCCTGACCGAAAAGGGCCGGGACCTCTTTCCGGTGGTTATTGCCCTTCGTCAGTGGGGGGATAAATGGAATCCGGCTCCAGACGAGCCCCCCCTCGACCTGCGCGACCGCGCCACCGGTCGACCGATTCACACGGTGGAAGTTCAGGACGCCGACGGCCAGGCCCTTTCCATTCGGGATGTGTTTGTCCCGGAAGAGAGCTTGCCAGCAGGGAAAAAGCACTCGGCCTGACCATCCGCAATACCCACAGTCAAAGCACCACCGTCTGTTTTTTTGAGTTGAATCAATCCGCCGATCAAACCCGTGCAACTGCCCGGGCATTCTTGCGCTAAATCAAGTTTCCATTTCCCGATGTCATTAATCTGCAGTCATCAACGATTCAGGTTAAGGAGATGGATATGTCCCGTACATTCAAACTTGGTGTTCTGGCTGCAGCAGTGATGGCGGCAGCTCCGGCTGTTCAGGCGTACGAAGCCGGTGATTTTATTGGTCGCGTTGGTGTGGCAACGGTTGATCCGGATTCCTCCAGCAGCAACTTGAACTCCAACGCTCTCGGCGAAATTGATGGCGCCAAAGTGAGCGTCGATTCCAACAGCCAGTTGGGCCTGACTGCAACCTACATGCTGACTGACCAGATCGGTGTTGGCGTGCTGGCGGCGACTCCGTTCAAGCACGACATCAAGGGTGACGGCGCAGCTCTGGGTGGCACTGGCAAGCTGGCAGAAACCAAGCACCTGCCGCCCACCATCACGCTGCAGTACTTCCCGATGCCCAGTGGTAGCAAATTCCAGCCCTACGTTGGTGCCGGCGTAAACTACACCAACTTCTTTGAAGAGAAGACCACCCAGACGCTGACCACCACCTATGATGCGGTGGCAGGAAACCCGGGTATCAATGGCACCGACATCGAACTGGATGACAGCTTTGGTCTGGCCGCCGAGATTGGTCTTGATTACATGATCACCGAAAACGTGGGTATCAACGCGGCGGTATGGTGGATCGACATCGACACCGAAGCCACCATCAACGCTTATGCAGGCAATGCCGTTGCTGATACCAGCACCATTGATGTGGATATCGACCCCTGGGTTTACATGGTAGGCGTATCCTACAAGTTCTGATCCCCGTGCCTCCGCCAGTCGCCACGGTCTGTTGGCTGGCGGAAGGTGCGCTTTCCTATGCGGGGCTTCTCCGGCCCCGCCTTTTTTTGCCCACTCGTCACCATTCAACCACTCTTCCCTGAGCCTCTTAATTCGATCCTACTGAACCTGGAAACTCAGCTCAGCCATCACCTCCGCGGGCGGTGGGTTCAGCCTGGCAATCGTCTGGAACTCGTCAACCCATTCGTGCTCACCGTGCAAACCGTCGATAAACGTAGGGCGGATGGCCTGGTAGTAAAGCGTTGTTTCAACCTGCAGAGGCAACGCCAGTGACGTGCCCACGGGAATGCGATAACGGATAGTGTCACGGCCTTCATTGGACGCGTTGAAATCACTGTCGCCCTGAACGCCAACTGGGCGGACATCGTTCGGTACTGCGGCGTTGTCAAAACCGCGGGGCGGGATACGGTTGTCTTTCAAGAGGGTCGAGGCATAAAGCAGAATATGGGTTATATCTCCGGTCGTGGAGCCCAGTACGGCCTCGTAGACGGGTACATCCTGTTCGGAACGGACTTCACTGACATGCCCGAGATAACAGGCCTCCGAATCGAAACCGGGAGGTTTCTTGGCCGCCAGACAGGCCTCCGACGTGAAATCCTCATCCATGGGTAAACGGAAGCTGTTGTCTGGTGCACCGTTTGCAAAAACCACCGCACCATTGGCATCGATCACTCGGGTTCCCACCCAGACCCTGCGTGACGGGAAACTGGTGGGCAGTTTATGGCCACTTTCATTCTGGATCGTCAGATCGAAAACCAATTCACCGCTTGCTATGCCTTCGCCGGTGACCGAAAGGGTCGCAGCGGTTTTCAGGAACTCGCGGGTCAGTTCCGCCGTGGCCGCAAACTCGCCTTCCTCATTGATCGAATCGCGCCCGAGCTCCTCCCGAAACAACTCGAGCGTTTCCAGCAACCAGGTATTTCCGCCCAGCATAACGTGTGGTGAATAAGGCTGGCGCTCGGGCCAGTTTGCATTCACGCTGCCATCCGGCCTCACCGCCAGCCGGGTCAGGAAGTTCTCCCCGACCTCTTCCCGCGCCATATGGCACTGCTGGCAGGAACGGGTGTTGCTGCCACTGGGGCCGAAATCGCTGCTTGCCCATTCGGTGAAGGGCGTCTGCTCGGGAAAGTCTTCACCGTTGGGCTGGTCCGTTTCTATATCAATGGTCGGGGTATACAGCTCATGGCAGCTGGCGCAGAGCCGCGAATCCTGCATCTGTTGGCCGTACGCGGGCATGAAACCAACCTGATTCTGCATCGCCTGTCCCTGAGGGTTTTGATAGGGGCCATGGATGGTGAATGCGCCTGGCTCGCCCGCTGCCGGAATCTCATAATCTCCGGAATGCACGCCGTCCGGGTAGGCATTTCCGGTCAAGACAGAATCGGTGATCTGGTGACAGGCAGTGCAACTGATCCCCTCGCGGGCATGGGGGTCTACCAGGGCCTGTTCTGCCCGATAAAAGCCATCCTCAAGCCCTACTCCCGTCTGATGGGCGTGGGTTCTGGCCATGGGGCTGTGGCAGGTGAGGCATTTGTCTTCAATAAAACCGGCCAGATGCGGGAAGGTTTCCGCCTCATGCATCATGTTGGCCCGGAAATACGGGTCAGTGAACGCGTTGGCCATGACGCTGCTTTTCCAGTCTGCAAAAGGGCTGATATCCGCGCCACCCGGTGACGGCTGCACCGCCGATACTTGCGGGTCCGGAGCCCTCAGCACTGCCGGACTATCGCCAGGATTGCTGGCCGTATGGCACTGCCCGCAGTCCGCCGCCGCCAGGAATACACCCGTTGGGCTCCAGTGCTCGACCTGGGTTGTCAGTGACGGCAGAACATCCTCGGGTGGTTCGTTCGGATCGGTGTCATCGCCAGCGTTCCCTGCCGACCCGCCACCATCACTGCAGGCGGTCAGGACGATTACCGAAAGTGCGACAAATCGCCGCAGAAATGCCCCATGCTGGCTGAATGCTTTCATAGACACCTCGAAAAATTTCCCGTGTTTCAGACTGATACACACCCAGAACTCTGGTTTTGACCCTGATCAAATTTTCATCAGGGCAAATACCAGCCTGGCAGAAGCGACACGTTGTAGGCAGCGTGTAGAATCACACAGGGCACGAGAGAGCCGTGGCGGTCCCGGAAGTATCCGAAAACCAGCGCAGGCACAAAAACCAGCCAGGCCATGAGGTCGGTTCGATAAACCAGATGCCAGGCGGTAAAAAGGAGCGCTGCAAACAGGTTTGCGCATGACAGACCCGCAACACCCCGTTTGCCCAGGGAGGTTCCCGACAGCCAGCCCTGCACCACCCCTCTGAAGGCCAGTTCCTCAATAATGGGGGCCCAGAGAATCAAAGACAGGATCGACAGAAGATCCGCGTCCTGCCAGCCGCTCCCATCGAAAAGAGTGGTCAGCACAATGCTGACCAGGCAGCCGGCCACCAGCGCAACCAGAAACTGCCAATCCGACATCAGCCGTTTGGGGGCAATCAGGCCCAATTGAGCCCGGAGGGAGATGGATTCCTGCATAAGCTGAGAGTGCCTGGCCGGCCAGAATTCAGACCCTGAATACTAGTGCAAACCGTGCAGGAAAGTCAGGCGCCACAAACAGAAAAGCGGAGCAAGGCTCCGCTTTTCTGAAAGGTGTTAACTGCCTTCAGGCGCTCTGGCGCTGGCCTGAACGGCCCCGGTTTCCGCCGCCACCCTGGCTACGGCCACCGCTGCGACCACCCGGCGTGGCACCAAAGCTTTTCGGCTTTCCACCGGGACGACCATTGCCACCGCCGTTACCATTACGGTTACGGGCGCGGCTAGGGTCAGCCTTCGCCTTGGGCTTGATCGGCAGGTTGTTCTTCGGCTCAAAGCCTTCCACTTCCTTGCGTGGCAGCTGCTTCTTGATCAGCTTCTCGATGCCTGCGAGCAGTTTGCCTTCATCGGCACTAACCAGTGACAAAGCATGACCACTCTCGCCAGCGCGACCGGTTCGGCCGATCCGGTGCACATAGTCTTCCGGCACGTTCGGCAGCTCAAAGTTCACCACCTGGGGCAGTTGCTTGATGTCCAGGCCGCGGGCAGCGATATCCGTAGCTACCAGAACACGCACTTCGCCGGCCTTGAAGTCAGCCAACGCGCGGGTGCGGGCGCCCTGTGACTTGTTGCCATGGATGGCAGCCGCGGTGATGCCGTCCTTCTCCAGTTTCTGGGTCAGGCGGTTGGCACCGTGCTTGGTACGGGTGAAGACCAGCACCTGATCCCAGCTGTTGTCCCGAACCAGCTTGCTCAAAAGAGCCGTCTTCTGGCTCTGGTCTACCGGATACACCGATTGTTTTACCTTTTCAGCGGTGGTGTTCCGGGCGGCGACTTCCACCTGCACCGGGTTATCCAGCAGGCCTTCGGCAAGCTTGCGAATATCGTTGGAGAAAGTCGCTGAAAATAGCAGGTTCTGGCGCTTGGCCGGCAGCAAGGCAAGAATCTTGCGGATGTCGCGGATAAAGCCCATGTCCAGCATGCGATCGGCTTCGTCCAGCACCAGGATCTCCACTTCGTTGAAGCGCACAGCGTTCTGCTGATACAGGTCCATCAGACGGCCAGGTGTTGCCACCAGCACGTCCAGGCCTTTGCGCAGCTTCATCATCTGCGGATTGATTTTCACGCCACCGAAGACCACAGCCGCCTTGGTGGGGATGTATTTGCTGTAAAGGTTCACGCTGTCATGAACCTGCGCCGCCAGCTCACGGGTAGGCGTCAAAATCAGGGCGCGGGGACCTTTGCCGGTGCGCGGATTTTCACCCAGACGCTGCAAAAGGGGCAAGGTAAAGCCGGCGGTTTTGCCGGTACCGGTCTGGGCAGCTGCCATCACGTCCCGGCCAGAAAGCACGGCGGGAATGGCCTGGGCCTGGATGGGAGACGGGGTTTCATAACCCTGGTCAGACGTGGCACGAACCAGCTGCTCGGACAAACCGAGTGAAGAAAAACTCATATAGATAAACTCTTGATTGTTCTGCCTTCACGAACACCGTTACAGGTGAATGCGGGCAGATGCCATGAATATTCATGGAATATAAGACGACTACGGTCACGCGCCGTTAACGGGGTGACGTCCTCTGACAGGTCGTATGGATAGGTCGCACGGGCTTGGAGCCTTAAACTGCGGAATCCCTAGAGGCAGGATGCGGGAACAGTAACAGAGCCCCGGGCATTTAGCCATAGGTGATTATAATAAGCATCCGAAGGAACCTGGCGCACTTCCCAAAGTCAGAATGTTCTGATCACCCCAACCCGATACCAATCTCTATGAGGAAGTTACAGGAATGAGCGTCAGCATCGGTCCATTGAGCCTGTCCATCGGCCACCTGCTCCTGGTTATCGCCTTCGGTCTGGCTCTGTTGGTTGGCGGGATACTCGGCCGCAAGTACCGGGTACCGGTGGCCGGATCGGTGGCCGATATCTTTGTGGTAGCGATGCTCAGCGCCCGGATCGGTTTCGTGATCAGCTACTTCAAGCATTACCAGAACGACCTGCTGGGCATCATTGATATCCGGGACGGCGGTTTTGATGTGCTCTGGGGTTTCATCGGCGCCATCGTCTTCACCGGCTTCCTGATCTGGCGCAGAAGAGCCCAGCGGAAGCCACTGGCCACGGCTGTATTAACTGGCTTCCTGTTTTGGGCAGGCACAGCAGGAACGATCACGCTGATCGAACAACAGGCCCGGGGCATGCCGGACGTTACCCTACGATCGCTCAATGGCGAAGCGATCAACATGTTCCAGTTGGCTCGGGGCCAACCCCTGGTGGTGAACCTCTGGGCGACCTGGTGCCCACCCTGCATCCGGGAAATGCCGGTTCTGGAAGAAGCCCAGCAAATTTACCCGGATATCGCATTTGTGTTTGCCAACCAGCGGGAACAGCCGGAAACCATCCGTTCCTTTCTGGAAGAAAACCGCCTGAACCTGAACAACCTCTACCGGGACGACCAGGCCCAACTGGCCCGGGCCGTGGGGAGCAGCGGCTTACCAACCACGCTTTTCTACAATGCCGAGGGCCAGTTAATCGATTCTCATATGGGCGAACTGTCACGGGCGACCCTGGCCCGGGGCCTGGAGAAGATCCGCACACTGGAAGAATGATCCTGACTCGATTTCCCGATGGCGGCCTGAGGTTTATCTACTGGGTGGCCGCTTTGGCAAAATTCCCCAGTGCAACGCTCACTTTGTCGAGCACCTCATCGCACCCTTCAATGCTATGACGGTTTTTCAAGTACTCGGGATTGTTGTACCCCAGCCAAACCTCGCCATTGGCATCCGCCCAGATCAGCGCTTTCTGGGGCAGGTCAATGGCGACACTCTGGGCGCACTGCATCAGCGGAGTGCCGACTTTGGGGTTGCCGAAAATAACCACTTCGGTGGGACGAAGTTCCAGCCCGGCTTTTTCAGCGCCCTGCTGATGGTTAACCCGGGCCATGACCGTCATTCCTTTTTCCTTCAGCACAGACTCGAGCTTGTCCGCCGTGGCTTTGACGTCGTGGCTGCTTTTGACCGTGACTAACCCGTCTGCCGCCTGTGCGTGCATTGCGAACAGCAGAGTTGAAGTTATCAGGGCAAGTCTGAGAATACAGCGCATGGTGTCCTCCGGAGAGTTTGCAGAGGATTTCAGCATAGAACACAACTCATCAGTGCGCTTCGAGGAGGGGCAGAACGCGAGCAAATCTGGTTGGAGGAATCCGAAAGGGCAGATCGCGAGTACTATGGTAGGGAGATACGTGTTTATACGTAGGCATAATCCCAAAAGACAGGAAAGACTTCGCTATGTCCCGATGGAAGTTTGCACCCGGTATTCTGATTTTGCCGCTGCTGTTCGCCGGCTGCAGTGAAAATAATAGCCAACAGACGACAACTCAGCCGACAGCAGAACTCAAACCGCCATCGGAAACCGGCATTCTCAAAGTCGCCACCCGCAACGGCTCCACGACTTATTACCTGGATCGGCATGAAAACCCCGTCGGCCCCGAGCACGCACTGATCAGTGCCTATGCCGAGCAACGTGGATGGGAAGTGGAATGGACCATGCTGGAATCCACCAGCGAGGTTCTCGATGCACTTGAGGCCGGCAACACCCATCTGGCGGCAGCGGGCCTGACTCACCTGGCCTCACGGGATGAACGCTTTGCCCGTGGACCGACCCACACCGAGATTACCGAACAACTGGTCTGCCATCGCGATTCGCGACCCATGCCCCGCAAACCCGAGGACATCCCCGGCACCGATATCGTCGTGACTGCCGGTTCCAGCTATGTCGAAACCCTGAACACGCTCAACGAGCAACACCCCGGCATCGAATTCGAAGAGGATGCAGACCGCACCACAGAGGTGATTCTCTCGGACGTTGCCGAGCAGGAGGTGGGTTGCACCGTGGCCGATTCCAACATCGTTCAGGTGATGCGCCGGCATTTTCCGCACCTGGAAGTTGCCATGACGCTGACGGACGGTCGGAACCTGGGCTGGTATCTGCCCAAGAACCAGCAGGCGCTGGGAGACGATGCCCATGAATGGATGAACAGCGTCGATGGCGATGAAGCCATCGGACTGATGGAGAACCGATACTATTCCTACATTGGTGATTTCGATTTTGTCGATCTGCGCGCGCTGAACCGGCGAATTGAGGATCGGCTGCCGGAGTTCATTGATCAATTCCGGGAAGCGGAAGCCAAAACCGGCATGCCCGCCGACCTGCTTGCCGCTTTGGCTTACCAGGAATCTCACTGGGATCCCGCCGCGAAATCGCCTACTGGCGTCCGAGGTATCATGATGCTGACCCAGCGGACTGCCGAATCACTGGGCGTGACCAACCGGCTGGACCCTGAGGCGGCCATTGATGGCGGTGCACGCTATCTGGCTGACAGACACCGCCGCCTGCCGGAAACCATTCCGGAGCCGGACCGCACGTTCCTGGCCCTGGCCAGCTACAATATCGGACGTGGACATCTGCTCGATGCCCGCGCGCTCGCCAGGACCCTGAACAAGAATCCGGACTCCTGGCAGGACATGACCGAGGTGTTACCCCTCAAGGCGGACAAGCGATACTACCCAAGCACCCGCTACGGATACGCCCGGGGCTACGAGCCAGTGCATTATGTGCAGCGAATCCGTAACTACCGGGACGTGATTCGTTCCGCCTTCGAATAACCTGTTGATAATTAAAAGGGAGCGCGGCCCCGAAACGGGCCGCAACAAGCTATGGTAAACAGGATTTTCACCTGGTTTTTTCTGCTCACACTGGCGATCTCAGTCCAGGTCCATGCCCAGACCTCCCCTCTGAGGGTCGGAATTACCGAGGTGCCGCCCTTTGCAATGAAAAACGGTGACGGACGCTGGGAAGGCATCAGCGTTGACCTCTGGCAGGAAGTGGCAGCCGGGATTGACCGGGAGTTCAAATGGGTACCGATGAGCTTCAACGAACTGTTGAACGCCACCGAAAACGGCGAGATTGATGTGGCCGTCGGCGCCCTTACCATGACCGCAGACCGCGAAGGCCGGTTTGATTTCAGCCACCCTTTCTATCAGACCGGTCTATCCATAGCAGTTCCGCCGGTGCCGGAGCAGAGCCTCCTCGGTAGCCTACGAGCCATGGTCAGCTGGCAGTTCGTAAGCGTGGTACTGGCTCTCGGCGCTCTGCTCCTGGCCGTCGGCTTCCTGCTCTGGCTGGTTGAGCGACGTCGAAATCCGGAACAGTTCGGGGGCTCTGCGGCCGAAGGGATCGGTTCAAGCTTCTGGTGGGCGGCTGTCACCATGACCACCGTCGGTTACGGAGACAAGGCTCCAGTTACTTTCCCGGGCCGGTTGATTGCCCTGGTGTGGATGTTTGCCGGTTTGATCATGGTCGCCAGCTTCACGGCAGCCATCACCTCCTCTCTGACCGTCAGCAACCTGCGCACCGGTATCGAGGGCGTTGGGGACCTGCCAGGAAAAATTGTCGCCACCATTGGCCAGACTGCCAGCCAGCGCTATCTGGAAGAAGAGCGCATTCGCTATCAAACCTACCCCAACCTCACTGCTGCCATGACCTCGGTTGCCGACGGCGAGAGCGATGCCATCGTTTACGACCGGCCGCTGATGCAGTACCGCAACCAGCAGCTGGGCGAGAAGCGGCTGACTATCCTGCCGGGGGTATTTGCAGAGCAGCTTTATGCATTGGCCTTGCCCGAGGGCAGTCCAATTCGGGCACCGGTTTCCCAGGAGATACTGCGAGTGACCGAATCCGAGGATTGGGTTGCCATTCAAGCCGCGTACCTTGGCAGGGAATGACTTAAGAGCCTGAACGGCTTCCGTGCTCAGGCCCCGAACAGGGCCGAGCGCAGAGGCCGAAGGAAACCACCGGATTCCTTGTGACTCGCATGGGTCCGCTTGCCATCGAATTCCAGATAGCCATCTTCGATCGGCTCAAATCTCAGGATTTTCACATCCTCCAGGTAATTCTGGGACGATTTCCAGGGCCCATGGGTACCCTGTCGGGGCAGGCGATCGGCCGCGCGATTGATGTAGCCGGAATTGAGGGAGCCCAGGACGGTGTCTTCGCCGCGGCTGTTCTCGGTGTCACGGGCCACCACGGTGCGGTAGCCACGCTTGTCCATCAGGTTCATCAACCGGCACAGATATTCAGCGGCAATGTCGACCTTCAGGGTCCAGGAAATGTTGGTGTAACCGAAGATCATGCCGGCATTGGGTACACCCTCCACCATCACGTTCTTGTAGATAATCTTGTCTTTCATCACCACTTCCCGGCCATCCACGGTCGGTCGGATCCCGCCCAGCATCTGGATATCCAGGCCGGTGGCCGGAATGATGATATCCGCCGCCAATTCCTCGCCGGACTTCAGGCGTATGCCGGTTTCCGTAAAGCGATCAATATGATCGGTGGCGATGGAGGCCTTGCCGGCTTTCATGGCCTGGAAAAGGTCCCCGTCTTTCACCACACACAGGCGTTGGTCCCAGGGATTGTAATCCGGCGTGAAGTGCCGCATGTCGGCGGTGTCGCCAACCTTGCGTTTGATGATGCCCAGGAACAGCCGTCGCATGAACTGCGGGCTCTTTCTGGAACGCTGGTAGAGAAAACGCGAAATAGAAATATTCCTGGCCCGGGTCAGCCGGTAGGCGGTCGTCTCGGGCAGGACCTTTTGCAAGGCCAGAGTGACCTTGTCGGTTGACGGCAGAGGCATCAGATAAGTGGGAGAACGCTGGAGCATGGTCACGTGGGCGGCCTTCTCTGCCATGGTCGGCACCAGGGTAATCGCGGTTGCGCCGCTGCCGATGACCACCACCTTCTTGCCCGTGTAGTCGAGATCTTCGGGCCAGTGCTGGGGATGTACGATCTGGCCGCGGAAATCACTTTCGCCCGGAAAGTCCGGTTTGTAGCCCTGATCATAATTGTAGTAACCGGTGCACCCGACCAAGAAGTTGGCAGTGTAGTGCTCGGTATCACCTGTTGCTTCGTTCAGGGCCGTGAGCTTCCAGCATTTGTCCACGCCCGACCAGTCTGCCGTCTTGACCGCCAGCCCGAAACGAATGTGGCGCTCCACGTCGTGTTCCCTGGCGGTCTCCGACACATAATTCTTGATCGACGCACCATCCGCCAGCACCTTGCCGCCGGTCCAGGGACGGAAGTTGTAGCCGAAGGTGAACATGTCGGAATCCGACCGGATACCCGGATAGCGGAAAAGGTCCCAGGTGCCCCCCAGGGCTTGCCGGCGCTCGAGGATGGCAAATGATTTCCCTGGGCACTCGCGCTTCAGGTGACACGCCATACCAATGCCGGAAACACCGGCGCCGATGATCAGTACATCGAAATGCTGGTTGCTCATTGCCTGTCCTCTCGGATTCCAGTCCGCTTTTTATAATCAATGGTCTGTCATCAAGATAGCGCAGGCCTGGCGGCCCGGGAATTGGCCAAAGCGGTACCCGCCCCTGGTTGTTTCAGCCAGTCATCCGCCGGGGGCGTAGTCGGAGGGAGGATCTGCAGAATTGAAACCCCGCCTACAATGGCAATTCCTACCGGATTGCGGACAAGACCACCATGACAAAACCGATCCTTATTCTCGGCGGCGCATCGCTGGATACCATCATTCACCTCCCGGCACTGCCAACGCCGGAGCCACAGACCATCTGGCCCAGGGAAAGCTACCGGGCCCTGGGCAGCACCGGTGCCGGCAAAAGCCTGAACCTGGCTGCTCTTGGGCAAACCGTCGTCTTTCATACATTGCTGGGCGGGGATCCGGAAGGCCAGCAGATTCAGGTCGCACTCGGCCACCCCGGGATCCGGCTTCTGACGGAACAGACCGACGCCCCGACCGAACAGCACGTAAACCTCATGTCTGCAGACGGCAAACGTATTTCCCTGTTCATCCAGCCGCCCCCGGAGCCGGAACAGGTGGACTGGAACCAGGCGCAACAGGCTTTGGCAGAGTGCGCCGTGGCGGTGGTAAACATCCTCGGTTACACCCGCTCTGCCCTGCCGTGGCTGAAGGCTTCAGGCACGCCCATCTGGACCGACCTGCACGACTACGACGGCCACAATTCCTACCACGAACCCTTTATCGACGCCGCGCGGGCCATCTTCCTGTCCAGCGACAATCTTCCGGACTACCGCACCACCATGGAAGGGTTGATAGCTCGGGGTAAGGAGTTCGTGGTGTGCACCCACGGATCGGAGGGGGCGACGCTGCTGAACAAGGAAGGACGGTGGCTGGAGCAACCCGTGATGCCAGTCTCCGGGGTGGTCGATACCAACGGCGCCGGCGATGCGTTTTTCAGCGGTTTTCTGCACCGTTACCTGCAAGGCGCCGAACTGGCAGACTGCCTGAGGGCCGGCGCAATCTGCGGAGCGCTCTGTGTGACCAGCCGTGAGCTTGCATCACCCGAGCTGAGCCCGGAACGGCTGGCCTGACACCCGGGATCAGCTGCCTGGGGTGAAATCGGGGTATTTCTTCTTAAGCCGGTAGAGGCGGATGATGGTGATGATATTGGTGACCAACACCATGCCTTCGGCCAGTGTGCCACCCACCGAGCCGATCACGATGTTGTTGAGCATCCAGGACAGGGCCGCGCACCCGAGGACGATCCGCAGGGGAATGCCCCGGAGCATGAACATGCCCAAGGTGCCGAAAACCGCGGCGGCCAGGGGGAAAACGTCTGTGATCGATTTCCAGGTCGCCCAGGCGACAAGCAGGTTCACCGCCAGCATGCCCAGCATAATGGACCAGTTGCCCTGGTATCTGCGGGCCAGGGCGATCCTTAAAATCACCAGAACCGTCAGTGCCGACGCTGTCCAGCTCTGGAAAAACGCGAACATCAGGGCAAAGGCCACATTGGCGGAAATGAGCAGCACCATCAGCCGGTCATCGTTCTTGTTGGCGAAACCGGCTATGCAGAAACCCAGGGCTACCAGACCGCACACCTGGCCCAGCACCTCGGCGAGGGTCATGTCCGCGATCAGATCAATCATCCTTTACCGGCCTGTCGTTCGTCGCCATATCGGTAATCCCCTCTGTCTGCAAAAGGTTTCAGCCTGCCACAATCAATGCCTTTGAGCCATCCAGCTCCCTGTGCCAAAGTGCTCACGTCATTCAGCAAGGACCCACCCAGGACCATGAAAACCGTATTCTCTCCACTGCACAGCCGCCGACACGTCAAAACCGAACTGGACGGTGGGCTGCTGATCGAACCCCACGAGAAGCCTTCCCGTGCCGAAACCATCCTGGCAAGGGTGAAGGATCAGGCGCTGGGGGAGATTCTGGAACCGGAGGAATTTGGCCTGGAGCCCGTCAAACGGGTGCACACGGCCGATTATGTGGCTTTCCTGGAAACCTGCTGGCAGGACTGGCTGGCGGCCGGCAAACCGGGCGAGGCGATTCCGGCGGTCTGGGCCGGGCGCGGCATGCGCCACCGGCTACCCAAAGACATCGACGGCCGGCTGGGATACTACAGCTTTGCGGCGGAGACCTCGATTTCGGACGGCACCTGGGAAGCGGCCCGGGCCTCCGCCAACGTGGCCCTGACCGCCCAGAAACTGGTGGCCGAAGGCGAACGCGCCGCCTTTGCCCTGTGCCGCCCGCCCGGCCACCACGCCCACGCCGACCTTTTTGGTGGCTACTGTTTCTTCAACAATGCCGCCATCGTGGCCCAGGCCTTCCGCGACCAGGGTTATGGCAAGGTCGCGGTCCTGGATGTGGACTTTCACCACGGTAACGGCACCCAGACGATTTTCTATGATCGCAACGACGTGCTGACCATCAGCCTGCATGGCGATCCAGACCTGGTGTTTCCCCATTTTCTGGGCTTCGAAGACGAGATTGGCGAGGGCGCAGGCGAGGGCTACAACCTGAACATTGTCTACCCGCCCAACACGCCATACCGTGTCTGGAGTCAGGGGCTGGAGAAGGCCTGCGAGCGCATCCAGGCATTCCAGCCCGATGCCCTGGTGGTCGCGCTGGGTGTCGACACTTTCGAGGAGGACCCGATCTCTTTCTTCAAACTGACCTCCGGCGATTATCTGACCCTGGGCCAGCGCCTCGCACAGCTTGGACTACCAACGGTATTTACCATGGAGGGCGGTTACGACGTCGACGCCATCGGCGTCAATGCGGTGAACGTGATGCAGGGATTCGACCGGGCTGCAGGCTGAATCAGCCCTTGAAGCCCTTGCCGAGGACGTAGACTTCCCGGGAGCGGGAGCGGGAGGAATCCGGCTTTCGCACCACCACCTTGTCGAAGACGGCGCGTACGGATTTCAGGTACTCGTCGTACCCTTCGCCCTGAAACACCTTGGCCAGGAAACTGCCCTTGGGCTTCAGCACCTGACTTGCCATGTCCAGCGCCAGTTCCACCAGGTACATGGACGAGGCCTGGTCGGAAACGGTCACGCCGCTGATGTTCGGCGCCATGTCGGAAATCACCACGTCGACCGGGTCATCGCCCAGGTTGGCCATGATCGATTCGAACACGTCGTTCTCGGTGAAATCACCCTGGATAAAATCGACGCCGGCAATGGCATCCATGGGCAGGATATCGGAGGCGATGACACGGCCCTTGTGGCCCACGAGTTTGGCCGCCACCTGGGACCAGCCACCGGGGGCGGACCCCAGATCCACAACCACCATGTTGGGGTGGATCAGCCGATCCTTCTTGTTGATCTCAAGTAGCTTGTAACTGGCACGCGAGCGGTAGCCATCCACCTGCGCCTGCTTCACGAAGGGGTCGTTGACGTGCTCTTCGAGCCAGCGGTTACTGCTTTTGGATCGGGCCATGGGGTCTCTTCAGAACGGGAAAGCCAAGCGCTTATTGTACGTGCCGCGCCGGGCCGCGGCAAAACCCTGACAACCGGGCTGGCCACACGTACAATCCGGCCAGCATTCTGTGATTTTTCAGAACCGACCAAGCCCACCTCACCGGAGACTCCCCTCGTGAATCTGGCCGACATCAAAAAGCTGCACCAGAAAAAATACCGGAAGTCGTTTGGCCACTACCTTGTTGAGGGTGAGCACCTGATTCTTGAGCTGCAGAAAGCCGTTGCCAGCCAACCTGCTCTGAAGGCTTCGGAACTGTACGTCACCGGTGCCTATGAGCACTGGCAGAGCCCGTTCAAAACCCATGTCATCAGCGATCGCCAGATGGCACAGCTTGCCGACACCCGAACACCCCAGGGGATTCTGGCGGTGGTCCCCATGCCGGAACGACCGGCTGAACCGGTGCCCGGGGAGAAAGCGATTTATCTGCACGAGGTTCAGGACCCCGGCAACCTGGGCACCATACTCCGCAGCCTGGCCTGGTTCGGCGGTTTCCGGTGCCTGTTAAGCCCGGGCAGTGTGGATCCGTTCAATCCAAAAGTGGTGCGTGCCAGCATGGGGGCGCTCTTTCACGTGCCTCTTGAAACCGACGTTGAACTGGCCAGCCTTGCCGACCGCTACCAGAGCCTTGCCTGCCTGGACCTCAAAGGCAGTTCGATGACATCGCAGGCTTTCCGCCAGCACGACTGTTATCTGTTTGGTAACGAAGCCCGGGGTGTGCCGCGCGAAGCTCTCGACCATCTAAAGGCGGCGCCCTACAGCATTCAAGGCCAGGGCCAAATCGAATCCCTGAACCTGGCATCGGCGGTCAATATGTGCACCTACGAATTAATGCGAGAGCTTTAGGCTGCAAACCGAATTCTGTGAGCATTTTCGGCAATGGTTCTGGCGGATACCGCCATTGCCTGACGATTGCCAATTGAGCACGATCAGAGGTTGATCCTGAAACCGGACCGATGACTATGGAACGCTATCTCCAGCCCACCGCCTTTTTCGACTATGACCATCCCCGGCTGGCCGCCTGGATTGAGTCACAGCTGGAGGGTGTTCCTGATGAGCCGGTGGAGCAGATCAAGACGCTCTATCTCGCTGTTCGCGACAGTATTAGCTATAACCCTTACGTGTTCCGTACTGATGCCAACACGTTCAGTGCCAGTTATGCCCTGGAAAGCGGCGAAACCTACTGCATCCCCAAGGCCGTTCTTCTGGGCGCAGCAGCTCGCTCGATTGGCATTCCCAGCCGGCTTGGGCTGGCCGATGTGCGCAATCATCTCTCAAGCCCGAAACTGATCGAATGGCTGCAGTCGGACATCTTCCGGATGCATGGGTACATCGAGCTGTTCCTGAACGGCCAATGGGTCAAGGCGACCCCTGCGTTCAACCGGCAACTGTGCGAGCTGATGAAGGTGGAACCGCTGGAATTCGACGGGGTGCACGATTCCATGTTTCAGGAGTACACCGAGGACGGTCATGCGCACATGGAATATGTGAACGACCACGGCCTGTTCGACGACGTGCCCCACGAATTCATCGTCTCCGGAGTGCGTGAGGCCTACGGCCATCTCTTCGAGGACGAGGAAGAACCTGACATGCCCAAGGGGAGTCTCGAGCAGGATATATCGAGGCCCTAGAGCCTGCTCGCTACCGAGCCCGTTTCCTGCCTTGTCAGCGCTCCAGTGATCGCATCCAGCACGGCATCAGGGTCAGGCACGGCCTTCGCAGTCTCAGACTCGCCAACACGGCTGAACTGTCGGAAATCGACACTGCCCCAATTCTCCGGATCCGCAATGCGCTGTACCTGATCGATATTGTCACGGGTTGCCGGTTCCAGCTTGTAGCGGAACACATAGTCCGGTGACATATCATCGAAGTCCCGGCCATTGTGGTAGTCATGCAGGAGGAGCAAGGCAAGCCCACCACCCATGAAATGCCGCCCCAGGCTGACCAGCAACTCCCCCGACCGGATTTTATCCAGGGCTTCGGGTTGCCAGTCGACACTGCCCACCAGCAGATCCTGCCCCGGGACCCGGCCGGCATTCCGGGCAGCTTCAATGGCCCCCAGTGCCATGCCATCGCTCGCGCTCCAGATGGAAACAGTCTCCGGATAGCGTTTCAGCAGGACTTCCGTTTTTTCACGGGCCAGGGCACCGCTCCAGTTGGCATACACAAGCTGCAGAAGCTCACTGCGCTGTTGAACGGCAGCAGCAAGCATCCCCCCGTCCCTATCCTTGCCGGCAGAGGAATCCCGTGTTCCCGAGAGGGCCACCATGGGAATTCTGGATCCGGAGGCGAGCCCTGATTGTTCGGCCTGCTTACCCAGTAGCGTTACCAGGGTGCGACCGGCGGCAATATTGTCCGGAGACAGGTGGCCTAGCCAGGCCGGCAGAACCGTTCGCGGCGTACCGATGCTGGCTCGGGCGCCGTCAGGCACATCGGTATTGAAAGTGAACGCCTTTACCCCCGCCCCATCCGCGAGCCTGAGCATGGGTTCGGTGACATTCTCCTTGCACATGAACAGCAGGTAGTCCGGCTTTTCGTCACGGCCCAACACGTCCTTCGCCATGCGAAGATAGCTGAATCGATGACTCTCCCGGTCGTACTGAACCTCCAGATCTACCTCGAGATCCTCCGCCACCGCCTCCATGAAACCGGCCACCAGTTGCCAGAAACGGGAGTCGTCCGGAGACAGAAAAACAACACTGGGTCTGAGACTGGCGTTTGCAAGAGGAGCTGCAAGCAGGAGCAGGAAACTGATCAACAAGCGGGCTGGATAAGACCTCATGAAACAAATCACCCTCTGGAGGATCTGCCTGGGTTGGCTTTCGTGGAGCCTAAGCTACCGACCTGCCGTGTAACAGACAAGCGGAGATGCGTAACCGAAGTCTCAGTTCAGGGAAGAAGGTTCAGCCGCGGCGGCCGGCTCTTCAAATTCGACATAGAGCTTTCCGGCCAGTTGTTCATAGACGCCGGCGTTTTTCAGGCGCTTCATCTCGGCCGACAGGCTTCTGAGGAATTGCCGGTTGGCTTGTGTGTTGTGACAGGTTAGCCGGTCATAACTTTCAAGCAGCGGACTTGCAGGATCGTAGCTGAGCTTGTCCAGGAACGGACGCACATCGGGAACGGCAGCGATCATAGCGCCAAATCGCTGATGCTCAAGCATGGCCAGATTCTGGGCATCACTCTTGGACCAGACCACATCGACATTGTGAGCCTCCAGAACCCCATCCAGATAGGTCTCATGGCCAATGACCGCCCCTACGGTTTTGCCCTCCAGTTTGGACAGAGCACTGACGGGCTCGTCACCCGGCGGGGTAAACAGATAGTAAGTGAACTTGCCGAGGGGAAAACTCGCGACAACGGCGTCTTCCCCCAGCCGCCGCTCGAGAACTTCGGTAAAAGAATAGATGCAGTCGGCGCCCCGCTGCTCGAACACCAGCATCGCCCGTTTGTAGGGATAGAACTCTTCACTCACTGAAACGTCCAGACCATCCAGGGCCCGATACAGGATTTTCTGGTAAACCCCGTCGCCGTTTTCGGTCAACAGACTGGTGATGTCCGGAACCGCAATCCGAACGACCGGATCGGCCACTGAAGGGGCGCTCAGGAGGCTTGCGCCAAACAGTAACGCAAGGATAGACAGGAGGAAGCGTTTCATACCACGCGCATCGGTCCATGACGGTAAAAGTGACTATTTTTCATACAGGACTGGAAGTATGACAACGACGTTTCACTTGTGCCAGAAAAACCTTGTTAAACCTGTGGGTTTAGCCATAAAAAAAGCACCGGATCGCTCCGGTGCTTCTCTCTCATCAGGCGGCTGTTTTCTGGTTTACGCCGCTTCGTCTTCGCTTTCATCCACGGAGTTGCGGATCAGGAAGTCAAAGGCGCTCAGGGCGGCCTTCGAACCCTCACCCATGGAGATGACGATCTGCTTGTAGGGCACGGTGGTCGCGTCGCCCGCCGCAAAGACTCCCGGAATGGAGGTTTCATTGCGATCGTTGACGATGATCTCACCGTGCTGGCTCAGTTCGATGTCACCCTTGAGCCATTCGGTGTTGGGCACCAGGCCAATCTGCACGAACACACCTTCCAGGGAGATGTGGTGCTGCTCACCGGACTTACGGTCGGTGTAGTTCAGGCCATTTACCTTGCCGTTTTCACCGGTGATCTCCGTGGTCTGTCCGGAGGTGATGATTTCCACGTTCTTCAGGCTGCGCAGTTTCTTCTGTAGGACCTCATCAGCGCGCATTTCGGCACCGAACTCGATCAGGGTCACGTGGCCCACGATGCCGGCCAGGTCGATGGCGGCTTCAACACCGGAGTTACCACCGCCGATAACGGCAACACGCTTGCCCTTGAACAGGGGACCGTCACAGTGCGGGCAGTAGGCCACGCCCTTGTTGCGGTACTCTTCCTCTCCCGGTACGCCCATCTGGCGCCAGCGAGCTCCAGTGGACAGAACCAGACTGCGCGCCTTGAGGGTGGCACCATTTTCCAGACGCACTTCGTGGGGCATGCCCGGGCGCGAGGCTGGAATCAGCTTCTCGGCGCGCTGCATGTTCATGATATCGACGTCGTACTCTTTGACGTGCTGCTCCATGGCCGAGACCAGTTTCGGGCCTTCGGTATAAGGTACGGAGATCAGGTTTTCGATTCCCATGGTGTCAGCCACCTGGCCACCGAAACGCTCGGCTGCGATGCCGGTAGAGATTCCCTTACGGGCTGCGTAGATGGCGGCAGAGGCGCCGGCCGGCCCGCCACCAATCACCAGAACCTCGAAGGTATCCTTCTGGTTGATCTTCTCGGCGTCTTTCTCGCTGGAGCTGGTGTCCAGTTTGGCGACAATCTCTTCCAGGGTCATACGGCCCTGGCCCCAGGGCTCACCGTTCATGTAAACGCTGGGCACCGCCATGACTTCGCGCTGCTCCACTTCATCCTGGAACAAGGCTCCGTCGATGGAGGTGTTCTTGATGTTCGGGTTCAGCACGCTCATAAGATTCAGTGCCTGAACCACATCCGGGCAGTTCTGGCAGGACAGGGAGAAGTAGGTCTCGAACTCGAACCGACCTTCCAGCGACTGAATCTGCTCAATCACATCCTGGGAAGCCTTGGAGGGGTGGCCGCCCACCTGCAGCAGGGCCAGTACCAGCGAGGTAAATTCGTGGCCCATGGGAATGCCGGCAAAGCGAACGCCAATATCGGTGCCTACACGGTTAATGGCGAAGGAAGGACGACGCACATCATTGGATTCTTCGGTGCGCAGGCTGATCTTGGAAGACATGGGTTCCAGTTCTTCCAGCAGTTCCCGGAGTTCCTGGGACTTCTTGCTGTCGTCATAGGCCGCAACCAGCTCGATCGGCTGCTGCAGCTTGTCCATGTAGGCCTTGAGCTGTTCCTTGATATTGGCATCCAACATATTCCGACTTCTCCTTTAAATTTCGAAACTAAGTATTTGAAAAAATACGGTGGTCAATTGAAGTTGGTGCAAAGATACGGTCCGGCTACCCGATGCTCAAATTAATTGACCCAAACTGTTTGATAGAACTTTGCTATACCTTGAGACTTGCCTCTGCCCGGGACTTGACCAATAGCGCATATCCACCGAAAGCCTGCCGCAGTATGATGCTGTCATAGTGTCGCAACATCATTCTCCGGTACCCAGAATAGGCAACGCATGTTTCTAGACCGTTTCCACTCCGTCCAGGACGGACACGTCGTAATTTCCGCTCTGCAAGCCAGCCAGTTCGCCAAGGAAATCGCCGGGGATTTCAATCCCATCCATGATCCGGATGCCCGCCGTTTCTGTGTTCCAGGCGACCTGCTGTTTGCTATCGTGCTGGCCCGCTTCGGACTGTCGGAAAACATGACCTTCCGGTTCCGCAGCCTGCTCGGAGAGAATGTACCTCTCAAATTCGTCGAAACCGAGGATACGATTGAGGTCTGCGACGATGCCGGCAAGGTCTATATTGAAGTGGACCGCAGTGGCGCCACAACAAACGACCAACAGCTGATCGAGGCCATTACCCGCGCCTATGTGGCGGCCTCGGGGAAGAATTTCCCCCACACCCTGAAACCATTGATGGAGTCGAACGGGGTGATGTTCAATCCCGATCGCCCCATGGTGATGTACGAGAGCATGAGCCTGGCTCTGGACAACCTCGATCTACCGTCCCCTGAGCTCGAATTGCACAATGCGACACTGGAAGAGGCCGGCAAGCGCGGCAATGTCTTCCTGGAATACCGCCTTACCGCTAACGGCAAACCGGTGGGTGAAGTGACCAAACGGCTCGTATTAAGTGGTCTGCGACCGTATTCCGAAGAGGCGATGGCCGGCGTGATTGAAGAGTTCTATCGCCTCAAGGCCCGCGGCGCCGACTACTTCAACAAGAACAACCGTGGAGACCAGAGCAATGCCAATTCAGCCGGGTGATACCCTGCCAGATATCGAACTTCAGGTAATGGGCGAAAAAGGGCCGGAGAAAATCCGCACCAGCGAGCTTTTTGCCGGTAAGAAAGCCGTCCTGTTCGCCGTACCGGGTGCGTTCACACCGACCTGTTCAGCCGCTCATTTGCCCGGCTTTGTGGTGAACGCCGACAAGCTGCGCGCGAAGGGCGTGGATACCATCGTGTGCACCTCGGTCAACGACGCCTTCGTGATGGACGCCTGGGGCAAGGCCCACAATGCCGACGAGATCGTCATGCTGGCCGATGGCCTGGCAGAATTCGCCAAGGCTCTGGACCTGACCCAGGACCGCACCGCCAACGGCATGGGCATTCGCAGCCAGCGTTATGCCATGATCGTCAACGATGGCAAGGTGGAGCTGCTACACGTAGACCCGCAGGGGCTGGACCTCACCAAGGCCGAGACCATTCTCGAGTCGCTCTGAGCGATACCTTATATCCAGACACGAAAAACCCCGGAAAATCCGGGGTTTTTCGTTCATAAGCTATCCGTAAGGAGAGCTTAGATCTTGCCAACCAGGTCCAGAGACGGAGCCAGTGTTTCCTCGCCTTCTTTCCACTTGGCCGGGCATACTTCGCCAGGATGCTTGCGAACATACTGTGCCGCTTTGACCTTGCGCATCAGGTCGTCAGCGTCACGGCCAATACCTTCGGCAGTGATTTCCATAGCCTGGATAACGCCATCCGGATCGATCAGGAAGGTGGCACGGTCTGCCAGGCCCTGGCCTTCACGCATTACACCGAAGTTGTTGGTGATGGTGCCGGTCTGGTCGCCTACCATGTAGTACTGGATCTTGCCGATGGTCTCGGAAGCATCGTGCCATGCCTTGTGGGTGAAGTGAGTGTCGGTGGACACAGAGAACACTTCAACGCCCAGCTTCTGCAGCTCTTCGTACTTGTCTGCAACGTCGCCCAGCTCAGTCGGGCAAACGAAAGTGAAGTCGGCCGGGTAGAAGAAAAATACCGCCCACTTGCCTTTTACATCGGCTTCGCTGATCTCAACGAACTCGCCGTTTTTGAAAGCGGTAGCGTTGAACGGCTTGATCTCGCTGTTAATGATGCCCATTAAAGATAACTCCTTGTTGATGGATTCAATAAGTGGATGAATTTACGGCGCTAAAGGTACTGACATGCAGCGCCGCGATAAAATTGATAATTTCCAAGCCAAGGATAGGCTCTGCCTATTTATGGGGTCTTAACCGGCAAGTTCAATCTTGCCAAAGTCCAGAATATTCTCTTTCGGTGACGCTTTAATGGCAGCCACTTCGGCCCGCTTCTTCGCCAGGATGTAGACGAAACAGCCGAAATACAGTGCGATCACCAGGGCGCCTACCCACTGAATCCGGAGAAAATCCAGCTGGAACAGCATGGTCAGACCCACCATCGCGAGGAAATTGAACACCACGTAATTCGCCCGTCCCAGGCGCTGGGCGGTGAGATTCAGGTTGTCTGTGTACAGACGGATCAGCGAATCCAGTGAGTTCACCACCATCAACACGCCCACCGAGATCATGGCAAGGTTGGTAAACGCCGCAATCTGCAAGCCTTCCGCATGATAGTGGTAAAGCACGGTAAACCACACACCAATGGCGATGGACGGCACCACCAGCATGGCAATCAGCAACTGCCAGGTACGAATACCGCTAACGAAGCGGGCCGTAAACTGACCGATCATGATGCTCCAGGCAAACCACCAGAACAGGTAGAACTCGTGGTAGTCATTGATGGGCAGGACAAACTGATGAATGTTGGCAAAGTATTCGCCGATCAATCCGGCGGTGCCGAGGAAATCTGCCGGCGAGCCGGCCCCCATGACAAACGCCCGGAACCACATGCCCGCAATCAGAGCAATGAACAGCAGGCTCGAGCCCAGACTCAGGATACGCACATACTTGATCTTGGAGCTGGAGTAGACCGCCAGCCCAATCGCAGCAAACACGATAAAGTAGAACGCCGGTACCACGGACTCGCCGTCACCCAGCATGGGCAGATACCAGGGCAGGTTCACCAGCAACAGATAGGCGGTGAAAGCGCAGGTGCCGATGATCACAACGTTGTTAACGATCTTCACCAGCGGAATTTCAAAGAACTTCACCCGCGGCTCGATGATCGCGAAGTAAAAACAGGTCAGGAAATAGAAGCCCCAGATCAGAAATGCCCAGAACCCGAACTCAATGGCCAGCGGGTTGGCAAAACCATACTCCGGGCTGGCAGACAGATCGCCATAACCACCAAACTCGGTGAGCGGGAACATGATCAGGCCCACATCAAGACCGGACGTGAACAGTATGGCGATAAAGGTGAAGGTGCGAACCGGCGTGACGCCGATACACTGGATGTCCCACCATTTGTACAGAATCAGGGCAATGGCGGCGAAGGTGAATATCAGACCTGCGGATAACCAGAGTGTCATAACGTCCTCCGGTTACTTTCTTTCTTTTTGATAAACAGCATGGGTGTTCCTCCTCTACTTGGTTCGAATCGGACACAAACCCAGGACTTGCCTATCCGGCGCCCGAAAACGGCAGAACACCGTCGCGCTGATAGGGAAATCCTGAGGGCTTGCAAAACCCCGGGCGCGTTGCACGCCCGGGCGGGATGACGACGCGCTATGCGAGCGCGCGCTTTGCCTGTCCCGGGCGCTGACGCACCTGCCACTGGTCATCCATCACCACAGTCGCGTCAGAAGGTTGCAGGGGCTCCCTGCCCCGAATCAGGTCGGCTGCCCGCTCGGCCACCATGATGGTGGGCGAATTCAGGTTGCCGTTGGGTATGGTCGGGAAGATGGACGAATCCACCACCCTGAGATTCCGGATGCCGCGTACCCGGGTATCCGGGTCCACCACCGCCAGCTCGTCGGTGCCCATCTTGCACGAGCAGGACGGGTGGTAGGCGCTCTCCACCGCCTGGCGGACAAACGCATCGATTTCTTCATCGGTCTGCACCTCGGCACCGGGCTGGATCTCCGCGCCCCGATACTCGTCCATGGCCGGCTGATTGATGATTTCCCGGGTCAGGCGCACACAATCCCGGAAGCCTTCCCGATCTGCCTCGTGCTGCAGATAGTTGAAGCGGATGGTCGGTGCCTGTTTCGGATCGGCCGATTGCACATGCACAAAACCCCGACTTTTCGGCTTGTTGTGACCAATGTGCAGCTGGAATCCGTCTCCGTTGAAGGCTTCTTTACCGTCGTAGCGCATGGCCGCCGGCAAAAAGTGATATTGCAGGTCGGGCCACTCGACGCCGGCCTTGGACCGGATAAAGCCACAGGACTCGAAGTGATTGGTGGCGCCCAAACCGTCCTTACGGAGAATCCAGCGAACACCGATCTTCAGCTTGTTCCACCAGTCCAGCTTGCCGTTGAGCGACACCGGCTGCTTGCAGCGGTACTGAAAGTAAAACTCCAGGTGGTCCTGCAGGTTCTCACCAACGCCGGGTAGCTCGTGCGCTACCTCAATACCAGCCTTTTCCAGTACCTCACGCTTGCCAATTCCGGACAGCTGAAGCAGGTGGGGTGAGCCAATGGAACCGGCCGACAGGATGACTTCCTCGGCGGCTTTTGCCTCGTGCACCTTGCCGCCCTGCTCGTAACGGACACCGGTGGCGGTTTTGCCATCCAGCAACACCTTGTGCACCAGGGCGTGGGTGACCACCGTCAGATTCGGGCGCTCCATGGCCGGGCGCAGATAGGCGTTGGCGGTGGACCAGCGACGACCGTTCTTCACGGTCATGTGCATGGCGCCGAAGCCTTCCTGCTGGGTTCCGTTGTAATCGCCGGTTTCGAAATATCCAGCATCGGAACCCGCCTGGATAAAGGCCTTGTAGAGCGGATTCTGCATGTTGTTGCCGTTGTTCACACCGAGCGGGCCTTTATCACCCCGGTAATCATCGCCGCCGAAGGCCCAGGTTTCGGCTTTTTTGAAATACGGAAGGACATTCCGGTAATGCCAGCCGGTGGCGCCTTCGGAATCCCATTCGTCGAAATCCCGGGCGTGGCCACGGACATACACCATCCCGTTAATGGAGGAAGAGCCCCCCAGAACCTTGCCCCGGGGGCAATGCATGCGGCGGTTGTCCAGATACGGCTCCGGCTCGGTCTCGAACTGCCAGGCGTATTTCTTGGTGTTCATGGGAATGGACAGGGCGGTGGGCATCTGGATGAAGATGCTCTTGTCGCTGCCGCCGGTTTCCAGCAGCAGCACCCGGTGGCGCGCGTCCTCGGTCAGGCGGTTGGCCAATACACAACCGGCGGAACCCGCACCCACGATGATGTAGTCGTATCGGTTTTCTGTCATACGCGTTCTCCTCTGTGGCTTGCGGGCTTAAAACGGGGCATCCAGATCCTGCATGCCGATGTAGACGGACTTGATCTGGGTGTAATGCGCTATGGTCTCGCGCCCGTTTTCCCGGCCGATGCCGGAGAGTTTGTAGCCGCCCACCGGCATTTCCGCCGGGGAGGCACCGTAGCTGTTGATCCAGCAGATACCGGCCTGGATCTGGTGAATCACCCGGTGCGCCCGGCGGATGTCGTTGGTGAACACGCCCGAGGCCAGACCGGTGTCGGTGTTGTTGGCCCGGGCAATCACCTCGTCCTCGTCGCGGAAGGTGAGCACCGACATCACCGGCCCGAAGATCTCTTCCTTCACGATGGTCATGTCATCGGTGCAGTCGGTGAAGATGGTGGGCTCCACGAAATAGCCGCCTTTGGAATCCTCCGGCTCAAAGGCCCGCCCGCCGTGGCTCAGGGTGGCCCCTTCAGAGAGGCCTTTGGCGATGTAATCGAGCACCAGATCCCGGTGTTTTGCCGAGATGAGGGCGCCAAAGTTGGTATCCGGATTCATCGGATCACCCGGCTTGATGTTCTTGCGGGTGCGCTCCAGCAGGCGTTCCATGAAACGCGGGTACAGATCTTCATGGACAAACACCCGGGTACCGTTGGTGCAGATCTCGCCCTGGGTGTAGAAGTTGCCCACCATGGCGGCAGAGATGGCGTTTTCCAGGTCGGCATCGTCAAAGATGATCAGCGGGGATTTTCCGCCGAGTTCCATGGTGACGTCTTTCAGGGTGGAAGATGCCGCTGCCATCACCTTCTTGCCGGTAGCCACTTCGCCGGTGAAGGAGACCTTGGCAATCTCTGGATGATGGGTCAGCCACTGACCGACTTCGGCGGCGCCCTGCACCACGTTGAACACGCCTGCGGGCACACCTGCCTCCGTAAAGATCTCCGCCAGCTTCACCGCACCCATGGGGGTTTCCTCTGAGGGCTTGAAGATCATGGCGTTGCCACAAGCCAGAGCCGGCGCGGATTTCCAACAGGCAATCTGGATCGGGTAGTTCCAGGCGCCGATGCCGGCACAGATGCCCAGGGGCTCACGGCGGGTGTAATAAAAATCACCCCCCAGGTCCTGCTGGTTGCCTTCGATGGACGGCGCCAGGCCGCCAAAGAACTCGATCGCATCGGCGCCCGTCACCACATCCACGGCTTCCGCTTCCTGCCAGGGCTTGCCGGTATCGCGAACTTCGGCGGCGGCCAGCTCGTCATTGCGCTCTCTCAACAGTGCAACCGCCCGCAGCAGAATCCGGCTGCGTTCGATGGCCGTCATCGCAGACCACTCGGCAAAGCCGGCCCGGGCACTTTCGATGACAGCCTGCTGCACGGACTCATCCGCCACTTCCACTTCATAGATAACCTGACCCGTCGCAGGGTTCACCACGGGGAAGGTTTCGCCGGTGCTGTTGGCCAGAAAACGGCCATGGACGAAATTCTGAACAACAGGAAGAGATGCAGACATAGTAATAAGATACCTCGGTTCGGTTTCTTCAGGCCTTGTGGGCCATTTGAATCTATCGCGGCTCAGGCGGTGGCCTGGGCCAGTGTCTCGTGGACAAATTTCTTGCAGAGCCGCTCGCCGGCTTCAAAGCTTTCTGCCGGGTCCAGGCTCAGGGCACTGCGCAGCCAGAAACCGTCGATCATTGCCGCGGTTTGCCGGGCCGCTTCGGTCGCCGCAGCCGGTTCGAGCACCTGCGCAAACGAATAGCGCAGATTGCTATACAGCCGGGCGTTGTTGATCTGCTGCAGCCGCTTGAGCCCCGGCTCATGCATCGACCGGGCCCAGAAACTCAGCCAGGTCTTGGCCGCCAGCGCCGAGCGCTGGAACTCGGAAAAATTCGATTCGATGATGCAATTCAACCGCTGCTCAGGGGAGCGGTCGGTCCTGGCCATGCGCTCCCGCAGTTCCTTGCCCAATTGATCCAGCAGATAACGCAGAGCCGCCTCAATCAGACCCTGCTTGCCACCGAAGTAGTGGCTGATAATCCCTGAGGACATACCCGCCCGCTTGCTGATGCTGACAATGGTGGTGTTCTGCATACCCAGCTCAGCAATCGAATCCATGGTGGCTTCAATCAGTTGCTGCTTGCGTGTGTCTTTAACCCCAACTTTTGGCATGGCGGCTTCGGCTACTCGTCTTGTTTCCGGTGTTAAAAAGCAGCGCGACCTGGCCCTGCTTTTTATTAATTGAACGTTCAATTAATAAAAAGCTTACACAAGCAAGACGGGAAATTCAAACGTGTCTGGAAAACTGCCAACTTCAGGGCCTGGGTGATTTGGCCCTGAGACGGCGGCGGGAAAATCAGGAAAGGGTCAGCTATGGCGGCGGTAGTCGGGATCGGTCCAGCACACCGGAAGCGCTTCACCGGAGGGAAAGGCCAGGTCCGATTTTGCAAAGGAATCCGGGTCCTGCGCCTCTTCCCCGTAATGGAGGCTGCCGCGAACCTGTTGAACATGGGGATCAAACAGTGCCTGGGTATCCAGCACTTCTATCAGGTGCCCGGTTGCTTTTTCAGCGACAAACATGGAGGCCTCCTCGAGATAGGTTTTATCCCTTTAACGTAGCAGATGCACCGCCATCCAGACAGGCAAGCCTGGTCACCGGGAGCCCGGGGCGCGCGCAGGAAACGCTGGAAAACTCGAAATATGAGACATTTCGCTACATTAAATATCGGTTGGCGGCTTTTCTGGCGCAGAAAGATTGATAAGCTGAACTTTGAGACAAAAATAAAAGCCTGCTGGCTAAATAACGGGGTCTACTGTTCGTGATCCTCAGCAATGCTCTGCGTATCCTTGTTCTGATGCTGGCCTTGAGCGTGTTCCAGTCTGTCCACGCGGATGCCGGCCCGGTTTCAGTGGTCTCTGGCGCACCGATTGAGAGCCACTTTCAGTACTGGGAAGACACCGGTGCCGCCGCAACACTGGCCCAGGTTCGCGCTCTTCCCGATTCCGCCTGGCAGCACAGGCCCACTGGCAAAGCGACCTTTGGCATCACAGATTCCGCCTATTGGCTGCGGGTTGAGGTGCATAACCAGACCGATCGTGACCAATTGCTGATCGCCGAGCTGGCCTACTCGCAGCTCGATGACGTGGTGTTCCACGAGCTCTCCGGGGGCACACTGCTTCGCGAATTCCGCACCGGGGATACCCGCCCCTTCTATCCGAGGGATGTTGACCATCCCAGTATGCTGTTCAGGTTCCAGGTGGCACCGGACAACCTGAAAACGCTCTACATACGGATAGCAACACAAGGCACGATGGTGGTGCCGCTACAGATATGGCATCAGAGTGATTTTTATGAGGCCGCCGCCAACGAGCAAAAACTGCACTTTTTCTACTACGGCAGCCTGGCGGTCATCATTCTGATCAACCTGGCCGTGTTCCTGACCCTGCGTGAACGGCTTTACCTGTACTACGCGCTGGCCATATCCGGGTATTTCCTGTTTTTTGCCGCGGTTCGCGGTTACACCCTCCAGCATGTCTATCCGGAATCGCCGTTTCTGCATGCCCATGTGTTGATGCTCTCCATCCCTTTCCTGGCGATGTTCTCACTGCTGTTCTGCATGGAGTTCCTGAAAGTCCGCTCACATAGCCCGCGGCTTTACCGCGCTCTGCAAGCTATGTTGGCGTTCGAGATTCTGTATTTCCTGAGCGCTCCACTCTTGAGCTACGACACCGGTATCCGGGTTGCGGCAATCTCCGCATTCGGATTCTTTTCGCTGCTGCTGGTGGCAGGTCCTGTCACCTGGGCCGCCGGTGTTCGGGCCGGCATATTCTTCACCATTGCCTGGACACCACTCACGGTAGGAGTCTCGGCAACAGCCGGGCGCGCTCTTGGCCTGTTGCCGGAGAACTTTTTTACCGAGTACGCCATGCAGATAGGATCCGGCCTAGAAGCTTTCATTCTCACGCTCGCCCTTGCCGACCGGCTTTATCGGGAACGGGAGCAGAAAATCCAGGCCCAGGCCGACATCCTGCAACAGCAGAAAGCCCGCAGCGATGCCCAGACCCGGTTGAATGAAGCTCTCACCCATGACCCGGTTACCGGTCTTCCAAACCGCAACCGCTTCGAGTGGATGGTGGATGAGCAATTCCGGCAACACCCCAATGGTCGCTTCATGGTTGGGGTTACCCGGATAACCCAGCTGAAGGAAATCAACCGAACCCTGGGCCTCGACCGCAGTGAGCGCCTGCTCAAAGCGATGGCAGAACACATGATCGAACTGGCAGCCGGGCTGCCTATGGTTCACTCCACCGTCAATTCCGAAGGTCGTGAGGAGCTGGTCTACCAGCTTTCCGGAGACAGCTTTGGCCTGCTGGTGGATATCGGCAAAACGGGGGACGATTTCAAGTCATTGGATAATGCCCTGAAGCAACTGGCCGAACCGGTGTTACTGGACAACATCGCCATAGAACCCAATCCCCGGTTCGGTGCCGCCAGCTTTCCGGAACACGGAAAAAAAGCGGCTCTCCTGATCCGCAACGCCCACGTTGGCATGGAAATGGCCCCTCACGGTCCCTATGAGACCGGTCTGTATTCCCGGAAAAACGATATCTACGACGAGAGCCGGCTGACATTGATGTCTGACCTTCGGGAGGCTCTGCACAACAATCAGACCCAACTCTACTACCAACCCAAAACCAATCTGGCCACGGGCAAGGTGGTGGGTGTGGAAGCCCTGATTCGCTGGCACCATCCGGAAAGGGGCTGGGTGCCACCGATTGACTTCGTTCCCATGGCGGAGAAAACCGGTGTGATCAAACACCTGACACGCTGGGTGGTGGATCAGGCGATGAACGATCTCAAAGCACTCCACGAGATTGATCCGGAGCTGACCGTCTCAGTGAATATCTCCGCTCGCGACCTCAGTTCTCCAGAACTGATTGGCCTGTTTGAAACCCGCATAAAGCGATATCAGCTAAAGGCGGAACAGGTCATCATCGAACTCACCGAAACCGCGGCCATGGACGATCCACACCGGGGCCTGAAAGCCCTGAATGAATTGACGGCGATCGGGCTCAAGCTCTCGATTGACGACTTCGGCGCCGGTTACTCCTCACTCTCCTACCTGAAGAAGCTGCCAGCCAGCGAAATAAAGCTGGACCGCACCCTGCTGCAGGACATCGAGTCCAGCGACAGCGCCCGGATGATTGTGGGAACGGCCATCAGTATGGGCCAGGGCCTGGGTTATCGGGTGGTCGCCGAAGGCATTGAGACCGAAAAATCGGCTCACCTTCTTGAATCTCTCGGAGCGGAAATGCTCCAGGGCTACTGGATCTGCCCACCGAAGTCTCTGGACGATCTCAAGGCATGGCTGGCAGTTGAAAGAAAGACATCCCGCCTCCACGGACTAGACTAGGTGTACATTTCTCAGGAAAGGATTGTTCTTTCTATGAGCCTTGATCAGATTCAGGCCCTTATCGACACCTGGACAGGTCTCGGAATCTGGCTGGCCCTCGTTGGCGCCAGCGTTGCCTGGGTGATCTACGACCTGAAAACCAGCAACAGCCATATCGCCTCCATGATGCAGTGGGTTTGGGGGCTTACCGTGCTTTACTCGGGACCGATAGGCCTTGCCATCTACCGCTATTCCGGGCGCAAACAGATCCCCACGGACAGTCTTGCCCGCAAGGGTTTTCGTTCGGTGGCCCATTGCTATTCGGGCTGCGGTATAGGCGAGATACTCGGGGTGATCATCTCGGTTGGCCTGTTTGCCATGGGCAACTTCTGGGCAGCCATCATCACCTTTACCCTCGCGTATATATTCGGCTTTGCCCTGAACATTGGCCCGATGATGCAGAACGGGATGCCCTTCAAGGAAGCCTTCAAGGGCGCGTTCGTTGCGGAAACCATCAGTATTGTGGTCATGGAGTCTGTGGCAATCACCACCGACCTGTATCTGGGCGGAGAAGCAACCATGGGTGATGCCCTGTTCTGGTCATCACTTTACGTATCGCTCTCACTTGGGTTGTTTGCCGCCTGGCCGGCCAATCTGCTGTTGATCAAATACGGCCTCAAAGGCGGCATGGGCGACCCACGGGATGAGGACGCTGCTTCCCACGCGCACTGCCACTGACGGCTCCATGGCTTAGGCCTGCGTGAACCTGCCTGGGAAGCGATCAGCTTCCGGCCGCGCGCAGGGCCTGCCCCAGGGCTGAATAGTAACCCTGGAATGCACGATTAACCCGTTCCCGTTGCGCGCCAACGGGATAAAGCCCCAGTTTTGCCTCTTCGGATTCCCGGGTTCCGCTTACCAGAAAGGCATTCTTTACGTCGGAATCCTGCACAAAGGCCTCAAACGCCCGGGCGCAGAGTTCCTCGGGCAGGCTGAAGTACTGAATCCCGGCCGCTTTGTCGGCCTTTATCGAGCAACGGAAGAGTTCGCTGGGCTCTGCGCCGTCTTCGTCCAGCAAAACCGCTTTAAAGCAGGCCTGCAGACGGTCATTCAAAGGGTGACGAATCGCATCGTCGCGTCCAAGCCAGAGTTTCGAGGCAAACTGGCCTCTCTGGGCCTCGCCGAAAAGTTTCTCGCCGATGTAATGATCGAAGGCGTGAAACCACTCGTGGGCGATGCTGCCCGGGCCTGCGTTCTTGGCCAGCGAGAAACTGCGGGTAGCCGGCGTGTAATGGGCCGACACGCCGGGCCGGCCGCCAATTCCGTACTGCAACGCCAGGGTGCCGCGCAGGGACACCAGCGACTCGGTGCCACCAAGAATGGTCATCAGGTCGCACAGGGCATCGTAGAACAGCGACGCACTGCGCTGTTTCTCCGGCTCGGTGACCCAGCGGCCAAGCTCGATGGAACGGAACTGGAAACGACGGCGGACGTCGAGAAAGGTAACAGGCGCACCGGCACGATGGTCCGGGCCCTGACGGTAAAAAGATCTGGCCATGGCGCTATTGTACGATGAAATTCCGGCCTGTCTTTCCGACACCGGGAGAAACATCATTTGGCGGGATTGACCGGTTTTATGTGAATTATGACCGTCTGATTTTTCGCCGGCCTGTGCCACACTGCCAGAACCAATAATGACAATATCCCGAGTGAGTGTTTGCCATGACCGACACCCAGACCCATTACCGCACCTGCAATATCTGTGAAGCCATGTGTGGCCTCGAAATCCAGCATCGGGGTAACGAGATCCTGTCCATCAAGGGCGATAACAACGACCCGTTCAGCCGCGGCCATATCTGCCCGAAAGCCGTCGCACTGCAGGATTTCTACAACGACAAGGACCGCCTGAAAACACCCATGAGGCGCACCGCGGACGGCTGGCAGGAGATCAGCTGGGAAGCTGCCTTCGAGGAAATCGCCTCGCGGTTTCGCGGTATCCAGCAGGAACATGGGCAGGATGCGGTCGGGGTGTATCTGGGTAATCCGAACGCCCACAACTTTGGCAACGCCATCATGCTGCCGCGGTTCTTCAAGGCCCTGGGCACCAACAACCGCTACAGCTCCGCCTCCGCCGACCAGTTACCGCATCACGTGGCTTCCAATTACATGCTCGGCGCCGGCATGCTGATTCCGGTGCCCGACATCGACCATACGGATTTCATGCTGATCATTGGTGCTAACCCGATTGTCTCCAACGGCAGCCTGATGACCGCACCCGGGGTGGGCAAACGCCTGAAAGCCATCCAGCAACGGGGCGGCAAAGTGGTGGTGGTTGATCCACGGCGCACCGAAACCGCGAAAAAGGCCGACCAGCACCTGTTCATCCGCCCGGAAACCGATGCCCTGTTCATGCTGGCCATGGTCCACACCCTGTTCGAGGAACAGCTGGTTACCCTTGGCCACCTGGAAGACCGGATCGACGGGCTGGAGCAACTGGCCGAGGCCGTCAGACCCTATGCTCCGGAATCCGTGGCGAACGCCTGCGGTATGAGCGCTAGCGCCGTCCGCGAGCTGGCACGGGAGATGGCGGCTGCCAAGAGTGCCGTTTGTTACAGCCGCATGGGGGCTTCCACTCAATCCTTCGGCGGCCTCTGCCAGTGGCTGACCAACGTACTGAACATTCTCACCGGCAACTTCGATAGCCGCGGCGGCGCCATGTTCCCCCAGCCGGCCTTTGATCTGGTGCGGGACAAAAAGGGCAAGCCCAGTTCCTATGGCCGTTACGAGTCCCGGGTGCGAAAACTGCCCTACTTCAACAACGAATTCCCCGTGGCCACCCTGGCCGATGAGATCCTGACCCCGGGCGAGGGCCAGATCCGCGCGATGATCACCATCGCCGGTAATCCGGTGCTTTCGGCGCCCGGCGGAGCCCGACTGGAAGACGCTTTCGATGCCCTGGATTTCATGGTGTCGGTGGATATCTACCTGAACGAAACCACCCGTCACGCCGATATCATCCTGCCGGCCACGACCGGGCTGGAAGTGCCGCACTTCGATGTGTTCTTCAACTCTTTCGCCGTGCGCAATACCGCGAAATTCTCGGAACCGATGTTCGAAAAAGCGCCAAACCAGAAACACGACTGGGAAATTCTGCGGGATCTGGCCCTGCAGTTAACGGGCCTGGAAGACGATGGCGTTACGCCGGAGGCCATGCTGGATCTGGGCCTGAAACACGGCGCCTACGGAAAAGAAGGCATGAGCCTGGAGACCCTGAAGGCCAGCCCCCACGGCGTCGATCTGGGACCGCTTCAGCCCTGCCTGGCGCAGCGCATCCAGACTGAGGACGGCAAGATCCGGGTGGCTCCGCAGCTGTATCTGGACGACCTGAAACGCCTGGATGCCTCGGGCCTGTTGCAGGCAGATGAGAACAGCGACTATCCGTTCACGCTGATCAGCCGCCGCCTGCCCCGCAGCCACAATACCTGGACCCAGAACTCCCACCGGCTGGTAAAAGGCAAAAACCCGTGCACGTTGCAGATGAACGCCTCAGATGCCCTCAAAATCGGGCTTGAAGACGGACAACTGGCCACGGTTACGTCGGCTTCCGGGAGCATCAACCTGCCGGTGGAAATCGACGACGATATGTTCGAGGGTGTGATCAGCATGCCCCAGGGCTGGGGCCATAACCGGCCGGACACCGCCATGTCGATCGCCCAGGGACAACCCGGCGTGAGCATGAACGACGTCACTGATTCCGGGCGCATTGACGCACTGACGGGCAATGCGGCGTTCAATGGTACGAGGGTAGCCGTACGCGCAGCCTGATGTGAGATAGGGCGTGGATAAGGTGGCGCGTCTCGCTGAACGGGGGAAGGCTGTCAGTCAGTCCTGGTTGGAACTACGGGACTGATCGGCATGCAAATAATCGTCACTGACTTCCAGTTCATAAACGGTTTTCGATCGAACCAGGCAGTCGAGCATTTGTTTGCGTGCCCTGTGATATTTTTCATCGATTACGTGACGATCTTTCGCCCACGTTTCCCGATCAGGCCACTGAGCATAACCAACCAGGATATTCGGTTTGTCTGAGGTATGGAGTCTCGAACCAAAACTGCCACAGTGCTGATAGATAGCTTTCGTCACTTCAAGCCAGGCTTCGCGAAATGAAGTCTCTGTGCCTTCCTTGATTTCAAACTCATAAACGGCAACAAACATTCATTTTCTCTCTGAGTGCTAACGCCTTGGCTTTGCGGCGTGACAGAGCGCCAGCGTAGGCATGTCCGACAACAGACACTGGTTAACTGCTTGCATGCGCATAGCGATGCGCATAGGATCAAGCTTTGTATTCTAAATTTTCTGGGAGGCCCTCATGGCCGAACTCTTTGACTCAGCCGCCCCCAAAAAGGCAGCGAACCTCTCAATCAATAGCGATCTTCTGCGTAAGACCCGGGAACTGAACATTAACTTGTCTGCCACCCTGGAACGAGCTCTGAAAGAAGAGCTTTCGAAACGCGAAGCCGCTCAGTGGGTTGAAGAGAATCGCGCTGCGATAAAAAGCTACAACGATTTCGTCGAACAACATGGATGCTTCGGCGACGAATTCAGGGAGTTTTGATGGCACAGTTCGATGTGTACCCTAACCCGAGCAAAATCAGCAAGGCTCACTATCCTTACCTTGTGGATATTCAGAGCAGCCTTCTGAGCGATTTGGCAACTCGCATTGTTATCCCTTTGGGCAAACGTTCTGCCTTCGGTGGCGAAGCCATGCAAGGGCTCACTCCCGAAATCAGCTTTGCCGATCAAGAGCTGTTGCTGTTAACTCCGCAAATTTCCTCCGTGCCTGGAAAACATCTCAAGAGCCCTATTGGTTCTCTCTCACATTTCAGAGACCAGATTGTGGGAGCTTTGGACCTGGCTATCACCGGCATTTAACGCGGAGCGAAGCGGCGGCTGAAAGCCGTCCGCCTTGCGCGAATTGTTAATCCTTGTCGAGCATTCCCCTGAGCTTGCCTTGGTCATGTAGGCGTTTGCTCAATCGCAATACATCATTTATGACCTGATCATAGGCTTCCTTTATATTTTCGAAGATCCCTGCTGATAAAATTATTGCACGCTCGACGTTTTCTTTTATTGGTTTCGTTTCGGCCTTGGCGAAGCTCAGAGACACCTCCATCGTTTCCTTGTTCACCGACGCATAAGCACCTAACGTACCTGAAAAATTCGGGTGGGCATATTCAGAAAGGATGTTGTAAAAACGCCTAAGATTGCCGTCTAAGGCCTTATCTACTGCGTCTATAGCGTTGAGTATGTTAATTCGTTCCGGTAGTTTTGGATCACCGGTGAATCCGAAACGAAGTCTCTCTAACTGGGAAGAGAAGCTGCGAAAATCTTCGGTCTTTGTCACCATCCTGAGTTTCTCGTTCAAGAACCAAAGAATAGCCAGCGTCTCAATGGTTCCCCTTGCAGATAGAGCAGCACCGACAAATAGCTGCTTTTTGTACAAAATTTGTGCTGACTCAAAAAGCTCGATAAACCGATAGACGATCGCTTCGTGGTAGTAATCAGCTTCGAACGTCGGTTTAAATGCCAAATTTTTCGATAGCGGCTCTACAGTTGACCTTAGTTCCTGCTTCCACACATTGATAATCGCGCAAGCCTGATCAAGTGATTCAACCACAACTCCACCCCTTTGGGATTAACGCCCTGGCTTTGCGGCGCACCGGAGCGACAGCGTAGGTGCGTCCTACAACAGCCGCTTGTTAAGCCTTCTTTTCATTCAGCATAAAAGCAACCAAGCCGTGTAAGCTGCCTGCTTGCAATAGTACTTTTGAGAATGCACCCATAAATCGATCTGAAGAGGCATAAAAATCCTCTGCGGCACCGAATACTTCTTTGGCATTCAAGTTTTCGATAGTTTCTATTTGAGCCAATGCATTGGCATCTCGATGAGCAATAACAGAATTCCTTGGCTGATGAAGGATTTTCGCTGCTTTACGCTGTGCCCTCTTCAGCGTCCTCAGTGATTCGAATAACTCATTCTGCACTTCTTCGGGTACTGAAGAGCGTGATAGCAGGGTCTTGAGATTCTTTCCTGCCACTTTTCCCATGTCCCATTCATAAATGGTGAGCAGAATAATCCTCAGTGACAACTTTCTCTTCCATTCATCAGGGTGAGTTAGAGCATCAATTTTGACAGCCTGAATATCGTTCTCAGCCAACAGGTAAAACAGCCCCATATTCATGAGCGCCTGTGTGCATTCGTTCCCCTTGCTGTTTGCTCGCTCGGCCTCACTCTTAAACGTCTCAAGGGTGGCCTGCAAAACCTTATTCTTCTTCCTTTCCCGGAAGGTCAAAGTGATCCTGGAGTATCGCCGTGTTGCGGCTTCAACCGGAGGCCAGTACTTTCGCGTCCACTTTCGTCTGTAATAGCGGTTTATTACCTTAGGAGGAGCGTGAAATATGCTTCTGTACTTTGGCACAAGGTCTCCGAATAAAGCTTAACGCCTTGGGCAAGCTGCCGGAACGGAGCGCAGCGTAGTTCCAGTCAGCTTCAACCACTTGTTAAGCACTAAACCTCTCAACTAGCGACCGGCAATGGGCCAATGAGATTTCTTTTGCCCACTTCTTTACCTCTTGGATCTCTGGCTCGTGACGCTGGAGAGCTTCCTCCGACCAATACTGCCTTGCCTTGCCAATTGGTAGGTGATCTGTCTCTGACGAGATTGCTATAAACTGAATAAAATCAGGATCGTCTTCTGGGACCTCGACCCGAAAGCGAAGTGAGGACAATTCTATCGAGCCCTCCAGATAGTCAATGCAGCCATCCAGCATCCCTTCAGCCACTTCACAAACCCTATTTCTTTGTGTCTCAACGTATTCTTTGTGGTTCATAATCAATGTGCTTAACGCCGAAACGCACCGGTGGCTTTGGCGCAGCGTAGCGGAGACAAAGGCATCCGAGTGACGCGCTTTGTTATATTTTTTTGCTGCGCACGATCTTACATGGTCGAAGCACTATCTCTGTCTTTTCGCCACAAACCTCACACTCTGCTGTCAGGAGCTGGTCTATCCTGAGCCCCTCAGCCAGTTTTGCAGGAATCGCTATCGTTTTGCCGCAACCATCACAAGGGAACAATTTTTGCCGCCGGCCGAACTCAACGCCTGATTCACTTACTGTGAGAGTGTAGCTTTCTTTGCAGGCTTCTGAACTACAACTCGCTACCATCCCATCGTAGACAAGCGCCACTTTTCGCTTGATCGTTGCTCCGCAACCATCGCACTTGTACGAGACTTCAGGGCCTGGACTAGATGTTAGAAGGTTACCCTCCGCAACCTTTTTAAATAGATCGAGCGCTTTCTCCACTTTGGCTCTGATTTTTACAGGATCACCATAGACCGACAGATCACTTTCTTTACTTCTCGGTGTCTGCACATGGAGTGCCGCGCCGGAAAGAGAATTCCAGAGTTTGCCTATCTCTTTAACATCGAAACCTATCTGAGTGCCGACTTCGACATATTCGAAGTTCTCGTAGTCGGTGACTGATTGCGGGGGATTGTTGGGATCTACAGGTGTTGCGGATATTGAGAATTTGAGCGACGTGGCTGCTAGCTCATTGGCTTCTTGAACTACTTGTTGAACAACATCCTTTGGTTGCCATTTTCGAAGATCGGAATAGGACGTGTAGCCATACGCAGTCATTAACCGCTCGTAGCAGATGAGTTCAATGGTGAACCGGGATTCAAGCGCGGCATAAGTGAGACTGCAGACTGCGCCATCTGCGAGTAGTGCCTCAATTTTCTTAATTCGGCTTCCAATATCCTTCATAGAATCCGTTTCATGCTAGGGCACCAGAGCATAACACCAGCGTAACGGGCTGATTTGTGGAGCGGCAGCGGAACAAAGCGGTCCCGTTGACGCACTCGTTATGTTGTCTCTGTAGCAACCTCAGCTTCTGCAGAGCGCCTGTGCTCTTCAGAGCTTTTCACTAAACCTGCGAGTGTTTGAAGCGATACCCACATGACTGCAACAGCTCCCAAAACGATTGACTCCTTGTAGGGCTGGAAATCGCCCAAACTATTCGTCCCTTCGAAGACCAGATAAAATAGCCTAGCACTTGAACAAGCAGCCATAGATGCCAAGAAAAGTTGAACGACGTCAGTAAGTAGCGGCGATTTTTTCACCAGGAAGAACCGGTAGATAACAAAGATAGCGCCGATTCCGAATGCTATATAAAAGAAGTAGTTAGGTGTATTCATCAGAGGGCACCTCCTCTGACGATCTTTTCGATTTTCTTCCTTTTAAGGTCCGAATCTTGGGTTGGCGAACCAGAGAATGCTTCACTATCCAATAGTTGTTTTATGAGCAGGTTATGTTCTTTCCTGCGCTCTTTGAGTGCAAAGAATCCAAGACAAACACCAAAAATAACCGAACCAAACGCAACTACCGCTTTATCGACTTCTGGAAAAATGTAAGCAGCAGTAACAGCAGCCCCTGCGATAGAAGCGATGGCCGTGGACACCAAGGTTTGGGCTCTCAAAGACTTGGTATGCACCTCTGAATACTTCTCCAAAACACTCAAAGTATCCACATCAAGCTCTTGCAATCGCTGAAGCACTTCCTTTTCTATATCCCTAAAGCTTTCAGCCATCATTTCCCTCCTTGTAAAAACCGCTTAACGAGGGCATGTATTGATTGATTTCCTCAGCAGTTACTTCTCTTGTCTCTTGCCCTTCTGTCCTCATAAAAACTTTTGAGATCGCAGGGAAAAACTGCCGACGAAACGAAAAGTAGTCAACTACCCCCTTGTGGTCGAACAACCAGAGCTTTTCTAGCTCGCGCTGAGTTAGATCGGAAGAACGTTCAAGTGGATCATCGTAGTTGTCGGGATACAACTTGAACCTATAAATTACTGAAACGATCCTTGTTGGTATCCATTCATCACCAACTCGGCCGGAGCCGTCTCCAGCAGCGGATTTTCCGAGATCGCCGACAACCATTGATTTTCCAGTGAAAAATTCTGGAGGGAGGGATTTCCCTTCGATAGTCAAAAGCTCATTAAAGCGATGCCTTTGGTAGTCCTTTTCAGACTCATATATTTCTTGGTGCGAATAAACACTGATACTGCGGGAAATAGATTCGGCCCTTTGTAGCAATCGAGCGGCTGTCACCCATGAAATCCTATCGTTCTTTGGATAATTGTTTTCCCTGCTCAAAACCTCAAAAGCCCGCCCCATTAACTCGATAGACCGCTCAAGGTAAGCTGATGACTGCTCCCAATCCTCTCTTTTATTCTGCGTCCAAATAGCAACAAACATCGTTCCTGATATGAATATCAAGATCAAAAGCTGTATATAATCTGCCAAATCGATATTCGGCTCGGAAATCAACAAATATCCAAGATAAATTGCTAAGGCAACTCCGAAAAGTCCTGCGCAGCAACCTAGAAAATACTGAAAAGCGCGCTTATCAAACCCATTCATCTTTCGATCTTCTTTGCATAACGCGAAAACGAATCGGCGCGTCTCACGCGTCCGCCTTACGTGCCTTGTTGGACTGCTTACTCTGATTCACAAAATTCGACTCGTCTAAGTGTGTAAGCGTCGAACTTGTACGGTTCACAAATTGGGCAAAAGGGGAACCGAGCCAAACAGTACCCACTAATTTTAAAGACGTGCCGTTGGGGACACTCAAAAGCCACTTTTGTAATTCCGTTCCCGAAACCTTTTAACGGTTTCAGACCGGAGTCTCTTAGGCTGGCTTCGATCCATTTAGCACCTCTTTTTGGCTTGGGCTTTGCAATTGGCGCTTTCGATATATCTCGACGAACACCAACTGATTTGGCCAACTCCAGCCCCTCATTAACCCAATCCCAATTGAGGAATTTATCGTCTAGTTTTAATAATTCATCACTTAAAGCATATGGTATTTCAGTCAGCGGTGATCTATGGAAGAAGGCGCTTTCAGCGTTATACGTATCCTCTACAGCAAAGAACTCCTTTAAGATCCACTCTTCCCCAGTAGCCTGAACAACCTTGCCAGCGGCTTTGTCAAACTGAGTATTGTGCTCTTTAAGGCGAACTTGGGGACTTCGTGAAGTCATACCCACTTTGATTAAGTATGCGTCGGAGGGGTGTATCAGCACATAAATGAATCCAGCTTTAACAGCCATGCCGAGTATCCTTCTTGTCTAACGCCTTGGGTAAGCTGCCGGGACGGAGCGCAGCGTAGTACCGGTCAGCTTCACCCACTGGTTATATGGTTTCGATGCGTGGGCTACTAAAAGAAGAAAAAGGCCCCTTTTTTCTCCTACTTTACCCTCACTCCCACTAGCTACCTTTATTCGATTCGTCTTGGGAGCCCCATAGCGCCTCATACATTTTGGGGTTCTCCTTTTTAAACAAAAGATAAGCACGAATAATGAAAACCCAGAAGATGGCGACAGCGACAACGCTTGGGTAAAAATCTCCTTCTGGATACGCCAGAGCTAGCACGAAAGTCGGCGCGCTACCCAAAGATAAAACCCAGATCAGAAATATCGTATCCACCCAAATAGCCGTCCAGTCCCGAGAGGTAGCCTTGAGCCGATATCGGAAGCAATAGTAAAAGCCGAGGCTTTTATAGGCTAAGAACCCTGTAAAAATTGCCGATGTTATTGCCACCACCCATGGCATAGTTTTTCCTATTGTTTTTTCTTGGTTTTTCCTAAAATCCGCCACAGTGAACGTCAATGACCATTCATTCTTTGGCACATATAACGCTGATGGTAACCGGCGCCGGAGCGCAGCGGAGGGAACCAAAAGCGCCACGCTTTTGGCGTCCGGTTGACCGCCTGGTTATGGCCTCGCATGCTTGGTCACCGTATGAATTACAAATTTTCCGCAAACCAAGCAAATGACGAGAATTAGTAATATTTGGATAGCGAAGTTCGCGCCGAAATACCACCAGTACTCGTCAGTTACCTCTTTCTTAGCTGCGACCAAGCGGTCACCAAATTCCGGATCGCGCATCAACGCGTTGGCTTCTTCTCGGGAAAGATCTGATATTGACCTGCCATCCAATGCCAATTCAGCAGTCTCTTTGTTTACGTGCTCTGCCAGTGCCTCGCCAAAAGATCCGCCGAGTGCGCTGACAAGGACTGCCAGTATGAGGCTAGCAAAAATGGATAGATAAACCTTCGTTTTCACTCGACTTCCTTGTAGCCATAACGCTTGGCTTTGCGGCGCACCGGAGCGCAGCGTAGGTGCGTCCGCCAACAGCCACTGGTTATGATCATTCTTCAAGCTCATGCAGGTGTCGGAGCCCCTCTTTCCTGAACCAATGCCCTGCACAAAAACCAATTATCAATAAACCAATGATGAGCAACTGAGTGGAGCCAGACAGAGAATCAAGAATTTGAAATACCGAAGAGAGCTCTTTTTGATCGCGAAATACGATTTCTAGAATCGCTGCCAGAGGCACCACCGTAAAAAGAAGAATGATGCTCTTAAATATCGTTACGCCCACATCAATAAGCGACCTACCGAATGCCTCTCTTGCCATTGGATTGTAGTCATCTGGCTTCATGCATTCTCCTAAACTCATAACGCCGCCAGCATGCGCGGCTTTGTAGTGGAGGCGCAGCCGCAACGAAAAAGGCGTCGCCGTGCCTGGCCTTGTTAGGCTTTAGCGCTCAATCTCAAGCGCACGAAATACACTACTACAATCGATCCTGCCGCCACGATGGCTGCCAAAACTGAATATAGGTTTAGACTGTAAAGCACCAACGGAAAGGCAAGCATCAGCAGTGCGGTTGGTTGAACTCCTCGCCTAGTAGCGATCAAGAAAGCTCCTGCCCAAATCACTGCGAGAATCGGTGCGAGTTTAGAGCTTTTCAGTTCTAAGACACCTAACGGCCCTACACCGCTCTGTGGCTTTTGTAACCGCTGCTCAAACCACATGTTGTTCCTAGTAATCGCTTCGTCCAACCGTGCCCACTCTGGGGCTGAAGGGGGAAGGCCTTTGCTAGTTTTTTCGTAAAGATCTTCAATTTCTTGATGATAAGGCGAAGGCCCGACATGCCCAGAATCGGAAGAAACAACCATAGGACTCGAGACTATGGTTACCAAACTAACCAAGCTAGCTAGGATCGATAATCCCAGAACAGCAAAAACAGAATTCCGTCTCATAAATGCCTAACAGCTAATTATACGAACGCGTTCGTATATCTCCCATTCGTAAAACTCCAACTTCCGGCACCATTGGAAACGCTCATTTTTCAATAAAAACATAGCCTTAATAACCAATAACCACGGCTACCGCCGGAGTTATACGCCCACCCTCGAGCGATCCCGCTTCCAAACCGGGACTTATAACTCCGCCCGGCCATTGTGACTTATTCAACCCTAGCAGATAGTTACCTTCATTTCGTACCGGGAATTCCGGAGTTATGCGAACGTGTTCGTATAACTCCGGCCGATCAGGTGGGTTTACCACTCCAACTGAGCCCCGGTCTGGTACTCAATCACCCGCGTTTCAAAGAAGTTCTTTTCTTTGCGCAGGGTGGCCTGCTCGTCTAACCAGGGCGAGACGTTCTTCGCGCCCGGGAACGGCTCTTCCAGGCCGACCGTGCGGGCACGGCGGTTAGCCACGAAGCGGAATTGTTCGCTGTGATACTCAGCCGAATAACCGAGTATCGGGTCCCGCAGGATGTAATCCGCAAAGGCCTTCTCGGCGGCTTCGGATTCGTCCCACATCTCGCGCACGGCCTTCGGGTCGAAGGTGATGTTCTCCTCCTCCACGATCTGGTTGACCACTTTCAGGCCGAAGGAGAAGTGCATGGCCTCGTCCCGCAGGATGTACTGCAGCTGCTCGCCGGTGCCGCGCATCAGGCCACGGCGCTGGAGGGCGAAAATGGGGCTGAAGCCGTTGTAGAACCAGGTGCCTTCGAACACGGCCGCAAAGAACAGGTAGGACATGATGAATTCCTGCAGGTCGTCCTTGTTGCGCAGGTTCATGTCCGGGCGCATGGCCGCATCCAGCCGGCGGTTGGCAATCTGGATCTTGCCGTTGATCGCCGGCACCACGCGGTAGCGGTTGTAGATCTCGCTCTGGTCCAGGTTGAGGGTTTCGATGCAGTGCTGATAGGCCCAGGTGTGCATGGCTTCCTCGTATACCTGCCGGGCCTGGTAGATCTGCAGCTCCGGGGCGCTCATCTTCTCCATCACCGCCAGGCCGATGTTGCGCATGGCGAGGATGTCGGAGGTGGTGAGGTAAGCCAACACGTTCTCATACACATGTTTTTCCGGCGCGGTCAGCCGGTGGTGGTAGTCGTGAACGTCCTGGGCCATGTTCACGTCCAGGGGGGTCCAGTGGTTCTTGTTGGCGTTCATGAAGTACTCCCAGGCCCAGGGGTACTTGAACGGTGCCAGCTGGTTGATGTCGGTTTCGCCGTTGATGACGCGTTTGTCGTCCACGTTCACCGGCGCCGGGGCGCCGGGGTGCGCCACTTTGGATTCGGTTTTTGGTTCGTCGTCCCAATCAAGCATGGTTTTGCCTCGAAATCGTTAAGTGAGCAGTTACTGACAGGCTTCGCAGTCGGGATCATCGATGCTGCAAACCTGCGGCTGCGGTGCGGCAACCGGGGCGGTTTTCTCAGCGCCGGTGGCACCCAGGGAGCGCAGGTAATAGGTGGTTTTCAGCCCACGTTCCCAGGCGAGCTGGTACAGGGCGTCCAGCTTTTTGCCGCTGGGTTCGGCCATATACAAATTCAAACTCTGGGCCTGATCGAGCCATTTCTGACGCCGTGCTGCGGCTTCCACCAGCCATCTTGCGTCGATTTCGAAGGCGGTGGCGTAACGAGCCTTGAGTTCGGCCGGGATGCGGTCGATCTGCTGAACGGAGCCGTCGAAGTATTTGAGGTCGTTCACCATCACGTTGTCCCACAGACCTTCGGCCTTGAGGTCACGAACCAGGGAGGGATTGACCACCGTGAACTCGCCGGAGAGGTTCGATTTCACAAACAGGTTCTGGTACGCCGGTTCGATGGACTGGGACACACCCACGATGTTGGAAATCGTGGCCGTGGGGGCAATGGCCATGACGTTGCTGTTGCGCATGCCGTTTTTCGCGATCAGTTCACGCACCGGCGACCAGTCCAGCCGGGCGTTGGTATTCAAAGACAGATCCCCTTCCCGGCGGTTTTCCTTTAGCAGGTTGATGGAATCGATGGGCAGGATGCCCTGTTGCCAGAGTGAACCTTCGTAGCTTTCATAGGCACCGCGCTCACCCGCCAGCGTGGCGGATGCCCGGATGGCGAAGTAGCTGAGCTGCTCCATGGCAACGTCGGCAAACTCCACCGCTTCCGGGCTGGAGTAAGGCAGTCCCAACTCATAGAGCGCATCCTGGAAACCCATAAGGCCAAGGCCGACCGGGCGATGCCTGAGGTTGGAATTGCGGGCCTGGGGCACGGCGTAGTAGTTGATGTCGATAACGTTGTCGAGCATGCGCACGGCGGTGTTCACCGTCTGTTCCAGGCGCTGCACATCCAGCTCGCCGTTGGCGATATGAGCTGCCAGGTTCACGGAACCAAGGTTGCATACGGCGATCTCTTCGGCACTGGTGTTCAGGGTGATTTCCGTGCACAGGTTGGAGCTGTGCACCACGCCCCGGTGCTGCTGGGGAGAGCGCAGGTTGCACGGGTCCTTGAAGGTGATCCAGGGGTGGCCGGTTTCGAACAGCACGGTGAGCATCTTGCGCCACAGCTGCTTGGCCGGGATTTTCTTGAACAGCTTGATTTTGCCCTGCTCTGCCAGCACTTCGTAATGCTCGTAGCGTTCCCGGAAGGCGTTGCCATACAGGTCGTGCAGATCCGGCGCATCGCTGGGGGAGAACAGGGTCCAGTCACGGTCTTCGCGCATGCGCTCGATCAGCAGATCGGGCACCCAGTTGGCGGTGTTCATATCGTGGGTGCGGCGGCGTTCGTCGCCGGTGTTCTTACGCAGTTCCAGGAATTCCTCGATGTCCAGGTGCCAGCTTTCCAGGTAGGCGCACACCGCGCCTTTACGCTTGCCGCCCTGGTTCACCGCCACCGCGGTGTCATTCACCACTTTCAGGAAAGGCACCACACCCTGGCTCTGGCCGTTGGTGCCCTTGATGTGGGAGCCCAGCGCCCGAACCGGTGTCCAGTCGTTGCCCAGGCCGCCAGCCCATTTCGACAGCATGGCGTTGTCGCGGATGGCGCCGTAGATGTCTTCAAGATCGTCGCCCACCGTCGTCAGGTAGCAGGACGACAGCTGAGAATGGCGGGTACCGCTGTTGAACAGCGTGGGTGTGGACGCCATGTAGTCGAACGACGACAACAGGTTGTAGAACTCGATAGCGCGGGCATTCGGGTCGTCTTCGCGCAGGGCCAGGCCCATGGCAACACGCATGAAAAATACCTGAGGCAATTCCAGGCGGGCCTTGTTCCAGTGCAGGAAGTAGCGATCGTAAAGGGTTTGCAGGCCCAGGAAGCCGAATTGCAGGTCACGCTCCGGTTTCAGGGCGGCTCCCAAGCGCTCCAGGTCGAAAGCGGCCAGGGCTTCGTCCAGCAGTTCATAACGAATACCTGCCTCGATAAAGGCACTCAGGGCCTGTGGATATATCTCCGCCAAGGGCAAACTGATGGGCAGGCCAAGGGCAGCGGCATTCTCCAGACGAAGTTGCTCAAGGAGCAGGCGCGCGGTGACGGCGCTGTAGTCCGGCTCCCGCTCAATCCGGCTCCGGGCCGTCATGATCAGGGCCGACAGCACGTCTTCCTCGGCGATGCCGTCGTACAGGTTGGTCAGGGCATCGTCCACCAGGGAATCACCGTCAATACCCTCCAGCCCTGTGGCGGCCTGCTCCACCTGCAGTTTCATCAGGCCCAGATCCAGGGGAGCGATTTCACCGCTGGTCTTTTTCACCGTCAGATGGGGGTGCGCCTCAACCGGGGCATGGCGGGCACGCTCCCGGGCATGCTCTTCCCGGTAAAGCACGTAGGCGCGGGCCACCTTCTGCTCCTCCGCCCGCATCAGGGCCAGTTCCACCTGATCCTGGATGTCTTCGATATGCACCTTGCCACCGGCTTTCAGGCGGCGACCGATGGCCTGGATCACCTGGTCAGTCACCCGATGTACGGCATCGTTGATCCGGGCGGAGCCGGCGGCTTTGTCACCCTCGACGGCGAGGAAGGCTTTGGTCACGGCAATGCTGATCTTCGACGGGTCGAAGCCGACAAGGGTGCCGTTGCGTTTGATGACCTGAAGGGATTCGGTGTCGGTGTGCGAGGTTGGCCGGGGTTCGGCCAGGGCTGAGGCAAACATGTGTGTTCTCCTGAATACGCGTTGAATTCCTTTCACCATCGCGTACGCAGGGGCACGCCTCACCATAGGAATGGCTGGGCATAACCGGTCTGCTCACCCTGGGTCGCGAAGGTGCAGTCAGGAGCTGTGAAGCTCCGTATCCCTGGCAGGTCTTCGGACTCAGGGGCGTGAATCGTTCGATTCGGCCTCGCTCGGCGACTTCCCGGTATCAACCAGTGTCGTAATGCCGTGCTTGTTCCCCAATACCGCTGCGCGTCAGTTCCGGAGTCTCACCGGATTCCCGATACCAGAATGTGTGGCGTGATCACGCGCCGACCGAGTTGGTTACGCACTGATCACTACATCTGGTATTTGACCAAGGATGAAAACACTATATACACGATATCCAGAAGGAACAACCAGCAGAATAAAAAAAGGCCCCGGAGAGGGGGCCAAACACGTGACAGTATCAACTCAGCCAATCAGTGGCTGATCATCCAGGGCCGCATGGAGGGAAACATCTTCTTCCCATCAGCGGTGTAGAACAGCATGGATTTACCCGGTTTCGGGGAGCCGCAGCCGCAGGCCCGGCTGTGCTCCTTATCGTGGGCCCGTCGGTCCGCGGTGGAGAAAACCGGTTCGTGTCGGGACCGTTCATTACGGTCCTCCGCCGCTCTCTTGGCCGGGTCCATGGCCGCAATATGCGATGGCAACACGATCACCCTGGGCGAAAGCGCCTTGCAGGTCGGACATTCCGCCGGCTTGGCCGCATCCTCCATGGTAGCCAGGGTATTGAACAGGCCGTGCTCCCGGCACTTGTAGTCATACACAGGCATGGTGATTACTCCTTATCTTTCGACAACGGTACGTCCATGCCCCCGCTGACTTTCTTCTGGGGGCCTTCAGAAGACGGGTTGATGTCAAAGTCAAAGATGCCCGTGGGCAGCCAGAGTGTGGCGCAGGCATTGGGGATATCCACCACGCCGCTGATGTGGCCTTCCACCGGTGCACAACCGAGAATCGCGTAGGCCTGGGCCTTGGTGTAGCCGAACTTGGTCATGTACTCGATGGCGTTCAGGCAGGCCTGGCGATAGGCCACGTGCACGTCCAGGTAATGCTGGCCGCCGTCCTCGTCTACAGAGATACCCTCGAAGATCACGTAGTCGTCATAACGGGGCTTGATCGGGCTGGGCTTGAACACCGGATTCTTGATGCCGTACTTCTTCACGCCGTCCTTGATCAGGTTAACCCGCAGGTGAATCCAGCCGGCCATCTCGATGGCGCCGCAGAAGGTGATTTCACCATCGCCCTGGCTGAAGTGAAGGTCGCCCACGGACAGGCCGGCACCATCCACGTAAACCGGGAAGTAAACCTTGGAACCGCGGGAAAGGTCTTTAATGTCACAGTTACCACCGTGCTCACGGGGCGGCACGGTACGTGCGGCTTCAGCGCCGGCGGCTTTGGCCGCTTCACCGGTCATCTGGCCCATGTGGGCGGTCTCGCCGTTGGGCAGTGTCGCCAGTTCCGGCACCCGCTCAGGATCGGTGGCCACCAGGCCGGCTTCCCGCTTGTTCCAGGTTTCCAGCAGCTCTTTGGAGGGCAGGCAACCGATCAGGCCCGGGTGAATCAGGCCGGCAAATTCCACGTTGGGAATGTGGCGGGATTTGGTGAACATGCCGTTGAAGTCCCAGATGGATTTCTGGGCTTCCGGGAAGTGTTCGGTCAGGAAGCCACCACCGTTCTGCTTGGAGAAGAACCCGTTGAAGCCCCACTGGCTTTCTTCGAAGGTGCCGATGTCGAGGATGTCCACTTCCAGCAGGTCGCCCGGCTCGGCACCTTCCACGCCGATCGGGCCAGACAGGAAGTGCACCTGGCTGAGATCGACATCGCGCACGTCGTCGGCGCTGTCATCGTTCTTGATCTGGCCGCCGGTCCAGTCGTAGCACTCGACGATAAAATCGTCCCCCGGCTTGACGGTGGCTACCAGCGGAATGTCCGGGTGCCAGCGGTTGTGGATTTTGTCGTTCTCATAAGCCGACTTGTTCAGATCGATCTTGATAATGGTTTCAGCCATAACGGGCGCTCCTTGGTGTTGGCTTGCACGATTAGGTAACGCCTTTACTATCCGGAATCCCGTGCCGGTGAGGTATTCGCGAAATGCCCCCGGTGCCTACGTCATTCGACGTATTGGTCAACGGTGACGACGTTGCCTTCCAGGCCAGCCTGGAACTTCCGGCACTCCGGATAGGCCAGCAGTGCCTGCGCAACCGCCGGTTCAAGGCGCTGGCGAAAGGCTCGCAACAGTTCCCTTGCCCCGTAGCGGGCGTCGTAACTCCGGCAGAGTTCAGTACGCAATGCTGGCGACAGAATGAGCTCTGCGTGTTTCTTCGAAAGCCGGCCATTGAGGCCCTCCAGCTCGATGTCCAGCAGGGCTTCCAGCCAGTTGTCGGTGAGGCGGTTAAAGGTGAGGATCTGATCGATCCGGTTGAGGAATTCCGGATCGAAATGGCGTCGCAAGGCCGCATCGCGAATGACCTCGCTCTTGCCGGGCGATAGGCCAAGCCAGCGTCGCCATCCTCGCTGGTATCGCTGTTGGTGGGCCTCTGCGTCCAGGGCGCCGGCGTTGCTGGTCATGAAAATCAGGGTATTTCGAAAGTCGATCTCACGATTGCCCGAAGGGAAAACCAGTCGCCCGGTATCGAGCACATTGAGCAGGGTACGAACCACCTCCTTGCTGGCCTTCTCGATTTCATCGAACAGCACAATGCCGGGTTTGCTGAAGGAACCCTGAACTTTGTCCAGATCAAACAGGCTATGGCCTTCCTTGCTGCCCACGTATCCCGGCGGTGCGCCGGTAAGTGCCGCCGCGTAATGCTCCTGGGCCAGGGTATTCATGTCGATACGGCACAGGCCATCCCGGTTGCCATGAATGGCTTCGGCGATCAGGCGCACGGTTTCGGTCTTGCCCACACCCGTGGGCCCCAGGAACAGGTGCACCGCCAGCGGCCGGTTGTCCTCGCCAATGTCGGCTTTTACCCGCACCAGCATGGATTCCATGGCATCAAGGGCCTCGTCCTGGCCGACGATGTTTTGCCGCAGGCGGGCCATGACAAGATCAGGCTCGAAGCGGAACCGGGAAGCACGAACCGGGCCTGAAGCGGCCCGGTTCTTTTCGATGGACTCCCGGTTGGCTTCCAGCCGTTCGTTAATAAACGGCATCAGCACCTCCCGGGCTTATGCCCCTGCAGATTTTTCCTTGCCGTCGAATGGCAACTCGCCCATCGGGCACTCAGCGGTGCCCACCGTCTTGCGGGTCATCGCCTCCACGTTTTCCTGCGCTTTCTGGGCATCCAGCACCCAGGTGCGATAAAACTCGAACGGGCAGTCTGCCACGCCCTTGTCACCATCACCGGAGGCATGCACGCCGGTGTAGCCCCGGTGCAGCAGTTTGAACAGATGGTTCTGGGACTGGTCATTGGCGCGGGCATCGCGGATCTGGCTGACCGACAGCTGGGCATACTGGATGCCCATATCCTCCTCGCCACATTCGCCAAGAGTTCGGCCATCAAAGCCGATAATGGCCGAATGACCAAAGTAGGAATACACGCCGTCAAAACCGGAGGCGTTGGCGACGGCCACATAACAGTTGTTGGCCCAGGCCATGCTCTTGGCCATCATCACCTGCTGTTCCTTGGCCGGGTACATGTAGCCCTGGCAGCGCACGATCAGCTCCGCGCCCTTCATGGCGCAGTCCCGCCAGATTTCCGGGTAGTTGCCGTCATCGCAGATGATCAGGCTAATCTTCATGCCCTTGGGGCCTTCGGTCACATAGGTGGTGTCACCCGGATACCAACCCTCAATCGGACACCAGGGAATGCACTTGCGGTATTTCTGGACGACTTCACCTTCGTTGTTGATCAGGACCAGGGTGTTGTAGGGGGCCTTGTTGGGGTGATCCTCGTGGCGTTCCCCGGTCAGGGAAAACACCCCCCAGGTATTGGCCTCGCGACAGGCAGCGGAGAAGATGGCGGTCTCGTCACCGGGCACGGTGGCCGCGGTCTCCATCATCTCCTCGTTGTCGTACATGATCCCCATGGTGCTGTATTCCGGGAACACCACCAGGTCCATGCCCGGCAGGCCCACCTTCATACCCTTGATCATGTCCGCAATCTTGCGGGCGTTGTCCAACACCTCGGCCTTGGTATGCAGCCGCGGCATCTTGTAGTTCACCACCGCCACGCCAACGGTATCGTTACTGCTGGAAATATCACCGTGTCTCATTGCTCTGCTCCTCGTTAAACGGCCAGATAGCTCGCAATCTTGTCCTGATCGGCCTCTTCCCGGCTCTCTTCGTGCACGATCGCGCCTTTTTCGATCACCAGGATCCGATCGGCCGCATCCATCACAAAGCTCAGCACCTGCTCGGAAACCACAATCGAAAGGCCCCGTTCGTCGCGGATGCGTCGAAGGGTCTGGGCGATGTCCTTGATGATGTTGGGCTGGATACCCTCGGTAGGCTCGTCGAGCAACAACACCTTGGGCCGGGTGGCCAGGGCGCGGGCGATAGCCAGCTGTTGTTGCTGGCCGCCGGACAGGTTGCCGCCCCGGCGGTTCTGCATTTCCTTCAGCACCGGGAAGAGTTCGTACAGGTCTTCCGGTACCTTCTTCTCGCCCACCGCGGCCAGGCCGGTCTCGATGTTTTCCCGCACCGTCAGGGTCGGAAAGATCATCCGTCCCTGGGGTACAAAACCGATCCCGGCGCGCACACGCTGGAAGCTTTTCATACCCGACAGATCGGTACCGTCCAGATTGACTTCGCCGCTCTTGGTCGGCGTCATGCCCACGAGGGACTTCATCAGCGTGGTCTTGCCCATGCCGTTGCGGCCCACCACGGCAACGATCTCGTTCTTTGCCACATCGAGGTTCAAGTCATTGATGATGGTGCTTTGGCCATAGGCCACCGAATGATGTTTCAAGCTCAGCATGATCAGTGCCCCAGATAGACTTCGATGACTTTCGGATCCGATTTCACGTGCTCAATCGACCCCTCGGATAGAACCTTGCCCTGATGCATGACCGTGACCCGGTCGGCTATGTCGCCGACAAACTGCATATCATGCTCGATGACCAGCACCGTGTGGTCCTTGGTGATTACCTTCAGCAGCTCGGCGGTTTTCTTGCGCTCGGTGACCGACATGCCCGCCACCGGCTCATCCAGCATCAACAGATCCGGTTTCTGGATCAGCAGCATCCCGATCTCCAGCCACTGCTTCTGACCGTGGCTGAGCGACGCCGCCGGTTCGTTCAGGGCATCAGACAGGAAGATGGTCTCTGCCACCTCTTCCACAGCCTCGATAACCGCCCGGTCGCGCTTGAACGCCAGGGCGCCCATAACGCTGTGCCCCTGGGGGTAGGAGACCTCCAGGTTCTCGAACACCGTCAGGTCCTCGAACACGGACGGGGTCTGGAATTTCCGACCCACGCCCGAGTGAACAATCTGGTGCTCCTTGAGCTTGGTGAGCTCCTTGCCATCAAACTTGATCGAGCCGGAGGTGGCTTTGGTCTTGCCGCAAATCAGATCGAGCACCGTGGTCTTTCCGGCCCCGTTGGGGCCGATGATGACCCGTATCTCCTTCGGATCCAGGTAGAAGGAAAGATCATCCACCGCCTTGAAGCCGTCGAAGGAAACCGTCAGGCCCTCGACTGCCAGCAGGAAATCTTTGGCTTTGCTTTTGGCTGCACTCATCACGATTTCTCCGGGCTGTAGGAATCGATCATCGGATCGTAATCATCAGTTTTCTCGGTTTTCGGCTTTCGCTCCGCGGCTGGTTTCGCAGGCGTGGCCTCGACCCTGGCGCCTTTGCTGCGCTTGAAGAGCTTGTCCTCAAGGGGCATGACATAGGTCTGGTAAAGACCGGCCAGGCCATTCGGGAATGCCAGCACCACGCCAATGAACAGCGCGCCCATGGCGAAGGGCCAGAGCTCCGGGAAGGATTCCGAAAAGCCACTCTTGGCAGCATTGACCAGAAGGGCACCGTAGACCGCGCCGAGAATCGACAGGCGGCCGCCCAGGGCACAGAAGATCACCATCTCGATGGAGGCGACGATGCCGATGAACGACGGCGACATGAAGCCAACGATCAGCGTGAACATGGCGCCGCCGATACCGGCAAACGCCGCTGCCAGGCAGAACACGAAGATCTTGAAGGCGGCCACGTCGTAGCCAGAGAACCGAACCCGCATTTCCTGGGCGTTCATGGCCACGAGAATGCGACCGAGTTTCCGGTTCTGGACCAGACGCGCGATGAACAGGCACAGGAACAGCATGCCCACGCAGATGAAGTACAGGGTCGTCTTCGCTGCGTCGGTGCGGATATCCCAGCCCATCAGGGTCTGCAGATCGGTGATGCCGTTGACGCCGCCTGTGTAACCCTGTTGCCCGATGATCAGAATGGTCAGGATTGCCGCGATGGCCTGGGTGATGATGGCGAAGTACACGCCACCGACACGCCGGGTGAACATGGCGAAACCGATCACGAAGGCCAGCAGCACCGGCACACCGATCACCGCAATCAGGGTGAACGAGAAGCTGTGGAACGGTTCCCAGAACCAAGGCAGCTCGGTGAGCTGGTTCCAGTCCATGAAGTCGGGAATGCCCGGGGTGGACTGGATGGCCGTGGCCTCCGGCGTGGAGGCCTCCAGCTTCAGGAACATCGCCATGCAGTAGCCGCCCAGGCCAAAGAACACGCCCTGGCCCAGGCTAAGAATGCCGGCCTTACCCCAGCACATCACCAGACCAATTGCGACAAAGGCGTAGGTCAGATACTTGCCCACCATGTTCAGCCGGAACGGATCCAGCATCAGGGGTAGGAGAACCACCAGCAGGAATGCCAGTGCCAGGTAATACAGTCCCTCGCGGGAGCCAAACCATTTCAGGGGGGATGAATTCTTCATGACAGTCTCCTAGCGACGGACCTTGAGGGCCATGAGTCCTTCCGGACGCAACATCAGGATGCCGACGACGACCAGCAGGGTGAGTACCTTGGCCATGGATCCGCTGAGGAAGAACTCCATGGTGGACTGGGCCTGGGAAATTCCGAAGGCAGAGACAATGGTGCCGATCAGGCTTTGCGCACCGCCGAACACCACCACCAGGAAGGTATCCACAATGTAGGCCTGGCCCGAGGACGGCCCCGTTGAACCGATCATGGTGAACGCGGCACCCGCTATGCCTGCGATGCCGCAGCCAAGGGCAAAGGTGGCCCGGTCGATGCCGGCGCTGTTGATACCGACTGCCTCGGCCATGGGCCGGTTCTGAACCACCGCCCGCACCTTCTTGCCGTAGCCGGACCGGTACATCAGCAGATAGACGCCCACTGCAATGGAGAGCGCAATGATCATGACGAACAGGCCGTTAATCGGCAGCTCTACAAGGTCGGTCACCTGGAAGGCACCCATCATCCAGTCCGGCAGTTCCACACCCACTTCACGGGCGCCGAAAATGGATCGATAGGCCTGCTGCATGATCAGGCTGAGGCCCCAGGTAGCGAGCAGGGTGTCGAGAGGCCGATGATAGAGATGCCGTATCATCAACCATTCAACCAGCGCCCCAAGCGCGGCGCAGACAAGAAACGCCAGGAGCATGGCGATGAGGAAGTAACCGCCGAACAGTCCCGGTAGATAACTCTGGAAAAAGCCCGATGTGAGATAGGTGGTGTAGGCGCCGAGGATCATGAACTCCCCGTGAGCCATGTTGATCACCCCCATCTGACCAAAGATGATGGCCAGGCCCATTGCCATCAGTACGAACACTGAAAACAGGGAGAGCCCGGCAAACCCCTGCATGGCAAATATCGACATCAATTCACTGCTGGTGTAGCCATCGAACATGACCCTTCTCCCCTTCGAACCAACATGCTTTGCGTTATGGAGGCGATAAAGGCCGGCGCACTCTGGCGCCGGCCATCCATTCTTACTGGTAACCTTCAGGGAAGGGGTCCGGCTCCATCAGCTCCTCGGTCTCGTAGACAACCTGGTACTGGCCGTCGGTTTGAGCCTTGCCAATCCGGGTCTTGGACCACAGGTGATGGTTCTCGTGGATTCGCACGTAGCCTTCCGGTGCCTTGGTGAACTCGATGCCTGCAAATTCCTCGCGGATCTTGTCGATGTCGAAGGAGCCGGCTTTCTCAACCGCCGCTTTCCACAGCCATGGGCCAAGGTAGGCCGCCTGGGTCACGTCACCGATGACCATGTCGTCGCCGTAGGCTTCCTTGAAAGCCGCAACAAACTCTTTGTTGTTGGGGTTATCAAGGCTCTGGAAGTACTTCATGGATGCGTAGATGCCTTCAACGTTCTCACCGCCGATACCGCGGATTTCGTCCTCGGTAACCGAGATGGTAAGCAGCAGCGGCTTCTCGTCGGTGAAATCAACACCGGCGGCTTTCATCTGCTTGTAGAAGGCCACGTTGGAGCCACCAACAACCGAGGCGAAGATTACGTCCGGCTTTCTCAGCTTGATCTTGTTGATGACGGAGTTGAACTGGGTGTGGCCCAGGGGGTAGTACTCCTCGCCCACCACTTTCAGGCCCAGCTTGTCGATGTGTTTGCGGGCAATCTTGTTGGAGGTACGCGGCCAGATGTAATCGGAGCCGAGCAGATAGAAGGTTTTGGCGCCCTTGTTCTCGACGGCCCAGTCGATACCCGCAAGAATCTGCTGGGTGGCTTCCTGGCCGGTATAGACAACGTTGGGCGACTGCTCCAGCCCCTCATAGAAGGTCGGGTAATAGAGCATGCCGTTGTACTGCTCGATGACTGGCAGGATGGCCTTGCGTGAGGCGGACGTCCAAGCCCCGAAGATGGCCGCGACATTGTCCTGACGCAGAAGCTTACGCGACTTTTCAGCGAAGGTTGGCCAATCACTGGCGCCGTCTTCCTGAACGTATTCGATCTGACGCCCAAGCACACCACCTGAGGCGTTGATCTGGTCAATGGCCAGCTTCTCTGCCTGAACAGAACCAATCTCACTAAGCGCCATGGTGCCGGTGATGGAGTGCAGGATGCCCACGGTGACGGTGTCATCCGTAACCGCCAGGCCGGTGGTGTTGACCTCGGCCGTAGCCGGTGCGGCCGCTTGTGCGGATGTGGCGAGCATGACGGAAGCCGCCAGCGTCATCAGGCTCTTTCGAAGCCCCAGTCCCTTGCCGAATGACCGCCCACCGGCGGTTTGATCTGTCGTATCCATGGTGATTCCTCGCAGTTTTTGAAGTCCGGATCCGCGCTTCCCTTCGAAAGCACAGTGCCCACGAGAATCATTCTGCTCGGCCCCCTCTTGGGTGCCCATTCGGCAATCGCCCCAGCGCGCTACGTCATTTGACGCATTCCGGTTGGCCGCAGGACAGGCTAAAAACGCAGGCACACAGAAGAAGAACATCCCGGTACCGCTCTATGGCACGGATATTGTTCCGGCTTTCTCATCCGGTGCATTTCAGCTTGAAGCTGCACTAACGCGGGGCACCCAGAAACCAAAGGCAAGGCAGTCATGGCGGCAAGACAGACTATTTTTCGGGTTCGGCGCAGCTACAACCAGTGGGTAGCCAACCAGACCCTGGAGGACTATGCGCTTCGCTTTACTGCCAAAAGCGCCCGGCGCTGGTCCGCGGCCCGGGTGAGCAATACCGCTCTGGGAGCGATCTCGTTTCTGGCGCTTGAAGCCATTGGCGGCTCCATTACCCTGCACTACGGGTTCGATAACGCGGTCGCCGCGATCCTCGCTGTCAGCCTGGTGATCTTTCTGACGGCGATCCCGATCAGTTACTACGCAGCCCGTTACGGGGTCGACATTGACCTGCTGACCCGCGGCGCCGGCTTCGGCTACATTGGCTCCACCATCACTTCCCTGATCTATGCCTCATTCACGTTTATCTTCTTCGCCATCGAGGCGGCGATCATGGCCATGGCGCTGGAAATGCTGTTCGGAATTCCTCTCGTGCTTGGCTACCTGATCTGTGCTGTGGTCATCATTCCATTGGTCATACATGGCATCACCACGATCAGCCGTTTCCAGGTCTGGACCCAGCCAGCCTTTATCCTTTTGCAGATCGTTCCTTTTGTTTTTGTCATCTACTCGGACGCCTCCTCAATCAGCGATTGGACGCAATTCGAGGGCGTTAACCCGGTGAATACCGGTGGCTTGAGTATCGTGATGTTTGGAGCCGCGGCGGCGGTTGTCTTTTCCCTGATCGCACAGATCGGCGAGCAGGTTGATTTCCTGCGCTTTATCCCCGAGCCCCAGAACGCGAAGGAAAAACGGCGCTGGTGGGTTGCCGTTATGGCGGGCGGCCCTGGCTGGATCGTGATCGGTATGCTGAAGATTCTGGCAGGCTCTTTCCTGGCCGTGCTTGCCCTGAATCAGGGCGTTACGGCCTCCGAAGCCGCCGATCCTACCCAGATGTACCTGATCGCTTTCAACTACATTACCCATTCGCCCGAGATTTCCATGGCCATGGCCGGCATTTTTGTCATTCTTTGCCAGCTCAAGATCAACGTCACCAACGCCTACGCCGGCTCCATTGCCTGGTCCAATTTCTTTTCTCGTCTGACCCACAGTCATCCCGGGCGGGTCGTCTGGTTGTTCTTTAACGTCGCCATTGCCCTGCTGGTGATGGAACTGGGGGTCTATCGGGCCCTGGAAGAAACCCTGGGGTTCTACGGCATTGTCGCCATTGCCTGGGTAGGCTCCCTGGTGGCGGATCTGGTAATCAACAAACCACTGGGGCTCAGCCCTGCGCACATTGAGTTCAAGCGCGCCCACTTGTACGACATCAACCCTGTCGGCGTTGGTGCCATGCTGACAGCTTCGGTTGTCGGCATTACCTGTCACACCGGCATACTGGGGGACTATCCCCAGGCGCTTTCCCACTTCATCGCGATGGCCGTTGCTTTGATCATGGCGCCTCTGATTGCCTGGAGGACTGGCGGCCGTTTTTACACCGCACGGCCCTTCGTCCCGATTGCGACCGACCATCACCCGGTTCAGTGCACGATCTGCGAACACCACTTTGAACCCGAGGACCTCACGACCTGTCCCGCCTACGAAGGCACCATCTGCTCCCTGTGCTGCTCTCTGGATGCCCGGTGTGGCGACGTGTGCAAGCCGGGAGCGGGTTATCAGGAGCAGCTCAATCAGTTTCTCGGAACCCTGATGCCGAAACCGGTGCTGGACGGTCTGCGTTCGCGGATCGGGCATTTCCTGAGTCTGCTGATATTGATCAACGGGCTTTCGGGACTGCTGTTGTCATTAATCTATTTCAAGACTCCGGTGGCTTCACCGGCCGAGGGTCTGCTGCTGTCGATTACGCTTTGGAAGGTGTTCTTCATACTGGTCATCGTAACCGGTGTGATTTGCTGGCTGTTCGTGCTTGCCCATGAAAGCCGGGTGGTGGCCGAGGAAGAGTCCCGTCGTCAGAACCGCCTGTTGATGGAAGAGATCATCGCCCATGAACGAACCGACCAGGCCCTCCAGCAGGCGAAAGAGCAGGCGGAGGCCGCAAATGGCGCGAAAAGTCGCTACCTGACCGGTATCAGTCACGAACTCCGCTCTCCACTGAATGCCATTCTCGGATACGCCCAGCTGATGGAGAACGACGAAACCATTCCCGCGCACCGGAAGGAAGCCCTGGGTGTGATTCGTCGCAGCGGTGAATACCTGGCCGACCTCATTGAGGGGCTGCTGGACATTTCCAAAATCGAAGCGGGTCGGCTGGACCTGCACCGTGATCAGGTCCGCATTGAACTGTTGATGGAGCAACTGGTGACCATGTTCCGCTTGCAGGCGGAAGACAAAGGCCTGGCCTTTGATTATCACTGCCCCAATCCGCTTCCGGAACTGGTGACCACAGACGAAAAACGACTGCGGCAGATTCTGATCAACCTCCTGTCCAACGCCATTAAATATACTGACCGGGGCGGAGTATCCCTGACCCTGCGCTATCGCAGTCAGGTGGCCGAGTTCACCGTGCGCGACACCGGCGAGGGTATAGCCCCCGAGAATGTGGAACGTATCTTCCGGCCCTTCGAGCGCATCCGCACACCGGGACAAAGCCGGACAGGCACGGGTCTTGGCCTGACCATTACCCGCCTGCTCACCGAGATCATGGGGGGTGATATTTCGGTTGAAAGCGAGCCTGGGCAGGGCAGCGTCTTTCGTGTGAGCCTCATGCTGTCGAGCCTGCATGCCTCCGCGCCCCGCTCCATCTCGACGCCAACCAAACGCATCTACGGGTACCACGGCCCGCGGCGAAAAGTGCTGCTGGTCGATGACGATGTCTCCCACCGCCAGGTCATGCGTGCCATGCTTTCACCCCTGGGCTTTGAAATCGTCGACACCGGAAATGCGCTGACGGTAATGGCGACCGTTGAGGCGGAGCGCCCTGACCTCGTGCTTCTGGACGTCTCCATGCCCGGAATGAGCGGCTGGGACGTGCTGGCATCACTGCGCGAGCACAAGCACACCATCCCGGTTGTCATGGTTTCAGCCGACGCCAATGAAGGTCACCACGCGGCTGATTCTCCCCGGCTGCACGATGGCTACATCATTAAACCCGTGCGACTCGATCTGCTGCTTGACACCATTGCCAGCGTGCTGGACCTCGGGTGGCGTTTCGATAAAAGCCCGGAGCCCCTCGCGGCCATTCCCGCCCCCGAGCATGGCGTTCTTCCCTTACCGGAACTGGAGCATCGTCTGGCTCTGGCCGACCTGGCCCGGATCGGGCATCGAAAGGGCTTGCTTGAAGCCTTGCATGCCCTGAAACACAGCGGCGATGCAGCTGACCCCTTTGCGCGTGAGCTCACCAGACTCACCAATGATTTCCAGTTCGAGAAAATTCTTGAACTACTCGAGGTAGCCGAACATGAAGCTTCATAATGACCGGAAAACTGTCGTGATGGTCGTGGATGACGCGGTCGACTCCATTCGAATGATCAACGATGCCATGGAAGAGGCCGGCATGACGGTGCTGGTTGCCCTGGAAGGGAACCAGGCCCTCACCATCAGCCAGAATATAACGCCGGACGTGGTGCTGATGGATGCTCTGATGCCCCACATGGACGGCTTCGAAACCTGTCGAAGATTGAAGGAGAACCCGGCATTTACCGACATTCCTATTATCTTCATGACCGGGCTGAGCGACACGGAGCACGTTGTTATGGGGCTCAATGCCGGGGGCGTGGATTACGTGACAAAGCCCATCAACACCACCGAGCTGCTGGCCAGAATGGATGTGCACCTGACCAACGCCCGCATGACCCGAAGCGCCCGCAGCGCGCTGGATACAGCCGGTCAGAACCTGTTTGCCGTGGACCAGGAGGGCAACCTGCTCTGGGGCACGCCCCAGGTTTGTCAGTACCTGCCCGATGCGGCGCACCCTGAATTCTCCGATGTCCGTGCCCGCCTGGCAGAATGGCTGGGGCACCAACCCGAACCAGGCCACAGCATGCCAATGGAAATCATGGGCGTGGCTAGGTCCGTGGAGTTTCTGGCCCTTGTGGATAACCGAGAATACCTGCTTCGGCTAAAAACACCGCAGAATCCCAACAGCGCAACAGCCGCTTTGCGGCAACGGTTCGAACTGACTTTGAGGGAATCCGACGTGTTACTGTGGATCGCCAACGGCAAGACCAATCGGGAAATTGGGCAGATACTGGATATGAGCCCCCGGACCGTCAACAAGCATCTGGAGCAGGTATTCCGGAAGCTGGGCGTGGAGAACCGGACGGCAGCGGCGGCCAGCGCGATCCGGGTGTTGGCAATTCAGTAATCGTTTCGGGCACTTTTGCGCAAAGCGTCTGTCCACGGGTATACCTCCTTCCAGACATCGAGAAGCCTGATGAGAAAGACGACAAGATTCCTGTCACTCCTGTTTTTTGCAGGCATTTCTGGAATCCTGGTTGCTCAGCAATCGCCCGCTCTCAAACCGTTTTCTGACATGCAGTCCCTGAATGACGGCTGGGAACCCCTGGAATTTCCCAAGATCGATCAGCTCAGTCGGTATGAACTGACCACAGAGGACGGTCAGCAGGTTGTCAGGGCCACCACCGAAGGTGGGGCATCTGGCCTCATTGCCCGGGTAAGATTGGAGCCCGCCGATTCACTGATTTTGCAGTGGCGCTGGAAGGTCTCGAACGTGTTCGAGAAGGGTGATGCCCGGGAAAAGTCCGGTGACGATTATCCTGCCAGGATCTACGTTGCGTTCGAGTTCCAGCCTGAAAAAGCAGGCTTCTTCGAACGCGCCAAACGCAAGACGGTTGAAGTGTTATTCGGAGAGTCCCTCCCGGGCAACGCTCTGAACTACATCTGGGCCAATAGCCTGCCCAAGGGCGAGATCGTGCCCAACCCCTACACCGAGAAAACCATGATGATCGCGGTGAATTCAGGATCAGAACAGGTCGGTGAATGGGTCACCGTGGAACGTGACATTATGGCCGACTACCGGGAAGCCTTTGGTGAGGAACCACCACCGGTGGTCGGAATTGCCATTATGTCGGATTCCGACAACACCGGGGAAAAAGCAACGGCCTGGTATGGGGATATTTTTCTAAACCCTGAATCTCGGGCTGTACCAGGGGATTAACGATACTGTTCCGGAAAGCCTGGCACTACAAAGCCCTCGTTGATCTTTCTGATTGGAGGTACTTCGCCCCTTTCCGCAAGACGGATATAGGCATCATCAAACGCTTCCCGAAGAAGGGCTGCCCTCGGATTTGCGAGGGAAAAGAGCCAGGCCAGGTTTCTTGAGCGAACCTCGGATTCACGGATCATACTGTCAGCCGGCATCTCAAGTGTGTCCATTACGGGTTGCCGGTAATCCAGCAAATAATCGCCGCGCCCGCGCTTGAGCATGTCCAGAGCCGAGCGGTGATTCGGCGCTTCCGTAACACGAATCGAGCCTTCACTCTCCAGCCAGGAAAGCAACCCGCCATAAGTGTAGCCGCCAATAACAATGACCGTTTTTCCCAGAAGCGTATCGAAGTGATCGACGGGTGGCGTTGTCTCCAGGTACCAGGCGCTGAGCTGGACTGGCAACGGGCTTGCCCAGCTCTCCAGTACCTCCCCATCGAGCGCCGGAATGCTTGTTACTCCAGGCCAGGCATCGATCTTGCCATTGGTTAAATAGAGATAGGCCCTGGTTACCGGAAGATAAAGGAAATCCACCTCATACCCTGCCTCCAGCGCCACTTTTCGGGTAATTTCGATGAAGGTTCCTTCTGCCTCGCCATTTTCGGCCCGGTAGGTGATGGGGGGAAACTCGACGTAGGCAATGCGAAGGAGTCTTGTATTCGCGGTATCTGCCAACACCAGACCTGGCTTTGAAATGCAGAGAGCTACGAGCAAAGAAACTGCGCATAAAGCACGCCAGCACATTGGCGCTTTTACAGACGTACCCCAAAACCAACTCGCCATAACCACCAGTTCTTATCATCGTTTTTCTAGAGGTTATCAGAATTGCGGAGAGTTGCACTGACAGCCTACGCAATTCAAAAAATACGTGAAATAAATGATCAATCAGCGAGACAGGTCGATATAACCGTCCTCATCCAGCTCCACCCTGGATATACCCGGGGTCTCCTGCTCCAGACGGATGAGTTCCTGCACCCTGGGATCAATGCGTTTTCCGGGAGCAGCAGGGATTCCTGGCTTGCGGGCAATGTCAGACCCATCATGCTCAGCGCGAAGGGCATGGAAAACGGTGAACATAAGCTCGTCGTCGCTCCAGGGCTTTTCTATAAACCTGTGAATGCCCGCATCGTTAATTGCCTGAATCAGGCCGTCCCGTTCGGCATGGGCAGATAACAGGATTCTTGCTGCACCCGGTGCCAGTTGCCTGCTTTTCACAAGAAACTCAATGCCCGAAAGCTGAGGCATGCAAAGATCGGAAATGATGATGTCCGGATTGAGCGCCTCCAGGTCCTCCAAGCACTGGTTCGGATCTGTATAGGTCACGATCTCTACCCCGAGACGCTGCAGGCAACGTCTCAGTGCACGGCATATGGCGGGTTCATCATCCACGCAGACAATGCGATGTCCTGAATTGGCGCTCATGGATTCGCCTCGAGGGCAGGTTCGATAATATGAATCGGCATCTTTAAATTGTCCTCAGCGCCAAGACGCCTCAACCGGTCGACCATGGTCTGGGTAAGGATGCCACCCCGGCTGATCAAAAGAATGCCCCGGTCTGTTACCAGATCCCGGTTAAGGATCATCCCCGGGGCCAGATCGCGATAACTGACAATTCGCTCCATCGGCGAGAGAGAGGACACATTGAGGGTGTATTGCGTCTGGGCGATGGCCTCCACCACAGCGGGATCGTATCTGATGCCCGCATTCTTACGCAGATGATTCAAGGCTTCTTCGGCATTCAACGGCGTGGCTCGCATATATTCAGTCTGGATCCCGATGAACTCCCTGCAGGCAAGCAGTATGCGGGATCCAAGGGGAATGCTTTGCGATACCAATCGGTCCGGGTAGCCAGAGCCATCAAAGTGCTCGTTCTGGTGACGTATCAGCAGCGCCGCTTTCTCCAAAGCTTTTATGCTCGTCAGGGCCAATTCGCCAATGACAGGGTACTGGCGATACTCTTCACGATCCCTACCGGTGAGCCGAACTTCGGACCGACCCAGCACCTCATCCGGGAGCGCCAGCTTGCCTACCTCATGGAGAAGCGCCGCATAGAAAATGTGCTTTCTCTCGGTACTCTCCACCTGGAGCAGGTCACAGACCCTGAAACACAGATCAGCGACCAGTTGGGACTGTCCTTTAATCAGGTGCGCACGGTGGCTGATAAAATAAGAGAAGGTTTTCACAAACGCGTCGTAGCTGGTTTCCAGCTGGCGCATGGCTCGACGGAGCAGTTTCGTCCGAGCCAACACCCGGTCCTCCAGCTCGGCATTGAGGCGTTTCAGCGACAGGGCCTGCTCCTGGGTAGTTATCATCAGGCGACGATTATCCCGTTCAAGCCTGACTACCTTGAGCCCTTCTTCCAGAGCCTCTATGAACTTGTCATCATCCCAGGGCTTATGGATAAAGCGACTGATGCCCCCATCGTTCAACGCACTGACTGTCGATTCGAGATCAGATTGGCCGGTCAGCAGGTAACGAATGGTGCCGGGATAGCGCTGTTTCACCTCGGCCAAAAACTCGTGGCCGGACATCTCGGGCATACGCATATCCGACACCACCAGATCCACGGTTTGCTCCTGCATAATTTCAAGTGCTTCGGCGCCACTACTGGCAAAGAGACACTGAAAGTTTTGTTTTCGGGTCAACCGCATCAGGGAGTTGAGGATTGGCTGTTCATCGTCAACAAACAGAATTCTGCCAGTATCACGAGGTGCTTGATTAGAGGTCAGATCCATACTGATTTTCCCATTGGTTGATGTTGAAAGCGGCTGATCTCGCGCTGTGTTGGCGCTATGCACTTATCGCTGTTTGAACAATCAGCTCGTGCTGTCGCGGGAGCTCAATGCAAAATTCCGTGCCAACTCCTTCTTCACTGGCCACCTCGATCTTTCCGCCGTGTCGATTGGCAATGATGTCGTAGGCGATGTTCATTCCGAGGCCAGTGCCTTCGCCCACCTTTTTCGTGGTAAAGAACGGGTCGAAGATTCGGCCAATGTGTTGCTCGGCAATACCGCAGCCGTTGTCCGAAACTTTGACGTAAACGCTCCCCGGAGAATCTGTGACGATGATCGTTATCAGGCCCTGCCGTTCGACTTTCTTGATGGCGTGAACAGCATTAATCACCAGATTTGAAATGACCTGCGAAAACGGACCGGGCAGCAGATCCACTACGAGCCCTTGGGGACACACCAACTCAACCTGACTGGTGTATTTGGTCACGTTTTTGAGCAAGTTGAGAGTCTTTTCGATCAGTTTTCGCAGATCTTGCTGCTCGAAGGTGTCTCGCGAGCTATCTGCCCGGGAAAAATCCTTGAGGTTCTGGATGATTTCCTTCACACGCACACCTCCTTCAACGCAGTCCTCAATCAGTGAGGGCAGGTCGTCCCGTATAAAATCGTAGTCATACTGGATGAGAGATTCGTTGAGCCTGTCAGCAAGCAGCGAAACCGTTTCCACTTCCTCCGCATTCAGCCAGCTTCGGGACTGCTCGATAATCGCTATCAGATCGTTGATGTAGTCATTCAGGCGGTTGATATTACTGAGAATGAATCCGAGAGGGTTGTTGATCTCATGGGCAACGCCGGCAGCAAGGTGCCCGATAGAAGCCAGCTTTTCCTGTTGCGTCATCAGAACCTGGGTTCGTTTGATCTGATCCAGGGATTTCGATAGGGCCTGGTTGGCCCGGTACAACTCATTCTGTTTTTCAATCAGTTCTGCCTGCGCCAGCCGTTCCTTGCTGAGCGCCCGCATGAGCGATTCCTTTGAGTTCTCCAGATCCAGGGTACGCTCGGTGATTTTCCTCTCGAGCAGACGCCGGCTCGAGCTTACTGATTCCGTCACATACCCTGAGATCAACACCACGATAATCATCAAAACGAACGAGAGCACCACGATGCCCCATTTCGACAAGGTAAAGCTGCTCTCCAGTTCCGCCATCAGCCGATTTCTGAGCAGCTGCAGCTCCACCGTTTTATCGCTCAACTGGCTTTCAATAGACGTGACATAGTCGAGACTCAGCCCAATCATTTCACGGCTTTGCACGATAGCCGCCACTCTTTGCTGATGCAGCTGTTCCAAAGGTCCGTTCTGAGCAATCAGGTTCCTGGCGCGTTCGTAAGCCGGAAGAATGCGATCTTCAAAAACCGTTGGAAAAACCCGGTCCACCGAGACTCGGTTACGCTGAATCCAGAGAAAAGCATCGCCTACGGATCTCTCGAGACCGCGCAAAGCCTCCCGGACCTCATCCATTTTTTCAGCTCTACCGAGACTGAATAGGCTCTGATAGCCCATTTGTAGTACGGCATCGGCCTGGTTGGCGACCCCGGAAATCAACCCGGCAGCATCAAGCGGAACACCCGCCGGCAGTGTGTTGATCAGATCAATCACGCTCTGGCCAAAACCATCCAGGGCCCGCGTTACCTCTGCATCCATTAACCGTGAACGATCTGTCAGCGCTTTCAGGCGCTGCAGTTCGGCTGCACTGCTATCAAAAACCACTTCAGCGCGCTTAATGAGACGCTCGTCTAAAAACGCTTCCCGGTTGCGCCTCAGGAGTTCTCCAGCCTGAAGGGACAGTGAAACAGGTTCCGTCCTGCCGTCCCCAAAAGCATCGGAGAGAGACTGAGCCTCCAGAATGCTCAGCGATTGTCTGGCGAGTACGAGATCGAGCTTGGCAGCTTGCAGAGACACCAGATCCGGAACGACTTCCCGGTGAATCACCCTGCTGTCTTCCTCAACCCCCCCGATCAACGACAATGATGCAAAAAGCAAAACGAGGATGGTGGCAGAAATAGCTCCAAGGCTGATGACGATTTTTCTGGTGTATTTACTAGGACTGGCCTTACGCATGGGCGGGTCTTCGACCGGAGTACACCTGGTCACGTTCTATAAGCCCTATGATGTACTTGAACTGGTGCGGCGTATTCAGAAAAAAAAGCCCGAAACCGGCTCCCATGACTCGGTTCCTGACCGCAAGCAACCAGTCCAGTCCGCTCTGGTCGATTTCTGAAACATCACGGAGATCGAAAAACCAGTCATAGCAAACGTCTTTTTCGTCAAGAATTGTCTTACGAAGACTATCTACCGACAGGAAGGTAAGCCGGGATGGTAGGCGCCATACGCCGCTCTCTATCATCAACTGTCAATCCACGCACCGGCAGTTGAACTCCATGACAGCGCCTCGAATACGCGCGCTGTCTGCACCCTGGTTGGAGACAGTCAATTGTTCAAGCATGCGTGATTGATACAGCGCGTAGCCTCTTAGTGATGCCAGTGCGGCGTTTACCTGACAGAAGCGCTGAAAACAAAACCAGAACCCACAACACGCAGACCCCAGAGACAGAATTAGCAACAATATGCTGCCGGTAGCAGTGAAAACAGCGGCAGCGCAGAGATGACTGACCGAGAACGCCAGTAAAAGGGAAAATTCAACGAGTAGTCTTTTCACTCGGGGAAGGTGTGCCACTTGCCGCCACTCCGAAACGCATTTTTTGCGATTTTTGTGATCCAGATCACATTATGGCGATAATTTACCGCGGAGAGACAAACAGGAAATAGCAGTCAAGTGCATCTTTTTGTATGTCGCTTTATACGACATGTAAATACTTGGTTAGCACAAAGTAAAACAATGAAAAACGCACCCGGCAGAGTGCGCCTCAATGGCAGCATTGAAGATTACGATGGGTTGCTGGCCTCAGATGTAATTCATCACCATGTAAAGTCCTACCCCTCCCATCACCAGCATGTAGGGGAAGGCCATTACCACCATCTTGCCATAGGACAGACGAACCAGCGGCGCAATGGCAGACGTCAGCAGGAACAGGAAAGCCGCCTGGCCATTCGGGGTTGCCACACTGGGAAGATTGGTGCCGGTGTTTATGGCAACCGCCAGCTTCTGGAAGTGATCATAGCTGATAGCACCTGCATCCAGGGCCTGCTTCACCTCACTGATATACACGGTGGCAACAAACACGTTATCGCTGATCATCGACAGTACGCCATTGGCAATAAAGAACATGCCCGGCTGCCGGGCTTCGGGAAGCGACAGAACGTAATCAATGATCGGCTTGAACAGGTGCTGTTCGTGGATCACCGCAACAACCGCGAAGAACACTACCAGCAGAGAGGTAAATGGCAGGGATTCCTGGAAAGCCTTGCCAATCTGATGTTCGTCGGTGACACCGGTAAATGAGGTAATCAGGATAATCACCAGAAGGCCAATCAAGCCGACCTCGGCCAGGTGGAATGCCAGGCCCACCACCAGAATTGCCGCGGCAAACGCCTGTACCCAGAGTGCGGCCTGATCAGCCTTGGTGCGCTTGGTCCGCTCGTTCTCGGCAAACTCTTCCAGCACCCGGCGCACGGGCTTGGGCAGGCGCCCGCCGTAGCCAAACCAGCGCAATTTCTCCAGAGCCCAGCAGGTAAACAGCCCGGCCGCGAGGACCGGCAGGCTCACCGGCGCCATATGCAGGAAGAAGCCGGCAAAATCCCAGCCCACCACCTTGGCAATCAGCAGATTCTGCGGCTCGCCCACCATGGTGGCCACGCCACCCAGGGCTGTACCGATTGCACCGTGCATCAGCAGGCTGCGCAAGAAGGCCCGGAAGTTTTCCAGATCTTCCCGGTGCAGTTCGATCACTTCGTCGTCACTGCCGGCGTTGTGATCCTTGTGCTGATAACCCTTACCGGAAGCCACCTTGTGGTAAACCGAGTAGAAACCCACTGCGACGCTGATGATAACCGCGGTCACCGTCAGGGCGTCCAGGAAAGCCGAAAGAATCGCCGCCGCAGAGCAGAACAATAATGACAGAGCCGACTTGGAGCGCACACCCACCAGAATCTGGGTGAACGTCACCAGCAGCAGCTCCTTCATGAAATAGATGCCCGCCACCATGAACATCAGCAGCAGGATAACCGGGAAGTTGGTGAGCACTTCCAGATAGACCGCGTCCGGCGTGGTCAACCCGATCAACAAGGCCTCAACCGCCAGCAGACCACCCGGCAGCAGCGGATAGCACTTCAGGGCCATGGCCAGGGTAAAAATAAACTCCGCAATCAGAAGCCAGCCGGCCGTTCCCGGCCCCAGGGTCCACATGACAATCGGGTTGGCGACAAGAAACAACAGGATGACCTGCTTGTACCAGACGGGCGCCTTGCCAAGGAAGTTGTGGGTAAAGCCGGAAATAACGGTAGTGGGCATTACGGAAATCTTCTGAGAAAACGGGTTATTGGTATTGTGTGGCAGCAGGCCCGAATCTTCCTTGATATTTGCGTACCGGGGTATGGTCCAAAGGTACGACCCTTAGACCTTATTTGGTCGTAATAACAACAAGAGAGGAGCGCAAGCTAAGCCATACGCACTATTTTTAGTAAACTTACTTAAATTCAATCGCGTAAGCGACCGCATTTTAACCGATTCCTGCATCCAATAGGTCGCTTTCGGAAAAAAATATCGAAGTTATAGCGGAGAAGTCGTCGCGGAGTAGTACAAAGCAACTTCAAGCAGGAGTATCGCGACTCTGTTTTTGCGCCAAAAATCAGGTCGAACAGAGAGGCAACGATCAGGTTTGAACAAGGCTCAAGGCCGTCGATGCTCCGAAAGCCGCTTTTGAAGTAGCCCATTCAGCTCTTCGAGCTCGGCGATCCTTCGTTCACTGTTTGCCTTCTCCCACGCAAGCCGCTGGGTCAGACGGTCAATTTCCGAAGCGACCTCCGAGACCTCATCAAGCTGTGAATCGTTCACCCGCTGGCTGTATTCGCCATTATTGACCCGTTCCAGTACACGCCTGATGTGTTTGAGTCGCCGGACCAGATAATACCCCGCCGCAATCGAGAAAAGGGCTGCGGCTAATACTTCCAGGCCCGCGATCATCAGGCTTCTGCGCTTGACCTGTTCAATTCCTTGCAACTGTTCCCGCAGGTCGAGGCCAATCTCTACCGTGCCGTAACTCAGACCCGCTTTTACGATGGTGGATTTCGCCATGTAGAGATCCGACAGGCCTGCGGTCTCTCGCGAGCGCTGGAAAGAGTGATGTAAGGCGTCCGGATTACCTGCCTCGGCAAGAAGGTGGCCATTGTAATCGGTTACCCGTGCAAACGCGGTTCCGGGTGTTCTGGCGGCAGCATCTACAAACGACTGCAGCGATCCGAGATCCAGAGACAGCACATCATCAGCAGCGGTGGCGGCAAAAATCCGGGCAATAGACTGGGCCCGACGTTCCACTTCATCGGTTGTCGAAGAGTCGATAAAGTGGAAAACCGAATACAGCAGCACCACCAGCATGACAACTTCTATCATGCCAATGCCGATAACAGCCTGGGCCCGGATTGATAGCTTCAAGGATCACCCGTCTTCTGGATAAAGTTCAGGCCAAGACCCCGGACATCGTCCCAATCGCCATTGCTGGCCGGAACCAGGGCCTTCAGGTTGGCGCGTTGCAACAGCGCCAGGCCCTCTTCGCTGCTACCAAGGTTGGTCAATGCCGCCTGAATACGCAACCGCTCATCGTCGGCGTGCTTCGGGTGCACCGCAAAGGCATGGGGCGTAAAACCCTCAGATCGCCAAAGCACCCGCACACCGGTAAGCCCCTCTTCAACCGCCGAATTGAAGGTGCGCTCTATGCCACCGCCCGCTGCCGCAAAGCCCTTCTGAACGTTCAGGTAAACCGATTCATGGGAGGACACAAAGCGCGGAGTATACGTGATTCCCAACCGTTCCAGCTCAGCACGGGTCAGTATGGTTGCCGCAAATGCCGCCGGCGCGGGGAACGCCAGAGTGGCTCCCTCAAGCTCTTCCAGGCTCGTTATCGGGCTGTCTTCGCCAACCACGATAATGCCACGGATCCGTTTTTCACCCTCACGCGCAATGGCCCGGTAACCCGGCGACTCACTGAACTCAACGTAATGGTAGGGGTTCATGTAAGCAATGTCGTAGTGGCCTGCCAAAACACGCTCTTCAAACGTGGGGATGTCCGGCGCGGTGGTAAAGCGCACCTCCCGACCCAACTGCTCAGATAAATGCCGCATGAACGGGGTCCACTGGTCGGCCAGCTTGCTGGAAGACTCCTGGGGAACAATGCCAAACAGCAGTGGTTTTTCGGTACTGTGAACGACAACGGCCTGGACGGCGATCAGCACCCCTACCAGCCACGGAACAAAGCCCTGTTTTAACGTCAAGAAGACCCCCTTCAATAGCCCGTTGTCGCCACGTACCTGGTCTGTACGGACGGATAATAGGTTCGCGAATCAAGAAGCAGAGCTACATAATCATTCAGCGGCATCGGTTTGTGCGCATAATAGCCTTGGACAAGAACGCCCCCAAAGCTCTCGATCAATTGCCACTGGGCTTCGTTTTCGACCCCTTCAATGACGCTCTTCATGTACGCCTGCTCGGCCATGGCGATCACGGACCCGAGGAATCGGGCCTTGTCCTCGCTCTCGTCAATGCCATTCACAAAGCATCGATCAATCTTGAGCCGGTCTACCTTCAGTTCGCGGACATACTCGAGCGATGAATGTCCGGTACCAAAGTCATCGAGGGCGAAGGTCACGCCCAGATCGTGCAGGCTACCGATCAGCTGATTGATACGTTGGAATTCCAGGGCCGCATTGTCTTCCGTAATTTCCATACACAGGGCAGTGGCCGGGATTCCGGCATCAATCAGAAGGCTCTGTACATCCTGCACCAGGTGATCGGCCAACATGGACGGGTTGAGGTTGATGGAAAGATTGCCATTAAAGCCAAGGTTCCCGTATAGCGTCTGGGTCTCACGGGCAATCTGCCGGAACAGCCACCGACCCAGCTCGACGCCCAGGCCGTAACGCTCACACAGGTCTACCACACGATTCGGGGGCACAAAGCCGACACGCTCATCCCGGCAGCGCAGAAGCACCTCGGCACCGGTAACCAGTTTTATGTTCTCGGAACTCACAATGGGCTGATACACGAGGCTCAGGTGAAGGGTGCCGGGTTCGTTGTTGAAGAACTGGATAAGGCCGGTGTGGACAAGACGATCCTCTTCAATTTTACGGCGGAGATCTTCCTGATTGATACAGTAATCCTGGCCTTCCAGCCGGGCCTGTGTCAGTGCCCGGTGAGCGCGCTGGTAGCGAATACTCCAGCCGGGGCAATTACCCTGGCACTGGGGATCGACACCCATGACTGCTGACACATGCAACACAGAATCCCGGATGCGCCAATCAAAGGTTGTCGCTTCAACCAACCGCTTCGTCATCGTTTCGATGTCTTCGGTCGGGCTCATGGACATAAACATCACGAATCCGCTCTGGGAAGCCTGAATGAGCTCATCATCAGCGCCCAGCTGCTTCTTGAGTTTTCCGGCAAACACCCGAAGCAAATCGTCTCCGCCTTCGGTTCCAAAATCACTCAGAACCAGCTGAAAGCCTCGAATCTCGCAGGTAATAATGGCTTTTTCAGGGGATACACGGCGAACATTGTGGAGATATTGGCTGTTCGGCAGGCCGGTTATAGGGTCGACCCCGGACTGCCTGCGAACAAAAGCGATAGCAAAAGCCAAATACAGAAACACGGCAACGAGAGCCGCCAGAGTCACGATTCGGAGGTTAGCAAGCCGATTTCGAGACTCCTCCACAGCGGTCACCAACCTGCTGGCATCATCGCCGACGAAGTTGTCGATTACCAACTGCTGAATATCCGCTTTCTGGCGTTTCCAAGCCTCCATAGTAGCCGCAAGTTCTTCAGGACCACTTTCCACGCCGGTCAGAACGGACTCCTCGAACGCTTTTAACTCGCTGAACAGGTCTTTCAGTCGCTGCTCATTGTCCTGGTGGTCCCGGGTTGCCCGGGACTCGGCGCCGTTGAGCAGGTAATCATATCGGCTCCAGAGTACATCGTAGCGCAGGGTCAATTCGTCCTGATCTCCCACCCCCTTCGCCGCCAGCGACAGCTCCCGGTCAAAGGCGCTCGCTTCATTGCCCAGCTGGGCCAGGTTCCAGGATGCCATGCGCAAAGTGCCAAGCGACACCGACTGAAGTTTCCTGTCCTGAAAATAGGTGTAGAAACTCCCGCCAAGAAGCAGGAGCACCACCAGGAAAAGAAAGACAACGGTGGTTCGCGAGAACAAACCTGACAGCAGGGCGCCCTTGTTCACGGTTATTCCAGCTCAATGCCGCTGAGTTGCCAGACCATGTAGCGATGAAAATCTTCGTTATCCAGTTCCGGGCGCTCAGACAGTGGAAGAATGACCCAGAATGGGCCCCGGTCACGAACAGACATGGTTTTGGAGTCCCTGCGGGTAGCAATGATCGCATCAAGTGAAAGAAGCTCTTCCAGAGAGCCAATGACCTTGTAATTGTTCAGTGCAGTCAGGGTGATCTGTGACTGTCCAGATACACCAAAGGTCTCAAGAACCCGTCCCAGGGTTGGTCCGGAGAACTGGACCTCGCCGTCAAAATAGGGGCTGGTTGTTGAAAAGGTGGTTTGTGGAAAGCTTTCAAGCTCATTCCGGTCGAGAACCAGAGTGTTTGTTCCGCTGGTAATTGTCAGCTTGGGAGCCGCCAGCACGCTGGAAGAAAAGGCGAAGATAATCAACAGGAAAATCAGAGGCAAGCGGCGCATTTCTAACGTCCTTTAATGAGACCGGTGTATTTGCGCAGGAACAATATTGTGATCGATTTTTCATCGCCAGCAGGGATTTGTTACGTTTCGCAACTGATTTGCAAGAAACTTAAAAATGGTTTGGAAGTTAAAAAAATAATCAAATAAAACAATGGCTTTTAGGTATCAACCGAGCACCTCGGCAAGCTAGGTAATTGCCGAAAGCTATCAAAGAGGAAACGTCCACCTGCCTTTAATTTTAATGAGATTTATTTGCATTATTATTTGCTTGGCAATACTATCCTGAAGCAAATTCCCATACACCTCCATTAGCTTCAGGGTTTTGATAATGTCCGCCGTTCTCTCTCCCGTGCCTCTCGCAAGGGCTATTCGCCTGATCTTAAGCGTCGGTATCGCCGCTAATGCACTGCCTGTTTTAGCCCAGGAAGACACCACAACCAACCTGGATGCCCTCGTGGTTTCCGCAACAGCACTCAAGGTGGAAACACCGCTGGTTGAAACACCAAGGCCAGCTTCCGTGGTCGATGAAGAGGAACTCCGAGAGCGCAACGTACAATCCCTTGATGAAACATTCCGCTATCGCGCCGGCGTGGTTTCCGGCCACTATGGCGCGGACAACGACACTGACTGGTTCAAAATCCGGGGTTTCGACCAGGCCACCTATCAGGACGGCTTACGCATCTATCGCGAGGGCTTCTATCAGTGGCTGCCGGAAACCTATGGCCTTGAACGCGTGGAACTTCTCAAGGGACCCGCGTCCATTCTTTACGGTGAGGCGCCCCCTGGCGGCGTAATCAACGCCATCAGTAAACGCCCGACCGATAAGGCGCAGGGAGAACTGCAGATTCAGGCTGGCACCAACGAGCACCGCCAATTGGGTCTGGACACCTCAGGCCCGATTGGAGACAGCGATTCGGTCAGCTATCGCCTGGTTGGCCTGTACCGTTCCGCCGACGGTGATATTGACTACACCGAAAACGAGCGCTATTACGTGGCGCCCAGCCTGCGCTGGGATGTGTCCGAGGATACCTCCCTGACGTTCCTGGCGAGCCTTCAGAAGGATGATGCCGTACCCTACAATGGCTTCAAGCTGGCTTACGGCACGATCCAGGACACGCCCTTTGGCAAGGTTGAACCTTCCACCTTTTACGGCGAACCCGGATACGACACCAACGAACGTACCCAGTCCTCTGTCGGTTACAGCCTTTCACATCGCTTCAACAACACCTGGGAGTTTCAACAGGACACCCGTTACAGCGAGCTCGACCTGCTACTGCGCAGTATCTACATGTCGTTCCAGAGTGGCCCGAGAGAAGGGACCCGCGGCATCGTCTATCGCGATGGGGATCTGTCCAGCTGGACGGTGGATAACCGGCTGGTGGGCACCTGGTTTACTGACCGCACTGAAAACACCCTGTTGATTGGTGTGGACTATCAGGACCTCGAAACCAACGGTCTGGAACTGGATAATTTCGCCTTTTCCACGATCGACATCTTCGACCCGACTTACGGTAATTTCACGCCGGTATCGCCTGCAGACCTGACCCGCCGAAACATCACCAAGGAGCAAACCGGCCTTTATCTCCAGAATCAGCTCCGACTGGACGATCGCTGGATTTTTCTCGCGGGCGCGCGGTACGACCAGGCTGAAGTGGTTGATCGCAACCTGACCGCGGATTCCCGGCAGAGAGCCGATGACGATCAGATATCTCTCTCCGGTGGGGTTATGTACCTCGCGGACAATGGCTTCTCGCCATACCTTTCGTGGACCGAGTCGTTCCAACCGATTGCCGGCGTGGATAACAACGGCAACCTTTACGAACCGCGGGTTGGTGAACAGTTGGAATTCGGCGTCAAATACGCTCCGAACAGTCTGGACGGCTATGTGACGGCGGCCATCTATAACATTGAGGAAAAAAACTCACTGGTCACCAGTCCTTCCGGCTTTCAGGTTCAGGAAGGCGTCAGGGAAACCCAGGGCTTTGAACTTGAGAGTGTCGCCTATCTGACCGAACAGCTCGAATTGACAGCTGCCTACACCTACAACGACGCGACAACGGACAACGCCTCCGACAACCAGCCCGCGGCCGCTGCGAATCTGATCCCCCGTCATTCTGCGTCGGTTTGGCTGGACTACGCCTTCCAGGATTTTGCGCCGGGTCTGAAGCTCGGTGGTGGCGCCCGGTACGTTGGCAGTACCGACGACAGCTTCACAGGAACCGAGGTGCCTTCTTACACGGTGGTGGACCTGATGGCGCAGTACCAGTTCATGGAGAACTGGGTGGCACAGCTGAACGTGAACAACGTTGCTGATCGCGAATACGTCGCCAGCTGTGAGTTCTACTGTTACTACGGTGAAGAGCGCAGTGTGGTCGGCACCCTGAGCTATCGCTGGTAAATCCCCTGCCCGGTAACAGGAGTCCCCGATGACCCCGTCAAGCCGGCAAACCCAGCTGGGCAGGATCGGGAAGGTTCTGGATTACATCCACCTGAACCTGGACAAGCCGCTGGCCGTTACCAGCCTTGCCAGGATCGGGGGATGGTCCCGCTGGCAATTCAACCGCGTGTTCGCGTTCGAGACCGGTCAATGCGTCGGGCAGTATGTGAGGGAACTGCGGCTGAGCCTGGCGGCGGAAATGCTGCTGTTTACCAATCAGCGCATCATCGATATTGGTCTGGCCTGCGGCTTTGGCTCGGACATCAGCTTCAGCCGCAGTTTCAAACAGCATTTCGGGTGTCCACCGGCCCAATACCGGCGCCGCGGACTGCCGTGCCTGCTGAGCACGCCTTTATGTCTCGACCCGGCCCTTCTGCCGGATGCCTCCCTCCGGGCCCGAGTCCCTGCCATCCGGCTTGATTCAAGGCCGGCGTTCACCGTGGCCGGTCGCTCCGAGAAGATACGGGGACTGTTCTCGTCCAATCCTGATTTCAACGTCAAGGTCCCTGCGCTCTGGGGTTCGTTATCGGCCGCCGGGCTGCTACCAGAGGCGCAACCCAGGTTTGGCGTTATTGATCTCTCCGGGGGAGCGGGTCCCGAATTCCACTATCTGGCTGGTATTGAAACCGGTGAAGCCCATGCTTCTCAAGGTCTCGAAGTGCTTCAGGTGCCTGCCCAGAATTACGCGGTGGTCTCCTTTCAGGGCCCCATCCGCTCACTCGCTGAAATCCTGAAATGGTTTTTCAATGCCTGGCTTCCACATGCCGGCTGCAAGGCGGTCTATGGATTTGATCTGGAGGTCTACCCTCCGGAATTCGACGTCCGGGCGCCGGAAGTGAGCATGGAATACTGGATTCCAGTCGTGCTTGAGACACCATTAATTACCGGCATGCACCAATCGGTTAAGTCCTGTTCAACCAGATAAATATAATGGGAATGATTCGCAATTAATCATTCGAGGTTTAACAGGACCCATTATGCATTCACACGTTATCAAACCCTCCGCACTGGCTGTTGCCATTGGCCTGGCTGTCAGCCAGATTGCTGCTGCGGACTCCAACGTCCCCCTGGAACTGGACACCATGACGGTGTACGGCGAGACCTACCGAAACACCGCCACCAAGACGGCACTGGAACCGGGTGAAACCCCGCAGAGCATCTCCGTTCTGGACCAACAGGCCCTGGAAATGCGCGATGCGGACTCGGTTGCCTCAGCGCTTCGTTATGCGCCGGGTGTGAACACCGAGTTGCGAGGCGGGGCTGTGGGCCGACTGGACCTGTTCAGCATCCGCGGTTTTATCAACTACCAGAATTATTATGACGGCCTGCAACTGCTCTACAACGACTGGAATCTGCAGCCCCAGATTGATCTGAAGGCTGTGGAGCAAGTTGAGGTCTTCCGGGGCCCTACCTCGACGCTATACGGGTCCATGCCGCCGGGCGGGATGGTGAATCTGATCGGCAAACAGCCCTCCACCGAGAGCTTTAATAAGATTGAGATGGCGGGTGGTTCCCGTAATCTGGCGGAAGCCTCCGTTGAGAGCCGGGGTCAACTGGGCGATTCCAGCCTGTCCTACAGCCTGGTGGGTCTGACCCGTACCCGGGATGGTCAGGCCGAAACCTCCGAGGAGGAGCGCCACATGATCGCGCCGTCCGTGGATTGGCAGGTGAGCGAGGACACACTCATCAACTTCAACCTTTACTACCAGAACGATCCGGCCATGGGGATTTATACCACCCTGCCCGCTTCCGGTCTGTTCCTGCCCAACCCCAATGGCGAACTGCCGCAGGATGCCTTCTCCGGCGACGCCAACTGGAACGAGTTTGAAAAAGAGGTGTTGCTGGCCGGCTACAAGGTCAACCACAACATCAACGACAACTGGAATTTCCTGCAAAACTTCCGGTACACCGACGCGGAAGCGTTTCAGACCAACACCTACGGAACGGGTCTGGCCGCGGATGGCAGGACTCTCTCCCGACAGGCCTATCTTACAGATGAAACGACCACCGGCTTCACCGTGGACAACCAGTTTTCGGGACGCTTTCAGACCGGATCGGCCCGGCACAATATACTGGTGGGCCTGGATTACCTCAGTCTCGACTCAGACGTAATCTACGAGGATACCGCAGCCCCCGCCATCGATCTGTTTGATCCGGACTACTACCAGATCACTCAAGACAACATAAATATAGAGAACACCGCACTGTCTTCTGACTTCAATATTCGCAAGAAGCAGCTTGGCATCTATTTCCAGGACCAGATCGAGCTGAACCGGTTCGTGATCATCGGCGGCGTCCGCTGGGATGATTTCACCGGTGAGGAAAAAGGCAGACAATACGGTGGCACGGTCGACAGGAAGCTTGACCAGGACAACGTTTCCACTCGCGCGGGCATGATGTATCGGAGTGCCAACGGCCTCTCACCTTACATCAATTATGCCGAAAGCTTCGAGCCGCAAACCGGCAGCGACCGTAATGGCAATGAGTTTGATCCGTCGACAGGCGACCAGTGGGAACTGGGTGTGAAATACCAGTCCCAGGATCAGCAAACATCAGCCAACCTTGCGTTCTACCAGATTACCAAGGACAACGTGCCGACTCGCGACCCCAACGGTGGCCCTTACGATCAGATCCAGGCCGGGGAAGTACGTTCCCAGGGCATCGAACTTGAAGCCCGGGCACAGCCCATCGACAGCCTGTTGGTGACCGCCAGCTACACGCTGCAGGATGTTGAGGTCACCAAGGACAATACCGGACTGAAAGGTCGAACGCCGGTCTGGGTACCCGAGCACCTTCTGTCTGTGTGGGCCGATTATGGCTTTTATGACGGACCTTTGAATGGCCTGGTTGCAGGCATTGGTGCCCGGTACATCGGCGAAGCTGAATACAACGCCGCCACCAATGAGGGGAAAGTACCAGATACAACACTGGTGGATGTCGCCCTGCGTTATAGCCTCGGCCGAGTCTCCCACACGTTGCGAGGTACCGAACTGGGCCTGTCAGTTAACAACCTCACCGACGAGCGCTACTACAGCTGTTTCGACAGTTCCAACTGCTGGTTTGGCGAGGAACGAACGGTAGAGGCGTCTGTTTCCTATCGCTTCTGAGGTTCTGCGGCTCTGACTGAAAAGCCCCGCGTATGCGGGGCTTTTTTCATTCAACGGTAACGCTTTTCGCCAGATTGCGGGGCTGGTCCACATCGGTGCCCTTAAGCACGGCTACATGATAGGAAAGTAGCTGCAGTGGCACGGTGTAGACAATCGGGGCCGTAATCGGATGCACAGAAGGAATCTGCATCACGTGAAGGCCCTCTTCGGCTTTCACATCGGCCTTCTTATCCGCAAAGACAAACAGCTCGCCGCCGCGGGCCCGCACTTCTTCCAGGTTGGACTTCAGCTTCTCAACCAGATCATTGTTGGGCGCGACGGTGACCACCGGCATTTCGCTGTCGACCAGGGCCAGAGGACCATGCTTCAGTTCACCGGCCGGATAGGCCTCGGCGTGAATGTAGGAGATTTCCTTGAGCTTGAGTGCACCTTCCAGGGCAACGGGGAACTGGGAACCGCGGCCCAGGAACAGGCTGTGGTTCTTGTCCATGAAGGCTTTGGACATCTCGGCAATCTCGGCATCCAGGGCCAGGACATCACTGACCTGGCCAGGCAGCAGATGGATGGCCTCAACGATCTCTGCTTCCTGCTCTTCCGGCAGCCCGTTGTGACGAGCAAGAGCGAGGGTGAAAAGGAGCAGTGCGGTCAATTGTGTGGTAAAGGCCTTGGTGGAGGCCACGCCGATTTCCGGTCCGGCCTGGGTCATGATCACCAGGTCGGATTCCCGCACCAGGGAACTGCCCGGCACGTTACAGATGGCCAGCGCCGCCCGGAAGCCGGCCTTCTTGGCCTGGCGCAGAGCCGCCAGGGTGTCGGCGGTTTCGCCGGACTGCGAGATACAGAGAAACAGGGTGTCCTGCTGGATCACGTGCTTGCGGTAACGAAACTCAGAGGCCACTTCCACCGAGCAGGCAATACCAGCCAATTCCTCGATCCAGTAACGGGCCACCATACCGGCATGGTAACTGGTGCCGCAGGCAATGATCTGTACGTGACGAACGTTCTCAAGCAGATTTGCCGCCTCGGTACCCAATGCCTGTTCCAGCACCCGGGTTTTGGTGACCCGGCCTTCCATGGTGGCCTTGATCACTTTGGGCTGCTCGTAAATTTCCTTGAGCATAAAATGACGGTATTCGCCCTTGTCGGCCGAATCGGCGCCATGTTCGAAACGGGTTACTTCCCGCTCCACCGACTGACCCTCGCGATCGAGAACAGTGATGGCATCCTTGCGGACGTCGGCAATGTCCCCTTCCTCCAGGAACATGAAGCGATCGGTGACCGGCAGCAGCGCGAGCTGGTCCGACGCGATGAAGTTCTCACCGATACCCACGCCGATCACCAGGGGGCTGCCCTCACGGCACACGACGAGATGGTCGGGTTCATCGGCGTGAACAACGGCCAGGGCATAGGCGCCACGAAGACGGGCAATGGCGGCCCGCACCGAATCATGGAGATTCCCCAGGGTCCGGTAGTTCTTCTCGATGAGGTGGGCAACGACTTCAGTATCAGTCTGAGAGGAAAACTCGAAACCGTCCGCCCGCAGCTCTTCGCGCAGCTCCTGATAGTTCTCGATAATGCCGTTATGGACGATTGCGAGCCGCTCGCCGGACATGTGAGGGTGGGCATTGATCTGGGAGGGCTCACCGTGGGTGGCCCAGCGGGTGTGCGCAATGCCCAGATGACCTGCAAGCGGGTTGGCTTTCATGGCGTCGCCGAGCGCGGCAACCTTGCCCACCTCCCGCGCGCGTTGAACCTTGTGATCACCACCGATCACGGCCATGCCCGCGGAGTCATACCCGCGATATTCCAGACGGCGCAGACCCTCAAGAAGGATGCCCTGAACGTCCCTTTCCGAAACCGCGCCTACAATTCCACACATGCTGCTCTACCTGTCTGTCGATCGTTTAAATCAGTGTTTCTTCGGCTTTTCCCAACCGGAGATATTCCGCTGTCGGCCCCTGGCAACGGCCAGTTCGCTCTCGGCGACGTCCCGTGTAATGGTCGAGCCAGCACCAATGGTGGCCTCAGGCGCTACCGTGACTGGCGCCACCAGCGAACAGTTGGAGCCCACGAAGACGCCGTCCCCTATAATCGTCTGGTACTTGTTCGCCCCATCATAATTGCAGGTGATGGTTCCTGCACCCACATTCACACGAGCACCGAGGGTGGCATCACCAACATAACTGAGGTGGCTGATTTTGCTCCCTTCACCAATTACGGATTTTTTCAGCTCTACGAAATTGCCAACTTTTGTATTGGCGGCCAGTCGGTTACCGGGACGGAACCGGGCGTACGGTCCGATCTGCGCATTCTCCCCGATGGTGGAGCTCTCAATCACACTGTAGGCCTTGATCTCCGTTCCGTCACCAATATGGGCATCCTTGATAACGCAGCCCGGGCCAACATGAACGCGATTTCCCAGCGTCACCTCGCCCTCGAACACGGCGTTTACATCAATATACACATCACAACCAACCGAGAGATTACCCCGGACGTCGATTCGGGCCGGGTCGGCCAGGGTAGCTCCCTGGAGCATGAGTTGCTGCGATTGCTGGAGCTGGAACCAGCGTTCAAGCTCGGCCAACTGAACGCGGTTGTTCACGCCCTGAACTTCTATGACATCCGCGGGTTGATTGGAGGCCACTTCCACGGAATCTTTAGCTGCCATGGCGATGATGTCAGTCAGGTAGTATTCCCCCTGAGCATTGTCGTTCGACAGTTGCGGCAACCAGCGCTTCAAATGTGCAGCACTCACACCAAGAATCCCGGTGTTAACCTCCCGAATCGCCTGTTGATCGACACTGGCGTCTTTCTGCTCGACAATGCGAGTGACGTTGCCGTCGGCGTCCCGAACAATCCGGCCATAGCCCGTTGGATCGTCCATCGTAACCGTCAACAAACCCAGGCTATCGCCGCTAACATGATCCACCAGAATCGCGAGGGTCTGCTTCCGGATCAGTGGCACGTCGCCATACAGCACAAGCACACGGGCGTCGTCCGGTAGATGATCCAGAACCTGCATCACAGCATGGCCGGTACCCAAGCGCTCACGCTGCTCCACCCAGTGTATGATGTCGTCGCTGATGGTCTGGCGAACCTGATCGGCACCATGCCCGATGACGGTATGGATCGTATCGGCACCGAGTTCGTGTGCCGTATCGATTACGTGCTGAAGCATGGGTCGACCTGCGAGGGTGTGGAGAACCTTCGGTAATGTCGATTTCATGCGCGATCCCTGGCCGGCGGCCAGAATGACGACGTGTAGCGGGCTCATGGAAAAGTCAGGCTCCCGGAGTGTTGAGTCTCTGAATACTGAAAATAAAAAAACCGCACCCTTCAGGGCCGGATGGCCAACGTAACACGTTGGTCTTCCAGCCGCTCAGGATGCGGCTTCGGTGTTCGGCAAACCCGAAACGGAAATGCTTATCGCATTTTGTTACGCAGCTGCTGGATGGTACGAAGCTGAGCAACAGCTTCGGCCAGCTCTGCAGCGGCACGGGAGTACTCGAATTCACCGGTCTTGTTGGCAAGTGCTTTCTCGGCTTCTTTCTGAGCTTCGAGCGCGGCTGCTTCGTCCACATCCTTTGCACGAACCGCGGTATCCGCCAACAAAGTCACCAGATTGGGCTGGACTTCCAGATACCCGCCGGACACGTAAAGAATCTCTTCTTCACCGCCCTGCTTGATAATCCGAATAGGGCCCGGCTTCAGCTGGGTCAGCAGCGGAGTGTGGCCCGGGGCAATACCCAGGTCACCTTCAGAACCGGCTGCGATCAGCATTTCCACCAATCCGGAATAGATCTTTGTTTCGGCACTTACCACATCACAATGCACGGTCATACCCATGTCAGTTGCCTCTTTGATCGATCCGGAAACAAATGCGTCGGCTCAGATTAGCTCTTTGCCTTGCTCTTCATTTCCTTCGCTTTCTCGACCGCTTCCTCAATGGTACCAACCATGTAGAACGCCTGCTCGGGCAATTCGTCATAGTCACCATTCAGGATGCCCTTAAAGCTGCTGATGGTTTCCTTGAGGGAAACGTACTTACCGGGGGAACCGGTGAATACTTCAGCAACGTGGAACGGCTGGGACAGAAAACGCTCGATCTTACGGGCACGGGCAACGGTCAGTTTGTCTTCTTCTGACAGTTCGTCCATACCCAGGATGGCGATGATGTCTTTCAGCTCCTTGTAGCGCTGCAGGTTAGTCTGCACGCCACGGGCCACTTCGTAGTGCTCCTGGCCGATGATCAGCGGATCCAGCTGACGAGAGGTGGAATCCAGCGGATCGATCGCCGGGTAGATACCCTTGGAAGCGATGTCACGGCTCAGTACCACGGTCGCATCCAGGTGCGAGAAGGTGGTTGCAGGCGACGGGTCAGTCAAGTCATCCGCCGGTACGTAGACCGCCTGGATGGACGTGATGGAACCGTTCTTGGTGGAGGTAATACGCTCCTGCAGCTGACCCATCTCTTCGGCCAGAGTCGGCTGGTAACCTACCGCAGACGGCATACGGCCGAGCAGTGCGGATACTTCGGTACCGGCCAGGGTGTAACGGTAGATGTTGTCAACGAACAACAGTACGTCACGACCTTCGTCCCGGAACTTCTCAGCCATGGTGAGACCGGTCAGGGCCACACGCAAACGGTTTCCAGGGGGCTCGTTCATCTGGCCGTAAACCATGGCAACCTTATCGAGAACGTTGGACTCCTTCATTTCATAGTAGAAGTCGTTACCTTCCCGGGTCCGCTCACCAACACCTGCGAATACGGAGAGACCGGAGTGCTCTTTCGCGATGTTGTTGATCAGTTCCATCATGTTTACGGTTTTACCAACACCGGCACCACCGAACAGACCAACCTTACCACCCTTGGCGAACGGGCAGATCAGGTCGATAACCTTGATGCCAGTTTCCAGCAAGTCCGCAGACGCTGCCTGATCGGCATAGCCCGGGGCCTTACGGTGAATCGCCCAACGCTCTTCTTCGCCGATATCGCCGGCTTCGTCGATGGGGCGACCCAGAACGTCCATGATACGGCCCAGAGTCTGGGTACCAACCGGTACCGAAATCGGGTTACCGGTGTTTTCTGCTTTCAGGCCACGCTTCAGGCCTTCGGTGCTGCCCATGGCGATGGTACGAACAATGCCGTCACCCAGCTGCTGCTGGACTTCCAGAGTTGTTTCGCCACCTTCAAGCAGCAGTGCGTCATATACTTTGGGTACGGAGTCACGTGGGAATTCCACGTCGATAACCGCGCCAATGATCTGAACGATTTGTCCGCTACTCATGCTCGGTTCCTCGTTATCTTGATAGTCAATAAAACCAGTTGGATTGTGGGCTGGATCAGACCGAAGCGGCGCCGCTCACAATCTCCGATATCTCTTGGGTAATGGCTGCCTGACGCGCCTTGTTATAAGCCAGCTGAAGCTCGTCGATAATGCTACCGGCGTTGTCAGTTGCGCTCTTCATGGCGATCATCCGGGCTGCCTGTTCACATGCCAGATTTTCTACCACACCCTGGTACACCTGGGATTCAATAAAACGTGGCAGAAGGCCATCGAGGATCTGCCTGGCATCGGGCTCGTAGAGATAATCCCACTGGTTCTTGATCTCTTCCTCGTCTTCGCTCTCCGGCAGGGGCAGAAGCTGCTCCACCTTCGGGCTTTGGGTCATGGTGTTAACGAACTCGTTGCTGACCACGTACAGGCGATCAATCTTTCCTTCCGAGAACGCATCCAGCATAACCTTGACGTTGCCGATGAGTTTTTCAGAGCTCGGGCTGTCCCCCAGATGGGTCAGCGCCGCGACGACATTGCCGCCGTAGCTCCGGAAAAAGGAAGCCCCTTTCTGCCCGATGGCGCACAGATCGGTTTCCACTCCTTTTTCTTTCCACGCTTTCATTTCACGGACAAGCGCTTTGAACAGGTTAATGTTCAGACCACCGCAGAGGCCACGATCAGTTGACACCACGATATAGCCCACGCGCTTGACCTCGCGCTCGACCATGAACGGGTGCTTGTACTGAGCATTCGCCTTGGCAATGTGCCCGATCACCTGACGCATCTTGTCGGCATACGGGCGGGTTGCCTGCATGCGCTCCTGAGCCTTACGCATTTTACTCGCAGCCACCATTTCCATGGCGCTGGTGATTTTCTGCGTGCTCTTGATGCTTGATATCTGGTTACGTATTTCTTTGCCGACGGCCATAACTCACTGCCTTCTCAAGTTAGACACTCGTTGCTACGAAAAGCGGCCCGCGACAGTTGCCGCAGGCCCGTTTTCTTACCAGCTCTGAGTGGTCTTGAATTTCTCAAGTGCAGCTTTGAGGCCGGCAGCGATTTCGTCGTTGTAATCGCCTTTCTCGTTGATCTTGTCGAGGAGGTCTTTCTGCTCGGAGCGCATCCAGTCGAGCATCTGCGCTTCAAACTTCACTACCTTGTCGACATCAACGTCGTCCAGGAAGCCTTCGTTGGCTGCGAACAGAACCGTACCCATTTCAGCCACAGACATCGGGCTGTACTGGTTCTGCTTCATGAGTTCCGTTACACGCTGACCGTGCTCAAGCTGCTGACGGGTTGCTTCGTCGAGATCGGAAGCAAACTGTGCGAAAGCGGCTAGTTCACGATACTGGGCGAGAGCCAGACGGATGTTACCGCCGAGCTTCTTCATGATCTTGGTCTGGGCGGAACCACCTACCCGGGATACGGAGATACCGGCGTTCATCGCCGGACGGATACCGGAGTTGAACAGGTTGGTTTCCAGGAAGATCTGACCGTCGGTAATGGAGATTACGTTGGTCGGTACGAACGCGGACACGTCACCAGCCTGGGTTTCGATGATCGGCAGGGCGGTCAGGGAACCGGTCTTGCCTTTCACTTCACCATTAGTCAGCTGCTCAACGTAGTCAGCGTTTACACGGGACGCACGCTCCAGCAGACGGGAGTGCAGGTAGAATACATCACCCGGGTAGGCTTCACGGCCTGGCGGACGACGCAGCAGCAGGGAGATCTGGCGGTAAGCCACGGCCTGCTTGGACAGATCATCATAGATGATCAGGGCGTCTTCGCCACGGTCACGGAAGTATTCACCCATGGAAGTACCGGAGTACGGAGCCAGGAACTGCATCGCTGCAGGATCGGCGGCACCGGCGGCAACCACGATGGTGTGATCCATCGCGCCGTGCTCTTCCAGCTTGCGCACAACGGCAGCGATGGAAGACTGCTTCTGACCGACGGCAACATAGATACACTTGATGCCGGTGTCTTTCTGGTTAATGATCGCGTCGATGGCGACAGCGGTCTTACCGATCTGACGGTCACCGATGATCAGCTCACGCTGGCCGCGACCGATCGGCACCATGGTGTCGATTGCCTTCAGACCAGTCTGAACCGGCTCATCAACGGACTGACGTGCGATAACGCCCGGTGCAACCTTCTCGACCGGAGAGGTCAGGTCGGTACCGAGGTCACCCTTGCCGTCGATGGGGTTACCCAGCGCGTCAACAACGCGGCCCATTAGTTCCGGACCAACCGGCACTTCCAGGATGCGACCGGTGCAACGAACTTTCTGGCCTTCAGCCAGATCTTCGTAGTCGCCCAGCACAACCGCACCAACGGAATCACGCTCCAGGTTCAGAGCCATACCGAACGTGCCGTTGGCAAATTCAATCATCTCACCGTACATAACGTCGGCAAGACCGTGGATCAGCACGATACCGTCGGAAACCGACAGGATCGTACCTTCGTTCTTTGCTTCGGAAGAGATATCGAGTTTTTCGATTCTCTTCTTGATGATGTCACTGATCTCGGATGGATTCAGTTGCTGCATGCCAATATCCTCAAACCTTGTGCTGAAATCAGGAGCCCAGAGCGTCGGCCAGCTTGGTCAGCTTTCCGCGTACAGATGCGTCAATGACCAGATCGCCGGTGCGAATAATCACGCCGCCAATCAGAGACTTGTCCAATGACGCTGCGAGTGACACTTGCCGCTCGAGTTTCTTCGAAAGTGCCTGGGCGAGCTTCTGTTGCTGTTCGTCCGTCAGCTCGAAAGCCGCGGTGACATCGATATCAACAGTGCGCTCCAGATCAGCCCGGTACGTGTTGAAGAGCGCTGCAATCTCAGGAAGAAGAGTCAGCCGGCGGTTTTCAGCCAGTACAGCGAAAAAGTTGCGGACCTGATCGGTGACGCCCTCTTCGGCGACCTCCAGAATCAGCTCTGCCTTCTTCTGCTCTTCCAGACCCGGATTCGCGAGAAGCTGTCGAATGTCTTTGTTCGCGGTGACCTGCCCGGCAATTGTCAGCACCTGGGACCACTCAGCCAGCTGTTCATGCTCCTGAGCGGCACTAAATGCTGCCTTTGCGTAGGGACGGGCCAGCGTTCTCAGTTCTGCCATGATGAACCTCGTCGTTTAAAGTTCTGCCGCCAGTTTTTCCAACATCTCGTTGTGCTTGGAGGCATCGACAGAGGTTTCCAGGATCTTCTCAGCACCGGCAACGGCAATGGTGGCAATTTCTGCACGCAAAGCGTCACGAGCCTGATTGCGCTCCTGTTCAATTTCGGCCTTGGCCTGCTCAATCAGCTTCTGGCCTTCCTTGCGGGCGTCATCCTTGGATGCTTCCACAATCTGGGCCGCGCGCTTGTTGGCCTGTTCAATCAGACCAGCAGCTTGCTGCTTGGCTTCACGCAGTTCCTGAGCTGACTTTTCCTGAGCCAGTTCCAGATCGCGCGCAGCGCGGTCTGAGGCAGCCAGTCCGTCAGCGATCTTCTTTTGACGCTCCTGCAGTGCGGCCATGATTGGCGGCCACACATATTTCATGCAGAAGACGACAAAGATAAAGAACGCGATGGCTTGACCAATCATCGTCAAATTAATGTTCACGTCTTCACCTCTCGCCTGTTTTGTTAAGAATCATCTGACCGGGGCGAAACCCCGGCTCTGGCGACTCGATTAACCGGCGATCTGGCCGACAAACGGGTTGGCGAAAGTGAAGAACAGAGCGATACCAACACCGATCATGGTTACGGCGTCCAGCAGACCTGCAACGATGAACATCTTAACCTGCAGCATCGGGGTCATTTCCGGCTGACGCGCAGCGCCTTCCAGGAACTTGCCACCGAGGATACCAAAGCCAATCGCAGTACCCAGGGCACCCAGGCCAATCAGCAGTGCAACGGCAATAGCGGTCATTCCAACTACAGTTTCCATGATAACTCCCAGTTTTCAGTTAGGTTTTTCAGTTTAAGGGTTTAGGGTTTAGAACTACGGCTTAATGGTGTCCGATCAGTGACTGTCTTCGTGAGCCATGCTCAGGTACACGATCGTCAACATCATAAAGATAAATGCCTGCAGGGTGATAACCAGGATGTGGAAAATCGCCCAGGGAACAGACAGTGCCCACTGCGCCCAGAAGGGAAGCAGCGCAATCAGGATGAAGATCAGCTCGCCGGCGTACAGGTTACCGAACAGACGCAGTGCCAGTGAGATCGGCTTGGCAATCAGGCTCACGCCTTCCAGCAGCAGGTTGACCGGCACCAGAAGGATCTTCAGGAACATATTGTCGGAAGAGAAGGGGTGCAGGGTCAGTTCACCCACGAAGCCACCAACTCCTTTCACCTTCAGACTGTAGTAGATGATCAGCGCAAAGACAGACAGGGACATGCCCAGGGTCACGTTCACATCCGTGGTCGGAACCACCTTCATGTATTCCAGACCCATCAGGTGGAACAGCTGCGGCAGGAAATCCACCGGAACCAGGTCCATCAGGTTCATCAGGAATACCCAGCAGAAAATGGTCAGTGACAACGGAGCAATGACCTTATTCTTGCCGTGGAAGGTTTCTTTCACGCTCTGGTCGACAAACTCGACCATCACTTCAACGAAGTTCTGGAGGCCACCGGGCTGGTCCGAGGTAGCACGCTTGGCGGCCATTCGGAAAATGAACAGGAACAGGGCACCGAGCGCTACCGCCCAGCCCAGTGAGTCAATGTGCAATGCCCAGAAGCCCATGTCGGATGCTTCCTTGCCGGTGTGAGCCAGCGTCCAGGTAGCATCTTGAAGCACGGTTCCGTCGGCACGCTCATAGCCTGCCGGCAGCTTACCGTAGGTGAGGTTCTGGAGGTGATGCTGGATATATTCGGATGCACTTCCTGCCATAACGGTTTCCCAGGTCCAGTTAGCTTTGCTGCGTATTGCTGCCCGCCAGTAGCGGTGTCAACCAATTGGTGACCAGCATGATCGCAAATGTTAAAAAAAGTGCCGCTATATCAAGCGGCTGAATCCATTTGAACACCATCGTGAAAAGGATGGCGCACAGGATGAGCTTGCCGGCCTCACCCTGGTAAAAAGAAGTCATGATCTTCTTGGCAGACCGCGCGCCGGAGTAGCGGAATGCCTTGAGCGCAAAATAACCATGGGGGATCAGAAAGATAAGTCCGCCCAGCAGCGCTGAATAACCGGAAACCTGGCCTCGCAAGAGAAACGCCAGGCTGACGAAGACAAGTACCACACTTTCTATTACAAACCATCGTGCGATGGGCGGGCGGCGAATACCGCCTGAAACTGCCTTCGTCATGTTCGTCCCGGAAGTACGGTGCTTTTCAGTCGATGTCGTTTAAAAAGTAAGCAAATACACCGATACGAGCGCCGCAGATTATATGTGTTCAATGTGCACGAATCAACAAAACCGGGCGCGGGCTGATCCGTCAAACACGGCGGAATAACTGGGTTTCGGCAATTTCAGTCACAAATAGACGGCCGTTCAGATTTTCACCACTACATGTTGTGTGCGTGGCCAGATACGAACTTTCGTAGGGGGGCCGGAAGGCTGACAAAACCCCGACGTTTTATTTGATATGGCCCAGAATACCGTCCAGCTCGTCCAGCGAGCTGTATTCAATGACCAGTTTGCCCTTACCGCGCTGGCCGTGATCGATTGATACCCGGGCGCCCAATCGTTCGGCCAGATCATCCTGCAGGGCGCGAATGTTCGGATCCAGCGTTCCCTTTTTCCGGGATTTGCTGTCTGGGGTTTCCTGTTGCACACGTCGAACAAGAGCCTCGGTCTGGCGTACCGATAGCGATTTTGCCACCACCTGTTTGGCCACCTGCATCTGCAGTTCCGGGGCGAGAGTCAGCATCGCGCGGCCGTGGCCCATCTCGAGATCACCATGCTCGAGCATAATACGAACGTCTTCCGACAAACCGATCAGTCGCAACAGGTTGGTAATTGTGGTGCGGGATTTACCAACGGCCTCGGCAACCTGAGCCTGGGTCAGACCAAACTCATCCTGCAGGCGCTGGAGGGCGAAGGCTTCTTCGATCGGATTGAGATTTTCACGCTGGATGTTCTCGATCAGCGCCATGGCGATGGCGGCTTCATCGGGCACATCCCGGATGATCGCAGGAATGCTGTCCAGTTCGGCCATCTGGGTGGCACGCCAGCGACGCTCACCGGCGATCAGCTCGTAGCGACCTTCCGCGATCGGGCGAACGACCACCGGCTGCATCACGCCCTGCTGGCGAATGGAATCCGCCAGTTCCTGCAGGGCTGCAGGATCCATATCGCGCCTGGGCTGATACCGGCCACGCTGGATCAGATCAATGGGAACTTCGCGGAGCTCACCGTCGTGGTCTTTCAGCTCCTGGTCAAGATTGACCTTGGAGCCTGCCAGCAGGGCGCCCAGTCCACGCTCACCCAGTCCTCGTTTCTTCGCCGCCATGGTGTCAGTCATTCTTCCCGTTGAAAATCGTTGTGCTTAAGTGAGTGACAGGGCGGTATGTTACACCGCAACCGGCGCGGATGTCTTTTTTGAACCGTGGCGGCGGACCATTTCACCGGCCAGCGCCAGATAGGCAATGGCACCCTTGGAGGCGCGGTCGTATTTCAGGGCCGGAACGCCGTAGCTGGGCGCTTCCGCCAGGCGAACATTGCGGGGAATCACCGCTCGATACACCTTGTCGCCAAAGTACTCACTCAGCTGACCGGACACATCGAGAGTCAGACTGTTCCGGGGGTCGTACATGGTACGCAGAATGCCTTCCACCTGCAGATTCGGGTTCACCGTCTCCTGAATCTGCTCTACGGTGTTCATCAACGCTGCCAGCCCCTCCAGTGCGTAGTACTCGCATTGCATGGGGATCAGCACGGAGTCTGCGGCGGAAAGGGCATTCACCGTCAACAGGCTAAGTGAAGGTGGGCAATCAATCAGAATGTAATCGTAATTGTCGCGGACTGTATTCAGCGCCAGGCGCAGGCGATGTTCCCGGCCAATTTCGTTCATCAGCTCAACTTCGGCGGCTGTGAGATCGCCGTTGGCCGGCAGGATATCGAAACCGGACGCCTCGGCCGGAATAATAACCTCGGCGGCGCTGGCGCGCTTGGTCAGCATGTCGTAGCCGGACAGTTCCAGAGCGTTTTTATCCACACCGCTGCCCATGGTGGCGTTACCCTGGGGGTCCATATCCACCAGCAGCACCCGGCGCTTGGTGGCGGCCAGGGAGGCAGCAAGGTTGACGCAGGTGGTGGTTTTGCCCACACCGCCTTTCTGATTGGTCACTGCAATCACGCGCGCCATGTCCTGCCTCCTTGTTGATAGGTTAGCGGTATTGAAATTCGACTGCCGAATTACCCGGAAATCGTCGCCCGGGCGGCCACCAGGAGATGGCGCTCGCCATCGGCACCGGGAACGTCCAGGGGGTGGCTGGATTTTACCTGCCAGCCAGCCGGGAGGGCAGCCACTTCATCATCCGGAAACTGGCCTTTCATGGCAAGGAACTCGCCCTCATTTGCCAACAGATCGCCACACCAGTTCACCAGGTTCTCCAGAGCGGTAAAGGCGCGGCTGCTGATCTGGGTAAAGGGTTCCGGGGGGCTGCAATCTTCCGCCCGACCGTGAATCACCTCAACATTATCTAGGCCAAGCTCCAGGACACACTGATTGAGAAAGCGGGTTTTCTTGCCGTTGCTATCAAGCAGGGTAAAACGCTTTTCCGGCAGGGCAATCGCCAGGGGGATACCGGGCAGGCCGCCGCCAGCACCCACATCCAACAGATGCTCCGCGGTAATCCAGGGCAGAATGCTCAGGCTATCCAGCAACTGCCGGGACACCATCTCCCGCTCGTCACGGACCGCGGTGAGATTGTAGGCCCGGTTCCATTTGTTGAGGAGGCCGAGGAACGCAAGCAGCTTTTCCTGCCGTTCCTCATCCAGGGACAGGCCCATTTCTGCCAGTCCATCCCGGAGCTGGCCGTGCCAGAGTGACTTGGTCATGGGCGCAGATCAGGCCGACTGTTTGCGCAGCAGGTCGCGCTTTTTCAGGTGCACCAGAATCTGGCTCACCGCCGCCGGGGTCACACCCTGGATACGTGAGGCCTGAGCCACGGTTTCCGGCCGCACGGTCTTGAGCTTCTGCTTGATCTCGTTGGACAGGCCGCCGATGACGTCATAATCCAGATCCACCGGCAAGGCGGTGTTCTCGTTTTTACGCAGCCGCTCGATCTCGTCCGTCTGACGGGAAATATAACCCTCGTACTTGATCTCGATTTCCACCTGATCCGCGACCACCGGATCTTCCGCTTTCTCGGCTCCAATCTCGGCGATATGGCCGTAGACAATCTCGGGGCGACGCAGCAGCTCGGCCAGGGACTGGTCCCTGGTCATGGGCTGCTTGAGATAACCGTTGGCGCGCTCACCGGCCTCGGTATTCGGGTGAATCCGGGTGGACTCCAGGCGGCTACGCTCGGTGGCGATCGCCTCGCGCTTGTCATTGAACTTCTGCCAGCGCTCGTCATTGACCAGGCCGAGCTTGCGACCGGTTTCGGTCAGACGCAGATCTGCGTTGTCCTCGCGCAGGATCAGGCGATACTCGGCGCGGCTGGTAAACATGCGATAGGGCTCGGACGTGCCCATGGTGATCAGGTCATCCACCAGTACACCCAGGTAGGCCTCGTCCCGGCGCGGATACCACTCATCCTTTTCCTGCGAACGCAAAGCCGCGTTGATCCCGGCCAGCAGGCCCTGGGCCCCAGCTTCTTCATAGCCGGTGGTGCCGTTGATCTGGCCGGCGAAATACAGGCCCTGGATAAACTTGGTTTCCAGGGTATGCCGCAGGTCCTGAGGATTCAGGTAATCGTATTCGATGGCGTAACCCGGACGGGTGATATGAGCATTCTCAAAGCCGGGAATGGAACGCACCGCTGCCAGCTGAATATCGAACGGCAGGCTTGTGGAAATCCCGTTCGGGTACAGCTCGTTGGTGGTCAACCCCTCGGGCTCCACAAAGATCTGGTGGGAATCCTTGTCGGCAAAGCGGTTCACCTTGTCCTCGATGGACGGGCAATAGCGCGGGCCCACGCCTTCAATGCTGCCAGCGAACATCGGCGAGCGATCGAAACCACTGCGGATAATATCGTGGGTCTGTTCGGTAGTCCGGGTCACGTAGCAGCAGACCTGTTCCGGGTGCTGGCTACGGCTGCCGATAAACGACATCACTGGAGTGGGGTCATCCCCCCACTGCTCCTGCATCACCGAGAAATCCACAGACCGGGCGTCGATGCGTGGCGGCGTGCCGGTTTTCAGGCGGCCGACGTTGAACGGCAGTTCCCGCAAGCGCTGGGCCAGGGCATTGGCTGGCGCATCACCGGCACGGCCACCGGCATGGTGTTGCATGCCGATGTGGATAACGCCGCCCAGGAAGGTGCCGGTGGTTAGCACCACAGTCTTCGCGTTGAAGCGAATACCAGTCTGGGTAACGACACCAACCACCTGGTCGTTTTCCACAATCAGGTCGTCCGCCGCCTGCTGGAACAGGGTCAGGTTCGGCTGACTTTCCAGGGTATGGCGGATCGCCGCCTTGTAGAGAACGCGATCAGCCTGGGCACGGGTGGCTCGCACGGCCGGCCCCTTGCGGCTGTTCAGTACCCGGAACTGGATACCGGCCTTGTCGGTGGCTTCAGCCATGGCGCCACCGAGGGCGTCAATCTCTTTGACGAGATGACTTTTACCAATACCGCCGATGGCCGGGTTACAGGACATCTGACCCAGGGTTTCAATGTTGTGGGTCAGCAGCAGGGTTTGGGAACCCATGCGTGCAGCCGCCAACGCGGCCTCGGTACCGGCATGGCCACCACCAATGACAATGACATCGAAACGGGTCGGAAAATCCACAGCTCACCTCGGAAATCGGGGATAAAATAGGGCGGCGAGTATAACGCCTCACCCAAGAAATTGCAGTCAGAATGTGCAAATTTTAACCAGAGGTAGCCGGGGTTAAAAGCTCATTGCCCCCATGCACCGTCGCCGAGCGCCTCCCTGGCCAGGTTCAGAGGATAGTGGAAAACCGAAATTCATGGCTTTTCAGACGCTTGGATAAATCTTTTTAGAAAAGTTTTCAAGAAAGTTATCCACATGCGCGACTACTTGTTAAACACCCTTAAAAGCGATCTAACCTTCTGTTTAAAATGCCTATTTTATAATTTATCCGGCGTGTTTCCGCAGGTTTTCCAATTAATTATCCACAGAATGTGAGGCGGCTTTTTGTCGAAGCCGCCAGACCACCAGCAACACCAGGCCATTGAGCAGCGACAGCAGCAGGAAAAACCCGGGAATGCTAAAGCCCAACACACCCAGCACCAGAATTCCGGCCAGGGCACTCACCACCATGAATAACGCATTGATGACGTTCAGCGCGGCGATAATACGGGCGCGCTTGGCCCGGGGCGTTTCGTGCTGAATAAAGGCATACAGGGGAACGATGAACAGACCACCGCAGATACCAATACCCATCAGATCCACGAGTACTCTCAGGTAGACTGGATCGGTCAACAGGGTCACCCAGGTGGAGGCCACAGGATCGCCCGGTACCGCGAAGTACAGATCAATGCCAAACAGACTCAGGCCCAGAGCCCCCCAGGGTACAGGCCCCAGAGTGATCCGGTGTTTGGTAAGCCGCTCACACATCATGGCGCCGATGGAGATACCGATGGTGAACATGGCCAGCAACAGGGTGACAACGGTTTCATCACCCAGCAGATTGGTGCGGGCAAAGTTAGGAAACTGGGTCAGGTAGGCTGCGCCAAGAAACCAGAACCAGGAGATGGTCAACACCGCCAGCAACACTTGCCGACGCTCGGCGGCCAGGGCCATCAGCCGCCAGGTCTCCACCACCGGCCGAAAACGCACCGTAACGCCGGAACCATCAGGCTCGGTTGCGGGCACCTGGCGCGCCGCCAGGTAGCCAAGCACCGCCATCACCACGACCCCAATCGCCGTCAGGCGCGCAGCCGTCTCGAAGCCCATCAACAGGCCTGCGGCAATGGTGCCCAGCAGGATTGCAACAAAGGTGCCCATACCTACGAGGCCATTACCACCGACGAGCTCATCGTCCGACAGCACCTGCGGCAGGATGGCGTACTTCACCGGACCAAAGAAGGTGGACTGGGTGCCCATCAGAAACAGTAGCACCAGCAACAACTCGTACCAGCCGAACCAGAGTCCAACTGCGGCAACAGACATGATCACAATTTCCGCCAGCTTCACATTGCGGATGATCCGGGCTTTTTCATAGCGGTCCGCCATTTCGCCGGCAATGCCCGAGAACAGAAAAAACGGCAGAATGAACAGGAAGGCTGCCAGGTTGACCACCACATTCACCGAAAGCCCCATCAGACCGCCGGCGCTGTAGGTGATCAGCAGCAGCAGCGCGTTCTTGAACAGGTTATCGTTGAAGGCGCCGGAAAACTGGGTCAGGTAGAACGGCAGAAAGCGGCGTTGACCCAGCAGACGAAACTGACTTTTTGATGGCATCAAGAAATCCTGTTTTGGTGCATTGCCCACCCTGCCGCTCGGAATCTGCCCGGCTCTGGTGCAATGTTTCGGAAACCGGTAGCGCAGTTCATTTATTTGACGGAACTAATCTAACTTAAACGCTTGATTTTTGGCTATCTGGTACGAAATTCGCTTTACCTGCATGTTCAGACACTCATAAACATCAGGCCAGGATGGCCAGAACATCGGCAGTTTAAAGGTTCCTGACCATGAGCAGCGTAGTCCGACTTCCCCGACGCATCTATCGCGGAGCCGAAATAACCCAGGCTCCGGACATGATCAACAACTATGATTTCAGTTCTGTTTACCAGCCTATACTGAGTCCGACCCATCGAAAACTGGTGGGTTACGAAGCACTGGTAAGGGTCCGGAAAGATAACGAGAACATCTCTCCGTTCGAGCTTTTTGAGCAGGCGGAAGCCAAAGACCTGACAGCCGAACTGGACAGACATCTGTTGCAGATTCATCTGGATAACTTTGCCGCAAGCTCGCAGCCCGTGTGGCTGTTCCTCAATATAAATCCCGGCACCTGCATTCATCCAGAAGCCTCCCTGGAAAAGCTGGCGCTGCAGTGCCAGAGCAGCGGAATCGATCCTGAAAAAGTGGTTCTGGAACTGGTGGAGACAGCATCCGACAATCCGGCAGCATTGCTGGAATTCATCCTGAAAGCCAAGGCCCACGGTTTCCAGATTGCCATTGACGATTTCGGTATGGGTGATTCCAATTTCGAGCGTTTGTGGCGCATCAACCCACTGATCGTCAAGCTTGACCGCAGCCTGTTGGTAAACGCGGAGAACCACAGCCGGGCCCGAATGCTGTTGGAGAGCCTGGTGAAAATGATTCGCGAGAGCGGAAGCCTCGTACTTCTGGAAGGCATCGAGAACAGCACACAGGCTCATATCGCCCTGCAAACGGAAGCGGACCTGCTGCAGGGGTTTCTGTTTGCCCGGCCAACCAGCCTGAAAGAGCACGAGCCGGAACTGATAGAACTCGCCTTGAAGGGCGTTATAGCTGACTCCAGTGAGTCTTCGGCCCAGGATATCCGGGACCAGGAGAGCTACTTTCGGCTTCTTCGCTTCGAAATTCTGGAAGCCTGTCACTCCCTGAGCCGGGAGCTACCTTTTAATTCAGCCTGTGAAAAGCTGTTGGGCGTTGACGGTGTGAAACGTTGTTTCCTGCTCAACCCCCAGGGTATCCAACAGGGTAACCTTGCCCGGGCCAACCCGGACATCCATCGCGGAAAGTTCAATCCTCTGTATCACTCGGCCGGCGCGCGATGGACGCACCGGGAATACTTCCGTAATGCCCTGGAACGGCCGCAGCACATCAGCAGTTGTCGGCCCTACGTCGGCCTGCCGGACGCAAAACGCACGGTAACTCTCTCAACCATGCTGCCGGGACAGCGGGTGTTCTGCGTTGATATCCATCCGGATGAGATTTTCGGTGGCCAGCTCGAGTTCCCGGCTACCCTGTGATCCTGAACTGATCAGAAATCATCCGCGCGTTTCTGGGGCGCCGCCGCCAGGCCCGTACCACCGGCCTGGCCCGAAGCCTGGCGTTCCAGTTCCTTCTCGACGGCGTTGGACGATTTGGCAAACCGCGCCAACAGGTTATAGAGCACTGGAATGATGAACAGGGTCAGCGTGGTGGCGAAAATCAGGCCACCGAGGATCACCATGCCGATGGCTGCCCGACTCTCGGCGCCGGCACCGGTGGCAATCACCAGCGGCACAGCTCCGAAGATGGTTGAGATGGTGGTCATCAAAACAGGCCGGAACCGAAGACTCGCCCCCTCGATAATGGCCTCCCGCACCTCATAGCCCTTGTCTCTGAGCTGGTTGGCGAACTCCACAATCAATATTCCGTTCTTGGCCATCAAACCCAACAACATGATGATGCCGATCTGGCTGTAAATGTTGAGACTGATCCCGGTCCACCAGAGCGCCAACAGGGCCCCGGTCACCGCCAATGGCACCGACAGCATGATGATCAACGGATGGATCCAGCTTTCGAACTGGGCCGCCAACACCAGGAACACGATGACGAAGGCCAGCGCAAAAGTAATGTAGATGGCCGCCGAGGATTCCTGGAACTCCCGGCTCAGGCCCTTGTAACTGACCCGGGCTTCCGGCGGCAGGTTATCCACAGCCAGGTTGTTCAGGTAGGTCAGGGCCGAGCCCAGGTCATAGCCATCGGCGAGAGAGGCGCTGATGACCACGGCGGGCAGGCGGTCAATGCGGCGCAGGTCCGGGTTGGCGCCAATCTCCTGCACCGAGACCAATGCCTGCAGGGGGATGAGATTGCCGCCCTCCCGGGGCCGCAGGAAAATCTGGCCCAGATCCTCCGGCGTTGCCCGGTTGGATTCCTCGGCCTGGACGATCACATCATACTCCCGCCCCCGATCTATGTAAGTGGTTACCTGCCGTGAGGCAAGCATGGTCTGTAAGGTAAGGCCGACGTCTTCTACCGTAATATCCAGATCCGCCGCCCGCTCCCGGTCGATATTGACCCGCAGTTCAGGCCGGGTCAGCTCGAAGTCGGTGTCCAGATTCTGCAGATTCGGGTTTTCCTTGGCCCGTTCCACGATTTCCTCGCTCCAGGCCTGCACCGATTCATAGTCCGGACCCGCTACCACAAACTCGACTGCCTGGCTGAAACCCCGTTGGCCCAGACCCGGCGGATTCACGGCCACGGTTCGAATGCCAGACACATCGGCCAGTTTCTTGCGGATTTCGCTGGTCACTTCCTGCTGCTTGATGTCCCGCTCTTCCCAGGGCACCAGGCCCATGATGAGGAACGCATTGTCCTCCTCGTTGCGGAACCCGACGATGGAGAGCAGGCGATTGGCGATGCCCTCATCCAGATACGGCAACAAAGACTCTTCCACCTGGCGCACGTAGTGATCGGTGTATTCCACCGTTGAGCCCCGGGGCGCGCTGGTGGGCATGATAATCACCGCACGGTCTTCGGTCGGCGCCAGTTCCTGGGGCAATTTTGGGTAGACCACGGCCGCAATGACCAGCCCCACCAGACCGAGGCCCAGCAACAGGCCCGGCTGCCTGAGGGAGAACTGCAACAACCTGCGGTAACCGTTGGTCAGGCCGTTCAGGACCTTCTCGCTGGCCGCCCACAAACGATGCCCCTCTGCCGATTCCGGGCTGTGCCTGAGCCACTTGGAGCACAGCATCGGTGCCAGTGTCAGGGCAACAAGACTGGAAAACACCACCGCCGCAGCCAGGGTGAACCCGAATTCGGCAAACAGCCGGCCGATATTGCCGCCCATGAACGAGATGGGCACAAACACCGCCACCAGGGTCAGGGTGGTAGCAATCACCGCAAAGGCGACCTGTTTTGCGCCCCGATAGGCGGCCAGCAAGGGCGGTTCACCTTCATCAATGCGGCGCTGGATGTTTTCCAGCATCACGATGGCGTCGTCCACCACCAGGCCGATGGCGAGGATCACCGCCAATAGGGTCAACACGTTAATGGAAAAACCGAGAAAGCCGAGGCCGATAAACGCACCAATCACCGCCACCGGAATGGTAACGGCAGGAATCAGGGTGGCGCGCCAGGAACGCAGAAACAGGAAAATCACCAGGATAACCAGGGACACCGCAATGGCCAGGGTGGTGACCACTTCCTTGATCGAGGCACGAATGAAGATGGATTCGTCGTAGCTTTCCGCGATGGTGACTTCCGGCGGCAGGGTTTCGCGGATTTTCTCCAGCTCGGCACGGACCGCATCCGAAACAGCCACGGTGTTGGCCTTGGACTGGCGAATAATCCCCATGCCGATGGCGGTCTGGCCGTTGGCGCGCAGGCGGCTGACATCGGACTCCACGCCCATCTGGACATTGGCCACTTCCCCGAGCCGCAACAGATCATTGCCATCCCGTCGAATCACCAGCTCGCGGAACTCTTCCACATTCGACAGCCGGCCTTCGGCACGAACCGTGAAGTTGCGGGTGGAGGAATCCACCGATCCGGCCGGCAACTCCACGTTGTTGGCCCGCAGGGCCCGTTCAACTTCCGCCACGGTGATATCCCGGGCCGCAAGCCGCTCACGATCCAGCCACACCCGGATGGCATAGCGCCGCTCGCCACCAATACGCACATCGGCAACACCGTCGAGCACCGACAGACGATCCGCCAGAACCCGGTCGGCAAAGTCGCTGAGCTCGGCACTATCCCAGACATCACTGCGCAGGGTCACCCACATCATCGGGCGGGCATCGGAATCCGCCTTACGAACAACAGGCGGGTCGGCCTCATCCGGCAGCTGGTTGGCGACACGGGACACCGCATCACGGACATCATTGGCGGCAATATCCACATCCCGGGCCGTGGTGAATTCGATGCTGGTTCGGGACTCGCCCTGCTCGGTGGAGGATTCGATGGAGCGAATACCCTCGATGCCACTGATGGCGCCCTCGATCACCTGGGTAATCTGGGTATCCACCACTTCAGCCGCCGCGCCGGTGTAATCGGTGGATATGGAAACGACCGGTGGGTCGATATCCGGGTATTCCCGCACTGGCAGGCCCAACAGGGCTGCCAGCCCGAACACCACGATCAGGAGGCTGAGAACCGTTGCGAATACCGGCCGCTTGATGGAAACGTCAGAAAGGACCACCGGTTACGACTCCCGGGCCGAAATAAAACGGTTCTCGGGGATGGCCTTGTCATTTTCAAGTACCCGGACCCGGTCGCCGCTGCTCAGACGATCCTGACCGGTCACGATAACAGGATCGTCCTGGCTCAAACCCTTCGAAACCTCGACAAAACCGGGCATGCGCGACCCCAGGTTGACCGAAACACGCCTGGCGACACCGTCTTCAGCGACAAACACATACTGTTCGTCACCGCGGATCATCACCGCCTGTTCGGGGATCACCAGTGCTTGCCGTTCCCGAAGCGTCAGCGTCGCAGACATGAACTGCCCCGGACGGAGCAACCCGTCCGGATTATCGATCAGTGCCCGCACCGGCAACGACCGGCTCAACTCGCTAATCCTCGACCCCAGCTCAACCAGCTGACCGGAAAACGTCTGATCCGGATAGGCCGGCGATGCGCCGCGAACCTGTTGTCCAAGACTCACCTGCCCCAGAAAACGTTCCGGAATCGAAAAACCCAGCTCCATACGGTCTGTGGCATCGAGAGTGGTTACCGAGGTTCCAGCGGTGATGTAGGCACCCACACTGATATCACTCAATCCGACCACACCGGCAAACGGCGCTTCTATCCGGTGATTCTCCAGGCGCACTCGTGCCGACTGACGCTGGGCCTCCGCCACATCGACGGCCGTTCTCAGTTCATCCACCTGGGACTGGGAAATACTGTTGTTGGAGCGCAACCGCTGCGCCCTCTCGAACTGCCGGCGGGCATCCGCCAGTTGCGCCTCGATCACCTGCAGATCCGCCCTGGCCTGGCGATCGTCCAGCCGCAGCAGCACCTCGCCCTGCTCGACCCGGCGGCCGGTTTCCAGGTTCAGTTCTACCACCCGGCCACTGACTTCCGTGGTCAATTCCACCGCGTTCAGGGCTTTCAGACTGCCAACGGCGTTTACGACATCACGCACCCTATCCATCTGCGGAAGCATGGTGTTGACCGCGCTTGCGGGACGCTCACCACCACCCTGGGCGGCATCACCATCGTCCAGGTTCTGGTAGACAAAGGCACCGCCGACGGCCACAGCCACCAGCACCAACGCAATCAACCACTGCTTCCACATAGGACTTCCAGCTTTTCCGGGTTTTAGTTAGTCGTCTGTTCTTTTTTCTGGATCACCAGTACTACCTCACCCACGTCGATGCCCCACTTGCTCATAGTGGTCTGGTTGATCAGCGTGTCGGGCGTAATCAGGTACATCCAGTCGTCCATCCGCACATCCAGGGTACCGTCACCGTAGGCCACGCGGAGAACGTAATTCATATGAATGGCGTTGCCGCTCCAGCGCATGGTTCCTGGTTCAACCACATCGCCGGCATCAGCATGATACCCCTCGTCGATCGGCGTCAGGGTCCAGACCCGCGTCTGCACCTCGCCGTCATCGAAGCGGAACACCTCATCCAGGGTGCCCACGCCCTCATCGTCCCACGACGCGCTGATGTCCGCATCGAAGGTGCGGATCACCTCTCCGGAGAAATTCTTGACCACCCCCCGGGCGGAAAGTTCGCCGGTGAAAAACTCTTCAGGAACCAGCTCGGGCGTGCGGTCTGCGTAATCCTCAAGGGAGGGGCTGGCACAGCCACTGAGCAACAGTGCCGAAGCCAGTAGCCAGAGTATAGGTGTCGACAGACGTTTCGATATCTCAGTTAACAGGCTTTGCATGACTTTTACACTCTCCGAACAGATTTATTGCGGATCTACAAACAAATGAATACGTCTCAATCGACTCTAGCGATCAGCAACAGGAATGGCCGGAGTCTGGTTACGTCATTTCGGCCAATTGTCCATTCTGACAGTCCGCAGAGCGCTTTTCGTCAATGGCAGTGCCGGGCTATTGGCGTAAAACAACCGGTAATGGGCAGCGATTGCCCACCTGAGATACCGAGAAAGAGACAGAGGATTCCGCTATGCCGGTTTACAAGGCGCCCCTGCGCGACATGAAATTTCTGCTGAACGAAGTGTTCGACTACCCGGGCCATTACGCTACCCTTGCCAGCGGTGAAAACGCCACACCGGATATCGTGGATGCAATTCTCAGCGAATGCGCAAAATTCTGTGAGGAAGTGCTGAGCCCACTCTACCTTTCCGGCGACGAGGAAGGCTGCAAACTCGAGAACGGTGAGGTCACCACGCCCGCCGGTTACCGCGAAGCCTACCAGCAATACGCCATGGGTGGCTGGCAGGGGCTGTCAGCACCCGAGGAATACGGCGGCCAGGGCCTGCCGGCGTCCATGGGATTGCTGAAGCAGGAAATGATGGGCACCGCCAACTGGCCCTTCTCCATGTACCCCGGCCTGTCCCTCGGCGCCATGAATACCATTTTTCTGCACGGTTCCGACGAACAGAAGCAGACCTACCTTGCACCTCTGACCGAAGGCCGCTGGGCCGGCACCATGTGCCTGACCGAACCCCAGTGCGGCACCGATCTGGGCCAGGTGAAAACCAAGGCCGAACCACAGGCCGACGGCAGCTATCGCCTGTCGGGCACCAAGATTTTCATTTCCTCCGGCGATCACGACCTGACCGAGAACATTGTCCACATTGTCCTCGCTCGTCTGCCGGACGCTCCCAAGGGCACCCGGGGTATCAGCCTGTTTATCGTGCCCAAGTTCCTGCCCGACGAACAGGGTGGCCTGGGTGCACGTAACGCGGTGGTCTGTGGCAGTCTGGAAAAGAAAATGGGCATCAAGGCCTCGGCCACCTGCGTGCTCAATTTCGACGGGGCCACCGGTTACTTGATCGGGCCCGAGAACGAAGGGCTGAACTGCATGTTCACCTTCATGAACACTGCCCGGATCGGCACTGCCATTCAGGGTGTCGGGCCAGCGGAACTGTCCTATCAGTGGGCGCTGGCCTATGCCAAGGATCGACGCTCCATGCGGGCACTCTCGGGCAAAAAAGAGCCGGATCAGGTGGCCGATAGCCTGATTCACCATGCCGATGTGCGCCGGATGCTCCTGACCCAGAAAGCCATCGCCGAGGGCGGTCGGGCCATGCTGTATTACGCGGCCCGGCTGGCCGATCACATGGTGGAGGGCTTCACTGAAGGCGACGATAAAAAGGCGGACAGATACGACGACAAGCTGGGGTTCCTGACGCCGATCCTGAAAGGGTTTCTGACCGAACTCGGTTGCGAAGCGGCCAATCTGGGGGTTCAGGTCTTTGGGGGCCACGGTTACATCCGTGAACATGGCATGGAACAGATCGTCCGGGATACCCGCATCGCCACACTTTACGAGGGCACCACGGGTATCCAGGCACTGGATCTTCTAGGTCGGAAGGTATTGCTGATGACCCAGGGCGGCGCGGTGCGCGAATTCACCCTGAAGATTGCCAATTTTGCCCGGAAGCACCTCACTGACAAACGTCTGCGACCCTGGGCGCTTGAGTTGCTCAAGCTGACCGGCCAGTGGAACCTGTTGACGGTCCGGATCATGCTCGCAGCCCGCAAGGACCGGGATGTGGTGAGCTCTGCAGCGTATGATTTCCTGATGTACAGCGGCTACGTCACCATGGCCTATATCTGGTTGCGCCAGGCTGCCGTGGCTGTGGATAAACTCGACAATGGGGGCGAAGAGTCACCGGGCTTTTACCAGGCCAAGCTCGGCACCACCGAATTCTATTTCGAGCGCTTGCTGCCCCGGGCCCAGAGCCACGCTGCCAGCATGCTCAGCCCCAGCAAAAACCTGATGCAACTGAATGCCGAGGATCTGGCCTTTACCGGATGACTCATCCGGTAGCTCTTACTCCCGGGCAAGGCCCGGGATTTTTTTGCCCTTGAAATACTGCCGCCCGACCCCACATCACAGGTGCACTTCCACTTCGGAGTTATTAACTTACTGAATTAAATGAAAAACATTTGAATTGTGAATAAAAGAAGGAGGTTCGAATATGGACACTCGTGCTGACGACTTTTATCCAACCCGCCTGGAACGTCCGACCAAAAGCTTTGCGCGCAAGGACCCCGTGGTACACAGCAGCGGTTCGCACCGAACCGATGGACCACTGAGTGAAACCGAGCTGGCACAGTATGAACGCGACGGCTTTCTTGTGTTCAACAGCTTCCTCGACCAGAACACCGTTCGTCAGTTCCGTGAGGATCTCCGCGCCTACGAAGACGATGAGAGCATCCTTCGCTCAGAGGGCACCATCACTGAGCCCGGCAAACAGGAAATCCGCTCGATATTCGGCATTCACGAACTGTCCGATCGCTTCGACCGTCTGACCCGGGATCCGAAAATTCTGGCAATGGTACGCCAGCTTCTGGGTAGCGACGCCTATATCCACCAATCCCGGATCAACTTCAAACCCGGCTTCCACGGCAAGGGCTTTGACTGGCACTCCGATTTTGAAACCTGGCACGCCGAAGACGGCATGCCACGGATGCGGGCAGTGAGTTTTTCCATCGCCCTCACCGACAACACGCCCTTCAACGGCCCGTTGATGCTGATTCCCGGTTCCCACAAGACCTTTGTCCCCTGCGTCGGCCGAACCCCGGAAGACAACTACCAGTCATCCCTGAAAAAACAGGAACTGGGCGTTCCCAATGATCGGGATCTTGCCGCCATGGCAGACGAATACGGCATCAAGGCCCCCACAGGTCCCGCCGGTTCACTGATCATTTTCGAATGCAATACGCTGCATGCCTCCAACGCGAATATGTCGCCCTGGCCGCGCAGCAATCTGTTCTTCGTCTATAACAGTGTGGAAAACCAGCTCGAGGCCCCATTCTGCGGCAACAAACCACGGCCGGATTTCCTCGGTAATCGCAGTAACACCCAAGCACTCAAACCCGTAGGTCAGGCAGACTGGCGCAGAACCGGTTAACGTTGTTCTGAAAGAGAAACCCCCAAGGGAAGTCACGAAGCTTCCCTTGGGGGTTTCTCGCTGCCTATTCTTCTCTGTCCCGTGTGGCCTTTTGGCCAAACAACAGTTTTTTTCCTTCTTCAGTCACCGCCGGGCGGCTCGACCAGGGCTCTCCTTTTTCGTACGCAGCCCTGACTGCAGGTCTCGCCTGCATCGAATGGAACCACCGCTCAAGGTTGGGAAAGTCCGTCAGAAATTGTTTCTGTCTTTCGTGGGGTACGATCCACGGGTAAATGGCCATATCGGCAATGGAATAATCGTCAGCAACCCAGTCCCGACCCTTCAAACGGGTATCGAGTACGCCGTACAGACGATTTGTTTCGTTGACGTATCGACTGATCGCATAGGGTATTTGCTCAGGGGCATACTGGACGAAATGATGATTCTGGCCGGCCATGGGTCCCAGACCTCCCATTTGCCACATCAGCCATTCCAGCACCGTTTTTCGGCCATGCAGACTGGCTGGCATGAAACGGCCGACCTTTTCTGCGAGGTACAGAAGGATGGCACCTGACTCAAACACGCTCACAGGCTCACTGCCCTCTGGCGGATCATCATCAATGATGGCCGGCATGCGGTTATTCGGGGAGAAGGCGAGGAACTCTGGCCTGAACTGGTCTCCGGCGCTGATATCCACAGGGTGGATCCGGTAGGCCAGCCCGGCCTCTTCCAGAAATATTGTGATCTTGTGGCCATTGGGTGTCGGCCAGTAATAGAGATCAATCATGACTGGCCACCGGGTTGCGAGTCGAGAGTCTCCGCCAACAGCTCAATCCTGTCCTGCCCCCAGAATTGCTCGCCGTTCAGCAGGTAGGCCGGCGCACCCAGTACGCCCCGTTCCACGGCCTCGTCACTATTCCGATCATATTGGTCAGCGACATCGGTTGAGTTAGCTGACCTGATCACGGCTTCGGCGTCGTGTTGCAGGCTGGTCAGGATGTCAGCGATTACCACTTCGTCAGCGATATTTTTCTCCTCGGCCCAACACGCTGCCAAAGCGCGCTGTACAAATTCACCGGGATCTTCACCGGCTTCCTGAAGAACAATCACGCAACGGTCGGCGAGCCCAGGGTCTGTCGGAAAATGCGCGGGCTTCAGATTCACGGGCAAATCCCGTTTCCTGGCCCACCGTTCAATCTCCAGCAGACGGTAATCCTGGCGGCATGCCGGACGCTCCGGAACGGGCTTTGCGCCGGAATTGGCAAACACTTTTGCCAGCTTGACGGGTTTGAAATTGACCCTGGCACCGGCGGCGCGAGCTGTCTCCAGAAAGGCCCGGTGACCAAGATAGGTAAACGGGGAGATGCAGGTGAAGTAGTAATCGATCTCGGGATTCATTGTTAAAAGGTCCTGGACGTTTGCGTTGGTTTCTTAGCCTGTCCAGTACTCTAGTTATTTTTGAGCGTTTGCTCAATAAAATTTCCAACAAATCGACGGCGCCTTCCAGCTCTGAGACAAAACGTTCTGATTACTTCCCGATGCAAAAGCTGCTGAAAATTTTCCCCAGAAGCTCGTCCGGAGTGAGGTGCCCGGTGATCTCGCCCAGACTGTCCTGGGCTGCTCGTAGATCTTCAGCCAGCAACTCACCGGCACCAAACCCTTCCAACTGGCTCTGGCCCTGAATCAGCAGGGCCTGGGCCCGCTCCAAAGCATCCAGGTGCCGGCGCCGGGCCAGGAAGCCACCTTCAGTGGTGCTGGCAAATCCCATGCACTGCTTGAGATGGTCCCGCAGGATTTCGAGCCCTTCGGCGGATTTGGCCGCCAACCGGATAACCGGGGCGCTCTGGGGATCTTCAGCAGTGATACCAACGGCTTCACCGGACAGATCCACCTTGTTGCGAATAACAGTGACTGGCGCATTGGCCGGCAACTGGTCGATGAAATCCGGCCAGATTTCGTGGGGACTGGTTTTTTCAGTGGTGGTGGCATCCACCATCAGAAGAATACGATCAGCCTGTCGGATTTCCTCCCAGGCCCGGGCAATACCGATCTGTTCCACTTCGTCCGGGCTGTCACGCAGGCCTGCAGTATCAATGATGTGCAGTGGCATACCATCGATGTGGATATGTTCCCTCAGCACATCGCGGGTTGTGCCCTCGATAGCGGTGACGATAGCGGCCTCGCGACCGGCCAGGGCGTTGAGCAGGCTGGATTTGCCGGCATTGGGCCTGCCGGCGATGACCACTTTCATACCATCGCGCAGAATGGTGCCCTGCTGGGCTTCCGCAAGGATTTTCTCAAGCCGGTCCAACAGGTCCTGAAGATCACTGGCCACCTTGCCATCGGCCAGGAAATCAATCTCTTCCTCGGGAAAATCGATTGCCGCTTCAACGTAGATCCGCAAGTGGGTCACCGCATCCACCAGATCCTCTATCTGTCTGGAGAACACGCCCTGCATGGAGCGAACGGCACAGCGGGCGGCCTGTTCCGAGCTGCTTTCAATCAGATCGGCAATGGCCTCGGCCTGGGCCAGGTCCACTTTGTCGTTCAGAAACGCCCGCTCGGAAAACTCACCGGGGCGGGCCAGTCTTGCCCCCTGGCTGCACACTTCCCGCAGCAGAAGATCGAGGATCACAGTACCGCCGTGGCCCTGAAGCTCGAACACATCCTCACCAGTGAAGGAGTGCGGGTTGGGGAAAAACAGCCCAATACCTTCATCAATCAGCTCACCCTGGCCGTCGTGGAAGGGACCGTAATGGGCGTACCGGGGTTTTGGCTCAAACCCAAGCATTTTCTGCGCTATGACCCGGGCCCTCGGTCCGGATACGCGAACAATGCCGACACCGGCCTGTCCCGGCGCGGTGGCAATGGCTGCGATGGTGTCAGAACTCTGGCTCATGCTTTTTCCACAGGCTGAAAACAACAAAGGCTCCACACAGGAGCCTTTGCCGGGTCGGTTAGGGCACCGGTCAGTGCTTCTTGCCGGCCATTTCTGTTTCGATCTTGCGGGTAATGTACCACTGCTGGGCAATGGACAGAATGTTGTTCACCAGCCAGTACAGAACCAGACCTGCCGGGAACCACAGGAAGAACACCGTGAAAATCAACGGCATCATCTTCATGATCTTCGCCTGCATCGGGTCCGGCGGCGTCGGGTTCAGGCTCATCTGCAGGAACATACTGGCACCCATCAGGATCGGCAGGATGAAGTAGGGATCCATCACCGACAGATCCTGAATCCACAACATGAACGGCGCATGGCGCAGCTGAACACTTTCGAACAGAACCCAGTACAGGGAAATGAACACCGGCATCTGCACCAGGATCGGCAAGCAGCCGCCGAGCGGATTGATCTTCTCCCGCTTGTACAGAGCCATCATTTCCTGGGACATGCGCTGTCGGTCGTCACCGTACAGTTCCTTTAGCCGGGTCAGCTGCGGCGCGACTGCGCGCATCTTGGCCATGGATTTGTAACTGGTGGCGGACAGATGGAAAAACACCGCCTTCACCAGGACCGTCAGCAGAATGATGGCGACGCCCCAGTTGCCAACCAGACCATGGAACCATTCCAGAATGATGAACAATGGCAGTGAGATGAAGAACAACCAGCCGAAATCAACGGTACGGTCAAGGTTTGGCGCGAGGCTCTCGAGACGATCAATAATCTTGGGACCGACGTAGGCGCGGGCGCCAACCTCGGCGGTCTCACCCGGCGCCACGCTGGTTGCCGGGTAGACAAACCCCATTACATAGTTGTTGCCACGACGCGTGGTCTGGAACTGGGCTGGAATGTCCCGCTCGGGTACCCAGGCAGACAGGAAGTAATGCTGGAGGAATGCCAGCCAACCGTTGGTAACCGACTGGTTGATCTGGGTTTCCTGCAGGTCGCTGAAATCAAACTTCTCGTACGGGTCTTCAGGTGAGCTGATCACCAGCCCAAGAAAAGCCTGGATGCCCATGCTGGTCTGGGAGGTCGGGTCCGGAGACTGGTCACGGACGATCTTGCCGGTGAAATTGGCCTGCCAATTGTCACTGGACTGATTGTTTACCAGGTACTTGACGCCAATCTCATAACTGTTGCGCTCGAACAGATAGCGCTTGGTGATCTCGACGCCGTTATCGGTGGTGTAAGTCAAGTCAACCTGAAGTTGGTTGTTACCTTCAGCCAGCTCATAGCCGGAGGCTTCGGTACTGTAGACAGGAGCGGAGCCGTTCTTACGGCTGTCAGGACCATCACGACCGATCAGGCCGCTTTCCAGAACGTAAAGACGGTTCTGGGTATTGTTCAGGAGTGTGAGCGGTTCTTTGCTGTTAAGCGACTTGTCGTAGTTGAGTAGCTGAGCCTTCACGACGTTGCCACTCACCCGATCAATCTGCAGATCGTACACATCGGTGCGAACCGTGATGAACTGATTACTGACCGTGGTGTTGTTTTCCGTTGAGCTGACTACAGCCTGTCCCGTTTCCGGAGTCGTGAATTCGCCATCACCGTCCACCTGCGCTGCATTGTCTTCCGGGAGCACCATATCGTCTGAACCGGCCATGCTGCCGTTCGACTGTGAAGGCTGGGATTCAGCGACTTGAGCCGTCTGCGGCTGCTGGTGGTAGTCCTCATTCCAGGCAAGCACCATCAGATAACTGACAATAGCCAGGCCGGCAAATAATACGATGCGTTGAATATCCATAGAGTTACTGTCTGGTCTGGGTTGTTGTGTGGGAATGATCAGCGTGTACGCAGTTTGCGACGGCTTCCTGACTTCGGGGGTCTGCGGTTCCCGGTACTGGATCATAACCGCCTTCCGCCCAGGGATGACACCTTAACAGACGCCGGATTGCGAGAAATAATCCTTTAAGCGCGCCATGGTGGGTTATGGCTTCAACGGCGTATTGTGAGCAGGTGGGGTAGTGGCGGCAGTGGCTGGCCATCAGTGGACTGATTGCGTACTGGTAGAAGCGGATGGGCAGAAGCAGGAGCTTACGCATTAACCCGTTCCTCGACCGGCAGTCTCTGATGTCGCTGCCAAAGATGGCTGAGATTGAGCGTACTTTTTCTTGAGACGTCGCCAGAGATCGTCCATGGACGTCCTCAGCGACGGGTTGTCCAGGGAAACCAGCCCTTGGCGTCCCAGAACTACCAGGTCGAGACCGGGTAGATCCGTCTGGTGCCGGAAGCTTTCTCTGACCTGGCGTTTAACCCGGTTTCTCTGGACAGCAAGCTTCAGGTTCTTCTTTGAGAAGATCAAACCGATCCTGGCGTGACCGAGGTTGTTCGGTGTTGCCAGGATCAGAAAATTCCGGTGTGGAACCTTCAGCTGCACGTCGTTGAAGACTTTGCCGTAATCAGCTGGTCGCAGGAGACGATGTGATTTCGGGAAACTCAAAGCCTTCATGAGGCAATCAGAGCTTACGCGGACAGACGTGCGCGGCCCTTGGCACGACGACGGGAAATAACCTTGCGACCGTTGGCAGTGGCCATACGGGCACGGAAACCGTGAACGCGCTTACGCTTCAGGACGCTTGGTTGAAACGTTCTTTTCATGGTGATGATCTCACAATTCGTAAGTTGGAAATTCAGTAACTGGCTGGAAAATGAACAGCCAAAACAGGAGCGGCATTCTATGCAAATACCGGTGGGAATTCAATGCTTATTGCTAGTGGGTTGTGCGCATGCTGGTAATTCCGCAACGCCTTGGCCAGGTAATAAATTCAGTAAGTCTTTTTAGAATTCTTTTAAGGATTAATTATTACTGTTATTAGCATCGAGGGTTTTTGTGGATAAGCCAAAAAAATTATTTAAAAACAGATCACTGAAAGGTTTATAAGGGTATTGATAAGGCGCCCTGAGTTCTGTGGACGATCGCAGGGCGGAATGTGGGTAAGTCGGGTTTGGTGGATTCATTCAAGTTATCCCCGTTTGCGTCCCGGGGTTCCTCACAGGGTTAAACCCGGCCTGTACACACAGGGCTGTGGGTAACTTCTCGAGAAGATATTTTCTGTACACAAGGTTGTAGGTAAGTTTGTAAAAATATGAAATTTAAGGAGATTAATTTCCACAGGCTGTTCATGAACCGGCTTTGGCTCTTTCACTGACAGGCCGGTCGGGTTAGAATCCGGGGTCATCTCACTGGACAGGAAGTCCCTTGTCCGTTCAGAGACATTTCAGGGTTATCGGGAGCAGGCTGTCGTGCCAAACAGT